>NZ_CP150455.1:6387500-11487500 GCF_051519095.1 Sorangium sp. So ce131 | reverse complement strand
CCACGTACCTTTTGCATAATGGGCCTGCGAGTTACGTTACGTGGCGAGGTTAAGCCGCGAGGTGAAGCCGAAGCGAAAGCGAGTCCTAACAGGGCGTCGAGTCGCGTGACGTAGACCCGAAACCTTAGCGATCTACCCATGTCCAGGTTGAAGAGCGGGTAACACCGCTTGGAGGACCGAACTCACCACAGTTGAAAATGTGGGGGATGAGGTGTGGGTAGGAGTGAAAGGCTAATCAAGCTGGGATATAGCTGGTTCTCCCCGAAATATATTGAGGTATAGCCTCGGACGAATTGCGACGGAGGTAGAGCACTGAATGGGCTAGGGGTCCTACCAGATTACCAAACCCAATCAAACTCCGAATGCCGTCGACAAGTATCCGGGAGACAGGCTGCGGGAGATAAGTTCCGTAGCCGAGAGGGAAAGAGCCCAGATCGTCGGCTAAGGTCCCCAAATCTGAGCTAAGTGTCAAAGGATGTGGGAGCGCACAGACAACCAGGAGGTTGGCTTAGAAGCAGCCATCCTTCAAAGAAAGCGTAATAGCTCACTGGTCAAGCGAACCCGCGCCGAAAATATAACGGGGCTAAAGCTCAGTACCGAAGCCACGGGCTTTCTAACGGAAGCGGTAGGGGAGTATTCTCAAGGAGATACACGCCGGACGGTGACGACCGGTAACGGCCTTGAGAAGAGCTTATGCAGGCATGAGTAGCGATAAACCGAGCGAGAAACTCGGTCGCCGTAAGCCCAAGGTTTCCTGGGGAAGGATAATCCTCCCATGGGTTAGTCGGATCCTAAGCCGAGGCCGAGAGGCGTAGGTGATGGGAAGCAGGTTAATATTCCTGCACCACCAAGGGTGGCGTTGAAGTAAGCGGGGACGGAGAAGGGTAGGCCGAGCACGGCAGTTGGCTGTTCGTGTTCAAGCCGGTAGGGAGAGCTGTCAGGACCCGATAGGGACAAACGACGGTTCACTATCCCGAGAGGTGATGAGGTCTGGACTTCGGTCCGGGATACTCGGTGATCCCAAACTTCCAAGAAAAGCCGCGTACAGAGCCTCTTTGGTGTCCGTACCGCAAACCGACTCAGGTGGGCGGGGTGAGTATCCCAAGGCGCGTGAGAGAACCCTGGTTAAGGAACTCGGCAAAATGACACCGTAACTTCGGGAGAAGGTGTGCCGCTTTGCGTGAAGGGTGAACGCCTGGAGCGTGAGGTGGTTGCAGAGAAATGGGGGTTGTGACTGTTTACTAAAAACACAGGACTCTGCGAAGTCGTAAGACGACGTATAGGGTCTGATGCCTGCCCGGTGCTGGAAGGTTAAGGGGACGAGTCAGCGCAAGCGAAGCTCTGAACCGAAGCCCCAGTAAACGGCGGCCGTAACTATAACGGTCCTAAGGTAGCGAAATTCCTTGTCGGGTAAGTTCCGACCTGCACGAATGGCATAACAACATCCCCGCTGTCTCGACCAGGGACTCAGCGAAATTGTATCGGGGGTGAAGATACCCTCTACCCGCGGCAAGACGGAAAGACCCCATGAACCTTTACTGCAACTTGGCAGTGATTTTCGGGATATTCTGCGTAGGATAGGTGGGAGGCTATGAAGCCGGGCTTCCGGGTTCGGCAGAGCCAACGTTGAAATACCACCCTGGGTATTCTGGAAATCTAACCTGGGCCCATGAACTGGGTCGGGGACACTGCCTGGTGGGCAGTTTGACTGGGGCGGTCGCCTCCTAAAAAGTAACGGAGGCGTGCGAAGGTTCCCTCAGCCTGATTGGAAACCAGGCGTAGAGTGCAAACGCACAAGGGAGCTTAACTGTGAGACCGACAGGTCGAACAGGTGCGAAAGCAGGCGTTAGTGATCCGGTGGTTCTGTATGGAAGGGCCATCGCTCATCGGATAAAAGGTACTCTGGGGATAACAGGCTGATCGCGCCTGAGAGTTCATATCGGCGGCGCGGTTTGGCACCTCGATGTCGGCCCATCGCATCCTGGGGCTGGAGCAGGTCCCAAGGGTTCGGCTGTTCGCCGATTAAAGCGGTACGCGAGCTGGGTTTAAAACGTCGTGAGACAGTTTGGTCCCTATCTGCCGTGGGCGTAGGACACTTGAGAGGAGCTGCCCATAGTACGAGAGGACCTGGGTGGACGTACCTCTGGTGCGCCGGTTGTCCTGCCAAGGGCATAGCCGGGTAGCCATGTACGGAACGGATAACCGCTGAAAGCATCTAAGCGGGAAGCCGGCCTCAAGACTAGGTGTCCCGGGCCGCAAGGCCCCTAAAGACCCCTTGTAGACCACGAGGTTGATAGGCCGGATGTGGAAGCCGAGCGATCGGCGGAGCTAACCGGTACTAATAGGTCGTGCGGCTTGACCATACTTCTAAGGCAAACATCGAAGCCTCGCGCCCGGAGTTCGGGTGACGAGCAGCGCAACACAGCTGACGCTGACCTTGCGTGGAGGACCGTGAACGCGGGCTCCGCAGGGTTTCCAGTTGGACGCACCCACAAGTTTCCGGTGGTGATATCGAGGAGGTCACACCCGATCCCATACCGAACTCGGAAGTTAAGCTCCTTGGAGCCGATGGTACTGCTAGGGCAACCTAGTGGGAGAGTAGGACGCCGCCGGGATTTTTTTAGCCTGCGCACGAGAGATCGTGCGCAGGCTTTTTTTTTGAGGGCCGTGCCGCTTGACCCTGCTGCTAGGGCGAGGGCAAACAATGAGACGTCGCGCTTGAACGTCGGATGACGAGCAGCACGACGCGGTTGGCCCAGCGTAGAGCGTCGCGAGGAGCGGTGCTCCGCGAGGGCCGATCGGACGCGCCCACAAGTTTCCGGTGGTGATGTCAAGAAGGTCACACCCGATCCCATACCGAACTCGGAAGTTAAGCTTCTTGGAGCCGATGGTACTGCCAGGGCAACCTGGTGGGAGAGTAGGACGCCGCCGGGGTTTCTTCGAACCTGCGCATAGGCATCGCCGTGCGCAGGTTTTTTTTTGTCTTCTTGTCCGCCGCTCGTCGCTCCTCCTGGCGCGCTCGAGGCGCCGCCGGGGCGAGCTGACAGGGGGCGCTGGTTCAGATCGCCCGGTCGCTGGGAAGCCGTCGCGAACTGCCCGGCCTCGCGCGAGGGTGCTCGTCGCGCGGCGCAGGGGACGGGCTGAACTCGCCTTGGACGTCGTGTCCCCTCCGTGCTGCGCACTCCAGGGACACGACGTATCCGGGCTCAAACAACAGCCCGTCCCCCGCACCGCGCGACGAGCACCCTCGCGCGAGGCCTACCGTCAATCGAACGGGTCCGGCGCTCGATGCCCTCCGACGCCCGCTCGAGTCGACTTGGGCTGGAGCAAAAGCCCGTCCCCCACACTCCGCGACGAGCGCCTTCACCGAGGCCCCCAGCTTCAATCGAGCGGGACCGGCGCTTTCACCCAAAACCCTCTTTTCCTAGTCCAATGGCAAGCGCCGGGGGGTGGGGCCGCGCGGCGGGGGCGGGCGGGCGCGCCGAGCACCGACCGAGGTACCATAAGGCTTCAGAGGGCTCGAGGCTGCAGGCGCGCCTTGTGTGGCGCGCAACGAAACGTTCCAGCTGGCGAGGCCCGAAGGGAGACACGCCGGGCGGTGTCCCCAGCGCAAGCTCCCTCGTTCCAGTCTTGCCGGATGGCCAGCGCCCGCCCGCCCCCGCCGCGCGGCCCCACCCCCGGCGCGTTCCGCTTGGCACTACCGCTTTCCGTCTCGCCGGAGAGCCTGGACGTTATGTAGGAGGACGCCCCTGCCGCCCTGCTCGGAGGATCAGGTCGCCGACGAGCGCAGTCCAGCCGGTCTGGTGCGATGCACCGAGCCCCGCGCCGGTGTCGCCGTGGAAGTACTCGAAGAAGAACAGACGGTCCCGGAAGTGCGGATCGCGCTGGAACAGCGGGTGCTCGCCATACACCGGGCGGCGTCCCTCACGGTCTCGCTCGAAGATCGCAACCAAGCGCCGCGCAATTTCGTGCGCTCCGTCGCGCAGGGTGCGCGGACCGTAGCCGCCGACAGCCGGGATCGTGAGCACGTCGCCGAAGCCATGATCGAGCCGGAGCAGCGAACGATACAGGAGATAGCCGAGCGGGAACCATATCGGGCCGCGCCAGTTGGAGTTTCCTCCCTTCATGCGCGTGACCGACTCGCCCGGCTCGTAGCCGACCGTGTGATGCGCCTGGAACTCATCGAGCCCGAGCCGGACAGGCGCGGACATGTGCTCCTTGGAGAGTGAACGCGGGCCGAACGGCGAGAGGAACTTGTCCTCGTCGAACAGGTGCGTCAGCACCCGCTCAAGACGGCCAGGCGCCACCGCAGAGAGCACCTGGCGGCCATCCGGACGCACCGTGATCGCCTCGGCGAGCACGGGGTTCTTGCGGAGGAACCACTCGGTCCGGCGCCGGAAGTTCGCGAGCTTGCCGTAGACCTCCGGCGTGATGACGTGCACCGCGCAGAGCGGGATGAGGCCCACCGCCGAACGGATCTTGAGGTGCCGCGACTTCCCGCCCGCGGCCAGGATGTCGAAGTAGAAGCCGTCCTCCTCAGACCAGAGCGGCAGCCGGCCGTCGGTCGCATGATGAAGCGCGTGCGCGATCCGCAGGAAATGCTCGAAGAACTTGCTGGCCAGATCCTCGTACGCAGAGTTGTCGAGCGCGAGCTCCAGCGCGATGCGCATGAGGTCGAGGCAGTACATCGCCATCCACGCGGTGGCGTCCGCCTGCTCCAGGCGCATCCCCGGAGGGAGCCGCTCGCTCCGATCGAAGAGCGAGATGTTGTCGAGGCCGAGGAAACCACCCTCGAACACGTTGTTGCCCTCGGTGTCGCGCTTGTTGACCCACCAGGCGAAGTTGATGAGGAGCTTGTGGAACACCCGCTCCAGGAACACCCGGTCGCCCACGCCGCGCTGCTTGCGCTCGATCTTGTAGAGCTGGTACGTCGCCCAGGCGTGCACCGGGGGGTTCAGGTCTGAAAACTCCCACTCGTACGCCGGCAGCTGCCCGTTCGGGTGCTGGTACCACTCCTTGACCATCAGCTTCAGCTGCGCCTTCGCGAGATCGATGTCGATCGAGGCCAGCGCGACCGCGTGGAACGCGAGATCCCAGGCCGCGAACCAGGGGTACTCCCACGCGTCGGGCATCGAGATCACGTCGGCCACGGAGATGTGCCGCCAGTGCATGTTGCGGCCCCGGAGCCGCTCGGGCGGCGGCGCCTCCACGTCGCCGCGGAGCCACGTGTCGACGTCGTAGTGATAGAACTGCATCGACCAGAACAACCCCGCCGCTGCCTGGCGCTGGATGGCGCGGCGATCTTCCGAGAGATGAGGGCCCTGGACGGCCAGGTAGTACTCGTCCGCCTCCTTGCGCCGCGTCTCCAGGAGCTCGTCGGCACAGTCGAACGGTCGCTCGACCGCCTCCTGGGCGAGCCGCAGCAGGATCCGACGGCTCCCGCCCGGCGGCACCTCGAGGCGATGCCAGCTCGCCGCCTTCGTGCCGCGCCGCTCCGGGTTCACCCGCCCCGCGTCGCCATGAACCACACGGTGATGGAACGCGTCCTTCACGTACGGCGTGCGCGACGGGGCGCCGTGGAGCCGCTCGCGGTTCGTCTCGTTGTTCGTGAACAGAAGCTCCGGACTGCCCTCGATGTACAGGTGATGCGCGCCGTGCTCGGGGTGCGCCGCGCGCAGCATCACGTGGCCAGCGTCGGTCTGCATGGGCCGGATCTCCGGGATCGGACCGGGCGGCTCGCTCCAGGACCAGGTGTTGCGAAACCAGAGGTGCGGGAGCACATGGATCGGCGCCGCCTCGGGGCCGCGGTTCACCACGGTGATGGCCATCAGGATGTCGCTCGGGCTCCGCTTCGCGTACTCGACGAACACATCGAAATACCGGTCCCCGTCGAAGACGCCGAGGTCAGGGAGATCCACCTCGCTGTCCGAGAGGCCGCGCCCGCGCGCCGCGGCGATGAGCTCCTCGTACGGGAACGGCCGCTGCGGGTACCGGTACAGGTAACGCAGGTAGCTGGAGGTCGGCGTCGCGTCCTCGTAGTAGTAGATCTCCTTGACATCCTCGCCGTGGTTGCCTTCCGGGCCGGTCAGACCGAAGGCCCGCTCCTTCAGGATCGGATCCCTCTCGTTCCAGACCGCGACGGCGAGACACAAGATCTGGTGTCGATCGCAGAGGCCGCCGAGGCCGTCCTCGTTCCAGCGATAGGCGCGGCTCCGGGCGTGATCGTGCGGGAAGAAGCCCCAGGCATCCCCGCTCACGCTGTAGTCCTCGCGCACCGTGCCCCACGCCCGCTCCGACAGGTACGGGCCCCAGTGCTTCCAGCGAAGGAGGCGCTCGCGCTCTTCATCGAGGCGGCGGTGCTCGGCGGTGGACGCGACGCGGACAGTCCTCGTCATGCCCACCACGCTAGGCCACTCCGGCCGAGCCGTCGAGGGCGCGGCCGCGCGCGACGGAGGCGGGCCGGGCTACTCGGTGCGCTTGATGATGTGGAATCCGAACGGCGTCTCGACGACCTCGCTCACCTCGCCGATCTTCAAGGAGAAGGCGATGTCCGAGAAGCTCTTCACCATCGTGCCGCGCTGGAAGACCCCGAGATCACCGCCGCGCTCGGCGGCCCCGGGCTCGTCGCTGTACTCGGCGACCACCTGGTCGAAGCTCGCCCCGCCGCGGACCTTGACGAGCGCCTCCTGAGCCCGCGCGCGCGCCTCCTCCCGCGTGCGACGGATGCCCTCGGGCTTGCTCTTCGATCCGTCGTGCATGACGAGGATGTGCCGCGCGCCGATCTCCTTGGGCTGGCTCGCCAGGAGCGCCTGCTCCCGCGCGAGCGCCGCGTCCTCCTCCGCCGCCCGGACCGGCGCGGCGACCGCGAGGCCGCCGCCGACCCAGGACGGCGAGGTGGCCAGCGTCCCGCAGGCGGTCACGCAGCAGGCGGCGGCGCAGCAGGCAGCCACGCGGAGGAGCGCGAGGGGAGGACACGCCGAGAGCGCGCGGACGAACACGGCGCGGACGTCAGGGGTACGCATCGGCGCGGAGACTGCCGCGACGGGATAGCGCCCGCAACCCTTCCCGTCCGCCGAGGTCCGCTCAGCGGAGCACCATCACCGGCACGAAGGCCCAGCCCCCCGCCGGCACGTTCACCCGGACGCGCCGCACCTCGCCCCGGGCGCCCACGACCACCTCGTGCGCGCCGGCGCGGACCCGGGTGCGCGCGATGGCGATGCGCGCGGGGAGCGTCGACCAGCCGCGCGTGTCCGGCGTGTCGAGGGCGGTCAGCGTCGCGCTCGTGAGCAGGCCGGCGAGCAACCCGAGCGGCCCGGAGTCCTCCGCCGCAGCCTCCGTCGCGCCCTGGGCAGCCTCGCCGGCGGCGACACGGGCAAGGGTCCTCGTGATGGCGGACAGGATGACGGTCCCTTCGCTCTTCTTCCAGGCGGAGCGCACCTGCGCCTCGACGTCGAGGGCCTGCTCCAGGCGCTGCGGGCGCCCGTCGAGCTTCAACGTCGGGATCGAATAGCCGCCCTTTCCCCGGGCGAGCGTCGGGTAGTTGATCCACGTGACGAGCCCCTTCGCCGCGAGCGCGTTCGCCCGCGCGCGATCCGTCGGGCTGATGTCGTCCGCCACCACCGTGAGCGCGAGCCCGATCGGCAGCCGCTGGGGCACCTTCTGCGGCACGCGCCCGAAGCCGACCACCACGACGAGCTCCGCCTCCCCGGCCTCGCCGAGCGGCGGCAACGGCTCGACGCCCTCGATGAGCGCGGCGATGCGAGGAGACCTCGGCTCCCCGCGCGTGAGCGCCCGGAGCGGGGAGCGGAGCGAAGGATAAGGTCCGTGCCGGAGCGCGTCGTCGTAGTGGAGCAGCGCCTCGTCGGGCTGGTTGCTCTTCTCGAAGGCGAAGCCGGCGAGGTAGCTCCCGAGGCCGATGAGCGCCGTCTCCTCCTCGTGATCGCGCAGGTAGTTCTGCATCACCACGAGGCGGCGGGCCTCGACCCTGGCCCCGCTGAGGTCGCGCTGGGCCAGGTAGTTCATCATGTTGATGGTGTTGATGAGCAGCTTCTCGTAAGCAGGGGCCTTGTACGGGCCTGCGTCGTCCGAGAAGAGGTATTTCCCGAGATCGGCGGCCGCGCCGCGGGACATGTCGAGCAGGTCGATCGACTTGTCTGCCGCCCCGAGATCGCGCGCGGACAGCTTGTAGCGGTCCATGCTGAGGAGGACGTTGCCGCGGTCGAGCACGAGGAGCGCGTTGTCGCCCTTGAGCGACGGGAGCTCGGCGGCCGTGTCGACCTCGAGCTCCTCGTTCAGCGCGGCGACCGCCTCGACGGGCGCCCCGCGATCGAGCGCCTCCAGCGCGGTGCGCACGCGATCCTCGTGGCCCGCGCAGGCGGCTTGTCCCAGGCCGAGGAGCAGCGCGAGGGGAGCCAGGACCGCGCGCGTGCGTCCCCAGAGGCTCGCGTGCCGCCTGTGCATCACTCCTGGATGAGCGCCTTGGTGAAGGCGGCTTTGTTCTGCCAGGACACGGCGCTCGTGGCGACCTCGATGAGCTGCATGAACATGAAGTACTGGACGCGGCGCTCGTCCTCGGTGCGCTCGTCGGACGTGAAGACCTTGCCCGTGATGTAGTACTGCGCGCCGAGCTGCCGGTTGTACTCGGCGATGTGGTTCGGATCGAACCCGCCGCCGTGCTGCTTCTCGACCTCCGCGATCATCTGCTGCTGCCGCTCGACGCTCACCACGGTGACCAGGCCCGTGTTGACCATGTACGTCTCGATGTCGGACAGGAGCGCCTGCAGCTGGCTGTCGATGTGCTCGCTCGTCTGGTTCGACAGCGGATAGATGGCGAGGGTGGGCCGGGAACCGTCATGCGCCCAGGCCTTGGCGACCGGGGACGCCATCAACGACTTCAGGTTCTCGTGAAGGAGCTGCTCGATGTCGCGCTTGTCGATCCCCGTGCTCATCGCCGCGTCGTCGAGCCCCTCGACCTGAGAGCCGCGGACGTAGGTCGGTCCGCAGCCGACGGACGTCGAGGCGAGCGCGAGCGCCGCGAGCAGCGCGGCCGGACGGATGCTGGACGAACTGGGCATGGACACTCCGCAGGGTCAGGACGGCCGCATCCTAGCAGGCGAGGTGTGCCCTGGAGCGGTCGTCGGGCGGAAATCGTGCTCCGCCACGTTCCTTCCGCCGGTTACGTCGGCGGCGCGGACTTCCTTCCTCGCTTGAGCGCGAGCAGCGCAAGCAGCGCGAGCAGAGGCGCGGCGCCGCCGCGGCCACCCGCGATGGGACGATGCGCGCACGAGAGCCAGCGCTCGTCGAGCGGCGGGTGTGAAGGGAGCCGCTCCGTCCAGCCGGGCGTCCCGGCCCACCAGGGAGCGTCGTAGTCGCCAGCGTCAGCGGCGCGCCTCGCCTCGGCGACGAGCCAGTCGCGGTGGGCGATCAGCCCGCCGTAAATCGGGTCGGAGCAGCCGGACGGGCCGCGCGATGTCACGCCGATGATCCGGCCCGCCGCGTCGAGCGCCGGTCCGCCGGAGTCGCCGCTGCAGATGCCGCTCTCGCCGCGCCACTCGCTCCCGGTGACGCGCTCCTGGCTCCCGCAGCCGTACCCCACGCACTCGACGCGGAGCCCATCGCGGCGCCTGCGCGCGCCGCCGTTGCGCGCCCTGCCCTCGGTGTCGCCGAAGCCCACGGCCGAGTAAACCTCGCTCACTTCGGGCGGGCGGTCGAACCGGGGCGCAAGAGGCGTCACCTCGCTGCCGCGGACCGGCGAGGACAACACGACGAGCGCGATGTCGCGCCCGCACACCACGTTGCCGTCGGGCGGGCTGAGCACCGCGCGCGCGGCGATCCAAGGCGCCTCCGTCGCCCACAGGGCGCTGCCGAGCGTGACGTAGACCTGCGCAGGCTCGACCGGCTCGCCGAAGGTCGCCGTCTTGCAGGCGATGAGCTTCGGCGCCTCGGCGACGCAGTGCTGCGCCGTGAGCACCAGGTCGGGCGCGATCAGCGCGCTCGAGCAGGTCCGCGCGACCCTGCCGGCCCGATCGGTGACGAGCAGCCCGGTGACCGCGCGGTCGCCGCTGTCAGGATAACCTCCCTTGATCTCCAGCGCGGCCTCGGCGGCGTCCTCACCGTGCAGCCCCGGCTCCTCCGCGCCGCCCGCGCAGCCGGTCAGCACGGCGGCGAGGAGACCTCCAGCGCGGATGCGCCTCGCGGTGTTGTTCCGGCACACGGCCAGACGCCGTTGCACGGCACCTGCCAGCCTGGGCTGTGCATCGGGGGGTCCTCGAGGAGGACGGGCGACGTCGCGGCGCGGCGCGCGCCCTCGCCGCGCGGCGCCGAGGCGTCAGCTGACCACGATGTTCACGATCTTCCCGGCTACGTAGATGAACTTCTTTACCTGCTTGCCCGCGGCCAGGGCGGCCACGCTTTCCAGGGCCAGCGCGGCGGTCCGGGCTTCCTCCTCGGAAGCCGCCTTGGCCAGCATCACCCGCCCGCGGACCTTTCCGTTCACCTGGACGGGGATCTCCAGGACGTCGTCGACGCAGAGCGCCTCGTCGTACGTCGGCCAGGGCTCGTAGCTGAGCGATCGCTCGTGCCCCGTGAGCCGCCACAGCTCCTCCGCGAGGTGCGGCGCGAACGGCGACACGAGGAGGATCAGCCGGAGCACCGCCTCGCGCGGCGGCGAGGGGATCGCGCTCAGGTGGTTCACGAAGACCATCATCGCGGAGATGGCGGTGTTGAACGCCATGCCCTCGATGTCGCCGGTCACCTTCTTGATGGTCCTGTGGAGCTGCCGGCTCGTCGCGTCGTCCATCACGTCCGAGAGCGGCCGCGTGCACGTCGCGAAGACGCGGTCGCGGAACCGGACCACGCCCTGGATCTGGGCCGACTGCCAGGGCTTCACCGCCTCGAGCGGGCCCATGAACATCTCGTAGAGCCGCAGCACGTCGGCGCCGTAGGCCCGCACGATGTCGTCGGGGTTGATCACGTTGCCCCGCGACTTCGACATCTTCTCGTTGTCCTCGCCGAGGATCATGCCCTGATGGACGAGCTTCATGAACGGCTCGGGGTGCTTCACGTGGCCGAGATCGAAGAGCACCTTGTGCCAGAAGCGCGCGTAGAGGAGGTGCAGCACGCCGTGCTCCGCGCCGCCGACGTAGAGGTCGACCGGCATCCACGCGTCGTACGCCGCCTGCGAGAAGGGCTCGGCGTCGTTCTGCGGGTCGAGGAAGCGCAGGTAGTACCAGCACGACCCCGCCCACTGCGGCATCGTGTTCGTCTCGCGCGCGTACCACGCGCCGTCCTTCTGGAAGAACCGCCAGTCCACCGCGCGCGCCAGCGGGCCGGCCGGGTCGTCGCCAGGGCGGAAGTCGGCGAGCGGCGGCAGCTCGAGCGGCAGGCTGGCCTCGTCGACCGCGATCGGCTGGTCGTAGCGGATCGTGTGCGCGTCGCCCTTCCTGGGATCACCGCCGGGATCGGCCAGCTCGACGGGGAAGTAGATCGGGATCGGCTCGCCCCAGTAACGCTGGCGCGAGAAGACCCAGTCGCGCAGCTTGTAGTTCACCTCGCGCTTGCCCCGGCCGAGCGCCTCGAGGCGCCCGATCGCCGCGCGCTTGCAGTCCTCCGTCGTGAGCCCGTCGAACTCGCCGCTCCGGACCGCGACGCCCGGCTCGACGTAGGCGGCCTCGAGCCGATCGTGCAGCGCGCCGTCGGGGCTCACGACCTCGACGATGGGCAGCCCGTAGGCGCGCGCGAACGCGAAGTCGCGCTCGTCGTGCCCGGGCACGGCCATCACGGCGCCGGTGCCGTAGCCGCCGAGCACGTAGTCCGCGACCCAGATCGGCACCTCGGCGCCCGTGATCGGGTGCACCGCGAAGAGGCCCGTGTCGACGCCGGTCTTCTCCTTCGCGGCCCCGGCGAGGCGCTCGCGATCGCTCTTGCTCGACGCCGCGGCGACGTACGCGCGCACGGCCTCGCGGCGCGGCTCGGTCGTGCTGCCCTCCGTGGACGTGATCCAGCTCGCGAGCGGGTGCTCGGGCGCGAGCACGACGTAGGTGACGCCCAGCAGCGTGTCGGGGCGGGTCGTGAACACGCTCACCGAGCCCTTGCTCCACGCCTTGACCTCGAACGTGATCAGGGCGCCCTCCGAGCGGCCGATCCAGGCGCGCTGCATCGCGACCGTCCCCTCGGGCCAGTCGAGCAGGCGCAGATCCTCCGCGAGGCGGTCGGCGTAGGCGGTGATGCGGAGCATCCACTGGCGGAGCGGCGTCCGGTAGACCGGGTGGTTGCCGCGCTCGCTCTTGCCGTCGATCACCTCCTCGTTCGCGAGGACGGTGCCGAGCGCCGGGCACCAGTTGACGCTCACCTCGTCCTGGTAAGCGAGGCCGTTCTTGAAGAGCTGGAGGAAGATCCACTGCGTCCAGCGCACGTAGCGCGGATCGGTCGTGGCGAGCTCTCGCGACCAGTCGTAGCTGAAGCCCAGCATCTTGAGCTGGCGCTTGAACGTCGCGATGTTCCGCGCCGTGGTGTCGGCCGGGTGCGTGCGGGTCTCGATGGCGTGCTGCTCGGCCGGGAGGCCGAAGGCGTCCCAGCCCATCACGTGCAGCACGTCGATCCCGCGCATGCGGTAGTAGCGCGACACGATGTCGGTCGCCGTGTACCCCTCGGGGTGGCCGACGTGCAGGCCCGACCCGGAGGGGTAGGGGAACATGTCGAGCACGTAGCGCTTCTCGCGGGAGGCGTCCGCGCTGCGGACGGCCCGGAAGATCTCGCCTTCCTCCCACGCGCGCTGCCAGCGCGGTTCGACCTCGGCATGATCGTAGCGCGCGGGCTCGCGCGGCTCAGCGGATGAAGGTTCGTTGCGGGGGCCCATCGTCTCGGCGGCCATATCGCGACGTGCCATAGCACTATGCCGCCGCGGTCGACAGCCGCCCCGCGGCCACGGGAGGCCGCTCCCCCGCGACGGCCGCCGCCGCCGCCGCGCGCGCTCGCCATGTCGAGAGTTCCCGGGAACCGTGGACAGCGCCTCGGCGCTGCGGGCTCTGCCGTCCCGCCGTGCCGCGCGCGGCGTGGGCGCGCGGCACGGCGTGCTGTGCGCGCGCGTCGCCGGCGGCGCGACCGCAGCGGCGGGCGGGGGAGCGCACGATCCCCACGGAGGCTCCACGGAGGGCGTGCGCTCGCCGCGCGCCGGGCCGAGCGCGCCCTCGCCGCGCTGTTCTTCGTCCGCGACGGGCGGCACGGGCGGCGTCGTCCTGCGCGCCCTCGGCGCAGCGGCGCCTCGCGCGGCGGGGCGAGGCGTCCGCCGCGGCGGGGCGGCGCGTCAGTAAGGATGGCCGGACACCGAGACTTGGGAGTAGATTGAAAGCGCTGTTCCGCTTCGATGTGGGGCGGAGGGTCCGCGTGGGCGGGTTCCTCCGAGGCGCGCGGATGACCGACAAACACGTTCCATGGGGAGCCTCGGAGAATGAGAGGGCAGTGCACGCAGGCCGACCGCACTCGCCCGCGCATGGCGCGGGGATCCCCTTCCGGCCGTTGCCCGTGCCCCCCTTGACGGCGCCCGGCGCGCTGCACCCGCTCTCGAGCCAGTACGCGCTGAGCCCTCTTCTTCAGCACCACGGCGCGCCTGCGTTCGCCGCGCCCGCGGCGGCCGTACCGGCGTTCGCCGGGTCAGGTCCAGCCGGGGCGGCGTTCGCGGAGCCACCGCCGCCTCCGCCGGCGTTCGCCGGGCCGAGCTCCACCGGGGCGGCGTTCGCTGAGCCACCGCCGACTCCGCCGGCGTTCGCCGGTCCGGGCTCTCCAGGGGCGGCGTTCGCTGAGCCGCCGCCTCCGCCGGCGTTCGCCGGGCCGAGCTCCACCGGGGCGGCGTTTCCTGAGCCGCCGGCGTTCGCCGGACCGATCCCGCCCGGGGCGGCGTACGCCGGGTCGACCTCACCTGGCGCGGCGTATCCAGCGCCGGCGCCGCCCGCGCCCGCGTTCGCCGGGGCGGTCCCCTCCGGGGCGGCATTTCCCGAGGCGAGCCCGTCGGCGCCGGCGTTTGCTGCGGCGGCTCCGCACGCCGCGCCTTTCTCCGCGCCCGCCCAGCCGCCCGCCCCGGTGCGACCTCCGTCTCCCTCGCCGGCCGTCTCTGCGCGCGGAGGGACACTTCCTCCCGGGATGGTCTCGCAGCAGGACGTGCTCTCGGCGAGCGGCGTCTATTCTTCGAGCGCGCTCCCGTTCGTGCAGGCGCCGCAGTCGGAGCGAGTGCCCCCGAGCCAGATGGCCTTCCAGCCCGCGCCGAACACGGAGCGGATGGGAACGAACGCTGCTCAGCCGCCTCCTCCTGCGGCCGCGCCGCCCTCGTTCGCTGGTCCCGCGTTCGGCTCCGCCGCGTCGCAGGCCGCGCCGGAACACGCGCGACCGCCCATGCCTTCTCACGCGGGGGTGCCGGCTCAACCCGGGCTGCCCGTCGCCGCGGCGCCCGCGCCGGGGGCCGGGCCCGCGCCGGGGGCCGGGCCCGCACCGGGGCCGCAGGGGGCGGGCGCGGCGCCTGGCGCAGCGGCGCTCGGCGCGCCGCCTGGCGCAGCGGCGCTCGGCGCGCCGCCGACGGCCGGCGGGTGGGACGGCGCCGCCATGCCGCCCGCCGAGAGCCCATGGGCCACCACGTCGGCGCGCATCGATCTGCCGGCGCTCCCCTCGGCCTTCGCGTCGGAGCGCGAGGAGCCGCAGCAGGCGGCCGCCCCCGCGCCGCCGCGGAAGGACGGCGGCGGCAGGACGCTCGTGATCGTGCTCAGCGTCGTCCTGGCGGTCGCGGTGCTGGCGCTCGTCGGGATCTCGCTGTGGCAAAGCATGGGCGGCGGCGGGCCCATCAAGGTCGACTACAAGGAGCACCCTCCCGCGAACGCCGAGGTGGAAGCGGCGCCGACCGCCAGCGCCACGGCGGCCCCCAGCGCGCCCGCCGCGCCGCGCCCCGCGCCGCGCCCGCGGCCGCGGACCGACGACTTCTACGAGAACATCGACAAGGAAAAGAGCCCGCGCTGAGCCGGCGCGGCGCGGGCGCGCGCGCCGCAGGCGATTCGTTGGCCCGGCGCGCCGTTCCATGCTGGTGATCGCCCCGCCATGGCGACGCCGATCCCGCAGAACCTCGCCCCCTTCACCCTCGACGAGCTGGCGCGCGCGACCGGCGGGCGCGTGCTGAGGACCGGACCGGACGCGCGCGGCGTCTCGACCGACAGCCGCACGATCGCGCCGGGAGCGGCGTTCGTCGCCCTCGTCGGCGAGAGCTTCGACGGCCATCGTTTCCTCGACGCCGCGGCGCAGCGCGGGGCGGCTGCGTTCGTCGTCTCGCGAGAGGTCGCCCTGCCGCCCGCGGGCGGCGTGGTGCTGGTCGAGGACGGGCTCGCGGCGCTCGGGGCGCTCGCGAGAGCCCACCGCGAGCGCTGGCGAGCCGCCGCCCACCCGGCCGGGCCCCGGGCGATCGTCGCGGTGGGCGGCTCCGCCGGCAAGACGACGACGACGCGGACCGTCGCGGCGCTGCTCGCGGGCGCGGAGCGCGGCGACGTGCACGCCACCGCAGGCAACCTCAACAACGCGATCGGGCTGCCGATGACGCTGCTCGGGCTCGAGCCGCGCCACCGCTTCGCCGTGGTCGAGATCGGCACCAACCAGCGCGGCGAGGTCGCGACCCTCGCGCGGATCGCGGGGCCGGACCTCGCCGTGCTGACCTCCATCGGCGTGGAGCACACCGAGGGGCTGGGCACGCTCGAGGACGTCGCCGCCGAGGAGGGGGATCTGCTCGCCGCGCTGCCGCCTGCGGGCGTCGCGCTCGGCAACGGGGACGACGTGATGGTGGTCGAGCAGCTCGGGCGAGCCGGCGCCTCGCGCCGGATCACCTACGGCTTCGGCGAGCTGGCGCAGGTCCGGATCGCAGGCAGGCGGCAGGTCGGGGTGCGCGGCAGCGCCGTGCGGCTCGACCGCGGCGGCGAGGCGCTGGAGCTCGTGATCCCGCTGCTCGGGGAGGCGGGCGCGCTGGCCGCGGCGGCCGGGGTCGCCGCGGTGGAAGCGGCGCTCGGCGAGCGGCTCTCGGCGGAGCGGGCCGCCCGCGCCGCCGCAGGGCTCGAGCCGCCGGGCGACGGGCGCCTGTCCGTCCTCGAGCTGCCGGGCGGCACCGTGGTCATCGACGACAGCTACAACGCGAACCCCCTGTCGATGCGCTCTTCGCTCAAGACGGCGGCCGAGATGGCCGAGGCGCTCGGGAAGCGGCTGGTCCTGCTGCTCGGGGAGATGCGCGAGCTCGGCGCGCTCGCGGCGGCAGAGCACGACGCGCTTGGCGCGCAGGTCGGCGCGCTGCGCCCGGCCGCCCTGGTCGCCGTCGGCGGCGAGGCGGCCCGGATCGCGCGCGCCGCCGAGGCGGCCGGCGTTCGGGCGACGTTCGTCGGCGACTCGGACGCCGCCGCGGCGCGCGCGCTGGAGATCGTCGAGCGCGGCGATCTCGTGCTCGTGAAGGGCTCGCGCGGGATCAGGATGGAGCGGATCGTCCACGCGCTCGCCCGCCGCGGGGGCGAGGCCCTCCCGCCGGCGTGAGCGCGCGGCGGCCGGCGAGCGCGCCGCGCGCGATCACGCGCCGAGCGCGGCCCGCACCTCGGCGATGGGCCGGCCCACCCACAGCTTCGCCTCCTCGTTGCTGCAGAACGAGCGCGAGATCATGCGGTCGACGTACAGCGTGCCGCGGAGGTGATCGACCTCGTGCTGGAGGATCCGGGCGGGCCAGCCGGTCGCCTCCCAGCGGACCTCCTTGCCGTCCTCGTCCACGCCGCTCACCTCGACGGACAGATCGCGCTCCACGAGCGCCATGTAGCCGGGGACGCTGAGGCAACCCTCGAAGAACGTCGCGCGGCCGGCGCCGGCCGCGCCCGGGAGCGGCGGACCGAGGACCTTCAACGTCGGGTTGATGATCGCCTTGAGGGGGAACGGCACGCGGCCGCGCTCGGCGCGCTCGGCCGGGGTGAGCCGGGACATCAGCTCCTCGCCGTCCTCGAGCACGATCACCTGCAGGCCGACGCCGATCTGCGGCGCCGCGAGGCCCACGCCGGGCGCCTTGCGCATGACGGCGACCATGGTCGCGATGAGCTGCTTGAGCTGCTTGGTCCCGATCTCTTCGGGCGGGACGGGCGCGGCGGGCTTCCGCAGGACGGGCTTGCCGGCGAGGACGATCGCGGGGAGATCCATGCAGCCGGGATGGACCGGCGCCTTCGCGCGCGCAAGGGCGGCCCACCCGGATCACGCGCCGCTGTGGATGTCCTCGCGCCGGGCCGGGGGTGAGGGTAGAGGAGCGGCGCCGGGCCCGCCCCGGCCTCGTTTCATGGCAGCGCCCCCCCCGAACCCGCCGGCCCGCGCGGACGCCCCGCGCCGGCCGCTCCGTCTCCTCGTCGCGCTCGCCCTCGCGGCGCTGACGCTCGCCGCCTTCGCCGCCGTGACGCTGCGCCTGAGGCTCGAGCCGAACGTCGCCTCGCTGCTGCCCGAGCACGGCGACGCCGCGGCGCTGCGCCGGTACGTGCGCGGGTTCGGGGGCGGCGACCTCGGCGTCGTCATGGTCAAGGGGGACGACCCCGACGAGAACGCCGCCGTGGCGTCCGAGATCGCGCGGGCCCTCGCGGCGCGCCCGACCGTGCAGCGCGCGGCGGACCGGATCGACGCGTCGCGCGCGCTCGACCCGTGGCTCGCCTTCCGGCACGCGGACGCGCGCGTCCTCGAGCGCCTCCGCGCGGCGCTCTCGCCCGAGGGGATGCGGGAGCGGCTCGCGGAGACGCGCGCCATGCTGCTCGCGCCCGGCGGCGGCGCCGCCGCCGAGGCGATCGCGGCCGACCCCCTGCGGCTCGCGCAGCTCGTCTTCGAGTCCGCGGACATCGGCTCCGGCGTGCGCGCGCAGGCGGACGGCGCCTTCGCCACAGACGACGGCAAGGTGCACCTCGTGCTGGTGCAGCCGGCCGGGCAGGCGCTCCGCGGCGCCGACGCGCGCGCCTTCGTCGCCGACGCGGAGGCCGCGCTCGCCCCGATCCGCGCGGCGCACCCGGGGATCACCCTCGGCCTCACCGGCGGGCACGCGATCGCGGCGGCCACCGAGCGGATGCTCACGCGCGACCTCGCCGTCTCGGGGTCGCTCTCGATGCTGCTCGCCTCCGCCGTCTTCGCGCTGCTCTTCCGCCGGCTGCGCGCGCTCGCCGCGGTGATGCCGCCGCTCGTGCTCGGGACCGTGTGGACCGCGGGGCTCGCGACCGCGTTCCCGGGCGGGCTCAGCGCGATCGCGGTCGCGTTCATGTCGGTGGTCGTCGGCGTCGGCGTCGACACCGGCGTCCACGTCTACGCCGCGCTGCTCGAGGCGCGGCGCGAGGGCCTCCCGCCGGAGGCGGCCGCGCGCGCCGCGAGGGCGCGGACCACCCGCGCGGTGCTCGTCGCCGCCGTCACCGCGGCGGCGGCGTTCGGCGCCCTCGCGCTGTCGGACATCAACGCGCTCCGGCAGCTCGGCCTCCTGTGCGCCGCGGGGGAGGTGCTCACGGCGATCGCGATCGTCGTCGTGACCCCGGCCGTCGGCGCGCGGCTCGAGCGGGGGACCCCGCCGCCCGAGGCGCCGGCGCGCTGGCCCGACGGCCTGTACCGCCTCACCCGGACCCGCGGCCGCGCGCTCGCGATCGCGGCGCTCGCGGCGCTGCCCATCGCGGCCGTCGCCCTCGGCGCCGCGCCGCCGCTCGCCGCGTCCATCGTCGCGATCAGGCCCGCCAAGCTCGAGCCACTCAAGGTGCAGCAGGCGATCTTCGACGCGTTCGGCGGCAGGCGCGGCCAGTGGGTGGTGCTCGTCGCGGACGGCGACCAGGAGCGCGCCCGGGCGCGGGGCGACCGGATCGCCGAGCGGCTCGCCGCGATGAAGGCCGACGTGGAGGCCGTCGACGCGCTCACCGCCCTCGCGCCCGCCGCGTCGACCCAGGCCGCGCGGTTCGCCGCGCGCGACGCGCTCGACCTGCCTGCCAGGGCCGACGAGCTCGAGCGGGCGCTCCGCGACACCGGCTTCGCCCCCGAGCGCTTCGCGGCGGTGCTCGCCGGCATGCGCGCGCCGCCGCGGCACGAGGTGGCGCTCGCCGATCTGGAGCGCGGCCCCGCGTCCATCCTGCTCTCGCGCTACCTCGGCGCCGACGCGGGCGAGGCGCTCGTCGCGGTGTACGTGCGGCCCCGCGAGGCCGGCTCGGTCGAGCGGATCGAGCGCGCCATCCGCGAGGCGGACCCGCGGGCGATGCTCACCGGCTACACCCGGCTCGAGGCGTCGCTCCGCGAGACGCTCGCGCACGACATGCCGCGGATCGCCCTCGCCGCAGGGGCGCTCGTGCTGCTGGCGCTCTCGGCCTCGCTCCGCAGCGCGCGCGACATCGTGCTCGCCGCGCTCGTGGTCGCCTCCGAGATCGCCCTCGTGCTCCTGCTCATCCGGGTGCTCGACATCCCCCTGCACGCGTACGACGCGCTCGTCATCCCGGTGCTGCTCGGGATCACCGTGGACGAGGGCATGTTCCTGCTCCACCGCGCCCGCGACATCGAGGCCGAGGGCGGCGGCGACGCGGTCATCGGCGAGACGTTGCGCCGCGAGGGGCCGGCGATCGCCGCCACCGCGCTGACCACCGCCGCCGGGTTCTCCGCGCTCGCGTTCTGCGACTTCGACGGCCTGCGCGATCTCGGCCGGGTCGGCGCGCTCGGCAGCGCCGTCGGCCTCGTGGTCGCGCTCCTCGTGGTGCCGGCCGGGCTGCGGCTCTGGCCCCGACCCCGCCGGCGCGCGTAACATCTCGGCGTTGTCGCCCAGGCTCCTCCTCCTCGCCCTCCTCGCGCTCGCGCCCCCTGCCGCCGCGCAGCCCGCGCCCGCGCCGCCGCGCCCGGCCGCGCCCGCGCCGAAGCCGCCTCGCTCGGCCGTCGCCCGCGCCGTCGAGGCGCTCGCGCGCTCGCTCGGCGCGGTGCCCGGCCGCGTGCTCGTGGCCGCCGCCCCGCTCGCGTCCGACGCGCCCGCGCCGCGCGGCGCGCAGCTCGCGGCCACGCTCGCCGCCCAGCTCGCCGGCAAGCTCGGCGAGGGCGCGCGGGCGCACAAGGAGCCGATCCCGCTGCCCGACGCGCGCGAGGCGGCGCGCGACGACGCGGCGCTCGTCCACCTCGCCGTCGAGATCGCGGCGGGGCGGCTGCGCGTCACCGCCGACGCCTACCCGGTGCCCCGCACCGTCTGGGCGCGCATCCGCGATCCGGAGCCGGGCCCTGTCGCCCACGCCTACGCCGAGGCGCCGCTCGACGCGGAGATCCGCAGCTTCCTCGCGCCGATCCCGCTCGTCGCCGCGAAGATCGACCGCGCGAAGAACTTCGAGGGCGACGTGGTCGCGCTCGCGTGCGGCGATCTCGACGCCGACGGCTCGCTCGAGATCCTCAGCGTGAGCCGCCGGCGCGTGACGACGCTCCGCCTGCGCGGCGGCCGGGTCGTGCCGCTCCAGTCGCGCTCCTGGCCGGACATCGTCGGCGTGCACCCGTCGCCGCTCCGCGAGCCGCTCGCGTTCGCGACGCTCGTCGAGCGCGAGCAGGACGGCGAGCTGCTGCCGCCGTTCGCCGACGTGGGGCTGACCGACCGCGCGCGCAGCGTCCGCTTCGACGGCAAGCTCCAGGCGCTCGCGGAGCTCCCCGGGCTCGCGATCCCGGACGCCGGTGGCTCCGCGTGCGCAGCGATCTCCGGGCCGCTGCTCACCGGCCCGCTCGGGCCGTGCGCCGCCGCCGATCCAGCTCCGGCGACCCCGGCGCTGAGCGGCCGCTACGACGCGCTCGCGTCGGCGCGGCTCGCGTCGGCGCGGGGCGAGCCGTTCGCCGTCTGGGCGACGCGCGAGCGCGGCGCGGTCGAGATCCGGGACAGCGCGGGCCGCCGCAAGGTCGTGGGCAGCGCCGGGGCGCAGCTCGCCGTGGGCGATCTCGATCAGGATGGAGAGCCCGAGCTGATCGCCAGCCTCGACGTGCTGGACCCGCTCGAGGACGCCGTCGTGGTCTGGTCGTGGCGCCGCCGCGCGGGCGCCCCCGAGCGCGCCGCGCCGGAGGAGGTCCTGCGCCTGCCGGCGCCGGCGGGGGTGCGCGCCCTCGCGGTCTGCCCGCCCGACGGCGCCGGGCGCGCCCCCTTCGCCGTCGCGACCGCCGACGAGATCTGGGTGGTGCGGTGAGCCGACCGCTCCCGCGCCGCGCCCTGCTCGGCGGCGCCGCCGCCCTGCTCGGCGCCGCCGCCGTCCCTGCGCCGGCGCGCGCCCTCGGCCGCACCCCGCTCGGCGGCCGCCTCTCGATGCACCTCCCGTGGCCGACGAGCTCGCTCGATCCGCACGAGCTGAACGATCCGGCCGCCGCGCTGTTCGCGTCGGCGATCGCCGACAGCCTGTACGGCGCCGACGCGGCCGGGAACCCTTACCCGACGCTGGCGGCCGCGCTGCCGTCCCGCGAGGGGGACGCCGCGGTCGTGCGCCTGCGCGAGGGGATGCGCACCGCGCGCCTGGCCAAGCTCGACGGCCGCGACATCGTGAGCTCGGTCGAGCGCGCCCGCGCTCGCGGCGGCGCCGCGGCGCTCGCCGACGTCCCGAGCCCCGCGCGCCACCCGAAGGATCCGCTCGCCGCCGTGTTCCCGCGCGCGGATCCCGCCCGCCTCGCGCGCGCGCTCGCGTCGCCGCTGGTCGCGCTCCTGCCGCGCGGCTTCGATCCCGCGGCGCCGGACGGCACGGGCGCCTTCCGCGCCGAGCTCGGCGCGCGGCGCCTCACGCTGACGCGCAACGACGTCGCCGCGCGCGGCCCGGCCTTCCTCGACGCCGTCGAGGTGGTCCGCTCCGACGACCTGACGACCTCGCTCCGCGCGTTCGAGGCCGAGCGCGACGACCTCGGCTGGCTCGGCGCCGGGCTCCACACGAACCGCCGCGACGCGGTCCGCTTCGACCTGGGCGTGGCCGGCTGGATCGTGCTCACCACCGGCCCGGACGCCGGGCTCTTCGGCCAGCCCGGCGTCGCGCAGCGGCTCGTCGACGCGTTGCCGCCCGAGCGCCTCGCGCACCTCGGCCTGTTCGCCCTCCCGAAGGCGCACGGCGATCCCGCGTGGGGCGGGCCTCCCGCGGAGCTGCTCGTGGACGAGTCGGCCGCGCACCTCGTCGAGGTCGCCGAGGCGGTCGCGCCGATCCTCTCGCGTCCTGGGCACGAGGTCACCGCGACGCCGGTCGCGCGCGCGGAGCTCGGGCGCCGGCGCGCCCGCGGCAAGGCGACGCTCGCGATCGAGCTGGTGCGCCCGCTCGGCCCGGGGCCGCTCCACGCCCTGCTCGCGCTTGCCACCGCCGACAGCCGCGGCCGCGCCCTCGACCTCGCCCGCCACCCGCCGCGGCTCGCCCAGAGCGCCGCGCCGCGTTCCCTCACCGCGACGCTCCGCCTCGGCGTGATCGCCGAGGTCCGGATCGCCGGCGGCGTGATGCCGGACGTGGCGCTCGCGCGCGCGTTGAACGGCGAGGGCTGGGATCTCGGGGCCACGTTCCGTCGCCCCGGGAGGCGCTGAACCGCGACGATCCCGAGCAGCCTCAACCGCGCCGCGGCTGTTCTGGACGTCCGGGCGGCCTGCACGACGACGGGGGCCGCGTCGAGTTGCTTGCGCCGAGGGGACATTTGGTTACTATCGGCTGGTCACGAACGTCACTGGCACTCGACACGACGCTTCTCTTCTCGGGGATCGCGGATTGATCGCGGACTGGACGACGCAACGTGTGGCGCATCGGGGGCTCCTCCCCAGCGCCGCCCTCCCTCGATCCCCCACGGCTCCATCGGGCGGCAGGGCATTGTTCGGCAGAAGCTGACGCATCTCGCAGAGCCGTGAAGTGAATCAGTGTCATGGGTACTCGCCTCTACGTTGGTAATCTCCCCTTCTCGGCTACCAAGGCCTCGGTGCAGGCAGCGTTCTCTCAGAGCGGCGATGTGACGGACGTGCACATCGTTACCGATCGCGAGAGCGGGCAGTCGCGTGGTTTCGGGTTTGTAACGATGGGCACGCCTGAGCAGGCTCAGCAGGCGATCGAGCAGATGAACGGCGCGCTCATGGATGGCCGTCCGCTTCGCGTGAACGAGGCGGAGGAGCGGGTCCAGCGCGGTGGCGGCGGCGGCGGCGGCGGCGGTTACGGCGGCGGCGGCGGCGGCGGTTACGGCGGCGGCGGCGGCGGCGGTGGTGGCCGGGGCGGTCGTGGCGGTGGCGGCGGCGGTTACGGCGGCGGCGGCGGCGGTGGTCGCGGCGGCCGCGGCGGCCGCGGCGGCGACCGGTACTGATCGGTACTGAGCCGACGTTCTCACGCGCGGCGGCGCCTCTCCTCGGAGGCGCCGCCGTTTCGTTTTTGTGCCCGCCGTGCTCCGGGCCTCGGAGCCCTCTCGCAGAGCGCCGCTGCGATGACGCACCGCGCGGCGGGGCGCCTCCGCGCGCGTCGTCGGCAACGCGCGGCGCTCGGCGCGCTTGCTCCTCCGCGGCGCCGGCGTCAGAGACGGGCATGCTGCACGCACCTCGCGCTCGGGGCGCGGCAGCGCGCAGCCGATGCCACCTCCCCTTTCTTTGCAGCTCAAATCATCGCCGCGGGCGATCTCGCTCTACTACTTCGGCATCTTCGTCGTCCTCGGCGTGTACCTGCCGCTCTTCCCGAGCTGGCTGGAAGCGCGGGAGGTGCGGGGGCTCGCGATGGGGGCGATCGCGGCGACGCTCCCCGCCATGGGCCTCGTCGCGCCGCCGGCGTTCGGCCTCCTCGCCGACGCGCTCGGCGTGCGGGTCTGGCTGATCCGCGCCGCCTGCGCCGGCGCCTTCCTCCCGTTCGCGCTGCTCGCGCTCTCGTTCGCGCTGGGCCTCCCGCTCAGCTTCGCCGGCCTCTTCGCCGCGGCGACCGCGTTCGCGTTCTTCCGCGCGCCGATGTTCATGATGGCCGACGTGGTCGCGATGGAGGCGTCGCTGCGCTCCGGGATCACTTACGGCAGGTTCAGGCTCTGGGGTTCGGTCAGCTTCGCGGTGGTGGCGGTCATCGCGGGCGCCTTCGTCGATCCGGCGCGGCCCGCGGTGTTCCCTGCCACGGTCGCCTCCGCGCTGCTGGTCGCGTTCGCGCTGTCGTGGGCGCTGCCCGCGCACGGCGAGGCGCCCTTCCGGCGGCTCGGCCAGGCGGCCGGCGCCCATGACGCCGCGGGCGCCCCGCGATCCGAGGCCGCCGAAGGCTCGGTGAAGCAGCGCGCCCTCGTCCTCCTCCAGAGCCGCGACTTCCGCCTCTTCCTCGCGGCGTCCTTCCTCGCGCAGAGCGCGAACTCCTCGTACGACCTCTGCTACACGCTGCACCTGCGCGACGTCGGCTTCCCCGAGTCGCTCGTGGGCGTCGCGTGGGCCGTCGGGGTGTCCGGCGAGATCGCGCTCATGGCGTTCTCCGGCCCGCTGCTCAAGCGATTCTCGCCGCCGACGCTGCTCGCGTTCGCGTTCGTCGGCGCCTCGCTCCGCTGGGCGCTCCTCTCGACCGTGCGCTTCTGGCCGGCCCTGCTCGCCATCCAGCCGCTCCACGCCGTCTCCTTCGCGATGATGTGGGTCGCCTCGCTCGCGTACACGAAAGATCGCGCCCCGCCGCAGATCCTCGCCACGGCCCAGGGCTTGTTCTCGGCGAGCGCCGGGGCCGGATCTGTCATCGGAATGCTCACATGGGGCGAGCTCTACAAGCGCGGCGGCGGCGCCCTCACGTTCGGCATCGCCTCGATCACGGCATTGCTCGCATTCGTCCTGGCTGTGACCTTCGCGCGGTCGACGCGGCGTTCGTTGTCCGGGGGCGCAGTTTTTTCTGCCAGCTCCCAGTAGCGAGGAGTAACGTTACGTTTTCCGCAGCACGCCTAGGCGCGCGCGGGCATTACCTGAACGAGGCGAGCATGTGCGGGATCGTCGGATACGTTGGGTCAAAAAAGGCGGCGCCGATCATCGTCGAAGGGCTGCGCAAGCTGGAGTATCGAGGCTACGACTCGGCCGGCATTGCCATTCATGATGGCAAAGGCATCGAGATCGTCCGGACGCTCGGCAAGCTGATCAAGCTCAGCGAGGCGCTCGAGAAGCGGACCCTCGACGGCACGACGGGCATCGGCCACACGCGGTGGGCGACGCACGGCCGCCCGAGCGAGGTGAACGCCCACCCGCACTCCGCGGGCCCGGTGGCCGTCGTTCACAACGGCATCATCGAGAACCACGTGGCCATCCGGCAGCAGCTGGAGGCGCAGGGGGTCAAGTTCCTCTCCGACACGGACACGGAGATCGTCGCGCACCTCGTCCACCGCGAGCTCCAGAAGGGCGCGAAGTCGCTCTTCGAGGCCGTGCGCGGGTCGCTCCGGCAGGTCCACGGCGCGTACGCCATCGCGGTCGTCTCGCGCGACGAGCCCGGCGCCATCGTCGTCGCCCGGTACGGCTCGCCGCTCGTCGTCGGCGTCGGCGAGGGCGAGATGCTGGCCGGCAGCGACATCCCCGCGCTCCTCTCGCACACCCGCGACATGATCTTCCTCGAGGACGGCGACATCGCCGAGCTGCACTCGAGCGGCGTCCGCATCGAGACCGTGACCGGCGGCGACAAGGTCGAGCGGCGCGTGAAGCGCATCGACTGGAGCCCCGTCCAGGCGGAGCGCGGCGGCTACAAGCACTTCATGCTGAAGGAGATCCACGAGCAGCCCGACGTCGTCGAGGCGACGCTGCGCGGCCGGATCGATCTCGCCGCCGGCGACGTGCACGCGACCGAGATCGGGGTCACGCCCGAGTTCGCGAAGGAGCTGAAGCGGGTCTACATCGTCGCCTGCGGCACGAGCCACCACGCCGGGATCGCCGGGCGCTACTGGATCGAGCAGCTCGCCCGGGTCCCCACGGTGGTCGAGCTCGCGAGCGAGGTCCGCTACCGCGAGCCGATCTTCTTCCCCGACGACCTCGTGATCGCCATCAGCCAGTCGGGCGAGACCGCCGACACGATCGCCGCCCTCAAGGCGGCGAAGGCGCAGGGCGCCAAGGTGCTCGCGCTCTGCAACGTGCTCGACAGCGCGATCCCGCGCCTCTCCGACGGCGCGCTCTACACGCACGCGGGCCCCGAGATCGGCGTCGCCTCGACGAAGGCCTTCACCACGCAGCTCGCCGCGCTGCTCCTGCTCTCGGTCTACCTCGGTCGCCGCCGCGACTCGCTGTCCGCGGATCGCGGGCGCGAGATCCTCCAGGCCCTCTGGGAGATCCCGAGCCACATGCGCGAGGTCCTCGGCGACGCCGACTACGTGCACGCGATCGCGAAGCGCCTCGTGCACGCGAAGGACGTGCTCTTCCTCGGCCGCGGCCTCGGCTTCCCCATCGCGCTCGAGGGCGCGCTGAAGCTCAAGGAGATCTCCTACGCCCACGCCGAGGGCTACGCGGCCGGCGAGATGAAGCACGGCCCCATCGCGCTCATCGACGAGGACCTCCCCGTCATCGTCGTCTGCCCGCGCGACGCGCACTACGACAAGACCTTCTCCAACCTGCAGGAGGTCCGGGCGCGCGAGGGGCAGGTCGTCGCGATCGCCACCAAGGGCGACGAGTCGATCCTCGAGATCGCGCAGCACCACGTCTGGATCCCCAAGGTGCCGGACGAGGTGGGGCCGCTCCTCACCGTGCTCCCGCTCCAGCTGATCGCCTATTACGTCGCCAACCTGAAGGGCAACGACGTCGACCAGCCGCGCAACCTCGCGAAGACCGTCACCGTCGAGTAGCGGCGCTCCCCGGGCGGGGGGCCCTCGCCGGCGCGGCGGGCGGCCCTCCTGACGGGCGTGTTTTCCGGCCGCCGCCGGCGGCCCCGCGCGCGCCGCGGCTATGCTGCGCGCATGCGTATCCCCGGCAGAACGGAGCGGCGGGTCGTCGCGGCGATCCTGGTGACCGCGCTGATCCCGCTGGTCGCGAGCATCGTCGTCGCGAGGACGGTGATCGCGCGGGTGTCGGCGACCGCGTTCCAGCCCGAGTTCGGCGTCCACCTCGACCGGGCGCTCGGCGTGTACGCCGAGCTCGCGGCCGCGATCAAGCAGGGCATGCGCCTCGAGGCCGAGGCGATCGCCGCCGGCGACGCGCTCCGCCGGGGCGCCTTCGCCGGGGGCGCGCGCCCGCTCGAGGCCGAGCTCGCGCGCCTGCTCGAGGCCCACCCCACGCTCGTCTCCCTGCGCGTCGAGCGGTGCGGCGACGAGCTCGTCGCCTCGCGGGAGCGCGGCCGCCCCGTGGATCCCGCGCGCGAGAAGACGCTCTCGGTCCGCAGGCCGATCGCGCGCCCCGCGGGGCCGCCCGGCGAGCCCGCGCGCGGCGACCTCGCGCGCGGCGACGACGATGGCGGCGGCGGCGGCGGCGACGACGACGGCTGCGGCGGCGACGCGAGGACCCTCGCCGCGACGTTCGCCGCGCCGAGCGCCCGCTTCGACGAGCTCCAGGAAGCGCAGGCGTTCGCGCAGGCGTACCGCGCGCTCGAGCGGGAGCACCGGAAGGAGTACCTCGACGAGAGCTACGGCGACGCCTTCGCCGCGCTGCTCGGCGCGACCATCGTCCTCGCCGTCATCGCGGGCGTGCTCGTGGTGCGGCCCGTGGTCGACCGCATCGCGCGGCTCGCCGCGGCGACCCGGCCCGTCGCGGAGGGCGACCTCTCGGTGCGCGTCGGGCTGCCGGGCAACGACGAGGTCGCGGACCTCGGCCGCGCCTTCGATCGCATGCTCGAGGAGCTCGAGGGCAGCCGCGCGCGGATCGAGTTCCTGAAGCGCATGGGCGAGTGGCAGAAGATGGCCCGGCACCTCGCGCACGAGATCAAGAACCCGCTGACGCCCATCCAGCTCGCCGTGGAGGAGTGCCACCGCCGGTACGCCGGCAGCGACCCGGCCTACCAGCGCCTGCTCCAGACGACGCTGGAGGTCGTCGAGGAGGAGGTCGGCACGCTGCGCCGCCTGGTCGGGGAGTTCTCCAGCTTCGCGCGGCTGCCCCAGGCCGAGCTCGAGCCCTCGGATCTCGCGGAGTTCCTGCGCGAGCAGGGCGAGCACTTCGCGGCGTTCGAGGAGGCGGGGCGCGAGCACGCCACGGACGAGGCGCTGCTCGGCCGCGTCGATCTCGCGTTCGACGTGCCGGACGCGCCGATGCCCGCCGCGCTCGACCGGGAGATGCTCCGGCGCGCCCTCGGCAACATCGTGCGCAACGCCGCGCAGGCGCTGCGGGACGCGCGGCAGGGCGCGCGCGGCGCCGCGCAGCCGGCGTCCGCGGTGTGGGGGAGGGTCCGCGTCTCCGCGCGGATCGAGGGGCAGAGCTACGTCATCGCCGTCGACGACGACGGCCCGGGCATCGACCCCGCCGTGCGCGACACGGTGTTCGATCCGTACGTCACCACGCGGTACGACGGCACCGGGCTGGGCCTGAGCATCGTGAAGAAGATCGTGGTCGACCACGGCGGCACGATCGACGTGCTCGACTCGCCGCTCGGGGGCGCTCGCTTCGTGATCCGCCTCCCGCGCGCGGGCACGCCGGCGGCGCGCGCCGCGCTCCGGGCCGAGCGCGAGGACGCGGCGGCGCAGGGCGCGCCGGGCAGCCCGGAGGCGCCGAACGACCTCGCGTAGCCGCGGTTCCTCGGCGGTCGGGCGAGGCCTCCTCGGCGCTCGGGCGAGGCCGGGACCGCGCGAAGTGCACCTCCGGACCGGTCGGCGTTCAGGAGATGCTTGACCAGCCGGCCCCACTTTGCCATGTTCGCCCGCGGAGAGGTGACCGAGAGGCCGAAGGTGCCTGATTCGAAATCAGGTGTACCTGCAAGGGTACCGCGGGTTCGAATCCCGCTCTCTCCGCTAAGCTTGGCTGCTTGACCCGATGGAGCCAGGTGGGCTCTGACCGACCGCTCCCTGAGAGCGACGCCGGTCCGGCAGAAGCGAGGCGCGTCGACGAAGTATCAGGAGAGGTGACCGAGTGGTCGAAGGTGCACGACTGGAAATCGTGTGTACGGCAACGTACCGCGGGTTCGAATCCCGCCCTCTCCGCTGCACCGAACAGTTCGTGGCTTCGTGAAGGACGCGCTCTCTCCCGGCGCGCTCAGCGCTCCTGTCGAGCCCGGGGGCAGGACTGCGGAAGTCTCCGTTGATGAAGCCGCCCGTCACGGCGGCGCGGCCGAAGATGGCTGCGGCTGTGCGGCGCGTGGTCGAGCCCGGCGGACGTCCAGGCAGGACCGCGGAAATGTTGGTGAGACGGGAGCGTGACCTCGTGGAGCAACCTCGGCGGGGCTGGACGTCCAGCGTGCGCTCGCCTGCGTGAGCACAAAGAAGCACAAAGAGCTCACGTACCGCTGTGTTCGACCGACGTTCGACCGACGTTCGACTGACGGATCGCGCCGCCCGTCGGCTGCGCGATGCCCTTGACAGGCGGTGGACCGCCTTGTAGAAGTTGCGCCCCTTTTCGGCAGGCGCCCTTCCGGAGTTTTTCGCCCAATGAATCCTCAGCCCAAGTCCTTTTCTGCCAAGCCTGCGGAGGCCCGCAACGAGCGCACGTGGTGGGTGATCGACGCGGAGGGCAAGCCCCTCGGCCGCCTTGCCAGCCGCATCGCCACGGTGCTGCGCGGCAAGAACAAGCCGACCTTCACGCCGCACGTGGACACCGGCGACTTCGTGATCGTCGTGAACGCCAAGAAGGTCGTTCTGACGGGCCGCAAGCTCCAGCAGAAGAACTACGTGCGGCACAGCGGCGAGCCGGGCGGCTTCCGCTCCGAGTCGTACGGCCACCTGCTCGAGCGCAAGCCGGAGCTTCCCATCCAGAAGGCCGTGAAGGGGATGCTCCCGAAGAACATCCTCGGCCGTGAGCTCCTCACCAAGCTCAAGGTCTACGCCGGTCCCGATCACCCCCACGCGGCGCAGAAGCCGCAGCCCCTTAGCTACAGCTGAGCAAAGCCATGACGGAAACGAGAACGTACGCCACTGGGAAGCGGAAGACCGCCGTCGCGCGCGTCTGGCTCGCGCCGGGCTCCGGCACCATCCGGGTGAACCAGAGGCCCGCCGACGACTACTTCGTCCGCGAGACCTCGCGCATGGTGATGCGGCAGTCGCTGGAGCTGCTCGAGCTGCTCGATCAGTTCGACGTCACCGCGACCGTGGTCGGCGGCGGTCACAGCGCCCAGGCCGAGGCGATGCGGCATGGCATCGCGCGCGCCCTCTGCGAGCTCGATCCCGAGCGCAGGTCGTCGCTGAAGCGCGCTGGCTTCCTCACGCGCGACGCGCGGAAGAAGGAGCGCAAGAAGTACGGCCAGCCCGGCGCCCGCAAGCGCTTCCAGTACTCGAAGCGGTAGCAGGCCCGGCACCGCCCATCGAGGGCGGACGCCCCTGGAGAGAGCGTCGAGGACGCGAGGAGATCTTCCTCGGCGTCCTCTCGCTTTTTTGTTCGCCGCCCGCCGCGACCCACCGAGGGCGCGCGGGCGTCCTCCTCGGCGTTCCCGAGATCTTCGTTCCTCTGGAGCGCGACCCATCGAGGCCGCGAGGGCGCCCAGCTCGGCGCCCTCGGTCCTCTCAGCTGCTCGGCGTCACATCGTTTCGGGCGGGTTCTTGAGATCCGGGCCTTCGATGAGCTCACCCTCGTCGTCCCCGGCGCCTTCCGGCGGCTGCTTCTCCGGCTCGGTCGGACCACTCGGGCCGACCTCGGGCGCCGCGGTGACCGTGGCGTCGCTTCCGGCGGCCGCGGGTGGCGGCGGCGCGGCCGGCTCCGCGGGCTCCGGCTTCACCGGCTCGGGCGGCGGCTCGGGCAGGGGGATCGCGTCGATGCGCTTGTCGAGCGCCTCCTTCGCGGCCGCGAACGCGGCGCGATCGGTGCCGGGCATCACGCGCTCTCCGTCGAGCTGGAGCGTCTCGGCGTCGAAGTACTTGCCGTCCTTCTTCGCGCTGAAGTGCAGGTGCGGGCCCGTCGAGCGGCCCGTCGATCCCACGTAGCCGACGAGCTGGTGGGTGCCCACCTTCATGCCGGGCTTGATGCCGGGCGCGTACCTCGAGAGGTGCGCATACCCGGTGGTGATGCCGTTCGGGTGCGTGACCGTGACGAGGTTGCCGCTGGGACCCGCGGGGCCGACCCACTCGACCACGCCGCGGTACGCCGAGTACACCGGCGTCCCCATCGGGGCGCCGAGGTCCGTCCCGTTGTGCGGCATCTTCTTCTTCAGCACCGGGTGCATCCGGTTCGGGTTGAACTTCGACGTCACGGGCGCGCCCGGGACCGGCGAGCGCCAGCCGCCGGCGTACGGCTGCCGGCCGCGCTCGTCGAAGTAGCCGCGGCTCTCCTGCCCCGCGAAATAGTAGATGCGCAGCGGCTTCTGCGCGGGATCCACGGGCCGGTACTCCACGGCGATGATCTTCTTGTACCGGGAGAACATGCCGAGCGCCGTCTCTTCCACGGCGATGAGCCGGACGGTGCTCCCCTCCTCGAAGCTCTCCGTCGACAGGCGCCCGCTGAGCGCCTCGTCGATCGTGTCGAGCAAGCCGGGCTCGAGGCCGCTCGCCTGGTAAGAGCTGGCGAGATCCTTGCCGACGTAGAAGGCGCCGACGACCTCCTCCTCGGCGATCTTCATGTCGAGCGCGGCGCCCGCGAGCAGCCCGGCCGCGTCCTCCCTCGCCTGGTAAATCTCGCTCGCGGACACCTCGTACTCGAAGGCGCGGACCCGGCGGGTCGAGCGCTCCATCGCGACCGTGAACCGATCCTTGCGGCCGCACTTGTCGAACTTCCGCAGCCCCTCGAAGGCCTTCATGATCCGGTAGATCTGGGCCTTCGGCACCCCCTTCTCGTCGAGGGCCGTGATGAACGACCGGCGCTCCATCACGTCGCTCACGAGGAGCATGGACGTGTCCTTCGCCAGCTCGGAGATCCGCCACGGGCCCGGCAGCGGGGTGCGCTTCTTGGTCTTGACCTCCGGCGACGCCGCCGGCTTCGCGGCCTCGTCCGTGGCCGCAGCCGAGCCCGCCGGGCCCGCCGCGACCAGCGCGCGCTCGTCGCGCACCGGCACGCCCTGGATGAGCAGCGCGATGAGCGACGTGAGCGTCGCGAGGCCGAAGATGCCGCCGAAGACCGCCGTCATGCGCGGCGAGAGGTGTGGGCCTGGAGGAGGCCGGCCGAGCCCGGGGGGGAGGCGCGGGCCGTCGCCCGAACCCGAGGCCGCGTAAGGGCCGTCGACGAGCGACGGCGTGCGCGGGGGCTGCACGCGGGGATCGCCGCCGCGCAACCAGGGCGCAGCGCTGCGCGTGCGGGAGGGAGACGGCGTCTGCTGCGTCCACGTCGGCGCCGAGCGCGCGCGAAGATCGCCGCCGCGCGACCACGGCGCGGCCGGGGCGCTCTCGCGGCGGGGGCTCGGCAGCGGCGGCGTGGCAGGTCTGCTGGGCGCGTCGAGCGCGTCGTCGATCGCGCTGCTGCGCTCGAGCGCCAGGGGCGCCGCCGCTGCGGGCGGCGCGTCCGCGGCGTCGCGGGCCGGGGGCGGCGCGCCGGCGGCGTCGCGGCCCGTGTCCTGTGCGTCTGCGACGTCACGGCTCGCGGGCGGCGCGCCGGCGGCGTCGCGGCCCGTGTCCTGTGCGCCCGTGACGCCGCGCTCCGCCGCGCCGCCATCGACGCCGCTCCGCTCCGCGGCGTCCGGCGCCCCGGATGCCTCGACCGGGTTCTGAGGTACTGCACTCGGCACGCCGACGTGCGTACCAAGGCGTCGGCTGGGTTGCAACCGCGCTACCTCGTGGCCCTCCGTACGATTGCGCGGAAGGCGCACCGCGTCCGTACGCTGGTCGCGTAAGCTAGCGGGCCCCATGGATGACCGGCTGAAGCAGCTCCTTGTTCTTGGCAGGGAGCATTACGACCGGCGCGAGTACGATCTCGCCGAGCACGCGCTGCGACAGATCCTGGAGAAGACCGATCGGTTCGCCGACGTCTTCAACATGCTCGGGGTCATCCTCCACGAGCGAGGGGACTTCCTCGGCGCGGAGCTGTCCTTCGAGCGCGCGGTGCAGCTGAACGAGCACTACACCGAAGCGCTGCTGAACCTCGCGGTCACGTACAACGACCTCGGCAAGTACGAGGCGGCGCGACAGGTCTACTCCCGCATCCGCCGCGGCGAGGGGACGGGGGGCGTCGTCGACCCGTTCGCGCGCGGCAAGATCGCCAACATGCACGCCGCGCTCGCGCAGGCCTATGCCGACGCGGGCTGCGCGCAGGAGGCGATCGACGAGCTCAAGCGCGCCGTGGCGCTGTGCCCCACGTTCGCGGATCTCCAGCTGCGCCTCGGGACGATGTACCGCGACGCGGGCAATCTGGCGCTCGCTCGCGAGCACTACACCGCTGCGCGCGACGCGAACCCGAAGTTCGCGCCCGCCCGCGTGCTGCTCGGGGTCGTGCTCCTCGCCCTCGGCGCGGCCGATCAGGCGATCGCCGAGTGGCGCGAGGCGCTCGCGATCGACCCCGACAACAAGATGGCGAAGATGTACCTCCGCATGGTGGAAGCGCAGCGGAACGGGCGCCCGAGGGACGGCGCGCCTCCCGAGGCGCCGGCGCCGCCTGTCGCGAGGAGCGCGCATTGGGACGTGCTCGATGACGTGACCCCCACGGAGGTGTCCGACCTCCTGGCCACGACGATCGCCGACGCGGCGGGCGACGCCGACCGCGCGGAGCGGGAAGGCAGATCCTGAGCGTTGGCGAGGTACTCTCACCTCCGAGAGGAGGCGCGCCGCGCGTGGCGCGAGCTCCGCGGCAGCGAGCTGTCCGCCGGGCGCACCGCCGTCGCGGTGGCGATCGGCCTGTTCATCGGCTCCCAGCCGATCTTCGGCTGCCACACGCCGCTCGTCCTCGTCCTGTGCTTGTGGTTTCGCCTCGACGCAGCCATCGCCTGGGTCGCTGCGAACATCTCCAACCCCTTGTTTGCGCCAGCGCTGCTCACGGCCGAGGTCCAGGTCGGCGCGTACCTCCGCACGGGTGCATGGCTTCGCCTCGATGAAACGATGAGCTGGACGCAAGCGCTGTCCGAGTTCCCCGAGTACATGTTCCTGGGCGCGCCCGTGGTCGGGCTCGCGCTCGCCGCCCTCGGCGGCGTGCTGGTCTTCGCCCTCGTCGCGCTGAAGCGGCGCCGCGCGCCCGGCCTGCAGAGCCGCCGGGTGGAGCCGTATCGACTTCCAGACGACGCGCCGCCGTGGGTTCACGCGGTCGAGCGGGTCGCCTCGAGGTACAGCCCGCCTGACGGCGCGACGCCGGCGCAGCGCACCCGCTTTCATTATGTTCGCTTCAAGCTGCTCGGCGACCCCGTCGCCCGGCTGATTGCTGACATCGCCGGCGACCGCCCCGGCGCGCTCGGAGAGGTCCTCGACATCGGCACCGGGGCTGGCCAGCTGCCGATTCTCCTGCTCGAGCTGGGGAGGGCGGCGCGCGTGCGCGGGTTCGACTGGGACCGCGCCAAGATAGACGACGCCCTCCGCGCCAGCGGCGCCACCGCCGGAGCGCCGCCGCGATCGCCCGAGCCGACCGGCTCATCCGGCGAGCCGCGACCTCTGCCCGTGGCGGCTCCGCTGCCCGCGGAATTCTGGTGTGCAGACGCGCGTGAGGCAGAGCTGGGTCAGGCCGACACCGTGCTGCTCATCGATCTGCTTCATTACTTCCACCTGGACGAGCAGGACGGGATCCTTCGGCGGGCGGCGGCGGCAGTTCGGCCAGGAGGGCGCCTGCTCGTCCGCGAGGCAGATACCGAGCGCGGCCTGAGGAGCTCGATCACGCTGCTCGAGGAGCGCATCTTCACGGCGCTACGGTTCAACCGGGGCGAGCGGGTGCGTTTCCGCCCTGCCCGGGAGATCGCCGCGCTCCTCGAGCAGCTCGGCTTCACCTGCGAGACGAGGCCGGCCTGGGGAAAGACGCCTTTTTCGAACGTTCTCATCGTCGGCGCCCGCGCCCAGCGCTGAGCCCGAGTCGCACTTTCCCCGAGGTCTCATGAGGTTCGCTCGGCGCGCCCCCGGCGGGCGCCGCCCGGACTCAGGCCCCAGCGTACGGACTCTGCCCCGAGCGTCGCCGTGCGCTGAGCGCCGAAGCTGGTCAGAACCTGTCCAGCGCGGTGATGTTGGTCTGGCGTTGTCCTCGTTTTGATTTCAAGCCGTGGTATCGACCGAGCGGTGTGACGATGGCATAGACCATGCTTGCCATCGTGGCCGGGTGGAGGTGAGGCGGGCGGTTGTCCGGTCGTCTTCTTGTCCCCACCTCAACAGGGGTCGACAACCGCCAAGGCGCTCCCGCTGGAGAGACGCACGGCTCGTCGCCCAGCGCAGCGTCGCGACGTCCGCCAGGGGCGTCCTGGAGGAGATGTCCGCGCAGGTGCGGTTTCATTCCAGGTCGAGTCTGACGTGGTCTTGCTTCAAGCGCGGCTCGTGAAGCCTCGAGCGCACGGTGGGTGGACGCGGATCAGTCCAATGCCGCTCACGGCGGCTCGCACGTGCACCGCCGATCGTGCTCTGCCAGACAGGCATCCCTGACATCCCAGCGGCGCATCAGAACTAGGGATGGTGGTTTGGCCGAGGTCGGCGCACAAGATGTTGGGGTGGCCTGATGATCGCGGCGCATCCGAGACGGCACGCCTGCGCCGGCGCAAGCGCGTGGTGCTGGCCGATCCCTCCACCGCGCTACGCGGGAGAGGAGCTGCTCGGGAACTCTTGCTGGGGGGTATCCTGAGGCGTGTACGGCTGCGGAGCTTGCTCCGCTCCGATGTGCGACGACTCCGCGGCAACCTGGGGAGCTCCTGGCTCGCCAAGATCTCCCCGCTTCGGGCCGGGAGGAGGCTGGACTTCAACCTCGGCTCGCCGGACCGGACGCGCCCGGGAGGCGCCGACGTCGCGTTCAGCGGGAAAAGTACTTGGTAGCCCGCTTCTCTCCTTTCGACGTGATCTTCTTCTCGACGAGCAGCTTCCGGATCGGCAGGGTCAGCTCCTTCGTGGTGGTGCCCAGATCCTTGGCGATCTGCTCCACGCCCTGGCCGCTGTTGGCCCGGATGTGCTCCAGGACCTTCTGCGTCATGGCGGCGAGCTCTTCCTTCGAGCGCTTCTCGCCCTTCTTGCGGGTAGGCTTCGCGGCGCGCGCAGGGCGCCCCGCCGCCGCCTTCTTGACCTCCGCGGGCTGCTGCTGAGGAGCGGCCTTGGCCCGACCCGCCTTGCGCGGCGCGGCGGCGGCCGGCTGGCCCCCCTCCCTCAAGGCGTCAGCGACCGCCTCGAGAGCCGCTTTGCGGACAAGTGCGCTCAGTTGAGAGACGAACGAATCAACGTGGCTTCTGATTTCGGTTTCGACGTTGCTCATTGGATCTCGCGTCCCATGAATAGGTAGAGTTGTCAACTAAAGATCAGCATCTGACCTGAAAATAATTCGAGAGGTGTCCCTTCACCATGCGTCGGGAAGCCGCCCTCACGGGGGCCCGACGGCTCATGGGGTGCTGGGGCGACCGGTCGAGCCGGACTCCAGCCACCGCTCTCCTCCCACGCAGCTTCGCTCCGCGAAGCCAGGTTCTGCCCCCAGAGCCCAGGACGGGTCCGATGGACAGCACCGCGCTCCTCTCCACGCCCCCTCCGCGCCGCGGCCTCGCGTGAAGCCGAGCGCTGCGCACCTCGCGCCAGCCCCGTAACCGCGGGGAGCCAGCGACATTCCCTCGGCCGCGCCCTTTCCTGTGCTCCGGACACAAGAGCCCACCCCCCCGCGCCCCGGCGCGCGCTCGACCGAGGCAGCGTGGAAGAGCCTGGCCCCCCCGGCGAGCCGCCGTGGGGGAAGCGCGGTGTCATGGCCGAGGCCGTCGCTCCGGGCCACCACCCATGCGCGGGCCGGCGGCTCATGCCTTTCACTTCTGCATTCCGCCCTGCCCGGGTGGCGTGTCCGCACGCCCGAAGTTCCGTCACCAGACCGAGCCGCTCTCCGGGATCGACCGCAACGTGTCGGCCTCGGAGCCTCCCTCCGGCGCTGTCGAGGTCACGAGCGCTGCGTCGCGCACCCACGAGCACATCCCTCCGGAGGAGGGGCGCGGCGGACCGAGGCGCGCGCGCCCATCCACGCTCCAGACCGGAGGTCACCGCGCCTCCGGGCTGGCTGCACCTTTCTGCCGATGTGCTGGAGCTGCTCAGCCTCCGGGCGTGTCGCCCCAACCCGCCGTCGCGCCCGAGCTCCCGCCGCCCTGCTGGCAGGCTGAGCGCGCGCCGGCTGGGGGGCGCGAGGCCAGCGTGCCTGCTCTGCCGCCCATCCTGACTCGGAGGGTGACACTCGTGCTGGGCATCCGGGTGACGATCGCCCTCGGCGCGCTCCTGCTCCAGGAGGCAGAGCGGTCCGCCGCCGCCGGAGGCGACATCGCTCCCCCGAGCGGGGCGGTGGTGGTGGACGCTGCTGGACAGTTCGTCACTCCTCGGCTGATCGACTCGCGCTCCCACCTCGGGGTCTACCCGACGCCAGGCGCAGAGGCCCACCTGGACGGCAGCGAACGGCAGCGAACGGGAACCAGATGACGGAACCGGTGGCGCTGCGGGCTCAGTCCGCCGACGCCTTCTGGTCACAGACCCAGGTATCGAACGGGCAGTCGCTGGTGATGTTACGACCATACAAGTCCTTCCCCGTTCAGGCAACCTGATTAGAGGGTGCGCGGTAACGATAAACCGCCGGCGGGCGCTCTGTCCTCTCTCCTCTCTCCTCTCTCCTCGCTCCTCCCTCCTCGCTCCTCGCCAGATGCTCGTCACCGTGGCGGCCGGGGGGACGAAGGTGGCTTGCGGGGAGAACCCGAAGCGCGGCTACGGCGAGGACAAGCGGGCACCGAGGGCGCGCGCGAACCTCGCTCTCGGGCGGGCGGCCTCTCTCGAGGCCAGGAAGCTCCAGACGGACTGGTCGCGATGACGCGAGCGGGAGTCGCGCCGGATTGTGACCGAGGCGAAGATGGCGCCGTCGCCGCGCCGCGCGCGCCGGCGACTCGGCAAGCCCTCTGCACGAAGACCAGGACCTCGCGCCGACGACACACCCGCCGCCCGTCTCGCGCCGAGCTGCGCGCGCCGCGGTGATCTCCTCAGTCGTCTCCGGTCCCGCGCCACACGGGCGCTCGGCGCGCGGCGGGCAAGAAGGTGTCGCCGCCGTCCGGCGAGAACGTGCCCGAAGCGCGAGTCGCGACCTCGCCGCGCCGGCCTCACCGGCGCGCACGCCGGTGGAGCTCGTCGCTCCCGGCGACGCGATGTGGCGGAGGCCATCGCCCCTCCGCCGCTTGCGCGCTCGCGTGCTAGCGCGCTCGCGTGCTGGCGCCGACCAACGTCGTGATCCGGTCGGGCGGCGGATCGAGATCTCGACCCGGGCGTTCCGCGCGTCGCCGCGGCGAGCGGCGCCGCTCCCGCGCCGGAGGGCGGCGTCGCTCGAGGTGTATAAGGAGGGCCGCCGCCGGTCGGGCCCGCCGCTCTCTGCCGGAGCGGAGCTGATCGGGGCGCTTGCTGCCGGCGCTCGCGACTTCTAGATCCTTCCGGCCGTGGTCAACCCGAGCGTGAAGCAGGACTCCGAAGCCCTCGTCGCAGCCAAGCTCGCGTCGCTCCCGACGAAGCCGGGCTGCTATATGTTCATCGACAAGACCGGCGCCGTCGTCTACGTCGGCAAGGCGAAGAGCCTGCGCTCGCGCGTCCGCAGCTACTTCCAGGAGAGCGGGAGCGACGCCCGCTACTTCATCCCGATACTGCGGAAAATCGTGGCCGACCTGGAGACGGTGGTGACCGCCACCGAGAAGGAAGCGGCCGTACTCGAGAACGAGCTCGTCAAGCAGCACAAGCCGCGGTTCAACGTCAAGCTGCGCGACGACAAGGACTTCCTCTGCCTCAAGCTCGATCCGCAGAAGGAGTGGCCGATGCTCGAGACGGTCCGCCGGCCCGACCCGGACAAGGCCCGCTATTTCGGCCCGTACCACTCGGCGACGAGCGCGCGGCGGACGCTCCACCTGGTGAACAAGCACTTCCAGCTCCGCACCTGCTCCGATGCCGAGATGGCGTCGCGCCGGCGCCCTTGCCTCCAGTACCAGATCAAGCGCTGCCTCGCGCCCTGCGTGATGGAGGTGGACCGGGAGCTCTATACGGAGATGGTCCGCTCGGTCGCGCTCTTCCTCGAAGGGCGCCACGACGAGCTCACGGGCGAGCTCACCGCGCGAATGCGGGACGCGTCGCGGGAGCTCGAGTTCGAGCGCGCGGCCATCTACCGCGATCAGCTCCGGGCGGTCGAGGCGGTGCGGGAGGCCCAGCGCGTCGTCTATGTAAAGGACGTCGATCAAGACGTGGTGGGCCTCTACCGCGAGGGGACGCTCGTGGAGGTCGAAGTGATCCTCGTACGCCAGGGGCGCGTCACTGACACGCTGTCCTTCTCGCTCCGCAACATGGAGCTGCCGGACGACGAGGTGCTCGGCGGCTTCCTGAACGAGTACTATGGCGTCGCGTCCACCACGATCCCCGATGAGGTCCTCGTGCCGGTTTTGCCCGACGGCGCGGAGGGCGTGGCGGAGTGGCTCGGCGACCGGCGCGGCCGCAAGGTATCGCTCTTCGTGCCTCAGCGCGGGCCGCGCGTGGACCTGCTCAAGATGGCGAGCGAGAACGCGGCTCACGCGTTCCGGGAGAAGCAGAGGAGCTCCGACGATCTCGAGGGCCGGCTCGAGGAGCTCCGGGAGCGCCTCCGCCTCCCGACGCTCCCGCGTCGCATCGAGTGCTGCGACATCTCGCATCTCGGCGGCGGTGACACCGTGGGATCGATCGTGGCGCTCCTCGACGGACAACCCGACAAGAAGCGCTACCGCAGCTTCAACGTGAAGAGCGTGGCCGACGGCGACGACTACGCCGCCATGTACGAGGTGCTCGCGCGCCGGTTCCGGCGCGGAAAGGCCGCCCGCTCGGCGAGCCCGCCGGCCAGCGCACATGACGTGGCCGCCGCGCCGGGATCTCCGGAGGCGCCCGGGGCCCCAGCGCTCGAGAGCCATGCGGCGATCGGCTCGCATGAAGACGACGTCGCGCCCGCGAGCGAGGCGCCGCCGGAGGTGGAGACGTCGGCGAGCGAGAGCGACGTTCTGCCGGAGGCGGAGGCGCCGGAGAGCGAGAGCGACGTTCTGCCGGAGGCGGAGGCGCTGGCGAGCGAGAGCGACGCTGCACCCGAGAGCGACGCTCCGCCGGAGACGGAGACGGAAACGGAGACGGAAACGGAAGCGCCCAGCGCCGCGGCCCGAGCGGCCGCCGCCCCGGCGCAGGACGCGCAGCCGAGCGCGCCGTCCGGCGCCGCCGAGTGGGATCTGCCCGATCTGTTCGTGGTCGACGGCGGCCGCGGCCAGCTCCAGGTCGCGCTCTCGGCGGCGCGTGATCTCGGCCTGCATGATCTCCCGATCGTGGGGCTCGCGAAGGAGCGCGAGACGCAGACCGGCGAGAAGCTCGTGGACCGCGTCTACCTGCCTGGCCAGAAGAACGGTATCCCGCTCCGCTCCACGAGCTCCGCCCTCTTCTTTCTCGCGCGCGCGCGAGACGAGGCGCACCGGTTCGCAAACCACGCGCGCAAGCGGCTCGGCAAGGCGCGGCGCCTGCGCTCCGAGATCGAGGACATCCCGGGGCTCGGCAGCGCCGTGAGGACGGCGCTCCTCCGCGAGCTCGGCTCCCTCGAGGGCGTGCGACGCGCGACCGACGCGCAGATCCTGGCGGTGTCAGGCGTCACCAAGCGCCACCTCACCGCGCTGCGCAAGGTCATCCCGGCGCCCGAGACCCCGCAGTCGGGCGCGCCGGTCGAGGGGAGCGGCGAGCGCTCCTGACGCCGATCGGCTCACGCGGTGAGCCTACGGGGGCCCCCGATCCAGCGGGCGACGGTGGAAGATCACGCTGTGCCCTGAACAGCGTTCCCGGTTGAGCCCCAGGGCGTTCTCTGCGACGATCCAGAGCACAACCGCCCGGCCGTGTCCGGGCGGTGGCTGTCGGTCATCGGTCAAGAGCTACGCCCGGCACATCGAGCGATTTTCACGGGCGCGACCTCGCGCGCGGCCTGGCTCGGCGGGCATGATCCCCGGCGGGAATTGCCTCCCTCCGGAGTTACGCAGCACGTGAGCACCATGGGAGAAGTACGCGCTGGCCATACGCTCGGTCGCTATGAGCTCCTCGTTCCGATCGCGCTCGGGGGCATGGCCTCGGTGTGGGCCGCTCGGACGAGCGGCCAGCTCCCGAGGCTCGTCGCCGTCAAGCTGCTGCGGGCGGAGCTCAGCGACGACCCCGACTTCGAGGCGATGTTCCTGGACGAGGCCAGCCTGGTCTCGCAGATCCACCACCCGAACGTCGCAGAGACGATCGATGTCGGCGAGGAGGACGGCGTCCTCTATCAGGTGATGGAGCTCATCGACGGAGAGCCGCTCAACCTGGTCCTCCGCGAGAGCAAGGCGCGCGGCGGCGTGCCGCTCGCGGTCGCGCTCCGCATCGTGGGCGAGGCGGCCCTCGGCCTGCATGCCGCGCACGAGCTGCGCGACCGCGACGGCAAGCCCGTCGGCCTCGTCCACCGCGACGTCTCGCCGCAAAACATCCTGGTCGGCTACGACGGCGCGGTGAAGATCGTCGATTTCGGCGTCGCCAAGGCCGCCTCCAACCTGCAGCGGACCAAGGTCGGGCAGGTCAAGGGCAAGTTCGCGTACATGTCGCCGGAGCAGGCGGGCGGCGAGCCCGTCGATCGGCGCTCCGACGTGTTCACGCTCGGGATCGTCTTCTATCAGCTCCTGACCGGCAGGCACCCGTTCCACGCCGACAACGAGACCGCGATGGTGCGCCGCATCTGCGACAAGGGCTCGGTCGAGCCGCCGCGGACCCTCACCCCGTCGATCCCGGAGGACGTCGAGCGCATCGTCCTGCGGGCGCTCGCGAAGCCGCGGGACGAGCGCTTCGCCTCGATGGCCGAGCTGCGCCGCGCGATCGAGCAGGCGGCGACGCGCCTCGCCACGGCGGACGAGCTCGCCGCGCTGATGCAGAAGCTGCTCGGCCCGCGCGGCGCGCGGCGGCGCGCCGCGATCCAGGAGGCGATGCAGATCGCGCGCGAGAGCTCGAGCCACCACGACGAGCCGCCGCCGCTGCCGAGCCCGCCGGGCGCGGCGCCCGCGCGCGCGGTCGTCACGCCGGCGCGCGCGGGCGCAACGCCCGCGCGCGCCGCGAGCGAGCCGGCGACCGCGCCGCGGCCCGCTCGGCCGGCGCAGCGCTGGCCCCTCATCCTGTCCGCGGTCGTCCTGGCGGCGCTCGCGGCGTTCGCGGGCGTGTACCTCCTGCGGCCCTCTCCGAGCGACGCGCCGCGCGGCGCCGCGCCGCTCGGCGGGGACGGCACGGGCGCCGCGCCCGCGCCGAGGGCGGGCTCGATCAAGGCGTCGATCCTCCGGGCCTCGCGGGCCGCGTCCTCGAAGCTGACGCGCCCGCCGCGCGAGCCCCGCGGCGCCGCCCCGTAGCTCCCGCGCCCGCGCCCCTCGCGGCGGCGTTTGCTTGACGGTTCGGGGAAGGCTTTTCAAGATGGCCGCCCTCGCATGGATCTTCGCCGCTCGCCGGAGCTCTGGCGGTTCGCCGCGCTGGTGGCGATCTTCGTCACGAGCGGCCTCGTCATCACGTACCTCGTGCTGCCGCCGCCGCCGGACGACGGCCCGAAGCCCCCGCCGGTCCTGCGCGTCGCCGAGGCGCCGGTGCCGATGACCGGCGACGTCGTGGCCAACGCGCTCGACCTCGTGCGCCGCTACGCCACCGGGGAGATCCGGATCGTGCTCCCGGACGGCTCCGAGCGCGCGCTCCGCCGCAACGACCTCGGCGTCGAGATCAACCGGGTCCGCCTCGCCGAGTTCGTCCGCGAGGCGCTCCGCCCCGAGAGCGCGCTCCGCCGCGCCCACGAGCGCAAGCACGACGGCGAGGACGCGCCGCTCGACATCCCGATCCCGCTCCTCCTCGACTCCGAGCGGGCGATCAGCAAGCTGCTCGACCTCAAGATCGAGCTCGACGCGCCGGCGGTCGACGCCTACGTCGACCTCGAGGCCAGGAAGCTCAAGCCCGAGAAGATCGGGTACCGGCTGGACGTCTACGGCACGCTCGCGCGGATCGACGCGGCCCTCCGGGCGGGCCAGGACACCGCGCAGGCCAGCGTCGAGACGATCGCGCCGAAGCTCGCCGCCGCGCAGCTCGGCAACGTCACGTTCGACCAGGTGCTCGGCTACTTCGAGACGCGCTACGCGACGGGTGGGAGGTCCAAGGAGCGGACGTACAACCTCCGGCTCGCCGCCTCGAAGCTCGACGGCGTGGTCGTCATGCCGGGGGAGATCTTCGACTTCAACGAGACGGTCGGCCCGCGCGACGAGGCGCACGGCTACCGCGTCGCGCCCGTCATCGCCCAGGGCGAGCTCGTCGACGGGCTCGGCGGCGGCACCTGCCAGATCTCCGGCACGCTCCACGGCGCCGCGTTCTTCGCGGGCCTCGAGATCGTCGAGCGTTACCCGCACTCCCGCCCGAGCTACTACATCAAGCTCGGGCTCGACGCGACCGTCGTCTACCCGACGATCAACTACCGCTTCAGGAACCCGTTCGATTTCCCGATCGTGCTGCACGAGACGGTCGCGGGCGGCGTCGTGCGCGCCGAGATCCTCGGCCCGTCGCGCAAGCTCACGGTCACGTATTTCCGCCGCATCGACGAGGTCCTCCCGTTCGAGGAGCTCGAGCGCCCGGCGCCCAAGCTGCCCGAGGGGAAGCGGGTGCTCGCCCAGCGCGGCATCCCCGGCTTCAGGACGACGAGCTCGCGGGTCGTCCGCGACGGCGCCTACGCCGTGCGGGAGAAGTGGAGCGACAGCTACCCGCCCACCACGCAGATCATCCACGTCGGCAGCGGCCCGCGCGACCTGGAGTTCAAGGCGGGCGACGACAACCACCCCGAGTACGTCGCGGACGAGTACCTCGTGGTCACGCAGGGCCCGGACGTCCGCACGCCGGGCGCGACCGGCCCCGAGCCGGGCGGCGGCACCGTCGAGAGCCGCGAGCCGGGTCTCACCGGCGAGCGCGGCTGGACCGAGCGCGCGGGGTTCGGCAGCTACCGGGAGGACCGCGGCGAAGGGGAGGGGGGCCGCGCGCGCGGGGACGAGGCGCTGCCCGCCGAGGGCGCCGCGATCATGCAGGCCGCGAGCGCGGCCGGCGCCGAGGGCAAAGCGGCGAGGGAAGCCCGGGGGCAGAAGGACGCCGCCGACGAGGCGAAGGACGGCAAGAGCAAGAAGCGGCGCCGCAAGAAGAGCGACAAGAGCGACAAGAGCGACGACGGCTGACGGGTGATCCGTCGTTGCCGAGGTGCGGCGCTCCGGTGGGCTTGATGCCGGTCAGGGCGGCGCTTGCCTGGAGTCGTCTTTCGTGGGGATCCGCTCGCGGGCGCGCGGCGAGCGGCGCTTACTTTTTCCCGCGGAGCGTCGCCCCGCGCGGCGCCCGGTACGGGTTGCCGTGTTTCGGCGGCGGCGCGCCCGGCGTCCAGTAGGTGTCGCACTTGCGGCAGTGCCAGTGTTTCTTCAGGACGAGGAGCGGCAGCCCGAGCAGGACGACGATGACGAGGACCTGGCCCGGCGACCACTCGCGGTAAGCGTAGCGCGCCTCGCACGCGGGGCACTTCGGCCCGTCGAGCTCGGCCGCATCGTCCTCTTCCTCTTCATCGATGTCGCCGTCCTCGTCGCTGTGCGGCGATTTCAGGATCTCGGTCGCCCTCTCCAGATCGGAGCGTGGCACCTGGAGGCGGATGCCGAGGGCCCTGCCGATGTAGTGCGGGGTCAGGGTGGACACGTGCTCATCGGCGATGAAGGCGCGAATGCCGTGCGCGATCAGGGCCGAGCGCCCCATCTGCGCTTCCATGGCCTCGTTGTAGGTCGCCACGGTGATGAGCCGCTCGGCCCCTGTCGGGGCGCGGCCCCGAGGCCGATCGGGAGAGCGCACCTCGCGAGGCTAGCATCCGCGCGCCGCGCGGCGTGTACGGCCGCCCGTTTTCGTGCCACGGTGGGCGGCGGCTCCCACCCAGGTTGACGGATCCCCGACCCCGGTTGACGGATCCCCGACCCCGGTTGAGGGGTCCTCGACCCACGTTCGCACCTGCTCCATGTCCGGCCGAACGCCGTCCTCGCCCGCGCCTCCCCCTGATGTACCCGCGCCGCCGACCGCCGGCGCGCGGCCGACCGTCGCGCTCGCCGTCTCCGGCAGCATCGCCGCCTACAAGGCCGCCGAGGTCGCTCGTATGCTCATCCAGGGCGGCGCGCGTGTGCTCCCGATCATGACGCGCGCGGCGCAGCAGTTCCTGGGGCCGATGACGCTCAGCGGCCTCTGCGGCGAGCCGGTCCGCGACACGATGTGGGATCCGGGCTTCGCGGGCGAGCTGCACGTCGCGCTCGCCGCCGAGGCGGATCTCGTCCTCCTGGTCCCCGCGACCGCCGACGTGCTCGCGCGCCTCGCCGCGGGGCGCGCCGACGATCTCGTGACGGCGCTCGCCCTGTGCGCCCGGGGCCCGGTCCTCGCCGCGCCGGCGATGCACCCCCGCATGTGGGCGCACCCCGCGACGGCGCGGAACGTCGCCGCGCTCGAGGCCGACGGCCGGGTGCAGCTCGTCGGCCCGGTCTTCGGCGAGGTCGCCTCGGGCGAGCGCGGCCTCGGGCGCATGGCCGATCCCGCGGCGATCGCGGCCGCGGCGCTCTCTCGGCTCGCCCCGCGTGATCTCGCCGGGCTCCGCGTCGTCGTCACGGCCGGGCCCACGCTCGAGGACCTCGATCCCGTGCGGTTCCTCGGCAACCGGTCGACGGGCAAGATGGGCTTCGCCGTGGCGGAGCGGGCGGCGGCGCGCGGCGCCGAGGTCACGCTCATCGCCGGCCCGGTGTCGCTCTCCACCCCGCCTGGCGCCCGGCGCGTCGACGTGCGCGGCGCCCTCGCGATGCGCGGCGCGCTCTGGCAGGCGCTCGGCGAGGATCTCGGCGCCGCGGACGTGCTCATCATGACGGCCGCCGTGTCCGACTACCGGCCCGCCGAGCAGCACGCGACCAAGCTGAAGCGGACGCCGGATCTCACCTCGCTGCCGCTCGTGCCGAACCCCGATCTGCTCGCCGAGGTCGGCGCGGCGCGCGCCGGCCTCGCCGGCGCGGCGCACGACGGCGGGCGCCGCGCGCCGGTGCTCGTCGGGTTCGCCGTCGAGACGGACACCGACGAGCGGGTGGTCGCCTTGGCGCGGCACAAGCTCGCGAACAAGCGCGTCGACCTGATCGTCGCCAACCACGCGGCGGACTCGTTCGGCCGGGACGACAACCGCGCGACGCTCGTGACCCGCGACGCCGCCGACGCCCTCGGCGTGTTGCCGAAGCCCGTGCTCGCGGACCGCATCCTCGACCGGGTCTTGCAGCTGTGCCCGCCGTGCCCGCGATGACGCCCGACGATCCTGGCCCCGCTGCCTCTCCGGCCGTCCCCGGCGCCGCCGACCCGGCCCTGGCGCGCGAGCCGCCGGGGCATGATCCGCCCGATCCGCTCAGTTCCGCCGATTCCCTCGATTCCCCCGAACCGCCCGATCCACGCGAGCCGCCGCGCGCCTCGCGCCGCGAGGCGGCGCTCATCGCCGCCGCCGTCGCCGCCGGCACGGCGGTCGCCGTCGGGTTCGCGTTCAACCCTGCGCGCGGCGGCTCGTCCGCCCTGCTCGCGGCGCCCGGCGCGCTCTACGCCCTGCTCGCTGCCTTTGCCGTGGCGTGGCTCCGCCGCCGCGGCGAGCTCCGCGCCGCGTTCCGTCCCCGCTCGGGCGATCTCGCGCGCGGCGCGTTCGTCGCCGCGGCGCTCTACGGCCTCGCCATGGCCGTGCAGCTGACCCTGGCCCCGCGGGGCTCGCCGCGCGAGGCGTGGATCCTGCGCCTTTACCTCCAGCTCGGCGACCCTTCCGCCGACGCCCGCGTGTTCGTCGGCGCGGCGGTGTTCGTCATCGCCGCGCTCGAGGAGGTCGTCTGGCGCGGCCTCGTGATGCGCGCGCTCGAGGGCCCGCTCGGCCTGACCGCGGCCTGGCTGCTCTCGAGCGCGCTGTTCGCCGCCGCGCACCTCCCCACGCTGTTCTTGCTGGGCGATCCGTTCGCCGGCCCGAACCCGCTGCTCGTCGCGGCGGGCCTCGGCTGCTCCCTCGTGTGGGGCCGCGTCGTGCACCGGACCGGGCGCCTGCCGCCGGCGATCTTCGCGCACGCGTTCTTCTCGTGGGCGATCGTGAGCTTCCCGATCTGGCGCCCCTGAGGCGCGCCGCCCGCGCGAGGGGGCCGGCGGTGGCGCGGGTGAGCGCGGGGGGGGCGCGGCGCGCGCCGCGTCGCCGCGTCGCGCGCGATGCGCCGCGCGCGATCAGCCCTCGAGCTTCGCGAGCTCCTCGTCGGGCACGTCGAAGTCGGCGTAGACGTTCTGCACGTCGTCGTGGTCGTCGAGCGTGTCGACGAGGTTGAGGCAGACCTCGGCGTCGCGCCCCGCGACCTCTTTCTTGTTCTTGGGCACGTACCCCGCGCCGCTCGACTTCACGGGGATCTTCGCGTCCTCGAGGGCCTTCACGACGGGATCGATCGCCTCGACGCTGGAGAGCACCTGCCACTCCTCGCCCTGGTCGCTGTAGTCGTCGGCGCCCGCGCCCACGGCGATGTCCATGAGCTGGTCCTCCGTCGCCGCGTCCTTCGCGATGAGGATGATCCCCTTCCTGTCGAACGCCCACTGCGCGGAGCCGCCGGCGCCGAGCTGCCCGTTGTTCTTCTCGAAGATCTTCCGGATCTCGGCGACGGTGCGGTTCCGGTTGTCGGTCATCGCCTCGGCGAGGAAGAGCGTCCCGCCGGGGCCCGTGCCCTCGTAGAGGATCTCCTCGTAGTTCGCGCCCTCGATCTCGCCGGTGCCGCGCTGGATGGCGCGCTTGATGGTATCGGCGGGCATCGCCTGGCCCTTGGCGTCGTTCACCGCCTTGCGGAGGCGCGGGTTGCCGTTCGGGTCGCCGCCGCCCATGCGCGAGGCGACGGTGATCTCCTTGATGAGCTTCGTGAAGAGCTTGCCGCGCTTCGCGTCGAGCGCGCCCTTCTTCCGCTTGATGGTGGCCCACTTCGAATGGCCGCTCATACGTGTCTGCTCCGTGATGACGGGGCGAGCACCCGCGGCGCGCGCCCAGGGGAAAAATTCGGCGCAAGCTAGCGATGCGCCCGGGGGGAGGCAACTACGACGGGCGTCCCGGTCTCACGTGCGGCGCCTTACCGGGGAAGCGAGCGCGGCAGGGGCGCCCACGGGCGCCCTTTTCTCTAGGTTTTGGGGGTACTTACCTGCCCGCGCGGCGCCGCGACACCGCGCCGCGCGCCGCGCGCACTCTCAGAAGAGGCGTGCGGTCACAACGCGTAGCCGGTCTCGCCGTGCTCCGTGGCGTCGAGGCCCTCGCGCTCGTCGCTCTCGGCCACGCGGAGGCCGATCACCTTGTCGACCAGCTTGAGCAGCACGAACGTCACGATCGCGGCGTACAGCCCGACGGCCACGATGCCGGCGAGCTGCGGGACCAGCTGCCCGGGGTTGCCGGCGATGACGCCGTCGCGGCCGGCCTCGTTCAGGGCCTTCTCGGCGAAGACGCCGGTGAGGATCGCGCCGAGCAGCCCGCCCACGCCGTGCACGCCGAACGCGTCGAGCGAGTCGTCGTAGCCGAGGCGCTCCTTCGAGACGACGGCGAAGTAGCAGACCACGCCCGCGAGCAGGCCGATCACGGCGGCGGCCCAGGGCGCCACGAACCCGGCCGCCGGGGTGATGCCGACGAGCCCGGCCACGATGCCGGACGCGACGCCGAGCGCGGTCGGCTTGCCCCGCTGCGCCCACTCGACGAAGAGCCACGCGGCGCCGCCCGCCGCCGCGGCGACGTGCGTGTCGAGCAGCGCGAGCGCGGCGAGCCCGCCCGAGGTGAGCGCGCTCCCGGCGTTGAAGCCGAACCAGCCGAACCAGAGGATGCCCGTGCCCGTCAGGGTCATCGTCAGGTTGTGCGGCACGTGCCGCTCGTGCGGGTACCCCGAGCGCTTGCCGAGCACGATCGCGCAGACGAGCGCCGAGATGCCCGCGGCGAGGTGCACCACGGTGCCGCCCGCGAAGTCGAGCGCCCCCATCTCGTAGAGCCAGCCCTTCTCCGCCCAGACCCAGTGCGCGACCGGGTCATAGACGAGCGTGGACCAGAGCAGGATGAACACGAGGTAGGCCGGGAACCGCATCCGCTCGGCGAACGCGCCCGCGATGAGCGCGGGCGTGATCACCGCGAACATCATCTGGAACGCCGCGAAGGCGAGGTGGGGCACCGTGCCCCGCTCCACCTGCGCGAGCCCCTGAAGACCGACATAGTCGAGCCCCCCGATGAGCCCCCCGTGGGACGTGCCGAACGCGAGCGAATACCCGAGCGCGATCCACTGCACGGTCACGACCGCGAGCGCCGCGAACGAGTGCATCAGCGTCGCGAGCACGTTCTTCCGGCGCACCATGCCGCCGTAGAACAGGGCGAGTCCCGGCGTCATGAAAAGGACGAGGGCTGTCGAAGCGAGGAGCCAGGCCGTATCCCCAGTGTCGATCTTCATGAGCACGGGCGTGTAACGTGCTCTCTGTTTCAACGAGGTTTCGGGCGCGCCGCAGGACGTATTTGACAGCGCCTCGGGAAACTTCCGTGGTCGGCTAAGGGGGCGCCGGAGCGGCGCGGCCCGCGTGCGGGGGCGCGGGCGTGCGGGCGCGCGGGCGTGCGGGCGTCAGCAAACGCCGGATCAGCCCGCGGGCTGCGGGCCGCGGATGCTGAGGACTGGCACCTTCGCCGCGCGCACCACGCGCTGGGCCACGCTGCCGAGCAGCGCCCGGGCGAGGGCGCCGCGCGCGTGGGTCCCGATCACGATCATGTCGGCCCGGAGCTCGTCCGCCAGGCGGCAGATCTCCTCGTCGGGGACGCCGGCGCGCAGCACGCCGGAGATCGCGACGTCGGGCGCGGCGCTCGCGCGCGCGAGCACCTGATCGAGGCTCCGCTGGGCCACCTCGGCGAGGCGCGCGGCGTCCTCGGCCGAGGGGATCAGCGAGGAGCCTTCCGGGAAGTTGTACACGGGCACGCTGTACACGTGCGCCACGACGATCCTCGCGGGCAGCTTGCGGGCGAGCTCGATGGCCTCGCTCAGGGCGTGCTCGGAGGTCGCGTCGAAGTCATGGGCCAGGAGGAGGGTCTTCATCTTGCTCCGCGGTGCTGGAGGGGGCGGCCGGCGCGCCGGCGTCGGGCTTCTTGTTCCGCTTTCCTACCTCCGGCGGCGCCTCCCCGGTAGGGTCCTCGTCGGGCTCCGCCGCGTCCGTCCGCTGCGCCGGCTTCACCCGCTTGAACAGCGCCATCTTCTTCAGCCGGCTGACCTCCTCGAGCTCGCCGCGCTTCACCGCCGCGCTGTGGCGCTCCTGGTTCTTGCCCTTGAGCTCGCTCTCGTCGAGCAGCACGTAGTGGGCCCTCTCGGCGCGCTCGCCGGGGTAGAAATAGGCTTCTTTCCGGTTCGAGATGTGCGGCCCCATCTTGCTCGTCGCGGCCACGACCGCGCCCGGCGGGATCACCTCGACCTGCTGCCTCACCCACGCGTACGTCGCCTCCTGCTCGGGCGTGAGCGAGCGCGCCACGCGGGAGAAGCCGCCGCGGAACGAGGCGTTCTCGACGAGGCCGCCGAACTTCCACGAGACCAGCGCGCTCGCCGCGAGGGTCGCGGCGAGCAGCGCGCGCGAGAGGCGCCGCCCGTCGAGCCCGAGGAAGGCGGCGGGCGCGGCGTCCTCGACCCGCTTCAGCGCGAGCGGCGTCAGCGCGAAGGCGACGGGGAAGAGGATCGACGAGTACTGGAAGTGGATCGAGAAGACCGCGTCGCGCGAGGCGAGCAGGCAGAACGCGAGCCCGTAGACGAGCATCCAGCGCCCGGGTTTGGCGACGAAGGGGAGGAAGCAGAGGGGGAGGAAGATCAGGAGCAGGAAGTTGATCTTCGCCTCCTCGAGCGCGACCTTGAGCGTGAAGACGGGGTTCGTCAGGAACGAGATCAGGAGTCCGCCGACCCCGCTCCGGTTCGGGATGAGCTCCTCGTAGTAGTAGGCGTACGAGTAGGCGTCCTTGCCCGACATGATGATGCCGGCCGACGTCATGAAGAACAGCTTGACGATGACGAAGTAGACGAGGCTCGCCGCGATGGTCGTCCACCCCATGCGCGTCTTGCCCGCGCGCCGGTCGAGGATGGCGTAGAGCCCGACGAAGCACATGAGCAGGGAGACGTCCTCCCGGCAGAGCAGGAGCAGGCCGAGGGTGACCCAGTAGTGCCTGTCCTTGCCGGCCTCGTAGAAGTAGAGCAGCCACACGACGAGCGGTGAGATCAGCGCGAGCGAGTGGAACTCGTACATGTTCGCGCCGTGCAGGGCCGGGTAGATGGCCCACACGGCGGCGAGCAGGAGCGCCTTGCTGCGGCGCTCGAGCTTCTCGCGCGCGAGCAGGTAGACGGGGATGACGCCGGTCCCGAGCCACACCGCCTGGAGCACGAGGAGGAACTCGGCCCGCGGATAGAGGAGGTAGAGCGGCGAGAGCAGGACGAGGATGGGATCGAAGTGCGCGGAGCCGTGGTAGCCGGCCTTGAGGAACGAGCAGCCGAGCGGCCGGCCGTGGATCGACTGGTAGAAGATGTTGTCGTAGTAGCCGAGGTCCGGCGTCCGCGTGTGCAGCGCGCGGTGGTTGGTGATCGCGAGCCGCGAGAAGAAGAAGGCGTAGCCCGCCCAGAGCGCGAGCACGCCGAGCGGCGCGAGCCAGCGCCCGGCCTTGGCGAGCGCGCCGGCGCGGGACGGCGCGGGCGCATTGTCGTCCGCCGCGTCGTCGTCCGCCGGCGAGAGGCGCGGGCCCTTGCCCCAGGCGTAGGCGCCGGCGCCCACCGCGACGGCCGCGAGGGCGGCGTAGAAGAGCGCGGTCTTCGGGCTCTCCTTCTCGATGCCCGGGAGCTTGAGCGCGGCGACGAACGGGAGCGCGAGCAGGGGGCGCAGGGCGCGGTTGAGGCGCCCGGCCGTCTCCAGGACGGCCCACGAGCCGGTCCGGACGCGCCGCGCGAGCATCGCCAGGAAGTAGACGAGCCCGACGGCCACGACGGCCGCGCCGACGCCGCCGGCCATCCAGCGGCGCTCCAGCTCGGGCAGCTTGTTCGTGCTGAACAGGGCGAGGCGGGTCGGGTGGGTGAAGACCCAGACCGCCACGCCGACGCTCATGCCGAAGAGGACGGGCCACGGCGCCAGGGTCAAGGCGGCGCGCGCGAGCCGCTCGATGGCGCCGTCGAGCCTTGCGAGCGCTTGGTTGAGCCTGGTGCGAGGGTTGGCGAGCATGGGGGCGGAGGCGTCCTCGGCTACTTGACCCTACCCCCCGTTGTCAAGGAACGGCGGGGGCGCGGGAAGGGCAGGGCGCGCCGCGCGGGCCAGGCTAGACTAGGCGCATGTCGCAATACCGGGATCACCTCGATGCGGCTCGCGCGCGCATCGAAACCCTCGAAGCCAAGCTGAAGGAGCGGGACGCGGCGCTCGCCGCCCGGGACGCCGAGCTCGCGGAGGTCCGCGCGGAGGTCGAGCGGCTGCGCGGCGGCTCGCGCGACGACGGCCCGCTCGACGGGCCTCCCGGCCGTGGCGGCCCGCGCGCCCTCTTCATGGCGCTCGCGGTGTGCGGCTTCGCGACCGCGACCGGCTACGCGATGATCCGCCCCTCGCACTGCCTCCAGCGCACCGCGATGTTCCCCGCCACCGCCGACGCGTCCCCGTTCTCCTCCGAGGGGGCCGAGGCGCGCGCGGCGGCCGAGCCGGGATCGCGCCGGGCCACCATGGCGCGCGTCCGCCTCGGCAGGGCCGCGGGCGCGGCGATCGAGCACGGCAAGGCGCGCGCGCAGCGCTGCTGGGAGCCGGGCGGCCCGACTGGCGAGGGGAGCGTGACCGTGACCTTCGAGCCGAGCGGCCCCCGCGTGGAGCTGGAGGGCGCGCCCTACGAGGGCACCCAGGTGGGTGAATGTGTGATCGAGTCCTTCCGCGACGCCGCGGCGAAGGTGCCCGCCTACGACGGGGAGCCCCTGACGTTGACCGCCCGTTTCTCCCTTTAGGAAACCGCGTCTGGCTCCGTGGGCGGCGGGGCGATCTGCCAGCTCACGAAGCCGAGGGCGACGACCGCGAGGTAGATGACCGCGAAGACGAGCAGCCCGAAGGTCACGCCGTGTTCGGCGCTGATGCCGAGCGAGGGAAACACGAGCGAGAAGAAGAGCTCCCGGACGCCGACGCCGGCGACCGAGATCGGCAGCAGGCCGAGCAGGCTCGCGATGGCGAGCAGGCAGGTGACGTCGAACAGCGAGAGGGAGAGCCCGAGCGCCCGCGCGATCAGGTAGCCCTGCACGAAGTTGACGGCGAACGTCGCCACCGTGAGCGGGAGGGTGATGAGCAGGCCGCGCCCGACGTGCGCGCGCAATGCGGCGAGGAAGCGGCTCGGGCCGTCGGGCTCCGCGCCGGCGGCCGGCCCCTTCCTCGCGACCTTCCGGTACACGGCGAGCAGCGCCCGGTCGGCGAGCCCGGGGATGAGCAGCGCGAGCGGGGCGAGGACCGTGAGCGCGATGCCCCCCCACGTCAGCCACGCCAGGCGGCCGACGACGACGGCGCTGTAGTGCGCGACGCCGACGGCGACGAACGCGGCGAGCACGTAGAGGTCGCACAGCCGGTCCATCACGACCGAGGCCAGCCCCTCGGCGTAGGGCACGCCCAGATCGTGGCGCAGGTAGCGGATCCGCAGCACGTCGCCGACGCGCCCCGGGGTCAACATGCCGACGTAGAGCGACGTCATGAACGACGCCCAGGCGCGGCCGAGGGGGTAACGGATGCCCCGGGCGCGGAGCAGCACGTCCCAGCGGAGCACCTTGAGGTGGATGTTGACGAGGTTCAGCGCCGTCGCGAGCACGAGCGGGCCCAAAGGCGCCGCGGCGAGCGCGGCGACCACCGCGTCGCGGTCCTCGATGCGCAGGATCACGATCGCGAGCAGGAGCGGCCCGATCAGGCGGACGAGCGCGCCGACGGCAGCGCGGCGCATGCTCAGCGCGGCGCTGCGAGGCAGAGGACCCAGGGATAGGAGGTCGTGAGCCGCAGGATCTCGAAGCGCGGCTCGACGAGCCGGCGGAACGACGTCGGGTTCCAGTGGTTGATGTGATCGGGGTCGTTGCCGAGGCGGCGCACGTTGTTCCCCGCGAGCAGGTTCGAGAGCTTGAAGAACGGCTCGTGCGGCACGGAGAGGATGACGCGCCGGGGCGAGAGCCGCTGGATCTCGGCGAGCGCCCGGTCGGGCGCGTCGAGGTGCTCGAGCACCTCGGCGCAGATCACGAGATCGAACCCGGGCGAGGGATCGCCGAGATCGTAGGCGCTCCCGACCCGCGCCTCGATGCGCGGGAAGAGCCGCTTCACCCGCTCGACGTCGGCGGGGTTGAGGTCGACGCCGTGGAACTGCTTCTCGGGGAACTTCTCGGACAGGTAGCCGGAGAGGAAGCCCTCGCCGACCCCGATCTCGAGCACGCGCTCGACCGGGTTCGCCTCGACGAAGAGGTCGTGGATCGTGGACGCGAAGCGCTGGATGAGCTTCCGCTTCAGGGCGCCTGCATTCCGGTATTTGACGGTCTCGAAGCGACCGAAGTAAGCGTCGGATATCACTCGATCTCCTCGCGGACGGGCAGCTCGTCCGTCTGGTGTCGCTGCTGCATCTGGAAGGCCAGGAACTCGCCGATGAAGCCCATGGAGAACAGCTGGATGCCGAGGAGGATCATCAGCACGCCGAGCAGGAGCAGCGGGCGATCCCCGATCTTGTGCCCGAAGAACCAGAGGAAGGTCAGGTAGGCGTTGATGAGGAGCCCGATCGCCGTGAACACGAGGCCGATGAGGCCGAACAGGTGCATCGGCTTCTTCGAGTAGCGGGTCAGGAAGAGGACGCTGAGCAGGTCGAAGAAGCCGCGCAGGATGCGCTCCAGGCCGTAGCGGGAGGTGCCGTACTTGCGGGCGTGGTGGCGCACCGGGATCTCGGTGACGCGGAAGCCCTGCCACGCGGCGAGCGCCGGGATGAACCGGAAGAGATCGCCGTAGATCGGGAAGGTGCGCAGCACCTCGCTGCGGTACGCCTTGAAGCCGCAGTTCATGTCGTGGAGCTTCACGCCCGTGAGCGAGCGGACCGTCCCGTTGAAGATGCGGGACAGGACGAGGCGGTTCGTGGGGTCGAGCCGGTTGACCTTCCAGCCGACCACGACGTCGAGTCCCTCCTGCACCTTGGCGATGAAGCTCGGCAGATCGGCCGGATCGTCCTGGAGGTCGGCGTCCATGGTGACGACCACGTCGCCCTTGGCCTTGCGGAACCCCGCGGTCAGCGCCGTCGCCTTGCCGAAGTTCTTCCGCAGCCGGATGCCCTTCACGAGGGGGTTGTCCGCGTGGATCTTGGAGATGACGGCCCAGCTGTCGTCGGTGCTGCCGTCGTCCACGAAGATGAGCTCGTAGGTGAAGCGCCCTCGGAGCGCCTGGTCCACGCGCTGCGCGAGCTCGGCGAGGCTCTCCGCCTCGTTCAGCCCCGGGACGACCACCGAGACGTACGGCGCCGTCGACGTCGGCGGCGAGATGCTGGGCGCCATGAGGCTCGGGCGGGGCTCGAAGGCCGAGAGCCCGAACGTCACCCGGTCCTCCGGAGCCTCGGGGGGAGCAGGTGTGGTGGGTTGGTCCACAATCACGGCGGCGGAGGATAGCAGATCGTCACGGGATGGCGCGGTTCCGTCCGTGGGAAGCGCCGCCGGGGGTCGATCGTGCGCAGACAAAGTGCTGCCGGTTACCAGCACGGGGACGGGGAGAGGTGAAGCGCTGCCGGGTGCCGGCAGCAGTAGAGAGAGGCGCTGCCGGGTGCCGGCACGGGGGGAGGGAAGCGCTGCCGGGTGTCGGCAGGGGAGAGGGAAGCGCTGCCGGGTGCCGGCACAGGGGGAGGGAAGCGCTGCCGGGTGTCGGCAGCGGCAGACGGAAGCGCTGCCGGGTGCCGGCAGCGTGTGGTGGCAGCCTCGAGAGCTCGCCAGCGTCTGGCCGGCCGATGACGAGGTCGCAGCTGTGTGGGAGACTCTGCGCATGAACGGCGGCGGCACGAAGGCACTGGAGCACCTCCTGCGGCGCTTCGACGAGGAGCTCCACTACGGCGCCGTGATGCTTGACACGCTCAAGAGGGACGGGTTCGAGCTGACCCATGCTCGTCCAGTTGCGCCGCGGAGCTGGCTCCTCCGCGCGAAGCCGCCGCAGCACATCCAGGAGGGGTTCGGGCTGGCCCCCGAGCTGCTGTTCATCGCAGTCCAGGGCGAGATCCAGTCGAGGGATCTCCAGCGCGCCGCCGACGAGGTCGTACGCTCTGGCCTGCGGCTCGACGGCAACCTGGTCATCGTCACGGACGATGGCCATACGATGGATGAGGGTCGGCTGCTCAAGGATCGCCTCGGGCGGATGCCCGGTCGGGGTCAGCGGGTGGCGTGGGTATGGGACGAGGAGGGGTACTGGCCGCCGCTCTCCGAGGTGCTCCGCCAGTGCTTGCCCACGTACGACGTCTTCGAGGAGCGTGACGCGGTCCGAGGGCACCAGCTCATGGGCCGCGATGCGGAGGTCATGGAGCTCCGCACGCGCGTCCTCCGCGGCGACGCGGTCGGCGTGTTCGGGCTGCGCAAATCTGGCAAGACATCCCTGGTTCGCGCGGTCACCGACTGGCTCGACCCGGCGAGCGGGATCAAGGCGCTGGACGCCGAGAAGGTCGTGTTCCAGGCGTGCGTCCTCTGGGTCGACGCGGAGGGGCTGGATCTAGCGAACGTCGAGAGCGTCGCCGACGACATGCTTGCCGCGCTGGGTCGCAGGATGCGCGTGGCAGGTGTGTCCTATGAGCCTCCGGCACGGCAAGGCATCGCCGGCCTGAAGCAGGCGGCCCAGGCGATCCTGGACGAGGGGCTGCGCCTGTGCTTCGTGATCGACGAGTACGATTTCCTCTTCGAGCGCGAGGGCAACCTCGGCCCGGTGCCGGGCATTTCCAGGCTCCTCGGGCTCGTGCGCGCGCTGTCCCAGCAACAGCAGGGGGCCGTCTCGCTCGTGCTGATCGGTCGTGATCCCGAGCACCTGTCCGTTCCGCAACTGGACGGGGTGCCGAACCCCTTGCTCGCGGGGTTCACGCCGATGTGGCTCGGACCGATCCGTCCGCCGCGCGACACCGAGATGCTCCGGAAGCTCGGGCGCCGCGTGGGTCTCGACGTGGGGTACGAGACGGCGGAGCTTGCCCGCGCGTGGACCGGCGGGCACCCGCTGCTGCACCGACAGTTCGGCTCGGCACTCCTCGAAGAGGTTCGCCTGCATGCCCCGGGGGGCCAGCAGAAGGAGCCGACGGATCCTTATCGCGAGGGGGCTATCGAGCGCTTTCTAGGCCGCCAGGCCGTGCTGGACGTGGACCGGGAAATCATCGCGCTGCTCTCGAAGAGATACCCGGCTGCCTACTCGCTGCTCCTCGATCTCGTCGAGAGCCACGATCGCGCGGCGTCTGTGAAGCGGGCAGGCGGGCTGCATGGCCCTGGCGCGCGGATGCTGCGGAACTTCGGCCTCCTCGACGAGAAGACGTTGGGATTACCGAAGCACCTGTCGTGGTACGTGCGGACCCTGCTGCCCACGCAGACTCAGGTGGCCGTGTGACGAGGCGACCCAACCCTTACAACTGGCAGCAGCACGCTCCAGGCCACCCGGTGCACCGCGATGAGCTGGTGAAGGCGATCACGGAGCATCTCCGTCTCGGCGCTGCCGTCAAGATCATCGGCGCCCGCGGGATGGGAAAGAGCGTGCTGCTTCAGCAGATCCAGGCTCGTCTCGAGGAGGCACCGGGGACGCGCGTCCTGCTCGTCGCGGGGCCGCCCGAGGAGCCGACCGTGGCCGGAGCGGTGCGTGACCTCGCGGAGCGGCTCGGCATCCGCGAGCTCTCGGCGCCACGGATGGATGACCTTCTCGAGCGCGTGCTCGATGGCAACACGACGCGGCTGGTGGTTCTCTTTGACGAGGCCGACCAGTACGTCACGGCCGGAGAGGGCGAACGGGGGGCGTTTGCGCGGAGCTGGTTCAACCGGCTGGAGGTCGCGCGGAAGCAACACAGCACGCGGTTCGACGTCGTGTTCGCGGGCGGGATCGGCCTCTTCTACCTCGAGAGCGAGGTGGGGTCCGGCATCGTCAGCCGCGCCGAGCCCTGCGTGCTCGATCCATTCGGACCAGCGGAGATCTCGGAGCTCGCCAGGCCCTTCCAGGACGACGAGCGCCCCCTCGGCGACATCGCCCTGGAGACCCTTCGCGTGCTCACCGGGGGCAGCCCGGTGCTCGTGACCTACGGGCTGCAGCACCTGTGGGATGCGAGCAGCCCCTCCGTGCAGGCGCTGGACCAGATCTTCGGCGTCTTTCGCGAGAGGCACGATGGCTTCATTCGCGCGGTGCACTCCTCCGTCTCGCAGTACGGGCGGCTCGATGCGCCCTGGCGCGTGCTGAAGATCGTCCGCGAGCACGCCGGCTCGGTCCCGATGCAGCGGCTCCGCGACGCGTGCGCCTTGCAGTCCGGTGAGCGCATCTCCATCGACCCGGAGCAGGCGCTGAAGCTCCTGCGCGCGGCCGGTCTGGTGAAGGTCGAAGGCTCGATGCTCGCCGACCCCGTAACAGCCTGGCCCATCGCCTCGATCCTGAACCTGCCGGCGGTCCCGGCAGATTCAGGCGACCCCATCGAGCGTCTGATCCAGGACGTCAGCGCTGTGCTTGCGAACCTGCGCCGCTTCGGGCGCGATTTCCATGGCGACTCCGGGCTGCTGCACGAGCAGGTGTTCAGCTCCTTCATCGCGGCGGGGCTGCGCCTTCTCGGATGGGAGACGGACCGCGAGGTCGTCCAGGTGGCGGGGTTTCCTGATATCAAGGTGCGCCTGACCCGGCCGGGAATCGACGGCCATGCCCTGATCGAGACCAAGATCTGGCGCGACGCTGCCCACAACGAGGGGATCCAGAAGCAGATCGACGACTATCGTCTCGCGGAGACCCGCCACGGTATCGCCGTGATGCTGGGAGCGCGTGACGCGGCCGGCTGGCCGGAGGTGTACGAGCGGACTTGCCTCGCGGGCCGCAGCTTCGAGCGACTCCCGACGCCGCTGGACCTGGTAGGTCGCTGGCGGGTTCAGCAGACGGATCCGGGGGGCAAGGCGTGGCTCACGGATCACGTGGTGGTGCAGCTCCCGAAGCGCAGGTGATCCTGCGCAGGGAGAGCGCGCTGGAGCGCCGCCCTCGTGAGTGGATATCAAGAAGCGAGCTGACGTCACGGCAGGGACGCGCGTGGCGGATCAGGGCGGCACGAGCCGCCGGCCGGTCGCGCCCCGGCCGGCGGATGCTCTCAGCCGGGCGTGCTCTCCATCTCGGCGGGCTCCGACGGCGCCGTCTCCTCGGCGTCCGCCTCGCCGGTGTCCTCCTCCGGCTCGGCGGCCGCCGGGGCGCGCTGCGGGCTCCGCTCGAGCAGCGCGAGGAACGGCGCGTGGAGCGCCTCGAGGAGCTCGCGGTGCTTGCCGCTCGGCGTGTGCTCGATCAGCCAGCCGATGTCGTCGTGGATGGCGTTGAACGCCGACGTGCACGCCGCCACGGCCTCCCGGATGCGCTTCGACCGGGCGACCGCGCGCTTCTGGCCGGCGCTCCGGCCGAGCCCCTTGGCGAGCGCCTCGGTCGCCTCCTCGATGCGCTTCAGGTGCGGCCCGGCGCCGACCTTCTTCACGTCAGCGGCGAGCGGCGCTTTGCCCGCAACCGCGACCTGATGCCAGCCGTAGTCGACCTCGGCGTCGTACGTGTACCGGGTCTGCTCGGTGCCGGCCCCCGCGAGCAGGGCGCCGCGGAGCCGCACCGCCGCGTCGCGCTGCGCCGGCTCCTTGCTCTCGGCCTCCGACGCCAGGAACAGGTGCAGCGCCCGCTGGGAAGCGTCCCACTCCGAGTCGAGCTCGGCGAGCGCCGCGGCCGAGGCGACGCCGAGCGCGTCATCGAGCGCCGTGATGCTCCAGAGCGCGCGCACCTTCCAGATCACCGGCTTCGGCGCTTCGAGGAGCAGCGCCGTCGGTACGCGGTTCGGGACATCGTACTTGGCGATCGAGACGCTCTTCCACGCGCCTTGCTCGAGATCGCGGGCGAACGCGCTGAACGCCTTGTCCGTGACGAAGCTGTAACCATAGGCTGCCATCGTTGTCTCCTTGATGATCCTCCCCCAGGAAACCGCGCATTCTAGCGAGAGGAGCGCGCGCCTCCGCAAGCGCTCAGCTCCAGATGCTCGGTCGGAACCTTGCTCGGCGCGCCGTGCGGCGGGGTGAGAGCTTCACTTCGGCTGGGCGTGACCTGGGCTGTACGCGCGTCCTGCGCGGCCGATCACGGCCGTCGATGTGGCGCTGCCGGGCGCGATACCGCTCGTGATCGAACGCTGCGACGCCGCGGCGTGCGCAGGCGAGGATCTCGATCTCGTGGTCGAATGGGTCCGCTCGCCGGCGTGGCGGATGGAGGCGCGGCGAGGTGCTACATCCTGGCGGCTGGGAGCCCTGCAGCCAGCCCGGCGCCCGCATGAACGCCACCTCATCCCGCGGCAGCCACCCCGACGACGGCCAGCTCTTCGGCCCCGACGCCGTCGCGCGCCTGCGCGTCGCCTTCGAGGAGGTGACGTGGCTCCTCGGCCGCGGTTACCCCGCGACCACGGCGATCCGGACCGTCGGCGATCACCACCAGCTGGCCGCGCGCCAGCGACTCGCGGTCCAGCGCGCGGCCTGCTCGGAGGCGCAGCGGGCCTCCCGCGCCGCGCGGCGCGCGCCCGCGTCGTCGCTGCGCGGCGCCGAGGTGAACATCGACGGCTTCAACCTGATCATCACCCTGGAGGTGGCCCTCTCGGGCGGCCTGCTCGTGCGCGGCCCCGAGGGGGCGCTCCGCGATCTCGCGGGGCTGCGCGGCAGCTACGCGCCGATCGCGGAGACCGACGCGGCCGTCGACCTGCTCGGCGACGCGCTCGCCCTCGCCGGCGCGGCGCGGGCGCGCGTCCTCCTCGACGCCGCCGTCTCCAGCTCGGGGAAGCTGCGCGCGCGCCTCCTCGAGCGGCTCGGCGGCGCGCCGTTCTCGATCGAGGCGACGCTCGTGCCCGATCCCGATCGCCTCCTCGCGGGCGCGCGCGGCGTCGTCTCCTCCGACAGCGTCGTCCTCGACCGCTGCGCAGGCTGGATCAACCTCGCCGGCGAGATCGTGGCCGCGCGGGTGCCCGCGGCGCACGTCGTCGATCTCGCCCTCCCCTGAGGCGCGCCTCGCCGCCCGGGGCGCCGCGAGCTCGCTACCGCGGGCCGGCCAGCTGCTTCTGCCAGGCCACCTGCGCCGCGAGCCCGTCGCGCAGGGCGACGCGGGGCACGTACCCGAGCGCCGCCCGCGCCGCCGCCGTGTCCGCCAAGGTGTGCCGGACGTCGCCGGCCTGCGGCTCGCCGCGCTCCACGCGCACGGGACCGGCGAGCTCCGCGAGCTGCCCGAGCGCCTCGTTGAGGCTCACCCGCGAGCCGCCGCCGATGTTGAAGACGCCGACGGCGCCGCCCTCCATCGCGCCGAGGTTGGCCTGCACCGCGTCGCTCACGTAGGTGAAGTCGCGCGTCTGCTCGCCGTCGCCGTGCAGGCGGATCGCCTCGCCCTTCAGGATCGCGGCGATGAACCGGTGAAACGCCATGTCGGGGCGCTGCCTCGGCCCGTACACCGTGAAGTACCGGAGCGACACCGTGGGCAGGCCGAAGTTGCGCCGGTAGAGCTCGCAGAGGTGCTCGGCGGCGAGCTTGGTCACCCCATAAGGCGAGTACGGCGCCGTCCGGCTCGACTCCCGCATGGGGACGTCGTCCGTGTCGCCGTACACCGACGACGACGAGGCGTAGACGAGCTTGCGCACCTCGCCGCGGGCCCTCGCCGCCTCCAGCAGCCGCTGCGTCGCGAGCACGTTGTCGCGCAGGTACCCCTCGAAGCTCTGCCCCCAGCTCGGGCGCACGCCGGCCTGCGCCGCCTGGTGGAAGACCACCTCGCGGCCCGAGAGCAGCGGGCGGAGGTCGGCGGTCGCGAGATCGGCCGTCGAGAGCGAGAACCGAGCCTCGCCGCGCAGCCGGGCCAGGTTCCCGTCCTTGAGCTCGCGGCCGTAGTAGTCCGCGAAGCGATCCACCCCGAGCACCTCATGCCCAAGCTCGATCAGCCGCTCCGCCAGGTGTGAACCGATGAATCCGGCCACCCCAGTCACCAGACAACGCATCCGCCTCCGTCCCTGGTCCGCCGCCCGCGGCCTCCCGTCTCGCCGCGGCGCGGCGATGCTAGCACCTCGGGCCGCTCACCGGACCGGCAGGCCAGCCGGCGCGGAGCCCGCGCTCATCGCTCCATGGCTGAGCGCGCCGCAAGGCAAACCTCGCACGGCGAGGGAACCTTCTTGCAAATTCCCTCACCTTTCCGATGCATATTTCTGAATCTGGTTGCGCCTCTCCGGCCGGCGCGCGACCCTGGTGCGCGTTTGCGCGTCCAGATTTTCTGTCTGCGGCGCGTTCAGGCGGCAGAAGGCCAGATGTTCTTATGGGGATTATCGTCCAGCAGCTCACGAAGCGGTTCGGTCCGAACAAGGTCGTCGACGAGGTCTCGTTCGAGATAGAGCGCGGCGCCCTGGTCGCGCTGCTGGGGCCGAGCGGAGGCGGCAAGAGCACGGTCCTCCGCATCATCGCCGGGCTCGAGACCCCCGACGCCGGCGAGGTGATCCTCAACGGCGAGAACGCGACGAACACCCGGGTGCAGGACCGGAACATCGGCTTCGTCTTCCAGAGCTACGCGCTGTTCCGCCACATGACGGTGCGCGAGAACATCGGGTTCGGCCTCGCGATCCGGAAGCGGCCCCGGAAGGAGATCGACGCCACCGTGGCCGAGCTCCTCGGCCTCGTGCAGCTCGAGGGGCTCGGGGGCCGGTACCCGCACGAGCTGTCCGGCGGCCAGCGGCAGCGCGTCGCGCTGGCGCGCGCGCTCGCGCCGGGCTCGTCGCTGCTCCTGCTCGACGAGCCGTTCGGGGCGCTCGACGCCAAGGTGCGGCTCGAGCTGCGCGAGTGGATCCGGAAGCTGCACAAGGAGCGCGGGATCACGAGCGTCTTCGTGACCCACGACCAGGAAGAGGCGATGGACCTCGCCGACCGGGTCATCGTGCTGCACAAGGGGCGCGTCGAGCAGATCGGGACGCCCGAGGAGATCTACGACCGGCCGGCGACCGAGTTCGTCGCGAGCTTCGTCGGATCGATCAACGTGCTCAAGGGGGAGGTGCGCGACGGCCAGGCGGCGCTCGGGACCTTCGCGATGCACGCCCCCCCGGGGACGGGCGACGGGGCGAGCGTGCGCGCGTTCGTGCGGCCGCACGACGTCGAGCTCCACGCGCGGATCGACTCGTCGGACGAGCAGCGCGGCGACGGCGCCAGCGTGGCGCGCGTCGAGCGGCTATCACGGGTCGGATGGATGGTCAAGGCGGAGCTACGCCTGTCCGACGGTCAGCCGCTCTCGGTCGAGCTGACCAAGGACCGGGTGGCCGAGCTCGGGCTCGCCGAGGGCGACAGGGTGATGGTGAATCTCCGCGACGCCAAGATCTTCGTGCAAGACTACGCCATCTAGCCGGGCGGCGTCGGCCGCCCCCAGCGCGGGAGGGCGGCACGTGGGCAGCATCTTCGGCAACATCGCGATGACGGTGGGGCGGACCCCCCTCGTTCGACTCAGCTCTGCGGGGAAGGGGCTGCGCGCCGAGCTGATCGGCAAGATCGAGAGCCGGAACCCGGGCGGGAGCATCAAGGATCGCATCGGCCTCGCGATGGTCGAGGCCGCGGAGCGGCAGGGCAAGCTGACCCAGGGCAGCGTGCTCGTGGAGCCGACGAGCGGCAACACGGGGATCGCGCTGGCGATGATCGCCGCGGCGAAGGGTTACCGGCTGATCCTCACGATGCCCGAGTCGATGAGCCCCGAGCGGATCGCGCTGCTCCGGGCCTTCGGGGCGGAGGTGCAGCTGACGCCCGGGACCTTGATGGTGCAGGCCGTCGCGCGGGCGCGGCAGATCGTGGAGGAGCGGCCCGGCGCCGTGATGCTGCAGCAGTTCGAGAACCCGGCGAACGCGGCCGCCCACCGCGCGACCACCGCGCTCGAGATCTGGGAGGACACGGACGGCCAGGTCGACGCCGTGGTCGCCGGCGTGGGGACCGGCGGGACGATCACCGGCGTGGGCGAGGTGCTCAAGGAGAAGAAGCCGGGCGTGAAGATGATCGCGGTCGAGCCCCGGAACGCGGCCGTGCTGAGCGGCGGCCGCGTGGGGGCGCACCTCATCCAGGGGATCGGCGCGGGCTTCATCCCGAAGATCCTCCGGCGCGAGCTCATCGACGAGGTCGTGCCCGTGTCCGAGGACGAGTCCTTCGACGCCGCGCAGCGGCTCGCGAAGACCGAGGGCATCCTCGTCGGCATCTCCGGCGGCGCGGCGATGGCCGCGGCGCTGTCGGTCGCGGCGCGCGACGACATGCAGGGCAAGAAGATCATCGTGATCCTGCCCGACGGCGGCGAGCGCTACGTCACGTCGCCGCTCTTCAAAGAGCTGGTGGGTTGCGCCCGCGGCGCCGCGCTCCGGAACTAGCAGCGCTGACGGAGCCCCGGAGAGGGGAGGCGGGGCCGCGGCGGCGCGCTCACTCGATGCGGACCGCCACGATCACCTTCATCCACACCCCCTCCTCGGGGATCTTCTTCGTCAGGTCGATCTCGCCGCTCCAGTCGACGTGCACGGTGTACCCGCCGTTCTCGGTGTCCTCGTAGAAGAACTTCCGGATGTCGCCGTGGTAGGCGCGATCGAGCGGGACGATGCGCTCCCCCTTCGGCATCGGCGACTTGCTGGCGATCGTCGTCGCCTCGCCGTCGACGACGGCCTCCGCGGTGATGCTCTTGATGAAGGTCAGGTCGGGGACGTTGCTGTCGCGCGCCTCGAGCCGGATGAACATGAGCTTGGCGCCGTCGACGGAGTTTGGATCCTGCGAGACGGAGACCTCGCTCCACCCGGAGAACCTCGCCTGCGAGGTCGGCTTGACGAGGAACTTGGTCTCCGCCTCGTGCTCGCCGACGATGCTGGCGCAGGAGCTCGCGCCGAGCGAGAGGGCCGCGGCGAGCGCCACGCCGGCGCGCGCGGAGAGCGCGGGAATGCAGAGCGATGCGAGGGCATTTCGACAGCGTCGGCTAAGCAGGTTCATGCGCAAAAGATAACACGCGAGGCCGCGATCGACGCGCGGCGCGCGGCCGGCTATGGTCGTGGCCCGAGGGCGATCGAATGGCGGCGGAATCAGGCGCAGGTATTGACGGCGGGCAAGGCGCGGCCCCCGCCTCCTTCGAGGCGCGGCTCGAGCTCGCGCGCCAGGCGAGCGGGCGCCTGCGGGAGGCGATCGGGCAGGTCATCGTCGGCCAGGGCGACGTCATCGAGCAGACGCTCTGGGGCATCGTCGCGGGCGGACACGTCCTGCTCGAAGGGGCGCCCGGGCTCGGCAAGACGCTCCTCGTCAGGACCATCGCCGGCTGCCTCGACCTCAGGTTCTCCCGCATCCAGTTCACCCCGGACCTCATGCCGAGCGACGTGACGGGGACGAACGTGCTCGTCGCGGCGGCGGACGGCGCGCGCCACTTCTCGCTGCACAAGGGGCCGATCTTCGGGCAGGTGATCCTGGCCGACGAGATCAACCGGGCGACGCCGAAGACGCAGAGCGCGCTGCTCGAGGCGATGCAGGAGCACGCGTGCACCATCGCCGGAACGCGGCACGTGATGGAGGAGCCGTTCTTCGTCCTGGCCACCGAGAACCCGATCGAGATGGAAGGGACGTACCCGCTGCCGGAGGCGCAGCTCGACCGGTTCCTGCTGAAGGTGCTCGTGCCGAGCCCGACCGAGGACGAGCTGACCGAGATCCTCGCCCGGACCACGGGCCACGACGGCGGGCCGCCGCCGCGCGTGCTCACCCGCGACGACGTGCTCGCGCTGCGGTCGCTCTGCCGCGACGTCGCGGTCGCCGAGCCCGTCCTGCGGTACGCGTCGCGGCTCACGCGCGCGAGCGACCCGGCCGCCGAGGGCGCGCCCGAGATCGTGCGGCGGGCGCTCCGGTTCGGCGCCGGCGTGCGCGGCGCGCAGTCGCTGGTGCTGGCCGCGAAGGCCGCGGCGCTGCTCCAGGGCAGGGCGCACGTCGCCTTCGCCGACGTGCAGCGGGTCGCGAAGCCGGTGCTGCGCCACCGCCTGATCCGGTCGTTCGAGGGCGAGGCGGAGGGGATCACGACCGACCAGGTGGTCGCCGCGCTCACCGCCGCGGTCGAGGCGCGCCCCGAGCCCGTGGCGCAGGCGATCCGGCGATGAGGCGCGGAGAGGCGGCGCGGGGGCGGGCGATCGGGCCCGCCCCGCTGTGGGCGGGCGCGGCGTGTTTCGCGGCGCTCGCGGCGGCGGCGCCGGCGCTCGCGCAGGCGCCGCCGTGGTCTCCGCCGGAGCTCCGCGTCGACGCGGCGCCGCTGTTCGGGACGAGCGGCGCGCTGCCCTGGGGCTGGAACCAGGTCGTCCTGCGCATCGAGAACCGCGGCGGCGGGGCGGTGAAGGGCGAGGTCGAGGTCGAGTCGAAGCGCTACTCCGACGACCGCGTCTTCATCGCGTCGGCGCCCTACAGCGTCGCGGCGGGCGCGTCGATCCACGTGCGCGTTCCCGTGCAGGTGTCGCCCTTCGGCGAGGTGGAGGTGCGGGCGATCGACGAGCACGGCGCGCGCGTGCACGTGGCGTCGCTCTCGTCGACCTCGCAGCGCGCCGTGGTGCTCCTCGACGTCAGCGAGGCGTCGCCCCTGCGGGGGACGCTGCACGAGGCGCCGGTCGCGCCGCTGTACCTGCCGACCGGGCGCGGGCCCGGGCCGTCGCCCGGCCCGACCCTGTGGGTCGAGCAGGCGGGCTTCGACAGCGCGACGGGCGACCCGCTGCTGCCCGATCGCGCGGCCCTCTACAGCGCGGCGGACGTGGTGTTCATGCGCACGGACAAGCTCGCGCGGCTGAGGGGCGCCGAGCTCGACGCGCTCGCCGGGTACGTGCTCGCCGGCGGGACGCTGGCGCTCGCCGTGGCCCGCCCCGAGGATCTCCGGCACCCGACGCTCGCGGCGCTCGTCGGGGGCGAGGTCGCGAGGGCGGGCCTCGCGCGGGAGGTGCTCGAGGAGATCGCGCCGCCCGCGCCGGGCGGCGGGAGCGGCCTCGGCAAGCAGGGCAACGCGCTCGCGCCGGCGCCGAGCGCGAGCCCCGAGGTGGCCGAGACGCTCTCGGGCTGGTCGGGCGGCAACCTGCGCGGGAGCCTGTACGGCAGCTCGGCGACCTACGGCCTCGGGGAGGTGCACCTGCTCGCGTTCGATCCCTCGCGCTCGCCCGCCGCCGTCGATCCGTGGGTGAAGATCCGGATGGCCGATCTCGCGCGCCGCGCCTACGACCGCCGCTCGACCGTCGCCTTCCGGCCGGGGGAGGAGGTGATGGGCCTCGATCTCGACCAGGTGCGGAAGCAGCTCGACCCGAACGAGAGCTCGCGCTGGGCGATCGGGCTCTCCGCGCTGCTGCTCTGCCTGTACGCGGTGCTCGCCGGGCCGATCAATTTCTCGCGGGCGGCGAGGCAGGGCAGGCCGCTCCGCGCGCTCCGTTTCCTGCCTATCTACGCGGCGGTCGCGTTCGCGGCGGTCGTCGGCGTGGGCGTGCTCGCGAAGGGGGTGCGGGGCAGGGCGCGCCACCTCACGCTCGTCGAGGCGGGGGCCGGCATGTCGGAGGGCGCGGTGCGCCGGTTCCGCAGCTTCTTCGTCGCGACGGCGGAGGACCTCACGGTGCGCACGACCGACGCGAGCAGCGTCATCAGCACCGCGGCGATCTCCGAGGTGCCCGTGCGGCCCGATCGGCTGAAGGTGGACCGCGACGGGGCCCGCTTGGCCGACGTCGCCGCGCGCGCGTGGCAGACGGTGATCGTCCGCGAGGACGGGACCGCGCCGATCGGCGACGGCATCGCCATGGTCGCCGACACGAGCGGCGACCTCGTCGTGAACAACCGGAGCGGGCGTGATCTGCGCGGCGGGATCCTGCGGCTGCCGTCGGGCGAGGCCCGCTACTTCGCCCGCGTCCGGGACGGCGAGAAGGTCTCGTCGCGCGACGGGATCGACGTCGGGACGCGCAGCGAGGGGCGGACGTGGCTGGCGCAGGTGGGCTTCGGGCGGCGGGTCGGCGGCATCGACGTCCACGACCTCGGCGGGAGCCTCCTCGTCCCCCTGCTCGCGCCCGACGCCCCGGGCCTGGGCGAGGCGTGGTGGGCGGTCGAGGAGGCCGCCGGCGACGCGGTCGACTGGTTCCCGGCCGGCGTGCCCGTGCTGCTCGGCCAGCTCGACGGCGGCGAGGGCCGCGCGAGCGACGCGGGGCTGCGGATCGAGAGCGACCGCGTGCTCGTGCGGATCGTCGGCCTCGGGGGTGCGCCGTGAGCGCCGCGCCCGGCGTCGCGCCGCCCCCGGACGCGCGGCCCGAGCGGCCGCCGCCGACGATCCGGGTCCGCCACCTCTCGCACCGCTTCGGCGCGCTCGACGTGCTCAAGGACGTGACCTTCGACGTCGGCCCCGGCGAGATCTTCGGCTTCATCGGCCCGAACGGCGCCGGCAAGACGACGACGATCCGGGTCATGGCGACCCTGCTCGAGCCGATGGCGGGGCGGGTCGAGATCGACGGCGTCGACGTCACGATCGACCCGGCCGCGGTCCGCCGCAGCATCGGGTACATGCCGGATCACGCCGGCGTGTACGACCGGATCACCGTGCGCGAGTACCTCGAGTTCTTCGCGGACGCCTTCCGGGTGCCGTCGCTCGACGTGGTCGACGCCGTCCTGGAGCTGACCGACCTCGGCAAGATCCAGGACCGGATCGTCGCGACCATGTCGAAGGGGATGAAGCAGCGGCTCCAGCTCGGGAGGATCCTGCTGCACGACCCCAAGGTCCTCATCCTGGACGAGCCGGCGAGCGATCTCGATCCGCGCGCGCGCATCGAGATCCGCGATCTGCTCCTGGAGCTGCGGAGCCTCGGGAAGACGATCTTCCTCTCGTCGCACATCCTCACGGAGCTCTCCGACGTGTGCACGTCGATCGGCATCCTCGAGAAGGGCCGCCTCGTGGTCGCCGGTCCCATCGGCGAGATCGCGGCGCGCCTCGAGGCCCTGCGCGCCGGGCACGCGGCCGGGCGCGCCCCGCACGGCGGCGGCGGCGGCGGCGGGCCAAGCCCGCACGTGCACGGCGCGCCGCCGTACGGCCCCGAGGCGAGGCCGCTCGGCGCGCCGGGCCAGCCGCTCGCGCCCGAGCCCTCTCCGGCGGCGTACGGCGCGGGCCCGCCGCACGCCGCCGCGCCCGCGGGGCCGGCCTACGCGGCGCCGCCCGCGCCGCTCCCGCGGCGCAAGGTGAAGGTGCGGGTCCTCGGCGATCCCGAGGCCGCGGCCTTCCTGCTGAGGGGCGGGCCGGGGATCCTCGACGTCGAGCTCGTCGCGGGCGCGGTGCACGTCAGCTACGTGGGCAACGACGTCACGATCGCCGAGATCGTCCAGCACCTCGTGCGGAGCGGGGTCGGGGTGATCGGGGTCGAGCCGGAGCGCAACGAGCTCGAGCGGATCTTCCTGGAGGTCACGCAAGGAGAGGTGCAGTGAGCGTGCAGACCGGCACATCGCCGTCCGGCGGCCCGTCGTCCCAGCGGCTCGTCGATCGAGCGCGCCACCGGGTGGGTCGCCTCTTTCGCGATCCGAACCCGATCTGGATCCGCGAGCTCAAGCAGGCGGCGCGCCTCGGCCGCACGCCGGTCATCCTCCTCGTGTTCGTGGTGTTGATGACGCTGCTCGTGTCGTCGCTCGGCGGCATCCTGTCGACGGACGTCTCGCCTGCGACGACGGGCGTGATCCTGTTCCAGGTCTTCTTCTCGCTCGCGTACCTCCTCGTGACCCTCGTGGGGCCGGCGGTCGCCGCGAACAGCATCGCGTCGGAGCGCGAGGGCCGCACGTGGGAGGCGGTGCTGCTCACCGGCATCCCGCCCGGCGAGATCGCGCGCGGCAAGTTCCTCGCCGCTTACACGGCGATCTCGATGTACGTGGTGATGCTCGCGCCGGTCGGGGCGCTGCCGTTCCTGTTCGGCGGGATCACCGCGCTCGAGGTGGTGATCGCCTTCCTGTTCCTCTTCCTGATCGCGCTGCTCAGCGTCGCCTTCGGCCTGGCGATCAGCTCGAAGATGGCGAGCCTCCGCGTGGCGATCCTCGTCACGCTGCTGCTCGCCTTCCCGATCTCGAGCGGCCTGTTCATGGCGGCCGGCTGGGGGCTCTCGTACGCGGCCCACCACGCCTGGCCCGAGGTCCCCGAGGGCCCCCCGATCTGGCTCCCCGCCGCGTACCAGCGCGCCCCGTTCGGCCTGGATTACGTGCTCTTCCTGGTCCTCTTGCCGACGGCGGCGATCCTCGTCCCCGCCTGGTTCCTGTACCAGGTGACCGTCGCGAACCTCACGAGCGAGAGCGACGATCGCTCCGTCGGCCTGAAGCGGTGGTTCGTGGTCTGCGCGCCGGTGCTCGCCGCGGCCGCCGCGGTGCCGGCGCTCTCGGTGGACCCGCACGAGCGCCTGGCCGCGATCCTCGCGGGCATGTGCGCGGTGCTGCTGTTCCTGACCTTCTGCGTGTTCCTCTTCGCAGGCGAGCCGGTCGCCCCTTCGCGCCGGGTCGAGGTGCACTGGGCCCGCGACGGCGCGAGCCGGCTCCGTCGCTTCTTCGGCCCCGGCGTGATGCGCTCGGCGTACCTCCTGCTCGGGGTCGGCGTCGCGGCGATCGCCGCGCTCTGGCTCCTCGGCTTCCAGCTGCTCGTCGACCCCTCGGTCGTGTCGCCCGGGTTCTCGGCGCAGCAGCTCGGGTATTTGACCAGCTACGCGCTTGCGTTCTACGTGTTTCTCGTCGGCCTCGGCGCGTTCCTCCGCGCGCGGACCGGCTCGTCCATGGTCGCGCGGGTGCTGCTCGTGACGTTGCTCTTCACGATCGCGGTGGGCCCCTGGATCGTCGCGGCGATCGCCGGCCTCATCGCCAGGAACGGCGCGGGCGACGGCGCGCTCGTCGTCGCGGCGCCCTCGCCGTTCTACGTGTTCCTGATGATGTCCAAGGCCGGCAGCAGCGACCCGGGCGCCTTCCTCACCGGCGGCTTCGCGGCGATGGCGGGCTGGCTCGCCCTCGGGCTCGGCCTGCTCGCCGCGGCGCGCTCGCGCTGCGCCGCCCTGATCGACCAGCGCGAGGCGGCGCTCGCGCAGACGGACGTGCTCCTCGCCCAGGAAGATGAGGCGGCGCGCGCGGCGGAGCGCGCCGCCGCAGCGGCTGCAGAGGGCGGGGCGCCGGGAGGCGCCGCCGACACCCCCGCCTGAACGAGCCCTCGCGCTGCCCTCAAAAATCGACCGTGCGCTCGACGTCGCGCGGAAAATTGGAGCTCACCACGGGAATGCGCGACGATGCGCTCGCGCGCAGATCTGCCGAAATCTTGAGCGCTCTCAGGGGGCGTGGGAGAAGGGCGAGCGCGCGCTCGCGGTCCGGGGGCGAGGGGACACACGGATCTCCGCGCAACGCGGCGATGGAGGCGCGACGCCGACCTGCTGAGGATCGCCTTGCCCTCGCACGAAGACTGCCGCTGCGCGGCGCCCGAGCTGAGCGACACCCTGCTGTACGGCACGCCGTACCGGCCGACGCGCCGGCTCGGGCGAGGCGGGATGGGCGAGGTGATCGAGGCCGCCCACGTGGGCCTCGACAAGCCCGTGGTGGTGAAGCTCTTGCACCGGGATCTCAGCCGCGAGCCGCGGCTGGTGGAGCGGATGCGCGTGGAGGCGCAGTCGCTGGCGCGGCTCGCGCACCCCAACCTGGTGACCGTCACCGATTTCGGGCAGACGGCCGAGGGGCGTACGTACCTCGTGATGGAGCGGCTCTACGGCCGGACGATGCGCGAGGAGCTCGCGGCGCGCGGCGCGTTGCCGGCGCTCGAGGCGATCGCGCTCGTGGAGCAGGCGCTCGCCGGCCTCGACGCGGCGCACGGCGCGGGGATCGTCCACCGCGACGTGAAGCTCGAGAACCTCTTCGTGTGCGATCCGGACGCGCAGGGGCGGCGCGTGGTGAAGGTGCTCGATTTCGGCATCGCCAAGGTGCTGGCCTCGCAGGGCGACGGGCGCGCGCCGTCGCCGTCGCTTTACCAGACGGAGGAGGGGGTGGTCGTGGGCACGCCGCGTTACCTCTCGCCCGAGCAGGTCTCCGGGCTGGCGGTGGACGCCCGCACCGACGTGTACGCCGCCGGCGTCGTCCTCTACACGTTGCTCGCGGGCCGCGGTCCGTTCGAGCATGTGAAGCCGCTCGTGGAGCTCCTGCGCGCCCATGCCAGCGAGGTCCCCGCGCCCCCGTCGCGCCACGCGCCGTGGCCGACGCCCCCGGAGCTCGACCGCGCGGTCCTGCGGGCGCTGGAGAAGCGGCCGGAGCTGCGGTTCCCGGGCGCCGCGGCGTTCGCGGCCGAGCTCTCCCGCATCGCCGCGCGGCTGGCCCACGGGTCGAGCCCGGCGGTCGCCCTGCCGTACGGGCCGTGCTGGCAGAGCACGGCGCCGCTGGTGATCCCCCCGGTCCGCGCCCACGTCGCCCCCACCCTGAGCGCGACGGTCGCGGCGTTCGGCCTCGGGGCGCCGGGCGAGGCCGCGCCGGCCGCGCCGGCCGCCGCGCCGCCGCCGCGCCGCCCGGAAGGCCGCGGGGCCGGGGAGACGCGCCGCGCGCGGCGGCCGAGAGCGGTCGCGGAGCCGAGCCGCGCGGACATGGTGATGCTGGTCGTCGGCGTGGTGCTCTTCGGCTTCGCCCTGGCGCTGCTGGCCAGCGTCGCGGGCTGACGGGCGGCCGCGACGTGGTCAGCGCTCGCCAGGAATCGCCCGCGGCGCGACGAAATCGCTACCATGCGGCTGTGGATGGACGCGCAGCGCTGGCGGAGAGCTCAACCGGGGTGCGGACGCCGGGAGGCAGGGCGGCAGGCGGCTCGACCTGGGCGCGGGCTCAGGGCCAGGAGCGGCGCGACCTCGCCCCCGAGCACACCCGGGCGTTCCAGCGAGGTAGCAAGATGGTGCTCGGGAGCGATCTCCCGCGGCGTCGCTGCGCGCGGCGGCGCGTCGCAGCCCGCGACGCCGAGGCCCGCGGGCCCGCGGGCGCGCCGTCACGCCCACGACGGGAGGGGCGCTCCGGCGGTGCATCCACCGGCGCCGCTCGTGTACCGCTGCGGGGTGACGTGATGCTTGGGCGCATGATGGCCGCGGCCGGGTGGGGTATCTTCGGGGCCATGCCGTGCCCCTGCCCCCGAGCCATCTCCGAGGGTATCGCGCTCCGGCCAGCGCGCGTACTACGCTGGCCCGCGCCGCCACGCGCGGGCTGGCCGGAGCGCTGCCGCCGCGCCATCCGCGCCATCCGCGCCATCCGCGTTATGCGCGTTATCCGCAGAAGAGCGATCGAGGCAGATGGCGTCGGGAGCGCGCCCATGAGAACGCTGAGCCTTGAACCGGGTGCTCGAAGCGCCGTTGCCCACGCCGGGCAGCAGCGCGGCCTTTGCGCGTCGCGAGAGGGGCAGGCATGACCAACAGGAACCCGAACAAGAGCCCGCCAGGCCAGCCGGCGGGTCAGGGCGCTGCGGGCGACGCCGCGCCGCAGCCGCAGCCGCAGCAGCCGCAGCAGCAACCGCCGCGCGGGTACGACGCGCCGGGCTTCGGGCCGCAGGAGCACCCCTCGCTGGCGCAGCCGCGGGCGCTGCCGCACGAGCCGCGCCGCAGGCCGGAAGAGGGCGCGCCCGCGCCCGCGGCGGCGCCCGCCGAGCGGGTGATGCAGTGGGGCGAGCCCAGGCCGCGCCGCCGGCAGGACCGCGAGGCGGGGCCCAGCGACAAGCAGGTGTACGTCCCGCCCGTCACCCTGCCCCCGAACCGGGAGCATCAGGCCATGGATCTGCAGAAGATCCAGGTGGCGCCGTCGCTGCTGAAGGGCGTCGACGAGCGGAACCGCCCGACGATGCGGCGGATCCCCGTGCAAGGCCTGCCGGCGCGCCCGCCGGGGATCCCCGACGATCCGGGCGCCCCGCGCTCGGGCGGCGCACGAACGGCGCGCGTCGGCGTCGGCAGCGGCGTCTGGCCGCCGCCCGACGAGGATCTGTCCGGCGCGCGTGGTCAGTCGGCCCGGAAGCAGCGGCCGCAGGCGGCCGCGGTCCCGGTGGCCACCGCCGTCGCGCCTCGCGCCGGCCAGCCGAGCTCGACGCGGACCGAGGCCACCGTGGTGACCGCGGCCGCGTCCGCGGCGGCGCTCGCCGCGCGCCGCCGTCGCGCGCCGCTCGGGCTGTTCGCGCTGCTCGTGTTCCTGGGCAGCGCGACCGCCGCGGGCTTCTGGGCGCTGTGGCGCGCCGCGAACCCCCCGATCGACGACGGCAGCACGTCGACGGTGGAGAGCGGCAGCGTTCCCGCGCCGGGCCGCGGCGCCACGACGCCCACGATCGAGCCGCCGCCGCCGATCCCGGCGCCGGTCCCGCGCGAGGAGCCGCCGCCTTCCGCCGAGCCGCCCGTCGCCGCTGCGCCGGAAGCCTCGACGGCGGCGCCGGCGGCGGACGCGAGCGCGTCCCGCGCACATCCCGAAGCGTCGGTGCAGGCCGCTCGCGCGCCTGCGGTGCGCCCCCGTCCGGTCGTGCGCCCGAGACCCTCGGCGAAGCCGGACGACGTGTACGAGTCGATCGAGAACAAGCCGGCCGCGTCCGCGGCGAGCGCCGGGGCCCCGCCGTCGCCATCACCACCCCCGGCACCCTCTCCGCCGCCGGGGACGACCGCGCCTCCGCGTCCGTTCGGCCACTGAGGAGCCGCCCTTCCGGAGCGCAATTTTCCCGGCACCACCATGCGAAAGCCATTCGTGAGATACCCCTGTCTATCGATCCTGGGCGCGGCGCTCCTTGCGAGGCCGAGCGTCGCGAGCGCGGCCGACGGCGCTCGTCTGAACGGCAACCCTCCGGTCGAGGGCGCGTCTGCGAGCTCGAGCGTCGGCGAGCGCGCGGCGCAGCTCTACCGGGAGGGGAACAAGTTCTATGACGAGGCGAAGTTCGTCGAGGCGGAGGCGCGGTACCAGGCGGCGTGGGACCTCCAGAAGAGCTTCGACGTCGCCGGCAACCTGGGGAACGTCGAGCTGGAGCTGAAGCAAGCTCGCGAGGCGGCCGAGCACCTCGCGTACGCGCTCGAGGCGTTCCCGCTCGGCGAGAGGGCCGAGAAGCGGCAGTTCTTGAAGGACCGGCTCGCTCAGGCCAAGTCGCAGGTCGGCACGCTCCGGATCAGCGTCAACGTCGACAACGCCGAGGTGTTCGTCGACGGCAAGCTCATCGGGCTGTCGCCCCTCCAGGGCGAGGTGTTCGTCGACCCTGGCAAGCGCGACATCGAGGCGCGCCGCGCCGGCGCGAGGACGTCGACATCGCTGCTGGTGGCGAGGGGATCGGACCAGAACATCGCGCTCAGCCTCGACACGGGGCCGAGCATCCCCTTGGTGGTCGCCGGCGGCGCGGTCGGGCTCCTCGGGATCGCGTCGGGCGTGACCTTCGCGTTCCTCTCCACGTCCCAGGGCGAGTACGCCGACGGAGAGCCGCGCCACAGCCAGGAGCGCGCCGAGCTGCGCAGGACCCAGACCACGTTCGCCAACCTCTCCTTCTGGAGCTTCGTCGGCAGCGGCGTGGTGCTCGCCGGGACCGCCGTGTACGTGTTCTCCACCTCGAGCCGCGCGCCGAGCCCGCACGCCGGGCTCACCGGCTTCCGCGCCGTGCCCCTCGTGACCTCCGAGGTCGCAGGCATGCTGGTCGGCGCGAGCTTCTAGCGAGGACGCGGGCGGGGGCTCTAGAACTCCTTACAACTCCTTCTCTTGGCGGTGGAGGTTTCGCGATGCGTCGATCTCATTGGGCGTCCGGTTGTGTCACGATCCTGTCGCTCGCGGTTGGATTGCAGGCGATCGGCTGCTTTCCGCTGGATTATACCGAGGAGGACGCCTCTTCGTCGGCCGGCGGGGGCGGCGGGGGCGGCCAGCCTCCTGAGCCGAGCTGCGTCCCTGGCCCCCAGGAGGGGCCGGACGCGTCGTGCGGCGTCTTCGTCAGCAGCGCGGCGGCGGAGGGGGACGGCACGAAGGACAAGCCCTTCACCACGCTGGGCGCCGCCGTCAGCGCAGCGGCCTCGCGCAGCCCGGGCGCGCGCAACATCTATGTCTGCGTCGGCGATCTCACGGAGAAGGTCCAGCTCGCGTCGAACGGCGTCCACATCTATGGCAGCCTCGATTGCGATCAGGGGTGGCGCATCGCGGACGAGGGCAAGCGAACGACGCTGAGCGCCGAGGCTGACCAGATCCCGCTCACGATCGTGGGCGGCAGCGGCGCGGCATTGACCCACATCGAGGACCTGGATGTCCGCGCGCAGCCTGCGACGCAGTCGGGCGGGTCGTCGATCGCCGTGGTGGCCGACAGCGCCAAGGTCGAGTTCATCCGGTGCAACCTGGAGGCCAGCGACGCGAAGCAGGGCGCGACGATCGACAACTTCACAGCGGATGCCATGGTGGGCATCTCGGGCGGCAGCGGGGATGATGCCTGCCTGAAGGCCCCCGGCGCCGGAGGAGAGACGGAGCCTCTCCGCTGCGGCACGGACCTGGTGACGGAGGGGGGGGCCGGCGGGCAAGGGGGTGTCAACAGCGCCGGCGCGGGCAGCGCTGGCACGCCCGCGGGCGCCAGCAACACGGGCGGGGCTCCCCAGCCGAGCGCGGGCGCCTGCGGCCCCGGCGGCTCGGGAGCTCCGGGGCAAGAGGGCTTGCCCGGTGAGGGGGCGAAGAGCCGTGGCCAGATCTCGAGGACCGGATACACGGGCGCGAACGGCAAGAGCGGGGCGCCCGGGAGCCCTGGCGAAGGAGGAGGCGGCGGCGGCGGCTCCAGGGGGGGGACCGGAGTGAGCCGGTGCGCGGGCCTGCCGGCTGCCGGCGGCGCTGGCGGCGGGGCAGGGGGCACCGGCGGATGCGGCGGGCTGGGGGGGAGCGGCGGCAAGGCGGGGGGCTCCAGCATTGCGGTCATCAGCCTCGCCTCGGAGCTCCATTTCGATCAGGTGACGCTGATTGCCGGCAAGGGCGGCAACGGAAGCGCTGGGCAGTACGGGCAGAGCGGAGGCACGGGCGGCCTAGGCGGCAAAGGCGGCAGCGTCCCCGAGGAGGCGCCTGCGAATACGGATCTGAAGCCGGGTTGCAACGGCGGCGACGGCGGCAAGGGCGGTGACGGCGGCGATGGCGGCGGCGGCGCTGGTGGGCATTCGATCGCGATTGCGTACCGTGGGGCGCTGACGCCGCCCGCCGAGGGGCAGGGCTACACGGCCCAGACGAGCGCGCCCGGCGAGGGCGGTCCGGGCGCCGGCGCTGCGGCTGGCGCGACGGGCCAGCGCGGCGTCCTGGTCAGCTTCGACGAGTGACGTGCGGCGGGCGGGCGGGGCTCACCGGGGCTGGAAGTAGCGCCCCACCTGCTCGCGGTACTCTTCCGGGATATCGCTGCGCTCGACGCCGCCGATCTCCTGGGGACCCACGACGCCGAGCGCGCCTTCGCCTTGTAAATTGGCGGTCTCTCCGGCGCGCCCCGCGGTCCGACCCATCACGATTCCCGGCATCGGTTTGCCCTGGTTGAGCCGCGCGCCGGCGCGCGAGCGGAGCTCGCCGCCGGCGACGGCGCCGGTCTGCCCTTCGTGGCTCCCGGGCCCGCCTCCTTGCGTGCGCCCTCCCTGGCCGGCCCCCTCCTTGCCGGCGCCGCCCGCCGCCGCGCCTTGGGACCCGCTCTGGCCGTCCGCGCCGCTGCTCGGCCCGGCGCCGCCCGGCGTGCCCGCGATGGGCACCGGGGGCGCCGTCCCCCCGAGCTGCCCCTCGGCCTCGCCCGCCCCGCGCTGCGCGTCGTCGAGCGCGCGCTGGCGCTCCGATTCCTCGCTGCTCGGGCCTCCCTCCTGCGCCATCCGGCGCAGCTGCTCCTCGAGCTGCCGCCGGCCTTCGGGGGTCTCGAGCTGCCGCGCGAGATCCCGGAGCTGCTCCGCCGAGGCCGCCCCGGGGGCGCCGCCCTGGGCCTGCGCCATCCGTTGCTTCAGCTGATCCGTGAGCCGCTTGCGCTCCTCGGGGCTCAGCTTCTCGAGCGCTTTCTCGAGGGCGTCGGCGAGCCGCCGCGCGTCGTCGCCGCTCCCGGTCCGGCCGAGGTCGCCGAGCGCGTCCCGCCCTTCCTCGCCGAGCGCCTCGCCGAGCGCCTCGGCGAGCTCTTTCAGCCTGTCGGCGTCGCCCCCGCGCTGCTCGAGCAGCCTCCGTTGCTCCTCGAGCGCCTTCGCCACGCCGGGCGCGCCGGCCCGCTTCGCGGCCTCGGCGGCCTCCTCGAGCGTCTGTCTGGCCCGGCTGCGCGCGTCCTTTTCGAGCTTGTTCGCGAGCCGCTCCATCTCTTCGTCGAACGCCACGAGGTCGCGATCGCCGAGCGCCTTGGCCGCCCGCTTCAGATCCGGGTTCTCGCCGAGCTTGCCGAGCGCCGACTCCATGCCGTGGCGCTGCTCGCCCTCGCCGAGCGACAGCCGCTCGGCCGTGATCGCGTCGTGCAGCCTGCCGATCTCGGCCTGCGCCTCGCGCCGCTCGACGCCGCTCCGCAGCTTCTCCCGGAGCTTCTTCGCGTCCTCGGCGAGCTGCTTCAGCCGCTCGCGCTGCGCCGCGTCCCGCGCGCCGACGTCGGCCAGCTGGATCACCCGTTCCAGCCCGCTCGCCTCGGCGAGGCGCACCAGCTCGGCGCCGGGAGGCGGCGCCGCTGCGGCGGGCGCAGGCGGCAGCGGGAGCCAGCTGAGGTACCCGATCGCCGCGGCCGCGACGGGCGCTCCGGCGTGCCATGGGCGCCACATCGGCGCGCGCACCTGCTTCGCGGTCGCCGCGCGGAGGGCTGCGGTGGCGTGCGCGAGCACCACGTCGCGCGCCGCCTTCGTACCCCCCGGGGGCGCCCCGTCTTGGGCGGCCTCGGCCGAGGCGAGCTCCACGGCGGTGGCGATCGACTCCTCGGAGCCGAGCTTGCCGTCGAGGAACAGGGCGACGTCCGGGTCCGACCACCTTCGCCGCCGCGCCGCCGCAGCGCCCGCCGCTGCGCCGACGAGGCCAAAGCCGGCCATCCAGGGGCGCAGCGCGCCGTTCCCCGACTGCCATGCCGCCGCTGCGCCTGCCGCGCCGAGCGCCATTCCGACGGCGGCCCCGGTGAGGACCCTCTCCAGGGCGAGCCGCCGCCGGACGCGCCGAGACCAGAGGGCGAACGCGGCGCTGAAGCTCCGCAGGGCAGGCACATCCACCATCGATCGATGTGTACCCGCTAGCGGATGCGGCGGCCACCGGGGACCCTCTGGTGGTGGATGTAGCGGTCAGCGCCGCCTCGCGGCGACTCTCCGCCGCGCTGGGCGACTCTCCGCCGCGCTGGTGGACCAGGGCACGCCTGCCCGGAGGGGTCCCGCGGTGGGCGCCACCTCCCGCGCCGCGCGCCGCGCGCCGCAGCCGGCCCGGCCGAGGTTCCCGGGTCGCGCCGTGGGCGAGAGCTCCCGCTCGCGTTCAGTCGTCTCCCGGCAAGAGGCACCCTCTCGCGTAGAACGCCGCGCGCTCGACGCGCGCTGAAACAACGTCCTGGTCACTCCCCAGCTGGCTCAGATCGCACTCGGCGAAAGAAAACTCACACTCGTGCGGCGCCTGCTGCGACGTCCGGAGCGTGGCCGGACAAGAGGCTTGGAAAAGCGTGTCGCCGACGTACAGTCGCAGGTCCACGTTCGCAGCTTCGTCGCCCTCGCCATCGCCCTCGCTGGTGAGCAGGTGGAGATCGAGGTAGTAGAAGCCTTTTCTGTCCCTGGAGCGGTCGGCCAGCTCCAGGTTGATTTCGCCGTTGATCACCGAGCAGTCGACGTACCAGGCATCGTCGAATTTGGAGACAAGCTGCTTGCCGCCATCGCCCGTCTCGAGCACCAGCTCCTCCCCGTCCATGATCACGATCGCCTTGCCGCGGGCCTCAGGAATTCCCGTATGCGTAGAGCACCCGAGCGGCGACAGGGACAGCACGAGGCCTTGGGTGAGGAGGGTTCGGCGCATGGGAGTTCTCCGGCAGCATGACGGGCGGGAGCATCGCACGAGGTCGACCACCATGAACACGCGCAAGGCGGTTGATCCATGTGTCGTCCCAGATGTCAACTGGAAACGAGGACCTCGGGGGCAGGACCAGACCGACGTTGCCTCAGGGACGTGCTCAGGGAGCAGGCCGAGTTGCCTCGGGCCGTGGACCTGGGCTTTGACAGAGCTTGGAGCGCGGCCCCTGGCCGAGGTTGCGGAGGCGGGCAAGGCGGCCTGCGAGAGATTCGATCATGGCGCCCTTCGGGTATGCGCCTCCCGCGACCTGCTCACGCGCCTGCGAATCGTCGTTGCGCGCAATAGAAAACATTCTATCGCGCTCTTTGCGTCGTTGTCCTCGCGCTGCGGAGCCAGAGCGCCGAGCGTGGTCAACTCGACCCGTGGGTCGACCCCTGAGGCGCGCCCCCTGACACGAGCCGCGGCGGTGGAGGACATCTCCTGTGTGCTCGCGAGCCCGGCGGCCGCTGGGCCATCCCGATAGCTCCCGTGGAACGTCCGCCGCCACAGCAGCAGCAGCAGCAGGAATCAACCCCTCACGGCTTGAGCACGACCTTCACGCACCCGTCCTTCTTCGCATTGAAGATCTCGTACCCCCGAGGCGCCTCGGTGAGCGGCAGCCGATGCGTGATGACATCGTCTGCGCGGAGCTTGCCTTCCTTGATCCAGCCCAGCAGCTTGTCCACGTGTTTGTGGACCGGGGCCTGGCCGAAACGCACGGCGACCCCCTTATCGAAGAGCTGCCCGAGCGGGAAGTTGTCGAAGGGCATCCCGTACACGCCGACGACGCTGACCACCCCGCCCCGCCGCACCGCGCTCACCGCCAGCTTGAACGCGACGAACGAGCCGATCTGGCCGTGAACCATGTTGGAGATCTTCTCGAGCGGCGTCCGGTGCGCCTCCATCCCCACGGCGTCGATGCACACGTCCGCGCCGCGGCCGTTCGTCGCCGCGCGGATGAACTCGTGCGCGACGCCTGAATCCACGTTGACGGTCTCGGCCGAGGCGATCTGGCGCGCCTTCTCCAGCCGGTACTCCTCCCGGTCGACCCCGATGACGCGCGCGGCGCCGCGGAGCCACGCGCATTTCATCGCCATGACGCCCACCGGGCCGCAGCCGATGACGGCCACCGTCTCCCCGCCCCGCAGGCCAGCCCAGTCGACGGCCGTGTAGCCGGTGGGGAGGATGTCCGTCAGGAACAGGACCTGCTCGTCGGTCAGGTCGGCGTCGACCTTACGCGGCCCTACATCCGCGTAGGGGACGCGAACGTACTCTGCCTGGCCCCCCGCGTAGCCGCCGTAAAGATCGGTATACCCGAAGAGCCCACCGCCCTTCGAGCTGATGACGTTGCCCTCCGGGCCGTAGTATCCGGGGTTCGAACGCTCGCAGTGGACGGGCAGGTCCCGCTCGCAGAAGTAACATCCCCCGCACGCGACGGCGAAGGGCACGATCACCCGGTCCCCCGGGCGGAGCTTCCTCACCTCGCTCCCCACCTCCTCGACGACGCCCATGAACTCATGGCCGAGCACGAGCGGCTTCGACTGCGGGAAGAGACCGTTGTAGATATGCAGATCCGAGCCGCAGATCGCGGTGCTCGTCACCCGTACGATCGCGTCGGTCGGCCGCTCCAGGACCGGGCTGGCGACGGTGTCCACGCTGACATGCTTCGGGCCGTGAAATACCAGAGCCTTCATTCGCCCTCCTCGCCTTCATGCGGTGAGACCGGGCGACATGTCTGCAACGCGCATGCCCCTTGCTGCGCTCGTTGACGCAGCAGGGGCATGCGCCGCGGGGCCGGCAGCCGGCGCCTCAGGGGAGCAGCGGCGTGCAGAGCGGATAGAAGGCCGAGAAATCAGGCCGGCCGAGGAAGACCGTGACGACCTCGTTGTAGGGGGTCTCCTTGGCCTTGCGCGCCGTGAGGCTCGCCGGCGCCTCGCATTGCGAATAGCCCTCGAGGGAGACGTTCTTGCACACGCTGGCGCCCGACGACATGAGGTCGCGACACGGGCCCAGGAACTTGATGCCGCAGTCCGCCTTCGACGCGCAGGTCCGCTCCGGGGCGAAGGCCCCCTCGCTGCCGGCGCATGACAGCTGGAGCAGGGCGCCGCCGCACGAGTACATCCGCGCGCCGATGTCGCCGAGCTCGTCGCGCCGGTCGATCGGCTGAAACACGTTGCCGAAGAAGGAGACCTCCTCTTCCTGGTAAGCGCTCCGCTCCACGGAGTCCGTCGCCAGCGCGGGGTGACGGCCGCGCAGCGAGATGGCCACCTCGACCCCGTACCCGTTCACGTGCGCGAGCAGGCACGCCGACACCCAGCGCTGCGACTTCTCGGCGAGCGGCCCGCGCATCCACTCGGGCGCGAGGCCGATCAGCCCGTTGAACCTGTAGGTGGTCTCGCCCACCGTGGCCACGAGCGACACGCCCTCGGCGAGCGCGCAGCGGACGGTGTACCGGAGCAGCTCGCGGCCGTCCTCGCTCTCGAGCAGCTCCGTGGCCGCCATGCGGAGGCCGTCGGTCGAGAGCCGGTTCATCGAGAGGCCGTTCATCGACATACGGTTCATCGACAGGCGATTCATCGACATGCGGTTGGTCGAGAGCACCGCCTCTTCCGACGTGCCGACCGTCTCCTCCTCCGGCGTGCCGGTCTCCTCGGAGGTCGGATCGGCGCTGTAAGCGCAGCCGATCAAGGCAAGGCAGGGGATCGCAAGAGCAGCCCGGAGCGCGCTGAAGTCCATGGGTCGCCTCTCTGTTCGAGTGCTTGGGGGTTTCCGGGAATTACTGCAACCGTCGGGCCACCCCTGACCGAGACGGACACCAGCGCACTGACGCGCAGCGCGCGGGCGCCGAGGCGCAGCGCGCGGGCGCCGAGGCGCACCTCCCGCGGAGATGTTCAGGCCGACCAAATCACCCGGGTCGCGGCGCGATGAGGCGAAATGTCTCAGGTCGCGAAGCGGGCGAGCCGGCCCGTGATCCATTGTGAAAATCGCCCGAAAATTCTCGCTCGGAGACGCGATGGTAACGCGCGGCGATTGCGGCACGCTCCCGCCACGCTGAGGCGATTTGCAACAGGCGCCCTGCCCCCCACGCCGGCGCAGATCGCATCACTCCGGCTCCGGGGGCGCGCAAGGGGGCGCACCGCCGGCCGGCTCGCCCGGCGACGGCAGGAGCGCCGCGAGCGCCCCGAAGCGCGGTTGCCACATCCGGCACCCGGCGAGCGCGGGCCGCGCCCTGCCGAGCGCCGCGCTCGCCTCGGCGTGGCGGCCGGCGGAGGCGGCCACGCGCGCGCGGAAGTAGAGCACCTCGAGCAGCTCCTCCACGGGCACGGTGCGCTCCGCGAGCTCCGTGAGCGCCTCCCAGCCGTTCTCCTCGGCGCCCTCGGCGGGCGCGCCGCGGATCCCCCCCGCGGCGAGCACGAGCTTCAGCATCCGGAACAGCGCGTAGATCGTGGGGCTCGACGGGTCCGGCCTGCACCGCTCGTCGATCCAGGCGACGAGGCGCGCCGCCTCGCCGAGATCGCCGCGCGCCGCCTGGATGCGGGCGATGAGCAGCGCGTCGAGCAGCGCGTCGTCGGGGGCGTCGCGCCCGCCGAAGCGCTCCGCGAGCACGAGCGAGCGGCGCGCCAGCGCGAGCGCCTCGTCCGCGCGCCCGCACCAGTGGAGCAGCTCCGCGAGGTTGTGCGTGGCGACGTGCTCGGGGCCCGGGTTGCCGATCTCGCGCGCGAGCTCGACGGCGCGGCTCAGATCCTCGAGCCCGCGCTCGGGCGCGCTCAGCGCGGCCCACAGGTAGGCGCGGTTCGCGTACGCCGAGCAGAGGTGCAGCCGGTCCCTCATCTCCTTGGACAGCGCGATCACCTCGCAGAAGCGCGCCTCCGCGTCGCCGAGCCGGCCCGAGATCACGAGCGCGCTCGACAGGAGCAGCAGGGCGATCACCCGCGTCTCCCGGTCGCCGTCCGCCGCCGCCCCGGCCGAGGCCCGCTCGAGCAGCCCGATCGCCTCGGCCACCTGCTGCTGCCGCCAGCGCGAGCGGCCGAGCGCCATGAGCAGGCGGTTCTCGAGCCGCGCGTCGCCGAGGCGCTCGATCAACACGCGCGCCTCGTCCGCGCGCCGCGCCGACCTGGCGAAGTCCGTCGCGTGATCGAGCGCCGTCGCCTCCTCGAGCAGGAGCTCGGCGGCGAGCCGGTCGTCGCCGAGCTCGCGCGAGAGCCCGCGCGCGAGCTCGAGGTCGGCGAGCGCCTCGGGGATCCGGTGCAGGCTGTAACGCGCCTTGGCGCGGCCCGCGAGCGCGAGCGCGCGCGGCCGCGCGGCCGCCTCGTCGAGCAGCGCGAGGGCCGCCGTGTACCGCTGGTCCGCCTCGACGTTGTCGTGGCTCGCCGTCGCCCGGTCGCCGAGCGAGAGGTGCGCCGCGGCCGCCTGCGCGCGCTCGCCGCACGCCGCCGCGTGCCGCGCCAGGTGCTCGAGGCCGCGCCGGTCCGGGGCGGCGGGATCCACGCGCCGCCGCCACCACGCGAACGCGTGCGCGTGGATCGTCTGGCGCTGCGCGGGCGCGAGCCCGTCGTAGACCGCGTCCCGGAACGTCGCGTTCTCGAACGCGTAGATCCCGCGCTCGGACCGCACGAGCAGGCCCAGCGACGAGAGCGCGCCGAGGCCCACCCCCGCGTCGATCGGCGTGCTCGCGCCGCCGGCCTGCTCGATCGCGTCCTGGATCTCCTCGACCTCCTCCCGCGTGAAGTCGGGGCCGAGCACGGAGCAGAGCCGCACGCACGCCGCGAGCTCGGGCGAGAGCGCGTCGAGCCGGCGCGCGGCGAGCCACTGCCACACGGGCAGCGGCGGGAGCTGGTCGAGCGCGGCGGTCGCGACGTAGAACGTCCCCGTCGGGCGCTGCTGGACGGCGCCCGTGCGCTTCAGCGCGCGGACGAGCTCCGTCAGGGAGGCCGGGTTGTGCCCGGCCCAGCCCGCGAGCTGCCGCAGCGCGGCCTCGGGCGGGTACTCCGCCGGCCGGAGCAGCTCGGCGGCGAGCCGCATCGCGTCCTGCTCCGAGAGCCGCCCGAGCACGGCGCGGTCGTGCCGCTCCGCGCGCGCGCCCCAGCCCCGGCGCATGTCCTCGAACCTCGGGTGCGCCGCCACGAGCACCCAGAGCGCGCAGCCCGGCGCGTCCAGCGTCGCGTACTCGAGCGCGTCGAGCGCCGCGTCGTCGGCCCAGTGCGCGTCGTCGAGGATGACCGCCACCGGCGCCTCGCGCGCGCGGCGCCGGAGCCCCCCGGCGATCGCCCGCATCGTGCTCTGCCGCAGCGACCACGGCGACGCGAGGAGCTCCTCCGCCGGCGTCCACCCGAGCGCCGCGGCCACCGCCCGCCACGTCTCCTCGGCGAGCTCCTCGCCGAGCCTCGCCGCGCAGAACGCCCGCGGATCCTCGGGCGGGGCGCCCGGGGTCGCGTCGAGCGCGCGGGCGAGGAGCTCGATCGACGCGCGCTCGCCCGCGAGCGGCTGCGCCGCGCGCACCGCGATGAGCTGGGCCCGCCCCTGCATGCGCCGCACGAGCGCGGCCGCCTCGTCCGCGAGGCGCGACTTGCCGAGGCCGCCCTCGGCGATGAGCGTGAACAGGCCGGGGCACGCGCCGGACATGCTCGCGTCCATGCTCGCCGCGAGCGCGCCGAGCACCTCGCCCCGGCCGACGAGCGGCGCGCCGCGCGCCGCGCGCAGCGGGTCGCTGAGCGCGGGGGGCGCGGCGGCGAGGCGGTAGAACGCCCGGCCGGCCGAGCGCGAGAGCGCCGGATCGCGCGTCGCGCTGCGCAGCTCGCCCTCGGGCAGGGCGCGCACGAGGTCCACGGTGAGCACCACGCCGCCCCAGCCGTCCGGGGGCATCCAGGCGTCCGGCTGCTCGACCGGCGAGCCGTAGACCGCGGGCGGGCCCTGCTCCTTGCGGCGCACGATCAGCCCCGCGAGGTGCAGCGCCGCGCGCCCTGCGTACCGCTCCTCGACCTCGCGGGCGACGGCGATCGCGGCGCTCACGGGGTCGTCCGCGTCGACGCCCGAGAACACGCACACGAGCCGGCTCCCGCGCTGCCGCGCCACGAAGCCCTTGCGCGCGGCCACCGCGCTCATCACGCCGGCGGACGCGCCCTTGGCCTCGGCCACGAGCACGATCGCGGGCTGGCGGCCCTCGGTGAGCAGCGCGCCGCGCGGGGGCGACGCGTGCGGCGCGGGCGGCGCGTCGCTCGGGCACGCCCGCGCGAGGGCGCCCCGGAGCGCGGCGACGTCCGGCGGGCGGCGCTCGGGCTCCTTGGCGAGGCAGGCGAGCGCGAGCCGCTCCAGCTCCTCGGGCACGGCCGCGAACTCGCGGGGGCGCGGCGGCCGGAGCGCGAGGTGGCCGTGCTCGACCGCGCTCCGGTCGCCGCAGAACGGCAGCCGCAGCGTCAGCAGCTCGTAGAGGATCACGCCGAACGCGTAGATGTCCGTGCGCTCGTCCTGCACCGGGTCGCCGCGGAGCTGCTCGGGGGCCATGTACTCGGGGGTGCCGACGACCGTGCCCCGGGGCGTGAGGCCCTCCTCCTCCGGCGTCCGCGCGTGCTTCGTCAGCCCGAAGTCGAGGAGCACGACGCGCCGCTCCCCCTCGGTGATCAGCAGGTTCTCGGGCTTCAGATCGCGGTGGATCACGCTCTTCGCGTGCGCCGCGGCGAGCGCCTCGAGGATGGCCGCGCCCGTCGCCACGACGTCGGCCGCGCTCGGCGGCGCCTCGAGCTCCGCGAGCAGCTCGGCGAGCGTCCTGCCGCGGACGAGCTCCATCGCGATGTAGGGCCGGCCGTCGCCGAGCGTCCCGCTCTCGTGGAGCCGGGGCACGTGGGGCGGGCCCACCTGCGCGAGCGCCTCCGCGTCGCGCCGGAACCGCTCCGTCGTGAGGGGGCTCGTCCACCGCGCCACCTTGAGCGCGACGGCGCCTTCGCCCGCCGCCCGGGCCGCCTCCCACACCGTCGCGAAGCCGCCCGCGCCGACGAGCCGCACCGGCGTCAGCCCGGGCAGGGAGGGCGGGGCCGGCTCCTCGGCCACGTCGAGCGTGCGGCTCGGCGGCGGGAGCCACGCGTCGCGCGGGCAGGGCGTCGTGCCGGTGACGCGGCGATGGCAGACCGGACAGCGGGGCAAACTGCCTCCTTCCCTCGGAGCTTACTCGCTCGCGTCCCAGGTCGTGCGCAAGGTTTCGACCGGGGCATGTCGATGGTACGGAATGTGCTTATGTTTTGGCGTGGTGTGGCAAGAGACCATCCGTTCCGTGGTGCCGGCGCAGGAGGCTGCGATCCCGCGAGCTTTGTCGGATGGGAGCGCCACGTTGCGCACGGAGTGCGACGGCGGGGCAGGGCCGTTCCTCGATCCTGACGCCTGCGGCGCGCCGGCCTCGTCGGGCCGCGTGGTGACGTTACCTCCCGGCAGCCAGGTGGGCGGCTACCTCGTGCAGGAGAGCATCGCCCACGGCAGCTTCGGCGTCGTTTACCGGGCGGTGCACGCGGAGAGCGGCCGGAGCGCGGCGGTCAAGGTGCTCCACCCGGAGCTCGCGTTCACCCGCGAGGCGGTCGTGCGCTTCGAGCGCGAGATCCAGGCGATCCGGCGGATCGATCATCCCAATGTGATCCGCATCCTCGATTGCGGCGAGATTGACGGGGGCAGCCCGTTCTTCGCGATGGATCTGCTGAGCGGGGAGGATCTCCAGTCGTACATCCTCTCTCATGGCAGGCTGTCCGCGGAGGAGGCGCTCGAGATCCTGGAGCCTGTCTGCGAGGCGCTGTCGGCGGTCCACAAGAGCGCCATCGTCCACCGCGATCTCAAGGCGTCCAACGTGTTCATCGCCGACGAGGGCGCGTCTCGGCGCGTGGTCCTCCTCGATTTCGGCGTGGCCAAGGTGCTCGACGACGCGGGGCCGGGCATCACGGCGCCGACTCACCTGCTCGGCACGCCGGCGTGCATGGCGCCGGAGCAGATCAAGGGCCAGCAGGCGGACGCGCGCACGGACGTGTATGCCCTCGGCGCGCTCGCCTATTACATGCTGACGGGCAAGCTCCCGTTCTTCGACTCCATGCTCGCGACGCTCCTGCACATGCACCTCTGGGTGCTCCCGCCGAGCCCGAGCCGCGAGGCCCCCGTGAGCCCCGAGCTCGACGAGGTGGTGCTCCGCGCGATGGCGAAGGATCCCGCCGCGCGGCACCAGACCGCGGCGGAGTTCCTCGAGGGGTTCCGCGCCGCCGTGACGTCGGAGCGGCGGAGCGTGCTGCCGGTGTCCGGGCGACCGGAGGAGCGCCGGATGGCCGCGATCCACGTCGAGGTGTACGCGGACTGCGGCGCGATGGAGGACCCGGACGACGCCCTGCTCACCGACATGGATGAGGTCCTGCCGCTCGCGTCGCGCCTCATGGCGGCGAAGGGCTTCGGGGTGGCGCTCCGGACCGGCAACACCCTGCTGCTCGTCAAGGAGCTCGCCGGCCCGGAGCGCTCGGACGGGGCGTCGCGCCGGGCGGTCGTGTCCGCCGCGCTGGCGCTCGACGGCGCGCTCGGCGAGCGGCGGGGCCGCGACGCGCGGGTGCACGTGAGCCTCTGCGCGCACGTGGGCCGGGCCCTCTTGCGATCGTCGGAGGTGGTCGGAGGAGAGCTGATGGATGTCGAGGCGTGGGTGCCGGAGGCCAAGCGGCCCGGCGTCGCCGCCACGGCGGCGATGCTGGACGGCCTCGATCTCGAGGCCGAGCCGCTGGAGCTCGCGCGCGTGGCGCGCTGAGGCGCCGAGGCACCACGCCAGGCACGGGGCGGCGGCGAGGGGAGCGGAGAGCCCGGCTATTCCGGCAGCGGCAGCTCGGCGTAGGGCGTCGTGACCCGGCCGATGGCGATGGGACGCACGTAGCTCGGGTAATACGTCGCGCTCGCCTGCGGGCTCCACGTATGTCCGACGATCTCTCCGCTGCTGTTCGTGTAGAAGCGCATCAGGCCCTTCCCGACGCCCGGGTGCCATGTCCCGTCCGGGTTGCGCCGGCTGTCGGTCATGCCGTGGCCCGTGTTGCTCGAGTCGACGATGGCGATCTCGTACTGGGTCGTCCCCGAGACGTACGGATAGCTGGCCACGCGCGACCGCGCGGGCCCCATCGCGATCGCCACGTGGCCCGACGCCGCGCTCCCCGCCGGGTATTTGATGGCGATGACGTCGCCCGCCTCGATCTCGTCGATGTACGAGACCTGCACGAAGCCGAACTGCTCGACGATCCTGTCGTGGTACTGGATCGCGTTGGGGCTCGTGCTGCCGAACCAGGCGCTGATGTTGTAGGAGGTCAGCCCGTAGGTCTGCTTGAGGACGTTCGTGACGAACGTCGAACAGAAGGTGCGGCTTTTGTACTCGCTGGATCCTGCGACGCCGGCCCAGAAAACATAACTCGGGGAGCTCCCGTATTCGTTGTTCTCGGGCGCGACGTGGTCGGCGAGGGTGTTCGCCCAGTAGGTGAGGTTGGGCGCCGCTGCAGTTTGAGCCTGGGCTGCGCGCGGCGCGAGCGCGCAGAGCCCCGCCAGGATGACGGCCGGGAGCGTGTAGACGACGGAACGTGAGCTCCTGCGCTTCAATGCATTCATGTTTCCTCCGCGTGGGGGTCGAGAAATCCAGGGGGATAGGCACACGCTGGGCACACCACGGCGCCGGCGCTCTCGCGCGCACCGCGAGGCGCGCCGACCAAAGCGAAGAAGAACTCCGATCGTCCCACCATACGCCCATGGCTCGGTCCGCGTAAATGCCGTCGTGATGGCGGCGCACGAGGTCGGCGCGATTCTGTCCAGCCGCAGTGCGGCTCTTCGTTGCGCCTTGGTTCCCCCTCGTTCCCCCTCGTCCCTCATTTATCCTCATTCGTCCTCATTCGTCCTCATTCATCCCCCTGTTCCTCCTTATTGCTCCTTATTCCCTATTGCTCCCTCTATTCCGCAGGGTCTCTCGCTCTTGGCGACTTCGGATTACGTCTTCATAGGACCGCGCCGCAGCACACCGCGAGCGCGCGCCCTTGGTCTGCGGCGGCCGCCGGCGCCGCAGGCGAGGTGGGCTGCGGGCCGTCGTCGACGGTGGATGCGGCCGTGTGGTACGGTCGTCGAATGTCGGAAGAACGCGGTCGACAGAAGCTCCAGGCCCTCTCGAAGGCGCTTCAGGAGAAGATCGCCCCGTCCGGATCGGCGCTGCTGAACCGTCAGGGGCTGAAGATGATCGAGCGGCTCGCCCGCGATCTCACCGGCGAGAACGCGATGCCTGGTCTCCGGGTCTGGCGCGACAGCGCCGGCAAGTTCCGCCTGCAGCGCCCCCCGCGCAACGCCGAGATCGCGGTCGAGTGGCAGCGCGACATCGGCGCGATGGTGATGACGGCGGAGAAGCACGGTCAGCCCCGCACGACGGTGCGTTACGTGTACGACCCGGCGGAAGACCACTTCCGGCGGATGGAGGGCGAGGGCGAGCTCTATGACGACCTCGCGGACGCCCTGGTCGAGCACCTCTACCCCGAGGGCAAGGGCTGACGCCCGCGCTCGCCGGCGGCCGCCGGGCCGCCCCACGCCGCCGCAAAAACCGCCGATTTGTTGACAGATCCGCCCGGTTCGATTGGATGGCCGCGTGCACCCCTCCGCGAAGCGCCTGTCGATCGACCACCAGCCCGTCCTGAAGCTCGGGGACGCGCTGGATCATTACGCCACCTGGCCGAGGCCCACGGTGATCGTCTCCGACGGCGCTTATGGCGTCTCCGGGTTCCCCGGCGACCCCCCGACGCACGAGGGCCTCGCCGCGTGGTACGCGCCCCACGTCGCGGCCTGGTCGGAGCGCGCCCTGCCGTCGGCCACGCTCTGGTTCTGGGGGACGGAGATCGGCTGGGCGACCGTGCACCCGCTGCTCGACCAGCATGGATGGGAGTACCGGAGCTGCCATGTCTGGGACAAGGGGATCGCCCACGTCGCGGGCAACGCGAACACGCGGACGCTGCGCAAATTCCCGGTCGTGAGCGAGGTGTGCGTGCAGTACGTGCGCAGGGTCCTGCTCGAGAGCGAGGGCTCGCGGCTGACGCTCAAGGCCTGGCTCCGGCGCGAGTGGGAGCGCTCCGGCCTCCCGCTCTGCCAGACCAACGAGGCGTGCGGCGTGAAGAACGCCGCCACGCGGAAGTACTTCACGCGCTGTCACCTCTGGTATTACCCCCCGGCCTCGGCGTTCGAGCGGCTCGTCGCCTTCGCCAACACGCACGGCCGCCCCGAGGGGCGACCCTACTTCTCGGTCGACGGCAAGCGCCCGCTGACCGGCGACGAATGGTCGCGCCTGCGGGCGAAGTTCCATTGCGAGATCGGGGTGACCAACGTCTGGCACGAGCCGGCGGTCCGGGGGCCCGAGCGCTTCAAGGAGGAGACCCGGTCGGTGCACGGCAACCAGAAGCCGCTCAAGCTCCTCGACCGCATCATCCGCGCCTCGTCCGATCCCGGCGACGTCGTGTGGGAGCCGTTCGGCGGGCTCTGCTCGGTCGCGGTGGCGGCCTTCGCCGCGGGGCGGCGCTGCTACAGCGCCGAGATCGCGCCCGCCTACCACGCGGTCGCCTCGAGCCGCCTCGCGAAGTGCGCGCCGCGCCCCCGGGTCGAGATCTCGGCGGCGTGACGGCCGGTGTCGGCGCCGCGCCGCCGCGTGATACCCTCGCCCCGATGGCGACGCCGAAGATCGTGACCGTGGGAGGGGGGACGGGCCATTACACGCTCCTCACGGGCCTGCGGGACCTGAGCGCCCGGATCACCGCGATCGTGACCATGATGGACTCGGGCGGGAGCTCCGGCAGGCTCCGGGACGAATACGGCCTCCTGCCTCCCGGCGATTTCACGCGTTGCCTCGTCGCCCTCTCCTCGCACCCGGACGCGCTGAAGGAGCTGCTCGGCCACCGCTTCCGCTCGGGGAGCCTCGGCGGGCATACCCTGCGCAACCTGATCTTCACCGCGGTGCAGGAGATCACCGGCTCGCTCCCGCTCACCGTCGAGCGCCTGCACGAGATCTTCTCCGTCGAGAACCGCGTCCTCCCGGTCACGATGGATCACGTCGATCTCGTCATGCACCTCGAGAACGACCGGACCATCCGCGGGGAGGCGTCCATTGACAACCTCTCCGACATGCTCGATGCGCCCGTGCTCTCGGTCTATCTCGACCCCGAGGCCCACGCGTACCCGGCGGCGCTCGACGCGATCGCCGACGCCGATCTCATCATCCTCGGCCCGGGCGATCTCTACACGAGCCTCGTGCCGAACCTCCTCGTCAAAGGGGTCCGCGAGGCGATCGCGGCGAGCCGCGCCCGGGCGCTGTACGTGTGCAACCTGATGACGAAGCCCAACGAGACCCCGGGCTACACGGTCGAGGACTTCGTGGGGACCATGGCGATGTACCTCGGCGAGGCCCGGCTCGACGCCGTGCTCTACAACGACGTATGGCCGTCCGCGAGCCTCCTGGAGTACGCCTCGGCCGGCTCGGAGCCGGTCGTGACCTCGCCGGACAGGCGGCTCAGATCCGACCTCCTCGTCCCGGCCGATCTGCTGTTCGGCGGGAAGCTCATCCGCCACGACCCCCACAAGCTCTCTGCGGCGATCGTCGAGCTTGCCCGGGAGCGGTCGTGGTGGTGAACGCCTGAGGGCGAGCGCGCCCGCGCCATTGCCGCCACCGCCGCGCTCGGGCGCAACGGCGCTCCGGCCGGGGCATATGTCCGGAGCCGCCGCGCCCCGGGCACGGAAGCGGCGCCGGGCGATGCTGTCGGTCGAGTTGACTGGAATGACTGAACGAGTCATTTTGGTTCTGTGAGCAGCGACCCGCCGTCCTCCGGCCACCGCGTCGTCGCGCCGCGCGATCCGACGCGCCGCCGGCGGATCCTCGACGCCGCCAAGCGGCATTTCACGGAGCGCGGCTTCAAGGGCACGCGGCTCGACGCGATCGCGGCCGAGGTCGGCTGCGCGAAGGGGGCGCTCTACCTCGAGTTCGAGAGCAAGGAGATCCTGCTGCGCGAGGTGGTCGCCGAGCTCTTCGGCATGATCCGCTCCCGCTACGAGGCCGAGGTCGCCAGGCTCGAGTCTCCCCTCGAGCGCCTCAAGGCGACGCTGCGCTTCGTTTACCGGCTCATGGGGGAGGAGCCCCTCTTCGAGCGCCTGCTCCGCGACGATCCCGAGCTCCGCGCGCTCCGCCCGCCCGAGGAGGCCGCGACGGAGCAGCGCGCCGCGCGCGCCGAGGTCGACAGCCTGCTCCGGTGGGTCGACGAGGGCGTCGCGCGCGGCGAGATCCGCGCCGACATCGATCGGGACGCGGTGCCCTTCGTCCTGTCGGCGCTCCGCTTCGTCCCGCTGCACCTCCGCCTCGCGACCGCGGGCATGTTCCCCGGCGAACGGGCGCTCGACGCCATCGTCGACATCTTCGCCGCCGGCCTCGCCGCGCGCGCCGCCCCGGGCGCGCCGCGCCCCGTGCCCGCCGCCCCGATCGAGCGCGCGGCCGCGCAGCAGGAGCCGCAGGGGCAGACGCCACGGCAGCAGAAACCACGGCAGCAGAAACCACGGCAGCAGAAACCACGGCAGCAGAAGCCGCAGACGTGAGGAGGTGATCCGTGACAGCGATCGACGTGAGAGGCCTCTCCAAGCGGTTCGGGGCGGTCGAGGCGGCCTCCGACATCCGCTTCACCGTGGAGCCCGGCGAGATCTTCGGGCTCATGGGCCACAACGGCGCCGGCAAGACCACCCTCCTGCGCATGCTCCTCGGCCTGACGCGGCCCACGGCCGGCAGCGCCCGCGTGCTCGGGCACGACGTCGCGGCCGACACGCTCGCGGTGCGCCGCGCCGCGGGCTTCCTCCCCGCGAGCTACGCGCTGCCGCCCGACATGACGGCGCGCCAGTTCCTCGAGTACGTCGCCGCGATGTTCTCGCTGCCGCGGGCCGACGCGCGCGCCCGCGTCGAGGCGCTCCTCGGCCGGTTCGACCTCACCGCCGCCGCCGATCGCAAGCTCCGCGGCTTCTCCACGGGGATGACCCAGAAGGTCGGGCTCGCGCAGGCGCTCGTGAACGACCCCCGGGTCCTGTTCCTCGACGAGCCCACCTCCGGCCTGGATCCGCTCGGCCGCCACGAGCTGCTCGAGCTGCTCCGCGAGCTCGCGCGCGAGCGCGGCGTCACGATCCTCTTCTCGTCGCACATCCTCTCCGACGTCGAGACCCTGTGCCGCCGCGTCGCCGTGCTGCACCGCGGCCGGCTCGTCGCGTGCGACGAGATCGCGGCGCTCCGGCGGGCGCACGGCGCCGCCACCATGGACGAGCTCTACCTCGCGCTCGTGCGCCGGGAGGCCGCGTGATCCGCTTCGCCTTCCTCGACTACCTCGCCGCGCTCCGGGAGCGGAAGATCTGGCTCGTCGCCGCCCTGTTCGCCTACGCCGTGCTCGGCGTGCCCGTCTTGCTCGCCCGCCCGCCCGCGCACGTGACCGAGGCGATGACGGCCTGGTTCGGCGCGCAGGACCGCTTCGCCCTCTTCCTCTATCTCTGGATCGACCTGTCCATGAACAAGGTCATCGCGATCGTCTCCGTCGTGCTCGCCGGGGGGATCGTCGTGCGCGAGCGCGACACCGGCGTGCTCCCGGTGCTCGCGGCCAAGCCGATCTCGCTCCCCCGGTACTTCGTCGTCCGGGCGGTCTCCGCGTGCGCGGTGATGGCCACGCTCTACGTGGCCGCGCACCTCGTCGGCGCCGTCTACTTCGCGTGGCGCGTCGAGGGGTTCCGCCCCGGCGTGTTCCTCGCCGCGATGTCCCTCCACCTCTTCGCGGCGATCTTCGCCACGGCCCTGTCGGCCGCGATCGCCGTCTGGGTCGGCCGCCGCGGGCTCGGCGTCCTGGTGGCGCTCCTCGCGCTCTCCACGCTCGTGGGCACGGCGCTGCTCGGCTTCTACAACCCCGCCTGGCGCCGCGCCTCCCTCGTGAACCCCATCGCGCTCGGCGCCGAGGCGCTCGCGCACCTCGACGCGCTCCGCCCCGAGCACCTCCTCGTGCCCATGTTCACCCTGAGCGCCCTCACGGCGCTCGCGATCGCCGCCGGCGCCCTCGCGGTCCGGCGCATGGAGGGTTGACCCGTGAACGAAGCCTCGCTCCGCGACTACCGCCTCCTGGAGGCCCGCCACGCCCCGCGCCGCGCCCCGCTCGTCGCCACGGCCGCCGGCGTCGCGATCATCGCCGGGACCCACCTGCTCGTGCCGCGGATGCCGCGGCCTGCGCTCGCGATCCTGGAGCGCGGCTTCCGGCTCGACGACATGGGCGCCGTCCTCCTGGCGAACGACCACCTCGCGGTGTCGTTCATCGCCTTCTTCGTCGGCGTCTCCGGCGTGCTCGGCGCGGTGGTCGGCCCCCGCGAGGAGCGCCAGCTCGGCCTCCTCCTCAGCAAGCCCGTGCCCGCCGCCGCCTTCCTCGCGGCGCGCGTCTGGCCGGTCTTCGCGGCGGCCGTGCTCGCCGGCGTCGTCCTTTCGCTCGCGTGCGGGCTCGCCGTCGCCCCCCACGCCGGCGGCGGCGCGAGCGTCACCGTCGCCGGCGCCGTCGGCGCGGGCCTCGCCCTGACGGCGATCGCCCTGGTCCAGCTCGCGCTCCTGACCCCGATCTTCGTCCGCGTCGCCGACGCCTTCCACGCCCTGCTCATCGCCTTCGTGGTCTGGTTCGTCCCGCTCCTGCCGACCGCCGTCTTCCTCTACCGCCCCGACCTCTTCGAGGGCCGCGAGACCCTGGCCTCGCTCACGGTCATGACGAGCCTGATCTGGAACGACCGCACGCTCGCCTGGCTCGGACCGCTCGCCCTCCTCGCCGCGCTCGCGCTCGCCGTTCCCTCCGTCCGCCTCGCCGGCGCCCTGCTCGAGCGCACCGACCGGACCTGACGGCTCGCCGCCGCTGAACGCTCGATCGCGTCTGAACGCCCGACGCCGCGCCCCTGGGCACGCGGACCCCGTTGGCCCCGGGGACGAGGATCAAGCCGCCTTGGGCGCGTCGTGCAGGTAGAACGGCGTGTTGACGATCACGACGCCCTTCCCACCGCGGAAGAGCAGGAGCCACTTGAGGATCGTGGCCGTGTGGTTGTGCAGCAGGTAATGGTACCAGCGCGACTCCACCACCTCGGGCACGACGACCGCGACCTTCCGATCCGGGTGGGCGCGGGCGACGGTGGCGACGAAGCGGAGCAGCGGCCGGAAGAGCCGCCGGTACCTGGACCGGACCACCACCAGCCGCGGCGGCGTGAGCCCCTTCTGCTTCGCGGGCTCCTCCACGAGCGCGGGCCACTCGCGGCTCAGGTCCTCGACGCGCGGATCGTCGAGCAGCACCTGGAGCGCGTACACGTCGGGCGAGAGCTGGAGGGCGAAGCGGAGCCCGTTCTGCGTCACGAGATCCCACCGCCGGACGGGGACCACCACGAGCGGCGGCGGGGGCGGGCTGAGGTCGAGCGGCTCGTGGGTGCGGACCTCCGCGTCGAGGCGGTCGTAGTGCCGCCGCACGCCGCGGAAGGTGAGGAAGGCCGTGAGCACGAGCAGGGACGAGATCCACGCCCCCTCGGTGAACTTCGAGACGATGATGACGACCAGCGTGGCGGCCGTGGCCGTCGCGCCGGTGGCGTTGATCGCGAGGTGGAGCCCGGAGCGTTTCCCGCCGACCCTGCGCCAGTGCGCGACCATCCCCGACTGCGACATGGTGAAGGCGAGGAAGGCGCCCACCGCGAAGAGCGGGATGAGGGAGTCGGTGATCCCCTGGAACGCGACGAGCAGGATCGCCGAGAGCCCGGCGAGCACGCCGATGCCGTAGGAGAAGGCGAGGCGCCTGCCGCGGTGGATGAAGGGCTCGGGCAGGAAGCGATCGATCGCGAGGAGCTGGCAGAGGCGGGGGAAGTCGGCGAAGCTGGTGTTCGCGGAGAGCAGGAGCACCGCCACCACGGCGGACAGGGTTGCGTAGTAGAACGGGCCGCGCCCCACGACCGCGCTCACCACCTGCGAGAGGATGCTCTCATAACCGGTCTGGCCCGGCTCGGTGGCCGTGATGCCATAGGACCGCGTGAGCAGGGCGATCCCGGCGAGCAGGACGCCGAGGGAGCCGACGATGTACGAGAGCGTCCGGCGCGCCTGCAGGCTGCTCGGCTTGCGAAAGGCAGGGACGCCGTTGCTCACCGCCTCCACGCCCGTCATCGCGGTGCACCCGCTCGCGAACGCGTGGCAGAGCAACCACAAGCTCGCTGTCCCGAGCGAGGCTTCGGCGTGGCCCGAGGGCGGCGCGACCACGGGCGTCGGGTGCCCTCCCTGGAGGAGCGTCTTGCCGATGCCGATCGCGATCACCGCGAAGAGGCAGCCGAGGAACGCGTACGTGGGCGCCATGAACACGAGGCCCGCGGTGCGCAGCCCGCGCAGGTTGGCCGCGGTGAGCAGGATGAGGACGGCGAGGCAGAGGCCCAGCGTGTGGGGCAGGAGCGAGGGCACCGCGGAGACGAGCGCGCCCACCCCCGCGGAGACCGCGACCGCGACGTTGAGCACGTAGTCGATGAGCAGCGCCGCCGCCGCGATGAGGCCCGCGGTGGTGCCGAGGTTCTCCTTGGCCACGATGTACGAGCCGCCGCCGTTCGGGTACGCGACGATCGTCTGGCGGTACGAGACGTAGACGATCGTGAGCAGCGCGATGACCAGGGCGCTGAGCGGCACGATGTAGCGGAGGCCGAGCGCGCCGAGGGGAATGAGCACGGTGAGCGCGGCCTCGGGGCCGTACGACGCGGAAGCGAGCGCGTCGAGCCCGAGGACCGGGACCCCGGAGAACGGGCCTATCTGTTCCTTCTCTTCTTCATCCGAAGCCAGCCGTCGACCAAACAGGAGCGCCGTGAGAGACATGGGCACGCGGGGATGAGCAACGCGTATGCCGAGGTGAGCTCCTCGCGCGCATTCGACGCATTGGTCGCGGGGGGCGCGGCTTGCCGCGCGTGGATCAAATTGCGGGCCGGGAGCGCTCCGCAACGCGGAGGCGAAGCTGGAACGCGGAGGCGAAGCTGGTCGAGCACGCGCGCCGCCTCGCGCGAGCGGCCGGCACCAGCCGAGCCGAGGATCCTTGCGCGGTCCCCGCGGCGAGGCGATCGCGCCCAGGGCTCGCTCGAGCCTGCGGAGCCCCATCGACTCCGAGGGAAGATGCACGTGCCGCGCTCGCGGCCTCGAGGAGCCGTCCACGGGAGCGGCACAGGACGGCCCGCGCCTGCGTCGCGCTGTGGACGCCCTCCTCCTGGCCCAGGTGGCCTGCTCCCGGCTCCCGTCGTTCTCGCCAGCTCCGTCCGCTACCCCGGCCAGCCATCGCAGAGGTCTGTTCCAGCACCTGCGCCAGCGGCGGGCCAGCTCCGGCCGACCGTGACCTGCTCCAGCGGCGGGCCAGCTCCGGCCGACCGTGCCCTCGCCCGGTCTGCCCTCTTCGGCGCCGGGCTCGCGGCTCGGCGCCGGGCTCGCGGCGCAGCCCTCATCGTCCGCTGCATCGCCGGCGTGCTCCAGCCAACTGAGCCCGCGTGAGCGCCTGAGGCGGGATCATTTGTCACGCATGGCCAACTTGCCCCATCGTCGGCGAGCGCGAGCGCACGCTGAGCTCCCTGTCGCCGGGACGAGCCGCCAGGGCCCACCCTTGCCGCCCGTCGGCCGCTGCGGCCTTCCAGGTTGGTATGTACTTCGCATGGAGTCGGGAGCTCTCGCTATCTACAAGGCTGATCCTTCAGGACGAGGTAGAGCGCTATGACCATGGGGAATGACCAGTACACTTCGGGCGGATACAAGAACGGCATCTACGAGGGCGGCTCCCAGGAGTCCGGCGCGCAGGAATCGCAGCAGGCGCAGGGCGGCGAAGGTGGCGTGAGCCTCGACGCGCTGCTGAAGTTCGCCAAGGACGTCCAGAGCAAGGTCAAGGACGTCCCCTACATCGTTCCGATCGCGATCGGCGGCGCGGCATTCGCGATCGGCGTGCTGGCGAGCTCGAAGATCCTGCGCCAGCTCACCCTCCTCGCCGGCGGCTACGTGGTCAAGTACGCCATCCAGAACGCTCCCAAGGACCAGATCGTCGACTTCGCCAAGAAGGTCGTCTCGGATTCGTTCCGGGCGTCGTCGAGGGCGTGATCGCGGGACGGGCAGCGCGTCGACTCGTTGCTCGCTCGGTGCCTAGTCAGTCCCTGGCGGACGCGGTTTGATCTACCCTCCGCGGCGCCGGCGGCGCACGCGCTTCCGCGCTCTGGCATCCCAGAGACGGAGGCGCGCGTGCCGCCAGCGCACCGGACGGGAGGACGCATGAAGTTCTGGGAGAGCATCGAGGTCCGCTGGTTCCTGCCGGCGGAGGACGCCCGGGTGCGGCGGCTTACGTCGTGGTTCTCGCGTGTGCCCGCCGAGGAGCCGCGGATCGACCGCTACGTGCGGACGCAGCGCGCCGATCTCGGGCTCAAGGTGCGCGGCGGCCGCGAGACCACGAGCCTGGAGACCAAGTTCCGGAGCTGTGCGTTCGGCCCCGTCCACTTCGCGCCCACGATCCTCGGCGAGCTGGAGCGCTGGACGAAGCTGTGCGTCGCGTCGAGCGACGCCGACGACGAAGGCCGCGGATGGCTGACGCTCCGGAAGGAGCGCCGGCTCAGGATGTTCGGTCTCGAGCGCGGTCGCCCCGTCGAGGCGAAGGGCGAGGGCCGGTTCAGGGCCGGGTGCACCGTGGAGCTGACCCGGGTCGAGCTCGTGGGCGGGGACGCCGCGCCGGCGGCGTGGACGCTCGGGCTCGAGGCGTTCGGCCCGCCGGAGACCCTGCTCGAGGCGCTCTACGCCGTGGGCCGTGGGGTGTTTGCTGAGCAACCCGACCTCCGGCTGGAGGGCTCCGAGTCGATGGGGTACCCGGCGTGGCTCGTGGAGCGGTCGGCGCAGCGGTGAGCGGAGAAGTGATGCGCGGAGAGGCGAGGCGCTGAGCCGCGCGGCGAGGAGACGGGGAGAAGGCCCGAAGTTCGCCCCGCGTTCCCGCCGCCCTGCTCGGAAGCCCTGCCGGCCTACCTGCGCAGGAGGCGCCCCCGCCGCGTCTTGCTCGCCAGCGCGCCGTCTTGCACGACGACACCGCCGGTGATCAGGACGGCGCGTATCCCCGAAGGCGGCGCGTCCGTTCGCTCCCGCGTCGTGTTGTCCGCGACCGTGAGCGGATCGAAGACGACGAGATCGGCCCAGTGCCCAGGCACGATCCGCCCGACATCGCGGAGCCCGATCCGCTCGGCGGGGAGCGCGGTCATCCGGCGCACCGCCTCCTCGAGCCGGAACAGCCCGAGGTCGCGGCTGTAGCGCCCGAGGACCCGCGGGAAGGTGCCGAACGACGCCGGGTTGTGCCGGCCGCGCCGCGTGAGGATCGCGTCGGTCTCGAACGCGCACAGCGGGTGCGAGAGCACGGTCCGGAGGGGCTCGTCGCGCTCGCCCTCGCCGGAGTACGTGTCGATGAGCACCCGCGCCCTGCCGTCGCTCGCGCGGGCGACGTGCACGTAGGCGTCGAACTCGCTCAGGCGGAGGCGCCCGGCGATCTCCCGGAGGTCGAGCCCCTCGAGGTCGGCGAGCTCCGGCGCCGCGCCCCAGAGGAGCCGGATGTCCGCGTAATCGAGCCCGAGCAGCAGCCGGAACATGGCGAACTCCCGCCGGAGCCGGCGCAGGACGGCCGGGTCGTTGATGCGGGCGCGGAAGTCGTCGAGCACCCAGGCGGGGAGGAGCGCGTTCACGGTCGTGTTGCCGGCCGTGTACGGGAACGCGTCGAACGCCGCGTCGACCCCCCTGTCGACCGCGCGCTCGATCGCGCGGAGCACCCAGGGCGCGGTGGGCCACGTGCGCCGGCCGATGAAGATCTGGTGCGAGAGCTGGATCTTCGCGCGGCTCTGCTCGGCGAGGCCGAGCAGCTCGCGCACGGAGCGGAGGTTGTGCGGCGGGCCGAGCAACAGCGGCCTGTAAAAGGGCGAGACCCACGTGTAGGCCCGGCCGTGGACCGTGAAAACGCAGCCCTCGTCGGCCACCGTCCGGAGCAACGCGAGGAGCTCGTCGCTCCGCGCGAAGACGCCGGGAGCGTAGGCCAGCCCGGCCGACAGGCCGAACGCGCCCTCACGGAGGGACGCACGCGCGAGCGCGCACAGCCGCCGCACCTGCTCCGGGCTCGGGGGCGCGGCGTTGTTGCCCATGACGGCCTGGCGGAGCGTGCCGTGGCCGACCAGGAGGGCCGCGTTCATGAGCAGCCCGCCGCCCCCGAGCGCGCTCAGGAGCTCGCCCATCGATCGCCACGTATACGCGAGATCTCGGTCCTTCATGATCTCCGCGGAGTGCTCCACCAGCGGGATGGACGTGCGCGTGACGGGGGCAGGGGAGTGCCCGCAGTTGCCGGCCACCACGGTCGTAATGCCCTGCGCGACCATCGGCGCGAGGATCTCCTCGTGATCGGGCAGGGTGAGGAGCCAGTCGACGTGCGAGTGGATATCGATGAACCCGGGCGCGACGGCGAGCCCGCGCGCGTCGATCACCCGCCTGCCCGCGAGCGCGCCCGGCCCGGCGATCGCCGCGATCCTGCCGTCCTGGACGCCCAGGTCGGCCGGGTAACGCGGCTGGCCGCTCCCGTCGAGGATCGTCCCCCGCGAGACGACGAGGTCGAAGTCCACGCGTGCTCCTGGCCAGGTCTGGCGCGCGCGCCGCGAGCGCGCCAGTCGGCGCTCGTGCCGACGCGGGTCGAGCGCCTCGTCGAAGGCGGCTGGCTCGCGCTGCTCGACCCCTGGCTGCCGCGCGCCGAGGTGGAGGCGCTGCTCGAGGCGCTGCGGGACGGGGTCGCGTGGCGGCAGGACAAGATCAAGCGGGCGGCGCCACGCTCGCGGCCCGGCGCCCGGGCGCGCTCGTCACGGGAGGCCGCCCCCGCAGAGCAGCGCCGCGAGCTCTCCGGCCCGCTCCGGCGTCGCCAGGTCCTGGGCGGCGACCGTCATCGCGCGGATCTCCTCGACCCCGAAGCCGCGCTCGCCGCCCCCGCGCGCCGGGCCTGCCGCGATCCGGATGTGCAGGAGCTCTCCCGAGGCCACGACGGCGAGCTCCACGCCCCCGCCGTCTGGGCCTCCCTCCTCGCGGGAGATGGGCACCACGACGGCGCCGCGCGCCTCGAGCGCCCGCGTGAGCCGCACCTCCGGCGCATCGGCAGCGCCGCGTGGCGCCGGCGCCGCGCCGAGCGGGCGGAGCGCCGCGGCGAGCTCCACGGACGCCACCGCCTCGGCGGCGCGCGTCCCGGCGCTGCGCACGGCGCGCCGGAGCCGATCCGCGCGCTCGCCGTCGCAGCCCAGCGCGGCGAGATCCGCCGGGTCGAGCCGCACCACGCAGCGGACCAGCGCCGACCCGCCGCTGCTCGGCACCTCCGCCGCCTCGAGCCGCGCGCGCCGGAGCATCGCCGCGCCCTGCGCGTCGCCCGAGGCCTCGAGCAGCGCCGCCGCGCCGCCGAGGACCGCGTCGGGGTGCGGCCGCTCCGGCGCGGCCGGCGGCGCGGCCTCCCGGTACACCTGGTTCCACCCGCGCCCGGCGCCCGGCAGGCGCAGCAGCACCGCCAGGTCGGCGAGCTCCGTCTCCGGCGTGCGGACCGCGCTCGCGAAGGCCTCCCTCACCGCCGCGAGGCGGGCCGCGTCCGCCGTGAGCGCCGCGAACGCCGGCGCGTCGACGGTCAGCGCGAGGCGCGACGCGCTCACCGCGCGCGACCCCAGGGTCCACCGCTCGGGCGGCCCGGTGAGCTCGAGCCCGGCGCCGCCGACCAGCGCGGAGAGGCCGCGCTCGCCGCGCGCCTCGAGCAGCGCCACGGCCGCCGCCTTCAGCGCGGCCAGCGCCGGGATCACGCCCCGCCCATGCGCCCGCGCCGCGCGGTCCGCTCCATCTCGAGCGCGGCGTCCGCCTCCAGGGCCGCCTCGGCCTCGCGCTGCGCCTCGGCGTCGACCGCGCGGCGCCCCTCCTGGACGCGCACGGGCTTCGCCTCGGCGGCGGTCGCCTCCGCCATCGCCGCCGCCGCGTGCCGCACGTCATCGTAGGGCTTCGCGAGGTCGAAGATCACCTTCGTGTTGCCCTGGCTCAGGTTCGCGAGCGCCTCGAAGCGCCGGAGCTCCATCGCCCCGGGCGACCGCGCGAGGATGCTCGCCGCCTCGGCGAAGTTCTTCGCGCTCTCCACGTCGGCCTCGCTCTTGATGACCACGTAGCGCCGATCGCGCTCGGCGATGGCCCCCTTCGCGAGCACCTCCTGCATCTGCGGCGGCAGCGCGATGTCCTGGAGCCCGATCATCTCCACGTGCAGGCCCCACGACGCCGCCGCCGCCTCGACCTGCGCGCCCACCTTGGCGGCGACCTCCTCGCGGTGCGCGAGCAGCTCGTCGAGCCGCGTCTCGCCCACCACGTCGCGCAGCACGACCTTCGCGCGATCCTTCATCGCCGTCTCGTAGTTCTCCACGGCCAGCGTGGCCTTCTCCGGATCGACGACGCGGTAGTAGACGACCGCGTCGATCATCGTGGTCACGTTGTCGCGGGTGATCACCATCTGCTGCAGCAGATCGCGGTTCTTCATCCGCGTGTCGATGCGCCGGAGCTCCTGCAGCCCCGGGAGGAACAGCGTCACGCCGGGGGAGACGCGGCCGGTCAGCTTGCCGAGCGTGAAGCGCAGCGCGGCCTCCCACTGGTTGATCTGCCGCAGCCCCGACAGGAGGTACATGACCGCGAACGCCGCGAGGAGGACGAGGACCAGGGACATCGCCTGCGACTCTAGCAGAGCGCTCCACGGCCAGCGCTCGGTCAGCGTCCGGTCGGCGCTCGGTCGGCGTGGGAGCGCGCGCTCGGACAAGCGTACGCGGGCGTGCTCCAGCGGCTTCGCGCTGGTGTCGCTGCCTGGGCGGTGTACCCTCGCTCCGCGATGAGCTCCGAGCCGGGTCAGGCGTTGCGCGACGGGCGCTACGTGATCACGCGGGCCCTGGGCGAAGGGGCTCAGGGGCACACGCTGGAGGCGGTCGACAAGCGGCTCGGCAAGCTGGTCGCGATCAAGCGGTTCCAGATCCGCGGCGCCTCGAGCTGGAAGGGCGTGGAGCTCGCCGAGCGCGAGGCGCGGGTGCTCTCCTCGCTCTCGCATCCGAGCCTGCCCGCCTACCTCGATCATTTCGAGGAGGACGGAGCGCTCTTCCTCGTGATGGAAAAGATCGATGGCGAGAGCCTGGGCGCGATGCGCCGCCGCCGCGTGGTGCTCGGCCGGGACGAGGTCGTGCGTTTCCTGAGGGACGCCTCGGGCGTGCTCGACTACCTGCACGGCCGCGCGCCGCCGGTCATCCACCGCGACATCAAGCCGAACAACGTGATCCGGCGGCCGGACGGCTCCTTCGCGTTCGTCGACTTCGGCGCGGTCCGCGACCGCCTGCGCCCCGAGGGCGGGAGCACCGTGGTCGGCACGTTCGGGTACATGGCGCCGGAGCAGTTCCAGGGCCGCGCGCTGGCCGCGTCGGACGTCTACGCGGTCGGGGCGACCGCGATCTGCCTGCTGACCGGCGAGGAGCCCGAGAACCTGCCGCACCGGGGGCTCGCGATCGACGTGCCCGCGGCGCTCGGCGGCCGCGCGGATCCGCGGCTGGTCAAGGCGCTCTCGGCGATGCTGGAGCCCGATCCGGACCGCCGCGCCGCGCGCATCGCGCCGCTCCTGGAAGGCCTCGGCGGCGGCGGGGCGCCCCCCGAGCGATCGCGCGCCGGCGAGCCCGCCGGCGACCCGGCCGGGCACAAGGAAGAGCGGCGCGCGCGCAAGGAAGAGCGGCGTGCGCGCAAGCGGGAGCGCAAGGAAGAGCGGCGCGCGCGCAAGCACGGCTACCGCGTGAGGCCCGTCCGCGGCCTCGATGGCCTGCCGCTCGTGGCCGCGCTGTTCGGCCTCACCGTCGCCCGAATCGCCGTCGGCCTCGCGCTCGGGGTGATCGTCCCGACGGTGCTGACGCTGCTGTCGCTCGTGTTCGGCCGGGTGCTGCGCGAGAACGCCGCGCGCGGCGTGCGCAGCGCGGGCCGCGCGGCCGAGCTCGCGCTGCTCCGCGCGATCCGCGTCGTCCGGGGGCGCGCGCCGGTGGACGACGCGGGCGACGCCGGCCAGCGCGCCGAGGGCGCGGCCGGGCGCGTGCGCATCGAGGATCAGGAGGTCGACGGGCGCGCGCGCTTCCGCGACAGCGATCTCGATCTCGATCTCGACGCGGAGCTCGACGACGCGGCGGCCGACGAGCAGTCTCGGTCGACCTCCGGGCCGCCCCGCGCCGCGAAGCGCTGAGCGGCCGGCCCGCGCGCCGCGGCGCCGCGGCGGGGCGCGCCGCTCAGATGCGCCCGAGCGCGGCGTCGAGCCGCAGGCGGAAGACCTCGACGATCGCCTCGGCGAAGATCCTCCGGCTCATCTTCGAGTGGCCGGCGCGCCGATCGACGAACACGATCGGCACCTCGACCACGCGCAGCCCCTTGCGGAGCGCCCGGTAGGTCGTCTCGATCTGGAACGCGTAGCCGTTCGATCGGACGCTGCCGAGATCGAGCGAGAGGAGGGCGCGCCGCGTGAACGCCTTGTACCCGGTCGTGAGGTCGCGGACGCCGACGCCCAGGATGGTCCGCGCGTAGAGCGAGCCGCCCTTCGAGAGCACGTGCCGCCCGAGGCCCCAGCCCTCCACGCCCCCGCCCGGCATGTTGCGCGAGCCGAGGACCACGTCGGCGCCCCGGGCGATCGCGTCGAGGAACGCCGGCAGGTGGCCGGGGTCGTGCGAGAGGTCCGCGTCCATCTCGAAGGCGACGTCGTAGCCGCCGTCCAGCGCGCGCTGGAAGCCCTCCAGGTAGGCCGTGCCGAGCCCCAGCTTGGCCGGGCGGTGGAGCACGTGGACGCGCCCGTCGCGGGCGGCGAGCGCGTCGCCGACGGCGCCGGTCCCGTCCGGCGACGCATCGTCGACCACGAGCACGTGCGCCTCCGGCGCCGCCGCGAGGACGGAGCTCACGAACTCGGCGAGGTTGTCCCGCTCGTTGTAGGTCGGCGTGATGACGAGGGTTCGGGGGGCCATCCTGGGTCGGCGCCGCGCGCGCAGGCGCTCGTAACACGGGCGTGGTCCGCGTCGCGCGGCGTCGCGCGGCCTCCCTGCCGTGCGGCGCGCGCCGCGTCCGCGGTCGTCCGCCTGCGCTCAGGCCTCCGCTTCGTTCGCCGGCAACGGCACCGGCTTGATCGAGAGCACCGCCGGGACGTAGACGGCGACCGCGACCGCCTCGTCGGGCTCGCATTCCCGGCTGCCCGCGGGCCGCTGCACCCGGTGGAGAATGTACGGCCGCAGCAGCTGCTGCTTCTTGGCCGGCAGGAGCTTGCCGAACATGTAGCGGTACAGGTCCCTGAGATCGCCGAGGCCGCGCGGCGTCACCGCGGCGAGGTGCAGCCCGCCCTCGATGCGCGCGACGCTCATCTCGCCCTCCGGCCTGGCCGCCCCGTGGATCGGCAGCACGGCCTCGTAGCCCCAGAGGTGCGGCGGATCCTCGCTGGGATCGCCCTTCAGGCCGAACAGCGGCTCCTCGAGGATCCTCAGGCGCTGCCGCGCGGCGAGCTCGGCCAGCCGCGCGCAGGCGTCGCGGAGCGCGGCGAGCGTGAAGGTGCGCTCGAGCGGCGCGACGAGCGCTCTGCGCGTCTGCCGCCAGGTCTCCTCGGCGCTGTAGGCGGCCGTCACCTCGGCCGCCGCCGGCGGGACCGTCGCGGGCGCGCCGCGCACCCTCGGGCGCTTCGGGGTGGTCTCGTCCGACGACATCCGGGTCGGGCGATCTACCAAAACGACCACCGGAGCGGAAGCCTCCGCGGGCGCGCGCACCCGCTCGCTTGCCGGAGGCGTGCGCGCCAGTTAATTTCCTCTCCCGACAGGGCGTTCGCTCTGCCTCGGGCCGACTGGCTGAAGCAGCCTCGGTCACTTGTGGGGTTGCGTCGCTCGCGCCACGGCGCAGCCCCGAACCTGAAGAACAGCGCGGCACCGGAGACAACCCATGGCGAGCAGCCCGAACGTCGTCACCATCACGGACCAGAATTTCGAGTCCGAGGTCCTCAAGTCCCCCATCCCCGTGCTCCTGGATTTCTCGGCCACCTGGTGCGGGCCCTGCAAGGCGCTCGCGCCGATCGTCGACAAGATCGCGGACGACTTTCAGGGCAAGGTGAAGGTCGGCAAGCTCGACATCGACGAGTCTCCGGAGACGACAAAGAAGTACGGGATTCGGAGCGTTCCGACGGTGCTCGCGTTCAATGGCGGGCAGAAGACGGGGTCGCAAGTCGGCCTCGCGAACCGCGAGAAGCTCCTCCAGCTCGTCGGCGCCGTCTGAGCCGGGCGCCGCCCCGCGCCGAGGCCGGCGCGGCGACGCGGGCCACGCTCGACCGAACGCCTCCCCGACCGAACACCTCCCCGACCGAACACCTCCCCGACCGAACACCTCCCTGCCCGCACGCTCCCCCGACCAGCCGACCGAGGCGCCGCTACCGCGGCGCACAGCGCGGCGGCGCGGCGGCGCGGCGGCGCGGCGGCGCGCGCTAGATCGCCAGCGCTCCGCCCCTGAGAGCTTTGCTTGACCGTCGCGCGCGAGGTGACTACGTATCGCGCCCGGCCACTTTCCCAGGAGTTCGTGATGGCGACGAAGATCGCAATTAACGGTTTTGGGCGCATCGGACGCTGCATTGTCCGCGCGCTCGTCGAGCGCGGGGTGAAGGACGTCGAGCTGGTCGCCATCAACGACCTGACGGATCCGAAGACCCTCGCCCACCTCTTCCAGTACGACTCGATCCACCGCGAGTTCAAGGCGGCGAAGGTCGGTTACGGCGACAAGCACATCAGCATCGGCGACCAGAAGATCGAGGTCCTCGCGCTGAAGGACCCGGCCGAGCTGCCGTGGAAGAACCTCGGCGTCGACATCGTCCTCGAGTGCACGGGCATCTTCACGGACAAGGCGAAGGCCGCGGGCCACCTGAACGCCGGCGCGAAGCGCGTGATCATCAGCGCGCCCGCCAAGGGCCACGACCTCACGGTCGTCATGGGCGTCAACGACAACCTCTACGATCCGGCGAAGCACACGGTGATCTCGTGCGGCTCCTGCACGACGAACTGCCTCGCCCCGGTCGCGAAGGTGATGCTCGACAACTTCGGCATCGTCCGCGGCCTGATGACGACGGTCCACTCGTACACGAACGACCAGCACCTGCTCGACATCCCGCACCGCAAGGGCGACCTTCGCCGCGCCCGCGCCGCCGCCGTGAACATGATCCCCTCGAGCACCGGCGCCGCCAAGGCGCTCTCCGAGGTGATCCCGGAGCTCAAGGGCAAGTTCGACGGCCTCGCGATCCGCGTCCCGACCGTCGACGTCTCGCTCGTGGACCTCACCCTCGAGACCGAGAAGCCGATCACCAAGGACAGCATCCACGCCGCGATGAAGCAGGCCGCCGACTCCGGCCCGATGAAGGACATCCTCAACTACACGGACCGGGAGCTCGTCTCGGGCGACTTCATCGGCTCGCCCGCGTCCAGCACGTTCGACGCGACGATGACGTCGATCCTCGGCGATCGCTTCGCGAAGATCTTCTCGTGGTACGACAACGAGTGGGGCTTCTCGAACCGCATGATCGACCTCGCTCAGCTCGTGGCGAAGAAGGGCGTGTAGCGCCGTGAAGCTCACCGGAATCCGCTCCATCGAGGACCTCGCCGCGGCCGGCGACGCCGCCGGCCTGAGCGGCAAGCGCGTCTTCATCCGCGTCGACTTCAACGTCCCGCTCGACAAGAAGACGGGCAAGATCACGGACGACTCGCGCATCCGCGAGGCGATCCCGACGATCAAGCTCGCCGTGGAGGCGGGCGCGAAGGTCATCCTCGCCTCGCACCTCGGCCGCCCGAAGCCGGGCAAGACCGAGGGGCTCTCGCTCGAGCCGTGCGGGGGGCGGCTCAGTGAGCTCACCGGCTACGAGGTCCACCTGCCGGACGACTGCGTCGGCGACTCGCCCAAGAAGGTCATCTACGACCTCCGGGCGGGCCAGATCTGTCTCCTGGAGAACCTCCGCTTCCACGAGGAGGAGGAGAAGGACGACGAGGGCTTCGCGCGCCAGCTCGCCGAGCTCTGCGACGTCTACGTCGACGACGCCTTCGGCGCCGTGCACCGCGCCCACGCGTCGGTGCACGCGCTGCCGCGCCTCGTGCGCGAGCGCGCCGCCGGCCTGCTCCTGCTGAAGGAGCTGAAGGCGCTGAGCCGGCTCATCGATCGCCCGGAGAAGCCGTACGTCGCCGTCCTCGGCGGCGCCAAGGTCTCCGACAAGATCGACGTCGTCGAGGCGCTCCTCAACGTGGTCGACACCCTGTGCATCGGCGGCGCGATGGCGAACACCTTCCTCGCCGCGCAGGGCAAGAACGTGCAGAAGAGCCGCATCGAGGAGGACAAGCTCCCGCTCGCGCGCACGATCATGAGCAAGGCGCGCGATCGGGGCATCCAGCTCCTCCTGCCCGTCGACGTGGTCGTCGCCTCCGGCATCGACGCGACGCAGGGCACGCCCGCGTCGGCCGACGCGATCCCCGAGGGCACGATGGCGCTCGACATCGGCCCCCGCTCGGTCGAGCTCTTCGGCGCGGCGATCGAGAAGGCGAAGACGGTGTTCTGGAACGGCCCCATGGGCCTCTTCGAGACGCCGGCCTTCTCCAAGGGCACGTTCGACGTCGCGCGGATCATGAGCAACGCCCCCGGCTTCACGGTGGTCGGCGGCGGCGACAGCGCGGCGGCGGTCAAGGTGGCCGGCGAGGACATCGCCCGCGGCTTCAACCACATCTCGACCGGCGGCGGCGCTTCGCTCGAGCTCATCGAGGGCAAGAAGCTGCCGGGCGTCGAGGCGCTCCGGTCCGCCGAGGTGAGCGAGTGAAGCCCGTGAACGACGGGGGCACGCCCGGCGACACGGGCGTCGCCCCCCGGGCGGCCTCGCGTCGTCCGCTCATCGCCGGCAACTGGAAGCTGAACGCCGGCGGGCAGGACGCCTGCCCGCTGGCCGCGGCCGTCGCCAAGGCGACCCGCGAGCTCACCCGGGCCGAGGTGGTGGTCGCGCCGCCGTTCACGGCGATCGCGGCCGTCGCCCACGAGCTCGCGGAGGCGAAGAGCGAGGTCGGCATCGCCGCCCAGAACATGAGCGCCGAGGCCTCCGGGGCGTTCACCGGCGAGATCTCCGCGGGCATGCTCAAGGACGCGGGCGCGACCTGGGTGATCCTCGGCCACAGCGAGCGGCGGCAGCTGTTCGCCGAGACCGACGAGTCCGTGGCCCGCAAGGTCGCGTCGGCGATCGCCGCCGAGCTGCGCCCCATCGTCTGCGTCGGCGAGACGCTCGAGCAGCGCGAGGCGGGCGAGACGCTCGCCGTGGTCGAGCGTCAGGTCCGCGCCTTCCTCGACGAGCTCGCGAAGCAGCCCGGCTTCGGCGTCATCGCGTACGAGCCCGTCTGGGCGATCGGGACGGGCAAGGTCGCGCGCGCCGAGGACGCCCAGGAGGTCCACGCGTTCATCCGCGGCCTGCTCGCGAAGGCCTCGGACGACCTCGCCGGCGTCACGCGCATCCTCTACGGCGGCAGCGTCAAGGCTGACAACGCCGAGGGGCTGCTCGCCCAGGACGACATCGACGGCGCGCTCGTCGGCGGTGCGTCCCTCGACGCCGCCGGGTTCGCCAAGATCGTCGACGCCGCGCACCGACTGGCGGAGCGCGCGGAACAGGGGTAGATCGCGGGCCGGTCCCGTCTCGCGACGGGAGCGCCGGCCCGCCCTCTCGCTCAGCGTGCCCTGGTTGCCGCCATCGCTCCGTTTGCTCCGCTCGCTCTGCTCGCTCTGATTGCCCCCGGGCCCTCGCGCCGGCAGGTTCGCCCACCCGAAAGACGCCGATGCTTCACACGTTCCTCAACATCGTGCACGTGTTCGTCTGCCTGTTCCTGATCCTCGTCGTGCTCCTCCAGCAGGGCCGCGGGGGTGGGATGGGGTCGGCCATGGGAGGCGCCACGGCCCAGGTGTTCGGCGGCCGCGGCGCGGGCAACTTCATGACCCGCCTCACGGCCATCTGCGCCGCCGTCTTCATGGCGACCAGCGTGTCGCTCGCTTACCTCTCGTCCGCGGGTGACCGGGAGCTGCGCGAGTTCGAGAAGTCCCAGGAGAAGTAGGCCCGCGTGGGACGGCCCGCTCCCGTGCCGAGCAGGGCGGCGGGCGGGGCGCAGGGCGCGGGGTTGCCTGCGGATCGGGCGTCGGCCTCCGCCGCCCCCTTCGCGCGCGACCTTGCCCTCGTCGTGCTCGCCAAGGCAGCCGTCTCCGCGCTCGCGCTCGCCCTCGGCTTCCGCGCGGTGAGCGACGACGACTTCGCGCGCGTGGTCCTCGCGCAGGAGTGGGCCAACGCGCCCCGGCTCGACCCGACGGGCACGAGCTGGCTCCCTGTCCCGTTCTGGATCTACGGCGCGCTCTTCCGCGTGTTCGCGCCGACGCTCGACGTCGCCCGCGCCGTCGCCTTCGCGCTCGGCCTCCTCTCGGCTGCGCTCATCTACGTCGCCGCCCGCTGGATCACGGGCGACCGCCGCGCCGCGCTCTCCGGCGCGGTGCTCGCCAGCGTCTTCCCCTGGAGCGCGTGCCTCGGCGTCGCGACCGTCCCCGAGCTGCCGACGGCGGCGCTCTCCCTGTTCGCGCTGGCGTCGCTCGTCACACCGCCGGCCGGCCCTACGCCGCCGGCCGGCCCTGCGCCGCCGGCCGGGCGCGCCCTGCTCGGCGCGTTCGCGCTCGCGCTCGCGGCGCTCTCCCGGTACGAGCCCTGGCCCGTCGCCGCCGCCTTCGCGGCGATGGCGCTGCTCGCGGCGGCCCGCCTCGGTCAGGGCCGCGCCGCGCAGGTGAAGCTCGCGGCGGCCGCGCTCGTCGCCCTCGCCGGCCCCCTCGCGTGGATCGCGTGGAACCGCGTCGCCCACGGGGAAGCGCTGCACTTCCTGGCCCGGGTCGCCGCCTACCGGAGCGCCCTCGGCCCGCGGGAAGACGGCACGCTCGCGCGGCTCTTCGCGTACCCCGCCGCGATGGTGCGCGAGGAGCCGGAGCTGTTCCTGGCTCCCGTCGCCCTGGCCGTGATCGCCTGGCGCGTCCGCCGCCGCGCCGGCGCCGCGCCCGCGGCCCGCCCGCTCCCGCCGCTCCTGCGCGCGGCGCGCCCGTACGTGCTGCCCGGCGCCGTCGCCGTCTTCCAGATCGCCGCGCTCTCGCTCGCCCTCGTGCGCGACGGCGCTCCCACGCACCACCCCGAGCGCGCGACCCTGCTCGCGCTGCTCCTGGTCGCGCTCGCCGTGGGCGATCTCTCCGTGCGCGCCTTCCGCGGCGCCTCGCCCGGGGCGCGGCGGGCGCTCGTCGGCGCGGCGCTGGGGGTGCTCCTCATCGGCCTCTACTATCGCCCCCGCCTGCGCCGCGAGCACTTCAACCCGCGGAGCGACGAGGTCGCCATCGGCCGCGTCGCGGCCGAGCTCTCCCCTCCCGACGCGTCCCTCCTCCTCGAGGTCGTCGACTACGGCTACCTCGCGGCGCTCGCCGCCCTCGGCCGCCCCGGGCGCGTGCACCCGGATCGCTCGATCGACCCCCGCGATCCCCCCGTCCGCTCGAGCTTCGACGATCGCGCGTCCCTCGCGCGCCGCGCCGCCGAGGTGGGCGCGACCCACCTCATCGCGCGCGTCCGCCCTGCCGTGACGGACCTCGCGGGCACGCCGCTCGCGACGCGCGGCTCCTGGGGGCTCTGGGCCGCGCCCCCGGCCGGCGGCGCGCGGCTGGCTGCGCCGGAGCCCGCGCAGCCGGCCCCGCCGGAGCCCGCGCAGCCGGCCGCGCCGGAGCCCATCGGCGCGCGCCCCGCGCCGTCCGCGGAAGGGGCGCGATGAGCCCGCTCGATCAGCCGTTCTTCGCCCACGCCACCGCGTGCATCGACCAGCCGTGCACGATCGGCGAGGGGACGCGGATCTGGCACTTCTGCCACGTCGCTGCGGGCGCGAGGATCGGCCGCGGGTGTGTGCTCGGGCAGAACGTCTTCGTCGCGGGCAGCGCCGTCCTCGGCGATGGCGTCCGCGTCCAGAACAACGTCTCCGTCTACGACGGCACCGTCATCGAGGACGACGTGTTCCTCGGCCCTTCCGCCGTGCTCACGAACGTCGTCAACCCGCGCGCCGCGATCGACCGTCGCGCGTTCCTCGACCGGACGATCCTCCGCCGCGGCGCCACGGTCGGCGCGAACGCCACGGTCGTCTGCGGCGTCACGATCGGCCGCCACGCGTTCATCGGCGCCGGCGCCGTGGTCACCCGCGACGTCCCCGACTACGCGCTCGTCACCGGCGTCCCTGCCCGGCGCGCCGGCTGGATGAGCCGCCACGGCCACAAGCTCGTCGCCTCGCGCGACGGCCTGATGCGCTGCCCTGAGAGCGGCTACCGTTACGAGCGCCGCGGCGACGTCGTCCGCTGCCTCGACCTCGACGAGGACGCGCCGCTCCCGGCGCCCCGCGCCGCGGCCGCGCGTCATTACCGCGACGTGCACACGCCGGAGGACGAGGACGCCGCGCGATGACGCCGCCCCCCATTCCTTTCTTCGACCGCACCCGCGGCGATCTCGCGATGCAAGGCGAGCTCGCCGCGGTGTTCGAGGAGGTCGTCCAGAGCGGCCACTACATCCTCGGTCCGCAGGTCGAGGCCTTCGAGTCGGAGTGCGCTGCGTACCTCGGCGTCCGGCACGCGCTCGGCGTCTCCTCCGGCACGGACGCCCTGCTCGTGGCGCTGATGGCGCTCGGTATCGGCCCCGGCGACGAGGTCGTGTGCCCCGCGTACACGTTCTTCGCGACCGCCGGCGCCGTCCATCGAACCGGCGCGACGCCGGTCTTCGCGGACGTGCTCCCGGGCTCCTTCAACCTGGACCCTGCGTCGGCGGAGCGCGCCGTGACCGCGCGCACCCGGGCGATCCTCGCCGTCCACCTCTTCGGCGACTGTGCCCCGATGGACGAGCTCCTGGCCATCGCGCCCCGCGGCGTGCCGGTCATCGAGGACGCGGCCCAGGCCTTCGGCGCCGAGCGCGCCGGCCGCCGCGCGGGCGCGCTCGGCGAGCTCGGTTGCTTCTCGTTCTTCCCGACCAAGAACCTCGGCGGCTTCGGCGATGGCGGGCTCGTGACCACCGAGCGCGACGACCTCGCCGAGCGCGTCCGGTCGCTGCGCGCGCAGGGCGCTCGCAGGAAGCACCACCACACGCTGGTCGGCGGCAATTTCCGCCTCGACGCCCTCCAGGCGGCGCTCCTCCGGCGCAAGCTCCCTCGGCTCGGCGCGCTCCTCGAGCGGCGCCGCCGGCACGCCGAGCGGTACGCGGCGCTCCTCGGCGGGGCGGGCTTGCCCATCTCGTTGCCTGACGCCGCCGCCGCCGGGCACACGTTCAACCAGTACGTCATCCGCCTGGACGACGCGTCCCTGCGCGATCCGCTGCGGAGCTTCCTCGCCGAGCAGGGCATCGGCACCGAGGTCTACTACCCGGCGCCGCTCCACCTCCAGCCCTGCTTCGCGCCGCTCGGCCCGCCGGCCGGCGCTCTCCCTGTCGCGGAGGCCGCCGCGCGCGAGACGCTCGCGCTCCCGATCTTCCCCGAGCTCACGGGCGAGGAGATCGACCGCGTGGCGACCGCCATCCGCTCATTCTTCGCGTGACTTGCGGCGTCCGCGCGCCGCCGCGTGAAGGGCGGCTACGTGCGCTTCGGCGGGATCGGATACAGCTGGGCCAGGTCCTCGTTCCGCCGGAACCCGAGCGCCTCCCGGTGTACGCGCAGCTCCCAGAGCGCCTGGGTCGCCGCCTCGCGCTGCCGGTTGAAGGCCGCTACCCTCGCCGCTCGCTCCCCCGGGTCCGCGCCTTGGCGCCAGGCGAGCGCGTCGAGCGCCTTGCCTTGCAGCTCGAGCTCCAGCAGCGCGACGTTGACCTTGTCCTCGGACCTCCCGAGCGCCGAGGCCATCTCCCGGAGGATCTCGCCGGCGATGTCCGAGGGGCCCGAGGCGGGCAGGCGCTGCCGCAGGCGGTCGAGGTATGGGCTCCTGTAGCCTTCGTTCTTGAGCTGGTCGACGAGCTTCTTCCACGTGGGCTCGGCCATGTCGCTGCAGCGTAGCAGCGGCGCCCGAGCGCACCGCCTTGGCCGAGCGCGCGGCCGCGTGGCGGCGCGGGTCACCCGGGCGCGGACGCGCCTGCCTGACCCGGCGGAGGCGCGGCGGCCGTCGCGGGCCGTCGGCCCTCGCGCAAGGCGCGGCGGCCGTCGCGGTCAGCCCCACCCCTCCAGCACCAGCTTTCCGATCGCCTGCCCCGACTCGATGTGCGCGTGCGCGGCGCGCAGGTTCGCCGCGTTGATCTGGCCGAGGTGCTGGCCGCGCGTCGTGCGGAGCCGCCCCTCGTCCACCCACGCCGCCACGCGCGTGAGGATCTCCCGCTGCGCGTCCATGTCCGGGGTCCCGTGGAGGGACCGCGTGAACATCAGCTCCCACGCGAAGCTCGCGCTCTTCGACATCAGCCTCCCGAGATCGATCGGCCCCTTCGTCTCCACGATCCCCACGATGCGACCGAGCGGCGCCACGACGTCCACCATCGTGTCCCACCACGCGTCGGTGCTCTGCGTGTTGAAGATCAGCTCCACGTGCCGCAGCCCTGCGGCCTCGAGCTGCGGGCGGAGCGGCGCGCGGTGGTCGACGACGAGGTCCGCGCCGAGCGCGCGGGCCCACGCCTGGCTCTCTTTGCGCGACGCGGTGGCCACGACGCGCAGCCCGGCGACCTTGGCGAGCTGCACCACCATCGAGCCCACGCCGCCGGCGCCGCCGATGACGAGCACCGTGCGCCCGGCGTCGCGCCCGTCGCGATCGACGCCGAGGCGCTCGAAGAGCCCTTCCCACGCCGTCAGCGCGGTGAGGGGCAGCGCCGCCGCGTCGGCGAACCCGAGCGACTGCGGCATCCGCGCCGCGATGCGCTCGTCGACGAGGTGCACCTCGGCGTTGCTGCCCGACCGCGCGATGCTCCCCGCGTAGTAGACCTGGTCGCCTGGCCGGAACGCGCTCACCTCCGCGCCGACCGCCTCGACGACGCCGGCGGCGTCCCAGCCGAGGACGCGCGGCGGGTCCTCGACCTTTGGCTTCGGCGCGCGGACCTTCACGTCGACCGGGTTCACCGCCACCGCGCGCACCCGCACGCGCAGGTCGTGCGGCCCGGGCGTCGGCTCCGGGATCTCCAGGTCGAGCAGGCTCTCGGGGTGATCGATGGGCAGGTAACGGTGCAATCCAACGGCGCGCATGGCGTTCTCCTCTCCGGGACCGGCAGGAGGTCCCGTTGCGCATGGAGAGGTGCACCCGATCGCTGCGGCGTACAATCGGCGCGTGAAGACGAGGATTCATGAACCGAGTTCATCAATCGACCCGGGTGAGGCTGCGCACGCGCTGAAGCTCCTCGTCGCGATCGCGGATTTGCGCTCGTTCTCCGCGGCGGCGGAGCGGCTCGGTCTGACGCCCTCGGCGGTGAGCAAGGCCGTCTCCCGCGCGGAGGCGCGGCTCGGCGTGCGGCTCGTGCAGCGCACGACGCGCCGGGTCTCGCTCACGGACCTCGGCGAGGCGTACGTCGCGCGCGGGCGGCAGCTCCTCGCCGACGTCGAGTCGCTCGAGCGCGACATAGCGGCGCGCGACCAGGCGGTGCGCGGCCCCCTGCGCGTCGCGGCGCCGGCGGTCTACGGCGCGAGCCGCGTCGCCCCGCTCTGCGCGCGCTTCCAGGCCGAGCACCCCGGCGTCACCGTGGATCTCCGCTGCGGCGACCGGCTCGCCGATCTGGTCGACGAGCGGATCGACGTCGCGGTGCGCATGCTCTCCGCCCCACCGGCCGAGTTCGTCGCGCGCCCGCTCGAGGAAGACCGGCGCGGGCTCTACGCGAGCCCCGCGTACCTCCGCCGCCACCGCGCCCCGCGCGACGCGGCGGAGCTCGGATCGCACGCCGGGCTCCGCTACGGCGCGGGCGGCGCGGCGCACGTCGTGTTCCGGCTCGCCGAGCCCGGCGGGGCCGAGGCGCCGGTGCGCCTACCCGCGGTCTTCTCGAGCGACAGCGTCCTCGCGGTGCTCGAGGCCACGCGCGCTGGCCTCGGCATCGCCGAGCTCCCGGCGTACCTCGCCGCGCCCGACGTCGCCGCGGGCGGGCTGCGCGAGGTGCTCGCCGGGTGGGTTCCGGTGCGCCGGAAGGTCGTCGCTGTGTACCTCCCGTCGCGCTTTCTCCCCGCGCGGGTGCGCGCTTTCGTCGACTTCCTCGCCGGCGCCCTGCGCGCGCCGGATCGGGCGCGGCGTTGACCGCGGGCGCGGGCATGCCGGGCGCGGTCCTCTGGGCCGATCGCCTTTTCGGCCAGCGCACCTCCTGAGCCGCGCTGCGCCGTCGGTGCAGGGAGCCGGACGGGCCGGACTCTGAGCCCCAGGGCCTTCCGCGGCGACCGCCGCGTCCGTCGGGGATGACCTTAGGGGCGTTCTACTGCGAGGCCGGCCGCGCGACCCTGCCTGTGCTAGACGTGCGCGCCATGAGCGTCGAGGTCGGCATCGTCGGACTGCCCAACGTGGGCAAGAGCACCCTGTTCAACGCCCTGACGGCGGCGAAGGCCGAAGCGCAGAACTACCCGTTCTGTACGATCGAGCCGAACGTCGGCGCCGTGCCGGTGCCGGACGAGCGGCTCACGACGCTCGCGAAGTACATCAAGACCGAGAAGATCGTCCCCGCCATGGTGCGGGTGGTCGACATCGCCGGGCTCGTGCGCGGCGCGAGCACGGGCGAGGGGCTCGGGAACAAATTCCTCAGTCATATCCGCGAGGTGGACGCCATCCTCCACGTCGTCCGCTGCTTCACGCTCTCCGACGTCGTGCACGTCGACGGCGGCGTCGACCCGCTCCGCGACATCGACACCATCGAGACGGAGCTCATGCTGGCCGACCTCGGCTCGCTCGAGGGCATGCTGGAGCGCACGAGGAAGCAGGCGAAGGGCGACAAGGAGCTCCTGCCGAAGATCGCGCTCATGGAGCGGTGCCTCGAGGCGCTCCAGGCCGGCAAGCCCGTGCGCGGGGTCTCGTTCGACGACGACCAGCGCAAGGTCGTGAAGACGTTCGGCCTGATCACGGCGAAGAAGGTCCTTTACGTGGCGAACGTCGACGAGTCCGACGTCTCCGGCACGGGCCCGCTCGCGTCGAAGGTGCGCGAGCGCGCCGCGTCCGAGGGCAGCGGCGTCGTGCCGGTCTGCAGCAAGCTCGAGTCGGAGCTGAACGAGCTCGCCCCCGACGAGCGCAAGGAGATGCTCGAGAGCCTCGGCATGAAGGAGCCGGCGCTGTCGACGCTCGCGCGCGAGGCCTACCGGCTCCTCGGCCTCCAGAGCTACTACACGGCGGGCCCCAAGGAGATCCGCGCCTGGACGATCCCGATCGGCTGCACCGCGCCGCAGGCCGCGGGCGTAATCCACAGCGACTTCGAGAAGGGCTTCATCCGCGCGGAGGTCTACAAGGTGGACGACCTCGTCGAGCACCGGACCGAGGCCGCGATCCGCGCCGCCGGCAAGCTGCGCGTCGAGGGCAAGACGTACGTCTTCCAGGACGGCGACGTCACGCACTTCCTGTTCAACGTCTGATCTCGTCAGCTCGCGTCAGCTCGCGTCAGCTCGCGTCAGCTCGCGTCAGCTCGCGTCAGCTCGCGTCAGCTCGCGTCAGCTTCCGTCAGCTTCCGTCAGCTTCCGTCAGATTCCGTCTGACCCCGCCGGCCGCACGCACGCCCGGCCGCCCGGGTCCGGTTTATTGACGCCTGCGGGCCGCCTCGGCTACGTCGCTCGTCCTCACGAGACGAAAGGACGATCATTTGGGCGCACTCAAAGGATCCATCTCATTCTCGAAGTTCTACGTCCGCGGCGAGCTGCCGGACGGGTTCCGCGACCGCTTCGTCGAGCGCATCCGCCTCCGCGCGTTCCAGCCGCTCACGGTCGAGGAGGACGCGGAGCAACGCGCCGGGTGGTGCTCCATCGAGAACCCGCTCGACTGTGAGCTCGATCACGGCAAGATCTTCTTCAACTCGTACCTCAACCTCGGCCTGCGGACCGATCGCTGGCAGGTGCCCTCGGCGCTCTTCAAGGCGCACTTCGCCGAGGCGGAGCGGGAGCACCTCGCCAAACGCGGGCGCGAGAAGCTCGGGCGCCGCGAGAAGGAGGAGCTCCGCGCCGTCGTGTCGAGGAAGCTGCGCGCGCAGCTCATCCCGGCGATGAAGGTCGTCGATCTCTCCTGGAACCTCGAGGCCGGCGTCGTGCGGTTCTGGAACCAGTCGTCGCGCGCGCACGAGGGGCTCGTCGAGCTCTTCGGCGACACCTTCGAGCTCGATCTGGTGCCCGAGAGCCCCTACACGGCCGCCCGGGATCTCGGCCTCACGGCCGAGCAGCAGACCGCCTTCGAGCTCCTCAAACCCACCGTCTTTCACGCAGACCCCACCGCTGGAGGTGCCCTGTGGGCCTCGCCGAACTGATCGAGCAGCGCCGCTTCGTCGGCCGTGAGTTCCTGGTCTGGCTCTGGTTCGAGAGCGAGGTCTTCGAGGGCCGCTTCTCCCTCGACGCCCTCGGCGTCTGCGAGCTCTGGCTCGAGGGGCAGATCACGCTCGTCCAGGAGAAGGAGCAGAGCCGCCTCAAGGGCGCGGCGCCGAGCAGCGCCCCCGAGGCGCACGAGGCGCTGCGCCAGGGCAAGCTCCCGTCGCAGGCGCGCGTCCGTATCACCCGCGGCGAGCTCGAGTACACGTTCCTCTTCAACACCGACGCGTTCGCGCTCTCGGGCGTCAAGATCCCGAGCGTCGTCAAGGACGCCGTGGACGAGCAGTTCTACGAGCGCATGTACCTCATCGAGGAGCTCGAGACGCTCTTCACCGCGCTCTACAGCGAGTTCCTCGCCCTGCGCCTCGGGGCCGCCTGGGAGCCCTCGGTGATGCCGTTCCTCCGCGCCTGGGTCCGCGGCGAGCCGGTCGACGCGGACGCTTACCGGAAGCTCCGGGCCAAGCTCGCGCCGGTCCGCGGCGCGGTGAGGTCGAGGACGACCCCCCCGCCCGCGGACGCGCCCGAGCGCGCCGCGCGCGTGGTCGCCTGAGCGCGGCCGCGGCCCGGCGCTGCGCCGCCGCGGGTCCCGCACGGATCCGCCCGGCTGCCAGGAAGTGGGCCGCGGGCGCGCGCGCCGTCTAGCCTCCGCCTCCTGTGGTCGGCGACTTCTTCAAACGCCTCGTCAACGGCGTCGTGTTCCTCCTCGCCGCCCTGACCTTCTTCCTCGTCCCCATCGGCAGGAAGACCGCCGCACAACACGTCGTCGCGATCTTCTCGACGCCGCCCGCGCGGGAGGCCGCCTCGGCCTTCGCCCACATCGCTCGCCGCATCACCAGCGAGGCTCGCACCGAGCTGGAGAAGCTCAACAAGCCGCCGCCCCCGCCGCCCCCGCCGCGCGAGCCGAAGCCCGCGACGGCGAAGGCGAAGCCGCCGTCGTAACGCGCCGCCCCGGCCTGGCGCGGCTCGCGCCGCAGGCTCAGCCCTTGCGGGGATCCTTCACGTTCGGGTGCTCGTTGTAGAAGGCGTCGAGGCTCTCGCGGGAGATCTCCGCCTCGATCTCGCCCTCCTTCTGGATCGTCGCCTGACAGCCGAGGCGGCTGACCGAGCGCACGTCGAAGGCCTTGTCGAGGATGTCCTCCTCGTCCTCCTCGGCCTCGCTGAGGAGCTCGCGCCCCTTCGTGACGTAGACGTGGCAGGTGGAGCACGCGCACACGCCGCCGCACGCGTCCCCTTCGGGGGCGCCCACGGCCTTCGAGGCCTTGAGGATCGTCGACCCCACCGGGACCTCGACCTCCCACGTGCGCCCGTGCGCCAGAAAGCGGACCTTGGCCATCAGCTCCTCCTCGCCTCGGCGCCGGCGCCGGTCTGCGCCGGGCGCGCGCCGCTCGCCTCGACGTCGCCCGGCGCGCGGCCCGCGTCGTTCCCCGCGTGCTCGGCCAGGTGTGCGTCCACGCCCCTCGCCGCGGCGACCTTCGCCTCGACGTCCTCGACCTGCTTGCCCCCGATCGCCTTCGCCACCGCGCGATCCATCCGCCGCCCCGCCCACCCGCGCGTCGCCTCATCGAGCGCGTCCGTGCGCGCCTGGATCAGCCCCGGCTTGTCGCCGCGGATCGCCGCGTCGAGGGCGCTGAGCGCCCCCTCGATCGCCTCGCGCTCGCCCGGCCCGAGCAGGTCGGCGTCCGCGGCGAGCGCCTTGCGCGTCGCCATCGCCACGCGCTCCGCCTCGACCCGCGCCTCGACCAGCCGCCGCTTGAGCAGGTCGTCCTCGCCGTGATCCAGCGCCGCGAGGAGCATGTTCTCCACCTCCTCGTCGGTCAGCCCGTAACTCGGCTTGACCTCGACCTTCTGCTCGACGCCGGTCGTCAGCTCGCGCGCGGTCACGCCGAGCAGGCCGTCCGCGTCGACGCGGAACGTCACCTCGAGCCGCGCCATGCCCGCGGGCATCGGCGGGATGCCCTTCAGCACGAAGCGCGCGAGCGACCTGCAATCGGCGGCGAGCTCCCGCTCGCCCTGCACGATGTGCAGATCGAACCCGGTCTGGTTGTCCGCATACGTCGTGAACACCTGCCGCGCCCCCGCCGGGATCGTCGTGTTCCGCGGCAGGATCTTCTCGGCGACGCCGCCCATCGTCTCGATGCCGAGCGACAGCGGCAGCACGTCGAGCAGGAGCACCTCGTCCGCGCGCTCCTCCGATCCGGCCAGGATGTCGGCCTGGATCGCCGCGCCCAGCGCGACGACCTCCTCCGGATCGATGTCCTTGAGCGGCTCCTTGCCGAAGAGCTTCGCCACGTACTCGCGCACGTACGGCACCCGCGTCGCCCCGCCGACGAGGATCACGCCGTCGAGGTCCGCGGCCTGGACGCCCGCGTCGCGGAGCGCGCGCCGGCAGGCGGCGCCCGTGCGCTCCAGGAGCGGCGCGATGAGCGCGTTGAGCTCGCCGCGCGTGACGGTGACCAGCCTCGACGCCGCGCGAGCGTCCGTCCGGGCCGGCGCCTGCGCCGCCTCTGTCGCCTCGCCTGATTGCACCGGCAGCTCGATCTCGACCCGCTCCACGTCGGTCAGCGCGTGCTTGATGCTCCGGGCGGTGTCGAGCGCGAGCCGCACCACCTCGGGCGTGCGCCGGGTCGCGCCCATCTCCGCGAGCAGCCGCTCCGCGAGCGCCCTGTCCATGTCGTCGCCGCCGAGCGCGCTGTCGCCGCCGGTCGACTTTACCTGGAAGACGCCGTTGTCGAGGAGGAGCACGGTGACGTCGAACGTACCGCCGCCGAGGTCGTAGACGGCGAACAGGCCGTTCTGCTGCTTGTCCAGCCCGTAGGCGAGCGCCGCGGCCGTCGGCTCGTTGAGCAGGCGCAGCACCTCCAACCCGGCCAGCCGGCCGGCGTCCTTCGTCGCCTGCCGCTGGGCGTCGTCGAAGTAGGCCGGCACCGTGATCACCACGCCGCCCACCGACCGGAGCTCGCGCTCGGCCGAGGTGCGCAGCTCCCTCAGGATCTCCGCCGACACCTCGACCGGCGTCACGACCCTGTCCCGCACCCTGAAGCGCACGCTCTTCGCGTCCTCGGGCCCCTTCGGCTCCGCGAACTCGTACGGCCCGAGCCGCCGCGTCTCCGGATCGTCCGCGCCGCGGCCCATGAACCGCTTCACGCTCACGATCGTCTCGCGGGGGTGGCTCGGCGCGAGCCGCGCCGCGCTCTGGCCCACGACGGCGTTGCCGCGCTCGTCGTAGTGCACCACGGAGGGCACGAGGCGCTCTCCGTTGCAGTCGTCGATGACCACGGGGCGGCCGTCGCGCACGCGGGCGACGAGCGAGTTCGTCGTCCCGAGATCGATGCCGATCGGGCTGGGCCTGGCCTTGGGGTCGAAAATCTCGAGGAGGGTCATGTCGGATCCGTGAGTTCTTCTTCGATCGCGCTCACTTCGTCGAGGAAGCGCCGGATGTAGCGGAGCTCGCTGAGCATGGCCAGCACGCCCTTCAGCTTCGTCGCCTCGCCCCCTGCGGCCGCGAAGGCGCGCCCGATGGCCGCGAGGGTCGCCTGCTCGCGCGCCCGCATCGCGTCGCCCAGGCGGGCCACCCGCGCGCGATCGCGCCCCCGCGCCGCCTCGGCGAGCTCCTCGCGCGACTCCATCATCTCCATGAGCAGGGCAGGGGACGCCTTCTGCTCGGCTTCCTCGCCCCGCGCGAGCCCGGCGCGCTGGAGCAGCGCCTCGGCCCGGCGGATCGGGTCCTTGAGGACGCGCAGCGCGTCGTTGGCCTCGATCGCGCGGCCGAGCGCGAGCCGGCGCTCGGCCGCGGGCGCGCCCGCGTAGCGATCGGGGTGGAGCGCGCGCGAGAGATCGCGGTGGCGCTGCTCCAGCGCGCGCAGGTCGAGGTCGAACCGAGGCTCGACGCCCAGGGTATCGAAGGGATCGGTCATGGCGGGCTCGGGAATGCTCGAAAAAGAGGCGCCTCCGCTGGGGGGCGGGCGCGGGCGGCGGCTCAGGCCACCGTGAACGAGTGGCCGCAGCCGCAGCGCGTCGCCTCGTGCGGGTTCTTGAATTTGAAGCCCTGGTACATGAGCGTCTTCTCCCAGTCGAGCACCGAGCCCCCCAGGTAGATGATGCTCTTCTTGTCGCAGAAGACGCGCACCGTGGGCTTGTCCTGCTCCGCGAACTCCAGGACGAGGTCGCCGGACCGGGGCGGCTTGTCGTCGAACTCGATGACGTAGGAGAACCCGGAGCAGCCGCCGCCGCGGATCCCGACCCGGATGGCGCCCTCCGGCGTCCCGCGCTTGGCGAGCTGGGCCCGGATCGCCTGCACCGCGGCGTCGCTCACCGCGAGCGTGCGCTTCGACTTGGCCGGCGCCTCGGCCGCTGCCCCGTCGTCCTGCGCGGGCGCGGCGCCCGTCGCGGCGCGGGCGTCGGCGTCCGCCGCCTTGGTCGTGGTCGTCTCCTCACTGCTCTGCATGGCGTTGCTCCTCTCCGGCGCGCTGGGCCGCCCCCCCGCGGCCCCGTGCTGTCACTCCGCCGCGCCCACCGACGCGGCGCCCTCGGCGTTGCCCGAGGGCTGCGCCGTGAGCGCCCGCTTCGCCTGCTGCTTGGCCCGGAAGTCGGCGATCGCGCTCTTGATGGCGTCCTCGGCGAGGACCGAGCAGTGGATCTTCACCGGCGGCAGGTGGAGCTCCTCGGCGATCATGCTGTTCTTGATCGTCTCCGCCTCGTCGATCGTCTTGCCCTTCAGCCACTCGGTGGCGAGCGACGACGACGCGATGGCCGACCCGCAGCCGAACGTCTTGAACTTGGCGTCCTCGATGACGCCGCCCTCGCCGACCTTGATCTGCAAGCGCATGACGTCGCCGCAGGCCGGAGCGCCGACGAGCCCGGTGCCGACGTGCTCGTCGTCCTTGTCGAGCGTCCCGACGTTCCGGGGGTTCTCGTAGTGCTCGATGACCTTATTGCTGTATGCCATGGCTCTCTCCTCGACCGTTTCCTTCCGTATCGAAATCCAAATCTTCGAATGGACCGGCGCCGTCCGCGCCGCTCTTCAATGCGCCGCCCATTGCACGCTGTTGAGGTCGATCCCCTCTTTGTGCATCTCGTAGAGCGGCGACATGTCGCGCAGCTTGTTGACCTTCCGGATGACGAGATCGGCCACGTAGTCGACCTCTTCCTCGGTCGTGAAGCGGCCGAGCCCGAACCGGATGGACGAGTGGGCGAGGTCGTCGCCGATGCCCATCGCGTGGAGGACGTACGAGGGCTCGAGGCTGGCGCTCGTGCACGCCGAGCCGCTGGACACGGCCACGTCCTTGATCGCCATCATCATGGCCTCGCCCTCGACGAAGCTGAACGAGACGTTGAGGTTGCCCGGCAGCCGCCGGTCGGGCGAGCCGTTCAGCTGGATGGCGTCGAGCTCCTTCCAGAGCCGCGTCCGCAGCCGCTCGCGCAGCGCGAGGATGCGCGCCGACTCCGCCGCGCCCTCCTCGATCAGGATCTCCGCCGCCCTGGCGAACCCGATGATGCCGGGCACGTTGAGCGTGCCGGACCGCATGCCGAACTCGTGGCCTCCGCCGTCCATCTGCGCGGTGATGCGCACGCGCGGCTTCGACCTGCGCACGTACAGGCAGCCGATGCCCTTCGGGCCATAGATCTTGTGCGCCGTCACCGACGCGAGGTCGACCCCCATCTCCTCGACATTGAAGGGGATCTTGCCGACCCCCTGCACCGCGTCGGTGTGGAAGAGGATGCCCTTCGACTTCGTGATCTTGCCGATCTCGGCGATGGGCTGGACCGTGCCGACCTCGTTGTTGGCGAGCATGATCGAGACGAGGATCGTCTTGTCGGTGATCGCCTTGGCGACGTCGTCCGGGTCGACCATCCCGTACTTGTCGACCTTGAGGTAGGTCACCTCGTAGCCCTGCTTCTCGAGCCGCTTGCAGGTGTCGAGCACCGCCTTGTGCTCGATGACGCTCGTGATGATGTGGTTCCCCTTGTCCTTGTAGAACTCGGCGACCCCCTTGATGGCGATGTTGTCGCTCTCGGTGGCGCCGGAGGTGAACACGATCTCCTTCGGGTTCGACGCGCCGATGAACTTGGCGAGCGTCTCGCGGGCGTGGCTCACGGCCTCCTCGGCCGTCCAGCCGAACACGTGGCTCCGGCTCGCGGCGTTGCCGAACTTGCTGTTGAAGTACGGCAGCATGGCGTCGAGGACACGCGGATCGACCGGCGTCGTCGCGTGGTAATCCATGTAAATCGGAAGTTGCATGCCCATGGTGTTCTCGCTCAGCGGTGATTCGAGCCCTGGCGGCAATGCCCATTGCCGCCGCGGATCCCGGCGACGAGCTCAGGCTCAGCCTGGTTCTTGTCGTGGAGGTTACAGTTCGTGCAGGCGGCGACGAGCTCCGCCGGGTCGCACGTCTCGCAGGTGTCGAGGTAGGCGAGGCTCGCCACGAGCTCGTGCTCGAGCGCCTCGAGGTGCGCGATCTGCCCCCGCACCTCTTCGAGCTTCTGCTGGTAGACGTCCCGGATGCGCGACATCGCGCCGGGGGCCGACGAGGACGCCTCCCAGGTCGAGACGATCTGCTGGATCTGGCTCAGCGACAGCCCGAGGTCGTGGAGCTTGCCGATCCACCGGACCCGGGTGAGGGCCGCGTGGTCGTAGAGCCGGTAGCGCCCCTTGGACCGGGCGTGCGGCCTGAGCAGCCCGACCTCCTCGTAATGATGAATGGCCCGCACCGTCTTCCCGGTCGCCTTCGCGATGTCCCCCACTTGGAGGAGGCGCTCCTCTTCCTCGGTGCCTTCGGAACTTTCCGTCCCAGACGGACTGAACGTGGGCGGTCCTCCGGGGTGCTGCTGGGCGACGGGGAGGTGGTGCCGGGTCGTCATGCTGAAGCCTGACCCTTACGTATGCGTCAGGGTTGGGGGACCTTTTAGAGCGCTGCGCCAAGACTGTCAACCGGGTTGTACGGGGAACGTCGCCGTGTTCCGGAAGCACCTGGAATCGGGCGTGCGCGAAATCCTGGAAGAGCGCCCCCGGCTGCCACCGTCCGCCCACGCTCTCACGGCGCCAACGCCACGTCCGGCTGCATCGGTCGAGAGGCTCGTTCCTGGCGTGTGACCGGGCGCCGCGGTGAATGCTCTTGCCGTCCGCTCACAAAATTACGTCAAGGACGCTATTTATGCTGTTCAGGCGCTCCCTGCTTCACCACAAGCAGGCCTGCGCTGACCTGTATAGGGAAGATCCCTATTCGTCCGACTCAGATTTCGGTGGTGCTTCCGGTGAATGCCACGCGAATGGCGAGCACCAGAGAAGTCGCCATGCCCGGTCCCTGCGATCGCCTCGGTTCGGCGGACAGAGCTCGGATGTGTGCTCCGGTGGCCTCACGGACTGCAGAGCTCGTATCTACCGCCCGGAGAGAGCACTTTATGGACGCCGGTAGCACTTACCGTCGCGGCCGTTCGTCAAGGTTCGTGCCGTGCTCGGTCGCCACGTGCTACATCGCACGCGCCGGGGTCGCAGCCGCCAGGCCATGCGCCGCCGAGGCGCTCCACCTGGGGCGAGGCTCCGGCTCGCGGCTTTCGCGCAACGCTTTCGCGTCGGCCTTCCTTTCGAGGAGCGGGGCTCCTGTCCCCGGGGCGCTTCACCAGGACATTGCAGCGGCGCCGAGGGGCGCCGTCCTACGCGGGCAATTGCTTCGTGCGTTCATTTCAAAAAACCGGCCCACGATGCTCCCCTGTCCCTCCGGAGCGGGTGGAAACATCGGGCGGCTGCAGCGCACCTCGGCGACACGCCGCCGCGCCATGGATCGGCACCACATGACTCCGCTCTCGGGACATCGAGACGTCGGCACGACGTCACTCCACCGTGGAGCGGCTTTACGCAAGCTCTGATAGGGGAAGTGAACCGTGCAGCATCATTGTAAAATCCACGGGCTGCAACGAAGGGCTTGACTTTTTTCTTCCGTTTACTTTTCCCATGCTCCCCGCGCTGACTTGGTGTAGTAGGGGCGCACCGACGAAGGATGTCTGTATGAGTACGAGCTACGAACTCCGCGCACCGCGACGCCTTCGAGACGCGCGGAGCTCCCGCACGGCGGGTGAGCGATGGTAAGTACGCTCACCGCGGTCATCCTCGCGCTGATCCTTAGCTGGGTGGCGACGCCGCTGGTGCGGCGCCTGGCGTTCACCGTGGGGGCGGTGGATGAGCCGACCGCGCGGCGCGTGCACACGCGGTGCATCCCGCGCCTGGGTGGGCTGGCGATCGTGGCCGGCTTCATGCTGCCGCTCTTCGCGCTCGTGGCGCTGCGCACGCAGATCGCGGTGATGTGGTTCTCGCAGACCTCGCTGGTGGCGGGCCTCGTGGTCGGCGGCCTGGCGATCGCGGCGGTCGGGGCCTGGGACGACATCAAGGGGATGCGGGCGCGGCACAAGCTGCTGGCGCAGATCCTCGTGGCGTCGCTGGCGTGGGCCTTCGGTCTCCGCCTCGAATGCGTGACGCTGCCCTACTTCGGGCATGTCTCCTTCTGGCCGCTGTCGTTCCTGGTGACGATCCCCTGGTTCGTCGCGATCATCAATGCGGTCAACCTGATTGACGGGCTCGACGGGCTGGCGGCGGGCGTGGGCTTCTTCGCCTGCGTCGCCAACTTCATCACCGCGTACCTGGGCGGCTACCCTGGCAACCTGGTGATCTGCCTGCTCGCGGCGACGCTCGCCGGCGCGATCGTGGGGTTCCTGTTCCATAACTTCCACCCGGCGACGATCTTCATGGGCGACACCGGGAGCATGTTCCTCGGGTTCATGCTCGCGGCCATCCCGCTCTTCGGCGTGGGCACTGCCAAGGGCGGCACCGCGCTCGCGGTCATGGTGCCGCTGCTGGCGCTCGGCCTGCCGATCTTCGACATGATCTCGGCGATGGTGCGGCGCTTCATCGCCCGCCGGCCGATCTTCTCGGCGGACCGCTCGCACATCCACCACAAGCTGCTCGACAAGGGCCACTCTCACCGCGGGGCGGTGCTCATCCTGTACGGGCTGAGCCTCCTCTTCACGGTCGTCGCGCTGGTGGCGTATGTCGGCCGCTCGCACGAGATCGGCTTCGCGCTCGCGGGCTGCAGCGCGGTGCTCTTCATCGTGGTGCGGGCGGCCGGCTCCTTCGCGGTCTTCGGCGCGCGGCCGGCCAAGGCCGGGCGCCTGCGCGAGGCCACGGTGGAGGCGCTGCGGCGCGCCGTGCCGCGAGCGCTGCTCGAGATCGAGACCGCCAGCGGCCCGGAGAAGCTGCGGGCCGTGCTCGATCGCTTCGCGAAGGAGGCGCAGCTCGTGGCCATGGAGGTGGGCTCGGCCGGCGCGAACGGCAGCGCGCGCGTGAAGTCCTGGAGCTGGACGCACGACGCGGCGACGCAGCAGCAGCTCCGCGAGGCGGTGGTCGCTGCGTTCACGATCGAGCTGGGCGGCGAGACGGTCACGCTGCGCTTCCGCTGGGACAGCGAGGAGAGCGCGGTCAGCCCCCAGGCGGAGCTGCTGCTGCAGCTCGTGGTGGACTCGGCGGAGCGCCTGCTGCGCCGGCCGCCGCCCCGCACGCTGGAGCCGCGCGCGCAGGGGCACCTGTCGATCGTGTGAGCGTGTGAGGCCTTCTTCCCGCATCCGGCGTCGTCGCGACGCCGGATGAAGCAAGGATACCGTGAGGATTCTCCGGAATATCGTCGACTTCAACAAGAAGACGAACGAGCTTTATTACCGGTTCACCGACCGCCCGCACTACTGGAAGGTCTACCAGGGGATGGTGGACGAGGCGGTCGCGCCGGCGAAGGACGTGATCCACCTGGGCTGCGGGCCGCTGTGGTTCGGCAAGGTGGCGACCGTGCCGCTCGACGGCAAGACCATCTACGCCGTCGATCCGGACGAGCAGGCGCTCGCGCGCAACCCGGCGCCGCACCACATCCGCGCCTTCGGCGACGCGATCCCGCTGCCGGACGGCTGCGTGGACGTGATCGCCGCGGACCACCTGCTCGAGCACGTGGAGAAGCCCGAGGCGTTGATGCGCGAGGCGCACCGGCTGCTGCGCCCGGGCGGGCGGTTCGTGTTCACGGCGCCGAACCTCCTCTCGTATACCGGGCTCGCGACGCACCTGACGCCGTACTGGTTCCACAAGCTCTACGTGGACCTGCTGCGCTCCAACTCCAGCAAGACCACCAAAGGCGATGCCTACCCCACCTTCTTTCGCATGAACACGGTGTGGGCCGTGGACCGCATCGCGAAGGAGACGGGCTTCCGCGTGGACAAGCTCAGCTCCGGGGTGGACCACCCGACGTACACCGTGCTGTTCCCAGGGGTGCACCAGGCGGTCATGGCGATGCACCTCGTGCTCGACAAGGTCGAGGCGCTCGCGCCGTTCCGCATCACGCTCACCGCCAGCCTCGTGCGCGAGTGAGGTCTGCCTAACGAGCTGCTGCGCGATCCGAGCGACGCAGCACGCGCTCCAAGAGGTCTACGTAGTCGCGCGCGAGCGTGTCGCGATCGAACGAGCGGATCACGTAGGCTCGCCCATCCTCGCCCATGCGCCCCCGCTTCGCGGGATCCGAGGCGAGATCGACGATGGCCTCCGTCATGGCCGGCACGTCCTCGGGGGGAGCGAAGACGCCCGCGCGCGCCTCCTCGACGATCGACCGCGCCTCGCCGTCGACCGAGATCACGATCGGCCGCGCCATGGCGAGGATCTCGAAGATCTTCGAGGGGATGACCGTCTGGAAGAGCTCGGCGTTGCGGAGCGGGACGAGGCAGATGTCGGCCGTGGCATACACCTCGGGGATCAGGTCGCGCGGGAGCGCGCCGAGGAACGTGGCGTTTGGGAGCCCGAGCTCCCGCGCGCGCGCCTCGAGGCTCGCGCGCTCCGCGCCCTCGCCGACGAAGAGGAACCGGATGTCGTCGCGAGCGCGCAGGCCGTTCGCCACGTCGAGCACGGCGGAGAGGCCGTGCGCCATCCCGTGCGTGCCCACGTACGCCACGACGACGCGGTCGCCGAAGCCGAGCCTCGCGCGGAGCGGCGTGTCGCGCGAGGTCGGCGTGAAGCGACCGAGGTCCACGCCGTTGCGGATGACCTCGATCTTCTCGGCGGGCACCCCTCGCTCGACGAGCCGCTCGCGGAAGCGCTGCGTGACGACGACGATCTCGTCGGCCACGCGGTAGAGGTGCTCCTCGACGCGCGTGAGCCCCCGAACGACCGCGTGGTCCGCCGGCAACGCGCCCACGGCCACGATCGACTCGGGCCAGAGATCGCGCACCTCGAACACGAACGGGAGCCGGCGGAGGGTGGCGATGCCGTAGCCGGCCGCGGCCGAGAGGAACTGGGGGCTCGTCGCGATGAGCACATCCGCTTGCGGCAAGCCGAGCTGCGCGAGCGTGAGCGCGGAAAGCGCGAAGGACCCGTAGGCGAGCGAGCGGCGCACCTTGCCGCGGTTCGCGGCGGCGTAGATCCAGGTGCGGAGGACCCGGACGCCGTGGAAGTCCTCCTCGATGCGGATCCGGCCCTGGTAGTCGGGCGGGATCACGCCGGTCGGGTGGTTCGGCATGCCGGTGAGGACCGTGACCTCGTGCCCTGCGCGCCGCCAGGCTCGGGCGAGCTCCGACACGCGCGCGGCAGGGGCCCCTGGCTCGGGGGGAAAATACGGGGAGACGTAGAGGATGCGCATGGGCCGCGTGGCTCTTCAGTCAGGTCGTCGGGTCGGATCCGCCCGGCGGAGCTCTTGCAAGGACTTGCAAGGAAAGGCGCGATCGCCGCGCGAGGCGCGGCGCGCGCGACCATACCACACGGACGCGAGCCTATCCGCCGGGCGCCGACGGCTGATCGAGGCGTGTGCTGCGCAGGTTTCGCAGCGGCCGGTGGCGCGCCAGGCCGAGGAGCGAGACCCCGCGGCGGAGGCGCCTCACGACCGAGGTGAACAGGAGCGCCCCGAGCAGCGCGATCCCCAGCGAGACGGTGATCTTGAGCAGCCCGGTGAGCTCACCCCGGAACTGATTGTAGGCAAATGAGGCGAGGCACGCGCCGCCGGTGCGGACGAGCATCGGCGTGTCGCGCCCCGCCGCCACGTTGAGCGGGTGCATGAAGAAGAGCCCGCAGAACACCGCGACCTCGATGCCTGCGCCGAGCAAGCCCAGGTTCAGGAACCCTTCCGCGGCGGCGTTCATCGCGAACCCGCCGCCGTGGCGCGCGAAATCGGGCGCGATCCAGTTGACGTAACGCTGCGACACGGCGAGCGGCCGCTCGCTCCAGATCGGCTTGGGTATCAGGATGAGAACCGCGTTGAGCCAGCTCTCTCCCGGGTAGTCGAGGATCGGGGGCCTGTCGTTCGCCACGATCACGACGTTGTCATAAACGCGCTCGAACTCGTTGACCTCGAGCAGGTCCTTCTGCTCGAGGTGCATGATCGCCGAGGCGATCTGCGCGTCGAAGCCTCTGCCCTGCTGGGCGCGCGCGCCTTCGAGGGCGACTCCATAGAAGAGGGCGCCCACCACCCCGACGGCCAGCCACAGGCGGCGGAGCTGGAACCCGTAGGCGTGAAAGGCGAGGACGATCGAGAGGGCGGCCCAGACGAGCGGGCCTCGCCGGCCCATCATCGTCTGGAAGAGGAGGCTCCCGAGCAGGCATGCGCCCACGAGGAACAGCACCTTCGGCGCGGGGAGACCGACCTTGCGAAGGGACACGACCCGGAGGAAGCAGTAGACGAGCGCGAAACGGATCAGGTACCAGCCCGAGGTGAGCAGCCCTTTGCCGTCCTCCTCCAGGTGTGTCTGGCCGTAGTCGACCGTCAAGATCCGCCCCAGGCCCACCGAGGCGAGCCACGCGCCGACGAGCGCCAGCCCGACGACCCCGACGGCGATCGCCCCCCAATCCTGGTCCAGGATCGCCCTCGGGCTGCGCAGCGGGACCATACGCTCCACGTTCGGCCGCTCCCACACGCGGCTCAGCGCGGTGCACGCGAGGGCGCAGCCTATCGCGCCGGCATAGGCCAGCTGCATCGCCGCGGCGTCGCGGCTCGACAGGGAGAAGTTGGCGGACTTCAGGATCCCGAGGAGCGGCGTGTAGCCGGTGCTGAGGAAGTAACAGCCCGGGATGTAAGTCTCCGGGTCCATCGGGTGGAATCGAGGCCCGCCGGCGCGGGCGAGCGAGGGGGCGACCAGCATGAGCAGGAGGCCGATGGTCCACCCGCGCCCTTCTCCGAGCGCTCCCTCGAGGATGGGACCGGCCGCCGCCAGCGCCGCGACGACCAGCGTCACGAGCAGCCGAGAGCGCGGCTTCGCCTTCGCAGGGGCCGAGCCGGCGGCGCGCTGAGCGCCGCGTGCGCTGGGGAGCCGTGCAGACAGCAACGTCGGTGTTCCTCAGTTCGGCAGGGCGGGCGGGGGCGGGTCCGCTCTCTCGGGGGGCGCCGGCTCGGGGGCCGCCTCGTAGTAGCCGTCCTTCTTGTAGCCGTAGTAGTGGTAGAAGCCGTATTCCTGCCGGGCCAGATCGACGGCGTTCAGCACGGCCCCGATGACGTTGCCGCCGACGTCGCGCAGCGAGCGGATCCCGTGGCGCGCGAAGTCGTGCGTCGTGGCGGAGGCGCGCACGACGAGCACGGTGCCGTCGACCAGCGTCGACAACACCGCACCGTCGGTGACCGCCACGAGCGGGGGGCTGTCGATGATCACCCGGTCGAAGCGGTCCTGGAGCTTTCGGAGCAGCGCCTTGAAGCGATCGCTGTGCAGGAGCTCCGCCGGGTTCGGCGGGATGGGGCCGGCGGGGATGACGTAGAGGTTGTCCACCTCGGTCCTGAGCGCGCCCTCGTCGTCCACCACGGAGTCGTCGAGCAACGCGCTCGTGACGCCGATCTCCGGGCCCTTCCCGAAGACCCGGTGGAGACGCGGCCGGCGCAGATCGCAGTCGATGAGGACGACCCGTTGCCCGGCCTGCGCCATCGCGACGGCGATGTAGCAGCACACCGTCGTCTTGCCCTCGTGGGGGCCGGCGCTCGCGACGAGGAGCGTCTTGTAAGGCCGATCGGGCGACATGAAGAGCAGGTTGGTCCGGATCGCGCGCGCCGCCTCGGCGATCCCGCTCGTCGGCTGGTCATGGACGAGGAGCTCGCGCCGGCCGGAGTCGACCGCGAGCTTGCCGCGGCGGCGCCCCTTGCGCAGGGGGGCCTCCTTCTCGCGCTTGTCGAATGACGGAACCAGGCCGAGGAACGGCAGCCCGAGCTCCCGCTCGATCTCGACCGGCGTCTTCAGCGTGCGATCGAGCATCGCCCGCGCCAGCGCGGCGCCGACCCCGAGCAGCAGCCCGGCGAGGATGCCCACGGCGATGTTGACCGCCACGCGGGGCCGGAGCGGGACGAGCGGGACATCGGGCCTGTCGAGGACACGGATGTTGTTCACCCGCAGCATGCGCTGCAGATCGCTCTCCTTCGTGCGCTCCAGGACGAGCTGGTAGAGCTTCTCCGTGTTGTCCTTGTTCCTGCGGAGGCGATCGTACTCGATCTTGAGAGAGTTCAGCTCGAAGGCCTGCTTCTTCGCGTCCTCGAACAGCGTCACGAGGCCGCCTTCCTGGCGCTTCACGATGGCGAGATCGCGGCTCACGGCGCCCTGAACGTTCTTGATCTCGGCGACCAGCGAGTTCCTGTTCGCGGCCAGCCGCTCGGTCGCGGCGCGGACGTCCGGGTGATTCTCCCCCTTGCCAGAGCCGATGAGCGCGTCGCGCTCACGGACGCACTCCTCGTGGCGCGCGCGCAGCATCTGGAGGACCGGGCTCTGGATGAGCTCGGACGCCGGGAGATCGAGCGGGTTGTTCGGGTCGAGCTTCGCCAGCTCGTGGTTCCGCGCGGCGAACTCCTCGCGCCGCGTGCGCACGGCGGTGAGGGCGTCGTTGATCTGCTTCATCTCCTCGCGGAGCAGGTTGGACTGGTCCTCGAAATCGACGTCGAGGATGTTCTTCGTGAGCTTGTACTCGTGGAGCGACGTCTCGCTCGCCTCGAGATCGTTCTTCAGCTTGTCGAGCTGCGTCCTCAGCCAGTCGACCGCCGAGTTCGTCGAGGCGAGCGCGTCGTCGAGGTTCTGCTCGACGTAGACGTCGATCACCGTGGCGAGGACGCGCTGCGCCCGCTCGGGATCCGCGTCGTCGTAGCGGAGCACCGCGAGGCGGCTGTCCTTCACCGGCTCGACCGAGAGCCGGTCGCGCAGGAGTGCCGCGGCCTCCTCGGGGCTCACCGCCTTCGCCGCGGGGGGCGCCGCGTCCTTCGGGAGGTTCTCCAGGAAGTACGCGTCATTCTGCAGGTTGAGCTGGGCGACCACCGCCGTCGCCACCCGCATCGACCGGATGACCTTGTACTGAGTCTCGTAGTACTCGCGGTTGTTCCAGTACGAGCCAGCCCCCATGTCGACCACGGTGTCGACGCCGCGGCCAAGCGGTCGCGGCGGGTTCGGGTCGAACTGCACCGTGGCCGCCGACTGATAGATCTTCTTCTGCCCGAGCGTGTAGAAGGTGACGCCGAGCGCGACGAAGATCAGGGTCGTGAGCGCGATGGCCCAGTGCTTGCTGACCGTGCGCAAGGCCACAACGAGGTCGAAACCGCGCTCGCCAGAGGCGTCATCGCGAGGGGCGGTCGTGGAGGAAGCTCTGCTTTCGTCGGCCATAAGTCAGGCGCGCGCGGGCGCGTTCATCGAGGGTAGAGGTCCGCGTGGGGGGCTAAGGTGCTTCCCGGGCCCCCGAAATTCAAGCCGGCGCTCCGAATAGGGAGTGGATGTGGTACAAGGTGTGCATCTCTGGCGTCACGGCTGCCGCGGCGCCGGCGGCGCGGCGGCGGCGAGGTATGACACATTCGTGCGCGGTGGTACCTCCGTAACGATCAGGTACACTCGGACCGCGCGGCAGCAGCGGGGATGCGCGCTGGGACAACCAGAATGGAACGATCGTCCTTCGTAACACGCGGCGCGGCGGCGATCTCGGTGTGCGCTGCGCTCCTGCTGGGCGGCGGCTCGGCCGCCGCCGACTGGCGATCTGCCCGTCACGACCCCCAACGCACGGGCGCCACGGAGTCGACCAGCAATATCGTGAAGCCGGCGCCCTACTGGCGGGCGTACCTCGGCGGCGCGCTCGCGCAGTCCAAGGTGTTCGCCGGCGACGTGGACCAGGACGGCGAGACCGACGTCCTGTTCGTGTCCGGCGGCCGCGCGGTGCTCTCCGATCCGCAGGGAAACTTTCTCTGGAGGACCCCCCCGCTCGGGTTCCAGACGGTGCACGCCGTCGAGGATCTCGACGGGGACGGGCGGCTCGAGGCGGTGGTGCTGACCGGCGCAGGGGCGGCGGCCATCGACGGCGAGAGCGGCGCCATCCTGTGGCTCGACAGCGCGACGGAGATCGGGACGCTCGGCGCCGCGCGCCTCGCCGACTTCGACGGCGACGGCGGCCTCGATCTCTTCCTCGACGAGTGCGGCTGCTGCTCGGTGAGCACCGCCAGCCCGGGCGTGATTTACAGCTTCGCGCGGGGGTTCAGCGCGGTCGAGAAGCTGCCGTCTCTCCCGCCGCGCGCGCATTGCAATACCGGAGTCGACACGGTGGGCGACTGGAATGGAGACGGGACAGCCGATCTCCTGGTCTCCTCTCACGATCAGATGTTCTTCGTCTCAGGGACAGGGGACGTCATCGCGGAGTCGGCCCGCATCGGCGTATACCTCGGCGGCGCGGTGTGCGAGGCCGTGAACGTGGGCGACCCGTCGAGCCCCGGACAGCGCGCGCTCTGCTTGCAGAACCGCGTCATCGGTGTGCAGGGGACGCGCGAGATCTTCCTGCTCGCGTACAGGCCGGGCGAGACGCCCTCGATCGGGGTCGTGTGGCGAAGGACGCTCGGCCCCAACGACGGCGGCGACGCCCGCGCCCCGACGCGCCTCGCGTGGGATCTCGACGGCGACGGCACGCTCGAGGTGCTGGTGAGCGGCAAGACGGGCGATGGGTGGACATCCTACGTGCTCGACGCGGCCTCCGGCGCAGAGCTCGCCGTCATCCCCGACGAGATCGCGCAGGGCGCGGTCCGAGGGGACGCTGGCGCCGAGCAGTGGATCGTCACGGCGCGCGAGGAGCGCGTGTCGACGTTCCGGTTCAGGCGCGGCTCAGCGCGCCGCGTCGAGCGGCTCTGGGACCTGCACGGCGAGCGGGTACGCACGCGGGTCGACTGGTCGAGGGCGCGCACGACGAACCTCTCGTTCTCGCTGGTCACGCCGGACCTCACGGGCGACGGGCGCGGCGAGCTCATCCTGGAGGCGACCACGGAGCCGGTGGCGCTCACGTCGTACGCGGTGAGCGCGGGGGGGGCCTCGACCACCGCCGTGTACGCCGTCGATCCCGACGTCGGCATCGCGGCGCTCGAGCTGCCGGCGGCGGCCTCCCTGGCGTCGCCGCAGCTCGTCGTCTCCCGCGACGACGGGTTCGTCACGCTGCTCGACGCGTCGCTCGCGCCCACGAACCTCATGCAGGAGGGGCGCGAGGTGCTGCCCGGGCTGCGCGCCGGCGGCTACAGCACCGGCCCGGGCGCGTTCGTCGACTTCGGCCGGGCCCCGATCGCGGCCAAGCTCTTCCCGAACGACGCGGCCGAGAGCGTGGTCGTCGTCGACAGCCGGGGGGACCTCGTCCGCATCGCGTCGGAGGGCGCGAGCAACGTCGCCCCGGCCAAGGCCGCCTGGCGCGCGCGCGACGCGTTCGGCGCATCCATCCTGCCCGCCGAGGGCAGCTCGCCGGCGACCCTCGCGTGCTTCCGGCTGCGGCACCCGATCGTCGATCCGCCGAAGTACTCCGTCGCGACGCTCGACGCGAGCGGCGTGCAGACAGGCGAGACGCTGGTGGAAAAGAGGCCTGCGTGGGACGTGCTGCACGCCGATCTCGACGGCGACAGCGCGCCCGAGCTCGTCGCGGTCACGGCCGACACGGCCCTGCGCACCGACGTCCTGGCGCTCAACCGGGACGGCGGCATGCGCTGGAAGCACGCGATCAACGCGTCGGCAGGGACCCAGGCCGCCGCGATCGCCGACTGGGACGGGGACGGCGCGGACGACGTCGCGGTCGCGATCAACGCCGCCCGGGTGCTGTCGGGGCGGGACGGCAGCCTGCTCGGCCAGAGCGCGGAGGCGCTCACCTACTTCATGCCGATCCTCGCCGATGTGTCCGGCGATCAGCAGCTCGAGATGACGCTCCAGGGGGGGCGCTTCCCTGCCCGGACGTTGCAGCACGACCTGCGCACCGCGCTCTGGCGCGGCACGGACGACAACCGCCCCTTCCCGCACGGCGCGATCGCCAGGTGCGACGGCAGGCCCCTCCTGGTCGAGGGGTCCTTCGTGCGGCCGGCGCGCCTCACCTTCACCGAGCTGGGCGCCTCCGCGGCCGGGCAGTCGACCTCGATCGTGCTCGCCGGCGACGCCGCGTTCGCCGACGAGCAAGCCGCGGCGCTCGCGGGGGCCTCCATGGGCCAGCTCGGCGACGTGGCGATCTCGGGCAACCTCACCGGGCGCGCGTCCGCCGGGCCCACCGTCGTGGTCGGCTCCGCGAACGGCTTTCTCTACGCGGTCGACGCGTGCACGGCGCGGCTCGTGTGGTCCTACGCGTTCGGCGATCCGGTGGGCTCACCGATCCTCGCCGACACGGACGGCGACGGCCACGATGACATCGTCGTGAGCGTCGCGGACGGCTATCTCTACAACCTGCGGCACGAGATCCTGCCCGCGCCCGCGCGCGTCTGGGACGTCGATCCGAGCGGGCCCGACCCGGAGGAGGACGTCGACGAGATCGAGACCAGGGACACGCTCCACGTGCGCTGGACGCCGGTCGACGTCGCCATGTCCTACCAGGTGGCGGTCGTCGGCGGCCGCGGGGAGTACGTGACCTCGCCGGCGTGGCAGGACGTCGGCGACGTCTCCGAGGCGTCGATCAGCGGGCTGCCGCTCCTCGACGGGGCGAAGTACTACGTCGGCGTACGTGCGGTCTCCGCCGCCGGGCTCTCTCCGGATCGCGGGTCGGACGGCGTGATCGTGAGGATGCCCCAAGGCGAAGGGGGCGGCGGCGCCGGCGGCATGGGCGGCGCGGGCGGCGACGGCGGCGCGGGCGGCGACGGCGGGGCGGGCGGCGGCAGTAGCGGCGGCGGCGGCGGCGGTGGTGGCGTGGGCGGGACCGGCGGCGAGGCGGCGCTGGACGACACGCTCCTCTACGGCCGCGGCTGCGCTTGCTCCGAGGCTCCCGGGCAGCCCGGGAGCCCCTGGGCGGCCGGCCTCGGCGGCCTCGCCGTCGCGTTGCTCGCGCTGGTCAGGGGCCGAGCCGCGGCGCGCGCTCCGTCGAACCGCCGCGCGGCCATGCGCCGAGCAGCCAGGTTGTGTTGATGGGGTGCGCCGCCGGGCGATCGCTCAGGGGGTGAGCGCAGGCGACAGCGCCTTCGCCTTCTCGTCGAAGATCCGCTTGCGCAGCTCGGGATCCTGGCCGCCGCGGCGGTGCAGCACCCGCTCCAGCGCTTCCGCTGCCTGGACGTGCGCGCCTGCGTTGCTCGCGGCGTCGGCCAGCTTGAGGAGGCGCTCCTCCGTGGGCTCGTCCTGCGCTGCCCGCGCGTAGTGGGTCACGGCCGACGAGTACTCCCGCCGCGCGGCGAGCAGATCGCCGGCCCAGGTCGCGGCCGCCGCGCACGGCGCCGGAGCGCTGCACGAGGCGGACAGGAGATCGCGGATCGCGGGCAGCAGCCGCTCGGACGACGGCATCTGCGACGCCGCCTGCACCCGCAGGCGGAGACAGCTGGTCCGGTCGTCCAGCCGCTCGCAGCTCCCCGCGAGCAGCTGCTCCGCCTCGGCGGCTTTCCCGCGCAGCAAGAGGAGCCGCGCCCGCAGGTGGACCGCGAGGAACGAGCTCTCCTTGTGGCTCTGGATCGCCGCCGCGTGCTCCTCGACCTGGCGCTCGCACGCGGCCCGCTGCGCCTCCGCGCCCCCCGCGCCGCCGCAGCGCGTGGAGCTCGGCGCATCCAGCATCGCGAGCAGCGTATCGCCGACGGCCCAGCGGGCCTTGATGCGGGCCGGGTCGCGCGCGATCGCCTCCTCGGCGCACCGGAGCCGCAGCTCCATGTCGCCCTGGCGATCCCACGAGACGGCCATCCGCTCGAGCATCTCGGCGCCCGCCTCGCCCTCCGGCACGGCCCGCTGGAGCTCGTCCCAGCGCTGCGTCCACTGCCGGGCGAGCGCAGCGGCGGTGGTGATCACCTCGGGGTCGTCCTCCGCGGCGAGCCGGAGGCTCAGGAGCGCCTGCTCCTTGGCGCCGCGCGAGGCGAGCACCTCCGCGAGCAGCAGGTGGGCGCGGCCGTGGCGGCGCGAGCGCTCGAGCGTGCGCTGCAGCCAGGGGATCGGGCTCTCGCTCCGGCTTTGCAGCGCGACGACCGCGCCGAGGAGCGGGAAGTAGGGCTCCGCCGGGTGGCGGAGCATCGCCGCGCGGAGCTCCCCGCGGAACCGCGGCCAGCCGCCGTTCGCCGCGCCGGCCTCGCCCAGGGCGCGCAGCTCCCGGCGGTCGTGATCGACGTCGCGCCAGCCGAAGCCCACCATCAGGGCGACGAGCGCCGCCCCGGACCCCGCGGCGCACGCCGGCAGCAGCCACGCCCGCCGCGCCGACCCGGGGTCGTCGGGCGGCGCCTCGCGCAGCGGCCGCTCGCGGTAGGCATCGCCCCAGAGCGAGCCGAACGTCGCGAAGAGCGCGATCGAGACGCCGGGGACCTCGAGGCCGAGGTCGAGCAGGTTCTGGGCGAGGAGCACCATGCAGCCGACCCAGGCGCCCAGCGCCGCCGTGCTCGCCCGGAGGGCGAGCTTGCCAGGGCGAAACGCGATGCCCAGCGCGACGAGCGCCGCCGCGGCCACGGGGACGCCCCACTCCGCCGCCCACTGGAGCACGAAGTTCTCCGGGTGCGTGAACACGATGTTGCCCGGCCACTGGCGGTACGCCGGGAACACCGTCTCGAACGCGCCGCGCCCGATGCCGAAGAGCCAGTGGTCGGCGAGCAGCGGGATCGTCGAGTAGAACAGCCAGAGCTTGTTGATGTTGTCGTCCGCGACCTCCGCGAGCGTGCGGTTCGTCGTGGCGAGGGCGGCGAGCAGCGCGCCGCCGCTGATGGCGAGGCTCAGCAGCCAGGTCGCCGTGCTGGAGCCGCGGCGGCTCGAGAGCATCCGCTTGCGCCGCCGCCACGCGAGCAGCGCGAAGAGGGCGAGGCCGAGCGGCAGCACGAGCAGCCCTGCGCGCGACGAGGCGATGATGCCGACCCCGACGATCGCGGTGAGCCCGACCCCGGTGACCCAGACAGGCAGGATCGGCCTGCTCGTGAGCAGCAGCCCGACGCCCGAGAGGACGCCGAGGTTCAGGTAGCCGGCGAGGTTGTTCGGGTTGAGCAGCGGCCCGACGTGCCACGCCGCGACCGAGAACCGCGGCTCGTACACGCCGAAGACCTGCGTCGTGCCGAGCAGGCCGTGGACGATCGTCGTGAGCGCGGCGAGGAACGCGCTGCCGAACACGAGGGTGATCCCGAGCCTCGCGCCGTGCCTGGCGCCGACGAACACGGCCGTGACGAAGACCCCGGCGTACGTGAGCGATTTCGTGGCCTCGACGAGCGTGGCCCCAGGGTCGAGCGAGAGGCTTCCATAACGAGGCGCCGCCTCGCCGAGCGGCATGAGGGCGCGCGACCAGACATCGGCGCTCGCCGGCGCGACGCGCGCGAGCCACGAGAGCGGCAGCGGCACGGCCTGCAGGAGCGTGTAGGCGGTCAGGGCGAGCAGCGTGAGCGTCGGCAGCGCCGTCACGTAGGGCTGCCGGTCCGCGCCGCGCGCGCTGGCGCGGAGGGAGAGCGCGGCGGCGACGGCCGTCACGAGCGACACGATCGCCAGCGTGGGCGTATGGACAGCGCCGATGGCGAGCACGGAACCGAGGATCGTGGCCCCGAGCAGCCACGGGACGGCGCGCTCCGAGGGCGGCGCGGGGGCGCGGCGCCGCGCCGCCGCTGAGCGCCGCCGCTCGACAGGCGACCTCGGCCTCACGCGCGCGTCGTCCGGCTCCACGGCCGGCCAGGGTAGTCGATCTTCGTCGCAGGCGGACGGGATTGCTCGTCAAACGAGGGCAAGGCCGCGCGCTGCCAGCATTGACAGCGTGAGTGGGGGAGGACAATCATCCGGGCATGAGGAGCGCGGCCGCTCGCCGTGGCGCGTCAACGGCCCTTCCGCTGGTGATCCTCGCGGCGAGCGCGGCGTTGACGTGCGCGCCCCGCTGGGAGGGGACTGGAACAGAGCGCGAGCCCGGCACCACCCCGACCACCGCCGGCGGCGAGGGCGGCGCCGACGGTCTGCCGGACGCGATGCTGTACGGGTGGGCCGCGAGCGCCCCCGAAGATCCCGGGCTCTACGAGCTCCCGCGCTGGCTCACGCTGGAGAGCCCCACGCCGGACAAGACCGTGCAGATCGGCGAGCGCGCCATCGTGAGCGGGATTCCCGCCGACGTGGCGCGGGCGCGCCGGGTCGGCGAGGACAGCCCCTGGGGGCTCAGCCTCGAGGGCGCGCGCGAGAACCGGATCCCGTTCTCGACGCCGACCATGCCGCTCTGGCGCTTGTACAGCGAGGCGAGCCTCGAGGAGGCGCCCGGGCCGGACGGCGCGATGTCCGCCGGGCGCGTCGCCGACGTGGATGCGGAGGAAACGTCCGCGGCTTATGTCCCCGTCAGCGGCGCCGTCGGCGCGACCTCCACCGTGTCCGGCTGGGTGGGCGACGTCTCCGGAGAAGACGGCGAGCTCGCGTGGGTGCGGAACTCCACCTTCGACGAGGACACGCAGGGCGGCGCGTCCACGAGGGTGCCCGCGCCGGCGAGCGCGTGGCGACGCATCGACTTCACCGGCGTCGAGGTCGAGCGCGCCGGAAACCTCTTCGTTTATCCCGCGGCGGCCGAGGCGGCCCAGGCGGGCGCGGCGAGCTTCGCGTTCTTGAGCCTCGAGAGCGCCAGATACCCGTCGTCGGCGATCCCGACCACGGGCGCCGCGCGCAGGCGCGAGGCCGACGTGCTGTTCGCGAGCAACGCCGAGTGGTTGATCTGGAAGGGGTGGATCAAGGCATCGATCGAGTTCGCTCCCAACTACGCCTCTGGCGAGCAGCTCGCCGATCACGACCTCCTCTACATCGATCCCGGAAACCGCGTGTCGCTGCGCGCCTCGGACGGCGCCATCGCGATGACGATCACGGGCGCTCGCGGCTCGGCTACCCTGGCCACCGAGCCGCTCTCCTGGAAGCGAGAGCAGGCCTTCAAGGTCGATGTCCTGAGCTCGCCGACCGGGCTGTCGCTGGACGTCGTCATCGACGGGGAGGAGGCGATCTCGGTCGTCGAATCGGAGGACGTCGGCGCCATCCCAGTCCCCGAGTCGGGGCGCATCCACCTCCTCGGGGGCCCCGAGGGCAGCCAGGAATGCGCGGATCTGCGCCGCGTCGCGTTCTACGAGGTCCGCTGAGCGCCGCGCGCGCGTTCTCGGCGCGCGCGCGCGCCTCCGGCCCGGCCTCGCCGGGCGCGCTCGGCCGCCCGGCGCCTGGCGGAGGCGCGGTTCGCGCGGTCGCGCCGCTGGTGTAGAGTGCGCGCGTGCTCACGATCTCGGCGCATCCGCTGCTCGACGCCATCGCCTTCGTCACGAGCTTCCCCGCGCCGCTCGGCGACCTGCCGGCGAGCGAGGCGCTCCGCGGCCTCCTGTCCGACAAGGCCTCCGCGCCGTTCCGCCCGGAGTTCCGCCCGGACGATGGCGTGCGCTCGGCCGTCCGCGACCTGCTCCGGCACGGCGGCTACAAACCGACGGGTCGGGGCAAGCCGGCCTCCGAGTACCTCCTCCGCGCCGCCGAGAGCGGCGCGCTCTCGCCGATCAACGCCGCTGTCGACGCGTGCAACGCCGTGTCGCTCCACACCGGGCTGCCCATCAGCGTCATCGATCTCGACCGCGCGAAGCCGCCGCTCCACGTCGGCGTCGCGCCCGCCGGCGCCCGGTACGTCTTCAACGCCTCGGGGCAGGAGATCGACCTCGCCGGGCTCCTCTGCGTCTTCGACGCGGAGGGGCCGTGCGCGAACGCCGTGAAGGACGCGCAGCGGACGAAGACCCACGCCGGCACGACGCGCACGCTCTCGGTCCTCTGGGGCAGCCGCGCGCTGCCGGGCCGCGCGGCGGAAGCCGCCGCGTGGTACCGCGAGCTGCTCGCCGGCATCGGCGCGACCACCTCCGACGCGCCGATCGTGGCCTGAGCGGCTCGTCGCCTGAGCGGCGGGCGCGCCGCGGCCAGCGGGGCAGGGGCGGGCGCGCGGGCCGGCGCGCCCGGACGCCGGCGCCGGGCCTCCTGACTCCCCCCTATGGCGCTGGATCCGGCGGCGGATCGTGCCTCGTCGTGACGGTCACGCCTGGATCGGCGATCCACTGCCAGTTGTCGATGAGGCCGGTCGAGTCGTGCTGATAGTCTCCAGCGTCGTACGCTCCCCAGCGAATCTTGATCTCCTGGTTCGGCTCCACGGGCGCCGAGGTCACGAGCCAGCTCGTCGCGGCGTGGTTCTCGAACCCCGTCCCGAGCAGCTCCCGGGTCCCGCCCGAGCAGGCGAACGACTTGCCCCCGAGCACACACGGCGGGCCGCCTGGACAATTACACACGTTGATGAAGTCGCTGTTGACGCTCATCGCGTTCTCGCCGGTGTCGAACAGGAGGTGCCCGTCGATGCGGTCCGGCGGCGCCGGCGAGAGGAGGGCAATGAAGAAATCGTTGAAGTCCGAGCAGAGGTCGGGCCAGTCGAACGTGTTGTAATTGACGTGGAACGAGAAGCCGCGGACGTTCGAGGGGACGCGGATCGTGATCTCGATTGCGGTCGGGTCCTCGGGCGAGGCCGGCACGGGATCGGTGCAGTTGCTGGGGTGCTTCGGGAAGCCTTGGGGGAACTCGCTGGAGTACCCCTTGTTGAACCCCTCCGGGCTCTCGAAGCCCGGGTCTTCCTGCTGTCGCGCCGTGCCGCTCGAGAGCGCGAGCAGCCGCGCGCCTCCCCTCGGCGAGACGTTGGGCCCGAACCCCGTGAGGATGCCGTGCCCGCGATGGAAGTTCTCGTTCAGCTCTGGCTCCTCCGGGGGATCGGTGCCGTCGACCAACACCCAGCTTGCGGAGACCACCCCCCAGTCGCCCGGGCCTGAGGACACCTTGCACAGCTCGACCGCCTTTGCCGCGTTGAACGGATCCAGATCGTCGAGCGCGAGATCGCCGTCGCAGGGCAGGGGCACGTTGTCGATCTGCCCGTCGCAGTCGTCGTCGACCCCTCCGGGCGCGGCGCCCCCTTCGCCGCCGACGGTCGCGAGCTCGAGCGCCCCCGGGTTGACCAGCGCATTGCAATCGTCGCAGTCGCCCTGGCCCTCGGTGAACCCGTCGCCGTCCGCGTCGTCGTCCGGCTCGCCGCCGCAGCCCGGCCCTCCACCCCCGGACGCGGCGCTCGTCGTCGTCGCCGGCGCCGCGGTGCTCGTCGCGTCGCTGAGGCCGGTCGTGCTTCCCACGCCGCTCGAGCCGCCGTCCCCGACCGAGAGGTCGCCCGCCGGACCGATCCTCCCGGTGCAGGCGACGCCCAGGCCCCCCGCGATCGTCATGAAGCTCAAGAAATCCAGCCAAGCTCTCATCGGCGCTCCTCGAGGTCGCATGAACCGGTGAGGTTCAGGTCAATCCGGCGATACGGGAGTTAACGATGATTTTATCAGCAGAAGCAGCGCCAACCGTCAGCCGATCCCGGCAAGGTCCGGTGCTTTTTTGTGAGTCAGGCGCCCACATCAGGGCACGCGTCCCCGCTTCATGCGCGGCGCCCCGCCCCGCGAGGAGCGCTCGGGTCACAAAGCGTGAGAGCGCCGGCGCTTGGGAACGCCGGCGCTCTCACGCTGCATCACGCGCGGGGTGGGGCGATCCGCCTCCGCCCCGCTCCGACTCGCCTGTCAGGGCGTTCTGGACGATCAGGCCTCGGCGCCCGTTTCCTTCTTGCCCTTGCGCCGCGGCTCCTTCTTGCTGGTGCCGTTCGCGCCCGCGGGCACCGCGACCTGCGTCGGGCGCAGCAGATCGTCAGCCATCTTGGCGGCCCGGTCGGTCTTCTCCCAGGTGAACTCGTCGCGCCCGAAGTGGCCGTACGCGGCCGTCTTGCGGTAGATCGGCTTGAGCAGATCGAGCTGCTCGATGATCGCCTTCGGCCGCATGTCGAAGTTCTGCAGGATGTACTTCGCGAGCACCTCGTCGCTCACGCGGCCCGTGTCGAAGGTGTTGATGTGCACGCCGACCGGCTGCGCCACGCCGATGGCGTACGCGATCTGCACCTCGCAGCGCGAGGCGAGCTTGGACGCCACGACGTTCTTCGCGACGTAGCGCGCGTAGTAGCAGGCGGAGCGATCGACCTTCGTGGGGTCCTTGCCGCTGAAGGCGCCGCCGCCGTGCCGGCCCATGCCGCCGTAGGTGTCGACGATGATCTTGCGGCCGGTGAGGCCGGCGTCGCCGAAGGGCCCGCCCACCACGAAGCGGCCGGTGGGGTTCACGTAGACCTTCGTGTTCCGATCCATCAGCTTGGCCGGGATGATCTTGTCGATGATCGAGCTGCGCACCGCCTCGACGATGGTCTTGTGCTTGACGTCCGGGTGGTGCTGCGTCGACACGACGACCGCGCTCACGCGGACGGGCGTGTGATCCTCGTACTCGATCGTGACCTGGGTCTTGCCGTCAGGGCGCAGCCAGTCGAGCTTCTTCGACTTGCGGAGATCGGCGAGCTTGCGGGCGAGGCGGTGGGCGTAGCTGATCGGGGCGGGCATCAGCTCGCTCGTCTCGTCCGTCGCGAAGCCGAACATGAGCCCCTGGTCGCCGGCGCCTTGCTCCTTGAAGAGGCCCTCGCCCTCGGTGACGCCGCGGGAGATGTCGGGCGACTGCTTCTCGATCGCCGTGAGCACGGCGCAGGTCTCGTAGTCGAAGCCCATCGCCGCGTCGGTGTACCCGATGTCCTTGATCGTGTTCCGCACGACGACCGGCATGTCGACCCACGCGGACGTCGTGATCTCGCCGGCCACGACGGCCATGCCCGTCTTCACCAGGGTCTCGCAGGCGACGCGGGCGGTCGGATCCTTCTCGAGGATCCCATCGAGGATGGCGTCGGAGATCTGGTCGCACACCTTGTCGGGGTGTCCTTCGGTGACGGACTCGGAAGTGAACTGGTACCGGCGCATGCGTCGCTCCTTAAACGGCTCGAAAAAACGGCCCCTACGAATAGTTCGAGCGCGCGGCACCGTCAACGCGAGCCGCGGCCCGCCCCGGAGAAAAGACGTCGGTCGGAGCGGGGCGACGGAGCGGGCCCGCGCTGCCCACGCCCGCCGGGGGATCGCCGCGCGCCGAGCCCTCGCGCGCGGCGGACGCGGCGAAGCAGCCTGGCCTCCGCGCGCAGCAGCCCGTCGCTGCTGCCCCTGAAGCAGCCCGTCGATGGTGCCCCCGCAGCAGCCCGCCGCTGCTGCCGCTGTTGCCGCTGCTTCCCCTGGCGCCGCTGCTTGCGGGCAAGGGAGCTGCTCCGGCGGCGCGGCGCCGCCGCGCGCGAGGCCGGCTGGGCGGCGGGGAAGGCCGCCGGGGCGGCGCGCTCCCGGGGGCACCTCGACCGGCTATGATGCCGCGCCATGACGTTCGATGAGATCAAGGCCTGCCTCGAGAACGAGGGCTGGGCCGTGGAGGTCGTGTCCAACGACACGATGCGCAGCGACTTCCAGGGGGCCGAGCGGCTCTTCCCGCTGTTCGTGCGGGTGGCGCCCCCCTTCGTCCTCTTCGCGGTGATCCCGTTCGTGCGTCTCCCGAGCGAGCCCGAGGACGGCGACGCCGTCGTGCGGCGGCTCCTGCAGCTGAACCGCGAGATCAACATGGCCAAGCTCTCGGCCGACGAGGAGGGCGACGTGATCCTGAGCGTCGAGTACCGCCTCGAGGACCTCGATCCGAGCGAGGTGCGCGACGCCGTCAACGTGCTCTCCTTCTACGCGAACAAGCATTATGCCGAGCTGCAGCAGCTCGCCGCGGAGTGAGGAGCGCCCCCGGCCGGGCCCCTGATCAAGGCTGGATCCGCTCCTCCTTCGGCTTGATCCCCTCCTGCGCCTGGAGCTCGCCGCGCACGAGCCGGACGCGCCGCACGTCGCCCCCGCGGACCACGGTGAGCTCGACGGCGCTCCCGACGGCGCCGCGGAGCCGATCGCGGATCTCGGCGGAGGGGAGATCCCGGACGTAGACGCCGTCGATCATCACGATCTCGTCGCCGGGGACGAGCCCGGCCCGCTCGGCGGCGAGGCCGGGCGGCGCCTCGCGCACGTAGAGCGCCTGCGAGTCGTTGTCTCTGCCGAGGACGGCCCCGATGGAGCCCACGCCCGCGCCGCAGCCCGCGGCCGCGAGCAGGAGCGCCGCGCTCCAGGATGTGCTTGCCACGGCGACACCATAACGCCGGAGCGGGCGGCAGCGTCAGCCGACGCCGCGCACCCGGATCAGCCCGGGGCCGGCGCGGAGCACCGCCTGGCAGGCGAGGCGGTGCCGCGGCGGGGCGCCGAGGCGCTCGAGCAGCTCGCGCTCGTCCTCGAGCGGCGGCTCGAGGTGCTGCGCTCCCTCGACGACCTCGACGCGGCAGGCGGCGCAGCGCGCGGCGCGGCACGAGGACGCGACCGGCGCGCGCGCGTCGTCGCAGACGTCGATGAGCCGGCCGCCGGGAGCCTCCGCGGAGACCGCGGGGCCGAGCGCGCTGGCCTCGAACACGACGGTGGGCATCGCCGCCTCATTCTGCACGCCCGGGCGCGGGCGCGCTCCCGCCCCGGCGCGGGCGCGCGCGCTCCCGTCCACGGGAGCGCATTTTCTCGGGCGGGGCGACGCACTATACGAGGAGCTCATGAACGATCGCTGGGACGTAATCATCCTCGGCGGCGGGCCGGGCGGGTCGACGCTGGCCGCCTCGCTGGCCCGGCTCGGTCGCCGGGCGCTCGTCCTCGAACGGGAGAGGTTCCCTCGTTTTCACATCGGCGAGTCGCTGCTGCCTCACTCCCGCGAGGTCTTCGAGCGGCTCGGGCTCGACGAGAAGCTCGACGCGCGGTTCCTCCGGAAATACGGCGCGCGGTTCCTGTGCTCGTCGACCGGGCGGACGCGGACGTACAGCTTCGCGGACGCCTTCGACCCGAAGTTCGAGTTCGCCTACCAGGTGCCGCGCGACGAGTTCGACCTCCTGCTGCTCCGGCACGCGGCGGAGCTCGGGGCGGAGGTGCGCGAGTCGTGGGAGGCCGTCGAGGTCGTGTTCGACGGCTCGCGCGCGGTCGGGGTGCGGGCCCGGCCGGTCGCCCGCTCCGGCGACGCCGCGCCGGGCTCGCGCGCGGCCGCCGGCGACGTCGTCGAGCTCCGGGCGCCGGTGATCGTGGACGCCACGGGGCGGGACACGCTGCTCGCCTCGCGGATGCGGCGCAAGGCGCAGGTGGCCGAGCTCGACAAGACCGCGCTCTTCGCCCACTACGAGGGCGCGGCCCGCGAGGAAGGGATCCACCAGGGCAACATCCAGGTCGTCATCTTCGAGCACGGCTGGTTCTGGTTCATCCCGTTCCGCGGCGCGGTGACGAGCGTCGGTGCGGTCGTGTCGTCGAGCTGGATCCGGAGCCGGGCCAAGGGCGAGACCCTGGACGAGCTCTTCGACCGCACGATCGCCGAGAGCCGCTGGGCGCGGGAGTTCCTCGCGAACGCGCGGCGCACCCGGCCCGTGGGCGCGCTCGCCGACTTCTCGTACCGGATCGATCAGCTCACCGGGGACGGCTGGCTCTTCGTCGGCGACGCCGGCGGGTTCATCGACCCGCTCTTCTCGACGGGCGCGCACCTCGCCATCAAGGGCGCCGATCTCGCGGCCACGGCGATCCACCGCGCGCTCGACGCCGGCGACACCTCGCGCGCCGCGTTCGCGGGCTACGAGGCGGAGGTCCGCTACGCGGTCGACCTCTTCCTCGGCGTGGTGCAGGGGTTCTACAAGGGCCACTTCCGGGAGACGCTGTTCGAGGAGAGCCAGCGGCCCACGATGCGCAAGCTCATCACCACCATCCTCGCGGGCGACGTGTTCCATCCCGAGCGGCGGCCGCAGTGGGCGTCGTTCCTCCAGCAGCACTACCCGCCCGAGCTCCCCGTCTTCGTCTGAAGCGCGGCGGCGCGCGGCGCGCCGCGCGGGGTCGCCGAGCGCGGCGGCGCGCGGCGCGCCGCGCGGGGTCGCCCGATCAGAGGCTGCAGGCGGCGCGGTCTGCCGCCGCGTCGCTCATCTGTCGGCAGGCTGCCTTGAGCGCGGCGCGCGCCTCGGCCTTCGCCTCGCCCTCGAGCGCCTCGTCGTCCGCCTCCGCCCTGGCCTCGAGCACGTCGCGCGCGATCCGGAGGGCGGCCTCCTGGCTCCCCCTGGCCTCTGCCGGCAGCTTGCCGACGCAGGCGGCCATCGCGGCGAGGGCGCTGTCGCACTCGTCGACGCCCGTGCTGTCGAGGTCTGCTTTGCCTCTGCCGTCGCTGGATCGACCGCAGCCGAGCGCGATGGTGCTGCACAGGAGGACTGCCAGGAGAGCTCTCGCCATGGTCGTGCGCCCGGGGCGCCGCCGGCGGCCGCTGCGGCTCGCGAGGCGCGCTGATCGAGGGCCTGTGCACCCTGCCACGGGCCCGCGTCGAGGAGCAATTTTCGGCGGGTCAGCCGCGGATCAGCAGGATGGCGTGCTCGTGGCGCGGGCGGCGCTGGAAGGCGCGGGCGGTGGGGCGGTGGAAGTGGGGGCGCGGCTGGGACGCGACCGCGCGGACCGTGAAGCGCGCGCCGGACGCGGCAGCCCGGACGACGTCGACCGCGTACACCGGGGCGCCGGCCACCACGCTGTCGGCGAGCAGCAGCACGAGCGGCGCGCCGCTCCGGAGGACGCGCGCGAGCGCGGTGAGCACCCCGCCGAGCTCCTCGCGCCAGCGCGTGCGGCCGGCGTCGGCGCCGAGCGGGTCGAGGTGCCGGCGCGCCCCGATCTCCGCCTGCTCGAAGCGGGCGCTCCGGAGCCGCAGCCACCGCAGCCTCGCCTCGTGGTGCGCGAGGTAGTCGTAGACGCCCGGGTACGGCGGCGACGTGACCGCGAGGTGGACCGAGCCGGGCTCGACGCCCCGGAGCACGCGGGCGTCGCCCTCGTCGACCTGCGCGGGCGGGCTCGCGGCGAGCGGCGCGGCGACGGCCTCGAGCCGCTGGGCGAGCTCCTCGGCCTTGCGGACGAAGAGCCGCGCGGGGTACCCGGCGGCGATCCGCCGTGGCAGCTCGTGCTCGGACGTGTCCGAGGCGCGGCGGCTGAGCTTCGTGAGGATGGCCGACAGCACGAGCTCGAGATCCTCGCGCAACGCCTCCGCGCCGCGGCCCGCGAGCCGATCGAGGCCAACGCGGAGCCCGTCGAGCTCCAGCAGCACGTGGGGCTCGAACAGGGCGACGTCCTCGGGGCCGTACCGGCGGCTCGGGCCGGCGCGCCCCTTGCGACGCTCGTCGGCCACGGCCGCGACCTCGCGGGCGCCGGCGACGAGCCGCTCGCGCTCGCCGGGGGTGCTCCCCTGCACCTTGAGCCGGGCCAGGCGCACGGCGAGCGGGTTGGCGTCGACGCCGATCGCCGCGCGCCCGGCCAGCCGGGCCTCGACGAGCACGGTGCCGCTGCCGCAGAACGGGTCGAGCACGCGCTCGCCCGGCCTGGAGAGCCCCTCGATGAGCCGGCGGGCCGTGTCCGGGTGCATCCGTGCCGGGTAGCTGTGGAACCCGTGCACGTGGGCGCGGGCCGCCTCTTCCGCCGCGCTCGAGCTCGGCACGTCGAGCGCGCGGGCGAGCAGCGCGGCGTCCGCCGGGTCGCCCTCGAGCAGCGTCTCGCCGCCGACGTTGGTCAGGGCGCGGCGCTCCTGCGGCGCCGGCGTGGCCGCGGGGGTCTTCTGCCGCGGGGCCGTCGGCTTCGGTCCGGGGTCGGCCGCGCGGCTCGTCGGCCGCGGCGCGGCCGGCTTCGGTTTGGGGTCAGCGCTTCGTGGGGTCGACATGGGCGGTCTGTTGCGGCAGGCGCTCGGCCTGCCCGGCGGCGAAGGCTTCCTCCTCGGCGGCGAGGGCGTTCGCCGCGATCTCTTCCGCTGGCGAGCCGCCGATGCGCAGCTTCGGCTCGCCGCTCGCGTGCGCGGCGCTCGCCGCGCCGCGCACGAGGTCGTTGACCTCGAGCAGCGCGAGCAGCTCCTCGGCCTGGGGTTCGGTGACGCGGAGGGTCCGGGCGAGCGTGCCGGCGGTGAGCGGGCGCTCGGCTTGCCGGGCGACGTCGGTGGCGACGGCGACCCAGGCGGCGTCGAGCGCGGGCGCGATGTCCCGGCCCCGCGCCTTGGCCCGGCGCAGCGCCCAGAGCGCGAAGACGGCGATCGGCGCCATGGTCAGCAGGCCGGCGGTGAAGAGCCCGACGCTCGCGCTGAAGAGGAGCAGGAGCACGGCGAGCAGGAGCAGCTCGAAGCCGAGCAGCACGCTGGCCGCGACGCCGGCGGCGCGCCAGACGGAGCGTGCGGACGCCGCCGCGCGCGCCTTCTGGAGCAGCGGCACCTCCCGGCCGGAGCGCTTGACGCGGGCGTCGGCGACGGGGATGCGCGGCCCGCCGCAGACGTCGCACCGGAAGCGCAGCTCGCCGTTCGCCGAGACGCCCGCCACGGCGCCGCAGTGGGGGCAGGGCTCGGCGCCTTGATCCGCGCCGCACTGCGGGCAGCGGTCGCTCCCTGGCGCGAGCGTCGCGGCGCACACGCGGCAGCGGGCTGCGCCTTGCGGCCCCTGGTTCACGGCGCGCTCGCGGCGGCGGACGCCGAGCCGTTGCTCCTCATGCTCCGCAGCACGGCGTCGAAGAGGGCGCGCCCGTCGGCGCAGCCCTGGAACGGCTCGCTCATCCGTTCGGGGTGGGGCATGAGCCCGAGCACGTTGCGCCGGGGCCCGCCGTAGATGCCGGCGATGTCCATGGCCGATCCGTTCGGGTTCGCGTCTCCGCCGACCACCCCATCGCGGCTGCAGTACTGGAGGGCGATGGCGCGTTCCTCGACGAGCTTGCGCAGCGTCTCCGGGTCGGCCTGGTACCGTCCTTCGGCGTGGGCGATGGGCAGGCGGAGCACCTGGGGCAGTCCGCTCGTGAACGGCCCGTCCGCGCGTGGCGTCACGAAGACGTCGCGGCATTCGAAGCGGAGGTGTGCGTTGCGGGTGAGGGCTCCCGGGAGCAGCCCGGCCTCGGTGAGGATCTGGAATCCGTTGCAGACGCCGAGCACCAGGCCGCCGCGCTCCGCGTGGCGCCGGATTGCGGGCACGATGGGGCTCGTGCGGGCGATGGCCCCGCAGCGCAGGTAGTCTCCGTAGGAGAACCCGCCGGGGATCGCGACGAGGTCGGTGCCAGCGGGGAGCTCGGCGTCGCGGTGCCAGGCGGTCGACGTGCGGACTTGCAGCACGTCGCGGAGCGTATGGATCATTTCGGCATCGGCGTTGGAGCCCGGAAAGATGACCACGGTCGCGTGCATGGCGTCGACGTAGCCCGATTGCCGTCGCTCGGCCAGGGGTCCTGACGGTGCGCTCTGCTTCACCGCCCCCGGTCGGCGTGCCATGATGCGGCATGGCTTCGCGATGGGCGCGGACCGGTCGAGCCGACGCGACGCTGCGGGCTGCGTCCGGCTATCTGGTCCTCGCGGTGCTCGCGACGTCGCTGGCGCTGGTCCTGCGGGATGGAGCCCCCTGGATCCACCCGAGCCCCTGGCTCCCGATGCCGTTCTGGCCAGCGCTCCTGTCGAGCGCCGTGCTCGGTCTGACGCTCGCGGCCGTCGTGGTCCTGATGACCCGTGTTGCGGCCCGTTTCACCTGGGCGCGGCGCCTGCACGCCGAGCTCCGTCCGGTCGCGCGCGACCTCTCGTTCGGCCAGGTCCTGCTGCTCGCCGGCCTCTCGAGCCTCGGCGAGGAGCTCCTCTTCCGCGGCCTCCTGACCCCGCTCCTCGGCGTCCCTTTGAGCGCGCTCCTCTTCGGCCTGGCGCACCAGATCCGCGGCCCGAGCCGCTGGGTCTGGGTCGCCTGGGCCTTGGTGGTCGGCCTCGGCCTCGGCGCCATCTTCGCCGCGACGGGCTCGCTCGTCGGCCCTTTCCTGGCGCACGCCGTCGTGAACGCCGTCAACCTGAGCTACCTGCGCGATCACGATCCGGACGACGCGGAGCAGCAGCCCACGCTCTAGGCCCGGCCGAGGTGGCCAGCCGCCCGCTCGGCTCGCGGTCGACCCCCGGCGGAGGTGGCCGACGGGGAGGGGTGAGGGGGGGTCGACCCCCGGCGGAGGTGGCCGACGGGGAGGGGCGAGGGGGGGTCGACCCTCGGCGGAGGTGGCCGAGGGGGAGGGGCGAAGGGGGGTCGACCCCCGTCGGAGGTGGCCGAGGGGGAGGGGCGAGGGGGGTCGACCCCCGTCGGAGGTGGCCGAGGGGGAGGGGCGAGGGGGGTCGACCCCCGTCGGAGGTGGCCGAGGGGGAGGGGCGAGGGGGGTCGACCCCCGTCGGAGGTGGCCGAGGGGGAGGGGCGAGGGAGGTCCAGCAGAGCCGGTGCGGTGCCGCCAGTCTCCAGGCGGGAATGTGGTCTCGGCGAACCGGACATGGCACAAGCGTCGCATCCGCATGCTGCCCCCCTGGAAGCTCCTCGTCGAGGACCTCGGCCGCATCGCCCGCGCGGAGATCGAAGTCCGACCGTTGCTCCTCTTCGTGGGCGGGAACAACACCGGCAAGACCTACCTCGCCTCGCTGATGTGGGGGTTGCTGTCGCTGATGGGGGAGTTGCCCGTCGCGCGGGGGGGCGCCTACCAGCGCTGCGTCGCGTGGATCGAGGAGCGCTTCGCTCGGCGCGAGCAGGAGCCGACCTTCGAGATCACACCCGAGATTCACGCCGCTCTCGTGCAGATCGTGAACGACGTTCTGCGAGAGCAAGGCGCTGCGCTTGCCGAGCGGACGTTCAACCGGCCGGTCTTCAAGCTCGGCAAGATTGAGCTGCACGACGTCGCCCTCCCGAAGGAGAGATCGTACCGCTGGGAAGCTTCTCAGAACGAGGAACAGCCTTCCGTCACGCTCTCGACCTTTCGTCAGGACAACATGGGCTGGCGCGCCTCCGGGGCCGAGGACGCCCATCGACGGGCCTCTATCGTCGGGCTTCTGGCGAAGGAGCACGTCGTCGACGCGCTTGGAGGTAACGGAGCACGCTACGCGGGCGATGTTTTCGGCTTGCCCCACATGGGCCCCGTGTACCTTCCCGCATCGCGGACGGGGTTCATGCTCCTCTATCGCAGCCTTGCGCGGCAGCTAGTCGATGACGTCCTCGTCAAGACGGGCACCACTCGCAGGCTCGTGCCAGACCTGACCCGACCGGTCATCGACTTCGTCAACCTGCTCGTCGGCCTTCGGCTCGACGAAGGCGCCTACCCCGAGGAGGCGGCCCTCCTCGAGCGAGCGATAGGAGGCCGGCTCGCGCTTCGATCGGGCGCCGGCCTCGATGAGGTGGTCTACGAGCACACCGCGGGCGAACCGGCGCTGCCGATGGAGCTCTCGTCGTCGCTCGTCACCGAGCTCGCCCCGGTGGTCGTCACGCTCCGCCATGTGCGCGGCTACCGCGTGCTCATCATCGAGGAGCCCGAAGCGCACCTCCATCCGAGGCTCCAGCGCCGGCTGGCGCAGGTCATCGTACGCCTCGTCCGCAAGGGGCTCTGCGTCTGGATCACGACGCACAGCGAGAACTTCTGCCAGCAGATCAACAACTTCATGAAGCTCGGCGCGCATCCCCGGCGGGCCGACATGCAGCGCAAGTACGGCTACGAAGAGATCGACTACCTCGAGGTGGACGACGTGGCGGGCTACCAGTTCGAGGCGGACCCGTCGTCCGGTGGGCGCACCGCGGTCACCGAGATCAAGAAGACGGAGTCGGGCCTGGTGATGCCGACGTTCAACCGCGAGCTCGCGAAGCTGACCGACGAGGCGATGGATCTCGAGCGGCTCGACGGCGAGGGATGAGGCTGCCTGGGACCATCGAGGAGCGCCTCAAGAAGGTGGTCAAGGCGGACCGCTGGCGGCTGCTTCGCGAGACCGACATTGCCGAGCTCGAGGACGAGGGCGTTCGTGTGGACTGCTCGCTCGCCGGCGCCGCGTCGTGCATCCAGCTTAGCCTGAGACCGCAGGACGTTCAGTTCCTCCAGAAGGACGTATGCGCCGACTTCGCGCTGCTCTTGGCCCGCGGCGACGACGTGTTCGAGGCCCACATCGTCGAGCTCAAGCGGTCCGTCAAGGAGCGCAACTGGGCTCATGTTCAAGAGCAGCTCGAGTGGGCTGCCGTGCGGCTCGTCGCCATCGCGGGCATCCTCGACATCCGGCTTCACGGTGTGGTCGCCTACACGGCGTTCTGCAACGACAAGCTCGCGCGCGAGGGCTCCACGAACCCCGCCGCCATGAAGATCCCCCTCGGTCCTCCCGCCCCCGTCACCAGCGAGGCGTCCGCCCATCGCTGGGCGGACGCGCGGCGCTCCTGGGAGCGCGACCGCATCCGGATGGCGATCTTCGACCGGGATGTCGAGCACAGGCGCATCCGCGCGGACGAGTCCGGCCGTGCCACCGTCCTGTGCCGCACGCGTTCGTCTCCGGGCGAGAGCGATACGCGATGGCGCTTCGAGCCCGTGGCAAGATAGTCGTCGCGCCCCTTCTTCTCTTCCGTTCCGAGGCGGTGAGCGCCGGCGGGGGCTGTGCGCGGCAGGGGGCGGGCGGGCGCGTCGAGCACCGACCGAGGTACCATAAGGCTTCAGTAGGCTCGAGGTCTCAGGCGCGCCTTGTGTGGCGCGCAACGAAACGTCCCAGCTGGCGAGGCCCGAAGGGAGACATGCCGGGCGGTGTTCTCTGCTTCAGCTCCCTCGCCGCCCGCCTCGGCGGATGGCCAGCGCCCGCCCGCCCCCTGCCGCGCACAGCCCCCGCCGGCGCGTGCCTCCGGATCACCGCTTCTTCGAGTCGGGCCGCGGCGGCCGCACCGGCACCGGCCGCGGCGGCCCCTGCGGAACCGGGCTAGTCCGCGGCGCCGCATCCCGGCTCGCCGGCTGTGTCGCCGGCGGCGCCATCGTCCCGCGCGACCTCACGCTCCGCTCCGCCTGTCCCTCGTCGCGCCCCGGCCCCGCCGCCGGCGGCTGCGCGCTCTGCCGCCGCCCCGGCGGCCGCGACCCCGAGCTCTTCCCTTGCCCGCGCGGGACCGTCGGCGGCTCGCTCTCGGCGCCGTTTCGGCTCGACGGCGGCTTCGTCATGCGCGCCAGCGACCGCAGCGTGGGCGGCGTCCCCGAAGTGCTGGACGGGGGCGACGACTCGAACTCGAGGTTCAGCTCGAGCGACGGCGGCGCGTTGGAGATCGACACGCGCGCCTCGGCCCCCTTCCGCGACGCGGCCCCGCCCCCGCGGCGCATCCGCCCCTCGAGCGGCGCGCGCGACGACGGCGGCGCGATGTCGTCCGGGATGGAGGACGGCCCGCCGAGCGCCGTCGTCGCGATCCGGGGCTCCGGCCGGCGCCGCGTCGGCGGGATCGGCAGCTCGACGCGGGTGCTCTCGTCCTCGAGCCGGGTCGCCTCGAGCAGGTAGGCGGCGATCGACTTCCGCTCCGCCGGCGCCGGGCGCGCGCCCGGCGTGAACGCGAACCTCCCCACCTTCCAGCCGAGCATGGTGCGGAGCGCCGCGAGCGCCGAGACGCGCGTGCCGCCCACGGTCCCCTGGAGGATGCACCCCTCGGCGATGTCGAGCTGAGCGCGCCGCTTCTTGCTGGTCACCTCGAACACCCCCGACCGCCGCTCCATCTCGAGCACGGTGAGGACCGTGGCGATGGACATCTGGCTGAGGTCTCCCTCGATCGCGGTCTGGTCGGCGGCGGTCGGGATGGAGAGCAGGCTGTCCCGCCGCTGGCGCAGGCGGGACGCCATCTGCACGAGCGCCCCGATCTGGGCGACGACCTCGCTCGCGCGGAACGGCTTCGTCATGTAGACGTCGGCGCCCACGTGGAAGCCCTCGAGGCGCGACTGCTGATCGTCGAGCGCGGAGAGGAACAGGAAGGGCGTGACGGACACCCGCGACGGGTGGGTGCGCACGTTGCGCGCGACCCAGTAGCCGTCGTGATCCGGCAGGCCGATGTCGCAGACGATGCACTCGGGCTCCAGCGAGCAGGCGGTCTGGAGACCGGCCTCTGCGGTGTCGCAGAGGATGACCTCGTAGCCCTCCTCGCGGATCGCGGTGGCAAGCAGGTCCGCGACGTACTCCTCGTCCTCGATCACGAGCACGACCCCGCTCGGCATCCGGCAGACGGTACACGCGCGCCGCGGGTGCGGCCAAGGGCGAACGGCGGCGCCCGGCCCGAGCGCCCGCCGGCCGTGCTTGCGCGTGGGTAGCGCGGGTTGGGCCGGTAGCGCGTGGTAGCGCGTGGTTGCGCACGGTTCGGCGCGGTGACGCACGGTGGCGCGTGGGTTGCGCGTGGTTGCGCGTGGTTGCGCACAATTGCCCTGCCGGCGCCCCGCCGGGCCGTCGCGGCGCGAGATTCACGCTATAAGAACGGAAATGGAAACCCCTGTCCGAGAGGCCGGCGGCGAGGGGCGGCCCGGAGAGCAGCCCCCCCCGGGGACCCGCGTCTTCATCGCGATGAGCGGCGGCGTCGACTCCTCCGTCGCCGCCGCGCGCCTCTGCGACGCTGGCTACGATGTCGTCGGCGTGACGCTCCACCTCTGGGACTACCCCGACGACGGCAGCGTCAAGAGCCGCTGCTGCGCGCCCGAGGACCAGCACGACGCCCGCCGGGTCGCCGACCACCTCGGCATCCCGCACTACACGTTCGACCGCCGCGCGCTGTTCCGCGAGCACGTCGTCGACCCGTTCGTCGACGCCTACCTCTCGGGCGAGACGCCGAGCCCCTGCGTGGCCTGCAACCGCTCGGTCAAGCTCCGGGAGCTGTTCCCGCTCGCCGAGCGGCTGGGCGTCTCCCGGATCGCGACGGGCCATTACGCGCGGGTCGTCCGGGAGGAGGGCGGCGCCCGCCTCTACCGCGGCCGCGATCGGCACAAGGATCAGAGCTACTTCCTCCACATGCTCCGGTCGGACGAGCTGGAGCGGCTGCTCTTCCCGCTGGGCGACTCGACGAAGGAGGAGGTGCGCGCCGAGGCGATCGCCCGCGGGCTCCCGGGCGCGGAGAAGGGCGAGAGCCAGGAGCTCTGCTTCATCCCGTCGGGCAGCTACTCGTCCTTCGTGGCCGAGCGCGCCCGCGACCGGCTCCGGCCCGGCCCCATCGTCGATCGGGACGGCCGCGTGGTCGGCGCGCACGGCGGCGTGCACGCCTTCACGGTGGGCCAGCGCAAGGGCATCGGCGTCTCGCTCGGCCGCCCGGCGTTCGTCGTGGGCCTCGACGCGGCGTCCGGGGCCGTGCGCCTCGGCGACGAGGGCGATCTCTACGCCACGGGCGCCGAGATCACCGACGCGGTCTGGTCCGACGACGCGGCCTTCCCCCTGGAGGCCGAGGTGCGGATCCGCGCGCGGCACGAGGCGGCGCCCGGCGTGATCGAGCGGCGGCGCGATCCAGCGACGGGAGCCGAGCGCTTCGTGGCGCGGTTCGCGAGCCCCGTGCGGGCCGTCTCCCCCGGCCAGATGGCCGTGGCGTACCGGGGCGACCGCGTGATCGGCGGAGGCCGCATCACGGCTGCGCTCCGCCCGGAGGCGCTGCCGTGAGCGCCCGCCTCGTCGTGCTCGGCGCCTGCGCGGCGCTCTCGCTGGGCTGCTCGCTCGGGCAGGGGGACGGCGCGGTCTACAGCGACGGCCCGCTCCGCGCGACCGACTGCTGGAATGCCGACTACTCGATGCGGCCCGACTTCTTCGCCGCGGTCCCCTACCGATCCACGCTGCAGATCCGGGTGCAGCGGGGCAGCGACCTCCAGGAGGTCTCGGACGGCCTCTCGGTCCTGATCGACGACGTCGACATCATCCGCGCCGAGAAGCTCGACGTCGATCTGAGCGTCGCCCTTCCGCCCGGCGTAGAACCGCCGGGCTCGCCTCCGCCCGAGTCGAAGCCGGAGGAGCTTGCCCCGCTCGTTCACATGGCGCTTTATCTCCAGCGGTCCTGCCACAACCAGAACACCGTGCTCTACGCTGTGAGCGGGACCATCAAGTTCCAGGCGCTGTTCAGCGGTGATCCGAACGAGACGGACGCGGCCGACAAGTACACGGACGCCGAGTTCGATGTCATGGTCGGCGATCCACGCGACGCCGCGCTCGGTGATCCAGCAGACGCTATTCCGCCGGAGCTCCTCTCGCGGGTGCGAGGGTATTTCCGCTTCTACTTCGAGCGGGGTCAGCCGGGGCAGCCTTTCCCCTAGCGCGGCGACTCTCCGCCGCGCGCCCCGGTGAATGTCCCACCTGTCAGGACAACAACCTTCAGCGCGCCGGTGGATGCGCGCCGGTGGATCAAAGATGACCATCTCCCCGGTCGCTCGGCCCAGACGACATGGCAAAGTGCCGCGAACTCGCGGTAAAGTAGTGACCGCTCATGCCCCAACCCCCGCCTCGACCCGCATCACGAATGGGCGGACCTCCAAGCCCCGGGTCGACCAATTCACCGTCTGACGCGCGCACGAGGGAGTCCGAGAAGCAGCAGGGGACCTACTTCCTGGGCCGCTACCGCGTCGTCGACGAGATCGGGGTGGGCGGAATGGCGAGCGTCCACCTGGCCCGCATGGATGGTCCGGGCGGCTTTCAGAAGTGGGTCGCGATCAAGCGGATCCACCCGCACCTCGTCGAGGACGACCAGTTCGTCGACATGTTCCTCGACGAGGCGCGCATCGCGGCGGGCATCAACCACGCCAATGTCGCGCAGGTCTTCGATCTCGGGAAGGACGACAACACCTACTGGATCGCCATGGAGTACCTCCACGGCGAGCCGCTCCGGGAGGTGATGCGCCGCGCCGAGGAGCGCCGGCTGCGCATCTCGCCTGAGCTCGCCGCGCGCATCTGCTCCGACGCCGCCGAGGGGCTCCACGCCGCGCACGAGCTCCGCGGAAAGAACGGCCAGCTGCTCGGGCTGGTGCACCGCGACGTGACGCCGCACAACCTGTTCCTGACCTATGACGGGTATACGAAGGTCGTCGATTTCGGCATCGCCAAGGTGGCCGATCGGCTGTCGTCCACCCGCGCAGGCACGTTGAAGGGCAAGCTGGCGTACATGTCCCCCGAGCAGGTGCGCGGCATCGAGATCGATCGCACGACCGACGTGTTCGCGCTCGGGGTCGTCCTGTGGGAGCTGACGACGAACCAGCGTCTCTTCCGGATGGACACGGATCTCGACACGCTCGAGAAGGTGCAGGCCTGTGTGGTCCCGCCGCCGTCGACCATCGTGCCGGACTACCCGATCGAGCTGGAGAGCGTCGTCATGAAGGCGCTCGCCAAGCACCGGCAGGACCGCTTCCAGACGGCGCGCGAGTTCTCCAGGGCCTTGCAGAACTTCCTGATGAGGAGCGGCGTGTTCGTCGGCTCCGAGGAGGTCGCCCAGTTCGTGCAGCAGGTCTTCGCCGATCGCATCCAGAAGCGCGAGGCGCACCTCGCGTGGGCGGCGGAGGTGACGTCCACCATCAACGTCGAGCAGGTGCGCGGGCGGGTCACGGCCACCGATTCCGTCGGGCTCCGCGGCCGGGAGCCCGAGCCGCAGCAGCGGCAAGCGGCGCCGCAGGCGTTGCGGCAGAACGCCGCCCCGGTGAGCGGGATCGCGCCGATCGGGCGGACGCCGCCCGGCGGGGCGGCCTCGAAGCAGATGGTCGCGTCGTCGCTGATGGACGACGACGAGGACGTCCCGACGACGGTCGCGACGCGAGAGCAAGCCGAGCCGATGCGGCCGATGGCGTACGGCGAGCGGCCGATGGTGCGCCCCGCGGCCGGCATGGGGCCCGCCCCGGCGCCCGCGCCGCAGCCGCCGCTCGCCGCCCAGCCCGCCCTTCCCCTGGGGCGGCCGGGCGCCTCGCCGCCGTACGCGAGCGCGCCGCGGGCGCCCGCCGGCCACAGCCCTCAGGCGCCAGCTCCGTTCCGTGCAGCCCCGTACGCGCCGCTCGACTTCGACACGGACGACCTCACGCCGGCTCAGGCCGGCAGCTTCCAGGGCGGCGATCCGAGCAGCCCGCTCGCCTCCACCCTCGCGCTCCCGCCGACGCTGCAGCCTCCACCCCCGGCGCCCCGCCGCGCCGACGAGGCGATGATCCAGACGCAGGCCGCCGTGTCCCCGCTCGCCGGCGCCGGCGGCGCGCAGGGGCAGGCCGCCGTGCCGTACGCGCTCCCGTTCAACGGCCAGGGGTATCGGCCCGCCCCGCAGCCCCCGGCCGCCGCGCCGGCGCCGCAGTTCCCGCAGCCCCCGCCGGCGAGCGTGGGGCCGTCCCAGCCGCCGGCCGCCGGGTCCGGGCAGCCTCCGCAGTCGCAGATCGAGACCGCGCTCTCCCTGCCGCGGCCCGATCCAGCGGCGATCTGGGCGGCGACGCAGGACGCGGTGGAGGTCGGCCAGCGCCGGAACACGGTCGTGCTCATCGCCGTCATCGCGCTCACCGCGCTGTGCGTCGTCGGCATCGGCGCGCTGGTCTACATGAAGACCCAGACGGTGCCGCGCACGCCTGCCGGCAGCGTCGACGCCCCCGCGACGCCTGCGCCGGCCGGCGCGACGCCTGCGCCCGCCGGCGCGGCCACCCTCCCCGGGCGGCCGGACCTCCCGCACGTCACGATGCAGCGATGAAGTCCGTTCACCGCCGCGCGAGCGGCGCCAAGACGCGAGCCCGCGCCGGCGAGCGGGCCGAGCTGCGCATCGACGCGCTCGCCGCGGGCGGCGCCGGCGTCGGGAGGCTCGCGGGCGAGGTCGTCTTCGTCCCCGCGACCGCGCCGGGGGACCTCGTCGAGGTCGAGCTCGACCGCAGCGCGCGCCCGGCGCGAGGCCGGCTCCTCCGCGTGATCGAGCCGAGCGCCGAGCGCGTCGCTCCGCCCTGCAGCTTCGCGGACGCCTGCGGCGGCTGCGACTGGATGCACGTCCGCGTCGAGGCGCAGCAGGCCGCGCACGAGCAGATCGTCCGGCAGGCGATCGCGCGGGCGACCTCGCTCGCCGAGCTGCCGGAGGTCCGCGTCCATCCGGCGCCCCAGGCGCTCGGCTACCGGTCGCGGGCGAGGCTGTTCGCGCGCGCGGAGCGCGGCGAGGTGCGCGTGGGCTACCGCGCGCCGAGGACCCACGACGTCGTGGCGGTCGACCGCTGCCTCGTGCTGGCCGACGAGATCGCGCCGCTCGCCGGCGAGCTGCCCGGCCTGCTCCGCGGCGCGGCCGGCGAGGGCGACATCCTGATCGCGCAGGGCGCCTCGCGCCGCCCGGTGGTCGAGATCCTCTGGCGCGGGGCGCTCCCGCCGGCCGTGTGGCAGCTGCTCGACCAGCGCACGGCGAGCGGCGCGTGGGCCGGCGCCCGCGTCACGCTGGACGGCGCGCGGCAGGCCGCGTCGTTCGGCGACCCGCGGCCGGTGATCCAGGGCGCGGACGGCGCGCCGCTGCTGCTCGCGCCGGGCGGCTTCGGGCAGCCGTCCGAGGAGGGCGCCGCCGTCCTTGCCCGCCGCGCCGCCGAGCTCGCGCACCTCGACTCCTCGCGGTCGCCGCACCTCGTGGAGCTGTTCGCCGGGAGCGGGACGCTCTCCGTGCTGCTCGCCCGCGGCGCGCAGCGGCCGCCCGGGCCCGCCGAGGGCGCTCCCCCGGCGGCCCCCGGGGGGCTCGCGTCGTTCACGGCGGTGGAGCTCGTGCCCGAGGCGGTCGCCTGCCTGCGCCAGAACCTCGCCGCGCGCGGCCTCGCCGGCAAGGTGATCGAGGCGGACGCCGACGAGGCGCCGATCCCGCCGCGCGCCGACGTCGTGGTGCTCGACCCGCCTCGCGGCGGGGCGCCCGGCGCGGCGCGCGCGATCGCGGCCTCGGGCGCGCGTGTGGTCGTCTACGTCTCGTGCGACCCGGCCACGCTGGCGCGGGACCTCGGCGTCATCCTCCGCGGCGGCTTCGAGATCACGGACATCGAGGTGGTCGAGCTCTTCCCGCAGACGAGCCACATCGAGTCGATCGTCCGCCTCTCGCGGTCGCGCCGCCCGCGCGCCGACCCCGGCGGCAGCGCGCCCGCGCGCTGATCTCTCGGCAGCGGGCCGCGCGCGCCCGCGCGCTGACCTGGCAGCGGCGGGCCGAGCGCGCCCCTGGACCGACCGGCTCCACGGCGCCGCGAGGGCCTGCCCTCTCGCGCGACCGAGCTCGCGGCCGGCGCCCTGCGGCTTGCGCTACGCTGGCGTCGATGATCCAGCACCTCGACGATCGCCTCCGCGAGGAGGCGCGGCGTTATCGGCTCGTGTTCGCGTGCCCGGACTGCGCCTCGTTCGATCCGGGCGAGCCCGACCGCGACGGCGCCGCGCCTGCGGGCGGCGCGCCGCGCTGCTCGCTCGGCTACCCGGTCGCGCCGCACCTGAGCCAGGACCTCGACGGCCGCGACGAGATCGTCTTCTGCAAGGCGTTCGAGCTCCGATGAGCCCGGCGCCCGGACCTCCCCCGCCGCCCAGGCGGGGCCGGTCGCACCCTCCGTCGCTGCTCCGCCTCGCCGAGCGGCTGATCCGCGACGAGCGGCTGCTCGCGCGCGGCGACGTGGTCCTCTGCGCCTGCTCCGGCGGCCCCGACTCGACCGCGCTGCTGCACGTCCTGGCGATGCTCCGGCGGCGGATCGGCCACGAGGTCGTTGCGCACGGCGTCGACCACGGCCTCCGCGCCGCCGCCGCGGCCGAGCTTTCGATCGCGCGCGACCTCGCCGCGCGGCTCGGCGTCCCCTTCTCCAGCACCCGCGTGGACGTCGCGCCCGGCGCGAACCTCCAGGCGAGGGCGCGCGCCGCCCGCTTCGCCGCGCTGGCGGCGGCCTCGGCAGCACACGGCGCCCGCGCGATCGCGACCGGCCACACCGCCGACGATCGGGCCGAGACGCTGCTCCTGCGCCTCTTGCGGGGAGCCGGCCCGAGGGGCCTCGCCGTGCTGCCGCCGCGCGCGTCGCGCTCGCTCGACGCGGGCGGCGCGGGCGGCGCTGCGCCCGGCGCGGCGGTGCGGGTCGAGCTCATCCGCCCCTTGCTCCTGGCCCGCCGCGCCGATGTCCTCGCCCACCTCAGCCGACATCAGCTGGCGTTCGCGGACGATCCCAGCAACGTGGACCCCCGCTTCACCCGCGTGCGTGTCCGCCGCGAGCTGCTCCCGCTGCTCGAGGACCTCTCGCCGGCGATCGTCGAGCACCTCTGTGCGCTCTCGGACATGCTCGTCGCCGCGCAGGAGCGCCCCGACGCCGGCGATGCGACCGTCCTCGACGTTGGCGGCTCCCCCGCGGCGCCGCTCGGTCGGGCGCAGCGCTTCGCGATCGAGCGCGCCCGCAAGCTCGGCCGCCCGGTGCGCGTGCGGGTGCAGGGCGGCAGAGAGCTCGCCCTGGGCTTTCCAGAGGAGTCCAGCGTGCTTATCGAGGACGAGACCGTGGGTCGCGGGACCTGACCGCATGCACCCCGCCCGCGCCCCCTCGCCAGATGCCGTTCCCCCGCGCCACCGCGAGGGCGGGCGCGCGGTCGACGACCGGGCTCACGGGTGGCATGCTGGCTGGAACACGCGTAGAATTTCAGTACACGCCGGCTCGCCGCGCGAGCCTAGAGGGTCCTCGTGAAGCAATCGCACAAGACGCTGCTGCTCTGGGTTCTGCTGATCATGATGTTCTTGGCGATCTGGCAGTTCTTGAGCCCGGATCGCTCCCTCGCAACGCAGGTCCCGTTCAGCGATTTCATGAGCAAGGTCCAGGTCGAGGCCAAGGACCAAAATCCGCACGTCGAGTCGGTCACGATCAAGGACCGCGAGTACACCTTCTCGGTCAAGGACCCGAAGAGCGGGCAGAAGACCAAGATGGTCACGATCGGCCCTGACAACGCCGACGAGATCACGCAGGTGCTCGTCAACAACAAGGTCGCCGTGAGCTTCGAGAAGGACGACACCTCGCCGTTCGGCTGGGGGGCGATCCTGACCATCCTGCCGATGGTCTTCCTGCTCGTGATGTTCTACCTGTTCATGCGCCAGCTGCAGGCCGGCGGCGGCAAGGCGATGAGCTTCGGCAAGTCGCGCGCCCGGCTGCTCAGCGAGGCGCAGAACAAGGTGACGTTCGCGGACGTCGCGGGGATCGACGAGGCGAAGGACGAGCTCGAGGAGATCATCGCGTTCCTCAAGGACCCGAAGAAGTTCCAGAAGCTCGGCGGCCGCATCCCGAAGGGCGTCCTCATGATGGGGCCCCCCGGGACGGGCAAGACGCTCCTCGCGCGCGCGATCGCGGGTGAGGCGGGGGTGCCGTTCTTCTCGATCTCCGGCTCGGATTTCGTCGAGATGTTCGTCGGCGTCGGCGCGAGCCGGGTGCGCGACCTGTTCGAGCAGGGCAAGAAGCACGCGCCGTGCATCATCTTCATCGACGAGATCGACGCGGTCGGCCGCCACCGCGGCGCGGGCCTCGGCGGCGGTCACGACGAGCGCGAGCAGACGCTGAACCAGCTGCTCGTCGAGATGGACGGCTTCGAGTCGAACGAGGGCGTGATCATCGTCGCCGCGACGAACCGCCCCGACGTCCTCGACCCCGCGATCCTGCGCCCCGGCCGCTTCGACCGGCGCATCGTGGTGAACCGCCCCGACGTGCGCGGCCGCGAGGGCATCCTCCGGGTGCACACGAAGAAGGTCCCGCTCGGCCCGGACGTCGACATGGAGATCCTGGCGCGCGGCACGCCCGGCTTCGTCGGCGCCGACATCGAGAACCTGGTCAACGAGGCGGCCCTGCTCGCGGCGCGGCAGGACAAGGACGTCGTCACGATGGTCGACTTCGAGATGGCCAAGGACAAGGTGCTGATGGGCGCCGAGCGCCGCAGCATGGTCATCAGCGACGAGGAGAAGCGGACGACGGCCTACCACGAGGCCGGCCACGCGCTGGTGGCGAAGCTCCTGGAGAAGTTCTCGGATCCGGTCCACAAGGTGACGATCATCCCGCGCGGGCCGGCGCTCGGCCTGACGCAGCAGCTGCCGAAGGAGGATCGGCTCAGCATGTCGCGCGACTTCGCCAAGGCGCGGCTCTCCGTGCTGATGGGCGGCCGCGTCGCGGAGGAGATCGTGTTCGGCCAGTTCACGACGGGCGCGGGCAACGACATCAAGCAGGCGTCGAACCTCGCGCGCCGCATGGTGACCGAGTTCGGCATGAGCGACGTCATCGGGCCGATCTCGTACGGCGCGGACGAGGAGAGCGTCTTCCTCGGGCGCGACTTCACGAGCCGGCGCCGCGACTACTCGGAGACGATCGCGAACCAGATCGACGACGAGGTGCGGCGGTTCATCCTCGACGCGCACGCCGAGGCGCGGCGGCTGCTCACGGACAACCGCGAGATCCTCGAGCGGCTCGCCACGGCGCTGCTCGAGCGCGAGACGCTGGACGCCGAGGAGGTCGACGCCATCGTCTCGGGCCGCGAGCTGCCGCAGCGCCAGCGCGTCGTGATCCCGAGCTACAGCGACCGCGAGCGCGCCGCCAAGGAGAAGCGCCGCGCGGCGAGCATCTTCGGCACGCCGAAGCCCGCCCCGAGCACGTGACCAAGCCGCGCGGGGCGCCCAAGCAGCGCGGGGCGCCCAAGCAGCGCGGGGCGCCCAAGCAGCGCGGGGCGCCCAAGCAGCGCGGGACGCCCCCGTAGCGCGTGGGCCTGGCCCGGGCCATCCGCCGTTCCGGCGCGATGCGCCCGGGCCGCTCGCTTTTCAGGGGGCGCTCAGGGTCGCCTGCAGGAACGCCCACTGCTGCAGGTCCGCGGGGCGGCGGTCCGCGTCGAGCGCGCGGTTCGCCCGCGTGAAGATCGCCTGGGCGCCTTCGCCGAAGAAGAACAGGCCGTAGCCGAGCGCGAGGCGCAGCGGCTCCCAGGGGTGCAGGGCGACCGAGACGTCGATCTCGTGGCCGAGCGTCCGGTCCTCGTTGTCGGGGGCGGCGCCGACGGGGAGGAGGCGCGCGGTCACCCACCTGCCCCCGGGAGAAGCGAGGCCGACGAACGTGTACCCGGCGGAGGCGGTCAGCGCGTCCCAGGGGGAGGCGCTGACGCCGCCGCCCGCTTCGATCACGTTGGACCACGCGTAGAGCCCCATGAGCCCGCGGTTGCCCTGCGCGTCGGGCAGGATCGGATCGAAGCGGCGCTGCGTCTCGGCGGCGTCGAGCGCGCCGTCGTCGCCCGTCGCGTAGGCGCCGCGGGCGCTCCAGGTGAGGCGGCCGGGGAGGGCGGTCGCGAGCTCGGCCCGGGCAGCGACCGCGAACGCGCCGAGGGGGCGGTCCCCGCCGATCGTGGCGACGCGGCCGAGCTCGTAGGCGCCCTCGAGCGCGTAACGGAAGCCCCGGCGGTCGCCGGAGATGCGCGCGTCGAGCACGAAGGTGTCCCCCGGCGTGAGCCAGCTCGGGCGCGGCTCCCGGGCGACGCGCGCGAGCGCCGTGGCCTCGAGCTGGAGGAGGGGCGCGAGGTGCCAGATCGCGTTCAGGCCGTAGAGCTGAGTCCCGGTGCCGGCGGGGACGGGCTTCTGCGTCCCGGCCACCTCGGGCGGGGCGCCGCCCGGCGCCGCGAGCAGCGCGGCCATGGCCTCCAGATCGACGTTGCCGAGCTGCACCCCTGCGCGGGCCGCGTCGAGCGAGCGCGCGGTGAGCGTCTCGTCGTTCGCCCCGATCAGGCGGCCATCGCCCCACTGGATGCGCTGCCGGCCCACCCGGACGAACGCGCGCCGCCCCGCGCGCGTGTGCACGTCGACGTAGGCCTCGTAAGGCGCCGTCGCCGGGAGGGACGGCTCACCCGCGCCGAGGAAGATGGCGTCGTCGCTCCCCCAGAGCCGCGCGTCCTGCAGCGTGAGGACGCCCGTGATCGGCCCGTGATCGACGGCCAGCCCGAGGCGGGCGCGCTGGGCGAGGAACCACTGGGTCCTCACGGCCTCCGCGGTGTCGAGCAGCGGCGGCAGCGCGCCCCCGAAGCCCTCGGCGAGCACGGCGTTCGACGTGTAGATGTCGCCCCCGGTGTCCACGGGGTACCGGCGAAACTCGCCGCGGAGCCGGAGCTCCATCGAGGGGCGGAACGTGAACCCGCCGAGGGTCACGCCCTCCGACTGCGGCGGCACCTGCGCCGCCGCCCTGCGGGGCGCGAGCGCCAGGATCGCCGATCCCAGAGCGATGGAGGCGAACGTCAGGGATCGGATCATCAGCGAGGAGGGCCGGAGCGCGGGGTCGTCGAACGGCACGAGGCGGCCTGGCGCGCGGCGCTCGGGCCGGATCGCGCTCATGGATCGCTCGCGGAGGATAGGCGTCCCGCCGCTCCTCGGACAAGTGGGGAAGCGGCGCCACGCCTGCCCGACACCGCCCGATTTCGACCAGGCGGGCCCCGGCCAGGCGGGCCATCGGGCCGCGCCGGCGCCAGGGGCCATCGCGCCGCGCCGGCGTCAGGGGTCGAAGTCGTCGCCCCCGCGCGGCGGCGGCGGCTTCGGCGCGGCCCCGGCGCCGCTCCCGCGCCGCGAGGGCGCCTTCGCGCCGGGCGCCGACGGCCTCGCCGGCGCCCGGCTCGCCGCGCTCCGTCGCGCCGGGGCGGCGCCCGCGCCCGTGTCGACCGCGAGGACCAGGTCGAGCACGAGCTTCGAGGCCTTGCCCGCGTGCCGATCCGCGAGCGCCCCCGACTCCGCGAGCACCTGCTCGGCCGCCTCGATCTCGCGCTTCACCTGACGGCGTCGCGGATCGTCCGCCAGCGCCTTGGTCGACTCGGCCGCGAGCGCCGCCCGCTTCTTCTCGAGCTCCACGGCGCGCATCGAGAGCTCGCCGAGCCGCTTCGATGCCGCGAGCGAGCTCTTCAGGCACGCCTCGATCGCCTCGATGAGGCTCCGGTCCTCCGCGCCGAGCGCGCGCCCGCCCCGGGCGCTCACGAGCCGCGCTTCCGGCACGAGCTCGACGTGGAGCGCCACGCCCGACGCGCGGAGGTCGGCCGCGCGCGCGCGCGTGACCTCGAGCGCCGCCGCGTCGCCGGCCGCCCCGGGATCGAGCCCCAGCGCGCGCGCGAGCTCCGCGCGCGCCGCTCCCGCGTGCTCCTCCGCCTTCAGCGATTCCTCGCGGAGCGCCCGCGCGGCCTCGAAGAACTCGTCGTACGGCGGGTTGCCCGTGCGGAGGGCCCGCCCCTGCTCGAGCTGCGAGGTCTGCGCGGCGCACGCGCCGAGCAACGGCGCCTGCGGCGCGGCGAGCAGCAGCGCGAGCGCCGCTGCGCGGAGCCCGCGCGCGGGGCCCGAGCGGCTCGTCACCCGCATTGGAGGATGACCCCCCAGAGCTCGTAGCTCGCGGCGGGCTTCGAGAGGAACACCACGCCCACGTAGCCCGATCGGGCGGAGACGCCGAGCAGGCCCTGCCCGAAGTTCCCGGCCGGGGGCGAGAGCGCGATCGGGTCTCCGACCGGGGTGAAGTCGGCGGCCAGGGTCTGCGCGCGCATGGCGCGGCTCCCTGGCGGGCCTTCGGTCCACACGAGGAGCCAGCGCCCGTCGCCGAGCCCCGCGATGTCCGGCGCGAACGCGTCTCCCCCCGGGCCGCCGGTGGGGAGCGGGATCACCTGGGTGGAGGCGGGCGGGGTGCTCGAAGCGGCGCGACCAGCGCGGATCTCCCAGCGGCCATCCGTCGGGCGGTCGGCGAAGACGACGGCGAGGTCGCGCCCGTTCCAGCCGATCGACGGCTTGCCGACCGAACCCCCGGAGCCCGCCACCCGGGTCAGCTCGCCGGCGGGCTTGCGCTCGGCGTCGAGCCAGCCCGCCCAGACGGCCTTCTCGCGGCGGAAGGCGACCGCGTACCCCCGCGACCCGGCCGCGAGCGCGCGCGGCGCCTCGAGCGGCTCGTCGCCCTGCACCGGCCAGAGCCGGGAGGGCGCGGCGTCGGGGCTGTCGGCCGCGACCACGGCGCCGCCGGCGAGCCCGACGACGAACGGCGTCGGTCCCGGAACGTTCACGGGCGAGCGGATGGCCTGCTGCGCCGCCGTGAGGACGGTGAACCCGTCCTCGATCGGCGAGATGCTGACGATGTCAGCGGTCTCCGTGTTCGAGAACCGCTCGTTCCGCTCCCCGGTCGCGGGATCGATCTCGAGGCCGACGGCCTCCATCGGGCTCTTGGCGTAACCGACCACGAGCTTGCCCTGCTTCGTGGTCGTGACCTCGAAGGGGATGCTCTTCGCGACGAGCGGCGCCCACTGCTGGGGCTGGCGCGCCACCCAGCAGGGCTTCGGCGGAGCAGGCGGCGCGGGGAGCGCCGCGCGCGCGATCTCCTGCGCGGCGCCGAGCGCGCTGCGCGCCGGCTCGATCGGCGCGCGCCGCGGGCTCGCGGCGGAGAGGCGGCCCGCGAAGAAGGCGCCGACGCTCACGAGCAGCGCCGCCCCGCCGAGGCCGAGGAGCGACGACACCCGCACGGGAACCGGGGTGGAGAAGAGGTTCCCGGCGCCCTCGGCCATGGCGCCGAGCCGGCCCGCGCGCGGCGGCTGACCGCGCCGCGCCGCGAGCGCCCGCGGGGGGAGGGCTGCGGGGCCGTTGCTCGAGCTCGCGGCCGAGCCGCTGTCGGCTCGCTGGTCCGACGCCAGGGTCCCCGACCCGAGCCGCGCGTCGGCGGCAGCCGCGTTGCGCTGCGCGCCCGGGGGCGCGGGGGCAGGGCCTGACCACGGACGTGCCGCCAGCGGCGACAGCGGTAACCCCGGTGCGGGGCTGGCCGCGGGGGCGGCGCCGGCCGGTGCGGCGCTGGCCGCGGCGCCGGCCGGTGCGGTGCTGGCGGCGGCGCCGGTAGGCGCGGCGCTGGTGGCGGCGCCGGCCGGTGCGGCGCTGGCGGCGCCGATCGGCGCGGCGCTGGCCGAAGGGGTCGTCGCGGGCGCGGGGCGCCCTGGCGGCGCTTCGACCAGGGGCGAGCGCTTCGTCGTCTCGTTGGGCGCAGGAAAGCTCGCCGCGGAAGGCTCCTTGGTGTCGCTGCTCGGCGCCGCGGCGGAAGGATGGATCGACTCGCCGCGCGCGCGGTTCGCCGGCGCATCCCTGCCGTCGCTCGCCGGCGCGGCGGCTGCGCTGCGGGGCAGGGGACCGTCGCCGGGGATCAGCGGGCTCGGCGGACGGGGGACGGGGGCCGTGCTCGCCGCGGCGGCGGCGCTCGAGGTGAGCGCTGCGTCGGCTGCGGGCGCCGGAGGGCGCGGCGTTGCTGGCGGCGTTGCGCGGGGAGCCTCCGCAGGAGGGCGCGGCGGCGGCGCAGGGAGCGCTCCGAGACGGACGAGGGCCTTCGCGCCTGCCGCTGCCTGAGCCGGCGCCTCGGGCGCCCGTGCGTCCCCGAGCCGCCTCGGCGGGGTCGTGGAGATGCGCACCGGGACCGGGTGCGGCGGCGCCGAGCGTCCTGCTGCGCGCGCCGGACCTCTCGCTCCTGGGCTGGAGCCGGTCGGCGCTGGCGGGACTGCTGGGAGAGGCCTGCCGGGGCCCTGACCGGCGCCGCCCGCCGCGGCGCCGCGCCCCTGGTCCTGCGCTGCGGCGGTGGCCGGTGTGGCGTCGCGACCGGGGGGGCGCGGCAGCGGCTGGGGAGGTCTCGCCGTTGCGCCGGCGACCGGCTCGCCGGCTGCTCTCGGCGCGGCGCCCGGCCTGCTGGGCGCGGCCGTCGCCGGCCTGCTGGGCGCGGCCGTCGCCGGCCTGCTGGGCGCGGCCGTCGCCGGCCTGCTGGGCGCGGCCGTCGCCGGCCTGCTGGGCGCGGCGCCCGGCGGCCGCCTCGGCACCCCAGGCGTGTTGCCATCGGCTTTTGCGCTCGCGCCGCCCGCGGCCGTGAACCCAGCGATGGCGGGGAGCGGGCTCGCCAGGGGGTCGTCTTGCCCTTCCGATTCCGAGGGGAGCTTCGGCGCGCGGGGGATCACGGTCGCGCCCTCGTCGCCCGTCGGCGCGCCTTCGTAGCGGGGCAGCTGCGTGATGGCCCGGGCGACCCCTGCGTCGAACGTCCCGCCCGCCGCGGGCACGACGATCGGCGCGCTTTGCCCGCTCGCCGGCGCGTTCTCCGGCGCCTCGACGCCCGTGAGGGTCCTCATCGACTCGCGCTTGCGCGGGGGCGGCGGCGGCGGCCGCGTCTCTGCGCGGCTGGCCTGCGCCGCCGGCTTCCGGTCGTTCACGGGTCGGTTCGCAGCGGTCGCGCCGGCGCGCTGACCGCCACGGGCGGGCTCCGGACCGAGCTCCTCGAGGAGCTCGAAATCCAGATCCATGACGCCGCTCTCGCGAGCGGCTCCCCTGCTCGAGGTGTCCGCTGGACCCTCAGCCCCGCTGGCCCCCGACTCCGGCTCGCGCCCCACCCGGGCGGCGTCGGCGAGCTCCGGCAGCTGGGATGCCGGCATCCACGCCTCCATGCCCTGGCGCCACACCAGCGTGGAGCCAGGAATGACGCCGGCAGCGAGCGCGGTGCGCAGCTCCGCGGTGCTCACGCGCCGCTGGACGCCGCGCTCGTCCGTCCACCTCCACGTGTTCAACGGGGCCCTCTCCTCCAACCGCAGGAGCGCCGGAGCTTCACGACGTGATCCACGACGACGGGATCGTACCGCGCGTCCTTTGCAAAACGATCTTCTTTCGTCCGCCCGCGCAACCGCGCGCCCGTTCCCGACGAGGATCGCGCACGTCCCCATGAGCTCCCCTCGCACCCTCCTGGCCGCAGCGGGCCGCGCCCTCGTCGCCGCCGCTGCGCGCGCGCTCAGCCCACCGGCCTGCGCGGGCTGCGACGCCCGCCTCGCGGACACCGCTGTGTTCTGCGACGACTGTGCGCGTACCGTGCAGCCGTCGCGCCTCCATCGCGCGGCGCCTCCGCCGCGAGCAGCGGCGGGCTCCGGCGTCGCCGGCGCCGGCCTCGTCGCATACGCTCCCTTCGCGGGAGCGCTCGCGGACGGAATTCGGCGTTTCAAGTACGAGGATCGCCCGGACCTCGCGCGGCCCCTCGGTCGCTTGCTGCTCTGCGCGGCGCGAGACGCCGGGATGAACGCCGACCTCCTGGTGATCCCGGTCCCGCTTCATCCGCGCCGACTCGCGGAGCGCGGCTACAACCAGGCGGCCCTGCTGGCCGCGCACGTCGCTTCCGGCCTCGCGGCGTCGATCGCCCCGCGGGCGCTCTGCCGCGTGCGCACCACCGCGCAGCAGGCGCAGCTCTCGCGCGACCTCCGCCTGCAGAACGTGGCGGGGGCGTTCCGCGTCCGCGAGATGGAGCGGGTCCGGGGCCGGGGGATCGCGCTCATCGATGACGTGGCGACCACAGGCGCCACGCTCGCCGCGTGCCGCGATGCGCTCCTCGGGGCGGGAGCGCTGTCGGTCACCTGCCTCGTCCTCGCGTCTGCCGAGGGCGGCGCAGACGACATCAGAAGCTCACTTCCGTCAGCGCGCCGCACTTGACGATGACGGTCCTTCCCTCGGCGAGCCACCGCGTCCCGTTGCGTGTCGGCTCGCCGAGCCGCACGAAGAACCGCCCGCAGCGCACCTCGATGGGCTGATTGCTGGGTCCCACCGCCACGCCCGTCACGTAGACGGTCGCATCCCGCGCGGCGTTGAGCTGGAGCAGGCCATGACCGCTCCGCGGGACCCGCGCGGCGCCCGCCGGCGCCGCCGGCTCGGCGCTGGGCGGCGGTTGCGGAGGAGCCGCCGGCTCGGCGCCGGGCGGTGGCTGCGGAGGAGCCGCCGGCTCGGCGCTGGGCGGTGGTTGCGGAGGCGCCGCCGCCTCGGCGATTCGCGACGAGCGCGCGGACTGCGCCGCTCGGGCTGCGTCTTCGGCCTCGCTCGCCCCGGGCGGTGCCGCTTCGGGCGCAGGCACGGCCGCACGCGTCGATGCTGCACCTGGCGATCTCGTGGAACTGGACGCCGCCTCGCTCGGCGGCGCCTCTCGGCGGCCTCCGGCCAGCTCCGGCAGGCCCCTCTCCACCGTGTAAATGCCCAGCACAAACACGAAGATCGCCGTCGTGAGCGCGATCCCGCTCGCCGCGATCGGCGAAAGCGGCCTCGACGAGCGGCCCTCAGCCGGAACAGATGACGGCGCGTCCGTCGAGAACATCGACGCGCAGTCTAGCGGGATCCCACGCGGCCGAGCCGAGCTCTCCCAGCCCGAACGACGTCTGCCCGGCCAGGATGGCGCAGGTGTGTTCCCGTCGAATCCGCTCCCGGTACGGGCACGCGCAGGGTTTGTGTGCTGAACTACATTCGTGTACGTCGTCGCACCATCACCGACGTGGGTTCACAGGGGCGTACCCCTCGGCCGCCGTGCGCTGGTCGCCGGGGCGCTCGACACCCTCGGGCTCCTGGATCGTTTCCTGTGGTTGCGCGCGAAGCTCCGGCTGCCCGTGCTCTCGGTGTTCACCTACCACCGCATCGCGGAGCTCTCCGACGTCGTCGAGCTCGATCCGGGCGTCGCCGAGGTGAACGCGCGAGAGCTCGAGGAGCAGCTCGCGGTCATCAGGACACACTGCACGATGGTGTCGCTGCGGGACGTGCGGCTCTTCGCGAAGGGGCGGAAGCTGCCGCCGAACCCCGTCATGGTCGCCTTCGACGACGGCTACCGGGACAACCACGACGTCGCGCTGCCCCTCCTGGAGCGGGCCGGGGTCACGGCCACGTTCTTCATCGCCACCGAGTACCCCGACATGGGGCGCCTCTTCTGGTGGGATCGCGTCGCGCTCCTCATGCACCGCTGCCGGCGCGCGCGCGTCGAGGTCGCGTACCCCGCGGCGCTCGTGCTCGAGCCGCGGCGCGATCCGATCGCCGCGGCGACGCGCGTGTGCCGGGCCATCAAGCGCACGTCCGGCCTCGACATCGAGCGCCTGTGGGAGGAGCTCGAGCGCGCCACGGGGGCCTCGATCGAGCGCCGCGAGGAGCGCGCGCTCGCGGCGCGCACGATCATGGACTGGAAGCAGATCCAGGCGCTTCGGCGGGCGGGCATGGACGTGCAGTCGCACTCGCACAGCCACCGCGTCCTCCAGACGCTCTCGCCCGAGGAGGCCACGCGCGATCTCGCGCGCTCCCGCCGCGTGCTCTCCGAGGCCCTCGGCGAGGCCGTGCACGCGGTCGCGTACCCCGTCGGATACCGCCTCCACGGCGCCTTCCAGCGCGCCGTGCGGGAGGCCGGCTTCGAGCTCGGCTTCACCAACAACTCCGGGCTTTGTATGCTCTCGTCCTTCGACCCTTTGAATTTCCCGCGGGTCGCCATGGACCGCGGCCAGGTCGGCGCGCTCTTCAAGCTCAAGCTGCTCATCGGCCAGCGGGCGGGCTGCCGGGCCGGCCGCTGACCGCGCCGCGCCGGCGCGCCGCCGCTTCGCCGACGGATCCGCCGCGGGCTCGACGCTGCCGCGACCGGGGTTGGACCGGCGCTGCCGCGACCTCGCCTGGTCGACGGCGCCGGATCTGGCCTGGGCCGTGCACGTCCACCGTCGCTGGGCCGGTTCTGCACGCGCGTCGCCGCAGCGGCCAGGAAGGGAGGCTCTTGTGAAAGGCACACCCCGTGGTCGCGGGCTCCGCTCTGCCATCGCCGCGCTCGGCGCTGCGTCGCTCGTCTCCGCCCTCCTCGCCGCGGGCTGCGGCGGCGGCGCGCCGCCCGCGGCGACCGCGCGGCCCGCCGTCGCGGCGGCCCCTGCGCGGCCCGCGCCGCAGGCGCCGGACGAGCAGCAGGGGGCCTCCGAGCAGCGCGAGCAGCGCGAGGCCCAGCACGCGTGGTGCGTGTACCTCCAGGCGCTCTACGAGCGGGCCACCGACCGGGCGACGGGCTGGCCGAAGTTCGAGGAGTGCACCGGGAGGACGACGACGGCCTCGCCGAGGATGCTCCGCGCGACCGCGGAGTGCTCGCTGGCGGCGCTGCGGCGGTTCGACGGCGATCCATTCACCGCGGCGTACGCGGCGGAGGTGAGCCGCTGCGGCTCGGAGGCGATGACGGCCACCTCGCTGCGCCGCGCCGAGCTCGCCCCGTTCATGGCCGTCCTCTGCAGCCGCGCCGCCGGGTGCGGAGATCTAGATTACCACGCGTGCCGGCAGAGCCTGGACGAAGGCATCGGGCCGCAGCTCGAGCGGGCGATCGGGGCGATGAACAGCCGCGGCCGACGAGAGGTCCGCGCCTGCTTCGGCAAGCTCGCGTGCGGCGGCGACCTCGGAGTCCAGATCTCCGCGTGCCTCGAGCCGGTCATGGATGACCTGCTCTGGCTGCCGGGGTGAGCGGCCGGCGTCGAACGGGCCGCGCGGCCCGGGGCGGCGATCAGCCGGAGGCGGATGGCAGCCGGCAGCGCGCGATCAGGGGCACGTGGTCCGACAGCCCGGCGAACGCGCCCTTGTGCCCGAAAGGGTGCGTGCCCGCGAAGTCGATCCACTCGAGCCCCTCGCACGAATACACGTGGTCGAGGTGCATGCGCAGGTTCATGAAGCCGGCCGTGGGGAAGGCCCGCGCCTCGCTCTCCGACAGGCAGCGGACCTTGGCGAAGGCGTCGACGAAGCCGCCCTCCTCGCGCAGGAAGCGATCCACCGGCGAGCCAGGCAGCGAGTTGAAGTCGCCGACCACGATGAAGTTGTCGCTCCGCCGCTCGCGGCGGACGAAGTCGGCGAGCACCCGCGCCTCCTCGAGCTGATTCGGCCCGAACCCCATCCGCGCCTCGCCCGTCCAGAACTCCCGCGAGAACACGCTCGGCAAGCTGAGGTGGGTGTTGAACACGTCGAAGCTCTGCCCGCTCTCGTGCTCGAACGACACGTGCGCGCAGATGCGCGTCTGCTTCAGGCTCTTCACCCCCCGCCGGTGGGTGATGTCGTGCGGGCGCTCCGCGTTGTGGTGCCCGATGCGGAACGTGTCGCGCGCGATCACCGCGAGCCCCGTCGTGTAGATGTTCGTCCGCGAGGTGAGCCGGTACGCGTGCGCGGGGAAGTAATACGCCACGTACCGCTCGCGCCGCTCCTCGCGCGCCAGCGCCGCGTGCAGCTCGGTCATCAGCCGGTCGAGCTGCGTCTCCTCCGGGTGCCACCGCGGGTTCATCGTCGACGAGCGCAGCGACTGGGTCTCCACCTCCTGGAGACACACGAGATCGGGCAGCGGAGAGAGCCGCGCGAGCGTCGCCGCGATGCGGGTGATCGCGGCGCTGGTCGAGGCGATGCCCCGCGTGCCGTGGCCGAAGTAGCGGACGTTATAGGTGATGATCCGCAGCGGCGTTATGCCGTCGCGGGGCAGCGCAGCGCCGTCGCGATCGCGCTGCGCCGCGCTCGTGGAGGGGTCGTCCAGGGCCGTGACGTCGGGGGGTGATCCGCTCGAACCAGGTGGGAGGCGCCGCTCGGTCATGTATCCTCTCGCCCATGGGCAAGAACATCATCGTTTCCGAGGATACCATTCGTGACCTGCTGGAAGCGCATGCCTCCCTCTCCGCCTGGTACTACGAGCTCTGGTCGGCGCTGCGCGTCGCGAAGGCCTCGGCGAGCGCCCCCGATGATGCGGCCCGCGCGGCATTTGTCGAGCGGATGGCCGCGAGCTTCCCGGAGGTCGCCTCGATCGCTCGCTCCATCCAGGTGCCGAGGATGTTCGTCCCCCCGCCGCCCGCGGTGAGCATCCCCCCGAGCGCGACGCCGGAGGCCGTCGAGGAGCCCCCGACCGCGATCGAGCCTGCGCCCGCCAGGCTCCGGGAGCTCCACGGCCAGCCGCCGAAGAGCCAGCCAGGCGTCGAGCCGCTCATCCCCGCCTCGTTGCAGCCCGCGATCGAGCCGCCGCCCCTCGTGGTCCCATCGACGGTGAAATACGAGCCCTAGACCACGCGATCACCGCGCAGGCTGCGAGCTCAGCCGCTGCCCTACGAGCTCAGCCGTCGCCTGCGAGCACAGCCGTCGCCTGCGAGCACAGCCGGTGAGCGCACCTGTCCCGAGAGACACCCTAGATATGCCGCAGGGGCGCTCGCTGGGCCTCCGCCCGGGGCGCGCCGCGCCGAGCGCCGCGGCGAAGCGCGCCTGATCCGACGGCGAAAGGGGTTGCCTCGCCGCGATGCGCCGGCAAGCTCGCGGCTCCGGCGCCTCGCTGGGTCCACCAGCGGCGCGCGGCCGGGGGGGGAGATCGCGGTGCCTGTCTCGACGGATGGCGACCGCCTGCGGCGGCTCTGCGCCGCAGCGCTGGTCGTGCAGCTCGGCGCCGCGTGCGCTCAGCGCAGCGCGCCCGACGCCAGCGCGACCGCGGCGCCTTCGGCGGCGCCGCTCACGGTCGATGCGGCGACGCCCGCAGTCGGCGCGCCCGCAGTCGGCGCGGGGCCGCCCGCCGTCGGCACGGTGGTTGACGAGATCGCCCCGGTCTATCCGAAGACCGACGGCGCGCCGGATCCGCTCGCGGCGCAGCTGTGCGAGGCGCTGCACGCGCTGCCCGCGCGGCGCAAGGCGGCGTGCTGCAGCGGCGGCGCAGGATTCCACGCCGCGGCGGAGTGCACGCGCGCGCTGAGCTTCGCGGTGCGCGCGCAGGCGGTGACGCTCTCGCCCGGCGAGGTCGGCCGCTGCGTCGAGGCGATGGCGCGCTCGATCGATGGGTGCGACTGGGTCACTCCGCTCGCCGCGCCGGTCCCGGCCGCGTGCGAGGGCATCGTGCGGGGCGCGCTCGGCGACGGCGCGCGGTGCCGGTCGTCGCTCGAGTGCGCGGATGGGCTGCGCTGCGACGGCGCCGGCCCCACCGACGCGGGCGTCTGCCGCGCCCCGGCCGCCGCGGGGCCTTGCGGCCTCGCCGTCGACGCGCTCGCCGCGGTCACCCGCCAGACCCGCTACGCGGAGGCGCACCCTGAATGCCGCGGCCACTGCGCCGGGCGCGCCTGCGCGCCCGACGTCCCGCTCGGCGGCCGCTGCGAGGGCCACGCCGCCTGCGGGCGAGGGCGCCGCTGCGTCGACGGGCGCTGCAGCGACGCGCCGCTCCCTCCCGCCGGCGCCGCCTGCCTCGGCGGCCTTTGCGCGCCCGGCGCGCGCTGCGTGGAGGGGCGCTGCGCGGCGTCGCGGGCCGAGGGCGAGGCGTGCGCACGCGACGCCGAGTGCCGCGCCGCGTGTGTTCGCCCGGACGGCCGCGCCGCGGGCGCAGGCGGCGTGTGTGGGAAGCGGTGCGCGGCGGCGCCTTGACGCGCGATGTCCGCCGCGCCGCGCCGGATCAGGGCCGGAGGTGGCCCTGCGTCGCGCCCTCCCAGGGCGTCGCGAGGTAGGGGAACGCCGGGAGAAACGGCGCGTCGTTCGCGGCGACGCCGTCGCCCGCGGCCCCGCCGAGCGCGCCCGTCAGGAGCAGCGAGAGCACGGCGTCGGTGACGTCGGTCTGCTCGTGGTCGGCGCCGACCGTCAGCGCGCGGCCGTTCGGGAAGCCCGACGGCATGCCGAGATCGATCCGCAGCACGTCGCCGAACGTCTCGATGGCGTGCCCCCCGAGCGCCGCGGGCTTCAGGTTGAACGTGTCGATGAGGTCGGTCCGGCCCTGCTTCAGCGCCTCGGGATCGAAGGCCGCGAGGGGCTGGCCGGCCCGGTAGAGGCCCGCGAACTCGGCGTCGCGCACCAGCATCGGGTTCAGGAAGTACGCGCCGAAGTTGGCGAGATCGTCGCGCGGGTGCGCGCGGTTGTACTTGTCCCTGTCCTGAAGGCCGATGATCCAGGTGTTGACGAGCGGCAGGCCGACCCGCGACACCTGGACCCACGGCCCGAGGCCGTCCTCCTTGCCGTTCGCGCGCAGGATCCGCACCTTGCGGCGGCTCGCCGAGGCCCAGATGCCGAGCGTCTGCCGGTCGCTCGCCCCCGGCGTCGGCGCCGACCCGCCGTTGACCTTGGCCAGCGGGATCTCGAGCGCGAGCGTGTGCACGTTGAAGCCCGCGAGGCCATCGCGGGCGGCGCACGCCGGGTGAGGCGCCGAGAGCAGCGGGCACAGCCCCGCGAGGTCGGACCCGCGGCCGAGATCGGCGTAGAAGCCGTCGTCGCGCGGGCCGACCCAGGCGCGCCCCTCGCCGCCCGCCATCTGCTTGAGGAACTTCGAGGACGTCGCGAAGGCCGGGTAGCCCCCGCCGGCGATCCGGTAGGCGAGCTCGTTCGTCCGCCGCCCGATGTTCGGCGGCACGACCGGCGCGTCGGCCAGGATGACCGTCGCCGACCCGCCCTCGATCTTCGTGAGCGTGTACGTCTGCGCGCCGCCCGCGAGCTGCGCGAAGAGCTCCTCGCCGCCGCTCGGGGCCGGGGCGAGCGCCGCCGGATCCGACGCGCGGTACGGCGCGGTCGAGAGCCGGAACTGGTACGTCAGCGCGTCCTCGAGGCTCGACGGGCCGCGGGCGATGTGCACCTCGTAGAGCACGTCGTCCGAGAGGCCGTGGAAGCCCGGCCCGCCGGCGCGCTCCTGGTGCGGGGCGTAGCTCGCCAGGATCACGAGGTTTCCGCCCTCCACCCACGCGTACAGGTCGGTGTTGTCGGCGGCCGGGTCCCGCGCGATCGCGGGCGCCTCGCGGTGGCTCGACGCCGCGGCGAGGCCGGGTGCGCTGAGCGCGACGGACGCCGCGAAGACGGCGCCGGCGCGCGACGGTCGGTGGATCATGCGTGCAGGTCCTCCCATGGCACTGCTCGGGCTCACCGCCGGAGCAGGAACACCGAGCCCTTCCCCTGGGCCTCGCGATCCGCGAACGCGAAGACGTCGGCGCCCTTCGCCCGGTGCATCCCGCCGGGCTCGTCGTGCCCCAGGGCGCCGGCGTCGAGCCGCGAGCGCGCGCCGGACGGGAGCGCGATCCGCGCGATCTCGCCGGCGCCTCGGACCACGTCGCGCGCGAGCACGAGCAGCGCCGCGCCGTCGAGCGTCAGCGCGATCCCGCAGGGATAACCGGCGTGGAGCCCCGCGACGACCGGGCTCACGAAGCCGTCGTCGATCCTGAAGATCGTCGCCGTCCCGTCGGGGCTCGCGAGGGTGTCGCAGACGAAGACGTCGCCGTCGTCGGCGACGGCGACGCCGCTCGGGTCGACGAGCGGGCTCCCCTTGGCGAGCGCCGCGGCGACCCCGCCGCGCGCCGGCAGCGCGAACACGCCGGGCTGGCCGTCCTCGGGGTCGCGCCCGGCCACGACGATCCGGTCCTCGCCGGACGGGCCGCGGGTGACCTCGAGGCCGCGCGCGAGCAGCCCCTCGCCGCCGGGTACGGGCGCGACGGCGCCGCCGGCCAGGTCGATCGCGAAGAGGCCGCCGGCGTCGGCGGAGGGCGCGCTGCCCGCGCCGGGATCCGCCACGAAGAGGCGGCCGCCGTCCGTGCTCGTCGCGATCCCGAGCGGCGCGACGAAGGGGGCGCCGACCGCAACCTCGGTCGATCTCACCTCGCCGTGGGTGCTGGCCTTGAAGACCCCGGCCGTCCCGTTCTCGTCGATCCCGGTGAAGTAGACGTACGCCCCGCCGGGATCCGGCGTCGCGTCGAACGGCAGCGCGGGGGCGAGCGGCGCGATCACATACGACCCGCCACCGCCCGCTCCGCCCTCTCCGCCCGTGCCGCTGCCGACGGGGGGCCCTGCTTCCGTCCCTCCGGTCGAGCCCGCGCTGGTCCGTCCAGGCGTCTCCTCCGCGCGGCTGCACCCCGGGTTGCCCGCGGCGGTCGCGAGCGACGCGACCGCGCACAGCACACCGGCGCTTCGCCGGAGGTCGCCCCTGGCTTCCGTCATGCCTTCTCCTCCCGGCGGCTCGGGCCGTGTGTCCGCCTCGCGGAGCACGCGTCCGCCTCGCCGCTCGCGCGCCCGCCTCGCGGCGCGCCCGCTCCGCGGCGCACGCCCGTCCGCGGCGCGCGACCGCGAATCAATAATCCACGTCGCGCGCGGCCCCAGCGCGACGGTTCTGCCACGGCCCTCGCGCGCCGAGTAGGCCTCGGCCGCGCCGCGCGCGAGAAAGCCGCGCGCATCCTGCCTCGCGGGTCCGGGAGCGCCCGCCGTCGCTCGGGCCGAGGCGCGGCGCCGCGCGGGGGCGCCGGACGGCGTTCCCCCGTCGACCCGCTCTCACCGTCGTTTTATAAAGATCTCATGTTCGATGTCGCTCGGTCAGTGTACGCGCGGGCGTTGGAGGACATCCGTGCGGCGGGCCTCTACAAGGAAGAGCGGACCCTCACGACGCCGCAGGGGCCGGCGATCCGGACCGAGGGCGGGCGCGAGGTCCTCAACTTCTGCGCGAACAACTACCTGGGCCTGTCGACGCATCCGGCGGTGCTCGGCGCCGCGAAGCAGGCGCTCGACTCGCATGGCTTCGGCCTCTCCAGCGTCCGGTTCATCTGCGGCACGCAGGACCTGCACCGGCGGCTGGAGTCCAGGATCGCCCGCTTCTTCGGCACCGAGGACACGATCCTCTACTCGTCCTGCTTCGACGCGAACGGCGGCCTGTTCGAGACGCTGCTCGGCGAGGAGGACGCCATCATCTCGGACGCGCTGAACCACGCGTCGATCATCGACGGCATCCGCCTCTGCAAGGCCGAGCGGCACCGCTACCCGAACGGGGACATGGCCGCGCTCGAGGACATCCTCCGCAAGACGACCGGCAAGCGCCTCCGCATGATCGCCACCGACGGCGTGTTCTCGATGGACGGGTACCTCGCGAAGCTCGACACCATCTGCGAGCTCGCCGACAAGTACCGCGCGCTGGTGATGGTCGACGACTCGCACGCGACCGGGTTCATCGGGCCGACCGGGCGCGGGACCGCGGAGCTCTGCGACGTCATGCACCGCGTGGACGTCATCACCTCGACGCTCGGCAAGGCGCTGGGCGGGGCGAGCGGCGGCTTCACGACCGGCCGGCAGGAGATCGTCGATCTGCTCCGGCAGCGCTCGCGGCCGTACCTGTTCTCGAACACCCTCGCCCCCGCGATCGCCGGCGCGTCGATCGCCGTGTTCGACCTCATCGACCAGAACGCCTCGCTGCGCCAGCAGGTGATGGAGAACGCGCGGCGGTTCCGGCAGGGAATGACCCAGGCCGGGTTCACGATCAAGCCGGGCATCCACCCGATCGTGCCCATCATGCTGGGCGAGGCGCGCCTCGCGAACGAGATGGCGAAGGCGCTGCTCGCCGAGGGCATCTACGTCATCGGCTTCTCGTACCCGGTCGTCCCGAAGGGCGAGGCCCGCATCCGGGTGCAGCTCTCCGCCGCGCACGAGCCCGCCCACATCGACCAGGCGCTCGAGGCGTTCCGCAAGGTGGGCAAGCAGCTCGGGATCGTCGGCTGATCCTCAGCACCGGAGGATCACCCTCGGGTGGTTCGAGCCTCAGTACCGGAGGATCACCTTCGGGTGGTTCGAGATCGCCTCCTGGAAGCTCGCCGGGTCGTAGCCCTCGAAGTCGAACACCGTCCCTTCGCCCCGGTTCAGGATCACCTCCCAGATGAGGTCGTGGATGTTCGGATCGCGCGACTCGAGCAGGTGCCGCGTGATGTGCCACGTCTCGAAGATGCGGCGGCCGATCACGCTGTGCAGGCTGATGCCGTCCACGATGAGCCGGTCGAAGTTCTCGATCACCGCGTCGCCGCTCTTCAGGCCGAAGAGGATGACGTCGCCGCCGCGCCGCGCCGCGTGGATCGCGTTGTTGACGCTGCTGTTCACGCCGCTCATCTCGAGAACGACGTCGACGCCGACGCCGTCGGTCAACTTCCTCACCCGCTCGGTCAGCTCGGGGTCGCTCGCGTGGGGCCGCTCCGGGCTCGCCCGGTGCGGCCGCAGCACCACGTCGGCGCCCAGGCGGCGGGCCATCTCGGCGTTCCGCTCGGCCGGCTCCACGCCGATGACGTAGATCGCCCCCATCGCGCGGGCGATCGCGACCGCGAAGAGCCCGATGGTGCCGCAGCCGAAGATGGCCACGCGCTTGCCGCGCAGGTTCACCTTGGTGCACGCGTGCACGGCGTTGCCGAACGGCTCCTGCACCGCGGCCACCTCGGGGCGGATCCGGGTGATGTCGGTCCGCCAGAGGTTCTTCGCCGGCAGCTTCACGAGCTCGGCGAAGCAGCCGTCCTCGCTGATGCCGATGATCTTGTCGTCGGCGCACACGTGGGTGTCGCCGATGCGGCACTGGTAACAGGCGCCGCAGGCGATGTGGCTCTCGGTCGACACGATGTCGCCGACCTCCAGCCCGAAGGTCCGGCGCGCGTCGGTCCCGAGGTCGACGACGCGGCCGAGCAGCTCGTGGCCGATCGTGCGCGTCGACTTCCGGTCGCGATCGAGCGACCGGAAGATCATGTCCTTGAAGGCGCTGCGGAACCAGATGCCGCGATCGGAGCCGCAGAAGCCCGTCATGATCGGCTTGATCAGGACGCTCGCGCGGTCGTGGTAGTCCTTGCCCTCGTTGATCGCCGGGCGCTCGACCTCGGCCTTGGACAGCCCGACCGTGGACTCCCACGGGGACTTCTCGCGGTCGTACGTCAGCGCCCACATCCTGTCGCTCATGCACCTGGCTCCTGGTCGGGGCTCGAGGCGCACGAAGCTGGCGCCCGGGCACCTCAGGCGCGTCTAGCGTGGCGCGCGGACGGCCGAGCGCCCATCAGAAAATTGCGCTCAGCCTGTTCACTTCTTCTTCTCGAGGATCTTCTTCAGGTCGATCCGCGGCCGCGCCGCGCCGCCGTCCGCCGCGCCCGCGTCGCCGCCCGCGGCCGTGCCCGCGCCCGCGTCGCCGCCGGCGGCCGTGCCCGCGTCGCCGCCCGCGGCGGTGCCCGCGCCCGCATCGCCGCCCGCGGCGGTGCCCGCGCCCGCGTCGCCGCCGGCGGCCGCGCCCGCGTCACCTCCCGCGGCCGTGCCCGCGCCCGTGCCCGCGCCGGCAGCCGGCTTGGCGGCTCCGGCCGCGGAGCGGACGTCGGCGTCGGTCGCGACCGACGCGCGGGTGTCGTTCACCTTGAGCTGGATCCACCCGAGCGTGGGCTGGCCTGCGTTCTGGAAGGCGACGAGCATCCAGTCCTGGTGACTCGCCTTGAGCTCCACGATGGCGCCGTTGTCGAGCCGCGCGAGCTCCTTCGAGGTGATGTCCGCCGACTGGTACACGGGGAACGCTTGCAGCAGGCGCCGGCTCCCGGGCTGGGGCGTCATGGTCGGGTACGTCGCCACGTAGCCCGCCGGGAGGTCCGCCGTGGCCGGCGCCGCCGTGGGCGCCGCGTCCGCGGCCGCGCCGTTCGTCGTCGAGGGCTCCTCCCTGTTGCATCCTGCTCCGGCGAACAAGCTGCCCGCGAGCACCAGGCTCCACATCTCGACCGTACGTGCCATCCTCAATCCTCCGTCGCCTCGGGCCGGGTGACTCGCTGCGTCGGCCATGAGGCCCGCGAACCGTACACGAGCGCCACGGGGAGCGCAGCTCCCCACACGCGCTCATTTTGGCGGGCTCAGCGCTTGGATTGAGGGCGCGCGGACGCCGGAGGCGGCGTCGTCTCGGCGATCGGCGGACGCTCGCGCATGCATTTGTCCAGGCCATCCTGGAGGCTGGCCTCGTGGGCTCCGGGGAGCTTCGGGCGGCCCATCACGTTCACGAAGAGGCGATCCTGCGCGATGCCGCCGCCGGGGCCGAAGCTCATCCACACGAACATCGCGCGGCCCTTGATGTTCTCGAACGGCACGCCCGCGCCGAGCCCGCCGCGCCAGCTGCGCGAGTCGTGGCTGTTGTTGCGGTTGTCGCCCATCACCCACACCTCGTTCGCGGCCACCTTGAACGGGCCCTGCTGCATCCCGCAGACGCCGGCCCGGCAGGTGAGGCCCGGGCCGCAGTCCTCGTTCGCCACGCACATCGTCTCGTCGGGGTTCGTGTCGTAGAGCGTGAAGTACGACTTGTCCCCGAGGAACTCGACGAACAGCTCCGCCTGCCGGCCCTCGTAGCGGTACGGGCCGACGTGACAGTGCGGGACGAGCCAGCCGTTGAGGATGGGGCGGCCGTTGATGGCCTCCAGCGTGTCGCCCGAGACGGCGATCGTCCGCTTGATGAAGTCCTGCTCCTTGTTCTCGGGGAACTTGAACACCATCACGTCGCCGCGCGCCGGCGGCAGGCGCGGGAACAGGCGCTGGTCGGTCCAGGGGATGAGCGGGCCGTAGGTGAACTTGTTGACGAAGATGTGGTCGCCGACCATCAAGGTCGGGATCATCGAGCCGCTCGGGATCTTGAACGCCTCGACGACGAAGGCGCGCAGGAGGAGCGCCACCGCGACGGCGATGCCGATCGACTCCGCGTACTCGCGCATCTCGCCCTTGCGCCAGCGGCCGAGGTGCTCGCCGATCACCCGGTCGGCGCGGCCGTGGGCTGTGTCGAACTCGTCCGCGTCGAACGTCTCGGCCGTCATCGTGCGCTCGAGCGCCTGGATCGCCTGCGCGACCTGCTCGCGCTCGCCGCTCGTCAGCTCGCGCTCGACCTCGCGCTTGCGGCTGCGCAGGATCCGGTGCGCCTCGTCGAGGAGCGCGGCGGCGTCCTCGAAGCGGGCGCGCGCCTTGGGCGGGATGTCCCGCCGCCCGCCGACGCCGATCGTCGACGCGAAGGGCAGGTCGTGGCGGAAGCGCCAGAGGAGCATCGCGAAGATCGTGAAGAGCACGATGCCCGCCGGGATCTGCTGCTCGCCGACGAAGACGCGGAGCGGCTGGGCGCTCCCGCCCTGGGACGGCGGGGTGAGCAGCCAGACGTTCAGGACCGCGAGCGCGAACGGCACGAGGCAGATCCACACGAAGTGGAACAGGAACCGCAGCAGCCGGCCGTCCCTGCCCCCCGGCGGAGGCGAGCCGCCGGTCGAGCGCGGCTCCGGCGAGCTCCCGCTCGGCGGCGGCGCCGGCTTGGCCGCGCTGGCGCGGGGCTCCGCGGTGGCGCCGCCCCTCATCGAGGATCGGACATCTGCGCTCGCGGACCGATTGGCCGCGACCGACGGTACGCTGCTGGGTTGTTCATCGGGTCGCGGCGGCAAGAGAGAGCTTATGTATACGGCGCCCTCCGCTGCGGCAAGTGCACACGCGCGGGGGGCGACACGAGGTCCGTCGGCGGCATCGTTGTGTGCGTTCTGCTGTGCGTTCTGCTGTGCGTTCTGCTGTGCGTTCTGCTGCGCGTTCTGCCGTTCGTTCCGCGTGTGTTCCCGTCACGCTGGTCACGCCCGCCGCGCCTGTCCCCGGCGGCTGCGTACGTTGCGCGCGCCGCGCGCGGCGCGTCACGGGGCATCGCCGACCTCGACGGCGTAGCTCACCAGGGCGGCCCGGTCGTCGAGGGCATACGTCGTCGGCTGCGTCCGCCCAGCCGCGCCCGTGTTGTCCACGACCAGGTAGTACTGCCCCTTGGGGAGCGGCAACGTGCGCCGCCAGGGGGCGCCCGAGTACACGGGCTCGTCGTACAGGGGCGGCGCCGGCGGCGGCGTCGGCGCCGGCTGGGTCAGGTACACCTGGAGCCACTGCTCGGCGAGGATCCGGGGGACGAGGATCACGTCCACGCCGGGCGCTCCCTCGAGGGCGATCGTGAGCGTCACGGCCTGGCCGCTGTCCGTGATCTCCAGCGGGCCGATGTAGTCGCGCTGGTTCTGGTGCACCTCGGTCCGCTCGTTCGCCAGCAGCAGCTTGCCGTTGTCGCGGCGCTCGTACGGGGCGCGGGGCCGCTTCCCCTTCTCGATGACGCCGAGGCCGAACTGCACCGCGCCGTCGTCGTCGCGGATGACGGTGAACCCGCGGGCGATCTCGGTCTTCACGAGCTGCGCGCCGAGCGCGTTGGCGTAGGCGCTGCCCTGGGCGAGCGAGACGCCGCCGAGCGAGACGGCGGCGGGCTGCTCGATGAGCCGGGTCGTGAAGCTCGCCGCCGTGGTCGAGCGCTGACGGAAGTACACGTACATCGTGTCGCCATCCATCAGGAAGTCGTGGTCGTACTCGACGGCGGCGCTCGCGTCGAAGCCCATGCGCTTCGTCAGGTTCGTCCAGATCACGCCGCTGCCGCCGAACTGCAGGAACAGGTTCCCGTTCGCGAGCTCCTGGGCCACGCACGAGCTCGGGTAGAACCGGCCGGTCACCGGATCGTCGTCGCGGAGGCGCAGCGGCACGCTCCGCTTCTGCATCTCGGTGCAGAGCTGGCTCGTGGCGAAGGCGAGGATGGCGCGGCGGAGCGAGAGGTTGCCCGGATCGTTCACGACGCCGGGCATGACGCCGAGCGCGCCTTGACCGGAGGCGCCGCACGCGCCGCACGCCGCCCCGAGCAGGGCGAGGCAGAGCGCGAGGCCGAGCGCGCGCAGCGCGGCGGTGCGGAGGAACATGGGCGCAGCATAGTCGAAAGAGCAACGGATCGAGCGCCGCCGGCGATCGCCGGCGCGCGGTCCGGACGGCGCGCGGCGATCCGCCCGGCGCCCGGGTGGTGGTAGGGTCGCTGGCATGGCGAACGTCGCAGTGATCGGGGCCGGCGCCTGGGGGACGGCGCTGGCGAAGCTGCTGGCCGACAAGGGCAACCCCACCGCGCTCTGGGCGCACCGCGGCGAGCTGGCCGAGCAGATCGGCCGCGACCGCCAGAACCACCGCTACCTGCCGGGCGTGGAGCTGCCCGCGAGCCTGCGCGCGACGGGCGATCTCGAGGGCGCGCTCCGCGGCGCCGAGCTCGTCGTCGTCGTCGTGCCGTCCCACGCCCTGCGCGAGGTGATCCGCGAGGCGGGCCGCCACATCCCGCCGGACGCGCTCGTCTGCAGCGCGACGAAGGGCATCGAGAACGACTCGCTGATGCTGATGAGCGAGGTGCTCGTCGACGAGCTCGGGCCGGAGATCGAGCCGCGGCTCTCGTACCTGTCGGGCCCGAGCTTCGCGCGCGAGGTCGCGGCCGGCCAGCCGACCGCGGTGGTGGTCGCGGGCAGGAGCCCGCGCGAGACGCACGAGGTGCAGCGCATGCTCGCGACGGATCGGTTCCGGGTCTACTCGTCCGACGACGTCGTGGGCGTCGAGGTGGGCGGCGCCCTCAAGAACGTCGTCGCCATCGCGGCCGGCATCTGCGACGGCCTCGGCCTCGGGCACAACGCGCGCGCCGGCCTCATCACGCGCGGCCTCGCGGAGATCGGCCGCATGGCCGCCGCGAAGGGGGCGAACCCGCTCACCCTGGCGGGGCTCTCCGGGATGGGCGACCTGGTGCTCACGTGCACGGGCGAGCTCTCGCGCAACCGCACCGTCGGGCTCGAGATGGGCAGGGGCCGGAAGCTCGACGAGATCCTCGCCGGCCTCGGCCACGTCGCCGAGGGGGTGAGGACGGCGAAGAGCGCGTACGACCTCGCGAGCAAGCTGGGCGTGGTCGCGCCGATCGCCGTCGAGGTGTACCGCATGCTCTACGAGGGGAAGCCGCCGCCGCAGGCCGTCGTCGACCTCATGACCCGCGCCCTCACGCGGGAGTGAGCCGCGCCGTCGTCGTCGCCGCGCGCGCTTTCTCGCGCTGCGCCCGCGCGTCGCCCGGCGCCAGCGTGTAAAGTGGCGCCGCGATGAACACGCGCCCTCTCGTGAGCTTCACCTCCGCGCTTCTCCTCCTGTCGGGCGTCAGCGCTACGGCCTCCGCCCAGTACGGCGCGCCTTACGGCGCCCCGCAGGGCGGGTCGTACGACATCCAGGTCGGCGGCCAGGTCGGCGGTCCGTACGGCGCGCCCTACGGCGGGTATGGCTACGCGCCGCCGCAGAAAAAGAGCCAGCCGAAGTCGACGCCGCTCGAGGTCGGCTACCTCTACGCGACGTCGGTCGCCTACGGCATGGGGACCGGCGTCTGGATCGACGCGCTCGCCGGCATCGAGGACCCCGGCGTGCAGTTCATCGCGCCCGCGGTCCTCGGCGTCGCCGCGCCGGTCGGCGTCTACTTCCTCGACAAGCCACCGATGCCGCGCGGCATGCCCTCCGCGATCGCCACCGGCATGGTGATCGGCGCCGGCGAGGGGCTCGGCATCGCCTCGTACCAGTACGTCACGGCGAGGAAGGGCAAGGAGTGGGGGTTCCTCGGCCTCGCGACCTCGGAGGTCATCGGCTCCACCGTGGGCGGCGCCGCGGGCTGGGCCTTTTATGAGCTCTTCCGGCCGAGGCCCCAGACGAACATGTTCCTCGCCTCGGGCGCGGTGTGGGGCACCCTCATCGGCAGCGAGTTCGGGGCCGCCGCGAGCAGCGGCGGCTGGAGCGAGGCCAACGACAGCATCTCGCTGGGCGGGCTGATCGGGTTCAACGTCGCGACCGCGGGCGCCGTCGGTCTGTCCATCGCCTGGACGCCGTCGTGGAACCAGCTCGCGTGGATGTGGGGCGGCCTCGGCATCGGCACGGTGGTGTCGTTGCCCATCTACTTCGCGTACATCGGCAGCGATCACGACCCCCGCCGCGGCCTCATCGCGCAGGGGGCCGCGGGCGCCCTCGGCATCGTGGCGGGGGCGCTGTTCCTCGGGCGCCCGGACCCCAGCGCCGACGTCGCCCTGACCGAGCCGGAGGACCGCGGGAGACCCCCGTTCGCGCGTGTGCTCGGCGGAGGTCTGGTGCCCTACCAGGGCGGCATGGGGGCGTGTGTCCTCGGAGAGCTCTGGTAGCCGAGGCCGCGGTGCGCCGGACAACACGGCTGCGTGAGGCCGCGGCGCGCCTGCTATGCTCCTCTCAATGCCGACCCTGAAGTATTTCGCCACCGAGGGCGCGCCACGACTCTACAGCGTCCACAAGCCGGTCACGACGATCGGCAAGGCGCTCGGAAACGACGTCGCGATCGCGGGGGCAGGGGTGCTGGAGCATCACGCCCAGATCGTGTTCGACGGGCGAGACTTCGTGCTGGAGGAGTGCGAGCGCGACGGCGAGATCGCGATCAACGGCAAGAAGAAGCGGCGCGCCCGCCTGGTGCACGGCGACCGGCTCCAGCTCGGCGGCGTGGAGGTCGGCTTCTCGATGTTCGCCGAGGCGCCGAGCGTCCAGCAAGCGCGGCTCCCCGACGACGGAGGCGCGGAGCGGCCCGTCCCGCTCCAGGGCTCGTCGGAGCTCGCCGGCGTCCGCAAGCTGTTCGCGTTCAGCGAGAAGCTCATCAACCGGCGCAGCGTCGACGAGCTCCTCGAGGCGATGCTCGACGACGTGATCGAGCTGACGCACGCCGACAAGGGCTTCCTGCTGCTCCTCGAGGGCGCCGAGGCGGCGGCCGACTCGGCGGCCCGCGAGGGCGCCCCGACGCTGGCCCACGTCGGCGGCGAGCGCAAGCTCGCGGTGCGCGCGTCCCGCAACGTCCGCAAGGAGGCGATCACCGACGCGGCCGGGGGGATCTCGGACAGCATCGTGCGGCAGGTCATCGCGTCGGGCCGCCCCGTGATCGTCTCCGACGCGCTCGCCGACACGCAGTTCGGCCGGAGCGACAGCGTCATCGCGATGAAGCTCTCCAGCGTGATGTGCGCGCCGCTCCTGTCGCAGGGGCAGATCATCGGCGCCCTCTACGTCGGCAACGACAAGATCAAGCACCTCTTCGACCGCGCGCAGCTCGACCTGCTCAGCATCTTCGCGTCGCAGGCCTCGCTCATCCTGCAGAACGCGATGCTCCTGAACGCCCTCCGGGCCGACAAGGCCAAGCTCGTCGCCGAGCTGCACGACAAGAAGTTCGGCGAGATCATCGGCGCCTGCCCGTCGATGCTCGAGGTGTTCCGCAAGCTGCAGAAGGTCGCGGCGACGGACATCAGCGTGCTCATCACCGGCGAGACGGGCACGGGCAAGGAGCTCATCGCGCGGGAGCTCCACCGGCGGAGCCAGCGCGAGGGCGGCCCCTTCGTCACGATCAACTGCGGCGCGATCCCCGAGAACCTCATCGAGAGCGAGCTCTTCGGCCACGTGAAGGGGGCCTTCACCGGCGCCATCGCCAGCCGCCCGGGCAAGTTCCAGGTCGCCGACAAGGGCACGCTGTTCCTCGACGAGATCGGCGAGCTCCCGCTGAACCTCCAGGTGAAGCTGCTCCGCGCCCTCCAGGAGCGGGTCGTCTTCCGCGTCGGCGACTCGAAGCCCGAGAAGGTCGACATCCGCATCGTCGCGGCCACGAACCGGAACCTCGAGGAGGAGATCCGCACCGGCAACTTCCGGGAGGACCTCTACTACCGGCTCAACGTCGTGAACCTGTGGCTCCCCCCGCTCCGCGAGCGCGGCGACGACGTGCTCATCATCGCCAAGGTGCTGCTCTCGAAGTACGCGGACGAGCTCGGCAGCCCGGTGCGCGGCTTCAGCCCCGCCGCGCTCGCCGCGATCAAGAAGTACTCGTGGCCGGGCAACATCCGGCAGCTCGAGAACCGCATCAAGAAGGCGCTGGTCCTCTGCGATCAGGCGCTGCTCTCCGTGGAGGACCTCGACCTCGGCCCCGGCGCCGAGACGGCCGTCATGCCGCTGGAGAAGGCGAAGGAGGAGTTCCAGCGGCGGTACGTGCTGGAGGCGCTCGAGCGCAACAACGGCAACCGGACGCAGACCGCGCGCGATCTCGGCGTCGACCCGCGCACCATCTTCCGCTACCTCGAGAAGGAGCAGAACCCGATGCCGAGCGGGGCCGGCGGCGTGGCCCGCGATCCGACCGAAGCGTGATGGAACACGATCCTGCGGGGCCCTTCGCGGACCCCTGTCCGACCAAGACCCGCGCCGACCTGGAGTGGGACCGCCTCCTCGAGGCGCTCGCGGAGCGCTGCGCGTCCCGCGCCGGCAAGCGCCTCGCCCGGGCCCTCCCGTTCGCCCAGACGCGCGCCGAGGCGCTCGCCACCCTCGCGGAGGTGCGCGAGGCCGTCGAGCTCGCCCGGACCGGCGAGCCGGTGCCCGCGCGCGACGTCGCCGAGATCGACGACGCGCTCGATCGGGCGCGCATTGGCGCCGCGCTCGCGAACGAGGAGCTCCGCGCCGTGCTCGGCCTGCTCGAGGCCGCGCGCACGTCGCGGCAGTACCTCCAGGGCCGCCGGCAGATCGCGCCCGCGCTCTACGCGGCCTGCGCGATCAACCCGGAGCTCGACAGCGTCGCGCGCGAGCTCGCGGCGGCCTTCGATCCGGACGGCACGCTCTCGGACCGCGCCTCGCCCCGGCTGGAGGCGCTGCGCGCGGAGCGGCGGGCGGTGCGCGATCGGCTCGTCCGCCGCCTCGAGGACCTCATCCAGAAGCACGAGGACATTCTCCAGGACCGCTACTGGACCGAGCGCGACGGGCGCTACGTGCTGCCGGTGCGCTCCGACGCGCACGAGCGCTTCCCCGGGATCGTGCACGCGACGAGCGCGAGCGGCGCCACCGTGTTCGTCGAGCCGCGGGTGCTCGTCGAGACGGGCAACCGGATGAAGATGGTCGACGCGGAGGTCGCGCGCGAGGAGCACGCGATCTACGCCGCGCTCACCGCCCGCGTGGCCGAGGACGTCGAGAGCGTCGCGGCCGCCGCGCGCGCGCTGGCCCACGCCGACGTGCGCGCCGCCGCCGCGCGGCTCGCGCGGGACCTCGACCTCACCTTCCCGGAGGTCCCGGAGGACGCGTTCGACGCGGGCCGGGGGGCGCCCGAGGGCGCGGCGGCGCGGGTCTCGATCGAGCTCCTCGGCGGCCGCCACCCGCTGCTCGCGCTCGACGGCGTGAAGGTGGTCCCGAGCGACGTCGCGGTGAGCGCGGGCCGCGCGATGATCGTCTCCGGCCCGAACGCCGGCGGCAAGACGGTGGCCCTGAAGACGCTCGGGCTCGCGGCGCTGATGGTCCGCGCGGGCCTGCCGGTCGCGGCCAGGGAGGGGTCCCGCGTCGCGCTCTTCGACGTCGTGCTGACCGACGTCGGCGACGACCAGAACCTCCACAAGAACCTGTCGACCTTCAGCGCCCACGTGAAGAACCTGGGGCGGATCCTCGGCGAGACGCGGCCCGGCGCCCTCGTCCTGCTCGACGAGCTGGCCGGCGGCACCGACCCGCGCGAGGGCGAGGCGCTCGCCGCGGCCGTGCTCGACTCGCTCTGCGCGCGCGGCGGCACCGTCGCGTGCACGACGCACTACGAGGGCCTCAAGGCGCTCGCGCTGGGCGATCCGCGGTTCGAGAACGCCTCGGTCGGCTTCGACCTCGGCACGATGAGCCCGACGTTCCGGCTCATCGTCGGCGTGCCCGGCGCCTCGAGCGCGCTCGCCGTCGCGCGGCAGTTCGGGATCCCGGGCACCGTGCTCGAGCGGGCCGAGCGCTTCCTCACGAAGGAGGCGGTCACCTTCGAGCAGATGGTCGAGAAGCTCGCCGCCGAGCGGCGCGCGCTCGAGCTCGCGCGCGAGGACGCCGAGCGCGAGGCGGCCGCCTCGCGCGCGAAGCGGCGGGAGCTCGATCACGAGATCGAGCGGCTCCGCGAGAAGGAGCGCGGCGTGATCACGCGCGAGAGCGAGGCGCTGCTCGCGAGCCTCAGGCGCGCGCGCGAGGATCTCAGGGCGGCGCAGGCGCGCCTGCGCGGCAAGCCCACCGAGGAGGACGTGCGGGCGGCCGCGCGCGCCATGGACGCGGTGGGGCAGAAGATGTCGCTCGGCGGCGAGCTCGAGCTGCGCCCGAAGGACGAGCCGCCGGCGCGGCCTGCGGTGGACCCGGCGGCGATCCGCGTGGGCGCGCGCGTCTACGTGCCCCGGCTGCGGGCCGAGGCCGAGGTGGTCGAGGTCCTCTCCGGCGGCCAGCTGCGGGTCGCCGCCGGGGCGCTCAAGCTCACGACCTCGATCGCCGAGCTGCGCGGCACCGGCGCGCCGCCCGGCGCGGGCGCCCCGGCCGCCGGCGCGCCGCAGCGCCGCGTCGACCTCGACGCGGCCGCGGATCCTGACGTCCCGATCCAGACGCAGGACAACACCGTCGATCTGCGCGGCCTGCGCGCGCACGAGGCCGTCGCCATGGCCGAGCAGTTCCTCGATCGCGCGCTCGGCGCCGGCCGCAAGGTCACGTTCTTCGTGCACGGGCACGGCACGGGCGCGCTGCGCGACGCGGTCCGCGAGGCGCTGCGCGCGAGCCCCTACGTCGCGCGCCTCCGCCCGGGCGGCCCCGGCGAGGGCGGCGACGGCGTCACGGTCGCGTGGCTGAAGTGGTGAGCGGCCGCGCGGCGCGCTCAGCGGTCCCGGTCATGCGGCCGACGTGGTGAGCGGCCGCGCGCGGCGCGCTCAGCGGTCCCGGTCGACGCGCCCGAGGTTCTCGGCGATCCGGTCGAGCACGCCGTTCACGAACGCGCCGCTCTCCTCGCTGCCGTAGCGCTTGGCGAGCTCGACCGCCTCGTCGAGGATGACCGCGCGCGGCACCTCCGGGTGGTTCATGAGCTCCCACGCGCCGAGCCGGAGGACGTTCCGGTCGACCCGCGCCATCCGCTCCAGGCGCCAGTTGGTGCTCGCCTTGCGGATCGCCTCGTCCACGGCCGCGAGGTCGCTGGCGACGCCCGTCACCACCTCGTCCGCGTACGCGCGCCCCTCCGGATCGCCCGGCGTCTCGCGCCAGTAGGTCGCGACGACGCGCGGCGCCGAGTTCCCGCCGGCCTCCACCGCGAACAGCATCTGCAAGGCCGCCTCGCGGCCGGTCGAACGCGCACCCATCTCTCGGAACCTTTTGTCTACAGGCCAGCGGCGTCCAGCGCCGCGCCGAGCGCGAGCATCTCGATCGCGCTGACCGCGGCCTCCCACCCCTTATTGCCATGTTTCGTCCCCGCCCGCTCGATCGCCTGCTCGATCGAGTCGGTCGTGAGGACGCCGAACGTGACCGGCAGCCCCGTCTGGAGCGACACGGTCGCGATCCCCTTCGTCACCTCGGCGGCCACGTAGTCGAAATGCGGGGTCGAGCCGCGGATCACGGCGCCGAGCGCGATGATCGCGTCGACGCTCTTGCGGTTCGCGAGCCTCCCGACGACGGTCGGCACCTCCCACGCCCCTGGGACGCGCACGATCGACGTCCGCTCGAGCGAGCCGCCGTGCCGCGCGATGGCGTCGAGCGCGCCGTCGACCAGGCGGTCGACGATGAAATGGTTGAACCGGCTCGCCACGAGCGCGAAGCGCGCCCCCGGCGGGACCACCAGGTTCCCTTCGATCACCCTCGGCTGAGCTTGCCCGGCCGCTTGCTGTGCCATCCGCCGTCCTCTCTCTTCCTTGTCCGCGCGCGGTGCGCGGTCGCGGCGCTCGCGATCCTCTCGCAGCGCCCTCGTTCCTCAGCGCCTCGGCGCTTCAGGCCTCGGCCTTCATCGACACGAGCGGCACCCGCTCGGCCACCGTGAGCCCGAACCCGGTGAGGCCCACGATCTTCGGCTGGCTGTTCGTGAGCAGCCGGATCTGGTGCACCCCGAGGTCCGCCAGGACCTGCGCGCCGAGCCCGAACTCCCGCAGCGTCCACGGCTGCTGCGCCTGGAGCACGGGGGCGTTCTCGTCGGGCAGCGGGCCCTTCAGCTGCTCCAGCTCGCGGCTCAGCTCCCCCCGCGAGGGGATGTAGACGACCACCCCGACGCCCGCGTTCTCGATCGCGAGCAGCGCCTCGCGCAGGTTCGAGCCGCCGTCGAAGGGCGTCGAGCTGAACAGATCCGCGATGATCGAGCCGGAGTGCACCCGGCAGAGGATCGGCTCCGGCGTCGCGACCGCGCCCTTGGTCAGCGCGATGAACTGCCGCGGCTCGTTGATGACCTCGTAGATGTAGGCCGACCACTCCGTGCCGGTGAGATCCAGCCGCAGCGTCCGCTCGCTGACGCGCCGGACCATCCGCTCGGTCTGGAGCCGGTACTGGATGAGGTCCGCGACCGTCACGATCAGGAGCCCGTGCTTCGCGGCGAACACCTCGAGGTCCGGCATGCGCGCCATGCTGCCGTCGTCGTTCATGATCTCGCAGATGACGCCCGCGGGCCGCATCCCGGCGAGGCGCGCGAGGTCCACGGACCCCTCGGTCTGCCCCGTCCGCACGAGCACGCCCCCGCGCCGCGCCTTGAGCGGGAAGACGTGCCCCGGCGTGACGAGGTCCTCCGGCTTGGCGTCGCGCGCGATCGCCACCCGGATCGTGTGCGCCCGGTCGGCGGCGCTGATCCCCGTCGTCACCCCCGTGCGGGCCTCGATGCTCACCGTGAAGGCGGTGCCGAGCGGCGGCCCGTTCCGCCCCGGCGCCGACATCATCGGCAGCTCGAGGCGCGCGACCTGCTCCTCGTCGAGGGCGAGGCAGATGAGGCCGCGCCCGTGCATCGCCATGAAGTTGATCGCCTCGGGGGTCACCGCCTCCGCCGCCATGCAGAGGTCCCCCTCGTTCTCGCGGTCCTCGTCGTCGACGAGGATCACCATCTTGCCGGCGCGGATGTGATCGAGCGCGGTGTTCACGCGGTCGAGCACCGCCTTGTCGATGGTCAGCCGATGCGGCATCGGACCCCCGGAGGTCATGTCGTGGCCGAGCTTGCCGCTCGAGGCTGACAGAGCCTCACCAGAATCCCCCCGCGCGCAGCTTTGCGAGGAGTCGTTCGTCGTGATCCGCATGCTCTCCCGTATTTCCACGCTCGTCGTCGCCCTCGCGAGCGTCCCCGCTCGAGCGGCTCCGCAGGCTGGCGAGCGATGCGACCTCGAGCTGCCGCGCCACGTAGCGCGCGAGCACGTCAACTTCAAGGTTGACGGTCGTGCCCGGACGGAGCTCGCCGAGCAGCGTCCGCTCGATGGTGTGCGGCACCAGCATCACCTCGAACCAGGCCTCCGCGGCGCCCGCCGCGGACACGGCGTTGAGCGTGAGGCTCGCGCCGTCCACGGCGATCGAGCCCTTCGCGGCCAGGTACGCCGCGAGCTCGGGCGGGGCGCTCACCCGGAGGCGGATCGCGTCGCCGGCGCGCGACCGCTCGGCGACGCGCCCGAGGCCGTCCACGTGGCCCAGCACCACGTGCCCGCCCATCCGCGCGCCGAGCGGCGTCGCGCGCTCGAGGTGGACCCGCGCGCCGACCTGGAGCGCGCCGAGCGTGGTGCGGCTCAGGGTCTCCGAGGACATGTCGCACTCGAACCCCCCCGGCGCGATGCGGTCGACGGTGAGGCAGGCGCCGTTCACGCTGATGGACTCGCCGAGCGACAGCGGCCCGAGGTTCGCCTCGATGAGCGCGCGGGCCACCTCGCCGCCGCTCCGGCGGCGGAGCACCCCGATCGTCTCGACAAGCCCGGTGAACATCGCCGAAGCCTCCTCCGCGCCTAGTCCTTCGACGCGCGGTGCCCCTGGCTGGTCAGGAGCTTGTCGATGAGCCCCTGCGAGTAGCTCGACAGCTCGGTGAAGACGACGCCCATCCCCTGCGGATCGTCGTGCACGCGCACGACCTCGCCGACGCCCTCGATCGTCTCGATGTCGTCCATGATCACGGTGAACCGGAGGTTCACCTTCGTTCCGACGGCGAGCGGCGTCTTCGACCGCACGAACACGCCGGTGCGGGAGATGTTCGTCACGTACTCGTTGATGAACGCGTCATAGGACTCGAACTCCTTGTTGATGGTGACGCGCTCGTCCCTGCGTCCCGTCTTCTCGCTGCTCTCCGGAGAACCCTGATCGTCCGCCATGGCGCCTTACCTGCCTTGCAGATCGAACTGCTCGAGGTGGTACTCCTTTCGGGGCACGAGATCGATCCGCCGCTGGAACAGCCGCTCCGCCTCCTGCACGGCGATGCGCTCGTCGTTCTTCAGGAGATCGATCACCGCCGGATGCGCGTTGACCACGACCGAGTAGCCGGGCAAGTTCATCCGCTCGCGCCGAATCTGCCGCAGGATCTCGTAGGCGATGGTCTGCTTGGACTGCAGCTGCCCCGTCCCGTCGCAGTAGAAACACGGCTCCAGGATCGTCCGCCCGAGGCTCTCGCGCGTCCGCTTCCGGGTCATCTCGATCAGGCCGAGATCGGAGATCCGGTTCAGCGTGGTCTTCGCCTTGTCCTTGGAGAGCAGCTCCTCGAGGCGGCGCCGCACCTTCTCCCGGTTCTGCGCCCGCTCCATGTCGATGAGGTCGAGGATGATCAGGCCGCCGATGTTGCGGAACCGGAGCTGATACGCGATCTCCTCGACCGCCTCGAGGTTGGTCGTCAGGATCGTCTCCTCGAGGTCCTTCGACCCCTTGCCGACGAACCGCCCCGTGTTCACGTCGATCGCGGTGAGCGCCTCGGCCTGATCGATGATCAGGTGCCCCCCCGACGGGAGCGGGACCTTGCGCGAGAGCGCGCGCTGGATCTCGTCCTCGATGCCGTACGCGTCGAAGATCGGCTCGGTCCCCTCGTAGAGCTCCACCGCGTCGGCGCGCTCGGGCATGAACATCTCGACGAAGCGCCGCAGGCGGATGTACTCCTCGCGGTCGTCGATCACGATCTTCTCGATGTCGTCGGTGAAGAGGTCGCGGGCGGTCTTCAGCACCAGATCGAGCTCGGTGTAGAGCACCGCCGGCGCCCTCACGCCGCTCTCCCGCTTCTTCGCGACCTCGCCCCAGAGGCGCACGAGGTAGCCGACGTCGGCCTTCAGCTGCTTCTTCGTGAGGCCCTCGGCGAGCGTGCGCACGATGAGCCCGCCCTGCGGGGGCTTCATGGCCTCGATCGCGTCGCGCAGCCGGGAGCGCTCCTTCTCGGAGCCGATCCGCTTCGAGATCCCGATGTGATCGACGGTCGGCAGGTACACGACGTAGCGGCCGGGCAGCGAGATATGGCTCGTGACGCGGGCGCCCTTCGTCCCGATCGGCTCCTTCGAGATCTGGACGATGACCTCCTGCCCCTCGCGGACGACCTCGCGGATCGGGGTCGACTTGGAGATGCGCGGCGGCTCGTTCTGCCAGCTGCGCGAGCTCTGCTGTCCGCGCGCGGCGCTCTTGCCCTTGCCGTCCCGCGCCTGGTCGCGCCCGCGCGCGCGCTGGTCGCGACCGCGCTGCTCGCGCTCGCGGCCGCCTTGCTGCCCTCGTCCGCCTCGGTCGCGCCCTTCACGCGGCGCCTCGCGCCCTTCGCGCGGCGCCTCGCGCCCCTCGCGCGGCGCCTCGCGCCCCTCGCGCGGCGCCTCGCGCCCCTCGCGCGGCGCCTCGCGCCCCTCGCGCCCTTCGCGCGGCTCGCGTCCTTCTCGCCCTTCGCGCGGCTCGCGTCCTTCGCGTCCTTGGCGCGGCTCACGTCCCTCGCGCCCTTGGCGCGGCTCACGTCCCTCGCGCCCTTCGCGCGGCTCGCGTCCTTCTCGCCCTTCGCGCGGCTCGCGTCCCTCGCGCCCTTCGCGCGGCGTCTCGCGCGCCTCCGCCGGTGTTCCCGACTCGAGCGCAACGCCGGTGCCTTCGAGGTTCGCGCGCCGGTCGCGCGTCCTACCCGAGCGGCGCACGCGCGCCTCCCGCCGTCCGCGCGGGCTGCGCCCGTTGCGCGCCCGCGCTGCCGGCGGGACCTCCTCGCCTGGGGCCTCCGGCGCGGCCGCTCTCTCGGCGGCCTGCGGCGCGCTCTCCTCCTGTCCGACCGGCCATTCGCCGGCGGCGGCGTGCGGGACGGGCTCCTCCGGTGCGCTCTCCGCCCCCGGCTCCGCCTCGCCGCTGTCCGAGGCGTCGCTCGGCGGCTGCTGGCGCTCCGCGGCAGCGCCCCATGCGGCGACGTCGGGCTGCGGCGAGACAGGCTCGATATCGTAGGCGGGCGCGTCGAGATCGTCGTCCTCCTCGGGCTCGGAGCCGGCCTCGTCGGCGTCGACGTCGGCGCCCGGCGACGCGACCAGCTCCTCGTCGTCGTCCTCGGCGTCGGCGTCGGCGTCGGCGCCCGGCGGCGCGACCAGCTCCTCGTCGTCGTCGGCCTCCGCGTCCGCCTCCGCGAGGTCGTGCCCGCCGTCGATCTCCGGCTCCGCGTCGTCGTCGGCGTCATCGAGCGCCACCATCGTCCCCACGCCTGCGAACGCCTGTCCGGAGGGGCTTCCGAGCACGTCGAGCGCCGTGGGCAGCTCGATCGGCACGTCGCTCGTCTCCTCGACGACGGCTTCCGCCTCGAACTCTTCCTCGGCGCCGAAGTCCGCGTCGCCCCGAGGCTCATGGTGCTCGGCCGCTGCGTCGGGGCTCTCCGGCGCGGCTTCTGCGTGGGAGATCTCGTGGGCTTCGTGCTCTTCAGGCTCGGGCCCGGGCGCCTCGCTGCCGCGCGCGGCGCGCCCCCGCGAGGAGGCGCGTTCCTCCTCGGCTGGGCGGCGGTGCCCGGCCAGGTACGCCTCGAAATCGTCGGGCCGGATGAGGTCCTCGACGTGCAGGAAGGCGGCTCGCTCGAGGCCCACGTCGATGAACGCGGCCTGCATGCCGGGCAATACGCGGCTCACCTTGCCGAGGTAGATGTTTCCGAGCGTCCCCTTGGAGCTCTCCCGCTCGAGATGCAGCTCAGCGATGATCCCGTTTTCGATCAGCGCGACCCGAGTCTCGCGGATGTCCACATTGATGACGAGAAGGTTCTTTCCCATGTCGGATGCCGCACATCGGCGGCGCCGCCAAGCGTTACCACGGGTTGCGCGAGCCATGAAGGCGCAACCCGGCTCGCGCTGCGCGATTGAGGGCGCCGGGCGGGCAGGACGCCGAGGCAGGCCGGCCGTCAGCCCGTGAGCTACCTCGCGCATCGGCCGCCGCGGCCGGGCCAGGCGCGGCCCCCTCCGGCGACCTGACCAGCCTGGTTCAGGGCGCTCCAGGCCGATGCGCCCGCCCCGGCGCGCGCGCTGTCCCCGGGCGGCCTCCTGCGCCGGCGGCCCCCCCGAGCCGCGCTGCCGGCCCTCCCTGGGTCGCCTCGGGCCCCAGGGCGTGCTCGGCTCAGGCCCCTCGGCCTCGGCCGGCGCGCCCTCGCCCGTACCCTGCTCCGTACGCCGCCGCGCTCTCCCCACGGCGCCTCCGGCGCCGGCGCGGGCGAGCCGTACGGGAGGTGCGCCTCGTGGATGCAGCCTCAGCAGATTCCGTGGACGTCGCGCGGGCGGGGCCGACACCCCTGCTGCGGGGCGCCCAAATGGTCAAAGGGGGCAGCCGTCCGGCGCCCCCTTCTGCGGTGACCTGCTGTTGGTCAGCGCCTCACTGCGCCTCGCACAGCGGCTCGTCGTCTGCACCGCAGCTCGTGGGGCACTCGTCGCAAATAACGCACTTGCTGAGGGCGTCGTAGGCTGCGACCGCGTCCTCCGGGGCGCTCGCGCGGCACGCTTCCGCGCACGCGGCCGGATCCTCGGCCTCGGGGCAGTCGTCGAGACACTCCACCAGATCGACACATTCGCCGTTGTCCCCGCAGGCGTTTCTGGCGTCGTTGCACGCCCCGGCCAAGGCACACTCGTAGCAGCCCGTGGCCGTCTCGATGCCGCACTCGTCCGCCATCTCATCGCAGGTCACGGGCCCCGAAGAGCTAGAGCTCGTGGGGCTCCCGCCGCCTGCATCACCGCCTGCGCCGCCGTTGCCGCCCGAGCCGGTCGCGCCGCCGCCGCCGCCGCCCGAGCCGCCGGTGGCGCCGCCCCCGCTGGTCGTGCTGCCCGCCGAGCCGTTCTCGTCGTCTCCGCACGCTGCGAGGGCGCAGACGGAAATCAAAAACGCAGCGAATCCCCAAGATTTCATGCTCAATACCTCCACAGAACCCAACCGACCCTTCATTCGTAGACTCGGCGACCCCCCAACGCTCGGCATGCCCGCCACACCACCCGGTTTCCTGCGACTGGCCCCCGGGTGCACCTGTGCAGATCGTTGGTCAGAGAGAAGCATCGCGCGTGGAGAACACAGAAAACCAGCCACGCAAGGCGTTTTTACACGTTCGGGATCGGCCGCGCAACGGCGTCGCTCGGCCCCGCGCGCGCCTTCCCTGGCGGACTACGCGGCGTTTGTGGGCGGATCTCGCGTTGCGCAGGGGGCCACGTCGCCGACGTGCTGTCCGAAAATTCTGCTAAAGCGGGATGTTTCCGTGTTTCTTCGGCGGGTTCTTGTCCCGCTTGTCGCGCAAGAGGTCGAGCGCTCGGGCGAGGCGAATGCGGAGCATGCGCGGGTAGATCACCTCGTCGATGAAGCCGAGCTCGGCCGCCTTGTACGGGTTGGCGAATTTCGTCTTGTAGTCCTCGACGAAGCGTGCGCGGGCGGCGGCCGGATCCGCCGCCTGCTGGATCTCCCTGCGGTACACGATGTTCACCGCGCCTTCCGGGCCCATGACCGCGATCTCGGCCGTCGGGAAGGCGAGGTTGTAATCGGCGCGGATGTGCTTCGAGGCCATGACGTCGTAGGCGCCGCCGTACGCCTTGCGGGTGATCACCGTCACCTTGGGCACGGTGGCCTCGGCGAACGCGTAGAGGAGCTTGGCGCCGTGCGCGATGATCCCGCCGTATTCCTGGTCGATCCCCGGCAGAAACCCGGGCACGTCGACGAGCGTGACGAGCGGTATGTTGAAGCAATCGCAGAAGCGGACGAAGCGCGCCGCCTTGATGCTGGCCTTGATGTCCAAGCAGCCTGCGAGCACCTGGGGCTGGTTGGCGACCACCCCGATGGGCGCGCCCCCGATCCGGGCGAACCCGACCACGATGTTCTGCGCGAAGCGCTCGTGGATCTCGATCAGGTGGCCGTCATCGACCACGGCGCGCACGACCTGCTTGATGTCGTACGGCTTCGACGACTCGGTCGGGATCATGGCGTCGAGCTCCGGCACCTCCCGGTCCACCGGGTCGGTCGCGGCGCGGCGCGGCGGGTCCTCGGTGTTGTTCGAGGGGAGGAACGAGAGCAGCTCGCGGACCTGCGCCAGCGACGCCCGGTCGTCGGGGGCCGTGAGGTGGCATACTCCGCTCCGGGACGCGTGGGTGGCGGCGCCGCCGAGGTCTTCCTTGGTGACGTCCTCGTTCGTCACCGTCTTGATGACCTCGGGCCCGGTGATGAACATGTAGCTCGTGCGCTCCACCATCAGGATGAAGTCCGTGATGGCGGGCGAGTAGACCGCGCCGCCTGCGCAGGGCCCGAGGATCGCGCTGATCTGGGGGACGACCCCGCTGGCGAGCGTGTTGCGGAGGAAGATGTCGGCGTAGCCGGCGAGCGACTCGACCCCCTCCTGGATCCGCGCGCCGCCCGAGTCGTTCAGCCCGACGACCGGGGCGCCGATCTTCATCGCGAGGTCCATCACCTTGCAGATCTTCGACGCGTACGCGCCGGAGAGCGAGCCGCCGATCACGGTGAAGTCCTGGGCGAACACCACGACCTTGCGCCCGTCGATGAGCCCCCAGCCGGTCACGACGCCGTCGCCGAGGACCTTCTGCTTGTCCATGCCGAAGTCGGCGCACCGGTGGACGACGAACCGGTCGATCTCGACGAACGAGCCCGGGTCGAGCAGCAGATCGATGCGCTCCCGCGCCGTCAGCTTGCCCGCCTCGTGCTGCTTGGCGACGCGCTCTTGCCCGCCCCCCTCGATCGCGCGGCGGTTCATGTCGTCGAGGCGAGCGAGCGCCGTAGGTCTCGGGGCCGTCGGTTCAGCCATCCCCGCGCCCTACCATGAACCCCGCTGGGATCGAAATCCCGGCCCGCGCCCCGGCGCGGCCGGCCAGGTGCGACAGCGGGACGCAACCGGCAGAAACGTGCGACGCTTGAAGACGAGGGGCGAAGACGAGAGGCAACGACGAGGGCAACGACAAAAAATGACCGTGCTCGGCGGCGACGTGATCCCTATCTCTTGCGCGGGCTGGGGGACACAACGTAACCTGGTCGACGCTCGATTTTCGCTGAGAAATGCAGGAATTTCCGACACGTAGACCGTCTGCGGGCTGGAACGCCGGGGCTGCGAGCGCCGCTGCATCCCTGGCGCACGGCGGCTCCGAGCAGGGCAGCTCGGGCCGGCGTGGCAGCAGGGCGGCCGCCGATCGCGGCGGCTGATGTGCGGCGCCTCGTGAGATGCGCGCAGGCCAGCGTCTCCGTCGGGGCGGGAGCGCGCCGCCCACCCGCCTCGCGGGGCCTGAAGATCCGCGGCCCCATCGTGGCCTTCCGCCTCGCGTTGCAGGGTGAGATCGTTTCGGACGAGAGGTCGCTCGAGTGAAGCTCGCTCAGACTCGTGAGGCTCGTGCCCTGGCCGTCGCCGCCGTGGCGCGAGGGCTCATCGAGCCCAACGCCCTTTGGGACATGGCCTGCCGATGGACCCTCGGCGGCGTGTCGACCCCGCAGGAGCTCTTCGAAGGGCTCCTCTCGCCCGAGCAGCTCTCGGTGCTGCTCGCGCCGGAGGGGCGCAGCGCGCCCGCGGGGCGCGCCCTCGCGCCGCATGACGTGTCGCCCGCGGGGCGCGCCCTCGCGCCGCATGACGTGTCGCCCGCGGGGCGCGCCCTCGCGCCGCATGAGCTGTCGCCCGCGGCGCGCGCCCTCGCGCCGCATGAGCTGTCGCCCGCGGGGCGCGCCCTCGCGCCGCAGGATCCGTCGATCGACGATCCGGACGCGCTGCGCTTCGACACGCAGCGGGACATCGATCTGCCTGGCGAGGAGGTCGTGGCCGATTTCCCGACGCTCGCGACCGCGTCCACGCGCGCCGTGAACGCCGGCGGCAGCCGCTACGAGGTCGGCGAGGCGCTCGGGGCCGGCGGCGCCGGGAAGGTGGTGAAGGCGCGCGACCGGGAGATCGGGCGCGTCGTGGCGCTGAAGACCCTGAAGCCCGGGGCCGAGGCGGACTCCGCGGTCGGCAACCGCTTCCTGACGGAGGCGCGCATCACGGCGCAGCTCGAGCACCCGAACATCATCCCGGTCTACGACCTGGGCACGCTCCCGAACGGGCAGCCCTACTACTCCATGCGGGTCGTCAAGCGGCAGAGCCTGCAGAACGTGCTGACGAACCCCGAGCTCCGCAAGCAGTGGCCCCTCGTCCGCCTCATCGGCGCGTTCGTGCAGATCTCGCGGGCGCTGGCCTACGCCCACCGGCGGGGCGTCGCCCACCGCGACATCAAGCCCGAGAACGTGCTCCTCGGCGACTACGGCGAGGTGTACCTGGGCGACTGGGGCAACGCGAAGCTGCTCGCGCGGGCGGAGGTGGTCGAGCCGATCACGGTCGATCCCGCCGGGCAGGACTTCGGCCGGAAGCGGCACGAGGCGCTCGCGAGCGCGCTCTCGGGCACGCCCGGGTACATCGCGCCGGAGCAGATCCGGGGCGATCAAGCGCGGATCGATCACCGCGCGGACATCTTCGCGCTCGGCGTGGTGCTCTACGAGATCCTCACCGGCGAGCACCCGTTCGACGCGCCGACCGTGCTCGCCGTGATCCTCGCGACGCAGACGCGCGACCCGAAGCCGCCGCGCTCGATCTCGCCGAGCTGCCCGCTCCTGCTCGAGGACCTCTGCCTGGCGATGCTCGCGAAGGATCCCGGCAAGCGACCGCCGACCGCCGACCGCGTCGCGGCCGAGGCCGAGGCGTTCCTCGAGGGCGCCAAGGAGCGGATGCGGCGGCGCGAGGAGGCGATCAAGCTGTGCGAGCTCGCCAAGGCCCCGCTCGAGCGCGATCGGCGGCTCGACGGCGAGCGCGAGCGGCTCGTGGAGGAGGCGCGGCAGCTGCTCAAGGATGTGAAGGCGTACGAGCCGATCGAGCGCAAGCGCGCCGGCTGGCAGCTCGAGGACAAGGCCGCCGAGGTGGAGCGCGAGCAGGCGCGGGCCGCGGCGGAGGCGATCGATCTCTACACGAAGGCGCTGGCGTACGACCCGGATCTGGTCGAGGCGCGCGCCGGGCTCGCGGATCTCTACTGGTCGCGCGCGGTGCGCGCGGACCAGGAGCACCAGCACGCGGCGCGCATCTACCACGAGGCGCTCGTGGCGGAGTTCGACGTGGGGCGCTACGCCGCGCTGCTCACCGCCGACTCGGTCGTCTCGGTCGACTCGTCGCCGCCGGGCGCCAGCGTCGTCGCGTACCGTTACGTCGAGAAGGATCGCATCCTGGTCGCGAGCGACGAGCGCCCCCTCGGCCGCACCCCGCTCCGCGAGGTGCACCTCAAGCCCGGCAGCTACCTGTTCATCCTGAAGCGCGCCGGCTACCGGGACGTGCGTTACCCGCTGCTGCTCAAGCGGGGCACCCACCACCGCGTCGAGGTGAACCTCTACACCGACGCCGAGATCGGCGAGGGGTTCGTCTACATCCCGGGGGGCACCTTCATCGCGGGCGGCGACGCGCAGGCGTACGACCCGCTCCGCCGCGCCGAGCTCCACGTCCCCGACTTCGCGATCGCGAAGTTCCCCGTCACGTTCCGCGACTACTGCGAGTTCCTGAACGAGATCGAGACGCGCGATCTCGACCTCGCGCTCCGGCGCGCGCCGCACGGGACGCGCGGCTCCGAGGGCTACGTCGCGCGGCCCGCGAGCGGCGGCGGCTGGGAACCCTTGCCCACCGTGGTCGAGGGCGACGCGCAGAAGCTGTTCCCGGCCGAGGAGGGGCACCTCTGGAACCTCCCCGTCGTCCTCATCGACTGGTTCGACGCCGCGGCGTATTGCCGGTACCGGAGCGAGCGCGACGGCATCGAGCTCCGGCTCCCCACCGAGCTGGAGTGGGAGAAGGCAGCGCGCGGGACCGACGGGCGGTTCTACCCGTGGGGCGATCATTTCGATCCGACGTTCTGCCTGATGCGCTCCTCGCGCCCGTTCCTGTCGCAGCCGGAGCCGGTCGGGACCTTCCCCATCGACACGTCGCCCTACGGCGTGCGCGACATGGCCGGCGGCGTGCGCGAGTGGGTCGCCGACGTGTACGGGGAGCGAACCTGGTCGGAGACGTCGGGGGAGCCCGAGGCCGCCGCGGACGCCGGCGGGGACGCGCCGCCGTGGCGCATCTCCCGGTCGGGCAACTGGGCCGCCGACTCGCAGCAATGCAGGAGCGCGTCGCGCACCCGCTTCTTCGGCGTAGCGCGGGCCTTGAACCTGTCGTTCCGGGTCGCGAAGCCGCTCTCGCGCGGCGCGGGCCGCTGAGCCGCCGGCTCAGCCGCGGGGCTCGGCCGGGGGATCGACGTACTCGACCTCGACGCCGCGGTGCGTGCGCAGGACGGTGCGCCCCGGCCGGCGCTCGACGATGTACTCGGGGCCGATGGGCACCTTGCCCATCCCGCCGGGCGTATCGACGATCAGCTTCGGCAGCGCGATGCCGGTGAGCCGGCCCTGCAGCTGCTCCATGAGGGAGACGCCGCTCGCGAGCGGCGTGCGCAGGTGCCCGGTGCCGCGCACCGGGTCCATCTGGAGGAGGTAGTAGGGGCGCACGCGCCAGCGCACGAGGCCCCGGAAGAGCGCGGCGAGCGTCGCGGCGTCGTCGTTGATCCCGCGCAGCAGCACGGTCTGGTTCATGACGGGGAAGCCGTGATCGGCGAGCCGCTGGCACGCGCGGCCGGCCGCGGGCGTGAGCTCCTTCGGGTGGTTGAAGTGCGTCATCACCCAGATCGGATGGTACGGCCTGAGCGCGCGCACGAGCTCCGCGGTGATCCGCTGCGGCAGGGTCACCGGCACGCGCGTGGCGAGGCGGATCGTCTCGACGCTCGGGATCTCGCGCAGCCGGGCGATCAGCCGCACGAGGCGGTCCGTCGAGACGGTCAGCGGATCGCCGCCGCTCACGATCACGTCGCGCACCTCGGGGTGCGCCTCGAGGTAGGCCATCGCCGGCGCGAGGCGCTCGAGCGCCACCGTGCCGCCGCCGTCGCCGACCATGCGCGAGCGAGTGCAGAAGCGGCAGTAGACCGCGCAGCGATCGGTCGCGAGCAAGAGCGCGCGATCCGAGTACCGCTGCACCAGGTGGGGCGCGACCTCGTGCGCGACCTCGCCGAGCGGGTCGACGAGATCCCCGGGCACCTCGGCGGCCTCGTCGGCGAGCGGCACGCACTGCCGGCGGATCGGGCACGCCGGATCGGCCTTGTCGCAGAGGCTGAGGTAGTACGGGGTGATGCGGATGGGCAGCCCGGCCTTCTCGGCGCGCCGCGCGCCCGCGAGCTCCTCGGGCGTCAGCGAGAGCGCCCGGTGGAGCTCGTCGGCGCTCGACAGCGCGTGGCGCAGCTGCCAGGTCCAGTCGTTCTTTCGCGGCCTCGCGCGGGCCGGGCGCGCCGCCTCCTGGGCGTCCGCCGCCGGCGCGGCGGGGCGCTCGGGGCTCGCTGCGGCGCGGGCGTCCGCGCCTGGATTGCCGGGCCGCCGGGTGAGCTGCGCGGCGGTGACGAGCTCGCTACTTGCTGGCATCGGTCGACGGTGTCCCGGCGTCGCTCGCCTGCGCCGGTTGCGGCGCGGGCGGCTTCGCGGTTTCGGCCTGCGGCGCGCTCCCGGGCCCCGGGAGCTGCCCCGGCAGCTTCACCGAGGCGAGCGCCGCGTCGTTGATCTCGACGGGGAACTTCTTCCGCAGCTCCTCGTCGAGCGCGCGCTCCTGGTCCTGCATCATCTGCTGGAGGATCGCGACCCGGATGGAGCGCTCGGCCTCGGCGAGCTCGCGGCGGTGCCCGGCCGTGAGCCCGCTCAGGCGGACGATGTAGAACCGGCCGTCGGCCTCGACGAGCTCGTCGGCGACAGCGCCGACGCTGCCGATGCGGAACGCGGCCGCGCGCACCGGCTCTGGCACTTGAGGGTGGCCTCCGCGCTCGTCGCCGGGCGCGCTGACGATGCCGAGCTCCCCCGCGAGGTCGAGCGGCGCGCTCGCGGCCTTGTCCTTGGGCGCGGAGAGCGAGTGCTTGAGGAAGAGCTCGCCCCACGCGCTGCCGCTCGCGGCCTTCTGCGCCTCCTTGAGGACCTTCTCCCCGAGCGCCCTGTCGCCGACCACGATCGCGGCGACGCGCCGCCGCTCGGGCTCGGTGAACTTGTCGGCGTTGGCCTCGTAGTACGCGCGCACCTGCGCCGCAGGGATGTCGGCCGGCGCGGGCAGCCCCTTGCGTGCCTGGGCGATCATCGCGTCGCGGAGGATCTGCCGGGTCGCGTCCTCGACGGCGGCGTCCTTGTCGAGGCCCCGCCGCCGCGCCTCGAGCGCGAGCAGCTCCGCGTCGACGATCTCGCTGAGCAGCTCGCGGCGACGCTCCTTCGTCTGGTACCGGAGCCGATCGAACTGGTCCATCCGCTCCAGCGTCCTGCCGAAGTCGCCCAGGGTGATCACCTTGTCCCCGACCTTCGCGAGCGCGCGCGCCGACTGCTCCGCGGAGAGCCCGAGCACCGGCTCGCCTGCGTCCGCGGGGACCTGGAGGGCGGGCTCATCACACGCGGCCAGCGCGGCGAGCGAGAGGGCGAGCAGGGATCGTCGCGCCGTGGCTCGGATCATCGCAGGCTCGGGGTGTAGCACGGTTTCATCGCGGCTCGAGGGGGGCGCGGGCGGCCCTCGCGGCGGCGGCGCGCGCGTCCGCGAGCGGCGCCGCGCGGCGCGCCGGCTCAGTCGACGATCGTGCCGATCTCCTCGCCCCTGCAGACGCGGAGGATGTTGCCGCGGGTCATCAGCTTGAACACCCGGATCGGCATTTTGTTCTCGCGGCAGAGCGTGACGGCCGTCGAGTCCATCACCCCGATCCTGTCCGCGAGGAAGCGGTCGTAGCTCAGGTGCGCGAACATCTGCGCGCCCTCGTGGCGCACCGGGTCGCGGTCGTAGATGCCCTCGACCTTGGTGGCCTTGAACAGCGCCTGCGCCTGGATCTCCATGGCCCGCAGCGCGGCGGCCGTGTCCGTCGAGAAGAACGGGTTGCCGGTGCCCGCGGCGAAGATGACGACGCTGCCCTTCTCCAGGTGGCGCATCGCCCGGCGGCGGATGTACGGCTCGGCGACCTGCCGGATCTCGATCGCGGTCATGACGCGCGTCGGAACGCCGGCCTTCTCGAGGGCGTCCTGCAGGGCCAGCGCGTTGATCACGGTGGCGAGCATGCCCATGTAGTCGCTCTGAGAGCGATCCATCCCCGCGCTCGCGCCCTTCAGGCCGCGGAAGATGTTGCCGCCGCCCACCACGACCCCGATCTGCACCCCCATGCGCTGCAGCTCGGCGATCTCGCCGGCGACGTGGTGGAGCGTCTCGGGGCGGATGCCGAACCCGCCTTCTTCGCCGCAGAGCGCCTCGCCGCTCAGCTTGAGCACGATGCGGCGGTACTTCAGCCCGGGGGCCGGGCGGGGGGGAGGGGGAAGGAGGGAATCCTGCTCAGCGGCCACGGTCGCACCTCGTAGTCGGGACCTGCCGGGAGGGCAACGAGCAACGTGCGTCTCGGCCGTTCGGGCCCGCCAGCGCTCGAGCGGATGCGCCGGCCGAGCGGCATGTACGTTGCGTTTGGCGGCGCCTGGCGCTACTCTCGGCGCCCCTATGGCGCGTGTGACTGTGGAAGACTGCCTCGAGCGCGAGGAAAACCGTTTCGCTCTCGTCGTGCTTGCGGCCAACCGGACGCGGCAGCTCATGAAGGGCTCGGACGCCCTCGTGAAGACAAAGAACAAACCCGCCGTGACCAGCCTCCGGGAGATCGCGGCGGGCAAGGTGCACTTCCACCGGAGCTCCCACGAGGTCGTGTCCGAGTGGCTCCAGCAGATGAACGCCGGCGGCCAGCGCTGAGCGTCCAGCGGGTGATCGCGCCCTGGTGATGCCTCTCCGAGGGGCTTTCTCTCCGGGGCTCGCGCCCGCCGCCGCGCTCGCGCTGCACGGGATCGGTCGCCTCGCATGAAAGGGGCAACCACGACGCGGTCAGGGCGCGCTCCAGGCTCCGGCCTGCGTCGCGACCTGGAGCTCGAAGCGGGAACGTCGGCCCACTACGAGGACCCGGCGTATTACACGAAGACGTACGCGCGGCGGACGGACGACGTCCGTTACTACGTCGAGCTCGCCGTGGCGTCCGGCGGGCCGGTGCTCGAGTACGGCTGCGGCAACGGACGGATCACGTTGCCGGTCGCGAGGGCAGGGATCCGGATCACGGGCGTGGACCTGGCGGCGCCGATGCTGGACGATCTGCGCGCGCAGCTCGGGCGTGAGCCGCGCGAGGTCCACTCGCGCGTGAGCCTCCGCCGGGGCGACATGCGGGCGCTGCGGCTGGGACGCCGCTTCCCGCTCGTGATCTGCCCGTTCAACGCCTTCCTGCACCTCTACACGCGAGCGGACGTCGAGCGCTTTCTCGCGCGTGCGCTCGCGCACCTGGCACCTCGGGGCGAGCTCGTCTTCGACGTCTCGATGCCCGAGCCGGCCGAGCTCGCGCGCGACCCGGACCGAGCGTACGCCACGCCGCGCTTCCGGTATCCAGCGAAGGACGGTCCGGGCGAGGTCGTCCGGTACACGGAGCGGTTCGACTACGACAAGGTCCGGCAGATCCTGTTCGTGTCCATGGAGTTCTCGCCGGTCGGCGGCGGCGAGCGCTGGATGACGCCGCTCGCCCATCGCCAGTTCTATCCGCAGGAGCTCGAAGCCCTGCTCCACTACAACGGCTTCGAGATCGCGGAGCTCCGCAGCGATTTTTCCGCGGCGCCGCCCGACAACCAGACCAGCATGCTGCTCTACCGCTGCCGGCCCCGGCGCTCCGCTCGGGCAGGCAGCCGCCGCACCTAGGCGCGCGGCCCCCGGCTGTCCGCCGCACGCGCCCAGGGCTCGCGGCTGCCTGCCGCGGCGGCCGGAGCCGCGGCCAGCGTCGCCGCGAACGCGCGCTGCGCGCCCTCCAGGCCTGCGTCCGACCGCAGGCCACGGCCCGGCGAGGCTCAGACGCCGATGTAGAGCCGGTGGGCGAAGTTGCGCTCGAGCTTGGCCCGCAGCACCTTCTCGGCCGCCGTCTCGATGTCGTACTCGACGCGCTTGAACTCGAAGCGCTTCGTGTCGCTGTCGTAGATCGTGTAGCTCGCGCGGTTGTCGTAGTCCCGCGGCTGCCCCACCGAGCCGACGCTCACGATGTACTTGCGCCCCGGCTCGAGGTGGAAATCCACCGCGGGGAGCTCCTCGACGCTCGTCGGCGTGAGCGCGAACACCTTGCACAGGTGGGAGTGGCCGATCAGCGTGATGTGACCGAGCTCGTTCCACATCGGGAGGCACTCGCGCGCCTGCTCCGGGGCGAAGATGTACTCGAACTCCTCGAGGCGGACGGGCGAGCCATGGCACAGGTCGACGTTGATGTCGGTCAACTTCTCCTGGTACGTCAGGCTCCGGAGCCACGCCGCGTTCTCGGGGGAGAGCATCGCGGCGTGGGTGTCCAGCGCCTGCCGGGCGGCCTCGTAGTAGTACGAGTAGTCCATCCGACCTGCGACGGCCGCGTCGTGGTTGCCGAGGATCGTCTTCCTGGCGACCTTGCGGACGAGATCGGCGCACTCGTTCGGCGAGCCGCCGTAGCCGACCGTGTCCCCGAGGCAGTAATAGACGTCGATGCGTTCGTGTCGATACGACTCGAGCACAGCGCTGAGCGCCTCGTAGTTGGCGTGCGTATCGCTGAAGATCCCGAGTCTCATTTCGACGCGAGGGCGGAGCTTAGCACGAAGGCCTCGAAGCTACGTTAGTAATTCAACCCCAGTTTCGCGGATTCACAGCCGGCTGGTCTCGTCTGTCGCCTGGCCTGGTCTGGCCCGGCCTGGTCTCGGCCTGGTCTCGGCCTGGCCGAGGATCTGCCCTGGACCAGGCTGGGCGCGTCGGTTCCTTGGAGCTACGACACCGACCCAGCCCGCCGCTGCGCCCCAGGCCCCCCGGTTGGAGGGGGCTCGAGGCCGGCCGCTCTCTGCTCTGGGGCGTCCTTCTGGGACGTTCCCGGCGCGATGATGACGAGCGGCCATCCGCATCGGAGGAGAATAGCGTGGAGCCCATGAATACCAAACAGAACGGAGCAGGATCCCCACCGATTTCCCCGACGCGCCCGGTCGAAGCGGCCGGGGTCGGCGCGCCGCCTCCGCCGCCGGCCGTCGAGGATCTCGCCGAAGGGTGCGTCCGGTTCGTGGAGCGCGCCCTCGGCGTGCGCCTTGACTATCGGCCGGAAACGCTGCCTTTGCTCGATCATTACCTCGACCAGGCGCGTAGGGCGACGTCGGAGCGGGTGGAGACGTTGCCGGTGGTCGCGCACATGGCGGGCGTCTACTTCGGCGAGGTCATCCGGCGCCGCTACCCCTCGTGGTGGCGCATGGAGGGCGACGATCCGACGTACTGGCAGATCGAGCTCGAGTCGGTCTACCTCGCGTTCAGCCCGGTGCTCTTCGTCCGCGAGGCGCTCACGCGCGGCGGCGCCGCCGAGCCCGCGCGAGATCTCGCGGAGGAGGCCCCGAGCGGCGACCCGGCGGGGCTGGAGCTGCAAGACGACGACCGCGAGGCGGTCGCGGCCAGGCTGGCGGAGCTGCCGCCGGTCTCCGAGGACGAGTACTACGCGCCGTCGACGCGGCTCGAGGTGATCGACATCGCCGTCGACGCGATCCGCTCCCGCCGGCTCGCGGCGGGCGAGGAGGCCGACGCCGCGCTCGAGCCGGGCGACTACGACCGCGGCGACGACTGACGCAGCGGCCGCGCGCGGGCGTCGGGGCGCGCGCGATCGTCGCCCGAGCGCGCGGCGCCGCTCCGCCGCGTGGCGCGTGCGACGTGCTCCGGCGGCGGCGAGCGGTGATATCGTCGCGGGCGTGCTGTGGGTCCTCTTCGGGCTGTTGCTCCTCATCACGTGGGCGGCGTACTTCACGTTCCAGCTGTCCACCGCGATCCCGATCGCGGCGAGCGTCGTCATCGCGCTCGCCGCGGTCGCGCTCTTCGTGTACCGCCGCGTCGGGGCGCGCCGCGCCGCGACCGCGCTCGAGCGGGCCATCGTCCAGCAGGGGGCACAGCAGGCGCTCAACGCGCGGCCCGAGCGCCGCGCCGAGATCCAGGAGCTCCAGCGGCAGGTCCAGGGCGGCATCAGCGCGCTGAAGAGCTCGAAGCTCGGCAAGGGGAAGAAGAACGGCAGCGCCGCGCTCTACTCGCTGCCCTGGTACGTCATCATCGGCCCGCCGGGGGCAGGGAAGACGACGGCGCTGAAGCACTCCGGCCTCGTCTTCCCCTACGCGCACCCGAGCAGCGGCGGCGGCGTCCGCGGCGTCGGCGGCACGCGGAACTGCGACTGGTGGTTCACCAACGAGGCGATCCTCCTCGACACCGCGGGGCGCTACACGACGGAGCAGGACGATCACGACGAGTGGATCGCGTTCCTGCAGATGCTCCTGAGGTACCGGGCCCGGCGCCCGCTCAACGGCATCCTCGTCGCCGTGAGCGTGGCGGACCTCATCGACGCGAGCGAGCAGAGCATCGAGCAGATGGGGAAGAAGATCCGGGCGCGCATCGACGAGGTGATGACGCAGCTCCACATGGTCCTGCCCGTCTACCTCCTGTTCACGAAGTGCGATCTCATCGCGGGCTTCTCCGAGTTCTTCGGCGACATGCGCAAGAGCGACCGCGCCCAGGCGTGGGGGGCGACGCTCAAGCTCACCGCGGACAAGAGCACCCCCGGCAGGCTCTTCGACGCCGAGTTCGACGCCCTCACGAAGCAGATCCACGGCCGCGCGCTGAAGCGGCTCGTGATGGAGCGCAGCCGCGAGGTGCGCGAGCGCGTCTACCAGTTCCCGCTCGAGTTCTCGGGCATCCGCCGCAACCTCTCCGATCTCGTCTCGACCATCTTCATGGTCAACGCGTTCCAGGGCACGCCCATCTTCCGCGGCTTCTACTTCACGAGCGGCACGCAGGAGGGCAAGCCGCTCGACCGGGTCCTCCAGCGGATGGGCCAGGCGATGGGGATCCGCCCGCAGGAGGCCGTGGCGCAGCAGAACGTGGAGTCGAAGAGCTACTTCCTCCACGACGTGTTCATGAACGTCGTCTTCCCGGACGGCGACATCGCCGCGAGGAGCGCCAGCGAGGTCCGGCGGCAACGGATCGTGCGCAGCGCGATCAGCGCGGCGGCCGCGGCGCTCGGGATCATCCTCGCGATCCCGAGCGTCGTCTCGTTCAGCAACAACCGCCAGCTCCTGCGCGAGGTCGAGGTGGAGGCGCGCAACGTCAGCGCGATCCAGTGGGGCGACTCCCGGCTCCTCTCGGACAAGCTGGCCGCGCTGCGGCCCGCGCTCCTGCGGCTCCGCAGCATCGACGAGGCCCGGGAGGAGGGCGCCCCCGACGGGATGGGCTGGACGATGTACCAGGGCCACGCGGTCTACCCCGCCCTGGTGAGCGTCTACGTCTCGAGCCTCCAGGAGGGCTTCGTGAAGCCCTGCAAGGCGCGGCTCGAGGCCCGCCTCAAGGCCGTGAAGGGCGAGAACTACCTGGACGAGCGGAACGACCTCAAGCTGTACCTGATGCTGAGCGACGTCGAGCACCTCGACGTCGCGTGGGCCGCCGGGAGGTTCACGAAGCTCTGGGCCGAGGTGCTCCAGACGACGTCGAACATCCCCGAGACCGAGCTGACGACCCAGCTCGCGGGGCACGTGAGCTACTACCTGTCGCTCATCAAGGAGCGGAAGATCACGCCGATCCCCCTGCAGGAGGAGCTGGTCGCGAGCGCGCGCACGACGCTCCAGGCGGTTCCGGTGCGGAAGCGCTACTACGATCTCTTCGTCACCTCGCTCAGCAAGGAGAAGTACGACCCGACCGGCGACAACAGCCGGGCGAACCGGAAGTTCCCTCCCCACACGCTGGGCGACATGTTCAGCGACCGCCCCGATGTGCTGAAGGTCATCGGGAGCAAGCTGTACAACGAGAAGAAGCTCTGGAAAGAGGTGGAGGGCCCGTACACCGAGAAGGGTCACTTCGAGGTGGTCGGGAACTTCGCGAGCAGCGCCGGGCTCTTGAAGAGCGAGGCGTGGGTCGTCCCGCTCGCGCCCGGGGAGGAGGCCGCGATCGCGACGCACCTCGAGGGCGTCGCCGCCGAGTACAACGGCCGTTACATCGCGCAGTGGGTCGACTGGATGGCGGACATCCACGTGCGGCCCCCGGCCAACCTGAAGGAGGCGAAGGCGCTCTACCTGGAGCTCGCCAAGTCGGACTACCCGTACCTCCGCATCCTCCGCGCGCTCGAGGACAACACCCAGTGGAAGCGGGATCGTGACGCGTTCAACAACCCGAAATTGAACAAGCGTCTGAACGAGCAGATCAGCCAGAAGGTCAAGCAGCACACGGGGTTCCAGGTCAACATCGACATGTCCAAGGTGGGCGATCGGCTGAACGCGATCTCGATCGAGTTCAAGCGGACCGTCGAGTTCGGCATCCCCACCGCCCCGAGCGGCTCGGCCCCGATCACCGACACGTCCCTGTCGAGGTACGTGTCGCTGCTCAACTCCCTGCGCGACGAGATCCAGCGGCTCGAGGATCAGAACCCGAACGTCGACGCGCGCTTCATGACCGACCGCCTGGTCGACGCGGTACGGCAGACCGAGGCGCTGCTCCAGCCTTACGACGAGCGAGCCAAGACGCTCCTGCGCCCGCTCTTGCTGAACCCGCTGCAGGTCGTGGCGGCGCGGCTGCCGCCGCTCGCGTCGCTCGCTCGCGCGACCGCGCCTGCCGCCGGCGCGCGCTGAGCGGGCTCAGAGCTCGATGTGGACCTCGTCGCGGCCCGGCTGCGCCGCGCCCGTCTCCGGGTCGAGCGCGAGCGCCATCTCGACCGCGTCCTCATCGTTGTCGCTGTAGTAGCGCGGGCGTACGCCCGTCACGGTGAAGCCGAGCTTCCGGTAGAGCCCGATGGCCGCGCGGTTCGAGCGGCGCACCTCGAGCAGGACGAGCCGCACGCGCTCCTGCCGCGCATACTCGAGGGACCGGCTCATCAGCGCCGTCGCGAGCCCGCGGCGGAGCGCGGTCGGGCACGTCGCGATGTTGAGCACGTGCAGCTCGTCGACCACGTGCCACGCGATGAGGAAGGCGAGCGCGCGCTGCCCCTCGCGCGCGACCCAGCAGCGCGTCCAGGGGCGGCGCAGCTCTTCGCGCGCCGAGAACTGCGAGAGGCCGAAGGCCGCGGACGCGATCGCGTCGATCTCGTCGAGCGTGACGCCGTCGGCGGCGTCGGCCGCCAGCTGGAGAACCGAGGCCGAGCTCGCCTTCGCTTCACGCGTCACCGCGCCACCTCCGTCGCGCACCCGGAGACGATCTGCACCTGCCCCACGCGCCCGCTCTTGAGCTTCTGGCACGCTCCTCCGACGAGCTCGACGACCGAGGGTGACTTCCAGCGCCAGCCGTCCTCCGCGTCGTACGGGACCAGCTCCTCGTCCAGGTAGACGTTGGTCTGCCCTTCCTCGGGGGGCGGGTCGACGAGGTCGAGCTCGCAGGACACGACGATGCTGGCGATCCTCGAGAGGACGTTCCCCAGCGTGTCGAGGTCGTCGACCTTGAAATAGAAGGGGCTGACGAACTGCGCCGCGCCCCCGGCGAGCGCCATCTCGTCGAGGACGTCGCCGTAGAACTCGCTCCCGGGGATGCCGATGACGTAGACGACGACGCCGCTCGACGCGAGCCGCTCGATCGCGGCGACGGTGTCGTCGCGGTCGAGGCAGCCTTCTGGCCCCGAGGGGCCCGAGGGCGCGCAGCAGTTCTCCTCGGGGCACTGCTGCTCGATGTTGGCGATGCACCCCTCGGCGTCGCACCCCGCGGAGCTGTTGCAGTTCGGCCCGCCGTCGGTCGCGAGCACGACGACCGTCTTGCCCTCGAGCGCCACGAGCTTCGGCGTGAGCGCCGTGAGCGTCGCCGCGGTCGGCGTCCCGCCGAGCGGCGTGACGTGCGTCGCCGCGCGGAACCTCGAGGTCGTCGTGCTGCCTTCCTGGCGATCCGCGAAGGGGTCCCCGGGCGTCACCGGAAACACCTCGCCGCCCGCCCGGCACGGCGCGCCGTCGGTCGCGTCCAGGGGGAACACGGCGGCGCCGACGTTGATCAGCGGACCCAGGTTGCGGACCAGGTCGACCGCGGCCTCGCGCACCCGATCGTAGCGGGTCGCGCGCGACGAGACCGGGCTCAGCATGCTGCCGGAGGCGTCGAGGACGAAGTAGAGGTTCGGCGCGTCGGCGATCTCCACCTCGTGGATCCGGTTGCCGCAGAGCCCCCCCGCGTCGGCGGGTGGAGGTCCGCTCGGGTCGTCGGGCCCCGGGTTCAGCTCGTCGTCGTCCGGCTCCTCGGCGCTGTGACCGCTGCCGCTGCGCGGCGGCGGCTTCGCGCTGTCCTCCTCGCACGCCGCCGGCGCCGCGCTGATCGCGAGCGTGGCCCCGAGGCAGCAGAGCGCGCCGCGGATCCTGGCCCCCTGCTTCGCGGCGGTCACCATCCGGAGCAGCGTACCACGGCGGCTCGCGCCGGCGGCGCCGGCGCCTCGTCCACGCAGGCGGCGCCGGGCGCGCTCAGGGCTCGCGGTAGAACCTGGGCACGCGGCGCGAGATGCTCGTCAGGACCTCCCACGGGATCGTCCCCGTGAGGCCGGCGATCTCTTCTGCGCTGATCGTGGCGCGCCCGAGCGGGCCGTCCTGCGTTCCGAGGAACACGACCTCGTCCCCCACGCGCGCTCCCGGGATGTCCGTCACGTCGAGCATGGTGAGGTCCATCGACACGGTGCCCGCGATCGGCGCGCGCTGGCCGCGCATGAGCGCGGCCCCGCGGTTCGAGAGCTGGCGGCTCAGGCCGTCGGCGTACCCCATCGGCACGGTGGCCACGACGCTCTGCCGCGCGGCCTCCCACGTGTGGCCGTAGCCGATCCTCTCTCCCTTCTCGACCGTACGGAGCGCGACGACCTCGCTGCGCACCCGGATGACGGGCTTGAGGTCGGGCGCGAGCCCCGGGCACGGCGAGATGCCGAAGAGCGCGACCCCGGGTCGGACGACGTCGAGCCGCGCGGCGGGCAGGCGGAGCATGGCGGCGCTGTTCGAGGCGTGCCGCAGCCGCGGCGTGAGGCCGAAGCGCCGCGCCCGCTGCTCGATCTCCTCGAAGCGCCGCATCTGATCGAGCGTCACGCCGAGGTCGTCGGCGTCGGCGCAGGCCAGGTGGGTCATGAGCCCGTCGAGCCGCACCTCGGGGTGCTTCGCGAGCGTCGCGAGCACGGCGTCGAGCTCCGAGGGCGCGGCGCCGAGCCGCCCCATGCCGGTGTCGACCTTGAGGTGGACGCCGACGCGGCCGCGCTGCTCGAGCCGCAGCAGGTTCGCGAGCCGCTCGATCTGCCCCGCGTCGTAGACGACGGGCACGAGATCGCGCGCGAGGATCTCCTCGAAGCCTTCGCGGCGCGGCCCGTAGTAGCCGCCCATGACGAGGATCGGCACCCGGATCCCTGCGTCGCGCAGCTCGACGGCCTCCTCGAGCAGCGCGACGCACAGGCCGGGGATGCCGGTCCGCTCGAGCGTCCGCGCGACGGCCGGCGCCCCGTGCCCGTACGCGTCGGCCTTGAGCACGCCCCAGATCTGCGGCTTGCTCGCGCCGCTCATCGCTCGCTCGAGCACCCGCAGGTTGTGCCGCAGGTTCGCGAGGTTCACCTCCGCGCGGGTCGGGCGCACCGCGTCCGCTGGCGCCGCGCGCCGTGGCCGCAGCACCCGCACCGGGCCGGCGATCGAGCCGAGCCCGTCGAGGGCCGATGCGTTGCCGTTGCGATCGGGCGTCGTGCTGCTCAGCTCTGCGGGCGCGTGCGAAGCGGACATCGTGTACGCGGATAGCCCTACGCTCGATCGCGGGTCAAGATTCCAGCCCAACTTGGTGCGACAAGGTGAGGCATGCTCGCCGCGCGTCGCGCGCCGGTCAGAAGCAGCGGCGCATGCACCGCTTGTACTTGCCGGAGCAGTCTTTCTCGCAGGCGGGGGACGTGCAGCCCACCTTGCACTCGCTCCAGCTCTTCTGGCAGTCCGCGCTGCACTCGGCGCCCGGCGGCGCTGCGTCTGCGGCCTCCGCAGGCTGCCCGGCGTCGCCTGCGTCCGCGGCGCCAGCGTCCGCCTCCGCCACCGGCGCGGCGGTGCCCGCGGTCAGCAGCATCGGCGGCGGCGCGAGCGCGCTGGTCGGATCGGGCACGGCGGCAGCCGCGCGGCTGCTGGGCGGGTTCCAGTCGCCTTCGTCGAAGTCGCTCGCCCTGCTGAGCTGCCGCTGCCGGAGGGTCGCGTACTCCACGCGGTCGCGCGTCTGGCCGAACGTGTAGAACTGCAGCCACTCCTCCCAGCACGCGCGCCGCAGCGTCGGCTTCACGTCGTGCTGCGCATCGAGCGCCATGCAGTGCTCGAAGCGTACGTCCCCTTCGTAGACGGCGTTGATGCTCGCGCCGCACGCGGTCGCGGTCGCCGAAGCGGCGGCTAGGCAGAGGAGGATCCTGAACCGCACGAGGTACGACCACCGATAGCAGAAAAGCTCGTCCCGGGTGTCTCGCCCGGCCATTCGCCGCAGAAAGCGGGCGATCCTCGGGGCGAGATGGTCTCGGGTTGAACTTTTCCCCGCGATGCCGTAGGTTGCCGCCCCTTCGCACCGGCAGCGGCGGCACGACGCCTCCGCGCCGGGCGCCTCAACGGAGCCTGTCCATGTTCCTCATGCTGTCGAAAGGTCCGCGCAAGACCACGCGCTCCAAGTCGAAGCGCTATCGGTCCAAGCTGAAGGCGAAGAACCGCAACCGGCGGAACCGTATCTACCAGCGCGCCTGATGGATGCAGCGAGCGCGAGCGGTGCTCTAGCCCGCTCGCTGCGTCGCCCTTGGACCTAGGGTCCGCCCTTCTTCAGCTCGGTCAGCACGAGCTTCGCGACGGCCTTGAGTGTGTCGAACACCCCGACGCCTGTCCGCGCGACCCCTTCGAAATCGGGAACATTGGTCGGGTTGAGCAGCGCCCGGAGCTCCTCGACCGTGCCGATCTCCGGCAGATCCCGCTTGTTGTACTGGATGACGTACGGGATCTTGTCGAGCGAGTAGCCCTGCTCGGCCAGGTTCGTGCGGAGGTTCTCCACCGACTCCTGGTTCGCCTCGATGCGGCCGAGCTGTGAGTCGGCCACGAAGACCACGCCGTCGACGCCCTTCAGGATGAGCTTGCGGCTCGCGTCGTAGAAGACCTGCCCCGGCACCGTGTACAGGTGGAACCGCGTCTTGAAGCCGCGGATCTCGCCCAGCGCGAGCGGGAGGAAGTCGAAGAAGAGTGTCCGGTCGGTCTCCGTGGCGAGGGAGATCATCTTCCCCTTCGCGTCCGGATTGGTGCGCTCGTAGATGTACTGCAGGTTCGTCGTCTTGCCGCAGAGACCCGGGCCGTAATAGACGATCTTGCAGTTGATCTCGCGCGCCATGTAATTGATGAAGCTCATCGACCGCGCTCCTAGTCGTTGAAGAGGTTGTCGATGTCCTCGTCGGTGATCTCGGCGAACGGCGAGTCAGCGCCCGGCTCCTGCACCTTCTTGAGCAGCAATTCGAAGATGTGGTTGAGCTCCTCGCTCGCTTTTCGCACCCGGAGCCTCACCAACCCGAGGCTCGACTTTGAGTCGAAGATCACCACGAGGATGACGCGGTTGCCGACCAGCTGGATGTGGATGTTCGCCTTCTCACCCTCGTGGAACTGAGTGGCGAACTCGTTTTCCTTGAGGAGCTTCGCCATTCCGCCGGTGGCGGCGATGTTCCCCGCCGTCAGCGAGGCGAGCGACGTGGTGTCGAGGTTGTCGACGTCTCCGCTCGCGGCGATCAGTTGCCCGTTTTTGTCAACGATGAAGACGACCTTCGCATTGGCGTCCTTGACGAGGCGATCCACCACGCTCTGGATCTGGTTGAATTCCTCCTCGTACATCACCATCTGAGGGTTGACCATCGTTCCTCCGCCAGCGCTCTCGCGATGGGGCCCTGGGCATTGCGGGCTCTGCGGCCCTTGTCATCACCGGGCGCCGCACGTGCGGTCCCCGACCATCGTCATCGTCCGGCTCCGCGCTGTGCGGGCCTTCCTTCACCACCGGTACCACGTTCGCGGCGCCATGCTCGCTGCCTGGAGACTTGCATGACCGGTCCGGGGCGCGCAGTGCGACTGCTCCTCGACCGTGCGCCCGTACATCTTGGGACGTTTCTATCCGAAGCTGGTACGGCGGAGCAAGGGCGGCCCTTTCGGGAAGATGGAGGATCGCGCGCCGGGGCCCCTCCGCACCCTGCCTGAGCTCGACGGCGCGCGGCTCCCACCCCCGGCACCGGCATTCCGGGCCGGCGTCTGCGCTGGCCTTCGGGCCGGCTCGCCCGCGCGCCCGTTCAGGCTCCCAGGCCGCGGTTCCCCCTGTTTCTGCCCGCCCGAGCTGGCGGCACGGCTGGCCCACCGCCGGCTGTCCGCGACCGGCGCGCGGGCGCGGTGGATGATGTAATAGCAGGAAAGAACTTGCTTTTTTGGAGAAGGCATCCGCCGGGATGTCCCCTCCGGCGTGGACCGCGGGCGGAGCCATCCGCATGTCGCTGCCTGTGTGCCGGGCAGAAAAGAACGAGCGGCGAGGGACACCGTCGACCAGGGCGCCGAGCTCATGAAGGCGTGGCTCGATGCGCCGGCCCCGAGGCCATCTTCCGGGTCAGCTGCGCCGCGGCGATCGCGCGTGCCTTGCGCTTGACCGACGGCTTCGGTCACGGGATAGCGCCCTGGATGCGCGACGTGCTCAGCCGGACCGGGCCCCGTGGGATCGAGCTCAACCCGGGGACGCTGAGGAAGCGCTTCCCTTGCGTGATCGTCGCGTGGGCGACGGCGCTCGTGTGCACGACGTCGATCGGCCCGGATGCGCGCGCCGAGCTCGGCGCGGTTCACCCCGAGGTGCTCTCGGCGCACGCGGCCGTCCGTGCGGCGAGGGGGCCGGAGGTCTACGGCGCGCTGCGCGAGCTCTGGCGCACGTGGGACCGCGCGGATCCGACGCAGGTCGAGGAGGCGATCTCGTCGATCGCGGAGGCGCGCACGACCAGCGCGCCCGCCCGTGTTTACGCGGAGCTGCTCTCCGCGTACGCGCGCAGGCGGCGCGGCGATCTCGACGGAGCGGTCGCGAAGGTCCAGAAGCTCGGGTTCATCGGCCGCTGGGCGACGATCGGTCCGTTCGACAACGAGAACAAGGGCGGCTTCGACCGCGCGTTCGGACCCGAGGAAGAGCTCGATCAGCCGATCGCTGCCGGGAGGACGTACGACGGCAAGGCGCGGGCGGTCCGCTGGCGCGTGCCGCCCGAAGCGCCGCAGTACGGGTGGTTCGACTTCGGCGACTTCATCCGCCCGGTGGAGGGGGTCTGCGGCTACGCGACCACGTTCGTCCGCGCGAAGGAAGGCACACGCGCGCCCCGGCCGATCTCGATCTGGGTCGGGGCGGACGGCGCGTTCAAGCTGTTCTGGAACGGCGAGAAGGTCCTCGCCGACCCGGGGTACCGCGAGCTCGACATCGATCGCTTCGCCGCGTCGGTGTCGTTGAGCTCCGGTTACAACCGCCTGACGATCAAGGTCTGCGGCGGCGCGTCGGCCCCCAAGTTCGCGCTGCGCATCGGCGACGCGAAGGGGGCGCCGGATCTCGACCTGGACGTGACCTCCGACATCGGGACGCAGGTGACGGCGTCGCAGGGCGGCGCGCGGCGCGCGGGCGACGCAGGGGCGGCGGCCGAGCGGCCCGCCTCCGCGGCGAAGCCCGCCGCGCGGGCGCCGTCCGTCGAGGGGCCGATGCAGGCGTTCGAGCGCGCCGCGGGCGCCGCGAGGCCGTTGCCCGCCGTCCTGGAGGCGTTCGCGCGGTACCTGACGCTCACCGGCGGCGACGCCGAAGGCGAGCACAGGGCGCGCGATCTTGCGCGCCGCTCCGCCGAGGCCGAGCCGACCGTGCGTCGTCACCTGCTCGCCGGCCAGCTCTCCGAGGATCGGAACCAGCAGCGCGCGTGGATCGAGCGCGCCGCCGCGCTCGCGGGGCCTCGCCGCGACGACATCGACGTCCTGCTCGCCGAGGCGCGGCTCGCGCAGACGAGCCCGAGCTGGCGGGAGGCCGCGCCGATCTACGAGCGCATCCTGGCCTCCGATCCCGATCACGTCGCGGCCACCCTCGGCCTCGTCGATCTCTACCTGGAGGCCGGGCTGAAGCGGACCGCGCTCTCCACGCTGGAGCGCGCGCTCTCGCGCCAGCCGAGCAGCGTCTCGCTGCTCCGGGCCACCGCGGCGCAGCTGCGCGCCCTCGGCCGCGACACGGAGGCCGCCGAGATGGAGGCGCGCTACGCGGCGCTGCGCTTCGACGACTCGAGCTTCCTGCACCAGCAGCTCGACCTCGCGGTCGCGCGCCGCGATCGCGCCGGCGCGGAGCGATGGCTCGAGCGCTTCCTCCGCAGCGAGCCGGACTCCGTGTGGGCCCGCTCCGTCGCGGCGCGCACGTACCGCGCGCTCGGCGAGAGCGACCGCGCCTTCGCCGCTCACCAGCGCGCCCTCGCCATGGCGCCCGAGGACATCGGCACGCTGCGCGCGCTCTCGGATCTGTACGGCGAGGAGGGCAACCGGGAGGCGCAGCTCGAGATGCTGCAGCAGATCCTGGCCATCAGCCCCCAGGTGAAGGACGTGCGCGAGTACATCGAGCACATCGAGCCGCCGAAGCCGCGCGCGGACGAGGCGTACGCGTGGGCGCCCGAGCGCTTCCTGCCGATGCGGCGCGGCGCGGACCGGCAGTACCCGCGGCGCACGCTCCGCAGCCTGACGGTCACCACCGTCTTCCCGAACGGCCTCGCCAGCCGGTTCCGGCAGATCGTCTTCCAGCCGCTCACGGACGAGGCCGCGGCGAGCGCCCGGCAGTACGCGTTCGAGTACCAGGCCGATCGCCAGACGGTGAGCCTCCGGGCCGCGAAGGTCTACCGCGCCGACGGCAAGGTCGACGGGGCGATCGAGAGCGGGGAGGCGGGCGCGAACAACCCGGCGCTCGCGATGTACACGTCAGCCCGCACGTTCTACGTCAGCTTCCCGCGGCTCAACGCCGGCGACGTGGTGGAGCTGCGCTACCGGATCGACGACGTCAGCCCCCGCAACGAGATCGCCGATCACTTCGGCGAGATCGAGTACCTCCAGGGCGACGAGCCGATCGCCAGCAGCGAGTACGTGCTGATCACCCCCAAGACGAAGCAGTTCCACGTCTTCGCGTCGAGCCTCCCCGGCCTCGTGCGGGAGACGAAGGAGGACGCCGAGCGGCGCATCTACCGCTTCGCCGCGACCGCCGTCCCGCCCGTGGCGCCCGAGCCGGCGATGCCGCCGTGGGCCGAGATGCTCGCGCACGTCCACGTCTCGACCTTCAAGAGCTGGGACGAGGTGGGATCCTGGTACTGGGGCCTCGCGCGAGAGCAGTTCGACGTGGACGACGAGGTGCGCAAGCGGGTGCGCGAGATCACGAAGAACCTCACCGACGACCTGAGCAAGGTCCGCGCGATTTACAAGTACGCGACCGAGACGCGCTACGTGGCGCTCGAGTTCGGCATCGAGGGCATCCGGCCGAGGAGGTGCGCCCAGACGCTCGCGCGCGGCTGGGGCGACTGCAAGGACAAGGCGACGCTGATCGTCACGATGCTCCGCGAGCTCCGCATCCCGGCGACGATCGTGCTCGTGCGCTCGCGCATGCGCGGCGGCATCGAGCCGGAGCCCGCGAGCCTCGCGCCGTTCGATCACGCGATCGCCTACGTGCCGTCGCTCGACCTCTACCTCGACGGGACGGCGGAGCACTCCGGCTCGACCGAGCTGCCCATCATGGATCGCGGCGCGATGGCGCTTCAGATCAACGAGGGCAAGCCGAAGCTCGTCCACCTCCCGGAGCCGGGGCCGGAGGCGTCCGTCGTGCGCCGGACCTTCGACATCGCGCTCGGCGCCGATGGCTCCGCTCAGCTCGGCGCCGAGATCCAGGTGGCCGGCGCGCTGGCCCCGGAGTGGCGCACCCGCTACATGGCCGAGGGGACGCGCCGCGATCGGGCGAGCCGCGATCTCGCCACGGACTTCGGCGCTGTCGAGCTCGCGCCCGGCAAGGCGGGGGTCGAGGTGAACGATCTCGAGGACATCGAGCAGCCCGTGAAGCTCCGGGCCCGCGGGAAGGCCGCCGCCCTCGCGCGCAGGGAGGGCGACAACCTGTCGGTCCCGGCCGTGGGCACGCAGCGCCTCGCGACCGAGTTCGCCTCCCTCTCGACGCGCACGCGCGCCGTCGTCGTCCCTGCGCTCACCACGAGCGAGGACGAGTGGACCCTCCACATCCCCGCGGGATGGCGCGTCACCCGGGCGCCGCTCCCCCAGGATGAGGACACCCCCTTCGGCAGCTTCTCCATCTCGGTCGAGCAGTCCGCCGGCAAGGTCGTGGTCCGCAGCCGCATCGCCCTCAAGAAGTCCCGGATCAAGCCGTCCGAGTACATGGCCTTCAGGACGTTCTGCGAGACGGCGGACCGCGCCTTCGGCCAGCGGGTCGTGCTCGGCAAGTGACCGGAGGCCGCCGGGCGCCCTGGCGCGGCCGTGCGCCGGGGCCTGCGCCCTGCGCCGCGCTTGACAACCACCCGCCGGCTCGCCATAAAGCGCCCCCTCTACGCATCCCTGCGGCGCAGAACAGCCTCTCCGGTGGTTCGGAGGGGTGGCCGCCGGGAGCGGTAGGCACTCGGATCGAGGGCGTCATGCCGAAGATGAAGACGAACCGCGCTGCGGCCAAGCGGTTCAAGGTGACCGGCTCCGGCCGGATTCGCCGCAGCAAAGGCGGGCTCAACCACTGCATGCAGGAGAAGAGCAAGAAGCGCCTGCGTCGCCTCCGCAAGAACGACATGGTCGACTCGGCGATGGAGAAGCGCGTGAAGCTGCTTCTGCCCTACGGCTGACCCTGGAACCAGTGAGGTAGAGCTCCGATGCCGCGCGTCAAAAGAGGGTTCAAAGCCCGTCGCCGTCGTAACCGCGTCCTCAACCAGACCGAGGGCTACTTCCTCGGCCGAAAGAACCGCTTCCGCCAGGCCGTCGAGGTCCTCCGCCACGCCTGGGAGTACGGCTACATCAGCCGGAAGCTGAAGAAGCGGGATTTCCGCCGCCTCTGGATCACCAGGATCAACGCCGCCGCACGCATCAACGGCACGACCTACTCCCGGCTCGTCAGCGGGCTCAAGAAGGCCGGCATCGCGCTGGACCGGAAGGTCCTGTCCGAGATCGCGATCCACGATCCGGCTTCTTTCGGTGCTGTAGCCAAGCTCGCTGCGTCTCCCGCCCGCACGTGAGCGCCCGGGGGCGGAATTTCTCGCCCCGCGCGACGTCCCAGGGCGGCTCGGTCAAGTTTGGCCAGAGCCGCCTTGCCGCTCCCTCCGGGGAGGGGCCGCAAACTTTTCATCAGGTCATGAAGCCCACTCGTCCGCGTTGAGCGCGCTTCAGAGGTCGTCCTCGGATCTTGAACGCCCGAGCAGCCGTCGAGATCACCGGGGAACCGCTCAGCTCCGAGCGGTGCTCGAGGGGCTTCGGACCGCGGGTGGGGCAATTTTGAACCACTCAGACGCGCAGTGTGCACATGCTGCACGGAGAGCTGTGCATCTTTGGCGGCACGCTATGATCGAGCGATCAGGGCAAGCCCTGGCTCAAGCTGAGGCCGCCTGCCACAGCCAGCGCGCTGAATGTGTCACGCTGGGATCCACCTCGCACACCCTCAGACCTACGGATCTGCGGGAATTCCCGGTTCCCAGCTCGGGGTTCCCCTTCGTCCTCTCCGCCGCCGCCCTACCGATCGATTTCTGGAACTTCTGAATTTCCAGGCGATCTCTCGCGAAAAATAATGTTCTCCGCCTTTCGACGTCGGGCGAGGGCTCGACATCGCCATCGGGAGGCCCAGGTTCAGGAAACATCGAAGCTCACTGAGAGGACGGCCTCTGCGGCGCGGTCCAGCCTCCACCTGCCGGAAAGGCAGCGGATCCCCCCTGCCCGTACGGCAGGAACGGCCCCACCAATTCCCCGAGGCTGGCGAGCTCGAGGTGTCTCCCTAAGAAGGACAGGTTGCCGATGCTGTTGCGTCCCCGAAAGCGTACCCAGCCAAGCCGTTCGGCTCGATCACGGCCAACCATCTCGCTCGATGCGACACGGACCGCGCCTCTGCCTCTACATACCGCACCCAGCGCGGGCTCTCAAACGGGAGAACACGAAACGGGCACCAAAAAAGGCACTGTTTTTGCTTCCCGAGTTGGGCTGCCACAGGGAGCAGACTCAAGAGGGGCGCTCTGCAAGAGCAAGTCCGCCCCTGGTGGGAAGATTTCGCCCGGAATCAAACGAGAGCGTCGCCGGTTGCCAGCTCCAACAGGAGCTTCTTCGGTCAGCTCCAGTTCCTTGTTTGGCACAAAAGCGTCTCGCCCGCCGTCAAATGGTGGCGATGCCTTTCAATTTCGCAACGACCGCCGTTTAGAAGTGAACGCTGAAACAAAGACGAAGATGAGCACGTCGACCGCCCGCCGTCCAGAAACCACCCGGAGGAACACCAAGTCTTCCGGTGTAGGTACCTCTGCGCGGCCCGCGGCATCCAAGAGCTCGCAGGGGGTCGGGACAGCACCGGGTCCCCGGCGGGCGGCATCGCAGACCATCGATTCAGGGGTCCCCGAGCTCGAAGAGCACGAGGACAGCCTGACGCCGCGCTCGCACTTGCAAGGAGCCACCACCGTGGAGGGAGCCGCCATGAGGTCGACCAAGAGCAACGCCACTGTCGTGAAGGGCGACCCGCTCGCTCAGGGTGGGACGGCGACGCCGGAAATCGCCGCCCTCAGCCTTATGGAGGACGACCAGAGCGAGGAGACCGTCGTGCGACCCCGCCCGACGGAGATCCTCGACGAGGACCGGGCAGCCGACTTCATCGATCTGGACCTCGGACCCCTCGACCGGCTGCCCCAGCCCGAGCGCGCGAGGAACCAGGATCGGGAGCTGAAGGACGTCGAGGATGGCGGCGGCGACTCCATGCTCGCGCGCTACTTCCGCGACATGGCGCTGCACCCCGTCATGGGGCCGGACGAGGAGCTCGACACGGCGCGGGCGGTCGAGCGCACCGAGGTGGAGCACTGGGTGGCCCTGCTCTCGTACCTGCCGGCGGCCGAGTACATCCTCACGGCGCTCGAGGAGGACGTCGCGAAGGCCGGCGAGGACGAGGTGAAGGCGCCGCAGATCGCGGAGATGCAGAAGCTCGTCCGCCTCGCGAAGAAGCAGAAGGGGAAGCTCCTGCCCGAGCAGGAGAAGCCGTGGAACCAGCTCTCCGAGGAGCTCGCCGCAGCTGTCCGCCTGCCGGACTCGGACCGCCTCTGGATGGCGCGCGCCTTCACCATCGCGCGCGACCTCGTGCGCGAGCCCGACTTCGAGGACGACGTGAGCGATCCCGAGGAGACGCGCCCGACCCGGCCGAGGCTCCCGATGTCCAGCTCGTACCGCCGCTACCTCGATCGGGTCGAGCGGACCTTTCAGGCGCAGCACGACGCGAAGAACCGCTTCGTGAAGGCCAACCTGCGGCTCGTCGTGTCGATCGCGCGCCGCTACAACCGCGGGCGCCTGCCGCTCATCGACCTGATCCAGGAGGGCAACATCGGCCTGATGAAGGCGGTCGAGCGCTTCGATCACAGCCGTGGGTACCGCTTCTCGACGTACGCCTCCTGGTGGATCCGGCACGCGATCAGCCGCGCCCTCGCCGACAAGGGGCGCGCCGTCCGCATCCCGGTGCACATGCTCGACACGTACAACCGCGTGGCGCGCGCGACGCAGGCCATCATCGCGCGCACGGGGCATGAGCCGACCATCGAGGAGCTCGAGAAGGAGACGGGGGTCCCGCGCGAGAAGCTCGACAAGGTGAAGGACTTCTACGCGGAGACGCCGTTCTCCCTCGATCGGCCGGTGGGCGATGAGGACGGGCGCAAGTTCATCGACTTCCTCCAGGAGGAGAACGCGCTGTCGCCGTTCGATCACCTGGCGAACAGGAAGTGGAGCGACGAGGTCCGGCGGCTCCTCACCACCCTCACGCCGATCGAGTCGCGGATCATCCGCTGGCGCTTCGGTCTCGACGATGAGGACGAGCTCACGCTGAAGGAGATCGGCGACAAGTACAACCTGTCGCGCGAGCGCATCCGTCAGCTCCAGGAGCAGGCGCTCGGCAAGATCCGCAAGCAGATGCGCGACTACTGAGCGACGATCCGGCGACCACCGTGATGCGGCCGCGCAGCGCCCACGCTGCGCGGCCGTGTCGCTCGAGCGCTCGATCTTCCAGCGCGCGCCCTCACGGCGCGCGCGCCCCTTTCCAGAGCTCCTCGGCGAGCGCTCCGACGAAACCGTCGATGGCCCTCCGCGCCGGCTCGATCTTCCCGGGGAGGTCGGAGGCCAGCACGGAGAAGGCGATCGGGGATCGGCCTCTCGGCGGCAGGATGTAGCCGGAGAGGGCGGTGACCGACGCGAGCGTCCCCGTCTTCGCGCGGATGGCGCGCTCCTTGGACCAGGCGCGGAAGCGGCCGCGCAAGGTGCCGTCCACGCCGCCGATCGCGAGCTGCGCGGTGAAGTCAGCGCCGAGCGCCGGGTCGAGGAGGGCGGCGCGCAACAGCCGGACCACCGACCGTGGAGACGCGCGCGCGGCGTCGAACAGGCCGGAGCCGTTCCTGAGAAAGGTGCCCTCCTCGAAGACGTCGAGCTCACGGAGCGCCTCGCCGACCAGCTCCGCCGCGGCCTCGGCCGTGCCGGGGCGCCCGCGCCTCTCGGCGGCGAGCGTCTTGAAGATCGTCTCGGCGTAGAAGTTGTCGCTGTCCTTCCCGAGCGCAGAGAGCAGCTCGCCGAGCGGCGCCGAGCGGTGGGCCACGAGGAGCTGCTTCTGGTGCTCGCCGCCCAGCCGCACCTCGCCGCCGACCTCGACGCCGACCTCCTGCAGCACCTCCTTGAGCGCGTAGGCCACGACCAAGCGAGGGTCGTCGACCCGCCTCGCCAGGCTCACCGCGCGGCCGCCCTCGGGGATCTGCCCGCTGAGGTGCACGAGGATCCGTTGCCCGCTCGGCTCGAGGCGGATCCCGATCTTCTCCGGTGTGCCGCGCTTCGCGGTGGTCACGCTGCCGCGGAGCACCGCGAAGCCTGGGGGATCGATCGCGACGGAGGCAGCCTGGCCCGCCTTCGCTGGGCGCATCGTGAAGAGCACGGTGTTCGCGTTCAGCGAGGCTGCGGCGACCGGGGCGCGGAAGGCCGCCCATTCCTCCGGCTGCTGCTCGAAGGCGGGAGGGACGTAACGCCCGTCGAAGTAGCCCTGATCGACGGCGATCGCAGCGACCTTCCGGACGCCGGCCGCGCGCAGATCGCGCGCCATCTCCCAGAGATCCCGCGTCCTGAGCGACGGGTCGCCCGAGCCCCGGAACACCAGCTCCGGGACGGCTCCGTTCGACGCCTCGCCGTAGAGGCCGGTCAGGTAGCGGTAGCTCGGGCCGAGCAAGCGCAGCGCCGCCGCGGCCGTGAACAGCTTCGCGTTCGACGCGGGATTGTACAGACCGCGCTCGTCGAACGCGGCGAGCGTCGCGCCGGTGGCCACGTCGAGCGCGAGCACGCCGACGCGCCCTCCCCAGCGGCGCACGTCGGCGGTGAGCTTCTCGAGCTGCTCCCGCGCGCGCGTCGGGTCGAAGCCTCGGGGGCCAGGCGCAGCGAGGGGCGGCCCGGAGGGGGGCGCCGCTCCCCCCGCTCCCTGCGTCGAGCTCGCGGCGCCGGTCGAGCGCTCCGCGGGGCCGCTGCCGCTCTCGATCGGCTGCGAGCCGCCCGGGCGGGCGAGGGTCGACAGGAGCGCGAGCGCGACCACGGAGACAGCGCGAGGGAATCGAGGCATGGCGGCTCCCCGGCTGTACAATGTCTCTGCGACGGGCGCCTCCCCCTGAGCGCTCCGATCGGTGCAGCGCGGCCGCTGCCGGTGAAGTCCGGTTCGACGGGGCGTGTACGGAGTTGTCCTCGCAAAGGAGAGCTTGCTACGGTGCGCGCAAGCAGTTCTTCACGCTCTGTTCGAAGGGAGGACACCGTGTCCCAGCAGCATCCGGCCCGCGTGCTCGTGCCGCTCTTCATCCTCGCGGCTGCAGCATGCTCGGGCGCCAAACCCAAGCAGGCAGGGGAAGACTACAACTTCGACCAGGCGTACTCCGACGAGGCTCCACCCGCCGAGGCGGAGAGCTCCGGCGCGGAGGCGAGCGGGTCGAAGGACAGCGGCAGCGCGCTCAACGAGGATCAGAAGAAGCAGATGGAGATCGCGCTGCGGCGCGGCGGCGACAAGGCGGCGAACTGCGCGGAGGTCGTGGCCAACGCGCCGACCGGCGAGGGAGAGGTCAAGGTCGTCTTCGACGGGCAGAAGGGGCGCGTGACCGACGTGCTGGTCGGGCCGCCGTTCGCGGGGACGCCCGCCGAGGCGTGCGTGAAGCGGGCCTTCGTCGGGGAGATCGTGCTGCCGTTCGAGGGGGAGCCCCTCGAGGTCCCGTACACCGTGAAGCTGCCGGCCAAGAAGGGCGGCTCCGCGGCGGCCGGCGCGAAGACGCCATGAAGAGCGCCGCCCTCGCCGTCGCCGCCGCGCTCGCGCTGACCGCCGCTTCTGCGGGCGCGGAGGAGCCGTCGCCGCCGCGGTATCCGCCGTCATCGGCTCGCGTGAAGGTCATCGTCGGCGGGGCGGCCGTGACGGCGCTCGCCTACGGCGCAGCGTTCGTCGCCGCATCGTCGTGGCCCGAGGTCCCCGGGGCGGGCGAGCTGAAGATCCCGATCGCGGGCCCCTGGATGGCGCTCGCCAAGAACGGCTGCGCCGCGGACGACCCGGACTGCGGGTACCGGCTGTACGTTCGCGGGGCGCTCACGGTCATCGACGGGCTCGCGCAGATCGCGGGGCTCGCCCTCATCGGAGAAGGCATCTTCATGACCACCGAGGCGCGCTCGGCGCAGCCGCCGAAGCCCACGGCGGTGACGGTGCGGCCGGCGCCGGTCGTCACCGCGAGCGGCGTGGCCTTCGGCGTCGTCGGGACGTTCTGAGCGGGCCGGGGGGCTGGCGCGTGGGCGCCGCTCAGCGGCGGCGCCACGGCAGCGGCTCGGGGCCGCAGACCGGCTTGCCGGCCAGCCATCCGATCCGCTCGATCATCAGCTCCACGCGCGCGCCGTACGGCACGCGCCGGCCAGCGCACCTGGCGCTCCCGCCGACGACCCGTCCCGCTCCGATCACGTCGCCGGCGCGCAGCTCGATCCGGTCGCTGACGCACGCGATCGCCTCCGCGAGCGAGAACGCCCACTCGCCGATGCGGGAGCAGAGGCGCACCTCGGCGTCGACGCGGACCTGCGTCCGCAGCACGTCGATCGGGCCAAGCTCGTCCGGCGTGACGAGCACCGGGCCGAGCTGCGTCGCGAAGTCCTTCGCATCGGAAGGCGGCATGCCCTTCGCCAGCGCCTGCGCCTCCAGCCCGCGCGCCGTCCAGTCGTTCAGCACGGCGTAGCCCGCGATCGCGCGCTCCGCTTCTTCCGGGGTGGCGCGGCGCAGATCCTCGCAGAGGAGCGCCGCCAGGTTCAGCTCGTAGTCGGGCTCGTCCTCGAGCGCGGGGAAGGGGATCGCCGCGGCGTGCCCCTGCAGCGCGCGGCTGTTGCCGAACCGGTACCAGGGGCGCTCGGCGTCGCGCGCGCAGGGGCCGAGCTGGACGTACGCCGCGCGATCGGTGGCGCACGGAGCAAGCCAGAGGAAGGTGCCCGGAAGGAGCTGCGCCGACGCCGGCCGATCCCCGCTGAGCAGCCGGTCGTCCAGCGCGTGGAGGCCGGCGCAACGAAGCGCCACCACGCGCGTGTGAAAGTCGGACACGCCAGGGATGTCGGCGAGCCTCGTTCCGAAGCGGCGCTCGAGCTCCGCGACGTCGTAGAGCGCGCTGTCGCGCTCCAGCGCGACGATCGGGGTTGACGTCGCGAGCTGGAACACGTGAGCGATGCGCATGGCACGGCGAGGTCGCGCGGGGAGCCGCCGGAGCGTACCATCCCGATCCGGCGGAGCTCTCGGGTCGGCGGACCCTGGCCCCGGCGCGGTGGCCACCCCGAGGCCCTGAGCCCAGGGGACGCGGCCCGCCTGGAAATCGGATTGCCCTTTGCATTGACGCGCCTGAAGAGCGGCCTAGAATGCCGGCGGATTCAGAGCGGCATCACGTCGCGCAGGCTTGCCGTGAGCTCGTCCGGTTGCTGACGGGCTCGCACGGCAGGTCAGGTTCTGTTGCCGGTGTGGGATCCCTCCTCGTGAGGTTTCCTCCGGCTTCGGTCTTGTTGACGGGGCCGTGCGGCTTGTAAGCCGGGCAAGGCATTTGCCGTGGACAGCCGAACCTTGGCGGCCTCTCCCTCTTGAGCGCCGATCGAGGAACTGGTTACAGGCGCGCACACGGCGCAGCGGAGCGACGGGTCATGAGCAAGCGGACCAAATTCGTCTTCGTTACAGGCGGGGTCGTGTCGTCGATCGGCAAGGGACTGGCGGCGGCCTCGATCGGGGCGCTGATGGAGTCTCGTGGGCTGAAGGTCACCCACGTCAAGCTGGACCCGTACATCAATGTCGATCCCGGCACGATGTCGCCGTACCAGCACGGCGAGGTCTTCGTCACGGACGACGGCGCGGAGACCGATCTGGATCTCGGGCATTACGAGCGGTTCACGCTCGCCCGCATGACCCGGCAGCACAACTTCACGACCGGCCGGATCTACGAGGCGGTCATCTCGAAGGAGCGCCGGGGCGAGTACCTCGGGGCGACGGTGCAGGTGATCCCGCACGTCACCGACGAGATCAAGCTGCGCATCCGCTCCGCCGCGGACGGTGCCGACGTGGCGATCGTCGAGGTCGGCGGCACGGTGGGCGACATCGAGTCGCTCCCGTTCATCGAGGCGATCCGCCAGCTCAAGGTGGAGTCGGGCGCGCAGAACGCGATCTCCGTGCATGTCACGCTCGTCCCGTTCATCGCGACGGCGGGCGAGCTCAAGACGAAGCCCACCCAGCACTCGGTGAAGGAGATGCGCGAGATCGGCATCCAGCCGGACATCCTCCTGTGCCGCTGCGACCGGCCGCTCCCGCGGAACATGAAGGAGAAGATCTCGCTCTTCTCGAACGTCGCCGTCGACTGCGTGATCGCGGCCGTCGACGTCGACTGCATCTACGAGCTGCCCCTGGTCCTCCACGCCGAGGGGATCGACGAGAAGATCACGGAGCTGCTCAACATCTGGGCGAGGCAGCCGGATCTGTCCGCGTGGCAGCGCATCGTCGAGCGCTTCAAGAAGCCGTCCCGCGGCATCGTGAAGATCGGCGTCGTCGGCAAGTACGTGCACCTGCGCGACTCGTACAAGTCGCTCCACGAGGCGCTCGTCCACGGCGGGCTCCACAACGACGTGCGGGTCGAGCTCGAGTACATCGACTCCGAGCAGATCGAGGCGCGCGGCGCGGCCGAGCTGCTGGCGAACCTCGATGCGATCCTCGTGCCCGGCGGCTTCGGCGACCGGGGGACCGAGGGGAAGATCGAGGCGATCCGCTACGCGCGCGAGGAGAAGATCCCGTTCTTCGGGATCTGCCTCGGCATGCAGCTCGCGGTGGTCGAGTTCGCGCGGCACGTGTGCGGCATGGCGGGCGCGAACTCCGTGGAGTTCGATCGGAACGCCGCCTACCCGGTGATCGATCTGATGCCCGATCAGAAGGGGGTCGTGGAGAAGGGTGGTACGATGCGCCTCGGCGCGTACCCGTGCGTGCTGGACAAGGGGACGCTCGCCGCAGAGGCGTACGGGCAGACGAGCATCAGCGAGCGGCACCGGCATCGCTACGAGGTGGCCAACAAGTACCGCGAGTCGATGGTGCAGAAGGGGCTCGTGCTCTCCGGGACGTCGCCGGACCAGCGCCTCGTCGAGATGATCGAGCTGCGCGAACACCCGTATTTCGTCGGCTGTCAGTTCCACCCCGAGTTCAAGAGCCGACCCCACAACGCGCACCCGCTCTTTGCGCGCTTCGTCCGCGCGGGCCTGGAGCGCCAGCGAGAGCGCAACAAGGCCGAGAAATCGAAGCCCGGCGACTCCGCCGCCGCGCACAGCCAGCAGGCAGCTTCGTCCGTCAACTGATCGCGGTCCGAGAGGCCCGGCGAGCGGCCCTACACGGCGAACGGCGGCCGGCGATTCCGCGAGCCTCGAGGGGGCCCGGCGTCGGCCGCTGGCTGCGTGGAGCCGACGAGGTTCTGCGCGCAGCCAGGCGCTGGTTGCGGTGCTGCTCGTGACAAACGCGCGCGGACGAGCGCTGCAGGGCAGCGTTCGTCCGCAGGTCCCGTGGCGGGGAGCTTCAGCTCAGACGTCGCCGAGGCTGGGCTCACCCAGCGGCGGAGCGTCGCGCGGCTCGACGGGCGCGGTCTGAGGGGCGAGGAGCGGCGAGCGCTCGCCGACCTCCTTGATCAGGTTTCGCTGCATCACGTGCGCGGGCGCGATCCGGAGCTCCCAGATCAGGCCGAGCTTCTCCATCGCGCGCAGGATGTAGAAGCTGACGTCGATCTCCCACCAGAAGAAGCCCTGGTTCGCGCTGCTCATGTAGTGGTGGTGGTTGTTGTGCCAGCCCTCGCCGAGGGTGATGAGCGCGAGCCAGAAATTGTTGCGGCTCGTGTCGGTGGTCGCGTAACGCCGCGAGCCGAAGACGTGCGCCAGCGAGTTGATGGTGAACGTCCCGTGCATGAGCGCGCACGTCGAGACGACGTAGCCCCACAGGAACGCGTCGTAGCCGCCGAACACGAAGAGCAGCGCGATCATGCCGAGCGGCCCGACCACGTGGAAGCGATCCAGCCAGCGGAGCTCGGGGAACCCCGCGAAGTCGGGGATGCGCTTCAGATCGAGCTCCTCGTGCTCGCGGCCGAGCCACCAGCCCATGTGCGCGTACCAGAACCCCCTGCGGAGCGGGCTGTGGACGTCGCGCTCTGTGTCCGAGTACTTGTGATGAACGCGGTGCGTCCCTCCCCACCACAGCGGGCCCTTCTGGGTCGCCGTGGTCCCGAGCAGCGCGAGCAGGAACTGGAGGCCGCGGCTCGTCTTGTAGCTCCGGTGCGAGAAGTACCGGTGGTAGACCGCCGTGATCGCGAACATCCGGACGAAGTACGTGGCCGCAGCGAGCGCTGCGAGCTTCCACGTGGCGCCGCGGACGATGGCGACCACGGTGCCGATGTGGATGGCGATGATCCCCAGCGCGTTGAAGTACTGACCGATGCCAAGCCGCTGCTTCGGTACGACGACTCGGGTGGGGCTCGATGCGGGAGCTTGCGTCATGGTTTCCAAGGTGGATGGAGCATCGGACACGCCCGTCACTGAGGCTCACGACGCCGGTCATGTTTCCGTCATGCGGCGTGGCGCTCGGGCGCTCCCGGGCACGCCGCGGGCGAAGGCTCAGCGGCGCAGGGACAGGACGTCGATGGGCGGTCCGGCCGAGACCCGGACCTCGCAAGCCCGGAGCGGGTCTCCATCAAGGATGTAGGGGCCGTCGCCGCCCGGCGTCGCGCTGGGCGCGGCGCCGAAGTCGTCGGCCGACATGGCGCCGGACGCGCCGCCGAATCGGACGGTGAACTCGCGGACGAGGTCGTCGAAATGGTCCCTGCCGCCAATGCGACGGCCCGCGAGGACCAGCGGCGCACGCGGGCCAAGCTCGCGCGGGGGCAGGGCGCTGGCGACGAGGTGCGGGCGGTCGAGATCCTCCCCAGCCCGGTAGGTGACCTGCATGTGAATGCCGAGGTCGCGTACCACGGACGCGCAGACCAGCGACCAGGCGCGGGGGGCGAGCCGCCGGCCCTCCACGTCGATCGTGCAAGGCAGCGGGTCGAGGACCCGACGCGCGCAGGCGCCGCCGTAGAAGGACTCGAGGAACACCCGCGCGACGATGCGCGCGGCGGCGCCGTACCCGTCGCCGCCGCGCTCGTAGTAGACGTCGAAGAAGCTGGCCACGAGCCCGGTGCCGAAGATGAAGCCGATGCGCTCCTCCACGCCGCCGCGCGTCGTCGCGCGCACGCGCAGGGTGGGCCGCCGGAGGGTCCCCGGGACGCCGGCGCCGCGCTGGCGGGCGCGGAGGTCGCGCACGATCCGCGCGAGGAGCACGGCTGGATCGCCCGTCATGCCCCAGTTCCGAGCGACGGTCGCCACGGTTCCGCCCGGCAACAAGGCGAGCGCCGGCAAGGCGCCCTCGCCGAACGCGCGGACGAGGGCGGTGACGCCCGCCATGAAGCTGCCGTCGCCGCCGGAGAGCGCGACGAGATCGGTGCCGCGCTCGGCGATCCGGGCGCAGGCGGCGTCGAGCTCCGCGACGCTCGAGGTCGGGTGGAGCTCCGCCGCGCCGGCGCAGGCGGCCGCCATGCGGTCGATGAGCGAAGGGCTCGCCCGGTACCGACGCGCTGTGGTGTTGACGATGACGTCGATACGCATGGTGCCGGAACGCGTGCGCGCCCGTACAGACGCGTGCGCGGCCCGTATAGAACGGATTACCTGGGTGGTCGAGCCGAAGGGGCTTCGAGCGCGAACTTCGGCGCGGTAAGACGCGTCTCATGCTCCGCGCGCTCTCCGGGTCGCTGCTCGCCGCCCTCCTCTCGCTGGCCGCGGCCGCGGGCTGCGCGCGATCGGCGTCGGTGCGCGCCGCCGAGGCGGGCAGCTACGAGGAGCTCCGCCGCGCCTTGGCCGAGGAGCTCCGCCGCGGCTCGCTCGACAGCGACGAGGCTCGAGCGATCGCGCGAGCGGTCGCCGAGGGAGAGATCGCGCGCGCTGCGCCGCCGCTCGGGGGCGAGCGGCTGGGCGAGATCCGGACGTGCGCGCGCCACGTCGAGGACGCGCTCGCCGAGCGCGCCGCAGGCTCGGACGGGGTCGCGGTCGCCGCCGAGCTGATCCTGTTCGAGGCAGGGCTCACCGATGCCGAGAGCGTGAAGCGGTACGCGGCGGAGTCGGCCGCGGCGAAGCGGCCTGGAGAGCGCGCGGCGCTCCGCGCGCTCGCGGCGCGCGCCCTCGTCGCGCCCGGGGACGGCGCGGCGCGCCGCGCGCGGATGCTCGACGGAGATCAGGAGGTGCGCGCCTCGGCGCTCCGCGCCGCGATCGCGGCCGCGGACCCCGGCGACCGGGGCGCGCTGCTGGAGGCGGCGCGGCTCGACCCGTACCCGCTCGCGCGGACGCTCGCGATCCGAGCGAGCGGCGCGCTCGGCGGCGAGGGGATCGCGCTGGCGCTGCGGGATCTCTGGGTCCTCTCGGACGAGCCCCGGCGTGAGGCGATCGCCGAGGCGTGGGCAGCGCCGCGCGCGCTCGACGCCGGCGGGCGCGCGCAGCTCCGCTGGGCCATCTCCACCCAGCGCGGCGCGCCCGCGATCGCCGCCGCGCGCGCGCTGGCGCGCGCTGGCGGCGCCGACGCCGGCGAGGCCGTCTCGGTCCTCGTGCGGGCGATCGACTCCGGCCCCGGGAGAGACCGCGTCTACGCGATCCTCTCTGCGCCGATCGAGGACGCAGCCGTGCGGGCCGCGCTCGCCAAGGCGCAGGTCGACCCCGAGGACGCGGTCGCCTTCGCCGCCAACGCCCGCTACGTCGAGGCCTCGCCGGACGTCGTCGCCCTGCCCCCGCGCGAGCGCGCCGCCGCGGTCGCCTGGATGATGAAGCTCGTCGGAGGGGCGTCGACCCGCGCGGTCCTCGCGCGCGGCGTCCTCGCCCGCGCAGGGGTCCGGCAGGCCGTGCCGCTCCTGGAGCGCGATCTCCGATCCCGGGAACACCCGGTGCGCGAGGCGGCGGGGGTGGGCCTGGTCGAGCTGGGCGAGCTGCCCCGCGCGGCCTTGCTCCTCGCCGACGCCGAGCCCCGCGTCAGGCTCGCGATCGCCTGCGCCATGCTCCGCGCGTCCTGAACGGAGACGGCGCTCCGCGTGAGGCGCGCGGTCGCCTCAGAACCTCGAGACGAGCTCGAGCCGCGCGCCCTCGAACGAGGGAAAGACCCGGCACACGCCGGAGACGCAGCGCAACCCGCCGCGCCGCTGGCCCACGAAGAGCTGCGCCGTATCGAAGACCCGCTGGAGGGCCGTGGCGCTCCCTCCTGATTTCCACTGCAGCCCTCCGTTGAAGTAGTGGCAGATCCCGCCGCCCTCGGGCGCCTCGCACCCGCCCAGCTCCGGCGACGTGTACTCGTGCCCGAGGATCGCGGTCAGGTGAGGCGACCACTGGAGCGCGATGTAGTTCTCCCCCTCGAACCCGTACGCGTCGATCTTGTACTGGCGCTGGTTGTTGCCCTGCACCTGGAGGGAGAAGGGGCCGGCGAGGTGCTTCACGACGTCGTAGCGGACGTAGCTCTCGCTGTAGAAAATGCCGTCGGTGGCGGCCGCGTCGACCTGCCGCCCGCCGGCCCACGCGCGCACGTGGGAGCGGCCGGAGTCGAGATCGATCTCGGCGCCTACCGCGGTGTCCCAGGTGCTGGTCCGGTACCTGTCCTCGGTGTTGCAGTCGTTGTTCTCCTCGCGCTCCGAGAAGCTCACGTAGCGCCCGAGCCAGGCGTAAACGGCCGTGGTCCGGTTGAAGCGATAGTCGACGCGCCCGCGCCCGCCCGTGACGCAGACGTTGGGCGCGCCGAGCGGCTTCGTGTAGATGGGCTCTGCCGTCGGGGGCTGGCTGTAGGCGACTCCCGCGAACTCCGGCGCGTTGAATCCCACGTTCGACAGCGCGTTGGTGTCGATGTTGGAGGCGAGCGAGAAGAACCGCCGGTAGTGCTTGCCTTCAAGCAGGACGGCGACCGGGCCGCCGCGCGCGTTCGCCGCCGCGTAGACCGCGTACCCCGACAGATCTCCCTGGCCGTTGCCCGCGCTGTCGCGATGGCGCTCGCGGAGCTGTTGCCCGGCCACCTCGACATACACGTCCCCGTGGTTCGCGACGGACGGCACGCTCACCGAGCCGCTGAACGTGCGGATCTCGTTGAATCGCTGCGCGTGAGGCGCGCCGGTGAGCTCGAACTCGGGGTACTCCGCCGCGCATACGCCCGCCGCGTCCCCCTCGTCCCCGACGTGCTCGAGCTCGCAGCGGCGGAGCTCCTCGGTGTACGATTTCCGCAGGAGCAGCGATCCGTTCGCCGCGATCTCCACGCCCTTCACCCCCACCTCGAGGCGCCCGCCGAGCGCGGTGTCCTCGAGGTAGTTCGGGCGCGCCTTCGCCGTGACCTCCTGGGTGCGCGGATCCCTCAGGTCGCCGGCGCCGTCCCGGCCGGGGAACAGGAAGAAGAGCGGCGATCCGTCGCCGTGGAGCCGCCTCCCGCTCGCCTCGTCCAGGCGGAGCGGGTTCATCTGTCCCGCGAAGGCGGTCGCCTCGAGGCGCAGCAGCTGGAAATCCTTGTCGAGCACGAGCCTGCCGCCCCTCACGGTCGTGTCGATGGCCAGCTCGTCCAGCTTGCGCACGCTGAAGACGAGCCCGCGCCCGAGCTGGGCGTAGAAGTCGCCCACCGTGGCCTCGACGCCCGGCTGCGTGTAGGTGAGCCAGAGCTTCGCCGGATAGACCGTCGTCCGGTAGCGGGAGTGAAGCTCCCGCGCGGCGTCGTCCAAGCCGAAATTGACCTCATCGCGCAGCACCTTCCGCTGCAGATCGATGTCCGTCGCCGAGGGGCTGATCGGATAGAAAGAGGCGTTGATCCGCGCCCCGAGCTGCAGGCGCCACCAGTTGATCTGGGCGTCCAGCCGCTCGAGGAGCTCCCCGTAATTGTCGTCGAGGTGTCGCGACGGGATGTTGGGATTGTCGTTCCGGTTGTCGAAGTGATACACCGCGGCGGCGGTGTTCACGACGTCGACCGCCATCGGTTCGCCGCCGACGTTCGGGAGGTCGACCGCCGCGGCCGGGAGCGCGGCGAGGAGCACCGCTGCGGACAGGCAAGCGCAGGAGGCGTGGAGAGGTGAGCGCACCTCGCGTTCCTACCACGGACTTCCGGCCCGTGGAGCGCCCTGTCGCCCTCGGCCGCGCGCCGGTCCGTCCGGCTACTGCTGGCCGAGCGCCTTCTCGACGTCGCCCGCGAGCGCCGCCTCGTCGCCGGGCTGGTAGCCGCTGCGCTTCTGGAGGATCGATCCGTCTTTGCCGACGAGCACGGAGAACGGAAGCTCGCGCTTCGGATTGTACTTGGCGGTGACCGTCGTCTCCTCGTCGAGCAGCACGGGGAAGATCATCTCCCTGTCGTGGACCGTGCTGCTCACCTGAGCGCGGGACTCCGGTCCGTCGAGCGACACGGCGAGGACCACGAATCCTTTGTCCTTGTGCTTCTTGTAGAGCTCGACGAGGTGCGGCATCTCCGCGAGGCAGGGGTCGCAGGTGGTCGACCAGAAGTCGATCAGCACAACGCTCTTGCCGGTGTAGTCCGAGAGCCGGACCGTCTTGCCGTCGAGGGCGGGCAGCGAGAAATCGGGCGCCGGGCTCGCCGAGGAGGGGCGGGCGGCCGCTCCGCAGCCGGCGGCCGCGAGGCCGAGGACGGTGAACGCCAACGTGAGCGCGCAGCGGGTAGTTCGGGGCATAGAGGCTTCCGCGTGGGTATCGGTTGGGCCGGCGTGGGCGGGACGGCCGGCGTGAGGGCACCATGTCGCGGGCGCTTCAGGGCGCGCCCTGGCTCCGTTTCTCGCGTGGGCGTGCCGTCCAGCGGCTCGACGACACGCCCGCGCGGAGGCTTGTTCACCTCTCGCCGTTCATGACCTTCTCGTAGGTACGCCAGAAACTGCTGCCCTCCTCGGGCACGCCAGCGACGACCTCGATGATCGTCATGTCCTTGGTCTTGACGATCATGTTCGCGGGGAAGGCGTCCGCCTGGAAGAGCGCGCCGAGCTTGTACGAGGGGTCGATCGCCGACGGGTACGCCACCTCGTAGCGCGTCGTCCAGCGATACAGGTCGCCTACCACGGCCGCCTCGCCCCGATTCCTTCCGTCCGCGAGCTGGACCAGGAACTCGCCGCCCTTCGGCTGATACTCGGCGTAGAGCCGGGGCAGAACCGACTCCGCCTCAATCTGGCACGGCTCACACCACACGGACGAGACGTCGATCAGCAGCACCTTCGGCTTCAGCTCCCCGGCGCCGTACGGTGAACCCTCGGGGAAGCGATCCTCCCCGCTCGGATTGTAGAAGTCGGCGAGCTGAATCGCCTGCATCTCGCTGTTGTTCTTGTCGGCGTTGGCGAACCCGACGAACTGGTAATTCGCGATCACCTTGCCGGGGTTGATCCCATACGGTCCTGGGGGATAACTGACCGCATTGGCCGCAGGCTGCCCCGTCCCTTCAGGAAACTCAGGAGCCGGAATAGGATCCTCACCCCCGCAGCCCGCGAGCCCCAGGGCCGTCACGACGAAAAGGCCCATCCAACCGAGAACTGCGTCGATTCGCATGATGCCACCGCCTGAAGTATGGTGTAGTACGAGCTCATTCTTCTGGGCGGCGCGGGACGCGTCAAGGGCAACCTGGCGCGGCCGCCTCGTTCCCGGAGGGCTCCCTCCGCAATTTCCCGGCAGGCCCGCCGTGCCGGCCCCGACCCGCGGGCACCGCCCGCGCTGAGGTTCTATGCAGCAGGTCGTCGCATCGCAGAGCGCCCGTCAGCCCCGTCTCCGTCGTATCCACGCGTTCCTGACGCTCGGCTGGCTGGCGGTCGGAGCAGTCATCGCGGGCAGCGCCTGCTCATCGGACGAGCCGCGGGACGAATGTTTCGGCGGGGTGATCGTCAACGGGAAATGCGAGGGTAAGTGCGAGCCCTCGCTCTGCCTGCCTGGGAATACCTGTGTGGGCAACCGCTGCGTGCTCGAGTGCAGCAGCCACCTGGACTGCCGCCGAGACCAGGTCTGCGGGCCCGCCACGGAAGATGACACGGACGACGCGATTTCCGTGTGCCAGCCGCACGGCAAGGCCCAGGGCTACGGCGCACCTTGCCCGTTCGGCAACGAGTGCGGCCAGTACGGAAGCTGCCCCGACGGCTCGGCGTGCAACCTGGCGCAGTGCGACAACAACCTCGCCGACTGCCGGCGCGACACCGAGGCGTGCGGCGGGGACGATCCCAACTGCACCATCGGCAAGTGCAGCAACGGGAAGCCCTGCGTCCTGCCGACCTGCGACGCCGCGGCGTGCACCTCGCTGGGCCTGGAGTGCAGGGGGCAGGGCGAGGGCGACGCCGAGGCCTACTGCACGCAGCCGCATTGCGCCAGCGACGCGGACTGCGCGGCCGGCTACGAGTGCGCCCTCACCCGGGACCCTCACGCGATCTGCGGTAAGGACAAGGGGAACAACGCGTTTTGCGGGGAGACCGAGGAGGAGTGCGTCGATCCCGCCGCGTTCAACGCGAACGGCAACCAGTACGTCGAAGGGTCCGTCTGCCTCCTGCGGACGACCTGCATCAAGCGGGCGCAGTGCGCCCCCTGCGCGAGCGATCTCGACTGCTCGCTGATCGCCGGCCAGCGCTGCGTCTCCATCGGCGGCGAGGACCGCTGCGCGCGGACCTGCAACAACGATGAAGACTGCGACCTCGATTACCAGTGCACGGAAGGGGCCTGCCTCCCCCGCTTCGGCGCCTGCGTGGGCGACGGCAACTTCTGCGAGCCGTGCCGGAACGACAACGACTGCGGCGGCGTCGGCGACTTGACGGCGTGCGTCAGCACGCTCCGCGGGCAGCGCGCGTGCCTGGACTTCTCGCCGCTCCCCGAGCCGTGCACCTCCGACGATGACTGCCCCGAGTCGCCCAGCGGGCGGCACGGCTCCTGCCTCGCCGACGGCACCTGCAGCCTCCCCCTGTACCTGAGGGATCCCCGCGACGAGGGCTCGGTCGTCCAGAGCTGCTGGTGAACGCGCCCCGGCGGCCGCTGCCGGCCCTGCCTGCGCTCGGACGCGCGCTCCGCGCTGCGCTCCGCGTAGAGAGGGCCGGGGCGGCCGGTCGCCCGCCTCGGCGGGGGCGCGAGGGCAACGGGCGAGCGGCCCCGAGCCCGACCCCGCGCTCGCCCGTTGACGGGCATCTGCAGCGGTTTTAACTGCTCCGCCCTATGTCCATCACGAAGGATGCCGCGCTCGCCGCGCTAGGAAACGTCATCGGCCCCGACGTGAAGCGCCCGATCACGGAGCTCGGGCGCGTCCGGGATCTCTCGATCGACGGGGCGGCGGTCTCGCTCACCGTCGAGCTGACCGGCTACTTCAAGCAGCGGCTCGCGGCCGACATCGAGGCGGCGCTCAAGGCAGCCGGCGCGAAGGAGGTCCGGATCGCGTGGGACGTCAACATCCCGACGCGCACCATCCTCCAGGACGACCCCTGCCCCGGCGTACGGAACATCGTCCTCGTGATGAGCGGCAAGGGCGGCGTGGGCAAGAGCACGGTCGCCGCGAACCTGACCCTCGCCCTGAACCGCGCCGGGGCGAAGGTCGGCCTGCTCGACGCGGACATGTACGGGCCGAGCGTCCCGACCATGCTCGGCGTGATGGGCCGCCCGACGTCCGCCGACGGCCAGAAGTTCCTGCCGCTCGAGCGCTTCGGGGTGAAGCTCATGTCGATCGGCTTCCTGCTCGAGGACCCGAGGTCGGCCGTCGTCTGGCGCGGGCCGATGCTCCAGAACGCCCTGATCCAGTTCATGCGCGACGTGGAGTGGGGCGAGCTCGACTACCTCGTGCTGGACCTGCCGCCGGGCACCGGCGACATCGCGCTGACGATCTCCCAGAAGATGAGGACCACGGGCGCGATCGTCGTGACGACGCCGCAGGAGGTCGCCCTCCAGGACGTGTACAAGTCCGTCTCGATGGCCCAGAAGGTCGGGATCGCCCTGCTCGGCGTGGTGGAGAACGAGAGCTACTTCGTGTGCGACGGCTGCGACAAGCGGCACGAGCTCTTCGGCGCCGGCGGCGGGCAGAAGATCGCCGAGTTCGCCGAGGCGCCGCTGCTCGGCCAGATCCCGCTGGACCCCGCCGTCCGGGAGTGGGGCGACGCCGGCACGCCGGTCGTCCAGGCGGCGCCCGAGAGCCCGATCGCGCGCGCCTTCCTGGAGGTGGCGGAGCGGCTGACCAGCCAGATCAGCGCCCACAACCTCGCGAGCGGGGGCGGCCTCCGCATCGACCGGAGCGGGGGGACGAACAAGCACCTGCCCATCATGCGGTAGGCTCTCGCGTAAACGTCCCGGGTACGTTATGGTTCCGGCCCCTTCCCCCCATTGAACCGAGGGGGCCGCTGGAGAGAACGCGAGCACGTTTCGCCCCCATCGGCATGCGCAGTCGCGCGAGGCGCGGATGAATACCCACGAAAATACCACCACGCCGGCGGACGCGCCGGCAGCTCCGGCCGACCAGGGCGGCCCGCTCGACGCGTCGAACGCCGCGCCCGAGCAGGCCGCACAAGCTCATGATGCGGGGACCACCTCCCCGCCCGAAACGAGCGAGGCCGGCGCAGAAACAGCGTCACAAGCGAGCTCGACCTCGTCCGAAGCGGCACCTGCCGAAGCAGCAGCCGCCGAGGCGGCACCTGCCGAGGCAGCAGCCGCCGAGGCGGCACCTGCCGAGGCGGCACCGGCCGAGGCGGCACCCGCCGCCGCGGCGGCGCGCGCCACGGACGAGGACGACGAGTGGGAAGAGCAGCCGGGTGATGACATCGGCAACCGCGTCCCCGGCCTGCCGAGAGACGACATCGGCAACCGCAAGCCGGGAGCCCCGGGCAGGCGGAACCCCCCGGCGGCCGCGAAGCCCGCGCAGGGGCCGAAGCCCGCGCAGGGGCCGAAGCCCCCGCAGGGGCCGAAGCCCCCGCAGGGGCCGAAGCCCGCGGCGGCCGGCGAGGCCGGCGAGGCCGGCGCGGCCGCGCCGGGGGAGGGGGGCGCCGGGAAGAAGCGCCGCCGCCGCCGCCGCAAGAAGGGCGCGGAGGAGGGCGGCCAGCCCGGGGCCGAGGCCGCCGAGGTGGCCGAGGCCGCCGAGGCGACCGACGCCGAAGCCGGCGCCGACGACGAGGCCGGCGCCGACGACGAGGGCGACGAGGAGCAGGCGGCCGGCGAGGCTGCGGGTCAGCCGCAGCCCGGCGGCGAGAAGCGCAAGCGGCGCAAGGGGCAGGGCGCGCCGCCGCCGCGCGAGCGCCCGGCCTTCAGCATCGGCGAGGAAGTGTTCGGAAAGGTCAGCAAGATCACCGACCACGCCATCTGGATCGACATCGCCGGGAAGGCCACGGGGCTGTTCGACCGGCGCGAGATCCTCGACGAGGAGCCTCCGGTCGACGGCGATCAGTTCATCGCGACGGTCGCGAGCACCGGCGTGCGCGGCGGCATGCTCCTCCTGTCGAGGGCGCCCGTGCAGCTCGACCAGGCGCGCGCGCGCGCCGAGGCGTCGCTGCAGAGCGGCGAGCCGATCGAGGGGTTCGTGACCGGCGCGGTCAAGGGCGGGCTCGAGGTCGACCTCGGCGGCCTCCGCGCCTTCGCGCCGGCCTCGCACGTCGATCTGCGCCACGGCGCCGACCTCAACTACCTCGTGGGCCAGCGGCTCGATTTCATCGTGACGCAGTTCGCGAAGAAGGGGCGCGACATCGTCGTGTCCCGCCGCAAGATGCTCGAGGAGGAGAGCCGCCGGGCGCGCACCGAGGCGCTCACGTCGATCGAGCCCGGGTCCCTGCACAAGGGCGTGGTGCGCAAGGTCGTGGCGTGGGGCGTGTTCGTCGCGTTGCCCGACGCGGGCGGCGTCGAGGGGCTGGTCCACATGAGCGAGGCGAGCCACGACCGGGGCGCCAAGCTGGCCGACCTGTTCAAGCCCGGCGCCGAGATCGACGTGAAGGTCCTGCGCGTCGACGACAAGGGCAAGCTGTGGCTGAGCCGCAAGGCCGCCACGGTCGACCCCTGGGACGCCGTGAAGGACAAGTACGCGGTGGGCACGCGGCACAAGGGCAAGGTCGCCCGGCTGCAGCCGTTCGGCGCGTTCATCGAGCTCGAGCCGGGCATCGACGGCCTCATCCACACGGCCGACCTCTCGATGAAGCCGATCCAGCACCCGGAAGAGGTGGTGAAGGTCGGCCAGGACGTCGACGTGGTGGTCGCGAGCTGCGACGCGGCGGCGCGGCGGATCGGGCTGCACCCCGCCCCGCCCGAGGGCGAGGAGAGCGAGCCGCGCCAGCGCGTGCAGCAGGGCAGGTCGGTGAAGGTGGCGGTCACGCAGGTGACCGACGGCGGGCTCGTCGTCCGGGTGCTCGGCACCACGGGGCGGGCGGCCCGCGGCTTCATCCCGGCCGGCCACACCGGCACGCAGCGCGGCACCGATCTCCGCAAGGAGTTCCCCATCGGGACCCAGCTCGAGGCGAAGGTCATCGAGGTGGATCCGCGAAGGGGAGAGGCCAAGCTGTCGATCCGCGCCCTCAAGGAGGACGCCGAGAAGCAGGCCTACCAGCAGTACCGCGCCGGCGTCGCGCGCGAGGCCAAGTTCGGCACCTTCGCCGACCTGATGAAGAAGAGCTGATCCCGAGGCGCGCCGCCCGCCGCGGCGGCGCGCCGGCTCCGCCGCGGCGGTCGCGTCTCCCCTCCAGAGCGACAGCATCTTCCTTTCGAGACGGCCGCGCTCCCGTGCAGCCTCCGCGGCGGCCGCGCGCCGGACGCCGCTACTCGCGGCCGAGCGCGTTCACGGGATCCATGCGCGCCGCGCGCCGCGCCGGGAAGAACCCGAACACGATCCCGATCGCCGTGCTCACCCCGAGCGCGACGCCGAGGGCCACGGGCTCGAGCTTCATGGGCCAGCCGAGGGCGCTCGCGAACCCGAGGATGACGCCGTACCCGAGCGCGCTGCCGACGAGGCCGCCCAGCGTGGCGAGCACGAGCGCCTCGAGCAGGAACTGCAAGAGGATGTCGATCTCGCGCGCGCCGATCGCCATGCGGATGCCGATCTCCCGGGTCCGCTCGGTGACCGACACGAGCATGATGTTCATGACGCCGATGCCGCCGACGACGAGCGACACCGCCGCGATGCTGACGAGCAGCGCCGAGAGCGCCGCGAAGATCGCGTCCTGCATCGCCTGGAACTCCGCCTGGCTCCGGACCGCGAAGTCGTCCTCGTCGCCCTCGCCGATGCGGTGCCGCTGGCGGAGGATCGCCTCCGCCTGCAGCCTGGCGCGCTCGGACGTCTCGGCGGACGTCGCGCTCAGCAGGATCGCGTGCACCTCCCCGGGGCGCGTGGCGACGACGTGCGAGCGCATCGTGGTGATGGGCATCAGCACGATCTCGTCCTGGCTCTGCCCGAACGGCGACGCTCCCTTCTCCTCCAGCACGCCGACCACGCGGTAGGCGTGGCGCCCGAGCCGCACCGTGCGGCCGACCGGGTCGAGCGATCCGAACAGATCCCTCGCCGTCTGGGCCCCGATCACGACGACCTTCTCCGAGAGGTTCTCCGAGGCGGGGCTCCACGCCTCTCCCTGCGCCACCTTCCAGTTCCGGATCTCGAAGTAGCCGAGGCGCGTGCCGACGAGCGTCGGGCTCGCGTTCTGGCCCTCGTAGATCACCTGGGCGCTCGCCCTGAGGAACGGCGCCGCGAGCCGGATGCTCGTCGACTCGCGCACGAGCGCCTGGGCGTCGAGCTCCGAGAGCCTCGTGCCCGCGGTGCTGCGGACGCCCGACGCGCGGGCGGAGCGCGCGAAGACGATGAGCGAGTTCGAGCCGAGGTTCGAGATCTGCGCGTTGACGTTGGCGCGCGCGCCGCTCGCCAGCGCGGTCACGGTGACCACGGCGGCGACGCCGATCGTGATCCCCAGGATCGTGAGCCCCGCGCGGAGCTTGTTCCGGCGGACGGCGCGCAGCGCGATGACGACCGCCGAGAAGACGCGCGTGAGCGTCGCCCTCATTCGTGCCTCAGGGCGGCGATCGGATCCAGCCGCGCCGCGCTGCGCGCCGGGAAGAACCCGAAGACGACCCCGATCGTCGCGCTCGTCCCCACGGCGACGACGATCGCGCTCGCCGGCAGCGTCATGTTCCAGCCGAGCGCCCCGGCGAGGATCTGGATGAGCCCGAGCCCCGCGCCGAGCCCCATCACGCCGCCGATGACCGACAGGGTGATCGCCTCGACCAGGAACTGGATCAGGATGTCGCCCTCCGAGGCGCCGATCGCCATGCGGATGCCGATCTCGCGCGTCCGCTCGGTCACACTGACCAGCATGATGTTCATGACGCCGATGCCGCCGACGAGGAGCGAGACCGCGGCGATCGACGACAGGAGCATCGTCAAGGTGTCCAGGATCCGCTCCTGCGACGCGCGGAACTCCGCCTGCGTGCGGATCACGAAGTCCGGCTCGTCGTCCGGCGCGATCTCGTGCCGCTGCCGGAGGATCCGCTCGATCTGCTCCACCGCGCGATCGACGGTCCGCTCGCTCGTCGCGGCCGCGAGCAGCATCTGCACCCGGCCCGGCGCGCTCGGCACGACGCGCGACCGGAAGCTGCCGATCGGCATGAGCAGCCGGTCGTCCTGGTCCTCGCCGAACGGCGACTGCCCCTTCTTGGCGAGCACCCCGATCACCCGGAACGGGTGCTTGCCGATCCGGATGTACTGCCCCACGGCCTCGCCCGAGCCGAACAGGTTCTCCCGGACGGTCTCGCCGATGACGCAGACCTTCGTCTTGAGCTGCTCGTCGGCCTCGGTCCAGCCCTCGCCCTTCTCGACGTTGTACGAGAGGATCGAGAGGTAGCTCCGCGTGACGCCCATCACCTGGGTCGCGACGTTGGCCTCCCCGGCGACGACCTGCATCGACGTCGAGCTGAAGGGGCTCAGCGCGGCCACGCTGATCGCCTCCTTCAGGATCGCCATCCCGTCGGCCTCGGACATCCTCACGCTCTCGCGGCGCCTCAGCCCCGAGGCCTGCGTCGACTGCGGGAAGATGTAGATCGAGCTCGCGCCGAGGCCCGAGATCTCCCCGAGGATCCGGTTGCGCACGCCCGTCCCGAGCGCCACCACGACCACCACGGCCGCGACGCCGATCAGGATGCCGAGCACGGTCAGCGCGGCGCGGAGCTTCGAGCGGACGATGGCGCGCAGCGCGAGCCGGACGGCGGCGAGGTAGCCCCTCACGGCGCCTGCTCCGGGTCGGACGTCTCCTGTGGCGGCAGCGCGGCCAGGGCCGCCGCCGCGTCGACGGGGCGCTCGTTCCTGACGTCGCTGCGGACCTCGCCGTCGCGCATCGTGATCACCCGGCTCGCGCAGGCGGCGATGTCCGGCTCGTGCGTGACGAGGACGATGGTGATCCCCTCGAGGTTGAGCCGCTGGAGCAGCCCGAGCACCTCGTAGCTCGTGCGGGTGTCGAGGTTGCCCGTGGGCTCGTCGGCGAGGAGCAGCGGCGGGGAGGTGACGAGCGCCCGCGCGATGGCGACGCGCTGCTGCTGGCCGCCCGAGAGCTGGTTCGGCGTGTGGTGCAGGCGATCGGCCAGCCCCACCGCGCCGAGCGCCTCGAGCGCCCGCTTGCGCCGCTCCGCCAGGCCGACGCCCCGGTAGACGAGCGGCAGCTCGACGTTCTCGAGCGCCGTGGTGCGCGGCAGCAGGTTGAAGCCCTGGAAGACGAACCCGATCAGGCGGTTTCGCACGATCGCGCGCGCGTCGTTGCTGCGCCGGGTGACGTCGAGCCCGTCCAGCCGGTAGGCGCCGCGGGTCGGCCGGTCCAGGCACCCGATGATGTTCATCAAGGTGCTCTTGCCCGAGCCGCTCTGCCCGACGATGGCGACGAAATCGCCGTGCTGGATGGTCAGGTCCACGTGGCGGAGCGCCCGCACCACGACGGCCTCGGTCGTGTAGTCCTTGCCGACGCTCGCGAGCTCGATGAGCGGCTCGTCCCGGAGCACCGCGGCGACGCCTTGGGATTGCGGGAGCATCGCGTCGTCCGAGCGCATCGCGCCTCAGAACAGCCGGGGGCCGCGCCCCCTGCCGCTCCGCGACGGGTCGTCCGTCTCGTCGGTGACGACCTTGAGCGGGCCGAGATCGGTCGTCAGCGCGGTGAAGACGCCGTCGGTGATCCCGACGTCGACGACGCGCGGCTCGATCTTCTCCGCGCCCGGCGTCGCGTCGGTCAGCACGTAGACGCGGCCCTTCTTCGGCGGGAGCGCCTCGAGCGGCGGCGCCTTGATCTCCTTGCCGTCCTTGTCCCGCTCCGGCGCCGGCTTGAACCGGAGCGCCGCGTTCGGCAGCCGCCGCACCCCCCTGGCCTCGGCGGACCGTACGCTCACCGTCGCCGTCATCCCCGGCCGCAGCTTGACCTCCGGGTTGTCGACCTCGACCACCGCCGCGTACGTCACCACGCCCGACTGGTTCAGCGGGCTGTAGCGCACCTGGCTCACCTTCCCGCGGAACGTCTCGCCCGGGAACGCGTCGACGCTGACGTCCGCCTCCATGCCCTCGCGGAGCCGCCCGACGTCCGCCTCGTCGATGTCGGCGAGCACGCGCATCTTGCGGAGATCCTGCGCGATCACGAAGAGCGTGGGCGCCTGGAAGCTCGCCGCCACGGTCTGCCCAGGATCGATCGCCCGGTTGATGACGACCCCGTCGATGGGCGAGAAGATGCGCGTGTACTGGAGGTTCGTCGTGGAGGAGCGCAGGACGGCCCGGAGCTGGGCGACCTGCGCCTTCGAGGCGGCGAGATCCGCGAGCGCCACGTCGTAGGCGCCCTGCGCCGTGTCCAGGTCGGCCTGCGAGCCCACCCCCTCCGCGACCAGCTTCTTCGCGCGGTCGAGCCGCTGCTTCGAGGTCGCGAGCGAGGCCTCGGCGCGCACGACGCTCGCGTTCGCCGCCTCGAGCTGCGCCTGGTTCGAGTCGATCTGCGCCCCGAAGAGGGTCGGATCGATCTCGGCCAGCACGTCGCCGGCCTTCACGAGGCTGTTGAAGTCCACGTACACCTTGGTGATCCGCCCCGAGACCTGCGCCCCGACCTGCACCTCGGTGAGCGGCTTGACCTGCCCCGTCGACTGGACCACCTCGAGCACGTCGCCGGTCGTGACCTCGGCCGCGACGTAGCGGGGCGGCGGCGGCGGCCTCGTCCGGATCCGCCACACGACGACGGCCGCGATGATCGCGGCGATCGCCGCCACGGCGCCGAGCCGCCCGAGCCAGCGCTTCGCGCCGACGCGGGAGAGCTCCTGCTCCAGGCTCTGCCGTCCGGCCCCGGTCGACGGTCCACCAGCAGCGCGCGGCGACCGGACCGAGGCGCCGCCGCGGGGCGCGGGGGCGGCCGCGGCCGGCCGCGCCCCGCCCGGCGGCGCGTCGCTCGGCTGCGCGCGCTCCCCTTCGGGCCCGATCGGCGCTGCTGAGGCCGACGCGTCGAGGGGGTCGCGACCGGTCGCCCGAGCTATCGAATCGGCCATCGGACCGTCCTCATAGCACGCCGCTGCGCAGGCGCGGTTCGCTTGAAACCGCGGAACCGCCGTGGCAGACCAGCGACTCCTATGGAGTCGCTACCCATCGCAACGGACACGGTCGTCACGCTGTCCTATGTCCTTCTGAACGAAAACGGCGAGACGGTCGACCAGGCGACTCCTTCCGAGCCGCTCGTCTACGTGCACGGATACGCCCAGATCGTTCCCGGCCTGGAGCGCGCCCTGGAAGGGCTGCGCGCCGGCGAGCAGCGCGAGATCACCGTCCAGCCGGAAGAGGCCTTCGGCGAGCGCGAAGAGGCCGGCGTGTTCGAGGTGGACAAGGCCGATTTCCCCGACGCGGAGGCGGTCGCCGTCGGCGACGAGTTCATCGCCCAGGGGCCGGACGGAGAGCCGGTGGCGCTCCGGGTCGTCGACGTGCTCCCCGAGGGGTTCCGCGTCGACACGAACCACCCCCTGGCCGGGCAGACCGTGCGCTTCAAGGTCCAGGTCAGCGACGTCCGCGCCGCCAGCGAGGAAGAGATCGCGCAGGCCCAGGCCGAGCTGGAGGAGCGCATCGAGGAGTCGGAGGGCGCGTGCTGCGACCACGACCATGACCACGACCACGAGCACGGCCACCACCATCACGGGGGTGGCGAGGCGCTCGTCACGCTCTCGAAGAAGTCGTCCTAGGCCCGCCGCGGACGGGTGGGCCTGTCTGAGGAGATCACATCATGACCGTAGGTGAGAAGGGCAAGCTGACGGAGCTCGACCTCGATCGCCGGGTGCGCGAGCGCCTGCTGGCGAGCGGGCGGCTCAGCGCCGAGACGATCGAGGGGCACCTCTCGAGCTTGCCGGATCTGGAGGAGCAGTCCGAGTCGATGGCCATCGATCAGCCGGCGCTCGGCCCTTCAACCCACACGCCGCGGGTCGAGCCTGAGCTCGACGACGAAGGGTCCGAGTGAGCGACACGAACGAACAGGGGGATTCCCCTAACGAGGGCGCCCCGGAGCTGCCGACGCTCGACTTCTCCACGTTCGTGCTGTCGATCATCGGCTCCGCCTACGTGCACCTGGGCGACGCGCCCAGCCCGGACGGCGGGCTCGAGCAGAACCTGGTCCTCGCGCACCAGGACATCGATCTGCTCAGCCTGCTCCAGGAGAAGACGAAGGGGAATCTCACGGGGGACGAGGAGCGGCTGCTGGAGCAGGCGCTCTACGACCTGCGGATGCGTTACCTCGAGGTCTCGAAACGGTCGTGACCGCGGGGGCCAGGGCTCTCTCGTGGGTCCTCCTCTCCTGGCTGGTCGCCGCGTGCAGCAACGGCACCCCTGGCCAACCCTCCAGCGCAGGCAGCGCCGCCCTCCCGACGGGCGTGGTGGCGGTGGCGAACGCCCCGCCGCCTCCCCCTGCGGCGCCGGAGCCCCCGATCGTCCGCTCCGAGGGCATGCCCGGCTCCTTCGCGCCGCTCGCGCGCAAGGCGGATCCCGCGGTCGCGACCGTCAAGGCGCGCGTCGAGCGGCAGCAGCACCCCGGGGGCCGCCGCCGGACCGTCGCCGAGGGGCTCGGGACCGCCTTCGTCCACGATCCCGAGGGCTTCCTGCTCACGAACAACCACGTCATCGAGGGCGCGACCGACATCCTCGTGAGCTTCGTCGACGGCCGCGACATCAAGGCGACCGTGGTCGGCCGCGACAAACACACGGACATCGCCGTGCTGAAGGTCGAGGAGAAGGGGCTGCCGTCGCTGCCGCTCGGCGACTCGGATCACATCGAGGTCGGCGACTGGGTCGTCGCGATCGGCAACCCCTTCGGGCTCTCCCACACCGTCTCGGCCGGCATCCTCTCCGCCAAGGGCCGCACCCGCGACGACGTGAAGGGGCTCGACCCGAGCGGCTACTTCAACTTCCTCCAGACCGACGCGAGCATCAACCCGGGCAACTCCGGCGGTCCGCTCCTGAACCTCAAGGGCGAGGTGGTCGGCATCAACGCGGCCGTGCGCGCCAACGCGAACAACATCGGCTTCGCGATCCCGATCAACATGGTGCGGCAGCTCCTGCCGATGCTGCTGCGCGACGGGAAGATCCGGCGGAGCCAGGTCGGGGTGTTCGTCGATTTCCTCAACTCGATCGAGGCGGCGCGGCTCAAGCGCCCCGACCGGAAGGGCGCCTGGGTGAAGACGGTGGTGGCAGGGGGGCCCGCGGACCGGGCGGGCATCGCGCCGGACGACGTAATCCTCGCCTTCGAAGGCAAGCCGATTTCCGACCCGAACGAGCTCCGCTGGATGGCGAGCATCGCCGGCGTCAACAAGGTCGTTACGCTGCGCGTCGCCCGGCTCGAGCGGGTCTTCGATGTGCGCCTCACGCTGGGCGAGCTCCCCGAACCCACCGAAGAGCCCGATGATCCGTGAGCTGGCCAGCTCCCGTCTCCCGTCCGGCACGCCCGCCGGGCGCCGCGCGCCGCAAGGGGCGGTCGGCTGCGCGGCGATCCTCGTCCTCCAACCACCTCAGGTAAGCTGACCCCGTGGCCTCTGCACCCTCCCACCCGGACGAGCTGGAGCGGCTCGCGCCTCCCGGCGGTCCCGGCGATGCGCCGGGCGACCTGGAAGTCGCCGAGCCGCCCGCCGACGGCATCCCCCGCGACGCGCAGCTCCACGCCCGCCTGAATAGCGCCTCGGCGCGCGCGTCCAATCGCGAGGCGCGGCGCAGGGAAGCGGAGGAGGATCGTGAGCTCATCGAACGAGCGCAGAAGGGGGACCAGGCGGCCTTTCGCGCGCTCGTGGAACGGCACCAGCGCCGGGCGTTCGCGATCGCGATGGGGCTCGTCCGCGACGAGAACGACGCCCGAGAGCTGGTCCAGGACGCCTTCCTCCGGGTCTACAAGGGCCTCGGATCCTTCCAGGGCGGCTCCTCGTTCTTCACCTGGCTCTACCGGATCGTCACCAACCTGGCGATTGACCTCATGCGGAAGCCGGGGCGCCGCGACCTCGAGCTCCAGGAGAACCAGGCAGCCGACGAGGACGCCGACTTCCCGCTGGTCGCCCGGATCGACGGCGCCGACCCGCTCAACGTCGTCCGGCGCCGGGAGATCGCGGGGCGCATCCAGGCGGCGCTCGACGCGCTGCCGCCTTACCACCGAGGGGTCATCCTGATGCGGGAGGTCGAGGGGATGTCCTACGAGGAGATGGCCCAGGCCATGGGCGTCTCGAAGGGTACGATCATGAGCCGCCTGTTCCATGCCCGCCAGAAGCTTCAGCGCGCCCTCGCTGACTGTTACGCCGAGGAAGAGGGCAAGGCCAAGGCCGCCGCGGAAGAGCCGGAGGACATCGCGTGAGCACCGCCAACAGCAGCAAGGCGAACCACGGGGAGGCGGGCTCCCCGCCGACGGATCTGGAGCTGATGCTCTACGTCGACGGCGAGCTCGACGAGGACCGCCACCGCCAGGTGGAGGCGTATGTGCTCCACGACCCGCGCTGCAGCGCGAAGGTCGCAGGGCTCGTCGCCGCGGCCGACGTGATCCGGGACAGCGCGCTCTCCTCCAGCGCGGCCGACGGGATCGCGGACGGGGTCATGGCGAAGATCGCGGCCGCGCAGGTGGACGTCGCGCCGGACGTCGGCGTCGCCGCGCTGCGATCACCCGCGTCGCCGGCGGCCTCCCCGGCGGGCGCGCCGCGCCTTGCGCGGGCGCCGGCCAACGACAACGCGCGGGGGATCTTCGCGCTCACCGCGCTCGCCGCGGCGGCCGCCGCCGCGCTGATGATCTGGGGTCGCTCCGAAGCGCCGCCGACGTCCAGCGCAGCGCTGCCGGCGCCGCCTCCGGTCGAGGTCCCCGCCCTGCGGACGGCCGCGCCGAGCCCCGAGCCCGCCGCCGCGCCGAGCGCCGAGGGCGAGGCCGAGCCCGGCGTCGAGATCGCCGCGGTCGACTTCGGGGCGCGCATGGGCACGATCTTCTACGTCCCGCGAGAGGCCGTGGCATCAGGCCCGACGACCACGGTGGTTTGGCTCTCCGATGAAGGTCCGGGAGGACAACAATGAGATTCCTTGCGAGTGCGATCACCGCGGTGTTGGCCCTTTCGCTCGGCTTGAGCCCTGCCCCTGCTGCCGCGCAAGGGCAGGCGCCCCCCGCGCCGGCGGCGTCGCCGGAGGCCGCGATCACGACCGAGGTCGTGGTCCTCCACGCGACGAACGACGGGAGCGGGATCGATCCGAAGATCGGCAAGATGCCCGAGCTCGGGAAGCCGCCGTTCTCGGCGTACAACAGCTACAAGCTGCTCGATCGGCTGAAGATCAACCTGCAGAAGGGCGCGCCGACCACGACCAAGCTGCCGAACGGCAGCGTGCTCATGGTGTCGCTGAAGGACGTGGTGGCCGCGAAGAAGCAGGACGAGCCGAAGCGCTTCGTGGTCAGCGCGAGCATCCAGAAGCCGGGCGGCAACACGTTCCTGCCGCTGCTCGAGGTGAACGCCAAGGCCGGCGAGAACTTCTTCGTGGCGGGCCAGCAGCACCAGGGCGGCGTGCTCGTGCTCGGCATCAAGGTCGCGCCCTGAGCTGAGCCGACGTGGGCCGCCGCGCTCCGCGGCGCGCCGCCGCGCTCAGCGGCGCGCCGACGAAGGCAGCGCGATCGGCAGGTCGACGTGGAACGTCGTCCCCCGCGGCGCGCGCGTGTTCGCGCGGATGGCGCCGCCGTGCGAGAGGACGATGTTCCGCACGATGCTCAGGCCGAGCCCGGTGCCGGTCCCGTCGGTCTTGGTCGTGAAGAAGGGGTCGAAGATCCTCGGCAGGTGGTCGTCCTCGATCCCGTGCCCGTCGTCCTGGATGGTCACCGTGATGTAGCCGTCCTGCGGCGACGTCGCGGTGGCGATGCTGAGGCAGCCGCCGCGCTCGTGCATCGCGTGCGCCGCGTTCGTGAACAGGTTCACGAACACCTGGGTCAGCGGGTCGATGACGCCTCGCACGGGGGGGATCTCGCCGAAGTTCTTCTCGACGGTGACGCCCGTCTGGTCGAGGAGGTGCTCGCAGAAGACGAGGGCGCGCTCGATGATGTCGTGCAGGGAGACCGCGCCCGGCTTCTCCGCGGACGGCCTCGAGTACGCGATCAGGTCCCGCGAGAAGCGCAGGATGCGGTCCGCCGCTTCGTTGATCCTCGCGAGCCGCTCGAGATCCGAGGGGTCGCCGCCGCTGCGCTCGCCCTTGCGGCGCAGGTACTCGGAGTAGGCGAGGATCGAGGTGAGCGGGTTGTTGAGCTCGTGCACGACGCTGGCGGCGATCTTCCCGAGGGAGGCCAGCTTCTCCGCCTGGATGATCTGGCTCCGCAGCGACTCCTGCGCGCGCGCCTCGCGGATCGACGCGCCGAGGAGGAGCACGAGCCGATCGACCAGCGCCTCGACGGGCGCGCTCTCGAGCAGCCCGCTGTCGTCGGCCGCGACGTGCATCGTCGAGCGGCCCTCGGGCTCGATGGCCACGACGCGCTCGAACGCGAACTCGGGGAAGAGCCGCGCCGGATCGCGGCCCTCCTCGCGGCGGGGGCGCGGGGACACCCGGACGACGGCCTGCGCGCCCGCCGCGCCGGGGAGGCAGGCGCCGAGCGCGCAGCGCGCGAGCATCCGGGTGGCGGCGCCGAGCAGCGCCGAGGCGCGCTGCTCGACGGAGGAGGCGGGGTCGATCTCGCTCGCCGCGACGAGCAGATCGTCGACCCACTCGAGCGGGATGTCCCGGGTGAGGGGCTTCCGGAGCGAGACGGGGGCCTCCGACGCCGGGTGCTCTCCCAGGCGCTCCGCGGTCTTGGCCTTCACCCGATCACCCTGTTCGGGTCGTCGCCGCTCGACCGATCGAGATCGATGATCTTCGCGGCGCCGACGTAGGACTTCGTCTCGTAGCGGGTGATCTTGCCGATCTTGCGGACGATCTCCGCCATCCGTTCGGCCTCGCTGAGGATCGTGGCCGCGGCGCCCTTGATGGGGGACGCGTCGTCGATGCGGCGGCAGATGAGGTCCGCGTAGCCGAGCACGCTGGTGAGCGGCTGGTTCAGCTCGTGCGCGGCCGCGCCCGCGAGCTCGGCGACGATCGCCTGCTTCTCGCGGGCGCGGAGCTCCTCCTGGGCCTCGGTGAGGCGGGCCTCCATCCGCATGCGCTCGCGGAGGTCCGTGAAGATGCCGACGGAGCCGACGGGGACGCCGTTCTCGAAGATCAGCGCCGCGGAGAGGTGCACCGGGACGCGCGAGCCGTCCTTGGCCAGCACCTCGGTCCGGTAACCCTCGAGCCGGCCGGGGCCGCCGTGCTCCTTTGCGTGGATGAGCCTCATGATCTGCTCGGCGTTGTTGTCCGGGTAGAGGTCGCGGACGTTCTTCGCGCCGACGACCTCCTTCGCGTCGTAGCCGTAGATCCGCTCGGCCGCGCGGTTGAAGAGCAGGACGACGCCCCCCATGTCGGCCGAGACGATCGCGTCGACGGAGCTCTCGATGACGCGCTCGAGGAACTCCTTGGTCTTCGTGAGCTCGGCCTCGGTCGCGCGCTCGGCGGTGACGTCGCGGAAGCTGACCAGGACGGCGCCGCTCTCCTCCCGGAGCACGCTGCTGAAGCTGAAGCTGAGGATGAGCTTCTCGTACTCGGGCTCCGCCCGCTTCACGGTGAAGTCCACCCGGTGCGGGAACGAGCCCTTGACGAAGCCGGCCCGGATCTCCTCGAGCAGCGGGTGCTCGCGGGGGTCGACGAGGTCGGCCAGGTTGGCCTTCGCGAGGTCCTCCGCCGTGCGGCCGGTGATCGTCTGCGCGCGCGGGTTGGAGAAGAGGATGTGGCCGTCGGGATCGACGACGATGATCCCGTCCGCGGTCGAGTAGAAGAAATCCGCGTAGCGCTGGAGCGCCTTGAGCCGCCGCTCCGCTTCGAAGCGCGCGAAGGTGCTCTGCTGGGTCTGGTCGCGGAGCGACTGCAGGATGCGGGCGTTGCGCAGGGCGATCGCGGTGGCGCTCGCGACGGTGCGGGCGAGCGACAGCTCGTGATCGTGGGGCGCCACCGGCTGCCGCCCCCGCAAGAAGAGCACGCCGAGCGGTTTGTCCTCGAACAGGATCGGCAGCAGCGCGAGCGAGCGGAACCCGTTCTCGGGGAGCTCCGCGCGCACGATGTCGAACAGCGGGTGCGCCTTCGCGTCGTCGATCACGAGCACGTCGCCCGTGCGCATCACCCGCTGGATCTCCGGGTACTTCCCGAGATCGATCGGCAGATCCCGGAGCTCCTTGTCGTCGCTCGCGGCGACCACGTAGCCGACGTCGCCCTGATCGCGCACGAGCACGATGCTGCAGCGGTCGACGCGCGCCACCTCGGCGATGCGGCGCACGACCGTGAAGAGGATGTTGCGGAAATCGAGCGTCGACGAGAGCGCCTGCGTGAGCTCCAGGACGACCTTCGCGTCGTGCTCCTTGCGCGCGAGCGCGTCGACGTAGTCGCGGATCCGGAGCTGCCCGCGGATGCGGGCGATGAGCTCGGCGGGCCTGAACGGCTTGCGGATGAAGTCGTCCGCGCCGAGCTCGAAGGCGCGGGCGACGTCCTCGTCGGCGTCGAGCGCCGTGAGCACGACGACGGGCACGTCCTGCGTCCGCGGGTCGTCCCGGACGGTGCTGAGGACGACGTAGCCGTCGGGCGGCGGCATCACGAGGTCGAGCAGCACGAGCGCAGGCACGCCCGTCTTCAGCCACGCGAGCGCCTCCGCGCCGGACGGCAGGGCGATGGTCTCGATGCCCGCGTCGGCCAGCGCGTGCAGCAACATCTGCCGGCTGACGGCGTCGTCGTCGACGACGAGCACTGGATCGCGACGAGCCACGTGCAGAGCTTATCGATTCCAGGCTGCGGCGCTGAGAGAATTTCCGGCCGGCGCCGGCCCGCGGTTCGCCCGCGGCGCAACGAGCGGGGCCGTGCGCGTGGGTGCTCCGCGCGCCACCGCGCCCGCCTGGCCGCGCGCCGTCCCCCGCGGCGCGGGCTCAGGAGAAGAGATCGCCCTGCTTCGCTGCAGGAGCCGAGAGGCCGAGGTGCTCGTACGCGCGGCGGGTCGCGATCCGGCCCCGCGGCGTGCGGCCGAGGAAGCCCTGCTGCAGAAGGAAGGGCTCGTACACGTCCTCGATCGTGTCGCGCGGCTCGCTGAGCGCCGCGGCCAGGGTGTCGATGCCCACCGGGCCGCCGTCGTAGTGATCGACGATGACGCGCAGCAGCCGGCGATCCATCTCGTCGAGGCCGGCCGCGTCGATCTCGAGGCGCTCCGCCGTCTTCCGCGCGATCGCCTGGGTGATCGCGCCGTCGCCGAGCACCTCGGCGAAGTCGCGGACGCGGCGCAGCAGGCGGTTGGCCACGCGCGGCGTCCCCCGCGCGCGCGCCGCGATCTCGCGCGCCCCCCCGGCGTCGATCGGCACGTCGATCAGGCCCGCGCTGCGCTGCACGATGCGCTCGAGGTCTTCCACGGAGTAGAAGTCGAGGCGGACCACGTGGCCGAAGCGCGAGAGGAGCGGCGCGGTGAGCAGCCCGGTGCGCGTGGTCGCGCCGACCAGCGTGAAGGGCTTCAGCGCGAGCTGGATCGTCGTCGCGTACGGGCCGTCGCCGGTCATGATGTCGATCTTGAACGACTCGATCGCGGGGTAGAGGCTCTCCTCGACCGCCGGGGTGAGCCGGTGGATCTCGTCGATGAACAGCACGTCGTTGCGCTCCAGCTTCGTGAGGAGCCCGGCCAGCGCGCCCTTGTGCTCGATCGCCGGGCCGCTGGTGACGTGGAGCGTGACGCCCATCTCGCGGGCGATGATGTGGGCGAGCGTGGTCTTCCCGAGCCCGGGTGGGCCGCAGAAGAGCATGTGATCCAGCGGCTCGCGCCGCCTGCGGGCGGCCTCGACGAACACCTTGAGGTTCTCGGTGTGCTTCGCCTGGCCGACGTACTCGGCGAGCGACGCGGGCCGAAAGAGGCGGTCGAAGCGATCGTCGTCGCCTGTCTCGGCAGGAGAGAGCGCCCGTTCAGCCATGCGTCGGGGAGTACCGCGGGCATGGGGCGAAGGGAAGCGCCGCGGGGACGCGGGGCCGCGGGCTCGCGGCCGCGCGGGCGGGGTGCGGGCGGGGTGCGGGCGGGGTGCGGGCGGGGTCAACCGAGCGCGGGCACCGAGGAGAGGCGCGGGCGGCGCGGGGGCGGGATGCGCGGCAGCCGGGCGCGGCACACCGGGCGGCCGTCGGGGGCGCCGTCCACCTCGAGCGAGCCGCCGTGGAGCTCGATCACCGAGCGGGCGTGGCTCAGGCCGAGCGTCAGGCCGCGCCCGCGCGCCGTTGTCTGCCGGCTGAACAGGGCCTCCAGCTCGTCCGGCGGCACGTCCCGGCTGCCGTACTCGATGTCGATGCGGACCTCGCTGTTGAAATCTCCGCCCAGCGTCGCGGTGAGGCGCACGAGGCGCGCCGACGGATCGGCCGCGCCCGTCCGGAGCGCGTGCGCGACGATGACCGCGATCGCGCGCGTCGCGTACGCCTGATCGACCGGGATCAGCGGCAGGGTGTCGCCGACCTCCACGACGACCTCGCCGTCGGCGTCGCTCGAGAGCTCGCGCGCCTTGCGGAGCGCGCCCGCGATCAGCGCGCCGACGGACGTCGGCTGGGGCTCGAGCGTGAGCTGCCCGGCCTCGACGCGGGCGGCGTCGAGGATCGACTCGATGAGGCCGAGGAGCTCCCGGCCGCGCGTGGCGATGAGCTCCAGGCTCTCGCGCTGCGCCGCCGTCAGGTCCTCCTGCCCGACGAGCTCGGCGAACCCGAGGATGGCGTTCAGCGGGCTCTTGAGGTCGTGGCTCACGCTGGCGAACAGGAGGCCGCGCATGCGCTGCGCCGCCTCGCGGGCCTCGAGCGCGCGCTCCTGCGCCGCGGCGAAGACGCGGAAGCGCTCGGCGAGATCCTCGATCGCGAGCCCGAGCCGGGCGACGACGGCGAACCGGGCCGGGCGCGCGATCTGCGTCGCGCCGCGGAGCACGCTGTCGGTGCCGAGCAGGCGCACCTGCTTCGTGGCGTGGACGAGGTCCGCCGCGAGCACGCGGCCGAACACGTTGCCGAGCGCGCCGGCGACGAGCATCGCGAGCAGCGCCACGAGCGCGCCCCAGGTCGCGACGGAGGGCTCGAGGTCGGCGGAGAACCGGATGTTCGCGCAGCCGCCGTCGATCGGCGTGATCACGGCGATCTGCCCGTCGGCCTCGCGGCCGAACGAAGGCTCCGCGATGGAGCAGCCCTCCACGCGCGCGAGGAACCCGAACTCCGCCGCGGCGGCCACGACGTCGTTGCGGTCGGCCTCCTCGAGCGCGCCGAGCGCCGGATCGAGCGCGGTGCGCGCGATGAGCCCCGCGGTCGTGCGCCGGCTCCGCTCGACGAACGTCTGGAGGTGCGCGTTCGCGATGAGCACCGCCCCGACGCCGACGAGCAGCACCGGCGCGGCGACCGAGAGGAGCAGCTTGTACGTCACCCGCCGGCGCGGCGTCTGGTAGAGCTCGGACGTCTCGAGCAGGGCGCCGACCGCCTCGACCGGGCTGATCTCGAAGAGGCTGAACGTCGCCGCGCGGGTCAGCACGTAGTGCGGGATCCCGGACGCGCACAGGATCGTGATCGCGAGGATGAGCAGGCTGACCGCGCGGCCGTCGTCGAGCTTCTCCGGCCTGATCCCCGGGATCATCGTCAGGCTCGAGATCGCCGAGCTCGCCAGCACGAAGCGCATCGCCAGGGCCGGCGGCAGCTCGGCGAACCGCTCGAGCTCCTCGTGGTCGATCTCGCGCGCGCCGACGACGAGCGAGCGCAGGAGCTCCCGGTGGGTGCGCAGCCGGAGCAGGGTCAGGAAGGTGGTCGCGACGACGGCGGCGAGCGCGATCTTCGCGCCGACCGAGAGCACGCTCGCGGCGACGTCCTGCTCCAGGATGAGCAGCTTCGGCGCGAGCGCCGCGATCGCCCCGAAGGCGGCGACGCCGACGAGCGCCTGGCGGACCAGCACGCGGCGCTCGAAGTGGAGCGCGTCGTCCCGCGGGCGCTCCTCGATCACGCGATCCTCCCTCCCCGCGGGGCGTCGCCGCGCCCGCCGTCGGGCGCCGGCGTCACGTCGTGCGCGGGCCGCTCCGGCGCCACCTGCGGCTCCACCCAGATCGGCAGGGTGATCGTGAAGGTCGACCCCCGGCCGAGCTCGCTCTCCAGCTGGATCGTCCCGCCGTGCATCAGCACGAGGCGCCGCGCGATCGAGAGCCCGAGCCCCGTTCCTGCGCGGCGCGAGCGCACGTCGCCCGTCTGCCGGTACTCCTCGAAGACCGCCGTCGTCTCCTCCGGCGGGATGCCGGGGCCGGTGTCCTGGACGACGATCGCCGCGTAGCGGCCGCGCCTCGCGATGTGGACCGTCACCGAGCCGCGCGCGGTGAACTTCACCGCGTTGGAGACCAGGTTCGTGAGGATCTGCCGCACCCTGCGCGGATCGGCGTGCGCGAGCAGCGTCCGCTCCCCGGTGACGTGCAGCTCGACGGGCTTGTCGCGCGCCGCCGGGGACGCCTCGCGCATCACCTGCTCGACGAGCACGCGGACGTTCACGGCGCGGCGCGAGAGCTGGAGCTTGCCGGTCTCGAGCGCCGACAGGTCGAGGATGTCGTCGATGAGCGTGCGCAGGTGCTCGCCGCTCTGCCGGATCACCGAGAGCGCCTCGCGCGCGTCCTGGCTGAGCGGGCCGTCGACCTCGCTCTCGAGGACGTGCGCGAAGCCGAGGATGGCGTTCAGCGGCGTGCGCAGCTCGTGGCTCAGCCCGGCGAGGAACGCGGAGCGCTCCCGATCCATGACCGACGCCTGCTGGAGGTCCGCCAGGTAGGAGCGCTCCGCCGCGGCGAAGCGGGTGATCAGCAGGTTGAACGCCGCCGTCAGGAGCCCCACCTGGTCGAGCGACCGGATCGGCACCGGCTCGATCTGGATCGCGTCCGTGGTCGACGCGCTCTCGCCGTGGCCGCGCGCCATCGCGGTGATGCGCTCGCGCAGGTAGTCGACGTCGTCGCGCGCCGCCTTGGTGAAGGAGAGCGCCACCGCGACCGCCACGCCGAGCAGCAGCGTCGTGAGCGCCGCGACGGCGTTGCCGAGGGCGATCGAGTCCGGCGGCGGGCTCGGCGCGGAGACGAAGGTGATCACCGACAGGTGCGAGAGCGGCGGGTGGAGCGGCCGCACCGAATACTGGAAGCGGCCGTGCGAGGTCGACGTGTCGCCCTGGCCCTGGGTGAGCATCTGGACGATGTCGGCCTGGGCCGGCGCGCCGAAGCTCTCGTTGACCAGCACGCGGCCGCTCGGCTCGACGAGCAGGATCTCCGACGACGCCCGCCGCGCGGCCTGCCCCAGGATCTCCGTGCGCTCCGTCTCGGCCGTCCCGCGGAGCCGCGCCGCGAGCGTCGCGGCCAGCACCTCCGCGCGCAGGCTCGCGGCCTGGTCGCTCATCTTCGCGAGCTGGCGGATGCCGATGAGCGCGATCGCCACCGCCGTCGCGATCCCCACGACGATCACGATCGCGGGCGCGAGCGGCACGAGCGGCGTGGTGCCGCGAGGCCAGCGGAGGAGGCGGCGTCGGCGGGTCACGGCGGAATGTTGGATGTTAGCGCGCTTCGGGCCGCTCACGGGCGGCATCCGGCGCGCTCCGTTTCGTCGTCTTCGCCTTCGTTCTCAGCGTCATTGTCCGCTCGGTGCGCACGGTGCACACGGTGCACACGGGGAAGAGGACGCCGGGCGCGCTCACCTGGGATCGGTCGCCAGCATCGCGAAGACGGAGTGATCGAGCCAGCGGCCGTCGCACCACTCGGCCTGCCGGGCGATGCCCTCGAAGCGGAAGCCGAGCCGGCCGATGACCGACAGCGACGGGTGGTTGTCCGTGGCGGCCGCGACGCGCACCCGGTGCGCGCCCATGTGGTTGAACGCGAAGCCGAGCGCGGCCTTCGCGGCCTCGGTCATGAGCCCGCGGCCGGTGGCCTCCTTGCGGAGCCAGTAGCCGAGCTCGCAGGAGCGGTGCAGGTGCACACACGCCTCGAGCCCGACCACCCCGGCGAGCGAGCGGTGGGCGCGCTCGCGGATGACGAAGCGCAGCGCCCGGCCGTGATCCCAGTCGGCCGCGCACGCCTCGGCGAAGCGGGCGCTCGCGGCCGGGTCCGTGTGGAACTGCACCCAGGGCAGCCACCGCTGGAGGGTCGCGCGCGAGCCGCTCACCGCGAGCCAGAGCTCGGGGCCGTCGGACGGGTCGATGGGGACGAGGATCAGCCGCTCGGTCTCGATCGGGCGGGCGCGGACCTCGCTGCGAGGCGGCAGGATGAGCATGGGGTCACCGGCACTGGATGCGAGCAGCGTACGGCTCGAGATGACCCGCCTCGTAGTCAAGCCAGGCGACATACCATTCTCCGGGCCTCGCGCCGGGGCTGATCGAAGGCGTCGGCTGGTCGCCGCTGACCCGGGCGAACCTCGTCGGCGCGCCGAGGCCATCGCGGTTGATCGATGCGGTCACCATGCGGCCCTGCTCGAACCAGACGAGCTGGGCCTGGCCGTTCGGCGCGGTCGCGATCGACGGCCGCGCGCCGGCCTTGGAGATCCTCTTGCGCCAGAGCGGCTGGCCCTTCGCCGGGTCGATGTAGGCCGCGGAGGCGCCGCCGAGCGGGGGCTCGCCGTGCCAGACGACGAAGCAGCCGCTCGCGCCGCACGCGATCGACGGGCTGTCGCTCCGCACCCGGTCGCTGTTCACGAGCGACAGATCGCCGAGCGTGCGGTCGGCGCGCTTGCCGGGGCTCGGCGCCGGCAGCCCCTTGTCGGCGTTCGCGAGCGGGAGGCGCATGTACTGGATGACCCGCATCGGCTCGCGATCGAAGCGGAAGGCGAGGTGCAGCACGTCGCTCGCGACCGCGAGCGACGGGAAACGCACGCGCGGCTTCGAGGGCCCGGTCGGGGTGACGTCGGTCAGCCGGATGCTGTCGCCGACCGGATCGAGGTTCGGGGAGAGGCGGCGCAGGAAGAGGTCCTCGGAGGCGGTGTCGCTGTCGTCCGACCACACGACCACGAACCCGTTCGAGGAGCGCGCGAGCGAGGGCCACGAGTTCCCCCCGCGCGGGAACGGCGCGACCATCATCGCGGGGCCGTCGATCCGGCCGTCCGCGTCGAGCCAGCGCACGTGCACGCCGGCCTCCGGCCCCTTGCCGTCCCAGTACGTGAGCACCAGCCGCTCGCCGGCGGCGCTCAGCTCGGGGCGGCCGATGGCGCGGCCCTCGGGGGTCACGTCGAGCGCCGGCGACGAAGGCCGCATCGCGCTGTCCAGCGACGTCGTGTACGCGTGCTCGGTGCCCTCGTGCGAGTCGGTCCAGGTGACCACCGCGCCGCGCGGCCCGAGCGCGATCGACGGCCGGCTCGCGCCGATGGCGCGGCCGCCCTCGCGCACGAGATCGTGCGTGCGCGGCCGGGCGAGCCCGGTGAGCTGGCACGGCGCCTTGCCGCTCGCGTCCTTCAGCGCGACCTGCAGGTGCTCGCTCAGGGTCCGCGGCACCGGGTGGTTGCCCTTCTCCTGCGCGTCCTTCAGCAGCCGGAGCGCGCCCTTCAGGTCGCCGGCGGCGATCGCCTCCTGCGCCTGCGCGACGAGCGGCGGCCACGGCAGGCCGCTCACCGCCTCCACCGAGGCGTCGGCGCGCGCCGGGACCGTGGGCGCGCTCGACGTGGCGGGCGCGCTCGAGCCCGCGGGCGCCGCGGCGCTCGAGGCGGGCGGCAGGGCCGTCGGCTTGAGGAACTGGCGGTAGCCCGCGTACGCGGCGCCGGCGGCGAGCGCGAGCACGCCGAAGAGGACGAGCGCGCGACCGCCGCGCCGCGCTGGGCGCCGCTGCGCGAACGCGTCGGGGACCGACGCGTCGCCCGCGCCTCCGGAGAACGTGATCTGCTGGCCCACGCCCTGCTGGCTCGGGCGCCCGCCGCCGGGCTGGCCGGATAGATCGACCCCGCCGAGCGGATCCACCGCGCGATCCGCCGGGCCCGAGGAGACGGTGCGCCGCGACTCGTCGATGTGCAGCGGCCCCGGCGTGTCGAACGACACGTCGATCGGCGGGGCCATGTTGCTGTTCCCCTGCCCGCTCGGCGTGGGGGCGAGCCCGACCTGCGACGGCTCCGCGCCGCGCGGCGACGCCGGCTGCGCGACGCCGAGCGCGATCGAGAGCTCGTCGGCGAACTCCTTCGCGGTCTGGAAGCGGCGGTCGATCGAGCGATCGAGCGCCTTCTCGAACCACACGGTGAAGCTCGGCGGGAGGTCCGGGCGGAGCGCCGAGGGCAGCGGCAGCGGCGCGTTCGCGATCTGCGCGAACGTCATCGCGACGCCCTGCTCGGTCTGCCACACGGTGCGGCCCGTGAGGCACTCGTAGGTGATGCAGCCGAGCGCCCAGAGGTCCGCGCGGTGGTCGACCGCGCCCTGGCCGCGCACCTGCTCCGGGCTCATGTACGCCGGCGTCCCGAAGACCGCGCCCTCGCGGGTGAGGCGCGGGTGCGCGTCGCCGCCGTCGACCGGCGCGTAGAACTTCGCGAGGCCGAAGTCGAGGATCTTCGCGCAGAGCCGGCCCTCCTCGTCCTTCGTGAGGAAGATGTTCTCCGGCTTGAGATCGCGGTGGACGATCGAGGCGGCGTGCGCCTTCGTGAGCCCGCGGCAGACCTGCGACACCACGGCCACGGTCGTCTCGGGATCGAGGTACCGCACGACCGTCATGCGCTCGTAGAGCGACTCGCCTTCGAGGAGCTCGAGCACCAGGAAGGGCCGCCCGTCGTCGAGCTTGCCGGAGTCGTAGACGTCGCAGATGAAGGGGCTGCGGATCGACGCGGCGGCGCGGGCCTCGCGGAGGAAGCGCTCGACCACAACGGCGGAGGTCGTGAGCTCCTGTGCGAGCACCTTGATCGCCACGCGCTTGCCGATGTCGATGTGCTCGGCCTCGTACACGGCGGCCATGCCGCCGCGCCCGATCTCGCGTGTGATGCGGTATTTTCCGGCGAGGACCGTGCCTACCGGGATCTTCGCTTTGTTCGGCAAAGCCATCAGGCAGGGCTGTCCCGCGACTGGATTCGCCAGCGCAGACTATGCGAGCCGCCCGGCAAGAACAAGGCGAGCGCGGGCCTGGTCTGGCGAGGGAGGGGGGGCCCCCCCGGCGACGTTGTGGGTAAGCGAGCTCTTCCGCAGGGTTACACCCCGGAGCGGGCGCCGACCCCCCGGGGGGTGCCAGCGGAAAAGTAAGCCGGCTCCACTTTCTGATCGCCGGATACACTTTTCTCACGCACGCGCGGTGCCCGAAACATTCCGGAAACATGAGCTTGGGTACATCAGCGTAGACCTTAGGGTGCTGCGCCGGCGCCCCGGGGGTAAGGGATTGCCTGATCCGGCCATCTCGCCGGATGGGCGCCCGCGTCGTTGACAAGGGTCGGGGCAACGCTCGGTAGACCGGGCGGACCCCGCCACGGATCGGAGGCCGGGCGGCGCCCGGCAACTCGACGGGAGGCCGCCAGCCGAGGCGGCCCCCCTCCATCGGCTCTGCTCCGGCGGGGCTTTTCGGGTGAGCGTCCGGGCTTCCATGCCGGAGGGCACCCGGTCACCACAGGCGTGCGCAATGAAAAAGGTCGAGGCGATCATCAAGCCGTTCAAGCTCGACGAGGTCAAGGACGCCCTCGCCGAGGTCGGGATTCAGGGCATGACGGTGACCGAGGTGAAAGGCTTCGGTCGGACCGGCGGCAAGAAGGAGGTCTATCGCGGGTCGGCGTACGTCGTCGACTTCGTCCCGAAGGTGAAGGTCGACATCGTGGTGCCGGACAGCATGGTCAGCGACGTGATCGACGCCATCGAGAAGAGCGCCAAGACGGGCAGGATCGGCGACGGCAAGATCTTCGTCGTCCCTGTCGAGGAGGCCGTGCGGATCCGGACGGGGGAGCGCGGCGAGGACGCCATCTAGGCGAGCCGCGCGAGACGCGCGGGACGCGCGAGACGCTGACAGAGCGTCACTGGGCATTCACGGCAGGCCACGGGCTCGGGGATCGAGCAGCGACAGGCGAGAAGCGAGCCCGCCAGCCGTCATCATCAAGAGCTATCGAGAGCAGAGAGTTCAGCGAGGTAGAGGAAGATCATGAAGCCGAAAGATGTCGTCGCGTTTGCGAAGGAAAACGACGTTAAGTTTGTCGATCTCAAATTCATCGATCTGCCCGGCGTCTGGCAGCACACGACGATCCCCGCGTCTCGCCTGAACGAGGACATCTTCGAGGAGGGGATCGGGTTCGACGGCTCGTCGGTGCGCGGGTGGCAGCCGATCAACGCGAGCGACATGCTCATGACGCCCGACCCGACGACGGCGAAGCTCGACCCCTTCCACGCCCAGAAGACGCTCAGCATGATCTGCAAGATCAGCGATCCGGTGACCGGCCAGCCCTACGGCCGTGACCCGCGCTACATCGCGCAGAAGGCCGAGAACCACCTCCGCGCGAGCGGCATCGCCGATACGACCTACTTCGGGCCCGAGGCCGAGTTCTTCGTCTTCGACTCGGTCCGTTACGAGAGCAGCCAGCGCGGCGCCTTCTACGAGATCGACAGCGAGGAGGCGGTCTGGAACACCGGCAAGGCCGGCGTGAACCTCGGGCACAAGATCCGGCCGAAGGAGGGGTATTTCCCCGTCCCGCCGACCGACACGCTCTCCGACCTGCGCGCCGACATGATGAGCACGCTGATCGAGACGGGCATCGGCGTCGAGGTCGGGCACCACGAGGTGGCGTCGGCCGGGCAGTGTGAGATCGGCATCCGGTTCTCGACGCTGACGGCGATGGCCGACAACCTCATGTGGTTCAAGTACGTGATCAAGAACGTCGGCCGCAAGCACGGCAAGTCGGTGACGTTCATGCCGAAGCCCCTCTACGGGGACAACGGCAGCGGCATGCACTGCCACCAGTCGCTCTGGAAGGAGGGCAAGCCGCTCTTCGCCGGCGACGGCTACGCGGGCCTCTCGGACACCGGGCTCTGGTACATCGGCGGCATCCTGAAGCACGCGAAGGCGCTCGCGGCGCTCACCAACCCGACGACGAACAGCTACCGCCGGCTCGTCCCCGGCTACGAGGCGCCCGTGAACCTCGCGTACTCGAGCCGCAACCGCTCGGCGTCGATCCGCATCCCGCTGCCGCCCGGCAACAGCCCGAAGGGCCGCCGCATCGAGGTCCGCTTCCCGGACGCGAGCTGCAATCCGTACCTCGCCTTCGCGGCCATGATGATGGCCGGCCTCGACGGCGTCCAGAACCGGATCGATCCGGGCGACCCGCTCGACAAGGACATCTACGCGCTCTCGCCCGAGGAGCTGAAGGAAGTGCCGCACATGCCGGGCTCGCTCGACGAGGCGCTCAGCGCGCTCGAGCGCGACCACGAGTTCCTCCTCCGCGGCGACGTCTTCACGCGCGACATCCTCAAGACCTGGCTCGACTACAAGCGCGAGCGCGAGGTCGACGCGATCCGGCTGCGCCCGGTCCCGCACGAGTTCTTCCTCTACTACGACGTCTGAGCCTCCGACGTCCGGGCCCCCTCCATCCGGACAGCGAGCGGCCGGCGCAGCAGAAAATTGCGCTGTGACCCTCGCTGTCCGCCGGCCTTCCTCGCGATTCGCCCTCGCGGCGCCGGCGGCGCGTGATACCGCTCGCCGTCGCCTCGGGTTATCCTCGCCTCGCTTCGGGGGTCGGGGGAGGGGTGACTCCCTCCTCCTGAAAGACGATACCTCGGCGCAGCAGTGAACCCTGGCGATCTTATCCAGTCTCGTTACCGGCTCGTGAAGCTCCTCGGCGCAGGGGCCAGCGGGTCGGTTTGGGCTGCGAAGAACGAGCTCATCGATCGCGACGTGGCGCTCAAGGTGATGCGCCCCGACGTCGCCGAGGACGCCGTCGCGCTCCAGCGCTTCTTCAACGAGGCGAAGGCGAGCGGGCGGGTGCGCAGCCCCAGCATCGTCGAGATCCTCGATCTCGGGCAGGCCGAGGACGGCTCGCCTTTCCTCGTATTCGAGCTGCTCATCGGCGAGGGGCTCGACGAGTGGCTCCGGCGCGAGCGCACGATCGAGCCCGAGACGCTGGTCGAGATCTTCACCGGGCTCGCGCGGGCGCTCGACATGGCCCATCAGCAGGGGATCATCCACCGCGACCTGAAGCCCGCGAACATCTACATCCACCGCAATCACCAGGGCGAGCTCATCGGGAAGATCCTCGACTTCGGGATCAGCAAGGTGATGGAGAAGGAGCACAACTTCGCGCTGACCCGCACGGGCTGCGTGGTCGGCTCGCCGGCCTACATGTCCCCCGAGCAGGCCGCGGGGCGCGAAGATCTCGACGCCCGCGCCGACATCTGGTCGCTCGGCGTCGTCATGTACGAGGCGCTGAGCGGGACGCTCCCGCACCAGGCGCCGAACTACAACGCGCTCATGGTCCGCATCCTGAGCAAGGACTGCGACCCGATCGCCGCGCGCAACCCCGGGCTCCCGCCGCGCCTCTGCCAGATCGTCGACGCCTGCCTCAGGCGCGAGCGCGAGGACCGGATCGCCTCGGCGGGCGCCCTCGCGAAGGAGCTCGAGGCGGTGCTCCGCGAGCTCCGCGCCGCGCGGTTCCGCGGCCAGCCGGGGCGGCGCGCCTCGGACCACGGCCTCGGCGGCAAGCTCGGCCTCGCGGCGGCGAGCGCCGGGGCGCGCGGCGGCGCCGCCGCGTCGCTGAGCCGGCTCCTGCGGCACGGGCGGCGGCTGCCGCCCGCGATGCTCATCGCCGCGGGGCTCGGGGTGGCGTTCTGGGTGACGGTGCTCGTGCTGATCGGCAAGTACTGGATCCGCTGAGGGACGGAGCGCGAGCGCGCAGCGCCGCGTGGCGGGCGCGATGGGCGCGGCGGCCGAACGCCCTGCGCCGGCGCTCCGGAGCCCCGGCGCTCAGGGGCGCGGCGCGCCGGGGCACGCGGCGGCCGCAGGCTCGCGAGCATCGGCCGGCGCGCCGTGGCGATCACACCCGTGCGCGTGGGCGCCGTGCTCGTGCGGATCCTCGGGATCGAGCGCAGCGGCGTTGCCGTGGGCGCTCATGTTGCCGAACCACGCGCGCGGGCCGAGCCTCATGAAGCTCGCGAGCAGGAGCGCCCCGAGCGCCGCCGCGCAGAGCCACTCGACGATCGCGTGCTCGTGGGCGAGGAGCCCGTGGAGCTCCGGGGTCGACGCGGCGGGGAGGAGGGCGTTCGCGGCGAGGCCGAGCGCGACGGCGACGGCGACGCTCGCGATCGCGAACACGGCGGCGGCGCCCGCGCCGAGCGATCGCCTCAGCGCGGCGAGCAGGGCGAGGTTCACCGCGGGCCCCACGAGGAGGAACGCGAGCGCCGCGCCGGCGGAGAGGCCCTTGTGGATCATCACGGCCGCGAGCGGCGTCGCGCCCTGCGCGCACACGTACACGGGCATCGCCGCGAGCGCGCTCACGACGACGGCGGCCGGCGCACCGAGCGCGCTGGCGGCGGCCGGCGCGAGCGTCGCCTCCACGACGGCGGCGAGCACCAGGCCGACGAGGTACCAGGCGGCCACCCGGTCGAGCTCCGGCCCGACGGCCTCGGCGACCGCGGCGCGGAGCTGCGCCCGCGGCGCGGCCTGGCCGCGCGCGAGCGGCGCGCCGTCGGGCGGCGCGGCGCCGTCGGGCGGCGTGGCGCCGTCGGGCGGCGTGGCGCCGTCGGGCGGCGCGGCGCCGTCGGGCGGCGCGGCGCCGTCGGGCGGCGCGGCGCCGCCCGCCGCGCGGGCGACGAGGACCGCGACCGCCACGGCGAGGAGCGCGCCCGCCGCGACGCGCGCCGCGGCGAGCGGCAGGCCGAGAAGCCGAAGCGAGAGCGCGGCGCTGCCCACGTCGAGCGTCGGCGCGCCGATCGCCAGCGCGATCACCGCGGCGACCGGCGCGCCCGCGCGCAGGTGCCGCCGCGCGAGCGGCAGGGCGCCGGGCGCGCCGAGGGGCAGCTGCAGCCCGGACACGACGCCCCGGGCAGCCTGGATCAGCGCCGGGCCGCCGCGCAGCTGAAGGCCGGCGCGGAGCGGGAGGAACACGCGCAGGAGCCCCGCCGCGGCGAGCCCGGCGAGCATGGCGGGCGCGGTCTCGACGAACAGCGGGCCGAGCGACTCGGCGATCGACGGCTCGCCCGGATGGGCGCGCGTGAGGGAGCTCTCCGGGTCGGGGATCGCGAGCACGACGGCGAGCCCGGAGGCGAACGCGAGGGCGCTCGTCAGCCGCGCCCTCGCGTCGCGCGGCGGGGGCTCGTGCGTGTGCACCACGATGCGCAGGAGGACGCCCAGGCCGAAGGCGATGAACGCCTCGAACGACTCGTGCGGCAGGCGCTCCAGGAGGCCGTGGCCGAGCAGGGCGCCGAGCAGCGTGAGCGCCGCGAGCAACCCGAGGCGCGCGGTGAGCTGCCGCCACCCCCAGGCCGGCAAGAAGCGCGCGGCGAGCGACAGCCCCTCCGGCAGGCGGTGCACGACGACGGCGACCGCGAAGAGCACCCCGTCGGTGCTGCCGTCGGCCGCGGCCACGGCCAGCGCGAGCCCGGCGCCGTCGAGCAGCCCGTGGACGGCGAGCGCCGAGAACGCGACCTCTCGCCCGAGCGCCTCGCCGGCGCCGCGCCGCCGGTGCTCTGTGAGCCAGAGCGCCGCGTACCCGAGCGCGAGCCACAGGACCGCCTGCGCGCCGATCTCCTCGACCACGTGCGGCAGGTGGCGCGAGAGGACGAGGGCGGGGACCAGGCCGAGCGTCAGCCCGTCGAGCGCGGACGTCGGCAGCGCCCGGCGCCGGCCGAGCGCCACGAGGAGCGGCCCCGCGGCGAGGCCGGCGATCGACAGGGCGACGACGAGCGCGAGCATGGGAGCGCTGGGCTATGCCCGAGCGACGGGCCCTAATCAACATCAAATTGGTGTTGCAACCGAGATGCGCGCGGCCGCTCGCCGCGGCTCGGCGGCGCTGCGCCGCGGCTCAGGCCTGCACGCAGCGGTCGCAGCGGCCCTTGATCTGGATCTGGAGGCCCTTGCGACGCAGCGCGCGGGGCGCGCCGCGCGCCGCCTTGATCTCGATGCTCTCGTCGGGGAGGCAGAGCACGTCGCCGCACGTGTCGCACATGAAGTGCGGGTGCTCGTCGGTCGCGTGGCTGCCGGCGCCCTCGCGCAGCTCGAAGCGCCAGAGGTGGTCGCCCATGTCGGTGCGGCGCACGAGGCCGGCGTTCGTCAGATCGATCAGGTTGCGGTAGATGGTGGCGCGATCCCAGCCCTTCGGGGCGAGCTCTGCCGCGAGCTCGGCGTGGCTGGTGGGCGTGCGCGAGCGGCCGAGGCTCTGCAGCACGGCGATGCGCGGTGAGGTGGCTCGCAGTCCGGCCGCCCGGATCTGCTCGCGGAGCTGGTCCGCGGACTGACCTGCTTTCGAACGCGCCATGGGGACACCTCTACCGTCGCCCGGACGGTACTGCAATCGGGATGCGCGTGGCGCGCCGGGCGCGCTGTGCCCGGGCCGATCTCGCGCCGAGCACACGGCGGTGAGAGGCCGCCCGGCCGCTACCGAGCCCGCCCCGCCGCGCGGCCTCTGGCCCACCGGCCCGGCGAGCGCCGTCGGTTTCGCTCCGCGCGGACGCGACGGCGCCGCGAGATCCCGGGCGGACGCGAAAAGAGGCAGCGGGGACGACAGCGCGGCAGATGGCGAGTCGGGCGACCCTGTGTGCCTCGAGCAGGTCGCGCGTCGCGATCTGCACATGCCAGGCGGACGCGTCACCGCGCGCTCCGGCAAGCGGTCTGTGCTCCATAATGGAGCGATCGCTCCAAGTTGGATCACCTGAGTGTCCGCTCGAAACCGGCCTTGCGCTGCGTCATCGCGCGCGCGTGTGTGTGCGCGGATTCCGCCAGCAAAGGAGGACGGGACCAGCGCGGACCGCCGCGGGATCTCCCCCTGTCGTTTTGACCTAAAACCTTTCTTTTCGAATTGAACCGGTTGTCACCGAAGCGCTATATTTCGACGTCCTTTGCGGGGAACGACCCAAGGAGAACGTCTATGCGAGATCGGACGCGTGCGGAGGTACTTGCCTTAGTCTTGATCGCTACCTTGAGCGCCGCGTGCGCCGGCGAGCCGCTCGACCCCGCGGAAGAAGAAGAGACGACCGTCGCCGACGTCGACCCCGAGCAGGCGGACGTGGCCCCGGTCCGGCTGAAGCGCGGCTGCGGCACCATCGAGCCGAGCGACGAGCAGAAGATGGCGATCGAGGAGGTCCTGCGCAGCCGCGCGCCGTCCGGGTTCACGGGGGTCGCCCCTGCCACTATCAACGTGTACTTCCACGTCATCAACAAGGGCCCGGGCATCTCGAACGGCGACGTGCCCGACTCGATGATCAACGAACAGATCGGTGTGCTCAACGCCGCCTACGCGAGCACCGGCTTCAGCTTCACGCTCGTGTCAACCGACCGGACGACCAACTCGACGTGGTACACGATGAGGCAAGGGTCCAGGACCGAGAAGAACGTCAAGGCGGCGCTGCGTCGCGGCACGAAAGCGGACCTCAACATCTACACGGCCAACGTGGGCGGCGGCCTGCTCGGCTGGGCGACGTTCCCGTCATCCGCCGATGCGAACCTCGCCAGCGACGGCGTCGTCCTCCTCTACTCGTCGCTGCCGGGCGGGGACGCGATCCCCTACAACCTGGGGGACACGGGCACTCATGAGGTGGGGCACTGGCTGGGCCTCTATCACACGTTCCAGGGCGGCTGCTCCGGGGTCGGGGACTACGTCTCCGACACGCCCGCTGAAAAAGAGCCCGCGTACGGCTGCCCCAGGGGTCTGAATACATGCAGCGGCACTGGCTCCGATCCAATCGAGAACTTCATGGACTACACCGACGATGGGTGCATGGACAGGTTCACCGCAGGGCAGACCCAGCGCATGTTGGATCAGTGGCGCGTCTACCGTTGACCGGCGCCTGACGTCCGATCACCACGCGCAGCGCGGCGGGGAACGAGCGGCGGAGTCGTCCGCCGCTCGCTTCACCGAGCGCACGTGGATCACATCGACTTGACCTGAGCCCGGCGCTCGAAGCTCCGGCCCCTGGCGAGCAGGCGGGACACGGGGTCGGCGCGCGGCGGGGCCGGGCCCGCGTCCCCCTCGCCCTCCGCGAGGCGCTGCTGCCGGCGGGAGCCGGCCTGGACGCCGAAATAGACGCCGAGGAACGTCATGAGCCCCCAGCCGAGCAGGCCGACCGCGAGCAGGCCGGTCTGCCGCGAGGCGTCGCTGCCGAGCTGGCTCATCTCCTCCATCGGCGCCGACAGCTTGCTCACCTCCTTCATCGGCTCGCGCAGCGTCGCGACCTGCTCCATCGGCTGCTTGAGGCCGGCGACGTCGCGCATCGGGGCGTTCAGGGCGGCGACGTCCGAGAGCGGACCCCGGAGGCCCTCGAGGCTCTCGTTCATCGCGGCGATCGTCGCCTTCATCTCGCTCAGGCGATCCATCGACTGCTCGAGGCTCGCGGTCTCCCGCAGGCTCCGCTGCATCGCGTCCATGGACGCCTTGAGCTCGGCCAGCCGCTCCATCGCCTCCTGCATCTCCGCGACCTTCTCCATCGGCTGGCGCAGCTCGGCGAGGCGATCGAGGCTCTGCTGCGACTCGCGCAGCGCCTGGTTCGACGCCTCGATCACCTCCTGCGTGCGCTTCATCGCCTCCGTGGTCGCCTGGATGGAGCGCGTGTTCGTCTCGACCATCGTCGCCATGCCGCAGCCGGTCGTCCCGAGGACGAGCAGCATTGCCGGCACAATCTGACGGACGTTTCCGAAATGCATCTCCCATCGTTGGATCTTCGCAGGCGCCGCGTCAATGTGGGTTTGACGCGCTGCGCTGGAATATGTCATAGTCTTGTCCTAGGAGTGAGGCGCTGTGGGACGTGCGCAGTTCGGCCCGCGATCGGCCGTGCTGCCCGTCGTCGCACCGCGCTGTGAACTCTCCGTGTCGGTTCAGCGGACGTTCACGCCGGGCGCGGGCGCCACGGTGGCGTTCGCGCCCGGCGAGGGCGGGGTCGCTTCGCGCCCAGCAGGGGCGGGGGCGCTGCGTCGTCGGCCGGCGGGGGCCGGGCCGCTACGGCGCCGGCCGGCGGAGGCGGGGCGCGGCGGGGCGGAGGATGAGCGCGGCCAGGATCGCGAGCGTGAGCGCGGTGAGCCAGGCCGGGGGGCCGAAGGCGCGGGTCCCGGCGGCGAGGGCGCCGTCGGCCCACGTGGCGTCGAGCAGGGAGCCGCGCAGGCCGGCGCCGGCGAGCGCGATGAAGCTCGCGTGGGCGGCGACCGCGGCGAACGCGCCCCGGCCCCGGCGCCAGAGCGCCGCGGTGAGCGCGCCCAGCGCGGTGGCCAGCGCGAAGCTCGCCGCGGACGCGCCCGGGGCGAGCCCGATCGCGGCGCCGTGCGCGAGCGCCGAGAAGCCCAGCGCGTAGCGGCTCGAGAGGCCGGCGCGCGCCGCGGTGGCGAAGGGGATGCCCGTGAGCAGGAGCTCGTCGCGCACGGCGAGCGCGGCCGCGCGCGCGAGGGCAAAGCCGAAGCTCGCCGAGGGGGCCCCGGCCTCGACGCGCGCCCAGCCGAGGATCACGGCGACGCCGAGCGCGAGCAGCACGGCGAGCGCGCCCAGCGCCGCGCCGAGGCCGATGCGGCGCGCGACCCGGGCGCGGTGGGCCGGGTCGGCCCGCTCCCGAGGATCGAGCCACTGCACGCCGGCGCGCGCGGCGGCGAGGTCGGCGACGACGGCGCCGGCGAGCGCCGCCGCGAGCGGGCTCGACGAGAGCAGCAGGGAGGTGAGCCGCAGGACCGCGGCGAGGCCGACGATCCAGGCGGCGCCGATCGCGAGATCGATGAGCCGGCGCTGCTCCCGCCGGGGGCCGGAGCTCGGGCCGGCGGCCTCCGCGGGGTTCAGTGGAGCGTGTGCCACTGGCCGTTGTGCTCCACCTTCGGGACGTCCGTGTCGCCGTCGGCGTCGCCGCGGTGGCGCGCGCCCAGCGTGGCCACGAGCTGCGCCGTGGACGGGCGCGCGGGACGGGGGCGCGGCTCCGGCGCGGCGCGGAACCTCCGGCGCGGGGCGGGGGGCGGCGCGGACCTCCGCCGGCGGAGCCGCTGCACGGCGAGCTTGCCCGCGATGATCAGCCCGAGCAGCAGCAGCGAGCCCGCGAGCACCGGGAGGAAGCCGTAGCGGCGCGCCACGTCGGCGCGCCACGCGCGCTCGAGCTCGGAGCGCGGCGCGGCGTAGGCGGACTCGAGCGCGGCCGCGAGCGGCGCGCCGGCGCGCACCTCGTCCAGGGCGCGCGCGAAGCCATGCCGGCGGTCGCCCGCGACGAGGAACCGGACGAGATCCGCCGCCTGCGCGCGGGCCAGCGGCGCGGCCGCGTCCTCGGCGCCCGGCAGTCCCGCCTCGATCTCGGCCAGCGGGAGCAGGCGCGACCTGAGCGCGGCGACGCTGAGCAGCTGCGCGCGGCGGGCAGCGCCGTCGCCCGACGCGTGGACGGCGAAGCCCTCGTGGAACCAGGGCGGGAGCTCGGCGCCGCCCGTGGCCTCGTCGAGGGCGAGGTGCGCGAGCGCGTGACGGAAGGCGCGCTCGAGATCGGGCGGGTCGAAGCCGAGGCGGGGGCCGGCGCTGAGCACGGCGAGCCGCAGCGCGCCGAACGCGACGGCCGTCGCGGGGGCGTCGATCCCCCCGGGGACGAGGTTGTCGAGCTCGGCGGGGACGGCCGCGATCCGGACCTTCACCGGCGCGACCAGCACCTCGCGGCCGAGCAGGGCGCCGAGCTCGGCGCGGAAGGCGCCGGCGCGCGCGATCAGGGAGCGGACGCGGTCGCGCGTCGACGGGTGGTAGGCGACCTCGAGCCAGCGGAGATCCTCGGTGAGGTACTCCGGCGGGGGCGGCGGGACCACGGGCGCGGCCGCGCCGTGGAGCGCCGCGGCGGGCGCGTCGTAGACGCGCGGGGCGCCGCGGGCCGGCCGGGGCGCGGTGACGAGCGCGAGGCACAGGAGCGCCGCGAGCCTCAGCCCCAACGCCGCCGGGCTGCGCCGGGCCGACCGCGTCATGGCGCGATCCGGCCCTTGAGGTGAACGGTGTCGCCGTCGCTCGCGCCCGTCTGGGCGAGCACCAGCACCGCGAGCCCGGTCGCGGCGACGCCCGCCAGCGGCCCCCAGAACCAGGGAGAGCTCCACACCGAACGGCGTTCGCTCTGCGCGGGCGGCGCGCCCGCCGGCGTCGGCGGGGCCGCGGTCGCGAGCGGGCGCACCGGGCCGCCTTCCGCCGACCGCGCGGGCGCGCCCCCGTCCGCGGGCAGCAGCGCGCGGATCGCCGCGCCCGCGCCGGGCCAGTCGATGGTCGTCGCGGCAGGGGCGGCCGCGCCGTCGGCGGCGCGCTGGAGCGTCGCGCCGAGCTCGAGCGGCGCGTAACGCGCGCCCGCGACGTGCAGCACGCGGGCGACGGGGTGGCCCTGCGCCGTGCTCACCGCCACGACGAGCGCCGCGCCAGCGCCCGCGCCGAGCGACGCGAGCAGCCCGCGCGCGACCGGCTCGGACCCGGCGCGCCCGGCCGAGCGGCGCACCTCGGCGAGCTCCTTGACCGAGGCCGGCGCGTCGGGCGGCGGGGGCTCGCCGGCGAGCGCCTGCGCCGCCGCCTCGTCGATGGGCGGGCGAAGCGCGGGGTCGCGGTAGACGACACGCGCGAGCGACCGGGCCGCCTCGGCGCTCTCGTCGTCCACGGCCACCACGACGGCGCCGCGCAGGGCCGCCCGAGGCGCGGCGGCGCCCGGGGCGACGCGCGGCGCCTCCGCGGCCGGCGCGCCGCCCGGCGGCGGCTGCTCCGCCCGCGCGAGGGCGGCCGCGAGGCCGAGCGCCGCGGCGGTGAGGACCGAGGCAGCGTGCGGACAGCGGCACATGGGTTTACCGTACGGAGCCGGCGGGCGAGCGTCAAACAGCGCGCGCCGCGGCGCCGCCGTCGCAGCGCGCCACGGCGCCGCCGTCGCAGCGCGCCGCGGCGCCGCCGTCACAGCCAGCCGTGCTCGCGGTACCACGCGACCGCGCGGCGCGTCCCCTCGGGCCAGCTCACCTCGGGCGCCCAGCCGAGCTCCTTGCGCGCCTCGCTCGAGTCGCAGACCCAGTGCGCCGCGGCGAGCTCGTTCAGCTTGTCGCGCGTCAGCATCACGGGCTTGCCGGTGAGGCGGCTCAGACCCTCGCTGGCGAGCGCGGCGCCGCGCACGAGCGGGAACGGCACGCCGACCCGGACGAACGCGCGCGCGCCGAGCGCGGCCTCCACGTCGGCGAGCATGTCGCGCCACACGTACACGCGGCCGTCGTCGATGAAGTAGGCGCGGCCGCTCGGCGCGTCGCTCTCGAGCGCCCGGACGCACGCGGCGGCCGCGTCGGTGGCGTAGATGACGCTCAGCGTGTTCCTGCCGTCGCCGAGCATCGGCAGGAAGCGCCGCGCGACGCTCTGGAAGAACGCGAACGACTCCTGGTCGCGCGGACCGTAGATCATCGGGGGGCGGAGGACGACGACGGGGAGCGCGTCCTTCTCGGCGAGGACCAGCCGCTCGGCCTCGAGCTTCGAGCGGCCGTAGCGCGTCACCGGCGACGGGCGCGCGTCGGCCGCGACGGGGCGCCCGTCGAGGCTCGGGCCGACCGCGGCGAGGCTCGAGACGAACACGAAGCGCTCCAGCGCGGGCGCGGCCTTCGCCGCGTCGAGGAGGTTCCGCGTGCCGCCGACGTTGATCCGGAAGAACTCCGCCTCGTCGCGCGCCTTGACCAGCCCGGCCGAGTGCACGATCGCGGTGACGCCCGCGTCGAGCACCGCGCGGCGGACGCTCTCCGCGTCCTCGACGGCGCCGTAGACGAGCTCGACGCCGCGCAGCGTCGCCAGGAACTTCGTGCTCGACGAGCGCCGCACCAGGGCGACGACGCCGTACCCCTTCTGCGCGAGCTGCTCGGCGACATGCGAGCCGAGGAACCCGCTCGCGCCCGTGACCAGCACCCTCATCGATCCGCTTCCTCCCGCCGCTCCCCGCTGCGCCCCCGCGCGCTCAGAGCGCGCGCTCGTACACCCGGTACTTCTTGTAGATCCGGCCGCCCATCAGCCGGATGCCCGCGTTGATGGCGGCGTTGTCCTCCAGCGTCCACCCGAGCTCCCCGCCCTCCATGCCGAGCAGGTGAGCCGCCCGGTTCATCTCGACGTAGAGGAAGGCGCTGAGCCCGGCGTAACGCCGCACGTGGCGCCACTTCTTGCGGATGCCGAGCACGACGAGGCGCCCGCTCTTCGGGCCGCGCACGCGCAGCCGCCAGAGCAGCTTGAAGATCCCGCTCGGGAGGAGCCGGCCGTGGAAGTCCTTGATCAGCTCGTTCAGGTCGGGCAGCCCGAGCGACACGGCGGCGGGCTCGCCGTCGATGAACGTGAGCTTCGTGAGCTCGGGCATCAGGATGAGCCGCACGTCGTTCGCCCACTTGATGAGCTCCTTCTCGGTCATCGGGACGAAGCCCCAGTTGTCGCTCCACGCGTCGTTGAAGACGTCCATGAGGATGCGGATGTCGCGCAGCAGGTTCTTCGGATCGCCGCAGCGCGTGTGCACCTCCGGCATCGCCAGGATCTCGGCGTGGGCCTTCTGCGCGCGGACGGGGATGTCGCCGACCTCGTACCGCCACGCGTAGAGATCCTTCACCTTCTCGAGCCCCGCCTGCTCGATGAGCCGGCCCTGGTGCGGCCGGTGGTAGGACATCATGAGCACCGGTGGGTGCTCGAAGCCCTCGACGAGGCAACCGACCTCCTCGTTGATCGAGAGCGAGTAGGGGCCGCGCATCCGCTTCATCCCGCGCGCGCGCACCCAGCCGGCGGCCTCCGCGAGCAGCGCCCCGGCCGTCTCGGGATCGTCGATGGTGTCGAAGAAGCCGAACATGCCCGTCTCGTCCCGGTGGTACCGTAGGTGCTCGTGATCGACCTGCGCGGTGATCCGGCCCGCCGGCCGGCCGTCCTTGTAGGCCACCCACGCCGTCCCCTCGGCGTGCTCGAAGAACGGGTTCTTCTTCCTGTCGAGCCGATCGCGGATGTCCAGATCGAGCGGCCGGATATAGCTGGGGTCGCCCTCGTAGACGGTGTCGACCACGTTCAAGAAGTCCTTCAGGACCTTCTTGTCGCCCTGCCGGAGCTCGCGGATCTCGATAGCCATAAGGCGCATGCCCGTACCGTCCGCCCCGCGGCGCCGCAAGGGGATCGCGCCGACAGGATCCCCTCCGATTCGGGGACGCCGCGCGGGCGGATTCGGGGACGCCGCGCGGGCGGATTCGGGGACGCCGCGCGCGCGGAGCCGGTAAGCTCGCGCGGAGGGCGGCTGTCCTGCCGCCGGGCACTCAGGTGACGCAGGATGATGACGCCGAAGGAGTTCCAGAAGCAGTTCAAGCGGCTGCTCATGAGCCGCGTGGAGGGCATGGACTGGGATGACAAGCTCGCCCGGGTCCGCCAGTACCTGCGCCAGCTCGAGGCGCGGCAGAGCCCGGAGGAGGAGTCGGCCGAGCTCTCGCCCTCGCTGGAGCTCATCCCGTTCGAGCCCGGCAAGCGGCCCGTCGACGAGGCGCTCTACCCGGGGCACGGGTGCAGCGAGCGCGTCGGCTGCGTCAACACCGCGGGCGACCCGGCGGAGCTCGGCGACGAGGTGTGGCTGCTCTACCGCCTGCGCGACCTCTACGCGTTCGTCGCGCCGTTCGAGCGGCCGTTCGAGGTGACCATGTCGGCGTGGTTCCTCCCCGCGAACCTCGTCGACGGCGAGCCTTGCCCGGTGCCGGGCATCGTCGACCTGCCGCTCAGCCCCCAGATCGTCTCGACGTCGTCCTACCCGGTCCCGAAGCTCGAGCCGGCGCCGTGGAACTCGTTCCACCAGACGGTCTACGTCGCCACGATCATCCCCGCGCGGCAGCTCATGCCGCACCCGCCCGGCGAGGAGACCGGCGGCGGCTACGGCTGGCACGAGCTGCCCGACGAGTTCCGCGCGCGCATCCCCGACGGCGCCGACCCGTTCACGTTCGCGAGCCTGTTCCGCCAGCAGATCCGGGTCGAGATCAAGCTCAGCGAGGGCGGCAGGACGGTCTCGTCCGAGTCGACCGACGTCGAGGTCTTCGACACCGGCCGCTTCGGCTCGCTCTACGCGCGCCTGCTCGACCGGCTCCTGAAGGCGGACCTGGAGGCCCAGCAGCAGGAGCTCGGGATCGAGGAGCTGCACGTCGGCTACCACCCGTGGTTCCCCGTGCTCACCATCGGCACGGACAAGTCCCTCCTGTACCTCCGGGCCATCCACCAGGATCTCGAGCAGCACCGGCGCAACCTCCCCGATCCGCGGTGGCTGCTGCGGCTCGGGCTCTACCTCGAGCTCCTCACGTGCCTCGGGATCTTCGAGGCCGTGAAGGACGAGTACCCCGACATCCTCTCGCCGGAGGAGCGCCGCGCGTTCGAGAAGGGCGAGGCGTTCGCGCCGATCCGCGCGGCGATCGACCCCGCGGCGTGGAAGCAGGTCTGGGACATGCGGCACGTCGCGCCGCGCGCGGCCGGCTTCTTCTCGGCGGGGCCCGTGAGCCTCACGAACCTGATGCGCAAGCAGAAGGCGACGCTCGCGTTCCTGCACGTCCACCACGCGGACCTGCAGAAGGCGATCGAGCTCGCGGGCCCCAACCTGTGGAACGCGCAGGAGACCTGGCACCGGGTGTTCCGCGACGCGGAGCGGGCGGTGCTCAAGAACAGCGCGCTCGCGTTCCCGGAGCTCTCGCACCTGGAGCCGCGCTGGCGCGACTTCGCGCTCTGGCACCAGCGGGGCGACATGCGGCTGTTCGGGCTGAACCTCATGCCCGAGGCGCTCACCGGGCTGTTCGGCGATCAGGACGGCATCTTCCCCGCGGCGTGCCGGCAGTACCGGAAGTCGATGAACGACGTCGCCCGGTGGGCCGCCGAGCGGCACCTCATGGATTACACGGGCGAGGAGTGCATCCCGCGGAACGCGAGCCTGCTCGAGGCGTACATGGACAAGAACCCCACGCTGCTCGCCGCCCTGCAGCGGCGCGACGGCTACGGGGCCGCGCAGTCCGTCGAGCTCGACGAGCCGGCCAAGTCGCAGCGCGAGGCCACCGCCGACGACGTCATGACGCTGCTCCGGCGCACGCCGGTCTTCAAGCCGCTGCTGGACCGCGAGCTCCGCCGGCTCGCCACGAAGGCGCGGCGGGTCGAGTACGGCCCGCTCGACCGGATCGTGCTGCAGGGGCAGCGGGACTCGGCGATGTTCGTCGTGGCGTCGGGCACCGTGGAGGTCCTGGTGCGGCACCCCGACGGGCAGGACATGCCCGTCGCCGCGCTCGAGAAGGGCGCGGTCTTCGGCGAGTTCGCGCTGCTCACGGGCGAGGAGCGCACCGCGACGGTGCGCGCGATCGACGAGGTGGTGCTCTACCAGATCACGAAGGAGGCGCTGCAGCCGATCATCGAGGCGCGCCCGCAGCTCGTGATCGAGCTCAGCCTGCTCATGGCGTCGCGCCAGGCCAACCTGCGCGACGCGGCCGAGCGGTACCTCGAGGCCGAGGAGAAGGTGCGGAGCCTCGCCGGGCGCATCCGCCGGTTCGTGCTCGGCTGAGCGCTCAACCCTTGAAGAGCCACGCGAGGGCGTCCGCCTCGGTGGTGAAGAACGAGTACTCGGGCAGCCCCATGGCGGCCGACAGGCGGGAGATCTGCATCTTCGAGAGCGCGCTGTTCACGAGGTTCGCGGCCCGCCGCATGCCGTTGCCGGCCGCGAACGCCATGGTCTGCTCGACGTAGGGGCTCACGTCGGGCCGCTGCGGCGGGAAGTCCGCGATGTCGGCGAGCACGTACCAGGGCTTGCCGAGCCCGAGCAGCGTCGAGGCCTTGCCGCGGAAGTCGTCGAGGTACGCCTTGCCCTCCTCGACGTCCCAGAAACCCCAGACCTTCACGTAGAGCACGCCGGTCGTCGTGTCGGCGCGCACCTGGAACCGGCGCTGCGGCGGGCGATCCCGCCGCGAGGTCGGCTCGGGCCTCCGCGACGGCTCGACGAAGGAGGACCGCGGCGGCTCGCCGAGGGAGGGCCTCGGCGATTCGCCGAGGGAGGGCGTCGTGCGGCTCGGCGTCACGCCGCTCAGGGGCGAGCGCTGCGAGAGCTCCGGGCGAGGCAGCTCCGGGCGCGACGGCTCCGGCGGGATCTCCGGGCGCGACGACTCCGGGCGCGAGGGGGGCAGCGGGCTCGGGCCGGGGTGCGGGCGCAGCGGGCGGCGCGAGACGGGCGTCTTGACGAGCTCGGGCACGGTGACGGTCGGCACGTCGGCGAAGCCGGCGGGCTGGACGGCCTGCGACGGCTGCGTGGGGGCGGTCGGGCTCGGGCCGGCGGGGACCGGCGGCGGGCGCTCCGGCACGAGCACGATGCGCGACATCCGCGGGAGCGGGGCGCCGAGCGCGGCGGCGAGCGCGTCGATCGCGACGGACGCGCGCTCGAAGCGGTCGTCCGGCTTGAGCGCGGTCGCCCGGAGGAACCAGGCGTCGAACTCCTTCGGCAACGTCGCGGAGCGCCGGCGGGCGGCGCGCGCGCTCGGCGGCTCCTGGGGGCCGCGCAGCAGCTCGGCGGCGAGCAGGTAAGGCGACGGGATCGACTCGGCCTCCTCGGCCCAGTACGTCTCGCCGACGAGCAGCGTGTACGCGACGTGGCCGAGCCCGTGGATGTCGGCGCGCGGGCCGACGTTGCGCTCGGCCCGGATCTGCTCGGGCGACATGTACACGGGCGTGCCGATCATCTGCCGGGTCAGCGTGGAGGCGTGGTGCTGCTCGATGACCTTGGCGATGCCGAAGTCGAGGATCTTCACGCACGGCGAGCCGTCGTCGCGGACCGTGACGAACAGGTTGTCCGGCTTGAGGTCGCGGTGGATGATGCCGGCCGCGTGCGTCTTGTCGAGCGCGAGCGACGCCTGGAAGAGGTAGAGGGCGACGTCCTCGGGGGGGAGCGCGCCGCGCTTCTTGAGGAGGCTGCCGAGCTCCTCGCCGCGGAGCAGCTCCATCACGAGGAACGGCGTGCCGGTCGCCTCGTCGACGCCGGCGTCGGAGGTCCTGACGATGTGATCGCTCTCGATGCTGCCGGTGACGCGGGCCTCGAGGGCGAAGCGGGCGCGCAGCTCCTCGCTGTCGAGCAGGCTCGGCAGCATCACCTTGAGCGCGCGGGGCGTCGCGGTCACCTGGTCGAGGACCTCGTACACCGCGCCCATGCCGCCCGACTTGATGACGCGCAGGACGCGGTAGCGGTCGCGAAACCGCGTGTTCGGCTGCAGTAGGCCGGGCGAGGAGCTCATCCTGCGGCCCTCGGTTCAGACATGGTTTCCGATACGCTATCAGCGGCGCTTCCCGCGTCGCAAGGCGCTCGGGTAGGGAAACGTCTCAAGCCGGGACTGCGCCGCTCCGGGCGGCGCCGTCGGGGGCCCGCGCGGCGCGGTCGAGCAGCGGCTCCAGCGCGCTCCAGAGCGCGCGGACGTCTTGAAAACGCGCCTCGGGGGTGATGGCGAGGGTCTGGGCGACCCACACGTCCACCTCGGGCGGCAGGTCGGGGCGGAGGGCGTGCAGGCTGGGCCGCGGGCCGCGCGCGGCGGCGAGCAGGATGTCGACACGGCTCGCGCCCATGAACGGGACGCGGCCGCCGAGCGCGCGGAAGAGCACCGCGCCGAGCGAGTAGATGTCGATCCGGTGGTCGATCTCCTGGGGCCGGCCCTTCCACACCTCGGGCGCGATGTAGCTCGGCGAGCCCGGGATGGCGCCCTCGCGGGTGAGGGGGTCGGCCTGCATCACCTTGACAAGGCCGAAGTCCAGCAGACGCACGCAGCCGCGCGACGCCGCGCCCGCGTAGATCTGCGGGCCGCTGCTCGCGTCGTCGCCGCTTCCGGGCGGGTTCGAGTCGCCGATCGCGCAGGGGGGCTCGCTCTTCAACGGAGCGGGAAATGGAGATGAGGAAGCGCCGTTTTTGTGGTCTACATTACTATTTGCGCGCGTGGAGGACGGGCCGTCCGGATCGGGCTCGAGGACGAAGATGTTGGCGGGCTTGAGGTCGCGGTGGACGATGCCGCGCGCGTGCGCCGCCTCGAGGGTGTCGACGATGGGGCGGAACAGCTCCTTCAGCCGGTCGAGCGGGAGCCGCTGGTTCTGCGCCTCCATGTGGCGGAGCGTGGTCTCGAGATCGCGGCCCCTCAGGAACTCCATGACGATGTAGAGGGTGCCGTCGGGCGCCTCGCTGAAGGCGAAGACCTGGGTGGCGCTGGTGCCGGAGAGCGCCCCCATGGCGCGCGCCTCGCGCCGCATCCGGGCCTTGAAGGCGGGGTCGGAGGCGAACTCCGGGTGGAGGCACTTGACGGCGACGAGGGCGCCGCGCTTCTGGTCGAGGGCGCGGTACACCACGCCGTGGCCTCCCTGGCCGACCACATCGAGCAGCTTGTACCGGCCGTCGATCACGTCGTGGATGTCGTGGTCCATCGGCAACTCCTCGGTGTCCCGACCGCGCTGCGCCGGCACCTCCATGCGAGACGGGGCCACGTTCTAGCCGCTCTCGCGCTCCGGCGGTAGGTACGGGCGGAAGCCGGGCTGGCCGGGAGGGGGCGGCTGCCGGGCGCGCGGGGGCACGGCGGGGGATGTGGCAGGTCCGCGGCCGGGGCGCGGCGGGCGGCGGGCCGGTGCGCGGCGCGGGGAGGGCCGCGGGGCGGGACGGGAGGGCGCGGCGGGGCGCGACGGGGAGAGAGGTGGCCGGGCGCGACAGCGGAGGGCGCGTGTCCCGGAGGAGGGATGGGAGGGGAGCGGCGCGCTCGACGGGGGAGGGCGCGCGGGGAGCGGGCACGCCCGCCGGACAGGAACACCGCGCTAGGAGATCCGGGGGCCGAGCTCAGGCGCAATCCCGAGGAGTGACGGAATCTCCTGATGAACATTAACTTGAATTACAATTAGGTGACGTTCTTGGTCGTATTGCCAGCCCGGAGATCCCGTGTAGAGTGGCGCCAACCTGGTATGAAATCGGTACGACAGAACAGCGGCCTTGCCTCGGTGAACGGCGCCGTCCCGGTCGCTCTGGACGTGCACCACGAAAAGGCCGGCGAGCAGGAGATGGATGGGGAGGAGGCGTGGACCTACGAGGTCGCCCACTCCGACTCGCCCGCGGATCTCACGCCGGTCGTCGGCGAGAACCTCCGGCGGCTCCGCACGCGGCGCGGCCTCTCCCTGGAGCGGCTCTCGAAGGTCTCCGGCGTCAGCCGCGCCATGCTCGGGCAGATCGAGCTCGGCCGTAGCGCGCCCACCATCAATGTCGTCTGGAAGATCGCCCGCGCCCTCGGCGTGCCGTTCTCGGCGCTCATCAGCAACCGCGTCTCCAGCGGGCCGATGCTGCTGCGCTGTGACCGCGCCAAGCGGCTCACTTCCCATGACGGAAAATTCACGTCGCGTGCGCTGTTTCCGTTCGATGCACCCAGGACGGTCGAGTTCTACGAGCTCCGGCTCGCCCCGCTCAGCGTGGAGGAGGCCGATGCTCATCCGCCCGGCACGACGGAGAACATCGTGGTGAGCCAGGGGACGGTGGAGATCAGCGTCGATGGCCAGCGTTACCTGCTCGCGACGGGCGACGCGCTGGTGTTCCAGGCCGATACGCCGCACGTGTATCGCAACCCGGCCAACGTCGAGGCGCAGATGTACCTCGTAATGACGTATTCGCTGTCGGCCCCCTGAAGAGGGGCGCTCGCCACCCCGGGGGGGTGGAAACACGAACGCCGGCGAGCGCCGGCGTCCTGTGGATCGAATCAAAGAAAGCGAGCTGCTGACCGGCTGCGCTACTTGGTCGCGGCGGTCGTGCCCATCATCATGGGCATCCCGCCGCACATCATCATCATCGGCATGCCGGCCGACATCATCTTCATCATCGCGTCGCAGCGCTCCTTGAGCATGTCCATCGACATGCCCTCGACCGGCATCATCTTGCAGGTCATCCCGTCCTTGGTCATCTCACAGGTCATCTTGCACATCATGGGCATGCCCATGCCCATGCCGGGCATCATCGGCATGCCCATGCCGCCCATGCCCATGCCGGGCATCATCGGCATGCCCATGCCCATCATCGGCATGCCCATGCCGCCCATGCCCATCATGCCGGGCATCATCGGCATGCCCATGCCCATCATCGGCATGCCCATGCCGCCCATGCCCATCATGCCGGGCATCATCGGCATGCCCATGCCCATCATGCCGGGCATCATCGGCATGCCCATGCCCATCATGCCGGGCATCATCGAGGCACCAGACGTCATCTCCGGGTTCATCATCTGGGGCATCATCGGCATCTGCATCGCGGTCATCATGGGGGGCCTCCCTGTCTTCAGCGCTCGTCGCTTGTCGCGAGGCTGTTCTAACCGGCCCCTGTGCGGCCGCAAAGTGTTCCCGCTGGCGGCCATCGCTTTGCTCCAGTCTAGCGGACGCGCCTCCATGGGCTTGGAGACGCCGGCGCGCCGAGCGGAGGATCATCCAGTATCGCGACAGGGGTGAACGGAGGAACGTCCGCTATCGCGACGGACGGCAGGCCCGCCGCCCGCGGCTGGCGCGACCGTCCCGGGTACGACCGCGACGGTGCGGCGCCCGCGGCTGCCGATCGCCTCCTTATTTTGAGCGTGCCACGGGGGGCGCGGGTACCCTGGTCGTTGTGCCGGCTCAGCTGTCCCTCGTGTTCGACAGCAGCGAGAAGCGAAAGGCTCGCGGCGCGTTCTTCACGCCCCTCCGGCTGGCCGAGTTCCTGGCGTCCTGGGCGGTCCGCTCGCCGAAGGACCGAATCCTCGAGCCCTCGTGTGGGCACGCCTCGATCCTCTCGGCCGCGGGGCGCCGGCTGCGGGCGCTCGGCGGCCGTACGACGCTGCACGGGCTCGATGTTCACCCGCCGTCCATCAGCGCGGCCCGGGCCTGCCTGCGCGGGGAGGGGCTCCGGTCGGCGCTGCGCATCGGCGACTTCTTCGATGAGCCCGCCGCGCCCCGGTTCGACGTGGTCATCGGGAACCCGCCCTACATCCGTTACCAATCGTTCTCGGGGAAGGACCGGCTCAAGGCCCAGCGGGCGGCGCTGTCGCAGGGCGTCCGGCTGAGCGGGCTCGCGAACGCGTGGGCCGCGTTCGTGGTGCACGCGGCGAGCTTCCTCCGGAAGCACGGCCGGCTCGCCCTCGTGCTGCCGGCCGCGCTGCTGTCCGTCAACTACGCGGCGTCGGTCCGGCGCTTCCTCCTGGATCGCTTCCGATCGGTTCAGCTCGTCATGTTCGAGGAGCGCGTGTTCCCGGAGGTCCTGGAAGAGGTGGTCCTCCTCCTGGCGGAAGGGGAGGGGCCGACGCCGCGCTTCGACCTCTTCCAGGTGCACGACCTCGACGGCCTGCAGGCCCTCGGCGGGCCGTCGGCCTCCCCGGCGCGCCCCTGGTCGCCGGCGGGCGCCGAGGACAAGTGGACCGAAGCGCTGCTGCCGCCGGAGGCCGCGCGCGCCTACGCCGCGCTGACGGCCGGGCCGAGCTTCGAGGTGCTCTCCGCCTGGGGCGACACCGATCTCGGCATGGTCACGGGCAAGAATACGTACTTCACCCTCACGGCGGCCGAGGTCGCGCGGCTGGGGCTGCCGGAGGGCGAGCGACTCCGCATCTCACCGCCTGGATCAAGCCACCTCCGCGGGCTCGCCTTCACGGACCGGACCTTCGAGGAGATGGCCGGAGCGGGGGCCCGCGTCTACCTGTTCTATCCGGACAGGGACGACCCTTCCGAGGCCGCGCGGCGTTACATCGACGCCGGCGAGCAGCGCGGCGTCCACGCGGCGTACAAGTGCGCCGTGCGCTCGCCGTGGTGGCGCGTCCCGACCGCGCGTGTGCCCGACCTGTTCCTCACCTACATGAACCACGATACGCCGAGGCTCGTGTGGAATCAGGCCGGGGCCGCGCACCTGAACTCCATCCACGGCGTGACGTTGAAGCGCGACCGGCGCGAGCTCGGCGCGGACCTCCTGCCGCTCGCCATGTTGAACAGCGCGACCCTGCTCGGCGCCGAGCTGGTCGGCCGCTCGTACGGCGGCGGGATCCTGAAGATCGAGCCGAAGGAAGCCGACCGGCTGCCGATGCCCTCGCCCGCCGCGCTCGACGCCGCGGGGGGCGCGCTGCGGGCGCTGCGCCCGGAGCTCGCGGACCACCTCCGGAGCGGGCGGATGGTTGAGGTCGTGCGTGCGGTGGACGAGGCGCTGCTCGTCCGCGCCGCGGGCGTGCGGCCGGGCGAGGTGGCGGCGCTGTCCGAGGCGCGGGCGAGGATGGCCGCGCGCCGCGTGGCCCGCGCCGGCAAGCCGAGGTGAGCGGGCGGCGGGGGCGCGCCTGGTCGGGTACGGGACTTTGGAGGAGGGGCGCGCGCGAGAAGCGCGATTGCTCCAGCGCGGGCACACGAACGCGTTACCCATGTGAGTCTGCCGTAGCGCCGAGCTGCCGCATGAAGAGGTCCGACGGCATGAACCGAGCGGGCGCTCTGAGTATCTTGCTTCACCCTTGACGGACGTGGACGGCTGGGGCCTCATGCGTCGCCATGCGCCGTGATCCGTATTCTCGCCTCGTTCGCGCCGTCCACGTGCTCGCATTGGCGGCGCTCTGCGGCAACGCTTCGTGTGGCCAGGTCCTCGGCCTCGACGAGTTCGAGGACTGCGATGCGGAGTCGTGCTCGGGAGCGGTCTGGGCGAAGGGCTTCGGGAGTCATGAATTCGCTTATGCCGAGAGCGCTCGGCTCGACTCCAAGGGGAACATCCTCATCTCGGGAATCTTTCAAGGAACCGTGGATTTTGGCGGACCCCCGCTGATCTCCTCTCACATGGCGTTCTTTCTCGCCAAGCTGAAGCCCGACGGCAGCCATGCTTTCAGCCGGCAGCTCTCGGTGAGCGATGCGGACGGCGCCTTCCAGCCCCGCCTTGCAGTTCTGCCTGACGACAGCATCGTGCTGGCGGGGCGCTATCAGAACTCGATCGATCTCGGCGACGAAGAACCCCTCACGGCGCCGACCCCCGATGGACGTGCTTCTTTTGTGGCCAGGTTCTCGCCCGACGGCGAGCTGCGCTGGCAGCGCGACCTGTTCACGGGGACAGGGCGCGTCTCCACCCTCGACGCGGCGGCTACCCCCGACGACGACGTGGTTCTTGTCGGCTCCTTCGAAGGCGAGGTGAATCTCGGCTCGTCGACCCTGACAACCGCGGCGAAGGACGCCTTCATCGTGAGATTGGACGGCGAGACAGGCGACGAGCAGTGGAGCCTTCAGCTCGGGAATCCTGAAGACACCATGACGACGACGACCATCGAGGCTACCGCGGTCGCTACGGATCCCGACGGCAATATGATCGTGGGGGGCCGGTTCACGGGATCCATCCGATTTGGCTTCGGTGAAGGCTTCGCCGAGAGCCCCTCGGGCGCCGGCGCCTTCGTTCTCAAGCTGGTACCCACCGGGGACCGGGACTGGACCTCGATCATCCAAGGGGAGGGCGACGCCTGGATAAGCGACATCGACGTCGACGCGCGAGGGGACGTCCTCGTGGGTGGGGCTCTCGCCGGAGCGATCAGAATCATAACGCCGAATGTTCCCGGTGCCCAACAGACGAGCGGGACGCCGGATTCGGATCTCCTGCTCGTGAAGCTCTCCTCCGCCGGTAGTCACTTGTGGTCATTGAAATTCGGGGATGATTCGCCCCAGATCGAGCCGGAGGACAGCCTTGCTGTTATCCTTGGGCCCCGTGTCGCCTTTGACACTGCGGGGGAGATCGTGCTCGGCGCCAGCGTCGCTGGTGGCGTCGACTTCGGGGGCGGGATGCTTGGTGGGAGGGGAGACCCAGACTGGACAGTCGCAAAGCTGAGCGCTCGTGGAGAGCACCTCTGGAGCAGGCGTTTCGGCGATCCTGCCGCATTGCAAGTGATCATCAGCGTGGATGCCGGACCGGAGACGAATGAGCTGGTGGTCGTTGGACTCAACGATGGATTGCTGGATTTTGGCAGCGGGATGAAAATCGGCGAGGGGGGTGAGAGCAGCGTGGTTGTGGCAAAAATCGACCTCGAACGGGTCGGAAGATAGGTTCACGAGAAGGGTCGAGTTAATCCAGTGCGCGTCCGAGATCTTTCTTCGGCGCCGGAGGCAGACGCAGCATCTGCCTCGATTTCATTGCTTGGATGGTCGTCCCGGAGGGCGCCGGGTTACAGCAGTCATGTGCGGCTTCAGCGCCGAGGCAGACCGCCGGTCAGTTGACCTGCAGATTCGGTCCGGCCGTGCCGTCCCGCCCGGCACCCGCGGCGCCGCCGCTCGGGTTCGTGCCGCCGGCGCCACCCAGGCCGGGGGCGAGGGTCGTGCAGCTGTTGTCCGCGAGCGAGAACGTGAACACCACGCTTCGGGATCGCGCCAGGCAGGCGCTCGGACCGCCGCCGCCACCCCCGGCGGGGCCGCCATCGCCGCCGTTGCCGCCTCGACCCCCGGTGCTGCCCTGGCCAGAGTCGTCGAACCCCGTGCCGCCTGTGCCGCCGTTGCCCCCGAGCTGGTGCGCGCCGCCGTTGCCACCGCGACCGCCGCGGCCACCCACGCCGGTCCTGATGACGTTGCCTGAGATGACCACCCGTCCGGCCGCCGCGAAGATGCCGAAGCTCCCGCCGCCTCCGCGCCCGCCCAGCCCGGCGCGCCCGCCGAGCCCGCCGCACCCGCCGCTGCCGCCGCCGCCGCCGCCGTCTGCATCGCAGGTGCAAAACCCGGCGAACTGGCACGAGCCGCCGCCGCCACCGCCTGCGCCGCCGCCGCCGCCGCCATTGATGCCGGGCTGCCCGTTCGTACCGTTGGCAGGCTGATAGACGCCGGACGCGATGGTGCCCAGGCTCGCGCCCCCCGTCCCGGGCGTCCCCTGCACCCCAGCCCCGCCGGCCGCGCCGTTTCGGCCTGCCGAACTGCGGTCGTAACAGGCGCGCGCCGAGGCGCCGCCCTCGCCTCCGGCCGCTCCGCGGCTCCCCGGCGAGCCCGCCCCGCCGCTGCCGTTGTTGTGTCCGCCGTTGCCGCCCCTGCCGCCAGGGTCGTCGCACACCGGCGCGGGGCCGCCTGCGCCCACGCTGCTGCAGTCGCTGCAGCCCGCCCCACCAGCGATCCCCGCCGGCGCCGTCCCGGCCGCGTGCGCCGCGCCGTGCGCACCGTCGGCACCATCCTGACCGTTCTCCACCTCGATCTGGTTGTACCGCACGAAGAGCTGCGCGAGCCCGCCGCCGAGCCGCACTCCATACGTGCTCGCGCCGGGCGTCGGCGACGTCAGCGCCTCGATCGTGAGGCCCTCGATGTGCGTCTCCTGCTCGATCGCGGGCGCGTGAAACACCGTGCCCGGCGCGCGTACGGTCGTGGTCACGTCGGGGGATCTCCGGAACTTGAAATCGGGGTTCCGGTGATCGAACCCGCCATAGATGCTGATGCCGGAGACGACCGTGACGGCCTCATCGTACGGCTCGCCGGAGACGCAGACCGCGGGCACCGCGTTGTCGCGCGCCACCAGGATCGCCGCCTCGATCGTCTGCATCGGGGACGTGCGCGTCCCGCTGTTGGTGTCATCCCCCTCGCTGGCCGACACGTAGACGCACTGCTCCACGAGCCCGTCGCCGCCATCGCAGTTGGAGTCCGTGAAGTCGGCGTCGATCGGATCCTCGGTCGCAGAGGTCGGCGTGCACACGTACTCACAGCCGCACTGGCCCGTGAGCGGGTTCCCATCCACGTCGTGTGTGCCCGGCATACACCCCATCGCGCAGGGATCGATCACCTCGCCACCCCCGCTGCCGCCGTCACCGCCGCCGCCCTCGCCGCCCTCTCCGCCTGAGCCCGTCGGGTCGCCACCCTCGCCGCCCGCCCCGGTCGTGGCGGCCGCGCTGCTGCTTGATGACGTCGAGGTGGCACCGCTCGCGGCAGGCGCGCCGCCCGCTCCGGAGCCGCCGCCGGTGCCCGAGCCCGGGGGGACGTACGGGCCGTCGATCTGGCTGCTCTCCGCGCAGCCGAGCGCAGAGAGCAACGCGAGCAGAGAAGCCGCTTCGAGAAAGAATCGCACGCGCATGCTTAATTCTGCACCTTCGCGCGTTTTGCGGAAAGACTTTGTCGGGCTATCCGTAATAGCGACACCCCACCGGCGAGGAGCGGCGCACGCGACCGTACAGGCCGCATCGACCGACGCCGGCCATGGCGCGCTGCGCTGGCAAGCCAGCTCACGCACGGCGAGTTCGCGCTCGCGCTCATCGCCGACTCCGGTAGTCTTCTGTCTGTCTCCGCCTTCACCTGCTGCCGACACGCCCATGCACCTAGCTCCGCTGCGCCACCTCTCGTTCGCCTCCCTGCTCGGGCTCGCCGCCGCGCTGCTCCACGGCGCCTGCGCTCCGGACTCGGGGCTCGGCTCCGTGCCCCCGCCGGGAGGGACCGGCCCGGGCGGAGATCTCGACGGTGGACAGCTCGGCGACGCGCCCACCGAGGAGCCTCTCGACCCGGACGCCGCCTGCGCGCTCGTCACCGAGGAGGCGATCGCGGTCCCGCTCAATCTCTACATCATGATGGACAAGTCCTCCTCGATGACCGAGGACAAGTGGACCAGCGCGAAGGCCGGCCTGACGGCGTTCGTGAACAGCGCGAGGTTCGCCGGCGTGCGCGTGGCGCTGCGCTTCTTCCCGCGAAAACCGGACACCGTGCCCGCCTGCGAAGAGGACGCCTACAAGGCGCCGCTCGTCCCGTTCGGCCCGCTGCCGGACAACGCGGCCGCGATCGTCGAGGCCCTCGAGGCCGAGGTGCCGGACGGGCAGAGCACGCCCATCTATCCGGCGCTCGGCGGCGCGCTGCTCAAGGGCATCGAGGTCGCGGAGAACAACCCCGGCGAGGCCTCCGCGGTGCTGCTCGTCACCGACGGCAAGCCGCAAGGACCTCCGGGGCAATGCGGCGCCGCAAACCCGGAGGACCCGGACGATATCGCCGAGCTCGCCGCGGCCGCCGCGGCCTACCGCCCTCCGGTGCGCACCTTCGTGATCGGGCTCCCCGGCGTCGACCAGCGCATCGCCAACCAGATCGCGGCCGCGGGCGGCACCGACGCCGCGGTCCTCGTCGGGTCGACCAACATCGCGGTCGAGTTCCAGGAAGCGCTCGCGAAGGTGACTGGCCAGGCGCTCCCCTGCGACTACGCGGTGCCCTCGCAGGTGGCCGGCGGACAGGTCTCGTTCTCCGACGTCAACGTCCTCTTCGCCCTGGAGGGCGCCCCCGAGCAGATCCTCCCCCAGAACCCCGACTGCGACGGTCCAGGCTGGCGCTACGACAACCCCGCCCGCCCGTCCTCCCTCACCCTGTGCCGCGCCACCTGCGACGCCGCGCGAGAGGCCTCCGCCGCCAAGCTCCAGATCCTGCTCGGCTGCGAGACCGTGATCCGCTGACCCCCCTCTACCGGGTGATCGTGGAGCAGCCGAAGAGCACCTCGATGCGGCCGGCCTTGCCCGGGCCGACCACGGCCTGCGCGCGGTCACACGAGGCCGGGCACAGCACCACCTGCTCCGGGCGCGCGGGATCATCGTAGTACCAGCCGCCGCCCGGGCCGCAGCCCTCGGCGCTGCCCACCCGGAACAGGACCTCTTCGGCGCCTTCGTCCGCGATCCTCACGTTGACCGCGTCGGGGTCGAGCGTCGCGCCGCCGCTCGGCTCGGGGATGTCGATCTCGCAGGAGAGCCGGGACGACCGGACGACCGCCTGCGCGACCGCCGCGAAGAACGGCTCCCACGCGGCGTGGCCGTCGCAGACCCGGGCGCGCACGCCGCTCGTGCGCGCGACGAGCTCGGTGTAGGTCGGGCCGGGGCTCGGCGGCGTGCTCCCGTCGGAGTAGACGCAGGTGGCCTCGGCGTCGCTCTCCAGGCCCCAGCCGTAGATCGCGCTGAACACGTAGCCGTCGAAGAGGCCGCTCCAGTGCGGGTCGAGGATGCCCGGCGGGAGCATGAGGCTCGTGCTCGAGCTGCCCGGGGTCCGCCCGCCGGCGTAGCGCTCGAACTCGTCGGCGGTCAGGCGGGAGTTGTCGTCGGTGACGAGCACGATCGTCTTCGTGGCCTCCGGGCGGAGCCGATCGCGCCAGGGCTCGCCGCCCCGCGCGTCGCCCTCGCGGTAGCCGGCGGTCTGCCCCAGCGTGCCGAGGAGCTGCTCGAGCGGCTGGGTGCTCCGGATATTGATGCTCGAATGGAAGAACCGCTCGCCGTTGCCGCAGCTGGCGTCGCCCGCGAGCGGCGGCGGGATACACACGGGATACAGATCGTCGCCGCCGACGGTCACCGGGCTCGTCTTGCTGCGATAGGACAGCATGACGACGCGGTAGTCGAGGTCCGAGTCCGCGATGCGCGCGGCGAAGTCGTTGAGGCCCTGCTTCACCTCCGCGACCGCCGGCTCCATGCTGGGGGAGTTGTCGACCATCCAGACGATGTCGACCGGGAGCTGCTCGGTCTTGGCCTCCACGAGCGCGGCGGCGCACGCCGAGTCCGGATCGAACGCGCCGTCGCCCGTCCCGCCGTCGTCCAGAAACCCCGTCGAGCCGCCGCCGGTGCCGGCCTCGACGCCGGGGCCGCCGCCGGAGCCCGGGCCGCCGCCGGGGCCGGTGCCGCTGCCGGGGCCGGGGCCGCTCGACGCGCCGCCGAGGGGAGGCCCATCCGAGCTGTTCGATGTGGCGCACGCGTAAGCGCCTGCCAGCGGCGCGATGGCGGCCAGCAGAAGGATGTAGCGCATGCGAGAGCGTAGCAGCGGGCCGGCGCGAAATCGCGCGGTCGGCGCTCGGATGATGCGCGGCTGTCGTGCGGGCGACATCGGGCGGGCGAGGCGCGGGGCGTTCCAGGGGCGAGGTGGACCCGGAAAGGCTGGGCTCGGCGAGGGGCCCGAAGGACCAGTGGCGACGAGGTGGGCCCGGCGGCGGCGGCGAGGTGGGTCCGGGCGGCGGCGAGGTGGGCCCGGGCGGCGGCGGGGAGGTGGGCCCGGGCGGCGGCGGCGAGGTGGGCCCGGGCGGCGGCGAGGGGGGGCCCCGGGGGAGGTCGGCCGCGGGGAGAGAGGCTCCCGGGAGGCCGGCCGCGGGGAGAGGTAGGCCCCCCGGGAGCGCCGGCCGCGGGGGAGATGACCCCGAGGGGCCCCGCCCGGCGCGGCAAATGGGCCGAGGGGGCGCCGTGGCTTTGTGGACTCCTGGCCATCCGCGCCGTAAGAGGACGAAACTATGACGAAGGAGTCCTCCCCCGCCGCCGCGGGCTCGCTGCGAACCGCCGCGCCCGCCGCGCTTCACCCCTCGCTGGTGCTGAGCGCCTACCTCGAGCCGCTCGTGCGCGGCCGACGGGTCGCGGTCCTGGGCGACGCCTCGATCGGCCTCGCCGATCGGCTGCTCCAGCGCGGTGCCCGCCTCGTCCACGCCTTCGATCCGGACGCCGCGCGCGTCGCCGAGCGGCTCGCGCGATCGGCGCAGACCCGGCAGGCCCACCCGACCTTCGCCGTGTTCGACGCCGACCTCGGCGTGCGCGACGGCGCCTTCGACACCCTCATCATCCCCGATCTCTCGATCTTCAGCGAGCCGGCCGAGGTCCTCCGCCGCGCCCGCCGCCTCACCGCCGCGAGCGGCGCGGCCGTCATCGCGTCGCCGAACCCCGACGTGTCCCGCGGCCTGCTCGGGGCCGGCGCGCGCCGCGGGCAGGCGCCCGGCTACTACGCGCTCTACGACCTCGTGGCGCTCCAGTTCAAGCAGGTGCGGATGATCGGCCAGGCGCCGTTCGTCGGGTACACCGTCGCGGAGTTCGCGCCGAAGGGGGAGCCCGAGGTCAGCGTCGACACGTCGATCCTCGACGGCTCCGAGGAGCCGGAGTGGTTCATCGCCGTCGCCGGCGACCGGCTGCCCCGGCTCGACGCGTTCGCCGTGATCGAGCTGCCGTTCGACGACCTCCCGGCCGCGAGCGCCGGCCCCTCGCCCGAGGCGCTGAGCGAGGCCGAGGGCCTCGCGGCGCGGCTCGGCGGCGAGCTCGCCGAGCTGCGCAACCGGCACCAGCGCGACCGCGAGGACGCGGGGGCGCGCGCCGAGAGCGCCGTCGCGACGGCCGCGCGCCTCGCCGAGGTGGAGGCCGACCTCGACGCGAAGGGGGCGCGCCTGCGCGAGGTCGAGGCCAGGGCGGGCGACGCCCACGTCCGCGCCGAGCGGCTGACCCACCAGATCCGCGACATGGAGGAGGAGCTCCGCAGCCAGCGCGACCGCGCGACCCGGCTCGCGAAGCAGCTCGACGACGAGAAGCGGGCGCGGACCAAGGTGGAGCTCGAGCTCGGCATGATCCGCAACCGGCCGGAGATCGCCGGCGCCCGCGACCGCCTCGACGCGGCCACGGCCGAGCTCGACGCCGCGCGCGCCCGGATCGCCGAGGTCGAGGCGGAGCGGGACGCCGCGCGGCGGCGCGCCCAGGAGGGCGAGCGCGCGCAGGAGGAGGCGCAGCGCGCCCGGCGCGAGGCGGCCGCGCGGCAGGAGGAGCTCGAGGCGGCGCGCGCGGAGCTCGCGCGCGAGCGCGACCGCGCGAGCCGGCTGGAGCGGGACAGCCGCGCGCAGGAGGAGCAGCGCGCCGCGCTCGACGCGCGCAGGCTGCTGCTCGAGGCGCGGATCGTCGAGCTCGAGCAACAGCTCGTCGCCCTCGAGCAGCGGAGCGCGGAGCTCGAGAAGCGCGACCCCGGCGAGGCGGCGGCCGCCGAGATCGCGAGCCTGGAGGAGGCGCTGCGCGACCGGGGCCACGTGATCGCGACGCTCAAGGCGCAGCTGCGCGAGAGCGAGCGCGTGGGCAAGGAGCTCGTCGACGAGCTCGGGGTCGTCTTCGGGTCGGCCGCGGGCGGCGGCCCCGGCGCGGGCGGCGGCCCGGGCGGGACGCTCCTCGGGCCCGGCGGGGCGAGCGACGCCGTGGAGGCGCTGCGGCAGCAGCTCGACGCGCTGGCGCGGAGCGCCGCCGCGAGCGAGGCCGACCTGCGCGCCGCAGGCTGGAAGATCGCGCAGCTGGAGCGCGAGCTCGCCGAGGCGCGCGACGCCACCGGGGCGTCGCCCGCGGCGCTCCACGACGAGCTCGAGCAGGCGCTCGTCGCCGCGCAGGCGGAGATCGCGTCGCTGCGCCGCGCGGCGGAGCGCGCGGGGGCGGCCGCGGCGCCGGAGGCAGGCGCGGCGCCGGAGGCAGGCGCGGCACCGGAGGCAGGCGCGGCGCCGGAGGCAGGCACGGCGCCGGAGGCAGGCACGGCGCCGGAGGCAGGCGCGGCGCCGGAGGAGCCCGTCGCGGCGCCGGGGGCAGGCGCAGCGCCCGAGGCAGGTGCGGCGCCCGAGGCAGGTGCGGCGCCGGAGGCAGGCGCGGCGCCGGAGGAGCCCGTCGCGGCGCGCGAGGACGTGGTCGCGGCGCAGGACGACATGCACGTTCCGCCCGAGGTCATCGAGCAGGCGGTCCTGCTCCAGCAGGTCGCAGGCGCCGTCGAAGCCAGCGTGTGAGCCGCAGCCGGGACCGGACGGAGGGTCCGGTCCACGGTCCCTCTCGGTGTCCCTGTGCGCACGCGGTCGCTCGCGCTAAGGACCGAGCCGATGCGCGCTCCTCGCCCCCTCCCTGCGCTCCTCCGGTTCGCCAGCGCCGCCGCCCTCGCCCTCGCGGTCGGCGCGTGCGGCGCGATCTCCGCGCCGCGCCAGCCCGATCCGATCGCCTCGCTCCGCGACGCCGGCGCGCGCTCCACCGACGGCGACGTGGTCGGACGCTGGCTGCTCGGGGAGCTCCTCGTGCCGGGCGGCACGCCCGCGGGGGTCAAGGCCGCGCGCAAGCGGCTCGACGGGCTCGACGCCAAGAGCACCCTGTTCGCCTCGCTCGGACGCGCGGTCGACGACGAGGAGCACGGCCGCAACCCCCGCGCGGCCATGGCCTACCTCGACGCGCTGGCCGCCGCGCGCAGCAGCGCGCACCCGGACGCCCCGCTCGTCGGCTGGTTCGCCGCGAACCGTCTGCTCGACCTGCGCTCCAGCGTCGCAGGGCTCTGGAAGAAGGCCCGCGAGGTCGTCGTGCGCTCGATCGAGCACCCCGGCAACCTGGGCTGGCGCGCGCGCGGGGAGCTCGTCGAGTGGTGGAGCATCGAGGGGCTGCCGGAGGAGGCGGCCGCCGCCGCGGCGCGTGGCCGCGCGCAGGGCGCCGGCGGCGCGCAGGGCGCCGGCGCCGAGCCGGCCGTGCCGCTCATCGACATGGCCGCGCGCCGCTACGGCTGCATCGAGAACGCCCGCTTCGCCGGGCCGTTCGGGCACCTCGCGGAGAGCGACCACCGCGTCCACTACGAGGCGGAGCGCGCCGGCCCCTGGCCGCCCGTGTTCCCGCGCGACCCCCGCCGCGCCGACCCCCCGCGCGTGCTCGCCGCCGAGCGCCGCGGCTGCCAGCTCACCGCGGTCGCGCCGGACGGGGCGCCCGGCGGCGAGCTCCGGCCCGGGGAGCGCGGCGGCGTCTTCTACGTCGAGACCTTCGTCGACCTGCCCGCCGAGCGCGAGGTGCTCGTCGCCGTCCAGGGGGCGTTCGCCGTCTTCGTCGACGACGTCGAGGTGCTCACGCGCGACACGAAGCAGTGGGGGATCTGGCCCCGCTTCGGCGCGCGCCTCCGCCTCGGCCCCGGCCGGCACCGCTTCCTCGCCCGCGTCGGCGGCAGCGAGACCTCGATGCGCCTGCTCGCGCCGGACGGCACGCCGCTCGGCGTGACCACCTCCGCCGATCCGACGCCGCCGTACTCGCTGCTCCCCCCCGAGGTCCTCCCGGACCCCAACCCGATCGAGCCGTTCCTCGCCGCGCTCGGCGTGCCGCCGCAGCCCGCCCCGAAGGTCGCGCGCGCCCTCGGCCTGCGCGGCGCGCCGCGCGGCGAGCGCGACGTGAACGACCCGATCGCCCGCTACCTCGCCGCCTACATCGCGCACATCGAGGGCCAGGACGACGTGAGCGCGGTGCTGATCGAGCCGCTCGTGGCCGATCCGGCGCGCGCCACCGGCCCGGCGCTCGCCATGCAGGCGGTCTTCCTCGAGAAGGACCCGATCTTCCCGGCGTCCGACGGGCGCGACCTCGTGAAGGACGTGCGCGCGCGCGCCGCGGCGAAGGATCCGGACCTCTGGTACCCCCGCTTCTGGCTCGCGCTCGAGGAGGCCGACAAGGTCGGGCTGCCGGAGGTCACCCGCACGGTCGAAGCCCTGGCCGACCGGTTCCGGGAGGTGCCCGACGTCCTGCGGACGCTCGCGGTCATGTACTCGCGGCTCGGCTGGCGGGTGGAGCACGTGCGCGCCGTGAAGGAGGCCGCCGCGCGCTTCCCGGACGACCTCGAGGTGCTCGGCGCGCTCCTCCGCATCCTCGACGCCGACGGGCGCGTCGCGGAGGCCGACAAGCTCGCGGCCCACATCCGGGAGCTCGACCCCGACGCGGAGATCGAGCTGGAGCGCGCGATCGACCGGCGCGACTACGCGGCGGCGATCAAGGAGCTCAGGCGGCTGGGATCCGCCCGCAGGGACCGCAAGGACATCGCGCTGCGCATCGCCGACCTCCTGACGCGCGCGGGCAAGCGCGCCGAGTCGCTCGAGCAGCTCGAGCGCGCCCTGGCGAAGGCGCCCGACGACGCCGACGCGCGGCTCGCGCTCGCGGACGCGCGCTTCGCCCGGGGCGAGCGCGACGCGCTCCAGAAGGCGCTCATCGAGGCGATCCGCACCGGCGCCGACACCTCGGCCCTGCGCGACGCGATCGAGCTGCTCGACGGCACGACCGAGCTCAGCCCCTACCGGCAGGACTCGAAGAAGGTGATCGCCGAGCACGAGGCCTCGGGCGAGGTGATGCCGGGCACCGCGGCGCGCGTGCTCGATTACGCGGCCATGTGGGTCCACGAGGACGGCTCGGCGCGCATGCTCCAGCACGAGATCATCCGGATCCAGTCGCGCGAGGCGATCCAGGAGCACGCCGAGCAGCAGGTGCCCGAGGGGCTCGTGCTCAAGCTGCGCACCGTCAAGCGGGACGGGTCGATCCACGAGCCGGAGTTCATCGAGGACAAGCCGACCGTGACGATGCCGCACCTCGAGGTGGGCGACTACATCGAGGTGGAGAACCTGCTCGTGCTGCGCGGCGACGGCCAGGGCGGCCTCACGTTCCAGGGGCCGCGCTGGTTCTTCCGCGAGGAGAAGGTCCCCTACTGGCGGAGCGAGTTCATCGTCATCTCGCCGAGGAGCCGGCCGCTCGACGTGGAGACCTCCGGGCCGGTGCCCGCGCCCGAGATCACGACATCGGGCGCGATCGTCACCCGCCGCTACCGCGTCGACAAGAGCCCGGCGCTGCCCGAGGAGCCGGCGAGCGCGCCGATGTCGGAGTTCCTCCCGAACGTGCGCATCGGCTGGGGCATCCGCCTGGAGAGCACGATCGCGCGCATGATCGACGCGGCCGCCGACGAGACGCCGCGCGATCCGCGCCTCGTGCGCATCGCGCGGAAGATCGCGCTCACGCCGGACGCCGCCGGGGCGGCCCCGGGCGGCGGCAAGGGGGCGGCGGGCACCGCGGGCGCTGCGAGCGCCGCGGCGGGCGCGCGCGGCGGGCAGCCGGCGGCAGGCGAGGGCGGGGGGGCGGCGCCGTCGAAGGACGAGCAGGCGCGGCGCATCTACCGCTGGGTGCTCGCGAACGTCGAGGCGGGGCGCGAGAACGACGGACGCCGGGTCGTCATGGGCAAGAGCGGCAACCGGACCGAGGCGTTCCTGTACCTGTGCCGCCTGCTCGGGATCGACGCGGGCCACGGCGTCGTGAGCGACCGGCTCACGGCGCCGCCGCGCGGGCCGATGAGCGAGGCCGAGACGTTCAACGCGCTCGCGGTGCGCCTCGACACCGGCGAGAGGCCCGGCGCGGGCGGCGTCCGGTGGATGTTCGTCCACGACAAGTTCGCGCCGTACGGCTACCTGCCGAGCTCCCTCCGCGGGCAGCCGGCCGTCGTGCTGCGGCCCGGGGCGCCGCGCGAGGTGACGCCGTCGTCCGGCGCGCACGACGGCGTGGTGACCGAGGGCGTCGCCGAGGTGTCGGAGAGCGGCGCGGCCTCGCTGGCGATCGAGCAGCGCTACGAGGGCAAGCTCGCGATCGCGCTGCGCACCGCCCTGGAGTCGCTCCCGGACGCGCAGCTCAAGGACGCGATCGAGTCCCGGCTCCTGCCGCAGATGCTGCCGGGCGCGCGCCTCCAGGAGATCCAGGTGCAGGAGCTGACCGAGATCGACCGGCCGCTCACCTTGAAGATGAAGATCTCGGTCGCGAGCTTCGCCCGCGCGCAGGGCCAGGAGCTCGTCCTCTCGCCGCCCTTCGGGGTGCGGATGCGCACCCTCGCCAGCCTGCCCGCCCGCGAGACGCCGCTCTACATCTCCGAGCAGATCGCGACCCGCTCGGAGGTGCACCTCCGCGTGAAGCTGCCCCCGGGCGCGCGCGTGGCCACGAAGCTCGCCCCGGTCACGGCCGAGGACGAGGGGCGCTCGGTGCGGGTGAACGACCGCGTCGAGGGGGACGCGCTGATCCTGGATCGCTTCCTGGATCTGCCGGCGGGCCGGGTGCAGCCCGACGTGTACCCGCGCTTTCAACAGTTCGCCCGCGCCGCCGACAGCGCGCTCGACCGAGACATCGTGGTGCTGCTCGGCCGCGGCGGTCGCTGACGATCCGTCCATCCCCGATCTCTCCGCGCAGCGACCGAGGTCGGGCCGGGGCGACCGGGGTTGGCCGGCCGCCGGCCACGCTGCGCCTCCCCTCCTCCCGCACGGGTGCGGCTTCGCGTCGTGGTGACGGCCAGCGCGGTGCGATCTACGCTGCGGCCCGCCATGGATAACGCCACGCGCGATGCGCTCAGCCGTCACCGGGAGCGCCTGGCGGGCCTCGATCCTTACAGGTGGACGGCCGTCGAGGAATGGCGTGAGGCGGTGCGCCCGTTCCTGGTCCACGTGCTCCACCGGCATGTCGAACGCTTCGACGAGCTGACGAAGCGCCCCGCGTTCGTGGTCGGCCCTCGGATCCAAACCTCACGCGGGAACAACTTCGCCCAAGCCGCCGCCACGGATGAGCTCGTGAATCGTGCGAGGGCGGCCGAAGCGAAGGCGAAGCTCCTCTCTTTCCTCGACTCTCTGCTGGCGCTGCCACCCGCTCCTCCGGCTCATGGACAGGGCGTCGTCATCAACAACTACGCGGAGACCCAAATGGGCGACAAGTACACGACGAACATCTCCCACTCGAACGTCGGCGCCGCGGCCATCGGAGCCGGGGCCGTGGCCACCGGCAGCGTCGCCGCCGCCGCGCCCCCCACCCAGGAGCAGCATCGCAAGGCCGTCGCTGAAGCCCAGGGCGCCCTCGTGCGCGATCAAGACGCGCTCGATGCGCTCGATACGCGCATGTTCGAGGCGCTGAACCAGTTCCTGCGGCTCGCGCGGGACATCCAGGTCGAGCAGAAGAGCCTCGCTGACGTGCAGGCAAAGATGAAGGAGACGCTCGACGAAGTCTGGGCCGAGCAGGCAGCGAAGGGGATGAAGCCCCAGCTCCTCCCGAAGACGCTGGAGGTGGTCGGAGCGATCGCCAGCAATCCGGTCATGATCGAGGTCACCAAGAAGCTCATCGGGGGCTAGGCGCCATGATCTCCAACGCACTTCACCAGGTCGCCACGGAGCTGGGCGCGGTCGTCGCAGCCGCGGCCGCTGACGCACAGCTCAACGCACAGGACGTGCGTCGCGTCCTCCGCTTCGTGGCTCGCGTCGCGCACGTCGTCGAGCAGGCCCTCCAGGATGTCTGCGGCCTCGCGCTCGAAGTCAAGCACGTCAAGCCCGGCGACAGCGAACAAATCGACCGGCTGCGCCGCGAGCTCGACCTTGTTCTAGCTCGAAGCGAGTACTCCAAGGCCGAGGAGATCTGCAGCCGCTTGCGCCACCTTCGCGAGCAGTTCGAGCGCGACGTGGCGTTGCTCCTGCGCTGCTCGCGCGGCGACGCTCGATGGCACGAGCTCTTCTGGCTGCTTGAAGAGCGCGAGGGGCGAATCATCCAGCTCATCCAGAGCTGCACGTCCACGATGGCTGAGCGGCTCGCCGCGCTCTCCGACGCGGGGCTCTTCGGTCGCTCCCTGGCGCGGAGCGAGACGGAAAAGACGGCCGACGACGCTGCTCGCGAGATCCTTCGCTCGCTGAGGGAGCTTCGGGAGATCCGCGATCGCATCTTCGGGCTGTCTGGCCAGGAGGGGTTTCTGGAGCTGACCGAGGTCGACGCGACCGGCCTGCGCGAGCAGGCCCATCAGCTCAACGTCCAGGTCACGACGGGCGACATCTACAGGACGGACATCCATCGTTCCAACGTTGGCGCCGCCGCTATCGGACCGACGGCCTCGGCGCAGGGGAGCGCCACCCTCCCCGAGGTGCCAGAGAAGACGCGCTAGCTCCGCGCCGGGGCGCCGGCGAGGGGTTCCGGCAGAGAGCAACCTGCCGGGGCGCCAGGGTGCTCACGTCCGCGCACGGCTCGCAGCTCGCCTCCGACGCCCCGTCCACCTCCCGCGATGTCCGGCACGTCGACCTGCCGCCCGAGCAGGCCGGACTCCGAGAGGCCGCCCAGCCGCCGGCGCGCTGCTCGGCGCCCGGCGGCGCTCTGCGCCAGCGCGTGAAGTGTGCCATCGTACGAAAGATGGATTACTCTTCTGCTCTCCCCGTGAGCGACCTGGAATCCCGACACGCGCCGGACGCCGGGCGCCAGCCGTCTGATCCTGTGAAGGCGCGTGTGATGCGCGCGCTCAGGCTCTCCTCCCTCTTCGCCCAGGCGGATCGTCCGGTGCGGGACGCGCTCGTGGACGCCGCCGCGCTCGATCTGGTGGAGCCCGACGCGGCGATCTTCGAGCAGGGCGCCCCGGCGGAGACGCTCGTCGTGATCGGGCGGGGGCGGGCGCGCGTCGAGCGCGTGAACGAGCAGGGGGTCGCGTTTCCGCTCAGCTACCGGGGTACGGGCGACGTGCTCGGCGAGTCGTGCCTCGGCGGCGTGGAGCTGCGGACGGAGCGCGCGGTCGCGATGGACGAGGCCGAGGTGATCCGGCTGCCGGTCGCCGTGCTCCGCGAGCTCTGCGCCCAGCACCCGGCGCTCGGGGGCGCGGTGTTCGCGCTGCTGGTCGCGCGGCAGCGGGAGACCGAGGACCGGATCGAGTCGATGCTCTTCAGGAACGTGGGCGGGAGGCTGGCCGAGTTCCTGCTGCACGCGGCGGACAGGTGGGGCGTGCCGACGCCGCGCGGGGTGCTGATCTCGGCGCCGATCACCCACGCGGAGATCGCGCAGGTGATCGGGTCGACCCGGGAGACGGTGACGCTGACGCTCGGCGCGCTCCGGAAGGAAGGGGTGCTCGACGCGGCGGGGCGGCGGCTCATCGTGAAGGACCGCGAAGCCCTCGCCCGCAAACGGTGAGGGGGGACCGGGGCCCTTACGGTTCAGGGGGACCTGGCCCTCACGGTTCAGGGGGACAGGCCTTCACGGTTCAAGGGGGCCGGCCCTCACGGTTCAGGGGGACCGGCCTTCACGGTTCAAGGGGGCCGGCCCTCACGTTTCCGGGGGACCGGCCCTCCGGTCTCAGGTTGCCGTACAACCATGACCTATGGACGCCAGCGCGCGCGGCGCGCGGCGGAGATGACGAGGCGGCTCGACGCGTCCAGAGCGCGCGGCGCGCGCCGTTACCAGTTGACGTGACGCACGCAGCGCCGATACGCCTTTCGCGAGTCGACTCCGCAGGAAAGGAATCGCCCCCATGCCGAAGCTCAGCTCCGGAACAGCCATCGCCCTCGCGTTTCTCTTCGGGTGCTCCGCGTCGTACGTCGCGCCGCGCTTCCTCGTGCCGCCGGTGCACGCGGGGACCGATCCGCCCCGGTGGGAGGTGCGGTGCGTGGACTCCGAGACGGCGCGCGTCAGCGACAACCAGCTCAGCGAGGTGACCACGGCGACCGGCTGGAACCCCGTCCTCAAGCGGTTCGGGCAGGAGGGCTGGGAGCCGGTGCAGTTCCTGCGGAGCGAGCTCGGCGTGAAGATCGACGCCGTGTGCTTCAAGCGGCCGCTCTGACCCAGGCGCAGAGACGCGCGCACGGCGTACACCGGGCATGCGAGCCAGGGAGCGGCGCCGGCGCGCGGGCCCGAGAGCGGCGCCGGCGCGCGGGCCCGAGAGCGGCGCCGGCGCGCGGGCCCGAGAGCGGCGCCGGGCGCGGGCCCGAGAGCGGCGCCGGGCGCGCGGGCCCACGCTCCCCCTCGTTGCCGCAGAAGCCGGGCGAAAGGCGTGGTAGGGGGCGTCGATGGAGTCCGCGATCCAGACGTACCGGATCCGCCTCGACGGCATCCGCTTCCGCGCCAAGCACGGCGTGTCCCGCGCCGAGCGCGACCTGCCCCAGGACTTCGTGGTGTGCATGGAAGTGGAGCTCCCGGTCGCCCTGCTGCCCCGCACCGACACGCGCGCTCGCGTGTTCGACTACGACCAGCTCGCGACCCTCGTCGTCGACGCGGGCACGAGCGCCTCCTACAAGCTGCTCGAGACGCTGGCCGAGCGGATCATCGAGCGCGTGCTCGACGACACGCCGGCCATCGGCGTCACGGTGCAGGTGAAGAAGTTCGGCCCGCCGACCTCGGTCTCGGTGGACGCCGTGGCGGTCGAGCTCACGGGGCGCAAGGGCCGCTCGCCCTGACGCGCTCCGCGCGGGCGAGGCCAGCTCGAGCTTGCAGGCGGGGCCGCCTCTGGCCATGGTCACGCGATGGGGGACGATGCAGGGCGGCGGCCGCGTCCGCTGATCGAGCGCAAGCAGGCGTTCGCCGAGCGGCAGGCGGCGCGGAGCAAGGGCGTGTTCGACGGGCGCGCGCCCGTGGGCAGCGGGCCGCCGAACCGGCACGGACTGCCGCGGCTGCCGGTGGGGCAGCGCGAGGTGAAGACGTGGCCGGTGCTCGACCTCGGCGACACGCCGGACATCCCGACCGAGCGGTGGGAGCTCACGGTCGACGGGCTGTGCGAGGCGCCGCGGACCTACTCCTGGGAGCAGTTCATGGAGCTGCCCCAGACGCTCGACGTCTCGGACTTCCACTGCGTGACCACCTGGAGCCGCATGGACAACCGCTGGGTGGGCGTCCGCTTCTCGGACATCGCCGGCCGGGCGCGCCCGCTCGCGGAGGCGCGCTTCGTCCTGATCGAGGCGAGCGACATCGCGCCCGGCACCCAGACGCCATACACGACGAACCTCCCGCTCGAGGAGGCGATGCTGCCCGACGTGCTGCTCGTCCACACCTGGGAGGGCAAGCCGCTGCCCCGCGAGCACGGCGGCCCGGTGCGGATGATCACGCCGCAGCTCTACGCCTGGAAGGGGGCGAAGTGGATCAAGCGCATCACGTTCAGCGCGGTGGACCGGCCGGGGTTCTGGGAGGTGCGCGGCTACTCGAACACGGCGTACCCGTGGTTCGACGATCGGTTCAGCCGGCGGTAGGCGGGTCGAGTAGGCTGTCGCGACCAGCATGCCCGGCGAGGAGAGCGCGAAGCGGACGGAGGCCTACGCGAGGGAGCACCTCGCGAACGAGCGGACGCACCTCGCGTACGTGCGCACGGCGATCGCGCTGCTCAGCTTCGGGATCACGATCAACCGGTTCAGCCTGTACTTCCTCGAGACGGCAGGGAGCGCCACGCGGGGAGCGTCGCGGTCCTTGCTGAGGGACGCGGCCGGGGCCAGCGCGGGGATGGTGCTGCTCGGGATGGCGCTCATCGCGTGGGCCGCGGCGCGTTACGTGCGGGCCGCGCGCGCGATCGATCGCGGGGAGTACCGGCCCGACCGGGTGGCCGTGCTGATCTTCACGGCGGCGCTCTTCCTGGGCGGGGCGGCGAGCGTGATCTGGCTGTTCGCGTCGTGAGGTGCCGGAGGCGAAGCCCTCGTCCTGGATCTGCGTCCTGGTATGTGAAATAGTCGCCGTAGCACGCGCGGAGGAGCAGGGTGGCGGATAAATCAAGCGTTGCGCGCGCGGCGGAGCTGGGCGGCATCTCGGCCATCGCTGTCGAGGGATTCAAATCGATCCGTAAGCGGACGGAGATCTCCGTCCGCCCGCTGACCCTCCTCGCGGGGACCAACAGCTCGGGCAAGTCCAGCATCATGCAGCCCCCTCTGCTCATGAAGCAGACGCTGGACGCGTTCTACGATCCGGGCGCATTGCTGCTCGACGGACCGCACGTCCGATTCACGGCAGTCGAGCAGCTCTTCTCGCGCTTTGAAGGTCGGAGCATCAATCAGTTTTCGGTCAGTATCCACCTGCCCGCCGGGAATGTCGACGTCCGCTTTCAGAAGCAGCCGAAGGGCGGGCTCGATGTGACCGACATGATAGTTGCCGTCCGATCCGGAAGGATTGAGAGGTTGCACCGCCGCATCGTTCATGACTACGGAGAGTACGTTATTTCTGTTGTGAGACAGCGATGCTTGCTCTGGTACCAACTGTCCAAGCGGACCGGGGAGACGCTGAGCGTCATCGAGGCGGACGACGGCTCCGACTACGTTCCGCTCGCGGCCCGGCACGCACGCGACAACCTGCGCGCCATCATCCATGTCGCCGCGCTCCGCGGCAACCCCGAGCGGACGTACAGGACTACCGCCGTCGGCAAGGAGTTCCCCGGGACCTTCGAGCCGTATGTCGCCAGCATCATCCATCACTGGCAAGCCACGAAGGACATCCGCCTGAAGCAGCTCGGGGCCGCGCTTGAAAAGCTCGGCTTAAACTGGACGATCAAGGCGTCTCGCGTCGACGACACTCGCGTTGAGCTGCGCGTCGGCCGCCTCAAGCAGCGAGCGCGGGGCCGCGCGCTCGACCTCGTTAGTATTGCCGACGTCGGTTTCGGTATCTCGCAGTGCCTCCCGGTGCTCGTCGCTCTCCTGACAGCTCGACCCGGTCAGCTCGTCTATATTGAAGAACCGGAGATCCACCTGCACCCGCGCGCGCAGGTCGCGATGGCGCAACTCCTCGCCGATGCCGCCAGCCGCGGCGTCCGGGTCGTGGTCGAGACGCACAGCTCGCTCCTGCTGCTCGGTGTGCAGGCGCTCGTCGCCGAAGGGGCGCTCCGGCCGGAGCTCGTCGCGCTGCACTGGTTCTCCCTCGATAAAGACGGTGCGACGCAGGTGCGGAGCGCGGATCTCGACGAGGCTGGCGCCTTCGGCGACTGGCCCGAGGACTTCGCCGAGGTGGCGCTCGACGCGCAGGCCCGGTACCTCGACGCTGCCGAGAAGCGGATGGCCAAGGCGAAGCGCTGAGATGCGGGCCAAGGTCTCGCGCCGCCTCGTCATCGACGCCTCGGTGGCCCGGGCCGCCGGTGGAGAGGACGCTGTCCACCCGCTCCCCAAGCAGTGCCGCGACTTTCTGAAGACGACGCTCACCGTGTGCCATCGCGTCGTGCTCACGCCCTCTGTCAGCTCGGAGTGGAAGAAGCACGAGTCCGGTTTTGCGCGGCAATGGCGGGCCGCGATGGTCGCTCGCAAGAAACTCTTGCCGCTCGACGTCTCCGAGGACGCTGGCCTGCGCGACGCGATCGACGGCGCCGCCGAGACCGAGCGCGATCGGCGCGCCATGCTCAAGGACGCGCACCTCATCGAGGCCGCGCAGGTGACGGACCATACCGTGGTCTCGCTGGATGAGCAGGTACGAGCGCTCTTCAGCGCAACTTCAGCGCGCGTGAGCTCCCTGAAGCGCATCGTGTGGGCCAACCCCGGGAGCGAGGCGGATGCGTGTTCCAAGTGGCTGGAGGACGGGGCGCCTCCCCATCCGCACCGCCGGCTGGGAGCGCGGCGCGCTTTGAAGTAGGAAACTCTCCTCGGCGCTGGCGGGACCGTCGGCGAGCCGCGGCTGCTCGATCGGGGCGCGCCCAGGCTCCGACGACTCGCGCGACCGCGATTGGCTCCTCACCGCAGCCGGTGCTCGCGGAGCACCTCGGCCGGCACCGCCTCCCGCGCGAGCTCGACGAGCCGCGCGTGATGCGTGAAGAACAGCACCTGCGTCGTCGCCGTCATCTCGCCGAGCACGGCGAGTGCCGCCCGGGCGCGGTCGTCGTCGAAGTGGATCAGGAGGTCGTCCAGGATGAGCGGCATCGGCTCGCCCGTCCGGGCGTGGTGCTCCAGGCTCGCGAGCCGGAGCGCGAGGTAGAGCTGGTCGCGCGTGCCGTCGCTGAGGCCGCTCACGTCCACCTCGCGCTGCACCGCCGCCTTCGAGGGCGCGGCCGTGGACTCTGCCGCGGGGGGCGCGGTAGCCTCCACGGCGGGGGTCGCGGTCGCGGGGGTCGCCGTGGCCTCCGCCGCGGGCGCGGCAGTGGCCTCTACCGCGGGCGCTGCGGGAGTCTCCGCTGCCGGCGTGGTGGCCGCATCCACCGCAGGTGTCGCGGTCGCCTGCGCCACGGTCGCTTCCGCCGTGGTCGCCTCCGCTGGGGTCGCCTCCGCCGCGGTCGCTTTCGCTGGGGTCGCCTCCGCTGCGGGGGCCTCCGCCGCGGGGGCCTCCGCCGCGGGCGCCGCGGGCGCCTCCGCCGCCGGCGTGGCGCTCGCCCCCGCCGCAGGCGCCGCCGTCGCCCTGGTCGACGCGGCCGCCGGCGAGGCCGGCGCGCCCCGGACGCAGCGCAGGACCGCCTGCTCGCTCTCGTCGTAGCCGACCCGCAGGCCCGCGTAGGCGCCCAGCGTCAGGCGGTGGAAGAGCGCGCTCGCGCGCGCCAGGATCGGGCCCTGGTTGCGCTCGCGGTAGCGCTCGATCTCGCGCTCCAGGAGCACCGCGGCGAGGCGCGCCCGCACGTAGCGGCGGACCTCGCCGCGCAGGTGCGAGAGGCAGATCTGCGCCTCCACCGCGGCCTCGGCGGCGCCCACCGTCGCCCGGAGGTGCTCGCGCTCCTGCTCGAGGCTGCCGAGCGTCCGGTCGATCCGGCGCCGCTCGTCCTCGAGCGCCGCGAGGCGCTGCTCCGTCCGGTCCACCTCGAGCGCGAGCGCGTCCCGCTCGAGCCCCGCCGTCTCCTGCTCCAGCGCGGCTACGCCCGCGCCCTCGCCCGCCTCGAGCAGCTTGCCCTCGTTCTCGACGAGCTCGCGGTCGAGGCGGCGCGCCTCGCGCGAGCGCTCCTCCGCCCGCGAGAGCGCCGCGACGTCCGCGCCGTCGTCGCCGGTGCGCGCCACGCCCGCCGCCTCGAAGAGCTTCGCGAGGCGCGAGAGGGCGGCCTCGCGCCGCGCCTCCTGCTGCTCCCGCTCGCGGCGCTTGTCGGCCAGGCGGCGCTCGATCTCGCCGCGCTCGCGCAGGTCCGCGCGCGCCTTGTGGTAGCGCTTCAGCAGCTGATCGGCGGCCTGATCCGCCGGCAGCTCGGCAAGGTCCGGCGCGTGCCGCGCCGCGAGCTCCGCGACGTCGGCCTCGAACGCCTGCGCGTCGCGCTCCATCCCGCGCACGCGGCGGCGCTCGTGGGCCGCACCGTCGACCTTGCGGAACAGCGCGCCGAGCTCCTCGAGGATCGCCGTGGCCTCGTCCGTCGATGCGTCGCCGGGCAGGCCGAGCGCCCGCGCGCCCTCCGCCCACTCGGCCCGCCACGTGTCGAGCGCGCGCGCGTGCCCCGACCGCTCCCGCTCGAGGTCCTCGATCTCGCGCTCGAGCTCCCTGCGCTCCCGCAGGAGCTCCTTGCGCTCCCGGGCCGCGCCCTCGATCGCGGCGAGCTCCTGCTCCGCCGCCTCGATCAGCGCCGAGAGCCGCGCGGCCGCGCCCTCCGGCGCCCCGCCCGCGCTCTCCGGCGCCCCGCCCGCGCCCTCCGGCGCCCGGCCCACGCCCTCCGGCGCCCCGCCCGCGCCCCGGGCCGGGGCGCGCGCGCCCTGGAGCGCCGCGTGGAGCTCGGCCGCGTGCGCCTGCATCCGGGCCCTCAGCGCGTCGGCCTCGGCCTCGGCCGCGCGGAGCCGGTCGACCGTGGCGGTCAGGCCCGCGTAACGGGCCAGCCAGCCGCGCATCTCCTCGGGCGAGCGCGGCGCGACCCCCGCGGGCTGCCACAGCGCGATCCACGCGGCCTCGGCCTCGGCCGCGCGGCGATCGAGCGCGGCGCGCTCGCCGGCGAGCTGCGCCTGATCCGCCTCGGCCCGCGCCTGATCCGCGAGCAGCCGCGCGAGGCGGGCGACCCGGTCGGCCTCGCGGCGCAGCCGGTCGGCGATCACATCCGCGGCGCGGACCAGCTCGGCGTACTCGTCGGGCCGCGCGCGCGCCGGCGCGTCGCCCGCCGCGGCGAGCGGCCGCCGCCGCCCCGCCCCGGCCGAGGCGGGCGCGTCCTTGCCGAGGTCGAAGAGCGTGGCCGTGTGGATCGCCGCCTCCGCGGCGCGCGCGCTCCCCTTCGCCTGGAGCGCGCGCAGCAGCGCCTTCCAGGCGGCGTCGCGGCGCTCGCGCGCCTCCGCGAGGTCGGCCTCGGTGGGCACCGCGCCGGCGCGCTGGAGCGCGTCGATCTCGCGCGCGCTCTCGCGCCGGCGCGCCTCGATCTCGGCGGCGCGCTCGGCGAGCCGGTCGCGGTCGCGGGCGATGGCGCCCCACTGCGCGGCCGCCTGGTCGACCGTCTCGGGCAGCGGGACGGGCAGGGCGCTCGCCTCGGCGGCGGAGAGCGGGCGCCGCGCGGGCGAGGCGGATGCGCCGAGGCCGAGCCGGTCCCGCTGCGCGTCGGCGTCGCGGGCGAGCTGCGCCGCCGCGGCGGCGGCCTCGCGGAGGCGGTGCTCGAGATCCCCCTGCTTCTGCGCCCGCGAGAGCGCGCCGCGCAGCGGGGCCGGGTCCTCGCCCTGGGGCAGCTCGGCCAGCCGGCGCGCGCAGGCGTCGCGGCGCGCGCGGTGCGCGGCGAGCAGCCGCTCCACCTCGCGCGGCTTGGCCTCGACGGCGCCGCGCTCGCGGGCGAGCTTCTTGAGGCGCGCCTCGGTCGCGACGTCGACGCGCAGCGCCTCCAGCCGCCCGGGCTCGGCGCCGCCCACGAGCGCGGGGTCGCGCCCGAGCCGGCGCAGGATCGCGCGCGCCTCGTCCTCGATGCCGTGGAGCTCCGCCCGGACCCGCGGCAGGTCGACCGCGGCCTTGCGGTGGCTGCCGAGCCGGCTGACGAGCGCGTCGATGACCCCCGGGTCGAGCTCGGCGAGCGACGCGGGGACGTGCAGCGCGGCGCGCCGCGCCTCGAGCTCCTCGATGTCCGCGCGGAGGCGCTCGGCCTGCGCGCCCGCGTCGGCGGCGCGCTCCTGCGCGTCCTCGCGGTCGCGCGGAGCCCCCTCGGGCAGGAGGACGACGTCGCCGAGGGCCGCGCGCCGCTCGAGCAGCGCGCGCCGGGCCCCGAGCAGGGGGAGCACCCGGAGCGCGCGCCGCAGGCGCTTGTCCGTCGCCCGGAGCGCGAGCACCTCCGCGTCGACGCGCTCCTGCTCGGCCCTCGCCTCGTCGATCTCCTGCCGCTTGCGCGTCCAGTCCGCGGGCGGCCGCGCGGCGCTCTTCGCCTGGCTCCGCGCCTCCTCGAACGCCTTGATCGCCTCGTTGAGCGGGCGGGTCCTCGCCTGGGGTGTGAAGATCTCGTCCGCCTCCTGGCGCAGCGTGGCGAGCAGCTGCTGCAGCCCCGGCCCGCCGAGCCCCGCGCCGAACAGGCTCTGGCCGACGTCGCCCTTGCCCTGGAGCAGCGCCTCGGCCCCCTGCCGGAGCGCCTCGTGGGTGAGCCCGAACGTGGTCTCGAACAGCTCCGCCGTGGCGCCGCCCAGCAGCGGCGCGAGCGCGGCGTCGTCGAGGGGGTTGTCCTCCGGGTCGCGCAGCGTCTTCACGCGCCCCTTGCGGCGGACGAGCGCGAGCGTCGCGCCGCCCGCGCCCGCGAGCCGGCCGCCGACGCGGAGCTCGGTGTTGTGGTGGAGGTGGGCGTCCGGCGTGATGTGCGGGATGCCGTAGAGGAGGCCGCGGATCGCGCGCAGCGCCGTGCTCTTGCCGGCCTCGTTGGGGCCGTAGACGACGTGCAGGCCCGGGGACGGCGACGAGAAGTCGAGCCGGAGATCCGTGAACGGACCGAACGCGAGGAGGTGGAGCTCTAGGATCTTCACGAGGTCGCCGGCCGAGCGCCGCGGGGCGCCGTCCCACTGAACGGATACCAAGTGCGAAACCGGCGCGCGATGTCAAGGCGCTCCTCGCCGCGGCGACACGCCCAGGCGAGGCGAGCGGCGGCGCTGCGCACGGCCGAGCCCGCCAGGGCGGCCAGGTAGCGCTGGTCGGGGTGAACAGGCAGGGGGCGCCCGGGGGCGAATGGGCCCCGCCGCGGCGCTGGCGCTGGCGCTGGCGCAACGCCATTGCGCGGCCGAAAGGCGCGATTCGATATCTGGCTTCGTGATCTCAATGAATGAAGCGGGCGCTCCCTCGGGCCCCGCTCATCGACCTGCACCGCGACAGCTCCGGCCTGCCGCGGCAGGAAGAACCACGATTCAGGGTTCTCCGCACGCGCTTCTAAGGTTCCAGCTGCAAGGCCTTCCTCGCTATATCAGCGCTGGACGTCACGTGCGTTGCGCTTACAATCCATCTGGAGATGGTGGAGAACAAGACAAAGCGGAGATTACCGGTCGGAGCAGAGGTGGTGCCGGACAAGGGCGTGCACTTCCGCGTTTGGGCGCCGGCGCGGCGCCGGGTCGAGGTCGTCCTCGAGGGCGGGCCTGGCAGCGGCGCGACCGCCGTGCTGCAGCCGGAGGAGGGCGGTTACTTCGCGGGGCTCGTGCCGGCCGCCGCGAGCGGCACCCGCTACCGCTACCGGCTCGATCGGGGCGAGAAGCTCTATCCGGATCCGGCGTCGCGCTTCCAGCCCGAAGGGCCGCACGGGCCCTCCGAGGTGGTCGATCCTGGCGCGTTCGCGTGGCGCGACGGCGACTTCCGGGGCGCCCCGCTCAAGGGGCAGGTCCTCTACGAGATGCACGTCGGCACCTTCACCCGAGAGGGCACCTGGGCGGCCGCCGCCCGCGAGCTGCCGGAGCTCGCGCGCCTCGGCATCTCGCTGATCGAGGTGATGCCGGTCAACGAGGTCCCCGGCCGCTTCAACTGGGGCTACGACGGCGTGAACCTCTTCGCGCCGATGCGCAACTACGGCAGCCCGGACGACCTCCGCCGCTTCGTCGACGCGGCGCACCGCGCCGGGATCGGGGTGATCCTCGACGTCGTCTACAACCACCTCGGCCCGGATGGGAACTACCTCGGCGAGTTCTCCAAGGACTACTTCACCGATCGGCACAAGACGGACTGGGGCGCGGCCATCAACTTCGACGGCCCGGGGTCGGAGGCGGTGAGGGAGTACTTCATCGCCAACGCCGGCTACTGGATCGACGAGTTCCACCTCGACGGGCTCCGGCTCGACGCGACGCAGAACATCTACGACAGCTCGAAGGACCACATCCTCGCCGCCATCACCCGCCGCGTCCGGGAGGCCGCGAGGGGCAAAGAGACGTTCATCGTGGCCGAGAACGAGTCCCAGGAAGAGTGGATGATCCGCGCAGCGGAGCGGAACGGGTACGGGCTCGACGCGATCTGGAACGACGATTTCCACCACAGCGCCAAGGTGGCGCTCACCGGGCACAACGAGGCCTACTACACCGATCACGAGGGCTCGCCCCAGGAGTTCATCTCCGCCCTGAAGCACGGGTTCCTCTTCCAGGGGCAGCGCTACGCGTGGCAGAAGCAGCGGCGGGGGACGCCGGTGCTCGGGGTGGAGCCGGCGCGGTTCGTCCTCTTCCTGGAGAACCACGATCAGGTCGCCAACACGGCGAAGGGCGAGCGGCTCTACCACATCGCGAGCCCGGGGAGGTTCCGGGCGCTGTCGGCGCTGCTGCTCCTCGCCCCCGGGACGCCCATGCTCTTTCAAGGGCAGGAGTTCGGCTCGTCGGCGCCGTTCCTCTTCTTCGCGGACCACAACCAGGAGCTGGCCCCGCTCGTGCGCAAGGGCAGGGCGGAGTTCCTCGCGCAGTTCCCGTCCTGCGCCGCGCCCGAGGTACGCGAGCGCCTCGACGCTCCGGACGATCCGGCGACGTTCGAGCGCTGCAAGCTCGATTTCGCCGAGCGCGAGCGCAACGCCGGCATCTATGCGCTCCACGAGGACCTGATCGCGCTCCGCCGGCGCGACCCGGTGATCTCGGCCCAGCGCCCGCGCGGGGTCGACGGGGCCGTCCTCTCCTCCCACGCCTTCCTGCTCCGCTACTTCGGCGACGACGGCGACGACCGGCTGCTCCTCGTCAACCTCGGGGGGGACATCCATCGAGGATCCTTGCCGGAGCCGCTCTTCGCCCCGCCGCCGGGGCGCCGCTGGGAGACGTTGTGGTCCAGCGAGTCGCCCCGTTACGGCGGACACGGCAGTCCACCCGTCAACACCGAGGATGGCGTCCATATCCCGGGCGAGGCGGCGGTCCTCCTCCACCCCGTGGTGGGGACGCCGGTCCCCGAGAAGACCAGCGCCAACCCGCGTCCAGAGGAGCCCAAGAAGAATGTTCGCTGACGAGATCTGTCGGATGATGGTCTGGTCCCGGGGCACCGCCCCCGCGTCGCACGACGACGCCGAGCACGGCTCGGATCCGCTGACGCGGGAGTGGCTCGTCACGAACGGGCTCGGCGGCTACGCGTCAGGCACCATCTCCGGCGCGGTGACCCGCCGCTTCCATGGCCTCTTGATCGCCGCGCTGCCCGCGCCGCTCGGCCGCACGATGATGCTGAGCGACCTGTCCGCCCGGATCTTCACGGCGGACAACGAGGTGTACCTGGTGGGCGGCCTGGAGCCGTGGCTCGAGGACAGCTCCGCGCAGGTGATCGATCTCGCCGAGTTCCGCCTCGAGGCGGGGCTCCCGGTGTGGCGCTACCAGGGCGCGGGCATGGTGTTCGAGCGGCGCCTGCTCCTGCCCCACGGGCAGAACACCGTGCATGTGACGTACACGCTGATCGAGGGGGCAGGGCCGGTCCGGATCGAGCTCCAGCCGTGGGTGAACTTCCGCCCGCACGAGGGCGCGCTCGATCGGCCGGTCGCGGGTCCTTATGCGCTCACCGTGGTCGAGGACCGCTACGAGCTCGCCTCGCCGAGCGACCTGCCGCCGCTCCGGCTCAAGGTCCAGGGCGCGCGCGCCGAGTTCAGGATCGACAGCGCCCGCCTGCGCAACGTGCGCTACCGGATCGAGCAGAGCCGCGGCTACGACGCCATCGGCCAGTTCTACAGCCCCGGCCGCTTCAGCCTCGAGCTCCCGGTCGGCGGCAGCGTGACCCTGGTCGCCGCCACCGAGGCGTGGGAGACGATCAACGCGCTCTCCACGGAGGAGGTGCAGCGCGCCGAGCGCAAGCGCCGGACGCGGCTCTTGCTCGCCGCGGCGCCCGAGGTGCGCACCGGGCCGGCGGCGGAGCTCATCCTCGGCGCCGACAAGTTCCTCATCACCCCCGCGGGCCGCGTGGAGGACGCCGCCCGCGCCCGGGCGAGCGGGGACGAGGTGCGGACCGTGATCGCCGGGTACCACTGGTTCACCGACTGGGGCCGGGACACGATGATCAGCCTGGAGGGGCTGACGCTCGTCACCGGGCGCCACACCGAGGCGGGCTACATCCTCCGCACGTTCGCCCATTACGTGAAGGACGGGCTCATCCCCAACATGTTCCCGGAGGGCCAGAACGAGGGGCTCTACCACACGGCCGACGCCACCCTCTGGTTCTTCCACGCGCTCGATCGCTACCTGACCTACACCGGCGATCGCGAGACGCTCCGGCTCATCCTCCCCACGTTGATCGACATCATCGAGCACCACACCCGCGGGACGCGCTTCGGGATCGGCGTCGACCCCAAGGACGGCCTCGTGCGGCAAGGCGAGGAGGGCTATCAGCTGACCTGGATGGACGCCAAGGTCGGCGATTACGTGGTCACGCCGCGGAGGGGCAAGGCGGTGGAGATCAACGCGCTCTGGTACAACGCCCTCCGGCTGGTCGAGCGCTGGGTGCGCGAGGCCGAGGGCGACGCCGCGGCGGAGCGCTACGGCGCGGCGGCCGACCGGGTGAAGGCGTCGTTCAACGAGCGCTTCTGGTACGAGGAGAAGGGGTATCTCCACGACGTGCTCGACGGCGAGCAGGGCACCGACAGCGCCTTCCGGCCCAACCAGATCTTCTCGATCTCGCTGCCGCACCCGGTCCTCGATCCTTCGCGCTGGAAGGGGGTGGTCGATCAGGTCAAGGAGCGGCTCTGGACGCCGGTGGGCCTCAGGTCGCTCGCCCCGGGGCACCCCGATTACAAGCCGAAGTACTTCGGCGATCTGCGCGCGCGGGACCTGGCCTATCACCAGGGCACGGTGTGGGGGTGGCTCATGGGGCCGTTCATCGACGCGTGGCTGAAGGTCTACCCGGCGGATCTCGCCGGGGCGCGCGACCTGCTCTCCGGGTTCGCGCCGCACCTCGACGAGGCGTGCGCCGGGTCGATCAGCGAGATCTTCGACGCGGAGCCGCCGTTCACGCCCCGCGGGTGCGTCGCGCAGGCGTGGAGCGTCGCCGAGGTGCTGCGCGCGTACGCGCGGACGGCGCGCTCGGCGGCGGGCTGAGCGGAGGCGGGGGGGGCAGCGCCGCGCGCCTGCAGCCCTCTCGCTGAGGGCCTCGGGTCGTCATCGAGCTGGGGACGAACCCGCGCGGGGCCACCAGGATGAATCCGACGTGCGGCCGGCCCGGCGTCATCGGACAGCCCCCGCCGCCAGCAACTCGCTCCCTGCCCCCGGTGCGTCGCAGCGCGTCCGCTCGAGACGCTCGCGCTGCCCCCTGCCTGTCGCACGTCGCCGCCCGCAGCGCCGGCCTTCGCGCGAGATCGCCGCGCCGGGCGCACCTCGACGGCCGAGCGCGCGCTCCGGCACGGTAGATGAAAGGAGCGCCCGGGGCCACGCGGCGCGCGACGAGGAGCGATGCAGCCATCGCGCCCGCCGAAGGCTCTCCATCGTTGGTCTCCAGCATCGAGAGGTGTTTGTCATGCTCGTTCATCGATTCGTCATCGCCGCTTCATGCCTCGCCGCCGCCTCGCTGCTCGCCGAGGGCGACGCGCGCGCGGGCGCTCTCCTGTGGTCGAACGGCTTCGAAGGGGCGGAGCAGAGCTCGTGGTGGTTCGCCGGCAACGCGGGCGTGGACGCGGGCATCGGCCTCTCGCACGGCGGCGCCAGCAACGGCTGGGCGAGGAACTACTCCGGCTGGAACGCCGTCAACACCTGGGTCAGCGCGTGGCCCGGATCGACGTGCGAGGTCGGCGCCTGGATCCGGAGCTCGAGCACGCTCACGGACGGATACATGTCCATCCGCAGCGCCGATGGGAGCATGCGCATCCTGAACGAGGTGAGGATCGTCGGCTCCGGGCCGGCGAACCCGTCGCACGCGGGGTACAATTTCTACTCGTTCAATTTCGTGGCCGACGGCAGATACCAGCTGTTCTACGCCGGTCTCTGGGGAAACGGCCAGGACTCGTGGCTGCAGGTCGACGATGTCTACGTCTACTGCCCGACGCCCTATCCTACCTGATGGGGGGAGCCTCCGGACGTTCCTTCCAAGGGCAGGGGCCGCGGTACCAGCGCTCCACATTCACGGCGCGCCTCACCGGCGTGTAGACCCGCGCGCCGGAGGCTCGCACGAACGGGCGGCAGGTCGCGAAACATCCGAGCGTGGCCCGCGTACTTGGGGTGCCTGGACGAGCTTGAACCGTCCAGACCACATCAAGGAGAGAGCCATGTCATCGACACCGAGCCTCGGGAACACGAAGGTCTCCGCGTCCGCCATGCTGTTGTTCGCCGCGAGCGCGTTCGTCGCATGCGCCGCCCCCGAGGGCGCCGAGCCCCCCGGCGGTCCAGGCGAGGCGCGAGCCCCGGGCGAACCGACGGCGGAGGCCGAAGGCGAGCTCAAGGTGAACGACTGCGTGAACCCACACCCCTTCCCCGGCTGCAACGACGCGTCGGTCCAGAGCTGCGTGTGTGCGGCGGACCCTTATTGCTGCAATACCCAGTGGGACTCGATCTGCGTCGACGAGGTGACGAGCCTCCACTGCGCCCCGGCGTCCGCGTCCGTGATCGGGCGCCTTCAGTGCGCCGCGCCGGACGGCGCGGGGACCGTCACGAGCGCGCTCGCGTTCGTGGCGCTCAGCATGCCCGGCCTCGGGAGCGGCGTGACGGATGCGAACGGCGATTTCAGGATTCCCGTCTCGTCGACCACGAGCCGGAGCGTGCGCCTCGACGTGACGTACGACGGCGTCGTGAGCTCGGACGGCGTGACAACGCCGCTCACGATCATGGACGAGCTGCACGCCCCGCGCGGCCAGGGGATCGACGTCGCGGGCAGCCCGCGCTCGAGCGGCGACCTCGACGTCGACGTGGTCACGCTGAGCGGCGTCGACTGCGAGCTCTGGAGGCTCGGCGTCGAGGCGCTGCGCGACTTCCACGCTGTCCGTCAGGCCCAGCCGCCCGCGCACGCGCTGCGCATGCTGCGCTGGAGCGGCGTCGAGCTGGGCACGCCCTTCACGTTCTACGACTACATCAACGTCCGAACCGACTTCCTCACGAGCACATTGGGGAGCACGGCCGCGGCGCGGCGGAGCGTCATCACCCACGAGTTCGGGCACACCGTGCGCCACGCCGCCGACGGGGATCTGCTCCACTGGAACGGGGACGACGTAGCCTACCTCTACGGGCGCGCGCCCGACGGCTCCGAGATCTCCAACAAGGGATACGCCTTCAACGAGGGCTTCGCGAATTACTGGGAGCAAGCCCGGGTCCACGCGCGCGGCCGCCTCTGCGGCGGCGCGACCGCGTGCCCGTCGCTCCAGTTCCGGGACTGGAACGCGCGGCGCATCGCCAACGCGCTGCTCGATCTCTCCGACGTCGTGGGCGACAAGGCGATGATCGAGGTGCTGGAGGCGAACCCCGGGACGATCCACAGCCTGCAGGAGTTCCAGTCGCGCCTCCACGTGCAGAACCCCGCCGTCCCGGCCCCCGCCGCGGTGCCGGCCTGCCCGACGGGCTTCAGCGACGACGGGGCGACGTGCTCCTCCACGGTGAACAAGCCGAGCTACGGGCGCGGCGTCGGCGCCGTGCCGAGCCTCTGCGGCGCGGGCGAGCAGTACGACGCGGGGCTCTGCTACCCGACCTGTGCCTCGGGCTACTACGGGGTCGGCCCGGTGTGCTGGCAGAGCTGCCCGTCCGGGTACACGGATGACGGCCTCACGTGCCGGCGCGACGCGCACATCATCAATGCCAACAACTCCTCGTGCCCCTGGTATGACGTCTGCGGTCTGACCTTCGCCAAGGGCTGCTCCACCTGCCCGTCGGGGTATGCCAACGACGGCTGCACGTGCCGGCGCGACGCCCACATCTTCGCCAAGAGCTCCTACGGGCGCGGCGTCGGCTCGGTGCCGACGAGCTGCGGCGCGGGCCAGCAGTACGACGCGGGGCTCTGCTACCCGACCTGCGCCTCGGGCTACAGCGGCGTGGGTCCGGTGTGCTGGGGGAGCTGCCCGGTCGGCTACGTCGACTTCGGCGCGACGTGCACGAAGGTCATCTCGAAGTGAACCGCCGTCGAGCAGGCGCGTCAGGACCCGCCGCCCTGCTCCTCGGAGCCGACGAGATCTAGGGCGGAGCGCGCTCGGGGCGCGGCGGGACCTCGCTGGCGCGCTCAGGCGTGCACGCGCCCGAGGAAGTCTCGCGAAAGCGCCACGATCTCCGGGAGGTTCGTCTCGAGCGCCCAGTGCCCGCCGTCGAGGAGGTGAAGCTCGGCGTCCGGCACGTCGCGGAGATAAGCGCGCGCCGCGCCCTCGGGCATGAAGCCGTCTTGCGGCCCCCAGACGATCAGCGTCGGCGGGCGATGCTCGCGCAGGTACGCCTGGTACCGTGGGAACCACGCGAGGTTCTCCTTCAGGCCCTCCATCAAGCCGACCATGATGTCGCGGCGCTCCTTGGTCACGAGCGGCCAGGAGAGCTTCCAGAGATCGGGAGGCACCCTCTCCACGAGCCGCTCGTCGACCTCGCCCACGAACTCGTCGCGGAACCCCTCCTCGCTGACGGCCTCGTACAGCTTCTCGCGGCGCTCCGGCGTCGGGTTCGCCCAGTAGGCCTTCAAGGTCTCGTACTTGGGCCCGAGCTCGTCTTCGTAGATGTCGCCGTTCTGGATGATCAAGGCGGCGACCCGCCGGGGCGCCTTGATGGCCAGGCGCAGGCCGATCTGAGAGCCGTAATCGTGCAGGTAGAGGGCGTATCGCTCGAGCCCCAGCGCCTTCGCGAATCGATCGAGCAGGTCGGCGTACCCGTCGAAGTCGTATGCGAAGCCCGCGGGCGTGTCGCTGTAGCCGAAGCCCGGATAGTCGGGCGCGAGCAGCCGCCAGCGGTCGGCCAGCGCAGGCATGAAGTTGCGGAACTGGAAGGAGGACGACGGGTACCCGTGCGGCAGCAGGACGACCGGAGCGTCCGCCGGACCGGCCTCGCGGTAGAAGATCCGAACCCCGTCGATCGAGAGGGTACGATGTCGAACCTCGGAGTCAGGCGTGCGTGCGCCATTCGGCGGAGTTTCGCTAGCTGTCATGGCTCTGCTCCTCGGCCCCTCTGTGAGCGCCGCCTGAGGCCCCAGCTCGCCCGGCGCGCCGGGGCCTCAGGAAGCGCGGCCGATCAGGCCTTGGCCTTCTGCCCGAAGAGGATCTTCTTCTGCTCCTCGGTCATGGGGCCCTGCTGCCGCAGGTCGGCGCCGACCGCGAGGCCGCGCGCGACCGCGGGCCGCGCGCGGATCTCGTCGACCCAGCGCTTCAGGTGCGGGAACTCTTCGATGCTCTGCCCCAGGCGCTCGTAGCCGGTGACCCAGGGGAACGACGCGATGTCGGCGATGGAGTAGTCGCCGGCCAGGTAGGCGCGGTCGGCGAGCCGCTTGTTCATCACGCCGTAGAGGCGGTTCACCTCGTTGGTGTAGCGATCGATCGCGTACGGGATCTTCTCGGGCGCGAAGGCCCGGAAGTGCCCCGCCTGCCCCGACATCGGGCCGAGCCCGCCCATCTGCCACATCAGCCACTGGGCGACCTCGTAGCGGCCGCGCACGTCGGTGGGCTGGAGCTTGCCCGTCTTCTCCGCGAGGTAGAGGAGGATCGCGCCGGACTCGAAGATCGAGAGGGGCGCGCCGCCGCCCAGCGGTTCGTGGTCCACGATGGCCGGCATGCGGTTGTTCGGGCTGATCGCGAGGAACTCGGGCTTGAACTGGTCGCCCTTGCCGATGTTCACGGGGACGAGGTTGTAGGGCAGCCCCACCTCCTCGAGCATGATGCTGATCTTCCAGCCGTTCGGTGTGGGCCAGTAATAAAGGTCGATCATCGTGCGCTCCGATCTCGCGCCGCCTGCGCCGGAGATACGTCGCGGCGGCGCTCTCTGCGAGATGCGTGGCACGCCCGGCGGCGGGCGGCAACGCCGGCGGGCGGCACGCCCTGGCGAGCGCGCCGCGCCGTGGTCAGGGCGCGTCAGGGCGCGTCGCGACGCCCTGGCGAGCGCGCCGCGCCGCGGTCAGGGCGCGTCGCGACGCTTTAGCGAGCGCGCCGCGCCGCGGTCAGGGCGCGTCGCGACGCTTTAGCGAGCGCGCCGCGCCGCGGTCAGGGCGCGTCGCCGGCGCCGAGCAGCCGCGAGATCAACGTGTGCTCCACGTCGTCGAGCGCCTCGCGCAGGAACGCCGGGTCGTCGAGGCGGATCGCGTCGTCGCCCTCGCGCGCCTCGGCGGGGAGCTTGTTCTTGAGGCTCGCGAACTCGCGCAGGAGCGCGGTGAGGCCCGCCTCGTCGTCGCGCAGCGCGCGCAGCGACCGCGTGAGCTGGCCGATCGCGTCGTCGCGCTCCTCGAGCGCGCCCACCTCGAGCGGCGCCAGCGTCCGCGAGAGCACGCGCTCGATCCAGAGGCCGCCGCCGAGGTCGTTGGCGATCGCGCGGATCTGGCCCGTCCAGCGCTCGAAGTCGGCGCGCAGGGCGGCGTGCGCGGGCGTCGCGCCGCACAGGACGACGCGCGCGGCGAGCGTGCGGCCGTCCGCCTCGGCGAGGCGCTGCTCGAGCTGCTCGCGGGTGAGGTCCACGATGTCGTCGGCGCTCGCGGCCGGCGAGAGGTCGACCTCGCAGGCGCACCAGCGCACGACGTCGAGGGCGCGGTGCTCGACCGAGGCGACGCGGCCGTCGTCCACCGTGACGAGCAGCGCGCCCTTCTCGCCGGTCTCGCGGGCGTGGCGGCCCTGGAGGTTGCCGGGGAACGCGATGTACGGGTCCTCCGAGAGCACCTCGCGGGTGTGGACGTGGCCGAGCGCCCAGTAGTCGTAACGCTTCCCGACGAGCGTGGTCAGGCTGCAAGGCGCGTAGTTGTCGTGGCCCTCGCGGCCGCCCAGGCAGGTGTGGAGCATGCCGATGTTGAAGAGGCCGGACAGGGCGTCCGGATACCCCGCGGCGAGATCGTCCGTGACCGCCTTCGTGGCGAAGCTCTGCCCGTGCACCGCGACCCCGAGCTTCTCGAAGACGACCGACTCGGGGCTCCTCGGGTCGAGCCGCCGGGCGTTCTCGGGGAGCTCCAGGTGACGGGTGATGTGGCTCTCGGCGTCGTGGTTGCCGTAGAGGAGCACGACCTCCACCCGGGCGGCGCGCAGGCGCGAGAGCTGCGACGCGAAGAACAGGCCGGTGCTGTAGTCCTTCCAGTCGCCGTCGTAGATGTCGCCCGCGAGGAGCAGGAGGTCGACCTCCTCGGTGAGGCAGAGGCTCACGAGGTTCTCGAGCGCGCGCCGCGTCGCCCCGCGGATCTGCTCGACCGGGGCGCCCGGGTAACGGCCGAGCCCGCGCAGGGGGCTGTCGATGTGGAGGTCGGCTGCGTGGACGAACTTCATGGGTACGTGCGGTGCATCCTAGCTCCTTCCCGGCAGGAGGGAGGCTCGTTCACGGCGCCCGCGCGCCCGCACCCGCCCGCGCGCCCGCACCCGCCCGCGCGCCCGTGCCCGCCCGCGCGCCCGTGCCCGCCCGCGCGCCCGTGCCCGCCCGCTTCGGCGCCCGCGCCGCCTCACCCTGCTGCTTGCCCGGTGCGCGCAGCGAGCGCGCTCGATCGCGCAGCCCCGTGAGCAGCGGCCCGCCTGTCATTCGAGCGGGTCGACCGCCTGCAGCAGCCCCATGTCGAAGCGGAGCAGGTACCGGCGCGTGGGGCCTCCGGGCGACTCCGGGATCGAATAGGACAGGTCTTCCCATCCCGCCCAGGCATCTTCGCTCTTCGAGGGGCCAAACGCCTTCGTCACCTCGGCGTCGACGAACCGCCATGGCGCGAGATCCCGGACCGTCGTGAGCGGCGGGGTCGCGCCCGCGAGGGAGCGCAGGAAGCACCTGCCCCACGCATAGCCGGTCGGGTGCGCGCGCACCGCGAAATCGAGCTCGGGCCACGTCGGGAGCGAGAAGCGGAGCAGCCGCGATCCGGCGAAGGGGCTCGACGGATCGACCGAGGTATCGAGCGCGCTGCTCGTCGGGGGGCCCAGCGCATCGATGTAATGCGCCGCCGCATGGGTGGCCTCGAAGCCGAGGCGGTCCGCGGCTTCGTAGGCCTCGTTCACGTCTTCCTCCGACGCGCCCAGGTCGGCGAGGGCCTCTCGCACGCGCTCCTTGGACCTCATTCGGGAGAGCAGGTAGAGCAGCAGTGTCCTCTTGTCCATCATCGGCGCTGATCCTGTCGAACGCATCCTTATTCCGGCACGATGTCGGAGACGGTGATCGGCCTCTCGAGGTTCAAGGGCCTCGTGGGCTCGATCGTCGCGCGCGCCATGATGACCTTGCCGTCTGGCTTGACCACGAAAACAGGTTGGTTTGGCCCGCTCTGCACGGACGCGACCACCGTGTCGCCGTTCGGCATCGGGACCTCGGCGATGCGGCCGAAAGCCGCCTTGGACGCCTCTCCGGTGGCCTTCGCCGCGTCGGCCTGAGAGAGGTTGGCGTCCGATACGCCATTGGCGATCGCGGCGCGTTTCCCCGAGGGCTGGCTCTTCACCTTCGCGCCGAGATCGCGCCCGAACTGCGCCGGGTCCTTGACGGCCGCAGGCCCGCCCGCCTTGCCGGGCTCCGGCGCCTTCGGCGTTGCAGGGGTCTTCGTCTCGGGCGCCTTGACTGCGGGCGGCTTGGCTTCGGGCGGCTTGACTTCGGGCGGCTTGGCTTCGGGCGGCTTGACTTCGGGCGGCTTGACTTCGGGTGGTTTGCTGTTCGGTGGTTTGGCTCCCGCGCTCTTCGGCACTGCCCGTCGGGTCGCGCCGTAGCGCGTCGGGACGCCGACGAGGGGCGTGATCGTGATGATGAAGAACACCGTGCCGAACGTGCCGAGGATGAAGTTCAGGTTGTACTCGCCCATCACCTTGAGCGCTTCCTGCTTCGCTGCCCAGAGCCGCGGCGTCGACTCGGTGATCGTGTCGAGGTGAATGTCCTTTGTCGTGTTGTCTCGATACCCCACGACGAGCCACTTGGATAGGTTTCCCTTCTCGGATCGGTAGTCGATGTCGTATCGCGCCGAGTCGAAGTCGTCGGGGCCGGTGACGGGGTTCGGCTTCGTGCCCTCGTAGATCCACAGCGGATCGGTGAGGCCTTTGCCGTCGTGCATCTCCCCCCAGGTCTTTGGCTCATTTACAGAGCCGGTCTGCACGTCCATGACCAGGGTCTCGGGGTACCTCAGCGTCCACGGGTTGGCGCCCTCGAGCGTCACGTCGAAGCGGAAACCGGACTTCGTCTCCGGCTTCACGATGACCCAGCGTTGCTTGTCGGGCTCCGGCTTCAGCTCGTAGGTCCCCGGCTTCAGGTCGGTGTTGACCGTGCCGAGGATCATGCCGACCGCCGTCTGGAAACCGACGCGCTTGCGGGCGAGCGAGATGACGACGCGCGTGACGAGCGAGCCCGCCATCGTGTCCTTGGCGGGCAGCTCCTCGCCGTTCGCAGGGTCATCGCCTTTCTGCTTCTCCGGCGGCTTCGCCTGACGGGCGATGCGCGGCGAGCCCTCGCCGAGCGTCGGCCCAGCGCCGCCGCTCTGCTGGACGACGTGCTGCAGCTCATGCGCGATCAGCCGCTGTCCCTCCGTCGTCGCGGGCGCATACTCGCCCGACCCAAACACGATGTCGCGTCCGATGGTGTACGCGCGCGCCCGTACCGAGCGCGCCGCGCTCGCCGCCTCGACGCCTGTATGCACGCGCACCCGGCTGAAGTCGTACCTGAAGCGCGGCTCGAAGAGGTCCCGCACCCTCTGCGGCAGCGGCTCGCCGCTGCGCTCGGCCGCGCGCACGGCAGCCCCTGTGCCCCGCGCCTCATCGACGTCCGTCGAAGGTTGCGCCTGCCTCTGGATCGTAGTGTTTTCGTCGCTCTCTTTGCACGCAGCGCATTGGCGCCGGCTCGCGCCGGGCGCCGGAGGGATGGGGGCCGGCGCCGTCATGCGCATTACCTTGTCGGCCACCTCATCCGCCTCGCGCTCGTGCGGGTCACCCGGAGCGCTGATCCTCGACGGTTTCCGCTGAAGTGGGGGCGGGGGCGACGTGATCGAGATGCGGCTGAAGTCGAATCCATGCACCGGTCCGGGAGGCGATGGTGCCGCCGTGGTCGCCGACGTGTCCAGCTGGGCCGAGGCGCAGGTCGCCGACCGGGCCTGCGCGTTGAGCCGCGTCGCTGGCTGCGGGGCAGGAAAATGCGTCGGGGACGGGCGCGTTCTCCGATCAAACATGGACATGGCGGACAAGCATCCGAGAGTGTTCGCCCGTGTCAAGTCCCCTTACGCGACGCGCAGCAGGCGAGCTCTCAGGGGCATGGTTGCCCGTCCACGCCCACCTTGCCGGGACGCGCTCGAGCGCCGCCGTGAGCGCCGCGTTCCCGTCCCCTGCGCCCGCGCCAGGGGTCCCTGCGCCCGCGCCAGCCGGCGCCCCCGCGGCCGCCCGCCGGGCCGGCAGGGCGCCGCCTCCCGCCTTGACACATGCGGCGCGCCGTTATGCAGTGGGCGACCGATGCTGCGCCCGCCGCCCCGCCTCCCGACGCCCGCCGCGCGCGGCCTCGTCCCGGGAAGAGCGGTATCCCGTTGAGCTCTGCGACTGCGCTGCTCCGGCGGCTCTGCCAGGTGAAGGACGGCGAGGTCGCGGCGCTCCTCTGGAGCTTCGCCTACTTCTTCTGCCTCCTGTTCAGCTACTACGTCATGCGCCCCGTGCGCGAGGAGATGGGCATCTCCGGCGGCATGGACAAGCTGCCCTGGCTGTTCACCGCGGTCTTCGCGTCGATGCTCGCGGCCGTGCCCGTGTTCTCCGCGCTCGTGGCGCGCTTGCCGCGGCGGCGGTTCATCCCGATCGTCTATCACTTCTTCGCGTCGAACCTCCTCGTCTTCTTCGGGCTGCTCTCGCTCGGCGCGCCGCGCGCGGCGGTGGGCAAGGTCTTCTATGTCTGGCTGAGCGTCTTCAACCTGTTCGCCGTGTCCGTGTTCTGGGGGTTCATGGCGGACCTCTGGCGCAGCGAGCAGGGCAAGCGCCTCTTCGGCTTCATCGCCGCCGGCGGCAGCGCGGGCGCGCTCGCCGGCTCGTTCGTCACGGCCGCGCAGGCCAGGCAGATCGGGACCGCGAACCTCCTCCTCCTGTCGGCGGCGCTGCTGGAGCTCGCCGTGCTCTGCGTCGGGCGGCTGAACCGCCTCGCCGGGCGGCTCGAGGGCGGCGGCGCGGCGCGGCCCGAGGCGGCCGCGGCGGAGGAGCGCATCGGCGGGGGCGCGCTCCGCGGGGTGACGCTCGTCCTGCGGTCGCCGTACCTGCTCGGGATCTGCGCGCAGACGCTCTTCCTGTCCATGACCGCGACGGTGCTCTACTTCGAGCAGGCGCGGATCGTCTCCGCGCAATCGATGGATCCCGCGCGGCGGACCGAGATGTTCGCCACCATCGATCTCACCGTGAACGTGATCACGATCCTCGTGCAGGTGCTCGTGACCGGCAGGCTCATGACGCGGGTCGGCCTCGGGGTCGCGCTCGCGGTGGTCCCGGTGGTCACGGGCGTCGGGTTCGCGGCGCTCGCGGCGCAGCCCACGCTCTGGATGATCGCGGCGTTCCAGGGGCTCCGGCGGGCGATCCACTACGCGGTGGACCGGCCTGCGCGGGAGATCCTGTTCACGGTGGTCGCGCGCGAGGAGAAGTACAAGGCGAAGAGCTTCATCGACACCGTGGCGTTCCGCGGCGGCGACGCCGCGAGCGCGTGGACGCTCTCGGGGCTGTCGGCGCTCGGGCTGAAGGCGGCGGGGCTGTCGCTGCTGATGGTGCCTGTCGCGGGGGTGTGGGTCCTCCTGAGCCGTTACCTGGCGAGGAGGCAGGCGGAGCGCGCCCGCGGCGAGGTGGGCTGAGGCGCCCGAGGCGGGCGCCGGCTCAACGGACGCAGCTGCAGGTGGAGTGCCCGCCATCGGGCGAGTCCGCGCCCTGCTTGCCCTTCCTGTCGACGAGCTTGGCCTCCAGGCCGAGCTGCTGGAGGAGCTGGGTGGCGAGCGCCATGGCCTCCTGCTTGTCCGCCTGCGTTGGCGGGGAGGACCACGTCCCGCTCTTCGCGACGAGCTGCCTCACCAGCGCGATGGGCCCGGGGAGGGGCTCGGCGCCGTCGAGGGCAGCCGACGTGTCGCTCGCTTGCGGGGGCGGCGCCTCGTCCGACGTGTCGTCCTCGGGAAGGTATCCGCCGAGCTCGTCGGCGGCGTCATCGCCCTCGGAGTCGGAATCGTCCTCGTCCTCGGAGTCAGAATCGCTGTGCTCGGAGTCAGAATCGCTGCTGGAGTCGTCGGCCTCCGAGAGGGGCGTGGGGGTCGTCGCGCCGGGGAGCGCGGAGGCCGCCGTGGCGTTGCGACCGGTATGGACGTAGCTCGTGAGCAGGTGCGCGGTGCCGTCGGGCTTGACCCGCGCGATGGTCTTGGTCGCGCCGTGCCAGAACACGATGTTGGTCGCGCCGGTCTCGTCGGTGCGTGCCTCGGCGAAGGTGGCATTGCGGACGGCGTCGCGCGCCTTGTCGAGGTAACGTTGCACGTCCTCGGCCGGCGGCACGGCCGTGGCCCGCTGCTCCGGCGTGAGGAACTCGTCGGCGTGTTTGGCGGCGTGGTACGCGGCGGTGCTCGCCGACTCGAAGCGCAGCTCGCTGGCCCCGTCTTTGAGTTGCTGCACCGGGTCGTCGCCCCGGTCGAGCGTGACGTCGCCCACGGCGTCGGCGTCCCGGGCTGCTTGCTGCTGGTCTTGCCAGCGCCTCTCCACGTCGACCTCGTTGAGGCTGCCCTGCATCGAGGCGACATAGAACTCGAAGCGCTCGACGAAGCTGTTGACGCTGTCTGCCCCTCGCAGCGCGAACTCGGCCGCGGGGCTGCGCAGGTCCTGGCGTACGTCGGCGCTCACCAGGTCGTAGAGCCGCACGAGCGCGTCGTGCCGCATCTGGCCGCCGTCGGCGAAGATGGGGACTGAGGAGGGGTCGTCGATGCCGCTGTCCTGGAGGAAGGGGACGACTTGGTCGAGCTGGGGCTTGAAGCGCAGGCGCTCCTGTCCGCGGTGCGAGCCGGACAGGTCGACGGTGGCCTGGTCCTTGGGGGACCAGGGCATGCCGTCGTTCAGGTTCTTGACGAACATGAGCAGCTTGCTGAACTGCCCGCCGCGGTGGAGCTCCTGGAGCCTCGCCGGATGCAGCTTGACCTGGCCGCCCAGGTCGAACATGCCGTCGGTCTCCGTGAGCTGGATGTCCGCGTCGCTGATGCGCTCTCGGGCGACGTCGAGGAAGTCGTCGAGCGGAGCGTCCTTGTCGAGCCCGTCCTCGAACCGCCACGGCTGCGGGCCGACGTAGACGCCGTCGTCGATCCGCGGCATGCCCGGTTGTCCGGTGTCGGAGAAGCCGTTGTCCTTCTTGTCCCACTTGGACTGGCCGTCGCGCTCGCGCCAGCGGTAGACGTGGTAGTGGGGCGCGTTGTGGCCTGGCTGGTTGTGGTCGCTCAGGTCCACGTCGATGAGGATGTGCTCCTCCGGCTGCCCTTCCTTCTGCGGCGGCGCCTTGGCGTGGACGCGGTATTGATAGATGCGCCCGGTCGAGGCGTCGACCTTCATCTCGGGCGCGCCGAGCGGATAGCCCGCGGCGTCGTTGTCGGGGGTCGCGCGCCATCGCGGCAAGAGGTCGCGCTCGAAGGCGGGGCTGTCGTCCTCGAAGCGTCCGGCGATCTCGTCGGGGACGAGCTCGCGGATGGCCTTGGGAGAGAACCCGAGATCGTGCATGAGCTGGATCAGCGCATAAGGCGACGTGACCCGCGTGGAGTGCAGGAGCAGCGACTTGTCGAGCAGCGGGGCCTTGTGCTCCTTCATCGACGAGAGGATGCTCTCGGCGTTGTCGCGTATGGCGTGGAGGATCTCGGGCTCGAGCCTGTAGCCGCGCTGGTAGAACTTGAGCGCGCGCCCGAGGTTCCAGGGCGCGTCGCGGAGGTGCTCGACGACGGCCCTCTGCCGCTCCTCGACGGGCCTGGAGGGGCCCGGATCGGCGACGAAGCGGAGCCTGCCGAGGAGCTGGTCCTCGATGCCGCCGTCGAGCGGATCTTCGACATCGCCGCTCTCGCCCAGGTAGAGCGCGTTCATGCGGAAGTCGCGCTTGAGGGCGTCTTCCATGACGTCGAACGGGACGGGAGCGCTGGTGTCGTCGGCAGCGGTGATGTCCACCACGCTGTCGCCGCTGCCGACCTGGAGCAGGTGCAGGTCGGCGACGGGGTTGACGGGGAGGGAGCTGAAGGCGGCGTCGCTGCGCAGCGCGTCCTCGAGCCGCGACATGGGCATGTTGGTCTTGAGATCGACGTCGTTGGGCGGGTTGCCGCTGAGGGAGTCGCGGACGGCGCCTCCGACGATGTAGACGTCGTACCCGTGGCTGCGGATGAGACCGATGAGGTCATTGACCCGGCGGGTGTTGCCGACGGGGTAGTCGAGGAGCGCGGAGCCCGTGGGCGCGCTCGGGGGGGGCGCGGCGTCCTCGTCCGAGGCGGTGGGCGGCGTACCCAGGTTGGGGATCGCATGGGCCTTGAGCGCGCGGCCCATCAGCTGCGGGGAGAAGTACGGCTTGCCGCCCGGGGTATGAGCCTTTACGAAGTCGGTGAACGCCGTCTGCCCGCGGGCCGCGGCGTTGATACCGGCGAGGCCCAGCATGGGGGTGAGGATGCCGTGGTCGCTGGTGGCGAAATGAGGCACCGCGGTCGCGCCGCGCTCGATGGCGCGCCGGGAGAAGAAGGTGTCGGCGACCATGCTGCGGTCTGCGCTGCCCTTCTTCTCGCCGACCGAGCGGCTCGTGAGCTCGTCGAACCCTTGTTCGTAAGGACCCTTGTTGCGGCCGGGCAGGCTCGGGTCGAGCGGGACGCCGAGCCAGGGGAGCTCTGTGCCATCGGAGGTGGTGAACGTGGTGCCGACGATGTCGCCGTACTGGAACAGCTCGCCGACGCCGACGTTGGTGAGGCGCAGGTCCGTGATGTCGTGCTCGTCGATCAAGGCCTCCACCTGATCGAGGATGTGGCGCTTGGCGGGCGACAGCTCGTCGCGCGGCTTGAGGAGCGCGTCGACGAGGTTGGAGTCGACGACGAGCGAGCTTGACGAGAGCGGCGGGGAGAGCGCCGGGTCCGTCGCGCGCTGGGCGTGGTTGGCCAGGTGCTCGATGATGGGGCGGATGTTGGCGACCTTGCCCTTGTCCATGGCGCGCGCGAGCATGCCGGCGAAGGCGCGCTCGCCGATGGCGCGGTTGAGCTGGTCGGCCTCGGCGCGGGTGAGCCAGTGCCCCTTGCGGCCCCGCTTGAGGATCGAGCGAGGCGGCTCCTCGTCGCGCGGCGGGGGCGGCGGCGGGTTGCGCAGCGCGGCCAGGTCGGCGTCGGCGAGGTCCTCGAGCGACTCGAAGGCTCCCATCGCGTTGGCGGCGTCGAAGGCCTGCTCGCGCTCCTCCCCGTCGTAGAGGCGGAGCACGATCTCGAGCTCGGCCTTCAGAGCTTCACCCGCGAGCGAGCCGCTCAGGGCCTTGCGCAGCACCTCGACGAACGGCCTCGTCCCCTCGTCCGCGGCTCCCAGCACGCCGTCTTCGGCGATCGCCTGGCGCACGGCCGGGCTGTCGATGTTGTCGAGCAGCGACCGCTGGAGCGCGTCGTAGTAGGGAACTCCCCAGATCCACTCGGGGATGAGCTGCTGAGCTGGGGTCTCGCGCGGGGGCTTGGGCGGCCTTGCCTGGCGCTGCGCTTCGAGGTCAGCGGCGAAGTCGATGTCGAATCCGCCGAACGGAGCGTCATCGGCCGCCCAGCCCGCCGCGGGAGAGGTCGTGCGTCCGGGCGAGCCGGCGTTGCTGCTCGCGTCCGAGGAGGAGGATTTACGCGCGCTGCTCTCGGGCCGCTCCCGAGGGGCGGGTGACCCCTCGGAACGCTCGTCCCCAGAGCTGTCTTCATCGGTGTTGTCGCCTTGGCCGATCGTCGAGCGGCCCTGATCCCGCTGGAGCGTGTCCAGCACGAGCGCGACGTGGGGCTCGAGGTGATGGTTCAGCTCGTCGGCGGACAGGTCGAGCAAGCTGGGGCTGAACGCCAGCCACTTGTCGATGATCTCCTCGGCCAGCTGCGTGGCGGCGGGCAGCTCGAGGGGCAAGAGCTCCAGGATTTGCGGGATGAGCTGCGAATCGATGGCATTGACGACGAGGTCCGCGACGTCGTTCAAGTGCCGCTCCGGAACGTGATTGACGAGGGTCTGATGCAGCCCTGACGCCGTGAGCTGGACCGCCGCGGGATCGAGCGTTCGCGGCGCCCTATCAGCCTGGTCAACGATGATGGCGCCGCCTCGCGTCGGCGAAGGCGAAGAGCCACGTCGCGCGCGGACGACGGCGGCGGGCGTGGTCCCGGGCGCGTTGAGGCGTTGGATCTGCTCTCGCAGGAACTGCGGATTCCTGATCCTGAAGCGATCCATCGGACGGAGACGCAGTCGACCTCTCTGGGGGTGGCCGTGCAGCTGGAGCAGCAGGCGCGCGGCCTCCGGGGAGACCGTGCGTACCAGATCGCCTGCGTCTCTCGGAGAGAGCGCGAAGGTGTCACGAAGCCAGTTGCGGACATCCCTGTCGTACCGGCGCCACTCCGCGGGATTCTGGAAGGTCTGCACACCGATCTGCGGCGCCTGCTGGGGCTGGAGCTCCCGTTCTCTGTTCGCGGGAGCGCCGGCGAGCAGATCGGCCGGATCGTCGGCATTCTCCGGGGTCCCGGACGGTCCGCCCGAGGTGAGGGGTGCCTGCTGCTGGGCGGAGGCGCCGAGTGCCGGCGTTTGCGGCGGGAGAGAGGTGCCGTGGGTGATGGCGGCGAAGACCTTCGGAATGTCCTTCTTGTCGACGCGTACGGGGAAGGAGCGCCCCCAGGACTGGAGCGGCACGACGATGGAGTCGCCGAGGTCGGTGATGGGGCCGTCGATCGGCGCGTGGTGTGGGGTGACGGCGGTGGGCGCGCCGAGCTGGGGGACCTTGGCGGGATCCTGAGGCGCGGTGGAGCTGGCGCCATGCGCCTTCGCTGCGTTCCAGAGCGCCTTGCCGTCGATCACGGTGGCGACCGCAAAGCCACCCTGCGCGGTCTGCTGAAGGGCGTCGTTGACGCGCGTGACGTCGTGACCCCCGGGCGAGCTGGGGAGCATGACGCTGGCGTTCGCTCCGGGCGCCGAGCTGAAGAGACTCGCGACCTGCCTCGCCGAGGCCAGCAGGTCGCCTTGCTTCGTGTCGACGCCAGGCCGATTGGCGTCGTCGGTCTGCTGCTCGAGCTTGCCGAGGGTGTCGGGGGCGTGCAGCTCGACGAAGCCGCGGGCGAGCAGGTGGTCGAGCAGGTGGCGATCCAGATCCTTTCGGACCTTGTCCTTCGTCAGGCTATCGTCTTTGGCCTTGGCGGTCTTGAGGCCGTTGACCAGCGGCCTTGTGGGCGCCGGTCCGAGCGCTGGCGGGGCATCTGCCGTCATCACCCGCCGGATGAGGTCGAGGTCGTCGCTGAGCGTGGCCTTGCCCGAGCCCTGCTGTGCGAGGTGGTCGTCCTTCGGGGAGCTCGCGAACTGGCCGAGCGGCTTGCCCGTGAAGAGCGTGGCGACCAGGTGAGAGGTGGTGGCGAGATCGTTCTTCAGCGTCGGGTAAAGGAAGCTCGTGATCGCGCAGTTGGTGAAGGCCGATTGCGAGAGCGAGGCGGGGTTCTTGATGAGCTCACTCATCCGGTCGATGACCGAGGGGCGCACGTTCTGGTGCTGGAGCAGCCCGGTCAGGAGCTGGATGGCCTCCTCCTTGTCCGCCTCGTTGGCCGGGTGTGACCACGTGCGGCTCTTCTGATCGAGCGCCTTGATCAGATCGTCGAGCGTCTTCCCTTGATCCTGTGGGCTCGGCTCGACCTGGTCGCTGCTTCCGGTGGTGGTCGGGGCGGGGGAGGGAGCCGCGCTCGGCGCGGCGGCTCCGTTGAAGTGGTCGCCCGAGCCCGCCTGCGGGCCCGTTGTTGAGGCGGCCCCCGCATGTTGCGCCGGTTGCTCGGAGGGACTCTCTGTCATCCCGGCTTGCGGCGGCGGAGCAGCTGTCCAGTCGTCGTCGTCCGCAGCGGGGTTATAGCCTGCCTGCTCGTCCTCCGGTGACCGGGTGTCCTGGAGCTCTTGCGGCGGCTGGGTGCGCGGTCCGACGAGCTCGTTGAGTGCGTCCTTGCCCCTCAGGGCCAGGTCTTGCTCGAACTGCTCGGCGCGTTGCCTGAGGGCATCTACCCAGTTGTCCCCCAGCTTACTCAGGTCGACGGTGCGCGCGTTCTTGACGGTCTCGTCGCCGATCTTGTCCTGCTTGAGGCCGCCGACGCTGGAGATGGGGTTGGCGGTCTTCTCGGTGGAGAACACGTTGTGGACGTAGCCAACGGTGCTCGGCGCGTGAGGGCCGGTGGTCTCGATGCCGATCTGCAGGGCGCCCTTCCTGCCCGGCTTGGGCGGCCTGTAGCCGATGAACATGTGTCCGTGGGCGCCGTCGGGGAGGATGACGTCGCCGTTGAAGTCCTTGAGGCCGAGGCCGCCGACGGCGAGGTTGATGCCATAGAGCTCTGTGTCGTCGAGCTTGGACTTGATGGCGGCGAAATGGCCGCCCTCCTCCTTGAACTTCCCGCCGCTGAGGGCGGTGTGATGGGTCCCGAAGGAGCGCTTGAACACGCCGGTTTTCGGGTTGCCGTGCTCGTCGGTGATGCCGAGGAACTCGGTGAGCGCGTAGGGCGCGCTGCCCTTGGGGACCTGGACGTTGACGCGGCCGCCGTGGGAGAGGAGCTTGGCGACGGGCACGTCCTGGAGCGGGACATGGCTCTTTGCGCTGTCGTCGTAGATCTCGGCGCCCGCCTGCAGCAGGTGGAAGACGTTCTTGAGCACCTCGAGCGACTGCCGGTGCCTGTCGATGACCTGCTCCTTGGAGAGCTTGTTCTTGCTCTTCTTCGGGTCGGGGACGGCGCCCTGGTCGATGGCGAATGTCGCTGCGTTGTTGAGCTCGGTTTGCGCGAGGGTCTTGGCCCATTCTGCGGCGATGCGCCGGTCGATCTCCCTGGTGAGCGCGTCTCTGTGCTCCTGATCGGAGGCGTGCTTGGCCTCCATCGACTGGGCCACGGCGGCAGGAGGGCTGCCCTCGAAGCGCTGGCCTTCCTCGCCGCTGCTCATCTTGCGCGCGACGTAGCTGGCGAGCACGACCTTGCTGGCCTTGTGGAGCGGGTGGAAGCCGCGGTACCGCTCGGGGTTGTCGTCGTCGTTGTCCGACAGGTACTTCTCGACCTCGTCGAGCGTGAGCATGCCGGCGGCGTTGAGCCAGCGCTGGCCCTCGGGGGTCGAGGAGAGCTGCTCGAAGGTAACCCACTCGACGTCGCTGAGCAGCGGCCCCTTCGGGAAGCGTCCGCCGATCTGCTTCTTCATGGTCTTGGGGTCGTCGTCGAAGCCGCCGCCGTGGAGCTGTCCAGCGATCCTGGGGATATCGCGCTTGACCCTCTCGCGGTTTGCGAAGCTCGTGTCGGTCCGCCAGAGGGTCTTGTTGATCGCCTTGTCGACGATCCAGGTCACCGCCTCGATGGGGACGGGCGCCGCCTCATCGGGCGTGTTTTCCGAGAATGGGGCCGGCTCGTCCTCGAACTCGTCGGAGTCCGGGGGCGGCTCGAACACCTCATCGTCGTCGCTGTCCGAAGCAGGGTTATACCCTGCGAGCATGTTCTCCGGGACATCGTCGGGCAGTTGCTGGGTGCCCTGGAGCGCTCGCGGCCGCTGTGTGAGCGGGCCGAAGAGCTCGTCCGACGCATCGTCCTCAGGAAGGTACCCGCCGAGCTGGTCGGCGGCGTCCTCGTCCTCGTCCTCGGAGTCAGAGTCGTCCTCGTCTTCGTCTTCGTCTTCGTCCTCGTCCTCGTCCTCGTCCTCGTCTTCGTCCTCGTCCTCGTCCTCGGAGTCAGAATCGCTGTGCTCGGAGTCAGAATCGCTGCTCGTATCGTCCGCCTCCGAGAGGGGCGTGGGGGTCGTCGCGCCGGGGAGCGCGGAGGCCGCGGTGGCGTTGCGACCGGTATGGACGTAGCTCGTGAGCAGGTGCGCGGTGCCGTCGGGATTGACCCGGGCGATGGCCTTGGTCGCGCCGTGCCAGAACACGATGTTGGTCGCGCCGGTCTCGTCGGTGCGTGCCTCGGTGAAGGTGGCATTGCGGACGGCGTCGCGCGCCTTGTCGAGGTAACGTTGCACTTTCTCCGCCGTGGGCCCGGCGGTGGCCCGCTGCTCCGGCATGAGGAACTCGTCGGCGTGTTTGGCGGCGTGGTAGGCGGCGGTGCTCTCCGACTCGAAGCGCAGGTCGCTGGCCCTGTCCTTGAGCTGCTGCACCGGATCGTCGCCCGGGTCGAGCGCGACGTCGCCCGCGGCATCGGCCTCCCGGGCTGCGTCCAGCTGGTCTTGCCAGCGCGCCTCGACGTCGACCTCGTTGAGGTTGTCCCGCATCGAGGCGACATAGAACTCGAAACGCTCGACGAAGCTGTTGACGCTGTCGGCCCCCTGCAGCGCGAACTCGGTCGCGGGGCTGCGCAGATCCTGGCGGACATCGGCGCTCACCAGGTCGTAGAGCCGCACGAGCGCGTCGTGCCGAATCTGGCCGCCATCGGCGAAGATGGGGAGTGAGGAGGGGTCGTCGATGCCGCTGTCCTGGAGGAAGGGCACGACCTGATCGAGCTGGGGCTTGAAGCGCAGGCGCTCCTGTCCGCGATGCGAGCCGGACAGGTCGACGGTGGCCTGGTCCTTGGGGGACCAGGGCATGCCGTCGTTCAGGTTCTTGACGAGCATGAGCAGCTTGCTGAACTGCCCGCCGCGGTGGAGCTCCTGGAGCCGCCTCGGATGCAGCTTGACCTGGCCGCCCAGGTCGAGCATGCCGTCGGTCTCCGTGAGCTGGATGTCCGCGTCGTTGATGCGCTCTCTTGCGACGTCGAGGAAGTCGTCGAACGAGGCATCGCTGTCGAGCCCGTCCTCGAACCGCCACGGCTGCGGGCCGATGTAAACGCCGTCGTCGATCCGCGGCTTGCCCGGTTGCCCGGTGTCGGAGAAGCCGTTGTCCTTCTTGTCCCACTTGGACTGGCCGTCGCGGTTGCGCCAGCGGTAGACGTGGTAGTGTGGCGCGTTGTGGCCTGGCTGGTTGTGGTCGCTCAGGTCCACGTCGATGAGGATGTGCTCCTCCGGCTGTCCTTCCTTCTGCGGCGGCGCCTTGGCGTGGACGCGGTATTGATAGATGCGCCCGGTCGAGGCGTCGACCTTGATCTCGGGCGCGCCGAGCGGATGGTCCGCGGCGTCGTTGTCGGGGGTCGCGCGCCATCGCGGCAAGAGGTCACGCTCGAAGGCGGGGCTGTCGTCCTCGAAGCGTCCGGCGATCTCGTCGGGGACGAGCTCGCGGATCGCCTTGGGAGAGAACCCGAGATCATGCATGAGCTGGATCAGCGCATGGGGCGAGTTGACCCGCGTGGAATGCAGGAGCAGCGACTTGTCGAGCAGCGGGGCCTTGTGCTCCTTCATCGACGAGAGGATGCTCTCGGCGTTGTCGCGTATGGCGTGGAGGATCTCGGGCTCGAGCCTGTAGCCGCGCTGGTAGAACTTGAGCGCGCGTCCGAGGTTCCAGGGCGCGCTGCGGAGGTGCTCGACGACGGCCCTCTGCCGCACCTCGACGGGCTCGGAGGGGCCCGGGTCGGCGACGAAGCGGAGCCTGCCGAGGAGCTGGTCCTCAATGCCGCCGTCGAGCGGATCTTCGACATCGCCGTTCTCGCCCAGGTAGAGCGCGTTCATGCGGAAGTCGCGCTTCTGCGCGTCCGCCATGACGTCGAGCGGTCCTGGCACGCTGGTCTCGTCGCCGGTGGTGATGTCGATGACGTTGTCGCCGCTGCCGACCTTGAGCAGGCGCAGGTCGGCGACGGGGTTGACGGGGAGGGAGCTCAAGGCGGCGTCGCTGCGCAACGCGTGCTCGAGCCGCGACATGGGCATGTTGGTCTTGAGATCGACGTCGTTGGGCGGGTTGCCGCTGAGGGAGTCGCGGACCGCGCCGCCGACGACGTAGACGTCATATCCGTGGCTGCGGATGATGCCAATGAGGTCATTGACCCGGTGGGTGTTGCCGACGGGCGTGTCGAGGAGCGCGGAGCCTGTGGGCGCGCTCAGGGGCGGCGCCTCCTCGTCGTCCGCGGCGCGCGTCGGCGTATCCAGGTTGGGGAGCGCGGGGATCGCGTGGGCCTTGAGCGCGCGGCCCATCAGCTGCGGGGAGAAGTACGGCTCGCCGCCTGGGGTATGATCCTTTACGAAGTCGGTGAACGAGGTCTGCCCGCGGCCCGTGGCGTCGATGCCGGCGAGGCCCAGCATGGGGTTGAGGATGCCGTGGTCGCTGGTGGCGAAATGAGGCACCGCGGTCGCGCCGCGCTCGATGGCGCGCCGGGAGAAGAAGGCGTCGGCGACCATGCTGCGGTCTGCGCTGCCCTTCTTCTCGCCGACCGAGCGGTTCGTGAGCTCATCGAATCCTCGTTCGTAAGGACCCTTGTTGCGGCCGGGCAGGTTCGGATCGAGCGGGACGCCGAGCCAGGGGAGCTCTGTGCCATCGGAGGTGGTGAACGTGGTGCCGACGATGTCGCCGTACTGGAACAGCTCGCCGACACCGACGTTGGTGAGGCGCAGGTCCGTGATGTTGTGCTCGTCGATCAAGGCTTCGACCTGATCGCGGATGTGGCGCTTGGCGGCGGGCAGCTCGTCGCGTGGCTTGAGGAGCGCGTCGACGAGGTTGGAGTCGACGACGAGCGAGCGTGACGTGAGCGGCGGGGAGAGCGCCGGGTCCGCCGCGCGCTGGGCGTGGTTGGTCAGGTGCTCGATGATGGGTCGAATATTGGCGACCCTGCCCTTGTCCATGGCGCGCGCGAGCATGCCGGCGAAGGCGCGCTCGCCGATGGCGCGATTGAGCTGGTCGGCCTCTGCGCGGGTGAGCCAGTGCCCCTTGCGGCCCCGCTTGAGGACCGAGCGAGGCGGCTCCTCGTCGCGCGGCGGGGGCGGCGGCGGCGGGTTGCGCAGCGCGGCCAGGTCGGCGTCGTCGAGGTTCGCGAGCGACTCGAGCGCTCCCATGGCTTCGGCGGCGTCGAACGCCTGCTCGCGCTCCTCCCCGTCGTAGAGGCGGAGCACGATCTCGAGCTCGGCCTTCAGAGCTTCACCCTCGAGCGACCTGCTCAGGGCCTTGCGCAGCACCTCGACGAACGGCCTCGTCCCCTCGTCCGCGGCTCCCAGCACGCCGTCTTCCGCGATCGCCTGGCGCACGGCCGGGCTGTCGATGTTGTCGAGCAGCGACCGCTGGAGCGCGTCGTAGTAGGGAACTCCCCAGATCCACTCGGGGATGAGCTGCTGAGCTGCGGTCTCGCGCGGGGGCTTGGGCGGCTGTGCCTGGCGCTGTGCTTCGAGGTCATCGCTGAAGTCGATGTCGAATCCGCCGAACGGATCGTCCTCGGCCGTCCAGCGCGCCGCGGGGGAGGTCGTACGTCCGGGCGAGCCGGCATTGCTGCTCACGCCCGAGGAGGAGGATTTACGCGCGCTGCTCTCGGGCCGCTCCCGAGGGGCGGGCGACCCCGCGGAGCGCTCGTCTCCAGAGCTGTCGTCGCTCGTTTCCTCGCCTCGGCCGATGGTCGAGCGGCCCTGATCCCGCTCGAGTGTGTCCAGCACGAGCGCGACGTGGGGCTCGAGGTGATGGTTCAGCTCATCGGCGGGCAGGTCGAGCAAGCTGGGGTTGAACGCCAGCCACATGTCGATGAGCTCCTCGGCCAGCCGCGCGGCGGCGGGCAGCTCGAGGGGCAAGAGCTCCAGGATCTGCGGGAGGAGCTGCGAATCGATGGCCCTGATGACGAGGTCCGCCACGTCCGGCAGGTGCTGCTCCGGGACGTGGTTGACGAGGGTCTCGTACAGCCCAGACGACGTGAGCTGGACCGCTGCGGGATCGAGCGCTCGCGGCGCCACATCAAGCTGGTCAACGATGATGGCGCCCTCTCGCGTTGGCGAAGGCGAAGTCCCACGTCGCGTGCGGGCGACGGCGGCGGGCGCCGCCCCGTGCGCGTCCCCGGGCGTGTCGAGGCGCTGGAGCTGCTCTCGCAGGAACTGCGGATTCCTGATCCTGAAGCGATCCATCGGGCGGAGCCGCAGTCGACCTCTCTGGGGGTGGCCGTGCAGCTGGAGCAGCAGGCGCGCGGCCTCCGGGGAGACCGTGCGTACCAGATCGCCTGCGTCTCTCGGAGAGAGCGCGAAGGTGTCACGAAGCCAGTTGCGGACATCCCTGTCGTACCGGCGCCACTCCCCGGCGTTCTGGAAGGTCTGCACACCAATTTGCGGCGCCTGCTGGGGCTGGAGCCCCCGATCTCTGCTCGCGGGAGCGCCGGCGAGCAGGTCGGCCGCGTCCTCGGCGTCTTCCGAGGTCCCGGACGGTCCGCCCGAGGTGAGGGGCGCCGGCGCCTGCTGCTGGGCGGAGGCGCCGAGGGCCGGTGTTTGCGGCGGGAGAGAGGTGCCGTGGGTGATCGCGGCGAAGACCTTCGGAATGTCCTTCTTGTCGACGCGTACGGGGAAGGAGCGCCCCCAGGACTGGAGCGGCACGACGATGGAGTCGCCGAGGTCGGTGATGGGGCCGTCGATGGGGGCGTGGTGTGGGGTGACGGTGGCCGGCGCGCCGAGCTGGGCGACCTTGGCGGGATCCTGAGGCGCCGAGGAGCTCGCGTCATGGGCCTTCGCAGCTTCCCAGAGCGCCTTGCCGTCGATCACGGTGGCGACCGCGAAGCCACCCTGCTCCGTCTGCCGAAGGGCGTCGTCGACGCGTGCGACGTCGTGGCCCCCGGGCGAGCTGGGGAGCATGAGGCCGGCGTTCGTTCCGGGCACGGAGCTGAAGAGATTCGCGACCTGCCTCGCCGAGGCCAGCAGGTCGCCTTGCTTCGTGTCGACGCCAGGGCGGTTGGCAGCGTCGGTCTGCTGCTCGAGCTTGGCGAGGGTGTCGGGGGCGTGCAGCTCGACGAAGCCGCGGGCGAGCAGGTGGTCGAGCAGGTGGCGATCCAGGTCGTTCCGGCCCGCGTCCCGCTTCAGTGTGTCGCGTTTGGCCTTGGCGGTCTTGAGACCATTGACCAGCGGCCTCGTCGGAGCCGGTCCGAGCGCGGGCGGGGCATCGTCCGTCATCACCCGCCGGATGAGGTCGAGGTCGTCGCTGAGCGTGGCCTTGCCCGAGCCCTGCTGTGCGAGGTGGTCGTCCTTCGGGGAGCTCGCGAACTGGCCGAGCGGCCTGCCCGTGAAGAGCGTGGCGACCAGGTGAGAGGTGGTGGCGAGATCGTTCTTCAGCGTCGGATAAAGGAAGCTGGTGATCGCGCAGTTGGTGAAAGCCGATTGCGAGAGGGAGGCGGGGTTCTTGATGAGCTCACTCATCCGGTCGATGACCGAGGGGCGCACGTTCTGGTGCTGGAGCAGCCCGGTCAGGAGCTCGATGGCCTCCTCCTTGTCCGCCTCGCTCGCCGGGTGTGACCACGTGCGGCTCTTCTCATCGAGCGTTTTGATGAGATCATCGAGCGTCTTGCCTTGATCCCGTAGGCTGGCCCCGGCCTGCGCCGGTTGCTCGGAGGGGCTCTCCGTCTTCTCGGCTTGCGGCGGCGGGGCAGCTGTCCAGTCGTCGTCGTCCGCGGCGGGGTTATACCCTGCCCCCATGTCCTCCGGTGACCGGGTGTCCTGGAGCTCTTGCGGCGGCTGGGTGCGCGGTCCGACGAGCTCGTTGAGCGCGTCCTTGCCCCTCAGGGCCAGGTCTTGCTCGAACTGCTCGGCGCGTTGCCTGAGGGCATCTACCCAGTTGTCCCCCAGCTTACTCAGGTCGACGGTGCGCGCGTTCTTGACGGTCTCGTCGCCGATCTTGTCCTGCTTGAGGCCGCCGACGCTGGAGATGGGGTTGGCGGTCTTCTCGGTGGAGAACACGTTGTGGACGTAGCCAACGGTGCTCGGCGCGTGAGGGCCGGTGGTCTCGATGCCGATCTGCAGGGCGCCCTTCCTGCCCGGCTTGGGCGGCCTGTAGCCGATGAACATGTGTCCGTGGGCGCCGTCGGGGAGGATGACGTCGCCGTTGAAGTCCTTGAGGCCGAGGCCGCCGACGGCGAGGTTGATGCCATAGAGCTCTGTGTCGTCGAGCTTGGACTTGATGGCGGCGAAATGGCCGCCCTCCTCCTTGAACTTCCCGCCGCTGAGGGCGGTGTGATGGGTCCCGAAGGAGCGCTTGAACACGCCGGTTTTCGGGTTGCCGTGCTCGTCGGTGATGCCGAGGAACTCGGTGAGCGCGTAGGGCGCGCTGCCCTTGGGGACCTGGACGTTGACGCGGCCGCCGTGGGAGAGGAGCTTGGCGACGGGCACGTCCTGGAGCGGGACATGGCTCTTTGCGCTGTCGTCGTAGATCTCGGCGCCCGCCTGCAGCAGGTGGAAGACGTTCTTGAGCACCTCGAGCGACTGCCGGTGCCTGTCGATGACCTGCTCCTTGGAGAGCTTGTTCTTGCTCTTCTTCGGGTCGGGGACGGCGCCCTGGTCGATGGCGAATGTCGCTGCGTTGTTGAGCTCGGTTTGCGCGAGGGTCTTGGCCCATTCTGCGGCGATGCGCCGGTCGATCTCCCTGGTGAGCGCGTCTCTGTGCTCCTGATCGGAGGCGTGTTTGGCCTCCATCGACTGGGCCACGGCGGCAGGAGGGCTGCCCTCGAAGCGCTGGCCTTCCTCGCCGCCGCTCATCTTGCGCGCGACGTAGCTGGCGAGCACGACCTTGCTGGCCTTGTGGAGCGGGTGGAAGCCGCGGTACCGCTCGGGGTTGTCGTCGTCGTTGTCCGACAGGTACTTCTCGACCTCGTCGAGCGTGAGCATGCCGGCGGCGTTGAGCCAGCGCTGGCCCTCGGGGGTCGAGGAGAGCTGCTCGAAGGTAACCCACTCGACGTCGCTGAGCAGCGGCCCCTTCGGGAAGCGTCCGCCGATCTGCTTCTTCATGGTCTTGGGGTCGTCGTCGAAGCCGCCGCCGTGGAGCTGTCCAGCGATCCTGGGGATATCGCGCTTGACCCTCTCGCGGTTTGCGAAGCTCGTGTCGGTCCGCCAGAGGGTCTTGTTGATCGCCTTGTCGACGATCCAGGTCACCGCCTCGATGGGGACGGGCGCCGCCTCATCGGGCGTGTTTTCCGAGAATGGGGCCGGCTCGTCCTCGAACTCGTCGGAGTCCGGGGGCGGCTCGAACACCTCATCGTCGTCGCTGTCCGAAGCAGGGTTATACCCTGCGAGCATGTCCTCCGGGACATCGTCGGGCAGTTGCTGGGTGCCCTGGAGCGCTCGCGGCCGCTGCGTGAGTGGGCCGAAGAACTCGTCCGACGCGTCGTCCTCAGGAAGGTACCCGCCGAGCTGGTTGGCGGCGTCCTCGTCCTCGGAGTCAGAATCGTCCTCGTCCTCGTCCTCGTCCTCGTCCTCGTCCTCGTCCTCGTCCTCGTCCTCGACGTCAGAATCGTCCTCGTCCTCGTCCTCGTCCTCGTCCTCGGCGTCAGAATCGTCCTCGTCCTCGTCCTCGGAGTCAGAATCGCTGCTCGAGTCGTCGGCCTCCGAGAGGGGCGTGGGGGTCGTCGCGCCAGGGAGCGCGGAGGCTGCCGTGGCGTTGCGACCGGTATGGACGTAGCTCGTGAGCAGGTGCGCGGTGCCGTCGGGGTTGACGCGGGCGATGGTCTTGGTCGCGCCGTGCCAGAACACGATGTTGGTCGCGCCGGTCTCGTCGGTGCGTGCCTCGGTGAAGGTGGCATTGCGGACGGCGTCGCGCGCCTTGTCGAGGTAACGTTGCACGTCCTCGGCCGGCGACACGGCCGTGGCTCGCTGCTCCGGGGTCAGGAACTCGTCGGCGTGTTTGGCGGCGTGGTAAGCGGCGGTGCTCGCCGACTCGAAGCGCAGGTCGCTGGCCCTGTCTTTGAGTTGCTGCACCGGATCGTCGCCCCGGTCGAGCGTGACGTCGCCCACGGCGTCGGCATCCCGGGCTGCGTCCAGCTGGTCTTGCCAGCGCGCCTCGACGTCGACCTCGTTGAGGCTGCCCTGCATCGAGGCGACATAGAACTCGAAGCGCTCGACGAAGCTGTTGACGCTGTCGGCCCCTCGCAGCGCGAACTCGGCCGCGAGGCTGCGCAGGTCCTGGCGCACGTCGGCGCTCACCAGGTCATAGAGCCGCACGAGCGCGTCGTGGCGCATCTGGCCGCCATCGGCGAAGATGGGGAGTGAGGAGGGGTCGTCGATGCCGCTGTCCTGGAGGAAGGGCACGACCTGATCGAGCTGGGGCTTGAAGCGCAGCCGCTCCTGTCCGCGGTGGGATCCGGACAGGTCCAAGGTGGCCTGGTCCCTGGGGGACCAGGGCGTGCCGTCGTTCAGGTTCTTGACGAGCATGAGCAGCTTGCTGAGCTGCCCACCGCGGTGGAGCTCCTGGAGCCGCTTCGGATGCAGCTTGACCTGGCCGCCCAGGTCGAGCATGCCGTCGGTCTCCGTGAACTGGATGTCTGCGTCGCTGATGCGCTCTCGGGCGACGTCGAGGAAGTCGTCGAGCGGAGCGCCCTTGTCGAGCCCGTCCTCGAACCGCCACGGCTGCGGGCCGACGTAAACGCCGTCGTCGATCCGCGGCATGCCCGGTTGACCGGTGTCGGAGAAGCCGTTGTTCTTCTTGTCCCACTTGGACTTGCCGTCGCGTTCGCGCCAGCGGTAGACGTGGTAGTGGGGCGCGTTGTGGCCTGGCTGGTTGTGGTCGCTCAGGTCCACGTCGATGAGGACGTGCTCCTCCGGCTGCCCTTCCTTCTGAGGCGGCGCCTTGGCGTGGACGCGGTATTGATAGATGCGTCCGGTCGAGGCGTCGACCTTCATCTCGGGCGCGCCGAGCGGATGGTCCGCGGCGTCGTCGTCGGGGGTCGCGCGCCATCGCGGCAAGAGGTCGCGCTCGAAGGCGGGGCTGTTGTCCTCGAAGCGGCCGGCGATCTCGTCGGGGACGAGCTCGCGGATGGCCTTGGGAGAGAACCCGAGATCATGCATGATCTCGATCAGCGCATGGGGCGAGTTGACCCGCGTGGAGTGCAGGAGCAGCGACTTGTCGAGCAGCGGGGCCTTGTGCTCCTTCATCGACGAGAGGATGCTCTCGGCGTTGTCGCGTATGGCGTGGAGGATCTCGGGCTCGAGCCTGTAGCCGCGCTGGTAGAACTTGAGCGCACGTCCGAGGTTCCAGGGCGCGTCGCGGAGGTGCTCGACGACGGCCCTCTGCCGCACCTCGACGGGCTCGGAGGGGCCCGGGTCGGCAACGAAGCGGAGCCTGCCGAGGAGCTGGTCCTCGATGCCGCCGTCGAGCGGATCTTCGACATCGCCGTTCTCGCCCAGGTAGAGCGCGTTCATGCGGAAGTCGCGCTTCTGCGCGTCCGCCATGACGTCGAACGGGACGGGAGCGCTGGTGTCGTCGGCAGCGGTGATGTCGACGACGTTGTCGCCGCTGCCGACCTTGAGCAGGCGCAGGTCGGCGACGGGGTTGACGGGGAGGGAGCTGAAGGCGGGCTCGCTGCGCAGCGCGGCCTCGAGCCGCGACATGGGCATGTTGGTCTTGAGATCGACGTCGTTGGGCGGGTTGCCGCTGAGGGAGTCGCGGACGGCGCCTCCGACGATGTAGACGTCGTATCCGTGGCTGCGGATGAGGCCGATGAGGTCATTGACCCGGCGGGTGTTGCCGACGGGGTAGTCGAGGAGCGCAGAGCCCGTGGGCGCGCTCGGGGGGGGCGCGGCGTCCTCGTCCGAGGCGGTGGGCGGCGTACCCAGGTTGGGGATCGCATGGGCCTTGAGCGCACGGCCCATCAGCTGCGGGGAGAAGTACGGCTCGCCGCCTGGGGTATGATCCTTTACGAAGTCGGTGAACGAGGTCTGCCCGCGGCCCGTGGCGTCGATGCCGGCGAGGCCCAGCATGGGATTGAGGATGCCATGGTCACTGGTGGCGAAATGAGGCACCGCGGTCGCGCCGCGCTCGATGGCGCGCCGGGAGAAGAAGGTGTCGGCGACCATGCTGCGGTCGGCGCTGCCCTTCTTCTCGCCGACCGAGCGGCTCGTGAGCTCATCGAACCCTCGTTCGTAAGGACCCTTGTTGCGGCCGGGCAGGTTCGGGTCGAGCGGGACGCCGAGCCAGGGGAGCTCTGTGCCATCGGAGGTGGTGAACGTGGTGCCGACGATGTCGCCGTACTGGAACAGCTCGCCGACGCCGACGTTGGTGAGGCGCAGGTCCTTGATGCCGTGCTCTTTGATCAAGGCCTCCACCTGATCGAGGATATGGCGCTTGGCGGGCGACAGCTCGTCGCGCGGCTTGAGGAGCGCGTCGACGAGGTTGGAGTCGACGACGAGCGAGCGTGACGAGAGCGGCGGGGAGAGCGCCGGGTCCGCCGCGCGCTCTGCGTGGTTGGTCAGGTGCTCGATGATGGGGCGGATGTTGGCGATCCTGCCCTTGTCCATGGCGCGCGCGAGCATGCCGGCGAAGGCGCGCTCGCCGATGGCGCGGTTGAGCTGGTCGGCCTCTGCGCGGGTGAGCCAGTGCCCCCTGCGGCCCCGCTTGAGGATCGAGCGAGGCGGTTCCTCGTCGCGCGGCGGGGGCGGCGGCGGGTTGCGCAGCGCGGCCAGGTCGGCGTCGGCGTCGTCGAGGTCCTCGAGCGACTCGAGCGCTCCCATGGCTTCGGCGGCGTCGAAGGCCTGCTCGCGCTCCTCCCCGTCGTAGAGGCGGAGCACGATCTCGAGCTCCGCCTTCAGAGCTTCACCCTTGAGCGAGCCGCTCAGGGCCTTGCGCAGCACCTCGACGAACGGCCTCGTCCCCTCGTCCGCGGCTCCCAGCACGCCGTCTTCGGCGATCGCCTGGCGCACGGCTGGGCTGTCGATGTTGTCGAGCAGCGACCGCTGGAGCGCGTCGTAGTAGGGAACTCCCCAGATCCACTCGGGGATGAGCTGCTGAGCTGCGGTCTCGCGCGGGGGCTTGGGCGGCTGCGCCTGGCGCTGCGCCTCGAGGTCATCGCTGAAGTCGATGTCGAATCCGCCGAACGGATCGTCCTCGGCCGTCCAGCGCGCCGCGGGGGAGGTCGTACGTCCGGGCGAGCCGGCGTTGCTGCTCGCGTCCGATGAGGAGGATTGTTGAGCGCTGCTCCCGGGCCGCTCCCGAGGGGCAGGTGACCCCTCGGAGCGCTCGTCTCCAGAGCTGTCGTCGCTCTTGTCCTCGTTTCGGCCGATCATCGAGCGGCCCTGATCCCGCTGGAGCGTGTCCAGCACGAGCGCGACGTGGGGCTCGAGGTGATGGTTCAGCTCGTCGGCGGGCAGGTCGAGCAAGCTGGGGTTGAACGCCAGCCACTTTTCGATGATCTCCTCGGCCAGCCGCGCCGCGGCGGGCAGCTCGAGGGGCAGGAGCTCCAGGATTTGCGGGAGGAGCTGCGAATCGATGGCCTTGACGACGAGGTCCGCCACGTCCGTCAGGTGCTGCTCCGGGACGTGATTGACGAGGGCGTCGTACAGCCCTGACGGCGTGCGCTGTACGGTCTCGGGAGCGACCCTCGCCGGCGACACGTCAGGCCGGGCAATGATGATGGCCCCGTCCCGCGCCGGCGACCTCGAAGCCCGGCGCGGCGCCCGGGTGGCGGCAGGCGCCGCCGTGGGCGCGTTGAGCCGCTGCAGCTGCTGTCGCAAGAACCGTGGATCGCTCACCCTGAAGCGGTCCATCGGGCGGAGCTCCAGCTGGCCCCTCCGGGGGTGATCGTGCAGCTGGAGCAACAGGGGCGCGGCCTCCGCGGAGACCGCGCTCATCAGGATGTTTGCGTCCCTCGGAGAGAGGCCGAAGGTGTCACGAAGCCAGTCGCGGACATCCTCCTTGAACCGGCGAAAATCTCTGGCGTTCCCGAAGGTCTGCACGTTCGCGGGGGCGCCCGCGAGCAGGTCGCTCGGGTCCACGCCGCCTTGCGCGGTCGCGGACCCCCCGCTCGCGTCGTGGTGCGCCGGAGCTTCCCGCTGGGTGGAGGCGTCGAGAACCGGTGCGTGCGGCGGGAGAGAGGTGCCGTGGGTGATGGCGGCGAAGACCTTCGGAATGTCCTGCTTGTCGACGCGTACGGGGAAGGAGCGCCCCCAGGACTGGAGCGGCACGACGATGGAGTCGCCGAGGTCGGTGATGGTGCCGTTGATCGGCGCGTGGTGTGGGGTGACGGCGGTGGGCTTGCCGAGCTGGGGGACCTTGGCGGGATCCTGAGGCGTGGTGGAGCTGGCGTCATGGGCCTTCGCTGCTTCCCAGAGCGCCTTGCCGTCGATCACAGTGGCGACCGCGAAGCCACCCTGCGCGGTCTGCTGAAGGGCGTCGTTGACGCGCGTGACGTCGTGACCCCCGGGTGAGCTGGGGAGCATGACGCTGGCGTTCGCTCCGGGCGCGGAGCTGAAGAGGCTCGCGACCTGCTTCGCCGAGGCCAGCAGGTCGCCTTGCTTCGTGTCGACGCCAGGCCAATTGGCGTCGTCGGTCTGCTGCTCGAGCTTGGCGAGGGTGTCGGGCGCGTGCAGCTCAACGAGGCCCCGGGCGAGCAGGTGGTCGAGCAGGTGGCGATCCAGATCCCTTCGGACTTTGTTCTTCGTCAGGCTGTCGTCTTTGGCCTTGGCGGTCTTGAGGCCGTTGACGAGGGGCCTTGTGGGCGCCGGTCCGAGCGCTGGCGGGGCATCTGCCGTCATTACCCGCCGGATGAGGTCGAGGTCGTCGCTGAGCGTGGCCTTGCCCGAGCCCTGCTGTGCGAGGTGGTCGTCCTTCGGGGAGCTCGCGAACTGGCCGAGCGGCTTGCCCGTGAAGAGCGTAGCGACCAGGTGAGAGGTGGTGGCGAGATCGTGCTTCAGCGTCGGATAAAGGAAGCTGGTGATGGCGCAGTTGGTGAAGGCCGATTGCGAGAGCGAGGCGGGGTTCTTGATGAGCTCACTCATCCGCTCGATGACCGAGGGGCGCACGTTCTGGTGCTGGAGCAGCCCGGTCAGGAGCTCGATGGACTCCTCCTTGTCCGCCTCGCTCGCCGGGTGCGACCACGTGCGGCTCTTCTGATCGAGCGCGTTGATCAGATCATCGAGCGTCTTCCCTTGATCCTGTGGGCTCGGCTCGACCTGGTCACTGCTCCCGATGGTGGTCGGGGCGGGGGAGGGAGTCGCGCTCGGCGCGGCCGCTCCGCTCAGGATGTCGTCCGAGCCCGCTTGCGGGCCCGATGTTGATACGTTCCCCGCTTGCTGCGCCGGTTGCTCGGCGGGGCTCTCCGTCATCCCGGCTAGCTGCGGCGGCGGGGCAGCTGTCCAGTCGTCGTCGTCCGCGGCGGGGTTATACCCTGCCCCCATGTCCTCCGGTGACCTGGTGTCCTGGAGCTCTTGCGGCGGCTGGGTGCGCGGTCCAACGAGCTCGTTGAGCGCGTCCTTGCCCCTCAGGGCCAGGTCTTGCTCGAACTGCTGGGCGCGTTGCCTGAGGGCATCGACCCAGTTGTCGCCGAGCTTGCTCAGGTCGACGGTGCGCGCGTTCTTGGTGGTCTCGTCGCCGATCTTGTCCTGCTTGAGGCCGCCGACGCTGGAGATGGGGTTGGCGGTCTTCTCGGTGGAGAACACGTTGTGGACGTAGCCAACGGTGCTGGGCGCGTGAGGGCCGGTGGTCTCGATGCCGATCTGCAGGGCGCCCTTCCTGCCCGGCTTGGGCGGCCTGTAGCCGATGAACATGTGGCCGTGGGCGCCGTCGGGGAGGATGACGTCGCCGTTGAAGTCCTTGAGGCCGAGGCCGCCGACGGCGAGGTTGATGCCGTAGAGCTCTGTGTCGTCGAGCTTGGACTTGATGGCGGCGAAATGGCCGCCCTCCTCCTTGAACTTCCCGCCGCTGAGGGCGGTGTGATGGGTCCCGAAGGAGCGCTTGAACACGCCGGTGGTGGGGTTGCCGTGCTTGTCGGTGATGCCGAGGAACTCGGTGAGCGCGTAGGGCGCGCTGCCCTTGGGGACCTGGACGTTGACGCGGCCGCCGTGGGAGAGGAGCTTGGCGACGGGCACGTCCTGGAGCGGGACATGGCTCTTTGCGCTGTCGTCGTAGATCTCGGCGCCCGCCTGCAGCAGGTGGAAGACGTTCTTGAGCACCTCGAGCGACTGCCGGTGCCTGTCGATGACCTGCTCCTTGGAGAGCTTGTTCTTGCTCTTCTTCGGGTCAGGGACGGCGCCCTGGTCGATGGCGAATGTCGCTGCGTTGTTGAGCTCGGTTTGCGCGAGGGTCTTGGCCCATTCTGCGGCGATGCGCCGGTCGATCTCCCTGGTGAGCGCGTCTTTCTGCTCCTGATCGGAGGCGTGCTTGGCCTCCATCGACTGGGCCACGGCGGCAGGAGGGCTGCCCTCGAAGCGCTGGCCTTCCTCGCCGCCGCTCATCTTGCGCGCGACATAGCTCGCGAGCACGACCTTGCTGGCCTTGTGGAGCGGGTGGAAGCCGCGGTACCGCTCGGGGTTGTCGTCGTCGTTGTCCGACAGGTACTTCTCGACCTCGTCGAGCGTGAGCATGCCGGCGGCGTTGAGCCAGCGCTGGCCCTCGGGGGTCGAGGAGAGCTGCTCGAAGGTAACCCACTCGACGTCGCTGAGCAGCGGCCCCTTCGGGAAGCGTCCGCCGATCTGCTTCTTCATGGTCTTGGGGTCGTCGTCGAAGCCGCCGCCGTGGAGCTGTCCAGCGATCCTGGGGATATCGCGCTTGACCCTCTCGCGGTTTGCGAAGCTCGTGTCGGTCCGCCAGAGGGTCTTGTTGATCGCCTTGTCGACGATCCAGGTCACCGCCTCGATGGGGACGGGCGCCGCCTCATCGGGCGTGTTTTCCGAGAATGGGGCCGGCTCGTCCTCGAACTCGTCGGAGTCCGGGGGCGGCTCGAACACCTCATCGTCGTCGCTGTCCGAAGCAGGGTTATACCCTGCGAGCATGTCCTCCGGGACATCGTCGGGCAGTTGCTGGGTGCCCTGGAGCGCTCGCGGCCGCTGCGTGAGTGGGCCGAAGAACTCGTCCGACGCGTCGTCCTCAGGAAGGTACCCGCCGAGCTGGTTGGCGGCGTCCTCGTCCTCGGAGTCAGAATCGTCCTCGTCCTCGTCCTCGTCCTCGTCCTCGACGTCAGAATCGTCCTCGTCCTCGTCCTCGTCCTCGGCGTCAGAATCGTCCTCGTCCTCGTCCTCGTCCTCGGCGTCAGAATCGCTGCTCGAGTCGTCGGCCTCCGAGAGGGGCGTGGGGGTCGTCGCGCCAGGGAGCGCGGAGGCTGCCGTGGCGTTGCGACCGGTATGGACGTAGCTCGTGAGCAGGTGCGCGGTGCCGTCGGGGTTGACGCGGGCGATGGTCTTGGTCGCGCCGTGCCAGAACACGATGTTGGTCGCGCCGGTCTCGTCGGTGCGTGCCTCGGTGAAGGTGGCATTGCGGACGGCGTCGCGCGCCTTGTCGAGGTAACGTTGCACGTCCTCGGCCGGCGACACGGCCGTGGCTCGCTGCTCCGGGGTCAGGAACTCGTCGGCGTGTTTGGCGGCGTGGTAAGCGGCGGTGCTCGCCGACTCGAAGCGCAGGTCGCTGGCCCTGTCTTTGAGTTGCTGCACCGGATCGTCGCCCCGGTCGAGCGTGACGTCGCCCACGGCGTCGGCATCCCGGGCTGCGTCCAGCTGGTCTTGCCAGCGCGCCTCGACGTCGACCTCGTTGAGGCTGCCCTGCATCGAGGCGACATAGAACTCGAAGCGCTCGACGAAGCTGTTGGCGCTGTCGGCCCCTCGCAGCGCGAACTCGGCCGCGGGGCTGCGCAGGTCCTGGCGGACGTCGGCGCTCACCAGGTCGTAGAGCCGCACGAGCGCGTCGTGCCGCATCTGGCCGCCGTCGGCGAAGATCGGGAGCGAAGCGGGATTGTCGATGCCGCTGTCCTGGAGGAAGGGCACGACCTGATCGAGCTGGGGTCTGAAGCGCAGGCGCTCCTGTCCGCGGTGGGAGCCGGACAGGTCCAAGGTGGCCTGGTCCCTGGGGGACCAGGGCATGCCGTCGTTCAGGTTCTTGACGAGCATGAGCAGCTTGCTGAGCTGCCCGCCGCGGTGGAGCTCCTGGAGCCGCCTCGGATGCAGCTTGACCTGGCCGCCCAGGTCGAGCATGCCGTCGGTCTCCGTGAGCTGGATGTCCGCGTCGTTGATGCGCTCTCTGGCGACGTCGAGGAAGTCGTCGAGCGGGGCGTCGCTGCCGAGCCCGTCCTCGAAGCGCCACGGCTGCGGGCCCAGGTAGAAGCCGTTGGTGGTCTGCGGCAGCTCCGGCTGCCCGGTGTCGGAGAAGCCGTTGTTCTTCTTGTCCCACTTGAACTTGCCGTCGCGTTCGCGCCAGCGGTAGACGTGGTAGTGGGGCGCGTTGTGGCCTGGCTGGTTGTGGTCGCTCAGGTCCACGTCGATGAGGACGTGCTCCTCGGCTTGCCCTTGCTTCTGCGGCGGCGCCTTGGCGTGGAAGCGGTATTGATAGATGCGCCCGGTGGCGACATCGACCTTCATCTCCGGCGCGCCGAGCGGATGGCCCGCGGCGTCGTCGTCGGGGGTGTCGCGCCAGCGGGGCAGGATGTCGCGCTCGAAGGCGGGGCTCCTGTCGTCGAAGCGGCCGGCGATCTCGTCGGGGATGAGCTGGCGGATCGCCGTGGGAGAGAAGCCGAGCTCGAGCATGAGATCGATGAGCGCGCCGGGCGACTTGGTGCGCGTGGAGTGCAGGAGCAGGGACTTGGCGAGCAGGGGCGCCTCGCGCTGCTCCATGGCCGAGAGGATGCTCTCGGCGTTGTCGCGTATGGCGTGGAGGATCTCGGGCTCGAGCTTGTAGCCGCGCTGGTGGAACTTGAGCGCGCGGCCGAGGTTCCAGGGCGCGTCGCGGAGGTGCTCGACGACGGCCCTCTGCCGCACCTCGACGGGCTCGGAGGGCCCCGGGTCGGCGACGAAGCGGAGCCTGCCGAGGAGCTGGTCCTCGATGCCGCCGTCGAGCGGATCTTCGACGTAGCCGTTCTCGTCGAGGTAGAGGGCGTTCATGCGGAAGTCGCGCTTGAGGGCGTCTTCCATGACGTCGAACGGGACGGGAGCGCTGGTGTCGTCGGCGGCGGTGATGTCGACGACGTTGTCGCCGCTGCCGACCTGGAGCAGGCGCAGGTCGGCGACGGGGTTGACGGAGAGGGACCTGAAGGCGGGGTCGTCGCGCAGCGCCGCCTCGAGGCGCGACATCGGCATGTTGGTCTTGAGATCGACGTCGTTGGGCTCGACGCCGCTGAGGGCGTCGCGTACGGCGCCTCCGACGATGTAGACGTTGTAGCCGTGGCTGCGGATGAGCTCGATGAGGTCATAGACCCGGCGGGTGTTGCCGACGGGGGTGTCGAGGAGCGAAGCGCCGGTGGGCGCGCTCGGCGGGGGCGCGGCGTCCTCGTCCGAGGCGCTGGGCGGCGTATCCAGGTTGGGGATCGCGTGGGCCTTGAGCGCACGGCCCATCAGCTGCGGGGAGAAGTACGCGGTGCCGCCTGGGGAATGAGCCTTTACGAAGTCGGTGAACGCCGTCTGCCCGCGAGCCGCGGCGTCGATGCCGGCGAGGCCCAGCATGGGATTGAGGATGCCATGGTCGCTGGTGGCGAAATGAGGCACCGCGGGCGCGCCGCGCTCGGTGGCGCGCCGGGAGAAGAAGGTGTCGGCGACCATGCTGCGGTCTGCGCTGCCCTTCTTCTCGCCGACCGAGCGGCTCGTGAGCTCATCGAACCCTCGTTCGTAACGACCCTTGTTGCGGCCGGGCAGGCTCGGGTCGAGCGGGACGCCGAGCCAGGGGAGCTCTGTGCCATCGGAGGTGGTGAACGTGGTGCCGACGATGTCGCCGTGCTGGAACAGCTCGCCGACGCCGACGTTGGTGAGGCGCAGGTCCTTGATGCCGTGCTCTTCGATCAAGGCCTCGACCTGATCGCGGATGTGGCGCTTGGCGGGCGACAGCTCGTCGCGCGGCTTGAGGAGCGCGTCGACGAGGTTGGAGTCGACGACGAGCGAGCGTGACGTGAGCGGCGGGGAGAGCGCCGGAGACGCCGCGCGCTCTGCGTGGTTGGCCAGGTGCTCGATGATGGGTCGAATATTGGCGATCTTGCCCTTTTCCATGGCGCGCGCGAGCATGCCGGCGAAGGCGCGCTCGCCGATGGCGCGGTTGAGCTGGTCGGCCTCGGCGCGGGTGAGCCAGTGCCCCTTGCGGCCCCTCTTGACGACGGAGCGGGGCGGCTCCTCGTCGCCCTGCGGCGGGGGCGGCGGCGGGTTGCGCAGCGCGATCAAGTCGGGGTCCGGGTCGCCCGGGGTCCCGAGCGAGGCGAGGGCCCCCATCGCCTCGATGGCATCGAAGGCCTGCTCGCGCCGCGGGCCGTCGTAGAGGCGGAGCACGATCGCCAGCTCGACCTTCAGGTCTTCACCCTTGAGCGACCCGCTCAGGGCCTTGCGCAGCACCTCGACGAACGGCCTTGTGCGATCGTCCGCGGTCCCCAGCACGCCCTCCTCCGAGAGCGCCTCGCGCACGATCGGGGTGTCGATGTTGTGGAGCAGCGACCGCTGGAGCACCTCGTAGTACTTCACGCCCCAGATCCAGTCGGGGATCAGCCTGTCAGCTTCGGTTTGGCGCGCGGGCTTGGGCTGTGATTGGCTCTGCGGCGGCTCCTCCGGGGGAGCGCCGAAGTCGAGGTCGGAGTCGAAGCCGCCGAACGGGTCCTCCTCGTCTGCCGCGGGTGAGATCGCAGGCCCGCGCGAGCCAGCCTCGCTGCTCGTGTCCGATGCGGAGTCTTGCGCGCTGCTCTCGATGCTCTTCCGAGTGCCGGGTGTCCCCTCGGCGCGCTCCCCCACGGAGCTCCCGTCGTCGGCGCTCTCGTCGCTCTCCTCGCCTCGGCCGATGGTCGAGCGGCCTTGATCCCGCTCGAGCGTGCCCAGCACGAGCGCCGTGTGTGCTGCGAGATGATCGTTCAGCTCGCCCGCCGGCAGATCGAGCAAGGCGGGGTTGAACGTCAGCCACTTCTCGATGATCTCCTCGGCCAGCCGCGCGGCGGCGGGCAGCTCGAGGGGCAATAGATCCAGGATGCGCGGAAGCAGCTGCGAGTCGATGGTCTCGACGACGAGTCTCCCCACGTCGTTCAGGCGCTGCTCCGGGACGTGATTGACGAGGGCGTCGTACAGCCCTGACGGCGTGCGCTGGACGGTCTCGGGAGCGACCCTCGCCGGCGACACGTCAGGCCGGCCAATGACGATGGCCCCGTCCCGCGCCGGCGACCTCGAGGCCCGGCGCGGCGCCCGGGTGGCGGCAGGCGCCGCCCTGGGCGCGTTGAGCCGCTGCAGCTGCTGTCGCAAGAACCGCGGATTGCTCACCCTGAAGCGGTCCGTCGGGCGGAACTCCAGCTGGCCCCTCCGGGGGTGGTCGTGCAGCTGGAGCAACAGGGGCGCGGCCTCCGCGGAGACCGTGCTCATCAGGATGTTTGCGTCCCTCGGAGAGAGGCCGAAGGTGTCACGAAGCCAGTCGCGGACATCCTCCCTGAACCGGCGAAAATCTGTGGCGTTCCCGAAAGTCTGCACGTTCGCGGGGGCGCCCGCGAGCAGGTCGCTCGGGTCCACGCCGCCTTGCGCGGTCGCGGACCCCCCGCTCGCGTCGTGGTGCGCCGGAGCTTGCTGCTGGGTGGAGGCGTCGAGAACCGGTGCGTGCGGCGGGAGAGAGGTCCCGTGGGTGATGGCGGCGAAGACCTTCGGAATGTCCTTCTTGTCGACGCGTATGGGGAAGGAGCGCCCCCAGGACTGGAGCGGCACGACGACGGAGTCGCCGAGGTCGGTGATGGGGCCGTCGATGGGGGCGTGGTGTGGGGTGACGGTGGCCGGCGCGCCGAGCTGGGCGACCTTGGCGGGATCCTGAGGCGTGGTGGAGCTGGCGTCATGCGCCTTCGCTGCTTCCCAGAGCGCCTTGCCGTCGATCACGGTGGCGACCGCAAAGCCACCCAGCGCGGTCTGCTGAAGGGCGTCGTTGACGCGCGTGACGTCGTGACCCCCGGGCGAGCTGGGGAGCATGACGCTGGCGTTCGCTCCGGGCGCGGAGCTGAAGAGGCTCGCGACCTGCTTCGCCGAGGCCAGCAGGTCGCCTTGCTTCGTGTCGACGCCAGGCCAATTGGCGTCGTCGGTCTGCTGCTCGAGCTTGGCGAGGGTGTCGGGGGCGTGCAGCTCGACGAAGCCGCGGGCGAGCAGGTGGTCGAGCAGGTGGCGATCCAGATCCTTTCGGACTTTGTTCTTCGTCAGGCTGTCGTCTTTGGCCTTGGCGGTCTTGAGGCCGTTGACGAGGGGCCTTGTGGGCGCCGGTCCGAGCGCTGGCGGGGCATCGTCCGTCATCACCCGCCGGATGAGGTCGAGGTCGTCGCTGAGCGTGGCCTTGCCCGAGCCCTGCTGTGCGAGGTGGTCGTCCTTCGGGGAGCTCGCGAACTGGCCGAGCGGCTTGCCCGTGAAGAGCGTGGCGACCAGGTGAGAGGTGGTGGCGAGATCGTTCTTCAGCGTCGGATAAAGGAAGCTGGTGATCGCGCAGTTGGTGAAGGCCGATTGCGAGAGCGAGGCGGGGTTGTTGATGAGCTCCCGCATCCGGTCGATGACCGAGGGGCGCACGTTCTGGTGCTGGAGCAGCCCGGTCAGGAGCTGGATGGCCTCTTCCTTGTCCTTCTCGCTCGTCGGGTGTGACCACGTGCGGCTCTTCTCATCGAGCTCGTCGATGAGTTCATCGAGCGTCTTCCCTTGAGCCTGTGGGCTCGCCCCGGCCTGCGCCGGTTGCTCGGAAGGGCTCTCCGTCATCCCGGCTTGCTGCGGCGGCGGGGCAGCTGTCCAATCGTCGTCGTCCGCGGCGGGGTTATACCCTGCCCCCATGTCCTCCGGTGACCGGGTGTCCTGGAGCTCTTGCGGCGGCTGGGTGCGCGGTCCGACGAGCTCGTTGAGGGCGTCCTTGCCCCTCAGGGCCAGGTCTTGCTCGAACTGCTGGGCGCGTTGCCTGAGGGCATCTACCCAGTTGTCGCCGAGCTTGCTCAGGTCGACGGTGCGCGCGTTCTTGGTGGTCTCGTCGCCGATCTTGTCCTGCTTGAGGCCGCCGACGCTGGAGATGGGGTTGGCGGTCTTCTCGGTGGAGAACACGTTGTGGACGTAGCCAACGGTGCTCGGCGCGTGAGGGCCGGTGGTCTCGATGCCGATCTGCAGGGCGCCCTTCCTGCCCGGCTTGGGCGGCCTGTAGCCGATGAACATGTGGCCGTGGGCGCCGTCGGGGAGGATGACGTCGCCGTTGAAGTCCTTGAGGCCGAGGCCGCCGACGGCGAGGTTGATGCCGTAGAGCTCTGTGTCGTCGAGCTTGGACTTGATGGCGGCGAAATGGCCGCCCTCCTCCTTGAACTTCCCGCCGCTGAGGGCGGTGTGATGGGTCCCGAAGGAGCGCTTGAACACGCCGGTGGTGGGGTTGCCGTGCTTGTCGGTGATGCCGAGGAACTCGGTGAGCGCGTAGGGCGCGCTGCCCTTGGGGACCTGGACGTTGACGCGGCCGCCGTGGGAGAGGAGCTTGGCGACGGGCACGTCCTGGAGCGGGACATGGCTCTTTGCGCTGTCGTCGTAGATCTCGGCGCCCGCCTGCAGCAGGTGGAAGACGTTCTTGAGCACCTCGAGCGACTGCCGGTGCCTGTCGATGACCTGCTCCTTGGAGAGCTTGTTCTTGCTCTTCTTCGGGTCGGGGACGGCGCCCTGGTCGATGGCGAATGTGGCCGCGTTGTTGAGCTCGGTTTGCGCGAGGGTCTTGGCCCATTCTGCGGCGATGCGCCGGTCGATCTCCCTGGTGAGCGCGTCTTTCTGCTCCTGATCGGAGGCGTGTTTGGCCTCCATCGACTGGGCCACGGCGGCAGGAGGGCTGCCCTCGAAGCGCTGGCCTTCCTCGCCGCCGCTCATCTTGCGCGCGACGTAGCTGGCGAGCACGACCTTGCTGGCCTTGTGGAGCGGGTGGAAGCCGCGGTACCGCTCGGGGTTGTCGTCGTCGTTGTCCGACAGGTACTTCTCGACCTCGTCGAGCGTGAGCATGCCGGCGGCGTTGAGCCAGCGCTGGCCCTCGGGGGTCGAGGAGAGCTGCTCGAAGGTAACCCACTCGACGTCGCTGAGCAGCGGCCCCTTCGGGAAGCGTCCGCCGATCTGCTTCTTCATCGTCTTGGGGTCGTCGTCGAAGCCGCCGCCGTGGAGCTGTCCAGCGATCCTGGGGATATCGCGCTTGACCCTCTCGCGGTTCGCGAAGCTCGTGTCGGTCCGCCAGAGGGTCTTGTTGATCGCCTTGTCGACGATCCAGGTCACCGCCTCGATGGGGACGGGCGCCGCCTCATCGGGCGTGTTTTCCGAGAACGGGGCCGGCTCGTCCTCGAACTCGTCGGAGTCCGGGGGCGGCTCGAACGCCTCCTCGTCCTCGCTGTCCGAAGCGGGGTTGTACCCTGCGAGCATCTCCTCCGGGACATCGTCGGGCAGTTGCTGGGTGCCCTGGAGCGCTCGCGGCCGCTGCGTGAGGGGGCCGAAGAGCTCGTCCGACGCGTCGTCCTCAGGAAGGTACCCGCCGAGCTGGTTGGCGGCGTCCTCGTCCTCGGAGTCAGAATCGTCCTCGTCCTCGGAGTCAGAATCGCTGTGCTCGGAGTCAGAATCGCTGCTGGAGTCGTCGGCCTCCGAGAGTGGCGTGGGGGTCGTCGCGCCAGGGAGCGCGGAGGCTGCCGTGGCGTTGCGGCCGGTATGGACGTAGCTCGTGAGCAGGTGGGCGGTGCCGTCGGGCTTGACCCGGACGATGGTCTTGGTCGCGCCGTGCCAGAACACGATGTTGGTCGCGCCGGTCTCGTCGGTGCGTGCCTCAGTAAAGGTGGCATTGCGGACGGCGTCGCGCGCCTTGTCGAGGTAACGTTGCACCTTCTCCGCCGTGGGCCCGGCCGTGGCCCGCTGCTCCGGCGTGAGGAACTCGTCGGCGTGTTTGGCGGCGTGGTAGGCGGCGGTGCTCTCCGACTCGAAGCGCAGATCGCTGGCCTTGTCCTTCTTGAGCTGCTGCACCGGATCGTCGCCCGGGCCGAGCGCGACGTCGCCCACGGCGTCGGCGTCCCGTGCTGCGTCCAGCTGGTCTTGCCAGCGCGCCTCGACGTCGACCTCGTTGAGGTTGTCCTGCATCGAGGCGACATAGAACTCGAAGCGCTCGACGAAGGCGCTGAAGGTCCCGGCGTCCTTCAGCGCGAACTCGGCCGCGGGCCGGCGCAGATCCTGGCGCACGTCGGCGCTCACCAGGTCATAGAGCCGCACGAGGGCGTCGTGCCGCATCTCGCCGCCATCGGCGAAGATGGAGAGTGAGGAGGGGTCGTCGATGCCGCTGTCCTGGAGGAAAGGCACGACCTGATCGAGCTGCGGCCTGAAGCGCAGGCGCTCCTGCCCGCGATGCGAGCCGGACAGGTCCAAGGTGGCCTGGTCCCTGGGAGACCAGGGCATGCCGTCGTTCAGGTTCTTGACGAGCATGAGCAGCTTGCTGAACTGCCCGCCGCGGTGGAGCTCCTGGAGCCTCGCCGGATGCAGCTTGACCTGGCCGCCCAGGTCGAACATGCCGTCGGTCTCCGTGAGCTGGATGTCTGCGTCGCTGATGCGCTCTCGGGCGACGTCGAGGAAGTCGTCGAGCGGAGCGCCCTTGTCGAGTCCGTCCTCGAAGCGCCACGGCTGCGGGCCGACATAAACGCCGTCGTCGATCCGCGGCATGCCCGGTTGTCCGGTGTCGGAGAAGCCGTTGTCCTTCTTGTCCCACTTGGACTGGCCGTCGCGCTCGCGCCAGCGGTAGACGTGGTAGTGTGGCGCGTTGTGACCTGGCTGGTTGTGGTCGCTCAGGTCCACGTCGATGAGGATGTGCTCCTCCGGCTGCCCTTCCTTCTGAGGCGGCGCCTTGGCGTGGACGCGGTATTGATAGATGCGCCCGGTCGAGGCGTCGACCTTCATCTCGGGCGCGCCGAGCGGATAGCCCGCGGCGTCGTTGTCGGGGGTCGCGCGCCATCGCGGCAAGAGGTCGCGCTCGAAGGCGGGGCTGTCGTCCTCGAAGCGTCCGGCGATCTCGTCGGGGACGAGCTCGCGGATGGCCTTGGGAGAGAACCCGAGATCATGCATGAGCTGGATCAGCGCATAAGGCGAGGTGACCCGCGTGGAGTGCAGGAGCAGCGACTTGTCGAGCAGCGGGGCCTTGTGCTCCTTCATCGACGAGAGGATGCTCTCGGCGTTGTCGCGTATGGCGTGGAGGATCTCGGGCTCGAGCCTGTAGCCGCGCTGGTAGAACTTGAGCGCGCGTCCGAGGTTCCAGGGCGCGCTGCGGAGGTGCTCGACGACGGCCCTCTGCCGCACCTCGACGGGCTCGGAGGGGCCCGGGTCGGCGACGAAGCGGAGCCTGCCGAGGAGCTGGTCCTCGATGCCGCCGTCGAGCGGATCTTCGACATCGCCGTTCTCGCCCAGGTAGAGCGCGTTCATGCGGAAGTCGCGCTTCTGCGCGTCCGCCATGACGTCGAGCGGTCCTGGCACGCTGGTCTCGTCGCCGGTGGTGATGTCGACGACGTTGCCGCCGCTGCCGACCTGGAGCAGGCGCAGGTCGGCGACGGGGTTGACGGGGAGGGAGCTGAAGGCGGCGTCGCTGCGCAGCGCGTCCTCGAGCCGCGACATGGGCATGTTGGTCTTGAGATCGACGTCGTTGGGCGTGATGCCGCTGAGGGAGTCGCGGACCGCGCCGCCGACGACGTAGACGTCGTATCCGTGGCTGCGGATGAGGCCAATGAGGTCGTTGACCCGGTGGGTGTTGCCGACGGGCGTGTCGAGGAGCGCAGAGCCTGTGGGCGCGCTCAGGGGCGGCGCCTCCTCGTCGTCCGCGGCGCGCGCCGGCGTATCCAGGTTGGGGAGCGCGGGGATCGCGTGGGCCTTGAGCGCGCGGCCCATCAGCTGCGGGGAGAAGTACGGCTTGCCGCCCGGGGTATGAGCCTTTACGAAGTCGGTGAACGCCGTCTGCCCGCGGGCCGCGGCGTCGATGCCGGCGAGGCCCAGCATGGGATTGAGGATGCCGTGGTCGCTGGTGGCGAAATGAGGCACCGCGGTCGCGCCGCGCTCGATGGCGCGCCGGGAGAAGAAGGCGTCGGCGACCATGCTGCGGTCTGCGCTGCCCTTCTTCTCGCCGACCGAGCGGTTCGTGAGCTCATCGAACCCTCGTTCGTAAGGACCCTTGTTGCGGCCGGTCAGGTTCGGATCGAGCGGGACGCCGAGCCAGGGCAGCTCTGTGCCATCGGAGCTGGTGAACGTGGTGCCGACGATGTCGCCGTACTGGAACAGCTCGCCGACGCCGACGTTGGTGAGGCGCAGGTCCGTGATGTCGTGCTCGTCGATCAAGGCCTCGACCTGATCGAGGATGTGGCGCTTGGCGGGCGACAGCTCGCCGCGCGGCTTGAGGAGCGCGTCGACCAGGTTGGAGTCGACGATGAGCGAGCTTGACGAGAGCGCCGGGTCCGTCGCACGCTGGGCGTGGTTGGCCAGGTGCTCGATGATGAGGCGGATGTTGGCGACCTTGCCCTTGTCCATGGCGCGCGCGAGCATGCCGGCGAAGGCGCGCTCGCCGATGGCGCGGTTGAGCTGGTCGGCCTCTGCGCGGGTGAGCCAGTGCCCCTTGCGGCCCCGCTTGAGGATCGAGCGAGGCGGCTCCTCGTCGCGCGGCGGGGGCGGCGGCGGGTTGCGCAGCGCGGCCAGGTCGGCGTCGTCGAGGTCCTCGAGCGACTCGAAGGCTCCCATCGCGTTGGCGGCGTCGAAGGCCTGCTCGCGCTCCTCCCCATCGTAGAGGCGGAGCACGATCTCGAGCTCGGCCTTCAGAGCTTCACCCTTGAGCGAGCCGCTCAGGGCCTTGCGCAGCACCTCGACGAACGGCCTCGTCCCCTCGTCCGCGGCTCCCAGCACGCCGTCTTCCGCGATCGCCTGGCGCACGGCCGGGCTGTCGATGTTGTCGAGCAGCGACCGCTGGAGCGCGTCGTAGTAGGGAACTCCCCAGATCCACTCGGGGATGAGCTGCTGAGCTGGGGTCTCGCGCGGGGGCTTGGGCGGCCTTGCCTGGCGCTGCGCTTCGAGGTCAGCGGCGAAGTCGATGTCGAATCCGCCGAACGGAGCGTCATCGGCCGCCCAGCCCGCCGCGGGAGAGGTCGTGCGTCCGGGCGAGCCGGCGTTGCTGCTCGCGTCCGAGGAGGAGGATTTACGCGCGCTGCTCTCGGGCCGCTCCCGAGGGGCGGGCGACCCCTGGGAACGCTCGTCTCCAGAGCTGTCATCACTCGTGTCCTCGTTTCGGCCGATCATCGAGCGGCCCTGATCCCGCTCGAGCGTGTCCAGCACTAGCGCGACGTGGGGCTCGAGGTGATGGTTCAGCTCGTCGGCGGGCAGGTCGAGCAAGCTGGGGTTGAACGCCAGCCACTTGTCGATGATCTCCTCGGCCAGCTGCACGGCGGCGGGTAGCTCGAGGGGCAAGAGCTCCAGGATTTGCGGGAGGAGCTGCGAATCGATGGCCTCGACGACGAGGTCCGCCACGTCCGTCAGGTGCTGCTCCGGGACGTGGTTGACGAGGGTCTCGTACAGCCCTGACGACGTGAGCTGGACGGCTGCGGGATCGAGCGTTCGCGGCGCCCTATCAGCCTGGTCAACGATGATGGCGCCGCCTCGCGTCGGCGAAGGCGAAGACCCACGGCGCGTGCGGACGACGGCGGTGGGCGTCGTCCCGGGCGCGTTGAGCCCCTGGAGCTGCTCTCGCAGGAACTGCGGATTCCTGATCCTGAAGCGATCCATCGGGCGGAGCCGCAGTCGACCTCTCTGCGGGTGGCCGTGCAGCTGGAGCAGCAGGCGCGCGGCCTCCGGGGAGACCGTGCGTATCAGATCGCCTGCGTCTCTCGGAGAGAGCGCGAAGGTGTCACGAAGCCAGTTGCGGACATCCCTGTCGTACCGGCGCCACTCCCCGGGATTCTGGAAGGTCTGCACGCCGATCTGCGGCGCCTGCTGGGGCTGGAGCCCCCGATCTCTGCTCGCGGGAGCGCCGGCGAGCAGGTCGGCCGCGTCCTCGGCGTCTTCCGAGGTCCCGGACGGCCCGCCCGAGGTGAGGGGCGCCTGCTGCTGGGCGGAGGCGCCGAGTGCCGGGGTTTGCGGCGGGAGAGAGGTGCCGTGGGTGATGGCGGCGAAGACCTTCGGAATGTCCTTCTTGTCGACGCGTATGGGGAAGGAGCGCCCCCAGGACTGGAGCGGCACGACGACGGAGTCGCCGAGGTCGGTGATGGGGCCGTCGATGGGGGCGTGGTGTGGGGTGACGGTGGCCGGCGCGCCGAGCTGGGCGACCTTGGCGGGATCCTGAGGCGTGGTGGAGCTGGCGTCATGCGCCTTCGCTGCTTCCCAGAGCGCCTTGCCGTCGATCACAGTGGCGACCGCAAAGCCACCCTGCGCGGTCTGCCGAAGGGCGTCGTTGACGCGCGTGACGTCGTGACCCCCGGGCGAGCTGGGGAGCATGACGCTGGCGTTCGCTCCGGGCGCGGAGCTGAAGAGGCTCGCGACCTGCTTCGCCGAGGCCAGCAGGTCGCCTTGCTTCGTGTCGACGCCAGGCCAATTGGCGTCGTCGGTCTGCTGCTCGAGCTTGGCGAGGGTGTCGGGGGCGTGCAGCTCGACGAAGCCGCGGGCGAGCAGGTGGTCGAGCAGGTGGCGATCCAGATCCTTTCGGACTTTGTTCTTCGTCAGGCTGTCGTCTTTGGCCTTGGCGGTCTTGAGGCCGTTGATGAGGGGCCTTGTGGGCGCCGGTCCGAGCGCTGGCGGGGCATCTCCCGTCATCACCCGCCGGATGAGGTCGAGGTCGTCGCTGAGCGTGGCCTTGGCCGAGCCTTGCTGTGCGAGGTGGTCGTCCTTCGGGGAGCTCGCGAACTGGCCGAGCGGCTTGCCCGTGAAGAGCGTGGCGACCAGGTGAGAGGTGGTGGCGAGATCGTTCTTCAGCGTCGGATAAAGGAAGCTGGTGATCGCGCAGTTGGTGAAGGCCGATTGCGAGAGCGAGGCGGGGTTCTTGATGAGCTCACGCATCCGGTCGATGACCGAGGGCCGCACGTTCTGGTGCTGGAGCAGCCCGGTCAGGAGCTGGATGGCCTCTTCCTTGTCCTTCTCGCTCGTCGGGTGTGACCACGTGCGGCTCTTCTCATCGAGCTCGTCGATGAGTTCATCGAGCGTCTTCCCTTGAGCCTGTGGGCTCGCCCCGGCCTGCGCCGGTTGCTCGGAAGGGCTCTCCGTCATCCCGGCTTGCTGCGGCGGCGGGGCAGCTGTCCAATCGTCGTCGTCCGCGGCGGGGTTATACCCTGCCCCCATGTCCTCCGGTGACCGGGTGTCCTGGAGCTCTTGCGGCGGCTGGGTGCGCGGTCCGACGAGCTCGTTGAGCGCGTCCTTGCCCCTCAGGGCCAGGTCTTGCTCGAACTGCTCGGCGCGTTGCCTGAGGGCATCTACCCAGTTGTCGCCGAGCTTGCTCAGGTCGACGGTGCGCGCGTTCTTGGTGGTCTCGTCGCCGATCTTGTCCTGCTTGAGGCCGCCGACGCTGGAGATGGGGTTGGCGGTCTTCTCGGTGGAGAACACGTTGTGGACGTAGCCAACGGTGCTCGGCGCGTGAGGGCCGGTGGTCTCGATGCCGATCTGCAGGGCGCCCTTCCTGCCCGGCTTGGGCGGCCTGTAGCCGATGAACATGTGTCCGTGGGCGCCGTCGGGGAGGATGACGTCGCCGTTGAAGTCCTTGAGGCCGAGGCCGCCGACGGCGAGGTTGATTCCGTAGAGCTCTGTGTCGTCGAGCTTGGACTTGATGGCGGCAAAATGGCCGCCCTCCTCCTTGAACTTCCCGCCGCTGAGGGCGGTGTGATGGGTCCCGAAGGAGCGCTTGAACACGCCGGTGGTGGGGTTGCCGTGCTTGTCGGTGATGCCGAGGAACTCGGTGAGCGCGTAGGGCGCGCTGCCCTTGGGGACCTGGACGTTGACGCGGCCGCCGTGGGAGAGGAGCTTGGCGACGGGCACGTCCTGGAGCGGGACATGGCTCTTTGCGCTGTCGTCGTAGATCTCGGCGCCCGCCTGCAGCAGGTGGAAGACGTTCTTGAGCACCTCGAGCGACTGCCGGTGCCTGTCGATGACCTGCTCCTTGGAGAGCTTGTTCTTGCTCTTCTTCGGGTCGGGGACGGCGCCCTGGTCGATGGCGAATGTCGCCGCGTTGTTGAGCTCGGTTTGCGCGAGGGTCTTTGCCCATTCTGCGGCGATGCGCCGGTCGATCTCCCTGGTGAGGGCGTCTCTGTGCTCCTGATCGGAGGCGTGTTTGGCCTCCATCGACTGGGCCACGGCGGCAGGAGGGCTGCCCTCGAAGCGCTGGCCTTCCTCGCCGCCGCTCATCTTGCGCGCGACGTAGCTGGCGAGCACGACCTTGCTGGCCTTGTGGAGCGGGTGGAAGCCGCGGTACCGTTCGGGGTTGTCGTCGTCGTTGTCCGACAGGTACTTCTCGACCTCGTCGAGCGTGAGCATGCCGGCGGCGTTGAGCCAGCGCTGGCCCTCGGGGGTCGAGGAGAGCTGCTCGAAGGTAACCCACTCGACGTCGCTGAGCAGCGGCCCCTTCGGGAAGCGTCCGCCGATCTGCTTCTTCATGGTCTTGGGGTCGTCGTCGAAGCCGCCGCCGTGGAGCTGTCCAGCGATCCTGGGGATATCGCGCTTGACCCTCTCGCGGTTCGCGAAGCTCGTGTCGGTCCGCCAGAGGGTCTTGTTGATCGCCTTGTCGACGATCCAGGTCACCGCCTCGATGGGGACGGGCGCCGCCTCATCGGGCGTGTTTTCCGAGAACGGGGCCGGCTCGTCCTCGAACTCGTCGGAGTCCGGGGGCGGCTCGAACACCTCCTCGTCGTCGCTGTCCGAGGCGGGGTTATACCCTGCCAGTTTTTCCTCCGGGGCATCAACGGGCGATTGCTGGGTGCCCTGGAGCGCTTGCGGCCGCTGCGTGAGCGGGCCGAAGAGCTCGTCCGACGGATCGTCCTGAGGCCGGTAGCCGTCGGGCTTGCCGGCAAGGTCCTCATTCCCGGTCTCGACAGCGCTCGTGTCGGTCGGGACGGCGTTGCCGCTGCCCTTCACGAAGCTCGTGATGAGGTGAGCGCGCCCGTCAGGCTCTACCCGGACCACCACCTTGGTCGACTCAGCCCAGAGCACCACGTCCTTCGCGCCGCTCTCGTCCGTCGTGATGATGACGTCCCTGGCTGCGTTTTGGGGATCGAGGGCGTCGCGGATCGCGGCGCGCGCGGCCGCCACGTACCGGGTGACGCTCGCCCTCACGTCGTGGTCGCCTGCTCCGGGAGACGTGAACTCGCCCTGGTGCTTGGCCACGTGGTAGGCGGCGGCGCTCGGCGACCTGAAGCCGAGCTGATCGACGTTTTGCCTGAGCGAGGCCACGAGACGATCGCGGTCATCGAGATCATCGACGTTCAGGCTGGCGCCGGTCACGACGCCGGCGTCCCGCACGGCGCCCCGCGCCTCGTTCCACCGCTGCTCCAGCCTCGTCACATCGACGACGCCGCCGGGGCTCTTCCGCGCCGCGGCCACATAGAACTCGAAGCGCTCGACGAACGCGTCGGCGTTGGCGAGCGGCGCGAGGAGCGCGTACTCGGCCGCCGGCTTGCGCAGCGCCTCGTCGATGCCGCCGCTGGCCAGGTCGTACAGGCGGAGGAGCGCGTCGCGCTTCATCTCGCCACCTTCCGCGAAGATCGAGCGCGAGGTGACGTCCTCGATGCCAGCGCTCTCGAGGAAGGGCACGACCTCGTCGAGCTGCGCCTTGAAGCGCAGCCGCTGCTGGGAGCGGTGCGACCCGGACAGGTCGAGCGTCGCCTGGTCGTGAGGCGACCAGGCCATCCCGTCCGACAGGTTCTTGACCAGCATGAGCAGCTTGTTGAACTGCCCGCTGCGGTGCAGCTCGCGCAGCCGCTCGGGGTGCAGCTTCACCTGGCCGCCCAGATCCAGGACGCCGCCCGCCTCCTTGAGCTCGACACCTGCGTCCTTGATGCGCTGGCGGGCGACATCGAGGAAGTCGTCGCTGTCGCTGTCGAGCCCCTCGTCGAACCGCCAGGGCGTGGGACCGCGGTACTCGCCGCTGCTGATGCTCGGGAGGCCCGGCTGGCCGGTGTCCGAGAAGCCGTTGTTCTTCTTGTCCCAGAAGGACCGGCCGTCGCTGCTGCGCCAGCGGTAGACGTGGTAGTGCGGCTTTGCGTGGCCCGCCTGGTTGTGGTTGCTCAGGTCCACGTCGATGAGGACGTGCTCGGGGTCTCCCTCCGGCCGAGGCGAAAGGGCGTGGAAGCGGTACTGGTAGAGGCGCCCGGTGGCGACGTCGATCTTCACCTCCGGCACGGACAGCTGGTACTCGCCCTCCTCGGCGGGGGTATCGCGCCAGCGCGGCACGACGTCGCGGTTGTACACGCTGGTGTCGTCGTCGAGCTGCCCGGCGACGTCGTCGGGCATGAGCTCGCGGATGGCTTCGCGGGGGATGTCGAGGCCCAGCATCAGCCCGATGAGCTGCTCCGGCGAGGTGACCCCGGTCTTGTGGAAGAACAGGTTCTTCTCGATGAGCGGCGCGCCGGGGCCCTTCATCCCGGACAGGATCTCCTTCGCGGCGTCGCGCACGGCGTGGAGGATCTCGCGCTCCATCGTGTAGCCGCGCTGGTAGAACCTGAGCGCGCGGCCGAGCCCCCGCGGCTCGCCGCGGAGGTACTCGATCACCGCTTCCCTGCGAGCCTCGGGCGGCGCGGAGGGGCCTGGATCGGCGACGAAGCGCAGCCTGCGGGCGCGCACGTCCTCCTCCCCGCCGAGCGGGTCCACGAGATTGCCGTCCGCATCCCGGAAGAGCGCATTCATGCGGAAGTCGCGTTTGAGCGCGTCCGCGAGGATGTGCTCCTCGTCCGACCGGTCGATCCCGTCGGAGCTGCTGATGTCGATCACGTTCGGGTACATGCCGAGCTGGATGAGGTTCTGCTCGGGGACCACGTACATGTTGAGGCCCTTGAACGAGGGATTGCTGCGCAGCGCCTCCTCGAGCTCCTCCAGCGGCATCTTGACCTTCAGGTCGATGTCTCTCGGCTCCTTGCCGAGCAGGTGATCGCGCACTGCGCCGCCGACGATGTGGACCGTCGCGCCCTGGTCCTTGAAGAACATCATCACGTCGCGAACGCGATGCGTGCTGCCGACAGGCCTGTTGAGCAGAGCGGCGATGGGGTGCTCGTCGCCGACCGGGGCGTTGTCGTGAGGCGGCGCGTCGGCGGTCTGGATCGTCGGCGCCGGTGCTTCGAGCACGTGCGCGACGATCTTGCGGCCCTTCAGGCTCGGGCTGAAGCTGGCCTGACCGGCCCTGCCGATCACGAACTCCGTCAGCGTCGCCTCCGTGCGCTCCTTCGGGTTGATCCCGGCGAGGTTCAGCAGCGGCCGGGTAACGTGGAGGTCCTTCGTGGCGAAGTGGGGTACGGCGCCGTTGTCGCGCTTGGAGAAGAAGGCGTCCGCGACGATGCTGCGATCGGCGCTGCCCTTGACCTCGCCGACCGACATCTTCGTGAGCTCTACGTACCCGTCGTCATACTCGCCCTTCCGGTTCTGGGCGCTCGGATCGAGCGGGATACGGTACCAGGGGAGCGACCGGCCGCCGAGGTTCACGCGGGTCCCGACGACATCCCCGCTCTCGTACGTCTCGCCGATGCTGGTGTTGGCGACGCGCAGGTCCTGGATGTCGTGATCCCGGATCAGCGCCTCGATCCGCTCGCGGATGTGCCGATCGCTCGCCGAGAGCTGAGCTTTGGTCTTGAGCAGCACCTCGACGAGGTTGCTGTCGACCACCAGCGAGCGCGAGGTGAGCGGCGGTGACAGCGCGAGCTGGTTCTCCAGGCGCTTTTCGCTGTCGAGCAGGTGGTCGACGAAGACGCGGATGAGCCCGGGCCTGCCCTTGGCGATGGCGCCCGCGAGCATCCCGGCGAAGGCGCGCTCGCCGATCAGGCGGGAGACGGCTTTCCTCTCGGTGCTCGTGATCCACAAGCTCTTCTCGGCCCTCGCGAGCACCTCGGTCGGCGTCAGCTCGGCGCGCACCCCGGCGGGCGGCGGGCTCCGCAGCGCCGCGACGTCGATCCCTGCGTTCCTGAGCGGTTCGAGCGCCCCGAGCGCGTCCGCGAAGTCGAAGGCGCGCTTGCGCCGTCCCTTGTAGTCGTCGAGGGCCTTCGAGAGCGAGGTCAGCAGCTTCTTCGTGGTGGCCGCCGTGAAGCCCGTCGGCGCTGGAGCGAGCGCGTGGTCGAGCGTCCTCGCGAAGCGCACGACGCTCTCGTTGTTCGGTGTCAGGAGCTTGGAGGTCCCCGCGGGGGCCTGGCCCTCTGCCTTTTTCTTATCGCGGAGCTTCGCTATCAGGTGCGTGTAGTGTGCGACCCAGTTGGGGATGCCGTCGCCGTCGAGGGCGTTGGCGGTATCCTGCTGCGAGGACTGGACGATGAAGTCTTCGCCGAACGCGCCGAAGAAGAAGTCGCCCCCGCCGTCGGGCGCCGAGCCGTCGTCGCCGTGCTCGCTGCTCGCCGTCGACGACGCTTGAGCGCTGCCCTCGGTCTCCGCTTCCGGTTCTGCATCCGGCTCCGATTCCGACTCCGCATCCGACTCCGATTCCGACTCCGATTCCGGCGCCGGTGGCGGCGCCGCCTCGGCGCTCTCCTGGCCGCGCGGTTCCGGCTCCGGCGCGCCCTCGCGGAACGCCCAGCTCTCCTGGTCGCGCTCGAAGTTCGCCAGGATGCCCTGCGCGTACTCGCCGAGCTGCTCCCTCACCTCGTCGGCGTCGCGCTTGAGCAGATCCGCGTTGAACCTCAGCCACTTGTCGACGAGCTCCTCGGCCAGCCGCGCCGCGGCCTTGGGCGAGAGGGACATCAGGAACGCGAGGCCAGGGATGAGCTGCGCGTCTATCGTATCGACGATGAGCTGCGTGACCTCGGCCCAGCGCTCCTCCGGGACGAGCTCCACCAGGGTGTCGTCCAGCCCCGACGGCGTCAGCTGGACGATTCCGATATCGACGCCCGCCTCGAGCGCCATGAGCCTCTCGGACTGGTTGTTCGAGCGGGCTCCGGCGAGCAGGTCGGCCGGGCTACTGGCAGCTGTCGCGGTCCCGGACGGCCCGCCCGATGCGCGGGGCGCCGTCGCTTGCTGCTGGGCGGATGCGCCGAGGGCCGGCGTTTGTGGCGGGAGAGAGGTCCCGTAGGTGATCGCGGCGAAGACGTTCGGAATGTCCTTCTTGTCGACGCGCACGGGGAAGGTGCGCCCCCAGGACTGGAGCGGGACGATGACGGAGTCGCCGAGGTCGGTGATCGGGCCGTCGATCGGGGCATGGTGTGGCCTGACCGCGGCGGGCTCGCCGAGCCGGGCGACCTTGCCGGGCCCCTGCGGCGCGGTGGCGCCGGCCTGATGCGCCTTCGCTGCGTCCCAGAGCGCCTTGCCGTCCGTCACGGTGGCGATCGCAAAGCCACCCTGCTCCGTCTTCTGAAGGGCCTCGTTGACGCGCGTGACGTCGTAACCTCCCGGAGAGCCGTGGGCCATGAGGCTGGCGCGCGCCCCGGGCGCCGAGCTGAAGAGGTCTGCGATCTGCCTCGCCGAGGTCAGCAGGTCGCCTTGCTTGGCGGCGACGCCAGGCCGCTTGGCGGCGTCGGTCTGCTGCTCGAGCGCGGCGAGGGTGTCGGGCGCGAGCAGCTCGACGAAGCCGCGGGCGAGCAGATGGTCGAGGAGGTAGCGATCCAGGTCCTTTCGGTCGTTCTCCCTCTTCAGGTTGCCGCCCTTCGCCTTGGCGGTGCGGAGACCGTTGACGAGAGGGGCGGTAGGAGCCGGGCCGAGCGCTGGCGGGGCATCTCCTGTCATCACGCGCCGGATGAGGTTCAACCCGTCGCTGAGCGTCCCCTTGCCCGAGCCTTGCTGTGCGAGGGAGCCGTCCCCCGGGGAGCTCGCGAGCTTCCCGAGCCGCTTGCCCGTGAAGAGGGCGGCGACCAGGTGGGAGGTGGTGGCGAGATCGTTCTTCAGCGTCGGATAGAGGAAGCTGTTGAGCCCGCAGTTGGTGAAGGCCGACTGCGAGAGCGAGGCGGGATTGTTGATGAGCTCCCGCATCCGGTCGATGACCGAGGGCTTCACGTTCTGGCGCTGGAGCAGCTCGGTCAGGAGCTGGACGGCCTTCTTCTTTTCCTTTTCGCTCGCCGGGTGCGACCACGTACGGCTCTGCTCATCGAGCGCGTCGAGCAGAGCATCGAGCGTCTTCCCTGGGCCCTGTGGGCTCGGCTCGACCTCGGCGCTGCTCTCGGCGGTGGTGGTCGGCGCGGGGGAGGGGCTCTCCGCCACCTCGGCGTGCGGCAGCGGGTCGTCTGCCCCGTCGGCGTCGTCCGCCATGGGGTTATACCCTGCCTGCTCGTCCTCCGGGGGCTGGGCTCCCTGGAGCTCCTGCGGCGGCTGGGTGCGCGGTCCGACGAGCTCGTTGAGGGCGTCCTTGCCCCTCAGGGCCAGGTCTTGCTCGAACTGCTCGGCGCGTTGCCTGAGGGCATCTACCCAGTTGTCGCCGAGCTTGCTCAGGTCGACGGTGCGCGCGTTCTTGGTGGTCTCGTCGCCGATCTTGTCCTGCTTGAGGCCGCCGACGCTGGAGATGGGGTTGGCGGTCTTCTCGGTGGAGAACACGTTGTGGACGTAGCCAACGGTGCTCGGCGCGTGAGGGCCGGTGGTCTCGATGCCGATCTGCAGGGCGCCCTTCCTGCCCGGCTTGGGCGGCCTGTAGCCGATGAACATGTGTCCGTGGGCGCCGTCGGGGAGGATGACGTCGCCGTTGAAGTCCTTGAGGCCGAGGCCGCCGACGGCGAGGTTGATGCCGTAGAGCTCTGTGTCGTCGAGCTTGGACTTGATGGCGGCGAAATGGCCGCCCTCCTCCTTGAACTTCCCGCCGCTGAGGGCGGTGTGATGGGTCCCGAAGGAGCGCTTGAACACGCCGGTGGTGGGGTTGCCGTGCTTGTCGGTGATGCCGAGGAACTCGGTGAGCGCGTAGGGCGCGCTGCCCTTGGGGACCTGGACGTTGACGCGGCCGCCGTGGGAGAGGAGCTTGGCGACGGGCACGTCCTGGAGCGGGACATGGCTCTTTGCGCTGTCGTCGTAGATCTCGGCGCCCGCCTGCAGCAGGTGGAAGACGTTCTTGAGCACCTCGAGCGACTGCCGGTGCCTGTCGACGACCTGCTCCTTGGAGAGCTTGTTCTTGCTCTTCTTCGGGTCGGGGACGGCGCCCTGGTCGATGGCGAATGTCGCCGCGTTGTTGAGCTCGGTTTGCGCGAGGGTCTTTGCCCATTCTGCGGCGATGCGCCGGTCGATCTCCCTGGTGAGGGCGTCTCTGTGCTCCTGATCGGAGGCGTGTTTGGCCTCCATCGACTGGGCCACGGCGGCAGGAGGGCTGCCCTCGAAGCGCTGGCCTTCCTCGCCGCCGCTCATCTTGCGCGCGACGTAGCTGGCGAGCACGACCTTGCTCGCCTTGTGGAGCGGGTGGAAGCCGCGGTACCGCTCGGGGTTGTCGTCGTCGTTGTCCGACAGGTACTTCTCGACCTCGTCGAGCGTGAGCATGCCGGCGGCGTTGAGCCAGCGCTGGCCCTCGGGGGTCGAGGAGAGCTGCTCGAAGGTAACCCACTCGACGTCGCTGAGCAGCGGCCCCTTCGGGAAGCGTCCGCCGATCTGCTTCTTCATGGTCTTGGGGTCGTCGTCGAAGCCGCCGCCGTGGAGCTGTCCAGCGATCCTGGGGATATCGCGCTTGACCCTCTCGCGGTTTGCGAAGCTCGTGTCGGTCCGCCAGAGGGTCTTGTTGATCGCCTTGTCGACGATCCAGGTCACCGCCTCGATGGGGACGGGCGCCGCCTCATCGGGCGTGTTTTCCGAGAACGGGGCCGGCTCGTCCTCGAACTCGTCGGAGTCCGGGGGCGGCTCGAACACCTCCTCGTCCTCGCTGTCCGAGGCGGGGTTATACCCTGCCAGCTCCTCCTCCAGGGCACGAGGGTTGCGCGCTGCGGGGACGTCCGCCGCAGCGGCCTCGGGCGGAGGCGCCGCGCCGGAGGTCTCGGGCGATCGGGGCGCGGCGGAAGGCGCGGAGCGCGACGCGTGGCGCTGCGGGATGCTGAACAACTGCTCGAGCGCTCTCCGATCAATCCCGATGTGATCGACCTTGTCGAGCACCTCGGCGGGGCTGGCCCCCATGCCGTCGAGGATGTAAGAAACCTCCTCCGGCGTGATCTGGTCCTCCTGGAGGAGGTCCTGGAGCACCTTGTTGATGATGGCGGTGTCACCCGGATTGGCCGGCTCGAGGTGACGCTCTTTCCCCTCCTTGTCCTTGTACTTCTTCATCCGGAACTTGATCCACCGGCGGATCTGCGTTGGATCGTGCCTGAGATGCGCCTCCAGCGCCTCGCCGCTGCCGCTCGTCCAGCGGAGCTTCCAGTCCTTCAGATCCTGGAGACCCCGCCCGGTGGGATCGAGCACCTGCTTTTTCTTGGGGTCGTAGTAAAGAGCGTTGATCGTGAAGTCGCGAGAGCCCACGTCCTCCGCGAGATCGAACGAGCTCGTGCCGTGCTCCGGTCCGTGCCGGCTCGCGACGTCGAGCCCGGAGTCCACCTGCCGCTCGATCTGCGCGAGGCCCCAGTACGGCAGCACGCTCGCCTCGGGCAGGCCGCCATCGCGCCGCTTGTCGCCGAGCTTCTGGTAGTGCATCGCCGAGAAGACGTCCATGGCTGGCATGGTCGTCGACAGGTCGATGTCGGTCGGGTCCTTGAGCCCGCCCACGACGTCGCGCACCGCGCCGCCCACGATGGTGGCGATGAAGCCCTGCCCCTCGATCATGTCGACGTACTTGCGGACGGGGATGCGCGCGATCCCGGGGATCTCGGGCGCAAGCTTGAAATCGAGCAGCTTCTCGAGGCGCTCGCCGATGCTCGGATCGCCGAACATCTCCTGCACCTCCTCCACCGGAACGCCGTTCATCGGGGGCGGCCCGGGCTGGCTCTCGTCGATGATGATGTCGTGCTCGTCGAACGAGAGCTCCTCCACCGTGCTCGTGTCAGGGCGGGTCTGCACCCTGAGCCGCTCGTCTTGCGTGGTATAGCCCACCAGCGAGGCCGGCTTGAGCTGCTCGCCGGAGCCGCGCCGCCGGTACTGCAGCTTCATGCCCGCATAGAGCTTCTGCCCGCCCTCGGGGGCCTGCCACGTCTCGGCCAGGCGTACCATCGCCGTCTCGGGCAGCTCTCGCGGCAGCTTCGCCGCCTCGACCGGCACGACCTTCACCGTCCCGTTCCCCAGCGTGACGGTGAGGCCGTCCGGCTCGAAGAAGCTCGCGTAGCTCTTGCCGCGGTCGCGCTCCTTCATATCGCGCCCCACGTGCGTGCCCAGGGCGTCCAGCAGCGCGCTCGATCCGGTCGCGAGCACGGGCGTCGAGCCGGTCTTCTGCGCGGCGAAGAAGACATCGGCGAGCTCGGCCAGGTCGGTCCGCCGCGCGTTCCTCATCTTGAGGCCGTACACGGCGTCGAGGATGGCGGTGTACTCCGGGCTCTTGCGGTCCTCCGCGGTCACCGGCAGGACAGGGACATCGGTGCTCCTTCCTGTCGCGGGCGCGGGACCTCGGTTCTCCTGGCGGTCGAGCTTGTCGATGAGGTCCGCGACCTGGATGCGGAAGAGATCGTCGCTCGTCCGCTCATCCTCCGCCTTGTTCCTCGCGATCTCGCCCAGCTTGCGGTCGAGATCGCGCTCCGCATCCAGGCCGAACAGCAGCGCTGCACCGGGGCCGTTGACGCGGCCGTAACCGAGGGTGGTCGCCCGCACCTCCCGCGGACGCGTGCTTCCCTTTGGCGCGCGCAGCCTCTGGAGCTGGACAGTCTGTGACTTCTCTCCAGGTCGGCGCGGGGAGCTCTGGAGCGCACGGGCGTTCGGATCGCGGCCGGCCACCGCGGAGCGGTTCATCGTCTGCGCCAGACGGGCGTCGAGGAGGAGCGCTCCGTCGAGCGACTGGTCGTCCTGCTGCTGCGCCTCTATCTGCTCCTTGTTCCCGACGAGCCGCTCCACGAAGAGCGTGAGCCGGCCGAGCTTGGTCCGCTGCTCGAAGAGGACACCGGCAAAGGCGGCAGGACCGGCGAGATCGACTGCCTGCTTTACCCGATCGCGCCCGATCGCGTCGACCATCTCGATGACCGCGCCGAGCGCTCCCTCGAAGGGGCGGAGATCCTCGACCAGACCGGCGAACACCCGCCCGCCGAGCAGCTCCGAGAGGCGCGCCACCCCGGTCGGGTTCTTGGTCGTCTCGCCGAGCTCCTCGATCTCCTCCTCTGAGAGCTCACCCGGGAGCTCGAGCGGCGTATCGGACAGGATCGCGCGCTCCGACGTCTGTTTGAGGAGATCGTGGACCCAGTCGGGATCGACCTTCAGCCGCTGTCTCAGCTCGGCGACGGTGAACCGACGACCGGCCATGGTGACGGCGCCGTCGGAGGCGGAGCGTTCGATCGACGCGCGCGGGTGGCGCCGCTGAAGGTGGGCTACCACCTGGTCATCCGACCACGCGTCGATGCGCTGCCCCCGCTCGCGCGCGGCCTCGTCGATGGAGTCCCACGTGCGCAGAAGCGTGAGCACGTCGTCGAGCTCTCGCTGGAGCAAGCCGTAGACCTTCAGCTCGTTGCTCGCCTGCTGCTCGAGCTCAGCTCGCAGGGCCTCGGGGACAGGCCCGGCGCGGTGAGTACGACGCAGCTCCGCCAGCTTCTCGAGCCCCCACGTGAGCTCGGCGAGGCTCTCGGCACGATCCTGGGCTGGATCGTTCAAGACCTGATCGTCCGGGTCATGATGGAACGGGGCGACGGGCTGCTTCCGCTCCGTGACGGCCGGGTCGAGCGCGTCGATCGAGCGATAGGCGGATGTCTCGTAATCGTACAGGACCGGGCGGACCAGCTTGCGTATCGTGTCGATCTCTTCTTCGGTCTCCTCTCTCGACAGGACGGGCCGATCTCCGCGATCGTCGTCCAGCCACTCGGTCAGCTGCCCGTAGACCAGCTTGAGCAGCGCGCCGTGCTCCATGTCGGCCTTGAGCTCGATCTGGTTGAGGTTCGGCACCGCGCCGCCCGACGGCCGGCCGAGGCCGCTCATCTTGGTCCAGCGCTGTCCCTTCTCCCGCATCGAGCTGAGCTCGAAGTAGACGGTCGGCACCCCGAGCAGCGCTGGGAGCTCGAGCGCGCCGCTGATCATGCCCACAGCCATCGCCCGGTTCTTCTCCCGGAGCTGGTCGAGGAAATAGACCTGCTCGACGAACGAGAGGCCAGCACCGTTCCAGTGCTCGTCTTTCCAGTACTCGATCAGATGGCCGGACTGCCGGCTGCGCGCGACCGGCGTGCCGAGCTCATCGAACGGCATCGTCGGTTCGATCTCATCACCGATGATGACCGGCCGGCGTCCGTGGAGATCGTGCTCTACCGCCTCGACGAGCTGGCCGAGCAGGTTGGGATTCGTATCGAGGCCGGGATTGCCGCCACCCGGGGTCCGGCTCGACCCGCGGTTCCACAGCAGAACGATCTCCTCGTTGCCGAACCGCTCCTCCCGGAAGCGGTCGATCGCGTCTTTGCGCTCCGGCGGGATCCTGTCGAACATGCCCGCGATCCGCCGCCGCGAGGCTTCGTAGCGGTCGGCGTGGAACGCCCTCTGGACCACGCTCGTGGCGTAACCGGGTACGCGCAGCTCCGGGTCGGGCGGGCTCCCGTCCTCCGGAAACACGGCGCTGCGCACTTTGTTGTAGTGGTCGCGCGCGCTGCTCCCGGTCGCCTTCTCCTTCTTGATACGCTCGGGCTCGATCCCGGCCTTCCTGTAGAACTCTTCGATGCGGTCGGCGTTCCTCTTCATGCGCGCCCGCTCGGCCCCTTCGCTCGTTCGGGCGCGCTCGTAGAGCTCCTGCACCGGGCGACCTTCGAGCTTCGCGCGCTCCTCGAACGCGCGGACATAGTGGGAGTCGTCCCAGACGATCTGGACCGAGAGCTGCGGGTCGAGCAGCAGCGCCGCGGAGATGATGGCCATGTCGCCGGTCATGTACGCGGCCTGCACGATCGTGCGGTCGCCGGCGTCGGCGTCGTCCCCGGTGTTGCTCGGAGCCTCCGGCTCGGCGCCGGGGGGCCGCGCGGTGGACGTCTCCTTGACTCCCGCGAGCACGTCGGCTGGGCCGAGCGCGTCGCCGGAGCCGTCGCTCGCCCACGCCTGCGCTGGCGCGGGCGCCTGGCCGCCCGCGAGCGTCCCGTAGGTGATCGCCGGGAAGACCTTCGGCATGTCCTTCTTGTCGACCCGCACGGGGAAGCTCCGCCCCCAGGACTGGAGCGGCACGATGACGGAGTCGCCGTGGTCGATGATCGGGCCGACGATCGGCGCATGATGTGGCGTGAGTGATGCGGGCTCGCCGAGCCGCGCGACCTTGTCGGGATCCTGAGCCGCCGAGGAGCTCGCCTGGTGCGCCTTCGCTGCTTCCCAGAGCGCCTTGCCGTCGATCACGGTGGCGACCGCAAACCCAGCCTGCTGCGTCTCTTGAAGGGCGTCGTTGACGCGCGCGACGTCGTAACCCCCGGGAGAGCCGTGGACCATGAGGCTGGCGTTCGCCCCGGGCGCCGAGCTGAAGAGGTTCGCGAGCTGCTTCGCTGAGGCCAGCAGGTCGCCTTGCTCGGCGGCGACGCCAGGCCGCTTGGCGGCGTCGGTCTGCTCCCCGAGCTGCGCGAGGGCGTCGGCGGCGTGCAGCTCGACGAGGCCGCGGGCGAGCAGATGGTCGAGGAGGTGGCGATGCAGGTCCTTTCGGTCTTTCTCCCTCTTCAGGCTGTCGCCTTTGGCCTTGGCGGTCTTGAGGCCGTTGACGAGCGGGCTGGTAGGAGCGGGGCCGAGCGCTGGCGGGGCATCTCCCGTCATCATCCGCCGGATGAGGTCGAGGTCCTCGCTGAGCGCCCCCTTGCCCGAGCCCTGCTGTGTGATGGAGTCGGCCGCCGGGGTGCTCGCGAATTTCCCGAGCCGCTTGCCCGTGAAGAGGGCGGCGACGAGGTGGGACGTGGTGGCGAGATCGTTCTTCAGCGTCGGATACAGGAAGCTGGTGAGCGCGCAGCTGGTGAAGGCCGATTGCGAGAGCGAAGCAGGATTGTTGATGAGCTCCCGCATCCGGCCGATGACCGAGGGATGCACGTTCTGGTGCTGGAGCAGCCCGGTCAGGAGCTGGACGGCCTCCTTCTTGTCCTTCTCGCTCGCCGGGTGCGACCACGTGCGGCTCTGCTCGTCGAGCGCCTTGATCCGATCCTCGAGCGTCTTCCCTGGGCCCTGTGGGCTCGGCTCGACCTCGGCGCTGCTCTCGGCGGTGGTGGTCGGCGCGGGGGAGGGGCTCTCCGCCACCTCGGCGTGCGGCAGCGGGTCGTCTGCCCCGTCGGCGTCGTCCGCCATGGGGTTATACCCTGCCTGCTCGTCCTCCGGGGGCTGGGCTTCCTGGAGCTCCTGGGGCGGCTGGGTGCGCGGTCCGACGAGCTCGTTGAGGGCGTCCTTGCCCCTCAGGGCCAGGTCTTGCTCGAACTGCTCGGCGCGTTGCCTGAGGGCATCTACCCAGTTGTCGCCGAGCTTGCTCAGGTCGACGGTGCGCGCGTTCTTGGTGGTCTCGTCGCCGATCTTGTCCTGCTTGAGGCCGCCGACGCTGGAGATGGGGTTGGCGGTCTTCTCGGTGGAGAACACGTTGTGGACGTAGCCAACGGTGCTGGGCGCGTGAGGGCCGGTGGTCTCGATGCCGATCTGCAGGGCGCCCTTCCTGCCCGGCTTGGGCGGCCTGTAGCCGATGAACATGTGTCCGTGGGCGCCGTCGGGGAGGATGACGTCGCCGTTGAAGTCCTTGAGGCCGAGGCCGCCGACGGCGAGGTTGATGCCGTAGAGCTCTGTGTCGTCGAGCTTGGACTTGATGGCGGCGAAATGGCCGCCCTCCTCCTTGAACTTCCCGCCGCTGAGGGCGGTGTGATGGGTCCCGAAGGAGCGCTTGAACACGCCGGTGGTGGGGTTGCCGTGCTTGTCGGTGATGCCGAGGAACTCGGTGAGCGCGTAGGGCGCGCTGCCCTTGGGGACCTGGACGTTGACGCGGCCGCCGTGGGAGAGGAGCTTGGCGACGGGCACGTCCTGGAGCGGGACATGGCTCTTTGCGCTGTCGTCGTAGATCTCGGCGCCCGCCTGCAGCAGGTGGAAGACGTTCTTGAGCACCTCGAGCGACTGCCGGTGCCTGTCGACGACTTGCTCCTTGGAGAGCTTGTTCTTGCTCTTCTTCGGATCGGGGACGGCGCCCTGGTCGATGGCGAATGTCGCCGCGTTGTTGAGCTCGGTTTGCGCGAGGGTCTTTGCCCATTCTGCGGCGATGCGCCGGTCGATCTCCCTGGTGAGCGCGTCTCTGTGCTCCTGATCGGAGGCGTGTTTGGCCTCCATCGACTGGGCCACGGCGGCAGGAGGGCTGCCCTCGAAGCGCTGGCCGTCCTCGCCGCCGCTCATCTTGCGCGCGACGTAGCTGGCGAGCACGACCTTGCTGGCCTTGTGGAGCGGGTGGAAGCCGCGGTACCGCTCGGGGTTGTCGTCGTCGTTGTCCGACAGGTACTTCTCGACCTCGTCGAGCGTGAGCATGCCGGCGGCGTTGAGCCAGCGCTGGCCCTCGGGGGTCGAGGAGAGCTGCTCGAAGGTAACCCACTCGACGTCGCTGAGCAGCGGCCCCTTCGGGAAGCGTCCGCCGATCTGCTTCTTCATGGTCTTGGGGTCGTCGTCGAAGCCGCCGCCGTGGAGCTGTCCAGCGATCCTGGGGATATCGCGCTTGACCCTCTCGCGGTTTGCGAAGCTCGTGTCGGTCCGCCAGATAGTCTTGTTGATCGCCTTGTCGACGATCCAGGTCACCGCCTCGATGGGGACGGGCGCCGCCTCATCGGGCGTGTTTTCCGAGAACGGGGCCGGCTCGTCCTCGAACTCGTCGGAGTCCGGGGGCGGCTCGAACGCCTCCTCGTCCTCGCTGTCCGAGGCGGGGTTATACCCTGCCAGCATGTCCTCCGGGGCATCACCGGGCGGATCGCGGGGCTCGTCGTCCCGGGTGGCCAGCTCGGATCGCTCATCGTGCGCGCGCGCCGCGTCCTCCGAGCGCATGTCCTGGGTGAGCGCCTGCAGCGTGGGATTGGCGTGCGGCGACCCCGCGGGCGGCCTCGGGGCCGAGGCCGGCCTCGAGAGGCTGGAGGCGGCGGCGTCGCCGGTCGGGTTGCTCGCGCCGGTGCCCGGAGGTGTGACATTGCGGGCGCGTTTCACCTGTGCGGTCAACGGCGGGCGAACATCGCGGGGCCGCTTGCCGAAGGGAGACTCGGACATGGTCAATAATTGCCCCGAAACCCGCGCGCTGCCAAGCGCCTCCACCCGCCGTCACGGCCGGAGCGTGCCGTTCTGCGCCCTCCGGCTCCGCCAGCGCCTGCTCGCTTCGGATCCGCCTGCATTCACGGCGCCCTTTCGCCTGCGATTCGCGCCGGTATGCGACGCTCGTCGTCCGGCGTGCATGTGCGACAGGCGCAGCGATTGCGGTCGACCCGCCGACCAGGCGATCTGTTCCGCTTCAGGCAGTCACCAGCGCAGCGTCAGTACTGGAATATTCTGCTGTGACTGGCGGAGTGGTCGCTGGCTGCGGTCCCGATCGCGGGGTGTAGGCGTCTTTGAATCGTTATCTGGCGAGGAGGCAGGCGGAGCGCGCCCGCGCAGGCGGAGCGCGCCCGCGCAGCGGCAGGCGGAGCGGGTTGCCTGCCGTCAGCTGGTGCCCGACCCCGCGAGCGGGAGGGGCGTGTCCGTGTCGCACCGGATCAACGGACGCATGTGCAGGTGGAGTGATCGGTGCCATGCGGGTCCTCGTCTTGATCGCCCGCCGGATCGACGACCTTGGCGTCTATGCCGAGCATCTGCAATAGATCGGTGACAAGCTCGACGGCTTCCCGCTTGTCGTCTTGCGTGCGTGGAGAAGACCACGTGTTGTTCTTCTCCATGATCTTCTTTTCAAAGTCTTTGAGCGGGTCGGTCTTCCCTGGGGTTTGACCGTTGTTCTTGCCCTTGGTGTCCTTGGAGGGGTCGTCCTTACCCTTGGTGTCCTTGGAGGGGTCGTCTTTGCCCTTGGTTTCCTGGCCCTTGGTTTCCTGGCCCTTGGTCTCTTGGCCCTTGGTTTCCTGGCCTTTGGTTTCCTGGCCCTTGGTCTCTTGGCCCTTGGTTTCCTGGCCCTTGGTCTCTTGGCCCTTGGTTTCCTGGCCCTTGGTCTCTTGGCCCTTGGTTTCCTGGCCTTTGGTTTCCTGGCCTTTGGTTTCCTGGCCCTTGGTCTCTTGGCCCTTGGTCTCTTGGCCTTTGGTTTCCTGGCCCTTGGTCTCTTGGCCCTTGGTTTCCTGGCCTTTGGTTTCCTGGCCTTTGGTTTCCTGGCCCTTGGTCTCTTGGCCCTTGGTCTCTTGGCCCTTGGTTTCCTGGCCCTTGGTCTCTTGGCCCTTGGTTTCCTGGCCCTTGGTCTCTTGGCCCTTGCTTTCCTGGCCCTTGGTTTCCTGGCCCTTGGTCTCTTGGCCCTTGGTTTCCTGGCCCTTGGTCTCTTGGCCCTTGGTTTCCTGGCCCTTGGTTTCCTGGCCCTTGGTCTCTTGGCCCTTGGTTTCCTGGCCCTTGGTCTCTTGGCCTTTGGTTTCCTGGCCCTTGGTCTCTTGGCCCTTGGTTTCCTGGCCCTTGGTCTCTTGGCCCTTGGTTTCCTGGCCCTTGGTCTCTTGGCCTTTGGTTTCCTGGCCCTTGGTCTCTTGGCCCTTGGTCTCTTGGCCCTTGGTCTCTTGGCCTTTGTTCTCCTGGCCCTTGGTCTCTTGGCCCTTGGTCTCCTGGCCCTTGGTCTCCTGGCCCTTGGTCTCTTGGCCCTTGGTCTCTTGGCCCTTGGTTTCCTGGCCCTTGGTCTCTTGGCCCTTGGTCTCTTGGCCCTTGGTTTCCTGGCCCTTGGTTTCCTGGCCCCTGGTTTCCTGGCCCTTGGTCTCTTGGCCCTTGGTCTCCTGGCCCTTGGTGTCCTTGGCACCATTGTCCTTGCCGCTTGTCGTGTCCGGAGCCTTGGGGGCCGATGGCTGGTTGGACCCACCCTGCGTCGCGCCTTCGGGCTTCGCCGTGGAGGGGCTCTGTTGTCCAGGCTTTGCGCCAGCCTCACCCGTCTTGGGCGGGGTCTGAGGCGACGTCCCGTTCTTCGGAGCGGTCTCGGTCGCGGGTGCCTTGCCGGCCGTTTCGCTCGGGCTTGGTTGGGCGGGCGTGCTCGTGGGCGGATTGTTGGTCGCCGGACTGGCCTGCGGGCCGCCAGCCCTGGGGCCCTGCGCGCCATCTCCCTTGGGAAGACTCGGCTGCGGCGTGGAACTTCCCTGCGAGGGTGCAGGGCTGGTAGGGTTATTGGTGTTGGGAAGCCCGGAAGAGGGCGTCGCGGGGATGTTCCGCGGCGGCGCGCTCGGCGTCGTCGGGCTATTGGTGTTGGGGAGCGCGGAAGAAGGCGTCGCGGGGATGTTCCGCGGCGGGACATTCGGCTTCGGGGCGACGCCGACATCGCTGCGGGGGACATCGCCCGGTCTCGACCCGAAAGGCGGCGATGTCGGCGTGCTGGTCGGCGCTCGACCCACATTGGACCCGCCATTGCCGGTCGTCGCGGTTCCGGAGCCGCTCCCCGTCGTCGTGGGCGACGTGTTGGTCGGCGCCGTCGTCGCGCTCGGGGAGGTCGAGCTCGGGGGCTTGATGGCCTTGCGGGTGACGGGATCCCAGCCGGGGGCGGCGCTCGACGTCGAGGCCGTCGCCGGAGCCGAGCCCGCGGACGGGTTCGCGGCCGTATTCGTGCCACCCAGGCTGGACGTGATGGCTCCGTCGGCCGGGGTGGTCCCGCCGGCAGGTGAATGTGCGAAACCGCCGGCGCCCTTCGCCTGGTTGCCCAGCCACGCCCGAATGCTGGCCGCCGACGACGACGACCCACTGCGAGAACCCCTGGGCATGGCCAATGATTGCCCCGAAACCACCGCGCTGCCAAGCGCCTCCACCCGCGGTCCCACGCGCACCGCGCCGTTCCAGGTCATGCACGTCCACCGAGCCCCGGCCGCCATGGAGCCGCCTGCGGCGAGGGCGACGATCCACCTGTGATCCGCGCGGTACACCCATGACCGCGCTCCAGCAGCCACCGCCGCGATCCCGCACGACCAGCGCCCGGCGTGCACGTGCGACACGTGCGGCGATTGCAGCCGGCGCGACGAGCAGGGGATCCCTTCAAATCATGGACATCCGCCGGCGCACCAATCGTGCTGGAATGTTCTGCTGTGGTTGATTTGTTTCGGTCGTGTAGCGACGAACCGAACGTGCTGTCGCGCCGCCGCGCCACCCCCTGCGCGCCACCGCGCTGGGTGCGGCCTCCGAGGCGCCCGAGGCGAGCCCACGGCCGAGCGAGCCCGGGCGGCCTGGCGCCCCGCCCGGGCCGAGTTGTTTCGCCCGGCGCCCTCGTGTACGAGGTACGAGAGGGCAGCGCGGTGCGTGCAGCCGTCGCGCGCAGGGCCAGGAGGACGGACGAGGAACCATGAGCATCACGACGATCGCCGTTGCCGATGTCGAGCATTCCACGGCGCCGCTGCCCGTGTTCGACGAGGAGGCCGCGGTGCAGAGCCTGCTCGTCTCGCCCGTGGAGGCCGCCTTCCGACATCGCCTGCCGCTCGTCGGGCGCACGGACGTGCACCCGCTCGTCCAGGCGGCCTACATGGCCTTCACCCAGCGTTATTCGCTCGTGCTGTCGCCGGACGTGATCTGGTTCTGCCTGGCGCGGGGGTTCACGCTGCACATCGCCGCGAGCGAGGAGCAGCGGCGCCAGTTCCTCCTCGACGAGCGCGCCTTCGAGCTGCGGCTGGATCGGCAGGATTTCACGCTCGGCCAGCTGAACCCGTGGCCCGTCACGTTCCCGGAGTTCTCCACCCAGATCGCCGCGCGGGTCGGGAAGTTGTGGGAGCTCGTGACAGCCAATTTCTCGACCACCGGACCAGTCGAGCGGGTGGCCTCGGAGCTCACCGTGATGACCCCGTTCGTGCCGGACTACGAGTGGGAGCCGCCTTTCCCCGCCGACCTCGAGTTTCCGAGCCGCGGCATCCCGCGCGTCTACCTGGTCGGCACCGCGGACGACTGGCGCTGGGTGCGCCGGCGCGCGGCGGCGTTCGGCCAGTTCGGCGCCGAGCGCTGGACTCGCGCGCTCCTGCCCGTGCTCGACCAGGTCGTCGCCTCGGCGGAGGGCCGCCAGGACCCGGCGTTCTGGCGCTCCTTCTTCCGGTACGAGAACGCCGCGGACGAGCTCACCGGCTGGATCCACGTGCTCTTTCCCTACCTGCGCGCCTGGCCCGCGGATCACTTCATCCCGAACCCGCACCTCGACGACTGGCTCGATCGCTGGAAGGCGGCGGAGGCCCGGAGCAGCCCGCTCGCCGCGCTGGCCAAACCGCAGGGACCGGGGTTCAACCGGCTCCCGCCCGGGCTGACGAGCACGTCGCTCCGGTTCGTCGACGCGCAGCGCCGGGAGCACCCCCTCGATTTCATCAGCGGCCTCATCGGCGTCACGCAGGACCCGCACTCGCTCGCGCTCATCCCGGAGTTCGTGTGGGCCATCGCGCACGACGAGGCCGGCGCCGCGGCCGAGCCGCCGGCCGAGGCGGCAGAAGCTCACTGAACGAAGGTGGTCGGTTATCCCACTGCGAACGGTGTGTGTTTTCGCCTCTCCGGCGGCTGGAACGCGAGCACGATATGCTCCTTCGGGATCCCCGCGTCCAGGAGCTCTGCTGCGATCCCGTGCTCGGTCCCGTCGTGTTGGATCCAGATCTTCCCGCCCCGCAGGTCCACGTGGATGACGCTCCCATGGACGCGGCGCCCTCCAGCCCAGCCCGCGTACATGAGCTCGTAGTGCCCCTGGGCGTCGTCGAAGATGGCCTCGACCTCGACCTCACCGTAACTCGGTTTGAGCTCGGCGTACGCGCTTAAAATCCGTTTCACCACGTCCGCATAGGACGCTGCCCCGGCGGAGGCCGTTACTTCTTCACCCATTGTCGAATCACCTCCCTCTGCGGATCGAAGACCAGTACGATGGGCGCGTAATCGTCCAAGATCGCGCGGCCCAGGTCGGTGCCGAAGATGGTGTCAAAGGCGTCGGCTGGAACCGCCAGAACAAGGCTGCGGTCGGGCTCCGTGCGGCGAAGCAAGCTCCGGTACATCAAGTACTGGCCGAGCGCTTGCTGCATGTCAGCCACCTCAGAAGCGCCAGCGAAGCTCTTGATCTCGACGGCGATGCGCTCGCCTGGGCGCTCGGCCGCGATCAGGCGCTCTGCACCGAGATCGACGTAGAGGTTATGGATCCCGAACGGAACCACGAGAGGATCGTGCGTGATGGTCCATCCCTCCTCGACCAAGGCGGATTTCACGACTCCATGGTACATGTCTCGCTGCGGCACCGCGGACCTCCGTGCCCGGTTCTACCACGACCGCGAGCGCGCGAGCGCTCCGCCGCCCTCCTCGCGGCGGCCGGTCTACCCGAACCGCACCTCGATCCCCGCGCCCTCGCCCGCCACGACGATCTCTCGATCCCTGCACCCCGGGTCCTCCGCCATCCGCGCCGCGATCGGCGTGATCACCTGCTCCTCGATCACGCGCCTGAGCGGCCGCGCCCCCCGCCGCGGATCGAACCCCACCTCCGCGAGGCGCGCCCGCGCCTCGGGCAGCACCCGGAGCCGCAGGTTCCGGCGCACGAGCCCGGTGCGCGCCTCGGCCTTCTCGAGCTCGAGATCCACGATCCGGAGCACGCTGTCCCGCCCGAGGCTCCGGAACTGGACGACGTGGTCGATGCGGTTCACGAACTCCGGCCGGAAGTGCTCGCGCACGCCCGCCGGCGCCGCGCGCCGCGGCCCCGGCGGCGCGTGCGCGGCGCCGTCCTCGCCGCCGAAGCCGACCGGCGCGCGGTCTGCGACGCCGAGGTTCGAGGTCATCACGATCAGCGCCATCCGGAAGTCCACGTGGCGGCCGTCCTCGTCCGTCAGCCGGCCCTCGCCGAGGATCCCGAGCAGGAGGTCGAACACCTCGCGGTGGGCCTTCTCGATCTCGTCGAGCAGCACGAGCGACAGCGGCTGCTGCCGCACGCGCTGCGCGAGCGTCGTCGCGTCCGGCCCCGCGTCGAGCAGCCGCGCCGACGCGCCGGGCAGCCGGTACTCGCTCATGTCGAGCCGGATCATCCGGCCCTCGTCGCCGAACATCGCGCGCGTGAGCTCCTTCGCGAGCTCCGTCTTGCCGACGCCGGTCGGCCCGACGAAGAGCAACGTGCCGCAGGGCCGCTCCGGATCGTTCATCCCCGCCTTGAAGCGCGCGAGCACCCGCGCCGCGGTGTCACACGCCTCGTCCTGCCCGATCACACGGCGCTTCAGCCCGCTCGCGATCGCCGACGCGCTCGCGGGCACCTCGTCGGCGATCAGCTCGATCGGCAGCCCCGAGTGGCGCGCGTACGCCTCGGAGACGTCCCGCGGATAAAGCACACGCGCCCCCGCCGCCTCCATCCCCGCTGTCGCCGCCCCCATGGCCGCTGTCGCCCCCGCCGCCGCCTCCGCGCCGGCCCGCGGGGACGACTCCTGTGCGAGCCAGTCGAAGAAGCGGAACGCCTTGCCCGGGAACAGCACGTCGCGCCGGAACATCGACAGGTGCTGCACCAGCCGCTTCTTGCCGGCCGGGTGCAGCCGGACGCGCGCGTCCCTCCGCGCCTCGTACTCCGCGAGCAGCGCGGGGACGGCGGCGGGATCCGGCTCGCGCAGCCGGACGATCTGGAAGCACGACACGAGCGAGGCGGCGCGGCGCTGGCACGCCTCCAGCTCCGGCTCGGTGCACTCCGCGATGAGGCTCACCTCGCCGCCCCGGAGCGCCGGCAAGAACACCTCGCCGATGGAGGCGCCGTCCGGCTGCGGCCTGAGGAGCGGCAACAGCGCGCCGACGTGCAGCAGATCCCCCTCGTGCGACAGCTCGCTCACCAGCTTGAGACACCGCGCCTGCCACATCCCGAGGTACGTCATCCCCGCGAGCAGCCGGTCGGCCGAGGTGCTGAACAGGCCGGGCGAGCCCGCGCGCGCCTTGTCCCGCCGCCACGCCGCGAACCGCCGCGCCAGCCGGTAGACCCACGTCGTCTTGCCGACGCCGGGGCCGCCGACGAGCAGGATCGACGGCGGCGGCTCGTTCGACGTTCCGCCCGCCCCGCTCGTTCCGCGCGCCCCCCGCTGTGCCCCGCGCGTGGCCTCAAAGAACAGCGGCAGCGCCCGCTCGAGCTCCTCCGACTCGCCGACCGCGAGCGGCAGCCGCTGGCGCGCGGCCTTCTCCACGAGATCCTCCGCGACGGCGCCGAGCGTCGGGCGCTCGTCCCGCGGGCGGCGGCCGGTCGCCTCGGCGGCGGACGGCAGGCGCGGCGACCACGGGCGCACGACCTCCTCGCCCTCCCGCCGGAAATCGAAGAGCGACCGCGGCGACTCGCCGAGCAGCCCGCTCGTGACCAGCTGCCGCAGCACGTCGGGCGCGATCGAGAGATCCTCGAGCACCACCGACCAGCCGAAGCGCGGGAGCATCACGCGATAGCCGCCCTCGGCCAGCTTGCTGGCGAGGTACGTGAGCCGCAGCGGGATCCGGCGCCGCCCGACGACGGCTGTCCGCTTCACGGTCGTCTGCGGGTGCACGTCCACGCTCAGCGACCGCACCTCGAAGGACTCCTCCCAGAGATAACGATCCAGATCGTCGTCGCCCGTCGCGATCCGCGCGTGGAGCTCGGCCTCCAGCCGGCGGAGGACGTCCTCCTCGGAGGCGCCGTACGCCGCCGGGGCCGGCCGATCGAGGACGAAGCCCCACGCGCGCAGCAAGATGCCGGTGAAGCGGCCGTCGTGGTGGGCGATCAGATAAACGCGCAGCGATCTCTTGGTCATAAAAAATTCGCGGCAGCGGCGGCGCAGGAACAACCTTACTGCAACTTTGCGGGGTCGCGGAGAGGTGGAATGTTCTACGCCTCGAGCTCTCGAGGAGGTGTAAAGTGCGCACATGCCACACAGCGCTTTCTTGAACTTCTCTCGCGCGGCGCGCGCCGCGTTGCCTCTGGCCCTCTCGCTCGCCCCGGCCGCGTGGCCTGCGCTCGCGAGCGCGCAGGTCCGTCAGCCGACCGGCGAGGTCATGCCCCAGCCGGTCGGCGAGAACGAGCTCGGCCTCGTCAGGGGCCGAGGCTTCCCGGAAGACGCTGTGACGCTGGAGGGGCTCTTCATGTACCGGGGCGAGACGATCGACCCCGTCGACGATGCGAGCATCGAGCCGGGCGTGTTCTCGCCGCTCTGCGGGTTCACGGGGGAGCTCGTGCTGCGCGGCGGCGGCTGTCGGGTCGCGTTCGGCTGGTACAACGCGACCGCGAGCGGCATGCGCCCGCCGGACAACCAGATCTACGAGCTCATCCCGGCGAACCCGTCGGAGGCCTTCAACTGCGAGGACGGCGACTTCTGCCCTCTGGCCACGATGATGACCACGCAGGTGGGGCAGCACGACTGGACCCCGCGGAGCTTCTCGGCGGAGGACATCCGCCAGGACCCGCGGTACGCGGGCGGCCTGGTCGGCTTCGCGCTGATCGGCAGCCCGAGCACCCTGTGCACGCAGACGAAGTTCTCGCAGGCCGAGCTGAACACGCAGTGTACGAACTGCACGCCGGCCCAGCCGTGGGTCACCACGCTGATCTACACGTCGACCAAGACGCCCGACGCGTTCTATGTCGCGTTCGAGGACCTGCCCGTGACCCCGACCAGCTGGCGGGGCAGCGGCGGCAGCACGAACGACGGCGACTTCAACGACTTCGTCTATTACATCACCGGCGTGACCTGCCAGGGCGGCGGCGAGGTCTGCGACACGGGCCAGCCGGGCGCCTGCGCCGTGGGCAGGACGGGCTGCGCGACCGACGGCGAGGTCGCGTGCCACGCCGTCCTCGAGCCCGGCGAGCAGGCCGAGCGCTGCGACAACATCGACAACGATTGCGACGGCGAGGTCGACAACGCCGAGGGGCTCTGCGCCGAAGGGCTCGTGTGCAACCGCGGCAACTGCGTGCCGTACTGCGGGCGCGGCGAGGTCGTCTGCGACGCCGGCCTCGTCTGCGACGAGGGCCTCTGCGTCGAGGCGGCCTGCGTGGGCGTCGCGTGCGAGGGCGGCGAGATCTGCGTCGGCGGCCTCTGCGTGGGCGGGTGTGACGGCGTCGTCTGCCCCGGCAACCAGGAGTGCCAGCTCGGGCGCTGCGTCGATCTCTGCGCCTCGGTCGAGTGCGACGAAGGCATGGTGTGCGAGCGCGGCATCTGCCAGTCGAACTGCGGCTGCCGCACCTGCGGGGCCGGCAAGGAGTGCGCGGACAGCGGCCACTGCCTCGACGCCGGCTGCGACGGCGTGACGTGCCCCGCGGGGCAGCTCTGCCGGGCCGGGGCCTGCGTCGACGCCTGCGCGGGCGTCGTCTGCCCCGGCAACGCCCCGTGCGTCAACGGAGCGTGCGGCGAGCCGGTGCTCTCCATGAGCACCTCGGCGGCGAGCGGCGGGACCATCGACGAGGACATCGGCCTGGGCGACGACAACGGGAATCCCACGTCGCCGGCCGGCGGCGCGGGCGGCGGCGGCGACACGAGCGAGCTGAAGCCCGACTCGTCCTGCGCCTGCCGCGCGGGCGCCACGTCCGACGGCGCGCCCGCCCGGCTCGGCCTGCTCGGCCTCGGCTTCCTGCTGCTCGCCGGCCGCCGCCGCCGTGCGCGCGGCCGCGCGTAGCAGCCGCTTCACTTCGAGCGAGCCTGACGCCCGCGCGGCGTCGCGCCTCACCGACGCGGCGTCGCGCCTCACCGACGCGGCGCCGCGCCGTCACCGACGCGGCGTCGCGCCGTCAGAAGGCGCGCGCCGCCATCGCGGCCAGCGAGCCCGCCACGACCGCCGCCACGAACCACGCGAGGCGCACGCCGGGGCTCTCGCCCGCCGAGACGCCGGCGGGGAGCGGGAACACCACGGACCGCACCCGCCGGGTCTCCGCGTCGACCAGGAGGACGCCGTCGACGTCGAACGCCAGGCGGTACTCGAGCAGCTGCCGCCGCGTCGCGGGCGTGTCGATGCGCGGCGCGAGCCGGCCTGTCTTCACCTCGGCGACATACCGCCTGCGGCCGTGCGCCACGAGGTAGTCGGCGCGGAGCCCGACCGTGATGGGCTCGCCGTCGACCTGGACTCCGTACGACACCGCGACCTGCCGGCCGAGGATGGTGTACCCGAGCTCGCGGAGGAGCGCCTCGGCGCGGGCCTCGCCGGCGGCGCCCTGCTCGCGGAAGCGGTCGAGCCGGCGCCGCTGCCGGGCGCGCTGCCACGCGAGGCGGAGCGTCTGGACGAGCCCGAAGAAGAGCGCCGCGCCGGCCGCGGCCAGGACAACCTCGGTCGGTACGTCGCGGAAATCCACGGAGCGCGTGTTTGCTCAGGATTCTGGAGCCCGGGCCAAGTTTTCTGCGAAGGCGACGCCCGCGGCCCGGCTGGTGGGCAGGGCCGCGGGACCTCATACAGTCGTCCTGAAAGACATGCCGCGTACGCTTCCACCTGGCGCCTCGCCGCCGTCAGCCCCAGAGCGCGCTCGGTCGGGATGTACGAGGACCCAGTCGATGACGCTGCAGATGCCTGCCGAGGACGCCGTGACGGAGAGCCTCCGCGAGCAGGCCGCTCGCAGGGAGGCCGACGTGCAGCGCGAGCGTTATCGCCTGGTCGCGCGCGCCACGAAGGACTCGATCTGGGACTGGGACATCCAGGCGGACCAGGTCGAGCGCAACGCGGCGTTCTACGAGGTCTACCGCTACACCCCCGAGCAGACGGAGCCGTCCGGCGCCTGGTGGATCTCGCGCATCCACCCCGAGGATCGCGAGCGCGTGGCGCGCAGCTTCCAGGCGGTCATCCACGGTGAAGGCGACTCCTGGTCGCAGCAATACCGCGTCTACCGCGGCGATGGATCCATCGCCACGGTGTTCGATCGCGGCTACGCGCTCCGCGACGCGTCCGGCAAGGCGATCCGCATGGTCGGAACGGCGGTCGATCTGACCGAGCGATTCCAGATGGAGAAGGCGCTGCGCGACCGCGAGGACCGGCTCCGGCTCGCCACGTGGGCGGCCGACGTGGGCACCTGGCGCATCGACCTCGTGACGTGGAACGACACGCGGGACGCGCGCCTGAACCTCATCCTGGGCCTGGAGGAGCGCGAGACGACGCAGCCGATGGAGGACTGGATGAGCCGCGTCCACCCCGAGGACCGGGACGCCGTGCGCACCACGACCCAGCGGTGCGTCTACGGGCGCTGCGTTTACGACATGATCCACCGCGTCGTGCGCCCGGACGGGTCGATCCGGTGGGTGCACGACCGCGGGCGCCTCATCTGCGACGAGGGCGGCGCTCCGCTGTTCCTGACGGGGGCCGTCGTCGACATCACCGAGCTGAAGCAGCTCGAGGAGGAGCGCGCGCAGCTGCTCCGGCGCGAGCAGCAGGCGCTCGCCCAGTCGGAGCACGACCGCCTCCGGGCCGAGGACGCGAGCCGCATGAAGGACGAGTTCCTCGCGATCGTCTCCCACGAGCTGCGGACGCCGCTCACGGTGATCCTCGGCTGGGCGAGGCTGATCAAGGACACACGCCTCGCCCCGGAGCGCCTCGCCCGGGGCGTCGAGGCGATCGAACGCAACGCGCAGGCGCAGGCGCAGATCGTCGACGACCTCCTCATGGTCTCGCGGATCATCACCGGCAAGCTGCGGATCAGCGCGGTCGCCGTGGATCTCGCCGCCCTGATCGACGCCGCCGTCGAGGTCATCGCGCCCACGGCGAAGGCGAAGGACATCGAGATCCGCGTCGAGGTCGGCGAGGGCCTGGGCGAGGTGAGCGGCGACCCGGCGCGCCTCCAGCAGATCCTCTGGAACCTGCTCTCGAACGCGGTGAAGTTCACCCCGAAGCGCGGCCTCATCACGGTCCGGGCGTCGCGGAACGACGGCCAGGTGATCCTCGCGGTCGCGGACAACGGCAAGGGGATCGCCCGTTCCATCCTGCCGTATGTCTTCGATCGGTTCCGTCAGGGCGACTCCTCGCCGACGAGGGCCTACGGCGGGCTCGGCCTGGGGCTCGCGATCGTCCGCCACCTCGTCGAGCTGCACGGCGGCACGGTGGAGGTCGAGAGCCAGGGCGAGGGCCGCGGCGCCACGTTCACGGTGGCGCTCCCCCTGCGCGCGGGGCCCGCCGCGCCCCGCGCGCTGCCGCCGTCTGTGCCGTCGTGGCGCGTGGCGATCGAGGACGCGATGCGGGCGCCGCTGGTCGGCCTCCACGTCCTGCTCGTCGAGGACGAGCCCGACACCCGCGAGATCATCGCGCTCGTGATCGAGCAGGCGGGCGCACAGGTCATGACGGCCAGCGCGGCGGCCGAGGCCCTGAGCCTGATCGAGCGGCGGAGGGTCGACGTCCTGATCAGCGATATCGGGATGCCGGGCGAGAGCGGCTACACGCTCATCCAGCAGGTGCGCGCCGCCGAGCGCGCCGAGCTCCGCAGGCTCCCCGCGGTGGCGTTGACCTCTTATGCGCGGCTCGAGGATCGGCGGCGGGCGCTCGCGGCGGGCTTTCAGCGGCACGTGGCGAAGCCCATCGACCCTTCCAGCCTGATCCGGGTGATCGCGGATCTCGCCGGAAGGGAGTGTGCTGTGGACGCGCGCCCCGGCTGAGGCGCGCCTCGGCTGGGGCGCGCCCCGGCTTGGGGGGGCGCCCCGGCGGGCGTGAGCTCGATTCGGATGGGAGGCGCTCGTGGGCTCTTCGCCTGGGGCGCGGCGTGGCTCAGCGGTGGGCCAGGTCGTTCGCCATCCCGCGGTTCTGCTGCGCGCCGGTCGAGCCGAGCGTGCTGGTCGAGCCGGTGGTGGCGGTCGTGCCGGTCGTGCTGGTCGAGCCGGTGGTGGCGGTCGTGCCGGTCGTCGTCTCGCCCGGCCGCTTGACGCGGATCTGGTTGTGCACGTCGTCGACGCCGCGCACGTTCTCGGCGATCTGCTCGACGATGCGCTTGTGGTGGCGCTCGTTCACCGTGCCCTCGAGGGTGACCTCGTTGTTCTGCACGCGGACGGTGACGTCGGTGACGTCGATGTCGTCGCGATCCGAGAGCAGCTCGCAGATGTCCTCGAGGATGCGGTCGTCGGAGCGCTTGTAGCCCTTGGGTCCCCGGCCGAACGCGCTCCGGACGCGCTCTCCGAGGTTGCTCAGCGCGCCGCTCACGCCCTGCACTGCGGACCGGCCCGCGTCGCGGACGGTGCGGACGAAGTCGCTGCCTTCCTCGCGGTCGCGTCCCCAGCCCCGGTTCTCCTCGCGTCCCCAGCCCCGGTTCTCCTCGCGTCCCCAGCCCCGGTTCTCCTCGCGGCCGTACCCGCCGCCGAAGCTGCGGTTGTAATCGCCGCCGCCGAAGCCGCGGTTGTAGTCGGCGCCGCCGAAGCTGCGGTTGTAGTCGGCGCCGCCGTAGTGGCGGCTGTAGTCGCCGGTGCCACCGAATCCGCGGTTGTGATCGCTGCCAGCGAAGCCGCGGTTGTAGTCGCCGCCGCCGAAGCCGCGGTTGAACTCGATGCCGCCGCCGAGGCCGCGGTTGTAGTCGGCGCCGCCATAGCTGCGGTTATAGTCGCTGCCGCCGAAGCTGCGGTTATAGTCGCCGCCGCTGAAGCTGCGGTTGTAGTCCCGGTCGAAGCCGCGGTCGCGGCTGCCGAGGCGCCCCTCGTCGTTGTCGCCGCCGTAACCGCGCTGCGTCGTGCGCCCTTGATCGCGATCGTAGTCGCGGCCCCAGCTCCGGTTGTTGTCGCGGTCCCAGCCGCGCTCGGAGAGGTTGCCGCGGGAGCCGCCGTAGCGCTCATCCCAGCCGCCCTGGCCCTGCCCATAGCGCTCGTCCCGGTCGTAACCTCGTCCGTAACGCTCGTCCCAGCCGCCCTGGCTCTGCCCGTAGCGCTCGTCCCAGCCGCGTGCGTCTCGTCCGTAGTCAGCGTCCCTGTCGAATCGATTCCGCATGGTGGAGCTCCTTCCTTGACGTGGTGAAACGGCGTCGAATCTGTTTCGACAACGTGTCACGGATGTCGGTGCGGCGTAGCGACCGTATGTCCAATCGTCGCGGAGGCCAAGACTGGGGTGCGTCGACGGAAGTCGCAATCGGGGAAAACCCTTCGTTGTTCGCCGGGGCGATCCCGAGACGTCCAAAAGCGCTTGCCAGCATGCATGAGCCCGCTGCCTTTCCGGCGGCCCTCGGGCGCGTGCATGAGGGTTACCCGCCGCCTGAACATGCGAGTTGCGGAGACCGATCCAGTCTGAACAAACAGCGTGAGTGGCGCCGCAGACAGACCTGGCGCACAGGCGGGCTGATCCCTCCGGGTGGCGGACTCAGGCGTTGGCCATGGCTGCTGTCGCGTTCGCGACGTACGGAGTGTCCCTACTGTCCATTCCGCGTGGGCCCGGATGATGGTGGCGCGGAGGCGGCCTAGGTTCGAGCGTGCGCTGTGAGTCGGAATTCCTGCGCTCGCAGGAGATGCGGTAATGGCCGGTTCGGGGCAATTCCCCCGGCCGCTACGGGAGAGGGACGAAAGAGATGGCCATGGCTGTCTTCGACAAGGCGATTCGGCTGGTGCTGCGACCGAAGCCGTATGAAATCGGCCCTGCGGCGGTGGTCGCGGCGACGATCGGCGTCGGGGCTGGTCTGATGTATGTGCTCGATCCGGACCGCGGCGCGCGGCGCCGGGCGTTGTTGCGCGACCGGACCGTGGGCGCGGCGCACCGGACGGGCGCGGCGCTCGACCGTCGCGCCCGCGACCTCGGGCACCGGGGCCGGGGCGTGATCGCGAGCGCGGCATCGGTCTTCCGGCACGAGGAGGTCTTCGACGAGGTGCTCGTCGATCGGGTCCGCTCGAAGCTCGGGCGTGTCGTCTCGAACCCGCACGCGATCGGCGTGCAGGTGGTCGACGGGCGCGTGACCCTGACCGGCACCATCCTGGAGCGCGAGGTTCCGGACCTCTTGTCGGCCATCTCGGCCGTGGGCGGCGTCAAGGGCATGAACAACCAGCTCGAGGCGCACAGCTCGGCCGACGGCATCCCGTCGCTCCAGGGCGCGAGGGCCCCCGCTGGCGAGCAGCCCGCGCTCACGAAGGCGGGCCGGTTGCCCATCGCGCGTGTGCTCGTGGCCGCGCTCGGCGTCGGGCTCGTCAGCTGCGCGGTTGCCCGGCGCGATCGGCTGGGGCTGCTGCTCGGCGCGTCGGGCGCCGCGGCGCTGTTCGGCAATGTCGCGGGCCGCCCGATCGCGCGCCTGCTCGGCGTCGGCGCGGGGCGGCGGGCGGTGGAGCTCGAGAAGGCGATCACGGTGCGGGCGCCGGTCGAGGAGGTGTTCGCGTTCTTCATCGATTTCGAGAACTTCCCCCGGTTCATGTCGCACCTGCGCGACGTGGAGCTGGAGGGCGACGGCCGGCTGCGCTGGACCGCCGTCGGCCCGGCGGGCATCCCTGTCCGCTGGGAGGCGGACGTGACCGAGATGGTCCCGAACGAGCTCATCGCCTGGCGGAGCGTGCCCGGCGCGGCGGTCGCCACCGCGGGCACGGTGCGCTTCGAGGCGACGCCCGACGGCGGCACCCGCCTCGACATCAAGATGTCCTACACCCCGCCTGCCGGCGTCCTCGGTCACGCCGTGGCGGCGCTCTTCGGCGTGGATCCGAAGCACGCCATGGACGACGATCTCCTGCGCTTCCGTTCCCTGCTGGAGAACGGCAAGGCCACGGCCCACGGCGAGACGGTGTTCCTCGGGGATCTCGCGGGGCAGGGCGGCAGCGGCGCCCGCTGAGGCGAAGCGGGCGCGGGCGAGCGGCAGGCGGCAAGCGATAGGTGACGAGCGACAGGCGATTAGCGCCAGGCGACAGAGGACGGCGGGTATCGATCGGGCTGGAAAGGTGTTTGCCTTCTCCAGTCTCCCGGAGGGGTATGACGAAGAAGCTCCGTGACAAGGTCGTGGTCATCACCGGCGCGTCGAGCGGGGTTGGCCGCATGGCTGCCCGGCTCTTCGCCGAGGGCGGCGCTGCGGTCGTGCTCGCCGCGCGGACGCGGCAGACGCTCGACGAGGTGGCGGCCGAGTGTGAGGCCGCCGGCGGCCAGGCCCTGGTCGTCCCGACGGACGTCCGCGGCGAGGAGGCGGTGCGCGAGCTGGCGCGCCTCGCGGTCGAGCGTTTCGGGCGCATCGACGTGTGGGTGAACAACGCGGCGGTCACGCTCTTCGCCCGGACCGAGGAGGCGCCTTATGAGGCGTACCGTCAGGTCATCGAGACGAACCTCTTCGGGTACATCCACGGCGCCCGAGCGGTGCTGCCCCGCTTCCGCGCGCAGGGCAAGGGCGTGCTCATCAACGTCGATTCGGTCGCGGGCATCGTCGGCCAGCCGTACACGAGCGCTTATTGCGTCACGAAGTTCGGCATCCGCGGCCTGGGCGAGAGCCTGCGCCAGGAGCTGCTCGACGCGCCCGGCATCCACGTGTGCACCGTGATGCCCGCGACGATCGACACCCCTTTGTTCCAGCACGCCGCCAACTACACCGGTCGCGCCGTCCAGGCGATGCCCCCCGTGGCCAGCGCGGAGCGGATCGCGCGCGCCATCGTGGGCCTCGCCGTCCGCCCCCGCCGGGAGCTCATCGTCGGCGGCGCGGCCCGGCTCATGGCCGCGCAGCACAACCTCGCGCCCGCGATGATGGAGCGCATGATGGCGCGCCAGGTGGAAAGAAAGCACTTCCAGGACCGCGCCGAGCCGCCCACCGCCGGCAACCTGTTCGAGCCGATGCCCCAGTGGAGCGGCGTGAGCGGCGGCTGGAAGCGGGGCGTCGCCAGACGCGGCCGCAAGCTCGCCATGGGCCTCGCCCTCGGCCTCCCCGCGGCGGCAGCGCTCTTCCTGCTCCGCAGATAAGTCCCCGAGCCCGCGCGACCTCCGGCGCGCCTCCTCCGCGTCGGCGTAGTAGGCTCCGCCAGTATGAGCACGCAGGCGCCGGGCCACAGTCACACGCCACTTTGCCCATCGCCCGATGTCCCGCGCCGGGAGGCGGCGCGCAGGTCAAGGGCGGCGCAGCGGGCTCGCGCAGCGAGCGCGCCCGTGGCCTGCGCAAGCACTCCCGGATGCTGACTGCGCGATGGGCCGACTTCACCGATTTTCTTCACCGAATTTCCGCGCAAACACGAACTCACCATCACCCGGGGCCAACCGGCGAGACTGGGGCCTGGGGAGTTCGCGCTCGCGCCGGCCGACTCGTCGCCTCGGGCCCTCGTCGTCGCCTCGCTCGCCAAACCCTGAGCCGTGCCGTCGCTCTCGGAGATGCGGAGGCGGCCCGCGTCGTTCACGAGGCGTTCCGGCGCTCCCCTGTGAGGGTACCTCCGTTGCGTGGTGTGCGCTGGAGGCTGCCCCAAGTGGAGTGTTCAGGCAGCTCGGACATACCGTTTTGGCACGAGCGAGCCCACGCACGAGCGCGTGGGCGTCGTCTGGTTGACGTCACGTACTAGATCTCCTGCCAGTCTCCCCAGTCCTCTCCGCCCACAATCGAACTATTCAAGCAGACGCACGATATCGACGACTGTAGAATCTCTTGAAAATGCGAGGCAAACTCCAGTGCCGATTCCCCGTTTCGCAACTGGACGCCGTTGTCGCTGGATTCCACGTGTATTCTGGAGTGGGCTAACGGAGTCGGGGGATTTAGCTCTACAAGGCGAAACACATGGGTTTCGTCCTGTAGAGTGTGCTCGAAGTAGTAAACTTGGGAGTAGTTGTGCCCCTGCACATCGCGAAATTGCACTAGGGTGTGTATTCCCACCGGCCAGATGGGCAAATCAGTCGAGACGACCGATAGTGACCGCTGGCGTCTTGGTGGTACCATCGGATAATGCACCTGATCCCTAATGCCATAGAAACCATCTTCGGTAAATCGGACTTTGTCGAAATCGCTGACGAAACCTGGTCTGATGTACTTTCTTAATTGAGCAAGGTGCTCCTTTTTGCTTGAAAACACACAGGCGATGTAAATCTCGAAGTCGAACGCGGGAACGTTGCCTACGTTTGCAATGTTTAAGATCGGGTACAGTCCACCATTGCTGATGTGCATGACAGTGAAGCTACACATCGTCGTGGGCATCAGGGTCATGGTGTTGGCGCGAGCTGTGTCGGCGAGCGCCTTGGCCTGACTGACTAGTGCCTTCTCTGAGTTCTCTTGCGCTTCGGCAGACCTGCGTAGCTCTGCACGAGTCAATTCGAGCTCTTCTCGCTGAAGCTGAAGTTCCTGGCGCTGAAGAAAGATGGCGTATACCACTCCTGCCAGGGCTAATCCGGAGAATAGAGCATTTACGGCGCCGAACATGTCTCCGAAAAGCCCACGGTCCTCAGGTTTGTCAACGAAAGTTGCTAGTAATGCCCACGACAGACCCCAAATTCCGAGCACGATCCCCAGTAAGAGGTAGGGAGTTCTGCTTCTCTCTCTCTCCCCTGCGGTGTCCATCTGTGCTTGTCTTCGTCATGAAGGCCTACACAGAAGCCCTGGTTCCGGCTTTGTCAAGATCAACGCGTAAGGGCAGCAGGCCGGGCTTGCGCTGCCGCTGATCGAGGGTTCCCGAGGCGCCAGGTCGGGCCAGCGGAGTTCGGTGTCGCCAAGTTTCGGCTCGCCTCCCCCGCCGCTCCCCGCCAAGCCCGCGAGATCCAAGTTGTCAACGAATGGTGCAAAATTTGCATGCAGCAAGAGCTTGCTGGTCACGGCTATGCTGCGCGCGTCCCCTCCGGCGCCAAACGCCGGCGACGGGGCGCGTCCGGAAGGCGCGCGCGACGGCAGCGAAGGGCGAGTGGCGAGGGCCGCGCGGCGTGACGTACGTCTGCCGCCCGGCGAGGGCGGAGTCCGGCCTCGAGCGCTCGATGCGGGATGTGAAGCGCCTCCTCGCGACGAGAAAGCCCAAGAAAGCACAGAAGAAGCGCGCGCCAGCGCGCCGCAAGAGGTGACCGGTGGAGGCGGTCAGGCTGTGGCTGGTGTTCGACGTGCTCAACCCGCCGGCGCGGCTCGAACGCGTGCTCCGCGCTGCGTCGCGCAACAAGGCGCGGGTGCAGGAGCAGAACACGCGACGCAAGCCGCGGGCGCGGCAGGCAGCGGCGAAGAAGCAGGAACCGCCGCAGCGGCGGCAGGCGGGGAAACCACCGCGCTGCGGAGCTGGTCGGGGAGGAGACCTCGGGCACGCCACCGAAGTACTCGAACATCCGCACCGCCGAGCCGACGAAGTCGGCGAGCTTCTGCGAGCGCGTCGCCTCGGCGTACGTGAAGTTGCTCGCGCTCGGCTGCGTGCAGCGACCGCACGATGCAAAGTGTCCTGGACCACCTGTTGACGCCGCCCTTCTCCTGAGAGATCGGTGCGCTTACCCTGAATGGGGGAGGACGACATGGGGTACGGCTTGAAGTTGAAGACGGGCGCGCTCGTGCTGTGCTGCGGGCTCGTAGTGGTGCTTGCGTCAGCGTGCGAGTTGCCTTCTTACACATGCGAGACGGTGGAGCCGGGAAGCGGAGGCGATGAGATTCCGACAGAATCCGTAGGGGCTGGAGATTTTCTCAGAGACGGCGATGGAGGCGAGGATGTGGGCATCGCACAGCTTGAGATGGCGGGATCGTGCTCGCCAAGCAAGTCATGCACCGACATGTATGTCGATTGCCAAAGTATGCCTTGGCCTTGCTCGCGCTTCGTTGACGTAGGGATAACACTTTGTGCTGTATGTCAGGAGAATTGTCTAAAAGGCCATGACTATAAATTCAGGCAGTGCTACAAATGCGGATTTTATTGAGCATGTCGAACCTCGTTGACATTGGTAAGGCTACCCATGTTGCCTTCGATGGATTGACCACGGAACGGCTATCGGAACTTGGTGCGACCAATGTCGTGCGCGCGTCCGACCGCCTGATCATTGGTCCAAATCGTCGAGATGTCCTCGAGCATGCCCGGGCACGTCGTATGTGGTGGAATTTGGACGAAGAGTGGGATCGGCTGTATTCGTCGGATGTCCAATGGGAACTGCCCGTCATCTTGTGGGTGTCGGCGAGCGTTCACGAACGGGTGAACCTCTGGCGAACATGTAGCTGGCTGCGTCGCCTCGGGATCGCACACCACGATGTCCTGATCATCGATCTCGAGCCTGTTCCCCTTCCAAGTACAGCTGATCGCGAAGTGTTGACGCGCCCATTCACCTGTTCCGAGTCAGTGTCTGACCATGCTGACGAGGTTCTCCTGGACCGCCTCGGTAAGGCGGGTCCCTGGTCGGTGGAGCGCCACGAGCGTGCCATTCGCCTATGGGAGAGCTACGTCGACGAGAATCCACTTCCGTTCGTCGAGAGCTGCATCACCGGCGTCGAAGGCTTTGCAGAGCTCGCTCCCTTGTGGTTGCTCCTCTCGCACTTTTTTCCGAGAAAAACTGCGCAAGGAGGTTTGTTTCTCAGCCGATTTGACGAGATTGTCTTCGCCCTCCTCTCGTCTGAATGCCAGACTGCCTTGGCATTGGCCGCTCACAAATCGGAAACGCGAATGCACCTGTGGCATCTCCTTTCCTGCACGGGCGATTTGTTCCTGCCGCGCCGGCTGGAGGACTGGGCAGACCACGACTCAAGCGCGGCTGTGGAGCGTGCGCCTGGACCGAAGCCGCCTAACGCTGGTTACCCGATGCTCTCGGAAGTCTATCGCCTCACCGAACGCGGGATGCAACTCCGAGACAAGGGACTCGATCACCTCACGGATGCGCCGCGCCTGCCCATCGCTGGGACCGAGGCATACTCACCCTCGGCCCCCTGGGTGCTGCTCGAAGATGGGAGGCTCGCTCCGATGTGAGCGCAGGCATTGGGAAGCTGGACCCTTCCGCCGCCGTCTTGCCGGCCCGCATTGGACCAAGCTGCGGGAGGACCGCCGGCGCGTTCAGGCCAGCTCGACCCCGAGCAGCCAGAGCATCAGCGCCTTCTGCACGTGCAGCCGGTTCTCCGCCTGGTCCCACACCCGCGACCGCGGCCCCTCCAGCGTCTCCTCGTCGATCTCCTCCCCCCGGTGCGCCGGCAGGCAGTGCAGCACGATCGCGTGCTTCGCCGCCTTCTCCATCACGCCCGCGTTCACCGTCCACCCCGCGAACGCCGCCCGCCGCTTCTCCGCCTCGTCCTCGTTGCCCATGCTGGCCCACACGTCCGTGTTCACCACGTCCGCCTTCTCTGCCCCCTCGCGCGGATCCGCGGCGATCGTCACGTGCCCCGTCGCCCGCGCCCGCTCGATCTCGTCCGTCGGCGGCAGGTACCCCTCCGGCGCGGCGAGCACGAGGTGGAAGTCGAAGAGCTGCGCCGCCTCGAGCCACGAGCGCCCCATGTTGCTCGCGCAGTCGCCGATGAACGCGACGCGCCGCCCCGCGATGCCGCTCCTGTCCCCGCTCGCCGCGAGCGCCTCCTCGATCGTGAAGACGTCGCTGAGCACCTGCACCGGGTGCCCCTCGTCCGAGAGCGCGTTGATCACCGGCACGCTCGCCTCGGCCATCTCGTGGAGGCGCGCGGTCGAGGACGTGCGGAACGCGATCAGGTCGCAGTACCGCTCGAGCACGCGCGCCGTGTCCCGGATCGGCTCCCCGCGCGCGAGCTGGCTGCCCTGCGTGCTGAGCACGACCGGCTGGGCCCCGAGCTGCGCGATCCCGACCTCGAACGACACCCGCGTGCGCGTGCTCGCCTTCTCCAGCACGACCGCCACCGCGCGCCCGGCGAGCAGCCCCGTGCGCCGCCCCTTCGGCTCCTCCTTCAGGCGCGCGGCGAGCCTGAGCACGCGGTGCGCCTCGGCCAGGGTCATGTCGGTCATCTTGAGGTAATCGCGCTTCGCCATTGTCCCGCCTTCCGCGCTGCTCGCGTGCTGCCTGCGTGTTGCCTACGTGCCGTCTCCGTGCCGTCTCCGTGCCGTCGACGTACTGTTCCGTCCGGATGCGCTCCCACGCCGCGGCCCCTGTGCAGCCCGCGAGCATCGAGCGCGCCGTGCGCCCGCCGTCATGTGGCACAACCCGGACGCCGCCGTCAATCGGCCGTCCCGCCGGGCCGCCGCGCGCTCAGCGCCCGATCTCGATGTGCCACGCCCGCTCCGAGATCTGCTCCACCGACGCGCGGATCCCGAGCAGGTTGCGCAGCAGATCCAGGTGGGTCGTCGTGTGCGACGACGGCCGCACCGTCCGGATCGCCCCGCGCCCCGCGAGCGCGATCGGCAAGAGCAGCTGATCCGCCAGGTGCTCGCCCACGGGCACGCCCGCCGCGAGGTAGTCGCGCGCCTCCTCCGCCACCTTCGTCGCGACCGTCTCCGCGAGCACCCCCTTCTCGCCGAACCCGGTGAACACCTCGGTCACGTGCTCGCTCTCGACCGCGATCGTGACCACGTTGCCCGGACCGTGCCCGCCCGTGAGCACGCTCGGCCGGAAGCACTCTGGCGCCCAGCCGAGCACCGCCGCCGCCGCGTCGAGCTCGCGCATCGCGACGTGCCGCGGCAGGTTCGAGACCGTCGCCACGACCCGCCGGCCCCGGATCTCCCCGCGCTCGAGCAGCTCGAGCGGCGCGAGCGCCGGCGCCGGCGCGATCTCGACCCGCGCGACGCCGCCGCCCGCCGGATAAAAGCCCGGCGACACGAGCGTGGCCGCGACCTCCGTCCCCATCCGCCGCAGCAGCGGCAGGTAGGCGAGCTCCAGGAAGTCGAACGGCGGCGCCATCGGATTGTGGGTGCCGCCCTCGAGCGTGAGCGACGACGGCCCGGGCGCGCGCAGCAGCGCCGGCAGCACGGTCTGGAGCACGAGCATCGTGCTCCCCGCGCTCCCCACCCGGAACGTGTGCGCGCCGGGCACGATCGCGGTCGGCCGGAACACGATCTCCTGCGACCCGATCGCGGCGCCCGTCACCTCGGCGCGGCCGACCGCCGCGGCGGCCTGGACCGAGGTGAGGTGCTGCCGCATCAGCCCCGGGCGCGCGCGCCCCTTGCGGATCGACGTGATCCGCACCGGCGTCTGCGCGATGAGCGACAGGCTGAGCGTCGTGCGGAGGATCTGGCCCCCTCCCTCTCCCACGGATCCATCGATGGTCAACATGGCAGTCGGCTCTCCCTGGATCATCGATACCACGGCCGCGCGCCGGGGCTCACCCCTTCACGCAGACCACCTGGCGCAGCGTGTGGACGATCTCGACGAGGTCCTTCTGCGCCCGCATCACGTCGTCGATCGGCTTGTAAGCCGCCGGCGTCTCGTCGATCACGTCCTCGTCCTTGCGGCACTCGACCCCCGCCGTCGCGGCCTCGTGGTCCCGGACGGTGAAGCGGCGCCGCGCCTCGCCGCGCGACATCACCCGGCCGGCGCCGTGGCTCGAGCTGCAGAAGCTCTCCGGGTTGCCGAGCCCGCGGACGATGAACGAGCGCGCGCCCATGCTGCCCGGGATGATCCCGAGATCACCCGCCTGCGCGCGCACCGCGCCCTTGCGCGTCACGAGCACGTCCTTCCCGTAGTGGTGCTCGCGCGCCACGTAGTTGTGGTGGCAGTTCACCGCCTCCACCGCCGCGTCGAACGGCGGCAGCTCGCCCGAGGCGCGGAGCGCCCGCACGACCTGCGCCATCATCAGCTCCCGGTTCACCGCCGCGAAGTCCTGCGCCCACGACACCGCCTGCATGTAGTCGTGGAAATGCTTCGTCCCGTCCGGCAGGTACGCGAGGTCCTGGTCGGGCAGGTTCACGAAATACCGCCGCATCTCCTGCTTCGCGAGCTCGATGAAGTAGCTCCCGACCCGGTTTCCGATCCCGCGCGACCCGCTGTGCAGCATCACCCACACGCGCTCCTCCTCGTCGAGGCAGAGCTCGATGAAGTGGTTGCCGGTCCCGAGCGTCCCGAGGTGCTCGATCGCGACGCCGCGCCCGATGCGCGGGTGCTTCTCCACGACCGCCTTGTACCGCGGCTCGAGCGCCGCCCAGGCCTCGACCTGCGCCGGGGGCGGGTCGCGCCACGCGCCGCGGTCGTTCTTCCCGCCGTTGTCCGTGCGCCCGTGCGGCACCGCGGCCTCGATCGCGGCCCGGAGCCCGCGCAGCGAGTCCGGCAGCTGGGCCGCCGTGAGGCTCGTGCGCGCCGCCATCATCCCGCAGCCGATGTCGACCCCGACCGCCGCCGGGATCACCGCCCCGCTCGTCGCCACCACGCTCCCCACCGTCGCGCCGATGCCCTGGTGCGCGTCCGGCATCACCGCGACCCACTTGTGGATGAACGGCAGCGCGGCGATGTTCTTGAGCTGCGCCTCCGCCCCGGGCTCGAACGGCACGCCCACCGTCCACGCCTTGATCGGCACGCCCGCGTCCGTGGGAATCACGTTGTAGCTTCGCTCCATGGCAGCATCTCCCGAAGGGGTTGAGTCGTCCGGAGCGAGGCTTCGCACGGCGCGTGCCAGCCGGATCGCCCGAGAACCGCCCGAGAACCGCGGGCAAACGCGGCCGATCGCGGGCCGCCGGCGCGGCCCTTTATCTTCCCGTATCAAGCTGTTAGAATTTCATCTATGACCCGCAAGCCCACGGTGATCCTCGGCATGCTCGGCCCGACGCTGGACACCGGGAAGACGCCGGAGCGCTGGTCGCGCTGGCGCCCGAGCGTGGCGCTCTGCCAGCACGAGGACCTGCTCGTCGACCGGCTCGAGCTGCTCTACCAGAAGAGCTACGAGGCGCTGGCCGGGACGGTGATGGAGGACGTGCGGCACGTCTCGCCGGAGACGCTCGTCCGCGGGCACGTCGTCGAGCTCGGCGACCCGTGGGACTTCGAGGCCGTGTACGGCGCGCTCCACGATTTCGCGCGGGCGTACCCGTTCGCGCCGGACCGGGAGGACTACCTCGTCCACATCACGACGGGCACACACGTCGCGCAGATCTGCCTCTTCCTGCTCACCGAGTCGCGCTACATCCCGGGCCGGCTCATCCAGACGTCGCCGCCGAAGCGCCACCGGGAGGAGCTCGCGGCCGGGTCGTTCGCGATCATCGATCTCGACCTCTCGAAGTATGACCGCCTCGCGTCGCGCTTCCAGAAGGAGCAGCGCGAGGGGCTGTCGTTCCTGAAGAGCGGCATCGACACGCGCAACGCCGCGTACAACCGGCTGATCGAGCGGATCGAGCACGTCGCGGTCGCGTCGCGGGCGCCGATCCTGCTCATGGGCCCGACGGGCGCGGGCAAATCGCAGCTCGCGCGCAAGATCTACGACCTCAAGAAGGGGCGCCGGCAGGTGAGCGGCGATTTCGTGGATCTGAACTGCGCGACGATCCGCGGCGACGGGGCCATGTCGGCCCTGTTCGGGCACACGAAGGGCTCGTTCACGGGCGCGCTCAAGGACCGCCCCGGCCTGCTCCGCAAGGCGCACGAGGGCGTGCTCTTCCTCGACGAGATCGGCGAGCTCGGCGCCGACGAGCAGGCGATGCTGCTGCGCGCGATCGAGGAGAAGGCGTTCCTGCCGGTCGGCTCGGATCGGGAGGTGCGCAGCGACTTCCAGCTGCTCGCGGGCACGAACCGCGACCTGTCGGCGGAGGTCGCGGCCGGGCGCTTCCGCGAGGATCTGCTCGCCCGGATCAACCTGTGGACCTTCCGGCTGCCCGGCCTCCGGGAGCGGCCCGAGGACATCGCGCCGAACCTCGAGTACGAGCTCGAGGCCTCGTCGCGGCTGCTCGGCGCGCGCGTCGCGATGAGCCGCGACGCGCGCGAGCGCTTCCTCGCGTTCGCGACGTCGCGCGAGGCGGCGTGGACCGGCAACTTCCGCGACTTCAACGCGGCCGTGACGCGCATGGCGACGCTCGCGCCCGGCGGGCGTATCGGCGTCGACGTGGTCGAGGAGGAGATCGCCCGGCTGGCCGCGGCGTGGCGGCGGGCGCCGGCGCCCGACGCCGCCGGCGAGGGGCCGGCCGCGGACGACCTCGTGGTCGCGGCGCTCGGCGAGCGCCGGGCGGCGGCGCTCGACCTGTTCGAGCGCGCGCAGCTCGCCGAGGTGCTGCGGGTCATGAAGGGTGCGCGGTCGCTCTCGGAGGCGGGCAGGGTGCTCTTCGCCGCGTCGCGGGCGAAGAAGAAGAGCGTCAACGACGCCGACCGGCTGCGCAAGTACCTCGCGCGGTTCGACATCGACTGGGGCGCGCTGCGCATGGACGGCGGCTAGCGGCCGCGCCCTCGCCGCGCCCGGAACGTGGTAGTCTGGGCGATGCGCTCCTGCGCGCCGTCCAGAAAGATTCACGACAGACTTACGAACGACCCACGAAGAGCTTCTGCGGAGTTGACGATGCCGCTGCGCCGCCGCCGGTTCTGGTCTCCTGTTCTCCTCTCCTGTGCGATCGCCGTGTCGGGCGGCTGCAACGTGCTCCTCGGCCTCGACGACTTCAAGGACGCCGCGGGGCAGGGCGGGGGCGGCGGCTCGACAGCGAGCGGCGGTCCGGACGGGGGCGGCGGCCCTGGCGGCGGCGGCCCGGCGACCTTCTGCGAGCCCGAGAGCACGATCGCGTGTTACACCGGCCCGGAGCGGAACAAGGGAGTCGGCAACTGCGTGCTCGGCGTGCAGACGTGCGCCGGCGACGGCTCGGCCTACGGCGCGTGTGTGGGCGACGTGAAGCCCGAGCGGGACGAGGACTGCGAGCTCGCGGGGGACGAGGACTGCGACGGCAAGGTGTGCAGCGACGCGCTCTGGAGCGCGCTCTACGGCAGCGAGGAGTCCCAGTACGGGCCCGCCGTCGCCGTGGACGCGGACGGCAACATCATCGTGGCCGGCATCGCGCGGGGCGCGTTCTCGATCGGCGAGGTCGAGGTCAGCGCCGCCAACTACGAGCTGCTCGTCGCGAAGCTCGGGCCGGCCGGGGAGCCGATCTGGGCGAGGCAGTTCGACCTCGGCGGCAACATCAGGATCGGGGGTGTTGCGGCCGACGAGGCGGGCAACATCGTTGTCGGCGTCTCGGCCGACGCCGACCTCAACCTCGAGTCCGAGGTGGTGGACGCGGACAACCTCGTCATGAAGCTCGATCCGGGCGGAGAGGTCCTCTGGGCCAAAGGGTTCGGCGGCTCGTCGGGCGGCCACGGCCCGCGCGTCGCCGTCTTCGGCGGCGGGAGGATCGCCGTGGCGGGGCGCTTCGGCACGACCATCCGCTTCGACGAGGGCTCGCTGACCAGCGCCGGCGAGTTCGATGCTTTCCTGGCGCTGCTCGACGCAGATGGGGTCGACCTCCAGCGGGCGCGGTACGGCGGCGCCCAGAACGAGTGGATCTCGTCGCTCGCCGTCCACGGCAGCGCCGCGGTCGTCGCCGGGTTCTTCAACGGCGCGCTCACGCTCGGAAGCACCGCGTACCCGGCGCCGTCCGACCTGAAGAGCGGGATGTTCGTGGCGCGCGTGGACCTCTTCTCCGGCGCCTCGATCGGCTGGAGCAAGGCCTTCTACGCGAGGGAGCTCCAGGCGACGTCGATCGCCGCCCACCCGCAGGCCGGGATCTTCCTCGCCGGGACGTTCAACGAGGCGATGAGCTTCGATCCCGAGGGCGAGGACGTGCTGCAATCGGCCGGAGGCGGCGACGTCTACCTCCTCAAGCTCACGGGCCAGGGAGCATACGGCTTCAGCCAGCGCTTCGGCGATTTCGGTACGCAGAATGACAGCGCCGTCGCCGTCGACGAGGGCGGCAATGTCATCCTCGCCCTCGGGGGGCAAGGGACGGTGGATTTCGGCGGAGATCCGCTGGCCAGCAGCGGTGGCGAGGACATCTTCCTTGCGAAGATGGATCTGTTCGGCGCTCACCTCTGGAGCAAACGTTTCGGCGATCCGGAGACCCAGTACCCCGGCAAGATCGCGGTCAACCCATCGAGCCAGATTGTCCTCGTCGGCACCGTGGAGGGGACCGTCGACTTCGGCGACGGGCCGCGGACGAGCGCGGGCAACTCCGACCTCGCGATCGCCGTATTCGCTCCCTAGAGCGGCGGGCACCCGCTTCGGATACGGGCCCATCTCGACGTTTTCGGTGCTCAGCGCACCGGAGTGCGCTTGCGCGCCGAAAACGCCGATCTGGGCCCGTCTCCTGTGCGGGTGACCGCCGCTCTGCGACGCATGTACAAGAGACGGAGGAAAACAGCTCAAGGCGGGCGCCGCGGGAGCGCGCGCGGCGGCGTGACCGGAGCGCCCCGCGGCGCTGCCTGCGGATCGAGCGCGTCGGCGCCGGTGGGGAAGGAAATTCCCGGGCTTGATCGCGGGATCACGTTCCTCCAGAGTGTCGGCGGCTGGAGGGAAATGTCATGGCGTCTCGTGGAATTCTTCAGCTCGGCTCGATTTCTCTCGTGCTGGCGGCGAGCGCGCTCCTCTCGGCCTGCTCGGACGACGGCGGCGAGGGTGACGCTTCCGGCGACACGGGCGGCGCGTCGCCGGCGCGCGCGGGGGCGCGGCGTCGCGCGCCGGCGCGGGCTGGCCGAGCGGCGGATCGATCGGCTGAAGTGGCATGGACGGGGGTTGCCCCTTGCGGAGCGGAGCCGAGATGAACGACGAGCGGGAAGAGGAGGACACGAGGCGGGACATCGCTCCTTACGTGTCGCGTCGCCCCGTGCTGGCGGTGATCGGCAACGGCCTCGCGCTGGACCAGGAGACGGAGGCGGCGTGCGTCGAGCTCGGGCGCCGCGCCGTGGAGGCGGGGTTCCGGATCGTCACCGGCGGGCTCGGGGGCGTCATGGCCGCGGTCTCGCGCGGCGGGCGCGAGGCGAGGACGTGGCGAGACGGCGACATCCTCGGGATCTTGCCCGGGTACGAGGCGTCGGCGGCCAATCCGTACGTGGATGTCGTCGTCCCGACGGGGATGCAGATCGGGCGCAACATCCTCGTCGTCGCGACGGCGGATGTCGTGGTGATCGTCGACGGCGGCGCCGGGACGCTGAGCGAGATCGCCATTGCGTGGCAGCTCGGCAAGCCGCTGCTCGCGCTCGCGACGAGCGGGGGCTGGGCGCAGGAGCTCGCCGGGGCGCGCGTGGACGAGCGGCGCGCGGACGAGATCGTGGCGGTCGCGAACGCGGAGGAGGCCGTGGACAGGGCGTGGAAGATCGCGGGCCGCGGCCGCGCCCGCGGGGCGTGACGGAGCGCGCGGCCGCCGTGTCACGGCGCCTCGACGAGCGCGCCGAGAGGCGAGGAGCGGAGTCGCGGGGCGGCGCGCGCGCCGGGGCGGCGTGAGTCGGCGGGCGCGTCTCCTGCCGTGGGGCCCGTGCTAGGCTCGGCGCCGATGTCGGGAACGGAAGAGGACGACGCCGGGCGATTGAGGGCCCGCGTCGGGGAGATGATCCGCGGGAAATGGCGGCTCGACGCGCTGCTCGGGGCGGGGGGGATGGCGGCTGTTTATGCGGCCACGCATCACGTGGGGCACCGGGTGGCCATCAAGATCCTGCACCCGGAGCGGGCCGTGTCCTCCGAGCTCCGCGCCCGCTTCGAGCAGGAGGCGCTCGCCGCCGCGAGGCTCGGGCACCCCGCGGCGGTGCAGGTGCTCGACATCGACGTGACCGAGCAGGGGGAGCCGTTCCTCGTGATGGAGCTGCTCGAGGGCGAGAGCCTCCGCGAGCGCGCCTACCGGCTCGGCGGGGTGCCGTTGCCCGAGCTCCTCGGCCACGTCGACACGCTGCTGGAGGTGCTGGGCGCCGCGCACGCCGCCGGGATCGTCCACCGGGACATCAAGCCGGACAACCTGTTCGTGACCCGCGAGGGCCGGATCAAGGTGCTCGATTTCGGGGTCGCGCGCATGAAGCAGGGCGGCTCCGGGTTGAAGACGCGGACGGGCGCGGTGCTGGGCACGACGAGCTTCATGGCGCCGGAGCAGATCCTCGGGCGGGAGGTGGACGGGCGGGCCGACCTCTACGCGGTGGGCGCGACGATGTTCACGATCCTGACGAACCGTCGAGTCCACGAGGCGGCCACGGAGGGAGAGCTGCTCGTGAAGATGGGCTCGACGCCGGCCCCGCCGCTCGCGTCCGTGGCGCCCGGGGTGGATCCGCGGGTGGCGCGCATCGTGGACCGGGCGCTCGCCTTCCAGGTCGAGCGGCGATATCCGGACGCGCCGACGATGCTCGCGGACATCCGCGCGGTGCGCGCAGGCGGAGAGCCGCCGTTCGCGACCGCGGAGAGGGCGAAGGAGGATGAGCGCACGCGCGTGCACGGCCGGGCCATCCCGGATGGGCCGCCCGTGGGGGCCGCGGGGGCGGCGTTTGCGGGCGCGGGGGGGCTGGGGGTGACGGGGGCGGGGGCGGCGTTTGCGGGCGCGGGCGTGCAGGCGGCAACGGGGGCGGCGTTTGCGGGCGCGGGCGTGCAGGCGGCAACGGGGGCGCCGGGGGCGGCGTTTGCGGGCGCGGGCGTGCCGGCGGCAACGGGGGCGCCGGCCGCGCCCTGGCCGGGGCAGGCGGCGCCAGAGCAGCCTGCGCCGGGAGCCGCTGCGTCGCGTGCGCCGGGGTCGTCGCGGCTCGTGGTCGTCGCCAGCGTGGCGGTGATCCTGTTCTGCGTCGGGATCGGGGCGGTGCTGCTGCTCTGGCCCTCCGGCGACGCAAGCGACGCGGGCGCCGCGGTGTCCCTCGCGGACATTCCCCAGGCCTCGAGCTCCGCGGTGGCCGCGGCCGCCGCCGGGACCTGCCAGCCGGGCGCGGCGTGCGTCTGCCCGGGCGGCGTCGAGGGAAAACCCGGGGAGCGCTGCGCGCTCACGTGCGGCGACGCGCCCGGCTGCAAGCCGAGCTGCTCGCGCCGCGAGGTGTGCGAGACCCGCTGCGCCGGCGGCTGCGAGGCCTCCTGCGCGCGGACCAAGGCGTGCGACACGAGGTGCACGGACGGCTGCTCCATCGATTGCCGCAATGCGGACACCTGCCAGGCGACCTGCGGAACGCAGTGCTCGTATACCTGCGAGGACGTGGCCTCGTGCGGCCCTGTCGTGGGCGAGGCGAGCGTCGTGAGGTGCAACCGCGTCGGGGAGTGCCATGTGACCTGCACGGGCTCGTGCGCGGTGTCGTGCACCGAGGCCGGCAGCTGCGAGGTGGAGTGCCAGGGGCAGGGGCCCGCGAAGCGGTGCAAGGACGGCCGGCGGGCGTGCGGGCAGGGCTGCGCGCTGCCGCGGTGAGAGGGCCTGTCGGCCGCAGAGGGCGCGGGCCTGCCGGTCGGAGAGGGCGCGGGCTTGCCGGTCGGAGAGGGCCTGTCCGGCGAGGGCGCTGCTCGCGGGCAGCGAGCGACGCGCCCTGTTGCCCCGCTCCGCCGCCCCTCAGAGCCGCGCCTTGCGCAGCGCCAGCAGCCAGTCGTTGAGCTCGTCCGCGTTCCTCGGCTCCTCCGGCAGCACCGCGCGATCGTGGGCCGCCTCGAGGGTCGTGAAGGCGCGGGAGACGTGTTCTGCCCAGCGCCCGGAGGCCTCGGGGGTGAGCGCCGCCTGCTCTCCGGCCTGCTTGGCCTCGATCAGCTCGCGCGCGGCGCTGAAGCCGTAGAGGTCGAGCAGCGCGGTCACGTCGGTGACGATCTCGCCGGTCCGGAGCGCGTGGGCGCCGGTCAACGTGGTCCTGAGGACGTAAAGGAGCTTCTTCGCCGAGGTGCGGCCTCCGTTCTCCCAGGCGCGGAGCTGGCTCGTGGCGAAGCCGATGTAATGGCGGAAAATCCGGCGCGAGAGCGCGGCGGCGACGAGCGGGCGGAGCGAGGCGAGGTCGGGATCGACGTGGAGCTGGAGGGGGCCGAGGATCCGCTCGATGTAGTTGCCGTTGCCCTGGAGGACGCCGAGGAGGACGGGGTGGATCTCGTTCGACGAGTAGTCGATCTCGACGCCGTCGATGACCTCCATCCGGGTGGGGCTCGCGCCGCTGCGGAGCAGGCCGAGCAGCTTCTCGGTCGGCTCGACGTGTACGGCCTTGAGGTCGAGGTCGCTGTCCGGCGAGGGGAACCCGTACGCGTGGGCGCCGCTCAGGGCGACGACGAGGTGCGACCGCTTGGTCTCCTCCTCCGCGATGACACGCGCCGCGACCTCCTGCTGCTTCGCCTCGAGCACCTGGGTGTTCATCCCTCGTCCTTTCTGTCCTCGGCGCCGCCCGGGGGCGCGTCATCGGTCGTGGCGCCGCCTCGGGGCGAGTCGTCGGCATGGGCGCCGCCCCGGGGCGCGTCCTCGGCGTCGGCGCCGCCTTGAGGCGTGTTGTCGGGCTCGGCGCCGCCTCGGGTCACGTCCTCTGCGCCGCGCGCCTCGCCGTCGCGCCCGCGGCCCGTGTCTCCCTCGTCCCAGACCGCCACCGGCGCGGGGGGCGCGCCCGCGCCGAGCGGGCCCGGCTCGGCCGCGAGGTGCCGCCGGGCGACCTCCTCGCGCACGCGCCGGAGGAGCGCCTCGGCGCGCGGCACGTCGGGGCGCGGCGGCAGCTTCGTCGCGAGCCGCGCGTCCTCCAGCTCGGGCGTCATCGCCTCGGCGAGCTCGAGCGTGCGATCGAGCGGCCAGGCGCCCGTCTTGATGGCGAGCAGCGTCTCGCGCAGCGCGCCGCGCGCGACGAGGTCGACCTCGCCGTCGCGCAGCCAGCGGATGGCGGTCGCGATGAGGCGCACGAGGTTGTACGCGTTCTTGGGGCGGAGATCGCGCGCGGGGTCGAGCGACGTCCGGGCGCGCCCGCGAGCGAAGCCGGCCAGGGAGGCGAAGTCGCGGGCGGGCAGGAGGCCCTGGTCGTAGAGCGACCGGTAGAGCTGCTTGATGTACTCCTTGGCCTGGAGCTCGCCGTCCGCCGCGGTCGGCGCCGCGCGCGGGCTGACGGCGGCGAGCCGGCGGGCCACGTCGTCGAGCGAGAGCGACGGCTCGTCCGCGAGCCAGTCGAGCACGCGCTCGCGGTGCTCGGCCAGCCGGTGCGCCTGCGAGAGCCGCTTCAGCTGCGAGAGCGCGTAGCGGCCGAAGCTGCCGTAGATCGCGGAGGAGACGAACGCGTCGCGCGCCTCGAGCAGCCACGCGCCGATGCTGTCGCGCGCCTCCGCGGTGGGGACGAAGAGCAGCTCGAGGGTGTTCGGGTCGGCGCGCAGGGCCTGGCGGATGGCCTTCTCGATCTCCCAGTACGCGCTGCTGCCGTCGGCGCTCACGAGGTCCCTCGGCGGCTCGGCGAGGCCCGCGGTCCAGAGGAAGGGGAGCGCGAAGACGCCGCGGCGGTCGGTGTCGGACCCCTCGTCCGCGAGCCCCCACGCGCGCGAGCCGACGACCGCTTCGAGGACGACCGCGGGCCGGAGCGCGTCCCAGGCGGCGCTCCGCCGCTCGGCGTGCCGCACCTGGCCGGCCTTGCGCGGGACGAGCTCGTCGCGGCGGTACCGGACGACGCCGACGCCGACGACCATCACGTCGAGCTCCGCGCCGGCGGTCGCGACCACGCGCCCGACGGCGCCCTGCGGGACGCGGCGGTCGCCGAGGACGCGATCGACGCGGGTGGTCACCTCGGTGCCGTGAGGGAGGGGGACGGCGAGGGGATCGAGGTGGGTGAGGCCGCGCAGGCGGAGATCCATGAAGGCGGACGCTACCATGCGGGAGGGCGCGGGGCGTGGGCGGGCGGGGTCGTGCGGGACGGGCGGCGGCGGTGCTGGGTGGATGAGGACGTCGCGCGGAAGAGGTGCGTTGGCGGGCTTCGCGGGACGGTGCGCCGGAGGGACGGCTGCGGTACGGTGGCCGGCGATGATCACGCGGATCGAGGTCGACGGGTTCAAGTCGCTCCGCGGCTTCGCGCTGGACCTGGAGCCGCTGACGGCGATCGTGGGCGCCAACGGCGCGGGCAAGTCGAACCTGCTCGATGCGCTGCATCTCCTGTCGCGGCTCGCCGAGACCGGCGTCACGGAGGCGCTGAAGGGCGGTCGCGGCGCGATCCGGGACCAGTTCTCACGGCTGCGGGACGGAGCGGCAGGGCGCATCAGCATCTCGGTAGAGATGCTGCTCACGCCGGACACTATCGAGGACGTTGTCGTAGACGGGACCGCGACGAGAGCGCTCTACAAGATCGACGTTGAGCGCGCCGTCCTCTCTTCGGGGATCGAGGACATTACGATCGAGGAGCAGCGAATACGCGCGCTTGACGGGCCGGCCGCCGACCCATGGATCGCACGGCACCCGGCGCTCGCGCCGATGGCGTATTACGGCACTCCAGACAGCAATACTGACGAAGGCATCTTCAGGCTAGAGGGCAAAAGGCCCGTGACCGGGCCAGATAGACGGGTGCTCCGGCAGCATCGCAACGGAACAGATTCCAATTTCTGGGAGGACCTCGGCGGCCCGTACCATAGCCTGCTGTCAAGTATTGTATCAGGAAACCTCCTGTCCGCCAGGATCGCGGAGGAGCTCCGCGCACTACGCGTCATTCACTTCGAGCCTTCCAAGCTTCGCCTCCCCAGCGATCGCGCAGCAGGCGCGGCTCTCGCGGCCGACGGCTCCAATCTCCCGACGGCGCTCGCGGCGCTGGCCCCGGAGGCGCGCGCCCAGATCCGGGCCGATCTCGCGGAGCTCATCCCGGGGTTCCGCTCGTTCGAGGTCGTTCCAGCCGACGAGGAGCTCCGGCTCGAGGTGGAGTTCACGGACGGCGCCCGCGTACCCGCACGGGTGCTCTCCGATGGCACATTGCGCCTCGTTGCATTGCTCACGCTCCTGCGCGGCTCGCCGCCCGGCGCGCTGATCGCCGTCGAGGAGCCGGAGAACGGCATCTACCCCGGCCGGCTCCGCGCGCTCATCGACAAGCTCGTCGACGCGACCACGCCCCGCGGCGACGTCCTCCCGCCGCAGGTGCTGCTCACGAGCCACTCGCCGGCGATCCTCGCCGCGCTCCACGGAAGGCCCGAGTCGCTCGTATTCGCGGATCTCGTCCGGCAGGGAGACGACCTCCGCTCCACGCGCATGCGCCATGTGCGCGCCAGCGACGGTCCCGAGCGCGACCCGAGCACGGTCTCCCGGCGAGAAATCGAGCGCCTCCTGGATGCCGCGCGCCCGGAGGACGAGGCGTGATCTGGCTCTGCGCAGGCGTCTATGCGGAGGGCCCCACGGACGACCGGTTCCTCTGCAACGTGCTCAACCGGATGCTGCCGCCGCTCGCCGTCGAGGTCTGCAAGGGCGGTTTCTACATCGATGACGCCCGGCGGATCAGCGAGCCGCGGCGCATGCGCGGCGCGAGCCGGGAAGAGCGGATCGCCGCGGCGATCGAGGAGAGCTGGGGCGAGTGCACCCTCTTCGTCGTGCACAGCGACGGCGAGGGCGCCCCCGATATGGTGCGGCGCGAGCGCATCGAGCCGGGCCTCGCCCGCGCGCGGCGCGCGCGCCCCGACCTCGTGGCGGCCGCCTGTGTGCCCGTGCGGGAGACCGAGGCCTGGATGCTGGCCGATCCGGAGGCGTTCCGCCGGATCTTCGAGACCGATCGGCACCTGCCGCTGCCTCGGGATCCGGAAGCGGAGGCCGACCCGAAGAAGGCCCTGGAGGCCGCGCTCTGCGGCCTGGGCGCACGGATGGGTCGCGGCGTGGAGGAATACTACGCCGTGCTCGGGGCCGAGGTGCGTGTCGATGCTTTGCGCCGCCTTGCGGCGTTCCAGCAGTTCGAGGAGGAACTTCGGACGGCGATCGCCGCAGTCGCGTCGCCGTCGGTCGACTGAACCGCTATGAGAGCGCCTCTGCGCCCTCCGGTTCGGTCAGTACTCGGTGACGGTGGCCGTGGTGATCCTCGATGAGGGCAGGCCGATGAGCAGCGAGTCGCCGATGTCGCTGTAGCGGGTGTTGGTCATCGTGACGGCGGTCTGCCCCAACCGGGTCTGCCCCAACCCGGGTCGGGCCGGGGATGGGTCGCGCCGGCCTCGAAATATGCAGTGGCACTGGAAGATGAACAATCGACACCGACCCGTGCCCAAACCAGACGCCCTGCGGTCTTTCTAGGTCGAAGGGGACGGCGACGGCGGTCCCCTCCCGGGCGCGCGCGCCGCACCGAACGGCAGGCTCCCCGCCATCCATCCACGAGAGATCCGGCCGCACCGGCCGGACTTCATCGGTATGGGCAGCGCCCGCTCGCGAGATTCAGTGTCTCGCTCGTTCGCCGTCAACATCGCATCTCTTCTTTCTGGAGGAATATCATGCAGCTTCGTTCGATCCTCTCGCTCGCTCTCCCGATCCTTCTCGCCGCGTGCGACGGCCAGGCGGACTCCGACTATGCCGGCGAGCCGCTCCTGACGCTTCAGGGCACCATCGTCAACGAGCTCGACGAGCCGCCGGCGGGGCCGGTCGACGCCGTGCTGGTCTGGAACATCCAAGGGAGCGAAAGCGGCGCCGAGAACTTCCCGGTCCGGGCGACGGTGACCGGGAGCTTCCCCGCGGCCTTCACGCTGTCGATGTACACGCCCCCGCCCGAGAACGCGCTCAACGATCTCAGCGAGGGCGGCCTCGTCGACGCCAGGGTCGGCATCGCCACCATCGAAGCGGCGCCTCACGAGGGCGAGGCCGGGGAGGGCAGCTCCCTCGGCATCGATGAGGGGCATGTGATCGTGTACGTCGAGAGCGACATGGACGAAGACGGCTTCTGGTCGAATTTCTTCGGCGGGCCTCTCGCCCCCGGCTTCCATGTCATGGATGTGTTCACCCGCGAAGACGGGAACGCGGTGGACGCCGAGCTGCAAGCAGCCTTCGAGGCGTGCGACGCCGCCGCGACGACGGAGGCAGAGCACAACGCCTGCTACGGGTATGACGCGAAGCTCAAGATCCGTCCCTCCGCAGGCGGGCCGGATACGGCGCTCACCGTCCGGATGGCGCCTCAGGAGGATTTGGCGTACCCGGACTGGCACTGAGCGTGATACACCCACCGACGTGGACGACCGTGTGGCGCTGGTGGCGCTGATCGAGGCGGCCTACCGGCAGCATGGACACCTCGTGCTCCGCCGCGCGCGGCGGCTCCTCGGGAACGAGCAGGAGGCGCGGGAGATCCTCCAGGATGTCTTCGCCTCCCTGCTCGACGAGCCCACGCAGCTCGACGGGAGGGGCCCGATGGTGGGCTGGCTGTACGGCGCCACGACGCACGCTTGCCTGAACCGCATCCGTGATCGGAAGAACCGGCTGCGGCTCCTCGACACCCACGTTGCGCCCATGCAAGAGGAGAGCGTCGCGCCGCGCGCCGAGCACGCGCTCCTCACGCGGGAGCTCCTCGCGCGGCTCCCGGTCGACCTCGCGCAGGCCGCCGTCCACTACTACTCCGATGAGATGACCCACGAGGAGATCGCGCGCGTGATGGGCTGTTCCCGTCGACACGTCGGCAACCTGCTGGAGCGGCTCAAGGCCACGCTCTCCGAGCAGATGAGAGAAGGGAGTCCGAGTCCATGACGCCAGCGCGACCCGACGGGTGCCTCTCGGATCTGAAGCTCGATGAGCTCTTGGCGGGCCAGCTCGACGCCGCCGCGGAGCAGGAGGCGCGCGCGCACCTCGCCGGCTGCGCGCGTTGCCCGGCGCGGCTGTCCGAGCTCGAGGCGGCGCGCGCCTCGTTCGCGGCGTCGGCGCCGCCCCTGCGGCTCGACCATGGCGCCCGGGCGGCGCGCGCGGCGGCGACGACGGCGCGCTCGCCGCGGCGATGGCTGGCGCCTGCCGCGGCGAGCGCGCTCGCGGCCGCCGCGGCGGCGGCGCTCCTCTTCCGCGCAGCGCCGGAGGAACGGAGGTTGGAGAGCCATGGTGAGCGCATCAAGGGGGCGAGCCGCCTCGGCTTCTACGTCAAGCGCGGCGAGCATGTCCTGCCCGGCGGCTCGGGAGAGCGGCTCTTGCCCGGCGACGCGCTCCAGTTCACGTACTCCAGCGCCGAGGCGCGCTACCTCGTGATCCTGAGCGTCGACGGGGCGTCGCACGCGAGCGTCTATTACCCGGACGGCCCCGTCGCCGCGCCGATCCAGCCCGGCCGGGACGTCCTCCTCCCGCAGAGCACGGTGCTGGACGACACGCTCGGCGCCGAGCGGATCCACGGGCTGTTCTGCGCCGAGGCGGTCGCGGTCGAGCCGCTCCGCGCCGCGCTCGCGGCCCACCCCGACGCGCCTCCCGTCCCGCCGGGCTGCGACGTCGACACGCTCACGGCGGAGAAGGTCGCGGGCTCGCCGTGACGTCCGGTCGCCCCGCGGCGCTCGCCGCTCTGGCGTGGGGTCTCGCCGTCGCCTGGGCGGCCCCGGCGGAGGCCCGCGTCGAGCGCTTCGCGGTGCTCATCGGCAACAACGCCGGCGACAAGGGCGAGGTCGAGCTCCGTTACGCGGAGAGCGACGCCGCGAAGATGTACGACGTCCTCAAGGACCTCGGCGGCTTTCCTCCGGCGAACCTGGTGCTCCTGCGGAGCGAGGGCGCGGATACGGTCCGTCGCACGCTCATCACGATGAACGACCGCGTCCGAGCGGCCGTATCGAGCCCGGAGACCGACGTCCTCTATCTCGTCTACTACTCCGGCCACGCCGACGCGAACGCCCTCCACCTCGGCTCGACGCAGCTCGGGCTGACGGAGTTCGAGCAGCTCGTCCGCGGCTCGGCCGCCTCGGCGCGGCTCTTGATCGTCGACTCGTGCCGCTCCGGAGCGCTGACGCGCGTCAAGGGCGGCACGAGCGCGCCCCCGTTCGTCATCAAGCTCGATCAGCGGCTCGCCGGGCAGGGCATGGTGACGCTCACGTCGAGCTCCGGAAACGAGGACGCCCAGGAGTCCGACGAGCTCAAGGGCTCGTTCTTCACCCACGCGCTCGTCTCGGGGCTGCTCGGCACGGCCGACGTGGATCGCGACGGCGCCGTCTCCCTCGAGGAGGCGTACCGCCATGCCTACGACAGCACCTTGCGCGCCACGAGCCGCACGTGGGCCGGCGCGCAACACCCCACCTTCCATTACGATCTCCGCGGCCAGGGGAAGCTCGTCCTGACGCGGCTGCCGGTCCATGCGTCGATCCGGAGCGCGGTCCGCTTCCCGCCCGGCAGGTCCTACCTCGTGATGCGCGACTCGAGCGAGGGCCCGGTGGCGGCGGAGGTGGGCGCGAACGACGCGGCGCGGACCATCAGCCTCCGCCCCGGCCGTTACTTCGTCCGGGGTCGAGGCCCCGACTTCCTCCTGGAGGGGGCGATCGAGGTCGAAGCCGGCCAGAGCGTCGACGTGGGCGACGACCGGCTGAGCCGCGTCATGTACGCTCGGCTCGTGCGCAAGGGCGGCGGGGTCCGCGACGCCGCGCACGGGCCGATGGCAGGCTACCAGCTCAAGATTCCCCTCCTCGACGAGGGCGCGCTCTGTCACGGCGGCTTCGTCGGCTACGGGATCGAGCTCCAGCACATCGGCCTCGCGTCCCGGCTCAGCGCGTGCCACGGCGCGTTCCAGAACGAGCATCTCACCGTGAACAACGATGAGCTCGGCCTGGACGTCCGCCTGTCCCGCGCCTGGGATCTCCCCGTGATCACCCTCGGCGTCGGCCTGGACCTCGGCCTCGCCGTCCTGCGGCAGCGGTTCGAGACGTCCGGGCGTGCGCCCGACCGGCATAGCCTGGCTGGGGCGTTCGGCGCCGGCGCCGGGGCGAACATCGATCTGCTGGGAGGGCTCTACCTCACCGTCGAGGCGGCGGGACAGACGTACGTGGTCAAGCAGCAACGCACGGGCAGCGACGAGAGCGCGCTCGCCTCCGCGCTGGCAGCGCGGCTCCGGCTGGGCGTCGGCATGAGCCTCTGACCTGCGCTGCCAGCGTCGCTCCGTCAGTACTCGGTGTTGTTGGACGTGGTGATCCTCGACGAGGACAGCCCGATGAACAGCGCGTCGCCGATGTCGCTGTAGCGGGTGTTGGTCATCCTGACGGTGCTGGTGCTGCTGTCCGTCCTGAAGATGGCCTCGTCCATGTGGGAGATGTCGCAACCGTCGATGATGACGTCGACCCTGAACGTGGTCCCGCCGTTCTGCCGGATGAACTTGCCGGCGTTGGACGCCCGGAAGTTGGAGACCCGGAAGGTGCTGGCGGCGTTGATCTGGAACACCTTGTCCTCGCCGTTCACGGCCGAGCCGCCGTTGAGGACGACCGTGCCAGACTCCTTGATCGTCAGGGCGTCCTCGCCGATGTCCTCCCAGACGATGTTCTCCAGCGTGACGTTCCCGTAGGTGTGGATGCCGTCCGCGGCCGGCGCGCCGAGGACCACGTTCCTGAGCACCGCGCCGTTCTCGAGCTTGAAGACCGGCTTCTGGCTCTCCGACTGGCTGCCGTCGCCGAGCGACCTGCCGGCGATGAACCGCCGGCCCCCGCCGTCATAGACCTGGCCGGACCGCACGACGATCGTCGAGTCCACGACCCCGCCGCTCCCGGTCGTCGTGCTGCCGCCGCTGCCGCCCGAGCCGCCGCCGCCGCCGGAGCCGCCGCTGCCGCCCGAGCCGCCGCCGCCTGACGAGGAGCTGGACGTCGTGCTGCTGGTCGAGCTCCCGCTGCCCGTCGGCACGAGCTCGATGTAGTCGACCTTGAGGTCGTAGTCCGTCGCGCCGGAGCTCCTGCCGGTGCTGACCAGCTTGAACTCGACGTTGCCCGAGAGGCTCCTCGTGCCGAGCGTCACCGTCCTCCAGCTGTCGCTCGTGGAGGACGAATAGCCGTCGAGGTCGCCCACCGAGGCGCCGTTCAGGTGGAGCTGATAGTTCCCGTAGATGTTCCGCTGAGAATAACGCACGACGACCCGGTACTCGCCCGCAGCCACCGATTTCGAGAAGCGGAAGTAGTCGCCGCTGGCGTTCGCCTTGAGCCTGATGCTGCTCGAGCTCGCGTCGAACCCGTCCCCCGACGAGGTCGACCAGGACTGCGACTCGGCCTCGATCCGCGTGGCGGTCGCGGCCTGGGCCGCCTCATCCATCTCCATCATGGCTTCCTCTTCCGAGAGGCAGCCGGTCGCGACGACGCCCACGGCGCCGAGCGCCAGCAGCACATGACGAGCAAACGTTGAGCGAAGGTTCATTGTCTCGATCCTTTGTCTAAGAAAGTCCTCGCGCCGCACTGGCGCCTCGCGGCGGCACCCGGACCGAGCGCGCAGAGCCGTCTCCAGATCTGCGCGTTCGGTCCGAGGTCCGCTGCGCTGCGCCGCGCCGGTGACAACCACCCCATCAGCAACACGCGGGCCACACGAGGGCTCGCCCGCGAGCGCTGTAACTCTACGATACTATTGGATATTTCTTGAAGATTTCCGCGCTGAGCCGACGGCTACACCCCCTTCGACCCGGCGGCGCGCGCGGCGCTGTCACGCGTGGTTGTACACAGCGTCAACCCGGAGTTGACACGTCGCGCGCTCGGCGGCGCCGCACATCGGGCTCTGGGAGCGCGAACGTGGAGCGCATCCGCTGACAGCTCGCCCAGAATCCATCCCTCGCCCCGCAAACACGGGAGGCCCACGCGGCGACCCCCCGCGACTCCACCCGCGCGCCGCCCCCTTAACCGCCCATCTCCTCCGCGAACACCGCCGCGATCTTCCTCCCCCCGCCGCCCCTTGAGGGCCACGATCCGGGCGCGCTTCTCGTCGAACGATCGGGAGGCAGCCACCCGGAGAGCGTACCGCAACCGCGCCCCCCTGCCTCGCCAGGGGCGGAGGTGTGCGCGGCCGCCTCTCTCCCCCGCCGCTCCTCTATCCTCGCGCCCATGGCGACCCGCCCGCCCGTCCTGATCCGCCTCGCCGGCGCGCTGGAGACCCGCCCCGTCAAGCTCGCCCTCTCGATCCTGATCCTCGTCTCGGTCCTGCCGATCCCGGCCCTCGACGACCAGCTCCGGCCGTATTTCCTCGGGATCTTCGGGGTGGAGCTCGTCCTCCGCGCCGTCCTCCTCCGGCACCAGCGGCGCGAGCTGCACGGGCGCGGGACGCCGCGCCTCGACGTCCTCCTCTTCGCGTTCGACGTCCTCGCGTGGATGAGCTTCCTGCCGCTCGAGCAGCTGCTCGACCCGCACGCCGCCCACGCCCTGCCGATGCTGCGGCTCTCGCGGCTCTTCCTCCTCCTGCGCTTCACCCGCGAGATCGCGCTCGACTTCTACGCGATCATGACCCGGCGCGAGCTGCTCGAGCAGTTCGGGCTCGTCACGCTCGCCGTCTGGGGGCTCGCGTTCGCCGCCGCCGTCCTGCTCGGCCACCTCGGGATCGCGCACGACTACGACGGCCGGGGCCCGGCGCCCGACGCCTCCTTCCTCGACCGCATCTGGTGGTCGTTCCGGCAGCTCGAGAGCGCCGACAACCTCGTCGAGCACCTCCGGGTGCACCCCGTCGTGGCCGCGATCTCGCTCGGGCTCACGATCGTGGGCGTCTTCGTCACCTCGTTCATCATCGGCATCGGCGCCAACGTGATCGAGCAGGTCGTGCGCGCCGCGCGCCGGCGGCCCGTCGGCTACGCCGGGCACACGCTCGTGATCGGCCCGGTGCACGGGGTCGAGATCCTCGTGCAGGAGTTCGTCCGGCTCTACGAGCGCCACCGGGCGCTGCGCAGCCTCCGGCTCGCGGAGGTGTGGCAGTGGCTCGTCCGCCGCGGACCCCCGCCGACCCGGCACGCGCTCCCGCGCATGGCGCTGCTCGGCACCGAGGACGACCCGCCGCCGTACCTCTACGCGCCGGGCATGCGCTGGGTCGAGTACCGGCAAGGCGACAGCGCGCAGCCCGAGGCGCTCGGGCGCGTCGGCGCCGCCGGGGCGAAGCGCGCGCTCATCCTCGCGCGGCCCGACGCGGGGCCGGACGCGGACGCCGTGACCGCCATGGCCCTCTCCTCGTTCCGCGCGCAGAACCGCCGGGGCCACGTGTTCGTGGAGGTGCACGAGAGCAAGAACCGCGAGCTCCTCGAGGCCGTCGGCGGGCCGGGGACGTACCCGCTCGACATGCCGCGCGTGCTCGGCCTCTTCCTCTGCCAGCACCTGATCACGCCGGGCGTCGAGGCGCTCTACGCCGACCTCATGACCGCCGACGGCTCGGAGTTCTACACGCACATCTTCCTCGGCGAGGACGAGGCCCGCGCCCTCGCCGCGCTCGGCGACGCCGGGAGCGGCGAGATCTCGTTCTCGCGGATGGCGCAGGCGGCGTACCAGAAGAGCGTGGTCCTCGCGGGCGTCTTCCTCGGCGACGAGGTGCCGCGCCGCAGGGAGGGCGAGCTCGTGCCCATGGAGGGCCTCGCGCCGTGGCTGAACCCGTCCCTCGACCCGCCCGAGGGGTCGCCGGCGCGGGCGCTCGGCGCGCGCGCGGGCCGGGTGCCCGCGGCGCGGCTCCGGGGGCTCATCGGCGTGACGGCGACCTACGCGCCGCTCCGGCGCTACGGGCGGGAGCTGCTCATGGGCCGCGGCGTCGCGGCGGCCGCGGCGGCGGAGCCCGGCGAGGCCGCGCGCGCGTGGGCCGGGCGGCTCTCGCTGCGGCGCGGGCACCTCCGGCGGGTGCTGATCGTCGGCTACAGCGCCGCGCTGCCGTCGCTCCTGCACGCGCTCGCGCAGTTCGTCCCCGGCATCGAGGTGACGCTCGTCCTCGGCGAGCGCGGCGACGAGCGGATGCCGCTCCCCGAGCGCCTCGCCTCGCTCGGCCTGGCGCTCCCGCCGGACGGCGCGCCGCCGGGCCAGGAGGGCGCGGCGCTCGCGCTGCCGCGCGGGGGCCGCGCGACGGTGTACACGCAGCGCGGGCACGACCTCGCCTCGCTCGCGGTGCGCTGCGCCGGCCGCGGGGCGCCGCCCGGCGCGGCGGTGTTCCTGAGCGAGCCCGAGGGGCTCGACCGCGACGCGCGGACGGCGATGCGGCTCATCCGCTTCGCGCGGGCGCTCGAGAGCCGGGAGCTCGCCCACGGCGGGCGGCTGCACGTGCTCGCGGAGTTCTCCTCGGTGGGCAAGGGCGAGCACGTCCGCCGCCTGCTCGACGCGGGCAAATGCGGCTTCGCCGGGCCGGATCGGCTGCGGCTCAGCCTGGTGAGCACGGAGCGGATCAAGAACTACTTCATGGTGCACAGCGCCTTCGTGCCCGGAGTAACGGCTCTTTACGAAGAGCTCCTCGGCGAGGGCGGGCAGGACCTCGTGCGGCTCGACGCCCCGCCCCCGGCGCAGGCCGCGGGCGCGCTCCGCTTCGACGAGCTCCGGGGGGCGCTCGAGCCGCGGGGCGCGCTCCCGATCGCGCTCGAGCTCGACGACGGCGCGGTCCTCCTGAACCCGGAGCCGGGCGCGGCGTTCCCGGCGGCGCGGATCCGCGCCGTGTACGCGCTCGCGCGGAGCCCGGACTGGCTCGCCGACGACGCCCTGCGGCGCGCGAGCGCCGGGGAAGGTGATCCCAGGCACGATCGGGGGTCGCCGGGCGGCGCCTGAGCGGCGCCCCGCCATTTTCTGTGGGCCCGGAGGCCTGAGCGCCATACTTTGCGGGCGAAGGCGCGTATCCTGGGATCGTGCCGGAGCGCCCCGACCTCGAGTACGTCGTCCCGATCCTCGCGCGGGAGCTCCGCGGCGCGGCCGTGGCTCGGGCCCGCGCCGACAGCCCGGTCGTGCTGCGCGTCCTGCTCCCGGAGCGCCTCGACGAGCTCCTGCCGGGCGCCACGATCGCGCGCGTGACGCGGCGGGCGCACGCCGTGGTGCTCGAGCTCGCCGGGGCGCGGGCGCTCGACCTCGTGATCTCCCCCATGCTGGCGGGCCGGTTCTCGATCGCGCCGCCGGGCGAGCCGCGCATCCCGACCGATCTCGCCTTCGCGCTGACCCTCGCGGACGGGCGCGAGCTCCGGTACCGCGACGAGGTGCAGATGGGGAAGGTCTACGTGATCGCGCGGGGCGACTACGACAAGATCCCCGGGCTCGGGCGCGTGGGCCTCGACGTCCTCGATCCCCGGGTGTTCACGCGCGAGGCGTTCCGCAACGTCGCGCGCGGGCGGCGCGATCAGGTGAAGGATCTCCTGATGGACAAGGCGGCGCTCGACGCGATGGGGAACGCGTACGCCGACGAGGCGCTCTTCGAGGCGGGGATCCACCCGAAGGTGTCGGTCAAGAGCCTCTCCGAGGAGGCGCTGGACCGCCTGCACGGGGCCATCGTGCGGGTCGTCGGCGACGCGACCCGGATCATCGCCGAGCGGGCGCCGGCGCTCGACGAGAAGCTGCGCGACTTCCTGAAGGTCCGCGGGCGCCCGGGCCAGCCGTGCCCGCGCTGCGGCGACAAGCTCCGGCGCGCGCCCGTGCACGGCCACGACGCGATCTACTGCCCGAGCTGCCAGCCGGAGGAGCGGAAGGGCGCCGCCGGCGAGCTCCGGCGGGTCAAGCGCGACCCGAGCTGAAGCGGCCGCCCCTCTGCGCCGCCCCGATCGCGGTCGGCCGGGCCGTCGGCGCCGCGTCACGCCAGCGCCGTTGTGGTGGTCAGGCGGCCTCTGGTCGAGCCTCTTCGCGCCTGTAGAGGAGCTCGCCTGCAAGGGGGTTGGGCGAGGGCGCTGGGTGATCCGTGGCGTGATGCGCCGCCGTCCGGGCGCGGCGTGAGGGCGCAGCGCGGGGCGCGGCGCCGGCGCTCAACGGGCCTCGTGTTGCGGTCACGCGCAGCGGGGCGGGGCACCGCGTTTGCAATGAGCTGCCGTGAAAGGGGGTTGTCATGAGAGAACAGCAACGTCAGCAGACGAGTCAGGATGTCTCCATGGCCGGGCCGCAGCAGGGCAAGCAGAGCGGCCAGGCGGCGGGGCAGGCTCCCTCGCAGGCCGCCGGCGGCGGGCAGTCCGCCGGGCTGCAGCGCCAGCAGGGCGGCCGTCAGCTCGGGCGGTACGGCGCGGCGGGCGGCGGCTTCGGCCCGTTCTCGATGATGCGCCGGATGATGGAGGACATGGATCGCCTGTTCGAGGACTTCGGCTTCGGCGGCGCGCTCTCGCCGTTCGGCCAGCCCCGCTCGCTCGCTCCGCAGGGCGGCGGGCGGGCCCTGTCGTCGTCCGTCGGCGGCCTCTGGTCACCGCACATCGAGGTGAGCGAGCGCGAGGGTCAGATCCTCGTGAAGGCGGATCTCCCGGGCGTGGCGAGGGACGACGTCCGGGTGGAGCTGCTCGAGGACGCCTTGCTCATCGAGGGCGAGCGCCGGCAGGAGCACCAGGAGCAGCGCGGGGGCATGAGCTACACCGAGCGCAGCTACGGCACCTTCGCGCGCACGATCCCGGTGCCCCAGGGCGTGCAGCCCGACGACGTGAACGCCACGTTCGAGAACGGCGTGCTCGAGATCGCCCTGAAGCTGCCGCAGCAGCAGCAGCGCGGGCGCACGGTCCAGATCAAGGCCGGCGGCGCGTCCTCGGCGCAGGGGGCGGGCTCGAACGGCAATCAGGCGACGCCCGAGAAGGGGCAGCAGCCTAGCTAGATGAGCGGAGTTCCGGCGCGGGCGTGCGGCGGCACGTCGCCGCCCGCCCGCTGCCTGGGCGGAGGGCAAATCATGATAAGCCACATGGTTCGAAACTGGTGGGCGCCGGTCATCCGCGGCGTCCTCGCGATGATCTTCGGCGTGCTCGCGATTGCCATGCCGAGCATCAGCCTTTATGTGCTGGTCCTCCTCTTCGGCGGGTACGCCCTGGCCGAGGGCATGGTGAGCCTGCTCGGCGCGGCCCGCGGCGGCTACGCGGAGCAGCGGTGGTGGGTGCTGCTCCTCGAGGGGATCGTGAGCATCGGCGTCGCGCTCATCACGCTGCTCTCGCCCGGCATCACCGCCGTCGCGCTCGTCCTCTGGATCGGCGCGTGGGCGATCGTGACGGGCGTGCTCAAGATCGCCGCGGCCGTCCGGCTCCGCAAGGTCATCGAGGGGGAGTGGCTGCTCGGCCTCGCCGGGGTGCTCTCCATCGCCGTCGGCGTGCTCCTGTTCATCGCTCCCGGGGCCGGCGCGCTCGCGCTGGTCACCTGGATCGGCGCCTATGCGCTCGTCTTCGGCGCCTTCCTGATCGCGCTCGGCCTCCGGCTGCGATCCCTCGGCGCCGCCGCGGTGGGCGGCGCGGCCGGTCCTCTCCACCACGGGACCTGAGCCACCACGGGACCTGAGCCGCGTGGTAAGGTGGGCCCGGCGCGTATGATCCAGATCTTCGGCACCGCCAAGTGCAAGGCGACGCGGGCAGCGCAGCGGTTCTTCGCGGACCGGGGCATCAAGGTGCAGGTCGTCGAGCTGCGCGAGAAGGGCCTCTCGAAGGGGGAGCTCGCGAGCGTGGCGCGCGCGGTGGGCGGCGTGCGCGCGCTCTACGACGCCGACGGCGCGCGGGTGAAGGAGCGCGGCCTGCAGCACCTCGGCCCGAGCGAGGCGCGGATCGCCGAGCTCCTCGCCGAGGATCCGCTGCTGCTCCGCACGCCCATCGTGCGCGACGGCCCGCGCGCCGCGGTCGGCGCGGCCGAGGCGACGTGGAAGGCCTTCGCGGAGGCGGCGAAGGCGGGGTAGCGCTGGAGCGCTTCGGGAGAGCCGGAGCTCGGCGCCACGTCGACGCGCACGGCAGCCCGGGGTAGGATCAGGTCCATGAAGCTCGCCATCGACCTGTCACCCTCCCAGGCTGACCGCCTCCGCGAGCGCGCGAAGAGCCTCGGGCTGCAGCCGGAAGAGCTGGCGCGTGCAGCTGTGGCCGATCTGCTGACCACCCCGGATGACGAGTTCCGCGACGCTGCCGAGGCCGTCCTCCAGAAGAACGCGGAGCTCTACAGGCGGCTCGCCTGAGCATGCGTTATTTGACCTTGCCCGAGGTCATCTTCCTCCACGAGCGGGTCCTTGAGGCGAGCGGCGGCGCGGCGGGCGTGCGTGACCTTCGGGCGCTCGAGGCAGCTGTGGCCCAGCCGAAGGCGACCTTCGGAGGTGAGGATCTCTATCCCACCGCCCTCGCCAAGGCGGCAACGCTCTGTTTCTCGCTCGTGCAAGGCCACCCCTTCGTCGACGGGAACAAGCGCGTGGGCCACGCGTCGATGGATGTCTTTCTCATGCTGAACGGCTACTATCTCGACGCGGACGTCGATGAGCAGGAGCGCATCATGCTCGCGCTTGCCTCCGGCTCTCTACCTCGCGACGGATTGCTCGCCTGGCTGGAGCAACATGCTCGTCGACGGGAGCGGCCTGCCTGACGAGGCACGGCAGCCTGCGGCCTGCGGCGGCGATCACAGGTCAGCCAACGCGTCGGGTCGTAGCGCTCCCGTCGCGCCGCTACGGGTGGGGCGGGACAAGCCCCTGGCCCAGGCCGCCGTCGACGGGCAGCTCGGCGCCGGTGGTGAAGGTCGCCTCGAAGGCGAGGAACAACACCGCGCGGGCCACCTCGTCGGACGCGCCGATGCGCTTCATGGGGGTGATGTCGTTGCCCTCCTTCTCGAAGGACGCGAGCAGCTCCTCGGACGCCCCGGCGATGCCCATCGTCGGCGTCTTGATGAACCCCGGGCTCACCGCGTTCACGCGGATCCCGCGGGGCAGGAGCTCGGCGGCGAAGGCGCGCGTGAACGCGCGGAGCGCGGCCTTCGACCCGGAATAGGCGCTCATGCCGGCGGTGCCCCCGTCGCTCGCGATGGAGGTGGTGACGACGATGGAGCCGCCGTCCCGGATCAGCGGCGAAAGGCGCTGCACCGTGAAGAAGGCGCCCTTCGTGTTGATGTCGAACGTCTTGTCGAACGAGGCCTCGGTCACCAGATCGAACGGCCCGAGGCTCGCGAAGCCGGCGTTGACGAACAAGAGGTCGATCGCGCCGAGCTTGTCTTTCACTATCGCGCCGAGCGCGTCGATGTCCGAGAGGCTCGACGTGTCGGAGCGCACGACGTGCGCCTCCGGACCGAGCTCGCGCCGCGCCGCCGCGAGGTTGGCCTCGTTCTGGCCGGTGAGCAGCACCTCGGCGCCTCCGTCGAGGAGCGCCTTGACGGTGGCGAGCCCCATGCCGTGGGTCCCGCCGGTGACCACGACCTTCTTTCCGGCGTAGCGATTCATGGCGTCTCCTTTCTGCATGTCAGGCGCCCTCACGGAGCACCTTCATCAGCGCGGAAGGCCCCTCGTTTCCGTACCCTGCGGCCACCCCCTTCCTGAACAGCGCCGAGGCGAACGCCGGGAGCGCGGGATCGAGCCCCGCTTCCCTGGACTGACGCAGGAGGAGGTCGAGGGCCTTTGCACAGAGCTCCAGCGTGGCCTCGGAAGACTCGTACGTTCCGGCCTGGATGGAGTCTGCGTCGTGCTTGATCATCCCGCCGATCGCCGGAGCGACGCCGGCGAACATGGCGCCGAGGTCGGCCACGCGGAGGCCCTCGGCCTCGCAGATGCGCGCGCCGTGGTAGAAGCCCACGAGCCCCGCGAACAGGTGCGAGAGGAACGCGAGGTCCACGGCGGACGCCGCGCCGACCTTCCCCCCGAGGTACGTCACGGTCCCGGCCATGCTCTCGAGCAGCGGCTTGCCCTTCCGGAACGCCGTCTCCGAGCCCGAGGCGAGGATGGTGCTCTCGGGCCGTCCGATCTGGCTCGGGGTCGCGAGGATGGCGCCGTCGAGGTAGTCGGCGCCGTGTTGCCTCGCCCAGGCCTCGGCGTCGCGGGCCTCCTGCGGTGTCCCCGTGCTCAGCTGGACGAGCACCTTGCCGGCGAGGGCGGCGGCGGCCTCCGGCGCCTCCAGCGCGCGGTACGTCGACGGGTAGTCGGTGACACAGACGACGACGACCGCGCTCGCCTGCGCCGCGTGCGCCGCGCTCGACGCCAGCGCCGCGCCCTCCGCGGCGAGCGGCTCGGCCTTCGAGCGCGTCCGGTTCCAGGTGGTGACCCGGGCGCCGCGCTGGAGCAGCGCGCGGGCGAGCGCGGTGCCCATGGAGCCCAGGCCGAGGATCGAGACATCACCGAGCGTGTTGGTTTCGTTCATGCCTCCATGGTTGCGGCCTGCGAACCCCGCCGTCGCGCACGTTTGGACGCGCGGAGAGCACGTTCGGACGACCGGGTTGCGGCGGCCGGGTCGGCCGAGGCGGCCGGGGCACGGCGAGGCGGCCGCGGCCGCGTGGCGCGCGGCCCGGCGCCGGTGGATACTCGTGCGGGATGCAAGCCACCGGAAGACAGGAGCAGGCCGCGAGCGCGCCGCGCCCTCACCTCGGGCTGCGCGTCGACGTGCGCACGACCGCGCCGGGCGTGGTCGCGATCGACCCCACGCCCGACCATCGGCTGAAGGTCCACGCCGGGTCGCCGGTCAGGGGGTTCTGCGGCCGCACGCGGTTCGTCTACACGCGCGGCGACGTCGACGTCCTCCCCGCCGGGTTCTCGGACGCCTGGCACGAGGACGACGCCAGCACCTCGCTCGTCCTCCTGCTGTCCCCTTCGCTGCTGCGCCGCGCGGCGGTGGACATGGGGCTCGATCCCGACCGCGCCGGCCTCGAGCTGCAGCACCAGATCCGGGATCCGCAGATCGAGCACATCGCCTGGGCCCTCGACGCCGAGCGCAGGGCGGGCCACCCGAGCGGCCTGCTCTACACGGAGAGCCTCGGCATCGCCCTCGCGGTGCACCTGCTCGGCCGCTTCCGGGCGCCGACCAGCCTGCCGCGAGGGCTGTCGAGGCCGCAGCTCCGGCGCGTGACGGACTACATCGAGGAGCACCTCGATCAGGACCTCTCCCTGGATCGGCTGGCCGGCGTCGCCGAGGTCAGCGCGTCCCACCTCAAGACCCTGTTCAAGCGGTCGACGGGCCTGCCGGTGCACGAGTACGTGATCCAGCGCCGGGTGGAGCGCGCGAAGGCGCTGCTCCTGCGCGGCGATCGGCCGGCCAGCCAGGTGGCGCTCGAGGCCGGGTTCGCGCACCAGAGCCACATGGCGCGGTGCATGCGCCGCGTCCTCGGCGTGACGCCGGCGTCGGTGGCGCGCGGCGCGCGCGCGCGCTGACCTGCCGGCGCACCCGATCAGCCGCGGGCGGCGTATCGCAGAGCGACCACACCCTTGCGGAACCGTCGCTCCTCAACCAGCTCAAGAGCCAGCCGCACGCCATCCGGGAAGAACCGCTTTCCGCCGCCCACGACCACGGGGCAAACGATCATCTGGAGCTCGTCGACAAGGCCGGCTCTTATCGCGTGCGCGGTGAGCTCAGGACCGTCAACAGTGATGTCGCGCTCGACCAGTGACATGATCATCGAGTAGACCGACTTAGCCATGCATTTTATCTTTGACGATAACTCGATGGGTCAACCGAAGCCGCCGGACCAGGTCTGTCCAGGATGCCTCCGGAGCGGACCTGTCTCCCTGGCGCGAGGGACGCGTCGCTGGGAAGTAGAAGAAGCCGGCTCGCCGCGCGAGGAAGCCTGGCGCGGCGAGCCGACCCCTGCTGTGCGGAACGAGAGCGCCGATCAGACCTGCTGCGTCGGCATGATGGTGATGTGCGGCAGGTTCACGTGCCGCGGCAGGCCGACCGTGAAGGCGATCGTGCTCGCCAGGTCCTCCGCCGTGAGCCACGTGATCTGCTTCTTGGCGCCGGCGATCCACTCCTTGGCCGCCTCGTTGGTCATGTGGCTCTGGAGCTCGGTGTCGACGAAGCCGGGCTCGATGACCGAGACGCGGACGTGCTTGGGGCCGAGCTCGGCCCGCAGGTTGCGCGAGAGGTGGGTGACCGCCGCCTTGGTGGCGCAGTAAACGGCGAAGGTCGGGAAGACGTCGTGCGCGGCGATCGAGGAGATGTTGATGAGGTCCGAGGGCCCGCCCTTCGCCGCGGCCGCGACCAGCGGATCGACGAACGCGTCAACGACCCGCATCGCGCCGGTGACGTTGACCTCGATCATCTGCTCGAAGTCGGCGACCCGGTGCTCCTCGACGCCGGACGGCAACATGACGCCGGCGTTGTTGAGCACGAGGTCGACGGTGCCGAGCTCGCCGGAGATCACCCGCGCCGCCTCGGCGACGGCGTTCTTGTCCTTGGCGTCGACGGCGAGCGGGAGCGCGCGCCCGCCCGCGGCGCGGATCCGGGCGGCGAGCGACTCGAGGCGGTCCTTGCGGCGCGCGAGCAGCGCGACGGCCGCGCCCTGCTCGGCGAGCTTGCGCGCGGCGGCTTCACCGATACCGCTGGAGGCCCCGGTGACGACGGCGATGCGACCTGCGAGAGAGAGATTCTGGGACATGGTGTCTGCTCCTGGTTGGGTTCCCCGCTGGGGGGATGACCGCAATCTGGAGCTCCGCGGAGAGCATAGGAAGACGAGCGGCGAACCTAGGACTGGCAATCCCTGGATACGGGAGCGCGGGTGGTGCATGATGATCCCATGCCCGGGGCGCGCGCGATCGTGAGCGACAGGCGGAGCGAGCTGGCGGATTTCCTGCGAGGGAGGAGGCAGCGCGCCGCGCCGATCGCGGGCGGCGCGGCCGCGGCCAAGCGGCGGCGCACGCCGGGGCTGCGGCGCGAGGAGCTCGCGCAGCTCGCGGGGCTCAGCGTCGACTGGTACACGCGGCTCGAGCAAGGGCGCGACGTCAACCCGTCGCGCGAGACGCTCGAGGCGATCGCGCGCGTGCTGAAGCTCGACGACGACGAGCGAGGCCACCTCTTCTACCTGGCGCGGCCCGAGCACGCCGGCGCCGCGGCGCGGCCGGCGGCGCGGCAGGAGCGGCCCGAGCCGGCGATGGCGCGCGCCCTCGAGGCGATGCGCGTCCCGGCGCTCGTCATCAGCCCGCGGTACGACGTGCTCGCGTGGAACAGGGCGGCGTGCCGCCTGCTGGCGGACTTCGGCGACGTCCCCCCGCGGCGGCGCAACCTGCTCTGGATGACGTTCCATCACGCGGGCTTGCGCGCGCGATACGCGGAGATCGGTGTGGTCGAGAAGGAGGCCGTGGCCGGCTTCCGCTTCGACGCGAGCTCGTACGTGGGTGATCCGGAGTACGACGCGCTCATCGCGGATCTGCTCGAGACGAGCGAGGTGTTCCGGACGATCTGGGCGCGCCACGAGGTCCGCGCCAAGGTGAGCGGCATCAAGGCATTCCGTGTCGGGGGCCGGGGCGTGGGCAGCCGCGACGCCGACGGCGAGCCGCTGCTGCTCGAGTGGCACACGCTCGCGTCGACGACGGCGAGCAGGCAGCTGCTCGTCTACTACACGGCGCGCGCCGCGGGCGGGCCCGAGGACGAGCGCCGGCTCGCGGCGCTGTGCGAAGGCGACGACGAGTGAGCGATCAGGGCGGAGAGCCCGCTCGTTACGGCGGCGGCGCGCCCTGCTACATCGCCGGCGACGGCGGCTCGTTCTCTGGCGAGGCCGGCGGCGCCGGCGGCGCGTCGCCCTCCGGAAGGGTCGGCGGAGGGGGAGGCGGAGGCGGCGGGAGCTCGGGCGCCGCCGGCGGCTCCGGCCCGGCCGGCGCTGGATAGGTGAGATCATCACATGTCGCGCCGAGGCTCCCGACCGCGTCGTTGTAGTAGTTCATCGCGTCGAGCGCGTGCCCGTGCGCGCTCTCCTTGGCCGGCCTCGAGAGCCCGCCGAGCACCACGCCGGCCACGGCCACGGCGATCCCGGTGCCGAGGAACGCGGCCATGACGCCCTTGTCCTTGTCGTAGAAATAGAGCCCTGTGAACCCGCCGAGGCCCGCGACCCCGAGCACCGCCCCCAGCGTGGAGTACGTCGTCGCCGACCGGCCGCTCCGCGCGGCCTGCCGCGCGTGCTCGCGCGCCTCGGGCACGCAGCGCACGAACTCCTCCAGGCCCTCGTAATGGTAGCTCTCTGCCACCTTCTGCCCGCCGGCCCACAGCGCGAACCCGTCGTCGTAGCTCGCGGTGAGCTCGCCGCGGGCCACGTAGCGCGGGGCGTAGAGCGTGCGACCGCTGGTGCAGCCGAGCAGCGTGCAGCCGAGCACACACGCGGCCGCGGCGGGCGCCTTGGTCCAGGGCCTCTTCGCGCGGCTCACGGCGACAACCTTCCAGCCGTCGCCGCCGCGCACCGCGACCCGGGCGTGCGCGCCATGTCGTTGTAGGCGTTCACGCGGTCCAGCGTCACGGCCGTCTCCTCCTCGGCCTCCGTGCGCCCGACCGACAGCCCCACGGCCACCGCGGGCAGCGCGATGAGCGCGATCACCGCGGCCGAGACGAGCACGACGGCGACCGCCTCGCTGCCGCCGCCGCTGCCCTTGGCGCCGCTGCCCCGGGGCGTCGCGCTGCCGCCGGTCCCGGCGCTGCCCCCCTTCGACGGCGACGCGGGCACCCGCACCACGCTCCCGTGAGCCTGGTGGATGTGCGGGAGCGGCGCCGCCTCGCCGCGCCTCACGACGACGATGGGAGGGCCATAATACACCGGCACCCAGAAGCCCCCGTGGACGCTCACGCGCGAGGACGAGGCGCTCGGCGGCGTCGGAGGCGCCGCCCCGCCGGGGCTCTCCTCGTCGCCCGACCGGCACTCCGGCGTGTCCCCCCCGCCGATCTCCATCACCACCTCTCCGTCGCGGAACACCGGGCGCGCCCGCCCGTCCGCCGGTGGCATGTAGTCGGAGACGTACGATCCGCAGCCGGACAGCGCGCCGAGCGCGAGCACGCCGAGCGCGCCGTACGCGCCAGAGAAGGAAGCTCGAGGGATCTTCACGGGTGCGCGCGATGATACCCGCCCCGGCGCCGCCCTGCCTACGGACTCAGCAGGATCCCCGCGCCCGAGCGCTTCCCGCGGGGCTGCTGGAACGAGCTGGACGACCTCAGCCGCAACGAGCGAGGGTGGCAATACGGACACTGTGTGGCAATTTGCCACCCCCAGATCGGGGCGTGCGGCTGAAACGTGCCTGAAACGGAGCGAGAGCCCCTTGGCCTGCGGGTTGCCAAGGGGAGTGGGCTTCCAGGATGGTTCCCGCTCCCGTGTTCCCGCGGCTGGTGGCGATCGGAGGCGCCGAAGACAAGGAGGGCGAGCGCACGATCCTGCGCGAGTTCGTGCGCCTCTCGGGGGGCGAGCAGGCCTCCATCGTGGTCATCCCCTCGGCCAGCGAGACGCCCGACGAGGTCGGCGAGCTCTATCAGCGAATCTTCCAGGAGCTCGGCGCGCCGGAGGTCTCCGTGCTCACCATCGCAGCCCGCAACGACGCCCGCAACGAGGCGGCCATGCGGCAGGTGGAGCGCGCGACTGGCACCTTCTTCACGGGCGGCGATCAGCTCCGCATCATGAACCGGCTCGGCGGCACCGGGGTGGACACGACGCTCCACCGGCGGTGCGAGGAGGGCATGGTCGTCGGCGGGACGAGCGCCGGGGCAGCGGTCATGTCGTCGACGATGATCGTCGAGGGCGAGACCAGGTCCCCGCGGGCCGGCGCGGTGCGCACCGGGCCGGGCCTCGAGCTCCTGCCCGGCGTCATCATCGATCAACATTTCGCGCAGCGGGGCCGCATCGGCCGGCTGCTCTCCGTGATCGGCCTGTTCCCTCATTACCTCGGCGTCGGCATCGACGAGGACACCGCCATCGTCGTCCAGGGGCACCGGGCCACCGTGATCGGGAGCGGCGCCGTCACCATCATCGACGCCGGGGGCGCCTCGTTCAACGACGCGGTGGACACCCGGACGGGGGGCTGCATCACCCTCTGCGAGGTGACCCTGCACTCGCTGCCTCACGGCCGCAGCTTCGATCTGCTCGAGAGAAGACCGATCCTCGACTCCCAGTGAACCGACATCAACACCCGAGCTAGTCCCATGCGCATCCTCAGCATCCGTACGCTCCACGGCCCCAACGTGTTCGCCAGCTGGCCTGTCCTCCGCATGACCCTCGATCTGGGGGAGCTCGCCGAGACGAGCAGCGCGGAGATCCCGCGCTTCGTCGACGCCCTGCTCGCCCTCCTCCCGGGCCTCGGCGAGCACCACTGCTCGCGGGGCAGGCCCGGGGGCTTCGTCGAGCGGCTCCGGGAGGGGACGTACTGGGGCCACATCATCGAGCACGTCGCGCTCGAGCTGAGCGAGCCGGCGGGCATCGGGGTCACCTATGGCAAGACGGTTTACGCCGGGGCGCCGGGCCTGTACGACGTGATCGTCGAGTTCGAGAACGAGGCCGCCATGCGCCTCTTGCTCGAGGGCGCCTTCGAGCTCGTCACCGCCGTGCTCGAGGGGCGATCGTTCGACGTCGCGGCCAAGGTCGCCGAGGCCGCGAGGGTCGCCGAGGACACGGCCCTCGGGCCGAGCACGCGGGCCGTGGTCAAGGCGGCCGAGAAGCGGGGGATCCCCTGGTCGCGCCTCAACGACGAGAGCCTGCTCGTCTTCGGTTACGGCAAACACCGGCGCTTCGTCCAGGCCACCACCTCGTGCCGCACGAGCTTCGTCGCCGTCGAGATCGCCGGCGACAAGCAGCTCACGAAGCAGCTGCTCGAGCGGGCAGGGGTGCCGGTGCCGCGCGGGATCGTGGTGAGGACCGCCGACGAGGCGGCGCGCGCGCTCGGCCAGCTGCGCGCGCCCGTCGTGGTCAAGCCGCTCGACGGCAACCAGGGAAAGGGCGTGTCGCTGAACCTCTCGTCCGAGGCCGAGGTGCGCGAGGCGTTCGAGATCGCCCGCGAGCACCGGCCGCGCGTGCTCGTGGAAGAGATGGTGAGCGGGCGCAACTACCGCGTGCTCGTGGTGAACGGGCGGATGGTCGCGGCGAGCGAGCGGCTGCCGGCCCACGTGGTGGGCGACGGGCGACACACGGTGTCCGAGCTCGTCGCGCTGGAGAACCAGAACCCGCTGCGGGCCGACGGGCATAACGGCGTCCTCACGAAGATCGTGGTCGACGACGTGGTGCGCGCCTGCCTCGCGAAGCACGGCCGCTCGCTCGACGAGGTGCCGGCGCCCGGCGAGCGGTTCATCCTGCGCGAGAGCGTCAACCTCTCGACCGGGGGCATCGCGCGGGACGTCACCGACGAGGTGCACCCCGACACGGCCCGCCTGTGCGAGCGGGCGGCGCGGGCCATCGATCTCGACATCTGCGGCATCGACCTCGTGGCCGACGACATCTCCCGTCCGCTCGGCGGCGGCGCGATGGGCGCGATCATCGAGCTGAACGCGGCCCCGGGCATCCGCATGCACGAGCACCCGAGCGAGGGAAAGCCCCGGGACGTGGGCGGCGCCATCGTGGAGATGCTCTATCCGCCGGGCACGCCGTCGCGCATCCCCATCGTCTCGATCACGGGCACCAACGGCAAGACGACGACCACGCGCATGGTGGGGCACGTCTTCGGCGCGACCGGCGCGACGGTGGGAATGACCACCACCGAGGGCATCTACGTCGGCGACCGCTGCGTCGAGGCGGGCGACACCACCGGACCGGGGTCGGCCCGCGCGATCCTGTTCGATCCCACGGTGGACATCGCGGTGCTCGAGACGGCCCGCGGCGGCATCGTCCGGCGGGGGCTCGGCTACGACTGGTCCGACGTCGCGATCATGACCAACATCGGGCCGGATCACCTGGGCCAGGACGGCATCGAGAGCGTCGACGACCTGCTCTGGATCAAGGGGGTGGTCGCCGAGCGGGTGCGGGAGGGCGGCACGCTGGTGCTCAACGCGGAGGACCCGCTGCTCGCGGCGCTCCCGCAGCACCGCCGGATGGCGAAGCTCTCGCGGAACATCGTGTTCTTCGCGCTCGACCCGGAGAGCGCCGTGCTGCGGGAGCACGTCGCGCGGGGCGGCACGGGGTATACGCTCCGGAGCGGCTGGATCGTGGAGCTGCAAGGCGTGGTCGAGCGGCACATCGTGCCGGCGGCGAACATCCCGGCGACGTTCGGGGGCGCGGCGCTCTTCCAGGTGGCGAACGCCATGGCGGCGGTCGCGGCCTGCCGCGCGCAGGGGGTGCCGGTCGAGACCGTCGCCCGGGCGCTCCAGACCTTCGACGCGTGCAGCAACAACCGCGGCCGCACGAACCTGTACCAGCTCGAGGACAACTACGTGCTGCTCGACTATGGCCATAACCCCGGCGCGTTCCGGGCGACATGCGCCCTCGCGGCGCAGTGGGAGGGGCGGAGGCTCACCGGCATCGTGAGCCTGCCCGGCGATCGCTCGAACGCGCTCCTGGAGGCGTGCGCCTGCGAGATCGCGAACGGCGGGTTCCACCGCATCCTCTGCAAGGACGACGGCGACCTGCGGGGCCGCGCGCCCGGGGAGGTCCCGGCGCTCCTGCAGCGGGTCGTGGCGGAGGTGCAGCCCGGGCAGCTCTGCCAGGTGATCCCGGACGAGAGCGAGGCGATCGAGCACGCGCTCGCCACCGCCGAGCCGGGTGAGGTCATCGTGCTCTTCACCGAGGACGCGGCGCTCGTCGGGGAGATGCTCGTCCGGATGGGGGCCGTGGCGGTGAGCGCGGTGCCCGAGCTGAGCTCCGGTATCCGGGGCCGCGCGCGGCGCCACGAGGACACCCACGTGGCGGTCTGATGTTCGTGCTCATCGAGGGGGGGGAGGTCTACGCCCCGGAGCCGGCGGGCGCCGCGTCGGTGCTCGTGGCCGGCGATCGGATCGCCAAGGTCGGTCCGGTCGACGGCCGCGCGCTCGCCGCCCTCGGGCTCGAGGTCGAGGTGATCGACGCGCGCGGCTGCGTGGTCATCCCGGGCCTGATCGACCCGCACGAGCACCTGCTCGGCGGCAGCGGCGAGCGCGGCTTCGCGTCGCAGACGCCCGAGATCGCGCTGCGGGAGGTGGTGACGGCGGGCATCACCACGGTGGTGGGGTGCCTCGGCGTCGACACGACGACCAAGACCATGACGGGCCTTTTGGCCAAGGCCAAGGCGTTCAAGGAAGAGGGGATATCGGCGTACCTCTACTCGGGCGGCTACGACGTGCCGCCCGTGACCCTGACCGGCTCCGTGCGCCGCGACATGCTGCTCGTCGACGAGGTGATCGGGGCCGGCGAGGTGGCCGTCTCGGATCTCCGCAGCACCGAGCCGAGCCTCGCCGAGCTCGCGCGGCTCGCGAGCGACGCTTACGTGGGGGGCATCCTCACCGGCAAGGCGGGTGTCACGCACCTCCACATGGGCGACGGGCCAGGGCGGCTCGAGCCGGTGCGCCGGCTCCTCGCCGAGCACGACGTCGCGCCCGGGTGGCTTTACCCGACGCACGTCGAGCGGAGCGAGCCTCTGATGCGCGAGGCCATCGCGCTCACGCGGCAGGGGGTCACGGTCGACATCGACACCGTCGAGGAGGATCTCGGCAAGTGGCTGCGCCTCTTCTGCGACGAGGGCGGCGATCTCGCGAACCTTACGGCCTCGTCGGACGCCTCGATCCCGAGCCCGCGCACCCTGTTCGAGCAGGTGCGCGAGGTGGTGCGCGAGCACGGCTTCTCTCTGGAGCGCGTGTTGCCGCTGGTCACGTCGAACACGGCGCGCATCTTGAAGCTCGGCCGCAAAGGCGCGCTCCGGCCGGGCCACGACGCCGACGTGGTGGTGCTCGAGCGGGGATCTCTCGAGATCCTCGAGGTCGTCGCGCGGGGGCGGCGGATGGTCAAGGCCGGGCGGCTCGCGGTCACGGAGCGGTTCCTCGAGCAAAGCAATCGAAAGGTCGAGCTGCATGGTCGGAAGTACAGGGAGCGCTGAGGGGCCCAGGGGCGACCTCTCGGCGGGCGCGCTGCGCGCCGGCGGCGCGCTGGTGCTCATCGGAGGCCACGAGGACAAGACGGGCGAGCGGCAGATCCTGCGCGAGGTCGTGGCCGGCGCCCGCGGGCGCCCGGTCGTGGTGGCCACGCTCGCGAGCGAGGTCGCAGGCGAGCTCTGGAGCGAGTACGAGCAGGTCTTTCGCGGGCTCGGCGCCGGCGACGTCAGGCACCTCGACATCGCCCAGCGCGGGGACGCGAACGAGGAGCGGTGGATACGGTCGATCGAGGACGCGGGGGGCGTCTTCTTCACCGGCGGCGATCAGCTCAAGATCACGAGCAAGCTCGGCGGCAGCCGCGCCGCGGACGCCATCGTCGGGCTGTACCGGCGCGGCGGCCTCGTCGCGGGCACCTCGGCCGGCGCCTCGGTCATGAGCGAGACGATGCTCGTGGGCGGGGCAGGCGAGGAGTCCGCGAAGGTGCGCGGCGCGGTCCGCATGGCGCCGGGCCTCGGGCTGGTCCGCGACATCCTCGTCGACCAGCACTTCGCGCAGCGCGGCCGGCTCGGCCGGCTGCTCGGCGCCGTCGCGCACAATCCCCGCCTTCTCGGGGTCGGGATCGACGAGGACACGGCCGCCGTGATCGACACGAACCGGAGCCTGCGTGTGCTGGGGTCGGGCGCAGTCTACATCGTGGACGGGCGCGGCATCAGCCACACGAACCTCGGTGAGGAGCAGGAGGACCGGGTGCTCAGCCTCTTCGACGTGCGCCTCCACGTGCTCAGCGCCGGCGACGTGTTCGATCTCGAGACCAGGCGCCCCGTGAGCGGTTGAGTCCGCCATGCGCACGAGCGTGTCCTGTGGACCACGACGTAGTATCCTGAAAGGCAAGACCCATGAAACAGCAAGTCCGATTGGCGTTGGCGTCTCTGCTCGCGGCAGCGTCGGCGAGCATGGCAGGGCTGGCCTATGCGGATGTGGTGGTCGAGGGGGACGTATCGCCCCAGAACCCCACGGATCCCTGGGATCTCGGGTCGAGCGCTCTGGTGGTGAACACGATAAGCCATGACCCGGCACGCGTGACCGTCTCCAATGGGGGGACGTTGATCTCCGCCGGCGCTTATGTCGGGCGAGCTTCGTACGGCACGGGCACCGTCGAGATCCTCGGGTACGGATCGAGGTGGCTCAACAGCGGGGCCATCGACATTGCTTTCGGAGATTCCGAGGGCGTCGTCACCGTCCGCAGGGGGGCCCAGGTGACGACCGACGCGCTCGTGATCAGCACGGGGGCCGACTCCATCGGCAACGTGCTCGTCGAGGGCTACGACGCCGCCCTGACGAGCCGGACCGACGTGTACCTTCCCCGCCGGGGGGTTGGCCGCCTGGCTCTCAGGCAAGGTGCGAGCTTCTTCTCGAACAACACGTGGGTTGGAGGGTGCCGGTTCTGCCTGGGTATGGCGCGCGCCACGGGCGCGTGGACGAGGTGGGTGAACACGGGCGACTTCGTGGTGGGTGGCGGCGGCGTCGGCCAGCTGGACGTCTACGCGGCCGAGCTCTCCACCGTGAATGCGCGGATCGAGGGCGACCCCGGCATCGGTCGGACGTACGTGGCCGTGAGCGGCTGGGGCGGGACCTGGACCAACCAAGGGCTCTTGCGCGTGGGGGCCGACATCGAGTTCGGTGAGTTCGCGGGTGAAGTCTCGATCGGGGCGTACGGGACCCTGTTGACGGAGGACGTCGAGATCCGCTCGCGCGACGGCGCGGCCTTCGTCGCGGTGGACGGCGTCCATGCGTCATGGATCAACGGCGGTGATGTGACGGTGCTCGCGTCTAGGTCCCTGTGGCCGGCGCTCCTCGTCGACGGCGGCGGGCTCGTCCGTATCGGCGGCGTCCTCCGGTCCGCGCCGCTCGAGGAAGGCGATCCCGACGAGGCGCCCTCCGTGCGCCTCGCGGACGGCGATCTTGTCGCGGGCGCGATCGAGGCCGGAGCGGGCGACTTCGACTTTGCCGGCGGGCGGCTCAGCGCCGGCGTCATCGTGGGCGATCTCGTCAACATCCACGCCGGCGAGCTGATCGTGGGCGACGCGTATTCCTCGACGGCGATCACGGGCGCCTACAGTCAGGGCCCTAGCGCGGCGCTGCGCATCACGGTCGGGGGCCCGAGCGCGGCGCCGATCCTGGACGTCGACGGGGACATGAGCCTCGGGGGCGTGCTGGAGGTGGTCGCGGCGGAGGGCTCGGCGCCGTTTCAGGCCGGGGATAACGTCGTCCTGCTCGGCTTCGGCGGCGCACTGGAGGGGGCGTTCGACGAGGTGAATATCGCGGTGCCGCTCGCCGACGGGCTCGTCTGGGATACCTCGGCGCTGTACACGATGGGGGTGATCACCGTGGTGCCCGCGGACTGAGCAGGGGGACGCTCCGGGCTGTCGTTGAGGCTCGGCTGCCGAGCATCGCAAGGTGCAGCGGGCACCCGGGTGGCGTCTGCTTGCGTCACCCTGGCCGGGGAGCACCGTGTACGCGATTGCGTCCTGAATGGAATTGTGCGTGCTGCGGGGCGAAACTGAAGCTGTCTGGTCCTGCGGTGATTCTGGGGGGTACGACGCGTATGACGCGACGCGTTGCGCTTCGCGTATTCCTGTGTGCCGCTGCGACCGTGCAGGCATCTTCCGGAAGGAGCACGGGTCGGTTTTCGGTGCGCTGCTCCAGGTTGGTGAAAAAAGTGAGATCGGCGCGACCGGTTTGGTCACGGACGGCGTCCTTTCCTCTGGAGGCTCGTCCTGCGACGGCCTCGCCCGGACCGCATGAACGTGGTCGGCACGATGTCCAGCAATGCACTTCCGCAGGTTGGACGCCTCAAGATTCGAGAGCCATGGACCTGAGCGCGCGATGACGAACAGACCGTACCTGATCCAGACTATCAAGGAGAGCGCATGTCGTCCTTTCTGCCACTTGACGCGCGCACGTTCGGCGAAGCCGGATGTGAAGCGCAGGCCGAAGCCGGCCGCGTCGAGCCGCTGCGGTGTTGCGGTGAAGGATACGGCGTACTATGGCAGCATGCGTCGCGACATGAGCCTCGATGGTAGCCCGGAGATCCCTGTCGAGGAGCTGATCGGCCGAGCGCGCGCCGGCGATCACTCCGCTCTCGAGGAGCTATTTGGCACGTGCCGACCGATGCTCGAGCGGTGGGCTGCCCTGCGCCTGAAGGATGTCAGGTCCCGCGCCCTCCGGCCCTCGGACGTCGCGCAAGAGGCCTCGCTGCGCGCCTTCGAGAAGTTCTCCACGTTCACCGGGATCACGAAAGCGGAGTGGCTTTCCTGGCTGCACTCTGTGCTCCGGAACTACGCATTGCAGGCGCTGCGCGACGAGAAGCGAGGAAAGCGCGACGGCCGCAGGACGACACCACTTGACGGCTGCCTCGAGGCGATGGCCGTTCCCACTCCTCAGCAGAGCCCAAGCCAGGAGATGATGCGTGAGGAACAGCTGACGGAGCTCTTGGCGCAAATTTACGAGCTTCCGGACGATCAGGGCGAAGCGATCTATCTGTGCCACCTGAGGGACTTCCCCGTCGCCGAGGTCGCGCAGCGCATGGGGAAAACAGAGGCCGCCGTGGCAGGGCTCCTGCGGCGTGGCCTGAAGGCGCTACGGTCCCGGGTAACGAGCGAACGTGAGGTTCGTCCGGAGGCGGGGGGCCCCGAGGTCTCCCCGACGGACGCTGCCGCTGCGCTGCTGCTCTACCTGCGGCGGCGCGACGCTGGAGAGCGCTTGGGCCCGGAGGCCTTCCTGGCCGACCATCCAGCCTGTGCGCACGAACTGCGGCCCATGCTCGAGTGGATAGAGCGCATCCAGTCGATCCGTCCAGCGTCGCTTGCGCTGAAGTGCCGGAGAGGGTGAAGGCGGCTCCCATGCTTGCGCCGGGATCGTGCGTAGGGCGCTTCCACCTGGTACGCTTCGCGGCCGAGGGGTCGATGAGCGAGGTTTACGAAGGTCGCGAGACGCTGAGCGGCCGGCCTGTCGCGGTGAAGGTCCTGAGAGACATCTTCTGCCTTGATGCCGACACCCTCTCTCGCTTTCTCAACGAGGCGCGCGTGCTGGAGGGCATCCAGCATTCGCATGTCGTGGCCGTCCTCGCCTGGGGCCGCCTCCCCGCAGGGCCGCCGTACATGATCCTGGAGTGGCTGCCCGTGAGCCTCCAAGCGGTGCTTGCCGGCGCTCGAGTAGGCCTCTTGGCTGGCGTCGCGGCGCGCGTCGCGGCGCAGATCGCGGAGGGGCTCTCGTCGCTTCACGAGCGCGACATCGTTCACCGCGATCTGAAGCCGGCCAACGTGCTCTCGGACGATGGAGATCCCACGACCGCCCGGTACAAGCTGGCGGACCTGGGGCTTGCGAAGGTGCGACCTGGGCCTGGTGGTGAGAGAGCGCGCCAGGGAGCGGATGCTCTGCTTCCGGTCTCGACCAGCGGCGAGGCCTTGCTGGGGACGTGGGATTACATGGCTCCCGAGCAGTGGCTCAAGTCGAAGGATGTCGGTCCGAAGGCGGATGTCTACTCCCTGGGCGTTCTTCTATTTCAGATGCTCACGGGCCAGCTCCCTTTCATCGCGCGAGACCAGGAGGCGCTGATGTGCCTCCACCTCTTCGAGCAGCCTCCGCTCGCTCTGCTCGACGGCGTCGTCTCCGAGGAGCGCCGCGATCTGGTGGCGCGGATGTTGAGCAAGAAGCCCTCGCAACGCCCTGCGATGCGCGAGGTGCTCGCGTTGCTCGTGCGTTCTTCGTGATCTGAGCGCGAGATTTCTCGCTCGATCGGCAACGGGACGGCGTCTTTCCTTTTGGCAGCTCGCTCCACGGCGAGCCGCCCTCAGGCACCAGGATTTCCTGCGTGCGAGACGAAGGAGTTGAAGACAGCCATGATGAAACGTGTTTCATGCATCAGGAGAACGAACCGGCAGAGCGCGCACGAGCGCATCCAGGGAATCGGCGGCGTCGAGCCCGATGGCACGCCATGGTATCACCCGCTCGCCGTGGCCATCTCCAATATCAGCAGCAAGCGGTTCAGCTACTACGTCGAACGACCGGGGGGACATCGCGTGACCCTCGTGATCGCGCGCTCCTCGGCCGGCCATGACTACGTGAAGACGGAGGCCGACGGCGAGCAGCCCAACAACCTGCTCGCGCTGCCGGACTGCCCTTAGGCCGACGCCGTTTCACGCCCGCCCTGGCCCGCCGGAGAGCCAGTCACTCGAACTGCCCGCCCGCCGCGCTCCTCCCCCGCAGCGTGACGAGGATAGGACGCCATTGCCGCGCCTCACCCTTGCTCGCGCAGCGGACGTCTCTGCCATTTCACCCCGCTCAGGGGCTTCGGCGCCCTGGACTGGCGCGAATCTGCTGGACCAGGGGGCCCCCGGCCTGCTCCCCTGAGCGTGCGTTCCACCCCTTCCTACTGGCTCAGGCGGACATGTCCAAGGAGAAACGCGAAGACAAGCGGGGCGATACAAGCACCGAGCGGATGTCAGGCAGCGCGGACGGAGGGACTCCCCCGGCGCGGCGGGGCGTCACGGTCGTGTTCCACTACCGAGACGGCGTCGAGGTGATCCAGCTGGCTCCAGGCGAGGCGCAGGTCGTCGGGCGCGGCGAACCGTCGGACCTGCGCTTGCCGGACCGCACGCTGTCGCGCGAGCACGCGCGGTTCTCTCTGCTCGAAGGGCGCGTCCTCGTCGAGGATCTCGGATCGACCAACGGCACATGGGCCGGGGGCACTCGGGTCGAGCGCGCCGAGATCGCGCTTGGCGGCGAGGTGTTGCTGGGTACGGTCGTCGCGCACGTGGTCGTCCTCGGCGCGGCGACGCTCCCGCAGGTGGAGAGCGAGGAGAGCTTTCGAGCGCGGATCCAGGACGAGATCAAGCGAGCGCGCCATTTCGGCCGACGTTTCGCGATCCTCGCGGTGCGCGCGCTGACGCTGGAGGCCGCCCGATCGCCGGTCAGCGCCTGGGTGACCGGCCTGCTGACGAGGCTGCGGACGGACATCGACCGAGCCAGCCTCTACTCCCCGGACACGGCGCTCGTCCTGCTCCCGGAGACGGGCGCCGAGGCCGCGTCGCAGATGGCGCATGCGGTCTCCTCGGCGCCGGGTCCGGACGGTGTCCCTCACGCGGTTGGCATCGCAGTGTATCCGGAGGCCGCGACCACGGTCGAAAAGCTCATCGAGCTGGCGCGCGGAGCAGCCGGTCGCGCGAGCGCGGCGCGCCCCGTGATGACGGCCTCGACAGATGTGTGGGCAAAGAGCGACGTCACCCTCGGTCACGAGGGCATGATCGTTGGGGCGGCCATGCGTGAGCTCATAGACGCCGCGCGGAAAGTGGCGTCGTCACGCGTCCCTGTGATCTTGCACGGCGAGACCGGGACCGGGAAGGAGCTCATGGCGCGCTTCATCCACGAGCACAGCGCGCAGCGTGACAAGCCTCCGGTCAGCGTGAATTGCGCTGCGCTTCCCCCATCGCTCCTGGAAAGCTCGCTGTTCGGGCACGAGCGAGGGGCCTTCACGGGCGCGTCGCATCAGCGGATCGGGGTGTTCGAGGCCGCGCATCAGGGGACCTTATTCCTCGACGAGGTAGGCGAGCTCTCGCTCGCCGCGCAGGCAGCGCTCCTGAGGGTGCTGGAGACCGGAAGGTTCTCTCGCGTGGGCTCGACGCACGAGGTGGAGGTGCGCGTGCGCGTCATCGCGGCGACGCACCGCGATCTGGCGGCCATGGTCAGGCAGGGCGCCTTCCGCGAGGATCTCTACTACCGGTTGAGCACGATCGAGCTGGAGGTCCCCCCGCTGCGCGAGCGGCGCGACGAGATGGCTCCGCTCGTGAAGCTCTTCCTGAAGGAGGCCAACGCCGCACATGGCCGGAGCGTGCGAGGCATCTCTGACAAGGCGATGGCGATGCTGCACGTGTACCGATGGCCAGGGAACGTGCGAGAGCTCCGCAACGTCGTCGAGCGCGCGGTGGTCCTGGTCCGCAGCGAGCTGATCCAGCCCGAGGACCTGCCCCCGCGCGTGCGCGCGGCCGCGGCTCACGCGGCAGCGCAGGAGGCGCCGCCACGCACGCCCGAGGAGGAGCACCTAGCAGGCGACACCGCATCCGAGCGCTCGGTGAAGGCGCATGTCCGCAAAGCCGAGGCGCAGATGATCAAGGAGGTGCTCGACCGTGTCGGCGGCAGCCGGGTAGCGGCCGCGCGCCAGCTCGGCATGCCGCTCCGCACCTTGGGGCGCAGGATCAAGGAGCTCGGGCTCAAGTCCGCGAAGTGATGCTGCTCGCGATGTCAAATGAAATCGTACGCCTGGGCTCCCGTTCGGGAGCGCTTCGGGGCCAGCGGCACCAGCACTCGGCGGGGCGCGCTGGACGATGTTGGACCCCAGCTGCGGGCATGGCCAGGTGCCCCGAGGCGAGCCATCGGCCAGAAATGGCAGACCCAAGGCCAGATCTGGCCTGGTCATGCCGCCTCCTGGCGGGGAGAGATACGACGGTTTTCGGGGATCGGAGGGGGTACCCGGTGCGGCACACCTCGTGCATTGCATCGCGGGCATCGGGAGCACCACGTTGCAGGTCGCGGCGATACACCGTTGCATTGCAGAAGGCGAAGCCACCGGTGCGCTCGTTGCGTCGAGAAGCATTGATGTAGGGTCGCGAGCACAGGGAGGGACACCTTTGCGCTCTCGAGTGACAGACACGGAGCCGGCAGGGGGCGAGGCGATGCTTACTCCTTCGAGCCTTGGACGTTATCGGCTTTCAGGGATCCTCGGCCGCGGGGGCATGGGCGTCGTCTACCGAGGCCAGCACGCCGACACGGGCGAAGAGGTGGCTATCAAGACGGTGCCGGTGACGGACCGCGCCGAGCTCGCCGGCATTCGCCGTGAGATCTATGCGCTCCGTCGCGTGCGGCACCCCGGAATCGTCCCTATCCTCGACGAGGGCGTGATCGGCGGGACGCCTTGGTATGCGATGCCGCTTTTGAAAGGATCCACGCTGGGCGAGCATCTCGCCGCTCGTTGGGCGGGGCGTGGCAGCGGCCGAGATGGTGCTGGTTCGGCGGCGTTGGATGACGCGACAGCGCCGATGACCAGTCACCTCGGACAGCCCCCACGCGTGGTCGTCGCGCCGCCGCAGATGGCGTCTGCACCGGCGCTCGGCCCGCTCCTCACCTTGATCCGCCGCGTCTGTGCGCCGCTCGCGTTCCTGCACGGCGAGGGCCTGGTTCACCGTGACCTCAAGCCGGGCAACATCTTTTTGCAGGCCGACGGGCGCCCGGTGCTCATCGATTTTGGCATCGCCGCGCACTTCGGCGCTGGTGGGCGCGAGGAACTCGATGTAGCCCCTTCCAGGGGGACCGTAGAATACTGTGCTCCCGAGCAGATCTGTGGCAGGATGGTGGACGCGCGCGCGGATCTCTACGCACTCGGTTGTATTCTTTATGAGTGCGCAACAGGACGGCCGCCTTTTTCTGGCGAGTACGTCGCGCTCCAGCACGTGCGTGAGCGTCCGCTTCCGCCTTCACTGCTCGTGCCAGGGATCCCTGCGGAGCTTGAGCGCCTGATACTGCGGCTTCTGGAGAAGTCGCCGCGGGATCGGATCGGTCACGCGATCGATGTAGCCGCAGCCCTCGTGGCAGCAGGTGCAGAACCAGGGATCGAGGACGGGCCGCGCCCGCGTGCCTACCTCTATCAGCCGGAGCTCAACGGACGCTGCGAAGAAAAGTCAAAGCTCGACAAGGCCGTACAGCGTGCGGCTAGCCGTCAGCACGCCGGGTTGTTGTTCATACGTGGCGAGAGCGGCGTGGGTAAAACCCGTCTCGCGAAAGAAGTGAGTCGAAGCGCGGAGCACCTGTTCGCGGATTCGGGTCTCCTCGTGATCTCAGGCCGCTGCACGCCCGGAGCTGGAGCGACGCCGCCGCTCGATCCCGTCGCGCAGCTGCTGACCGAGGTGGCCGATCGAGCACGAAGAGGCGGGCGCGCAGCGGCGGATCGGCTCCTCGGCCGTCGAGGCGCGGTGCTGGCTGCTTACAACCCCTCCTTGCTCAGCCTGCCCGGCCAAGACGAGCTTCCCGTTCCTCCGGCGCTGCCGCCGAAGGAGTCACGAGCACGGGTGATCGCGTCACTCTGCGATACGATCTGGTCCCTGTCGGAGCTGTTGCCGCTCGTGCTTGTGCTCGACGACATCCAGTGGGCAGACGAGCTGTCGTTGAGCCTGCTCGAGGCGCTGGCGAAGGGCGGGGCCGAGCGCCCCGGCGTGCTGGTCATGGCCACCTACCGGAGCGAGGAGGAACGATCGGAGCTGGTGGAGATGACTCGATCCCCGAACGTCACCACGATCACCCTTGGCCGGCTTGACCGCTCGGCCGTGGCAGCGATGGTCCTGGACATGCTGGCGAACGAGCCACCCTGGCCCGTGGTCGATGCGCTGGTACAGCACTCGGAGGGCAACCCTTTCTTCGTCGCCGAGTACCTGCGCACCGCCATCGCCGAGGGGATCCTCTACCGCGACGACGCGGGGGTCTGGCGCTTCGATGTGCCGCCCGACCAGGCGGCGGCTGCGCTCTCGTCGCTGCCGTTGCCCCGCACGCTCGTCGCGCTCATCGAGCGGCGGCTTGGGCAGCTTGACGCAGAGGCGAAGGCGCTCGTCGCGCAGGCGGCGATCTTCGGTCAAGAACTCGACGGGGATCTGCTGATTGCGGACGCCGCGTCCTCGACGGAGGCGCTGGACACGCTGCGGAGGCTCCAGATCTTCGAGGAGGCACCCGGGGGCCGGCTGCGCTTCGGCCATGACAAAATCCGCGAGGTGGCCTATGCGCGGATCCCAGAGGACGAGCGGGCGAAGCTGCACAGGCGCGCCGGCGAGGCGATCGAGGCGCGGCACGGCGACTTGCCGGAGCGGCTCCCGTCCCTTGCGCATCACTTCGCGGAGGCTGGCGTCCATGGCAAGGCGAGCAGGTACCTCGCACGCGCTGCGGAGCGCGCGCGGGACCTGTATGCCAACAAGGAGGCGATCGACTTTCTGCAGAGATCCATCCGCGAGCGCAGGCAGGCGTCGCCCGAGGAGCTGGACCTCCCTGACCTCGCGACCCTCCACGAGCAGCTCGGCGACATGAGGGATCGCACCGGGGACCAGGAGAAGGCCCGAGATGCGTACAGCGCGGCGCTCGGCGCGGCTCCTGGGCAGCTCCAGCGGGCGCGGCTCTACCGCAAGCTCGGCAAGACGTGGGAGAAACAAGAACAGCACACGGCGGCGCTTGAGCTGTCCGACCGCGCCCAGGCTGCGCTCGGCGACCGCCCGACGGACCACGCCGATCCGCGATGGGACGAGTGGCTCGAGATTCAGATTGAGCGGATCTCCGCGCATTACTGGCTCGCCAACGTGAAGCAAATGCGCACCATCGTGGAGGACATTCGACCTGTGGTGCAGGCGCACGGAACTCCGGTCCAGCGCGGACGATTCCTCCACACCTTGACGCAGCTGAATGTCTGGAACGAGCGCTACGCCCCCTCGGCTGAGACGGTGGTCCTGGCCCGCGACTGCTGCACGGCATTCGACCATGCCGACGAATCCCGCGAGGCGCACTGGATCCTAACGGCCAGGTGCAGCCTAGCGATCCTCCTCCTTCTGCGCGGCGAACTCGGGGAAGCCGAAGAGAAGATGTCCGCCGTGATGAACGACGCGGCCCGCATGGGTGATCTGGAGATGCACGCGCGCAGCCTGACCTATTTCTCTTTCATCCAGCGCAGGCGGGGCAGGGTCGTAGTCGTCGAGCAGCAGGCCGAGAGGAGCCTCGCGAAGCTGGCCGAGGCAGGGATGAGCCAGTACGTCGGCGCGGTCCTGGCGAACCAGGCCTGGGTCGCGTTCCGGCGCGGCGACCATGTCGCGACGGAGCGGGTCGGGCGCGAAGCGCTCTCGCGCTGGGAAGCGCTGCAGCGCGTCTACCCGTTTCAGTGGCTCGCCAGGATGCCCCTCGCGTTCGTCGAGCTGGCGTGCGGTCGAGTCGAAGGTTCCGTCGCGCAGGTCAGGGCGATGCTTCATCCGAAGCAGCAGCGTTTACCAGGGAAGATCGAGGCGGCCTTCACGGCGGCAGACGAAGCTTTCGCACAGGGCCACGCGGCCGAGGCGCAGAAAATACTTCGTGCGATATCGAGGGTTGCCCGAGGGCTTGGCTACTTGTGAGCTGATTCGCGTCCTCGGAATATCAGATGATCTCTACGCGGCGACACGCGCGTGTCTACGTGCGTTCTCGCTCTTCGTGGTTCGAATGCATGGAATTCGATGGAGAATGAACATGTCGAATCAGAGTCTAATTGTTGATGATAAGCGTGGTCTGATTTTCACGATCGATCGTCAGCGGGAGCCTGTGTACCAGCTCGAGTCAAAGCACTGGGCCCATGTGTCTCACCGCTGGGGCGAGCACGAGATTCCGCCGGAGATCCGTGCCAAGGCAGCCGAGCTCAAGCAGAACGGAAAGCCGGGCACGTTCGTGCGCTCCCTCGAGGGAGAGACGGGCGTCTACTTGATCTACGAGAAGAACATCAAGCCGCTCCCCGAACTCGCCGACGAGGAGGCGGCCTTCGCGCCCGGCAAGCAGCCGGGGAGCAACCGGGAGCTATCGCCGTACGACATTGTACTCTGCGCCAAGGGCGGCACGATCATCGCGGACAACGGTGATGTCTTCGAGACCCAGGAGGGCGATTACTTCGTGATCAAGTGCAACACCTGGGGTCGCTTCGTGACGGACCAGGCCACGCGCCCGCGGGAGGTGGAGACGACGAAGGAGGTGCTGCTCCTCCTCGAGGATCTTCACGGAAAGAACTTCCTCTCGATGACCCCTGACAAATCCGAGGCGCTCCCTTCCACGATGCCGATGCCCATCAAGGCGATCATACAAATCAACTGCTACGTGCTCAACCTGGCGCGGTTCAAGCGCTGATCTCTGAGCGAGCGACGAGGCGCCATGACCACCCACGAGCACGAACCCAGCGCGGCGGCCCCCGCCGACAGCCCCCCACCGGTGCCCAAGCGGTTTCTCTCCGGTACCCACCGCGCCATCTCCCCCGAGGAGACGATGGCCCGACTCCGACCGTTGATGCCTGTCATGGGCATCACTCGCGTCGCCGACGTCACCGGCCTCGACACGCTGGGCGTGCCGGTGGTCATGGTGACGCGCCCCAACGCGCGATCGCTCTCCGTCTCGCAGGGAAAGGGGCTGACGCTGGCAGCGGCGCGCGCCTCGGGCCTGATGGAGGCTGTCGAGCACTGGCACGCGGAGCGCGTGCAGCTGCCCCTCAAGTTGGGCACGGTAAACGAACTCCGCTTCCGTCACCGCCTGGTCAACGTGAGCGGCCTGCCGCGCCTCTCGATCGGCGCCTTCCACGACAACCTTCGGCTCTACTGGGTGATCGGGATGGACGTCATCGCCGGAGCCCCGACCTGGGTGCCGTTCGAGATCGTGCACACCGACTACTCGCTTCCGCTCCTGTCGGGGTCCGGTTCCTTCGTGATGAGCTCGAACGGGCTCGCCTCCGGCAATCACCCGCTGGAGGCCATCAGCCATGCGCTCTGCGAGCTGATCGAGCGCGACGCGGCGACCTTGTGGCGGCTGTCAAGCGAGGAGCACCAGCGCCGCACCCGGGTCGACCTCGCCACGGTGGACGACCCGGACTGCAGGGAGGTGCTCGACAGGTACAAGCGCGCCGAGATCGATGCGTACGTATGGGATATCACGTCCGATGTCGGCGTCCCCGCGTTCTCCTGCATCCTAGTCGACCGAGACCCGAACCCTCATCGTGCGATCGCGCCGATGGGCGGATACGGATGTCACCCCGCGAAGGAGGTGGCGCTCCTGCGCGCTCTCACCGAGGCGGCGCAGAGCCGGCTCACCGTGATCACGGGGGCGCGCGACGACGTGCGCGTCTCCGGGAACGGTCCAGACGAGGATCTCGCGGCGGCCCGCGGGTTCCTAGCGACGCATCGAGACGAACCTGCGGAGCGCAGCTTTCACGACGCGCCCCACCACGACGGAGACACGCTCGATGATGACGTCGCGTGGGAGCTCGACCGCCTGCGCGCGGCGGGGATCCACCAGGTCATCGCGGTCGATCTCACGCGGCCTGAGCTCGGGATCCCCGTGGTGCGCATGGTGGTCCCAGGCCTCGAGCCGCTCTACGACATTCCTGGCTACGTGCCCGGCGCCCGCGCGCGCCAGCGCCTCATGGAGTGCGCATCATGACGATCTACATCTTCACCGGGCCCACACTCTCCGCCGCGGAGGGGAAGAAGGAACTCGACGCCGTCTTCTTGCCTCCTGCGGCGCAAGGCGAGGTGTACCGCGCCGCGCTGGACAAGCCGGTTGCCATCGGGATCATCGACGGCTACTTCGAGCGGATTCCGTCGGTGTCTCACAAGGAGATCCTTTGGGCCATGGGGCAGGGGGTGCACGTCCTCGGCGCCGCGAGCATGGGAGCTTTGCGAGCAGCGGAGCTCTCGTCGTTCGGGATGGAGGGGGTGGGCGCCGTCTATGACGCTTATGCGCGCGGGGAGATCGAGGCCGATGACGAGGTGGCCGTCGTCCACGCGAGCGCCGAAGACGGCTACCGCCCCGCGAGTGAGGCGATGGTGAACCTCCGCGCCACGCTGCGCGCCGCCGAGGCCGCGGGCGTGATCCAGGGTGCGACGGCGGAGAGGATCGAGCATATCGCGAAGGGGATGTTTTACGCCGACCGGTGCTATCCCCTGCTCTTCCGGCACGCGGAAGAGCAGGGCGTCTCAACCGTCGAGATCCGAGCGCTGAGGAACTTCCTGCCGGAGGGCCGCGTCGACCAGAAGCAGATCGACGCCCGCGCGCTCCTCCGGGTCCTGCGCGAGCGCTTCACAGGCCGGGTACAGCCGAAGCCGGTCCGGTACCATTTCGAGGCCACGGATGCGTGGGAGCACATCCGCGATAAGGCCGATCGCACCGCCGTCGCGCCCGGCGCGGGTCGAACTGACCCGGCGATCGAGGAACTGAAGCGGTCGGACGGATATGCGGCCGCGCGTCGAGGGGCGCTCGCTCGGGCGCTCGCGCTGGAGGCGGCGCGGCGGCAGGGGCGGAGGTCCGAGGGAACTGCGCTGCGGGACGTCGTGGAGGCGCTCTGCCGGGACCGCGGTCTCTCCGGACCAGGAGAACTGGTGCGCTGGCTCGAGCAGCAGGGGGTGGTCGAGATCGAGCGCTTCTTGCAGGATGAAGCGCAGGTGCGATGGGCCGAGATCCTGTACGGCCCGGACGCGGACCGCTGCCTCGCGGATCACCTGCGCTCGACCGGCGAGTACGCCGCGCTCCGCGACCGCGCCCTGGCGCGCGAGCACGGCTGTGAGCGCGTTCGTCGCCTCTTAGGGCAGGGTGAGGAGCTGTCGTTTGCACGTGTGGGGAGGACAGAGCGATGAGCACTGCGGCCAAGGAGATGGTGAAGGGCGTCGGAGCGCTCGCCCTCGTCTGGCTGCTGGGGCAGGCCAGCGGCGCCGGGACGAGGAGCCAGGCAGCGAAGGCGTTGAATCCATTGCTCGTCGGTAGGTGGAGCGATGCAGAGCGACGAAATGCGTTCGAGGATGGGTACGCCGCGCTAGAGAGGGCGAAGCACATCCAATGCCCGAGGCGAGGCGCCATCGTGCTCACGGAGAGCGGCCGACGCGCCGGGCTCGAGGTGCTCGGCGTCGAGGCGCTCCCTGGCCGGGTGACTTGGAACACGATCAAGAGCCGGTATCTGACTCCGCGCTCGTTAGGCCTTCGAGCCCCTAAGACAAAGGCTGAGGTGGCGCGGATCGGCAAGAAGGAAGGTCTTATCGCTGCGGTTCTAGCGCACCGCCTCCAGTTGAGCGTGGGCGACTATCCTACGCTCAGACAGGTGCGAGACAGGCTGGCTTGGCGGGGGCTCGGCGTGGAGACCCGGGAGCCGTTCTCAATCAAAGCTGTTTCGACGCTGCTCGTAGGACGAACTCTAGGAATTTCGGGATCGCACGCGGTGGACGAGGTACTCGCGCTCGCAGTCGCGAACGCGGTGGGTGCGCGCCGGGCGGATACGGGGGAGATCCAGAGCGCGTTGATCTGGCAATGGCTGTACAGTACAGCAGCTGGACGAGCGGGCGGAGGCGCGAGCGCAGCAGCAACAAGCCGAGAGATGGGCGCGGAGCCAGGCGAGAAGACTCAGATATCCAGCCCCGTGAAGGGGGCCGCCTCACGCCACGAGGAAGAGGACAGCAGCGCATTCGCGGCGCGCGTAGTCGAGGTCGCGCGCGGCTCGGAGACCGGGCGCTTCGGACAGAACAAGGTGTTCATCTCGCATGTGTTCCGCAAGCTCGTGCAGATGGGCGACGTCGACGGCGACGCGGCAGCGTTCAAGGAGCGGCTCGTCGCGGCCCATCGCCAGGGGCTGCTCTCGCTGAGCCGCGCGGACCTCGTGGAGGCGATGGATCCGAAGGACACCGAGGCATCGGAGACACGCCATCTCAGCGCCACGTTCCACTTCGTGGTTGTCTAGCGATGTAGAGGTCGGTGCTCCTCCTTACGAGAGGATCTGCGGCGCCAGCAGTGGCAGGACATACAAAATAGGATGGGTGCCCCCATGATAGGTCGGGACGCGCTGCTCAGTGTGTTCATATCGAGCAAGAAGAAGGAAGTGTTCCATTCGGTGGAGCACCGCCACCAAATCTGGCGCGAAGATCCGTTCGACGTGGAGTCCGTGCACGACCGGGCGCGGCTGGAGTTTCAACGATTGCTCGCCCAGGTCACGACGCCGCCGGGGCTGGACTCCGGGCGCATCCTCCTGCTCATCGGCGAGTCGGGGAGCGGCAAGACGCACCTCGTCCGCTCGTTCCGGAACCATGTCCACGTCAACGGGCTCGGCTTTGTCGGGTACATGCAGATGACCACCACGGTGTCCAGCTACGGCCGCTACTTGGTGAGCAACCTGATTGACTCGCTCGACCAGCCCTATTACGAGTCGCTCGGCACTACCTCCGGGCTGCTCCGGCTCTCCAACGCCGTCGCAGCGCGGTGTGGAGACGCGGTAGCGATCGATTCGCTGTCTAACAGGGCTGATCTCGATCCCGACGCTGTGATCGAGCTGGTGGAGCGCGCCGCGGATCGGCTCATCTCACAGCCGCGCTACGCCGAACTCGACCTCGACCTCCTTCGCGCTCTGCTGTTTCTGCAGCGACAGGATCCGGCCCTTAAGAAGCGTGTCGTGAAGTACCTGCGCTGCGAGGAGCTCCCCGAGCGGGACGCCCGGCTGCTCGGCGGCATATCGCCGAAGCGCAGCGACGACGATGCGCAGAAGCTCGTCGAGCATCTCGGTCGGCTGATGTGGGCCCTCGATGCGCGCTCGCTCGTCCTCTGCGTCGATCAGTTCGAGGATCTCTATCAGCTCGAGGACGCCGAGGCGCGGTTCCGGCGCGTGATGACATCGCTGTGCGCCATCGCGGACCAGGTGCCATCATCCATCATCGTAATCGCATGCCTGGCGGATTATTACGACGTCGTCCGCACCCGGCTCACGCGCTCCACGCTCGATCGTATCGAGAACGATCCTCCGCCTGTCCGGCTCGTGAGCGGGCGGAGCGCCGAGGAGGTCGAGATGATCGTGCGCCAGCGGCTCAGGTATCTTTACGAGGCCTGTGGTGTCAAGCAGCCTGACGGCGACGTCGATCCGCTGTACCCGATCCCGCCCGCGTTCGTTCACGGGCTCTCTGGGCTGCGGATCCGGGACGTGCTCGACGAGTGCCGTACGTTCCGGGATGCGTGCATCGAAGCCGGTCGGATCGTGAAGCCGGTGCTCGCGAAACCCAGCACGCACAAGCGTGAGGACGACGATCGTAGTATCAAGGCCGCAAAAGAGCGGCTCGAGAGGGAGTGGAACGACTACCTGGCGCAGGCGCGGGAGGAGCGTCCCGAGACGGACGCAGAGCTCGCCGAGCTCTTCGGATGGGCGCTCAGGACGTGCGCCGACGAGCTCGAGAGTGGGTACCGCTTCGAGGTTAACGTCGAAGGCGAGCTCATCGATGTTCGTGTGATGGTCCCCACTCCAAAGGGAACGTACCGTCTTGGAGAGGAGATCTCCCTGGCGTTCTGCAACAAGGCTCCTCAGGGCGGTGGCCTCCGCGCGCAGTTCGACGCCGCCGTCAAGCGCGCCAAGCACCGGATCCCCGTGTTGCTCCGGTGCGGCGAGTTCCCGAGCGGACCGAAGTCGGCTCACGCGCTCGCGGACATCATCAAGAACAAGAGAGGGCGGAAGGCCGTCGTGGAAGACAGCGACTGGCGCAAGATCGCGGCTTTCCGGAGGTATCGCGAGGCGAAGCAGCAGCAGGAGCATTTCACGGAATGGCTTAGAGAGGAGAACCATCTCTCCCGGCTCTTGCCCCTGATCCACGTCCTCGATCTCGATCACCTCGATCGCTTCGAGAATGAGCCGGCCGTGCGAGGCGCAGCGACGACGCCGGCGCCGCCGCCTGTACAGCGGCTGAGGTCTGCCGAGCCCGGTACATCTGCGCCCACCTCCGCCGCCCCTGCGCGCGACGAGCCCAGCTCCCCAAGGAGCGCCGCGGCCCCGGAGCGCACCTCCGCTGTTCCGGCGCGTAATGAACCGGATGCCGCGGCGGGGGCGGGCGTGCCGGCTCGCTCGCAGGGCGGCGCGCCGCGCGACACCGCCGGAGAGATCGCGCTCGGGACTACCGGGGAGCTCGTCGTCCAAGAGCTCACGATGGAGGTCGAAGCGCTGACATCCCATGCGGCCTTCCTCGGCAGCACGGGGAGCGGCAAGACCACGCTGGCGCTCAACGTGATCGAGCAGTTGCTCCTCCGTGGCGTCCCCGCGATCCTCGTGGATCGGAAGGGAGACCTCGCCGCGTACGCGCGCGGCGCGCCTTGGCAGGAGCGCCATCCTGAGCCCGCGCTCGACAGCCGACGCCGGGCGCTTCGCGAGCGTGTCGACGTCGCCCTGTTCACGCCAGGCCATCGCGAAGGCAGGCCGCTCGCGATCTCGCTCATGCCGCGCGGCATCGAGAGTCTCAAGGACTTCGATCGCGATCAGGCCGCCGGTTATGCCGCTCAGGCGCTCGGCGATATGCTCGGCTACAAGGACACAAGAAGGGACAAGGCGCTCCGGGTCATCCTGACTCAGGCGTTCATGCTCTGCGCCGCGCACCGCGAGGCGGACAAGCTCGATCTCGAATTGCTGATCGCGCTCATCGCGGATGAGGATCCGGCGCTGATCGCCGCGCTAGGGCGGCTTGAAACCCGCCTATTGAAGGAGCTCGTGCAGCACCTCCAGACGCTGAAGCTCGGCTCCTCGGAGCTGCTGGCGTCGACCGGCGAGCAGCTCGAGGCCGAGCTGCTCCTCGGTCTCGGCCCGTTCGCTCGGCCCAACCGGACGCGGCTCAGCATCATCAGCACGAAATTCCTGGGCGACAACGCGAAAATCTTGTTCTGGGTCTCGCAGCTTTTACTCGCCCTGACCCGCTGGGCGACCCGTTCGCCCTCGCCGCAGCTCCAGGCCGTGGTCCTGTTCGACGAAGCAGACGTCTACCTGCCGGCGCAATCTCAGCCAGCGACGAAGCCACCGATGGAGAATCTGCTCCGCCGCGCGCGCTCCGGCGGTCTGGGCATCCTGCTCGCCACCCAGAGCCCCGGCGACCTCGACTACAAGTGCCGGGACAACGTCCGGAGCTGGTTCGCGGGGCGGATCACGCAAACGGTGGCCATCGATAAAATGAAGCCGCTGCTCAGCGAAGCACGGGTGAATGTCTCCGCCAAGATTCCCGGGCAGCGCGCGGGGGAGTTCCACCTACTCCAGGACGGGCGCGCTACGAGCTTCCGTGCCCATCGGAGCTTCCTACAGACCGAGCAAGTGCCGGAAGACGAGATCTTGAAGCTGGCTTCCCAGCGCAAGGGAGGGGCTGTCGCGTGAGGCGGCGCCGTCATCGAGTGCAGCGAGCCGAAGTGAACGCGATCATTTCGCACGAGGGATGAAGGGTGTACGGCTCAATCATCGATTTCGAGGACGAGTTCTCCCGGCACAGCCAGCTCTTCGCGCGCGAGGACGTGCTCGCGGAGCTCAGCCGCTGGCTCGTCGGGGACAAGCCGCTTCACCGCGGCTGGCTGCTGCTGCTCGGAGGGCCCGGCGTCGGCAAGAGCGCGATCGTCGCCAACCTGATCAAGCGGCTGCCCGCACCTGGCCCCCCCTATCACTTCATCCGGCGAGGGATGGAGGGGTTCGATCGTCCGGAGGTCGTCGTCCAGAACCTCTGCGCGCAGATCGAGCGGCTCTATCCGGAGCACTGTAGCGTCGATTTGCCGTCGGAAGTGCGTCTCGTAGAGCTCTTGAAGCGGCTATCGAAGAAGGGATTCGTTCATCGCGACCGGCGGTTGCTCCTAGTGATCGACGGGCTAGACGAGGCGGCCGGCGATAACCCGCTTCCGCGTTTCCTGCCGCGCGTGCTACCGCCAGGGGTCGTCGTATTGTGCGCCTCGCGACCGCTCTACCCCGATCTGAGCTGGCTGGAGCAAGACGGTGTCCAATCGATCAATTTGAACGACGGGATCTGGTCTGCCTCCAACGAGGCGGCATGCCTGCGCTTCTGGGAGCACCACGCCGCGGAGTTCACGCCGCCTCTCAGCCCCGATTTCATCGATGAGGCAGTGCGCCGGTGCGAGGGGAATCCGCTCTACGCGGTCAAGCTCAGAGACTGGCTCAGGATGCAGCCGCCCGAGCGCCGAGTGGCGGGCGCGATACCTTACGGACTCGACGCATTCCTCACGCAGATCTGGACCGAGCTGAACGCCCTCGACAGCACGCGACGCGCCCTTGTGATGGACGGATTGGGCCTCGCTTGCGCCGCCCGCGAGGCGCTTCCGGCATATCTTTTCCGCGAGCTCCTCAAGTGGCCGACGACGATGGAAGTCGAGGAGTTCCTGCGGGTGACGCGGCCCTTCCTTCTTGAGAAGCCAGCGCACTGGCACAAGGGCGAATCGGCATTTCAGCCGTTTCACGCCTACTTTCGTGAGTTCATCTCCAGCAAGCTTGGAGGCTCCGTGGTCCGGGAGCATCACCTTCGCTTGATGAAGACGCTCGCTGCATGGCCGTCTAGCGGGCGTGATCCCTTCCAGCGCGCGTATGCCCTTCGACACGCGGTGGCGCACCGGATCGAGGCTGGCGAAGTTCGCAGCGCTCAGCGCCTCTGCACGAACCTCGACTACTTGAAGATGAAGTTTCGCGAGATCGATGGGCCCGCCGCCGGACCGGACCCTGCGGGCAAGGGCAGAGAGCTCGGCGTCACCTCGGCCGAGCGCGACCTCGAGGCGACCGTCCGCGCTTCTGAAGGGAGCGAGTCCGTCGATCTCGCGGCCGTCCTCACGGCCGTGAGCGCTGAGGCGATCCGGCTGGGTGCTGACCCGGAGTCGCTGCCGATCCTTGTCTACAACCGCCTGCGCTGCGCGGGCTGGTCGGTCGAGAGGATCAAGGGAAGGCTTCGTTTCGGCGAGGGACTCCCGGCGCTTCGGCTGGTGCACGGCGTTCGGCTCGGGCCTACACGGCTCCGCTCGTTCCGTGGACACGAAAGGCCGGCGGTCGCCTGCGTCGTCACGCCTGACGGCGCCCATGTCCTCTCCGCATCGTCGGACGGCACGCTACGCCTGTGGTCGCTCGGGTCGGGGGCCTGCATCGCGGAGCTGCGCGGGCACCAAGGCGAGCTCACGGCGTGCGCGATCACGCTCGACGGCAGCATGGCGGTCTCCACGTCCACCGACGCGACCGCGAAGATCTGGGATCTCAGTAAAATGCAATACGTCAGGTCCTTCGACAACGAGGGCCGCGGCGCGACCGCGTGCGCCGTGAGCCCGGACCGTCGGCGCGTCGCGATCGGCTCTGATGACGGGACCCTCCAGGTCGTGGATCCCGCATCGGGCGAGTGCGTCTCGAAAATGGATGGCCATACCGACTACATTACGGCGTGCGTGGTGACCCCCGATGGCGAGCTCCTCATCTCCGCGTCGCGCGATGGCTCAGTGCGGGCATGGAAGATAGCGTCCGGCGAGCTCGTTCACACGCTGGAGCACGAGGCGCACGGCACCACGCCTGTTCGTGGAGGTTTGAAGGAGCAGCATTGGATCACGGCGATTGCGCTGTCGTCCGACGGAGCGCAGCTCGTCGCTGCGGCAGGGGACGGGACCGTGACGGTGTGGGACCTCGTCTCCTGTCGCCCCGTGCAATGCTTTGGGACGGGGCAAGGCCGCATGGATGCTTGTGCAATCCTGCACGAGGGTCGCCATCTCCTCTGTGGGATGGCGGACGGGGCCATCCTTGTCTGGGAGCTCGCGACGCCGCGGTGCATCCGCCGTGTGGAAGCGCACGCGGCCGCGGTCTCGGCGTGCGCGGTGACTTCGGATGGTCGCCGCGTTGTATCGGCCTCGTACGATCGGACCCTCGCTCTCTGGGAAGTCGGCGGGCCGGAGACCCTGGTGCCCCACGATGAGCACGAGGCGGCCGTTACGGCGTGCGCAGCCACGCCGGACGCGGCAGTTGTAATGTCTGCCTCAGAGGACCGAAGCGTCAAGCTCTGGGACGTCGCGACTGGCGCGTGCCGCGAAACGCTGCGCGGGCATGCGGATCTCGTGACCGCGTGCGCGATCTCCGCCGACGGGCGCCGCGTGCTTTCGGGAGCGCGCGATGGCAGCCTCCGGTTGTGGATCCTCGCCGCCCGTCAACGTGTGGAGGAGCTTGCCGGCCACGCTGGGCTCGTGAGCGGCTGCGCCATCGCGCCCGACGGACGCATGATCACCGCCTCACACGACGGAACGCTGCGGATATGGAGCCCTGGGAGCAGAGGACGCCCGATGGTGCTCAAACACGGTGCCCCCGTGGATGGCTGCTCGATTTCACAGAACGGTGATCATGCTCTCTCGTTCTCGCGCCTCGGAACGGTGAAGGTTTGGGACCTCAAGTCCGGTCGTTGCAAGCCGCTCCACGTCAAGTTCGCCACGCCGATTCTCGCAGGCACTTTGACGCCGGATGGACGCAGCGCCGTGCTCGCACTAGAGAACGGCGAGATCGAGGTGTGGAATGTTCTCCGCCCCTGGCGCATTTCCGTGCTCAGTGGCCACCGTGGGAGGGTCTTCGGCTGCGCCGTGTCACCGGATGGCGTAAAGGTCATATCGGCCTCTGAAGACAGGACAATTAGAGTGTGGGATCTTCATATGGGCGTCTGCCTTGGGACGTTGCATGGAACGTCATTGTTTCGATGCGTGGCGGCGACGAACAAGCTGATCTGCGCTGGCGATCACGAAGGAAATGTCTGGATGGTCGCCGCCGACCCTGAGCCGGTGAATGAGGATACGAGGAGAGACTCGGCGCCGAGCGAGAGCTCGCGGCCACAGAAACCGGCGAAGCGTGGGTCACGACCTGGAGGTGAACCGTTAATAACGCTTCGCTCCTTGTCGTCGCGTATTGATCCCAAGGCGAGCGCAATGCGCGAACGGCGCCTCTCAACGTTGTCCGGAGTGTTGGCTGGTCTATACCATAGTGCGGAGCATGTGTGCCTTGTCGCCGGAGAGGCAGGCATCGATGTGAGGCGAATTAGTCTGAGCGGTAGCGCTATTGTTGTCTGGTATGCAGTCGTTAAAGAGGCGGAGAAATTGTGCGCACTTCCTGCGCTGGTGAGGCGTCCCCTGATGGATTACCCTGAAAATTCTGAGCTTCTCAGCGCTGCCCGTGCGCTCGGTCTCATCTAGCGATCCCGTGAATTGGAGTGATGCGCCCGCGGGGGGCGGAGCCTGTAACTGCAGAAATGGTATAGAGCATGAGACTTGGGGACATGTTGCGTGACGGCCGCACCCGAGCGGCGTTCCGGGAAGCGCTTGCAAGGAAATACCCGACCGTCGACGAGGCTCGCGCCTTCGTGGACAAGGTAGGTCTGAACGCCATCCGGATTAGCTTCAGTAACCGCGCCGATCTCACTTGGTTCAGCATCCTGGAGGAGGCCCTCAAACAGGGAGAGCAGCAAATATTGGCGATCCTCAATCTCGCTCTTGAAGAGTATCCTGACGACCACGGGCTGCGGTGCCTGCTGAACGGTTCCGCGCCGCGCTACGCCGAGGGGCCGGACATCGCCTCCCTCGGCTGGCGAGGCCGTTCAGGTCAGCCCTTCGAGAAGCTCATTGGAAAGCAGAGCTCGCTCGTTCCGGTGAGCTTCCTGGACGTGGGGCTGTCCCGAGCGCGCGCCGTGGCGCGGGTCAAGGGTGACGACGGCACGCTCGGTACAGGCTTTCTCATCGCAGGAGATCTCCTGGTCACCAACCACCATGTCCTCTGCTCCCGGGAGGCGGCCGCGGCGACCAGCATCCAATTCAACTACCAGAGGACAGCAGACGGGCGTGACGCACAGGTCGAGGAGCTCCGCCTGGATCCAGGAGCATTTTTCTCAACTTCCATCGAGGACGATTGCACCATCGTGAAGGTGGCTGGCAATCCGTCTGCCCGCTGGGGAGCCATCGAGCTCGAGCCGGCCATGGTTCAGGTGGATGATCGCGTCAACATCATCCAGCACCCGGGCGGAGAGCAGAAGCAGCTGTCCTTCTTTCATAATCTGGTCATGTATGTAGGGGAGGGGCGCGTCCAGTACCTGACCGATACGCTGCCCGGTTCGTCGGGGTCACCAGTCTTCGACAGGGATTGGAAGCTCGTCGCCTTGCACCACAGCGGCGGATGGATCGCCGAGCCGGGCTCCAAGGAGCGCTTCTACCGCAACGAGGGGATACTCGCCGAGCGATTGATGAAGGTGCTCCACGCGAGGTGATGAGCAGCGTTCGAGCTACGCGCATGGCGGAACCGATGCAGCGCGCCGACCTGTCGTAGATCCAGTCCCCCTCGCCCAGCGTCACCGACCATGGGTGCCGTACGTGGTGGGGTCGACCGCATCACGGCGTCTCCCCCGCCTCCCGCGCCTCCTCCACGTAACTCCGGATCATCGCCCGCAGCTTCTTGATCTGGAACTCCCCCCCGAGCCGCCGTATCTTCGCCACGAACGGCCCGAGCCGCGGGTCGTCCCGCTCGAGCACCGCCGCCCGCTCGAGCAGCGCCTTCACCCGCCCCTTGTCCGCCAGGTCGAGCAGCGCCGCGAGCGCCTCCGCCGGCGGCGCGACGATCTCTCCTTCCCCCGCGACCCCCGCGAGCCCCTCTCCCTCCCGCGCCCCCCCGGGCGCTGCCCCCGTCTCCTGCTCGTAGATCCACGCGATCCCGAGGTGCCGCCGCAGCTTGTCGAGCAGCTCGTCGGCGCGCACCGGCTTGGCGAGGAAGTCGTCGCCGCCCGCGCTCAGGCTCCGGTGCTGATCCGCCTCGAAGACGCTCGCCGACGACACGATGATGACGAGCCGGCGCCGCTCCGACGCCTCCCGGAGGCGCCTCACCACCTCGATGCCGTCCATCCCTGGCATCAATAGGTCGGTGATCACGACATCCGCCTCGATCTCCGCCACCCTGGCGAGGCCTTCCTGCCCGTCCGCGGCCGCCGCGACCTCGAACCCGAGCGGCGTGAGCAGGTCCACCAGCACCGCCCGGTTCTCGGGCCGATCGTCGACCACGACCACCTTCTTCCGCGGCCCCTCGTAGCCCACCACCCTGCCGCGGGCGACGACCGCGGCGGCCTGCGCCCACGCCTCCGCCTCGGGCAGCCGCACGTCGAACCAGAACGTGCTGCCTCTCCCCGGTTCGCTGCGCACCTGGATCGCGCTGCCCATCAGCCCCACGATCCGCTGGCTGATCGCGAGCCCGAGCCCGGTCCCCTCGACGGCCCGCCGCCCGGTCCCCACCTGCTCGAACGGCAGGAACAGCCGCGCCGTCTGCGCCGCGCTCATGCCCGCCCCGGTGTCCTCCACCTCGAACCGCAGCGCCCGCGCGGCCCCGGCCTTCCGCTGCGCCGGCGCGCCGTCGAGCGCGAGCACCCGGAAGACCACCCGCCCGGTCTCGGTGAACTTCACCGCGTTGCCGAGCAGGTTGAACAGCACCTGCAGCAGGCGCTTCTCGTCCCCGTGCACGGCGGCCGGCAGATCGCCCGCCTGCTCGTGGACGAACGCGATCCGCTTCTGCTCGGCGCGCACCCGGAAGACCTCGACGAGGCCCTGGACGAACGACTGGAAATGGAACGCCCTCGGGAGGAGCTCCATCTTCCGCGCCTCGATCTTGGACAGGTCGAGGATGTCGTTGATGAGCGTCAAGAGGTGCGTCCCGCAGTGCTGGATCACCGAGATCCCCTGCGCCTCCCGCTCGCAGAGCGGCCGCGACCGCGCGAGGATCTGCGCGTAGCCGAGGATCCCGTTGAGCGGCGTCCGGAGCTCGTGGCTCATGTTCGCCAGGAACTCGCTCTTCGCGAGGTTCGCGGCGTCGGCGGCCTCCTTCGCGACCTTCAGCTCGGCGGTGCGCTCCTCCACGCGGATCTCGAGCAGCTGCGCCTGCTCGCGGAGGCGGTTCTCGCTCTCGCGCAGGTCGGCCGTCATCTGCGTCGCCAGCGCCATCGCCCGGCTGCGGGACGAGGCCAGCGACCAGGTGATCCAGAAGAGCAGCAGGCCGACCGCGGCGCCGAGCGCGAGCACCGTGGCGGGCAGGCGCTGGCCCGCGCCGATGTGCACCCCCGGGCGGCTGCGGAACGAGAGCAGCCAGGTCTGCCCCGCGATGTCGATCGAGAGCTCCCGGCTGTAGCGCGGCCGCGTCGTCGCTCTCCCGGTCCCCTGCGCGCCGGGCTCGCCGCCGTACATCAATTGGCCCTGGCAGGTGATCGTCAGGTCGAACATCTGCCGCACCGCGGGGGAGAGCGTCTCGTCGACCACGCTCGCCGCCCGGAAGGGCGCGTACACGTAGCCGATCAGCGCCGCCCGCCGCTGCGCGACGGTGTCCTGGGGCAGGTCGCCCCGGAACAGCGGCAGCGCCACCGTGAACCCCGGCGCCTTCGCGGCGTCCTGCACGAGGATGATCCGCCCGCTCGCGGCGGCGCGCCCGGTGTCCCGCGCCGTCTCCAGCGCCACGCGGCGCGCCGGCTCGGAGCCGAGGTCGAGCCCGATGACCTGGCGGTTCTTCGCGACGGGCTCGAGGTACTCGATGACGAAGTGCTCGGGGCGCTCGCCGGCCGGCCTGATCGCGAAGCGCTCGTACGTCGCCTCGGCCGGCCCCCGGGTCCGCCGCACCTCCTCCTCGTAGGCGGCCTTCTCCTCCCCGCGCACGTAACGCACGAACCCGACCCCGTTGATGCCCGCGTAGTGCCGCGGCAGATCGAGCGTCTCCACGTAGCGCTTCCACTCCGGGTAGCTCACCTCGCGCATGGCGGCGAAGAGCCCCTGCGACGCCCTCAGCCCGTGGATGTACGTCTCGATCCGGTGCGCGAGCGTCTCCGTCGCCTCCCGGGTCTGGCTGTCGAAGTAGGCCCGGGTCTCGTCCTCGACCTTCTGTCGCACGTAGCGGAACACCAGCGCCGTGGCGGCCAGGCTGAGGAGCAGGACGAGGATCGCGCTCCGCGCCTGCTGCAAGATCCGCGTCGGACGAGCCCCAGACAGCATGTCTTGCCGGGAGCATACCGGAGCCGGCGGCGGGATCCGCGCGCAGCGCGGCCGCGTTCGGTGCTAAGGTCTCCGCATGGTCCAACCCTCCTCGGGAACGCCGCGGCCCCCCGGCCCCCCGCTGGTGGCGCCCACGGAGGAAGAATGGCGCGCGATGACGCCGGCGGAGCGCGAGCGCCTGCTGGTGCAGATCCTCGACGCCCTGTCCGATCCGCGGCGCGCCATGGCCGAAGGCCGGCCTCACCACAAGGCCAAGGGCCGGGCGATCGACATGCTCACCCTGCATTTCGGCTCGACAGGGCGCGTCATCTACCTGGCCGAGGAGCTGGCGGTCCTTTACCCGGGTGAGGACGTGTTCGTCCCGGATATCCTTGCGGTGCTGGACGTGCCGCAGCCCGAGGACGATCCGCGGATGGCGTGGGTGGTGGCCGAAGAGGGCAAGGGCCTCAGCCTGGTCCTGGAGGTGCTCCATCAGGGCAACCGAAACAAGGATCTGGTCGCCAACGTCGAGTTTTACGCCCGCCTGCGCATCCCGGAGTATTTCGTCTACGACCGGCTCCGCCAGCAGGTCCATGGATACCGCCTGCCGGGTCCGGACGCCGCGCGTTACCAGCGCATCGTGCCGCAGATGGGCCGTTATCCTTCGGCGGTGCTGGGGCTCGACCTGGCGGTCAGCGGCGGCAAGCTCCGGTTCTTCCAGGGCATGGCCGAGCTCTTCGGTTCGGCCGATCTGATCGACCGGCTCCAGGGCATGATGACCGATCTGGAGGCGAGGGCCGAGCAGGCGCAGGCGCAAGCCGAGCAGGCGCAGGCGCAAGCCGAGCAGGCGCAGGCGCAAGCCGAGCAGGCGCAGGCGCAAGCCGAGCAGGCGCAGGCGCAGGCCGAGCAGGCGCAGGCGCAGGTCGAGCAGGCGCAGGCGCAGGCCGAGCAGGCCATGGAGGGCCTGCGAGGGGGCATCCTGACGGCGCTGAGCATGCGCGGGATCCCGTGCTCCGACGAAGCGCACGCCCGCGTGCTCTCCTGTCAGGAGCCGGCGACGCTGCAGCGGTGGCTGCTCCGGGCGATGAGCGCCGGCAGCCTCGCCGACGTCTTCGCCGAGTAGCGAGCGCCTGCGGCGCGGCGCCGGCGCCGTGGTGGTCTGTCTCCTCCGGGGAGCAGCAGGGGTGATAACGCTCCCGGCGCCGCGCTGGGCGCTGCGCCGCTTCACGCCTCGTCCTCGTCGCGCTCGGCCCTCGTGAAGGCAACTCAGGAGATGTACTGGACCCAGCGGAGAGAGGACATGAAGATGTCCACGCGATCTATGCCTCTGGGGTACATTTTTCCCTCCGCGGCGCACGCAGGAGAGCTCAGGGGCGTGCCAGTCCCACTCGCCCTCCATGAATCGAACCATCGTGCGGGTCCTGGTGACATGGAGCGACGTATTGAGCTACGCTGGCATCTAAGGTAGATCCTGATGCTTTGCTCTTTACTTCGATTGACGGTTCGCCTGGCCGGAACGGCCCTTGTTCCGCTCTGGCTATCGAGTTGTACCCTGCATGCCGGTGGCACCGGCGCAGAGGATCCAGGACAGCCAGACGAGGCCGGAGCCACGGGAACGGACACGGGTCCAGGCGCGGGCCCGGGCGTGGGCGCGGGCCCAGGCGTGGGCGCCGGCCCAGGCGCGGACACGGACCCAGACACGGACGAACCGGAACAGCCCCCTCTCCCCACACAGCCTCCTCCGCCCGGCGAGGATCCCCCCGCGCTGTGCGACGCGGCAGACGCGTCGCTCATCGCCTGCTTCCCGTTCGAGGGGAGCCCCGACGACGGCTCGGCGAACGGCTTCAAGCCCGTCAGGTGGCGCGATCTGAGCTATGTGCCTGGCAAGGACGGCCAGGCGCTCCAGCTGGGGCGGCGCGGCGACCTCCGTTTTCGCCACGACGATGCGTGGACCGCGCCCGCCATGACCATCGATGTCTGGATCAACCCGGCTTCCCTCCCGGAGAGCTCGCGATATGCCGTGATCGACAGCGGCGGGAAGCCGTCCATCTTCCTGATGCCCGGCGGCGTGGTCCGCTGCACCGTCGGAGTCGAGAGGAACGTCCCCGCCTTCGTCGTCCCGGGGAAGTGGACGCACATCGCCTGTCTCTCGGACGGCCAGACGCAGATCCTCTACGTGAACGGCGTCGAGGTCGACCGGAGCCCCTCTGGACCGGTGCTCGCCGAGGGGGAGCAGCCGATCCATATCGGCTCCGACGAGCCCTCCGGCGGGAACGAGTTCGACGGGCTGATCGACAGCCTCCGCGTCTTCGGCCGGACGCTCACGCCGCGAGAGGTCTGCGCCGCCGCCGGCAACGACGGCTGCTGACCGGCGCGCCGCTCGCGGGGACCGCGCGTCGCGAGGGCTCAAGGCCGCTGCGGCACGAACGCCCGCGGCCGCTGCGGCGCACAGGCCCCGCGACGGCACGAAGACGCGGCGGCGGCCTTGCGGGGCGAGCGCGGGAGGGGAAAACGGCGAAGCCCCCGGCGGAGAGCGCCGGGGGCTGCGAGGTGAAACGGAGCTCAGCGTGAGGGGAAGGGAAGGACGCCTCAGAAGGCGGCGTCGCGGAGGTTCGCCTTGTAGTCGGCCTTGTACAGGTCGTGGCAGGCCTTGCAGCTCGCCTTGGCGCCGTCGATGTCGCCCTTCTTGGCCTTCTCGGCGCCCTCCTTCGAGATCGCGGCCCACTTCGGCATCCCGGGCGGCGGCTTCGCCGCCACGTACTCCAGCGCCGACGCGATCTTCGCGCCGTCGCCGCTCGTGGTCGCCGACTGCATCACCGTCTTCATCCAGCCCTGCATCGGACAGGCCTTCTGTCCCTTTGCACCGCAGGCGAACTCCTTCTTCGCCGCGCCCTCGGCGACCGACGCGGGGACGTCCGTCGCCCCGCCCGCAGCCCACGCTGCCCCAGCGAAGCCAATGCCGACGCCCATCAACACCGCACTGAAAAGCTTCATGCTCATCGACATCCGACGTCTCCTGTATGTGAGGCCAAGCTTGCTGAGTACATCGCAGCTCCCACGAGCGCTGTCAACAGGGGCTGAGGACATTGGCGGGCTGATCGCTCGCGCCCGGGATGGACCGGACGTGCGCGGGACGTCGGCGCGGAAAATCTTCATCGATGACGTTGTCCGCGCCCCGTCGCCGCGGCCGCTGGCGCGCGCGTTGACGCTCCGCGGCGCACGCTCCGCGGCGCACGCTCCGCGGCGCACGCTCCGCGGCGCCGGCCGCGCGCGGCGGTCACCGCGGCGCGGAACGACTGTGAGCGCGATCACGGCTTGTCCTCGGGCGCGCGTGGCCGCGCGAGGCGGCGTGTCGGTCGCGCGCGCACCGTCCGGCGCCGGAAGCGGGCGGACCGCGCCGAACCGGCGGCGCGCGTGATATCGCTGGATCGACGGCGGCTGATGCGCGCGGGAGAGATCGTCGGCGAACGGTTCGAGGTCGAGGGCCTCGCGGGCTCGGGGGGCATGGGGCACGTCTACCGCGCGCGCGACCGGCACACCGGCGACACGGTGGCGCTCAAGGTGCTTCGCACCGCCGGCCAGAGCGAGCTCACCCGCTTCTCCCGCGAGGTGCAGGCGCTCGCGTCGCTGCGCATCCCCGGCGTCGTGCGGTACATCGCCCACGGCGTCACGGCGGACGGCCAACCGTACCTGGTCATGCAGTGGGCCTCCGGCGAGACGCTCGCCCAGCGCGTCGCGCGCAGGGGGCTCACCCCGGTCGAGAGCGTCGAGGTCGCCGCGCGGGTCGCCGAGACGCTGGGCGCGCTCCACGCGCAGGGCGTCGTGCACCGCGACCTCAAGCCGAGCAACCTGCTGCTCATCGACGGGCGGCTCGATCGGGTGATGGTGCTCGATTTCGGGATCGCGCGCATCCGCATCGACCAGCAGCTCACCATGCCGGGCACCGTCCTCGGGACGCCCGAGTACATGGCGCCGGAGCAGGCGCGCGGCGACCCGACCGTCGACGCCCGGGTCGACGTGTTCGCGCTCGGCTGCGTGCTCTTCCGGTGCCTCACCGGGCGCCCCGCGTTCCAGGGCGCCGGCACGCTCGCGGTGCTGGTCAAGGTGCTGCTCGACGAGCCGCCGCGCCTGCGCGAGCTCTGCCCCGAGCTGCCCGAGGCGCTCGACGCCCTCGTCGCCAGCATGCTCGCCAAGCAGCCGGCCGAGCGCCCCCGCGACGGCGCCGCGGTGGCCGAGGCGCTCGGCGCGATCGACCTCCGCGGCATCGAGGAGGCGGCCGGCTGGGCGCCCGCCGTGGCGGCGGCGCGCGGCCTCACGCTCACGAGCAGCGAGCGGCGCGTCGTGTGCCTCGTGCTGGCGCACGAGCGCCCCGGGCCCGAGGACGCCACGCGCCTCCAGGAGGAGGAGCTCGCGCGGGCCGAGGAGCTGCGCGCGCTGGCGGCGCGGTACCAGGGCCAGATCGAGCTGATCGACGCGAGGTCGCCGCTGCTCGTGCTGACGAGCGCCGAGGAGGCCACCGACCTCGCGGCGCACGCGGCCCGCTGCGCGCTGTCGCTCCAGGCGCTGCTCGCCGGCGCGCCGGTGGCGCTCGTGACCGGCCGGGCGGAGCTCGCGCCGCGGCTGCCGCTCGGCGAGCTCATCGACCGCGCGGTCCAGCTGCTCCCGTCCCGCGCCGAGGCGGCGCCCGCGGCCGCGGTGCGGATCGACGAGGTCACCGCGGGCCTGCTCGGCGGCCGGTTCGAGACGAGCCGCGAGGGCGGCGCGCTCTTCCTGCACGGGGCGCGGGACGACCTCCGGCCGGCGAGCCCCCCGGCGCTGCTCGGCAAGCCGATGGCGTGTATCGGCCGCGAGCGGGAGCTCTCGGTGCTGAGCGCGGAGCTCGGCCGGAGCATCGAGGAGTCGACCTCGGGGGCGCTGCTCGTGGTCGCGGCGGCGGGGATGGGCAAGTCGCGGCTGCGGCAGGAGTTCATCGAGAAGCTGTCGGCCCGCGAGGCGGCCGGGGCCGGCGGGGCGGCCGGGGCCGGCGAGGCGGCCGGGGCCGGCGGGGCGGGAGGCGCCCCCGCGCGCCGCGTGGAGGTCTGGCTCGGCCAGGGCGACCCGATGAGCTCCGGGTCGGCGTTCGGGCTGCTCTCGCGCGCGCTGCGGGGCGCGATGGGCATCGTGGACGGCGAGCCGCTCGAGGAGCGGCGGCGCAAGGTGCGGGAGCGCGTCGCGCGGCACCGGGAGCTCGACGTGGGGCGGGTGAGCGCGTTCCTCGGCGAGCTGCTCGGCGCGCCGTTCCCGGACGACGACATCCAGGTGGGCGCGGCGCGGCGCAACCGGCAGCTCATGGGCGACCAGCTCCGGCTGTCGTGGGAGGACTTCATCCGGGCCGAGTGCGCCGAGCGCCCCGTGCTGCTCGTCCTGGAGGACCTCCAGTGGGGCGACCTGCCGACGATCACGATGGTGGAGGCGGCGCTCCGGAGCCTGAAGGACCTGCCGTTCCTGGTGCTCGGGCTGGGCCGCCCCGAGGTGCACGAGGTCTTCCCGGGGCTCGCGCAGGGCCGGTTCGGCAACCAGCTGCTGCTGCCGCCGCTGACGCGGCGGGCGAGCGAGCGGCTGGTGCGCGAGGCGCTCGGGAGCGAGGCGAGCGCGGAGCTCGTGAAGATGCTGGTGGACCGGGCGGACGGCAACCCGTTCTTCCTGGAGGAGCAGGTCCGCGCGGTGGCGGCGGGCCACGGCGCCGACCTGCCCGAGACGGTGCTGGCGATGGTGCAGGCGCGCATCGAGGCGCTGGACGCGGAGGCGCGGCGGGTGCTGCGGGCGGCGAGCGTGTTCGGCCAGGCGTTCTGGCCGAGCGGGGTGAGCGCGCTGCTCGGCGGCGCCGGGGTCACGCGCTGGCTGTCGGAGCTGGAGCGGCGCGAGGTGATCCACCGGCGCGGCCCCGGGCGGCTGCGCGGCGAGGTCGAGTACCGCTTCCGCCACGCGCTCGTGCGGGAGGCGGCGTACGGGATGCTGACGGAGGCCGACCGGCGGCTCGGCCACGCCCTGGCCGGCGCCTGGCTCGAGGGCGCGGGCGAGCCGGACGCGATGGCGCTCGCCGAGCACTTCGAGCGCGGCGGCGTGCCCGAGCGGGCGGCGGCGGCGTACCTGCGCGCGGCCCAGCACGCCCTGGAGGGCAACGACCTCGGCGCCGCGGTCGCGCGGGCCGAGCGCGGCCTCGAGTGCGCCCCGGAGCCCGCGGTGGTGGGGGCGCTCCGGCTGGTCCAGGCCGAGGCCCACGTCTGGCGCGGCGACCTCGCGCTCGCCGAGCAGCGGGGAACGGAGGCGGTGGAGCACCTCGATCCCGGCTCCGCCCCGTGGTTCGCGGCCATCGCGCAGGTGGTCGCCGCGGCGGGCAAGCTGGGGGGCTTCGACCGCGTCGAGCGGTGGATGGGCGCGGCCGCGGCCACGCCCGCCGCCGAGGGCGCGGACAGCCTGAAGAGCACCTGCCTCTCCATGGGCGCGGCGGCGCTGGCCTTCGCGGGCCGCCCCGCCGTCGTCGACGCGCTGATCGCGGCGGTGGAGCGCGCGCTCCACGACGGCTCGGCGGCCTCGGCCGAGGTGGCCGCGAGCCTGCACCAGGCGCGCGCCTTCCGCGCCATGAGCGGCGGAGATCCCGGCGCCTGCGTGCTCGGCCTGGAGGCCGCGCTCGCGGCGTACGAAGAGGTCGGCGACCGGCGCAACGCCTGCATCACCCGCGCGAACCTCGGCTACGCCTACGGCGAGCTCGGCGATTTCGGCGGCGCCGAGGCGGCGCTCCGGTCCGCGCTGGACGCCGCGGACCGGATGGGCCTCCACGAGGTGGCGGCGGCGACCCAGGCGAGCCTGGGGCAGGTCCTCGCCTACCGCGGCCGCCTGGCCGAGGCGCGCGCCGTCGAGGAGGTGGCGCTCGCGTCGAGCCAGCGCCTCGGCGACCCGCGCGCCGAGGTGGTGTCGCGCTCCTACCTGGCGAAGATCGCCCTGCTCGGGGGAGATTTCGGCGCCGCGGAGCGCGAGGCGCGCCTCGCCGAGACGCTGGAGAGCGCGTCCCCGCTGCGCGTCGCGGCCACCGCGATCCGCGCGAAGGCGCTGCTCGGCCTCGGGCGCGCCGGCGAGGCGCTCGAGGCCGCCGGCGAGGCGCTGGCCGCGCTCGAGTCGCTCGGCGGGCTCGAAGAGGGCGAGTCGATGATCCGGCTGGTGTACGCCGAGGCGCTCTCGGCCGCCGGCGACCCGGCCAGGGCCGCCGCCGCGATCGCCGCCGCGCGCGACAAGCTGCTTGACCGGGCCGAGAGCGTCCGCGACCCCGAGTGGAGGAGGCGCTTCCTCTCCCTCGTTCCCGACAATGCCCGCACACTGGCGCTCGCGGAGCAGTGGGTCGGAGCAGAGCGCTCCTGTCATCACGGCTGAATCCGCACCGGACGTGCAATTTAAGGGCTGACAGACGCGCGCGTTCGCCGTACCCTGTAAATTGACGTGGAGAGTTCCCGGCGGTCGTCGTCCCGCGACGACGCGCCGGAGGGCGTGCTGTGATCGGGGAGCGGACGCTCCCCTTGGCTCGCTGCTGAGGTCTCATCACGTGAAAACCAGGGATGTTCTTGGATGCGTCTGCGTCCTCCTCGCGTCGCTCGCGTCGGTTACCGGCTGCATCGCGCCCGATCTCTCGACCGCGGCTGATCAAGGAGAGGAGGAGATCGACTCGAGCGCTGAAGCGCTCGCGAGCGGCAATGCGCTGAGCCTGAACGCGCTGAGCCTGAACGCGCTGAGCCTGAACGCGCTGAGCCTGAACGCGCTGAGCCTGAACGCGCTCAGGACCGAGGCGCTCGACGCGCTCCAGGATCCTGGCGAGGAGGGCGCGCTCTTCCGGCAGCTCGTGAAGTACACGGTCAGCTGCGCGCTCGACGAGTCGCAGTCGTTCCGCTTCGCGTGGACCGACGCCGCGGGCAGCGCCCACCAGGAGGTCTATCGCGGGCAGCTCGGCCTCGCCGACTCGTGGGGTGACGGCCCGCTCGACGCCGCCGGCAAGCAGATGGTCTCGGCCTGCCTGGCGGCCCGCACGAACCGTTATGGCGTGTCGGTCCTCATCTCGATGCGCTCCCACCAGGACCCGCTGCGCCACGAGGTCGAGCGCGACGAGCGCGCGGCGTACCCTCATGTCGAAGGGGCCTTCTGGGGCGACCTCTTCGCGAGGACGCCGTACCTGCGCGCCTGCTACAACGAGGCTTCCGTGGAGTGGGCGCGCGCGGCGCAGCGCGACTGCGCGGCGGGCCAGCTCGACGAAGCGGGGGAGATCGCGTCCTGCGGGATGATCGAGATCGTCGGGAGCTGCCAGGACCTTTGCGGCCGGCTCCACCCGCCGGGGCAGTATTACAAGGATTGCCGGGATCCGGAGTCGGGGAAGACGCGGTTCGTGGTGACGACCGCGCTGCGCTGACGCCTGACGGCCGCGCTGCGCTGACGCCGTCGAGGGCGGCAGTCGCGGCCGGTCGACGGGCGCCGGCGGGCGCCCGCGGCGGTCACTTCGAGGCCGAGTCGCTCCGCGCCCGGCGCGCGTCGCGGTCGCGCTGCCGCTCGGCGATCCGGCGCGCCCGCTCGGCCCGCTCCGACGCGATCTGGGCCGGCGATTGGGTGCCCGCCTTGATCGACTCGGCGGCCCAGAACTTCGCGGCCTCCTTGCTGGACATGGCGCATTCCTCGCCCTCGCCGCCGCAGCTCATGCGGGGGCTCTGCCGCTCTGCGCCGGCGCGCTCGACGGCCGTGTGCTCCCGCGCCTGCGCCGCCGCGGGTCGGGCCGACCGGCCGGCCCACGCGCGGCGCGCCCCGGCGCTCGACGCGGCGCACTCCCCCGCGTCGCTGCAGTGCATGCGCGCCTCGGCCCTGCTCTTGAGCGGCGAGGCCCCGGCCGCAGCGGGCCTCGAGGTGTCGCGGACCTCGCTGCGGCTCCTCTGGGCGGCCGCCGTGCGCGAGGCGCAGTCCATGCCGGTGTCGGCGCAGCGGATCCGCTCCTGCCCGCGGGGCACGCGGCTCGGCGCCGCCCGTTCCCCGCGGTCCGCGCGCTCCACGCGCTGGAGCCGCCGCTCGGCCTGCTCCTTCTGCGCGTGACGGTACGACCGATCCACGATGTCGCCGCGCGACCTCAGGACATCGAGGTGCCGCGGCGCCCGCGCGGCGCGGGGCCCCTCGGCGAACGCCGCGCCGGCGCAGAGAGAGACGGAGATCAGGGTGGTGACGACAGCGAATTTTTTCATCAGGCCTCCTCGCTCCACGGCAACATCTGCTGCGACGTGGGAGAACGCCCCACGTCGCTTCGGCGGGCGAGCCTCCGCTTGCGGGAGAGCTCGTCCGCCATGGGCGGGGGCAAGCAAGAGCGACACCAGCGCGGAAGTTCAAGAAAAGGTGGCGCTTCCGGCAGGACCGTCACGTCGCTGACGCCGCCTCCCGGGAGCGCCGTCACGCTTCCGCGCCCGGCGGCGGGGTGCAGGACGCCGGCACCGCGGGGCGCGCCGCGCCCGGGCCCACCCCGCGGTCGACTGCCTGGCGCTCGACTCGCCGCTCGAGCGCCCGCTCGACCTGCCGGTGCGCTTCGGCGCGCTGCGGGGCGCGAGGTACGCACGATCTTGAGCGCCAGGTCGACCTCCCCGGAGGAGACCTCCTCGCCGCGCACGTCGCCGAACACGTTTACCAGTCCGCTTCCCACATCACATCAGATGGCATGGCACCGTTCGCAAAGAACGAGCGCGCAGCATCTATCGCCAGTGATTCGGGAACGGCCATTTAGAGCATGAAGTCATCGAGCTGATCACGGCACCAGAACCTCAGCACTCCCGACCTGGATACATCCCCAACACTGTGGAAGCTCGTCCCGTCTGTCTCAACGAAGGTGAGAACAGACTCCGGGGATCCGAGGCCTATGACGAGTGTGCGTCCATTGTCATGCTCAAGGAGCATCATTGTAGGACGACCGATGCTCTTTGTGTCATCGATGAGCGCAAGCAGTTCTTCTGTCGAGTTTACCAATATTGGATCATGCTCTGTCCAGTAGCATTTCATCGCGGTCTCAGCGAGGGTAGGTTGGGGGATCCGGCAACCCGACGAACGTATGAGCGTATCCGTCGGGGCCGATGACCAAGGCGTGCTCCCTCGGGGAGCATATGCGGCAGGTTGTTCGCGCATCCGGGACCAACTGCGCAGGGTAGCCGATTGATATTGAGAGTCGCCTGTGAGAGGCCCTCGACCCTCATTGTCTGCGCCGCGTGCGCCTCCACATGGAAGAAGTTGGTGTTGTTGCGACCCGGAAGCGAGAGCGCCGGCGGTCCACCAGATTCGCCGCTCCACAGCTCCATCTGCGCCTTGTCCTGTATTGAGCACGAGCAGCCGCCCGATGCCCACCCCGATGTCGCGCGTGCCCTCCGCCACGCCCAGCATGCCCGGGCCGACGAGGGGGGCCACGCCGCGCAGGCCCGCGTGCTCCGGCTCCGTCGCCACCGGCTGCGGCGCGTAGCCCGACGAGGTGCCGGTCGTGCCTACGTCGACCGGCGCCGTGACGGCGCCTACCTCGGCGGCCTCTCGCGAGCCTTCCACACGCGGAGCTCCTCTGACAGAGACCACACACCCGGTCAGACAAGGGTCGTTGACCCCACTGTCCCCGATGATTCCTGGCGTTGGCGCCATGCCAGGCGCTTGAGGCTCTTCCCGGAACCCGCTCGGATCGACGTAGCTGAGCGGGCTGTTGCGCACGTAGCTGTACGGGTTCCAGCTCTGACCGGAGAGCGGAGCCTGCATGATCGGATCGGTGGTCAACAACCGCCCGACCCGTGGGTCGTAGACGCGGCCTTTCATGTTGACGAGTCCGACCTCGTCATCGCCCTCGTGCCCCGTGAACCCCCGCGTCGTCGTGCTGGCGAACGACGCTGGCGACGGCCGCCCCCACACCGGGTTTCGCCGCTGCCCGAACGGGTCGTAGCTCCGTCGCTCGACCACGGCGCCGTCTTCATCGGTGAGCACGTCGACCGAGCCGAGGTGGTCGACGTGCACGTACCGCGTGCCCGGCTCCGCTCCGCCGCGGGTCACGATCGCCGCAACCCGCTCCGGCGAGCGCACGTGGTACCGGTGCTCGACCCTCCCCGTCGCCGCATCGGTGACGCGCTCGTACAGGTCGCCGAAGTAGAGCGTCTCCTCGTCCGGCGTGGTCTTGCGGAGCCGCTGCTGGTCGCCGTCGTAGGCGAACGTGACGGTGCTCGCGCCCTCCGTGATCCTCTCCGGCAGATCGAAGGGCGTGTAGCGCACGGTCGTGCCGCCCGGGCGCGCGATCTGGTTGCTTACAGCGTCGTAGCTGAAGCGGCCCGTCGCCGTGGCCTCGCCGGTGACGGCGTGCGGGTGCAGCGGGGCGTCGTAGCGCAGCTCGCCGACGTCCGACTTAAAGGTGAGGTTGCCGTTGCACTCGTAGTCGTAGCTAAGCTCGCATGGCGCCGAGGCGCTCTCGACGGCGCTGAAGTACGCGCACGTCAGCGGCTCGATCGGAGCGTAGTGGGCTGTGCTCACCCGCCGCGGCTCGTCGGTCGAAGTAACGAGAGCGCCGAAAATGTCATGTGAAGGCCGACTGGCAGCGATCGTCACAGGACGTGAAGGTCGTCTATATGAAGAACCCAGCCGTTCATCTCCTTGGTTGCAGAGAGCGAGAGCGTAAGATCACTACGGCCTTCTTCCTTTGTCCACAGTGGCAAATCCAGGGCCACGGTTCCTGGGGCATTAGCGTGGGGATACTCGTCTACTAGAGCCCATGCCTCATCGGGCAGGAGAATCAAAGTCCTACCATACTGCTCTATGGTCCTCCGAAGCTCCTCGGCCGATAGTCTCCCAGCGCGTCCGTCAGCCGCCATCTCAGCGTAACGTCCGGCACTGAGGTCCGAAATCAGTTGATGTATCTCACGTCTCAGCTCGTCGTTCATGTGTCGTGTCTGTGGTTATCGGTTGCCAGGGATTCTCGTAAGGGTTTCTGGAGTGACCCCGAGCGAGCAAAAATAGTTGTCCGCAGCCTCAATTTGCGCACGCGCCTCGCTCGGTGACAATCCTGCGCGTCTGAGTGCCTTGTATCCGATGCGACGCTCCGCTCCATAGGTCCCGCCGCCGGGCTGGCGCTGAACCTGTGTTGCTGCATGGTGCGGCGTTCCTGTTCGCGTCGATGGCCCGGGGAGCTCAACGGCGGGAGCTGCGCTGCGGCTATATCCCGGCAGCTCTCGAACAGCGGCGTCTTGAATCAAGTGGTGGGCGTCCTTGACACCAGCGGCTCTCAAGGCTCCGTAGGTTCCACTCCTCGTGGCCCCCGCCGCGATCGCCGACTCCTCCACCGCCGCGAGCCCCCTCCCCGCGCCGAAGACGGTGGCCGCCGCCAGGAACAGCGTCTTGGTCCCCGCCGCGCCCGCCGCCCGGTAATCCTCCCGGCCGATCGCGAGCGCCGTATCCGCGCCGCCCCGCCCGATGTGGTAGAGCGGGTTCACGGCGTTCACGGCGCCGAAGAGCCCGTCCTCCTCGAAGCCGCTCCACATCGCGTCGGCGAACTCGTAGCCGCTGTAGATCCCGAGCGTCAGCGCGTTGAGCACGAGCAGCCGCCCGATGCCCACCCCGACGTCGCGCGTGCCCTCCGCCACGCCCAGCATGCCCTGGCCAACGAGGGTGGCCACGCCGCCCGCGCCCGCGTGCTCCGGCGCGGTGGTCGTCGGCTGCGGCATGTGCCCGGACGAGGTGCCGGTCGTGCCCACGTCGACGGGCGCCGCTGCCGCGCCGACCTCCGCGGCCTCGCGCGAGCCTTCTATCGATGGGCTTTCTGCCCGGTGATAAAATGGATGGCTGCATTCGATCCCCCAGCATCCGGACCCCTGAATCCTCTGCACCTCGGGATCCTTGTGGTATTCGGGATCGATTGGCGGCCTCTCATACTCCGCCTGAAACCCGCTCGGATCCACGTAGCTGAGCGGGCTGTTGCGCACGTAGCTGTACGGGTTCCAGCTCTGACCGGAGAGCGGCGCTTGCACGATCGGATCGGTGGTCAAGAACCGCCCGACCCGCGGATCGTAGACGCGGCCCTTCATGTTGACGAGCCCGAGCTCGTCATCGCCTTCGTGCCCGGTGAACCCCCGCGTCGTCGTGCTGGCGAACGACGCCGGCGGCGGCCGTCCCCACACCGGGTCTCTCCGCTGGCCGAACGGGTCGTAGCTCCGTCGCTCGACCACGGCGCCGTCCTCGTCGGTGAGCGCGTCGACCGAGCCAAGGTGGTCGACGTGCACGTACCGCGTGCCCGGCTCCTCGCCGCCGCGGGTCACGAGCGCCACCACCCGCTCCGGTGAATGGACGTAATACCGGTGCTCGGCCCGCCCCGAAGCCGCCTCGGTGACCCGTTCGTACAGGTCGCCGAAGTAGAGCGTCTCCTCGTCCGGCGTGGTCTTGTGGATCCGCTGCTGGTCGCCGTCGTAGGCGAACGTGACGGTGCTCGCGCCCTGCGTGATCCTCTCCGGCAGGTCGAAGGGCGTGTAGCGCACGGTCACGTCGCTCGGGCGCGCGATCTGGTTGCCGACGGCATCGTAGCTGAAGCGGCTCGTCGCCGTGCCCTCGCCGGTGACGGCGTGCGGGTGCAGCGGGTCGTCGTAGCGCAGCTCGCCGACGTCCGACTTGGAGAGGAGGTTGCCGTTCGGCGCGTAGTCGTAGCTGAGCTCGCACGGCGCCGACGCGTTATCGGCGGCGCCGAAGTACGCGCACGTCAGCCGCTCGAGCGCGTCGTAGCGGAAGCGCTCGTGCCGGTGCTGCGGCTGGCGCGCGTCGGTGCGCCGCGTCAGGTGCAGCCGGTCGTCGTAGCCGTAGTCCAGGTCCTGCACCGCGTCCGCGCCGCTCTGGCCGCTCTGGGTGAGCACGCTCCTCAGCCGCTGCTTGTCCGCGTAGTAGCTCCGCTCGGTGACGACGCCGTTGCCGAACGCCTCCTCGCGGAAGCGGCCCGCGTTGTCGACGTCGGTCAGACGCCAGTAAGCCGAGCGGGTCGCGCTGTCGCGGACGGCGATCACGTGGCCGTACGGATCATGCTCGTGCGCCACGACGAACGGCGCCGCGCCGGCCGGCGCGGGGTAGGTGATGGCCTCGACACGACCGAAATCGTCATAGTCAAGCCTGCTCTTCAGGGCCGCGCGCTCCCCATCGATGCGGAGCGTCACGGTCTCGAGCTTGCCGTCTTCATCGTAGGTATACGCCTTCTGTCCATCGGGGCTCGCGAGCGTCTCGAGCTTGCCGATGCCGTTTTCCGCCGTATCCCAGGTCCACGTGGTCGTCCGCCGCTCGGTGCCGTGCTCGTCCAGGCGCGAGGTCGTGCGCCCGAGCCCGTCGTACGCGAACGTCGTCACCCGCCCGAGCGCGTCGGCGCTTGTGATGACCTCCCCGAAGCCGTCGTTGGTGACGACCGTCGTGCCCCGATCCGGATCGTCGCGCCGCCGGACGCGGCCGAACGCGTCGTGCGCCGTGGTCGTGGTTGCGCCGCCTGGATCGGTGACCGTGGTGAGCTCCCCGAACGGGCCGTATTCATAACGCGTGACGCCCCTCGCCGCGTCGGTGACCGTCACCGCTCGTCCCAGCGGGTCCTTCTCGACCACGGTCACATGATCCAGCTCATCGGTTACCCGGACCCGCAGCGCGTCGTACTCGCTCTCCACCACCGCCTTCCACGGCGTCGTGTGCCGCACCTCCCGGCCGACCGCGTCGTGCTCGTAGACGTCGTAGAGCATGTCGCGCTCCGGCGTCCCCTCGCGCACCGGCACCGAGCGCCGCGCGATGTGCTCGCCGCGCGCGTCGTAGGCGATCTCCTGCATGAGCCGCGGCGGCGCCTCCTGGGCGCCCTCCGCGGAAGGCCCGTGCCACCACCACCGGATGGGCCTTCCACGGCTGTCGAGTTCGACCTCGTCGTCGGCGCCGCCGGCGGTCGTGGTCCGCTGGGTCAAGCGCCACGCATCTCCCGCCGGCCCACCGTCCTTGGTGCGCGAGAGCGCGACCGTCGTCTGCGTGCCGTCCGGCCGCACCTCCAGCCCGAGCCGGCCGAAGCCGTCGTGCTTGCGCTCGGTCACGAGCCCGTTCGGATCCTCGAGCCTGACGAGCACCCCGAGATCGAGATCGTAGTCGACGCGCGTGGTGTGGCGTTCGGGGTTCACGTGCTTCTCCGGGAAGAGCCCCTCGGCGTCGTACTCCGTGCTCCACGACCGGTGGTGCCCGAACGCGTCCTCCGCCGTCACGCCCGTGATGTTCCCGAACGTGTCCCGCGCGTACACGAGGTCGAGCTTCGTGTCCGCAATGCCCTCGTCGCTGTCGATCGACTCTGTCTCGACCTCTCCGTAGACCGTCGTCGTCCGCGCGAGCGTGCGGCACTGCGCGCGCCCCGCTGCGGCGCTGCACTCCTCCTCCGTCTGGAGTTGCCCGAGCACCCACCGCTCGGTGTCGTTCTTGTACGTGCGCTTGACCTCCAGCGTCAGGTCGACCCCCCGGGAAGAGACCTCCTCGCCGCGCACGTTGCCGAACGCATCGAAGTCCGTCACCGTCGCGACCGAGTCGCGCAACATCGTCGCGTCGTGGTCGCCGCCGCCGCGCTCGACCTGGTCGACATACGCCCGGGCCGTGATCTCCTCACCGCTCTCCGGCGGATAGACCCCTTGCGCCCGCCGCAACCGGCGCTCGGTCGCGAGCGTGAAGTAGCTGGCGCCCTCGCTCGTCGGCACCAGCTCCCGCTCCACGTCGAGGAACGACATCTCGATCTGGTCCGGCCTGGGCTGGCCCGGCAGCCCCGGAACCCAGCGCCGCTCGTGCTCCACCTGCCCCACGAACGGAAAGACCTGGAGCTCCTCATCGAACGTCACGTTGTCGTAGCGCTCGGCCGCCGCCGCCCCGGTGTCGACCTCGACCACGACGCGCTCGCCGAACCCGAGGAACCCGCGCCCGAGCCGGTGGTAGCGCCCGTCGCGGTAGCGCACCTCGAACCGCCGCGACCGATCGGCGCCGTTATCGAGGCCATAGCCGCTGACGACCCGCCTCGGCCCCACCGCGCAGCGGCGCGGATACTCGCATCCGTTCGCCGCGTCGTCCCGCGCAACGTAGAGCAGGCCCTCCCGCTCCGGATGCCCCGCATCCAGGTCGTTCGTGACCGACACATCCGTGAGGTGCCCGTACGACACGCTCACATTCGGCACGAACCCCGCCTCGCTCGGCTCGTGCGTGTTCATCCCGTCGGAGACCGCGACGAGAAGATCCTGGTCGGCGGCGAGGTTCTGGAAGATCGTGAACACGCCACCGACCAGCAACACCACGTCCTGCGCCCCGTCGCCGTTGAGGTCTCCGACGCGCGGCCCGCGCGGATCGGCGAGAGTCGTGGCCTCCCCGACCCGCGCCTCGAACGGGATCTGCGGATCGACCAGCGTGAACGCCGATCCCGCCTCATCGCCGGTCGCCCGCAAGATGGCCCAGGAGGGCAAGTCGAGCGATGAGCCCGGCAGCATGCCTGGAGGAACAGGCATGAGGACATCCTGCCTCCCGTCGCCGTCATAGTCCAGCGGCACGGCGAGCGGGAAGAACCGGTCTTGATCGGGAATGCCGAGCAGATTGCCGAGGCTCAGATCCAGGAGGCTCCGGGTCGGCCAGTCCACGAAGGTCGGCCCCGTGTTCACGTACGTGCGGAGCGCGGCATCGCTGAAGCCGGACTCGACGGCATCGGGCAGGCCGTCGGCGTTCACGTCGAGGAACACGACGCGGCCGCCCACAGCCAGCGTGGGCAGCTCGGTGTCGATCACCGCCCAGCTCCCGTCATGCCGGCGGCTGAGCGCGGAATACGTCGCGGCGAGGATCCTCTCCTCGCCGCCGCTAGTCAGCACGAACGGGACGACCAGGTCGACCTTGGCGTCGGCGTCGAGATCGACGGTGTGAAGCTCCGTGTCGCAGAGGGTGCCGTCGAGCGGCGCGATCCGCTCCCCCGCCACGTCGAAGCCCACAGAACCCGCGCCGCGCGCGGGTTTCCAGAGGTGGACGGTCCACTCCGGATCGAACGGGGTCTCCGTCAATCCCTGGCCGTGATCCTCACACAGGATCAGATCGGATACGCCGTCGCCGTCCACATCCGCAAGGTGCACCGAGCCCCCGGGGCTGCGCAGGACCGGCGGCTCGCGGGCGCCGCGGAGCGGGAAGGGCCGGCGGATGCCGGTGTCGTGGACCTCGAACGTCCGATCCGGCCGGCCCAGGAGCACGAGCAAGGTGTCGCGCGTGCCGTAGACGTCATGGAGCAGGAGGTCCGTGCGGCCATCCTGATCGTAGTCCACCGCCGTCCCGAGCTCCGGCTGGAGCGTCGATGGATCCGCGGTCCCCAGCGGCTCGGCGACGACAGGCCACTCCTCGGAGAAGGCCAGCGTCGCCGGGCCCAGGTAGGCCGGAGACGCCGTCGGTCCAAGGTTGCGCGCGACGTGCCAGTCGGTGATCGGATTGGACGGCGTGCTGAGCGCCGGGTTTGTATCCGGCACCACGAGGTCGTCGAGCCCGTCCCCGTCGATGTCCGCGAGCATCGGGCTGGCCCGATCGGACGTGGGTTTAAGTACGTCCGTCGCGATCCGCTTGAACCCGGTCTGGCCGCGGCTGTACTGAAATCGCGTGGGCGGCTTGCAGACGCCGTCGCCCGCGCACTCCTCGACCTGCGTGAGCAGCGTCCGCCGCGTCGTCGGGCTCGCCTCGTAGCGGAGCGCGTAACGCCGCACCAGCGTGTCGCCCGCGCCGAGCATCCGGATCTCGTCGAGGCGCAGCGAGCTCTGGAGCGCCATGCCGCCCGCATAACGCCTGCGGACCTCGGCCGGCTCCTTCATGGCGTACACGAACCGCACCGCCCGCGAGGGGTCGAGCGCCGGCTCGCCCTCGAAGCTCGTGTACCGGATCTCGTCGATCGCGTACTCCGCCGCGAAGCCCTCCTCGGCCTCCGCGACGCAGTAATCGTACGTCATGGCGTTGCCGCGGCCGTCGCGCGCCTTGGTCGCGAGCCACGCCCGCGGGGCGCTGCCGAGGGCGAGCGGCCGGCTGCTCTCGCTGCGACCGTACTCGATGACGAGCCCCGACGGCAGGTGCGCCTCGAAGGAGAGCGCCTCGGCGGGCGCGTTCCCTTCTGCATCGTAATGCCCGACCACCTTGACCATCGTGTCGGGCAAAGTCCTGTACTCGACGGCGCCCGGCGCTCGTTCCACGGCGACGAGGCGCTTTCCGTCGAGGCATAGCGCGTCGTCGCCGTCGTACGCCACCGCGCGGATCTCGGCGTCCTGCGCGCGGTTCTTGGGGCAAGGAGCGATCGCGGGCAACCCGGCGATGGAGAACCCCACCCCAAGGACGCCCTCTCCGGCGGCGCTGTCGTAGGCGAGCGCGAGCCGTGGCTCCACGCCGGCGCGCCCGGGAACCGCGATCAGCGGCATGACGTACGTCGCTTCACCCGTGCTCGAGACGGAGAAGCTCCCCGGGGCGGCGCCTGCAGCGACGGTCGGAACCCCCGGCGTGTGGCCGGCTCGCGGCGGTTCGCCCGGGTCGCGCGTCCGGCAGGCGATGATGACGTGAGGACGCATCGGCGGAGGCTCGGACATGCACGTGCACCCCGCCTGCGCGAGCACGCAGGTCACGAACATCAAGAGCGGGATCAACGCCCGCACAACCTGTCGCGGAACCGGCGCCATCGCGGCCTCCCTTGCGCGCAGCAGCGCACGGCTCGACCTTTCGTGTCAAGCGACGGCCCGGATTGAGCGCCTTCGTCGGCCAGCTTCCCGGTGTGCGCGCCATGCCGTGCCCGCGGCATGACCCACGCACGCCGGGCCGCTTCCAGGACGCCGCCGTTCATACGCTTGCTTCCTGGACGGCGCCCCCCATTTCCTGGACGGCGCCCCCCATTTCCTGGACGGCGTTCCCCATTTCCTGGACGGCGCTCCCCATTTCCTGGACGGCGCTCCCCATTTCCTGGACAGCGCCCCCCATTTCCTGGACGGCGTTCCCCATTTCCTGGACAGCGCCCCCCATTTCCTGGACGGCGCTCCCCCATTTCCTGGACACCGCAGCTCGCTTCCTGGACAGCGGTGCGACGTCGCTGCCGCCGCATTCTTGCTCTCCTCACGCCTTCCGGTCGAGCGCTCTTGCCGTCGTCGACGTTGCCCGTTAATTAGGGCGGCTTGGGGCGAAGCCAACTCCCCATGAATCATCCCCCGGCACATCAGGAGATTCCGATGCCTAAAACGAAGACCGATCTCGACCTGTGGACGGCTGAGGCGCTCGCCTTTCCGGGAGACACGGGTCTATCCATCTCGGTGCCCATTCATGTGCTGTTCGGTGAAGCGGTCGACGTCGCGAAGTTCCACAAGGCCTACTGGAAGCCGGAGGTGAAGGACGGGAAGGTGGTGCGCCGCGGCCTCGAGATGGCGGCGAACAAGAAGAAGGGGAGTCTGCTCACGGCGAAGACAGGCGAGGAGATCCTCTCGCTCCAGCGCGCCGCCGTGGAGGCGGGCACGCGCTACCTGCTCGTGGTCGACCCGAAGAAGGCGAGCCCCTTCGAGCGCGGGCAGGTCGTCCTCGACGAGATTACCGCGACGCTAGAATGGCTGTTCGACGACGGCGTCGAGGACGAGAACGACGCGAGGCTCGCGCGGCTCGAACAGGTCCACGCGGACGACCCGGCCACCGCCGACGCGCTCGCGCTGGCCCTCGACGACTATGCCGCCCTCGCCGCGCCCCACCGCGAGGCGATGGACGGCCTCGGCGGGTTCGACGCGGCCATGCTCGACGAGGCCAAGGAACTCGCCGCCGCGCTCCGGGCGCACCCCACCGAGGCCGCCGGGCTCAGCGAGCGGGCGCGCGAGGCCCTCGGCCTGCGCAACAAGGTGATCGGGCTCCTGCTCGCACGGATGTCGGCGGTGCGCGCGGCGGCGCGGTTCGTGTTCCGGGACCGCCCGGACATCGTGCGCGAGGTGACGAGCGCCTATGAGCGGCGGCGCCGCGCCGAGGCCGCGCGGCGGGCGAAGAAGAAGGTCGACGCGCCGAAGGCCGACGCGCCGCTCGTCGACCCGCCGCTGCCCCTGTGAGCTCGCGACAACGAGCCCGCGCGCGGATCAGCCGCCTTCTGGCGCCGCTCGCCATCGGTCCTCGCGGCGCAGCGCCTTTCCCTCGCGCTCCAGCTTGATCAGGTGGGCTTCCAGGCTCAGCCGCGCGAGCGGCCAGAGCAGGCGCGCCGTGTCGGCGTAGGCGACCGGCAGGAGCTCCTCCAGCGTCGCGCCCCCTGCGCCCGCCGCGCCCCCTGCGCTCGCCGCGCCCCCTGCGCTCGCCGCGCCCCCTGCGCCCGCCGCGCTCCCTGCGCTCGCCGCGCCCCCTGCGCCCGCCGCGCCCCCTGCGCTCGCCGCGCCCCCTGCGCCCGCCGCGCCGAGCGCCTCGAGCACCCGCGCCTCGCGCGCCAGCCGGTGCGCAACGGTGCGCCGGAAGAGCTCCTCCGGCGCGTCGCTCGGCTCGCCGTGCGCGGGCAGCGCGACGCGCGCGCCGAGCGACGCCAGCCGCCCGAGCTGCGCGAGGTACACCGCCATGTCGCCTTCCCGGGGGTCGATCAGGATGGTCCCCACGCCGGCCACCATGTCGCCGACGACCAGCGCGCCCTCCGCCTCGTCGAGGAAGCAGAGGTGGTCCGGCGCGTGCCCCGGCGTGTGGAGCACCCGGATCTCCTTCGGCTCCGCCCCGCCGAGCCGCACGACGTCCCCGTCCTCGAGGCGGCGCGCGATCGGCACGTCGCGGAGCCGCGGCGCCGCCTCGGCGTGGGCCCAGACCGGCAGGCCGAGCTCGGCCGCGAAGAAGCGCGCGCCGCCCACGTGGTCGGCGTGGTGGTGGGTCACCGCGATTGCGACGAGCGTCCGCCCCTGGGAGGCGAAGCCGCGCGCCCACGCGAGCCACTCGCGGCGCTCGTCCTCGTACGGCGTGGCCGGCTCGACGAGCAGCACCTCACCGCCGCCGAGCGCGTAGCTGTTCGTGTGTGTGGCGGGCGGCAGCGTCGGCGTGCGCGCCGCGAAGGACTCCACGCCGCGGGCGATGGCGCGCGGCCGGATCACCGCTCCACGACGGCCGCGAGCGCTTCACCGCCGCCGATGCAGAGCGTCGCGAGGCCGCGCTTCGCGTTCCGGTCCTTCATCGCGAAGAGCAGCGTCGTCAGGATGCGGGCGCCGCTCGCCCCGATCGGGTGGCCGAGCGCGACCGCGCCGCCGCGCACGTTGACCTTCTGGGCGTCGATCCCGGCGAGCTTGTTCACCGCGAGCGCCACCACCGCGAACGCCTCGTTCACCTCGAAGAGGTCGATCTGGTCCGGCGTCAGGCCGAGCTTCTTCGTGGTGTTCGCGATCGCCGCGGCCGGCGCCGTGGTGAACCACTCCGGCGCCTGCGCGGCGCCGCCGTAACCCACGAGCCGCGCGAGCGGCGTCAGCTGGTGCTGCTTGACGGCGCGCTCGCTCGCCAGCACGACCGCGCACGCGCCGTCGTTGATCGACGAGGCGTTGGCGGCCGTGATCGTCCCGTCCTTCTGGAAGGCCGCCTTGAGCGACGCGAACTTCTCGGGCTTGCCGGCCGGCGGGCCCTCGTCGTCCTTTACCACGACGGCGTCGCCCTTCTTCTGCGGGACCGAGACCGGCGCGATCTCCGCGGCGAAGAGCCCCTCGCGCTGCGCCGCGAGCGCCCGGCGGAAGCTCTCCTTCGCGTACTCGTCCTGCGCCTCGCGCGAGAAGCCGTGCTCCTTCGCGCACGCCTCGCCCGCGACGCCCATGTGGAAGTTGCCGTACGGGTCCCAGAGGCCGTCGTGGATCATGCCGTCCACGAGCTTGCCGTCGCCCATGCGGTAGCCCGAGCGCGCCTGCGGGAGGTAGTAAGGCACGTTGGACATCGACTCCATGCCGCCGGTGACCACGATGTCCGCGTCGCCGACCGCCACCGTCTTCGCGCCGAGGATCACGGCCTGGAGGCCCGAGCCGCAGACCTTGCTCACCGTGGTGGCCGGGACCTTGTGCGGGATGCCGGCGAAGATGGCCGCCTGCCGGGCGGGCGCCTGGCCGATGCCGGCGGACAGGACGTTGCCGAAGAAGACCTCCTCGACCGCATCGGGGGCGAGCTTCGCCCGCTCGAGGGCCGCGCGGATGGCGACCTCGCCGAGGCGGGGCGCGGAGAGGGGCGAGAGCGCGCCCTGGAACGCGCCGATGGGCGTCCGGGCCGCGGCGACGATGTACACGGGGACGGGTAGGGTCATGGTTTCCTCCAGCGGCGCCGGCGCCGACTCCTTCGATGACGCCCAATGCGTCTTGCGAGTCCCGCTTTGGTACCTCGTGCGACCGGTCAGGGCAAGCCTGGCCGCGGCGCTCGCCGCCGTCTGCGCGCCGCCTTACAGCACCGCCCACGCCGCGCGCGCTCGCCCACGCCGCGCGCGCTCGCCCACGCCGCGCGTGCTCGCCCACGCCGCGCGCGCTCGCCACGCCGCGCGTGCTCGCCGCCGTCCGCCGGTCTGCCGGGCGAGCTCGCCTGTCCGACGCCGCGATCCCGGCGCGCCGCGATCGAGCGCGCGTGCGCGGCTGTCCTGGACGCGCTCCTCGGCGAGCGGCTGCTCGTGGTCTCGGGACCTCGCGGGCGTGGATGTGATCCGCGGGACCACGGCGGCGCATTCGCCCTCGAACGGGCCGCGCCGGCCGCTTCGATTCGCGGCCTCGGACCCGGCCGAGGCCGACCAGGGCGCCGCGCGCCGGGCGCCTCAGCGCCGGGCGACCGAGCCTTTGTGGTGCCCCGCCCTGGCCGCGTGTATCGTGCCCGCCGCGAGGCCGAGGAGGTCAGTCCTCCGCGCCTCTCCACGACAAGGAGCGAGCGAGCGATGTTGAATGCAGGCGACCGTGCCCCGGACTTCTCCCTCGAGAGCGACCAAGGCGGGAAGGTGAGCCTCTCCGGTCTCCGGGGCAAGACGGTCGTTCTCTACTTCTACCCGAAGGACGACACGCCCGGCTGCACGCGGGAGGCCCAGGCCTTCTCCGCCGCCATGAGCGCGTTCGCCGAGGCCGGCGCCGTCGTCCTGGGCGTCTCCCGCGACTCCGTCGAACGACACCGGAAGTTCAGGGACAAGTACGAACTCGCGGTACCGCTCCTCAGCGATCCGGATCTCGCCGCGCACGACGCTTATGGCGCCTACGGCGAGAAGTCGATGTACGGCAAGAAGGTGATGGGCACGATCCGGAGCACGTTCATCATCGGCCCCGACGGTGTGATCAAGCACGTCTTCGGCAGCGTGAAGGTCGACGGGCACGCCGACGCGGTGCTCGCGCTCGTGCGCGGCGCCGGCGCCCCCGCGCCCGCGGCGAAGGCGCCTTCGAAGGCCTCGGCGAAGGCGCCTGCGAAGGCCTCGGCGAAGGCGCCGGCCAAGCGAGCCGCCGTGAAGACGCCGTCAAAGACCGCTGCCAAGCCCCGATAAGGGGACTCCTGACCCGACTGACAACGACCTAGCCGAATCGAGGCATGCGTCGTCTCCGTCGTCGGAGGGGCCCGACGAAGCGCGCTCCACGCTGGACGGGTCCGGCGCTTCGTGAAACAATCCTGAGCCGTCGCTTCTCGATCGGTGAATTTGCCATATCACCACGGCTCGTCTCTCATGCCGACTCGCGTCGGATGGAACGATGAGCGCCGGAGCGCGAGGGAGTAGGGATCATGATGCTAAGACACCCGATACTGCGGACGTTGACCTGGCTTGGCTGCCTCGCCGCGATCGCGGCCTGCGGCGCGGACGACAAGCCGCCCCCGGTCACCAGCAACGAAGGCGGAGGCGGCGCCGGCGGCGGCACCGGCGGCACCGGCGGCGTCCCGGTCGAGACGTGGGAGCTCGACCGGAGCAAGCCGCTCTCGACGGGGGCGCCGGGCTTCGCCGAGGTGGAGCACACGAGCGAACCGAACCCCGCCCTGGCCGGGCTGGACGCCCCGTACCCCACGAACGCCCCCTGGATGAACCTCGTGCTCGGCGACGGCAATCAGCGCATCAACGCCTCGCCGTACGACCTCAAGGCGCTCGGCCAGAGCCTGTCGATCTCCCGCCCGGAGCTCGCGGTGGACCGCAAAGCGGTCGCGACGCCCGACGTGTCGCAGCTGCAGCTCAGCGTGCGCCAGCCCATCACCGGACGCGCGATCAGGTCCTCCGACCTCCTGTCGGTCACCGTCGAGTGGACGGCGGACGCCGGCACCATGACGGCCCCGATCGTGTACGGGATGCCGTACGTGACGGCGTTCTACGAGGGGCTCGCCCCCTCCGTGCTCGCCGGCGAGGGCGTGTCGATCATCGCGGTCAACGGCGAGTCCACGAGCCCCGCCGTCGTCGAGGGCGAGCGATTCGAGATCTCGCTCAACAACGGTCAGACGTGGCTCCTCTACGCGTCTCCCGCGATCAGCCTCGAGTGGGACGCGCTCTCGCTGACGGCCGACGCCGGCGTCGCCTACGAGGGCTCGCTCCGCGTGGCCCTCGTGTCCGGCCCCGACTCCGCGGACGTGCTCGACAAACACGCCGCCGTGATCCCCGTGGGCGGCGACGTCGAGGCCTCGATCACCGAGGATACCGCCGCGGTGAGCTTCGCCTGGAAGACGCAGGGCGAGGGCGACCTCCTCACCCTGGCCCTGCCGCACCACGCGGCGCACCTCGACAAGGCCAAGCCCGCCGAGATCTCGTACCAGACCGCGATCGGCCGGATGACGGGCGTCAACGGATCGCGCTGGGAGCTCGTGTACCCGCTCAGCACCATCGAGTGGAACGCGCCGCGCCGCGCCGCGGACAAGTGGGGCGATGACATCGTGACGGCGCTCCAGGAAGAGAGCGACTTCGAGCCGGATCCGACGGTCGCCGACACGGATCCTTATTTCGGGGGCAAGCAGCTCGCGAAGCTCGCGCGCCTCGCGCAGATCGCCGAGGAGGTCGGCAAGGCGGAGATCGCGGAGGAGCTCAGGGAGCGGCTCAAGCCGTTCGTCAACGCGTGGCTCGACGGCGATAACGGCAATCCCCTCGTCTACGACAAGACCTGGGGCGGCATCGTGACGACGAGCGGCGTGGCCGACCCGGACGTCGACTCCGGCCAGGGGTATTACAACGATCACCACTCCCAGTACGGCTACCTGCTCTACGCCGCGGCCGTCCTGGCGAAGGGCGACGAGGCGTGGCGCGAGGGCTACGCGGACAAGGCGCTCTGGCTCGTCCGGGACATCGCCAACCCGAGCAACAAGGACAATCACTTCACGCCGTTCCGCCACGTGGACTGGTTCCGGGGCCACTCCTGGGCTTCCGGGCTGTTCCCGTCCGCGGACGGCCGCAGCCAGGAGTCCACGTCCGAGGCGGTCAACGCCTGGTACAGCGTGCAGCTCCTCGGCGACGCGATCGGCAACAAGGACGTGAAGAACCTCGGCCGGCTGCTCCTCGCGGTGGAGACGGCCTCCGCGCAGACCTACTGGCAGGTCACCGCGCAGAGCACCATCTACGGCGAGCCGTTCCGCGACAACCGCGGTGTTGGCGTCCTCTGGTCCACGAAGGCCGAGTTCGCCACGCGGCTCGGGGATGACCCCGCGTACGTCTATGGCAGCCAGATCCTCCCGCTCACGCCCATCTCGGAGTCGCTCCTCTCGGAGCAGTGGATCGAGGACGCGTGGCCCTTGATGGAGCAGGCCGTCAAGCCTGAGCCGGTGCCCTGGAACACCCCCCTGATCGCGGCGCAGGCGATCCTCGACAAGGAAGCCGCCTGGGAGGCGGCGGCGGCCCAGACGGAGCTCGACGACGGCCTCAGCCGCACCGCGCTGCTCTACTGGATCGCGACGCGGCCCTGAGCGCCTGACCGGCCCAGAGCCACCCTTCCTCTCCCTCGATCACTCGGTCGGCTCGACCCGCACGTCGACCTCGAGGCGCTCCGCCCCACCCCCGACGAAGATGGTGCCCGAGGTCGGCGTCGCGTCCACGTAGTTGCGGCCGACCGCGACGCGGATGTGCTCGGTCTGCGTCAGGACCCCGTTCGTCGGGTCGAAGCCCTTCCACCCGATCTCCGGCAGGTACACCTGCACCCAGGCGTGCGACGCCTCGCTCTGCCGCTGGTTCTCGTGCTTCGGCCCCGTGTAGATGTAGCCGCACACGTAACGCGACGGCACGCCGAGCAGCCGCGTCAGGCAGATGAACAGGTTCGTGAAGTCCTGGCACACGCCGCGGCGGTTCGCGTAGACGTCGAACGCCGTCGTGAACAGGTTCGTCGCACCCTGCTTGTACTCGTACTCCTCGAAGATCGAGGCGTTCAGGTCGAGCAGCGTGTCCAGAAGGTCGTAGTCGTTCCGCTCGACGAACGTCATCGCATACTCGATGAGCTCCGCGAGCTCGCTCTCCGCCAGCTCCGGCGGCAGGAGGAACGGCTGCAGCACCTGGCGCTGCCAGGGCATCCACACGAGCGGGATCGTCGACCGCGCGCGCAGCGGGCGGAAGCTCAGCGGATCGGTGTCGAGCAGCTCCACCTGCGACCTCGACTCGATGATGAGCTCGGTGAACGGCGTGTCGAGCAGCACCCGCCGCGCGCGGTTGCCGAACACGTCCTCGTAGTCGCGCTGCTGGCCCTCGACCGACAGGTGGAGCTCGTTGCGGAGCAGCGACTGCAGCCGATCGTGCGCCGGCGTCAGCCGCAGGAGGTGCGTGCTGCGCTCCACCGCGGTCGCGTAGTGGTACGCTGTGCGGTGCACCACGTTGAAGCGGCGGACGGACGCGTGCGTCGGCCGGCGGATCGGGCGCGACGAGAGCGGCGGCGTCGACGGCGACGGCCCGCGCTTGTCCGTGCGCGGCGACACCGTCGCCCGGAGCGCGCCCTGCCGGAGCACCACGAGGTGCCCCGGCGGGACCCGCGTCCACGCCGCCTGCGGGCCCGCGTGGACCTTGAGCTCCTCCGACGAGACGATGACGCCCTTCCTGCTCTTGACCCCGCGGCGGGTGAGATCGACCTCGAGGTCGTCGTCGCCGAACGCGAGGCGCTCGTACGGCGGCAGCACCTCCCACAGGAACGCGTCGCCCTCGCGGTCGCGATCCGCGTAGACGACGAGATCCCGGCCGTCCGCCAGGACCGAGGTGAGCGGGCCGTGCTCGTTCATCTCGTCGAACCAGTCGCGCAGCACCCGCGGGTCGATGTCGCCGATGCTCCGGAGCCCCTCCGACGCCATCCAGCGCAGGAGCTCGCACAGGATGAGCTCCGTGTCCGTCGAGCCGACCGGCTGGAAGAGCGACTTCGGATCGACCTCGATCCGGTCGACGAGGCTGCCGCTGTGCGCGAACAGCCAGTCGCGCCCGCCCCAGCTCCGGCTGAACGGCTGCGTGTTGGCGTCGTTGATGGAACCCCACGTCGCCGTGCGGATGTGGAGCACGAGCAGCGACGACTCGAGGTGCTCCCACGCCTTCACGAGCTCGCTGCGGATGCTCCCCTGCGGCGGCGCGGGCTCCTTGAGCACCGAGGCGCTCGGCTCCCCGCCCGGGTAGTAGCCGATGCCCCAGCCGTCGGGCAGCTTGCCGCCGGGGCGCAGGCACGTGAGATCGAAGCACGGGGCGAGCTCGCCCTCGAACGACATCGCGAGGAGATTGGGCATGTTCTGGTTCGGCTGCTGCGCGCTACTGGCTCGTGGCGGAGGGACTGCTGTCCGGCGGCCCGTACCCGAGCAGCTCGCGACCAATACCGTCGCAGATCGTGGAGGTCTCGTCGACCACATGGGTCAGCGCCGCGTGCACGGCGAGCGGATCGAACGGCTCGGTGGCCCTGTCGGACACCCACTGATGTAGGAGATGTAGCCGCGTGAGGCTCTCGCCGCCGGGGAGCGTGGCGCTGTCCGGCGGGCGGATCTCGCAGAGCCGCGCGAACGCGGCGTGGACGCAGTGGCGGATCGAGCGCGGGAAGCGGGGCTCGAAGAGGAGGAACTGGGCGACGGCCCGCTCGTTCACCTGCCCCTGGTTCAGCTTCATGAACGGCTCGAACCCGGAGCAGGCGCGGAGGAGCGACAGCCAGAGCGCCGTCTCCACGACCCGGTGCCGCTTCTCCAGGCCGCCCTGCGGCGCCTCGTCGGCCGAGGGGCGCGGCAGGTTGGTCAGGGCGTGGTGGTGCACGTCGAGCGTGCGCGCGGTCTGCCCGACCCGCTCGAGCAGCACGCCGAGCCAGATGAAATCGAGCGGCGTGTCGTGCAGCATCGTGTTCTGCGTGAGCCCGAGGCAGAGCTGCGTGAGGCTCCGGGCGCGCCGGTAGAAGGCGTAGCGGCTCGACCTGAACTCCTCCTGCGCCGCCTCGCTGCTCATCCAGAGGTGCAGCTCGTTGACGGTCTCCCACACCTCGAGGCTGACGACCTCGCGGATCGACCGCGCGTTCCACCGCGCGGCGGAGCTCGAGCGGCGGAGGCTCGTCGCGTTGTCCTCGTCGAGGCTCATGTAGCGCTGCACGAGCTCGCCGTCGGCGGCCGCGTCCTCGCCGTGGGCGTCGACGAAGTGCGCCTTCTGCCCGGCGACGATGACCACCGGCAGCCAGCACTGGGTCGGCGAGAGCTCGGCGTCGAGCGCGAGGTTCTGGGTGACCGCGAGGATCCTGGCGACGCTCTCGGTGCGCTCGAGGTAGCGGCCGAGCCAGAAGCAGTGATCGGCGACGCGCGAGATCATGGCGCCTCCGTCGTCGCGGACCCGGAGGCCGCGTCCGAGGGCGGCGCGCCTCCCGCGGCCCCGCCCGAGCTCTGCGACTGGGACTGCGACTGCGACTGCGACTGCGACTGTATCGATGGGGGGCGCTGCGCGCCGTTGCCCGCGCTCTTCAGCACCCACGTGTCCTTCGAGCCGCCGCCCTGGCTCGAGTTGACGACGTAGGAGCCGGCCACGAGCGCGACGCGCGTGAGCCCGCCGGGGAGCGCCCACGAGCCGTCGCGGCCCGTCAGCACGTAGGGGCGGAGGTCGAGCCGGCGCGGGACCGCGCTCCTCGTGGCCGGGTCCCAGGTCGGGCTCGTCGAGAGCTCGACCCGGTGCTGCGCGATGTAACGGCGCGGCGTGGCCTGGATGCGCGCGCGGAACTCCTCCCGCTGCGCGGCCGTCGACTGGGGGCCCATCAGCATGCCGTAGCCGCCGGCCTCGTCCACCGCCTTGACGACCAGCTCCTCGAGGTGCTCCAGCACGTAGCGGCGGTCGTCGTCGCGCATGCAGAGGTAGGTGGGGACCTGCTCGAGGATCGGCTCCTCGCCGAGGTAGTAGCGGATCATCTCCGGCACGAACGGGTACACGGCCTTGTCGTCGGCGACGCCGTTGCCGGGCGCGTTCGCGAGCGCGACGTTGCCCGCGGCGTAGGCGCGCATGAGGCCACGCACGCCGAGCAGGCTGTCCGGGCGGAAGACCTCGGGATCGAGGAACGCCTCGTCCGTGCGGCGGTAGATGACGTGGACCCGCCGCGGGCCGCGCGTCGTCCGGACGAAGACCTGGTCCTGGTCGACGAAGAGGTCGGGCGCCTGCACGAGCTCGAGCCCCATCGTGCGGGCGAGGAAGCTGTGCTCGAAGTAGGCGGAGTTGTACGGCCCCGGCGTGAGCACGACGGCGCTCGTGCTGCCCGGGCTCACGGGCGACACCGAGCGCAGCGTCTCGGCGAGCCGGGCGGGGTAGTGGTCGACCCGCTCGACGCGCGCCTTGTCGAGCAGGTGCGGCAGCACGCGCTTGCTGATGAGCCGGTTCTCGAGGACGTAGGAGACGCCGGACGGCGTGCGGAGGTTGTCCTCGAGCACGCGGAACGTGCCGTCCGGATCGCGGATGAGATCGACGCCGGCGATGTGGATGCGCACGCCGCCCGGCGGCGCGAGGCCGTGGATCCGCTTCAGGTACTGGCCGGAGCCGAGCACGAGGTCCCGCGGGACGCGCTCCTCCTTGAGGATGCGCTGCTCGCCATAGACGTCGTCGAGGAACATCCCGAGCGCGCGGACCCGCTGCTCCAGCCCCCGCTCCAGGTGCGCCCACGCCGCGGCGGAGAGCATCCGGGGCATGAGGCAGAGCGGGAAGATCTTCTCCGCGCCGCGCTGGTCCGCGTAGACCGAGAACGTGACGCCCTGGTTGAGCAGGGCGATCTCTGCGAGCTGCTGCGCGCGCGCGAACTCGCTCGGCGTGAGCGCGCCGAGGAGCGTTGCGGTGCGCAGGAACTCGGGTCGAGGGGCGCCGTCGGGACCGAACAGCTCGTCGTAGGCGCCGGGGAGTGGTGTGTAGCCGGCGAAGAGGCCGGCACCCGGGATCTCTTGCAACACTGGCTCGAAGCTACCGCTTCGAGCCCCTCTAGGTCCACGATCGAGTGCGCGGATCGAGTGCGCGTTTCCGCCGTGTTTCCGAGAGGCTACTCGGCGTCGAGGCGCTCGAGCTCCCGACAGCGCGTGAGCTCGTCGACCGCGGCCAGGAACGCGTCGTAGTCGATCGGCTTCGGGAGCACGCGCGCGACACCGAGGCTCGCCGCGTCGTGCTTCGACGACGCGGAGGAGACGATGACCGGTATCCGCGCCGTCTTCTCGTTGTGCCGGAGCGCCGTGATCAGACCCCAGCCGTCCATGATCGGCATCATGATGTCGACGACGAGCAGATCGGGGGGCGCGATCTGGTCGAGCAGCGCGAGCGCCTCCTCGCCGTTCGACGCGCAGCGCACCTCGTAGCCCCCCTCGCTCTCCAGGATCATGCTCACGACCTCCTGGATGCTCGGCTCATCGTCGACGACCACCACGAGCTTGGCGCGGCTGTTCGGCGCGCTCGAGCGTGACCGTACCTCAGCGTTGCGCCGCACCGTCCGACCTCCGAAGGTATCGACCAGCATGCTCTTCTCCCCTGCGCGCTCACCGGACTGAATTCCAGGGACGAGCCAGAGTATCCACCACGCATTTCGTTCCGTCGCTGCGTGGAATCCAAGATTGGGAGCTCAGGAGACTCCCGAAACCGCGGACGGCTTCGCGTGAGCCGATTGCGCCGGTGACGCGATGGGCCGCCGTTCGCGACCGGGACATCCGCGCGTGGCCGCGCGGCGCCGCGCGGGGCTGAAGCCCGGGCGTCCCCGCGGCGGCGTCCCGCGCGGGGCGGGGAGCGATGTCGGAAACTTGCGTCCCCCGCGGGGAAAGTGCTCCGCTCGGGCGGACGCGGGCACGGCGGCGCGAGGGCGCCCTACTGCGCCGCACCTTCGAGGCGCGCCGTCGCCTCGTGGTAGGCGCGGGTGACGTCCGACTCGTCGAGGAAGCCGACGATCTTGCCGTCGCCGTCGGTGACGAGCAGCTCGCGCACGCCGTGGTCCAGCAGCACCTGGAGCGCGCGGTGCAGGTCGTCCGTCTCGCTGACCGAGGCGGGGGTCGTCATCAGGTCGTGCGCGATCGCGAACCCGGACAGCTCGGGGGCCGTCGCGGTGGTGCGCAGGATCTCCACGTCGACGGTGCCGATGACCTTGCCGTCCTCGGAGAGCACCGGGAAGGTGTCCTGCCACTCGCAGGCCGCGATGCGCTCGACGACGCTGGAGGCGGGGGTGCGCGCCTCGAACGACACGAACGGACGGCCTTGGATCACGACGTCGGCGACGCGGATGCTGCGGAGGACGTCGATGATGAGATCGTCCTTGTGGGCCGGGGACTCGCGCTTCGTCGCGACCTGCGCGCGGTAGAGCGTGCTGTGCCGGAGCGCCACGAAGGCGATGCCCTCGCAGAGCATCAGGGGCACGAGCAGGTCGTAGCTGCCGGCGAGCTCGCAGACCATGACGAGCGAGGCGATCGGCACGTGCGCGATGCCGCCGTAGAACGTGCCCATGCCGACGAGCGCGAACGCGCCGGGATCGATGCGCGGGTCGCCGAGCAGGAGCTCCGCCGCGCGCCCGAAGGCCCCGCCGGTGAGCGCGCCGATGACGAGGGAGGGGCCGAAGTCGCCCGCGCTGCCGCCGGAGCCGACGGTGAAGGCGGTCGCGACCATCTTCGTGGCGAGCAGCACGAGCAGCAGCTGCACCGCGGTCCACCCGGCCGGCATCCACGTGGCGCCGGTGATCGCGATCTGGGCCGCGCCGTAGCCCGCGCCCAGCATGCCGAACCCCTGCCCCGGCCGGTCGAAGCGCGACCCGAGGAGCATGAGCATCGGGGTCACGAGCAGGCCGAGCGCGAGCCCGCCGAGCGCGGGCTTCGCCCACGACGGCAGCGCGATCTGGCGGACGGTGTGCTCCACCGTGTGCATCGTCCGGAGGAACAGGGCGGCCACGAGCGACACGATGACCGCGAGCGCGGCGTAGAGGGGGAGGTGGGACGGGACGAACGGGTAGCGGGGCGCGTGCGCGAAGAGGGTCGACTCGCCGAAGAAGTAGATGAAGACCGAGTAGGAGACGACGCTCGCGAGGATGGAGGGCACGAGCGCGTCGGCCTCGAAGTCGTCGCGGTGCAGCACCTCGACGGCGAGGAGCGCGGCCCCGAGCGGCGTCCTGAACACCGCCGACATGCCCGCGGCCGCGCCGGCGATGAGCAGGATCCGCCGCTCGCGCGTGCCCACGCGGAGGCCGCGCGCGATGATCGAGCCGATCGCGCCGCCGATCTGCATGGTCGGCCCCTCGCGCCCGCCGGAGCCGCCGCAGCCGAGCGTGAAGATCGACGCGAACGCCTTCACCAGCGGGACGCGCTTGCGCATGGCGCCGCCCTTGTGGTGGAACGCTTCGATGAAGGCGTTGCCGCCGCCGCCGCCGGTCTCCGGCGCGAGCTTCGTGGTGAGCAGGCCGCCGGCGAGGGCGCCGAGCGCGGGCAACACGCACACGAGCCAGGGGCGGAACGGCCCGCCGTCCGCGCCGCTGAACACCGCCTCGCCGCGCGCGCGGAGCGGCACGTAGCCGGTGAGGGAGAGGAGGAGCTCGTGCTCGGCGAGCTCGAGGGCGGCGAAGAACAACGAGCCGACGATGCCGGCGGCCACGCCGACGAGGATGGCGTGGAGCAGCACCCGCCCGACCAGCTGGAACGCGATCAACCCCTGCGGCCTGGGGAGCGGCGTGCGTATCGCCAGGCGGCTGGGGCGAGAAGGTAGGTCCTCCGGGGGCGACATCTTTCCTCGTGGGCCGGTGCTCCCCCAGCGCACGACGGGCCGAACGCGGGCCTAGTGTCTCCGATCTCCCCGCGGCGTGCCCGCCGAAACCACGGCTGGGCTCGACATTCTCTTGGAGGGGCCCTGCGGCCTCGGCTTCCGTTCGGCTTCCGTTCCTGCCCCTCCCGCCCCATGTGCGTGAAGGGCCGCCCGGCGCGGGCGCCGGACCCCGGGATCGTCGGGGGTGGCCAGGTTGGAGGCATGGCGATGGATCCGAACCCTGTCGAGTACGGCACCCCCGTCACGGGGGACGAGAACGTGGCGGTGGGCGACGCGGCCGTCCAGACCACGGACGAGAGCGTCCGCACGGCCGCCGAGACGGTGGTCACGCCCGCGTTGACCCTGGAGCTGGCCGCCGAGACCCTCGCGGCCGTGCTCGGCCCCCTGGTCGACGCCGACTACGTGCAGGGCAAGACGCAGTTCCGGGACGTGCTCTGCGATCGCTTTGACCTCTCGCAGCTCGAAGCGGAGGACCTCGTCGATGCCCTGGAGCGATCCGGGCGGATCGGCTTCCTCGGCGCGGACGCGGAGGAGCGCCGTGGCTGGCATGTCCAGCAAGGATCCGGCGCCCGCTGAGCATGGACCGCGGCGCGGCGCATCGCGTGGCCCGGCCCAGGGTTGGCCCCGTGGTTTCTCACGGAATTGCTCGCCTTCTGCGCGTCGCGTGCGGCGATGCGCCCGGTGTGTGGATGAACAATTCCCTTGCCGGCGTACTCACGTCATGGACTAGGCTGGGCGGCGTATGGACGAGTTGAAGCCACGGAGGGCAGTCGTCCCGAGCGCTCCCCCGGTTCCGCTCGTCGTCGTCGCCGGCTGTCCCGCCGATTTCGTCGCGGAGTGCCGGGACGCGGCGGTTCGCTTCGGGGTCCTGGTGCGCGAGTGCGACCTGCGCTCGCTCCGGGCGCTGATGGCGTCGTCGCAGCCCTACGCGCTGATCGTGATGGAGGACCTGTACCGCTTCGACCCGGGCGCGTTCGACGCGTTCGTCCGCCAGACCCCGGCCTCGCTGCTGCGGATCGATGCCGGCGAGGCGCAGGACCCCGAGGCGCGCCGTCTCCTGGTCGACGCCATCTTCGAGTCCGCCGCCGCCGAGCCCAGCAGCGGCATCCGCCCCCTGTCCCGCTGAACCCCCCCGGCGCGTCCCGCCGCGCGCCGTCGCTTTACTGGCGGCGCTTCTGGCCGGGGAGGGTCGCCTTCTCGGGGGGCGGCTCGAGGTACTCGATCGTCTCCGCCGCGAGGATGCCGTACTTCGGGTTGGCCGCGGCGCCGCCGGTCGACTTCGTGAACGTCACGCCGTACGTGCCGGTGACCTTCACCTTGGCGCCGACGTTCGGGATCGGGTTCGGCAGCTCCTGGCCCCAGAACTCGTCCGTGAGCTTCGCCTCGTTCTCCTTGCCGCGCGGCGCCTTGTCGATCGCCTCGATCATGCTGTAGATCTGCGCGAAGTTCGACGCCCAGCCCATCACGTCGATCATGTCCTTCGTCTCGCCCTTCTCGTCGGCGATCGCGAAGCTCGGGACTGGCGCCTTACAGTCGGCCGCGTCGGCCTTGCCGGTCTTGTGCACGGCGCAGGGCGGGGCCTCCTGGAGGTTCGTCTTGACGATGTAGCCGATGACCGAGACCTTCTTGCCGTTCACGTCGTCGGCGTGGACGCGGCTCCGCAGGTCGTGCGTGATGCCCCAGACCGTGTAGGCGTCGCCCTGCTTCTTGGCCTTCGTCGGCAGCGTCGGCACCGCGGGCAGGTTGGCCTTCCGGCCGCTGAACGCGGGCTTCGGCTGGTATGGCTGCTCGTCCGTTCCGCACCCTGAAGTGCCCGCGACGAGGAGGAGAGCGGCGGCGAGGGTTCGACCGAATCGGACGTTCATGGCATCTCCAGGGTCAACAGGGCGGCAGGCACATCCAGCAGGAAAGATCCAGCTCTGGAGTAGCCGCCGGACAGCAGTGCACCGCGTGCGGCCAGGTGCCTCTCGCAAGCGCCGCGGCGGCGCAAACGGCTAACACGGCCGCGAGTAGATCGTAAAGAGAAACGGGAACGTCCCCCTCTCTTCATCAAGTGGCCATGGGGGTCGCGGGCGCGCTTCCCGTGCGGCGCGGCCGCGGCGCGGTGCGGCGCGGAGGGCCGCCCGGAGGCGCCCCGCGCGCCGCCCGGAGGTGCGACCGGAGGCGCCCGCGCAGCGCCGGCAGCGCTCCCGCGCCGCGCTCCGGATCGGCGCGCCCGCGCCGGCCGCGCCGGCCGCGCCGGCCGCGCCGGCCGCGCCGGCCGCGTCGATCTGGCGCGCGGCGTATTGCCAGGGCGCGGCGGCCTCCGCGGCGCCAGCGCCCCGGTTGCCCGCAATACGTCAGGGAGGCGTTTCCGCTCTTCGCGCTGGCAACATCGATCGAGTACCCTCTCGGTCCCATGCGCGAGACGACCCTGCGCGCGGCGTTCGAAGCGTCGAAGGTTTTGGTGATGATCCTCGCGGGCGGCGAAGGCCGCCGGCTTGGCCCGCTCACGCACGATCGGGCGAAGCCAGCCGTGCCGTTCGGCGGCCGCTACCGGATCATCGACATCGTCCTCTCGAACTTCGTCAACTCCGGCTTGCACCGAATCAAGATCCTCACGCAGTACAAGAGCGCGTCGCTAGACGAGCACATCGCCCGAGCTTGGCGCCTGTCGCCGATGCTCGACAGCTTCATCGAGACCGTTCCGGCGCAGCAGCGCACGGGCAAGAGCTGGTTCAAGGGGTCGGCCGACGCCGTCTACCAGACCCAGCACGTCATCACCGACGAGTCGCCCGAGCACCTCTGCATCTTCGGCGGCGACCACGTCTACAAGATGGACGTGCGCCAGATGCTGCACGATCACCTCTCGCGCGACGCCGAGGTGACGGTCGCGGCCATCCCGGTGCCGAAGGACGAGGCGCGCGCCTTCGGCGTCATCGAGTGCGACGAGTCGGGGCGCATCCTCGCCTTCCACGAGAAGGTGCAGGACCCGCCGAGCATGCCGGGCCGGCCGGGGATGTGCCTCGCCTCGATGGGCAACTACATCTTCAAGACCCCGGCGCTGCTCGACGTGCTCGAGCAGGACGCCGCGATGGAGGACAGCGCGCACGACTTCGGGCGCGACATCATCCCGCGGATGGTCAAGAGCGGCGCCCGCGTCTACGTCTACGATTTCCACGAGAACCTCGTCCCCGGCGAGGACGAGGGCGCGGGCTACTGGCGCGACATCGGGACGATCGACGCGTACTGGGCGGCGCAGATGGATCTCGTGAGCATCCAGCCGGCGTTCAACTTCTACAACCCGCGCTGGCCGATCCGGACGGGCATCAGCCACGACCCGCCCGCGAAGTTCGTGTTCCGCGACGAGGCGAACGCGCGCGTCGGCATCGCGACCGACAGCCTCGTCTCCCTCGGCTGCATCATCTCCGGCGGCCGGATCCACCGCAGCGTGCTCTCGAACCGCGTCCGCGTGAACTCGTTCAGCCACATCGAGGAGTGCGTGCTGTTCGAGGACGTGAAGATCGGGCGCCACGTCAAGCTGCGCCGCTGCATCATCGACAAGGACGTCGAGATCCCCGCCGGCGCCGAGATCGGCTTCAACCTCGAGGAGGACCGCAAGAAGTGGTTCGTCAGCGAGGGCGGGATCGTCGTGATCCCGAAGCGCGCCAAGATCGATTCCCCGTAAGGCCCCTGACCGAGGCGCCCCGCGCCCGTGCGCCGTCCCCCCCTCCAGCGCGCCGCGCTGGGGGGGTGACGTGCGCCGGCGGACCCCTGCGCCCGGACGCCCGGCGACCCGGCGCCGCCCGGGAAGTGACCCGCAAGTGTCCGTAACTCCAGATGAATCTTCCTCAGGCAGCCGCAGGCCCGCGGCCGCTCGCCCGCCGCCTGAGACCCGGCGGAGCCCGCTTCCCGCGGGAGGTCGGGGCCTGCAGGGCCCCCTTGACCGGGCGTCCCTGCTACGTTTGGTGTGCGATGCCGCGCACGATCATCATCGGTGACGTTCACGGCTGCCGGGATGAGCTGGCACGGCTGATCGAGCACGTCGGTTACACGTCGGGCGACCGTGTCGTCATGGTCGGCGACCTGATCGTGCGCGGGCCGGATCCGTGCGGAACGCTCGATCTGCTCCGGGAGATCGGGGCGGTGTCCGTTCGGGGCAACCACGAGGATCGGCTGCTCCGCTGGCGCGCCGGGCGCAGCGATCCGCGCGGCGAGCCGCTCGGGGAGCTCTCGAAGGAGACGGCGCAGCAGCTGCGCAAGCGCGACTGGGCCTGGCTCGAGACGCTGCCGTACTGGATGGACCTGCCGGAGCACGGGCTCCGCGTCGTCCACGCCGGCCTCATCCCGGGGCTGCCGATCGAGCGGCAGGACCCGCACACGTTGATGTACGTGCGCTGCCTCGGGCGCTACGGCGAGCCGGTCGAGCGCCGCGGCGGCAAGACGTTGTGGGGCGCGACGTACCAGGGGCCGCCGCACGTCGTGTTCGGCCACAACGCGCGCAGCGAGCCGCAGATGCACGCGTGGGCGACGGGGATCGACACGGGCGCGGTCTACGGCGGGCGCCTCACCGCGATGGTGCTGCACGAGGGCGAGCGCGTGCCGCCGCCGGCGTCGCGCTCCGAGGTGCTCGTCTCGGTCCCGTCGCGTCGGCGCTACGTCGGGCGCTGACCGCACGCCGTCAGCGCCTGGGAGAGGATCCGCGCTCTCCAGCGATTCCGCGCGATCGAAGGCTGCGCGGCGCGAGATTTTCGCTAGGCTCGCGGCCGCGCCGCCGCCGCTCTTCAGGCCGGCGGGCGTGACGGAGCAAGCCAGGTGGAGCCTCGATACCCGTTCGTTGCAGTGGATGTACCCGAGCCGGAGGCGGACGAGATCGCCGCGGCGCTGTTCGAGCTGGGGGCGAGCGGCGTCGAGCAGCGCGACGAGCAGACCCTCGTGCGCGGGGCGCTCTCGGGCAAGGTGACGCTCGTCGCGAGCTTCGAGGACCACGAGGAGGCGGCCGCGGCCATCGCCGCGCTCGGGGAGCTCTCGCCGCCGCTCGAGGGGCGGCTCGAGGAGGTGGTGGGCGACGCGTGGCGCGACGCGTGGAAGGAGCACTTCGCGCCGTTCGCGCTGACGCCCACGATCACGGTCGTGCCGCCGTGGGTCGATCACGCGCCGCGCGGCGACGGGGAGCGGGCGCTCCTGCTCGAGCCCGGCAGGGCGTTCGGCACGGGGCTGCACGCGACGACCGCGCTCGTGGCGGAGCTGCTCGACGAGCACGCGGCGGAGCTCCGCGGCCGCGAGATCCTCGACGTGGGCACGGGCAGCGGCATCCTCGCGCTCGTCGCGCTGCTGCTCGGCGCGGAGCGCGCCGTCGCGATCGACAACGACGACGACGTGATCGAGGTGGTGCGCGAGAACGCCGCGCGCAACGGCCTCGAGGGGCGCATCGACGCGAGCGCCGGCACCGTGGAGGCGGTGACGCGGCGGTTCCCGTGGGTGGTCGCGAACATCGAGGCGCGGGTGCTCCGGCCGATGGCGCCCGAGCTCGCGCGCGTGCTCGCGCCCGGCGGGCGGCTGATCCTGTCGGGCATCCTCGAGAGCGAGCGCGACGATCTCGTGGCGCGGTACACGTCGCTGCCGCGGGCGCTCGAGCACGTCGCGACCCGGCCGGATCCCGCGGCGCCGCGCGGCGAGCGCGGCCCGACGCGGCCGGCGGGGCGGGGCGACGCGGGGGGCGAGGGCTGGGTGGCGCTCCTGTTCCGCGCGCCGGACGGCGCGGCGCCCGCCGCGGGATGAGCGGCCAGGGGATCCTGCGGGTGCCGCTCGGCGCGATCGCGCCCGGCGTGACCGCGCTGCCGGCCGAGGCGGCGAGCTACGTCGTGCGCGTGCACCGCCTGCGCGAGGGGGACCGCTTCATCGTGTTCGACCCGGAGCTCGGGATCGAGGCGGACGCCACGCTCGAGGCGATCGGCCGCCGCAGCGCGGAGGTGCGCATCGACGCGCCGCGCCCCGCGGCGCTGCGGCCCGGGCGGCGCGTGACGTGGATCCAGGCGGTGGGCAAGGGGGACAAGATGGACGCGGTGGTGCGCGACGCGACCGAGCTCGGCGCGACGCGGATCATCCCGGCGATCTCGGCGCGCAGCGTGGCGCGCCCCGCCGAGGACCGGAGCCAGCGCTGGCGCCGCGTCGCGGTGGAGGCGGCGCGCCAGTGCGGCCGCGGCGACGCGCCGCAGGTCGACGCGCCGGTGGGGCTCGCGGCGGCGCTCGCCGCGGCGCGCGCGGGCGAGGGCGGCGCGCTGGGGATGTGCCTCGACCCGTACGCGGAGACGCCGCTCGGGGCGCGGCTCGCGGCGCTCCGGCCCGGCATGGAGGCGGCGTTCGTCGTCGGCCCGGAGGGCGGGCTCACGCCGGAGGAGCTCGGCGTGTGCGCGGCGCTCGGGTTCGAGCGCGTGCGCCTCGGCGCGCTGACGCTGCGCACCGAGACGGTGTGCGCGGCCGCGCTGGGGGCGCTGATCGCGGTGAGCGACGCGGGGGCGAGGTGAGCGGCGCGGCGCGCGTGAGCCCGCCGACCACGGCCTGCCATCTCCTCTGACCTGCGCCTCGCCGCGCCCCGCGCGGCACCTCGAGAGCGCGGCGCTGCCTCTCGGCGTCGCTTGCATGCCTCTGCGCCTGTGGCGTACCGTCCTCTCTCCTGGGGCCGGTCGCGCCGCCCGCGGCGCGCGCCGTCGAGGCGGCGCGACCCATAGCTCGCGAGCCCCTTCCTTCATCGATCGTGCAGCCGCCCTGGCCTGTCCCCGTCGTTTCGTTGACGCCTGCCTCCTCGGGCTCCGTGCTCTGGCGCATGCAGGGCCTCGGGCGGCTCACCGTCGTCGTCAAGGCGACCCTGCGGCTCGTCCACGAGGCGGACGCGGAGCTCGCCTCGCCGATCGAGATCGTCCGGTCCGATCTGCCGGCGGAGGGCCGCGGCAGCCTCGAGGAGGCCTCCGAGACGGCGCCGTACCTGCCTGGCGCGGGCGTGCTCGTGCGCGGGCACGCGTGCGCTCCGGCGGACCAGCCCACGACGGCGCTCACGGTGAGGCTCGCGCTCCACCGCGACGGACGCTGGACGCTCGACAAGGGCCTCCACGTGTTCGGCGACCGCACCCGCGAGGCGCCGAGGCCCCGCCCGTTCCAGCGCATCCCGATCGTGTACGAGCGCGCGTACGGCGGCGCTCACGTCGAGGCGAACCCGGTCGGCATGGACGCCGGCTCGGCGCTGCCCAACGTGGTCCATCCGGCGGAGCCCACCCGGCCTGCGGGCTTGGGTCCGATCGCGAGGCGGTGGGCCCCGCGCAGGTACTTCCTCGGCGGCGCGGAGGAGCCGAGCGCCGCCGCGCCCGAGCTCGATGCGCGCTTCGACTTCCGTTACTTCAACGCGGCGCCTCTGGATCAGCAGATCGATTTCCTGCGCGGCGACGAGTGGATCTTCCTCCAGGGCATGCACCCGCAGCTCCCCTGGGTGCGATCGAGGCTGCCGTCCGCGCGCGGCGTGGCGAGGCTCCGCCGGTCCGGCGCGAGCGGCCACGATCGCGAGCAGGCCGTCGATCTGGTCGCGGACACGTTGACCATCGACGCGGATCGGCTGATCTGCTCCGTGGTCTGGCGCGGCAACGTCGCCTTGTTGCCCGGCGACACGCCCGACCGGCTGCACGTGCTCGCGGGCGTCGAGCTGCGCGGGGTACCCGTGCGCTGGCCAGCGCACGACGCGCCCGGCGCCGCGCCGACGTCGACCGCCGCCGCCGCGCGGCGCCGCCCGGGGGTGACCATTCAGTCGGACGAGACCGAGATGGACGTCATCCTGGCGCGGCCGATCGCCCCGTTCGCGCTGGCCCCGCCGGCCGCGGGCGCCGCGCCGCCGCCGAACCCGATCCCGGGCGCGCCGTGGAGCGCCGAGCGGTGCCCGCCCTCCGCGTCGTGGCCCGACCGGGAGGACGCCGAGCTCACGCGCTCGCTCGTGATCCCGACCCGCGCGCCGGCCTCCGGCGCCGAGGGGCCGCGCGCGCCGTCGCTGGGGGAGACGGTCGCGATGTCCAGGGACGCCGAGGCCGCGCCCGCGTCCGGCGCGCTGCCGTTCGTCCCGGCAGCGCCGGCCGCGCCCGCGTTCGCCGGCGCTCCTCGATCCGAGCTGGAGCCGAGCGCGACGGCCTCCGGCGCCGGGGCGCCGCGCTCGTCGCCGCTGGGGCCGCGCGCGCCGTCGCTGGGGGAGACGGTCGCGGTGTCCAGGGACGCCGAGGCCGCGCCCGCGTCCAGCGCGCTGCCGTTCGTCCCGACAGCGCCGGCAGCGCCCGCGCTCGCCGGCGCTCCTCGATCCGAGCCGGAGCCGAGCGCGCCGGAGCCGAGCGCGCCGGAGCCGAGCGCGCCCGAGCCGAAGGCCACGGGCCTGCGCGCGACGGTGCTCGCCCGGCTGAAGAGCGGCGAGCCGCTCCACGATCTGAGGCTCAGCCGCGCCGATCTCGACGACATCGACTTCAGCGGCGCCTCGCTGGAGCACTGGAACTTCGCGGGGTCGAGCCTCGTCCGGTGCAAGTTCGAGCGGGCCCGCCTGACCGGAGCGAACCTGCGCGGCGCGGATCTGACGGAGGCGAGCTTCGCCGGCGCCGACCTCACGGCCGCCGATCTCTCGGGCGCGCGGCTCGACGGCGCGCGGCTCGACGGCGCGTCGCTCGCCCGCGCGGACCTCGCCGGGGCGAGGGGGACCAGCGCGAGCTTCGTGGGCGCGTCGCTCGCGGGGGCCGATCTCCGGCAGGCGCGCCTGCCCGGCGCCGTCTTCGACCGGGCGGACCTGACGTCCTGCCCCGGAAGCGGCGCCGACCTCTCGGGATCGCGCTTCGGCCGGACGAACCTCACCAGGGCGAACCTGCGCGGCGCGAAGCTCAAGGGCGCCACCCTCGCGGCCGCGATCGTCGACGGGGCCGACCTCCGCGACGCCGACCTCACCGGCGCCACCCTCCACGGCGTCCACCTCGCGAGCGCGAGGACGGGCGGGGCCATCCTGCGCGGCGTGGTCGAGGGCGCGCCCCCGGACGACGGCGCGCACGCGCCCTCGCACGGCCCCGCCGGCGCATCCCACCTCGGCGGCGGCGGCCCCGGCGGCTCCCCGGACAGCGCGTGATCCCGGGGCGCCATGCCGCAGGGCAACGCCGTTCCCTGTCCTGCGCAGTTGGTGATACGTTCCCGAGATGGCGGCGATCCCATCGCGCGCCGCCGCACCGGCCATGAACGATCTTATTTCCATCTCCTCGAGCGTGCTCCCCCCCTCCACACGCGTCGTCGGCTTCCGCGGCGTCGAGGCCATCTCGACGCCGTACGAGATTGAAATTTTCTTCTCCTTCTCCTTTCAGGACACCGAAGCCGACGACTTCGATCTCGCCGACATGATCGGGGGCAAGGCGGTGCTCACCCTGGATCGCGCGACAGACCGGCTCCCGCCCTTCGTGTTCGCGGGGATCTTCGCGAACGTCGAGCTCTTGCACGAGCTCGACGGCCGCGCGCTGGTCCGCGGCCTCCTCGTCCCGAAGCTCTGGCAGCTGAGGTTGTCCACGCACAGCCGTATCTTCACGAGGATGGCGGTGCCCGACGTCATCAAGTCCGTCCTCGAGGAGAACGGGCTCGGCTCGGACGACTACGAGCTGCGCCTCGGCAACTACGAGGTCGAGGAGCACATCTGCCAGTATCGCGAGAGCGATTTCGACTTCCTCTCGCGGTGGATGGAGCGCGAGGGCATCTATTATTTCTTCGAGCACCGCCCCGAGGGCGACAGGCTCATCGTCTGCGACGACAGGTCCTATCCGGAAGATCCGATAGGCGAGCCGGTCCGTTACCACCCGCAGCTCGGGCGCGATCACAGCGCGGGGGCGTCGTTCCGCACGTTCACCTGCCGCCACCGGACGCTCCCGGCCAAGATCAAGCTGAAGGACTACGACTACGCCCGGCCGAACCTCGAGGTCGCCGGCTCGGCCCGGATCTCGACGAGCGGCGTGGGCGAGGTGAGCCTGTACGGCGAGCGCTTCTTCACGCCGGCCGCCGGCGACCGCCTCGCCCGGCTCCGCGCCGAGGAGATGCTCGCCCGCCAGGTCCTCTACCACGCGGCGGGCACCCGGACGCACCTCCGGACGGGCGCCACGTTCGCCCTCGACGACCACCCGCGCGCGTCGTTCAACGCCAGGTACCTCACCATCGAGGCGCACCATTACGGCAACCAGTCCGGCGGCTCCGACGCGTTCAAGGAGCTGATCGATCTGCCGCACGAGGATGTCTATTTCGTCGAGATCACCGCGATCCCGGCCAAGACCCAGTTCCGGGCCGAGAGCCGCGCCCCGTGGCCCCGCATCTACGGGTACGAGAACGGGATCGTCGACGGCGCCCTGGACAGCGAGTACGCGCAGATCGACGGCCAGGGCCGCTACAGCGTCAAGTTCAACTTCGACGAGAGCAGCCTGAAGGCCGGCAACGCGTCCACGTTCGTGCGCATGATGCAGCCGCACGGCGGCGGCATCGAGGGGTTCCACTTCCCGCTCCGCAAGGGGACGGAGGTCGTGTTCAGCTTCCTCGGCGGCGACCCCGACCGCCCCGTCATCTCGGGCGTCGTCCCGAACGCGCTCACGCCGAGCCCGGTCACGAGCGGCAACCACACGAAGAACGTCATCCAGACCGGGGGGCGCAACCGGCTCGAGCTCGAGGACAAGTCCGGCCAGCAGCGCGTCACCCTGTCGACGCCCTACTCCAACACGTACCTCAGGATGGGCGCGCCGAACGACGAGCACGAGCTCATCGTCAAGACAGACGACAACACGCTGCTCGACGCGGGCAAGACCTTCGACCTCACGGTGGGCCAGAACGGCGGCGGCTCGTGGAACTGCACCGTCAAGGACGCCTGGATCACGCACGTCCAGTCGGGGGTCCACGAGTTCTACGTCGACGCCTCCACCTCGTACACCGAGGTGAAGGGCGACACGTGGCTCCACGTCACGGACGGCAACCTCTTCCAGGACGTCGACAAGGGCACGATGAAGACGACCGTGAAGGGCGACACCACGACGACGGTCAAGACGGGCAACTACACCGTGAGCGTCGACACGGCGAACACCAAGATCGACACGAAGTCGGGCAAGACCGAGATCCTCAGCAAGGGCGATATCGTCATCAACTCGGAGAGCGGCCAGATCACGATCGACGCGAAGTCGGGCAAGATGACGATCCACGCCGCGCAGGGGATCGACATCAAGTCCGAGGGCGACATCAGCGTGAGCGGCGCGCAGAAGTGGTACCAGTACACGACCGGCGACTGGTTCAAGTTCAACAGCAGCTCCGGCATCTCGGTCACGGTCGGGCTCACGAGCGACACGAAGATCGGGATCGCGAACGAGAACTTCATCGGCGGGAAGATCTCGACGACCCTCGGCGGCTTCGCGGAGTTCAACGCGGCCTACAAGTTCGCGATGACGGCGGCGGTGAGCATGGAGTACAAGTTCGGCGCGGCCCTCTGCATCAACGCCGCGGCCGAGGTGACGGCGAAGGTCACCGCGGTCAAGGAGGTGGCCGCCGCGATCGAGCACATGCCGGCGTGGATGGGCATGAGCGCGGTGCGGTACAGCCTCTCGGGCCTCCACACCCTCATGTGACGGCGCGGCGCCTCTCCCTCCCTCGGTCCCAGCCATGCGCGTGATCAAGCCCCTCCGGTTGTCGATCCTGCAGCGCGTCCTCACGGTGCGGTGCGAGAGCCGCCTGACCATCAGCCTGCTCGTCTATTTCCCCTTCGAGGCGCCCGACCTCCCGCTGCCGGAGATCACGATGTGGCAGAAGGTCGTGAGGCAGCTCGGCAAGGACGCCGCGCTCGACGAGGGGCTGCCGAAGCCGCGCGGCGAGCTCCTCGTCCACGGCAAGGCGTTCTCGCCGGGGGGGCAGCCGAGGCCGGCGTTCCAGGCCCGCGTGCAGGCGGGGACCGTCGACAAGGCCGTCTTCGTCGTGGGGCGGCGGCGGTGGGCCTATGACGGGCCGACCGAGCCCGAGCCGATCACCGAGATGCCCGTCACGTACGAGAACGCCTTCGGCGGGCCCGGCTACGCGCAGAACCCGGTGGGCATGGGCGCCTCGCCCGTGGAGGAGGACGGCGCCAAGGTGCATTACCTGCCGCACCTCGAGGACCCGAAGGCCCTGCTGCGATCGCCCGGCGACCGGCCCGCGCCCGCGGGCTTCGGGCCGCTCGACATCACCTGGCCCCAGCGCGCGCAGAAGGCGGGCACCTACGGGGCCAGATGGCTCGAGACGGAGTTCCCGGGCCTCGCCAGCGACGTCGACCCCGATCTCTTCCAGACGGCGCCGCTCGACCAGCGCATCGACGGGTATTTCCAGGGCGGCGAGGAGGTGGTGATCGAGAACATGCACCCGACGAAGCCCCGCCAGGAGACCCGGGTGCCGCGGCTGCGCGCCCGGTGCTTCGTCGCGATGAAGGGCGCGGGCGGCGAGTCGCCCCTGCACGAGGTCCCGACCCGGCTGGACACCGTGCTCCTGTTCCCCAACCTCGAGCGCGGCGTCGCCGTCTTCCGGGCCGTGCAGCCGATCGCCGAGGACGACGCCGCCGACGTGGCCACCCTGCTCGCGGCGCTCGAGGGGCCCGGGGCGCCGAGGCCGATCGAGCACTACCGCGCCGCGCTGGCGCAGCGGCTCGACAAGGAGAAGGGGCACCTCTACGGGCTCCGCGAGAAGGACCTCCTGCCCGAGCCCGACCCGGGCGCGCCCGCCCTGGCCGACGAGACCGTGAGCGACATGGATGAGCTGCTCCGCCGCGAGGGGGCGCTCCAGAAGCGCGCGCGGGCGCGCGCCGAGCGCGAGCTCGAGCAGGCGCGGCTCTCGATGCGGGTGCTCGGCCTCGACCCCGACGAGAAGCTGCCGAAGGCGCTCCCGCCCCCGGAGAAGCCGCCGACGCTCGACGAGCTGCCCGAGTACGTCGAGCGGGTGCAGGCGCAGGCGAAGGAGATCCAGGCCGAGGCCGAGGTCAAGCAGCGGAGCGCCATGGACGAGGCGCGCGCGGCCTGCGCCGCGCAGGGGATCGACTTCGACGCGCTGGTCGAGCGAGGGCGCAAGGAGGGCGGCGGCCCCCCGGCGTTCCGCGCCGAGGCGGAGATCACGCGCCTGCGGGAGCTCGCCGGCATCGCGCGCGCGGGCGGCGCGCCCATGCCGGAGCTCGAGGCGAAGATCGAGGATCCGGCCTTCCGCGCGGGCCTCCAGAAGATGGAGGACATGCAGCTGTTCGCGTACCGCTCGTTCGGGCACGTCTTCCCGCCCGCGCAGGGGCGGCCCCCCGAGGAGCAGGCGCGGCTGCGCGCCGAGGTGGAGCGGGCGGTCTTCGAGGGCAAGCCGCTCGCCGGGCGCGACCTGACCGGGGCCGATCTCCGCGGGCTGCGGCTCGCCGGGGTGAACCTGCGCAGCGCGCTGCTCGAGCGCGCCGACCTGACCGGGGCCGATCTCGCCGGCGCCGACCTGTCGGGCGCGCTCCTGGCCCGCGCGAAGCTCGACGGGGCGACGCTCGCGGGCGCGACGCTCGCGGGCACGAACCTCGGCGAGGTCGAGGGCGAGGGCGCGAGCTTCGCGGGCGCCAGCCTCGGGAAGGCGATCTTCTACAAGGCGTGCCTGCCGGGCGCGGGCTTCTCCGGCGCGGATCTCCGCGGGGCCGACCTGATGGAGGCCGGCCTGCGCGGCGCGGACTTCAGCGGCGCCCAGGCGGAGGAGGTGCTCTTCTTCCGGGCGGACCTGCGGGAGGCGCGCTTCTCGCGCGCGCGGCTCGGCAAGGCGACGTTCTTCCAGTGCTCCTGCGAGGGGATCGATTTCAGCCAGGCGATCCTCGAGGGCACGGGTTTCCTCGAGCTCGTCGCCGAGCGCGCCTCGTTCCGGGAGGCCCGGGCGCGGAACCTCCGCCTGATCTCGAAGTCGGCGCTCCCGGGCGCGGACTTCACGGGCGCCGACCTGCGCCTCTCGACGCTGCGGGGCGTCGACCTCACCGGCGCGAGCTTCGAGGACGCGTGGGCCGAGGGCGCCGACTTCGGCGAGGCCAGCCTGCGCGGGGCGCGGCTCGTCCGGCTCCGCGGCCGGGGCGCTCGCTTCCAGCGCACGGACCTCACGGACGCGGATCTCACGAGCGCGAACCTGATGGAGGCGCTGCTCCAGCACGCGGCGCTCGCGGGCGCGAAGTTCGAGGACGCGAACCTCTTCCGCGCGACGCTCATGGGCGCCAAGGGCGATCAGCGCACCCGCTTCGCGGGCGCTTATGTGACGCAGGCCCTGTTCACGAGGCAGAGCGGATGACGAGGGACGAGCTCCTCGCGAAGGTCGAGCGGAACGAGCCCATCTCCGGGGAGGACCTCTCCGGGGCTGATCTCGCCGGGCAGGATCTCTCCGGCGCGGTCTTCGAGAAGGTGTCTTTCCGGGGGGCGAAGCTCGCCGGGGCGAGGCTCGGCGAGTCGCTGTTCAGCGAGTGCGACTTCTCCAGCGCCGATCTCTCGGGGGCGCGGCTGCGGCACGGGACGTGGGACAAGTGCACGTTCTTGCTCGCGGATCTGAGCGCCTGCGACGTCGTCGGCGCGAGCCTCGTCGGCTGCGACCTCTCCGGGGCGCGCCTCGACCGGGCGGACCTGACGATCGCGAGCGTGGTGAGGGCGCGCGCCGACGAGACGAGCTTCCGCGGCGCGAACCTCGACCGGTCGATCTTCGTCGAGCTCGCCGCGGCGCGCGCGGCCTTCGAGGGCGCGACCCTGCGGCAGACGGGGCTCGCCAAGGCCGATCTCTCCACGGCGAGCCTGCGCGGGGCGACGCTGGAGAGCGCCGTGCTCGTCGGCGGGAGCCTGAGAGGGCAGGATCTGTCGGGGATGAGCCTCACGCTGACGCAGCTCACGGACGCGGACCTGTCGGGCTGCGACCTGCGCGGGGCCGGCCTCGTGCAGGTCAATTTCAAGGGGGCGAACCTCGCGGGGGCGAAGCTCGACGGGGCGAACGCCGAGCGGGCGCTCTTCGTGGAGGCGAACCTCGCCGGCGCGAGCCTCACGAAGGCGATCCTGCGGCAGGCGATCTTCGTCGACGCCACGCTCGAGGCCGCGAACCTGACCGAGGCGGATCTGTTCCAGGCCGTGCTCCAGCGGGCGAGGTGCGCGCGCGCGAAGCTGCTCGGCGCGGAGCTCGCTTATGCGGACCTGTCGTATGCCGATCTCGAAGGCGCCGACTTCTCCTGGGCGAAGCTCTTCCGGGCGCGCTTCCACCAGACGCGCGAGGGCGGGGCCGTGTTCACCGATCGATCGGCCGCGCTCGGGGACGACCAGGAGCTGCGGAAAGCGGAGCAGTGGAGGCCGAAGCGATGATACCTTTGCGCAGGACGAGGCAAGCGATGCGGGACAACCTGGCGAGGCAGCCGATTGACACCTTTGCGGTCCAGGAGGTGGGCACCGTCGTGGCGGCCCTCGGCCGTTCGCTGCGCGTCCGCGCGGGCTCGGGCGAGTACGAGGCGCGGCGGGCGGTCAGCTGTCTCGTCGAGCCGGAGCTCGGCGACCGGGTGCTGCTCGCGCTGCACGACGAGGGCTGCCACGTGCTCGCCGTGCTCGAGCGCGAGGGGCGCGAGGGCGGCGCGCCCGTGCGTCTCACGGCCGACGGGCCGATCGAGGTGAGCGCGCCCGCCGGCCACCTGACGCTCGCGGCCGAGCACGGCGTGCGCATCGTCTCGCCCGGGGAGACGGCGATCGCCTCGGGCAAGGTGCGGGTGGCGGCGACCGAGGCCTCGCTCGCGGTGGGGGCGATGACGTACGTCGGCGAGCAGCTCGCCGCCCAGGTCGACCGGGTGAAGACGGTGGCGAGAGAGGTCGAGTCCGTGGCCGAGCGCCTGGTGCAGCGGCTCGAGCGGGCGTATCGCTTCGTCGCCGAGTCGGAGCAGGTGCGGGCGAACTATGTCGAGGTCTCGGCGACGACCGCGGTGAGCATCAAGGCCAAGACCACGATCGTCTCGGGCGGTGAGCTCGCCAAGATCGATGGCGGGCAGATCCATGTGGGCTGAGCGGAGCGCGCGCCGCGATCCGGCGCCGCGGCGGCGCGGGGCGCGGGCCGGGTTCCTCCGCGCGGCGGCCTAGAGCACTGATCACGTTGTTCGAGCGAGAGATGAGCCGCCAAGACGCCAAGGACGCCAAGGACGCCAAGAACCCCAAGATTCTGCCCTCTTCTTGGCGCTCTTGGCGTCCTTGGCGTCTTGGCGGCTCGAAACTCTGCTCATTTCAGGCGGCTTCAATCCGTTTGTCGTTCTAGGGGAGGGCGAGCATGGGCGACCACTGGTACGTCATCTTCATCCCGATCACCCTCCTGCTCGGCGCGGGGATTGCCACAGTCCTGCTCATCCGCAAGCAGCACAAACTGGTGGCGCTCGGGACGCAGCGGATGGCCGAGATCGCGGCGCGGACGGCGCGCTCCACGGTGGCGCGCGCCACCGTCGTTCAGAGCCACACCACGACCACCATGCCGGGGCGCGGCGCGGCCGTGGTCGAGCTCCGGCTCGACGTGACGCCGCCGAGCGGCGAGCGGTACGCCGCCAGGACGAAGTGGGAGATCAACCTGATCTCTCTCCCTCTCGTGCAATCCGGGCAGACGGTGACGGTCAAGATCGACCCGCAGGATCCGGCGATTATCTACCCCGGCGAGGTCTGGGCGAAACCATGGCTGGTCGGCTGACCGGCCCGACATGACCAGCAAGACACCTTGGTGAGGAGGAAACCATGTTCGCCAATACCCAGATGATGGGCATGTCCATCGGCTTCCCCGACGTCTGCCTCACGCCGACGCCGGCGCCGGTCCCCGTTCCCTACCCGAACATCTCGGCGCAGCCGATGGGGATCCCCGCCGCGTACAACGTCCTCTTCATGTGCGCTCCGGCGCACAACATGGCGACGACGGTGCCGCTCACCAACGGGGACAACCCCGGCGTCGCCCTGGGCGTCGCCTCGGGCATGGTGATGGGGCCGTCGCGCCACATCACGGCGGCGTTCACCGTGCTCGTCGGCGGGATCCCCTCGACGCGCATGACCAGCATGACGATCACGAACTCCACGAACTGCCCGGGCGTGTCGATCGTCCCGAGCCAGGTCAAGGTGCTCGTGCTCGCGCCGTGAGGGCGGTGCGGGCGCTCGGCGGCTCGCCGGGCGCTCCGGAGGGCGCGCGGCGGCGCGCCGGGTGTTCCGAGGGCGCGCGGCGGCTCGCCGGGCGTTCCGAGGGCGCTCGGCCGCGCCCCCGTCTTTTTGTGAGCCACTGGGAGCGCCGCGCGACCACCTATTTCAGCTCCCGTGATCTTGGCCAAGCCAGCCCCAGCTCCCCGGCTCGCGCTCGTCCGCGCGCGCGCCGCGGCGGATCTCGACGACGCCGGCCTCGCTCGCGCGGCCGCGGAGGGCCAACCCGGCGCCGCCGGCGCCGTCTGGGACCGCTACGGCGCGCAGGTGCACGGCCTGCTCCGCCGCGTGCTCGGCCCGGGCGGCGACGTCGAGGACCACATCCAGGAGACGTTCCTGCAGTTCTTCCGCGAGGTGAAGAAGCTGCGCGATCCGGCGGCGCTGCGGCCGTTCCTCCTCGGCATCGCCGTGCGCGTGGCGCGGTCGGCGCTGCGGCGCCGGCGGTTCCGGCGCTGGTTCTCGATCACCGACAGCGGCGTGCTGCCGGACGAGCCAGCAGAGGGCGTCGACGAGGGCGCGCGCGAGGCGGTCGCGCGGCTCTACGCGCTGCTCGACACGCTGGACGACAGGGCGCGGCTGCTCTTCGTGCTGCGCCACATCGAGGGGCTGGAGCTCGCCGAGACCGCGCAGGCGAGCGGGATGTCGCTGGCCACGGCCAAGCGCCACCTGGCCAGGGTGACCGCGCGCGTCCGCGCGATGGCCGAGCGGGATCCGCTGCTCGCCGCCTACATCGCGCCCGCGGACGAGCGCGCGGAGGAGCGCGCGGAGGAGCGCAGCGATGGCTGATCCGAGGCCCGAGGTCCCCCCGGAGGTGGCCCTGCGGCGGCTCACCGCGATGGCGCGCGACGCCGGCGCGGTGGCGCGCACGGACGCCGCGCTCGCGCGCGGGCGCGCGCGGCTGATCGAGGAGGTCGAGCGGGCGGCGCCGCCGCGCGCGCCGTGGCGGAGGCGCTGGCTCGTCCCGGCTGCGCTCGCGCCGCTGCTCGTGATCGCGGGGCTGTGGGTGCTCCGCCCGGCGGCGCGCCTCGAGGTACGGATCGACGGGGCCGCGCCCGCGGACAGCTACGTGCGCGCGGGGGAGGGCGGCGCGACGGCGCGCTTCAGCGAGGGGACGACCGTCCGCTTCGCGCCGGGCGCGCGCGGGCGCGTCGCGGCGATCACGGCGCGCGGCGCGGCGATCCACATCGAGCGCGGCGCCGCGCACTTCGAGGTCGTGCACCTGCCGGGGGCCGAGTGGATCGCGGAGGCGGGGCCGTTCACCGTCGCCGTGACGGGCACGGAGTTCGACCTGAGCTGGCAGGACGAGCGGCTCGAGCTGACGATGCAGAGCGGCTCGGTCGCCGTGCGCGGCCCGCTCGCGGCCGGCGGCATCGGGCTCCGGGGCGGGCAGCGCCTGGTCGCGGACGTCGTCCGCGGCGAGCTCACGATCGCCGACCAGAAGGCCGCCGCCGAGCCGCACGCGCCGGAGGGCGGCGATCCGCGCGAGCCCGGGGCGGCCGCGGGGCGCGAGGCGGCGGCCGATGCGGGCGCGACGGCCGAGGCCAGCGGGGCGGCAGGATCGGACGAGAGGGGCGGGCGCGGCGAGGAGGGCGGCCGCGAGGAGAAGAGCGGCCGCGAGGAGAAGGGCGCGCCCGCCGCGGCCGAGCGTGGCGCGCCCGCGCCGGAGGCCGCGCCGAGCGCGGTCCCGGACCGCGCGGCCGCGCCGCAGAGCTACCGCGAGCGCGTGGCCCGCGGCGACTTCGCCAGGGCGATCGCGGACGCCGAGTCCCGCGGGATCGACGCCGTCATCGCGGCGAGCCCGCTCTCCGAGCTCGCCGCGCTGGCCGACGCCGCGCGCTACGCGGGGCGGAACGACCTCGCGGAGCGGGTCCTGCTCGCCGAGCGCTCGCGCTTCGCCGGCTCGCCCGAGGCGCGATCGGCCGCGTTCCTGCTCGGCCGCATGGCCGAGCCGGGCTCGCCCGCGGCGGCCATCGTCTGGTACGACCGGTACCTCGCCGAGTCGCCCGCGGGCTCGCTCGCGGCCGAGGCGCTCGGGCGGAAGATGATGGTGGTGCGCGCCTCCCGGGGCGAGGCCGCGGCCCGACCGATCGCCGAGGACTACCTCGCGCGTTACCCGCGCGGCGCCTTCGCGGCCACCGCGGCGGAGATCCTCGGCCGGCCATGAGGGCGCGCGGCCTCGCGCTCGCGCTCTGCGCGGCGCTCCTCGTGCCCTGGGAGGCGCGCGCGGGGGAGGGGGCCGAGGTGATCGTGGTGCGCCCGCCGCGCGCCGGGAAGGTGGTCGAGGAAGCCGCCGTCCGCCTCGCGGGCGAGCTGCGCGCCGTCGGCCTCTCCGCCCGCTTCCTGGACGGCACGCCGGGCGTCGAGGGCCGCGTGGCGATCGAGGAGCCCGGCGGCGCGTTCGCCGCGATCGCCATCGTCGAGACCGACGGCGGCGCGGTCGCCGACGTGTGGGTCGCGGATCGCGCGGCGAAGCGGACGATCGTCCGCCGCGTCGCCCTCGGCGATCCCGGCGCGACCAATGCCGCGAGCGATCTCGCCGTGGGGTCGGCGGAGCTCTTCCGCGCCAGCCTGCTCGACCTGAGCGACGTGGAGCGGAGGAAGCTGCCGGGGCAGGTGGCGCGATGGATCTCCGAGGCGCCGCGGCCTGCGGCCGTCGCGCCCGCAACCGATCCGGCGCGCGCAGGGGCGGCCGATCCGGCGCGCGCGGCGGCGGCGGCCGCGCCCGCAGAGGACGCTGCGGCGACGCGCGCGCCCGCCGCGTCGCCGCCGCCGCGCCGGGCGCGCCGTCGCGCCGCGCCGCGCGGGCGCGCCCTGGGGGATCTCCGGCTGGGCCTCGAGGCCGGGCTCGCGGTGCTCGCCGGGGGCTTCGGGGCGGTCCCTGGCCCGTACGTGCGCGTCGACCACAGGCTCCCGGCGGGCTTCTCGCTCCGCGGAACGTTCGTGCCGCCCGTCGCCGAGCGGCGTCTCGAGGCCCCCGCCGGGAGCGTGGCGCTCGGCCAGACGGCCGCGCTGGTCGGCGTCTCGCATGCGGCCGGAGGCGATGCGTGGCCGGTCCACCCGGTGATCGCGATCGACGCGGTCGTCTACCACCTGACCGTCGACGGCCGGGCGAACCCTCCGCACCGGGACCGGCGCCAGGCCTGGCTCACCGCCGGCGTCTCTCTCGGGGGCGGCGTCGGCGTGCGCCTCCTTCCGCAGCTCACCGCGCTCGCGCAGCTCGATGTCCTCCTGCTCGCGCGAGAGCCGGTGGTGACCATCGCGGGCGCGGAGGTGGGCCGGACCGGGCGCCCGGTGTTCCTCCCGAGCCTCGGGCTCAGGCTGGGATTCTGAGGCGGAGGCCCCCGGGAGATCCGATTTTCGTGAGCTACGGAGACGGCGTCACACCCACTTATCCAGGCGAGGCCTCGGGTGGCCTCGCTTCGAGAGGGAGAACCCATGAGCTACCATGTTCTTGCGCGCCCGTGGCCGCTCGCCGCGGCGGCAGTGCTCTTCTTGCTGTACGCGTGCGACACGAGCACGCTCGAAGGACTCGACACCACGGACGAGGGCGCGCTCACGGACCCGTGTCCGGACTGCCTGCTGCCCGAGGATGGCGGCGAGGGCGACGACAACGAGGGCTACCTCGGCGCGGGGGGAGCCCCCCTGGAGGTGGAGTGCGGCAACGGCGTGGTGCAGAGGCCGTCGGAGCAATGCGACGACGCCAACGACGACGACGAGGACGGGTGCACGAGCGACTGCACGCTCACCCCGGTCTCGGTCAACGCGGTGTGCGGCGACGGCGTGGTGCAGACCCCGGTGGAGCAGTGCGACGACGCCAACACGGACGACGACGATGGGTGCGCCAACGATTGCGTGTTCAGCACGGTCACCTTCGCGTACAGCGGCGTCGTCACCAGCGTGACCCACACGGGCAGCCTGGATCCGCAGGAGAGCGGGGTCGTCGTCGGCGATCCCTTCACCGGGACCTACTTTTTCGACCCGCACATGCACGATGGCAACGGCCATCCCTTCTGGGCCAGCTATAGTTTCCAGAACTTCCCGGGCTTCTTCGGGCATCAAGCGCAGGTCGGTCCACTGACGGTGACCTCGATATCGCCGTCTCCGCAGGAGTTTTCGGGAGACAGCTCGCACATCTCGATCTCCGACGGTGTGCCTGGTTATGAGGATAACTACACTGTGAGCTGCGAGCTCAACGCGGTCGCGGGCCTCCCTTCATGGGATGTCGACAGCAGGTCCGCTCACTGGAACCTGGAGCTCAGGAACCTGAGCGATCCGTCGGCGGTGACGTCCACCGCGCTCACGGGGACACCGCCGGATCTGAGCAAGTTCGAGATGAAGGAGGTCCTCCTCTCGCTTCAGTACTCGAGCGGGCATCCGGCCCAGCACGGGGCGGTCTACATCACGGCCGAGCTGACCTCGCTCACGCGGGTGCCGTAAGGCTGAGCTGGCGGCGCGATCGGCCGCTCGACGACGCCACGCCGGCACGCCGATCACGTTGCTCGAGCGAGAGATGAACCGCCAGGGTGCCAAGGACACCAAGAAAGACCGTGTTTTGGCGTCCTTGGCGCCTTGGCGGTTCGAAGTTCTGCGCGCCTCAGGCGGCTTCATCCTGGTTGTCGCTCGAGGAGTTCTCCGCCCCAGCCTGCTTGACCTGGGCGACGCGGAGCGGAGGAAGCTGCCCGAGCAGGTGGCGCGATGGGTCGCCTAAACCCCGCGGCCAGCAGCTCCCCGGGCGCCCCGCCCGCGGCCGAGCCGGCGCGCACGGGGACGGTGGCGGCGCCCGCAGGTGGACCCGCGGCGATGCGCGCGGCCGCCGTGTCCTCAATGGCCAGCCGCCGAACTGCCCCGCGGTGCGACCACGCTGCCGCTGGGCAACGCCCCGGTGCGTCTCGTCGAACTCAGCTGACGGGGGTCGCTGTCCAGTAGGGTGAACTCGGTGCCTGGTCCCCGTTGGCGTCCATCAGCGTGATGTGGTGCGGCCGTGGGCGAGATCAGGAATCGAGCTTACGGCGGCCGTGGGCTGACCACCTCGGGCGCCCCGCCGTGGACTTGGTGCCGCGCCGCTGTGGTGCTCTTGCCCGTATGGCCGTTCTTTAATTTCAGAATCGACCGCATGCGCGCTCGTGGAAGCGCGTGAGCATTACGAGCCACGTTCGGAACGGATCGATCACGTCGGTTGTGATCTAATCACCAGTTTGCGCTTGACGTCTAAGACGAACCCAGGAAAATGGTCAGCGTCCTCGAGTCGTGCACTAGCGACGAGAGATGATCGCGGAGGGGAGGGGAAGCCTGCGTGATCCAGCCGCAGCGGATCTTCTGCTTTTTGTGTGCATGTACGCCCGTCGTTGTCCCGGCGCCGGCGCAGGCACTCGAGCTCAGCGGTGGCGTGAGCGTGGGCGGGATCCAGGTCGGGACCGAGCCGGAGCTTGCAGTGAGCCCATTCCTCGGGGTGCTCTGGCGCAGAGAAAAGGACTTCCGGATCGAGGTTCACCACATGCTCAGCGTCGTTCCAGGCTCACGTGTGGGGGTTTACGATCGAACGGCGATTGCTCTCGGGTACGACACGAAGACAGGCAACGTCAGCCTCGGACCGTCCCTGTCGGTTTACGCGATGCCGGTGTGTGGCGCCGTGATATGCGACCGTGTGGTGGGCATCGCCCCAGGCGGTCGCGCCCAGTCGGACTGGTATTTCGCCGGGCGTCTGGGCGCGTCCGCGAGCGTTAACGTGGACTGGGCTGGCGGGAGCAGCCGTCTTCTTCCTGGTAACTTGATCGTGATGGTCACTGCTGGGCCCGTCTGGAGGTTCGGTGGAGAATCGAGATGAACAAGTTTCCTGTCGCCCTGTGCTTCATCCTCGCGGGGTGCAACTTCGATGTTGGAGATTGCTACCTACGGGATGATGGGAAGGGCGGTGCCGGCGGTGTCATCCTCACCGCGACAGGGGTCGGGGGCTACGGGACCAGCCCGACAGGATCCGGCGGTTTCGGGCCGGTGCCGCCGCTGGAGCCGCAAGACATGGACCCTCCTCCTCCCGTCTGCAACATCGCCACCCAGAGCCCATGCAACGAGAGGTGCCAGGCGGACTACGAGGCAGCTTCCGTCGCCTGTGGCAAGAGCGAGAGTGAAGCTCAGCGAAGGGCATGCGGTGACAGCGCGTACGCGGATTATCGCAGCTGCCGGGAGCATTGCCAGCAGAAGGAGAACGTGGATTGTGATGCCAAGTACCAGGATTGCGTGGACAACGGCCCGACGTCGTGCCTGAAGAAGAGCGCCGGCAAGACGGTGTGTCAGCGGTGCTGGGAAAGGTGCAACGCCGGAGATTCTCCTTCGGGTGAATGCCGCAACTGCAGGTTTTGAGGATCCGGAGATGATCCACGTCGCTACGTCTGCGGAAATCGGGAGGGTGGTCCGGCGCGGGCTTCGCGTGCCCGTGGCGTTCGTGCCCGACAACCTGCTGGTGGGGCCGTGCGCCTTGGATCCCGAGGTGCACGGCCAGCGGCGCTGTGATTTCTGGGGATTCCAGGGGCGGGAAGGCGCGCGATTTCGTGCATCGTTTCGTGAGCTGCTCGGCGCGGTCGCGTCGCGCCAGCGCGTCGTCGCGTGGACGTCGCGGCTCTCAGGCGACGTGATGGCGCTGTGGGCTATCTGCGCGTGGAGGCTCGACCACCGGCCCGAGCGGCCGGAGCTCGAAGTCGTCGTCCTCGGCGATGCGCCGGAGGCCGGGCTCGGTCGTGGAAGCATCCGGGTGACGCCGGCCGATGCGCGCCGGGGTCAGAGCGACGCGCGCGCTCCCTCTCCGACGCGCGTCCGGGAGATGGCGCGCTGCTGGCGGAAGGTGTCGGGTCGCGCTCCCGTCCTGTCGGCCGAGGGCGGGCGCGCCGGCCGAGCAAAGGAGGAGCTCGTCGAACTGGGTGCCTATCAGGCGGCCTTCTTTCCTCGGATGGTGGGACGCGCGCTCGCCCTGTCTCGGTTCGACGAGCTCTTATTCTCCTGTCTCGACAAGGACTGGATGACACCCGTGGACGTGTTTGTGCACCGTTCGTCGGCTGGCGACGAGCTGCGTAAGGAATGGATGACGCTCATCGGCGACGTCTTTCTTGCCATGCGGATGCGTCAGTGGGCCGGGCACCGTGGGGCAGAGGCTGCGCTGGAGAGCATACCGTATAGACCGGACCGGCCTATGCTTGAGGTTCGCTACAGGCTGTCGAAAGCCGGCGATGCAATAAGGCGACATGGTCTTGCTGAAATCGCTCAAGGAGCGCCGCTGCCGGTGTGGGGTGTTACAGCGTACGACCCGGCGGCACCATGGGTCGTGGTGGATGGCCCCTCGGGGCAGCGCCTCGAGCGCCTCGGATAGCCCGCCACGCAGACCATGGAATGGTGCGGCGAGGCGCACGTCGGCCCGGAACCCCCGGCATCGCGCCTGAGCTCGGAGACGAACGATGAATCGTGCGCCCACGGGACGCGGCGCCAGCCTCGCAGGAGACGCGGCGGCACAGCAGCGGCCGCGCCGGCGATGACCGGCGCGGCCCGCCTCCGTCATCCGATCACGGCAGCACCTTGCGCGTCGGGCACTCGCCGTCGCCCTGGAAATCGCCGAGCGTACGCGCCTGCGCGACGACGTAGTCGTACGCCGTCTCGATCGGGTCCCCGGGCACGGTGATGTTGTACTCGTCGCCGAACACGTCGGTGGCGCTCACCTGCCTGAGCTCCTCGATCGTCGTCTCGCCGTCCCCGTCGAGGTCGCAGTCGGCGACGTACTGCGCGTAGCGCTTGGTCAGCTCCACGCCGGTCGTGATGTTGTCGAAGAACCAGTGATCGCCGTGGATGGTCGGCTTCACGGCGACCGTGCCGCTCGTCGGCACGCTGAACCCGGTCAGCCCGTCCTCGGTCGCGCAGTCGTCGAACGACGTCCCGGCCGAGAAGCCCCATCGGAAGCGCACCTGCTCCGCCGGGACACACGTGTCCCCGGGAGGCGGGCACGACTCGCCGCCCGCCTTCTCGATGACGCCCGCGAAGAACAGCGAATAGCCGTTCTCCACCATCATGGCCACGTCGTCCTCCTTGGTCGGAGGCAACGTCTTCACGCCAGCGCGTGCGTTCGGCAGGTCGAACCCGAAGTGGTTCCAGCGCACCGCGCTCACGTCCTGGAACTCTGCGATCACGTACCGCGTGGCCGGGGCGTTCTTGAGATCGAGGACGAACACGGAGGGGTCGCCGAGCGTCTCGTCCGCGTCCGTGCGCCCCGCGCGCACGTTGCCCACCGTCACGAGGAACTGCTCGTACGTGACCTTCCAGCCGTCGGCGATGTTCTCCTCTCCCGTGCCCGGCTCGAGGCCCTCGGGGATCGTGTCCTCCGGCTCCACGAACACCTGCACCGTGCCGGTCTCCGACGCCGCGCCGCCATCGCCGCACCCGGCGACGAGCGCGAGCGCGCAGACCGCCGCCACGAACCCTGTTTCTCTCATTCTCTGCATGATCGAGCTCCTGAATCGTCCTGAATCCGCCGTAGTCCGAGCGAGCGCGCACGGGCGCGCCCGGCGAGCAAAGGCCCGCGCTGCGTCGCGCGCCCCGCGCCCGCGCTCTCGTGTTGTGATGAGGCCCGAGGGGATCAGGCCGCGGGCGGGGAGCTCTTCGGCGCCAGGATCAGCAGGGGGATGGGCCGGACCTCGGGCGAGGGCCGGAGCGAGGCCGGGCAGAGCACCTCGAGCAGCGTGGCCTCGGCCACGGGGTGCACGGGCGCGCCGAGCTGGCCGCGCAGGGTGAACGCGTCGCAGTGGTCGTCGTCGAGGTGGTCCTCGGCGGCGCGCTCGCCGAGCTCCGCTCCGGGGTCCTCCGCGGCGCGCTCGCCGAGCTCCGCTCCGGGGTCCTCCGCGGCGCGCTCGCCGAGCTCCGCTCCGGGCGGCCGACGCCCGGCCTCATGCAGCGCGGCGGCGGCGGCGACGACGTGCACGAGCTCGCCGTGCTCGCAGCGCGCGTGCCGGACGAGCAGCGCGTGCGAGAGGCCACACAGCTGCACGAGCACCGCGAGCGCCGCGAGCCAGCGCGCGCGCCAGCCGGCGCCGGGGAGCGCCCGCGCCGGGCCGGCGGCGGCGCCGCGGCGGCGCGTCACGGCGCGCCCGCCGCGTCGATCCAGCGGAGCTCCGGCAGGTCCTGCGCGGTCATGGCCTTGACCAGCACGTTGTGCGCCCGCGAGCCCGGCGCGATCGCGACCTCGGCCGCTCCGTCCGCGGCCAGCGCGTCGAAATCGACGCGCGTGATCCACGCGCCCACGTCGAACCGGACCACCAGCCGGACCGGCTCGGCGCCGACCCGCGCGGTGACCCCGACGCTCGGCACGGCGTTCTGTCCCGGGTTCTGCGGGAGGGCGTCGACCTCGGCCACGAAGTCGAGCACCTCCGCGCCCCGCGTCGCGCGCCCGCGCAGGAGGGCGGAGTGGCCCCCGGGAGCCCCGGGCGCCGGCGCGGGCGACGCCTCGGTCAGGAACCAGTGGACGCCGTAATCGAACGACGCGCTCCGGATCTCCCCCTCGAACCCGTGGACCCGGCCGAGCGGCTGGGGGGCGGGATCGAGCAGGTCGACGCGCGCGATCGAGAGCATCTCGGCGACGGCGGCGTCGCAGAGCGTCGCCGCGCCGCCGGACGCGGCGCAGAAATACACGGGCCCGAACGCCACCGACGCCTCCTCGAGCGCGACCGTCCACGCGCCCGCGGCGATCGCGCCGGGGAGCGCGGCCTCGGCGTGCGCGTCGTAGGAGACCTCCGGCTGGCTCGTCTCGGCGCAGCCGATCGCGGGCGCCGCGAGGAGCAGGAGGAGGGCGCTCCGCGCTGCCAGGCGGTCGTTCATCGTCGGCGCTGCCAGGCGGTCGTTCATAGGGAGAGCGTCACGTTGCCGAGGATCGTCAGCGGCGGCCCGGCGCTGATGTGCCGCGCCGGCAGCCGCGACGGCACCGGCGTGGTCGGCCAGTTGGAGACGAACGAGTACTCGGTGTCGGCGTACTCGGCGTCGAGCAGGTTCTGCGCCTCGACCCCGACCTCGATCCAGGGCCGGGACGGCGCGTCGCCGCGCCCGGCGCCGAGGCGCCGCCGGAAGGAGAGGGACACGTCCATCACGAGGACCGGCGCGGCCCGCTGCGCCCTCGGGAGCGGCTGCGGCGAGAGGAACGTCGCGCCGTAGCCGAGCCGCCCCTCGACGGGCGCGCCGGCGATCGCGACGAGCTCCCGCCGGAGCGAGAGATCCGCGCGCACCACCACGGGCGGCACGAACGGCAGCGGCTCCCCCGCGACGTACGACGGGCTCGGGTTGTCGGGCGTCGGCGCGGGCGGCGCGTCCTTCGTGGCGTGGGTGAACGTCGCGCTGACGGTCGAGACCAGCATGGGGCTCGGCGCCGCCTGCAAGTACAGGACGACCCCGCGGCGGGTCGTCGGCCCGATGCGGCGCATCCTCCCGCCCTCGGTCGGGTCGGCCTCGACGTCCTCGGAGAGGCGCGTCTCGTAGGCGGCCGCGGTCGCGCTGAGGCCCCCGCCGGGGCGCAGCGTCGCGCCGACCTCGTAGCTCCTCACGGCCGTGAACGGCGCGTTCTCCCCGTCCTCGAGCCACAGGGCCTGCGGCGAGCGGTAGCCGTGGCCGTAGGACGCGGACAGGCGCAGCCGGGGCAGCGGATCGACCTCCAGCGTCGCCCGCGGGCCGAAGGCCACGCCCGCCGCCGTGCGCCGGAACCCCTCGATGTGCGTCTCCTTCTGGGCCGCCGGGATGAAGTTGCCGAGGCGGTCGTCCACGTCGAACACGAGCAGATCGGCGCGCAGGCCGCCGCGCAGGCGCGCCCAGCGCGCGGGCTCGAGCAGCACGTCGCCGTGCACGCCGATCCCGGTCAGCTGGATCGAGGCGTCGATGCGCCGGTCCCACGTCTCGTTCTGGGGCTGCTGGAGGAGGTTCTGCGCCTGATCGATCCAGTCGGTCTGCACCTCGGCGCCGAGCGCGGCCTGCCCGGTGAGCCACGAGGTGACCGGGGCCTCGGGCGTGCTGTAGGTGAAGCCGCCGCCGAGCGCGGCGTCCTGGCTCGACTGCTCGAAGAGGTCGCCGCGGCCGGTCCACGCGGGGCGCTCGCGCGAGCGCTGGGTGTAGCCGGTGAAGTTCATCCGGCTCCGGTACCCGGACGCCATCGTCCAGAGCCACGCGCTCTTGCGGGATCCGTCGTCGTCCGCCCGCTCGACGACGAGCGCGAGCTGGAGCCGGGTCGACGCGGCCGACTGCGAGCGCGCCGAGAGGTCGGGGTAGGCGTCGTGGAAATCGACGCGCCCCGCCTCGATGTCGTCCCGCCGGAGCACGCCGGCGAGGTTCGCGCGGGCGCCGTGCGCCGCCACGTGGAGCAGCGCCGAGAACTCGTCCGGCAGCGTCACGCGGTACTGGCCGATCGCGGCGCCCGAGATCGCCCCGCGCGTGCCGTCGCCGAAGCCGTCGGTGGCGCGCACCGCCGCGGCCCCGAACGTGTCCTCCGACTGCGCCTCCGGCGCCCAGAGCGCGAGCAGCCGCCGGGTGCCGAACGAGCCGAGCGTGCCCTTCAGGAGGAGCCCGCGCTCCTCGACGCCGAGATCGAAGTACGCGCTGCCCGCGACCGCGAAGTCGCCCTGCTGCGGATCGTAGACGCCCTCGACGACGCGCAGCGACCGCACCACCTCCGGGATGATCACGTTGAGGTCGGCGTACCCCTGGCCGTGCACGTGCGAGCGCTGGTTGAGCGGGATCGGCCCGACCCGCAGCTCGACGTCCTGGCCGTGCTCGGCCTCGAAGCCGCGCAGGAAGATGCGCTGCGCGACCGCGTCGCCCTCGGGGTGCGCGATGTGGACGCCCGGCGCGGTGCGGAGCAGGTCGGCGGCGGTCGCGTGCGGCGCGGCGGACAGCACCGCGCGGCCGATCCGGAAGTCGCTCGACGCGCGCCGCGGCGGGTTCGGCCGGCCCTGCACGTGGATCTCGATCGGCTTGCCGGGCTCGGCGACGGCGTGCGGGCCGGCGACGCCGCCGGAGAACTCCTCCACCGGCGCCGTCGTCGGCGCGGGCGCCGGTGCGGCGCGCGGAGGCGGCGCCGCCGCGGACGCGGGCGGCGCGGGCTCGGCCGGCGCCGGCGCGGGCTCCTGCTCATGGGGGCCCGGCGCGAAGTGGAACGGCACCCGGATCCGCGCCCGCACGGGCGCGCCGCCGCGCATGGCCGGCGAGAAGCGCCACCGCTGCACGGCCGCGATGGCCGCCTCGTCGAAGCCCGCGCCGCCGGGCTCGGCCACGACGACGTCGCTGACCGACCCGTCCCGCTCGACGGTCACGAACAGCGTCACCGTCGTGTCGACGCCCTCGGCGAGCCGCTCCGGCGGGTACATCGGATCCACGTGCTCGAGCACGTGCGGCGGCACGACCGCGGCGGGCTGCGGCGCCTGCTCGCGCTGCGGCGCTTGCTCGCGCTGCGGCGCCTGCTCGCGCTGCGGTGCTTGCTCGCGCTGCGGCGCCTGCTCGCGCTGCGGCGCCGGCTCGGGCTGCGCGCGCAGCGCCGGCGCGGCGAGCGCGCCCGCCGAGAGGCAACAGAGGAACAGCCAGCGGTGCGTCTCCACGAGGGTCCCTTCGGGGCGAGGGAGCGCAACGCGACTACCACGGCGCACACCGGCGCCGCAAGCGAAGCCCCGGCGCATCACCTCGCGCGGCGCGCGCGTCGTCTGTGACGGACTCGTGTGACGAGCTCGACCACGTGCGCGCGTCGCGCGGCGGCAGCCACGCCCTCCCCAGCCGGCGCGGGCCCGTGTATCGTTGTCGCCATGCCGAATGAGGCGCTCGTCCAGGCGGTCAAGTCCATCGTCACCCTCGCGCGCGGGGGCAACCTCGAGGCCGCCTACCAGGGGTACCGCGATCTCTTCCAGAAGCCGGAGTTTCTCAAGCACCGCCCCGAGGATCAGCGGCAGGTGCTGCGGCTCATGATCCTCGCCAAGGGCGTCCCGTCGAAGCCGACCGAGGCGATGATCGAGGCCCACCGCGCCGCCGTCCCCGCCCTGACCGAGCTCGTCTCGATCTACAGCGACCCCGGCGATCACGAGCTGCTCGGGATCTGCCACGAGATGCTCGGCAACCTCGAGAGCGCCGACAAGATCTACCGCGCCGGCCTCGCGCTCGAGCGCGAGCGCAACCCGCAGAGCGACCTTTGCGGCACGCTGATGAAGCGGATCTCGCTGCTTTAGCGGATCAACCCGGGGCTGCCGTCCTGTTAGAATGGCGCCCGCGCGCCACCGCCGTGGGCGCTTTCAGGGAGCCCATGTACGTCATCGCGGTCGCGAGCCAGAAGGGGGGCGTGGGAAAGACCACGATCTCCCTCAACCTGGGGCTCGCCCTTGCGCGCGCGGGGCACCGCGCGTTGATCCTCGAGCTCGACGCGCAGGGGAGCCTCGGGCTGTCGCTCGGCCTCGCCGACCGCGCGCGGCCCGGCGTCGCCGAGCTGCTCACGGGGGTCGAGCGCCTCGAGTCGGTGCTGCTCCGGACGCGGGATCCCCAGCTCCAGGTGCTCACGGTCGGCCGGGTCGACCCCACGACCGTCGCGGGCTTCGAGGAGGCGCTCGCCCGCGGCCCCGTGCTCCCCAGCGTGATCGCGCGGCTCGCGCCCGACTTCGATCTCGTCGTCATGGACTGCCCCGCGGGGCTCGGCAAGGTCACGACGCGGGCGCTCGAGATCGCGACGCACGTGCTCCTGCCGCTCCAGGCCGAGCCGCTGGCGCTCCGATCGGTCGGCCAGATGCTCGCGCTGATCGACCGCGTCCGCGCCGAGAAGAACCCGCGGCTGTCGGTGCTCGGCATGGTGCTGTCGATGTTCGACCGGCAGGCGTCCGCGTCGCTCGAGGTGGCCGAGACGCTCTGGACGAAGTTCCCCGACGGGATCATCCTCGACTCCGTCGTGCCGCGCGACGAGGCGTTCCTCGAGGCGTCGCTCCGCGGGGCGCCGCTCCTGCTCATGCAGAAGCGCCCCCCGCCGCTCGCGCGGATCTTCGATCAGCTCGCGAACGACGTGCTCGTACGCCTGGAGCCCGCCCCGGCAGAGGACGACGATGACCCGATCCCGCTCCTCGTTTGACATCGACGGCGCCGTCGCGACGGCCGCGGCGCTCGTCAAGAAGACCAAGTCGAGGAAGGTGCGGGCGCCGTCGATGGCGCCCGCGGGCGCGCCGCTCGTGTCGTTCGAGTCGCGCCCGCCGCCCTCGCGGTCGGAGCCGGAGCCGGTGTCCGCGTCGCCCCTGTCGCCGGCGTTCGAGGAGCTCGCGCCCTCGAGCGACCTCTCGCCCCTGTCGGGCGCGGGCGCGGGCGCGGGGCTCGGCCTGCGGAGCGCGCTGCCTCCGTCGGGCGACGACGTCGAGCCGCGGCAGGAGCTGTCGCGGCAGGAGCTGTCGCGGCACGAGCTGTCACGGCAGGAGCTGTCACGTCAGGAGCTGTCACGGCAGGAGCTGTCGCGGTACGAGCTGTCGCGGCACGAGCTGGCGAGCCACGACATGGCGCTCGACCTGCCGTCGCCGGCGTCCTCGGCCTCGTTCGCGGCGCTCTCCGGGCCGCTCTCGCAGCGCCTCGACGACGCCGTCCGGGAGCTCGCGGCCGGCCGCGCGCTGCCGCGGTTCCCGGACCTCTCGGCGGCCGCGGGGCCGGTGATGCGCTGCGAGAAGGCGGTCGAGTGGATCGCGGAGGCGACCGGCGCGACCGACGTGTTCCTGGCCGACGCGGCCGGGCTCCCGTTCGCCGGCGCGATCCGCGACACGGAGGCGCGGCTCGCCGCCTCGGGCCTCATCGCGTCGGCGGTCGGCTCGCTCGTGACGGCGCTCCCCGGCGCGCCGTCGCAGCGCTTCGAGCTCTGCGTCGGCGACGGCCCGTTCTTCCAGCTCATCGGCTTCCAGGTGAGCACGGCCGCCTACATCGTCGGCCTGATGCGATCGTCCCCGCTCACGCCGCGCGAGGTGCACGCCGTCCGGATCGCGTGCCGGCACGCGCTCGACGCCGCGGTCGGGGTCGTCGGGTGAGCACGGAGCACGGCGAGCCCGCGCTCGGTCGTGCCTCCTTCGCGGGCGCGCTGGACGACGACGATCCGCTCGCCCCGATCGCGCTCGACAGCATCGGCTACGGCGTCGACGGCCTCGACGCGATCGTCGTCTTCGAGCTCGCCGACGCGCGCGTGCACGCGCTGTTCGTCCGCGAGGGGGCGCCGCTGTCGCCGCCGGACGTCGCCGCGGGGCTGCGCGACGCGTACCTCGGGAGCCAGCTCGCCGCGCAGCGGCTCGTCCCGGAGCGCGAGGCGTCGGCCCGGTCGAGCCGCGTCCGCGGCGCCCGGTCGTCGAGCAAGCCGCCGGGCTCGCGCGAGCGCGCGGAGGAGCTCCCGAACCCCGTCGTCACGCTGGAGCTGAGCGGCCGGACCGTGCTCCTGCGCCGCGTGCGCGCCTGCGTGGTCGCGTCGCTCTTCGACGGCACGATGCCGCTCGGCATGGCGCGGCTCGTCGCGCAGCGGCTCGAGGCGGCGATCGCGCCCGAGCTGCCGCTCGCCGAGCCGCCCGAGGAGATGCTGAGCGACCCTCCGGGCCTGTTCGAGGAGCCGCTCAGCGCCGACACGGTGGACGACCTCGTGCGGGGCGTTGCGCGCGCGCTGCCGTCGCGGGCGCCGTCCAACGCCCCGTCGCGGCGGACGGGCGGGACGCCGCCGCCGGCGGAGGCGCCGTCGGCCGAGGTCGCCCGGGCGGAGCGGCTCGTGTCGCTGCTCGAGGCGCGCTCGCCGGAGCCGCACGTCGCGCGGCTCCGGCTCGCCCTGCGCGCCGGCCTGACGCCGCTCGCGCTGGAGCACCCGGGCGCGCTCGCCGCCGAGTCGGTGCTGCTCATCGAGACGGCGGTGGCGGACATCCTCGGCCTGGATCGCGCGGCGCTGCGGAGGCTCCTGTGACGGCGTCCCGGCGCGGCTTCCGGCCGCGCGTCGACGGCCCGCTCTGCGACCTGCTCGGCGCGATCGCGCCGCACAGCCTGCTGCACGTGGGCGACCAGCTCGTGCTCGCGCACAGCCACCATTACGCGCTCTTCCTGGAGCAGACGATCTTCGACGCGCTCGGCGGGGAGAGCCGCGGGGTGCGCCGGCAGGCGGCGTTCGAGGCGGCGCAGGCGCTGCTCGGCCCGCTGTACGCGGAGCGCCCCGGCGCGTCGCCGCGGGAGAAGCTCGAGCTCGCGGGAGAGCTGTTCGCCGCGATGGGGCACGGCCGGCTCCGGTTCGAGCTGAGCGCGGAGGGCGGCGCGGTGCAGGCGGAGTCGCTCTTCCACGGGACGAGTTACCTCGCGAAGTACGGCGGCCGGGTCCAGAACCGGACGGCGGTGGACGCGTTCGCGGCCGGCTACTGCTCGGCCGCGGCGAGCCTCGCGTTCCCGTCGGACTGGGGCCGCCTCGAGGCGGACGAGGTGACGTGTGTCGCGCGGGGCGACGCCGTCTGTACGTTCCTCCTGACGCGCCGCTCCGAGCGCCTGCGGGTGGGCGAGACGCTGACGCGCCAGGTGATCGAGTCGGCGCGGGTGAGCTGGGAGTACGAGGGCGGCGCCGCGTCCGAGGTGCGCCGCGCGGCGAGCGCGATGTCCGGGGAGCTCGGCGCGCTCCGGTCCGACGAGCGCGGGCTCATCCCGGCGTACGGCGTGAACCTCGCGCTCCTGCCGGTGGGTTACATCGATCAGAAGACGTTCGACACGGTGCACCTCGTCGAGCGGCGATCGCCGGAGCTGGTCCCGGTGTTCGAGGCGCTGGTGCGGGAGGCGGCGCAGACGGGCGCGTTCCACCTGCTCGGCGGGATGCTCTCGTCGCCGTCGTTCCGCGCCGCGTGTGGCCCGGTGGGGAAGGACCAGCACACGCGCCTCGAGCAGCTGCTCGGGCTCGCCCGCGCGCTCGGCTGGGGGGCGTTCTCCGCGCCGGAGTTCCAGCCCGGCCGGGTCCTCTCGCTGCGCGCGCCGATCACGCACGAGAGCGCGTATTACGCGATGAAGCACGGGCTGGCGACGAGGGGCCGGCTCCTGTTCCAGCAGGGGACGGCGCTCGCGATCATGCAGCTCTTGCACCGCGTGGACTTCGGGATCGAGCGGCCGGTCGACGAGGACACGTATTGTGGGCTGTTCAAGATCGGGACGCGGTTCCGGGTGCACGAGACGAGATCGCCGCTCCGGGGGGACGACGTGTGCGAGGTGAGGGTGGAGGCGGTCGAGGACCGGTGGTGACGGCCGCGCTGGCCGGGCGCTTCGTGGTGGGGCGGGGGAGCGAGCAGGAACGCGTCGCCCCGTTCATCCCGGAGCACCAGCGGCGCTGCGTGTGCCAAGGCGGCCTCTGCTCGTGACAGACGAGCGGGGACTGGCGGCCCACCGTTCGGAACGCGGTCCCGGACGTTGCTCCGTGAGTCAGTATGGACTAACATCTTAGTCCACAATCGCAGCGCGACCGATATCAAGAGGCTCCGGGTGAAGCAAGTCACCATCCACACCGCCAAGACCCACCTCTCGCGCCTCATCGAGGAAGCGTGCGCCGGCGAGGAGATCGTGATCTCCCGTGGCAGCGAGCCGGTGGTTCGCCTCGTCCCGGTGAAGGCCCCCGCGCCGGCGCGCGTGTTCGGCAGCATGCGCGGCCGTGCGAGGGTGGACGCCGCGTTCTTCGAGCCGCTACCGGACGATGAGCTCGCTGCATGGGAGCAATGAGATGCGCGCCCTGCTCGATACTCACGCGTTCCTCTGGTGGCTTGACGGGGACGAGCAGCTCTCGCTCCCGGCGCGCGCCTTTATCTCCGATGACGGCAACGAAATCTTCGTGAGCGCAGCAAGCGCCTGGGAAATCGCGACCAAAGCGAGGATCGGAAAGCTTCCCGGGGCTCTCGATGTCGCCGCGGACATCATGGACTGCCTGAGAAGGCAGGGATTCACACCTCTCGGAATCTCGGTTTCGGATGGGCAGCGCGCGGGGAGCTTGCCGGGGCCGCACAAGGACCCCTTCGACCGCATGCTCATCGCGCAGGCGCTGGCGCTAGATGTCCCGCTGATCACGAACGAGAGGGTGTTCGAACAGTATGGTGTTCGCCGTCTCTGGTGACATGGAGGCGCGGCCCGGGCGAAGGCGCTCCGAGGCCGCTGCGGGGGCGGGCGCATCGCCGGCGTCGCGCTGCCCCTCGACGCCGTAGCTCTTCTCGCTCAGCACCTTCCGGGCGGATGCCCACGCCGGAACTGGCGCGCCGGCGGCCGGCCGTCGTCATCGCACCGCCCCTGTCCCGAGCCCTCCGCGGCCCTGAGTGTGCCAACGCGGCCCTGGTCTGTGCCAAATGAGGGGGGTCGGGGACTGGCTCAACCGCAATGCATTGCGGCACACCGGGGTCTGGACCCCCCGACGACGTTATTCAGAGCGGTCTCCGGGGGGAAAACTGTGCCAGAATCCGCTCTGGAACGCGCATTTCTGTGCCATGAACCCCGCCGGGGCGCTTGATCTTGTGCCAGAAGGGGGGTCCGGACCCCTCCGGGCCGCAATGCAGAGCGGTGATGAGGGGTCGGGGATGCCGGTCGCGCGCAGCGCGGAGCGCGCGTGAGGGGTCGAACCCTGGCGTGCGCGGAACGGGGAGCGCTCGACGGGGTTCGGGGCCCGCTCGGCTACATGAACGCCGCCTTCCACTCCACCAGGCGCCACTTGGCCACCGCCCCCTGGTTCACGAAGGGGTCGCCCGCCACGAACTCCTCGGCGGCTTCGCGCGTGGTGAAGATGCCCATGGCGCCTTCGGGCGGGTTGCCGAGCGGGCCGGCTCCAAGACACAGACCGCGGCCGTGGAACTCGTCGAGGCGCGCGCTGTGAGCGGGGAAGAGTTGAACGACCTTGTCCATCGCCCCTGGCGCCATCTCGTAGAAGATCACGTATTTCGACATGGCCCGAGGTTAACCGAAATCGCTGCGGGACGTCGCTCGACGAGCGGCGTCGATGTGCGCCTTGCGGCTCTCTGCGCGCAGGCCGCGGCGAGCCCGCGATCGGTGACGAGCGAGCAGCGCGACGAGCCCGATCCACGGCAGCACCGGCGTCTCGGCTGGGCTCGTCCCGACGCTGCAACCGGCCGAGTGCCCCGGTCCTCCGTCGCCGCCCGCGTCAGCGCCCCCGTCCGCGCGTCCGCCATCGCCGGCGTTGGCGGCGCCGCCGGTGCTCGCGCCGCCGCTCGTGTCTCCAGCGCCGCCCGTACCTCCGCTGCCGCCCGCGCCGCCGCCGCCCGTGCCTCCGCTGCCGCCCGCGCCGCCGCCGCTGCCGCCCGTGCCTCCGCTGCCGCCCGCGCCTCCAGCGCCGCCGCTCGTGCCTCCAGCGCCGCCGCTCGTGCCTCCAGCGCCGCCGCTCGTGCCTCCAGCGCCGCCGCTCGTGCCTCCAGCGCCGCCGCTCGTGCCTCCAGCGCCGCCCGTGCCACCGCTGCCGCCCGCGCCGCCGCTCGTGCCTCCAGCGCCGCCCGTGCCGCCGCCGCACGGGGCGTCGCAGCAGACGCCATCGGCGCAGGCGCCGCTCTGGCACTCGTCGGGCAGCGTGCAGGCGCTGCCCAGCGGCCCTCCGGCGGAGTAGAGCTCGGCGCTCGCCAGCGAGCTCCTGGGGGCGCGGCCGCCCGCGATGAGCACCTGGCCGCTGCCGAGCAGCGTCGCCGTGTGCCAGTCGCGCGCCTCGGCCATCGGGCTGCGCGGGAGCCAGGCGTCGGTCGCCGGGTCGTACAGCTCTGCGCTCGCCCAGAGGAAGGCCCCTCCGACGCCCCGTCCGCCCGCCACCAGCACCTTGCCGCTGTCGAGCAGCGTCGCCGTGTGGAGCGAGCGTGGCTGTTCCATCGGTGAGCGCGGAGACCAGGAGTTCGTCGCCGGGTCGTACAGCTCTGCGCTCACCAGCTCGACGAGCTCGGACTCGACGCCGCCCGTCACCAGAACCTGGCCGCTCCCGAGCAGCGTCGCGGTGTGATGGCTTCGCGTCTGGCCCAGCGGGGCCGCCGGAGACCAGGAGTTCGTCGCCGGGTCGTACAGCTCCGCGCGCGCCAGGGAGCCGACGGCGTCGGGGGTGCCGCCCGCCACCAGCACCTTGCCGTTCCCGAGCAGCGTGAGGGTGTGGAAGATGCGGCCGTCGCGCATGTCCGCGGCCGGAGACCAGGAGTTCGTCGCCGGGTCGTACAGCTCCGCGCTCGGCTGCGCCGTCCCCTCGGCCCAGCCGCCCGCCACCAGCACCTTGCCGTCCGGCAGCAGCGTCGCCGCGTGGTCGATGCGGACCTGGCGCATGGCGGCGGCCGGAGACCAGGTGTCGGTCGCCGGATCGTACAGCTCCGCGCTCGCGAGGAAGTTCGCGCCGCCGTAGCCGCCGGCCACCAGCACCTTGCCGCTCGGGAGCAGCGTCGCCGTGTGCATGGAGCGGCGCGCGCTCATCGCGCCGGCCGGGGACCACGTGTTGGTGGTCGGGTCGTACAGCTCCGCGCTCGCCCGGTAGGCCGTGCCGTCCGCGCCGCCCGCCGCCAGCACCCTGCCGTCCGGGAGCAGCGTCGCCGTGTACGCCGCGCGGGTGTCGTGCATCGAGGCCGTGGGCACCCACAGCGGATCGACCAGCACCTCTTCCCCGCTCGCGTCTACCTGGAGCTCGATCCTCGCCCCGCGCCCGAGGAGCCTCGCGCCGACCTCCCGCCCGCCCGCCGCATACGCCCTCGGCGCGGTCACGGCGAGCCGCACCACGCCGGCCGCGTCGACCACCTCGACGCCGTCGCCGCGCTGCCGCACGGTCGCGTCCTCGACCTCCCAGGCCGCCGCCGGCTCCCCGGAGGGCGCGGCGCCCGCCTCGAGGTGCAGCCACTCCTCCACGCCGCCCGGCGCCGCCGCCCAGAACGAGGTGCCGCCCTGCCGCGGATACGCCACCGCCCGCTCCGCCAGCGCGCCCTCGCCCAGCACGCCGAGCTCCCGCACCCGCACCTCGGCGCCGCCGAACCCGCGCAGGCGGATGGCCTGCCGGCCGTCGCGGGGCAGGGCGATCTCGACGCGCCGCCTGGCGCCCGGCGTGGCCAGCGCGAACCCGTCGCTCGTGGCGAGGGCGCGCTCCTGCTCGAGCACCAGCGTCGCCTGGTCCGGGAAGCGCTGCCGCAGCGCGTTCGCCGGGGCCGACGCCGCCCGCTCGGGCTCACCGCCGCAGCCGCTCGGGCCCAGGGCGACGAGGGAGGTCAGGGCGAGGAGCGACAGGCGCATCACCGGATCCACGTGCCAGACGCGCTTGACTCTCATCGGGGTTGGCTCCGCCTTTCGCTCGATCACAGGACGGTCGTCGCCAGATTACCTGCTTCCTTGATACAGCCCCGCTCTAGACGCTGCGCGCGTACTGGCCTGGCGTCGTGCCGACGATGCGCCGGAAGTGCCGGTTGAGCTGGCTCTGGTCGTAGAGCCCGACCTGCGGGGCGACGTCGCGCGGCCTCACGCCGGCGACGAGCATCTCCTTCGCGCGCATGATCCGCAGCCGCGTCAGGTAGGCGTACGGAGACATGCCGACCTGCGCGCGAAACGCGCGGCACAGGTGGAACTTTTCGAGGCCGGCGTGCTCAGCGAGGTCGTCGAGCGTTACCGGCTCGGCCAGCCGCTCTCGCAGGAGCTCGATCGCGCGGCGCACCGGTCGCGTGTAGTCGCGCTGCGCGTCACCGACCGCCGCGAGCGCGCCGATCGCCTCGGCGACCGCGACCTCGAGCACGAGACGATCGGCGCCGGCGCGCACCGCGTCATGCAGGCGGTGGAACGGCGCGCCCCGCTCGTCATCGGCGGCGAGCTGCGGATGGACGCACACCTTGCCGATCACGCTCTCGACCATGGGCGCCGAGATCGCGACGCACTGGCCCGTGCCCGGGCCGTCGCGCGAGATGTCGCGGTGCACGTCGCCGGGTTGCAGGATCTGCAGCGAGCCCGGGCCGCAACTCCACACCTTTCCGCGGCTCCACCACTCCGAGCACCCAACCTCGATGCGAGCGATCGCGTACATTTCCTTCATGCCGGCGTAGAGCTCGTCAGTCGACCAGCGCGTAACGTGCACGCCGGGCACGGGGACGGTAAGGAGGTCGGCACGGGTCGCCACGCCCCCATTCTATGACCGGCGCGCCCCCTCGGCTTGGGCATTCTTGGCCGCCCCTCGACCGGCCAAGAATCACCAAGGCAGCGCCCGCGGCGGTCGCTACCGAGGGGACATGCAAGACAAACCCGTCGCCCTCGTCACGGGGGCCAACAAAGGTATCGGCCACGCGATCGCGAAGGAGCTCGCGGCGCGCGGCTACACCGTGCTCATCGGCTCGCGCGACCCCGCGCGCGGCGAAGCCGCGGCGAAGCAGATCACCGGCGATGCTCGCGCGATCGCGCTCGACGTCACGAACGCCGGCTCGATCGCCGCCGCGGCGGCGCGGATCCGTCGCGAGCTCGGCCGGCTCGACGTCCTCGTCAACAACGCTGGCGTCGCCAAAGGCCCAGCGCAGAGCGGGGTCACGGTCGACGAGATCGCCCGGAGCGGGAGGCCGAGCGTGGCCTCGATCGCCGACGTCCGCGCCGTGTTCGAGACCAACGTGTTCGGCGTGATCGCCGTGACCCAGGCGATGCTGCCGCTCCTCCGCGAGGCGCCGGCCGGGCGGATCGTCAACGTGTCGAGCCGCCTCGGCTCGATGACCTGGATCAGCGATCCCGCCAGTCCGAACCGCGGCGTCGGCGGCGTCGCGTACAGCCCGTCGAAGAGCGCGCTCAACGCGGTGACGATCGCGTTCGCGCAGGAGCTCGCCGGCACCGCGATCAAGGTCAACGCGGTGTGCCCCGGCTACGTCGCGACCGATCTCAACAACCACAGCGGGACGCGCACCGTCGCCGAAGGCGCGCGCGAGCCGGTGCGGCTCGCGCTGCTCGGTCCCGACGGGCCGACTGGCACCTTCTCGGACGACGCAGGCCCGATCCCCTGGTGAGGAGACGAGCGCGCGGCAGCGAGGAGGTCTCGATGACACGATGAATCGATCCGCAGAGCGGCGCGGCGCCCCCGCGGACCAACCGGAGCGATGCGCGCCGACGGCGTGGGCACCGTCCCGCTGCGCGCTAACGGCGCGCGCTCCGGCAGCGCCGAGACCACGCGAGGCGCCTGTCACATTGAATTGCAGCAAGGCTGTATGAGTGCGACAGCCATCCACCTGAAGGCTTGACTTCCACGGTAACTTCCGCCCTCCTACACTTCCCTTCCAAGGGGGAACGCGACCGCCGCGCCAGCCGGCGAGGCCGCGAGAGCGCGTGCTGCGACGTGCAGCGCCACGGAAGTGCGGAAGGAAGCGGGGATGGCACAGACGGTCTTCAGGAACGTGGCGATCGTGGACGGCTCGGGTGCGCCGCCGTTCCGCGGCGAGGTCCTGGTCCAGGGCAGCCGGATCCAGGAGATCTCCCGGACGGCCGGGGCGCTCTCCGCTCCTTCCGCCGAGGAGATCGACGGGGGCGGCGCGACGTTGATGCCGGGCCTGGTCGAGGCCCACGCGCACCCGAGCTTCGCCGATACCCCGGATATCGAGGCGCTCGGGCTGATCCCGCCGGAGGAGCACACGCTGCTCACGATGAAGAACGTGCGCGTGCTGCTCGACCACGGCTTCACGAGCCTCTTCAGCGCGGCGTCGGCGAAGCCGCGGCTCGATGTCGTCATCCGCAATGCGATCGACGCGGGGGACATCCCGGGGCCGCGCATGCTGGCGGCCTCGCCGGAGATGACGGTCACCGGCGGGCTCGGCGACGTGCGGCTCCACCACCACCACCGCGAGAGCTTCGCCGTGATCGCGGACGGGGCCGACGAGTTCCGCCGGGCGGCGCGGCACTTCGTGCGCGAGGGGGTCGACACGCTCAAGATCAACCCCTCGGGCGACGAGTACGTGCCGAGCGCCAGGGCGAAACACACGGTGATGACCGACGCCGAGGTGGCCGCCGTCTGCGAGGTGGCGCGCTCGCGCGGCAGGCGCGTCGCCGCCCACGCGCGCAGCGCCGAGAGCGTGAAGATGTCCCTGCGCAACGGGGTCGAGGTCCTCTTCCACGCGACGCTCTCGGACGCCGAGGCGCTCGAGATGCTCGAGGCCGCGAAGGACAGCATCTTCGTCGCGCCGACCCTCGGCATCACCTACACGTCGCTGTACGAGGCGAAGGACCACGGCGCGCCGCCGCCCGCCGACGTGGCGCGCGCGCTCGAGCACGAGCTCGCCCTCGGGTGCGACAACATGAAGGCGCTGCGCCGGCGCGGGGTCCGCGTCCTGCCGGGCGGGGACTACGGCTTCACCTGGAACCCGATCGGCCGGAACGCGCGCGACCTCGAGCATTTCGTCGCGCTGCTCGGCTACACGCCCATGGATGCGCTCGTCGCGGCGACCGCGCTGGGCGCCCAGCTCATGATGCGCGGCGACGAGCTCGGCCAGGTCAGGGAGGGCTTCCTGGCGGACCTCCTGCTCGTCGACGGCGATCCGTCGAAGGACGTGCGCATCCTGCAGGACAAGGGCCGGCTGCTCGCGATCATGAAGGACGGCCAGTTTCACAAGCGCCCGCCCGCCGCGCGGGCCACCTACGCCATCGCCGCCGAGTGACCGGCGGAGCGCCCCCCGGCGAGACCGGCGGGGGCCATGGCGTTCACCCGATCAGTGGTTCGCCGCGTGCCGCTGCGGCCGAGCGTTCCACACGCGGGTCGCGAGCACGAGGCCGACGAGGGCGACCGGGAGCATGGCGAGCGGCCATGGCGTCCAGTTCCCCGGGGATTTCGCCGCGTCCCCCGAGGGCAGGATGCTCGCGTAGAGGAACGATTGCGCCGCCGTGCCCAGGTAGACGAAGCCGTCGATGATGCCCGTCGCGACGCCGGCGTTCTTCTTTCCGCCGAAGTCCATGCTCGCGGTGCCTGAGAGCATGCCGTGGACGCCGATCACGCAGAGGGACATGAACACGACGGTCCACCCCGCGATCGGGAGATCCAGGGTGAAGAGGACGATCGCCGCGCCGACCACGAGGCCCGCGTAAAGCACCGACGCCACGGGCCCGCGGCGCGACTCGAAGACATGATCGGAGATGAACCCCGCGAAGACGCCGCCGAGGATGCCGGCGATGCAGAGGAGCACGCCCCAGTGGGTCGACACGAACCCCTTGAGGCCGGTCTTGTCCGCGAAGATGAGGTACCACTTCATGACCGCGTTGCGCAGGAATCCGCTGCAGAACTCGATGGCGACGATGATCCAGATGACCTTCTGCGAGAACATGCGCCTCGCGACCTCGACGGGCCCGAGCCGCTCGCCGGTGTCGCCGGAGGAGGCGTCGGCCGTGTCGAAGTCCTGGAATCCCGCCTGGCCTGGCGTATCGCGGATGACGAAGTAGTCGAGGGCCAAGAACCCGAGCAGGAGCAGGGCGGGGACGTGGAAGACCCACGGCATGGGCAGGACCTTGGCGATGAAGCGGCTCCAGTCGTAGGCGAAGTAGAGCCCGAGCGAGATGAGGATGCCGAAGACGCCGCCGAGCATGCCGCGCTCCCGGACGTGGAACCACGGCGCGTTCACCTTGACGATGGATACGGCGCCGAAGCTCTGGAAGTACATGTTGCCGGCGAAGAGCAGCGTCATCGCGCTGATGGTCTCGTCGTGCGCGATCTGCCCTTCCGTCGCGAACCGGACGGCCATGCCCATGAGGATGTTCATCAGCGCGGATCCGCCGGCCGCGAGCAGGATGGTGGCGCGCCCGCCCCACCGGTCGGTCAGCGGCCCGTTCAGCAGGAAGGCGACGCCGTAGACCGCCGACCCCCACCCGTCGATGTTGCCGAACTCCTGCTTGCTGACGAGCTGCATCGCGTCGAGCGCCGACGCGTTGGCGGAGAAGTTGTACCTCCCCATGTAGAGGAACGCGTAGGTGAGCCCGAGCGGAAACCAGTTGAACAGCCGCCGCCGCCGGAACGCGTCCGAGTGGCCGAGGTCGATCTTCGGCAGCCGCCGCATGACGACCGCGATGGCCGCGAGCAGCAGAAGGATCGGCAGCAGCTGATTGAGCCAGGCAGGCATGGATCGCCCTCCGAGCCGCGACGATAACGGCCCTCGGCATCAGCGGCTACGCCCTCGTACCGTGTCGCCCGAGTTCGTCGCTGGGGCCTGTGAGGGGTCTCGCCTCCCTGGCCGCCAGACGTCTTCGCACGAGCGTCCGCTCGTCCTTGGAAAGCTGGCGAAAGGGGTGAGGGAGGGCTCCGGGCGCGCGCGGGGAGGGCCGATGTCTGAGCATTCCCAGCCGGAGAACCACCCGAGCCAGCGCGATTCTCCCGCTGGGAATGCGAGTTCGGCGGGGCCCCGCGCGCGCCCGGAGCCCTCCCTCACCCCTTTCGCCAGCCCCCGCGTCTCGCCTCAGCCTCCGCGCCCGCGGAAAATCGCGTGCCGGAAGTAGTTGATCTGGCTCTTCGCGAACTCCTTCGCCGTATCGAGCCGATCCCCTTCGCGCGACGAGCTCCGGATCAGGAGCTCCCCGTTCTCGTAGAGCTCGCGCGTCTTGCTCCGCTGGAGCTTCCCGCTCGAGGTCTTCGGCAGCACCCCGGCCCCGACGGCCACCACGTCGTCGACGGTCAGCCCCATCGCCTGCTGCACCGCGCGGCGCACCTCGCCCTTCAGCGTCTGCCGCTCCTGCTCCTCGGTCGCCGCCGTCTCGAAGACGATGACGACGCGCTCGCGGTCGTTGTGCGGCTTCATGGTCCCGAACGCGATCACGTTGCCCTTGCGGACCCCGGAGACGCGGCTCGCCTCCCACTCCAGGTCCTGCGGGTAGTAGTTGCGCCCGTTGACGATGATGACCTCCTTCGAGCGCCCGCAGATATAGACCTTGCCGTCCGCGAGGTACCCGAGATCACCCGTCCGCAGCCAGCCGCCCGCGAACGCCTCCTTCGTGAGATCCGGCTCGTTGAAGTAGCCGGACATCACGCTCGGGCCGCGCAGCCGGATCTCGCCGACCTCGCGGTCGCCGAGCGGGCGCGCGCTCTCGGCGTCGTCCGACGCGAACACCGCGATCTCGTGCCCCTCGAAGGCCGAGCCGCACTGCACGAGCGCCGACGCGCCCTCGCTCTCGGCCGGCGCCGGCGCCGCCTTGCCCTCGCGCCAGAGCGTCTCGCCGTTCACCGTGTCCGTCTGCAGCCCCGTCCCGAGCGCGCTGAACGACACCGCGAGCGTGCTCTCGGCCATGCCGTAGGAGCAGACGAACGCCTTCTCGTCGAAGCCCACCGGCGCGAACTTCTCGGCGAACGCGCGCAGGTTGTCGGCCCGGATCGGCTCGGCGCCGCAGCCCGCGACCCGCCACGTCGAGAGATCCAGCCCCGCCATCTCCTGCTCTCGGATCCGCTTCACGCAGAGCGCATAGGCGAAGTTCGGCCCGAACGACACGTTGCCCCGGTGGCGCGTGATCGTCTCCAGCCAGCGCACCGGCCGCTTCAGGAAGAGCAGCGGCGGCAGGAAGGTGACCGTGTTGACGTGGTAGAGCGGCGCGATCACGAAGCCGATGAGCCCCATGTCGTGGTAGAGCGGCAGCCACGAGACGCCGGTGTCGACCGACTCGCGCACCGCGAGGCCGAGCTCGATGATCGCCCGGACGTTCGCGGCCAGGTTCGCGTGCGTGAGCACGACGCCCTTCGGCCGCGACGTCGAGCCGCTCGTGAACTGGAGGAAGCACACGTCGTCGAGCTCGACCTTCACAGGCTTGAGCTCCTCGCGGGAGCCGCGGATGCCCTCGACCGCCACGATCTGCTCGAGCTCCGGCGCCTGCGCCTGGATCGTGCCGAGCATGCGCTTGATCTCCGCGCTCGTGAGCAGGACCCTGGCGCCGCTCTTCGCGACGATGTGCAGCGTGTTCTCGAGGTACCCGGTCAGCTTGCCGAGCCCCGTCGGCGGGTAGATGGGCACCGGGATGATGCCCGCGCGGATCGCGCCCAGGAACGCGAAGATGAAGTCGGCGTTGTCCGGCAGGATCAACGCGACCCGGTCGCCCTTCTGGAGCCCGAGCGCCTGGAGCGCGCCGCCGATGCGCGCGCTCGCCCGCTCGATCCCCCCGTGTGTGAAGAACGGCTCGGTCTCGCTCGATTCCTCGATGAAGCGATACCCTGTCTTCGTGCTCGCCGCCGCGTCCTCGATCGCCTGCGCGACCGTGCGCGGTCTCCAAACAGCCGTCATCCCGAGAGCCTTCCTTCGTTCTTGAGCCTGAGCTCGATGGCCTTGACGACGTCCGCGACCGTGTCGACCTCGCGCAACACCTCGTCGGGGATCGTGAGGTCGAACTTATCCTCCATATCCGCGACGATCTCCATCACCCCCAGCGAGTCGATGCTCAGATCGGCGACGAGGTGGCTCGACTCCGTCACCTTCACCTCGCCGGCCGTGTGTCCCTCCAGGAGCTGGATGATCTCTGCCCGCAACGTCTCCCGTGTCCACGTCATCGTCCGGTCCTACCCCAACTGCGGCGTGGCGAGGAGGGGGCTTGCTCGGGCGGCAAGGCGCGAGAGCGCGGCGCTTCCGCCCGCGTCGCGTTCGCACCGGCGCGCGGCGAGCGTGCGCCGTGGGCGTCGCGCGCGGCGAGCGTGCGCCGTGGGCGTCGCGCGGCGAGCGTGCGCCGTGGGCGTCGCGCGGCGAGCGCGGTCCGTGGGCGTCGTGCGCGGCGCGTGTCATGGCCGGGCGGCGTCGATGAGCGCGCGCAGCCGATTGAGCCCCTCCATCGCCCGCGCCCCGTACCACATGAGATCCTTGCCGTCGCAGAGCACGACGTGGCCGCGGCGCGCGGCGGGGATGTCGAGGGACCGAAATATTCCCGCCTCGGCGTCGGTGAACGCGTGCGGCTCGTCGGGCAGGAGCACGATGTCCGGGGCGCGCGCGACCACCTCGTCGAGGGTCACGCGGGGGTAGCGGGTGTCGCGGCCCTGGGTGCGCTCGGGCGGCAGCGGCGGCGCCTTGCCCAGGTCGGCCGCGAGCGGGTAGCGCCGGGGTCGATCCTCGAAGACGTTCTGCGCGCCGACGAGGTCGAGCATGTCGGAGATGAACGTGTCGCCGTGGACGGTCATCAGCGGGTCCATCCAGATCGGGATGAAGGCGCGGACCGGCGGCTGTTCGCGGCGCCGCGCCTCGGCCGAGGCGTGGGCGCGGTAGGCGGCCGCGACCAGCGCGCGGCCGGCGGCCTGGGGCTGGGAAGGGTCCGGGGCGCCTCCTTCGGCGCCTGCGCGGCTCGACGCGGAGTACCCGAGCATGCGGGCCAGCCGGGCGAGGTGCGCGAGCCCGTCGGCGACCCGCTTCGGGAACGAGACGAGCACGCGCAGGCCGGCGGCGTCGAGGCGGTCGATGTCGCGCTTGCTGTTCTCTTCCTGGTTCGCGACGACGGCGTCCGGGTCGAGCGCGGCGACGCGCTCGACGTCGACGTCCTTCGTGCCGCCGACCACCTCGACGCCCTCGACCTCTCCCGCGGGTGCGACACAGTAGCGGGTGCGCCCCACGAGGCGGCCCTTCGCGCCGAGCTGGACGAGCGAGTAGGTGTCGCTCGGGACGAGCGAGACGATGCGTTGCGGCGGGGCGCGCCACTCGTGCTTGCGCCCGCGATCGTCGATGATGCGGATGAACGCCCCGGCGAACGCCGGGCCCCAGCCTGCGCTGAACGACATGTGCCGGGTGTAGCCCGTCGCCGCGCGCGCTGCACGCTCGCCGCGCCGCCGCAGCGGCCGCGGCCGTAGGGGAGGGTCCTCCGCTTAGTTGGCCCGTCCGGGCGACATCTGCGACGAGGGCGTGTGCAGATCGAACGCCTCGATGTGCGTCGCGGAGCAACGCTCCCGTACCCACCTTCTGGCCTGCCGGACCCCGCGGGTGGGGAGGCCGAGCGCGAGGCGCCGGCCCCTCGCCGTCCGTCGCCTCGTGGAGGCCGGCTGCTGCCCTGCCGACTCGGTCGGTACACGCTGTTCGATCACATCGGCCAGGGTGGCATGGCCGACCTCTACCTCGCGCGGGCGCGGACGGATCTGGGCGCTGCGCGCCTGGTGGCCATCAAGGAGGTCGTCCCGAGGCTCGCGCGGGATCCGCGCTTCGTGGAGATGCTCGCGAGCGAGGCCAAGCTGGCCGCGGCCTTGCGCCACGCGTCCATCGTGCAGGTCGAGGATCTCGGCCGCGAGGACGGCGCGCTGTTCATCGCGATGGAGTATGTGGAGGGCCTCGACCTGCGGGAGCTGCTCCGCCGCTGCGCGCGCCAGCGGGTGAAGCTGCCGGTCGCGTTCTCGCTCCTGATCGTCGTCGAGGCGCTGCAGGCGCTCGCTTACGCCCACCGCAAGGGCGTGGTGCACCGCGACGTCTCGCCGTCGAACGTGCTCTTGAGCTTCGAGGGGGAGATCAAGCTCTGCGACTTCGGCATCGCGCGCGCGCACGAGCGCAGCGAGGCGCCGCTCTCGGACGTGCTGCAGGGCAAGGCCGGCTACATGAGCCCGGAGCAGGCGCGCGGCGAGCCCCCCGACGTGCGCTCCGACGTGTTTGCGACGGGGATCCTGCTGTGGGAGCTGCTCGCTGGCCGGAGGATGTACAGCGTGTCCGGCGCCGCTTCCTTGTCCAAGGAGGACGCGCGCGACGAGCTGCTCGACCTCGCCCGCCGCGCCGTGATCCCTCCGCTCCCCGAGCGCGGTCTCCCCGACGAGCCGTCCCTCCACGCGATCGTCTCGCGTGCGCTCGCCGCGTCTCCTGACGACCGTTACCCCACCGCCGCCGCGATGCTCCGCGATCTCGCCGCCTACGCCGCCGCCGCCGACCTGACGGCGAGCCCGTTGCGTTTCGGTGCGTGGCTGCGCGACAACTTCGGCGCCGAGATGCTGTCCGCCCGCCGCGCGCGCGAGCGCGCCGTGCGCGCCCTGGAGCTAGGCCCTCCTGCGGTGCTGGAGCCCGTCGCGCTGCCGGCCGCTCCGCTCGCCCCCCTCGCGCCCATCACGCCGCTCGTCTCCCTCGCGCCGCTCGTCCCCCTCGTGCCGCGCGTGCGCACCGCACCGCTCACGCCCTCCGCCGTCGAGCCCCCCTCTCCCTGGACCAACACGCCGCGAGCCCTTGCTCCCGTTCGTTCCCGCGCGCTCCCCCCGCGTCTGGTGCGCGCCGCACAGCTGCTCGTGTTCCTCGCGCTGTGCGCAATCGTCTGCTTCCTCGCGACGAGGTAGTTCTCCCCCCGCGGTGAGCGCGTCCGCCCTGCGAGCCGCCGAACACGCCACGAAAAGCCCCGTCCCCCGTCCCCCGTCTTCCGTCTCTCGTCTTCCGTCTCTCGTCTCTCGTCTCTCGTCCTCGTGATCGTCCTCGTGCACGTGCACGTGCTCGCTTTCTCCTCTCTCCTCCTCTCCTCTCTCCTCTCCCCCGTTCCCGTCATCCCCCGTACGCGCTAGCGATCGGCGCCTCCGGCACCGGCACCTGCGACTCCGTCTTCTGCTCGCACGCATCGATCCCGACCCCGACGCCATACCGATAAATAAGCTCCCCTCCGAGCCACGCGCTCGCCCCCGCGATCCCGAACCCCGTGGTCGAGAGCGCGATCCCGAGCCCTCGCAGCCCGACCGCCCGCGACGCGATCGACGCCCCGTACAGCCCGGCGATTGCCATGTTCATGGCGCCGTGCACGAACCCGATCCTCCTCGCCGCGCCCCGGGTGGTGCTCCAGTCCGCCAGCCCTGCGAAGGCGGCCACGAGCGCCCCTGCGAGCCCGAGCTTTGCGCTCGCGTCCGCTCCCCTGTGGAGGCGTCGCCCTCCGCCGAGGCCGGCGATGTCGAGCGCGAGCGTGCACGTCCACGCTCCGATGGGGATGGTGACCAGCGCCGGGTGCAGGGGATGCCCGAGGAACTTGCCGTGGAGCACCTTGGCGACGGCAGGTGCTCGCTTCAGGGCGGCCTGGATCCCTTGCTGAAGCGGGTCGGCGATCCGGTCGATCCAGTCCTGCTCCACGATCGCTCCCTCGACTGCCCTTCCGATCATGTTCTCCTCCAAGGCGCGTGCGTCTGGCGCACATCCCACCCACGTTGCCCGGGCCGCCAGCGACCCCGCGGCGCTTCTGACCAGCACGAGCAATCGGTGGACCCCTCGCAATCGGCCTGGGGGTTCTCAGCCTTCCAGCTCCGCCGGGCGGGCCGCTAGGGCAGAGCGCCGCACCGTCGCGCCACCCTGCGCGGCAGATGTGGCGTCTTGCCTCACCTCCTCGGATGGCTTCCTCCAGCACAGTTCGCTTTTGCAATCGCGAAATGCCACGTTTTGCGGGTTCGAAATACCCGTCTCTGCATCAACGGCGAAATACGTTCAAAACGACCCCAGCCGGGATGGCATGGACACTGCTCTATGTCCTCACTGCGCTGCCGGCGCGGCCTTCCCCCCCCCCGAGGCCCCGGCGGCGCTTTTTCTTTTTGTGGCTCTTCGGCGCTGAGCTGAGCTGAGCGGACCCGAGCAGTAGCTGCCCGCGCCGGCGCCCCCCGCCTGCACCCGCGCCTCTCGCCCGCGCCCCACACCCGCGCCCCGAGCCAGCGCCATCGCCCCCCCACACCCGCGCCCCTCGTCCTGCGCGGTGTTCTCTGGTATCCCGCCCATGCCGCGCCGCGCGCGGCCCCCGGAGCGATGCCCCTCCTCGCCGACGTCGCGGTGCCCGTCCCGCTCTCGCAGGCCTTCACCTACGAGGTCCCCGCCGCGCTCGCCGACGGGGTCCGCCCCGGGGCGCGCGTGCTCTGCGACTTCCACCGCCGCAAGCTGCTCGGCGTCGTGCTCGCCGTGAGCGAGCGCAGCGCCGCGATCGACCCCGCGAAGATCAAGCCGCTCGCCGCGCTCGTCGACGCCCGCCCCGCGTTGCCCGCCGAGCTGCTCTCCTTCCTGCAGGAGCTCGCCGCCTACTACTTCGCGCCCATCGGCGAGGTCCTCCGCCTCGCCCTGCCGGCGATCGAGCGCGAGCAGGTGCGGGCGCTCAAGGCCCAGGGCGAGCTCGACGGCGTGCTCGACCTCGCGCGCGCCAAGCAGGTCGGCGGCCGCAAGGTCGCCTTCGCCCGCCCGACCGACGTGATCGAGGAGCCCGGCACCCTCCGCGGGCAGGCCGCCGCGGTGCTCGCGCTGCTGCGGGCGGGCGGCGAGCAGCCGGTCGCGCGCCTCGAGGAGCGCTTCGGCAACGCCCGCAACGCCCTGAAGAAGCTCGCCGAACGGGGCCTCGTCGCCCTGGACGAGCGCGAGCCGCCGCGCGACCCGTTCTTCCGCCTCGCCGAGGAGCGCGACGTGCCCCCCGAGCTCAACGAGGCGCAGGCCGAGGCCGCCGCGCGCATCGACGCCGCGCTCGCCGCGCTACCGCCGCCGCCCGCCGACGGCGCGCCGCGCCCGCACGCGGGCGACGAGCCGCGGGCCGCCGGACCGAGCGCGTTCCTGCTCTTCGGCGTCACCGGCTCCGGCAAGACCGAGGTGTACCTGCGCGCCATCAAGGGCTGCCTCGAGCGGGGCCGCGGCGCCCTCGTCATGGTGCCGGAGATCGCGCTCACCCCGCAGCTCGTCGCGCGCTTCCGCGCCCGCTTCGGCGACGAGCTCGCCGTGCTCCACAGCGGGCTCAGCGACGCCGACCGCCACGCCATGTGGGCGAGCCTGCACAGCGGCCGCGTCCGCGTCGCGATCGGCGCGCGCTCCGCCCTGTTCGCGCCGGTGCCGGCGCTCGGCCTCATCCTCGTGGACGAGGAGCACGACGGCTCGTTCAAGCAGGAGGAGGGCGTGCGGTACCACGCGCGCGACATGGCGCTGCTCCGCGCCCACCGCGCCGGCGCGGTGTGTGTGCTCGGCTCCGCGACGCCCTCGATCGAGTCGGTCGCGCTCGTGCGCCGCGGCAAGCTCGCCGAGCTGCGCCTGCCCGAGCGCGCGCACCGCGAGGCCAGCCTGCCCGAGGTGACGCTCGTCGATCTCCGCCGCTTCGGCCCCGGCCCCTCCGGCGACCCGCTGATCTCGCTGCCGCTCCACCGCGCCCTCGAGAAGACGCTCGCGGCGAAGGAGCAGGCGATCCTGTTCCTGAACCGCCGCGGCTTCGCGCCGAGCGTCGTCTGCGGCTCGTGCGGCACGCTGACGACGTGTGAGGCGTGCTCGGTCGCGCTCACGTACCACCGCGGCCGGCGCCGCGACCCGCCCCGGCCGGCCGGCGCGGTCGCGGGCGCAGGCGCAGGCGCGGGCGCGCCCGCCCCCGCGCCCGCCGCGGCCGAGCTCGACGAGCGGCCCCAGGGCGGGCGGCTGCGCTGCCACTACTGCGACTACATGGGGCCGCTGCCGGAGCGCTGCGCCGCGTGCGGCTCACGGAGCCTGCTGCTCGAGGGGCTCGGCACCGAGCGGCTCGAGGCGACGATCGCCGAGTCGTTCCCGGAGGCGCGCGTGGCGCGCCTCGATCGCGACGTCGCGGGCAAGGACCGGTCGCAGGTGATCCTCGCGCGCATGCGCGAGGGCAAGATCGACATCCTCGTCGGCACGCAGATGGTCACGAAGGGCCACGATCTGCCGAACGTGACCCTGGTCGGCGTGGTGAATGCCGACGCCGCGCTGGGGCTGCCCGACTTCCGCGCGGCCGAGCGCGGCTTCCAGCTGCTCGTCCAGGTCGCCGGGCGCGCGGGCCGGCGCGACCGCCCCGGCCGCGTGCTCATCCAGACGCGCAACCCGGAGCACCCGGCGATCGCCTTCGCCGCGGCGCACAACGTGCCCGGCTTCCTCGAGCGCGAGATCCGCGACCGCGAGGAGGTGGGCTACCCGCCGGCGACGCGCCTCGCGCTGATCCGGGTCGACGCCGTCGACGAGGCCGTGGGCCGCGGCGCCGCGGCGAAGATCGCCGCGTGCGCGCGCACCTCGCCGGAGGGCCTCGCGCGGCGCGTCGAGGTGCTCGGGCCGTCGGCGGCGCCGATCGCGCGCCTGCGCGGGCGGTACCGCTTCCGCGTGCTCCTTCGGGCGCGCGAGCGCGGCCCGCTCCGGATCGCGCTCGCCGCGATCGCCCGGCTCCTCCGGGACGACCTCGATCGGGGCGCGCGCGCGATCATCGACGTCGATCCGGTCTCGATGCTCTGACCGGCCGCGCCCGCGCGCCCGCACGAGTGATCCTCGACGTCGATCCGGCCTCGATGCTCCGACCGGCCGCGCCCGCGCCACGTCATCTCGGCGTGGTGAGCGCGGCGAGCGCCGCGAGCTCCCCGCGCGCCGCGCTCGCCCGCCGCTCGAACTCCGTGCCCAGCCAGTCGAGGAACGGCGCGTCCCACGACGCCCCTTCCGGCCGGGAGGCGACCGCCTCGGCGAGCTCGCGGTCCCAGCGCTCGTAGACCTCCCTGAGCAGCGCGTGCGCCCGGCGGCTCGCGCCCTCGGCCGGGTCCGGCGCGCCGTCCTGGCGCTCGGCGAAGGCGTCCTCGCAGAGGAAGTAGTTGCACGTCGCGGCGCGCAGCTCCGCGCCGATGGTGCAGCCGCGCGCGCCGTGGAAGACGCACTTCGCGCGCCGCGGCGCCGTGCTCGCCTCCCGCCTCCGCACGCGCCGGAGCTCGAGGCCGCGGCTCACGGGGAGGAGGTTCCGCGCGGCGATCTGCTCGAGCAGCCAGCCGCGTCCGCCGAGGGACACCACGCGCCCGATGTCCGTCCAGTCGAGCTCGGGCGGGCTCACGCAGCACCCCGCCGGCCCCTGGGGGCACGCGCTGCACAGGGTCGAGTGCAGCCGGGTGTGCTCAGCGGCCAGCTCCAGACGGATCATCGCTCTCCCTCCGCATCACACCTCGCGCCTCGCGCCACGTCTCCGGCCCGCATCGATGGTTGCGCGCAGCATGGACCAGGGGTCGACGGAATTCACCAACGCATTGCGCGGCCGGCGACGAACTTGCCGGCGCGGGCGCGTTTCTCCCAACCACGGTGTTCGAAACGACGAGAGCTCGCAGTTCCGGGCGCAGGTGGAGAGGGGGTGAATCAGTTATGGTAAGTAACCGGCAGCGAGGTCGGTCTTCGCGTGCGCGGCTAGGCTAGGCGAGGCCAGGTCAGGAGGCGCTGATTGCGGAGAGAAAGGTGCGATCGTGCTTCTCTGGCCGTGGTGAGAGTTGATAGGCTGCGCGGGTATGGGCGAGGCGCTTCCCAAGGAGGTCGGTCGGGCCATTCGCGTGCTCCGGCTGCTGCACGGGCTCAGCTACGCCGAGTTCGCGGAGAAGGCGCACCTCTCTTCGACGTACCTGCGGCAGGTCGAGCGCGGCGAGCGCGATCTCGGGCTCGGCGCGCTGGCGCTCATCGCACAGGGGCTCAACTGCGATGCTCGGCTGCTCCTGCCCGGCGACGGCCGGAGCCCGGTCTCCGCGGTCGTCGCCGATCGTTTCGACCGCGCGCCCGAGGCGCTCCAGGAGGCGATCCTCTTCCTGCTGATCGAGCCGGAGGAGTCGCAGAAGAAGCAGGCCATCCTCGCGCTCATCCAGGACGACACCGAGCGATCGCGGCCGCGTTCCCGGCCTCGCGCGGAGGAGCGCGCCCCGCGGTCCTCCGTCCCGGCGTCGTCGAGCCGGCGCCCCGGGCGGTGAGCCGGCGGGCGTCACGGCCGCTCGGGCGACAGGAAGATCACCGCGCCCCCGGGTGACGGCGACGGCCGCGACGGCGGCGGCGACGAGCGTGACGGCGGCGGCGGCGACGAGCGCGACGGCGGCGGCGACGAGCGCGACGGCGGCGGCGACGAGCGCGACGGCTCGCCCTCGCGGGACTCCGTCTCGTCCAGGGGGTCGAGCCGCGCCTGCGCCAGGGCGTGCAGCGCGGCGAGCGCGCGGACCCGCCGCTTGTAGGCCGTCGAGAGGGGGATTCCGGCCCGGCTCGCGAACTCCGACATCGGCATGTCCTCGAGGTCGTGCGCCACGAGGACCGAGCTGAGCTCGGCGTCGATCTGCTGCAGGATCTCGAGCACGAACAGCCGGTCGGTCTCCGACCCGATCTGCTCCTCCGCCGACGGCTGCTCGAGCTCGGCCTCGTAGTCGTCCGGCAGCGGCACCTCGACCCTGCGCCGGGAGCGCTCGCCGTAGTGAGACGCGGTGTGGACCGCGATCCGGTTCAGCCAGCGGTCGGGCGGCCCGCGCTCCGGGTCGTACTTCGAGAAGCTCACGTGCGCCGCGAGCATGACGTCCTGGGCGATGTCCCTCCGGTCGCGGCGAGGCACGCCGAGCAGGCGCAGCCAGCGCTTGACGAGCACTATCGTTGTCTTGTTAAAAATCCTAGCAAAAGCCTTTTCCTTGTCGCTCGGCGGCGCTGCTCCATCGCTCTCGTGCCCCGTGCCCGGCATCGCGTAACGATCGTTATCACAGGAAACGAAACTTGCAAAACACGGCCGCGGCCATTCCCGGCAAATTTTGACCAAAAAGGTGCGCTCATGTAGGCAAAGGTGGCACTTTCCTGTCCGGCGCCCGCGATCGGCGAGTTGCTTGGAGCAGCGCTGAATCGTGCCGAAATCGGAGGATCCACGATTGTTTTGAGGATGTAACGATCGTTCCTCCAGGCGAGCGTGTGTTCGTCCTGCGTGGGGGAGGCGGCGCGGACGGCGCGGACGGCGCGGACGGCGTGCTGGTCGCCGCGGCTCTGGTCGCCGCGGCTCGCCTTCCTCCCCTGGACGCCACGGCGCCGCGCCGGTAGACACGCGGCCCGAGATGTCCTGGTATTACCGAACGACGCCGGCCCTCCGGCGGAGCAGCGCGCCCTGCTGGCGGCGCGCCGCGGTCGCCCGCGCGGTCCCGGGCGAGGTGCACGTCGCCCATGGCTGCTGACGCGGACACGCCGGGGACGGCGGAGGCGCCGGCGCCGCCCTTGGGCGGCGAGGCGGGGGAGGCCCGGCCGTCGCGCGCGCCTCTGGGCGCCGTGGCGTACTTCGGGCGGCCGGGGACGTTCAGCCACGAGGTCGCGTCGCGGCGGTTCGGCGGGCGCGCGGACCTCACGCCCCGGCGCACCATCTCGGAGGTGTTCGACGCGGTGGTCTCCGGCGCGGCGACCTACGGCGTCGTGCCGATAGAGAACGCGGTGGGCGGCCCCATCTACGACACGGTCGACCAGCTGATCCGCCGCGAGGGGACGCGCGCGGAGCTCGCCGTGTGCGAGGAGCTCTCGCTGCACGTCACGCTGTCGCTCCTCGGCCGGAAGGGCGTCCTGCCGAAGCGCATCTATTCCCATTTCGTCCCGCTCAAGCACTGCGGCGAGTGGCTCCGCGAGCAGTACCCTGACGCGCAGATCCTCGAGGCGGAGAGCACCGCCGAGGCCGTCGAGCGCGCGGCGCAGGACGGCGAGGCCCTCGCGATCGGCAACCGGGGCGCGGCGGCGATCTACAACCTCGAGGTCCTGGTGCCGAAGCTCGGCGCGAAGGGCGAGAACGTCACGCGCTTCTTCATCATCGGGAAGAAGCCGGAGCCGCCGCCGTCCGGCGGCCGCACGCTGCTCCTGTTCGGGCTGGACCACCGGCCGGGCGCCCTGGTCGCGGCGCTGTCCGCGCTGGGCAGACATCAACTCAACCTCACCCGCATCGTCTCGCGCGCGCTGCCCGACAACCCCGAGGAGTACCTCTTCCTCGTCGAGTGCGAGGGCAGCACCGAGGAGCCCGCCTTCCGCGAGGCCCTCGCGCTGCTCGAGCAGCACGCGACCGGCGTGCGCTCGCTCGGCTCGTTCCGCGTCGTCCAGAAATACGAGTAGGGCGCGCCGAGCCGACCGAGATAACCGGGGTTGCCGCGCCGACCGAAATACGCGCGGGCCGCGCCGCGCGAAATACGCGCGGGCGCGCGCCGCGCTGCGCCGACCGAGGCCCGCACGCCCGCATGCCCGTCGCGGCGGTCGCGCGGTCGCGCACCCGTCGAGTAGGCAACCCCACCTCCACGATTCACAACACCGCTCCGCGCCGGCGGTGAAGGTGGGAATATGCCCGCGCGGGGTGGCCTGCGCAACTCGCCCTCTCTTTTCAATGGCCCTCTGCGCCTCGCCTGCGGTTAGAACGCGCGCCGCGTGCACTCTCGCACTCGTCGACAGGCAGGGAAGATGGTTCTACGGTGGCGATGGCTCTTCGTGGTTGCGCCGGCGCTCATGGGCGCTCTGGGCGCGTGTGATCATGGCCGGGGGGCGCCGGCGGTGGGCGACAGCGGCCTGCGCGGCGGGGTCAGCCCGAAGGCCGGGCCGCCCGGGGCGCGCTGCAGCTGCGACGCGGACTGCGGCGGCGAGGCCGCCGTCTGCATGCTCGGGATATGCATGCAGCGCGCGGAGGGACCGTGTGCGGCGCCGAACACCGAGGAGGGCTGCGCGCCCGGCTCCCGCTGCTTCAACACCGATATCCTGGCGGACACGGGGGTGTGTTATCCAATCTACGATCCCGCGACCTGCGAGGGCGTGGAGAACCGTCACGGCCTCTGCTCTCCGCGGCGCGGCGACGGGTGCAACCCGGCGTGCGGCGCCGCGTGCGAGGAGGACACCGTCGCTCCCGGGAGCGTGGGCGCGGCCTGCGACGCGGCCGACGCCTGCGCGCTCCCCGACGCGACCTGCTACAGCGACGCGAGCACCTCGGAGCCGAACGGCTGGGTCGAGGGCTACTGCCTCGCCTTCGGCTGCGAGGGCGACGAGCAGTGCGGGCCGGAGGCGGGCTGCTTCGCCGCGGCGGCGGACGGCTCGCCGCTGTGCATGAACACGTGCGGCAGCGATCTGGACTGCCGGCCCGGCTACGTGTGCCACACGCTCGAGGGCGAGGGCAGGTCCGCCTGCTTCGCCGGGTGCGACGCCGCGGCGACGTGCCCGAGCGGCACGACGTGCCTCGGAGAGCTCTGCGTGTCGGACGAGGTCGCGTGCTCGCCGGACGTGCCGTCCGGGTGGTGCCCGGAGGGGACCACGTGCGACGACGGCGCGTGCCGCAGCGAGCGCTTCGCGTGCGAGGGCGAGGGCGACGCGCTCGAGCCGAACGACGATCTCGGGTCCGCGGTGACCGCGTCGGAGGGCGTCACGGAGGAGCTCACCGTGTGCGCGGGGGACGAGGACTGGTTCCGGATCGAGGTGCCGGAGGGCACGATCGTCCGCGTGGGGGTCGAGTTCCGCGGCGCCGCCGGGGACCTGGATCTCGTGGCGTACGACCGCGAGGGGCGGCTGCTCGGCTCGCGCTACGGCGAGGTGTACCCGTACTCGTACCGCGGCCATGAGACGGGCACGGAGGTGTACGGGTTCTACTCCGAGCGGGGCGGCGCCGAGTACTTCGTCCGCGTCGTCGGCCACGACGGGGAGCAGAACGCGTATCGCCTCGACGTGACGACGTATCCTTACGTCGACGGCCCGAGCTGCACGGGCGCCGGCTTCTCGTCCGACGAGTGCGCCGGCTTCGGCGACGGCGGCAGCGGGCTCTTGCCGTTCCCGTTCCCCGACCCGGACGACTCGGTGGTCGGCGGCGGTTATGTCTGGGAGACCTTCAGCAACTACCGGTTTGCCCGCCGCGAGCTCATCATGCTCGTCCGCGACGCGCTCGCGGAGACGCTCCGGGCCTTCCCGGGGACGACGCCGCTGTCGCTCATCGACGTCTGCCAGATCGACGGCACCACGCCCGGCTACGACGTCGGCAGCCCGCGCCACCCCCAGTCGACGCACGACCAGGGCGGCAACATCGATATCGCGTACTTCCAGACGGACGGCTCGAACGACGGGGTGATCATCTGCGGCGACGGGTCGAAGCACGAGGACGGGTTCTGCTCCTCGACCGCCAAGCGGAACCACATCGTGGATCTCGAGCGCGAGGCGTTCTTCATGGCGCGGCTGTTCCGCTCGCGGCGCACGCGCGTCATCGGCGTCGACGAGGTCATCGCGCCTCTCCTCGCGGAGACAGCGGCCGCGCTGTACGATCTGCCGGCGGACGATCCGAGGAAGATCACCCGCGCCGAGCTCGAGAGCTTCGAGGACCGGATGGCCTACGGCGAGGGGTGGCCGTACCACCATCACCACATCCACCTCAGCATGAGCTGGTGGCCGAGGGATTTCGCGAGCGGCGGGTCCCAGGAGGACGCGTCGTTCCTGGCGTCGCCTGCCATCTATCACGCGCCCGCGGGCCCGGCCGTGCAGCGGATGGCGTGGCCTCCGCGGCCGTAGGGGGGACGAGCGCGCCGCCGAGGGGCGCCTAGGGCTCGCCGAGCTCGCCGGGACGCAGCTCGGCGCCCCTGTCACCTGGGTTGTTGCGCCGCGCTCCTGCGCCTGCCCGCCCTGACGGCCCGTCTCTTGAGCAGGAGAGGAAGGCTCTGGAGCACGTCGACCCGATCCGCGACCGCCAGCAGGATCCAGTGAGGAAGCCGGTGATCCGGGGCCGCGTAGGCCACGCGGCGCAGCGCGCCGCTCGCCCCCCTCGGCGGCAGGGCCGTGCTGAACACCGGGGTCGGGCGGGCGAGCCCTGAGTGAATGAGCACCCGGCCCTCGATCGGCTGCCGCTCGGGCTCTATCCAGTGCGTGCACGAAAGAAGGTGCGGCGGCGCCTCTCTCGGGACGCCGGGCCTGTCCTCCGGGCACAGATCAACTCCCCAGTACGGTAGCTCCTTCGGCCGCAGGATCGCGGCGATCTCGGCTTCCATGGTCGCCTCCTCGATGACGGAGCTCACTTGGCCCCCGATGGAATGAGCACGCATTTGATGATCCCGTCGGTCTTCGACGCGAACAGGCGGTACATCTCCGCGGCCGCCTCGAGCGGGACGCGGTGGGTGATGAGCGGCCTGGGATCGAGGTTCCCCTTGCGGATGTGCGCGAGGAGGTGGGGCATGTACCGCTTCACGTCGCACTGCCCGGCCTTGAGCGTCAGGCCCTTGTTCATGGCCGCGCCCACGTCGACGAGGTTCCACGGCGGCCCGTAGACGCCGACGATCGAGACCCGCCCGCCGCGGCGGACCGACTGGATGGCCCAGTTGAGGGCGACGGGCGAGCCGGCCTCGAGCATGAGCGTCTTGCCGAGCACGTCGTGCAGCGTCGAGCCGCTCGCTTCGAGGCCGACCGCCTCGATGCAGACATCCGGCCCGCGGCCGTCGGTCATGTCCCGGAGGACGGACACGACATCAGGGACCTTGCTGAAATCGAGCGTCTCTGCGCGGCTGTACCGGCGCGCGAAATCGAGGCGGTAGCCGACCGAATCGACGGCGATGACCCGGCGCGCGCCGAGGAGCCAGGCGCACCGCTGGGCCACGAGGCCGACGGGCCCGCAGCCGAAGACGGCCACCGTGTCCGCAGGGCCGATGTCCCCCATCTCCGCGGCCTGGTACCCCGTGGGGAGGATGTCCGAGAGGAAGAGCACCTCCTCGTCCGAGAGGTCGTCGGGGATCTTCATGGGGCCGACGTCTGCGAAGGGGACACGGACGCGCTCGGCCTGGCCGCCCTGGTAGCCGCCGGTGGTGTGCGAATAACCGAAGATCCCGCCAGCGATCGTGGCGAGCGGGTTCGTGTTCTCGCAGGCGGAGGTGCGCTCCCGCTGGCAGAAGAAGCACGTCCCGCAGGCGATGTTGAACGGCACCACGACGCGGTCGCCGCGCTTCAGGGTCTGCACGGATGGCCCGATCTCCTCCACGACGCCGGTGAACTCGTGGCCGAAGATGGTGCCGACGCGCGTGTCGGCGATGTAGCCATGGTAGAGATGCAGGTCAGAGCCGCAGATCGAGGCGCGGCTCACGCGGAGGACGACGTCGTTCGGATGCTGAATCCGAGGCTCCGGGTTTTCCTCGACACGGACGCATCTCGGCCCATGGTATGTGAGCGCCAGCATTCGCATTACCTCCCACGCTGCATCGATGAGCGATGCAAGGAGCGAACCCGGCGGGCGCGCTCGTGAGTGAGACCGGCGTAGGCATCGGCGCTCCGCGAGCTCGCCGCCCGGAGGCCAGGGACGACGGTTGTCCATCACTCGCGGAAGTGCTGGCGCGTCGGCACGTCCTCCTTGCTGGCGCAGAGATCCTGCGACCTCGGGCGTGGTGGGGACAGCGGCGGCGTGACGAGCTCCGTCCCCGACGCACGGATCGCACGCCCCTTCACCTCGTGCTCGACGGCCGCGAGGACGCAATTGTCCGTCACGAGGCTGTGTTTCACGGCGGAGGACGGCGTGGACCGCCGGGGGCCGCAGCTCCGCTCGCGATGGGCGACGCGGCTGAAGACGAGCGGCGCTTCGATCTTGACATCATCGCGCCGTTTCGCTTGTCCTTCACCACCAACACCCCCTCCAGATCGTTCGAAGAAGAAGAGATGTCCACGCAGCACCCCCTTTCGGCGTTCTCGATCTACCTGTCCGGTCGGCACCAGGTCCTGCTGTCGATCGCGAATGAAATCACCGAGAGGCTGGACGCGTGCGCCTCGAGCGAAGGCGGCTTCTCGCACGACGCGAGGACGCGTGCGTCGGACCTGATGTGGCTGTGGACGCTGGGGGCCTACGAGGTGATCAGGACCATGTGCCAGGCCCAGAGGTGCTTTTCGGAGCGCTTCTACAGGGCGATATCGGACCTGAAGGTCGATCTGGAGCGGGTCAGGGTGCCGAACACGAAGCTGGAGCGGGTCAAGTACAACCGACGGGAGAGGACCATCCCGGTGGCCTCGGATCGAGGGCCGGACGTATGGGACGACGCCAGCAAGGACCTCCTGGTGGGAGATCCCGCGGATGCTGTTTCGGCTCGCAGGCTGCTCGCGAGCTACGAGAGCGTCATGTCGTCCCTGACCCGCGACGATGTGACGATGAGCCATGAGGACTCGTTCGAAAGGACCACGTGATGTGGCCGGGTGGTGGCATGAACAAGCACCGTTCTTGTCGATGGCTGTGCGGCACGACCTTGCTCGCGCTCGGAGTCGCGGCCCTCTCTGGCTGCTCTGACAGGGGGGATGTGCCTGACAGCGGTCCGGGCGGCGCGTCCAGCGCGGGCGGCTCGACGGGAGCGGGCGGCCATGGCGGCGGCGCCGGGACGACGGGCGCCGGCGGGGCTGGCGCGGGCGGTGGCGGCGCTGGTACGGGCGGCGCAGGCGAAGGCGGCTCCGGAGGTCCTGGAACGAGCAGCTCCGGGACCGGCGGTTCCGGCGAGGGGGCGGGTGGCTCGGGCGGCACGAGCGCCGGCAAGTTCGTCGGTAGCACGACGACGAACCACGCCGTGCGCGACGACTTCATCCAGTACTGGGACCAGATCACGCCGGAGAACGACGGCAGCTGGGCCTCTGTCGAGATGTCCCGCGGCGTTCGAGACTGGAGCAGGCTCGACGCGGCCTACGCGTACGCACAGGACCACGACATCCCGTTCATGCAGTACACTTTCGTGTGGGGCAACACGCCTCCGATCGGGATCGCGAGCCTCCCCGCGGAGGAGCAGCGGCAAGCCGTCAGGGACTGGATGCAGGCGTTCTGTGAGCGGTACCCCGAGACGAAGTACATCAACGTCGTCAACGAGCCGCCGCCCCACACCACGCCTGTCTTCAAGAACGCCATCGGAGGCGACGGCGAGAGCGGCTACGACTGGATCGTCAACTCCTTCAGGTGGGCTCGCGAGCTCTGCCCGGGCGCGACCTTGATCCTCAACGATCACGGCAACATCGAGTACGAACGCGAGCACGACCACTTCGTCGAGATCGTGAAGGCGGCGCTCGAAGCGGGCGCCCCGATCGACGGGCTCGGCGCCGAGGCCCACGACGTGTACAGGACCGACACCGACACCGTGAAGGGCTACATCGACGGGCTCGCCGCCACGGGACTGCCCGTGTACATCACCGAGTACGACATCCCCCTCGCGGACGACGACGAGCAGCGCAGGGTGATGGAGGAGCAGTTCACGATGTTCTACAATCACAGCGCCGTCAAAGGCATCACCTTCTGGGGTTACGTCGTCGGCTCCACCTGGCGGACCAACACGGGCCTCCTGCACCCGGACGGCACGATGCGGCCGGCCATGGCCTGGCTGATGGACTTCCTCGATCGCGGTGAGTGATCCCCCCACCTCCCCGTCGTGAGGACACCATCTCTTACCGGGAGGTGGTATCGATTCGTCCTCCACGCCGCGCGACGCGCCGCGGGCGGCCCGGACGTGACGCGGTGGCCTCGCTGGAGTAGACGGCCAAGAGGCGCCACCTTGATCTCGAGCGCCTGGAGGTTCGTACGTTTATGAGAGGCAAGGTCGCCCTCGTCACGGGTGCAAACGGGTTCGTCGGACATTACATCGTGAAGCGCCTGTGCGAGGAGGGCATGCGGGTCCGCGCCCTCGTGCGTCGCCCCGAGGCGCGGGCGGAGCTCGAGGCGATCGGCGCCGAGACGACGCTGGGCGAGGTGACGGAGAAGGGCGCTCGGGAGGAGGCCGTGCGGGGTGCGCAGTTCGTGGTGCATTGCGCGGCGTCGGCCTCGTCGGAGCTGGACGAGGCCCGGCGGGTGAACGTGGACGCGACCGCGGCCCTCGCCGAGGCCGCGCTGGCCGCCGGCTGCGAGCGCTTCGTGCACATCTCCACGATCGCCGCGTACCAGCTCAGGAACCGGGAGGGCGTGCTGGACGAGGCCGCGCCGATGGAGGCGCAGGGCGACGCCTATGCGGTGAGCAAGGCCGAAGGGGAGCAGGCGCTGTCCGCGGTGGCGGCCCGGGGCCTCCCCACCGTCGTCCTCCGCCCCGCGGCCATCCTCGGCGTACACCCCACGTCCTTCTGGGGCAGCGTCCTCCCCCGCACCATCGCGGCCGGCCAGCTCCCGCTCGTGGACGGCGGGGAGGCCATCATGGGGTATCTCCACATCAGCACGCTGGTCGAGGCCGTGGTCCGCTCGCTGCGCGCCGGTGAGGCGGTCGGGCAGGCCTTCAACATCGTCGACGGCCACTTCCGCTGGCGCGAGTACACCGCCTTCTTCAGCACCGGCGCGCTGCCCGCCGCCACGGCGGACCAGGTGCCCGCGTTCATGAGCTTCCGGGGGAGCTTCTCGACCGAGAAGGCTCGGCGCGCGCTGGGCCTCGCCCCACGAGACAACTTCGCGTCGAGCATGGCGGAGATCACCGGGGCTCCTTGATCAGGGCGTATACACCTCGGCCGTGGAGACGGCCCCGCCGTTCTGGCCTCCGAGCACGAGCACCTCGTCGCTCGGGAGCAGGCTCGCCGTGAACCCGTAGCGGCCCACGGCCATCGAATCACGGACCACGAGGGCGGGACGGGGGGGCACGGCACCCCGGCCGGTCAGCCGGGCGCGCCGCGCCGGCTCAGGGCACGACGGTGATCCGGTCGAGCGCGGGCGGCGAGACGGGCGAGCGCTGCGCGAAGTAATCCCGTATGGCGTCGAGATCCACCGCGCCGCCCAGGCGATCGGTGCCCTCGACGAGCACCGAGAAGCTGTCGCCGCCGCTCGCCAGGAAGCTGTTCACGGTGACCCGGTACGTCTGCGTCGCCTCGATGGGAACACCGTTGATCTGGATCGACGCGATATCGACCTTGCTGCCGATGGGCGCGCTCTGGCTGTAGGTGTACGTGAAGCCCTCGGAGACCTGCAGGATCCGACTCCGCACGACGCCCATCGCGTCCAGATAGAACTGCTGCTCCAGCAGCCTGTCGATCTGCTCGCCCGTGAGGGTCATCACGACCAGGCTGTTACCGAACGGCTGGACGGTGAAGATCTCGCCGAAGGTGACCAATCCGTCCGTGGTCTCCGCGCCGGACGCCGCGTACCCCAGATCGGCGCGCACGCCGCCCGGGTTCATGAACGCGACCTGCGCCCCGCCGAAGCTCGCCGGGCGCGTGGCGGCGAGCTGGGAGTCGGCGATCACCGCGCCCATCGTGAACAGCCCGGCGCCCATGGGGGGGACGGAGCGATCGAGCGTCGCCGTGATCGTGCCGATCTCGACGCTGGCCAGCGGCGCCGCGAGGCCCTGATAACGGGTCACGAGCGCGCCCAGCCCCGCGTCGGGCGCCTCGCGCGTGACGACCACGTTGTTCGCCGTCTTTGCCGTCACATCGCCCGTGCTCCGGCTGATCTCCAGATCGATGTCGGTGATCAGACGGCCGGCCGACGCCGCGCTCGTCACGATCTTTTCATCGATGATGCAATTGTACGCCTGGTGTGTATGCCCGCTGGCGATGACATCGACCGCGGGATCGAGGTCCTCCGCGATGGCGACGATGGGGCCGGAGATCCCCGGGCACTCGTTGTAGTGGCCTGTCGGGAGCCCGCCCTCGTGGAGCACGACCACGATCGCCTCGATGCCCTGCGCCTGGAGCTCCGGGACGATGGCGTTCACCGTGTCGACCTCATCCCTGAACGAGAGGCCCGCGACGCCGATCGGGGTCACGATCGACGGCGTGTCCTCGAGCGTCATGCCGATGAAGGCGACCTTCACGCCGTCGAACTCGCGGATGTCGTAGCGCGGGAAGAGCGTCCTGCCGCTCGTCGTGTCCACGACGACGTTGGCGGCGAGGAATTTGAAGCTCGCGCCGCCGAAGAAGGTGCCGTCCGTGCAGCCGTTGGTCGGGCTGCACCCGCCGTACTGCATCCGGAGGAGCTCGGCGGTACCCTTGTCGAAATCGTGGTTTCCGACCGCGTTGATGTCGAGGCCGACCAGGTTCATGGCCTCGATCGTGGGCTCGTCGTGGAACAGCGCCGAGACGAGCGGGCTCGCGCCGATGAGATCGCCGGCCGAGACCACCACGGTGTTCGGGTTCGCGGCGCGGAGCGCGGCGAGGTGCGACGCGAAGAACGCGACGCCGCCCGCGTCCACCTGCGTCGCGTCGGGCATCCTGATCTTGCCGCCGCTGCCGGCGGGGGGCTCGAGGTTGCCGTGGAAGTCGTTGAAGGCGAGGACCTGCACCCGCACGGTGTCCTCGCCGCCGCCGGAGCCGCCGTCGCCGCCGTGGCCACCATCGCCGCCGCCGGCATGGCCACCATCGCCGCCGGAGCCGGTCGCGCCGCCGGAGCCGGTCGCGCCGCCGGAGCCGGTCGCGCCGCCGGAGCCGGTCGCGCCGCCGGAGCCGGTCGCGCCGCCGGAGCCGGCCGCGCCGCCGCCTTCACCGCCGCCGCCCGAGGCGTCGAGGGGGTTCGCCTCGTCGTCCCCACTGCAGCTCGCGCTCACCACCGGCGGGACGACCAGCGTGGCGCCGAGCAGGACCACCTGCCACGTTCGCGCCCACCGCACGGGGATCCTGGACGTTCCAGTCGATCTCATCGCTGCTCCTTCACCGTTTGCTGTGCTCGCTGCCGAGAGCTCTCCCCATGCTCGGTTCGCCCGGCAACGGCCGTGTGGACGCCGCGCAGCGGCCTCATGGCTGGCCACGGCCTCGGCTCCAGAACGCCACCACGTCCTCGGGCCGCTCGCGCTCGCGCAGCACCCGGAGCTCGCCGGCGTCGACGCCGAGCACGGCCGGGATGCCGCGGCTGCAGTGGCGGGACCACATGCTCAAAGTATACGCGCCCGTGTCGCGGATGAGCACGAGATCCCCGGGCGACAGCTCCGGCAGCGGCAGGTCGCGGGCCAGCACGTCGCCGCCGAAGCAGAGCGGGCCCGCGAGGGTGCACGGCGAGAGCGGCCCCTCCTTCGGCGCGGCGTCGGGGTCGAGCGCCGCGAAGTCGTGGTGCCAGTCCTCCGGGTGGTACGCGCGGCGCAGCAGGAAATCGGCCCCGAGGTGGAGGATCGCGGTGCGCCCGGCCGAGTCCTCCTTCACGTACTCCACGCGCGAGACCGCGAAGCCGCAGCCGGCCTGGACCCAGCGGCCGAGCTCGGTGACCAGCGTGGTCCCCTCCTCGAACAGCGTCGGGACCTCCCGCCGCAGCGCGGCGGCGTAGTCCTCGAGCAGGGGAGGGCGGTCGGTGCTCCGGTAAGCGACCGGCAGCCCGCCGCCGATGTCCAGGGTGCCGGCCGCGCCCTGCCCGAGCGCGCGGCGGATCTCCTGGCGCAGCGCCTCGACGCGGCGGATCCCCTCGACCAGGAGCGCGAGCCCGCAGCCCTGCGAGCCGACGTGGACGTGCAGGCCGGCGAGCCAGGGGTACCGCGCGAAGGCGGCGCGCACCGCGCCTTCCTGCTCGAGGGGGACCCCGAACTTGGAGCGCCGGTCCGCGACGCTCGTGATCGCGATGCCGGCGGCCCCGACCTGCGGGTTGATGCGCAGCCCGACGCGGCCCGCGGCCGCCCCGGGACGGACGAGCTCGTCGATGCGCCCGAGCTCGTCGAGGTTGTCGGCGTTGAGCCGGACGCCGAGGCGCAGGGCCTCCGCGATCTCGGCGCGGGTCTTTGCGGGCGAGTCGTAGACGATGTGATCCGGGGGGCACCCGGCCGCGAGCGCGAGCTTCACCTCCTCGAGCGAGGCGGCCTCGAGCCCGGCGCCGCAGTCGACCGCCGCGCGGAGGACCTCGACGAGGGGGTTCGCCTTGATGGCGACCGTGTGGAGGGCGCCCGGCGGGAACGCCGCGCGGACGCGCGCGATCCGCGACCGCATGCGCCCGAGATCGTGGAACAGCGCCGCGGGCTCCACATCCATCCCGCGGCGCAACGCCTCCCGGAACACGCGCGCCATGCTCCCGGGATCCAGCCGGTCCATGTCGACCATGAGGGCCCTCCTACCGCACTTTGACGCACCCTGGCAGGGGCGGTGGCCCGCTTCAAAACGTCCCCACGCCGGTGAGCCCGGCCTGGGTCCCGGTCGCGTACGGGATCACGACCACGCGCGCGCCGCCGGCGTGGTCGGCGCGGTAGTGGAGCAGCCTGGGCAGCGCGTAGCCGGCGCCGAGGCCGAGGGCGCCGCTGACGAGGACGTCGGTCGCGTAGTGCTTGTCGGACGTGATCCGGAGCGTGGCCTGGACGCCGGCGGCGGTCAGGGCGACGCCGCAGGCCACGTGGTCGGGCCAGCCGCCGCCGTAGAGCGGGAGGTGCAGGTGGTGGGCGCAGATCAGCCCCGCGCCGGTGGTGGCCATCAGCGTGTGGCCGCTCGGGAAGCTCACGTTCTGCTTCACGGGGCCCTCGACGCAGTGCGGATGGTACTCCGGGTCCGCCGCGCACTCGCGCACGTACGGGCGCTCGCGCCCGGCCACGCGCTCGACCAGGATCGAGGCGACGCCGGAGATCGCGAGCGACTGCGCGTTGATCATCAGCATCTGCCAGGCGACGTCGCTGCTCCTCCAGCCCGTGACGGCGACCGTGTCGACGATGACGGGGTAGAGCATCAGCCCGTAGTAGAGCGCGTCGCTCACGCTGGCCGCGGTCGCGCGCGCCGCGCGCGACTCGGCGCGGAGCGCGCCGCGGATCCCCTCGTCGAAGCCGTTCTCCCAGCGGCCGGAGTCGCCCACGGGCAGCTGGTCGACGAGGATCGCGCTCAGCCCGAGCCCCGCGGTGACGGCGTGCTCGAGCGGGCTGACGCGCGGATACCGCTCGTCCCATCGCAGGCTGGGGCCGGCCTGCGCGCGCGGGCCCGGCGGCGCGGCGGGGCTCCTCGGGGCCGGAGCGGGCGCCGGCGCAGGTTCCGCGGCGGGCGCCGGCCCTTCCGCGGAGGGCTGCGGCGGCGCCGATGGCTGGCCCTGCGCCTCGGCCTGCGGCGCCGCGACCGCGAGGAGCGCGCCGAGCGAGAGGGCCGGCGCGCGCCGGAGCCATCGAGTGCTCGAAGCCATGGTGTCGTCAGCGCTCACGCCTAGCAGGGCCGCCGCCCGCTCGCTAGGGCTGCCATCGCAGCCGTCCATCGCGCCCGCAGCCGTCCATCGCGCCCGCAGCCGTCCATCGCGCCCGCAGCCGTCCATCGCGCCCGCAGCCGTCCATCGCGCCCGCAGGCGGCGGACGCGCCTCGCGGCGCCGGTCGTCCCCGCCGTTCCCCCGGCGTCCACGCTGCGGCCGGCGGGGGCACGTGTCGGAATCCTGACACCTACTTTTTATTTTGTCGTTTCTGTTGTACAAGGCCGCTCGACCGTCACGACAGGACCCCTCGAATGACCCGCATCCTTCTCATCGATGACTCCGCGGCGATGCGAGCGCACATGCGCGCCGCGCTCGTCGGAGCGCCCCAGCTCGGGGGCTCGGTGGAGGTCGCCGAGACGGCGAGCGGGTTCGAGGCGCTCCGGGTGATGCACCGGGGCGCGTACGACGCCGTGGTCATCGACATCAACCTGCCGGACATCGACGGGCTGGAGCTCATCCGGTTCATCCGGCAGAGCCGGCACCACCGGGACGTCGCGATCCTCATCGTGTCCGCGATGTCCTCGGCGCGCGAGCGCGAGCGCGCCTTCAGGCTCGGCGCGCATGCCTTCGTGGCGAAGCCGTTCCCCCCGGAGGCCCTGGCGACCGCGGTCCAGCGGGCCCTCGCGTCGAGCCAGCTGCGCCTGCGCGTCGCGACGTAGCGTCGCCGCGCGAGGCTTCCGGCGCGGCGCCCTGAGCTGGTAGGGTGCGCCGCCATGAAGCTCCGCCCGCTCCACCGCCGCCTGGTTGCTTCCCTCGCCCTCGCCCTGTCGGCCGCCTGCTCCTCCGCGCCGCCGCCCCCCGCCGACGCGCCGCCCGGCGCCGCAGCGCCGGCGCCCGCGCCCGCGCCCGCCAGCGCCGCGGACAGCCCGACGGGCCTGCTCTCGGAGGAGGAGTTCAAGGCCCTCCACCAGCTCCGATCGGACAAGGCCCCGCCCGCGCGCGGGCAGACGGTCGAGATCGCCGGGACGCAGGCGTACCTGAGCCTGCCGCCGGGCGCGAAGGCGCCGCTGCCGGGCCTCGTGGTCATCCACGAGTGGTGGGGCCTGAACGAGCACATCAAGCACTGGACCGACCGCCTCGCCGCGGACGGCTACGCCGCCCTCGCCGTGGACATGTACGGCGGCAAGGTCGCGACCACGCCCGACGACGCGATGGCCGCGATGAAGGCGGTCGACGAGGCCAAGGGCATCGAGACCGTGCGCGCCGCCCACCGCTTCCTCACGACGGACGCGCGCGTCGCGGCGCCGCGCACCGGCTCGATCGGCTGGTGCTTCGGCGGCGCCTGGTCGCTGAAGCTCGCCATGAACGAGCCGGAGCTCGACGCGGCGGTCATCTACTACGGCCGGCTCGTCACCGACCCCGCGAAGCTCAAGGCGATCAAGGCGCCGGTGCTCGGCATCTTCGGCAATCAGGACAAGGGCATTCCGCCCGAGACCGTCAATGAGTTCGACAAGGCGCTCCACGACGCGGGCGTGGAGCACGAGGTGCTGCGGTACGACGCCGACCACGCCTTCGCGAACCCGTCCGGAGAGCGCTACGACACGAAGGCCGCGGCCGACTCGTGGGAGCATGTTCGCAAGTTCCTGGCCGCGAAGCTGAAGGGCGGATAACGCCGCAGACGGGTCCGCATCCCCCGCGGGGCCCTCGCTCGACAGCCCTCCTCTCCGCCCTTCACTAGCTCTCCTCTCCACCCTTCATTACCGATCATCGCCCTCGAAGGAGGCGAGCCCGCGCGCCACGGCTCAGCGCGCTCGCCTGGCCGAGCACACCGGGTATGCGGCGGTGCGAGGCCTCGGCAGGGTGGTTTTTTCGAGTCCATTCAGGATCTCACAGGATCCACACGGACCGCGCAAACATCACATCAGATTGGATTATCAAACGTCCTCAGGCGATTCTTTCGCTGAGAGAGGCGAGGCGGCTACAGCCGAGCAGTGGTCGAGATCTTGCTATTGCTTGGTGGACGAAACGCTGGGGGTGAGGGTGCCTGGATGGCGATCCGGCGCGACGGTCGAGGCCGAGCGTCAAGCCATCAACACGACAGCTACGCTGTCAATCTCCACCGCCGGCAGAGGGGCTGCTGCGCTCGCGGCCTCTCCTTTGGCAGCGCTCGTCGCGCCGCGATCTCGCCCCGGGGGGAGACGGTCGCGGCCTCCCCCGGGGGCGGGCGTATCGGACCGAGCTCGAAAGGAAGGCACCATGAAGGGCTTCAAGACAAAGTTGTCCACTGCGTTCGTCGTTGCAGCGTGTTCGTTCGCGTCGGGCTGCATCGGCTTCGACGCTGGCGACGAGGGGGCGGGGCGGGCGCCCACCGCCTCGGGGAAGCTGACCGTCGCTGTCGCCAACGGCGAGGCCCGGTACATGCTGGAGCGCGAGGACGGGAGTTATGTGCGCCTGAACCTGGACGCCATGTCGAACCTGGCGGCGCCCGGCGCCGAGCCGGAGACCGACTGGCGCACGGCGAGCGGCTCGCCCGTCGACGTGTTCGGCGTCGAGAACGACGACGGCAGCATCGACGTGGAGGTGATGCGGCCGGCCGAGGGCATCGGCGAGCTGACGAGCGCGCTCGTCACGACCGGGACCAAGCGTGTCCTGGCGCTGCGCGTGCAGTTCGACGGCGGCCAGATGCTCGGCACGGAGCAGGACGTCAAGAACTCGCTCGACGGCGCGGCGAAGCACCTCTCGGGCTCCTCGTTCGGGCAGATGACGCTCGAGTACGACGTCGCCGGTCCCTTCAACCTCACCTTCGGCAAGTGCGATGACTACGGCCGCTGGCAGAACGAGGCGAAGAACGCGGCGCGGAACGCCGGCTTCGACCTCAACAGGTACCAGCACTTCATGATCTTCGGGAAGATGAACTGCGGGTACTCCGGCATGGGTGAGCAGCCCGGCCGCGCGACCTGGCTCGCCAGCCTCGATTCCGGGGTCATCGTGCACGAGCTCGGCCACAACTTCGGCCTGTGGCACGCCTCCTCGCGCAAGTGCACCAGCGGGGGCGCGGCGGTGACCATGAGCGACAGCTGCACCATCGACGAGTACGGCGACCCATTCGATCCGATGGGCAACGGCATGAGGCAGCACTACAACGCCAACTACAAGGTGAACCTCGGGTGGATCCCGTCGTCGCAGGTCGTGACGGCGAGCGGCGAGCAGACCTACACGCTCGCCCCGATGACCGCGCCGAGCACCGGGACCCAGCTCCTCCGCGTCAAGGGGCAGAACGACCTCATGTACCAGGTGGAGTTCCGGCAGTCGGCGGAGACGAACGTCGTCGACTCGCGCAATCTCTCCGTGAGCGGCCTCCTCGTCCATGCGTTCTTCACGCAGTCGCGGGAGAGCGGCCGGGCGCACCTCCTCGACATGGTCCCTGGCGGCAACTTCAGGGACGCGCCGCTCGCCGTCGGCATCCCCCACAAGCTCTTCGGGACGGACGTGACGCTGACGCTCCTGTCGGTGTCGCCCACGGGCGCGCAGGTCAAGGTCTCCGGCCCGGGCACCGGGACCGGCACCGGGACTGGCACCGGCACCGGGACCGGGACTGGCACTGGCACTGGGACCGGCACCGGCACCCCCACCGGCCAGCGGCTGACGTTCCTCCATTCCGGCAAGTGCATGGGGATCGCCAGCGCGAGCGTCGCCAGCGGCGCGACCGTGACCCAGTGGCCGTGCACCGGGGCGAACGATCAGCAGTGGCAGATCGAGAGCATCACCGGCACGAGCAAGGTGCTGTTGAAGAACGTGAACAGCGGGAAGTGCCTCGACGTGGCGGGGGCCAGCCGGGACAACAGCGCGAACATCACGCAGGTGGATTGCAACGGCAGCGCCAGCCAGCAATGGGAGCTCATCGATCGCGGCGGCGGCGTCTTCTCCCTGCGGTCGTCCAACAGCGGCAAGTGCGTGGACGTCTCGGGCGCCAGCACCGCCGATGGGGGCCGGTTCATCCAGTACACCTGCCACACCGGGACGAACCAGCAGTTCCGGCGGCAGTAAGGCTGGGTCCGCCCGCCCGGAGCCGCCGCGAGGCGGCCAGAAATCCGGCCGACCCTGGCCGGATTTCTGGCGGACGGGACTAGACTGCTCCGAGGCCGCGGGCCTCCGGCCAGCGCGCGGCGACGTGCAGGAGAATGGATGACCCGCCCCTCGGTGAACCGCAGCCGTATCTTTCCCGCCATCACGATCGGATCCGCCGCGGCGTGCATCTGCCTGGCCGCCTCGACGCCCGCGTCTGCCAACGGCCGTTACCCCTCCGCCGGGCAGATCCTCGTCGACCCTGCCGATCCGGATCATCTCTGGATCCGCGCCACCTACGGCGTGCTCACCACGAGCGACGGCGGCGAGCGCTGGTCGTGGATCTGCGAGCCGGCGATCGGCTACATCGGCATCGAGGATCCCATGATGGTCCTCACCGGCGACGGATCGATCCTCGTCGGGCTCTTCGGCGGGCTGAGCGCCACGCACGATCGCGGCTGCCAGTGGGAGCTCGGGGCGGGCGGGGTCGCCGATCGCAACATCGTCGACCTGTCGATCGACCGCGCCGAGCCAGGGAGCGTGATCCTGCTCGGCTCGAGCGTGCTCGGCAGCGACGAGATCCTGACCCAGGTCTGGGAGTCGAAGGACGACGGGAGGACCTGGGCCCAGGCAGGCGTCGACCTCCCGAGCACCTTCCTCGGCGTGACCCTGGACAGCGCGCCGAGCGACCCGCGGCGGCTCTACGTGAGCGGCCGGTGGAACGGCCCATCGTTCCAGGGGATCTTGAAGCGATCCATGGACCGCGGCCGGACCTGGGAGGACTTCGACGTCCCCGGCAGCGACGAGCGCAACCTGCCTTATATCGGCGCCGTCGATCCGGTGGATCCGGACGTCGTGTACGTCCGCCGGGACGGCGACGAAGCGGACACCCTGCTGGTCACGCGGGACGGGGGCGCCACCTGGGAGGAGGTGTTCCAGGCCGCGAGCCTCGTCGGCCTCGCCCTGTCGCCCGATGGATCGAAGATCGCGGTGGGCAGCGACTACGGCGGCCTGTGGACCGCCCCGACGGCGACGCTCACGTTCACCCCGGTCAGGAACCTCGGCGTCCGCTGCCTGACCTGGACCCCGCGGGGCCTCTTCGCCTGCGCCGACGAGTTCGTGGACGGCTTCACCGCGGGCATCTCCACGGACGAGGGCCAGACGTTCTCGCCCCTGATGACGCTCGATCGCCTCTGCGGCCCGCCGCCGGCCTGCGGCAGCGACAGCGAGACCGGCGAGGCGTGCCCGGCCCTCTGGCCGGCGACCGCGAGCTTCTTGGGCGCCGCGGGGTCGTGTGATGCCGGCGCCGGCGCGAGCGGGACCGCGACCGCGGGCGGGGGCGGGGCGGGCGAGAGCGGGACGGGCGCGGGCGCGGGCGGGAGCGGGACGGGCGCGGCGGCGGGCGGCGGCTGCGCCTGCGAGGCGTCGGGCAAGGGGCGCCACGGCGGGCTCCTCGGCTGCATGATCGTGGCCGCCGGCGTGCTCTGCGGCGCGCGGCGGCGAGCGCGGAAGGCTTCCAGCGGACGGATGGCTCTGGGCGTGCGGGCGGGGCCATCGTGACGATGGCCCGAGCGCGCGCTCAGCGCGCCTTGAGCCGCTCGATCTCGGCGCGCGCCTCGGCGAGTTGCCGCTCCACGTCCTCGCGGAGGCGCCGCTCTTCATCGAGGAGGCGCCGCTCTTCATCGAGGAGGCGCCGCTCTTCATCGAGGAGGCGCCGCTCTCTATCGAGCTGGGCGGCGAGCTCCTCGGCGAGGCGCTGGGCCTCCTCCTGGCGGGCGATGACGTCGTCGAGCATGCCGCCGAGGCGGGCGATCATCTCGTCGGCGTCCTCGAGGGGCGCGTTCCCCGCGAAGAAGCGGAGGCGGGTGCCGTCGAGCAGGAGGTCGAGGCCGAGCACCTCGGAGGTGAAGCGGCCCGCCTGCGGCACGAGCCGCTGGTACACGCGCGGGCGGGAAGGGTCGCCCTCCGAGGCCGCGGGCAGCCTGTAGCCGTGCAGGCGCAGCCGCGCGCGATCGAAGAGGAAGTACTCGCGGATCCCGAGCCGGGCGTACCGATCGACGTTCGTCTGCTCGTCCTTGGCGCGGTCGCCCGCCACGTGGACCTCGATCACGAGGTCGAGGCCCTTGCCCTCGTCGTTGACCACCCACTTCATGCGGTCGTGGAGCGCGACGTCGAGGACGGCGAGCAGGTCGGGCGCGAAGCGCGCCTCGCCGGGGTAGTAGACGCCGAGCTCGGAGGAGAGATAGACCTTGCGGGCGGCGCGGCGGAAGAAGCCGTCGAGCGCGTCGAGCGCGCCGCGCTTGGCCTTGCGGTGCGGGTCGCCCTCCGGCGGCATGAGCTCCAGCGGGACCTCGGCCGGAAGCATGTCGACGACGCGCGCCCGCTCGGCCGGCGTCATCCGGGCCCACTGGTCGCTCGTGGGGGCGCGCGGGTCCGCGGGGTCGAAGAAGTAACCGCTGGGAAGAGGCTGGACCACGACCGGAGTCTAGCCGATGCCCTGGCCGGAGGGGAGGGGCGCCCCGAGCGGCACGAGCCGCGGCCCCGAGCGGCACGAGCCGCGAGCTCCGCGCCAGGCATCTTTATCCGCTGTTCCGCTCCGGCGGTCCTCCCGGCTTCCCAGGCGAGTTTGTTATCCGCTGTTCCGCTCCGGCGGTCCTCCCGACTTCCCAGGCGAGTTTGCAACCTCCACGAGGGCGCGGGCGCTGTCATGAGGCCGCGGGGCGCTCTATAACATCCTGGATCAGGCCGCCTGGTCAGGACGAGCGTCCGGCGCGTCGAAGAACGGCGGTTTCTGGGAGTGTATCCGAAGGAGGGGGCGATGACAGGACTTCTTCCGGTCTACCGGAGGTTCATCGACTACGTTTCCCTTGTTGCCGGGAGGCGGAGGCTCCGTAGCGCGCCAGAGCTCTCGGGCGACAGCTTCCGCGGGCAAGTCGTGAAGGTGGTGGACGGAGACACGATCCGGGTGCGCGACGAGATCGGCGTTCTCCGCGGTGTTCGCCTGCTGTCGATCGATACGCCGGAGACGCACTTCCTCGGCGCTTCGCAGGGGCGCTGGGCCGAGGCGGCCGCCGCGCGGCTCTCCGAGCTGCTCCCCGTCGGGGCCGAGGTGGAGATCCAGACCGACGTGCAGAAGTTCGACAGCTACGGGCGCGTCCTCGGGTTCGTCCTCTCCGGAGGTCAGCTCGTGAACCGGCAGCTGCTCGAGGAGGGCCTGGCGGCGACGTACATCGTGGCCCCGAACCTCCGCCACGCGCGGGACTTCTGCGAGGTCGCCCGGCGGAGCTTCACCGAGAAGCGCGGCTTCTTCAGCGATCCCAGCGTCCAGCTTCCGTACGAGTTCCGGTGGAGCCTGAGGGGCCGGTCGCACGCGCGGCTCGTCGGCAGCCTGTCCCGAGGCCAGGTGTTCGAGCTCTCGGAGCGGGATCAGGTGCCCTGCTGGGATCGGGTGTTCTTCTTCGACGTGCGGGACGTCCGCGCGCCGTTCGTCCGTGCGGAGGACGGGCGCGCTCGGGAGGGTTAGACACCGATCACAGTGGCGTCTCGGAGAAATCAACAGAAGAGAAGAAACACCGCGAGGGGCGCACGGGGAAAACAGGGAACTATCCCCTCTCTGGCATCTTGCGCTCTTGCGGTGTTTCTCTTCCCGCATTCTGTTGCCCTTGGAGCCTGTCCCCCGGCGGATGGTTGGGGTTGTAACCCAACTCGGGCGGCTGCTGCGGTATCGATTCTAACCCCGCGCGCCAGGGATCCTGTCGGGATTTCCTGTAGGCGCCGGCGCGGCGCTGACGAAACCCCGGCTTGACACTCCCTCCGCGCCCCCGATAGGCTGGCCGGCGTCGTGGGATCCAGTGGCGCTGTCAAATTGTCGCAGGATCGCGCGATGATTTCGTCGTCGACAGGTCGTCACCCTCAGGAGATCCGAACATGGCTCACATTCTGGCGAGGCTTTCCGGCGTCAAGTTTGCGGACGTCAAACAGCAGCTGGAGGGAGACGCGCCTGGTCATGCCGAGCAGGGCATGTATCTGGAGCACCTGTGGAGCAACGCGGACGATCCTAACGAGATCCTGTTCCTCTTCCGGGTCGACGACCTGAACCATTGCAAGCAGCTCGTGGACAGGGTTCACGCGGAAGCCCGCCAGGAAGACCCCAATGTCAAGCTGCCCCACATGACGTTCCTCGACGACAAGTGAGGGGCTAGGGGCGGCTGTCTTGTCAGCCGCGCTCAGCGCCGCCCGCGCGGCGCCTCGGCCTCGCGGAGGCCGTACGCCGCCATCTTGCGCTTGAGCGTGTTCCTGTCGATGGCGAGCGCGCGCGCCGCGCGGGAGATGTTGCCCTGATGCGCGTCGAGCGCGCGCCCGATGGCGGCCCGCTCCGCGCGCGCCACCGACTCCGCGAGCGGCGCGACCTGCTCGCCGCCGGGCGCCGCCTCGGCCTCCTCCGCCCGCGCGCTCGCGCCCCCGCCAGCGGCCGGTTGGCTCGTGGGCGGCATCGCGATCTCGGGCGCGAGGTCGCCGACGTCGACCGTGTGATCGCAGAAGACGCCCCACCGGAGCACCTCGGCGCGCAGCTCGCGGACGTTGCCCGGCCAGGGATGCTGGACGAGGCGCCTCAGCGCCTCGCGGGTCACCTTGAGGCCGCGCCCCTTGCGCCGCGCCCGCACCTCGTCGAGGAACACGGCGGCGAGCAGCTCGATGTCGCCCCCGCGCGCGCGCAGCGGAGGGACCTCGATGACCGCTCCGCGCAGGCGGTAGTACAGGTCCTCGCGGAAGCTCCCGTCCTCGACCATGGCCGCGAGGTCGCGGTGCGTGGCCGCGAGCACGCGCACGTCGAGCTGGATCTTCGCCTCGCCGCCCACCCGGCGCAGCGCGCCGTCCTGGAGCACGCGCAGCAGCGACGCCTGCACCCGCGGCGAGAGCTCGCCGATCTCGTCGAGGAACAACGTGCCGCCGTGCGCCTGCTCGAACACGCCGCGCCGCCGCCCCGCGGCCCCGGTGAACGCGCCCGCCTCGTGGCCGAAGAGCTCGCTCGCGAGCACGCCCTCGGCGAAGACGCCGCAGTTCTCGGCGATGAAGGGGCCCTTCGCGCGCGGGCTGTGCTCGTGGATGGCCCTGGCCGCGAGCTCCTTGCCGGTCCCCGTCTCGCCGACGATCAGCACGGGCACGTCGGTCGCGGCGACCCGGGCGATGCGGGCGCGGAGCAGCCGCATCGGCTCGCTCTCGCCGACCAAGACCACGTCGCGGGCGCGCGCCTCGGCCCGCAGGCGCACGAGCTCGTCGCGCAGGGCGCGGATCTCGGGGAACCCCTCGATGTCGAGCCGGACCTCGCGCACCGGCCGCGGGTGCGGGTGCGGCACGAACGCGGCCGGGATGACCTGGAGCATACGCGCGGGCAGGAGGCCCGCCTGGACCAGGATGACCCAGAGCGTCTGCGCCTGCGGCGTGCCCGCCGAGAGCAGCACGTCCGTCGCCCACCCCGCCGGCGGGAACGACCGCCGGAGCCGCGAGGTCAGCGGCCCGAGCGCGCGGAAGAGCTTCGCGTAGTCCGAGGGGTCGTCGACGTCGACGACGCGCAGCTCGACCCGCGGCGCCCGCGCCCGCGCCCGCTCGACGAGCGCCCGCGACGGCGCCTCGCCCGCCGGGATGGTGAGGACCACGATCGCGTCGTAGCGGCTCTCCTCCTGGTCGAGCAGCCGCAGCACCGGCCCGCGATCGCCCTCCGGCCGGCGGCTCTGGTGCGCCGGCATCGGGCCGAGCGTGCCCGCGTCCGACCACGTCAGGAGGAGGCGACTCACTGGTGCACCGTACACCAGAGGTGATGCGCCATGCACCAGCCAGGATGGTGCACGGCGCACCATGTTGAGGCGTCCTCCCGGCGAGGGCGGGTCTCGCGCGCTGGCACGAGATCCGCAAGTCCCCTCTTCTACCGCGTCCATCCTCGCCCCCGGAGATCTCATGAAAGCGCCCGCCGACAGCGTCGTCCTCCCCGCCCATGCCCGCCTCGTCGCCCGCGAGGACGTCTGGCTCGAGGGCAACGCCGTGCAGCAGCTCGCGCGCGTCGCCGCGCTCCCCGGCTGCGTCCGCGCCGTGGGGATGCCCGATCTGCACGCGGGCAGAGGCATCCCCGTCGGGGCGGCCTTCGCCTTCGCCGGCCGCGTGGTCCCGCAGCTCATCGGCGGCGACGCGGGCTGCGGCGTGCGGCTCGTCGCGACCGCGATCGGCCGCGCGGCGCCGGACCTCCTCGAGCGGCGCGCGCGGCAGGCCATGGAGGAGGACCCGCTCGACGGCTGCGACGCCCGGGAGGTGTTCGAGCAGGTCTGGCGGCGCGGCGCGCGGGGCCTCGCGGAGATCGACGGCGCGCCCGAGGCGCTCGTGCGGCTCGCGGCGGCCGAGCCGGAGGACGGCCTGCGCCCGAGCGGCGACGCGTCGCCGTACCGCCCGTACGGCGCGCGGTTCGAGGGCGCGCTCGGGTCGATCGGCGGGGGGAACCACTTCCTCGAGATCGCGCGCGTGGGGCCGGTCCGGGACCCTGCGGCGGCCGAGGCCCTCGGCCTCGCCGCCGGGGACCTCGTGGTCCTGGCCCACTCGGGCTCGCGCGGGCTCGGCGGCGCGCTCGCCGAGCGCTGGGGCGACGCGGCGCTCGCGGGGGACGCCGCCGAGCCGTACCTCGGCGAGCTCGCGGGCGCGTGCCGCTTCGCGCAGGCGAACCGGTTCCTGCTCGCCTACCGGATGCTGCGCGCCCTCGGCGCCTCGCGGCCGTCCAAGATCACCGGCGGGCTCGACATCACCCACAACGGCGTCGAGCGCGAGAGCGTGGGCGGCGAACCGGCCTGGGTGCACCGCAAGGGGGCGGCGCCGGCCCGGGGCGACGACTTCACGATCGTGCTCGGGTCGCGCGGGGCGCCGTCATGGGTGATGCGCGCGCGCGACGCCGAGGCGGGGCTGCGCTCCGTGGCGCACGGCGCGGGGCGCAAGATGGGGCGCGGCGAGGCGCGCGAGAAGATCGCCGCGAAGTACCGGCGGCGCGAGCTCACCCGCACGGAGCTCGGCGGCCGCGTGGTGTGCGACGACCCGGCGCTGCTGCTCGAGGAGCACCCGGACGTGTACAAGCCGATCGAGCCGGTGGTGGAGAGCCTGGTCGAGGCGGGGCTGGCGACGGCGGTCGCGCCGCTCGTGCCGGTCGTCACGGTGAAGCGATGAGCCGGTGGTGGGTGCAGATCAGCGCGGGGAGGGGCCCGATCGAGGCGCGGCGCTTCGTGGCGCGGCTCGCCGAGCGCATGGAGGCGGTCTGCGAGGAGCGCGGGCTCGTTGTGGTCGACGTCGCGGTGCACGGGGGCGAGGACGCGCCGGGCTCGGTCGAGATCCTGGTGCAGGGCGACGCGCGGCGCCGCCTCGACGGCGAGCTGGGCACCCACGCGCTGCTCGATAAGAGCCCGCGCCGGGGGCGGGCGGCGCGCAAGCGGTGGTTCGCGGGGGTGACGGTCCACCCGGCCGCGCCGGGCGCCGGCGCGGCGGCCGGCGCGGCGGCCGGCGTCGGGATCGACCTCGGCGACGTGGAGATCTCGGCCTGCCGGGCGAGCGGGCCGGGAGGGCAACACGTGAACAAGACCCTCTCGGCGGTCCGGATCCACCACCGGCCGAGCGGGATCACGGTGCGCGTCGCGGACGAGCGTTCGCAGCACGCGAACGTCCGCCGCGGGGTGGAGCGCATCGCCGAGCGGCTCGCCGAGCGTGCCGCCCGGAGCCGCGCCGAGGAGGAGGCCGCGCGCCGGGTCGAGCACGACCGCCTCGTCCGGAGGGCGCCGGTGAGGACGTACCGGGTGGGGCGAAGGAGCACGCTCGAGGTCGCGGGGGCGCGGGAGGTCGGTGAGGGCGGCGGTCGCTGTCGGCTCACGCCGGGCTGACGTGCGGCTCGCGCTCGACAGGCTGAAGTGACCATGGCAAAGTGACCATGGTCATGAAGGCGAAAATCGAGGTCCCTGCCGGGGAGTTCAAGGCGCGCTGCCTGAAGCTCATGGACGAGGTCGCCACGAAACGCACCCCCATCGTCGTCACGAAGCGCGGCCGGCCGCTCGTCAAGCTCGTACCGGTCGATGAGGTCGAGCCTCTTCCCTCGATTTTCGGCTGCATGCGAGGCACCATCGTCCGCCGCGAGGACGACCTCTTCTCGACGGGTGAGGTGTGGGGTGCCGAGCGCGACTGAGACCCTCATCCTCGATACACACGTCTGGGTCGACGTCGTGGGCGGCGTGCGGCTGCCGGTGCAGGTTACGCGCCGCATCTCGCGCTCCGTCGAGGAGAGTGGGCTCTGGATTGCGGCGATCTCCCTCTGGGAGATCGCCATGCTCGCCAGGAAGGGCCGCTTGCAGCTGAGCATGCCCACGCTCGAGTGGATGAAGGTGGCGATCGACCGTTCGCGCGTACACGTCGCGCCGCTCGAACCGACGATCGCCGTAGACAGCGTGGAGCTACCCGGCACCTGCCATGGCGATCCGGCGGACCGGTTGATTATCGCGACCGCGCGCTGCATGGACGCCACGCTGGTTACACGTGACCGCGCCATCCACGACTACGGCAAGGCGCGTCACGTGCGCCTGCTCCAAGCGTGAGCGGGGCGGCTACTGGACGTGTCAGCTCACGGGTCCAGGTAATCCTGCGAGGACCGGAGGGATCAATCGAACGGTAAGCGAGCGGCCCAACCACCCACGGGCGCGCCCTGAGCTAGTACACTGTCCCGCCCGCACGCTTCAGAAAGGCGCCCGGCGTGAGCCCGACGAGCTCCCGGAAGTCGGCAATGAGGTGCGCCTGGTCGTAATAGCCCGCGTCCGCGGCGATGCGCGCCCAGTCCTTCGAGGTCGCCGCCATCCGCAGGGCGCGCTGCAGGCGAACGGTCCGCGCGAACTCCTTCGGCCCGATGCCGACGCTCTCCGTGAAGGCGCGGCGAAGATGCCGCGCCGTGACGCCAAGCCGCTCCGCCACGCTCTCCACCCGAACCTCGTCCCCTTCGAGCAAGTGAACCGCGCGGCGAGCGAGCCGCGCCGAGGCCGGCTCGGATGCCTGGCGGGTACGAAGGGCGATCGCGCGAGAGAGTCGGTCGAGCACCTCCGGCAGGCTTCGCGCCGCAAGGAGCTCGTAGCAGAGGTCGCCGCCCGAACGGCCCCAGATGTCTTCCAGCGGGATGATCCGGTCCGTCAGCGCGTTCGCTGCGACGCCCAGCAGCGACGCCGACCAGCCTGGCTTGAACTGAAGCATTACCGCCCGCGCGATGCCGGTCGCGTCCTTGAACAGCGCCCGCGTTCGCGGGCCCGCGACGCACACATCCCCTTTCCGGCCTCTCTCAATCACTCGAAACACAAGGGTCGTTCTTCCGTCGGGCAGCCGATCAACGTGACATGCACGTCCAGCGGCGGGCGCGATGACGCGAACATCCTCGACGAAGCGGGGAAGCGAGAACGTCACGGCGGGAGAGTCCAACGTGCGCAGCACCCTCGCAGGGTCGCACGTCCACTGCGGCCGTTCAAGCCGGCGCGGGAGGGGCGATGAAAATGTCCGGTTCTTCCAATCGGGGGGCGGCAGCGGGAGGTACGAAGGCGGTGGAGGTACGGCATGAGCAACCGAGATTTCTCAGACCACGTCGTTGTCGTCACCGGGGCGAGCGGGGGTGTCGGAGCTGCCGCCGCCGAGGAGCTCGCGCGACGTGGCGCATCGGTCGTGCTGGCCGCGCGCCGCGCCGGCCCCCTCGGCGACGTGGCCAAGCGCTGTGGGAGCCAGGCCCACCCCGTCGTGGCGGACGTGACGAAGCGCAGCGACGTGCAGCGCATCTCCGACGAGGCGGTCGCGAGGTTCGGTCGCGTCGACATCTGGATCAACAACGTGGGGCGAGGCATCGGCCGCCCCCTGCTCGAGATCACCGACGAGGACGTCGACGCGATGATCCGCGACAACATGAAGTCGGCGCTCTACGGCATGCAGGTCGTGACGCCGCACCTGAAGGCCCGCGGCACGGGCGCGATCGTGAACGTGTCGTCGATCCTCGGCCGCACCCCGCTGCCTCCGCGCGCCGCCTACGCCGCGGCCAAAGCCGCGATGAGCTCGCTCTCGGAGGCGCTCCGCATCGAGCTTTCGGGCTCGCACCCCGATATCCGCGTCGTGGTCGTCTACCCCGGCCGGATCGCGACCGACTTCGGCCAGAACGCGCTGGGGCAGCGCATGGTGGATAGCGGGAAGCTCCCCGCCGAGGTCCTCGCCGCCATCGGCGGCGCGACGCAGACGGCGGAGGAGGTCGCGCACGTGCTGTGCGACGCGGCCCTGAGCGGCCGCGGAGACGTCTATACGCAACCGAACGCGTTCGCGCGCGTGCGGGAGTACCTGGAGAAGCAGCCGGGGTGAGGCCGCGGCGCACCGATGGCGGAAGCGGCACCATCAAGGGCGCGGCATCGGACGTGCTCGGATGGCGCCCGAGAAGGCTTTGTCACGAAAGGAAATCAACATCATGAGCAAACCGACTCCCACAGCCGACACCCCCCGCGCACCCACGCCGGTCCTCTCGGTCAGCCCGGTCGTGCTGCCAGCCCCCGGCCGCGCCGTCGATCTCCAGGTGCGCGTCTCCGCGCCCGTGACCGGAAGCGAGCTGCCCATCCTCTTGCTCTCGCACGGTCACGGTCCCTCCAACCACCTCTCCTCCTTGAACGGCTACGCCCCGCTCGCCAACTACCTGGCGGCGCACGGCTTCGTCGTGATCCAGCCCACCCATCTCGACTCGAAGACGCTCCCCTTCAGGGACTCCGATCACCCCGAGGCGCCGCTGTACTGGCGATCGCGGGCCGAGGACATGAAGCGCATCCTCGACCAGCTCGACGTGATCGAGGGCGCCGTCGCTGCGCTCGCCGGGCGTCTGGACCGGAGCAAGGTGGCCGTCGTCGGGCACTCGATGGGCGGGCACACCGCGAGCGTGCTGCTGGGCGCGCGGCTCAAGGATCCCCGCGACGGAACGGAGGTGAACCTCGCCGAGCCCAGGATCAAGGCGGGCGTGCTGCTCGCCGCGCCCGGCAGAGGCGGCGATGCCCTCAGTGAGTTCGCGGCCAAGAAGTATCCTATCTTCTCGACCATCGACTTCTCCAGGATGACGACGCCCGCGCTCGTGGTCGCCGGCGACAAGGACGCCTCTCCCCACCTGACGGTCGCCGGCCCCGGCTGGCACGCCGACCCCTACTTCCTCTCCCCGGGCCCCAAGTCCCTGGTCACCCTGTTCGACGCAGGGCACGGGCTGGGCGGGGTCTCGGGATATGACGTCGCCGAGACCACGGACGAGAACCCCGAGCGAGTGGCCGCCGTCCAGCGTCTCGCCTGGGCCTACCTCCGCACCGCGCTCTATCCAGGAGACTCCGCCTGGCAGGAAGCGCAGGACGCGCTGACCGGCGCGGCCAACCCGCTCGGGCGGGTCGAGTCCAAGTAAGCGGGGCCGCCTTCACTCGACAGCTTGCGGGCTGGCGAGACGCGCCGTATCGACCTCAGGGGACCTCCTGGTGACGAGCGCCGCGACACGCGACGCCGCGCCGCTGGACGACGCCCGCGGATGCGGCTAGCGCTGGCCCATGAACCTCACCGACGTCATGCGGGACCTCGCCGCGCTGGGCAACGAGAAGATGCGCGAGGTCAACGCCCGCGCCGGAGACGCCCACGGCGTGAACCTCACCCAGCTCCGCGCGCTCGCGAAGAAGCTGAAGGCTGACCACGCCCTGGCCGTCGAGCTGTGGCGCACCGGGGACCCCGACGCCCGCCTCCTGGCGACGCTCGTGTTCAAGCCGAAGGCCTTCTCGGCGGACGAGCTGGACGTGATGGTCCGGGAGATCGGCTACCCCAAGCTGCTCGACTGGTTCATCGTCAACGTGGTGAAGGCGTCGCGCCACGTCGAGGAGCTGCGTGTCCGCTGGAAGGACTCCGCGAGCGAGCTGGTCGGGCGCGCTGGCTGGAGCCTGACGACGGACCGCGTCGTGAAGAGCCCTGCAGGCCTCGATCTCCCCGCGCTGCTCGATCAGATCGAGGCGGAGATGAAGACGGCGCCGGGCCCGAAGCAGTGGTCGATGAACCACTGCCTCGCCGAGATCGGCATCCGCAACCCCGGGTTGCGCGCCCGCGCGATCGCCATCGGCGAGCGGCTCGAGGTGCTCAAGGACTACCCGGCATCGCCGGGCTGCACGCCGCCGTTCGCGCCGGTCTGGATCGCGGAGATGGTGCGGCGGCAGAAGGCCGAGAAGACGCGGGGCGGGTGAGGGGGGGCGGCTCGCCCCGCTTCAGACGTCGTCGGGGCGCGTCCCCGCCCCCCATAGAGCACGCGGTTGCGGCCGCCGAGCTCAGCATGGCAGAGCCTCAGCCTGCGGGGCCGGCCCAGCGGAGCAGAGTCACGTCCTCGATTGCCGCCGGGCGCGTTGAACCGCGTCGAGATATGCTCTCTGTGCGCTCGTCAGCGGCCTTCGCTCGGCCAGCGCGTACCAGATCGCGTTCTCGATCCAGAAGCGATACATGAAGGTCTCGAAGTCTGGAGCGCACAACACGAATTGTTCGAACACGACGCCGTCGTCGTCGTCGACGAGCGAGTCTTCGGAGGCCTCATCGTGCCATTCGGGCGCTCCGGCGACGACGGCGGGCACATCGCCCGGCGGGAGGTACAGGTACCAGAGCACACACGCCTGCTGGTCGTTCATGAACCGGAGCAGGCGGCCTGGCTGGTTGCCCGGAGGTTCAAGGAGGCGCGCGGACAGGTCGAGATAACACGCCGTGCACGTGGGAACTCGACGGTGAATCTCCGGCGTCGTCAGGAACACGGCGAAAGCATCAGGAATCCTGAGCCCTGCCTGCTGTGCCTCCCTGTGCAGCTGGCCGAGATCCAGCCGCTTGCCGTTGCTCTCCTCGTGAACGTCCAACACCGTCTCGCGGCCAGGCGGCGCAGGAAGCCACCGAAACGAGCCATCCCGATGGTCCTGCCCGAGCTCAGGAAGCTGATCGTAGGGGATCAACGTGTAGGTGTCCCCGCGCCCCCAGCCCCAAAAGCTTTCGTGCGAGCCCGCGGTGTACCAGCCTACCGGGAAGGGAGAGTCCAAGATGTTCATGGCGCTCCTGCTTTTTCAAAGGCTGCGCCCTCCAGAACGCCGCGATCTACGTCCCACGAGCGTCCACATGCCCGGCAGACGAGAGATCCTTCCAGGACACGGAAGATGACCGTGGCCATCTTCCGCATTTCGGGGACATCAACCGCACGGACGGCGCCGCGCAGCACTGCGCGCGATTGATCGAAGGCCGTGCTTGGGTTCATGCCTTCGGGAAGCATGCTCACGAATCTCCAGTGAAGTGCCCGAGCAACGAAGCATTGCGCTGCACGAACGCGGCGAACGCGGCCCGGACCGCGGAGGATACTGCGCGCTTGGCTCCGGGCGTGGTCAGGCGGCTCTTCGTCGGCGCATCGTAAGTAGGATCGTGCAGCCTCACGCATACGATGGCGTGCAACCCGCTGCTGACCGCCTCGATCGCCTTCTTCTTCGGTCGGGCCTTCCAGGCGGGGACCGCGTCTCGAAGCGCCTCGGCGAGGCCTTCGACGAGCCCCTGGGCGTGCGTGCCGCCATCGGTGGTGCGCTCGATGTTGGCGTAGCTCTCCACCGTCGACCAGCGGCACGGGAGCCACTCGACGGCAGCCTCTACGCGGATTTCACCGACGAGCTGATCGACGAACAGCGCATTCTCAATCGGCAAAAGCCCTCTTCGCGTGCGTTCGAGGAAGACAACCAGCCCGCGCGGCTCACAGAATGCGTGCTCTCGGCGGTCCTGGAACGTGAGCGTCAATGCAGGCAGGAGCCACGCGAGCTCTCGCAAACGAGCAGAGATCGAGCCGGCGTTGAACCAGGGATCCGAAAAGATCGCAGGGTCTGGTTGGAGTGATACGCCGGTGCCGGTGCGCGTGGAGGAGCCTAACTTTTCCAGACGGCTTACCGCAAAGCCTCTCTCGAACCGCTGCGTATGGTGAAAGCCGTCTCTGTGCACGTCGAGCGACAGACGCGAAGACAGGGCGTTGACGACGAACAGGCCGACGCCCCAAACGCCGACGTGCTCGTGGGGCGCGTGCCCATCAAACGTCGGCGTCGCGTGAAAACGAGTCAACGCGACTTCCGCGAAGGGCCGGCCATCGACGTCGACGAGAGGAATGCCCGGCCCGTCGTCTTCGACGAGGGCAGAGCCGTCGTGCTGCAGGACGACATCGATCCGACTGCATCGCCCGGCGAGGTGCTGGTCCAGCGAGTTGGCGACGAGCTCCCAGATCAAGTGAACCAAGCCGCTCCCGTCGGCGACGTCGCCGATGTACATGCCGGGCCGCCTGCGGATGGCGTCTGCATCCGGGAAGGGGTGGTCGACCGTCATCCGTGGGTTCTCCAGGGAGTCGTCAGTGATCGCGGCTTCACGACGTCGCCACGGCGATCGAGCAGGCCAACGGCCGCACGGTCAATGTTCATGCAACACCGCCTCCAGCCGGTGGCCGTCGGGGTCGCGAACGAACGACGCGTAGTAGCCGGGATCGTAATTCTCGCGAACGCCGGGCGGTCCCTCATCGACACCACCCTTGCTGAGAGCCTCCGCATGGAAACGAGCGACCGCCTCGCGGCTCGGGGCAACAAAGGCGAGGTGGAAGCCCCGACCGGGAGGCCTCGCGTCAGGACCGGACGCGACAATGGCGAAGGGCGCCTCAGCTTCGTATCCCTCGGGCCCATACCCCGCGCTACGGGCGTTTTGCCAAAGCCGGACATAACCGAGCGGCGCCAGACAGGCGTCGTAGAACTCCATGGCACGCTCGAGGTTCTCGACACCGACCGAAACGTGATCGAATACGAAGACCCTGGCGTCTCTGGGCATTGGTACGATGTATCCCTCGCGGTCGCCCGAGGCAAGCGAGAAGGCGCGGGGGCAGCCCCGTGCACGTGCGCGCAGCTCGGTCGTCGTCGAAGCGACCGCTCATGACGACGCCCCCGCGGCGCGCTGGGGAGACTCAAGCGCGCGCCGCGTGCAGCAGCTAGGCCAGCTCACGCAAGAACGACAGGACCACCTCTCCCAGGCGCTCGGGTTGTTCAAATGGAAGGCCGTGGCCGGCGTCCTGTACCTGTTCGATTCGTACGCGTGGGTTGAGGCTGCGCAGCTCCGTTGCCATCTCGAGCGTGACGACGGGGCTGCTGTCACCAATGACGAGCAGGCTCGGGACGTCAATCGCGCTCACCACGTCGCGGTACTCGGGGTTGGGCGGCGTGAGGACGTCGAGCGCGCCCATCCGGGTCTTCAGCCTCGCCTCGGCTTGAAGCTCGACGAGCTCGGGCGAGCGGCGCGGGTGTCGGGCTCGGGCCTGCGCAACGAGCTCGGACTTCTGCAAGCGGAGGGCCTGGCGGTGTTGATCGGCGACGTCGCTGTCGTGCACCTCGCGCTGGCGCTCGGGGCTCAAGAACGTCGGGTCGACCAGGATGAGGCCGCGGAGGACCCCCGCCCCTCGACTCGCCACCACCGCGGCGGTCATGCCGCCCATCGAGTGGCCAAGCAGGACCGGACGAGAGAGCTCCAGGCCGCGGATGAGGCCCACGACGTCGCTCGCGTGATCGTCGTACCGGTATCCGTGGTGCGGCGCGCTCGAACCGCCGTGCCCCCTGGCGTCGGGCATGACGACGTCGAATTCACCTTCGAGCGCCCGCGCCACGGGAGTCCAGCAGGCGCCGCTCCCCATCAAACCATGGAGCAGAACGACGGGATGTTTGGCGCCTCCAGTTCGGAGGTAGTGGATGTTGATGCCGTTCGTTTCGCAGACTCCACTGAGCCAGGTCGTCATGGAACTGTCCCTGCCTGCCGCAGCTTCGTGAGTGTGATGAAGTGGTTCAGGTCTAAGTACGCGGAGAATATCGGCATCAAGGCTCCCTGCGGTCCGCTCGGCGCGTCAAGTGATTGTTAAAACCTCTCGCCACGGGCTGGAGCCAAGCGCCGAACTCATGCCGAGTACTCAGCCGTCGTCACCACGTACACGAGCGTGGGGCGGATGGATACGCGGCCGAACGACCTGGCGATGAGCGGCGGGCGGCGCCCGTCCTTTTCATCGCCTTGCCGGGGGGAATCCTTCAACCGTCAGGAGAGCACTTCAGCGGCGGTCTTCGCGCTGAGGACGTTATCGATCCAGTGGTCGAGGGTTGCAATGTCCGTGCATGCCTGAATGCGTTCGTTCTCGTCCTCGGTGAGCGCGATCCCTGCACGGGCAAGCAGCCGCAGCAGCGTGTCCCTCTTGCCCTTGAGCTCGCCCTCGCGGATGCCCTCGAGCTTGCCCTCGCGGATGCCCTTGAGCTCGCCCTCGCGGATGCCCTCGAGCTTGCCGCGATCGATGAGCTTCTGCATGAATGAGGGGAACGTCGCCTCACCTTCGATCTGTCGTTCCATGACCAACGCCTCCAGAGCCCGCCGCATGGGCTCGCGCAGCCCGTTCCAGATGACCTGAAAGTATACCGCCGCGTGCTCTTGGTCGAGCCGCTCGAGAGCAACGAGCGCCGCCTGGACCACGGCGAGCCCGTTCGGCCCGTTGCCGTGCGCCACCGCCGAGAGCACGGCGAGCTCCGTTTCCCTCTCCGCCTCGGCCGGATCGGTGATCTCGGGCACGACGGCCGGGCCGAGCACCAGCGGCTTGACGTGGCCTAGGCCGAGGCCGACGTCGATGTTCTGCGCCGCCCAGGCGGCCACGCCGGCGTCCGGTGCGACCACGAGGACGACCGTGCCGCAGCGCTTCCTCGCGCGCACGGCCGTGGCGTACACCGGCCAGGAGAACTTCTTGTTCGGGTCCTCCTCGCGCTGGACCTCGATGACGATCGCCAGCACGAGCGCGCCGTTCGCGTCGCGGAGCTCGAGCACCAGATCCGCGCGGAACTCCACCGGGATGAGCTGGTCGAGCGAGGACTCGACCACCGCGACCGAGGCATGCCGCGGCACATCGACGTGAAAGAGGGTCACGAGGAAGTGGGGCGCGAGCTCCGGGGTTTCGCGGAACATCTCGACGAGGGCGTTGTGCTCGAGCGTCGGCATGACTCTGGGCCCCTGGCACACCCCGTACCGACGCGAAACGACGCGAGAACCCGAGCAAGGATCCCTCTCAAGGGGTGGCGGCGCCATGGCGGAGAGCGCGGCGGACGGTGAGCGCCCCGAGTTTTCGTGGGCTCGTCGAGCCTACCCGTCCCGCGGGCCGGGGACCCGGCCGTCGCTGGACGCGATCGCCAGCTCGATCGTCGACTCACACACGCTTCATCATGGCTCGCTCGCCCGATTCGCGAGACGGACCAACGTCGATGAATCCGTGGCGGATGTACAACGAGATGGCGCGGAGATTGTGCTCCTTCACGGTGAGGCGGAGCTCACTTGCACCCTGCTCGCATGCCCACCGCAGGATCTCCTCGACCAGCGCGTCTCCGACTCCGCGGCCGCGCACCTCCGGCGCTACCCACATGCTGATCAGCTCGTAGGTGCCTTCGAAAGGCGCGCCCGTCGCAATGCCGACCGGCTCGCCGTCGACGTAGGCCAAGAGGTTGTGGGAACCAGGCAGCTCCAGGCGCGCGCGCCAGCGCTCCTCGGATGCGTTCTCCCATTTCTCGAGCGTCGAGCCGAAAGCAGAGGGAGCGTCCGCGAGCGCGCGCAGCCTGACGTCGCGCCAGGCGGCCCAATCGTCGGACGTCAAGGCCCGCAAGTTGATCACGTGAATCCCTCATGCGCTGGTGGCGAGCTGCCCAGGCCGAACAACCCGGCTATCTGCGTCGGTCTGCACAACGAAGGGTCGGGCCGGCGAGGTGATCACCGCTGACCCGGAAGATCATAGACGTTGACGCGAAGCCCCGCCGCGCACAGGTTCTGCTCGATGAGGAGCTCTATCTCGCTCCAGCTGCCCCCGGCCAAGCCTGCGCCGATGCGAGGCATGTGCACGGATGCGTCGTGCTGACGCGCAAAAGCCGCGAGCGCTGCGAGGGCAGCATCGATCGCTTCGTAGCGCACCGGCGGGACCCCGTCGCGCGCTCTCACGCCGTGCTGGCCGATCATGTTCGCGACCCACAACCTGGGTTCAACCTCCACGAACTGCACCTGGCCCAGCACGAACGGCGGACCAGCGAGCTCTCCTCGGTGCCAGCGTCGGTATTCTACCTCTGGCGAAGCCCAGCGAGCCGACAGCGCGGTCACGAAGCCCCGGCCCCAGCCACCGATGTCGTTGCACACGTGGGCGATGATCCGTGAACCCTCGCCGACTGGCCTGGTAGCGTCGCCAACCACGTAGTTGATCGTTGTCATCAGTCCTCTGCTTCATCCGGCCAAGGGACCGGCGTGACGACCCCGGCGTCGACGTCGGCGAGACGTCGCTGGATCTCCTCGGCCCACGCGGCCGCGAGCCCCTCGGTCGTCTGTTCGGTCTCGTCGAGGCCCTGGATCAGCGCGGTCGCCACGGCCGCTCGGTCTTCCGCCGGCAGACGCAGCGCCGCGACCAGGACCTCCTCGACGTCGCTCATGATGCAGGGAGCTTACGGCAAGCTCGGCCGGGTCACGAGCCGAACCCGCCTCGACGCGGGTCCTGGGCGAGGGGCCGTGGCTCGCGGCGGCCCCGGTCCTTAGGCCGCTGCCGGCGACGCCCGGCCTGCAGTCCATGCAGGCCACGCAGAACGGAGCCTGGCTCCTTCCCGACCAGACGCCGCTCGTACCCGAGCTGGAAGTGTTCCTCGCCGCCCCGATGGCGATCGGGCGGCGGGCGCGCGCTCAGCCCTCGCGCGCCACGCGGATCACCTCCGCCAGCTCCTCTGGCGTGACCTCCCGGTCCTGCAGCACCGCCGCCGCCCAGGCCGCGACCTCGGCCGGCGTCCGGAAGAAGCTCGGCGCGGGCCCCTGCGTCCCGCGGGGCTGCAGCCGCATCATGAGGGCGCGGACCGAGGCGGCGATGAACCCCTCGGCCTCGATGAGCGTGGCCATGCCCTTCAAGTACCCCCCGGGAGCGCTCGCCGCCCGCTGCATCGCCGCCCGGGTCGCCTCGTCGGGCGGCCCGGTGCGCTGGCGGGGGACCACGATCAGGAACGCTGCCCCTCCCCGCTGGCGCTCCGCCCAGGGCTGGAAGAGCGCCCGGGAACGCTCGACGCCGGCGACGCTGGCCTGCCCATGCCAGACGAGCAGCATGAGGCGCCGCCAGGTCGCCACCACGTAGACGTCCGTCCGCTCCAGCAGATCGACCTGCACCGGCGAGGAGGACGTCACCATAACACGCGATTGTCCTCCCCGCGGGGTGGCCACCGCAAGGCCCCGGCGTGTCAGGGCAGCAGCCCGACGTCGCAGCCGCCGCGACGCAGATCCTCCCAGAGCGCCTGCGCCACCAACCAGGCCGCGCGCGGGCCGTGGCGACGATTACAAACAGCCTGCGCCTTCCGGAAGGCGGATTCGCTGGCCTCGATCCACCCGCTCTAGCGGGTCGACGAGGTGCGGGACACGACGGACGCGGCGCTGTTCCTGGCCAGAGATTCGTGCGACCTACTCCTCAAAGCGACCCGTGGCGTCACGATCGCGGTCGTATCGTCTCGTGAGTGGAAACGGCGGCAACCAGGACTCGCGACGGACGATCCAGCTTTCGTAGGTCGGCGTCAGTTGGTCTGGGGCATCCAGGGACCCTAGGTTCACTTCGATTTCGTCTGCGCTGCGCGCGAAAACAGACGAGCCGCAGCGGGGACAGAAAAACCGCCCAGCGTAGTCGCGTGTTTCGCCCTCGATCGTCACCGCATCCTGAGGGAACACCGCAGAAGCGTGGAAAAGGGCTCCATGGTGCTTGCGGCAGTCGAGGCAGTGACAAAGGCCGACCCGGTATGGGAGCCCCGACGCCACAATTCGCACGTTGCCGCACAGGCAACCTCCGGTGAATCGGTCCATGCTGCGTCTCCTCTAATCCCCATGCTGTCGCTGCCGAGATGTAGACGTCAGTACCTTCTGCGACGAGCATGCCCACGACGTCGCGCCTTGGCAATCACCTGCAGCGTGAAGCGGCGTCGGGGGCATTGCCGTATCGGGCGGGCCACTCTTCGAGGCTGGAGAGCACTTCTTCTGCCAGCCGGGCCCGCTCGTGGCGGGGCAACAGCAGCACCTGCGCGAGAAGCTCCTCGGTGGACATAGAGAAACTATACCATGGCTCGGGTCCGCCACGCACGGCGATGCGGCCTCCAGCTCGAGTGACCGTCGGCGAGGCGCCGGTTACGAGAGCGCCCCGTCGTGCCCCGATGCGCCGCCGCGCAGGAGCGCCGCGAGCCGCCGGAGGCCCCCATGTATCGGAACCTCTGCCCGTGACGCCGGGCTGGGCCGTCGCGTCGCTCCGGAGCAAGCCGCCACGTCCGTCGGAATACGCAGACGGGAGAGCCGCGCGGATCGCGGCAGCTCTGCTATAAGCAGCCTCCATGGCCAGCACCGACGCGCAGCCCTCGAACAGCGACTACCTGGACCGGCTGATGCGGAGGAGCTCCTTCGAAGCGCTGTGGCCCTTGTTCGCAAAAGCGACCAAGCCCGCCAAGGAAATGACCGAGAGCTACTCTGCCCTCTACCATCTTCGGCCCCTCCTGACGAAGGGCCGCCCATGTCGCGTCATTCACGTCGGGGACGGGGCCCACGCGAGGACCGGAGCCCTTTTTTCGCTGAAGAGCGAGGCGGACAACATCAGCGTCGATCCGCTGCTCAACGTCGCCCTGGTGGGGGCGTGGCGCGAGCGCTTCGGGATCCGGCGCCTGGCGTGGCACAAGGCCAGCATCGACGACGTCGCGGATGAGCTCAATGCCCTGCCCCCGATGCCGGTGTTCGTGACGTTCGTCCACGCCCACGTGCACATGGACAGGGTGCTCGATCGGCTGCGCTGGGACGCGGCCTTCACCCTCGCGTGCTGCTTGCCCGGCCACCAGCTCACGCAGACGCGCGTACCGCTCAAGGAGGGCGTCGATCCGAGCGTGCTGTCCACGGGACGTCACTACCAGGTGGTGGTGAATCCGAACACCGCTCTCGGCCACGACCTGAGCACGACGACCACGGCGTCGTGAACGCCGCGGGGCGATCACGAGACGCGCGCCCGACCTCGCGGGGCCGTCCAGCGCTCCCGGCTGGCCCGCCCTGAGTTATCTCTCCCCGTCCCCTCATGACAGCGAGCTTCACCCAGCCCCGCCTCGTCGTCCTGCTCGCCTTCGAGGGCGTCGCGCTGCTCGATCTCGCCGGACCCCTCGAGGCCTTCACCGTGGCGACCACCTTGCGCGCGCCGGCGGCTCCTCCGCCTTATCGCGCGATCGTCGCCTCGACGGCCGGAGGGCCGGTGCGCACCACGACCGGGCTCGCGGCCTGCGCCGAGCCGCTCGCGACGCTCGAGGACGAGGCCATCGACACCCTGATCGTGCCGGGCAGCGGGCCGCCGGAGGCCCCGGCCGTGCCGCCTGATCTCGTCGCCTGGCTCGCCCGCCGCGCGCCGCGCGTGCGCCGCACCTGCGCCGTGTGCACGGGCGCCTTCCTCCTCGCCGCCGCGGGCCTGCTCGACGGCCGCCGCGCGGCGACCCACTGGCGCTCCGCGCCGCGCCTCGCGGAGCGCCACCCGCGCGTCCGCGTCGACGCGGACTCCATCTACGTGCGCGACGGCTCGATCTGGACCTCGGCCGGCATCTCCGCGGGCATCGACCTCGCCCTCGCGCTCGTCGAGGAGGACCTCGGGCACCGCGCGGCGATGGCGGTCGCCCGGCAGCTCGTCGTGTTCCTCAAGCGGCCCGGCGGGCAGTCGCAGTTCAGCGCGCCGCTCGCGGCGCAGGCCGCCGAGGGCGGCACCTTCGCCGACCTGCATGCCTGGATGGCGGACCGCCTCGCCGGCGATCTGCGCGTCGAGCGCCTGGCCGCGCAGGCGGGGATGAGCCCGCGCACCTTCGCGCGCGCGTACACGGCCGCGCTCGGGCAGACGCCGGCGAAGGCGGTCGCGGACATGCGCCTCGAGGCGGCCTGCCAGGCCGTCGCCGGCACGGACCTCCCGCTCAAGCGGATCGCCCACCAGTGCGGCTTCGGCGACGAGCAGAACCTGCGCCGCGCCTTCCTGCGCCGGCTCGGCGTGGGACCGCTCGAGTACCGGGAGCGCTTCTCCGGGAGCGCCCGCGGGCGTGGCAGGAAGTGACGGCAGCTCGGCAGGGCGCCCGGCCGGCGAGCGCGCATTCTCCTGGAGCCTGGCCTTCGCCGGCAGACAGGAGCCCCCGCCATGACCCGAGAGATCGCCGGAATCCACGCCCCTGACACGCGCCTCGCCCGCGACGCGACCGAGCTCGCGCGCGAGGTCTCGGACCCTTACCTCTTCCACCACGTGATGCGCTCGTACTACTTCGGCGAGCTCGCGAGACGGCAGCGCGGCCTCGCCTGCGACGGCGAGCTGCTCTACCTCTCCGTGGTGCTGCACGACCTCGGCCTGACCGAGCGCTTCGCCGGCCCCGAGCGCTTCGAGGTCGACGGCGCCAACGCCGCGCGGACCTTTCTCGTCGAGCGCGGCCTGCCCCGGGAGAAGGTGTCCCTCGTGTGGGACGCCATCGCGCTGCACACCAGCCTGGGCATCGCTCCCCACAAGGAGCCGGAGGTCGCCGTCGCCCATCTCGGGATCGGGATCGATTACGGCGGCCTCGGGCTGGAGGCGCTGCCGCGCGGGGCGGTCGAGGAGATCCTGAGGGCCTATCCGCGGCTCGAGATGAAGCAGGCGTTCCGGCGCGCCCTCTGCGGCGTCGTGGAGCGGAAGCCGCACACCGCGGCCGGCAATTTCCTCTCGGACTACGGCCGCCGCTACGTGCCGGGTTTCCAGCCCTTCGACGCCAGCGCCCTCCTGGAGGGCGCCCCCTTCGACAGCTGAGCTGGATGGAGCGCTCATGAAGATCACGGCGAACCGGATCCAGATCCATGTCCGGGAGCGAGGCGAGGGGGACATCGCCCTCGTCTTCCTCCATTACTGGGGCGGCTCATCGCGCACCTGGGCGGCGGTGGCCGAGGCCCTCTCCCCGAGGTGCCGCACGGTCGCGATCGACCACCGCGGCTGGGGCGACTCCGACGCGCCGGAAGAGGACTATCGCATCGGCGACCTGGCCGATGACGCGGAGGCCGTGATCCAGGCGCTCGGCCTCGAGCGCCACGTGCTGGTGGGCCACTCGATGGGCGGCAAGGTCGCGCAGCTGCTAGCGTCCCGCCGGCCTGCCGGACTGCGGGGGCTCGTCCTCGTCGCCCCGGCGCCGCCCACGCCGATGCCGCTCAGCGACGAGCAACGCGCGACCATGGCCCGCGCCTATGACTCGCCGGAATCGGTCGGCTTTGTGCTCGATCATGTGCTGACCGCGCGTCCGCTGAGCTCCGCGCTGCGCCAGCAGGTGATCGAGGACAGCTTGCGCGGCGCGCCCGCCGCCAAGGCCGCCTGGCCGCACGTCGCGTCGCAGGAGGACATCTCCGCAGCCGTTGCGTCGATCGACGCGCCGGCGCTGGTGATCGCCGGTGAGCTCGACAAGGTCGAGCGCCTCGACGTCCTGCGGCGCGAGGTGGTGCCGCGCATCGCCGGCGCAGGCCTGCGCGTCCTGCCCGGCACAGGGCACCTGTCGCCCCTCGAGGCGCCCCTCGCGCTCGCGTCCGCGCTGCGTGATTTCGTCACGGGGCTCGAAGCCGCGTGAGCGGGAAGGCGCAAATCGTGGACGCTCGAAGGAGCACGCGGAGCCAAGGGCCGTGGCTTGGTTCCCCCAACCCCGGTCGGGTCACGGCGCCTCGGGCGTGACGTCCTTCAGGTGGAGCGCCGCCCACCGAGATCGAGCTCCTGCGCGACGAACAAAGCCCCCTTGCGGCTCGAGCGCGGCGGGGTTCTGCTCGCCGCATGTCCGACCTCAAATTCTACTACGCCCCCATGACGAGCGCAGACCGGGTGCACTGGGCGCTCGAGGAGCTCGGTGTCCCCTACGAGAAGGTCAAGCTCGACCTCGCTGCGGGAGATCAGCGCAAGCCCGAGTACCTCGCGCTCAACCCGAACGGCAAGGTCCCGCTGCTGATCGCGGAGGGGAAGCCGATCTTCGAGGGGCTCGCGATCCTGCTCTACCTCGGCGAGCGCTTCGGCGTGGACAAGGGCCTCTTCCCGCCGCCGCTCAGCGGCGATCGCGCCGAGGCGTTCAAGTGGATGGCCTGGAGCAACGTCACGCTGTTCGAGGCGACGACGCGGCTCCTGCGCAACACCCTGGAGCGCTTCCCCGCCGACGAGCGCAACCCCAAGGTCGCCGAGGGCGCGAAGCAGGACCTCGCGAACGGGATCGGGATCCTCGACCGCGCGCTCGAGGGCAAGGAGTACCTCGTGGGCAACCAGTTCTCGCTCGCCGACGTGGCGATCGTGACGGCGCTGCCGTTCCTCGCCCGCTTCGGCGTGGATCTCTCGCCATTCGCGAACGTGAACGCGTGGATCGCCCGCTGCACGAGCCGTCCTGCGGCCCAGCGGGTCAGGCCGGGCTGATCAGCTCGGGCTCTGCGACGCGAGGAGCGATCGCAGCCAGTCGTCCGAGGCCTTGCGGTACTCGGGGATGCGGCTCCGCTCGGCCGCGGCGAGCGCCTCCTTCAGCCGAGGCGCGTCGAGGTCGTGGATGTAGGCAGGGGTACCCGGCTGCTGGCGCCACGAGTCCTCGAGGCCGCCCGCGTCGACCGGATCGAAGCCGAGCTCGTCGACGAGGCGTATGACCTTCGCCCGCGCTTCCGGCGGATCCCCCGCGATCGGGAGCGCGACGCGCCCCGGCGCGCCCTTCGGCTTGCCCTTCGTGAGCAGGCTCTCGAAGTAGATGTTGTTGAACGCCTTGACCACCGGCCGCCCGATCTGCTCGGCGACCCACGCGCTCTCGACCTGCCCCGCCTCGATGGCCGGGATGCTGCCGTCGCGGACCGGGTAGTAGTTGTTGGTGTCGATCACGACCACGTCGGCGGGCACGCCGGCGAAGAGATCCTTCGGCAGGTCCACGACCGCGCGCTGGGGGATCGTGACGACCACGATCTCGCCGCCGCGCGCGGCCTCCGCGGCCGTGACGGGGGTGGCCCCGGTCTCGGCGGCGACCTCGCGGAGCGTCTCCGGCCCGCGCGAGTTCGCGATCACGACCTGGTGACCGAGCTTCCCCAACAGCTTTGCCAGCGACCCGCCGATCGAGCCGGCGCCGATGATTCCGATCTTCATGTGTCACTCCTTCGAGCCGAGTCGCCTGCGATCGAGCGCAGACGCCGGCGGTCCAGGTGCATCGCCTGACGCAGACGGGCGATCGCTCGCGCCGTTCACGTCGAGGGCGGGCTGTACCACGACGAGCCGCCCTCGGCCCACGCAGGAGGCGGCCCCCAGGCGGACCACTGCCAGCCCGAGCCCGCCCTCGAGCGTCCGCTGGGAAAGATGCGTCGTCCGTTATATCGGATGCTCCCGTGCTGCGCCAGCAGCGGGCGCGTGCTGCGCGTGTGCTGCTGGCGCAGCAGGCGGCGGGCGGCGCGGCGTGACGAGGGGCCGCCGAGTCCTGCCGCGCGTGTCGGCGACGTCTCAAGGCGCGCGCTGGTGATGGGCCTGCGCCGGCTCGGGAGCGTGATTTGCAGGGCGCCCGCGCGGCAGCAACACCCGATTCGGCACGGCGGACGAACGCGCCGATCGAGCGGCTGCTCGCCTCGGTTCGCGTGATGACCTCTTCGCCGCCTCTCCCCCAGCGTTATCTTCTCGGCTTCATGGTGCTCGGCATGCTCGCGGGCACGAGCAACGGCGTGGCCAAGGTGGTCCTGCCGCTGTATGCCGCCTCGCTCCACGCCTCCCCCTGGCAGATCGGCCTGGTCGGCGGCCTGCAGTTCACCGGCATGCTGCTGCTCTCGATGCCGGTCGGAGGCCTGATCGACCGCCACGGCAGCCGGCCGCTGTTCCGCTTCGGCGGCCTCGCGGGCGCGGCGCTGTACCTGCTCGGCTTCACCCAGATGGATCGGCCCTGGCAGCTCATCGCGGGCGTGGTCCTCTTCGGGCTGCTCAACCCGTTTCGCATGGTCGCGACCCAGACCGAGTTTCTTCACCTGCTTCCTCGCCTCGGCCCGCGCAAGGCAGGCTGGCAGCGCGCGTCCCACTCGCTCGGCATGTTCTTCGTGGGCCCGATGCTCGGCGCGCAGCTCCTGGGCCTGCTCGGCTACACCGGCGTGTTCGTGGTGACCGGGCTCGGGCTGCTGGCGACGGTCTTCGTCGGCGATCGCGTGCTCTCCGGCGCTCCCCCCGGCCGCGGACGTTCGGCCACGCCGCTCGTCGAGCGCCTGCGCGGACAGGTCGGGATCATCCTGTCTCGCCGCGAGCTGCGCCAGAGCATGCTCATCGAGCTGTGTGGTCAGATGGCGATGTCCTACTTCGCCGTGTTCGTGGTGCTCATCGCGATTCGCGAGTTTCACCTCTCGGTCCCACAAGCCGCGAGCCTGGTGACCATCCAGGGCGCCGTGTTCGTGCTGACCTTGCTCCTCGCCGGGGGCGCCCTGTCGCCGCTGCGCGACGCGACCCGCTACGCGATCGCCTTTTCGCTGCTGCTCGCGACCGAGCTCCTGCTCGCCTTCCCCCTCGGCGTCGCGTCGTTGTGGATCGGGGCGATCTTGCTCGGGCTCGGGCTGGGCGTGCAGCACCTCACGAGCGTCAACCGCTTCGCGGCGCTCACCGCCGAGCTCGGCCGCGGCCGGGTAGGCGGTCTGTTCTCGCTCTCGGGACCGGCCGGGAGCCTGATCGGCGCGGTGGCGGGCGGCTCGCTCGGGCAGCGCTTCGGCCTGCTCAGCGGCTTTCGCGTGCTCGCGGCGCTCTATGCGGTGCTGATGGTGTGGCACGGGCGCGGCGTGCTGACCGAGAGCCACCAGCCCGTCGCGCTCGCCGAGGGCGAGTCGGAGTGACCGCACCAACACGCGCCGTCAGGCAAGCCCTCGACCTCACACAGGGTGGTGTCGCAGCCAGGTCTCGAAGTCGGTGAGCGGAATGCCAAGCGCGCGTGCCGCCTCGGGAGTGGCCGGGCTGCCGTGGTGGTTCAGCCGCTCGTGCGGGCGCGCGATCATGGGCAAGGCACCCCGGGCGATGGCCTCGTCGACAGTGAGCGACGGAGCTTCGATGGGAAGGTCGAGCGCACGGGACAGGGCACGGGCGATCTCGCGCATCGTCAACCGTTCGCTCGCGAGCTCGAGCTCCACGCCGTGGAACCGTGACGGCTCCTGGACAGCGGCCGCGGCCGCTGCCCCGATGTCCTGCACGGCGACCAGGGCCACCTCCGTGTCAGGCGCGATCGTGGTGAGCAGGTGGTCCCCCGTGCCCCCCTCGAACATGACGGAAGGGCGGACGAAGTTCTCCATGAAGAAGGACGGCTTGATGAGGGTCCAGAAGCGGAATCCGGCGTCCTTCACCAGCTCTTCGGTGTACGCCTTGCTCTCCCAGTAGTTACGGGCAGCGCCCCGCTCGAGCTCCCAGCCCGGCGCGCGCCGGTGGTGCGCGCCGGCTCCGGACACCGAGGTGTGGATGAACTGCGGCACGCCGGCCGCCCGGGCCGCCTCGACGAGGTTCTTTCCCTGCACTCGCTCGCAGTCCGACTCGAGGTCGGCGATGTTCGGGCGCTGCACGGAGAACACCGCCCGCGCTCCCTCGCTGGCGACGCGCAGCGAGCCGGGGTCGTCGAAGTCGCCCCGCACGAGGACAGCGCCGCGAGCGCGCAGCGCGATCGCAGGGGCCGCGGCAGGGTCACGAACGAGCGCACGCACGGGGACGCCTCGCTCGAGCAGCGCAGCGGCGACGGCTCCGCCTTGCTTGCCCGTGGCGCCGGTGACCAGCACCGGCTCGGTGGTCGCTTCAATGGACATGAGTTACCCTTCCCGAGGCGAATGAAGGCCTCGAATTACCCCACAACCATGCGGCGCTCGCGCGGATGCGACCAGTCGAGCGCGTCCAAGTTGCTTACGAAATCGTCCAGCCGGGGCCGCGCGTGGACCCTCTGAGCGAACTCCTGTCCTCGGTTCGAGCGAGGGCCGCGTCGTGGGCCTGCCTCGACGCGAGGGCGCCGTGGGGCGTCGCGCTTCGAGGTGGGCCTTCGACCTTCTGCATCCACCATGTGGTGAGCGGCGCGGCCTGGCTCTCGACCGAGGACGACGCCCACGCGCTCGCCGTGACGACCGGTGATGTCGTCGTGGTACCGCACGGCCTGGCGCATTCGCTCCGGGATCGCAAAGGCACGCCGGTGGTCGCTCTCGAAGAGCTGCCCGGGGTCCGTGCGAGCGGTGACGATCGCGTGTGGCGCCTGACCCTGGGCGGCGCGGGGACCGAGACGAGGGTCACGTCGGCGCTGGTCGAGCTCGAGGATCCGTTCTCCGTCCCCGTCGTGTCGTCGTTGCCGCCCGTGTTCCGGCTCGCTGGGGCGGGCGCGGGTCAGACGTCGCTCGTGGAGCACCTCCGTCTCCTCGCGCGAGAAATCGAGTCGAGGCCGTTCGGCTCCGATCTCGTGCTCGCCCGCATGGCTGACGTGTTGTTCGTCCACGTGATGCGGGCGTACGTCGAGACGCTCGGCGACGAGCCTTCTCACTCGTGTCGATCGCTCGAGCTGGTCAGCGCGCTGCGCGACCCGGGCATGGCCACGGCCCTGGGCCTGATGAGCCGTCGACCGGAGCATCCGTGGACGGTCGCCTCGCTCGCCGAGCAGGTCGGGCTGTCGCGGTCTGCCTTCGCGGCGCGCTTCACGAGCCTCGTGGGCGAGCCGCCGCTCGGCTTCCTCACGCGGATGCGCATGCAGAGGGCGACGACGCTGCTGCGCGAAGGCGCGACGCTCGCGCGCACCTCTCAGCTCACCGGCTACGCGTCGGAAGCCTCGTTCAGCCACGCGTTCCGACAGTGGTCGGGCATGTCGCCGGGGGCCTACCGTCGCCAGCAGCACGCGCGGAAGAGCAATCTACGCGCTGAGCCAGGCGCTCGGCCCCGATCCGAGGGAGGTCAAGATCCGCCAGCTCGACGAGCCGCAAGGGCGTGAGGCGCGAATGGCCTGCCAACCTGGTGCGGCGCTCACGGGAAGCGGGACCTGCGCTCGATCTCGTAGATGGGCAGGTTGTTCCGGATATAGGCCTTCGAGGCGTCCTCCCTCGGCTGGTAATCCCAGCTCACGCCGGACGTGCGCATCACCTGGGCGAGGTAGCGCCGGCGCCGCTGGCTCTGGAGCACCTGGGCCCGGAGGCTCGCCACGTCCCAGCGCCGCTTCGCCTCGTTGCGAAGCAGCTCCACCTCGCCGCCGCGCGCCGGATCGCCCGCCAGGTTGCGGAGCTCTCGCGGGTCCTCGTCGAGCGCGTAGAGCTGATCCGGGTCGCCATCACACGTGACGAACTTCCGGGCGCCCCGCCGGATCATGAAGAGCGGCGCGCCCGTGCCCTCCGCGAAGTACTCGCCGATCGCCTCGTCCCGGCCGACGCTCCCCGAGAGCTCCGGCAGCAAGGACCGGCCCTCCAGCGGGGTCGGGTAATCGTACCGGCCGCCGCCGGTCGCCAGATCGACGAGCGTCGGGAGCAGGTCGACATGCGAGGCAGAGGCCGCGACGCGACGCGCCGGAAACGCGGCAGGGAACGAGACGATCAGCGGGACGCGGGCCGAGTGCTCGAACCAGCTCATCTTGTACCAGAGGCCGCGCTCGCCCAGCATGTCGCCGTGGTCGCTCGTGAAGATCACGACCGTGTTCTCGGCCAGGCCGGCCTCCTCGAGCGCCTGGAGCAGCGCGGCGACCTTGCCGTCAAGGTAGCTGACGGCGCCGTAATAGGCCCTTCGCGCGTTGCGGACCTGGTCCGGCGCAGGCGGCGGATCCTCCATCCCGATCGCGCGCCGCAGCCGCTCCGAGTGCGGGTCGCGCGGCGCGTCCTGCGCGCTGACCGCCGGCATGTCGATCTCCTCCGGGTCGTACATCGACCAGAACTCGGGGCGGATCGTGTACGGATCGTGCGGATGGATGAAGGACACGACCAGGCAGAACGGCCGCCGGTCGGCCTGCCGCGCGTGGTTGAAGAGGTAACGCGTCGCGGTGAAGGCGACCTCGTCATCGTAGTCCAGGTTGCTCGAGCGGATGCAGGGGCCGGCGTTCCGCACGACGTCCATCGTGTGATACCAGTCGAGCACGCGGTCTGGCGCGTCCCAGTCAGGCGTCCAGGTGAAGTCGGACGGGTAGACGTCCGTGGTGAGCCGCTCCTGAAAGCCGTGGAGCTGGTCGGGGCCGCAGAAATGCATCTTGCCGCTCAGGCAGGTGCGGTAGCCGAGGCTCGAGAGGTAATGGGCGAACGTGGGGATGTCGGCGGAGAGCTCGGCGGCGTTGTCCCAGGCCCCGATCTGCGACGGAAGCCGCCCGGTCATCAGCACGTAGCGCGAGGGCGCGCAGAGCGGGGCGTTGCAGTAGGCGGCGTCGAAGACGACGCCCGTGCCGGCGAGCCGCTCGATCGCGTTTGCCTTCACGACGCGGTGGCCGTACGCCGGCAGAAACTGCGGCGCGAGCTGGTCGGCCATGATGAACAGGATGTTCGGCCGGGTCTTGTGGGGGCTCATGGCGCCGCCGCCTCGATGCCCTGCGCTGAGCCCTGTCGATCCGCGGGGGTCGATCGTTCTTCCGCCATCGCGCGCAGGAGTTCCCACTCGCTGATGACCCCTTCGAGCCTGCCGTCGGCGTCCACCATGAGCATGGGCCGGCCTGTGGCGTGGTTCACGGTGAGCGCGGTGCGCATCGTCGTGTCGAGCCTCCCGGTGACGATCGCGTCCTCGGCGATCCTGTCGAGCGCGAGGGTATCGTCGTAGGGAACGAAGCGCCCCCCCTCTTTGCCCTCGAAAACGAGCGTGGAAGGCCGGCCCTCCGCGCTCAGCACGCAGCGGTAACGCCCGGTTCTGTCGAGCAGGACGACGCGCGGGTCCAGAGGGGCACGTGGGAGGCTCGCGAGGGGCCGCATCAGCGCATCTCCGCGGAGGATGGCGAGCGGGTTGACGTGGGCCACGAACTTCTTCACGTACGCCGTCGCCGGGGCGGTGACTATCTGCGCCGGGGTGCCAAGCTGCACGACGCGCCCTCCCTCCATGAGGAGGATGCGAGTGCCGATCCGCAGCGCCTCGTCCAGATCGTGGCTGACGAAGATCATGGTCTTCTTGAGCACCCGCTGCAGGGCCAGGATCTCGTCCTGCATTCGCATGCGGATCAGGGGGTCGAGCGCGCTCAGGGGCTCGTCGAGGAGGAGGATGTCCGCGTCCGTGGCGAGCGCCCTGGCGAGGCCGACGCGCTGCTGCATCCCGCCGGACAGCTCGTCGGGGTGTTTGTCCTTCCAGTCACCGAGGCCCACGAGATCGAGCTTCGCGTCGGCGATCTTGTCGATCTCGGCGCTGCTGAGGCCGCGGAGCTCGAGCCCCAGGGCGACGTTCTGGCGCAGCGTGCGCCAGGGCAGGAGCGCGTGCTTCTGAAAGACCATGGCGATCCGCGTGAGGCGGATCTGCCGGAGGGTCTCCTCGTCCGCGGTGGTGAGGTCGATCTCCCGGCCCCCGTCCTCGATGAGCACGCGGCCGCGATCAGGTCGGACCAGGCCGTTGAGGCAGCGGAGGAGCGTGGATTTGCCGGACCCCGAGAAGCCCATCACGACGAGGATCTCTCCCGGGTTCACCTCGACCGAGACGTCCGCGAGCGCGACGAGGTTTCCGGTGGCCTTGCGGATGGCCTCCCGATCTTCTCCGTGGTCCAGGCGGGCGAGCGCGCCCCGCGGGGAGGGGCCAAACGCCTTGTAGACATGCTCGACCTTGATCATGCGCTCTTGCCTCACGAAAAGGTGCGCTGGGGTCTGTGATGTTTGAACGTCCGGTCGAGCAAGATGGCCAGGATGACGATGACCAGCCCTGCCTCGAACCCTTGACGGATATCGACGGTGTTGAGGGCGCGCACCACCGGCGAGCCCAGGCCGCCGGCGCCGACGAGCGCGGCGACGACCACCATGGAGAGAGAGAGCATCAGCGCCTGGGTCACGCCCTCCATGATCGTCGGCAGCGCGTGCGGGATCTCGATCTTCAAGAGGCGCTGCATGGGCCGCGCGCCGAACGCCTCCCCGGCTTCGATGATCTCCCTGGGTACGCTGGTGATGCCCAGGTACGTCAGGCGAATCGGCGCCGGGAGGACGAACACCACGGTCGAGAGGAGGCCGGGGACGACGCCCAGGCCGAACAGCATCAGCGTGGGGATGAGATAAACGAACGTCGGGATGGTCTGCATGAGGTCGAGCAACAGCCGCAGCGCTGCGTAGAACCTGGCGCGCCGCGCGGCGACGATGCCGAGGGGCACGCCGAGGAGCAGGGAGAGCGTAGTGGACATAAGCACCAGCACGAGCGTCTCCAGGGTCGGCTGCCAGTAGCCGAGGTTCCAGATCAAGAGCCCTCCGGCGAGGACCGCGGCCGAGAGCGCGACCCGGCGCCGCAGCGCGTAGGTGAGCAGGGCAGCGGCCCCGATCAGGAGCAGCGGCGGGGCGAGGAGCAAGAGGTGTACGCTCCCCTCGAGCAGCCAGGAGACCGCCCTGGAGGCGGCGCGGAACTGCCCCGCGAACCGGGCGGTGATGAGCCTTGTCCCGCGCTCGATCCAGTCGCCCAGGGGGAGCTTCCGCGCGGTCGCCGCCGGGGTCTCTGCCTCGGTGAGCGGCGCCGCGGGGGTCGTGGCGCGAGGGGCCGCCGCGCGCGCGGGAGGCACGCCGCTCTTCCAGGCCTCGGCCTGCTCGGGGTGGGCGCGGAGCCACGCCCGCGCGGCGTCCTCCGGGGCCATCTTGCCCTCGAGGATCTGCCCCATCAGGACGTTCTCCATCTCGGCGGTGAACTTCATGTTCCTGAAGAGCTTCACGAGGTCCGGGCAACGCTCCACGAAGCCCTTGCTCGCCACCGTGTGGACCACCGACGCGCCGCCGCCCGGCCCCCACTTCTCGAGCGGATCGGCGAGGTAGGTCATGTCGATCTGGTTGTTCATCGGGTGCGGTCTCCACCCGAAGAAGACGATCCACTCCTTGTTCGCCACGGCCTGGCTCACCTCGCCGAGCATGCCCTGCTCGCTGGACTCGACCAGCGTGAAGCCCTTGAGGCCATAGACATCTTGCTGGATCATCCCGAGCACCATCCGGTTGGCGGCGGCCCCCGGCGCGATGCCGTAGATATTGCCTTTGAATTTGTCCTTGTGCGCCGCGAGGTGCTCCGCCGAGGTGACCCCGGCGTCCGACACGTACCTGGGCACGGCGAACGTGTAGATGGCCCCCTCCAGGTTGACCCCGAGGTCCACCACCGCGCCGCTCTCCATGTACGGCTTGATGCCGTCCGCCTGCGCGGGCATCCAGTTCCCGAGGAAGACGTCGACGTCGTCGTTCTTCAGGCTCTCGAAGGTGACCGGGATCGAGAGCAGGTCGACGCGGCGCTCGTACCCCAGATCCTGCAGCACCGCCGAGGCGACCGCGGTCGTCGCGGTGATGTCTGTCCAGCCGATGTCGGAGAGGCGAACTTTACCGCAGTCCTCCGCGGCGGGCGCGGGCAGGGCCCAGGCGAGGAGCGCAAGCAGCGTGAGCGCGGCCGCGAAGAGCTTACGAAAACCAGCAACAAGGGCCATCGCGATCTACTCCTTGCCGGTCACGAGATGAGAGAAGCGCCCGTTCAGCGAGATGGCGAGGCTCCTGTCGACGAACGAATGGCCCTCGGGGGCGCTCCGCTCCCAGAGCACGAGCTCCGTCAGGATGCCGAGGTTCTCGGCCAGCGCGACGCCGACCGCGGGCTCGTGGATCCACTCGCTCACCGCCTGGTCTGCGTAGCGGCCGTAGCTGAAGTTGTAGCGCGCGGTGACGCGGCCGTAGGTGTACTCCGTGCCGGCGAGGACATAGTAGTTGTGAGCCGAGGCGCGCCCGGGGACGGCAGGCGCGGTGTCCGTCGCGGGCTTTCCGGCGTACGGGAAGTCGGTCACCGTCTGGCCCCTCTGGTAGAGAAACTCCCCCCAGAGCCCCCATTTCCCGATCGTCAGCGTCGTATCCAGCGCGCCGCGGAGCACGTCCTTCGGGCCGGACGGGAGGTCCGCTTGCAGGTACTCGGCGGAGACGCCGGCCTTGAGGGAGGTCGCGCCGTCGAGCTGCACGAAGGGCTCGCCCCGCACGATGGCCTGGTAACGGCGGCGCGCGCCCGGGATCGAGACGGTGTCGCGGTCCTGGGAGGAGAGGTTGGTCCGCCCGTCGACAGGGAAGAACTGCGCGGTATACCGGACCCCAGCCTTGTCCTCTGCGCCGAACCTCCCTTCCAGGGAGAGCCCGTGCTCGGGGGCGAGCTTGAGGCCGTCGAACATCTGGATGTTGCCGTAGAAGGAGTTGTCCCAGAAGAGGCCGAGCTGGTTATAGATCTTCCCGATCTTCAGCGTCAGCGGCGTTTCACCCGTGACCAGGTCGGCCCAGGCGTACGCCTCCTCGATCCATACAGTCCCCTCGAAGAACGGGGCGGCCTTCGTGTCGCGGATGCGGGGGTGGACGTAGACGCCGAACCTGCCATACGTCGCCTTGATGCGGAGGGCGATGAAGGCTAGCTGCATGTTGGGCTTGTAGCCGCTCAGGAACGGCTGATAGTACCATACGATAGCTCCCCCGCCGATGCGGAGGGCCAGCGCCGATTCTGCCTCCGCCGTCGCCGCCGCCGCGGGGGATACGGCGCTGTTCGCCGGCGGAGGTCGTGCCGTCGCCTGGGCGACAGGCGCGGGAGGGGCCGCTCCGCCCGGCGGTGGCGCCGCGCCGTCGGGCGCGGCGGCCGTCGGGCTCGGCCCCGCGGGCTGCGCCGCCGCAGGACGGGCAGCGCTCAGCAGCGCTGCGGCGATGCCTAGCGAATGGATCCAGCGGCGCTCGGACGATGAGCGATGGGTCATGGAGAGGGAACCTTTGAGAGGGAACCTTTGCGTAGCCGTCTCCGCCGCTCGAAGGGCGCTGGGCTGCTGTCGGAGGGGCTCGGAGATCGTTCATGCGGGCCAGACGCAGCGCATCGCATCCGCAAAAGAAGACGTGCGTCCGCTATAACAGACGTGGGCCTTGTGTACAATCAACTTCTTCGGCATCGCGTCGCTGCCCCTCGCGGCTCGGCGCGCCGGCGCCCCTCGCAGCGGCCTTCGTGCGCTCACGCGGAGAGCACGACTGCCCCGCTCGCGCCCAAGGAGGCCGCGACGGCCGTACCCGGGTATGCAAGAGACCTACATCGAAGGCGCAGCGAGCCACGATGGTCCCGAGTCATGTGCGGGTCGTGGTGATCAGCGGAGGTGCCCGCGAGAGCGGAGCTGCGGGTCTTGCTGCCCGTCGCCCAGGGATCCATCTACCGGGCGGCGCGCGAGCGCTGCTGGGAATCCAGGTCGCGATTGAGGGCGAAGGGCTGGACGCCGTGGATCTGGTGGGCAGCGGCTAGAGCGACAAGCGGGTTGAACCAGCCTGAAACGAGCAGAATTCGAAGCGCCAAGGACGCCAAGAACGCCAAGAAGAAGAGAATATCTTGGCGCCTTGGCGTCCTTGGCGCTTGATTTCTCGCTCGAACAACATGATCGGTGCCCCAGGACGACACGGACGTGTCGTGGCGGTGGTGCGGCCTCTCGGCGCCGGTCCGGCTCGGGCCGTTCAGACGCGGATCACCACCTTCCCGAAGTGCGCCCCCGACTCCAGGTGCCTCATCGCCTGCGGCGCCTCGTCGAACCCGAACACCCGATCGATCACTGGCTTGATCCGGTGCGCCACCAGCACCCGGTTCATCTCCTCGAACATCACCCGGCTCCCGACGAACACCGGCAGCACCTGGAGCCTCTTCTGCTCGATCACCTTCGGCTCTGGCGCCCCCCACGCCCCGCTCAGGAGCCCGATCAGCGAGATGTGCCCCCCTTCTCGCGTCGCCCGGATCGATCTCGGCAGCGTCTCCTGCCCGCCTACCTCGATCACGTGGTCCACTCCCTGACCACCCGTCGCCTCCAGCACCTTCTCCTCCCAGTCAGGGTGCTTCCGGTAATTGATCCCTTCGTCCGCCCCGAGCTCGCGCGCCCGCGCCAGCTTCTCGTCGCTGCTCGACGTGACGATCACCCGCGCCCCCAGCGCATGCGCGAGCTGCAGCGCGATGATGGACACCCCGCCCGTGCCCTGCACCAGCACCGACTGCCCCGCCTGGAGCTTCCCCTGCGGCACCAGCGCGTTCCAGGCCGTAACCGCCGCGCACGGCAGCGTCGCCCCCTCCTCCAGGCTCATGTGCTCCGGCAGCGGCACGAGCCCCTCGGCGTCGAGCGCCACGAGCTCCGCCAGCACCCCATCCGTGCTCCCGGCCCCCAGCGCCCTGTCCCGGAGCTGCTCCCGCTTCGCCTCGCCGTCGGTCCACGTCTGGAAGAACGTCGGCGTCACCCGGTCCCCCACCTTGACCCGCGTCACCCCCTCTCCGACCGCCACGACCTCGCCAGCCCCATCCGAGACCGGGATCACCGGCCGCGTCACCGGCTGCAGGTAGCCGCCCTTCGCGATCAGCAGATCGCGGTAGTTCAACGACACGGCCCGTATGCGCACGAGCGCCTGCCCGGGTCCCGCCTTCGGCGCGTCCCTCTCCACCTGCACCCACGCATCCGCTCCCCCGGTCTCCTGCGTCTTTTGCAGCTCGTATGCCTTCATGTGCTCATCCTCTCCTGTCCGTCGAACGCCGCCCAAGGGTGCGCCCCGGCGCCGCTGAACGCGAGGTCAGGCGCGGCGACCTCGCGAGTATAGAGCGGGATCGAGAGGCCGGCATCGAGCCGCCGTCGATCCGCGCCGCCGCCCCGGCCACGAGCTCGCCGGCGGCGACGCGCGGCGGTCTCGCCGGCGCGCGGGCGCGATCCGCTCGGGGGAGGGCGGCGGCTGAACGCCGTGGACGACGCCCTCGACCTCCACGTCGGCCAAACCTTCACTTCCACCTCGAGCAAACGTCCGAGCTCCGCCTGCGGCATGTTCCGATGACCCGTTCCGGGGTAACGGGGCAAGGAGCTCTGCGATGAAAGACGGCGCGAACTTCTCGGTGAACCCTACGCGTGACGACGGCAGTCCTACGCGCCGCGATGTCCTGGCGGCCGGCCTCGGCGGCCTCGGTCTGGCCGCGTTCGGTCTCGGCGGCTTGGTATCGAAGCAGCTCTTCCCGCAGCCCCTCGTCTACGAGCTGCCGGCGTCGGCGCCGCCGGACGCCTCGCTCGCGCCCACGCCCGCGTGTGTCGAGCGGCCCGCGACGGACCGCACGGAGGAGGGGCCCTTCTACGCCCCGAACACGCCGCTCAAGAAGGACTTCCGGCGCCAGGGCCACCGCGGCCGCGAGCTCGTGCTGCGGGGCCGCGTGCTCGACGTGCGCTGCCGCCCGATCTCGGGGGCCGTGATCGATCTCTGGCAGACCGACGAGAACGCGCTCTACGATAACGTCGACTACGGGTACCGCGGCCATCAGCTCACCGGCCCGGGCGGCGAGTTCGAGGTGAGCACGATCTTCCCGAAGGGGTACGTGCTCTTCGGCTTCGCCCGGTCCCCTCATATCCACGTCAAGGTGCAGGGGGCGAGGACAAAGCTCCTGACCACGCAGATCTTCTTTCCGGAGGATGCGAAGAGCCATGCGAACGACCCCACGTTCAATCCGAGGCTCGTGGTCGACCTCGGAGAGACCGCCTCGGGCCTTCCGGTCGCGACCTTCGACTTCGTCCTGGAGGACGCGTGACGCCCGCGCGAGCACCCGCCTGGATCCGCGTCGTGATCGGCGCTGTCGGCGCGGCGGTCTTCGCGCTCGGCCTCGCGTGCTTCGTCATGCCCGCGCGGCTCTTCGGTCCCGATGCCTACCGGACGCTGGCGCGCCTCCCGATCGGGCTCCTCGGCGCCGTGGCGATCGGGATCGCGCTCGGGACGGCGCGGGCCTTGCGCCACGCGACCGTGGACGCCGTACACACCGCGGCGGCGACGATGCTCGGCGCGGCCATCCTGGTGCCGCCGGTCGTCATGTTCAACATCGGCGCCCTCGACAACCTCACGACGGGGACGCGCGCCTTCACGATATCCGTCCTCGTCGCCGCCTTCGTCGGCGCCCCGCTGCTCTTGAGCCTTCGTGTCCTCAAGAGAATGCGCCGCGCCCGAGATCTGCTCAGATGAGCGAGGCGCGTTTGCGCCACGCGCTGGGCGTCATGCCGAAGCGACGGGCGAACGCGCGCGAAAAGTGGCTCTGGCTGGAGAACCCGTGCTCGACCGCGACCGCCAGGAGCTTCCTGTCCGGACCGCCGAGTTGCAGCGCCTCCGCGGCGCGCTGCAGCCGACGCTCTCGAATCCAGGCCTCGACGCTCGATCCGCTCGCCGCGAACAGCCCATCGAGGTGCCGCCGGCTGACCCGTTGCGCAGAGGCCACCCGCTCGGCCGTCAGGTCAGGATCCGCCAGCTCGCGCTCGATGAACTCGATGGCACGCTCCACCCGGACATGGACGCGCGCAGTCCGACGCGCATCCTGCGCGGCGGACGACATCCTCGCCGAGGCGTCGAGCGCCGCGAGACCCGCCTCCTGCTGCACGCCGTCGATGTGAGGCGCCGAGGACCAGAGGTTCAAGAGGAGGTCGTGCAGCAGCCGATCGACGGCGTTGTCCTTCGTCATGACGCGGAGCGCCGCGCGCCCCCACATGCCACCTCCGAAGGAGCGCGATGGAACGCGCGCAAACAGCCACCGCTGCGCGGGATCGCTGCCGGTCGCCGTGCGCACCGTTCGTATCGCGTCGTCGAGGATCACCATCGAGCCGGGCGTGAGCTCACAGGTGGCCATGGGCTGCTCGATGACGCAGCTTCCCTCGAGCTGAAGCAGGACAGCGTGCCCTCCGCCGGTCTCGGAGCGCGGCTCGTGCACCGACCGCGGCGGCCCACCGTCGATCATCATCATCTCGGCGGCGCCGAGCGGGTGGGACGAGACCGCCCTCCGGGGCGACAGCCCTGGCGCCGTGCCTTCCGCGGAGCGGCGAAGCTGCTCGCACGGCGAGGGGTCCTCGCGCTCCATGTGAACATGGAAGCAACGTGAGCCGGCTCTGTCAAGCCGGGCGGACGGAGCCGCTGGCGGGACTCGCCATCCCGTCGCGTCGACGGCGTCTCGTTCAGCCGTCTTTGCGCGGGCGCGCCTCGTCCTCGAGGTCCGCGGGTCCCCGCCAGGGCTCGGGCTGGAGCTCACGTCGAAACAGCGGCAACGACGTCCTGGAGAAGCTATGCTTCTCCGCGATCTGGCGTCCCTCGAAGTAGAAGACGTCGAGCCCCTGCCAGTCGCGCCCGCGGCCGAGGGCGCGGCGGAGCAGCGTGGCGCCGAGGCGGCGACGGAGCGATCCGCGCGCGGGGACGTCGAGGTGGTGACGGCAGACCCAGCGCAGCACGGCGCGGCCGCGCGCGGCGTCGACGATCAAATCTTCATTGATGAACTCGAGGCGTCCGTAGGCGCCCTGAAACTGAGGCTCGAAAGCCGCCCGAATGGCCGCGCGTCCGTGGTGCCGCTTGCCGTCCATCGGCACGTAGAGCGCGTTTTCGTGGAAGTAGGTCATCGCCTCGTCGAGGTTTTCGCGATTGAAGGCGTCGCAGAAGCGCAGCACGAGCCGCGCGAGCTCGTCGGCGTCGGGCCGGTCCGCGGCCAAGGTGAGCGAAGTAGGCGAAGGGGCAGCTGGGGTGGGGGACTGGGATGACATGAGGCAACCTATAGCCCATGCTTATGCCCAGGCCAGCGCAGAGCGAGGTCGGCCTCCGCGTGAAACGCAGCTAGTTCCGCCTGTGAGAGGCCTTGGCAGGGATCACGGCGAGAGAAGAGAGATTTAACGCAAAGGCGCAAAGGCGCAAGGGCGCAAGGGCGCAAGGGCGCAAGAATACAGAGAAAATTCTGGTTTGCGCCTTTGCGCCTTTGCGCCTTTGCGTTAAATCTCTCGGGATCCCTGGCCGAGGCTTGTGACGCTCGGAGCTAGGCTCCGGATCTCGGATGGCAGCGAAAGGTCTCCTCAGGGCGACCGGGCGCGTACGCCGCCGGAGATGCCTGCCGTCGTCGCGCCCCCCGAGACCGCGCCGAATCCCACGGCTCGCGCCGGTTCTGCACCGCAAATTCGTCCCTGGGCGGCGCGGTGCTAGCTCACCGCTTCTCGCTCCCCGGCGCGGCCGCGCCGGCGCCCTGCGCCGCGCCCGGTGTCGCGTCGACGGCCCCCGGCCCGAGCAGCGTGCCGCACATCGTCTTGCACAGGATGTCGTGCGCCTTGCACTCGCACTTGCCCTGCGCCTTCAGCTCGAGCTTCTCCCGCATGTCCGCGATCGTGAACTGCGCGAGCCGCTCGACCCGATCCATCTGCCACCCCTCCTGGATCTGGCGCGGCGTCCGCGGGTCCGTGGCCTTGCCGTCGGGCTCGGCGCAGCAGCGGAAGCTCAGGAAGTAATAGTAGAACCCCTCGTCGTGCGTGTAGATCTTCGGGCGGCACTGGTTGCGCACGCCCTTGTACCAGGGGCCGCCGGTGTGCACGCTGTCGAACTTGCCGCGCCAGCCGCCGGTCGTCTCGCTCGCCACGACCTCATCGGTGTTCGCGGGCAGATCCGCCACGCCATAGTCGCTGATGCACTGCGGCTGCGACCCGCTCCTCACCCCCTTCCAGAGGCGCGCCAGCTCGCCCGGATCGCGCTTCGCGACCTTCTTCATGTCGGGGTCGTCCCAGAGGTGGTCGCCGTTGCACTTCGTCGCGTCGCGCGAATACCCGTACGGGAAAGGCTTCATCTCGGGGCCCTCGCAGGCGAGCGTCCACTCCGACTCGGTGCAGAGGCGCTTGCCGACGGCGGCGCACTTGATCTGCGCCTGGTGGAACCGGTTCATCACCTCGGGCCGCTCGCCCTTCTTGTTCGGCCACTCGTACGTGTCGATGCAATACCGCTTCTTGGTCTTCTCGCCGGTGCAGCGGCCGGGCGTGGGGGCGAACTCCTCGCAGACGGTCTTCTTGTTCGACTTGTCGTACCAGCTGCGGAGACACGTGTGCTCGACCTCGCTGCAGTACTCGCCGTCGACGAGCTTCATGTCGGCCGGGCACACCTGCGACGCCGCGCCGCCCGCGCTCTCCCCGCCGGCCGCACCGGCCTCGGCAGGAGGCGCGCCCGCCTCCGCCGCCGGGGGCGCCGCGCCCGCGGTCCCGGCGGGGGAGGGCGCGGCCGCGGGCGGGGGCTCTGGGCGTTCATCGCGCATCGGGCCCGCCGGCTGGGCAGGCTCCGGCGGAGCGGCAGAGCAGGCGGCGGCGAGCGTCAGGGCGGGGAGGGGGAGCAGGAGGCGTCGCATGCCGGGCGTCATAGTCGAAATCGCGGCCAGAGGGACCAGGCGCCGCGCGCTCATCACCGGCGATGAGGCCATTCAGCCGGCCGACACGGGGTGGAACAACATCAACGGTCGCGAGTACACGAGCCCGGCGGGGGGCGCCGGGGACCTCGAGTTCGCTTGCATCTTCGATCTCTTCGAGGAGCGGTCCTGCGCCCTCGCGCGGCGCCCGCTCAGCCCGGCTTCGGCGCCCGCATCCGCGCCGGGTCCACGGTCACGTCGCGCGCCACCTTGCCGAACGTGATGACGCTCCGGTCGCCGTTCTTCTCCTCGATCACGACGCGCCGCACCGACCAGAGCTCCGGCCCCGAGGTCATCTCGAGGCTGCGCACGTGCTTCGCCACCTCCTCGGCCCGCGGCCGCGCGGCGAGCGTGATCCCGTCCGCGCGGCTCGGGATCGACAGGTCGTAGCGCGCCCGGAGCTTGCCGAGGTCGCCGCCGAGCAGCACGAGCAGGTCCGAGAGCACCGCGCCGAAGCGCCCCGCCGCGCCGCGCCCCGCGCCGGCCGCGCCCTTCGGGGTCGCGAAGCCGAAGCCCTCCGGCGTGAGCCAGTAGGTGATCGCGTCCGGCGGCTTGAGCTCCCAGCGCAGGCGATCGGGCAGGACGAGCGTCATCTCCCCGTCGCTCTTCACCGCCGTCGCCAGGAGGCCGATGCTCCGCTCCTGCGTGAACGGGGCGACCAGCGTCTTCACCGACGCCCGCGCCCGCGTGATCTCGGCCAGCGCGTCGCCCACCTCGTCCGCGCGGCCGCGGCCGGACAGCGAGAGCGCGCCGCCGCACGCCGCGAGACCCACCAGGAAAGATCGCCTCTGCATCGCCGTCGTTCTCCTGTTTCACTCGGACGAGCCGCGCGGGCCCGCGATTCGATCCCACACGCCCAGCGCGCGGGCAAGCGAGCCCCGGCGGCGCCCCGTCCGGTCAGCCGCGCGCCGCAGCGCCCGCGAGCGCGCCGCGGGCTCGCTCCGCCCGCGCGCGCTCAGTCCACGTTCAGCCCACGTTCAGCCCGCGTTCGGCCCGCGTTCAGTCCACGTTCGGCCCGCGCTCAGTCCGCGATCGGGTCGGGCGTGTTCGGTCCGCTCGCCGGGAGCTCCGGCTTCACGATGTAGTCCTTCGGGAGCTCGCCCGTCAGGCACTTGAGCCACGTCACGATCTGGTCGACCGTCGTGTGGCTCAGGTCCTTGCCGAGCTGGTGCTTCGCCATGAGCCGCACCGCCTCCGGCAGCGACGAGACCGAGCCGTCGTGGAAGTACGGCGCCGTCGCGGCCACGTTGCGGAGCGTCGGCACCCGGAACACCATGAAATCGGCGTTCTTCTTCGTCACCTCGAAGCGGCCGCGGTCCATCGTGTCGGGCCACGCCCTCACCAGGCCGAGCTTCTGGAACATCGTCGCGCCGATGTGCGGGCCGAAGTGGCACGTGACACAACCCACGTCGACGAACGCGTTGAAGCCCTCCTTCTCGGCCTCGGTGAGCACGCGCGGATCCCCCTCGAGGAACCGGTCCCATCGCCCGCGCGCGAACAGCTTGCGCTCGAACGCGGCGAGCGCGCGCGCGGTGTTGTTCACGGTGACGGGCCACGGGTCGTTCGGGAACGCCCGGCTGAACGCCTTCACGTAATCGGGGATGGAGCGCAGCGTCGACTCGAGCCGCACCGGCGTCATCGCCATCTCGCTCGGGTTCATCATCGGCCCGTTCGCCTGCTCCTCGAGGCTGTCGATGCGGCCGTCCCACATGAGCGCGAAGAACCCGGCGGAGTTGTAGACGCTGGGCGTGTTGCGCCGGCCGCTCTGGTGGGCGTGCCCGATCGACACCTTCATGCCGTCCGCGCCGTAGCGATCGAGCGGGTGGCACGAGTTGCACGAGAGGTCGTGGTTCTTCGAGAGCCGGCTGTCGAAGTAGAGCATCCGGCCGAGGTGAATCTTCTCGTCCGTGAGCGGGTTGGTCGACGTCGTCACCACCGAGGGCAGCGGGCCGAAGCTCGCGAGCCGCTCCGGATCCAGCATGATGCCCTCGCCCACGCCGACCGGCGCGGCGGCCGCCGGCGCGGCGGCGCCCGCCGGCGCGGCGGGGCCCGCCGGCGCGGCGCCCGTCCCGGACGCGGCCGCGGTCGTCTTCTGCACCAGCCAGGCGCCGACGCCCGCGCCGGTGACGGCGACCAGCGCCGCCGCCGCGAGCAGCGGGGCTGCCCTGCTGCCGCGGCGCGAGGCCGCGGGGGCCGGCTCGCCGCCGCCCGCGACCACGGTCTGCTGGAAGGGCACGGAGGTGCCGGTCACCGTGCGCGACGAGGGCGGCCCGTCGGGCCGGTGGTCCATCCCGCGCCCGGTGGTGCTCGTCTGGTGGCCGACCGGCGTGACGTGCTCGGGCCAGCTGCGGGGCGTGCTGACCGGCGTCGGCGGCCGACGTGTCGCGAGCTCGGCGCTGTCGCGCCAGCTGCGGGGCGTGGCCACCGGAGTCGGCGGCCGACGCGTCGCGAACTCGGGGCCCTCGGGCCAGTTGGTGGCCGTGCCCGGCGACGTGGGCGGGCGCCGCGTCGGGGCGTCGGGGTTCGGGAACGAGCGCGAGGGCGGCGGGACCTGCGACTGCACCGAGTCGGGCAGCGGCTGCAGCATGTCCTCGTGGATCGAGATGCCGTGCGGCAGGAGCGACCGGCAGGCGTCCAGCATCTCCAGCGCGCTCTGGAAGCGGAGGTTGCGGTCGATCTGGAGGGCGCGGTGCGCGATCTCGGCGACCTCGGGCGGCACCCAGGGCGCCAGGCCCTGGAGGGGCGGCGCCGGCGTCGAGCAGATGGCGACGATGAGCTCGCCGAGCCCGCGGGAGTTCCGGTACGGGGTGCGGCCGGTGAGCATCTTGTAGAGGACGATGCCGAGCGACCAGAGGTCCGTCCGGAAGTCGACGTCCTTCATGTTGCGCGCCTGCTCTGGCGACATGTAGATCGGCGAGCCGATCAGGTTGCTCGTGGCGGTGAGCTCCTGCTGGAACTCGGCCGCCTCCTCCGCCTGGATCTTGGCGACGCCGAAGTCGAGGAGCTTGACGGAGACCTCGCCCTCGTCGCGCCGGGCGAGGAACAGGTTCGCGGGCTTGATGTCGCGGTGCATGACGCGGGCGTCGTGCGCCTTCTGCAGGCCCACACACGCCTGGCCGACGATGCAGAGCGCGAGCTCGGGGTGCAGGGGGCCGAGCCGCCGGAGCAGCTGGTCGACGTCCTCGCCCGAGAGCAGCTCCATGACGAGGTACGGCAGGCCCGTCGCGCGGTCCCTCCCGCTATCGAGCACGCTCGCGATGTGCTCGCTGTCGATGGCGCCGGCCGCCCTGGCCTCGCGCTCGAAGCGCGCCATGACGGCCTCGTCCTGCGCGAGCTTGCTCGTGATCACCTTGACGGCGACGCGGCGACCGGTCCCCAGGTGCCTTGCCTCGTAGACCGCCCCCATTCCGCCCTCGCCGAGCAGCCCGAGGATGAGGTACCGGGAATCGAGGGTGCTGTTGATCAAGTTGATTTCAGTCATGGTCCGGTCGACCAGGTCACCGCTTCCGTTGCCGTGACCTTGCGCCCCGGATCGCATTGTCGGCCGGAAGCTCGCGCTAGGCAATCATGCGGTAGGGGAGCGCCGGACGAGAGGTGTCCTAGCCCCGGTGTACGGGCGTGGGTGAGGGGTTGCGCTCGACAGCTTATTGAAATGCCCCAGGAAATCGGCGCGTGCGCCGCCCTGGCACACCTGCGCCCGGGGCGGGGCGTGGAGCTGCCGGGCTCAGGTGTTCAGCCGCCGGGCGCGGGGCGTGCAGGCGGCGGGCTCAGGTATTCCGCTGCCGGGCGCGGGGCGTATAGTGCAAGCAGCGGGTTCGGGCATTCAGCCGCCGGGCGGGGAAGTCGACGCGCCGGCATCAGGTGCGGCGGCGCCGCGCTCTCCGCCGGGGTGGGGCGAGCCGGCGCGCTCCCAGGCGGCGTAGTCGCCGCTCGTGAGCAGCGGGTCCTCGGGGAGGGCCTCGGGCTCGGCCGCGTCGAGCGCGGGGTCGAACGCCGGGTCGAGCAGCCGTCCGAGGTCGAAGCGCAGGAAGCGGCCGGCGAGGTGGGGGCCCTCGCTCACCCAGAGGACGCGCGCGGTTGCGTCCATGACGACGGCGTGCGTGGCGATGAGCGCGTCGATGGCGCGCCGGTCGCCGAGCGGCAGCGGGGCGCCGCCGGGGCCGCGCCGGTCGCGCAGGACGTCGACCGCCCCCTCCACCGTGACGCCGTCGGGCAGGGCCGCGAGCCGCTCGTCGAGGCGGGCGCGCCGCGCGTGGGTCGAGGTCTCGGCCTCGACGCGCTGGTTGCGCGGGTCGCCGGCGAGCGGCCCCTCGAAGTGGTTCGTCAGCGGGACCCTGTCGCTCCCGCGGCGCGCGCCGCCCCTGCGCGCGTGGAGCGGCGCGCCGGGCGCCCGCTCGGCGATCGCGACCTCGCCGGCCGCGTCGACGAGCATCACGAGGTGCGAGACCATCGGCGCGTGCGCGGGGTCGTCGAGCAGGGCGAGCGCCTCGTCGACGCCGCGCGCGCGGCCGAGCACCGCGCGCATCGTGTGCACGACCGGCTCGCCGGCGGCGCGCGGTTCGCCCGCCCGCCCGCCGTGGACCACGAGCGCGAGGCCCTCGGCGTTCATCCCGGTCACCGCGCCGACGAGGCCGGGCCACGCGACCGAGGCGTAGGGGATCTTGCCCGCCTCGTGGACGAGGAACACCGCCTTGCCCTCGTCGAAGACGGGGCCCGCCTCGAAGTCGAAGTTGCGGGCGAGCAGCGCGTGGCCGCCCGCCGAGGCGCCGCCCGTGAGCGCGAAGCTCGTGCAGCCGATGAGCGGGGAGTGCTCGAACGAGAGCGCGATGTCGTAGAGCGACTGGAGGAAGACGAAGCGGTGGTACGTGGGCAGCACCCCGTCGAACGGGTCGGGCGCGAAGGCGCGGGCCTGCGCGGCGATCTCGCGCCTGACGCCGTCGGCCATGCCCTGGTCGACGCCGCGGAACTGGAGGCGCGACAGGTCCATGAGCAGCCACCGGAGCGGCGCGACGGGCACGTAGCGGCGGAACTGGTCGTAGAGGGTGCCCTCGTTCTGGACCATCTCCGGGTAGAAGAGCCGGCCGTGCTGGTGGCCGATCTCCTCGGGCGAGCCGGCGAGGCGCGCCTCGAGGATGCGCCCGCGGGGCCGCGCGTAGGCGGGGCCGAGCACGCGCAGCCCCGCCGGCCCGGCCGCGGGCTCGCCGGCGGTGGCGCGGATCGGCGGCGGCTCGATCCGCGTGGCGGCGCCGACCGCGAGGTGCGCGAGCGCCGGCGCGACGAGGAGCGCGGCGGCCGCGATGAGCTTGCGGCGGTGGCGCACGCCCGCCCCCGATCTCAGGGAGACGCCGCGGTCGGTTGGGACGGGCGCGGGTCGAGCTCGGGGACGAGCGCGCTCGCGACGGCGGCGCGGCGCGCGGCCGGGGCCGGGGCCGGGGCGGCGGGCACGTGGCGGAGGCCGCGCGTGAGCGCGAGCGTCGCGAGCACGCGGGTCACGATCCGCGCCGGGTCGCGCACGCTGTCGAAGTGCGTGAGCCGCTCGTCCTCGGGCGGGTAGATGACCCGGATCGGCGCCTCGACGATGCGGGCGCCGGCGGCCACCGCGCGCAGGAGGATCTCCGCCTCGAAGGCGTAGCCGTCGTCGCGCGCGCCGAGCGCGAGGGTGCGCCGGAGCGGGTAGCGGCGCAGGCCGCACTGCGTGTCCGCGAACGGGCGGCCGGCGAAGAGCGAGAGGAAGAAGTTCGAGATCCGGTTCGAGATCTGGTTGGCGCGCGGCGCGCCGGCGCCGACGAGGTCCCGGACGCCGAGCACCAGCGCCTCCGGGTCCGGGTCGGCGTCGAGCAGGCGCAGCGCTTCCTCGGGCGGGTGCTGGCCGTCCGCGTCGATCGTGATCGCGACGTCGAAGCCCGCGGCGAGGGCGAACTCCATGCCGGTCCGCAGGGCGGCGCCCTTGCCCCGGTTTTCCGGGTGGATCAGCACGGAGGCGCCCGCCGCGCGCGCCCGCTCCGCCGTCCGGTCGCTCGATCCGTCGTCCACCACGATCACCGCGCCGGCCAGCTCGCGGACCCGCAGCGTCTCGCGTGTGACGTCCCCAACGTTGCGCTCGGCCTCGTAGGCGGGAATGATGGCGCAAATTCGCATGGACCCTGCCGCGATTACCACGGTGTGCCCTGGATGAACAGCGGCAGGCGCGATCTGTCCTCCACGTCGTCAGGGCTTCCGTGGGTTCCGTGACCTCTGCGACCTCCGTGGATGCGCGACCGCGGGCGCGGCCGGGCCTGCTCCGCCGGCGTCCTTATCTCCGGCGCGTCTGGCTGAGCGAGATCGTGTCGCTGCTCGGCGACTGGATGAGCCTCGTCGCGGTGAGCCTGCTTGCGCTCGGGGACGGGAGCGGGGTCGTGGCGCTCGCGCTGGTGATGGTGGGGCATCACCTCCCGATCGCGCTGTTCGCGCCGGTGGCGGGGGTGCTTGCGGATCGGCTCGACCGGCGGTGGCTGCTCGTGGTGACGAGCGTGGTGCAGGGCGTGCTCACGCTGGCGATGGCGGGCGCGGTCGTCCTGGGCAGCGTGGCGGCGGTGCAGGTGCTCGTGTTCGTGCGCGCGTCGGTGGGTGCGCTGCGTTTTCCGGTGCAGAGCGCGGTGCTGCGGCACGTCGTCGAGGAGGACGAGCTGCTCGAGGCGAACGCGATCTTGTCGGCGACGTGGAGCGTGATGCTCGCGGTCGGGATGGCGGCGGGCGGCGCGATCGCGGCGCTCGGCCCGACGACGGCGCTCGTCCTGGACGCGGCGTCGTTCGGCCTGGGGGCGCTGCTGCTCGGCGGGTTGCCGCCGATGGTGGCGGAGGGGCGGCCGGCGGAGGGCGGCGTCGCGAGCGCGATCGCGTCGGTGCGGCGCGATCTGGCGCTCGCGTGGCGGCATGCGTGGGAGCGGCCGCGGCTGCTCGCTGCGGTGCTCGCGAAGACGCCGGTCCATTTGGCGAACGGCGGGGCGCTGCTGCTGCTCAACGTGATCGCGGCGCAGCGCGCGTTCGCCGGGACGGCGGCGCTGACGCTCGGGCTGATGCAGTGCGTGCGCGGGGCGGGCACGGGGATCGGGCCGCTGGTTGGCGTGGCGCTCGTCCGCCGCGGCGTGCGGGGGGAGGTCGCGGCGGCGGCGGCGGCGTGGACGGCGTTCGGGGGGATCGCGGCGGTCGCGCTGGCGCGGCACTGGCACTGGGCGGTGCTGCTCGGGGTGGCGTTCGTGTGGGGGCTGGGCAGCGGCGCGAACTGGGTGCTGTCGAGCTCGGAGCTGCAGCGGCTGTCGCCGGACCGCTTCGTCGGGCGGCTGTCGGCGGTGGACAACCTGGCGCTGACGATCGGGCTGTGCGCCACGATGCTGGGGGGCGCGGTGGTCGCGGAGCGGATCGAGGCGCCGGCGTCGGCGGCGTGGATCGGGCTCGGGGCGGGCGTGCTCGCGTGGATCGGGCTGGAGTGGATGCTGCGGCGGCGGGCGGCGGCGACGGGGGCGGCGGAGCTGGCGGTGGCGGAGCTGGGGGCGACGGAGGTGCGCTCGCCGCAGGAGACGGGGTCTTCGGGGGCGCCGGAGACGGAGCTTTCCTTGCCGCCGGAGACGGAGCGCAGGTAGCTTGCCGGGCCGATGATCCCGGATGTGTGGGCGCCGTTGCGTGGGCTCAGCGTTCGCCGCTGCGATGACGAGGGGCTGATCAACGGAACGTGGGTGGCCGGCGTGGCCGGCGAGCCGCCGCGGTTCGTGGTGCAGCGGGTGAGCCCGATCTTCGCGCCCGAGGTCCACGACGACATCGAGGCGGTGACCGCCCACCTGGCCGGCCGCGGCCTGCTGACGCCGCGCCTGCTGCGCGCCGAGGACGGCGCCCTCTGCGCGCGGGATGGCGCGGGCGCGGTGTGGCGGGTGATGGACTTCGTCCCCGGCCGCACGCACCACCGGGTCGACTCCCCCGCGCTCGCGCGCGCGGCGGGGGCGCTGGTCGCGCGGTTCCACCGGGCGGTGGACGACCTCGAGCACACGTACCGCCACGTCCGCGTCGGCGCGCACGACACGGCGCTGCACATGGAGAGGCTGGACGGCGCGGCCACCGGAGGAGGGGAGGGGAGGCGGCTCGCCGACGCGATCCTCGACGCGTGGCGCACCTGGCAAGGGCGGCTCGACCTGCCGCTGCGGCATTGCCATGGCGACCTCAAGATCTCGAACCTGCGCTTCTCCGAGGCGGAGGAGGGGATCTGCCTGCTCGATCTCGACACGCTGGCGCTGCAGTCGATCGACGTGGAGCTCGGCGACGCGTGGCGGTCGTGGTGCAACCCGGTCGGGGAGGACGCGACCGAGGCGCGCTTCGATCTGGAGGTGTTCGCCGCCGCGGTCGCCGGCTACCGCGAGGTGCGGCCGTTCGGCGCGGAGGAGCGGGAGGCGCTCGCGGACGCCGTCGAGCGGATCGCGCTGGAGCTCGCGGCGCGGTTCTGCCGGGACGCCTTTGAGGACCGGTACTTCGGCTGGGATCCGGCGCGGTTCCCGACGCGGGTTGCGCATAACCTGCACCGGGCGGCGGGGCAGCTCGCGCTGGCGCGCTCGGCGCGGCGGCAGCGGGGGGAGATCGCGCGGCTGCTCGCGGGGGGGTGACGGGCGACGCTGCGCGGGAGCGGCGCTGCGTCGGGCCAGCATGTCGGGATATGGGCAGGGGCCTGGCCGAGCAGGCGGCGGGCACGTCAGGACATCGGGCAGGAGCCTGACCCCGGGGATCCCTCGGTATGATCAACGCGCGGCGAGCCTGGCGTCGCATGGGCATGAAAAGAGCGCGCTCGAGGCGTGGCGGCGCTACGGAATGCAGATGTTGGGGAGCACGCTCACGGTGTCGCTCAGAGCGTTCGCGACGGCGAGGTCGGGCTTGCCGTCGCCGTTCATGTCCGCGGCCGCAACCGAGTGGGGGCTTTCGCCCGTCGGGTAGTCGAGCTGGGGGGCGAAGATGCCGTCGCCGTCGTTGAGCAGCACGCTCACGCTGGCGCTCAGCGCGTTTGCGACGGCGAGGTCGGGCCTGCCGTCGCCGTTCATGTCCGCGGCCGCAACCGAGTGAGGGCTTTCGCCCGTTGGATAGTCGACCTTATGGCCGAAGGTGCCGTCGCTGTTGTTGAGCAGCACGCTCACGGTCGCGCTACCATCGTTCGCGACGGCGAGGTCGGGCCTGCCGTCGCCGTTCATGTCCGCGGCCGCAACGGAGCTGGGGTGGTCGCCCGTTGGATAGTCGACCTTGGAGGCGAAGGTGCCGCCGCCGTGGTTGAGCAGCACGCTCACGGTGTCGCTGGAGGCGTTCGCGACGGCGAGGTCGGGCTTGCCATCGCCGTTCATGTCCACGGCCGCAGCTGAGCTGGGGATCTCGCCCGTCGGGTAGTCGACCTTGGAGGCGAAGGTGCCGTCGCCGTGGTTGAGCAGCACGCTCACGCTGGCGCCGAGAGCGTTCGCGACGGCGAGGTCGGGCTTGCCGTCGCCGTCGATGTCCGCGGTCGCAACCGAGCTGGGACCATAACCCGTTGGATAGTCGACCTCAGGGCCGAACGTGCCGTCGCCGGTGTTGAGCAGCACGCTCACGGTGCCGCGAAAAGCCTTCGCGACGGCAAGGTCGGGCCTGCCGTCGCCGTTGACGTCCGCGGCCGCGACCGAGCTGGGACTTCCGCCCATCGGATAGCCGACCTCAGGGCCGAAGGTGCCGTCGCTGTTGTTGAGCAGCACGCTCACGCTGGCGCTGAACTCGTTCGCGACGGCGAGGTCGGGCTTGCCGTCGCCGTCGATGTCCGCGGCCGCGACCGACCTGGGGTTTTCGCCCGTCGGATAGTCGACCTCAGGGCCGAAGGTGCCGTCGCTGTTGTTGAGGAGCACGCTCACGCTGCGGTCTCCGCGGTTCGCGACGGCGAGGTCGGGCTTGCCGTCGCCGTCGATGTCCGCGGCCGCGACCGAGCTGGGGCTTTCGCCCGTCGGATAGTCGACCTCAGGGCCGAAGGTGCCGTCGCCGTCGTTGAGCAGCACGCTCACGCTGCGGTCTCCGCGGTTCACGACGGCGAGGTCGGGCTTGCCGTCGCCGTTGATGTCCGCGGCCGCGACCGAGCTGGGACCTTCGCCCGCTGGATAGCAGACCTCAGGGGCGAAGGTGCCGTCGCCGTTGTTGAGCAGCACGCTCACGGTGTCGCTACCGCCGCTCGCAACGGCGAGGTCGAGCTTGCCGTCGCCGTCCATGTCTGCGGCCGCCACCGAGCTGGGACGATGGCCCGCTGGATAGTTGACCTTGGAGGCGAAGGTGCCGTCGCCGTTGTTGAGCAGCACGCTCACGGTGTTGATGAACGCGCTCGCGACGGCGAGATCGGGCTTGCCGTCACCGTTCAGGTCATCGGCCGCGACCGACTCGGGGGCAGCGCTCGTGAGGTAGTTGACCTTGGGGGCGAAGGTGCCGTCGCCGAGGTTGAGCAGCACGCTCACGGCGTCGCTGCCACCGTTCGCGACGGCGAGGTCGGGCTTGCCGTCGCCGTTCACGTCCGCGGCCGCAACCGAGCTGGGATGATGGCCCGTTGAATAATCGACCTTGGGGGCGAAGGTGCCGTCGCCGTGGTTGAGCAGCACGCTCACGGTGCCGCTACCACCGTTCGCGACGGCGAGGTCGGGCTTGCCGTCGCCGTTCAGGTCCGCGGTCGCGACCGCCTCTGGGTCAGCGCTCGTGGGGTAGTCGACCTCGGGGGCGAAGGCGCCGTCGCCGTTGTTGAGCAGCACGCTCACGCTGGCGCTGTAGTAGTTCGCGACGGCGAGGTCGGGCTTGCCGTCGCCGTTCAGGTCCGCGGCCACCACCGAATCGGGACCGCTCCCCACAGGAAAGAACGGCACGCCCGTGAACCTGGGTTTTCGACAGATGCAGGTCCCGTTGCCGCAGCTCTCTCCCAACCCACAGACCACGGGGCTACTGGTCTTGCACGCAGCGGTGGTCGGATCACAACCGATACAGGGATCGCAGTCAGGACCGTTGTTCTGCCAGCTCCCGCTCTCGTCGCAGCCCTGCGGGATGTTTCCGGAGCACTGGAAATCCCCTGGCGTACAGGTTTGCACGCATTTGCCGCCCGAGCAATGAAACCCGGAGTCCGGGTCGCACGGCTCCCCCGCCGCCCACTGCCCTTCGTCGTTGCACGTCTCGGGCGTCAGACCCTTGCACCGCTTCCCGGGCGCGCACTCGCCGACGCACTCGCCGTCCTTGCACGTCCGGTCCATGCACGCGGGACCTTCGTCCCGCCAGCTCCCCGACGCGCCGCAGCGTTGTGGTTGCTGGCCTCTGCACCCCTTGTCCCCGGGGCCGCAAACACCCACACACAGGCCCCTCACGCAGGTCTGGTTGTTCGAGCACCCGTCCTCGCTCGATGTACAGATGCACGTCTCGCTGGATGTACAGGTACACCTGCCGTTCTGGCACCCCTCTCCGCACGCCGGCTGGTTCTCCCATACACCGCTGGCATTACAAATCAGGGGTGTCTTGCCATCGCACTTCACGTCGTCGGGCGAGCACGCGATCTCGAGCTCGTCGATCCCCAGCACCCCGTCGCAGCTCGACACACAACCGGCCCCGATCAAGAGCACCACCAGTGCCACGAAGACCCTCGCGATCCTGCTCTTCACCGCGCCCATCAGAAGCCCCCCTCCACCGAAAGTCGGCCAGGCCCGATGCCCACCTTCCACGCCGTCCCTGCCGATCTCCCTCGCTGCTCCGCTCCTCTCGGCCGCACCGCGACCAGCACGACCGTCCCCGCGACGGCGCCGGCCCCTCCCACGATCAGCCCGCCGAGCGCCGTGATCCCGAGCGCATGCGCTCGCTCCTTCTGCCCAGCCCTCTCGCGCGGACACAGGTTGCGCGGGCACGCCTCTTTCAGGTCGGCGCTCGTGTTCAAGGCCAGCGCGCCGCTCACCGCGAACACCCCGAGCCCCAGCACGCCCGCCCCGTACGCGGCCGTCGCCCCCACCTTCCTCGCAGTCCAGAACTCCGGCGTCCAGAACCCCGGCTCCCGTGGCACCCTGTCCAGCGCCACCGTCACCTCCCGCTGCTTGCGCCGCTCGAGCTTCACGTCCTGTCTTGCCCCGAGATACCGCTCCGCCCGGACCTCGATCGTGTGCTCCCCCAGCGGGAGGCGCCCCTCCCACGGCGTCTGTCCCGCCTCCTTGCCGTCGATCCACAGCCGCGCTCTCCTGGGCGCGGATTCGACCTTCAATGACGCGTCCTGGTCCTCCGCCCCGAGCGCCACCTCGGTCACTTCGTACAGCCGCACACCCACCCTCTCGACCCCCGACTCCATCCTCGCGCCTCGTCGCGCCGCCTCACGCTTCTCTCCAGGCTTCACCCCGGGCACATCACACGAGAGCAGCGCCTCCACGTCGAGGAACCCGCGCAGCCTCACCGTGTGCTCGCCGGGATCGAGGAGCCCCTCCCACGGCGTCACGGCGCCCGTGGCCTTTCCGTCGATCTCGATCTCCAGCGGCCAGTTGTGCCGCTCGCTCACCCGGAGCCGCCCCTTCCGCGACCTCGCCACGAGCTCGGCCACGTTCTCTCTTCCAGCCTGGACCTCCACCGTCCTCGTGATCGGCGCGAACCCCTCCTTCTCCACGCGGACCGCCCGGCTGCCCGCGCTCAGGCGGAGCGGCCTGTCCAGCGGCAGCCTGCCCCGGAGCCGATCGTCGATGAACAGCGACGCCCCCGCCGGCACGTCGCCCGTCAACACCAGCGTCCCCACGAGACCCGCGAGCTCCGCCATGTCCGCCGCCACCGTGGCCTCCGTTCTGGGAGGAAGCCTCGGGTACGCGCGGCGCATCGCTTCGTAGTGCTCCAGCGCGTCGTCGTACTGGCCGAGCTGCTTGAGGCACGAGGCCACGAAGCCCATCGCATTGCGGGTTTTCTTGTGCTCGAGCGACTTGCGGAATTCCTCGATCGCCTCGCGATACTCCTGCCGGTCGAAGTGCGCCACGCCCCTGTCGAAGTGGGCTCGGGCGGCGGCCTCGTCGCCGGATACGTCGACCTGGGCCGCAATGTCCGGCGGATCCGCATCCGCCTCTGCACCGAGGAGCCCCAGCGCGAGGATCCAGCCCGCCATGGCTCTTGCAGGAAGGCGACGCATGATCGTTCCTTTTCTCCCAGGATCGGCCCAGCCGACGAGGCGGCCCGGTGCGCGCCAAACGAGCGGTAAATTCGCTGAAGTGTCCGTCCGGTTGGGCCTCTCGATGCGCGATGCAATCATCTGGCCGGCGTGGCCGCTCGGGGGCACGCGGCGCCGTGGCCTCGCGCGGTCGCGTTGCGCCCGCGATTCGCTTGACATGACCACGGCCGCCCCGGGTACGATGCTTTGCGACTATGCGCACATCTGAACCTGAGTAAACGTATGTGGCTCGAGATCGAGGTGGACGCGGGCGGGCAGGGCGTGCGCGTGAGCGCGCGAGGGAGCCGCGGAGAGCGCCCCCCGGCGCACGCGCTTTCGCCCGAGCTGGGCATGGATGCGCTGCACGGCTTCGCCAGCAAGGTGGGGAGGGCCGTCCGGAGCGGCCGGGCGCTCGATCCTGCCGTCGTGAAGGACGCCCAGGCGCTCCACGGCGAGCTGCTCAAGGACGATCTCCGGGACGTGCTGGCGAGGCTCCGTGAGGCGTCGAAGGACAGCCCGGTCCTCGTGCGGCTCTTCCTGCGCGACCGCGCGCTCGTGGGGATCCCCTGGGAGGCCCTTTGCCGTCCGGGCACGACGGAAGGGTTCCTGGGGACCGACCCCAAGATTCTCCTGGCGCGCGGGGTGACATCGCCGGACCCGTGGGAGCCGCGGGATGTCCTGGGCGCCGTCCGCGTGCTGGCGATCGCGCCGGGCAGGGATGAGCGGAGCCTCGTCGTGCTGAAAGAGGCCCTCTCGCCATCCATCGAGGCCGGTGAGGTGGAGTGGCTGGATCCGATCGCCGGCCCGCACATCAGCGCTCAGGCCCTCTTCGACCGGCTGCGGCGCGGAAAGACCCCTCACGTGCTGCACTGGCTCGGCCACGGCGGGGTGGATCTCTCCGGGAGGCCCGTCCTGCGCGTGGCCGACGACGAGGACGGCGAGGAGGTGTGGATCACCGCGGAGGCGCTCGGACGCGAGCTCTCCGCGAGGTTCAGCGAGGAGCTGCGCCTCGTGGTCCTGGAGGCCTGCGAGGGCGCGAAGGCCGGCGCGTTCGGCAGCGCCGCCGAGATCTTGGCGACCGCCGGCGCGGACGCGGTGGTGGCCCACCTCTGGCCCGTGAAGGCGGACGCGGCGCGCCTCTGCTCGTCCGAGATCTACCGGTCCCTCACGGGCGCGGAGCGAGGCCTCGGCGACATCGGCGCGAGCGTGGCGGCGGCGCGCAGGACGCTGCTCGCGCAGAGCGCCGAGGCGTTCTCTCCGATTCTCTTCCTGCGCGGCACGGGCTCGGCCATCTTCGACTTCGGCGAGCGACGCGTCTCCCGCCAGCGCGCGCGGCGGAGCTCGCGGGGCCTCTCGCCCGCGCTGCAAAGCCTGCTCGAGAGGCCGTTCACGATGGTGCTCGGCGATGTCGAGGAGGACCGCGCCGCGCTGAAGGCCGAGCTCCTCTCGTTCATGAAGGAGAGCGGCGATACCGCGCCCGAGGCCCTCTCGCTGAGCGCGCTCACGCAGCGGTGCGCGCTCAGGTTCGGGCAGGAGAGCTTGCACGTGCTCTTCCAGCAAGCGCTCATGACCTCCCTCGAGGAGCCGGTCCCGCCGCTCGCCCGGGCGCTCGCGCGCCTCATCGCTCCCGGCGTCCACATCACGCTCCTCTGGCGGCCGCACCTGGAGCGCGCGATCGCCGAGGCGCACCCGCAGCGGAACGTGTTCGCCATCCAGCCTTCGCTGCTGGGCACGGGCGGCAAGCCGCTCGTAGTGAAGCGCGCCGCCGGGGCCGCCGCGTGGAAGATGGAGCCCGTCCTTCCGAGGCGGTTCGATCTCGACAGCGATCTCATGATCCTGCGCCTCTACGGCGGATATTCGGCCGGGCCCCGCCCCATCTTCTCCCACCCCGTGCTCACCGAGGACGATCACATCCACGGTCTGCTCGGGGCCCTCGGGGTCGACCCTCCGGTGTGGATGGAGGAGCTGCTCGCGCGGCCGCGCGTCCAGCCGGGCCTCTTCGTCGGGCTCTCGGCGCTGGACTTTCGCCACCGCATGCTGCTGCGCTGGCTCTACGATCAACGGCAGGCGCCGAATGACAGCCTGGCGATCTTGACGCCGGACGCCGACCGCGGCGAGCCTGAGATCTGGGAGACCGGCTGCGGGCTCCCGGGCGGCGGGCGCATCGCCTCGGTCATCGAGGACCCGGAGCTCGTACCGCAGCTCGACGCGTTCGTCCCCGACGAGGGGTCATGAGCGGGAGCACGCCGCCGGGAGGCGCGCCGGCGGACGAACCGCCCATGAGCCAACCCCCGCCCTCCATGGGCGGGCTCTCGGCCGCGGACGCGGCGGAGCGCACCGGCATCGTCCCTTCGGCGAACCCGTTCCCCGGCCCGCAGCCGTACCGCGCCGCCGATCGGGATCGCTTCCACGGCCGCGAAGAGCTCTCGTACCGCCTTGAAGCGAGCGTCCTCGCCAATCGCTGCGTGACCGTCTACGGGCCATCTGGAGCGGGCAAGTCGTCGCTCATGCAAGCGTCGGTGATCCCGGCGCTCGTCGACGCGCAGCGGCTCCGCGTCGTGCGGGTCGACGCCTGGCCCGAGGACAAGGAGCCCACGCGATGGCTCGCGGACGCGGTCTACGCCGCTCTCTCGTTCGGCGAGCGGCCCCCCGAGCTGTCGGCCGAGGAGGCGTTGCTGTCGGCCGCGCAGCGCGCCGCGCGCAAGTCGCCCCGGATCGTGCTCTTGTACCTCGACCAGATCGAGCAGCTGCTTTATCCGAGCCGGAGCACGACCGAGGTGGAGGCGTTCTTCGCCGCGCTGAATCGCCTCGTGGACACGCCGCTCCGCAGCCTGCGCGTGGTGCTCTTGCTCCGCGAGGATTACCTGGGTCGCTTCCGCGATCGGCTGCGCGAGCATCGCCGGCTGTTGAGCCACGGCTTCCGCGTCGGTCCGCTCAGCGTGGCCGAGCTCTCCGAGGCGGTTTGCAAGGCCGCTGCCGGCGGGCAGCCGCCGCAGACCTGGGAGCTCGAGCCGATGCGCGCGCTCATGCTCCAGGTGCGTATGCCCGGCCAGGCCGAGTCGGACGACGCCGAGGCGCAGGCCGCCTACGCGCAGATCGTCTGCCGGGCGCTGTTCCAGCAGCGGGCGCAGGGCGGCGACGCGGCGGCGCAGGAGGCCGTCGAGGCCGAGCCGATCCTGCGCCGTTACCTGGAGGCGACGCTCGACGAGCTCGGCGCGCTCAGCGCGGCGGCGCGGCGCCTCCTGGAGGATCACCTCGTCACGGCGGACGGCAGCCGCACGCTGCGCACCGAGAAGGAGCTGCTCCGGCTCTTGCCGGCCGAGGAGCTCGGGCCGATCCTCAAGGCGCTCGAGGGCGCCGCCATCCTCCACGCCGAGGAGCACCAGGGCAGCCGTTACTTCGAGATCGGCCACGACTGGCTGGCGCGCCGGGTCTCCGAGGCGCGGCAGCAGCGCGAGCTCGAGGAGGAGCAGCGCCGCCGCGAGGAAGCGCAGCGCCGCCGCGAGGAAGAGCAGGAGAGGGAGCTCGCGCGCGAGCGCAGCGAGGCGGAGAGGCGGCTCGCGAGGGCGCGGGCGCAGCGGCGCTTCTTCGCGACCCTGGCGCTCGTGGCGGTCGTGGTGGCGGCGGGCGCCGTGATGCTGGTCCTCTATGCCTTTCGCCAGCGGGCGTACGCCCAGGGTGCGGAGAGGGACGCCCGGGCGGCCGAGGCGAACGCCAAGGACAAGGAGATCGAGGCCTCCGACGCGCGCCTGCTCGCGGGCTTTCGCGAGCTCAAGAACAGCGGCCAGATCGCGTGGGGCATCAAGCTCTTGCCGGAGGTGCAGCGGCCCGAGGCCGCGCGCGGCTGGGTCGCGCTGGCGAGCGACGCGCTCCGCCAGAATGCGCTCTTCGTCACGCTCCGCGGCCACGAGCAGCCGCTGCGCGCGGCCGTGTGGAGCCACGATGGTCAGCGGGTCCTGTCCGCGTCCGACGACGGGACGGCGAGGCTCTGGAAGGCCGACGGAACGGGCGATCCCGTCGTGTTCTCCGGGCACGAGGGGCGGATCAACGCCGTTGCCTTCAGCCCCGACGACAAGCGCGTGCTCACCGCCTCGGAGGACGGGACAGCGCGCCTCTGGGGCGCCGGCGGCAACCTGATCGCGGTGCTCAATGCTGGGGGCGGGCCTGTGCGCCGCGCTGCGTGGAGCCGCGACGGAGGCCGCGTCGTGACCGCCTCGGCCGACCACGTTGCCCGCATCCACGGCGTCGATGGCGGCGGCGTGGTGGAGCTGACGGGCCACACGGGACCGCTGAACGCGGCCGTTTTCTTCGATGACGGGGCGCGCGTGCTCACCGCTTCGGACGACGGGACAGCGCGTGTCTGGGCGGCCGACGGTATCGGGAAGCCGGTGATCTTGAGAGGGTCGGAGGCAGGCGTCCTCTTCGCCGTACCGAGCCCGGATGGGACCCGCGTCCTGACCGCGTGCAGCGACGGCACAGCCCGGATCTTCGATGCTTCGGGCAAGGGAAAACCGGTGGTTCTTGAGGGCCATCAGGGCAACGTCCTCTTCGCCGCGTGGAGCCGCGACGGCGCGCGCGTCGCCACCGCGTCGGCCGACAAGACGGCGCGGATCTGGAGAGCCGACGGCGCCGGAGAGCCGGTCGTCCTCGCGGGGCACGGCCGCGCCGTCACCTTCGTGGCCTTCCGGCCGCCGGACGGCAGGTACGTCGCCACGGCCTCGCTCGATCACACCGCGCGCCTCTGGCCGTCGGAGGGAGGCAAGGACCTCGTCCTCGCCGGGCACGACGCCCCGGTGTTGTCGGCCGCGTGGAGCCCGGATGGAGCGCGCGTGCTCACGGCCGCGGCGCCGCTGGTCGGGGTCCCTTCGCGGGACAGCACGGTGCGGATCTGGCGCCCGGCGATGCTCGAGTCGCTGCCGCGCGAGCGCCCCGCGTTCTACCATTCTGCGTTCGTCGGCCCCGGCGCCGAGCTCGTGGCTTCCGCATACGACGACCGCGCCGTGCGCGTGTGGCGCGCGGACGGCACCGGCGAGCGCGTCGTGCTCGCGCAGCAGGGCGCGTGGATCGCCGGCGCGGCGTTGAGCCCCGACGGCGCGCGCGTCGCCGCGGCTGGCTTTGACGGGGTGACGCGCATCGTCCGCGTGGACGGCACGGGAGATCTCGTGTCGATCCTGGGCCATACGGCTGCCGTGCGCGCCGCCGCGTGGAGCCCGGGTGGGACGCTCCTCGTCACGGTATCGGACGACCGGACCGCGCGCATCATCTCCGTGAACGGCGCGTGGGGGGGCGCGCGGGTGCTGTCCGGGCACACCGACGGCCTCACCTCGGCCGCGTGGAGCCCGGACGCGCAGCGCATCGTCACCACGTCCATGGATCACACGGCGCGCGTCTGGCTGGCCTCGGCGGCCCAGGAGCTCGTGGCGTTCAAGGGGCACGGGGGCGCCGTGTACAGCGCGGCGTGGAGCCCCGACGGGGCGTGGATCGCCACCGGCTCCGAGGACGGCACCGTCCAGGTCTGGGACGCGCGGAGCGGCGCGGTCATGGCGTCCCTCGATCGCGGCGTCGCCGTCCTCCAGGCGATCTGGAGCCCTGGCGGCGATCGGATCGCCGTCGCGTTGCGGCAGGGCGGCGTCCTCCTGTGGAGCCGCGAGGCGTGGGAGCGCCCCGGGATGAGCGAGCCCGTCCTGCTCGACACGCAGGCGGCGATCCTCGCGATGGTCTTCCTCGACGGCGGGAAGCGGCTCTTCACGGTCGCGGCCGACAACACGACCCGCACCTTCACGATCGACGCCGACGAGCTCCGGCGGGGCCTCCTGTCGAGCAATGTGGATTGCCTTCCCGCGAGCTTGCGGGGGCTCCATCTCGGCGAGGCGCCGGACAGAGCGTCGGAGCGGTATGCGGCGTGCGAGCGCGAGCATTCGAGGACACCGGTCGTAAAGAGGGGGCAGGAGGGGCCATGAGCGTCAGGAGCAGGGGGCGCGTGCGTCGCGGGGGCGCGATCGTCGCGGCGGCGGCGATGTGCCTCGTCGCTTGCGAACGGCCGCAGTCGGGCGCCGACGGCGGCGCGCCGGACGGCGACGGCGGTGTGCCGGCGGTGTCGAGCGCGGCCGAGGTCGCGGTGCCCAGGGCGGCGGCTCGCACCGGGATGGCCGTCCTCGGGCCGGCCGAGCGCCGGGTGCCCCTCCTCGTGCTGCCGGGTGACGCCCTCGTGGAGGTGGACGGCCAGACGGCCTATCGCCGGGACGGGGCGGTCGATCTCGCCGGCAAGGTCGGCGACCAGCGCTGGGTGCGCGTGTGGAAGGGGGCCAAGGCGCCGGAGAGGCCGGTGCTGATTCAGGAGAACCAGCCTTCCCCGCCGGTGATTGACCTGAACGAGGCCCTGCCGCCGAGACCGGCCCGGAAGGCGCCGAAGAGACCGGCGCGCTTCGGCGGCTTCGACGACGGATGATGTCACGGGTGTCGTGACGGCGGGATGATCGGGAGGAGGGCAGGGGTTGTGCGTCCATTTCATGCGAGAACGCTGGTTGGCTGGGTCGTCGCGCTGATGCTGCTCGACTCCGGCGCGAGGGCGGCGCCGCCTGCGCGATGGACCAAGGCATCGCAGGCGGCTGTCTCCGGAGAGGAGGCCGAGGCTCGGGCGCACTTCGACGAGGGCGTCGCGCGATTCGACATGCGGGAGTACCGCGAGGCGCTGGAGGCGTTTCGCAGGTCGCTCTGGCTCAAGAAGAACCGGAACACCATGGGTTATATCGCCTCGTGCCTCAAGCAGCTCGGCCAGTACGACGACGCGCTGGAGCAGTACGAGGAGATGCGCCGCGAGTACCCGAAGCTGCCCGCGAAGATAGACGCGATGGTGGCGGCGGACATGGCGGAGCTCTCGGGCCTGGTCGGGACGCTGACGGTGGCGGGAGACGCGCCGGCCGGCGCGTCGCTGTTCGTCGACGATCGCTTGCGCGGCAAGCTTCCGCTGGAAAAGCCGCTGCGGGTGAGCGCGGGCAGGCGGGCTGTCCGCGTGGAGAAAGAAGGGTTCGCGCCGCTCGCGGCGACCGTGGAGGTGAGCGCCGGAAGGGAGAACGTCGCGGAGCTCGTGGCGGCGTCAAGGAAGGGGCGGCTCGTGGTGAACGAGAAGCACAACTGGGTGCTTCGCGTGGAACTGGACGGGAAAGACGTCGGCGTGACGCCCTGGCAAGGGCTGGTGGACCTCGGCGAGCACAAGGTGCGGTTGCACGGGTTCATGGGGGTGGCGGCGCTGGCCGCGTGCGAGGCGCCCGCGGCGGCGGCGGAGGAGGGGGCCAAGGTGGCCTCGGGCGTCGACGTGGTGTCGGTGAAGCTGTACGAGGAGACCCGGATGGTGCTGGGGGCGGAGGAGCAAGATGCGTCGCTGCGGATCGAGTCTACGCCGGCGGGGGCGACGGTGAAGATCGATTCAAGGGAAGTGGGCAAAGCGCCGTGGGAGGGGCGGCTACCGCTGGGGGACCATGTGATCGAGGTGAGGGCGGGCGGGTTCTTCCCTGCGAAGCAGACCGTGCAGATCGAGCGGCGCAAGCAGCGGGAGCTGTCAGTGGCACTGGAGCGGCAGCCGGACCTCGAGGCGGAGGCGCGCGCCGCGAGGGACAGGAAGATCGCCCTCGGGCTGGTCTACGGCGTGGGGGGGGGCGGGGCTCGGGGTGTTTGCCGTGGCCGGAGGGCTGGCACTCGACAAGGTTAATGAACTCAACGCCCGCTGTCCGCTCAAGCTGTGCCCTTCCACCGAGGCAGGGACCCAGCGCGCCGCGGCGGCCTTCGGAACGGCAGCCACGGTTGGCCTGGGGGTGGGGCTCGGGGCGGCAGCGGCCCTGCTGCTCACGCGGCCCGGGAGCGATGAACGGCGCGCCGGCCCGAGCGTGAGCGCGGGTGTGGGGCTCGGGGGCTTCGAGGTGAGAGGAAGATTCTGATGCGCCAGTCGAAAGAAGGGGGGATCGCGAGCGGCGCCCGGACGGTAGGGGCGATCCTCGTCAGCTTTGTCCTGTGGGCGTGCAACAGTGTGCTGGGGATCGACGGGTTCAAGTCGGCCATGTGTGACGAGGGAGCCGGGCGGTGCTTCGGTGACTGGCCCCAGCTCTGCTTGTGGGGACAATGGTGGGAGGTGTCGGAGGGCCCGTGTGCTCCTCAGACGTGCAGGGCTGGCGAGTGCGGCCCCGTGTGCGTCGATGGCGCCAAGCAGTGCAGCGGCCAGCAGCCCCAGAGCTGCGCGGCGGGGCGATGGCAGGACGCGTCAGAGCCCCCGTGCGATGGTCAGACCTGCGTCGCCGGCGAGTGCACGGGTGCGTGCGCCCCCGGGGGCAAGCGGTGCCAGGGACTCACGCCGCAGGCGTGTGACGAGAACGGGCAATGGGCGAGCACGCGTGAACCGTGCGATGTGATTCATGGGTTTCATTGCTCGGGCGGCGACTGCGTTCGGACCTGCACTCCGGGGGACTTGCGGTGCTCGGGAAACGTCCCGCAGTACTGCGACATGAGCGGGAGCTGGCAGAATAAAGGTTCTGCCTGCGACCCCTGCATCGGTTGTGATCCAAATACCGCTGCATGCAAGACCGGCGACCCGGTGGTCTGTGTGGCGGGAGAGCACTGCGGTAACGGTGCCTGCGTCTGTGGAAGGCCCGGGTTCACCGGCGCGCGCGTCTTTCCTATGGGTGATGGTCCCATGTCGCTTGTGGCCGCGGACCTGAACGGCGATGGCACGCCAGACCTCGCCGTCTCAAATCATGGGGACGACAGCGTGAGCGTGATGCTCAGCAACGGCTACGGCACCTTCGCACCCAAGGCCGACTACCCGACGGGCGATAGCCCCATCTCGGTTGCGGCCGCGGACTTGAACGGCGATGGCAAGCCCGACCTCGCCGTTGCGAACATTGGTAGCGACACCGTGAGCGTACTACTCAACAACGGCGACGGCACCTTCGCCTCCAAGCTCGATTACCCAATGGGTGATGGTCCCCAGTCGGTTGCGGCCGCGGACCTGAACGGCGACGGCAAGACCGACCTCGCCGTCGCGAACTCCTACAGCGCCACCGTGAGCGTGCTGCTCAACGACGGCGACGGCACCTTCGCCTCCAAGGTCGACTACCCTACGGGCGACAGGCCCTACTCGATTGCGGCCGCGGACCTGAACCGCGACGGCCAGGCCGATCTCGCCGTTACGAACCACGTCAGCGCCACCGTGAGCGTGATGCTCAACAACGGCGACGGTACCTTCGCACTTAAGGTCGACTACCCAACGGGTAACGGCCCCTACTCGATTGCGGCCGTGGACCTGAACGGCGACCGCAAGCTCGACCTCGCCGTCACGAACGGTCAGAGCGACAGCGTGAGTGTGTTGCTCAACAACGGCGACGGCACCTTCGCCCCCGAGGTTGGCTACGCAACGGGCGATGCCCCCGACCCGATTGCGGCTGCGGACCTGAATGGCGACGGCCAGCCCGACCTTGCCATCGTGAACGTCTGGGGCGACAGCGTGAGCGTGCTGCTCAACAACGGCAATGGCACCTTTGCCACCAAGCTAGACTACCCGACCGGGAATGGACCCAGCTCGATTGCGGCTGCGGACCTGAACGGCGACGGTCAACCCGACCTTGCCGTCGCGAACGCTGATAGCGACACCGTGAGCGTGCTACCAAACTTCTGCATCCCATAGCGCTGCCACGCCTTCTCGTCTGGCCCACCGGGCGCCCGGCTCGTCGCGCGCTGCCTGTCTAGGCCCGGCACCGGCGCGTCCCGGCAGAGCCCTCCCTGGTCCTGCATGGCCATCCGACGATCGAGCTCAGACCGACGGGCAGAAGAAATCAACGGGAAATGCACAGCGTTACAGCCCCGACTTCTTCCAGCCCTGTTAGGCCGCCGGCGCCACCCCGGACGCGGCACCTCTCCGGTCGTGAGACACGACATTTTACGAGGTCCTTCAGGCTCAATCCGCCTGGCGACTGGCGGTGGGCATGTCAGGACATTGGCTGGTGCTGGGCGTGGCCACGGCCTTCAGCTCCGCCTTGAGCCGCGCCAACTCGGGCCGGTTGTCGAGCGCCGCCGACGCCTCGTCCGCATACGGCGCGCGGAGCACGTCGAGCTTCGGGACGAACGCCTGCTGCGCGGCGGCGGCCGCCGCCAGCTCGTCGGCCCTCTCGTCGAGCAGGTCGCGCAGGGCGAGCTTCAGGTCCCCTATCGTGAGATTGCGCAAGGTCACCTCCGTGAATGGCGTGGTCGCCCGCCTCCGCGCCGCTCGGGCGGTCGAGAGGGCGAGCTCTGGATGGTCATCGGAACGGAGCACGACAACGGAGGTAACCACAGCTGAGTAAGCTGAATTCGATGTCGGAATCTGGCGATCGGGCACGAGGCGCTGGAATCGTGCTGTGGAGCGGGCGCTCACGGCGCTCTGCATGGCACGCCTGTGGCGACGCCGTGCGCCGCGTCTCCGTGCGCCGCGTCTGCGTGCGCCGCGTCTGCGTGCGCCGCGTTCTTCCTGCGCCGCGTCTCCCTGCGCGCCCTACGCCGTCTTCAGCTCCGTCGTGCAGTGCCCGCAGCGCACGGCCTTGATCGGGATGCTCATCGCGCACTCGGGGCAATCCTTCGTGGTCGCCGCCTCCTCGTGCGTCCGGTGGAGCTTCCCCATGAGGCGGATGATCATGAACACGCAGAACGCGACGATGATGAAGCTCACCAGGTTGTTGATGACGACGCCGTACTGGACGAGCACCGCCCCGGCCTTCACCATCTCCTCGGGGCTCGCGTAGGGCCCCGGCCCGCTCGGATGCTTGAGCATGATGTAATGCCGGCTGAAGTCGATGCCTCCGGTCAGCAGCCCTATCGGCGGCATGATCAGATGATCGACGATCGCCTTCACGATATTGCCGAACGCCGCGCCGATGACGACGCCGACCGCCATGTCGACGACGTTGCCGCGGATCGCGAACTTCTTGAAATCCTCCCAGAACATGCCTCTTCTCCGATTTCCGAGGGCTTCTCACCCCGGGCGCGCGCCCCCGGGGGACCCGTCATTGCCTCGTACCGCTCTCGCCTCGTGGCGACCTGGCCATGGCCGAAAATTCCGCGCCCGAAGCACGAAGAGTGCCGCTGAGCCTGCCCGTTCGGCCATCCTGCGGGCGTTACCCGTCCACCAATCACCAGCCCGCTCGCCTGTCAGGCCCGCGTCGACTTGCGCATTTCCATGCCCGCCCGACTGCTCTGCCTCGGTCAAGATCGCCACACCTGAGGCAGAAAGCATCACGCGTGCCGAATCTCACCGCGACGGTTCCCCCAGTCCGGGGCGGCTCTCGTAGGATGCGCACCGGATATGGATGACCGCGCCATGGACCCCGACGTCGAGGCCGCCCTGCGCCACCGCGCGAAGGGCGAGCTGCGCAAGCGCGCCCGCGCGCTCCGCAACTCCTTCCCCCGCGACGCCATCCTCGAGCGCTCGCGCCGCATCCAGCGCGCCCTCGCCGAGCTCCCGGCCGTCGCCTCGGCCCGCCGGGTGGCGCTCTTCTACCCGATCGAGGACCGCAACGAGGTCGACCTCCGGGAGCTCGACCCCCTGCTCCGCGCCCGCGGCGTCCGCGTCGCGTACCCCGCGATCGACCCCGAGTCGCGCGCGATGACCTTCCGCTTCGTCGCCGATCCCGAGGCCATGGAGGAGCGCGGCCTCGGCTTCCGCGAGCCGGCCCCTTCCGACGAGGAGGCCTCGGAGCTCGACGTCATCGTCGTGCCGGCGCTCCAGATCGACCCGCGCGGCCACCGCATCGGCTACGGCGCCGGTTTCTACGACCGCACGCTGCCCCGCTTCTCCCCCCCGGCGCACACGGTCGGCGTCGCCTTCGACTTCCAGCTCATCGCCGAGGTCCCGTCCACGAAGGAGGACGTCCCGCTCGCGACCATCGTGACCGACGCCCGCGTGCTCGCCGCCGACCCCGGCTAGCTCGGCCTGTCAGACTTCTTGGCAGGGATCACGGCGAGAGAAGAGAGATCCCAACGCGAGGGCACAAAGGCGCAAGCACTCAAAAATACTCACAAAATTCTGGTTTGCGCCTTTGCGCCTTTGCGTTGAATTCTCTCCGGATCCCTGGCCAGCCTTGTGAGGCACGGCACTAGCCCCTCGCCATCCACGCGCCTTCCAGGTCCACCGGCGCCGCGAACACCGCCCGCCCCCGGCGAGGGAGCCCACCGCGCCCGACCAGAAGCGCCCCCACGCGACGGGCCCCCATCGCACGCCCGCCGGTCCCGGCTAGCGCCCGCGCCGTCCCGGCTAGCGCGCGCGCCCCCTCCGCGGATAACGTGCGCCCCCGCGATCCCGCACAGGATGCCCGCGGAGCCGCCCCGAGGAACCAGGTAGTGGTGGAACAGGAGACCGCGAGCGACAGGGCCACCCTCATCGCGGCGATCGCGTCCGGCGCGATGATCGCCCAGCAGGTGGCCGGCCGGGCGACCCGCGACGCCCTCTTCCTCGCCAGCTTCGGCGCCGCCGGCGTCCCGAGGGCCATGGCCGCCGGCGCGGTGCTCTCGTTCTCCGCCGTCCTGCTGCTCTCGCGCGCCCTCCTCCGGTTCTCCCCGGCGCGCGTCGTCCCCGCCACCTTCGCCGTGAGCGCCGTGCTGCTCGCCCTGGAGTGGGCGCTCGCCCTCCGCTCGCTCGCCGCCGCGGCCCTGGCCTTCTACCTCCACGTCGCCGTCTTCGGCGCGACCCTCATCTCCGCTTACTGGTCGCTCGTCAACGAGCGCTTCGACCCCCACACCGCGCGCCTCTCCATGGGGCGCATCGCCGGCGGCGGCACGCTCGGCGGCGTGATCGGCGGCCTGTTCGCCTGGCGCGCCGGCCGCTTCATGGACGCCCCGACCATGCTCCTCGCCCTCGCCGGGACGAGCGCGCTGACCGCCTGGGCCACCCACCGGCTCGGCGCGAGCCTCTCGCGCGAGCCCGGCGCCGTGGGCTTCCCGCGCGCCTCCGGCGACGTGGCCAGCAACGAGGCCCCCGCGGACGCCGGCAGCGCCGCCGACGCCGCCGTCGCCAGCGCCGCCGCCGGCGCCTCCGCCAGCGCCGCCGGCGCCTCCACCAGCGCCGCCGGCGCCTCCACCAGCGCCGCAGCCGGCGGCATGGGCCTCGCCGCGCTGCGCGACAGCGGCCACCTCCGCGACCTCGCCCTGCTCGTCGGCCTCGGCGCCGTCAGCGGCGCCCTCTTCGACGTCGCCCTCAGCGCCGAGGCCGCCGCCGCGATGCGCGACCGCAACGAGCTGCTCTCGTTCTTCGCGCTCTTCCACCTCGCGGTCAGCCTGCTCTCGTTCGTCGTGCAGTCGCTCGCCGCGACCCTCTCGCTCGACCGGCTCGGGCTCGCCGCCACCATCGGCATCCTGCCCGCCGCCGTGCTCGCGAGCTCGCTCTCCGTCGTGGTCGCGCCGCGGCTCTGGGCCGCCGCCATCGTCCGCTCGACCGAGGCCGTGCTCCGGAACTCCCTCTTCCGGTCGGGCTACGAGCTGCTCTACACGCCGCTCTCCCCCGACCAGAAGCGGTCGGTCAAGACGCTCATCGACGTCGGCTTCGACCGCATCGGCACCGCGGCGGGCAGCGGCCTCGCGATGCTCCTGCTCGCGGCCTCGCCCGGCGGATCGCTGCCGCTGCTCCTCGGCCTCGGGTGCGCCGCCGCCGGGGTCACGCTGCTCTTCACGCCGCGGCTGCACCGCGGCTACGTCGCCGCGCTCGAGGGCAGCCTGATCTCCGGCGCCGTCTCGCTCGACCCCCAGAACGTGGTCGATCGGACCACCCGCCGCACCCTGAGCGGCACCGTGGACGCGCTCAGCCGCGACAAGGTGCTCGCCGAGCTCGCCGCGCTCCGCAAGGCCGCGCCGGGGGGGCGCGCCGCGACCGGCGACGGCGACCGCACGTCGTACGCGGGCGCGTCCGGCCCGATCAGCCGCGGCGGCGGCCCGATCAGCCGCGGGGCCGGGCCGATCAGCCGTGGCGCCGGCCCGCGGTCGGTCGACGGCCGCGAGCCCGGCGCCGGCGCGCGGTCGGCCGAGGCCCGCGCGTTCGCCGAGGGGCCGCTCTCCGCGAGGGCGGCGTCCGCGGCGCTCGCGGCCGACCCGGTGCTCGCGGCCACGGCCGACCTCCGCTCCGGCGACGCCGAGCGCGTCCGCCGAGCGCTCGCCGGCGAGCTCGCGCCCGCGCTCGTCCCCCACGTCATCCCGCTGCTCGAGCGCGAGGGGCTCCTCTCGGACGCGCTCCGCGCGCTCCGCGGCGTCGCCCCGCGCGCGACCGGCCAGCTGCTCGACGCGCTGCTCGACCCGTCCCTCAGCCTCGCCGTCCGGCGCCGCATCCCGCGCGTGCTCCAGGCCTGCCCCACCCAGCGCGCCGCGGACGGGCTGATGCTCGGCCTCGCCGACGAGCGCTTCGAGGTGCGTTACCAGTGCGGCGTCGCGCTCGCGCGCCTGCTCCAGCAGCGCGCGCCGATCCACCTGCGGCGCGAGGACGTCATCGAGTCCGCGAAGCGCGAGATCGCGGCCGACCGGCAGGTGTGGGACGCGCAGCCCCCGAACGGGGAGCTCGAGGGCGAGGCGCCGCACCTGACGCGCCTGCTCATCGAGCGGACGAGCCGCAGCCTGGAGCACGTGTTCCGCGTGCTCTCGCTCTGCCTGGAGCGCGAGCCGCTCGAGATCGCCTACCGGGCGCTGCACGCCGACGACCCGCACCTGCGCGGGACCGCGCTCGAGTACCTGGAGAACGTCCTGCCGGAGCCGATCCGCGAGAGCCTCTGGCCGTACCTCGGCGCCCGCCACGTCGCCCCCGCCGAGCCGCGCTCCGAGCGGCGCCCCGCCGAGCACGCGCTCGACGAGCTCCGCCGCTCCACCGCGACGATCTCGCGGGCGGCCATCTCCGCCGCGCGCCGGCGCCGCGAACCGCGCGCCTGACCCGCCGCGCGCTGACGCTGGGCCCACGGCGCCCGACCCGCCGCGCGCTGACGCTGGGCCCACGGCGCCCGACCCGCCGCGCGCCGGCGCTGGGCCCACGGCGGGTCATGCGCCGTGGGCTCAGCGCGACAAAAAGAAAAAGCGTCGCCGGGGCCCGGGGGGGGGAAGGCCACACCAGCAACGCTGCTCCAGGAAGAAGCAGCTCGCGTGCCAGGGCGCGAACGTCAGGAACCCGTGCAATTCCGCGGAGGTGTCCGGGGCGGACGTGCGGACGTTGCAGTCCTGCGATCGCCGCCTTGCAGGCGCGCAGTGCGCCGGCGGCCGGGGGGCCTGGCTACGGGGCGGTCGGCTCGCCGTCGCGCGCAGGGCTCAGTGGAGCGGCTCGCGGCGCCGGGCTTTCTGGTCGAGGTGCTCGGCGATGGTGAGCCGGTCGGCGTCGCTCATCACCACGAAGCGGACGGCGAGCAGGTTGTCGCGGTCCCAGATCGGCCGGGCGCGCAGGCGGATCGGGCGTCCGCCGCCGAGGTCGAGCTCGAACGGGGTGATGGCGGGCAGCGCCCGGCCCGCGAGCGCGGGCGCGCGCTCGACCACCATGCCCGTCGGAGAGAGGTCGATCGCGCGGCAACGGTGCCTGTGGCCGTCGAGCAGCGCCGAGACGGGGAAGTCGACCTGAGCGCGCGCGCCTTGCCTTCGATCCATGCAGTCCTCTCTCCTCCTGAGCGGCCTCGAGCGCAGGCAGCGTAGGCCGCGCCGCCGGCCCGGGCCAAACATCGGGCGGGCGGCCCCTGCCCGGGTCGGCGTGCGCCGCCGCGCCGCCGCGCCGCCGCCGCCGCGTGGCGCGCCGCGCGCAAGGCGGCCTCCGTGCGATAGGATGGGGCCAGCGAAAGGAAGGTCCGGAGATGCCCACGTGCCGCGAGTGCGACAGCGAGGTCGACGAGCTCAAGACGATCAAGGTCGGAACCAAGAAGAAGAAGGTCTGTGAGGACTGCGCCGACCGCGCGGCGCAGGAGGGGGCCATCGCCGAGGAGAGCGAGGCGGTGGTGCAGCAGATGATGGGATTCAAGGGAAGGCGCTGACGCCGCCGCCCGCCTCCCCGGCGCCGCCCGGCCGCCCGGCGAAGCGCGCGTCCACCTCGCGCGTGCGCCGGATCCCCTGCGCGAGCGCCGACCAGCCGTCCTCCTCGGCGCTCTGCCGCCATTTCGGATCCATCTCGTCAATCCGCAGGCCGCACGGCGCGCCGCCCTGGAAATAGGGCTCGAAATGGCGTCGTGGAGGCGCTCCGAGCGCGCCGGCGCATAACGATCGTGCGCGTCGAGCCGCTCGCCGTCGCAATGGTCGGCCGCGGGGCCCTCCTCCGCTCCGGCCTCCCTCGGGAGCCCTCCCTGCCTCTGCGGGAAATCGGGCCCGGATGCGAGGCGCCAAGACGCCAAGAGCGCCAAAACGCCAAGAGCGCCAAAACGCCAAGGGCGCCAAGACGCCAAGGACGCCAAGAAGCAGAGAAATTGGGGGAGCAAATGCGGTGACGCCCCTTCCCCTCTTCTCTTCTTGGCGTCTTGGCGCCCTTGGCGTCCTTGGCGTTTTTTCTGCTGACCCGGGGCACCTCCCGCGGTCGTGTTACCCGCCGAAGAAGAATCGCGCGCGTCCGACGTCGCTGTCGCGGAGAAAGTCACAACCAAATACGAGCGTCCGTCCCGTTGAACCAGGCCGCCGTGAGCTCGGAATCCTGCGCGGCCAAAATCGGTAAGGGCGATGACCGAAAGGACCACAACGAGGCGCTCGTGGTGATGCTCCTATGGGCCCCATTACAGGATGCCGCGGACGAAACCCGCCACGATGAAGATCGTGGAGAGCTTGGCGGACGCGCCGCCGCCGACCGCGGGAACACGACCCACAGCGGCTCTGCCTACACCGCGCTACCCGCGACATCGGGGGAGCAACTGCGCGGTCAGGTAGGTGAAGGTCGTTAAATGCCGTGGAAATCGATCCGCAAATGGTTGCTGCCCAACATTCTCCGGGATTTCGCGCACTTGCGAGCCGGCGGGCGACGTTTTCCCTACAGAGGCCCTGCATGGCGGCCGGGCTGCGCAATTCCAGCGGCGCATCGCATTTTTGCAATCTCGATGTGAAAAGCGGGGCTTTGGTGCGACCAAAAAAGCGACATTCGGTCATCCAAAGCCATTTCATCTTGACGCATCGGGTTGTTCCGGGAATAAGTTGATTCACGAGAGCGCCGGTATCCGCCCCTCTGGTGCTGAATGGCTTGCACCGAAGGTTCGCGGCGCGAAGGATCCCAGCGGGAGGCACCTTTCTGCTCCCTGGGTCCTTCGGCCGTAACGGTCCTGTTCACCACAGGGGTTCGACGACGCCGGGGGAGAAAAGCCAATGAACTCGATGATCAAGGGCTTCGGGTCGCGGTCGTTTGCCGTTGGTAAGTGCATCGCCTCGCTGGCGGCGCTGTCCATCGTCGGTGCCGGCTGCGCGCCGCTCGACGAGGACATCGCCGCGGAAGATCTCGACGCGGACGAGCAGGCCGCCGGCACGACGTACAAGGTCGGCCCGACGCGGACGTACAAGACGATCACCGAGCTCGCCGGCCGCCTGCAGGCGGGCGACGTGGTGGAGGTCGACGGCAACGCGACCTACGCGGGGAACATCCGGCTCACGAAGTCGGGCACGCCCACGTCGAAGATCACGATCCGCGGCGTGAAGGTCAATGGCAAGCGCCCCCTCCTCCAGGGCGGCACGAACACCATCGAGCTGAACGCGAACCATATCGTGTTCGAGGGCTTCGAGGTGACCGGCGGCTCGTCCCGCTGCATTTTCCACCACGGCCACGACGTGACCATCCGCGACGCCGTGGTCCGCGACTGCCCCGCACACGGTATCCTCGGCGCCGACGAGGACGCAGGCTCGCTCACCTTGGAGTACGTCGAGGTCTACAAGTGCGGCGCCGGCACGACGAAGCACCCGATCTACATCGGCATGGACCAGACGAAGTACCCGAACGGCGTGTTCCGGATGCAATATTCGTATGTCCACGACGCGAACGGCGGCAATGCCGTGAAGTCGCGCGCGAGCCGGAACGAGATCTATTACAACTGGATCGAGGGCGGGCTTTACAAGGAGCTCGAGCTCATCGGCGCCGACGGGCAGGATCCGGGCCTCGTGCGCGAGGACTCCGATGTGGTCGGCAACGTCTTCCGCAAGACGCACACGCAGTTCGTGGTGCGGGTGGGCGGCGACGGCACCGGCGAGACGAACGGGCGTTATCGGTTCGTGAACAACACGTTCCTGCTCATGCAGGGCTCGAGCGCGGCGATCCACCTGTTCGACGGCATCGAGAGCATCGAGCTGCACAACAACATCTTCCACCGCGTCGGCGGCGGGAGCGTCCAGGTCTTCCGCGACGACGCGAGCTGGTCGACGGGCAGCGCGCTGATCAAGGGCGTGAACAACGCGGTGCCGACGGGGACGACGGTGCCCACCGGCTTCACGGGGACGAAGATCGTGAGCGACCCGGGCTTCACGAACGTGGCGGCGCGCGACGTGACGCTGCTCCAGTCGAGCCCGCTCCGGAACGCGGGGGTCAGCGCGACGTCCGGCATCTCGGGCCACACCCTCGCGTCGACGCTCGCGATGCCGCTCTACCACCCGCCGCGCGCGGCGCTCCTCGCCGTCGGCTCGGCGGCCCGGCGGCCCACCGAGGGCGGGGTCGACCTCGGCGCCTTCGAGTACGGCACCACGTCCACGACGACGCCGACGACGCCGACCACGCCGACGACGACGCCCACGACCCCGACGACGCCGACCACGCCGGCGGCCACGTGCCCGGTCGTGGATCCGGGCGAGTGGTCGAACGCGTCGCTGGCCACCCAGCGGGGCACGTTCACGGTGAGCTGGGACGTGACGCCGAGCGCGTCGGGGATCGACGGCGTGGTCGGCCTCTCGCGCGGCGCCGCGGACGCCTGGACCGATCTCGCGGCGATCGTCATCTTCGACGAGCAGGGCAACGTCCGGGTCCGGAACGGCTCGCGTTACCTCGCGGATCGCGCCTTCACGTACTCCGGCGGCAAGACGTACAAGGTCCGGATGGTCATCGACGTGGCGGCGAAGCGCTACTCGGCGTTCATCCAGCCGGCCGGCGGCAGCGAGGTCCAGCTCGCGAACAACTACGCGTTCCGGAGCGAGCAGGCGCAGGTCACGGAGCTCACCAACTGGGCGATGACCCAGACCGTGGACGGCGCCACCCTGTCGGCCTGCAACTTCTCGATCCGGTGACGGCGGGCGCGCGCCCGGCTCGCGGGCGCGCACGCTCCTTCACGGGCCAGTGACCATCGCTCCTCCGGCGCGCCGGAGGAGCGATGTCGTTTTTGGGGTCACGTCACGGGTTGAAGCCGTGGCGCAGCACCGGGAAGACGCCGAGGTACAGATCCGAGTTCTCCGAGACCTCCCCGATGGCGGGCCAGCTGAGATCGGACCGCATGCCGCCGAGCTCGGCGACCTGGCCGCGGAGGAAGTGGCGGTAGAAGTGCAGGAAGTCCACCTCGCCGTTCCCGCCGCCATAATAGCCGTGCTGCTCGGAGCCGTGCAGCCCGTTGATGCCGTTGTACAGGCGCAGCACGTTCTCGTTGTGCGACTCGTAGTTGTGCATCACCTCGTGGAGGAACGAGGCGTTCGGGACGCCGATCCCATCGCCGGTGAAGGTGGTGGGGAACCCGATGTACTGCTCGTCGAAGGCCCACGCGATGTTGCTCTCGTCGTCCACCAGGGAGCCGTTGGCCTGGTGCTGCGGGAAGAGGAGCACGATCATGTCGTACTGCGACTCCAGGGCCGCGGTCGGGAACTCGCTCCGGAAGCGGCTGGTGTCCCACCCGTCGTGGTTCTGCTCGACCATCGGCACGTCCTCGACCGTGGGCAGGACCTCGACGGTCCACGTGGCGAGCCCGTAGGACAGCGGCTCGAGCCACCGGGCGTTGGTCGCCCTCGCCTGCGTCAAGAGGTCCGTGATGTCGTCGTCGGAGAGCACGCCGGTGTTCGACGGGTCCGGTCCGCCCAGCGACGCGACGTAGTTGATGCTGTGCCGGATGGGCAGGATGGCGATGCGCGTCTCCTCCTGGACGCCGAGCGGCGCGTTCGCGGTGATGTCGACCGCCACGGGCGACGCGCCGACCGTCACGGTCTGCTCCCGGTAAGAGCCCGTGTAGTCGTACGGCGGCGACTCGGTGCCGAGCCCGACGCCGATGGTGTAGTTGCCCGGCGGCAGCGGGAGCGTGGTGGGCGTGGTGCGCCCCGTGAACACGTCGTTCACGTAGACCTTGCCGGGCTGCGCGCTGTTCGCCGTCACGGTGACGGACTGGACCGCGGGCCGGTTCGGGATGTTCAGGGAGAACGTCCGATCCGCCACGATCCCGGTCCGGACGTCCTGGCCGTTGCACAGGGTCGCGGGGCAGGGCGCGTTCACGACGAGCTGGTTGTCGACCCAGACCTCGACGCCGTAGCTCGTCGGGCCGCCGGTGTTGAGGGTCAGGAAGCGGAGGTCGCTGATGCCGCTGCCGAACCAGTCGCTCACGTCGATGCGCTGGCCGAGGTCCGGGTCGTTGATGTCGAACACCCTCCGCTGCAGGCCGTTCACCGAGAAGACGAGCCGGTCGTCCGCGCTCGAGACGCGCAGCTCGACCTTCGAAGGGCCGGTCGGCGTGCCGCCCACGAAGTGGAGGTTGTCGACCAGGTAATCGACGGTCGTGTGCGGGACATTGAGGACGATCTTGAACGTCAGATCGCTGTAGGTCTGGCTCAGGGCGCTGGCGACGCTCGCCGGCACGTTGAAGGAGATCGGGCTGTACGTGCCCGCGGGCAGCCCCGCGAGGCTCACCTGACCCAGCATGACGCTGTGCACGCCGCGAGACGGGATGTTCACGAAGAGCTGCGCGTTGCCGAAGGCGGGGGACACCGGCGCCTTGAGGTCGAAGGCGATGGTCGAGGTCACGCCCGACACGGTCGAGAGCGCCGCGGACGTGAGCTCGACGAAGTTGAAGTTCCGCAGGGCGAGCGCCGAGCTGCCCTGGGAGTGATCGGAGCTCGCGCTCTTCACGGCGCCGGCGACGGTCCAGTCGGCGGTGCTCTCGAACCCGAGCACGGACGCCGGGTCCACGAGGGCCTGCTCCGTCTCATCGATGATCTGCTCGTCCGTGTCGATCCCCTGTACGCACGCGGCGAGCGCGAGCGCGCACGAGGTCGTGATCATGAAATGGTAACGTCGCATTCGATGGTCTCCTTGAGCTCAGCGGACTCTCATCCGCTTCGACCAGGTGAATGTCTGTGGGGAGGTGGGGCCTTCGATGAATCGTGCGGGGGCAACGTCGTTATCTTGCCGTGCTGGGGCTGGGATAACGCACGATGGCTGAATCGGTTCGTTGAGGGGGCGCCTTAAGGAGGTCAGGGCGCTCCCGTCGGAGGCTGGGAGTCGTCGAACGACGTGATCGGGGGGTGTTGCCGAGGTGGACGGCCTCCCGGGTGGGTGGCCGCCGCGCGGCGCGGGGGACGGGCTGAACTCGCCTTGGACGTCGTGTCCCCTCCGTGCTGCGCACTCCGGAGACACGACGTCAATTGGGCTCAGACAACAGCCCGTCCGCCGCGCCGCGCGGCGGCCACCCACCCGGGAGGCCTACCGTTCAACGAAGGCGGCCGACGGCTCTATCTTGCGCTCTTGGGCTCAGGTAACGGCTCGTCCCCCCGCGCCGCGCGGCGGCCAACCTCCCGGGAGGCCTGCCGTTCGACGAAGGGGGAGAGCGCTTCGGCTGCGCGGGGAGGCGCGGGCGCTTCGAGGGGGGCAGGTCAGTGCGTCGTCGAGCCGCCGAGCGTGCCGGCGATGCCTTCCGAGGAGGAGGCGGACGCGGTGACGGACGACGTGCAGGCGTCGCACGTGGTGCTCTGGAGGTAGGTCTGGAGGACGTTCTTGCGGTGCGGGAGGAACGTCTCCTGGAGCGGCTTCGAGAGCACCGAGTTCTCGTCGACGTGCACGAACGAGAAGGCCGACACGTGCTGCGGCCACGTGTGGAAGCCGCCGAGGTAATCGCCGCTGCTCGTCTGGTGGCAACCGCCGCACGACTGCGTCGTGGCGCGGTCGGCCACCTGGGCGGCCGAGACGGGGAGGGGCGGGGGCGGGCTCATGCTCGCGACCTCGGCGTTGATCGCCTGGATGAAGGCGTTGTTCGCGCCGCCCGCGTTCAGGTGGATGGAGTAGTCGTTCTCGGGGCCCTGTGAGTTGCTCTGGCCCGCGTTGAACTGGTCCGGCGTCTTCAGCACGATCTGGTTCACGTTCGAGCCCGGCGGGATGAGCGGCTCGACGCGCGAGATGAAATCGGTCTGGAAGCTCGCCGTGCGGGAGTCCGAGAAGTTGACGTTGAACAGCTCGCCGAAGGGGTTCTCCTTGACCGTGGTCGGCTTGAAGAAGAGCCGGGCCGCGCCGCCGGGGCCGTCGTACGCCTTCTCGAGCTTGAACTCGCGGAGCTGCCAGATCTGGGCGTTCGGGCCGCCCATGAACTGGTTCGTCCGGATCTGGCCGGCGCCCTCGGCGAAGTGGTCCGGGTGGAGCGCCGGAGCGAAGCCGGGGATGCCGTCGTAATAGAACGCCTCGAGCGCGTCGGCGCGGGTGACGGCGTTGTTCGTGCTCGTGAGGTTCGCCCAGAACTCGGCGACGGGGCGGCACGCGGCGATGCCGCACTCGGGGTTCGGGTTCGGGAGCTGGGCCTCCAGGATGATCAGGTTCCGGTCGAGGGCGCCGGAGGACCGCTTCGCGTAGATGATGCGGTACTCGCCGCAGTGCGAGCCGTCGAGCGGGGCGAGGTCGAAGCGGTTCACGATCGCGACCGGCTTCATGAAATCAGGGTTCGTGGACGCGCTGTCGAACGGGTCGCTCGAGGCGAGCGAACCCTCGTTCCTGGGGCACTGGACCGGGAACCCGTTGATCGTGGCGCCGTCCGCGTCGCAGTGGATCGCGTCCGGGAAGACGGCGCCCGCGGCGTCGTTCTGCGAGTCCCACCAGCGCTGGTAGAGCTCCAGCGCGCTCGGGCCGGCGCTCACCGTGGAGAGGAGATGATTCAGGACGGTGTCGAGAGGGAACCTCGCCAGGGCCGTCGCGTCCGTGACGATGAGCGAGCGCTCCAGCGAGATGTTCGGGACAGGGTTGCACGCGAGGGCCTCCTGGCCCTCCTGCGTGAGCTCGACATCGCCGTCACCCGCGAGATCTTCTGAGGGAGCCCCTGCGGTGCAGGCGCCCATGAGCGAGGCCGAGGCCGCGCTGATCGTCGCGATGAGCGAGAGCTTGGAGACATGGCGGAAGATCATCAATCGCTCCTGTCAAATAGGATCGAAGTCGCCGCACCGGAGTGGGCGAATGGACACAGGCGCGCGCGTTCGCTCGCGGCGCGACCCGGTCGGCGATTTAGATAGTCCGCTGATTTCTATTTATCAAATGATGTCAGGTCGATTTTGTGATCAAAATTGTTTTGTGCTGAAAGATACATTTGATCCTTAACACAACTTCATGGAACGAGGGCGCGCACGATTCTGTCGCCGTCGCGAGGCGTGGCCTTGCCGCACGGCTATCGAAGCGCGGATGGAGCGGTGCCGCCGGGGCCTCCGCCGAGGGGCCCGCGCAGCGCACCACAAGCATCGTTTTCGTCAGCGTCTCGTCAGCGCATGGGTGACGTGCGACGCATGGTGAGGCATGCGCCGGCCAGTCCTCTCGGCCTCTTGATGCCGAGGTGCCCTCCGGTCCTTCACGCGATCTTGCGGTCGAGCGAAAAAAATCTCGGGGCCTGTGTGTCGACTGCGTGTCAGGTCCAGCCGCCTGGCGGATCGACGGGATGCGCTCCAGCGGAACCGGTTAAGTTCTGCTGCGGGCGGAAAGTTCCGGTGGCGGAAAGTTCCGGTGAAGGAGGGGGGCGAGGGGGCTCGCGTCCGTACGCGCCCCGTTCCGGGGGATGCGGCGACGGGGAGAGCGAACCGCCTGCGCGGAGAGGCGCAGGCGGTTCCCGAGGCGCAGGAGATCAGTGCGTGGTCGAGCCGCCGAGCGTGGGGACCGGCTCGTCGCCCTCCGCCGCGGACGCGGACGCGGCCGCCGCCGACGCCGGGGAGCACGTGTTGCCGTCCGCGTGCGCCGCGAGGAAAGCCTTGAGGACGCCGTCGCGGTGCGGGAGGAACGAGTGGGTGAGCGCCTGCGAGAGCTCCCCGTCCTCCCTGACATGGACGAACCGGAACTCCTGCTCGTCCACGGGCTTCTCGGGCTCCTTCCGGGGCCACGTCACGCCGTTGCCGAGCGGCTGTCCGTCGCTCAGCTGATGGCACCCGGCGCACGACTGGGTCGTGGCGCGCGCGGCCACGTCCCAGGCCGAGAAGGTGGTGTCCCGCCCGAGGCGCACGAGCTCGGCGTTGATCCGGTCGCGCAGCTCGAAGTTCCACGGGAAATTGAACGGCGGCTCCAGCTGGAGCGCGTAGTCGTTGTCGCTCTTGACGAGGCTCTCGCCCGCGTTGTAGAGGGCCTGCGTCGAGCCCTTGAGCTTGATGTCGTTGATGTCGGGGCTGAACGTCGTGAGCTTGTCCACCGACTCCGTGAAGTCATTCATGAACGACTGCTGGCGGGGGTCGTTCGGGTCGAAGTTCACGCCGAACAGCTCGGCGAAGGGGTTCTCCTTCACCGGGACCGGCTTGACGTAGAGCCGCGGCTCGCCGTTCGGCCCGTCGAAGACCTTCGCGAGCTTGAACTCGCGGAGCCCCCAGTCCTGCCCGGCCTGGACCTGGGTGGGAGCGCCGGCGTTGCCCATGAACTGGTTGGTGCGGATCTGGCCCGTGCCGGGCCGGCCCGCGGGGCCGTGGACCGCATCGGCGTAGTTGTCCGGGTGCAGCACCGGACCGAAGCCGGCCTCGGACAGGCCGGCGATGAAGAACCTCTCGACCTCCTGCGCGCGCTCGGCGGCGCTCAGGGTCGGCAGGCGCGCCCAGAACTCGGCGACCGGGAGGCACGCGGCGATGCCACACTCGGGGTGGGGATTCGGGAGCTGGCCCTCGAGGATGATCAGGTTGCGGTCGGCCTGGCCGCCCGACTTCTTGCCGTAGACGATCCGGTACTCGCCGCAGTGCGCGCCGTCCTCCGGCACGAGATCGAAGCGGTTCACGACCGCGAGCGGCTCCACGAAGTCCGGCGAGCTCGGGTCGAACGGGTTGCTCCAGGCGAGGCGGCCCTCCCGCCGGGGGCACTGGATCCGGTAGCCGTTGAGCGTGAAGAAACCGTCGCTGTTGGCCTGGTCGCTGCAATGGGGAACATCGGTGAACCGAGCCGCCTGAGGCGTCACATCGGCACGGTTGAAGTAGTCCCACCAGCGGTTGTAGAGGGTGAGGGCGGTCTGTTGACCCCCGGTGCCCGCCTTCGTGATGAGCTGATTGAGGACGACGTCGAGCGGGAACCGGCTGACGGTCAGCGGGTCCGTGGCCTTCGTGAGGATCAGCGAGCGCTGCGTGTCGATGTCCAGCGGGACCGATAACGCCCGCGCGCTCCCCGCGGCGAGCTCCTCGGCGTCGCCGCCGGCGAGCTCGCCGGGCGCGCCCGCGTCGCCGCACGCGGCCAGAGAGGCGGACGCCGCGACGCACATGACCGCCGCGATGAAGGGGGACCTTGATACATAACGAAGAGACATGATGGCTCCTGCGCAGGACGGTCGCGCGGCGGCGTCGACGTGAAGCGGCCCTTCAGGCGACCTGCCTGCTGCTCGATGGATGTCGGCTTGCCAGGAGACCCTTCGCCAGAACCGATGCGAAGCACCATCAGGGCACATCGGGCCCTCGGCGCGGCCTCATGGATGCCGAGGTGCCCTCCGGTCCTTCACGCGATCTCGCGGCCGCGCGGAAAAAATCTCGGAGCCTGTGTGTCGATGGCGCGGGGGGGCCAGCCGCCGGGCGGGTGCGAGGGCTGGACCGCACCGGAACCGGTTAAGTTAGCTGGGACAGAAAATTCGTTGCTGCACGTGCGGGGCGGGGGCGCGATCGGCCGCCCCCGCGCCCACGGGGGTCAGGCGAGGCCGCTGCGCTGGAGGAGGGCGTCGAGGGTGGGCTCGCGGCCGCGGAAGCTCTTGTAGAGGTCCATCGGGTCCTGGGTGTCGCCGAGCGCGAGGATCTGGCTGCGGAACGCGTCGCCGACCTGGCGGCTGAAGAGGCCCTCCTGCTGGAAGCGGGAGAAGGCGTCGGCGTCCAGCACCTCGGCCCACTTGTACGAGTAGTAGCCGGCCGCGTAGCCGACCGGGTTCGCGAACAGGTGCGAGAAGCCGGCGAGCATGGCGTAGCCCTCGGGCAGCGGGACCGGCGAGTACCGCGACATGACCTCGCGCGCGAACTCCACGGCGTCGCCGCGCTCGGGGGTCCAGTCGACGTGCAGCGCGAGGTCGATCTCGGCGAACCCGAGCTGGCGCATGGTCGCGGCGCCGGCGCGGAAGGTGCGGGCCGCGCGCATCCGCTGGAGCAGGTCGTCCGGGATCGGCGCGCCGGTCTCGTGGTGGCGGGCGAACAGGTCGAGCGCCTCCCGCTCCCAGCACCAGTTCTCCATGATCTGCGAGGGCAGCTCGACGAAGTCCCAGGCGACGTTGGTGCCGGCCAGGCTCCGGATCGGCACCCGGCTCGAGGCGTGGTGCATCATGTGCCCGAACTCGTGGAACAACGTCTCGACCTCGCGGTGGTTCAAGAGCGCGGGGCGGCCGCCGACGGGCGGGGTGAAGCTGCCCGCCAGGACCTCGAGGTGGCGCGCGTCCTCGCCGGGCCCGGCCTGCGGGACGCCCGTGACGAGCCCGTGCATCCAGGCGCCGTCGCGCTTCTGCTCGCGCGGCGCGAAATCGAGGTAGAACGCGGCGCTCTGGGCGCCGTCGGCCTCGATCAGCCGGTAGGCGCGCACGCTCCGGTGCCAGGTGGGGGCGTCCTGCCAGGGCTCGATGCGCACGCCGTAGAGGCGGTGGGCGATCTCGAACAGGCCGCTGACGACGCGATCCAGCGGGAAATAGGGGCGGAGCGCCTCGTCGTCGAAGTCGTAGCGGGCGCGGCGGAGCTTCTCGGCGTAGTAGCTGACGTCCCACGGCGCGATCGGCGGCGCGTCCGGGCCCTCGAGCTCGCGGCGGAAGGCGGCGAGCTCCTCCTTCTCGCGCTCGAAGACGGGCTCGGTGCGCGCGCGCAGCGTGCCGACGAAGCGGCGCGCCTCCGCGCCCGTCTTCGCCATGCGGTCCTCCAGCACCAGGTCGGCGAAGTCCTTGTAGCCGAGCAGCTTCGCCTTCTCCCGGCGGAGCTCGAGGACCCGGGCGATGAGCGGGCGGTTGTCGTGCTCGCCCTCGGTCGCCCGCGTGTTGAAGGCGCGGTAGAAGCGCTCCCGGACCGAGGCGTCGTCGAGGTAGGTGAGCACCGGGATGTAGCTCGGCGCCTGGAGGGTGAAGCGGTAGCCCTTCACGCCCTTGTCCTCCGCGCTCTGGCGGGCGGCCTCGACCGCGCTCGGCGGCAGGCCGGCGAGGCGGGCGGGATCCTCGACGACGAACTCGAAGGCGTTCGTCGCGTCGAGCACGTTCTGCGAGAAGCGCAGCGTCAGCGTCGCGAGCTCGACGTCGATCTCGGAGAGGCGCTTCTTGCCGGCGGGGTCGAGCTCGGCGCCGCTCCGCCGGAAGTCGTCGAGGGTCTTCGTGAAGAAGCGGCGCCGGGGGCCGGTCAGCGCCGCGGCCTCGGGCGTGGCCGCGAACGTCTTGAGCGCGCCGTAGACGCCCTCGTTCAGGGCGATGCCGCTCAGGAACTCGCTCACCTCCGGCTGGACGGCGTTGTACGCGGCGCGCAGCTCGGGCGTGGTCGCGGTCGACTCGAGGTGCGAGACGACGTTCATCGCGCGGTCGAGCCGCTCCGTGACGGCCTCGAGCGCGCCGAGCGTGTTCTCGTAGGTGCGCGGGCCGGGCGTCGCGACGAGGGCCGCGAGCCGGGCGCGGGCGTCCTCGAGCAGCGCGCGCACCGCGGGCTCGACGTGCTCGCTCCGGATGCGATCGAACGGGATCTCGAAGCCGAGAGAGAGCAGGGGATTGTCGGTCGCTACGGTCATTCTCGTTGTCGTTCCTGGTTGGGGGCCTTGGGCCGGCGGAGGCGCGCGGCCGGCTCGCCTCGGCCGGCGCGCGCGTGTCCTTCTTTGGTAAAGGCGAGCGCCGAGGTTGGCTAGTGCCGGGCGCACGAAGCACGGGCGGCGCGGGCGCCGGGCGCACGGAGCACGGGCGGCCCGGGGGCGTCCTGGTGGGCGGAGGTGCTGCCGAGCCGCCCGGCCTGCTGCGCGGGCGGCCGCCGCGCGGCGGCCACCCTCGCGCCGGGCCTGGGGTCTCGGGGGACGGTCGGACAGCGGCCGGTTGTCCGCGCGGCTAGAGGCCCAGCCACCGCGCGACGACCGTGGCGAGCACGTCGCTCGTGCCGGAATGGATGCTGCCGCCCAGCGCGTCGTCCACCGCAGACGGGAGGCCGCTCTCCTCGAGGTAACCGGCGCCGCCACGGAGGTGGAGGGCGTCCAGCGCGAACAGAACAGCCGAGTCCGACGTGTGCCACTTGGCGAGCGCCGCTTCGGCCTGGGCGCGATCGCCCTGATCCAGCGCCCAGGCGGCGCGGTAGATGAGCAGCCGCGAGGTCTCCAGCCGCAGCTTCATCTGCGCGACGCGGTGCGCGACCGCCTGGTGGCGCGCGATCGGCTGGCCGCCGAGCTCGCGCTCGCGGGTGAAACGAACGGCCTCGCCGAGGGCGCGTTCCATGGCGCCGAGGCGGAAGGCGAGGATCAGCGCGCGCTCGTAGGTCATCGCGATCTGGAAGACGGCGAGGCCGGCGCCGGCGCGGCCGAGGAGCGCGTCGGGGCCGAGCTCGCAGCCGGAGAACGAGACGGGCGCGAGCCGCGCGCCGCGGAGCCCCGCGGTCGCGAGCGGCGCGCCGGGGCGGACGCTCCCCTCGGGCGCGGCGGCGCGCGGCACGAGCAGCGCGGTGAGGCCGCGGGCGGCGCGCGGGGCGTGCGCGGCGTGCGCGACGTGCGCGACGTGCGCGACGTGCGTGACGTCGACGACCGCGCGGCCCTCGCCGCCGGCGCGCGCGACGGCGAGGTACACGTCGGCCCGGTCGGCCCAGGTCACGTACCGCTTCTCGCCGGTGAGCCGGAAGCCGCCCGCGGCGGTGCGGTCGGCCGTGGCCTGCACCGACGCGACGTCGGAGCCGGCGCCGGCCTCGGTCGCCGCGACCGTCGCCATGCAGTCGCCGCGCGCCATCCGCGGCAGCCACGCGCGCTGCTGGTCGGCCGTGCCCACCCGGGCGACCAGCAAGGCCACGCCGAAGAGGTGCGCCCCCGCGGCGAGCAGGACGCCGCCGTCGCGCAGCGTCGCGCCGAGGCCCTCGTAGGCGAGCGCCGTCGTGACCAGGTCGAGGCCCTCGCCGCCCAGCGCGCGCGGGATCGCCAGGCCGAGGGCGCCGCCCCGGGCGAGCACGCCCATGCGATCCTCGGGGGCCGCGGCGTCGGCGTCCGCGCCGAGGGCGCGCATGCGGTCGTAGGCGGCGCGCTGGGCAGCGGTCCATCCGAAGTCCATCGCCGCCCGAATACCAGAGCGCGCGAGGGGCGGGGAGCGATCGAGCGACCAGCGCGCCCCGCGGCCGCGGCAGAGCGCGCCCCGCGGCCGCGGCTCAGTAGGGGCGCTCGCCGACGTAGTTGCCCGGAGGATCGTAGTTGCAGACCCAGATTTGCCAGGCGCCCCCGTCGCGCGGCGAGCCGCTCGTGCAGTCGGCGACGCCGCAGCCGAGCTCCAGCGAGTCGGCCCAGACGACCTGGGTGTAATGGCCGCAGATGGCGCTGCAGGTGTTGCTCTCAAGATCGTAATCGTCGACCTCGGCGAGCCAGGTGGCGACCACCTCGTCCGGTGTGGCCGACGTGCCGCTCGTTGCGTAAAGGTTTTCGCCGTAGCCGGTCTCGCTGTGCTCCCACACGCACTTCTCGGCATAGGCCTGGGCCGCCGCGGCGATCTCCGGCGACCAGGAGAGCGGGCGCAGCGGCGGGTCCGCGGGCGGATCGACCGCGGCGCGCGCCCGGTTGTGCGCCGCCGTCATACCGCGCATCGCGGGCGGCTCGCCGCCCGCCTGGCCGCCCGGTCCGCCGCCGCTGGGGCCGTCGTTGCCCTCGACGTCATCGGAAGCGCCCCCGCACGATGCAGTGAGGACGAGCGCGAGAGGGATGAGCGCGAATCGGGCAAGCCGTGGGCGGAGCGTCTTCACGGGCCGATTGTCCTATGGTTCCGCCGGGCTCTGCAACAGGTATCCACCGAGCGGCCATGATCCCCTCGACAGACCATGTGCGCCCCACTGGCTCCGGTCCGCCCGGGCGGCGCTGCGTAACGCATCACGCGCTGCGCACGCCGCGAGACAGCGATCCGCGACGCGCCGGCCATCCAAAGCTGAATGCCACATGGGATTGCCGGTCCACTGACAGGCCACGCCCTAAGGACGGCATCGCAAACGACAACATCACGGCAACGTAATGCTTGTCAGCGGGCCAGATCTATGAGCTATTCTCACGCGGCTTCGGAGGCGGCGCGCTGCCGCCGGGTCATCGAGGCGAGCGGCCTTCGCGGGCATTCGTCGCGCGTTCAAGACGACCGGCGCCTGCGGCGCTCCCGACACCGATCTAAGGAGTTTCCTGATGAATATCCGTAGGACGTGGCGAATCGCGACAATCCCTCTCGTCCTGGCGGGGCTCTCCGCAGTTCCCCTGGTGGGATGTGAGGAGGTCTCGAAGGCGCAGCAGGACCTGTGTTGTAGCGAGTTCACGCCGGGCGCCGATCTCGCCGCGGTGGAGTGGGGGCTCGAGGCCGACGCCGAGCTCAATTATGGTGCCTTCATGCAGGCGGTGTCGGACTTCACCGGCGCCGCGGGCGCCGTGGTCGCCGACGTGAGCGGCGCCTGCCAGGCGATCGCGCTGGACCTCGGCGCCGACGCGACGCAGATCACGGCGACCAAGCCGAGCGACCGGGCGACGGCGTGGTGCAACCTCGCGATCGAGGCGCTCGGGGACGCGACGGCCGGCCTCTCGATCAGCTTCCAGCCGCCGAGCTGCACGGTCGACGCGAACGTCCAGGCGAACTGCGAGGCGCGCTGCAGCGCCAACGTCGAGTGCCAGGTGACCCCGGCCGAGGTCATCGCGCGTTGCGATCCCGGCCAGCTCTCGGGCCGGTGCGAGGGGCAGTGCACCGGCAGCTGCGAGGGCTCGGCCAACCTCGCCGTCAACTGCGAGGGCACCTGCCAGGGCACCTGCCAGGGCACGTGCGAGGGCACCTGCGCCGCGGAGGGCGCGAACGGCGAGTGCAACGGGGCGTGCGACGGCACCTGCACGGGCGAGTGCCGCGGGTCGTGCACGTTCGCCGCGGACGCGAACGTGCAGTGCAACGCGGACTGCTCGGGCTCGTGCGACGTCCAGTTCAAGGCGCCGAAGTGCAAGGCCGAGCTGAAGCCGCCGAAGGCCGAGTGCCAGGGCAGCGCGGAGTGCAGCGGCTCCTGCGAGGCGAGCGCGAGCGCCAGGGCCACGTGCAAGGAGCCCGCGGTCACCATCTCGGGCGGGACCGACGCCGAGGCGGTGATCGCGACGCTCCAGGCGAACCTCCCGCGGCTCCTCGTCGTCGCGCAGGCGCGCGGCAAGCTGCTCGTCGACAACGCCGAGGCGGTGGTCGAGGCCGCGGGGAACCTCCAGGGCGCGGTCACCGGGAGCGTGAAGGCGGGCGCGTGCCTCATCCCGGCCGGCAATGCCATCGAGCAGGCGGGAGAGAACATCCAGGCGAGCCTCACGGCCAGCGCGAGCGTGCTGGCCGAGCTGAGCATCGAGTGACGCCGGGCCCGGCGGCGGCGCGGGCCGCCTCCGGGGGAGCGTGATCGTCACAGGCCGGCCGAGGCAGGGCGCCGCGAGCGCCCGCCTCGGCCGTCGCCATTTCTGCGCCGCGCACGGGCCAGCACCTCCGCGCCGCGCGCCGCGGGCGCAGCGTGGACGGGCGCGGGGACCGCTGCGCCGCCGGCCCCCGCCCTCCGCCCTATGGATGCACCTGGGCCCGTCGGATACGCTCGCGTCCGCGATCGAGGGGCGCGATGGAGCAGCAAGAGCCGCGAGCCAAGGTGCTCGTCGTCGATGACAACGAGCAGAACCGCGCCCTGGCCCAGGCCACGCTCGAGGACGAGGGCTACGAGGTCGTGCTCGCCGCGACGGGCGAGGAGGGGATCCGCCAGTTCGAGCGCCACGCGCCGGCGTGTGTGCTGCTCGACGTGCGGATGCCCGGAATGGACGGCTTCGCCGTGTGCGCGCGGATCCGCGGCCTGCCCGGGGGCGAGGCGGCGCCGATCCTCTTCCTGACCGCGCTCCGCGACGTCGACACCTTCGACGGCGCGCTGCGCGCCGGCGGCGACGATTTCCTCACGAAGCCGGTCCGCCCGGCCGAGCTGCTCGCGCGCGTGCAGACGGCGCTCCGGCTGCGCCGGCTCGGCGCGGAGCTGCGCGAGCACGTCGAGGTCGTGCGGCAGCAGCGGGACGCGCTCATGCGCCTGCAGCTCCAGAAGGAGCAGCTCACGGCGTTCGTCGTGCACGATCTGAAGAACCCCGTGAGCAGCATGGACCTGCACGCGCAGTTCCTGCTCCGGGACCGCGCGCTCTCGGAGCCGGCGCGCGACTCGGCGCGGCACATCCGCGAGCAGGCGCGATCGCTCCTCAGGCTCATCTACAACCTCCTCGACATCAGCAAGAGCGAGGAGGGGAGGCTCGCGCCCGAGCGCGCGCGCGTCGACCTGCGCGCGCTCGTGCTCGAGGTGCTCGCCGCGCTCGAGATCGGGGCGAGCGCCGAGGGGCTCGCGCTCAAGGAGGCCGTCGAGGCGCCCGCCGTGCTCGCCGATCCGGACCTGCTCCGCCGCGCGATCGAGAACCTCGTCGAGAACGCCATCCACCACGCCCCGGCCGGGACCGCGGTCACCGTGAGCGCCGCCCGCGCCGGCGCCGCCGTGGAGATCCGCGTCGCCGACGCCGGCCCGGGCGTCCCCGCCGAGATGCGCGCGAGGATCTTCGAGCGGTTCGTGCAGCTCGGAGGCGGCGAGCAGGCCGCCCACCGGGCCGGCCGCGGCCTGGGGCTCACGTTCTGCAAGATGGCGGTCGAGGCGCACGGCGGGCGCATCTGGGTCGAGGACAACGCGCCGGGCGCCGTGTTCTGCATGAGGTTCCCCGATGACACGTGAACACGCCGGCGGCGCCGACCTCCCTTCGACGACCGAGCCCACGGCGGCGTCGGCGCCCGAGCCCACGACGGACCCGGACGGCGATCAGGGGCCGGGGGGCGCGCTGGACCTCTCGCTCGACGACGAGAAGTACCGCCTGCTCATCGACGCGGCGCCCGACGCGATGGTGGTCGTGGGCGAGCACGGGCGCATCGTGTTCGTGAACGTCCAGACCGAGCGGATGTTCGGCTACACGCGCGGCGAGCTGATCGGGCGCCCCATCGAGATCCTCCTGCCGGAGCGCTTCCGGCGGTCGCACGTCGCGCACCGGTCGACGTTCCTCGCGGTGCCCAGGGCGCGCCCGATGGGGTCGGGGCTGGAGCTCTTCGGCCGCCGGAAGGGCGGCGAGGAGTTCCCGGTCGAGATCAGCCTGAGCCCGCTGGAGACCGCGGGGGGCCGGCTCTTCTCGAGCGCGATCCGCGACGTCAGCGAGCGCAGGCAGGTCGAGCTCGCGATGAAGCGGATGGCCGCGATCGTCGACTCCTCCGAGGACGCCATCTTCGGCGAGTCGCTCGACGGGCGCATCACCAGCTGGAACCGGGGCGCGCAGGCGATCTTCGGCTACTCCGCCGGGGAGATGATCGGCCAGTCGGTCACGGTGCTGGCCCCGCCGGAGCGGGCGGACGAGATGCCGCGGCTGGTCGAGCGGCTGCGGCGGGGCGAGCACGTCGAGCACTTCGAGACGGTGCGCAGGCGCAAGGACGGCAGGGAGATCGACGTCTCGGTCACGCTCTCGCCGATCCACGACTCGCTCGGCAACGTCGTGGGCGTCTCGAAGGTGGCCCGCGACATCAGCGAGCGCCTGCGCCTGGAGGCCGCGGCCAAGCGGACGAACGATCTCCTGCGGAGCGCGGTCGAGAGCATCCAGGGGTCGTTCGCGGTGTTCGACGCCCAGGACCGGCTGGCGATCTGCAACAGCGCGTACCGGCAGCTGCTCGGCGCGCGCGTGAGCGGATCCATCGTCGGGCAGCGCTACGCGGCGCTCTTCGACGAGAGCGTCGCGGAAGGGGTCTTCGAGCTCGGCGGCGAGCCGGCGGCGACCTTCCTCGCCCGGGTCCTCGCCTACCACGCGCAGCCGAGCGGCACGCTGGACCTCGCCACGAGCGACGGGCGCAGCCTGCGCATGACCGAGCGCCGCACCGCCGAGGGCGGGACGGTGTGCACGATCTGGGACATGACCGGCGACGTGCAGCGCGCCGAGGAGCTCCGCAAGGCGCGGGCGCTGGCCGAGGCGGCCAGCTCCGCGAAGAGCGAGTTCCTCGCCTCGATGAGCCACGAGCTCCGCACGCCGCTCAACGCGATCCTCGGGTTCGCGCAGCTCCTCCACCGCGACCGGAAGACGCCGCTGACGGACCGCCAGCGGGAGCGGGTCGAGCACGTCCTCCGGGGCGGCGAGCACCTGCTCAAGCTCATCGACGACATCCTGGATCTCTCGCGCATCGAGGCGGGCCGCGTGACGGTGTCGCTCGAGCCCGTGGACGTCCTCGGCGTGCTGGTCGAGGTCAAGGCGACGCTGGACCCGATGGCCGCGCGCGCCGGGGTCGATCTGGCCCTCTCGCCGCTGCCGGACGGGCTGCCGAAGGTCCGGGCGGACCGCACGCGGTTCGCCCAGATCCTCATGAACTACGGCTCGAACGCCATCAAGTACGGCCGGAAGGGGGGGCGCGCCACGTTCTCCGTGTCGATGCCGGAGGGCGGGTCCGTCCGGATCTGCGTGGCGGACGACGGCATCGGCATCGCGCGCGAGCAGCAAGGGAAGCTCTTCCAGCCGTTCCAGCGCGCCGGCCAGGAGACCGGGCCGATCGAGGGGACCGGGATCGGGCTCGCCATCACGAAGCGGCTCGCGGAGATCATGGGCGGCGGCGTCGGCTTCCGCAGCGCGGCGGGCGAGGGGTCGGAGTTCTGGATCGATCTCCCGGCGCACGACGCGGGGGCGGAGAGCGCCGCGGCGGCGGCGCCGGCGGCGGACGCGGCGGACTCGCCGCTCGCCGGGCCGGGCGGCGCTCGGTACGTGGTCCTCTACATCGAGGACAACCCGTCGAACATCGTGTTCATGGAAGACCTGCTCTCGGAGTTCGAGCGCGTCCGCCTGATCACCGCGCCGAGCGCCGAGATCGGCCTGGAGCTGGCGCGGGCGCGGCGGCCGCACGCCGTGATCATGGACATCAACCTCCCCGGGATGAGCGGCCACGAGGCCATGCGCAAGCTGCAGGAGTGGCCGGAGACGTGCCGTATCCCCGTCATCGCGCTCAGCGCGGCCGCGATGGCCCCGGACACCCGCCGCGCCGAGCAGGCCGGGTTCTTCCGCTACCTGACGAAGCCGGTGAAGGTCGACGAGCTGACCGCCGTGCTCGAGGGGGTGCTCGTCCCGCAATCCGAGTGAGCGCAGTGAGCGCGGTGAGCGCGGTGAGCGCGGTGAGCGCGGGCGCGGCGCGCCGGGCGGCGTTCATCGGGCGCTGCCCATGGCCCGAGCGCGGGCGCTCGGTGTACCCCGCAAGGTCCTTGTCCCACATCGTCGCTTGACGCAGCGCAGGATCGCCCGCCCGGGACGGCGGCCTCACGGCGTAACCACGGCGTCACGACCTCACCATGTCGAAAGATTCACCGGGATTGGAGTTTGTGAGGTCTACGAATCATCCCGTTGAGTTCTGACGAAACTGTGCTAAAACATCCTGTATTGCTTCTTTGCCCGCTCTCCGAGATCCTCTCTGGAACAGCGGGCGTGGTTAGAGTTACTTAGTCAGGAGCTGGTAGCGAGTCGGCACCCTAGGTCCGAGCCCCGCGACGCTCTTCCCTTGCATCCTCCCCGCGCGGCCCTGATGCCTCGTCCAGGCGTCGGGCCCTGCTGCGCCTCGGGGGAGCGGGAGAGCATGCACGCGAGGTGCTGTCTCGCCGTGACTCGCCATCTGCCCTGGCATCTTCTTGGAGGACAGGATGACAAGCGCGCTGTTCGGTATGCTGAGGGGGTCAGCTTGGCGGCTCGGTCTGTGCGCCGCCGCGATGCAGGCGGCGGCCCTGGTGAGCGGCTGCGTGGCCCCGTCGGAGGGCGTGAGCGAGGAGGTCGTGGGCGAGGAGCTCACGGATGAGCAGGCGTTCGCGGCGGGCGCGTCGCCGGTGGCGACACACGGCCGGCTCCAGGTCGACGGGAACCGGATCGAGAACGAGCGCGGGGAGCCGGTCCAGCTCAAGGGCATGAGCCTGTTCTGGAGCCAGTGGGGCGGAAACTTCTACAACGCGTCCGTCGTCAACTCGCTCGCGGACACCTGGAACGCGAGCGTCGTGCGCGCCGCGATGGGCATCGAGTCGGGCGGGTACCTCACGAACCCCACGGCCGAGAAGAACAGGGTGAAGACGGTCGTCGACGCGGCGATCGCGAAGGGCATCTACGTGATCATCGACTGGCATGATCACAACGCCACCGCGCACACCGCCCAGGCGAAGGAGTTCTTCGGCGAGATGGCGAGGACCTACGGGAGCCGGCCCAACGTGATCTTCGAGATCTTCAACGAGCCGGACGGCGAGTCCTGGAGCGAAATCAAGTCGTACGCCACCGAGGTGATCAGGACGATCCGCGACGCGGGCTCGAACAACCTCATCGTGGTCGGCACGCCGACCTGGTCGCAGGACGTGGACGTCGCCTCGAGCAGCCCGATCACCGGGTTCTCCAACATCGCGTACACCCTGCACTTCTATGCGAACACGCACAGGGACAACATCCGTTCGAAGGCGAGGACGGCGCTGTCGAGGGGCCTGGCCCTGTTCGTGACCGAGTTCGGCACCTGCGACGCCTCTGGCAACACCGGGCTCAACCTCTCCGAGTCGCAGGTCTGGATCGACTTCCTGAACGCGAACAAGATCAGCTGGGCCAACTGGTCGCTGTTCGACAAGGACGAGACGGCCTCCGCGCTCCGCCCCGGCGCGAGCACCACCGGCGGCTGGCCGGACTCGCAGCTCACCGACTCGGGCAGGTGGGTGAAGGCGAAGATGCTGGAGGGCGGCAGCAGCTCCAGCTCCAGCAGCAGCAGCAGCAGCAGCAGCAGCAGCAGCTCCAGCAGCAGCTCCAGCAGCAGCGGTGGCGGCGGCGCGGGCGGAGCGGGCGGCAGCGGTGGCGCGGGCGGCAGCGGTGGCGCGGGCGGCAGCGGCGGCGGGTCCACGACCGCCCCCTTCCAGTTCGTCGTGTCGCCGAACTCTCACCCGTACTGGATCCAGGTGAAGGTCACTCCGCCGTCGGGGCGTGTCGGCGACGTCACCTCCGTCACCGCGCAATGGAATAGCCTGCCCGAGGTCCGCCTCGGCTGGAATTCGTGGGGCGAATGGACGTACGGCCCGAACCATCCCAACTTCGTCCCCGCGGGCACGCTGGTGACCTTCAAGGCGACGGACGCAAGAGGCAACTCCACGACGTGGAGGTCGGGCGCCTGGCCGGCCGCGCGGTAGAGCCCCGCGGCTGCGCAGATAGAAGGCCCCTCTCGGAGGAAGGCCCCGCCCGGGGCCTTCCTCGTCGTGTGCGCGAGCCGCCCCCGGTCGACCCGGGCGCGGCGCCGAGGGCACAGGCGGCGCTGGAGCGCCGCCTGAAGTTCCGGCGGCCGTCGGCGACCCAGCAAGCACCCCCCGGGCGCCCGCGCCGGTGCCGGCGTCGTGTTAGCGTCCAGCCATGAAGAGGCTCATGCGAGGACTCGCGAGCGTGACCGCCCTGGGCGCGCTGGCGGGCGCGGCGGGGTGCGGCAAGCTCCTCGGCCTTGACGGGTTCACGGATCAACCGGCGCAGCAGGGCACGGGGGGCGGAGAGGACGCGGAATGCGCGTCGCCCGCAGACTGCCCGGACGGGGATCACGGCGCGGCGACATGCGAGCGGGGCGCGTGCGGGTTCCAGTGCGAGGACGGGTACGACGACTGCGACGACGAGGTCGGCTGCGAGACGGCGACCCGCGCGGACAAGCAGAACTGCGGCGGCTGCGGCGTGACGTGCTCGGCCTACTGCGAGCAGGGAAGCTGCAACGACCCGGTCGACGTGGCCGTGGGGCGCGTCCACGCCTGCGCCATCCTGAAAGACGGGTCGGTGTGGTGCTGGGGACAGGAGGTCGATGATGAGGCCCGTCCTGGCAGCTGGAAAGCGAGGCTGGAGCCGGCCCCGGTGCCCCTCCCGGCGCCGGCGGTCGGGGTTGCGGCCGGTGACTATTCGGACGAAGACATCCAGTGGCATACCTGCGCGCTGCTCTCCGACGGCACCGTGCACTGCTGGGGGGTCAACGGGAGCGGACAGCTCGGCCTCGGAGTCGGCACCTTCGCAAGAAAAGAGCCAGTTCAAATCAGCATCAGAGACGTCGGCCGGATCGCGGCGGGCGGAGGTACGACATGCGCGATCGACAAAAGCGACCGGCTCTTCTGCTGGGGCAGAGGATTCGAAGGCGAGCTCGCAGTCGAAGAGGTGCCCGAATCGAGCGTGCCGGTTGAAATATCGGTTCGAGATGAGCCCGTCGCTCAGGTGTCGGTAGGCTTCGAGCACGTCTGTGCTACGACAGCGGACGGCGGCCTGTATTGCTGGGGAGACAACGGTTCTGCACAGCTTGGCAGGCCCGCGAGCGGCTTCAGTTACTCCCCCTCCGCCGTGCCCTCGTTGTTCAACGTGAGAGGGGTGAGCTGCGGGCGGGGGCACACATGCGCGGTGACCGCCATCAGCACCTACTGCTGGGGTGGCAACGGCTCCGGGCAGCTCGGGGTGAACAGCACAGAAAACCAGAGTGAGCCTGCACCTCTGGCGCTGAGGAACGTCGAATCCGTCTACACGGGGTACTGGCATTCTGGCGCTCTTGTCGCCGGCAGCGTCTTCATGTGGGGACAGAACACCTCGGGAGAGTACGGCAACGGACTCGCCATCAGCGAGCCCGTCCCGACAGACACCGGCATGACCGGCATGCGGAAGCTGGCGCTGGGAGAAGATTTCTCTTGCGGGCTGACGGAGACCGGCGTCCTGCAATGCTGGGGCTACGGGGGCAGCGGCCAGCTGGGAAATGGCACGGAGGAGAGCTCCTCGGTGCCGGTGCCCGTCCGGTGGCCGGAACGAGCCCAGGCGCCCTGACGCGGTCCGCCGCCCCCGAGGGCGGCGGCCTCCGTCAGCGCGGGATTCAGCGCGGGATGACGATCACGTCCTCGCAGGTGAAGTCGACGCCCAGGGCCGCCTGCGGGTCGGCCTGGATCGCAGCGCAGGCGCTCTCGCAAAGTACGATCTGCGCCGGGCTCTGGGGGTTGTCGTAGCGCCAGGCGTTATCGGCCTCGCATTCCTGGTCGTACGTGAGCGCTGTCGGGGCGTCGTTGCCGCTCCTGTACGTCACGCGGACCCGCTGCTCGTCGAAGGTCCGCCCGTCGGGCGCAGGCGGGATCGCGACGGTGCAGCTGACCGTCCCGCCGCGGATCGCGTCGACAGCCGCCTTGAACGCGGCGGTGGTCGCCTCGGGATCACCGGTGTCGATGAGGAACGCGCGCTCCGTGCCGCCCGCCTCGGCGACCCGGCTCATGTTCCCGATGGTCTCCGTCGGAGCGTCCGGGTGCGGAGGATTGGCGACGCCAATGACGTACGTCGGAATGAGGTTCGTGAGCGCACCTGCGGCCTCGTCCACCACGCGCTGGATGGCGTTGTTCTCCGGGCCGCAGCCCGCCGGCTCGCCATCCGTGACCAGCACGATCGCATACTTCCCGGGAACAGCCTGCCGTTGCTGCTCGACGAACCCGATCGTGCCTTGCATCACGAACAGCGTGGGCGTGCCGCCGCGCCACTCCTCCATCGTTTGCGGCGTGATCTCGTCTATCGCCGCGGCGAAGGCCGGCGACGGCAGCAGCGTCATCGGGACGGCCGGCGTCGCGTAGGGAGCGACCGAGCACTTGATGTCGTTGTCCTCGTCATCGCTCGGGAAGAACGTGAGCGACGCCCTGATCCCTTGAGACTCCGGATCCGCGAAGAACTGCTTGGTCGCGGCCACCACGGGATCCCACTTGAGCGTCTTGTCGTACCAGGGCAGGTCGCCCATGCCCATGCTGCCCGACACGTCGAACGCGAATGCCAGGTACACGGGCTCGAGATCGGCCTCGGCCGACTGGGTGGCGCACGAGCCGCCGTCGCCCGAGCCGGCGCCGCTGCCGCCGCTTCCGCCCGGGCCGACATCGCCGCCGAACGTGTCCCCGGCGCCGGATCCGGTGCCGCTGCCGCTGCCTCCTGAGTTCTGCGCGCTTCCGCCGACGTCGCTGGTGCCGCTGCTCCCACACGCGGTTCCGATTGCGCCTACCGTCAGCAGAGCGATAGCCATTGTATTTAATTTCATGACGTCAATCCTCCGTAAGCGTGGACCGGCGCCGTGTCGCCGGTGGCCGAGCCACCATGACTGCGTGGAGCCCCCGGAGGCGGACACGGTCGCCGATCTCGCTCCTGAAGCTCCATGGTGCACCAGAAAGCATAGCCTACGGAGCTGCGCGTCAACCGGGGGTGGCCTGGAAAAGATTATTCATGGCGAAGCAATGTCGTCGCCGCGGGACATGAGCCGGTGAAATGTGGTCTCGCGTCGCACCAGGGAGCGCGGCGAGATTCGGCGCCCCGACGCCTGGATCCGGCGGGTATCCGGCGGATCCGAGGAGCCGCGGATCGGCGCGCAGGGCGCGCTCCTGCTGCCGGCTGGTCGGGCGGACGCGGACCGGCGTACCCTCCCGTCGCCGGCCGTCCCCACGAGACCGGCGCCGGAGGGGCCGAGCCCCTTCCGCGCTGCGTCGATCACCGCAAGGAACCCGATGACCTTCCAGGCCTCCATCTCGGCTGACGTCCGGCTCCCCGGGAGCGCCGATCCGAGCGACGCCCCCTATCTCTTCTCCGCGTTTCCCTTTCCGCCCGGCCACTTCCGGGTCCACGCGATCCGCGGGCGGGAGGCGCTCAGCAAGCCGTACAGGTTCGAGGTCACGGTCACCTCGCGGTCGTTCGTCGGCGAGGATCTCGAGCGCATCGCGCTCGGCCAGCGCGCCGCGCTCGTGCTCCGCGCCGGCGGCGCTGCGCGTGTGATCCCCGGGGTCGTGGCCGCCGTGCGCTCTCAGGGCGTGCGCCCGCACCACGACGCGGCGCAGTACACGTTCTGCCTCGTGCCGGCGCTCGCGCTGCTGCGCCACCAGCGCGGCTCGCGCATCTTCCAGGACCAGCGGGTCGATCAGGTGGTCGACCACGTCCTGCGCGGCGCCGGAATGGCCACGCGCTGGGAGCTCACCCGCGAGTACCCCGTCCGGCCCTACATCACGCAGTACGAGGAGAGCGATCTCGCCTTCGTGAGCCGCCTGCTGGCCGAGGCGGGCATCTTCTATCGGTTCGCTTCCGCCGCGGGGGCGGTCGAGGAGATCCTCCGCGCCGCGGGGCTCGTGGCGCCGGCGCCGGTGGCCGACGTCGCGGCGTTCGTGCAGGCGGCCGCCGGCTTCGCCTACCCCGAGGAGACGGTCGTCTTCGGCGACGACGCGTCGACGTACCCGCCCATCGCGTCGGGCGGCCTGGGGGCGGTCGCGCGCGCGGCGGCGGCGGCGCTCGACGTGCCGACGGAGGTCTCGATCGGCCCGGTCGCGGTCGGCCTCGGCGCCCCGTCGCTTTATTACCTCTCGGCGCTGGGCTTCGCGGTGGAGCGCGCCGACAAGGTGACCGAGTTCGCGGCGGTCCGGCGGGTCCGCTCGGATGTCGCCGAGTACCGCGAGTATGATCCGGACCGCCCCAACGCGACGCTGGTCAGCCGCGACGAGGACGAGGAGCCCGCCTCGGGCGCCGTCGACCAGGCCGCCGCGGCGCTCCGGGGGCTCGTCTCCCGGCGCGCCCTCGAGACGTACGAGCACGACGGGCACTTCCTGTTTCCGGACTGGAAGGACGTGGACGAGGTGGCCCGCCGGATCCGCCGCCAGACATCGCGCAAGCGCGTCGGCGCCGAGGGGCGGAGCCTCTGCGAGGCGCTGTCCCCGGGGCACCGCTTCCAGCTCGAAGACCACCCGATCGGCAGCCTCAACCGGGAGCACGTCGTCACGTCGGTCGAGCACCGGGGCTCGGTCGCCCAGGGGGAGGAGACGTACTCGAACACGTTCACCTGCGTGCCGGCCCGGGTCACCTACGTCCCGACCCGGCCGAGGCGGCGCACCGTGCAGGCGCTGATCACCGCGACGGTGGTGGGGCCTCCCGGGGAGGACGTGCACGTCGACGCCCTCGGCCGCATCAAGGTGCTGTTCCACTGGGATCGGCGCCGGACCAAGGACGACACCGCGTCGTGCTGGATCCGCGCGGTGCAGCCCTGGGCGGGCGCGGGGTTCGGCCACCAGTTCTTTCCGCGGGTGGGCATGGAGGTGGCCGTGGCGTTCGAGGGCGGCGATCCGGACAAACCCGTCGTGATCGGCTCGCTCTACAACGCGACGCGGCTGCCGCCCTTCCTGCTCCCCGCGAACAAGACGCAGAGCGGGATCCGCACGCAGTCGATCCCGGGCGGGCGCGGGCACAACGAGATATCGTTCGAGGACGCCGCGGGCAGGGAGCGGATCCATGTCCACGCGCAGGCGGATCTCGACGAGGTCGTCCGCCGCGATCACAGGAGGATCGTGCACGCGGACGAGGCCCTGCGCGTCATGGGGAGCCGGCGGGACACCGTGGACAAGGACGCCGCGAGCGAGGTGCGCGGCGACCGGGAGGAGCTCGTCCTGGGCAGCGCCTCGCTCCGGCACGGCGCGCGGCTCGACGTCGTCGAGAAGGGCCTGGAGCAGCGGGTCGGCGGCGCGCGGTCGGCGCGGGTCGAGGGACGCGACGACCTCGAGGTGCGCGGCGCGGCGGAGCAGCGGTATCTCGGGGATCTCACGACGCGCGTGGCGGGCCACCACACGATCATCGTGGGAAAGCACGACGCGAAGCGCGCGATGACGCTGCGGGTCGAGGGGGTGGCGACCATCTCGGCCGACGACGCGATCGAGCTGGTCGCGAGCGCCGGCATCACGCTCCGGTGCGGGGCCACGTCGATCCGCGTGGGCGCGGACGGCATCGAGCTGCACGGACCGGTGGTGCGCGTGACCGGCGAGCAGGCGGCCCTGGAGGCGGGCAAGGACGGCATCAAGCTCACGTCCGACGGGGCCTATGCGCACCTCGGCGGAAAGCTCCTCCTGAAGACCGAGAAGGCGAGCCTCGCCATGGGGACGGAGGTGAAGGTCGACGGCGAGAAGATCCTGCTCAACTCGCCGGACGAGGCGACGGAGGAGCCGCCGCCCGAGCAAGCGCCGCCGACGGAGATCGCGCTGGTCGACGACAGGGGGCGTCCGCTCGGACACCAGCGGTTCGTCGTGCTGCTCGAGGACGGGTCGCAGCGGACGGGCGTCACGGACAGGGACGGCAAGGCCAGGATCGAGCTGCCGGAAGGCGTGCAGGCGAAGATCCGGTTCCCGGAGCTGACCGATGTGGCGCAGGGGTAGCGCGAGCGGCAGGGGCGCGCGCGGAGCCATCATGAACAGGACCGGGACAAGGAGGCTTTGACGTGGCGAAGCCGTGGGTACCCCACGTGATCCAGCAGGGAGACCATATCCGGAAGCTCGCCTTCCGGTACGGGATCGACGCCGAGACGCTCTGGAAGCACGAGAGGAACCAGGAGATCTCCGGGCGCAGGAAGAACATGGACCTGCTGTTGCCGGGCGACGTGCTCCACGTGCCGGCGGAGCCCGCGCCGGCGCTGGACATCGCCGCTGGGACGATGAACCGATACAAGGCCAAGGTGCCGACGGTGCATGTGAAGCTGCACCTAGAGTCCGCGATGCGGTCGCTCGGCGGGCAGCGCTTCGAGGTGCACGGGGTGAACGAGGGGGGCGAGCCTGCTCTCGGCACGACGACGGCGGAGGGGGAGGCCGCGTTCGACGTGCCCGTGCTCGTGCGCGAGGTCGAGCTGCGGCTGCCGGACGCAGGGCTCGTCATCCCGGTGCTCGTGGGCGATCTCGATCCCATCGACGAGCCGAGCGGGGTGACGCAGCGGCTCCGCAACCTCGGCCTGCTGCCGCCGGCCGGGGACGCGAGCGCGGAGGACATCACGCTGGCGCTCATGGCATTCCAGCGGGACGAGGGGCTGCCCGCGACCGGCGCCCTGGACGACGAGACCCGCCGCGCGCTGGAGGCGCGGCACCTGCTTTGACCCCGGCACAGGGGACCTGATCCATGGCCAAGCTACCGACGGTTCGATACATCTGGACAGCCGAGGACCAGCGCATCGCGGGCGGGGATACGGCGGGGAGCGTGCAGGGCGCCTACGTGACGCCCTACGGCATCCCCGCGGCCGGGATCCCGAAGTGCGCGCGTTTCACGCCGGGAGCGGAGGTGGAGGTGGACCTCGGGCGCAGCGGCTGGGGCGAGCCCTGGCGCGCGACGCGGTTCTGCCACGGGAAGCCTCTCTACGAGTGGCACAAGCCGGGCGAGATCCCCGGCGCCGTCACCACGCTCGCCGAGCTGTGCAAGTACCTGCGCGAGCGGGATCCGATCGCGTACCCGGACGCGATCTACGGGGACAAGAAGCTCGCCGACCTGACCGGACCTGACAATCCCGCGAAGATGCTCTTCGATTACTGGCAGAACTCCAGGTACCGGTACGGCACCGTCAAGGAAGGGTTCGACTGGGGGACGTACGCCAGGGATCCGGGGAGCATCAAGGTCCGGAGAGACGGGGGCGCGATCGAGTACGTGCTGCGCAAGATCGTGCCGCTGCCGAGGGCGGCCGCGGCGCCGGGGGCGCAGAAGAGGCTGATCGATGAGCCGTCCTTGCTGGTGGAGCATTACATCACCGAGGTCGCCGACTCGGCCGCCAACATCCGTATGCTCCTGAAGACGTCCGAGACCGTCATGAGGGAGCGGTACCAGATCATCTACCAGCTCCAGGCGCTGCGCGCGATCGCGCAGGCGTCGTTCACGACACCGCAAGGTGGGGCGCCGTCGCAAGGCGCCGAAGTCGTGAGGCTTGTTGACGCCATTCTGCCCAAAGCTAATAAGCTGCTCGTCACGCAACCCATCCGCTCGGGCAGCACGGAACAGCGGCTGATGGAGCTGTTTAACTCGCGCCGTGAGTTCACGATGGACGCCGTGGCGGAGCTCCGCGCGGAGGAGCGGAGGCTCCGCAACCTCCTGCTGGGCTCGAGTGCGCATGCGAATACGCTCAAGAATTGGGCAGTGACCTGCCATCCCCGCTTACTCCAGGGACAGCCCGCGATCGTACAGCTGTTGGACAGGCTGACGGCGGTGCTCGCGGACGCCCACTACGCGCTTGGCGAGTGCGGGACGCATGGACACGACGACTCCATCCAGGCGCTGCTCAGCAGGGTGCAGGACGGCCACGCGCAGACACCGGACAACATCGGGGGTGATTCTCCGACCGAGGTTGTGCTCAGCTTGGTGGGCAAGGGAACTAGCATCGCGACGACAGTGGTCGGTAACCTCGCTGGACCGCCGAGCCTGTCAATCGCGATGCTCCAGGTCTCCTCGCTACTGAAGTTCCCCAGGCTCGTGAAGGACGCACACGGGGCGTTGAGCAAGATCCAGGTAGACTTCACGCAGTTGAGCTCGTGGCGCGGGCCCCATCCCGAGCTTCTCGATCTCGAGTACGGGGTACAAGTGCTAAACCGCAAGCTTGACGAGCTCACCGGGCACGTGTTGAGCCACCTCCCTGACGGGGATCTGAAAGATGATCTGAGGTGCGCAATTATCGCACAGGACCAGAAAGCGCTCGCGGAGATCAAGGATGCGTATGGCGAGGCAATGGCGGGTTCGGCGCAGAACACCGTGGCTTGGAAGGGCGCCATGGTGCTCCTCGGCCTGCTCAGCGTCGTGCTCTCAATTCGAGATGCTCACAACGCGCAAGATAAGCATTTCGCTCTCATGGCGATCGACTTCACATCTCAAGCTAGCGGAGTCCTGTCCGTCTCCTTGGGTACATACGAGACGCTCATGACGGCACTGGGGCGGCTTGAGCCAGCCGCCGATGCGCTCCTGAAATTCGGCAACGCTATAGGCTTGGTGACCTCTATTACGGGGGTGCTCTCGGGCGCCGCTGGCTACCTCGATGCATGTGACAAGGCGGACGGACTCGGTGCCGTCAGCGCGATGCTCGGCGTTCTGGGCTCTACGGGCATGGCCATCGTCGCCGCGTATGCGTTGGCGGGCACCGCGATGCCAGCGCTCGCGGCGATCTCGCTGGCATGCCTACTCGCGTCAGGGGCTGTTAGCGTGGCGCAGGTGATCGAGTCATTGGATAACAAGGCTACCAAGACCAACAGGGCTTGCTTGAGTCTGATTCGAGCGATACGCGCCAGCGCCCTCGGGAAGTTCATGGAGCAAAGTGACGGCATCATCCTCTTTGGAATGGAGGATCTCGAGAGGCTCGCAAAAGATGGATTGCTGCCGAATGCGAAGAACGACTACTGGATCGTCAGCAATTTAGCGAAGGCGGGGCTATCGCGAGGGCTCATCCAGGAAGTCGTGAACTCCACAGCGCTCGCGAGTACGCCCTTGGGGCCGGGACCCGCTGTCGCTGCCTTCTAGCGTGGGTTCCGGTGCCAGGGATGGATGGAGATCATAGTCGTGAGTGAGCAAACGTAGGGTGTGGTGAAATGTCTGGTTAAACTATTCACTCGGACCTCTTGGCCTGACCCTCTGGCGTCTTCGATCGGACTCCACACGTTCAACCTCATCGAGAAACCTCGCGGTGGACGCGCTCGCATCGGGTGAGAGCTCCAGGCCATCCTCAACGCGTTGCTGGAGGAACATCGCCGTGACGGCGCGCTTCAGTCGAGGTAACAGTGGGCGTACCTCGCCGGAGCGCAGGCGAGCGTTGAGCGTGAAGTAACTAGTCTCCCCATGGCGGCTCGATTTCCATCGTGAGCAGAATATCTGGTCAATTTCGTCGACCCGGAGACTGACGTCTCGGGACCACGGGAGCGGCGGCGTGTGATGAAGAAATAGAGTGTCGTCTTTGATGGTGAGGTGAGCGCGACACAGGAATGCAAGGAACAGGAGATAGCTGAAGGCAATCGCCAAGACTGCTAGAAAGAACGTGCCGATGAGGATGAACGTTTCGTTGTGGCCGCTGGGATTGAAGAATGCAAATAGGCCAATCCCGACGGCTGACCAGGATGCGGTGGCCAAGAATAAGAGCAGGCCACGGCTGAGCCTGATGTCATCGGCAGGCCAGCTCATCGTGAGTTCGCGCTTCACATGCTCCCGGTAATCCTTAGGAGTTGCCTTGGTGAGGCTCACAGAGTACGACGGCGGCGCGGAGATGCGACCGCGCGCTCGCAATCCGGGAAGATCGTCGCGGGCCTCGCGTAGATGGGCGGTCGGCACCTCGAATACGGCTCCGCATCGCCGGCACACGGCGAACCCAGACTCCTCGTCCAGCTCCTTCGCAGACGAGGCGCGGCGGCAGTTGACGCAGACGATCGTGAGCATGCTCGACTTTATCATCGAATCCGTCGCTGTGGAAGGCGCGCTCCCGCTGTCGGCTAGAAGCGCACGCGAGATGCTCGGATTCCTCCCCTCATTCGAATTCGAGTGCGTCCTCTAACTAGATCCAATGCCGCGATGCGTTGTGCGCGGCTATTCGTGTTTCATCCCAAGCCCAAGGCTTCTTGGACGCGCTGCTGGAGGAACATCGCGGTTGCAGGGTGCTCCAGTCGGGACACCACTGGACATGTGTTGCCCGATTTCAACCGGGCCACGAGCTCGTAGAAGGTGCGCTGGCGACCCAGCTTCGTTCGTGAACAGTAGAGCTGCTGAATATCGTCGACCGGCAAGGTGATGTTGCCGGCCCATGGAAGTGGCGCATGACGAACGCGGAGTACACCGTTCGTGATGCTCAGGTGAGTGCGGTTGATGAATGAGATTAGTAGTAGGTATGTTGTGATTAGCGCGGGAATTGCCAGCATTGAGAAGAATGTGATGCGAATGCCCAGCTCTTCCTTCTTGGGGATCGTGGTCATCACGTAGGTCCCGAGCCACATGAGCGTCGATAGGAAAATGTTCATTGAGCGGTGTGCCCCGATGTCCTCCAGCGGCCAGATCATTTCGAAATTGCGCCTGTGGCTCTCTCGATAAACTGTGGGCTCGAGACTGGTAGAACTGACGTGGTACGACGGCGGCATGGATATGCGACCGTACGACTCGAGCCCAGGGAGGTCTTCCCGAGCCTCGTCGAGGTCGGCGCTCGGGATCTCGAACATGGCGCCGCACCTCCGGCACACAGCGAAGCCGGAGTCCTCGTCCAGCTCTTTCACGGACACGGCGCGGGAACATTTGACGCAGGCGACTGTGAGCATGGTTGAATGCTACCATGGAATGTTGGGGTGTGAGAATTTTTGAGCGCGATTAGGGCGGGATCTTATGAGGTGACATGCTGGAAATGGGTGGATTGCTGCGTCGATTCGAGATGTTTTGAGGCAGTCCCGGCGCCCGGTTTTATTGAGCCGGTGGAGCGTTGCTCGGATGTGTCGTCTTGTCCTTCCGGCGTCCTTACGCGGTTGAACTCTATAGGTTTTCTCTCTTCGAGGCCCCTGGCGGCCGATGTGCTCGCTCCGTGCGACAGCTCCAGGCCATCCTCAACGCGTTGCTGGAGGAACATCGCCGTGAGGGCGCGCTTCAGCCGAGGTAACAGCGGGCCCATGTATTCTCGGCCACGGCGAACGCCTCCGCCCCGGGAGCTCCACCGTCCGCGCAACTCGGCCCCATGCTCGACGGCATCGCCCTCGTCCGGTTCGCGTCGCAAGGGCGTCGAGCTCCCCGCCGCCGGGCCACCGGTGTCCTTCGAAAACCCTGGCGCGCACGCGCCGGATCGCCGATCCTCATGGACCATGCGAGCCCCCACGATCGTCCTCATGACCGGCGGCGCCGACAGCACGACGTTGCTCCACGTCATGCACACCCGGGCGCGTGTCGTCCCGGTGTTCGTGGATTACGGCCAGCGCGCCGCGCACCGGGAGCATGAGGCGGCCGAGCGGCAGTGCGCGGCGCTCGGGCTCTCGCTCCGGCGCTTCGACATGGGGGGCGTCGGCGCGGCGTTCCGGGCGGAGCAGCAGGCCAAGCTGCATATCCCGCTGCCGCATCGGAACCTGATCGTCCTCAGCCTCGCGACCTCGTACGCGGCCCAGATCGAGGCGACTTCGATTGCGATCGCCGTCATCCGGGACGACGTCGACGGGTACGCCAGCGCGTCGCTCGGGTTCCTCGAGGCGTTTCGCCGCCTCGCGTCCACGCTCGGCGCCGTCACCATCGACACGCCGCTCATCGGGCTCGACAAGAGCGCGGTGCTCGCCGAGGGCGTCCGCCTCGGCGTCGACTTCGGGCACACGTACAGCTGCATGCTGGGCTACGAGCGTCATTGCGGGCGATGCCCGCAGTGCAAGAAGCGCCGCGCGGCGTTCATCGCCGCCGGCATGCGGGAGAGCCCCGGATTCTACCTCGACGACGCCCGGGGACCGGAGGGCGATGCCGCCGGTGCGGAGCGTGCTCCGGAACCGCCGCAGGAAGGAGGGCGCGCCGGCGACGCCACGGCCTGTTCGCCCCATCGCGCCGCGCCGCATCGCTAGAATCGCCTCCGTGAACGCCTCCTCCCCGGGTGCTCGGCCGTCCGCGCAACTCGACCCCGTTCTCCACGGCATCTCCCTCACGCAGTTCGCGGCGGTCACCGCGGCCCTGGCCGACGGCTTCGAGCTCCCCGCCGTCCTCGCCGTGGAGGGCGTCGCACCGGCGGCCTGGCCCCGCGCCGAAGCCGCATGGAAGGCCCGCCTCGTCGAGGAGTCCCTGAAGGAGGGGCAGGGCCTCTTCCCGTCGTACCGGAGCCGCCTCGCCGAGGCCGAGGACCGCCTCGCCCGGCGGATTACCCCGCTCGAGAGCGACCTCGCCGCGTGGACGGTCTTCCTCAAGGCCTACTCGAGCCACCCGTCGCCCTTCGAGCTCCTCAGCGGCGTCGGCCTCGGCGTGAACGATGTCTCCCGCCTGTCGCGCCTCTGGACGCGCCGCCTGGCCGGCTCGCCGGAGCTCCAGGAGCGGGCCGCGGAGCTCGCGAGAGAGGCGGGCGCCGAGCTGCCGGTGCTCCGGATCGAGCCTGGCGTCCTCACCCCCTCGGCGGCAGCCGCGGCGCGTGCGGAGACCGCCTCGGCCGACGCTGCGCGGGAGGCCCCGCTGGTCCTTCCCTCGGCCTATCGCCCGAGCTCCCGGGAGGCGCCGCCGGAGGAGGTGCCCGCGCCTCAGGGGACCGCCGCAGCTCCTCCGGCGCCGCTCCCTTCGGCTCACCCGGCGCCGCTCCCTCCCGGCACGGCGCAGTCCCTGGACATCCCACGCGGCCCGGCGCTTCCCTTCGCGCCCGCGGATCCGGATCGCCCCTCGCCGCTGGCGCTGCCCGCGCCGCGCGCGTCGGGACCCGTGGTCCATCGCGCCCCCGGGGCCCTCACCGGAACGGCGCCCTTGTCCGAGGCCGCGCGCGGCCCCGCGCTCCCTTTCCCCGAGGCGAGCGCGCCGCCCGGCGAGGCGACCCAGCGCCCACCCGTCGTCCCGGCGCCGCCGGCGCTTACCGGGACCGCGCCCCTCTCCGACGTTCCACGCGGCCCGGCGCTCCCTTTCCCCGAGGCGAGCGCGCCGCCCGGCGCGGCGCTCGCGCGCCCTCCGGTCGTCCAGGCCCCCCCGGCGCTCACCGGAACGGCGCCGCTGGCGGACGTCGCGAGCGGCCCGGCGCTCCCCTTCGCGGCCGCGGATTCGGGCCGCCCCGCGGCATCGCCGCCATTGCCGTGGTTGCCGCCGTCGCCCGTGCTGCCGCCGCCGTCGCCCGTGCTGCCGTCGCCGTCGCCCGTGCTGCCGTCGCCGTCGCCCGTGCTGCCGCCGCCGTCGTCCGCACTGCCGCCGCCGCCGCCCGTGCTGCCGCCGCCGCCTGCACTGCCCTCGCCGCCGCGCGCCGCCAGGCCGGTCGTCCACCGCGCGCCCGAGGCCCTCACCGGCACCTCGCTGCGCCTCGACATCCCGCGCGGCGCGGCGCTCCCCTTCGCCAGGGAGCCCTCCGGCGGAACCGCCGCCGGTGCGGCTCGTCCGGCGACGCCCGCTCCCGGCCCGCCGTCACCTCCGCTCTTGCTCCCGCTCGAGCAGCACGCCGCGCTCACCCTGGAGCTCGTCCTCGATCCCGGGAGCACCGAGGAGATCCTCCGCCGCTATCGCCTCAGCGCCGCGGACAAGGAGCGCCTCGACGCGCACTGGACGCAGCGCTTCGCCGAGGATCCTCCCCTGTGGGCGCAATGGCACGAGGCCTACCGCGCTCATCATGCCCGGCTCCTGTCCGCCGGCCGCATCGCTCGCTGAGCGCGATCAGCCCCCGACGAACACGGTGCCCACCGCCACGACCGTGCCCTTCGGAGCGTCCTCGGGGTCGTTGCAGGTTACCGCAGGGTCGCCGCTTCGAGCGGCGGGTCTTCCGTCGAAGAAGACCCGCGCGCTCCCCTTGTGCACCGACGCCTCGTTCGACGGCGGCCTCTGGAACGTTCCGCCCGCCGGCACGTGCGCCGGGCTGTTCACGGCCTTGCTCCCCTCCGTCGCCGCGGCCTGGTTGTCGATGAACACGGCAACGCAGAGCTCGCGCGAGAGCTCCCCCAGGAAGGGCATCGGCGTGGGCGTGGGGACCGGCCCAGCGGGGGAGGGCACCAGCACCACGTGCGTGTCGATCGCCACGATCCGATCCCCCCGCTTTGCCCCCGGCGTCCCCATCGTGATCCCGACCCCTCTCTACCGCACGGTAACCCGGCCGGCGGCCCCGCGGGAGCCCTCGTGGCAGCGCGCCGCACGGCGCGACCGCGTCCGCGCGGCGGCCGCCCCCAGGCAGAGCACGAGCCCCGCGATCGCGGCTGCAGGGCTGTCTCCCGCCGCTCCGCCCGCCACCCGGCACCCGCACCCCTCGTCGTCAGCAGCGGTGTTCCCGCCGCCGCCTCCGCCTCCACCACCGCCCGGGCCATCGCCGCCCGCGCCGCCTCCGCCGCCCGCGCCGCCCCCGCCGCCGTCGGGCGCCACCATGTCGCTGAGGACGTGCGCCGCCACGCGACGGCCTCTCACGTCTCCCCGGAGCATATCGTAAACTTCATGCGCCACGAGCGTCTTCCCGGCCCCGTTCGAGGCGACCTGCAGCTGCTCCTCCACCACCGACGGCGTGTCGGTCACCGCGAACGGCGCCGAGACCTCGCCGGTCATCGATAGCCGCGCGGCGAAGACGTCGCACGCTTCCAGGTACAGCCCCTCCCGGTACCGCTGCTCGACCCAGGCCACGACGAACCGCTCCCCGTCGAACGCGACCGCCGGCTCGTGCACCACCGCATTGCGGTCGATCGTCGGGATATCGGCCTGCGCGAGGAGCTCCCCGTCCGGCGCGACGAGCGCGGCGTGGACTGCCGAGTCCGCGTGTGGTCCGCCCCACACGACCAGGAACCGGCCGCCGCCCTGCGCGACGCGCGGCCGCGTGTTCCGCCCGGCGTTGAAGGAGGACAACGCAGGCAGCCGGCCGGCCGTTTGCCCCGTCACGAGGCGCGCCTCGAGCTCCCCGCTGTTGGACGCCGTCCAGGCGATCAAACAGATCCCGCTGTCGCAGGCGATGTCCGGAGCAGAGGGCTCCTGCTCCACGTCGAGCACGACCGGTCCGGTCACCGTGCCGTCGGCGCGTATCCGCCCGAACTGCACGCCTCCGGCGTCGGAGGGCCAGCGGAAGCGGCTCGCCACCACGAGCTCGTTGCCGTCGAAGGCGAGGCGCGGATATTCCAGCGTCGTCTCGGTCCACGCGGAGAAGTCGAGCGCGCGGGCCTGCCCCCCGGGGTCGAGGAGCCCCCCTTCGAGGGTCCCGTCCTCCGACACGTACACGAAGGCGTGCTGCGCGCCGTCGAACGCGACCGCCGGGGCGTACCACGCGGTCGCGAGCGTCGAGGGCGCGCCGAGGAGTGCGCCGTCGGGGTCGGTCCAGGCAGCGCGGAGCTCCGTTCCCCGCTCTCCGTCGGTGCGCTCCTCGATCCACGCCGCGAGGAAGCCGTCGTCGAAGGAGGCCACGGCGACGTTGCGCTGGTCGTTCGGCTTCGCCGAGAGCAGGACGTTGCCTTCGAGGCGCGCGCCCCCGGGCGACAGGCGCGCAGCATGGATGTCCGGGTTCCTCTGCAAGGCGGCGCTCTGCGCGTCGGCCCACGCGACGAGGTAGGCCGCGCCGTCGAAGGCCGCCGCGACCTCCGCGTCGGGCTCCGGGGTCGTCGACAGGAGCGTCAGCGCGTCGTCGGTCAGCCCGGTATCGCCGTCCACGTACTTCGCCGACACCCGGTGCTCCCCCACCCCGGTGTCGCTGTGGTGCGAGTACCCCACGACCGCGAGGTAGCCGGCGCTGTCCGCCGCGATCGCGAGCGGCCCACGCCAGTTCTTGCCCGGCACGAGGGAAATCCCCGCGGCGTCGAGCACCGTACCTTCCGACGTCACGCGCGCCGCGACCACGCCCGAGGTGCCTTCACCGGAATCGAGCCACGCGACGAGGCACTCGCCGGGACGGCACGCGACCGTCGGGCGGTCGCGAGGCGCGGTAGAGATGGACGAGGAGGAGGGGGAGATGGCGAAGCTCTCGGTATCGAGGGCCACGCCAGCCGGCGTCACGCGCGCGCCGTGCACGTGGGCGTTTTCCGCTCCGGGGCGGCTGCTCCAGGCGACGAGGTAGTGGGTCCCGTCGTACGCGACGGCCGGCGGTCCCCCGCCGGACGTGGTCTCCGCGACGTCGATCGGGGCCTCGTCGAGGAGCGCGCCGTCTCCGCCGACGCGCCGGGCCCACAGGTCGTTCGGCGTGCTCCACACGACGAGGAACGTGGCGCCGTCGGAGGCCACGGCGGCGCTCTCGAGCCGGTATTCCTCGGCGACGAGGATGGGCTCCGCGTCGAGCGCGGCGCCGTCGTGGTCGATCCGCGAGGCCATCACGCGCCTGCGGCCGGCCTCGGCGTCGACGATCCAGATGGCGAGGTACCCGGGGCCGCCGGCCGCGACGGCGGGTCTGGTCTGGGGCCCGGACCGCGGCGTCACCTCGATCGGCCACGGATCGATCAGCGCACCGTCGAGCATGCGGCGCCCGAGCACGTTCCCGGGAAAGGCGTTCGTCTCGTCCCAGAGCGCGAGGCACCCGCCCGCGCCGCACGCCGCCGCCGGCGCGGTCTGGACGCCCGGCGCGGCGACAGGTGTCGGCTGCCCGAGCTGGAGCTCGTCCGAGACCTCGGTCGCGCCGGCCGAGCGCGGAACGAGGAGCAGACCGAGGAGGAGCAGCGCGCGCGCGGCGCAGCGTCTCGCGGCTTCCTGCGCCGCGGCGCCCCGCGGGCGTTCGGTCAGGTCAGCCCGCGTCCACCGCGGGACCGAGCGTGTCCGCGAGGACAACGCGCGTCGAACAAGGAAGGTAGTCAGCATGGGTCTCCGTGCATGGGGCGCAAGGAACCCTCCGCTGCGCCGCTCGTGGAGCCCATCTTCTCATCGAGCGGCCGACGGACGCCGCTGCGGAGCAGGATTTCACGGCTGCCCGGACCCGGGACGTCGACCCTCGGCGGCCCGCGCCCGGAACCCCTCCGGCGTCGCGCCGGTCCAGCGCCGGAACGCCCGGTGGAACGCGCTCGGCTCGGAGTAGCCGAGCAGGTACGCCACCTCCGCGATCGCCATGTCGGCCTCCAGCAGCGCCGCCGCGCGGGCGCGCCGGACCTCGTCGAGCAGGGCGTTCAGCGACGTCCGCTCGTCCCGGAGCCGGCGCTGGAGCGTGCGCGGGCTCATCCTGAGGCGCGCCGCGAGCGCCGGCAGGTCGGCGCCCTCGCGCAGCCGCTCGCCGAGCAGCGCCCGCACGCGCGCCGCGAGCGCCGCCGCGGGCGGCGCCGCGCCCGGGAGCGTCGAGGACGGCGCCGCGCCCGGGGGCGACGCTGGCGGCGCTGCGCCCGGTAGCCTCGCCGCCAGCGCGCCCACCTGGCGCTCCAGGAAGGCGGCGAGCGCCTCGTTCGCGTGCGGCAGCGGCCGCTCAAGCACCTCCGCCGGCACGACCAGCTCCGTCGCCGGCGCGCCGAACTCGAGCCGCGAGCCGATCCGCCGCTCCTTCTCGGCCGGATCTCCCGCCGGCGTGTGGCGGAAGCGCGCCGCGATCGCCTCGATCGGCGCGCCGATCATCTGCCCGGCGTTCACGAGCACGTCGAGCGCGAACATCTCGGCCATCTGGCCGTGGGCGGGCCGGTCGGGCCCGAACGGCGCGAACCCGAGGTGCGCTCGATCCCCGCGGATCTCCAGCGTGTAGCGCTCGCCCTCGTTCCAGAGCTGCTGGTAGCGGAGCATCCTTCGGAGCGCCTCGCCGAGGGTGGGGCTGCTCATCGCCAGGAAGCCGAGCGCGTCGAGGTGCTCCGGCTGGAAGCGCCCCGCGAAGCCGAGGCCGAGGTGCGGGTCGCCGAGCGTCGCGACCGCCGCCTCGACGAGCGCGTAGAAGGCCTCGAGCGGCACGCGCGCGTCGGGGTCGGCGAGCGCCGCGGGCGCGAGCCCCGCGGCCTCGAGCAGCGCGCCCCGATCGGCCCCGCGCTGCTCGGCGTAGCCCGCGAGCTGCGCGGCGATGCGCGCCCAGAGGCTCGGCGCGGCCGCCGGGGCTGCCGCCGCGTGGCGCCTCGGGTCAGCCGTTGTGGCGCGCGCGGTCACGGCGTTCCCGACGAGCAAGCCCCAAGGTTTCCGGCGAGCGGAGGAGCATCATGGGACAACAAGGCATCGAGGAAGGGCGCGGCGCGTTCGTCGAGGACGCCTGGTACATCATCGCGAACGCCCGCTCGGTGGGCAAGCGGCCGGTCACGATCGAGCGCTTCGGGACGCGCATCGTGCTCTTCCGCGACGGGCGCGGCGCCCTCGTCGCGGCGCGGGCGCGCTGCCCGCACCGCGGCGCGGACCTCGGCCTCGGGCGCGTGGTGGACGGGTCGATCGAGTGCCCGTACCACGGCTTCCGGTTCTCCGCGGACGGCCGCTGCGTCGCGATGCCCTGCGAGGGCCGCGCGGCGGTCGCGGGCGGCGCGGGCGCGGCGCTCGCGCTCACGCGCTTCGAGGTGCGCGAGCACCGCGGCCTCGTGTGGCTCTGGTGGGGCGACCGCCCGGGCGACGGGGCGGCCGACCGGCGGGGCGACGGGGCGGCCGAGCTGCCGCCCCTGCCGTGGTTCGACAGCCTGCCGCCCGACGAGCGCCACGCCCACACCGCGTGCATGGAGTGGAACGTGCCGTTCGCGCGCGCGATGGAGGGCATGCTCGACCTCCACCACCTGCCGTTCGCGCACCGCCCCTGGGCCTTCGGCGTCGGGGCGCTGCTCGACCCGTACGACGTCCGCGTGGAAGGCGACGTCCTCCACGCCGAAGGGGTGCTCCGCCGTGACGACGGGAGGCCGTGGGATGGGCGCCAGGGGTGGAAGTTTGTGATGGAGGTGCGCTTCCCCGGCGTGATCCGCTTGTCGTTCGGGGGCACCACGCTGGGCCTGGCGGGGTGCGCGCCGATCGACGCGGGGCGGACGTTGATCGTGGGGCGGTACTACATGCCGGTTCCGGTGATCGGCCGTGCGCTCGCCTGGCTCGGGCTCTGGCTGGAGTTCCGGCTGATCCAGCCGGGCGACCAGCGGATGCTCGAGTCCACCGAGCCGCGCGACCCCGACCTGGGCGGGGGCCGTTGCGTGCGCGCCGACGCGGGGATCCTCGCGTGGCACAAGATGCGGCGGGCGCGGCTCAGGGAGCAGCGGGCGGAGGCGGGGCGGAGGTTGCCGCTGACGCAGGCGTGAGGCTGCGATGAGCGGGAGAGGGCGAGTCGCTGGGTACGCGACGAGCCTCTTCCCACTGGCGAGCTGGAGCTCGGGCTCGTGATTCGAGCACGTCGTCGCGATGCGTGACGTGCGGGCGCGGTCGGATGCCGCCCGGAGCCTGTGATTGCCGGTCGGGACGGCGGAGCAGCCAGTCAGATCCTCAGTAGATCGAGGGCGGTGCGCAGCTCGTAGAACGCGGCGATCCCCTGGACGGGAGCCGACCGCTCCAGGCGATTGAGGACCGAGGTGCCGGCGTCCCGGTGGTGACGAAAGGCCGTGGCTTCGTTGCTTTGCGATGCCCAGCTGGCCAGCCGGATGTGAACGTGCACCAGGTCGAATTGCCACTCGAGGCTATGCGGGTATGCCTCTAGCAGCGACCTTATGATCTCGAATGATCTCTGATAGTGGTCTCGAGCCAGGGTGAGATCGCCTCGCGCCAGCGCCATGTCGCCGGCTTTGTTGCAGCTCACCGACAGATCTCGCCGCAGGTTCGCGTTCTGCGGATCTCTCTTGGAGAGCGCCTCAGCGAGGCCCAATGCTTTCTCATGATGACCCCGCGCCGATGCGAGATCACCTTCTGAGTGCGCCACATCCCCGAGCATGTGGAAGACCCGGGACAGGTCCCGCCAGGCACCGACGTTTTGCGGCTCCGCCTCCGTCAACGCCTCAAGCTGCCGTAGCGCGTCGTCGAAGTAGCCTCGAGCTGCCTGGAGATGCCCTGCCTCCTGCTCCAGCACGCCGAGCTTCGCATGGACCGTCGCCAGGTCATCCCACTGCGGCCTCGCAGTCGCCGGCTCGGCTCTGGACAGCGCCTTCAGGAGCGCGAGAGACTTCTCGTAGTAGCCGCGGGCACGTCGAAGATCCCCTCCTATGTGCGCCACCTCGCCGAGCTTGCCATAAGCCGCCGGTAACTCGCGCTTGTATTGGGCGTTGTGCGCGTCGAGCTCCACGAGCCGCGACATGATGCTGAGGGCTGCCTCGAACTCTCTCCTGGCGAGGGTGAGATCACCGTCGTGCGTGAGCGCGAGCTCGCCTCGCTCGCGATGGTTGACCATGCGGCTGTGCAGCGCCTCCGGGCTCTCGCCGGCGCGGTCCAGCAGCGCTGCGGTTCGGGCGAGCAGCTTCCTGCGTATCGCCGCCGTTCCGGCGATGGGCTTCAGATCGCGCTCGATCGCCAGATGCACTTCGTCTGCCAGCTCGATGGCGTCCGCCAGTCGGCGTTCTGCCCTCTCCCGCTGCCGCTCCGCCTCGTTGCGCTCCTGTTCGAGGCGGAGCCGCGCGGCCTCGCGCTCCGCGACGCGCCGCGCCTCGAGCGCGGTCGCCATCTCGAGAAACCGCCGCGCCCGCGGGCCTGGCGCCTCGGCCTCGCGCAGGTACGCGAGCTGCGCGCCTCCCGGCAGACCGTCCTCATGCCCTCCCGCCGCCTCCCACACCTTTGCGGCCGCCTCGAGATCGTCGCGCCGCTCGAGCGCCTTGCGGCTCGCCTCGATCCAGTCTCGCAGCGTCGCCCAGCGCTTCAGGAGCGCCTCGTGCACCAGGTCGACCCTATCTTCGCCCTCGCGCCGGCTCACCACGACGAGGCGCACCGACGCCTCGGCGCCGTCCGCCGCGCCCGGCTCGCGCCCGCCGGAGAGCCGCAGCAGCAAGCGCTCCGCGTCCTCGTCGCCGCCGGCCGCCTCCAGCACCTCGGCCCGGCTTGCGGTCTGGCGTGTGTCCTCGGCGCCACGACCGATCTTCACGAGGCGGAGCAGCAGCCGTCGCGCCCGCTCGCGGCCCTCGGCGCCCAGGCGATCGATGACCGGGTCCACGCTCCGCGTCAGGGCGCCGCCGAGGCCGCCCAGCGCGTCGTAGGCGGCGTGCGTCAAGAGGTCGCCTTCGCGCTTCGTCCAGAGCGCCTGGAGCACGTGAGCGACGAGCGGCAGGCTTGCGTCGGTCGCCGCGGCGTCGTCGAGCAGCCGCTCGGGGAGGCCTCGCTCCCATCGGAGGCCGACGTGCTGCGCAGGGCCAGCGATCGCCGCGCGCAGCCCTGGCGCGCTGATCGGGCGGAGGTGGTAGCGGGACGCGTGGGCGTTCAGCAGCGCCGACAGCTCGGGCAGGACGCGCAAACCCGCCTCGAAGTCGCTCCGGATCGTGGTGACGAGGTAGAGCGGTCCCCCCGGATCGAGGAGCGCCTGCGCGAGGAGGCGATCGAGGTGCACCCGCGCCTCGGGTGCGGAGAGCGTAAGGGCCTCCTCGAGCTGGTCGACGACGAGCAGGAAGCCCTCCTCGCCGGCGTGCTCACGGAGAAGGCGGGCGAGCGCCGATCTCGATGTGCCGAGCTCCAGCGCGAGCGCGTCTGCCGAGCACGAGCCTGGCGGAAGACGATCCTTGAGCGCGCAGCGGAGGGCGGTGGCGAGGGCTCGCACCGGCTGCGGTCCCGGGCGGAAGACGGCGGTGCGGAAGCGCTGGAGAGTCCCAGCGATCCAGCCGCCCTGCTGGACCCGGGGGACGAGCCCCGCGCGCGCGAGCGAGGATTTTCCGGCGCCGCTCGGGCCGTCGATCTGGAGCCATCGGCGGTGTGTATCCCCGGTATCGCCGAGGCGCTGAAGTGCCTCGTTGATCTCGGCGTCGCGGCCGAAGAAGAGGTTGGCGCGATCCTCGTCGAAGAACTCCAGACCGGGGAACGGGCAGATGGGTGCCGAGACCGGGTTGGGATCCTGGACGTGCGAGGCGTCGTCGACGTACACGGCCGCATCCATCGCGTCGAGCGGGCTGCTGTTTCGGTGGTGATCCGCCGTTCCGCCGGAAGCCGAACGCGCGGCGCTCAGCGTGCGCTCGATCCCCCTCCGCGGCCCCGCGCGGCGATCCAGGGGCCTTTCGCCCGCGCCCGTTGCCCGCAGGTTACGGAGGATTTGCGCGGCCTCGACGTGCGTGCCGTCGCGATCCTCGTACGGGATCGGCCGCACGCCCAGCCGATCAAGCTCATTGCGGACGTAGCGCGTGAGAGCGCCGGTGTGGACGAGCGCGAAGTGGCTCGGGGGTTGTTCGCTGGCCAGGCACCGGACCCACCTGAGGATTGCCTGGAAGTCATCGGCGGCGGGGTCGCAACCGACGAACAGCAGCGGGCAGGCGGCGAAGAGCGCAGAGAAGGCGCGGACGAGGTGCGGGTCGTGATGCGTCACGCGGTCGTGCTCGTCGCGCGTCATCACCCAGGTCGAACGATCCAGGAGCGTGCCGAAGAGCTTCAAGATGAAGCGGTGGCGCTGGGCGATGTTGCCCGTCGCGCGGGCGAGCGCGGGCCAGCGGCCGAGGAAGGCGCGCTCGAGGATGAGGTCGAGGCCTGTCGTGAGCACGGCGCGCGGAGAGAGCGCCGCGATCGCCCAGGCGAGCTCGGGGACCTCGAAGCCTTGGTCGTCGAGGTGCCGTTCGATCGCGGCGCAGAACTCATTCGCGCTCACGGCGTCCTTCGCCGCCGTGAGGCCGTCGATGACGCGCCGCTGTTCCGCGAGGACCTGGATTTCACGGCAGAGCTCGCCCTCTGCGCCGCGAGCCCGCGCACGCTCCACGATCAGCCCGAGGAGGCGCTCGCGCGAGGGGAGCCCTGCCGCAGTCGAGACGCCGGCGCCGGCGAAGACCACGAGGTTGCCGCCGAGGTAAGCGCGCTCGAGATCATCGAGGACAGGGTCACGCGCCTGAGCCGGGGCGCATGGCAGCACCTCGGCCTCCGCCGGGCAGGACAGGCTGCTCCCCCGCGCCCCCTCGCTCGTCATGGATGCATTTGAGGAGCACCCCCGCGAGAACGCAAGCGCGCCGGAGCGGGCGCGCCGTGAGGCGAGCGAAGAGCGAAGCCACATCGAGGCGCCCCTGAGCGCCGCAGCGGCGCCGCTGCGGGGCGGGTCGGGGCGGCGCAGGCGCTGGACGACACACCACCTCTGCTCCTTGATGGTTTCCCGTCCCGAATCTTCAGGGGCACGCCGCCATAGACCACTAGTTCGCCCGCGTCATTCAGCTCCTCCTCGATAAATGTATCACGTGGATACAAGCAGGGATAAGGGCTCGGAGGCGACTGGGAGTTCCTCCTCGCCTCGACCACCTCCTGAACCGACGGCTCCGGCTCCCCGGCAACACGAGCGGCGGTGGCCTCACCTCGACACCTCGCGCGCGACGTCCTCCCACGAGCCGGTCTTCGCGAGCTCGCGCGCGGCCTCCGGCGCCGACCAGCGCAGCGGCAGGGCGTCCTCGAGCCGGACGCCCTCGGCGACGTGAAATCTGAGGAGCCGCGCCGCGCCGGCGAACGCGGCGAGCTCGGGCCCGTCCCAGACCACCTCCGCCTCGCCGGTCAGCGACAGGAGATCGCCGGAGGCGAAGTCGATGAAGAGCACGCCGGCGCGCCGGTCGAGCGCCAGGTTGCCGAACGTGTTGAACGCGGAGTTGCCCGGGAAATCCGGCGCCGTCAGGACGGTGTGCCCGCCCTCCTCGGCGGCGTGCACGAAGCCCGGCTTGCCGCCCCGGTGCGAGACGTCGGCGCCCTCGACCGCCTCGCCGCCGCGCGCGGCCGGCGCGGCGGTCGCGATGAAGAACGTGTCCGCGCGCCCGACCAGCGCCGCCGCGGCGGCCGACAGGACCGGCCCCTCCGCGAGCGCCGGGCGCGGCGCGGCGGCGGCCGGGTCCCTCACGAACACGGGCTCTCGCGCCTGGATGTACTGCGCGCAGTTGCCGAAGCTCTGCCCGACCCGGACCACGAAGCCGCCCTCGCCGGCCTCGACGATCGTGCCGTTCATCCGGTTGCGGCGGCGGGTCTCGAGCTGGATGCCGAGCAGCCCGACGGGCGCGCCCGCCGCGAGGCCCGCTCCGGCGGGATCGCCGGCGCCGGGCAGGGCATCGACCCGGAGCGTCCGCGGATCGGGAGACGAGATGAACCCCGGCCGCCCGACCAGGAGAGAGGCCCAGGGGCGGCGCTGCGCGTCGAGGCTGCCGGCGAGCAAGAAGGGCAGCTTCGCGAACAGCTCGCGGTGCTGATCGGGCATGAAGTCCCGGATGACCCGGCGCCCGGCCCTCTCGGCCCGCTCGCGCACGCCGGCCCGCTCCTGAACGGCCATCTCCCCCGGGTGGTACGGCGACCGCTCGCCGGGCCAGCCGGGCAGGGGAGCTGCGGGAGATCTCGGACTGAGCTCGTGTGACATGGGGTGTTCCCTCGCGGCATGGCGATCCGGAGCGGCGTTCCATCGATCGCGGGAGCTCGCCGGGCCGGATCGTGTTGACCCGGCGGGCTCCCGCGGGCGTCAGGCCGCCGCGGGAGGCGGCGTCCGTTTCATCGGCACGAAGCCGGGCAGGTCTTCCACGCGCGCGAGCCAGGCGCGCACGTGGCCGTACGGGTCGAGCGGCACGCCGCCCTCCGGCGCGTGCGCGGTATAGGTGTACATCGCGACATCCGCGATGGTCGGCCCGTCGCCGACCAGGAAACGCCGCGCGGCCAGGTGCTGGTCGAGCACCGCGAAGAGCTGCGCGGCGGTCGACACGGCCCGCTCGTAATCCGCCTCGAGCCCGATCACCTTCGTGAGGCGCGCGATCCCGGGCCCCGACACGAGCTGCCCGGCCGCGACGGAGAGCCACCGCTGCACCTCCGCGGCCGCCACGGGATCCCGCGGGAGCCAGCGCTCCGCCGTCTCGCGCGTTTCGTACCGTGCGGCCAGGTAGACGAGGATCGCGTTGCTGTCGGCCAGCGTGACGTCGCCGTCCTCGATCACGGGCACCTGGCCGAACGGGTTCTTGCGCAGGAACTCGGGCGTCTTGTGCGCGCCCTTGAGGAGGTCGACGTCGATGAGCTCGTACGGGAGCTGCAGCAGCGACAGGAACAGCTCCACGCGGTGGGCGTGTCCCGAGAGCGGGTGGCGATAAAGGCGGATCGGGCTGGCAGGGCTGGTCATCGAGGTGGTCCTTTCGACGGGATGGCCGGAGGAGGGGGCGCGGATCGCGCGGGGCCTCTCCTCGCTCCCCGACCAAGGGTGCCCATTCCCTGTGCCGAGGGTAATGCCCGTCCTTGACAAGGGACCATTCCAGGAACTGGAATAATCAGGTGGATCGCCTGGAGACCATGCGCGTGTTCGTGGCCGTCGCCGAGGAAGAGGGCTTCGCGCCCGCGGCGCGGCGGCTCCGCATGTCGCCGCCGGCGGTGACGCGGGCGGTCTCCGCGCTCGAGGAGCGGATCGGCACGCGGCTGCTGCACCGCACGACGCGCATCGTCCGCCTGACCGAGGCGGGCGCCCGGTTCCTCGCGGACTGCAAGCGGATCCTCGGCGAGATCGAGGAGGCCGAGGCGTCGGCGGCCGGCTCCCACGCCGAGCTGCGGGGGCAGCTCGCGGTGACGGCGCCCGTGATGTTCGGGCGCATGTTCGTCGCGCCGGTCCTCTTCGACTTCCTCTCGCGCCACCCGGGCGTGTCGGCGCGGACGCTGCTCGTCGACCGTGTGGTCGACCTGCTCGAGGAGGGGCTCGACGTGGCGGTCCGGATAGCGCACCTGCCGGACTCGTCGCTGAGCGCGATCCGGGTCGGCGCGGTGCGGCGGGTGGTCTGCGCGTCGCCTGGCTACCTGGCCGCGCGCGGCGCGCCGAGGACCCCGGCCGACCTCGCGCGGTTCGACACGATCTCGTTCTCGCTGGCGGGTTCGCCCGTGGAGTGGGTGTTCGGGTCGGGAGCGAAGGTGGAGCGGATCGACCCGCCGTCGCAGCTCGTCGTCAACACCGTCGACGTCGGGATTGCGGCGGCGCTGGCCGGGCGAGGCCTCGTGCGGGTGCTGTCCTATCAGATCGGCCCGGAGCTGAGCGACGGGCGGCTCGAGATCGTGCTGTCCGAGTTCGAGCCCCCGCCGGTGCCGATCCACGTCGTGCACCCGGAGGGCCGGCGCGCGGCCGCGCGGGTCAGGGCGTTCGTCGATTTCCTGGTCGAGCGGCTCCGGTCCGAGCCGTGGCTCGGCTGATCGGCGCCGCCCTCGACTGCCTCTCCCCCGCGTGCCTTCTCCTCGTCCACGAGCGTCTGGAGCTCTTCCTCGACGAGCCGTTCGACACGCTCCGCGAACGCAGTCCCGAGCTGCGAGGCAGCCAGAATTCAACGCAAAGGCGCAAAGGCGCAAAGGCGCAAAACGACGGAGAGAGAATGGATGAGAATGAGATGCCAAGCTCGTTGTCGAGGTCCACCGATTGCAGGAATGACCTGCTCCCTCTCCCTTGCCTTTTTGCGCCTTTGCGCCTTTGCGTTAAATTCTCTCTTCCCTGCGGATCGACAGGCTCCACCGCCGCCCCAGCGACAAGGCCCCTTGCCTCCCCGTAGACTCCCTTGTCCGGGGTAAAGCGTGTCCGGCCAGGAGACGACGAAGCCGCCGAGCCCGTCAACCCGCCCGCCGGTTTGTGACGGCACACGACCAACCCGGCCGGCTGAACGGGAGGTGCCAGGCAGGTCGCGACCAGCGCCGGCGCTCGCCGCGGAGCCGAGGAGACGTCGCGACCGATCGCGGAGCATTCTTTCAGCCCGCGCACGAGGTCCCGATCAAAAAATTTGAATTCTTTCATACAAACGGAGCGGTCGCGACCGCCTCGTCCGCTTGTGACGAGCCGCCTCGACCGGTCGGGACCACCCGCGCGGTATCGACACGATGGCGCCTGAGGGGCGCGACCACCTCGTCCGCTTGTGACGAGCCGCCTCGACCGGTCGGGACCACGCGTGCGGCATCGACACGATGGCCCGTGAGGGTCGGGACGCCGCGGCGGTCCGGCGCGGACGGCGCCGAGCCGGGCGCCCGCGCTCGCTCTCTGCTCGGAGAGCGGTTGTGTGAGGGGGGAGGCCTACGCGTGCCGCGACCCCCGCGAAGCTGGTTTCGAGGTGACCCGCTGGTCAATCGAGGTGGTGGAGTGTTTCGAGGAGCACCCGCGCTGGACCTTGCACTTCACCCCCAAGCACGTCTCTTCCGCCATGGCGCCGCCACCCCTGACAGGGGATCTCTCCTCGCGTTCTCCCGTCGTTTCGCGCCGGTATGGGGTGTGCCAGGGGCCCAGCGTCATGCCGACGCTCGAGCACAACGCGTTCGTCGAGATGTTCCGCCAGACCCCGGAGCTCGCGCCCCACTTCCTCGTGACCCTCTTCCACGTCGATGTGCCGCTACATGCCTCGGTCGCGGTGGTCGAGTCCTCGCTCGACCAGCTCATCCCGGTGGAGTTCCGCGCCGACCTGGTGCTCGAGCTCCGCGACGCGAACGGCACGCTCGTGCTCGCGATCATCGTCGAGGTCCAGCGCGAGGAGGACCCGGACAAGAAGTTCTCCTGGCCGGTGTACGTCACGGTCGTGCGCGCGAGGAAGCGCTGCGGCGCGGTCGTCCTCGTGGTCGCCCCGGGCGCCGACGTGGCCGCCTGGGCGGCGCAGAACATCGACGTCGGCCTCGGCTTCGGCCACATCAAGCCGCTGGTGCTCGGTCCGGCCGTCCTGCCCGAGATCACCGACGCGGCCGAGGCGGTGCAGGAGACGGAACTCGCCGTGCTCTCGGCGGTGGCGCACGGCAACGGGCCGAACGGCCTCGCCGTGGTCCAGGCAGCGCTCGTCGGCCTCGGCCGGCTCGACCAGGAGCACGCAGCGGTCTACTTTCAGATCATCTGGAACGGGTTGCGCGAGCCCATGCGGCGGGCTCTGGAGGCGTTGGTCATGGAACGGCAGATCGAAGGCGAGGCGACTCTCCCCTCGTTTGTGCAAAAGCTCATCGAGCGCGGCAAGCTCGAGGGGATCCGCGAGGGCAAACTCGAGGGGATCCGCGAGGGCAAACTCGAGGGGATCCGCGAGGGCAAGCTCGAGGGCAAGAGGGACACGCTGCTGCGGCTGCTCGCTCGTGCAGGGATCGCGCTCACCGACAACGAGAGCGCGCGCATCCAGGCATGCACGGACGTCGCGACCCTCGACCGCTGGGTCGATAACGTCCTTGGGGCGAAGACCGCCGCTGAAGTGCTCTCCTGACCGTTCGGGGATACGGCCCAACGCGGCGATGAAGCGGACGGGGCTCGCCCGCCGCTCATCGACAGGCCGTCGGGCGCCGCCTGAAAGAGCAGCGCCTCGAGGCGCCGAGGAGAGAGCGGCGACCCTTGGAGTCCTTGGCGCGCTGGCGGCTCATTCCTCGGTTGAGCGGACGAGATCGGTATTCTGACGAGCCTGGGTAGGTGTCACGGCGCTTTGGCCGGCGCCTTCTGCGTGGCCCCGGGCTTCCCGTCCTGATCTCCCCCCGCGGCCGGCGCCGCCGCCCCGCCCGGCGCCGCCGCCCCGCCCGGCGCCGCCCCGCCCGCCTCGCCCGCGGGCTCGGTCTCCTCGAGCAGCTCGGCCAGCTTCTGCTCGGCGTCCTTGTCGAGCGCGCTCTTCATGTCGAAGGTCAGCATCGGCAGAGGTCCCTGGTTCATCGTCGGCAGGCGCCCGTTCCACCGCTCGAGCGCGCGGTACTGGAGCACCGCCGGCGTCGTCGACAGGCGGATGATCGTGTTTGCCTTGGCCTCGGCGCGCGCGCGGATGAGCAGCGCGTCCGCCTCGCCGCGCGCGCGCTCGCGCGCCGACTCGGCCGCGCCCCGCGCCGTCGCGATCGCCTGCTCCGCCTCGGCCCTGACTTGGCGCACCCGGTTCTCGGCCTGGATCGACTTCTGCGTCGCCTCCATCGCCTGGTTGATCGCCGCGGCCACGTTCTCGGGCAGCTTGAGCGCGCCGTTGATGGTCAGCTGATCGATGACGAAGCCGTCCTTCTCGATGACCAGCCCGAGCTCCCTCGTCACGTCGTGGACGAGCTTCGTCTTGCCCGCCCCGTAGATCTCCTGCACCGGCATCTTCGACGCGACCGAGTTGAACGCCTCGCGCACCGCGTTGCGCACGTAACGATCGGCGAGGCGCAGGAGGTCGTTCTCGCGGAAGCGCAGGTAGAGGTGCGGCGCCATCTTCGGCTCGATGTGGAACGACATGCCGATGTCCGCGCCCACGTTGACGCCCTCGGACGACGAGAAGGTGATCGACTCGTCGACCGACCGGCCCTCGCTCGTCGACGACGTCCAGACCACGTTCTGCACGCTCGTCGGGAACTGCACGATCTGCTCGGTCAGCGGGTTGTAGAACACCCAGCCGGTCACGACCGGGATGTCGTCGACGCCGCGGCTCGAGCCGGCCAGCTTGACCCGGATGCCCACGTGCGCGGCGTCGATCCGCGTCACCGTGGTGCACGCCACGAACAGCGTCGCGACGAGCAGCGCGAGGCCGAGCGCGACGCGGCGCACCGCGCCCGCCCCGCCGCCGCCGCCGCCGCCCGAGGAACCGAACTTGATGGAAGGGATCTTCGCCATGGATAGGGTCTCTCTCCGTCTCAGCCGCCGCGCCCCACGATGAGGTGGAGCGCGGTCGCGACGCTGACGCCGAGCGCGAGCAGGAGCGAGAGCAGCGCGGCCCAGTAACGGACGGGGTCCGTGCCGTTCAGCCAGCCCCCGAGCTCGGTGACGAGCGCGACGTACGCCGCGATCGCCGCCACCGCCGGCCAGGCGCGGCGACGCCGCCGCCCGGCGAGCTCCCGGCGAAGCCGCTCGTTCTCGGCGACGAGGCCAGGCCGGCTGTCGCGGTAAGGGTCGAGGTCGCGCACGTGCTGCTTCTCTCGCGGCGCCCGCGGCGGCGAGGCCGCCAGCGGGCGACATGCCCTATCATGGCACCGCGGAGGCCACGAGGCGCGGCCGCGCGCCGCAGGCGCCGGGAGCCGCGCCGCAGGCGCCGGGAGCGTATAGGATCCCGGAGGCCACCGATGACCACCCCCGGTTCGCCAGCTGCCGCGCCCTCGGGGGGCGAGCCCCCGAGGGCGGCGAGCCCGCCCCGCTTCCAGGCGGGCGGCACGGTCCGCGACGGCTCGGTCTACATCGAGCGCGGCGCGGACCGCGAGCTCTTCGCCCAGCTCGAGCGCGGCGAGTACTGCTTCGTGCTCGCGCCGCGGCAGATCGGCAAATCCAGCCTGCGGCTGCGCGCCGCCCGCAAGCTGCGCGCCGCGGGGGCGACCGCGGTCGAGCTCGACCTGTCGCTCCTCGGGACGGAGAACAACCAGGACCGGTGGTACCTCGGGCTCGCCGTCCTGCTCGCGGCGGAGCTCGAGCTCGAGACCGACGTGGCCGCCTTCTGGGAGCGCTGCGCGCCGCTGCCGACGCTCGGGCGGTGGTGGCGGTTCCTGCGCGACGTCGTGCTCGGCGAGACCGAGGGGCGCATCGTCGTGCTGCTCGACGAGATCGACGCCGTGCTCACGCTGCCGTTCCCGGCCGACGACTTCTTCGCGTCGATCCGCGGCGCCTACAACGCCCGCGCCGGAGACCCGGCCTACGAGCGGCTCGCGTTCTGCCTCATCGGCGTCGCCGCGCCGAGCGATCTGCTCCAGGACGAGGCGCGCACGCCCTTCAACATCGGCGCCGCCATCGCGCTCGACGACTTCACGCGGGACGAGGCGGCGGCGATCCTCCCCGGCCTGTCCGCGCTCGGCGCCCGCGCGGGCGCGGCGCTCGAGGCGATCCTCCGGTGGACCGACGGGCACCCGTACATGACCCAGCGCCTCTGCGCCGAGCTGCTCGAGCGCGCGAGGGCCGCCCCGGGCGCGGCCTTCGCGGCCTCCGACGAGGCGGTCGCGGCCGCCGTCCACGAGATCGTCGCCCGCGTCTTCCTCGCGAACGGGCGCGTCTACGAGGCCAACCTCCACTCGGCCGACACCTACCTCGCGAAGCGCAACCGGAGGGCGCCGGTCGATCGCATGATCGCGCTCTACCGCCGGCTGCTCGAGGGCGAGCGCGTCCCCGCGGACCGGGGCGGCCCGGTGGAGCTGCACCTGCGCCTGTCGGGGGCGGCGGCCGTGCGCGCCGACGGCGAGGGGCGGTGGCTGCGCGTCCGCAACCGCATCTTCGCCGAGGTCCTCGGGATCGACTGGGTGAAAGAGAAGGAGGCCGAGCTCCACCTCGGCACGCCGCTGCTCCGCTGGCTCGCGGCGCCCCCCTCGGATCGGCACGAGTTCGTGCTGCGCGGCAAGGCGCTCGACGAGGCGCTCGCGTGGGCCCGGCTGCGCGCGGAGCTCTCGGCGCAGGAGCGGGAGTTCCTCGCGGCGAGCCAGGAGGTCGCGCGGGCCGAGGCCGAGTGGGAGCGGGAGGCGCAGGCCGCGGCCGCGCAGCTCGAGCGCGAGCAGCGGGAGCGCGCCGAGGAGCGGACGCGCACCGCCCGGCGCGAGGCGCGCAACCTGGTGGCGCTCGTCGCCGCGCTCGCGTCGGCGCTGCTCGCGACGCTCCTGTTCTACCGCCAGACGAAGGTCGAGGAGGAGCGGGCCACGAACGCCGAGCGCGAGCTCCGCGCCGCCGACAGCAAGCAGCGCACGTTCCTCGGCGAGACGGCCGAGGAGATGGCCGAAAAATCCGCGGTCCACGCGCTGCGCCTCGGCGTCGCGGCCGTGGCCGCGCCCTACCACGGCGACCTCGGCCGCTCCCCCGCGGCCGCCGTGCAGGGCCTGTCGGCCGCGGTCTTCGCGGCGAGGCGCTCCTTCGTGCTCGGCGGCCACACGGGCGCCGTCCGGGCCGCGGCGTTCTCCCCCGACGGCGCGCTCGTCGCGACCGCCGGCGACGACCGCACCGCGCGGATCTGGGGCGCCCGGGACCACCGGCTCGTCGCGGTGCTCGGCGGCCACACGGGCGCCGTCCGGGCCGCGGCGTTCTCCCCGGACGGCGCGCTCGTCGCGACCGCCAGCGACGACACGACGGCGGGGATCTGGGACGTGCAGCTCGGCAAGCGGCTGCACACCCTGCGGCACGACGGCCCGGTCGCCGCCGCGGCGTTCTCCCCGGACGGCGCGCTCGTCGTGACCGCCGGCGCCGACCGCACCGCGAGGCTCTGGGGCGCGCGCGAGGGCCGGCTGCTCGCCACCCTGAGGGGCCACGCCGAGGGCGTGAGCGCCGCCGCGTTCTCTCCGGACGGCGCCCGCATCGTCACGGCGAGCGCCGACCGCACCGCGGCGCTCTGGGACGCGCGCACCGGCAAGCGCCTCGCGGCGCTGCGCGGGCACGCCCGCGCGGTCGTGTCCGCGGCCTTCTCGCCCGACGGCGGCCGCGTCGTCACGGCGAGCGCCGACCGCGCCGCGAAGCTCTGGGACGCGCAGCGCGGCGAGCTCCTCGCGACGCTGTCCGTGCCCGCGGGGGCGGTGCTGTCCGCGTCGTTCTCGCCCGACGGCGCGCGTGTGCTGACCGCCGGCGAGGACAACAAGGCGCGGCTCTGGGACGCGCAGGGCGGCAGGCAGCTGGCCGAGCTCGAGGGGCACGTGGGCGCGGTGCTGTCCGCGTCGTTCTCGCCCGACGGCGCGCGCGTGCTGACCGCCGGCGAGGACAACAAGGCGCGGCTCTGGGACGCCCGCGACGGCAGGCGGCTCGCCGAGCTCGCGGGCCACGGCGGCGCGGTCCTGTCCGCGCGCTTCTCGCCCGACGGGCTCCGCGTCGTCACGGCGAGCGCCGATCTCACGGCCCGCCTCTGGGGCGACGAGCCGCTCGTCGCGCTGCGGGGCCACGCCGCCGAGGTCCGCGCCGCCGCGTTCTCGCCCGACGGCGCGCGTGTCCTGACCGCCAGCGACGACCACACGGCCCGCGTCTGGGACGCCCGCCGGGGCGAGCTGCTCTTCCGGCTCGAGGGGCACGCCGCCGCGGTCCGCGCCGCCGCGTTCTCGGCCAACGGCGCGCGCGTGGTGACCGCGAGCGACGACCGCACCGCGCGCGTCTGGGACGCCCGCGACGGCAAGCCGCTCGCCCGGCTCGCGGATCACGAGGGCGCGGTGCTGTCCGCCGCGTTCTCGCCCGACGCCGAGCGCGTGGTGACCGCGAGCGACGACGGCACCGCGCGGCTGTGGGGCGCGCGCGGCGAGCTCCTGGCCACGCTCGCCGGGCACGAGGGCGCGGTGCGGTCCGCGTGGTTCTCCCCCGACGGCGGGCGTGTGGTGACGGCGAGCGACGACCACACCGCGCGGCTGTGGGACGGCCGCACCGGCAAGCTGCTCGCGGCGCTGCGTGGCCACGCGGGCGCGGTGCGCGCCGCGGCGTTCTCGCCGGACGGCGAGCGCGTGGTGACGGCGAGCGACGACCGCACCGCGCGGCTGTGGGACGGCCGCGACGGCAGGCCCCTCGGGGTGCTTCGGGGGCATTCCAACTGGGTCCTCTCCGCGGCGTTCTCGCCGGACGGCGTCCGAGTCGTCACGTCCGGCTACGATCACGCGTCCCGGCTCTGGGGCGCCGACGGCGCGTCGCTCGCGGTGCTGCCGCACGCCGACCCGATCTTCTCGGCCGCGTTCTCGCCCGACGGCGCGCGCCTCGTCACGGCCAGCAGCGACCGCACCGCCCGGCTCTGGAACGCCGCGGGCGAGCTCCTGGCCACGTTCCCCGGCCACCTCGGCGCGGTGTGGACCGCGGCGTTCTCCCCCGACGGCAGCCGCGTGGTGACGGCGTGCGCGGACGGCGAGGCGCGCATCTACCCGGCCAGCGCCGAGGGGTTCCTGGTGCTGGCCTGCGGCCTGCTCGAGCATCAGGACGAGTACAACGAGGTGCGCGAGGCGTGCGCGCCCTACCTCCAGCGCGAGCCCTGAGGCCTCGTTCCTGTCGCCACTGGCCTCGATCCGGGCGCTCCCGCGCGCTCCCGCGCTCGGGGGCTGGGTCGAGCTGGGGCGCACTGGAACGCGCGCTCCCTTGAGGATCGATGAAACGGGCCGGGCGCTCGCTCCGCGGCAGCGCGAGAGCGAGCGCCTCAGGCAGCCTGGTTCACTCGCCGAGGTAATCCAGCCTCGAGCCGGGCACCATCTGGTAGGAACCGACCGTGAACCCCTGCAGATCGGTCGTGAACTCGAACGGACCGATCACGTTATCCACCTCGCCGACCGTGCTGCCGCCGGCGCCGCCCTCGCCGCCGCTCGTGCCGCCGGCGCCGCCTTCGCCGCTCGTGCCGCCGGTGCCGCCCTCGCCGCCGCTGGCGCCGGCGGAGCCGCCTTCGCCGCCGCTCGTACCGCCGGCGCCGCCCGTGCCGCTGGCGCCGGCGGAGCCGCCTTCGCCGCCGCTCGTGCCACCAGCGCCGCCCGTGCCGCTGGCGCCGGCGGAGCCGCCTTCGCCGCCGCTCGTGCCACCAGCGCCGCCCGTGCCGCTGGCGCCGCCCGTGCCGCCTTCGCCGCCGCCCGTGCCGGCGGCGGCGCCCGTGCCGCCAGCGCCGCCCTCACCGCTCGTGCCGGCGGGCCTCGTGACCGTGATGGAGTCGATGTAGACCACGGTCGGGTTGGCCCAGGGCCCCGTGGAACCTGCGTCGATCTTCAGGCCGAGGCGCTTCACCTGGGTCTTGTTGAACGCCGGGTCCGCCGCGGCGGCGGAGTCGACGTCGATGGTGAGCTCGGTCCAGTCGCCCAGGGTGCTGAGGTTCGTCCACGCCCAGGGGACGCCCACCCAGCCCTGCGCATCGCCGTTCTGCACGAACGTCTGCACGCCGCCGCCGGTGCCGGCGTACGCCTTCACACGGAACGTGACGGTGGCGCCGGTCAGGTCGACCAGCTCCGTCCAGTCGAACTGGAACAGCGTCCCCGTGCTGGGGTCGGTGAGCGGCACGGCCAGCCGGGCGCAACCCGAGCAGCTCTCGTCCTCACCGGGACCGATGTCCACCTCTTCGGAGCCGCCCGTGCCGCTCGTGCTGCCGGCGCCCGTGCCACCCGTGCCGCCGGTGCCGCCGGTGCCGCCCGTTCCTCCATCGCCGTCCGATCCGCCCGTGCCGCTCGTGCTGCCGGTACCGCTCGTCGACGTGCCGCTCGTGCCGCTCGTCGTGGTGCCGCCACCGGACCCGCCTTCGCCGCCAGACCCGCCCCCGCCGTCATCGCCGCAACCCATCGTGACGAACGAACCAGCCAGCATGCCGCACATCGCCAGCGCAAAAACTGATCTCATCGCATCCTCTCTACGCTCTAAGCTTTTGTCCCACGCGAGGGTGCGCGGTTCGGGCCGGCGTTCGCCGTGCCTGCTCCTCTTTGTCCCGGCTCTCTGAAAGCCAGCCGCGCCGGCCGCGACCCTATCCGAAAGCCAAGAAAATCTCAACGGGACGGGACTCGACCTGGACGCACAAGGTGCCCGCGAACAGGGAGCAAGTCTGGACGCGCCGCCCCTCCGGTTGGAGTCATGGCGGCTTTATCGTGTGAGATTGGAATTCCGAAGCGACGGTGATTGTCCTTCAGGGGCGGAACTCTCGCTGCGGCGAGGCAGCTCCCAGCTGCGCACGATCAGGGGCAACCTCGACGGTCAGCTCTGTTCCCCGAGGGCGCTGCCGGTCTTCCTTCGGCACCTCCTTGCACGTCGTGGAGCGCTCTCGGTGCGCCGCCAGCGCGGGCCGGACGCCGTTCACCACGTCGGCCGAGGCCTGGTGACGATCCGGCCAGCCGGCGACCGGCTGTCCATTCCTCGGGAGCACCTGGAGCACGGCAATCGGCGTGCTGGGCTTACCCAGGCGCGCGTATTCCTCATCGGTGTCCGCGTCTTTGCAATCGAGGACGACCGGGGCCTCCCCCACCCGGCGACGGACATGCCTCCGACGAGGGCGAGGCGCGGGAGCGCGACGGCGATGTTGCTGTCCGCTCCCGGGCGCCGGCGGGGTCGTGCAAACCTACTGGAAACTTCAGAAATGATTTGTCCAGCTCGCTAGCCCGCTTGGCGGCCTCCATCAGGGGGCAGGGGGCGGCCTCTCGCCGGGGATCGGGACAGCTCGCCGACGTCGCACGATTTCGTGAAGGACCAGGGCGCTCGCCGACATCTCTACGGCAGAGGCCATCGATGACCCCGAAGCCAGCTGGACGGTGCCGGTCTCCGACCCGACGTCGGAGCGATAGACGGATTGAGCCCGCCTGAGAGCAGCAGGATTTCGACCTGCCGAGGCGCCAAGGCGCCAGGATCTTGTTCTCTTCTTGGCGTCCTTGGCGCTCTTGGCGTCCTTGGCGGTTCATCTCTCGACCGATCTACGTGATCGGTGTTCTCGGCGAGGGCAGGAACAGTCGCTCGCGATCACGATGTGGGCCGCTCGGCTCCGGATCGCTCCAGCGGATCTTCTGGCGCCGGCACCGCACCACCACCCCTGGGCCTCTCTGCTGCGATGAACGGGTGGCAACGCGCGCCCGTTATCGACTTTGTAAAGAATATTAAAAAACGAAGCTCCGAACATTGAACATCGCTCTTTATTCCGCTACATCATCGTCCGCCTGAGATCGCTCCGAGCATCGCCTCGGGCGCCCGCTGGGCGCGGCGTCGCGCGCTGGGCGGCGAAGGCGGCGTCCCCGGCGGCGCTCTCCGCAGGGGAGCGGATCACGAGGCCCGAACTCCGGCGCTGGGCCGCTTGGGCTGCTCCGCGACCATGCTGAAGAATGGACTGATCGCGCCGCTCGCCTGCTCGTAACCGTTCATTGCTGTCGGGCGCTGTCGGGCGCTGCGCTCGTAACGGAGAAAACCAATGGGAAGCTCGAAGATGGGGCTGTTGTTCGCGTGCGGGGTCGGTATGGCCCTGTTCGCCGCGGGGTGCGCGGATGCGGAGGAGGAGACTCCGGAGCGCCTCGATGACGTTGCGCAATCTCTCCCCCTGGCGGATCGGCTCGCCCAGTGTGCGCAGGATCCGCGCGTGGTCGCCGGGCTCGTCTCGCAGAATGTCTGCGCGGGCGCGGGCGTCTTCTTCAACGAGACGTTCGACGGCAACGGCCGCACCTGCGGCACCTGCCACCCCGTGGCCAACAACACGACGCTCGACGTCCAGTTCATCCGGAACCTGGACCAGACGAACCCCAATGACCCGCTCTTCGTCTTCAGGCAGGTGCCGGAGCTCGCCGAGCTCGAGACCTCGGATCTGCTGGACGACGCGGCCATCCTCGAGAACGTGGACGACTTCAGCGATCCGACGCACCGGTTCGTCTCGCGCGGGGTGAACCACGTCCTCTCGCTGAGCACGAGCATCCGGGCGGACTCGGGGGACGGCACCACGAATCCGCCCGCGGAGCGGACGGGCTGGGGCGGGGACGGATCGAGCGACGGCACGCTGCGCGGCTTCCTCAAGGACGCGGTCACCCAGCACTTCCCGAAGCGCCTCGATCGCGTGCCGGGCGTCGACTTCCGCTTGCCGACGTCGCAGGAAGAGGACGTCGCGCTGGCGTTCCAGCTCAGCCTGGGCCGGCTGAACGAGCTCGATCTGGCGAACGTTCGCCTGTTCGACGCGGAGGCCGAGGACGGCCGGCAGGCGTTCATGGACCCGAACCGCGGCCGCTGCAACGTGTGCCACCACAACGCCGGCGCGAACTTCCAGGACACCGGCAACAACCGCAACTTCGACACCGGCACCCGCACCAAGGGGTCGCCGGTCAACGGGGGCACCTTCGGGGACGAGTTCCTCGCGGACGGCGGCTTCGGCGGGCGAGGCCTGACGGATCCCAACTTCGACGCCACGGGGATCGGCTTCCCCAACTCGTACGGCAACGGCACCTTCAACCCGCCGCCCCTCATCGAGGCCGCGGACACGCCGCCCTTCTTCCACAACAACCTGCAGATCAACGAGAGGGCAGATCCGGGCATCAACGATGCCGTCACGTTCTACGCCTCGACGCCCTTCGGCTTCTCTCCCGCCGCCCAGGAGCTGGAGCAGCGCTTCGGGACGCCGCTCAACCTCCAGCCGCTCGACTCGCTCGCGATCGCTCGCTTCCTGCGCGCGCTGAACGCCGCCTTCAACATCGACATCGCGAAGCAGCGGCTGAACGCCGCGCGGGTGCTCGTCGACCGCTTCGCGAACACGCGCGCCGACGTGCAGCAGAAGCTGATGGAGCTCGCCCGCGTCGAGATCGACGACGCCATCGAGGTGATGGCCCCGATGACGCTGTATCCCACCGCGGCGCAGCAGCTCGACCTCGCGCGCGCCGAGATCGCCCAGGGCCTCGCGACGACCTCGGCGAGCGGGCGCCGCAACCGCATCGTGAACGCCATCTCGCGCGTGACGACCGCCCGGTCCCAGTTCGGTCAGAACATCACGTTCGTGCTCGGCCAGGGCAACCTGATGTACTGAGCGCGCCCGCGTCGCGCCGCGGCGCACTCCGCCCGAGACCCGGACGCGGCGTCTTCGCTTCTTTGTGTTGATTGGGGTTAAGTTTGTCGTCGCTCGCGAGCGACGAACAGCCGCGCGCTGCTCTCTGCGTCGCGGCCGTTCTCCTGAGATCAGCCGGCGCGCCGGGGCCGACTCTGGAACGCGCGACGGTAGGCTTGCGGGCTGGTTCCGGCCACCCGGTGGAAGTGCTGCCGCAACGCTGCAACCGAGCCGAACCCGGCGCTGGACGCGACCCTCTCCATGGAGATGGGCGTCGTCTCCAGCAGCGCTTGCGCCCGGCGGACGCGCGCCTTGAGCAGCCACTGGAGCGGGGTCGTGCCGGTCTGCTCCTTGAAGTGGCGGCTGAGGGAGCGGACGCTCATCGCTGCTCGTCGCGCGATGTCGTCGAGCGAGAGGTCGTCGTGCAGGTTCTCCTCCAACCACCCGAGGACCCGGCTCAACGAGGTATGATCCGTCGGAGGGGGCGCTTGCTCGATGAACTGAGCTTGGCCACCATCTCGCTCCAGCGGCATGACGGAGAGGCGCGCCGCCGCGGCGGCGACGGCTGCCCCATAGTCGCGCCGCACGATGTGCAGGCACAGGTCGAGCGCGGCAGCCGCTCCCGCCGACGTCAGCACTTGCCCCTCGTCGACGTAGAGGACGCTCGGGTCCACGGTCACCCGCGGAAAGCGCCTGGCAAGCTCCTCGGCGGCGAGCCAGTGCGTGGTCGCCCGCTTGCCGTCGAGGAGCCCCGTCGCGGCGAGCAAGAACGCGCCGCTGCAGACCGAGGCGACGCGCGCTCCCTCCCTGGCGGCTCGCCTGACGGCGCGGATCAGAGGCTCCGGGACCTGCCGAGAGACGTCCGCGACGCCCGGAAGGATCACCGTGTCGGCCTTGCGAAGGGCCGACAGCCCCTGGTGAAGCCGCATCCGGAATCGACCAGCGTCGACGTCGCGATTCACGCCGCAGACCTGCACCTGGTACCCAGGGCGCCCGCTCGGGAGACGAACTCGATCGAACACCTCGAGCGGCGTCGAGAGATCGAACGCGACCACCCCGTCCAGAGCAACGATCACGACGCGATGCATGGCGCGATCATGGCGCCCTTCGCTCTTCCCGCCAAGCGCAGCGGCCGCGAGGACAACGAACTCCGCCAGGTCGCTGCAACAAGGCCACCCGCCGGCGTTTGCAGCAGCCTCCCGAGGCTGGGGCCAGCTTTGCGACGTGAACCAGGGCACGGCACAGCCCCCGACCGCATCGTGGAGCTTGTCCCGCGACGTGGCGGCGGTTTCACCCGGCAGGGCCTCCCGCTGGCCAGATCCTGGCGATCATTGTCGTTTTTGCCGCTGGCGCAGGGCGCGCCCATCCTGCAGAATGGCTCCCGCTCGATGCCCCGAGCGCCGAAGCGTGGAGCGGCGCTCGAGGTGCAACGCGCAGGCTGCCGATGCTTGAAGGCTGGAGGCGGAACCTCTCTCAGGAGGCGTCCCGATGATCGCGTACCAGGGGATTCTCGTGCTCAAGTTCTTGAGCATCATGGGATACGCCGGCGGCGCCGTCGGCGCTTTCTTGTGCCAGGATCCGGCTGCGAGAAAGCGCGCCGTGCACCGTGTCGCGTCGCCCTGTCTGCTGGCGACGTGGCTGTCCGGATACGCGCTGCTGGTCCTCAACAGCTGGCCGCTGTTCGAGCTCTGGATCGTGGGGGCGCTGCTCCTGTCGCTCGTCGCCAATGCCGTGCTCGTCTACTGCGTCGCTCGCGAGCGAAGGGATCTCCCTGCGTTTCTGTGGTCCGCGCTGCCCGTGGTCTGCATCGTCATGCTGATGGTGCTCAAGCCGGCCTGGCAGCAGGTGCTGCGATGAACGAGCGCCGAACGCTTCGGTTGGTGAGCCTCATCGAGGGAGTATCTCTCCTGATGCTGCTGCTCGTGGCGATGCCCCTGAAATACGCGCTTGGCTACCCCGTCGCGGTGCGCATCGCCGGGAGCGTGCACGGCGTGCTCTTCCTGGCGATGCTCTCCGCGGCTTTCCGGGCGGCGCTCGAGCGTTCCCTGTCCAGTCGGGCTGTGCTCCGCGTGCTTGCTCTGTCCGTTGTCCCGTTCGGGTTCGTCCTCGCGGACCGGATCCTTCGGGGAGGAGCCGAGCCCGAGCGCTCATGACGTCGGAGCCGCCCAGAGACCCCGGGCTTCACCTGCTCGAGCGCTTCTTTGGTCCTCGGGTCGCGCTGGCCTCCGAGCAGGCCTTCGCGCACGAGTGACGCGGAGTCGTGTTCAGGAGCGCCGGCGCGGCGCCCGCGGCGCTGTTCTGATCGGGGCTGGGGGGTCGAAAAATTCCGTTCGGCTCGCCAAGCGCGTCCGGGAGATGGCGGATCGGAGCGAGGCGCCATGGCACGGACGGGCAGCTCGGGCCCGTTCCTCGTCGTCAGCTCGCCTCTCGCCTCTCGCTGCAAGGTCCGCGGCGGCGTGCGGCGGTGGACAGCGTCCGCGCGGCGGCGGTAGGAAAAGGCATGGCGAAGCGGAAGCGCGCGGAGTGGCTGTGGGCGGCGTGGGCCGTCGCGGCCAGCGGGTGTACCACGCTCGCGGGGCTCGACCACGACTACCACCTGCCGGAAGGGGAGGGCGGCGCGCCCGGCTCGACGGGCAGCCAGTCGTCGACCTCGGCCGCGAGCGCGGCGTCGGGCGGGGGCGGGGGGATGCCGGCGGTCGCCGACATGATCGATGACATGGAGGACGGCGACAACGCCATCCATGACGTGGGTGGCAGGGAAGGGTACTGGTACAGCTTCAACGACGGCACCGAGACGGCGACGCAGACGCCGCCCCCTGGGGCCGGGGAGGAAGAAGAGCCCTTCGCGATGACCACGCTCGATCCGGCGCGCCTTCAGAGCACGACCGCCGCCTGCACGCAGGGATCGGGCTTCACGGCGTGGGGCGCCGCGATCGGCTTCGACCTGAACAACCCCTACGGCGTGAAGATGCCCTACGACGGCTCGGCGCACAGGGGCATCACGTTCTGGGCCAGGATCGCCGCGGGCGCCGAGGACCGGGTGAAGGTCATGATCTCGGACGGGAGCACGGCGCCGGAAGCCGGGTACTGCGATCCCGACGGCGTCACGCCGGAGATGTGCAACGACAACTGGGCCGACACGCTCACGCTCTCGGATCAGTGGGAGCAGCACGCGATCGCCTTCGAAGACCTCGTGCAGGGCCAGTGGGGCGCGGCGCCGCTCACCCCGACGCTCGACACGACCGCGATGTACTCGGTCCAGTTCCTGGTCGACCCGGCGGTCGACTTCGATTTCTGCATCGACGACATCGGCTTCTACGACTGAGCGCCCGACGCCTTCGTCCTCCACCGCCGCCCGCCACGCACCACCAGCTCCTGCGCCCGCGAGGGCAGCGCCTCACCCTCGCTGCGGGAGACCCGCTCACGTCATCCTTGCTGGAGCCACGGCCGCCACCTGCGCCGCAGGTACCGCTCGTACAGCGGAAAGCGGATCCGGTATCCCCCCTCGTGGTGCTCCGCCACGCCCGCCCGCATCAGCCGATCCGCCACGCGCGGATCCACGTTCGCCCGCGTGTCGTCGAGGATCGCGCACACCCCCTCCACGAGCGCCGGGTCCTGCCGCAGGCGCTCGCCCATCGCGAAGAGGTGCTCTGCGAGCGCGCCGCCGCCGTCCTCCTCCTCGGCGATCACCCGCTCGAGGTCCTCCCCCGACGTCCGCCACCGCTTCACCACGAGCCGGACGAGCTCCGGGTGCCCGCCCACCCGCTGCTCCAGGAGCCGCAGCTCGTCGCGCGTGCACGCGACGTTGTGCAGGCGCAGGAGCTCCCGCAGCTGCTCGCCGTGCAGATCGCTGAGGTGGATGCTGGGCGCGATGTTCCACGGCGACTCGGCCGGCCCGTCCTTCAGCAGCGCCGGCGACGACGACAGCGAGAGCAGCAGCCGGAACCGGCTCCACGGCTCCTTCCGGCCGCCGAGCTCGCACCACGCGCGCAGCAGCCGGAACACGTCGTCCTGGATGGGCAGCCCCCAGGCCGCGTCCGCGTCGTCGATCGCGAGCACGAGGTGCTCGGGCGCGTCGGGGAACAGGTGGCGCTCGACCATCCGGGTGAGCTTCACCAGCCAGGGGACCGGGCTCGTCGCCAGGCCCTCCGCGAGCGTCATGTCGCTGCCGAGCTCGTGCACGAGGCACGCCGCGAAGCTCGTCATCCACGCGTCGACCGTCTCCAGCGCGTGGGTCCCGAGGTGCCCCAGGTTGATCTCGACCACCCTGGCGGGCCCCTTCTCCCCCGCCCGGATCCGCGCGACCAAGTGCTGCAGCAGCGTCGTCTTGCCGAAGCGGTCCGGCCCCATCAGCACGACCGGCGCCCCCTCCTCGAAGCGGCTCAGCGCCTCGTGCTCCTCGCGGAGCCGGTGCACGTACCGCGCGGTCGGCTGCGGCGGCCACGTGCTCACGCTGATCGGCGGCAGCAGGCTGCGCAGGATCGCCGGCACCTCCGCGCGCATCCCGCCTTGCCCCGCGTAGGGAAGGAGCAGCAGCCCCGCCTCCTGGAGCACCCGCGTCCGGAACGGCGTCAGGCTCTCCCGCGGCAGGAGCGCGTACCGCGCCGGCGGCTGCTCCCCCGCGAGCGCGCGCATCTGCTGGAAGATCTGCTCGAGGTCGTCCTCCACGAAGCTGCACCCCACGAAGAGGACGGGGCAGGCGTGGAAGAGCTCCGCGAGCCCGTCCTGCAGGTCCGGCGACGCGAGCACCGCGCGCTCGACGTGCCGGCGCGAGAACACCCACGTGCCTTGGTCGAGCAGCGTCCCGTGCAGCTTGACGATGATCTGCCGCCGCTCCGCGATGTCCGCCGGCGTGCTCGGCAGGGCCTGCCACCCGAACGCCCGCTCCAGCAAATGATCGAGGTTCGTGGTCAACACTGCGCGGAGCCTCGGCCTGAGCGCCGCCAGCGCGACCACCACCTCGGGCAGCTCCACGTCGTCGTCCCGGAGCGCCTCCTCCACGGCGCTGCCGAACTCCTCCTTGCCCAGCCCGGCCGCCGCCGCCGACAGCGCGCTCAGGTACGCGCGCCGCTCCACGAACTCCTCGACCTCCGCGACGACGTCCGCCCGCCCCCGCAGCCGTTCGATCAGCGCCCGGGCGAGCTGCTCCCGCGTCGGCAGCCCCGCCGCCGCCGACACCTCCGCCCCGACGAACGCGATCAGGTTCCCTTGCTCGTAGGCGCCGCGGAGCTGTGCGACGAGGGGATCCGCGCGCGGCTCGACCGGCATCCGTGCACCTATATCACCTCTCCTCCGCCAGCGATCCCCCCCCGCCAAGCCCCCATGAGCCCCCGAAGCCGTCCCCTCCGCCGCAGCGTGAGCGCCGGAGGGGGGCCCTGCGCGGCAGGGCGCGGGCGGGCGCGCTGTAGCACCGAACGAGGTGCCATAAGCTCCCAGCGGGCTCCACGCCTCAGGCGCGCCTTGTGTGGCGCGCACCATAACGTCCCAGCCGGCGTGGCCCGAAGTGAGACATGCCGGGCGGTGTTCCCTGCGCAAGCTCCTCCGCCCCAGTCTTGCCGATTGGCCAGCGCCCGCCCGCGCCCTGCCGCGCAGGGCCCCCCTCCGGCGCGTGCCCCTCGGATCGCTCCCCGGCGCCCCGGCGCCCCGGCGCCGCGGCGTCCCCCGGCACGTCAGCTAGACGCCGACGTATACCTCCCTATCGCCCTTTTCCACACCGCCCGCGCCACCCCCCCGAACGCCAGCGCCCCCAGCACCGCCGCCACCGCCGTCCGCCCCTCGAGCGTCCCGAGCATCGCCTCCGCCGGATAGGTGGTCATCAGCGCGAGCGGGATGACCACCGTGAAGGTGATCCGCCAGAACCCCTTGAACAACGTGACCGGCCAGCGCGCAAAATCGAAGAGCGCGTTGAAGAGGTAAGCGAGGTTGTCGAGCCGCACGACCCAGAACGCGGCCGAGATGACCAGGATGCAGATCGAGTAGAGCACCAGCGTCGCCGTCCCGAGCAGGGCCACCGAGAGCGCCATGTCCCCCGGCGCCGGCGGCCGCCCCATCTTCGTGAAGGCGTACGCGAAGATCGCCGCCGCCGCCGCCGCGTCCACGACCTTGCGGACCTCGAAGCGCGCGGTGGACACGAGGAACTGCGCGTCCGCCGGCTTGAGCAGCGTGAAGTCGAGCGTGCCTTTCCGGATCTGGTCGACCACGCTGATGAGCGACGGGTTCACCGCCCCCTCGAGCACGCCCTTGAGCAGCGTGAACCACCCGACCACGACGAGCGCCCGCTCGTACGTCCAGCCGCCCACGGGCGGCCGCGAGGCGAGCGCGATGTGCAGCGGCACGAGCCCGACCAGCGTCCAGACCACGGTCATCACCGCGCCGAGCACGAAATCCCAGCGGTACTGCATCCCGAGCGCGAGCGACACGCGCAGCTGCGTGGCCAGGAGCCGGAGGTAACGCACGCCGCTCACCCCCCGAACGCCGCGAATCTCCGGACCCCCGCGCGCCAGGCGACGAGCGCCGCCGCGGCGGTGCCGGCTGCGAAGGACCACTGCACGCCGAGCTCGACGAGCGCGCGGCCCGGCTCGAGCAGCCCGGTGATGAGCTCGACCGGGAACGCGAGGCTGTAGCGGAACGGCAGGACCCGGGCGACGTCGCCGAGCCACGGCGGGAACAGCTCGAGCGGGACGAGGTAGCCGGCGAAGATCATGAAGGCCGCGAGGTAGATGTCGAACACCGCCGTCGAGCTCTCGATCACGAACGCGAGCGACCCGATCAGCGCCATCGTGAAGAAGTTGAGCAGCCAGGCGCCCACGAGCGCGAGCACCCAGAGCCCGAGATCGAGCGCCGTCGGCGGCTGCCGGGCGCCCGCGGTCACGACGAGCGCGACGACCGTGATCGGCAGGCAGAGCAGCGCCCGCAGCGGGAGCGCGGCGAGGTTGTCGGCGGCGTAGGAGATGAGCGGGTGGATCGGCTTGAGCAGGCGCTGCGAGAGGGCGCCGCTCTTGATGTCCATGTTCATCTCCCAGACGAGCCACGACCCCGTGAGCTGCCGGACGATGAGGATGGCCAGGAAGTACTCGGTGAAATCGCTCGCGCCGAAGCGGCCGACCGGCGCGCTCGCGGCCACCGCCGACCAGAGCGCCAGGCTCACGAGCGGCATCGTCGTCGTGAGCATCCAGATCAACATCTCCGCCCGGTACGCCATGGCCGCGGCGACGCCCACGCGGAGCAGCGTCGGGAACGCGCGGGCCGCCCGCGAAAGCGAGCTCACGGCGCGGCCTCGGCGGCGCGGCGCTCCGGCTCGCCCGCCGGCGGCGCCGTCCCGCCGTCCTCCCCGCCCCTGTCCCCGCCCCTGTCCCCGCCCCTCTCCCCGGCCTCTCCCCCGCGCCCGGCGAAGAGCTCGCGCATCACCTCCTCGAGCGGGGGATCCTCGACCGTGAGGTCCGCGATGTCGGCCTGGCCGAGCAGCCACGACATCGCCGGGCGCAGCTCCTCCTGGGGCACCTGGAGCACCGCGCGGCCCGCCTCGTGCGAGAGGACCACGCCGACGCGCTCGAGCAGCGCCCGGTCGACCGCGCCCCCGAAACGCAGCGCGATCCGCTTGTGCGGGCGCATGCTGCGGACGAGCGCCGACAGGTCGCCGTCGTAGCGCAGCCGCCCCTTGTCGATGACGATGATCCGCGGGCAGAGCGCCGCCACGTCGTCCATGTAGTGGGACGTGAGCACGATCGTGGCCCGCCGCTGCTCGTTGTAGCGGCGGATGAACTCGCGGACGCTGAGCTGCATCGCGACGTCGAGCCCGATCGTCGGCTCGTCCAGGAACAGGATCGACGGCCGGTGCAGCAGCGCGGCGGCGAGCTCGCATTTCATGCGCTCGCCGAGCGAGAGCTGCCGCGTCGGCTTGGAGGCGATCGCGGCGATCCCGAGCAGCTCCTCGAGCTCCCCCATGGTCTGCCGGTAGTCCGCATCACTGATCCCGTAGATGGCGCGGTTCAGGGCGAACGTCTCGGCGGGCGGCAGGTCCCAGAGCAGCTGCTGCTTCTGGCCCATCACGAGGGTGATCCGCTTCAGGAAGCCGGGCTCGCGGTGCTGCGGGACGAAGCCCGCGACCTCGACCCGGCCGCCGGACGGGTGGAGCAGCCCGGAGAGCACCTTCAGCGTCGTCGTCTTCCCGGCGCCGTTCGGGCCGAGGAAGCCGACGCGCTCGCCGGGCGCGATCGAGAACGAGAGATCCTCGACCGCGTGGACGATCTTGTAGCGGCGCCGGAAGACCGAGCGCACGGTCGCCGCGAAGCCGGCGGCGCGCTCGTGGACCTGGTACGTCTTGGAGAGGGACTCCACCGCGATGGCGCTCGACGCCTCTGGCATGGGCGGCGCAGCCTAGCACCTCGGCGGGACCTGCTGCGAAGGCGGTGCTCGACCCGCCGACCTGCGCTAGCCTCGACCGGGGGGAGGACGCCGCCGGGATCCCTCTATGCCGCAGAGCCTCAAGGAAGACGCCACCCTGGTTCACCTTCACCCGGCGAGCGGCACGCAGGAGAGCGCCGACCCGGCGAAGGGCGTCGGGACCGGCCCGCGGCAGGTCCTCGCCGGCCGCTACGAGCTCCTCGGGCTGGTCGGCGTCGGCGGCATGGGCACCGTGTACCGCGCGCGCGACCGGGAGCTCGACGAGACCGTCGCGGTGAAGGTGCTGCGCCGCGACCTCAGCGGCGCGCCCGAGGTGCTCGAGCGGTTCAAGCGCGAGGTGCGGCTCTCGCGCAAGGTGACGCACCCGAACGTGGCGCGGGTCTTCGACATCGGCGAGCACGGCGGCGACCGGTTCCTGACGATGGAGTTCATCGACGGCGAGCCGCTCGCCGCGCTGCTCGCGCGCGAGCGGCTCTCCGTCGGCCGCATCCTCGACATCGCCGAGGGCGTCTGCGCGGGGCTCCAGGCGGCGCACCGCGCCGGCGTCATCCACCGCGACCTCAAGCCGGACAACGTGCTGCTCGGGCGCGACGGGCGCGTCGTCCTGACCGACTTCGGGATCGCGCGCGCGCTCGCGCCGGACACCGGGGCGGGCAGCACCCTGGGCTCGGTCCTGGGGACGCCGGCGTACATGGCGCCCGAGCAGGTGCAGGGCGTCCACGACATCGACGCGCGCGCCGACCTCTACGCGCTCGGCGCGATGCTCTACGAGATGGTCACGGGCGAGCGCGCGTGGCAGGGCGACGCGCCGCTCGCCGTCGCGGCCGCGCGGCTCGTCGCCGACCCCCCCGACCCGCGCCTCCGGCGGCCCGACGTGCCCGACGGCCTCGCGCGCGTCGTGCTCCGCTGCATGGCCCGCGAGCGGGACGAGCGGTACGCGACCGTCGAGGGCGTCGCCCAGGAGCTCGCCTCGCTCACGCGCCCGGCCTCGATCGCGCCCCCGATCGCGCCCTCCTCGCACGAGCGGCCGGTGAGCCCCGGGGGGACCTCCGGGTCGCTCGATCGGTGCTCGAAGAGCGTCGCGGTCCTCCCCTTCGCGAACCAGGGCCCCCCGTCCGACGTGTACCTGGCCGAGGAGCTCACCGACGACCTCATCGACACGCTCTCGATGACCAAGGGCCTGCGGGTGAGGCCGCGCGGGGCGATCGGGCGCGCGGGCGGCGAGCTCGATCCGCGCGAGGTCGGGCGCGAGCTCGGGGTGCAGGTCGTCGTCGGGGGCTCGGTGCGGCGGCGCGACGGGAGGGTCCGCATCAGCGCGCGGCTCGTCAGCGTCGCCGACGGCTTCCAGCTCTGGGCGAAGCGCTTCGACCGCCCCGAGGCCGAGGTGCTGCAGATCAACGACGAGGTGGCCGAGGCCGTGGTCGAGGCGCTGACGCCCGACTGCTCCGCGCCGAGCCGCACCGCGCCGAGCGACCCGGTCGCCCTCGACCTGTTCCTGCGCGGGCGCCACGAGTACCGCCAGTTCTGGCAGGAGCACCAGGAGCGCGCGATCGCGCTCTTCGAGCAGGCGCTCGCGCGCGCGCCGGACGACCCGATGATCCTCTCGGCGTACGCGCTCGCGCGCGCCCGCTTGTGGTTCTTCACGGAGCAGGGCGGCGACCTGGCCACGCAGGCGGCGGCGCGCGCCGTGGCCGCGGCGCCTGGGCTCCCGGACGCGCGGCTCGCGATGGCGGCGGTGCGGTTCCAGCGCCTCGACGTGGTCGGGGCGATGCGGGAGCTCAAGGCCGCGCTCGCGTCGCGCGCGGGCGACGCCGAGGTGGAGGGCCTGGTCAGCCAGATCCTGCTCGAGTGCGGGGCGGTCGAGGAGGGCACCCGGCGCGCGCGGAGCGCGCTCGCGCGCGAGCCGTACATGGCGACCCCGCTGTTCGCGCTCGCGCGCACGTACGCGCTCCTCGGCAGGTGGGAGGAGGCCAACGAGCTGTTCTCGACGGGGCAGGAGAGCAGCGGCTCGCGCTCGTCCGTCGCCCTCATGCGCCGCGCGCTCTGGCTGCGCGACCCGGACGTGGTCGCGAAGCTCGAGCAGAAGCTCGTGAGCAGCGCCTTCCCCGAGCTCCCCGACCCGTTCACGCGGCTGCTCGCCGGCATCCTCGACGACCAGCTCCCGGACGTGGTGTCCGCGCTGGCGCAGGGCGCGAGCGTGACGCTGCGCCGCACGTCGTTCCTGCGGCAGCTCCAGGCGGAGCTGGCGGCGTTCGTCGGCAAGCCGGAGCTCGCGTTCACCGCGCTCGAGCTCTCGCTGGCCGACGGCCTCTTCGACCTGTTCTGGATGGATCACTGTCCCGTCTTCGCGCCGCTCCGCGGCTCGCCGCGGTTCGCCGCCGTGCACGCCGAGGTGGCGCGGCGGGCCGCCGCCGTGATCGCGGTGTACCGCGAGCGCTGACGCGCGCGGCGCCCGCTCAGCTCGGCGCGCGGAAGAGCGCGAGCACGCCGGTGTTGAGGGCGAGCCTGGCCTGGCCCGGCGCCCAGGGGGCGATCTCGAAGCTCGAGTGCATGCCCGCGATCGGCAGATCGGCGAAGCGCTGGCGCAGGATGCGGGCCTCGACGTCGGGCGCCCCGTACAGGCCCTGGCCGCGGCCGGCGCAGCTCAGGTAGAGGGCGAAGCGGGGGGCCGATCCGAGCGCGCTCCGGGAGATCTGCCGGGCGATCCCCTCGAGCCCCGCGCGCGCGGCGGCGGCGTCGCGCACGGCGAAGGCGAGGCGCGCGCCGGGCCGCGCGTCGTCGCCGATCAGGATCCCGCGGCGCGACGGATCGATGCCGCGGATGGGCCGCAGCACGTAGCGCGGCGCCGCCGGGTCGTCCGCCTCGCCGCGCGGCGCGGCGCCGTCGTCCACGCCGCGCGCGCCGCGCGGATCCTCCGGCGGGTCGGCGAGCGCGACGAACATGCGCGGCTGCGCGCTGGCCTGCTCGCCGAGCGCCGCGGTCGCGGCCGAGAGCAGGTCGAGCGCGGGCTGCCCGCCGGCGCGCAGCACGACGCCGCCGCTCGCCTCCTCCACCGCGTGGAAGCCGGAGAGCAGCCGCGCGGCGGGCGAGGCGTCGACGATCGGCGGGGCGAACCCGGTGATCGCGAGGCCCGTCGTCGGGCCCTCGAGCAGCTCGCCCTGCGCCGTCACGCCGACGGCGGAGCCGGACGCCGTCCCCGCGCCGAACAGGCAGGCGTTCGGCGCGCAGGAGGCCAGCGCCTCGAGCGCCTCGGGCGCGAACGCGCCGGGGCGGGCGAAGAGGATGGCCGTCGCGGAGCGGTGGCCGATGGTGCGGACGAGCGCCTCGCGCAGCGCGCGGCTCGGCTCGGCGGCGCGCTCCGGGAGCGCGAACGGCGTGACCCGCCCGCCGGACCAGAGCACGCCGCTCGCCGCGGTGTCCCCCTCGATCTCGCCGCGCTCGCTGAGCACGCCCGCGGCCGGCACCACGCAGGCGGGGACGCCGCGCCAGGTCGTGCGGACGAGCTCGGCCACGCTCGACGCGCGCTGGGCGAGCTGCCCCGAGACGAAGACGACACCGCCCGACGCCGACGGCACGGCGCTGCGCAGGTCGGCCAGGTGCTGATGGAGGCCATCCGGCCCACAGGTCGCGGAGAAGCTTCGTGCCATGCTGGCTATTCCATCCTAACCGAGCCGCCGCCCACTCGACAGGCCCTGCCGAAGAAGTTTATCGTGCGATCGTCGCGCCGACGCCTCGGGGCTCTCCCCACGGGGCGGCGATCAAGGACCGGGCAAGCTCGATGAGGATCCAGTCGTTTGGCCGCACCGACGTCGGCCGCCACCGGCGCGCCAACGAGGACGCGTTCTTCCGCGACGACGACCTCCGCCTCTACGTCGTGGCGGACGGCATGGGAGGGCACGCGGCCGGCGAGGTCGCGAGCGCCGAGGCGGTCGAGACGATCTACGGCATGGTGAAGCGGGGCCTGCCCGCCATCGGGGACCGCGACGAGCCGCTGACGCAGCCCAAGGCGCGGGCGGTGCTCCGCATCCTGGAGGGCGCGATCCAGGCGGCGACGTACATGGTCTTCGCCATCGCCGAGCTCGACCGCGACAAGAGCGGCATGGGGACGACGATCAGCGCGGCGCTCGTGGTGGGCGGCGCGCTCGTGACCGGCCAGGTGGGCGACAGCCGCATCTACCAGGTCCGCAACGGGACCGCCGTCCAGATGACCGAGGATCACACGCTGATCGCCTGGCAGATCAAGAATGGGCTCATCTCTGCGGACGAGGCCAGGAGCTCGCCGCACCGCAACGTGATCACGCGCGCGGTCGGCAACAGGGACTATGTCGAGGTCGACACCTCGATCGTCGCGGTGGAGCCGGGCGATCGATACCTGCTCTGCTCGGACGGCCTGCACGGTTACCTGCAGACCGAGGAGGAGATCGCGAGCATCGCCTCGCAGGGCGGCGAGGCGGCGGTCGACCTCTTCATCGACCTCGCGAACCGGCGCGGCGGGCGGGACAACATCACCGCGGTGCTGGTCGAGGTCGGCTGACGCGCGCGGGCCAAACTCGGCTAGGCTGCCCGCATGACGTTGAAGGACAAACTGGTCACCGAAGGGATGAAGCTCGCCGCGAACCCGAACGTGGCGAAGCTGATGCAGGACGAGCGGTTCATGCGGCTGTTCATGACGGCGATGAGCGTGCCCGGGCGGGTCTCATCGTTCACGGCCGAGCAGAAGGAGACGTTCGCCAAGGCGATGGGCCTGGCGACCGCCGAGGAGATCCGCGATCTCAAGCGGACGGTGGCCTCGCTCGAGCGCGAGGTCGCGAGGCTGCGGCGGGAGGGGTGAGCGAGGGGGAGGCCGCGGCGCCGGGCCTGGGCGAGGCCGGCGCCGCCGACGCCCGACCGGCTTACTTCGTGTCGCCGCGCGCGTAGATGCTCGCCACGTAGTCGAGCACGTCGCGCGCCGAGACCTCGTTGTACCCGAAGTACTTCATCATCCGGGTCTTGATGATGTCGATCTTCTCCTGCGTCTCCTTGTCGATGACGCTCGACACCAGGGTCTGGAGCTTGATCGCGTCCTTCTGGTCCTCGAACAGCTTGAGCTCGAGGGCGCGGCGCAGCCGGTCGTTCGTGTGCCACTCGAACTTCTTGCCGTCGACCGCGAGCGCGCCGATGTAGTTCATGATCTCGCGGCGGAAGTCGTCTTTCCGGTTCTCGGGGATCTCGATCTTCTCCTCGATCGAGCGCATGAGCCGCTCGTCCGGCTCGACGTCCTCGCGGGTGAAGCGGTCCTTCACCTTCTCCTTCAGGGTGTAGGCCTTGATGGAGTCGATGTAGTTCGCGGCGAGCTTCTGGATCGCGTCCTCGTCGGCGCTGATCGCCCGCTGCACCTCGTTCTTGACGATCTCCTCGTACTCGCGCTTCACCATCCCGATGCACTCGCCGTAGCGCTTCCGCTGCTCGTCGCTCGTGATGAGCGAGTGGTGGCGCAGGCCCTTCTCGAGCTCGCTCATGACCATGAAGGGGTTGATCGTCCCCTCGCCGAGGTCGTTCACGAGCGCGTTCGAGATCTTGTCCTGAACATAGCGGGGGCTGATGCCTTCCATGCCCTCGCGCGACGCCTCCTTGCGGAGCTCCTTCACGGTGTCCTGCGTGTAGCCGGGCAGGACCTTGCCGTCGTAGAGCTTCATCTTCTGCACGAGCGAGAGGTTGTGCTTCTTCGGGTCCTCGAGCCGGGTGAGCGCGGCCCACATCGCGGCGACCTCGAGCGTGTGAGGGGCGATGTGCTTGCCGCGGATCTTCTCCTTGTTGAAGTCCTTCTCGTAGATCCGGATCTCCTCCGACACCTTCGTGATGTAGGGGATATCGATCTTGATCGTGCGGTCGCGGAGCGCCTCCATGAACTCGTTGTTCAGGAGCTTCTTGTACTCGGCCTCGTTGGTGTGGCCGATGATGACCTCGTCGACGTCCGTCTGGGCGAACTTCTTCGGCTTGATCTTGTGCTCCTGCGACGCGCCGAGCAGGTCGTAGAGGAACGCGACGTCGAGCTTCAGCACCTCGATGAACTCGACGATGCCGCGGTTCGCGATGTTGAACTCGCCGTCGAAGTTGAAGGCGCGCGGGTCCGAGTCCGAGCCGTACTCGGCGATCTTGCGGTAGTTGATGTCGCCGGTGAGCTCGGTCGAGTCCTGGTTCTTCTCGTCCTTCGGCTGGAAGGTGCCGATGCCGACGCGGTCCTTCTCGCTGAGCACGAGGCGGCGGACGCGCACGTGCTGCATGACCTTCGACCAGTCGCCGCCGTACTTGTCCATCAGGCGGTTGAAGATGAAGCGGCACGCCGGGTCGAGCTCACCCTCGGTGCGGACCTGGAACTGCGGGCTCGACAGGCCGAGCTCGCGGAAGGCGCGGTCGCGCCATGACGGCGGGATGAGGCGCAGCGGCTCCTCGTGCATCGGGCACTTGAAGCGGGCGCTCTCCGTCCCGGCCATGCCGACGTCGTCGAGGTTCACCCAGTCGAACGTGTAGAGCGCGCCGTCGGGCGTGGTCGAGTAGTGCTCGATGCCCTTCTTGAGGAGCCGGGCGATCGTCGACTTCGACGAGCCGACCGGGCCGTGCAGCAGGATCACGCGCTTCTCCGGCCCGTACCCCTCGGAGGCGGCGCGGAGGACGTGGACGAGCCTCATCAGCGGGATGTCGAGCCCGTACACGGCGTCGGCGCCGCCGTGCATCTCGTCCTTGAAGAAGTTGTACCGGATGAGCTTCTTCTTGTTGTCGGTGTACTCCTCGATGCCGTAGCGGATGATCATGTCATACGCCCGCTGGAACGCGTTGCGCGTCACCTGCGGGTTCTGGCGCACGACCTGTAGGTAGTCTTCGAACGAGCCCTCCCACGCGAGATCGCGGTAGAGCGCGAAGTCCTGCATCGCCGCGATCTTGTCCACCATGCCTGTCCGCAACTCGCCCATTTCGCACCTTTTTCTCCAGGGCGAACGCGGGGCGGCCTTGGCCGCCGGAGGTGGGGAGCAGAGCCCGGCGAGCCGACCTCCGCCCCCGTCTTGCGCCGCGCGCCTCGGGGGAAGCCAAGTTTATCACCGATCTCGACGAGGCAAGCTCGCCGCGCGCCCGGGCATCCTCCAGCCGGAACGGGCGCGGGCGCGGGCGTGGGCTGCAGAGCGGCCCGGGCGCAGCGCGCGGCGGGCCGGTCGACCGAGGCGAAGGGGCGCGGCAGGTGTGAACGAGCGGGCGATGTCAGGCGCGGAAAGCGGGCGTCGCGCGCACCTGCTGCGCGGGTTCGGTGCGGGGTCGCGCCGCGCGGGGTCAGCGTGAGGGCACGCCGCACGGGGTCAGCGCGGGGTCGCGCCGCCGGTGCCCCCCTGCGCTCCCCGCGAGAGCCCGCCGCGCTCGACGACGCCGGGCCAGGCGTCGACGTACTCCGACGGCTCGCCGGGCCTGGAGATGTCGATCCAGAAGACGCGCCCGGCGCCGGGGCGACGCACGTCGACGTGGACGAACTTGCTGTTCGGGTAGAACCCGCAGCCCACGTCGTCCAGCGTGCGGCAGAACTGGAACAGCGCTGCGTTCGGGATGCCCGCGACCTGGATGTCCATGGCGCGCCCCTCGGCGTGCTGGCTGTGGTGGCCGCCGGAGCGCTTCTTCGTCGGGCTCGTCGGGCTCGTCGGGCTCGTCGGGCTCCCCGGCGCGCCCGGGTCGTCGGCGGGCGGGCGCGGACGGTAGCCGCTGTAGATGTGGATCCCGCGGCGCGGGAAGGCGTCGGCGATCTGCTGGAGCAGCCAGAGCAGGCGCGGGTGGACGAGGCGGACCTGGGGCACCCACTCGAGCGCCCGTCGCCAGGTCTCCGCGTCGGGCTCGTCGGGCAGCAGCGCGCCCGGGTCGGGGGCCTCGGGCGGACGGGCCATGATCGAGAGGTGATCGAGCGCGCCGGGCGCAACGGATCCGTCGCAGCGCACGAGCTCGAAGGCGTCGTGCTGCCCGCCGTACCGCGCGAAGTGGACCGGGCCCCTCCGGCAGCGCCAGTCGGGCGGCGGCTTCTTCGGCGGGCCCCAGAGCAGGTCGAAGCCGTTCGACGAGAAGCTCGCCCCGGTGCTCTCGAGGAGCGGCGGGTCGAAGCCCGGCTCCAGCGGGCTGAACCAGGTCGGGGCGAGCGGCTCGAGGTGGAAGGTGTCGGGCTCAGCGAAGGGGGACAGGGGCGCGTACGCGCTCGGGGAGGCCGCGGTGCCGAGGCCTGCGGCGGCGAGCGCCCGCTCGCCGAGCACATTCTCGGCGTCGGCGCTCGTGTTGCCCCAGGCGAGCTGCCACCACGGCTGGTGCTGCCACTTGCCGTAGGCGCTGCTCATGTAGAGCCGGAGCGGCCCGGGCCGCTCGACCGCGGCGTTGCGGAAGGCGCGGAGGAGCGGCAGCTCCAGGGCGGCCGTCTCGTCCAGGTTGAAGGTCGCGCGCCGCGGGGGCTCGTCGAGCAGGCCCGCGCGCGCGTCGGGCGGGGCAGCGGCGAGGACGGCGGCGAGGCCGAAGGCGGCGGCGAGGCTCTGGGCGGCGGCGCGGGACGTTGCCGGCATGGATCGACGAGGGAGAACGGAACGAGCGAGGGGGAAGGTAGCTCACCCAGCGGGCGGGCGACCAGGGTTTGCCACAAACCGCCCGCCCGGGGGATGAAAACCTACCCCAGGCGGCGCGGTGCGATCCGGCCAGCGCAGCCGCTCAGGGCGGCGTCGACGCGCGCGCGAGCCTGTCCCGCACGGCGTCCCAGGCCGGATCCTCGGGGACGGCGGCGATCACGATCACGTCGCAGCCGGCGTCCTCGAGCCGGTGCAGCGCGGCGTAGAGCGCCGCGGCGTAGCCGACGGGATCCGCGGGGAGGAGCTCGGCGTGTGGCCCCGCGACGGTGCGGGCGCCGCGCTCGATGGCGCCGGCGCGCGATCCGCCCTGCGCGGCGCGCTCGACCTCGCCGCGGACGGCCTCGCCGGGGACGAGCGCCACCTGCGCGTGCGGCGCGTAGTGGCGCGCGTGGGTCCCCGGGGACGGGGCGCGCTCGTCCGGCGCGGTGATCACCCCGGCGCTCGTCCGGAGCGGCACGAGCGCGGCGATCACCTCGGCCGACACGTGCCCTGGCCGGAGCAGCCGCGCCGGCGAGCTCGTGACGTCGACGATGGTGGACTCGATCCCGAACGCGGTCGGCCCGCCGTCGACGATCGCGTCGATGCGCCCGCCGAGGCTCTTCTCGACGTGCTCGGCCGTCGTGGGCGAGATCGCGGTGGAGCGGTTGGCGCTCGGCGCGGCGATGGGCAGCTGGGCCGCCTCGAGCAGGGCGCGCGCGACCGGGTGCACCGGGACGCGGATCGCCACGGTCGGCCCGCCGGCCGCCACCTCGTCGGCGACGCGGTCGCGCCGGCGCGCCACGATCAGGGTGAGCGGCCCTGGCCACAGCGCTTGCGCGAGCCGCTCCGCGCCCTCCGGCCAGTCGCCGGCGAGCGCGCGCGCGGACGCGACGTCGGGCACATGGACGATGAGCGGGTTGCCGGGCGGCCTGCCCTTCGCCGCGAAGATGCCGCGCGCCGCGCGGCCGTCGTCCGCGCGCGCGCCGAGCCCGTAGACCGTCTCGGTGGGGAAGGCGACGAGCCCTCCGCGCCGGAGGATCTCGGCAGCCCGTGTGATGGATGCCGCGTCCGCGGCGAGCCGCTCGGTTCGCATGCGCCGCCGTCCATGTTGCCCGGGCGCCCGGGAGGCAAACGAAAACCGACGGGGGCGCGGCGGGACGAGCTCGCCGCGCGAGAACGGCGCCGCCGCCGTGGTCAAGAGGAACCGTCGCGGCGCAGCGGATCGCTGGGCGAGCGCGGTTCACCACCCCGTTGCTCGAGCTTCGGCGCTCCTAGCCGGAAGACCCCTCGCGGCGGCAACGGCGGCGGCGCAATGCAGGGATGACAGGTCTCTATGGGGTTCAGGTGCACGAGCCGGCGCGCAACACAGAGCGTGACAAGATGCCAGTTGAGTGCTCTCGATTCCGCCCTGTAGACACCGCCGAGGAACGGACGAGCGTCGCGGGGTGCATAGGAACCCTGATGGATTCGTTGGAGATCTCGGCAGCCGGTGCGCTGCCCGTTCGATCGGCCTGCCGCGCCGGGGCCGTGCGCGCTCAGGAACCGGCCGTCGCGAGCAGCTCCCGGGCGTCGCCGACGGCGGCAGCGCGGCGGATCCAGCGGTCCAGCTCGGCCAGATCGGTGCTCGCGAGCACGCGCTCCCGGACCTCGGCAGGGACCTCCAGCCCGCGGGCCTCGAGGAAGGCGAGCACGGCCTGCGCCTTCGCTTCGCGGCTCCCCTCCTGCCGTCCCTGCTCCCGGCCCTTCTCCATGCCCTTCTCCATGCCCTTCTCCACGCCCTTGGCCACGTAGCTGCGCGCGAAGTCACTCTGAAACTCGTATCCGCTCTTCATCATCTCCTCCAACGTCCGCCTCGCCGCTGCGTTCAGCGAGGATAGCACCAGGTCCCCGTACACGGCGCGCCGCTCCTCATCGAGCCCGGCTGCCGCCGCCAGGAACGCCACGCCGATCGCCTCCCCCACCTCCTCCTGCCCGTGCGCCATGGCCGAGAGCACGACCACCTCGGGCGCCGCCTTCGCCTGCTCGGCGTCGGTGACGACCGGGACGCCCGCGGGCCCGAGCACCAGCGGCGTCAGGATCCAGCCCGGGTGGCCTGTGTCGATCGGCTGCGAGCACCACCGCGCCATCGTCGGCTCGATCGTCACGGCCAGCAGCCGGGTAGGACAGCGGTGCCGGGCCCTCGTCTGGGCGACGTACACCGGCCAGACGTAAGGCTTGTCCAGATCCACGCCGAGCTGGACCTCGACGACGATCGCCATCGCGGGCCGCTGCTGCTCGCCGACCAGCAGCACGATGATGGCGTCCGCCCGGCGGTCCGAGGGAACGATCTCGGCAAGATCGGAGGACTCGACACGCGCCTCCGTGAAGGGAGGGACCGGCTGGCCGAGGGCGTCCTGCAGCATCTCGGCGGCCAGCGTCGGCCGGTTCTTGAACAGCTCCACCAGGGCTTCATGGGTTACTGAGGGCATCGGGTAGTCTCTCGGGTGATTGCAGCCATGCTGACTCCTCAAGCGGCGCGCCAGGCCCATGCGTACGGGCCGCAGGGGCCGGAGCAACCGTCTCCACCTCTTCAGTTCCGGGCAGCTCCCGCGAGTCGTCACGCCGTGTGACCTGCGTGCGCCCCGACGCCAGGGCACGCCACGAACGCTGGTACGTGCGAGGGCGCTTTCCGCCACTCCTCCTCTTGCGTCGCTACCTGAAGCTCGCGATCAGCGTCTCGGCGGAGCGCGGGTTGCTCTTGACTCCGCTTGAGGCCGCGAGAGACATCGACCTCCCATTTTCGGTTGCATCGATTCCCCACCGTTATCCGGACCCGTCCGGACTGGTGTTGTGGGTGGTTCCGTTGGAATAGGCCCTATCGTGGCTGGCGGTCGGCCGGTGTTGTACGCGTCGACCGTGTGTCTCTGCGAAGCGTCAATGTCATCGTCGGACCGAACGGCGTCGGCAAGACCAACCTCTATCGCACCATGGTGCTGCTCGGCTCCGCGGCGCGCGGGAGCTTTGCGCGCACCCTGGCCGAGGAGGGGGGCATGCCGTCTGTGCTCTGGGCCGGCCAGCGCAGCACAGGCCCGGTGCGGATGACGCTGCGGGTGCGGCTGATCATGGCGCCGCGGCGCGGCCGAGCGAGCGGCCGTCGCCGTCGGCGTCGATCCAGAGCGGCGCCGTCATCGCGAAGGGCAGGATCTCGCCCGGGTCGCCGGCGAGCACCGGCTCGAGCGGCCGCCGCCCACGGACGATCGCGACGACGAAGGTGTCCTCGGTGACGGAGATCGCGTCGCGCGCGGTCTGCCCGGGCCGGCGCTCGCCGAGAGATCCACCGGCGCGGGCGTCGGGCCGCGGCGGTCGTCGGCCGCCGCTGGCGCCGAGGACGACGGGGATCGCGATCTCGTCGAGCAGCGCGCCCGCGGCGGTGGTGCGCGCGCCTTCCAGGGGGATCGGCGCGCCGGTCGCGACGCCGCCGACGAGCACGTGGAGCTCGCGCGCGTCGACCCAGGGGGCGCGCTCGACGCGGATCGTGAGCGACAGCGGCCCGCCGCGGGACCCGCGCTGCGTCGAGGCGACGCCGCCCTGGCGCGTGTCGCCGAGGTGCATCGTCACGAACGGCCCGTTCGTGATCACGACGTCGCGCCGGCGACGCAGGCCCGCGACGAGGTCACCCACGTCGAGCCGGGCCGGGTCGTCGCTGGCGACGGCGATGTACGTGCGCGGGTAGCCCGGCTCCGCGCCGAGCAGCCCGTGCGTGTCGCTGGTCGCCGTCGGGGTGACCGGGCGGGGCGCGCGGAGCAGCGCCCAGAGCTCCTCGAGGGCGCGGTCGCGGCCGGCGGCGTCGCGCCCGGTCCAGACCTCGACGGCGTCCGCGGCGCCGCCGAGCTGCGCGAGCAGGCTCGGGCCCGGCGCGGGCGCGCCTTGCGGCGCCGCGGACGCGTGCAGCGGGGGGGCGAACGCATGCAGCGCGGGCGCGCCGCCGTGCGGCAGGCTCACCTGGATGACGCGCTCGCCGGGCAACGCGCGCACCTCGTCGACGAGCTCGCGCGCGCTCTGGCCGCGCCATCGCAGCGCGCCGCGCGGTGCGAGCGCGGCCGCGCCGGGCTCGATCGGGAAGACGCTCACGCTCCCGGGCGCGGCGCCGCTCCGGCCGCTCGTGAGCTCCACGCCCGGGATCGACCGCAGCCGCCCTTCGAGCTGGAGCTCGGCCACGGCCGGCGCGAGATCGGCGACGAGGTTGTGCTCGCTCGCCACCGCACACTCCACCCCCTCCGCCGCGCTGGAGAGCACCCGCTCGGCGGCGGAGACGCCGGCGTCGGCGCCCCGCGCCGTGTGCTGCCGGAGGTCGCAGGCGACGTAGCCCGAGGTGTCGACCACGCGCGCGATCGCGAGGTCGAGCCGCGACGCGCCGCCGTCGGCGATGTCGACCGTGGCCTCGGCGATCGAGAACTCCGGCCCGCGCGAGGCGACGACCCGGAGCTGCCCCGGCGGCAGCGGGATCTCGAGGTCGCCCGAGCGCGTGAACCAGGGCGGCGACACGGCCTTGCCGGTGGCCGCGTCGAAGAGGCTGATCTTCGCCGGCGTCGGTCGCCCGGTCGGCGGCGCGCCCGCGGCAGGCGCTGACGGCGCGCCCGCGGCAGGCGCCGACACGTCGCGCTCGCGCACCGAGATCGTGAGCCGGCCGGCGCCGGAGAGCGCGAGCCGCGCGGGGGCGACCTCGCCGGCGCGGATCCTTACCCGCGCGCGCTCGATCGCGCGGCGGCCGCTCCCCTCGAAGCCGACCAGGTAGAGGCCCGGCGGCGCCTCGGCGGCGAGCGGCGCGTCGGTGCCGGTGCGCAGCCAGAGATCGAGCGCGCCGGCCGTCGGCGCGGCGCCGTGCTCGGCGATCGGGGTCAGCGTCGCCCTGCCGGCGACGGGCGGGAGCGGCGCGCCGCGGGCGTCCACGAGCGACAGCGCGACGCCGCCGGGCGCGCCGCCGCCGAGGAAGAAGAGCTCCGTCGCCACGGCGAACGGGTCGCCGCGGGGCGCGACGACAAGGACGCGCTGGTACTCGGCGCGCCCGCCGGGCGGCAGCGCGGCGGGTCGACCCCACGCCGCGTCGCTGAAGCCGGCGCCGCTGCGCGCGACGAGCGGCGCCCCGTCCGCCGGGGCGAGCGCGTACGCGACGCCGGCCCCGACGCCGGCCAGGTAGGGGGCCTCGACCTCGCCGCCGAGCCCCGGCGCGCCGCCCGGCGCGACCCGCTCCGCCGCGCCCCAGTGCACGACGTCGCCGAGGTCGAGCGCCTCGATCGGGCGGCGACCGTCGTTCCGGAGCGACGTCGCGAGGAGGAGCGCCCGGCCGCGCGGCCCGAGCGCGTAGCGGGTCACGACGGAGAGCGCGCCCTCCGCGCCGTCGCGGCCGCGCACCTCGATCCACGCGGTGCCGTCCTCGTCGACCCCCGTCGCGAGCTCGCCGTAGATCACCTGCCGCGGCGTGGCGCCGACGCGCGTGAGGATCTGGCCGAGCTCGTCGCGCCGAGCGCGCGCGTCGGCCGCGTCGATGAGGTTGCCGCCGCCCTCGGCGAGGCCGATCCCGGGGCCCAGCTGCTCGACGACCACGGCGATCTCGCCGTTCTCGAGCACGTAGTCGCCCGGCCGGCCCGCCGCGAGCGGGCCGGTGAGCGCGTCGGCCGGCCCCGTGATCCGCCGGACACGCGCCGGCGGGGCTGCGTCCGCGGCCGGGCAGACCGCGTCGTCGCCCGCGCCCTCGTGGCCCCAGCGGCAGAGCATGCCGAGGCGCTCGGCCGCGCCGGAGGACACGACGACGCTGCCGCTCTGCAGGGGCGGCGCGCAGGTCGACGCGGCGAGCGAGAGCGCCGCGAGGCCGACGCGGGCTGCGTGGCGCAGCGCGCGCTGCGCGGCGCGACGCGCGCGCGCCAGGCCGGGGCGGGGAGGGAGGGGCCTCTCGGGCGAGTGGATCATCGGTCCTGTTCCGATGCGCGACCGCCGCGCCGCTTGGGTCAGGCGCGCTCGGTGGCGAGGACGAGGAGGGAAGCGAGCCCCAGGCAGACGCCGATCAGACGGCGGCGAGGAGGGCGGGGATGTACCAGACGGACATGCCGCGCACGGTAGTACGACTGCCGGCGGATCTCCCCTGGTCCGCGCGGACCGCGCTGACCGCGCGGCCGGAGCACGCTGACCGCGCGGCCGGCTCGCGCGGACCGCGCGGTCACTCGTCGTCGACCATCTCCGGGTAGTCGCCGGGCGCGAGGTTGTCGAACCGGGTGCACGAGGCGGTGAACCGCGTGAGCACCTTGCCCGTCGGCCCGTTGCGCTGCTTGGCGACGATGATCTCCGCGATGCCCTTATGGTTGGTCGTCTCCGGGTTGTAGTACTCGTCGCGGTAGATGAACATGATGTTGTCGGCGTCCTGCTCGATCGCGCCCGACTCGCGGAGGTCGGAGAGCTGAGGGCGCTTGTCCTTGGTGGTGCGCGTCTCGACCGCGCGGTTCAGCTGCGAGAGCGCGATGACCGCCACCTTGAGCTCCTTCGCGAGCTGCTTGAGCCCGCGGGAGATCTCGCTGATCTCCTGCTCGCGGCTGTTCACGCCGTCCCGGCCCTTCATGAGCTGCAGGTAGTCGATGACGACCAGCCCGACGCGCCGCCCCGCGCTGCCGTTCGCGGGGGGCCGATCGTACTCGGCCTGGATGCGCCGCACCTTGGCGCGCAGCTCGAGCAGCGTGATCGCGGGCGTGTCGTCGACCCAGATGGGGAGCGTGGACAGGAAGGACGCCGCCTCGGTCAGGCGGCGCCAGTCGTCGGGCTGCAGGAAGCCCTGGCGGAGCCGGCCGAGATCGACGCGCCCCTCGCAGCAGACCATACGGGTCGCGAGCTGCTCGCGCGGCATCTCGAGCGAGAAGATGGCGGCGCCGAAGCCGGGCTCGTGCCGCTCGACGCCGTGCCCCGCCTCGTCCGGGCCGGGGGAGCTCACGGTGCGCGGCGAGGCCACGTTCACGGCGAGGTTGAGGACGAACGACGTCTTGCCCATGCCGGGGCGGGCCGCGATGATCGAGAGGTCGCCGTCGTGCAGGCCGGCCGTCTTGGCGTCGAGCTTCTCGTAGCCGGTCGAGATGCCGGTGATCCGGTCGCCGCGCTCCGCGGCCGCGGTGATCTGCTCGAACGCGGCCTTGAGCACCTGCGCGATCGGCTGGGTCGACGTGCCCTGCGGCGTGCGCGCGAGCTGGTAGACCGCCTGCTCCGCGCCGTCGATGAAGTCCTGCACCACCCCGACGTCGCCGTAGCCCTCGGCCGCGACGCGCTGGCACGTCGCGATGAGCTGGCGCACGCGCCACTTCTCGTAGACGACCCGCGCGTGCGCGGCGACGTGCGCGACCGCCGGCGTCGCGTCCGCGAGCTGCGCCAGGTACGCGGCGCCGCCCACCTGCGCGAGGCGCTCGCGATCGCGCAGCCACGACGCGACCGAGACGATGTCAATGGGCGTGCCGGCGGCCGCGAGCTCCTGAGCGCCCTCGTAGATGCGGCTGTTCGCCTCGCTGTAAAAATGCTCCGCCTTCAGGATCTCGAGCACCCGGTCGAGCGCGTCGCGGTGCAGCAGGATGGCTGAGAGCACCGCCGCCTCCGCGTCCAGATCATGCGGCGGGACACGTCCTGCGACGATGGGAGGCTCGATCCTCTGCGGCCGCTGTCCGCGCCGCTGCTCCATCATTCTCATCATCCGTGCATCTCCTTCCCACCGATTCCCCCCATCTCGCCCCGAGTTTTTCCACAGGCGCCGAAATGGGCGACGCCCCGAAGGCGCAGCGGTCCTTCAGGGCGTCGGGTGCAGGGTCGCGTTCCGTCTATCAGAACCTGGGCGACCCTGAGAAGGGTTTCTGTTTGTAGTGCAGTGAGCGTTCGTGCGGTGAGCATCCCAATGCAGGCTCTGCGTACGGTGTCGCTGAAGGCTTCCGGGGAACGCCCCAAAACTTGCGAAGGATCTGCTGCGCGGGGCGGGGCGCTGCCCGGCGCGCGCCATGGAAATCGGGCAACGCCGGTCTCATCGTGATTTCCCTTCGCGCTTGACTCAGGTGCGATGGCGCTCCGCGCCCGGCCATGACCCCTCACGGGAGCCGCACATTGTGGATCACAAAACGCGTCAAACAAGGAGTGCACCCACCGAGGTCGTCTGCGTGGGTGAGGCGCTGTGGGATCTGCACGCGCCCGCGGGCATTCCCCTCGAGCGGGCGAAATTGCTGCGCCGGGTGCCGGGGGGCGGCGCGGTGAACACCGCGACGGCGCTCGCCCGGCTCGGCGTGCCGTCGGGGCTGTGCGCCGCGCTGGGCGACGACGCGATGGGCCGCGGGCTGCGGGACGAGCTCGCCGCGGCCGGCGTCGACGTGGGCCGGCTCGCGCTGGGGACGGCGCGCACGGGCCTCGTGCTCGTGGCGGTCGAGCGCGGCGAGGCGCGCTTCCAGGGCTACCGGCAGGCGGAGCTCGAGGCGCGCGCGCTCGCCGCCGCGCTGCCCGCGCGGTGGCAGGCCCGGGTCGTCCACTTCACCGGGATCGCGCCGGTGCGCGGCGCGACCTCCGCGCTCGCGCGGGCGGCCGCGCGCGCCCGGCGCGAGGGGTGCGCGGTGTCGGTGGACGTCAACGCGCGCCCGCGGATGTGGCCGCGCGCCGCGCACGTCGATGGCGGCCGCGACCTGCCCGACCGCGCGCGCCGCCTGCCCGGCCATACGTCGAGCGCGCGCGACGACGCCGGCGTGCGCGGCTGCTTCCGGCTCTTCGAGCAGGCGGACCTCGTGAAGTGCAGCGCCGGCGATCTCGCCGTGCTGGGGACGACCGCCCGCGCGCTGCGCGAGCGCCTGCGCGCCGAGGCGACGCTGGTCGTCACGGACGGCGCGCGCGACGCGCTGGTGCTCGGCCCGGGCGGCGAGCGCGCGGTCGCGCCGCGCCCGGCGCGGGCGATCGCTCCGACGGGCGCGGGGGACGCGTTCTGCGCGGGGATGCTCGCGGCCCTCGTGTGGCAGGGCCGCGAGCGCTGGGGGGACGCGGCGCTCATGCTGCGCGCGGTGGCGCGCGGGCACGACGTCGCGCGGGCGTGGGTGAGGCGGAAGCGGGGGTGAGGCGAGCGCCGGGGGTGAGCCGGCGCTAGCCGGCGCTACTTCGCGGCGACCGTGACCTCGACCGTGGCCGTGATGGACGGGGCGAGGCGGATCACGACGGGGTGCGCGCCGAGCGTCTTGATCGTGTCGGTCTCGATGCGGCGCCGGTCGACGCTGAAGCCCTGCGCGGCGAGCGCCTCCTCGATGTCGCGGGCGGTGACCGAGCCGTACAGCTTGTCGCCCTCGCCGACCGGGCGGCTGATGGTCAGCTTGACCTGCCCGAGCTTGCCCGCGAGCTGCTCCGCCTCGGAGCGCGTCTTCGCGGCGCGCGACTCGGCGACCCGCTTCTCGTGCTCGATGCGCGACACGTTCTCGGCGGTGGCGCCGACCGCGAGGCCGCGCGGGATGAGGTAGTTGCGCGCGAACCCGGGGCGGACCTTCACGAGCTCGCCGCTCTTGCCGACGTTGTGGAGGTCCTCCGTGAGGACCACATGGATGTGGGTTGCCATGATCGACCTCCTACGCCGTCACGGTGAACGGCAAGAGCGCGATGTTGCGCGCGCGCTTGATCGAGAGCGTCACCTTGCGCTGGTGGCGCGCGCAGTTGCCGCTGATGCGGCGCGGGACGACCTTGCCGCGCTCCGAGATGAAGTACTTGAGCGCCTGCGGGTCCTTGTAGTCGATGACCAGGGCCTTGTCCGCGCAGTAGCGGCAGACGCGCTTCCGGCCGGTGCGGCGGCGCCCGGGGGCGTCCGCGTTCAGGTCGGGCGTGCGCCCGAAGTCGCGATCGTCGTAGTCACCGCCGCCGTTGCGGCCCATGTCGTTGTTGCGGCCGTTCATGGATCAGCTCTCCTCCTCGTCGGTGGCGCCTTCCGCCTCGCCCTCTTCGCCGTCGTCGATGTCGCTCGCCGGAGCCGCCTCGGAGCTCCGGTCGACGCGCCGCTCGGGCTCGAGCAGGCCGAGCTGCCGCTCGCGCGAGTCGTCGCGGTCGTCCTCGAGCGGGGCGAGCTCCAGGCGCTCGAACTTCACGTCCTCGTCGGCGATCGTGACGCCCTGGACCTCGACGTCGTTGCGCACGAGCACCGTCTGGTACTTCAGCACGCCGTCGGACAGGCGCAGGTTGCGCTCGATCTCGGCGACGACCTTCCCGCCCCCGAGGTACTTCAGGTAGACGTACACGCCGCGGCGGTGCTTCGCGATGTCGTACGCGAGGCGGCGGCGCCCCCACGTCTCGACCTTGGTCAGCCGGCCGGCCTCGCGGCTGACGACCTCGGCGAGGCGCGACCCGATCCGCTCGGCGCCGTCGGCGTCGATGTCAGGTCGCAGGATGTAGATGGTTTCGTACTCTCTGGCGCGCCCGGGCGCCGTTACCTGTCGGCTCATTCAGTGATTCCCTCTCGGCCAATGGCCCCGGGGCGGCGCCCCGGAGCGAGGAAAGGAGCAGCGCGTCGAGCGGCGCACGGGCGAGCTCGGCGCGCTGGCTCCGGCGAGGCTCAGGGCTTCTGCGACGGGGGGAGGGGAGCCCTCCCTTCCTTCGCGTCGGGAGAAGGATCTGCCGACCCGTCCCCTTCGCCCTTCTGCCTCTTGCCCGGCCTGGGCCGGGTGTTTCTTACGTTCATCGCGGCGTCGAAGCCGCGGGCGGCGACTTCTAGCACACTTTGCACGGCTTGCTTCAAGCAGTCGGGCAGGCCCGCGCGCTCGACCGAGTCGAAGCCGGACAGGACGTAGTCCGCGACCTCGCCCCGGAAGCCCGGCGGCGGCCGGCCGACGCCGAGGCGGACGCGGCCGAAGTTGCCCGTCCCGCAGTGCGCCATGATCGAGCGCAGCCCGTTGTGCCCGGCGTGCCCGCCGCCGACCTTGAGACGGACGGTGCCGTACGGCAGGTCGAGCTCGTCGTGCAGCACGATGAGCCCGGACGGCGCGATCTTGAAGAAGGCCATCGCCGGCTGCACGCTGCGCCCCGACTCGTTCATGTACGTCATGGGCTTGAGCAAGATCGCGGGGTTTCCCGCGATCTCCGCCTTCGCGTGCATGCCCGAGAACTTCTCGCGAAACGGATCGGCCCGGACCTCGTCGGCCAGCGCATCGACGGCCATGAAGCCGACGTTGTGCCGGTGAGCGGCGTATTCCTTGCCCGGGTTCCCCAGGCCGACCACGAGCAGCATGGCGAGGCGGTTCTGCTGAGTCCGTTCCGCAGGGGAGGCGAGGCCCCGGCGAGCAGGGCAGGGCGGGCCGCGCGCGCTCCGCGGCGCGCTCGACGGCGCGCGCGCGCGGCGACCCGCGCCGGGGTTACTTCTTGTCCTTCTTGTCGCCGCCCGCGGGGGCCGCGCCCTTCGCAGGCGCCGCTGCACCCTTCGCGGGCGCGGCCGCGCCGCCGGCCGGAGCCGCGGCAGCGGCCGGCGCGCCGGCGGCGGGCTTGGCCTCCTCGTCGGCCCCACCCTTCTCGGGCGCGTTGACCACGGCGATCGTCTGGTCCTCGGCGAGCAGGACCTTCACGCCCTCGGGCAGCTTCAGCCCGCTGGCCTTGTACGACTCGCCCAGGTCGAGCTCGGTCACGTCGATCTCGATGAAGGACGGGATCTTCTCGGGCAGGCAGCGCACCGGGATGGTGCGGAAGATCTGCTGGAGCACGCCGCCGGTGATCACGCCCTTCGGCTTGCCCACGGTGCGGAAGGGGATGTGGACGTCGACCGGCTGGTCGAGCTTCACCTGGACGAAGTCCGCGTGGACGAGCTCGCGCGAGATCGGGTGGTAGTCGTAGTCGCGCACCATGACGGTGAGCGTCTCGCCGTTCTCGACGGCGAGCTCGACCACGGAGTTCTGCCCGTGGTCGGAGCCGAGCACCTGAAGGAGCGCCTTCGGCGAGATGGCCACCGAGAGCGGCGCGAGCTCGCGCCCGTAGGCGATGGCGGGAATCTGTCCGGCGCGGCGCAGGCGGCTCGACGCGCTCTTGCCGCTCTCCTCGCGCCTCGTGGCGTTGAGCTTGATGATCTCCATGACGACGGCTCCAGAAGTGATCCGGAGGCCCGCGATGCGGGGGCGGCTCCGGGCGTAGGGTGCGGCGCTATAGCAGAAAAGGGAGAGAGAAGTCGAGGTTTGTCGACGGGAGGCGACGTTTTTGTCGTCGTGTGTGCTCGTTGCGTTTGTCGCGCTCGTCGCGCTCAGACGAAGAGCGAGCTCACCGAGTCCGAGTGGTGGATGCGGCGGATCGCCTCGGCGAGCAGGCGCGCCACCGAGACGACCTTGAACTTGCCCGAGGCCCGCGCCTCGTCCGAGAGCGGGATCGAGTTCGTCACGACCACCTCGGTGAGGGGCGAGTCCTTGATGCGCTCGACCGCCGGGCCGGACAGGACCGGGTGCGTGGCGCAGGCGGCGACGCTCTTGGCGCCCTGCTTCATCAGCGCGTTGGCCGCGTTCACCAGGGTGCCGGCGGTGTCGATGAGGTCGTCGAGGATGAGGCACTGCTTGCCGGCCACCTCGCCGATGATGTTCATGACCTCGCTCTCGTTCGCGCGCTCGCGGCGCTTGTCGATGATCGCGAGCGTGCCCTGGAGGCGCTTCGAGTAGGCGCGGGCCCGCTCGACGCCGCCCGCGTCCGGCGAGACGATGACCACGTCCTTGCCGTAGTGCTCGCGGAGGTGCTGCTCGAGCAGCGCCGGCATCGCGAACAGGTGGTCGAACGGGATGTTGAAGAAGCCCTGGATCTGCCCGGCGTGCAGATCCAGCGCGACGATCCGGTTCACCCCGGCGGCGACGATGAGGTCGGCGACGAGCTTCGACGTGATCGGCGTCCGCGGCGCCACCTTCCGGTCCTGCCGCGCGTAGCCGTAGTAGGGGATGACGGCCGTGATCGAGCCGGCCGAGGCGCGGCGGAGCGCGTCGACCATGATGAGGAGCTCCATCACGCTGTCGTTCACCGGGGAGCACGTCGGCTGCACGACGTACGTGTCGACGCCGCGGACGTTCTCCTGGATGACGCAGAACGTCTCTCCATCGGAGAAGCGCGACACCCGCGACTTCCCCATCGGTTGCTCCAGGACCTGACAGATTTCCTGGGTGAGCGCGAAATTCGCGTTGCCGGAGAAGATACTTACTCTCTTGAACACAACGCGCCTCCAGCCCGTTTTGGGAGCGCGGCTCTAACAGCCTGTCACCGACCCGTCAAGCGGCTCTCTGCGCCGGCCGCGCGGCTGCACAGGCGTATCGTGCCCCTCGGGTCCTCTGTCCAGCCGCTTTTCGTCCGGTGCGGCTTCGGGTTAGGTAGCGGTCGTGGAGCATTTCGCCGCCGCCGCGAGCGGGCAGGGTGGGGGCGCCGCGGCCGGGCCGCGGGGCAGCCTGGTGATCATCGGCAACTTCGACGGCGTCCATCGGGGGCACCAGGCCCTGCTGGCGGACGCGGCGCTCGACGCCGAGCGGCGCGGGCTCGACCCGGTGGCGCTGACCTTCGCGCCGCATCCGGCGAGCGTCCTTGGCCGCACCCCGCCGCCGACGCTCACCGCGCTGCCGCGCAAGGTCGAGCTGATCCGGCGCGTGCAGCCGGCGATCCGGGCGGACGTGGTGACGTTCGATCGCGCGTTCGCGGCCCAGACGCCGGAGGAGTTCGTCCGGAGCGTGCTGCTCGATCGGCTCGCCGCGCGCGTCGTCCTGGTCGGCGCGAACTTCCGGTTCGGCCAGGGGCGCGCCGGGGACTTCACGACGCTCGGGCGCCTCGGGGAGGAGCTCGGCTTCGAGACGCGCTCGCACCCGCTGGTCGGCGACGCCGAGGGGCCGTGGTCGAGCACGCGGATCCGCGCGGCCATCACGCGCGGGGATCTGGACGCGGCCGAGCGCATGCTGTCGCGCCCGCACATGCTGTCCGGCGTCGTGGCGCAGGGGGCGAAGCGGGGCCGGACGATCGGCTTCCCCACCTGCAACCTCGACGAGCTCCGCGAGGCGCTGCCGCCGCACGGCGTGTACGCGACGCTCGTCGACCGGGTGACGGCGTCGGGCCGCGCGGTCGCGCTCGCGCGCGGCGTCGCGAACCTCGGGGTGCGGCCGACCGTGGAGGCGTCGCAGGCGGCGCGGCCGAACCTCGAGGTGCACCTCTTCGACGTCGACGAGGATCTGTACGGCGCGGAGCTGCGCGTGCACTTGATCGCCCGGCTGCGCGAGGAGCGGCGGTTCTCGGGGCTCCCGGAGCTCAAGGCGCAGATCGCGCGCGACGCCGAGGCCGCGCGCGCGCGGCTGTCGGAGCTCGCCGAGGATCCCGCGGCGGGCGGCGCCTTCCGCTGAGCGGCGCCCGCGCGACGGTGGGCGCGCGGCGGATGTGGTAGCGTCCACGCCGATGGAGCGCCGGGAGCTCGACGGGCTGACGCGGGAGGAGCTGATAGCGCGCGCCGAGGAGCTCGGGGTGGCGCGGCCGCGCGTGCTCACGAAGGCCGAGCTCGTCGACGAGATCCTGGCGCGCACCGCGCAGAGCGAGCCGGAGCGGACCCGCGTGCGCGGCTTCCTCGGGCGGGCGCGGGACCTGCTCTCGCGCGTGGTCGAGCGCGGCCTGCACCTTCCGGAGGCCGCGCGAGCGCTGCGCGGCGAGCCGCCGCCGCCGGAGCGTACGCCACCGGAACGTACGCAGGCGGAGCGTACGCCGCCGGAGCGTACGCCGCCGGAGCGTACGCAGGCGGAGCGGCCGCAGGCGGAGCGGCCGCAGCCGCCGGAGCGGCCGCAGGCGGAGCGGTCGCAGCCTCGTCCGCCGCTGCCCACCGTCACGCTGGCCGGGATCTACGCGGCGCAGGGGCACACGAGGCGCGCCATTGCGATCCTGGACGAGCTCCTCGAGCAGAGCCCGCAGGACGAGGAGGCGCGGCGGCTGCGCGCGCAGCTGATCGAGGAGGCGCAGCGCGCGGGCGGAGAGCACGCGGAGGGCGCCCGGTCGGAAGGCGACGAGGACGAGGAAGGCGACGAGGACGAGGACGGCGAGGACGAGGAGGACAGCAGCGCGCCGGACACCGTCGAGCAGGAGGCCGGCCCGCAGGGCGAGGCGGCCGCGGCCGAGTCCGCGCTCGAGCAGGAGGCCGGCCCGCAAGGCGAGGCGGTCGCGGCCGAGTCCGCGGTCGAGGAGGCCGGCCCGCAGGACGACGCGGCCTCGGCCAAGCCCACGGGCGAACAGGAAGCCAGCTCTCAGGGCGAGGCGGCCGCGGCCGAGCCCGCGCTCGAACCGGATCGGAAGCCGGAAGCCGTCGCCGGCCCTCCGGACGACGCGCCGGCCGAACCGCCGCGGGAGGCGTCGCCCGAAGGGCCGCCGGCGCAGGCGTCGCCGGTTGCCGCAGGCGACGGCGCCGCGAGCGCAGCGCTGAACCTCGCGGCGGCCTCGCAGGACGAGCGAGCGGAGCTGCCCGCACGCTACGACGTCGATGAGATCGTCGGCATCGCGGTCGATCCGGAGACGCTCTACCTCTACTGGGAGGTGCGTCCCAGGACGCTCGCGCGCGCGCGCTCGCGACGCCCGGACGGGCAGCTCGCGATCCGCTTGGTCGCGGCGCTCCCGGACTGGGAGAGCCCGATCATCGAGCAGCGGGATCTCGCGATCGACGCGCTCTTCGGGGACATGTTCGTGCGCGATGTCCCCTCCGGCGCGCACCTGCGGATGTGCACCGGCTGGCTCGCCGGCGACTCGTTCGAGCCCTTCGCGGTCGGGCTCGAGGTCGTTTCGCCACGCGCATTGCCGGTGGCCCCGAGGCCGCCCTCGGCGGCGCTCGCGTCGGTCGGACCGGCGGCGCCCGCAGCATCGGCGCCTGCGCCTGTCGAGCCCGCGCCGACGCCGCCTCAGGACGAGGGGCCGCTGCGCAGCCCCGCCGGGGCGCTGCGCAGCCCCGCCGGGGCGCCGCGCAGCGAGGCCGCTGCGGAAGGTGTACCCTCGTCAGCGCCCTTCGCGAGCGACGCGCCTCCGGCGCCGAGCACACCTCCCGGCGCGATCGGGGAGGAGAAGCCCGCGGCGGTCGCGCACGCCGCGAGCGCGGGCTCCGCGACCACGCCAGCGCCCGGGGCGATCGCGCCTGCGAGGGGCAGCGTCCCCGCTGCCGAGACGGTCGCGCCCGCGGTGAGCAGCGGTCCCGCTCCCGGAGCGGTCGCGCCTGCATTGCGCGACGTTCCTGCTGCCGAGCTGGTCGCACCCGCGGCCAGCAGCGCCGCAGATCCCGCAGCTGCGGCGCTGGCGGTGAGCAGCGTCCCAGATCCCGCAGCGATCGCGCCCGTCGCGCCGGCGCACGGGGCCGCCGCGGCCGCGCAGCCGGCGCCCTTCGCCGTGTCGCCTCAAGGACCACCGCGTTTCCCGTCGGGAACGGTGCCGACCCCGGAGGCGATCTCCCAGGCAGTCGCGGCGACCCGCGGCGGGTCCAGCGACTTCGCCGCGTCGCCTCAAGGACCGCCGCGTTTCCCGTCGGGAACGGTGCCGACCCCGGAGGCGATCGCCCAGGCGGTCGCGGCGACCCGCGGCGGGTCCAGCGAGCTTGGCCGGCCGGGCGGCGGGCTCGGGCCCGGCGGTCAGGCGATGTTCGCAGCGCCCCGCGGCGGGTCCAGCGAGCTTGGCCGGCCGGGCGGCGGGCTCGGGCCCGGCGGTCAGGCGATGTTCGCAGCGCCCCGCGGCGGGTCCAGCGAGCTTGGCCGGCCGGGCGGCGGGCTCGGCCCCAGCGGTCAAGCGATGAGCAGCGACGCGTTTCTGCGCGGCCACGTCGAGCCCCCGCGACCTCCGAGCCGCGACGGCGAGCTCTGGATCAGCTGGCGCGACCCCGCCGGCCTGGCGCGCCCGCCGTCGCCGGGCCGCTGAGCAGCCCGCGCGGTCCGCGCACGCAACTGGCGCCGCGCCGCGGTCGACCCAGCTCGCGTGAACCCGAACCAACGATCCACCACCGGCTCCGTTCTCCTCCTCCTCCTCAGCGCGCTCGCGTGTGTGCTCTCCGCGCCAGCGGCCCGCGCCGAGCTCCTCCCCGACGATGAGCCGTCGGCGCTCACCTCGCGCGCGGACCGGCTCGACGCCGCGCCCCACGAGCTCTGGGCTGCCCCCACGGGCCGCGCGCAGCCGCTCTGGATCGCGGTCCAGCTCGGGATCGCGCGGCTCGAGAGCGGAGAGCGCTCCCTCAGCGGGATGCTGCTCGCGAGCGTCCCCCTCGAGCGGCTGACCGAACCCGCCGGCGCGCCGCCGCGCCCGGCCGCCGTCCTGGCCGAGGCGGCAGCGCCCCGGCTGAAGCCGGCCCCCGCGGCCCCGCGCTCGCCCCGCGCGGCGCCGCCGCCGGAGCTGCCGGGAGCGCCCGCGGCGCCGCCGCCGGAGCTGCCGGGAGCGCCGCCCGAGGCGCCTCCCGACGCGCCGCTCGCCGAGCGCGCGCCGCCGCTCCCGCTGCCGGTCCGGGTCACCCCGGAGATGGCCCGCGCGGTCGTCGACGCCGCGCTCCGGCACGCGCGCCTCCTCGATCCCGAGGCGCGCATCGACGCCATCGCGTCGCGCGCCCGGACGTCGTCGCTGCTCCCGGAGCTCCGGCTCCGCGTCTCGCGCCTCGTCGACGAGGCGGAGAACCTGGCCCCCACCGAGTACGATCCGGCGCGCAGGACGGCGTCCGGCGGCACCAGCCTCTGGCTCGAGGCGCGCGCGACCTGGCGGCTCGATCGCCTGGTGTTCGCCGACGACGAGATCGCCCTGGAGCGCCTGCGCCGCGAGCGCGCGGAGCTGCAGGCGAAGCTCATGGCGCGCGCGCTCGAGCTGCTCTTCGCGTGGCAGCGCGCCCTCTCGCTCTCGGCGGAGCCGGGCCAGGGCCCCGAGGAGCGCCGCGCCGCGACGCTCTCGGCGCTCGAAGCCGAGGCCTCGCTCGACCTGCTCACCGGCGGCTGGGTGACGCGCTGGCGCGCCGCGCGCGAGTGAGGGCGCCCCGCGCCGGCGCGCCGGCGCGCCGGCGCCGCGGCTACAGGATGGTCTCGGAGAGCGTCACCTTGCGCGTGCCGGTCCCGACGTCGCCGTCGCTGTCGGTGACCGTCACCTCGACGTCCACGACCTTCCCGAGCAGCTCCTCGATGCGGCGCTCGCCGTCCAGCCGGAACCGCAGCCCCGAGAGCTTGCAGAAGCCGCCTTCATCCTGGTCGAACGTGAAGATCGTCCGGAGCGGGTCGATGGTGTAGTCGAGCTCGGCCACGGCGCCGCTGACCGTGGTGATCGAGCCGGAGCGGCGGAGGTTCTTGAGCCGGATGGCCACGAAGATGTGGTAGCCGCCCTGCGGTCCCGCCTCGACCTGGACCTCGTCGAGATCGTCGAGCGGGAAGTAGTCGGCCTGCCCCTCCCCGACGATCACGATCGGATCCCCCGCGCCCGCCGGCTTGCAGACGTCGGGCTCCGACGTCGTCGCCTCCGCCGCCCAGGAGCGGTCGTACGGCTCGAGCCGCAGGGGATCCACGTCGGGCGTGCTGCAGCCGCCGGCCACGCAGGTCTGCGACGCCGGGCACGTCTCGCCCCCGGGCGCGACGACACACTCCGCCTCGAGGCGCACGCGGAGCAGCAGCGCGCGCCCGCCGATCACCGTGGTCGACGCGGCGCGGGTGAGCCGCGGCCGCGCCCCGTCGCCGGCGCCGAACGCCTCGAGCAGGACGTCCACCGCCGTGCCGCCCGCGAGCTCGCCGAACGAGAACTCCTTCGGGAAGAACAGCTGCCCGCTCCGCTGCGTCAGCACCACGTCGCTGAGCACCTCGCCGCCGGCGCGCATCACCACGCGGAGCCGCTCGACGTCAGGGCCGACGCGCAGCTCGCTCGTGACCCCCACGACGACGGTGCCGGTGGTCGGTCCAGCAGGAGCGACGCAGCCGGCGAGCGCCAGCAAGCAGAGCGTGAGCGCGGCGAACAGGAAACGGCGCAGGGAGGAGGAGCGCATGGTCATGGGCGGCCTGGCCGCGCGAGGAAGAGGCGCAGGGCGCGCCGTCTCCGCGGCGTTCGGTCTCCGGTGAGAAGCAACCGGCGCGCCGGCGGGCGCGCCGGGGACGAGGCGGCAGGCGCGACCGTCCGCGCGCCGGGCTACTGGATTCCCTCGAGCGCGGCCAGGAACACCTCGGGCCCGACGAAGTCGTTGAAGCGCTTCCGCTCGGCCCCGGTGGAGTCGTAGATCACCACCGTCGGCAGGCCGACGACCTTGTACTTGCCCTTCACCGCGTCCACCTGCGGATCCTCGTCGTCCGTGGCGTCGACCTTCACCGCGACAAAGTGAGCCGCCTTGGCCATGACACGCGGATCCGAGAAGGTGTCCTTGTCGAGCTGCTTGCAGGCGCCGCACCACTCCGCGGTGAAATCGACGAGCAGCGGCCGCTTCTCGGCCTTCGCCTTCGAGACGGCCGCGGCCTCCTCGTGGAGCCACGTGAGCCGCCGCGCCGCGGGCTCGCCGGCCACCGCCGCCGGGACGGGCGACGAGAGCCGCGGCAGGCTCAGGCTCGCGACGAGCAGGAACCCGCAGGCCACCGTGAGCGCGATGCCGAGCCCCTTCCTGACCTTCACCCCGGCGCCGCCCTCGTCCCAGGACAGGTGCACCGCGCCGAGCAGGAGGCCGACCACGACCAGGCCGGCCATGACGGCCATGAACGGCGTCGTCGGCTGCGCGAGCGACGACAGCGCCGGGAACGACGTCTTCAGGAAGTAGAGCGCGACGATCAGCATCACGATCCCGAAGAACGACTTCACGCCGAGCATCCACTTGCCGCCCTTCGGGAGCGCGACCGCGAACGTGCCGACGAGCCAGAACGGGAGGCCGAGCCCGATCGAGAAGGTGGCGCCGACCAGCGCGCCGAGGCCGACGCTCTGCGTCTTGCCGATCCAGAGGATGATGCCCGTGAGGACGGGCCCGGTGCACGGCGCCGCCACGAGGCCGCTCACGAGCCCGAGCAGGAAGGCGCCGCCGTAGCCGATGCCGCCGACCTGCGAGAGCCGCTGCATCAGGCTGTCGGGCAGCGCCATGTCGAACGCCCCGAACATCGACAGCGAGAGCGCGATGAACACCACCGCGATGCCGACGATGACCCACCGGTTCGACAGCGCCGCGCCGAACAGGCTGCCGCTGAGCGCCGCGGCCACGAGCATCGTCGTGAAGAGCACGACGATCCCGAGCACGAAGCTCGTCGAGAGCAGCATCGCCTCGCGCCGGGACTTCGCCTCGCGCGCCCCGAAGATGCTCACCGTGATGGCGATCATCGGGTACACGCACGGCGTCAGGCACGTGAGCAGGCCGCCGGCGAGCGCCGCGAGCGCCGCGAAGAGCGGGCCCGCCTCGAGGCCGCGGGTGAAGAGGTCCCGCTCCTCCCCGGCGGCCAGGGCCGTCGCCGGGGACGCGAGCGCGGAGAGCGCCGCCAGCGCGACCAGCACGCGCAGCGCGCCCCGTACGTCGGTGCGCGCGCCGCGCAGCCGGCCGCCCGGCACGGCGACGGCGCTTCCATGGAAACGAGTCGAAGCGGTCATGACAGAGGTTCTATAGCAAAGCGATCGCCGTCGTGCGGCGCGCCGCCGTGTGTCCACGCCGGTTACGCCGGGATCAGCGCTTCGGGAGGGATGCCAGCGTCTGGCGCGCCGCCTCGATCTCGCCCCCGAGCGCGATCGCGACCGCGACCCGCCCCGAGGTGCTCCGCTGTACGAAGGCTTCCAGATAATTCCTGGCCTCGTCCCAGCGCCGGTCGAAGTAGGCCATCTGCCCGAGCACGAACCGGCCGTAGCCCTGGCCCGCCGGCACCTCGGCGAGCCGGTCGATCAGCGCGCCGAGCCCCTCGACCGTCATGCCCGCCTCGCACTGCACCACGGCGAGGTGCCCCTGGTAGAGCGGCTTGTCCCGCGTGCCCCAGCGCGCCGCGCGCGTGAGCGCGCCGATCGCCTCGTCGTACCGGCGCGCCAGGTGGTACACGCTGCCCAGCGTCCACCAGTGGAACGCCCTGCGGCTCGCCGGCCCCGTGCGCGCCGCCAGGCGGAGGTGCCCCACCGCCCCGTCGATGTCCCCGAGCGCCTGCTTCGCCCGCGCCGCGTCCTGGTGGGCGACGTCGCTCAGCACCCCGAGCGAGAGGGCCTGCTCCGCCACCTCGGCCGCCCGCTCGAAGCGGCGCGTCTCGAAATACGCGAGGTACAGCTGCCGCAGCAGCATCGCCTGCGTCGTCCGATCCAGCGGCCCCCGGAGCGACAGCCCCCGCCGCGCCCACAGCGCGCGCGATCGCGGCGTCGCCGCGCCCAGCGCGCGCCGCAGCATCTCCTCCGCGGTCAGCGCGGCCGCCGGCGTGCGCCGCGGCGCGACGCTCGGCCGCTTCTTTCGTGGCGCTCCCTCCCGCCCGGCTCCCCCGCCGCTGTCCACCACAGACGGCGCCGTTTTCGTGCGCCGCCGCGCACCCCCGGAGCCCGTAGGGACAGATCGAGCGCCGCCCCCGCTGTCACCGTGCTCGCTCGCCTTGCGCACAGAAAGCAATCCTAACAGACCTGCACAGGCGTTCCAGCAAGACGCGACCTTTCCATGGTCCCTCGGCCGCCGGCCGAGGCGGGTCCCGGTTGCGCCCTCGCTGGCGTGGCGCCATCGTCGCCGCCATGCCTCGCCGGCCTGGCTGTTCCAGCCCCCGCCCCCACACCCGCGGAACCTCGCTCCCCGCAAGGCGGCATTCCGTCTCCAGCAGCGCCGCTCGGGGCTCCGCCCTCTGGGGCGCGGCGTGGGTGCTCCTGCTCGGCGGCGCGCCGCTCGCGGCGGGGTGCGGGCACCCCGCGAGCCGCGACGAGTGCGAGGCCATCTTCAAGCGGAGCGCGGAGATCGAGCTCCGGGCCCAGAACATCGTCGATCCCAAGCTCGTCGAGGAGCGCACCGCGGCGGTGCGGAGCGCCCGCGGCAACGAGCTCATCGACCGCTGCGTCGGCAGGCGCATCACGGACGCGGCGCTCTCGTGCGTCCGCCAGGCGACGACCCCGGAGCAGGTCGACCGGTGCCTGGAGTGACGCGGCCGGCGACGCGCGCCGACGTCCTCGCGACGCTGGCGATCGTGCTGCTCGTCGTCTCCGTCGTCGCCGGGCGCGCCGCGCTCCGCGGCCTCGCCCCGCGGCCCACCGCCGAGGCGTGCAGCGCGCTCCTCGAGCGCTACGTGGAGCTCGTCCTGCGCGCCGCCACGCCTGAGCCCGCTCCGTCCGTGATCGCCGAGAGGCAGGCGCTCGCGCGGGAAGCCGCCGGCGAGCGGGGCTTCGTCCGCTGCGAGGCGGAGCTCACGCAGGCCGAGGTGGCGTGCGCCCTCCAGGCGGGCAACGCGGACGATCTGGAGCGGTGCCTCCCCTGAGGGACGAGCGCTCGCGCGCGCTGCCAGAGACCGACGACGCCCGGCGCCTCCCCCGGGGGTGAGCTCCGACATGCGCCCCCAGGGTGCGGGAACCGTGGGGTGTAGCGAATCGTTCCGAGCGCGCCGCGCTGTGATAGTCTCGGCCGTGGCGAGCGTTCCTTTCCGGCGCGCTCTCCTCCCTCGCACCCCCGGATTGCCCGTCGTGAAAGCCCCGTCGCCTTTGCTCGGCTTCAACAACAACGTCCGGCACAAGGGTCGGTTGTTCCATATACAGACCGAGGACTCGGGCGTTCGCCATCCTCACATCATCACCCATCTCTTCGCCGACGGCGGACGCATCCTCAAGACCACGAAGACCTCCTACGCGGAGCACGTGGGTCAAGCGTCGCTCGCGGAGACGGTGCGCGGCATGATGAAGGAGCAGCACAAGGCGATGTTCATCGCCTTGCGCGACGGCCACTTCGACTACCTCTTCGACGACGCGGCCGCCCCGCCCGCGAGCGGGGGCGCGCTGGACCCGAGCAAGGCCCCGCGGACGCCGTCGTCGCCCGAGCTCGGCGGCGCGCCGAAGCCGCAGCCCCCGCCCTCCCGGCCGGCGGTCGCCGAGCCGGCGCCGCGCCCGAAGGCCGCCACGCCGGCGCCGGTCGCAGCGGCGCCGGTCGCCGCGGCGGCGCCCCCGGTCGCGGCGACGCCGCCGGCGCCCGCGCCGACGCCGCCCCCGAGGCCCGCCGCGCAGGTCAAGCCGGCCGCCGTCGCCACGCCGCCGCCGCGCGCGCCGGCGGGCGAGCCGGCGCCCGCGGCGGGGAGCTCGCGCCCCCGGCTCGAGCTCGATCCCGTGGGGCTCCAGCAGCTCGGCAACACGCGCGGGGTCAGCCCGCTGCCCGGCAGGGCGGTGCGCCCTGCGGCGCCCCAGCAGATCAAGTCCGAGCCGTCCATCGATCTCGACCTCGACGCGCTGGAGCGCGCCGCGGCCGAGGCGCAGACGCCGTTCTTCCAGCAGATCCAGGACCTGCCGCCGCCGCCCGCGTCCGTCATCGGGCGGCGCGCGGAGGCCGCGGCCTCGGGCGCCGGCGTCTACAGCAACGTGCACCCGGAGCAGCCCGTCCCGCCCGCGCCCTCGGTCGCGGTCGAGCACTACCCGGGCGCCCCCGGCTCCGGCCGCTACGCGGCCTCGCGCCCGGCCAGCATCTTCGCCCACAACCGGCCGGCGGAGGGCGCCTCGATCTTCGGCGACGACCTGATCAGCGAGAAGTCGCTGGACGAGGTGATCCTCAGCTACCTCGCGGAGGATCTCGACAGCCCGTCGGAGAAGAAATAGCCGGGCTGTTGCCTGGCGTGGCGCGGGGCGTGGCGGGCGTACGTGACGGGAGCGGGGGAACATAACGAGCGTCGATCCCTGGGCGGCCTCCTCATGAGGCTGGACCGGGCCGGAGACGACGCCGAGGGGAAGCGGCGCGGCGGCGCGGCCATCGTCCGCATCTGGCTGCGGCCGCTCTCGTACCTGCTCGGCGTGAGCATGGCGGCGCTCTCCGTCGTCTACCTGCTCGACCTCGCGCGGCAAGGGGACGCGCTGCGCTCGCCCTGGCAGGTGTTCGGGGGCATGTCGCCGGTCGACGCCGAGAACATCATGGGCGGCATCGGCGAGGTGATCGCCGCCATCCTCGGCATCGTGATCACGGTCGCCTCGATCATCGTGCAGCTCGCGGCGAACCGGTACACGCCCCGGATCACCGACATGTTCTTCCGCGATCGGAAGAACATGCTCGTGATCAGCTTCTTCGTCGTGAGCGCGGTGTTCTCGCTGTGGATCAACTTCTCGATCCGCACCGGCGGGAGCGGGCCGTCCTTCGTGCCCTTCGTCCCGCACTACGGCGTCCTCATCACCATGGGGCTGCTCACCGTGAGCCTGCTCATGATGGCGCCCTACTTCATGTACGTGTTCGACTTCCTCGAGCCGGACAACGTCGTCGGGCGGATCAAGAAGAACGGCGTCGAGCAGGCGCTGCGCCCGGCGGGCGGGGAGAGCGACGGCGAGGTCGACGAGCGGCGGGTCGCGGCGCTCTCGTCGCTGGAGCAGCTCGCGGACGTGGCGCTGAACGCGCTCGACCAGAAGGACAAGGGCATCGCGTCGAAGACCGTCGACTCGCTGTCGGAGCTCGTCGTGTCGTACCTGCCGCACAAGAAGTCGCTCGACCCGCGGTGGTTCCAGATCCGCGACCGGCTCGCCAGGGACACGGACTTCGTGAGCATGAACGCCGAGGCGCTCGACAAGCTGTCGACCGCGCGGACGTGGCTCGAGTACAAGGCGCTCCGCCAGTTCTTGATGGTCTACCGCGAGGCGCTCACCGCGATGCCCGACCTCATCACGCGCATCGCGATCGACACGCGCTACATCGGGCAGACCGCCATCGCGTCCGGGGACCGCGCGGCCGTCGAGGTCGTCGTGAAGTTCTTCAACACCTACATGCGCAGGTCGCTCAACGCGAAGGACATCGCCGCGGCCTACAACAACCTGAACCAGTACCGCTACCTCGCGGAGGAGCTGCTCAAGGCGGGCTGGGGGGATCAGGTCCTCGAGATCGCGCGTTACTTCAAGTACTACGCGCAGACGGCGCACGCGATGGGGCTCGCGTTCCTCACGGAGACGGTCGCGTTCGACCTGTGCGTGGTCAACGAGCGCGCGTACGACCTCCACGCGCCCGCGCGCGACGAGCTGCTCCGGATCTTCCTCGACGTGGACAAGGAAGCCGAGCTCGACCAGCAGGAGCGCTCGCTGCGCGGCGTCCGCAAGGCGCAGGTCAAGCTCGCGACGTACTACCTCCAGAAGGGCGAGGAGGCGCTCGCGCGGAAGATCTACCGCGACATGCGCGACGAGCGGCCCGACCGGCTGCGCTCGATCCGCGCGGAGCTCCTCGCCGTGACCAGCAACGAGTTCTGGGAGATCAACGACCGCGGCGCCGTGTTCGAGTACATCGAGCCCGAGCGGCGGCAGTTCATCCACCGCTTCTTCGAGTGGTTCCCGTCGACGGCCATGCGGGAGCCGATCCGCGAGGAGCAGACGCAGGAGTGAGGGGCGCGCAACCTGCGCCGGGGTAGGTGCGCAGGCGCGGAGGTGTCCGTCAACGACCCGCAACCACCCGCGCCGATCCGCATCGATCCGCGCCGCGCGTGGACGTGGCGATTCCGGCGGCGCGCGGGCGGCGATAGGATGAGGGCAGCTTCGCCCGAAGCTCCTCGCACTCGAGCAGGAGGGGCAGCTCGACGAACGCCGCGATCGAGCGCCGCACACCACGAGATGCCCGCCTCACGCCCGCGCCAAAAGAACCCCGAGTCCGTCGCGCCGCCGGAGCTGTTCGCCGGCAAGTACCGGCTCATCCGGATGATCGGCAAGGGCGCGATGGGCGAGGTGTGGCTCGCCGAGGAGGAGGGGCCCCGCGACTTCCGGCGCCGCGTCGCGCTGAAGCGGCTCGCGCCGAGGCCCGGGGTCGGCGACTACGCGAGGGAGTCGTTCTTCGCCGAGGCGCAGGTGATCGCGCGGCTCGACCACCCGAACGTGATCCGGCTGATCGAGCTCGGGACCTGCGAGGGCTCGGTGTACCTCGCGCTCGATTACGTGGACGGCCCCGCGATCGATCGCGTGCTCAGGAAGGTCGGCGCGTTCTCGCCGCGCGCCGTGGCGTACATCGGCCGGGAGATGGCGAGGGCGCTCGATGCCGTGCACAACCTGTGCGACGACGAGGGGCGCAGCTACGCGGTCGTCCACCGCGACGTGTCGCCCTCGAACATCCTGATCGCGCGCGACGGCCGCGTGCGGCTGACGGACTTCGGGGTCGCGCGGATGCCGGGCCTCGCGGACGAGCAGACCGACAGCGGGGTGTTCAAGGGGAAGCTCCCGTACATGCCGCCGGAGCAGGCGCGCGGCGAGCCGTTCGACGGGCGGGCGGACGTGTTCTCCCTCGGGATCACGCTGCTGGAGGCGCTGCTCGGCAGCCGGGTGCGCAAGGCCGACACCCAGGCGCAGCTGATCCTCGGCGTGGCGTCAGCGCCGATCCCGCGCGCGCGCGATCTCGCGCCGGACCTGCTCGCGTCGCTCGCGGACGTGCTCGACGCGGCCACCGAGTTCAACGCCGCGAAGCGGACGCCGAGCGCCGGTCAGCTCGCCGCCGATCTGGAGCGGGTGCTGCTCGAGATGGGCCAGGGCGCCGAGCGGGAGGCGCGGAACGAGCTGAAGGAGAAGGTCGAGGCGTACATCGCGAGGACCGGGCCGGCGAGCGGCTCCGGCTCGCTGCGCCCGCCGTCGCTCCCGCACGCGCTCGCGCCGACGCAGACGCCGGTCGGCGGGGTGCGGAGGTCGGCGCCGTCCGGGGCGCCGGCCACGTCGACGCCGGCCGGGCGGCTGCTGCTGCCGGACGATGTGCGGGGGAGCGCGCCGCCGTCGCGCGGCAGCGGCGCCCCGCGGGCGCCCGGCGCGAGAAGCTCGCTGTCGGTGCACTACCTCGACTTCGACGGGCCGGAGGACGCGCCGGTGCGCTCGCAGATCGTGGCGCGGCTGCCGGAGAGCGAGCTGCAGCGCAGCGGGGCGGCGGGGGACCGCGCGAGCGGGAGCGGCAAGGGCGCCGCGGCGGCGCCCGCCGAAGGCGCCGGGGAAGGGGACGGCGCGGAGCCGGAGGACGAGGAGCTCAGCGACGAGCAGCAGCGGCGCAAGCGGAGGATCTTCTTCGCGGGGCTGTTCGTGCTGGCGGCGATCGCGGCGAGCCGGCTGATCAGCCTGGCGAGCTGCTAGAGCGGCAAACGGGTTGAACCAGCCTGAAACGAGCAGAATTCGAAGCGCCGAGGACGCCAAGGGCGCCAAGGGCGCCAAGGACGCCAAGAAGAAGAAAATATCTTGGCGTCCTTGGCGCCTTGGCGTCCTCGGCGCTTGATTTCTCGCTCGATCAACGTCGATCGTGCCCTAGGAGAGGCGCCCCGGGGGCTCCGGTCAGCCGATCTGGATCGCGCGGAGCACGGCCGCCTCGTTCAGCGCGTGGCGGTTGCTCTGGATTGACGCGAAGCCCGCGCGGGCCAGCGCGGCGAGGGCGTGCGCGGCGCGGCGGATCTCGACCTGGCTGCGCGAGCCGCCGCGCGCGGCGAGCTCCTCCGCGGTCAGCGCCGCACCGCGGGCGAGCAGCTTCACGGCCAAGGCGACGTGCGCCACCGATCGGGGCGATCGCCGGCGCGCGTGGCTCCTCGCGGCGCTCACCATGCGCCGGACGCCGCGCGCCGCGAGCATCACCTCGGCCGGCATGGCGAGATCCCGGAGCGACGGCGGAGCCGGCCTCGCGACGACCTGCATGGCCGCGCCGCCCGGCGCGGTCGCGGGCGCGGATGGGGCGCGCGGCGCCGGGGCGCGCGGCGCCGGCGGTGGCGCGGCCTCCGCGGCGCGGCCGCTCGGGGCGGCGCGCGGGGGGACGGCGGGCGAGCGCGCGGGGGTGCCGTGGCCGGCCTGCGCCACGACCTCGTTCTGGATCACGACCTTGACGACGCCGGCCACCTGCAGCGCGACGCGCAGCCGCTCGGCCTCGGCTTCGGCGGCCCTGCGCGCCTCCTCGGCCTGCTCGAGTTGCTGCTTGAGGCGGCGGATCTCGGCGCGCAGCGCGGCGCTCGGATCCGGCGCCGCCTGGGGCGTGATCTCCTGCGCGAGCGCCTCGCGCAGCTCGTCGAGGAGCGTGCTCAGCCTCGCGTCCGGAGGCCGCAGCGCGCCGCCGGCGTCGCCGGTCCAGCTCGGCGCGTCGCCGCCGTGCGTGGTGAGGCGGGCGCGCCAGCGCTCGAAGCGCCCGGCGGCGGGCAGGAAGAACTCGCCGGCCGGCAGCTTGCGGAAATCCTCGAACGTGTGCCCGTCGACGAGCGCCTTCACCGCGTCGTAGTCGCGCTCGATCTCGAAGCCGCCGATCACCGGGAAGTTGAGCTGGCTCATGAGCTCCTTCGAGACGGCCTGCGTGCGCTGGCTCGCGACGGCGAGGAGGACGCCGCGCTTCCTGCCCTGCTTGGCGAACCGGTGGAGGATGTCCGAGGTGAGCGACGCGCCGGATTGAGGGGCGAAGATGTGCACCTCCTCGACCACGAGGGCGGCCGGGGCGCGGCGCTCGGAAAGGAGGACCCAGAGCCGCTCGAGGAACGGGAGCGCTGCCTCCTGCTGGGCGCGGTTCGTCGGCTGATCGGACAGATCGATGACGAGGCCGAGCCCTTCCTCGAGCACCCTCGCGAGCGCGAGCGCCGCGGCGCGCTCGCCGGACGGCAGGGGAAGGTCGCCGCGGGGGCCTCCGAGGACGAGGACGCGGAACCGCTCCCGGAGCGTGTGGAGCTCGCCTTCGGGATCGAGCGCGATGACGGGGATCCCGCTCGCGAGCAGCTCCTCGCAGAGGACCCCGACGCCGAAGCTCTTGCCCCGCCCGGAGGAGGCCCAGATGCCGACACGCAGCCCGGTGCGCGCGTAGCGGGACAGGTCGAGTCGGTAGCCGTCGCAGAGGGAGAGGATGGGGCTCACGGGATCGCGCCGCGCCGGGGAAGGAGGGGCGGCCGGGCGCGAGGGTGGACTGTAGGCGAGCGGGGCAGCGCCGGTGAGTCGAGGAGGCGGCGCAGCAGGAAAGTGATGATCCAGGCGAACCCCCCGCAACCAGGTTAGGGTCCAGGTTGACCGGGGGTCGAACCCCTCGCGACCAGGCAGGAGGCCAGGCTGACCGGGGGTCGAACCCCCCCGCAACCAGGTTGGGGGCCAGGCTGACCGGGGGTCGAACCCCCCGGCGACCGGGCAGAAGGCCAGGCTGACCGGGGGTCGAACCCCCCGGCGACCGGGCAGGAGGCCAGGCTGACCGGGGGTCGAACCCCCCGGCGACCGGGCAGAAGGCCAGGCTGACCGGGGGTCGAACTTCATGCGACCAGGCAGGAGGCCAGGCTGACCGGGGGTCGAACCTCATGCGACCAGGCAGGAGGCCAGGCTGACCGGGGGTCGAACCCCCCGCAACCAGGAGCGCGATCGATGACCCGCCGTGTCCAGCATCTATGGGTGCTTGCGATCAGCTTCGTAAAACTTCACGGCCCAGATTCCGGGCATCCCTCGTCTCTCGTCTCTCGTCTCTCGTCTCTCGTCTGCCCTCCTCGTGCTCGTGCTCGTGCTCGTGCTCGTGCTCGTGCTCGTGCTCGTGCTCGTGCTCGTGCTCGTTAGCGTGCGCGCGACCATCGATGCGAGCCATGCCCTCGAATCGAAGTCCTTGAGCTCATGGACAGATCCAGCTTCGATTCCAACATGCTCAACATAGCGCACAGGCAAACGCCGACGCCGACGCCGACGCCGACGCCGACGAAATACGCAAGACGGCCCCCACCAGCTCGGGTCAGCGTCGGCTCCGTGCTATCCCCTCACCATTACTCACTTTCCTCTTGGCGCCCATCTCCACCCCCAGAGTATGTTCCCCCCTTCCCCCAAAGGGAGGATTGCATGGATGCCACCCTCGAATCGATCTTCAACCTGTACGTCTTCACCACCGGTCGCCGGCTCTTCGCCCTCCAGAAGGTCCGCGCGCTCGCCAAGGAGCAGCGCTTCACGGAGCTCGTGAAGCACTGCGACGCCGCCGTCGAGCACGACCTCGCCACGCGCGCGCTGGAGCGCCGCTGGGCCGGCGAGCCCGTGGCCTCTGGCGCGAACCCGGCCGCCCAGCGCATCGACGTGCTCGTCGACCGCACCCTCGGCGCGATCCGCGATCACGTCGTCGCGCAGACGCAGGGCGCCGCGCCGGACGATCCGATTCACAAGGACGTGGCGTCGTTCCTCAAGCCAATCTTCCCCGTGAGCGTTCAGGCGATCACCTCGCTCCCGTACATCGATGAGCTCGCGGCTGTCGACGATATCGTCGCCCTGCTCAAGGGGGAGCTCGCCCCGGCCGTGAAGGAGTTTGGCCTCGGCCGCCTGGTCACCCGCCTCGCCGATCTCGCGGTGCAGTACCGCGAGGCGCTCGAAGCCCCGCCGCCGTCGCTCATCGACTGGGGCCGGGTGCGCGCCGCGCGCGCGGAGGGCCAGGGCCTCCTCCTGGAGGCCGTCGCCATCATCCTGGGCAAACATCACCAACGCACGCGCGAGGGGACGGCGGCCCGGCTCGCGCTGCTCGCGCCGATCCTCCAGCAAAACGAGGCCATCGGGCAGTACCTGCGCTCCCGGCGCGCGATCGCGGACGTGAACCCGGAGACGGGCGAGGACGAGCCCGCCGCGCCGGCCCCGGCCGCGGCGCCGGCGCAGCCGCCGAGCGAGCCTGAACAGGCGCCGATCGACTGACGCTTCAACGCACCGGCGCCAGGCAGCCACAGAGCACGCGGCGAGAGGACAGAGCCACGCGCCGATGGATCTCGACGAGCGACCCGATAGACCGAGGGGGACCGCTCCGTACGGGGCAGAACGACCGGGCCGATGAGGTCAACCCGGGCCGAAACGCGGCGTGGACGAGAGCCAGCTGCGGGCGGACGCGGCGTCCTCGAAGTGCGCCTGCGTGAGGCTCTCGGTGGTGACCTTGGACATGATGCCCCTCAGCGACATGCGCGTGATGGCCGACTGCGGCACCACCAGGGCCATCCAGCGCACCCCCGCCGCGATCACCCGGGGAAACCAGATCTCGCTCGTCCACCGCTGATCGGCTTGCGTGCTGGGCGGGCCACGGAGGGTGTCCGCGAGCCAACGCCTCGCCCGCTTCTGGCGGGCAAGCTCGAGCCCGGCCTCGAGCCCCGCGCGGAAGTCCTTGCTCTCGGCGTACCCCTTCCACTCCGCGATCACGGCCTCGATGTAAGGGTCCCAAGAGATGGTGATCCAGCGCTCGTCGAAGTGAATCAAGGCCGCCTCCCAGGACGACCATCCTAGGCGTCCGTGCGCAGGTGAGCAATCGATGGCTCGCCCGTCGCCGCTCACCATCTACCGCTGTGTTCGCCCGCGCGTGTGGGCCGGGGCCAGCTCGGGCCCAACATGACGTGTATTTGTAAGCGCGCCTTGTACGCGTGCGTTGTAGGCGGCGAGGGCGCCTCAGCCGAGCTGCGCCCTCACGAGCCGCGCATAGGCACCTTCCCGCGACAGGAGCTCCGCGTGCCTCCCCTGCTCGACGAGGCGGCCATTCTCCATCACCAGGATGAGGTCCGCCTCGGAGATCGTGCTGAGCCGGTGGGCGATCACGATCCGCGTGCGCCCGAACGAGGAGAGGCGCGCCTTGACCTGGGCCTCCGTCGCGGCGTCCAGCGCGCTCGTCGCCTCGTCGAGGAGCAGCACCGCGGGGTCGCGCACGAGCGCCCTCGCGAGCGCGACGCGCTGGCGCTGGCCGCCCGACAGGCCCGCTCCGCCGTCCGCGAGCAGCGTCTCGTAGCCCATCGGGAGCGCGGCGATCTCGCCGTCGATACACGCGATCTCCGCCGCGCGCCGCACCGCCCCGAGCGAGGCGTCCGGGGCCGCGAGGGCGATGTTCGACCGGATCGAGCCGGCGAACAGGTGCGCCTCCTGGGGGACGAGCCCGATCTGCCGGCGCACCGAGCGGCGATCGAGCCGCTCCAGATCGATCCCGTCGTAGCGCACGACGCCCGCCGTGGGCGCGTGCAGCCCGAGCAGGAGGCGCGCCAGCGTCGACTTGCCGGAGCCCGAGGGGCCCACGATCGCCACGAACATCCCGGGCTCGATCGCGACCGAGACGTCCTGCACCACCCACGGCGCGTGCGCCCCGTAACGGAAGCTCACGCCGTCGAGCTCCACGCGGCCCTTCAGCGCGCCGGCCGGGGGGCGCGACTCGCCCTGCTCGCGCGGCGCCTCGAGCACGTCCGCGAGCCGCTCGGCGAAGAGGGTCAACATCTGGAGCTGCGTCGCCACGCCGACGAGGCCCGCGGCCGGGCCGAGCACCCCGGCGGCGAGCGCGCAGAGCGCGAGCATGGCGCCGAGCGAGAGCTCGCCGTGGAGCACCGCCCACACGCCGTAACCGAGGAGCACGAGGGGCGCCGCGAGCCGCAACGTGCCCGAGAGGGCGTCCGCCAGGGCCGAGACGCGGCCCCTCGCCAGCGTCGCGTTGAGCACGTCCACGTAAAGGTGCGACCACTGCTCCTCCGCGCGATCCTCGCACCCCATCGCCTTGAGCGTCTGCATGCTGGAGAGCACCTCCACCTGGCACGCCTGCGCCCTCGACTGCTTCTCGAGATCCTCGCCGAGCAGCTCCCGCTGGCGGCTGCGGCTGGCCAGGAAGACCACACACTGGCAGGCGCACAGCGCGATGGTGAGCGCGCCCATCGCGGGGTGCGCGACGAGCAGCACCGCGATCGAGGCGGCCGCGAACCCCCCGTCGACCAGCGTCGAGAGCGTCGCGGAGCTGAGGATCTCGCGGATGAGCCCGATGCTGTTGATCCGCATCGCGAGGTCGCCGACGGAGCGCTGCTGGAAGAACGCGTAGGGCAGATCCATCAGGTGCGCGAAGAACGTGAGCGCCATCCGCGCGTCGAGCCGGCTCCGGAGGTGGAGGAGCAGGTGCGACCGGACGAGCGACGCCGCGAAATGGAAGCCGACGATCCCGGCGACGCCGACGCCGAGCACCACGAACAGGTGGTGATCGCTGCGCGGGACGACCCGGTCCACCAGCGTGCCCGTGACCGCCGGGACCGAGAGGCCGAGCAGCTGCAGCATCACCGTGGTCACCAGGATCCGCGTGCTCGCCGGATCGGCGAGCAGGACCTGCGAGCAACGGAGGGCGGTGAGCTCGCGCGATCCACCCCGCTGGAAGTCCTCGCGCGGCGAGAGGTGGATGGCGATCCCCGTGAACGAGCGGCGGAACTCCTCCATCCGGACGCGCCGGCGCCCGGCGCCGGGATCGACGATCTCGACATGCCCGTCGCGGACGCGGTCGAAGACGACGAAATGGTTGAACTGCCAGTGCAGGATCGTCGCGGGCTCGAGGGAGCCGAGATCGTCGACGTCGATCCGGACGCCGCGGGCGAGCAGCCCGAAGCTGCGCGCGGCGCGCACGAGGTCGCGCGCCGTCGTGCCGTCGCGGCCCACGCCGACCACCTCGCGCACCTCGTCGAGGCGCACCCTCCTGCCGTGGTAACCGAGGACCATCGCCAGGCAGACGGCGCCGCACTCGGTGGCGCTCAGCTGGCGCAGCGCGGGGATGCGCCGCAGCAGCCGGTCGGCGCCGAGGTGGCGGATCGCGGGGAAGCGGAGGAGGAGGGATCTGTCCATGGGTCGACCGCTCTCAGAGCTCCCGGAGCGCCTTCAGGCCGGGAACGAGGGTGAAGAGGATGCTCTCGGCGTCGAGCCGCGCCTCGGCCCGGCCGATCATGCCGTCGACGTACGGGAGCGCGACGCCGCCCGACGTGAACGTGCAGGAGGCGGGGCGCGCCTCCACGAGCAGCGCCGGGCCCTCGATGACGAGCGCGTCGGCGACGTCGGGCCCGAGGGAGCGGCGCACCTCGGCGGGCCCGAGCACCTGGGCCCCGATCGATTCGACGGCGAGGTCCTGGTACACGTACGGGTGGCCGGCGACCTCGAAGCGGAGCGGCGTGCCGGGGCCGATCTGCGGCGCCGCGTGGCCCGGCAGGATCACGACGAGCGAGCAGCCCTCGCCGCGCGCGGTGAGCGAGAGCAGCGGGTCGCCCGGCGCGACCCGCGCGCCGTCGCCGACGCGCACGTCGGCGACGACGCCCGCGCGCGGCGCGCGGATCGCGAGCTCCTCCAGGCGGGCCGCCGCGAGATCGCGCTGGGCGCGCAGCGCGGTCAGCGCGGTGCGCGCCGCCTCGTCCGAGGGGTCGCGCATCATGCGCACGAGCTGCAGCTCGAACTCCTGCTCGGCGCGCGCGAGCTCCGCCCTCGGCTCCGCGTCGTTCAGCCGGACCAGGACGGCGCCCGCCTCGACGGGCTGCCCCGGCTGCACCTCGACCGACCGCACGATCCCCGCGCTCGGCGCGTGGAGCTCCGTCCGACCCGCCATGCGCACCACCGCGGGGCCGCTCGTGTACTCGCCGACCGTGCCGAGGACGGCGTAGAGCGCGGCCGCCGCGATCGCGGCGACGAGGAGGCGATAACACCGCTCGGCCCACACGGGCGACACGCGGAGGATCTCGCCCTCGGCGGCCTGCCCCGCGGCGTGATGGCGGAGCGCTTCTTCCCGGAAAAGCGGCGCTGTGGGGGGCTCGGTGCTCATGGGTCGTTCGCTCCTCGTCTCGTCGATCGTCAATCGGCCGCGCCCGGGATCTCGACGCGGGCCGACTCGCCCGCGAGCGCGCGCGCCCGCGCCGCGTCCTCGGGGCGAAGCCGGGCCTCGACCAGGATCAGGCGGGCCGAGGCGTCGATCTCGGGCGCGATCGCCTCGACGGAGCCCTCGAGCACGACGCCCGCGCCGCCGATCTCGGCCCGGACCGGGGCGCCGGGCGCGATCCGCGCGGCGACGGCCGGCCTGACGCCGACGCGCAGCCGGGGCTCGCCGCCGCCGATCACGCGGACGACGGGCGACGCGCGCAGCACCGTCGCGCCCGGATCCACGAAGCGGGCAGCGACGGTCCCGTCGAACGGCGCGGTGAGCGCCGCGTCGCGGATCGCGCCGCGCAGCGCCTCGACGCGCGCGCGGGCCTCCGCGGCGCGCGCCCGGGCGACGTCGACCCGGGCCGCCGCGCTCCGCTGCGCGAAGGATGCCTTCGCGAGATCCTCGCCGGACGAGAGGCCCTGCGCGTGGAGCGCCTCCCGACGGGCGAGCGCGTCCCGCGCCTCGGCGAGGTCGACCGACGCGCGCTCGACCTCGGCCTCGGCCGAGCGAGCGCTCGCCTCAACGACCGCGACCTCGCGCCGCGCGGCGCGCGTGTCGAGCGCCGCGATGACCTCGCCCCGGCGGACGGCGTCGCCGGGCCGCACGCGGACGCTCTCCACGGTCCCCTCCGTCGCCGCGGCGAGCGTCACCGCCTGATCGGCGACGAGGACGCCCACGAAGCGCTCGCGGGGGCGCGGCGGCGCCGGCCGCGGGGCCGCCGGCGCAGAGGCCGCGGGCCGAGCCCCCTCCGGCCTGCCGCGGGCGTCGCGGAGCCCGGCGAGGCCGAGGCCGGCGCCCGCGAGGGCGCTGCCGAGCACGAACCAGCGATGAAGCGCCATGGTCTCGCTCCGGGAACAAACGCGCCGCCGCGCGGCGGATCAGGACCTGCCCCAGAGCCACGCCACGTCGGCGGCGGCGCGGCGCTCCGCGAGCCACTCCTCGAACAGCCGATCGCGGATGGCGGCCCGCGTGGCCGCGTCGAGCACCGCAGGCTCGACGGCCACGAGCTGCTGGATCTCGAGGCCCGCCTCCGTCTCGACGGGGCCGAGCACGGCGCCGGGCGAGGCGTCGAAGACGGCCGCGCGCCGCTCGGGCGGCAGCTCCCACCGGCGCACCCGCGAGAGCAACGGGGGCGGCCCCTCCCAGCGCGAGGCGGCCGGCCGCCGCTGCCGCAGCGCCTCCGCGGCCGCGCCGAGCAGGTCGAGCTCGCCGGATCGCAGCCGGTCGCCGAGGGCGCGCGCGCCCTCGAGGTCCGCCAGCGCGATCCGCGCGAGCACCGCGGTGTCGAGCTCGCCCTCGTGGCTGGCGAAATAGGCCTCTTCCCGCCCACCGACCACACGCCTCCGGAGCTTGTCGCCCCGGACGATCGCGTCGATGCGGCCCTCGAAGCTGCGGTGGGTCATGCCCTGCTGCTCGAGCCATCGCTCCGTCGCCGCGGCCGTGAGGAGATTGCGCCTCCTGCGGTACGAATCCATGGCCACCTGGAGCTCCTCGTCCGACGGGGCGTACACGTCGGGGTCCTCCTCCAGCGCCTCCGCGATCAGCGCCGCATCGACCAGCTGCCTGGCGAGCGACGGCTCCGTCCAGAGGAAGTCGAGCTGCGCCACGACCTCGTCGACGCGGATATAACGGTGGTTGACGCGGAGCATGTCCATCTCGCTCCAGCGGAACGTGCCGCGCATTGCCCACGGGAGCCCGCGGTCGGGGCAGTACCCGACCGACACCGCGCCCCAGCCGGGGAGACGGATGAGCGCGTCGTAGTGCACGGCGCCGCCGCCCGATTCCTCCTCCCAGAGGACGTCGAGCTTCACGGCCGCTCCGGGCTCGGCGCGCCCTCGCGCCAGCTGCTTCAGGCGGGCAGCGCCCTCGCGCGGGGCGACGCGCTCCTCGGAGAGGCGGACCAGCTCATCAAGCACATGGATCGTCGTCTGGCGAACTTCGCTGTTCATGGCTCTCTCTCCTGCGTTCACGCGTCACGCGGCGCGGCGCTCGGACTCGCTCGGGCGATCGGCGCTCAAGAGGTCGCAGATCGCGTCGCAGATCGGCAGCCCGGTGGCCCGCTCGATCCAGAGGAACTGGCCGTTCGGGTTGATCTCGAGGAACACGTAACGGCCGTCGGGCGTCAGCACCATGTCGATGGCGCCGAAGCAGAGCCCGAGCCGCCGCACGAGCTCCACGCAGCGCTGCCGTACGCCGTCGGGCAGCACGTGCGGGTGATGCGGCGTGTGCTCCATGTCGTAGCGCCGCCAGTCGAGCCGGGTGCGATTGGCCTTCTGCGAGTGGATCTCGGCCGCGAACACCTGCTCTCCGACCACGGTGATGCGCAGCTCGACGCGCTTCGGCACGTACGCCTGGAAGATCACGGGCGCGTACCGGATGGAATCGGCATACCCCACGTCGCGCCGGGTGACCTGCTGCGTGTAGCGGGCGACCCCGGAGCGCCCCAGCGTCCGGGTCAGCGCCGGGCCGGGGAGCTTGCTCACGAGGTTGCCGTCGTGCCTGTCGTAGAACTCGAGGAACCGCTCCGGATCGTTCGTGATGAGCGTCGGCGGCAGCTCGAGGCCGAGCTCGCCCGCGAGCCTGAGCTGCGTGGGCTTCTCGGCGGCGCGGTCGATCACCGGCGCCATCGCGGGCACCCACCGGGCCGGCAGCGTGCACCAGACGCCGTCCAGGAAACCAGCGCACTCCGCCTCTGCGTAGCTCCGGAGCGTCGGGTCTCCGATCTCGGCGTGCGCGACGGGCGGCGAGGGGCGCCGCAACCAGACGGCGGAGACGCGCTGGAGGTCGACGCTGCGGCCTTGCGTGTCGAGCGTCGCCGACGTGCGGCCGTCCGCCGAGCAAGCGAAGGACACCCTCGCCCGGACCGGAAAATCGGCCTGGTCGAGCCGGAGGTGCTCGATGCCGCGCCGCGCGAGCCGCTCGATGACGGCGTCGGCGTGGACGTCCTGGGGGCCGGTGAGAACGAGGATCATGCGCCACCTCTGGAGGAACGTGGGAACGGGAGAGCGGCCGTGTGCTGCTCCCCCGTCCCCGATCAACGTCTGTTCCCGCGGATCGACGTCACCGCGTCAGCGGTCGTCCTCGCCACACGGGGTGCAGGTGTTGGGCGCGGTGCAGACATCGAGCAGCGGCCGACCCCCCGCGACGAGCGCGAGCTCCTCGTCGCCCAGCTCCTCCGTGTGCTGCTTGTCGTTCAGCTTGCTCTCCGCGGTGATGTCCTTGATCTCGGTGCGCTTGTTCATGGGTCTACCTTCCTATGGCTGAGGGTCTCGGCATCGTGGATGCCATCTCGCCGCCGCGATGAGCCGACTGCGCTCCATCACCGGCGCGAACGTCACTCACCTTCAGCAACCGACGTGCCGCGCGCGCTGGGGGGCGTCCGGAAGCACCGCCGCGCGGTGAAACGCGGCCCGGAAACGCGAGATCCGGCGTCGAGCGGAGGAGCAGAGGTCGTGTGTTGAGCGAGGGCCGCGCCTCGTTGCGCAGAAATGCGGAGGTGTTGCGCGAGGATCTGCGCAACCGCGAGCGAGGGCGGATCAGGGGGCGAGGTGGTGCCCTTCCGGGTCTGTCCGAGCTGCCCTCAGCGCCGCCCTGGCGCTCGGGTCACTTCGCCGCGACGTGATCGGCGCCGCACGGCAGCGGATCTGCCGCGGCCTCCGGCTCGGCATACGAGGTGTCGCCGGACTGGACCTTCTCGAGCAGGTCCTTGACGTAGAAGCGCTCCTCGCAGAGCTCGAAAGGAAAACTCAAGGGACCGAAGCGGCAGAGGGGATACTTGCGGGCTGCGCAGCGGTCGGCGCCTGTGATGTCGATGTGCGCGGCGGCCAGGACATAGGCAGCGTCCTTCGCCTTGACGGCGCGGAGCGCGGCGAGCTGGGCGCCATCGGAGACGCGAAAGAGCACGGTCGACCCGTCGAGCCCGGCGGACGCGAGCACGCCGCCGTCCGGCGAGAAGGCCACCCACAGCACCGCGGTCGACCAGGGGCCGTTGTTGCGGGGCTCATGCCCTTCCAGGGTCTTGAGCAGCGCACCCGTGCTCGTTTCCCACAGCCGCGTGGTGTTGTCAGCGCCCCCCGTGAGGAGAGCGGCCCAGGAGCTTCGTCATGAAGGGCAGTCGCCGGCCGCAGGGCGCGGAGCTCGCGCGCCCTGGCGTCCCCTGCTGTTCCCGCGGGCGCGCGCAGCGACCCCGCGCGCAGCGACCCCGCGCGCTGCTACCCTCGCCCGCATGCGCGACCCGCTCTCCCTACCCACCGGTCCCCTCGTCGATGTCCCCTGGCTCGCCGCGCACGCCGGCGACGACCACGTCCGCGTGGTCGACTGCCGCTGGTACCTCGGCGGGCGCCGCGGGGCCGACGAGTACGCCCGCGGGCACATCCCGGGCGCCGTGCACCTCGACGTGGACGACGACCTCTCCGGTCCGGCGCAGGCGGGACCGGGGCGCCACCCGCTGCCCGAGCCGGCGGCGTTCGCGCGTGTGCTCGCGCGGATCGGGGTCGGCCCGGAGACGCTGGTCGTCGGCTACGACGACGCGGGCGGCGCCATCGCGGCGCGGCTCTGGTGGCTGCTGCGCTACTTCGGCCACCCGGGCGGGCGCGTGCTCGACGGCGGCCTCCAGGCGTGGACCGCGGCGGGGCGCCCGCTCTCGACCGAGGCGCCCGCGATCGCGCCGGCGCCCGCGCTCGAGCTCACCCCCGGGGGCGCGCCGGTCGTGGACAAGGCGGCGGTCGACCGGCTGCGCCAGGACCCCTCGGCGCTGATCCTCGATGCGCGCGCGCGCGAGCGCTACGAGGGGCAGAGCGAGCCCATCGACGCGCGCCCGGGCCACATCCCCGGGGCGCGCTCGGCGCCGTTCGCCGAGAACCTCCGCGCGCCGGGCGGAGCGTTCCGCGACCGCGCCGATCTCGAGCGGCGGTACCGCGAGCTCGGCGCGCTCGACGAGGGGCGCGCCGTGGTCTGCTACTGCGGCTCCGGCGTCACGGCCTGCCACGACCTGCTCGCGCTGGCGACGCTCGGCCGCGCGGACGTGATCCTTTACGAGGGGTCGTGGAGCGACTGGGCCCGCGACGCCGCCCTGCCCGCGGCGAAGGGGCCCGATCCCTGAGCGGCGCCGAGCGGCGTCTGGCGAGCTCGCTGCGCGCGCCGACGGCGGCCGATCCAGACCCGCGGCGCTTGCGGCCGGGCGGCATCGGATCGCAACGTGGTCGCATGGCGCGCCGCTTTAACACGGCCGGGCCTTGCCGCCCCGACTGGCACTACATGATCCCGGCGGAGCGGCGCTTGCCCGAAGCGCTCGGCCTCGTGGAGCAGATGGGCCATTTCGTGGTGCACGCGCCGCGGCAGACGGGCAAGACGACGGCGCTCCGGGCGCTCTCGCGGCGGCTCACAGCTTCCGGTCGCTTCGCGGCGCTGCTCTTCTCGTGCGAGGAGGGTGAGGCGTGGGGCGACGACATCGGCTCGGCGCAGCGGGCGATCCTCCGGGAGATGGATCTGCAAGCGGAGGTGGAGCTGCCGGAGGAGCTCAGGCCGCCCCCGAGTTCGCTCGCGGGGGACGAGGGGCTGCTCCGGGCGAAGCTGTCTGCGTGGGCGCGCGTGTGCCCGCGGCCGCTCGCGCTGTTCTTCGACGAGATCGACGCGCTCCGGGGCCAGAGCCTGATCAGCGTGCTGCGCCAGCTCCGGGCCGGGTTCGGGAGCCGCCCAGCCGATTTTCCGGCGTCCGTGGTGCTGTGCGGCCTGCGCGACGTGCGCGAGTACAAGGCGGCGAGCGGGGGCGACCCGGGCCGGCTGGGCACGGCGAGCCCGTTCAACATCAAGATTGAGTCGCTCAGGATCGGCGACTTCGATCGCGACGACGTGCGCGACCTGTACGCCCAGCACACCGCCGAGACGGGCCAGGTGTTCACGGAGGAGATCATCGAGCGCGCCTTCGCGCTGACGGCCGGCCAGCCGTGGCTGGTCAACGCGCTCGCCCGCGAGGTCGTGGAGAAGCTCGCCGTGCCGGCGGACGAGCCGATCACAGCGGCCCATGTCGAGGAGGCGAAGGAGCGGCTCATCCTCGCGCGCGCGACCCACCTCGACTCGCTCGTCGCGCGCCTGCACGAGCCGCGGATCCGGCGTGTGATCGAGCCGCTCCTCGCAGGCGCGCTCACGATCGCCGGCGACACGTACCAGGACGATCTCCAGTACGCTCGCGATCTCGGGCTGCTCGCGCCGGACAACCCCGCGCGCATCGCGAACCCCATCTACCGCGAGGTCATCGCCCGGGTGCTCGCCGGCGACGTCGAGCCGGTCATCCTGGCCGAGCCGGGGCGCTTCGTGCTGCCGGACGGCAGGCTCGACGTGTCGCGGCTGCTCGAGGAGTTCGCCGCGTTCTGGCGGGAGCACGGCGAGGCGCTCGCCGGGAACCTGGGCTACCACGAGGTCGCGCCGCAGATCGTGCTCATGGCCTTTCTGCAGCGGGTGGTGAACGGCGGCGGGACGATCGACCGCGAGTACGGCCTCGGGCGAGGGCGGATCGACCTGCTCGTGCGCTGGCCGTACCGCGACGCCGAGGGGCGGCGCGCCGTGCAGCGCGCCGCGCTGGAGCTCAAGGTCTGGCGCGAGGGGGAGAAGAGCCCGCTGCCGAAGGGGCTCGCGCAGCTCGACGGGTACCTCGCCCAGCTCGGGCTCGACGAGGGCGTGCTCGTGATCTTCGACCGCCGGAGGGCGGCGGGCGAGATCGAGGAGCGCACGCGGTTCGAGGAGGCGGAGACGCCCGCTGGGCGGCGGGTGACGCTGCTCTGGGCGTGACGGGGCGGCGGGCGGGATCCGGCGTCAGGCGGGCTCGCCGCGGGCGCCGACGACGGCCGAGATCGTCTCGAGCAGGTAACTCACCGCGAGCGCGAGCGTGCGGGCCGAGCTCTCCGGCGTCGGCTGCAGCGCCGGCGCGACCTCCATGACGTCGCCGCCGATCAGGCCGACCTCGCGCCCGAGGCGGCGGATGAGCGCGACGACGAACTCCGGCGACAGGCCGTCCGGCTCCGGCGTGCCGGTCGCGTCGGCGTACGCGGCGTCCGTGCCGTCGATGTCGTTCGAGAAGTAGACGCCCTCGACGCCGGTGCTCTTCACGTGCGCGACGATCGCGTCGAGCGCCGCCTCGGGATCGGCGCGGCACTCGGCCGCCCAGAACTGCCGCACGCCGTAGCGGCCCTCCCAGTGCTCGCGCGGCCGCTGCGAGGCGCGGATCCCCACCTGGGTGAGCCGGCCGCCGCGGCCGACCAGCTCGTTCGCGTGGTACGACCACGTGGCGAAGCAGTCCCGGACCCCGAGCCGCTCCTCGAGCAGGTCGGTGTGGGCGTCGGGCTGGACGATGCCCCACGGCCGCTTCCGCGCGCGGGCGAGCGCGCGCGCGACCGGCAGGGCCGTGGAGTGGTCGCCGCCGAGCACGATGGGCGCGACCGACGGGTTGATCGAGAAGACGAGATCGAGCGCGCGCTCGGCGATGGAGAGCGGGGAGACCGGCAGCCGGGACGCCGCGGGCTCGGGCACGCCGGGGTAGAGGGCGCGGCGCGACGCGGCCTTCTGGTCCTCCGAGAGCATGTCGTCGTGCAAGAGCTGCGGCACCACGAACACGTCGCCGATATCGACGAGGCCGAGGTCCCGCGCCCGCTCGGGGAAGTCCGGGAGCGCGTCGAGCAGCGCGGTGCGGATCGCCTGCGGGCCCATGTTGGATCCGCGGAGGAAGCCGGCGCCGACGTCGGACGGGATGCCGAGCAGGATCGCGCGCGCGCCGGCGATCCGGTCGAGCGACGCGCGGAAGCGCGCCTGCACGTCCGCGTCCGAGGCGGCGCCGTAGATCCGCCGCTGGACCTCGAGCTGCTGCGCGCGCCCGGTCGACACGAGGTAGAGGCCCCCAGCCGCCGGACGCAGCAGGACCGCGAGCTCTTCTTGCGGGGTCATGCAGGACGAGGGTACGCCCGGATCAGGGGTCCGCCAGCTAGAGCGGCGGTCACCCGCTTCGGATACGGGCCCATCTCGACGTTTTCGGTGCTCAGCGCACAGGAGTGCGCTTGCGCGCCGAAAACGCCGATCTGGGCCCGTCTCCTGTGCGGGTGACCGCCGCTCTGGGACGCAGGTACCAGAGCGGGGGGGAAAACGCGCTAGGGCTGGCCGGGGCTCATCGGCGCGAAGGCGGCGACAGGTCCGGCGAGCTCGAACCCGGGGCGCTCGATGAGGTGAGCCGTCGCAGGAGCTCCCGGCGCAGCCCCTCGGCGTCCAGCACGCGCAGGACGACCGTCCCGAGGACGACCACGCTGCCAGCACATAGCGGCTCCGCCACGTTCGGCTTGAGAGGGCGAGCGTCGACGCTCGTCCCGTTGTGGGAGCCGAGGTCCACGATCGTATAACTCTTGTCTTCGTGTACGCGGATGTGAGCGTGAAGCTTGGAGATGGAGGGATGACGTATCACGACGTCGCAATTGCGCGCGCGGCCGAGGGAGATCCTGTCTTTGTAGGGATTGCGCGACGACTTCTCGATCGGGATCACGCAGAGCTCGCCCTGCTCGAAGCGCGCGGCGTCCTCCGCTGGCGCCAGACGGGACCTCACTTCGCACGTCCGGAAATCGACCTTGTCCAGCTCGCTGCTCGTCTGGTCGACGAGAAAGAAGAACCCCCGATGTCGAGCGACGAAATCGGCGGCCGATCCTCGCTGCACCTCTGAATACCAGCGCCGGATGTGCCCGGACGCCGGCGGTTCCTCGCCCCCCGTCATTGCATCTCCAACCCCTGAGAGGATAGGGAATCGCAATTCCTCCATCACGTCAAGGCCGTCCTGGCGAGGAGACCGCCCATGATACCGGCGCCCACCCTCCTGCCTGTCTGCCTGACCGACGAACCTGCCTACCTGGCCGTAGATAGGTATGTGGCGTGGGCTACAGGTCGCTGGACTCTGGGCTTGGAGCCGATCTCTTCGGGAAGGCGGCGCCGAGCGCGTCGTCGCGAGGTGCCCTGATACGGGGAACGCGCGGCCCTGGCTGACGCTGCGGGAGGGAAGGTGACGGTGGTACGCTTCCGCCGTGAGCACACCTGACGCGGCAGGGCCACGCCCCGAAGGCCTCCTGCGCACGGAGCATAGAGCGCTTGAAGGCGTGGACGAGCATGCCGGCACCGCCGAGCGAGCGGGGACGGTGGCGGAGCCAGCTCACGCGCACGACGATCCGCAGGACGAGCGCGCGGGTGTCGGCACCGTGTACACGGGCTCGACGACGGGCGACTTCCGTCCTCAGGCGCCGGTCGTCCAGGCGGGCACCAGGATCAAACATCATGAGATCATCCGCCCGCTCGGCCGCGGCGGCATGGGGCAGGTGTACCTGGCCCGCGACGTGCGCCTGGGGCGGCTGGTGGCGCTCAAGTTCGTCACCGAGACCTCGCCGAGCCGGGCAGAGCGGTTCATCGCCGAGGCCCGCACGACGGCGCAGCTGACCCACGAGAACATCGTCGGCCTCTACGACATCGGCGAGCACGAGGGCTCGCTGTACATGGTGCTGGAGTACGTCAAGGGCCAGACGCTGAAGGAGTGGCGGGAGGAGCGGGCCTCGCGCGTCCACGACCCGCCGCTGGATGCGCCGAGGCCCGGTCCCGCGCTGCCGCCGAGCCGCGCCGCCGAGCTGATGCTGCCGGTCGTGCGCGCGCTCGTGCACGCGCATGACGCGGGCCTGGTCCACCGCGATCTCAAGCCGTCGAACATCATGCTGACCGAGAGCGGCACGGTGAAGGTGCTCGACTTCGGGATCGCCAAGCTGGTGCAGGACGCCGAGGAGCGCGCGGGCGCGCCGGCGCAGGAGGCGGCCGCAGCCGCGCTCGCCGTCGCCGGGGCGTCGATCACCAGGACCGGCGCGCAGGTCGGCACGGTGCCGTACATGTCGCCCGAGCAATGGGGCGCGGCCGAGGTGGATCACCGCACCGATCTATGGGCCGTGGGCGTCATGCTCTGCGAGCTCGTCACCGGCCGCCATCCGCTGGCCCCGCTCTCGGCCGAGGCGCTGGCGACCGTGGCCGATCTGGCGATCCCCATGCCCAGCGTGCGCGAGGCGCGCTCGGACCTCGGCAAGCTCGGCACCCTCATCGACCGCTGCCTGCTCAAGCGCAAGGAAGATCGCATCGGCTCGGCGCGCCTCCTGCTCGCCGAGCTCGAGGCCATCCCCCGGGCCGAGCTCTTCATCGACGTCGAGGCGCAGAGCCCCTACGCCGGCCTCGCTTCGTTCCAGGAGCGCGACGCCCCCCGCTTCTTCGGCCGCGAGCGCGCGGTTGCGCAGGTGGTGGCCCGCCTGTCCGAGCAACCGCTGATCGCCATCGTGGGCGCCTCGGGCGCCGGCAAGTCGTCGTTCGTGCGCGCGGGCGTCATCCCGGCGCTCAAGCGCGGCGGCGACGCGTGGGAGGCGTTCATCGTGCGCCCCGGCCCCCGGCCGCTCACCGCGCTGGCCGAGCTGATCGTGCAGCACTCGTGGACCCAGTCGAGCCAGAGCAGCGACACGTCGCACGAGACCACGAGCCGCGCGCCGCGCGAGGACGAGGGCGCGCCGCGCGAGGCCGGGGACGAAAAGGACGCCGCGCCGGCCGCGCGGAGCGAGCGCGATGCCGTCTGCGAGCGGCTCCGCAGCGAGCCGGGGTTCCTCGGCGCAGAGATGCGCGTCCGGGCCCGGCGGAGGCTCGAGCGGATCGTGTTCTTCATCGATCAGTTCGAGGAGCTGTACACGCTGGCGCCCGCCGAGGAGCGCGCCGCGTTCCTCGCCTGTCTGGCCGGCGCGGCCGACGACATCGACTCTCCGCTGCGGGTGATGCTCTCGCTGCGCTCCGACTTCCTCGATCGCATGGCGGACGCGCCCCCCTCCATCGTGGACATGATGAGCCGGGGCACCGTGCTGATCCGCCCCATGGATCGCGAGGAGCTGCGCAGCGCCCTGGTCAAGCCCGCCGAGACCGCCGAGCACCGGTTCGAGTCGGCGGCGCTCGTGGAGGAGATGCTCGACGCGCTCGCGCACACCGCGGGCGCCCTCCCGCTCCTGCAGTTCACCGCCGCGAGGATGTGGGTCATGCGCGACGTCGAGCGCCGCGCGCTCACCGAGGCCAGCTACCGCGCGATCGGCGGCGTCGCGGGCGCCCTGGCCAGCCACGCCGACGCGGTGCTCGGCGGCATGGGTCCCGCGGAACGGAGGTGGGCGCGCGCCGTGCTGCTGCGCCTGGTGACGCCCGAGCGCACGCGCGCCATCGCGACGCTGGGCGAGCTGCGGGAGCTCTCCGGGCCCGCGGCCGCCGCGGATCTCGCGCGTGTGGTGGGGCGGCTCATCGAGGCGCGCCTGCTCACCGTCGAGGGCAGCGATCAGGACGAGAGCACGGTCGAGCTCGTGCACGAGTCGCTCGTCGCCCACTGGCCCACGCTCACCCGGTGGCTCGACGAGGACGCCGAGGACTCGGCCTTCCTGGCCCGGCTGCGGAGCGCGGCGCGCGAGTGGCGCGCCAGCGGCGAGCGCGAGGGCCTGCTCTGGACCGGCGACGCCGCCGAGGAGGCCCAGCGCTTCGCGGCGCGCCACCGCGGCGAGCTCACGCTGGCCGAGGGGCGCTTCCTCCAGGCGGTCATCGCGCTCGTGCGCCGCGATCGGAGGCGGCGCAAGCAGCTCCTGACCGCCGTCATCGCGTCGCTCAGCGTCGTCGCGCTGAGCGTCTCGTACCTGGCGGTCCGCGCCGGGCGAGAGGCGGCCCGCGCCGAGGAGCAAGCCGCGCTGGCGAAGCAGCAAGCCGCGCGCGCGGACCAGGAGGCCGCCCTGGCGCGCGCGCAGAAGCAAGAGACGGAGCGCGGCGCGGCGCGCGCCCGCAACGCCAGCCGCATCGCGGCGGCCCGCGAGCGCCAGCACGATCCGACCACGGTGCTCGCGCTGGTGCGTGAGATCGAGCCTGGCCCCGCCCCGCGAGGGTGGTCCGCGCTGGCGAGGGGGGCGCTCGACGCCGGCGTCGCGTCGACCGTCCTCACGCACGACCACTGGGTCTCTTCGGCAGAGTTCAGCCCTGATGGCCGCCACATCGTCACCGCGTGCTGGGACAACCTCGTGCGGGTGTGGCGCGCCGACGGTTCCGGACAGCCCCTCGTCCTGCGCGGACACGACGGCATCGTCGTCTCGGCCTCCTTCAGCCCCGACGGCCGCCGTATCGCGTCCGCCGGCCTGGACATGACGACGCGGGTGTGGAACGCCGATGGCTCGGGACAGCCCCTCGTCCTGCGCGGACATGAGGGGCCCGCGTTATCGCCGAGGTTCAGCCCCGACGGCCGCCGTATCGTGTCCGCCGGCGTGGACATGACGGTGCGGGTGTGGAACGCCGATGGCTCCGGACAGCCCCTCGTCCTGCGCGGGCACGGCGCACCCGTCATCGCAGCGGCGTTCAGCCCTGACGGCCGCCGCATCGTCTCGGCGTCGTCGGATCGGACGGTGCGGGTGTGGAACGCCGACGGCTCCGGACAGCCCCTCGTCCTGCGCGGGCACGACGCCCCGCTCCGCTCGGCGAGGTGGAGCCCTGACGGCCGCCGGATCGTCTCGGCTTCCGACGACAGGACGGCGCGGGTGTGGAACGCCGATGGCTCCGGACCGCCCCTCGTCCTGCGCGGTCACGACGACACGGTCCACGCGGCGGCGTTCAGCTCCGACGGCCGTCTCGTCGTCTCCGCGTCCGCCGACAAGACGGCGCGCGTGTGGAACGCCGATGGCTCCGGACAGCCTCGCGTCCTGCGCGGACACGACGGTGGGCTCTTCTCGGCGGCGTTCAGCCCCGACGACCGCCACATCGTCTCCGCGTCGTGGGACAAGACCGCGCGTCTCTGGGACGCCCGAGACGCAGGGCATCTGCTCCTCCTGCGCGGCCACACCGGCCAGGTGCACTCGGCGGCGTTCAGCCCCGACGGCCGCCGCATCGCCTCTGCGTCGCGGGACAAGACCGTGCGCGTCTGGGACGCCGATGGCGCAGGGCAGCCCGTCGTCCTGCGCGGCCACACCGAGCATGTCCTCTCCACGGCGTGGAGCCCGGATGGCCGCCGCGTCGCCTCCTCGTCCGTCGATATGACGGTGCGGGTGTGGAACGCCGATGGCACAGGAGAGCCCCTCGTCCTGCGCGGGCACGAGCAGGTGGCCACGTCGGCGGCCTTCAGCCCGGATGGCCGCCGCATCGCCTCCTCCGCGTTCGACGGGACGGTGCGGGTGTGGAACGCCGACGGCTCGGGCGCGCCGCTCGTCATGCGCGGAGACGCCATGGCCATCTACTCGGCGGCGTGGAGCCCCGACGGCCGTCGCATCGCGACCGCATCGTGGGACAAGGCGGTGCGGGTGTGGAACGCCGACGGCTCGGGCGCGCCGCTCGTCCTGCGCGGACACGACGAGACGGTCACCTGGGCGGCGTGGAGCGCCGACGGGCGGCGCATCGTTTCCGCATCAGACGACAGGACGGTGCGGGTGTGGAACGCCGACGGCTCGGGCGAGCCGCTCGTCCTGCGCGGACATGAGGCGGCCGCCAGCGTGAGCGGGGGCAGGCCGTTCAGCCCCGACGGCCGCCGGATCGTCAGCTCGTCCGCGGATCTCACGGTGCGGGTGTGGAACGCCGACGGGACCGGCGAGCCCCTGGTGCTGCGTGGATCGGGCTCCAAGTTCAACTCCGCGGCGTTCAGCCCGGATGGCACCCAGATCGTCGCCGCGTCGGACGACAATGCCTTGTGGGTGTGGCGCGGCGATCTCGATCCGCTGCGCGATCCGGGCGACCCGAGGCTCTGGAGCGCCACCACCTACTGCCCGCCGGTCGAGGCGCGGATGCACCTGCTGGACGTACCGGCGGAGGTGGCCCGCGACGACCTTGCGCGCTGCGAGGAGCGCGTGCGCAAGGCCCAGGCGGCAAGCGCCTCCCGCTGAGGGGCCGGCTGGCACGCGGAGGCCTCGTGGGACGTTTCTTCAGCCTGTCTCCCCCGTCACCTTCAGAGAGAGCGTCCTGCCAGGCCGCTGTACGCCGAAGAAATCGTAGACGCGCTCGTCGGTGAGGTTCTGGACCTCGAGGGTCGTCGAGAAGCGCGCGGGCCCCGCGCGCAGCGAGTAGCTGACGCCGACGCCGTGGGTGAGCTGCGAACGGATGGTGTCCTTCGACTCCCTGGCGCCACGGGTCTCCCACGCGCGGAAGAACTCGTGGACGTAGCGCCCGACGTAGAACGGCTCGAGCTCGTCGCCTCGCGCGATCAGCCGGGGGATGCGGGAGCGCGCGCCCCAGCTCGCGAACAGCCACGGCCGGTTTGGCAGGCGGGCGCCGTCGACGGCGACGAACCGGCCTTCGATCGAGGTGTTGCGCACGTCCTGGAGCGTGATGCCGCCGTCGAGGCTCACCCAGCGACCCGGGGACACCCAGCCCAGCTGGCTCTCCACGCCGAGCGCCCGCGCCCGGGCGATGTCCTGGAACTGGAACGAGTACAGCCGCTCTTGGTTCCCGATGAAGGCGCGGAAGATGAGGCGCTCGCTCTCGCGCAGGAAGCCGTTGAGCTCGGCGGTGACGTCGCCGAAGGGCGTCCGCCGGAGCTCGAGGCGCGGGCCGAGGTTCACGTTGTGGCTCGTCTCTGGCTGGAGCTCGAGGTTCGGCTTGACGAGCAGGCCGTCGCCGAACATCTCGTCGGGCGAGGGCAGCCGCGCCGCGAGCTCGTAGGAGAGCTTGGCGTAGAGCCACTCGAAGAAGCGAAACCGCAGGCTGTCTCCGGCGCCGAGATGGACTGTGTCGCGCGTCAGGAGCCGGAAGGCGCTGCCGCCGGGCGGCACGTCCTCCGACGAGGCATGCATCACGTAAACCTTGGCGAACAGGATGTTCTGCACGCGGTCGTCGCGGGCCGCGTCGCGCGCTTCGCCCGCCGGCGTGCCCGCCATGGGCCAGGCGTTGGCCTCGTGCTCGACGCCGCCCACCAGCGTGAAGAGCTCCCGCCGCGCGGTGAGCGGATCGCGCTCGCCCGGATCCGGCTGGGCGCGCTCGTCGCCCGTGCGCGTCGTGAACGTCGGGGCGACGCTGAGCCGCAGCGCGTGCCCCGGCGCGAGGTGAAGGGTGAGCGTCGCGCGCGCGAGCCCGCTGTGCTGCCATTGCGTCCGATCGTGCGCTGTCCCGTCGAGCTCGCCGGGCAGGACGTCGCCGGGCGGGTCGCGGCGGCTCGTGCGCCGGCCGAGCCAGTCGTAGACCCACGCGCTCCTGTCGACGAAGTCGGTGGTGCGGTGCGCGTAGCTGCCGATGAGGTCGAGCTCCAGGCCCGGGAGGAGCGGCTGCTCGTAGCGCAGCGTCGCGCCGGCCATCGTCTCGCCGTAGGTCACCTCGCCGTACGGCACCTCCATCACGGCGTTGTGCTGGAGCTCCTTGTCGTACGTCGACGCGAACCCCCGCAGGAACAGCCGCTTTGCCCAGGGCCTGTCGGCGACGCCGGCCTCGACGGAGCCGCCGTAGGCGCGGTAGCCGTCGTGGAAGCGCGGGACCGTCATGAGCCGGATGCGACCGCGATCGTCGACGACCTTCCGCTCATGGATGTCGTAGTCGTTCCGGGCGACGTCGAAGAACGCGCTGCCGCCCGCGACGAGGCCGGTGGGATCGTGGCGGTAGCGACCGGCGGCGGTCGCGCGGCGCGTCCCGAACGAGCCGACCTGGTACGACGCGGAGAGGCGCGTGTCATCGCGCCGGTCGCTCACGAGGTGGACGGCGCCGCCGAGCGCGTCCGCGCCGAAGCGGGCCGGAACGACCCCGCGGTAGATCTCGACCCGCTCGACGAGGTTCACCGGCATGTTGGCGATGCCGGACGGGTAGCCGGCGAGCTCGAGCGGCACGCCGTCCACGAAGAAGCGGATCTGGTCGTCCTGGAGTCCGTTCAGCGAGAAGCGCGCAACCGAGCCGAGCCCTCCCGAGCGGCGAACGGAGACGCCCTGCGCGCGGGCCATGATCTCCCCCAGATCCGAGGAGTGTTTCTGCGCGCGGCGTGTGTCGACGACGGTGACGGCCTCTGCCGACTGCACCAGCTGCTGTGCTTCGGTCGGGCGTCCGCGGACCGTGACCTCGACAGGCGCTTGCCGGGGATGGGGCTCGGGTGGCCTCGCGCTGGCGGGAGTGGCGGGAGTGGCGGGAGGCGGCGAGGGCGGCGCGGCCTGGGCGGGCGCGGGCGCGGCCTGGGCGGGCGCGGGGGACGGCGCGGGCTCGGGCGGCTGCCGGAACTCGTAGCGGAAGAGGATGCGCGCCTTGATGGGCCGTCCGTCGCGCGTCGCCGGGGTGAAGCGCAGGCGGAGCGCCGCCTCGCGGGCCGCCTCATCGAAGCCGTTCCCTGCGGGTCTGGCCACCTCCGCGCCCTGGACGGCGCCGTCGGCGCCGACGGTCAGCCGCAGCACCACCGTCGCCTCGATCCGCAGCGCGCGCGCGGCGTCGGGGTAGGCCGCCTCGGCGCCCTCCAGCAGCCGCGGCGCCTGGACCCGCCCGGGGGGCGCGTTCGCGTCGCCGTCCGGCGCGCCGGGGCTCGCAGAGGGCGGCGCGGGAGGCGCCTGCGCGACCGCGCGGGGGCCGGCGCCGATCAGCGCGCCGAGCGAGAGGAGCCCGACGGCCGTCCTCGTCATGGCCCGTCGAGGTCTGGTCTTGCAGGTCCGGTCGTGGAGCACCAGGGAGCGACCGCTGCCCTCTCAGTCGAGCTGGACCATCTGGAACGCCCACCCCGGGACCGAGAAGCGCGGCTGCGCCGGTCCCGTGGGCCCGATCTCGTAGGCCGTGGTCGACGAGTAGTCGGCGGCCGGCACCAGCACGAGCGTGCGCCCGTCGATGCGGAACGAGTAATAACCCCCCGCGACGAAGTCGAGCCCCTCGACCGGCTCTGCGGTGCGGCGGTTCATGTCGACGCGCCAGAGGCGCCAGTTGGGCGTGGCCGCCGCGGACGCAGGGGGGACATCCGTGCCCAGGCGCTCGTCGTAGAACACGGCCACGAGCGCGACGCCGTCGGACACGTAACGAAACGCGGCGGTCTGGCGGCCGCCGGTGAGCTCGGCGAGATCCAGCGCCCAGCCCTCGTCGATCGTCTCGCTGTCCGCGGCGACGCGGACCACGCAGTTCGCGGGCGCGTCCTCTTCGAAGAGCGGCCCGGTCACGCTCAATATCCAGTTGCTGAAGTAGAGGTTTCCTGCCTCGTCCTCCGTCGCGACGTCCAGCCCTGGGCAGGGCGCGTCGAGCACCGCGCGCACCTTGTCGGCCTCGGAGTCGATCACGGCGAGCTGTGACTCCGGCGAGAAGCGGTAATAGTCGTTGTCGGACCAGTAGAGCGGCGCGATGACCCGCCCCTCCCGCACGCCGACCCCGCGATCGAGGCTCGCGCGGAGCGTGAGTCCATCTCGCTCCGGGGGCGGCCCGGCGATCTGCAGCGTGTCTCCGAGCGTGAGCGCGGTCGGATCCCAGATCACCCGCTCGCTGGTCTGGACCTGCATGTAAGCCTTCGTCGGGCTCGCGAAGTAGTTCTGGTAGAAGGGGGCCGTCGGGATACCGTGGTTGAGGAAGCTGAGCTGGCCGGCCTCCTCCAGGGCGCCGCCGGCGCCGGCCATGTAACGCGTGACGGTCGGCGCCTCGCCATCGCTGACGAAGAGCATCCCGCCGACCGTGGCGATCGTGGCCCACCCGGCGAACTCCTGCGCGTCCCCGAGATCGATCTGCTCGACATCGAGCGAGCTCATGAAGCTCACGTAGGTCGTGGTCTCCTCGCCTCCGACGATCGTGCTCGCCACGACATAACGTGTCTGAACACCAGGGACCGCGGCCTCTTCAGCCTCTCCGCAGCCCACGACGAGGAGCGGCGCCGAGGAGAGCGCGATCGCCGCGAGCGCCACGCGGACGAGACTGGGCGTCATCTGCTTCATTCGAGCCCCCACACCCGATGTATTGAGTTCCCCCACCAAGAACAGCGCAGGACAGTCTCGTGTATCAGGTGCCACAAGGGCACGTCAAGCCCACGTCGCTCACGTGCGTGTCATCACTGTCGTTATCGCGGATCTTGCGGAGTCGTCTCCAGGGAAGCTCGCGCTCCTCACGTGTCCGTGTCCGGCAGCGAGACGGCGGGCGGAGGGAGGGGGAAGCGCTCGGCCGCGAGGTGGGGGGCCGGCGCGCTCATCGCCTCGTGCCAGGGGACGGCGCAGGCGACGACGCGGAGCGCCCGCAGCACGCCCGCGTGCGCGACCAGGAGATGCGGGGACGCCGCGGACGCTGGCCCGCGCGCGCCGGACGTCGAAGCGAGCGCGCGCCAGAACGACCGCACCCGGGCCTCGACCTCGATCGCCGACTCGCCGCCGGGCGGCCCGATGCGCTCCCAGCCGTCGAGCCACGCGGCGTACGCCATCGGGTCGTCGCGCTCGATGTCCGACCAGGCGCGCCCCTCCCAGGCGCCGTAGGCGATCTCGAGCAGTCGATCGTCGACGGCGTGCGGCACCCCGAGGCGCGCCGCGAGCTCAGCCGCGGGGAGCGCGCAGCGGGAGAGCGGCGACGACCAGACCACCCCGGGCCGATGGCCGAGGTCCTCGAGCGCGCGCTCGATCACGTCCGCGGCGCCGGCCGGAGAGAGCTCCGCCGCGACGTCGAGGCGGCCGTAACAGACGCCCGCGAGCGGCACCGGGGCGTGGCGGAACGCGACGAGCCCGTGGGCGAGGAGATCCATGGCGGCCCGCCCGCGGCTCAGCCGCCCCGCGCGATCGCGAGGGCGAGCAGCGCCGCGCAGTCGGCGATCTGCTGCGTCGCGCCGAGGAAATCGCCGGTGATGCCGCCGACGCGGGCGCGGAAGCGCAGGCCGCAGACGACGGAGACGGCCGCGGCGCCGGCGAGCATGGCCGCCGCCTCCGCCGCGGAGAGGGCGCCGGCGAGGTGCGCCGCGGCGAGCGCCAGCGCGGGCCAGACCGAGCCGACGAGCGCCTGCGGCAGCGCCGCCTGCGCGACCGGCCGGCTGCGGGAGACGGCGCTCGGGGTCGCGTAGGGCAGCGCGACCATCAGCCAGATCGGCGGGGTGCGCGAGAGGCACTGCGTCAGCACGAGCGCGACCGGCGCCGCGGCGTCGAGCCGCGCGAGCAGGGCGATGCGCAACACGAGCACCACGACGAGCGCCGCGGCGCCGAAGGACCCGACGCGGCTGTCCTTCAGGATCTCGAACACCCGCGCGCGGTCGGCGCCGCCGCCCAGCGCGTCGGCCGTGTCCGCGAGGCCGTCCTCGTGGAAGGCGCCGGTGAGGAGCAGGCCGAGCGCGACCGTCACGCTCGCCGCCACGAGCGCGCCGCTCCGGTCGACGAGCAGCCACACGGCGGCCTGCGCGGCGCCGAGGCCGGCGCCCACGAACGGGAACCAGGCCGCGGCCCAGCGCCAGTCCGCCTCGGCGTAGGGGAAGCCGCCGACCGGCACGCGCGTGAGGAACGTCGTCGCTGCCCGGGCGCCGCGCAGGACGGGCGGCGCCCTCATGGAGTCCCGGGCGGGGCGCGATCGGGCACGCTCGCGCTCGCGAACGTCGCCATGCCGGCGTGCAGCGCGCACGCGGCGTCGAGCAGCGGCAGCGCCGCGAGCGCGGCGCTCGCCTCGCCGAGGCGCATCCCGAGGTCGAGCAGCGGGCGGGCGTCGAGCGCCGCGAGGACGCGGGCGTGGCCGCGCTCCGCCGAGCGGTGCGCGAAGAGCATGCCCCGCCGCGCCCGCGCGTCCATCCGGACCAGCGCGAGCGCCGCCGTCGAGACGATGAAGCCGTCGACGAGCACGAGCATGCGCCGCTCGATCGCCCGCGCCGCGGCGCCCACGAGCGCGGCGATCTCCTTTCCGCCGACCGACCGCACGACCCGGTGCGGGTCGGCGCCCCGCGCGGCCTGGGCGTCCCGCGCGGCCTGGGCGTCCCGCGCGGTCTGGGCGACGACGCGCTGGGTCGCGTCGCGCACGACCTCGATCTTGCGCGACAGCGCGGCGCCCGCGACGCCCGTCCCCGCCCCGACGACGTCCTCGGCGGGGACATCGAGGAGGAGCGCCGCGATCGCGGCCGCGGCCGTGGTGTTGCCGATGCCCATCTCGCCGAGGAGGACCACGCGCGTGTCGCCCCCGAGCGCGTCGATCTCGGCGGCGCCGGCCCGGAGCGCGCGCTCGTAGACGGCCTCCGAGAGCGCGTCCTCGACGCGCAGGTCGCCGATCGGGTCGTCGGCGACCGGATCGCGCCGCAGCCGCGCGGCGCCGCCGCCGGCGTCGCCGCCTGCCGCGGGCGCGTAGGGGTGCGCGACGCCGACGTCCACGATCCGCAGCTCGACCCCGAGGTGCCGGCAGAGCACGCTCGCGGCGGCGCCGCCGGAGACGAAGTTCGCCACCATCGCCGCGGTGACCTCGGGCGGGTAGGCCGAGACGCCGTGTCGCGTGACCGGGTGATCGGCGGCGAACAACACCGCTGCCGCCGGGCGGCTCGCGGGCGGCCCGCCCTGGATCGCGGCGAGCTCCACGGCGAGCTCCTCGAGCGTCCCGAGGCTGCCGCGCGGCTTGGTCAACGTGTCCTGCCGCGCGCGCGCCGCGGCCGCCGCGCGCGCGTCGGGTTCCGGGAACTCCCAGGTAGGCGAGAAAGCCATCCTCCGCTCTCTACTCTCCCGCCCGAGGTCCGGGAAGTCCGTTGACCGTCCCGGAGGCCCATGATAGCGACCACCCGCCGAAGAGGTCTTTTGCAGGAGCATCGAAGAGGGAGAGAGAGACCCTCCAGGGCAGCCGGCGCGCGGCGCCCGCCTGTCCGGGCGGGGGTCGGGAGGTCGCGGCGCCTCCTCTTCGTCTGTCTCTGTCTCTCCGCTGATGTCCTGTCCGGGTGCGGCGGTGTCGAGACCCCTCGCGACGACCCCTCCGAGGGAGATGCTGGCGGGGGCGGGGGAGGAGGCGGCTCCTGCCTCGCGGGCGGCCAAGGCGAAGCTCCCGGCGAAGGCCCGGCCTCGTGTGATGGACCGGGCGCGCGGTTCGCGACCGGCGTGGTGTCCGCTTGCCTCGGATCAGGGCAGGTGTTCGGCCAGGACCGGTTCCCGGACATCGTCCTCGGCCCGCCGAAGGGCGCGGGCTGCTGCGGCGGCTCGCTCGACGTGCTCTCGCTGGGGAACGGCGGCTCCATCGTCCTCGCCTTCGAGGGCAACGCGATCATCGACGGCCCCGGGGCCGATTTCCTCGTGTTCGAGAACGCCTTCACGCGCGGCGGGGACGCCGCGACCGTCTTCGCCGAGCTCGCCACCGTCGAGGTGAGCGAGGACGGCGCCGCCTGGTCGGCGTTCCCGTGCACCGCCGAGGGGCCCCCGTACGGCAGCTGCGCCGGGTGGCGCCCGGTGCACGCCAACCCCGAGGAGAACGACATCGACCCGCTCGACCCGTCGTCGGCCGGGGGCGATCCGTTCGATCTCGCCGAGATCGGCGTCTCGCTCGCCCGCTTCGTGCGGATCACCGACCGCGCCGACTTGCCCGACGTCTTCGACCTCGACGCGGTGGGCATCGTCCACGCGCTGTGTCCGTGAGGCGGCCCGCGGCGCTCGCCTGCGCGGCGCTCGTGGCCGCCGGCGTCGCGCCGCGCGCGCGCGCCCAGGAGGCGGCCGCCGGCGACCGCGAGGGAGCGGCGGTCGCCGGCGCTCGCGAAGGAGCGGCGGGCGGCGAGCCCCGAGAGCGACGCGCTGCCGCCCCGGCCGCACCGGAGCGGGCGAGGCCGCGCGAGCGGGCGATCGAGGTGCACGTCGCGGGGCAACACGCGTCGACCGTCGCCGCGCGCGATCCGACCGCGGCGTCCTATGTGATCCGCGAGGACGACCTCCGCGCGCCGGGCGCCGCGGCGCCCGCGGTGCTGAGCCGCGTGCCCGGCCTGCAGGTCTCCCGGACCGGCGCCTCGTCGGATCTCGCGACCGCGTCCCTCCGGGGCGCGAGCAGCGCCGAGACGCCGGTGTACCTCGCGGGCGTCCGGCTCAACGACGACGTGACCGGCACCGCCGATCTCTCCATGGTGCCGCTCTGGATGATCCAGCGCGTCGAGGTCTACCGGGGCAACGCGCCCGAGCACGCCGACCGCCTCGGGATCGGCGGCGCCATCTTCTTCGAGCCGGCGCTGCCGCGCGCGCCCCGGGCCTCCGTGGGGCTCGGCGCGGGCAGCTTCGGCGAGCGCTCCGCGTGGGCGTCGGTGGGCCTCGGCGACGAGCGCGCGGGCGCCCTGGTCGCGCTCAGCCGGCGCTCCGCCGACAACGACTACCTTTATACGGACAGCCGCCTGGGGCGCGCGCTGCCGAGGCCGAACGCCGACACCGACGCCTACGACCTCTGGAGCATCGGCCGCTACCGGTTGCCCTGGGGCGGCAGCATCACGGCGATCGTGAACGGCTTCGCGCGCGACCAGGGCGCGACCGGCCTCTCCGAGACCCCGGCGCGCGCGGCGCGGTCCCACGTGCAGCGCTGGCTCGGCGCGGCCTCTGCGGTAACCCCCTGCGCCCGCCCGGCCGAGGGCGGCGTCGACCGGTGCCGCCTCGAGCTCACGAGCTCGGCGATCCTCTCGCGCCAGGTCGTGCGCGATCCGCGGGGTGAGCTCGGCCTGCTCTCGCCGGTCGTCGCCAGCGCCGGCGCGCGCGGCGCCGAGCAGGCCGCCCTCCGTTACCGCCCCGCCGACCACGTCTCCCTGTCCGCCTCGGCGGCCTACGAGCGCGAGCTGCTCGCCATCGACCGCGCGGGCAAGGCGCCGCTCCGCGCCTCGCGCGCGACGTACCGCGCGTCGGCGAGCCTGCGCTACGCGCCGATCGCCTCGCTCGAGGGCTACGCCCTCGGCGCCGTGGAGCTCCACCGGACGCGCCACGCCGGCGCCGGCGGTCCGGCCAGCGCGCTCGAGCCGAGCGGCCGCCTCGGCGCCCGCCTCCGCCTCGCGGACGGCGCCGTCTCGGTCTTCGGGAACCTCGGCCGCTACGTGCGTGTCCCCGTGCTCGGCGAGCTCCACGGCAGCTCGCCGATCGTCATCGGCAACCCGGAGCTCGCGCCCGAGCGCGGCCTCTCCGCCGAGCTCGGGGTGCGCCTCGCCGCGGCGTCGCCGCGCGCGCGCGCCGAGCTCTCCTGCGAGCTCCTCGGCTTCTCGCGCTTCGCGTCGGGGCTCGTCGCGTACCGCCCGGCGTTCGTCGGCGTGCTGCGGCCCTACAACGTGGGCAGCGCGCGCGTCCTCGGCCTGGAGCTCGCGGCCTCCGCCTCGGCGCTCGATCACGTCCGCGCCGGGCTCGCGCTCACCGCGCTCGATCCGAGGGACACCTCGCCGGGCCGCTCGCTCGCGAACGACCTCATCCCGTTCCAGGCGCGCCTCGTCGCGGCGCCGTCCGTGGAGCTGTACGCGGAGCCCGCGCGGCTCGGCATCGACCGCGCGTCCCTCTCGGCGCGGCTCTTCTACCGCGCCTCGCGCGTCGGCGACCCCGCGGGGCTCCGGCCGCTCCCGGAGCAGGCGACGGCCGACGTCGAGCTCGCGGTCCTCGCGCTCCGGCGGCGGCTGTCGGCGCGCGTCGCGATCACGAACGTCTTCGCCGCGAGGACCTTCGATCTGCTCAACCTCGAGCTCCCCGGGCGGAGCGTCCACGCGGCGACGGAGGTGTGGTGGTGAAGACGTCTCGGTTCGACCTCAAGCTGGGCGCCGCCCTCGCGGCTCCCTCGGTGAAGATCCTCGTCGCGGGGGCGGCTTCCGCGCTGCTCGGGTGCAACGCGCCTGAGCCGCCGCCGAGCACCGGCGGCACGGACGTCGTCGAGGGGCCGTGCGGGCGCGGCGCCGTCGTCGTGAGCAGCGACTACCAGTCCACGGACGTCGGCCTGATGAGCTGGGAGGGCGCGGTGCTCTCCGCGTCGATCATCTCGTCGGGCTCGATCGCGCCCGGCCTCTCCTCGCCGCTCTCGGGGGACGTCGTCACCCCGACGACGCCGGCCCGCGGGGACCAGCTGGTGCTGATCGACCGCGCCGCGTCCGTGCTCACGTGGGTCGACGTCCGGAGCGGCGAGGCGCGCGCGCAGCTCGCCGTCGCGACCGCGTTCCGCGCGAACCCGCAGGACTACGTCGAGGTCTCGCCCAGCAAGGCGTACGTCACGCGCCACGAGCCGAACCTCGACCCCGACGCCGCGCCGACGGACGGCGGGAGCGACGTGCTCGTCGTCGACCCCGGCGCCCGCGCGATCGTCGGCCGCGTCGACCTCGCGCCCGCGCTGGCCGGGGAGGATCCCGGGATCTACCCCCGCCCGAGCCGCGCGGTGCTCGTTGAGGGCAGCCTCTACGTGCTGCTCACGGCGACGTCGCTCGACTTCACCACGTCGGCCGAGTCGCGCCTCGTCGAGATCGACACGCAGGGCGACGCCATCAAGGAGGTCACGGTGCTGCGCGGGCTCCACGGGTGCGGAGGGCTGGCCGCGTCCGCGAGCGGATCGCGGCTCGCCGTCGTGTGCCCCGGGACGTTCGGCGGCGACTCCACCTCGAACGCCGCCGAGGCGGGCCTCGTCGTCCTCGCGCGCCGCGACGGCGGAGGCCTCGTCGAGGAGGCGCGCTGGGCGCCCGCCGAGCTCGGCGCGGGCACGCCCGGCTTCTCCGTCGCGTTCGCGTCCGAGGACCACGTCCTCCTCGCGACGCTCGGCCGCGACGCGCTCGGCGAGGGCGGCCCGGTCGACGACACCCTCGTGGCGGTCGACCTCGCCGGCTCCGGACCGGCGCGCGGCGAGCCCGAGGTCCTCTTGCGCTCGAAGGAGCTCCCGTTCGTGCTCGGCGAGGTGCGCTGCGCCGAGGCCTGCGGGCGTTGCCTCGCTGCGGACGCCGAGACCGACGGCGGCGTCGTGCACCGCTTCGACGTGGGCGCCGGCGAGGACCGCCGCGCGCTCGTGCACGCCGGCGCCTTCCGGGTCGACCCGCGGATCGGCCTACCGCCGCGTTACCTCGGCGGGTTCTGAGCGAGCTCGCCGCCAGGAAGGCGCGGCGCGCCGGACTCTCGCGGGAGTCTTTCGGTCGAGTTGTTCGTGTCAGTGGAGCTGAGGGGGATCGAACCCCTGACCTCATGACTGCCAGTCATGCGCTCTCCCAGCTGAGCTACAGCCCCGGTCGTTGGGAGCGGCATATCTACAGCCTCTCGCGCCGCTTGTCTCTACTTTTTTTCGATCGCCGCTGCGAAAGGTCCGGGCCCCCCGCCGGTCCGGCCTTCCTCAGAAGTTCATCAGCTTCGCCAGGTAGTACTTCATCGTCTCGGTCGTCCCGCCGCCGATGCGCAGGAGCCGCTGGTCGCGCCAGGCGCGCGCGATGGGGAAGTCCTCGATGTAGCCCCAGCCGCCGTGGAACTGGAGGCAGGTGTCCACCACGTCGTTCGCCACGTCGCCGGCCAGGATCTTCGCCATCGAGATGAGCTTCACCGTGTCGAAGCTGATCGGCACCTTCCGGACGTAGCGCTCGTCGTTGTAGTGGTCGACGCACTTGTAGACGAAGGCGCGGGCCGCCTCGCAGCGCGTGTAGAGGTCCACGAACTTGTGCTGCCACGACTCGCGCTTGATGAGCGGCTTGCCGAAGGCCACCCGCTCGCGCCCGTACTCGACCGTGGTGTCGAGCGTCATGAACGAGCTCGCGATCGCGCCCACCGCGGCGACGAGCCGCTCGGTCTGGAAGTTCTGCATCAGGTACACGAACCCCTGGTCCGGCTCGCCGAGCAGGCAGCGCCTCGGCACCCGCACGTCCTCCAGGAAGAGCTCCGCCGTGTCCGACGACTTGTTGCCGATCTTCTTCAGCTTCTTCGCGACCTGGAAGCCCCGGAGCTCCGTCGGCACGAGGAAGAACGAGCACCCGTGGGCCCCCTTGTCCGGCGACGTCTTGGCGAGCAGCGTGACGAAGTCGGCGCGCGTCCCGTTGGTGATGAACGTCTTCTGCCCGTTCAGCACGTAGTCGTCGCCGTCCTTGCGCGCGGTCGTCCGGATCCCGGCCACGTCGCTGCCGGCCGCCGGCTCGGAGACGCCGAGCGCGGCGATCTTGTCGCCCGCGAGCGCCGGCCTGAGGAACTCCTCGATCTGCTCCTTCGTCCCGATGTCGCTGATCACCGGCGTCGCCATGTCGCTCTGGACGAGCAGCCCCATCGACACGCCCGCCATCCTGCAGCGCACGAGCTCCTCGGCCTTCGCGGCCGAGAACCAGTAGTCGAGCCCGGCGCCGCCGTGCTCCTCCGGGAAGTGCGCGCCCAGGATCCCGAGCTCGCCGGCGCGCTTGAACACCCAGCTCGGGAAGCACTCCGACGCCTCCCACTCCTCGACGTGAGGAGCGAGCTCCTTCTCGGCGAAGGCCCGCACCGTCTTCCTGAACTGCTGATGCTCCTCCGTGAACGGCTGCCACATCGCGAACCCCTCCTGGCCAGCGGAAGCCAATTGATTCGTACACGAAACATTTTCCAGCGCAAGCGCCGCGCCCCGGCGGTTCCGCCCGCGTCGGGTCTGCCGGGCGGGGCCGTGCGAGCAGACGGATGGCAGCGCACCAAGCGCCGCGAAACTGGATGAAAACCCGGCCCGTGACGCGCGGCGCTGCTGCGGGCGCACGCGGTCGCGCGCTGGACGCAAGGCGATTGTGGAACGAACGCAAGGTGGATGCGGAAAGTGACGCGGAAGGACGCGGAACGACGCGGAACGACGCGGAACGACGCGGGAGAACGCGGGCGCGGAGAGAATCGGGGCGCGCACCCATCCACGCGGTCTGCGGGCTCTGCTAGCCTCCCGGCCACATGCGATTCCTCGTCCTGTCGCGCAACGCGTCCCTCTACTCGACGAGCCGCATCGTGCTCGCGGGGCGCGCGCGTGGCCACGACGTCAGCGTCATCGATCCGCTCGATTTCCAGATCGTGGTGTCACGCGGGCGCCCGTCGCTGCTCGTCGGCGGCTCCGCGGTGCCCCGCTTCGACATCGTGATCCCGCGCATCGGCGCGAGCATCACGAACTACGGGCTCGCCGTCGTCCGCCAGTTCGACCTCATGGGCGTCCCGGTCCTGAACGGCGCCGTCTCGATCGCGAGGAGCCGCGACAAGCTGCGCGCGCTCCAGCTGCTCACGCGCCGCAAGCTCAACGTGCCGATCACCGTGTGCGCCCGGAGCCCGGCCGGCGTCGAGGCGGCGCTCTCGCTCGTCGGCGGCTGTCCCGCGATCGTCAAGCTCCAGCAGGGCACGCAGGGCATCGGCACGATGCTCGCCGAGACGCCCCAGGCGGTGCACGCGCTGCTCGAGACGTTCTGGGCCATGGGCCAGGACATCGTGCTCCAGGAGTACGTGCGCGAGTCGAAGGGGCGCGACATCCGCGTCATCGTCGTCGGCGGCCGCGTGGTCGCGGCGATGCGCCGGGTCGCGAAGCCGGGCGAGTTCCGCTCGAACCTCCACCGCGGCGGCAAGGGCGACCGGCTGAAGCTGCCGCGCGCCTACCGCAGCGTCGCGATCCGCGCCGCCAAGGCGATGGGCCTCGAGGTCGCCGGCGTCGACATGCTCGAGGCGCGCTCCGGCCCCAAGCTCCTCGAGATCAACAGCTCGCCCGGCCTGGAGGGGATCGAGCGCGCGAGCGGCGTCGACGTCGCGGGCGCGATCATCGAGTACGCCGAGCGGTACGCGGCGGAGCAGCGCGGCCTCAGCCGCCGCACGCTCGAGGCGCGGATCGCCGACGTGATCCACGACGAGCGCGTGGCGCCGCGCCGGCTCGGCCGCGCCGCGCAGAACGGCGCGGGCGCGGGGCGGAGGAAGCCTGCGCTGCTCACGAACGGGAGGGGCGCGCGGAGGGCCGCCTCGTGAGCCTGCGGGTCGAGGCGGCCGGCGATGCGGTCGTCCTGACCATCGATCGCCCGGAGTGCAAGAACGCCATCGACAGCGCCGTCGCGCGGCGCCTCGCCGACGCGATCCGCCTGGCCGCCGCCGACCCGCGGGTGCGCGGCGTCGTGATCACCGCGGCCGACGACGAGGTCTTCGTCGCGGGCGGCGACATCCGCGAGCTGCACGCGCTCGCCGCGGGCGGCGCGCAGGGCGGCGAGGTCCTGGCGATGTTCGACAGCTTCGCCGCCTTCGAGGAGAGCGATGTGCCGATCGTCGCCGCGGTGCAGGGCGACGTGCTGGGCGGCGGCTGCGAGCTGCTCTTGCTCTGCGACTTCGTCATCATCGAGGAGCACGCCGCGCTCTCGTTCCGCCACGTCAAGATGGGCCTGTCCCCGGCGTGGGGCGGTCTGACGCGGCTCTGCGAGCGGGTCGGCCCGCTCGAGGCGTCGCGGCTCCTCCTGACGGCGGAGCGGATCGACGCGGCCGAGGCGCTCCGGATCGGCCTCGTGAACGAGGTCGTCGCGACCGGCGCCGCGCGGAGCCGGGCGATCGCGCAGGTGAACCGCATCGCCGACAGCCCGCGCGCGGCGGTGGCGGCGATGAAGCGGTCGCTCTGCAAGGTGCGCGAGGCGCTGCGCGCCTCCGCCGTGGAGGTCGAGCGCCGGGCGTTCGCCGAGCAGTGGAACGGCCCGGACCACCGGCAGGCGATGGACGCGTTCCTGAACAGGAAGTAACCTTGCGCATGAGCCTGCCGGACCCGCCGTCGCTCCTCCTGATCACCGGGCTCATGGCTGCAGGGAAGTCCACCGTCGCCCAGCAGCTGGCGGAGCGGCTGCCGAGGAGCGTGCACCTCCGGGGCGACGTGTTCCGCCGCATGATCGTCAACGGCCGCGCCGAGATGGGCTTCGAGCTCTCCGAGGAGGCCCAGCAGCAGCTGCGGCTCCGGTACCGCATCGCGGCGGCCGCGGCCGACCTCTATCTCCAGGCCGGATTCACGGTCGTGTACCAGGACATCATCCTCGGCCCTTGGCTCGCCGAGGTGGTGCAGGCTCACGCGCGCCGTCCTCTTCACGTCATCGTGCTCTGCCCGGATCCCGCCGTGGTCGCGGCGCGTGAGGCGGGTCGAGCGAAGAGCGGTTACCAAGACACGTCCTCGGTCCTCGACTTCGACCGTGCATTGCGCGCGGAGACACCGCGACTGGGCCTCTGGTTGGACACCTCGGACCTCACGGCCGCGGAGACCGCCGATCAGATCCTCGCGAGGCTGACCGAAGCGCGCGTGAACAGCGTCGGTGGCTCGTAACGCGAACGAGCGCCCGGACGGAGCCATTCAAACACGCTGACGGCCTCGTCCATGGCGGGTGTCCACGCACGTTGAAGGTACGGTAATTTTCCTGCAAGGCTGGCGTTTCCACCTCCCCGTAAGTACCGTGCTGGCCGGCCGCCTCCGCGGGCGGCAGCTCCGCTTGCTTCCAGGAGGGTCCATGGCCGTCGCCGATCCGCGCTCAGCTCCTCATCGTCCGAACGATCACCAGCCCGAGGCCGTCGAGCGGCGGGTGGCGGAAGCGCTCGCCGCGCTCTCGCTCGAGCAGAAGGTGCGCTTGCTCACGGGCGCCGACTTCTGGAGCACACACCCGGAGCCCGCCATCGGCCTGCGGCGCATGGTGCTCTCGGACGGTCCGGTCGGCGTGCGCGGCGAGCTCTGGGACGAGCGCGACCCCTCGGTGAGCCTCCCGTCCCCCACCGCGCTCGCGGCGACCTGGGACGAGGCCTTGATGGAGCGCGTCGGCGCGCTGCTCGCGTCGGAGGCGCGCCGCAAGAACGTCGACGTCGTCCTGGGGCCGACGGTGAACCTGCACCGGAGCCCCCTCGGCGGCCGTCACTTCGAGTGTTTCTCCGAGGACCCGCTGCTGACCGGCCGCCTCGGCGCGGCGTACGTGCGGGGGCTGCAGGCCCACGGCGTCGCGGCCACGCCCAAGCACTACGTCGCCAACGACGCGGAGACCGAGCGGTTCACCGTCGACGTCCGCGTCGACGAGCGGCCGCTGCGCGAGCTCTACCTCGCGCCGTTCGAGCGGATGACCGCCGGCGCCGGCGCGTGGCTCGTCATGGCGTCCTACAACCGGGTCAACGGCGCGACGATGACCGAGAGCGCCCTGCTCGCCTCGCCGCTCAAGGACGAGTGGGGCTTCGACGGCGTCGTGGTCTCGGACTGGACCGCGACCCGCTCCACCGAGGCCGCCGGGCGCGCGGCGCTCGACCTCGTCATGCCGGGCCCCGAAGGCCCGTGGGGCGACGCGCTCGTCGCCGCCGTGCGGAGCGGCGCCGTCCCGGAGAAGGCGATCGACGACAAGGTCCGCCGCCTGCTGCGCCTCGCCGCCCGGGTCGGCGCGCTCGAGGGCGTCCCGCCCGCCCGCCCCGCCCCCGCCGCGATCCCCGCAGCCGAGGCCGGGAAGCTCGCCCGCGAGGCCGCCGCCGCCGGCATGGTGCTCGCGCGCAACCAGGGCGACGTGCTCCCCCTCGACCCCGAGGGCCTGCGGCGCGTCGCCGTGATCGGCCCGAGCGCCGCGCGGGGGCGGACCCAGGGCGGCGGCAGCGCCACCGTGCACCCGCATTACACGGTCTCGCCGCTCGACGGGCTGCGCGCCGCGCTCGGCCAGCGCGCCGAGGTGCGTTACGCGCTCGGCACCCGCATCCACGAGGGGCTCGTGCCGGTGACCGGAGAGCACGTGATCGACCCCGTGACCGGGCAGCCGGGCGTGCACGTGCGGCTCCTCGACGCGCAAGGCAACCCGCTGCACGAGGAGCATCGCGACGTCGGGAAGCTCACGTACATCGGCGATCGACGCGCCAACCAGTCCGCGACCATCGAGGTGACGGCGCGGTTCCGCGCCGTCGAGGCCGGCCGTTACCGCATCGGCGTGGCGGGCGTGGGCGCCTTCCGGCTCACCGGCGGCGGGCGGGTCCTGTTCGACCAGACGATCGCGTCGCACATCGACGATCTCGCCGCGGCGTTGCTCGCGCCGCCGCACCTCGGGGCCGAGCTGTCCCTCGCGGCCGGGGAGGAGCTCGACCTCAAGCTCACGCACGCCGTCCCCCCGGGCGCGATCGCGGTGGCGTTCTCGCTCGGCGTCGAGGTCCCCGCGTTGCCCGAGGAGGAAGAGCTCGCGCGCGCGGTGGAGCTCGCGCGCTCCTCCGACGTGGCGATCGTGGTCGTCGGCACCACCGAGCAGATCGAGAGCGAGGGCTTCGACCGGAGCACGCTCGCCCTCCCCGGCGGCCAGGACAAGCTGGTCCGCGCGGTCGCGGCCGCGAACCCCCGCACCGTCGTCCTGGTGAACGCCGGCGGGCCGGTGACCCTGCCGTGGCGCGACGAGGTGGCGGCGGTGCTGCTCACCTGGTTCCCTGGCCAGGAGTTCGGCAACGCGGTCGCCGACGTGCTGCTCGGCGCGCGGGAGCCCGGCGGCCGGCTGCCCACGACGTGGCCGGCGCGGGAGCAGGACGTGCCCGTGCTCTCGACGAAGCCCGAGAACCGCAAGCTCGTCTACGCCGAGGGCCTGCACATCGGCTACCGCGCCTGGGCCCGCGCGGGCGTCGCGCCGGCGTACCCGTTCGGGCACGGCCTGGGCTACACGCGCTGGGAGATCCTCGGCGTGGACGCGCCGTCGGGCCTCGCCGCCGGCGAGGCCGTCGAGGCCCGGGTGCGGGTGCGCAACGCCGGCCGCCGCCGCGGGCGTCACGTGGTGCAGCTCTACCTCTCGAGGGCCGAGTCCAAGGTCGAGCGCCCTGCGCTGTGGCTGGCGGGCTTCGCCGTCGTCGAGGCCGATCCGGGCAAGGAGGCCGAGGTCGCGATCACCATGGCGCCGCGGGCGTTCGCGCACTGGGCGGCGGGCGGCTGGCAGGTGGAGCCCGGCGCGTACACGCTGCACGTCGGGGGCTCGGTCGCCGATCTCGCGCAGCAGACCACGGTGGTCCTGCGCGGCTGACGCGCCGGCCGTGCCGGCCGCCGGCCGTGCCGGCCGCCGGCCGTGCCGGCCGCCGGCCGTGCCGGCCGCCGGCCGTGCCGGCCGCGTTGCTCCGGGGGCGATGCGGCCGGCGCTTCAGCCCTCCGCGTCGTCTTCCTCGTCGTCGGTGCCCGTGGCGCGCCGCCCGAGCCAGCGGCGGAGCTGCGTCCGGTGCACGCCGAGCGCCCGGGCCGTGCGCGCCACGTTCCCCCCTTCGCGGCGCAGCGCCTCCTCGATGACCTCGTCGGCGGGCAGCGCCGCCGCGCGCCGCTGCGTCCGCCCCGCGGACGCCTGCGACGGCCGCGGCGTCCTCTCGCCGAGCCCCGACGCGGACTGATCCGGCGAGCTCGCCGACGCCTGGGCGAAGGCGTGCCCCGCGGACGGCGACAGGTGCCGCGCCTGGACCACCGGGCTCTTCGCGATCTGCGCCTCCTGCGCCGCGGCGCGGATCTCTGCCATCAGCTCCCGCACGTTGCCGGGCCACGCCCGCACGAGGCACTCCTCGATCAGCGACGCGTGGGCCACGAGCGCCGCGCCGTCCGGGCCGGCGGCCGCTCCGGCGTCCCGCAGCGCCGCGCGCACGAGCCACGGGATCTCCTCCGGCCGCTCTTGCAGCCGCGGGATGCGGACCGCCGGCCGCCCGATGCGGAAGAAGAGGTCCTCGCGCAGCCTCCCTGCCGAGACCTGGGCCCGAAGGTCCTTGTGGGTCGCCGACACGAGCGCGAAGTCCACCTGCACGGGCCGTGAGGCGCCGAGCGGGATCACCTCCCTCGTCTCCAGCGCCCGGAGGAGCTTCGCCTGCACGCCGAGGTCGAGCTCGGCGACCTCGTCGAGGAAGAGCACGCCGCCTTGCGCCGCCTGCACGTAGCCCTCGGCGTCCGCCGCGGCGCCCGAGTAGGCCCCCTTGCGGGCGCCGAAGAGCAGCCGCTCGGCCAGCCCGTCGGGGATAGCGGCGCAGTTGACGGCGACGTAGGGCCCGCTCCGGCGCGGGCCGAGGGCGTGGAAGGCGCGCGCCGCGTGCTCCTTGCCGGTCCCGCTCTCACCGGTGATGTGCAGCATCGTCCCGGAGCGCGCGGCGCGATCGATCGCGTCCCACGCCCGGGCGAGGGTCGGCCCGAGGATCGTGCCCCCGGCGGTGGCGATCCCGGCCCGGAAGGGCTCCACGTCGGCCTGGATCAGGAACACCGACGAGCCCGTCCGCACGATGCGCAGCTCCGCGCCGGCGCGCGCGCCGGTCAGGGGGACGCCGTCGAGCGACGTGCCGTTGCGGCTCTCGAGGTCCTCGACCACCCACGCGCCGTCGTCGAGGCGCACGCGCGCGTGCCTGCGCGACATCCGCAGGTCGTCGAGCGGGACGCCGCCGACCTCGCCGCGCCCGAGCTCGAGCTCGCCGTCCTTGAGCGGAAGGACGTCGCAGCGGGGGCTGTCCACCGAGAAGACGAGCACCAGCCCGGGCGTCGGCTTCTTGGAACGTAGGCGTTCCGAGCCGGTTCCCAGCAGCGAGTCGTCCAGCGTTGTCTTGGGTGCAGGGGGCACCACGTCGCCGGGCAGTGTAGCGCGAGCCCGACGCGAGGAGGATCTTCCTGACAAAGATCGTCCAGGGAGCACGATGCGGCGGGCGGAGGAGGTAGCAGCGCCGGGCACACGGGCCGCTGCACCCCGGGGTCCCGAGGTCTGGCGCCCCGTTTCCTCCGAGCGGCGCCGCGGGGGGGCGCCCGCTCCGGGACCGACCGCTCTGCGATGTCGTCCGGGGAGCGTCGGGCCGAGAGGGCGCCCCGTCTCTTTCGAGATCGAGACGACCTGGTGCAAATCGCCTCAGCGTGGCCTATGCGCGCAGCGGCTCCAACGCCGTGCGGGGCAGCGATTGCGATTGTGCCTCTGTGGAGAGCGCAGACGAACGCCGACGGCTCCAACCACCCGGCGCGCGAGGGGGGGCCCGGGTCGGTGTTTCGCGGCGGTGATGCGGGTGGCCAGGGTGGATGGCCGGTGGTTCGTCCCTTGCTTCCAGAGAAGGACGAACCATGAAGGACGAGCATTGCACCTCCAGCCAGAGCGGATCGGTCGCCAGGAGAGGCGGCGCGAGCACGGGCGGTGGTTCGTCCTTGGTTCGCGCGCTGATGCCCGGGGAGCACGCCCCGGGCGAGGTCCTGGCGGGCAAGTACCAGATCCTCGGCCGGCTGGGCGCGGGCGGCATGGGATCGGTCTGGCGCGCGCGCAGCTTGTGGCTTGACGTCGACGTCGCGATCAAGGTCATCCACGAGGAGCAGTTCGACGCGCACGCCGCCGAGCGGCTGCTCCGGGAGGCGCGGGCGACGGCGAAGCTCGGTCACCCCGCGATCGTGCGCGTGTTCGATTTCGGCGCGACCGATTCGGGCGAGCCGTTCCTGGTGATGGAGCTCCTCGAGGGCACGTCGCTCGCCAGCTGGCTCGACGCGCGGGGACGGATGACGCCGGAGTATGCGGTGCAGATGCTCCTGCCGGTCGCGTGTGCCCTCTCCGCCGCGCACGCGCAGCGCGTCATCCACCGCGACATCAAGCCTGCGAACATCCTCGTCGTCTCCGACGGGGCGGGCGGCTACGTGCCCAAGATCGTCGACTTCGGCATTGCGAAGCTGTCGAGCGGCATGAACCCGGCGATCACGCAGCGGGGGATGATCGTCGGCAGCCCGGAGTACATGTCGCCGGAGCAGGCGGACGGCCAGCTGGAGATCGGGGAGCAGACCGACGTCTGGGCGTTCTGCGTGGTCCTGTACGAGCTCATCACCGGACGGCGACCGTTCACCGGGGACAACCTCGGCGCCATCATCTCGGCGATCTTCAACAAGGAGCCGGTCCCCACCACCCAGCTCGCGGCCGGCGACGAGGCGCTCTGGGCGATCATCCGGCGAGGGCTGGCGAAGCTGCCGGCCGACCGGTGGCCCACCATGCGCGCGCTCGGGCGCGCGCTGGCGTCCTGGGCGGTCCAGCGGGGGATCTCGGCGGATGTGGCGGGCACGTCGCTCGTGCACCAGTGGCTGGCGCGGGGGGTCGAACCGCTGACGACCGCGGAGCTCGCCGTCCCGGTCGCCGCCCTCCCCAACGCCTCTCCCGATCTGCTCGCGGGGCTCCACGCTCGTGATGCGGCGGAGCCGGCGCTCGCCGAGCCGGCGCCCCTGTCGGTCACGCCCACCGGCGTTCGTGGGGGCACCATCCGGATGGATGAGCTCCATGGCAGCGCGCCGGCGGGGCTTACGCCCCCTCCGCGGCTGCAGAGGGCGCTCTTCCTCGGTGTCATGGCCGCCTTCGTCGCGCCGGTGGTGATCATCATGGGGCTGCTGAACGCGCGGAGCGGCAGCGCGAGCACAGGCAGCGATGAGGAGGCGACCACGGCCGCGGTGTCGGCTCTGGCGCGAGATCCGGTGTTGCCCGAGTCGCGGGCGCCGGCGGCGAGCTCGGCGGAGCCTGCCATCCGTCTCGCGCCTCGCGGCGAGGGGCCTGCGGTGGTTTCCTCGGACGGGACCGCAGTTCCGTCAAGCCAGGCCGCTGCTCCCGGGGACGCTGCGGCGATTCCTTCAGGCAAGGCCGCTGCTCCCGGGGACGTTAGCGCGGTTCCTTCGGGCAAGGCCGCTGTTCCCTCGGACAGGACCGCAATCGCTTCAGGCAAGGCCGCCGTGCCCCGGGACGATACCGCTGGTCCGTCGGACAAGGCCACTGCGAGGAGAGCGCCAGTGGACGGGACACGCGCTCGTCGGGCCCCGCCGTCCGCGTCTCCGAGATCCGGTTCGACGTCCATGCCGCTGCCCGAGACGCCCGATTTCTGAGGTGGTCATGCGCAATCATGGGGTGAAACTCCGCTCTGTTCGCGGCCCCGGTGGGCTGCTGCTCCTCCTGGCCACCCTCGCGGCGGCGACGCTGGGCCAAGGTGGCTGTATCGTGATGATCGGCGCCGAGCTGTCCGACAAGCCGGACGAGACAGAGGGCGCCGGAGGCCAAGGCGGGCAGGGGGCCCACGGGGACGCCGGCGGTGCTCCGGGCGGGAGCGCGACCGGCCATGGCGGCAGCGAGAGCGGAAGCCGCGGCGGGGGCGGCGAGCTCGAGGGCACGAGCAGCAGCGCAAGCGGCGAGCTCGAAGGCGCAAGCAGCGGCGGCGGCACAAGCAGCAGCGCGAGCAGCGGCGGCACAAGCAGCAGCGCGAGCGGCGGGAGCCCAAGCAGCGGCGGTGCCGATGGGAGCGCGAGCAGCAGCACGAGCGGCGGGAACACAGGCAGCGGCGGTGCCGACGGGAGCGCGAGCAGCGGCGGCGGCGCGAGCAGCAGCAGCGGGGGCGCGAGCAGCAGCAGCAGCAGCGGAGGCGCGAGCAGCAGCAGCGGAGGCGCGAGCAGCAGCAGCGGAGGCGCGAGCAGCAGCAGCGGGGGCGCGAGCAGCAGCAGCAGCGGGGGCGAGGGCGGCGCCGGCGGCGCGAGCAGCGGTCCGGGTCCGGGGAGCGGCCCCGGTGCGGGAGGCGGCCCCGGTGCGGGAGGCGGCCCCGGTCCGGGGAGCGGCCCCGGCGCGAGCAGCGGCGCCGGCGGCGAGCTGACGTGCCCGGGACCTCACCGCGACTGCGACGGGGACAGGGAGAACGGCTGCGAAACGAACGTGAGCAACAACGCCGAGCACTGCGGAGCGTGCGGCAACACATGCCCGGAGCGCCGCCGCTGCCGGCAGGGAGAGTGCCAATGACGGCGCGGTCTCCTGCACGATCCAGGCTGCTCTCCGCCCTCCTCGTCGCCGCGTTGCTCTCGGCCGCGTCCCCGCTCCCTGCGGCCGAGGAAGGCGCGGGGGATGTGAAATCCGCGCGCGCGCTGTTCATCGAGGGATCGAAGCTCGCGCGGCAGGGTCGCTGGGACGACGCGCGCGTCCTGTACGCCCGCTCGCTCCAGATCAAGCCTGCCGCCCTCACCTGGTACAGCCTCGGCGTGGCGCAGAAGGAGACCGGGCGGCTCGTCGAAGCGCTCGCCAGCTTTCGCGCCTTTCTGGCCGAGCCGACCACGACGACGACCGCGCCCTACGTCCGCCCGGCGCGCGACGCGGTCGCCGCGCTGGAAAAGCGCGTCGCTCGCGTGACGATCGCGGTGAGCCCCGGCGAGATCGACGGGCTCACGCTGGCCATCGACGGAGCGCCGCTGCACGGCGCTTCGAATCGCGCGATCGAGCTGGATCCGGGCGCACACGAGATCGTGGCGCGCGCGCCGGGGTTCCGCGCCGCCGCCGCCCGGTTCAACGTCCCGGCGGGCCGCTCGGCCGAGGTCCCGATCACCCTCGAGCCGGAGACGAGGGCGACCGCGTCGGCGGGCGCCGCGGCGCGTGGCCTGCCGCCGGTGGCCGACCCCCGGCCCGCTCCGCCGAACCGGACGCTCCCGATCGTCGTGATGGGCGCGGGCGGCGCGCTCCTCGCCGGGGGCGTCGTCCTCGGCCTCTCCGGCGTGTCGCAGGCGAGCGGCGCGGCCACGCGCGAAGGCCCGGAGGCGCGCTCGGCGAAGACCAAGGGGATCGTGGGCGACGTCCTCGGCGGCATCGGCGCCGCGACCGTGGGCGTCGGCCTGTACCTGCTGCTGAAGCAGCCGGCGCCGAGCCCACCCAAGGCGGGCGCGGTGACGCCGTGGATCGGCGCGTCGGGCGCGGGCGTCGAGCTGCGCCTCTGACCCGGCCCGGCGCGTCCGCGCCGCCGCGGCCGAGGGCTTCGCTCGGAAGGCGACGCTCCGCCCGCCGCCGGCTCGGCGGCGTGCCGGCGGCGTCGCGGACGTGATACTGCGCGGCGCATGCGCTCGCCCGCGATCGTGCTGTCCCTGGCCGCGCTCCTGGCCGCGGGCGGACCCGCCTCGGCCCGGGGGGATGAGGTCCACCCGGCCCCGGCAGACGCGCCGGCGCTGCCCGCCGCGAAGGACGCACAGGCGCTGTCCGCTGCGAAGGACGCGCCGGTGCTGCCCGCTGCGAAGGACGCGCCGGCGCTGCCCGCTGCGAAGGACGCGCCGGCGCTGCCCGCTGCGAAGGACGCGCCGGCGCTGCCCGCTGCGAAGGACACGTCCGCGCCTTCGCCGTCCGCTCCGGCGGCGGCGCGGTGGTGCGCGCCGGAGCTCGAGTCGCTCCCCGGCGAGGCGTGCGCCTTCCTGCCCGAAAGGAAAGCGCCCGGCCCGCGTGTGCTCGTGATCTTCCTGCACGGGGTCGTCCAGCCGGACTCGGGGTGGCAGTGGGCGCAGCAGCGCGGCGCGGCGCGGGCCGGCGCCCGGCACGGCGTGGCGGTGCTGATGCCGCGCGGCCGGCGCGGGATCGGGCCCAAGGGGATGGAGGACTTCTGGTGCTGGCCCACGGCCACCGCCGCGCAGCAGGCCCACGAGGACGCGCTGCTCGCCGAGTGGGACGCGGCGCGCGCGGCGCTCGAGCAGCGCGCGGGCGGGCGCTTCGATCGGGTGCTCGTGTTCGGCTTCTCGAACGGCGCCTACTACGCGACGTCGCTGGCCATGCGCGGGCGGCTGCCGGTCGACGGCTACGCCGCGTTCGCGGGCGGCTCGGGCGCGCGGTACCTCGAGCGGGCAGGCGCCCAGGCCAGGCGGCGCGTGCCCCTCTTCGTGGGGTGGGGCGGCAAGGACCCGGCGCACCGCGAGCAGGTGGCGCTCGCGAAGATGCTCCGCCGGCTCAAGTGGCCGTCGCGGGCGCTCGGCAAGCCGCGCGCAGGGCACGCGATGACGGACGATCAGGTCGACCAGGCCCTCAGATTCCTGAGCGGCGGGCGAGGAGTGAGAGCCCGATGACGGACGCGCTGACCGCGGTCTTCTCCCCGGATTTCCTCGAGCGCGAGTCGGCCCGCGTGGGCGCCCTGCTCGCGGACTACGTGCGCCGGGCGCAGCGCCGCGAGGGGCCGGTGCTGGTCCAGCGCTCCATCGAGGAGATCCTCGCCGCGCTCGACTTCGACCGCGCGGTGGCGCAGGGCGGCGCCGACCTCGCCGCCCTCGTCGCCACCGTCCTCGACAACAGCAACCGGCTGCACCACCCGCGTTACTTCGGGCACCAGGTGGCCGTGCCGATGCTGCCGTCCTCGCTCGCCGACCTCGTGCACGGCGTCCTGAACAACGGCATGGCCGTCTACGAGATGGGGCCGGCCGGGACCGCGATCGAGCGCGGGCTCGTCCGCTGGATGCGCGGCAAGGTCGGCTGGGGGGACGAGGGCGACGGCGTGATCACCCACGGCGGGAGCCTCGGGAACCTGAGCGCCCTGCTCGCGTGCAGGGAGCGCGTCGCGCCGGGGAGCTTCAAGGCGGGCGTCCCGCCGAACCTCGTCCTGCTCGCCTCGGAGGCCGCGCACTACTCCGTCGCGCGCGCCGCCTCCATCATGGGCCTCGGCGGCGATGCCGTCGTGAAGATCGCCGTGGACGACGCGCTGCGGATCGTCCCGGGGGCGCTCGCGCGGGCGTACGACGAGGCCGCGCGGGCGGGCAAGCGGGTGCTCGCCGTCGTGGCCAACGCGGGCGCGACGCCGAACGGCGCCTTCGACCCGCTGCGGGAGATCGGCGCGTTCTGCCGGCGCGAAGGGCTGTGGCTCCACGTCGACGGCGCCCACGGCGCGGCGGCGCTCTTCACGGGCCGCTACCGCGAGCTCCTCGACGGCATCGAGCTCGCCGACTCGCTCGTCTGCGACACACACAAGATGCTCGGCACGTCGACGCTCGCGTGCGCGGTCCTGGTCAAGGACCGCGCCGCGCTCGCCGGCACCTACGAGCAATACGCGCCCTACCTGCACGGCGGCGACGAGAGGGAGGGCGTCGACCTGTCGAAGCTCACGTTCGAGTGCACGAAGGCGCAGCTGTCGCTCAAGCTGTTCTTCAACCTCGCCCTCATCGGCGAGGCGGGCCTCGCCGCGCACGTCGAGCGCCTCTTCGACAGCGCCCGGCGCTTCCACGATCTCCTCGCGCGGCGGCCTTCGTTCGAGTGCTTCGGCGTCCCCCAGGCCAACATCCTCTGCTTCCGGGTGGGCCGCGACTCGCGAGCGCAGGACCACATCCGGCAGCAGCTCGTCCAGGAGGGGAGCTTCTATGTCACGCGCACCACCCTCCGCGGCGAGTCCTGGCTGCGCCTCGTCATCATGAACCCGCGCACGTCCGACGCGGACATCGAGGCGCTGGCGGCGCGCATCGAGGCGCTCGCCGCGCAGGCGCCGGCGCCCTGACGGCCCCGACGCCGCGGGCGGGGGCAAACCGGAGCCCCCGCCGCGGCGCGGCCGTCAGAGCCCGCGGATCTCGACGTTGATGTTCCGCTGCGGCGCCGACTTCTGGAAGCGCCGGATGAGCTCCGCGACGTCGTGATCGACGTACGACGCGCCCTGGGCGTCGACGACCACGTGCGAGTTGCTCGGGAGCCGATCGAACAGCGCGACGAGCTTGCCCTGGGTGAAGAAGTACGCCTCCTTGTTGAACCGGATCGTCACGCGCGCCCCCTCGTGGATCACGTCGAACACGCGGGACATGTTCGCCTTCAGGACGAACACGACGCCGACGGCGAGGCCGATGGCGATGCCCTTCAGGAGATCCGTGAGCACGACGGCGGCGATCGTGACCACGAACGGGATGAACTGGCTCCAGCCGAGCTTGTACATCTCGGCGAAGAGCTTGGGCTTCGCCAGCTTGTAGCCGGTCGCGAGCAGGATGGCCGCGAGGCAGGCGAGGGGGATGCGCGCGAGCAGCCCTGCCGCGAAGACCACGGCGAGCAGGAGGAGCGCGCCGTGCACGAACGCGGAGATCCGCGTGCGCGCCCCGGCGTTCACGTTCGCGCTGCTCCGGACGATGACCGACGTGACCGGCAGACCCCCGGCGAACCCGGAGACCATGTTGCCGAGCCCCTGCGCGACGAGCTCACGGTTCGGCGGCGACTTGCGCCGCCACGGATCGATGCGGTCGACCGCCTCCAGGTTGAGCAGCGTCTCGAGGCTGGCGACGATCGCCAGGGTCACGCCGAGCACCCAGACCTCGGGCCGCGTGATCGCCGACCAGTCCGGCAGCTGGAGCGCGCTGAGCAGGCTCTGCCCCTCGCCGGTGGGCAACGTGACGAGGTGCTTCTGATCGAGGGCGAGCGACGGGACCGCCGCCCGGAACAGCTCGTTCCCGGCCACCGCGACGACCACCGCGACCAGCGGGGCGGGCAGCCAGGAGATCTTCGCGAAGCGCGACTTCTCCCAGCCGACGAGGATCGCGAGGCTGACGGCGCTGAGGAGGAACGCGCCCCACTCGATCGCCTGCGTCGCCTGGGCCAGCATCGAGAAGGTGTTCCCGCCGTCCGCCTTGAACGACTCGGACGCGAAGTTGTCCTTGTCGAAGCCCACGGCGTGCGGGAGCTGCTTCAGGATGAGCAGGACGCCGATGGCCGCGAGCATCCCCTTGATGACCGAGGAGGGGAAGAAGTGGCTGATCGCGCCGGCCCGCAGCAGGCCGAACCCGAACTGCAGGGCGCCGCCGATCACCACCGCGAGCGCGAAGGTCTCGAAGCTCCGGAGCTGGGTGATGCCCGCGAGCACGATGGCCGCGAGGCCCGCCGCCGGGCCGCTCACGCTCAGCTGGGCGCGGCTCACGAGCGGGATGACGAGCCCGCCCACGATGCCGGCGACGATGCCCGACAGGAGGGGTGCCCCCGACGCGAGCGCGATGCCGAGGCAAAGGGGCAGAGCGACGAGGAAGACGACCACGCCGGACGGGATATCGAACTTGAGGTTCGCGGTGAGGCGCGGATCGAGCGGCGGGGCGCCCTCCGCGGCCGGCGCTCCGGGGGGCGCTCCCCCCTTCGCGTCCGCGGTCCCGAGGCTGGGCCCCGCGGCGCCGGCGTGTTCCGACAGGACGCGTGTTTGCATGGCATTCGATGACTGCATCGGATGGGTCCTCTACAACGTTGGAGTCTTGGGCCAGTGCCTGTCGGGCGCTCAGATGGCTCGCCGGAAGACCGTCGTCTCCGGCAGCGCGGACGGGGGCGCCGTCTCGTCGATCGGCGCGAACTGACCGTTCGTGTGCTCGAACTGGAAGACCTGACCAGTCTCGATCTTGAAGACCCACGCGTAGAGGGAGAGCTCGCCGCGCGCGAGCCGCGCGCGGACCGTCGGGTGCGTCCTGAGGTTCTCGATCTGGGCGAGGACGTTCTCCTCGACGGTGATCGTCAGCCGGTCCACGCCCTCGATGTGCGGGTAGTTCTCCTCCACCAGGCGGCGCGTCAGCTCCGCGTGCTGGAGCCACGACTTGACCGACGGCAGCGCGTCGAGCCCCGCCGGATCGAGCAGCCCGCGCATCGCGCCGCAGAGCGTGTGGCCGCAGACGATGATGTTCTTCACGTTGAGGTGCGCGACCGCGAACTCGATCGCCGCGGACTCGCTGCCGTTGCTGGCGCCGTACGGGGGCACGATGTTCCCCACGTTGCGCACGATGAAGATGTCACCCGGCTGGGTCTGCGTGATGAGGTTCGGGTTGATGCGGCTGTCCGAGCACGTGATGAACAGCGCTTCTGGACGTTGACCTTTCGCCAGATTGCGAAAAAGATCTTGATGCGAACGGCAAACTTCCGTCTGGAACTTGTGCAACCCGTCAACTAGCTTTTGCATCGTACAACGCCTCCCACGGGCTGCGCTGACATCAGCGCAACCGTGTACGCCGCGCGCATGAGCGCGGCTGCCTCCGCTGCGCCGGTGGGCGCAGCGATCGCCATGAACACCACCGAGTCCAGCGTCTCCAGCGCTGCAGCGACCCGCCGCGGGCGCGGAGCTAACGGCTCAATTCAGGAGGCGTGGTGGAGGGCGACGTACAGGAGGGTGAGGGACGGGCGATGTGATGCGGACGGGCCGGACGTCCGCGACGAGGAGGACGCGTGACCGTCTGGCTTCAGGGCTCGCCGGGGCGCGCACCCCGGGAGCGCGGGTCGCCGTGCTGCGGTGCGCCGGCTGCAGGACCTCGACATCAGCGTGGTCGAGCTCGCTGGCCGCGGCGCGCAACGTCCCCGAAACATTCGCCACGGTCCGTTCAATGACGCTGACATTCCCTCGCACCAGGGTAATCGGCGCGAGCACGAGCAGGAAGAGCAGCGTGATCCGGGCGAAAAGGGAACGGGGGGCCAGCATCGTACGGTGGGGTGACTCGCCAGTCGGCCGTTCAAACCAGAGCGGGGCCTAGTCTATTCCTTAACTTGGCCGCCGGGGTGTGTCGTCGCAAGACGCGACGTGACAAATCGGACTGTGGCAGAATGCCGCGGTACAGCGCTGCGGCCCACCCCCTGCGCAGGTCGGCTCCGCTCCAGGTAACCGGCGAGCGGGCTGTGTTCAACTACCACCATACGCCGTCACGATGGCGTCACGAACCTCGTCCATCTCGCGCTCGCTCGAGTATTTATGACGAGGCCAGAAGAAACCTTTGAGGCCGTCCTTCTGCCGGCGCGGGACCACATGGACGTGCAAGTGAGGGACGCTCTGACTGACGCGGTTGTTGATCGCGACGAAGTAGCCGTCGGCAGAGAGCGCCGACTCCACGGCGCGCGCGAGGCGCTGCGCGGTGGCGAAGAGCGGTCCGACGAGCTCTGTGGGGAGGTCGGTGAGCACCTCGACGTGGGCGCGCGGGACGAGCAGGCAGTGCCCGGGGAACAGCGGGTGGACGTCGAGGAAGGCCAGCGCGTCGGGCTCGTCGAGCACCACGTGGGCCGGCGCCTCGCCCCGGACGATGCTGCAGAAGATGCAAGCGCGAGCGGCCACGACGACCCGCGTCATCGATGCCGCAGCGTACGTCCGGCGTCAAGACGGGCTCGCTTGCAACCCGGCGCGCCGCCTCGACGTCAGGCGCGTGCCGGCTCGACGTCACGCCGATATCAGGCGCGCGCCGCGCCGGCGGCGGTGCGGTCAGTGGCCGGCGAGGAGGTCGCCCAAGGATCCATAGCCGGTCGGCTCGCGCGTCCAGTAGTCGAGGATCCTGCCGCCGACGGCCATCCAGGCGCGGTCGTAGCGGCTGTCCTGCGACGTGATCCGGACGAGGTGATCGCCGCCCTGGAACGCCCAGTGCCGGCCCGTGTGGTCGATGTGGTCGACGAGCGCGCCCTGCCGCGTCTTGATGTGGAGCGCGTCGAACGGCGCGTCCCAGGTGCGGTCGATGACCACCTCATAGACCTGCCAGAGGTTGCCGGACGGGAGCACTCCCCAGTCCACGTTGAGCCCCGAGTCGTTCGGGAGCCCGAACACGAAACAATGTGGAAACCGCCTGGCAGCATTCCAGAGCTCTTCATTGCGGCTCGCCTCGTGGTGCAGCGTCACGAGGGTGTTGCGCGCGAGCCCGAACCCCTCGTTGTCCCCCGGGTTGTCCCGGACATGACGGAAGAGGAACTGGCAGAGCTGGTCGGCGCCCGCGGAGAACCCGACCGTGAGCAGGCCTCGCCGCCGGCGCTCGTGGAGGATCCGGCCGAACTTGCCGGGCTCTCCGTCGAACCGGGCGCCGAGCTCCTTGTAGCGCCAGAGCCCCGTCGTGCTGTAGCCGCCGCCGAGGATCACCACCTCGGACGACCAGAGGTGGTGCCAGAGGACGTCGACGTCCTGCTTGCGCAGGCCGCTGGTCCAGTAAAACGGGAGGTGCTCGAGGCCGAAGCGCTCGTAGTGCTGGAAGAACCAGCGGAAGTCCTCGTACGCGAGCCGCTGCCCCTCGAGCTCGTCGCCGCCGCGCGGCGGCGACGACATCGGCAGGAACAGGATGCGCTTGTTGTCCTGCCCCTGCAGGGCGCGCTGCGCGATGTGGTCGTTGTGGAGGACGTTGCAGCGGCTGTGCGAGCTGTAGATCAGCGCGGTCCCTCTCATCAGGGCGCGCATCTGAGCTGCGCGGAGCGCCCCTCGTCAAGGGGCGGCGCCCGCTCGATCCGGGCGCGTCGCCTCGCCGCCGGGACCGCCGGCCTCGCCCGGCCGCCGCTCAGCTGCGCTTCACCTGCTGCATCCGGCGAGGGACGGCGCCGGAGCGCATCAGCATCTCGAACGCTTCCTTCTCGAGCATCGGGTGCACGCCGCGGGGCGGCACGCCCATGGGGCTCTTCTTCTTCGTGATGAAGCCGCTCAGGTACTGCGGGTTCAGGCCGCTCAGGCTGCGCAGGGTGTTCTTCATCTGCTTCGTGTTGTTCGCCCAGGCGTAGGCGAACGCCCGCGCGCGGAGCAGCTGCGGCTTGAGCTCGGCGAACGCCTCGTCGTTCGGGTCGAAGGTCTCGAGCAGGTCGACCGCCTTCGCGGCCTGGCCCGTCCGGGCCCACGCCTCGCCGACGATGGCGGCCATCATGGCGCGGATCTTCGGCTCCTTGTGGCGGGTCATGTCGATCTTGTCGACGAGCGCCCGCGCCTCGTCCGTCTCGCTCAGGATGAGGTGGATCATCCCGCGCTGGGCGCGCGCCTCGTCGGCCATCGGCGCCATCACCTTGTCGAGGTTGATGGTCTCCAGCGTCCGGAGCGCGGCCCGCGGGTCCTCCTGCATCTGGAGCTGCGCCTTCGCGAAGGTCGCGGCCGCGTCGTCCTTCTTGAACTCCGTGTCGAGCTTGGCGATCGCGTCCTTGCGGGCCTCGGCGGTGTCGGCGGTCTGCACGATCTGCGCGACGGCGCGCGTGCGGGTCGCGAAGCGCAGCGCCCAGAAGAGGACGCCCGCGACGAGCATCGTGAGCACGCCGGCGACCACCTTCGGCCAGAGCCCCGGGATGGCGAGCGCGATGGCCCAGACGAGGAGCGCCGGGATGCCCGCGCGGAGGGCGAGCGAGCGGGGGTTCAGCTTGGAGAGCGGGTCGGCCGGGGGCTTGCCGCGCAGCGCCGCGATCGCCTGCTCGCGCTGCTGCTTGGGGCTCTGCTTCTTCGGGTTCGGGGTGAGTTTGCCGGGGGTTTTCATCGGGTCGTGGATCGGGCGCTCCCGCTCCCGCGGGGTGCGGGCTCTCATAGCCGTCTTGCGCAGGAGCGGCCAGCGCCGGCGGGCGGGCTCGCCGCTAGCCGGGCGCGGTGCCGGGGTCGCCGGGGCGGCGCGCGCCGGCGTCCTCCGCGGCCCCCGAGGCGGGGACCGGCGTCACCGCCGGGCGGACCGTCTCGAAGCCGCGCAGCGGCGGCAGCGGCTCGATCGACGGCGTGACGAACGGCGCGCCGCGCTGCGGGGGGATCGAGGCCGTCGGATCGGCGAGGCCGAGCGTGGACTCGCGGAAGTGGAGGAAGATCGTCTGCGCGATCGAGAGGCACGGGACCGCGAAGAGCGCGCCGGTGATCTGGAAGAAATGCTCGCCGATGAGGAGCGCCAGCACCACGAGCACCGGGTGGATCTTCGCCGCGTCGCCTATGATCTTCGGGTTCAGGAAGTTCGCCTCGAGCTGGTGGATCCCCACGATCCACGCGAGCACGCCCACCGCCGTGCCGAACGACTGGGTGAGGCCGATGACGACCGCCGGGATCGAGCTCAGGATCGAGCCGAAGATCGGGATCAGCGACATCACGGCCGCGACGATCGAGAGGATCGGCCAGTACTTGAGGTCGAAGAGCCAGAAGCCGATCGCGGAGAGGACGCCGTTCACGAGGCAGATGAGCAGCTGCCCGCGGACGACGCCGGAGAGCCCGCGGTCGAGCCGGCGGAGGAAGCGATCGAACGACTCGCGCGAGGTCGGGTGCCAGAGGTCGCGGAAGAAGCGGAGGATCTTCTCGTGCGTCAGGATGAGGTACGCGGCGAGCATCAACGTCATGAAGAGGTTGAAGATGCCGCGCGAGATCGCCGTCGCGATCGCCTGGCCGATCCGGAGGACCGTGAGCGAGTTCTCCTTCAGGTAGGAGGCCGCCTTCTCGAACGCCTCCTGGAGCATGGTCGCGCTGGAGAGCGGGTGGTTCGGGCGCGCCTGCTCGATCTGCCAGACGCCGTCGGCCGTCTCGCGGATCTCCACGTCGTCGGCGACCCGCACGTCGAAGGAGCCGTCCGGCCCCGGCGTGATGCGGACCGGCGGGCGGTCCGCGCGCTCGGCGAGGGCGTCGTCGGGGGGAACGTCGGAGAGATCGTCCGGCGCGGTCCCCTCCGGCGCCCGCTCGGGCGGCGCCGGGGGCGGGATCACGATCGGGCGGCCCATCCAGCGGCTGAGCCGCTCGTCGAGCGCGGGCAGGTACTCCTCGCGGAGCCGCGAGGCGAGCCGCGGCGCCTCGACGGCGAGCGCCTTCCCCTCGACGATGAGGCGCGGGACGCTGAGGGCGAAGAAGCCGGCGACGCTGGAGACCGCGAGGGCGTAGACGATGAGGATCGCCGCCCACCGCGGGACGCGCGCCCGCTCGATCCGGAGGACCGCCGGCGTGAGCACGTAGGCCACGACGAGCGCGAGCACGAAGGGGAGCAGCACCGCGTGGGAGACGATGAGGAGCGCCGCCGTCAGGACGGCGCTCACCGTCAGGAACACGGTGCGCCGCGACGGGCCCTCGCTCACGTCGCCTCGCCGCGCGCGGCCGAGCCCGGGCCGACGTCGCCGTCGATCGACGCGGTCGGGAGGTCGGCGAAGTGGCCGAGCAGGTGGTCGCGGGTCGCCTCGAGCGCCTGCGGGACGACGCGGACGTCGGCGAGCACCGGCATGAAGTTGGTGTCGCCGGACCAGCGCGGGACGATGTGGACGTGCAGGTGCTCGGCGATCCCGGCGCCCGCGGCGGTGCCGAGGTTGATCCCGATGTTCATGGCCTCGCACTTCAGCGCGGCGCGCAGGCGGGTCGACGACTCGCGCACGAGGCGGAAGAGGGCCTCGTGGTCGGCGGGGTCAAGCGCGTCGAGCGAGGCGACGTGCGCGTGCGGGACGACCAGGAGGTGGCCCGACGCGAACGGGTAGCGATTGAGCATGACGAACGCGCGGCGGGTCGAGGCGACGACGAACCGGGAGCGCTGTTCTTGCTCGGAGGCGCGGGGAATGCCGCAGAAGATGCAATCGGCGTGGCCCTTCGGCGCAAGGATGTACTCGATGCGCCAGGGCGCCCACAGGGGGTTGCCCATGTCGCGGTGACGCTAGCACGGCGGCCGCTCGCCGGGGCGCCCGCTCGCCTACGGCGCTCGCGGCGTCCTCGCGGGTCGCCCGCGCCGCGGCGCCGGCGGGCCACGCGGCGTGCCGCCGGGCGTCAGAACTGGACCGGGAGCACCGCGAGATCGAACCAGAGCGAGAGGCCAAGCCCGGCCGAGGTGCCGAGCGCGTCCCAGGCGAGGTCGCGCCAGGACGGGGTGCCGTACCCGGCGGCGTCGAACACCTCCTTCGCCAGGCCTGCGCCCAGGGCGACCGCCGCGCCCACGGCCAGCCGCCCGGGGATCTCGTCCGTCGCGAGCGCGCCGAGCGTGTACCCGCCGCCGGCGAGGGCCGCCGACGCGAAGAAATGGAGCGCCTTGTCGCGGCCGAGCCACGGATCGGGCGCGCGTGTCGGCCCGCCAGGCGGCGGCGGCGAGCGCCGCGCGGGCAGCAGGCCGGGCGGGGGCAGCGGGCGCGGCGCGGGAGATGAGCGGGGAGGAGGCGGCGCGCGAGGGAAGGGGGGCGGCGTGCCCCCGGGGCGGTCGCCGAGGCCGTCGGCCCGCGCGAGCGGCGCGCTGAGCGCGACGGCGGCGAGGAGCGGCGCCGCGAGGAAGGTGCACGCACGGAGGCCTCTCATCGACGAGGATCGTCCGCGAACCCGCGGAAAAGGCAAGGCGCGGGGCGCCTCGCGGGACAGCGAGCGGCGCGATCCCGCGGGGCCTCGCCGGACGCCGCGGAACCTCGCGCAAAAAAGAGAGAGGCGAGGCCCTGGGAAGAGCCTCGCCTCTCGACCATCGGGTCCACTCGGCGAGCCGGGCTGGACCGGGGCGCCTGCGGCCCGCCGTACCTGACGCGCGACCGGGGCGCGCGGGCGCCGTTACAGCGCCAGCGCGCCGGGCGGCGTCACTTCAGGTCGAGCTTGCCGCCGAACTTCTCCTTGATGAGATCGCCGATCGTGCCGGCCACCGGCTTGTCGTCGTCGTCCTTGCGCTTCTGCTGCTGGCGCTGCACCGGCGCGGGGCGCTCCATGCCGATGTTCTTCATCGTCAGGAAGAGCCGGCGGTCGACCGTGTCGAGCGAGGAGATCTCGGCCTTGACCTTGTCGCCGACCTTCAGCTTGCCCTCCTCGGGCTCCTGCACGTCGCTCTGGGAGATCAGGCCCTCGACGCCCTCGCGCAGCCGCACGAACACGCCGTAGTCGACGATGCTCACCACCTGGGCGTCCTCGAGCACGCGGCCGGGCGGGTACTCCGTGAGCATGGTGGGCCACGGGTCGTCCCAGAGCTGCTTGATGCCGAGGGAGACCTTCTTCTCGTCGTGGTTGATCGAGAGGATGATCGCCTCGACGTCGTCGCCCTTGTGATAGAGGTCGCTCGGGTTGTTGACGCGCACCGACCACGAGAGATCGCTCTTGTGGACCATGCCGTCGACGCCCTCCTCGATCCCGACGAAGACGCCGTAGTCGGTGAGCGACCGGACCTTGCCCGCGATCTTGTCGCCGGGGTGGTACTTGTCCGTGAAGAGCATCCACGGATCCGGCTCCAGCTGCTTGAGACCGAGGCTGATGCGCTTCGCGCGCGCGTCGACCTCGAGCACCTGGCACTCGAGCTCCTGGCCGACCTCGAGGAGCTTCGACGGGTGCTTGACCTTCTTGGTCCAGCTCATCTCGCTCACGTGGATGAGGCCCTCGACGCCCGGCTCCAGCTCGACGAACGCGCCGTAGTCGGTGATCGACATGACCTTGCCGCGGACCTTCTTGCCCGCGGGGTACGCCTCCTCGGCGTGGTTCCAGGGGTCCTCCTGGGTCTGCTTGAGGCCCAGCGAGACGCGCTCGGTGTCCGCGTTGTACTTGAGGACCTTCACGAGGACCTCGTCGCCGACCTGGAACACCTCGCTCGGGTGGTTCACGCGGCCCCACGACATGTCCGTGATGTGCAGGAGGCCGTCGATCCCGCCGAGGTCGACGAAGGCGCCGTACTCGGTGATGTTCTTGATGGTCCCCTTGACGGTCATCCCCTCGGTCAACGTCTCGAGCGTCTTGGCCTTCATCTCGTCGCGCTCGCGCTCGAGGAGGACCCGCCGCGAGAGGACGATGTTGCCGCGCTTCTTGTTGAACTTGATGACCTTGAACTTGTAGGTCTGGCCGATCAGCTTGTCCAAGTTGCGGATGGGCCGGAGATCGACCTGAGAGCCCGGGAGGAAGGCCTTCACGCCGCCGCGGATGGTGACCGAGAGGCCGCCCTTCACGCGCTGGCTGATCGTGCCCTCGATGAGCTCGTCCGCCTCGCAGGCGTTCGAGATCTCATCCCAGACCTTCATCTTGTCGGCCTTCTCCTTCGACAAGGTGACGAGGCCGTCGTCGTTCTCGCGGCTCTCGATGTAGACGTCGACCTTGTCGCCCGCCTTGACGGCGGCCTGGCCCGCGGCGTCCGCGAACTCGCGGAGCGCGATGACGCCTTCGCTCTTGCCGCCGATGTCGACCACGACGGAGTCGCGGTTCACTGCGACCACGGTGCCGGAGATGATCTCTCCTTCACGCGCGAAATCGCCCCCCTCCACGCTCTGTTCGAAGAGCGCGGCAAAGCTCTCCATGCTCGCCCCGGACGAGCCTGCCTCCGTATAGATGTTGCTAGTCATGTTGTTCGTTCTTGTTTCCTTTCCTTCCCTGGGATTCGTCGCAGCGGGCGCAGGCGTGGACCCTAGGTGCCGCGCACGCGAGCGACGGAGGGGAAGGCGCACGCGTACCGATGCGCCCAGCCCCTCGGGAGAGGCGAGCCTGTAGTCTGAGGAGGGGCCTCTGTCAATGCAACGACCGAGCCACGCGAGGCTTTTGTCGTTTTCCTGGAAACCAGGCCCTCACAGGCTGAAAGCCCCACGGCGGGCTCAAGGGACGGCGCCGTCGGCGCCGCCCGCGGCGCGGGCCCGCTGCGCGAGCTCCGCGCAGGCGCGATCGAGGCCCTCGTAGGGCCATTTCGCGCGGATCTCGACGAGCTCGCCCTGCGCCTCGGCCTCGGCGCCGTCGAGCGCCGCCCTGGCGCCCCAGACGTCCGGGAGCGTCGCGAGGGCGAGCTTGACGCCGCCGAACGCCGCCTGGGCGTCCGCGGCGAGCGCCGGCGCGGCCTCGCCGGACATGGGCGCGAGGCGCGCCGCGAGCGCGGGCTCCGCGCCGAGGGTCAGCACGCCCGAGGCGCGATCCACGCGGCGGAGCAGCGCCGCGGCCCGCGAGAGGGCGCCAGAGGCCTGGCCGGCGGCCCCGGACAGCGCGGCGCGGGTGAGCGCGAAGGTAACCGGGCCCTGCTCGGGCAGATCGAGGCGCTGCCACTCGTCCGACGCGGGCAGCGCGGCCCTCGCGATCTCGACGTCCGTGCCGAGGACGAGCGTGCCGTCGTCGGCCTGGCCGATCGCGGCGCCCGGGCCGACGAGGAGCTCGCCCTCGCGGCGCCAGCCGATCCAGCCCTCGTCCCGCGCGACCTTCTCCATGCCCGCGACGAACCGGCCCCGCGGGATGCGCCCGCCCGCGAGCGCGACCCAGCTCGAGGCGTCGGTCGAGGCGATCACGATCTCGCGCACGTCGGCGAGGGGATCGAGGCCGGTGGCCGCCTCGATGCGCGCCCTCCGCGGCGAGCCCGCGCGCGCCTCGTCGAGCAGCGGGAAGAGGTGCTGGCGCACGGGGCCGAAGAGCGCGAGCTGGGCGGCCTCGAGGCGGACGACGATGTTCGCGTCGCCCGGGATGTGGCGCCGCGCCGTCGGCTCGTAGCGCCAGAAGAAGAAGTAAAGGCCAAACGCGAGCGCGGCGAGCGCGGCGACGAGCGCGAGGGCGACCGCGAGGCACGCGCCGCGCGGGCTGCCCGGGCGCCGCGGGGCGCCGGCGGGATCACCCCCGGGCGCGCCGGGGCTCGCCCCCGCGGGATCGCCCGCGGCCGGCGAGGGCGCGGGGGCGAGCGCGGGATCGTCGATCACGGTCGGTCGGATCGGTTCTTCGATGAGGGTGTCGGGCATCGGTTCAGCCGGGCGGGGGCCGGGACAGCAGCGCGAGGACGAGGGGCGCAGGGAACAGCCAGCGGAGCTGCACGGTGCGATCGACCTGCTCGATCGAGAGCGCCTTCATGAGGTCTGCGTAACGCGCGTCCTCGACGTTGTCGCGGAGCACCTCGAGGAAGCGGCGCGCGCGCTCGGCGCCGGCGGGCTCGACGCCGACGATCTCGGCGTCCACGCGCACCCCCTCGTCGAGGAGGGACGCGACGGCGCGGACGCGCTCGACGCCGGCGACGAGCGCGCCGAGCGAGGGGAAGCGGCGCGCGAGGTGGGGCGGCAGCCGGCGCGCGCGCAGGTCGAGGCTGACGATCCCCTCGGCGGCCGGGTCGCCGCGGCGCGCGTCGGGGCCGTCGCGGAGGACGCGCGCGACGCTGCCCACCTCGACGGGGGACACGAGCGCGACGGCGCGGTCGCCGAGCGCGATGAGGCGCGCGGCGTCCGCGCGCGGGGCGGCGGCGCCGCGGCGGTCGAAGATGGACACGCCGCCGTGCGCCGACGGCACCGGCTCCCAGCGCGCGGGGTCGGGCGCGAGCCCGCCCATGCGGCCCTCGAGCACGATCACGCGGTCGCCCTCCTCGAGGTCGGCGAGCCGGAGGCCGAGCCAGACGACGTCGGCGCGCAGGAGCGCGGCGTCGAGCTCGGCGTCGTGCGCCGCCGCCTCGCCGAGCGCGCGCTGCGCGAGCTCGTCCGCGGCGGCCCGGCCCAGGCCGGCGCGCATGCGGGCGACGTCGACGCGCACCACGAGATCGAGGTCGGCGGGCAGGAGCTCGGCCGGCTCGATGCGCCGGACGATCCGGGGGCCGGCGGGGCTCTTCAACGCGCCCGCGGCGGGGCGCGGCGCGGCGTCCCCGCAGGCCGGGAGCGCGAGCGCGAGCGCGGCGAGCGCCGCGGCGGCGGCGGGGCGGCGCCGGTCAGCCGCCCCGCGCACGGGCCTCCACGAGCAGCGCCATCTCGTCGATGATCTCCTGCGGGCTCCGGTGGCCGGAGTCCACGAGGATCGCGTCCTCGGCCTTGCGGAGCGGCGCGACGGCGCGCTCGCTGTCGGCCTTGTCGCGGCGGAGCACGTCGGAGAGCGTCGCCTCGAAGCTGACGGAGAGGCCGCGCGCGACGAGCTCGTCGTACCGCCGCTTCGCCCGGATCTCGGCCGGCGCCGTGAGGAAGAACTTCACCTCGGCGTCGGGGAACACCACGGTGCCGATGTCGCGCCCCTCGAGCACGACCCCGCCCTCGGCGCCGGCCTGCCGCTGCATCGCGAGCAGCGCCTTGCGCACCGCGGGGATGGCCGAGACGCGGCTCGCGCCGAAGCTCATCTCGGGCTCGCGGATCGCGCTCGAGACGTCCTCGCCGTCGAGCCGCACCCGCAGGCCGCTGCCCCCGAGCGGCGGGCTCGGCGCGGCAGCCTCGGCGGGCCGCGCGCCGTCCGCGGCGGCGGGCGGCATGCTGAACGCGCCGCGCTCCAGCGCGATGCGGCCGAAGGTCGCGAGGTCCTCGGCGAGCGCGCCGATCGCGCCGCTCTCGTCCCACGTGAGCCCCACGCGGTGGGCGGCGAGGGCCACGGCCCGGTAGAGCGCGCCCGTGTCGACGAGGAGGTAGCCGAGCCGCTCGGCCAGCCCCCGCGCCACCGTGCCCTTGCCGGCGCCGGCCGGGCCGTCGATGGCGACGCGCAGCCGCCGCACCGTCCCCGGGGCCGGGGCGCGGGGGGCGTCGTCTTTGTCCTGCCGTTCCGTCACGTCTGCACCTCCTCGCTCACGCCCCCCTGGCACCCTCGACGTCGATCCGCGCGCCGAGGGCGCGCAGCGTCCCCACGAAGAGCGGAAAGCTCGCCGCGATGCAGCCCGCGTCGCGCACGCGCGTGGGGCCGCTCGCGGCCAGCCCGAGCACGGCCGCCGTCATCGCGACCTGGGGGTCGCCGCGGCTGTCGACGTCCGCCGCGTCGAGCGGCCGGTCCGGCCTGCCCTCGACGAGGAGCCCGTCGGGGCGCTCCTCGCAGCGCACGCCGAAGGCGCCCAGCGCGGCCGCCATCGCCGCGATCCGGTCGATTTCCTGCCCGCGCGGCTCCTCTGCGTCGGAGACCTCGGTGACGCCGCGCGCCCGCGCGCCGAGGCCGAGCAGGATCGGCAGCTCGCCCTGGGCGCGCGCGGCGAGCTCGCCGCCGGCGCGCCCGCCGCGCAGGCCGGCAGAGGCCGCGTGGAGGTCGCCGATCGGCTCTCCGAGCGAGTCTCCCTGGACCTCGACCGAGACGCCGCCCCCCATGTCGCGCAGCACCTCGAGCAGGCCGGCGCGCGTCGGGTTGAGGCCCACGCGCCGGGCCGTGACGCGGCTGCCCGGCACGATCTGGGCGGCGGCGACGAGGAACGCGGCCGCGGAGAGGTCGCCGGGCACGTCGGCGTCGAACGCCGGGAGCGCGCCGGAGAAGCGGGCCCCGTCGAGGCAGACCATCGCGCCGACCGTGTCGACCGGCGCGCCCAGCGCGGCGAGCATGCGCTCGGTGTGATCGCGCGAGACGATCGGCTCGCGCACGAACGTGGGGCCGTCGGCGTAGAGGCCGGAGAGCAGGAGGGCGCTCTTCACCTCGTCCCACGCGGCGGGGAGCTCGTGCTCGATCGACGAGAGCACGTGCGGCGCGGGGAGCGGCCCGACGTCGAGCGGCGCGGTGATCTCGCCGATCGTGCGCGGATCGAGCCGCCCCTCGATGCGGCCGCCGCGGAGGCGGAGCGGCCTTGCGACGCGCTCCATGGGCCGGCGCGAGAGCGACGCGTCGCCGACGAGCCGCGCCGCGAAGCGCTGGGCGACGAGGACGCCCGCGAGGAGCCGCATCGTGGCGGCGGAGGCGCCGCAGTCGATCGGCCCGGCCGGGGCGCGGAGCCCGTCGAGCCCGGCGCCCTCGACGACGAGCTCGCCGGGCGACGGCTCCTCGACGCGGACGCCCAGGGCGCGCAGCGCGCCCACGGTCGCGCGGAGCTCGTCCCCCAGCGCGCCGCCCTTGACGCGGCTCTGCCCGGTGGCGAGCGCGGCGAGGAGGAGCGCCCGGTGGGCGATGCTCTTGTCCGCGGGGACCGGCACGCTCCCGATGAGCGGCCGCTCCGCGGGGTGGACGATCAGATCGGGCACGCGCTGCCGTGTAGCAGAACGGCGGCGGCGGGCACAGCGAACGGGCAGGATGGAAGCGCTCGCGCGCGAGGCGCGGGACCTCTCGCGCGGAGGTGCCGACCGGGGCGGCTTCGGGGTAAGGTCGCCCGGCATGACAGGGACGGCGGACGCACGCGTCAGCGCGGCGCGGGCGGCGCCGGCCGCTCGACGAGAAGCTCACGGGCCCTGGGGGCCAGGCGTGTCCTGGGATCCAGGGCTCGACAAAGTGGAGACTCACACATGTTCGTTCAGTCGAACCGCTGGCAGGGGGGTTACCTCGACTACCACCTGCCGACGGGCCAGGTCCGCGTCCGTGTCCGTTGCTACTGGCCGCTCCGGCGGCTCGACGACGTCCACCTCGCGCAGCCCCGGAGCCTCCGCCGGATCCTGAACTACGTCTTCGAGGTGGGCCCGCGGATCACCGCGCGGAAGATCCGGTCGCGGCTCCGGGAGCGGGCGCGGGACGAGCGCGTCATCGCCGTGGGGATCGGCGAGATCGTGGAGGGCCACGCCGCGGACCTCGGCCCTGGCGACGCCGTGATCTTCGTGGCCCCCTCGCACCCCCTCTGCGTCGAGCGGCTCGCGCTCCCCCCCGAGCTCGTGGCCCGCGCGCCGCGCGAGCTCCTCCTGCCGTACGCGGGCGCGGACGGCGTCTTCCTGTACACGCGATCGCCGGAGGCCGGCCCCGATCCCTCGGACATCGCCGGGTGGAGCCCGTTCTCGGGCGAGGCGCTCGGCGACCGGGCGGCGCCGCTGCTGGAGTGGGCGAGGGGGGCGCTCGCCCGCCTGGACCCGACCGCCATGCGCAAGCTGCCGCTGCCCGAGGCGAGCCCGGTGGCGGAGCGCTCGCCGCGCGCGCCGGGGACCGAGCGCGGCGCCAAGTCGGCGGTGCTCTTCGGGCTCGGGCACTACGCGAAGACGAACATCCTGCCCAACGTCGATCCGCGCATCCACGTCCGCGCGATCCACGAGATCGACCCGACGCAGATCGGCCCGGTGCAGCCCGCCGGCGTCTCGTACGACACGAGCGCGATCCCCCGGCCCGATCAGGACCACGACGTCTACTTCATCGCCGGCTACCACGCGACGCACGCGCCGCTCGCCGCCCACGCGATCCGGCGCGGCGGCTTCGCGGTGGTCGAGAAGCCGCTCGTGACGACGCGGGCGCAGCTCGAGGATCTGCTCGACGCGTGCCGCGCGCACCCGGGCCGCCTCTTCGCCTGCTTCCACATGCGCTACAGCGCCCTCTGGGACCTCGCGCGCGAGGATCTGAAGCTCGCCCCGGGGCAGCCGGTCCACTACAGCTGCATCGTCTACGAGGTGCCGCTCGTGCGGCGGCACTGGTACGAGTGGCCGAGCTCTCGCAGCCGCATCGTCAGCAACGGCTGCCACTGGCTCGATCACTTCCTGTTCATGAACGGCTTCTCCACCCCCGTGCGCCGCCACCTCTTCCGCGGCGCGAACGGCGACTTCCACGTCAGCGTGCAGCTCGAGAACGGCGCCGTGTTCAGCATGGTGCTGACCGACGTGGGCAGCCGCCGGATCGGCGTGCAGGACCACATCGAGCTGCGGGCCGGCGGGACGACGGTCCGCGTCGACAACGCGAGCCGCTACGTGGCCGAGGACGATCACCGCGTGCTCCGCGTGGCGCGGATCAACAAGACGGAGAGCTACGCGAGGATGTACCGCTCCATCAGCGAGAAGATCCTGCGCGACGAGCCGGGCGACCCGCTCGCGTGGATCGAGCGGAGCACCTCGCTGATGCTCGATCTCGAGGAGATGGTCGCGCCGGCGACCGCGGCCGCGGCGGGGCCCGGCGCGGCGGGTCGGCCGGCGGGGGGCGGCGTGGTCCACCGCGGCGCGGAGGACGCCGCGGCGGCCGGCCGAGCTGCTACCATCGCGCGGAGCGACGGCTGAGGGGGGCTACCGGAGCTTCGCCTGGAGGCGCGTCGCGCGATCACCGCGATTGCGAGGAGCCATGGAGCCGATCAAGCTGGAGCACGGACCGTCGGAGGAGCGCCTGGAGGAGCTCGGGGCGCGCGGCTGGCCCATCTGGACGAAGGAGGTGTCGACCTTCTCCTGGCACTACGACGAGCCGGAGACCTGTTACCTGCTCGAGGGCGACGTGGTCGTGACGCCGGCGTCGAACCAGGGCGCGCCGGTGCACGTCCAGGCGGGGGATCTCGTGACGTTCCCTGCGGGGCTGAGCTGCACCTGGGAGGTCCGCTCCCCGGTGCGCAAGCACTACCGCTTCGGCTGATCGCGCGGGGCGCCGCCCTCGGCCGCGCCGCGCGCGAGCGCGCCGGCGTGGAGGGCGCGCACCTCGTCGATGGTGCTGGCCTCGGCGGCGGATTTGTCGCTGCGGTAGCGCTTGACGCGCGCGAACCGGAGCGCGACCCCGCCGGGGTACTGCGGGCTCGCCTGCACGCCGTCGAAGGCGACCTCGACGACGAGCTCGGGCCGCACGTAGACGGTGTGGGCGTCGCGGGAGATCTCGAGCTCGAGCAGCTGCTTCGTCTGCCAGGCGAGCATCTCGTCGGTCATGCCCTTGAAGGTCTTGCCGAGCATGACGAAGGCGCCGGAGGTGGGGTCGCGGGCGCCGAGGTGGAGGTTGCTGAGGAGCCCGCGGCGCCTGCCGCTCCCCCACTCGACCGCGAGCACGACGAGGTCGAGGGTGTGCGCGCACTTGACCTTGAGCCAGGAGCTGCCGCGGCGCCCGGCCTCGTAGGGCGCGGCGAGCGCCTTGGCCATGACGCCCTCGTGGCCGCGTGCGATCGCGTCGGCGAAGAAGGCCTCGGCCTCGGCCACGGTGGGCAGCTCGATGCGCGGGACGCGCAGCGACCGGTCGAGCACCTGCCGGAGGGCGGCGGCGCGCTCGCGGCCCGAGCGGTCGAGGAGGTCCTCGCCGTCGACGTGGAGCGCGTCGAAGAAGAGGGCGCGCAGCGGCAGCTGGGCGCGCATGGCGGCGACGTCCTGCGTGCGGCCGAAGCGGCTCATGGTGACCTGGAACGGGTGCGGCCTGCCGTCCTCGCGGAGGGCGATCGCCTCGCCGTCGAGCACGAGGGATCGGGCGGGGAGCGCCCGCACTGCCTCGACGATCTCGGGGACCGCCTTGGTGACGGGGTTGAGGCTGCGGCTGAAGACGCGGACGTCGTCGCCGTCCTTGTGGACCTGCACGCGCGCGCCGTCGATTTTCCACTCGAGGGCGACGGTGCGGAGCTCGCCGAGGGCCGAGGCGATGTCGTCGGCGGCCTGCGCGAGCATGGGCTGGACGGGGCGGAGCAGCTGGAGCGAGAAGCGCTCGAGGCCGGCGCCTCCCTCGAGGAGCGCGGCCTTGGCGACCTCGGCGGCGTCGCCGGCGAGCATGACGGCGCGCCGCAGCGAGGCGGGGGGGAGCGACGCGGCGCGGGCGACGGCCTCGACCATGACGGCCTCGAGGGCGCCCTGGCGGAGCTCGCCGACGAGGAGGCGGGCGAAGAAGTCGCGTTCGGCGTCGGTGGCGCGGGCGAGCAGTCGTCCGAGGGCGGCGCGGCGCGCGGCGGCGGAGCCGGGGCCCGAGGTGCGGGCGATTTCGGTGAAGATCGCGTCGGCTTCGGCGAGGTTGAGCTCGGGGGAGGGGGCGGGGGGGCCGGCGCGGCGGGCCTCGGCGACCATCGCCGGGCCGAGGCCGATGCGGCCCTGGCGGAGGCGGCCGGCGAGCCAGTCGACGCCGATCTCCACCTCGCCGGGGGACAGGCGGCGGAGCACGTCGGCGAGCGCGTTGATTTTCTCGAGGCGGCTTGAGGTCGTGGCGACACGCTCGGAGGTGGCGACGAGGTCGGAGACGAGCACGCGGGTATCCTACCCTGGGTCCTGGAGGGCGCACGCTTCAGGATGAGGTGGGGGAGGGGGGCCGTGGGGGCGGGGCGGCGGGCGCGCTCGGGGGGCGGGGAAAAGGGGCCTCGGCCGTGAGGGGGATTGGGGGAGCGGGGTTGGTGTCCGTCGGGTGGGTGTTGCAGGAGCGGGGGAGCGGTGAATCGGCTCTTGTGTTGGACGGGCCTCGGCCCCGGGGAACGTGAATTGGTCGGCCTTTCGTCTCTCGTCTTTCGTCTTTCGTCTTTCGTCTTTCGTCTTTCGTCTCTCGTGATCGTCTTTCGTGCTCGTCCTCGTGATCGTGATCGTGATCGCTCTCATTATTGCCTTGTGTGTTCATGCGAGCACTTTGTGGCGGCCTTCGTGAGCAATCTGATCGATCACGATCACGATCACGAGGACGAGCACGAAAGACGAGGGACGATCACGAGGGACGAGGGACGAGAGACGAGGGACGAGAGACGAGGGACGAGGGACGAGAGACGAGGGACGAGGGACGAGGGACGAGAGACGAGGGACGAGGGACGAACGACGAAAGAGGCATGATGGGAGACGGCAAGCGGTTTGCGGTTCTGCCCCACCCTTGGTGAGCCGGCACCCATTCCACAATCCCCCTCACGCCGCCTCCCCCGCCCGCCCGGACCCTTGCTCCACGCGCTCCTCCCGCACGGAGCCCCGCAGCACCGCGCCCCCATCCCTCAGGCCGCCCCCGCCCCGCCGCCCGCACTCTGTCGCGCCCGCTCCCCACCCCCGTCATCGCTCCGTTTAGTTGACCTCCGCCGCGGGCCTTGATACCGGGTTGGCTGTCAGCGCGCCGTGGGCAGGTGAACACGGCGGGCGGGCGCAGTTTTCCTCAACCCCAGCTCAGGAAATACCGCCCTCCGCCGCAAGACCGCTGCATTTCTGGTCTTGGAGGCAGCTGGCTTGGTTTTTGCGCAGCGCACCTCGGGCAGCTCTGCTGTACCGGAAAGGCGCTGGCGTGGTGTTGATTTCCGCACGGGAAGGCGACGGAGGTTCTTCGATGGTGGAGCGGCAAGTCCGAAGGCGGGTCGGCGTCGTGATGGGCGGCTCGTCGGGCGAGCGCGAGGTGTCCCTGCGCTCGGGAGCGGCCGTCGCCGAGGCGCTCGAGGCACGCGGGTACGATGTTGTCCGGATTACCCTCGGCGACCGGTTCGGCACGGAGCTCTGCGCCACACTGCAGCGGGCGCGGCTCGACGCGGCCTTCCTCGCGCTGCACGGGCGTCTCGGTGAGGACGGGTGTGTGCAGGGCGTCCTGGAGCTCGCCCAGATCCCGTACACGGGCTCGAGCGTGCTCGCGAGCGCGCTCGCGATGGACAAGCTCAAGGCGAAGGAGATGTTCCGCCTGCACAACGTGCCGACGCCGCCGTACTACACGGTGGGAGCGGACCAGGACCTCGACGCGCTCGATGCGGTCCACGGCTCCTTCGGGTTCCCGGTCATCGTGAAGCCGCGCGGCGAGGGGTCGAGCCTCGGCGTGACCAAGGCCGGGTCGCTCGAGGAGCTCCGGGACGCTCTCGCGCTCGCGTTCGAGTTCGACGACGCCGCCATCGTGGAGCGGTTCGTGTCGGGGACCGAGGTCAACGTGGGCATCCTGGACGGGAAGGTCCTCGGCGCGATCGAGATCGTCCCGAAGAAGGGGCTTTACGACTACGAGGCGAAGTACACGCCGGGCATGACCGAGTACTTCATGCCGGCGCGCCTCCCGCCGACCCGCTACCGCGGGATCCTCAACCTGGCGGAGCGGGCGGCCCAGGCGCTCGAGTGCAGCGGCGCGGTGCGCGTGGATCTGCTCGTGACGGGCGGAGAGAACGAGTACGTGCTCGAGGTGAACACCCTGCCCGGCATGACCCAGACGAGCCTCCTGCCGAAGATCGCGGCGGCGGCAGGCTACGAGTTCGGCGACCTCTGCGAGGCGATCCTCGCGAGCGCCCGGCTGCACCAGCCGGTGCGGCGGCGCGCGCCGGCGGCGTCGGAGCTGCGGCTGAACGACCGGGGGCAGGCGGACAAGCGGCTCCGGCTCGTGAAGTCGGCCGGCTGAGGGCGGACCCCGGGGCGATCTGCGTCAACCGCAGATCCGCTCGACGGTCGGACAGCACGTCAGATAAGGGCCGTATCGCGCGTGATCGGGACGGCCCCAAACGCCGTCTCACACCATCGACGTGCAGATCCCCACCTGGGGATGATAGACACCCACCCTGCGCTTTCCCCGCCGCGTCTCCGGCGTGACGAGGACGACCATGCCCTTGACGAGCGGCGCCTCGGCGCGAATCCGCACGTGCGCGCCGGAGACGACGACGTGCCAGATCTTCACCGTGCTGAACCTCGTCACGACGACGCTGTCGTAGATGTGGGCGGCGGACGGGGCGCCGCGGAGCGCGACCTGGCAGGCGGCATAACAGCCCAGCGCCTGGTACAGCAGCAAGAACGGCACGGTGGCGACAGAGAGCCAGAGCGCCGTCGCGGCGAACTCGACGTGCAGGTAGAACGAGGCGACGACGAGGAAGCCGGCCCAGAGCAGCAGCGTGGCGCCGAGCCCCGCGAGCTGGTGCCGGGCGTGCCTCAGGGCCGCCCACCGCCGCGGGGGCGCCTCGCGAAGCTCGTCGGGTAGCTGCGTCAGGTCGAGCGGCTTCATCGCGGGGCGCGGCATACCCCCGCACACGGCGGAGCTCAACCAGGCCGTGCGCCCCGCCGATCTGCCCTGGAATTCCGGCCGCGTTCGCGCAGGATCAGCGGAACATGACCACCCTGCGCAACCGCAAGATCGTCCTCGCCTCCCGGCCGGCCGGCGAGCCCAAGACCACCGACTTCTCGCTGATCGAGGAGGAGCTCGCCCCGCCCGGCCAGGGTCGCGCGCTGCTCCGCACCCTCTACCTCTCGCTCGATCCGTACATGCGCGGCCGCATGAGCGCCGGCCCGTCCTACGCGGCGCCGGTCGAGATCGGCGGCGTCATGGTCGGCGGCGCCGTCAGCGAGGTGATCCAGTCCGACGTCGCCGGCCTGTCGCCGGGCGACATCGTCGAGGGGCGGACCGGCTGGCAGGCGTACGCGATCTCCGATGGAAACGGGCTGCGCAAGGTGGACCCCGCCCTCGGGCCCGTCTCGACCGCGCTCGGGGTGCTGGGCATGCCGGGCATGACGGCCTACTCCGGGCTGCTCACCATCGGCCAGCCGAAGCCGGGCGAGACGGTGGTGGTCGCGGCGGCCTCCGGGCCGGTGGGCGCCACCGTGGGGCAGATCGCCAAGATCAAGGGCTGCCGCGCGGTCGGCGTCGCCGGGGGGCAGAAGAAATGCGACTACGTGGTGAACGAGCTCGGCTTCGACGCCTGCATCGACCACCGCCGCCCCGACCTCGCCGAACGCCTCAAGGAAGCCTGCCCCGGCGGGATCGACGTGTACTTCGAGAACGTCGGCGGCGCCGTGCTCGAGGCGGTGCTGCCCCTCCTGAACCCCTTCGCGCGCGTGCCGATCTGCGGCCTCATCGCCCATTACAACGACACCGCCCCGCCGCCAGGGCCAGACCGGCTGCCTGGCCTAATGATGCTCGCGCTCACGAGGCGCCTGACCCTGCGCGGCTTCATCGTCGGCGACCTCGCCGATCAACGCCCCGACTTCTTTCAAGACATGAGCCGCTGGATCCGCGAAGGCCACGTGAAGTACCGCGAAGACATCGTCGAAGGCCTCGAGAAGGCCCCCGAGGCCTTCATCGGGCTGCTCAAGGGTGAAAATTTCGGTAAGCTGATCGTCCACGTCGCGTCCTGAGCGGTCGCATCCTGACCGCCGCAGGACAGGCAAGGACGCCAGGACCGAGGTGGCACGCTGGCACACTGGCACGCTCGCGCGGGCTGGCACGAGCCACCGGCGCCGAGCCACCCCGCGCTGCCCGGCGCCGACGCCGTCCGGCACGTCGCAAAAACCCCGCCCATTTTCGCATTCCACGGCGGCTGCGATGCAACGCAACCGTTCTGGACGGCACGAAGACGGGAGAACGCCGGCTGGCACATGGGTTGCTGCGGGTGCTGGGCAAGTAAGCGGCACGACACAGCAGGCGCGGGGGTGGTCGACCCGCGCGGAGCCTGCGGGAGGGAGAGCGCTGCGCCCCCCGCGGAACAAGGCATCTGCGTCGGCCCGAGGCCCCGGAGGATCATCATGCTTGCGACCGCGTTTCCCGCCGTCCCCCCGACGCCCGACCTGACCTCGGACGTCGACACCCAGCGCTGGCAAAGCCATGCGCGCGCAGCGCTCGAGCGCGTCCTCTACGTGCACATGCCGGAGGAGCTGCCGGAGTGGCTCGCTCGCTACGAGCGTGTCGGCGAGCGCAATCCGTTCCTGTGGCGCTGGACGCTCCGGGCGATGCAGATCACGACGCTCAGCTCCGTCGCGCCGGAGCTGCGCTCGGCGGCGGCCATGACCAAGATGCTCGGCATCATGTTCTCCGTGCTGCTGGAGGACATCGCCGGCGTCCTCCAGGACCGCGAGATGCTGGAGCTCTGCCTCGAGGACCCGGGCTCGGCCGCCGAGGAGAGCGCGCGAGAGCGCGCGCTCGACGAGGGCGCCCGCGAGTACATCGCCTTCGCCCGCGAGGTCGCCCGCGAGATGGAGCGGCGCGCGCGGGCGCTGCCGCGCTGGGACGAGCTGGAGGAGGTGTTCCAGTACGACCGCGACCAGATCATCAATACGATGCGCTACGCGGTGCTGGCGAACAGGCACCCTGGCCTCATGAACCTGGTCGAGAGCGAGCTCTACCAGCCGCACAGCACGCACATGATGCTCTCCTGCACCATCGACCTGATGGCCTCGCCGGGCTTCGACGCCGAGGAGCTCGGCCTCGTGCGCGAGGCGATGTGGCACGCCCAGCGCATGGGCCGCCTCGGCGACCAGATCTCGACCTGGGAGCGCAAGATCAAGGGGTCGGACTTCGCGTCCGAGGTGGTCGCGCACGCGCTGCGCCGCGGGATCATCCACGTGGACCAGATCCGGCGGGGCGAGCGGGAGGACGTGCTCGCGGCGCTCAGGCAGCACGACGTGGAGCGCTACTTCCTCAAGGAGTGGCAGCGGCTGCACGGCGAGGTCGCCGTGCTGGCGCCGCACCTCGCGACGGTGGATCTCCACGAGCTGCTCGCCGGGATGGAGGAGCTGATCAAGCTGCACGTCGCGAGCAAAGGCCTGAGGTGAGCGCCCTGCGCCGCCGGGCCGGCGGGCGGGATCACGGCGCGAGGATCAGCGCCCCTCCCGGCGGGACGCGCAGCGAGAGCGTCCCGGCCGCGGAGACCGCCGCGCCGCCGCCGCCGAGCGCGTCGGTGAGCGCCGTGCCGGGCGCGAGGCCGAGCGCCGAAGCGACCTCGACCTCGACCTCCTGGGCTTCCCCCGCGCGCGTGAGCGCCACGATGGCGGACCTCCCGGGGTCGAGCCGGCGGCCGAAGACCAGCGTGTCCTCCGTGGCGGCGAGGTTCACGTAGGCGCCGCGGCGGAGCGCCGGGATGCGCCGCCGCGCGGCGCCGAGCGAGCGCACGTGGTCGAGGGTCTCGCGCTCGTCGGCGGTGAGCTCCTCCTCCGGGCGCCACAGGCTGCGGTTGTTCGGGTCGGCGCCGCCCCACTCGCCGTACTCGTCGCCGTAATACAGGAGCGGCGCGCCGGGCAGGCCGAGCAGCCACGCGGTCGCGAGGCGCACCCGGGCATAGACCTCCGGCGACTCCGGCGCCTCCGCGACGTCCGTCCACTGGCGGCCCGGGACGTCGCGGCCGCGAGACGGCGACTGGCCTCGGTAATCGGCGAGCGTCGCGAACCGGGCGGTGTCGTGGCTGCCGAGGTAAGGCGTCATGATCGCGCCCTCGGGCCACCTGCGCTGCCCGTGCTCCGTCCAGTACGCGGCGTGCAGCATGCCCTTATCGCCATAGGCGAAGGTGCGGTACGAGACGCCGTGATAGAGGACGAAATCGAACTGACCATCCAGGCCGAAGGGGCCAATGTACTTCGCGATGGTCTCGTAGTTCTCGTCATTGCACGGATCGGCGCAGTCGTTCCAGCCCATCGCCGTCTCGCCCATCAGGAAGTAACGCGTCCCGGCCGACTCGAACGTTTCCCGGACCTCGGCGGCGAGGTTGCGCGTGGCGAGCTCCTCGACGTGCTTCACGGCGTCGACGCGGAGCCCGTCGAGATCGAATGTGTCGAGCCAGTAGATCGCGTCGTCCACGAACGCGGCGTTGGCCTCGGGCACCGTGTGATCCACGTCGGGGAGGTAGCCCGCGAACATGCAGTCGAGCGCGTGCGACGTCCAGTCGCACCCGTCCGTGCCGCAGACGCAGCCTGTCCTGAACCACTCCGGGTGTGACGCGACGTACTCGTGCTCCTCGTGGACGTGGTTCACCACGAAGTCCTGGAGCACGCGGATGCCGTGGCGGTGCGCCTCGGCCACCACGGCGTGGAGGGCCGCGGCGCCGCCGAGCCGCGGATCGACCTCGCGCGCCTTGATGGGCCAGTAGCCATGATAGCCGGTGACCTGATGGACCCCGTCGCTCGCGGGGTAGGCGCCGGCGGGGTTCTCCTGGAATGGCGTGAGCCAGATGGCGCGCACGCCCAGCGCGTCGAGCGTGCCGTCCGCGATCGCCTGCCGGAGCCCCTCGAGATCCCCTCCGGCCCAGTCGCCCCGCGGATCGGCGCCGGGCGTGGGCGGCGCGTTCAGGTCGGGATCGCCGTCGCGGTAGCGATCGGTGACGACCATGTAGAGGAGGGCGTCCTCCCAGGAGAACGGCTCGTCCTCGATCCAGAAGACGAGCCGGTGCGGCTCGCCGGCGCGGCCGCCCTGCGTCGCCCCGCGGACGGTCACGCGGTACTTGCCGTCGGCGAGGCCTTCGAGGGCGAGCACGACGTCGCCGGACGCGTCGATCGAGAGCTCCTGTTCGGTGAGCGGGCGCGTCACGCCGTCCTGGTCCTGCAGCGTGGCCTCGAACGCGGATACGTCGGGGCCGTCGCCCTCGATGCCGTCGAGGTAGACGAGGCTCGCCTCGAAGGAGCCCTGGCCGGGGGTGAGCCGGGTCGCGTGGCTGGAGGCGACCGAGAAGGACGGCAGGCGGCAGTCACGGACCTTGATGGCCGAGTTCTCGATGCCGCCGACGTATTTGCGGCGGCCGGCGGTGGGGTCGAGGATCCAGGTGAGCTCGCCGGCGGAGCGGTAGGTGAATTTGTAGGCGTGGAGGCCGGGAGGGAGGGCGAGGGTGGCTGCGAGCTCGCCGGGGGTTGCGGTTGGGGTCATCGCCGGGGCGGAGGAGAGGTCGAAGCTGTTCCATTCGCCGGGGATGAGGACTTCGGTGGCTCCCGTGGGGGGGCGAAAGGTGAAGGTCGTCGGGCAGAGGATGTCGTCCGGGGCGCCGGGGCCGCCGCCCGAGCCGCCGGAGCCGCCGGAGCCGCCGCTGCCCGGGGCACCGCCGCCGGTGAATGCGGTTCCGCCGCCGCCACCTCCGCCCGCGGCGCCGGTCGACGTGGAGGTACCGGGCGCGCCGCCGTCGCCGCCCGTGGTCGTGGCGCCGGGCAGGCCTTGGCCGGGGTCGGGAGCGCCGTCGCCGCAGGCGAGCGGGATGAGAGGCAGCAAGGCGGAGATGGCGGGCAGCAGGAAGGTGGGGGGGCGGTACGGCATGGATCGAGCAGTATCTGATTAGGGGAGCCGTGTCAGCGCGGTGGGGCGTCCGTCTGGCCTGTTCCGCCGTACGTCGGACGTCTTTCGTCTTTCGTCCCTCGTCTTTCGTCTTTCGTCTTTCGTCCTTCGTCTCCCGTCCTTCGTCTTTCGTCCTTCGTCCTTCGACCTTCGTCCTTCGTCCTTCGTCCTTCGTCCTTCGTGATCGTGATCGTGATCGTGATCGTGATCGATCCTCTTGATTCTTCTGTATTGGAGCCGTCCCTCTTCTCTCAACTGCATGAGTTCCCATGACGAGTCGAGCATCTGGCTCTCCTCGAACATGTCGATCACGATCACGATCACGATCACGATCACGATCACGAAAGACGAAAGACGAAAGACGAAGGACGGGAGACGGGAGACGGGAGACGGGAGACGGGAGACGGGAGACGAAAGACGGGAGACTGGAGACGGGAGACGGGAGACGGGAGGCGACGCGCTTCCGACCTCCAGCCCTGAACCGCTCATCCCGAGGGGCCCGGGGCAATTTCCCCGGTCAGGTCGGGCAGCTACCCGCCCAGCGGACCCTTCGTCCTCCCCTCTCCAGCAAGATACTGCCTCAAATGCCTCCTGAGAGAGACCCGCGTAATCCCAAGCGCATTCGCCGTGCGCGTGACATTCCCGCCCTGAGCCGCGTAAACCGCGAGGATATGGCGGCGCACGGCCTCCCCCAGCGACGCGCTGCCGCGCGCCGGCGGCGACGGCCGCCCGCCCCCGCCCGCCGACCCCCCCCGTAACGACGCCCCAATCTCCGGCGGAAGGTGCTCCAGGTCGAGCGGCGCGCCATTGCCCAGGAGATGCGCGCGCTCGACCACGCCCCGGAGCTCGCGGACATTCCCCGGCCAGGAGTACGCCTCGAGCTGCGCAAGCGCGCGGGGCGTGATCCCACCGCAAGGCCGCCCCGCCGCGGCGGCGTGGCGCTCCAGGAAATACTCGACGAGCCGCCGGACGTCGCCGTCGCGCTCGCGCAGAGGAGGGAGCGTCAGGACGAACACGCCGACGCGACGGCGAAGATCGTCGTGGAGCTCGCCCTCCCCGAACGGACCGGAGAGATCGCGGCTCGTGGACGCAATGACGCGCACGTCCGCGACCAGCGCGCCCGCGCCGGAAACCCGGCAAAACGGCGCGCCGTCGAGCACGGCCGCGAGCCGCGGCTGGAGATCGCGCGGGAGCGCGCCGACCTCGTCGAGGAACAACGTGCCCCCGCGCGCGAGCTCGAGCAGCCCGGGTCGCGCCGCACGCTGCCCGCCAGCACAACCCTCCACGCCGAAGAGCTCCTCCTCGAGGCGATCTGCCGGCAAGCGGGCCACGCCCACCGCCACGAACGGGCCGCCGGCACGCGCGCTCGACGCATGCAACAGGCGCGCGCAGCGCCCCTTGCCCGTGCCAGGCTCGCCCGCAAGCAGCACCGGAGCGCGCTCGTGCTCCGCGAGCCGCCGCAGCTGCTCCATCGCCCGCGCCCAGCGCTCCGAGGCGCCGACGAGCCGCACCTCGCTGTCATCCTCGACCCAAAGGACGCGCGTCATCCCGCTGCCGAGAGAGCGGAGGTGATCCGTGCGCCGAGAAGCGGCCGCGCTTTCTTCCACATCGCATCTCCACGAGTCGCGGGCAGACCGCGAGCACCGCGCCTGCCACGTCCACGTCGCCGTGTTGTCTCCAGCGTGTCGTCAGCGATTCTCCAGCATGTCTCCAGCGTGTCGTCAGCGGTTGTTCTGCGGTTCGCGAATGTGTCTTGGGCGTGTTCGGCGCGCGCTCGGCGCGCGCTTCCACACGTGTCGTCAGCGCAGGAGGTGACCCGGAAGCCACGAACGCGCCGACCCGGGAACGGCGGCCAGGCGAGCGACGATGAATGGCAGAGGCCGGATGATCTCACCCGGTCAGCGACATCGAGTTTACCGCGAACCCCGGTGCGGTGGAAGGGAGATCCCGACGGCGCGCCGCCGGGGGAGCACGGACCGAGCGGCCGGAAAACTGCGCGCTCAAAATTTGTTCGTGCGCGCGGACCTGGGTTAGTCGACCCGTGTACCCGAAAGGAGAGACGACGAGATGACCTCGAAGCGCAAGACCCCGGCCCGCCGAAAGACCACCAAGGCCCCGAGCCAGCTCGACGCCCCGGTCGCCGCGGCGGCCCCGAGCGCCGCGCAGGCGGAGAGCGCGGTCTCCGCCCCCGCCGCCGTCGAGATGCCCTCTCCGGCCGCGACGCCCGACGCGCGGCCCGCGCGCGAGGGCGCGCCGAGGATCGGGGGGCTGTCGCGCGAGGAGCGGCACCGCCTGATCGCCAAGGTGGCCTATGGATATGCCGAGAGGGCCGGCTTCCGGAACAACCCGGTTGAGGACTGGCTGAACGCCGAGCGCGAGGTCGACGCGCGGATCGAGCGCCTCGCGAGCTGAGAGCCCCGCCGCGCCGGGCACACCCCCGGCGCCGCCGCCGCGGCCTCCACGGGAGGCCCGACAGCGCAGGACACGCGCCCCGATCGGCGCCACGGAGGCGCCGGCGGCGCACGGCGCGAGGCGGACCGACGCGGCGTCAGCAGAAATGTCCGCCGGAGGACGAGGCGCTCCGGTGGGCTCCGGCCCGCGCGCGGGAGCATCCGGGGCCGACCGGCCGGCGCTCTCGGCCGCCCGACCGTCAGCAGAGACCACGAGGCTCGTGACGGCGCCCCCAGATCGGTATCCTCGTGCCGCACGTGGGTGGTAAACCCACGGAATCGCTGTCCCCTCCGGCGCTCGTCGCCTGGACCGCGAACGCCTGCACGCCGATACTTGCGCCATGCATTCCGGTCACGTCATCGCCAACCGCTTCCAGCTGGAACGCCTCGCGGGCTCCGGCGGGATGGGCGCGGTGTGGCGGGCCGTGGACCGGCAGAGCGGCCAGGTGGTCGCGCTCAAGGTGATCTTCAACCAGGGCAGAGAGCACGTCGTGCGCTTCCAGCGGGAGGCGCGCCTGCTCGCCGAGCTCGAGCACCCCGCCGTCGCCCGCTACATCGACCACGGCGTCACCGCGGACGGGCTCTACTACCTCGCCATGGAGTGGCTCGAGGGCGAGGACCTCGGCGCCAGGCTCTCGCGCGGGCCGCTCGGCATCGAGCCGAGCCTGATGCTCGTCGGCCGCGTCGCCGAGGCGCTCGCCGCCGTCCACGCGCGCGGCATCGTGCACCGCGACCTCAAGCCGACCAACGTGTTCCTGCCGGAGGGCGACATCGAGCGCGCCAAGCTCATCGACTTCGGGATCGCGCGCCAGGCCGACGCGACGTACGAGCTCACCCTCACCGGCTCGGCCATCGGCACGCCGGCTTACATGGCCCCGGAGCGGGTCCGCGGCGACCTCGACGTCGACGCGCGCGCGGACCTCTACTCGATCGGGTGCCTGCTCTTCGAGTGCCTCACCGGGCGCGCGCCCTTCGTCGCCCAGCACCCGCTGTCCGTCCTCGCCAAGGTCCTCTTCGAGTCGGCGCCGCGCCCGAGCGCCTTCTGCCCGCACACCCCGCCGCCGCTCGACCTGCTCGTGGCGCGGCTGCTCGCGAAGAACCCCGCGGAGCGGCCGGCCGACGCCGCCGAGGTCGCCGCGGAGCTCCGGATGCTCAGCGTCGTCGAGGGCAGCATGTCGTCCGGCAACGGGCAGCCGACGCCGGCGCTGACGAAGAGCGAGCGGCGGCTCGTCAGCGTCGTGCTCGCGGCCGAGATGAGCGCGGGCAAGCGGGGGCCGCCCTCGGCCCGCCCGCAGCCGATGGCCGCCCCGCCGCGGGCCACGGACACGGTGGTCTCGGGACCCCACGGGGCCGTCGCCGCCGGCGGCAAGGAGGCGTCGCCCGCGAACGGGCCGCCGCCGGCGCCGCAGGTGCGGCACCGGCCCGCGCCGCCGCCGGCCACGCCGTTCCACGAGGTGCGCCAGGCGGCGCAGTCCCACGGCGCGGTCCTGGAGGTGCTCGCCGACGGCTCGGTCGCCGCCGTCGTCGCCGGCGCGGGCTCGCCGACCGACCTGGCCGCGAACGCCGCGCGGTGCGCGCTCTCGATCCACGCGCTCCTCCCGGGGGCGTGGGTCGCGCTCGCGACCGGCTGGGACGTCATCGCCGGGACGCAGGCGGTGGGGCAGGTCATCGACCGCGCCGGCGCGCTGCTCGAGATGCGCGTCCGCCACACGCCGGAGGACCCGGTCTCGGGCCGGCCGGTGCTCATCGACCAGATGACGGCGGCGCTGCTCGGCGACCGCTTCGACATCGCCGCGGGCGACCAGGGGCCGACGCTGCTCGGAGCGTGCGAGCCGCCCGAGCCGACGTCCGTGCGGCGGCTGCTCGGGAAGCCGACGTCCTGCGTGGGGCGGGAGCGCGAGCTCCGCGCGCTCGAGGACCTGCTCGACGAGTGCGCCATGGAGGGGGTCGCGCGCGTGGTGCTGGTCACCGCGGGGGCCGGCGTGGGCAAGTCGCGCCTCGGCCACGAGCTGATCCGGCGGGTCGAGGCGCGGAGCGAGCCGGCGTCGGTGTGGCGCGCGCATGGCGATCCGATGCGCGCGGGGGCGCCGCTCGGGCTGCTCGCGCAGATCGTCCGGCGCGCGGCGGGGCTGCTCGACGGCGAGCCGCTCGAGGAGCGGCGGCGGAAGCTCGCGGCGCGCGTCGCGCTGCGCGTCGCCGCCGGGGCGCAGGAGCGCGTGACGGAGTTCCTCGGCGAGCTGGTGGGGACGCCGTTCCCGGACAGCCCGGCGCTGCGCGCCGCCCGGCAGGACCGCGCGCTGATGGACGAGCAGACGCGGCGGGCGTGGCTCGACCTCCTGCGGGCCGAGTGCGACGCGCAGCCGGTGCTGATCGTGCTGGAGGACCTGCACTGGGGCGACCGGAGCACGGTGGAGTACATCGACGCGGCGCTCCGGCAGCTCCGGCACCAGCCGCTGATGGTGCTGGCGCTGGCGCGCCCCGGGGTGCGCGAGGCGTTCCCGGACCTGTGGGAGGAGCGCGGGGCGACGGAGATGCGGCTCGGGGAGCTGTCGCGCCGCGCGTGCGAGCGGATCGTGCGCGACGTGCTCGGCGACGCGCTGCCGGAGGCGGAGGTGGCCGCGATCGTCGACCGGTCGTCCGGCAACGCCTTCTTCCTCGAGGAGCTCGTGCGCGCGGCCGCGGAGCGGCGGGCGGGCGAGGTGCCGGAGACGGTGCTCGCGATGATGCAGGCGCGGATCGCGGCGCTCGAGCCCGACGCGCGGCGGGCGCTCCGGGCGGCGGCGGTGCTCGGCGAGGTGTTCTGGCGCGGGGGCCTGGAGGCGCTGCTCGGCGGGGGCGGGCAGGTGCCGCAGCTGGAGTCGTGGCTGCTCACGCTGGAGAAGCGCGAGCTCATCGTGCCGCGGTCGGAGGCGATGTTCCGCGGGGAGACGGAGTTCACGTTCCGGCACGCGCTCGTGCGCGACGCGGCCTACGAGATGCTGACCGACGCGGACCGGGCGCTCGGCCACTGGCTGGCGGCCGAGTGGCTGGAGCGCGTGGGCGGGGGGGATCCGGTGGTGCTCGCGCTCGTCGATCAGCACCTCGCGCGCGCCGCGGACGAGGCGCTGACGCTGGGGAACAGCGACGGCGCCGCGGGGCACCTCGCGCGCGCGGCGGTCATCCGCGCGCGCATCGGGCAGTACGACGCCGCGATCGCGGCGATGACGCGGGCGTTCGAGCTCTGCGACGTGTCGCGGCGCGAGCCCGAGGAGCTCGGGCGGTGGGTGGAGATCCTGTCGAAGGCGGCGAGCCACTCGCGCCGCGCGCCGTCGCTGCCGGCGGCCGCGGACCGCATCCTGTCGCGGCTCGACGCGGTGTCTTCGGCCGAGCTCCGGCTGCGCTCCCGGATCGAGCTCGCCCGCGCGCTCGGCGCGACGAACCTGTTCCGGATGTCGTACGACCTGCTCGACGGGGTGTTCGAGATGGCGCTCGCGCACCGCGAGCTCCTGCGCGAGGCGCTGATGGTCGACCTCGAGGTCTCCTGCCTGCAGGGGCAGTTCTCGCGCGCGCGGCGCGCGGCGCTCGACCTCGACGCGCTCGGACCGATCGACGACCCGAGGGTGCTCCTGTCGGTCGCGCTGGCGCGGGCGACGTCGGGGGATCGGGCCGGGGCGATCGAGGCGCTGTCCCGGTCGGAGGCCTGCTCGGATCCGGGCGACCGGGTGGCGGAGGCGGTGCGGGCGAAGCTGTTCGTGATGATCGAGCTCTACACGGGGGATTTCGAGGCCGCGGTGCGCGCGTGTGAGCGGGCGCTGGAGCTCGACCGCGCGCTCGGGCTGCGCTTCGACGGGGTGGTGAACCTGCACAACCTCGCGTACGCATCGTTCCGGCTGGGGGATTACGAGCGGGCGCGGTCGCTGTTCTCGGCGTCGCTCGAGCAGGCGGACGAGGCGGGGTACGACCGGGTGGCGGCGTCGAACCGGATGTACATCGCGTACCTGGACGGGGTGGAGGGGGTGGGGGACGCGCGCGAGCGGCTGAAGGAGCTGATCGCGCAGGCGGAGGAGCAGGGCTACCTGCATGACGTGCTGCAGGGCCGCTGGGCGGCGGCGATGCTGCTGAAGAACGCGCGCCACGACGCGCTGGCGCGGCGCGAGTTCGAGGACGTGCTCGAGCTGTCGGTGCGGCTCGGGGATCCGCTGCTGGAGAAGGACGCGCGGGAGTGGCTCGAGCGCGCGGCGCCATGAGGGCGCGGGGAAGGGTGAGCGGGCGCGGGGAAGGGTGAGCGGGCGCGGGGAAGCGTCGGGCCGACGTACCGCGGGGGAGCGGCCGCACGCTCCGCCATGGCGCCGCCACCCCTGACGGGGAGCTTTCGTCGCGTTCTCCCGTCGTTTCGCGCCGGTATGGCGCGTGCCATCGGCCCAGCGTCATGCCGACGCTCGAGCACAACGCCCTCGTCGAGATGTTCCGCGAGACCCCGGAGCTCGCGCCCCGCTTCCTCGTGACCCTCTTCCACGTCGATGTGCCGCGGCATGCCTCGGTCGCGGTGGTCGAGTCCTCGCTCGACCAGCTCATCCCGGTGGAGTTCCGCGCCGACCTGGTGCTCGAGCTCCGCGACGCGAACGGCACGCTCGTGCTGGCGATTGTCATCGAGGTTCAGCGCGACGAGGACCCGGACAAGAAGTTCTCCTGGCCGGTTTACGTCACGGTCGTGCGCGCGAAGAAGCGCTGTGGCACCGTCGTCCTCGTGGTCGCACCGGGCGCCGACGTGGCCGCCTGGGCGGCGGAGAACATCGACGTCGGCCTCGGCTTCGGCCACGTCAAGCCGCTGGTGCTCGGTCCGGCCGTCGTGCCCGAGATCTCCGACCCTGCCGAGGCGGAGCAGGAGATGGAGCTCGCCGTGCTCTCGGCGGTGGCGCACGGCAACGGGCCAAACGGGCTCGCCGTGGTCCAGGCGGCGCTCGTCGGTCTCGAGCGGCTCGACCAGGAGCACGCGGAAGTATACTTTCAGGTCATCTGGAACGGGCTGCGCGAGCCCATGCGGCGGGCTCTGGAGGCGTTGGTCATGGAACGACAGATAGAAGGTGAGGCGACGTTCCCCTCCTTCGTGCAAAAGCTCGTCGATCGCGGCAAGCTCGACGGCATCCGCGAGGGCGAACTCAAGGGCAAGAGCGACACGCTGCTGCGGCTGCTCGCTCGTGCGGGGATCTCGCTCACCGAGGACGAGAGCGCGCGCATCCAGGCATGCAAGGACATCGCGACCCTCGACCGGTGGATCGATAACGTCCTTGGGGCGAAGACCGCCGCTGAAGTGCTCTCCTGACGGTTGAAGGATGCAGCCCAGCAGGCGATGAAGCTGATGGGCGTCGCGCGCCGCTTATCGCCAGGTCACTGGGCGGCCCGACCGCATTGACATGTTTTCAGGATGGGATGTTCGACGGGTGCACGCCGGTGCCGCAGCTCGCTTGCCCCAGGTGCCGGACGACGCGGAGGACGTTCGAGCCACTGGCTCCAGGATTGCCGCAGATTGTGATGCACGCCGGCCTGGTGTCGTAGCGCGGCCCGACCAGGGCTTGCTGAGCGACACGTGGGCGCGCTGTCTGCGCGCGCGGCGCGGCCGGCGCGCCGGTCAGCGGTTCACGCTCTCGTCGGGGCCGGCGCCCTTCGGGGGCTCGTAGGGCTCGGGGCTCTTGCCGACGGTCCTGAGGTTCACGAGCTTGTTGAGCAGGTCGAACCAGAACGGCGCGCCGAGCGAGGCCGCGGCGGTGGTGATGAGGATGCCGGGGCTGAAGATCCGGTCGAGCACGCCCCGGACCCAGGCGACGGAGCCGCGGCCGAAGACCCGGGACAGCGCGCCCCAGAGCCCCGTGAAGGTCGTCTCGCCGGGAGGGCTCACGCCCCAGGTGATCTTGAGGTCGAGCCCCGTGAGCTGCTTGTGCACGCCGCTGCCCTGGGCCATCGCGGCGCTCACGTCCTCGTCCTTGTCCATGCCGAGCTCATGGGGCGCGACGCGGGGCGCCGACTTCGCCATCTCCTGCGCCGCCGCGAGCATGGCCGCGCGCACCGCGGCGTCGCGCGAGAGGGCGCTCGCGAGCTTCAGGCTGTCGGCGTTGAACCCGACGCAGAGGACGAGCGCCGTCGCGCTGATGATGAGCTGCGCCCGGCGCTTGTACCGACCGGAGGCTCGGTCCATGGCGTCGTTGAACCACCGCTCGAGCCGGACGTTGGCCTCGCGGATGTTCCTGACCGTGCCGTCGACGATCGTGGCGAGGGCGCGCCGGAGATCGCTCTCCGGCGGCATGCTCGCAATGAGGCGCCGGAGCTCCTGGAGCGGCGTCTGATCGCTGCCGGGCGCCTGTACTCCCCCGTCGGGCGAGGGCGCGGCGGTGGCGTCGGGCGAGGGCGCGGCGGCGACTCCCGGCGAGGGGGCGGGCGAGGTGGCGTCGGGCGAGGGCGCGGCGGTGGCGGCAGCGTCGGGCGAGGGCGCGGCGGCAACGTCCGGCGAGGGCGCGGCGGCAACGTCCGGCGAGGGCGCAGGCGCAGTAGCCCCGGCCGCGGGCGCGAGCGCGGCGACCGGCTGCGGCAGCGGCGCGGCGGCGGCCGGCAGCGGCGCGGCGGCCGACGGCGGCGCGGCGGCCGACGGCGGCGCGCCGCCGGACCAGTCGACGTGCCGCAGGACGTCGAGGAGCGCGGCCACGAACGCGTGCGACGGGATGTAGGACGGGCCCACCCAGCCGTACTTGAGGTCCTTGATCAGCGGGTGCTGGCGGAGGGCCTTCGCGAGCGGGGACGCGGGAGGTCCCGGCATCAGCCGGACGCGCACGAGCTCGGCGAAGCCGCGGACCAGGCGCGTCAGGAAGGGCTCGCGGGCGGCCGCCGCGCGCTCTGCGCCCTCGCGCTCGGCCAGCGACCGGAGGACGTGCGGGTCGAGCGCGCGATCCGCGAGCATGATCTCGATGCTCTGCGCCAGGTTGAGCGCGCGCAGCCGGAAGACGCCCGCGAGCGCCTCGTAGATGGCCGAGCAGAGGACGCTCAGGAGGAAGAAGACGCTGACGAGGCCGATCGCGATGTCGAGGGTCGTTCCCATGGGCATCCGGAAAGGCAGGGCGCGCGGCGACGCCGGGCGCGGGCCGGCGCGCCGCGCGGCGGGTCCCAGCCCAGCAGGACAGGGGTGAAGAGGTGGCCAGGAAAGCGCCGGTTCCCCCCGCGGCCAGGTCAGCATACGCCAGGCGGCGCTGCGGAGCGAGCCACAGCGTGCCCTCGATGCCGCGGGATCCTCGACTACCATCCGTCCCCATGACGACGACCAGCCATCCCCCCGAGTCGCGGCACAGCGAGTCGGAGCTGCGCACCTCCTGGGCCCGCGAGCGGGCCGAGCTGGCCGGGGCGCAGCGGCCGAAGCGCGACCGGCTCGTGCACGAGCCGCCGCCGGCGTCTCCCCCCGGAACCCTCGTCATCGAGAACACGAACCGGCCGAAGATCTTCGTCATCGACTACGACGCCGACGTGGTGGCCGAGAAGGAGATCGAGAGCGTGGAGGAGTGCATCCCCTACCTCATCGACGACCGGCCCTCGATCACCTGGGTCGACGTCCGGGGGCTCGGCCACAAGCCGACGTTCGAGCGGCTGGGCGAGATCTTCAAGATCCACCCGCTCGCGCTGGAGGACATGGTCAACGTGCCCCAGCGGCCGAAGGCGGACGTCTACGGGGGCGAGCACGTCCTCGTCATCTCGCGGATGGCGCAGGTCAACGAGCACTGCGCGCTGCGCACCGAGCAGCTCGCGATCCTGTTCGGTAAGACCTTCGTCCTGACCGTCCAGGAAGAGGCCGAGTGGGACGTGATGGGGGTCGTGCGGGAGCGCATCCGCGCCGGCCGGGGCACGGTGCGGACGCGGGGCGCCGACTACCTCGCCTACGCGCTGCTCGACGCGGTGGTCGACGGCTTCTTCCCGGTGCTCGAGCGCATGGGCGACCACATCGAGGACCTGGAGCTCGAGGTCCTCGAGGCGAAGCGCCCGATGTCGAAGCCGATCCACGACCTCAAGCGCGACCTGCTCACGCTGCGGCGCGCGGTCTGGCCGCAGCGCGACCTCGTGAACGCGCTCCTCCGCGACGACAACCCGATGATCTCGAAGGACACGCGGCTCTACCTGCGCGACACCTACGACCACGCGGTGCAGCTGATGGACATGATCGAGACCTACCGCGAGCTCAGCTCGGGCCTCATGGACCTCCACCTCTCCGGGATGTCGAACCGGATGAACGAGATCATGAAGGTGCTCACCATCATCTCGACGATCTTCCTGCCGATCACCGCCATCGCGGGGATTTACGGGATGAACTTCCACCACGAGAGCTCGCCGTACAACATGCCGGAGCTCGACTGGTACTACGGGTATCCGATGGTGTGGCTCCTGATGCTGGCGAGCGTCGTCGGGCTCCTCTCGTACTACCGCCGCAAGGGCTGGCTCGGGAAGGACGACGACGGCCGCTGAGGGGGCGCCGACGAGGGCGCGCGCCTTCGCTCCTTGGCGGCGGGCGCGCGTCATGACGCGGCGGGCGCGCGTCAGCGCTTCTTCGCGGCGGCGTAGAAGGCGAGGTTCTTGAGCAGGCGCGCGTCGCCGGGCCGGCGCGCGAGGGCCTTCGTGAGCGCGGCCTCGCCGGCGGCGAGCTCGCCGACGTAGAAGGCGCTCGTGGCGACGAGGTCGAGGAGCTTGTGCTCGTAGACCTCGGCGTCGACGAAGAGCGTGGCCTGGGCGGGGAAGGGGATGGCGGCGCCGCGCGAGGCGAAGAGGTAGGTGAGCGGCCAGCACCGCTGCTCGTACCAGCGTAAGGCGACGGCGAAGAGCGGCTCGGCGCGGTGCGGGCTGTGGGCGTGGGCGTCGAGGTAACGCTGCTGGACCTCGGGCCAGGGGCGCCCGAGCGCGGCGGCGGTGCGCGCCATGCGGAACAGCGACTCGTAGACCTCCTCGCGCCAGCCGCCGAGCGCGGCGCGGCGCTCGTAAGCCTGGAACGCCTCCTCGTGCCGGCCGAGGCACTCCAGCGTCTGCGCGAGGTAGAAGGCGGCGCGGCCGCTGCCGGGGGAGCGGGTGAGCTCGGCGGAGAGCAGGTCGAGGTCGCGCTCCCACCGCCGGGTCTGGGCCGCGGGGTCGCGGCGCGACAGGTCGTGGACGATGTGCGCCTCGGGCACGCGGACGGAGGGCGGCGGCTCGCCGTCCCTGGCGAGCACCTCGTGGGTCGCGCCGACGTAGCGCCACCCGGCCGAGGCGCGGGCGAGCCGCGCGGAGTCGTACACGGCGTCGCCGAAGCGGACGCGGACGTAGTAGGCGCCGTGGCCCGGGCCCGAGGCGTCGCGGTGCGCCTCGCAGAAGCGGCGGAGCGCGCCGCCGCCCACGAGGCGCTCGTCGCCGCTCAGCATGAGGGTGAACACGGCGGCGTCGCCCGCGAGGTCGAGCGCGCGGCTGCGGGTCGTGCCGAAATCGACGAAGGGCTCCTCGACGAGATCGCCCGGGAGGCCGTCCATGGCGGCGCGCGCGAGGGCCTGCGTGCCGTCGGTGGAGCCGGTGTCGAGCAGGGTGTAGCGGTCGACATAAGGCCTCGCGGAGGCGAGGGTCTCGCGGATGGAGCGGGCCTCGTCCTTGACGATCATGACGAGCGCGAGGAGAGGGCGGGGCACCGGCGGATTATGCAGCGGCCGGCGTGAGGAGAGGGAGGGGGGCGAAAGGGGGAGGGGGGCGAAAAGGGGAGGGGGGCGAAAAGGGGAGGGGAGGCGAAAGGGGAGGGGAGGTGAGAAGGCGGAAAGTCACGGAAGGCAGCGAATGCAGTGGAGGCGAGCGGCCGAGGTGCACCGAATTGGTCGCGGCCGATGGCGCCGGTATACTCTGCTGCTGGCCGGGGATCGGAGGATGAGGAGAGGCTGCTGGCGGAGATGAAGAATCGCGCACGCTGGATCGCTCTCCTGCTCATCGGCGCAGCGGCGGCCTTCGCCTGCTGGAAGGAGGGCCCCACGGCCGCTTCCGGGGCGGAAGGGGCGCGGAGCCCGCTGCGGTTCGCAGAGCCGCTCGACGTCGAGGTCTTCCAGCGAGGCAACCTCCACACGCACACGTCGCTCAGCGACGGGGACAGCGCGCCGGATGACGTCGTGCGGTGGTACCGCGAGAACGGGTATGCCTTTGTGGCCCTGACAGACCACAACCAGCGGGTGGATCCCACGATGTCCCCGGCGTCCCAGCCCTCACCGAATTTCGTCGTCATCCCCGGGGAAGAGGTGACGATGACGGCGGAGGGTCGGCCGGTGCACGTGAATGCGCTGTGCACGCAGCGGACGATCGGCGGCGGGCATTTCCCGACAAAGGTGGAGGCGCTGCGCTGGGCGATCGGGCGCGTGCGCGCGGAGGGGGGCGTGGCGCTGATCAACCACCCGAACTTCGACTGGGCGCTCTCGGCCGGCGATATCATGGCGGCGCCACCCGCGGAGCTCCTGGAAATTTACAGCGGCCATCCGTACGTGCACACCGAGGGGGACGCGACGCGGCCGTCACACGAGGCGATCTGGGACGTGGTGCTGACGGCGCGGGGCCCGGCAGGGGCCGGCATCGCCGCGGTGGCGGTGGACGACCTGCACCAGCTCGTGCCGGAGTCGAGCGCCCCGCCGGCGGGGCCGGGGCGCGCGTTCATCGAGGTGTTCTCCCGCGAGGTGTCGAGCGCCGCGATCTGCAATGCGCTCGCGCGGCGGCGGCTCTACGCGTCGTCGGGGGCGAGGCTGCGCAGGATCGCCGTGGCGGAGGACTCGTTCTCGGTCTGGCCGGCGGCCACGGGGGCCGTGGTCGAGTTCGTCGGGGCCGGGGGGCGCGTGCTGGACCGGCAGCGGCTGCTGACGGGGCGGGCGACGTACCGGCTCCGCGGGGGGGAGCGGTACGTGCGGGCCCGCGTCACGCAGCCGGACGGGAAGCGGGCGTGGACGCAGGCCTACGCGACGGTGGAGTAGCGCGGGGCGAGGACACCAAGGTGGGACAGGTCGCCTCGCCGCGCGCCGCTCGGTTCACGGAGGCAGGGCGAACGCTGGCTAGGGCTGCTCGACCATGAAGCCCAGCTTCCCGGTGTCCGTCTTCACGGAGGCCTTGAGGATCTTGTCCCAGCTCCACCCTTGCCCCCGCAGGTGATCGACGGTGGCGCCGAGCGGGTCGCCGAACTTCTCGAGGTTCTGCTTCTCGAGCCGCTCACGCGCCTCGGGCGTCATCTTTTCTCGGTAGGTCGCCTCGATCGCCCGCCGCCCTTCGAGGGTCCTGGCGGCGAGGGCGTTGATCCTCTGCACGCTGGTCTTCCTCGGCGCGAACGGGCCCCTCTTCAGCTGCTTGAGCTCGGATCTCGCGGTGCTCGCGAGCTCCTTGACGGCGCTATCGCGGTCTTCCACCGCCGCGGACGTGCGGGGCATCCCGTTCGAGGGCGCGCCGCCGCGCGCGTTCGCGAGGAAGTTGTGGAGCCACTGCTTCAGGAAAGGGCCTCCCTTCTCCTTGACCGACTTGGCGGCCCTGGCCATGCGGGCGCCCATGCTCCGCGGCGATCGGATGCGCTCGGCCGGGCTCCTCGTGAAGCCCGTCTCGTCGATGAAGTTCACCGGGTCGTGCGCGACGTACGCGTAGGCGTTGCACTCGAGCAGGCTGCTCGCGCAGAGCTCCGGCGCGAGGAGCACGTACGGATCGGGCGTGGCGAAGCTCGCCAGCGCAGGGACGTACTCGCGCGCCCCCATGTGGACGAGCCCGGTGTCGGGGTCGCGCAGCTGGCCGGTGAAGCCGAGGACGAGCTCGGCGCTGCGGAGCCCCGAGGGAGCGCCCTCGATGCCCCGCGGCAACGAGCCGAACGGCGTGGGATCGGCCGAGAGCACGACGTCGCCGCGCTCGTCGACCACGCGCCGCACCGCGCCGAGCTGGTCGTCGACGAGCGACAGCACCCGCTCGCCGTCGACGAGCAGCGCGACGCGCCGATCGCCGAGGCGGATCAGGCTCTGGCGCTCGACGCCGTCGTCGCGCGTCGTCTGCGTCGGGTACACGACGAGCTCGCGCTCGCCCTCGCGGCCGACCACGCGCTTCGCGATGCGCTCGCCGAACGCGTCGTAACCGTAGAAGATCTCGCCGCCGTCGACCTCGACGCGCCGGAGGCGGCCCCAGGGGTCGTACTCGGCCCCGCGGAGCGACCCGAAGGCGACGAGCCGCCCGAACTCGTCCAGCTCGCCGCCGCTGCCCTGCGGGAGTGGCAGCCCGCCGGGGTCTGCCCCGGCGTCGAACACGCGCGCCTCGGCCCCCTCGCCGAACGCCGCGACGTGACCGGCTGGTGTGTAGGTGTAGGTGTGCTCGGCGCCCGCGGCAACGGCCCCGAGCAGCTCGCCGCGCGCGCTGTACGTGTAGGAGGTCTCGCCCACGGCCCCGGCGCCCTCGGCGCCGGCCACGGGGAGCGCGGCGTCCCGCGCGACGATGACCCGGCCGTCGGCGCGGCGCTCGTAGGTCACGTCCTGCACGTCGCCGCGCGCGCACGGCTCCGGCGCGTCGCCGGTGCAGGCGCGCAGGGCGGTGAGCTGGCCGGAGCGCGCGTCGTGGCCGAGCGCGCGGCGCAGGCGGGTGCGCGGGACGCGGTAGCCCTCGAGCTCTCCGCGGGGGTCGTAGGTGATGTCCGCGAGCAGCGGGACGGGCCCGCGGCCGGCGGCGGACCAGGCGATCGCCGCGGGGGCGCCCGACGGGGTGCGCTCGAAGTCGAGCTGGTTGCCGAACGGATCGCGGTACGAGGCGATCGTGCCGTCGAGGCCGTAGGTCAGCTGCTCGTCGTACTCGCGGCGGGTGTCGTCGGCCTCGAAGGTCGTCGTCCGGCCCGTGAGCCGGCCGTCGCGGCCGTACCGGAGCGCCGTGCGGACGTTGTGCCCCGCGACGAGGTCGACGACCGTCGTCTCGACGAGGCGCCCGACGAGCTCGGGGCGCGCCTCGCCGTCGAGGTCGTCGTAGGCGAGCGAGAGCGTGTCCCAGCCGTCCGGGCGCGACGACGACGACGTGGCGATGTCGGTCGCGCGGTCGAGCGCGTCGTAGGTCACCGTGATGCTCTCCTGACGGGTGAAGGCGCGGTCCCAGGTGTGCTGCTCGGCGATGCGGCCGCGGGCGTCGCGGACCCAGAGGCGCGTGAGGCCGCCGGGGAGCGACGTCATGACGATGTCGCCGGCCGAGTCGTAGGCCACGCGGCGCGGCGCGCCGGCGCCCGCGAGCGAGACGGCGCGCAGCCGGCCGCGGTCGTCGCGGTCGAAGTGGTGCACCTGGCCGAGCTCGTCGACGAGGGCGTGGACCTCCTCGCCGCGCGCCACGGTGAGGCGCGCCTCGGTCGTCGCCCCCGGCCCCGCGCCGAGGCGCTCCTCGACGCGCTCGCCCCACGGCTCGTAGGTGGTCGACGCGACGAGGCCCGTCGGGTCGGTGCGGGTCACGACGCGCCCGAGCCCGTCGTAGGCGGCGGCCGTGCCGGCGGGGGCGGCGCCTTCCGGCGCGGGGAAGGCGCCCGCGTCGAAGGCGGCGCGGACGCCCGCGGCGCTCCCGTACGGGAGCGCGTCGAAGAGCACGCCGCCGCGGCGCCCGTAACGCGTGAACGAGGCGACCCGCGCGCCGCCCGCCTCGTGCGCGACGGCCTCGCCGACGAGGAGGCCGTCGGCGCGGAAGGCGACGAGGCGCTCGACGAGGGCGCTGCCCGCCTCGCCCGGCGCGCGGCGCTCGGCGACGTGGACGAGCGCGGGGGCCTCTGCGCCGGCGTCGCGGTACACGTAGGCGAGCTCCGACCCGCTCGAGCGCGCCACACGCACCGGCCGGTGCCGCGCGTCGAATTCGGTGAGCTCCACCTCGCCCTGCGGCGTGTGGACGTGCGTGGGCGAGAGGCTGCGCGCCGGGAGCTCGGCGACGGACGGCGGAGCGGTCTCGGTCAGATCGCAGCCCGCGGCGCCGTAGCAGTACTGCGTCTCATGACCGAGGGCGTTGCGCGTGCTGACCACGAGGACGCCGGTCGCGTCGTAGTCGTTGACGGCCAGGACCCCGAGCGCGTCCGCGGTCTCGATCACGTTGCCGAAGACGTCGTAGGTGTACGTCTGGGTGCGCGAGCGCGGCGCCTCCACCGGCGCGCGCGCGGCGGCGGGCAGGTCGGCGAGCGCGTCGGCGTCGACCAGGAGGGGTTCGGTCTGGCTCACGGGGAGCGGGTGGTCGGGGCCGTACGTGGTCGAGGTCCTGGCGAGCAGGCGGCCTGACGACGCCGCGAAGAGCGACTCTTCTCGAACGGCGGTGGACACGCCGCGCGCCTGCCAGTCGGGGTCGTACGTGTAGGTGCGGACGTAGCTGCGCGCCGGCAGCCCGGCCGCCGCGCTGGGGCCGGCGACCGCGGACGCGGCCTCGGTTTCGCGGGTGAGGCGGTTGTAGGTGGTGTCGTAGGTGAAGGTCCGGGTGACGTTCTCGGCATCCGCGCACGGCGCGTCGACGCACGCGGGCGGGCAGCCGGCCGCGCCGCAGCGCGAGTCGGCGGACTCCGTCTGGCGGAGGAAGGCGGGCGTCCTGGGGCCGGGCGCGGAGGGAGAGAGCTCCCACGTCTCCCTGTGCACCTGGAGAAGTGTGTTGACCGCATAGGGCTCCTCGCTCCAGGTGTCCGCCGTCTGGGAGACGCCGTGGATGTCGGCCGGCCAGGCGGCCGCGCTCGCGGCGAGGCGCGCGGACTGGGCGTCGGTCAGCGCCGGGTGGAAGACCTCCTCGGAGAGGAGCTTTCCGGCGAAGAAGCGGCGGGTCTGCGCGGTCACGGCCGGGGAGGAGACCTGGTATTTGCGCCGGCGGACCACGTGGGCCTCTGCGTCATCGCCGAGGTCGAGCTCCTCGGACTGTCCGAAGCCGGCGAAATCGCGCTCGCGCTCGTTGAAGAAGGGCGTGTGGTACTGGAGCTCGCGCACGCGCGGCGCGTCGCCGCCGACGGCGGTGAGGTGGCGTTTGACGACGGTGACCGGGTAGGGAAAGCCCTTGACCCGGGCGTCGTCGCGGCCGAAGCGGCGGGCGTCGCGGATCATCTCGTCGGTGCTGGTGGCGTACTGGAGGGCGTGGCGCAGGCCCGGGCCCTCCTCGGCCGCTGTGAGCAGGTCGGGCCCGATGCGGTTGTTGATGCCGTCGCGGTTGAAGTCGATGACCTTGATGCGGCCGCCGCTGGCGCTGGGCTCGTAGACGAAGATCTCTTCGACGCCGTCAGCGTCGATGTCGAGCACGCGGGTGTTCCACTTGTTGGTGGGGTCGACGGAGACGCCCTCGTCGAGCGGGATACTGCGCTCGCTCTCGAAGCCGTCTTCGCCCCGTCCGAGCCAGAGGCCGAGCTGGCTCGGGCCGGCGACGTTGACGAGGTCGACGTCGCCATCGCCGTTGGCGTCGATGAGCCACATGGCGTTGAGGTTGGCGCTCGCGGGGAGACCGGGGACGGGGATGAAGCGGCCCTGGGCGCACGTGGGGTCGGCGGCGCTCGGGGAGCCGAAGAGCAGCGCGCCGGTCGAGAGCTTGGCCTGGGACTGGGTGCCGGCCGGATAGGCGGTGAGCCTGCCCTGGTTCTCGTAGAGGCAGATGCCCTTGTCGCCGGCGCCGGTGACGCGGAGGACGGCGAAGTCGGTCAGGCCATCGCCGTTGGCGTCGAGGAAGCGATAGGCGGGGTTGTCGAGCTCGGTGCCGGCGCCCTGCTGGAAGGGGAACTTGAGGCCGGTGGTGAGCGGGACGAAGGAGAGGGCGCTGTCGCCGGGCAGGGTGACGTTGATGAGCGCGGTCCAGGTGCTGTCGGTGACGCCGGGGACCGAGGTGAGCAGGTCGGCCTTGCCGTCGGCGTTGAGGTCGATGGCCTGGGTGCGGCCGCGGGCGAAGCGGGAGACATCGAGGGGGACGGCGGTGGTGCTCGCGGCGGAGGCGAAGGGGCGAGCGCGGTCGGCGCGACCCGGGTAGTGGACGAGCTCGGTGCGGGTGCTGGTGCGCACGACCTGGGCCAGGTCGGAGCGGCCGTCGCCGTCGAAGTCGCCGGAGAGGAAGACGCTGGTGGTGGAGGCGTCGTCGAAGCGGGGCACGTCGCGGCGGGTGACGCCGCCGGAGGTGCGCTCGACGGTGAGCGCGGCGCCGGCGAAGAAGGGGTTGGCGTCGGCGAGATCGCCTGAGTTGAACGACGGGGAGCTGGTGCCGCTGAGGGAGGAGTAACGCAGGATGTCGACGAGGCCGTCGGCGTTGATGTCGAAGAGCTCCGAGCCGCCGCCGGGGCCGAAGCCGAAGACGTCGGGGACATCGAGGCTGTAGACGAGCTCGTGACCGGCGATCTCCGTTTCACCCCAGGAGGTGTACTGGAAGCGCACGAGCGGCTCGGCGGGGGTGTCGCGGGTGAAGTGCGGCGCCGGCGCGCTGGAGCCGAAGCGGTAGACGCCGAGCAGCTTGTCCTCGCTGCCGAGCGAGGAGGCGAGGCGGGAGAGGTCGTCCGCGAAGTCCTCGTCGGCGAGCGACTGGCAATCGGGGTGGGTGGAGAGGTGCGGCCCGCCGTCGCCGTGCTCGGCGTAGACGAAGCAGTAGGAGTGCATCAGCTCGCCATCGAAGGTGGCTGTCAGCTTGGTGTAGAGCCGCCCCGGCCCCTGCGGGAAGCCCATGATGTGGCTGGTCCGGCCGTGGCTGCGCGGCACCGACTCGAGCGCGTAGACCGACCTGCCGCCGGCGAAGCGGACGGCGCTGAGGTAGGAGCGGTCGCCCTCCTTGACGTATTCGTACGAGACGGCCTCGCCGGTGGGCCCGATGGCGTGCACGAGCGGCCAGCGGGTTGCGAAGAAGCCGGAACCGAGCATGACGCCCTCGGCCACGGCGGCCTCCTCGCTGTAGATCTCGCGCCGTCCATCGGGATAGACCACCTCGAAGCCGGTGAAGGGCACGCTCTCCAGCGCGCCGTCGGCGCCGCGGAGCGAGACCGTGCCGCCTTGCGGATAACGGAACAGGCGCACGGCCGACTCTGACGCATCGAGGCGGTACTCGACCCTCGGCTTGCCGCTCACGGTATCGGTCCGCAGCCATAGGAGCCGCTCGGATCCGAGCGACAGCTTCGCGGTGATGTCGCGGCTCGTGGTGTTGACCATGCCGCGGAAGGGAACCCCCCAGTCGGTCGTCATCTGGATGGACGGCACGCTGAGGCTGAAACCGACGCCGAAGCCCTGGGCCATGTCGGCCGGCACGGGCGAATAGGCCAGCGCGATCTCGGGGCCGAACGAGGCCCGCGCCGGAAGCGGCGGGAACGGGAGGCTCGCGGCGAGCTCGCCCCGGTCGGGCGAGACGCCGACGTCGAGCGCCGGCCGCGGGCCGAGCGCCGCGACATCGCCGCTCGACCCGGGCGCCGGCGATGCCGCGCGCGAGACGTCCCTCCCGGAGCTGTCGATATCATCCATCGGCAGGCCGCCCCCGCACGCGCTCAGCGTGAGGGCAAGGCCCGGCCACAACCATCTTCGTCTCATCTCGCTCCTCTTGCTGTACTTCGTCCCCTGAGCTCGTCCTCGGTTGGAGCTCGGCTCTTCGGAAACGTCGAATCGGGCAGGGCGATGGCGGCCCGCGCGGACGCGGTGCTCCAGGGGAGTCGCGACCGCTGCCTGGGAAGGCTCCTCTGGCTTCTGGGACGGAGTTCACTCAGGAGAGCGCTCCGGGTCGCGGCGCCTTGCAACCTCGGCGCGCCCTGGACCGGCACGCGCTCGCATCCCTGGATGCCGCGGGCCCCGACCGTCCTTCGCAGAATCGTGCGCAGCCGCGTTGCTACAGGTGGGATATGTGGGGAAATGTATTGTGCCGCGCGGCGCTGCCGCCACGCTCCAGAGCGGGAGGGGCGGCAGCGAGCCTGCCAGGCCTGGGAGCCTCCAGGCTCCCAGGCCCTGTGCCGCGCGGCGCGCTCACTGGACGAGCGGATTCACCGGCTCAGTTGGACGTCGTGCCGTTGTTGCGCTGCGACAGCACGTAGGACAGCAGGCCGCGGACCGGTATAGGGACGTCCGCGATGAGCTGGGAGGCGGTATCGAACTTGTGGCGGTCTGGCGAGAACACCTCCACCTCCTTCCTTTGCGCCTCGATGTGCTCCTCCAGGGTCGTCGCGCTCCTCATTCGCTCCACGAAGGCAGGATTGCTGCTGATTTCACGGATGAGCGTCACCGCCGGCTCATCGCCGATGCCGAACGCACGGGCGACAGAGCTGTCGAGGAGCTTGTTCACGGTCACGATGGCGTTGCCATAGTTCCCCTGTTTCATGTGCGGTTCCAGCAGATCGTTGAGCTGCTTGCGCGCCTCGGATCGCCACTCGTGACTGCTCATCCCTCTCGTCTGCTGGTGCCCCGGCGTCGACGACATCTGGCGCCCGGCCATGTGGCTCGCCTGATGCATCGATGTCCGGATCGAGCCCGATCGAGCGGCCGCTCGCGCCACGTGGGCTGCCGAGCTCATCATGAGGCCAGCCTCGTCGACGAAGTTGACCGGGTCGTGGGCCACGTACGTATAAGGATGGCACTCGAGCAGGCTCGTCACGCAGAGCTCCGGCGTCGCCAGCGCATACGGGTCGGGCGTCGTGAAGCTCGCGAGGGCAGGGAGGTAGTCGCGCGCCCCCATGTGGATGAGCCCCGTGTCCGGGTCGCGCAGCTGGCCGGTGAACCCGGAGACGAGCTCGGCGCTGCGCAGCCCCGAGGAAGCGCCCTCGACGCCCGGCGGAAGCGCGCCGAACGGCGTGGGATCGGCCGAGAGGACGACCTCGCCGCGCTCGTCGACCACGCGCCTGACCGCGCCGAGCTGGTCGTCGACGAGCGACAGCACGCGCGCCTCGTCGACGAGGAGCGCGACGCGCCGGTCGCCGAGGCGGACCAGGCTCTGGCGCTCCACGCCGTCGTCGCGCGTCGTCCGGGTCGGGTAGACGACGAGCTCCACCGCGACCTCGCCGTCCGCTTCGCTGCGAAGCGACCGCTTCGAGATGCGCTCGCCGCCGGCGTCGTAGCCGTACACGATCGTCTTGCCGTCCACCTGGACGCGCCGGAGGCGGCCCCGCGGGTCGTACTCGGCGTCGCGGAACGAGCCGAAGGCGACGAGCCGTCCGAACTCGTCCAGCGTGCCATGGCTGCCCTGCGGGAGCGGCAGCTTGCCGGGCGCGGCGCCGGCGTCGAACGGGAGCGCCGCGGCGCCCTCGCCGAGCCGCTCGACCTGGCCGGCGGGCGTGTACCCGTACACATGCGCCACCCCGTCCACGTCGGCCCCGAGCAGCTCGCCGCGGGCGCTGTACGTGTACGACGTCACCCCGGCCGCGCCCTCGCGCGACGCGACCACGCGCCCATCGGCGCGGCGCTCGTAGCTCAGGTCCTGCAAGGCGCCGAGAGCACAAGGATCGGGGCCATCACCCGCGCACGCGCCGAGGTGGGTGAGCCGCCCCGAGCTCGGGTCGTGACCGAGCGTCCGCTGCAGGCGGGTGAGCGGGACGTTGTACCCCGTGAGCCGGCCACGGGCGTCGTAGGCGAAGCCCGTGAGGAGCGGGACGGCCTCGCGGCCGGGGGCCGCCCACGCGACCGACGAAGCAGCGCCCCACGGGGTCCGCGTGTACGTGAGGTGGTTGCCGAAGGGATCGCGGTAGGAGGCGACCGTCCCGTCGAGGTCGTAGGTCCACTCTTCTCTGTAGGGGCCCCTGACGTCCTCGCCCTCGAACGACAGCCCCCGGGCGGTCATCCGGCCATCGCCGTCGTACGCGAAGACCTCGCGCACGTGGTGCCCGCTCACGTGATCGACGACCGTCGCCTCGACCAGACGGCCGAGGAGATCGGGTCGCGGCCCTTCGTCGCTCGGACCGTCGTACGTGAGCTCGATCTCGTCCCACACCTTCTCGGGGGATGACGCCGAGGACGACGAGGCGACCACCTCCGTCGCCCGGTCGATCGCGTCGTAGGTTGCCTTGAGGACCTCCTGGCTGGTGAAGCCGCGGTCCCAGGTGTGCTGCTCGGTCACGCGCCCGCGCGCGTCGCGGACCCAGAGGCGCGTGAGGCCGCCGGGGAGCGACGTCATGACGATCTCGCCGTCCGAGTCGTGCGCCGCGCGGCGCGCCTCGGACCCCGCGAGGGTGATGGCGCGCAGGCGCCCGAGCTCGCCGCGCTCGTAACGATGCACCTGGTCCGTCTCGTCGACGACGGCGTAGACCTCGCCGGCGCGCGCGACGATGCGGCGCGTCTGCGGGGTCGTCCCCGGAGCCGAGCTGCGGAGCTCGTCGACGCGCTGACCCCAGGCTTCGTGGGAGATGCGGGTCACGAGGCCCGCCGAGTCGGCGCGGCCAACGGCGCGCCCGAGCGCGTCGTACGCGATCGTCGCGCCGGCGGGGGCGGCGCCTTCCGGGGCGGGGAAGAGGCCGGCGCCGAAGGCCGCGCCGACGCCGAGCGTGGCCTCGTAGGGGAGCGCCTCGAAGAGGACCTCGCCGCGGCGGCCGTGGCGCGCGAACGCGACGACGCGCGCGCCGCCGGCCTCGTGCGCCACCGCCTGGCCGATGGCGAGCCCGTCGGCGCGGAAGGCGGCGAGGCGCTCGACGAGGGCGCCGCCTGACTCGGCCGAGGCGCGCCGCTCGCTGCTGAGCACGAGCGCGGGGGCCTCTGCGCCGGCGTCGCGGTACACGTAGGTGTCCTCGGCGCCGCTCTCGCGCGCGACGCGCACGGGCCGGTGCCGCGCGTCGTACTCGGTGAGCGTCAGCTCGCCCTGCGGCGTCCGGACGTGTGTGGGCGCGAGGCTGCGCGCCGGGAGGTCGGCCTCGGCCGTCGGGGCGGGCTCGGTGAGCAGCGCGCAACCGGCGGTGCCGTAGCAGTACTGCGTCTCATGGCCGAGGGCGTTGCGCGTCTTGACCAGGAGGACGCCGCTCGGGTCGTAGTCGTTGATGGCCAGCGTCCCGAGCGCGTCCGCGGTCTCGACCACGTTGCCGAAGACGTCGTAGGTGGATGTCTCGACGCGCGAGCGATCCGCCTCCACCGGCGCGCGCACCGCGGCGGGCAGGCTGGCCAGCGCGGCCTGGTCGGCCCGGAGCAGCTCGGTCTTGCGGACCGGCAGCGGCAGGTCCGGGCCATACTCGTACGATGTGCTCTGCAGGGCGCTGGCCACGGACGCCGTCGAAAGGGTCGTCTTGCTGAGCGCGGTGAGCACGCCGCGCGCCTGCCAGCCCGAGTCGTACTCATAGGTGCGGACATAATGCCGCTCCGGGAGGCCGGTGCCGGCCGGGCCCGATACCGCAGAGAACGATTCGCCTTGCTGGACCAGGCGGTTGTAGGTGCTGTCGTGGGTGAAGGTCCTGGTGACGTTCTCGGCTTCCGCGCACGGCGCGTCGACGCAGGCGGGCGGGCAGCCGGTCGCGCCGCAGCGCGTGTCGGCCGAGCCCGTCAAGCGGAGGAAAGCGGGCGTCTTGGGGCCAGGCGCGGGGGGAACGAGGCTCCACGTCTCCCTGTGCACCTCGAGCAGTGTGTTGACCGCATAGGGCTCCTCGTTCCAGGTCTCTGCCGTCCGGGAGACGTCGTGAAGACCGGTGGGCCACGCGGCCGCGCTCGCGGCTTGCGCGCTGGTCAGCTGCGGGTGGAAGACCTCCTCGGACAGGAGCTTTCCGGCGAAGAAGCGCCGGGTCTGGGCGGTCGCCGCCGAAGACGAGACCTGGTATTTGCGCCGGCGGACCACGCTGGCCGTGGCGTCGTCGCCGAGCTCGAGCTCCTCGGACTGTCCGAAGCCGGCAAAGTAGCGCTCGCGCTCGTTGAAGAAGGGCGTGTGGTACTGGAGCTCGCGCACGTGCGGCGGGTCGCCGCCGACGGCGGTGAGGTGGCGTTTGACGACGGTGACCGGGTAAGGAAGGCCCTTGACCCGGGCGTCGTCGCGGCCGAAGCGGCGTGCGTCGCGGATCATCTCGTCGGTGCTGGTGGCGTACTGGAAGGCGTGGCGCAGGCCCGGGCCCTCCTCGGCTGCTGTGAGCAGGTCGGGCCCGATGCGGTTGTTGATGCCGTCGCGGTTGAAGTCGATGACCTTGATGCGGCCGCCGCTGGCGCTGGGCTCGTAGACGAAGATCTCTTCCACACCGTCAGCGTCGATGTCGAGCACGCGGGTGTTCCACTTGTTGGTGGGATCGACGGAGACGCCCTCGTCGAGCGGGAGCCTGCGCTCGCTCTCGAAGCCGTCTTCGCCTCGTCCGAGCCAGAGGCCGAGCTGGCTCGGGCCGGCGACGTTGACGAGGTCGACGTCGCCATCGCCGTTGGCATCGATGAGCCACATGGCGTTGAGGTTGGCGCTCGCGGGCAGGCCGGGAACGGGGATGAAGCGGCCCTGGGCGCACGTGGTGTCGGCGGCGGTGGGGGAGCCGAAGAGCAGCGCGCCGGTCGAGAGCTTGGCCTGGGACTGGGTGCCGGCCGGATAGGCGGTGAGCTTGCCCTGGTTCTCGTAGAGGCAGATGCCCTTGTCGCCGGTGCCGCTTACGCGGAGGACGGCGAAGTCGGTCAGGCCATCGCCGTTGGCGTCGAGGAAGCGGTAGGCGGGGTTGTCGAGCTCGGTGCCAGCGCCCTGCTGGAAGGGGAACTTGAGGCCGGTGGTGAGCGGGACGAAGGAGAGGGCGCTGTCGCCGGGCAGGGTGACGTTGATGAGGGCGGTCCAGGTGCTGTCGGTGACGCCGGGGACCGAGGTGAGCAGGTCGGCCTTGCCGTCGGCGTTGAGGTCGATGGCCTGGGTGCGGCCGCGCGCGAAGCGGGACAGCTCGAGGGGGACGGCGGTGGCGCCCGTGGCGGAGGCGAAGGGGCGAGCGCGGTCGGCGCGACCTGGGTAGTGGACGAGCTCGGTGCGCGTGCTGGTGCGCACGACCTGGGCCAGGTCGGAGCGGCCGTCGCCGTCGAAGTCGCCGGAGAGGAAGACGCTGGTGGTGGAGGCGTCGTCGAAGCGGGGCACGTCGCGGCGGGTGACGCCGCCGGAGGTGCGCTCGACGGTGAGCGCGGCGCCGGCGAAGAAGGGGTTGGCGTCGGCGAGATCGCCTGAGTTGAACGACGGGGAGCTGGTGCCGCTGAGGGAGGAGTAACGCAGGATGTCGACGAGGCCGTCGGCGTTGATGTCGAAGAGCTCCGAGCCGCCGCCGGGGCCGAAGCCGAAGACGTCGGGGACATCGAGGCTGTAGACGAGCTCGTGACCGGCGATCTCCGTTTCACCCCAGGAGGTGTACTGGAAGCGCACGAGCGGCTCGGCGGGGGTGTCGCGGGTGAAGTGCGGCGCCGGCGCGCTGGAGCCGAAGCGGTAGACGCCGAGCAGCTTGTCCTCGCTGCCGAGCGAGGAGGCGAGGCGGGAGAGGTCGTCCGCGAAGTCCTCGTCGGCGAGCGACTGGCAATCGGGGTGGGTGGAGAGGTGCGGCCCGCCGTCGCCGTGCTCGGCGTAGACGAAGCAATAGGAGTGCATCAGCTCGCCGTCGAAGGTGGCCGTGAGCTTGGTGTAGAGCCGCCCCGGCCCCTGCGGAAAGCCCATGAGGTGGCTGGTGCGACCGTGGCTGCGCGGCACCGACTCGAGCGCGTAGACCGACCTGCCGCCGGCGAAGCGGACGGCGCTGAGGTAGGAGCGGTCGCCCTCCTTGACGTATTCGTACGAGACGGCCTCGCCGGTGGGCCCGATGGCGTGCACGAGCGGCCAGCGCGTGGCGAAGAAGCCGGAACCGAGCATGACGCCCTCGGCCACGGCGGCTTCCTCGCTGTAGATCTCGCGCCGTCCATCGGGATAGACCACCTCGAAGCCGGTGAAGGGCACGCTCTCCAGCGCGCCGTCGGCGCCGCGGAGCGAGACCGTGCCGCCTTGCGGATAACGGAACAGGCGCACCGCGGACTCCGAAGCGTCGAGGCGGTACTCGATCCTCGGCTTGCCGCTCACGGTGTCGGTCCGCAGCCAGAGGAGCCGCTCGGATCCGAGCGACAGCTTCGCGGTGATGTCGCGGCTCGTGGTGTTGACCATCCCGCGGTAGGGAACACCCCAGTCGGTCGTCATCTGGATGGACGGCACGCCGAGGCTGAAGCCGACGCCGAAGCCCTGGGCCATGTCGGCCGGCACGGGCGAATAGGCCAGCGCGATCTCGGGGCCGAACGAGGCCCGCGCCGGAAGCGGCGGGAACGGGAGGCTCGCGGCGAGCTCGCCCCGGTCGGGCGAGACGCCGACGCCGAGCGCCGGCTTCGGGCCGAGCGCCGCGACCTCGCCGCTCGCGCCGGCCGCAGGCGACGCCTCGCGCGACAGGTCCTTGTCGGAGCTGTCCGCGTCCTCCATCGGCAGGCCGCCCCCGCACGCGCTCAGCGCGAGGGCGACCGATATTCTAATCCAGGGATGCCTCATGGCTCCATGGATGCCACCGACTCCGGACATCCTTCGCGAAATCGAGCGAGTCGTTCTTCTGGCAGGATGGATGCTGCTCGACGCCGCCTGGAGCATGACCGCCTCGGCGACGCGGACGCGATGTTGAACCGGACCGTCAAGCGCCTCGACGCCGCCGGCGCTCCGGCGCCGGCGTCTGCGGGGCCCGTGCCACCTCGGGATGACGCAGGTCGTCCCGCAGACTTCGTGTTCAGGACCGGCGGCCCCCCCGGGCCCCCGCGCGCACGCTCAGGGCCATTTCCCGAACGGGACTGGGTTTCTTGACTGGTGCAGCCCGATCGGAACATAGGCCGGCACGTTGGGAGGCAGCTTGCTCCAGTGGGGAGGGAGCTCGCCCGGCGCGTAGTGCCGGGCGCCCGCTCCGTGGCCCGCCTGGATTACTCCTGGCGTCTCGAACCTGTGCCCATGGCCGGAGAGAGCAGATCCGTGGGCGACGAAGTCGATGTGACCTACGACTTTGCCATCCTCGTTATAAATCACGTTCTGGGATGCCGTTTTTGTCTTCTCGAGGGTCGCCTTGTTCTTCGCGTCCTTGGTCCAGGTATAGAGCCCATTGGACTTGCCACGCGCGGGGGGTTTGCCGTCCCCCCAGCTGTGCTGCCCGAACCCAGCCCCTCGCCCGTAATCCTGAAAATTGTCATGGCTGGCTCTCCTGGTAAGGGCAGTCGTGGAGCCGTGATTTGACGCGTTCCTCAGGTTCGGGAGGCTCTTCGCGCGACCGAGCGCATTGCGCTGGCTCATCGTGAGGCCAGTCTCGTCGACGAAGTTGACCGGATCGTGGGCGACGTAGGTGTACGGGTTGCACTCGAGCAGGCTCGTCACGCAGAGCTCCGGCACGAGGAGCGCGTACGGATCCGGCGTCGAGAAGCTCGCGAGCGAGGGGACGTAGTCGCGCGCCCCCATGTGGACGAGCCCGGTGTCGGGATCGCGCAGCTGGCCGGTGAAGCCGAGCACGAGCTCGGTGCTCGCGAGCCCCGAGGAAGCGTCCTCGGCGCCCTGCGCGAGCGTACCAAAGGGGGTGGAGTCGGCCGAGAGGACGACCTCCCCGCGCTCGTCGACCGAGCGCCGCACCGCCCCGAGCTGGTCGTCGACGAGCGACAGGACCCGCGACTCGTTGACGAGGAGCGCGACGCGCCGGTCGTCGAGGCGGACCAGGCTCTGTCGCTCCACGCCGTCGTCACGCGTCGTCGCCGTCGGGTAGACGACGAGCTCCGCCGGGACCTCCCGATCTCCCTCGCGGACGAACGTGCGCTTCGCGACGCGCTCGCCGGCGGCATCATAACCGTACACGATCGTCTTGCCGTCCACCTGGACGCGACGGAGGCGGCCCCAGGGGTCGTACTCGGCGCCGTGGAACGGCCCGAAGGAGACGAGCCGCCCGAACGCGTCGAGCTCGCCGGTGTTGCCCTGCGGGAGCGGCAGCGCGCCGATCGCCGCGCCGGCATCGAACGGGAGCGCCGCTGTCCCCTCGCCGAGCGCGGCAACCTGACCGGCCGACGTGTAGGTGTAGGTGTGCTCGGCGCCCGCCACGACGGCCCCGAGGAGCTCCCCGCGCGGGCCGTACGTGTACGACGCGCCGCCCGACGCCGCTCCTGGCGCGCCGGCGCCCTCTCGCGCCGCGATCACGCGCCCGTCCGCGCGGCGGTCGTAGGTCACGTCCTGAAGGGCTCCCAGAGCGCACGGCTCCTCCCCCTCTCCCGCGCACGCGCGGAGGTGCGTGAGCCGCCCTGAGCTCGGATCGTAACCGAGCTGCCGGTTGAGCTTCGTCTGCGGGACGCGGTAGCTCGCGAGCTGGCCGCGGGCGTCGTAGGTGATGTCCGCGAGGAGCGAGACGGGCGCGCGATCGCCGACGGACCATGTGATGGCCGAAGGAGCGCCGAGCGGCGTCCGCGTGAAGGCGAGCTCGTTGTGGAACGGATCGCGGTACGACGCGACCGTCCCGTCGAGGGAGTACGTCCATCGCTGCTCGTAAACGCGGCTCGCGCCCTCGGCCTCGAAGGACATCCTGCGCGAGGCGAGCCGGCCGTCGCCGTCGTAGTCGAAGATCTCCTGCACGCCCTGCGCGCTCGCGAGATCGGAGACCGTCGCCTCGACGAGGCGACCGACGAGCTCGGGGCGCGGCTCCTCGCCGTCGCGGGCGTCGTAGGCGAGCGAGATCTCGTCCCAGCCGTCGGGGCGCGACGACGAGGACGTGACGATCTCGGTCTCGCGGTCGAGCGCGTCGTAGGTCGACGCGATGCTCTCGCGCGCCGCGAAGGCGCGGTCCCAGGTGAGCTGCTCGGTGACGCGGCCGCGCGCGTCGCGGACCCAGAGGCGGGTGAGTCCGCCGGGGAGCGAGGTCATGACGATGTTGCCGGCCGAGTCGTGGGCCACGCGGCGCGGCTCTCCGGCGCCTGCGAGCGAGATGGCGCGCAGGCTGCCGCGCTCGTCGCGCTCGTAGCGGTGCACGTTCCCGAGCTCGTCGACGATGGCGTGGACCTCGCCGCCGCGCGCCACGGTGAGGCGCGTGTCGGTCGTCGGCTCCTGCCCTGAGGTCGCGCCGCGGTCCTCCTCGACGCGCTGGCCCCACGGCTCGTACGCGATGCGCGTCGCGAGTCCCGCGGCGTCGGTGCGGGCGACGACGCGGCCGAGCGCGTCGTAGGCGGTGGTCGCCCCGCGCGCCGCGCCTTCGGGCGGGGAGGGGAAGCGGCCCGCGTCGAAGGCGGCGCGGACGCCGAGCTCGCTGGAGTACGGCAGCGCCTCGAAGGCCACCTCGCCGCGCCGTCCGTAGCGCTCGAACGAGGCGACGCGCGCGCCGCCCGCCTCGTGGGCCACGGCCTGGCCGATGGGGAGGCCGTCGGCGCGGAAGGCCGCCAGGCGCTCGACGAGCGCGGTCGCCGTCCCTTCCTGCGCGCGCCGCTCGTTGCCGAGCACGAGCGCGGGGGCCTCTGCGCCGGCGTCGCGGTAAGCGTAGCTGGTCTCGGCGCCGCTCTCGCGCGCGGCGCGCACGGGCCGGTGCCGCGCGTCATACTCGATGAGCGTCACCTCACCCTGCGGCGTCCGGATGTGCGTGGGCGCGAGGCTGCGCGCCGGGAGCCCGGCCTCGGCCGCCGGGGCGGGCTCGGTGAGCAGCGCGCAGCCGGTGGTGCCGTAGCAGAGCTGCGTCTCGTGGCCGAGGGCGTTGCGCGTCTTGACCAGGAGGACGCCGGTCGGATCGTAGTCGTTGATGGCCAGCGTCCCGAGCGCGTCGGAGGTCTCGACCACGTTGCCGAAGGCGTCGTAGCGGTAGGTCGTCACGCGCGTGCGCGGCGCTTCCAGGGGCGCGCGGACCGCCGCGGGGAGCGCGGCGAGCGCGTCGGCGTCGGTCAGGAGCGGCTCGGTCCTGCTGAGCGGCAGCGGCAGGTCGGGGCCATAGGTGTACGACGTGCTGGTGAGCACGCGGTTCGAGGGGGCCGCGAGGAGCGACTCTTCCCGGACGGCGGTGAGCACGCCGCGCGCCTCCCAGCCGGCGTCGTACGTGTAGGTGCGGACATAACGCCTCTCCGGGAGGCTGGTGTCGTTCGGTCCCGGGACAGCAGAGATCAGCTCGTCCTGCTGGGTGAGGCGGTTGTGGGTGCTGTCGTAGGTGAAGGTCCGGGTGACGTTCTCGGCCTCTGGGCATGACGCGTCGACGCAGGCGGGCGGGCAACCGGTCGCGCCGCAGGTCCTGTCGGTCGAATCGGCCTGGCGGAGGAAGGCGGGCGTCTTGGGGCCGGGCGCGGGGGGAACTAGGCTCCACGTCTCCCTGTGCACCAGGAGCAGTGCGTCGACCGCATAGGGCTCTTCGCTCCAGGTCTCTGCCGTCTGGGAGATGCCTTGGATGTCGGCCGCGCTCGCGGCGAGGCGCGCGGACTGGGCGTCGGTCAGCGCCGGGTGGAAGACCTCCTCGGAGAGGAGCTTTCCGGCGAAGAAGCGGCGGGTCTGCGCGGTCACGGCCGGGGAGGAGACCTGGTACTTGCGCCGGCGGACCACGCTGGCCGTGGCGTCGTCGCCGAGCTCGAGCTCCTCGGACTGTCCGAAGCCGGCGAAGTCGCGCTCGCGCTCGTTGAAGAAGGGCGTGTGGTACTGGAGCTCGCGCACGCGCGGCGGGTCGCCGCCGACGGCGGTGAGGTGGCGTTTGACGACGGTGACCGGGTAGGGAAGGCCCTTGACCCGGGCGTCGTCGCGGCCGAAGCGGCGTGCGTCGCGGATCATCTCGTCGGTGCTGGTGGCGTACTGGAGGGCGTGGCGCAGGCCCGGGCCCTCCTCGGCTGCTGTGAGCAGGTCGGGCCCGATGCGGTTGTTGATGCCGTCGCGGTTGAAGTCGATGACCTTGATGCGGCCGCCGCTGGCGCTGGGCTCGTAGACGAAGATCTCTTCCACGCCGTCGGCGTCGATGTCGAGCACGCGGGTGTTCCACTTGTTGGTGGGGTCGACGGAGACGCCCTCGTCGAGCGGGATCCTGCGCTCGCTCTCGAAGCCGTCTTCACCCCGTCCGAGCCAGAGGCCGAGCTGGCTCGGGCCGGCGACGTTGACGAGGTCGACGTCGCCATCGCTGTTGGCGTCGATGAGCCACATGGCGTTGAGGTTGGCGCTCGCGGGGAGGCCGGGGACGGGGATGAAGCGGCCCTGCCCGCACGTGGTGTCGGCGGCGCTCGGGGAGCCGAAGAGCAGCGCGCCGGTCGAGAGCTTGGCCTGGGACTGGGTGCCGGCCGGATAGGCGGTGAGCCTGCCCTGGTTCTCGTAGAGGCAGATGCCCTTGTCGCCGGCGCCGGTGACGCGGAGGACGGCGAAGTCGGTCAGGCCATCGCCGTTGGCATCGAGGAAGCGATAGGCCGGGTTGTCGAGCTCGGTGCCGGCGCCCTGCTGGAAGGGGAACTTGAGGCCGGTGGTGAGCGGGACGAAGGAGAGGGCGCTGTCGCCGGGCAGGGTGACGTTGACGAGGGCGGTCCAGGTGCTGTCGGTGACGCCGGGGACCGAGGTGAGCAGGTCGGCCTTGCCGTCGGCGTTGAGGTCGATGGCCTGGGTGCGGCCGCGGGCGAAGCGGGAGACATCGAGGGGGACGGCGGTGGTGCTCGCGGCGGAGGCGAAGGGGCGAGCGCGGTCGGCGCGACCGGGGTAGTGGACGAGCTCGGTGCGGGTGCTGGTGCGCACGACCTGGGCCAGGTCGGAGCGGCCGTCGCCGTCGAAGTCGCCGGAGAGGAAGACGCTGGTGGTGGAGGCGTCGTCGAAGCGGGGCACGTCGCGGCGGGTGACGCCGCCGGAGGTGCGCTCGACGGTGAGCTGTGCGCCGGCGAAGAAGGGGTTGGCGTCGGCGAGATCGCCTGAGTTGAACGACGGGGAGCTGGTGCCGCTGAGGGAGGAGTAACGCAGGATGTCGACGAGGCCGTCGGCGTTGATGTCGAAGAGCTCCGAGCCGCCGCCGGGGCCGAAGCCGAAGACGTCGGGGACATCGAGGCTGTAGACGAGCTCGTGACGGGCGATCTCCGGTTCTCCCCAGGAGGTGTACTGGAAGCGCACGAGCGGCTCGGCGGGGGTCTCGCGGGTGAAGTGCGGGGCCGGTGCGCTGGAGCCGAAGCGGTAGACGCCGAGCAGCTTGTCCTCGCTGCCGAGCGAGCCGGTGAGTTGAGTGAGGTCGCCCGCGAAGTCCTCGTCGGCGAGCGACTGGCAATCGGGGTGGGTGGAGAGGTGCGGCCCGCCGTCGCCGTGCTCGGCGTAGACGAAGCAGTAGGAGTGCATCAGCTCGCCGTCGAAGGTGGCTGTGAGCTTGGTGTAGAGCCGCCCCGGCCCCTGCGGAAAGCCCATGAGGTGGCTGGTGCGGCCGTGGCTGCGCGGCACCGACTCGAGCGCGTAGACCGACCTGCCGCCGGCGAAGCGCACGGCGCTGAGGTAGGAGCGGTCGCCTTCCTTGACGTATTCGTACGAGACGGCCTCGCCCGTGGGGCCGATGGAGTGCACGAGCGGCCAGCGCGTGGCGAAGAAGCCGGAACCGAGCATGACGCCCTCGGCCACGGCGGCCTCCTCGCTGTAGATCTCGCGCCGTCCGTCGGGATAGGCCACCTCGAAGCCGGTGAAGGGCACGCTCTGGAGCGTGCCGCCCGCGTCGCGCATCGCCACGGCGCCACCCTGCGGATAACGGAACAGGCGCACGGCCGACTCTGACGCATCGAGGCGGTACTCGATCCTCGGCTTGCCGCTCACGGTATCGGTCCGCAGCCATAGGAGCCGCTCGGATCCGAGCGACAGCTTCGCGGTGATGTCGCGGCTCGTGGTGCTGACCATGCCGCGGAAGGGGACACCCCAGTCGGTGGTCATCTGGATCGAGGGCACGCTGAGGCTGAAGCCCACGCCGAAGCCTTGCGCCATGTCGGCCGGCACGGGCGAATAGGCCAGCGCGATCTCGGGGCCGAACGAGGCCCGCGCCGGAAGCGGCGGGAACGGGAGGCTCGCGGCGAGCTCGCCCCGGTCGGGCGAGACGCCGACGCCGAGCGCCGGCTGCGGGCCCAGCGCGGCGACATCGCCGCTCGCGCCGGCCGCAGGCGACGCCTCGCGCGACAGGTCCTTGTCGGAGCTGTCAAGGTCATCCATCGGCAGGTTGCCCCCGCACGCGCTCAGCGTGAGGGCAAGGCCCGGCCACAACCATCTTCGTCTCATCTCGCTCCTCTTGCTGTACCTCGTCCTCTGAGCTCGTCCCGGGCTGGGATTCACGGGAGCTCATCGGAGACATCGAATCGAGCAGGGCGACGGCGCCCCTTGCGTCGCGCGACGCAAGGGGCCTCCATCGCCCCGAGCGCTGCGCGCGGCGGACCTCTCGGCGGCATGGCATCGAGGCCAGCTCGCCAGACGGCGCTCTCCCGTCGGCGCACCCGGCCCGGAGGCCACGTGCGCGCGGTCTCCCGGGGAGACGCGATCGTGATCTGGATACCCTCTTCTGGTTTCTGGGACGGAGTTCCCTCCGCAGAGCGCTCCGGGGGCGCGGCGCCTTGCGAGCTCGCCGCGCCCTGGACCGGCACGCGCTTGCCCTCTGGATGCCGCGGGCCCCGACCGTCCTTCGCAGAATCGTTTGCAGACTCGTGCGCAGCCGTGTCGTTAGGGGTGCATATGTGGGGGAATGTGTGTCGTGTCATGCAGCGCTGCCGCCCACGCTCCGGAGCGGAGGGGCGGCAGCGATCCAGCCCGGCCGGGAGCCTTCGAGCTCCCCGGCCCTCTGCGCGCGGCGCGTTACCCGCGCGCCCGGCGGCGCGTTATCCGCGCGCCCGGCGGCGCGTTACCCGCGCGCCCGGCTCACCGCGCTTCCCGCATCGCCAGGGCCTTCCCGTCGAGCGCGCGCGCGGCTTCCTCGGCGCCGAGGCGCCCGTCCGCGAACGCCGTCCAGAGGGGCGCGAGCGCCTCCTCCGCGGCGCGCACGTTCGCCTCGGCCACCGCTACCCCCGGCGCCTCCAGCACGCGGTCCTGCTCCGCCTGCGCGGCGCTCCGCGCCTGCGCGGCGCTCCGCGCCTCCGCGCCGCTCCGCGCCTCTGCGCCGCCCGACGCCGGCACCTTCCCGAGCGCCTCGAAGAGCCGCTCCCGCCCGTCGCCGCGCAGGTACGCGATCACCCCGTCCGCCGCGCGCGCCTCGGCGTCCCCCAGGCCGGGCGCGCGCTCCACGCCGTACGCGCGCCGCACGCCCCGGAGCGGCGGCCCCCCGCGCGTGAGCGACGGGAGCGGCGCCACGCCGAGCCGCTCGCCGAGCGCGCGCCGCAGCTCGGGCAGCCGCCACTCGCCCACCAGCGCGAACGGCGCCTTCCGCTCCGCGAGCAGCCGCACGGCGCACTCCGCGGCGCACGCGTCGGGCGCGACGCCGTAGGTGAAGCGCAGGTCGCCGAGCAGGCCGAACGCCTCCCGCGCGGTCGCCTTCGGCCCGCCCTCCGCCGGCCAGAACACGTCCGAGAAGAACGGGAGCAGTCCATACGCCTCGTCCGGGAGCGCGAGGCCATACGCCACCTCGCCCTTCTCCTTCAGCGAGACCGCCTGCGCCACGAGCTCCGGGAAGCTCGCCGGCGGCGCCGCCACGCGCGAGCGGTCGTAGGCGAGCACCGTGTAATCCGCGACGAACAGCGGCGTCGCGTCGCTCGCCTCGCCGTCCGCCACCGGGCGCAGGGCGAGCTGCGCGCCCCGTGCCGCCGCGACGCCCCCGCGCGCCCCCGGCCGGTACGTCACGCGGACGCGCACGCCCGGCTGACCCTTCAGGTGGGGCTCGAGCAGCTCGGCGAGGCGCGGCCCGAAGTCGGCGCTCACCGTCTGCGCGAGCTCGAGCTCGACCGTCCGTGGCTCCTCCTTCCGATCCACCTCCGGCGCGCGGCGAAACACGAAGTACACGAGCCCGAGCGCGATCGAGACGACGGCCGAGACCACGGCCGCGGCCGCGGCGAGCATCCTTGTCCTCTTCGTCATGGTCATCCCCGCCTCACTCGCCCGTGGGCTCCCACTGCGACGCCGACTCGAAGGTGCAGGCGCCCTGCCTCAGGGCATAGGTGATGTCCTGGAACTCCGGCCGATCGAAGGTGATCCTCGCCGTCCCGCCCGACAGGGTCGTGGGGCAGCGGAGCACGTGCGCGAAGTCGGTCACCCTCGGCGCCACGAAGCTGAGCTGGCCTCTGCCCGAGACCGAGAGCATCACCGACTCGCGGGCGAAGTAGCCGGCCGCGCTGGTGAAATCGCCGTCCACCGCGAGCAGGCCGTCCTCGGGCCACACCGCGCGATCGTCGCTCCAGGACACCGCCGTGGGGCCCGCGACGCGCATCCCGACGACGAACGCCTGCACGTCGGCGTTCAGGGCGAGCGCGCGGAAGTTGGCGGCCGAGCCGCCGAGCCAGCGGCCCCGCAGGTCCACGAGGCTCGCGCTCGGGATCCCGGGCTGCGCGAGCGACTCGATGGCGTACGCCCCGGCCACCGGCCATGACACCGTCGCCACGCGCCCCCGGTCGACGGACACCGCGTCGGTGTAGGCGCGAACGCTCGAGTTGTAGAGCGCGAGCGAGCCGCCCGAGAACACGATGCCCTTGTAGAACGCCGGCGTGTCGTCGCCGACCACGTGCACGTCGCGCGCGCGCAGGACGAGCCCGCGCGCGGAGCTGCCCGTCGCCTGCACGGCGATGCGCGCGAGCGGCGCCGGCGGCGCCCCCGCCGCCCCGGTCGTCGCGGCGCGCGACACGAGCCGGAGGTGCTCGACGTCCAGCGTCAGATCCCCCTGCACGACGATCGCCGGCTGCGGGTCGGTGCACGCGGTGGTCGTGCCGAAGCCGCAGACCGGCGGCGACACGGTCACGGTCGTCCGCTCCGCGTCGCCGACGAGCCGCACCGCGCGCATCCCCGCCGGGAGCGCCGCCGCGTCGATCGTGAACGCCTGCCGGGTCAGCGTGGCCCGCTTGCCCAGGCGGATCTCCAGCGCCTCGTCGCCGGCGCGGCAGCTCCGCGTCAGCGAGGCGAGCGTCGTGGACGACAGGTCCGAGAGGTCGCGCAGCGTGGCCGTGCACGTGCGCGTCGGCGCGATGCACGGGAGCGCCACCGAGGCCGGCGGCGCCGCCTCCGCCGCGCTCTTGCCGGCGTTGTAGGCCGCGGTGAGCCGCTGCATCCACGTCTCGCCGGCGTCGGCGCGGCGCGCGAGGCCGAGGCGGCGCTCCCACGTCTCGCTCGCCGAGCAGACCTCGAGGTCGAGCACGACGTCGCCGAGCGGCGCGCGCCGGCTCGTCGTCCCGTCGAGCTCGAGGCGATCCGTCACCTCGCGGCGCGCCCCCTCGACGCACCCGCCGGTCTCCGGGTCGAGCGCGCCGCTCTCGCACTCGAGGTAACCCTCCCGCACGACCTTGTGCGAAGGGACCCAGTCCGGATCGGCGCAGCGGTCGAGGCACACGTCGAAGAACGGATGGCCCTCCTCGATCAGCTCGTCCTCCACGACGTCGTCGAGCGACGCCGAGGTGCTCGGCACGCCGAGCAGCGCCCGCAGCCCGTCGAGCTTCCGCGCGCGCTCGGCGTCGTCGACCACATCGTTGTACGGCTGCCCGTCGAGCGACTCGACGAAGAACGAGGTGTTCCCCTTCTTCACGATCAGCATCGTCCGGAACTCGAGGCTCGGCACGAACGCCGTGTGCACCTCCCAGCCCTCGTAGGTGGTCTGCGGCCGCTCGTTCGCGCACGAGAGCCGGATCGGCGTGGCGCCCGCCGGCGGCGTCCAGGTCGGCGTCCCGAGGGGGACCGCCGGCGCCCTCCGCGCGCGCCCGGGGATGTCGAGGTGGGTCATCAGCCCCGCGCAGCGGTTCTGGATGACGAAGTAACGCCCCGGCCCGGCCGCGGGGGTCTCGCCCGTGATCCGGTACTCGAGCAGCGACGTGCCCAGCGTCCTCGGCTCCGCGTAGACGCCCGCGTCCGTCGCGATCCGGTCGGGGCAGGCGATCTCCGGCCACGCCTCGTCGACAGCCCCGGTCCACTCGGCGATCGCGCTCTGCCGGAGGCCGAACATCTCGCGCACCACGCCCTCCTCGCGGCACCCCGCGAGCCGCAGGAGGACCTTCTCCCCGCTGTCCTGGGGCAGCTCGGCGAGGTACCGCGTCTCCGAGACTCCATCGCTGATCTGCCGGTACTGGAGGAGCCGCGGCGCGGCGGTCACCGCGGCGCGCTCGCTCGACTCGGCCTCTTCTCCCGCGCCCTCCCACCCGTCCACGCCCGCGCACCCGCCCGCGATCACCGGGACGAGCGCCAACATCAGAATACGTCTCATCGTCTTCTCGCCTCTCTCGCTCACGGGTGGAGCTCTGCCATGCACGTGTCGACCTCTCTCGCCGTCATCGCCGCGCCCGACACGCGCGCCGCCGAGAGCCCTGCCCGCTGGCACAACGTCGCCGCCGTCTCCGCCCCGGAGATGGTCGTCCCGGCGACGCTCGACGAGCAGAGCGTGTTGTCGTCCCGCACCTTGCGCCCGAGCGTCGCGTCGATCTGATCGCAGGCCCTCGTGAAGAACGTGCGGTTCCGGTTCCTGATCTCGCAGAAGTAAATGCCGCACTGCCGCTTCATGAGCTCCGCGTTCGCCGCGTCCATGTTGGCGAGCTGCGCCATGTCGCTCTTGATGAAGTCGAGCTTCTGGAGGAGGGTCATCTCGTTCGGCACCGCCGGCAGCTCGGCGCGATCGAGCATCTCCTTCAGGTCCGCGTCGCTCTCCCTGAGCGCGACCCGGACGTCCTTGCCGTTGTGCTCGTAGATCCCGTCGACCCAGCCGTCGATGAAGTCGAGGATCGCGTGCGTCCGGAGCACGGCGCGCTCGTAGCTGCTGTGGAGGCCCGACACCGCGTTCGGGAGCGGCCCCGAGCAGAGCCCCGTCGCGTCGTCCCCCGCGAGGCAGAACATCGACGCGAGCGTCTGCTGGGAGGACGAGAGCAGATTGCTCTTCTGCTGGAGCCCGCCGAGGAGGGCCGTCGACTGCGCGAGCGACGCGTCGGCCATCTCGAGCTTGCGCGCCAGCATCGCCTTGAGCGGCGGGATCGCCGTGGTCCCGTCCGGCGCGTCCGCCGTCGCGGTGCCGAAGTAGTCCGAGAGGACACCTGCGGAGGCGGCCTCGGCCGCCGCGTCGATCGCCTCCGCCGAGGGCGACGCCACGATGCCGCACGTGGCGTCGTACCCCGCGTGGAGATAGTTGGCGTAACACGCCGCCATGCTCTCGGCGTGCTGCGTCAGGCTGAGCTCCGGCGCGTCGTAGCTCATGTCGAGCCCCGCCCACCGCACGCGCGTGAAGCTCGCCTTGGCCATCCCCCGGTGCATGCAGAAGGACTCGCGGGGCGCGAGCCTCTCGGTGAGCTCCTGGCCATACTGGTCCTTGAGCTCCGCGAGCTTGCGGCAGTGGAGCAGCCCCTCGAACAGCGCCGCCGCGTGCCGCTGCGCCGGCAGCAGCTCACCGGTCGCGGCCCTCTGGAGCTCCTCGATGCCGCGGTCGGTGTCGCCGCCCGGGCGGTGCAGCTCGCACACGCCGTTCAGGAAGTGCACCGGCGCGCCCGGCCCCGCGGTGAGCTTCGGTACCTCGTCCCTCACCTCGAACGGGAAGTGCGCGCGCGGGAGCGCCTCCCACTCGGCCGGGTCGCACGTGCCGGCCCAGATCTGCGCCCGCAGCGTCGTGCTCTCCTCCTGGAAGTCGCACGACGCCTTGTTGCGCGCGCAGTCGCTCTCCTGGGCCACCGCGACCGTCGTCGCCTGGAGCGCCAGGACGACCCCGGCGGTGACCAGCGGGATGTACGACGCAGCGTGTTGTCGATTCATTGTCCGAACTCCTTACTGACTCTCGCGACCGATGCTCGCCGCGCGCCCTCCGCGCGGGCCGGTCTCCCGAAAAGCGCGCTTCCGCTCAGCGCGCGGGCTTGCGCACGAAGATGAACCCGAGCTCCAGCGACGCCGCGTCGCGCTTCAGGCAATTGAGCATGTTCTCGTCGGCGGTGAGCTCGTACGTCCCCACGACCGGATACCCCACGAACGGATAGGCGCTCGCCGTGAGCTGGCTCTGGAGGCGCGTCTCCATGTCCTTCGCGGTGTACGTGCCGTCGCGGAAGCGCTCGTACTCCCTGCTCATGATGGACTCCCTCTCCGAGCCGCTGTACGCCGGCAGGATCGCCGACGCTGGCGGCTTCACGACGAGGCTCGGCACGATCTCGGGGCTGTCCTTCGACAGGCGCGAGAAGACGACGCCGGACCCGAGGTGGCTCACCTCGATGTTCTGGAAGCGGCACGAGGTGCCCCCGCCGCTCGTCGTCACCCCGGCCACGACGTGCACGAGGCGCATCGGCTGCGACGCGTTCATCGTCCGCTCGTCCCACAGCGTGAAGTTGCCGAGGTTCTGGCTGCCCGCGAGCGACGCCGCGGCGGGCGAGACCTCGAAGCGCGCCCTCCCGTTCTCGAGGAGCTCGGTCACGAGGCCGCTCGTCCGGAGCAGCGAGAACTCGGCCACGCTGCCGGTCATCGTCTGGCTCGTCCACACGAGCGACGAGGGCCGGCAGATCTCGCTCATGCCGACCGACCCGCAGTCGCCGAGCAGCGCGTCGAGGTCGGCCGCCGTCCCGATGAACGTCTTGTCCGACGACAGGGGCGCCACGTCGCCGGCGAAGTCGGTCAGCATGTTGTAGCGGTTCCGGTACATGTTGTAGGTGAAATTGACGTTCTCGACGACACGGCGCTTCGCGTCGAGGAACTCGACCGCGCCCTTCGTGAGGTCCGCGGCCATGTCCTCGAAGTCCCAGAAGAGCTTCTCGGGGTTGTGCTCGGGCGCCGCCTCGATGAGGTCGAGGATGCGCTCGCGGCTCGCGAGCACCGCGTCGCGCATCTCCTTCTCGAGCGTGAGGACCTCCCCCTCGAGGCGCCTCGCCTGCTCGACGAGGTTGATCTGCTCGCGGAGGTCCTCGATCTGGGCGAAGGTCGCCGCGGTCTCGTCGCGGATGACCGTCTCGAGGAACGCCGCCTGCTCCGCCGACAGGTCGATGACGTTCTGCCGGATCTTCTCCCGGATGTCCTCGAGCAGCGCCCGCTTCGCGTCGTAGTCGCTCTGGAGGCCGCTCACCCGGGTCCAGTACTCGCCGATCCGGCTCTGCTGCCTCTCGACGAGCCCCTTCATCTTCTCGAGGTTCCGCATGTCCTGGTCGACCTTGCGCGCCTCGATGTCGAGCTCTCCGAGCGAGAGGGTGAGCCGCTCGATCTCGAGCTGCGCCTGATCCCGCGCGTTCTCCCGCTCCTCGATGTCGAAGTCGACGAGCGCCGCCTCGTCCGACTTGGCCTGGAGCTCGGCCTCGAGCGCCGCGCGGTCCGCCCGGAGCTTTCCGATCGTCGACGCGACCTGGCCCTCGTCCTGCTGGCACTGGAGCGTCTGGATCTTGCCCTCCTCGACGAGCTCGGCGGCCTCCTTGTCGAGCCCCGCGAGCTGGACGTTGATCTCGGCGAGCGACCGCTTCTTCACCCACTCCTCGTACGCACGGTGCAAGTCGAGGGCGGCGATCTCGCTCTCGAGCTCGGCGCGACGGACGCCGAGCTCGTGGATCTCCTGGTTGAGCTGCGTCTCGAACTGGAGATCGTTGAACCGCCACTCATAGACCTGCGCGAGCTTGTCGGCGATGATCTTGAGCGAGTCCGCCACCGCCTCGGCGATGCGGAACGTCTTCACGGGGAAGATGCCCATGACCCCCGTGTCGCCGTCCGGGATCGCCGCGGCGATCTCCGCCGCGACCGCGGCCGCCATCGCGGCCGCCTTCATGCCCTCGAGGCCGTTGAACACCCCGGTCACGCGCTGGAGCTCGCTCTCTCGGTTCTTGATCTTGTCCACCGTGGCTTGCCACATCGTGCGCTGGTGCTCGAAGATGAGGACGTTCTGGTTGTAGAGCTCCTCCGCCGCCTTCTTCAGGTGCTCCTCGCCCCCGGTGCAGCTCGATCCGGTGCCGTTGAGGCACGCCTTGATCTTGTCGATCTCCTCCTTCGATTTCGTGCGCAGCTCCTCCCGCGCCTCGCAGATGTCGTTGATGAGCTCTTGGTTCGGCGCCGGGATGGACGGCGGGGACGAGCACGAGGCGCCGGTCACCGGATCGCTGAACCCCTGCGCCGACCCCGTGTAGAACGCGAGCTCGGCGTCCACCGAGCAGATCTGGTTCACGATGGGGATGCGCGACGAGCGGAACACCGTCTCCTTCGCGGTCCGGTACCGGTTCGCGAGGATCTCGGCGGCCTCCTTGCTCCTCTCCTCGATCTGGATCTGCTTCCTGATCTGACCCCTGCGGCTCTCCAGGATTCCGAGCTCGTGGGCGTCCGCGTCGATCCGGTTCTGAAGCTCCTCGGCCTGGATATCCAGGCTGTCGTGCTGCATCTGGAAGTTGAAGGCCGCGAGCGTCATGTCGATGTTGAACTGGATCTGGCCCATGTCCTCGCGCGTCGCGTCCTGGTCGATCTCGAGGAGATCCTGCTCGCTCTGGCCCTTGACGACGCGGATCTGGTTCGAGAGATCGTTCGTCTCGCGCTTCAGGTTCGCCTCGAGGACGCGGATCCGCTGCTCCAGCTCGAACCTCGAGATGTCGCTCGTGACGTCGTTCAGCTGCTGCTGCACGGCGTTCTTGAGCTGCTCGCCCATGTCCTGGATCTGCGCGATCTTGTGGACCTCGAGCTCGATCGACCGCGAGTTCCGCAGGTTGGCCAGGTCGAACTGCTGGTTCTGGAGATCGGTGTACTTGCGCGCCCAGGCCTCCATGATGTTCTGGAGGTTCTGCTCGTGCCTCTCGAGCGCGTCCCGCTGGTCGTGGAGCTTCATGCCGAGCTCGTCGATGCCGCGGAGCGGGAGCTGCTCGGGGTCGACGTTGATGTAGAGGTAGCCCTTGCGCACCGAGTCGAGGCGGAGCGTCACGTCCTTCTCGGCCGTCGCGAGCGCCGAGAGCTCGGCGGTGAAGACGTCGCTGTCCGGCACCGAGCTCCTCGCCTCGAGCAGGAGCCAGAACGCCTGATCGTAGTACGTGGCCGCCTTGTAGAACTCGCTCCCCTTGTCACCGTCCGCCGCGGGCGTCGCCCCGAGCGCCTCGCCGACGAGGTAATGCACGCGCTCGAGCCGCGCGACGGAGGCGTCGCGGTACCAGACGTCGCCGGCCGCCATGAGCAGCTTCGCCTTGAGGGCGCTGAGCTGCGCCAGCGACTTCAGGTACCGGCTATACGCGAGGTCCCGCGTCGCGTCGCCCGTCCCCACGCGCGCCTGCCGCGGCAGGCGCGATATCCCCTGCTCGATGACGGCGAGCCCGTCGGTGGCGTAGCGGAGCAGCTCTGCCCGGCTCGTCAGCGCGTCGGCGGGGGACGAGGTGCCCTTCGAGGAGAGGAGCGGCAGCCCCGTGGCGCGGAAGTGGTAGACGGCCGCGCGCTGGTAGTAGCACTCGGCGTCGCAGAGGCGCGTCACCATGGCGTCCGAGCAGCTCCCCTCGGGGCCGACGAGCGCCTCGAGGTCCTCGAAGCTGTCCTCGAGGAGCGCCATGTCCGCGCGGTACTGCGCTATCCGGAGGCCCGAGGCGAGGCGCTGCACCTCGGCGCGGAGCTCGGGCTCGTTCGACGGGGTGCACTCGGGCGCCTCGGCGCGCGCGGACGCCGGCAAGAGCAGCGCCGCGAGCGCGGCGGAAGACAGGAATCGTTTCATGTGATGCTCCATGACCTGCTGCTGCGGCTAAAGGCTCTTCAGGTATCCGATGTAAGCCTTCGAGAGCGCCGCCAGCTTCTCGACGAAGGCCACCTGGTTCGGGTCGCTCACGCCCGCGTCCTTGAGCGCGGCGTACACCCCCGCGACCTCGGTCAGGCAGGCGTCGAGGTCGCCCGCGTACGCGGGGTAGTTCTCCGCCGTGAGCGTCTCCGGGATCGTCGTGCACACGCGGAGCCGGTCCTTCGCGGCCCAGTCGAGCCCGGGGGTCGCCGCGATCTCGCGGAGCCGCGCGGCGACGCCGGCGAGCAGATCCTGGTGCCGCTGGAGCGTCGCGCGCGCCGCCGTCGCCGCGCCGTCGATGTCGGCCGGGTTCGCGTTGCTGCGGAGCAGCGCGATCTTGCCCCGCTCCTCGCGCAGGCGCTCGAGGAGCGGCTTCCCGTCCGGGGCCTTCTCGAAGCCGAGCTTGTCGGCGTCCACGAACGCGTAGAGAGAAGCGGTGTCCTCGACGGCCCGCTTCAGCTGGAAGATCTCGCGTGTCGGGACGGCGATCTCCGAGGCGTTCAGGGCCGCGGCGTACTGCCTCTCCTTGTCGGCGAGGCTCCGCGTCGTGGCGTCGATTTCGCCCTCGACGCGCGCGCGGATCCGCTGGTCGACGCCGGCGCGGAGCGACGACTCGACCTCTCCCTTGGTGACCGCCTTGCGCAGCTCGCACAGGTTCGCGGGGATCTCGTCGGCGAACGGCCCGACGTAGAGCTCCCGGGCGCCCTCGAGCAGGGCTTCCCACCCGGGCTGGACGGCCGGGGGCATGCCGTCCGCCGCGTCGAAGCCGAGGTAACGCGCGTGGCCGAGCGCGCGCTGGTAGGACAGGCACTTCTCCTCGCGCGACTGCCCCTCGAGGTACGCGAGGGTGTGGCCGACGAAGAGCTCGAGGTGCGCGGCGTTGGCGATCGTGAGGACCTTCTCGCTCCGCGCGAGCCGCTCCTCCTGGGTGCTGTCCGCCGCGTCGTGGTCCCGGAGCTTCCCGAGGAGGAGCTCCAGGAGCGCGAGGCGCCGGTGGAGCTCGCGCGCCGACTCCGGATCGACGCTCTTCACCGGCAGCAGGTGCACGCGCGTGACCGGGGGCGAGCCATCACCTTCGATGGGCTCTGCCGTCACGGCCTCGAGGTCGATCGGGCCGCTGCCCTCCCCGCCGCCCGAGGCGGAGGGCGAGAGGTGGGTCTGCGCGAAGGAGAGGAGCGCGGGGTCGAGCGGTCGGTCGCCGGTCGCCGCGCGCCACGCGTCGTCGAGGAGGACGATGGACGGGGCGACGAACGCCGTGCCGCTCGATCCGGGGAGCGCCGAGGCCGCGTGCGACGCGAGCGACGCGAGGGCCGCGAGCGGCACGACCGCGAGGGCGGCGCGGAGGCTGCGGCGGCTCACGGCGTCCTCCTGCAGTACCAGGCCGGCCTCGACGCGTTGCAGAAGCCGCTCATCCCCTCTTGCCAGAGCGTGTCCACGTGCGCCGCCTTCTGCCCGAGCGTGCTCCGGCTCGGCGTCGAGAGCGCCGCGTCGAGCGCGCGCCTGCCGCTGCGCTCGGGCGCCTCCATCGCTGACCAGAAGTTCGTCCCGAGGATGAGCGACGACGACAGGTTCGTGAGCTCGATGATCGTGCGCTCCTTGCGCGCCACGTAGGCCTCCATCGTCTCGCTGCCGACGGCGGCGAGCACCTCCGCCTCGATGACGGCGACCTCCCCGCGCTTCTCCGGCAGGAGCAGATCCGTGTAATGCGCCGTCTTCGCGGCGATCGTGCCGAGGATCTGGGAGCGCCACGTCGCGTTGTAGACGAAGGTCGGGAACGACTCGTCGCCTCCGACGGCCTGCTGAGCGACGGTGACCGCGTTCGCGCCGAAGGAGCCGTTGATGAGATCTTTGATCGTGAACAGGTTCCGCCGCCCGGCGTCGATCTCGACCAGGTTCATGCCGTAACGGCTCTCCACGCTCGCGGCCGTGGCCACGAAGCCCTTCATCTGGTCGTTCAGCTGGCCGAGCTTCTCCTCGAAGCGCTCGCGCAGGGCGTCCCGCTCGGCCGTCTTGTAGAAGAGCCCCTTCAGGCGATCCACCGTGTACCTGCGGCCGTAGCGCTCGAGGCTCGCCGGCGTGTACGACGACTCCTCGCACCCGGTCACCGCCTTGAGGGCGCCGAGCAGCCTGGTCGCGTGGTACGTGTACTTCATGTCGTCGGAGGTCCCGAACGTGTGCTGCGCGCCGTAGAGCGCCTGCCGCTCCGTGAGGAAGTCCTCGAGGAGCTCCTTGGCGCGGATGGTGGCGTGGCACCGGACGCTGCTCGCCCCCGTCCGGTTCGACAGCCCGAAGTAGGCCGCGCCGAGGAAGTACTTGTCCTGCGGCTTGAGCGCGAGGTTCTCCAGCTCGACGATGTCGACGATCTCCTCGTATCGCCCGAGGGCGGCGAGCGTCTCGTAACAGACGCGCTTGTTCTGCGTGAACGCCGACCCCTCGGAGGCGGCGGCCACGCACGCGGCCGGCGTCGGGTCCGCGGCGCGCGCCTCGCCGGGCGCGCCGGCGAGCCCGAGCGCGCCGGCGGCGGCGGCGGTGAGCATGGGTAGAGTTCGATTCTTCATGGTGTGACTCCCATCATGTCCAGCGAACGCTCGTGGCCTCCGTCACTCGTGGGTCCTGTAGAAGCAGAGCCAGGGATCCCGCTGAGGATCCTTGTTGTTCCGCACGTAGCAGAGGGTCGATTGGAAGTTCGCGGGCATCCAGTCGTTCCGGAACATGGTCGCCACGTCGGACGCCCAGGTCGCGTTCCCCGCGCACGACTTGCCGGCCTTGACGCAGGCGCGCGACACGAGCTGCTCGACCTCGTAGTAGCAGCCGTTGCTCGCGGTCGCGCAGTGCTTCAGGTACCCCTCGTGGCCCTCCTCGATCGAGCTCCGCGTGTAGTTCGCGTCCCGGTTCGCCGGCTTGTAGAACTCGTCGGACCACCACTTGATCCCCTCGGACGCCGGGCAGGAGCCGAACTGGTTGCGCGTCGGCGTCTGGTCGCACCCGAAGCTCCAGTTGTAGCTGGAGATGAGGTCCGCGCGCGGCGCGGGGGTCGCGCCCTTCACGCGGTCGTTCACCCGCTTGTAGAGGCCCGTCTTGAAGGCGTTGTCGCGGTCGCCGGAGATATCGCTGTTGAAGAACGTCGTCTCCTCGCTGTAGACCGTCCCGCTGTCCAGGTTCGGCCGGCGCGGGTTCGCCCGCTTGCCGTCCGCGATGGCGCGGCTGATGACGTCGCGGAGCGAGGTCGCGTTCGCGAAGAGCGCGCTGTTCGCCGGGCGCTGCAGCGCCTCGAACGTGGGCAGGTCGTCCGGCTTCTCCATCACCGCGCGGTGGAACGCCTTGTCCTGCGTCCCGCTCACGAACCCGTACGTGCTCAGGTAATGCTCGCGCAGGCGCGCCTCGAGCCGCGGGGTGCGCTCCTCGACGAAGCCCTTGATCAACGTGTAATTGGCGCGGAGGCGCTCGCCGTAGGTCCCGGAGACCTTGGCCGTGAGGTAGCCGCTGATCGTGTTGCCCGCCGCGTCGGTGGTCGTCGCCGGCTTCTGGCTCGCGCGCTCCAGCGCGCGGCTCACGACCGGTCCGAGCTCGGTGTTGAAGGCGGCGGCCTCGAACGCGGCGGTGACGTAGGACGCGATGTCCGCCGCGCTGAGGGGCGGCACCGCCTGCTGGAGGCTCGTGTAGTGCTCGATGCCCCCGTCGAGCTCCGGCGCGGTCGGCTCCCGCCCGAACACGGCGTAGAACAGGTCCGCGACCGTCTGCCGCTCCGCGTCCGAGGGGCCGTTGCACCCGATCTCGAGCACCCGCCCGGTGGCGTCCAGCGTGTTCGGGTTGACGAGCAGGTACGGCACGGCCGCCTTCGGGATCGACTGCGCCGCAGGCGCCCCCTGGGCGAAGTAGGCCGCGGCGCCCGAGCACGTGAAGCGGACGAGATCCTTGCTGCCGTCGAGCTGGAAGTAACGCGCGGAGGGCGACTCGTCCGACGTGTCGAAGATCTTCACGCTCCGCGTGCACCGGAGGTGCGGTTGCATGTCGGGATCCGACTCGGTGAAGCGCGGGTCGCTCGTCGAGAGGTCGGTGAGCGTCGCCGTGGGCGAGAAGCCGAAGGCCTGCTTCATCGCGTCCGAGTTCGAGCCGCAGTCGATCGCGTACCCCTTGCCCCCGGAGATCAGGTAGGGAGCGGAGCGGGCCGCGATCCCGTTGAACCGGTAAGCGACCCGGTAGAGCTCGGCCCCGGGCCCGCGTCCCTGGTTGTTCGGCTGCACCGGGAGCTCGCGGCGCGCCGCCGGCAGCGGCCTCGCGGTGGCCGTGTAGCAGTTGACCTCCCGCTCGGCGATCCCCTGCGCCCGCCACGTATCGAGGACGGCGCCGTTGATGGGGACGCTCACCTGCTCGAGGTCGCTGCCGTCCGCGGCCGTCCACGAGAGGGCGGTGAGCACGTTGAGGCAACCGACGCTGTAGATCGTCCCCGCGTTGTTGTTGCCCGCGAGATCGGTGCCGGAGAAGCGGAGGTAGTACTCGGGCTCTCCCTTCGACAGGTCGGCGTCGGTGCGGCGGTAGACCTGGAAGATCTGCTGTCGGGTGACGCTGGGATCGGCGTTGCAGCTGAGCGTGTGGACGGGGAGGCGCTCGCCCGCGGCGGTGTCGAGCTCGAGCTCGAGCTCGCCGATCATCGCGTCGTAGGAGTCGTAGAACGGCACCTGGAAGGTATCGAGTGTCCTCGCGAACCCGAAGGCCTCGAAGAACGTGCCGTTGTTCGACCCGCAATCGAGCCGGAACGCCGCGTCCGGCTTGCCGTTCTTCCTGCTCACGACCACCGCGACCTCGCGCGGCAGGCCGTCGTCTTGCCACGGGTTGTCGTAGACGATGACCTCGGCCGCCCCGCTGCCGATGACCGCCGACGCCGACGAGCCCACACGCTCGTCCGCCTCCGACTCCGACGCTGGCGGGACCTCACCGGCGCACCCCGAGGCCGCGCCCAGGGAGGCGGCCCACAGCGCTGCGATACCCCATCGATTCATGCTTCTCACGTCATCCTCCGCATTGGATCGCGTCACACCTCGGAAACGGAACGACCGGCGCGGCGCGACCCCATGTCGCAGGCGCGCGGCGGCCATCGCGCTCCGGACCGCGCCGGAGCACGCGAGCAACGCAGTCCTCTCCGCGGCGCGAGCCCGCGGCGCGGGCGGGCGCCGGCGGTCGCTCGCGGACGAGCGAGGACGCGTCGTTCCTACGTCAGTTGAAGGCGACGTCGATGGCGCACCCCGCGACAGGCAACGTCGAGCTCAGGGCGACCGAGTGGTCACGGCTCACGTGCATCCATCGCAGCGGGCACCGTTGTGGTGCTGGACTCATCGTTATCGCTTCCTGCTCCCTGGATGCCTGCATGCCCACAGGGCCTTCGGAAAATCGTCCGTCCGAACCGTGACATCCGACTCCAGGACGCGGATTCTATTCATGCTAGAAAATGCGCGTGACGGCGGCAGGGCGCGTGCTGGACCGGCAGCGGCTCCTGACGGGGCGGGCCACGTACCGGCGCTGCGGAGGGGAGCGGCCTGTGCGGGCGCGCGTCACGCAGCCGGACGGGGAGCGGGCGTGCACGCAGGTGTATGCGACGGTGGAGCAACCGAGCTGTCAATTGACGAGGGATCGTCGCAGCCAGTATTTCTGGCGGCGTGCGTCGCGCCGTCTCGTGGCTCTTTCCATGTGCTCTCGCTGGGGTCATCGCGGGTCTCGAGGGCGTGGCGAGCGCGGACGACCCCTACGAGGACGCGGGCGCGCGCGCGGCGACGAGGGCGGCGGGAGCGCTGCGCCGCGGTCGGCTGGCGCGGGACGCCGGGAGGCTCGTGGAGGCCGAGGCGGCCTTCGAGGAGGCGCTGAAGGCGGCCGAGGCGGCGTGGACGACCGACGCGGAGCGGGCCTCGATCGCCGCGGAGCTCGGGCTGTGCGAGCTCGCGCTCCAGCGGCACCGGGAGGCGGCGGGCCACCTGGCGCAGAGCCTGGAGCACCGCGGCGCCCTCAGCCCGTGGATCCTGCGACGGGTCCAGGAGGGGCTAGCGAGCGCCGAGAAGCGCGTGGCGACGCTCTACGTGACGACCAGCCCCCCGGGCGCCGAGGTCTTCCTCGATGGAGAGGCGCTGGGTCGCGTCGAGCCGGTCCATGAGGTGTACCTGGATCCAGGGGACCACAACTCGCGGGCGCGGCTCGAAGGGCATACCGACGCGGTGCGCTCGTTCCGCGCCGAGGCCGGCCAGTCGCACGCGCTCGTCCTCAGGCTGCGGCGCGCCCCGGAGCCCGTCGCGAAGGCGCCGGAGGCCGCGCCGCCCGCGCCGCCCGCGCCGCCCGCGGCCCCCGCGCCGCCGCCCCTCCCGCTCGCGGAGCTGCGCATCGGCGGCGTGGCGCTCACGACGGCGGCGGCGGCGGCCGGCGCGGTCTTCCTCCTGCGGGCCTCCGTCGTCCGCGGCGACCTCGCCGAGCGCGACGTCGCGCTCCGCCGCGGGGGATGGGACCCCTCGGCGTGCCAGGGGGCGGGCGCGTCGCCGGTCTGCGCCGAGCTGCGCGGCCTGCGCGAGGAGCGGAACCTGCTCGGCGCGCTCGGGGCGGCGTCGCTGGTGACGAGCGGCGTCTTCGCGGCCGCGACGGCGGCCTGGTTCCTCACCGATCCTCCCCCCGCGGGGGGAGCGCCGGCCCGGCAGGGCGTCCGCGTCGTGCCGGTGATGACGGGAAACCAGGCGTGGCTCTCCCTTCAAGGCACCTTTTGACGTCAAAGCACCTTCCGAGGCGCAGAGGACGCCCGCGCCCCTTCCGCTCCCCCCGGCGCGCTCAGGCGCCCTCCTTCCCGCGCCTCCCGTCGAGCCGCGCCAGCACCGCCCGCGGGGACATCGTCGCGCGGTAGACGTAGATCTCCCCCGCGTCGTCCTCGCCGAGCACCTCCTCGCTCACGCGCAGCTGCTTGCCGACCGCGAGCAGGATCCTCGCCGGGAACCCCTTCCGGATGAGCTCGACGCGCCGCCACACCGCGGCCCGGCTCCAGAACCCGAACGCCTCCAGGTACACCTCTTCTCCGGTCGCCGCGTTCTCGAACACGAGGTCCGGCGCGCACACCACCTCTCCGGGCAGCGCGAACAGCCGCTCGTTGTGCGAGACCCGCCAGGGCGAGCCGAGCTTCCGGAACCCCTCGCAGAACGCCTCGAGCTCCGGCGTCGTCTCGGCGAGCTCGCGGCCGTGGTACACGAGCCCGTCGTTCGGGCCGATCTCGACCGCGAGCGGCTCCTTGTCGCGGCCCCAGCGCAGCTCGGCGCGCACCTTGAACGAGGCGCACGCGAGCACCGACGGCAGGAACATCGCGAGCCGGAGGCCGTAGCGCTGGACGGCGTCGAACAGGCTGAACGGGCCGTCGAGCAGGATCGTGTAGCCCGACGCCGGGTCGCCCTGGACCACGTGGATCAGGCCGTGGAACCGGGCCGCGCGGAAGATCTTCCGGTACCGCGGGGCGCTCTCGCCCTCGACGCGCACGGTCACCTGCGTCGCGCGCAGCAGGATCGACTGCGCCAGCGCGAGGTTGTACCGGTCGAGCAGGACCTCGGGCGCGTCCGTCGCCGCCTTCCGGAGGATCTCGGCGCCGCGCAGGTCGGCGTAGAGGCCCGCCTCGATCGCGGCGGGCGTCGTGCCGAGCCGGGCGGCCACCTCGTCGAGCACCGCGGCGCGGTCGAAGCGGGCGCGCACGTCGAGCGCGCGGTGCGCCGCCGCCGCCGCGAGGAACAGCTCGCGGCGCAGCGCCTCGGGGTCGACGCCCTCGGCCACCTCGTACGCGCAGCCGTCCTCGAGCACCTTGCGCAGGCCGAGCGCGGCGACGCGATCGCGCGCGGGCACCTCCACGGCGTCGAGCGCCGCGTCGACCTCGTCGCGGCTGTCGCCGACGCTCCGCGAGAGGATGTCGAGGTACACGCGCGCGACCGGCAAGAGGCGCTCGGCGGCCGCGCCCCGCAGGTACTGAGGCACCACGAGCCCGCCCCGGCGGCGGACGCGGACGAGGTCACTGGTAAGCAACGTGGTCCCGGCGCTTGTCGCTCACCCGCTGCTCGCTCGTGCCGAGGGCGACGAGCTCGTACAGGATCGCCGTCTTGTTCTCGGTGCGGCGCAGGATGCGGCCGAGCCGCTGCACGTGCTCCCGCACCGAGCCGCTGCCCGACAGGACGATCGCGACGTTCGCCTCGGGCACGTTGACCCCCTCGTTCAGCACCTTCGACGTGACCACCGCCGAGAGCGCGCCGCGGTTGAACGCCTCGAGGATGGCGCTGCGCTCCTTCACCTTCGTCTGGTGCGTGATGGCGGGCACGAGGAACTGCCGCGAGATCTGGTAGACCGTGGCGTTGTCCTCGGTGAAGACGAGCGTGCGATCGGCGCGGTGCGCGTGGAGCAGCCGCGCGAGCACGTCGATCTTGCCGGGCGCGCACAGGGCGAGGCTGCGCTGGCGGCGGTAGGCCTCGAAGGCGCGCCGGCCGGCGTCGGACTGCGAGCTCAGCAGGATGAACTGCCCCCAGCCCTCGGGCATGCGGATGCCATGCGCGCGCAAGAAGCCGATGTACACCGCGCGCGCGGCCTCGTACGCGGCGCGCTCGCCCTCGGAGAGCGGCACGTCGAGCCGGACCACGTCGTAGGCCGCGAGGTACTGCCCGGAGAGCTCGGTGATCTCCCGGCGGAACACGATCGGGCCGATGAGGTCGTCGTAGCCCCGGCTGTCGGCGCGCTCGGGCGTCGCGGTGAGGCCGAGGCGGAACGGCGCGAGGCACATCTTCGCGGCGAGCGCGTACGAGGGGCTCGGCAGGTGGTGGCACTCGTCGAAGATCACGAGGCCGAAGCGCGCGCCGAGCCGGTCCATGTGCAGGTGCGCGGAGTCGTAGGTCGTCACCGTCAGGTCGAGGACGTCGTTGTACCCGCCGCCGAGCAGGCCGATCGGGACGCCGAAGGCGGCGGAGAGGCCGTCGTACCACTGGTTCAGGAGGTCGAGCGTCGGGACGACCACGAGCGTGCTGCGCTGCCGCGCCGCGATCGCCAGCGTGGCGACGAACGTCTTGCCCGCGCCGGTCGGGAGCACGACGACGCCCCGGCTGCGCCGGCCGGCCCACGCCTCGAGCGCCTCGCGCTGGTAGGGGAACGGGTCGTGCTTGGCGAGCGGCGCGAGCGGCAAGGCCTCGTATTTGCGGGCGTTGTCGGTGAACGCGACCCCGCGGGCGCGCAGCCGGAGCACGAGCTCGGCATAGTCGATGGCGGGCACCCGGTAGACCCGCTCGCGCCCGTCCCACCGGCACGACGCGGGGAGGCACGCGGGATCGAGCGGCGCGGCGTCGGCCGCCGGGCCCTCGACGCCCTCGATGCGGACGGTGCCGCCCTGGAACGTCAGGACGATCGGCGCTGTGCGGACCGGCTCGGTCATCGGCGCGCTCTTTTGCCGCGAGCCGGGCGCCGTGCCAAGCGCCGAACGAGCGGTCAGGCCAGCTCGGCGGGGTACATCGAGCCGCTCCGGATGGGCGCGCGGTAACGCACCCACACGAGGGGCGACTCGTGCAGCGTGATCGTGAGCGCGGTGCCGGCGCCCACCTGGAGCCTCCGGCCGAGCTCGCGGTGGACGTGGCGCGCGATGAGCTCCGGCGTCGAGCGCTTGCCCTCGAAGGCCGGGTGCTCGTCCAGGTTCCGGTAGTCGATCTCGGCGAGCACGCTGCGCAGGGTGTCCCGCAGCACGCTCGTCTCGATCACCTGGCCGAGGGGGGAGAGCTCCTCGCGATCCAGCTCGACGCTGACCGTGTAGGTCGCGCCGTGCAGGCGCTGCGCGGGGCCGAACTGCTCCCCCTTGAGGCTGTGGGCCACCATGATGTGATCGCGGACGCCGACCGTGTACATGGCCGCACTATACTCGCCCATGCGGCGCGGGCGGGAGATCCCAATCGCACGCGCCGGCGCGCGGGAGTAAGGTTCGGACGTCCGGCCGGTCCGCCCCTGCCGGGCGAGAGCGTGCGGGACGAAGCGGCCGGTGGCCGCGACCGAGGGAGGATCGCCGATGAACCGCGAAGCGAACGTGCTGGCCCCAGGGTTCCTCATCGCCTCGCCGCCGCTCGGTGATCCCAACTTCGACCGGACGGTCGTGTTGCTGGCCGTGCACAGCGAGGGCGGGGCGCTCGGGTTCGTGGTGAACCGGCCGGCGCCGATGACGCTCGGGGAGCTCCTGTCGTTCGCGGGTTACGGCAACGACCTGAAGCACCCGGGGCCGGTCTACCTCGGCGGCCCGGTGCAGCCGAGCTCGGGCTGGATCCTGTGCCTCGACCCGGAGCTCGGGGCCGAGGAGACGGGCGTGATCCCGGTGGGCGCCCGGGTGCGGGTCACGTCGTCCCGGAGCGCCTTCGACGCGCTCGCGGCCGACGCGGCGCGGGGCGCGGTCGGCGCCGCCGCGGCGGACCCGCGGCGGCGGACGGTGCTGCTCGGCTACAGCGGGTGGGGGCCGGGGCAGCTCGAGCGGGAGATCGCCGCCGGCGCGTGGCTGCCCACGCCCCTCGACGAGGGTGTCCTGTTCGACGTGGCGGCGGACCAGCGCTGGGAGCAGGCGTACGCCCTGCTCGGGCTGAGCCCGATCGAGGTGATGTCGATGCGGAGCATCGGAGAGGCGTAGCGGCAGACGGTCGCCCCAGGGCTCCCCCTGATTGACTCGGCTCCCCGACGGACGAACCTTCCCGCCCGCGTCAAGCCCGCATCGGCGCACGGGCGCGCCGCGCAGGCGTTCACCGCAGCCGAGCACGGCCCGTCGAGAGAGCACACGACAGGAGAGGAGCCCATCATGGAGATCAACATCGGAATCGACGCAAAGACCCGCGAGCAGATCGGCGCGGGGCTGGGCCGCGTCCTCGCCGACACCTACACGCTGTACCTGAAGACCCACAACTTCCACTGGAACGTCACGGGGCCCATGTTCCAGACGCTGCACCTCATGTTCGAGCAGCAGTACAACGAGCTCGCGCTCGCCGTGGACCTCGTGGCCGAGCGCATCCGCGCCCTCGGCCTGCCCGCGCCGGGGACCTACAAGCAGTTCGTGGCGCTCTCGTCGATCAAGGAGGAGGACGGAGTCCCGAATGCGACCGACATGATCAAGCGCCTCGTCGAGGGGCACGAGACGGTCGCGCGCACCGCGCGGGAGCTCTTCCCGGTGGCCGAGCAGGCGAACGATCAGCCCACGTGCGACCTGATCACGCAGCGCCTCCAGGTCCACGAGAAGACGGCGTGGATGCTGCGCAGCCTGCTCGAGTGACAGGCGCGCCCCGGCGGTGAGCTCACCCGGGCGGGGTGGGCGTCGACGGCCTGCGGCTGCGCGGCAGGCGGAACCAGAAGCGGCTGCCGCGCCCGGGGCTGCTCTCGACGCCCACGACGCCGCCGTGCGCCTCGACGATCTCCCGGACGATCATCAGCCCGAGGCCGCTCCCGCCGGCGCTGTGCTCGCCGCGCTTGTAGCGCTGGAACAGCGACGGCGCGATCTCCGGCGCGACGCCGCAGCCGCTGTCCGCGAGCGAGACCTCGACGGAGCGCGGCTTCACCTCGACGCGCGCCGCGATCGTCCCGCCCGGGGGGGTGAACTTGATCGCGTTGCCGATCAGGTTGGAGAGCACCTGGGCCAGGCGCTTCGGGTCGCCGAGCACCGCGGCGTCCTCGCCGCGGGCCGGGCCGGTGAAGGTCTGGCCCTTCTCCTCGAGCAGGGGCCGGAAGTCCTCGACGGTCTCCGCGATCAGGCGCACCACGTCGACCTCCGCGCGGTCCATGTGGTGCTTCGCGCCCTCCAGGCTCGCGAGCTCGAGGAAATCGTTGATCATGACGACGAGCGACTGGAGGCGCTGATCGAGCTTCTGGACGTCCTCGAGCAGGGTGGGCCGGCCCTCGAGGTCCTCGCTGGAGAGCATGTTGGCGACCCGCAGCGTCATCGCGTTGAGCGGCGTGCGCAGGTCGTGGGCGATGATCGAGTAGAAATCGAGCCGGCGCTCGTCGAGCAGGCGCCGCTCGGTGACGTCGCGGAGCGAGATGATGGTGCTCGCGTCGCCCTCGCCCGGGAGCACGCTCAGCGTCGGTGAGAAGAGCCTGCCGTGGATCTCGACGTCCGCGGTGGGCAGCTTGGACTCGCGGGCGACGCCCTCGCCGTCCTCCGTGGGGAGGCCGGGGATCAGCGCCGCGATCGACCTCCCGATGAGCGCGTCGGCCTGGACGCCGAGCGCGATCGCCGCCTGCTCGTTCGCGAAGCGGAGGCGCCCGTCCGCGCCGACCACGAGCAGCGGGTCCGGCGCGGTCTCGAGCAGCCGCCGGTTGGCCGCCTCGGCCTGCTCCGCGCGCTCGAGCAGCGCCCGCCAGCGGACCAGGGACGCGACGCGCGCGCGCAGCTCCTCGTCCTCGTACGGCTTCGCCAGGTAGTCGTTGGCGCCGGCGGACAGCCCCTCCACGATCTGATCGGTGTGGCGGTGCGCGGTGAGCAGCAAAATCCCGAGCTTCTCGGAAGCTGCGGACTCGGAGCGCAGGTATCGACACACCTCGAGCCCGCTCACGCCCGGCATGATCCAGTCGAGGACCATCACGTCGGGCGGCGTCGCGCACGAGGAGAGCCGCTCCAGCGCCGCCGACCCGTCATGGATCACCTCCACGTCATGCTCCTGCGCAAGCACACGACGCGCCCGCTCGGCGTCAACACGGCTGTCGTCGACGACCCAGACGAGGCGCCGCGCGGGACGGACACTCATTCGGGCCAAAGCGTAGTAGGAGGAGGTGGGCAGCGTCAATGCGCCAGGAGCCGGGCTCAGCGGCAGTCTTTTCGGCGAGCGCCGGCGGCGAACACCGGCTGAGCTCAGCCGGCGTGCTCTCTCTAGCGAACGGCCTGCGCGAACGGCCTGCGCGAACGGCCTGCGCGAACGGCCTGCGCGAACGGCGGCTGAGCTCAGCCGGGCGGCGCTCCTGCGCGCGCCGCGGCGGGACGGCGCGCGGCTCAGCGCCGCGGTCGGACGAGGAACCCCTCGCCGTCGACGGTCACCGCGCGCTGCTTCAGGAGGCGGCCGGCCGCGCGCTTGAACGCCTTCTTGCTCAGGCCGAAGATCGCCCGGATCTCCTCGGGGCTCGAGCGGTCGCCGACCCTCGGCGCGCCCGGGGCCGAGAGCCTCGCGAGGATCACCTGCGCGTCGTTCTCTAGCTCCTCGTGCGCGTGGCCGCGCAGCGAGAGCTCGATTTTCCCGTCGGGGAGCACGCTCGTCACGCGGAAGCGCGCCGCCTCGCCGCGCGAGAGCGCGTGCGGCTCGCTCGCGGGGAGGAGGCCCACGAACCTGCGCTCGACGATGACGAAGACGCCGATCTCCGGGTCCTTGCGCCACGCCTCGCCCTCGACCCACTCGTCCAGATCGAAGTCGCCCTTGTCGCGCAGCATCTCGCTCACGCGCATCGTCCCCGCGAGGCGCCCGGTCCTGTCCACGAGCAGCCCGATCGGGTGCAGCTCGCCGACCCGCAGATCGCGCGTCTGCTCGGCGTGCGGCACGAGCAGCTCCTTCGGGAGGCCCCAGTCGACGAACGCGCCGAAGGGCGCGACGTCGGTCACCCGGAGAAAGGCGACCTCCCCGAGCGCGAGCCTCGGCCGGCGCGCGGTCGCGACCGGGCGATCCTCCGAGTCGAGGTACACGAACACCTCGATCGCGTCTCCCTCCTGCGCGCCGCCGGGCACCTCGCTCCCCGGCAGGAGCACCACCGGCGCGTCGGGGCGGAGGTCCCGCGGGTCGAGCGAGAGGAAGGCGCCGGGCGGGCCGAATCGCCGCACCTCTAGGGTCACCACACGTCCGAGGAGGTCGCCGTAGGGCATTGCGGCGCAGTCTTGCACACGCCGGACGGTGTGTCGTCGGGGCGTCGCGGCCGGCTGCGCTGCTGTCCGCGTCGAGCGGCCGTCGGCCGCGGGGCGCGCCGGCCGGAGGCGTGCTCCGCGTGCGGGCCTGGAGCGCTCAGCGCACCCAGACGCGGAAATGGTGCGGGAAGAAGCTCTCGCCGAAGTAGTCGACCACCTGCGGCCACCCGGCGCAGTTCTCCCACGGCCGCGTGTAGCCCCAGCTCCCGCCCAGGAGCAGGCGCTGCCCGCACGAGAAATCGGAGAACGTGGCCACCCGCACCCCACAGATGATGTCCTGGTAATCCATCCACTTCGGGAGCGAGTCGCACCGGAAGGTCGCGAAGGTGTTGGTCAGGTTGGAGTTGTCCTCCGCCTCCAGGTAAGCCTCCTCGTATTCATCCATCGCGGCGGCCGCGACTCGGTCCGATTCCGTCGACTGCCATGCTCTCGCCAGGCCTCCCCGCAGCGCCGCCGCAGCTCGCCGCGGCGGACCGGAGCTTCCGCCCGCGACGGCCCGCCTCCCGCGCTGTCCTCGACGCGTGGGCGGGAGCTTGATAGAGCGCGGCGAATGCAGAGGCCACACCGCCGGCTCGCGAAGCGGCTCGCGCTCGCCGCCGGCCTCCTCCTCGCGCCGGTCGTGGTGGCGCACGGCCGGGTCTGGCTCGACGACGGGGCGCCCTCCGAGAGCGTCGGCAGCCCGGGGGAGGGGCGCCTGCGGCACGGGCACCCGATTCCCCCCTCGGGCCCCGGCCACGTCACGTATTCGTACCTGGGGGCGAGCCTCGGGCGCCAGTACGTGCACGGCGCGGTGCGGGACGTGCTGCTCGAGGCGTTCGCCGCGCGCGCGGCGGAGCGGCCTGGGCGCCGCTTCGTCGTGGGCGAGGCGGGGTGGCCTCGGGGCGGGCCGTTCTGGCCCCACCGCAGCCACGAGAACGGGCTGAGCGTCGACATCTTCGTTCCGCTGCGCGACAGCGCGGGTCGCCCCGCCGACGTCCCGACCTATCCCTGGAACCAGCTCGGCTACGGCGTCGAGCTCGACGCGGCGGGTCGCCGGGGGGACTTGACCCTCGATTTCGACGACCTGGCGCGGCTCCTGTCGGCGCTTGAGGAAAAGGCACGATCGAAGCGGCTCCGCATTCAGCGGATCCTGATCGCGCCGGAGTATGTGCCCTTGCTGCTCGCGAGCCCCGCGGGCCGCGAGCTGGGCGCGCTCTCCCGGGCCATTGTCCGGGTCCCGGTCTGGTGGCGCCACGACGAGCACGTGCACATCGATTTCGCGCTCGGCGCGCGCTGACGCGCCCGTCGCAGCCGGCTCGCCGACGGGCGCGGCGGGCGCTCGACGAGCAGGTGTATCGCACGTCGCGCTCGTCACGGCTGAGCGCGCTTGGCCGGCCGCGCCGCCTGCCGCGTGCCAGACGAGAGCGGCGCCCCGTTGAGCCGCACGCCCTTTGGCAGGCATGATATCGTGCGGATTTCCGGCTTTGCAGGCAAGGTGTTGAGAAGGAGGCCATTGTGGCAAAAAAGACGACATTTGTCCTGGTGCACGGCGCCTGGCACGGCGCCTGGTGCTACAAGCGCGTCGCGGCGCCGCTGCGCGCGCGTGGGCACGAGGTCTACACGCCCACGCTGACCGGCCTGGCCGATCGCTCGCACCTCCTCGACGGGACGGTGAACGTGTCGACGCACATCGCTGACATCGCGAACCTGCTCCGCTGGGAGGAGCTCACGGACGTGGTGCTGTGCGGCCACTCCTATGGCGGCATGGTGATCACGGGGGTGGCGGGCCTCGTCCCGGATCGTATTCGCAGCATGGTCTATGTCGACGCGTACCTGCCGGAGGAGGGGCAGAACATGCTCGACATGGTGCCCGAGTTCTTCCAGAAGACCTTCCTGGCCGCCGCGTCGAAGAGCGGGGGAGTCGTCGTTCCGGCGCTCCCGGCCGAGCTCATGGCCGTGAACCCGCGAGACGTCGCCTGGGTGGACGCTCAATGCACGCCGCAGCCTTACGCGACGTTCGTGGAGAGCGTCGCCGGCCGGGCGGCCGTCGACCGGATCGGGAAGCGCATGTACATCTACGCGGCGGGCTGGAGCCAGACGCCGTTCACGCCGATCTACGAGCGGCTGAAGGAGGACCGCTCGTGGACCACCCACGCGGCGCCGTGTGGTCACGACATCATGGTCGACATGCCGGAGCTCCTGGTCGAGCTCCTGCTCGAGGCCGCCTGAGCGTCACGCGCGCACCCGAGGTGCTCCGGGTGCTGCGCACCTCGCGGCGGTGAGCCGGAAGGGCGCCCGGTTCGTGATACAGGATCTCACGGGCGCCGAGGGGCTCGACGCGGGCGGCGTGTGCACCGGATGCCGATTCCTGCGCGAGCGCGCGGCCGCGCTGGTATCAGGGCCGCCATGACGACGATGCGCGCCAAGCGAACGGTCTCGGCCCCCCGTAGAGCCCCCGGCGCGGCCGCTCCAGCGGCCCCTGCTCCGCGCGCGGCGCCGGAGCGAGCCCACGTGCTCGACGTCCCGTTCGCGATGCGCGCGGTCGCGTCCGCGAGCGGCGCGCGCTGGGACGCGGCGCACGGCGTGTTCGTCGTTCGCGCCGAGGCGCTCCCGCCGGCCCTCGCGCCGTTCCGCGCCGCGCCGTACTCGTGGGAGCGGCGCATCGAGCGCGAGCTCAACGACGACCCCGCGCCCGCGCCGGCGGCCCCCGCGGGGGCGATCGTCCTCCGCCCGCACCAGCTGGACGGCGTGCGGGCCATCGCCGCCGCGAAGGCCGAGAGGCGCGCCGGGTTCCTCCTCGCCGACGACGTCGGCCTCGGCAAGACGATCACCGCCTGGGCCGCGGTCCTCCGGATGCCGGACGTCGCGACGGTGCTGATCGTCTGCCCGCTCGCCGTCGTCGCGCACTGGCGCCGCACGGTTCAGGCGATGGGCGACGCGGGCAAAGAGATCGTGATCATCAACTACGATCGGCTCGGCAAGCTCTTCGAGGTGACCCCGGAGGCGCGGCGGAGGATCCGATCGAAGAAGGGCCTCGCGCGCGCCGGCAGCGCCGCGGAGTTCGACGTGGTGATCTGGGACGAGAGCCACCGCTGCAAGAACCCGGCGGCGGCGCGCTCCAAGCTCGCGGTCAAGCTCAACGCACGCGCAGGGTTCGTGCTGTGGCTCTCGGCCACCGCGGGGCAGAACCCGCTGGAGCTGTCGTACCTCGCGCCGCTCCTGGCGAGCGCCACCGGGAGCCGCTCCGCGGATCTGAAGGACTTCGAGCAGTGGTGCGCCGATCAGGGGCTCGGGGTCGCGCGCGGCGCGTTCGGCAGGTGGGACTGGCGCGGCGATCCGGCGGACTGCGAGAAGGTGCGCGCCCTCCTGTTCGACGGACGTCCCGCCGTGGGGATGCGGCGTCGCCCGGAGGACGTCGCCGGCTGGCCCGAGATCAACCGCATCCTCACCCCCATCGAGCTCGACGCCTCCGCGCGCGAGCTCTACGCGCAGGCGTGGACCGCGTTCCGCCGGGAGATGGAGCTCGCGCCGAAGGGCGCGAACCCGAGGTCGGCGCTCGCCGCGACGCTGCGCCTGCGGCAGAAGAGCTCGCTCATCCGCGTGGCGGGCACCGTGGAGCTCGTGGGCGAGCTGCTCGACAACGGGCATCAGGTCGCGGTCTCCGTCGCCTTCCTGGAGACGCTCGAGGCCGTGCAGGCCGCGCTGGCCCGCGAGCGCGTCCCGTGCGCGCTCATCCACGGCGCGATGCCGGCCGGCGAAAAGGAGGCCGAGCGCCTCCGCTTCCAGCGCGGCGAGCCGCGCGTCGTGCTCTTCACCGTGGAAGAAGGGATCTCGCTCCACCAGGGCGAGCACAACGAGGTGCCGCGCTCGGAGGTGATCCACGATCTGCGGTGGTCGGCGATCCAGATGGCGCAGATCGAGGGCCGCTGTCACCGCGATGGACGTTTTGCGCAGGTCTACTGGGCCTATGCCGACGGTACCGTCGAAGAGAAGATCGCCGCGATCGTGTGCCGCAGGATCCAGTCGATGAAGGCGATGGTCGGCGATGACGTCGAGACGATGCACGAGATCGAGCGGCTGCTCGCCGGAGCCGATTGAGGCGCGTCACGCGCTGAAGCCGTGGTCGTCGCCTGCGGCCCGACGGGACCTGCGCTTTCATCGCACGGCGCAGCGAGGTGAGTGGCGCGCGCGCCCGGCTCGCCGGGGAGGGTAGCCGCTGGCTTGTGGACCAGCGCCAGCGGCGCGGCACAATTGTTAATGATTGTTAAATTGAGCAATATAGCGTTAATCGAGCCGTTCCCGCAGCTGAATGTCCAGGTTCGCAGATGGCCGCTCAGTCGGAGCGCTTGCTCGTCCCGGCCTATCGGTCTAGGATCTCTCGCATAGACCTGGAGGCCGCGACAGGCCTCCATCGCAAAAGGAGCGTCCATGCGTCGGTTCAGCCCTGCTGCCCGTTTGCGGTTCTTCATCGCTGCCCTGACGGCAGGTACGGCGATGGTGGCGACCAGCGCCCTCTTGGCCCCCTCGAGCGAGGCGGCGCCCGGGGCAAATTGCACCTACTTCAGCGACGAGAGCCACACGGACGTCGTCGGCCAGTACGGCCGCGACTGCTGTAACAACCGGATCGCGTGGGGCGACAAGACGCCCCACTACGAGTGCGGCGGGTGCTTCCTCTGCACCCCGCCTCCTCCCTGAGGCAAATTCGCGACGCTCGGGGGCCGGGTCCTCCTTGGTCTCTCTTCAGCCGCGATGCAGCTTCAGCATCTCTCGGCCCACCTCGGTGTCGGCGAAGTCCGGCAAGCCGTCGGCGTCGGTGCTCGCGCTGAGGGCCCGGTGGGCATCGTCGCTGGCGCCAAGCTCTTGCAGCGTCAGCTTGGCGAGCACGTACGCGTCGCTCCCCAGCAACAGGCGTCGCGGCTGCCTGTCCATCGACGCGAGCTCGAGCAGCGCCTTCGCGGCCTTCTCGGGCACGCCGCGCGCCGCACCGGGGTTGCCCCGGAGCCGCTTGTTGGTCGCGCCCACGGTGGCCTCGTAGTCGGGCTGCGACGCGTGGATCTTCATCGAGCTGCCAGCCCAGTCGGTGGCGAAGCCGCCCGGCTCGACGATGGTGACCTGGATGCCGAGCGGCGCGACCTCGTTGAGGAGGACCTCGCTGAAGCCTGCGACGGCGAACTTCGCCGCCTGGTACGCACTCAGGCCCGGCGTGCCACCACGCCGTCCGCCGATGGAGCTGATCTGCAGGATGCGCCCGCTGCGCTGCTTGCGCATCACGGGCAGCACCGCGCGCGTGACATGCACGACGCCGTAGAAATTGGTGTCGATCTGCGCGCGGAAATCGTCGAGCGGGGTATCTTCAGCCGAGTCGATGTTCGCGTAGCCCGCATTGTTGACGAGCACGTCGATGCGACCGAAGGCGTCGACCGCTTCCTTGACCGCGCGCGCGGCCTGCTCGGGCTGCGTGACGTCGAGCGCCACCGCCTTCACACGTTCGCCGTGCTGTTTGACGAGGTCACCGAGATCGGCGGGCCTGCGCGCCGAGGCGACGACGCGGTGCCCGGCGGCGAGCACGGCACGGGCGAGGGCGGCGCCGAGCCCCCGCGAGCTTCCGGTGATGAACCAGACTTGCGAGTTGTTCTCTGTCATGCTCGAAGCATCGTGCGCAAAGCGCCGGCGATCAAATCCGATCGCGCCACAAGTGAATCGAATCACGCCAGCGGTTCGGGGTCGTCCCCTCCCAGGCTCGGAACGCCCGCGTGAAGGAGTTGACCTCGTCGAAGCCGAGCAGGAAGGCGATCTCGTTGACGTCGACGTCGGGGGTGCGCAGGAGGCGCAGCGCGGCGTGGTGCCGGACCTCATCGAGCACGTGCTGATAGCTGACCCCCAGCTCGCCGAGGCGCCGCTGTAACGTGCGCGTGCTGAGCGACAGCTCGCGCGCCACCTTCGCGACGCTCGGTCGCTCGCCCGACATGCGGCGAGCGACCACCGCGCGGACCTGCTCGACGAACGAGCCATGCTCGAGGGGCGCGAGCTTCTGGTCGAGGCTGGGGACGAGCACCTGCAACAGGTCGGCGTTGTGCGTGATGAACGGCGTCGTCAGGAGGCGCTCCTCGAGGACGAGCGCATCGCGCTTTGCGCGGAACCGTAGCTGACAGCCGAAGAAGCGCAGCAGCATCGGCTCGTCGCTGCGCGCGCGAGAGAGCTCGACGCGCTTCGGCGCGAGCGCCAGCCCGCTGCCTCGCTGCAAGAGCACGAGGAGCGAGGCGAGCGACGCATCGACCAGACGCGGGGGAGCGGGGCCGGGCGCGTGCAGGTAGGTCGTGTGAATCGCCACCTCTTTCCCCTTCGTGTCGACGGCCATGTCCTTCGGCCCGCAAAGCCGCTTGTAGCGGGCGAGCTTGGTCAAGGCGGTGCCGAGATCGGGAGAGTGCAGCGCCGCGAGCGACGAGATGTCATACTCGTGCACCTGCGTCTCCGTCGCCAAACGAAGCCCGACGTCGTGTGTCGACGACGCGCCGAGCGCCTCCCAGAAGGTGAAAAACTGCTCGGTGCTCAGCTGGCCGCTGGACGGCACCCGCGCGGCGGCGGTCGCGAGGGCCACGTTCGCTCCGAGACGCTCGAGCCGAGCGCGCACCGCGGACGAGAGGTGGACGACGTCACCGTTCATCGCGGAAAACATACGGACGTCTAGCCGCCACAACCAGTCCGATCGCGCCAACCATGGACGGGCAGAACCGCCAGACGGCGGGACCGCTGTCACCCTTGTTACGTGTTCCACCTCGTTCCCCTGCCTCGCGGTGCGCGGCGGCCTTTGCACCGGCGTTCCGGCCGCCGACCGAGCCTCGCGTTCATGAGGCCGGTCTCTGGCGCGATGCGCGCGAGACGCGGGAACGCCGAGCGCGGTAGACGGCTACAGGCCGAGCTGCCAGCGCCCGCCCGCGCCACGCCGGCGAGCGCGGCCCCACCCGACGGCGCTCCCCGCTTGGCACCGCCCGATCCCCGCCCCAACCAAGGGACGAGAGATCATGTCCTCCAGCGCCGCCTACAACATGTACGTTTTCCGCAGCAGCCGCCGCGACGTCCCGGGCCCTCGGCTCACCGCCGAGCTCGCCGCCGACGTCCAGGCGATCGCCGCCCCGTCGTCCCCCGGCCAGAGCGCCCTCCGCCGGCTCGTCCTCCGCGCCTTGATCCGCGCCGGCGAGCTCGAGTCGCTCCTCGCCGACGCCGCCCGCCCGGAGCCCGCCTCCCTCCTCGCGCGCGTCGCCGACGACCTCGCCGCGCTGCTCGTCAGCGGCGCATCCCCCGCCTCCACCCCCAGCGCCCTCCGCGTCGCACCCGAGTCCATCGCCGCCCTCGACGTCCCGGCGACCGTCTCCACCTCGCCGCCCGAGGGCTTCTCTTTCTACGCGCTCCATCCGCTCGATTACGCCCGTCTGGCCGACCGACTCGCGTCGTCGCAGGCCCCGGTCCGGGTCGTGGGCGTCCGCAGCATCGGCACCACCTTGAGCGCGGTGACCGCCGCGGCGCTCCGCCGGCGGGGGATCCGGGCCGACCGCATCACGGTGCGCCCCTCCGGCCACCCCTACGATCGCCGCGTCGAGCTCGGCCCCCAGGAGCTCCGCTGGGTCGCGGACGGCCTCGCCGAGGGCGCGCAGTTCTGGATCGTCGACGAGGGTCCAGGCTTCAGCGGCTCGTCGTTCCTCTCCACCGCCGACGCCCTCGTCGCCGCCGGCGCCCCGCACGCGCGCGTCGTCCTCCTGGGCAGCCGCACCCCGGACCCCGACGCCCTCGTCGCCTCGGACGCCGCCCGGCGGTGGCGCTCGTTCCGCTCCGAGCGCGCCCAGGACGGCGCGTTGCCTCAGGTCGATGCCGGCGAGTTCATCGGCGGCGGCGCGTGGCGTCGCCACACCTACGACGACGACGAGGCGCGCTGGCCGCCCTCCTGGACGACCATGGAGCGCCTCAAGTACATCTCCCGGGACGGCAGCCGGCTCCTCAAATTCGAAGGGATGGGCCGTTACGGCGCCGAGTGCTTCGACCGCGCTCACGGCCTCTCCCACGCCGGCTTCGGCCCGGCGCCACGCGACGAGGGCGAGGGCTTCTTCTCGTATCCGCGGCTCCCGGGCCGGCCGCTCCAGGCCGGCGATCTCTCCGCCGCCGTGCTCGAGCGCCTCGCCGACTACTGCGCCTTTCGCGCCTCGGCCTTCCAGGTCCCGAGCCCGGCGGTCGACGAGCTCATTGCGATGAGCCGTAACAATTTCTCAACCGAGACCGGCGGCGAGCTCCCGGACCACGTCCGCCCGGAGATCGTCCGCCCCGCCATCGTCGACGGCAAGATGGATCCCCACGAGTGGCTCCGGTCTCCTTCCGGCGAGCTCTTCAAGGTGGACGCGTCCGGGCACGGCGACGATCATTTCCTCCCTGGCCCTGCGGACATCGCCTGGGATCTCGCCGGCGCCATGATCGAGTGGCGCATGGACGCCGCCGCCCGCAGCGCCTTCCTCGAGCGGTATCGCCGCCGCTCGGGCGATCGCCCCGAGCCGCGCCTCCCGGCGTACCTCGCGGCGTATTCGCTGTTTCGCCTCGGGTACGCCGCCATGGCCGCCGCGGCGCTCCAGGATCCCGGCGAGGCGCGGCGCCTGCTCGCCGCCCGGGATCGTTATCGCGCGGCCCTGCTCGAGGACCTCTCGAGGACCTCGGCCTCGTAGGCACTGCAAGCGCCCTCGGGTGAAGCCGCCAGCCCGGCTCGGGGCGAGCACGCCGCGAGCTCGTTTATTTCCCGACCCTCCTCTACGGATCTCCGCGATGGTGCTGCGGGCGCGCCGGCGATAGGTTCGCCGCCGTAGCCCCTGTTCGTCCGCGGTAGCCTCGCGCGGAAGCTGTTTCGAGCTCCATGCCCGTAGCAGGCCGAAGAACGCACTCATGCTCAAGCGCCTGATCCTCGTCGCCGGCTCCCCCTCGAGCGGTGATGAGCCGTCGGGCCGCCGGGGGCCGCTCCTCTCCTTGGCCGAGAAGGCGGAGCTCTCCGCCGAGTTCCCCGGCGTGGAGATCGACGCGCCCTGGCCGCCCAGGAATGCGCCCCACGCCGCCGTCGACGCGCGGGCGTGGCGCGCGTCCGCGATCGATCTTTGGGCGCTCGACACGCACCTGCACGCGCTCGACGCCCGCGGCGCCTTCGAGCTCCACCTCCTCCACCTCGACGCGCTCGAGCGCGGGGGCGCCGCGCGGACCGCGTACGAGGTGCTCACCCGCTGCCAGCGCTTCGTCCGCAGGCGGAACGTCGCCTCCGCGACCGCGGTCTTCGCGCGCGTGCTCGCGCGGCACCGGGACCTGTACAACCTCGACAAACCCCTCCTCCGCGCCGATTACGACCATGCGATCGACGTCTGGCAATGGATGCTCCGGCTCGATCCCGGCGCCGGCGTCGCCGCCCAGGCGGCGGCGCTCTTCCACGACATCGAGCGGCTGGTCTCGGAGGCGGACGTCCGGGTCGAGCACCGCGCGCGGGACTACCAGGCGTTCAAGGACGAACACGCGCGGCGCGGCGCGGCGATGGCGTGCGCCACGCTCGCCGGCCTCGGGCTCCCGCCCGAGGTGATCGACCGCATAGGCGACCTGGTCGCGTCCCACGAGCGGCCCGGGGATGACGCCGAGCTCGCCCTGCTCAACGACGCCGACGCGCTCTCGTTCTTCTCGCTGAACAGCGCCGGCTTCCTCGATTACTACGGGCCCGAGCACACCCGCGCCAAGGTGGCGTACACGCTCCGCCGCCTGCGCCCGGCCGCGCGGGCGCTCCTGCCGCGGATCCGCTGCCGCCCCGAGGTGGAGGTGATGATCGCCGGCGACCGCGAGTCGAAGAGGGCAGGGGCGCCGTCCCCCGCGGAGACGCAGGCATAGAGGAGGTCCGGTTCGCAATGAGGCTCGTCATCTTCGGTCTGACGATCAGCTCGTCCTGGGGCAACGGCCACGCCACGTTGTGGCGCGGCGTGATCTCCGCGCTCGGGCGGGCCGGGCACCACGTCACCTTCTTCGAGCGCGACGTCCCCTACTACGCCTCTCACCGGGATCTCCACGCCCTCTCGCACGGGAACGAGCTCCGGCTCTACCCCTCGTTCGAGGACATCCTCCCCGAGGCCCGGCGCGCCGTCGCCGAGGCCGACGCGGCGATGGTGACCTCGTATTGCCCCGACGGCGCCGCCGCGACGGAGCTCGTCCTCGAGTCGCGCCGGCTCAAGGTGTTCTACGACCTCGACACGCCGGTGACGCTGGATCGGATCAACGCCGGCCAGTCGGTCGGTTACATCGGCCCGCGCGGGCTGGTCGATTTCGACTGCGTGCTCAGCTACACGGGCGGCGAGGCGCTCGAGCAGCTCCGGACGAAGCTCGGCGCCCGGCGGGTGTTCCCCCTCTACGGCAGCGCCGATCCCGAGGTCCACCGCCCGGTGCCCCCGCGGGACGTGTTCCGCGGGGATTTCTCGTACCTGGGCACGTACGCCGCCGACCGGCAGGAGGCGCTCGCCGCCCTCTTCCTCGAGGCGGCCGGGCGCCTCCCGGAGAAGCGGTTCGTGATCGGAGGGTCGCTTTACCCCGAGAATTTCCCGTGGGCGCCGAACATCTATTACATGCGCCACGTCGCGCCGCCGGATCACCCGGCGTTCTATTGCTCCTCGCCGCTCACGCTCAACGTCACCCGGGGCGCCATGGCGGCGATGGGGTATTGCCCCTCCGGACGGCTCTTCGAGGCCGCGGCCTGCGGGACGCCGATCCTGAGCGACAGCTGGGAGGGGCTCGACCAGTTCTTCACGCCGGGCAAGGAGATCCTCGTGGCGAGGACCACGGACGAGGCCGTGCAGGCGCTCTCGCTCCCGGCGGGCGAGATCGCGGCGATCTCCCGCGCCGCGCGGGAGCGCGTGCTCGCGGAGCACAGCGCCGCGCGGCGGGCGGAGGAGCTCGTCTCCATCCTCGAGTCGGTGTCCGTGTCATGAAGGAAGGGAGAGGACCATGTGGGGAGTGATTCCGGCGGCGGGCCTCGGGAGCAGGATCCAGCCGCTCGCGTTCTCGAAGGAGCTCCTCCCGGTGGGGACGCGCAAGGACGGCGACGTGGAGCGGCCGCGCGCGGTGAGCGAGTACCTCATCGACCGGATGATCCTGGCCGGCGCGACCCGGATCTGCATGGTGATCTCGCCGGGGAAGTCGGACATCGTCGAGTATTACGGCGGGAGCGTGGGCCCGGCGAACGTCTGTTACGTGGTGCAGCCGGTGGCGGCGGGGCTCTGCGACGCCATCTTCCGGGCGCTCCCGTGGATCGCGCCCGAGGAGGACGTGCTCGTGGGGCTGCCCGACACGGTGTGGTTCCCCGAGCACGGGCTCCGCTTCCTCGACGGCGGCGGGCTCTCGTTCCTGCTCTTCCCGGTCGCGAACCCGGAGCTCTTCGACGCGGTCGTCACCGACGAGAAGGGCCGGGTGCTGGAGATCCAGGTCAAGCAGAAGGACGCCTGCTCGCAGTGGATCTGGGGCGCGTTCAAGCTCACCGGCGCGGTGATGCGCGAGCTCCACGACCTCTGGGTCGAGCGCGGCCGGGAGGACCCGTACATCGGGACGCTGGTGAACGAGTACCTGGCGCGCGGCGGCACCGCGCGCGCCGTGCGGGCCGGCGAGGCCTATGTCGACGTGGGGACGCTGCATGGCTACCGCGAGGCCATCCAGCTCCTCAGCGGCGCGAACCTTTGACTTGGAGGAGCCATGGAGAGCAGCGTGCGGAACGTCGATGACGCGACGAAGTTGACCCGCGAGCAGATCCAGGAGCGCGTGCGCGGGCTCGGGCAGTGGTTCCATAACATCGATCTCGGCGGGGTGAAGACGGCGCCGGACCACTTCCTGGGCGACTATCCCGCCATCAAGTGGAAGAACTTCGCCCACGCCATCCCGGCGGATCTCTCGGGCAAGACGGTCCTCGACATCGGCTGCAACGCGGGCTTCTACTCGATCGAGATGAAGCGGCGCGGGGCGGCCCGGGTGCTCGGGATCGACAGCGACGAGGACTACCTCGCGCAGGCGCGCTTCGCCGCGGAGGTCTCCGGGGCGGACATCGAGTTCCGGAACCTCTCGGTCTACGACGTGGGCGCCCTCGGCGAGCGCTTCGACATCGTGATCTTCATGGGGGTCCTCTACCACCTCCGCCACCCGCTGCTGGCGCTCGACCTGCTCCACGAGCACGTGGTGGGCCACACGCTGGTCTTCCAGAGCATGCAGCGCGGCAGCGCCGAGGTGCCGCAGCTGGAGGGCGATTATCCCTTCTCCGAGAAGCGGATCTTCGACGAGGAGAGCTATCCAAAGCTCCATTTCGTGGAGCACAACTACTCGCACGATCCGACCAACTGGTGGATCCCGAACCGGGCCTGCGCGGAGGCGATGCTCCGGAGCGCCGGCTTCGAGATCGTGGACCACCCGGAGCACGAGGTCTACATCTGCCGGCGCGGCGAGAAGGGCGAGTGGGTGCCGGGCGCGGTCTATCCGGCCAGGCGAGCCGGCAAGCAGGGAGAGCGGGAATGATCGAAGCAGTGATGCTCTGGAACGAGCCGAACAACAAATCGCACTGGGATTTCGAGATCGATCCCGAGTGGACGACGTACGGATCCATGGTGAAGCTCGCCGCCGACGCGATCCGGAGCGAGCGCCCGGACCTGCCGCGGGTGCTGGGCGGCATCTCGCCGATCGATCCGGCGTTCATCGCCAACATGGGCCGCCAGGGCGTGCTCGATCATGTGGATGTGGTCGCGGTCCACGGCTTCCCGCTCGACTGGAACCACTGGCAGATCCACGAGTGGCCGAGCAAGCTCGACGAGATCCGCGCGGTGACGAACAAGCCGATCTGGATCACCGAGATCGGCGTCTCCACGTTCGGCGCCGAGGAGGTGCAGGAGTTCGGCCTGAAGCGGAGCGCCGAGCTCCTGCGCGGCAAGGTCGACCGGGTCCACTGGTACAGCCTCTATGATCTGCCGCGGGCCTGGCCGGCGACCACGCGCCATCGCGAGGCCGAGGGCTCGTCGTACTACCGTCATTTCTACATGGGCCTGCTCCGCGAGGACGGGACGCCGAAGCGCGCGCTCCGCCTCTTTCCGGAGTGCACCCCTGATTTCGGTCTCTGTCAGTGGTTCCATTTCGAGGATCACCGGCTCGACGACGCGGTGGAGTGGCTGAAGAAGCTCGGTGTGCGCCACCTCCGCACCGGGCTGAGCTGGGCCGACAGCTTCCGCCCCGGCGCCGAGGCGTGGTTCGACCGTCAGATGAAGGTGCTCGAGCCGTTCGATGTGACGCTCACCTACTGCTTCACCCCGGAGCACGCTGGCGTCAGGCCTCACCACACGAGCCCTCCGCAGCGGATCGAGGAGTTCGCCGAGTTCTGCGCCCGGATGACGCGGCGTTACGCGAGATAGCAGGCGCCGGGGCAGCAGATCGGGCGCTTGTCTGGCGTGCGCCGAGCACCCCTCGTGTGGCGTCCGAACAGGCTCGGCGCGGAGGCCATCGCGGCGCGTGCTCGTCCTTCCTGCTCCGGTCGCGGCGTGCTACGCTCCGAGCCATGCTCGCGCTGAAAGCCAGCGTGCGAAACGGCCGTCTCGTGCTCGACGAACCCACGGAGCTGCCCGAGGGCGCCGTGGTGGATCTGGTTGCGGTTGGGGCGGACGTGCTCGACGATCTCGACGGCGAGGAACGCGAAGCCCTCGATGAGGCGCTCGCTGAGGGGATCGCGCAGGACGAGGTGGGCGACACGGTCGATGCCGACGAGGTGCTCGCGTACCTCCGCGCTCGTGTGCCGTGACTTCGGTTCGTTTTGCGCGGCGAGCCTTCCGTGAGCTCGATCGTATCGAGGCGTGGTGCCGAGCCAATCGGCCGGCGTTATGGCCTTTGTTCGTCTCCGAGCTCACGCGAGCAGTTCGCCTCCTTCGGGTTGCTCCCGAGCTTGGTCCCGAGTACCAGACCGATCGCGCCCGTGGCGTCCGACGACTGCTGCTCGAAAAGACACAGTTTTGCGCATATTACCGGTACCACCCAGCGAAGTCGCTCGTCGTTGTGTTGTCGGTATGGAGCACGCACCGGCGGCGGCCTCCGTCTCTTCGTTGAGGCTCGAGCGAACGCGCGCCGGAGCAGGCGCGATGCGCCGGCTGCCGTGCTCCTGCTCCGGCGGGCACGATGGGTGGATGCGCCCGTGCGTCAGGAGCGGGCTCGACCGATTCTTCTCGAACGTCCCGCTGCGCGGCCGCTGCACGCCCTCCGTCGCGCTCCGCTCAGGTTCTCCTGTACGTGGATCCGTGCCTCGCGCGCACATCTGGCGCGCCCCGAGGCCGCTTGGTAAGGTATCTCATGCAGCCTGTGCCGGCCCATGACGAGACGGTGTGCTGCTCCAGCCCGGCGCGCTCTCCTGGCCAGCGCGCCGGCGCGTGCAGCGGCGTGATGCAGCTGGCGGAGGCGCTGCCGTGAACCTCGGCGCGCTCCGCCGCCTCGGCCGGGACCCGAAGGAGCTCGCCTGGCCGCCGTTCTCGTGGCTCTCGTCGGGCCGGGCGCCTCGTTGTCTCGTGGTGTTCGCGCACCAGGACGACGAGACCATCGGGCTCGGCGCGCGCATCGGCCGGCTCGATCCGATCGAGGTGGTGCACCTGACCGACGGCGCGCCGCGCGATCCGCGCTTCATGCCCGCGGAGCTCGCCGGCGCCGGTCGAGAGCGCTACGCGGCGATCCGGCGCGAGGAGGTCGCCCGCGCGCTCGCCGTGGCCCACGTGCCCGAGGCGCGGCTCCGGTGCCTCGGCGCGGTCGACCAGGAGGCCATCGAGGAGGCGCCGAGCCTCACCCGGAAGCTCCTCGACCTGATCGTGAGGACCCGGCCCGAGGTGGTGATCACCCATCCGTACGAGGGCGGCCACCCCGATCACGACGCGGCGGCGCTCGCCGTGCACGCCGCGGCCGCGCTCGCGGTGGTCAACGGCGGCGCCGCGCCGCTGATCTTCGAGGCGGCCTCGTACCACGCCGCCCGCGGCCACTTCGTCGCCGGGGAGTTCATCCCGTACCCCGGCGTCCCCGAGATCGCCCTCCGGCTCTCGCCCGAGGAGGCGGCGCGGAAACGCGCGATGCTGGGCTGCTTCGTCAGCCAGAAGGAGACGCTCGCCCCGTTCGGGGCCGAGGTCGAGCGCTTCCGGCCCGCGCCCCCGTACGACTTCCGGCGGCCGCCGCACGAGGGCACGCTCAACTACGAGCGGATCGGCTTCCCGATCGACGGCGCACGCTGGCGCAAGCTCGCGATGAAGTCGCTGACGCTGCTCGGCCTCGGGCGAGAGCGATGCGTCTGACGGTCCTGCACGTCGGTTATCCGCTCGCGCCCGTGGGCCCCGATGCGGTCGGGGGCGCCGAGCAGGTGCTCTCGATGCTCGACGAGGCGCTCTCGCGCGGCGGCCACCGGTCGATCGTGGTCGCCCCGGAGGGCTCCTCCTGCGCGGGGACACTCGTCGCCACGCCGGCGCCGCCGCCGGGCGCGGTGCTCGACGACGCGGCCAAGGAGCAGGCGTGGCGCCACCATCGGAGCGCCATCGCCCGGGCGCTGGATCGGTATCCGGTCGACCTCGTCCACCTGCACGGCGTCGATTTCGACCGTTACCTGCCCGCTCCCGGCGTGCCTGCGCTCATCACGCTCCACCTCCCGCCGAGCTTCTATTCGCCCTCCGTCTTCCGGCTCGACCGGCCTGACACCTTCCTTCATTGCGTCTCCGCGACGCAGCGGCGCGCGTGCCCGCCGGGGGTCCCGCTCCTGCCCGAGATCCCGAACGGCGTCCGGCTGGAGCATTACCGGCCGCGGCGCCACAAGCGCGGTTATGCGATCGCGCTCGGCCGGATCTGCCCGGAGAAGGGGTATCACGTGGCGGCGGAGGCCTCGCTCCGCGCCGGCGTGCCGCTGCTCGTGGCCGGGCAGGCGTTCGGCTACGCCGAGCACACGCGGTACCTCGAGGAGGTCCTCCTGCCGCTCCTGCGCGGCGCCGGGCCCCCGCGGCGTTTCCTCGGCCCGGTGGGCCTCGCCCGCAAGCGCCGGCTGCTCGCCGCAGCCCGGTGCCTGCTTGTCCCCAGCCTGGTCCAGGAGACCAGCTCGCTCGTCGCCATGGAGGCGCTGGCCTCCGGGACACCCGTGATCGCGCTCCGCGGCGCCGGCGCGCTGCCCGAGATCGTGGAGCACGGCCGGACAGGCTTCCTGGTCGACGGCGCCGAGGGCATGGCGGAGGCGATGGCCGTCGTGGATCGGCTCGATCCAGCGGAGTGCCGCCGCGCGGCCGAGGAGCGGTTCTCGGCGGAGCGGACGGCGGCGGCGTACATCGAGACGTACCGGCGGATCCTCCGCGAGCGGTGACTGTGGGGACCCCGGGGACAACCCCCGGGACCACCCGACCGTGTGTCCACGCACCTCCCGTGGTTCCGCCGCTCGAATCGCGTGGAGAGCTCAGTTTCCCAGCGAACACAAGCCCCGTGGCACGCAAACGGAAGCAGACCGAAGCAGACCGAGTTTGCCAGAGGAGGGTTCGCAGCTCGAATGACGGGCTTGACCGTGGTTCACGGTTGGGTGCACCATCGACGTTCAAGGGCAGAACGCCCGATGTGAAGAGCGCGAGCGGCAGCTCGAAGATCGCGTGATCGAGCCGCTCCGGCGCGGCTCGGGGGCGGGCGTCGTCGAGGCAGGCCTCGTCGACACGCGGGGGTTACTGGTGTGTCTGACCGTCGAGCGGCGCGCCGTGAGCTTCGCTCCTTCGAGGAGCCCTGTGCGTCGAGCGAGGCTTTTCGCTGCTGCAGGATGAGGTCCATGTGAGCTCAAACGACGAACTCCCCCAGAACTCCAAGTCCAAGCCTCCGGCGCCCATCCTGTGCGCGGGAGCCCTCTTCGAGCCGACGCTCCCGGCCGCGTGGGCGCCCACGCTCCACCTGCTCGCCGACATCGAGGAGCTGCAGGACGAGGCGAAGGGCAGCCGCGAGCAGCGGGAGGCGAGGGGGCGCGACCTCCACGACCGGCTGATGCGCGGCATCGACGCCCTGAGCGAGCCGGTCCCGGACGAGCTCCACGCGGCGAGCGCGTCCTTCCGGACCTGGTTCACCGAGGCGGTGCTGCTCTGGCTCCGGTTCGCCGGCAGCAGCTCGGCGCCGCTCGTCGATACGGTCGCGTCGCGCCCGCTCCTCGATTTCCCGCTGGATCTGCCGGAGGGCAGCGAGGGGATCCCGCTCGTCCGGCGAGCGCTGCGCGAGGCGCTCGAATGGGAGGAGGCGGAGCTCGGGCGGATCGAGCGCGCGATGGATCACCTGACCTCCAACCTCACGCTGAAGCACAGGATCACGAAGGCGCTCGCCGCGGAGCTCGCCGCGAAGGGCGGCGCGTCGCCCGCCGCGTGCGCCGAGCTCATGTGCGGCATCTACGGCCCGGTGCCGTGGCGTCCGGGCGACGTGGATCTGCTCATGACCTCCACGGCGATCTTCTTCTGCCTCCGCGCCTCGGCGCCGGCGGCCGGCTCGCCCGGCGCGGAAGGCTCCGGCGAGGCGCCGCGGCTCGAGGTGCCCGGCTGGGACGAGCGGCCGGAGGAGGAGCGGCGCGCCATCGCCGCCTTCATTGCCCGGTGCGACGCCACGAACACCGCGGAGACGGCGCGTTTCCCCGCGTTCGGCTACTTCGACCGCGCGGCCATCGATCCGGCGCTCGCGCGCTCCCTCGCGGAGACGGCCTCGGTCCCGCCGGAGGTCGTCACCCAGACGCTCGCCACGATGGTGATGGTCCTCCGCACGCCGGAGGTGGAAGACTTCGTGGTCCATGACGCCTGGGGCCACGTGTGGCAGGAGGCGCTGGCCGAGTTCGAGTGGGAGTATGCGGTGCTGCCGCGGATCGAGGAGCCCCTCGCGCTGGACACCACGTTTCCCGGCGGCCAGGGGCCCGGCATCGCCTCGGCCTTCGTCGAGCGCGGGGGCCGCACCGAGCTCGACGAGGCCGCGCTGCGCCGCTTCGCCGAGGTCGACCTGAGGGCGCGAATCCAGGTGGCCACGAGCAACGGCCTCGCCGAGATGCTCGCCGACTTCGCGGAGAGCAAGTACGCCTGGCACAGGCCCGCCCTGAAGCTGCCGGACGTGTCGCTCCTGCCCATCACCGGGCTCAAGCTCGATTTGACCGTGGGGGATGTCCGCCGCCAGGTCGCCCGCTGGGCGGCGCCGTACCGCGCGCTGGCCGAGGACGCGGGGGCGCGCGCCCGCCTCGTCGACGCGCTCTCGCCGCGCGTTCCGGCCGCGGGGCTGAAGGAGGCGGTGGATCGGGCGGGCGCGCTGCTGTGGCGCGAGCTCGCGCCGGCGTTCGACGACACGCTGCGGCCGGTCGACGCCGGGGGCGGCGCGATCCGCTCGAGCGCATGCCGCCGCATCGTGCTCCAGCTCGCGCTGGTGGCCACCGTGCTCGAGCGGGCGCTCGCCGCGTCGGGCGCGGGCGGGCCGCGGACCGAGCCCGCCTGGCGCGACCCGGCGTCGTGCGTGGACCTGCTCTTGATGACGATAGCCCGGTTCTACGAGCAAGATCGACAGAGGAACTTCTGGCACCTCGATCAGATCTCCGCGACCGGGTTCGTGGAGGCCTGCGGCCGGCTCCGGGCCGCCCTGTCGAAGCCCGGATCTCCGTGACCCTGTGCCCGATGCGCGCTCCTCTTCGGGGACACGCGCTCCGCTTCGGGAAACTCGATGTCGACCCAGTACGATGATGTCGCCGAGCAGTACAAGAAGGCCAAGCGCCTCGCCGTGTCGGACGTGATCGAGGACACGCTGCTCGGCCGCCTCGGCGCCGTGACCGGGATGTCTGTTCTCGATCTCGCGTGCGGGGAGGGCTTCAACACCCGCGGCAGATGGGCCGCGGGTCCCGCGAAGTTCCTCAAGTACGGCTTCGGGTTCGAGGCGCCCTCGCCGCTCGGAGACGGCGACCAGGTGCGGCTTGTGGTCCAGGTCGACGACCGGTCCTGGATCCACATCGCGATGCGGAGCTTCTCCCGGGAGACGTACACGTGGGCGCTCACGGCCGCCGGGTTCAGGGACGTGGCGTGGCACGGGCCGGTCCTGCCGCCCGAGATCGAGGCGAGAGACGGCGAGGCGTTCTGGGGCGCGCTGCTCGAGGATCCGCCCATCGTCCTGATCGAGTGCTGGAAGTAGCCCACCGTCCCGGCTGCGCGCGCCCCGGTCTCAGCGCGCCGCGAAACCCTCGCCGCCGCCCGGCGTAAGCCGATCGTGGCTCGTCATGAGCGGCGCTTCTCTGTACTCTCCCAGGTCAGCTCCCGCCCTGGAGACGTATCTCGTGACCTCCCCATCCGACTGCGAGGTGGTGACCGCGCTGCGGAGCGGCGACGAGGCCGTCTTCCTCGCGCTGGTCGAGCGCCACCACGCCTCGATGGTCCGCCTCGCGCGCGGGTACGTGCCGAGCGACGCCGTGGCCGAGGAGGTGGCGCAGGAGGCGTGGATGGCGATGCTCGCGGGCCTCCCGCGGTTCGAGGGGCGGGCCTCGCTCGCCTCGTGGCTCTTCAGCATCGTCGTCAACCGGGCCAGGACGCGGAGCCAGCGGGAGCGGCGGTTCGTCCCGCTCTCGTCCCTCGCGACCGGGGAGGGGGAGGAGGCCACGGTGGACCCGGACCGCTTCTTCGGCGAGGGCCACCGCTGGGCGGGCCACTGGTCGGCCCCGCCGGAGCGCTGGGCGGACGATCGGCTGCTCGCCGGCGAGACGCTCGACGTCGTGCGCCGCGCCATCGACGCCTTGCCGGAGGGCCAGCGCGAGGTGATCACGCTGCGCGACATCGAGGAGCTGAGCGCGGCCGAGGTGTGCGCCGCGCTCGGCCTGACCGAGGCCAACCAGCGCGTGCTCCTGCACCGCGCGCGCGCCCGGGTGCGCCGCGCGGTCGAGGAGCACATGAACGGCACGGAGCGAGCGACATGAACGTGGCCATCCCCGCGGACCTGGATTGCGACGAGCTGGTCGAGGTGGTCACGGACTACCTCGAAGGCGCGCTCTCTCCCGAGGAGCGCACGCGCTTCGAGCACCACCTCGTGTACTGCCCGCCGTGCGCGACGTACCTCCGCCAGGTCCGCGACACCCGGCGGCTCGTGGCCGAGCTGCGCTCCCCCGGGCCGACCGAGGCGAAATCCGCGCTCCTCGCCGCCTTCCGCGCCTGCCAGCGCGGCCCGATCGGACCGGGGGAGCCGACGTGATCGCCCTCAAGTTCCTGGCCGCCGGCGGGGTCAGCCCGTTCCTCGGGTATCCCTGGCCGGCGCCTGGAGCGAGCGGCCCGGGGCCGTGGGTCGAGGCGCCGGACGACGACCCGACGCACGGGGTTCACGCCTGCCGCACCGCCGATCTGCCGTACTGGCTGGGCGAGGAGCTCTGGCGCATCGAGCTCGACGGCCCGGTGCTGGAGCTGCCGACGCAGCTCGTGGCCCGCAGGGCGCGGCTGATCGAGCGGGTCGGGGGCTGGACGAGGGAGCTCGCGCTGGCGCTCGGCGCCGAGAACGCGTGGCGCGTGCGCGATCGCGCGGCCGACACGCTGGAGGCCGAGGGGCTCCTCGGCGAGGCGGCGGCGCTGCGCGGGTGTGCTGATCTGGAGAGCCTGTGGCGGGACGGGATCGCGCTCGGCGGCGCGCGGAGGAGCCACCCTGGAAAGGGGCCTTTGCTGGCCGAGCTCGCCGCGGACGCGGCGCAGAACGCGCTCGCGGGCACGATCGCGAGCGGCCTCTACAACGCGGTCAAGGCGGCGGAGCTGGTCCACGCCTCGGCCGGGGAGGGCGTCGCGCTCGAGCGGCGCTGGCAGGCGCGCTGGATGGCGGAGCGGCTCGGGATCTAGCTCCGCCCGCCCGAAGTCCGGCCAGGGATGGCGGAACCGATAGGACCCGCAGCTTCATCGCCGTCTTCCTGATGGCCCTGCCGCTCGCCCTCGTGGAATCGCTCGGCTGGTTCACGCCGATCGCCGCGCTCTTCGTCGCGTATCCCATCCTGGCGGTCGAACAGATCATGGCCTCAGACCCATTCCACCCTGGCCCACGATCGCCGTCAGCGCTCCTCGAACACGTACTCGTGCTGTGCGTCGCGGAGCACGAGCGTGCGCTTCGGCCCGGCGCCGACCACGAACTCGAGCCCGACGAGGCCGGGGACGATCGTCAGGAACGAGATCGAGCCGTCGGGGTTCTTGCGCGATCCGACCTCGCTCTTCCATTCGCCGAAATCGAACAGATGACCGCGCCGACGCCGTGCTCGGGCAGCCACAGCATGTCGCTGTGGTAACCGATCATGTCGCCGCCGTGGTGCACGACGGGCACGCCGTAGGTGCGGTCGACCGTCAGCCCCATCCCGTACGTCGCGTCGTTGCCGATCGCGATCTGCGGCGCCCGCCGCGCGAGCAGCGCGTCCTTGGAGATGTACTGCGCGCCGCTCGGGAGCTTGCCCTCGGCGAGCTCCATCATCACGTACTTGAGCATGTCGTTGACCGTGCTCCACCCGCCGCCCGCCGGGCGCACCGGGATGATCGAGGTGTTGACGGCGTTGATCGCGAGCGCCGGCTTGCCGTCGACGTCGGGCGCGTGCGCGACCGCGGAGTTGCCGCCATTTCACGGCGAGGTGCGGGTTGTGTGGACCCTGGCCGCGCGCCGCGCGGACGTCCGTCCTGGATGAGCTCGAATCCTGCGATTGCCCTGACGGTGCGCGGCCGCTCATGGGAGCGTCCGACATCCAGGCCGAGTCGCCGCTTCCCGGGCGCGCGGCGCGCAGCGCGCTCCTCAACGCAGCAGTCCATGGCGTAAGCGCGTCGGACGGCGCCCTGCGAAGCCAGAAGAGCCTAAGAAGGCGGACGATGACGCCGCTCCGAAACGCAAGCCTGCGGGATCGCCTGCTTGTCGTCTTCAGCGACATCGAAATGGGCGCCGAGGGCGCGTTCGACGATTTCGGTGAGCTACGGAACGTTCGGCCTGGCGCCCGTGGCGCTCTCAAGGGCATCGTCCGGTGCCGGGGCAGGCGGTCCAGGCGATGTGGGAGGGGACGCCGCTGTTGTAACTGGGGCGCAGCTGCCCGTCAAAACGCTCGGTAGAGCCTTCTGGCGCCGCCGCGCCTCCGCGCCGCCCACGATTCGCGCCAGCCAGGCGCAGAGATCCGATCTCTCGCGTTCACGGGAGGCGGAGGCGCGTCTGCGGCGGGAAAACGAGGCGCTCCAAGGCGAGATCACGCGTCTTCGGGCAGCCGTGGCCGCTTTGCTTGGTGGAAGCGAGCGCTGAACGCGCGGGCGAGCAGGCGCGTCTCGCGGACGCGGCCGTGGGTGTCGAGCGCCGCGATCCAGAGCTCCTCGTGGACCAGGGAGGCGAGAGGTGCCAACGGCATCCGTGGTCAGCTCCGTCTCCGTTCGTCGAGCGTGGCGCGGAGCACCTGTAGCATGACCTGATCCTTGGGTCGGGTGAGCTTCTCCTTGATTACGATGAGCCGTTCGAGCGTGATGACACGTAGTGGAATTCCACCGAGATCCAGCTCCTCGCTGTCGGCCAAGAGTTCCTCGTACGATGTCCCTTCCTCGATTGTGCCCAGGAGGTCCAGCGTTCCCATGTTGGTCGCCAGCAGCTGGTGCTCAGTGGAGGCCAGATGAGAGGCCGTTGGTGAAAGCCTCCTCTTGAGATCTATCCGGTAGACGGCATCGAGCTCACGCAGCGCACCGAGCAGCCGTTCGATATTGTCCGGCGTGCGAGCGTGTACGACGTCCAGATCGAACGTGTTGACGGGGGCTCCCTGGATCACGGCGGCGACGCCACCGACGACAATGAAGTCGACTCGATGCCGGGCGAGCACCCCGAGGAGCTCAGCGATCTTCGTCGGAGCGGACATGCGGTTCTCGCGCACGCCTGCTCTCACGGGCGAGCGTGACGAAGTCGATGTGGGCCTGGAGGGTGGCGACCCGATCTGCTGGCGTGAGGCTCAGCATCCAGCGGATGAGCGTGAGGTCGACGCCGTCCTCATTGTAGACCGGAGGTGCCGCTTCAGGATCGACCATCTTGGGTGGAGCGTATCACGCACGGATGCGACGGACGAGCCCCGCGCATCGCGGCGGGCTGTGCCGCACGCCATCCAGGCATGCGGCGCCAGGCGTATCGCCGGCCGTCATTGCGCGATCTGCCCGGTGTTGTGAGCAGAGACTTCTGCGATGGCCATCCACCAGGCCGGACCAGAGGAGGCGGGGGCGCCCTCCGCAAGCCTGAGCCGCCGCTGCCGGAGGCCTGCGGAGCTGCCAGCCGGGGCGGTGCGCTGGGGCTGGCGGCCGGATGCGCGGTGCCGCAGCGCCCCTCGGAGGGGCGCTGCGCGTGGCGAGGGCAACCTCGTGGACGGCGGCGTAGCGGCCGCTGGGCGTGACGATGACGTGGGCCTTGAGCGGGACGTGCAGCTCCTCGGAGAGGTGGCGCAGCTCCAGGGTCATCGCTTCGTCCTCGCGGGTCGGCGTCGGGTCGCCGCTCGGGTGGTTATGGGCCAGCACGAAGCTGTGGGCGGCCATGTCCAGCGCCGTGCGCGGGACGGTGGAGCGGCCGACGTGGAGGCCGTCGTCGATGCCGCGGGCGAGCAGGCGCGTCTCGCGGACGCGGCCGTGGGTGTCGAGCGCCGCGATCCAGAGCTCCTCGTGGACCAGGGAGGCGAGCCTCGGGCCGAAGTACCGCGCCACGCGGGCGGCGTCGGTGAGGAGCGCGCCCCGGCGCGCGCGGGCGGCGTGGTAGCGGCGGCCGAGCTCGAAGGCGGCGGCGAGCCGGGTCGCGTCGATGAGGGCGATCTGGGTGCGCTCGGCCAGCGCCGCGGGCGAGAGGCGGCCGAGCGAGGGGAGAGCGGCCGTGCCGAGCAGGCGCGGACCGACGCCGGGCAGGCCGAGCACCATCTCGAGCAGGGCGGCCTCGGTCGCGGTCGGCAGCTCGGCCGCCGTCTCGGCGGGGGCGTCGACGGGGGCGCGGCTCATCGGGCTCATCGGGGCCACCTCCGAGAGCGGGTGAGGGCGCGGGCGAAGAGGCGGCGCGCGAGGCGCAGGCGGGTGGCGACCGTGGGGCGCGGGAGCGAGAGGGAGGCGGCGATCTCGAGCGAGGAAAGGCCGGTGGCGGCGAGCGACAGGATACGTGCACCACCGCGCCCGTCGCGATGGTGCCGAACCTGTGCTGAAGGTGGGCCGGGCCATGCTCCGGGGTTGACCGCGCAGGCTTCGACGATGGCCGTTCCAGCATGCAATGATGGTCGACCCATCACTCCATGCTGGAACGGCCATCATCGACCTTGAACCCGCCAGGGGGATTCCATGGCCCCCGAACGACGACGAAGAAGGGATCGAGCCCCGCCACGAGGTCGAGCAGCACCAGGCCGGCCAGGCCGCCGAGCCCCCGCGAGGTGGCCGACATGCTGGGCGTGACGATCTCACCGCTCAAGCCCGAGCGGATAGCGCGGCTGCACAAGGAGTTGCCTGTTTATGCGGATATCCTGGACGACGTGGCGGCGCTGCTCGCCGAGGACGCGGCCGCGCTCGTTCCGCCTGTTCAATGCATCTGCAACCGATCCTCGACTTCCTTCTTAGCTGCGGGGATGGCATCCTGCCGGGCATGACCGTCGAGCAGATCGTCGCCGCCATCCGTGCCCTCCCTGTCCCCGATCGGCTTCGCGTGATCGAGCTCGTCGCACACGAGGCGGCGAGCGACGTCCCCGCTGCAGAGCAGCCAGCTCGCCGCGGGGGCGTCACCTTGACAGAGCGGCATGGCCTTCTGCTTGTCGACGCTGACACCACCATGCCGGCCGAAGTGTTCGACCATCGCCCCGATCGCGACGCACGGGCGGACCGGATCCAGGGAGGCTCGTGAAGATCGCGTTCGATACGAGCGTGCTCGTCGCCGGACTTCACCGGGCGCATCCGCACCACGGTCGCGCCGTCGTCTGGATCGATGCGGTGGCCGAGGGACGGGTGAGCGGCCTGGCCACCTGGCACGCCCTCGCGGAGCTCTGGTCCGTGCTCACGCGCCTGCCGAAGCCGGCGCGAGCGAGCCCGGAGCAGGCGTTGCAAGTCGTCCGTCGGGTCCGGAGTGTGTACGACGTCCGCCCTGTGGATCCGGCCGTGTACGAGGAGGCACTACAGCGGTGCACCGATCGTTTGCTCTCTTCCGGCGTCCTCTTCGATGCCCTGCACCTCGTGGCTGCCGAGCATGCCGGCGCGGATGCGCTCGTGACGTTCAACGGCTCGGACTTCCTCCGGCTTACCGCTCCGACCTCGCCGCGCATCGTGATCCCTCCAGATCCCCCCGAGGTCACTCTTTGACCCCCTGACAGGGCTTCGTCCGGCGTGAGCTCTGTCCGCGCGACCGCGCCTTTCTGCCAGACGATCCGCTCGACGTGCGCGTGGATGCGCCGCTCGTGGTGAGAGGCGACCGGTCCTCGGCAACGAGGCGGAGTGACCCGACTGAGGTTGGGGTGACCAGGCCACGGGCCAGTGGCTCCACGTAGTCCAGCTCATCGTGCGGCTGCCGGAGCTCGCGGCGGGCGCGATGTGTGGGAGGCTGGCTGCTGGATGCGCAGGGGCGCAGCGCGCCGGCGGCGGGGCGCTGCGCGTGGCGAGGGCCTACTCGTGGATGGCGGCGTAGCGGCCGCTGGGCGTGACGATGACGTGGGCCTTGAGCGGGACGTGCAGCTCCTCGGAGAGGTGGCGCAGCTCCAGGGTCATCGCTTCGTCGTCGCGGGTCGGCGTCGGGTCGCCGCTGGGGTGGTTATGGGCCAGGACGAAGCTGTGGGCGGCCATGTCCAGCGCCGTGCGCAGGACGGTGGAGCGGCCGACGTAGAGGCCGTCGTCGATGCCGCGGGCGAGCAGGCGCGTCTCGCGGACGCGACCGTGGGTGTCGAGCGCGGCGATCCAGAGCTCCTCGTGGACCAGGGAGGCGAGCCTCGGGCCGAAGTACCGCGCCACGCGGGCGGCGTCGGTGAGGAGCGCTCCGCGGCGCGCGCGGGCGGCGTGGGTGCGGCGGCCGAGCTCGAAGGCGGCGGCGAGCCGGGTCGCGTCGACGAGGGCGATCTGGGTGCGCTCGGCCAGCGCCGCGGGCGAGAGGCGGCCGAGGGAGGGGAGAGCGGCCGTGCCGAGCAGGCGCGGGCCGACGCCGGGCAGGCCGAGCACCATCTCGAGGAGGGCGGCCTCGGTCGCGGTCGGCAGCTCGGCCGCCGTCTCGGAGGGGGCGTCGACGGGGGCGCGGCGCATCGGGCTCATCGGGGCCACCTCCGAATGCGGGTGAGGGCGCGGGCGAAGAGGCGGCGCGCGAGGCGCAGGCGGGTGGCGACCGCGGGGCGCGGGAGCGAGCAGGGGAGGCCATCAAATCTCAGATCGATGACTGGCCGGGCCGTTGCGGGACCACTTTCTCGGCTCGGATAGGCTTCGAGGGCCTGTTCGCGCCGTGGTCTGCGGTGGAGCCCACGTGCGCCTGTGCTGGTGTCCTTGACAAGAAGGGGCAGCCGTCGGATACGCTATCTTTTCACGATGCATGGAGGCGGCACGACACGGCGGGGGCGCAGGTCAAAGCGCTCCACGTGGAGGCGGCGGTCAGCGGCCCTGATGACTGATGACGCCGCGAGGGCCGCGGTCAACGATGTGGGTACAGGCCGTCGTGAACCGCACATCCTTGTGACCGAACACGATCTGAATCGTCCGGATATGGGTTCCCGCCTGGAGCAGCTGTGTCGCGAACCTGTGGAGGAGCATGTGGCATGCCTCCGCCTGGCGAGCCCCTCCGCGTGTCCGGCAGGAGCTGGGGCGCAGATCGTGAATAGTAGCACCCTGTAGTCCCGAGGAGGGTCATGGAAGAACGTACCAAGTCCCGAGGACGGAAGACGCGCGCCGCGGAGCGCTCACTGGACTCGAACTCCTCGGAAGCGGCTGCGCCTGCTCCGACGAAAAAGCAAACCGGCCAGGTCGAGACCGTTGGCGAATTGCTCTATTGGTCGTACGCCTGTCACGGGGCCGCGTGCGCCGCTGCGGAGGCTGGGCTCGCGCGCTACGACACTCGCTGTTGGATGATCCGCGCAAAGCTGTTCAAGGGGCTTCGCACGGGCACCATGAAGGTCGGTTCGCTCTTCGCCGATGTTCGCGACATGCCGAGTGATCGTTGCGTATACTGCGGCGTCACGCCGCCGCCAAAGCTCCATGGTGACCATCTGATCCCTAGGCATCGAGGTGGTCTCGAATCAGGCGACAATTTGGTCTGGGCGTGCCGCTCCTGCAACAGCAGCAAGAATGCACGAGACCTGCTCGAGTGGTACGCGTCCAAGGAGAAATTTCCTCCATTGCTCTTGTTGCGCCGATACCTGAAGCTCGCGATGGCGGAGGCAGAGGCACGTCAAATCATGGGCACGAAGCTCGTGGACAGGCCATCGGTGACGTTCTCGATTGAGCACGTCCCCATAAAATATCCTCAGCCCAGCGAATTCGGCCCGCCCTCCAAGGCCGGCGTGATGTGATCGCAGGTCAGGGGAATCCCGCTACTGGCCTCGCCAGGCAGGCAATATCGACAGCGGCCTGCGATCATTCATCGGATCCAGATCGCCGCCAGATCGAGCTCCACCGCATCGAACGGCTCGGCCCTCACCTTCGCGTCCTCTTCGTAGGTCTCGAGCAGCACCCACCGTCCGCCCTCGAGTCGGTACACCTCGAGGGTCCGCAGCAAGGGGCTGAGCAGCCAGACGTGCCCCACGCCTTCGCGCCGGTAGATCCGCATCTTCTTGCCCCGGTCGACGCGCTCGGTACGCGGCGAGATCACCTCGCATACCCAGTCCGGAGAAACGTCGTAGTGCGCCGGCGTGTCCTCGTCCCCGAGGGCGTCCGGCATGCGCTCCCGCTTCCACCCTGCAAGGTCAGGTACCACCTTATCGGGCCGCGGCCCGAGGTGGAGCTCCGGCTCATCCAGGAGCACCCAGCCGCCGGGCCCGCCGTCGCCGAGGTCGAAGGCGCTGCCGAGCTTCATCGTGAGGCGCGATGCGCTCCGCGTGTGGGGGCGGCCGGGCCGCGGAAAGGTGAAGAGCTCCCCGTCGAGGATCTCTGCCACCCTCTCGGGCGGCACCGCGTCGAATGCTGCCTCGACCTCCGGTGCGTTGCGATCAGAATCCAGGTTGCGCGGCAGCACGCCGGTGCTCATGACCGACCCTACCACGAGAGCGTGGTCCCAGCCGGGGCGAGCGCCTGTTCCCGCGCCGTACGAGGTCGTGCGCCTGGCTCACGATGCCGGGCCCCGGTGCGGACGCCGGCGCGCCGGCGGCCCGGTGCGGACGCCGGCGCGCCGGCGGTCGCCGGAGGGGGCGCGTGGTGCGGGTCGATCTCCAAGCGGTGCCCTCCGGGTCGGGTCCCGCGGTGGCTCGACGTGCTCCAGCGCCACGTGCCGCTGCCGCAAGCTTGCGGAGCTGCCGGCTGGGGCGGTGCGCTGGAGGCTCTCGGCTGGATGCGCAGGAGCGGGACGCCCCGCCGCAGGGGCGCTGCGCGCCGCGAGGACAACCTCGTGGACGGCGCCGTAGCGGCCGCTGGGGGTGACGAGGACGTGGGCGGTGAGCGGGACGTGCAGCTCCGCGGAGAGGTGGCGCAGCTCCAGGGTCATCGCTTCGTCCTCGCGGGTCGGCGTCGGGTCGCCGCTGGGGTGGTGATGGGCCAGCACGAAGCTGTGGGCTGCCATGTCCAGCGCCGTGCGCAGGACGGTCGCGCGGCCGACGTAGAGGGCGTCGTCGGAACCGCGGGCGAGCGGGCACCGAGCCGGACTATTGGCGCCCGCGCCAGGTGAAGGGCCGCCGCTTCTGATGTGCAATCGCGAGAATACGAAGGTGATCGTCGCGTACCCGGTACAGCACGCTGTAGGGAAATCGCCGCACGAGCCACCAGCGAACATCGTTCTCCACAGCACTCCCCGTGAGCGGTGACGCAGCCAGGGCATCGACTGCGCCTTGGACCTCGGCGACGAAGGCGTCACCAAGGCCAGGACGTGCCCGAGCGTCGTAGGCGGCGGCCTCGTTCAGTTCGACCTCAGCCAGATGGTGAACGATGACCGGCAGCGTCACCGGAGCCGCGCGCGGGCGTCACGAAAGACGTCCTCGGCCGGTCGCCCCCGGGACGGATCTGCGTCAAGCGCTGCGTCCCGGCGCGTCGCTTCCTCGGTCCAGAGGCGCCTGTGCTCCTCCTCGGAGAGCTCATCCAGGCTTGCCAGAAGCGTCTCTGCGAGGCGTGCGCGCTCCGCGACGGGCAGCTTCAGGGCTTCGGCTTCCAGCTCGGGAAGGTTCACGGGGGGATTGTACCGCGCGGCTCGGAGGCTGCCCAGGCGCGCTCCCCCATCGGCGAGGGGTTGCCGCGACGACGGCGACGGCGACGGCCGACGTTGACTGGCGTGGCGCAGGCACGGAGCGACCTGACCGAGCTCGGGCTAGCCAAGCCACGGTCGGTTGCTCCACGTGCTCCAGCGCCTCTGCGGCTGCCGGAGCTCCCGGCCGGGGTGGTGCGCGGGGAGGCTGGCGGCCGGATGCGCAGGGGCGGGACGCCCCGTCGCAGGGGCGCTGCGTCCGGCGAGGGCCTACTCGTGGACGGCGGCGTAGCGGCCGCTGGGCGTGACGATGACGTGGGCCTTGAGCGGGACGTGCAGTTCCTCGGAGAGGTGGCGCAGCTCCAGGGTCATCGCTTCGTCGTCGCGGGTCGGCGTCGGGTCACCGCTCGGGTGGTTGTGGGCCAGCACGAAGCTGTGGGCGGCCATGTCCAGCGCCGTGCGCAGGACGGTCGCGCGGCCGACGTAGAGGCCGTCGTCGATGCCGCGGGCGAGCAGGCGCGTTTCGCGGACGCGGCCGTGGGTGTCGAGCGCTGCGATCCAGAGCTCCTCGTGGACCAGGGAGGCGAGCCGCGGGCCGAAGTACCGCGCCACGCGGGCGGCGTCGGTGAGGAGCGCTCCGCGGCGCGCGCGGGCGGCGTGGTAGCGGCGGCCGAGCTCGAAGGCGGCGGCGAGCCGGGTCGCGTCGAACAGGGCGATCTGGGTGCGCTCGGCGAGCGCCGCGGGCGAGAGGCGGCCGAGCGAGGGGAGAGCGGCCGTGCCGAGGAGGCGCGGCCCGACGCCGGGCAGGCCGAGCACCATCTCGAGGAGGGCGGCCTCGGTCGCGGTCGGCAGCTCGGCCGCCGTCTCGGCGGGGGCGTCGACGGGGGCGCGGCTCATCGGGCTCATCGGGGCCACCTCCGAGAGCGGGTCAGGGCGCGGGCGAAGAGGCGGCGCGCGAGGCGGAGGCGGGTGGCGACCGTGGGGCGCGGGAGCGCGAGGGAGGCGGCGATCTCGAGCGAGGAAAGGCCGGTGGCGGCGAGCGACAGGAGCTCGCGCAGCTCGGGGCGGAGACGGTGGAAGGCGCGTAGCAGGCCGCGGGCGACGAGGCGGGCCTCGGGAGAGGGGGCGGCGAAGGCGGAGAGGCGGTCAGGGTCGACCGCGGGGAGCTCGTGGCGGCGGTGGGCCTTGTCGCGGTAGTGGGAGGCCTGCCGCGAGGCGATGCCGGCGAGCCAGCGGCGGAGGGCGTCGGCGGGAAGCGTGCCCTCTTGCTGTAAGCGGCCATGAACCAGGTTAAGCCGCTCAGGGCGCAGCATCAGGCGATCCCGTCGGACGGGAATAAGTCTTGATTACCACTTCACAGCGGTCGGGAGCGCCTTGCTCCCGCCTGAGGTTCCATCCCCGAGCTGCCCAGCGTCATTCTTGCCCCAACACATCGCGTTTCCGTCGGAGAGCCAGGCGCAGGTATGCCATAAACCCGATGCGACGCCCGCCACGTTCGCTGGATTTGAGATCGCCTCCGGCGTCGGCTGAGCCGTACCCACCTTGCCGTTGCCGAGCTGGCCTTCCGCATTGCTTCCCCAGCTGAACACGGTGCCATCCATTCGGAGCGCGTACGCGTGGAACCCGCCGAGTGCGAGCCGAGTGACCTGCGCGAGACCAGGTAGCAGGTTCGGCTCTGACCTCTCCTGCGTGGTGCCGTCCCCGAGCTGACCATAATCATTGGCGCCCCAGCACGACACGGCGCCGGTCTCCAGGAGCGCGCAGCTCGAGTAGGAGCCCGCCGCGATCTGCGTGACACCCGAGAGCCCCGGTACCGGTGCGGGCGTCAGCTTCTGGGCCCCCATCCCCGATGTCCCGTCGCCGAGCTGTCCCGAGTAACCTGTCCCCCAGCACATCGCGGTGCCCCCTACCAGCAGCGCGCAACTGTGGAAATCGCCGAGCGCCATTCCAGTCACGTTGGAGAGATTGGGGACCGACGTCACCGTGGGCGCATCGGCGGTAGAGCCGATCCCGAGCTCGCCACTGCTGTTGGCACCCCAGCATTTAACGCTCCCGTCCGTGAGCCAGGCGCAGGAGTGGGAGTGGCCGAGCGCGAGTCCACCGGCGTTCACGAGCCCGGGGACGTCCTGGGGCGTCGGGCTGCTCATGGGCACTCCATTGCCCAGCTTGAAGAAGCCGCCGTGTCCCCAGCATTTCGCTGTCCCGGCCGCGAGCCGAGCGCAAACGTGGTCCGTCCCTGACGCGATCTGAGCGACGTCCTTGAGCCCGGGCACCTCTGCCGGCGTGGCCCGAAGCGCACCCTGCCCGATCGTCCCGTCGCCGAGCTGACCATACTCGCTGCTGCCCCAGCACCGGACGGTACCATCGGTGAGACGCGCGCAGGTGTGGCTGGCCCCGAGGCTCATCTCCGCCACGAGCACACAGCCGCCGTTGCTGCAGCCGACGACGCACGTCGCCGGGGCCGACCAGTGCCCGCCGGCGTCACACACCTGGTGCGCATTTCCCTGGCACTGGGTGGCGCCCGGGACGCACTCGCCCATCATGCTGCCAGCGCTGCTGGTGTTGCCGCCGCTCCCGTCCCCGCCGCTCCCGCCTCCGCCACTGCCGAAATGACGGACCTCAGCGGTGCAGGCGGCGGTGAGGGTCAGGCCGGTGAGACACACCGCCGCGAGCGCCCACGGGGCCGGCCGGCCGCGGGCGGGTAGAGAGCGAATGGGAGCGGCATTTCGAGCACTCATGAGCGCTGCCTCCTTACCGTGCGTCCAGCTCGACGCAAGCATGCAGGCGATGCTATCACACCCGAGGCACCGGCGAGCATCGATGTCAACACGTCCGGTGCGGTCCGGTTTTGCTCATCATCAATACCCTCGCCCGCCACGCGCCTTCGCTGCCCCCTCTGGCATCGTACGGGCAGCAAGGGGGGACACGTGAGGTGGAGACCAGTCTGCCCGAGGGCTCGCTTCGCCGCGCGTTCTCGCCTCGTTACGCCTATACGTGGACGTACCGCAACATCCTTTCGCCATTCTGGGAGAAGACGCTCCGCGGCCGCTCCACCCACGAGCTCCTTGCCTTCCTCGAGCGCTCCTAGAGGACCGATCAGGTTGATTTTGTGATAATTCCGGGCGCTTCGATAGAAGGCTCGACCGTCTCGCCCGGGCCATGATCTCGTCCGCGTCCGGAGGTTCACGGATGGAACGATGGTCGCCGCCGGTGGAGCTGTCGCGGCAGGAGCAGGCGCTGATGAAGCGGCTGACACGCGTGAGAGCACTGTTCGGCTTTCTCAGGCTGCACCGGCACGAGCTGTTCGATGAGACGTTCCAGGAGCAGCTGGAGGGCATGTACCGGACGACGGGGGCAGGTGAGCCGCCGCATCCGCCGGCGCTGATGGGCATGGTCACGCTGCTCCAAGGCTATGTCGGCGCATCGGATGCCGAGGCGGTGGAGCTGGCTGTCGTTGACCTGCGCTGGCAGATGGTGCTCGGCTGCCTGGGTGCGGCCACGCCCCCGTTCTCGCAGGGCGCGCTGCAGGCGTTCCGAGAGCGGATGGTCGCGAACGAGATGGACCGGGTGTTGCTGGAGCGGACCGTGGCGCTCGTTCGGTCCGGCGCGATGACGGAGGGCGAGCGGCGTGCAGTGTCCAAAGCGCTGCGGGTGGCCATCGATAGCCGCCCTTTAGCGGGGGCCGGGCGGGTTGAAGACACGATCAACCTGCTCGGCCATGCTGCACGCAGCATCGTCCGCGTCGTGTCGAAGATCACGGAGCGTCCGCCCGAGGAGATCTGCCGCAAGGCGGGCATCCCGCTGCTTCTGGCTCCCAGCATCAAGGCCGGGCTCGACCTCGACTGGAGCGACCCGAAACAGAAGGCGGCGGCGATCCAGATCCTGGAGCGGCAGGTCTCGTCGTTGCAGCAGTGGGTCGACCGCCATTTGGACGACGTCGTCGAGCAGCCGCTTCGTATCTATCTGGATGCGGTCACACAGGTTCGAGACCAGGATTTGGAGACAGCCGAGGATGGGACCGTTCGCATCCGGCAAGGTGTTGCGCCTGACCGCCGTGTCTCCATTGAGGACGCCGAGATGCGCCACGGCCGCAAGAGCCGCTCGAAGCGATTCGACGGCTACAAGGAGCACATCGCGCGCGACCTTGACCTTCCCGTCATTGTCGCCTGCGCGGTCACGCCTGCGAATCGCCCAGAAGAAGAGGGGGCCGCACCGATCGCCGAGGACGTCCAGCATCAGCGGCTGCGCCTCGTCGAGCTCCACATTGATCGCGCCTACGTAAACAGTCCCGTCGTTGACGACGTGATCCGCGCGGGCGGCCAGGTGTTCTCGAAGCCTTGGGGCCAGCGGGCTCGAAGCCCCGATTTGTTCAGCAAGCGCGATTTCAAAATCGACCTGCGCGCCAAGACAATCACGTGTCCAGCGGGACAGGTCGAGGTGTTCGAGCCGGGCGACACGGTCGAGTTCGATCCCGAGGAGTGCGGCGCGTGCCCCCTCCGAGCCAAGTGCACGCAAGCTGCGTCGGGGCGAGGGCGGACCGTGTCCATCGCCGAGGACGAAGCTTTGCAGGGCAAGTTCCGGAAGTTGCAGCAGACCGGGCCAGGACGCGCCGTGCTCCGGCAGCGGACCGCTGTGGAGCATGCGCTTGCCCACATCGCGGCGCGCAAAGGACACAGCGCGCGCTACATCGGCGCCAGGAGAAACCTGTTCGACCTTCGGCGTGCCGCAGCGATCCAGAATCTCGAGGCGGCCCAGCGGCTGATCCAGGAGGTCGCGTAACCTATTGGAATCAGACGATTTTCAACATGTTCGGTGCTCTAGTTGCAGACATCCTAGAAGTGGTACGGCCACCAGGCTCAGTTACACCGCATCTCGCAGCCCAGGCCGGCCTGTTTACGCTACAGAAGCTTGTCAGCGAGCGCGGTCAACTTCTTGATACTCCTGGACTGGAATCAGCCATTTGGGGTCAGTCTCACACATCGGGATTACTCATGAAGCTCACATTACCAGTGTTTCAGGTTGTTGCATTATACGATTTGTGCAACGCGGTTGGTATCAACGCTGCCACGCTCTATCGCAGCGCGGATGGTGCTGCCCGAGCCACTAGGGAGCTGATCTTGGCGTCGGACGCGCGGCAGTGGCTCGTAGATCGCGGTGAGGCGTTTTGATCTCACGGTGAAAGGCGGCCCAACATGGAGTTGCACCTGACGGATCGACGTCGGTCGCTTCGCTCTCTCTGGCGCCCGCAGGTGAACGCCGATACGTTGTTGCGCGGGCGGAGCGGCGCGGGACGCCGGGGGGCGGCGACCCGCCTTCACATCGCCAAGGATCGGGGACATTTCGCCTGCCGCACAGGGATCGAGCATGCGGAAGACGGTGAGCTGCGCGGCGTTGTTGCTCCTCGCCGCCGTTTCTTCGGTCCATTGCGGCGGCACGGTCGGTCGTCGTTCACCACCGCCCGCGGAGCGTGCAGTTCTCCTGCATCGCGGACGCTCCCGCAACGGTTCGTCCGACGGCCCGCTCCTGGCGACTGCGATGCGCTATGAGGCTATCTTCGCCCACCCCCTCAGCGCACCACGAGCGCCGCGCCGAAGCACGCCGTCGCGACCAGCATGGTCACGATCGGCGGCGGCGGAAACGCGCGGACGGCGATGGCCAGCAGCGCCAGCGACACCGCCGCGTTCAGCGCCACGACAGCAGGGAGCGCGGCGAGGGCGGGCGCGGCGAGCACGCAGACGGCGCCGTGCAGCGCGAGCACCAGGCCCATGGCCACGCTGAACCCCCTGAAGAGGCCGAGCAGGTCGCGCGACAGCCCCATCATGCTCGTCCGGTGCGCCCGCATCGCGCCGAGGACCGCGGTCTCCGCGGCGGGCGTCGCGGGGCCCGCATGCCGTCCACAGGCCCCGGTCGCTGGACGGCCGGCGACCGGAGGCTGAGGACCGGCATCGTGCCGGGACGGAGAGGTCGCAGCGGCAGCGGTGCGTGAGCGCTCGTGAGGAACAGCTACTCCACGGTGGGCCCCAGCAGCGGCTGGCCGCCCGGTGCGCCCGGCTCCGTGCTCGCGCTGTCGCCGCCGCCGTTGCCGTCGCCACCGCCCGCGTTGTACTTCCCCAACCCCGCGTTTGCACCCGCCACCGCCCGCGCGAACAGCGACGGCGCGTCGCCCCGCCTCGCCCTCGTTCCAGCGCAGGTGCAACGCCGCGCGGCGGCAGGCGTCGCAGGCGTTCACCAGCCGCGCGAACGCCCGCGCACGCTGCACGGGCGGGAGCCACGGGCCATCGCGTTGGCAGCGCGCCGGGCAGCCTGAAGCGGCGCGGGCCGGTCCCCGTCGCCGGTCAACCTCGGTCGACTCCGGCGGCTTGTTGGCCGGGCCGGCCCACGGCAAGATCCGACCGGGGCCGAGGACGGACATGCTCACCACGATTTCGATGACCGGATTCCGCACGTTCGAGCACGTTGAATTCTCGAACCTCGGCAGGATCAACCTGCTGGTCGGTGAGAACGGCGCCGGAAAGACGAGCTTCCTTGAGGCCGTGCGCCTCCTGGGAACACGCGGGCACCCGGCGGCCCTGCTCGCCTCTGCAATAGAGCGCGGCGAGTACGATGTCTATGAAGATGACGCCGGCTCAAAGGAGCGGGTCGCCTTGCTGCACTTCGCCTTCCTTGGTCGGAAGGTGGATCAGATGGCGACGTTCGCCATCGACGCAGAGGACACATCCGGGCACCGCCAGCGGGTTTCCACACAGGTCTTCGATGCGGCCCCGCGGGATCCGGAGGCTCCGGTGTTCTTCGACCCCTCGGTGCCCGATCCCGAATCGCCAGCAGGCTTCGAAACACGCGGCATGTTCCCGGAGTGGGCGATGAGGGTGTACCTCGGCCCTGACCAGAAATCCAAGATCGAGGTCCCGCTTGCGTGGAGCCGCGGCACCGCGCATCGCCTGGGACTCACGGAGCCGCCCCCCGGCGCGTTGCTCCGTTCGGCGGCCAGGCTGCCGGTGTTTCTCCGATCGAACAGCCTCGACGACGCGATCCTGGCGCGCCTCTGGGACGACGTGGCGGCCACGCCCAACAAGGAAACCGTCATCCGATCGCTCCAGCGCATCGAGCCTTCGGTGCGCGACATCGACCTCCGCTCGGACCGCGACTTGCCGTTCCGGTCGCGCGTCGCGCTGCGGCTATCCAATGGCAAGGAGTCGAGGGCGCCGATCGGCTCGCTCGGCGAGGGCGTCACCTGGCTCTTCGCGCTGGCCCTCGGCGCCGCGGCGACGCCCTACAACCTGCTGCTCGTCGACGACATCGACGCCGGTCTCCACCACAGCGTGATGGACGACATGTGGACCATGGTCATCGACGCTGCCCGCGAGCGGAAGTTGCAGGTGTTCGCCACAACGCACAGCATCGATTGTCTCACCGCGCTCCGACGCGCGTGCGAGCGCGACGGGCTGCGCGGGCAAGATGTCCGCGTGGTGCGCCTCATCCGGGGCGGTGAGGTCGGCATCACCTTCACGGCCGACGAGCTGGCGACGGCCATCGAAGGAGAGGTGGAGGTGCGCGGGTGAGCGACCGCCCCGACAAGACCGCGCCCCATCGCCTCTATGTCGAGAAGGCCGACGACTTTCACGTCGTCTGCGCCCTCGTACGAAAGAGCGGCGTCGGGCGACCCAGCGGCACCGGTGTCGATGGGTTCACCTTCCCCGCCGCCCCTTGGCAGAGCTGGAAGCGCTCGTTCCGAACGGTGGTAGACTGCCCTGAGGAGGATTCCGATGGAGTACCTAAAGCTGGGCCGGACCGGACTGGACGTATCGAGGATCTGCTTGGGCTGCATGGGTTTCGGCGTTCCCCAGCCGGGATTCCACCCATGGGTCCTCAGCGAAGAAGAATCCCGGAAGGTGATCCGCCAGGCCCTCGACCTGGGGATCAACTTCTTCGACACTGCCAACGTCTACAGCGCCGGCACCAGCGAGGAATTTGTCGGTCGGGCCCTGAAGGACCTGGCCCAACGTGACCAGATCGTACTGGCCACCAAGGTCCACGGCCGGATGCACGAAGGCCCTAACGGCGCTGGCCTGTCCCGCAAGGCCATCCTCAGCGAGGTGGACAAGAGCCTCAAGCGGCTCGGGACCGACTACATCGATCTCTACCAGATCCACCGCTGGGACTACGGTACGCCCATCGAAGAGACCATGGAAGCCCTCCACGACGTCGTGAGGGCCGGCAAGGTCCGCTATCTCGGCGCCTCGGCCATGCGGGCCTACCAGTTCCTCAAGGCGCTGAACACCGCCGACCGTCACGGCTGGACCCGGTTCGTCTCGATGCAGAACCACCTCAACCTGATCTACCGTGAGGAGGAACGGGAGATGCTGCCCCTGTGCCAAGAGGAGGGGATCGGCGTCATCCCCTACAGCCCCCTCGCGGGCGGACGGCTGACCCGCGACTGGAGCGAGACGACCGCCCGAGAACAGAGCGACCAGGTGCTCCACCAGAAGTACGACGCGTCCGCCGATGCCGACCGACCCATCGTCGAGCGGCTGGCCGACCTCGCCGCCCGCCGCGGTGTCCCCCGGGCGCAGATCGGCCTGGCCTGGCTTCTCCAGAAGGCCCCCGTCACGGCGCCGATCGTCGGCGCGACCAGGAGCGCTCACCTGGACGACGCCGTGGCCGCGCTGTCGGTCAAGCTGAGCGCCGAGGAGGTCGCCTCCCTCGAGGAGCCCTACGTGCCCCACCGGATCGTCGGGTACCAGTGAGGAGCCCACGTCGGCCACGTCCCCGGAGGCGCCGCGCCGAAGGGACCGCACTCACGCCCCAGCCTGCGGGCCGCCGCCTCGCGATGGCGGCGCGGTCCGCCGGAACCTGAACGAGCGATGCCGCAACGGTTCGTCCGACGGCCCGCTCGTGGCGGCTGCGATGGGCGATGGGCTCTCTTCGCCCGCCCGCTCAGCGCACCACGAGCGCCGCGCCGAAGCACGCCGTCGCGACCAGCATGGTCACGATCGGCGGCGGCGGAAACGCGCGGACGGCGATGGCCAGCAGCGCCAGCGACACCGCCGCGTTCAGCGCCACGACAGCAGGGAGCGCGGCGAGGGCGGGCGCGGCGAGCACGCAGACGGCGCCGTGCAGCGCCAGCACCAGGCCCATGGCCACGCTGAACCCCCTGAAGAGGCCGAGCAGGTCGCGCGACAGCCCCATCATGGTCATGCGGTGCGCCCGCATCGCGCCGAGGACCGCGGTTGCCGCGGCGGGCCGCGCGGGGCGAGCGACCAGCAGCGCGTTGAGCGCGAGGTGCCCGATCCCGGTGACGACCCACGCCCACGCGCCCACCTGAAACAGCACCTGTGCACGGCTACTCATGACAGCCCTCGTTTCTTTGCCGCCGGTCCCTGGCGGGTGCGCTCCACATGCTGCCGTTTGGATCTGGAGCACGGCCCTCTAGATTTCAATACGGCACCGGATGGGCTCCCGAGATCCTCTCGTCTGAGGGGGCGCGCCGGTCATCCAGGGGACGCGGGTCACGCTCCGCACGCTGCTCGCCAGCCTGTCGGACGGCGACTCGATCGACGACATCCTCACCGCGGGCGAGGGCGGCGCCTGAACGCAATCTCATGATGCCGCTGTCCTCGCGGCCATGCAGACCGCCTGCTCGCTCGTCGGTTGGGGTGGCCGAATGAGCGTTGCCTGGTCTGCCGCGGGCCTGTACGATCCGCGAGCTTCATCCCCGAGGCCTGTGCATGAAACCGAGCGTCTACGTGGAAACCAGCATCGTCAGCTACCTGACTGCCAGGCCGAGCCGCGATCTGGTGCGAGCGGCGCATCAAGAGGTGACCGGCGAGTGGTGGGCAGGGCGCGACGCCTACGACTTGTACATCTCGCAGCTCGTGGTCGACGAAGCTTCGGCGGGCGACCCCGGTGCGGCAGCGCTGCGGCTCCAGGCGCTCGGCGACCTGCCGCTGCTGGAGCTCACGCCGGAGGCTGTCGGTCTCGCCCGGCAGCTCCTTCGCGCCGCCGCCCTCCCGTCCAAGGCAGCCGGCGATGCAGTTCATATCGCGCTCTCCGCGGCGCACGGCATGCGCTACCTGCTCACCTGGAACTGCGCGCACATCGCCAACGCCACGATGCGCCCCAAGATCGAGGAGATCTGCCGAGCTGGTGGCTTCGAGCCTCCGATTATCTGCACGCCTCTGGAGCTCGTGGAGGAGTAACATCATGCGCTATTCCGATTCCATCATCGACGAGGTCCGTGCTACCCGCGACGCCATCGCCAAGGAGCACGACTATGATGTTGATAAGCTCGCCGAGGCGCTCAAGGCGCGTGAGGCCAATAGCGGGCGGAAGGTCGTACGGCTGCCGCCGCGCGAGGTGACGGTCGTTCGCAAAGCCTCGTGACGAGGCGATGCCCGGCGCCCCCCTTGGACGCCGCGCCGCACACGCCGAGCCCGCCCCTCGGGCCGCCGCCTCCGCCGCCGCCCTGGCCCGGCGTGCCCCGGCCCCCGTCCCCGGCCCAGTCCGCTTCCCAGCCGGCCTCGCTGATCCTGCTCGTTCCGGCGGTCGTCGTGTCTGCTGCCCTCGTCTATGGTCACCGGGAGCAACCGTCGATCGCGATGCCTCTTGTCTGCTTCGCTGCTGTATGGCCCCTGTTGCTGCGGATGTACCAGCTGAGGAGCACGCGCTGTTCCGTGATCGCGACGGCGATCGCGGGTCTCGTCACCATGGCCATCCCCGTCGCCTTCCATGCTGCCGGAGAGGAGACCTCGGCCTGGTTTCGTCTGGGTGGCTACGCCGTCTGGCCCGGCGCCGTGCTGTCGGCATGGTTGCTCCTCACCGACCGCCCCTGTCCCGGGTGCCGCAGGGCTCGCGGCGGGTCGAGAAATTCCCGAGCAACGATGCGGGCATCAGGACGGGCGCCCACGTCCCTCGGGTGCGGACTTGCAAGCTGTGCGGCCATGAGGAAGTGGATTTTGTCAGCGAGTGACGCCGACGCGCCGGGGGCGCTCGTTCCTCGTGGGCCCGGCGCCTCGCCGGCGGAGCGCGACGCGTGACCGCTCGTCCCCTGCGCGTAGCGGCGTCAGAGACCATGGATGTGTAGACAGGTCATCGACATGGCGTCGCTCACCGTCGATCAGGTCATCGAGGTGACCGGCCTCGCCGCGCAGTACGAGCAGACCTACGAGGTCGCGCCGCGCCTGGCCGGAGACCTCGTCGTGCAGTGAAGCAGGACGTGCCTTGTCACCACGTGCCCTGAAGGAAGACCCCCGCCCGCTCTGCCGTCATCACCGGCACGACGCGGACGCCCTGGCGGGCCGGCTCGCTCGCCATGGACGACGGCTCCGCGAGGAACGCGGCCACCGTCACGGCCGCGAAGACGCCGCCCGCCACCAGCGTCCCCACCCCGAGCTCGCGGAACAGGTCCCGCGCCTCGGCGGTGTCGCGGAGCTCGGTGCAGGCCAGCGGCGCGTCCGCCCCCCCGCACGCGAACGGGTCCCACCCCCCGCGGCGGAGCGCGGCCTGCTGCGCGGCGAGGTCGTCGCGGAGGACGCCGGACCGCAGGAGGAAGACCGTGCCGGCCGCCACCGCCGCCGTCGTGAGCGCCACCCCGCCGATGCGCAGCTCCGTCAGCGGGAAGGTCGACCCCGCCGGAGGCGCAGCCGGAGCCGCCGAGAGCGGCGCAGCAGCGGCCGCCTCCGGCGCGCGCGCGGCGCGCTCCGGGAGGCGCGGCAGCTTGAGGGCGATCGGGTGCGTCTGGCCAGCCTCGGCGGTGAACGAGCGCTCCGCCTCCTCGTGCCCCTCGAGCCGCGCCCGCGCGGTGTGCTCCCCCGGCTCCACGAACACCTCGTGGACCGGCTCCGGCGGGGAGAGCGCCTGCCCGTCGATCAGGACCTCGGCGCCCGGCGGATTGGTCGTCACGTAGACCGTCGCCACGCGCTTCGCGGCGCGCTGCAGGCCATCATCGACCTGGCCGCGGAGCCATCCGCTGATCACGCCCCGGTGCTGGAGGCACTGCGCCAGGTGGGTTGCCGCGTCCCGATGCCGCCCCAGCGTGAGCTCGACCAGCCCGAGCTCCCCGGCGATCGTCGCCCGCTCCGCGTCGGTCGTCCACGCCCCCTGCGCGGCCTCCAGCGCCCGCTCGTAGGTCGCCGCGGCCGCCACCTGCCGCCCGGCCGCCTGCGCCTGCCTGGCGCGGCGCAGCAGCCCCGCCGTCATCGACGCCGCGCGCACGTCCGGATCGTCGTAGGGCTCGTCCGCGCTCGCCGTATTCCCGACACCAGCGACGGACATCGCGAGAGCACATGGCAGCAGCCAGGAGATCAAGCGAGGCACGCACGCTGAGATACTTGCTGCGGCGATCCCAAGTCAATTGGCAGATTCGTCACCCCACCGTCCCGTAGGCCTGCGTCCACGCCCGCGCTCCACCCGACCGTGTGATCCGCGCCCGCACATGCGGTTCGCCGCCGCGGAGGCGGCAGGTCGCGCGGCCGGTCGCGCGCCGCGTCGGCTCAGCCGTCGTCGCCGCCCTTCCCGAGCCAGCCCTTGCGGCGGTAGTAGGCGAGCAGGCCGATGCTGCTCGCCAGCATCAGGCACCAGACGAGCGGGTAGCCATGATACCAGTTGAGCTCCGGCATGTTGTACGGCGAGCTCTCGTGGTGGACCATCCCAGGGCCGCCCGTGTCCGCCCCGCGCCGTCCCGGCGGACGTCGCTCCCGACGACGATCCCACAGACGATGAGTGAGCTGCGTCGACGCGACATGCGCGTGGCGTGGACCCCGGGTCACGTGAGCGTTCGCCCGGCCGTCGACCCGGGCAGCGTGGGGCGGGGAGCATCTCGGCCTTGCAGGCCGCGGCGTCGGGTGGGATCCTAGGGGTGCACCGGCGGCGCGTGAGGCAGCATGGGATCGTTCAACCTCGAAATATCGAACGATATCCTCGACGAGGCACGCATTCCGCCAGCCGAGCGGGAGGCCGTGCTCAAGCGGGAGCTGGCCGTGCAGCTGTACGCTCGCGAGCTCTTGCCCAAGGCCGCCGCTCGCCGGCTGTCGGGGATGGATCGGGTTGCCTTCGACGACCTCCTCGGGCAGCGCGGGATCCCGTCACGGCTCACGGTCGAGGACTTCGATGAGGATCTCGCCGACCTCGCTGCGTTCCGGCGAGCCGCGGGCAGTGGCGGGCTCCCATGACGACGCCGCTGGTGGTGACGAACAACACGCCCGTGTCGCACCTCCTCCGGATCGGACAGCTTCCATTGCTCGAGCTTCTGTTCGGGCGCGTGCTCGTTCCCGCCCAGGTGGTCGACGAACTCGATCGAGGCCAGCATGTCCTCGGCGCTTGGCGTGAGGCGCCAGGTGCCGATGCGTTGGTTGTGGCCGCGCCGCTCGATGGGCCTTTTCTGCGGCAGCTCCTCGTGCAGCAGAGCTGCCCAACGAGCCAATGCTGCCGACGGTCCGGCCAGCGGCGCGAAGCGCGCTGCCCGGACCGTCGGCAGATTGGCAGGACGTATCTGCCGACTTCCCTGGTCGAGGCGCTTGTGCAGCTCGGTCACGACGCGGCCTCGGTGAGGCGGGTCCCGCTCGTGACCCGGCTGAGCTGGCGGTAAGCTCCCTGCACCATGAGCGACGTCGAGGATGTCCTGGTCGCAGCGCTGCGTCTGTCGGCGGAGGACCGAGCGGCCGTGGCGGCCACGCTGATCCAGAGCCTCGACGCGCCCGAGCAGACGACCGAGGAGGTCGAGGCTGCGTGGGCCGAGGAGATCCAGCAACGTCTCGCCGACGTCGACGCCGGGGTCGTCACGCCAGTCCCCTGGCCGGAAGCCCGACGCCGCATCCTGGCGGCTGCAAACGGCCGTCGTGAAGCTCGTTGAGGTCCTGCCAGCCGCACTTGCGGAAGCCGAGGAGGCTGCGGCGTGGTACGCGGAACGGGATCCACGCGTGGCGGAACGGTTCGCCGACGAGATCGAGGCGGCATTGACCCGAATTGCGGAGGCGCCGGACCGCTGACCCTCTTACCGATACGGGACGCGTCGGGTGCGGTTGACACGATTTCCCTATCTCGTCGTGTACCGAGACGAGCCAACGCGCATTCTTGTCGTGGCCATCGCACACGCGAAGCAGAGGCCGGGCTACTGGAGAAAGAGGTAATTCCGACGGCCCGCTCGTGGCGACTGCGACGGGCTATCGGCAATCTTCGCCCGCACGCTCAGCGCACCACGAGCGCCGCGCCGAAGCACGTCGTCGCGACCAGCATGGTCACGATCGGCGGCGGCGGAAACGCGCGGACGGCGAGGACCAGCAGCGCCAGCGACACCGCCGCGTTCAGCGCCACGACAGCAGGCAGCGCGGCGAGGGCGGGCGCGGCGAGCACGCAGACGGCGCCGTGCAGCGCCAGCACCAGGCCCATGGCCACGCTGAACCCCCTGAAGAGGCCGAGCAGGTCGCGCGACAGCCCCATCATGGACATCCGGTGCGCCCGCATCGCGCCGAGGAGCGCGGTCTTCGCGGGCGTCGCGGGGCGACGTAGCAGCAGCGCGTTGAGCGCGAGGTGCCCGAGCCCGGTGACGACCCACGCCCACGCGCCCACCTGAAACAGCACCTGTGCACGGCTACTCATGACAGCCCTCGTTTCTTTGCCGCCGGTCCCTGGCGGGTGCGCTCCACACGCTGCCGTTTGGATCTAGAGCACGGCCCTGGAGATCTCAATACGGCACTTGCCGGCCCGCGGCGCGGCGCTGCGGGGCGGCTTCGATGCGGGTGGGCACAGCTCTCCGTCAAACAAAGGACCGGCAGGGGTCCGAGACGGCTCACGGATCGTCTCGGTTCGCTCCTGTGAGCCGTCCCGGGGCGGAGGCGGTCCCTTGGGGTCGACCGGGACGCGCCGTCCCCTCCCCCGCCATGTACCAGCGGCATCAGCGGTGTGACAATGACCGACACCCGCTACAGCAACATCGGGAAGTGCATTCGAAGGAGATATGGAATGGATCGATTCCTTGGCTTCATCATGATGGCGGCGTCGAGCATCGCCATGGTCGGTTGCGGCAGCAGCGGCAGTGATGCCGACAGCGGCGACAGCGGTGCCGGCACGGGCATCGGTGGCGGCGGCGACAACGGTGCCGGCAGCGGCGGCAACGGCGCCGGTACGGGCAACGGCGCCGGCACGGGCAACGGCGCCGGCACGGGCGTCGGTGGCGGCACGGGCGTCGGTGCCGGCACGGGCGTCGGTGGCGGCGGCACATCCTCGCTGGACACGGACACCGGCTGCTCCGGCGTGTTCAACCCCGATCAGGTGCTGGAGTACGCCATCACGATGGCGCCCGACGATTACGCCGCCATCCTCGCCGACACCACGTTCTCGCTCTCCCTCCCCGGGGAATTCAGCTGCAACGGCGGTGCGCCCATGCAAGTCGCCATCGAGCGCAAGCGCTCGGGAGGCGCCACGAAGGTGGGCCTCAAGGTCGAGCTGGATTCGACGGTCGCCGGGCAATCCTTCTACGGCTTGAAGAAGCTGGGGTTCGACAACGGCACGAGCTCCGGCTCCAATCAGGACGATGCCACGCCGCGCGACGTGATCGCGGAGTATCTCGGCTGGCGCTTCATGCGCGCAGCGGGCGTCATGGCCAGCCGCAGCGCGCTGGCCAAGATCAGCATCAACGGCGGCCCGGCGATGGTGTACGTGCATATCGAACAGGTCGACAAACGTTTCCTTCAGGATCGGCTGGGCGAAAACGGCGGCTGGCTCTACAAGAAGTCCGGCGGCGACGGCGATGGCTTGAAGACGCACGAGAACGACGGCGTCGAGAACCCGCACGAGGCCTGGTACTGCTTCCTGCAGAAGGGCGGCTGTGCCAGCCCTGACGACGCCACGCTGGCCGAGCAGCTACCCACGCGCGCGGACATCCCGCAGATGCATCGCCTGGGCGCCGTCAACGCCATCATCGGCAACACGGACGGCCTCCTCTACAAGGACAACAACTACTACCATTACGATTCCATCGACGGGAAGCGCACCTACATCCCCTGGGATCTCGACACCACCATGTCGGCCTCGGTGGACATCATCAACGACAGCGTGCCCGGCGGCACCACCGCCTTTACCGACGCGTTCTTCAGCCACTGGGAGGCGGACTACCTCGCCATCGTCCAGCAAATCCTCGACGAAAAGATCACAGCGTCCTTCGTGGAGGCCGAGCTCAACCGCGTCCTCAGCGTCGCCGCCGCGGCCATCGACGCCGACCCCGCCCTCGCCGACGGCGCCGCCGACGCGGTTTCCACCCTGAGCGCCTGGTGGCAGGATCGCCTCCCGGAACTACAGCAACAACTCAGGTGAGCGCCGGGGCACGCAGCTCTCCCCCCACCCCAGCGCTGCGCAGTTCAGCGCGCGCCCGCCGACCTGGCAGGCCTCGCGAGCCGCCGGAGCCAGCGCGCCGCGCGTTTTGTCACGAGGTTTCGAGCATCGATGTTTATCGAGCCGTGCTACGAATGGGAATGGCACGGTGCCCGAAGGAGAAGGAGTACAGCATGGATCTCAGGGCATGGTGCGCGGCGCTCTGCGCAGGGATGATGGGTCTCGCCGGGTGCGGCGGGTACTCCGGGAGCGGCCAGGACATGGGCTCGCCTGGCGCCTCGGGCGGCGGATTCACCGGCGGGGGAGCCTCGGGGCAGGGCGGCGACACCTTCGGCGGGCAGGGAGGCGGCCTCCTCGGCGCCGGCGTCGGCGGAGCGAACGGCGGGATAGGAAGCCACGGCGAGGGCAGCACGGGTTGCGAGCACATCGATGTCGTGTTCGCGGTCGACAACTCCAGGAGCATGCACGAAGAGAAGGAATCGCTAAGGGAAATCGTGTTCCCGGCCTTCGCGCAGGCGCTGCTCGACATCGAGGGCCTCACGGACTTCCGCGCGGCCGTGCTGGACGCCTGCCCCCTTCCCGCGAATTTCCATACACGCGGCGCCTCCACGGGAGACTGCTCGTTCCAGAGCGGAAAGCCGTGGATGGATAGCTCGAGCACAAACATCACGGGCGAGTTCGGGTGCGCCGCAGATATCTACTCGGGCGACGCCCAGTGCAGCGGCGAGGACGACGACGAGCAGCCGGTGTCCGCGATCGCCGCCTCGCTGGAGGCGCCGTTCTCGACCGGCGACAACGCGGGCTTCCTCCGGCAGGACGCATTGCTCGTGGTGGTGGCGATCACCGACGAGGACGAGCAGCCCGTGCCGTCCCAGCCGCCGCAAGCGCTGCACGACCGGATCGTCGCCGCGAAGGGTGACGCCAAGAACGTCGTGTTCCTCGGCATCGGCGGGCGGAGCGCCTGCGAGGGGGCCTACGGGAGCGCGGAGCAGGCCAACACCCTGCAGGCGATCGCGGACACGTTCACCGCCGACGAGCGCGGCTTCTTCTGGGATCTGTGCGAAGGACGCCTCGAGGACGGCCTCACGAACGCCCTCACGGCGATCCGGGATGCATGCACGGAGTTCGTGCCGGTCCCGAACTGAAGCGATGCCCACCGGGGAGACGCGCCCTCGATCAAGGTCGAAATCACAGCCAGGCTCGTCGGCGGCCCGCCCCTCGGGCCGCCGCCGCCGCCCTGGCCCGGCGTGCCCCGGCCCCCGTCGCCGGCCTCGACGACCCTGCGGCCGGTCTGCGGGGGAGCGATGGGAGCGGAGCGGGCTGAGTGCCGAGAAGTTCGCGCGGCGCGCGGGCGGCGCGGCGCGGGGCCCTCTGCCGCGGCGGTCGTCGGCGCCGAGGGCGCGGCCGAGGCGACGGGCGAGCACCGCCGCCTGCGCCGTTCAGCCTGGGGGCAGCCGCGTCAGCTCATGAATGGAAGAGATCGCCTCGAACCCCAGCCGCCCGTACATCTCTTTCGGCCAGTCGTCCGCGATGGCGTTGATAAAGATGATCCGGTGAGCGCTCTGCTGAGCGGCCTCGACCGCCGTCCGCACCACGGCCTGCGCGTAGCCCCGTCCGCGGTACTCCTCCAGCGTCGCCACCTCCTCGATCTGGGCCACCGCGCCGCCCTCGTAGAGGTCGCAGGAGCTCACGACGCGCCCATCCATGATGACGCCGAAGTGGCGCAGGCGCGCCGCCCGGCGTACGAGGAGGTTGCGGTCGACGAGCTGCCGCACCACCTCGGCGCCCTTCTCATGCTTGAGGCGCCGCACCGTCTCCTCGACCATCGGACGGACGGTGCTCCAGTCGAGCTCGCGGACGAGCTTCGCGCCGGCGCGCGCGGCGGGCAGCGCCCGATGCACCATGACCAGGTCCCGCCGCGCGACCCACCCCATGGCCACGAAGTCGGGAGCCAGCCGGAGACCGGTGCGTTCGTCCTCGACGGTGATGCTGCGGTGCGCATGCCCTGCGGCGCCGAGAAGATCGTCGCAGATCGCGGCGAGATCCATCGCCCGCACCTCGTCCCCCGCCGCCTCCAGCCGAAGCCGGTTGTGGCTGAACGAGAGGCGGAATTCATCGTTGAACAGCGCGGTTCCGCCCGGGAACCGCTCCAGGCGGGTGGAGGCCCGGTCCTGGAGCAGCCGACGGAATGAAATCACCTGCGCGAGCTCGGTGCTCATGCCCCGCTTATGGCACATCGATGAGCGCGCGCCCACGCTCAAATCACCTGCTCGCCTGCGCGAGCTCGGTGCTCATGTCCCGCGCATAGCACATGCATGAGTCAGAGATACCACGACACAATCGCTGGCCTGCACGCACGCCTTGCTCACCGAGTTCCGAACGGGCTCGGCGGGGGATGAGCTTCAGGCAGGTCTTCGTGAGCTTGGACTCGTCCATCAAGCATCATCGGTCTCAAACCGTCGACAAAACTCCGTCCTCGTCGCCGCGCGATTTCCCTTCCAAGTGCGGTCGGCAGAAGGAGTCCCACCAGGCTATGAGCACCGCTTGGTCACCGCCGAGTTCGATGATCTGGTTGTTTGCGGCCTATACTTCCCGAACAAGAGGAGCAAGGCGCCGCTCTTCGACTGGCTCCTCGGCAGGACCGAACTCCTCAACAGGCGGGCGCTGCTCTTCGGAGACTTCAACACGGGTCTCCATCATCTCGACGAACACGGGGAGACCTTCTTTTGCGCTGACCGGTTCGCCGGGTTACTGGAGCAGGGGTGGGTGGACTTGTGGAGGGAGAGGAATCCAGAAGCCCGTGAGTTCTCTTGGTTCAGCGGCGTCGGCAATGGCTTCCGAATCGACCATGCTTTTGGATCTCCTCAGTTAACCAAGACAGTTCGTTGCGTCTCCTACTCGCACGAGGTGCGAATCCGCAGAGTTTCGGACCACTCCGCGATGTTCCTGGAACTGGATTGAGCTACCCAAGACGCCACTGCTGCTGACTGCGCTTCGCGCAGCGGCAGACCGGTAGGTTGGCACCGCGGAGGAGCGCATGACCGCCGTACGCATCGAACCGTCGGGCCTCGTAGAACTCGCAGCGGAGCCGTTTTCACTTGAAGAGCAGCTCGAGGATGCTGTCGCGTCATTCCCCAGCGCACCACGAGCTTCGACGTCGGCGCCCGCGCCAGATCGAGTGGCCGGAGGGTGAGCATGGCGCGGGCGAGGCGTCATGTGCGGCGGGCGGTCGGGACCTCGTAGGCGAACGAGCCGCGCTCGTCGAGGTGGTAGGCGGAGACGTCACGGTCGATCTTCCGCCCGCCGGCGCTCGTGAACATGCGCCGGGGAAAGACGCGCACGCGGGCCTGCGCGGCGCCGGGGAGCAGCTCGAAGCGGCCGGCGCTGAAGCCATGGAGGCGGGTCACGCCGCGGCCGCCGGGGCCGTCGTGCTCCTCGAGACCGAAGAGGGAGGCGCCCTGCAGGGCGTGACGCGCGTGGCCGCCGCCGTGGGCGGTCGAGGTGGCCGTGCCCTCGTGCATGTGGCCGAAGAAGTGGGCGGCGAAGCGACCGGCCGGGTCGACCTCCTGGCGGAAGTCCTGGCGTGCCTGCGGGTGGAGCCACTCGGGCGGGTGGTGGGTGAGCAGCAGGTTGATGTGGTGGCGCTGCAACCACTCGGGGGCGTACTCGTCGCAGACGACGTGGAGCTGGCGCGGGTCCACGGCGAGGCGCTCCTGGTAGTCGCCGCCGGTGAGCTGCAGGAAGGCCGAGTTGAGACCGATGACGCCGAGCTCAAGGCCGTGGAGCGACAGCGAGTACGAGCTGTCGCCCGGCAGGAGACCGATCTTCCGGCGGTCGCGGACGTGCCACCGGCAGGAATCGACCCACGCGGTGTAGGGCCTGAAGATCTGCGCGAGGCGCTCGCGGTAGCCGAGGCTGTCGTTCGCGTCGAACACCCGGTCGCGCAGGCGCGCGTTGGCGTGCCACTGCGAGAGGGCGAGCACGTACGGATCGAGATCGCTGGGGCGCTTCAGGTCGTGGTTGCCAGGCACGGTGATCAGCCGCGGCTGCGAGCCGAGCTGGTCGAAGCGCCGCCACAGCCGGTCGAGGGTCGCGTCGAGCTTCCCGAACTCGTCGCGGCTGCCTTGCTGGGTCAGGTCCCCGGTGAACAGCACGAGGTCCCACGGGCCGCACAGGTCGTGCAGGCGCGCGAGGTCGTCGAACAGCGCGGCCATGACGTTCGGCCACAGCCAGCTCGCGCCGCTCATGCCCTGGTGGAGGTCGGTGAGGTGCAGCCAGCCGAGCGAGGCGGGCCTCGCGGGCGCGGACGGCGCTGGCCGCGGGGCGCTCGGGTCCTTCTCGGGAGGGCTGCTCGAGCGCGACAGCTCGGCCGAGGCGTCGAGATCCCGGACGGCCATGCCAGCGGTCGTCGCGTCGCGTCCGGCGGTCGGCCGCGCGGGCTCCGGCGCGGGGGGCGCGGCCGGGGATCCTTCGAGCTCGACCGCGTCCGAGTCCGCGGCTTCTCCGGCGAGCTCGGCCCCCTGCCAGAGCAGCACGTCGGCGCCGTGGGGCGAGATCGCGTGCTCCTCGAGCAGCTTGCGGACGCGTGCGCTGTAGTCGAGGTACCCGCTCGGCCTGCCGAGCGCGACGGGCGGGCCGCCGTCGATCGCGGCGAGCCCCCGCGCCATCGTCTCGGTCGCCGGCGGGAAGCGCATGGGATCCCGGGCGTGCAGGATCATCGATGGGAACAGCCAGCCGCCGCCCGGCAGGCCGCGCCCGCGGCGGAGCGCGACCAGGTGCTCGGCGAGCCAGGCGTCGTCGGCTCGCCACAAAGAAGGCACCGCCGCGTTCACGCCGTCGAGCGCGGCGACCAGCAGCTTCGCGTTGTGGCCGATCAGGCCGGTGGCGAAGCGATTGTTCACGTCGCGGCCGTCGACGTGGTCGGCGTTGAAGAGCTGGAGCAGCCGCCGGAGGCCGGTCTCGTCGAGCTGCCCGAGGGAGCCCTCGATCAGCATCCTCGCTCGCGCGAGCGCGTCCTCCCGCCGGGCGATGCGGTCCGGGTGCAGCCGGGCCCGCGTCTGGCGCAACACCTGTTGGCGATCGAGCATATAGGCGGCGACTATACCCCGGCGCGGCTCCCGTCGGCCGCATCGCGCGAACGGGCGTCGCCCTGGCCGGGCGAGGCCCTCTGAGCGATCATGCCCTCGTGGAAGCCCTGCTCGCGCAGGCGGTGAAGGTCGCGCAGGCCGCCAGCTTCGCCCTCGCGTCTCCGTCGATCATCACAGGAAAGGGCGTGGTGGGCACGGTGGCCGGGCGCACGGTCGCGCCCGCTCACGCCCGCGCCTTCCGTCCCTCGCTGTGCCCGTAGGCCGCCACGAAGCCGTCCACCAGGTTCTCGAGGAACGGCTGCATCGGCAGCGGCCGGCAGGTGGTGCCCGAGAGCCCGTGCTGGTGGATGAGCGCCACGAGCAGCGGCGACAGGAACGCGAGCGCGGCCGTGCGCACCGACAGCTCGTCCTCGGGATCGAGGCGCGCCTCGCCGCGGCGCGCGTGCACGCGCAGGCGCTCCTCCATCGCGCGCACCGTCGGCTCGAGCACCCCGTCCAGGTAGCCGGGGCCGGCGACCGCGTCGAAGAGCCCCGCCGCCATCCCGGCCGAGAAGAGCTGCCCGACCCCCGTCGGCACCCACACCGCCGCGAGGCCCGACCCGAGCCCGAGCAGCGACTCCCGCAGGCCGAGATCGCCGGGCTCCGCCACCGTCGCGATGTACTGCGCCGCGCTCGTGCGCACCGTCCGCAGCGCCTCGGCCACCGCGCCCGATCGATCGCCGAAGTAGTGCTTGAGCGTCGGGATCGAGACCTCCGCCTCGCGCGCGAGCTCGTGCAGGCTCACCTGCGCCCCGCGCCGCACCACCGCCCCGAGCACCTTGCGCGCGATCACCTCCCGCGTCGCTTCGTAGTCCTGGTTCCGAGCCCCGGCCCGCCTGCCCATCGCCCTCCATTCTGCCCGCTTGACTTCGAAAAATATAATATCACACTCGTGATAACAAACGAGGTGCCCCATGTTCGAAGGCTTCGCGAACGTCTGGACCCCGGTCGCGCTGGCGGCCGACCTCCGTGCGGACCGGCCCCTCGCCGTGCAGGTGGCCGGCACCCCGCTCGTCCTCCTGCGCGACAGGGAGGGCAAACCGTCTGCGCTCCTCGACCGCTGCCCTCACCGCGGCGTCGCCCTCTCGCTCGGCCACGTGAAGGACGGGTGCCTCGAGTGCCCCTTCCACGGCTGGCAGATCGAGGCGTCCGGCCAGGTCTGCCACGTCCCGTGGAACCCCGACGCGAAGCTCTCGACCCTCCGCGGCGTCGCCTTCCCGGCGCGCGAGCTCGCCGGCCAGATCTGGGTCTACACGGCGCCGATCGACCGTCCCGCCACCGAGCCCGAAGCGCACGAGGCGCTCTTCCGCCCGGGCGTCCGCATCTCCGGCTTCCAGATCGAGTGGGCCACCCACTGGACGCGCGCCATGGAGAACATGCTCGACTGGCCCCACCTGCCCTTCGTCCACCGCAAGACCATCGGCAAGAGCATGGCAGGCCGCAGCGACGCGCGAATGGACATCGCCTGGGAAGAGCGCCCCTGGGGCGCGCACACCCACGTTCGCATCGACGGCAAGCCCGAGGCCGGCTCGCTCGATTTCCGCTGGCCCAACCAGATGAACCTGCACATCCCGATCCCGAACAAGCGCATGATGATGCTCGTCGCCTGCGTCCCCATCGATGGTCGGCGCACCCGCATGCTCATGACCATGGCCCGCGATTTCCTGACGAGCCCTCTCTTCGACTTCTTCTTCCACCGCATGAACGCGCGCATCGCCTTCGAGGATCGCGCCATCGTCGAGTCCTCCTTCCCGGCCGAGATCCCCCCGGCTGGCGAGGAGCGCTCGGTCCGCACCGACGCCCCCACGCTGTTCTTCCGCAAGCGCTACTTCGCCGAGCTGAAGGGCACCTCGAGCGCCACCGACGACGAGCGTGATCACGCGCGCGACGCGAAGGAACGCCGGGCGCCGCTCATTGACCCGGGCCGGCTGCGGCGGAGCGCGTGATCACCACCTTCCCCCGCGCGCGCCGGCTCTCGACGTAACGGACCGCCTCCGGTGCCCTGCTCAACGGATAACACCGATCGATCACCGGCCTGACCCTGCCCCCTTCGATCAGCGCCGTCAGGGCGACGAGATCCGCGGCATTCGGGCGCGCGGCGTGCATCTTCATCGCTTTCGACCCGGACCATGGTCCCAGGAGCGCGACCCGCAGCAAGGCCCCCGTGGTCCCTCCGACGAACAGGTACGTGCCGCCCTCGCGGAGCGCGCGTCGGTAATCGGAGACCGGACGGTACGCTGCCGCGTCCAGGATCAGGTCGTACTCGTGTCCGCTCCGGGTGACGTCGACGCGCGTGTAATCGACGACGTGATCGGCGCCCAGCGAGCGCACCAGATCCAGGTTCCCGGCGCTGCACACCCCCGTCACCTCCGCGCCGAGGGCCTTCGCGATCTGAACGGCGAACGTCCCCACGCCTCCGGAGGCGCCGTTGACGAGCACCCTCTGCCCGGCCCGGACCCGTCCGCGGTCGCGGAGCGCCTGGAGCGCCGTCACCGCCGCCATGGGGACCGCCGCCGCCTCCTCGAAGCTCACGTTCGACGGCTTCGGGGCCAGCGCCTCCTCCGAGGTGCAGACGTATTCCGCAAAGGCGCCCCACCCGTGCGCGGAGAGGTCCCCGAACACCTCGTCCCCCGGCCGGAACCGGGTCACGTTCTTTCCCACCGCCTCCACCCGACCGGCGATGTCGGCGCCGGGCACCCGGCGCTTCGGCGCGAAGAGCCCGAAGCCGGCAAGCCGAAGGAAGAACGGATCCGCCCGCATCAGGTGCCAGTCGGCCGCGTTCACCGACGCCGCCTCGATCCGCACGAGCACGCCGTCGTCGCCGAGCGCCGGCATGGGGATCTCCTCGAGCCGCAGGGTGTCGGCCGAGCCGTAGTCGTCCTGAACAATCGCCTTCATCACCTTCTCCCGGGGCGAGCGCCCTCGCCGTCCGCTGCGAGGGTGGTCCCGCACGCTGGACGCCGCCGCTCCAAGCGGGAGCCTCTCCGCTCCGGGCGGGAGGCCGGGCGCTCAGCCCACCGTCGACGGGCTCACGCCGAACCGCTTGCGGAACGCCGCCGCGAACTTGCTCGGATTCTCGTACCCGACCCGCTGCGCCACCTCGGTCACGTTGCACGCCCGCTGGCGCAGCAGGCGGTGGGCCTCGTCCAGCCGGTGGTTCCGGAGGTACGCGAAGACCGACGTGCCGAAGAGCGCGCGGAACCCCGCCTTGAGCTTCACCTCGTTCAGCCCCGCGCGCCGCGCGAGCTCCGGGAGCGTCGGCGGGTCCACCATACACGCCAGCAGGATGTGCCGCGCCCGCTCCAGGCGAGCGACGTCGTGCTGCGTGAGGAGCGGCGACGCCGCGCCCTCGCTCTCCTCCAGCTGATCGACCATGGCCGCCATCAGCTCGAGCCCCTTGGCCTCGAGGTAGAGCTGCCGGGAGGTACCCCTGGCGCTGCAGCCGAGGATCTCGTCGAGCAGCCGGTGCAGGGCCGGCGACATGGCCTGCGCCGCGCGCGGGTAGGCCCCCGGGTGGGCCACGATCCGCTCGAGGGGCGCGGGCAGGACCTGCGAGCCCAGGAGCTCGCGGAGCCGCCGGCCGTCGATGGTGAGGCAGATGTTGTCCTGATCCTGACCGAGGGTCGACGCGTCCCACGCGCACACGAGCCGCAGGGGCTCCTTGACCTGGCCGATCTGGAACGTCCCGCCCCCGAGGAGGTAGCTGTCTCCAGCGCTGCTCGTCATCCGCATCCGGGGCCCCCGCGACAGGACGAACTCCAGCCTCATCGGCGCGTGGTCGACGACCATCCCCGCCGCCCGCTCCCACCGGCACCGGACGGCGGCGAGGGAGATGCCGGAGCGCAGGGTGGAGGCGCTGATGAGGCCCGTGTTCCCTCGCACGTCCCAGCGCATCCGGCGCTCGAACGGGGAGGGGGTCTCGATGGGCGCGGCGCTCTGGAGGACCCGGAGCGAGAACTCTTCGAGATCGCGCTCGCTGCCGTCGAGCCTCATCGCCTCCATGCCGACGTTGTACCACGCGCCGGCGCGCTCCCGCGTGACGCGGTCGCTCCCCTCGAAGCCGGCGCGCATCGCGGGATGCGGGATCGTCGCGTGAGGCGATCGCGCTGGGCGGCCCGGTGTTCGCGCTCGGCGGCGCGCGTCCCCGAGGAGCTCTCCCCGCCGCCTCCCTGTCAGCCGGCGAGCCCCCAGGCCTCGTCGAGGTGGCGGCGGATGCTCGTCCGCGCCCGGTGCGCGCAGAGGCGGGCCGCCATCTCGGAACAGCCGAGCCGCGCGGCGACCTCCTGGAGGCTGCACCCCTCCTCGCGCACGAGCCGGAAGGCCTCGCCCTGGCGCACCGGGAGCCCATCGAGCACCCGCGCGACCGCCTCCGCCATCCGGCGCGCGGCGATCTCCTCGTCGGGCGCGGCTGCCGTGCCCGGGGGCGCGGCGCGGTCGACCACGTCGGGCGCGTCGAGCTGCTCGTGCCGGGCGCGGCGCAGGTGCTCGATGAACAGGCGGCGCGCGATCGTCGCCGCCCACGGGAGGACCTGCTCCCCGCGCCGGTAGCCCGCGCGCGCCCGGAACATCCGGAGGAACGTCTCCTGCGTGAGGTCGTCGGCCAGCGCCGGGTTGCGCGAGAGCCGCTCGAGCAGGCGCTGGACGCGCGGCGCGAGCGCCCGGTACACCGCGGCGAACGCCCGATCGTCGCCGTCGAGCACGAGCCCCATCGCCGCCTCGGCGCACGGCGCGGGCGAGATCTCGAGACGTTGACCCCTGGAATCGGCAGCTGCATGCATGGACATCTCCCCTCCGGAACGGCGCGCAGCGCGCGCCTTCCTCGCAACACGGCTCGATACGGCCCGGCCCGCAGACGCGGCCGACCAGCTCCCGGGAGCCCGCCCGGCGCCGGGCCTGCTGCCCGCTGCGCGCGAGAGGAGCCGAGCTCCGTGGAACAACGCGCCCCGTGCGCGCGGGACCCGACAGATGCCCACGGCGGTCCAGCGAGCGCGGGACCGGGGCGGAGCGACCTCATCGCTGCCCCGGCGCGGAGTAGTCTCTGCGTCGAGGTCCGGCGTTACAGGGGGCGCTCGTTTTTTTTAGGCGGCCGAGCGCGTGTGTCCCAGGTGGTACGACGTCATAACGCGCGACGATGCGCGCGGGGCGGGAAGTGATGCACGTCGATAACGAGTCGAGGGAGGTCTGGCCGCAGCGGCTCCGGGCTTGCCTTCTGGAGGTGCTGGATGGGCCCGGCGTTCCCGTGCTCGATATCGAATGGCTGCTGCTCCGGTGCGACGATACGCTGGCGATGGAAGGTGATTGGCGGCAGCGATCTCTTCACCAGCTGCTGAAGGATGTGGAGGATTTCGATTCCAGGTTCCCGGGCTGCCTGCCGGAGGACCTGCTGCGGCAATCCGGCCCGGGTTGAGCAGCCCGCGCGCGGCGTCCTCCTCCCTGCATGCTCCTCCGGCGCGACCGGGGTCGGGTCGCCCCTCCGACCTGGCCTCCGACCCGGCCTCCGACCTGGCCTCCGACCTGGATCGCCCCCAGGTCCGTGCCCCCGGAACACCGAAAAAAGGTTGACTTCCAGAGGTCGCTCAGCTTCCATCCGCCCGCGGTCTTCGAGTGGATCGTCGATGGCAAGCTCGCCTTCCTCATTCGAGGTGAAGGCCCACGCCGCGAAACCGGCGTGATGGCCGCCCGTTGGAGCAGGGAAGTGATCCCGCTGCCGACGAGCTCGCTATCTCCGGATCCCGAAGCTGCTTCTCTTCTCCCTCGCCCGACCCCTCGACGTAATCACCTGACCACCGCCCTTTTGACCTCCCTCGCGGCGCCGAGCGCACCCGCCAGCCAGCGGGTACGTGTATCAGCGGCGGTGTGCGTTCTCTCGCACCCCCGGGCCACGCTGACGGCGCGCGCTTGCCGGCGAACGCGGCAAGGTCGCGCGCGGCAAGGTCACGTCCTCGTGGGGCTCGCGGGCACGGCGCGGTGGCGCCTGCTTCTCAGCGCATGGAGCGAGACGCGGCGCGCCGACGGCAGCGCGGCGTCCGCCGTGCCTTCCAGACCGGGCGCGAACCGCGGGAAACACCTCCCGCGCGCCCTGCCCCTCCGCCGTGGGATCCCCGGGATCCCCGGAAGGAGACGGGCGAACCTAGACTTGCAGGGGACCCGAGCTGACTTATATAAGGTCCCCCTGGTGCGCGGCTTTCTGCAAGGCCTCCGGTCCCCTGAAGGGCCGGGGCGAGAAACGGCGCGCAGGCAAGCCGCCCCCGGCTCCGGAGCGGGTCGGGATGGCGCGCGACCGTTGACACCGCCGCCCGCTGGCGAGGCGCAGAGAGCGCAGCGCCCAGCGGCCAGCGCGCGGCGATGAAGGAACCATGCAGACAGCACACCGCGACCAGACAAAGGACAGGACCTCGAACACGAAAGAGCAGAAACGCACCAGCTCGCCTGCTGCCGAAGATCATGCCCGGACGGCCGACGCCAGGCCTTCCGCCGGCAAGAGCGGGCTGCCGGCGGGGAAGCCCGCCGCCGCGCCAGCGTCGGCCGGGGCGGCGCCGTCGTCCCACCCGAGGGCGCCCTCCGCCGCCGGGGCCTCCGCGCCCAAGGCGGGCCCGACGCGCGCGCCCACCCCGGAAGCCCAGCCGCGCGGCGGCTCCGGCTCCGCACGGCCGCCTGCGGGCAACGGCGCGCCGCAGTCCGCGCCGCCGCAGTCCGCGCCGCCGCAGTCCGCGCCGCCGCCGTCCGCGTCGCCGCCGCCGTCGGCCGGGGCGCCTCGCCGCACCGGCATCGAGGTCTGGTCCGGTCGCCCGGGGGTCCCGCGGCCGGAAGCGCCCCGCAGCTGGCAGCGGTCGCCGTCTCAGCCCGCGCCCGCGCGTGGGGCCCAGCAGCCGCCCGCGCGCGGCGCCCAGCATGCGCCCGCGCCCGGGGCGCGCCCGGCCACGGGCCGCCCGGGTCCGGCCGAGGGGCCTGCGAGCCGCCGCGACCCGCGCTTCAACGCGCCGGGCCGGCCCGGCTCGCCGCGCCGCGCCCCGGAGGGGCCGCGGCAGCCCGCCGCCCCCTCCACGCAGGAGATGTCGGCGCGCAAGAAGGTCGTGAAGATCGAGGAGCAGGTCTCGCTGCACACGCTCGCCGCGCGCATGGGCGTCAAGGCGACCGACGTGCTCCTCAAGCTGCTCGCGCTCGGCGTGACCGGGATCCACGTGAACTCCGTCATCGACGCGGACGCCGCGAAGCTCGTCGCGAGCGACTTCGGCTGGGACGTCGAGGACGTCGCGGTGACCGAGGAGCAGATCCTCGAGCACGCGCGCGGGAACGAGGAGGACGAGGCCGGGCCGCTCTCGCCGCGCTCGCCGATCGTCACGGTCATGGGCCACGTCGACCACGGCAAGACCTCGCTCCTGGATCGCATCCGGCAGTCGAAGGTGGCCGCGGGCGAGGCCGGCGGCATCACCCAGCACGTCGGCGCGTACCGCGTGAAGACGAGCAAGGGGACGATCACCTTCCTCGACACGCCGGGCCACGAGGCGTTCACGGAGATGCGCGCCCGCGGCGCGTCGCTGACGGACATCATCGTGCTCGTCGTCGCCGCGGACGAGGGCGAGCGGCCGCAGACGCGGGAGGCCATCCGGCACGCGCAGAGCGCGAAGGTGCCGGTGGTCGTGGCGGTGAACAAGGTCGACAAGCCGGGCGCGGATCCGGAGCGCATCCGGCGTGAGCTCGGCCCGCTCGGCCTCGCGCCCGAGGCGTGGGGCGGCGACACGCTCTACTGCGACGTGAGCGCCAAGACGGGCGAGGGCATCGAGCACCTCCTCGAGATGATCTCGCTCCAGGCGGAGATGCTGCACCTCCAGGCGAACCCGAAGCGCCCGGCGACGGGCACGGTGGTCGAGGCGCTGCTCGATCGCGGCAAGGGCCCGCTCGCGCGCGTGCTCGTGACCGACGGCACGCTCCGCACGGGCGACGTGGTGATCGCCGGCGCGGCGTGGGGTCGCGTCCGGGCGATGACCGACGAGCTCGGGCGCCGCGTCGCGGAGGCGGGCCCGTCGACGCCGGTCGAGATCCTCGGCCTCTCCGACGTGCCCAAGGCGGGCGACACGCTCTACGCCGCGCGGGACCAGAAGAAGGCCCAGGCGCTCGCCGAGGCGCGCCGGACGAAGGCCGGGAAGGTCCAGGCGTCGACGCCGCTGTCGCTCGCGGGCCTGGCCGGGCGCCTCGCGGCGGCGGGTCAGCTGGAGCTCCGGCTGATCCTCAAGGCGGACGTGCAGGGCTCGGTGGAGGCGCTCTCCAGCGCGCTCTCGCGGCTCTCGACCGACAAGGTGCGCGTGAACATCACGCACGCCGGCGTCGGCGCGGTGACCGAGGGCGACGTGAACCTGGCGTCGGCCGCGAAGGCGATCGTGGTCGGCTTCAACGTGCGCCCCACCGGCAAGGCGGCGTCGCTCGCCGAGGCGGAGGGGGTGGAGATCCGGTCGTACGACGTGATCTACGCCGCGATCGACGACGTGATGAAGGCCATGGCCGGCCTGCTCGCGCCGGTGGTCGTCGAGAAGCCGCTCGGCGCGGCCGAGGTGCGCGAGCTCTTCAAGATCGGCAAGCTCGGCACGATCGCCGGCTGCATGGTGACGAGCGGCTCGGTGAAGCGCTCCGGCAAGGTGCGGCTGGTCCGCGACGGCGTGAAGGTCTGGGAGGGCAAGATCGCCGGCCTGCGCCGGGTGAAGGAGGACGTCTCCTCGGTCGAGCGCCTCACGGAGTGCGGCATCCTGCTCGACGGGTACTCCGCCCTGAAGCCGGGCGACGTGATCGAGTGCTACGAGATGCAGGAAGTCGCCGCGACGCTCTGAGCGAGCGACGGTCACCCGCTTCGGATACGGGCCCATCTCGACGTTTTCGGTGCTCAGCGCACAGGAGTGCGCTTGCGCGCCGAAAACGCCGATCTGGGCCCGTCTCCTGTGCGGGTGACCGCCGCTCGGGGACGCATGTACCGGAGGCGGGTGAAGACCGCTCTGGAGCGGCCCCCGGCGCGCGGCCGGGCTCTGGCGACCTTGCCGGCGAGCCGTGAGGGTCACCGGTCGAGCGTGCGCTCCCACATTTGCAGGTAGGCTTCGGCGGAGTTGTAGAGCGCGGTCAGCGCCGCCTCGCCGCCCTCGAGGCGGACCTCCTCCACCCAGTCGGCGACGAGCCCGTAGTGCGCCATGCCGTCGACGTCCGTGTCGTAGACGTGCTCGCCGCTCACCTGCCGGTCGAACGTCACGGGGGCGATCCCCGCGAACTGCGGCCCCCAGCCCGGCCCCTGGAACAGCGTGAAGGGGTAGCTCACCGGCGTCGCGCCCGCGCCGCGCGGCCCGGCCTGCGCCCCCAGCCCGTTCGTGTCGGCGCCGTAGCCCATGCCGAAGAAGTAGGCGTCGCTCTTGATGGCGGTGAGCCTGTCGAGGGTCTCCTTGAACTCCCTGCCGTTGCCTTTGTAGGGATAAATCAACCCGCCGAGCGCCATGATGCGGCGCGCCTGATCCACGGTGAGCCCCCCGTGGCCGCCGTGCGTGGAGACCACCGGATACCCCGGCGTCTGCTGCTCGGCGATCGCGATCACCTCGGCCTTGTTGGAGAGCTCCAGGTGGTCGACCTCGATGATCATCCGCTTCTCCATCATCCTCTGGATCGCATAACGCCCGAGCCTCGTCAGCCCGCGCGCATTGCATTGCTTCCTGCCCTGCGGATAGAGCGGGAGGTTGCCGCCCGCGAGGGTCATCAGCGTCGCGGTCAAAGGGTCGTCGCCCGCGCCCGGCGGGGCCACGCTCAGGAGGACCGCGCCGGCGTCATAGAAGTAGTCCTGCTCCGGGCAGTCGTAGGTTTGCCAGAACTCGCCGGTGTCGACCTTGTTGCCGAGGTTGAGCGCGAAGCTGTCGAAGATGCCGTTGCCCCCGAGCGCGTTGTCGAACTCGTGGACCGGGAACATCTGGCGGACGCCGGCGGCGTGGAGCCGGTCGAGCTGCTCGTCGATCTCGGCCTCGTCGCACCCGGCGACGCCGTTCTGGACATCGCAGTTGAAGAGGTGCGAGATCTCGATCCCCAGCACCACGGCCATCTTGCCCTCGTGGATCACCTGCCGCGCCTCGGCCGGGCTCTCCACCAGCCGGAGCCAGCCCCGGCCTGGACCTCCCTCCTGCGCGTCGATGTACGCCTCGAGGTCGCGCATGAACTGCGCCTGCGCCAGCGCGTTATCCATCTCGTTGCAGCTCTGGAGCAGCCTGCCCGAGGCGACGCGCTGGACCGCGCACAACGTCTCGTTCTCGACGAGGTTGTTGACCATGAGCCGCAGGCCGGCGCGCCACGCCCGCTCCATCCACTTGTAGTACATCCCCTCGTGCGTGAGCGATCGCGCCGCCGGCCAGTCCACGAACTCGGGCCAGCCGCGGTTGTCGTGCAGCGGCACGGGGTTTTCGCCGCGGAAGTTGCCGACGATGTCCTTGATGCCGCCGGGCCCGTGCGACAGGGTGCAGTCGCCGAGCGCCCCGAGGACGCCGAAGCGGTGGAAGGGAAGGCCGTGGTGCGCGCCGCCGAGGAAGCTCGTGGCGCTGACGTGCGCGTGCACGTCGGCGAAGCCGAGCACCGGCCCTGCGGTGCCGTCTCCCCGGAACGGCGCGCCGACGCTGTTCGTCGTGATCTCCGGGAACGCCGCGCAGCCGCTCGTCGGCTCCAGGATGAATCTCGCCGCCTCGCCGGCGCTCGCCGCGTCGACCAGCACGAGGTGGCCGTTGAAGGGATGCACCGCGAGCGCCCGCGCCGTCGAGGCGGAGACCACCAGGAAGCGCCCGGCGGCGTCGGTGTCGACGATCCAGTCCGCCGCGTCGGTGGGCGCCGGGACGGCCGCGGCGCCGAGGAGGCCGCCGAGGGTGAGCAGGCTGCCGGCGGCGAGGAAGGCGCCGTCGTCGCCATGAAAGAGGTACTTGCCGAGCGCGGTCGGCTTCAGGAAGAACGGCTCGGCGCGCCCGAGGGTCGCGGCGCTGGCGGCGTAGCCGCCGAGGTTCCTGGCGACATAGGTGTTCCTGGCCACGGACCTGAGCGCGTAACACCCGTTGGCGAGATCGTAGCGGGTGACGGGCGCGACGGAGGCGGCGAGCGCGCTGCTGCCGCGGCCGGTGACGCGGGCAGCGTCGGTGGACACCGCGTCGACCGCGGCGTCGGCCGTGGCGGTCGAGTCCAGGTCCGCGCAGCCCGTCAGCAACGGAAGGAGGGCCAGGCCCGCCAGCCAGTCGAATCCTGCGTTCCAACACTTCACCATCGTGGTCTCCAGGAGGGATGGATGTGGGGTTGGATGTCTGGGCACCGTTCGTGCCATGGCGTGCCGGGGAGGGTGTCGGGAGGCGTGTTCGGGTCGATCAACAAACGAATCGCGGTATCGTCGCGCAGTACGTGGGCAGGTCGCCGAGCCACGATGGACCAATACGCAGTCCATCTGTAATTTTACGCAATTGCGGGTGATGGCCGGCGCATGCACTGCTGCGTGCTCGAGCACGCAGCGGCTGGCGCGGCGCTTGTGTTGAGAGAGGGCCGTCTCTACGCCGTTTTGCCTCGACGCCACGAATGCAAGCGGGCGTCGAGCTCACCGACGCGTGCCCGCGGCACGGACGCCTCGCTGCATCGCCACATGAGGCAAGCGCTGCACGTCCAGGGCGAAAGACAAGCATTGCCGTGACGGCGCCTGAGCTCCACACCGCGGCGTTCGATCTCTGCTGCTGGGTGCGTCGCTCCCTCGCAGGCTCGATCTCGCGTTCGCGCTCGCGCTCGATCTCGGCCTGACGTCTGACGGCCGCTTCGATCTCGTCGGCGTGTGCCTCCTCACCCCTTGGCGCCGCTTGGTCGCTGGAGCATCGGAACGGTGCTTCGGAGCGACTTGGGGGGACTCATGGAACACCGTTTCATAATGAGGGCGAGCGCTCTCATGCTCGGCGCTGCGCTGGCGGCCCTGCTCGCGTCCGCGTGCGATTTGCGATACACCTGCGACGCCGTGGAGCCGGGAGGCGTGGGGGCTGGAGACTCGACAAGGGCGGTAGGGGCGGGGGATTCCTCAGAGACGGCGAAGGAGAGGGTTCCGATGATGGCCGGGTCGACGCGAGAGGTGGTCTACGTCGCCGTGGGTCGAGTCGCTCGATCGGAGCTCGTGAAGATCGTGTCTCCGGTCGTGGTGGAGGACGACGATCTCCTCCTTGGTCCATCGAGCGGGGACCCGAGGCGCCACCGTGCCGTGCGAGCTCGGTACTGGGGAGTCGAGCCGTCTGCGAAGCTCAACCGGGAGCTCGCTCGCCCTGAGGGGGCTCCCCTCTGCGTGGTGCTTCCACCGAACCTCCATGGCTTGTTGAGCTACGGCCGGATCTGCGCTGTCGTGGTCGGGCGAGGGCGGCGAGTGTTTGCCATGCACCTCGGGGCGGACGTGATCGGGACAGCGCCAGAGGGGCCTGATCCGGCGGAGGAGATCTACCTCGACGTCGCGGACGCCCTGCGGCGGAAGCCGGTCATGGCGCGGTGTTCAGAGCTCGAGAGGGGGCTCAGCGCCACACTGTGGAAGTTGTGGTGCCGCCGCTCTCCCGTCGCCCTGTCGAGACTCTGTGCGTCCGGCGGCGCGCTCCACCCGCAGCTGGCGAACCTCGGGCGCTACCACGCTGGCCACTTCCCCAGACAGGCGGGCCACAAGCTGATGCTGTCGCGCTTCGACGAGCTCCTCCTGGGGCAGCTCTCGCGCGAGTGGATCATGCCGGTCAAGCTGTTCACGAGCGGGATGCGGGCCAGGTCGGGCCTGCATGCCTGGCTCTCGCATCTCGGCGACCTGTACCTGCCGAGGCGGCTACTGGAGTGGTCCCGCCATACCCACGGGCGCGTCGTCGAGTGCCAGGAGCACCCGGAGAAGGCTTCTGAGCTGAGCAGGTGGTCCTTTCGATGGCGAGCGGGCGGCGAGGCGATCCTCGACGCGCTCCCGGATCTGCAGAGCGCGCCGCCGGTGGCCATCGGAGGTGCTACCGCGTACGACGCTGAACGGTCCTGGGTATGCCGCTTCGATGCAGCGGGTACACCTTATCTGGGCCGACTCGGCGCAGCTTCATCGAGCTACAGGCAGGCGTAGTCCGGTGTTCTTCCACCGGCCGGCACCTTCAGAGCCCATGCTGCTCGCGACGTGAGCGCCGCGCGCTGCGGATATTGCCACACGGCAGCGGCGATGCCTATCGAGTATTCGTCGCCGTCTGCATACCCGCCAAGGCGACGATAGCCAGCAGCGCGAAGCGCCGTCTGGATCAGGGCTGCCTATGCGGGTGAGCAGCGCCGTGACGCCGCCCTTCCAGAGCTGCGGAGCTTTTGGTACACGCAGGAGAGGCCAAAATTCCGGCCAAAACCGGCGATTTGCTCAGCCGGCCCGGCCGTAATAGGATCATCCTTTCGGATAGGTGCAACAAATGAAAGACGCAACCCCCAACACCGCGATCCGGCGGACGCTCGGCTACCCGCGCGTCTCGACCAGGGAGCAGGAGATCGCAGGCGTGTCCCTGGACGCCCAGGCGGAGAGGATCGCCAACTACTGCCGGCTCCACTCGCTGCCGGAGCCGATCTTGTTCCCTGAAGTCGAGAGCGGCGGAGAGGAGAACGAAGCGAACAGGAAGAAGGTCGCCGCTCTCCTGGCCGACGTACGGCGGGGCGACATGGTGATCGTGACGGACATCGATCGCTTCGGTCGCGACGTCGTCTTCATCGTGAAGAACGTTCGCCAGATCATGCGCAAAGGCGCCGTGTTCGTCGCCATCGACAAGGGCTTCGATTCACGGTCGCCGATGGCAGAGGACACGCTGGCCAACTGGGCGGTAGGCGCGGAACAGGAGCGCCGTCGGATCAAGGAGCGGACCGAAGGCGGCCGGAAGCACCTGCGCGTCCAGGGGTACTTCGTCGAGGGGCATCCACCGTTCGGCTACGAACGCCAGCCGAAGCCCAAGGGGACGAAGACGCCGCTTCCCCTCCGCGTGGTCCCCGAGCACGCCGCGGTGGTGCGTCGCATGTTCGCGCTCTCGCTGGAGGGCTACAGCGTCTTCGAGATCGCCAAGCGGCTGCGCCAGGAGTACGGCAACATCAAGGCGTTCGGGCGTGCCTGGGTCGTTACTGCGCTGCGCAACCGGACATATACGGGGCGTGTCGCAAAGACCAGTGTGCGACCTTCTACCACGCGCGGCGTTGTGCAGTTGCCGGCCGAGTGGATCCCCGCACACGAGGCGATCATCGACGATGAAACGTTCAACAACGTCCAGCTTGCACTGAGGGATCGCCGCCGCGGGCGGAAGCCACAGGCCGAATCTGCGACGGCGAACCACTTGCTGCGCGGCATCTGCCGCTGCGCGGAGTGCGGCGGTGGTGTTGCTGCCGTTCCGGTGTCCCGCAGCAGCCGACACACAGTGGGCTATTACGTCTGTCGTGGTCACGTGGAGCAGAAGGAAAAAGGCGTGCGGTGCAAGTCCTCGGCGTGGCTTCGCCAGCCGGATGCGGATGCCGCTGCGAGAGAGCAGTTCTTGGCGTTCGCTCGCTCGCTACTCACCTCGCTCACGAGACCGCCGCGCCGGATCGAGAGGCCAGATTTCGCCGCCCAGCGCCGGGAGATCAAGATCGCGCGACAGCGGGTTGTGGAGTTTGTCGCGAAGGGCCTCTTCACGGTCGAGGACGTGAAGATTGAACTGAATCGCCTCGATGACGCGCTTGCAGCAATCGAGGCGAAGGAAGCCGAGTTCAACGAAACGGTGGGCAACGATACCGTCGAGACTCGGAGGCACGCGCATGCGTATGTCCAGCAGATCGTGGACGAGTGGAGCGTTCTGCCGGTCGACGTTCATCGAGCGCTGATCCGCGCGTTCTCCTCGAAAGTCGAGGCGACCAAGGACAAGCAGATCAGGATCACATGGCGCGATCCATCGCAGATATCAGCAGCGCATGGTTCGCAGGAGCTGCCAGCGCTCCGCCCTGCGCCGATCGTCGCGGCGCTGGCTGCCCCCTCGCCCGTCACCTCGCCGCTTCCGACGGTCGCTGCGCTTCCAGCACCGTCGATGTCTGCGCGTGACTACCTCGGCTCGCCGGAACGTGCTCCCACCTCGGTCGAACGTTCGCGGGGCTGACCGCTCCGCGTCAACCTCTTGGAGGGGGCGCGTTAGCATGGACGGGGTGCGCCCCCTGCTCGGCAGGCTCCTCTCGGCGCTCGCAGACTCGCCCGTACTGCGCGATGCCGTGGCGCCGCTGCTCCAACTCTTCGCTCCACCATTCTTTCCGGTGCCGTAGCTCGCGCTGAAGAGCCTCGACTCCGGCCGCGCCGCGCTTGTAGACGTCGACGGCCCGAACTCGCCCATGCGCCGGCGCGCGTGGGGCCGCAGCCGTTGCGGGGCGTACACGGCGCCGGAGCAGATAGCGAGGCCGCGTTCCTCGCTCGCTCCGGAACTGCCGCGAATCTGCCACAGAGTCGAGGTGGACGTCGGCGCGCGCGGGGCCGCCGCCGTCCGCGGGACGCGCTCGGCGAAAAGTCAAGGGCCATCGTGCGCGGCGCTGCGGATTTCTGGGCGGGGCTGTTCGCCAACCACACGGCCGACGAACGGCCAGTCACCAGCGCCCGATGTGGTCCTCAACTGCGCGGCCGCTCCGCGCCCGGCCAGAGCATTGCTGCGGCGGTTGCCCATCGGCGACCCTTTCGGTGTAGCTTTTGTGCTCAGGGCAGGGCCACCGGCCCCTCGGGGCCAGCACGCCCGGGCAGGCGCCTGCTCAGGACGGGCTGATCCGGGCGGTAGCGTCAGGACACGCCGATGGACATCGATCTTCCTCCCCTAATTTACCCGGACCGTGTGGCCGATGCCCCGATCCGGGGCTTCCTTGCTCAGGCGTATCACACGGCCCTGAGATGGATCGCGTTGGGGGAGCGCGAGTATCTTCTCTGCGAAGGGGACGAGGACATCGACCGGTACTTCTTCGAACTCGACGGGAGCCTCCGAGAGATCCGCCAGGAGCAGATCAAGGATCTGAGCGGCAGGATCAGCGCCCGCAGTTCCGCGGTGCACGAGAGCATCTTCAACTTCCTGTACTCGTATACAGAGCACAGGAAGGCTGGCCGCCGCTGTCGTTTCCTCTTCACGACGAACGCGACCATGGCGGCCCAGCGGATCCAGCCCGATGCCGCCGGCGCGTCGAGGTCCGAGACCGTGCACCTGAGTGTGGATGTGCTGAGGCTCTGGTCCCAGCTTGCGTCCTCCGTCGAGCGCACGCGCGACGTGGGCGACCTCGCGGCCAATATCCGGAGTCTTGCCGAGGGATACGGTCCCCAGGAACCAGCCAAGGGGAGCTTGTCACCAGCGCGGCTCCGCGCAGCCATCCAGTACCTGGATGAGGAGCCTTCCGGGTGGGAGGATTTTCTGGGTGCCGTCGAGTGGCGCCTCGATCAGCTCCCCTACGACGCTCTCGAGAACGCGTTGCGGGAGCGCCTCGCAGCAGACCAGCGCGCGGGCAGGGTGCCTGTTCTCCTGAGCTATCGCGTCCTCGTCGCCGTGCTCCAGGCGAGCGCGCACCCCGACCCGATGAACCGCGTCCTCTCCGCGGAAAGTCTCACGGCGCTCCTCACCGAGACGGAGGCGGAGCTCGGTCGCTGGGCACAGCGCCTCCATGCCGAGCGTCTCTCGCGGTGGTTCACGGCGATCGAAGCTCGAATCGATGACCACGATCGCCTCTTGACCGAGCAAGGAGCTCGGCTCCAGCGTCTCGATCAGGGCCCCCTCTGCGCCCTCCGCCGCCACTCGGAGCGTACATGGCGGGGTCTCGCTCGTTTCTCGGGCCTCAAGCTGGGCGACACGGCGGTGACCCTGGAGCGCCCCGTCGTGGATGCCATGCTCGACATGCCGGGCTCGTACGTTCTGGTTGGCGATCCGGGGTGCGGCAAATCGGGGGCACTCTATCAGCTCGTCGCCCGGCTCCGCGCCGAGCGCGACGTCGTACTCATCTCCGCCGACGAGATCCCGGAGGTCGGCCGACCCCTCCTCGACGTCCTGGAAGACTGGTCGGAGGCGCGCAACCCCGTGCTCGTCGTCGATGCGCTCGACGCCGCGCGCGGTGAGGCGCTCGCCACCAGGGTATGGAAGCTCATCGAAGGCGTCCTGCGATCAGGCTCACCATTCCGGGTGATCGCCTCGATCCGCACGTTCGATCTGCTCGCTCGGCGCTCCTCGGCAACGAGGCTCTTCGCGGGCCGGCCTCATCACAGCATGTCCGACCCGCGCTTCCCGCAGGTCGCACACGTCCGTGTCGGGCCGCTCGACGACAGCGAGATCGCCCAGCTCGCCTCTGCGTTCCCCGAGCTCGATGCGCTGTTCCGACGCGCGAGCAAGGCGCTCCAGGAGCTCCTGAGGGTGCCCTTCAACCTCTCGCTCGTAGTCCGGCTGCTCGAGCGCGGGATCGCGCCCGCCGAGATCGAGCGCGTGCGCACGCACCTCGAGCTCCTGGACATGTACTGGATCCATCGCGTCGAGGAGCAGGAGCCCGTCGAGGACAAGCTCCCGCGCCACGAGCTGCTCCGCGCTGCCTGTGAACGGATCGTGAGCAGCCGAGCATTCTGGGTGCAGGTCGCCGGTCTACCCCAGCAGCAGGCGCTCCACGGCCTGCTCAGCGGGCAGGTCCTCGTGCATCCGGAGCTGAGCGCGAGCCAGCAGGACGATCATCGGGTGGGTTTCTCTCACCACATCCTGTTCGACTATGCGTGTGCGCGCCTCTGGCTGCCCGACGAGCCAGACCGTCTCGCCGCCGAGTTGCGCGAACGTCCCGACCTCGTCCTCGTCGCGCGCCCGAGCCTCGAGATGCACCTGCGCCGCCTGTGGCAGCGCGACCTGTCGCGCACCGATTTCTGGCGGACGGTACTCGGCGTGCTGGCGGAGCCACGCGTCCAGGAAGTGGCGGCGCTCATCGGGCCCAAGATCGCCGCGGAGGAGGCGGTGCACGCGCCGGAGCTCGAACCGCTCGTTCGATCTCTCGGCGCCCAGGACCCAGCGGAACGAGCATCCGCCGAGCGGGCGCTGGGGCATCTCGTAGGAGCGCTGGTCCGCACGGCGAGCGCTCCACGACCGCTGACCGGCGAGCAAGCAGGCCCCTGGTGCGCGCTCGTGGAGGCGACAGTTCAGCGTGGACAACCTCAGGCCAAGCTCGCCGCGATTCGGCTGCTCGAAGAGCTCTGCGCCAGCGCGGCCCTCCCCGTGGCAGAGCGCGGCACCGCCGGCCGCGCCGCGCGGGCATTCTTCTCCTGGGTCGACGTAGCACGCGGCGACAACGCCGGGCTGCTCTCCCGGGCAGCGAGGCTTGTGATCAAGACGTTCGACTCCGATCCCGCCGCGTCCGCAACGCTGCTCCGCCGCCTGCTCGATGCCGAACGAACGGCCAGCGTGGGCTTCGAGACGATGTTCGCCCTGTCGGACGGGGTCCCGACCCTGCTCCCCCAGGACCCTGCCCTGATCGAGGATCTCTATGTCGGCGCGTTCAGCTACACCGACACGTCGAACGACTGGCTCGACCTAGGTGGGACCGTGTTCGGCATGCGGCACCGCCGCTCGGATATGTACGGCACCGCGCTCCACCGCCTCGCCAAGCATTATCCGCTGTTCTTGGCGCGGGACCCCCGCCGCGCCGTGCGCGCGCTCGTCCAGGTGCTCGAGGCGTTCCGACGGCGCGAGCATGGCGACGTGGCACGAGAGGCCGAGCCGTTCACGTTCGGCGCCGCTCGTGCCCGCGTGAAGCCGGACATGAGCTCGCTGTGGGACGCGTTGAGGAGCCGAAGCGGCGAGGAGATCGTGATGCTCGACGCGCTGGAAGCGCGCCTGGTCGACGTCTGCCGCGCGCCAGGGCGCGACGGCGAGATCGAGGCGCTCGTCGATGCCCTGGTGCAGGAGAACCCACTCGCCGCGATCTGGCGCCGCGTCCTGCGTGCGGGGGCGCGCAACCCGGCCACGGTGGGCCCTCGCTTCACGGCGCTGCTCGCGAGCGTCCCGATCCTGACGTGTATCGACACCTCCACGAACGCCGGCGACTATCTGCGGAGCCAGTTCGCCAGTCTGCCGGAGGACGCGCGCATCTGCATCGAGCGTGCGATCCTGTCCATCGCTGATGCCGACGATCCCGAGGGGCTGGCGCACACGACGCGCGCACGCCTGCTCGGATGCCTGCCACGCCACGCGATCGTGACGGAGGAGGCGCGCGGCCTGCTCACCGAGTTGGAGCAGGCGAGCGCCGTCCCGCCGAATGTTCCTCCGTTCTCGGTGGGGCGAGCCACCAGCAGCCCCTATCGAGATGAGGACTACTGGCAAGAGGCGGGCGCCCCCATCGAGCGCGACGATCACGCGGAGTTCCGCGCTGTGCTCGAGCCCATCCGAGCGCTCGTCAGCGGCGCTGGCCAGGCCGGCCTGGACGACGACGCGCTACTCGCCGCGCTCGTCCCGCTCCGGGCGCTGCGCGTAGCTCTGAGGGATGCTCGCTTCCAGACGGTCCATCCGGCCGTCCGACAGCGGGGATGGTCCACGCTCCTCGCTGCCTGCAAGCAAATCGTCGCGTCAGAGCGCCTCCGCTCGCGCGGGGACGTGGCCGCGGTCGTCCAGGCGCATGCCCTCGTTGCGCTCGAGAGCGCGCTGGCCCCGGCGAGCGACACAGGCGCTCCTCATTTACGCAGCGCAGCAGCCGAGGTTTTGCTCGCGACGGGCGCGGCGGCGCCCTTGTCGGCGACGATACAGCTCGCCGTGGAGGTGCTCGCGGGGGATCCGCATCCCGAAGTCCGCTTCGAGCTCGCGAAGCACCTCTCCTCGCTCAACGCGGCGGCCTCCGGGCTCGTTCGCCGACTGGTCGAGCGGTTCGTCCGCTCCGAGACGAACCCCCTCGTCTGGGCGGGGCTCGCAGACACTGTTGACGTCCTCGGAAGGGCTCTCCCCGATGAGATGGCGCGCGTGAGCAAGGTCGCGCTCGAGAGGTGTACGAGCGAGGAGCACGCCCGAGCGGCCCGGGATCTCTTCATGAACCGCCTGGTCGACATCTATATCGTCTCTGGCAGCTCGATCGCGAAAGATGCCCTCTACGACGCAGTTCAACACCTGAATCAGCCGGGTACTGCGTCAATGGCATATCGGATCGTGGCGTGGGGCACCCGGGCGACGCTCGCAGCTGAGCGCAGGGAGCGTACCCTCGCCGTCCTCGACGCGCTGACCCGCGGAGCGACGTCGGCGTTCGCGACGTTGGTCTCCTCCAGCGAGGCTGGCGCGCGGGACGACGAGGCCATGCGTCGTGTCTTGGATGTGCTCGACACAATTGGACGAGAGATCAGCCAATGCGTGCGCGAGCTGGCCGAGAAAGCGCCGACGCTCGATGAAGAAGAACGCCGGCAGCGCCTGCGACAGGTCTACGGCGGCATGGCGACGACGCTCGAGGAGCTCGCGTCGACTGGTATTGCTCCTATCGTCCATCACGTCGTGGAGGCTCTGGCGCACTGCACCGAGCTCGACCCGCGACGCGTGTTCCTCCAGATCGCGCGCGCCGTCGAGAGCGGGTGTCGCGGCGGATACCAGTGGGATCACCTGGCCAAGGAAGCCATCATCGAGCTCGTGCGGCGCTACCTTGCCGATCATCGGGCGCTGCTCCAGGACGACGCTGATAGCCGGGCGGCGCTGCTCTCGATCCTCGACGTCTTCGTGCGCGCCGGCTGGCCCGAAGCTCGCGACCTCACCTATGGGCTCGAGCAGATATTCCGGTGATGCGACGGGCTCCGCGTCGCGGTGGAGCGATGTGGCTCATCTGGACCGATCGTGATCCGCGTCCGCGGAACCATCGCCCTCAGGTGATTGCAAACGCTTACGCTCTGATGAAGCCTGCGCGCGGGCTTGTGAGGTGCTGGCCGAGTTCGCTGGAGGAGGGCACGCCGGACACACGCCGCGTCGCCGATGCCGCTGGCCAGGAACTCCAGCGTAGACGAGCAGTCCCATGAGCAGCACGTCGAGCGAGGCGACGTTCGGCACGTCGACGTGGAAGACACGGGAGCCGCCGGAGGCGAGCGCGGCCCAGATCGGCGTAGGTGCTGGCGGTGAACGGTGAACGCCGGCGATCACGTGGTCGCGATCTTCGCCGATCGGACACGGGACGCGATGATTGCCGCCAGGGAGAGCACCTCGCCGTCCCTCTCGTGTCCGCCCGGGTCCGCTCGGGCCATGGGTAGTCGCCGCCCCGCGCCCAGCATCGTCGACCCCGGCGAGAGAGGCGAGGGGTCGCGCCCATGGCGATGGCTGGGCGCTTACGGAAGCCAGGGCGATACGTCGAGTTCGCGCAGCGTTCGTCGCGCTCCGTACAGCTCCATCTCGAGGAGGCGCTCGAAGAGCGCGAGCCCTTCCTCGCGGTAGCCCGGCAGGCGCTGGAGGGTCACTGCGATGTTGATCAGCTCGTCCTCCGACCTGTCCAGCTTCTGCGTAGCTCCAGGCGTCCGCATGGACTCATCCAGCAGGGCCTTGCAGAGATCAAGGACGCGGCGAGAGTCGTCCGCGCACATCGCCTTGAGATTCGTAACGAGGGGGTAGGGACTGGCGGCGACCAGGAGAGACGGATGCTGCAAGAGCGCGTCCAGGAAGTCGCTCGTGCTGTCATCGGCAAGGAGAACAGAGCCGCGAGAGAATACCGTCATGATGGCTGCAGCGACATCTCCGCGGGCTCGCGGTACCAGCCGTAGCAGCACCTCCGTGCTGAGGGCACGTCCCTTCGGCGTGGACCAGAGACTCCCAGCGGCGTAAGCGAGCCCGAGCCAGATGCGGTCCTGGTCAACTTTCCCTACCTCGTCGGCGTGCAGAGCATTCTCGATCTCTTCCCTGACCCAGGCCAGCTCGGGTTGACGTACAGCCAGGAGCAAGAGGAGCTCTCCGTATGCCTGGGCGCCGTTCTTCCACGGGCTGTCGCGGATAGCGTGCAACCATCCATGCAGCACGTGGCCATCTGTCCACGAGCACATCCAGGCGACGAGGTGTGTGCCCTCCTCGCAGTCTCGGACGCGAGGATGTTCCGCGAAGAGGCGGATCACGAAATTATGCAGTCGGTCGCTGCGTCCCATGTATACAAGGTACCTCAGCAGCGCGCGCCAGGTCCGCACCTGCTCGCGACGCGACAGGTGGCGCTCGAGCACCCCGAGTAGCGAGTCGATGGCCTCTGGCTCACGACGCATGTAGCCATTCACCAGCGCATGCAGGATCGTGAAGTTCCCATGGGGAAGAGTGCTGAGCCCGCCATTCGAACGAAGAATGCTACGCGGCCGCTCTAAGCTATCGCTCTGACGCCACTCCGGCTCTGGCGGGCTGTCTTTCAGCCATGTCTCCAGCAGCCGACAGCTCCGCTCCGAGAGGCCAAGGCCGCGACGAGCAAGCTTGTCGAACGCCCAAGCCGCACGCTCACGGTACTCTTCGGAGTCGAACCCCCGCTCTTCGAGTTGGAAGAGCAGCTCCTCTATCTCCTCCACTGGACGGTCCACCGACGCCTCCGCCAGCGCTTCTACGATGTAGCCGGCCGGTCGCGCATGGCTGGTGGGGTGGAGGTGAGGAAGGATGCGGAGGGCGCGCGCAGGGTCCAATTTGGCAGCTTCAGCCAGTTCCCCCGATAACTGGATGCTTCCGCCCTGCAACCACTCGAAGGGGTGGTGCCCTTCTGTGGAGTCTGGAAGCTCCTGCAGGAGGTTGAGGATCTCCTCGTCCTTCGACTCGAGCATCTCCGAGGCGAGCATCGGGCTCTCGATCGGCCTGAGTTCGAAGTCGCTTACCGAGCGGCTGTCCTCCAGGCCATCAAGCACAGGGCCCTCCTGGTCGATCAGGCGCCGTGCTTCCGGTGACAGGTGTATGCATCCCTCCAGCGCGCGGAGCAAACGCAGCCGGACGAACCGATTCGACCTTTGCCAGTGGAATCGCCGCTCCGCGTCATCCGTAGCCCGGTTCTCGTCGTACCGGTACGAGCGGAGTATCGCGGTCTCCAGCCGCCGTGCGTCCTCCAGTCGTAGGTGCGGTGAGATGGCTTCGATCAGCTCGCAGCTAGCGTAAAGCTCATCCTGGTAGTCTCCGACGAAGAGCCGCCGAGGATCCCGGAGCAGGTACTCGAGGACGTCGAGCGCACGGCAAGGGGCGACCTCTTTCAGCCCAGCGGCGAGCAACCGGTGTACACCGAGGAGATCGCTCACCTCCCACTGTTGTACGAATGCAATGAACCCGTCCGCGTCTTGGCGTGCCAGGCCCTCCACGGCTATCCAGACTGCTTCTGGCAGCTCGTCGATGGGGCCGCTCCTGCTGCGCCGCCTACGCATCACGCCGTCCTCACAATAGCCGATGAGCAAGTCATGACCTGGTCGACTGAGCTCGTCAAGCACGGTGACCATCCAGGGCCACACTTCCTGCAGAAACGGCCCGGGAGCCTGCCTTGCGAGTTCGTTTAACCCATGCAGGCCATGACGGTCTTCCAGGAGCTCCTGGAACCGCTGAAGGGGCCAGCCGCTCGGCTGCTCCTCTTCGACCATGGAGCGGCTGCGCTGTAGCTCTTGATCCAGCACTGCCCTCACCACCCGCATCGCCAGCTCCGGGCTGCCCGCTGCGATGCTGTTCACGACCCACCCCAGTCCGAACCGCGACTGCTCGGTGTCGGAGACAGGGTGCGCGGCCAGCGCGAGCACTGCGTTCACCGCACGGTCGTCCCACACCTTCAGCTCGCGCATCGTCCAGAGCGCGAGATGTGCGCGGGCTGGCTCGCGCACCCAGTGGCGCTCAAGCAAGCTCAGCACACGTTCGCGTGCGAACGGCCACGCCATCGCGAGCGCCCCGCACACCTCGGCCGCGAACGGACCGTCCATCAGGACAGGTAGGTAGCGGTCCGCGAGCCGCTGGAACCAGCCCCGGCTGCCCGCCACGGCACCCAGCGCCACCCGGCGCAGGAAGCCGCTATCCCTTAGGGTGGGCAGGAGGATCGCCGCCTCCTCGTCCATCGGATCGTCGAGGTGGCCCAGGAACTCGAGCACGAGCGCGCGCAAATGCGTACGCAGATCGGTCATCTTCCAGAGAGCGTCGAGCTCTTTGCGGTAGCGCCCCCGCGAGGCGCCGCGGAGGTTGACCAGGGCGCTCCAGAGGGTCGCGCGGACGAAGAGAGAGCCGCCGCGCTGCCGGACATGCTCGCAGAGCCGCTCCTCGCCGAGGAGGAACGAGCGCGCGTGGGTGAAGGCGAACCACGTCTGATGCGTGAACGCGATCTGGGTGCCCTCCTGCCGGAGGATCCCCGCAGCCTGCAGCTGGTCGAGCTGCGGCCGGAACCGGCTGAACCGCGCGAGCGGTGCCTCGAGTTCCTCCTCGCCGGCCATGTAGGTGGCGATGCTCACGAGCACGCGCTCGCGTTCCTGGTCTCCATCAGCCCCGAGCACGCGCTGCTTCCACAGCTCTTCCAGCATATGCTGGTACGTCTCGAAGACCGGCATCTTCTCTCTACCTCCCACGAGCGCGAGGAAGGTCACGAGGTGCTGTGGCACGCGAAGCGACTCCAGGAAAGGTCGATGTAGCCGCTGGGGCTCGACGCCGCGCGCCCGCAGGACGCGCTCCACTTCCAGCAAGTCGGGCGGCTCCAGCTGGATCGGCGTGGCGTGCAGCGCCTGCAGGCGGTGGTCGTGGCGATGCTCGAAATCGCGGCAGGACAGCACAACGCGGAGCCCGGGAATACCCGTCGTGCTCGTGACCAGCTCCAGGAGGACCGACAGGCGCTGGGTGTGAGCGTCGACCAGATCGCAGAGCGCGTCGAGTTGGTCGATGATGAGCGTGGCGGACCGCCGCGATGCCAGCGATGACAACGCGGCGGCGGGGACCGTAGAGAGGTCGAGCCAGCACCGCAGCTTCTCGATCGAGTCGATGTCCTTGGGCAGCTTGTCTGCACGGATCGCGAGCAGCGCCTCCCCGCGCTGATGCAGCTGACTTGCCAGCCGGGCGAGGAGCGCCGACTTGCCGCTGCCCGGACCGCCCAGCAGGAGGAGCGGCTTGCTCTCGCCCTGCTGGAGAGCATCGAGCAGCTTCGTGAGTTCTGGCCGGTCAAGCCACTCCTTCGAGGAACGCGCCGGGTCCAGGCTCAGGAGGGGCTGCGAGGCGCGTTCGACTTCGGCGAGGTGGACCTCGGAGCGGTCGTGCTCCATCCCCGTGGCGGCTGCGCCCAGCGTGCCGGCCCAGGCTTCCGTCGCCGTGTGGAGGTGCCCGTTCAGCTCACGGAGGACCGTGTCCCACGCCTCATCGTGGTCATCCCAGCGCGTGATCGCTCTCCCGCATCTGGGGAGCAGCAGCCGCCCCAGCTCACCGAGCCAAGGCTCGCAGTAGCAAGCGCGCACCAGGATGGGAAGGACCAGCGCGCCTCCGCGGCAATGCCGATCCAGTGCCCGCGCGTACCGCTCCGAGCACGTCGCGTCAGCGATGAAGTTAGCGCTGATGAGGAGCAGGATGAGCTGGGCCGAATCGAGATATCGAGATGCCGATGGACCTCCGCTTCCACCAGCTGGCCGCCGTCTACAAGATCGCTGTGCCAGCAGCTGACATTGCGCCCGGTTTTCCATCCTGCGAGATGGCTCACCAGCTCCGCGAGCCGATCGACATCCGCGGGATGATGAATGATGCAGATGTTCATCGGCCTATGCATGACGGGATGGCGGAGGGACCAGAGCGCATGCGTTCACCTGCCGCAGGATCCCTAGCACGGCGAGCGCCGGGGGCCATCACACCCACCTCCTCGCACGATGTGCGGGCGTACCCGCGATCCTACCGGCGGTCCGAACGCGGTTTGAATGGGCGGACCCTGACACGGCCAGGCGGAGCTCATCCGCGTCACATAAGAGCTCGCCCGCTACACCGCGTCGGTCGACCTGTTCGGCCCGACGGGGACGAGCTTCACCTCGATGTCCAGGTCCGTTAGGTCGACGATCGAGAGGGCGTCCTCGCCATAACAGACGACGTAGGCCCGAGCGCTGGTGACTGGACGCGGTACTCGGTGCGGGCGAGCGGGTGCCGTCGCTACCATCCACTTGGTCGGGCTCGGTCGCATCGTCGGCGAGCTCCTCGAGCGCGGGCTGGTGCGCGGGCCTGGTCGAGCGCGGAGCAGCCTCGGGTCGACGCGGACGCCAGCGGGGTCGAGGTGGATGCCGGCGAGTTCGGGGCTGTCGACGTCCACCCGGCCGAGGCGGAGCGGGCCGCGTCGATGTCGACCTGGTCGAGGGCGGAGCGGGCCGCGTTGATGGCCACCTCGCCGAGGACAGCGCGCTGCGGGGTCGAGATGGGCGCCGGCGAGCTCGGGATCGCACCGCCGTAGATTTTGTGACGGCCGAACACCGGTGTTCGGAAGCGACCCGGCCGGCGCGTTGGCTGCGGCATTCTTCCGCCTGCGAGGAAGCCCAGCCGGCGGGTTGGCGGTTCCTGGCGGTACCTAGGTGTAGTTGCCCGCTCGATTCAGCAGTGAAGACCGCAGAAAAACTTGCCCACCATCTAGTTCAAAGCGTCTCGCCCTGAAGTGCGGGCCGCAGTATCACTGCGGAGCGACGCTGACGGACGGGGACGGAAGTGCGACCGCAGCGACGAGGGGCCCGCGCCCGTGAGCTCGGGCTCCTCCTCGTGCGCCCTCACTCTCGCAGCGTGGACCTCTCAACCTTGATAGCCGATAAATCTTGATAGCTTGATAGCGCAGCAGGTTCGGTTTTGCCGGTCTGGGTACTGCGCGCGGTGTATCTCAGAGCTGGCTCTAGATTTAGCCAGGGCCGCAACAACAGAGCGCCCGGCCCCCCTGATCTCGTGGCGGAGGAAGGGGGCCGGGCACCATGGAGACCCCATGCAGAAGCATCGAATCTCGAACGAAACCGTAGCCGGTCACATCAGCGCCGACAACCTCCAGCTGCCGGACGCGATCGACGTGCGCATCTCCGGCCCGTCGGCGCTCGTGGTCGCGCTCGCGCTCGCCTTCTGGATCCGCAGCTGGAGGGGGCCGGCCGGCCGGCCGCGCGCTCGCCCGCCTCGGCGAGCGGAGGGGCGCGTGCGCATCGTGACCTGAGCGCGCGTCAGGCCGCGCCGAGCGAGGATGGGGATGGGCTGTCTAAACAAACGAGCGTGTTCTCCTGGGTGCGGCGCGGCGGCCATCTCCTTCAGCTCGGATCCCGTGGATTGGGCGTGGGTCGGCGTGGCCCTGCCTGTGCTCGTCGGCATGAGCGCCGCGCTCGTCCTCGGCTTCCGGCGCCGTCGCTAATCTGGTAGGCCGGCTGTAGCGCCGCTCTCTTGGGGCGCCGCCAGGCGGGGCAGCGGCCGCGGGGTCGAGGTGGACGCCGGGGAGCTCGGGGACGTCGATGTCCACCTAGTCGAGGGCGTGGCCCAGGCGTCGAGGCTCTTGAGTGCGAGCTCGGCAGCATGCGCTTCCAGGTCTTAGCAACGCGCCTAGAAGGCGGTTTCGCGAACCGCTCCGCCGATGGCGCGTGCTGAGACGCCTCAAGGGGTCGAAGTGCGGCCGCACGGGTTGAGCCCCATCGGCGCGGGGACACCCCGCTGTCAAAGTGACGGAGTTACATGAACAGGCGGTAATCATACGAAAGCGCACCCAAACGCTCTAGGAGTAGACCAATTCGGGCGATTTCGTTTGAGGACCGAATCGTTGCTGGTAACTGCGTATACAAATCGAAACTGTTCCAGTCCATCTTCGACAACCCGAGGATCTCGTTCGCCAACGTGGAAAGATCAGATGTCCCCCAATGCCGTCGAATGCGAAGAGGAGCTGGCACGGTCCGGCGTCCCTTATAATACGTTCGCCTCGCTTTAACGCTTGGCGCCGCGCCATGTACCCACAACAACGCCTCGCGCTCGTCGAGGACCACCGCAGTGCCACGATCCGTGGGCCAGATACTATCTTGGTATTCGCCGCCCCCAGACCCCCTCGCCGTCACGTACCGTAGCGATGGCTCAATGTTGACTTCTATCAAATCAACATGCGGGATCCCCGTCAGCCCCTCGAGAAGACCTGCGCGTTCTTCGCCGTCGAAGGGAGTACGCTTATGAATAACCACCCTCGTAGGCTGCTTCCACGCCGCCTCGAAGAAGAGCTGCCGGATACTCTCCGCTGCCCGTCGCGCGTCAGCTCGTGACAGGAAAGGATTCCTGTGTCGGATACGAGAGTCCTCGAGCTTGCTCAGTCGGTAGCGCAAACCGTAGCCGCGCGCATTGTACAGATGGCTGCATCCCATCAGAATGTGCTCTCCCGACCTGGCGGCACGGTCAATGCTGAATCCTAAGCCGACATAGGCCGTGTCCTCATCGAGACCGTCGATGATCCACGGAATACGCATCGATTTAGTATAAAATGACAGTGCGAGCCACCAGACGATCTCGCAGGTGTAGTTCTTCCGAACGGTTGACTCCCACAGAAATTGTGTACATCGACCCTGCTGAACGCAGTATGCCTTCACAGAGTCATGAAGCTCCATCAGATCTTCGTCGTCTTCAGACTCGTGTGCGAGGACCTTCCACCGCTCTGGCAGGTAAATCAGAATCACGCTCGGTGATGCCGCTGAAACCGACTTGATGGCGTGAACGAGGCTTGCACGGAGCTCCTGCGCGACTACGCTAAGCTTTCCTGAATTCGGTGGTTCCGGGCAAGTTGCCCACAGGGGGTCACCGGGCTCCGGCACATCGAGCGGGAGCCCGAAGGCTTTTGAGAAGCCGGGGTACTCGAGCAAATACTCCAGTTTTGTGTCTGGCGCTACCGCGTGCTGAAAACCTTCGAGAAAGCGTGCGAGGCGACCCTCTTCACCGGCGGGACAAACGACTCCAAGACGAATGCGCTGTTCAAGTCCGCGTGATGTTAGCGCAAAATCATAGGGGCGGTTCGTCAGCATGCCACGGATGGGATGCTCGTCCTTAACAAACCCCGTGCCGGAAGCGCTAGAGAACAGCAACTTCGGCTCAAGGTAAACTGTCCCACGATGCACAATGTACTTCTGCTCTTTATCAGAAATCTGGATCGGAGGTCGTGCAGAGGTCAGGGCCGCAAAGGCGACGAGTTTGCTAACTTTATATCGAAAACCAGTCCCACTCTGAAACGGAAATTCGAGCGTAACCTTCTCCTGGCCCCCGAAGAGGCGCTGCCTCCAGAGGTTGAGAGTCTCATTGAATTCCTTGTTTCCGAGCCCAGACCTCGCTCTCCGCCGTAGTTCCGCCACGGCAGCAGGCTCCGGTTTCTTCCCGTCTCGTCGCTGAACCGCAACTGTGGGGCTCAACACCATAAACATCCGTCCACCAAGCTTACGAAGATGGATGTCTACCGCATTGTATATATCGTATGCCACGCCATCAATTCGATCGAACCGAGGTTCCTCGGTAGTCCACAAGCGAGATTTCTCGCCGTAGGACAGACCAAGCTTCTGCGCGAGCGCTCGCACAAGTGCCGTGGTGAGTATGCTAAGGACTACACCATCTTGGATGAACAGTTCGCGCTCATCGATCGGCACGCGCTTAGGCGTCTCCTTTAGTCGGTCCCCAAAGGCGTCTTTAAACGCATCAATCGTTCCAACCGCGAGCACCTTCGAGCGAAGAAGTCCCGCGACTATATCGTAACCTTCCGTGTCGCTGCGCAGACGACTCCAAGCGCCCGGCTGGTCATAGCCATCGACGGACGCTTCGAAAATTTCGTTCGGGCACTCGACTGGAAACGCATTGCTTTTGATGAGCGACGATGGCGGCCTGCTACTGGGAACTGCAAAAGGCTTTGCCAGGTCCTGCGACCGCGTGCGCTCGCCGCGGATGGCGTCCAGTCGGCCACGCATATTTGCGGGCAAACACTGCGTAGCCGCACGGATGATCAAGTCATCAAAGCCGTACGTAGGCACGTACCGCACGATCCTACCCGACCTCTCCGCGGCTGCAAACAATCTGAGAACGCCGTCAGGAAGAGTCTCGTGACCATAGCCGCACCAGTAGAGGCGGCCGGATCCGGGAGAAGAGTACGCGTTGACGAACATCTCCATGATCGCCTCATCGCGACCACTATAGCCCGAAACAATGCAGTGGGTTGTGCGGAGCCTGGAAATCAGGCTCGCTGATAGCTGAGCTTCCTGCTCTTTGATTTCTGAGGGAAGGTTCTTAAGCGCATCATATCGGTAGTCGCCGTGGAGGCTTACACAGAGCAACTCACCCTTGCGGACCGGGCGCACGATCCGCTGGACACTGTCGAGTCCGATCTCCACTGGAATGATATTGGCCTCCACGGCGGCTTTAGCGACGAGTCCATCAAAGTTGGTAGTCCATACTGAATCCACCAGATCCGCCTCGGCGAGCAACGACAGCAGTCTATACCCGACGTGCGGGCGCGATCCGTGGACCTGATTCTGAAAAAACTGCCTGCGATCGTCGGAAATAGGGAAACATGCTTCAATGTAGAACCCGTACTCGTCCATTGAGTTTCGCTCGGGGTATCCTCCCTGTGCGTCGAGCCACTGTTGAATTCGCGCTCGAACACTCGACAGCGAGGTGTCGCCGAACTGCTCGGCGAGTTCCGGGTTTCGCGTGACGAAAATTTCGCGCTTCCAGCGCCAAGTGCAATCGCCCGCGGATGGGAGGCCGGAGCTGATGGATGCACCTGCGCCGAGAAAGAAGACGTGCGGTGTACCGCGATTGACGGCGATGGCGCGTACGAGTTCGTCAATTTCCAGCGAAGGGACGACCACGGCGTCGAAGCTCATCACGTACGGGGCGCGGCGTCAAGGGCGCATCAGGCGAACTGACCCTACCGAGAGGTGAGTGGACAAGATGCTGCTAGGAGGAAGTGAGCCTGACACGGTGACAGGCGCGGCCCGCCCAACGATCAGTCGATTGGTCAACCGAAGCCGCCGGACCAGGTCTGTCTAGACCGTCGCCTTTTGTAGCCTGCTTTACGGAGAATCTTACGGGTCGGCTCTGCGCCGAGTTGCTGTCCAGCGCCATAGGGTATGTCCATCTTTCCGGGGGACCGCGGGCGCCTAGAGGGGGGCGCGGCGGACCGGCAGCCGGAGGCGTCGCGCCGCGTCGCGTCTGGGTGACGCGGCGCGACACCTCATCGGGAGGTTGCCGGACACGTACCGGTCCGTTCACAACCTGGGACCGAAGGGGCCGTCGAGGGGGGCTGCGGGCGACCAGACCGCCGCGGTTCCGCACGTGGATGTAGATCATCGTCGTGCTCACGTCGCGGTGGCCGAGGATCTTCTGGATCGTAGAAGTCAACACCGACGCGCCCGATGAACTCGCGCCCCAAGGGCCTCTCGACCGCGGCCTCGTCGTGCTTCGAAGACCCCGACGGCCCCGCGCTCGCCCGGCATGGCCCAGCGTTTCGTATACGAATCGCGTCGCTCAGTCCGCCTCCGCGCTCGACGACCTCGCGTCGCTTGGCCTCGACGCCGGCACGCTCGAGGGGCTCGCGCTCTTGGGCCTCGACGCCTGCGCGCTCCCTAGGTCGCCCGCGCCCACCTCGAGCGGCTCATCTGCTCCGGTCGCCGTAGAGCGCGACGCCAGCAACGGCCCCGAGCTGGCCGATTCACGCCTCGACCTGCACGACCGCCGCGGCAAGCAGCCGCGCCGAGGCACTCGACGAGGCCCGCTATGCCGCCGAGTTGGCGGACATCGACGGCCCTGCTCTCACCGGCGCCCACCTCGACTCCGCCGCGCGTCCCGCTTGGCACGACGCTCATTTCTGCGCACAGCGCCGCGCCAGGTGACGCTTGAGCCCTCCTCGACTGTGCGACCAACCCTGCGAAATGGTTCGGCCATCCGCAGCGACGGCGCTGATGACGTGATCGGTTTACGCCGTCGTAAACCGGGCGTGGAGTCGACCCGACCGCCTCCATCCGTACGCTGGGATGGATGGACTCCCCTGACCGGCAGCCCCCGCAGGGCGCTCAGCCACCACAGCCGCCGCAGGCCCCCCAGTCGCCGCAGCCCTCGCCGCTGATCGAGGCCCTCACTGCTGCCGCGCCAGCCCTCGCCGTGGGCTTGCCGGTGGTCGTTAAGCTGCTCACCGAGGACCGCACCGACCACTACGCGCAGGAGACGCAGGTCGCCCTAGGGCGCCATCAGCTCGAGCAGGAGCGGCGGGAGCTCGCCCGAAGGGAGCGGGCGCTCGAGCGCAGGGCGGCGGAGCTGGAGCGGGAGCACAAGCGCCTCCAGGAAGAAGCCGCGCGCCTGGCGCCCACGCCGGGCGGCGATGACGGGCGCTTCCAGCGCCGCAGGAGGCCCCCGCCGTCCCGCTTCGTGACGACCTACGGCTTGGACGAACGTCACCAAGAGCGGCTGCTGGTGCCGGAATTCATCACCTATGCCTGGTGCGCTGCCTTCTGGTACCAGACGCCCGCGAAGGTGCGCGCGCAGGTGTCGAAGGCGCGCCGGAGCCAGTACGCACGGATCGCGCGGCTGCCGCCCCTTCTAGGTGAAAAGCTCGATAAGGCCGGCGTCCCGTTCTACGCGCTGCGCTTCGTGGCGTACGCTGAGACGGTCGTGGAGCAGGAGGAGAGGGCCCGCAAGATCCTCGCGGGCGAGCGTCCGCCGCGCCGGATGTCGCTACCCCCGGACGAGCCGAAGGCCTCCAAGGCGACCAAGCGCCGGAGGGGGCGACCCGCCTACCCCCGCGCGCAGCCCGGTGAGAAGAAGCCCCGAGCCGATGAGCAGGGGAGCCCCACCGCGCAGCCCCATGGAGACGACGCCGCCGAGCAGCAGGCCAACCAGTTCGACGAGGTCATGTCCCTGATCGCCTTCCACCTCGCCGGCAAGCTCGAGTCCAACAGCGACCCCGACGATGAAAGCGCCGATGACGACCTCGACGAGGATGCACCGCTCTAGTTAGCCCGCGCACCTATCGGGCAGCACCGCGGATCATGGTGCCTGGCACCCGCGCAGAATTACCAAATCGACTCCCCAAGATCGGCCCCTCGGGCGCTCCGTCGAAACGACCTAACTGCGTGTCATAAGAGCGTTTCTTCGCCTGACCAGATCCCGGTAACTCGCGATGAGTTACCGGATCATCAGAATTACCATTTCGGGCCTCCCCACGGGTTCTCGTTCAGGCTCCGTCCCACCCGAAACACTACAACAACGGAGGTTCGATATGGCAGGAGCAGCTACCCTTGCGCCATCGGCGGCTCCAGACGCGCGGTCGTCGGGCCGCGGTGGCGGGCGACGCTGCTGCACGGGCCGCATCGTGCGCAGCCCCAGGCGTTCGGCCGTCAGCGCGCGGTAACCGCGACGTGCCCCACGGCGCGCTCCCCGACGAGCCGTCCGCGCGCGGAACGGTCAAGCACCGGCGCCGTCGTGCAGCTCCAGGAGCGCGGTCGTCAGCAAGCCACCGGCGCATGCCGCAGCTCGCGGACATCGCCACACCAGCGCGGCCGCCTCGGGGCGCTCGGCGTGCGCCGCGGATCCGAGCGGCGCACCGCGGCGCGGAACGCGGGCGCCACGTTGGGGCCCTGCACACCTCCATCGCGCACGGTACCTTGGGGCCGCTGGCCGCCGTCGCAGGCTTGCCGATCTCCCTCGCGTCCGCTCGGCTGTAAACGCGAACGGCGGACGCAATTTCTTGCGACAACGGAATCCAGTGCGACCCCTCGCAGGGACGTGTAGGTCGCACACGTTGCCGGTCCGTCGCGCTCGGCTCGCGCGTCGCGTCTCCTGAGCCCTCCCGTGGACGGCCAACCGGCCGCTGGCACATCGACCCCGGGCGGCGCGCTGTGGTTCCACCGCGAACACACGCACTTCCCGGGTCGTGGCTGTCTGTCCCGCTCACCGCATGCACTTTTTTTGACACCTGCCGGGAATTTCACAGCCGAAGACGCAATGCGACTGCCTCAGCCGCGCGAGACAGCGACGCCTGGAACGCTCCCCGCCGGCCTCTGGATGATGTAGATAGCAACGCCGCGCCGGATAGGATCCCATCGAGTCTGGCGAGGCAATTCAAGGAAGCGTGCATCAGCCCCCAACGAGGTGAACCGTGCGCCCTGCTGCTCTCCTTATACGCGCATCACGCGCCGCGACCTTCGCCGCGGTCCTCTTGCTCCCTTCCGTTGGCGCCGCTGAGCCATCCGAGCGGGACCGAAAAGTTCAAGAGTTAATGCAGGAGGCGGAGAAGGCCGCGAAGCGGCTTGAGATCGCTCGCGCTCGCGACTACTGGGCGCAGATCTACGCGCTCGACCCCAGGCCGATGGCCATCTGCCAGCTTGGGCAATTCGATCTGCGCCTCGACCGCCTCGAGCAGGCCGAGGAGGAGCTCACCAAGTGCGTCGAGCAGATGCCGGCACCGACCAACGACCTCGAGCGCCGCCGCTACGAGGTGAGACACGCCGATCTCGCGGCGGTCCGGGGCCGCATGGCGGCGCTCCAGGTGAGCGCCCCGCCGGGCACGGCGCGGATCCTCGTGGACGGTCGCGAGGTGAGCGCGGGCAGTCGTGTCTTCGTCGCGCCTGGACAGCACGAGGTCACGGCGACCGGAAAGCAGGGGCAGGTGGCTCGTGCGCTCGTGAAGGTGGCGGCGGGGGACTCGCGGCACGTCTCCCTCGCCTTCGAGGTTCCGAAGTCCTCCTCTGCGAGATCCGGTGTGCCGGCTCGGGTCGCTCCAGCGTCGGCGCTCTTCCGGCGGAACCCCTGGCTCATCGGCGCCGGCGCGGCCGGCTCGGTCGCCCTGCTCGGTGCAGGCGTGGGCCTTCGCCTGGCCAGCGACGCCGCGGAGCGTGAAACGGCTGCCAAGGTGTCTCGCTTGCAAGACGGCTCGATGCTCCCGAGCAGTGCGCGGTTCAGCGAGGTCTACGACGAAGCGAACGCGGCCAACACACGAGCCAACGTGTTCCATGGCTTGGGTACGGCTGCCCTCATCACAGGTGCAGCGCTCGGCATCGCGACCGTCGTCTATGTCGTCTTTCCACGGGGCAAGGCCGAGATCCGGACGCGAGCAGGAGGCGCGGAGGTCAAGCTCGTATGGTAGCCATCGGCCATGTCTGGGAAGGCCACGAGATCCTAAACGAGGAGCGCGGCATGGTCCGTCACTTCCTCGCGCGGCAGATCGGCGACAAGAGGGATCTGGTCTGGTTGCACATCCGCGACGGCGCGCCCCTTGATGATGTCGTGTTCGCTGAAGATATCGCGCGCCTTCAGCGCCTCTCTGACGAGATTCCGGAGATCGTCCGCGTGCTCTACGGCGGGGTGAGCGGCTCCGTGGCGTGGGCAGCGACCCCCGTGCTCAGCGATGCGATCCCGCTGGTCGACGCGACGCGCGAGAACGACCTCGGACCGGCGGCTCTCAAGGTGCTGATCGACATCGGTCGCTGTCTCGTGCGTGCGCATGCGCTCTCCATCATCCATGGCGCGCTCAGTCCCGATCGGGTCTTCATCGTCGGCCATGGCCGCTACGCGATAACGCACTTCGGGTTCGCGCGTCTCTTTCAGCTCGGTGCGGAGGAAGCTCGCCAAGATCCGTACGGGTATGCACCGCCGGAGCTCCTCTCGGGTGGTCGGCTGGGATCTCGCGCGGACGTCTACGGCTTCGGCACCCTCATGTACGAGCTCCTGTGCAAACGCGCGCTCTCGCCGTGGGCCCCTCACCGGAGTTTCCCCGCCGGAACTCCTCCCGTGCTTCAGGTGATGATAAAAACCGCCCTTGAGGAGGACCCCAAGCGACGGCAGCCAAGCATCGAGAAGATGCTCTCTGTTCTGACTCCCTTTGCCCGCGAGTGGGAGGAGCTTGGCGGACCGCCGGAGCTTCCCCACGCGCACATCTTCGCGGAACCATCCGGCGCTCGGCGCGCGCCGGATGACGAAGCGCCGATCCCTGTCGAGGACGAGGCGGAGCAGTCGGTCTCGGGTGAACAGGGGAGACGAGCCAGCGAGTTCCCCACGTCGCGCGCTTCCGATGCGCCCGATACGGTCAAGAGCGTGGTGCCACCGCGGGATGACATCGCCCATGCACCTCCGGTCGCCACGCCGCGGCCTTCCGGAGCGCCCGACACGCTCAGGAGCGCGATGCCGCCGCGGAACGCGCGGGACACCGTCTCCCACGCGCCTCCGGTCGTGTCGCGGTTGCGTTCGGCCGAGCTACCGGACCTCGATCCGATGCTGCCCGTACTGCCGGCCCCCTCGACTCCTCCGCGTTCCCCGGTGCTGCCCGTCCCACCGGTGCTCTCGATCCCTCCGCGCTCGAGCGGCAGCACACGGCGCAGCTCCCCGGTGCGCCTCCTCGGCGCCGTGTTCACCCTCGCCTTCGTGCTCGGGAGCGCGGGAGCGCTCCTCCTCTGGTGGTGGCAGTCCCCCCGCAGAGCCGCGCCGCGCCTGGCGCGGCTCGTCCAGCATGTCCAGGCAGCAGCGCTCCGAGCCAGCACAGAACCTCCCCCGCGGCCGTCCGATGCGCGCCAAGCACCGCCGCCTGTCGAGTCTCGCGCCGTCACGGGCCGCCATGTCGTTTCCACGCGGCAAGCCGTGAAGACGCCGTCGAACGACGGCGACGTCTGCTACGAGCTGGTTGCTTGCGGGCCGCACAAGTACTGAAACAGGGGGGAAGGGATCACAATGCGAACGGTACCTTGGTTTGCTCTCAGCTTGCCGTTGCTGTTCGGCTGTGGAGATGAGCTCGACATCTACGGCCCGCGAACAGATGACAACCCTGTATTGCTTTGGGTCGCGCGAACCCCGGATCTTCCCCCATGCCCCGACGGCCGCCTGGACTACTGGGATGGTTGGGCCGATGTAGAGGCACCTGGCAAAGGCGTATGCGGGGAGTGCGAGTGCGGCCCTGCGGTCTGCATGCCGCCATCGGCGATAACAGCGCACCAGACACCCGGCTGCGGCGACGAAGGATCTCCGCTCATGCTAGATACTGTGACGAAGGATCCTGCAAGGTGCACCAACATCATGCCACGTTTGCCAGACGATGCGCTCGCATCTGTCACCTTCAATCCGCCGGCCATCGCACCGAGCTGCGCCCCGCTGAAGCAGTTCGATCCGCCGCCGATTTCCGGTAGATTTGCGAGAGCCTGCCCTTGGACCGGATATGACGCAGAGTACAACTGGTTGGTCTGTATCGCGCCCGAGCAGGACGGCGAATGTCGACCGGGCTTCTCGGCTCGCTTCGAGCTCGCAGAGAGGATCAGCGACGACCGCTTGTGCACAGCTTGCGATTGCGAGGCCCCGGTAGGCGGAAGCTGCAAGGCCGATGTCCTGCTCTTCCGCGACGCAGGCTGCACGGACCTGATGATCTCTATCAATGGAATCCCACAAGAAGACACCCTGTGCGCCGATACGCCCGCAGACTCACCGCTGGCAGCGGCACGCGTGATCCTCGCGGAGAATGCACCAGGCACGTGCTCGCCAACATCAAGCCTCTCCACCATCAAGGGAAAGATCACGCGCGGAGCAACACGCAAATTTTGTTGCTCTCAGTTGAGGCTCGTTGAGGGCAGGTAATTCGAACAAGGGTAGGTGCACGCAATGAGACCGGTTCCGCTGTTCACAGTAGTAATGTCGTTCCTCATGGGTTGCTCTTCGGATGCGCCGGAGCTGCCAGAGCCGGATCCCAGCACCAAGTTCTATCTCTACGGAGGTACTATCGATAGCGCTCCAAGCTGCACCGGCAAGATGTTGTGGGAAGGATGGACAGCGGACAAAGAATGGTACGAATGCGAACGTTGCGAGTGTCGAAATTCTGTCTGCACGATGCCGTCCAAGGTCATCGCACATCCTTGGCTCTGCTCCGACGATGCCGGTGCAGTCATGCTGGAGGCTGATCCTTCAGGTTGTGGACCGCTGGCCTCACCCGTTTTGAGAGAATCCTTCGAATCCCTCACATTTGAGCCGCCGACGCAGCCTACCTGCGAGCCCGTAGTGTCAAGACCCAATCCGTCGCGAGCGTACATGAACTTCGTCAGGGCTTGCGCGCCCGGTCCCTCTGACACCGACCCCGAATCGTTCAACATATGCTTCCCTCCGCAGCCGAGTGGGGACTGCTGGAGCGGCTACACAAGACGATACGAAATGCTGTTAGTCAACGATACACGCAAATGCTCCGAATGCACGTGTGGCCCGCCCAGCGGCGGCAAGTGCGTCGCAGAGACGGTACTGTTCCGCAACGAAAACTGCGGCGATCCACTCATTACCACCATCCTTTCCGCAGTCGATGCGCCGGCCTGTACGTCGGCCATCGGCGACGGAGACATCGTTTCGATGGGCATTTTTGCGCTACAAAGTGAACCCGCCACGTGCGTTCCTTCAGAGCCCGTGATCGTGAGCGGCAGACTGGAGGAGGGGAAAACGCACGTCGCCTGTTGCGACCGCTAGAAGCGCTCACGGGATGGCCCGTAACCTGACTCGCCGCGTAGGCGTGGTCGGAATCTTTTTCAGCGGTCCAGACGTCCAATACTTCCGAACAGCGAGGGGTCGACGATGCGATCATTGCCGTACATGCTGATCAGCCTGGCAACGTTTCTCGCGTGCGGAGATCCGGGCCCTGAACCTGATCCAGATCAACTCCCCGATCCGCACCGACTGTCCTGGCTCTGGGTTGGCCCGTACTGGGACCGTCCTCCGTGTCCCCAATACCGCCTGATGTATTGGCAAGGGTGGACCGAAGGGGTTGTCGAATGCAGTGGGTGCACGTGTGGCCCGGCCGTGTGTGCACTGCCGTCCCGGGTGACAGCACATGCGTCAATGTGTCCTGCCGACGACGACGGCGGCGCGGAGGTCGCGTTTGATTCTGGCACAGGATGGGACGGATCGTGCGTCACTCTGCCTCCGCCTGCGTCGAACTCCGCCGTCGCCTCCGTGGCGTTCGAGCCGCCCACGCTTTTGCCGTGCGAAGCCCTGCCGCCGCCTAACGCCCGAAAGATGGTCCTGGCTTGCCCGTACATCTCTGACAAGGCGCCCGCGACCCTCTTCACCTTATGCGCCGATCCTGAACCCGACGGCACGTGTCCTTCTGGGTTCTCCGATCGGAGGATCTACACAGAGAAGCCGAATGACGAGCCCGATTGTCCGCCGTGTGAGTGCGATGCTCCGACCGGTGGCAACTGCGTGGCCGACGTTCACCTGTACGCCGGAGCGACATGCGACAACCCGATCGCGGCCGAGGCACTTGGACTGGGCCTAGGTGACCGCCTGTGCGCTGACACCTCTGCGCCCTCGCCGTTCCGGTCGGTACGCGCGGAGTTCGCGCAGGCCGAGGCAGGAACTTGCTCGCCGCGCTCGCTCCCGCCGGAATTTCTTGAGCCTGCAAAACTCGGAGAGTCGCGCGTATTCTGCTGCACGCAATAACGGCCTATCGTAGCCGCCGTCAGTGTCAACCGGTCCGTCAGCTCGTACGGCCGCTCCTCAACCCTTCGGGGTCCGAGTCCACGAGCCAACTTGCCAGGAAGCTGGAGGCCCAAGCGACCATGGAGGCTGGCGGCTCGCCTTCACCGTTCCACCCAGCGACCAGCGCTTCGATCTCGCCGATGGCAGCTTCGAGTTCGCGCTTGGACGCTATGCCGCGGGGAGTCTTCGGCGGATCCATCAGCATCCGAGTTTTTGCAAGCACTCTCATTACTTCCTCTTTGCGCAGGACGCCATCCGTCGTCACCACCCAGTAGGAAGAACCGGTCTGCAGCTCAGGCATCAGGGCCCATACGATCTGATAGAGCGCCGCGAGCACGGTAAGCACCGCAACGAGCGAATTTGTAAGCTTGCTCGCTTCGATATCTGCACCGGGCGCCGACACTTCAGACGGCGATGGCTTCACCCATGTATGCTGGTTCGAAAACAGGCAATCGTAGAGTCTTACCTCCCCGGGAAGCCGTAGGCCCGCTGTCACGTCCGGTACGAGCACGGTCCCGATCTCTGGCGGCATGCGCTCGCAACCGAAGGTCGCTTCAATATCACGTGAGATCCACTCCGCACATGCTTGCTCGTCGGGCAGCAAATCAAAGGAGACATATCTCTCCCTGACGGTAGCGAACCTGAGACTATCGTCCGGGTGCGACACGAAACCTGGATCCAACGGGCTTCGATGAACAAGGATATGCATACCTCGAAAGTTGACGGAGAACAAGTCCCTCGTTCGTTTGACGATCTCGATCGTGCGCGAGCTGTGGACGATGTAGTAAGGAGCCAGGAAGCTTATTTGGAACCACAGGGTTCGGCCCGTAGAATCGGGCAGATCGATCGTAAAGGAATAGCATCCGTCCCAGCCGCCGGTGGGGAGATGTAGCGAGTGGTTCATGAGCATCCCAGGGAAGCGGTCTCCGATGCGACGCAGCATGGAGTGCCAGCGCTCGTCCTTTGATGCCTGGATCCGCGCGGCCACGAGCCGGGCGTGTTCTTCCGTCTTCTCGCAGAGCTGGGCGTCAATATCGCCATTATCGGCGACTCCAACACCACGGCGATAGTATCGATCGACAATTTCGAGCAGCTCATCGATGCTGTGTTTCATAGAATCACTTGACCCTGGCACCAAGTTCTTCGTAATACTTCGGAAACCGTTCTCTCATGCAACCTTTGTGTCTGTCACAGAATATGCCCGGCGGGAGATCCCGACCGCCCTCCTCGTATAGATAATCGGCGCACCTATTCGCGACATCGGTACTATAGATCGCTGCGGTCTCTGCTGAGATCATTCCCCAAGCCTTTGCTCGTATGGGCATCCCGACGATGACCACACACGCGGCGTCGCCTTCTAGATTGTGGCCAAAAAACAGTTTTGCGGTTGCCTCCTGCCACCCACCTGCCACACTGGTCCCATCGTAGGCGAGGGTCGTAACAAAGTTGAAGACCCGCGGGTCAATCGGCTTAGTACCTGTGCACCCCATGCTCGGGGCGCCGCTCTGCTGGCAGGGATCCGGCGGGTTCGTCGGGCTAGCTGTAGGCCTGTCCGAGCTGTCGCTCGGGGTTTCCTCCTCGTCTTCGTCCTCCATCTTGTTGCACTGGATCTTGCGCTCGCCGCCTTCCGGCGGCTCCGCCCCGAAGTCGCCCGACGCGACGGAGGTGTAGACGGGAACGGGCGGCCCGACTGGTCCACCTGCGCCTTCACCCTTAACCCACTCCTCGCGGGGATAGCAGTCTCCTACCGTCCAGTTGCAGGCCGACAGCATGTAGATGGCGGCAGTCAGAATCGGAAGAAGAATTCCTTTTGCGTTCATTTTACACTCCATCGAAGCACGGGACCGACAACGACAAGCACTGATACGTAACCCGGGAGAACAAGGCTGCTCCCGCCGTTCCAGTCGACATTGGCACTCACGGACACACCGAGCGGTCCTGCGATGTACGCATTGGTTTGCGCATGTGCCCCTGCCGCCATCCCGGCAACGTGCCCACACAATGTGCTTCCGCAAGCCGGCATGAAGTAGATCGCGACGGATGGGCCAGCGCTGAAATCGCCATTCTTCCAACCATACCCGAGAGCGGCGATGGTGCTATTGTAGACACCGGCCCCACCTATCTGGATTGGAGGCACGACGCTGAGCAGATCGTGAACACCTAATAGGATGTTGCCGTTGATGCGCCACGATATTCCCGCGTGCGGACTCACCGCCAGGTGCGTCACGGTGCCAGCCTGGATCCCCCCAAAACTAATTCCGGCACTCAGCTCGGATGCGTCTGCCTGCGAGGGACCGACACTGAGCAGGAGAGCGAACACTGCCGACGATGAGATCTGCCGGTCTGTCGTCCTCATCGTCTCCCTCCCGGTCGTCCGAAACACGCGAGCAACGTGGCGACGCGGCCCATTCTTCTGATCACGGGATCGGCGTCAAACGGAATCTCGACGAGAACACTACACGGGCCAGGGCTCGTACCGTCCGGAGCGTGCGCCAGCGCGCAGCGACCTGCGCGGCTGCGGCGCGTGTCGGCCTGCTGGCGCCAGCTGCCTGTCCACGCCGCCGCGAGAGCGCGCTACCGGCCACACGACCCGGGCTGCACGATGTCGGCTGCAAGCCCGACCCAGCGCGGCGCCGTGTGCGGGCAGCTGTGACGGCCGCGCGCCGGGCGCCGCACGCCGTCGCTCGCGCGGCCGCGCCGCCCGCGAGCGCGGCGCCTGGCGGCGGCCTGCGCGATCAGCGACGACGACGCGCTAGCGCTCACGCGCCTGGAGCCGCACGACGTCGCGCTCGCGTCCGCGCCGGCCGCGAGCACCGCACGTCGCGGCGCCATCGGCGGCAGCCACGAGACCGGCTACGGCTCGCCCGAGAGGGCTCCGCAGGCCCCGCAGCCCCGACCATCCCGTGGCTCTCGCCGCTGCTCGAGGGCTTCGCCGCGGTGGTGTTGCGCAGGTGCGCAGGCGGCTACGCGGCGGGAGTGTTCGCCAACCAGACGGTCGACGAACGGCCAGTCACCAGCGCCCGACGTGGCCCTCGACCTTCGCGGCCGCTCTGCGCCCGTCCCGAGCTCGCCCACGTCCGCCTCGACGCCGCTGCGATGTACCCGTAGAGATGCGTGCAAGATGGACGCGGCCTTCGGGGCCCCCGGCCGCGTACGCCCGCCCGTTCCGCACGTTTGCTGAGCCTGCGGCCGGGCGCGCGGAGCCTGCGGCCGGGCGCGCGCTGGCCCGCCTGAACGCGCGCGTAGCGTAGCGCGTGCATGCCGCTATGCTTCGGGGGCTGATCAGGGTAAGGTGATGAACTGTGACCATCTCGGCACCCCAGGGTTGGCTATACGAGCCCGACGAGCAACCCAAGCGGAAGCACCGCTGGAATAATCCTCATGCCGGTTTTGCCATGCAGAACGGCGAGAAAGTCGGGAAATGCCCGAACGGCATGACGAACACTCAGGCTCAGATACTCCTGAATACCCAGAGCGTTCCATTCTTCAACTCGAAGGCGCTGGGCCCGAACCCTGACCGGCTTTACGTGGTGCACGATGGTGTTGTCTACCGCGCACACCCGACGCGAGCGGGGATATCCTTCCACGCCTTTCCGGAAGACCCTGCACGCCTTGCGCACCTTCCCAAAAGATGGCGGGACCGAATCATTGAGCTGGCCGATCAGCTCGGCTGCAAGAAGGCCGTGCTAGATTGGATGGAAGGATGAAGTACTTCGGCGCACCTGAAGCCTTCGGCTTCGACATGCAGTGGTTGAGTGGTGGCGGCACGACCGCTGCTGAAGTCACGCGTGGGAAGCTCCGGGTGTGGGTTGGCGCACGCAGCGTCTGGGGGGAGGCGGGGGGGCTGGAATGGACATGGATCGAACTACTCGAACATCTGGCTCGATTCTGGCCATATTTGATTCTTGAGGAGATGGACCCACTGGGGCTCGGTGAACCGATTGAGGTAATCTGGAGCCTTGCGCAGCAGCGCTGGGCGACCGAGAGCGAAGTCCAGCGTGCTGACGAGGAAGAGTTGCTACACTCCTACTTGGAGGCCCATGATCTTGCTGCGGGGCTGGCTGGCGTCTTTCCAGCATCCGTCTTTGTCACTCGCGAAGGTAATCTGGCTCGAGTCGCCGCCCGCGGCACTGTAGTCAAGGTGCCGCTTGAGCAGGTCGAGACTGCGTTAGTCAACTTGGGGGACGCGATTGCTGCGCGCCTGAATGGGCTCAGTGATCATCGAACTGTCGCTGCACTCGCATCGTGGCGCGGCCGAGAGGGCAATCTGCCGGCGTCAGCTGCGGCTGCGGCAACGGGATTGCCCGAGGCGGACGTCGTTCAGCTGTTTAGAAACGTGGCACCAGAGCTAGCAACAGCTGATTTGGCCGTGCTACGAGCGCCCAACGAGCTCCTCGCGGTTGCTCGCATGACAGCTGGCAGCATTCCCATCGAAACGGTCGAACGCATTCTTCGGGTGGTGCACACGCAGCCTCAAGTTTGGACCGGGCCGCTCGATGAAGTTGCTGCAAAGCTAGAAGCACCAGCGCGGCAACATGCTGATGCGCCGCCATGGGCGCAAGGTTATGCGCTAGCACAGGAGCTGCGAGAGCTGCTTCAGACCGGAGACACTCATCGAGTGGAGCCCGAGGCGCTTCTCCAGCAATGGAATATTCCGATTGGTGACATTGACGTTGAAAGTCGGCTAATCGATGCGTTATGCGTTTGGGGCCCGAAGCATGGTCCCGCGATACTCGTCAATCGAAGAGGCCTTCACGGTCGGATGAATGGTCGTAGGGCCACCCTTGCACATGAGATCGCTCATCTGCTTTTGGACCGCGGTGGCGGCCTGCCTGTAGGTGAAGTGCTTGGCGGGAGGGTGCCGCAAGAGTTGGAGCAGCGAGCAAAATCCTTCGCGGCGGAACTTCTGCTTCCTCGTTTCGAAGCATACCGGCGCTTTGTTGCGGCAGCGGACCTGACTGCTGAGCTCCGGGCACTGAGCCGTGAGTATGGCGTGAGCATGGAAATCGTAGCGTGGCAGATTCGGAACGGCGCGACGTCGCCGCTTCCACCGCAGCTGCGCGCAGTTCTCAGCAGTTACGTCTCACGTCCCGGCTCATTCTGAGATCTTCAGGCCCGTTCTCGCCAAATCGTCCGCGGATCCGTGCTCACTGACAGCTGTAGCCTGCCCGCGTAACAACCCGCTGCAGCCGACGGCGCTTCGCGCCGCGGCTGAGCGGGTGACCGTTCGGGGGGCAGAGTGCGGGGACGCAGGCACGATCCCGAAACAGGCGGCAGCGCATCGAAGGGCCCGACAACGGAGCAGCGAGCGAAGGAGAATCCTCGGCGCTGCGCGCCACCGGGCCAGGCGCCGACCCCGAGCGGTGAGGTCGCGGGCCCTTGACCGCGGCGGCGCGCCGGCGCAGGGCGCCCCGTTGGGCCACACCGGAGCCGCCCTCGGCGGCGAGACAGGAGGAAGCTGTGGAAAGCTACTGCTTCCGGTGGCCGCTCGTTATCGATTGGTTTCGCTGGCGGGATTTCTGACACGCGGAACTAGCCGAGGTGCCCGACCTCCGCTTCGACGTCCGCAACGGCCCCGAGCGTGCCTAGGTGGACGACGGCGACCCCGAGTTCGTGCCCGGGAACCTCGACGGCGGCTACGCGTGCAGCGGCCGCCCGGCCCGACGCCCGCGCCGCGGGACAGCGCCGATCGGCTCCGGCGCCATGTGCTCAACGGGCGGCCGCGCCGAGTTCCTCCGTGTCGAGTTGCTGATGGTGAACGACCACAGCCCCGAGCGCGTGCCCCAGGCGCAGCACTCTGAAGCCGCGCCCCCGACGACCCGCGACCACCAGCACCGGCACCGGCGCGCGCCCATGGCCCCATACAGCTCCCCCGGCCTCCCCACGCTTCCCGCGCGCAGCTGCCGGGCACAGCAGCCAACCATCTGAAACCACTCAGGATTGTTTCTGCATCTACGAATTGTTTTCCTCTTGCAGTTTACTTCACCGAACAGGCTGGGCCGCGCGGCGGAAGGCCCGCGGCGCCGGGCGGCTGCGTCCTCAGACGCGCCTGCACCACCGCCAGCACCTTCTCCGGGAGCGCCTCGCCCAGCTCCTCGCGGCTGCGCGGGTCAGCTCCTCCAAGTGGAAGGGATCGCCGCCGGCTTGCGCGACCACACGCGCTTCGGTCTTGGCGGGGGCCCCCTGCTGAGCGCGGCCCGCACCGGCGCCTCCGCCGCGGGCGGCCGGAATTCGGGGAGCTTGAGCTCGGGAGGTAGCGCTCGCCCCAGACCGCGGAAACGCCGCGCGCACCTCGGGGCGCCCGACGCGAGCAGGAAGAGCGGCCGGGCTGGCAGATGGCAGAGCACGGCATCAACGTGCCTCACCGAATGGCCGTCGCCCCGGTGCTTACATGGCCGGTCCTGCTTTCGAGGCGCGACGCGGCAGTCTGCGATGAAGCGCGCAATATTCGTTTCCAGGGGCGCAGGTAATCCGTGGTGAGATCCGCAGGCGCCCGAGATCCGTTTGCGCATCCCGGCAGACGTCGCTCGACGTCGGCCTCGCCGCTGCCAGGGCCTCCCCGCGGTGCTACCCTCCGTCCGCTGCACCATGCGCCTTCGCTCCCGCCCCGGCCCGAGGCGCCCTCTCCTCGCCGCGATCGCGCTCCCCGCGTCGCTCGTCGCCTGCGCCCCTTCTCCGCCCGCCCCCGGCGCCTCGCACGCCGCGCCGCTCGATCCCCTCGCGCCGTACACGCCGGCCAGCGCCCTCCCGGGCTCCTCCCGCGTCGACTTCCAGCTCCCGCGCCGCGGCTTACCCCCGTTCTACGCCCTCCCCTGGCCGAGCGAGCTCTTGCGCCGCGCGGACGGCTCCATCGACTGGAGCACCTTCCCCGGCGCCCGCAAGGCGCTTATCTCCACCTACCTCGCAACGGCCGAGTCCGACCGCACCGGCTTCTCCATCGCGCCATCCCTCTACTTCCACTTCTCGTCACCACCGGGCGTCCACCGTCTCCCCGCCCGTCCGGCCGACACCACGTCGCTCCGCTCTCCGGTCTTCCTCGTGGACGTCGATCCCCAGAGCCCCGACCGCGGCGCGTTCATCCCGCTCGAGCTCCGCTACATCCCATCTCCTCTCCGCTTCATCCCCGCAGGCACGCTCGCCGCCAAGCCGATCCCCGGCGTCGTGCTCCGGCCGGGCACGCTCCACCTCGCCGTCGTCCGGCGCGATCTCGGCGACCCGTCCGGGCAGCCGCTCGGCACCACGCTCGACCTCGAGAAGACGAAATGGACTGCCCCGCTCCCCGACCCGAGCGAGGAGCGCGCCCGCGCGCTGCACGTCGAGCCCCTCGACTACCTCGCCTCCCGCGGGCTCTCCCGCGCCGAGATCGCCGCCGTGGCGCTCTTCCGCACGAGCACGCCGCACGCCGTCTCCGAGCGGCTCTTCGACGCAGCGACGCGCCTGCCACCCGCCCTCGCCCCGAGGCTGCTCAGCGCCGCGTGGCAGGCCGATCCGTCACCCCCCAAGGCGCGCCGCTCCTATTTCACGATCGCCGGGCATTACTGCACGCCAAACTTCCAATCGCGGATCGCCGACGCCCCATTCCTCTCGGGCGGCGGCACCCTCGCCCTCGGCGACGACGGCGCGCCGCGCGTCGTCGAGCTCCCCCCGGGTTCGCGTTATCGCGCCGACGCGTGCGGCGGCCTCCTCCGCGCCCGTTATGTGCTGACCGTGCCCAAGGGCCCGCCGCCGCCCGGCGGCTTTCCGCTGCTGGTCACGGCCCACGGCACCGGCGGCGACGCGACCACGTTCCTCGGCGACGACAACTTCGCGGGCTGGGCCGCCCGCCTGGGCATCGCCGCCGTCTCCACCGATCAACCGCTGCACGGCGGCGCCGACGCGCTCGGCGCGCGCCCCGGCAGCCGGGACGCCGGCGTCATCTCGCTCGCGGGCATCCCGCTGGGCCTCTTCCGCGGCGAGAAGCTCGGGCCGGAGCTCGCCTTCTACAACCCGCTGAACCCCGCGGCGACGCGCGACAACCTGCGCCAGGCCGGCGTCGATGCGAGCCTGCTCGCGCGGCTGATCGTCGGCACGGATCTCTCGAAAGCGACGCGCCCGGGGCGCGGCGGCCCGCTCCTGCGCAAGATCCCCGGCCGCGCGGCGCCCCGCTTCGACACGGCCCGCGTCCTCCTCGCCGGCCACTCGCAAGGCAGCCAGTCGGCGGCGGCGCAGGCCGCGCTCGATCCGCTCTTTCGCGGCGTGATCCTCTCGGGGTGCGGCGGCGACGCGCGCCTCGGCATCCTCCGCCGCGAGGACCTCCCGGTCATGCCGTTCATCGGGGCCGCGCTGGGGCTCCGGAGCGGCGAGCTCACCGAGTTCCACCCCTTCATGACGCTCGTGCAGGGCCTCATCGATCCCGTGGATCCGCAGAGCTACGCGCGCCTCTACCGCGAGCCGCTGCCCGGCCGGAGGCCCCAGAACGTGCTCCATTACGGCGGGCTCACCGACACGTACACTCCGCCCGAGACCGCCGTCGCCTTAGCCATCGCGCTGGGCGCGACCCCGCTCCGCCCGGTCCGCGCGACCGCGGGGGTGCTCCCCTTCCTCCGCGCCGCGCAGCCGGAACGACCGCTCAGCGGCAACCTCGCCGGCGGACAGGCCACCGCGGCGTTCGTGCAGGTGCCCGCGAGGTCCGGCGAGGACGGCCATTTCGTCCTCTTTCACGAGCGCGACGCCGCGACGCTCGCCCTACAGTTCATGCGAAGCGCGGTCGCGAGCCCGGGCGGCCCCGCCGAGGTGGGCCCCGCGCCAGCGGCGGGCCGCTGATCAGGTGCCCCCGGCGCGATGGCGAATCGTGCGCTGTCGCGGCGCCGTCGCCTCGACTTCGCCTCTCCGCCCGCGGCGTGTGCCGGCCTTGCGCTCCCCCGCGGAACCTGAGAGAGATGAAGGCATGAACGGGAAGGTCTGCATCGTCACCGGGGGCAACACAGGCATTGGCAAGGAGACGGCGCGCGGACTCGCGCAGCGGGGCGCGAAGGTGGTGCTGGCGTGCCGCGACACCGGAAAGGGGGAGGCCGCGCGCGACGACATCGCGCGCACCACCGGCCGCACGGACGTGGAGGTGAGCGCGCTGGATCTCGCGAGCAAGGCGAGCATCCGCGCCTTCGCGGAGACGTTCCGCGCGAAGCACGATCGCCTCGACGTCCTCGTGAACAACGCTGGGCTCTGGACGGGCTCGCGCAGCACGACCAAGGACGGCCTCGAGACCACGTTCGGGGTGAACCACGTGGGTACGTGGCTGCTCACGCAGGAGCTCCTCCCGCTGCTCAAGCACAGCGCGCCGTCGCGCATCGTGGTCCTGTCCTCGAGGATGCACTACCAGGGCAGGATGGACTGGGACGATCTGCAGTTCGAGCGGCGGAAGTTCAGCAGGATGAAGGCGTACGGCCAGTCGAAGCTCGCGAACGTCCTCTTCACCAAGGCGCTTTCGCGGCGGCTCACGGGCACCGGCGTGACGGTCAACGCCGTCCACCCGGGCGTGGTCGCGACGGAGTTCTCGCGCGACTTCCCGCAGGTCCTCATGAAGCTCTTCAGCCTGTTCATGCTCACGCCCGAGCAGGGCGCCGCGTGCTCGCTGCACGTGGCGACGGCGCCGGAGCTCGCCGGGGTGACAGGGGAGTACTTCGAGAAGAGCCGCGCCATACCGGCCGCGAAGGCGGCGCTCGACGAGGTCGCGCAGGAGCGGCTCTGGAAGCTGACCGAGGCGCTGGCGGGGTAAATCACGCTGCGGCCATCACGGCGCGCGCCTCGTCACTTGAGCGCAGCCATGTCGAGCGCTCCGCAGTCCCACTCGATGCTGAAGGGGTTATATGCCACAGGCATCAAGGCGGCGGAGATAAAGAATGATGGAGCTGCGATTCATTCCTCTCCTCGCGATAGCGTTGGCCGGCGGGCCCGTGGTGCTGCCCGCGGGCGGCGCCTGGGCGGCCGGCGCGCCGTCCTGGGAGCTCGTGCCGCCGAGGAGCACCCCGCGCGCGGAGCACACGGCCACGCTGCTCCAGGACGGCCGGGTGCTCGTCGTGGGAGGCTTGCGGCCGTGACGTTTTTTCGGCCGCCAATGTGGACACCCGTTCCTACCATGCGTACGATCGTCCACATGACGAACCCTGACGACGCCCGGTCCATGCGCGAGCGGATGCTCGCCGGAGACCCCTACATCGCCGACGATCCGGAGATCGCCGAGCAGAGCGCCGCCGCGCTGGACCTGGTGGCAGCCTACAACGCGACCTCGGTACGGCAGCGCCCGCTGCGCCGCCGCCTGCTGGAGCAGCTGCTCGGCTCGATCGGCGAGGGCACGGAGATCCGCCCGCCGTTCTACGTCGATTACGGCGGGCACATCACCATCGGGGCGCGCTGCTTCGCGAACTTCGGGCTGGTCGCGCTCGACGTCGCGCCGATCACGATCGGCGACGACGTGCAGATCGGGCCGAACGTGCAGCTGCTCACGCCGACGCACCCCGTGGAGCCCGAGCCCCGGCGGAACAAGTGGGAGGCCGCGAAGCCCATCACGATCGGGAACAACGTGTGGCTCGGCGGCGGTGCCATCGTGCTGCCCGGGGTGACGATCGGGGACAACACCGTCGTCGGCGCCGGCTCGGTGGTCACGCGCGATCTGCCGGCCAACGTCATCGCCGTCGGCAACCCCGCCCGCGTGATCCGCTCCCTCACCGACACCGGGGCCGCGCCGGCGCCGGCGCCGGGCAAGGCGCGAGGGTGACGGAGCCGTTATGAGCGCTGCCAGGCCGAGGACCGCCGCGACCGCGCGGCCGAGGGCCACCGCGCCGGCGCGGCCGAGGGCCGCCGCGCCGGCGCGGCGGGCTCGCCGCTATGACCCCGGGCGCAAGGACCGGCTGGTGGCGACGGCGCTCGACGTGATCGCCGAGCAGGGCGTCGCCGGCGCCTCGCACCGCACCATTGCCCGGGCCGCCGACGTGCCGCTCGGCTCGACCACGTACCACTTCGCCTCGATCGACGAGCTCCTCGCCGCCGCGTTCACGAGGCACGCGGAGACCGTGGCCGCCCGGCTCGAGGAGGGGATGCGCGCCGCGCGCGGCCGCAAGGCCGCCGTCGAATTCCTGGTCGAGCACCTCAGCGCGGACCTGCTCGGCTCGGCGCGCGACCTCGTGCTCAGCGTCGAGCTCTACGTCGCCGCCGCCCGGCGGCCCGCGCTGCGCGCCGTCACCCAGGCCTGGATGCTGCGGAGCCGCCGCGCGCTGGAGCTCCACTTCGACCCGGTGACCGCGCGCGAGCTCGACGCCCTGATCGAGGGCCTCGTGCTGCACAGCGCCCTGTCCACGGAACCCATGACCGCCGAGCAGATCCGGCACGCCATCCGCCGCTTCACCCGCTGAGCTCCCGCCGAGCGACGCCTCGGCCTGGCCCTCGTGACCTGCGGAGTCGGCCCACCGTGGCTTTGCGCGCGTGTCTCACGAGCTCGCCGCGGCTTGACGGGATGCCCGCCGACGGCGACGATAACCCGCATGGGCACACCGGACGGTTCGGGCAGGGGCGGCGCGCGCGCGATCGACGCGCGCGCGCGGCGGCTCCCGGGTGAGGCGCGATGACGACGCGCGTGTTCCTCGTGCGCCACGGCGCCACGGTGCTCACCGCGGAGGACCGGTTCGCCGGCGAGACCGACGTGGCCCTGTCCGACGAGGGGCGCGAGCAGGCCGCAAAGCTCGCCGCGCGGCTCGCGAGCCAGCCGATCGACGCCGTCTACGCGAGCCCGATGAGCCGCACGGTCGAGACCGCGCGCATCGTCGCGCAGCCCCACGGGCGCGAGGTGCACCGCCGCGAGGCCTTCCGGGAGATCTCGCACGGCCGGTGGGAGCAGCTCACGCGCGCCGAGGTCGAGGCGCAGTATCCGGACGAGTACGGTAAATGGGAGCACGACCCGTACACGTTCGCCCCCGCGGGCGGGGAGACCGGCCTCTGCGTCACGGCGCGCGCCCTGCCGGCGCTGCTCGAGCTCGTCGCGGCGCACGCGGGCGCCCACGTGCTCGTCGTCTCGCACAAGGCCACGATCCGGCTGCTCATCAGCGCGCTGCTCGGCTTCGATCCGCGCACCTACCGCGACCGCCTCGACCAGAGCCCCGCGGCGCTGAACATCCTCGATTTCAAGGACCCGACCCGGCCGCGCCTCACGCTCTTCAACGACACCTCGCATTACGCGACCACCGCGGCCGAGATCCCGGGGATCCCCTCGAACCGGCTCTCGAAATGGTGGGACACGCCGGCCGGCGGCAAGGCGCCGGGGCAGTAGGCCCCGCGCCCCGGCGCCGGCCCGAACGACGCTACGCGCGGGTGCTCAGCTCACCGGGGGCGGGTTCCGCTCACTGAAGACGCCGACCTGGTGGAAGTTGGGATAAGGCAGCTTCGTCTTGCTGGCGGCGTCCAGCTTCGCGACCTGCTCTGCGGTCAGGTTCCAGCCGACGGCCCCGAGGTTCTGCCGGAGCTGCTCCTCGTTCCGGGCGCCGATGATCACGTTCGCGACGCTCGGCCGCTGCAGCAGCCAGTTGAGCGCGACCTGCGGGACGGTCTTGCCCGTCTCCTTCGCCACCTCGTCGAGCGCGTCGACCACCTTGTAGAGGTACTCTTCCTCGATCGGCGGCGCCGCCTCGGCCACCGACTTCGTCTGCAGCCGGCTCGTCTTCGGCAGCGGCTGCCCGCGCCGGATCTTCCCCGTGAGCCGCCCCCAGCCGAGCGGGCTCCAGACCACCGCGCTGACCTTCTGGTCGAGCGCGATCGGCATGAGGTCCCACTCGTAGTCGCGCCCGATGAGCGAGTAGTACGCCTGGTGCGCCACGTACCGCTCGAGGCCGTACTTCTCCGACACCGCGAGCGACTTCATCAGGTGCCAGCTGGAGAAGTTCGAGCAGCCGATGTAGCGGATCTTCCCCGCGCGCACGAGGTCGTCCAGCGTGCGCAGCGTCTCCTCGACCGGCGTCTGCGCGTCGAAGCCGTGGAGCTGAAACAGATCGATGTAATCGGTCTGCAGCCGCCGCAAGCCCGCCTCGACGGACCGGATCAGGTGATACCGCGAGGAGCCGACGTCGTTCGGCCCCGGGCCCGACCGGAAGGTCGCCTTCGTGGAGATGATGACCTTGTCACGTTTCCCCTTGATGGCCTGGCCGAGGATCTCCTCCGCCGCCCCGCTCGAGTAGATGTCGGCCGAGTCGAACATGTTCATGCCCGCCTCGATCGAGATGTCGACCAGCCGCGTCGCCTCGGCCACGTCGCTCTTGCCCCAGGCCCCGAAGAACTCGTTGGTCCCCCCGAACGTCCCCGTCCCGAGGCTCAGCACCGGAACCTTGAACCCTGACCCGCCAAGCAACCTGAATTCCATGGGATCTCCTGAGGTGTGTTGAGGTCATCGCCGCAGGCGCGGCTCCGGCCGTGTGGGTGATGGAAGCGCCTGGGTCCGTTTCCTGTCCTGCTTCAGGCGAGCGCCGCACGCCTCTCCAGCCCAGCGGCAACCTGGTCGGAGCAGGTCGGATGGATGCCGTCCATGAAACGACGGCCAGGAACTACCAACGGAATCTGGGGACGGAAGACAAGCAAGCCCATCCGGGAATGTCAAGGAGCATCGCTCCCCCGAGCCTCCCGTCTCCCGCCCCCGCCGCGCGTTCACATGCGCATGTGAACGCGTTCACATGCGCATGTGAACGGCGGCGCGCTTCCCGACGCGGTTATCCCACGAGCTCGGCGTCGTCGCTCCGCGCCGGGGGCCGGCCACCCGGCGCACCCCCGCTCCGCAAGCGACGACGACCGCCGCCGCCTCAGTCGTAGTACTCGTTGCCGAGGTGCGTGATGAGCTCTTCCCCCATCATCCAGCGCAGCGTGTTCTTGAGCTTCATCGACTGGATGAAGAGGTCGTGCTCCGGGTAGAGCTCCGGCGCCGTCATCGGGCTCTTGAAGTAGAAGCTCAGCCACTCCTGCGTCCCGCTGAACCCGGCCCTCGCCGCGAGGTCCAAAAACAGCGCCAGATCCAGCACGATCGGCGCCGCCAGGATCGAGTCCCGGCAGAGGAAGTTCACCTTGATCTGCATCGGATAGCCGAGCCAGCCGAACAGATCGATGTTGTCCCACCCCTCCTTCGCGTCGCCCCGCGGCGGATAATGCTCGATCCGCACCTTGTGGTAGAGCTTCGAATAGAGCTCCTTGTAGAGCTCCGGCTGGAGGATCTGCTCCAGCACGCTGAGCTTCGACGCCTCCTTCGTCTTGAACGAGTCGGGGTCGTCGAGCACCACGCCGTCGCGGTTGCCGAGGATGTTCGTCGAGAACCACCCCGAGATCCCGAGCATCCGCGCCTTGAACGCCGGCGCGATCACCGTCTTCATCAGCGTCTGGCCCGTCTTGAAATCCTTGCCCGCGATCGGCACCCCGTGGGCGCGCGCGAGCTCCGAGGCCGCCGGGAAATCCACGGTGAGGTTCGGCGCGCCGTTCGCGAACGGGACGCCCTCCTTGATGCACGCCCACGCGTAGAGCTGCGAGTTCGAGATCGCCGGGTGGTTCGCGAGCAGCCCCGCCTCGAACGCGGCCACCGACTGGTGCACGTCCGCGGGCGCGATGAAGATCTCCGTCGATCCACACCAGACCGCCACCGCGCGCGTCGCCCCGCGCGACCGCACGAAGCTCCGGATGTCGTCGCGCAGCTGCTCCACCATGTCGGCCTTGCTGCGGCCCGACTTCACGTGCGGGCCGTGCAGCCGGCGCACGTAGTCCGGGTAGAACACCGCCCTCATCGGCGAGACCGCGGCGAGCTCCTCGCGCACGGCGTCGAGGTGCGCGGCCTCGAGCACCTTCGCCTCCTGGGCGGCCTCGTACGCGTTGTCCGGGAAGATGTCCCACGAGCCGAACTCGATGTCCGAGAGCGACGCCAGCGGGACGAAATCCTTGATCCTGGGGGACCGGTTCTCGGTGCGTTTGCCCAGCCGGATGGTCCCGAGTTGCGTCAACGCGCCGACGGGCGCGGCCAGGCCGCGCCGCGCGAGCATCACGCCCGCGATCGTCGTGGTCGACACGGCCCCGAGCCCCGGCAGGAGCACGGCCAGCTTCCCCTCCGGCTTCACGACGGTCTGCGGCTGCTTCATCCCGATGTTCTCTCCTCAGCTCAATCCAAGCTCAGCCGTTCGCGGCCTGCGGCAGCGGCGCGTCGCCCTCGGACGTCACCAGCGCCGCCGCGTGCCGGCCCAGCCCGAGCACGCCCCGGAACCCCTCGATCGTCCGCCGCAACCCCACGCGCAGCGGCACCTTCGGCTCGAACCCCAGCGCCCGCTTCGCGTGCTCGATCACCGGCTGACGCTGCCGCGGATCGTCCGCCGGCAAGGGGCGGTGCTCGATCCGGCTCCGGCTGCCCGTCAGGTGGATCACCTCCTCGGCGAGCTCCAGCACCGTGAACTCCTCGGGGTTGCCCAGGTTCACGGGGCCGACCTCGGTGGGGTGCTCCATCAGCCGGACGATGCCCTCGATGAGGTCGTCGACATAACAGAAGCTCCGCGTCTGGGAGCCGTCGCCGTAGACCGTGAGGTCCTCGCCGCGCAGCGCCTGGACGATGAAGTTCGACACCACGCGGCCGTCGTCGAGCGCCATCCGCGGGCCGTACGTGTTGAAGATGCGCGCCAGCCGGACCTCGACGCCGTGGCGACGGTGGAAGTCCATCACGAGCGACTCGGCGCAGCGCTTCCCCTCGTCGTAACACGAGCGGATCCCGACCGGGTTCACGTAGCCCCGGTAGCTCTCCGGCTGCGGGTGGACCTCGGGATCGCCGTACACCTCGCTGGTCGACGCCTGGAACACCCGGGCGCCGCAGCTCTCGGCCAGCTTGAGCGCGTGGAACGCCCCGACCACGTTGACCAGCGTGGTCCGCACCGGATCGCGCTGGTAATGGGGCGGGCTCGCCGGCGAGGCGAGGTTGTAGATCCGGTCGACCTTGAAGTCGTACGGCTGCGTGACGTCGTGCTCCACCAGCCGGAAGCGGCGGTGGTGGAGGAGGTGGGCGACGTTCGCGTCGGAGCCGGTCGAGAAGTCGTCGAGCGCGATGACCTCGTGGCCATCGCGGATCAGCCGGTCACATAGGTGGGAGCCGACGAAGCCGGCCCCTCCGGTCACCAGGATGCGCAGCGCAGCGCTCATGTCTCTCTGACCTCCTCTCCGGGAAACGACGACCGAACGCTCGCCCACACGCTCACGCGGGGGAGCGCAAAAGGCTCCCTGTCCATCCTCGCCGCGATCGGTTCGTCATCCTTCATTGGCAGCACGCTGTTCCAAATCCGACGCACACGTCGATCGATGTCACAATCGAACATCCCCTGGGAGCTCGCGCTCTTCGGCGAGCTCCCGGGCATACCTCTCCAGCGCCTCGGCGCGGTGCGCGGCCGTGTGCCGGGCGAGCACGCGCTCGCGCGCCCGCTGCCCGATCGCGACGCGCTCCCGCTCCGGGAGCTCGCGGAGCAGGTGGAGCGCCTCCTCCGAGGAGCGGGCGATCAGGATCTCCTTGCCGGGCTCGAAGATCTCCTCGATCCCCGCCCACGCGTCGCTGATCACCGGCACGCCGCACGCGGCCGCCTCGAAGAGGCGCACGCTCGGCGAGTACCCCGCCTCGATCATGTCCCGGCGGGTGACGTTGAGCGTGAACCGCTGCGCGTTGTAGAAGCCGCGGTGCTCGCCCGGCGGGATGTGATCGGTGCGATCGACGTTAGCAGGCCAGTCGATGTCGCCCGGGTACTGCGGCCCGGCCACGGCGAAGCGGCCCTCGGCCCAGCGGCGCGCCGGCTCGACGAGCAGCCGATCCAGCGTGGGCTGGCGATCGGCGCTGTACGTGCCGAGGTAGCCGAGATCCCACCGCGGCGCGGCGCGCTCCGGGTAGTAGGCCTCCGGGTCGACCGAGCAGTAGAGCGGCCGCGCCCGCTTCGCCCCGTAGCGGCGCTCGAGCAGCTCCAGCGTGGGGCCGCCCGTGAACGAGAGGTAGAGGTCGTACCGCGGGATCAAGGACGGCGCGAGGTACTCGGTGTCGCCGCGCTCGAGCTTCTTCAGCGTGACCGGCGTGTCGATGTCGTAAAACGCCGTCTTCCCGCGCGCCGTCTCCGTGACCCAGGCGCCGACGGCCACGCCGTCGGGCACGTACGAGCCGACGACCACCATGTCCGCGTCGCGCACCACGTCCCGGAAGCGCTCGTGCAGGTCGTCGAGGCTCTGGTAGAGCTCGGTCCGGCCGTAGGGAGGGTGGGGGAGGTCGCGGTTCTCGGCGTAGAACCAGAGGTCCCGCTCGAGGAAGAGCACGCGGTGGCCGCGCTGCGCGAGCCGCTTGAGCAGCCCGCGGTACGTGGTCGCGTGGCCGTTGCCCCACGACGAGGTGATCGACAGGCCGAGGAAGACGAAGGAGAGCGGCTTCACGGCGCGACCGCGGTGAGGGTGACGTCCGGCCGGGCGAGCAGCGCCTCGACCTGCCTGGCGCGCTCGGCGTACGTGTGCGCGGCGAGCACGCGCTGCTTCGCCGCCTTGCCGATGGCGCGCGCCCGCTCGGGCGTGAGCGCCCGGAGGTGCGCCGCCACCTCGTCGCCGTCGCGCGCGACCAGCACCTCGCGCTCCGGCTCCAGGAAGAGCTCGATGCCCTCCCACGCGTCGGTGATGAGGCACGCGGCCGCGCCCGCGGCCTCGAAGACCCGGGTCGCCGGGGAGAAGCCGACCGACGCCATGCTGTCGCGCGCCACGTTGAGCACCGCGCGGGCGCTCGCGTTGAACGCGTTGTGATCCGCCGTGTAGACGTGCCCGACGTAGCGGACGTTCGGCGGCATCGGCTTGTCGTGCCAGCCGTTGCCGCCGAGCAGGAAACGCAGCTCGGGGAGCGCGGCCGCGGGCTTCAGGAAGAACTCCTCGACGCGCCTCTCCCGGTCCGGGAGGCGGTTCGCGAGCAGCGCGAAGTCGCAGTCGAACCGCGGGTCCGGCGCGACCTCGAAGTGGGTCTCGGGGTCGAGCGCGTTGTAGATGGGCACGCAGCGGCGCGCGCCGAGCGCCTCGTAACCGCGCACCACCGGGTCGCCGCCGCCGTAGGTGCAGACCAGGCTGTAGCGCGGGATCAGCGCGCGGAACGGGTCCGACGGGGTGGTCCGGACGCGCTCGAGCGTGGCCGGGGCGTCGACATCCCAGAAGATCGTGGTGAGCCCGGGCCGCTCGAGCGCGGCGACCTCGGCCTCGAGCAGCTCGTCGAAGACGCCGACGCCGCTCGCCTTGACGACCACGTCCGCGCTCCGCGCCTGCTCGACGAGCCGGCGCGGCTCCGCGGGATCGGTGCCGGAGTAGACCACCACCTTGGCCCACGGCGGGTCCTCGATGTCGCGGTGCTTCTGCCGGTCGTAGGCGTCCGGCTCGTAGAAGGTCACGCGGTGCCCTCGCGCGGCGAGGGCGCGGATCACGCCGCGGTAGTACGTCGCGGCGCCGTTCCAGTAGGCGGAGACGAGGCTCGATCCGAAGAAGGCGATGGTGAGCGGTCGGCTCGGGTTCGGGCGTCGGTTCATGCGGTGGCTCGGTGGGGGGTGGCGGCGGGCGCGGGGAGGTCCACGTCGACGCCGAGATCGGCGGCGATGTGCAGGAGCTCCTCGGCCCGGTGGGCGCAGGTGTGTCGGGCGAGGACCGTCTTGCGACCCCGCTCCGCCATCTCGGCGGCCATGGCGGGATCGGCGAGCAGGGCCCGGAGGTGCCTCTTCATCTCGTCGCCGTCCCGGGCGACGAGGTAGTCGCGGCCCGGCGAGAACAGCTCCTCCGCGTCGTTCCACGGGGAGCAGACGAGCGGGATCGCGCAGGCCATGGCCTCGAACGGCCGGATGGTCGGGATGCCCGGGAGCGACTCGACGTAGGGCCGCCTCGGCACGTGCACGGTCAGCCGCGCCCGGCCGAACGCCTCGGGGGCCCGGTAGTTGGCGAGCCAGCCGCGGTACTCGATGCCCGCGGAGGCGAGCGCCGCGCGCGCGTGCTCGGGGTACCGCACGCCGTGCACACGCGCGGAGAGGCCGAGGTCGCGCGCCGGGCCGATCAGGAACTCGTCGAGCTCGCGCGTCCGCTCCTCGTCGCCCCAGTTGCCGACCCACACGAGGTCGCGCTCGGGCGCGGCCTCGCGGCGCGGCCGGAACACCCGCGCGTCCGCGGCCTCGTGCCAGATGAAGGCGCGGCGGGCCCAGCGGCGCGCGAGGTAGAGATCGCGGATCACCCGGCCGAAGGCGAGCACGCCGTCGTAGTGGGCGAGGTCGTAACGGGCCATGGCCCCGGGGTCGGTGACCGACCGGTGGTGCGTGTCGTGGAACAGCAGCTGGTACGACGCGCGCGCGCGGTTGACGCCGACGCGGTGCGCGCCGACGCGGGCGACCAGCTCGGGCTCGCTCCACTCGTGGACGATCACCAGCGACGCGCCGTCGAGCGCGCGATCCAGGTCGAGCGACGCGAGGTCGTAGCGGATCGGGGCGACGTGCGGGTAGACCGCCTTCACCTCGTCGAGCGGCGCCTCGCCGTGATCGGCGATCAGGTTCTGGAGGCTCCAGGCGTCCCTCGGCTCGTAGACGTGCACCTCGTGCCCGCGCAGCGCGAGCTCGGTCACGACGCCCCGGAGGAAGTGCGCGTTGCCGTGGTTCCAGTCGGAGAGCAGGGAGTGGCAGAACAGGACTATGCGCATCGCCCCTCCGCCTCCATCGCGGGGGTTTCGGACGGCCGCTCGGACCGCCAGATCGCGGAGATCCGGGGCTGCCAGAGCAGCTCGCGGTAGAGCTCCAGGTAACGCTGGACCATCTGCCCGGGGGTGTAGAGCCGGGCGCGGGCGCGGGCGCGGGACGCCATCTGCACCCGCCTCGCTGGATCGTCGATGAGCGCCTTGAGCTCGCGCCGGAGCGCGCTCGTGTCGTCGGGCGCGACGAAGAGGGCCGCGTCGCCCCAGACCTCGCGCAGGCTGGGGATGTCGCCGAGGACGAGGGCGCAGCCGGAGAGCGCCGCCTCCAGGATCGACAGGCCGAAGGGCTCGTAACGCGCCGGGAGCGCGTAGATCGCCGCTCGGGAGAGCGCCTCGGCGACGCCGGCCGCGGAGAGCACGCCGAGGTGCTCGAGCGTGTCGATGCGGAGCGAGCCGCCGCCGGGGTGGGCGTCGCTGCCGGCCACCCGGATCGGCCAGGGCAGGTGCGGGGCGACCTCGCCCAGGGCCGCGATGTTCTTGGCCTGATCCCAGAGCCGGCCGACCGCGAGCACGACGTCCTCCTTGCGGGCCGGCCGGAGCGCCGCGGGATCGGCGGCGTTCGGGATCACGAGCGCCCGCCGGGGCGCGCCGTAGTGCTGCACGACGGCGCGCATCATCGCCCGGGTCGGCGCGACGACCGCCGCCGCCGCGGCGAGGCCGCGCGCCACCTCGTGCGTATACCGGGCGTAGGACGAGGGCGCCGCCTGCTTGAGCACGGCGTCCCACCACGAGAGGACACAGGAGTGGGCCACGACGAGCTTCGGGGCGCGGAAGCTCAGCGCGCCGTGCGCGTAGCCGTTGAGGTGGACCACGTCCGGGCGGACCTGCTCCTCGATCTCGAGCAGCCACGCGCCGGCCCGCTCGACGTCGGCCCACGGGTCATCCATCCACTCGAGCCGGAAGTCGCTCTCGAACAGCGCGAGCCCGCGCACGCGGCCCGCGGCCTCGCGCTGGGCCGGCGAGAGCGGCCCGCCCATGGCGGCGAGCGTCGTCTGGACGCCGCGCTCGGCGAGCGCGCGCGCGAGCTCGATCGAATACGTGAAGACGCCGCCCACCGTGTCGGTGGTCATCAGGACCGAGGCGACGTTGGCGAGCGCGTCAGCCATGGCCCGGGTGCGCGGCCTCCAGCTCGGAGAGCGGCAGCGGGCGGCTCTCCTGGATGTCGCTGAACTGATCGAACTGGCCGAGGTAGTGGGTGAGCGAGCGCTCCCACGCCTCGTCGTCGGGCCTTCCCCAGCGCATCGTGTAATCGGGCGAGCCCGGGTAGGGGAACATCGGCACGGGCTCGTTCGCCCAGACGCCGTGCTGCCGCAGCCGATCCCGGAACGCGGCGACGTCCGCCGGGTCGTCGGTCCGCGACTGGATCAGGTTCGCCTGCACGAAGGGGACGCTCTTCTTGGCGTGGATCAAGAGATCGCTGAGCTGCTCGGTCGAGAGCTTGCAGTGCTTGGCGAGCAGGCTCCTGCCCTCCTTCGTGATGCTCTCCACCCCCGCCTCGATCGAGACGCAGCCCGCCTTGCCGAGCAGGTCGAGCATCTCCCGGTTCCAGTTGTCGATGCGCAGCTGGCAGCCGAAGGAGACCTCTCGATCGACCAGCGCCTCGAGCAGCGGGCGGTCGGGCAGGAAGATCTCGTCGATGAAGTAGACGTAGCGGACGCCCTGGGAGACGAGCGCGTCGAGCTCGTCGAGGATCACCGGCAGGGGGCGCTTGCGGTAGCGGTCGCGGAAGTTGTCCTTCGCGCAGAAGGTGCAGTGGTAGGGGCACCCGCGGGACGCCTCGATCTCGGCGCCGGGGCCGACGGGCGTGGTGTCGAAGCGGTGGTGGTGGTGGGCGTGGCGCGCCACCGTGGCGTCGTCCCAGCGGAGCGCCGGGAGCCGGGCCATGTCGGCCGCGCGCGGCCCGCCCTGGACGCGCGGCGCCCCGCCGTCGACGTACGCGATCCCGTCGATGCCGCCCCACTGCGAGCGCGGCCGATCGGCCAGCTCGACGAGCGCCTCCTCGCACTCGCCCATCACCACCGCGTCGACGCCGAGCTTGCGCAGGGTGGCGCGGGGGGTGGTGGAGGCGTGCGGCCCCACCGCGAACCGGAGCCCCGGCAGGTCGCGCAGCGCGCGGAGGACCTCCTGGGGGACCCGGAGCTCGGGCGGGGCGCAGCGCCAGAAGAGGTAACTCGGCGCGGTGGTCACGACGATGGCGTCGGGGCGGAGCGCGGCCACCTCGTCGCGGAGCGCGTCGTGGGAGAGGTCGCGGGCCTGCGCGTCGACGATCGCCGCCTCGTGCCCGGCGGCCTCGAGAAGCGCCCTGGCGTAGCCGTACTCGAGCGGCAGGTGCGGCTCGCGGCAGCCGAAATAGATGCTCCCCTCGAAGCTCCAGCGCGGGTTGATCAGCGCGAACCTCACCCGACGCCCTCCAGGCGGAGCTCCTCCGCGGCCTGGGCGGGGGAGGCCTTGCCGGTGATCTCGATCATTTCCTGCAGCCAGCCGTAGAGCTTGCGCACGCCCTCGCGGACCCGGACGCGCGGCCACCAGCCCGTGACGCCGGAGAACCGGCGGCAGTCGGACACGTAGTAGCGCTGGTCCCCGGGCCGCCACTCCTCGAAGCCGGTGGTCGGGCGCTTGCCGTCGAGCTCCTCGATCATGTCGAGCAGCTCGAGCAGGCTGATGGTGTTCTCCGGACCCCCGCCGATGTTGAAGGCCGAGGCGGAGACCTGCCGGATGTTCTTCCGGGCGAGCAGGAAGGCGTCGACGAGGTCGTCGATGAAGAGCACGTCACGGACCTGCATCCCGTCGCCGTAGAGGGTGATCGGCTCTCGCCGGAGCGCCTGGATCAAGAAGTGGGCGACCCAGCCCTGATCCTCGGTCCCGAACTGGCGGGGGCCGTAGATGCAGCTCATCCGGAACACCGCCGCCGGGAGCCCGAAGGTGCGGGCGTAGTCGATGACATACTGGTCGGCCGTGCCCTTGGAGCAGCCGTAAGGGCTGTGGAAATCGAGCGGGCGGGCCTCGGAGATGCCGGAGGCGCGGAGCTTCGGATCCTCCGGCTCGTAGTGCCGGTCCCGGCACTGGAGCGGGACGTCGGGCAGGCCGCCGTAGACCTTGTTGGTCGACGTGAAGAGGAGCGGCGGCGGGCTCTTCGAGGCCCGGATCGCCTCGAGCACGTTGAGCGTCCCCCGGGCGTTGATCTCGAAGTCCTCCACCGGCCGGACGAGGCTGGTGGTCACCGCGACCTGGGCGGCGAAGTGGAACACGCTGGAGGCGCGCTGCACCACCTCGGCGACCGCGGCGGCGTCCCGCACGTCGCCGGTGACCAGCGTGACGCGGTCCCCGTGGACCCGCTTCAGCCACTCGACGTTGCGCACCACCGAGGGCCGCGAGAGGTTGTCGAAGAGGATGACCGACTCGCCCGCCTGGAGCAGGCGGTGAGCGAGGTTCGCCCCGACGAAACCGGCGCCGCCGGTGACCAGCGCCGGACGGCCCGGCCCGGCGGGGCTGACGAAGTCGAGGTCCGCCGCGCTCATACCGTGAGCCCCCGGGCGTCCAGCTCGGCGCGGGCCTCGGCGACGGCGTCCTTGGCCACCTGCCCCTCGAGCCAGCCGGCGAGATCGCGCAGGCCCTCCTCGAGGGTGACCTGGGGCTCATACCCGATCTTGCGCTGCGCCGCGCTGATGTCGGCGAAGCAGTGCCGGATATCGCCGAGGCGGGACTTGCCGGTGATCTCGGGGTCGATCCGGTCTTTGCCCATCACCTTCCGGACGTGCTCGGCGACCTCGCGGACGGTGTAGGACCGCCCGCTGCCCACGTTGAGCACCTGGCCCACCGCGGACTCGGCGCTCATGACCCGGACGCAGGCGCGGGCGATGTCGGCGACGCTCACGAAGTCGCGCCGCTGGAGGCCGTCCTCGAAGATGAGCGGCGGGCGGTCGTTGAGGAGCCGGGAGGCGAAGATGGCGAGCACGCCGGTATACGGGTTGGAGAGGGCCTGGCGGCGGCCGTAGACGTTGAAGAAGCGGAGGGCGACGGTCGGGATGTTGTAGGCGCGCCCGAGCACCAGGCAGAGCCGCTCCTGGTCGTACTTGGAGAGCGCATACACCGACTCGAGCGCCGGCGGCTTCGACTCGGGGGTCGGGACGGGCACGAGCACCTCGCCGGCCTCGCTCCGGACCTCCCACTCGCCGCGCTTGAGCTGCTCGAGCGGCCGGCTCGTCCCGGGGACCACCGCGCCGGAGGGCGTCCGGTAGAGCCCCTCGCCGTAGACGCTCATGCTGGAGGCGACGATGAGCCTCGCCACCGGCTTCTCGGCGAGCTCCTGGAGGAGCACGGCCGTGCCGAGGTTGTTGACCGAGGTGTACTCCTCGATCCTGTACATGCTCTGTCCGACCCCGACCATGGCCGCGAAGTGGTAGACCACGTCCACCCCGCGCAGCGCCGACTTCACCGCTTCGCGGTCGCGGACGTCACCCACGATGAGCTCGACGTCCGGATTGAGGTACGCCGGCCGGCGGCGCTCCGGGCCGTGGACCTGGGGTGTGAGGTTGTCGAGCGCCCGAACGCGGTGCCCTTGACGCAGGAGTTCGTCGGCGACGTGCGAGCCGATGAACCCCGCTCCGCCGGTGATGAGGACGTGACTGGCCATATTCCTCTGTGTCGATGGTCGAACGCGCGACGAAGACCGCCGCGGGTTTGAGTCAGACCGGGCAAACGCAGACGGGGCTGCGCGAGCCCGCGCCGAGGCTATATAAGCGATGCGCCCTTAACAGCAACGCCGCGCTCTGAACATCCACTGCGTGGGGTGCCCGGGAGTTTCGCTGCGGACAGCGTACAATCGACGCCCGGGACGCCATCCGAGTAACATGTAATCCAGGGGTCTGCAAGCGACGTTCGTTAGAGTTTTGCCACCCTCTTGACCCACGCGATCTTCCGATTCCCGAGATGAAGTCCTCTGGTTCCTCAAGGGCCCTCCGGTAACACCCTACTCACTTCAGGACCTCACTGTACCGCGTGCGCCGAGGCGTCGACCGAGCCGCTGTGCGAGGCCGGCTCAGGTGAAACCCGCCCTTCTCTAGGGGGAAGTCCGTATTGACTCATGGGCAGCGTCCTGCTCGGCGCGTTCGATCTCGTCGAGCACCTCCTCCGGACGGACATCCTTCTTGAGCTCTTCGAGGTGGGGATCGCTCGGGCGGTTCACGCCGAGGTGCCGCGAGATGCCGTCGACGAGCTCGATCAACCGGGTGACCTCGTGCTCTGCCAGGAGGTTGACCTGGAGATCGAGGTCGGCGCGTTTGTCCGCGAGCGCCTGCATGCGGTTCTGGCTGATGAGCACGAAGGTCGAGAGGAAGATGGCCTCCACCGAGGCGATCATGGCGAGCATCACGAAGGGGAACGGGTCGAACGGCTTGATGAAGGATACGATGCCGGTGTTCACCACGATCCATCCCCCGAACACGCCGGCGTGGAGGAACACGAACGTCATGCTCCCGGTGAACGCCGTGATCGTGTCCGCGAGCCGCTCCTGGAAGCCCTTCTTGCGCTCCAGTTCCGTCCGAACCTGTATGAGCGCCTGGATGTTCCGGCGCACCACGCCCTCGATCTCGGAGCGATCTTCAGCCGATCGAACACGACGCGTTTCCGCATCTCCCATGAGGTTTCCTCCTAGCATGAAGGCCCCGGCGCCCGGCCGTGTCAATCCGATTTTCCGGCGAGCGCAGCCGGGCCTGTGGCTCGCGCTGGTCGGGCGCCTCCTGTTGCATTACGCTGAGTCGCGCAATTTTCCACGACAATCTGCAGCGGGCGAGGGCCCGCATCCGAGGAGCCATGATCGTCGTCACCAACCGCATTCCTGTTGCCGAGGGCCACGAGGCCGAGTTCGAGGACCGTTTCAAGAACCGGGTCCACCTGGTCGACCGCGCGCCCGGGTTCATCCGCAACGAGGTCCATCGGCCGCGGCCGATGAAGCTGGACCACGCGACGGGCGAGTGGAGCCCGGACCCGACGGCGCAAGGCTTTTACGAGGTGAAGACGTGGTGGCGCTCGATGGATGACTTCATCGCGTGGACGCGGAGCCCGGCCTTCGCCGAGGCGCACCGGAACCGCGCCCCGAAGGAGATGTTCGCGGGGCCGAGCAAGCTGGACATCCACGAGGTGTTTCTCAGCACGGATCTTCCTGCCTGATCGCGGAGGCGGGGGGCGGGCCTACGAAGGCGCGACGCGGGCGCCGTCGGGTGGGGCATCGCGGCGGGGGCGGGCGGGCGCTGGCCAATCGGCGAGGCGGGCGGCGAGAGAGCTTGCGCATGAGAACACCGCCCGGCATGTCTCCCTTCGGGCCATGCCAGCTGAGACGTTATGGTGCGCGCCACACAAGGCGCGCCTGGGACGTCTCGCCCGCTGAGAGCTTATGGTACCTCGGTCGGTGCTCGGCGCGCCCGCCCGCCCCCGCCGCGATGCCCCACCCGACGGCGCCGTTCCGCTGGGCAACGAAGGCCGGCCGCGGGGGCCTTGAAGGCGAGGCACTTCATGGACTACGAGGGCGGCCGGGCGAGCTCGTATGTCAGAACACACGCCGAGAGGGGATCCCGCCCTCGCTACACCGGTGGGCCCTGGGGCCCGCCGAACACCGGAACCGCTGTCACGCAAGGCGATGAGGCGGGCGGGGGCCTTCGTGTTCCTTGTCCCCAGCGCGATCACGCTCTGCTCCATCTTCTGCGGTCTGGACGCGATAAGGATCGGCGCGTCGGCGCGCTCGGCGGACGACTTCCACCGCGCGGCGTGGCTGATCGTCCTTGCGATGCTCGCCGACGCGCTCGATGGGCGGGTCGCACGCATGACCGGCACCCAGAGCGCCTTCGGGGTCCAGATCGACTCGCTCGCCGATCTCGTGTCCTTCGGCGTGGCCCCGGCGGTGCTCGTGTACCAGTGGACGCTGCACCGCCTCGGGGGGCTCGGCGTGCTGGGGGGGTTCGTGTTCACCGCGTGCGCGGCGATCCGGCTCGCACGCTTCAACGTGATCTCGGCCGGCGAGGGGCGCCGAGCGGCGACGCCCCCGAGGTACATCGTCGGGCTGCCCGTGACCGGCGCGGCCGGGACCCTCGTCGCGCTCGTCATGAGCCACCAGCCCGCGGACGGGCAGAGCGGCGGCGGCACGGCGCCGGCGACCCTCGCGACGGCGCTCCTCCTCTCGCTCCTGATGGTGTCGACGATCCGGTTCCGCTCGTTCAAGGACGTGCGCCTCGACGCGCGCTCCCTCGCGTGCGCGGCGCTCGCGGCCGGAGCGGGCGCCGTCATCTCGGCCCGATGGCAACCGGCGCTCGTCGCGGTCTGGCTGATCGGCGCCTATGTCGCGCTCGGCGTCGTCGAGTCGATCGCCCACCTGCCGGCGAGGCGGCGCGCCGCGCTGCGCGGCCCCGCCTCGCCGGACGCGCCCCACGCCGGCTGATCCCCGCGGCGCCGCCGGCTCAGAAGGGCGAGCCGTTTGCGCGCAGGCCGGGGGACGACGGGAGCGGGGCGCTCGGGTTCAGCGTGGTGTGCAGGGCGATGGCCGCCGCCGGCGTGGCGTCGGGGCTGCGGTTCAACGAGATGCCGTCGCTGCTGGAGGGCAAGGAAGGGTAGGTGACGCTGTCCACGGTCGCGCCCGACGCGTTCCGCAGCGTGATCGTGTCGCCGCCGTTGGCGAGCCCGAGGGCGCCGCTGGACGCCGCGACGGCGCCGCTGACGCCCGACGGTATCGCCCGGGCGCCGGCGTACACCGTGATCGCCGTGGACGGCGCGAGCGAGACGCTGGAGGCGAAGGTGTGCCGCGTCGCGTCGTCGGAGAGCGTCCACCCGCCGAGCGCGGCGGTCGCCGAGCCGACATTGACGATCTCGACGAACTCGCCGGCCGTGTCGCTGCCCGGCTCGTTCGCGAGCACCTCGTTGATGATCACCGACGCGACGCCCGTCCCCCCGCCGCCGTCCGGGGTGCCCGTCCCGCCGCCGTCGGGGATCATGAAGTCGCGCACGACCGCCATGTGCTGCATCCCCGAGGCGCCGCTGTCCGAGGAGAGCGCGGGGCTGATCTCGGTGATCGGCGAGTAGACGCGCGTGTCCACGACGAGGCCGTTCGTGAAGGTGCTCCCGCCGATGACGACGGCGGTCTCGTGCGGCGTGAGGTCGCTGTCGACGAGCACCCAGTCATAGGGCTTCGTGCGCGAGGCATTGGTTCCCGTGTTCCCGTTCCTGTCGGCGGGGGAGGGCCCTGACGTGACGACGACGCTCCCGAAGGTCCCAATACACGCCTCGGAGGCGGACCCCGTGTTGAAGTCGCCGCCGATGACCAGGTAGTCGCCCGCGGGCACCTGCGCGGCGATGTAGTTGACGAGCTGCCGCGCCTCCGTGTTGCGCACGCCCGAGCCCGAGGTCAGGAGGTGGACGCTGACGGCCCAGAGGTCGACCGGGCCGGGGATGTCGATGCGCGCCCAGGCGAAGTCCCGGTTGCCCACCGACCCGTCGTCCCACTCTCCGGATGCGACGATCGGCCACCGGCTCACGATCCCGTTCGGGATCTGCGCCCCGGCCTCGCGGTAGTAGCTGAACCCCGTACCGAACGTGAGGTTCACGAACTCGCGGATGGCGTCCGGGGTGTTGCTCCCGTAGTTGAACTCCTGGAGCAGGGCGATGTCGGGCTTGACCCCCTGCAGGATGCGCCTGCCGTGCCCCGGATCGTAGCTCTGCGCCGTGCCGCTCGTGATGTTCGCGGCCATGAGCCGGACGCGCGTGGTGAGCGCGCCGCTGCCCTCGCCGATCAGGGACGCCTCGGGCTCGATCGCCCCGTCCGGCGGCGGGTCCGCGGCGCACCCCGCCCCGGCGAGCGCGGGCAGGAACAGCGAGAGGTGCACCGCGACGTACCGCGTCACCATGGAAGACGTCAATTGCATGTTGTTCTACCGGACCTTTCTCGGGCTCGTTCCATCACAGCACGGAACCGGGCTCAGCGGGAGCCATCATCGTCTGTCTCCGATGTTGAGATGGTGCTGCTTCGGTTTCGAACGGACGACATCCAGCTCACCCCGCATCACCTCTCCAGGAGGCCGACGCCGGCGCGCGCCGCGCGACAGCCGCGCCGACGTGCGGTAGAACGCCCCAGGCGCTGGAACCGGGCGCGCCGGTTCACTGGCCTGTTCTCCTGAAGACCTCGTGAGGTGCCCATGAATCCCAGGAAGATGTCCCGCCGCTTGCCCGTGTGGCTGTCAATCTGCGCGATGAGCGGAATCGGCCTGATCGGCTGCGGCGGCGATGACGACGGCGGCGCGGCTCTGCCGGGGGAGGTGGATCGGTACCCGCCGCTGCCCGAGGCCGCAGGGTCGTTTGGGGCGGCCGCGCTCGGCGGGTCCGCCTACGTGCTCGGCGGCCACGTCACGCCATCGCACGTGGGGACGGACTTCTCGAGCGCCGACCTGACGCCGGCGTTCCGGCGGCTCGATCTCGCCGAGGGCGGACAGTGGGAGGAGCTCGCGGACGTCCAGCCGCTCGAGGGCGTCGGGCTGGTCAGCCACGGAGAGCACCTCTACCGGGTCGGCGGGCTCCGGATCGAGAACGCGCCCGGCGAGCCGGAGGACCTCCACTCCGCGGCGACGGCCGAGCGTTACGACCCGGCCGCGGCGGCGTGGGAGCCGCTGCCGGAGCTGCCGGAGGGGCGCTCGGCGCACGGCACGACGACGGTGGGAGACACGCTGTACGTCATCGCGGGGTGGACGCTGGACGGCGACTCGAGCTCCGGCACCTTCCCGAACGGCGGCTACAAGCTCGATCTGTCGGCCGAGGACGCGGTCTGGGAGCCCATCGCCGAGCCGCCGTTCAAGCACCGATCCCTGACCGCCGCGGCGCTCGGCGACAAGATCTACGCGATCGGCGGCGTGGACGAGGCGGCGGCCTTCACCGCGAAGGTGTTCGTGCTGGATACGAAGGAAGGGACATGGACCGAGGGGCCGTCGCTGCCCGAGGCGCCGCCCCTCCACGCGTTCGGCGCGGCGTCGTGTGTCGTCTCCGGGAAGCTCTACGTCAACTACGCCGGCGGCCTCTACCGGCTGAGCGCGGCGGGCGACGCGTGGGAGCCCGCGGGCACCATGGCGACGCCGCGCATCTTCAACGGCCTGCTCTGCCCGAGCGAGCGCGAGCTCGTCGCACTCGGCGGGTTCAACCTCTCGCAGGGCGCGGAGCCGCTCGATGAGGTGGAGGTGATCTCGGTCAAGTAACCTCGAGCGAGCAGCGCTCAGCGCCCCGCCATCGCGAACGCGATCCCGCTCTGGAGGGAGCTCCGCACCGCGAGGCGGCCGACGTCCACCCCGCCGGCGGCCAGCCGGTGGGCGACCTCGGGGCGGATGCCCGTGAGGACCACGCGCGCGCCGAGCAGGCCCGCCACGCGGACCACCTCGAGCAACACGTCGACCGCCGGCCCCTCGAGCTCGTCCACGCCGGTCAGGTCGAGGATCGCCATGCGCGTGCGGCGGCTGGCGATCCCGCGCGAGAGCGTCTCGACGATGCGACGCGCGCGCTCGGCCTCCAGCGGGCCGATGAGCGGCAGGACCACCACGTCGTCGCTGATGGGGATGAGCGGCATGGTGAGCTTCGCCAGCGCCGCGTCCTGGGCCTGGATCACCTCCTCCCGCAGCCGCGCCCGCTCCTCCTCGGCGCGCCGGCGATCGGTCAGGTCGATGCCCGTCATGATGACGAACCGGGCCGGATCGTCCCTGTCCTTGCCGCGCAGGACGGCGCCGGACCATGCGGTCACCCGGCGGGCGCCGTCCCGCGCCGTCCACGGGACCTCCACCTGCTTCCTCGGCGTGCCCGCGCCGATCTCCTCGAAGAGCGCCCGCAGCGCCGCCGACGCCCCGGGATCGGGCGTGAGATCCCAGAGCGAGCGGGGCTCCAGGAGGCCGCGCGTGTTGCCCAGCGCCCGCTCGGCGGCGCTGTTCATCCGCACGATCCGCCCGCGCGCGTCGAGCACCACGATGAGGCCGTCCACGAGATCCATGACGGCCGCCATGAAGTCCCGCTCCCGGCTCAGCATCTCCTGCGCGTGCTTGCGCTCGAACAGGCGGCCGAGCTGCCGCGCGATGCGGCCGATCGTGACCGTGAACTTGCCGTCGTCCGCGAGCTCGGCGTCGGAGAAGAACTCCAGCACCGCCACGACGTCGGCGCCGACCACCACGGGGAACGCGAACCCCGCCTTCACGCCGAGGTTCTTCGCGAGCCGCGCGCGCGGGAAGTTCGCGTCCTCCGTGACGTTCCGCACCCACGCCGGCTGCTTGCTGGCGAGCACCCGCCCCGGCAGCCCGATCCCGGAGGTGAACTGCGTCGCCTCCGTGACCGTCTTGAAGGTCGCGAACTTCACCTCATCGTCGATGTACCAGAGCGCCGTCGGGATCAGCAGCGAGGGGTCGTCCGCGGCCGGCACGTACACGTGACCGACGGGCCAGGACAGGTGGCCGCAGATGTGCGCGATGGTGCGATGCAGGGCCTCTTCGACGCTCGCCGCCTCGTGCACGTCGACCGTGACCACCCGCAGCAGCTCCACGAGCGATCGCTCGTCGGTCAAGACGTTGTCGAGCCTCATTCGAGCCTTCGTCGCCGCATCGTCAGAGCGTTTGAGGAGACCCGTCATGGCACGATCGATACCATGAGCAATGTATCCGACCCGTTTCGATGCGACGACTTGACGGTGGCCCGGTCCCCGCCGAGGCGCCTCTACTCAGCGCGCCGCGAACCTGATAACGTCAGCGGCCGCACCGCCGGCGCAGCCGCTGGACGATGCGACACGACGCCATGCGATCTCCCCAACACTCGCGGCCTCGCGCCGCGGCGAACCCGCTTGTGAACTGTCTTCGTCGCTGCGCGCTCGCGGTCACGCTGCTCGCCGCGGCGCCGGCGCTCTCGGCGGAGCCGCCGGCCCGACCCGCCGCCGACGCCCAGCAGCTCGCCCGGGCGAAGGGCCACGAGGGGCTCAAGCTCTACGGCGCGGACCGCTGGCAGGAGGCGCTGGAGGCCTTCCAGGAGGCGGATCGGATCTACCACGCGCCGACGCTCGTGCTCTACATGGCGCGGTGCCAGCGCAAGCTCGGCAAGCTCGAGGAGGCGCAGGCCCTGTACGAGCAGGTCCTCGGCGAGCCGCTCCCGGACGATCCGCCGCCCGCGTTCCTCGAGGCGCGGAAGGACGCGGAGGTCGAGCTCGCGGCGGTGCGCGACGCGCTCAAGCCGGCCGCGCCCGCGAAGGCCGGCGCCGCGCCCGCGCCCGCGCCGGCGCCGGCCGACGAGGCGCGCCGCGGCTCGCTGCTGCCCGCCGGCCTCGCGTTCGGGCTCGGGGCCGTGGGCCTCGGCGTCGGCACCGCCACGGGGATCATGTCGCTGTCCAAGGTCTCTCACATCAAGTCGCACTGCGACGGCCACCGATGCCCGGCCGAGCTGGAGGGCGACGCGGACACCGCGACCACGCTCGGGAACGTGTCCACCGTGGGCTTCGTCGTGGGCGCCGCCTCGGCGGTCGCGGGCGTCGTGCTGCTCGTGGTGCGGCCCGGCGGCGGGGCCGCGCCGGACACCGCGGGCGCGGCGGCGGCGCGGGCGCCGCGCGGCGTCGCCTGGAGCGCCGGCGTGGGCGCCGGAAGGATCCAGATCAAGGCGAGCTTCTAGGCCAGCGCCGCCAGGGCGGGGGAGATCCGCCCGGCGGCGCCGAACCTCACGTCAGTTACGTCAGTTGCACGCCGCGGCCTGGCAAGCCTCGACCACCGGCCCACACGCCTCCTGGACGCACGCGCCGCACGCCTCCTCGCCCTGGCCGCACGCCTCGTCGCACGCGCCGAACCCGCCGGTGATCTGGCAGTTGACCAGCTTCGAGACGGAGGCCGACGCGCCCTCGCAGCTGTTCACCACGCAGCCGAAGAACTCGGCTCCGCCGTCCTCCGCGAGCGGCTTCGCCGTGGAGATGCACGAGAGCGTCTCCGCGCACGTCGCCGTCCCGGTGCCGAACCACGTCCCGATCGAGCCGTCCTCGGCCCTGCATCTCTCGTACGCCGGGGAGCGCGGGAAGTACGGGCCGATGAGCATGCACATCTCGTCCTTGGTGGTCGGGCCCTGGATGACGTCGCGCGCCTCGGTGTTCGTGTAGTCGCACCGGAAGTCGAGGGACTCGCCCGCCTTGAGCTCCAGGAACGGAGAGAAGTCCTTGGTGGGGACGTCCTCCCACTTGTTGTGGGCGTAGATCTGCTCCATCGCGCCGTCGGCGCCGACCTTGTGGGCGGCGTAGCCCACGCCGCGGCGGTGCATGTGCGACTGCACGCGCACGACCGAGATGTCGTGCTCGGTCGTGCACCGCATCCGCGCCGAGGACTCGCCGCGCGCCGGGACGTGGATGAAGGGGTTGTAGTGGAAGAGCATGCCCGCTTCAGTCTTCACGTCCTCGTCCGGGATCGTGTAGAGGTTGATGCGCGCGTCCGTCTCCATCGGGTCGGGCGAGGTGTTCAGGTAATGGGTGTTCATGACGAGCACCGTGCCCGGCGCGACCTTGACCGCCACGCCCTCCGGCAGGTCGCCGAGGATCGGGTTGCCGTCGGGGGACTGGGAGCCGGACACCACGCCGGTGACATCCCAGTCGGCCTGGGGGCCGTCCTTGCAGTCGTGGACCTGGCTCGCGTCGAGGGCGACGCCCCGGCGCGTCTGCGCCGGGATCTCGGTGTAGGCCGTCGCGAAGAGGAGGACATGGTGGCTCCCGCCCGAGTACCGCACCATGTCGCGCTGGATGTTCAGCCCCTCCGGGGGCGCGACGAAGAGCTGACAGCGCTCGATCTCCTGGCCCGGCTCGATCGTCGTGACCATCCGGTACTGGACGCCGGCGCCCTCGGCCGGCGGATCCAGCGGCCCGTCGTCCGGCGGCTCAGGGCCGGTGTTGGACGACGAACAGCCGACGAACGCGGCGGCGCCGACGAGAGCGATCAGTCTGGTGAGTGTGCGCATGAGTTGATTCCTGCTGTGGGTTGGTCGCGGTGCGGAGACGCCCCCCGCGGAGCTACAAACGAGCCGTGCTGACAGGGCGACATCCCCCCGAGAGGCTCGCGTGAAGGAGCGAGACCAGGGGCGCTCCAGGCGAGCCGAGTGTCCGGCTGGTCCGCCGGAAACGTGGGGAAGCCCCATGGTGAAGTCGAGTCTGACACCGTAGCCGAGCGAAAGTTCCGACATCGAGCGCCGGAGATCGCGCGGCGATTCGACGGTCGCGCGTGGTGATGCCACGAGCGGAAACGGGTGTCGAGCACGAAGCTCGACGCCGCTGACGCGACGAGTCGAGTGTCGTTGGGGGGCCTACATGGGCCGCTGGCGGGATGTCTCCGCGTTTCAAGGAGCGTAAGTGAGCATCGTCGGGTGCAACGCCAACACCTGGAGCACGAAGCCGACGGGCAGGGCTGCTGGGTCCCGGCGCGGCGCTGGGCGTGGCACGTCGCGAGGTGGCACGTCGCGGGGGTGGCACGCTGGCACCGGCGCACGTGCGGCGCGCCGATTTCCGGCCATCGGTGCGGGGAGGACGGTGAGCCCGCAGGCGCGGCGCCGCGCGGCGAGGCTGTTCCGGGCGCCCTGCCGCCGCGCGGCGACCGGAGCTCCGGCGACTCGGGCCCTGGCATGCGCTCTGCTATCCACCTGGACGCGGGGCGCGCTGGTGGACAGGCCCGCTGCGCTGCGCGCGACGCATCGAGGAGCGCGGCGGGCAGCGACGGCCACGGACAACGAAGACCTACCCAGCATCCGTGCGGGAGCGCGCCCCGCGTCACTTCGCTTGGCTTGCTTCGTTGACGGGATCTTGCTGCTCCGCGCCCCGGCTTGGCTTGCTTCTTTCACCCGTCGTGCCTCGGCCGCGCGGCGCCGTCGTGTTTCGCCGGCGAGCGCCCTTTGCCGGCGGCGATGTGCTCGCCGGCGGCCGCGAGGCCGAACCGCGGCATGTTCACGTAGACCGAGTGGTAGGCGCCCGCCTTCACCTCGTAGGTCTCGTGCCAGATGCCCACGTCGCCCGTGTCCCTGACCTCCTTGTTGTAGCGGCGCCACGGCCCGAGGTGGGGATCCTCCGGGTTCTCCGCGAAGCGGTAGAGGTCCTCCCGGCTGCGCCAGTACTGGATGACGAGCGGCCCGTCGAGCGTGATGGCGCCCCGGACGCTGAGCAGCCCTTTGTGCTTGTGCTCGCGGAGCACCCGCAGCATCTCCCCCATGGACTGCGCGATCCACCCCCACGTCCTCATCTTCCACGGACGGTTCGGCCTCATCCCGATGATGAAGATCACGAAGTCGCCCTCGATCTTCGCCCTGTACCGTCCAGCATGAATGAGTCCCACGCGATTCCTCCGTCGAGAAAAGAGGCGGTGATGGTCGATGACGGCCCGGCCGCGCCGCCGCGGGCCGGGCGGGCGGACGTCACGTCTTGCGGACGACGAGCTGGTAGCCCTGCGCGACGATCTCGTGCTCTCCGCGGGCGAAGCCGAGGAACGCGTCGATGCCGGGCCGCGGGTCGATCGACGCCGCGATCTCGGCCGGGTAGGAGCCGCCGATGGCGTAATCGTCGAAGATCGCGAGGCCGCCGCGCCGGAGCAGCGGCCAGACCGAGAGCGCGTCCTTGAGGGCGTCCGCGGGGTGGTGTGATCCGTCGATGTACGCCAGATCGAACAGCGCGCCCGACAGGAGCGGGAGCGCCTGGTGCGAGGTTCCTTTGAGCTTCGTGACCTTGTGTCCGGCGCCGGTCTGCCGCACGTTGTGATCGAAGTGGCGCTCCGCCTGGAGCTGCCCGGGGCTCTCGAACGGATCGACGCAGACGATGCGGCTGGTCTCGTGCGTGAGGATGTTGTCGAGCAGCCAGCAGGCGCTCAGGCCCTCGAACGAGCCGATCTCGAGGCACCTCACGCCGGGCTCGCCGCGCAGCGGGGCGAGCACCTCCTGCCAGGAGGGGATGTTGTGAGAGAACCAGTCCTGCGTGATGTGGTATCGCGGGTGGGGGACGCGCTCAAACAGGCACGCGCGGCCGAGCAGCTGACCCACGGCGTCGCGGGCGGCGCCGCTCAGGTCGGCCGCCCTGGCGAGCGGATAGACGACCTCGAAGGCGACGCGCTTCGCCAGCGAGAGCGCCTGGAGCGCGGCGTCGCCGCCCCGCTCGGCGCGGCGCGCGAGCTCGTCGAGACGGGCCCCCAGCGTGGCCGCGAGGCGCTCGAGGGCCGAGGAGATGCGCTCGCCGTCGGCGCCGTCGGCGCCGTTGGCGCCGTCGGCGCCGTCGGCGCCGTCGGCGCCGTTGCCCAGCGCGCGCAGGATCCCGAGGTGCAGCTCCGTGGTCCCGCGGTCGAAGACCGAGCCCTCGAAGGACCCGGGGAGAGCTCCGCGCTCGACGTCAACCATGGGCTCGATCTCCTCGCTCGCTCGACCTCGCGGCCGCCTCGCGCCGGTGTTGCTGGACCACGCGCGGCTTGATGACGTTCCTGGCAATGTAGGTGATCCACCACGACGGCATGGGCCTCAGCATCATGCGCCACAGCTTCATCGAGAGCGGCGCGACGTCCGGGATCGGCCGGTCCGCGGGGATCGCGGCGTCGAGGAGCGCGCGGGGGACGGCGGGCAGCGCGTCGCGGTGGACGTAGAGGAACGTGTTGAATCGATACCAGTACGACACCTCCGGGCTGTCCTTCACCGCCGGGCGGACCGCGTCGAGCAGCACGTACCCGCGCTCGTGGAAGAGCTCGCGCCAGTACCGGTACGGGCGCTCGTTGATGTGGAACTCACCGCCCTGGCCCGGCGGCGCGGCGGAGAACAGGACGATGTTCCCGTGGCGCGTCAGCGATCCCACGAAGTCCCTGGCGGCGTCGTGCGGCAGGTGCTCGCCGACCTCGAGGCTCTGGACGAGGTCGAAACGACGGCCGAGCTGCACGGGGCGGGTGAGATCCTCCGCGCGGAACTCGGCGGGATCGACGAGCAACGCGGAGCGATCCACGTGGGATCCGTCGAGGCCGAGCACCTCGGGGACGCCGAGCTGCTTCCAGACCTTCAGCCACGCGCCGTGGCCGCACCCGAAATCGACGACGCTGGTCACCTCGAACCACGCCGTGAGGAGGCGGAGGATCGGCGCGGCGGAGCGCATCGCCTCCCTGTTCATGATGTCGTAAAACTCTCTATCGTAATCGTACATGGTGCCCGTGCCTGTGGTTCTGGGGTCTCGACTCCATGCAGCCTCCGGCGGCGTGCGCGCGGCAGGCCGCCCGCTCACTCGCCGCCCTCTTGCAAGATCGTCATCGCCGAGGCCCTCGCGGAGGCCCTCCTGCCCGGCGCGCCGGCGCTCTCGGGCGCTGCCGACTCCCGGATGAGCGATCGCAGCGCCTCGAGGAACCAGCCGTTGAGCTGCTCGATGGTGCCGCGGCGATGGACGTTATCGCTGTAGTTCCACAGCGCCGCGAGCCGCCCGCCGAACACGCCGACCTGGACCTGGAGCAGGAAGTCGCGCGTGTTCCGCGGGTCCTCCATCGCGCGAGGGACCATCGGCACCGCGGCCAGCAAGGCGCCGCCCGAGAGCGACGGCTCGAGCTGCCCGACGTAGTTGAAGATCAGCTCGCGCCTGGGCAAGGCCCTCAGCGCGCGGGCGAGCTCGCTGTCCTCGGTGAGCCAGCGCGAGGGCGCGTAGGCCGGCCCGTGGCTCAGGAAACGATCGAGCTGGCCCTGGACGCGGCGCAGCGCCTCGGTCGCGGTCGCGGCGCCCTGGCGCCGGAGCAGCAGGGGAATGCCGTGGGCGAAGAGCCCCACGGTCCGGGCGAGATCCATCTCCTCGGACAGGGCGTCCCGGCCGTGCATGATCACGTCGAGCAGCAGCGCGTCGACGCCCGCCGAGCGCGCGAACGCCTCGCCGAGCGCGGAGAGCAGCGCCGCCATGATGTGGGTCCTCTGGGCCCTCGGGACGTCGTGCAGGAGCGCGCTCGTCTCCTCGGCGGAGAGCGACGTGGAGAAGATCCGCGTCGACGCGATCGTGTTCGACTGCCTCCCTCCCGGATGATCGATCGGCAGCGGGGGCGCGGCGTCCCAGGGCTGCGAGGCCCAGTAGGCCGCCTCGCGCTGCTGGTCGATCGCGCGCGTCTGTTCGACGAGCCGCTCGGCCCACGCCTTGTACGACGTGGTCTTCGGGGGCAGCGCGGCGGGCTGCCCCTGCGCCAGCTGGCGGTACGCGAGCTGGAGATCGGCGAGCACGATGCGCACGGAGACGAAGTCGCTCACCAGGTGGTGGAGGATGAGGAGCAGCCGGTCGCGCCGGCGCGCGCCGAGGTCGTAATAGACGAGCTGCACCAGCGGGCCGGCGAAGAGGTCGAGTTTCGCCTGGAATTCCGCGGCCTTGGCGTCCATCGCCGCGTCCTGCGCCTCCTCGGACTGGGCCGAGAGATCGACGACGGTGACGGGCGCCGCGCCGCCGGGCGGCGCGATCGTCTGGCGCCACCCGCGCCCGTCGCGCTCGAACCGCGTCCGGAGCGCGTCGTGGTGCAGCATCACGGCCTCGAGGGCCTGCGAGAGGCGCTCGGGCTCGATCGGCTGGAGCACCTCCCAGAGCGTGGACAGGTTCCAGTGGTGCGGGTTGGGCAGGTCGCGCGAGACGAACCACCGCTGGTTCGGCCCGAGCGGGACGTCGCCCGTGACCAGCGCGCTCGCGTCGCCGGCGTCCGGCGCGGCGCCCGCGGGGGACGCCGGCTCGGCGAGCGTCCGGTGCAGCTTGTCGGCGAGCTCCGCGACGCTCGCGCCCTTCAGCAGGTCGACGACCGAGACGGTGGCGCGGAGCTCGGTGCCGATCCGGTTCTTCAGCTCGAGCGCGAGCAGGGAGTCGAGCCCGAGGCCGCCGAGCGAGGTGTGACGGTCGATCTGGGGCGCGGCGAGCCGGAGCACGCGCGCCACGAGCGCCGTGAGGTGGCCCGCGAGGCGCTCGCGCTGCTCGGCGGGATCCGCAGGCTCGAAGATCGCGTGCAGCAGGTCCTCTGACGGCGCGCCCGCGGCGCCCTCGGCCTCGCCGGCGGCGCGGCCGCCGAGGAGGCGGGTGATGAACGGCACCGTGCTGCCGGAGGAGAAGTTCCTGTCGGCGAAGCGCTGCGGGTCGGGGATCCACACGACCGTCGACTGGTCGACGTCCTGACGCAGGACGTGCCCCAGCGCCTCCAGGCCGAGGTCCGGCGAGAAGAGCGTGAGCCCGCGGTCGTGGAAGTAGTCCTCGAGCAGCGTCGCCATGCCCGCTTCGCCCCACGGGCCCCAGTTGATGCTGATCGCCGGGAGGCCGCGCGCGCGCCGGTGGTGCGCGAGCCCGTCGAGGAAGGCGTTGGCCGCGGCGTAGTCCGCCTGCCCCGCGGTGAAGCCCAGCGCGGCGAGCGACGAGAAGAGCACGAAGAAGTCGAGCGGCTCGGCCGCGAGGTGCCGGTGCAGGAGCCACGCGCCGTGCGCCTTCGGGCGCGCGGTCTCGGCGTACTCCTCCTTCGACAGGTCGGCCATGAGGTGCGGCCTGCTCACGCCGGCGGCGTGGATCACGCCCCGGATCGGCGGGTGGCCCTCGCTCCGGCGCTGCTCCAGGAACGCGGCGAGCTGCGCCTCGTCGGCGACGTCGATCGCGGCGAGCTGCACGCTCGCGCCGAGCGCCTCCAGCCCGCGCACCGCGGCGATGCGCTGCCCGGCCGGCGTGTCGGCCGCGACCGACGGCCACGCGGCGCGCGGCGGGACCGCGCTGCGCCCGAGGAGGATCAGCCGCCGCGCGCCGCGCTCCACCATCCAGCGCGCGACGAGGAGGCCGAGCGCGCCGAGGCCGCCCGTGATCAGGTAGCTGCCGTCGGGCCGGAACGTCAGCGCCGGCGCGGCCTTCACGAGATCGGGGCGCTCGACCAGCCGCGGGACGTAACGCTGCCCGCGGCGGTAGGCGACCTGGTCCGTCCACCGGCCCGCGACGAGGTCGGCCGCGACGAGATCGAGCTCGCCCTGCGGCCGGCTCGGGTCCAGGTCGACGAGGCCGCCGTAGCGGTCCGCGTGCTCCTGGTACGCGACGACGCGCAGGAGGCCCCAGATCGTGGACTCCGCGACCGCGGTCGGGGGCAGATCCGGCGTGACCGCGTGCACGCCGCGCGTCACCGCGAACACGCGCGGCAGATCGCCGTGGCCGCTCTGGTCGAGCGCCTGGATGAGGTGCAGCAGGGCGATCGGGCCGCGCGCCTGCGCGCTGTCCAGATCGTCGAGCGTCATGTCGTCCGCCGGGGCCGCGTCCAGGCCGAAGAGGTGGAGGATGCCGCGCCAGGGCTGCCGGGGGCCGCCGAAGACGGCGTCGACGAGCCGCCGCATGTCGTCGAGGGACGCGGGGTCGACCGCGAGCTCGCGCCGCGCCTCGTCCGCCGCGAACCGCTCGCCGGCGAAGGCGAGCACACATGTGTCGCCCTGCGCTTCGAGCCGCGCCGCGAGCGCTCGCCCGAACCCCTGCCGGTCGGCCAGGATGAGCCAGCTGCCCGGGGCGCGCGGCGCCGAGGCGGGCGCGGGCGCCGCCGCCTCGGGCTCGGGCTCGGGCTCCCACTGGACGCCGTAGAACAGGCTGCGGACGTCGACGGCGCTCGCGCCCTGCGCGTGCTCCAGCGAGCGGGCGACCGCGCCCCGCAGCTCCAGCACCACGTTGCCGTCGTCGTCGCAGGCGACCAGATCGCCGCGCATGAGGTGCTCGTCGAACGCCGCGATCCGGGAGCGCACCCAGAGCCGCTCGGGCACCGGGCCGTGGAGCCGCAGCGATTCGATGTGGGTGGGCAGGTAGACGCCCGGGCCGCGATCCCCGGCGCCGTCCGGCGGCATCGTCGTCGCCAGCAGCACCTGGAAGCAGGCGTCGAGGAGGGCGGGGTGCAGCGTGTACCCGCCCGGCGCGGCGCGGTCCTCGTCGTGCAGCGAGACCCGCGCCACCGCCGAGCTCGCGCCGCGCCACAGCGCGACGACGCCCTGGAACCGAGGGCCATAGTGCAGGCCGAGGCTCTTCAGGTAGCGATAGCAGTCGTGTTGCGGCGTCTCGCGCGGGTGCTCCGCGCGCCACGCGTCGAGCGAGATCTGCCCTGCGCGCCGGGCCCTGGGCGCCAGGCGGACCGTCGCGCTGGCGTGCTCGGTCCACGGCTGCCCCTCGCCGCCGGCGCGGCTCGCGACGGTCGCTCTCCCCTGCTCGCCGTCACAGACGAGCTGCACCCGCGGCCGGGGGTCTGCCCCGCTGTCCGTCTCCGTACCTGCATGCAGCCCCGTGTCCGAACGCAACGTGTCTGAACGCAAGAAGAGGGCCTTGCGAAACTCGATGTCCGAGAGCTCGACGTCCTGATCCCCAGCGTCGAACAGCTCCCGGGCCGCGGAGAGCATCATTTCGATGTACCCCGCGCCCGGGTACACCACGGTCCCCTGCACCACGTGGTCGTTCAGGTAGGGCAGGCGATCGACGTCGATGACGTTCTCCCAGGTGGGCTGGAAGCTCGGCAGGCGCTCGCCGAGCAGCGGGTGGGCCGGCGCGCCGAGCCGGTCGCGCCGCGAGCTGTCCGACTCGATCCAGTGGGCCTCGCGCTGCCAGGGATAGAGCGGCAGCCGCACGGGGCGCCCGCCGCGCGGGTGCACGCCGCGCCAGTCGACCGGGAAGCCGGCGACGTAGAGGGCGCCCAGCGCGTCCAGCAGGGTCGCGCGCTCCTCGGCCTTCCGGCGCAGCGAGGCCAGCACGACCGCTCCCTGGCCCGAGAGCGCGGCGCACTCCTGGATCGACGCGCCCAGCACCGGGTGCGCGCCGATCTCCAGGAACGTGCCGTGTCCGTCGTGGAGCAGCGCCTCGGCGGCGGCGGCGAACAGCACGGGCTCACGCACGTTGCGCCACCAGTACGCGGCGTCCCACTCCGTCCCTTGCGCGCGGGCGCCGGTGACCGTCGAGTAGAGCGGCACCTCGGCGCGCCGCGGCCGGAGGTGCGAGAGCGCCTCGAGCAGCTCGCCCCGCAGCGGATCCATGTAATGGCTGTGGTAGGGCACGTCGACCTGCAGGAAGCGGACGAAGGCCTTTTGCGCCTCGAAGGGCCGGACGAAGGCCTCCAGCGCGGCCTTCTCGCCGACCAGGGTCACCGCGCTCGGGCTGTTCACCGCGGCGATGGAGATGAGGTCTTCGTGGCCGGCCAGGGCGGCGCGGGCCTCCTCGAGCGGGACGCCGAGCGCGACGAGCTTGCCCTGGCCGGTGGTCCGGTGCTGGAGCCGGCTGCGGTGGTAGATGATCTCGACCGCCTCCTCGAGGCTGAACACGCCGGCGCAATAGGCCGCCGCGGCCTCGCCCGCGCTGTGGCCGACGATGGCGTCGGGCGCGACGCCCCAGGAGCGCCACAGCGACGCCAGGCCGACCTGCAGGGCGAAGCTCGCGGGCTGGGCGATCTGGGTCTCGGCCATACGCGAGCGCGCCTCGTCGGCCAGCATCTCGTCGAGCAGCGACCACCCGGCGTGCCGCCGGAGGAGCACGTCGCACGCGCGGACGGCCTCGTGGAACACCGGCTCCCGGGCCAGGAGCTCGCGCCCCATCGCCCACCATTGGGGTCCCATGCCGCCGAACACGAACACGAGGCGGCCGGGGCTGCGCGGCCGGCGCCCCATGGAGAGCCCCGGGACGGGCTCCCCCGAGAGCAGCGCGGTGAGCTGCGCGGCGAGCGCCTCCCGCGACCCGGCCCGCAGCGCCAGCCGGTGCTCGTGGTGGGTGCGGCGCACGCCGGCGGCGTGGCAGAGGTCGCCCAGGGAGCCGGGCGCGTCCTCGCCCCGGGCGAGCGTGTCCCGGTAGGCGCGGACCGTGTCGAGCAGCGCTTGCTCGCTGCGCGCCGACAGGGGCAGGAGCTCGGCCTGCGCCTCCGCCGCCGGCTCCGCGCGGCGCTCGGCCGGGGCGTCCGGCGCCGCCTCGAGCACCACGTGCGCGTTCGTCCCGCCGAACCCGAACGAGTTGACGCTGGCCATGCGCGGGCCGGCCGTCCGCGGCCAGGGCTCGAGCGCGCGCGGGACCCGCAGGCCGAGCCGGTCGAAGTCGATCCCGGGGTTCGGCTGCTCGAGGTGGAGGTGCGGCGGAATGGCGCCGTGTTTCAGCGAGAGCGCGGCCTTGATCAGCCCCGCGATGCCCGCGGCGGCCTCGAGGTGGCCGATGTTCGTCTTGACCGATCCGATCCAGCACGGATCGTCCGGCGCCCGGCCGGCGCCCAGCGCGGCCCCCAGCGCGTTCGCCTCGATGGGATCGCCCACCGGCGTTCCCGTGCCGTGCGCCTCCACGTACTGAATCTGCGCGGGGGACACGCCGGCCCGCGCGTACACCTCGCGGATCAGCGCCTGCTGGGCCTCGCCGTTCGGGACCGTGATGCCGTTCGTGCGGCCGTCCTGGTTGACCCCGCTGCCGCGGATCACGGCGTAGATGGGGTCGCCGTCGTCGAGCGCCCGGCCGAGCGGCTTGAGCACCACGATCCCGGCGCCCTCGCCCCGCACATAGCCGTTGGCGCGCGCGTCGAAGGCCTTGCTGCGGCCGTCGGGGGAGAGCATCCCCGCCTTGGACTCGGCGATCGTGTACTCCGGCCGGAACATCGCGTTGACGCCGCCGGCCAGGGCGAGCGAGCTCTCGCCGTTCCAGAGGCTCTGGCACGCGAGGTGGACGGCGACGAGCGAGGAGGAGCAGGCGGTGTCGAGCGCCACGCTCGGCCCGCGGAGGTCGTAGAGATAGGAGAGCCGGTTGGCCAGCATCGTCATCGCGGTCCCGGTCGCCGCGTGCGGGCCGATGAGATCGCGGTTCTTGCTGTCCATCTGGAGGATCTTGGTGTCCTCGGTGAAGCCGCCGATGAACACCGCGGTATCGCTCCCGGCGAGGCGCTCGGGGACCACCCCTGCGTCCTCGAGCGCCTCCCAGCTGACCTCCATGAGCCAGCGCTGCATCGGATCGAGCGACGCGGCCTCCCGCGGGGACATGCCGAAGAACAGGGCGTCGAAGAGCTCGATGCGCTGCGCCACGAACCCGCCCCAGCGAGACACCGTCTTGCCGGGCTTCGCGGGGCGAGGGTCGTGGAAGCGCGCGGCGCTCCACCGGTCGGGCGGCACCTCGCCGATCGCGTCCACCCCCGCGCGGAGCAGCTGCCAGAAGCTGCCCGCGTCGTGCGCGCCGCCCGGGAAGCGGCAGCCGATCCCGATGATCGCGATCGGCTCCGCCGGCGCGCCGGCGCCGCTGGATCCGCGCGAAGGCAGCGGCGAGTCGATGTTGCTGGGCATGCTCATGTCCTTCTGTCGTTGGTCGTTCGCGCCGGACGACGCGCGCCCGGGGTCACGACGGTTCAGGGCCATTCGCGGAGGCGGCGCGCGTGCGCCCGGCTGCGCGAGGGGGGATGCCAGACGGAGGTGCCCTGCCGGTCGAGCGGGGTCACCCGCGCTTCACCGGATCATCCCAGGAGCCCACGAATCAAGGTGCTCCCGCGCTCTCGCCGAGCGGCGCCGCTCGGCGGCCCTCGCCCGCCGGAGCGGCGGAGTGGACCGCCGAGAGCGCGAAGGGCGCGCCGTCTGGCGTGTTAGGGGGCGAGAATGGCACCCGGCGCACGACACGCAACGTCGTTTTCTTGCCAAATCGGTTCATTCGATTGGAACGCGTCGTGCTGCCGATTCGTCGTGGCGCGCTGTTGGCGCAGTTCGATCGGCAAATTCGTTGTTTTTGAAATGTGTCTTCGTGTTTCTTAACATCGCCCTTTGCACTTCTTCATGATGGTGTGAGTGGATATCGATGCTCGCGCTCCCGTCCACCACGCGCGGTGCGGCGTCTCCAGGCCGAGGGCGCTCGTTCGCTGCTGGCCCTCATCTCAGGCGCATCGCCGTGATCGAGGCGTCGAGTCGGATGTGGGTGTGTTTCGCCTCCGTCGCGCCGTGAGGCTCATTGGAATTTTCATTCCTCCTTGTCGTCATCTCGTGATCTCGCCATCCGGCCTTCACGCCCCACTCCGGGCGATGCCCGCGCCGGCCGCGCCGGAGCGCGCGTGTCGCCGGCGCTCGGCGCGCTGGGGAGCGGGCGTGGAAACGCCGCGCAGCGGGGCGGCGCGCTCTGCTAGCCTGGCCCGGTGCAACCCCGGACCCGGCATCACCTCCCCGGCGCCTTCGCCCTGGCGACGGCCGCCGCGCTGCTCGCCTCTGCCGACGCGCGCGCGGCGGATCCACCCCCCACGCTGGCGGTCGATCTCGGGGGCGTGCAGCTCGATCTCGTGCTCGTGAAGGCGGGGCGCTTCCGCCAGGGCTCGCCGCCCGCGGAGGCCGGGCGCGGCGACGACGAGGCGCTCCGGGAAGTGACCCTCAGCCGCGACTTCTACCTGGGGAGGATGCCCGTCACGGTCGGCCAGTTCGCGCGCTTCGCGGCGGACACCGGCTACCGCACCGAGGCCGAGAAGGGCGCCTCCGGCGGGTTCGGGTTCGACGGCAAGGGCCTCTCGCAGCGCAGGGACTTCACCTGGAAGACGCCCGGCTTCCCGCAGACCGACCTCCACCCGGTGACGCTGGTGACCTATCAGGACGCGACCCAGTTCGCCCAGTGGCTCACGCAGAAGACCGGCCGCGCCTTCGACCTGCCGACCGAGGCGCAGTGGGAGTACGCCTATCGCGCGGGCACCCAGACCCGGTTCTACGCGGGGACCGACGACAGCGCCGCGGCCGCCCTCGGGTGGTTCAAGGCCAACGCGGGCAACGGCACGCGCCCGGTCGGCCAGAAGCAGCCGAACGCCCTCGGCCTGCACGACATGAGCGGCAATGTCTACGAGTGGTGCCGCGACTGGTATGCGCCCTATGCGCCCGGCCCCGCCGTCGACCCCGAGCAGACGGCGGCCCCGGCCGGCGACAAGCCGCGGCGCGTGCTGCGCGGCGGGTCGTGGCTCAAGGAGGCGAAGCACCTGCGCGCGGCGGCGCGCTACCGCAACGATCCGGGCAGCCGCAACGCGGACAACGGGTTCCGGGTCGTCGCCGCCATCGCGGCGAGCGCCCCCGCCGCCGCGCCGCGCCCCGCCGCCGCGCCGGCGGCCCCCGGCTCCGCCGCCCGCGGGAGCGCGGCGGGGGCGGGCTTCTGGTCGCGGACGACGATCTTCGCGGTCGCGGGCGCGGGGTTCGTCCTGGTCAGCGCCGTCATCGGCTTCATCGGCGTCCTCGTGCACCGGGGCCGCAGCCGCGGCGCGCCGCTGCCGGGGGCGCCGCGCGACGTGAGGTTCCGCGCGCAGGGCGACGGCTTCTGGCTGTACGCGCCCGCGAACATGAACGGCGCGACGGTCCATTACCGCTGCTCCGTGAAGGGCCAGCCGCGGCGCGCGGCGATCATGCTCGTGCCGAGCCCGCGCGGGCAGTTCGTCTACACGGGCGGCGCGCCCTCCGCGGTCGAGGTGGAGCAGATCGTCTCGTCCTCGTGGGCCGCGGCGCCGGGCGCGGCGCCGCCCTGGGGCGCCGCGCCGCACCGGGCGGCCGGCGGCTGGCACGCGCGCGATCGGCACTCGAGCGCGCCGGACATCGTCGTCGCCGAGCCCTTCCGCGGGTACCCGTCGGCCTACTGAGCCGCGCCGTTCGACCGCATGCGAGGCCCGATCTGCGCCGTCTTCGCCGGAACGCCCGCGGAGCGCGCCCGCGCGGGGCGCACGCTGCGCGCGCTCCGGCTCGCCGGCCTCGACCCGCTCGACCTCACGGCGGCGCCGCCCGGCGCCGCGGCGGAGGTGCTCGCGGCCGGGCCGGCCTGGCTCGTGCGCGGCGGCGCGTGGCCGCTCCACGGCGAGCCGGACCCGTTCCCGCCGCCGAGCGACACCGGGCTGCCGCTGTGCGCGTTCGGCGCCGTCCTCGCGCCGTTCGACGCCGGCGCGGCGGGGGCGCGCGGCGCCCACCCGGACGCCGCCGGGTGGGCCGAGCTGCTGCGCGCGACCGGCGGCGATCTGAGCGGCGCCGCGCGCGCCCGCCGCGCGCCCGGGATCGCGGGCCTCGGCGCGGGCTCCGGCGCGGCGCTCGGCCCGGCGCTGCCGCGCGCGGCGAGCGTGTACCTCGACGCGCCGCTCGCGGCCGGGGTCGCGGCGCGCCTCCGCGCGGGGGAGGCGCTCGACGCCGCGCTGCGGGGAGAGCTCGGGGCGCGGCGCGCGCGCGTGCGCGTCGTGCGGCACGCGCCGCTCGACGTGTGCGACGACGCGGCGCCGCGCGTGGCGCAGGTCGTGACGAGCCTGCAGCAGGGCGGCGCCGAGCGGATCGCGCTCGACCTCGCGGCCGAGCTGCCCCGGCGCGGCGTGCGCGCGCGCGTCTACGCGGTGTACCGGCCGACCCGGCCGACGTTCGCGGCGCCGCCGGGCACGGTCGACCTGGGCGACGCCCGCGGGGATCGCGAGGCGCGCTTCGACGCGCTCGCCCGCGGGCTCGCCGCGTGGGGCGCGGATCTCGCGCACGTGCACCTGCTCGACGCCGAGGACCTCGCGCGCCTCAGCGCGCGCGGGTACCGCCCGCTCGTGACGGTGCACAACGTGGCCGCGGGCTGGCCCCTGGGGCTCGCGCGCCTCGGGGCGGACGAGGCGGCGCTGCTCGTGGCGTGCGCGCGCGCCGTCGAGGCGGAGCTCGCGGCGTGCGCGCTGCCGGTGCCGGTGCGCACGGTCTGGAACGGGATCGACCTCGCGGCCGCGGGGCCGGCGGGGCCGGCGGGCTTCGCGGCGCCCGCGGGCGCTGCGGCCCCCGCGGGACCTGCGGGCGCGGCGCGGGGCGGCGCTGCGGGCGCGGCGCGCGGCGGCGCGCCCGCCGAGGCGGCCGCGGCGTGGCGGCTGCGGCTGGAGATCGCGCCGGGCGACGTCGTCCTGCTCGCCGTCGCGAACCCGCGGCCGCAGAAGCGGCTGCACCTCCTGCCGGCGATCCTCGCGGCGACGCAGGCCGCGCTCGCGGCGGCCGGCGATCCGCGGGCGGCGCGGCTCGTGATCGCCGGGAGCGCCTCGCCGAGGAGCGACGCGGCGCTCGCGGCGGAGGCGGAGATCCGGCGCGAGGTCGACCGCCTCGGCCTGCGCGGCGACGTGCGCTTCGCGGGCGCCGTCTCCGACGTGGCGGGCCTGCTCGCGGCGGCGGACGTGCTCGTCTCGCCGAGCGCCTACGAGGGGCTGAGCCTCGCGCACCTCGAGGCGCTCGCGGCGGGTTTGCCCGTCGTGGCGAGCGGCGCCGGCGGCACCGAGGAGGTCGCGCGCGAGTGCCCCGCGATGGTCCACCTGCCGCTCGACGCCCCGCCGGAGCGGTTCGCCGAGGCGCTCGCGGCGGCCGTTTCGCGCGGGCGCGCGGCCGCCGTGGGGGGCGGCCGGGAGGTCGTGGCGCGGCACTTCAGCGCGGCGCGCATGGCGGAGGGGTACGCGCGGCTCTACCCGCGCGCGATCGCGCGGAGCCGCGGGGCGCGCCGGGGAGACGGGCTGCTGCTCGTGACGAACAACTTCACGACCGGCGGGGCCCAGTCGAGCGCGCGGCGGCTGCTGCTCGGCCTGGCCGCCGCGGGCGTGCGCGGCCGCGCGGCGGTGATCGAGGAGCAGCCGGAGTACCCGACCCCGGGGCGGCGGGCGCTCGTCGCCGCGGGCATCCCGGTGCTGGCGGTGCCGCCGCCGGCCGACATCGAGCCGGCCGAGGCGGTGGAGCGGCTGCTCGGGGCGATCGAGGAGGACCCGCCCGGGGCGGTGCTGATGTGGAACGTGATCGCCGAGCACAAGGTGCTCCTGGCCGACGGGCTGCTCGACGTCCCGCTCTTCGACGTGAGCCCGGGCGAGATGTACTTCGCGTCGCTGCGCCGGTACTTTGCGTCGCCGCGCCGGGGGCTCCCGTACCGCGCGCCGCGCGAGTACGGCGCCCGCCTGGCCGGCGTGATCGTCAAGTACGCCGCCGAGGCGGCGCTCGCCGCGGAGGTGCTCGGGGCGCCGGCGCACGTGGTGCCGAACGGCGTCGCGATGGGCGCGCGCCCGCCCGCCGCGGCGGCGGCGCGCCCGCGCGGGGGTCGGCTCGCGATCGGCACGGCGGCGCGCATCCACCCGCACAAGAAGCTCGGCGACCTCCTGGCCGCGCTGCGGCTGGCCGCGCCGCGGCTGCCGCCGCACGTGCTGCGTATCGCCGGGGGGGTCGAGCGCGGCGCGGAGGCGCACGCCGAGGAGCTGCGCCGGCTCGCCGCGGGGCTCGAGGTCGAGTGGGTCGGCGAGCTCGCCGACACGCGTACTTTCCTGAACGATCTCGATGTGTTCGCGCTGATCGCCGAGCCCGCGGGGTGCCCGAACGCGTCGCTGGAGGCGATGGCCGAGGGCTTGCCGGTCGTGGCCACCGCGGTCGGCGGCATGGCCGAGCAGGTGGACGACGGGGCGACGGGCCGGCTGGTGCCGCCGGGCGACGCGGCGGCGTTCGCGGAGGCGCTGGTGGAGCTCGGCGGCGACCCGGCGCTGCGGGCGCGCATGGGCGAGGCGGGGTGGGAGCGCGCGAGGGAGCGGTTCTCGCTGGAGCGGATGGTCGCCGACTACGTGGCCGTGTGCCTGGGCGGGCGGGAGGCGCCTGGCTCCCAGGAGAATGGAGCGTGACATCGATGCCGGCAATTGAGGCCACGCGTGCTCGGCCCAGTATGACGCCAGCGCCGCCGAACTCTCATACCAAACGTGCTTCCCGTGACATTTCGCAGCCAGGGTGCTGCGACCCCGCTCTCCCGTAACCATGGCCCTCGAGGCACAGGCAAATTGCACATGAAAAAGTCGATTATGTGCGTTCGTTGGGTTGTCATTGTTGCGTTTTCCCTTTGCTCAATCGGCGCAGATTCATCGTCGTCCGGATGCAAGCCTTCCGGGTAGCAAGCCAATCAGAGCACGCCGTCCAGTCAGAATTCTGTCAAGCCATTCTGTTACACGGACCCGCCGGTCAATTGTGTCGCATTTTGTATCGCTGTTGATTCAATCGCGTTCACGCCTATGTGCGACAACGTTGAGGCGGGCGAGCTGACGGACCTGTTCAGAGAGGAGGTATTACTTGGCGCGGCGGAGCTAGAGCTTCAGGGCATACAGGTATGTCCTGCGCCAGATTCGAAGCATTGGGTGACGCCCTGCGACGTTGGTGTCCCTCCCGTGGAGCACCCGAATCAAGATCATAATCACTGCCAGCCTCCGCCTCCAGGCTGCGTGTACTAACGAGAAGGACGATGACCCTTCGTAGATGTCTTGCGTTCGCGCTCATCGCCGGCATCACAGGCGCCTTCATTGGGCGCGCCTTTCCGCACGACGCGCCAAGTGTGCAAGCCGCTCCGAGCGCATCATCCGTGGATCTGGCTGGGGCGCCTGCCGACCGTGCCTGCGAGGCGGAACGCGCCGATTTCGCTGCGACGAAGGCGCAGCTGGATATCTGCATGGCTTTTCGCGCGCGGGTTCCCGAGGCCAATCCATCCGGCGCTCCCGAGCTATTGCGGCCCGATCATCCGGCAGAATCCGGGGCTCTGGGTCCGCGTCTTCCAAGCCCTGAAGAGATCCGCCGGAATCGCGAGCTCTTGGATAGCTATCCCGAGGCTGTGATCGTCCAGCACCATGATGGAACGACCGGCGTCTACAAACCTGATGAATGGCCGATTGATGGTGATGGAGTCATTGTCGCTCGAAAGCTGCCAGACGGAACGCTCGGATGGTATGCCGGACCAGATGCTGGTCCGCGCTCAGATCCTGCCGCATTCCGTCCATGGGAGCCCCAGATCAATCCACTTCCCGTGTGGAGGCGTGCGCCAGATGGAACAATTATGATCGATGGAAAGCCCGCTAGCCCTTCCGTTCAGTTCATGTTTGGCGGAAAGACGGAAGAGTCGGTTGAACCGCAGCGGTGAGATGGACAAATGACTATGTCGCGCAACGTTGCGCTCGTCATCATAGCCGGAGCCGGCATCGTGGGCGCCTTCATAGGACGCGCCGCTCGAAATGATACGCCACATGTGCAAGCGCATGCCAGCGTGTCACCCGCGCCTTCGGGCACGACGCCTGCCGCCAATGAGTGCGCGGCTGAGCGTGCCGCGCTTGCCTCGATCAAGTCGCGGTTGGCTGTCTGCATGACCAACGACACGGCACCTTCCGGGACCGTGCCGTCCGGCGTTCCCGAGAAGCCTGAGTCCGCTCTTGGCGCTATCATCGCCGAAGAGATCAAGAGCTACCAGGAACGTCTGGCGAGCCTATCCGAGGCTGTGATCGTTCGACATCCCGGCGGGGCGGTTCGCGTCTATGAACCGCACGAATGGCCGAGCGACGGCGACGGAGTCATCATCGGGCGAAAATTCAAAGACGGACACATCGAGCGCTATCCGTTCGGAGTCCGCCCGAGGGCTACACACTAGCTGCCTACCGCCCAAGCGGCTGAGCGGAGCTGCGCGGTCAGGGCTGCGAGCGCTCGACCGGAGCGGAAGCATCTACCATCGAGCTTCCATCGAGCCGAGATAGTCACGCGCTGCGAGCACGCGCGTCGCGGCGCGTTTGTGGTCCTTCGATCTGGGGGAGCGCGCGCGGCCGCCCCTGGAAAGGAGGGCGGCGCGCCCGTGGATGGTTCAACGATCGATGGTCGCCAGGATGGATTGCGCCGCGATGCCCCGTTATTCTGCGGCGTCCCGACGCGCCGCCTGGAGCCGCGGGACGTGTCGCCTCCAGAGCTGCCTCCTGGCGACGTCCGGGTGGCTCGTGAGCCGATCGAGGACCACCGCCGCCTCGTCGGTGTCGCAGAGCTGCAGCCGCTCCAGCGCCTTCGAGTCCAGGGCCGCGCTCGGGCCTGCGTGCAGCTTCGCCGCGAGCTCCTGGGCGTCGCAGGCGCCGCGCACCAGGAAATGCTCCCGCCATGAGAGGGCTCGTTGCTCCCCGAGCAGGAGGAAGAGGAGCGCCTGGTCCTGCCAGTCGCAGATCCGCTGGTAGCTGTACCGGGTCGAGAAGAAGAGGAGCGCCGTCGACGTGAAGGCGAGGGACTGCAGCGAGCTGATCCCCTGCTCGCTCAGGCGCAGCCGCTCCTCCTCGTCGAGCCCGTCGATGAGCTTGAAGTTCTCGAGGTTGTCGTCCGAGCCGGACGAGACGCCGAACACGATCGCGATGGCGTCGAAGACCATCTCGATGATGCGATCGCCGAGGAGGCCGACCACCACGCCGCACAGCAGGGCTTCGATCGGCTCGTCGGCGATCCCGGCGTAGACGAGGCTGCCTGTCGTGACCACGGCGGTGAGCACCACGATGAGCAGCGAGCGGCAGGCGGTCCCGAGGGCGCGGGGCGCGAGGTCCTGGCGCGCGGTGCGCACCAGGACCTGCCCGAACGAGATCGTGAAGCAGACCGCGGTCGCCGAGGCGACGGACACGGCGACCATACGGCGGAGCTCGGCCGACGCCCGGAGCTCCTCGGATGTTCTCGTGACGGCGCCCGCGAGCCGCGGGGTCGCCTCCAGGATCGAGACAGCCTCGAGGATCACGAGCGTGCAGCAGCCCAGCGCGAGCGTGCCGAGCGCCCCGAAGAGGAGGGCGTGCGCGATGAGCTCGCGGCGGCCGCGCCGTATCCGCTCTGCGTCTCCCTTCCAGAGCTCGTCGAGCTCGCGGTAGGACTCCGCGGGCTCGGCGGGCTCCAGGATGAACTCCAGGCGATCGTCCTGCCCGCGCAGAATGAGCGCCACGCACAACGAGAGCAGGAACGGCAGCGCGCAGAGCAGGAGCTCGGCCCAGTGGGCGGCGCTCTCGGGGAACCTCGCGGCGGCGCCGCTCTGCGGCTGCGGCTGGTGCATCCCGTTGTGTACGAGCACGAGGGCGACCATCCAGAGCAACGTCGCTAGCCCGACGGCTACGGCCAGAGGCGCGGTGAATCGCTGGGGGTGGTTCATTGCAGTGTGCTCCCGAGTCATATCGGCCTCCCCTACAAGGATTGCGGCGTGGTGGTGGAGGCTCGAATCTGCGGAGGGCTCGTCGCAGCCTGCGTGGTGGTCGTCGTGGCGATCGTCGTCGCGCCGGCCGGCGGCGGTGGCGCCCTCCGCCCGCGCCCGACGCCCTGCGCGAGGACATACCCGCCGATGGCGCCGAGCAGCGTCCCGAGGCTCTCTTGGGTGAGCTTCCCGGCGAGGCCGAGCGCGAGGATCACGATGATGATGATGGTGACGGTCAGAAACTGGATGACCTGACCCGTGCGCACCCACTCGCGCTGCACGTCGGTCGGGAAGCGCCGCACCATCACCATGATGGACAGGCTGAACACCCCGAGGATCCCGATCAGATACGGGAGCTTGGTGCTCACGTCGGTCGCCGCGCTCACGTCGCCCTGCAGCTTCCGCTGGGCTTCGATGAGCTCTGCAAAGCGATTGTTCCATGCGTCGCGGAGCCGCCGGGGCTTGTCCTGCTTGCCGATGATCCCCTTGAGGTTCTTCTGCTCGTTCCGGTAGAACTCCTCCAGGGCGCCAAACGGCGCGAGGATCGCTGTGTGGCTATTGCGCACCTTGTCCACGAGCTTCTGGCAGGTGGCCTCTTTCTCCTGCTTGATGCGCTTCAGCTCGCCCATGGCGGAGCTCCACTCCATCGTGAGCCACGGGGCCGCGCTCCATAAGTCCGCGGAGGACAGCGCGCGGACCAGCTCGTCAGTCAGGTCCTGGGTCGGCTGGAGGTTGCCGCCGGCGCAGGACACCTTTTCGATCTTGTTCAGCAGGTCCTCGAGGGACGACTTCTTGCCCGGCAGCTCGCGGAGCTTGCTCTCCATCTCCTTCAGCTGGATCTCCGGATCGGGGCCTTTCTCCTTTCTCTCCTCGCTCTGCGCGACCAGGACGTCGAACTTGGCCCGGTTGTCGACGGCTTTCCTGATCTCCTCTTCGAGGAGCTCTTTGTTCGTCGGGATCGCGCCGTTCAGCACGAGCTGTACATCCGGGTCAACCTGATCGTCAACGTGGATAGCCGGCGGGGCTTTCGTCTCGGCGAGCGCGGCCGCGCCCGCCGATCCGGCTCCGGCTGCGAGCGGCGCCACCTGCGCCGTGGCCGTGCGCGCGACGGCGAACGAGAGGAGCATCGACACGAAGACGGCGATACGTTGTAGGTTGCTCATGAACGCCTCTGGACCCGTCTCTTCGGGCAGCGCTTACACAGGAGGAGTGTTCGGACTCGAGCCCTGCCTGGCAGGGCGACAGCTGGGTTGCGCCTGCGACCACGCGCGTCGCGGCGCCTTTTGTGGTCCTTCGATCCCGGGGAGCGCGCGCGGCCGCCCCTCGGAACGGACGGCGGCGCGCTCGCGGCTGGCTCAAGGATCGATGGTCGCCAGGATGGATTGCGCCGCGTAGCCGGCGACGTTGACGTCGATCTGCCACGCCGCGCCATCCCCTTTCGGCGTGGGGACCGTCAGCGTCTGGACCCCCGAGAGGGTCCTAGCGCCCACGTCCCGCTGGTTCAGGTCGAGCGTCGCGCCCACGATGCCAGGGACGCCGTCGACGGCGGTGCGGACCACGGCCTGCGTCGCGTGGATCGAGAGGGGCGCCGTCACGGTGAGGCCCACGGTCGAGCCGGCCTTCACCTCGCACGGGGACGTGCACCCGATGGACGCGCGGATCGGCGGCGCGCGCAGCGTGATCGGCCGCGCCGCGTACACCCCCGCGCCGAGGCGGGCGGTGAGCGTCCACGTGGCCGCGTCCTCCGCCACAGGGACCCTGAGCTCGGCGACGCCCACCGTCACGCCGGGCTCTCTTCGCTTGGTGTCGACCACGTGCTCCGCCGGCTCCTCGATCCCGTCGACGCTCGACGTGAGCGCGACCGATTGCGTGACGCTCCCCGGCACCCGCAGCTCGACCTGGGCCGACCCGACGCCGCCGAGCATCTCGCACAGGCCGTCCGCCGGGCACTGCGCGACGTTCACGTCGACCACCGGAGGCTTCAGCTTGAACGACTCGGGGACATTCCCGCTGTAGCCCGAGGGCGTCTCCACGGAGATGCGCAGCTCGTCGGCCGGCCTGGCGGGGACGATGAACGTGGAGACAGACCACCTCCGGTCGCCCTGGATCTGCGTCTCGTTGCTGGCTCCGGTGGGGGTCTCGACGCCGTCCAGCATCACGCGCAGGGTGGGCGACGGCGCCGCCGCCGCCTCCGCGAACGGGACATCGTAGTCGACGATGACCCGCACGCGATCGGCGCCGCTGATCAGCTCGGCGGGCGCCGTGCTGCCGCAGGACGGGAGGCGGAGCGCGCTCGGGGCCGGCTCGCCGGTCATCGTGGCGTAGCAGCCGTCGCTCGTCTGCTTCTGCACGGCGATCTTGAGGACCGCGGGATCGTCGCTCCCGCAGCCCAGCTGGGCGAGGAGGAGCGACGCGAGGACGGCGAGAGGGGTGCGCCGGGGGATCATGTCACTTCCACCAGCTTCTCGCGCGTCGAGTTGAAGAACTGGAACACGAGCCGGCAGCTCTTGGTCGTCGAGTTGCCCCGGGTGATCTTCACCGGGAAACGCGCCGTGCCGGAGGGGCTCGCCCCGACGGCATGGGAGGCCGGCGAGACGGAGAATCCGCCGCCGCAGCTGACGTGGATCGGGCCGCCGTCGTCGCTCTCGTAGTCGACGCGCACCTCGAGCTCCGCGCCGGATTTCACGCTGTCCTTGCTCATGTTCACGGACGTCATGTGGTTCGACATGGCGATTGCCTCCTTCACTCGGTCTTGGTCGTCGTGCTGGTCGTTGCGTTGCGCAGGAGATCGGGGATGTTGATCTGCACGTTCATCCCGACGTAGGGGCTGATGAAGAGCTTCGCTGCTTCCTGCTCGAGCGGGCTCGAGCGGCGCTCCAGCAGCACGCCTCCGGCGCTCACGCCGGCGTAGGGCAGCGCGTGGAAGGTCGCCCCGAGGAAGAGCGGAGGGAGGCCCTTCCACCCGCGGAACCGTTCACCCGGCCCGTAGGTCGTCGCCGGCAGCGACATCCCGAGCTCCAGCGCGAAGGCGCGAAAGACGTCGCGCGGGCCGTGTGTCCACAGCGGCTCCTGGACCGGGTTCGGCACGAGGTGGACCTGCAGGCCGTAGTAGAAGATGTTGAACGGATCTGCGGCGTTGAGCGCGACGCCGTACCCGACCACCGGCGTGGCGTAGCTGAAGAGCCAGGTGCTCTGCGTGTACGCGAAGCGCTTGCTGAACGGCCGTGTCAGCGGCCTGGCCCCGCGCGAGACGTAGGTCACCACCAGCTTGCTGCCCCGTGTGGTCCATGCGTCCAGCGCCTTCTGGAAGTCCTGCAGATCGGTCGCGAGGAGCGCGATGGGGCCGTCCTTGGTGCCAGGGTGGCCGGGCCAGCCCCTGCCCCCTTTGCCGCACGTGGGCTTCACGAGGCTCGGGGGTCCGATCCATTGATCGTAACCTGCTTCGTCGCAGGGCACCGCGAGGGTGAACAGCCAGTCCCCGAACAACCTGTCGAGCGACGGCGGCTCGGGGGCCTCGGGCGCCTTCGGCGGTGCAGGCGGCACGGGGGGCGCAGGCGCCTTCGGCGGCACAGGGGGCGCAGCCTGCGCGGGCGTCCTCGCCAGGAGCGCTCGATGGATGTACCGGGCGAGCTGCCCGAACCGTTGTGCCGCCTCGTCGAGCACCTTGCGGTCTTCGTCCTTGAGGCGATCACGAGCCAAGAGGATCGGATGCAACCGCTGCTGCAAGACACTTACGTCCATGTACTCGTCATCGATGCGGATCCGCTTCCGCGTCAGCTCCAGGAGATCGCGGAGGGTGACGTCCGCCGCCGGGATGCGCAGGGCATCTGCGCCCACGCCGAGCGGCGCGCGCTTGCCGGGCGCCGCGTTCGCGTCCGCGACCAGGATGTCCGTGAAGTCGCCGTTCAACTGGAGGGATGCGACCTCGATCTTCCCGTCGCGGGTGTAAAGTTTGCCCCTGAACCGGTCCAGCTTGTTGTGCTGTACGAGGAGCTCTCCTATCGCCAGCGCCAGCTGGTCTGCAGCCCGCTGCGCTTCGCTCGGCTGCTGTTCGGCAGGGCGGGCGGTCGGCGGTTTCAAGTCCAGCATGGTGCGGAGATCGGCAGCCTTCAACACGGTGTCTTGCGCCCTGGTGCTCCAGTCGTTCAGCAGCTTGTCGGCCCGTGAGGCGGCCGACGCCATCGTGCGCAGCGGCTCCCATTGTGCCCTCGCCGCGGCGGCGACCTCACCCGCCGTCTTCGCGGGGAGCGGGAGCGACGCGAGCTCCTTCTCGAAGTCTGTGATCGCCTTCTCGATGCAGACGTCGACGTCTGCCTGGTTCTTGCTGCTCGCCGCGCACGTATCCACCGACGTCGACAGCTTATCCAGCATCTTCGCGACGCTGTCCCGATCGGCCTTCTCCGTCGTCACCTCCTTGTAAAGGAGCACGCAGTAGCTCGCTCCCGTGACGAAGAAGTCGTCTCCTCCGACGAAGATATTGAATGTGGCCTCTTTCCCCTCCTCGGCGGGCTTCTTCTCCCAGGCTGCCGGGATCAGCGTCTGCCAGTCCTCGGACGCCATCCAGATGCTCGACGCCGGGAAGGTGCCGGGCGACAAGCGAGGCAGATCTTCGGTCCCCACCTTCTTGCCGGCCGCGTTCTTGCTCTGGAACAGCTTGAGCTGGTCCTTGGTCGCCTCGCAGGTCGGGCCGTTGCCTCCGAAGAGCCACGGCATGCTCGTGCGGACGACGAACGCCTGGATCCGCGTGACATCAGCGTCCGCCGTGCCGGACAGGTAGAACGAGCCCAGCGGGATGTCCCGCTCCGGACCCGCTTCGGTGACATTGATCTTGGGAATCTCGGCCGCGTGGGCCGCCTGCGCCGCGCCGAGCAACGACGCGGAGGCGATGCACGTGAGCCGCGCGACGCTCCGCGTCGCCCGCGAGCCGGCGCTGGGCCGAGGGGCCCCGCCGTGTGGTTCGCGCATCGGAGAGGCGCCTTGACGGTGAGATGCGTATCGCTTCGATCGCATGAACATGGCTTCTCACATCCTCGATAGGAAGGTTGCGCGGCGCGGCGGATCTGGACCCTCAAGAGGGCCCTCTGCGAGCGCGCTCCGGGGAGCCTCTACGTGGCGGCAGCCGTGCACGATGCCGAGGAGCTCATGCGCGGCGTCAGCCCTCGTGAGCAGCTCGTGATCGAGTCACCGGCGTTCGTTGACCGTTCGTCCGCCGGTGCAGCCGCCGGTTCGTCGGCCGGTCCGTTCACGGATTAGCACCTCGTGTACCATCCGCCCGGTGAGCTCGGCGTACACCGCGCCGGCGGCATGCCGCGGCGGGATCCCCGCGCAATCGCCTCCGCGGCTGCGGTACGGCGTGTCGCGAACCCCCGGGGCGTGTCCAGGCCAGTGGACACGATGTCCAGCAGCCTGGGCTCCCGCGCCGGAGGGCCCGCGCGAGGGACGGCCGCGTCCGGAGCGCCGAAGGAGGTGGCCGTCGCCCGTGGCGCTCCGCCGCGCCTCCGCCGGCGAGCGCTCGACGCTGCACGGCGCGGCGCTGCGTGGCTGCGCGGCTGCGCGGTCTTACGACCGCGTGCTAGACCAGCCGCCGACCGCGACCCTTCCGGCCCGACCGTGGCCCAGGAGCTTGATGAAACCGAACTTCGGCACCGATCTGACGACCGGCAGCGTTCCCCGGCACCTCGTGACGTTCTCCCTCCCGATGCTGCTCGGAGGGCTCCTCCACACGGCCTACAGCTTCATCAACGCCATCTGGGTCGGTCAGTTCCTCGGCACCGCGGCCCTGGCGGCCGTCACCGTGAGCTTCCCCGTCATCTTCACGATCTTCGGCGTCGGGATGGGGATGACGCTGGCGACGAACATCCTCGTCTCGCAGAGCTTCGGCGCGCGCCGGTTCGACGAGCTGCGGCGGGTCGTGGACGGCTCCACGGTGCTGATCTACGGGCTCGGCGTCGCGCTGACCGTGCTCGGCGAGATCTTCACGCCGGAGATCCTGCGGGCGATGGACACGCCGGCCGAGGTCTTCGCGCCGTCGCTGAGTTACCTCCGCGTCTACATGCTCTCGCTGCCCTTCAGCTTCGGCATGTTCGCGCTCCGGAGCATGCTCCAGGGGACGGGGGACTCGAAGACGCCCCTCTACTTCCAGCTCGGCTCCGTCCTGTTCACGACGGTGCTCGATCCGCTGCTCATCTTCGGGCGGCTGGGGCTGCCGGAGCTCGGCTTGAACGGGACCGCCTGGGCCACGCTCGTCTCGCAGGTGCTCGTGCTCGTGGCGCTCAACGTCCATCTCCACCTGAAGAAGTCCCCGATCGCGCCGAGGTGGCCTCGCTTCGGCCAGCTCGGCTCGACGATCCGGACGACGTTCCGCATCGGCGTGCCGGCGTCCGTCCAGCAGTCGGTGGTCTCGCTCGGCATGGTCGTGGTGACGGGGATCGTGAACGGGTTCGGGGAGGTCGCGACCGCGGCGTTCGGCGCGGCCTCGCGGATCGACCAGATCGCCGTCCTGCCCGCGGTCAACATGGGCATGGCGATCGCGACGCTCGCCGGGCAGAACCTGGGCGCGGGGCACCACGGCCGCGTGCGCGAGATCTTCACGTGGGGCTGCGTGTTCAGCGGCGCGATCACGATCGTGATCTCGGCGGTCACGGTCGTCTTCCCCGAGGCGCTGCTCCGGGTGTTCATCACCGATCCGGTCGTCATCGGGCTCGGGGTCTCGTACCTGCACATCGTCGGCCCGTGTTATGTCCTGTTCGGCCTCTCCTTCGTGAGCAACGGCATCATCAACGGCGCGGGCGCGACGGTGATCACGACGGTGAACTCCCTGCTCAGCCTCTGGGTCATCCGCACCCCGCTCGCGTACTGGCTCTCGCGCGAGATGAACAGCGCGCGGGGCGTCTGGTACGCCATCTCGGTGAGCTTCTTCGTGTCGATGGCCGCCAGCATGGCGTACTACTTCTCGGGGCGCTGGAAGCAGGCCATCATCCAGAAGGCCCCTCCGGGCGACCCGGCGAGGGAGGCGGATCCCGCCAAGGGGTTCGCGAACGAGGTGGGAGAGGCGTGAGCTGCCGCGGCGGCGGCGACGCCCGGCCGGAGAGCCCTCGGCCGACGAGATTCGACGCCGCGACGCTGGCCATCTGGCTGTCTCGATCGGCACGCGACGACGGCGAGACGTCGCGCGCGAGCCGCCTCTGATCCGGGATATTCAGTCGATTTCTACGCAGATGGCATCACCGAGCGGGCGAGGGTCGGCCGCGCGGACGCCGCAGCCGTAACCTGGACCGTCAATGGATCCCCCTCCGCCGATCCGCGCGATCCCCCAGTACCCGACGTGAGTGCATAGCTCATCCGAGTAGGCCGAGGCGGTGGCGAAATCCACGTGCTTGAAGCCTTCCAGGCACTCCTCTCCGCCTCTCACCACCGCAAAGGTGGTCTCGCCGATGTCAAAGAGCTCGTAGTTGGGCTTGCAGAGCGTGTAGTCCAGCTCGCGGGTATCGTCGGCGTGCTGCTGGCAGTTGTTCCACGGGCCGTCTATCGAAGACCCGTCTGCGATGCGAAAGACTCCTGAATAGGGGAGCTCATCGCAGCGGGTAATGAACGTCCAGAAGGCGTCGATCGCGGTCAACGGTGTGTATCCTACGGGGCAAGCTTCCCCTTCGTATACTCCGAACTCCGCCGTCTGAGCTCGAGCGGGTGCGCTCAGCGAGATGCCTCCGGCGACAAGGCCGCAGAACAGGGCGCGCATGGGCGTCGTGTGACAGATGTGGTTCATATGTTCGCCAATGTGTTGTTATGGTAGGTTATGGTTCCAGACCAAGCGCGTGGTCGGGCGCATGGGTTCATGGGTGCATCTCAGTCACGCCGCGAGGCGCGCTGTGGCCGTAACCGCGCCAGGATCATGTCCAGAGTATGCGGCGACGCGGCGGGCGACGCCAGACAGCGGGCTGGAACGGCGGCGTTCGAGAAGTGAAACAGTGCTATCGCTGCTGCGGGGAGTCGAGCCGGGGAGCGAACCGCCATGACGAGCACGGCGGAGCCTCGAACGGCCTTTTGCTCGGCTCGCGCCCGCTCAGCGGCTCTCGACGAGGCGCCACGGATCCATGCGCCCCGACACCGACGCGCGCACCACCGCCATGCTGTCCGTGCCGAGGACCTTGTTGCGCGGCAGCGCCATCAGGTCGCTCCCCGGCACGAGCGGCCCGGTCATGTCGAGGAACGCCGCCTCGTAGCCGGCCTCGGCGGCGAGCCGCCGATCGCGCGGCGACACCGTGCGCCGCGTCCCGTACGGGTAGGCGAGCAGCGTCACCTCGCGCTCGCAGCGCTCCGCGAGCGCGCGGCGCGACTCCACGAGCTCGCGCCGCGCCTCGTCGGCCGGCAGGTCCGCGAGCACCGGGTGGGTGAGCGCGTGCGAGCCGATGGTCCAGCCGGCGCGCGCGAGCGCCCGCACCTCGTCCCAGCGCATGAACGGCCGCGTCGGCGCGTAGCTCGCGTGCGGCCGCAGGCCGTCGAGCAGCCCCGGGGACACGAAGGCCGCCGCCGGGATCGAGAGATCCGCCAGGATCGGCGCCGCCGTCGTGAAGACGTCGCGCAGGCCGTCGTCGAAGGTCACCGCCACCGCGCGCGGCGGCAGCGCCGCGCGGCCGGAGACGGCGCGCACGATGTCCTCGAGCGGCACGGGGCGGCAGTGCGCGGCGATCCAGCGCATGTGGCGGCGGAGCTGCGCCGGCGTCACCGACCACTCGTCGGGCGGGCGGTCGCAGACGCCGTGATAACACAGGACCCGCGGCGCCTCGGCCGGGCCGCGGAGCCCCGGGATCGCCGCGCCGAGCCCGGCCGTCGCGCGCCGCAGCAGGCCCTTGAGCGCGCCGCGCGCCCTGGCCCGCGCCGTCATCGCGCGGCCTCGTCGCCGGGCGCGGCGTGGCCGCCCCGCCGCTCCGCCCAGAGGCAGCGCGCCACGAAGCGCGGTATCCCGAGCAGGTAACGGCGCGCCTTGTAGGGCTGCTGCATCGAGATGTAGAGCCACTCGAGGCGCGCCCGCCGCACCCACGGCGGCGCCCGGCGCAGCGTGCCGCCGTGGTAATCGAGCTGGCCGCCCACGGCGAGCCACAACGTGCCCTCGAGCGCGGGGTCGTCGAGGTGGCGATCGATGAGCTCGACCTGCAGCGGGTTGCCCATCGCCACCATCACGATCTGCGGGCGCAGCCGGCGCAGCGTCGCGACGACCTCGGCCTCGGCGGCGGCGTCCAGGTAGCCGTGATGGCTGCCGACGAAGCGGAGGTGCGGGTGACGCTCCGCGAGGCGCTCGAGAGCGCGCGCCGCCACCCCGGGCTTCGCGCCGAGCAGGTACACCGACGTGCCCGCCCTCGCCGCCGCGAGCAGCCGCGGGACCAGATCGGTGCCGTTCAGGTTGTCGGGCAGCGGGCGGCCTTGCCGCCGCGCCGCCCAGGCGACCCCCGCGCCGTCGTTGAACACCAGCATGCGCCGCTGGAGGAGCCGCCGGAACGCGGGCTGGATCGCCGCGATGTTCAAGGTCGACATGTCCGGGAAGCACACGCCCGTCGTGCGGCGCTCCTCGATCCGCTGCAGCAGGCGTCGCACCACGTCGTCGGACGTCAGCCGCGGGAAGCGCACCTGCAAGATGTCGACGTGCTCCGGATCCTCCGCGGCGCGCTCTGGAGCCCCCGCAGCGCGCGCCGGCGCATCCTCGGCGCGCGCGTGTGCTTCGGCGTGTATCGGAGCGTCCTCGGCGCGGACGGGTGAGTCCTCGGCGCGCATGCCTATGTCATCGATATACCCCAGGGCTTCCCCGACGTGGCCCGGGGTCTCCCCGATGCGATCCAGGGCTTCTTCGGCGTCATCCAGGCCCTGCTCGGCCGCGACGTTGCTCGCCATGTGGCCATGAACGCGCGCCGGAAGGTCTCCGATGAGCTCTGTGATCATGGGCTGGCGCCTCCGTTTTCATTGTCGCCGAGCTCAGGCGCCAGAGTCCAACCCCACGCGGGCCACGAGGGCCGCGCTCCTGCCGCTGGTAAAGGTCTGACCAGTCCGCAACCCAGGTTGGGTACCTCGCGCGGGCGCGGTGGTTTCGCCTTGACATTCTCGAATTGTCTGCGCCGGCTCCCGGCCTCGGCGCCCTCCGGCTGCTCCTGCCCTCCTGGAGAGCTCGCGTGGGAGAGGGCGGCGTGGTGGTTGAGGAGCTCGCGGACGTGTACGCGGGCTCAGGAAGGCACGACGGTGATCTCGCCGGTCGTGTACAGCGCCGAGGTGTCCCAGGCGAGCCCCGGGGGCAGCGGCAAGGCGATGTACACGTCCGCGAACGCGCCCGTGAGCTCGCCGTTCCAGCCGAGCAGGGCGACGGTATCCCCGGCCTGGAACGACGTGGTCTCGTCCGCCGACAGGACCTCCAGCGCGCCGTCGAGGCTCACGTCCTCGTCCACCTGGAGCAGCGGCGCGCCGCTCGCCCCCGCGACCGTCATGGTCCCGCGACGCGCGCGACGGGCCCCGGGTGAGGCGGCTCGACGGACGGGTGCAGCGGCCCGGTCCGGATCGCGCCGCCGACGCTGGCGAGGCCTTTGCGGATGACGAGCGCCGGCGCCGTTGGATCCCGCGTGACGAGCATCACGTCACCGCTGTTGCGCCACGACGCATACGGCCCGTTCACCTCGAGGACCCCGTTGCCGCTCAGCGAGCGGACCTCCGTGTCCTCTGTCACGACGCTGCCGTAGGCGCCGATCCTGAGCTCACCATAACCGAAGTCCCCGACGCGCAGCAGCCCCTCGTTGGTCCAGGTGGCGCCCCAGCCGCGCACGACCGCGCTGCTGCGGATCCCGATCATGCCGTCATCGGTGATATGGATGCGCGCGTTCGCGGTGAAGAGCTTGGCGTCCTGCTCGACGAGCAGCGTCCCCCAGCCGGTCGCGCCCACGACGAACTCCCCGGTGTTGACCCACGTCGTCGCGGAGCCCGTGGCGACGGCGTCGCCGGAGCAGAGCGGGCACTTCGCGATGTACACGTTGTGCGAGGAGAAGCTCGCTCCTTGCCTGAGCACGAGGTGGCTGTAACTCTCGGCGGTGCCGATGTACGTGTCCGTCCGGCTCGTCAGGGAGGAATCATATCCCTCGACGAGCACGTATCCATTCGCGGAGTAACCGGCGATGCCGATCCGGAGCGAGTCGGTGATCACCTGGGCCCCCCTGCGGATGTAGAGCTGCCCCGTGGTCTCGTTGAGGAACGCGACCCAGAGGGACCCGCTGTTGATCCAGCGCGATCCATACGAGGCCGCGCTCGCCCGTCCGAGACGCATGCTGTGGCCGCCCGGCGGCGGGCTCGGCGGCGGCGTGCCCTGCGCCGTGGCGAATCAGCGACAGGATTTCGGAGAAGGAGCGTGTCGCGCGCACAAGAATGGTTTTATCTTGACATTCTCGAGCTGTTTTCTTCCCCCTTTCGCCTCACCCCATCCGTGCGCCGCGACGACGCTGGCTCCCCGGCGACTCCTGCGCCGTGTCACGTTGCCTGCCTTCGAGTAAGCTGCGCCTCCCATGGATCCTGCCCTGCTCCGTTTCCTCGACCTCGTGCAGCGCGAGCTGTCCGCCGATGACGCCCTGATCGAGCTCGGGGGCAGGCCTTCCGACGATCCGCGCACGGTGTGGTGCGCGCTGCCGAACGGCTCGCGGCTGGTCGCGCGGTTCGCCGAGCCTCCCGGCGAGCCCGCCGAGGTCGCCGGGCGGCTCGAGGAGCTCGCCGCCTCGTTCGCGGGCCTCTCGTCGCCGCACGACGAGGCCCCGCGGCCCCCGCAGGGCGCGTCGACGCACCGCCTGGATGACGAGCTGGAGGGCCTCGCGCTGCGCGCAGGCGCCCTCGGCGCGGTCGTCGTGGACGACACCTCCCCGGTGGTCTGGGGGACGTCGGAGCCGCGCCGGGACGAGGTGGACGTCGACGACATGTTGCTCCTCGCGCGATGGGCCGACGAGGTGGAGCGCGCCGGCGTGAACCTGATCGACCTGCTCGAGCTCGACGACGCCGCGCTCGAGCAGGCGCTCGCGACCACGTCGCTCGGCGCGCGCGAGCGCGAGACCGTGGCCGGCCACCTCCAGAAGATCCGCGAGCGCGGCTCGCGCAGCCCCGCGGCGTGGCGGCGGCAGGTCGCCATCGCGCGCGCCGTCGATCGCGTGCGCGGCCCCGCGGCCTCGGAGGGCGCCGCCCACGGGCGGTTCATCGGGCAAGACGACCAGGTCGGCGTTTACGCGCGCTCCTTCGCGAACATCTACCGCGTGATCCTCGCGTATCCTTGCCCGTTCTCCGAGCTCCAGGCGGAAGGCGCGGTGCAGCAGGCGCTTCCGCTGATCGAGCGGCTCGTGCTCGCGCTGCCGCCGATCGACCCCCATCCAGGCGCCAAGATCCTCCGCTTGCGGCGCCCGACCTGACCGTCTGCGCCTCCCTCCGCAGCCGCGCAAGCCGCCCGTGCTCCTGAGAGATTCCTCATGTCCGAAGCTCCCGATTGGCTGACCCGCGGCGCCCCGCACGTCTGGCGTCCCTATTGCCAGATGAAGACCGCGTCGGCGCCGCTCCCCGTCGCCCGCACGGAGGGCGCCCGCATCGTCCTGGAGGACGGCCGTGAGCTTTTGGACGGCATCGCCTCGTGGTGGACCGCCTGCCACGGCTACAACCACCCGCACCTCCGCGCGGCCGTGCAGGCGCAGCTGGAGCGCGCCCCGCACGTGATGTTCGGCGGCCTGGCCCACGAGCCCGCCTACCGGCTGGCCTCGCGCCTCTCGGCCCTGCTGCCCGGGGACCTCGACCACGTCTTCTTCGCGGAGTCCGGCTCGGTCTCGGTCGAGATCGCGATGAAGATGGCCCTGCAATACTGGATCAACCGCGGCGTCCAGGGCCGCACGCGCTTCCTGTCGTTCCTGGGCGGCTATCACGGCGACACCCTGGCCACGATGACGGTCTGTGATCCCGAGGAAGGCATGCACCGCCTGTTCGCGGGCGTCATGCCCGCCCAGCACGTCGTGGCCCTCCCGACCGACGACGCGGCCGAGGCGGCCCTCGTCGCTCGCCTCGAGGAGCACGGCCCGGAGATCGCCGCCATGCTCGTGGAGCCGCGCGTGCAGGGCGCCGGCGGCATGGTGTTCCACGACGACGAGGTGCTGCGCCGGCTGCGCCGCGTCGCCGACGCCCATGACATCCTGCTGATCTTCGACGAGATCTTCGTGGGCTTCGGCCGCACCGGCGACCTGTTCGCGTGCGGAGGCGCGGGCGTCACGCCGGACATCGTCACCCTGTCCAAGGCGCTCACGGGCGGGACGTTGCCCCTCTCCGCGGCCGTCGCCAGCCGTCGGGTGTTCGAGGCCTTCTGGTCGGACGATCCCGGCGCCGCCCTGATGCACGGCCCCACCTACATGGCCAATCCGCTGGCCTGCGCGGCCGCCAACGCCTCGCTCGACCTGTTCGAGCAGGGCCGCTGGCGCGAGGACGTGGCCCGCATCGCGGCGGGGCTCGCGGCGGGGCTCGCCCCTTGCCGCGGCGCGCCCGGCGTCGTCGACGTCCGGGTGCGCGGCGCGATCGGGGTGGTGGAGCTCGATGGACCGGTGAACGCAGGGGCCCTCGGCCGGCGCTTCGCCGAGGCCGGCGTCTGGATCCGTCCGATGGGCCGGGTGATCTACCTGACGCCCCCGTTCGTCATCTCGGACGAGGAGCTGTCGAGGCTGACCTCGGCCATCGTCGCCGTCGTTCGACAGGAGGGCGCCGCGCGGCCGCGCTGAGCGCCTGCCGCGCGGCCGAGCCGAGAGCCGGCCGCGCGGCCGAGATCCACGTCAGCGCAGGATCAGTAGAAGCACACCTCGAGCGAGGGGCGGTCGCTGACGTTGCCGTGCTCGCTGGAGCGGTACGAGGTGAGCGCCGTCAGGTCCTCCTCCAGGAGGAAGCCGTAATTCGGCTGCACGCCGTCGACCCACGCCTGGACGAGCGCGGTCAGGTCGACGTTCCTGACGGCCGACGACGCGCCGACGAGCGTCGCCTCGACCGCCGGATCGTAGCTGTTCGCGAAGTTGTTCCAGGTCACCGTCGACTCCGACCACGAGGCGTTGATGCGGTGCACGCGGATCGTGTTGGCGCCGGAGCTGTAGAGCCGGGTGCTGAACGTGGCGGACTCGATCGTGGCCCCGTACGGGATCACGTCGAGCTCGAAGCGGTACAGCGCCTTCTTCTCCGCGCCGTCGCTCAGGCCCGTGTGCAGGTACGGCCCGACGCCCTCGTTGGTCCGCGGGTACCGTGCCCAGACGGTCGCGTCCGCCACCTGGCCGTAGACGTCGCGCTGGATCGTCACGCACGTGGGGTCGCAGTAGCCGTCGCCGTCCGCGTCGGTGCACTCGACGACGCAGGCGGCGTCGCAGCCGTCCCCGCTCGTGGCGTTGCCGTCGTCGCACTGCTCGCCGGCGTCGACGACGCCGTCGCCGCAGACCGGGCCGTCGGGCACGCTCGCGTACGCGAAGACGAAGGTGTTCGGCTCGCCGAGATCCGGCCCGCCGCTGCTGCTCGGCTGGCCGAACGAGTAGGCCTCGGCCCCGACGGCCGACAGGGCGCTCTCGGCGTCGTCCTCGGTGCCCGCGGCGCCGTAGAACGTCTTGAAGACCTTGCTCTCGCCGGGCGCGAGCTCGCCGAAGTCGAAGTCGAAGAGCGCGCCGTGGTCGGTCGGGCCCGCGTCGGTCACCGGGCCAGGCTGGTAGCTCCAGAAGTTGAGCGGGTTCGCGCTGTTGAAGCCGTTCGTGTCCGTGCGGAACAGCTCCGCGGCCGTCCCCATGTCGATGGTCACGTACTCGGAGAACGCCGTGGGAGCGATGTCCCAGTCCATGACGCGCCGGTAACGCACGTCCACGGGATCCGGGCTGATGTTCTCGATGGTCACGACCACCTCGTAGAGCCAGGGAGTCAGCGCCGACGGGCGGTAGTCGTGCGTGACGAGGAACGTCGAGCCCACCTGGACCGTGGAGACCGCGGTGCTCCCGGTGGACGAGAAGCCGACGACGCTCATGTTCACCGCGCCCCCGTCCTGCGACACGTTCGCGTAACCGGTCACCCCGGAGGTGGCGTCCGCGACGCCCCACCCCTCGGCCTGCACGCCCGGCTCGACCGACGGGTTGTTCGTGGGCAGGTAACGCAGCCCGAGGTACCCGATGCCGAGCGGGTCCTCGGCGAACGGCACGTTCAGGTGACCCTGGCAGTTGACGCCGAGCTGGACGTTGCCGTTGTCGATGATCGCGCCGCAGGTGTCGCAGCTGTCGCCGACGCCGTCGCCGTCGAAGTCCGCCTGATCGGGGTTGTAGTTGAGCGGGCAGTTGTCGCTCTCATCGCAGAGGCCGTCGCCGTCGCGATCGCTCGACCCCGACCCGGCGCAGTAGTCGCACACGTCGCCGGCGCCGTCGCCGTCGCTGTCGGCCTGGTCGGGGTTGGTGTACCCCACGCAGTTGTCGACCGAATCGCAGATCCCGTCGTAGTCCCAGTCGGTCGACCCGGAGGCGTAGCAGGCGTCGCACGCGTCGCCGCGGCCGTTCCAGTCGCTGTCTTCCTGGCCGGGGTTCGGCGCGTCCGCGCAGTTGTCGCAGACGTCGCCCACACCGTCGCCGTCGCCGTCGCTCTGGTCGGGGTTGTAGGCGTAGAGGCAGTTGTCGGCTTGATCGCAGAGCGCGTCGCCGTCGCTGTCGTACGCCCCCCAGCCCGCGCAGTAGTCGCACACGTCGCCGGCGCCGTCGCCGTCGCCGTCGGCCTGGTCGGGGTTGGTGTACCCCACGCAGTTGTCGACCGAGTCGCAGATCCCGTCGTAGTCCCAGTCGCTCGAGCCGGAGGCGTAGCAGGCGTCGCACGCGTCGCCGCGGCCGTTCCAGTCGCTGTCTTCCTGGCCGGGGTTCGGCGCGTCCGCGCAGTTGTCGCAGGCGTCGCCCACGCCGTCGGCGTCGACGTCGCTCTGGTCGGGATTGTAGGCGTAGAGGCAGTTGTCGGCCTGATCGCAGACCGCGTCGCCGTCGCTGTCGTACGTCCCCGAGCCCGCGCAGTAGTCGCAAACGTCGCCGTAGCCGTCGGCGTCGCTGTCGGCCTGGTCGGGGTTGGTGTACCCCGCGCAGTTGTCGACCGTGTCGCAGATCCCGTCGTAGTCCCAGTCGCTCGACCCGGAGGCGTAGCAGGCGTCGCACGCGTCGCCGCGGCCGTTCCAGTCGCTGTCCTCCTGGCCGGGGTTCGGCGCGTCCGCGCAGTTGTCGCAGATGTCGCCGACGCCGTCGCCGTCGCCGTCGGTCTGGTCCGGGTTGGCGTAGTAATCGCAGTTGTCCACGCCATCGCAGAGCCCGTCGCCGTCGTTGTCGTACGGCCCCGACAGGCAGGCCTGGCAAGCGTCGCCGACGCCGTCGCCGTCGCTGTCGGTCTGGTCCGGGTTGGCCGTCGCGCCGCAGTTGTCGCACGCCGCTCCCGCGCCCGTCGCGATGCCGTCGCCGTCCGGATCGTCGCCTCCGACGGAGATGACGGTGAAGGTGTAGTTATCGCAGAGCTCCCGATCGGCGCAGGACGGGAAGGGGTTGCCCGGCGAGCCGTCGAACAGGCACGCCGACGCGGCCCCCTCGTCCGACGCGACGTCGATGCGCACGTAGCCCCACGCGACATTGTGGTCGCCGTCCGTCGTGACCAGGAAATCGTTACAGCTCGCGGGGTCGTAGAGCTCGAGCACCGCCGGGTCGGTGAAGGTCACCTGCTGCGGCGTGGTGTTGCATATGCAGCTGTTCGTCGTGTCCACGGTCTCGAGCAGCACGCCGTTCAAGTACAGCCCGAAGCTGTTCGCGCCGCAGTCTGCGTGACCGATGGTGTACGTGATCGACGTGGTGGCCGCGTGCGCTGCATCGGGCAGCAGCGCGCAGCCAAGCGATAAACCAAGCGCATGGAATAAGCCAATCTTGCCGCGACGGCTCATAGTCCCTCCTCGTTTCGGCGCGCTTCCACCGGAGCGCACGGGGGGGTCAAGGTGCGACGCCGATCCCCCGGAGAGCACGGCTATCACAGGTGCTCCGGTGGATACGATTCCAATCGATCATGCGCACGATGGCGACACCGCCTCGCAACGACGCGTTCGCGGCGACCGTCCGGCACGGGCGTGACGGGGCCGGGCGCGGGCGCCCCGGCCTGCGCTCCTTGGCCGCGATCAGAAGCGGATCCGCGCGAGCGGCCCGGCGGGGACACGGCGCCTCGCCGGCGTCCGGGGACCGACGCGCGCACGAGCGATTCGCAGACTCGTGCTGTGGGGTTGACAGCGTCGGGCGCCCTTGCATCTCCGGATCTCGAGCTGAGCTCATCGATGTCGGGCGTGGGGGGCGGGGTGGTCTGCGCCGGGCGCGCGGGCTCGCCCCGTGGCTGCGGCCGGACGGCGCGCCGTGTAGGCTCGCCGTACCATGCCTCGAGAGGACCTCCCCACGCGGCTCGCTCCCGACGAGGCCGGCGCGCTCTGGGCGCGCCAGGCGGCCCTGCAGGCCGAGGCCTCCGAGGTGCTCGCGCAGCTCGATCTGCTCGCCTGCGCCTCGCGCCTCGGCGTCCCGGAGCGGATCGGCAGCGCGGCTTCCGGGCTCATGGTCTTTCGCGACCTCGACCTCGGCGTCCGCTGCCGCGCGCCCGGCGCCCGCGAGGTGCTCACGGCGCTCCTGCCGGTGCTGGCGCACCCGGGCGTCCTGGAGGTCCATTACCGCGAGGAGACCGGCGAGCGCAGCCCGTCGGGGCGGCCGCAGGACGAGCGTCACTATTTCGTGCTGCGTTACCGCACGCCCGCGGGACAGGCCTGGAAGGTCGACCTCTCCGTGTGGCAGTCGGACGCCGAGCGCGGGCAGGTCGAGTCGGCGCGGCGCCTGCGCGACCTCGACCCCGAGCTGCGGCAGGTGATCCTCTGGATCAAGGACGTGTGGTCGCGCCGGCCCGAGTACCCCGAGCAGGTCGGCGGCGTGGACATCTATGCGGCGGTCCTCGAGCACGGCGTGCGGACCCCCGCGGACTTCGCCGCACACCTGGAGGCGCGGAGCTCGCCGCATGAGCGCCCCGCGCGGTGATCAGGAGCGGCGCTTTCCGCTGCTCGTGGGGCTCGGGGCCTTCCGCGCCCTCACCCTCGTCCCGAGCTGGCTGATCGTCGGCGCGAGCGCCTCGCAGCTCCTGGTTCTGGTCGGCCCCGATCTGCCGTTCGGCCGGCCGCTGGTCGTCGTCGGGTACGTGGGCGTCCTCCTCACGATGGCGCTGTGCCTCTCGCCCATCGCCCTGCTCTTCGCGCTGGCCGGGCTGATCAAGAGCGCCAGGAACGCCATCGGCCTGCGCGCGTGCGACGCCTGGCTCTCGCCCGAGGGCCTGCGCGTCCGCGGCGGCCCTGCGCACGGCTTCACCGCCTCGTGGGCGGACCTCGCCCGGCGGGGGCGCCTCGCGCTCACCGCGGGCGGGCTCACCTTCCGCCGCGAGGACGGGCGCGAGGTGCACCTCCCCGTCCCGCGGGATCCCGAGGAGCGTGCCTCGCTGGAGGCGCTCGTCGCCACGGCCGACGCCTGCGCCGCGGCCGCCGCGCTGGGCCCGCGGGCCGCGCCGCGCCGCGAGCCGCCGGGCGTACTCCGCTGCGGATCGTGCGGCGCGCCGCAGCCGCCCGCCGAGGCGCCCGCGGCCCCGTGCCGCCACTGCGGCGCCCGTGTGTCCATGCCGCCCGAGCTCGCCGCCAAGGTGTGCGCCCTGCGCGAGGCCGCCGCTGCCCGCGCCTCCGACGACCGGCTCGCCGCGGCTTTGGTCCGGCAGCCGGGCGCCCACGCGGCCAACGCCGTCGCGTTCCTCGGCGGCGCGCTGCTGGTCGCGGCGAGCGTGTATCCGGTGATCTTCGCGGTGGCGCTCGCCATCCTCGATGGTCGGGAGTCCGGCCTGCCGCGCCTCGGCGGCCTCTGCGTCGTCGAGATCGGGCTCTGCCTCGCGCTCATCGCCGCGGTCCGGTGGCTGCTCGCGGACCGCCGCGCCCTGCGCCTGCTCACCCTGAACTTCGCCGCGCTCGCGCCCGCGCGCGCCGGGGATCCGCCGGCCTGCCGCGCGTGCGCCGGCCCGCTGCCCGAGCCGGCCGCCGGCGCGGCGATGGCGCGTTGTGTTTACTGCGGCGCCCCGAACGTGCTCGCCGCCGATCTCCGCGTCGAGGCCGGCCTGCTCCAGCGGCTCGGCGCCCACCTGCGCGACCCGCACGAGCTGCTCGCGGCCCACGCCCGCCGCCGCCGCCGCGCCGGCCTGCTCGGCGCCCTCGGCGTGGCCCTGACCGCCGCCGGCGCGATCTGGCTCGCCGTGGACCAGGAGCCGGCAGGCGACGCCCGCGTCGCCGCGGCGATCCCCTTCGCCAGGCAGCCTGAGCAGGTGCGCTCCGCGGGGCCGCTGCAGGCGGGCCCGGGCGCGGCGGCGGTCGAGCGGGTGGCCACGCTGGAGGACGAGGTGGTCGCCCTCTTGCCCGACGGCCGCGGGGGCGTCGACGCAATCGTGATCGGCGGGGGCTCGCGCCTCGTCCGCGCCCCGCGCGGCGAGGTCCCGCGCGGGTCGGGCGAGCGCCTCGCCGACGAGGTGATCCGGGTCTGGGCGCGCGAGCCCGGCGGCGAGGCGCTCCTGTTCGCCGATGCCGAGGGCGTGCGCCGCCGCGCGCCGGACGGCTCCGTGCGCGCGCTCTACGGCCCTGCGCGCGGAGGGTGGCTGGACGAACCGCTCGTCGTCGGCCTCGAGCCCGGCGCCGGAGGCCGCGTGCTGATGACCACGCGCGCCTCCGAGCGGGGCCATTACCGCGTGCGCGCGCTCGAGCCGGGCGGGGACGCGCCGATCCTGCTCCACGACGCCCGCGCGCCCGCGCTCCACCCCGACGGCCTCACCCTGGCGGTGGAGCGGCTGGTCGGCGAGCTGCACTTCCATGTTGCCCTGGTGCAGCCGGACGTCGCCCCGCCGCGCCTGCTCACGCGCGGCGAGGGCAACGCGACGCTGCCCGCGTGGTCGCCCGACGGCGGGCGCATCACTTTCCTGGCGGGGGCGGCGCTCGACCCCATCCGGCGCGGCGCGCGGCCCGGCGAGGTGCACCTCTGGGCCGTCGATCCGGAGGGCCGCGCCGCCCAGCTCACGAGCGCCGGAGAGGTCGTCCCGCTGCGCCCGGTCTGGACCGAGGCCGGCATCTACGTGGTTGCGCGCGAGGGCGACGCCCGCCGCGCCGGCGTCGCGTTATGGCGCGTGAAGCCGCGCTGAGGCCGGCCCGTCATGTTTCCCACTCGAGGTCAAGATCAAGCAACGACGCGGGGCGATAACGCGGTTGGTCATCTGCCGCGTCTGCCGTTGTGGCCTGGCGAGGGCTCCGACGACGCGCTGCGCTGAAGGTCGGCACGCACCGCCTGCAGGAAGCGCCTGAATGCCCGCGGCGCCGCGGCGAGGCCCACGGGCGATATCTGGCGGAAACAAATGCCCGTGGCGCGGCGCGCGGCGCGCGGTGGCGCCGTGGCCGGCGAGCACAGCGTTCCTCTCCGCTTCCGTGAAAAAGCTCACCTTTTGCGTGGCGCGACTCTTCATGAAAACCACGGATTCCAGCCGCGATCCGAAAGTCAAGCGCCTCGTGGCGGCCGTTCTATCGTACAGTCACGCTGAAAGCGTTAATTGGACAGATAACGCCTTAAATGTGATCCGCTCTCGTAGGAAAGCGACGCTAACTCGATAACGCCCCCACGGCGTCCGGGTGGGCGTGTCCCATCTTGACCCCCTGTTTCATGGCGGGTAATGTACTCAGCCGGTTGGCAACCCGTGGGCGTTGCCTGTTTGCGAATTCTGCGCAGGGTCGACTTTCGAGCGCGAACAAGCCTTCCTTTATGACTGGCTTACGGTCGGACCGCGGGCGTGGTCGCTCGGAACCGTGTGCCGTGCGCTGAACTCGTGTCCAACGAAGAGAGTGAACTTATGCTAATGCGAAGAAGCCTCGTCTGCTTGTTTTCCTTGTCCATGCTCGGTGTGGTGGGCGTCGCCTGCGGCGGGAGCGGCTCCAGCAACGGCTCCACGGAGGGTGCGGGTGCCGCCGGCGGTGGCGACCCGAGCGGCGGCTCTGGCGCCAGCTCCCCCACGGGCGGCAGCCCCACGGGCGGCAGCCCCACGGGCGGCAGCCCCACGGGCGGCACCCCCACGGGCGGCGGCGACCCCACGGGCGGCGGCGTGACCAACCCGGGGGGTACACTTCCCACGCCGGAGAGCTCGGGCAAGGCCGGCAAGTTCCGCGTCAAGCGCGAGAACGGCAAGGTGACGGTCGACGGCCAGGAGATCCAGGTCCGCGGCGGCAACTGGTTCGGGCTCGAGGGACAGGACGATCTCCAGCGTCCCGGCGCCATGGAGCTCTTCATCGGGGCGATGTCGTGGGCGGATGCCGGCGCCAAGCGCACCATCGTGCAAACGATGATGGAGCTCACGAGCTCCAATCTCAAGTTCAACACGATCCGGCTTCCCATCGCGCCGCAGACGCTGATCGAGGGCCACAAGGACGGCGACTACAGCTCCGACGATCCCAAGATCAGGAACAACGATGCGACGTCCTACCCGTACGCCAACGCCCTCGAGGCGCTCGAGGACTTCCTCAAGAAGGCCGACCAGAACAACCTGTACGTCATCCTGGGCATGCACTCCTGCTCGAACCACATCGGGTGGCGCAAGGGCAAGCTGAACGACGCCCCGCCGTGGGTCGACAGCGAGCGCGAGAACTACGACTACGGGAAGGACGACTACACCTGCGCTTCGGGTGAGGACGAGTACAACAAGGAGAAGTGGCTCGCGGACATCCATAAGATGGCGCAGCTCCCGAAGAAGCTCGGGATCGACAACATCCTCGGCATCGATTGCTTCAACGAGCCGTGGAAGTATACCTGGGCCGAGTGGGCGGATCTGGCCAAGGAGTGCTACGACGCGATTGCCGCCGAGAACGACGACATCATCGCGGTGGTCCAGGGCGTGTCGGGCAGCCACCAGAAGCCGGGCGGCCAGGGCCTGGAGCTGGATCCGGAGCCCCACGGGGACGAGACCCTCAACCCGAACTGGGGTGAGAACCTGTACGGGCAGCAGTTCTACCCGATCCAGATCCCCAGGGATCGTCTCTGCTTCTCGCCCCACACCTACGGGCCTGCCGTGTTCGTTCAGAAGCAGCACGTCGACCAGTCGAAGCCCGAGTGCGTCGACAAAGAGGACGAGGCGGCCGCCGCGGCCGGGTGCGGGCTGGACATCGAGCGGAGCAACCCGGCCGCCGTCGCGAGGCTCGAGAAGCAGTGGGACGAGCACTTCGGGTACCTGCACGACCAGCAGTTCTGCGTGATCACCGGCGAGTACGGCGGCGTGAAGGACTGGCCGAAGAACGAGATGGAGCCGGCGCTGGCCCAGATGTGGTCGCACTTGCCCGCGGGCAAGCGCTACGACTGGGAGTGGCAGAACATGTACACGGATTACCTGATCAAGAAGGGAATGACGGACTTCACCTACTGGTCCATCAACCCCGAGTCGGGTGATACGGGTGGCATCTACCTGCACGCGTACACCGACGCCAACAGGTCGGGCTGGGGCACCTGGACGGGGCTCGACACGGAGAAGGTGGAGATGCTGGCTCGTCTCAAGTAGACCGAGTCGCAGCTCATGAGGACCGCCCGCAGGCCTGGACCTGCGGGCGGTTTTCTTTTGTGCGTCGCCCGCGGGAAGGCGTGCCGAGCTGGCCGGCCCCTCAGGGAGGGTGGCCGCCGTGCGGCGCAGGGGGACGGGCCGAACTCACCTGGACGTCTAGTTCGGCCTGTCAGAAGTCTTGGCAGGGATCGCGGCGAGAGAAGAGAGAATTCAACGCAAAGGCGCAAAGACGCAAAAATGCAGAAAAAATCTGGTTTGCGCCTTTGCGCCTTTGCGCCTTTGCGCCTTTGCGTTGAATTCTCTTCCGGCCTGCCAGAAATCCCGGTCGCCGTAGACGGACGTCGCCCTCTCCAGCGTATCCAGATCCGGGTACAAGCACACCTCCGGCCCCGCTCAACCGCCTTTCGACTCATTGGCGCAGGTTGAGCTCATATGCCACACCCGAGGACAGGCACCTCGAAGGTCGCGACGCGACTCTGCATTTGCGTCGATGACAATCTCATGGTCGAGGGCTGGGTGAGCTGGTCGTCCTGAGCGCTCCTACGGATCAAACTCCGACCGCCGCCTCTCGACTCGCATGAACGCCGCTGAAAACCGGTCGCCTCGCACGTTCAGGTCGAGCGCAGCGATGGCGCGAGCGGCTGTCGGTGTCACTCGTGAGTCCGACGATGTGTCTTGTCTGGAGGGGAAGGACGATGGCTACAACACCGAACACCGTGATCTTGCGGGGCGTCCTGCTGCCGCTGGGTCTCCTGGCTCTCGTGAGCTGCAGGAGGCACCCGCAGCCGGGGCACGTCCTCGATGAAGCGCGCAGCGCGGGCAGGACCGCCGCCTCGCTCAACGCCGCGGAAGAGGACTACTTTCACGACATGGATTTCGGCCTCACCCTGACCCCGGACGAGGTGAGGGGGCGCAACACCTGGATCCTATGGTCGGGCGGCAATGACCGGTTCTGGGACAAGGCGTCGACGATGAGCGCCGGCGGCCTCGACTTCCTGAAGACCTTATCGTCTCATCCGAGCCTCAAGTTCAGCCGCGACAACCGCTGGAACTATTTCGGCCTGGTCAACGAGCCTTGCTTCGAGAAGGCCACGGGCCCCGACCCGACGCGCTTCGGCTTGTGGCTGGACAAGCGGCGCGCGGACTGCCCGCCGGATCCGTTCGAGAACGAGTCGAAGTACCCGGGCGTGAGGATCGGCGCGCGAGGCAAGAACATCCCGGTCGGATCCCTCTACGGCTATGCGACCGGCATCGTCGGCCTTCGGCTCTTCCCCAACCCCGACTTCGACGAGGAGGCCGCGAGGCACTGGGATCCGGTGCGCTACTACGAGGATCCGGGCTACTACTACTCGAAGAACCTGATCAGGCCCTACCGCGTCGGCATGTCGTGCGGGTTCTGCCACGTCAGCCCGAGCCCGACCAACCCGCCTGCCGATCCCGAGAACCCCCGGTGGGAGAACCTCAGCTCCACCGTCGGCGCTCAGTTCCTCTGGTGGGACCGCGTCACGAACTGGGAAGCGGATCCGACGAGCTTCACCTTCCAGGTGTTCACCCAGTCGAGGCCGGGCGCGCTGGACACCTCGTTCGTCTCCACGGACTACATCACCAACCCGCGCACGATGAACGCCGTCTACGAGTTCGGCGCGCGGCTGGAGCAGGCCAGGCGCTGGGGCAAGGAGACCCTGCACGGCGGGGAGCTCGAAAACAAGCAGCCCAACGACTTCGTGCACGGGGGACCGCTGGCCCAGAACTTCGAGCCGCCCGCCACCGTCTGGACGCCGCGCGTGCTCAAGGAAGGCTCCGACTCCGTGGGCTCGCTCGGCGCGCTCAACCGCGTGTACATGAACATCGGTCTGTTCAGCGAGGAGTGGCTGCTGCACTTCAACCCCTTCCTGGGCGGCCGGCAGACCACCCCCATGGATATCGCCGTCGCGCGCCGGAACTCGGCGTACTGGGAGGCGACGGAGCACCACACGTTCGACACGGCCCAGTTCGTCCTCAGGAGCTCCGCGCCCCACAGGCTCAGGGACGCGCCGGGGGGCATGAGGTACCTGAGCAAGGACACGGAGAAGCTCACGCGCGGCAAGGAGGTCTTCGCCGAGCGCTGCGCGAGGTGCCACTCGAGCAAGCTCCCCGCGAGGGCGCCGGGGCTGGATCCGGGCGGCTGCGCCGGCCCCGGTTACCTCGACTGCTTCAACCGTTACTGGGAGTGGACGAAGACCGACGCGTTCAAGAAGGAGATGCGGCAGATCGTCCTCGGCGACGACTTCCTCGAGGGGAACTTCCTGTCCACCGATCTGCGGATCCCCGTCACGCTGCTCGAGACCAACGCCTGCAGCCCGCTCGCGTCCAACGCGATCGAGGGCAACATCTGGGAGAACTTCTCCTCTCACTCCTTCAAGTCGCTGCCGGCCGTCGGCACGATCACGGTGCACCACCCGATCACGGGTGAGCCGCGCCCCTTCAAGATGCCGGGCGGCGGCCGAGGCTACACGCGTGTGCCCTCGCTGATCAGCCTGTGGTCGACGGCGCCCTTCCTCCTGAACAACAGCGTGGGCAAGTTCAACCCGAGCCCCTCCGTGGAGGCCCGGATGGACTCCTTCGAGGACTCGATCCAGCAGATGCTCTGGCCCGAGCGGCGCGACAAGGACCCGGTCCTCGGCGACAAGGTGCCAGGCATGATCGATCGCACGTGGGAGAGGAGCTACCTGCGGGTGCCCGCGGGGTATCTGCCGGGCCATCTGCGGCCGCTGCTCAGCCCGCTGGCGCGCGTCGCGCCCTGGCTGGTGGGGGAGGGGGGGATCGAGATCGGGCCCATCCCCAGGGGCACGCCCATGAACCTGCTGGCCAACCTGGCGATGACGGCGGAGGGCGCGCCCCTCGCGGAGCGCATCGCCCACGAGGAGAAGCTCCTCCGGGTGCTGCTCACGCTGAAGCGGGACCTGAAGGCCCTGCCGAGAGGTGCGACCGACGAGGAGGCGTACAAGGTCTTCGCGAACCTCACGGAGCCCCTGCTCGAGCTCAGCCAGTGCCCCGACTTCGTGATCAACCGCGGGCATTACTTCGGCACGTCGTATTTCACCCAGGAGCCCGGGCTGAGCGACGACGACAAACGCGCGCTGATTGAGTTCCTGAAGACGTTCTAGAGCTCACCGGCGGCCGCCGCCGAACCACCGCGCGAGCGACTCCACGAGCGGCCCCGGCCTCGGCTCACCTTCGTGCGGGCACACCCACGCCGTGTAGCCGTCCGGGCGAATGAGCAGCGCGGCCGGGAGGTCGGGGGCCTCGCAGCGCGCGCGCACGAGGTCGACGCGGCCGGCCCAGCCGGCCGCCGCCTCCCGGAGCTCGGCGCGATCCCCGAGGTCGAGCAGCACGCCGCGGCCGGCGCGCTGGAGGGCCGCGAGCCGGGCCGGCCCCCCGGGCGTCTGCAGCCACACATCGGGCGCGGCGCGGCCGAGCAAAGGCGGCGACTGGGCCTCCGGCACGCCCATGTCGTAACGGACGTGCACCATCGAGAACTTCTCGTGCATGTGGCGTTTGACCTGCTCGAGACCCATGAGTTCGCGGAACACCAGCTCGAACAGCGGGGTGATGCGCTCGGCCGGGTCGAGCAGCGCCACCGTCGCCCGGGAGTTGCGCAGCACCTGCGCCGCGACCGGGTGCCGCTCGGCATGGTACGTGTCGAGGAGCCCCGGCGGCGCCCACCCGCGGACCGTCGCCGCCAGCTTCCAGCCGAGGTTCACCGCGTCCTGCACGCCGAGGTTGAGCCCCTGCCCGCCGAACGGCGTGTGCACGTGCGCAGCATCCCCGGCCAGGAGCACCCGCCCGAGGCGGTACGTCTGCGCAAGACGGCAGTTGTCGGTGAACCGGGTCAACGACCGCGGCTCCGCCAGCGTCACGTCGACGCCGCTCGTCCGGCGCAGGCTGGCCTGCACCTCCTCCAGGGTGACCGGGGCGTTCCGGTCCGCGGGCGGGCCGTTGAACTCGATCGTGACCACGCGGCTCGGGCCGAGCTCGTAGGCCATGACCCCGGTCGGCGTGCGATGCCAGCCGCGAGGCAGCCTCTCCGGCTCCTTCACCGTCACCACCGCCTGGTACCCGGTGAAGGTCGGGCCGGTCCCGGGGAAGTCGATGTCGGCGAGCTTCCGGACGGCGCTCCGGCCGCCGTCGCAGCCCACGGCATAGGCAGCGCGCACCGAGCTGGCGACGCCGTCCGGGCCGCGCACGTCGACCGTCACCCCGTCCGGGTCCTGGCGCAGCCCGATCACCTCGTGCTCGAAGCGCACCTCGGCCCCCAGCTCCAGCGCGCGCTCGTGGAGCACACGCTCGACCACCCCCTCGCGGATGGGCAACATGTCAGGGACCGACGCGAGCGCGCCGTTCTCCGGAGACGAGGCGCGCCGCAGCTTCGCCTCGATCGCCGAGAAGTGCGCTTCCAGCCCTTCCGCGCGCTCGCGCGCGAGCTCCACGAGGCGCTCCAGCAGACCGCGCCGGTTCAGCGCCTCGATCGTGCGGAGCGTGATCCCCGGGGCCCGCAGCCGCGTGTCGAAGCCGGCCTGCCGCTCCAGCACGAGCGTTCGTGCTCCCCCGAGGCGCAGCTCGCACGCCAGCATCAGCCCCACCGGCCCCGCCCCGGCGATGACCACGTCGACATCCATGCTCTCGGCCCTTCCTTCCTCGCCCGTCACCGCGGCCGGAGCGCGGCGGCGCAATGCACGACATCGACCAGCGTGGGGTGGTGGCACCAGCGGAACACCTCGCTGTCCGGCATCCGCCCCTCCGCGGCGTGGAACTCCTGCTCGAAATCGCGGTTCATGGGGATGGCGCCGCCGGGCAGCCGGGCGCCCGTGAAGGCCCGGAGCGCCCGATCGTAGAGCGCGGAGCCGTGTCGCCCGAGGCAGACCAGGTTGATGAGCAGCTCGCCCACGACATCCCACTTCCCGCGCTGGTGATAACGATGGAGCAGCCGCTCGACGACGCCCGCGACCCGGTCGGCCTCCGCTCTCGGGAGCGGCAACGCCTGGTTGCCGAAATCGGTCGCATAGAAGAGCGCGTGGGTGACCCGGTAGGTGGTCCGGACGTCGAGGGAGTCGACGACCACCTCCCGGCTCAGCACGTGCTCCCGGCACAGCGCCGCCCAGTCGGGCTCTTTCCGCACGTACCCCGCCTTCCACAGGCAATGGAGCGCGCCGACGGAGCGAGGGGTGCACCCTCGCTTCCACAGCTGCCGCAGGACGTCCTCGCAGCGCGCCGATCGATACCCCATGACGCGCAGCCACCCGTAGAGCTGCATCCGGTAGAGGCCCTCCTCCGGGTCGGCGAGGGCGGCGTCGAGGAAGCGGCGGTCCTCGCAGCAGCGCAGGAGGAGCGCTTCCCAGCGGGGGAGGTGCTGCGCCAGCGGGAGCCGCGCGCAGAAGGCGGACGTCTGCCAGGCGTGCAGGTAGGCGCAGGGAAACGAGAGGTCGCCCAGCCGCTTCAGGCTTGCCAGGCTCACCTGGTCGTCCTCCCACGGGATGAACGCGTCCAGGTGCCGCGTCACCCAGGACAGGCCCAGCGCGGCGCCGCGAACCAGGCTGCTCGCCCTGTCCTCCGCGCGGACAGGCCGCTGCTCCACCACCTCGGTCATGTCCTCACCTCACGCCCGCCCCTGGGCTACGCCTTCCCCGGGTGGTCCGGCTGCTCGTCGACGATCCGCACCATGCCGCGCGACGTCAGCGACTCGACGAGCCGCCGGGTGACCTCGTCGCGCAACCCGGGGCCGCCGGCCTCACCGTCCTTGATCAGCGACCCGTGAGGGCTCGCGGCCCCCGGGCCGTACAGGGCAGCCCGCAGCGCCTCGGCCGCGCGCCGGGAGAGCCTGTAGGCGTGGAAGTCCCGGGTGTCCAGGAGCACGCCGCAGAACGGCAGCTCGCGGAAGACGATGTGATCGGCGAGCTTTATTCGCTGTCTCATGGCGCTCATCGCTCGAGCCCCCTCAGCCATTGTTCGATGACGCATAGACGGGAGATCTCCTCACCGTTGCGGTGGATGCTCCGCGGGGACAGGCCCTTCACGAACTCCCGGCTGAGGACGTTCAGCTCGCAGAGCACGGAGTCCTGGGCGAGCAGCCGCTGGCACCGCTCGAAGTTCTGGTTCACGAACACCGCGGGGATGGCGTCGATCCTCGCCTGCTGCGTGCGGTGCGCGATCGAGAGCGGCACGCCCCGCTCGGCGTAGGCGAAGCGCAGCGCGAGCTTGTCCACCGTGGCGCCGTACCCGAAGCCGAGCCGGTGTCGTGTCGGCAGCGAAAGGGCGTACTCGATCACGTCGCGATCCGCGAAGGGGGTCGCGACGAACCGCCGCCTCGGCAGGCAGTCGTTCAGCCACGCGGCTTGCACGTTTGCCGTGTTGAACGCCTCGCCGAGCATGTAGAGCGAGGTGATGCCGCGGGGCAGGGGGTCGCCGCGCCGGCCGCTGTCCTCGAGCGCCGAACGCAGGTTGTCCTGCGCCCGCCGGGCCGAGCTCTGGAGGGCGCGGGTCACCTGGTCGGCGGCGTCGCGGGTGAAGCCGATGGGGTGGACGATCACGTCCCGGCTGGGCAGCGCGGTGGTCGGATCCCCGCCGAGCAAGCCCCGCAGGTAGTGGAGGACGCCGAGGACGCGCCGGCCGCCGCGCAGCGAGCCCGCGAGCGACGAGCTGGCCATCTGATCGAGCGTTTGCCAGATCGGCTCGCCGGCCACCATCGGGTTGAGCATCGAGAGGCCGGCGACCTCGAACAGGCCCCTGTGCAGGTCATGGGCCAGGATCTGGTCGGAGAGCAGCCCGGAGACGACGAAGGTCGCGCCGTCCGACTCCGCCTGCGCCGCGGCCACCGCCAGCCCCTGCAAGGGCACCTGGGTCTGCGGGACCGCGCCGTCCCTCGGCCGGTCGAGGTAATCGCCGCCTCGCGAGACGTGCCCCGACATGTCGTAGGGCACGAGCGACAGGCCGCAGGTGCGCGCGACGGACTCCGCCGCGCTCAGGTCCTCGCGGAAGCCGGGGAAGGAATCGAGGGTGAAGTGCAGCCCTGTGGCTCCCTCGATGTTCCGGCCGATCTCGTAGGAGACGGCGGCCGAGTCGATGCCGCCGCTGAGCAGGACGACCGCGCTCCGGTCCGCCGACAGCATGCGCGAGCAGGCCTGGCCGAGCCGCTGCTGGAGGCCATCCGCGGCCTCGCGGAGCGTGCGCGGGGCGTCCTCGACCGGGGAGAACTGATCGAACCGGCGGACCACCGGCTGCCGCGCGCCCGCGGCCAGCACGAGGCTGTCGCCGGCGGGCAGCCGCCGCACCGAGGTGAACCACGACCGGTCCTGCGGGAAGCCCTTCCCGGCGATGATCATGGGGAGCAGCTCGGCGTCGACGTCCGAGAACCTCGGCCGCTCCGCGTCGAGCAGGTGGGCGGGGTTCGTGGCCCACGCGAACGAGTCGGCCGTGCACCGCCAGAACAGGGGGATCAGGGCGTTGATACCCCGGTAGAGCCGCAGCTCGGAGCGGTCGGGGAGCAGGTGGGCGATCACGAAGTCGCCGCGCAGCCGCTTCACCGCCTCCGGGCCGCGCTCGTCGAGCAGGGCCTCGAGCTCCCGGAGCGCCGAGCCCTCGCCGCGGCGGCGGCCGGAAGGTGACGAGAGCTCGACCCACCCGGTCAGCAAGATTCGCGGCGGCGTCGGACCACCGGCCGCGTCCGCGATCTCCCTCCCCGACGTGTACACCGGGCCCTGCACGAGGTGGCCTGTCTCCGACCCGTTCGTCCAGCTCGGCGGCGGGGCAAAGACGTTGCCCGGCGCCTCGTAGCTGTACCTGGATGCGGCGTCGGCGCGGTGGGGCAACGGGAGCCGCCCGCACATCCCGAAGGCGCTCAGCAGCATGGAACACCCTCCGCGATCGCGCCCTTCCGAGCGGTGCTCACGACGTTGAGAGCGGGAGCGGCGTCGGCGCGCGGCGCGCGCTCTGCGACAGCCGCGCTTGCGCCGACAGCCGCGCTTGCGCCCGCGCCCTCCGGGTAGCGGTAGAGCTCGAGGTAGCCGAGGGGGCTCGAGTGCGATCTGCCGGTGAGCGGCGTGTCGCCGAGCGCCGGCCAGGCGTGCAGCTCCTCGTCGCCGTCCGCCAGCTCGATCACGGGATAACCGATGACGACCTGGACCGGGAATCCGAGCGTCCGCAGCGCCGCGCACACGCCGAGCGACTCGTGCAGGCACAGGTGGCGGCCGGCCAGCGTCCGCGCGAGGCCCACGAGCCGCCACGCGGCCGCGCGCGCGCAGAACGTCGTCGCCGGGGTCTCCTTGGCTCGCTCGGGCCGGTGCGCCACCGGAGGGATCAGCGGCAGGGCCGCCGACAGCCCCTTGCGACGGAAGGCTCGTCCCACGCGCAGGTACACGATCAGGGCGGGCACGAGCTCCCGGTGCCGCACCCACGCGGCAGCGGGAAACGGCGCGCCGGAGAGGAGGAATCGCTGCAGCTCGCCCAGCAGGGCCCGCCGTCCCTCGGGAGCCCTGCGGGGCACGTCCTGCTCGTCTCTCAGCAACATATCGACCTCGGCTAAAGTAAACGGTTCTCCGGAGGGTGAAGGCGACCACCCCGGCCGGTACGGGCGAATACGGGGCTCCGCCCGGGCCGCCGCGCGGCCGCAGGCAGAGCATGGAGGTAGCGAGGCGCGGGCGTGGCTCCTCGGACGGGTGATGTTCCCGGCGAGGAGCGCACGCCCGCGCCGCGCTGCGCTTCAGCTATCTGCGTGCCCGATCAGGGCGTCCAGTCGCCGTCCCACCAGTCGTCGGTCGGTCCGGTCCAACCCCGGGTCACCTCTTCGAGTGCACCGATGAACTCGATCTCGACCTCGGCCTCGACGACGTCGTGCTGCTCGATGACGGTTTCCTGCTTCTCCATGACCCTTCCACTCCTTTCTTCCGTGCTCTCCACCCCCCCGATGCCAGCGCACCGGCATCCCTGCTTGCGGCGGTGGAGCGCGACGGTTTGCCGTAGCGATTGACGTTCCGCGGTGCGCTGCTGGCCGTCGCAGGTATCGCCGGCAGTCACCGACTCGGCGCTTGTGCACTCCCCATTCCATTGCATCGAGTCGGCGGGAAATTGACCGTATGCGCCGCGCCCGCGGGAGCTGGCGGCGTCGAGCTTCTCTATCTTGAGCCGAGGTGTTCCGCGCGAGCGCTGAGGCAAAATGCCGCATCTGGGTTACAACAGACTCTGCGGTGCAGTACCGAAAATCCCCCTGGATTCCGACGATAACCGCCGTTTGTCTCTTGCCCGCGCGGGTGAGGCATCTTTGCACGGTAGCGCGCGACGTCGAGGTATTTTGTCGCAGGGTCAATCCGGCAGACTCTGCTGCTTAACACGGGTTAACATAGGAGTTCTTAACAATCGATCCTGGTCGGCCTGGCAGGCTCTGCCGCTTAACAGAAGTTAACACGGGCGCTTCTGGCGCGACTTTGTTATGAAATGGCCCGACGCGAGGGCAGCGACGTGCGCTCTTCGCGAGGTGCCGAGGGATCGAGGGCGGCGCGGCGCTCATGTCATCAGATCGTCACGCGGCCTTTCGGTCGCGTCATCCGCTCTGGACGGGCTCCACGAACCACGCCGTAGAACCCTTGCATTTTCGGATAGTTGCGCGCCGCTGTCGGCCGCCCGCTCGCCGTGTTGAGCAGGCTCAACAGCTCTACGGCGCGCTCGCGATGTGTTGGAATCTTGCTGATTCCCTTGCTAGGAACGAGGAGGGCTCAAGAGCTCCTCCTGACTTCTGCGCGGGGAGAACCGCGCTCGCCCGCCTGGGCGTCGAGCAGCGAGGGGTGAAGACGGCCGAGCTCGATCTGGCCTCACACGTGCAACGCGCATTGTAGAGACGCGACGTCCACAGCCGTGCCGCCGCGGCGGCGACGCGGCGCGAGGAGGTGGAGTCGACGGGAGAGGAGAAGCCCGCGTGAGTACCACGACGACGATCACGACGACGACGACCACGCCTGCGCCCGTGGGGCCCGGGGCCGCTGTGCCTGCGGCCACGCCTCCGGCGCGGCTCGCCGAGCGGCTCCATCGGGACGGTTACGTGCTCCTCGGGGACGTGCTGCCGCCGGAGCGCTTCGCCGCGGCCCGCGCGGCGGCCCATCGCTGCATGCCCTCGCCGGCCGAGCTTCAGCCGGCCGAGCCCGGGGCCAAGGGCATGCGCACGGCGTTCCTCCCCTATGGCGAGACCGACCTCAACCTGCTGGCCGTCGACCACGTGTTCCTCGACCTGGCGCAGGCGGCGCTCGGCAGCGCCGACGTGCGGGTGGGAGACTCGGTCCTGCAGGGCAAGTACGGCACCCGGTTCGGCAGCACCCGCAACCAGCGCTTGCACCACGACGCGTTCGAGGGCGCGAGCCTCGTGGCGGCGCGCCCGCGCGGCGAGCACCAGCGGGTCTTCGTCATCTACTACGTCACCGACGTCACCGACGAGACGCTGGCGCCCACGTACGTCGTGCCGCGCCGGGATCAGCCGCCCGTCCCGTTGCTCACCGAGGACGGGCTCGCCAGCTACGACCCGGAGCGTTACCCCGCGCTCTATGAAGCGGAGCGCGCGGTGCTGGCGCCGGCCAACTCGGCGCTGGTCACCCTGGGGAACACGATTCATCGAGGCTCCGCGATGAAGGCCGAGAGCGCCTACCGGATCGCGCTGTTCGTCAACTTCCACACCGGCCGCGCCGCCTGGCAGCGGCAGCCCATGTGGGTCGGCATTCCGGGGGATCCGCGGGCGGAGTGTGCGCGGCAGTTCATGGCGGCGGCTTCTCCGCGGCAGCGATCCGCGTTCGGGGTGCCGCCGCCCGGCGATCCGTACTGGGACGCCGAGACGCGCGCGCTGATCGCCCGGATGTATCCGGGGCTCGACCTGCGGCCGTACGAGGCCTGAGCCCCGGCCGCCGCGGCGCTCGCCGAATAAGGCGCCCCGGCCAGCCCGTCGTCGTGAACGTCTCGGCCGCGGCAATCGGCTTCCCCCGCGGCCGCGCGGGCGGTAGCGTGCGGACGTGCACGGACGAACGAGCCACTCCGCTCTGCTCCTGGCTGCGCCGCTCGCCTTCGTGATCGCCTGCTCGGCCCCGGAGGGCGGGGAGGCCGCGTCCTCGAGCACGGGGCGCCCGTCGACGCCCGGCGGCGGCGACGTGGTCCACGGTCGCGACATCGGCGCCGCGAACACGGGCATTGCGGGGGCCATCGCCGCGGGTCTGCCTTGCGGTCAGCTCACGGACTACGACGGGCCGTACATCATCGACGCGCCGGGGACCGTCATCGAGAACAAGCGCATCGTCGGGACCCTCAAGATCCTCGCGGACGACGTGACCGTCCGCTGCTGCGACGTCGACCTCGACGGCGAGATCGACGCGCGGGGCATCTGGGTCGGGTACGAGACGAACCCCTCGGGCTGGCTCATCGAGTGGAACACGATCCACGGCGGCGCCACGGGCACGATCGGCGTGGATCTGACGACGAGCGGCGACGGCGTATGCCGGCGCAACGACGTGTCGCGACAGGAGAACGGAATCCGCCTGAGCGGCGGCCGCGTCGAGGAGAACTACCTCCACGACCCGATCCCCTACGACGGCACCGCGCACCGCGACCAGGTCGAGATCTACGGGACGACGCAGCCGGCCTCGCTGCTCCGCAACCGGATCGAGCACGACGGCGAGGAGACCGCGGCCATCAACATCACCTGCGACTTCGGCCCGACCGATGACGTGCTGGTCCAGGACAACTTCATCGACGGCGGCAACTACACCCTCTACGACCGCGAGCAGGGCGAAGGGATGCCGACGCGCGTGCGCTTCATCGGCAACCAGCACGGCGACAGCTTCTACTACGGGCTGATGTCCGCCGATCGAGAGGGGACCTCCGACGCAGCGGTGCAAGCCGCCGATCCGGAGCGGTTCCTCTGGCAGGACAACACGTGGGCGGAGACGACGGACCCGGCGCACCCGGAAGGTGAGGTGATCCCGGTGCCGTGATCCCTGTAACAATCCATGTCTCACGGAGTCGCCAACGCTGCTCAGCACATCCAGCGGGTCCGCTGGTGCGCGGGAGATGATACGAGCAGTAGCAGCGCCGAGTCGGACCTCTCGGTCTTGCCGGCGACGTGGACGACCGGACCGATCTGGTCGACGTCGTCCGCGTCGGCTTACGCCTCGCGCTGAGCGCCTCGCGCTGAGCGCGCAGCGACGCGCACCTCCCGCGGCGCACAACCTGGGTTGGGGCGCACAACCTGGGTCGGGTCGCACCACCTGGGTCGCACAACCTGGGTTGGGGCGCACAGCGCCATCCGTTCGATGTCTCGATAAGTACAGCAGCGCTGCGCGTGGCGGCGTTTTTCGCGGGATTGCAGGGCCGCGCGCGCGAGCGGCCTCGGGTGTTCTCGATTCAAAGGCCGTCGCGTTCGCGTTACGCTGTGGGCATGTCCCGGCCTCTCGAATCAGGTCGTCACCCCATGGGCACATCCACCGGTCTGGGACACGGGAGCGGCACGAAGATCAACGGCGTGCTGCAGCCTCCCTCTCCGGGGCGACAGCCAGAATCCACGGCGAGGGCCGGCGCGCGCGACTCTGCGACGCTCAGCGCGCAGGCGGCGCAGCCTCGTCCTGCGGAGTCGCGCGGCGCTGCGCGGGACGAGGCTCGCGCGGAGCTGCTGCCGGGGCGCGTCGTCGGTGGGCGGTACAGGCTCGTGCATCCGCTCGGCCGGGGCGCCATGGGCGAGGTGTGGCGCGCGCACGACAGCGTCCTGCGCATCGATGTCGCGCTGAAATTCCTCATGCTTCCGCGGCACAACCTGGCCATCGACGCGATGGAGCGCTTCCGCTTCGAGGCGCAGGTCGCGGCGCAGCTCGCGCGCAAGACCGACCTCATCGTGACCGTGCACGACGCTGGCGAGGATCCTGAGGCGGGCCCGTACCTCGTGATGGAGTACGTGCGCGGCCGGTCCCTTCGGCAGCTGATCCAGGAGCGAGGGCCGGTGCCGGCCGCGGAGCTTTCGGCGCTCGTCTGCCAGATCGGCGAGGCCCTCTCGGTGGCGCATGGGCTCGGGATCGTGCACCGCGACATCAAGCCGTCGAACATCCTGCTCCTGGAGGGGCGCGACGGCCGTCTGCGCGCCAAGGTGGCCGACTTCGGGATCGCCAAGTGGATCCGCCAGGATCTGGCGGCCGACTTCCCCCGCCAGACCGCGGAGGGGGTGGTGCTGGGCACGCCGGCCTACCTCAGCCCGGAGCACACGTGCGAGGGGCACGCGGACCCGCAGCTCGACATGTGGGCCCTCGCGGTGGTCGCGCATGTGGCGCTCACCGGCCGGCAGCCCTTCGCCGGCCGCACGATGGCCGACGTGCTCGCCTCGATCCTCGCCGGCGAGCGACCCCCGCTGTCGACGTTGTGCCCGGGGGCGCCGCCCGATCTGGAGACCTGGTTCGCGCGCGCCTTCGCCCTGGATCCAGAGGAGCGGTATCCTTCGATCAAGCCGATGATTGCCGCCTTCATGGCCGCGGTCGGCGGCGCGTCGGATGCGCCGGTCGCGCGGGCGCCCGCCGCGCCGGCGCGGCGGACGAGGTTGCACCTGGCGGCGGCTGGCCTCGTCGTGGCGCTGGGGCTGGGGCTGGCGCTCGCCACCGCGCTGCCGTCGCGGCGGTCGGAGGCCGCCGTCGCGCTGAGATCGGTCGGCGGCGAGGTGCACGCGGCCGTTCGCCGCGCCGCGGCGGCGCAGGCGCCGAGGGCGCCCCAGGCGGGCGCGTGCTCGGCGGGCGCGCCGGCCGGGGCCGGGCCCGCGCCGGCGCCGGCGCCCGTCGCGACGCCGGTGGAGCCCGCGCCGCGACCCGCCACGGCGGCCGGCCCGGGCGGCTCAAGCCGGCCCGTGCGCGCGTCGGAGGCGCCGCGGAGCACGGGCGGAGCGCCCCCGCGAAAACGCGCGACCGACGCGGGGGTGTGGAAGAGCACGATTTTCTGAGCCGCGACGGGGGGCGATCCATCGGGCTGCCTGAACCTGGGTCGGGCCGCGGGCTGCCTGAACCTGGGACTGCCTGAACCTGGGTCGGGCCGCTGAACCCGAGCCGCTGAACCCGAGCCGCTCAACCCGGGTCGGGCGGGGGCGGGGCGGCGCAACCCGGGTCGGGCTGCACAATCCGGGTCAGGTGGCGCCGGGCGGCGCAACCCGGGTCGGGCGGCACAATCCGGGTCAGGTGGCGCCAGGCGGCGCAACCCGGGTCGGGCTGCTGGCGCAACCCGGGTCGGGCGGCGCAACCCGGGTCGGGCTGCTGGCTGCTGGCGCAACCCGGGTCGGGCGGCGCAACCCGGGTCGGGCTGCTGGCGCAACCCGGGTCGGGCTGCTGGCGCCGGGCTGCTGGCGCAACCCGGGTCGGGCTGCTGGCGCAACCCGGGTCGGGCTGCTGGCGCAACCCGGGTCGGGCTACTGGCGGCGCCAGGCGGCGCAACCCGGGTCGGGCTGCTGGCGGCGCCAGGCGGCGCAACCCGGGTCGGGCGGCGCAACCCGGGTCGGGCTGCTGGCGCAACCCGGGTCGGGCTGCTGGCGCAACCCGGGTCGGGCGGCGCAACCCGGGTCGGGCTGCTGGCGCAACCCGGGTCGGGCTGCTGGCGGCTCGCCGGCGTGTCCCGACCTCGTCGCGGTGCCTCCATCCGGGTCGCGGGGCGCGCTGGGTTATCCGGTTCACCTATTCGTTACCAGGGACGCTATTGAGCGCTCAACGTGCTGACCTCGGAAAACATGAGCTCCGCTGATAGCGAGGAAGGCGTCGCCTCGCTTCCGGCGACGCCGCCTGTGGGGAGAGCTCGCTGGACGTCCTGTCGTTTCCATGAGACAGTCGCCCATCCGCTCCTCCTGGCCGGGTGACGGAGCCGCCGCTCCGGCGCCGAGGGGAGTTGCGCGATTTCGTTTGAACTTGGATGAATTTTCGGCGGAGGTTGATGATGAACCGGTTTAGTTTATTTGCTTTTTTACCGGGTCGTGCGCTCTGGCTCTCGGCTGCGGCGCTCGCGGGCGTTCTCATGGCGGGGTGCGGAGACTCGGGCTCCGAGCCTCAAGAGGGAGGAGGCGGGCAGGGCGGGACGGGTAGCGGAGCGAGCACCTCCAGCACGAGCAGCAGCTCGGTCTCCGGCAGCGCGAGCAGCGCCAGCGCCAGCGCGAGCAGCGCCAGCGCGAGCGGCGCCAGCGCGAGCTCCAGCAGCGCCAGCGTGAGCTCGAGCGGCTCGGGCGGCGAGGTGCGCGAGCTCCGGATCCTCCCGCTCGGCGACTCGATCACCGGCTCGAGCTGCTACCGCGCCCTGCTCTGGCAGAAGCTCAACGAGAACGGCCACACGGAGTTCGACTTCGTGGGAAGCCAGACCAACGACGCTGGCTGCAATCCCTCCAGCTACGATCGCGACAGCGAGGGGCACGGCGGCTACCTCGTGACGGACCTCGCCGATAGCAAGTACAACGAGCTCGAGGCGTGGTGCTCTGCGAACCCGGCGGACGTCGTGCTCATGCATTTCGGCACGAACGACGTGTGGAACAACAGGCCGGTCCAGACGATCCTCGACGCTTACTCGGTCGTGGTCGACGAGCTCCGGAAGAACAACCCGGAGGTCGTGGTGCTCGTCGCCCAGATCATCCCGATGAACCCGATCAACACGGCGAGCTGCTCGTCGTGCGCGTGCCCGGAGTGCGGCGGACGGGTCCAGGCCCTCAACGCCGAGATCCCGGGCTGGGCCTCGAGCAAGAGCACCTCGACCTCGCCGGTCACCGTCGTGGATCAGTGGACGGGCTTCAACGCGAACGCCGGCCAGGACACCAGCGACGGCGTTCACCCGAACGCGAGCGGGTCCGCGAAGATGGCGAACAAGTGGTACGACGCCCTCGTCCCGCACTTCTGAGCGGACCGCCCCCCAGGCTCGCGCCGACCCCGAGCGACGGCCTCGCCGCGCGCCTCGAGGCGCTCCGGCGCGCGGAGGCTCGCCCCGCGGCGGGTCATTCCTGCACGCGTGCGTCCTCCAAGTAGTAAGCGCGCTGCGCTGGGTAGTAGTCGGCGAAGTTCGGCAGCGGCTCGCCGCTCCGGGAGGCGACGAGCATGTCGAGGTAATACTCCCAGCCCGGCCCGACGTCGCCGGCGAGCGCTGGATCGGTGAGGTGCTGGACGAAGGTGAGCTCGGTGATCTCGCCCTGGGTCGTGAGCGAGAGCTCCATCCGCCAGTCGCCGTAATCGTCCTTCATCGAGACGGCGAGGTGATGCGGCGGCTCGCAGGCGTCGATCGAGACGTCGCACGACGGCGCCCCCTTCTCGAACGCCATCTGGAGGCGCACCGTCTTGCCGGGCCCTGCCTCTCCCTCCCACGGGCCGATCCAGCGCGCCGTGCTCTTCGAGGCGGTGACGCTTTGCCAGACGTCGTCGATGGGAGCGCGAAAGCTGCGCTTGATGACGAGATCGGCGCCTGTCGCCGTGTTGCGGACGCGGCCGCTGGGCCTCGGGCTCATGCTGTCTCCTTCCTGCGTTTCGTGTCGTTGCGGGACGGGGGCACGGCGGCCAGGCGCCGCTCTCGGCCCACGCGGTGAACCTCGGTCTCGAGCGCGTCGAACCGGCGGTGCCATGGGCTCTCCCCGTGCAGCTCGCGCAGGAACGCCTCGAGCTCGGCGAGCGCACCGAGCTCGAGGCTGTACTCGCGCTCGCGGCCGCGCGCGACGTCGCGCACCAGGCCCGCCTCGCGCAGGACGCGGAGGTGCCGGCTGACCGCCGGGCGGCTGACGGGAAACGCGCGGGCGATGCTGCCGGCCGAGACGGTGCGGTCGCGCAAGAGCCGCAAGATCTCCCGTCGCGTTGGATCCGCCAGCGCCTGGGCTACCGCGTCCATCGGACGAACGTGTAGCCGATCTGTTACGCGTCCGTCAAGCGGGGCTTCGTCCGGCGCGGTCCCATCCAGCGCGATCGCGTCGACCTTTTCGATGCCCATGAAGGCCAGGACCGGCCGGAGATCGGCTCACAAGCCGACGTCGTGGCCGGCGCCGGCAGCAGGGGAGCCGTTACCTGGAAAGGGGGGGAGTCAAGCTGGAGCGCACCGGAACGCGCGCTCCCTCGATGAGTGATGAGGCGGGCGCGGGCGCTCGCTCCGCGCAGCAGCGCGAGAGCGAGCGCCGCAGGCAACTTGGTTCACTCGCCCATGAGATCCAGCCTCGAGCCTGGCACCATCCTGTAGTCACCGATCGCCAATCCCCGCAGATCGCTCGTGAACTCGAACGGACCGAGCACGTGATCTACCTCGCCGCCCGTGCCCCCGGCGCCGCCGTCACCGCTCGTGCCGCCGTCGCCGCTCGTGCCCCCGGCGCCGCCGTCGCCGCTCGTGCCGCCGTCGCCGCCCGTGCCACCCGCGGCACCGTCGCTGCCCGCGGCACCGTCGCCGCCCGCGGCACCGTCGCCGCCGGTGCCACCGTCGCCGCCGGTGCCACCGTCGCCGCCGTCGCCGCCGTCGCCGCCGGGCCTCGTGACCGTGATGAAGTCGACATAGACCACGGTCGGGTTGGCCCAGGGCCCCGAGATACCTGCGTCGACCCTCAGGCCGATGCGCCTCACCTGGGTCTTGTCGAACGTCATGGACTCATCCGCAGCGGCGGCGGCATCGACGTCGATGGTGAGCTCTGTCCACTCCTGCAGGCTGCTGAGGTCCGTCCACGCCCAGGGAATGCCTATCCAGGCCTGTGCACCTCCATTCTGTACGAACGTCTGCACGCCACCGCCGGTGCCGGCGTACACCTTCACACGGAACGTGACGGTGGCGCCGGTCAGGTCGATCAGCTCCGGCATGTCGAACTGGAACAGCGTCCCTGTGTCGGCCTCGGTGAGCGGCACGGCCAGCCGGGCGCAGCCCGAGCAGCTCTCGTCTGGACCGGGACCGATGTTCACGTCTTCGACGCCGCCCGCGCCGCCTGCGCCGCCTGCGCCGCCTGCGCCGCCCGCGCCGCCTGTGCCACCCGCGCCGCCCGCGTCGCCCGCGCCGTCCGATCCTCCCGTGCCGCTCGCGTTCCCGGTACCGCTCGTTGACGAGCTGCTCGAGCTGCTCGTCGTGGTGCCTCCACCGGCCCCGCCGTCGCCACCGGACCCGCCCCCGCCGTCGTCATCGCCGCAACCCATCGTGACGAACGAGCCAGCCAGCAAGCCGCACATTGCCAAAGCAAAAACTGATCTCATCGCATCCTCTCTACGCTCTACTCTTTTGTCCCGCGCCATGGCGCGCGATACGGGCCGCCGTTCGCCGTGCCTGCTCCCCTTTGTCCCCGCTCTCTGAAAGCCAGCCGCGCCGGCCGCGACCCTATTCGACCCCGGAATTCTCTATACTCGCCGGGAGCGCGCCCGCTGGATCACTGCTCCGGGCGCCGGCACCGTCAGTTCGCAGCGGCCCCGCTCCGCCCGGCCTTCCGCGCACGACGCCGCGCGACGATCGCGCCCAGCGCGGTCAAGGCGGCGAGCACGCCCGCCGGGGAGCTGTGCCCCGATTTGACGCGGCACCCACACCCGCCCTCGTCCTCGCTAGCGCCGTCAGGTGAGGCGGCGCCAGCGCCGCCCGTGCCGCTGCCGGTCGTCGCTGCGCTGCTGACGCTCCCACCCTCACCCGAGCCGCCGCTGCCCGTCGCTCCGCCTTCACCCATGTTCGGACCGCCCCCGACCCCTGTCGGATCCGAGGCGTCGAGCGGAGTGAATTTCCACCAGTTGAAATTGAATAGCGAACCGTTCCCACCGGTGAACTTCAGATACAAATCGTGTATCCCTGTCGCACCGTCTACCGCACAGGACTTGGTAACCCAAGTCTGGGGGCCGCCGGTACCCTGAACCATACAGGTACCCACCAGCGTGCCGGTCGTGCTGTCGAGGCGCAGCTCGATGCTGCCGCCGCTGGTCGCCGAGGCCACTCTTGCATCGAAGGACGCCGCGCCGGGACCGAAATCGACGCCCTTCACTTTGATGTAGTCCCCGTTTTCAATCGACGTGACGTTGATTCCTCCCTCGCTGCATGCCTCCGTCTCGACACCGGATTCCCAGGCGATGGTCTCAGCCTCCGTCATGACGTACGGATTGAGGGTGCCAATGCCAGGCGGGCCCGCTTCGGTCATCGTGATCGTCGGGATGGTGCCGTCGGCGTTGTACGTGAATCGCTCAACGGCCACCGAACGGTGATAACCTCCCCCGTCCGGCAACGCGCCGTTGTGATAGAAGAAGTACGAGTTGTCCTTGAAATCGATGATGCCCGGGTGATTGGTGAAGCTGCCGCCTTCTGTGGGCATGATGACCCCCCGGTAGGTCCATGGGCCGGTGGGGCTGCTGCTCGTGGAGTAGGCGATGTACTCGGGTATGCCGCCAGCCGGATACGCCAAGTAGTACGTCTCATTGCGTTTGTAGAGCCATGGACCTTCTTCGTACAGGGTCGGTCTCTCGGAGCTCCCGGTGCGCTGTCCGAAGCTCTCCGTCGTCATGGGCACGCGTACGACGTCTCCCTCGTAGGAGATCATGTCCTCATTCAGCTTCACGTAACATAGGTTGGGATTTCCCCAGTAGAGATAGGCCTGGCCGTCGTCGTCGATGAACACCGTCGGATCGATGTCGCCGCAATTGGCCGTGATCAACGGCCGCCCCAAGGCGTCTTCGAACGGACCGACAGGACTGTCCGACACGGCGACGCCGATGACCATCCTGTTGAGCGTTCTGCTCGACGTAGGAACGTAGAAATAGAACTTCCCGTTCCTGTAGGCGGCCTGACCTGCCCAGGCGTCTGCCTTTGCCCAGCTGAAATCCTTGTATTTCAGCGGTGACCCGCGATCCGTCCAGTTCACCATATCCGTGGACGAATAGACCCGCCATTCGTTCATCCCGAAGAACGTCGAGGCGCTGTCCTCGTCATGTCCGGTATAGAGGTATACCGTCCCGTCGTGGACCATGGGGGCAGGATCGGCGGTGTAAATCGTCTGTACGATCGGGTTGTCCGCCATGGATTCAGACGGAAACACGGTTGTGCTACAAAGCAACAACGCCGCGATGAGGAGCTTATGCTGGAGGGATGTTGTAATCGTGGCCATTCCTGGTCCTCGCTGCTCTCCTGAAGAATCGTTGTTTGTGGCTAAATGTCGCAGATCGCTCAGGCGATGACTCCCTGGCGCTTCTCGTTGGGGCGCTTCGCCCCAATGACAGCCCAGGCCATCAAGAGCTCATCAGCGATCGCGCCCGAGACGATCGAGCGAATGGAGTCAGTGCCGAGGCCGGAATCGGGATCGAGATCGAGATCGAGATCGATCGGATGATGATGGTCTCGGTGCGCATGACGACCCATCCAGGGCTAACCAAAAGGTAACCGTTCACGGGTCGGATCGCGTTGCTGAGCAAATCCGGGTACTTACGAGCCCATCACTCATTGACCTCATAAACCCGCTCGGCCTGCAGGTGCGCGGAATTATTGCGTTTTTTTTTGACCCGGCTGGTGAACGTTTGCAGTCAGAGTGTATCGCTTCGGCTGATTGTGAGCGTTCACATGTTCGGTGTCAATTCCAATCGACCATGGCGTGTTCGCGCCTCGCTCGTCATGGCGGGCGCTCGTGACGCCGAAGCCGCCGAGCCGCGCAGCGGAGCAACCGAGCCATGTGCGGAGCTTGCGCCTCTGCCCGCTGCGCCTGCACCTGCTGTGCTTGCGCCTGCTGCGCCTGCTGCTGCTGGGTCTGCTGCTGCTGCGCCTGCCTCTGCTGCGTCTGCTGAGTCTGCTGCGCTGCCGGACGCTGCGCCGACGCTCTCCGCTCCATCGCCAGCGCACGCCGAGCCTGGGTGCGAGTCGAGCTGACCACGATCTCGGTCTTGCACTGGGGGCGGTTGCTCGACGGGGAGTCGTTCGCGACGTCGCGCTATGCGCAATGGGCCGCGATCATGAAACGTACGTTCGGGGTCGATGTTCTGCGATACTCGAGCTGCGAACGGAAGATGTGCGTGCTTTCGACGAACTCCGACGCCATGACGGTGCGCCGCATCCTCGATCATCTGATGTTGCCCTCGGTGCCGCGAACGGCAGCGCCAGCGCTCGACCGAACATGGCAACAGACGCCGCTCGCGTTCGACGTGGCGTAGGTTGGCAACCGCCGCAGCCCGTCATGACGGCCGCCCGCTGCGGTCCTGGAGGCAGAGAACCGTACGCAGCGCTCCGGGGTGGCCCAACGGGGCACCCTCCGCCGCTGCGTCGTGGAGGGCACGGCGCCGAAGAATGCCGGGGTTTCTCCCTGTGCGCTCAGCGTCGGCGGCGCTTCGTGCGACCGAGCAGCAATCCCAGCGCCGCGAGGAGGAACCCCGCCTGGACGCCTGAGTCTCTCGCGTCGTTGCCCAGGGCGCAGCTGCAGCCGGAGCTCGAGCTTTCTCCTCCCGTCGAGTCGCCAGTTCCCGAGCTGGCGCCTTGTCCGGTCGCCCCCCCGGACCCGGCGTCAATCGTGCCGCCGCTTCCTACACTGTCGCCTGCGCCATTCCCAACGGCCCCGCCCGCGCCTCCGGCTCCGGCCGCGCCACCCGCGCCACCCGCGCCACCCGCGCCACCGGTGTCGCTACCACCGGGAACGGCGCCGGGACAAGCTGCCGTCTCTGGATCCTGACCGCCGGCCTCGTCGAGGCCGAAATAGGCGGCGACGGCGGGGCCGTCGAACGGCACCGCGTGCCCGACGCCGTCCATCGAAAAGGCCTCGTAGACCGTGTGGCCGCAAGAGCTCTTCCAGAACTGGCGTGTGGTCCCGGGCTTTGGAGTGTCGGTCCCATCCGGGGTTTCGCTCAGACCCAAAACGTTCGTCCACTCCTTGACGTCTTCAGCCATGTTCTTGTAGCTGAGGATCGTGTCGGCGGTGCCATGCCAATGCTGCAGGCGCGGGCGATGGCCGGTATAACCGGGATAGTACGAGCGAACGAGGTCTCCCCACTGCTGCCCGGTCTTCGTGACGTTGCCGCCCCCGCAGGGCCCGCTCCACTGGGCCGTGCTCCCCGTCCCGGTGACGTCGTTGTAGCCCTCGGCCCAGCAGCCGCACGGAACGCCCATGAGCGACACGCCGGCCATGAACACGTCGGGGTACACACCGAGCAGCGCCTCGGTCATGATCCCGCCCGATGAACCGCCAACGGAGTAGACGCGGCCAGCATCGCCGCTGTACTTCGCGAGCGTGTGTTTTACCATCTGGACGATGGCTCCCGTGTCGCCACCGCCGCCGTGGCTCAGCGATCTCGTCGATCCCGCGTCCCAGCAGTTCTGCCCGGTGGCCTCCGGAAAGATCATGATGAAGCCATTGGTGTCCGCTATGGAAACCAGGCTCGACATCTCGCTGAACGTCCCCGGGCCGTTCCCCTGGCAATGATGGGGCGCGACGACGATGGGAGGCTTGGTCGCCAGCCTGTCAGGCACGTAAATGTACATGTTGACGTAGCTGGGGAGGCCGTCCGCCCCCCATTCGCTCTGATTGACTTGTTGTAGCGATGCCCCGCGCGCAGGCAGCGCAGCGAGCAGCGCCAACGAGAGCGATGCGAGCCCGAGGATGTGCTTTTGGAGGTGGTCCATCGGTAGAGATCCTATATCAACGTCAACCTGGTACGCAAGCCATTGCCGTTTTGCTCCGCGCGCTCTAGAACTGACTCAGGAACGTCCAGACTTCCTGGGGCATCCACGGCATGTGCTCCCCGGCGTCGTTCGGCGATGGAGTATGACCGCCGTCGTAATCACACCAGCGGGTGGGGTGCCCCGCGGAGCAGCCCTCGTAGTCCGAGCAGGCGTGGCCACCTCTGGGCGCCTTGGGCAAGGCCTCCACCGTGCATCCATTTTGCTGGGCGAAGAAATCGCTGTTGGAGGTTTGTCCGGCTCCGCCGCTCTCCTGCTGACCGAGCGAGGACATGAAGGCGACCGGCTGACAGCTCGCCGGCCTGGGGAGACCGCCGCCGGAGTGGACCACCGCGGCGCGGTAAACGCCCGGACGCGCGCAGGCCAGCGTCCACACCATGGCGCCGCCCTGGCTGAAGCCTTCGAGCTCGATGCGCGAGGTGTCGATGCAGAGATCGTCTGTGACCTGCCTGAGGATGTCGTCGACGAAGGTCACATCGTCGTCGGCTGACCAGAACCCGCCGACGGCGTCGGGCGCGATGAAGATGGTGCTCCCCTCGGAGAGGGACCAGAGCCCGAAGTACGAGGGCGCAACTTGGCCGCTGTTGCCCGTGGCCCCGTGGAAGGAGAGAATGAGCCGGTACGGGTGCCCGTTATCGTAATCGTCGGGAGCATGCAGGGTGTACTTGCGGCTCTTCCCGCCGCTCTGCACGGTGCCATCGCCGTTCTGAAGCGTGCGCATCTTGCCGCAGCCGGCGGACCTCATCGCGTCACCTGCACCGCCGCTGCCGCCGACCTCACCGGTGCCGGCGCCGCCCGCGCCGCCTGTTTCACCCGCGTCCGCTCCACCCGCGCCTGCGGTCGCCCCTCCGCTGCCGGCCGCATCGCCGCTGCTCGCGCCACCGGAGGCAGCGCCACCGCCGGAGCCGCTCGCGGAGGTCTCACCGGCGGCTGATCCGCCGCCGTGGACGTCGTCGCTACAGCCGAGGCTGAGCGCGGCGCAGAGGCCCAAGCCGACCCGAATCGGTCGCAGCCAACGCGAGTGATGGTGTACACGATCGGAGCTCACAGAGCCAACACTGGACGACATGGGTGCTCTCCTCGGTTGACATCCAACCCAAGGGGGTTACGAGCGAGGCGTGGACGGGCGTCTCCACCGGCGCGAGGTCACTCCCAGTTCTTGCGCTGGGGATTCACCCAGGGCGAGGTGCACATGACGCAATCATCGCCATAGAAATAGTGCTTCCCACCGGCGTCGTTGTAGATCCAGTAACGGAGCCAAGCCACGATCGCCGGCCGCTGGACGCCTCCCACGTCGCGCGTGATGTACCCATGATCCGCGCCCATCACCGTCGCCAGGAACGTCTGGGTCTGGGACATGTCGTAGGTTTTTTGCTGCATTGGAAGCCCGATCGTGTCCTGCGTTCCGCTGGTCTGCAGCATGGGCCCGTGCAGGGCCGCCGTCGCGATGTGGCCGTGGATGGAGACGACGGTGGCCACGGCCTCATGGCCGCCGATTTCCACGGCGGCGGTGCCGCCCACCGAGTAGCCCATGGAAACGGCGTGCTCCACGTCGATCTTGCCCTCGTAGATGCTGCCCGCCTTGCTGTTTTGCTCGATGATCCACTCGAGCCCCTCGAGCATGGCCGCGCGATTGTTCGCGGCGTTGGGGCCGCCCGTGAGGAGATCGGCACCAACGACCACGAAGCCGTGGGAAGCGAAGCTCGACAGGAGAGCCGTGTAGCTGGTCACCTGCGTATTGATCCCGGGGCCAAAGATGATCGGCGCATGCAGGAAACCGTCCTCACCCAGGCGTTCAGGCCTGAATATGGTGTGGCTTCGGCCGGGTCCCGAGCCGCGCTCCACGGTCGTCGCGAACGGCCCCTCGGCAGAGTAATCCGTGATCGGCGGGAGCGGCGAGCCACCGGCTCCACCCGCCCTAGCGCCGCCGTCACCTGCACCGCCCGCGCCCGCGCCTGCTCCGCCCATTCCACCGTCGCTCATGCCGGCGCCGCCGCTGCCGCTGGCAGCGCCGCCTGACCCCGCGGTTACGCTGGTCGATGCCCCGCCGGTGGCTGACGTGCTCGAGCCGCCCGCGCCCGCAGCTTGTGCCGCGCCGCCGTGCTCTTCGCTGCACGCCAGCAGCGCGACGATCGAGAGCGAGCAGAGGACATGGAAGCGCCTGACGCCTTTCTCTTCGTGGTACACGGGGCCTCTCCGGTTGCGCCACGCCAGCGCGAAGCGCTCGCTTCAGGCCGACGATGGCTAGATTGGCAGACAGGTGGTTGCTAGACGTTCCGCACGTGGAGTGCGCCCTGATGTCATCCCAGCCGAGCCCAACTGCTGCTCCTCCTCCCCCTGCGCGCGCCTCGTCTGGAGCCATGGCGCGACCGTCGACGTAAAGGCGCAGGAGGGCGCAGGCCCGGTGCGCAGGGCGGCCTATCCAGGACAAGGCAAAAGAATATCTGGAGCACCAAATGTGAACGCTCACATGGGCGGCGTCAATCACAAACTGGCGCGCGGCGATCGTCGGCGAGCGCGAGGCCACGTCTGGCGGGGCGTGGCGCTCGTGGCGTCGAGCAGGAGAGGGGCGGCAGCGCCAGCTGGCGCGTCCGTGCGCGGGGCGGCGAGCGTCGGCTGGCCGCCCAGGGCACACGCGCGGCCTGATGGAGGAGATGCGGCCCCTGGCGGCGGCTCACGTGCCCCTCCCTGGTGGTCCTGGGGCTGCCGGAGCTCGGGCTGATCGAGGTTCTCGATCGGGTGACCTGAGCCGCCGTGCTGCCTGGCATCGCGCAGCGGGGCCCGAGTCGAGACTAGGCCGATCGGTCCAGCGAGACGAGGCCGCCCTCGAAACGGATGGGCGCGGCGAGCAGGGCGCGAAAGGCCTTGTACCCCGCCACCCCCGGGCGAAAGGCGTGCAGGAAGATGTGGTGGCGCCCGTCGGCGCCGAGGGCGACGGACGGGTGCCCTGGCCCCCACCACGCCGCGCCGGAGCTCAGGAGGACCTCCGACGACTTGCGGTACGGGCCCGTGGGCTCGTCCGCCACGGCCGCGCCGATGCCGTAATGCGCGGTCGAGAAGTCGTTGCCGGCGTAAAGCAGGTGATAACGCCCGCCCTCCTGGGTGATCCAGATGCCCTCGATGAGGTGCGCCTCCCAGGGCTGGTCGTTCTCGAGGATGACGGCGGGCTCCCCTTGCAGCGCGCGGCCGTCCGGCGACAGCCGCTGGGCGTAGATGCGGGTCCTGAGCTCCCGCGACATCACGGCGATCTCCTCCGCCTCCGCGCCGCACGTCCGCGCCCGCAGGCTCTCCAGCCGCGCCGCGAAGCCCGTGAAATCCGCCGTCGCCGCCTCGATCAGCGGCTGCAGCACGAAGAACTGCTCCATGGGCTCGAGGGTCTCGATCCAGGGCCACGACGTCAGCGCGAAGACGGCGGTGCGCTGGTCTTCGCGGGCGGCGAAGAGCGCGCGCACGCGGGCGGGATCCCGGTGGAGCAACGCGGCCAGCCTGCGGGGCCACACGCCGTTGTCGTCCTTCTTCCAGACCAGCCAGGGCGCGCCGTGGGCGTCCACGAGGAGATGGGCGTCGATCACGTCGCCGGTGACGAGCGGCGCTTCGTCGGGATGGAACGGACCGTCCGGGCTCCCGGATCTGGCGAGGCCGATCGCCAGCGATCGATCCTGCATGCGGGCCGTGAAGCAGACCCAGAGCTCGTCGCCGACCCGATGCATCTCCGGCGCCCAGAAGTCCGCCCGGTTCAAGCCGGTCAGCGCCCAGGCCGGCGTGTGGCCTTCCGGGAAGACGAAGCCGGTCAGCCGCCAGGTGGTCAGATCGCTGGAGGCCAGGATGGGAAAGGCGTTCGGCGCGTCGTTCGAGGTCACCAGCAAACGCCAGTCGCTCTCGCCCACCTTCACCACGCAGGGGTCGCCGTAGCCATAGGGGATCTCCGGCGCGACCGCCTCGGTGAGCAGGGGGCGCAGCGGCGGCCCGTCATGCCGCGGCGGCGGCGGGGTGCGGGCCAGCGGCATGCGGGTGCCGAAGTCCCGCGCGAGCGCATCGAAGAAGTCGAGGTAGTCCGGCTGCTCCGCGCGGGCGAGCTCGTAGCGCTGCGCGGCTCGCCCCGGCTCGGCCACCTGGAAGCCGCGAGGTCCCTGGCGGGTGACGGTGACGTCGAAGGCGAACGGCGCGCCGGGCGGCGTCAGCAGGCGCAAGGGCGTGGCGTCGGTGTTCATGCGATGGGCTCCTCTGTGACTCTACCCCTCACGGCCGGCGCGTTGCGGCCAGCGGAGCGTCACACGTCGCCCCGGAGCGCCCTGCGGATGGCCTGCTCGACGGGGGAGTACACCCCGGTTTCGCGGTCGAGCTGCAACGGCTCGGTCGGGAGCAGGGGCGGCTGGGCCAGGAAGCGCGGGCGAGCGCCGCGGTGCGGCTGCGCCGCGTGGACCAGGAACGGATGACACAGGTAGACCGTCCCGGCTTCGCCCGTCGCGAGCACCTGCGGTCGACGCGCCGTCTCTGCGAAGCCGTTCGCGGCCAGCTCACGCAACGTCATCCCCTGCGCGCCTGCCGGCGCAAGCTGCCTCGCGATGTCCAGATGCGACCCCGAGCGGATGCGCGTCGGCGCGTCGGTTTCGCCGACATCGGAGAAGAGAAATAACATGAGCAGCGCGCGGCCGCGCGACGCGACGTTCACGCGCCACGCCATGAAATCGGGGGTCTCGGTGCCGAAGCTCGCGTCGACGTGCCAGCCCGCGTCTCCCGGATCGTCAGGCGATGGGAAGCGAATGGGGAACGTGCCGAGCGCGGTTAGCGGCTGCCAGCGCCCGGGGCCGACCAGTTGATCGAACGCGGCTCGAAGCACTGGCGTGTTCGCCGCGTCAGCGAACGGTCGCTGGGCGTACAGGCCGAGGCGAACGACCGGCTTCGTCCAGGTCTTCGGCTCGTGCGGGTCCATCCCGGTGTCACGCCACAGGATGGCGCGGGCCTCGTCGGCGAGGGGTCGAGGAAAAGCGGCGTCGATCCGGACGAATCCCTCGGCGATGAAGTGCTCGATCTGCGAATGGCTCAACTCGATCACGGCGCGTTGACCACTCTACACGGCGGCGGCGGCGCCGGCGACCCCAACCTGAGTGGGCGGCGACCCCCGGCCGGCGGCGACCCCCGGCGACCCCAACCTGGGTCGGGCTACCCCGGGGGGACCCCAACCTGGGCCGGATTGGCGACGCCGGCGGCGATCCCAACCTGGGCTACCCCGGCGCGGCGACCCCAACCTGGGTCGACCTCAACCTGGGCTACCTCAACCTGGATCGGGTCGGAAACTCCGGGAACTTGACCTGCGCCCGGGACCTCAACCCGGGTCGGGTGACGGCGTCCGGTCATCCCCGGACCTCAACCTGGGTCGGGTCATCGGACCTCAACCTGGGTCGGGTCACCGGAGTCACGGACCTCAACCTGGGTCGGGTCACCGGAGTCCCGGACCTCAACCTGGGTCGGGTCGCCGCCGGGGGCGCTGCGCGCGTTGACAGCATGGCGGAAATCGGCGGAAATCGCCATCCGCCACCCACCGAGCGCGGCAAATCCTTGAAATGATTCATGCCGATCCAGGCACGGTACTTGTCTATGCGATTCGGCCATGAGCCAGCCTCGCAAGATCGTTCCAGGCGCCACCTACCTGCTTACCCGTCGGGTCCTGCGCCGGCACCTCCTGCTGCGCCCCGATGCCGGCATCAACCAGCTGTTGGTCTACGCCCTCGCCGTCTCCGCCCGCCGCCATGGCGTCGAGGTTCATGCCTTTTGCGCAATGTCGACGCACCTGCACCTGGTCGTGACCGATGTGCAGGGCGTGCTGCCGCTCTTCTTGCAATCCTTCCATCGGCTCGTCGCGCTGGGCACGAAGGTGCTGCGCAAGTGGGAAGGACCAGTCTGGGACCACGAGCGCACGAGCATGGTAGAGCTGCTGACGCAGGCGGCCTTGGTGGAGAAGATCGCCTACGTGCTCGCGAACCCTGTGGCGGCCGGCCTGGTCCGACACGCGAGGGAATGGCCAGGTGCCAAGGTAGACGTGAGGGACCTTGGCCGTGGCGCGCTGCGCGCGACGCGTCCCTCCGTGTATCTCGACCCGGACAATCCGCAGTGGGTGGACGAGGCGACGCTCCCGCTCGCGCTGCCGCCGGCCATCGCACCGGAGGGCGCCGATGGCTTTCGTCGTCAGGTAGCTGCCGAGCTCGAGCGACAGGAAGCGCTGGCCTATGCGGAGATCGAGCGGCAAGGGTCCCGCGTCCTGGGCGCAGAGCGAGCCAGCGAGATCTCCCCCTACGAGCGAGCCACGAGCCCCGAGAGGCTGCGCGAGCGCAATCCAACCTTCGCAGTCGGCCGTGAGCAGGGGGACGCGTGGCGAGCGGCTGCGGCCGCGGTGCGCGCGTTTCGTGCGTCGTACCGCGCGGCGCTCGAGCGATGGTGTGCTGGGGTGCGCAGCGCCGTGTTCCCGGTGGGGACGTGGTGGATGCGCACGTTTCACGGGGCCAGCGTGAGCGACGCCGTGCTCGCGTCGTAGCACCGCACGCGGGAGCTCGACTGCGCTACGGGCGGTCGGGTCGCTGCCGGTCGCCGTACGGCAACCAAGGTCGGTCGGGCGAGGCGGGGCTCGGGTCAGGTCCTTGGCTAGTCGCAGGTGTTGTCGCGCGCGTTCACCAGCGTGAGGTCGCGAAAGGTGCTGTTGTCAGCGCACGGGCTCTCGTTGACGGCCGTGTTCGTGATCGTGAGGTTCTGGATCGTGATGTCGGAGGAGTTCGCGAACTCGGCACGTGCGGCGAGCCGGATGTCGCCGCCGCCGGTGACGGCTCCGGATTGAGCGGCGATGTTCACGTTGTGGCAGTTCTCGAGCAGGATCGAGTTGCTGCCCGTGTCGGCGAGGTCGATGTGATCGATCGTGACGCCGCCGCTCTCTGACACGCAGAAGATCCCGCGCCCGCCTCCGCGAGCGATGACCTGGCCAACGTGGATGTTGGTAGGGTAGCCGCTGCCGATGCGCCCCGCGCGATTGGCGAGGCGGAATGCCGCATATCCGGTACCCGCGCCCGCGTTCACGGCGTCGACCGTCCCGATCTCGGCGTTGGTCGTGTCATTCAGGAGGAGACCACACTCGCCCGTGTCGCGCGCGATGACGGCGCCGATGCGGAGGCCGTCGACGCCATAGGTCTCGACCGCGTGAGAGCTGGTCCCCTCAGCGTCGACGTGGTCGATGTCGATGTTCGTCACTTTGTCGGCGCGGTCCGAGCGCCCGTGATTGTCGATGCGAACGCCGAGGCCGCTCGAGACACGCAGCTCGACGTGGCCGAGGCGCAGGTTCTCGACGTCACGGAAGAACATGGCGTAAAGCGGGGTGCCGCTGATCGTGACGTTCGGGATCTCGATGTCGGTCCGGCCGCGCGCATAGATGGGCGCCATGTCGCCGGAGCCGCTGCCGGTGACGTCGATCGTGCCGCAGACGTTGAGCACGGTGTAGCTGGGCACGCTCAGCCGCGAGCTCGCGGTCGTGGAGCCCGAGCCCTGAACCAGGACGCTCTCCTTGCTGGTGCGGCCGGAGCTCAGGCTGTCGAGCGCCGCCTGCATCGCGGCCCGCATGTCGGCGCCGCTGTAGACGCTGCGGGCGCCGTTCTGCGCGATCCAGTTGGATCCGGATCTGGTCACCACAGCGTTGTAGCCGCTCGCATCTCCGTCGCAGGGATAGGCTGCATCACCCCCGCCGCTGCCGCCCGTCCCCGCTCCTCCAGCGCCCGTGCCGACTGTCCCGGCGCCTCCGGAGCCCGTCCCTTCCGTGTCGTCCGAGCCGCCCGAACCCGACGCGCCGCCTCCCGAGGTACCGCCGGTCGCGCCGCCGCCGCCCACGCCCGACCCATCCGTGGCCGGAGGGCCGCCGCCCACGCCGGGACCAGCGCTCGAGGGGATGCCCCCTGCGGCCGAACTGCCAACGCTACCCTCCGGGTCGCTGCCGGAGTTCGACCCGCAACCTGTTGCCGCGAGCAACCCGGTGAATGTCGCGAGTATCACAAAAGTTGCGGGCATTCGGGTCGTCATCATGGGCTCCGAAGGGTGAGAGGCACCTGCCACTTCTGGTCGGCTCGCGCTGGGCCGCGACGTCTCGGCTGTCGGATGGGCAGCGCTGAGCGACTGCGGAGCTGCAGGCATCAGGATGGTGTCGATCTGGGAGCAGAACCAATCACGTCTCTCGACCATCGACAACGTGTTCGCCTAGGGCGCACGAAGGGTCGGCTCTCCCACCGTGGCTTTCTCAACCCGGGTCGACTGCCCGAACCTGGTTCGGTTCGACGGCTTCCAACCCGGGTCGGTTCGCAAAAGGTTGGCTCCCTCACTGTGGCTGCCCGAACCTAGGTCTGTTCATTGCCCAACCTGGGACGGGTCGCTCAACCTGGGACGGGTCGCTCCGCAACCTGGGACGGGTCGCTTTTCGCTCAAAGCTGGGACGGGTCGCTCCGCTCCCGCAAAGATGCCGTACCGCTGTATCGTACGGTGTCACTACACAATTCCTGTCGACGTGGAACGCAGGATGTGAGCGTTTTCGCGCGGGTGTCATGATCACATCCCGCTGTGGCGGGAATTGTAGGTGCCGAGCTGCTGGCGTGCGTATTGCTCAGCGTGTGCGCTCCGGCTCGTGGCCGTTGCCCATCGGCCCTATCGCTTCACGAATCACCAACTTCAATCGCTCAACTTGCGGAAGTCCAACATGAACAAGAACCGTTCTTCTCGATGGCTGTGCGGCACGACCTGGATCGCGCTCGGAGTCGCGACGCTCTTTGGCTGCTCTGGTGGCGAAGATGGCGGCGGCGGCGCGGGGGGAGCGGGGGGCGGTGGCTCGGGCACGAGCTCGACGTCCACCAACGGCCCTGGCCCCGGCAGCACCAGCAGCACCGGCGTCACCAGCAGCACGAGCACCACCGCAGGCCCCGGATCGACGACCAGCTCCACCTCGAGCGGATCGAACGAGGGCGGCGGCGGCTCGAGCAGCGGAACCGGCGGCGCCACCCCCAGCGACGAGAAGTTCGTCGGCAACATCACGACGAGCGGCGCGGTGCGCGAAGGCTTCGCCAGCTACTGGAACCAGATCACGCCAGAGAACGAAGGCAAGTGGGGCTCCGTCGAGAGGTCCCGCGGCGTCCGAGACTGGAGCAAGCTCGACGCCATCTACCGGTACGCGCAGGAGCACAACATCATCTTCAAGCACCACGTCTTCGTGTGGGGCAGCCAGCAGCCGGACTGGATCGCGAACCTCTCCGCGGCAGACCAGCGGCAGGCCGTGCGGGACTGGATGCAGGCGTTCTGCGCGCGCTACCCCGAGACGAAGTACATCGACGTCGTCAACGAGCCGCCGCCCCACACCACGCCCTCCTACAAGGCAGGCCTCGGCGGCGACGGCGCCAGCGGATGGGACTGGATCGTCAACTCCTTCAAGTGGGCTGACGAGTTCTGCCCGAACGCGGTCTTGATCCTCAACGACTACAACAACATCGAGTACCAGGGCGAGCACAACCACTTCAAGGACATCGCGAGGAAGGTCATCGAGGCGGGCGCCCCGGTCGACGCCATCGGCGCGCAGGCCCACGACGCGTACAAGATCAACACCAACCAGGTGAAGGGCTTCATCGACTCGCTCTCCGAGCTGGGCAAGCCCGTGTACATCACCGAGTACGACATCGGCATTCAGAACGACGAGGAGCAGCGCCGGGTGATGGAGGAGCAGTTCACGATGTTCTGGAATCACCCCAACATCCCGGGCATCACCCTGTGGGGTTACATCGTCGGCGCCACCTGGAGGGATAACACCGGGATCCAGCACTCGAACGGCACCATGCGGCCGGCCATGGCCTGGCTGATGGACTTCCTGGATCGCGGCGGCTGACGCCACGCGCGACGCGCTGATCGCGCGCGAGCTCTCTGCGCCGAGGAGCTCGCGCGCGCCTCCTCCTCGGGTCGCCCTACGCGCGGCCCCCCTCCACCCTGCGCCGCTCCGCCGCGAGCGGCAGCCCGTCCCGCGGCACGATCGGCCTCCGGTGGCCCACGCCGGCCTCGTACCCTGCGGGCAGCTCGAACCGGAGCTCCTGCATCAGCGCGGCCAGCATCAGCTTCATCTGCAGCAGGGCGGTCCGCTCGCCGATGCACTTGCGCATGCCGAGCCCGAACGGGAGGAACGCCGCCGGCGGGCGCTCCTCGTGCCACGGCGAGCCCGGCTCGAAGCGCTCCGGCAGGAACTCCTCCGGACGCTTCCAGCGCCGCGGGAGCCGCTGCATCACATAAGGGCTGACGAGCACCTCGCTCCCGGCGCTCACCGAGTAAGGCCCGTGGCGGAACTCCCGCCGCGCCTCGCGCACCAGCACCCAGACCGGCGGGTGCAGCCGCAAGGTCTCCATCACCACCGCGGACAAGAGCGGCGCGCGCTCCACCTCCGCGGCCCGCGTCGCGACGGCGTCGAGCTCTTCCTCGAGCCGCCGCCGCACGTCCGGGCGCCGCGCGAGCTCGTAGAGCGCCCACGCCGTCGCCGCGGCCGTCGGAACGTGGGTCACCAGCATCATCACGATCTCGTCGATCATCGCCTGCTCGTCGATCTGCCCGGCGTCCACGGCGCGCACGAGCGGATCGAGCAGGTCGACGGTCGCCGGGCTCCCGCCGGCCCGGCGGTGCGCTGCCGCCTCGAGGATGGCCGCCGCGAGCGCCGCCCTGGCCTGGTCATACGCCGCCTCGTCGTCCGCGGCGTGGCCGAGCCACGCCTCGACCCGGGGCAGCTCGGCCGCGATGTGCTCCACGACCCTCTCGCCCGCGTCCCCGAGGAGCAGCATCGCCGCGCTCCGCAGCGCCACGTCCTCGAGCGCGGGCAGCGCCGGGCGCACCTCGCCCGCGCGCAGCCGCCCGAGCCCGGCGCGCACGACGCACAGCGCCCCCTCGGCGCGCGCCAGCACCGCCTCCCGGTGAAACGCCGGCGCGAGCGCCCGCCGCCGGGCGAGGTGCTCGCTCCCCTCGAGGCGGGCCACGCTCCGGGGATACGCGTCCTGCATGCGGTCCGGCGGCGCCTTGTCCGCGAAGCCTTCCCGGTCCGAGAACACCGCGAGGATCGCGGCCGGATCCGAGAGGACGAAGCACTGCTTCAAGCCCAGCCGGACGCGGAAGAAGTCGCCGTGCGAGAGCGCGCCGTCGAGCAGGAAGGCGAGCGGGTCCTCCCGGAACTCCGGCCACGAGCCGTGCAGGGGGTGGCCTTTGGGGCCAGGCGGCTGGATCATGTCGGGCTGTCTCCTGTGCGGGAGCAATACAAGGGGACCGTGGGATCGCGAGCGCGGCGGCCGGCGGGTGTCCTCCCGGGCCGCCGCGGAGGTGCGGTCAGACCGTCGGCTGGGGCGAGACCGCGGGCGCGCGGGCGTTCAGGTAGACGAACGGCCAGCCGAAGTCCGCAGGCGCGCGGAGGCTCAGGTACACCGCCGCGTGGCTGAGGTCCGACGGCGCGCCGAGCTTCGGAGCCGACGCCGCGGCGCCGAGGTCGCGGAGCCCGGCGTCCGGCCCGGAGCGCAGGTGCTGCTCGTAGGCACGCAGGAGATCCCGCTCGGTGCACGAGCAGCCCGCCTCGGAGGCGATCGCGAGGATGCGCCCCATGTCGCCGTCGGCCTCCGCCATCTTCGCGGCGAGGACCTCGTCCACCTCGACCTGAGCCAGGAACGCGCGCGCGTCGCGCCTCGTCGTCGCTGCGGCGCTCATGCCCTCATCCATGCGGGAAACGCTGGTGTTCACGATGTGTCCGTTCATGATGCTCCTACCTCTCTCGGGATCGGCCGAGGCCACGGACGGCGGCGGCGTGCCGCGCGGCCCGTCGCCGCTGTCCGCCGTCGTCGTTGCCGTCCGCCGTCGCCGTCCGCCGTCCGCCGTCCGCCGTCCCTGAGTGCAGGTCGCGCGCCAGCGCCGTGAGCGCGCGAAATCGCCGGCTTTCGCGGCGCCGGCGGCGCTCGCTGGGCGCGCCGTCGCGCCAGTTGCGCGAGCGCTCGCGCAAGTTGAGCAGCCGCCCCTCGCCGGGCGTCCCGCGCGCATCGCGAGCGCGCTTCGCGCGCGGCGCTCAGCGGATGCTCGGGTCGCAGCTCCTGGACTTCAGCGACCGGTTTGGCCCTGGTCGTCCACACGCGGGCGATGAGCTCCTGGACCCACGGCGGGCACGCGGACTTGCGCCGCCCCACGAGCGGACTCTAACGGAGCTCTCCACTGCAACATTGCAGCAGATGATCTTGTGTGTAACGAGCCCGTTACTTCCGCGTCATCGGCAGACAACGATAAGCAGGCGCCGCGACACACGGTTGACACAAAGATCCTATAGTCTCTGCAGCGCCTTTGCGCCTGCCGCCGGCTATCACACGTGAGGCCCCCATGCCCGATCTGTTCGTCGTTCACTCTAGCGCCCTGCCCCCTGCCACCAAGCTCGTAGCTTTCCATGGCACCGAGGGCGTCTCGAAGCTCTATCGATTCGATCTCTACCTGGTGATGACGAACGATGTCGGCCACGATTTCGATATGGCGGCGGCCGTGGGCCAGCCGGTGACCGTCTCCCTGGAGCGGAGCGACGGCGGCGAGCGCTTCGTTCGAAGCGGCGTCCTTGGCAGCATCGAGCTCATCAACGACTTCGCCGGTCGGTGCGTCTTCCGGGCCACCATGATCCCCCGCCTCGCGCTGCTTACCCTGTCGTTTCACAGCCGAATCTTCACCGAGAAGGCCGTCCCGGCGGTCATCGAGAGCGTCCTTCGAAAGGGCGGCGTCACGGACTGCGCCTTCCAGCTCCGGGGCGCCTACGCCGCCGAAGAGCATATCTGCCAGTACCGCGAGAGCGACTATGCTTTCATCGCCCGGTGGATGGAGCGCGAGGGCATCTACTACTACTTCGAGCACGGGGAGGGCGGCGAGACGCTGGTGCTGACCGACGACAAGTCGGCCCATCAGCCCCAGGGCGACAAGCCCGTCCGTTATTATCCGCAGGTCAACGTCAACACGGCGAAAGACACCTTCCGCGCCTTCACCTGCCGGCACGGCGCCGTGCCCGGCGCGGTGCGCCTCAAGGACTATAACTACGCCACGCCGGCCGTACCGGTGGCCGGGCAGGCGTCGGTCTCCCCGAGCGGCTTCGGCGAGGTCAGCCTGTACGGAGCGCGGTTCTTCTCGTCGGGCGACGGGGAGCGGCTGGCGCGGATCAAGGCCGAGAGCCTCTCCGCGACCGGCGTCGTCTACCAGGCGGCGGGCACGGCGGCGATGCTGGTCCCAGGGTTCACCTTCGAGCTCGAGGACCACCCGCGGGCCGCGTTCAACACGAAGTATCTGACCACCGAGGTCGAGCACTGGGCCAACCAGGCCCCGGACATGCCGGAGCTCCCCGCGCTCATCTCGTCCGAAGAAAACTATCGTATCGAGGCCAAGGCCATCGCCGCGACGGCGCAGTTCCGCGCGCCGCAGGTCACCGAGTGGCCGCGCATCTACGGCACCGAGCCGGCGGTCGTCGACGGCGCGGCGGTCAGCGAGTACGCGCAGATCGACAGCCATGGTCGCTACCGGATCAAGTTTCACTTCGACGAGAGCGATCTGAACGGGGGGAAGGCGTCGACCTGGGTCCGGATGCTCCAGCCCCATGGCGGCGGCATCGAGGGCTTCCACTTCCCGCTGCGCGCTGGCACCGAGGTCATGTGCGCCTTCGAGGGAGGTGACCCCGACCGGCCGGCCATCGTCGGGGTCGCGCCCAACGCGCTGACGCCGAGCCCGGTGACGTCGGGGAACAACACGCGGAACGTGCTCCAGACGGGCGGACGGAACCGGCTCGAGCTCGAGGACCTGGCCGGGCAAGAGCGGATCACGCTGTCGACGCCCTATGACAACACCTACATCCGGATGGGGGCGCCCAACGCCGGCGCGTCGTATGAGGTCAAGACGCAGGGCCACGCCTACACGTGGATCGGAGGCTCCTCCGAGAACATCGTGACCGGCAACCGGACGGCGATCACCGCGGGGATCTCCGAGAGCGTCGTCGGAGGCTTCGCCTTGAGCTTCGTCGGGGGATACTCCGGGAGCTTCGTCGCTGGATACTCGCAGAACGTGGTCCTGGGCTACCGCGACACGCGCATCGTGGGCAACGAGAAGACGAGGGTCTACGGAAAGCGAGATACCTTCATCGCGAAGAGCCGGAATACGAAGATCGTCGGCGACGACACGGCCTTGCTCATGGCCAATCGCAGCGTCACCATCAGGGGCAACAGCGGCCTGGTCGTCTCGGGGAACCGCACCACCCGGATCGTGGGGAACGACAGGAGCACGGTCCTGGGTTCGCGAAAGACCGATGTGACCGGACAGAGCGACACGAAGATCTGGGCCAACAGCGAGACCGAGGTCGTGGGGACGAAGAAGACGAGGATCGGCGGTCGCGTCACCACCGACCTGCTCGCAGGGCGAAAGACCACCGTTCACACGGGGGGAAGCGAGACGACCATCAACGGCGGGTCCACCACCAAGATCAACGGCGGCGCCCGGACTGTGATCACGGGGCAGAGAAAGACCACTGTCGTGGGCAATGCCACCGGCAAGGTGACCGGTCTTTACAAGACCGACATCGGGTCGCGGGTCGAGAACATCCACGGAACAAAGTACGAGAGAATCAAAGGGCTGGCGTTCAAGAAGTCCCCGATGGAGGTGAAGGAGTTCAACCTGGCGCAGCTCAAGGCGAGGGGGATCGACGTCAAGGCCGAGCTGCAGAAGATCAAGACCCACCTCAGCTTGACGAACGCAGACTTGACCATCGTCAAGTAGTCCACGTGCCGCGCGTGAAACAGGCTCCCGCTCGGCGCCGAGCCGCGCGGCCCATCGAGCCCGCTACCCTGGATTCCGTCGGATGAAAATCGTCAAGCCCATGCGTCTCGGGGTGGTGCCGAGGGTCTTCATGAACCAGCGCACCCCGCACCTCCTGGTCACCGCCTTCGTCGGCTTCTCCTACGACAGGCCGGCCCGGCTGCTCTACGAGCCGACGGTCTGGACGATGGCCGCGGAGGAGCTCGGCAAGGACGGCGTCCTCGATGAGCTCAACCCCAAGACCCGGGGCGAGCTCCTCGTCACGGGCCGCTGCTATCCGCCGGGACGTGTCGCTCGCCCCGCGAGCTCGGTCCGCGTGAAGCTCGGATCCATCGACAAGAGCCTCTATGTCATCGGCGACCGGACGTGGGGTCTGCTCGGCATGTCGGACCCGACGCCTTTCACCGAGATGCCGGTCACCTGGCGCAACGCCTTCGGCGGAGAGGGGTTCGCCAAGAACCCGCTGGGCAAGGGCCACGGCGACGGGAGCGCAGCGCTGCCCAACATCGAGTCGCCCAAACACCTGATCCGCGCGCGCGGCGACCGCCCGATGCCCGCCGGTCTCGACGGGTACGACGTCGCGTGGCCCCAGAGGTTCTCCAAGATCGGCACGTACGATACGGCGTGGCGCGAGCAGTGCTTCCCTGGTTTTGCGCGGGATCTGGACCCGACGCTGTTCAACATGGCCCCGGACGACCAGCACATCGACGGGTTCTTCCGGGGCGACGAGACCTTCGTGGTCGAGAACATGCACCCCGACAAGCCCCGGATCGAGGGCGCCCTCCCCGGGGTCGCGAGCCGATGTTTCGTCTGCCTCAAGACGAGCGACGGGGTGGAGATCCGCGAGCCCGCCCTGACGCTCGACACGGTGCGCCTGTTCCCGCACCGCGAGCGGGGAGTCGTCCTCTTCCGCGGCGGCGTCGAGATCGCCGAGGACGACGCGAAGGACGTGGTCGCCGTGCTGGTCGCCTGCGAGGCCATGGGCGCCCCCAGGCCCGCCGCGTATTACCACGAGTACCTGGCCGCCCGGCTCGGCCCCCGGAACCCCGATCTCCCGGACGACGAGGATGACATGCTCATGCCCGAGCCCGAGGATCCGGAGGCGCCGCCGCTGCCCGATGACAAGCTCTCCGGGCTCGCGTCGAGGCTGCGGCGGCAAGGGTTCCTGGGAGGTACTCCGGATCGAGCCGTCAGGCGCGCGGCCGCGGTAGCGGTCGGGGCCGGGGCCGGAGTCGCCGCCACCGGTGTCCACGGTGCCGGAGCAGAGAGGGACCCCGAGATCGAAGAGATCGAGGCCGACCTCGCCGGGATGGGGATGGATCCCGAGCACCTCGACGCTGCGGCCGACGAGGACGAGGCCGAGCCGGCCATGGACTTCCCAGACGGCGGGGAGGACGTGGAGAGCCTCGCGTGGTCCGAGTCCGAGTCTGAGGCGCACCACGACGCCGACCCGGAGCCGATCGCGCCTGCGGCCGCGACGACGACCCCCGATCTGGCAGACGACGCCGAGGACGCCGAGATGCTACGCCAGCAGGATGCGATCTGGGAGCTGGCCAAGACGCGGCTGCGGGACCAGGGCGTCGATCCCGAGGCCTATCTCTCCCAGCAAGGCCCGTCCGAGGACCCCGAGTTCCTCGATGAATCCGAGGAGGCCACGGTCAGCCTGGTCGAGAGCAAGATCGCCGGCCGAACGTTGAAGATCGACGGGGTGGACGTCGGTGCGCTGCTCGCGGAGTCGCGCCGGCACGCCGGCGCGCCGGCGAGCGAGATCTCGGTGCTGGAGACGCGCGAGCGCTTGCGGCAAGTGATGCAGCGCGAGGGCGTCGCACCGGATAAAACCGAAGAGCTCCTGTCGGTGGTGGACTGGCAAAGGCTCCAGGACGAGCCCCGGGCGGCCCTGGCCGACCTCGACGACGACATCCCCGACGAGGCGACCGAGGCCGCCCGCGCCCAGCCCGAGGAGCCAGCCGGAGACACCTTTCCAGAGGACGAGGCCGCTGCGTTTACGGAGGACGACGACCCTGAATTCGAGGAGGACGACGACCCTGAATTCGAGGAGGACGACGACCCTGAGTTCGCGGAGGGACTGGACGAGAAGGGCTCGCTTCGCGCCGCGTGGGGCGAAGACGGGCGGCTGCTCGCGCACCTCTTGCCGGCCTCGGCGCGCCTCGACAGCAAAGAAGCGCTGCGACGTCGCCACGAGGTCGAGGCCGGGCACAAGGACGGGCAGAGCTTTGCGGGGTGCGACCTCACGGGCGCCGACCTTTCTCATCTCGACCTCGCGGGAGTCGACTTCTCGGGCGCCATCCTCGAATCGGCCTTCCTCAACGGGAGCAGCCTGCGAAAGGCGAATCTCACAGGAGCCATCCTGGCGCACGCGAACCTGGAGGGCGCGGATCTCTCGGAGGCCAAGCTCGACGGGGCCAATCTCGGCTCGGCGTGTCTGCGGGACGTGAAGGCCCTCGGCGGCGTCGATCTCGGCGAGGCTGTGCTCGTCAAGGCCGACCTCTGGGGAGCGGACCTGTCCGGCGCCAAGCTCTCGGGCGCCGACCTCTCCGAGGCCGATCTCCGCGACACCAACCTGGAGCGCGTCGTCGCAGAGAAAGCGACGTTCCAGAATGTAGACCTCACGGGCGCGCGCCTCCTGGGCGCGCGGCTCTCGGGGTCCACGTTCAACGAGGTGAACGTGACCGAGGTCGATTTCACCGGCGTCGACCTGAGCTCCGCCACCTTCATCGCTGCCAAGGGCGACGGCGCCGTCTTCCGCAACGTCATGGCAAAGGACCTCGCGAGCGTGAAGGGCTCGTCGTTCGCGGGCGCAGACTTCGGCGGCGCGACGCTCGTGGGCGCGAACCTGATGGGGACGTGCCTTCGCGGCAGCGACCTCTCCGATGCCGACCTGCGCGGCGCGCTGCTCGACGAGGCGGACCTGACCGAGGCGACCCTGGATCGCGCGAACCTCGTCGAGGCCATGTTGACCCGGGCCAACCTGACCGGGGCGTCGCTCTACGCCGCCGACCTGAGGCAGGGCGTCATGAACCACGCGTGCGTCCGCGGCGCCATCTTCGAGAAGGCCAACCTGTTCGGCGTGTGCGCCGACCGGATGATCGGAGACGACGACACGAGCTTCGAGGGCGCCAACCTCAAGCGACTCCGGGTGATACCGGCCCAGAGGCAGCATGGATAGAGAAGCGCTGCGCAAGTTGATCGAAGAAGGAGAGGTCGTCTCGGAGCTGGACCTGTCGGGCCTCGACCTCTCGGGCCTCGACCTCTCCGGCGGGATCTTCGAGGATGTCCGCTTCACCAGCGCCAACCTTTCGGGCGTCAAGGTGCGCGAGGCGATCTTCCACCGCTGCGACCTCGCGGGAGCGAACCTGAAGGGGCTGGACTTCCACCTTGGCACGGCCATGGACTGCACGCTCGCGGGGGCTGCGCTCGCCGACGCGTCGCTGGTTGGAGCGAACCTCTCGCACGTGAACCTCGAAGCGGCCGATCTGACCGGAGCAGACCTCTCGTCGGCCGGCATCGCGCACGCCAGCCTCAAGGACACCCGACTGGTCCGCGCCAACCTGACCGACGCCTCCCTGTTTCAGACCGACTGCGCGGGCGCGGACTTCTCCCAGGCCAACCTGACCAAGGCGGTCTTGTTCCGCCAGGACCTGTCCCAGGCCGTTCTCACGGGCACCACCCTCGCGGAAGCGATCCTGGTCGAGGTGCGGATGGGACTCAAGGACTTCCGGCGGATGGACCTCAGCGGGGCGCAGTTCACGAGCGCCGACCTGCACGGCTGCGACTTCTCCGGGGCCACGCTGACGCAATGCAGCTTCAAAGGCGCCGACCTGACCGGGGCTCGGCTGGACGGGGCCATCGCCCACATGGCGGTCTTTGTCGAGGCGACCCTGATGAACGCGAGCCTCGCCCAGGCTGACCTGAGCCAGGCGCTCTTCGTCGACGCGCGCGTCGCCGCCGCGAACCTCTCGGGCGCGCGGCTCGAGACGAGCGTCTGGCACCGGGCGAGCTGCCCGGGTACGCGCTTCTGCCGGGCGGACCTGAGTTATGCGGACCTCTCCCACGCCGACGTGTCCTTCGCCGATTTCTCCGACGCGACGCTGGCGCGCGCGCGGCTGCACCGCGTGACGGACAAGGGCACGATCTGGCCGCTGGGCAAGGCGCTGGCGCACGGCGACGACGAGGAGCTCAAGGAAGCAGAAGACTGGCAGGCCAACGTCCTCGGGAGGCCTGCCGGCGGTCAACGTACCCCGACATCATGAGGAGACGATGCAGAGCGTAGCAAGGACGAGGCGATACGAACGGGGAGCTTACGGTGACCATGGCGCCGTGCTCCGTGCCGACGGCTCCACGTACATTGTCGAGACCGAGGACGGCGAGGTCCGCGCGAAGCGCGCCACGAGCTGCCTGCTGGAGCCCGCCGCCGGGGACCTGGTGCTCCTCGCCGTGGTGAACGGCGCGCATTACATCCTCGCCGTCCTCGAGCGGGAGCAAGGCGCGCCCTCGCTCCTCGTCTCCGAAGGGGATCTCCAGATCCGGCTGCAGCGCGGCTCGCTGGGCCTCTCGGCGCCGGACGGCGTGCACGTCGCGTCCGGCAAGGACCTCTCGATGGCCGCGTCGACCTTCCGTGTCCAGGCCAGGGAGGGGCACGTCGCGCTGGGGCTGCTCTCGTTCGTCAGCGGGATGGTTCGCGCGGAGGTCGACCGGGCCAAGCTGATCGGCCGGAGCCTCGACTCCCAGCTCGAGCGGCTGATGCAGAGGGTGAAGCGCTCCTACCGCATCGTGGAAGAGGCGGACCACGTGCGCGCCGAGCGCATCGACTACGCGGCCAAGGGCGGCCTCGCCATGCACGGCGAGAACGCCAAGATCACCGCGTCGCACGTCGTGAAGATCGACGGCGACCAGATCCAGGTTGGGTGACCGGACATGTGTTTTGCCATCACCTCGGGCGGCGGGATCGACTTCGGCGTCCCGGACGTCTGCTTGCCAGGACCCATCCCGTACCCGAACACCGCGAGTCGATGCATGGGGACGTCCGTCGCGTACAAGGTGATCCTGGGGAGGGGCGCAGCCCATACCCTGGCGACCATCGTCCCCATCTCCATGGGCGATAACCCTGGGATTCTTGGCGGCGTGGTTTCCCGTCGCAACATGGGCCCCTCGCGGCGCCTCGTCCCCTATCCGAAGCTGCTGCTCCAGAACAAGCCGGCGGTGCGGCTCGGCGCCACGGGCATCCAGAACCAGATCAACATCAACGGGACGAACATCGTCCCGAGCCAGTTCAAGGTCCTGCTCCTCTGAGGTCCGCGAGAGCCGTCCGCGAGAGCGAACCCGACCTCTGCGCTGCTCTGCCCGTTGAGAGACACAAGCATGACCATCAATGAGCACGCCCGCATCCGCCTGGCGATCATCCAGAGAAAGTACGGCCCGCGCCTCGCCCGGGGCGCGAGCGGCTCTGACGTGCCCGACCGGCGCGAGCGCTTCAACTCCGATTTCCGGCGGATCCTGGCCGACATCATCGTGCCCACGCTCAAGGCCATCGGCGACGAGCTCGCCGCGTCGGGCCATGGCTTCCGGATCGAGTACGACGTGGGCGAACAGACCCCCAGCCTCGAGTTTCACATCCTGCTCCGGGGCGTACCGGCGGACGCCAACAACCTGATCCGCCTCTTCTCCAGGGCGGACGCCGAGGGCGATGGAGAGGTGATCGCCGAGGTCAACGTGGCCCAGACCTTGACCGAGCTCACGCGGTTCCGGGTGCTGTCTCGGATCACGCAGGATGTCGCAGAGCAGATGTGCGTGGACGCCATCGAGCACGTCTTCGCCTGCAACGCTCGCTGAGCGCTCCGAGGGGGTTCCGGCTCCTCTGGAGAGCCTGTTGAACGCTCGGAGGGGGCTCCGGCTCCTCTGGAGAGCCTGTGGGCGTACGGTGCTTGTCGGACGGACGCGTCAGGCTCCGGGGGCGCCCAGGCGACCCCTCGCCGCGCCGTGGGCGTCTGCGCTCCGCAGCTCGCGTTGCCGCGCGAGCTCGCGCTGGAGCGCGGCAGCGAGGCTCCGGTTCTCGGCGAGCCGCTTTGCCCAGACCCGTTTCAGCCGCATCCACAACGTACGGCGGATGCCGAGCGAATCGAGCGCGGCGGCGAGCTGGCCGCGCTCGGCCGCCACGGTGAGCCGCGCGTAGTGGGCGAGCTCGAAGGGCCCGCGGTGCGCCTCCCATTCCTTGATATATGCGGCGTCGTAGGCGTCGCGGAGCGCGTGCCCGCCGCGCACGTCCTCATCGGTCATCGCGCCGCTCCAGCGCCGCTCGATCTCGGCGAAGCGCGCCTCGGAGAGCCCGTGCACGCCCAGCACGTCGGCCCGCGACATACGCCGCTCCGAGAGCTGCGCCGCGACGGTCGCATAACGCTCCACGCTGAGGTCCACGGGGTCCGCCGGAGCCATTGGCGGGGCGGGCGGCGCCTTCACCTGAGGTGTGGCGCTGAGGGGCGATGACGAGGGCGCGGGCGGCGCGCTGGGCGTGAGCAGCCCGGGCGGTGCGCTCGGCACCGGCGGAACGCTCGATGCGCGCGGTGCGCTCGGCGCCGGCAGAACGCCCGATGCGGGCGGCGCGCTCGGCGCCGGCAGAATGCTCGATGCGGGCGGCGTGCTCGGCGGGAGCGGCGTGCTCGGCGGGAGCGGCGTGCTCGGCGGGAGCGGCGTGCTCGGCGGGAGCGGCGTGCTCGGCGGGGGCAGCGCCCTCTCGACTGACACGCTCTCGGTCGACCACGGCGCGCCGAGAATGGGGGCAGGCCTTGCCATGCGCCACTCCGCGCTGGCCCTCGGGCTCGCAGGAAAGGGCAGCGCCGCGGACGCAGACGCGCGGGCGTCGTCGTCCGGGGACAACGCGAGCGTCGCGAGCGGCGTCACCGCGGAAGGCGGCGTTGCCACGCACGGCGGCGTCGCCACGCACGGCGACGTCGCCACGGAACGCGGCGTCGCCGCGGGCGGCGGCAGCCTCGCGCTCGCGGCATGCGGGTCCGAGGAACGCTCGAAGGGCAGCGCGAGCCGCACGCTCGCCGCTGCGTCCTCGTCCGGTCCAAGCGCCACCGTCGCCGCGTGCGGAGCTCGCGCAACCGTGAACGGGGTCACCGCGCCTTCCGTGATCACCTGCGCCTCGCCCGGGGCCATGGCGATCGTCGCCGCGGGCCGTGGCAGGCTCTCGGGTTCCTCGACCATGACGATGGTGCCGGTTGGCCCGCGCTGCGAGACAGGCGACGCCGCCGCCTCCGCCCGCCTCGCGCTGGGCGGAGGCGCCCACGCGATGGGAGCGCCGTCGACTTCGACGCCCGCGACGATGCGCACCGCCGAGAGCGCCCCCTCGTTCGGGAGCGGCAAGCTCCGCCGCCAGACGACGGTGCACCGCTCCTCATCGCCGTCGATGTGCAGCGTGTCGGCGACGAGATCGAGCCGCGCCCCCTCCGTCACCCCGAAGCCGCCGAGCCCGTGGATCCGCGCGGCGCCGCGCGCGCTGGGCAGCCGCATGGTGACGCGCGGCAAGCGCGCGTGGAGGCCCTCGAGGAGGATCCACTCGTCGCCGCGCAGGTGATCGATCTGCTGGCCCTCGGGCGCCGCCTGGAAGTAGCCCCAGTCGAAGCCGTCGGGGACCTCGGCGATCGGCGCCTCCAGCGCCTTCCGCGGCGTCGAGCCGAGCCGCCGCCTGCGCGCCGGCAGCGCGCGCGCGACCGGCCCGAAGCACGCCGGGCGGCATGGATCTCTCGGATCGAGGATGTTCGCCGCGGCCGGGTCAGGGCCCCGCCCGAACGGATTCTCCTGCCCGCCGGCCCCGCTCGTGGCGCGGTCGCAGGTGATGGGGATGCGCTCGAAGCCGTCGGGATGGCGGACGAGGAGCCGCCGGTCGAGCAGCAGGCGGCCGCTGTCGGCGACCGCGAGCCGCACGAGCATCGATTGCACCCTCGTGCCGGGCGGCGCGTGCGCGTGCCCCGTGAACATGACGTCGGCGCGGCCGAGGTAGGGGGCGAGGTCGCTCGCGAAGCGGATACCCCGGAGCGGGTTATTGCCGTGGTGCACCTCCGCGCGGACGATCGGCTGCGGCTCGACGAGCGGCATCGCCGCATCCGGGGCGAAGGCGAAGGTCGCCTTGACGATTGCGGTGAGGTAAAGCTGTCCCTGGGCCGTGCGCCACGGAATGGCGGTCGCGGCCGTTCCGGGCAGCGCTATCACGGCGTCGCTGGGGAGGGCGGGCTCAAGCATGCCGGCGCACTCTCTATCATGGGGAAGGCGCGGGGTTCGTGACGCCTCCGCGACAGCGACGTCAGGATCTCTCCCCCGGACGAGGCATCGACGACGCGACCGCGCGGCGCAGCATCGCCGTCGCATCTCGATTCCGTGCGGGCCGGCGAGGTCCGGTGGGCGCACGTGCACCCACCTCGCCGTCGTCGCAGCGCGGCCTGAGCTCCCCGCGCCGGCTCGCGGCGCAGGCGCGGCGCTACCGGAAGCAGATCGCGCTGCCCTCGATTTGGCTCCTGGTCGTCCAGACGTGGAGGATGAGCTCCTGGGTCTCCACGTTGGGCCAGATCCTGATGTACTGATCCGCCACGTCGTCGCCGCTGAGCTCGCCCTTGATGCCGGTGAGCAGACAGTGCGTATACGGCTCGGAGTGCTCCGTCATCGGGATGGCTGTCGGCATGTCTTTGCCGGTGACGCCGAGCTCGTCCTTGCCCGTCCAGCGGCTGATCCGCGCCGTCACGTCGATACATCGCGCCCGGGCGTGCACGCCGGTGCTGCGCGAGCTCCCGCCGAGCCAGAAGGCGCCGTCGGTCTCGGTGATGGCGACGCTCTCGCTGCTCCCGTCGAAGTCCCCGCCGACGCGGGTGAGGAAACACGCCCGCTCGGTGCCGTCCGGGGTCGTGACGGGACCGAGATAGACGTTGCCCTGGCCCTGCGTCCACGTGATCTCTTCCGTCAGCCCCGCGGTCGTGGAGACGCAGGTGGCCGCGGCCCTGCTGCTCCCCTCCTCGTTGCTGCCGCTCAGATACCAGCGTCCCTCCGAGACGTCGGCATGGACCCATTCCTCGTCGGACTCGTAATCTCCCTCGATCGCCGACAGGAAGCAGCTCTTCTCCGAGGCGCTGCCCATCTCGACGGGCGTGTTCCCCGACCGCCAGCGGTACGTCCCGGCGCTGTTGATGGGCGCATCCTCGACCTCGGTGCTCTTCAGGAGGGGGTTCGGGTCCACGGTGTCCGCGACACACGCGCTGGCCCCCGCCGCGACGAGGGCAAACAGTCCGCTTATCATGATGTGGCTCGTCATGGCAACTCGATCCGACGCTGGGCAAAACGCTGCGAATGCGCGCGCTGCTCGGACCATCGGGTCCGAGGCCTGCGGCGCCCCGCGCGACGGCGACGGCGATGGCCATGACGATTGCAAGTCATCTGCCACACCGGCGAGCCCGGGCCGACCCGCGCCCGATTGCTGCTCCGGCGCGCGGAAACGCGGCGTTTCCGCGCGTCCCGGCGAGATCCACCCGGCCGACCCGGCGTGCCAGCGTGCCAGCGTGCCAGCGTGCCGGCGCGCTGCGCGGCCCCCCGGGCGGCGGGACGCGGCCCCTGGACGGGCGTACGTACCGGCTCGAGGTCCGTGCCTCACAAGTCCGGGCAGGGATCCCGAGAGATTTCAAAGCAAAGGCGCAAAGGCGCAAACCAGAATTTTCTGTTGATGTTCTACTGGGCGCCGAACAGCATCGCCAGCGCGGCCAACCTCTATTACGAGACCGTCCGCAACGGGGTCATCCCGCCTTATCTGTACGACAAGATCACCGCGCCGACGGCCGTGGCCGACTTCCCCAAGGAGATCTACCGCATGCCGCGCGCCTGGGTCGAGCAGAGGGCCAACCTGGTGCGGTGGACGGAGATGCCGAGAGGCGGGCACTTCGCGGCGCTCGAGACGCCAGAGCTCCTCCTCGAGGACGTGCGCGGCTTCTTCCGATCGCTGCGCGCGAGCCAGGCCGCCTGAGCCGCCGCCCGCGCGCGGGCGCGGCCGGATCGACCACGAAGGCGGGGAGGCCGGTCACTCGCACATCGGCGGCGACGGCGAGAAGCACTCTCCGCTGGCATTGCAGTACGTCCTGCCGCACTTGAGCTTCGGCTTCGCGTTGGGGAGCGGGCCGCCCGCGCTGGGCGTGGGCTTCTTCGCCTGTCCCGCGGCGCCGGCGGCCGGCGCGGCAGCAGCGCTGGCGGCCGGCGCGGCAGCAGCGCTGGCGGCCGGCGCGGCGCCGGCGGTCGGCGCGGCAGCAGCGCTGGCGGCCGGCGCGGCGCCGGCGGTCGGCGCCGCGCTGGCGGTCGGCGCGGCGCTGGCGACTGGCACGGGGCTCGACGGCGGCGCGGGGCTCGACGGCGGCGCGGCTGCCCCCGGCGCCGTCGCGGCGCCCTGCGCCTCCGGCGACGCCGCCCGCTCGTACAGCGGCGCCTCGGACCGACCACAGCCGGAGATCGCCCCCGCCGCGAGCCCCAGGACGACGGCTGCCGCGCGCGCTCGACGGGTCGTCATCACGTCACCGGTGGCCCCGGGCCCACGCGAGATCGCTTTGCCCGGCCGCGATCGCGTCCATCCACGCCGTGAGCCCCGGATAGGCCGCCTTCACCTGCTGCGCATACCCGGCGAACGCCCCGGGATCCCGCGCCGCGACGAGCTCCGCCGCCAGGCCGTACGCCTCGGGCGCGAACACCCCGCCGAGCACGCCGAGCAGCGCGGGATCGACGGCGTCGAGCTCCTCCGGGCCGTGGATCAGGTACTTCACGAGCCTCGGATACCGCAGCGGATCGCCCGGATCGGTGGGCGGCGCGAGCCGGCTCGGGTCGGGCGGCGGCGCGCGGAGCCAGCGCCCGAACGAGCCCGCCGCCTCGACCTCGGGGCGGAGCTCGGCGAGCGACGCGCGCTCCGCGTCCGTGGGCTCCCGGAAGGACAGCCGCCCGCGGCCGCTCTCCGCGATGTGCGGCGGCGCCCCGTAGAGCAGCACGCCGTCGACCGCGCCCGCCGAGAGGTCGTCCGGGAGGAGCTCGGCGACCTCCACGAGCAGCCGGCGGACCTCGCCGGCCCGGAGGCGGAAGCTCGGCGCTGACAGATCGGGATCCACCACGGCCGTGGGCGCCTCCTCGAAGAACGGCTCCGCCTCGCCCGGCCGCCACAACCGGAGGCCGATCGCGCCCCGCAGCGCCGCGGGCGACGGCAGCGGCAGCCGCAGGAGCGAGGCGCCCGGAGGAGCGCTGCCGATCGTGATGCCCACGTACATCGGAAAGCCGAGCACGTACTCCGGCTCCACGTCGACCCCGACGAGCGCCGGGCCCGGAGGCGCGATGTCCGCCGCGCTCACTTCCACGCGAGCCCCTTGTTGTCCTCGAGGTGCACCCGCCGCACCTCCTTGAGGTGCCTGCCGCAGACGTCCATGCCGGTCTTCCCCGACGTCCCGGGGATGAGGTTGCGCTTGTCGTCCACCATCCAGTTGGGCCTGTAGTTCATGCAGCAGGTCTTGTCGCGCGGCGCGCGGAAATCGAAGTAGCCGCACTTGTGCGGCATGCCGAACGCGTGGACGAGCTCGTGCACGATGGTCCCGACGATGCGCTCGCGGTAGTTCGGCTTCGGCTGGCCGGTGGTCGCGTCGCGGTACGCCTGGTGGTGCGTGAACATGATGGTCCGGCCGGCGAAGTACTCCTTGCCTTTGGCCGTCACCGTGGGGCTGATTCCGGCGGTGTAGAAGGCCCCGGGGTTGAACAGCTTGACCTTCACCTTCGCGACCATCCCGTAGCCGCCGGGGGTCACGGCGCCGCCCTTCTTCCGGTGCCGCGGCGAGTAGTTGTACTGCACCTTGTACGCGTGCGCGATCGACCCGTCGCCCGCCGTGAACTCCGGCTGGGCGTCGTGCTCCACGATCCAGCAGCGCGTGATCGGCCCGGAGGCCTTCGCCTCGGTCTGGATGCTGAACAGGTTGAAGCCGACCGTGTCCGAGCCGGAGGTGAGCTCGGCGAAATTCACGTCGGGGAACGTCCCTGGCACCTCGAAGTACTCGGAGAAGCCCGCGCCCGCGCCGCCGCCCTTCAGCTCCGCGTCCCCCTCGAAGACCTTGTCGCCCTTCTTGCTCGGCAAGGGGTGCGGCTCCATCGCCGAGATGACGCAGAACCAGCCGGGCTTCGCCTTATTCGTGAAGACCTTGTCGACGTAGGCCACGCACTCGGTCTCGAGGTCCTCGTCCTTGGGGGCCATGTGCGGCTGGTCGGCCACCTCCCGCGCCGGCTCGCAGTCGAGCTGGACGCAGCACGGCTCGAACGGCACGGGCACCTCGTCCATCGGCAGCGCGAACGCGCTCTTCATGCGGATCGACTCGACCCGGATGCGGTGCCACATGGTCATGATGCCGGTCTGGGCGCCGAACCCCTCCACCTGGGTCGCAGAGTCGATGTCCGCCCGGAGGATGAAGTTGTCCCCCGCCGTGTCGGGGCAGTGGAAGACGACCTTGCTCTCGTCGCCCACGATGGTCGTCTTCGCCTCGGCGGCCGCCGCCGACGCGAGCGCGAACCCGGAGACGGCCTCCCACGGCGGGCTCTTCGCGGGTTTGCCCTCGTTGTCGCCCGCGCGCGAGCCCTGGTGGACGCCGGCGGCGTCGTAGTCCTTCTTGTCGACGTACTGCCCCCACGCGGCGTGGAAGCCGGGGTCGTCGTTGGTCGGGTCGTCCGGCTCGACGACCGTCCACCGGATCTTCGCGTCGGCGGGGAGCTTCCCCCGCTGGACCTTCACCTTGGCGGTCAGCTGGATGAGCTGCTTGTCCTTGGCCCAGCCCCCGGCGAGGTCGCTGTTGACGTACACCCGGCCGAGGTCGTCCTGGCTCGTGTACCCGGGCCGCGCCTCGGCGCGCTTCACCCCCGGCGCGCCCGGCGAGACGGGCGCGTGGAGCCCGAGGACCTCCGTGATGGAGACGAGCACGGTGTTCGGCACGCGCAGCGTCGCGCGCGCCTTCTCCCCCTCGGCGACGCGCGGCACGGGCGCCACGCCCGGCGCGGCGGGCACCTCGCGCGTGACCACGTCGAAGCGCAGGAGCGGACCGCCGCCGAGCTCGTGGACCTTCGTCGGGTACGGGCTGCTCAGGCTGCCCGTCACGGCGCCGAGGCGCTTCGAGCCGGCGTCGCCCTGATCGTCCCAGAGCTCGACGGCCACCGGGATCGCCCCGGCCGCGGCGACCTCGAGCTTCCACGGGGTCGCCTCCGCCGTGAGATCCAGCTCCTTGGCGCCGGCCGGGATCGGCTTGCTGCGGCCGAAGCGCCGCCCGGCGATGAAGCCGAGCGCATACGGCCGCTTCGCGCCGGCGAGCCATCCATCGATGCCGAGGACCTTCTGGAGGGTGATCGTGACCGCGGCCGTCTGTGCCATCGCTTCTTTTCTCGTCAGGCCCCGTCGTGGCGCTTCAAGAGCTTCGCGCGCGTCGCGTCGTCGACGACCCCGGTGGGCGTGAGACCCGACGCCGACTGGTACCAGGCCACGGCATTGGCGAGCTCGGGCCCGTCGTTGCCGTCGACCTCGCGCGAGAAATAGCCGAGGTTCTTGAGCCGACCCTGGACGCCGCTCGCGGCCTCGATCGGATCGAGGTGCCCGAGCTTCAGCGCCCAGGTGACCCCGCCCGCGCGCGCCACCTCGTTGCCGGGCGTGTCCGGCCAGGCCGCGAGCTCGGCGTCCTCCAGGTCGGCGGGGATGGGGTGCTCGATGGGGCTCTTGCCGTCCGTCGTGCCCGAGGCGACCACGTCGCGGTACTTCAGCTCGTACGCGAACGGCTCCTCGACCTCGAGGAGGACGCGCAGCATCGTCTTCGGGACCTTGACCGTGAAGACGTGGTTCCCGCCCGTCGAGACCTCGACCTCCTTCGGCGCCATGTCGGGGATGACGAGGACGTCGCCCGGATAGATGAGGTTCGGGTTGGGGCGCCGCTTCTTGAACTCGGCGTTGTCAGGATGGTTGTAAATGACCCGCCAGTCGGAGAAGCCGTACTTCGGGGCGATGCTCGAGAGGCACTCTCCCTGCTTCACGACATGCTGGTGGGGCATCGACGATCCTGCGGCAGAACCTGCCGGCATCGTACCGGCCCGCGCCGGCGCATTCAAGCGCCGCGAGCGCGCCGGCCCGGGCGCGCGCAGCGCGCGCTGGCCTGCATGCCGCCGTCTGCCCTCCACCGCGGCGAAGGAGCTCGCCGCGCGACCCCGCTGCGCGGCGGCGGCGCGACCCGCCGGTCTCCCGCCGCGCGCCTCCGCCGGGGCCCTCCTCGCCTTATGCCTCGAGCGCCTTCACGGCGTTCAGCGCGTCGATGCAGCCATGTCCATAGTACACGGACCTCTCATTCTCGCTGTACAGCTTGGGATCCCCGATGCGGCGCGCGGAGCGCTGGATGACGTCCCTGACCTGGCGGGCCGTCATCTGCGGCTTGATCGAGAGCAGCAGGGCGCAGATGCCTGCGACGAGGGGGCACGCGCTCGACGTGCCCCCGAAATCGTGCGTGTAATCGCCCGGGGAATACCCTGCCTCGAACCACACGCCGTTCCGCTGGAAGCGCCCCCGGACGTCGGTGGTCGTGATCCCCCATCCGCCGGCGCCGCTCGAGGGGGCGCACACGGAGATCTCCCGGCCGTAATTCGAGTAGCTCGACTTCTCGTCCCGGCTGTTGCACGCGGCGACGGCGATCACGTCCGGGTGTGTCGCGAAGCCGTCCAGCGAGCGGGGAGGGTCGTTGATGTTGTGGTTCTCGTTTCCGGCGGCGAAGACGATCACGCAGCCGAGGCCGCCGCGTCCTCGCCTCGCGCAGCGGGCGATCGCCCGGCGGGCGCGCGTCGAGAGCGGGAACACCTTCGCCGCCGCGCCCCAGCTGCAGCTGACCACCGACGCGCCCTGCGCCGTCACCCAGCCGAACCACTTCTCGATCTGGGTGTCGGACAGATCGGGCCCCCAGCGCACCGGCATCAGGCGGCAGCCTGGCGCGGCGCCGACGACGCCGCTCCCGTTCGCGTTGCCCACGGCGACGCCCGCGCACGCCGTTCCATGCCAGTCGCCGCCCAGCGGGTCGGGCACGGGGTGGTGGCCGTTCCGGCTGAAGTCCGCCGGCGCGACGATCTTGCCCGGGCCGCAGAGGTCGAGGTGCTCCAGGTCGAAGCCGTCGTCGATCACCGCGACGACCACGTCGGGGCTGCCCAGGGTGCGGGCGTGCTCCCAGGCGTCGATGACGCGCGCATCGGCGCCCTGCTTGAACCCGACGGGCGTGCCCCGGTGCTTGCCGGTGTTCCGGAGGTGCCATTGCTCGCGGAGCAGGTCGTCCGCCGGCAGCGCGAAGCCCTTGAGGACGCCGGGCGTGGCCAGATCGGGCTCGGCCACCTTCACCGCCTTCGACTGCTGCAGCGCCGTCGCGGTCTCGACCGGATCCGCCGTGCTCGAGGTCACCTGGAGGATGAACTCGCGCGCGCCGCGCGCCTCGACGATCTCCAGCCGGTGCTCGTCGATGATCTGCTGGAGCTCGTCGTCGGTCGCGGTCTCGTCGAACTCCAGGTAGATCTGCCCTGTCGGCACGAACGGCACCCCGTCGTCGGACGTCTCGTAGACCTGGGTCCGCGTCACGAGCGCGCCGCGGGCGCGCAGCCGATCCAGCGTGTCCTTGGTGCGCGCGGGGAGGCTCTCGACGTCGATCAGGCGGAAGCCGCCCAGCGCCTCTGGGCCTCGCGGGGACGGCAGCGCCCCGAAGCTCGCCCGGGCCGCGGCGTCGGCCTCCGGCGTGAGCTTCACCGCGATGGTCTTTTCGCTCTTCGTCAGATCGAGGACACCCTCCCCATACTTGAGGGAAATCTTGCTCATGGTGACGTCCGCCTTTCTGCTGGTCAGGCCACGGGGCGACCGTTTGCCCGTCATGCCGTCTCGGTCGCGCGACGTGGCGCTCCGCCCGTTGCATCCGGCTGTTGCAAGTTGCATCGGGCGCGCCAGCCGTGGCCGAGGCGCTACGGGCTTGTTCGGCGGCGCGCCGGCGCGGGGCGCGGCGTCGGCCCGTCCAGCGCAGTGGACACGCCGTACACTGCTGGAGACGAGGGGCGTGAGCGCCCGAGGGGACGCGCGCCGCCTCCGCTCGTGGTGGCGCGTTGCGGCAGCCGTTGACCCCGGCCATGCGCCGCCGACAAGAGTTGACATCGGGAATGTGAACGTTCACAGTGCGGACCTTGCCGCGATCGGCGCTCGTCACAAGCGGTGAAGATGCTGTCTGCATAAAAATCGCGTGGTATCGCCGAGTCCTGGCTCCGTCGTCGACCTCCGATCACTCAATCAAACGGAACGACCTCGCTGAGGGCGCGCCTCGTGGAACGCTGCCGGTGAGGGCGAAATCGAGCCTGGGGATTCAAATGACCAACAAACCCATTTTCGCTCGCACCACATTTTTCGCGGCACTGATCGGCTCTTACGCTCTCTCGGGTTGCAGCGGTGACGGTGATCACGGCACGGGCGCGTCGGGCAACGACCCTCAAGCCGGAACGGGCGGGGCCGCCGTCTCGAGCAGCGGCGGCAGCACCACGACCGGCGACGGCGGCGGGTCCGCGGGGGGAGCGGGCGACGGGGGAGGGATGAGCGGAAGCGGCGGTTCGCCGGGAGCCGGCGGCTCGGGCGGATCGGCGGACGGCAAGGTCGCCCCGCAGCCGAGCACGGGTTGCAACAAAGCCAATCCGCAGACGGGCAGCGCGCAGAGCCCGCTCACCGTGGCGGGGCACCAGTACTACGTGAAGCTGCCGACCAACTACGACGCCAGCAAGCCGTATCCAGTGATGATCATGTTCAACCCGACGAACAACCCCATCAGCTGGGCGGAGCAGAACGCGGGCTTCGAGGCGACCGGGCCCAAGGAGGCCTGGATCCGCGTCTACCCCCACCCGGCCAACTCCAGCTCGGGCTGGGTGGCCAACGACGTCGCCTTTTTTCAGCCGTTCTACGATCAGATCACGGACAGCTTCTGCATCGACAAGGCGCGCGTGTTCGCGGCGGGCGAGAGCTCCGGCGGCGACTTCTCGAGCATCCTTGGCTGCGAGCACGCGGACAAGCTGCGCGCGGTGGGCCCGTGCGCCACCAAGAACGTACCCCAGTATCCACTCAACGCCGGCACCCGAGAGTGTACCGGACGGGTCACGGCGGTCGTCATTCACGGAGAGCGCGACTCGGTGGTCGGGACGGAGAACGGCCCGAGGACGCGCGACTTCTATACCGAGCTGAACCAGTGCGAGGCGAGCACGACGCCGGTCGAAGGATACACGGACGACCTCTCGAACTGCGTCATGTATCAGGGCTGTGAAGAGGACCACCCGGTCTACTGGTGCGAGCACGGAGACCCGAACTACAGCAACACCAATCACGGCTGGCCCGCGTTCGCGCCCAAGTTCCTCTGGAGCCTGTTCTCGACCTATTGAGGATCGTGATTGTCCCGGCGGCGACCGGCGCACGATGCCTGCATCAACCAGCCGGGGGCGCGCGGCGGACAACCGGTGATCGTCCGAGCCCCCGACGAGCAGCAGTCAGCGAGGTGGTGTCCCCATGAGTAAAGTTGCGTTTGGGCTGAGCGTTCTTTTCACTGTAGGCGTGGCGACGGGGCTGGTCGCTTGCTCGTCGGATCCGGATCCCGTCGAGCCCGGCTCTGGTGATCCTTCTGGCGCCACCACGAGCGGCGGTACCACCGTGGGATCGACGTCGGGCGGAGGAGCCGGCGGGAGCGGGAGCGCGAGCACGGCCGAGAGCGCGAGCAGCTCCGGCGGCGCGGGCGGCGACGGCGGCGGGGGCGCGGGCGGCGGCGGCGGCTCGGCGAGCGCTGGCGAGGGCAGCTCGGCGGGCTGCGGCAGAGCCGTGACGCGCCCCGACCCTCGCACGCAGCAGACGCTGACGGTCGGCGGGGTGACGCGCTACTACCTGATGTACGTGCCGGAGGACTACGACCCGAGCAAGCCGCTGCCGCTGATCTTCGGCATCCACGGCCTGAACATGAACAACGTGTGGGCTGCGCACGACAACAGCGGGTTCCAGCTCATCCAGGAGACCCACGACCAGGCGCTGCTCATCTACCCGCAGGGGTTGCCGGCGGACGGGCGATCCACACCTCCGAGCACCCAATCGCAGTGGGGCACTGCGGATTCCAACTGGGGCGGTCCGCCGCCCAACGCCAATCGGGCGCGCCTGGACGCCGACCTGGCGTTCTTCGACGCCATGGTGGAGCACGCCAAGGAGAACTACTGCGTGGATACGAAGCGCGTCTTCTCGGTCGGGTTCAGCCAGGGTGGCTTCATGACGAACACGCTCGGCTGCGAGCGCTCTTCCGTGTTCCGCGGCCTCGCTCCGGTCGCCGGGTGGGGCCCCAACGGGTCCCAGCCCACGTGCAGCGACGCCGGCGCCGCGCACGCGCTGATCCAAACGCAAGGCGACACCGACGGGACCGTGACCCCCGCGCTCGGGCAAGGTACCCGCGACTTCTGGCGCAACCGGAACGGCTGCGGGGCGAACACGATGCCGTCAGCGACCTTCGGTGATGCGTGCGTCGAGTATCAAGGCTGCAAGGAGGGCCTGCCGGTCGTGTACTGCACGCACCCCGGCGGTCACTCCGTACCGTCCGGCGCGGGCGGGCGAGCCTGGCGCTTCTTCCAGTCGCTCGATTGACCCCCGCAGGCTGCTCGGCGCGCGCCTCTTGAAGGCGCGCGACGAGCGCGGAGGCTACGGGCGGTCGAAGAAGTCGAAGACGTCGGGCAGCACGAGCGGCACCATCCCTGGATGGTCCGCGTCGACTTCCTTGTACGTGATCGCGTAGCCGCCGGCCATCATCCAGTCGCGCAGCTCCCGGCTGCCAGTCAGGGAAGGTGTGGCGCCGGTCCCTTCCGTCACGAAGATGGGCTTGTCGCGCAGCCGGTCCCAGGGATAACCCGACTCCATGACGAAGGGGCCGGACATGGGCGCCAGCGCCGTCCAGTAGTCGGAGTATTTGGCGCCGATGTACCAGGTGCCGCCGCTCCCCATCGAGTGTCCGGTGAGGAACATCGCGCTGCGATCGATCGGGTACTCGGCCAGCACGAGCTCCAGGACGTTGATGACGTCCTTCTCGCTGAGCTCCTGATCGCGCTCGCGCTCGGGCGTACGCATGCTGAGGAGCCTCTCGGCCTCCTCGGGCTGCCCGAACACGGCCGGCAGCCGCAGGAAGTTGCCGTACGCGCCGTTGTAGCCGAGCGGCGAGACCAGCAGCACGCCATGCTGGTCGGCCAGCGTGACCATCTGCTTGTCGTTCTGGTCCAGGTACGAGCTCTCGTCGTTCCCGGCGCCGTGCAAGAACATCACGAGGGGCAGCTCCGACGTGCCGTCCCAGCGATTCGGGACGCAGACGCGGTAAGGAACGTCGGCGCCAGCGGCTGGAAAGCGATAGGTCCTGCGCTGGTCACCCTTGGCGCGCCACTGCGGCGAGCTGGGATCGGCGATGGAGCTGGCGAGCGCTCGCGCCTCGAGCACCTCGGTGCGCGGATCGAGGCTGGTCCCGAACGAGATGGTCACCGGCTCGAATTCGTCCTGGCCGCCCGCCCCCGTCGAGCCTCCAGCGCCGGCCTCGCCGCCGGCCGCCGTCGTTCCGCCGCTGGGCGCCCCGCCGCCTCCCTGGCCTCCCGCGCTGGCCGACGCGCCTCCAGTGGACGCGCCGCTGGCGTCGGCGCCCGCCGTGCTGGCTCCGCCGCCACCCTGACCGGTGGCGGTGGCGCCGCTGTCGCCGCCATTGCTTCCGCAAGCGGCGAGCGACAGGGCGCAGCCGATGCAGGCCAGTGACGAAAGGACTCGATGTTTCTTCATTTTCACTCCGGAGGACGCGAGAGACCCGTTCTGGGCGCGCCGCTGGGCGATCATATGTCTCCGGGGCGCCTCGGCGCGCAAGCGCGATCGACCCTCACCCGAATCATCCAGGCCACCCGTGTGGGCGTGACGTCTCGCGTCGAGCCATGGGCGATTATGCCTATGGCTCGCGCAAGCGGCTCGTGGTTGGCGCGCCGCTGGATCTGCGGACGGCGATGCGCGGCGCCTATCTTTCGACGAGACCGGCCCGCGGTGGCCGCAGTCCAGCCATCTCGATGGCGAACGCGAGCCCGAGCTTCGCGAACAGCGCGCCGAACTCGAAATCGAGCTTGTCCGGCGTGTCCTGCAGCGTGTGGATCCACGGGTTCGTGCCGAACGGAGCCTCGAACGGGAACACCGTGGGCACGCCCCTCCTCGCCCAGCGGACGTGATCGCTGCACTCGTAACCACACTTGCTGAACGCGGCGGTCGAGCCGAGGTATTCTTCGATGAGCGTCGCCGTGAAATCGGTCAGCTGACGGTCGTTGTAGTCCAGCATCAGCGTGATCTTCCGGTCGGCGGCCGGGAACATGGTCATGTCGAGCTGCATGACGCCGAGCACCTTGGCAGGGTCGTACCGCGCGGCGACGCCCTTGCTTCCGACGAGCCCCTTCTCCTCGCCGGCGTACAGGGCGAAGACGACGGAGCGATCGAGCCGGATCCCGGACTGGACGAGCACCCGGAACACCTCGAGCACCGTGGCCACCCCCGAGGCGTCGTCGTCCGCTCCTGGAGACCTCTCATCGCCGTACCTGCCCCCCGTCGAGTCGAGGTGCGCTCCGAGGACGACCAGCTCGTCCCGGCGCGGCCCCGCGCCGCGGACGGTCGCGACCAGCGACGGCTGCTCGAAGGCCGAGTGCTCCACGCGCTCCACGGTCACGTCGACACGTCCCTGCGACATGCCGAGGAGCGTTCGCTGAAGCGACTCGGCGACCGCCACCCCCGACGGATACCAGGACGAGCGCGTGGGAAAGCTCGCGAGCTCGACCACGGTGCGTTTCAGGAAGGCGGAGGACACCCGCTCGAGGAGGGGCCGGACAGCGTTCTGCAGGGAAGGGCCGCGCACGGTCAGGGCCCGCAGGGCAGGGGACGGCACCACGGGCGCGGGCACCCTGTCCCGCGGGTCCGTGACGTCGAGCAGCCCGCCGCACAGCCCGTCCCTGTGGACCTGCCGCGCCAGCACGGCGATCTCGTCCTCCGTCATCCACGCGCGCTGCTTGCCCTGGGGACCGAACTGGATGAGCCGCCGCGGCGCTGTGCCAGCGCACGAGCACGCAGCGAGCGCGAGCGCGAGGCCTGCAGCCGAGAGCGCGCCGAGCCCCGGCCGCCTCGCGATCTGCGGCGAAGACCGGCGGCGCAGGGGAGAGACGATCGCCATGGGACACCTTCTTGCGAGGGATGGATAGGCTGGTTCCGCCTGTCAGACGTCTTGGCAGGGATCACGGCGACAGAGGAGAGATTTCAACGCAAAGGCGCAAAGACGCAAAGACGCAAAAATACAGAGAAAATTCTGGTTTGCGCCTTTGCGCCTTTGCGCCTTTGCGTTGAAATCTCCCGGGATCCCTGGCCAGACGTGTAACGCTCGGAGCTAGTCGTCGAGCAGAGCAGGGCAGTTCCAGGGATTGGAGGGGCAGCCTGTGCCGCGGGCGCGGGAGTCGTTGGCCGGCGAGCTCATCACGCCGACGAGCGCGCCCGTCGGCCACGCTGCGCCGGCGCCGCTCACCGGGTCGAGGCAGGGCTTCCCCGGGAGGAGCGCCGCGCCCGAGCCGAGCTCCTCGTCGCATCCCTGCCAGCGCGGTCGCGCCATGCAGTGGAGGCCCTTGGCCGACCAGAGGGACTCGAACGCCAGGCCGTGGGCGCGGTCGAAGGCCTCGTCCCGCTTCTGGAGGCCGAGCCTGTCATAGACGTCGATGGTGGTTCCATCGCAGGTGAACCCCGTGCCCTCGCCGAGGTACTGGGCGCGCGCCGCGTGGGTGCAGGCCTCGTAATAAGGGCGGAGGTCGTGCTTACGGCCCTGCGCGTCGGTGTAGGCGTCCTCCCAGACGCGATAACCCCAGTGGACGCACTTCGCCGCGGCGCCGGGGAGGCAGGCGAGCGTGAAGCACGGCTTGCCCTTGCCGCAGTCGGGCATGTAGACGCCGGTCCTGCGCTCCCAGTACCCCGGGATCGCGATCGCCTTCTCGCGGAGCGCCTCCCGCGAGCCCTGCTCGCAGCTGCTGAGCGGCTCGGGCAGCGCCTCGTTCGCGCACAGGGACCGCCATTCCCCTTCGATTTGCCCGTGGACCGTGTAGAGCGGGACTTTCTCCTCCTTGATACAAGGATCCTCGCCCGACTTGACGACGCTCACCTCGACGCGGCCGCCGTGGGAGAGCTTGCCCACGAACTTCTTCGTCGTGGGCAGCGCGTTGATGTCTCCGTAGAAATAGTCGAAATTCTCGAGCCAGCCGCCGTGGTATCGACCGGATTGCGGCTTCGGCTCGACGGTCTGTGCCCTTGGAGGCGGGCTGCAGGACGGGGCCGGCGCGGCGGCGGACTCGGGCGCCGGGGTGGCGGAGCTCGAGGCGCTCGGCGCAGCCTGGCTCGGATCACACCCGAGGACGCCTGCGATCACGACGCCCAGGATGGGTGAGAGGCCCCGGATCATCCTACGTTGGATTCCCTGCTCGACGGCGATGTACATGGTCACCTCGCGGGTTCGCGAGGGGGCAAAGCAAGCTCGAGGCCACGCCGTGGTCGCGAGGGGCGGGCGCGATCGCGCGAGGCGCCGGCGCGGCGCGCTCGCGCCGATCTCGGCGCCGCGCCGGCTCGCCGGGCGCGCAGGTGTCCGCTCCGCCGGACACCCGCCGCCCCCGGGCGGAGCGCTGTGCTTCCGCGCGGCGAGCCATTGCGCTGGACAGGCGAGTCCACTGCGCTGGACAGCGCGCAGGGCCCGTGATGTACTCCGCCGGATCGCCGCGAGCGGCCCTCGGGTGGGCTGGCTCCAGCGACGAGGAGGTCCTATGGCTGGGGCCATGACCTCGGGTCGGGAGACCAGACTATGACAAGGTGCGCACTTTTCTTCAGCATCGCGCTCGGCGCGGCGGGATGCTCCCCCGCAGCTCCGGCTCCGGTAAAGGCGACGAGCGCGCCTGCCGAGGCTCCGGGCGGCACGTCAACGGACGCGGGCGCCGCGGAGCAACTACTCACTCCGTGCGATATCAAGGGGGCCGAGCCGAAGCCTCAATCGCCGCAGTACAGGAAGGGTTGTCTCGAGCCGGTCCTCTACTTCGTCGGCCAAGTAAAGAAGGGATACGTCACCGGGTCACTGAGCGAAATCACGGGCAAGTACCGTGGAGACCCTAAGCTGCCAAAGGTCAAGGTTACGCTATCTCGAGTCGAGGAGGACAAGGATCCGTGCAACCCGACCTATAACGCAACCGCGGAAGTGCTCCCCGTGTACAAGGTTGTGGACTCCGCTACGGGGAAAGATCTCTGCGAAGGCGAGAGGTATGAGAAGGCCGAGCTCGAAGAGCAGTGCCATCCGGATCAGCTCCGCAAGCTGGAAGGCAAGGCGTTCGCGGTCCCTGGGTACTGGGACGATGCGGGCGAACACCATGGAACGGACGGCAATACAGAGGTGTTCACGTTGTCCTGCGTCACCGGAGTGATCGCCAAGTGCATCCACTGGGGCTATGCGCCGTGGGCCGCAAACCCGAAGGATCCCGGGAAGGATCTGCTGCCCTACATGCGCGCGTGCGTCCACGCCGCGCGGGCCGATTATGCCACGAAGGACTCGGTCGACCGCGCGTTCACCTGTGATAAAACGATCGTCGACGTCTATGACCGTCTGGGGATCCAGAAGCCCCGCCAAGGCTCTCCGCTCGAGTTCGAGGCCACCTGGGGAGAGAAGGCGCCCTCATGCATCAGGCGGCCACGCTACGCGCGCTGCGAGGACGATCTTCGTGCCGCCGGTGTGACAATCGACGGAAAGGCCTGCCTTGACCCAGCGGATGGCAGCTGGCCCGCCGACGGTCTCGTGGCGGTCCGCAGCTCTCTCCGGAACGACCTCGGCAACGACGGATGCCCGAATGATAAGAACTGCCCCGTCGGCCCCAAGCCTTAGCCCGATCCCTCACGCGCCCCGCCCGTGCCGCAGGCCTCACGGCCTGCCCGGCTCGGCGTCCGCGCACACGCGGAGCCCGATCGAGATGTCCCTCGTCTCCGCCTCGACCACGGTCCGGTTCGCGACCATGTCCGAAATCGCGTCGTAATACCAGGATCCGCCGCGGATCGGCACGTCGCCCTGCCACGCGGCGGACCGCGTGAGCTCGTACACGTTCCCCGTCATGTCGAGCGCGCCGAAGGGGCTCGCGGACGCAGGGTGCGACCCCACCTCGTCCGGGCCGAACGCCTGCTTGCGCCGGCCGTACGTCTGGTCGAAGTTCGCGTCCTCGGCCTCGAGCCGGTCGCCGTGAGGGTACGCCCGGTCGTCCGCGCCTCGGGCGGCGCGCTCCCACTCGCGCTCGTCGCACAGCCGGGCGCCGCGGAGGCGGCCGGTGTGATGGAGCCAGTCCACGTAGGCCTGCGCGTCCTCGCTCGATATCCCGGACACGGGGAACCGGCGCCAGTCCTGGATCGCGCGCCGGTCGCGCCCGTTGAACCGGATCGGCTCGCCCTCGCGGGCCGTGGCGCGCTCGGCCTGGATCGTCAGATCCAGCTGCCAGGCGCCGCCCGGGAGCTGAGCGAGCTCGATGGCCCACGTCCGCGAGCGCGCGCCGGGCGTCCTCCTCGCTCGCTCGGCCGGCGGCAGATCGGCGAGGAACTCGATCCACGCCGCAAACGTCACCTCCGTGCGGCCGATGAGGTAGCCGCCCGTGTGCACCTCGTGGAGCGGCACCGTGGCGAGGAGCCCGCGCCGGAAGCCCTCGACGTCCCTGCTGCCATAAAGGAAACGCCCCGGAGGAATGTAGATGTACCCGTCAGGCACCGCGCCGGCCGGGCGCAAGGCGACCTCGAGAGAGAGCCGCTCGCCGCGCTCGAGCAGCAACGGCAGCCGCAGGGCCTCGTGACCCGCGGCCTCCAGCGTCATCACATACGAGCCGGGCCCCTGGTCGATCTCGACCTCGCCGTCGGGCGACGGAATGAGCGCCTGCGACGGGCCGAGCTTCAGGCGGCCGTCCTCGTCATGATAACGCGCGAGCGTGATCCGCGCGCCGGCAGGGGACGACGCGAGGCGCACGCGCGGCGGCGCCGACAACCAGCGCCGGCGCGAGCCGTCCTCGTCGTAGTAAGCGAGGCGCCCGGTCAGGTCGGCCCGCCGCTCCTCGTGGTGGAACCACTCGGCGAGCACGATCCGCTCGACGTGTGCGTCGCCGAGCAGCGCGCGGATCTCCCGCCGCGCCAGGTCGAGCATCAAGCCCGCCTCGAGCGACTGCGCCGCGCGCGCGAGCGCGCCGTCGGCCCGCCGCGACGCATCGAGCGCCCGCGCCCAGTCGAACTCGGCCTCCTCGCGCCGCGCGGCGGTCTCCGCCGCGGTCGCGGCGCTCCCGGCGTCGAAGAGCTCGAACGCCTTGCGCCGCAGCGCATCGGCCTCCGCCTTGCTCCGGCGGCCCTCTTCCAGCGCCGCGCGCCCCTGCGCCTCGTGGCCGGCGATCACCCGGTCGAGGTCGTGCTGCGCCTTCAGCCGGAGCCCCGCCCACGCGGCCGCCACGAGGAGCGGCGCGGCGGCGACGGCCGCCCACCGGCGGCGGCGCAGGCGCCGGGCCCGCCGGCGCGACGCCTCGACGAACTCGACCTCGCGCGCCTGGAGGTCGCCCGGGTCGACCGCCGCCGCCTCCGCGAGCATGCGCGCGCTCCACAGCACCTCGTCCGTCCTGCCGAGCCGCTCCCACTCGGCCGCGGCCACCTCGACGCGCTCCCGGAGCCGGCGCTTCTCCCCGCCGGCGTCGAGCCACCGGCGCAGCGTGTCCCAGCCCTGCAGCAGCGCCTCGTGGGCGACCTCGTACGTGGTCTCGCCGTCCACCTCGCGCGCCACGAGCAGCCGCCCTCGCACGAGCGCCTCGATCGCCGCGCGTGTGGCCCCGCGCTCGCCGTCGAGCTCGCCCGCGGTGCGGCGCGTCCGGGTGCCCTCCGCCGTGACCAGCCGGAGCAGCACGCGGCGCGCCGCCTCGCGCTGCTCGGGCTGGAGCCCCTTCAGGACGCCGTCCGCGTGGCGCGCCAGCGCCCCGGCGACGCCGCCGATCGCCGAGAGCGCCGACGCCGGGATCCGCTGCTGCGCGAGGTCCCGGGCCTCCCAGAGCTCGGCCATCGCGAACTGGAGCAGCGGGAGCCCGCCCGGGGCGCGCATCGCCGAGGCGACCAGCGCCTCGACCATCTCGTCCGACTCGAAGGTGAACCCTTTGCGCCCCGCGGGCCCCGCGATCGCCTGCCGCATCGACTCGGCGGAGAGCGTGCGCAGGAGGTAGAGCGCGCGGGCGAGCTCCTCCCCGAGCCCCGGCAGCGCCGCGAGCCGCGTGAAGAAGTCGCCCCGCACGGTCGCGAGCACACGCACCCCGCCGGCCACCGCGCCCGCGCGGGCGATCTCCTCGGCGAAGCGCGCCGCCTCCTCGTGATCGCTCAGCGTGTGCAGCTCCTCGAGCTGGTCGACCAGGATCAGGGCGCCCGCCGATCGACCGAGCGCCCGCCGCAGCTCGCGGCCGAGCGCCCCCGGCTCGTCCAGCATCTGCCGGTAGAGCGACTCCTCGCTCCGCTGCAGCGCCGGCGCGGCGACGGCCGCGAGCCCGGCGAGCGGCCGCCTCCCCGGGATGACCTGCAGCGTCGTGTACCGCCGGCCGTCGCCGAGATCACCCCCCTCGACCCGCGGCGCGACGCCGGCGCGGCACAGGGACGACTTGCCGACGCCGGAGTCGCCCGCCACCACGACCAGCGGATCGGAGCGCAGCCGATCGAGCACGGCCTCGACCTCGGCGCTCCGGCCGAAGAAGAGCGCCCGGTGCTCGGCCTCGAAGGGGCGCAGGCCACGGTAGGGGTTGCCCTCGGGGAGGTCGCCGGGGGATCTCTCGGCGCCGATCTGCTGGAGCTCGTCGCCCAGCGACTCCGCAGACGGGAACCGCAGCTCCGGGTCCACGTGCAGGCAGCGGCTCACGGCGGCCGCGAAGCGCGCGGAGATGCCCCCCGCGAGCTCCCGGAGCGGCGTCGGCGCCGCGACGATCCAGTCCTCGAAGGGGAGCTCCTCGGGCACCGTGTCGCGGGGCGGGACCCCGGCGCAGAGCTCGTACAGGAGCGCGCCGAGGGCGTAGAGGTCGCTGCGGCGGGTGGCCGGCTCGCCGCGGAGGACCTCCGGGGCCATGTAGCGCGGCGTGCCGGCGATCTCGTCGTTGCTCGTCCAGTCGCCGGACGCGCGCGCCCGGCTCCCCGACGGCTCGTCCGCAGGGGGTATCACCCCGTGCGCGGCGTCGCGCGGCGCGGCGCCGGCGCGCGTCGCGATCTCGCCGGGCTCGCCCGGCGAGGCGAGCAGCTTCGCGAGACCGAAGTCGAGCAGCTTCACCTCCCCGGCCTCGGTGAGCATGGCGTTGGCGGGCTTGATGTCCCGGTGGAGCACGCCGCTCCGGTGGGCGGCGGCCAGACCCTGGGCCAGCCCGAGGCCGATCTCGGCGGCGCGCTGCCAGGGCACCGGCTTCTCCAGCTGCTCGAGCGTCTGACCCTGGACGAACTCGGTGACGAGGTAGGGGCGCCCGTCGACCTCGCCCACGCGATGGACGGCGACGACGTTGGGGTGCTGGAGGCGCGCGACCGCGCGGGCCTCGACGTAGAAGCGGCGCCTGGCGGCCTCGTCCGGGCGCCTCGACGCGATGAACTTCACGGCGACACGCCGGTCGAGCAGCGTGTCCTCCGCGAGGTAGACCTGCCCCATTCCACCCCGGCCGAGCAGCCTCACGAGCCGGTACTCCTCGACGGCGCTCGGCGGGGTCCACGCCGGTTTGAGCAGCGCCTGGGTCAGAGCGCGGCCCTCCGCGCCCGGCCGCTCCGCCGGCGCGCGCGGCGCGCTGCCGCCAGCGCGGCGCTGTCCCCCGGCCCCGGACGTCCGCTCATGGGCGCACGACGCCGTCGTCGTCGCGCAGGTCCACCTGCCCCTGCGGCCCGCTCCGGCGCTGGCGCTGCTCCTGCGGGCCCTTGCGCCCGCGGCCGAGCCCGAACGCCTTGATCAGGTTGTAGACGTGGGAGCGGGCGAGATCGAGCAGCTCCGCGGCCTCCGTGACGTTCCAGCTCGTCTCCTCGAGCGTCTTGCGCACGAGCTGCTCCTGGAAGCGCAGCGTCGCCTCCTGGAACGTCATCCGGCGGGCGTCGGTCCCCTCCAGCTCGGGGAACAGGTGCCCGCGGTGCACCTCCAGCATTCCCTCGGACGCCGCGAGGATCACCGCCGACTCCACGGCGTGGGCGAGCTGGCGGACGTTGCCCGGCCAGGCCGCCGCCGCGACGGCCCGCGCCGCGCCCGCCGAGAGCGTGATCCGCGGCAGGCGGTGCACGTCGCACGCGTGCGCGCAGAAATGCGCGGCGAGGTCCGCGATGTCCTCCGGGCGCTCGGCGAGCGACGGGACCCGGATGGTCATGACCCGCAGCCGATAGAACAGGTCGTCTCGGAACTCTTTGCGGAGCACCGCGGCCTCGAGGTCCACGTTCGTCGCCGCGATGACCCGGACATTGGCGCGGACGGGCTTGGCGCTGCCGAGGGGGTAGTACTCCCGGCCCTGGAGCAGCTGGAGCAGCTTGGCCTGCGCCGGCGGCCGGAGCTCGCCGACCTCGTCGAGGAAGAGCGTCCCGCCTTCGGCGGCGGCGACCTTGCCGAGGACGCGCTTGGCGGCCGTCGAGTGTGCTCCCGGCATGGCGCCGAAGAGCTCGCTCTCGACGAGGGTCTCGGGCAGCGTGGCGCAGTTCAGCTCGACGAAGGGCCCGGCCGAGCGCGCGCTGTTCTCGTGGAGGATGCGGGCGATCTCCGTCTTGCCGGTCCCCGAGGGGCCGGTCAGCAGCACGCCCACGTCGAGCGGCGCCGCCGCCACCATGACCTTGAGCACCTTGGCGAGCGCGGGGCTGCGGCCGACGAGCCGCTCGGCGCGCAGCGTCTTCCGGAAAGGCAACGTGTGGTCCTCCTGGTCGCGCTGCTGCTGGCAGAGGAGGAGCCGCGCGGCGAGGGCGGCGACGTGCCCGGCGAAGAGCTCGATGTTCGCGCGATCGTCGTCCGAGAACGCGCCGGGCTGGCTTCGGTCCTGCAAATACACGACGCCGAACGGCGGCTCCACGCCGATGGGCGCGCAGAGGACCGCCTCGGTCCCGTTCCGCCGGATGCTGCCGCGCTTGAGGAAGCGCGGGTCCCGGATCGCCGATTCGGTGACGATGGTCTGTCCCGTCGCGATCGCCTCGGCGATGACCCCGCGCGAGAATGCCTGCCGGATCTCCTCGACGTCGTCGTCGTAGCACCCGTGCGCCATCCAGAAGCGCGGGGGCCCCTCTTCCCGCTCGCCGCGAAGCTCGATGTAGCCGCGCTTCGCGCCCGCGAGCTCCACGAACAGCGAGAGCACGTCCTCCAGGAACGGCTCTACCTCGGTCTTCGCCCCGAGCTCGAGGAGCCGGCGGTACAGGTCGCGCTCCCGCTTCAGCCTCCCGAACTCGGACGGGTTGACGACAGCGTCGGGCATCAGGGCATCCTAAACCGAGCCGCCGCCCCGCGTGAACTGCGCCGCCCGACGCCGGTCCCAGATTCCCACAAGTCTTCAATTTTACAGGGGCTTTGGCGCGCGCGGCGCGACGGCACGGCGGGTGTCGACTTCAGGGTTGAGCCGCGCGATCGATCGCCGCCGCGGCGGCGGGCGGCTCCGCGCCCGCCGCGCGTCGCTCGCCGATTTCCCCGCGGTTGACGCCAGGTTTCGAGCAGCCGACGCGATCACATCGCGCGTCTCGCGCCTTGCGCGTCGCGTGTCTCCATAATACTTGCTCGTCGCACGGCCGCGCGCCCTCGCGCGGCGCGAGCGCGAGCGCGACGATCGCGCGGCCGACAGAGGCGGTCCATGGACAACGCGATTCCGATCGGGAAGAAGCAGATCATCGACGGCCGGCTGCGCGTCTACTACTACGGCTACTGGATCAAGGCGTACGAGGCGCCCGCCGACACGCTGCTCGCGAAGAAGCGCCTCATCGAGGCGCTCACGCGGCGGCTGTTCAACCACGTCGAGCACGGCATCAACGTCCCGGGGAAGCGGCTGGACGAGGCGCGGCGCGCCTACGAGTCGGAGACCGACCCGCAGCGCAAGCGCGTGAAGGCCGCCATGCTCGCGGGCGCGATCTTCAATCGAGCGGCGGACATCTTCACCAAGCTCGTCGAGATCCAGGAGCTCGGCGTGACCATCGACTCCGACAACGCGCTCATGCGCGAGTGCGGAGAGCACCTCATGGAGGCGTTGACGCTCGGGAAGATGGTGCTCCATCGCAGCGGCGAGGAGGGGCTCGACGAGCTCTGGGGAGAGCCGTTCAAGGCGTTCTCCTACCCGATCGAGGCGTTCTACAACAGCCGGTACGTCAAGATCGCGCAGAGCATGCGGGCCATCGACGGCATTCGCGACGAGATGATCGCGAGCTTCGCGGATCTGCCGGTGTTCGCCGGGGTGGACCGCCTGGTCCACGAGTTCTCGCACGCGGCCAAGGTCAAGTGCGAGACGCTGCGCACGGACGCCGAGATCTTCGATGTCTGGACCTCCTTCGTCGTGGCGGCGGAGAGGCTCGCCGCGTTCCAGCCGCTGCTCGGCGCGGACGCGTCGCCGGCCGACCGGGAGCAGGCGGCCCAGGGCGTCGAGCTGATCGTCCGCGGCAAAAACGTGATCTCGTACATCACGCGCGCGCGCGTGCCGATGCCCAAGACCACCGCCGAGTTCGTCGAGCGCTGCGCGCGATACCGCGAGATGTGCGCCGTCGCACCCGCGTCTGCGCCCGCGCGCAGCGTCGCCTGAAGCGGCCGGAGCTGCGGTGTCGGGCGGCGCCGCGCGCGGCGGCGCTCGCGCGGCGGAGCGCCGCCGCCGGCCCGCGCCGACCTGGCGCAGCGGTGCTAGGGTCGCCGCATGAACCGCCTGCGCACGACCCCCGCTGTGTTCCTGACGCTCCCGCTCCTCGCGGCGTGCAGCGCGCCCCCGGCGAAGCCGCCGGGGGGGCCCGCCGCGGCCCCGCCCGCCGGGGCCCCCGCGCCCGCCGCGGCGGCCACGGCGGCTACGCCGAGAGCAGGCCTGAGTTACCCCGAGGCCGCGCGGCGGCCGGTCACGAACGAGTACCACGGCACGAAGGTCGTCGACGAGTACCAGTGGCTCGAGGATAGCCGCGCCCCCGAGGTCCAGCGCTGGGTCGAGGAGCAGAACCGCCTCACGCGCGGCTACCTCGACGCGGCCCCGATGCGGCCGGCCATCCGGGAGCGCGTGAAGGAGATCCTGTCGGCGACCTCCGCGAGCCACTTCCTGCTCGACGAGGCCGGCGGGCAGCTCTTCGCGCTCAAGACGCAGCCGCCGAAGCAGCAGCCGTCCCTCGTCGTCCTGAAATCGGCGAGCGACCTCGCCTCGGAGCGGATCCTCGTCGACCCGAACGTCATCGACCCGAAGGGGCACACCGCCATCGACTGGTTCGTCCCCTCGCGCGACGGCAAGAAGGTCGCGGTCTCGATGTCCGAGGGCGGCAGCGAGAACGGCACCGTGCGCGTCTACGACGTCGCGACCGGCAAGGAGACGGGCGACACCGTCCCTTTCGTGCACAGCGGCACGGCCGGCGGCAGCCTCGCGTGGCGCGGCGACGGCAAGGGGTTCTACTATACCCGCCACCCGCGCCCCGGCGAGCGCCCGCCGGAGGACATGGGCTTCTATCAGCAGATCTACTTCCACGCGCTCGGCGCGCCGGAGAAGGAGGATACGTACTCGCTCGGCAAGGATTTCCCCCGCATCGCCGAGGTGGAGCTCACGACGAGCGAGAGCGGCCGGCTCGTGCACGCGAGCGTGCAGAACGGCGACGGCGGCGAGTACTGGCATTACCTGCTCGACGCGGCGGGCAAGTGGACGCGCTTCGCCGGCCTGCCCGACAAGGTCGTCCGGGCGAGGTTCGGCAGCGACGATCGGCTTTACGTGCTGTCGCTGAAGGACGCGCCGCGCGGCAAGGTGCTGCGCCTGCCCGCGGGCAAGCCCGACCTCGCGAAGGCCGAGCTCGTGGTGCCCGAGAGCGCGTCGGTGATCCAGGACTTCCTGCCCACGACGGGGCGGCTCTACGTGCGGGATCTGCTCGGCGGCCCGTCGCAGGTCCGCGTCTTCGATCTCAAGGGCAAGGCGCTCGGGATGGCGCCGACCCCGCCGATCTCCTCGGTGCGGCAGCTCGTGCGCGCGGCCGGCGACGACGTGCTCCTCCGTATCGTGAGCTACACCGAGCCGCCGGCCTGGTACACGTACTCGGCCAGGGACGGCAAGCTGGCGAAGACGCCGCTCGCGGTGACGTCCCCCGTGTCGTACGCCGACGTGGAGGTGGTGCGCGAGGTGTGCTCCTCCAAGGACGGGACGAAGGTGCCGATCAACATCCTCCGGCGGAAGGGGTCGGCGCTCGACGGGACCGCGCCGGCGCTGCTCACGGGGTACGGCGGATATGGCACGAGCCTCTCGCCGGGCTTCAGCCCGCTCTGGCGGCTGTGGTTCGATCAGGGCGGCGTGTACGCGGTCGCCAACCTGCGGGGCGGGGGCGAGTTCGGCGAGGCGTGGCACCACGGCGGCAACCTGACCAGGAAGCAGAACGTCTTCGACGACTTCGCGGCGTGCGCAAAGCACCTCGTCGACGCGCGTTACGCGAGCCCGGAGAAGCTCGCCATCCTCGGCGGCTCGAACGGCGGCCTCCTGATGGGGGCGCAGCTCACGCAGCACCCGGAGACGTACAAGGCCGTGGTGTCGCTCGTGGGCATCTACGACATGCTGCGGGTGGAGCTCACGACGAACGGGGCGTTCAACGTGACCGAGTTCGGCACGGTGAAGGACCCCGAGCAGTTCAAGGCGCTTTATGCCTACTCGCCGTACCACAACGTCAAGCCGGGGACGGCGTATCCGGCGACGCTGTTCATGACGGGGGCCAACGACCCGCGGGTCGATCCGTGGCATTCCCGGAAGATGGCGGCGCGGATGCAAGCGGCGACCTCGGGGACGGCGCCCATCCTGCTGCGGGCGAGCGGCGCGACGGGGCACGGGATCGGGACGCCGCTCTCCGAGGAGATCGAGCAGCAGACGGACCTGTTCACGTTCCTCTTCAAGGAGCTCGGGATCACGTACGGGGGCTCCAAGGAGGGGGCGCGCTGACGGCGGGCGTCGACGTCGAGGGGTGAGGGCGCCGCGCGCGCCCTCGCAGCGGCGCCTCAGGCCTTGAGGCTGGCGAACGCCTCGGTGATGCGCGGGGCCGCGTGCGGGCGGGAATACATGCGATTCATGTAGGCCACGAGGTTGGGCGAGCGGTCCAGCAGATGGACCTCGTTGGCCCAGTCGAGCGTGTAGGCCGCGACGAAATCGGCGACCGTCACCCGGTCGCCGACGACGAACTGCCGCTGTTGCATGTGCCTCTCGAGGACCTCTGCCATGTCCCTGAACTCCTGGCTGGCGAGGGCCACGTCGCCGGGGAGGCGCTGCTCCTCCGGATACAGCGACGTGTGACGCGCGATGCGCCAGAGAGGCTGCTCCAGCTCGGTCGTCGTGAACAGCAGCCATTGGTGGACCTGGGCTCGCTCCTCGAGGTCCGTGGGGAGCAGGCCCTTGCCGGGGTACTTCTCGGCCAGGTAGAGCACGATCGCGATGGACTCGGTGAGCACGAGGTCGCCGTCGACGAGCACGGGGACCTTGCCGGCAGGGTTGATCTTGAGGAACTCGGGGCGGCGGTGCTCGCCCGCCATGAGGTTGACGCGGACCGACTCGAAATCGACGCCGAGCTCCTGGAGCGTCCAGCGCACGCGGATCGATCGGGTAGGGGGGAACTCGTAGAGCTTCATCGATGCCTCCAGCGCCTCCAGCGAACGCCGCGCCGCGGCCGACGGCGGGCAGCAGGACCATGCGGCCGATCGCGCGCCGCGCTGCCCGCGGTGAGCGGGCTGCTCGGCCTAACCCGGCGCCGGGGACGCCACCAGCGCGATCGCCTTCTCCGGGCAGGCGACGACGCAGAGGCCACACGCCTGGCACTGCGCCGCGTTCGGCGTGTAAGCCGTCTTCCGGCCGTGGACGAGCACCTTGAGCTTGCCGCGCAGCGAGAGGGCGTCGAAGTCGGCGCTCTCGATGCGGGCGACCTCGAAGACCTGGTAAGGGCACACCTCGACGCAATCGCCCTTCGCCTCGCACCGGTTCCGGTTCACCACGGGCCGGAACGCGCCCGGCTCGGCCCGGCAACGATCACCCGGCCGATCCGGGTGCGAGGCCGCGCGCCGCGCCTTCTCCTTGTTCAACGACTCCGCCATCTGTCTGGACTCCTCCCGCCGCCGTACCGCCCTCGCCCGAACGCGCCGATCAGAAGCAGCTCGTCCGGGGCTCGAAGCGCGCGGCGTAGTTCGCGCCGAAGTTGCTGTCCCATTCGCCGTGAGACTCCGCGGCCACCTCGATGTCCCAGGCGTTCATGTCGCCGTACTCGTTGTAAGCCCAGAAGAAGAGCTCCTCCTCGGTCGGGGTCGGCCCGTTGCAGACCCACGTCCCGCTGGAGCCGGGCGGGAGCTGCACGCCGCCGCAGACGGACGGGGTGGCGCTGCTGTAGGGGGACGGCGAGCACCACGCGCAGTCGCGGGGCGCGTTGCTGGCGAAGACATAGGCGTCGCCGTGGGCGCCCGCGCTCGCCGGGAGGAGCACGTCCTGGCCGTTCAGCCGGACGTAGATCGCAATCTCGTGGTCCGGGTACCAGTCGCGCAGGTAACCGCGGTAGGCCACGGTCAGGTTCGCGCAGTCCTCCCGCACCGGGTCCTGGATGATCTCGAACGGGCCGGTGTGCACCGTCCTCGTGGGGCCGCAGACGTTGTAGCTCGGCGGGTAGTTCGAGGCGGCGCCGTCGCGGGGCACGGCGGCCAGCGCGAGCGAGAGCGGGAGAGCTGCGGCGAGCGTCTTGCGGAACATCGGTGTACCTCCAGGGGCGCCGGCGCCGCGCGCGGCCCGGCAGAAGGGGCTACCAGCTCCACCCCGGCCGGTCAATGCGGCGGGTTCCCCTGCGCCCGAGCGAGCAACGGCGGAGTCATCCGCAGGGGGCGCCGGAGCGACTCCGCCCTGCCGGACAACACCCCAGCGGCGAGAGAGGCCAAGTCTGCTCGAGGAGATGAAAGAGCAGCGGAGACCGGAACGCGCCCTTACGGCGAGGGCTTGCGGTCGCTCGCCGCCTGCGCCGCTGCGGCCGCCGCGGGCGCGGCCGCCTCGGCCGCCGCGGCGGCCACGCCGGCGACGATGCCCTCCCAGTGGCTGCCCTTCCAGAGCACCTTGCCGCAGCGCTCGCAGCGCCAGAACTCGTCGTAGCGCTCGGCCACCACCTCCGGCACCGCGCCGCGCACCCCCTCCCGCGGCGCGGCCGCGAGCGCGCCGCCGCACGCCATGCAGCGCGGATCCCGCACGGGCAGGCCGAGCTCCCGCAGCACGAAGCCGGCCTGCTCCATCGGCCGGAGCCCGCGGGGCACGTAGAGGCCGCGCACCGCCGCGGTGCGCAGCGGGCGGCGCTCGAACACACCCGCGTCCGAGCTCAGCAGCACCCGGCCGGTCTCCTGCGCGCGGCGAACGAGCTCGCCGTCGTCGATGCCGTGCTCGAACGCCGCGTCGTAGCCGGCGCCGCGCAGCCAGCGCGACAGGCCGCCGAGCATCGCGTCGCACAGGAAGCTCGGCGCCGCCGGCTCCTCCGCCGCGCCGGTAGCTTCGCCGCCCGCCCCCTCCACGAGCACGCCCATGCGGTCAGGATGGCGCCTCCACGGACGACGGCAAGCAGCGGACGGCGGCAGGCGGCAGGCGGCAAGCAGCGGACGGCGGCAGGCGGCGAGCAGCGGACGGCAAGCAGCGGACGGCGGCAGGCGGCAAGCAGCGGACGGCGGCAGGCGGCGCCGGCCGGGAGGGCGCCGCCACCTTCGCCGGGCGCTGAACCCGCCGCCGTGCGGTAGAGTGATCCTGGAGGAGTCGATGTCGATCAAGCTTGCGAGGTGTTCCTGCGCCGCTGCCGTCCTCGCCGTCCTGGCGAGCGCGCAGCAGGCTTCGGCCTACTGCCGCTCCAATACCTGCAAGGACGCGAGCCTGTGCCTGCAGGACGACCAGCCGGTCGGCGATTGCAAGCCGTTCCGCTGGCCCAGCAGCTGCATCGGCTTCGCCGTCCAGGAGGACGCGTCGGACGAGGTCACCTTCAAGCAGATCTCGGACGCGGCCGACTACGCGTTCAGGGCATGGCAGGACGCGCCCTGCGCCACCGGAACCCCGGGCATCCGCGTGCAGAACTTCGGCCCCGTCGCGTGCAGCGAGGTGGAGCTGAACGCGAGGGACGGCAAGACCAGGCTCGTCGACGGGCTCGTGCCGGGCAACGCCAACGTGATCACCTTTCGCGACATGCGCTGGCTCGAGAGCGACGAGCATGACGCCAGCATGCTCGCGCTCACCACGGTGCAGTTCGACAGGAAGACCGGCGAGATCTGGGGCGCCGACATGGAGATCAACACCGATCTCTTCGACTTCTCGACGGAGGAAGCCGCCCCTCCGCCGAAGTTCGATCTGCTCGCCGTCGTCACCCACGAAGCCGGGCACTTCCTCGGGCTCGATCACACCATGGCCGGCGAAGAGGCGACCATGCATTTCAGGTACGATCCGCAGGACGCGAGCGCTTTCCGGACGCTGCACCCGGACGATATCGCGGGCATCTGTCAGATCTACCCGCCGCGCGATCTCTCGACCGAGGAATGCAACCCGATTCCCCCTCACGGGTTCTCCCCGGAGTGCGCGGAAGACCAGCTGGTCAGCTGCGGCGTGGCGAACGCCTCGGTCGGCGGCGGGTGGTGGAGCGCCGCGCTCGGCGCCGCCGCCGCGCTCGGCGCCGCCACCCTCCGCCGGGCGGGCGGCCGCGGCGGCCGGCGCAACAGAGGCGGCCGCCGCAGCGGAGGCGGCTGACGCAGCGGCGGCGGCGGCCGCGGCGGCCGGCGCAACAGAGGCGGACACCGCGGCGGCGGCGAGGCCGGCTACCGCGCCGCGACCTGGCGGGAGCGAGATGAGAGCGCGTAGGCGACCCCCCGCTCCAGCGTTCCCCGGGTGACGATGCCGCCGAGATCGGCCTCGAGCTGGACGAGCGCCTGGGCCACGCTCGGCCGGACCCCGGTGATCACGATCTCGGCCCCGAGCAGCCTCACGCTCCTGGCTGCCCGGATCAGCGCGTCGGTCACCTCCGCCCCGGCCTCCGGCATCCCGGTGACGTCGAGGATCGCGATCCTGGCCTGCTGGTCTGAAATCCCGTGGAGGAGCGCCTCGATCACCAGATCGGCCCGCTCGCGGGTCATCTTGCCGACGAGCGGCACCACGAGCACGCCGGCGGCGATCGGCAGGAGCGGCGTGGAGATCGACCGGAGCGTCTCCTCGCGGATGCGGAACATCTGCTCCTGCAGCCGGAGGTTCTCCTCCTCGGCGCGCACGCGCTCGGTGATGTCCGCCGAGATGCCGCAGACGCCCGTGACCTTGCCGTCCTCGTCGCGGAGGGCGAACTTCGTGGTGATGTACACGCGCGTGCCGTCGGGCCCTTCGAGCCGGTCCTCCATCGTGATCGGCACGCTGGAGGCCTGGGCCTCGCGGTTCTGCGCGGCGAACCGCTCGAGGGCCTCGTCGGGCACGAAGCCGCGCCCGTCCCCGCCGAGGAACTCGCTCCGGGGCCGGCCGACCCCCTCCTCGACCCGGCGGTTCGCGACGGTGTAGCGGCCCTCGGTGTCCACCGCGTAGATCAGGAGCGGCGCGTTCTCGATGATGCTCTCCAGCAGCGCGGCGCTCCGGCGCTGCTGGGCCTCGGCCTCCTTGTGCGCGGTGACGTCGCGGGTCACCGCCACCACGAAGTGGACCCCGGCCTCGTCCCGGAGCGGCAGGTAGGTGACCTCGACCCAGAACCGGCGGCCTGTCGCGTGGTCATAGGGGGTCGCGGGGACCGTGACCACCTCGCCGGCGGCCGCGCGCCGGAACGCCTCGGCGATCCCCGTCCTCTCGGCTTCGGGGTTCTTGAGGACGTTCTGCACGCCCACCACGTTCTCCCGCCTGGCCTTGAACCACGTACTGCAGATCGTGTTGATCGCGACCACCGTCCCGTCGGTGCGGTGGACGAAGATGGGCATCGGCATCAGGTCGAAGACGGCCTCGAACGGGACGGGGCGCTCGCCCGCGGCGGCCTGCGCCTCGCGCGGCGGCGCGGCCTCGCCGAGCCTGCGCTCGAGCTCCTCGACGCGGGCTCGCAGGCGCGCGTTCTCTGCCCTCAGGGACTCGTCGATGTGCGGTGCGTTCATCGTTCCTCGCTCGGCGCGCTCTAGGCTGCTCGGGGGCGCTCCACGCGGAGCTCGGTCCAGGGGGAGGTCTGCTCGGCCACGGTGCGGTAGGCGAGCGCCGCGGCGCCGACGAGGAAGAGCGCGAGCGCCGCCGGGCCGACGCCGATGTCGCCGGCCGGGCCGAGGGCGCCGAAGACGCTCGCGTGGAACGGGCGGAACAGGACGAGGTGCAGCGCCGCGAGCGACGCGCCGAGCGCGAGCGCCCACGCGCGGTGGAAGCGCGCGCGCCGGGCGTGGTGGGCGATGACCGTCTCGGAGGAGACGCAGAGGTTGCCGTGCGCGGGCGCGCGGAGCACCCACGCCTGCGCCGCGTCGCGGTACCCCTTCCCGGCGGCGCTCGGGTCGATCTCGCGGCGCACGGCGCCGGCGATGTAGATCGCGTCGCCCGGGCGGACCTCGGACACGTAGACGGGCATGCCGCCGCGGCTCGTCGGGACGAAGGTCGTATCGAGGGCGAGCCTGCCGCTCGCCGGCACGACGCGCACCGCGGCGCCCGACGAGAGCCGGAGCGAGAACGCGCGCGCCCGCGTCTGCCAGGGGCCCAGCGCGGCGCCGGGGCTCGCCTCGCCGCAGTACGGGATCTCGACGGCGATCACCGCGTCATCCGGGGCGGCGTCGTCCGCGGCCACCTCGCCGCGGAGCAGGGCGAACCCCTCGCGCATGGCCGCCGGCGAGGCGGAAGGGCTCCGCGCGTACGCCGCGACCCGCGAGCGCCGCCGGTGGTGCAGACTGAGCCCGATCGCGACCGCGACCGCGGCGCCCAGCGCCACCCCCGCAACCCCGTACACGATGAGAAGACTCGCGATGAACCCCATTGCGCGAGCCTAGACGGGCGCCCTGGGCGCGTCGAGGTGGCTTGTGCCCGGCGCGCACGGAGTCCACGCGTCCCCGGACGGCGTGACGTCCATGCTGGCCAGTCTGGAGACGGATGTGAGATGAGTCGGGGAGGTTGCCGCGGCGAGTCAGCGTAACGGTGCACACGCCCATCGAGGAAGAGCTCGCTCGATCAGGGACCCTGCCCGCTTCGCTTGCTCAGTCGCGTGGAGGCCACCATCCCGCCGCCACCCACAGGCGACGCGCTGCGAGGATCTCCGGGTTGTTGAGGCGCAACGCGGCCCGTGTCGCCCGGCCTCGCGCTGTCTTCCCGACGATCTCGAACCCTCCATGATCCCACCCGAAGTGATCGCCCCACAGGTCGCGGCGAGGATTGAAGAGCGGCACGGACTCGCCGGTCTCCGGATCCCGCGCGCTGGTCTGTGCTCCCTTGAACTGATTGCACCGGCTGCACGAGAGCCACAGGTTCTCTTCGACGGTCGGGCCTCCCGCCGCTTCGGGGAGCAGGTGATCGATCGTCATCGGCATACCGAGCAGCTCCTGGCTGCTCAGGCAGTAACCGCAGCGATGGCCCGCCTGTCGGCTCACCCGCTCGCGGAGCGCGGCGGGCATCCGAGCCTTCGCCGAGGTCATGGTCTCAGGAGAGCTCGCTGGCCCAGCTCCGCGGGGGTCGGGATCCGGTGCCCGCGGAAGCGCAGCAGGACCGCCGCGCGCGCTTTGCGCAGCATGACGCGATCCGCGGCGCGCTGGAGCGCGGCCAGCCTGTCACGATCCGCGTCGGTCGGCGTGTCCTCCCGGCTGCTCTGCAGCAGGGCCTCGATTTCCTCGTGATTTTCGGCAGGGACCCTCTCGAACATGACCTCCTGAAGCGCCTCGTCGTCCAGCGTCTCCAGCTGAACGAGATCCGCGGCGATGTCGGCTGGGAGCCCTTCGATCGGCGGTAGCGAGACCTGGAGCGCCGTGAGCAGGACCGCTTCCAGGGGCTGGTTGGTCGCTTCCGCGATCCGGCGGACCGGTTCGTAGAGTCGGTCCGGGAGGGTGAGCGTGACGGTCTGCGACATGGATGCTCCTGCGGCTCCGCCGGGCTCGTCCCCCGGTCGATCCTCGCGGAGTGTAGCAGACGCGGCCCCTCCGCGGCGCACGACGGACGCGGTGGATCCACGCACTCTCGGGTGAGGTATCAGAGGAATACGAAGCGCTATGTTCTCTCGGGTGAGCGATGCGCTCTACCTGGTTGCGTCATGCGGCGTCATGTGTTGTCCCGGGTCGGGCCCTGCGCCCCGCGCCGCAGCGCCGGCAGGCGGACGAGCAGCAACGCGAGCCCCGGGAGGAGCACGATCCCCGCGAACAGCAGCAGGGACGACGTGAACCGCGCGGCGGAAGCCCCCACCGCCGCGTACGTCGCGGCGATGCCCAGGTTGGCCAGCGCCGTCACGGTGAAGAACACGCGCCGGGGCATGCGGCCCGCGCCCGCGACGACGACCGACGCCTCCGCCAGCACCGGCACGCCGCGGAACAGGAGCAGGAACCAGGGGCCGTGCCGCTCGGCGGACCGCGCGAGCCGCGCGAGCTCCGCCGCGCCCACCATACGCCCCAGCGCCGGAGCGCCCGCCCGCGCGCCGAGCAGGTAACCGAGCCCCGCGCTCACCATCATGCCCGCCCAGGTGACGCCCGTCCCCCGCCAGAACCCGAGCAGCGCGCCCGCCGCCGTGCTCACCAGGCTGGAAGGCACCGGCAGCACGATGTCGCCCGCGAGCAGCCCGCCGAGCACGAGCGCCGTCGCGGCGCCCGAGGGAGGCGACGCGAGGAGCCGGCGGGCCGCCGCCTCGATGGAGTCCGCGAACAGGAAAAACGGCACGAGGATCACCGACAGGAGCACGCCGGAGAAGCCGGCCCAGCCCAGCCAGGTGCGCCGCGGGCGCGCCGCCTCGCCGGCGGGGCGGGCGCTGTCCGGCGGGGCCGGGAGGCCCGGGGAGGCCGGGAGGCCCGGGGGGTCGGTCGGTCCGGAAGATTGCCGCATGCAGGCTCCGCGTCGGGTGAGGGGGCCCGGCCTGCTGCGAGGAGGAGGAGCGGGCCGGTCGAGGCCCGAGTATAGGCCGCCGGGGCGGCGGGAAGCGGCGCCGCGGCGGAGCGCGGAGCCCGCGGAGGAGGCGACGAGAGTCCTCGGTGACGAGAGCCCTCGGCGGCTACGAGAGCCCCTCGGCCGCGAGCGCCGCCTTCACCGCCGGGCGCGCGCCGACGCGCTCGAAATAGGCCTTGAGCGCGGGCGAGCGATCGAGCGCCTGCTCGTCGAGGCGGCGGAGGTTGCGGAGCGTGTAGAACGCGTAGCCGTCGGCCACGGTGAAGGTGTCGCCGAGGAGGAAGCTCTTCCCTTCGACGCCCTTCGCGAGGATCGCGAAGCGCGCCTCGAGCCGCTCCCGGAACGCCTGCTTCAGCTCGTCATTGGACTTCGGGTGGTTGATGGGGCCGAACCCCTTGTGCAGCTCGGTGGCGATGAAGTGCAGCCACTCCTGGAGCCGCAGCCGCTCCGTCGTCCCCGCCGCGGGCGCGAGCTTGGAGGAAGGGACCTTGTCCGCGATGTACTGCACGATGATCGCCCCCTCGGTCAGCACCTCGCCGCTGTCGAGCGCGAGGGCAGGGACATACCCCTTCGGGTTGACGGCGAGGTAGTCGCCGCCGTCCTTGAGCTTCTTCGCCTTGAGATCCACCTGCTCCAGCTCGAAGGAGAGGCCAGACTCGCGCAGCGCGATGTGGGGCGAGAGGGAGCAGGCGCCGGGGGTGTAGTAGAGCTTCATGATCGTCCTTTCACGTGAAGAAATGCTTCAAGATTCCGGGGTGCGCGGCAGCGATGCGAGCGTCGAAGTCGACGACCAGCGCCGCAGGAAAGCGGCTGCTCCTGGCTGACCCTCACGCTCGCGCGCCGTGCTCGAGCCGGGGCGTCCACTACCACAGGGGGTGGACCGTGTCTACTATAACGGATGCGCATCCGTTATGGGGGATATAACGGAGGTTCAGCGCGCAGCGGGCCTCCGCTCCGCGGCGGCGCCCCAGCGGGGCAGCGCCAGGACGTGGGCGCGCAGGACGCGGCGCCTCCTCGGCAGCGCCGCGAGGGCGATTGGAAATGACGTGCTCCGCCTCGTGACCGCCGGCCCAGGGAGACTGCCGGGAACAAATCGGGACCGAAGCCGGCGCCTTCCCTGAATTTGAAGGTATGAAACATCCCATGAGCGCGCCGCCCCGTTCTCCTGTGACCGCCGACCAGCTCCGGCCGGGCGACCCCTACGAGCTGTCCGAAGGCCGGCTCGTCGAGTGCCTGCCGACCGGGCGGCGCGGTGGTCGGGGCAACCTGGTGGGCGGCGCGGTGCTGGACACCGATCCTGCGGTCGAGTCCGCCGGCGTCGACATCGGCGTCTCCCCACGGCCCGGGATGCTTCGGGCGCCGGACATCGCGGTGGGCAAGATCCCCGACGAGCCGGGGTGGGCCGCCGCGGCGCCGCCGCTCGCGGTCGAGTACGCGGACACGGGCCAGGACGAAGCCGAGCTGCTGCGCAAGATCGACGAGCTGCTGGCGGCGGGCACGCGCTGGATCTGGGTGGTGCGCCTGCACGGCGCGCGGCGGGTCGAGGTCTACGAAGCGACGACGGACGCGCCGGCGCGGAAGGCGCCGGCTCGCGCCGTGCGCGCGGCGGCACGGACGCCGCCGCCGCGTCCGGCGCGCGTGGCCTACCCCGGCGAGCATCTGGAGGCGCAGGGTGTCCTCCAGAACCCGGTCCTGGTCGAAGCGCTCTACGACCGTGAAGCGGCGCACGAGGCGACCCTGCGCAACCTGCTCCAGCGCCGAGGGTACGCCGGCCTCGACGCGGTGAGAGAGGAAGAGCGCGTCGCCGGATTGCGCGCCTGGGTGCGGGACGTGTGCGAGCTGCTCGGCATCGGGATCTCACCCGAGCGGGCGGCGGCGCTGGACACCATGGCGGAAGCCGAGCTCAGCGCCCTGCGCGAGCACCTGAAGCGCAACCGGCGCTGGCCATGATCATGAATCGGCCACGGCGTCGCTTATGAGCTCGCCATGCCGGGTTGAAGGACCGAGCAGCCCCGCGATACGTGCCGAATTCATCACTTGACCTCCGAGGAGAGAGGCGTCCCACCCCGTCACCCGGCCCGCCCGTACCCCCCGGCCCCGGGCGTCTCGATCACGAACACGTCCCCCGGCCCCACCTCCGTCCGCGCGCACCCCCCGAGCCGCTCTATCCGCCCGTCCGCGCGCTCGACCCGGTTCTCCCCGGTCTTGCCGTCCTCGCCGCCCGCCGCCCCGCGCGGCGCGTGGACGCGGTTGTTCGACAGGATCGACGCCGTCATCCGCTCCAGGAACCGCACGCGCCGCACCCCGCCGTCGCCGCCCTTCCAGCGCCCCGCGCCGCCCGATCCGGCGCGGATCCGGTACTCCTCGAGCAGCACCGGGAAGCGCCACTCGAGCACCTCGGGATCCGTGAGCCGCGAGTTCGTCATGTGGGTTTGCACCACGTCCGTGCCGTCGAACCCGGAGGCGACCTCCCCCTTCTCCCCGCGCACCACCCCGGCCGACGAGCCCCCGGCGATCGTCTCGTAATACTGGTATCGCTCGCTCCCGAACGTGAAGTTGTTCATCGAGCCCTGGCTCTCGCTCATCACGCCGAGGGCGCCGTAGAGCGCCTGCGTGACGCACTGGCTCGTCTCCACGTTGCCCGCGACGACCGCGGCCGGATACCGCGGGTTCAGCATCGTCCCCTCGGGCACGATGACCTTGAGCGGCTTCAGGCAGCCCGCGTTCAGCGGGATGTCGCTGTCGACCAGCGTGCGGAACACGTACAGCACCGCCGCCATCGCGATCGACCTCGGCGCGTTGAAGTTGTTCGGCAGCTCGGCCGACGTGCCGGTGAAATCGATGGTCGCCTCACGCCGCGCCCGGTCGACGCGGATCGCCACCTTGATCACCGGCTCGCCGACGCCCTCGATCGGGTCGAGCCGGTACTCGTAGGCGCCGTCGTCGAGGGCCGTGATCACCCGCCGCACCGCCTCCTCGGCGTTGTCCTGCACGTGCCGCATGTAGGCCCGCACCACGTCGAGGCCCCAGTGCGCCACCATCTTGCCGAGCTCCTCGGCGCCCTTCGCGTTCGCGGCGACCTGGGCGCGCAGGTCGGCCAGGTTCTGGTCGACGTTGCGCGCCGGGTAGCGGCCCGACGAGAGCAGCGCCCGCGTCTCCGCCTCCCGGTACACGCCGCCGTCGATCATCCTGAAGTTGTCGATGAGGACGCCCTCCTCCTCGACGCTCGCGCTGTCGGCCGGCATCGAGCCCGGCGTCGTGCCGCCGATGTCCGCGTGATGGCCGCGCGAGCCGAGGTAGAACAGCACCTCCCGACCCGCGTCGTCGAACACCGGCGTCACGACGGTCACGTCGGGCAGGTGCGTGCCGCCGTTGTACGGCGCGTTGAGCACGTAGACGTCCCCGGGCCTCATCACACCGCGGTTCTCCCGGATCACCGTCCTGATGCTCTCGCCCATCGAGCCGAGGTGCACCGGCATGTGCGGCGCGTTCGCGATCAGGTTGCCGTCCGCGTCGAAGATCGCGCACGAGAAGTCGAGCCGCTCCTTGATGTTCACGGAGTGGGCCGTGTTCTGCAGCCGCAGGCCCATCTGCTCGGCGATGCTCATGAACAGGTTGTTGAACACCTCGAGCATCACCGGGTCGGCCTCGGTGCCGATCGCCCGGCGCCTCGGCCGCGCCTCGACGCGCTGGAGCACGAGGTGGTCCTGCGGCGTGACCTCGGCCTGCCAGCCGGGCTCGACGACCGTGGTCTGGTTCTGCTCCGCGACGATCGCCGGCCCGCGCACGACGTCGCCGGGCCGCGTGTCGTCGCGCCGGTAGAGCGGGGCGTCGTGCCAGCGGCCGCCCGAGAACATGCGCACCACCTCGGCCGGGGAGAGCGGAGCCGGCCGCGGCGGCAGCGCGCGCGTCGCCTCGCCGACCGGCTCCCCCCGGCCGACCGCCTCCACCGAGGCCGCCTCGATGACGAGCGGGCGCCGCTCCATCAGGAACGCGAACCGCCGGCGGTACGCGGCCTCGAACGCGGCGCGCATCGCCTCGGGCGCGCCGTGCGCCACGACGAGCGCGGTGTCGGTGCCCTCGTACCGGAGGTGCACCCGGCGGAGCACCTCGACCCGCTCCGGCGCCACCCCCTGGGCGCAGAGGTCGGCGCGCGCGTCGGCCGCGAGCTCGTCCAGCGCGGCCTCGAGGGGCGCCGTCGCGCCGGCGTCGAGCCGGAGCTCGATCGACCGCTCGCGCATCGCTGTCTGGTCCGAGAGGCCCATGCCGTAGGCCGACAGCACCCCCGCGAGCGGGTGCGCGAACACCCGCGTCATGCCGAGCGCGTCGGCGACCAGGCACGCGTGCTGCCCGCCCGCGCCGCCGAACACGGCGAGCGTGTATTCCGTGACGTCGTGCCCGCGCGCGACCGAGATCTGCTTGATCGCGCTCGCCATGCCGCCGACCGCGACCTCGATGAACCCCTCGGCGACCTCCTCGGGCGCGCGCAGCACGCCCGTCGCCGCCGCGATCTCCGCGGCGAGCGCCGCGAACGCCGCGCGCACGCGCTCCGCGTCGAGCGGCTGGTCCGCGCCCGGGCCGAACACGCGCGGGAAGAACGCGGGCTGGATCTTGCCGAGCATCACGTTGCAGTCCGTCACCGCGAGCGGCCCGCCGCGGCGGTAACACGCGGGGCCGGGGTGCGCGCCCGCCGACTCCGGCCCGACGCGGTAACGCGCCCCGTCGAAGCGCAGGATCGAGCCGCCGCCCGCGGCGACCGTGTGGATCGACAGCATCGGCGCGCGCATCCGGACCCCGGCGACCTGCGTCTCGAACGCGCGCTCCAGGTCGCTGAGCTGCGAGCCGGCGAAGTGCGAGACGTCGGTCGACGTGCCGCCCATGTCGAAGCCGATCACCTTGTCGAAGCCGGCCGAGAGGCTCGTGCGCGCCATGCCGACGATCCCGCCGGCGGGCCCGGAGAGGATCGAGTCCTTGCCCTGGAAGCGGCGCGCGTCGGTCAGGCCGCCGCTCGACTGCATGAACTGGAGGTTCACGCCGGGCAGCTCCGACGCGACCTGCTCCACGTACCGCCGCAGGATCGGCGACAGGTAGGCGTCGACGACGGTCGTGTCGCCGCGCGGGACGAGCTTCATCATCGGCGACACCACGTGCGAGGCGCTGATCTGCGAGAAGCCGATCTCGCGCGCGAGGCGCTCGAGCGCCGCCTCGTGCGCCGGGTAGCGGTAGCCGTGCATCAGCACGATGGCGAGGGCGCGGACGCCCGCGTCGAAGGCGCGCTGGAGCCCCGCCCGCGCCGCGGCCTCGTCGAGCGGCGCGAGCACCTCGCCGCGGGCGCCCACGCGCTCGTCGATCTCGACGACGTGGCTGGTGAGCAGCTCCGGCAGCGCGATGCGCCGGTCGAACAGGCGCGGGCGGTTCTGGTACGCGATGCGCAGCGCGTCGCGGAAGCCCCGCGTGATCGCGAGCGCCGTCGGCTCGCCCTTGCGCTCGAGCAGCGCGTTCGTGGCGACCGTGGTGCCCATCTTGACCGCCTCGATCAGGTCGCCCCACGGCGGCGCGGGGCCGCCCTCGGCCGCGCCGTGGGCCTCGAGCAGGCGCCGGACGCCGGCGACCGCCGCGTCGCGGTACGCCTCGGGGTTCTCCGAGAGCAGCTTGTGTGTGACCAGCGAGCCGTCCGGGCGCTTGCCGACGATGTCGGTGAACGTGCCGCCGCGATCGATCCAGAATTGCCATCGGCCCATCGGGTGCTCCTCAGAGGGAAGAGGCGGCGCGCGCCGCCTGGTCGTAGATGCCGGAGAGGGTGCGCAGGAGCCGCGCGGCGCGGCCGAGCTCGTCGTTGCTCGCCGCGTCGCCGCCGGCGATCGACGCGAGCAGGCAGCCCTCGCGGACCTCGCGGTAACGCGCCACGAGCTCCTGGCCGCGCTCGGTCGTCGTGTAGAAGACCTCCTTGCCGACCTTCTCGCCGACGACGACGCCGAGGCCGACGAGCTTCTTGAGCGCGTAGGTCACCGTGTGCGTGTCCTCGACGTTCAGGATGAAGCAGATGTCGGCCGTCTTCTTCGGCCTCTCGCGGTGGTTCACGTGGTGGAGCACCAGCACGTCGAGCGTCGTGAGATCGGGCAGGCCCGCCGCCGCCATGCACCGCACGACCCACCGGCTGAACGCGTTGCCGGCCATGATCAGGCCGAACTCCAGCTCCGACAGCTCCGGGCTCCTCGGCGAGACGAGGTGGGCCGACGTCACGAGCTTCACGGAGCCCTCTTCAGGAGGCCGGGGCGGATCTGGGGTAGTGCGTGCAGCGGTCTTGCGCTTCGCCATCGCGGACGCCTCCTGAACGTCGACGTAACGTTGATAAATTATCAATGTTATGTAGATGTGTCAAGGAGAACGCCACGGCGCGCGCCTGCCGCAGCCGGGCGCCAGGAAATGCCGGCGGACGTGCGCCGGGAACTTGTAGGTGAAGACCTCCGTCTCCGGCTCGGCCGCGAGCTGCGCGACCGTGAGCTGCGTGGCGGGGCCACCGCCGCGCTTTCCGTCATCGTCGCTGTCGCCGCAGCACGGTCGAGGCATGCGGCGTTGATCTGAAAGAGACCTGCTGCCAGCAGTACTTCAACATCCCCTGAGCCGATCCCCGACAAACGACGTCCCGCGTGGCGCCCACCCGGTCGTTCTCCCGATGTCTCCCGCGCTTGGGGTGATGTAAGCTACAGGCGAGGTCCTCGATCATGCTGACGGCAGTGGAAGGCGTCTTCAGGAACGGGCGCGTCGAGCTTCGGGAAACGCCGACGAACATCAAGGAGGCGCGTGTGGTCGTGACCTTCCTTGAGCCGGCGACAAAGGCGACGGAGGTCGCCGAGCCCGCGGTCGCGGAGGGGCCGAGCCCGGCGGCGACACCCGAGCCCACGACCATCCAGGCGAACTCGACCCCGACGGCCTGGGAGCATCTTCAGAAAGAGGACTTTCTCGAGGAAAAGAAATCCGACCTCGAGGGAACGCACGTCCCCATCGCGGCCGCTGCGACGCCGGACGAGCGGCTCCGCGCGTTCCGGGCGCTGCTCGCGTCGCTTCCTGAGGCTCCCGCGGTGCCGCTCGCGGCGATGGATCGAGAGAACCTCTACCCGTGAAGGTTCTCCTTGATACGAACATTCTCCTGCGGCTCCGCGCGACACAAGCTCCGGAGCACGTCGATGTCGTCCGGGCGGTGGAGGATCCGCATCGACGACCCCTGGAGCTACAACTGGCTCTCAGGGGGTGAGGAGGCGAGCGCCTCGCGATCGCCGGGCGATCACGGCACGAGGAGGAGATCGACCCAGGGCTTCCAGGTGTAGTCCAGGTTCTGCGCCGACATGCTGCCGCCGCTATGCCACTCCCAGTAGGTGCGGCTGAGGTCGTACTTGTTGAAGATGGCCGTCTGCTGCTGGAGCCAGAGATCGTGGTTCGCGACGCCATCGCCGATCCCGTACTCGCCGACGTAGGCCGGCAAGCCCACCGTGGCCAGGCGGTCCAGGATGACGGTGACGTGCCTCTCGAGCTGGTCGGGCGTAGAGCTGGGATAGCCGCTCGTGCCGTTCCACACATAGCAGCCCACCGGGACGCCGGCGGCGTTGAAGCCGTCGTAGTCGCAGCCCGCGAAGTAGTCGTGGATCGACCAGACGATGTTCAATTTGTCGGTGAGGAGCGAGAAGTCGGCCTGGTCGAGCCCCGAGTCCCCCCAGATGGGCTCGAGGATGCAGATCTTGTCGGGATCGATGGTCCGGATCCCCTGGACCAGCTTGCTGTACACCGGCAGCATCCGGTTCTGATCCGCCGTGGTCATGTAGGGCTCGTTCACCACGTCGTAGGCGACGACGTTCGGCTCGTCCTTGAAGAGCGAGGCCATCTTCTGGAGGTAAGGCAGGGCGTAGTTGTTGATCTGGTCGATGTCGTCGCCGGATCCGGCGGCCCAGGCGGGGACGCCCACCGTGCCCCCGCTCTTCATGTGGATGGGATCGAGGATGATGTACAGCCCCGCGGCCTTGGCGTTGGCGACCGCCGTGGTCAGGGCGTTGATGGCGGTCTGGTTGAACACGCCCTGCGAAGGCTCGAAGGAGAACCAATCCAGCGTGAAGCGGACCGCGTTGAACCCCTTGTTCTTGATGGTGGCGAAGTGCGCCTGCGTCTGGCTCCAGCCGTTCTGCGGGTTATACACGGTGCTCTCGCGCGCGTTGAAGCCGTTGAGGCGCACCGAGTTGCCCTGGGCGTTCACGAAGGCGTGGGGGTAGGCGGTGTGGAACAGCTCCTTCGAGACGATGAAATTGGTGCTCGGGCCGTCATGCCAGACGTTCGCGGAGTCCTTGTAGGTGCTGTAGGCCTCCCACCGGCCGATCGGCTCGGACGTGGAGTAGGTGCGGGAGGCGCTCAAGGTGACCGTGGCCCCGGGGTTGATGGTGGTCGTCGTGAGCGTCGGGCTGAGGTCGGCGAAGGGGCCGCCGCCGTGGGTGCCGCCGGGCGGGCGCGACGCGATGACCAGCGACCCGATGGTGATCGGCGACGCGCTGGTGTTCTGATAGGTCACGGTGGCGGTGAGGGTCTGGCCGCTCACGACCGTGCTCGTGCTCAGCGTGAGCGGGCTCGAGATGACCAGGCCGCCGAGGCTCTGGGCGGCTTGACCGATGGCCTCGTCCCCGTCCTCGCTCTCCTCATCTCCGGCGTGGACCGCGCATGACGAGATTGCGAAGCAGGCAGTGATGGCCACGCCCATGTGAACGAGACGCTTCATGGTCCTCTCCTCTCCAGGGGTTGCGCGGGGCTGCGGATCGCTGCCTGTTGGGCGCGGAGCAGGAGGTCACAAGGACGTAGGCTCTTGAGCTCGTCCGGCTTCAGTATTCGTATACTCTCCGGGACGGAAGTCAAGTCGTACTCGTGATCAATGGCGTTCGTGTAATATATCGACACGCCTGGAGCCGGCATCACTTTCCGGATGCCTCCCGGAGCTTCGCCAAGGGAGAACCAGCGATACGTATCCCTGCAGGCTAACGGCAAAACCTGCTGGGTCAAGCGCTCGACGAGGGAGACCCCTGCGCGCGCCGCGATCGCGAGCGGCCGAGAGCCATGGTTTCGCCGGAGAAGAACGCGCCCGCGGGTCGTATTTGAAGTAGTGTAAAGCCGCGGTCATGGACGAGCAGGAGCGACTCCTCCGGCCGATCGAGCACGAGACGTTCAGCTGTCGGCTGTCGTGAGCACGGGCCCATCGCCAGCGAGACCGGGCGTCGACACGATATGATGCTAGATAGACCATTCACCATGACGTCAGCACTACCGATGCAGTCGAGGGTGTCACCCCGCAGGGGCTCACCCGTTCGTGGAGCAATGACCACTCCCGCGCCGAGCGCCCCGCGGGGGCGGCGCCGCGCGAGCGCCCGGAGCGTCGCCGTCGCTGCTGCAGCGGTCGCGCTGGGCGCCGGCTGCGGCGAGCCCGCGGGGCGGGATCCCGCGCAGGCGGCCATGGCAAACGCGCTCGGCGCCGACAACCTGCTCCGCGATTCGTCGTTCGAGGCGGACGCCGCGGGGTGGGCTGCGTGGCAGGGCCACCTCACCACCGTCGAGCGGCCCGACGCGCCGGAGGGTGCTCGTGTCGCGCGCGTCACCTTCGGCGGCGCCGGGGACGCCTACTCCATCGACGACGATCCGGACACCGTCCCGTGGGCGATGGCGGGCACCACGTACCGGGCGTGCGCGTCCGTCGCCGCGGCCTCCTCCTCGGCGGTCGGCAAGCCGATCCACATCACCCTGCGCGAGCGCACCCCCGCCGGCGAGTGGCTCTCCGACGCGAGCGCTCCCAGCGTCGCGCTCACGAGCTCGTTTCAGCGGATCTGCGTGGAGGCCAGCGTGGCCCGGAGCTTCGACCCGATCGACGCCTACGTGCTGCAGGAAGACGCGGCGCCGGGCGACGCCTTCGACGTGGACGCCTTCGAGGTGACGACCTCGGCGACGCTGCGCGACCGGGCCGGCTTCGCCAACGGCTTCATCCAGCGTTACTGGGCCGGCGACACGCTGGCGGCGCACCTCGATACCATGGCCGGCTCGGGCGCGCGCTGGCTGCGCGTCGAGGTCCATGGCTATGACCACACCGACCCGGACCTGAACTGGGGCGGGTTGGACGGGCTCCTCGACGGCTGGGGCGCGCGCGGCGGGGAGTCCGTGGTGCTGATCATCCTGCACCGCGATCGCGACGAGCAGGGCCGACAGGACCTCGACCCGGACCATTACCGCGCGTTCGCCACGGCCGTCGTGGAGAAGGTCGCGGGGCGCGCGCGTGTGTACGAGATCGAGAACGAGCCCGTGCTCGACGACTACGGGGGCGCCTCCCTCGCGGAGAAAGCGCGGCTCTACGCCGAGAACGCGCTGGTGCCGGCGTCGCTCGCCATCAAGGCGGCGGATCCTGATGCGGTGGTGCTCGCGGGGAGCGGGTCGCTCTGGCCGCTCGAGGACGCCCAGCTCTGGATGGAGACGCTCTACACCCACGCGGCTGGGGCGTTCGATGGGGTCGCCGCTCACCCCTACACATGGCCGTCGCCTCCCACCCCGGACAACGGCATCTTCCAGAACCTCGACGTTGTCGCGGCGATCCTCGCCGCGCACGGCGACGCCCACAAGCCGATCGTCATCACCGAGTGGGGCGTACCCACGGGCGGAACGGCGCCCGTCCCGGGCTTCGTGCCTGTCAGTGAAGAAGAGCAGGCGCGCCAGATGCGCGTGTTCTGGGACACGTGGGTCCAGAAGCCGTACGGAGGCCCTGCCTTCGTCTACGCCCTCATCGATGCTTCCGATCAGCCCGAGAGCACGGAGGGCCACTTCGGCCTGCTGCGCGTGGACGGCAGCGAGAAGCCGAGCATGGCGGCGTGGACGAGCCGCATCGATCAAGCGCGCTGACGCGGGCTCGCCAGGGAGCTCCGGCCGCATCGATCAAGCGCGCTGACGCGGGCTCGCCAGGGAGCTCCGCGCGGCGCGGGCGCCTTCTGCGAGCCGACCGCGAGCCCGTGCACGTGAACCTGGCCGACGGCGCCGCGTGCAGCGATGGCGACGCGTGTACCCAGAGCGACACCTGCCAGGCCGGCGCCTGCGTCAGCGGCCCGGGCTGCCCCGCGGGCCAGAGCTGCGTCGGCGGCGCTTGCACGGTCTCCCAGTGCCTCGGGACGGTCGGGCTCTCCGGGCCGCCGGCGTCGCCGGTGGGCGGGACCCCCGCCGCGGTCGCGGCGGCGGACCTGAACGGCGACGGCGAGGACGACCCGGGCTGCCTCCTCATCGCCGAGGGCGACGGCACGGCTCAGGGTGCCGGCGAGCACCGCACCGGAATCCTGGCGGGACTCTTCCGCGGGGGCGAACCGTCGCGATCTGTCGCTTTCCCGGGGATTTGGGGGAGGGCGTGACGACGGATCGCAGCCCCTCGGAAGGCGTGGGCCCAACCCGGGCCCAAGGGTCGAGCGCCGGGCCTGGGGAGCTCGCCGTGACTGATCAGTCGCATCGGGCGGCCGTCGTCGCCTCGCTCGCCAGCACCCTGAGCCGCGCCGTCGCCGTCGGGGACGAGGTGGCGGCCCGGGTCGTTCACGAGGCGATCGGTCGGCTGCTCGGGCTGCCGGTGACACCGGAGGGGTGAGCAAGCCGGGCCGAGCGTCGAGCCCGCCGCTCGCGCGGACTCGCTGGCCTGAGCAGCGCCAGGAAGATGGCGACCCGAAGCGCCTGGTCAGGCGCCGCGTTGGGTGGATACTCCAGCCGGACGGGATAGAGCGTCGTGGCCCACCCAAGAAGGAGTGAGCAACTCGCAGTTGGTCGACCAGGGGGGCAGAGGTGGACCTCCGGCACGTGCGGGCGGCACGCCGAGGGACGAGCGACGGAGGCGCCGCAATGCGCGAAGGACGCCCGCGTGGCCCAGGGGATGAGCTCGCAGCGGTAGGCCTCGCCGTTCGCGCAGCCGAGCGCGCTGCCCTGGCTCAGCGACACGGAGTGCACGTATTCACCGCTGACGCACGCCGCGCACTGCCAGCCGGTCAGCGCTTGCGCCCCCGCAGCGATCGGCTCGGCCAGCGCTGCATCCGCCCCCTCGGCCGTGCCGAGGCCTGCGCGTGGTCCCTCGGCGACATCTTCCCTGACACGGGGGGCCGCGGGCGGCGCGAAGACGCTCGTCGCCGGCACCGCGGTCGCGCGCGACGTCGCTGCCCGCGCGTTCGCTGAGCTCTCGAAGGCGGAGGTCGCGAAGCTTCATGAGCTGCTGCTTCGTATCAGCGAGACCCCGGACGAGTAGACCGGGGCGGCGACTTGAACTCAGGCCGCGGAGTACGGATGGACCGAAATCCGCGTCGGCGCCTCGGCCAGCAGAGCCAGGATCTCCTCGCGAAGTTCGTCAGCCAGCGGGCCATTCTCATAGGCGTTCTTCGCCTCGTCGGACTTGAACACCTCCACGCACCACAGAAGATCCGGGTCGCCGTCTTCCCGACAGATGATCCACCGGTCCGATGCGCCCGATTTCTCCATTCCAACCGTGGCTAGTTGGAACAGCTTGTCACGCGCTCCAGGCTTGGCGCGCATCTTGATAATGTAGGCTGGCTGCTGCTTCAGCATCTGTGGTCGGGAAGTCTCGTCCTCGCCGCTCGAGCGTGCACAGGTCCGGCGATTCCAGATCGACGCCCCCGCACAGATGAAACCGACCATGATGGGATAGACGGCGCAACGTTCGACGAGGCCGATGAGGACGTTGGCCCCCGAGCTGGCGACCGCGAGGAAGGCCACCATCGAGGCGAGCCCGAACACGCCGAGGACGACCATGGCCCTCCCAGCTTTCGGAGTGACTCCGATTTGTTGGCGCTGGCGTCCAAGGAGGATCACGAGCACGTTGCCTCCGACGATAGACGCGAAGGCGCCCAAGCCGTGATAGTCGACTGCGCCGCCGGGCGGCTCTCCGGAACCGGGGTTGAACGCCAGCAAGACGCCGCCAAGCGCCACGAGAGCTCCCAGGATGAGCGCTGCCCAGCGGCGCCAGCTTCGCAGGCCCTTGAGCGCGGCGACACCGATGAGGAACATGATCCCGAAGAGGAAGAACCCGGTGTTCATGACCCACGCGAGTGGCGAGTTCATGAACTGGCCAAGAGCCTCGAGGGGGCCACGGACTCCCAGGTTGCTGATGTAGTGATACGTGTAGCTGTATGGAGGATCCGTCCATGCCGCGGCGGCGATGAACTCGGCGAGGAAGAAGATCACTGCCGCGGCGACGAGCACCGCGCCGGCGGGGCGACGTTGCATCATCTGGTTCGCCTCGGGGGCGGGCCTCGCGCGCTCCTTTCGTTCGGAGCTGGAAGTGGGGTTGTTCTCGGTCATAGTCGGGTTCTCTCGGTTGTCGAGCGCGAGGCTCAGCGAAACAGCGACAGGTCGATGGACTTTGGCGTCCGGGGTCGAGCCGGTGCCTTCGGTGAGGGAGTCGTTCCGTACTCGTTGGTAAAGCGGCTGCGCACCTGACGCCCACCGCCGCTGATGCGCACCACGTGGCGTTCGCGAAGGGCTCGACCGCAGCGACCGACGCGTCGGGTGCTTGGGGCGAGGCGCCCCGTGCCGCCCCATGTTGAACAGCCTGCACCGTCGCGTTCAGCCCCACCAGGACATTGATCGCAACGGTTTCAGACCCTATAGGTCTGAAATCATGGAGCTACGTCACCTGCGGTACTTCATCGCCGTCGCGGAAGCGGAGCACTTCGGAAGGGCGGCCGAGCAGCTTCACGTCTCGCAGTCGCCCTTGAGCCGGCAAATCGCTCAGCTCGAAGAGGAGATCGGCGTCGAGCTCTTCGTGCCCTCGGGACGCGGGGTGAAGCTGTCCGCCGCCGGTCGGAGTTTCCTCGAAGGTGCGCGTGCGACCCTAGCTCGCGCCACGCTCGCGGTCGAGGACGCCCGCGCGACGGCGCAAGGCCGTATCGGGACGGTCGTGGTCGGATTCGACGGCGCCCTGGCTGACACCCTCCTGCTGCCTGGGATCGTGCAGACGTTCCGCGCGCGTCATCCGCGCGTCGAGGTACGCCTTCGGCCGCTGCCGAGCGAGGAGCAGGTCGCCGCGCTGCGCGATGGCAAGATCTCAGTCGGGTACGGCTATCATTCGCCGGAAGACAACCCGCTCTTCCGCGTCCGCGTGCTGTATCGCGAGCGCGTCGGCGTTGTGATGTCGAAGAGCCATCGCCTCGCTGCACGGCGCACACTGAGGGTCGCGGACCTGAAGCACGAGCGCTTCCTCTGGCCTCCGCGCAAGGAGGGCCCGCGCCTCTACGACGACATCATCGCCGCCTTCCGAGCGCGTGACCATACGCTCGAACTCGCCCACGAGGATGCCGGCAGCGATGTGATCCTCATGCTCGTGGCGAGCGGCGAAGGTCTCAGCTTGTTTCCCGAGAGTTCCGCGTCGACGCTCCTTGCCGGAGTGGTGTTCAAGCGGGTTCGGGACCTCGACGTTGTCATCCTTGGCCGCTCGGTGTGGCGCGCCGACGACAAGGACCCGCTCGTGCGGTCGCTCCTCGAGATCACGAATTCGGTGCATGGATCCTCACGGTAGGCATGCGCCAGGTCGATCCCGCGACTGAAAGCGCGCGCATCTTCCGTTCGCATCTGGGGCATCGCAAAGCATCGAACCCGAAGGTGCGTTTCATGAGCACAGCCCACTCGACGTAGCGCGACGTTGCGAACAACTCCCCGTCGAGCAGCCGCCCCCAGTGCAAGACCGAGAGTGGCCTGCAACAGTGTCCTCGCAGGGTCGAAGTCCACCGGCCGGCTCGGCTTTGGGCAGCACTGCTGGTGCGTAAGGACCGCTTGCGTCGCGCATTCTTGACGGGATCGAGGGGCGCAGCGTCAGGCGCTTGCCCTCGTGCTCGACCCACGGCGCCGCCTCGGCAGCGGCGAAGCAGTGCGCCACCGTGACGAGCTGCCCGGCCAAGAAGCCCTGGTCGAGCTCCCACGCCTTGCCGTCGAGCGAGAGCACGTTGTCGGCGGAGAGGCGGCGACGGCTGCGCACCGTCAGCGCGGTGCGCAGCCTCGTCTCGTCGATCGCGCCCTCGCCGGCGGGCTTTTGCGCATACACCTTGGCTGGGCTCTTGCCCATCAGCCCAGCGTGCGGCGCCGTGTGGTAGCGCCGGTCAAGGAAGGCCTGTAGCCGAGCGTTGAGGTCCTGGAGCGACACGACGTCGCCGAGGAAATTCAGGCACCCCTCGCGCAGCGTCCGCCAGAAGCGCTCCATCTTGCCGCGCGCCTCGGGGTCATAGGGCCCCGTTGGGCCACGTCGGAGCCGCCCTCGGCGGCGAAGCAGGCGGAAATTATGAAAATCGCTACTGTTTCCGGCGACTGCTCGTCATCGATCGGTGTTTCTGGCGGGATTTCTGACACGCGCTAGCCCGCTCAGCCGGCGTACCCCGCGACGGCCGGGCTCACCGCGGGCGACCCCGCCGTGCGCGCCGCGAGCAGCACGCGCAGGAACATGCCGGGCGTCATCAGCGACTCGGGGCGATCGAGCAGGTTCATCACGCGCACGAACTGCACGAACACCTCGCGATCCACCTGCGCCGCCCGGTGCAGCATCCCGGTGTACCAGCGCATGACGGGCTGGAGGAGCGGCCGCTGCCCCTCGGTCTCCGGATAGGCGAGGTCCTCCCCGGTGGACATCTGCCACGGGGTCTCGACCACCTTCGCCGCGGCCGCCTGGTAATGCCGGGTGAGCCCCGCGATTGCGCCCTGGCCCGCGCGGCGGCGCTGCTCCACGAGCGCCTCGCCGAGCGCGACCGCCTGGAGGCAAGCCGACGTCATGCCCTGTCCGTAGACGGGGTTGAAGCTCGCGTGGGCGTCGCCGAGCACGGCGAGCCCCTCGGGCAGGCGCGCCGCGCGCTCGTAATGCCGGCGGACGTGCGCCGGGAACTTGTAGGTGAAGACCTCCGTCTCCGGCTCGGCCGCGAGCAGCGCCCGGTAGAGCGTGTCGTTCGGCAGGCCCCGCGCGTACTCCAGGAACCCCTCGGGGTCGGCGGGCGCGTGATCGCCGAAGAGCCCCGCGAGCAGCACCATCCAGCGCCCGCCCTCGATCGGCGCGATGCAGCCGAACCGCCGGCTGTCGGACGGCGAGCCGAGCACGTACAGGCTCTTCCACGAGAACTTCGACGGGTCCCGCGGCCGGTACTGCCGGCTCGCGTAACCCACCTGCACCTTGATCGTCGACTCCTCCGGCCGCTCGTACCCGAGCGCCTCGAGCCACGCCGGCGTCCGCGAGCCGCGACCGCTGGCGTCCACCACGAGGTCCGCCTGCAGCTGCTCGGGCCCGGCCTGCCCGTCGCGCCGCCGGACCACGACGCCCGTGAGCCGCGAGCGATCGGGCGACGCCGAGAGATCGAGCACGTCGTGCCCGTCCAGGCGGCGCACGCGGGGCAGCGCGAAGGTGCGTCGCCGCACGTGCGCCTCGAGCAGCGGGCGGCTCATGCTCACCGTCCGCACCCCCGTCTGGCAGCGCAGCTTCCACGCGCCGAGGTGGTGCCAGGCGAGGCCGAGGCCGAAGTCGTAGGCGTGCGCCCCGTCCGCGACCAGCGCCTCGGTGAGCCCGGGGAACAGGTCGTTCAGGATCGTCTCCCCGCGCCCGAGCAGGCCGTGGAGCTGGCGAGACTGCGGCACGCCCTTGCGGGGCTCGCGGAGGTCGTCGGGGATGCCGTCGCGCTCGACGACGGTGACCTCGTCGAAATGGTCGGCGAGCACGCGCGCCGCGACGAGGCCCGCGAGGCTCCCGCCGAGGACAACGGCCCTGCGGCCGCCGAGAGAGTCGCTAGAACGGAGGTTCTGCTGGATAACGTGGTTCATGGCGACTGGTCATTGCAACGCGCGGGCCGTCGCCGACGGACACCCCACGACGCGCCGCGCGCCGTCCCGGGGAGGGTGATCCACACGCGCCGGGGGCTCTCGTGCCCGCCCTGCGCGAGCGGCACACGGCAGATCTCCTGGCACCGTGGCGGATGGTGCCAGCGATCCGGCCGGCGATCTGGCGGCTGCGACCCTCAGCGATGGCGGCTCGCGCCCTCACCTCGCCGCCGCGGCCCTGCGGTTCCGCGGCGTCCCGCGGCGCCTCAGGGCGGCGCGTCCTGCTCGCGGAGGAGCCGGTACCACGCGATCATCCGCGGGAGCCCTTCCGCGAGCGGCACCGTCGGCGCATACCCGAGCTCCCGCTTCGCCTTGGTGATGTCCGGCCGGCGGCGGCTCGGGTCGCCGACCGGGTACCCCTCCGGCGGGGCGGCGAGGCGGATGTCGAGCGGCTCGCCGAGGGCCTCTTCCACCTTCCTCGCCAGGTCGCGCATCGAGATCTCCTCGGCGTCGGAGCCGATGTTGTAGACCTCGCCGGGCCGACCGAGCAGGAGCGCGCGCAGGAAGCCGTTCACCCCGTCGGTCGCGTAGCAGAACGTGCGTGTCTGTGTCCCGTCCCCGAAGACCTCGAGGGCCCTCCGGTCGAGCGCGGCGCCGAGGAAGCTCGGCAGCACGCGGTAGTCGTCGCGCCGCATCCCGGGGCCGTAGACGTTGAAGGGGCGGACGATCGTCACCGGGACGCCGTACTTCCGGTGGTAGACGGTCGCGATCGTCTCGCCGAGGCGCTTCGACTCGTCGTAACAGGCGCGGAGCCCCGTGGGCGAGACGCGCCCCGGGTAGTCCTCCGGGGTCGGGATGAGCTCCGGCGGCGGATCGCCGTAGATCTCGCTCGAGCTGAAGTAGAGGACGGCCTCGGGGCGCGTGCGGCGCGCGAGCTCCAGGACGTTCCGGATGCCGTCGATGGCCGCGGTGATCGTCTCGAGCGGGTACCTGGCGTAAACCACCGGCGAGGCGATCCCGGCGGCGTGGAGGATGAAATCGGGGTTCACCTCGCCCCGGTAGGGCTCCGTCACATCGTGCTTCTCGAAGGTGAGCGCCGGATCGTCGAGGTCGAAGAACCGGCTGTCCTTCGTCCCCGTGATGAAGTTGTCGAGCGCGACGATCCGCGCCGGCCGCGCGAGCCTGCTCCGGCTCAGCTCCTGGAGGACGCCGACGAGGTAGCTCCCGATGAACCCGGCCGCCCCGGTGATGAGCACGGTCTTCCCGTCGAGCCGGTGGGCCACATCCTCCAGCATCGCCGAGAGACGCCGCAGCTCCTCGCTGAGAAGACGTTCCATGATGCCCGGCTCTTACCCGAAGCCCGCCGGCGGTGGAACTGGAACGATGTGCTTTTTCGTCGGAGCGTTGTCCACGACCGGATAACGCGCGGATAGCGCGTACTCGACCGAAGAGAGCGCCTTCCTTCATCGTGCTCCCGACTCTCGTGCTTCGCCCCGTCGCGCGTCCGCCCCCAACGAGCGCCATGCCGGTGCCGCGGCCTCGCCCGATGGCGGTAAGGCGCTGCGGTCACTAGGCTTGATCCCGGGCAGCGGGGGGATCCATGGCACAACATCGAGCGATCGTGATCGGAACCGGTTTTGGCGGCGCGGTCTCGGCCTGCCGCCTCGCCCAGGCCGGATTCGCGGTGACCGTGCTGGAGCGCGGACGCCGCTACGACCAGGCGGTCCCTGAATTCCCACAAGGCCCGCCCGATCAGTGGCTCTGGAAAAAGACGGGAGGGATGTACGACGTCCGGCCCATCGATCAGATGCGCGTCGTGCAGTCGGCGGCCTACGGCGGCGGCTCGTTGATCTACGCGAACGTGCACCTGCGCGCGCCCGCGGACGTCTTCGCGCGCGGGTGGCCCGAGGGCTACAGCCGCGAGGTGCTCGACCCGTATTACGATCTCGTCGCCTACATGCTGGACGTCCAGCCGATCACCCGCTCACCCGGGGGGGCGCCGCCCAAGACGCGGCAGATGGTCGAGGCGCTCTCCCGGCTGGAGCGCGGAGGCCAGAGCTTCTATCCGCCGCTGGCCATCAACTTCTCCGACGATCCGACGCTCCGGCCGAACAAGTTCGGGGTGCTCCAGGGCGGGTGCGTCGACTGCGGCGAGTGCACCCTGGGCTGCCGCCACCGGGCGCGGAACACCCTGGACATGAACTACCTCCCGCTCGCCGAGCGCGCCGGCGCGGTGATGCGCACGCAGTGCGAGGTCGAGCTGATAGAGCCGCTCTCCGGCGCTGAGGGGCAACGGTACCGCGTGACGTACCGCGACCACGGACGCGGCGGACAGGTGCTGTCGGAGGAGGCCGAGCACGTCTTCGTCTGCGGGGGCGCGCTCAACTCGACGGAGCTGCTCCTGCGCTGCAGGGAGGCGGGCGCGATGCGGCAGCTCAGCGAGCAGCTCGGCGCGGGATACTCGGGCAACGGGGACATGCTCGCCCTCGGCTTCGACGTCGCCGCGCCGTTCGAGCCGGACCGCGGGCCGCCCATCACCGTGGGCGTCGTCTACGCGCGCCCGGGCGGGCGCGACGCGGGGTGGTTCCTCATCGAGGACGGCGGCTTCCCGAAGGAGCTCTGGCCGATCCTGAGGCTCGCGCGGCCGCACACCCACTGGCGCTCGCCGATGTTCACGGCGCTCCACAGGCGCTGGACGGCCACGGCGGAGCCGCCGACCGCCGACGTGATCGACGAGATCGTGGAGGCCGCGTCCAAGCAGCCGCCGCCCCCGGTCACGCCGGAGGAGATGCGGCACACCGCGGTCTTCCTGGTCATGGGGCGAGACCTGGCCAACGGGCGGATCGAGCTCGTGAAGGGCGACAGGAAGCTGTCGGTCCGGTGGGACGTCGCGTCGAACCTGCTGCTCTACAGCGTGGCAGAGCGGCTCGCCCAGGACATCGTCACGCAGCTCAGGGGCAATTACGCCGTCTCTCCGCTCTGGCGGTTCGCGCACCTGCCGATCACCGTCCACAGCCTCGGCGGCTGCCGCATGGGGGACAGCGCGGCCGACGGCGTCACGAGCGGGCTCGGGGAGGTGTTCAATTACCCGAACCTCTTCGTGCTCGATGGCTCGATCCTGCCGGCGGCGACCGGGGTCAACCCCTCGCACACCATCGCCGCGGTGGCCGAGCGGAACATCGAGCAGATCATCCGGCGGATCACCGGCCAGGAGGGCTGGACGGCGCCGGAGCGCGCGCACGCGACGCCGTACGCGGATCCGCTGACGGCCATCGCGATACCGACCGAGGGGACGTCGCCGCCGCGGCACACGGGGCTCGGCCTGATGTTCCGTGAGCGGCTCGCCGGATCCTGGGAGAGCCGCGCGGAAGGGGCGGCCGCCGGGCGCGCGGCGCCTCGCCGGGTGCGCCTTCGCCTGCGCATCACCATCTCGTACCTGGCCAGGTTCATCAGCGATCCGGCGCACCCGGCGGTCGTGACGGGCACGGTGTTCGCGGAGGGCCTGACCGCACGGAGGACCGCGATCAAGGAGGGAGTCTGGAACCTGTTCGCCGCCGGCGGGACCGGTCCGGATCGGGAGATCCGCTACGTGCTCCCGTTCTACGGCGACGGGGGCCGGCGGTTCACGCTGCGCGGCGCCCGGGTCTTCCGGTCGCGGGGTGTCGCTGCCTTGTGGCGGATGTGGCGAGAGGGCGCCGCGCTCCCCTTCCGGATCCAGGAGGGAGACGACGAGCAGGGGCGCGTGGTGGGCGAGGGCATGACGCGGCTCCGGGCGATCGACGTCGTGCATCTCCTCCTGTCGTTCCGGGTACCCGGGGGGCGCATCCTGCCGGACAAGACGCGGGCGGTGTTCGGGTTCCTCGCGTTCTTCTTCCGCGCGCTCTTCCAGATCGCGCGAGGGCGCTGACCGACGCGGCCGGCCTCCGGCTCAAGCCGCCGTCACGGGACGCTCGTCGGGTCGGCCGGGTCGCTGCCAGCGTCCCGCTCGTCACCGTCCCGTGCGCCATCGCCGTCGCGATCGACGCCGATACGCTCGCCCGATCCCGGCGGCACGCAGGTATACGTCAGCTCGCCGTCGCTCCCGCCGGCGAGCAGGCGGAGCTCGGCGCTGGACCGCCACGGCTCGAGCTCGCGGTCGGCGGCGAACAGGCCATTTCCCGTGTATAAAAAGCCAATCTCCTCGCCGTAGGATTGACCTTTGACGACGAGATCACAATCGCCAGCGTCAGCGCGCGCCACGAGCAGATCGATGCGCGGACCGGCCACCGCACCGTTCGATGACGTGAGCGTGATCTGCTGACCCACGATCGGCTTCAGGTTCGACTCCAGCGCCAGCATGTACGCCGCCACCTGGTGCTTCAGGAGGTCCCCCTCGGGGCCGACGGGGAAGCCGCCAGGGTTCTCCGGAATCTGGACGAAATCGGAGAAGGAGTTGAAGCGGAAGAGCGTATCGACGGCGCCGTCGTGGAGGAACCCGAAGCCGCGGACCTGGTCACCCATGTGAGCGTTGGAGCCGCCGAACGGGAACACGAACGACTCCGCCATGCCGAACATCCCGACCTTCTGGTACTGGTTGCGCAGGTGCGGGACCTTGAACACCTGGGACTCGTTGGCGTTGGCCGAGCCGCCGTCGCTGCCGAAGAAGCCCGGCGCGGAGGCGCCGGGGTTGGCCTCGGGATCGACGACGTGACACCCGATGCACGAGGCGCCGAGGATGCTCGAGACGGGGCCCCCGAAGAAGGCGCGTCCCGCGAGCTGGTCGGGCGTGAGCGAGTCGTCGAGCGCGCGGATGGGGCTCGGCGGGTAGGTGACCTGGAGGATGAAGTCCGTGAAGGCGTCCATATCCTCCTCGGAGATCGACTCGTCTCGCCCGAGCAGATCGACGAACGATGCCCGGAACTCCCTGAACGCTGCCCGCTCGTCGAACACACCGCTGTCCGGCTGGGACGTGGGGGCATCATGGCCGCCCGTGCGGTCGCCGCGCCAGTGCATCGGCCCGTGGTTGGCCATCCCGCGCAGGCTCTGGGTCGTCATCGGCCCCTTCATCGGATGGAGGCTCGGATCCAGGCCGAAGAGCTCGGTGCAGAACGGTCCTGGGTTCTCCAGGACGGAGCCGTCCGGATTCCCGAGATCCCACGCGAGGCTATCGAAGTCGCCGAAGATGTGGCAGCTCGCGCAGGACGAGTCGCCGTGGCTCGAGCTCAGCGACGCGTCGTAGAGAACGCGGCGCCCCCGGACGACGCTCGGAGGCTCCGGGTTGTGCATCGGCACGTGCGCGACCTCACGGCGGGTCCGCGTATTGATGACCGAGATTGCGTTGTCGAAGCGCGTGAGCACGTAGAGCCGCTTCCGGCGCTCATCGAGCACGAGGCCGGTCGGGCCGCCTCCAGGGACGTGGATCTGGTTCGCCGTGCTGGGCACGAACGTGTCGTCCTCGAGCGCCGCGGTGTCGAAGACGCCGATCTTGTCCGAGCCGAGCGCCGCGACATACAGGGTCGCGCCGTCGCTCGTCACGGCCATCTCCAGCGGCTGTGCCAGGCTCCTCGCGCTCTCGGCGTTCGCGACCGGCGCGCAGCAGCTGCTGTAATCGATGTGCTTGTTGAGGTGCCTCGGGGCGACGCCGGTCGGACCGAGGACGGTGATCCGGCTCTCGTGCAGGTGGCCTCGCACGCTGTGGCCGGCGAAGAGGCCCGCTCCCTCGAACCGCTCCTCGTTGCGGGCGTCGGTGTTGGACACGTAGATCTTCTTGTTCACCGGGTTCACGACCATGTTGAACAGGATGGTCCCCACGCCGGAGAAGAAGCCGCCCGGCCCGTCCACCTGGCGAGGCGGATCGGCGAGCGCGTCGATGACGAAGACATCCTTGTCGGGCAGCGAGAAGCGCACCACGTCATCCCAGGGACGATCCAGCTCGTCGACCCAGTGGGTCCCGTCGAACTTGACGATGAGCCCCACCTCCGGCTGCGGGATCCCCTCGAAATTGGCGTTGGGCCAGGGCAATCCGCCCGCGGCCTCCCCGCCGTTCGGCACGAGGCTCTCGTCGATGGCGGTCGTGCGGTTGCCCGAGTGGAAGGCGGCCGCGTACACCCTGCTGCCGTCCGGCGTCACTGCGAGCGCGCGGGGGGTGTCGCCGAAGAGCGTCACGATGGAGAGCGGCGCGCCGCCGAGCGAGGTTCCGAGCTGGTCGGCGTCGAACACCCAGACATCCGCGCGCCCCACGCCGGGCGTCGTGATCTGCGGATCGAAGGGGATGTTTTGCCCGCGGTGGGCCGCGGTGATGAAGGCGCGCGAGCGCCCCGGTCCAGCGAATACGATGTCGCGCGGCTCATCTCCGACGAGCAGCGTGCGCACGACGTGCGCGTTGCCCGCGTCTCGGACGTCGACCACGCTCACGCTGTCGGACAGGTGGTTCACCACCCAGACTTCGTCGTTGCTCCGGGCAGCCACGGCGACCGGCTCGAGGCCCACGGGCACAGAAGCCTTGTGCTGCAACCGGTTTGCTCGGACGTGGAAGATCTCCAGCCGGTTGTCGGGCGTGTTCACCGCGAAGAGCAGCTGACCGTTCGCAGAGAGGGCCAGGGGGCGGACCTGGCCCGATTCGAACGTCGTAAACGGCGTGGCAGCCGCCGCGGGGTGGGCGGCAACGAGGAGCGCGGCTGTGACACCGGAACACACAGCCACAAAATGACGCAGATGGCGGAAAGATAACATCTTTTCAGACTATTCAAAAAAGAACAATTTCGCAACTGGTTGAAGCTCGCGAGCTCGCGCGGTGGCCTAAGCCGCGCGCGACCCGAGCGCGACGGCGCGTCTGCCGCCTCGGCAACACCTCCCGCGAACGCGCTCTCGCGACGACCTACCGGTGCCCCGCTGTATGTCTTGCAGCTCCGCGCCGGGTGGCCGCCCGCAGCGCGTCACTCTCCGCCGAGCCCGGCGACCCTCGACAGGATGGCGTTCACCTGGGCGGCCTCCACCGGCTTCGTGAGGTGAAAGTCGAACCCGGCCTCCCGGCTCTTCTGCCGGTATTCTTCCGCCCCCCAGCCGGTCAGGGCGACCAGCACCGTCGACCGGAGCGCCGGGTCCTCGCGGAGCCTCCTCGCGACCTCGTAGCCGCTGAACCCCGGGAGGCCGATGTCGAGGAACGCGACGTCGGGGCGGAACGTCTGGACGGCCTCCAGGGCGCCCGGGCCGTCGTACGCGATCTGGGTGTCGTGGCCGAAGATCTCGAGCAAGAGGGCGAGGGTCTCGGCGCCGTCCCGGTTGTCGTCGACGACCAGGACGCGTTTGCCCGCCACCTTGGCCTCCGCGCGGCCGTTCTCAGGGGCCTCCGCGCGGGCCGGCGCGGGGGCGTCCAGGAGCGGCAGCCGCGCGGTGAACGTGCTCCCCCGATTCGGGCCCTCGCTCTCCACCTGCACCGTTCCGCCGTGCATCTCGACGAGCCGGTGGACGAGCGTCAGGCCGATGCCGAGGCCCCCGTGGGCGCGCTCCAGGGTGCGATTCGCCTGGGCGAACATCTCGAAGACGCGAGGGAGCATCTCCCCCGAGATGCCGACGCCGGAGTCCTTGACCACGACGAGCGCCTCGCGCTCCTCCCGGCGGACCGAGACATCGATACGGCCGCCGTCGGGGGTGTATTTCGCCGCGTTGTTGATGAGGTTGCTCACCACCTGCGCCAGCCGGGTGAGATCGGCGTCGAGCCACAGCGGCTCGTCCGGCAGCGCGACGGAGAGCTGGTGCCTCCCGGCCTCGATGAGCGGGCGGCTCGCCTCGACGGCGTTCTCGATGACGGTCTCGAGATCGATCCGCTCCTTGCGGAGATCGATCTTCCCGCGGGTGATCCGCGAGACGTCGAGCAGATCGTCGATGAGGCGCACCATGTGCGCGAGCTGCCGCTCCATGATGGCCAGGGTCCTCTCGGCCTCCGGGCCGTCGGCCGGAACCCGCTTGAGGGTCTGGAGCCCCGTGCGGATCGGCGCGAGCGGGTTCCTGAGCTCGTGGGCGAGGATGGCGAGGAACTCGTCCTTCCGCCGGTCGGCCTCCTTGAGCGCCTCCTCGGCCCGCCGCCGCGCGGTGATGTTGCGGCTCACGGTCGCGAACCCGGTGAGCCGCCCGGAGGTATCCCTGAGCGCCACGACGCCGTAGGTCATCCAGATCGGCTCCCCGGTCTTGAAGTGCCGGAACCGGACCTCGATCTCGGCCGCCCCTTCGCGCGCGACGCGGGGGAGGAACTCGTCGCGGATGGTCGGATGATCTTCCGGAAAGAAGAAGTCGAGCACCTTGGTCGCCCGGAACTCGTCGGCGCTGTCCAGCCCGACCAGGGCCATGCCCGCTTGGTTCACGTAGAGCGGCGAGAGGTCCGGCCCGGCGATGCCGACGAAGTCATGCGCGTTCTCGGCGAGCAGGGCGAACCGCGTCCGCTCGACCTCCGCCCGCACCCGCTCGATGTGCGCCCACGAGCGCTCCACCACCTCTTCCACGGTGGTGATCTCTTCAGGGAGCCAGTCGCGCGGGGCAGCCTGGTGGACGGCCATCATCGCGACCAGCCGCCCCCCTTTCACGAGCGGACAGCAGACGATCGCCTTGATGCCGAGCGCGTTGAACATGTTTGCCCCCTCCGAGGGGGCGACCTCCCGGTCCATGTCCCGCACCACGAGCGTCCGACCCGCGCGCATGTCCGCCGCGGCGCGGGGGCCGAACCGGTCGAGCGAGTACGTGCCGGCGGAGCTCGGGGCCCCGTGGGCCGCCCAGTCCTCGTGAATCGTGAACTGGTCGTTGTCGGGCTCCACGCCGGCGTAGGCGCAGCGCGTGGCCTTCAGGTGCTCGCCCAGGAGCCGGGTCGTGGCGGTCATCACGTCCCTGGGATCCACCGCCGACCGCGTCGCCTCGCCCACCGCGTAGAGGAGCCGCAGGCGCTCCTCGGCCCGCTTCCGGGCGGTGATGTCCTGAACGACGGCGAGGAGCCGGGCCGGCCGCCCCGCGGCCCGGCGGACCACGGAGTCGGTCACATGGACCCAGAGCAGCGTGCCGTCCTTGCGGACATACCGCTTCTCGAACTGGTACTCGGGGATCTCGCCCCGCTCGAGGCGCTCCACCGCGGCCTGGTGGTCGGCCCGGTCGTCCGGGTGGGTGAGGTCGGCGAGGGTCATGCCTCGGGTCAGCTCCTCCCGGGTGTAGCCGGTCATCTCGCAGAACTTCTGGTTCACACGGATGAGCTGGCCAGTCGGAAGCTCCACCTCCGCGCTCCCGGCCGCGGCCGCCTCGAACAGGGTCCGGTACTCCGCTTCCCTCTCCTGGAGGGCCGCCGCGGCCGCCTTCTGCGCGCGCCGCGCGCAGGCCTCGTCGAGCGCCCGCGCGACGGCGGCCGGGAGCGCGGAGAGGCGCTGCTTCATGACGTAGTCGGTCGCCCCGCGCTTCAGCGCCTCGACCGCGCGCTCCTCTCCCGGCGTCCCGGAGACGAAGACGAACGCCGCCTCGGGCTGGTGCTCGCGGGCGAGCTCCAGCGAGGCGAGCCCCTCCAGCGCCGGAAGCTCGTAGTCGGAGAGGATGAGGTCGTAAGGCCTCTCCTGGAGCCGTGCCACGAAGTCGTCGCGGCCACTGACGCGTTCGACCGCTACCGGGAGCCCCGCCAGATCGAGCCGCTCGCGGACGCGCGCGGCGTCGAGCTCGTTGTCCTCCAGAAGCAGCACGGCGGCGACCGGCGGGCGCATGGTCGTTTGCTCATACAATGCTTCGAGGTCGGACGCCCGGTCCGCGCGATCCGGCCGCCCGAGGCAAGCGAAGGACCTGAACCGAGCCTCTCCGTCCTGAAAGAACGAGGGTTGCCCGCCCTGCTCCGGGGCAGCGCCTTTCCACCTCCGGTGGGGGTGGCGAGGATGTAACCTCACCGGCCATGTCGACTTCGTGCAAGCTTCGTTACTCCAGGGCCTGCGGAGCGCCGGGAGAAAGGCTGCCTGCGTGCCGCCGCTGCTGATCCTCACCTATGTCGGGTTCGTGAGCCTCGGGCTGCCCGACGCGGTGCTCGGCGTCGCGTGGCCCTCGCTGCGCACGGCGTTCGCCCTGCCCCAGAGCGCCCTTGGCGCGCTCCTGGTCGGGACGGGCGCGGGGTATTTCTCGTCCGGGATCGCGGCGGGGAGGCTGGTGGAGCGGCTCGGGGTGGGCAAGCTGCTCGCCGTCAGCAGCGGACTCATCACGGTCGCCATGCTCGCTTATGCGTCGACGCCGGTCTGGCCGCTCCTGATCCTCTGCGGGCTGATCGCCGGCCTGGGCTCGGGCGCGATCGACGCGGGGCTCAACGCGTACGCGGCGAGCAACTTCTCCGCGCGCCACATGAACTGGCTGCACGCCTGCTACTGCGTCGGCGCGGCGCTCGGGCCGCTCATCGCGACGGCGGCGCTCGCGACCACCGGCTCCTGGCGCTGGGGCTACGCGATCCTCGGCGCGATCATGCTGGTCCTGACCACGGCGTTCGCCCTGGCCAAGGCGTCGTTCCGCGCGCCCGCGGCGGCCGGCGCGGGCGCCCAGGATGCGCCGGGCGCCCAGGATGCGCCGGGCGCCCCGACCGGCGCGGCGCTGCGGCAGGGCCGCGTGTGGCTGCAGATCGCGGTGTTCTTTCTCTACGTCGGCCTCGAGGTGACGCTCGGGCAATGGAGCTTCACGGTGAACACCGAGGCGCGCGGCGTGGCGACGGAGACGGCCGGCGTCTGGGCGGGCGCCTACTGGGCCAGCCTCGGCGTCGGCCGCTTCCTGCTCGGGATCGCGGTGGATCGGGTCGGCGCGGACCGGCTGCTCCGCATGGCCACGGTCGCGGCGCTGCTCGGCAGCGCGCTGTTCGCGGTCGGCCCGGCGTGGCCGGGGGCCGTGGGGCTCATGCTGGCCGGGCTCGGCCTCGCGCCCATCTACCCGACGTTGATGTCCCGCACCCCGGCTCGTCTCGGCCCGTACACGGCCCATGCGATCGGGTTCCAGGTGAGCGCGGGCATGATCGGCGGCATCGTCCTGCCCAGCATCGGCGGCCTCCTCGCCGCGCGGGTGGGGCTCTCGGCGGTCGGCGCGCTCGCGGTGGTCGCGGCCGTGGGCCTCTTTCTGCTGCACGAGGCGCTGCTCCGCGCGACGCGCGAGCCCGCGGAGCGCCGGGCGGGCTGATGGCCCGAGGCGGCGCCGCCAGGGCGGCGAGGACGCCGGGAGCTCGCGGTCTTCCCGGCGTCCCGCCTGCCGTCAGAACTCGAGCGGCAGCGAATGGAAGCCGCGGAAGAGCAGGCTCTCGAACTTGGGCCGCGGCGCGTGCTCGCTGGACAGGCGCAGGTCGGGCATGCGCCGCAGGACGGCCGCGAGGCTGATCTCGAGCTCCCGGCGCGCGAGGCCGGCGCCCAGGACCGCGACAGGAACATGCTCGATCGTCGGCGTAGCGCGGCGCGGCGCGCCGCCCGGACGCCGTGGGTCGAGGGGCGACGGGCGCGCCCTCGTTAGCAGATCATTCCGATCTTGCGCATCTCCTCGACGTCCTTGTCGCTCGGGCGGCGGTGCCGCCCGAGGAGCACGTCGCCGAGCCAGAGGAGGTTGTAGTTGCAGTGCATGTACCGGTGATGGAGGTAGTGGTGCCGCGAGATGAAGCGCACGTACCGGGTGTCGAGCAGCCACCGCATCGGCGCCGACGCGCGGGCCATGGCCTCGGCGCGGGGCATGTGCAGGTACGGGTGGAGCACCAGCGAGGACAGCGGGTAGATCACGAGCGCGGCCAGGGCGCCGAGCAGCGCCGGCACGGGCAGGAAGAACACGTACGCGGCGAAGAACGGCAGCACCGGGGCGGCGAACGCGAGGATCCCGAGGCCGGCGAGCGAGACGCCGTATTTCTCCTGGATGATCCGCCGGCTGCCCTGGGTCTCGACGATCCAGCGATCGAGGCGCTCTTGCTCCTCGAGGCTCCTGAACTGCTGGACGTGGCTCTCGCGGTAGGTCTTGCCGTGGTGCACGACGGTGTGGCTCGTATAGGCGCGCAGCAGCGGACGGCCGGCGGCGCCGAGCTTCTGCGCCGCGCGGCGGGTCCTGCCGCTCGCGTGCAGCGCGTTCCGGTGAAGAAACGACTCCGCCACGGAGACGGTGAGGTAGCCGAGCGCCGCGCCCGCCACCAGCTGGATAACCCCTGTAGTCAACGCCACGGGATGCATCGTTAACGCTCCTTTGCCTGGTGCTTCTCTTCGCGAGGACGTGCGCGTCCACCCGCTGTAGGGCGCTGCGCCTCTCGTCCTCGCCGCTGCGTGTATGGCAATCGCGATGCCACCCGGCCGCGCCGCTGCGCCCGCGAGGATCTGCCGTGTTCAGGCGGCCGGAGCCCTCGCGGCGGCGCGCGCTCTCCCTCGTCGGCTGGAGGTCGACGCCCTCGGCTGGAGGCAGGCGCCCTCGGTCGGGGGCCGTCGCCCATCGCGCTGAAGGCCGGCCCCCCCGGCTGGAGGTTGGCCCCTCCAGGCGCGCCGCCCGCGCGCCCCGCGGCCACCCGCGTCGCGCCGCGCCGGAGGCGCTCTGCGCGCTGGATCCCGGGCCTCGCGCGGCCTGGCATCCTCGCTGCAAAGGCGCCTCTCGGCAGAGCGCGCGGGCCGCCCGGTGAGCGCGTCGCCCGCTGCCGCTCCTACCCCATCCTCCACGAGTACCCAGAGACCCGAAGCCCGGCCGGGCAGCGCGCCACGGCGGAGAAGAAAGGCACGAGAGGACCCATGGCCCAGCAGCATGCCGCGTACTGCACCCCCGCGATCGGCCTCGAGCCGCCGGCCGCCGCACGTCGGCCCGACAGCCCCTCTCTCCTGCGCGGCCACGTCGCGACGATCGCGGCGTTCGTCGCGAACGGCTTCGCCTCGGACCTCCCGTCCGCGCTCCCCTTTCGATTCCGTGTCTCGGGCGGCGTCCACGGCCCGGCGACGTTGACCGGCCTGTACTTCCCGACGCCTGGCAGCCGCGAGCTGGTCGTCCTGCTCCACGGCATGGGCGGGAACGTCCGCTCGGCTTACCAGCGCCGGGCGACATCGGCCCTGTGCGCGCTGGGCATGTCGGTGCTCCGCCTCGGCCAGCGCGGCTCGTCGCGCGACCCGGAGGATCTCCACCACGCCGGGCTCTGGGAGGACCTCGCCGCGGTGCTGCGCGACGACGCGACCGTCGGCCGTTACGAGCGGGTCTATGTCGTCGGCTTCTCGATGGGCGGGCACGTGGCGCTCCACCTCGCGGCGGCGCGGCGCCCGCGGCTCGCCGCGGTGGCCTCGATCTGCTCGCCCCTGTACCTCGACGGCGCCGTCCGCCACATGGACCGCCCGGAGAGCGCCGTGTATCGGCGCCACGTCCTCGCGGGCCTGCAGCAGATGTACCGGGACATCGCGCGGCGGCGGCCGGTGCCGGTCTCTCCCGCCGAGGTCGATCGCGCGGAGACCCTGCGCGCGTGGGACGAGCTCACCGTCGTCCGCCGCTTCGGCTTCCGCGATCCCACGGAGTACTACGAGTCCCAGAGCGCCGGCAGGATCCTCGGCGCGATCGCCACGCCGGCGCTGCTCCTCTACTCGCCTCAGGATCCGATGGTGCCGCCGTCGACGCTCGCCGGCCTCGAGGCGCACGCGCGGCGCTCGCCGGCCGTCCGCGTCGCCTGGATGGATGGCGGCGGCCACATCGCCTTCCCCCGCAGGCTGGATCTCGGGCTCGGCCCGGCGGTCCCCTGCACCCCGTACGAGCAGATCGCCGCCTGGCTGCGCCGCCAGCCGGCCCCGGAGGCCGCGTCATGAGCGCTCGGGACCTCGCCGCCGTCCCTGTCATCGCCGCCGTCGCCGCCGCCGATAGCACACCTCGCTCCGCTGGAGAGATGAAGATGAAGACCGAACAAGCCCCTTCCCGTGCCCTGCCGTCTCGCGCCGTCACGAACGCTCGCGGCGACGTCGTCCTGTCGTCCGAGGACGCCCGGCGGCTCGTCGCGGGCCTCAAGGCGATCCGCGCCCGCGCCACGGCCCGGACGGGCCAGGAGGATCTCGACCACATCAAGCGCCTGTCGTGGCTCGGCCGCGCGTTCTCGTTCCTTGGTTATGCCACCTGCGTGCTCGGCCCGAACCCCCTCTCGATGGCGCTCATCGCCCTTGGCCGGTTCGCCCGGTGGGTCGTGATCGCCCATCCGGTCCTCCACCGGGCGTACGACGACGTCGCCGCCGGCGATCCGGCGTGGCACAGCCGCACGTTCGCGCGCGGGCGGCGCCGCTTCTGGGACTGGTTCGACTGGCTGGACGCGAGCGAGTGGCAGGGCCAGCACAACGTCTCTCACCATTGCTACGTCGGCGACGAGCGGGATCCCGACCGGCTGGCCGTCAACATGGAGTGGCTGAAGAAGCGGTCGAAGCTCGTCCGCGCGCTCGCGCTCCTCGCGACCGCGGGCACGTGGAAGTGGATCTACTACGGCCCCGCGACGCGGAAGAACGCCCGCGAGGGGCGCGGCCGCGCGGCTCAGGCGGCGCAGGAGGCGTCCGGCGACGGGTGGACGCCCGCGGCGCTGCTCGACCGCGAGATGCTGCTGCGCTCTTACCTGCCTTACGCGGCCGTGCACTTCGTGATCCTGCCGCTCGTGTTCCTCCCGCTCGGCCGCTGGGCCGCGCTCGGCGTGCTCGTCAACAGCCTCGTCGCGGAGCTCCTGTCGAACCTGCACAGCTTCGCGGCGATCGCGCCGACCCACACCGGCCTGGACATCCCGATCTTCGAGGGCCCCGCGCGGAGCCGCGAGGAGTATTACGTCCGGCAGATCGTGGGCTCGGTGAACTACAGGAGCCCGAGCGGCGCCGCCGACTTCCTGCACGGTTACATGGGCTACCAGATCGAGCATCACCTCTGGCCGGATCTGCCGTTGCGGCAGGTTCCGCAGGTCGCGAGGGAGGTCGAGGCGCTCTGCCGCGAGCACGGGCTCCCGTACCGGCGGGACTCGGTCTGGCGGCGCATCGTCGAGATGGTCCGCGCGGTGGTGAGCGACGACAAGGTGCAGGTCGCGCGCGTCACGATCACCCCTGCCGAGGCGCGCCGCGCCGCGCGGCGGGTCGGCGGCGACCTTGAGGTGACGCGGCTTTCCGCCTAAGCTCGGCGGTCAGCTGGGCCCGCAGGCACATTGTACAGGACGAGCATCGATACAGCAGCGGCAGCGTGGTGGGCCGCTTGGAGAAGGAGCGATGACGATGAGCCAGGAGAGGCAGCTTGTGGTGGCATGGCCGGATCCGGCGCCGGCCGCGGAGAAGGTGCGGTCGATGTCCGGCGTCGACTACCTCACCGCGATGATGAAGGGAGAGCTGCCGGCCGCTCCGATAGCCCACCTCCTCGGGCTCCGGCTCGACGTGGTGGAGTCGGGCCGCGTCGTGGTCGCCGGCACCCCGGGCGAGCAGCACCAGAACCCGATCGGCACGGTCCACGGCGGTTACCTGAGCACGATGCTCGACTCGGCTGTGGGCTGCGCCGTTCATACGTCCCTGGAGGCTGGGGTCGGTTACTCGACGGTCTCGCTCCAGGTGAGCTTCGTGCGCGGCCCGCGCGCCGGCGTCGAGCTCTTCGCCGAGGGGCGCGTCGTGTACCTCGGCAAGCGCCACGCGACCGCCGACGGGACGCTGCGCGACGCCGAGGGCACCCTGTATGCCCACGCCACGACGACGTGCCTCATCCTGAGGTGAGGAGGTCTCCAGCCGCGGCGCGTTCACCACCGGGTCCAGCGGGAGATCCGGTTGAGCCGCGTGTACGGGGTGCCGTCGTTCACGAACCCGAACGCGGTCGCGTCGTCGGTGGCGATGTGCGGGCCGAAGCCGCCGTCCTCGTACGGATCGTCGGCGTCGGCGCCGAGGTTGTAGACGAAGCAGTACCCGTAGTGCTGCGCGACGCCCGCGTAGTGTTCCGCGCAGTTGTCGTCGTCGGTGTCGCCGTCGTAATCCGTCGAGGACCACCCGGCGGCGAACTGCCACTCGAAGATCTTGCCGTGCCCGGAGACCGGCACCGGGTTGACGAAGCGCATGGTCTCGGTGTCGATCCCCTCGGCGGTCGCGCGCATGACGTCCAGGGCGAGCCCCTCGCGATCCTCGATCTCGTCGCGGTACTCCCGTCCGACGCGGTAAAGGGCAGGCTGGTAATGGTTGTTTTCGATCGACGGCTCGCCCCTCGTCTTGAGCCGATCGCTGTACAGGAATTTCCAGAAGGCGAGGGTGGTGCCTTCCTCCGAGCCGACGCTGTTGTAGACGAGGGCCCACCGCTCGCCGTCGATGGGCGGGCCGCAGTAGACCAGGAGCTCCTCCTCCGGGCCGGACCCGTCCGGATCGAGCGCATAGGCGCCGTCCGGGAGGCTCTCGGGGACGTCGCTGCACCGCTGGTAGCCGCCGATCTCACCGCCTCCACCTCCGCTGCCTCCGTCAGCTCCCCCAGCTCCGCCTCCGCCCGCCTCGCCGTCTATCGGGTGATACGGCTTGTCCAGCCCGGCGAGCGCCGTACACCCGCAGGCCAGAAGGCACCACGCCGCCCCGATCCATGTCGCGGACCCGCTCCTCATCTCGCTTCCTCCTGCGGCATCACCCACCGCTCCTGCCTCACTCCGGCACGGCAGGCAACGCATGCATCCCTCGCCCGCGCGGCGAGCGCTGTCGCCCTGGCGGTGCGGAGGCGCGGCCGCCTCGCCGGATACGCGCGGGCGGGAGGCATCGGTAGGTGCACAATTGTAATAAAATGTCAAGTCAAAAAGTGTGGGCGCTCGAGGCCGAGCTGTGGGCACCCGTCCCGCCCGTCGGGAAGGGCGTCCTCACCTCGCTGAGGTGACGGTTTTCGTGTCGGCCTCCCGGCGCCTTGTGATTCCGAGGCGCGACACGACACACGGATCGCGCTCTCCCGCGATCACGAGCCGTGCTGCATCTGCACACAAGCGCTCGCTGCTCGCGCTCGCAGCCGCGGACATCCTGGTACGGTATCGCCCAAATTGGGCTTTGGGTACGTGAAGACGACAGACCCCCAGCGAGGGAGTTCGCCGCGCGGCGAGCTCTCTCGCTGGGGGCCGGCCTGCTCGGCGCCACCCCCGCGCAGCCCGGGACGAGCCCGGCTGGCTGCCCGCGGGGCCGCGCCGCGCTACGTGGCGCTCTGCATGCTCCCTCGCGCCGCCCGGTAGTCGGTGAACATCGACCCCAGGATGGTGGCCGCGCCTGTGGCAATTTGGACCATCGCCGCGAGCGGTGCGCGCTTTGTGTACCCGAAGACGAACGGCGCCGCGATCACGGACGCGCTCCACGCATAATCGAGCGCTTCGTGCATCTCGATCGGGATCAGCTTCGCCAGGCTCAGCCGATAGTCGGTGAGCAGAGACACGGAGATGACCGATGCGCCGAGCATCACGCCGGCGATCTTCGCCTCCCGCCTGCTGGAGGAGAGGCCGGCCATGGCGACCATGAAACCGTTTGCGTAGTCGAGGACCGAGTGGACGTCCTGGGGGATGACGCGCCGGATGGGCAGGACGCCGAAGAGCAACTTCGAGGGGATCGCTGCGTTCTGCTGGACCGCCGGCGCGACGGCGCCGGGTTCGGCCTGCTCCGCCGCCGGAAGCACGTCGTCCATGGCGGGGTAAACAACGGACTGTGTCATGAGAACCTCCCGGCCCGCTCGGAAGCAATCCGTGGACCGGGGTCTCCGCGCGCGGAAGTCGCCGCACGGCCGCGTGGTCAGCGCGATCTCCGGCGTGGCGGTCTGGTCGGGTGTCACGGCGGGCTCAGCGCGCGGCGTGGGTCGAGGTCGTCGGGGTCGTAGCGGTCGGCGCGCTCGGCGAGCTCGGCGCGTCAGGCAGACGGAGGAGCGCGGCGGCTCAGGCAGGCAGCAGGCCGATCGAGCGAGGTGACCACGGCAGGATCACCCGTCGAGCTCGCGAGCCTGCCCGCAGCCCGGCGGAGCTCGCCCCGGCGGCGCTGGACCTGCCCGCGCGAGCGGAGCTCAGCTCCCGCTGCACGCCTCGAGCTCGGCCTTGCACTGGTCCATCCCCGCCTGCTCCACGCACGGCGCGCAGCGCGCCGAGATGCCCTCGCCGGCGCACTCCACCTCGCACTCCTCGGCGCAGACGCCCGCCGCGCAGGCGCAGGCGATGAGCGCGTCGGTCGCGGGATCCTGCGAGAAGATCTTGTCCTCGTCGCAGCCGAGCACGCAGGGGCAGCAGATGCCGTCGCCCGGACAGCAGCTGTCGCTGCGTCCCAGGGGGCAGGCGCACTCGCCGCCGCCTTCTTCCTGGCACGGGCCGTAGGCGCTGCCGTCAGGGAGGCACGTCGCCGTGCCCGGCCCGCTGACGGCGTGACAGGTGCACGATGTGGTCGAGCCCGGGACGCAGAACGTCTCGCTCGGGTCCGGATCGGCGGTCGAGGAGCCGCACGCAGCCGCGAGCGCGGCGGCGATGAAGCCAAACGCAGGGGTCATTCGCATGGCTGCCCTGGTAGCAGCACCGCCGTGAGCTCGTCCAGGAGCAAGCGAGGGGGCGGTCAGGAGCAAGCGAGGGGAGGCGCGCCGGCGCGCGACATTGTTTGGCCGATCAATATAATTGCGTAACGAACGTGCAGATTCACTCCTGCCGCCCCGCGGGCATACTATGGGTCGATGGGAGGCGTGCGCGCCCCTCATGGACAGCGGATGTGGTCCGCTGGCCTGGTCCTTCTTCTGGAGGAGATCATGCGTGAGGAGACGAGGCGGAAGGCGCTGAATGCTGCGGCGCGGGTCGCGCTGGGCATGCTGGCTTGTGAGGTCCTGGCGGGCTGCGGCGGACACTACACCACCGGCGAGGGGCCGCCGGGCCTGGGCGGCGGGGAGCAGCAGCCGCCGGAGGTGCTGACCGGCGGCGCCTCCACCGGCGGCGGCGCGCCGGGCGGCACCGATCCGTACGCCGCCGTCAACGGCGGCGGGGGGACGACCTCGGTCGGGACGGCCGGATCCGGGCCCGGCGAGGGCGGCGGGGGCTCGCTGCCGGAGCCGGGGACGCTCGCGTGCACCGACAAGGTCAATCTCGACCACGTGCAGGCGCGTCCGCGCGAGGAGATCGACTGCTGCCTGAGCTACACGAAGGAGCGAATGCCCGTTGCTGACCCCGTGCCCTCCGAGGCGCAGCTGGCCGCCCTCTCGGGGGACGAGTCGTTCGTGAACTGCTGCGCGGCGGTGATCGAGGGCGTGGAGACCAATGTCGTCACGTACGCGGACGCCGAGCCCGTCCGCGGCGTGTGCTGCTTCGGTGACATCGTCGCTCCCGAGGAGGAGCTTTACTCGCGCGCCTTCTGCACGCCCTGGGGTCCTCCTGTCCCGCCGGCGCTCGACGCGGGCGCCGCGCTGGAGGTCGCATGAACGCGCCGGTCCTCGATCTCCGCGAGCGGGCGCGGGCGCGCGCCCTCGACGTGAGCGGTTATCCGGAGGCGCTGTTTCCGTCGGCGATCCGCACCTGGCGCGGGCGGATGGTGAACGAGTACACGTCGTCGGCCGTGTTCGAGGCGCTCGCGCGTCAGCTCGCCGAGGCGCGGTTCTCGCCGGAGCTCGTCGACACGTGCCTCGGGTTCGCCCGCGAGGAGCGGGAGCACGGGATCCTGTGCGGCGCCGTGGTCGAGTCCCTCGGGGGGGTCGCGGCCGCGAGCCTCCCGGAGCGCGCGGAGTTCCCGCTGCACCGCGACGCGCCGCCGCGCGCCGCCGTGCTCCGCAACGTGATCCACATCTGCTGCATGAGCGAGACCGTGGCGGTCGCGCTGATCGGCGCGGAGCGGCTGGAGATGCCGCCGGGGCCTCTCCTGGAGCTCTTGACCCGCATCTATGCAGACGAGGTGGGCCACGCCCGCTTCGGCTGGCGCCTGCTCGACGAGGTGGCGCCGACGCTCTCCGCGGAGGAGCGGAGCGCGGTCGAGCGGTACCTGCCGGTCGCGTTCCGGCACCTCGTGGCCCACGAGCACGCGCACCTGCCGCCCCACGACGCTCCGCCGGAAGGGGAGCAGCTCGGGCTGTGCAGCGGCCTGAGCGCCCGATCGCTGCTCGACGAGACCATCGATCAGGTCATTCGCCCTGGGCTCGGGCGCTTCTTCGCTTGTTGAGTTGTTGACGGCCTCCCGAGGGCTCCCGTCGGGAGCCCTCGGGGGTGTTGCCCCCCGGGGTGGGCCCGGGGCGTGAGGTGGGGCGTGAGGCCTGTCCCTCAGCCGGCGCTCCGGTGCCGGGCGCGCCAGGCGGCGGGCGTGGCGCCGTGGTGGCGCCGGAACAGCCGCACGAAGTGGCTTGGATCCGCGTAGCCGACGCGCTCGGCGATCGCGTCCACGTACTCGTCGGTCGCGAGGAGGCGGCGCCGCGCCTCGGCCATGCGCCCCTCCACGATCCACGCGACGACGGTGCGCCCGGTGGCCTGCTTGACCGCCGTGGTCACGTGGGCGGGCGTGCGCCGCACCGCCTGCGCCACCTCGTTCAGGGTCAGCGGCCCGAGGCAGCGCGCCTCGATGAAGGCCAGGGCGTCGGCCACGAGCGAGGGCGGCTGACGCGGCGGCGGCGGCGGCGCGGCGGCGCCGGCGCCGCGCGCGCGCACGACCTCGGCGAGCACCAGCGCGAGCAGGCTCTCGGCCACGACGGGCATCGCGCCCGCGGCCGTTTGCTCGCGATCGAGCTCCCGGAACAGGTCGAGCACGTATGCCTGGCGCGCCGTGGGCAGCTCGACGACGGGGGAGGCGCCCTGACGGACGCGGTCGAGCGGGGCGAGGAGCTGGCCATAACGATCCGGGTCCAGGCACGACCGGCAGAAGGCCAACTTCCACACCTCGGGGCCGCTCGCGGACAGCACGCGGTGCGCGTCGCCGGCGGGGATGAGGTGCAGGTGGCCGGCCCGCAGCTCGAACTCGCCGTGGTGCTCGACCCGGGTGCGACCACCGACGTGCAGGGCGAGCACGACGAACGTGTGCACGGCCGGGGTCCGCGGCGGCCGCAGGCACTCCAGGGGCCCGGCTTGCCGCATGACCCGGATCGGCGTGGGGCCGAGGTCGTCGAAGATCACCGCGGCATTCTAGCACCCGCCGGTCGGGGCATGGGCTCGCGGGGGCGGGGATCGAAGAGGAGGCCCAGGCGGTCGAAAAGGCGGCCAGGGAGGGGTTCTCCTGCGCTGCGGGCGCTGGGGCCTCGCCGGGTTCAATCCCGCTTCGATACGTCCCTGGTTGGGCGGGAGTTGGGCCGAGGGGCCGGGGGAGGGTGGGGGCCTGCGGCCCTTCGGGAGCAGGGACGAACTTGGGCAACGATTCTGCGGTGGCGAACCGTGGCGATCCGTGGGATCGGCCGGCATTTCGGGAGGGTGTGACGACGGATGGCTCCCATTCGGAGGGCATGGACCCAACCCGGGCCCAACCGCCGAGCCCTGGGCCCTGGGAGTTCGCGACGGTCGAACCGTCGCCTCGATCCGCCGTGGTTGCGTCGCTCGCCGGCACACTGAGCCGAGCCGTCGCCCTCGGGGATGTAGAAGCAGCCCTGGTCGTTCACGAGGCGATCGGGCAGCTGCTCGGCGCGTCGCCAGCTGCGGGCGGGCGACGAGCACGCTCGTGCCGATAGTAGCCCGCCGCATTGGGGCGGACTGTCTCGCTCTCCCGCAACCTGACCGCCTCGTTGCGGCTCTCAAGCGACGGCGTCGCTCTCGCTCGACTTCGCGGCGGGCCTCGGGGCTCACGCCTCCCCGATCTCGACCCACCCGCGACCATGACCCCGCCTGCCAGGTTGCCATGAACACCCCCCAATCGTCGTAAACGAGCACCAGCATGAGGCCGGGCGCTACGGGCAGGGAGCAAGTTTCTGTCTCTTCCGCGAGAGCGGCCTCAGCGATGTCGGCCACATCGTCAGGGTCAATCATGTCCGGGGTATCGACCGGACGGTGGCGCCGGTTGCGTCGCACCGGACGCGCGGGGCGTGGCGGGTACCGGCGCGAAGGGACGTGTAGGGATGCCGGCGTCGGCCCGACGGCGCTGGCTCAGATATCGATGAGCTGCTCGGCGACCTGTGGAGGCATCGTCAGCTCGATTCGGCAGCGGCACACCGTGTCGGCGCCGACCGGGACGCCTCGGTAACGTTCGAGCGCCTGCCGGGCGCGCGCCACGTCAGCCATGAGACGCTTTATCGTGGAGCGCATCGTCTCTGCCTCTGCATCCTTCAGTTCATTGCGCGACACGAGGCGTTGGAGAAGCTGCAATAGCTTTTCGATGTCTGAAGGTCCCTCGAGAACCAGCTTGCGGCAGCGCTCGATGAGCTCTCGTCTCGTCGCCCTCATCCGGACCTTGAACGGGTCGTTGATGCTGTAGACCACCTCGGTGTACTTGCCGCTGCCAGTCTTCGGCACCAGCGTGTCGTCCTGCGCCTCGAAATGATCCGCCCAGGCGCATGTCGTCGGATTCAGAAGTGCGTTTCCACTCGCGTCGTGCAGCGGTTTCGTCGACCTTGAACGGTTGCACCAGCGACACGCATACAGGCAATTTGCATACGTATTGGCATGCGTCACGTCCTTGCTCTGGGGTACGATGTGCTCCACGGTGGTGAGGCCGGTGGAGTTTATCCCGTGCTCCGCAAGGTCCGCCTCGTGCAACATGCAAAGAGCGCAGGTGAAGCCGAACTCCCACCGCAGGCACGGGCGAAAAGCCTGGTAGCCGCGCTGCCGCTCCGCCGCCGCAGGATCATGGCTTCGGAAGAAGGGGGTCGCCGGCGGTCTCGTCACGGGAGGTAAGATCTTCATAGTGCTTCAGGATTCCTCTCGCTTCTTCCAGCAGCTGGAGGGCATCTTCGGACGGCATCGGGAACGTCGGGCGGTAGTACGCCGACATCAGCTCGGTGTACTCGCGCTGCATGTCCAGGAGCACGTCGAGCGCCTGCTGGAGCCGCGCGGCGACATCGCCGTCGTCCGGGTGTGCGTTCCGTTCGTGCATCAGCGCGGCAATGCGGTCGTGCTGGGCCCCCGTCTGCTCCTCCAGGGCTTCGATCCGGCGGCGCAGCGCGGCGCGCGCATCCTCGGCAGGAGGCTGGCTCGGGGAGAGCACATTGCCCCGCGGGAGGCGCCAGCTCATCCTGCCTTCGGTCGCCTTCCGCCGTTCTACCAGAAGCTCAGCCGTCGCCATGCTCATGGCTCGTCCTCCAGCCGGAGCGTCCTCGTGACCTCTCGGAACTCTTCTCGGTGCTCTCCGTCGACCGCCACATCACCATTCCAGAAGAGGCGCGCCAGTCCGGACATCTCCGCAACCCGCTCCAGGGTTTCGTGGAGCCCCGCGGCCTCGAGGAGAGGGCCGACGCGAGCCCGCGCCATCGCACGCAGCGCGTTCAGGCCCTCGGTATCCCGGTTCACGACCGGTTTGAGGCTCGGAACCCGCGCCCGCTGCCGCGCGACATACTCGAGTGCCGGCAGGATGTCGTTCGGATCGCGGCTCGTGACCAGGAAAGGGTTCGGCGCCCATCGAACCGGTCCCGCGTGCCACGGCGGGTAGTCGTCGGGCATCGGCTCTCCCAGGAGCAAAGTCGAGACCAGCACCAACGCCTCGTGCGGGAAGCCCCAGATGCCGGGCGGAAGGTCGACGACCACGTCGGTGAGTGCCGGCACCTGATGCGCAAGTCCATCGAGGGTCCAGGCGAAGCTCCTCGCCCAGTCAAATGGCTGCCCGAAGAACCACTCGACGCTCTGGATCACGTCGTCATGGGTGGACGATGACGGCAGGTAGAGCACGCGGTCGTCGCGCTCGTGCCGCCACAGCAGCGCATCCACCCTCGCCGGCTGCCCGGTAAGGAACGCGTAGTTCAGGGGATCGTTGAAGTACGGCGGCGGAAGCGGCTTGTCTTTCCACTTCTGCCCGTCGCCCCGCAGGGCATCCCGCCGCCGCCCGCGCCGCGCCCGTGTCTCCTCGACGCTGAGGAACTGCCCCGTTGGGGGCGCTTCGAGGTTGATCGAGCCGTCGTCGAGCAGCGTCACGGCGGGCGCGCGCAGGCGGAGGCCATCGGCCAGCGAGGTCCCCGTGAGATCGCAGTCGACGAGCACGGGCACGCGGCCGCCCTTTGCGAGGAGCTTGGCGCACGCGGTCGCGAGAGTCGACTTCCCGACGCCCCCCTTGACGGAGCAGAAGGCGTGCAGACGTATCGTGCGCTCGCTCACGGCTTCCCCTCCCGCAGGCCGAAGGCGCCGATCACCTCGTGCATGCGAGGATCCTCCCGGAACGGCGACCGCTCCGCAAGCCGTAGCAGGAGCGCCCCCGCGATCTTCTGGGTGGGGGGCTTGCCATGGACCACGAGGCGACCGAGTGCACCGGCAGCTAGCGCAGCGATATCTGCGCCGTCTTCCTCCGCCGCGGTGAGGATGGCCTCAGTCGCTCCTTCCACGCGGGCCGGATCGCGCGCGGCCACGCCGAGCAGGTAGAGGCCGACCGCGGCGGAGGCAAGCGGAAGGCGGATATGCTTGATCGTCAAGGCGTGCGACTCGTTCTCCAGAGAATCCACACCCGCGGCGAAGAGGCGCACGAACCCCCACCAGCGTAACTCCTGGACTCGGGGGCTGCCGACCGTCGCGCGCAGCTTCGTCTCCAGGAGTGCGCGCTCCTCGGGAGTCAGATGCTCCGCCACATCGGCAGCAGCAAGCACCAGCCGGCGCACGAACCAGAACGCTGCCTCGTCGGATTTCTCCAGGGCCTGCAGATCCGTGGGGAGTGCCTCGAGGCGGCGCATCCGCGCTTCTGGGCTCAGGTCGGCGATGCGCCCGCGGTTCATGTGCAAAAGCGCATAGAGCGCGAGATCCGGTATGTCTCCAGGTGCATGCCATTCGAGCACCGAACCGAGCTTCGGGCCCAAGTGGACGCGGCGCGCAAGGGTGAGGAGCTTGTCCTCCAGTGCCGGCGAGGAGACACTCCGTGGCTCAGAAGCGTGCTGTCCCGGCTGCTCTTGCCGGAGGACCCGGGCGAGATCCTCCATGGCACCGAGCGCGTGGAGCACGGCGGCGAGGCGATGATCGAAGGCGTCGCGACCGAAGCCGAAGGGGTCGAGGACGTCACGTTGCTCCGCGGGCGGTGGTGCCTGCGCAACGAGGCGTCGGATGCCGTCGCGTCGCGCGTCGGGGGAGAGGGCGCCGAGCTGGAGGCATAGCCACTGGAAGAGTCGCCAGGTAAGCCAGAGACCTTCGCGGAGCGGGAGGAGCGCCGGATGGGCAAGGCGCTGCACCACCTCGCCGCATACGCGCAGCAGAGGACCTTCCGCGGCGCCGAGAGTGTCCGGTTCCGGCGGTTCGCTCACTTTGTTGAGGAGGCGCGCGAAGCGCGCAGGAAGGATTTCTCGGAGGTCGACCTCTCCCTCGGGGAGATTGACGAGCGCGCGGCGGGTGGCAGCGAGGCGGAGGAAGATGACATCGCCAGCCACGCGGGCGATCGGAAACTCATCAGGGTGATCGAGGTGGTCAAGAGCCACATCGATGTGCTGTTCATAATCAGCCTGCTCCAGCCTCCATGGAGTAAGTGCGGAGCAGAAGAATCCAGGAATTTCGCTCGCCATGATTAACAGGACGCCTCGATCCTCACGGGTCGACCAGGCGCCGCCACGGCGATTTCGAAGGACGTCCCGGAGCGACGCAGGCAGCGGCTCGTCGGGCTCAGATAGAATTTTTAGCAGATCAGCGATGTGAGGACGCGCGCCTCCCGCGCTAACGCCGCGCGTCTGGCTAAAGGCGCGGATGAACGGCGGATCATCACGAACGAGGCGAAACAATGCGGATGCGGATCTCTGTGCGTAGTTTCGCAGGGCGCTTCGATTCGTGGGTGCTCGCTCAATCTCTTCGAGGAGATCGTAGAGCACACCGTCATGACGACCCTGGACTGTCTTGAGCTGTCTGGCGATTTCGCTCCGGTCTCCCGCTGCCGCCCTCAAGAGCGCCGCTTCCACCGGCGCCTGCACAGGAAGTGCGCCATCACCTCCGGGGATCTCCATCTCGTACTCGATGCTCCGGCTGCCGTGCACGTCTGTGGGATCAGCGGCGAGGACGGCGGCGCCGTGCTCGAGCATCTGCTCGAAGTCGATCCGTTCTGTTCTTTGCGCGTCTGGATGAGCGACGTCGACCCCGCGCTGCTTGAGAGGGCGCTCTTGCCAGTTTGCCGAGAGGATTGCCAGCGCCTCTACGCTGGTATCGACAAGGGTCACGGTCTCGCCAAGGTTGCTCTTCTCGGGAGGATGAGCGAAGTCGAGCGTCATCGCTCTCATCATCAGCGCACCGTCGTCCTCCCGCTTGTCGAGCAGGAGCCAGGCCTCCCGGATGGCACGGTTATGAGCCGCACGTCGTACCCTGTTCTCACCCGTCCATTCCCTGATGGCATCCCATAGACGAGCCGCCGAGCCCTCGTGATCGGTCACATACCCGCCGTCCTCCCGCCTCCACGCGATCAGAGGGTTGTCCAGGGTTTTAAAGCCCAAAAATTGCAGTGTTTGCGCCAGCGAATCGCTCATGGACGCAGCTGCCATGGTCTCTTGTCGACTGAGGAGCGCGCGGGCGAGGGCGGCCTGCTCGGCTCCGGAGCGACCGGCGGCCGCCGAGCCGTCTTCATTGCAGAAGGCGCGAAAGACGCACGCCGCGTACGTCTGAGCCAGTCGGAGCCGGGCGAGATCTCCTCCGAGGTGCCCCGCTTCCCGCGCCATCCACTCCTGATTATTGAGGATTCGCTTCGGTTCGACCTTGTCAAGTCCTCTGTACCGGCGCTCCAGGCGCAAGATCTCAGCGGCGCCCAGCGCGTCCGGGAAGCCCAGCTCAGCGAGCTTGAGCAGCCGCGAATCTGCCTCTCCCTCGTACTCAAGAAGAAGCCTGACAAGCCCCGGCAGCGTGACGTCTCGCGCGGCGGCAGGGCGCACGCGCTCCATCAGGGCATGATACTCATCATGGCTCTTCCAGGCCAGCGCGGCGGTGAGCCTCGGCGCCCCAAGAGCGTTAGTCCCGAAGAAGTCGGCCGAAAGCCTCCACCACGTAGGGTTCTGCAGCACCGCGTAGCGGCAGGCCAGCATCTCTCGAAGCGGCTCTAGCGCCAGGGCTTCTCCCCAACCCTCCTCTGGCTCTCGCAGGGCAGGGACATCGCTCACGGCGGGCTCGTGCACCTCCTGGATCCAGGTCTCCGCGAGCAGCGCGTGAACCCTCTCGGCTAGCTTCTCCGCACGGATCGTGTCCGCCTGATCGTCGTGCTCGGTCTGGAAGTGGATCTTCGCGCGTGGCCCGAGGCGGACGCGCCCGTGGTGAGCCCTAAACACCGAGAGGAGGGCGTCTTCCTGAAAGAGCCTCTCAATGAAATACCAAGGGATCAGGATCCGTTCAGGGAGCGACTCTGGCGTCGTGGGAGGCTCCGGTTCGCTCGGCAGATGAGGCTCGATGCGGCGTCGCTGGGCTTCGTCGATGCACCCCTCGTCGTGAAGGTAGTTCAGGAACGCCCGCGGCGAGATACGTTGCACATCGGCCGGCGCCTCGACGTCGACGATGGCGGCGCCGTTCTTCCGGGCGGCTGCAAGATCGTCGTAGGGCGCGCTGGGATCGGCTTCGAGGGCCGGGAGGTGCTCGACTTGGCGCAGGAGCGCCTCAGTCTCTGCGAGCTTCTTCGGGGTCGCAGCAATCCGGAGCTTGGTGAAGTCGTCTCGAATGCGGTCGCAGGCGCGCGAGAAGAGGACGAGCCGGCCGCTCGGGCCGAGGGCATCGCGCAGCGTGCGGGTCAGGTCGAGGACCTCGATGAGTAGCAACTCCAGTTCCGAAACCAGGATCGTGGCGCCCTCAAGCTGGAGTGACGGCGGCTGATCGCTGAGAGAGACCGGAGGACAGAGGAAGCCCGGGGCGGCCATACGCCTCCGTTCCAGGATGCGCGTCACGAAGAAGGCGAGCTGGGTTCCGGTGAGCTCGAGCGCAGTGGACGTCGGGATGGCACCCAGCCGCGCGAGCTGCGACACGGTATGACGGAGGGCTTGCTGCTGATGGATGAAGTCGACAAGCTCGGATGCAGGGCGCGCCTCCAGGAACCCAGCTTCGATCAGGCGCTCATAGTCGATGGGTTCCCTGTCCTCCGGCAACTCTCCCAGGAGCATGAGGAGCTGAAGCCGCAGGAACTCGGCCCTGGCATCAGCAGGAAACCTCTGTTTGACGCGGCTCGCGATGTCCTTGAGCCGCCGCGTTTGCTCCGCATCGAGCGCGCCCGCGAGCCGCTGGAGCGAGCCGACGACGTAGAGGGCATCCAGGTCGAGGCGGTCGGGCTGCTCCGTGTAGAGCCTCCAGGCCACCGCGGCGGCCTCCTCCGGCCGGTGCATGCGGAGGAGGAGCTGTGCATGGCGCACGCGGGCCGGAACGTCCTCAGGCCTGCGCTCCACGTACCGTCGCCATCCTTGGTCTGCCTCCTCCAGGCGGCCGGTCCGCTCGGCTGCGATAGCATATGTGCGCAGCGTGAGCGGGCGGTCGTCGTGGAGATCTTTGACGAGCTCCCACGCGGCTTCGGCCTGATCGTTGACCAAGAGTTGCCCCGCGAGGAGCAAGCGGTACCCCTTGCCGGGAAGCTGCGCATAGGCCGACGCCGCGTGCTCCAGCGCCTCCTCCGGCCGGCCCTGGCTCGCGCAGAGCTGCGCCGTGATGTGCTCGATGGGCGCCCGCCCGGGGAAGTCGCGCACGAGCGCCAAGGCCTCGTCGAGCGCCCGATCGAGCTTCCCGCCCACGGCGAGCAGCTCCACGCGCTCGAGGCGCCCGCGCCACGGGTGGTTGTCCGGATCGGCCGGCAGAGCGCGCAACGCCTCTTCCGCACGACCATCGACGGCGAGCTGGAACGCGATGCGGCGAGGGCCATCGTCCGCCTCCTCGCTCTCGTCGCCACCCCGCGTCGCAAAGCGCTCCTCCAGCTGGTCGTCGTCGTGTGTGATCCCGCGGAAGACCTCTTCGGCATGGTCCAGATCCCGGCGCTGCGGGGGCGGTAGATCCCGATCACGCAGGACACGGAAGCACTTCTCCAGCGCCGCGATGACGTCGGCGCGCTGCCCGACGGGGACGAGCACAGCCCTCGGTGGCTTCTCGAGGATCGTCCTCACGAGCGCGTCGGTGAGCGCGGTCGTGAGCAAGGCAGCTGTGAGCATGTCGTCGTCGCTGCTCTTCAGCACCGCCAGCGCGAGCGCTGCGGCACCGGCGAGATCGTCGCGCGAGAGCAGGGCCATGGTCGCGTCCACCTGGACCGGCGCAGAGGGCCGTAGGTCCGCCGGGATGTGGCCGCGCCGGATCGCGATCCGTTGCCGGACCTCCGCGATGCGCCCGTGCTGCTCGGCATCTTCCAGCGCGTCCTCGCCGGGCAGCAGGGCCTCGGCACGGTCCAGGTCGCCGGCGAGGGCCACGGCTTCGGCCAGGCTGAGCCGGCCCTTGACGGACAGCTGGTCCGCATCGACGGTGGCGAGAAGCCTCCTGGCCTCATCCACCTCCTGCAGGTTGAGGGTGGTCACGGCGATGTTCAGGCGAGAACGCGCGACGCGCTGCTTCAGCTCGACCGGCGCCGCGTTGCCGGCAGCGGCGAGCTTCTCTTCCGCCCGGCGCAGCATCTGTTGATAGCGCTCCCGCGCCTCGGCGTAACGGCCTGCGTTGAATAGCTTCAACGCTTCCTGGTTGATCTGCTCCAGCGACGCGTCGAAGTCCTTCTCGTAGGTGGAGAGCAGCTGCCGGAGCATGCTTTCCTTGAGCGGCGTCGGCCCGCCTCGCACCGTCGCGCTCACCTCGTCGGCCGCGCGGCTGGCCCTCTCACTCCACAACGCGGCCGTGCGCTCCAGCCTCTCCCACAGCTCCCGCAGCCGGTTCACGACGGGGCCGAAGTCTCCGGCCCCGTGCTCGATGGTCCACCGCTGGATCTCGTCCGCCGCGCCGCGCGCGAGCGCCGCGCGGAGCCCTTGGAGCGGGAGCACGTCCTCGGGCAGCACGATCTCGCGCGTGAGCTGCCGGACGCGATCGAGATCCGACTCCTCCTCAATTTCCTCTACGAAGCGCTGCAAGCGGCGCTGGCGGGCGCTGGGTCGTTTCGGTATATCGGGCGGCGCTTCCGCCGCGAACGCCTTCACGGCGCGGAGCCGCTGCCGTTCGCTCCGCGCCGGCGCGTCGAGCTCCGCGACGAGCCGCTGGTACCAGCCAGCGCCTTCGCGATCCACCCCCGAGTAAACGAGCGACGCCGCCGCGAAGGGGAGGACCGGATGCGTCGAGACGTGGCGAGTCGACGTCCCCGCCGCATCGTAGCCGAGATCGATGTCCGCGACGATGACGCCTTCTTCGTCCTCCTCCAGGCACCCTGCGTGCTCGGGGAAGAGGCGGAGATCCTCCGCACGCCCCTCGTCCACATAAATGCTGCTACCCCCGTCCGGAGCATGGTTGGCGTAAAGCACCGGGCGACCCTTGCGCCGGGCATCGTCAAGGGCCTTGGCGCTGAACTCGGCGCGCGTGTGCTTCCCGGTGAGGCTCGGCGCGGCGATGAGCCTGCACTGCGAGAGGCGCGGGCCGATCAGCTCGCGGTGAGGCTCGCTCTCGCGTTGTACGAGGTCCAGGCAAATGAGCACCCCGAGCCGACCGCCGATGTTCTCGGGAAGGTCGATGGGCTCCCAGCCTTGCCCTGGGCTCAGGAAGCGGAGCTCCGGCTTGGCCGGGTGGAGCTTCGGAACCAGCGCGAGCAGCCGGCCGCCGTACAGCACCGGGCTCACGGCGCACCTGAGCAGCGCGTCATGATCGGCGGTGCTGCCGAGCTTCTCATAGATCTTCTCTTCGAGCGTTTCGTCATCGACAAAGTGCGTCCCGGCGACGACGACGGTGTTCGGTGCCCTCCTTGCGATGCTCTCCAGCAGCGCGGCCGGGATGCTGTACTCAGGGAAGACGACAATCTGCACGCGCCATGCGCGGCACACATCGAGGATCGCTTCCACCTTGCGCTGCGTCTGATCGAGGTAGGCCTGGCGAATCCGCCGTCTGAGCTGCTTGAACTGGAGCTGGACGGGCCGGGGGGCACTGGCATGGCCGGCGGGGAGCAGGGACGACATCTCCCGATTGGGGTCGCCGAGCGGGTCATCCAGCGCGCCGCTGGGCTTGGGGATGGGCACCGCCGGATGAAAAGCGAGCTGGACCACGCCGACGCGCAGGTGCCTCGCCGCCAGAGGTCGCCCGGCCCCCTCGCTCGTCTGGCCGTCTTTCTGTGATGTTTCCGGGGAGTTGCTCATGGCTGCGGCTGCGGAGCAGCAGCGGGATGCTAGCCTCGACCCGCCGGTGCTGCGAGCGCGAACAGGGAGCGCGAGGCACCCGAGCCTGAGCCTCCCCCCCCCGGGGGGGGGGCAAGTTGCAGGCGGGCTGGCAGCGCGAACGACTAGACGAACTGCTGCCCGACGCGTGGGCGAGCTCGTCGCGCGCTGCTCCGACCGCCGGCGACGACGCGACCTGAGCAACGCAGACCTCGTCGCGACGCGGCGAGGCGGGCCGAGACCGCCTCGGTGGGCATCGTTGCAGGACCGCACCGGCCGTGGGCCAACGCGGCCCCGCGTCCAGTCTCGTCGACCCTGACGAGCGCCGCAACGCGCCGCGCCCATCGCGATCGTCGGGCGGTTACGCAGCCGCGGTCGTCACCGATCCGACGCGGAACGCGATGATCACCGACAGCCGCCTCCGCACGCTGGCGTCACTGGCCGTGCGCTCCTCGGTCGTCGCCTCGGGGGGCTCCTCAGCCCGGTCTCGCCGCCCTTGCCGGCGCCGTCGCTCTCGCATCGCACGGCAAGCCTATGTCGCTGGCCGCCTCGACGTCAGGATGGGCTCTACCGAACGCGTACGGTTGGGCGTACGGCCCAACCCAGGCCGAACCGGCGAGCCCCGGGCCCGGGGAGCTCGCCGAGACCGGCCCGTCGCCACCGACCGCCGTGGTCGCGTCGCTCGCCGGCCCCCTGAGCCGTGCCGTCACCCTCGGAGATGAGCTAGCAGCCCGCGTCGTTCACGAGGCGATCGGTGGACATCTCGGTCTGGCGCCCGTGTCGGACGCGCGAGTGCGCTCGCGCCCGTAGCGCGCAGGCCTACCGCCACCGGGAGGAGGCACCCGCGGATCGCACCACGTCGCCGAGCAGCAGGCGCCGTCCCCTCACGGGCTGGTCGAGGCGCGCAATGCCCCGATCAGCTCCGGCTGATCAGCGCATCGTCATCCTCTTGGTGTCGGCTAAAGCGACCAGGGCCGACAGATCGCCCGAATCCTGAAGATGCCCATCGAAACCACGTTCTCGCAACTCCGCCTATGCTCGCGATTGCCTCGCGCAGGTGCTCAAGGACTGGCCTCGGTTCCGGTAGACCTCGCCTTCCTGGCCTCTGAGGTAGCACAAGGCTCCTTGTGCGACCCGCCCATCCTCTGATAACATTGCAGTTATAGGAATAGCGTATCCACGCGCCGAAGGGACCACCTTCGTACCATAGCCTGCGGCAAAATTCAGCGCTTTAGAAATTCGTGAGGTGCGGTTGTGAGCTCGGCGAGGTCCAGCTCCAGTGCGACTTCTTTGCCGCCCTGCTTGACCCTTGCCCCCGCAGTGAAGGCCCCATACGCCAGCAGCCGCAGCGCTGCCTCCCCGCCTATCGGCGCCACGGTTCGTACTGGATCTCGGAAGCTGGGGTGTAGGTGAAACGCCACCTCATCCGTCAGCGGTCGCAATGGATCGATGCTCGTCACCTTCAACTGAATGCTGAACCACCCCGGGCGGGTGCTGGCAGGCTCGACGAGCCCCCTCAGAGCGAAGCCGTCCGCCTCGGGACTACCACCGAACGCTCGCTTGTGAGGATCAGCCGGATCGAGTCCCGATGGCGTGGTGCCACCGCACGCTACGCTCGTGGACGCGGCTCTCGCGGCGGCCAGAGCGTCCACAAGCCTGCGCAGAAGTATCACAAGCCCGACGTGGTCGTCGCCATTGGGCCGCGTCACGATCGGGTAGAACACCGGCGATACGCCGAATTTGCCCTCAAGACGGCGCCGGATGGCCGGCTCGTGATTCCAGTCCTTCAGGCCCAGGATGGCGTAGTGGCGTGGAAGGCCGGGGCCAAGCGACGCCTGCACCTCCCGGAGAAGCGCGATAAGATCCGGATCCCCAAGCGCGAAGCCAATGAAGAATACGGGTTGCACCGCGAACAACCCGAAGAGCATTCGGTTCGTGGACTCGCTCGACACATACCGGCTGATGTAATCGCGCTCCGTGAGTACGACCGTCCTGGGATCGTCCCACCTCCCATGTAGATGGACCACGCGACGGGCCGCGTCCGAGGCGCGCGGCATAGTCAATTCAGCCAGGAATTCCCGGACGGCATCTTTACTATCCCAGCAGAAACTGGTGGGTCCAACGTGGCGTTCGGCGGTCTCCACCCGTTCGAGCAGGTCGTCATAGTTGGTGGTCAAGAACTCCTTGATAGGGAGCTTCACCAGATGCCGAAGGGCTTCGGCATTACCATGCGGTTTCGGGCTAAAAGTCTTCTTAACAAACGCGAGATAGCGATCGTCCGTCAATCGTCGGCGATACTCTTCTGCAGTCCAGAGCAAATCATCGGCATCGAGCTGAGGTGACGTGCGTGGAGGACGCGGGTCATATACGTCCGCCTCGTCTGCTAACATATCGAGGAGAGCCTGCCATCCCGGATACCCGCACGGAATGCTCGTGCCGGCTCCAACAAAAGCGACCAACCCAGTCTGCAGCGCGCCGAGGAGCGCCACGAAGGCGCGGTCGTTGGCAGGTAATCTCATGACCGGACGAGGAGACACCAACGCCCACGCTCTGTCAAGCTTGAAGCTCACGCCCCTTTAGCGGCGCAGCATGGATCACGACCTTCGCGCCGTATGAGAACGGCTACACATTACGCGCTGGGTAGTCAGGAAACAGTCCTTCCGCCCGCCTTGGAGAGGAAAGCATAGAATGCGCTGCTGGCGTGCGTGGTGGCCGTCGCGACCGCTCTCCTCCGACGGAGCTCGGCGTATCCGGCTCTACGTGCGGACCCGGACTCGGAGGGGAACCAGGACTAACTCCCTTGCGGCAAAAATCTCTCTGCTACGTCCATTGGTATTGAAAGGAAAGGCACGGTCTCCCCGGATACGATCGCGGCGACTAGATCGGGCCGCACGCACAGGTCTGCGTACAATGCGAGGGGCGCGCATCCCGCCGACGTGCGGACCGCGCACAGCTCGACATCCACCGGGTTTGAAAGCGCCGCGTACGAGCCGGCTGTCGTCACCCCACCATTGCGAACCGCCCAGAACTGCGCCCGCACTAAACCCTTGTCGATGTCCCAGATCCGGGTCGTGCCGTCGAAACTCGTCGTAACCACACCATTTCCGTTGCTCAGCGATGCCATTGCCACGACAGGGCCGCTATGCGCGCCGAGCACGTTGTTCTGACGACCGGTCGCAACATCCCATATACGCAGTGTTGCGTCGAACGAACTACTGACAACACGCTTTCCGTCCGCCGTGAACACAACGCCACTAACCCAATCTGAATGTCCACGAAGGACCCTCAGTGGACCTCTTCGAACATTCCGAATATCCCAGATGCCCACAAAATTATCATATGAAGCCGTCGCGAGCAGGCTCGAATCTGGCGAGAATGCGACCGCGCTAACGCAAGAGCCGTGCCAAACAAATGCCGGACCCGGCGTCCAACTCGAAACATTCCAAAGGCGGACAGTATCATCGTGGGATGCAGTAGCAAGGAAGCGACCGTCTGGTGAAAATGCTGCGTCGGCTACCGCACTCTTATGACCAATCAAGCGTTTTAACAGGCTATTCGTGGCAAGCTCCCAGATTCTTATCCAGCCTCCGCGATGACCGGCCACAACAATTTTACCGTCATCCGAGATCGCTAGAGCGTCGACAGTTTCATCGGATGAGCCGGCGTTGACAGTAACGCCCGGCTCAAGCAGCGTAACGATCAGCGCTCCAGATTCCGTATCCCAAACTTTGACGATACCGTCGTGGGCACCAGACGCGACTCGCCGACCATCCCGCGAAGCGGCAATGCCTCCGATGAGACTCGGATGAGCCTCGATCTCACGCAGGAACCGGCCATCAAGCGCGCTCCATAGATGAACGCTAGCCGGACTTCCAAAGGACGCACTAGCGATTAACCGGCCGTCCTTTGAGGCACACACCTCCCCCTCGTGGGGAGACCCGGCCTCAACCGCGAGCTGCAGATTACATGTCCTCGCACCAAAGACCGAAAACGATCCGACCAATCCAAGCGCGATACGCGCGCCATCGGGCGAAAATGCAATGGAATATACACCGCGCCTAGAAATCTGAGCGACTTCGATACCGCTATTGACATCCCACAAGATTGTTGACGTCGATCCGGCGGCTACACGTTGCCCATCCGGAGAGATCCCCACGCTAATTACCTGGTGAAGACTACCGGTTAATACTTTAATCTCGCGGCTCTCAATGATGTCCCACACGCGCGCCGTCTTATCGTCTGAACCCGTAACGGCGCGAAGCCCGTCGGCCGAAACGACGAGCTTGCGAATTATTTCGGTGTGTCCTGTGAGCACCTGAAGCTGAGCCCCGGACTGGACGTCCCAGAGACGCACCGTCTTGTCCCAGGAGGCCGTCATCACACGCGCACCGTCAGGGAGAAAGACGACAGCGACAACCGGCCCCTCATGGCCCGTCAATTCGCGGACAACCCTGCCCGTCGTTGTGCTCCAAATCCGAACGACGTTTTTGAGGACAGCGGCTGCGACCAACGAATTGTCTCTCGAAATGGACACGCCGAAGAGCATGTTCTGCTCCTCGATACAGCGGAGAAGCGCGCCGCTTGCTGCGTCCCACACGCGAACCGTCTTGTCCCGTGACCCCGAAACGATCTTGGTCCCGTCGGCCGAGAGCGACAGGCAGGTAACCCAATAGGCGTGACCAACCAACGACATCAATAGCCGGCCGCTGGACGAATCAAAAATCCTCACTTTACCATCATGACAAGCGGTCACTAACCGCGCGCCGGACGGATCGAACGCAATGTCGGCAACTTGGTCCGTATGCAGGCCGACTTCGACAGTCACCACTTCACCGCTCGACGCAGGCTGCTCGGCATGTCGAAGGTCGTCCCGCCATCGAGCGTCGGATAACCCGACAAGTCCCTGCGTGCTATTCAATATAGGTTTGCGCCATGCGGTGGCCGCGACCGACACATTGCTAAGCATTGAATCCACGAATGATGGCTGGCGCTCCAGGGCTGAGCTGCCGTCGAACCGTGCGTCGCGAAGGTCTGCCCTGTCAAAACGACAATCATCGATTTGAGTACCTCGCGCATCAATCGAACGCATCCCTGCGTCTTCGCATGTTGCGTGCCGGAGATCCGCCCTCTGAAGATTTGCATTCATGAGGCGGGCGCCCGACAAATTCGCGGCGTTAAGCTGCGCGCCCGAGAGGTTCGCGCCCTCAAGCCACGCGCCTGCAAGCGCCGCATTGGGAAGGCGCATGCTCTCGAGCTGGGCGCCGTCGAGGCGCCACGGGCGAGTCTTCGACGAAGCGATCGTGCGATCATGATGCGCGAGGAGAAGCGCATTTTCAGAGAGTCGCGACCGGTACCCGCTGATGAGGATCGCTTCCACGGCGCGTCGCGCCTCGGCCCACGCTGGACGAGCTAGACAGTACGCGATGACCTCGGGGGATACCCTCGGAAGGTCGAGCGTGATCTCGACACCGCTCGCGAGCTCCCGCACGATACGGCGGGCGAGCAGGTACTCAAGAAACGATCTGTGCGCAAATCGATAGTAGCCGCCTCCCTCGGCGTCGCGCCAGACGAGGAACGAGCCCGACCGGAGCTCAAGCTGGGCGCCTGCATGACTCGCGATTTTTCTACAGATGTCCTCGCTAAGCTTATTGCTGACGAGTCCTACAAGGGCAGACCAGTGCACAGCGTCGCCGTCGACGCCGTCTCCGCCACGCCAGATGACGCGCGCCAGAGCCTCCGCGAATGCGATCTTCTCCTCGGGCGTCAGCCATTCTTGGCTGCCGGCCCAGGTCGCCCAACCGTCGATGTAGTATTCGTAGATATCGCTGACGGCCAGGTTGTCGTCATCGACCAACTTAGGCAGCGTCTGGCGTATAAGGTCCAGAAGGAGCGGGCGTTCCGCCAAGTTGCGCAGGTCATGCGTCCTCGTGAGCGCCTCCCAAGAACCATCGGCCGCGGAAACACGACGCAAGTAGGAACGAATGTGGCTCTCATTAAAGAGCTGAAGCTCCACGACGGCGAGGTTCGTCAGGTTGCCAAGGGTGGTTCTTAGCGGCGCTACGACGACCTCGGAGAACACCTTCTCAAGCTCTACAGGATCAACGAAGAGATGCGTGCGGCACGTGAGGACAATCTTGCTCCGGTCGGTACGCCACGAAAGCAATGCCCGCAGCGCATCGGCGAGCTGCGACGGCGACAATTGATTCGTCATCTCGTCAAATCCGTCTAGAATGAGGATGCACTCCCCTTCCTCGACCGCGAAGCGAATTTTGGACACGTCCTCTTCTCCGATGGCGCGGCGGACGAGACCGGCCAGGTCGACGTCCCCGGACCACTCTCGAAGATCGACAAGAACGATCGGCCTCGCGCCGCCTTCGATGGCAGCATGCGCGAGGCGTGCAGCCAGCGCGCGGGCCGTGGTGGATTTGCCGACGCCGTATTCACCAAGGACGAGGAGCAGCGACTGGTTGCCGACGAGCCAGCTGTCGAAGTGGGTAAAAATGGGGGCGATTTTTCCGCCGCGCAGCCGAGCGTCAGGCTCGACGAAGCGCTTACCCTCGTCCGATGTCTCGAACTGTGAGATCTTATGGATGTGCCGCTGATGGCGCGCCATTCGACGAATTTCGGTCCCGACCACCGCGGACGTATAAAGAGGAGCTGCCGACGGGGGCGGGCCGAACTCGATGAGCGCCTGCGGGAAGTCCCTACGCGAGGCCGTCAGCGACACGAGTTCCTCGGGGAAGGATGCCTCGTTCCCATAAAGGACGATCCGGCCGTCGCGAAGGATCAGCAATAGGTGCCCATCCACCGAAGATGCCCAAGCGGGCGGCGCGCCAAGGAGCGAGAGCAGGCCCGCCGCGCGATCGAGGCGTGGGAGCGCCAACTTGGTGGCGCGGAACGAGGCACCGTCACGTAATGTTCCGCTGTCGATGGGAACTTTCTCTAACTCTGCTCGAGACCAGGCTGGGAGGGGCACTCGTAGCGCGCCTACCAGGATTGTCGAGATACCGTTCGGAATTTCTCCGGGATCCTCGATCCACCGCTCGATCCGACCGTCTGAGGCGGGCGTTTTTCGCGGCAGCGGCAGGGCTTCCGGCACGAGGCCGTGGATAATTTGATTGATGATACGCTCAGGAGGCGGCCCTGCCGATTTCAAACGCTCTAAGACCTCACTCTCGAGCCACCGGCGAACGCCGGCGACCTCGATCGGCACCTGTGCGCCTCGCTCCACCTCGCGCAAGACCCGGATCGATGCCTCGGTGAGAGCGCGCTCGAGCCGGGCGTGCGAGACGATGCCGTCGTGCCAAACGTCGCGCGAGAGCGCGTGGAGGTGCTCGAGCCGCTGCGTACCTTCCGCGCCGTCCGCGAGATACTGCCAGCGGTCCCTGGCGATCGACGGAAGTTCGGCGCTCGCTGCTGCTTGCCGGAAGATAGTCGCGCCGCCCTCCAACCGCGAGAAGGCTTCGTCGACGCTGCTCGACGCGAGGATCGCCTCTGCCTTTTCCTTCAGATCGCGCCAGTGGCGCTCCTCCATAAAAACGGCTGCGGCGACGGTTCGCGACGCTACGACGGGCGCGTATCTTTGCCTGGGCTCTTCGATCTGCACGTCGGCCACGACGACGCCCTCCACGCCACTAGGCAATATGGGCGGTCGCCCGGAGGCGAGCACGGCGGGCGCAGCGTCTTCAGGCGTGATCAGCCTTGTGCCGCCTTCGCTGGCGTGATTTGCGTAGACGACCGGCGTGCCATAGCCGAATAGAAGTTCCTCGGCATTGCGCTCAAAATGCTCAATGGTCGCGAACGGCGTCAACGACGGCACCGCAAGGACGGCGCATCGATTGAGCTCCGCCGCCACCTTCGCCCCCACGTCGCCCTCTCGCTTTAGAAAATCAAGACAGACCAGCACGCCCAGAGCCCAGGATCCGATCGGAATCGCCGACCATCGGTCGCCGAGCACGAGATCCGGCTCCCATTTCGATGCGCTCAACTTGGTCTGCATTGCGATTGCGACGCCGTTGCGGAGCACGGGGGCCGTGGCGGATCCGATCACTGGCTTCGTGTCACCCGATAGACCGAGCCGCTCATACACACCGGACTTTCGATAGGCATCGACGGTCACGAGATGTGTTCCGGCGACGACAGTCATTCGTGCTCCCGCAGCCTTAGCGACGGTCGGCAACAGCGGGTATGGCGCGGCATACTCCGGAAGCACGAGTAGGTCGACATTGAGATCTCGACAAAATCGCACCACGCCTTCCAGTCGCGGTCTGAATTCGTCGAGGTAAACCTGCTCGATACGCTCGCGTAGCGTTCGCAATAGTCGGTCACCGTCTGCGGTCCCAGCGCGTAGAGCGGAGAGCCCGCGCCCCTCCCACGAGCCGGTAGGCTCGCGCTGCAGTTGCCTTCCGCCACCCTCGAAGGCGGCGTGGTAGCTCAGCTGTGCGGCTGCAAGACGAACGGTTGGCATGACCGGACCCTAAAGGAGCGTACTCGATCCTACATATCGCTTCACTTTCACGATGCCGCTCCCGGTAATCGTTGGGGGTAGTGTAGCCGACAGTAGGCCCTCCTTGTCAAGTGTTCCATAAGAGGCGACCATGGTGCGTCGTGATGAGATCGAGCCTTGGCCCCGTCCGCAGAGCAGGCGAGCGGTCTCACGGTGCACATCTCCAGTGACTGGGAGTCCCGCCCGGGTAAGCGCCGGAGCGCCCGGTTGCATGCCTCAGGTTGGCGGGGGAGACCCCGCGGTCCGAGCGGGGCGTAGAAGGCCTCCACGAAGAGAGCAAGAACGCGGGCCGTAGCATCGAGAGAAGCCTGCCGCCTCGACAGGCCAACAACGAGGGAGCCGAGCGGCGCACGCCACAGAAGGCCACGTCCGCCACATGGCAGTCCGGAGCAGCATGAGCGTCGGGTCCCTCCGGGGTAGAAGACGGAGCACGCGTTCAAGGAAAGTACGGAACACGGGAGACTCATCGGCGCTGCCGTCGTCGCGGCAAAGTGGCTTGTATCAGCCGAAGGTGAAGTCGAGCGCTGCGCGGCGGGAGTCCGAGGGGGCCGTAGTACCATCAAGGGCCGCGACGAACAACGCGGCCGGAGGCAGAGGCCCATGCGGTGGTCGCGTCGGTCTAGGAGGTAAGCGCAAGGGCATGGCCGGCAGGACCGGTCCCAACGACCCCCGCGGACGCGGGCCCGAGAACAGACTGCGACAACTTCAACGCCCGCTGTGGGTCGCGGCCAAACGGCATCCAGGGCGCCGGTTCCACGCGCTGTACGACCGCGTCGCGAGGTGCGACGTCCTCGCGGAAGCGTGGCAGCGGAACCGAGGTGTGGCGGGCGTCGATGCCCAGACGCTCGTCAACGTCGAGCAGCGAGAGGTCCGACGTGTCCGTCGTATGCTGACGCCCGCCAGCGGCCCAACGCTCCGATCCGCCTTCGGGACGGGCCCCCGCACGTCCGCTGTCCGCCCCGCAAACCGGTCCGCCGGTCAGCGGTGACCCGCAGGATCACACGAGGCGCGGGTGAAGCGCCCACGGAACAGGGTTCGCCGCTCGCCTACCGTGCGAAAACTCTGGAAGCGCTCATCGCTGGAGACGATCGTCGCTGAGCGACGGTCTTGCAGCGGCATGGAGCGGAGAATCTCCGCGGCCGAGCAGGGGCGGCGGGCCGGACGCATGCTCCGAGCGTACCAGACGACGCGGGCGGACGGCGTGGACGCGCGTGTCCGGTGGAGCGCGCCTCGTCCCTCTCGCAGTCATGAACCGCCGCGGGAGCCGTCACCGGTCGCGGCGCTTTTCTAAGCCGCAAGCGAGAAATCTCGTCGCTCGATCACAATGAGCGACCGCGAAACACGCGACACTTCTGCACGCTCGACCGCGTCATCGCGGTGGTATGAAAAGCAGCGCCGCGCTGGATGGGCCAGCGCGGCGCTGTGGTCCCCCTCGTTTGCCCCGAGGTGAACCGTGCGGGCTTCTATTCTACGGGTCCCTCGACGGCAAGCGGCGGCCCTGGCCCTCGTCCTTGGCTCCGCGTTCCCCGTACAGGCCGCGGCCGCGGACCCTCCTCCCCGGTCCCGCGAGGTGCAAGAGCTCATCGCGGAGGCGGAGAAGGCCGCCAAGCGGCTCGACCTCGCTCGCGCCCGCGAGCTCTGGGCGCGGATCAACGAGCTCGAGCCCTCGACGATGGCCGTGTGTCAGCTCGGCGTGTTCGACCTGCGCCTCGGCCGGCTCGAGGAGGCCGCGGCCGAGCTCTCCACGTGCGTCGCGCAGATGCCCGCGCCGACCAACGACATCGAGCGCCGCCGCTACGAGGTCCGACGCGCCGACCTCGCGGCCGTCCGGCAACGCGTGGCCGAGCTCCACGTGAGCGCCCCGCCGGGCACGGCGCGGCTCCTGGTGGACGGTCGCGAGGTGAGCGCGGGTGGCCCGGTCTTCGTCGCCCCTGGACAGCACGAGGTCACGGCGATGGGCAAGCAGGGGCAGGTAGCCCGTGCGCTCGTCCAGGTGACGGCGGGGCAGTCGCGGCGCGTCGCCCTCGCCTTCGAGGCCCCGAAGGCCGCCAGTGCCCCAGCGCGGGCGCGCAACCCGTGGACCATCGGGGGTGCGGTTTCGGAACGCGCTGCGCACGGGGCAGGAGCTACGGCGGCGCCGAGCCGGACGCCGGGAGCTTCCGCCGCGTACCGCTGCGGCGCCCGAAGGCACGGCTCCCGATTCGAGTGCGTCGGGCCCGGCCGTCGCCCGTTGCGATCGCAGGGGTGCAAGCCGCTCGTGGTCGTCGCACGGCAAGGTCGTGAGCCGCGCGGCGCGGCCCTTACCGCGCGGGTGCCGTCGATCGAAGACCCGCGGCTGGTCAGCGGCGTGGTCGAGCGCTTGATCCGTTCGCTCTCCCGCTCCGCTCGCCGGAGTACCGCACGCGGTGATCGAGGAGATGGCGTTCCCGGGCGACCTGGAACGCATGCGCGAGGTGATCGGCGCAGGCGCGGCTTAGCAGCTCGACGATGCCGAGAGGCCGCCGGGGCAACAGCGGCGACGCCCTTGAGCAGCGGTGCGGCCTGCGAGATCGTCCGGGCTGCGGGGCCCGCGGAACCGCATCGGGCCATCCGCGGCCGTACGGACACATCGACCCAAGGATTGGGAATTCATGAAGCACACCATTGATGAGCTGCTCGACGTCGTCTATCGATACTATCCCCGTGGTGTTGGGATGACCGATGACGGCGATATCGACGTTCAGCGATGCATGGAGACCAAAGAGCACGACCGGCTCGTGCGCGCGCGGATCCAGGCATCGAAGAGCGACCGATGGCGCGACCTGCGGCGTCGCCTCCGAGACGGATTCCCTGGTAGGTTCATGAACCACTCGCTGTATCTCCCCGGCGGAGACTGCGACGCCTGTTACTCTTTCTCGATCGACATGCCGGAGTCCACGGGGCGAACGCTGTGGTTCCATGTGAGCTTTCTGGTTCCTTACTACATCGCCCATAGCGAACGCACGGTCGATATCGTGAAGCGAACGAGGGACTCGTTCTCGGTCAAGTTTCTAGGGCTACATTTTATCGTTCCGCGAAGCCCATCCGATCCGAGGTTCGTCGCTCGTCCGGACCATGGACTAAGTTTCGCTATCGTCAGGAAAGAAGTTGCCACCTTCGATCTGTTGCCCGATGAGCGGCTATGCGCGGAGTGGATTTCCGGCGACATTGAAGCGACCTTCGGTTGCAAACGCATGCCGCCGGAGATCGGGACCGTGCTCGTGCCCGATGTGATGCCGGGCCTGCGTCTCCCCGGGGAGGCTAGACTCTACGACTGCCTGTTCACGGACCAGCACACGTGGGTGGAGCCATCGCCGTCTGATGAGCCGGCACCCGGCGTCCGGATCGAAGCGAGCAACCTGACACAGCCGCTCATCGCGGTGCTCACGGTGCTCGCGGCGCTCTACTGCATCTTGTGGCCCCTGAGGCCAGAGTTGCAGAGCGGTTCTTGCTACTGCGTGGTGGAGACGGATGGAGTCCTTCGCAAGGACGAGTTGATCGACACGCTCGCGAAGATTCGCGTACTCCTCGAGCCGCCGATGACTCCATGGGGCATCGCTGCGAAGCGCGAGTTCGAAGCTGCCACCCGCGAGCTCGAAGCGCTGGTCGCTTCGTGGGACGGTGAAGGCGAGCCGCCGGCCGCCATGGTCGCCTGGGCCTGGAGCTTCCTGGCGAGTTGGCCCGTGAACTCGGAGCCCGTAGCGTCGTCGTAGCACGCTCCGGCGCGCGAGATCGCGTCGAGGCCGTTCGGCTCCGATCTGGTGCTCGCCCGCATGGCCAACGTGCTGTTCGTCCACGTGATGCGAGCGTACGTCGAGACGCTCGGCGAGGCGCGGATGCGCGGGAGGCGCCGGCCGAGGTGCTTGCTGCCGTCCCGAGCGTCCAGCAAGGTTGCGACGTCGTGGGTGGTCCTTCCCGCGGGCCCGGATCCCGGGGCGCGAGGCGCCGCCGCGTTCCTGCTAGCGCCCTGCCACCTCGACACGGTCGACGACTCGCGCGATCCCCTGGAGGAGCCCCCGCCAGGAAGTCCGAAGCCGTCCCCGCGCCCCCGTGCGGGGCGGGCGGAACGCCGTGAGCCCATTCGGGTGAAGTGGCTCGTCCATGCCGGAGATGGGTGACACCCATCTCCCGGTGGACGTGCCGCCATCAAACGACAGGTGGCACCCATCTCCGCGATGGCGGGCGGGACGCACGCTCCGAGCGTACCGGACCGGTGCAGCGCGCCTGGCCGCTCTCACGGTCATGGACCGCCGCGAGAATCGTCACCGGTCGCGGCGCTTTTTCAGGTCGCAAACGAGAAATTTCATCGCTCGATCGCAATGCTCTCCACGGAACACGTGGCACTTCTGCACGCTCGACCGCGTCGTCGCGGTGGTATGAAAAGCAGCGCCGCGCTGGATGGGCCAGCGCGGCGCTGTGGTCCCCCTCGTTTGCCCCGAGGTGAACCGTGCGGGCTTCTATTCTACCGTTCCAGCCGCGGCAAGCGGCGGCCCTAGCCCTCGTCCTTGCCTCCGCGTTCCCCGTACAGGCCGCGGCCGCGGACCCTCCTCCCCGGTCCCGCGAGGTCCAGGAGCTCATCGAGGAGGCGGAGAAGGCCGCCAAGCGACTCGACCTCGCTCGCGCCCGCGAGCTCTGGGTGCGGATCAACGAGCTCGAGCCCTCGACGATGGCCGTGTGTCAGCTCGGCGTGTTCGACCTGCGCCTCGGCCGGATCGAGGAGGCCGCGGCCGAGCTCTCCACGTGCGTCGCGCAGATGCCCGCGCCGACCAACGACATCGAGCGCCGCCGCTACGAGGTCCGACGCGCCGACCTCGCGGCCGTCCGGCAACGCGTGGCCGAGCTCCACGTGAGCGCCCCGCCGGGCACGGCGCGGCTCCTGGTGGACGGTCGCGAGGTGCGCGCGGGCGGCCCCGTCTTCGTCGCCCCTGGACAGCACGAGGTCACCGCGACGGGCAAGCAGGGGCAGGTCGCCCGTGCGCTCGTCAGGGTGACGGCGGGGCAGTCGCGGCGCGTCGCCCTCGCCTTCGAGGCCCCGAAAGCCGCAAGCCCGCCAGCGCGGGCGCGCAACCCGTGGACCATCGGCACCGGCGCGGCCGCCTCGGCGGCCCTGCTCGGCGCCGGCATCGGCCTTCACCTGGCCGGCGACGCCGCGGAGAGTGAAACGGCCGCCAAGGTGTCGCGCCTTTCGGACGGCTCGATGCTCCCGAGCAGCGCGCAGTTCCGCAAGACCTACGACGAAGCGCACGCGGCGAACACACGAGCGGGCCTGTTCCATGGCTTCGGCTCGGCTGCGCTCGTCGTCGGGGCAGTGGTCGGTACCGCAACGGTCGTGTACGTCGTCTGGCCGCGGAAGGCCGAGATCCGCACGAGAGGCGCCGGCGCGGAGGTCAAGCTCGTATGGTAGCCGCCGGCGACGTCTGGGAAGGCCACGAGCTCCTCAACGAGGAGCGCGGCTTGCTCCGTCACTTCCTCGCGCGGCAGGTCGGCGACACGGGGGCTCTGGTCTGGCTGCACGTCCACGAGGGCGCGCGCCTCGATGCGGGCCTGTTCGCTGAGGAGATCGCGCGCCTGCAGCGCCTCTCCGACGAGGTCCCGGAGGTCGTCCCCGTGCTCTACGGAGGAGTGAACGGCGCCGTGGCTTGGGCAGCGTCACCCGTGCTCGGCGACGCGATCCCGCTCCTCGACGCCACGCGCGGAAACGACCTCGGGCCGGCGGATCTTAAGGTGCTGATCGACGTCGGCCGTCGTCTCGTGCGTGCTCATGAGCTCTCCTTCATCCACGGCGCCCTCAGTCCGGACCGGGTCTTCATCGGGGGCGATGGCCGATACGCGATCACCCACTTCGGGTTTGCCCGTCTTTTTCAGCTCGGCCCGGAGGACGCTCGTCAAGATCCGTACGGGTACGCACCGCCGGAACTCCTCTCCGGTGGACGGCTGGGACCTCGCGCGGACGTCTACGGCTTCGGCACGATCATGTACGAGCTCTTGTGCAAGCGTGCCCTCTCGCCGTGGACCCCAGCCCCGAGTTTTCCCAGCGGGATCCCTCCAGTGCTCCAGCTGATGATGCAAAGGGCCCTTGCGGAGAACCCCAAGCGACGGCAGCCAAGCATCGGAGAGATGCTCTCTGTCCTGACTCGCTTTGACCGTGCGTGGGAGGCGCTTGGCGGACCGCCGGAACTTCCCGATGCGGGTATCTTCGCGGCGCCGTCCGGCGCTCGGCACACGCCGGACGAGCAAGCGCCGATCTCCGCCGAGGAAGCAAAGCCGTTCGCCTGGAATGAAGGGGAGGGGCGAGTCGGCGAGTTCCCCACGCCGCACCCTTCCGAAGCGCCCGACACGCTCAAGAGTGTGTCGCCGTGCGACGCGCGGGACCACGCCACCCCCGCGCCTCCGGTCGCCGCACCGCGCCCTCCCGAAACGCCCGACACGCTCAAGAGTGCGGTACCGCCGCGCGACGCGCGGGGCTACGCCACCCCCGCGCCTCCGGTCGCGCCGCCGTCGCCTCCAGTGCCCAATCTGCCGGACCTCGAGCCGACGCTGCCCGCGGCGCCGGCGCCCTCACCCCCGCCCTCCACGCGTCCAAGCGGCCCTCTAGGGCGACGCTCCCCCGCGCGGTGGTTCGGCGCGGTGCTCGCGCTGGCGTTCGTGCTAGGCAGCGCGGCCGCGGTGCTGTGGTGGGAGCCCCCTCGTCGAGCCGTGCCGCGCCTGGAGTCAGTCGTCCAAGCCGCCGCGGTTCGAGCCATCCCGCCGCCCTCAGCTCGACCGCTCGAGCGATGCCCTGAGCCGGTCCCAGAGGCCTCCCCGCCGCCCGTCGCGGCGCGGCCGCGCACGACCCCGTCCGCCGCTCCAATGCGGCAAGCCATGAAGACACCGGCCCAGGAGCCTGATCCTTGTGACGGTCTGCTCCCTTGCCAGAGTCAGAAGGTCTTTTACTGAGCAGCGCGAGGGGTTCTCATGCGGTCTATATCTTGTTTTGCCTTCAGCATGGCTGCGTTGCTCGGTTGCGGTGATGAGCTCCATATTCCGCGGCCCCGGACCGATGACAACCCGATGCTGCTGTGGGTGGGCAAAACGCTAGATTATCCGATCTGTCCGGATGGTCGGCTCGATTACTGGGATGGCTGGGCCGGCGTGCGCACGGATCCTCAGTACCAGAACGAATGCGGGACGTGCACGTGCGGCTCCGCCGCGTGCGCGCTACCGGACAGGATGCTGGTGCACGAGGCGCCTCTCTGCGCGGGCGAAGGAATCGAGGTCGACCTCTCTGGTGCAGCCAACCCGTCGGGGCACTGCGTCAAGCTCTCGTCCCCTATCCCGGGCGACGCCTTCGCCGCGGTCACCCTGAAGTCGCCTACGATGGCTACCGAGTGCAAGTCCTCGGCGCAGCTTGCTCTGCCGCCCCTCAGCGGGACCTTTGCACGAGCTTGCCCGTGGACCGGTGAGTATGAGTCAGCCTTCAACGGGCTGGTGTGCATCGCACCCGAAGACGACGGCTCGTGCCGGCCGGGCTTCTCCGCGCGCTTCGAGTTTCAGGAGAAGATCCGAGACGCGCGTACCTGCACGCCCTGTACGTGCGGCGCACCCGTCGGTGGAAGCTGCGTGGCGGACGTGCTGCTCTTCAGCGACGCGAGCTGCTCTCTCATGCTGTACTCGGGCAATGGAATCGGTACAAGCGAGCAGGCCTGCTATGTTACATATGAAGATTCGCCTCTGGCAGGGGCGCGTGTAGTGCTCGCGCAGGATGAGCCGGGCACGTGCCCGCCAACAACCGATATCTCCCTGGTGGATGGCACGATCGAGAGCGGCGAAACCCGAACTTTCTGCTGCTCCAGCGCGGACCTGATGGAGGTAATTCATGCCAATGCTGACGATTGACCCAGGCCGTGGGATAACAGCCGCGCTGCGCTCGGTTGTGCTCTCCATGCTGGCTACGTGGGGGACCATCGGCTGCTCTTCGCCGGTGCCGCCCGACAACCTGCCGGAGCCAGATCCGAGCCAGCTCATCTTGCTCTTCGTCGGCCGGCCCGAGAACGCTCCGCGATGCGGTCCGCACGGCGACAGCAATCTCTTGTGGGAAGGGTGGGTAGGGACACCTGGGCACGAGGAATGCGAGCCCTGCACGTGTGGACCGTCGCGATGTGTGCTTTCGCACACGGTGGATGTACACTCCTCGTCCGTGTGCGCCCTCAGCGACCTCGTAAGCAGGATCGATCCGGGCACTTCCTGGGATGGGACCTGTTTTCCTCTTCCCGAGCCCATTCCGAGCGACTCCTATGCCTTTGTGACCATCCACCCGCCCCTTGTGACGGACTGCCAAGCTATCCCCGAGGTTCCTGCGCTGCGGCGAACGGGCATGCGCTTCGTCCGGGCTTGTGGTCCAGATGTCGACTTCGCTTGGCCGGACTTCCTTCAATGTTACCAGCCGCAGCCGAGCGGAGAGTGCTGGGCGTCCCACGAGACACGGCGGGAGTTCCCCCTCTACAACGACACGCGTACGTGCAGCCCGTGCTCCTGTGGGGAGCCGAGCGGCGGCGATTGCCGCATGCAGACCACGTTGTACCGGCAGGTAGGATGCTCCGGCGAGATCGGATCCGTTCTCATCTCCGGGCTGGATGAGCCGCTCTGCACGGACACGATCCAGGGGCGGATCGGCGCGGTGCGGTCCATCTTAACGAAGGACGAGCCTAGCTGCGCCCCCTCGACAGAGTCCAAGGTGGTAAGCGGGAAGGTCGAACCCGGTGACACGCATGTGCTCTGCTGCAACCGTTGAGACGAGCATCGCCCTATCCTCCTGGACCCGGACCTTCACCGCGACGGGGATGCGGTCGCGCCCCGAGCTCGGCCAGGGGACGACGGCGAGCGCGCCGAACTCGCGGATGTCCGCCTCGACGCCGGCGCCACCGCCTAACGTGCGCCTCCGCGCCGCGCTCGCGCTACGATCCCGTCACGGGACCAAGTCGCCCGAGCTTCCCTCCGGCGGCGTACCGCCACCAACGCCGCCGCGGAGGGGGAGGGCCCCGAGCTTGCCTCGAGCGCCTCGACGGCGAAGCGCCCGAGCCCGGTCAAGTGGACGGCGGCCGCCCAAGGGAATGGCTACGGATCCACCCAAGTCCACTTGGGCGAGAAGAGGCACATGTAGATCGTCGCCTCGCCCATCATCTTCACGCCGTCCATGTCCACATCCGGCACCACCTCGTTCCCGAGCTCCGGCGGGATCGGTTGGTAGCCTGGGTACGTGGCCTCGATCTCTTGGGCGACCGCCGCCGGTATCTCATCGGGCTCGCCCGCATCGTGGATCCCATAATACGGGCCGAGGAGGCTCACGTGGAAGCTGAGCGAAGCCCTGCTGTTGGGCGAGGGAACGGGCTCCAAGTCCTTGGGGCGATAGATGCGGGCCGAGTAGGCCGGGTCAGCCCCTCCCGACACCAGGCTGAGCGACTCGTTCTGAAGGCCGTATCGATCCCCCAGGAGGTGGATCATCGCTTCCCACGTTGGGTACTCCGCTCGTCCGCGGTTTGCGGCTTCCACCAGGCGGCGGTGCTCCTCCGTGTCGACGTAGACGAGCTCGCCCGGAGGTACATGGATGCGTGAAATTTTATGCATACCCCGCGGGTAGAAGCGGTAGACGAGGTCGAGCAGCTCCGAGCGAGTTATCTTCATGGATTCGTCACCGTGGCGCCGAGGCCCCGATACTTTAACTTGAACGCAGCGTCCGCCTCGCCGGCAAACTTTTTGCAAAAGATTCCCGACGGAAGGTTGTAGTCCAAGCGGTTTGCGACCTCCTCTGAGATCTCGTCGCTGAGGATGGCTGCACGGATCGAATCGACTTTTCCCATCAACTCAGTCCGAAGCGGCATTTGGATGGTGATAGGGCAGTGCCACTCGTTAGTGCTGCGGCCGCCGCGCTCAACAACGATATGCGTGAACCTCAGGTTGGCCTTAGCCACTTGCCACCCGCCGCCCTTGCCCCGTCCGTCGTCCTCGACGGTGGTGACAAACGGGAAGTCCGACAGATCAAAATCTACGTATCTGAATGAGGCCATTCCAGGCGACGGACACTTCTCGCTGCATGCCTCGCTGCAGGTCAAGAAGGCCGCTCCGTCGCCGGCTATGTCGCCGACTCCGGGGCACGGATCTCGCGGGCTCTCCGGGCTGTTCGTCGGACGCGCGTCCTCCTCCTCCTCGTCGTCTTCGAGGTCCGACTCGTTGCACGCGATCTTGCGCTCGCTGCCGTCGTACGGGTCTTCCGGCGGCTCCGCCCCGAAGTCACCGGATCCGGCGGAGGTGTAGACCGGGCGGGGCTCCGAGCCTGGACCGGCACCTGCGCCTGAAGTTCTGTCCCCGACAGGATAGCAGTCTCCTATCGTCCAGTTGCACGCCGCCAGCGTCCAAACTGATATGACCACGATCAGCAACAGAAATCTCTTCGCGTTCATTTGGCACTCCATCGAAGCACAGGACCAGCAACAACGACGACGGACACGTAGCCCGGGAGCACAAGACTACCCCTGCCGACCCAATCCACATTGACGCTCACCGACACGCCCAGCGGTCCGGCAACGTACGCGTTGGTCTGCGCGTGGCCGCCCACGGCCAAGCCACCGACCCGGCCGCACAAGGTGATGCCGCACGCCGGCACGAGGTAGAGCGCGACCGATGGCCCCGCGCTGACGTTGCCGTCCTTCCATGCGTACCCGATGTCAACCGAGGCCTGGTTGTAGACCCCGGGTCCGCCCTCCTGGGTCGGGGGTAGGATCGTGCACAGGTCGTGCACCGTGAACAGGATGTCTCGCTGGATGGGCCACGCTACGCCCGCGTGCGGCCCCACCGCGAGGCGCGGAACGGTACCGGCCTGGAACCACCCGAGGCTCACACCGGCGCTCAGCTCGTACGCTTCTACGCGCGCCGGGACAACAAGGAGCGGGAGGACAACCCCTGCTGCCCATGAGAGTTGTCGCTGTGACGCCCTCACCGTCTCCCCCCGGGTGGAAGCCTGCGGCCGCTGCGCGCGCAGCGCGCTGAGAACCGCGGGCCATTTCTCTGAGCGTGGCGTGGGCGTCAAATATAAATTTCGCGCTCAGATCGGGATGTATGCGGAACGGCCCGCTCCGGGCGTGCGCAGGGGCGCACGCGGTTACGCGGCGGGGGTGTCGCCAACGAGCTGGTCGATGAACGGCCGGTCACCAGCGCCCGATGCATTCCTCGACCTTCGCGGCCGCTCCGCGGCCCGGCCAGGCGACCTCGACGGCTTGAGCCCGAGGCTTGCGGGCGTTCACCTCGCCCCCGCAGCCGCTCCCCCGCCTGGCGCCGCCCCAAGCGAGCTGCGCACCTCTGCGGGGTAAAGCCGGCCTACCAGGTCAGCGGCGGCGCCGGAAGCGGAGGACGAGCGCGGCGCCCATGCCGACGAGCACGAGCAGGACCACGCCGACCCACACCCAATCCAGGGGATCCGAGCTGAAGGAGATGGCCACCGCGCCGCACCCGGGAGAACACGCTCTTTTCATCAGGCAGCCCATCCTTTCATCAACCACCCCTTCCGGTCCGCCGGAAGGTGCGGACCACGTCGCGGTGGTCCTCGACGCCGCGGCCTCGCCCTCTGCTCGGGTGCCATCTACGACGGCGAGCTCGCCGGTGTCCAGCGCCGCGACGTGGCAGAGTTCGACCAGGTGGACGGCGACGGCCCCGAGCTCGCCGGCGCTGAGCGCCGGTGTCCAGTCACCAGCGCCCGATGTCGCCCTCGACCTGCGTGACCGCTCCGAACTCGCCGGCATCCTCCTCGACGCCGCATCCGCTCCGCCATGCGCGAGTGGCCAGACGTCCTACGCGAGCGCCCCGGACGCGTCAGGACGAAACCCTTCTGCTCATAGCGTGGCTCGACGAGCGCGGGTGCTGCTCGCGTTCTGCCCGACGCCCCTACCGTGGCGCCCCCCTTCGTGTCGCCTTCATGCGCGACGCCTACGGGCGCTCAGAATTACCAAATCGCGCCCTTTGTTTCCCCGCTTTTCGGCCCCTCAGCGGCGCTTCCCAGAACACCTAACTCCGCAACAGGACGCCATGTTTTTCCCAGGCGCATCTCCGGGTAATTCGAGTCGAATTACCTTAGGCGCAGAATCACCTTTTCGGGCCGCTTTCGGCGGCTTCGGTCACGGTTGCTCGCCAACCTAACACGATGGAGGTACGGCATGGCACGAGCGGATCTCGCGCGTGGTTCGGCACCCCTTGCTCTTCGTCAGGCAGGCAACGTCGTCCGAGTGGTCGAGAGAAATCTCCCGGAGGCGCTCGCCAGCGGATCGTGCAGCCCCAGAGCGCGCGACCAGTCCGCGACGGCGACGGCGAAGCTCGCGATCCCGCTGGACGGGCTCACGATCACGGCGCCGCTGCCGGAGATGCTCTCGCAGAAGAACGTCGAGTCGGTCACCGGCATCCCGCCGCGCGTCTTCCTCGACACGATCCGCGCGCCGGGCCCTCCCCTGCCGGTCACCAAGCTCGGCGAGCTGCGCTTGGTCGAACGTGGAGCGTTCGTTGCCACCTTCGGGCGCTGGCCAGTGAGCCGGAGTCACGGCGTGACGCCGACGCGGATGAGCGCACGCGGGTTGCGGCAGTGCTGGCCGCTGCCGGCCTCGAACCTCTCCCGCGTGCACGTACCGGCCGGCCGAGGCGCTCCACCGCCTGGAGAGCGGAGGCCGCATAAATGCCGAGAATCAATGACGGTTCAACCTGTTCTGCGCTCTAGCGGCAGAGTCCCCCGAGCCCTTCGCGGTCGCCCGCGCGCACCGTACCACCGGCGCGCCCGTCCTTGCTAGACACAGTGTCAACTACGCCCCATGTTGACACCATGTCAAGCAAGGACGGGGAAACCCGCGCCGTGATTCTCGAGGCCGCGCGCCGGCTGGTGACGGAGCCGGGGCGTCGCGGAGTCTCGATGGCGGAGATCGCGTCGGCGGCCGGGGTGTCGCGCCAAGCGATCTATCTGCACTTCGAGACCAGGACCCAGCTCTTGGTCGCGCTGGTGCGTCACGTCGACGAGGTGCATGGGTTCGCCGACCTGGTCCGAAGGTGCGAGCGCGCCCCCGACGCGCGCGCGAGCCTCTCCGAGTTCATCGGTGCGTGGGCGGGCTACGTCGCCCACATCACCGACGTGGCGCGGGCCATGCGGGCGGCGCGGGCCACGGACGAGGACGCGGAGCTCGCGTGGCGCGATCGCATGCGCGGTTTCACGAGCGTCTGCGCGGGCTTCGTGGCGCGGCTTCAGGCCGAAGGCGCGCTGGTCGACGAATGGTCGGCGTCGGATGCGGCGGACTTCTTGGCCACCATCCTGTCGATCGGGAACTGGCAGGAGCTCATCGAGGAGCGGAGCTGGTCCCGGCCGCGCTACGTCCGCGCGATGCGTCGGAGTGTGGAGCAGAGCCTGCTCAGGCCGATGGAGATCAAGACGGCACCGAGGAGGCGCTCGTGAGCGGCGCGCAGCCGGAGCTTCTGGCGCAGGGCTCGGTGGAGATCGGCCGGCCCCTGCACGAAACGTTCGTGTACGTGTCCAACATGGAGAACTTCCCGACTTGGTTCCCGGGCGTCGCAGCCATGCGCGAGCTCGACACGCTGGAGCACGGGCAGGTCGGCAAGCGCTACCGGGAGACCGTGCGCATGCCCTTCGGGCGCACCGGCACGATCGACATCGAGGTGAAGGAGGCGCGCGTCGGGGAGCGTCTGGTGACCGAAGGTGAGGGCTTCCTCTTGGCCCGCATGAGCGTGGACTTCGCGGCGCTCGCCGACGGCTCGACGCGCGTCGAGTGGCGCATGGTCAGCCGCAATCAGCGGTGGTGGTTTCGCTGGCTTGTGGTCCCACTCCTGCCGCGTGATGCGCGGCCGAGCGCGCGACGGACTGCGTAAGCTGCGCGAGAACCTGGAGCGCGGGCCGTCGTGAATGGTGCCGACGTTCGAGCGCCGCCCGCCGCCGCTCCGCCGCCGCGCCCCGCGCCCCCGCCGCCCTTCAGTGGCGCTCGGGCTCTGCGGGCGGGTGCTCGCCGGCGCCATCCACGCGTTCATCTACGAGAGCACGGACATCCGCCCGACCGACCCCGGCGCCCGCGCGTGGGCCAGCCTGGGCGCGGGGGCGCGCCTCGGCCTCCGCGTCGTCGGGCCGCTCCGCGTCGAGGCCGGCTTCGACCTGCTCGTTCGGGTCACGCGGGACAGATTCGTGCTCCAGGGCGACCTCCCCACTGGTTTCAAGCAGGCGGCGGTCGCGTTCGCGATCTTCGGGGACATGGGCGGGGCACGTTTTGATGAAGGAAACCCAGGCCTCCAGCATTCATGGAGCCGTGGAGCAATACATCCAAGCGGAGGTCCTGGGCAGCGCCAACCAGCACCTGCTCGTTCGGGTCACGCGAGACAGATTCGTGCTCCAGGGCGACCTTCCCACCGGCTTCGAGCAGGCGGCGGTCGCGGGCGCGATCTTTGGGGGCATGGGGGTCACGTTTTGCTGAAGGAAACCCAGGCCGCCAGCATTCATGGAGTCGTGGAGCAATACATCCAAGCGGAGGTCCTGGGCACCGCCAACCAGCCGCCCAGGAGCCTCGTTCGGATAGGACAAACAAACGCGTTCCGCAAAGTCAGGATTCTCGGAGCCGTTCCTGACTCGTGCAGTCCGACTGTGCGAGCTCATTGACAGAACGGGCCTTATGCGATCAGGCGGGGCTTCCACGCCTGAAGCGCCTGGGATTACCGCGACATAGCACCAAGCGGAAGGCATCCGACCGTATCGCTGTACCCTACTGGCGATCAGGCAGGTCTTCCACGCCTGAAGCGCCTGGGATTACCGCGGCATAGCACCAGGCGGAAGGCATCCGACCGTAGTTGTTGGGGAGTGTCGTGAAGTCGACCGGGTGGGGTGAAGGCTGGTTGAGGGGCTTCTCTCTAATGGATTGTGATGCAGGTCGCGCCAAGGTTGTCGCGGCTTGATGTGACGTGAATGGGGCGGCTGCTGGTGGTGTCGGGGTTTGGCTTGCGGATGTGCATTGCCAATGCCGCGAGACGCGGGCGCCGTGTCCAAATCAAACGATTGAATCGAATGTAAGGAGTTGGTGATGAATAATTTTAATGCATGGCGTGGAACTCGGCTCGGATGCGTCGGTCTGCTCGCGCTATGGACGCTCAGTGCTTGCAGCGTCGACGCTCAGGATGTGGAGGACACGGCGGAGGTCTCGAGTGCCTTGGCTTCCGAGCAACAGCGCGCTGTCTTTGGGTTCGAGAGTGCGGCATCCTGGAGCGCTTCTGCCGGAACTGCGGCGCTCAGCGCGGACCACAGCGAGGGATCGTCGTCGCTGAGCATCCAGGGTGCGGGGCACGTCTTTCTCCAGTCTCAGGAGCTGGGAACAGTGTCGGACGTGAGCGACACCCTGCTGCTCGACGTCCAGCTCCCTGCGACTCCGGATTGGGGCTACGTGCAGCTCTACGCGAGCAGCGTGAGCGCGGGTTTGAACAACATCTGGCTGGGCCAAGCGTCGCTGCAGGGGCTCTCAGCCGGCAGCTTCCAGACGCTCTCGTTTCCAGTGACGCCCGCGGTGAAGGCAGCGCTGCAGCAAAATGTGGACGTGCGCTTTCAAATCGAGGTGAATCAGCCGAGCTCCGCGGCGGCCACCTTGATTGACAACCTGCGCTTCGAGGGCGTCGCTGTCGCGCCGGGGCTGGCCTGCGCGGAGAACGCTCCGTTCGAGTTGACGGTGCAGACCAGCGAGGACTTCGACCCGGAGCTCCTGGAGCGCATTCAGTGCCGCATGTACGAGACCTATCCGCTGCTCGTGAATCGCTTCAACCCGGACGCCGCGAGCACCGTGCACCTGGTGAATCGCACGACGGGCTTGCTCGCGACCGGCGGCAACACCATCTACTACAACACGATTTACATGATGGAGCACCCGGACGACCTGGACGCCTTCGTGCATGAGGCCATGCACGTGGTGCAGAGCGGTTATGTGGGCGGCGTGCCGTCGTGGGTGATCGAGGGTTCAGCCGACTACGTGCGAGACGCCTACAAGCTGCCAGACACGGATTGGGCGCTCCCCGGCGGCTGGCAGGCGGAGACGCACTACACCAACAGTTACAGAACCACGGCCGCGTTCTTCAAGTGGATCGACGCCAATTATCGCGTCGGCCAGACGCCGGTCGTGGATGCGCTCGACGACCTGCTGCGGGAGCGCACCTACTCGCCGGAGATGTGGACGGAGCTGACCGGATCGGACGTCGACACGTTGTGGCACCTCTACTCCGGCGGGGTGGCCAAGATCCCGGCAGCCGAAGGCCAAGGCATCACCGTGTATCGCCATGTGGACTTCGTGGAGGCGCTGAGCACGTTCGGGCCGGGCGAGTACACCTCGGCAGACATGCGCAACATGGGCGTGAAGACGAACTGGATCTCGTCCTTGCGAGTGCCCGCCGGCTTCAACGTCACCGTGTACGCGGACGATAACTTCTCGGGGACGAGGCACACCTATCGGGGTGATCGGCAGAAGATTGACGACATGAACGACAACATCGAGTCGATCGTGGTGACGAAGCTCTGAGCCGCTGAAGCGCGAAGCGAGGCGCGCCGCTGACGGCGTTCGGTCCCCTCCCACGCGGCTTGGCCGCGTTCGGGAGGGGCCGCGCGCGCAGGCGAAGCCGAGCACGTGATTCGACCACCGCTCGCACCCGTCTGGAAGGCATGGACCCGACCCGGGCCCAACCGGCGAGCGTCGGGCCCGGGGAGCCCCGGCGCCGCCGAGCGCCCGCGCCGGCCGGGGCCCGACCCGCCGATTCGGCGCGCCTACCTGCCGACCTCGGCCGAATAGAGGCCGGCCGTCGTACCGGGGAGGTCCGTCGTGAAGGCGAGGCGGCGGCCGCCGTGGCTGCTGAAGTAGGTCAGGTTCGCCCCCGGCGCGATGAGCCGAGGCTCCAGGCGCTCGCGCGACAGGTCGACGACCTTCAGGTCGGCCGTCGACTTCGCGAAGTCTTCCGCGTCGAAGTGGGTGTTGTCGTTGAACGACACGAGGCCGCGGACGGCCGGCAGGTAGCTCCAGCCCCCGTCGTCGCTGAACTGCCGCACGCCGCCCTCGGCCGAGGCGAAGAGGGGGGCGGTGCCGGTCGTCAGGTCGACGATGCGGGCGAACAGAAAGTGCTTCGAGTCGGCGCTGAAGGGCGGGCCGCCGAGCACGTTCCGCGCCTGCGGGTCGACCGACAGGGGCGGGGTACCGCCGCGCGCGTCGGCGAGCATCACATCGGAGAGGCCGGTCGCCGGGTCGCGCCGGGTGAAGAAGGGCACCTTGCTGCCGTCCGGCGACGCCCACGCGTCGGTGATGACCTTCGACCCGGCCAGGACGGTGAGAATGCCCCCGACCTCGTCGGCGATGGTCTCGGTCGACGGACAGTCGCCCGGCGTGGCGCGGCGCAGCTCGAGGCCGGCCTCCGTTTGCGCGGTGTACACGACGACGCCGTCTCTGGTGAAGAAGCCTAGTCTCGAGCGCACCTCGTCGAGCGCGCTCACCTCGCCGTCGTCGGAGACGACGACGGGGTGCCCCGAGCCCGCCAGCGTCGTGAAGAACGACCCGCGGTCGGCGTCGGCGCTGAAGAAGGGGGGCGTCGCGACGCCGCCGAACAGGTCGACCCTCTCGCCCCGCTCCCAGCTCGACAAGGTGGCAGAGCTCGTGCCGCCCTCGCAGTGCAGCGCGACCGGGTGCGAGCGGCCGTGGCGGCCGACGAACGCGGCGAAGGGCCGACAGTACCCCAGGGGGAAGCCCATCGGCACGGCGCCGAGCAGCGTCGTGCGCTCGCTCATGTCGGTCGAGGCGAGCTCGACGTCGCCGACGCTGCCATCGGCGTTGCTATGGGTGGGGAAGAGCACCCAGCGGCCGTCGGCGCTCGCCGAGGTCGCGAAGGTCCCGATGGGCGAGGCGGCGGACGCCTCGTGCGGGCCGGACGCCGCGCTCCACACGACGAGGGGGCTGATCCCGAAGCCGGGCAAGGTCCGGTCGGGGTTGGTCCAGCAGAACGCGACCTTGCCGACGGTGTAGACGAACGCGGTGTTCCCGGGGGGCACCTGGGCGACTGGCTGCCTCGTCGCGCCCGGCTTGAGCGCGGTCGCGTACACGAGCTCTCCCTCCTGATAGAGGGCGTGGTTGTCGCTGGTGACGCCGAGCAAGAGCAGGCGTGCGCCCGGCTGCACCAGCCATTGCGTGTGCGTCGTGAGCGATGCCTGGCTCTCCGATTCCGCCTCCGCGGGGGGCGGGCTCGGCGCCCCGGTCTGGGCGCAGCCGAGCAATGCCGCACCGAATATCATGCTGGCGAAGAAAGCTTTGACCATGTTCGGGTCTCCTGTCCGGTCAGACCCTAGCCCACGCAGGCACCCTACGTTGGGGCCAGATCGTCGATGTCGAGTAGTCCAGTCGCCCGCGCGCCGCGGGGAGCGAGGCGCGCGTCAGGGGCGATCGCCCGCGGGCCTCGACCGGGCCTTCGGCAGGGTCTGCGCGAGCCGCCGCGCCGCATCCGCGAGCTGGGCCTCGTCGCACGCGGCGAAGCCGAAGCGAGCGAAGTCGAGCGGCCAGCGACCGAGCGCGAAGTGACTCGCAGGCTGGAAGGAGACGCCCGCCGCGTGCGCGCGCCGGGCCCACGCGTCGATGTCGACGCCGGGGGCCCGCGCCCAGAGGGCCATGCCCCCGCGGGGAGGGTCGAACTCGAGCCCGGGCAGGTGGCGCGCGAGCGCCTCGCAGAGCGCGTCGCGGCGGGCGCGGTAGGCGCGCCGGACCCTCTGCGTGTGCCGATCGATCTCGCCGTCTTCGAGCAGCTCGGCGACGGCGCGCTCGATCGCGTGGTCGCCCTGGTGGTCGACGAAGGCCCGGTAGGCCGCGATGCGCTCGGCGACGTCGGGGGTGGATACGACGAAGCCGAGCCGCAGCCCTGGGGCCAAGATCTTCGACATGGTGCCCAGGTAAACGACCACCCCGTGGCGGTCGGCGGACGAAAGGGGCAGCACCGGCCGCCCCTCATAGCGGAACTCGTGGTCGTAGTCGTCTTCGAGCACGAGCAGGCGCTGGCGCCGCGCCAGCTCGAGCAGGCGCACGCGCCGCGCCGCGGTCAAGGTGACGGTCGTGGGGAGCTGGTGGTGGGGCGTTGTGTAGACCGCCTTGACCCGCCTGGCCGCGCAGAGCGCCTCGAGCGCGGCGACGTCGAGCCCCTCGCCATCGAGCGGCACGGGCATGAGCTCCACGCCCGAGAGCTCGAGCGCGCCGCGGGCGGCGGGGTGGCTGTACGCCTCGATCGCCACGCAGTCGCCCGGCTCGAGCAGCGCGCGCGCCGCGAGGTAGAGGCCCTGTTGGCTGCCGCGTACGATGTTGACCGACTCGACGCTCGCCCGCACGCCCCTCGCCCGGGTCAGCAACTCGACGACCGCCCGGCGTAGGCGCGGCTCGCCCCGGGGGTCGCTGTAGTCCATCAGCGCGCGCGCCCCGGCGCCGAGCAGCACGCGGCGGTAGGCGCGGCACAGCTCCAGCCTCGGCACGAAGCCGAGCTCGGGCACCCCGCCGAGCAGGAGCAGGCCGGCGCGCGGGGTCGAGGACGGGGCCGGCAAGGGGCGTCCGGGCAGGTCGAACCCGGCCCGGTCGGCGAGGGCTCGTCGGCGGAAGGGGGGCAGCTTGGCGGGCAGGTCGCTCGAGACGTAGGTGCCGGTGGCGGGCGCGCTCGTTATCCAACCTTGGCGCGCGAGCTCGAGGAACGCGGCGACCACGGTCTTGCGGTGCACGCCGAGCTGGGTGGCGAGCTTGCGGCTGGAGGGCAGCCGCTCGCCGGGGCGCAGGCGGCCCCGTTCGATGTCTTCGACGACGGCGCGCGCGATCTGCAGAAAGAGCGGCCCCTGACCCGCCGCGCCGAGCTGAAGAACGAGTTCTCGGGTCACCGTCACGCCGCCCGTGCCTGCGTCGAACGGGCGGGGCGCCTTGGCGCCCGCCCCCGAGCTCTCGATGCCCCGCCGCCCGGAATCTGTCAACCGAGGCGCGCCGCGCGCGAGATCCGCGGCGCGCCGCGGCGAGCCTCGCTGTGATCGGCTGGCCACAGTCCTCGACGCGTGGGTCCGGTCACTCCTTGAACGGCGCCGCCAGGATCACGTCGTAGAAATTGGGGGCATGGAAGCCCGGGATCAGGCGCTCGGCGATGTCGGCCGTGAAGTTGTAGAAGGCGGTCTCCGGCTTGCCGGCGAGCATGTCAGCGATCGCCTGCGGAAATGCGCGCTTGAAATCGAGGCGCGGGTACGCCTGGAGCACCTCGTCTACCTCGTCCGCAGCGAGCTCCTTCAAGTCGTTGCCAAGGATGTCCATGATGGTTCCGACGTGAAGCAGCGCCACCTCGGGCCGCTTGTATGGCGGGACCCCCCTCACGGTGTGCATCGCAATGGCGTCCCACACGACGCCGATTGCCTCCTCGGGCACGCCGTGCTGCTTCAGGAACTCGCTCGCCGCGTTTGCGCCGTCGACCTCGTACCGCTCCGGGCCCCGGAACCTCTCGGTCAGGCCGAGGTCATGGAGCGCCGCCCCGAGGTAGAACAGCTCGAGATCGAGCTGGAGCCCGCGCCGCTTCGCGAGCAGCGCGCCGAAGAGGTACGTGCGCATGACGTGGTTGAAGAGGAAGGGCGCCGACATCTCCCGCGCGAGCTCGGTCGCCGCCACGGCCAGGTGGCTGTCAGGGATGTGGATGCCAGCGATCTCGTTCTTCACGGTCCTCTCTTCTTCGTGTGGCGCCGAGCGCCCTTCTTGCCGAAGAACCTGCGGGCGACCCGGCGCGACCACCATCAGAAGGATCCGCCAGCTTCGGTCAACTGCACACCCGATGTGCTGTTCACCAGGCCCGCCCGTGCCTTGCCGGGAAGAATGGGAAGATAGAGGTGAGGAAAAGTGAAACAACCCCGTTCATGGCTGCCCTCGCGGTGTCTTCCGCCGGCGCCTCCCTCGACGCTCACGAGGTCCACTCCATGTTCGCGGCGATGTTTCCCAGCTCCACCGACGCCGCCCGAGTCCACCGGTTCGGCGGTCCCGAGGTCATCACCATCGACGAGGTGCCGCTCCCGCTGCCCGGCCCAGGCGAGGTGCTGGTCCGCGTCGCGGCGGCCGGGGTCGGGCCGTGGGACGGCTGGATCCGTGCCGGCAAGAGCGCGCTGCCCCAGCCGCTGCCGCTGACGCTCGGCTCGGACCTCGCTGGTGTCGTGGCCGCGATCGGCCCCGGGGTGACTGGCCTCGCGCCGGGCGCAGGGGTCTTCGGCGTCACCAACAAGCGCTTCACCGGCGCGCACGCCGCTTATGCCGTGGCGCAGGCGGGCATGGTGACGCGCGAGCCTCTCCGGCTCGACGACGTGCAGGCCGCCTCCGTGCCGGTCGTCGCCGTCACGGCGTGGCAGGCGCTGTTCGATCACGCCCAGCTCGAAGCCGGACAGACGGTGCTGGTGCACGGCGCGGCCGGCAGCGTCGGCGCGTATGCGGTGCAGCTCGCGCGCCGGGCCCGCGCCCGTGTGATCGCGACGGCCTCGGCCAAGGATCGCGATTTTGTCCGCGGTCTCGTCGCGGACGTCGTCGTGGACCACCGGAGCGAGCGCTTCGAGGATGCCGCCAAGGACGTCGATGCCGTCATCGACCTCGTCGGTGGCGACACACAGGCGCGGTCCTTCGCCGTGCTCAAGCCGCGTGGCACCCTGGTCTCGGCGGTGTCGACCCCTCAGCAGGAGGAGGCCGCCCGTCGTGACGTGCGGGCGAGCTTCTTTCTCGTCGATGTCACGACGGCCCACCTCGACCGCATCGCCGCCCTGCTCGACTCGGGCGAGCTCTCGGTCGACATCGGCGCCGTGCTGCCGCTCGCCGAGGTCCGCGGCGCGCATGAGATGCTCGACGGCACCCGCCCCCGCCCGCGGGGCAAGATCGTCCTCGCAATGGGGCCTGCTCGTTGAGGTCCGAGCGCAGCGGCCCTCCGGGCGCGTCCGACGAGGCCAGTACCTACACGCCCTTCGTGGACGGCTTACGCTCCACCCACGGCGGCCGTTGCGCGGCTGGGTCACCGGAATCGGGGGCCTGGTCTGGTCGGGACGCGCGGCCTGGTCTGGTCGGAACGGGGGGTCGGCTCACGCGGGAATTGGCAGGATTGCTTGGTGCGAGCGATGAGGATGTTCCCTTTTTCATTGGGTAGGCGATCGAAATCGCCCAGGTACCCCCAGTTAATCCAACCGCCATCTCCCTTCCGGACGAGCTTGAAGCAGTCGCCTTTGCGCGCGAGATAGATCTCGAACCCAATCGAGCCCTTGCCGACGATCGCTAGCTCGATCGGGCATTCCTCATGCCTGTGGACGTATTTGCCATATGCCTTGTGCTTGGTGTGGCACATGACTACGTTGTAGCCCGGATACTGCTTGGCATAGTCGTCGAGGCGTTTGCGCACGAAGTCCGAGCGTACCTGGTCGTTCCTCTTGCTCATCGCGAAGCCTTCCCTGATGGAATCGCCAATGGCTACAGCGAGGTCCTGACCTCTGTCGTCACCTAGTCCAGGTCGTATTGGCCTTGGCCTTGGCACTGGCACTGGCTTTGTCCCTTGCCCTGGCTTCGGCTTCGGCTTTGTCCCTTGCCCTGGCTTCGGCTTCGGCTTCGGCTTCGGCTTTGTCCCTTGCCCTGGCTTCGGCTCTGGCTGACCGCATAATCGTGGCCTCTGCGGGTATCGCTCGCCTTTGAGCTCGTAGTGGAGCGGCTCACCTTCGAACTCGTAGTGGAACGGCTCATCTTCGAACTCGTAGTGAAACGACTCACCTTCCGGCTCCTGGTACGTACGACGACTGTCGTGCATGCGCGTGCTCCCGTCGTGTGAAGGTTTGGCGCCGACTGTCCGTGGACCGCCGTGAGGCATAGCAGGTCGAGTGCCAGCGACCAGCATCGCTCATCATGGTACTCAAGCGTCCGTTCGACGTGGGCTTGTAGCTCCCATCCTCGTCGCCGCGCGTATGCGCGTCACCCTCTCTGGCGACGTTGAGCGAAGCTCTGGCGATGTTGAGCGAAGCGCACGTCGAGCGTGCTTTGAGGATGGGCGGGCCGTATGCACCTCGCGGACCAACGCGGCGTCTTCTCGCGGGCACGGCGTCCGCCCGCCGCACCACCCGCCTGCGACCGCTCTGGTCCGAAGCGCGCCGGCTGGCGCTCCTGACCTCCGCGCTGGCCACACGCGAACCGCTGTTCACCCGCGCCGAACAGGAGTTCGCTCCGGCTCACGGTGACCTTGGGTGCAACGCGCCGCCCCGACCGCGGCGCCGTGCTGTCGCGCGACGATCCGGCGGCACGTGAATCCTGCTCGCCCTGGCCCGCGCTGCGCTCCCTGGCACCGCGGCGAACGCCGGTTCGCGCGTTGGCCTCCGAGGTTGGCACCACCGCTGCATAAAGACCTGAAGCGTAACATCGGCCCGTCATTGCGAGCCGACGCAAAGTGAGGTGAGGTCATGCACGATCTGGATCGGACCTATCAGGAGCTGAACAACGAGTCCTTCGAGTACGAATTCGCTGGTGAGGCCGAGGAGGAAGCTGAGGAGGAAGCTGAACAGGAAGGTGAGCAGGAAGCCGAGGAGGAGTGGGAAGCGCACGAACAGGAGATCGTCTCGGAGGACGAAATCCACGAGTTCGCCGCCGAGCTGCTCGAGGTCCAGAGCGACCAGGAGATGGACCAGTTCCTGGGCCAGCTCATCCAGCACGTGGGGGCCAAGCTGGGCACGGACGTGTCGAACGTCGTGGGCAAGAGCGTGGGGCGAGCGCTGAAGCGCCTGACCCGGCAGGTCTCGTCCGCGGTTCGCGCGAAGGGGGACGGCGAGCTCGAGGGCCACGCCCTCGGGCTCGAGCTGGAGGGATTGAGCCATGAGGACCGCGAGTTCGAGGTGGCCAAGCAATTCGTCCGGGTCGCCACGGATGCTACGGGTTCGGTCCTCAGTTCCCCGTCGGACGGAAACTTGAACCGGCAGGTTCAGAACGCGGTGAGAAGCGCGAAGACGCAAGCTGCTTCCGAGCCCGCGGCTCGCCGGTCCGACGGCAGAGTGTTTCCACCCGGTAGGCGGCGCCCCCGCGTGGCGCTCGCCGCGAGCGGTCGCTGGGTTCGCCGGGGCGCCAATATCATCCTCAGGGGGATCTATCGTGGCGGGGGGGCGATCAAACCCCTCAAAAAAAGGATGTAAATGCGGTGCGTGCACAACACGTTGATTTTGGCTGGTCCGCGCGTCCAGCCATGCCCCTCGGACCTGCTCGCCGCTCTAGCGCCATGACCGCCAGCTCCTTTGCATCCTGGATGATCGGCCAGGAAGCCCGCGCCCTCCTCACGAGGCTCGATCGCCTCCGGTCGTTCGCATTGCAGGAGACGATGGTTCCGGCGGCGGCGTTCTCTGTCGAGGCGCAGGCGGCCATCGAGAGCTATCTCGTCGTGCGCCGCCGCGAGCTGCGCACCCGCATACACGACTACCTTGCGTGGCTGGATGGCGCCGAAGGCCGCGCGGCTCCGCCGGCATACGCGCAGAAGCGCTTTGTCCTGATCCGGCTCCTGTTCAACGCGCTGCTCAGCCAGTTCGACATTTTCAGCGAGGCGATGAGCCAGCGCAGCGAGGTCAACAATGGCGTCTGGCTATCTGGCTTGGACGTGGTGTCCCAGGACGCGCTCGCGCTGCCCGGCTACTACCAGGCACCGCCGGTCATCTGCTACCTGGCCCGCGGCCCCGGGGCAGCCATCCGGAGGGCGCGCACGCGCCTCCCCGGCGGGGGCAATAACCCGGTGTCCATCATCCGCATCCCACGCGAGCGGATGATCGGCAGCGGCATCGCGTCCTCGCTCGTCCACGAGGTCGGCCATCAGGCGGCGGCCCTCCTCAACCTCGTCCCGTCGCTGCGCAGCGCCCTCGGCGGCGTGGACGCGGGCCGGGACGTCGAGGCCTGGTCGCTGTGGGAGCGATGGATCTCGGAGATCGTCGCGGACCTCTGGTCCATCTCGCGGCTGGGGGTCACCTCGACCTTGGGGCTCATCGCCGTAATGAGCCTTCCGCGGCCCTTCGTGTTCCGGGTGACCCCGAGCGATCCTCACCCCATGCCGTGGATACGCGTGAAGCTGAGCAGCGCGATCGGCCAGGCCCTGTACCCGCATCCGCAGTGGGCCCGCGTCTCACGGCTCTGGGAGGAGCTCTACCCCCTCACCGGGGTGAGCTCCGACACGCGGCGGCTCGCGCAGCTGCTCGAGGCGAGCTTGCCGCGATTCGTGGACTTCCTCGTGACGCACCGGCCGGATAGGCTGCGAGGGCGCTCGCTCGCGGAGGCGCTGGCCGCTCGGGAGCGCCAGCCTGCGCAGCTGAAAGCCCTGTACGGGGAGCTCCGTGCCCACCGGGCGCGCTTGCGGAAGGCGCGCCCCTCGCTGGTGTTCGCGGTCCTCGGCCAAGCCCGGGCCGATGGACGAATCACGCCCGAGGAAGAGAGCGAGGCTCTGGACGAGCTGCTCAAATACTGGGCTCTGCGCAGCACGCTGGACACATCGGAGATTTGCGCCTCGCTCGCCCGAGCGCGGTCCTCCCCGACAGGTCTGGTAGCTCCCGCGCTGCCCGGTGAACGAAACACATAGAGGAGGATGAGGAAATGGCAGGTGTCAACATCGATGTTTCGCCGGACAGCATCGCCGAGGGGGGCATCCTCAAGCTCACCGCCTCGCCGGTGAACCTGGATCCTTCAGTGAAGCAGCGAGTCTATACATGGGAGGTAGAGGGCGGCGTGGTGGAGCCGCGCTCCAGCGAATCGGGCAGCGCGCAATGGAGCACCGCGGGGCTGCCGGTGAGCACCTACTGGGTGCGGGTCAACCTGCTCGAGCTGAGCCACGACGGAGCGAAGCTGCACGAGCACACCGGCGAGGCGCGGGTATCGGTGACGGCCCGCCTCGTCTCGGTGCAGCCGACGGAGGCAGTGCGGGCCGTGGTGCGGGAGACGCTGGATGCGCTCGGTGGCTCCCCCGGCGGGTCACCCCCGCTGAGCCGCAGCGCCCCTCACCCCGTGGTCCTGCAGCGCACGAGCCACCCGCTCACGCGGGATGAGATCCTCTGGATCGTCCTTCGCCAGAGCACCGAGAGCCTCAGCTTCACGCGCTACGTCGAGTACGTCGATCGCGTCCTGTTCCGCTCGTCCGGCTCGGACGACTACTCCGCTGCCCCCGCCGGGAAGCAGTCTGCCCTGCCCGCGCGTCCCTCGGGCCAGCGCATGCCTTACCCGGGCGTCGATCCGTACCTCGCGCTCAAGACGGCCACCGAGTCGTTCGTGATGGTGAACTGCGAGGCGATCCGCACGTTCGATACGTTCATCGAAGAGGTAAATGTCACGGCCGAGGAGTCTCGCCTCGGGCGCTCGCTGGGGGAGGGATCGAAGGTGCCTCTCCTCACCCACCTCTGGAACCGGTACCGGGTGAGGTTGGCGGGAGATAGCAAGCCGGGGGACGACGTGCTGGTGATACCGTACCTGGCCATCGTTCGTCGCCGGCTGCCCGACGTGCCGCTCTCGCCCGCGCAGGAGCGGATGCTGGACGGGGTGGACGTGGACCGCCACGTGGCCATCGTCCGGGAGAAGCTGACCTATCCATGCTTCCTGGAGCTCATCTGGAGCTACTGGCACGAGGAGGGGATGCTGGTCCAGGCGATGAACCACATCAGCCGGCGCTTTCAGAACATGCGCGGCCGCGCGGGCGCCGACCCGCTGGCCAACATGGAGCTCGATCCGCTCCGCCCCCTCAACAACCTGCTGTGGGGCTACGTGCAGGACGAGCAGCACCGCCTGAGCGTGGCGCGGCGAGCGTACGAGTACGAGCACCAGTACGGATTCTCGCTGCAAGGCAAGGCGGTGGCCGAGGTGCGCGCCATGGACCGGCGCTCGAAGTTCCTCGAGTCGTTCCATAACCTGCTCCATCGCTGCGTCCAGTTCTTCCGGCAGGATGACGACACCACTGTGGTGGCGGACGGCTTCCCGGTGCTCAACGCGGCGAAGGAGACGCATTACCTGCTGGCGCAGGGGGCGCACAACCAGTTCGGGGACATGCCGTCGACAGCGCGGCAGGAGATGCTGATGCAGCAGTGGATGCTCGCGCGGCCGGAGATGCGCGAGTTCCTCGGCGGGCGGGTGATGGTGCCGTACCCCGAGCCGTGGATGGACCGTGTGGACGCCCTGAAGTCGATCTACGGCTGGACGGACGTCAGCGTGGTGCACTTCCACGACCTGGCCGCCTTCGGCGAGCAGATCCTCCTGTCAATCCGGTACGGGAGGTGGAGCGTCGTCAACGAGCCCAGCATGGCCGCCAACTGGGCGCGCTACTGGCGTCCGGAGATCCAGGGCTACATCCACGCGTATCGCGCGGTGACGGGCGTGGACCTGGCGGCGGACGTCACGGATCAGAGTCGGCTCGCGGAGCGCTATCTCGCGCCCTCGGTGCACCTGCTCAACCGGATGGCCGCGCAAACGCGCCGGCAGCAGAAGCGTTCGTAGGCGGCTCGGGAGTTTCACCGGCGGGGCCGACAGCCGATGTCCTTGAAGAGCAGGAGGGACCGCATGGCACGATGGTTCGATTTGAATGAGGAGACGGAGATGGAAGGCGAGCGCGAGAGGAAGGGCGGTGGGTTCCTCGGCCCGTCTGCCTGGCTGAGCGCCGGTGATCGAGGAGGATGGCGCAGCCGCCGGAAGTGGCCGTGGTTCCTTTACAGCCTCCCCCCGGGGGACGCTCCTCCTCCAACCCACGTGCCGCAGGTCGATCCGCCGCCCGAGGAGGACGACGACTTGGAATACATGGTCGGCCGTCCGCGCCCGCCTGCGCGCCCTCCTGCGCGCCCTCGGCGCCCGCCTGCGGGCCCTTGCCAAATCAGCATCGCGACCTGGAACAGTCAGGGAAATCCGCACAACTCGCCTGCGAAGCGTGAGGTCCTCAGGTGGCTCCAGGAGCATTGCCCTGTCATCCTGCTCCAGGAGTGCGGCAGGCTGCAACAAGAGAACCTGCTGCCCGGCCGCCACCTGTACATCTCCCCGCATGCCGGCGCGTTAAACAATCGCTGCATCTCGGCCATCATATCGAATGGACCGTTAACCCGTCGCGGTAGCGGCACCCTGATGAGCTCCAATGGTCGCTCCTACTCCTATGGAGTATTCAGAGACGCGCTCATCGTGGCGACGCTGCACGCCAACGCCAGCGGCGACGCGCCCGTGGATGGGAGGGCGGCGGCCACAGCCATGGCCAGGCTCAGCCGGCGTTTCAACCTGAACTTCGTGCTTGGAGGTGACTTCAATGCCGAGCCGTCTAGACTCGCCGGTCGGACGCGTCACATACGAGTTGGCTCGCGAGGTCGGGGAGCCGACGTCTACGTTGCTTCCTGTGGTTCCGTGACCCACATCGGCAGGAGGGGTAATAGGGAGCTCGACTATTTCATCTACGAGGGGGTCACCTGCAGCAACACAACTCGCTTTCACAGACTCGGTGGCAGCGATCACTATCCGGTCATCACGGTGGTGCGCGAATCAAGGCAGCAGGCTCGGCCGCGGTCGAGGGGCACCGCCCCTGCGGTCCTGCCGCACGGCCCCGTCTAGCCGGAACCTTCGTGTTCCGTGTGGGCCCGAGGGATCCTCACCCTTCGACGCACACGCGCTGGAGCGTGACGGGTCAAGGACAGCCGCGAGAGGCTCTCGTCCGCGTCTTGCGCAGCTGCAGTGCCCGGTCGGTCACGCCCAGGTGCTTGGCGGCACGCTGGAGGTTGCCGTGCTCCTCGAGGGCCAGATGGATCGCCGTCTCCGAGGTGATACGGCTGATCTCACGGAGCCCCACGCCGAGCGAGAGCGCCCGGCGGATCGCCTGGGTGAAGGCCGCGTCCTGCCACGCTGTCGGGGCCACGGCGGGCAGCTCGTCCAGAGGAAGGTCGCCCACCGTGATGGGCCCAGGGCCGACGTGCTGCCTGCAGACCCGGCTCACGAGCTGGCGTAGCTCGCGCACATTGCCGGCGTAGCTCCGCCGGAGGAAGTACTCGCGCACGGGATCGTCCAGCTCTGGCGGAGACGCCTCGGGCAGGAACGTCCGGATCAAGTGGTGCACGAGCGGCAGGATGTCTTCGGGTCGCTCGCGCAGCGGCGGTAGCCGGATGGTCCAGCCGGCGATACGGTGGAAGAAATCGCGCCGGAAACCGCCCCGGTCGACCTCGCCGGCCAGATCGCGGTTCGTGGCGCATACGAGCCGGAAATCGGCGTGGTGCCAGACGTTGGACCCCACGCGCTTGTACGATCGCTCCTGTACCACCCGGAGCAGCTGCGCCTGGAGTCCGAGCGGCAGCTCCCCGACCTCGTCGAGGAACAGCGTACCACCGTCTGCGAGGGCGAAGGCGCCATCGCGCGCCGCCGCCGCTCCGGTGAAGGCGCCCCGCTCGTGTCCGAAGAACTCGCTGCCCGACAGCTCCGGAACCACCGTGGTACAGTCCAGCGTGATCCACTCCCGTTTGTCAGGGCGGCAATCCAGCTCGTGGATGAGCCTCGCGACCTCCTCCTTACCTGTCCCGCTCTCCCCCAGGATGAGCACAGGGGCGCTGGTGAAGGCCGCTACCTCGACGACTTGCCGCAACGCTCGGCGCCACGCCTTGCTGCTCCCCACCAGCCGGCTCTGCACCGGAGGGGAAGAGATGATCCGATCCACTGCCTGCCAGCGCTCGAGACGCGAAGCGATCTGCTCAGCCAGCACCCGGGAGTTGATCCACGCGATCACATCCGACGCTCCCGCCGCCAGCAGGCGCCAGTGCGCATCCCCCTCGAGCGCCGCCCTGGACGCCGCCACTGCCAGCACGCGGGACATGGAGCACGCGGTGAGCTTTCGAAGGGCTTCGAAGGTGTAAGGCTTCAGCTCCTCGAAAAAGAGCAGCCCAGGAGGCAACTCATCCTGAGCGCCTCGATGTACTATGTGCACGCCGGCCTGCATGAGGACGCCCGTGACGTCCTTGCGCGGGGGGCCTATGAATTCGATCCACGCGTCAGGCATGGCCGGCAACACGATCGATCCGATGGTGCGCTCGGTCCAATCGCTCCTCCGAAATCCGCGTCCCCCACCGTCTCGGTCTCTTCCGCGGCGGGCTCGCCTGAGCAGGGCCAGCGGGAGAATGGGAGCGTCCCGCGACGGCGGCCACCGTCGCGGGCCCGATGAGGCGCAGCCGTGTTTTGCCCCCACGCTGAAGTTCGCACAGCACGTTACGGCGGAGAGGTGAAAGCAGGCAACTTTGTCGGCGTGCCCGCTATGCAAGTCGGGCACGTGCGGGTTCCACTGGAGAGCACCTTATGCGCAAGGTGCCGGCCGGGGCGTGCGTGGCGCGCTACTACTGCCCCAACCCGGCAGGGCCGGGCGCCGGTGACGGACTCCGCCCCACCGCTCCCGAGGGTCGCTACCTCGCGGTTCGGCCCGGACGAACTGCCGCCGCTCGATGAGCTGCCGTAATTTTTCAGGTGCATCGACAATGTTATCGGTCCAGGCATGCTCGCCCCTCCGGTGCTATCGGCAGCCCTTTGGGGTGAACGCGACCGGCAGATCGAAGCGGCGCGAGGTCCGGCTCGGACGCCGTGGCCTCCGGACCGCGCTGGATGAGAAAATACTCGCCACACCACCATCATGGGACATGAGGCGGCCGAGCGGGCGAACGGGCAGGCCGCAACAAACTAATTTGAAGGATCGATCCCCGTGACGGCATCAAGAGCACCGAACGGAAGTTCCCACCGCCAGACAGCCGATGTCGGTCGCGTCGCGTCGTTGCTCCTCGTCGCCCTGTTTCCGTAGGGTTTTCTCGGCGCGCCCAGCGCCGCACCCAACGTCGGCCGCACGGCTCAGTCCGGTTTTGTTCGGAGATCCCATTCGACGGAGGTTCATATGAAACTTTACACTATTCTTGCTTCGTCAGTTCTCCTCGCGGCGTGTATGGGAGAGGCGGACCACGGCTCCACCCATCCGACGGACGACAATTCCGCCGCCATCCTCGGAGGCGCTGCCGACAGCGCGCCGCCTTCGGGGGAGCGCCCGCCGACGCGCGAGGAGGCGGAAGCGATCCTCGACCGCGTGGTCGCGCTCTACCAGGACCACGCCGCGGCCGCGAATCCGGCAGGCACCCACAAGATCTCGTGGAGAATCGACTGGGACAGCGATGCGGTCAGCGCCCATGTGCTGCTCAACGCCGGGGAGGACTGGACGATCGATGTGAGCAAGGGATGGCTCACGGTCTCGAGCATGACGCCGGAGGTGTTCGCGCTCACGATGTGCCACGAGATGGGGCACTTCATCGGCGGGTTCCCGTTCAAGAGCAACGGCCGCGGGGACACCACCGGCGCGCTGGGCACGTCGATCTCCGTCGAGCTACAGGCGGACTACTTCGCCACCAAGGATTGTTTGCCGCGGCTGTGGGCGAATGAAACCGAGGCCAACGCCGCGGCGTTCGCCCAGCTCGACCCTTCAGCGCGCGAGCGTTGCACGACGGCATACAGCGACCTGGCGAGCCAAGAGCTCTGCGGCCGGATTCTGCTCGCCAGCCTGCAGACGGGGCGGCTGTACGAGGAGCAGGCCGTGCTGCAGGCTCCCAAGGAGATCGTCTACCCGCAATTCGACACACCGGACACGACCGAGGTCGCGGTGACCAAGGAGGGCCATGGTCCGTCCCAGTGCCGCCTCGACACGCTGGTGGCGGGCGCTGTGTGCAGCGTGAAGTCAACGGGGACCACGATCCCGGGGTTCGTGCCGCCGTACGGCGAGTACAGCGCTGCGAGTGAAGAAGCAGCGCGCCCGTTCGCGTGCCAGACGGGCCCCGGGGCCCGACCGAGGTGCTGGTTCCAGCCGGACACCGTCGTCACCGACTGCTCCGAGCTCGGTGCGTCTACGTGCGTCGTCGAGGACGGGGTCCACGGGGTCCGGTACTGCGAGGCGACGTCCGGTGTGAACTATTACTGGTGCTTCGCGGACGAGGTGTGCAAGACGAGCAGAGACGGCTTCTCGGACTGCTATGCTCCCGACGTCGATCCCGATGCGGGCTCTCTCTGAGCGCGATCGACCGATCTCGGGGCGTCGCGCGCGGCGCCCCCGCTGGCGCGGCAGGCCGCTGTTCTCGTCGCGTTCGACCCATGCGGGGGCGCGCTCGCGACCGAGCGCTCCGTGAACGATCCGGGCCCCCACCTCCTCCCGAGGGCGACGCGGACCGCCGCGGGGAGGGACGCCGCACCGGCGCCGCCACGCCTAGGATTACGTCCGGAGTATGCGAAGATGCCCGCGGCGGCGTCCGATGGCGTCCTGGAACGGCCGCGTTCGAGGAGTGGAACATTGAGGGAGCCCGATGATCTGTCTGGTCTGTCGATGTTCGTGCGCATCGTCGAGGAAGGCTCGCTCAGCGCGGCCGGCCGGGCGCTCGGCCTGCCCAAGGCGACCATCAGCCGCAACCTCGCGCTGCTGGAGAAGCGGCTCGGCGCACCGCTGTTGATCCGCTCCACGCGCGCGCTCAGCCTGACGGACACGGGCAAGCGCCTCTTCGACAGGGTCCGGCCCATCGTTCGCGACGCGCAGCAGGCGACCGCCGAGGTCAAGAGCCACCAGGCGGCTCCCTCCGGGCTGCTGCGCATCACCGCGTCCGTCGCTTATGGCCAGGCGGCGATCGCGCCCCGCCTGCTCTCGTTCATGAGGCGTTATCCGGCGGTTCGCATCCAGCTGCATCTTTCGGATGGGCGCGTCAACCTGGTCAACGACGGCTACGACCTGGCCATTCGCATGGGGGCGATCCAGGACAGCGAGCTGATCAGCCACAAGCTGGCCGACATCACGATGGTCATCGTCGCCGCGCCGAGCTGGCTGGAGCAGCACGACATGCCCCGGACGCCCGCCGACCTCGCCCGGCATACCGCCGTCGTCATGCGGCCCGACATGATCCAGTGGAGGGTCGGCGGGGAGACCGTGCGTGTCCCCTGGCGCATGAGCACCGGCAACATGATGGTCACGCGCGACGCCGCGAGGGCCGGGCTGGGCATCGCGCTCGTACCCGAGTTCCTCGTGCTGCGCGACCTGGAACGAGGCTCGCTGGTACGCCTGCTCCCCGACCTCGAGCTGCCGGCGATTCAAGCGACCGCCCTGTATGCCCGGGCCGTCAGCCAATCGGTGGCGCTGCGCGCCTTGATGGACGACCTCCTGGCCAGCCGACCCATCGAGGTCGATGCCGCGCCGTCGTGAGGTCAGCGCGCGCGCTGCCAGGCGACGATCCGCGTCACCGCCTCGTCGACCTGCTCGACCGGGGCCGCGAAGGACAGCCGGACGTACCGCGCGCCGCCCACGCCGTCGAAGTCCGTGCCCGGCGTGAGCGCCACGCCCGTGTCGGCGAGCAGCCGCTCGCACCACGCGACCGAGTCGTCCGTGCCGACGTCGGCGTACAGGTAGAACGCGCCGTCCGGAGGGGCGACCTTCCAGCCGAGCTCGGGCAGCCGCCGCAGCAGCAGGTCGCGCGCGGCCGCGTAGCCCTCCACCAGCCGGTCCGCCTCGGCGTACGCCTCCGGGGTCAGCGCCGCGAGCGCCGCGTGTTGCGCCAGGGCGGGCGGGCACAGCGCGAGGTTCCCCGCCAGCGCGTCGATCGGCGGGACGAGATCCGGCGGGAGCACGAGCCACCCCAGGCGCCAGCCCGTCATGGCCCAGTACTTCGAGAAGCTCGAGACGACGACGGCGCCCGCGTCGCCGTGGCGCGCCGCCGTCGCCTGGCGCCCGGCCCACGCGCCGTACGTGAGGCCGTGGTAGATCTCGTCGCTCACCAGCCGGACGTCATGCGCCGCGCACCAGCGCGCGATCGCGTCGAGCTCCGCGGCGTCGACCATCGTGCCCGTCGGGTTCGCCGGGCTCGCCAGGACCAGGCCGTCGAGCTTCCCGCCGTCGTGCGCGGCCGTGAGCTGCGCCGTGGTCGGCTGGAAGCGGCTCTCCGGGCCGCACGGCAGCTCGACCACCTCCACCCCGAGGGAGCGGAGGATGTTCCGGTACGCCGGGTAGCCCGGGCGCGCGAGCGCCACGCGGTCGCCCGGCTCGAACGCCGCGAGGAACGCGAGCAGGAACCCGCCCGACGACCCGGTGGTGAGGGCGACGCGCGACGGGTCGAGGTCCACCCCGTACCAGCGGCCGTAGTGCTCCGCGAGCGCGCGGCGCAGCGCCGGGATGCCGAGCGCCTCGGTGTACCCGAGGTCGCCCTGCGCGAGGAGCGCGGCCGCCCGCGCGCGCACGGCGGCGGGCGCCCCTGAGCCCGGCTGGCCCGCGCACAGGCTGATGACCGGCTCGCCCGCCGCGCGCCGCGCGTTGGCGGCGGCGAGCACTTCCATCACCGCGAACGGCGGCACCTGCGAGCGGCGGCTGCTCTTCACCCGGCCCTCCTCCTGCTACGCCGACACGACACGTCCGCTCAGGCGATGAGCGGGGCGATGAGCAGCGACACGACGCCCATCACCTTGATGAGGATCGAGATGCCGGGGCCCGACGTGTCCTTGAAGGGATCGCCGACGGTGTCGCCGACGACGGCGGCCTTGTGGGCGTCGGAGCCCTTCGCGTGGCCGTCGAGGCCGCCCTTCTCGATGTGCTTCTTGGCGTTGTCCCAGGCGCCGCCGCCGTTCGCCATCATCAGCGAGAGCACCGCGCCGACGACGAGCGCGCCGGCCAGCGTGCCCGCGAGCACCTCGGGGCCGGCCACGAAGCCGACGACGACCGGCGCGAGCACCGCGATGGCGCCGGGCGCGATCATCTCGCGGATGGCGGCCGACGTGGCGATGTCGACGATGACCTTCGGCTGCGGGTCGACGCCCGGCTTGCCCTCGAGCAGGCCGGGGATCTCGCGGAACTGACGGCGGATCTCCTCGACGATCGAGCCGGCCGCGCGGCCGACGGCGGTCATCGTGAGCGCGCCGACGAGGCAGGGGAGGAGGGCGCCGAAGAGCAGCCCCATGAGGACCTTCGCGTCCGTCAGGTAGAGCACGAGCTCCGGGAGGCCCTTCGCGCGGCGGACCGCGTCGACCTCCATGTTGAAGGCGGCGAACAGCGCGACGACGGTGAGCACCGCCGAGCCGATCGCGAAGCCCTTGCCGACGGCCGCGGTGGTGTTGCCGACCGCGTCGAGCTCGTCGGTGATGTCGCGGACCTCCTTGCCGAGGCCGGCCATCTCGGAGATGCCGCCGCCGTTGTCGGCGATCGGGCCGTACGCGTCGACGGTCATGACGATCGCGGTGCCCGCGAGCATGCCGACCGCGGCGAGCGCGATGCCGTAGAGGCCGAGGTAATGGTTCGAGATCCACCCCACGGCGCAGAGGGTGAAGAGGGGGACCGCGACGCTCTCGAGGCCGACCGCGATGCCGCGGATGACGTTGGTGCCGGGGCCGGTGACCGAGCTCTGGGCCACCTTGTGGATGGGGCCCATCGACGTGTAGTAGTCGGTCACGAGGCCGACGATGCCGCCGCCCGCCGCGCCGGCCGCGAGGGTGATGACGGCGCCGAAGCTGAAGCCGAGCTCCGGGAGGATGCCGGCCGCCGCGATCACGACCAAAAACGGCGGGACGATGAGCGCGAGGCGCAGCACCCGGGCCGGCGGCAGGTTCTTGAGCGTGCGGGTGATGAAGATGCCGACGACCGAGACCGCGAGGCCGATCGTCGCGAGCAGCAGCGGCAGCGACACGGCCATCGCGCGGAGCGCCTGCTCGCTCGCCGACGGGGCGAGCTGCTGCAGCTTGGCGATCGGCATCGTGAGGCCGAGCGCGATCGCGGCGACGACCGCGGCCACGTAGCTCTCGTAGATGTCGGCGCCCATGCCCGCGATGTCGCCGACGTTGTCGCCGACGTTGTCGGCGATGACGCCCGGGTTGCGGGGGTCGTCCTCGGGGATGTTCGCCTCGACCTTGCCGACGATGTCGGCGCCGACGTCGGCGGCCTTCGTGTAGATGCCGCCGCCGATGCGGGCGAAGAGCGCGATCGAGCTCGCCCCGACGGCGAACGAGTGGACGACCGTCGCGAGGTGCTCGTGGTTGCGGAACAGGGCGTAGATGCCGCCCAGCCCGATGAGGCCGAGCCCCGCGACGCAGAGGCCCATGACGGCGCCGCCGTCGAGCGCGGTGACGAGCGCGGTGGGCTTGCCGTGGGCGCGGGCGGCCTCGGCCGTGCGGACGTTGGCGTACGTCGCGGCCTTCATGCCGAAGAAGCCGGCGATGAGCGACAGGAACGCGCCGGCAGCGAAGGCGCCCGCGGCGAGCAGCCCGAGCGTCGCGGCCAGGAGCGCGAAGACGACGGCGGCGTAGACGGCGAGCACCTTGTACTCGCGCGCGAGGAAGGCCATCGCCCCCTCGCGGACGTAGCGCGCGATGCGCGCCATCGTCTCGTTGCCTTCGGGGGCCTTCTTGACACGCACGTAGAAGGTGCGTGCAACCACGAGCGCCACGGCGCCCGTCAAGATCGACTGGTACGACAATGCATCCACGGGTGATGGTCCTCTCGCTCGCCCCGCCCCCGGCCGGAGCGAGCGCCGGCTCACTCTTCCGTCCATGACGGCGAATCAAGTGAGAAATCGCGGTGCTGCGGTTCTCGCGGCCACCATGGGCGAAAATCGGAGCTGCGTCGGGGGAATGTGGCGTCCGCGGCGTCGGTCGTGCTGGTTCCCGCACCGGCCGACGCTGACCGTGGCATTGGAATATTGCAGTGTTAGAGGACGGCGAGCGCGAGGGAGCGGTGGACCTGGAGACGGGTCTCGAGCTCGCCGCGGCCGATCATGGGCGGGCCGTCGCCAGGAGGTGTCCGCGTTGGCGGACTGGTTCCGAGCGTCATGCGTCTGGCCAGGACGAGAGATTTCAACGCAAAGGCGCAAAGGCGCAAAGGCGCAAACCAGAATTTTCTCTGTGCTTCGAGACTCGGAGTGAAGAGGAGTGAAGGGGCGTCGCGGTGACGGATGCGCGTGGGACACGTCCCGTCCACGAGCGCCTGCCGACATGTGTCAGGTCGTCCCAGGCGACGAGCACGTGGCCGTCGTCGTAGACTCGGGGACGTGCCCAGCTGCTCGCTCCTGGTGATCGATCCCGTCGAACGGCCTCCGAGCTCCGGCGCGCGCTCGCCGGCGCGCGGCGGTGGCGTGGAGCTCGCGTGAGGGACGGGGAGGGCGCGTGAGCCAGGACCCCGAGCTGTTGCGGCGGCTGCTGCGCGCGAAGGACCGGATGGACGCCGCCTCGCACGAGGAGTGGCCCGTCCAGCGGCTGGCGCGCGTGAGCGGCGTCTCCGAGGCCCACTTCGCGCGGTCGTTCAAGGAGGCCTTCGGCGTTCCGCCGCATCGGTACCTGCTCACGCGGCGGATCGAGCGGGCCACGGCGCTGCTCCGCGACACCGACCTGTCCATCACGGAGATCGCGTTCCAGACGGGGTGGAAGAGCCTGGGCACGTTCGGGCGCACCTTCCGCGACGTCACCGGCGAGAGCCCGGGCGCGATCCGGGACCGCGAGCGGGCCGCTCCGTGCGCCCTGGAGAGCGTGCCCGCCTGCTTCCTGCGGGCCGCCCACCGGCCGGACCTCACGATCGCAGTTTCGGAGAAGCGACGGCAGGAGGCGGGTGGTACGAAGGGGTCAGACGAAACGGAGGTTCCATGAGCCAGGGTGTCGAGTTGGTCGGTCTGTACGTTCGAGATCAGGACGAAGCGCTCGAGTTCTACGTCGAGAAGCTCGGATTCCGCGTCCACACCGACGCGCGGGCCGGCGACTACCGCTGGCTCACCGTGCAGCACCCGGACCAGCCGTCCTTCCAGCTCGGCCTGTTCGTGCCGGGGCCGCCGGTGCTCGACGCGGCGACCGCGCAGACGCTGCGCGAGATCGTGGCGAAGGGCGCGATGCCGCCGCTCGTGCTGGTGGTCAAGGACTGCCGCGCCGCGTACGACCGGATGCGCGCCCGCGGGGTGGAGTTCACGCAGGAGCCCGTGGAGCGCTTCGGCACGGTGGACGCCGGCTTCCGGGATCCTTCGGGCAACGGGTGGAAGATGATCGAGGCGCGCCGCTGAGGCAGGCGGGGGCTACGCGCGCAGGTCACTTCCGCAGCAGGTCACTTCCTCAATAGATCTTCGCCGACTCAAAAGGAAGGTCGCGGCTCGTGCCCCGTCCGAACGGCGAGATCCGCGATGAGCGCCGGCTCATCCACCTCGACCCCGGCGAGCAGGACGCGCTCGCCGGACGCGGTCGCGTAGAACTTGTAAATCTGCCCGATCCGCTTCGGGCTCGTCTTCATAGGGAGATCCCATTGAACTGGAACAAATGGATTCGGCAGACCCACCGCTGGCTGTCCATTGCTTTCACGCTGGCCGTCATCGCCAACCTCGTCGCCTCGGCGCGGGGGGAGCCTGCCGTCTGGGTGGGCCTCTTGGCGCTGTTCCCGCTCGTCGTGCTCCTGCTCACCGGCCTGTACTTGTTCGTGCTGCCGTATACCGCCAACCGACGCAGCGAGCGACGCGCCGACTGAGCGGGTGAGCGCGCCGCCTCGAACGCGCGTATAGGTGCCGCGCTCGCCAGGTGCCCTTCTTCATTCACCGAGAGAGTGGCCTGGGATGTCTCGCCCGCAGGTTACCTCAGCTCGTAGACGTCGACCGTGTCCACCATCACGTGGGGCACGAGGACACGTCCACGCTTCGTGTCGTAACCGATATCCGCGGGCGTCTTCTGCTCGGGGATGGCGACCTCGAAGGTGCTGCCGAGCTTCCCGCGAAGCACCGCCGACGCGTCGTGGCTGGTCACGAGGATCACGTCTCCGAGGGAGATCAGGCCGTCGAGGCGGCCGCCGGGCGCCGTGGTGGTCGCGCCGTGCTTGGCGCCCTTCTCGTCGAGGCGGAAGACCTCGGGAGCGCCGCTCGAGCACACCACGAGCCCCTCGTCGCTCCACGCGAGGCCGTTCGGCATGTGCAGGTCGGTGGTCTTCGCCAGCGCCTTCACCTTGCCCTTCTCGATAACGTACATGGCGTCGCTCGACGTCGCCTCGAGGTCGCCGGCCGCGCCGATCTTGAAGCCGGAGTCGGACACGTAGACCTTGCCGTCCGGGGCCGCCGCGACGTCGTTCAGCAACGTCGTGCCGGGGATGGTGATCTCACCCTTCGGCGCCCCGGTCTTGAGGTCGAACATCCGGACGGTCGACAGGTCGGCCACGTAGAGCACGCCCTTTACGATCGCCGAGCCCGTCGGCGCGTCGAGCTTGACCTTGTCCTTGCCGCCCTCGATCCACTTCAGGCTCGTCACCTGACCGTCGGGCGACAGGACGGAGATGAAGCCGTTGTTGTCCTTGTCGCCCGGATTGCCGTTGATGTTCGAGACGAGGTAGCGGTCGTTCTCCGCGTCGTAGAGCACGCTCTCCGGCTTGGCGAAGCCGGTGTACTTGACGACCGGGCTCGGTGCGGCGAGCTTGGGCGGCTCGGGCGCCGCCGTGGACGCCGCGGGCGCCGCCGGAGCCGCAGGCGGGGGCTCGACGCTGTTCGTCGCGACGGGCGCGGCGGACGCGGGAGCCGCCGGCGCGAGCGCGGGCGGCGGGGTCTCCCCCCCACAGGAAACCATCGCGGCCGCAGCGACGATGGCCGTGAAGATGCCGCCGGATCGTGCCATGGGAAGACCTCCGGGCAGCGGATCTACCACAACGCCGAGAGCTCTGGCGAGCTTGCCGCGTAAGCACGCAGCGCCGGCGTACGGCCCGGGCGGGTGTATAACCCACCTCGAGGAACCGAGATGCCCCACGCCGTCCTGCCGATCCAAGCCGTCCTCTTCGACTTCGCCCGTACCCTCTTCCGGCTCGTCGCTCCCGCGGAGATGATCCGCGACATCGCGACCCAGCACGGCTACCCGCAGATCGCGGCCGACGCCGAGGAGCTCGCGCGCGTGCTCGGCGACGCCCACCTGCACCCCGAGGTCATCCGGCTCTGGGAGCTCGGCGACCTCTCCGAAGCGGGCCACCTGGCGTACCGCACCGGCTGGATCGCGCGCGTCGCGGAGCTCGGCCCGATCCTCGACCCGCTCGCGGCCGCCATGGCCGATCCCGCGCGCTGGCCGCCGTACGCGGACACCGCCGAGGTCCTCGCCGGCGTCGCCGAGCGCGGGATCCCCATCGCGGTCGTCAGCAACATCGGCTGGGACATCCGCGCCGCGTTCGCGCGGCACGGCCTCGACCGCACCATCGACGTCTGGACGCTCTCGTACGAGGTCGGCGCCATCAAGCCGAGCCCCGAGATCTTCAAGCACGCCTTGCGGAAGCTGGGCGTCGACGGACGCCACGCGCTGATGGTGGGGGACACTCCGGGCGCCGACGGCGGCGCCACGGCGGTGGGGTGCCGCGTCCTGCTCCTGCCGGGCGCGGAGGCGGTCGTGTCGTGGCTCGCGCCGTCGGAGGAAGCGCGGGGACTCGGGGCCGTGCTGCACCTGCTCGACGCCGCCAACCGGCGCTGACCGCCGCCCGCTGCAGGGCCGCTGCCGGGGATGGCGGCCCGATCCAACTGGGCAGGGGTCTTCACTCCAGCACGATGCTCACGCTCTTCGTGCCCTCGTATCCGTCCCCGCGCACCGTCACCGTGAGCTCCACCTTCTGACCTTCGAGGGTCTCGCGGTCCCATACGAAAGGGTGGTAGAACGCGCCGTCCGAGACCAGGAAAGCACCGGCCTTGATGAACTGGACGTTGAACTGCGCGGAGGCGAGCCCGTCGGGATCGTCGGCGAGCGGGCCCTCGAACTCGTTCGCGAGGCGCACCACATGGCACGTCTCCTCCGCGTCGCCGGGCAGAGCCTCCACCTGGACCCAGGGCGTGATCATCATCGCGCCCTGATTGCCGAGGATCAGGTGCACGCTGGTGCCGTCGGCGTAGGGCACGAACGTCCCAGACGACGCGTCGCCGATGTCGACGGCGCGGGTCTCGGTGAAGTCCTTGCCGAACAACGTGGGACAATCGCGGGCCTCCGCGGGGATCGACGGATCACCGTCCGTGGGGCCACACGCGGAGAGGGACGCGAGAAAAGAGAAGGCGGGCAGCAGCAGGCCGGATCGCATCGCGCGCAGAGCTCCGAAAACAGCCGGGACGAGCCGGGCAGGAGATACGCCGGCTCGCAGAGGCGCGAGGGCGCGGGGGTGCTGTAGCACGCCGGGGCCCGAGCAACCTCGGCGAGCAAAGCATGTCCGGCGGGCAACGCGCCTCCGACGAGCAAAACGAATTCGTCAAGCAAAAACGAATCCGCCGAGCAATGCGCGTCCGGCGAGCAATGTGCGTCCATCGAGCAATACACGTGCGCCCGCGGCGAGTGGCACGCGTGTTGCCGTCGACTCGCTGCGATGCTGCACTTATCACGGCGAAACGCCGGCGGCCCCGCGGATGCTCTGACGTTGGTGTCACGGTCACGGCGACCGGCCTCGTCGCGATTCGTGGTCCTCCGCCACCCCCTCTTCCTTGGCGCCCTGGCGCTCCTGGTGGTCAACGACCACCTCCTGAAAGGCGCCGGGCTCTTGCCAGGCGCCCTTACGGGCAAGCTCAGCGACCTCGCCGGCCTCGTGGTCGCCCCCGTCCTCGCAGCGGCGCTCGTGAACGCGCGCACGTCGCGCGGGCGGGCGCTGGCGTTCGCGGCGGTGGTCGCGCCGTTCGCGGCGATCAAGCTCTCGGCCGCCGCCGCGCAGCTCCTCGTGGGGCTCGTGGGCCTCGCCGGGATCACGTGGCGTATCTGGCAAGATCCGACGGACCTGGCGGCGCTCGTGGTCCTCGTCCCGGCATGGCGCCTCTCGGCGCGTGCTGCTTCCAGGCGGGAGCTCTCGGCCCGGCGCGCCGATGAAGGCTCGCGCACGGCCTGGGTGCTCGAGCGCATGATCCTCGGGGTGTCGGGCGTCGCCTGCGCCGCGACCAGCGCCCCACCCGACGGCTACCTCACGGACGCCTATCTCGTCAATGTCACGACCGGGATCGTGGACGTCCGTGTGCGCTGGGTGGACGCGTCGCTCGATTGCGCTGCCGTCACCTCCGGCGATCCGACACGCATGTTCGGGCCGAGCGCGTTCAACCTCGGCACCACGTATCGGCTGGACCCGCAGGACACGCTCCCGCTCAACCGGGCCACGGCCCGCCGTGCCGCAGGCGACTTCGAGGAGACGGCCTCAACCTCGGAAGATCGTTGCGAGGTGGTGCTGCTCGAGACGGATGGACTACGGCCTGTGATGGTATGGTGGTCCGACCTGCAACACGTCGAGGTTCCCGAGAACGTGAACGACAACAGCGATTTCTGGGACGACACGGAGATGGTGGCGGGGCGCGTCGCGCTGGAGCCGCGCACGGTGGTGGCGCCCGGACAGGTGAAGACGGGCGCGCTGCAGACGAACGTCGAGCCCTCGGTGTGCGCTGGCGCGCCGCAATCGTCCTTCCAGTGGACCTCCCCCTGGCCGAAGCTGCTGGCGGTCGGCGAGATCACGGACATCGATGCTCTGCCGGACGGCTGCATCGAATTGACCATGAGTTATCCCCCGTTGGACGGCGGCGGTGGCTCGGGGGGCGCAGGCGGCGTGGGCGCAGGCGGCGCGGGTGCTGGCGGAGCCGACGTCGGCGGCGCAGGCGGCGCGGGTGCCGGCGGCACCGGCGGCGAAGTTGGAATGGGCGCCGGCGGCGAAGGTGGAATGGGCGCCGGCGGCGAGGGCGGCGGCGAGCCGGACCCGAGCTTCACCCCTCAGGCTCACTATCTGTGCATCCCGATCGAAGAATTCCCGTTCTCGACGGGCGAAACCATACAATGGTCCGACCAGGGCGACCTCCTCGAGGTCTCGGCCATCGACTCGAAGAAGCGGCTCGAGGTCTATCGCAACCGCTTCGAGCTCCAGCTCGCGGGCCTCACCGCCTCGATCGAGGCGACCGGGTGCGAGGGCGACCGGCTGGACTGCGGCGCCTACGTCACCGACGCGGTGGTGGCGGTGCAGAACGGCGGCGCGAGGACCCTGCTGAGCCCTGGAGACGTCCTCGAAGGGCCGAACCTCCGCGTCCGGGTGGGCCGCGCCGAGCGCGTGCTCGCCGGACGTGACGAGTGCGACGCCGGCTACCAGACGCCCAACACGTCCGCGGACCTGTTGATTGCTTACGAATGAGGAGAAGTCACATGTTGAAGATGACGCTGATCTCACTCGGTCTCTGCGTCGCCGCCGTCGGTTGCGGCGCCCAGGACAGCGGCGGCGATGGCAACGTCCCCACAGGGTCGGTCAACGTGGCCCAGGGCGGGGCGCAGGACATCTCGCAGTTCCGCGCTCTCGTGAAGGCGGGGAAGGTCCCCACGCTCGACACGCTGGATCCGGTCGGGTTCTTCGCCGAGCACGCGATCGACCTGCCCGACGCCGACTGCGGCAAGGACGTCTGCATTCACCCGTTCCTCGCGGTGGCGCCGCGCTTCAACGGGGGTAACTGGACGATGGCCTTCGTCGCGATGAACACCGGGGTCGACCCTTCGAAGCTGGAGAGGCCGCCGGTTCACCTGGCGATCGCCGTCGAGAGCAGCAGCTTCGCCGGCATCGACGAGGACGCGCTGGACGCGGGAATGGGCGGGCTGCTCGCCAGCCTCCGTCCCGAGGACCGCGTCAGCGTCATCCGCTATGGCGAGAAGGCCGAGCGCCGCGCCTTCCTCGCAGCGCCGACGTCGGCGGAGCTCACGAACCTCATCGCCGACGAGCGCCTCGGCGGCGGCGCCGGCGAGCTCGTCGGCCTCTACGAGGGGATCGCCGCCGCCGAGAGGGCGTTCGAGGAGGGCGACGCCGCGGGCTTCGAGGGCGCGCGCCGCGTGCTCCTGCTCACGAGCGGGCACGCGACCAGCGGTATCACGGATCCCGACCACATCCTCGGTCTGGGCGAGGCGCTGGTGGAGAACGGCACGGCGTTCGGCGTGATCGGCGTGGGCGAGAGCTTCCTGGTGAAGATCCCGTCGGCGCTGGGCTCGATGGGCGCGGGCACGTACGCCTACGCGCTGAGCTCGGGCGACCTCGGCGGTCTGCTCTCGGAGGAGGGCAAGACCACGCTCTTCCCGCTGGCAACGGACTTCAACCTGGAGGTGACCCCGTCCGCCGGCTACAAGGTGGGGCGCATCTACGGGACGAAGCGGGCCACCGCCGACTCCGCGGGGGCGACCCTGGAGATGCCGGCGCTGTTCATCGGCCAGCGCGACGGCGCGGCCGACGTGGGCGGCAGCCGCCGCGGCGGCGGTGGTGGTCTGTTCGTGGAGCTGCTCGCCGACGCCTCCCTCGGCGACGACATCGGGCCGGACAAGGCGGCCTTCCAGGTGACGGCGGGCTGGACCTCGGCGGAGGACGGGGCCGCGCAGAACGTCGACACCACGCTGCTCAACTCGCTGCCTCCCGGGCAGAACCCCGACTCGATGTGGTGGAACATCTCCGACGGCGGCTCGGGCAAGCCGTACATGATGCTGAACATGTACCTGGCGCTGCGCGGCGCGCTCGACTTCTACCAGGCGGGCGACTGCCAGCGCTCGCTCGGGGTCATCGAGATGATGAAGCCGTCGGTCGGGGGGTGGCTCGGGGAGTACGCGGACACTGACATCCAGGACGACAACAACCTGATGTTGATGCTGCGACAGAACATCGAGAATGCCTGTCGTGAATCGCAGTCGTCCACGGAGCCCACGCCCCCCCTCGACTTCGACGGCGGCTGCGGTTTCTGGTGACCGCCACCGTCACCCTCTGAACGTCGCCAGGCGGCGGCGGGGGGCGCGCTCTCCTGGTCCCGCGGCCGTCTTGGCCTGCGATCAGCCGCCCTTGCAGACGTCGGCGCAGGTGCCCGTCGCATCGACACACGCGAACGACGCGCAGTCCGAATCGTAGGAGCAGGGCGCGCCGGCGGCGCCGAGCGGCGCGCACGCGCCGCCATCACACGTCGTGCCGGCCGCGCAGTCTTCGTCCGACACGCACGGATCGCCCGCCTGCTCGCGCGCCTGGCACGTGCCGTCCGGACCACAGCGAAGCTCCTCCTCGCAGTCGCGGCTTCCCTTGCACGACCCGCCCGCGGCGAGCCGTGGCGCGCACGTCCCCGCGTCGGGCGACGAGGGCTGGTCGCACCGGAGCGCCTCGTCGCAGTCGAACGGCGACGTGCACGGCTCTCCGGCCGCCGCCCACGCCGTGCACGCCGACGTCGTCTGCCCGCTCGCGTCGGTGGTGCGCACGCAGCGGTCCCGGACGCAGTCCCAGTCCGTGTCGCACGTCCCGCCCTCGGGCACGGAGCCGTCCCACGCATCGAGGCAGGACGGCGTGACCTTGGGGTCCACCCCCAAGAACACGCCCACGATTTCAAGCTCGGCGCAGGGGGCCGCGTCCACCTCGGCGAGGCACGCCTCCGCCTTTTCCGGGACGAAGGTGCCCTTCACCTCGCCTCCGCTGACGGCCACGAGGATCGCTTCGAGCTTCGAGGCGCACGCGTCGGCGGAGCTCGCGTCCAGGCCACGCGAGGCCCGGGCCGCCGCGTCGCAGCACGCGAACGTGCGGTCGCAGAGGACCTTCGCATACCTCGAGGGGAAATCGCTGCTTGTCGGCTCCGGGTCTCCGCTGCTCGCCTGCGTCTCGTCGTCACCACATCCGGGCACGGCGGACATCGCAACGGCGACGGCCGATAGGAGCGTGGCGAGCAAGACAGGTCGATGCGTGCGCATGAAGAACCTCCCGGGCCCGATCTTATCAGATCTCGATCGGCCAGCCGAGGTGGCGCTCGTACATCCGGCGCCGGTGCTCGACGAGCGCGCGCGGCACCGCGTCGCCCATCGCCTCGTGCGCGGTCGCGAAGGCCTGGCGGAGCAAAGGCTGGAGGCGGGGGCAGTCGCTCTCCGGGATCGGGCAGAGCGGGGTCAGGAAGGTGGCGGCGTACACGTCGAGCGCGTCCGGGCGGTCCCCGGCGAGGTACTCACGGCCTCCGTCGAGGCGGGCGGCGAGGGCGGCGAGCGTTCTGGCGATGCGGGCGCGCACGCGGTCGATGTCGATGGCGGCGGAGTAGCCGTAACGCGCCGCGAGGTAGTGCGCGACGGGCAGCGGGAAGCCGCGCTGGCCCCCGCTCGTCATCGAGGCGTGGAGCATGAGGAGGCGCGCGTTCCAGCCGAGGCCCTCCTCGCCCGCGATCTCGTTGAGCAGGCCGACGGTGCGGACGCGGTGATCGAGGTCGTCGGGGAGCAGGGCGCCCGGCGGGCCGAGGCGCGCGGCGAGGGTCGTGATCGCGGCCCAGTGGACGCGCGGGGGCTCGTCGTCGTGGAAGACGACGGGCACGTTGTCGGCGCGCATCCACGCCGCGAGCTCCGCGTCGTCCCGCGAGTACCGCACGACGCGCACCGGCACGCCCTGGAGCCGGAACAGCCCCTTCGCGGCCTCCGACCAGGGGCTCGGCACCATCCCCGACGCGACCATCCGGACGCCGCGGGCCGCCTTCGCGGTCGCGACGTCGACAAACTCGACAGGACTCATGCGCCCGATGCTGCCCCCAAGCGGCCTCGCGTTTCAAGCCTCACCGGCCGATCCCACGCCGGGCGCCGAGGGGGAGCGCCGTTGCCGCCGGGGCGCTCCTCAGAGCTTCGCCGCCACGAGCTGGGCGAGCTCCACCATCCGGTTGGAGAAGCCCCACTCGTTGTCGTACCAGGCGAACACCTTCGCGAAGCGATCCCCGATCACCTGCGTCAGCGTCGCGTCGAAGATCGACGAGCGAGGATCACCCAGGTAGTCGCTGGAGACGAGCGGCTCCTCGGTGTAGCCGAGGATGCCGCGCAGCGGCCCCTCGCTGGCGCGCTTCATGGCCGCATGGATCCCGTCCTTCGAGAGCGGCCGCGTGCTCTCGAACGTGAGATCGACGAGCGAGACGTCCATCGTGGGCACCCGCATCGACTGCCCGTCGAATTTGCCGGCGAGCGCCGGCAGGCACTCGCTGAGCGCCTTGGCGGCGCCGGACGAGGTGGGCACGATGTTCTGCGCGGCCGCGCGGGCGCGCCGCAAGTCGCCCTTGCGGTGCGGCACGTCCAGCAGGACCTGATCGTTGGTGTAGGCGTGCGTGGTCGTCATCAGCCCGCGCTCGAGGCCGAAGGTCTCCAGGAGCACCTTGGCCACGGGGGCGAGGCAGTTGGTGGTGCAGGACCCGCACGAGAGGACGGTGTGCGCCGAGCCGTCGTAGTCCTCGGTGTTGACGCCGAGCACGATCGTCGCGTCGTGGCCCTTGGCGGGGGCGCCGATGATCACCTTGCGCGCGCCGGCCGCGAGGTGCGCGGCCGCCTTGTCGCGATCGCTGAACAGACCGGTGCACTCGAGCACGATGTCCACGCCGAGCTCGCGCCACGGGAGCTTGGCCGGATCCTTCTCGGCGAGCACACGAACGGAGCGCTCGTCGATCAGCAAACGTCCCTCGGCGGCGACGGCGCGCCGCTCGGCGCGGCCGTGCACCGTGTCGTAGTTGTAGAGGTGAGCCAGCGTCTCCGGGCTCGTCAGGTCGTTGAGCGCCACCAGCTCGATGTCCGAAACGCCGCGCTGCGACAGGGCGCGCACGATGCAGCGCCCGATGCGCCCGAATCCGTTGATCGCGATTTTTTTGCTCATTTGCGGGCCTTCCTTCGTGGTTGAGAGCCGGAGGGCCGCCCCGGACGAGGCTCGGCGCCGCGCGTCGCCGCGCCCGGGGAGGGAGCGGCGCCGAACGCCGCGAACAGCTTGTAGGAGATGCGATCGAAGTCGTCGAGATCCCGCTCGTCGAGCACGGAGACCACCCGCGCCGCGAAGCGCCCGCGCGCGTCCACGACGCGCCGGCGCATGCGCTCGCCTGCGGGGCTGAGCGTGAGCACGTACTCGCGCCGGTCTTCACGGCTCGGCGCGCGCTCGACGAAGCCCCGCTCCAGCAAGGTCTGGAGCAGCCGCCCCGTGAGCGTCGCCGCCATGTCCGTGGCGCGCGCCAGCTCGGCCTGCGAGATGCCGGGGTGCTCGCCGATGTAGCGCAGGAACCTGGCCTGCGCGCTGAACAGCTTCTCGTCCGCGTAAGTCTCGTCGGAGACGGCCATCAGGCACTTCCAAAGCGCCCCGAATTTCTCGATGAATTCGATGGGATCTCGAGCCCGGGGCGACATGATGCACCTGGTATATCGTATCGATGCACCAGGTGCACTAAAATTCGTACACCTGGTGCATCTTCTGGGCGCGCCGGGGCGGCCCGCCTCGGCGCCGCGGCGCCGGGCCTCCGGGGAGCTCGGCCCTCGAGCCGACTCGGACCCGCCCCGCTCGGGAAGGTCGCTCGCGCTTCGACATCACGAAGCCCGATGGCGGCGCAGGCACACCATGCTTGTTGTTTACCGCATATCGCTCAGCCCTCTTCATCTACCCTGCGAGGCGCGCTCGGCAAACAACCGACCGTTTGAATGCCGCTCGACCCGTCGCAGCTCATCTGAACCGACCGCATACAGAAGACCTGAACTCGTGTCGGATGAGCGACGCGAGCGCAGCGCGAGCTCAGGCGCGTTGCTTCGTGTCGACGGCGTCGACGACGCCACGGCGTGAATTTGCCGAAGAATCTGGGGTAGGGTTGCGTCGGATCTTGCCCGTTGGCGTGCTCCCGAGCGCCCGGATCGGGCGGCTCATCGCGCTTGATGCCGCCACGGGGCGCGGCCCTTCAAATTATTTTTTTCCGTGGCCTCTTCGGGCTGTTCGCTCGCTCGCCTCAAGCCGGGGCTCGCCGGACTGGAGGTCTGTAAAGATTCGTTAACGGTGTCAGGTTCTTGCTCCAGGGAGGGTTGGAGTCTTGAATTGAGCAGCTCAGCGCGCTAAGGATTCGGCCATCGTCGGTCGCCTGGACCGCGAGCTGCCAGGTGGAAGCGCTCGATGTCAGCGCGGCCGCGGCGCGGTGCTGCGCGCGCGGCTCGGACAAGCGCCAAACCCCGGACAGCCCGGTCGAGTCAGACGGACACCTGCTCCCGTCGCCGCTCGCAGCGCGCGCTGCGCTCCGCTGGCGCTCGTGCAGTCAACTCTCACCCAACGAGAACGGTCAATGCGGAACTTCTCCTTCGGCCTCGCCCATCCTCTTGTAACAAAAACCAGCTCGGCTGCGGTCCTCGCCCTGCTCGCCCTGGGCGCCGCGGCATGCGGCAGTCACGGCGTCGGCGACGGCTCATTCGGTGATGCGGAGCTCACGCTCGACGGGGCCGACGAGCCGGCCCACTCGGCGAGCGCGGTCAGCGCGTCCGGCGACAGCGGCGGCGACGGCGCTGGCGACGGCGACGGCGCGGCCGGCCTGGCCGCCGCGCTCGAGGAAGCCCCGCAGCCGCTCGGCTTCTGGCCGTTCGACGAATGCGACGGCTCGACGACGGAGCTGTTCGACGCGACGGGCAACGGCGCGACGGCCACCCGCTCGACCGGAGCGGCCTGCGCGCAGGGCATCAGCGGCCTCGGTATCTCCTTCGACAACTCGAACGACACCGTCACCGTCAACGACGATGCCCGCTTCACGTTCGGGCAGAACCTCGCGGTCGCCGCGTGGGTCAACCCCACCTCGGTGTCGGGGTCGACGACGCGCACGATCGTGCAGGAGCGGAACACCAGCAGTTCGAGCTTCTCGCTCGTCGTTCAGAACAACCAGGCGAGGTTCAGCGTCACCCTCAACAACGGGCGGACGGTCACCGCCAGCGCCGCGATCCAGGCCAACGTGTGGACGCACGTCGCGGGCATCTACGACGGCACACGCGTGCGGATCTTCCTCAACGGCCAGCAGGCCGGCCAGGCGAGCGCGGCGGGCGCGATCCGCGACATCAACGCGCCCATCCATATCGGCAACAACCCGCAGCGGCAGCGCTTCGCGGGCGTCATCGACCAGGTCTGGCTCTCCGCCAGCCCGCTGACCGACGCCCAGATCGCCCAGCTCATCTGCCTCAGGCACCGCTCCACGGTCGTCGTCACGCCGGAGAGCAGCGGCCCCGTCGCCGCGGGCACGCCGGTGACGTACCAGGTCTCGGTCACCAACAACGATACCGAGGAGTGCAGCCCCCGGGATTACGGCCTCAATATCACCGGCCAGCCGGGGATCAGCTTTTCCTTGGACCCCTCGGCCATCCGCGGCGTCGAGCCCGGGAGCACGGCGACGTTCCCGGTCACCCTGACCGGAAACGTCGCCGTGGACCCCGGGGTCTACCTGACCCCGTACGAGGTGATCAACCCCGACTCGCCCGATGGCTTCTTCGTCGCGTCAGGGAACCTCACCTACGAGATGGGCGAGCCGGCGGGCTGCTTCGTCCGGACGGGCCGCGAGATCTTCGTGAAGCACCTCAGCGTGGTCGAAGATCCCATCCGCACGACGTTCGATGGGCCGACCGGCGATCCCCGGACGGGCGCGTGGACGTTCGCGCGGCTCATGGAGGACATGGCGCCCACGCCGGCCGACGCGCCGGCGATGGTCGAGCAGCTCTTCAGCACCTGGCTGACCGATCAGGCCGTCAACGGCTTCACGGTGCCGGCGCGCCCGGCCATTCAACAGGTCGTGTTCGACGAGTGGCCGAGGAGCCCTGACGGGTCGCTCGACCTCCGGCAGGCGCCGCTGATGCTGCTCGGCATCGTCAACAGGATCGACGTGCGGAACCTCGACCAGGGGCACGCGGGCGAGGGGCGGTTCGTGTTCGGCGTCTTCAGCCAGGGCTTCCCGCAGCAGTTCACCGTGATCCTCGAGTACAAGCTCCCCGCGTCGACCGAGGCCGACGTGCTCCAGTGGGCGAACGACTGGCACGCCCTCGGCAGCCTGCCCTTCCCGTCCGAGCAGTACAACGCCGCGCTCCAGGCGATCACCACGCGCTTCGCGGGCCGGAGCGCCGCGCCCGGCAAGCCGAACGGGAGCTCCCTGGGGCAGCTCCGTACGAACGAGATCGCGCTGGCGGGGCCGTGGGAGCTGCGCGAGTTCGTCCTCTCGCCGACGACCGGCTTCCTGCAGCCGGCGACGGTCAAGCTGACGCCGGATCTGAGCTTCGACGGGACGGCCGAGCTCGCGGCCTTCGTGAACGCGAACCAGGCGTCGATCATCGCGGAGCAGCACACGGTCCCCGACCAGCTCAACGGGGTCCCGTTCCTCGCCGGCTCGTCGATCAACAACCTCACGGCGTGGACCGCTCCAGGCATCCTCGACAACGAGGCGCGGCACAAGTTCTCGCTCAACACCTGCAACGGGTGCCACGGCGTGGACGAGACCGGGACGCCGTTCCTGCACGTGAACCCGAGGAACCCCGGGCGCGAGTCTGCGCTGTCCGGCTTCATGACCGGCATCGAAGTCGCTGATTTCGTGTCCCGCGAGCCGCGCCAGCTGAACGATCTCGCGCGCCGGAACCAGGATCTGAGGTCGCTGGTCTGCGGGCCCGCCCCGACCTTCGCGCGCACCGCGACCGCGACCGCGGAGCGGTCCGGCGTGGCCACGAGCCGCTCGGCGTTCATCCGCCGCGGCATCGGGCGCGTCCACTGACCCTCGGCGGCCCCGGCGGGCGCGGCCGAGGAGCCGCGCCCGCCCGGGCGGCGACCGCGCGACGGCCGCGTTCACCCCGCAGCCACGGGGCTTCGCTCACGGATCATCCGGGATACAGGCCGCGCGTGCGGCCGCACAGGCGCACCAGGCCGAGCAAGCTGTCGATGGTCGGCGTGGGCACGCCGGTCAGCTTGCCGATCTCATGCACCACGGTCACCAGCGCGTCGATCTCCAGCGACTTGCCGGCTTCCGCGTCCTGCAGCATCGATGTCTTGAACGCGCCGAGCTTGCGCGTGACCTCCATCCGGTCCTCTCCGCTCTGCGCGATCGGGCAACCGATCCTCTCGCCGATCGCCGCCGCTTCCTGCATCGCCTGGAGGCAGAAGCCGCGCACCAGCGGGTCGTCGAGCATCCGATCACACGTCGCGCCGGTGAGCACCGAGACCGGGTTCATCGTCATGTTGCCCCACAGCTTGTACCAGATGTCGGTCCGGATATCGGCGCTGGCCTTGGCGTCGAAGCCGGCGCGCTGCAGCAGCTTGACCAGCGCGCCCACCCGGTTCGAGTGTCCGCCGGCCGGCTCGCCGAGGAGCAGGTGGTTGCCGAGGCCGACCCGCACCAGCCCCGGCTCCGGGCTGGAACCCGACAGGTGCACGACGCAGCCGACCACCTGGCGGAGCCCGATGGCGCGCGGCACGACGTCGTCCGGGTCGAGCGCCTTCAGCCGAGCGCCGGCATACGGCACGTTGTCGGGCGCGAAGAACCACCACGGCACGCCGTTCATCGCGGGGACGACGATCGTGTCCGGGCGGAGCAGCGGCGCGATGCGCGCAGCGACGTCGGTCAGCGAGGTGGCCTTGACCGCGATGATCACGACGTCCTGCGCGCCGAGCTCGGCGGGATCCCGCGCGGCGCGGATAGGAACGCTGGTGATCGTCTCCTGGGTTTGCAGCCGCAACCCGCGTTTCTGCAAGGCGGCGAGGGTCTCTCCGCGCGCGACGGCGCTGACGTCGCAGCCGGCCGTGGCCAGCCGGGCGCCGAGCAGTCCGCCGATGGATCCGAAGCCGTAAACAGCGATTTTCATGATGTCGCTGCGCGAGCCTACCACGACCCCGAGCGAGCGTCAGGCGCCGCCCTGCGTCGCATGCATTGACTCTGTCCATCGGCGCGCGCGCGTCGTGCTAAGATCCACACGTGCCGAAGGAAAGGGCCAGGCCGGGCGAGACGCTCATCGCGCGCAACAAGCGCGCGGGCTTCGACTACGACCTTGGCGACCGGTTCGAGGCGGGGATCGTCCTCAAGGGGAGCGAGGTGAAGATGCTCCGCGCCGGCAAGGCCGACTTGACCGACTCGTTCTGCACGGTCCTTCGGGGCGAGGTGTTCTTGCACGGCGTGAGCATCGCCGCGATGGCCGACGCCGCCTTCGGCCACTTGCCGAAGGGCGCGCGCAAGCTCCTCCTCCACCGGCGCGAGATCCAGCGCATCGACCTCTCGATCGACCGCGAGGGGATGACCGCCGTCGCTACCCGGCTCTACTTCAAGAGCGGTCTCGCCAAGGTGGAGATCGCGCTGGCGAGGGGGAAGAAGATCTACGACAAGCGCGAGGCCATCAAGGCGCAAGACGCCGAGCGCGAGGCGCGCGCCGTGGTGGTGCACGGACAGCGACGGTACGGACGCGCCTGACGCTCCGGGGCGACGTCAGGCCAACAGCTTATCCGCCCGTTGGAGGTGGCCGCCGGGCAGACCGAAGACCAGATAGAGCCGTGGTTGCGGCGCGCAGCGAACGTAGGCTCCGCCGGGTGGCCTGTCGCGGAGGCTCGCGGTGGACGCGGTTCTGAGCTAGTCATCGTCGCTCAGGGCGGCTCCACGCAGGTGCGGAGACGCCCCCCTGCTCCTGGAGGGTCTCGTGAAAATTCCGATGCATGCGATGGCGGTCGAGTCGTTCGTGATGATGCTGCGCAACCTGCTCGGCATCCTGGCCAAAGGGGAGGCGCACGCGCGCGCGAAGGGCTTTGATCCCGCCGTGCTCGTGAACGCGCGCCTCGCGCCGGACATGTTCCCGCTCTTCAGGCAGGTGCAGTTCGTCTGTCACGGCGCCGAGGACTGCGCGGCGCGCCTGATGGGCCAGGACGCGCCGCGCCCCGACGCCGGCGAGGAGACGCTGGAGGCGCTGAAGGAGCGGATCACGAGGGCGATCGCTCGCCTCGAGGCGGCGCCCGCGGCCGCGTTCGAGGGCGCGGAGGACCGGGAGATCTCCGTCCCGCTGCGCGACGATCTGGTGCTGGAGCTCAAGGGGCTCGCCTTCCTGAAGGATTGGGCAATCCCGCAGTTCTATTTTCACCTGGTCACGGCGTACGACATCCTTCGCCACAACGGGGTCGAGCTCGGCAAGCCGGACTACGTGGCCGGTCTCGCCAGCGCGATCCGCAAGCGAGGGGGCGGAGGAACGCAGGAGTAGACCGCCTTCGGCGTGCGGCGCGCGGCGCGAGGGACGGGTCGGCCGGGGCGAGCTCTCCACGGTTCGTCGACGTGATCCTGCGATCCGGTCGTGCCCCGCCGCCGTGACCGCCGGGAGCTGCTGGACGCGCGCGGGGAGCCGGCATGCCCCGGTGCTGAGCGCGCGCGCTCGTGCAACGAGGTCCCGCCGCCGGCGCCCGCCCGGGGGTGCCCACGTCGTGATTTGCCACCCCTGGACACCGCGAGAGAGTCCTGGTCCATTGTGTTCTGGGCGGGGCGTTTGCCTCTCGTGAGGTGCGTGAGGTCCCGCGGCCTCGTCCTCCCTACAGGGTGGCAACGCCACCTCAGGAGAGCCAAGGAATGAGCAACGAGAGCGCGACGGAGCAGCCGCTGTACCTGCAGGGCCGGGACGCCGTGGTCGCCCGCGGCGAGGGCGTGGCGTGGCGCAAGGGCGCCCCGCCGGACTACCACCTCTCCAACGAGACGATCCCGAAGGAGCGCTCCTGCCAGCACGCGGCCGGCTCGCTGGAGGCCGTCGTCGAGGATCTGGTCCGGGTCTTCGAGATGGAGGTCTCGCACAAGCAGGATCCGGCGCAGTGGCTCAGCACGGTGACGGAGCGGTTCCGCACCCGCGTGAACGGCGGCCCCTGGGCCAACGCCGAGGACATCGCGGAGAAGGGCAGTTATAACCTCATGATCGGCGAGAGCGTCTTCTACGACGCGCAGGGAGAGACCTTCGAGTCCTCTCACGACGTCTTCCACGAGGCCTTCCCGGGCGGCTTCTTTTGGGAGGTGCTGGAGGTCTACTCGCCCCCGCCGGTGGTCTCGTTCAAGTGGCGCCACTGGGGCTCCTTCACCGGGCCCTACAAGGGCTTCGCCCCCACCGGCAAGCGCATCGAGATGTTCGGCGTCAGCGTGGCGCGTGTGGCCGACGACCTGCGCATCCTCGAGGTCGAGCATTTCTACGACAACAGCCAGTTCCTCGGCCAGCTCACCGGCGGCTGCCCCGTCCACAAGGCCGCCGCGAGGTGACCCGCGCAAGGAGCCCCTCGCCGCCGAGGAGGAGATCCAGCGTCAGCTGAACGTCTGCCCGGTGCCGGCGACGGGGGATCGCGCTCGCGTCTGCCGTCGTGTTCCTTTACGATCTCCGGGCCAGCCGGCGCGTTCCGCTCGCCGGCCATTGCGCGGAGCGGTCCTGTCATGTCCTCTTCCTCGAGCGACGACCTCCCGTTCAGCCCTCACTTGTGCGCGTCCCCCGCGCGTTTCCTCGGCTTCGGCATGGCAGCCGGCCTGGTCGCCCTCGCGGCGCCGGTCGTCGCCGGCGTGCTCTGGCTCGTCACCGGCCAGACGTTGCCGCTCGCCGCGCTCATGGCGTGGGTGCAGGTCGCGACCGTGGCGGCGGTCTGCCGCCGCGCCGCCGCGGCGGGCGTGCCGCGCGCGGGGGGCGCCGCCGCGCTGGCGAGCCTCGCGGTCGCCCCGCTGCTCTGGCTCGTCTCGGCGCGCGCGCTGGACGACTGGATCATACCCGCGCCCGGGAAGATGTCCTGGGAGCCGGACGGCGCGGTGCTGGCCCTGGCGGCGCCGGTCGCGTTCGCGCTGAGCGGCACGCTGGGCTGGTGGATGGCGCTGTTCGTCGCCTGGGGGCGGCCCGCGGTGGCCGCCGCGGTGCGCTGGCTCTCGCTGGGCGCGCTCGCGCTGTCCGCGGCGCTGCTCGCCTGGTCCGCCGCCCGCGCGGCGCGTTACCCCCTCCCCGAGGGCTACCTCGCGTCGCTGCCGGTGGCGGCGACGGTGCCGCGGGTCGCGGGGGTGCCCGTCTCCGAGGTCCCGCCGGAGCTCGCTTGGGAGCCGTGGGGCGCGACGACGCAGGTGTACCGCGACCCCGTCGAGGGCCTCGGCTTCGACGTGGAGCGCCGCTGCGAAGGCCCCGTGTGCACGTTCGCCCTGATCCGCCCCGACGCGCAGACGGCGCCCTGGCACCACGGCCGGTTCAAGGACCGCAGCGCGGTGAGGCGGTCCGGCCCGCTCGTCGTCAAGCGGGACGAGGCGCATGATCTCTGGGTGGCCGTCGGCGCGGATGTCGTCGCGTTCCGGGGCCCGGCGCTGACGCCCGGCGGCGTCCAGGTGCGCAGCGTGCGCGACCGCCTGAGCCCGCCCTACGGCGTGATGGTGGGCGCGGGCGGCGGGGCGTTGCTCGCGGCGCTGCTCCTGCGCCGGCGGCGGCGCGCGGCGGCGCAGCTCGGGCGTGTGGCCGCGGGGGCGCCCGGGGCGCTCGGCAACGACGGGTGGATCACCTTCGACGGCGGCGAGCCGGCCGTGCGCGCGGCGCCCGAGCTGCGGCTCGAGCCGGGGCCGGTGCTGGTCCTGGGGCAGGCTCCCGCGGCGGCGCGCGGCGGCGCCTCGCCCGGCGCGTCGGGCGGCGTCTACCGCGGCGAGGCGCCGGCGCCGCTCGGCCCGGGCGAGGTGATCCCGGGCGAGAAGGCGGCGTTGCTCGCCGACGGCCGCGGGGAGCTCGCGGCGCTCGACGCGCTGGCGCTGGCCGTCGCCGTGCTCACGGCGGCCCCGCTCGCCGCGGCGGCGTGGCAGCTCCTCGCGCGCTGAGGCCGCCGGACCGATCCGGAGCGCGCCGCGCTCGATCTCCGCGGTCGCGCGGTGTAGCAATCGCGCGGGCCGACCCTCGGCCCCCGGCGCGGGCGGGCCCGCCCGTCCGCCACCCACGACCCCGACGTATCCCGCGCCCTATGAGCAACGATCTCGCCAAAGCCTACGACCCCAAGGACGTCGAGCCCCGCTGGTACACCTACTGGCTCGAGCACGGCGTCTTCGCCGCCAGCGACGACCCGGCCGACACGCGCCCGGCCTACGTGCTCCCCATGCCGCCGCCGAACGTCACCGGGTCGCTGCACATGGGGCACGCGCTCTTCTGCACGATCGAGGACATCCTCACGCGTTACCACCGGATGAGCGGCTACAACGCGCTCTGGCAGCCCGGCACCGACCACGCCGGCATCGCCACGCAGACCGTGGTCGAGCGCCTGCTCCAGCGCGAGGGGACGAGCCGCCACGAGCTCGGCCGCGAGAGGTTCATCGAGCGCGTGTGGACGTGGCGCCGGCAGAGCGGCGACCGGATCCTCGAGCAGCAGCGCGTGCTCGGCGTGAGCGCCGACTGGCGCCGCTCGAAGTTCACGATGGACCCCGACCTGTCGCGCGCCGTCCGGGAGGCGTTCGTGCGCCTCTACCGCGAGGGCCTCATCTACCGCGACACCCGCCTCATCTACTGGGACTGCGAGGCGCGCACGGTGCTCTCCAACCTCGAGGTCGAGAACGAGCCCACGAACGGCGAGATCTTCGAGTTCGCTTATCCCCTGGAGGACGGCGGCGGCGAGATCGTCGTCGCCACCACGCGCCCCGAGACGATGCTCGGCGACACCGCCGTCGCGGTGCACCCGGACGACCCGCGCTACAAGGCGCTGCACGGAAAGCGCGTCCGGCACCCGTTCGTCGACCGGCTCATCCCGATCATCACCGACGCCGAGCTCGTCGACCCGAGCTTCGGCACCGGCGCGGTCAAGGTCACCCCGGCGCACGACTTCAACGACTTCGCCACCGGCAAGCGCCACAACCTCGAGCTCATCTCCATCCTGAACCACGACGGCACCATCAACGCCGAGGGCGGGAGCTTCGCCGGCATGGACCGCTTCGCCGCGCGCAAGGCGGTGAAGCGCGCCCTCGAGGAGAAGGGCCTCGCCCGCGGCGCGAAGCCGCACCAGCTCGTGCTGCCCCGGAGCGAGCGCAACGGCAGCGTGGTCGAGCCGATGATCTCGACCCAGTGGTTCGTGAAGATGGCCCCGCTCGCCGAGCCCGCGCTCGCCGCCGTCCGCGAGGGCAGGACCAAGATCATCCCCGAGGAGTGGGCGAAGACGTACGACCACTGGATGTCGAACATCCTCGACTGGTGCATCTCCCGCCAGCTCTGGTGGGGCCACCGGATCCCGGCCTTCTTCTGCGGATCGTGCGCGCACATCACGGTCACGACCGACGAGTCCCCGCCCGCGTGCGAGGCGTGCGGCGCGTCCGGGCTCCGGCAGGACGAGGACGTGCTCGACACGTGGTTCTCGTCCGCCCTCTGGCCCTTCTCGACGCTCGGCTGGCCCGAGGACACGCCCGCGCTGCGCAAGTTCTACCCGGCGAGCGACCTGGAGACGGGCTACGACATCCTGTTCTTCTGGGTCGCCCGCATGATGATGATGGGCATCCATTTCATGGGGCAGCCCCCCTTCCGCCGCATCCTGCTGCACGGCCTCGTGGTCGACGAGACCGGCGACAAGATGAGCAAGGTGAAGGGGAACGTCATCGACCCGCTGGATCTCATCCACGGGGCCGGCTTCGAGCAGGTGGTGCAGAAGGCGCTGCCGGGCGCGCCCATCGAGGAGTCGCTCAAGAAGTTCAAGAAGGCGTACCCCTCGGCCGCGCAGATGGGCGCGGGATTCGCGGCCTACGGCGCCGACGCGCTCCGGTTCACGCTGGCCACGTACTCGCCGCAGGCGAAGCGCATCCCGCTCTCGCCGAAGAAGATCGAGGGCAACCGCAACTTCTGCAACAAGATCTGGAACGCCACGCGGTACGCGCTGCCGTACCTCGAGGGCGCGCGGATCTCGGCCGCGCCGCCCCGGGCGACGCTGCTGACGAACCGCTGGATCCTCTCGCGGCTCGCCGCGGTGGTGGAGGCGACCCGGGCCGGCATCGACGAGTTCCGGCTCGACGACGCGAGCCTCGGCCTGTACCACTTCTTCTGGGGCGAGCTCTGCGACTGGTACCTGGAGCTCACGAAGCCGATCTTCGCGGACCGGGGCAGCGAGGCCGCGGCCGAGACGCGCGACGTGCTCGCCTACGTGCTCGAGGCCGCGATGCGGCTGCTCCAGCCGTTCATCCCGTTCATCACGGAGGAGCTGTGGCAGCGGCTGCCGCGCCCCGAGGGCAGCCCCCTGTCGCTCGCGCTGGCGCGGTTCCCGGACGCGGCCACGGCCGCGCGCGACCCGGAGGCGGAGCGGGACATGGGCGTGCTGCAGGCGGTGATCGGGGCCGCGCGCACCGTGCGGAGCGAGCACGAGGTGCACCCCGGCGCCGAGGTGCCGCTGACCTTGCGGAGCGACGACGCCGCCGTGCGGGGGCTGCTCGAGGCCGAGCGGGCGGCGATCCGCGCGCTCGTGAAGACGGCGGGCGACGCGGCCGTGGCGCCGCGGTCGGCGGAGCGCCCGCGGGGCGCGGTGATGAGCGTGGCCGGCGGGGTCGACGTGCTGGTCGCGCTGCGCGGGCTGGTCGAGGGGTCGAAGGAGGCGGCGCGCGTCGAGCGCGAGATCAAGAAGGCCGAGAAGGACATCGCGGCGCTGGAGAAGAAGCTCGGGCTGCCGTCCTTCGCGGACAAGGCGCCTCCCGAGGTGGTCGCGGAGGCGCGCGTGCAGGTCGAGGCGCTGCGGCAGAAGCGCGCCGGGCTGGAGGAGGCGCGGGCGATCGCGGGCGAGCTCGACTGAGCGGCGCGCGGATCGACGTGGATCGGGCTGCTCGGGCGCGATCAGCCCGATCCATGATGACGTCGTCGCCTGCACGACGCTGAAGAACGCGAGCGCGCGGCGTCGCGGCGAGCGCGACGACGACACCTCGGCGAGGTGGCTCGGCGAGGTGTCGTCGTCGACGTTCACTTGCCGTCGCAGACCGGCCCCTCGTCCGCCGGCTCGTCCGTCGGCCCGCCCGGCGCGCAGGTGAAGGTCTCCGCATCGCAGTACCCGCTCTTGCACGCGTCGGAGAAGCCGCACTCCGCGCCGTTCTCCTTCTGCGGCGCGCAGCCGTGAATGAGGTCGCAATCGCGGCTCGCGCAATCGTAGCTGGCCGTGCACGCCTCCCCCCCGGGTTTATTTCCGAGCTTGACGCACTGCATCCCGTCGCCGGAGAACTCACACGACAGGCCCTCCTGGCAGCCTTCGCCGAAGGAGCAAGGCTCCCCCTCCGCCGGAGGCGGCGTGCAGACGTCGTCCGTGCATGCCGAGCCCGCACCGCTGCAATCGTCGTCATCGGTGCACGCGCCGCCATCGGCCACCTTGCCCACGAAGATGGTGGAGCACTCGGGGGTCGCATCGAACGGATTGTCGTCGCCGCCGAGGCCGCCTTCGCAGGTGCCCTCCATTTCAGCAAGGCAACGCGCGGCCTTTTCGCCGTCGTAGGTCTGCCGGCCCGCGTCGACGGACTCCTTCTGCTGGCGGGAGAACAGCGACAGGAGGAGAGAGAGCTCGGCCGAGCACTCCTCCTGGGTCTCGGGCTTGGGGCTCAAGAGCTCGAAGAGCTGCGCCTGCTCGGCCGCATCGCAGCACCTGAAGATCCGCTCGCAGTACACGTCCGCGAACTCGCCCGCCAGCGCGTCGAGCGCGACCGGCTCCACGTCGCCGCCCCCCGACGCGCCGGGATCCTGAGCTTCGCCGCAGCCAACACCCGAAAGCGCGCCGAAGAGCCCCAGCGCGACCGCACAAATCCATGTCTTCTTCATCGCAATGATATCTCCTGCCTCGCCGCGCCGGGGCATCTCGGGAGCCCGGCCGGAGGGGCCTTTGGGTGGATGTTCCGACGTCCGTCCAGGAACGCCATCACCCCGTACTACGGAGGAGCAGGCGGGATCCTCCCGTGTCGCATCGTCGCGATTTTCAAGACGCGATCGTATCGATGTGCGATACAATGCGCGTGCGGGCGCTGCTCGAGGCGGCGCGGGGCCGCGGGCGCGAGGCGTGTTCCGGGGTGCGACGGGCGAGGGGCACCCCGGCGGGGCGAGGCGCGTCGCGGTGCCCTCCGCGCGTCGCACGCCGCGGGAGGCTCCCGCGGAAATCGCGTCTCCGGCGGCTGGTCCGGGCCGTGCACTGGGGCGGTGCAGCCGTTCAACGCGGCGCCGCTCGGCGGCCCGCACATCAGGACCGGAGGACATTCATCATGACGCTTCGCTCGCTCGTCCACAGCCTCTCTCTCTGCGCCGTCGCCGCCCTCTCCACGTTCGTCGTCACCTCGAGCGCCGACGCCGACGCGGCGATCAAGCGCGTGTCCGCGTTCAGCTGCTACACGGAGGGCGGCGTCGACTTCGACGGCTACTCCCGCGGGCTCGGCAACATGACAGGGGGCCTCAACTGGGGGTACCGCGACCTCTACTGCCCCATGGACAACGACGATCGGCTCCCCCACGAGACGATCACGCACCTGAACGTCCACGGGACCGACGGGCACTCGAACGACGAGGTCTCCGTCGCGGCCTGCGTGTCGTGGTATAGCTGGGTCGGCGGCGCGTGCGGCGCGACCAAGAGCACGAGCCACCCGCAGGTCGGGAACTTCGCGCTTCACCTGAGCTCGGCCTCCGAGCTCGGCGCGCTGCGGACGAACGGCGGCGACTTCGCCTATCTCCACGTCACGCTGCCCGGACAGGGCAACTACGTCCCGACCAACGGCGTGAGCAGCTTGACCGGCTTCTACATGGACAACCAACCCTGAGGCGGCCCTCGGCGCGCTTCACCTCGCGGCGGCACACGCGGCGAGGTGAAGCGCGCCATCCCGGCAGGACGACCCGAGCCCACCTTCTCGCCCGGAGGAACAGCGCCCATGATCAGCCGAACGTTCGCCGTGTTTCGCATCGCTCTGCCCGTCCTCGCGGGCGTCGCCGCAGGGGCCGGATCCTCCCTCCTGTTCGCGGAGGCGAGGGGGTCCGAGCGCGCGCCGGAGCCTCGGGCGAGCCTGGTCGACGCGGCGCGGCCCGCGCCCGGGGCTCTCGGGCCGGCGCAGCCCGCCGGCAGCCCGGAGGACGCGGCGCGCGTGCTCGAGCGCTTCCGGGGTGCCCTCGCGGACCACGACCTCGCCCCCGTGGAGCCCGGCTGGGCCAGCCGCACCGGCGCTGCGCTCGGCGAGGCGCTCTTCGGGCTGAAGGACCGTACGCGCTTCAAGATCGTCGAGGTCGACTGCCGCACCCGGTCGTGCGCCGCGACCCTCGAGTGGACCAGCTACACCGACGCAACGAGCGACGCGCCTGCCATCCTGCACGCTCGTTACAGCGCGGAGTGCGGCAAGACGGTCCTGATGCCGCCGCCGGAGGACCCGGCGTCCGTGTACCGGACACGGGTGCTGTTCGACTGCGATCCCGGCGCGCCGGGCGAGCAAGAGTGAGGGCGCCTCGAGCGAGGGCGGCCTACGCCGCGGCCGAGGGCGGCTCGTCGAGGCTTTCCCGGAACGGGGTAGGGTCGGCGGCGAGGCGGCCGCGCGCGGGGAGCAGCCGGCGCAGGCCGCGCAGCCAGCGGGCGAGCGTGGTGCTCCCCGTCTCCCACGGGAACAGGAGCCGCCCGAGCAGGGCGAGCAGCTGATCGGTCGCGAAGCCGATGAGGCCGATCATCGCGATTCCGGCGTACACGTTGTCGAAGTGCCGGTAGCGCTGCTGCTGGTAGAGGAACGCGCTCAGCCCCGATTTCTCGCCGATCAGCTCGGCGACCACGAGGTACGTCCAGGCGCAGCCGAGCAGGATGCGCAGGTCGCGGAAGAGCGCCGGCAGCGCCGCCGGGATCACGACGTGGGCGACGAGCTGGTGGGGCCGGGCGCCGAGGGTCTGCGCGGCGTGGAGCAGGGCCGGATCGACGGAGCGCACCGTGTTCGCGACGACGAGCACCATCTGGAAGAAGACGCCGATGAAGACGATGGTGATCTTGGGCGCGTCCCCGAGCCCCAGCACGGCGACGGCGAGGGCCCCGAACACGGGCGCCGGCATGTACCGCACGAAGTCGACGAACGGCTCGACGAGCCGCGAGAACAGCGCGAACGCCCCGCACAGGACACCGAGCGGGACGCCGACGAGCGCGGCGTAGAAGAAGCCCCAGAAGATGATCTTGCAGCTCTGGAGCAGGCTCTCGTGCAGCCAGTAGTCGCCCGTGCGCTGCGGAGGGGTGGTGAAGGCGGAGTAGAAGGCGCGGCCGACCTCGTGGGGCGCCGGGAGGAAGATCGGATTGGCGCGCTCCCCCTCCGCGAGCCGCTTCCCGGCCCGCGCGAGCTCGACGTTGCGCTGCTCGAACACCTCGCGATCGACGAGCTGGCCCTCGGCGATGTAGGCATAAGCGCCGGGCACGGCGGTGTCGCCCGGGTGGGAGACGTGCACGAGCGGGTGCCAGACGAACGGCACGTAGCTGATGACGCACCAGACGGCGAGCGGCAGCGCGAAGGCGAGCACGCCGAGGCGGAGGCCCGCTCTCCGGCTGATCGGCGCCTGCACCGCGAAGAGGCCCGGCGCGCGGCGCGGGCGAGCCTGCCGGGCGCGCGGGGCAGCCTCGTCCGCCGCGCGCGCCGCGGCCCGCGGCGCGGGCGAGCGGAGGGGCGCCGCGCTCACGGCGCCTGACCTGCCTTGACGGCCTCGGCGGTGAGGCTGGGATCCAGGTAGTCCTCGACCTTCAACGGCGCCTTGTAGATGTTGTGGTTGACGTTGAACTCGTCGACGAGCTTGCTCGATCCGTAGACCGACGTGAGGCCTTCCCCCTTCGCGAGGTGCCTCATGCCGCCCGCGAGGTCGAGGAAGAACGTCCCCTTGAGCAGCGGCGTGTACTGCTCCGGGGTGAGCCCGACGCGCGCGCTCATGATGCGCGCGGCCTCGTCGCGGTTCCTCTCGTCGAGCAGGAACCTGGCGATCCGGTCCCACACCTTGACCACCTTCACCCAGTCGGCGCGGCGCTCGGCGAGGCTCTTCGGGTTGACGACGAGGAGGTCGTAGATGATGCCCGGCACGTCGGCGCTCGTGAAGATGGCGGTCGACCCGGGGAGCTCGCGCAGCGCCTGCCCGCTGCTCGGCTGCCAGGCGACGATGGCGTCGACGCTGCCCGACTTCAGCGTCTGGGGCGTCTGGTCCGTCGGCACGTTGACGATCTGGATGTCCTTCTCGGCGAGCCCGGCGGACTTGAGCGCGTGCAGGAGCAGGAGGTGGCTGACGAACCCGACCTCGACGCCGACCTTCTTGCCCTTGAGCTCGGCGACGCGGGTGATTCCGGGCCTCGCCACCACCATGTCGTTGCCATTGCTGTAGTCGTTGACGACGACGCCCACGCCCGGCGCGCCGCTGCCGCCGGTGACGAGCGCGTCGCCGTTCGTGACGCACACCGCGTCGACCTTGCCGGCCGAGTAGGCCTCCATGGAGGGCACGTACTCGAACCACTTGAAGTCGACCTCCACGCCGGCTTCCTTGAACCACCCCTTCTGGAGGGCGATCTCCCAGGCGACCCAGCCCGGCCAGTCGCTGTACGCGATGCGCAGCGGCGCGCCGGCGGGCTTCGCGGCGGGGAGCGCGCCCGCGGCCGCGCCGGCCGTCGTGGCCGCGGCGGCGCCGGGCGCCTCGTCCTTGGAGGGCCCCGCCTCGGGGCCCGACGACCTCCCGCACGACGTCCCGAGCAGGAGCAGCGAGAGGAATCCGATGAGCCGAACGAGCCACGTCATGGCGCGACCTTTCATCCGGTGGCCGCTACCATTTGCGGTAGGGCAGGAACTTGCCGTGCATGACCACCTTCACGCGGTCGCCCTTCGGGTCGGGGACCTTGTCGATGGTCATCTCGAAGTCGATGGCGCTCATGATCCCGTCGCCCATCTTCTCGTGGATCAGCTCCTTGAGCGTGGCGCCGTAGACCTGCACGATCTCGTGGAAGCGGTAGATCAGCGGGTCGGTGGGCGGCGTCGGCCCGAGGGCGCCCTTGGACGGCGGCACCTGGAGGAGGAGCACCGCCTCCGGGCCGAGGCCGAGGAGGCGGCCGGCGGCGGCGGCCTCGTCGGCGCTCATGCTCTGCTGGCCGAGCAGCGCCGAGGTGGTCCACACCTCACTCCGCCCGACCGCCTCCGCCAGCTGCTTCCAGGTGAGCTTGCGCTCGATCTTTGCTGCAACGATCTGCTCGACCAGCTCCATGCGCGTCATGCGCGCCACCGTACCGGGGGTCGCGTTTCGTGGAGCTCTCCGGCGCGTGAACTTGGCAGCTCACCTGACCCCCTGCCGACGCCGGCAGCGCCCCGTGCCGCACCGCGCCGTGGCGCTGGGCGGCGGCGCGGCGCGGCGCGGCGCGGCGCGGCGCTCGCGGAGGAGCCCGGTGAATTGCCTTTCTCCGCACGCGCAGGCTCGCCACATGTGGCGCGATGGATGCTGCCCTCTTGTCTCAGATGCCCTGGTAGTCCGCTCAGCCAGGCCCTCGGGCCTACGTTTTGCCTGGTCCGATCGATGCAGTTGGAGCTCCTACGACTGGCGTCGACGGAGCTGACCAGCCCGGACGACCAGCTGAACCCGCCGGCGAGACGCCGGAGGGAGCGTTGCCCGACCGATCCGTCACACGCGAGGAACCCATGGCGAACCACAATCAACCCGAGGAGAGCGGGCTCGTCGATCTCGTCAAAGGCGCCATCCAGGACACGCAGGAGCTGATCAAGATCGAGATCGCGCTCGCGAAGAACGAGACCAAGCGAGACGCCTTCAAGCTCAAGAGCGCGGCGATCGCGTTCGGCGTCGCCCTCGTCGCCGCGATCCTGATGATCGCGATGCTCCTCGTCGCGGCGGTGCTCGCGATCGGCGGGCCGGCGCCGGCGCTCGTCATCGCGGCCGTCTTGCTCGTCACGGCGGGCATCGCCGGGCTGGTCGGCTACCGGAGCATCCCGAGGGAGCCGCCGCTCGACGCCACCAAGGAGCACGCCGAGGCCCAGGCCAACACGCTGAAGGAAGAGATCGCATGAGCACGAACACAAACAGCATCGATGACCTGGAGCAGCGCGCCGCCCTGCTCCGCTCCAACGTCCGCGCGAGCCTGGAAGAGCTCGATCGGATAACCGAGCACCCCGGCGGCGCGACGCCCATGGTCAGGGACAGCGAGGCGAAGGACTCGCCGGAGCGCGAGCGCCTCGAGCGGAGGGCCGACGCGGTCCGCGAGGATCTCGTGATGCGCGTCAACGAGATGGGGCGGCAAGCGCGGGCCAAGATCCTGCCGTACGTCACGCTCGGCGGCGCCGCCCTCGCCTTGCTCACGCTCGGCTTCGGCTACATGTTCTACAAGACGCTGCGGCGCTAGCGCGACCCGACCCGGGTCGACCGGGGCAGGGACCTGACCCCGGCGTCGCGCGCCCCGCCCGGGCGAGATCTCCTCGCTCAGCCTTGCGCGAAGGCGAGCAGGTCGCGGCTGAGGCGCTCGCGATGGGTGATGAACAGCCCATGCGGCGCGCCCTCGTACACGACCAGGCGGCTGCCCGGGATGAGCGCCGCCGTCCTCTCGCCGGTGAGCGCGAGCGGCGCCGACACGTCGCGGTCGCCGTGGAGGACGAGGGTCGGGACCGCGATCCGGCGCAGATCGTCCCGGAAGTCCGCCTCCACCGAGGCGCGGTTGCAATCGAGCAGCGCCTTCATCGAGCACTGGAGCATGAGGTGCTGCACCCAGCCCCTCACCGCGGGCGGCGTGTCGTCCACGAAGAACGGCGGCGCGTTGTCGGCCAGCCACCCCGGGTAATCCGCGCGCATCGCCGCGCGCGCCTGCTCGAACAGGCCCCGGTCGAGGCCGACCGGGTTGTCCGCCGCCCGGAGGAGCATCGGCGTGGTCGGCGCCAGGAACACCGCGCGGGCGATCCGGCCTCCGCCATGGCGCGAGAGGTAACGCGCGATCTCACCGCCGCTCATCGAGTGCCCCACCAGCGTGACCTCCCGCAGATCGAGCTGCTCCAGCACGGCCGCGAGGTCGTCGGCGAGCGTGTCGTAATCGTACCCCCGCCCCGGATCACTCGAGCGGCCATGGCCGCGCCGGTCATAAGCGACGCAGCGCAGGCCGTGGTCGACGAGGTCGGTCATCGAATAACCCCACATCTCGCTGCTCAGCGCCCATCCAGAGAGGAACAGCACGGGCTTGCCCGCGCCCCAGTCGCGGTGGAACAGGCGTGCGCCGTCCTGCGCCTCGACGAACGGACCCGAGGCGGGCCGCGGCTTGCGTCGCGCCTCCTGCGCCGACGACTGCCCCGGCGTCGCCGCCGGGCCGCCGTCCACCTCCACCGGTGCCGCCTGCCTGTCGATGTTCTGCTCCCTCATCGCGGTTCTCCTTCCTCGTCACACGTCGTGACGTGAAGTTGAGCCACGACCGAGCGGCGGTCGATTACCTGGGAGGTAATGGAGGAGCCGCGGCGGTCGACCGCCGGCGCTGGCGGCGCTTGATGCCGCCGCTGGCCGGCGGTATCGCCGGGCAGACGCATGACACTCCGCCTTTCCTCCTCTCTCCTCCTCGCCCTTGCGACGGTCGGCTGGCTGCCGGGCTGCAGCGACGGCGAGCCCGCGTCGACCCCCGGCGCCACGACGTCCGGAGTCGCCGCGGGCGGCGCGGGGAGCGCTGGAGACGGCGGCGGGCCCCCCGTCGGCGCGACGACCGACGGCGCGAGCGCCGGCGGCGGGGCCCCCGGCAGCGCGAGCGCCGCCTCGGCGACCGCCGGCAGCACGACCACCGGCGGCGGCGCGGACGCCGTCGCGCCCGGGATCGTCAAGCGCGCCGAGGAGCGGCTCGCGGAGTCGGGGCTCAACGTGGTGTCCTATGGCGGTTACCTGAACGGCGAGTCGTTCCAGCAGGACGTGATCGTGTCCTTCGGCGGCTACCAGTACACCGCCTTCTGGAACACGAGCCGCAACGTCGTCCTCGCCCGCCGGCGGCTGCCCGCCCGACCCGGCGAGGCCGCCGGCCCCTGGCAGAAATTCGACTTCAGGGACTACCGGCTGAGCGCCGACGACGCCCACAACACGATCTCTCTCGGGATCGCGCCGGGCGACGGCACGCTGCACCTCGCGTTCGATCACCACGGCAGCACCCTGCATTACCGCCGCTCCGTCGCCGGCCTCTTGACCGACCCGGAGGGCGCGACCTGGGCCGCCTCGAGCTTCAGCGCCGTGTCGAGCGCGCTGGTCGGATCGACCGCCGTGCGCCTCGTCACCTACCCGCGCTTCGTCACCGAGCCCGGCGGGGACAAGCTCCTGCTCAGCGCCCGCATCGGCGAGAGCGGCAGCGGCGACGAGCACCTGTGGGAGTACGACGCCGCGACGCACGCCTGGAGCTCGCTCGGCGAGTACATCGAGGGCACGGACGCCAGCATCAACGCCTACCTGCACGGCCTCGCGTACACGCGCGGCGGCTCGCGCCTGCACGCGGCGTGGTGCTGGCGGGGCACGCCCGACCCCACGACGAACCACGACCTCCTGTACGTCTACAGCGACGATCACGGGCGCACCTGGCGTAACAGCGCAGGCGCCAGCGTCGCGACCACCGGCGCCTCCTTCGTCAACCGAAGCACGGAGGGCCTCTCGGTGTGGCGCATCGGCGAGAACCGAGGGCTCATCAACCAGGAGCACATGGCGGTCGACGCGAGCGGCCGGGTCCACGTGCTGCTCTCGCATCTGCCCGACGGCGAGGCGGACAACGCGAACTTCACGAGCGCGCGCTCGCGCAGCGAGTTCTTCCACTATGTCCGGAGCCCGGAGGGGACCTGGTCGCGCCACGCCCTCGGCCTGCGGGTGATCGAGAATTTCCGGGGCAAGCTTGCGATCTCCTCCTCCGAGAACGTCTATGCCATCCTCCCGGATCTGCGCATCGCCGGCGCCTCCCCGAGCGACGGCTACGCGACCTGGGCGCTCCTCGACGACACCGACGCGGGGCGGTTCTTCTCCGATCCCCTGATCGACGCCGCCCGGCTCGAGACCTCGGACGATCTCACCGTATATTACCCCGAGCGGAGCTCCGTCGACATCTGGGGCCTGGAGTACACGCTCCGGTGATCCGCGCGAAGCGCGCCGCCCCCACGGCGAGCGCCCGGGTCGAGACCAGAAGTCCGACCTGCCGGGGATCGGCCGCGTCGCCCGCCAGCGACGTTGGACGCGATCCCGACGCCGCGCCGCGCCGCGCACCCTCCCGTGCCCCCGTCGATCTTGTCGGCTGGACAAAAATTTGCGGTGGCGTGATCACATCCTTGCACTGCGGGAATACTTCTGGGCCACACCAGCGAGGTGCAACCTGGGGGACGTTGAACCCTATTGTGCGAGCAGGCATACACTCCCCCCGAGCTTCATCTTTCATTAGCGGAATCCAGCCTCACCGTAGACGACGCGACGTGTTGCGAAGGGCCTGACGCGCTGGGCAGTGTGCGCGCGTCATGGCCACTCGCTGCCATGTCTTCAACGGCTGGGACCGACGTGTCATGTCCATCGCGGCCGGCGCGGGCCGGACCCGTTGATCCTGGGAACCATGGGTATTGACAGCGGGGCGAAAGCTCTGCTCTCTGTCGCATGCTCGCTGCGAGGAGCAGGGCACCTGCGCATCGGTGCTCACCGGGATAGCCACATCGTGTTCGCTCGGATCGACGCGCCGTGATCGCCGGGATCACGCGCGGGATCGCGAGGATCTCCGCAGAATTTCAACAATCGCATGAGGAGCGTCCGGCCTCACCGCCGGACGTCACGGCCCGTGCCCAGCGCGGGCGAGCTGACGACACCTGTCAGCCGCATCAACGAGGGAAACACCGTTATGAGCTACGCACGCATTGGCTTCAGGAAGGGTCGGATCAGATCCTCACTCGTCTGCCTGTTGCTCCCCCTGTCGCTCGCGGCCTTGCCCGCCTGCGGGTCGGATGGCGAGAAGGGCGATCAGGGCGAGCCGGGCCCGCAGGGCCCGCCGGGCGCCCCCGGCGAGCCCGGGGAGAAGGGCGATCCGGGGGACCCGGGAGCGAACGGCGGGCCGGGTGATCCGGCGACGGGCGCGGCCTACCCGGGCAAGTACGTGTCGACCGAGGGCGGAGCGGGGCGTTTTCCCCTGGCGGTGGGCGGCAAGGTTCCTCCCCTGGTCGTCAGCTCCGACGATTACGAGGGCGTGCTCCGCGTCGCCGACGATCTCGCGGCGGACATCGAGCGCGTGACCGACGCCGAGGCGGAGGTCGTCAAGGACGAGATCCCGGACGCGGCGACCGAGGTGATCCTCGTCGGAACGCTGGGCAAGAGCCCCCTCATCGACGGGCTGGTGGAGGAGGGGAAGCTCGATGTCGACGGCGTGTCGGGCAAGTGGGAGACGTTCGTCACGCAGATCGTCGAGGACCCGGCGCAGGGCGTGGACCGAGCGCTCGTGATCGCGGGCAGCGACCAGCGCGGCGCCATCTTCGGCGCGTACGATCTCTCCGCGCAGATCGGCGTGTCGCCCCTGTACTGGTGGGATGACGTCCAGCCCCAGAAGAAGCACGCGCTGTACGTGCTGCCGGGGCTCCACACCCAGGGCGAGCCCGCGGTGAAGTTCCGCGGCTTCTTCATCAACGACGAGAACCCCGCGACGGGCAACTGGGCGGCCAAGATGTTCGGGCCGGGCAAGGCGCCGGGCTACCCGGGCGGGCTCAATCACTTCTACTGGGAGAAGGTCTTCGAGGCCGCGCTCCGCATGAAGGCGAACTACATCTGGCCCGCCGTGTGGGGCAGGGCGTTCGGCGAGGACGACCCGGAGAACCACAAGACCGCCACGCGGTACGGCATCGTGATGGGCACCTCGCACGAGGCCCCGATGATGCAGGGCATCGAGGAGTGGAACCGCCACGTGATCCCCGAGGTGAGGGACGCGGCGGGCAACATCGTCACCGCGAAGACGGATCCCTACGGCGGCACCGGCGACTGGCGCTTCTCCGTGAACTCCGATGCGCTCAAGCAGCACTGGAGGAAGGGCATCCAGCGGATGGTCGACCAGAAGATCGAGGGCGTGGTCACCCTCGGCATGCGCGGCCCCGGCGACGTGAGCCTGCCTCCGGGGGACGGCATCCCGCTCATGCAGGACATCATCGCCTCCCAGCGGGAGATCCTCGAGGAGCTGACCGGACAGGACGTGACGACCATCCCCCAGGTCTGGACGCTCTACAAGGAGATCCAGGGGTACTGGGACGCCGGCATCCGCGTCCCGGACGACGTCACGGTGGTCTGGGCCGACGACAACTGGGGCAACATGAAGCGCCTGCCGCAGCTCGGCGGCGCGGAGCGGGCCGGCGGCTACGGCCTCTACTACCACTTCGACTACGTCGGCGGCGGCCGCAACTACAAGTGGGTCGACACGACGCTCCTGCCCAACGTCTGGGAGCAGCTCCACCTCGCCTACAGCTACGGCGTGGACCGGCTCTGGGTGGTCAACGTCGGCGACTTCAAGAACGAGGAGCTCCCGCTCCAGTTCTTCCTCGACTACGCCTGGAACCCGGACCGCCTGCCGATCGAGCGCATCGGCGAGTGGGAGCGGCAGTGGACCGAGCTGCAGTTCGGCGCGGAGCACGCGGACATCATCGCCGACATCCTGCACGGCTACTCGCTGCTGCAGTCGGATCGCAAGCCCGAGCTGACGAACCGGAAGATCACGGTCGATTACGACCTGCTCGTCACCGAGCCCTCGACCTCGGTCCCGGATCCGGACACCGCCGCCGTCACGTACGACGACAGCGCCAGCCCGTTCAGCCTCACGAACTACAGTGAGCTCGAGCGGGTCGTGGAGGAGTGGGAGGCGCTCGCCTCGCAGGCGGAGTTCGCGGCCAAGCTCCTGCCGCACGAGGCGCAGGACGCCTACTTCCAGCTCGTGCTCTACCAGGTGAAGGCGACCGCCAACCTGTACGCGCTGCGCCTGGCGGGCTTCAAGAACCGGCTCTACGCGCAGCAGGGGCGGGCCGCCACGAACGACATGGCGCAGGTCGCCGAGGCGCGGCTCCAGGACGATCTCGCGCTCTCCTACTACTACAACCACGAGCTCGCCGGCGGGAAGTGGGAAGGCTTCCAGACGCAGCCCCACATCAGCTACGGCGCGCCGGGCAACCCGTCCTGGCAGCAGGCCGAGTACCAGTACAACAACATCCAGGAGTTCATCTGGCCCGAGCTCGTGTCGATCGAGGTCCCCGCGGCGGCCGAGCTCGGCGTGGCGATCGACGGCGCGAGCACGTACTGGACGGCGGACGGGGCGGGCGACGAGAGCGACGCGACGCCCGTGCTGCCGACGTTCAGCCGGTACCAGACGCAGCCCGAGCAGTACATCGAGGTGTTCAACCGCGGCAGCGAGCCGCTCGAGTACACGATCGAGCCCGAGCTCCCGGTCAAGTGCCCCTCCGGCTGGCCCGCGGACGCCCCGTGCCGCCCGTGGCTGACCGTCTATCCGAGCAGCGGCGTCGTCGACAAGGAGGTGCGCGCGACGGTGCGGGTGGACTGGGTCCTCGCCCCCACGACGTACACGGACCCCGAGACGTCGCAGCAGCGTCCGCTGGAGTTCCCGCTCGATATCCCGATCACGGTCACGGGCTCGGATGGAAGCTCGGTGGTGGTCACGGCGCGCGTCGAGGACCCGCGGGGGATCGCCTGGAAGCCGAACCGCTTCATCGAGGCGAACGGCTATGTCTCGATGGAGGCGGAGCACTACAGCCGCGCGATCGGGGCGGGCGACATCTTCTGGAAGACGCTCCCGGACATCGGCCGCACCGGGTCGGGCGTGACGCCGTTCCCGGTGACGTCCGAGCCGCAGCAGCCCGGCGGCACCTCGCCTCGCCTCGAGTACGACCTGCACCTCACCAGCAGCGGCGAGGTGACGGTCTGGGTGTACGTGTCGCCCAGGAACAACTTCCAGAACTGGCAGGAGGGGCTCCAGTACGCCGTGTCGATCGACAACGGCGCGATCCAGAAGGTCAACACGACCTACGCGATCGACCTCAACGGCAACGGGAACAAGATCTGGGAGCGGCACACCTCGGACAACGCGAACATCATGCGCACCAAGCACACGGTCGCCGCGCCGGGTGACCACGTGCTGAAGCTCTGGATGGTCCATCCGGGCGTGGTCGTGCAGAAGATCGTCGTGGACGCGGGTGGCGTGAAGGAGAGCTACCTGGGTCCGCCCGAGAGCTACTGGATGGGCAAGGGACCGCAATAGCAGCGAGTCGCCTGCAATCGCCGGGGAGCCCGCCGCGCGACGTGCGCGGCGGGCTCTCGCCTTTTGTGCGCCCGGCGCGGGCGCTGCCTCGGGGCGGGCGCGGCGGCTCGCCCTTGACGTCTCCGGGCCATCTGGTTTTTCCTCGGCGCCACCTGATGATGACGCAGCCACCGCGCCTCGCTCGACTCGTGCTCGTCACCACGGCGGGTGAGCTCCTGGGCGCGCTGCCGCCCTATCCCGTCGCGACGCCCTGGTGGCAGGAGGCCAAGCCGGTCGTTCAAGGGGCGCGTGAGCACCTCGGCGTCCAGGTGACGGTCCTCCGGATGCTCGCCGCCGAGCGCCCGTGTCCCCACGGCGGAACGGTCACCTACCTCGCGGAGGTCGAGGAGCCGCCGCCGCGCGTCGAGCCGTGGCAGGGGGCGCTCGACGAACACCCGCTCCGGCACCCGTGGGCCCGGCCGGGCGGGCCCGGAGACGACCTCGCCTGGGCAGACTCGGTCCTGCGCGAGCGGGGCCTGGAACGGACGGCGCCCGCCGAGCAGATCCGGTCGTGGAATCTCTCGAGCGTGTGGCGGCTAGAGGCGGGCGGTCAGACGTTCTGGCTGAAGCACGTCCCTCCGTTCTTCGGGCACGAGGGGGCTTTGCTCGCGTGGCTCGCGGGCCGACCCGTGCCGGCGCTCCTCGGCCACGACGGGGGGCGGATCCTCATGCCGGAGATCCCCGGCGAGGATCTCTACGACGCCGAGCTGCCGATCCTGGAGCGGCTGGTGTCGCTGCTGGTCGGGCTGCAGCGCGACGTGAGCGGGCAGGTCGACGACCTCTTGGCGCTGGGGTTGCCGGACTGGCGCGCGCCGGCGTTGACCCGGCTCATCGCGGACGTGCTGGATCGGACGCCCGAGCTGTCCGCCGGCGATCGGACGACGCTCGCCGGGTTCGTCGATGCGCTGCCCGAGCGCTTCCGGCGCCTGGCCGAGACCGGGCTTCCCGACACGCTCGTTCACGGCGACTTCCATCCCGGCAACGTCCGCGGCGACGCGGCGTCGGCCGTGCTGCTCGACTGGGGCGACAGCGGCGTCGGGCATCCCTTGCTCGATCGGTCGGCGTTCCTCGACAGGATCCCGCCGGGCGCCGTCGAGCCGATCCGGAGCGTCTGGAGCCGCGCGTGGCGCGCCGCGATCCCGGGCTCGGATCCGGAGCGGGCGGCGGAGCTGCTCGCCCCCGTGGCGGCTGCGCGACAGGCGGTCATCTACCGGAAGTTCCTCGACGGCATCGAGCCGTCGGAGCATCCCTATCACGCGATGGATCCCGCGGAGTGGCTCGCGCGGGCAGCGGAGTTGGTGCGCTCGCGGCCCTAGAACACAGATCGTGCGGATCGAGCGAGAGATGAGCCGCCAAGGCGCCAAGGACGCCAAGGACGCCAAGAAGAAGACAAAATCTTGGCGTCTTGGCGTCCTTGGCGTCCTTGGCGCCTTGGCGTCCTTGGCGGTTCGAAATTCGGCTCGTTTCGGGCTGGTTCGACCCGTTTGTCGATCTAGCGCTACTGCAGGAAGTTGCCCTGACGCGCTTTGCGAGCCGGTCTCCCTATTTTGAAGCTACGATACCCGGGTTGACGGCGTGACGCTCAGCCAGGAACCCAGAGGCTCGAAGTCCTCGTCGTCGGCAGAGTCATCGCTGCAGGCGACACGGAAGCGCGAGGAAGAGGCGGAGATCGGGCCAGGTAGACGAGTGGCGCGCATGCGAGTGGTGCGCATGAAGGTTCTCCAGGGTTGGACGGGTTGAGCCGCAGGCTTCCGCTCGAAGTGAATAAATACAGTAGAGGCGCCTGCGAGCGCCGCCGAGTCATCAGGTCGGTTCTGTGATTCCCGGTCAGCACTCTTCTGATCACGGCCGTGTATGTCCACGTCTACGGGGCGCATGTCCTGCTACATTGTGGTTGCTGGAGCGTTTTGGCGCACGGGCGCCTCGGCGCGTGATGGGACCGAGGTTGAGGCCATGTCAGCGCCGCTCAGGTGCGCCATGAGCAGCTCGCCATCGGGCGACGGTCCCGGTGGTCCGATTCGGCGCCGGGCGGCGAGCGAGGTGGCGGTTAACGGCGGCGCCCGGCTGGAGCGGCCCGGGCCGCCAGGGGATCAGGGGACGGGGTGATCGAGGGGAAGGGGCGCGAGCGGGCGAGGCCGCCGGTCATTCGCCGAGGGGTGGCGCGGGCCACGGGCTGCAGAGCTGGACCGTGTGGTCCCCGTCGATCGCGGGGTTCCTGTCGGTGTCGCGTACCTTCACGTGGAGAGATGTCGCGTCGCTGCTGACGATCTCGAGCGTACCCCAGAAAGACGTGCCGCCTCCTCCCCCGCCGCCGCAATTGGGATAACGCTGGTACTCTTGAAAGTAGACCCCCGGAGTCGACAGATCGACGAGGCCGGACATGTCGAGCCCGGGCGGCAACACCAAGATGAACTGCCAGACGGATTCGCCATCACACGTCGTCGAGACCACGGGGTCGGCGCACTGCTGAGCTGCGTCGCTGAAGAACAGGACGAGCGCGTCCGGGTCGCTCAGGAGCCCGGGAACCGTGGTGGGGCTGGGGGGCACGTCGCCGGCTCGCGCCGCGATCACGTTGAGGCTCCCGGCGGCGACGCCCGAGGCCGAGGAGCTGTCGACCGAGTCGGAGGCGCTGCCGCCCGAGGCGGAGGCGCTGCCGCCCGAGGACTCGGGGTCGTCCCACCCGCCCTGAAACGGGTCGAGGACGATCAATTCACACCCGCTGTTCATCATCGAGAGCATCCCGAGAGCCATCATCCATCGCTTCATTCGATCGACCTCCGGAGCAGGTTCCTTGGATGAAGTCCCTCGAGCCCGCGAGCGCGGCTCATCAACAACAGCGGATGTTGGGCACATGGTCTGCTACATGGCGGTCGCTGGAGCGCCTCGGCGCGCGGGCGCCTCGGCGCGTGCGCGTGGCGGTCGACGGCGGCGCCCGGCTGGAGCGGCCCGGACCGCCAGGAGGGATGAGGGGGATGTGATGATCGAGGTGAATGGGCGCGCGCGGGCGAGGCCGCCGGTCATTCGCCGAGGGCTGGCGCGGTGGGCGGGCTGCAGAGCTGGACCGTGTGGTCCCCGTCGATCGTGCGGGGCCTGCTGGTGCCGCTCACCCTCACGTGGAGAGAGGTCGCGTCGATGCTGACGATCTCGATCGTACCCCCGAATGGCGTGCCGCCTCCTCCCCCGCCGCCGCAGCTGGGACTGGGATAACGTTCGTACTCTTGCCAGTAGACCCCCGGGGTCCCCGGAGCGACGACGCCGGGCGTGTCGAGCCCGGGCGGCAGGACCAGGATGAACTGCCAGGCGAATTCGTCATCACACGCCGTCGAGACCACGGGGTCGGCGCACTGCTGAGCTGAGTCGCTGAAGAACAGAGCGAGCGCGTCCGGGTCGCTCAGGAGCCCGGGGACCAGGGTGCGGCCGGGGGGCACGTCGCCGGCTCGCGCCGCGATCACGTTGAGGCTCCCGGGGGCGACGCCCGAGGCCGAGGAGCTGCCGCCCGAGGCCACAGAGCTGCTGAACCCCGAGGAAGACTCCGGCTCGTCCCACCCGCCTTGAAAGGGGTCGAGCACGACCAGCTCACAACCGCTGTTCATCATCGAGAGCATCCCGAGAGCCATCATCCATCGCTTCATTCGATCAACCTCCGGATCAGGTTCCTGAGATGAAGTCTCTCGGGATCGCGAGGGCGGCTCATCAAAACTGGCGAATATCGACGCCGGCTGAAGAAAGCAGGAACGGGCGACCCCAGGTCGCGATCTCGTTCCCTTCGATCTGGACCGAGACACCTTGGACGATCGCGCCGGCGAGGACGTCGGCGCGGAGGCGGAGCCAGGGGGTGACGGCGAAGGCGAGCCCGAGACGCGTGAAGGGGGCGACGGTCACGGCGGAGGACTCGCCCCTCGTGGAGGCCGCGCCGGCGACGAGCCCCGCGGTCCGCAGCGCGAGGGCCGCCAGGCCGAGATCCGCCGAGGGAGCCCACCGGCGCGCGTGGGTGGTGAAGCGCACCCCGCCGCCGGCGAGCAGGGCCGAGAGGTCGACGCTCAGGTCCTGCCGCTCTTTGCGCGCGTTGGTCAGCGGGATCGCCGCGAATGCGACGACGCCGACATGCTCGCTCGGCATCCAGGCAAGGCCAAGGTCGGCGCTGACCGCGGCGCCGAGGCCGCCCGGACTCAGCAGCACGCCGGGCGCGAGCGAGACGCGGAGCTCCTGCACGTGCGCAGGGGCCGGGGCGGGCGCAGGCGCGTCGGAGAGCGCAGACGGCGCGGGGACGCGCAGCTTCTCGCGGATCTCGCGGGTCGCAGGCAGCTCTCCGGGCGGCGGCTCCGGCAGGGAGGCCTCGAGCAGGCTGGCGCGAAGGAGCTCGACGACGCGGAGCGCGAGCGCGGCGTCGTCGAGCTCCTCCGCGCCGCCGTCGCCGGCGCGGCCCGCCATCTCGCGGAGCACGGTCTTGCCGGTGACCCGATCGGCGATCCAGACCTCGACGCCGCGCCCGGAGGGGATGGCGCGGATCGCGGCGAGCGCGCCCGCCTCGCGCGCCGAGGCCTCGAGGGACGCGCGCGACACCGGCTCGGCGGCGGGATCGAGGAGCTCCACCCGGAAGCCGAGCGACTCGAGCTCGGCGACGACCCGCAGGCCGAAGCGGTCGCCGGGCGCGCTGAGGACGGCGATCGTCGAGGGGAGCTCCTCCCGGGTCTCGTCGGCGCGCGTGTCCGTCGCGGCGGAGGCAGCCGCTGCGAGGGCGGCGAGGGCGAGGAGGAGGGGCGCGGAGGAGCGGCGTGTCACGGCGCCGGGGGCTCGGGGGCGGCGTCCGCGTCGACGGACGTGCCCTCGGCGGACGGGCGCGACCCGCGCGCGAGCAGGCGCCGCGCGTACGCCGCGTGCGAGCCGTTCGGGTACGCGGCGAGGTAGCGCTCGGCCGCGCGGCGGGCGCCTGCCGGGTCGCCCCGCCGGTCCTCCGCCTCGACGAGGCGCCCGGCAGCGTCGGCGGCGAACGCGCCCGCCGGGTGCTCGCTCAGGTACCGGGCGAACCAGCGCGCCGCGCCGGCGTGGTCCTTGTTCTGGTCCTGCGCGATCCTCCCCAGGAGGAATGCGGCGGACGCGGCCTCGGGGGAGCCAGGGAACCGCCGGCGGACGGCGGCGAAGGCCTGGACGGCGCGGGCCGAGCTGCCCCCGAGCCGGGCCGCGTCGCCGAGGGCGTGCAGGTCGCTGGCGCTCGCGGACCCGCAGATCGCGTCGAACCCCTCGTGTTCCGCGGCGGCGAGGGCGTCCTTGTACCTGGCGTCGAGGGCGAGCGCGCGCCAGCCAGGCGCCTCCCCGGGCGACTGGGGCACGGCGGACGGCAGGGAGGAGGAGGGATCCGCGACGCCTGGGTGACCCCTCGGCGGCTCCAGGTGACCCTCCGAAGGGCGAGCGGTCACCGGCGGCGCGCCGACCGGGGTTGAGCCGACCGGGGTTGAGCCGACCGGGGTTGAGCCGACCGGGGTTGAGCCGACCGGGGTTGAGCCGACCGGGGTTGGGCCGACCGGGGTTGAGCCGACCGGGGTTGAGCCGACCGGGGTTGAGCCGACCGGGGTTGAGCCGACCGGGGTTGCGTCGGTCACGGTCGCGTCGATCGGCGCAACCTCCAGCGTGTTCGTCGCGGGCGAAATGGTGAGCCGCTCGCCGGCGCGGACGGCGCGCGCATCGCCCACGACCGGCCCGGAGACGGTGATGGCCCCCTCGCGCAGGGCCACCCCGAACCGCTCGGTCACCGGATCCCATCGGGTCTCGAAGCGCGTCCCGATCACGTGCACCTGGAACGGCCCGACCCGCACCTTCCAGCGCGTGCCCTCGCGGTGGACGACCGAGAGGTCGAGCGCGCCCCGCTCGAGGGCGACCTCCGCCCCGTCCGCGTCCACCGACGCGACGCGGGCGCGCCCGCCCGGCGCGAGGCGGAGCAGCGAGCCATCGGAGAACCGGATCGGGAGCTCCGCCGCGGGCGGCGCGGCGATCCACTCCCCGACGACGCCCGGCTCGGCCATCCCGAGCTCGAAGTGCATCGGCTCGCGGGCGCGGGGGCGCACCACGAGCACCACCGCCAGCGCGGCGACGAGCACCGCCGCCGCCAGCGAGGCGGCGACCCGGGCCGCCATGCGCCTCGCGGGAACCCGACGCCTCGGCCTGCTCGCGACGCCCTCGCGCGCGGGCCATACCAGCCGCGGCGCGCCCGTCGCCTCGGCCCGAGGCCCCCCTCCGCGGCCGGGCAGCTCCACCTCGAGCAGCCGCGCCCGCCCGCGCTCCAGATCGAGCCGCGCCGCCGGCGCCCGGTCCTGCAGCTCGGCCACACGCCGCCCCAGGCGGATCAGCGATCGCTCGGATTGCCCCACCGGGTACCTCCCTCGAGCCACGCCTCGAGCACGGGCTGCTTGCGCGCCTCGGCCCCGAACCGCGCCGAGGCGCGGGCGAGCCGCCGCTTGATCGTCGCCAGCGAGGTGTCGCACGCCGCGGCCACCTCGGTAAGCTCCATGCCGTCGATGAACCGGAGGGCGAACGCGATGCGCTCGTCCACCGGGAGCGCGTCGAGCACCACGTACGTCGCCCGCAAGGCGTCCAGCACCTCGCCCGACGCCGCGCCGGACTCGACCTCGGGCAGCTCCTCGCTCGGCAAGAACCAGAGCCAGCTGCGCCGTTTCGTGCGCGTGATCGACGAGCGGGCCACGTGCACCGCGATCATGGTGAGCCACCCCTTGAGCGCGCTCGGGTCCTCGAGGCCCGGCAGCGAGCCGAGCGCACGCACGAAGACGTCGTGGTGCAAGTCCGCGAGATCACGGTGGAAACCGAGCAGGCGGTACAGCACCCGGTGGACGTGATCGGCGTACCGGTCGTAGAGGGCGGCGCGCGCGCGCGGGTCGCCCCGACGGAACCCGTCCACGAGGGCGGCGTCGTCCCCCGCGAAGGTTGCCTTCGGTAACGGCGGCGGGGATCGGACGAGCTTCAGGGGGCGGGTCAAGCGAGGCTCCTCCCGTGAAGTCCCCGGAGGCGCGGCCCACGGCTCAGGGGACCCCACGAAAGTAGCCGAGTTGCCGGGCGCGCGCGCCCCCGCGCCCCCGCGCCCTCCCCCACGGGGCGCGGGGTCGCCTTCACAGGACCGCCGGAGCCGGGCGGCTCCGGACCGTCACTGGACGACGATGGAGGAGATCTGATCGTCCAGAGCGCCGAGGGACGCCGCGTTGGCCGTGAACACGGTCGGCGTGCCGGAGAACGGCGAGTGGGGGTACACCGTGACCGTGTAGCCGGCGGGGACCTGGATCGAGGAGATCCAGTCGTTCCCGACCGCGCGGGCGCCGAGGTCGCTCACGTTGTACGTCCCGCGGTCCAGCACGACCGCCCTGCCGCCGAAGCCCGCGTTCTCATAGACGGTGATCCCCGAGGTCGCCGGCAGCGGCGCCTGGTTGTTCGAGTACTGCCGCCACAGGGCTTCCACGGTGAAGCCGGTCAGGTTGACCCACGTCTGGCTCGAGTACGTGCCGGCGCGCAGGATGTCGTCGAGGGCGTCGACCACCGGCGCCTGGCCCACGCGGTACGTCGCGTCGATCCACTTGAAGAAGGCCGCCGCGTCGCCGTAGCCGAACAGGTAATGCGCGCCGTAGGTCCATCCGCTCGGGATCGACCAGCCCGCGGCCGCGTTGTTGAGGCCGTAGGCGTCGCGCACGTAGTCGGCGGTCCCCTCGATGATCCAGCCGGGGACCACGCCCGAGTACCCGCCCTGCACGACGTGCATGATCTCGTGCACGACCACGTCCGTGTCCTCCGGGTTATCGAGCCTGCCCTGCCGGTTGTAGTACGTGTTGCCGCCGCTCGCCCAGGCGACGCCGGGATCGTCCGTGATGATCATCCCCACCGAGGTGGGCGCGGAGGTGTTGAAGCGCTGCACGAGCTGCGGGTACACCGCGAAGAACGTGCACTGCATGTCGTCCAGGATGGACTGGTCGAAGCCCGGGAGGGTGGTGACGTTGAGGGTATAGGGGCTGCCATTACCGCAGGCCGGCGTGGACGTGCCCACGAAGTGCAGGTGATCGAGCACGGTGTCCGAGCTCGACGACGGCGCGTTGATCGTCAGCTTGATCCGGAGGTCCGAGTAGCTGCCCTGGAGCGCGGTCTTGACCGACGACGGCACCGCGAACGTCAGCGTGTTCCACGTGTTCGCCGGCAGGCCCTGCAGCGAGGCTTGACCCACCCAGGTGCTGTTCAGTCCAAGCGTCGTGCTGCTCACGTACACCTGGACTTGACCCCAGGCCGGGCTCGAGGGGAGCCGGATGTCGAGCGCCAGCTGGTCGGTGACGCCCGAGAGGGTGGAGAGCGCGGGCGAGGTCAGCTCCGAGTACGTGAAATTCCGCAGGCCGAGCGCGGCCGTGCCTTCGGAGTGGTTCGTCGACGACGAGACGGTCCCGGACGACACCGTCCAGCTGGTCGTGTTCTCGAAGCCGAAGACGATCTCCTGTTGCGTCAGCTCGAGCTCGGCGGTCTCGACCAGCTCTTCGTTCTCATAAGAGCCGTCGGCCACGGTGCAGGCGCCCAGCGCCCAGCACGTCAGCAGGAGACTTCCCTGGCCCAGCAGCTTGCGGATGCCGTAAGAATTCATCATCTCGTGTTCACCTCTGTGGGGATGCAGAGAGCACGTCGCCTCGGAGCGGATGGCTCCTATGGGCTCTCGTCATGGTCACACGAGGACGGGAGTTAGCGCGTCCGGTTCCCTCGCGCCGCTGAATGACCTCACGCCAAACGATTCTTCACAAAGTCGTACCTGGACGTGTTCTCCCCGCGCCCCGCGCCCCGCGCCCCGCGCCCCGCGCGGTGCCGGGGCGGGCCCCGCGCGCGCTTGCGGTGGGCGCGCGGGGGCCCGCCCCGCCTCCGGCGGCGCGCGCTCTTCTACCAGCGCAGCTCGTGGGGGCCGAAGGACGCCTGGTAGAACGGGACCACCACGTCGCCCGGCGGGCTGATGGCATCGATCCGCGCGAGGTCCTCGGGCCCGAGCTTGAGCTCCAGCGAGCCGAGGTTGTCCTCGAGCTGCTCGCGCGTGCGCGGCCCGATGATCGGGCTCGTGATCCCGGGCTGCTGGGCCGTCCACGCGACCGCGAGCTGGCTGAGGGTGAAGCCCCTCTCGGTCGCGATCTTCCGGAGCGCCTCGACCACGTCGAACGCGCGCTGGCTGCCGAGCAGCGCCGGCGCGCGCTGGTGGGTGCCGTCGGCGAAGCGGCCCTCGGGCTGCTTGCCGTCGCGCCGGTACTTGCCGGAGAGGAAGCCGCCCGCGAGCGGGCTCCAGGGCAGGATGCCGAAGCCGTAGCTCTTGCAGGCCGGGATGAGCTCGCGCTCGATGCGCCGGTCGAGCAGGTTGTAGGGCGGCTGCTCGGTGACGAAGCGGTTGAGGCCATACTCCTTGGACACCCAGAGCGACTCGACGACCTGCCAGGCGGCGAACGTGCTCGAGCCGATGTAGCGGACCTTGCCGCTCCGGACGAGATCGTCGAGCGCGCGCAGCGTCTCGTCGATGGGACACTCGGGCTGCGGCCGGTGGATCTGGTAGAGGTCGATCCAGTCGGTCTTCAGGCGCCGCAGCGACGCCTCGCACTGCTCGATGATCTGCCGGCGGCTGTTGCCCGCGCGGTTCGGATCGAGCCCGTCGCCCTTGTGCATGTTCCCGTGCACCTTGGTCGCCAGCACGATGTGGTGGCGGTGCCCGTTCCGGCGCAGGGCGTCGCCGACGATCTCCTCGCTGCGCCCGTCGTTGTAGACGTTGGCCGTGTCGAGCAGGTTGATCCCGACCTCGATGGCGCGGTCGATGATCGCGTAAGAGTCCTCCGCGTTCGTGCGACCGCCGAACATCATGCAGCCGAGCGTGAGTGGACTGACGTGGATGCCGGTCCTTCCGAGCAGGCGATAGTTCATGTCTCTCCTGGGTGACGGATGAAGTGAAGCCGCGGTGAAGCCGCCCGGTACAGCAACTTGTGTACCTGGCGCCCCGGCCTGTCGTCGGCGCGGCGCTGGTGCTCGTGGTTCAGCAGCGCCCGAGCAGGGTTGCTGCTCTGGCAGCAGCCGGCGATGTCCCCAGGAACGTGGCTTGGCCGTTATCGTCGCCGCCGCCGCGACAGCAGGAGGAGCCCGAGCACCCCGAGCGCGGCCGGGGACGCGAGGCCCGGGGACGCCGGGGTCGAGCAACCGCACCCGGTGTCGCGGTCCTCGGGCGGGCTTACGGGCTCGTTCTCGGGCGCGGGCGGCTCCACCCGGGCGGTCACGTCGATGAAGGCCAGGGCCGCGGCCTCGCGCCCGGTGCTGTCGGTGACGCGCACCTTCACGCGATAGGTGCCCTCCGCGTCGTACCGGACCCGGAGCGATGGAGACGAGAGTCGCTCCTCGTAGGTGCCGTCGTACTCGCGATCGACGTCGAGGAGGAGCGCCGACGCGGGCTCGTCCCCGTCGCTCGCGTGGATCGCGAGCTCGGCCTCCTCTCCGACGGTGGCCTGGACGCGGGGCACCCAGACCGACGGGGCGGAGCCGCCGGGGGGCGGCTCGCCGTAAAGGCTCTGGTAGATGCGGAGCTTGCCCCAGCCGATGTCGTCGTCCGGCGCCTTGTCGCCCTCGAACAGCGCGCCACGGGCGATGGCCTGCTTCACGTCGTCGCCGGACCACATCGGGTTGGCCTGGAGGAGCAGCGCCGCCGCGCCGGCGACATGCGGGCTCGCGCCCGACGTCCCGCCGAAGATGGCCAGGTTGCCGCCGACCTTGGCGGAGATCGGGTCGTCGGGGGCCGTGACCCAGAGGATGCTCTCGCCGTCGATGCGGTGGCCGCGGCCGGAGTAGAAGGCGCGCTCGCCCGGGGTGCCGCCGTACCAGCCGTGGCCGGTGGAGGCGGCGACGGCGAGGCCGTGATCGGCGGTGCCCGGATACCCGATCAGGTGCTCCTCGCTCTCGAAGTCGGGGAAATGGATCCCCTGTCCCCAGCCCGAGACGTCGTCGAGCACATAGGCGACGAACGGGAGATCCGGCGTGCCGGCCTCGGAGGTATCGGTCACCCGCAGCGTCCAGGTGCCGCTCGGCACCGGATCGCCCTCCGGCGAGAAGACGTAGACCGTGACGAGGGCGGTCCCCCGCTCGGAGATCGCGCGCTCGACATAGATCTCGAACCCGTCGTGCCACTCGGCGTAAGCGGCGCCGTACTCGGGCAGCGGGACGGCGAGGCCGGTCGGATCCTCGAGCGTGAGCGCGAGGGGGCGGGCCTCGTCGCGCCAGAGGAAGGAGGCGCCGAACAGCCGGTACTCCTCGGTTTCCGGCACCACGATGGGGACGGCCGTCTCGGCGCCGGCCTGGACAGGCCGCACCGAGAGCTTCTTCGACGTGGAGAGGTTCCCGGCCGGATTGATGTGGACGACGCTGGAGCCGTCCTTCTTCGTGGCGGTCTCGTCGATCAGCGCCTCCATGGGGCTCGACCCGTCGAGGTGATATCCGACCCACGGGGCGTACTCGTGGAGCACCACCCGGGCCCCCTGGCGGATGCAGAAGTGGGTCATCGTCACCTCGGAGGTGCCTTGTTCGTCGGTGGCCATGACGAGATCGGCCTCGGGGGCGATGCCGACGAGGCGGGTGAGGCCGCGCGCGCCGGCCGCGAACACGCCGGCGGCGCCGGTGCCGTGCGAGAAGCTCTCGCCCACGGGCACGTCGATCAGGTTGGTGCCGCGCCGGTACGTCCTGCGGTTCAGGCGGAATGCGCTGACCTTGCTCGTGCCCAGCGCCACGACCTTCTCGCCGAGATCGAGCCGGCCGTTGCGGTTCACGTCGTCGGCGACGAAGAGGCGCTCGCCGTAGGTCGGGTCCGCCTCGGTGAAGCCGGCGTCGGGACCGTAGTCCCGGGCCTGGTTATCGTTCGTGTCGGCGTAGAGGAAATCCAGCCCCGGCGCGAACCCGGGGTCGTCGGAGTCGAGGGGCGGCGAGTCGTCCCAGTAATCCTGGACGAGGCTGTCCTGGACCCGGAGGGGGTCCACGGCGCCGTCGCCGTCGAGGTCGACGCCGTCGACGCCCGGGGAGAAGGTGCCGTTCTGGTCGACGTCGATCCAGTCGTGTGCGCCGCCGTCGGCGCGGAAGAAGAGCGGGTGGAAGACGTCGATGCCGCTGTCGATATCGCAGATCGTCATCCCGGCGCCGGCGAGTGGTATCCCGGCGTCGGTGCGGGTTCCCCAGACATCGGGGGCCTCGACCTCGGCGGCGGTCTCGTCGAGGGGGCGTGGCGGCGGGAACACCGGGCCGTCGTGCCGGATCTCCTCGACGCGCGGCAGCGTCGCGGCTGCGGCGGCGGCCTCGGCGGAGACCTCGGCGAGGAGGTGACGGCCGAAGGTGATGGGCGCGCCGGCCTCGTCGAGGCGCACCGAGACGCCGGCGGTTCGTAGCGCGGCGATGTCGGCGGCGGTCGGCGGCGAGGCGAAACGCAGGACGACGGGCGCGGTGGCGGCGGCGGGGAGCATGCGGCCGGAGCCGTCGGCGGCGGGGCGCGGGGCGAAGGCGAGGGGGAGGCCGCCCGCGACGGCGGCGTGCGGCGCGGGGAGGGCGGCCAGGGCGCGCGCCGCGGGCGGGGCGGCCGAGGCGCCTGCGCTGATCGAGAGGGCCGCGAGGAGGGGGGCGGCGAGGGAAGCGCGAAGCGGGAGTCGGAGCCTGGGCATGGGCGGGTTCCCTTTCACCTGGATGCCGCGGGAGGGGGCCATCCTTCAGGGAATCGTACGCAGCCGTAACGTGCGGGCACAACGCAGGAGCACGCAACACGCGCCGCGGCCTCGGAGGTGAGCGCCCGACGGAGGTCGAGGCGCTTACGACACAGAACAGGGCGCTCGTGCTGCATTGCATCAACGCCGTGCTCGTCGGTAGTGAGCATGGGCGCGCGACGGAGTTCCCCGGGGGCTCTTAGGATCCTTCGACGCGCATCGGGTGGCGCGGCCGGCAGGTTCAGGGGGGCCGAAGCGTGTCCATCAAGGATCGGGGGCGGCCGCGTTGGGCGAGCGCGAGCGCTCGCAGGATTCATAGGCCTCCTTGGCCTCGGTGTCGGTCTCGGCCAGGTAGGTCTGGCGCATGTAGGCAGGGAGACAGCCGGGGCTCGTAGTGCGAAGAAGCTCCTGAAGCGCCTTGATGGTCACCGGCCACACCCGCGCGGTGTTGTCATCGGACGCGGTGACGACGCGCTGTCCATCCGGGCTGAACGCCGCAGACCAGACAGCGGCCGCGTGCCCTTTGAGCTCGTTGAATTTGCCTGAGCCGTCGAGCTCCCAAACCCGCGCGGTGTTGTCATCGGACGCGGTGACGACGCGCTGTCCATCCGGGCTGAACGCCGCAGACCAGACAGCGGCCGCGTGCCCTTTGAGCTCGTTGAATTTGCCTGAGCCGTCGAGCTCCCAGACCCGCGCGGTCATGTCAGCGGACGCGGTGACGACGCGCTTCCCATCCGGGTTGAACGCCGCAGACATGACCTTGGCCGCGTGCCCTTTGAGGTCGATGAATCTGCCCGAGCCGTCGAGCTCCCAGACCCGCGCGGTGTTGTCATCGGACGCGGTGACGACGCGCTGTCCATCCGGGCTGAACGTCGCAGACCAGACCCCGTCCGCGTGTCCTTTGAGGTCGATGAATTTGCCCGAACCGTCGAGCTCCCAGACCCGCGCGGTGTTGTCAGCGGACGCGGTGACGACGCGCTTCCCATCCGGGCTGAACGTCGCAGACATGACCTCGGCCGTGTGTCCTTCGAGGTCGATGGATTTGCCCGAGCCGTCGAGCTCCCAGACCCGCGCGGTGTTGTCATCGGACGCGGTGACGACGCGCTTCCCATCCGGGCTGAACGTCGCAGACATGACCTCGGCCGTGTGTCCTTCGAGGTCGATGAATTTGCCCGAGCCGTCGAGCTCCCAGACCCGCGCGGTCTTGTCAGTGGACGCGGTGACGACGCGCTTCCCATCCGGGCTGAACGTCGCAGACCAGACCTTGGCCGCGTGCCCTTCGAGGTCGATGAATTTGCCTGAGCCGTCGAGCTCCCAGACCCGCGCGGTCTTGTCCCAGGATGCGGTGACGACGCGCTTCCCATCCGGGCTGAACGTCGCAGACCAGACCTTGGCCGCGTGCCCTTTGAGAACGGTGAATTTGCCCGAGCCGTCGAGCTCCCAGACCCGCGCGGTCTTGTCAGCGGACGCGGTGACGACGCGCTTCCCATCCGGGCTGAACGCCGCAGACCAGACCTTGGCCGCGTGCCCTTCGAGGTCGGTGAATTTGCCTGAGCCGTCGAGCTCCCAGACCCGCGCGGTCTTGTCCCAGGATGCGGTGACGACGCGCTTCCCATCCGGGCTGAACGCCGCAGACCAGACCCCGTCCGCGTGCCCATTGAGGTCGGTGAATTTGCCTGAGCCGTCGAGCTCCCAGACCCGCGCGGTCTTGTCATCGGACGCGGTGACGACGCGCTTCCCATCCGGGCTGAACTCCGCAGACCGGACCGGGGCCGCGTGCCCTTTGAGAACGGTGAATTTGCCCGAGCCGTCGAGCTCCCAGACCCGCGCGGTCTTGTCCCAGGATGCGGTGACGATGCGCTTTCCATCCGGACTGAACGCCGCAGACCAGACCCCGTCCGCGTGCCCTTTGAGGTCGGTGAATTTGCCTGAGCCGTCGAGCTCCCAGACCCGCGCAGTCTTGTCCTCTGACGCGGTGATGACGCGCTTTCCATCCGGGCTGAACTCCGCAGACCGGACCGGGGCCGCGTGCCCTTTGAGAACGGTGAATCTGCCCGAGCCGTCGAGCTCCCAGACCCGCGCGGTCTTGTCTGCGGACGCGGTGACGACGCGCTTTCCATCCGAGCTGAACTCCGCAGACCAGACCAGGGCCGCGTGCCCTTTGAGGTCGATGAATCTGCCCGAGCCGTCGAGCTCCCAGACCCGCGCGGTGTTGTCTGCGGACGCGGTGACGACGCGCTTCCCATCCGGGCTGAACTCCGCAGACCAGACCAGGGCCGCGTGCCCTTTGAGGTCGATGAATCTGCCCGAGCCGTCGAGCTCCCAGACCCGCGCGGTGTTGTCTGCGGACGCGGTGACGACGCGCTTCCCATCCGGGCTGAACTGAGCGCTTAGCAATAGACCCGCCTGGCGGAGCGTCGCGTTGAAGGGTGTCTCGTCCAAGAGCTCCATTGTGAGTTCCAACCACGCCCGCTGCTCGGCCGGACGCTGCACCTCGAGCGGCAGCATCCGCGCCCACAGCGACTCGCCCCGCGCCATGAGCTCCCGGATCCCGGACATCGCCGAGGCATCGCGCGCCGCGATCCGCTGCGCCACCGCTCGCGCCTCTGCCTTTTCGGCGGCCTGCTGCTGCGCTACCGCCTGCTCCTCTGCCTTTTCGGCGGCTCGCCTCTGCGCCTCAGCCTCTCTCTTAAGTGTTAGCGCCCAGACCAAGAGCGCGCCCATCACGACCGCCACCGCGACCGCTGCTGTCGTTATCCCGATCAGCGTCCGCTGCGCCTTCTGCGCCCGGGCCTGCTCCTCCTGCCGCGTTCGCTCCTTCCTCCGCTCGAACACCCTCTTCGCCAGCCAGTCGTGCCCGAGCTCGAAGTACCGGCTTCCATGATGCGCCTCGGCCTGAAGCACCGCCGCTCGCTGGAGGTGCTCGAGCACGCTCTCCGCATCCCCCGTCGGCAGCGCCCCGCGCGCCTCCTGCTCCGTGAGCAGCGTCCGGTTCCCCTCCGGATCGACCAGGTGCTCCTCCAGGAAGCGCTGCGCCGCCTCCCTCCTCGGCCCGAGCTCCTCCAGTGTCTCGTCCAGGTACCGGTGCACGATCTCCTCGGCGTCCTTGGCCCCTGCGGCGCCCGCCTGGCCGCCCGCCCGCCGCTCCCAGAGCGCGCGGCATACGATCTGGCCGAAGGCCGCCTGCACCTCGGCCTCGTCCGCCTCGATCTGCCCCGGCGTCCGCACGTGCAGCATGAGCTTGCGGACGTGCGCCGCGTCCCACGCCTGCCCCGCCTCGGCCGCGGCCTCGCATACGGCCCTCGTCATCTCGGCGACCGTCAGCGGACCCAGGCGGAAGCCGTGATCGAGCAGCTCGCGCCGGCCGCGCGCCCGATCGCGGAGGCGTCCGAGGTAGTCCTCTCGCAGCGACACCACCACCTGCAGGCCCCGGAGCCGCTTGTTGGCCATCCGATCGACCGCCTCGACGAGCGCCCTCGCCTCGTCCACGCTCCGCCCCGGGAAGAGGACCTGCTCGAGCTGGTCGAGGTAGATCAGGATCGGCCGATCCGAGCGCTGCTCCGCCAGACCCAATGCCTGGTCGAGCGCATCGATAGCCCGCCCCGAAGAGCCCAGATCCGCGGGCGCCTCACCCAGATCGAGCGCCGCGAAGATCGCGCGCACGAGCCATGGCACCGGCGCCTCGCCGGGCGGCCAGCCGTCGACGCGCACCGCGCGGAACGCGTGCTCCTCGGCGAGCACCGGGATCACCGCGGCCTGCATGAGCGACGACTTGCCCGCGCCCGAGGGGCCGAAGAGCGTGACGCACGGGTGGGCGAGCACCCGCCGCGCGAGCTTCTTCGCCTGATCGCCGCGACCGTGGAAGCGCGCCCGATCCTCGGCTCGGTACGGGCGCGGGCCGGGGAAGGGGTTCATCGGCGGCCTCCGTTCGCGCCCGCGCCGAGCCACACGCCGATCTCCTCGGCGCTCGCCTCGATCACGGCGACGCCCTCCTTGCCAGGCAGGCTCGTGCCCTTCTCCCAGAGCTCGCGCTCGCCGTCCTCGGGCTCGACCACGGCGAGGCTCCGGCGCGGGAGCGGGCGCTTGCCGAAGAGCCGGTACAGCAGCATCCGGTGGTCCCAGAGGTGCAGCGAGAGCCCCATGAGCAGCGCGGGCTCGGTCGCCAGCGTGTCGAGGATGTCGTCGGCCGACTCGGGCGGCAGCGCCTTCTCGAGCTCGCGGAAGCCGAGGAGGTAGTCGTCCTCCGTGAGCAGCGGCGGAGAGAAGGCGTCGTCCGGCCGGAAGCCGCGGTAGAGGCGCAGCACCACGAGGTCCTCCTCGGGATCGATCGCCGGCGAGGGCCCGGAGAGCCGCTCCCAGCGCGCGCCCCCGGCCTCCCGGAGGAGGACCACCGTGCTCTCCCGATCGGGCTGGATCGCGTAGATATTCCGGTCCGGCTGGTGCTCGGCGAGGGCCTGCTCGAGCACCGGCGTGCGCAGCAGCGTCGTGTGTACGCCGGGGCCGAGGCTCTGCGCGAGGGCCGCGAAGAGCGGCGGGATCGCGGCGGCGGCCCGGAACACGTGCTGGAACTCCGCCTCCAGCGTGTCGGCCCCGCAGCGGAGCGCGAACCGCTGCGCCAGCGCGCTCATCGGCAGACCGGGCGGCGCAGCGCCGGGAGCCCGGTCGAGCTCCTTGAGGAGCCGCTCGCGAAACCCCTCGAGCGCCGGGCGCTCCGATTTCAAGTGATCCCCGAGCACCAGCGAGAAGGGGCGGCGCCGGAGCCGCTCCAGCGCTGGATCGACAGCGCGCGCTCCCCCGCGCGAGGGAGGAGGGGGCGGCGACGGCTCCACCACGTTCCGGCCGGCGAAGTCGAAGAGCGCCGCGCGCGGAGCCCGGAGGTAGAGCACCGGCGAGAACGCCTCGGCGCTGCCGCCGAAGCCTGCGAGGATGGCCCAGCGCGCCTGGTTCAGGCTGCGCGCCACGTCGCCCCGGCCCTGGTCCCGGCCGGCCAGCGCCCGGTAGAGCTGCTCCGAGCAGCGCCGCGCCACCTCGGCGTCGACCGGCCACAGGTGGCCGATCACCGCGTCTACCCCGGACCTCGCCAGGGCCTCCGCGGCGCTCGCGAAGGCGCCGGGCTGGGCCCCCTGGCAGGCCTCGAGCACGACAAGCCGGAGGTCGCCGCGCAGGCTCGCCTTGAGGTCCTGGCCGAGCAGCTCCGCCGGGAGCCACTGCTGCTCGCCATGGGCATCGGCGAGCTGGATCTCGGGGATGCCGTCCCGCACGCGGCCGTGCCCGAGGAAGTGGAGTACATGCGGGCTCTCCCGGCGCAGGCGCTCGCGCAAGAGGTCGAGGTTGGCTGCGGCGCCGACGAGGGGATCGCGCCACTCGACTTCGCCGGACGCGATCCTCTCGCCGAGCGCGCCCTCCAGCCGAGCGAGCGTGGCGCCGCCCGAGGGCGCGACCGCGAGGACCTTGACGGCCCCTCGCACCTCGCGCGGCTGCCACGGCTCGTTCGTGGCCACGCTCCGTGCAGGAAGGAGGTCCGGGGAGCTGCCCCAGAATCCCATGGCGGAGCTCGGCTCGCAGAGCGCCTCCCAGGGGACGGCCTTCAGAACCGCCTCGGAGATCGCGAGCCGGAGCAGCACCGGCTCGCCCCCGGCAGCCTCGTGCAGGCGTGCCCGGAGGACGGCGACCTCGTCGCGGAGGAGCGCGCGGTGGAGCTCGTGCGAGAGCGCCAGCAGATCGCCTTCGAGCGGGCGCTCCCGCCCGGCCGCCTCGCGCACCGCGGCGGTGAAGCGGCTGATGGCGGCCGTCAGCTCGGGAGCGAGTCGATGCGACCACGTGCTCTCTTCCCGGCTGCCCCGCGCGCGGACGCGGAGCTCGGCCCCGTCACGCGCGAGCTCGACCTCCATCCACACGCTGGAGACCCCCTGCTTTTGCATACCGACTCTGCCTCCAAGCACTCGAGCGCGCCCCCGGCCGATCCGGTGGGAGGATGGCCCACACGCACGATAGATGGAGCTCGGCGTGTCTGGGGCTAATTTTGCGAGCGGCAGGCCGGGCACCCCGGGAGGGTTTCAACGCGGCCGCCGCGGGCTGCGGTCGGCGCACCGCCGTTGCCGGGATACTACAGCGCTCCGGCGCTGCTGGCCGCGGCGATCGCCACGCGAAGGATCCCGCCCTCCGTCGATTCCGGCTCGCCCACCCGCCCGAACGTAATCTTCCCGAACAACGAGAGCTTCATGTTTTCCCCGAGGACCGGACAAGCATCGTCCTTGCGTTGGCCTCTTCCTGCAATGCATCGCCCTCTCGAAGCCATGGGAGCTCGCGATCGAGCTCGTGATGATCCAACGGAAGCACGTCGAGTCTGGGCAGCAGGTGCTTCAAGGCAGCGGGCGCTCCGGCAGCGGCGGCGGTCGCCGGCCGAAGAAGAGATGCCAATAGTTCCAGGACTTCGGGGCCATCACGCCCGGGGGAGCGTGCTCCAGCGCGTCCAGCAAGGCCTGATCGCCCAGCAGGCGCCTCACGGTTCTCACGTCTTCCGCAGTTCCGAGCGCCATCACCTGGCAGAGAAAGTGGTGGGGGCGGGCGAGGGTGACCGCAGGCGCCTGCCACCAGACGTACCTGGACGCAATCTCGCGAAGTTTGGCGTCATCGCTCACGAGGAGAGCCTACGGCTCTCTGGCCCATGCAGCCAGGTCTTCGGCTGCCGCCCGACCGCCCGACCGCCGGAGCGGGATACGGAGCGCCAGCGGCGCTGGGCTACTGCAGCGCTTCGGACGTGCTTGCCGCGGTGATCGCCTGGTCGTGCCACCGCTCGATCGTCGCAAGGTCGCCGCAGGCCTCGATGCGCTCCTCGTCCCCGGGGCTGAGCTCGAGCTGCCGTCGCGCGAGCACACGGCGGAGGGCGGCACGCGCCTCGGTCAGGCGTCCCTTCTCGATCAGCCGCTCCTCCACCTGAGGCGAGGTGGAGAGCAGTACCTCCAGGATTCGCTGTTTCCGGGCCTCGATGTCAGGGTCCTCGGTCCCAGCCATCCCCCAGATGAGCTCCTCGCGTACGCTCGTCGACATCGCCAGGTAAGTTAGCATGCCCGCCACCCACCGGGGTGACCTTCGCGGCGCCACCCATCGGGCGAACTCGTCGAGCGCCCGACCGGACCGGGCGACCAGGAACGGCACGAGATCGTCGCGCAACGGGAGCTCGTTGGCCGCGATCCACAGGAAAAGGCGGCCGAGCGGCTCGACGCGATAGCAGCCGGGGGCGAACCGAACGGGGTTGCGGGTCTGCTCGAGCCACGCTGGAAGGTATGTCGTGAGCCTGCGCCTCCGGCCATGGAGCGGGAAGATGCACGAGAAGGTCCGGACGGCGGATCACGAGGAAGCCATCGCACTGGACCTTCTCGAGCCCGATTTCAGGTGGATCCTGCCACCTGGCTGCACCCGCGGTGATGCGCTCGGTCTCCTCGGCGAAGGTCCTCTTCGCAAACTGGTCAGGTTGACCCATGGGACCGCGCGATAGCAGATACCAGTCGTCCTATCCAGCATGCGTTGGTGAAGCCAGCCGTACACACCTCGACGTGTCGAGACACCAAGGCGGCCCTCAGGTCCGTACATCGATGACGCCCCTGTATGCGAAGGAGAAACCGACCCGAATCAACATTTCGCAACGATCAGGCAACGAGACCCGTAAGTCTCTGCGCCGTGAGCCCTCCGTGCGTGTGGGTCGTGCTCGCGCCGGCCTGCCGGACCGCTCCTCAACCGGGTCGGGTCGGCTCAACCCGGGTCGAGCCGGATTCGCTCAGAACGAGCCGGGCGCGCGGTCCGACCCAGGTTGCGGTCGCGGTCGCGGTCGCGCGGTCCGACCCAGGTTGCGGTCGCCGCGGTCGCGCGGTCCGACCCAGGTTGCGGTCGCGCGCCGTGCCCTGTGCCAGACCACCTTGAGCTGTGCCAGATCAGGGGGGTCGGACAGTGGCTCAAACGCAATGCATTGCGACACACCGGGGTCCGGACCCCTCGCGATCGCTCTGAAGAGCGTCTTCAGGAGCCAAACTGTGCCAGAATTCGCACTTCAGAGCGAAATTCTGTGCCAAGAACCCCGCTCGTGGTCTCGAAATTGTGCCAGAAGGGGGGTCGGAACCCCTCCGGACCGCAATGCAGAGCGCCCGGCGGCGCTCGAGACCCCTGCGGACCGCAGCGCGGAGCGCGAGCTGGGGGGCAGACCACGCGGCCCGACCCAGGTTGCGGGCTGTGGGTGGCCTCATCCCGTCCGGCTCATCGGCTCCGGGGCTCCAGCCACGTGCGCATCCGGGCGGCGACCGCGCGTTTGTCGCTGAGCAGCACGAAATGGTCTCCCGCGAGCACCTCCAGCTCGACCGCCGCGCCGCGCTCCCGGAACGACGCAGCATCCTGCTCGATCCCCCGGAGCGGGAAGCGCGGATCCTCCGCGCCCGTGATCACCAGCACGTCGAGCCCCGCGAGGTCAGCCGCCTGCGCCTCCGCCGCTCCGGAGAGCAGGATCACCCCCCGGAACAGCCTCCGCACCTCGCCCCGTTGCGCGAGCCGCGCGGCGCCGATGGCCCCGTTCGACAACCCCACGAGGAAGACACGCCCCCGATCCGCGCTCGGGGGAAGGTGATGCTCCACCAGATCGCGCACGGCGGCCTCCCCCTCCGGACGCCACCACTGGGCCCCGGCATCCAGGAAGGGAGCGACGATGACGAACTCGTCACCGAGGCCGGCATCGACAAGGGCGCTCAGGTAGATGGAGAGTTGCCCGCCGAAGCCGTGCAGGAACACGAGGCAAGGCGCGCTCGGTCGTCCGGGCGGCACCCAGGCGAGGGCACGCGCCTGCCCGGAGGACGCTCCCACGAGGGCGGCGTTCGGCGAGCCCTCGAATCGCGGCGAGGCGCGGAGCTCTCCGTACGAAATCCGGAGCAGGGCCTCGAGCGCGCGCTCCTCGGCGCCCCCGATCAGGCCCGTCATCGACGCGAAGCCGAGCCCGGCGAGAGCCGTCTCGTCCTCGTCGACGAGGCGCGCGAGCAGCGGCGGCACGCGTGTGCAATCGCCCTCCTCGCAGTACCGCACGGCGGGGCCGCCGGGCGCGGCTCGGACGAGGCGCGCGCCGACGTACACGGCGTCGACGAGGAACAGCGCCAGCGCCGCGCGGAGGACGCGCCGCCTGCGCCGGCGACCGACGCGCGGCGCGATGAAGCACAGGAGCACGACCAGCACGGGGAGCGACGCGAGGGCGAGCGCCGAGAGGGTCGCGCCGTTGGCCCCCACGAACACGAGGAGCGCGCCGCCGAGCGGCACCAGGGCTGCCCCGCCGGCCAACGCGAGCGCGACGCGGCACCTCGCGCCGGGACGAAATCCGGAGGTCGCCGTCACCGCTGCAGGCTACACGGCTCCGCGCCTCCGCGCGGGCTCACACGACCCCCGCGGTCCGTTGCCGCCGGCGACGATCCCGTTCCCACCGGCGCCGGCCTCGTTCCCACCGGCGCCGGCCTCGTTCCCACCGGCGCCGGCCCCGTTCCCGCCGGCGCCGGCCTCGTTCCCACCGGTGACGGTCTTGTCACCGCCAGCAACGGTCCCGTCACCGCCCGCAACGGTCTCGTCACCGCCGGCAACAGTCTCGTTCCCGCCGAAGACGGAACGTATTGCCGCTTCCGCCTGTCCGGAAACGCATGTATTTATAAGGAAGCTCCTGCCCCTGCGATGAGGTCACGCGATGGGAACGATCCCCTGCGAGACGCCGAGCGTGCTCGGCGAGGCATTTCAGACTCGTTATGAGCTCCTCGCGGAGCTCGGTCAGGGGGGCTTCGGCGTCGTGTACAAGGCGCGACAGGTCGCCACGGGCCAGCCGGTGGCGGTCAAGCTGCTGCGCCTGCACGGAAACCGCGTCGGGCAGGCCGATGACGCGCGGCGGCTCGCGCGGTTCCAGCGGGAGATGCAGCTCTGCGGGCAGATGCACCACCCGAACATCGTCCGCCTCCTCGACTCGGGCCGCGCCGACGGCGGCGCGGTGTACTCGGTGTTCGAGTACATCCCCGGCAAGACCCTCGCGCAGGTGATCGCGGAGGAGGGCGCCCTGAGCGCCGTCGAGGCGCGGCACTTCATGCTCCAGCTCCTCGACGCCCTCGCGTGCGCGCACGCCCAGGGCGTCGTGCACCGGGACCTCAAGCCGTCGAACATCATGGTGGTCCCCACGGGCGCGCGGCGGAACGTGCTCGTGCTCGACTTCGGCATCGGCACCCTCACCGAGGACGCGAGCGTCGACGAGACCCGGATCACCCTGACCAGCGAGTCGATCGGCACCCCCGCCTACGCCTCGCCCGAGCAGCTCCGCGGCCTGACGCTGACGCCGAGCTCGGACCTCTACGCCTGGGGCCTCGTCTTCCTCGAGTGCCTGACCGGCCAGCGCATCATGCAGGGGGAGACCGTCGCCGAGGTCATGTTCCATCAGCTCTCGCCGCAGCCGGTCCCCATCCCGCCGGCGATCGCGGACCACCCGCTCGGGCGCCTGCTCCGGCGCGCGACCGCCAAGGAGCCCGCCATGCGGGACGTCACGACCGACGGCCTGCTCCGGGAGCTCGAGGCGTGCGACCTCAGCGAGGTGCGCACCCCGCTCGACCTCGGGCGCGAGCACCAGCCGATCGGCTGGGCCACCGCGGTCACGCAGCACGCCGCCACGCAGCACGACATCGCCTCGCCCGAGCCCACGCTCATCGCGCCCCACCTCGGCGCGGGCGCGGTTCGCGGCGGCGGCCGCGGCGGCGCCTCGCCGCCCGGAGGCGCGCCGCCCAGAGGCACGCCGCCCGGAGCCGCGCCGCCCGGAGGCACGCCGCCCGGAAGCACGCTGCGCGAGGGCACGCCGCCGAGGGGTACGCCGCCGCCCGGGGGCACGCCGCCCGGGGGCACGCCGCCCGGGGGCACGCCGCCGTCGGGGAGCACGCCGAGCCAGGGGCTGATCGAGGGCGAGCGGCGGCAGATCACCGTCGTCTGCTGCGCGCTCGCCGCCTCGAGCGTCCGGCGCGGCGCGGTCGACGCCGAGGAGCTCGACCAGATCGTCGGCCTCCAGCAGGAGGCGTGCGCCGAGATCGCCCGCCGCTTCGAGGGGCACGCCGCGAGCGCGCTCGGCGACGCGAGCCTCTTCTACTTCGGCTACCCGCGCGCGCGCGAGGACGACGCCCGGCGCGCGGCGCTCGCGGCCCTGCGCATGGTGGCCGACGTCCGCCGGCAGAGCGCGGCCCGCGAGGCCGAGCGCGGGGTGCGGGTCGACCTGCGCGTCGGCGTGCACACCGGCATGGTGGTCGCGCGCGAGCTGCGCCCGTCGCCGAGCGCCGGGCCGGGGTACGTCGTCGGGACCACGCCGAAGCTCGCGTCGCGGCTCTCCGCGCTCGCGCAGCCCGGCAGCGTGCTCGTCAGCGGGGACGCCTATCGGCTGCTCCGCGGGCACTTCGCGCTGGAGCCCGACGGCGTGCGGCCGCTCGACGGCGGCGGGTCCGTCGAGGTCTACCAGCTCGCCGAGGGCGAGCCGGCCGCGGGCGCGCAGACGCCCCTGGTCGGCCGGAAGCGCGAGCTCGACACGCTGCTCGAGCGCTGGATCCGCGCGCGCAGCGGATCCGGCCAGGCCGTGCTCGTCACGGGCGAGCCGGGCATCGGCAAGACCCGCCTCGTCCGCGAGCTCGGCGAGCGCCTCCGCGCCGACGCGCACACCTGGCTCGAGTGCCGCTGCGCGCCCGACGCCGCGAACAGCGCCCTCTACCCGATCGTCGACCTGATCGAGCGGCTGCTCGATCCAGGCCGCTCCGCCGGCCGCGCGGCGAGCGCCGAGCGGCTGGAGGCGTGGCTCTCCGGGCACGGCTTCGACCTCGCCGAGGCGATGCCCCTCTTCGCCTCCCTCCTCTCCATCCCGCTGCCGCAGCGCTTCCGCCCGCTCGACGCGACGCCGCAGAAGCAGCGGGAGCTGACCCGCGACGCGATCCTCTCGCTCCTCTTCGAGATGGCCGAGCGGGAGCCGGTCGTCCTCGTGGTCGAGGACCTGCACTGGGCCGACCCGACGACCCTGGAGCTGCTCGAGCAGCTCGTGGCCGAGGCGCCGTCGTCCCGCCTGCTGGCCGTGTTCTGCGCGCGCTCCGAGGGCTCGCCCGCGTGGTCGTCCGCCGCGGTGCTCCCGATCCAGCTCGGCCGCCTCGAGCGGCCCGAGATCGAGCAGATGGCCGCGAAGGTCACGGGGGGCCGCGCGCTGCCGCCCGAGGTGATCGAGGCCGTCGCGGGCCGCACCGACGGCGTGCCGCTCTTCGTCGAGGAGCTCGTCCGCATGATGATCGACTCCGGCGCGCTCGCCGAGCAGGACGGCCGCTACGCGCTCGCCGCGCCCCTGTCGGGCGCCGAGATCCCGAGCACGCTGCGGGACCTGCTCACGGCGCGCCTCGACCGGCTGGGCCGGGCCAAGGCGACGGCCCAGGTGGCCGCCGCGATCGGGCGCGAGTTCACCTTCGATCTGCTCGCCGCCGTGAGCCCGCAGGGCGGCGCCGCGGTGCAGGAGGACATCGAGCGCCTGATCGCCGCCGACGTCGTGCACCGCAAGCGGCGGCTCCGGAGCCCGGCGTACCTCTTCAAGCACGCGCTGATCCGCGACGCCGCGTACGACTCGATGCTCAAGCGGTCGCGGCGCGAGGTGCACGCGCGCATCGCCGAGGCGCTCGAGCGGCTGAGCCCGGACCTCGTGGAGGAGCGGCCGGAGCTCATGGCGCTCCACCACGGCGCGGCCGAGCAGACCCGGCAGGCGCTCGGGTACGCGCACCGCGCGGCGGCGTCGGCGCTCGGGCGCTCGGCGAACGCGGAGGCGATCGCGCACGCGCGGCAGGCGATCGGGTGGCTCGACGCGGTCGCGGACGAGCGGGAGCGCGCGGAGCGGGAGCTCGCGATGAACGGCATCATCACGCCCGCGCTGATGGCGACGAAGGGGTTCACGTCGCCGGAGTACGCCGCGACGCTCGAGCGCTCCCAGGCGCTGATCGACGCGCTCGGCGACCGGCAGGAGATGTTCCCCACGCTCTGGGCGATCGCGCTCCTGCATTACGGGAGCAACCGGCGCGCGGAGGCGCGCGGGGTCGCCGAGCGGCTGCTCTCGCTCGCGGAGGGCGCCGGGGACGCGGCGCGGCAGGTGGCGGTGCTCCCGGTCCTCGCGCACCTGCGGTTCACGGAGGGGCAGCTCGACGGGGCGCGGTCCTGCTGCGAGCGCGCCATCGCGATCTTCGATCCGGCGGCGCACGGCGGCCACGCGTTCACGTACGGGTCGGACCCCGCGGGGACCGCCCACGCCATGGTGAGCTCGCTGCTCTGGATGATGGGCGATCCGGAGCGATCGGCGGAGCACGAGGCGCTGGCGCTCGCGCGGATCGACGCGCTCGGCCACGCCCAGACGAGCGGCGGGGTGCTGTTCGCCCTCGCGACGCTGCACCACTACCGCCGCGATCGCGGCCGCGCGATCGCGATCACGGACCGGCTCCGGGAGCTGTCGAGCCGCCAGCCGATGCCGTTCAACCTCGCCTACGGGAACCTGGTCCGGGCCTGGGCGGACGCCGACCTGGAGGGCGCGTCGCAGGCGCTCGGCTTCGTCGAGGCCGCGGGCCAGCGCTCGGGGTGGTCGTACTGGAGCTCGATCCTGGCCGAGATCGAGTCCGCGCTCGGCCGGCACGACGCGGCGCTCGAGCGGCTGGACCGCTGCGTCGCCCAGGTGGAGGAGACCGGCACGGTCTTCTACCTGCCGGAGCTCCTGCGCCTCCAGGGCGCCTGCCAGCTCGCGCGGGGCGCCGGCCCCGACGTCGCCGAGGCGTGCTTCCGGAGGGCCGCGGAGGCCGCGCGCGCGCAAGGCGCCCGGGCGTTCGAGCTGCGCGCGACCGTCGCGTTGTGCCGCGCGCTCGCGGCAGGAGGCCGCGCCGCGGAGGCGAGGGGGCTGCTCTCGACGAGCCTGGGCGCGTTCAGCCCAGGGCTCGCGCTGCCGGAGCTGACCGAGGCGAGGGCGCTGCTCGGCGAGCTGGCCGGCGGCCCGGCGTGAGCGAACACGGAGAAGACAGGACCATGACCATGAATACCGGCAGTGTGGACGATGCTTTCGAGGGGTGGAGCCTCTGGACCAGCGCCTGGCTCAGGGCCGTGAACAAGGCCTGGAGGGAGCCTGACTTCCAGAAGCGCCTCCTCGCCGACGCCCGCGCCGCGATGGGGGAGGTGGGGTACGCCGTGCCGCCGGGCCTCGACCTGAAGGTCGTCGAGGTCGCCGACCGCGCGGACGCGGAGCAGAGGCTGCCGGACGTGAGCATCACGCCGGCGGTCTTCTCGTCGTCGTCCAAGGTGACGGGGCAGTCCCTGACGCTCGGGCTGCCGAAGCCCCCGGACGACCTTGCGGACGGGCTCGTCGTGCTGGGCGATCACTCGTCGAAGCCGACCCCGAAGTGCTTCTGCGCCTGCGGCTAGCGGACCCCTGCGGCTAGCGGGCCGGGGCTGCTGACACACGCCCCGCCCCCTTTCCCTCCCACACCGAATCGCCGAGCCTCACCGGGATCCCCGGTAGCCTGGCTGTTTCCGTTCAGGCGAATATCTCCGGATCTCCTCGAACGTTGCTGCGCGACGCGGCCCCGCTTCGAGGTGCACACGTTTTTTTTTGGCAACATGGGGTTGCCATCCCGCCGGCGCGGGCTAATTTGCAACTAGAAGTTGCCATACGGCGACTTCACGTAGTCAGGGTCACAAAAATAGATGAACGCGGAGCGAAGCACTCGCCGCACCGAAGGTCTCCACACGCGTGGACGTGCCGCGAGGGTCGTCTCGGACGTCCTGAGGGCCACGGCGGAAGAGCTGGGCCGCGTGGGGTATGCGGCGCTGCGCGTCGAGGAGGTGGCCGTGCGCTCGGGGGTGAACAAGACGACGATCTACCGGCGCTGGCCGACGAAGAGCGCGCTCGTGGCGGCGGCGCTGCGGCAGATCACCGACGAGCAGGCGCCGCCGGACACGGGGACGCTGCGCGGAGATCTGCTGGAGCATATCCAGCGCATGTCCGAGTGGGCGAGCTCCCCCATCGGCCGGGGCGTCACGCGCATGATGCTGCGCGAGCGCGCCGAGCAGGAGGTCGAGGAGATCGCGCGCAGCTTGAGGACGGCGAATTATGCGCGGCGGATGGAGCCTATCCGGCGCGGGATCACGCGCGGCGAGCTGCCCGAGGGGACCAGCGCAGAGCTCGTGGTCGAGCTCGTGTATTCGCCCATCGTCACATTCCTCATGCTCACGCATGAGCCGCTGACCGAGGAGCACGCCGCGGCGATCGTGGACGTGGTGCTGGCAGGCGCGCGCACGGGAGCGGCGATCAGGAACCTGAGAATCTACCCCAAGGACGAGGAGGGAGGTTGACATGACAATGCACGAGTCGAACGCAACACAAAAGACGCTGGCGCAGCCGAGGTCGGAGCGAGGCAGCGCCGCCTCGCCGGCGGAGGCGCCGCAGCCGGACGTCGCGAAGCTCCACCTGGACCCCCATGTCTCCTACGACGCTTACGCGGAGGTGCGCGCGAAGGCGCCGGTGGTCCGCGTGTCCTTTTCCCTCGAGGGCAAAGAAGGCGAGGGAGCGCCCGAGTTCCGCGAGTTCCTGGCGCGTGATCACCTCTTCGTCACGCGGTACGAGCAGGTGATCTCCGCGCTGCTCGACAGCCGCTTCTCGGCCGACCCGCGCTCGGCCATGACCCCGGAGCAGAAGAAGAAGCTGCCCCCCCTGCCGGAGGAGCTGCGCCCGCTCGAGAGGAGCATCCTCACCGCGGACCCGCCGGACCACGGGCGGCTGCGCAAGCTCGTCCAGCCGAGCTTCTCGGCGCGCGCGATGGAGGCGCTGCGGCCGCGCGTCCAGCAGATCACCGAGGAGCTCCTCGACGACGCCGCGCGCGCGGCCGAAGAGCGCGGCGAGGCGGCGCCGGACCGCGCGATGGAGCTGATCAAGGCGTTCGCTTACCCGCTGCCGGTCACGGTGATCTGCGACATGCTCGGCATCCCGCGGGAGGACCGGGAGCAGGTGCGCGGGTGGACCGAGAACCTGCTCAACGTGAACCGCCGGGGCCGCGAGCTGAGCGAGGAGGCCCGGTCGGGGATGCGGCGGTTCACCGCGTACCTGCGCGACCTGTTCGCGGAGAAGCGAAGGAGCCCTGCGGACGACATGATAAGCCAGCTCATCCGGGCCGAGGAGGACGGCGACAAGCTCGACGAGGACGAGGTCCTGTCGATGGTCCTCATCCTGTTCCTCGCGGGCCACGTCACGACCGTGAACCTGATCGGCAACGGCGTCTTCGGGCTGCTCACCCATCCGGACCAGCTGGCGAAGTTCAAGGCGGATCCGGGGCTCGTGAAGGGGGTGGTCGAGGAGACGTTGCGGTGCTGGGGTCCTGTCGATTTCATCAGCCGGCGGATCGCCAAGGAGGATCTCGAGATCGGCGGGACGGCCATCCCGAAGGGAGAGCCCATCATGGTGGGCCTGGCCTCGGCCAACCGGGATCCCGAGCGCTTCACCGACCCGGAGGTGTTCGACATCTCCCGCCCCGACGCCGATCGGCACATCGCGTTCGGCAAGGGAATCCACCTCTGCGTGGGCGCGCCGCTGGCGAGGATGGAGGGGCAGATCGCCTTCGAGACGCTCTTCCGCCGCTTCCCGGACCTCCGGCTCGCCGTGCCCGCCGACGAGGTGCGCTGGGGCGACTCCTTCCTGCGCGGGATAGGGCGGCTGCCCGTGCTGTTCTGACGGTGCGCGTGCGCCTACCAGCCCAGCCCGAGCCGCAGCGGGAGGAGCACCGCCATGCCGGTGACGATGGTGCCGAGGATGTCGCGCCGCCAGAAGTAGTAGGCGCCGGCCGCGACGGTGGCGGGCAGCCGCGCGTCCTTGAGGGTCTCGATGAGGTGCCCCTGCGTCATCAGCACCTCGGGCGCGATCACGGCGACCAGCGCCGCGAGGGGCGCGTAGCGCAGGCCCCGCCGGAGCCAGCCGGGCATCGAGAGATCCTGGTCGGGGTACAGGAAGAAGCTGCGGGTGAACACCGTGATCAACGCGAGGCCGACGATGGTGACGGCGGTCTCCCACGAGCTCATCGACGGGCCTCCTCGGCGCGCTCGCGCGCGCGCCGCCGCGCCTGTTCGGCCGCCTCGACGCCGAGGCCGACCGCGATGGCGGCGGCGATCGCGAGCAGGATGTTGAGCTTCAGCGGCAGGGCATAGGCCGCGACCGCGGCGGTGGCGGCGGTGCCGCCGGCCAGCCAGGTGGCCCTGTCCTGCAGCAGCGAGCAGGTGATCCCGAGCAGCGCGAGCACGCCGGCGAAGCCGAGGCCCCACGCGACCGGGACGACGTTGGCGAGCGCGATGCCGGCGAGGGAGGAGCCCTGCCAGGCGGACCAGTTCGTGGCGACGCCGCCCCAGAAGTAGGGCTCGTGCTCGGGCGCCGGGGTCGGCTCGGGGAAGCGCTTCATGAACACCACGTAGTTGAGGTCGCCGCTGACGTAGCCGAACAGGCACCGCTTCCAGCGCGGGAAGCGCGCGAAGTAGGGCCGCCACATCGCGCTGAAGATGACGAAGCGCAGGTTCACGCAGGTGGCCGTGGCCCAGACGACCCAGATCGGCGCGCCCGACGTGATGAGCGGCATCGCGGCGAGCTGCGCGCTGCCGGCGAAGACCAGGACCGACATCAGCGCTGCGAGCGGGGGCGCGAGCCCGCTCTTGACCATCGCGACGCCGGTCACGAGGCCCCAGGCGGCGATGCCGAACGACAGCGCCAGCATGTCGCGCGCGCCGCGGCGGAACTCGGGGTGGAGCACGGTGGCGCGGGCGAAGGAGGAGAACGGCATGCGCGGCGCTCGGGGGGTAGGAAGTCGAGCGGCGCGCGAGCGTCAAGACCCCTCGTGGAGGCCCGGTGGAGCTCCACACGGCCGGGCGGAGAGCGGGCAGTCGGCCGCTGCCGAAGGGGGAGTGAGGAGGTGAGGGGGAAGGGGAGCAGAGGAAGGAGGAGAGCCGCGCGGCGCCGCGGCCGTGGTAGGAGGCCGCGGGGCTCGACCGACGTGGACTATCATGTCCTGCGCGCCCCCGGCTGGAGGCAGAGAGATGCAAACCGAGATCGAGCGCGTCCGTAACGGCAGCTGTTCCTGCGGGGCAGTGCGCTTTCGAGTCCGCGGCGAGCCCGCGCTCGTGGGGCTGTGCCACTGCACGTCGTGCCGGAAGGAGACGGGCAGCGTCTTCATGGCGTACGCGGTGTGGCCGTGGGCGAGCTTCGAGACCGAGGGCGAGACGAGGTGCTGGGACGGGCGCAGCTTCTGCCCTACGTGCGGATCGCGGCTGTTCTCGCTGCGGGAGGAGCACGGCGAGGTCGAGGTCAAGCTGGGGTGTCTGGACGACGCGCCCACGGATCTCGCCCCGGGACAGGAGATCTGGATCAAACGCCGCGAGCACTGGCTCCCGGCGCTGGAGGGCACCTCGCAGCACGTGGAGGATCCGCGGTAGTCGCACACCACGGCACACGGCAGATGAGCCACCTTGAGCCAAATGGGGCGGGGGGGCCCGAGCGGGGATCGCTGCGGGATGGTGATCTGGGCGCCTTCCGGCGGCGTGGCACTGGCATCGGCTATGCACTGGGGTGATCGCGGAGGTTCTATGTCCGAGTTCTCTCGCTTCGATGATGCGGCCTTGTTATCGCCGCTGCCGACTCCCCCGCCGCGAACGCCGGCCCTGGTCCGGGCGGTGTCCCGGACTGCCGCGGCGGCCGCAGCCGTCCTCTCGATCGCCTGTGTCTCGCCGGGCACCGGACAAGGGGACGATGGCGACCAGGGCACCACGCAAGGTGAGATTGAGGGCGACTGTGGCGAAAGCAGCGCGGATGTGATCCCGCCGATGCCGCCGCCGGACGGGGAAGGCGAGATCATCCCGCCGATGCCGCCGCCGGACGGGGAAGGCGAGATCATCCCGCCGATGCCGCCGCCGGACGGGCAAGGCGACCCCATCCCGCCGATGCCACCCCCGATGCCGCCGCCGGATGAAGAAGGCGAGATCATCCCGCCGATGCATCCGCCGGTGGACGAGGGCGGTGATCCCATCCCGCCGATGCCGCCGCCGGCGGAGGAGGCGGACGAGGACGATGGGCCCATCCCGCCGATGCCGCCGCCGATGCCGCCGCCGTGCGAGTAGGTCATTTCCCCGTCGCATCGATGCATTCTCGAGCGTCATGAGGTCTGAGATGGGCGAGCCGGATCGCGCGATGGAAGTTGCACCTGAATGGTGGCGCTGGGCCACGGAGAACCTCTTGCGCGGCGTGCAGGAGGGCCAGGTCTCGGAGCAGCTCCAGGCCGCGGGCGTGAGCAGCGCCCAGGCGAAGGAGCTCATCGCGGCGATCGTGCGCTCGCCCATCTTCGTCGCCGCCCGGCCCTTCGCCCGAGCGGCCCGGCGGCACGAGCTGCTCGTGCGGCTCCAGCAGAGGATGGCGCAGGCCGCGCTCGATCCGACGGGGATCCCGCGGCGCTCCGGCGTGTCCGCGGCGGAGCTTCGCGACGTGTTCGTCGCCGGGAACACGCCGGTCATCCTGACCGACGTCGTGACCCGCTGGCCCGCGTTCGGCCGGTGGACGCCGGCGTACCTCTCCGAGCACTTCGGCGACGTCACGGTCGACGTCACGACGGGGCGGGAGAGCGACCCCGATTACGACATGCACGCCGCGCGGCACACCGAGAGCACGCCGCTGCGCGATTTCGTCGCGCGCGTCGAGGCCGCGGGCGCGGAGACGAACGACTTCTACATGGTCGCCAACAACCGCGTCCTCGAGCGCACGCGGCTGGGCTCACTGCTGAACGACGTGGTGCTCCCGGACGGCTACTGCGCCATGCAGCGGCTTATCGGCAGCTCGGCCCTGTGGCTCGGGCCTGCGGGGACCGTCACGCCGCTGCATTACGACACCTCCAACATCCTCTTCGGCCAGGTGTACGGCCGGAAGCGTTACCGCATGATCGCGCCGTTCGAGACGTCGCTGTTCGAGGGCGCGCGCGCGATGTACGCCGGCCGCGACCCGGAGCGGGACCCCATGGATCCGGTGCTCGTGAAGGACGTCGTGCTCGAGCCGGGCGAGGCGCTCTTCATCCCGGTCGGCTGGTGGCACCACGTCCGCGCGCTCGACGTCAGCATCAGCCTGGGGATCAACAGCTTCCCGTTCCCCAACAACTTCGACTGGTACCGGCCGAGCAATATCGTGTAACCCGGCGCGGCGACGCGACGGACGGCGCCGGCGAGCGCGCCGCGCCGGCGCGCATTGCCAGCCGGGGGTGGCAGCGTGACAATCCCGTCCCGTGCCGCCCTCTTCCCCATTCCCCTTCGAGGGCACGAGCCACCACGTCGCGACGCACCACCGCGGCCTCGGCCGCGTCCTCGGCAGCCTCGCCCTGCTGTCGGCCGTGGGGCCCCTCATCACGGGCGCGCTCATCGCTCTCCTCGGCGAGGTGCTCGGCGATCCGAGCTTCCGCAGCACGGCTCGCGGGGCCATGGCGCTGAGCGGCATCTCCCTGCCTGTCGCCGTCGCGCTCGCGCTGGGGAGCCTCATCGTCTCCCGGTCGCCCGAGCAGCTCCGGGGACCGCTGCGCGTGGCCGCCGGCCCGACCGGCCTGCGCCTCCGCCGCGGCAACGCGAGCCGCTGGATCCCGCGCGCCGGGATCCGCTCCGGTCTGGTCGTGCCAGGGCCTATCTCCCGGGTCGAGCTCCAGCTCCGGCGCGGGCAGCTGCTCGAGCTGCGGGTCGCGACCGAGGAGGAAGGCGCACGGCTGCTCGCGGCCCTCGGGCTCGGCGCGGCAGAGCGGCGCGTCGCGGTCTCGCTCGGCAGCCCGAGCGGCGAGCTCGTGGCGGGCTGCTCCGGCCTGCCGGTCTTCATGTTCCTGTGGGCCATCGTGCTCCTGCCGTTCCTCGAGGCCCACGGCTTCCGCTCCACCCCCTTCGCGTGGGTGATCGCGGCGTGGCTGGCCCTCAGCCTGGTGCCCACCTGGCTGCTCCGCCGCGCCGCTCGCCCCGTGCAGGTCGTGATAGGGAGCGACGGCGTGCGCGTGGAGCGCCCCTTCTCGACCGCCTGGCTTCCCTATGCCGAGCTCACCGGGGTGGAGACGTACTATGAACAGCTCTTCCTCTTCGCCCGGCGCACGAATCGTCCGGTCGCGCTCCGGGCGGGGAACGGCCTGGCCGAGGCGCTCGCGCAGCGCATCCGCGAGGCGCAGGAGCGCGCGGCGGGGGGCGCGGCCCCGCGCGGCGTCGAGGCGCTGGACCGGTGCGGGCGCGACGTCGCGGCCTGGCGCGAGGACCTCCGCAAGCTGCTCGGCGCCGGCGACTACCGCGCGGCCGGCCTGACGCCGGAGGACGCGCTCGGCACCCTCGACGACGCGAATGCCCCGCCGGAACGCCGGATCGGCGCGGCCCTCCTCCTGCGGATCGCCGACCACCCCGAGGCGCAGGAGCACATCCGCGTCGCCGCCGAGGCGACGGTCGACGACGGGCTCCGCGCGGCGCTCGAGCTGGCCGCCGAGGAGGAGATCGACGATGCGTCGCTCGCGCGGGCCCTGCGCTGAGGCCCGCGCTCAACTGCCGGCCGCACGAGCAACGCGGGGACAAGCGGCTGCGGCCCTGGTGCTCGCGCCGCGAGGTCCTGTACCCTCGAGTGAAATGGGGACGTGCTCGCCGCGCTCCGCGCGGGCGGCGAGGCGTGGCTCCGGCGCGCGGCGCCGCCCGGCGACAGCGCAGAGGTGCTGGTGTGTTGACGTAACGAGGCGACGGCGCGTACGACGATCACGAGGCCGAAGGGACGCTTTCGCGATGGGACGTATTGTTGGGATCGATCTCGGTACGACGAACTCTCTCGTGGCGTTCATGGATGGAGAGCGCCCGCGGATCATCCCGGCCGCGACCGGCGCGCGGATGACGCCCTCGGTCGTGGGGCTCGACGCGCGCGGCCGGCTGCTCGTGGGCGACGCAGCCAAGGCGCAGCTCACCGTGGCCCCGGAGCGGACCGTGGCCGAGGTGAAGCGGCTCATGGGCAGCGCCGAGCGCGTGCGGCTGGGCGAGCGCACGTACTCGCCGACCGAGATCTCGGCGCTCGTCCTGCGCGCGCTGAAGGAGGACGCGGAGCGCTTCTTCGGCGAGGCCGTGGACGAGGCCGTGGTGACCGTGCCCGCGTATTTCACCGACGCGCAGCGGCAGGCGACCAAGGACGCGGGGCACCTCGCGGGGCTGCGCGTCGACCGCATCCTGAACGAGCCGACGGCCGCGGCGCTCGCGTACGGGCTCGACCACCTCGACAAGGAGCAGACCGTCGTCGTGTACGACCTCGGCGGCGGCACCTTCGACGTCTCGGTGCTCGAGATGTACGAGGGCGTGCTCGAGGTGAAGGCGTCGGCAGGGAACAACCGGCTCGGCGGCGGCGACTTCGATCGCGCCCTCGCCGACTGGATCTTCGACGAGATCGAGCGCGCGCACGCGGTCGAGGCGCGGCGCGATCCGCGCCTCCGGGCGCGCGTGCTGGCCGCGGCCGAGGAGGCGAAGCGGCAGCTCTCGGGGAGCGAGACGGCCGTCGTGGCGCTGGGCGGCATCGCGGCGCGCGGCGGCGCGCCCGTGTCGTTCGAGGTCGAGGTGCCGCGGCGCACGCTCGAGGAGCGCATCGAGCCGCTCGTGCGATCCACGCTGGAGTCGGTGCGGTCGGCGCTCGCGGACGCGAAGGTCGAGGCCCGCGGCGTGGCCGAGGTCGTGCTCGTGGGCGGCTCGTCGCGCGTGCCGCTCGTGCGGCGCATGGTGGCGGAGCTGTTCGGCAAGGAGCCGCGGCGCGGGGTGGACCCGGACGAGGCGGTGGCGCTGGGCGCGGCCGTGCAGGCGGGGCTGAAGACGGGCGCGATCTCGGCGCAGACGGGGATCATGATCACCGACGTCTGCCCGTTCACGCTCGGGGTGGAGGTGTCGGCGACCGCCGGCTCGCAGCTCGTCGGGGGGATGTTCTCGCCGATCATCCCGCGCAACTCGACGGTGCCGGTGTCGCGCACCGAGATCTACGCGACGGCCGGAGACCAGCAGCGCGTGGTGGAGGTGCGCGTGTTCCAGGGCGACGCGCGCATGGTGCGCAACAACGTGTTCCTCGGGCAATACACGGTCGAGGGCATCCCGCCGGGGCCGAAGGGCTCGCAGAAGGTGGCGATCACGTTCTCGTACGACATCAACGGCATCCTCCAGGTGACGACCAAGGTGCTGTCGACCGGGAAAGAGGCGTCGATCACGATCGACAAGTCGCCCGAGCGCATGTCGATCGAGGAGCGCACGTCCTCGGCGGCGCGGCTGGATCGCGAGTGGGCGCCCGAAAGGCCGGCGGGCGCCGCGGCGTCGCCTGCGGCGGCGTCGCCTGCGGCGGCGTCGCCTGCGGCGGCGTCGCCTCCGCCGGCGACGGCGGCGGCCGCCGCGCCCGAGGGGGAGCTCCTGGCGGCCGGCAGGCGCAGGCTCGCGGGCCTGCCCGCCGCGCAGGCGGCGGAGCTCGGCGCGGTGATCACGGCGCTGGAGCAGGCGCTGAAGGCGGGCGACCGGGCGGCGATCGCGCGGCACGAGGCGCGGCTGACGGACGTGCTCTTCGAGCTGGATTGACCGTGGATGACCGGAGGCGCGCGGGCGTGGATCGCGGATGCTGACCGACAAAAAGCGGCGGGTGCTGCTCTCGCCGGAGGACCCGGACGCCCGGTACGAGCTCGGCGAGGCCCTCTTCGGCGAGGGCGATCTCGACGGCGCCGAGAAGCAGCTCACGCGGGCGCTCGCGCTCGACCCCGCGCACGCCGCCGCGCGCCGGCTCCTGTCGCGCACGTACCGCGCGCAGGAGCGGCCCGTGCTCGCGGAGCGCGCGCTCGCCGAGGCCGTGCAGCGCGATCCGGACGACGCGGCGGCGCGCGAGGAGCTCTCGGACCTCCTGGCCGACGCGGGCCGGTACGACGAGGCGATCCTGCACCTGGAAGAGGCGCTGCGCGTCGACGGGGCCCACCGCTCGCGGAGGCTGCGCGTCATCGACCTGTGCATCGTGCACGGGCTCGCCGCGCGCGCGGCGCGGCACATCGAGCAGGCCCGGGGCGGGGCGGCGCCGGACGCGGAGCTCGCGAGCCGGATGCAGGCCGTCCGGGCGCACACCGGGCAGGTGGCCGGCGTGCTGCGATCGCCGCTGAGCGAGGGGGCCGCGGCCGTGCTCGCGCGCGCGCAGCGGGCGCTCGGCGGCCCCCCGTGGGCGGAGGCCGCGCGCGCGGGGCCGCTGCGCGCGGCCGCGGTCGCGCTGCGCGCGGGGGACGTCGCCGGCGCCAAGCGCGCGCTCGTGACCGCCCCGGAAGGCGCGCGGGCGACGCCCCTCTTCGAGCTCCTGCGGGCGGAGATCGCGCTCGTCGGCGGCGATCGCGCGATCGCCGAGGCCGCGCTCCGGCGCGCGCTCGGCGCCGCGCCGGAGCGCGCGCCCGAGGCGGCGACGGCGTGGGCGCGGCTCGGCGAGATCGCGCTCGAGGCGGGGAGGGCCGGCGAGGCGGAGGCCGCGCTCGCCGCGGCCGCCGCGCTCGCGCCCGACGACGCGGACGTGCTGGAGGCGCTCGGCGACGCGCTCTACCAGCTGGGCCGCCCGGACGACGCGCTCGGCCGGTACGAGGCCGCGATGGCGATCCGGCCGGAGGTCTTCCTGGGCGCGAAGATCGCCGCGGTGAGGGCGCCGCGCCGGCCGGCCGCGGACGGCGCGCCCGCCGCGGGCCGCATCGGCGCCCTCGCCTGGAACCCGACCGGCGGCATCGTCTCGCCGCTCCAGGCCGAGGCGGTGCCCGGGCGCGGGGAGCTGCGCCTCACCGGGAACGTGCACGGATCCGGGCAGGAGGCCGCCCGGGTGGCGCATTCGCTGCTCAAGGCGCGGGCGAGGCAGCTCGGCATCGAGGCGCAGGTCGTGGAGCGCGACCTGCACCTGCACTACGCCGACGCGGACTTCCGCAAGGAGGGCGCGTCGGCCGGGATCGCGCTCGCCCTGGCCGCGCTCTCGGCCTACCGGGGCAGGCCGCTCCCGGGGGCGCTCGCCGCCACGGGGCAGATCTCGCTCGACGGCGCGGTCATGCCCGTGGCGGGCCTCGCCGAGAAGCTGCTCGCGGCGTACCTGGGCGACGTGCGCACCGTCATCGCGCCGCGGCGGTGCCTGGCCGCGATCCGCAGCCTGCCGCGCGAGATCGAGGGCAAGCTGAGCGTGGTGTTCGTCGACTCGCTGCGGGAGGCGATCGACGCCGTGTGGGGGGGAGCATGAGCGAACCGTCTTCCTCGAATCATTACGCGACGCTCGGCGTCGAGCGGAGCGCGGACGCGCGCGCCATCAAGAAGGCGTATTTCGCGCTGATCCGGACGTACCCGCCGGAGTCGCACCCGGACGAGTTCAAGCGGATCCGCGCCGCGTACGAGGTGCTCTCGGACGCCGAGGCGCGCGAGCGGTACGACGCGCAGGAGAAGGGGTACCGCGAGTACGAGGACGCCGTCGCGGCGGCGCTCGCCGCCGCGGAGCAGGCCTCGACCGCCGGCGACGAGGACGCGGCGCAGGCGGCGCTGCGCCAGGCGATCGACGCGCACCCCGGCGTGCTCCTGCTGCGCGAGAAGCTCGCGGCCTCGTACGCGCGGAGCAAGGACCACGAGCGCGCGATCGCGGCGCTCGACGCGCTGATCGAGCGGTCGCCGGAGACGGCGCGGTACCACCTGCTCCGCGCGCTTTCGCTCGGCGCGCTCGGGAAGCCCGACGCCGCCGAGGAGGCCATGCGGAAGGCGCACGCGCTGGCCCCGGACCACGAGGGCATCCAGGCGGCGCTCGTGGACGCGCTCACGCGGAACGAGCACGCGGACGAGGCGCTCGCGATCCTGGACGAGGCCGCCGCGCGCCACGACGCGAGCAGCCTGAAGGGCGTCAGCATCCAGCTCCGGCGCGTGCACGTGCTCTACCAGTCGATGCGGCCGCACGAGGCCGAGGAGGCCGTGCAGCGGCTCGTCGAGCAGGTGCGCGCCTCGGGCGACCCGGAGCTGCCGAAGCACGTCGCGTCGGAGCTGGGCGCCCCGGCGGCGGCGCTGTTCGCGGCGGACCGGAGCTCGCGCGCGAACAACCTGCTCTCGGTGTGCCGGGCGCTGCACCCGGAGAGCCTGGTCCTGCGGCCGTACCCGTCCAAGGCGACGCTCGAGACGTCGGCGCTGCCGCCCGCCGCGCTGGAGTGGCTCGCGGAGCAGGAGCGGGCGCAGGACGGGCCGACGCTCCGCATGAACCCGTGGGGGAGCCCGCTGAAGGCGACCGCGGGCGCGGGCGCGCTGTCGCTGATCGCCTACCTGCTCCTCTACAGCGCGCCGGCGCCGGCGACCGAGGCGGCGGCGACGGAGGCGGCGGCGTCGGTCCCGTTCACCGGGACGGCGGCCGGCGCGATCGTGATGGCGGCGCTCCTCGGCGGCGTCGCCCTGCTCCTCGCGCACGTCGCGCGGGTCGTCCACGTCCGGAGAAAGAGCCCGATCCAGGGGCTGACGACCGTTCACCCGCTCTACCTCGTGCGCGCGGACCCGGAGCGGACGGAGCTCTACCCGCTCTTCTGCCTCAGCCGCTCCGAGGGGGTGCACCACGGCCAGAACGGCGTGTACTCCCACACGGTGCTCCGCCTCGGCTTCGGGGGCGCCGAGGTGTCGCTGACATTCCTCGACGGGGGCTTCGCGCAGGCGTGGCTCGATCACCTGCTGGCGACGCGCAAGCGCGCGCTGGAGCTGCTCGCGGCGGGGTACCTCGACGCCGAGCACGGGGTGGAGCTCTTGCCGCCGACGCAGCTCGATCGCCCGCCGCCGTCGACGGGGGCGCGGCTCTGGGCGCAGCGGCGCCGGCTCGCCGCCGCGGCGGGCGTCGCGCTCGTGCTCTGGGTCGGGGCGATGGTGAGCGGGGCGCGGTACGCGGACGAGCTGGCCTTCCGCGACGCCCTGACGCGCGACGCCGCGCCGGCGTACGACGCCTACCTGCGCGCGCGCCCCGACGGCCGCTTCGCCGACGACGCGCGCCGCGCGCTGATCCGGCGGCGCGAGCGAGGGGCCGAGGCGCTCGCGCTCGCGCTGGACCGCCGCGCGCCGGGGGCCGAGGCGCTGGCGGCGCTGGGCCACGCGGTGGAGGACAGCGGCGCGCGCGTCGTGCCGCTCTCGCTCGCGATCTCGGACGGCGGCGCGCGCGTCCCGGCGGGCGACGCCGACGCGGTGTTCGGCAACCTCGGCGCGGACCTCGGGGCGACGCTCGCGCAGGCCGGGCTGAGATCCGCGCGGATCAAGCGCGCGCCCGGCGCGGGCGGGCGCTCCGGCGAGGCGAACGCGATCGAGGTCGACTGCACGCTCACCCGGGGCGCGGGGGCGGGCGGGAGCAGCCAGATCGACGCCGCGTGGAAGGTGCGCGTGGTCGCGGGGGGCGCGGAGCGCCGCAGCTTCGCGGTGACCACGTCGGCCAGCGCGGCCGGGGCCGGGCCGGAGAGCGGGCTCGCGGGGCTCTACGCGCAGTTCCTCCGGGCGCTGCTCGCCGATCTGGGCCTCGGGGGCGTCGAGGAGCTGCGCCGGCAAAACGCGCCGTACAAGGGGAGCTCGCCCTATGGCAACTGAGAAGACCACGCCGCCGCGGTGGCGGTCGACGAACGTGCCCGCGGCGCTGCTCGTGTGCCTGCTGCTCGGCCTCGCCGGCAGCGGGTATTACCTGCGGCACGCGCCGCTGTGGGTCGTGAACGGGCTCGAGGTCCCCGTGGTGGTCGAGATCGACGGCGCGCGCCGCGAGGTCGGGCCCGGGGAGAGGTCGTCCTCGTGGACGAGCACGGGCATGCACCGCGCGCGTGTCCTCACGCGCGAGGGCGCGGTGATCGACGAGGGGGCGTTCTGGATGGAGGAGGCCGGCAGCAACGCGCTGCACGTGTACAACGTGCTCGGCGCCGCGCCGGTCTACGTGGAGACCGTCGAGTACGCGAGGAGGACGGATGACCGGCGCGAGAAAGAGCCGAAGGTCGAGTTCCTCGGCGGCCGACCGTTCGCCTCCCGGTACGGGGTCGATTACGTCTTCGAGGCGCCGCCCTCGTCCCTGTCGACCAAATCGTCCTCTGGCAACCTCCTGAAGACACACGCCGACGTCGCGCCGGGGGGCTGGCGCTCGACCGCGGGTTACCTCTCGGCGAACCAGCAACCGGACGTCGCGGCGGGCCTTGCGCGCGCCGTGAGCCGCGCGCAGCGGGGCGATCTCGCGGCCAGGGCGGCGGCGCTGCACTTCACCGAGGCCGTGGGCGGGCAGGTCGCCGGGGCGGCCCTGGCGGCGGCGTGGCGCGACGAGATGCCCAAGGACGAGGACGCCCACCGCAGCCACCAGAGCTACATGCTGCGGCTGGGCCGGACGGCCGAGGTGATCGACGAGTACAGGGCGTGGTATGCCGCCGGCGACAAGGGCCCGGAGGCCGCGTCGCTGCTCGCGCGTGTGCTCCCCCCGAGCGAGGCGCACGTCGTCCTGGACGAGGCGCTCGGCCGGCACCCGGACGCGCCGCCGCTGCTCCTGCGCAAGGCGCTGATCGAGGTGTTCGAGCTCCGCCACGCGGAGGCGGACGTGCTGTTCAAGAGGGCCGAGGCGAGCCCGAGCTACGTTTATTTCGTGGAGGAGCACGCGATTGCGCTCGTGGCGCTGGGGCGGGTGAAGGAGGCCGCGGAGCGGCTGTCGCGCGCGGCGGAGAAGAGCTTTGCGGAGAAGCAAAACGATCTCGTGCTGGCGGTGACGTACGCGCGCGTCGCGGAGCTCGCGCCGGCCGAGGCGCCGGTGCCCGCGTGGACGTACGTCGACAGGCTCGCGGCGACGCCGAACGGCGCGTGGACCGGGCTGTGGGCGCGGTCGCTGCTGGGCAAGGCGCCGATGGCGTCGATGGATGACCGCGACACCGCCGACATGGTGCGCATCCACCACGAGGCGGGCGAGAGCGCCGCGAAGGCGTGGAGCGCGTGCGCCTCGGCCGGGCCGACGGCGCTCCAGCGGATCGACGCGACCGTGGCGATCCTCCTCGGGACGGAGCTCGCGCGCGCGGGCGACATGGACATGGCAGAGCGGCTCCTCTCGCCGCGCCGGGAGCTCCAGGTGCCCTGGCGCGCGCTCGTCGATCATGTGATCACGGGCGCGGAGAACCCGGCGCTCGGGCGGCTGCCGCCCGAGCACCGCGCGGCGATCGATCTCGTGCGGGCGCGCGCGCTCCAGGCCGCCGGCCAGCCCGCGGATGTGCTGCTCGAGTCCGCGGCGCGCCGCGACGTGCTGCGCGGGGTCGTGACGCGGGCGATGGCCAGCTGGCCGCCGGTGAAGCCGGTCGCGAGGGCGGTCGAGCCCGCCGGCAAGGCGGCTCGCTGAGGGCATTCGGCCCGCTGTAGCGGCCCCCCGGCGCCCCGATGATCACGTCGATCCCTCACGAGGAGATTCGCAGGGACGAGGATCGTTCATGGACCACGCGCCTCCTCGGCTGGCTCGTGCTGCCCGATCTCCCCGCGGCCGAGCGGGACGAGATCGCGACGACCCTGGCGGCCCTCGAAGATCCCCGCGCCGAGGCGCCGCTCACGCGCATGCTCGCGGCGCGCGAGCTCCCCGAGGCCGCGCGCGAGGCGGCTGGCGTGATCCTGAGGAGCTCCGGGCTCCAGCCGAGCGGGGCGTGGCTCCGGACCACGTGGGCGGAGGGCGACCTGGTGCTCCGCCGTCACGCGTTGCTCTCGATGGGGCGCGCCGAGGCGGACCTCGTCGAGCCGGTCGCGCGCGATCCCGCGCACCCGCTCCACAAGGAGGCCATCGAGACGATGACGTTCGATTTTCAGGAGCCGCGCTTCCAGCCGCTGAAGATCGCCGCCCTCGAACACCGCGATCCCGGCGTCCGCAGGGTCGCGGCCGACGCGCTGCTCTACGACGAGCCCCTCGCGGCCGAGGCGCCGCTCCTCCGCGCCGCGGGCGATCGCGCGCTCGAGGTCGCGGTCGCCGCGCTGAACGCGCTCGTCTATTACCCCAGCCGGCGCTGCCTCGGCGCGGTCGCTGCGCTCTGCGGCCACCCTGACGAAGGCGTGCGCGCCGCCGCGGTCCATTGCGCCTCGTCGCTCCGCGACGAGAGCTTCCGGGGCGCGCTCGACCACGCCGGCCCGGCCGAGCGGCGCTTCCTCCTCGAATGGATGGCGCCGGTCCGGCACCTGCTCGACGTGCCGGACGAGGGCGACCGCGCCCCGGTGGACGCCCCCGCGCCTGCGCGGCTCCTCGCGCTCGACGCCGAGGGCGCGGCGGACGACGCGCTCGCGACGGACGCGCTGATCGCGCTGTATACCGATCTCGACGACCCCTGGGCCGAGAAGAAGCGCCGGTTTCCGGACCGCTCCCGCTCGGCGCGGTATGCCGCGGATCGCGGCGTCCTCGCCCCGTTCCTGGCAGGGCACCCCGATCCATGGATCCGCGACCGCGCCTCGGAGCTCCTCTCGGCCTGGGGCGAACGCGAGGCGCTCCTCGGGCTCACCCGCGATCCGGTCTTCATGGTCCGGAAGAGCGCCATGTACTGGCTCGGCCAGCTCTCGCCCGACCCGGCCCTGGCGCCCGTTGCGTGGGAGCACCTCGCCGAGCCGGGGACGACAGGCACCCACGCCGCGGAGACCCTGGCCGCTTATGTCAGGCACGCCGAAGCGGCGGAGTCGATCCCTCGGCTGCTCGCGCTCGTCCGCGACGACGCGCGCGACTCGGTCCAGGTGGGGGCCCTCGGCGCCCTCGCGGAGCTCCGCGCTCGGCGGGAGATCGCGGCGCTCCTCCCCCTGCTCTCCGGGCCGCCGCAGGTCACCTGGGCGGTCCACCTGGCGCTGCTGGATGCATGCGGGCGCCTCGGGCTCCACCCCGGCCGCTGCGACGCGCTCCGCGAGGCCGACAACCTCGACGTCCAGCGCGCGCTGGCGCGCTGGTTCGCGATCGATCCGGGACCGCGCAGCCGGTGAAGACGTCCCTGAAGCGCGAGTATGGTACACACCGCGGCCGAGGCCGAAGATGATCACGATCCACAACTTCGCGCGTGGGGCGCGCGGGCTGCGCGCGATGTGGCAGTGCGAGGAGATGGGCCTGCCGTACCAGGTCGAGATGGTCTCCTTCCCGCCGAGCGAGGCCTATCGCGCGCTGAACCCGCTCGGCTCCGTGCCGTTCCTCGAGGACGAGGGCGGCGTGGCGATCAACGAGTCCGTCGCGATGATGCTCTACATCGCGCAGAAATACGGGCCCACGCCCCTCTTGCCCGCCAAGGACGATCCGGCGCTCGCGCGCGTGATGCAGCTGACCGTGTTCGGCGAGGCGACGATCGGGGCGGGCCTGAATTCCCTCATGGAGGCGCACTTCGGCGCGCCCGAGGCCGACAAGCGCAACTGGTCGGTGCTCCGGCAGGAGGCGCGCCTCGAGCACGCCTTGCGCTTCGCGGCCGGCGCGCTCGGCGCTCGTCACTTCATCGCAGGGGACGATCTCACGCTCGCCGACATCTCCATGAGCACCGCGCTCGGGATCTGGCGCGGCGCGCTCGGCAAGACGCTGCCGGACAGCCTCGCCGCCTACCAGGAGCGGCTGGCCGCGCGGCCGGCATACCAGCGCGCGCGCGCCCGTTGCAATGGCCAGAGCGGCTCGCCGCAATCGTAAGACCACGCGACGGCGCGCCGCTCGCATGGTCGAGATCGACCTGGAGAAGCCGGCCCTCGACCCGGGCGACGGGAACCGCGCCTGGGCGGACGTATTCCTGAGCGAATTCGGCGAGTTCCGTCCAGAGTGGCCCCATGGCGTCCGCGGTTGCTGCCTTGGCGTCGCTCATGGAAGGATTCGCCCATGCAAGTCCAGGAAATCTTTCGTGGTCGCCTCGTCGATCACATCCATCTCGTCGTCGCCGACCTCGACGCGAGCAAGCGGTTCTATTCTGCCGTCCTCGACGCGCTCGGCGTGCCGCTCGGCGGCGAGGGGCCAGGCTTCTTCTGGGCCGATGAGCTCTTCGTGTCCACCGCCGACTCTCCCGCCGCCTCGGGCGAGAGGACAGGCCGCGTCCACCTCGCCTTCCAGGCCGCGGATCGCGCCGCGGTCGAGCGGTTCCACGCGGCGGGGCTCGCGGCCGGCGGCAAGGACAACGGCGCGCCCGGCAAGCGCAACTACCACCCGGGCTACTACGCGGCGTTCTTGCTGGACCCCGACGGCAACAACATCGAGGCGGTCTATCACGGCCCGGGGAAGAAGAGCGCGGACGCGATTCGCATCACGTTCTGACGTGGCGTGACCCGGGTGCGCGCCCGCTCGACGCGCGCCGGGGCGCTCGTCGACAGCCTGCGTGTTCGTCGGCGCCCGGCGCGCTCGTCTACATTTCGTCGGCGCCCGGCGCGCTCGTCTACATCTCGTCGGCGCCCGGCGCGCTGGTCTACATGTAGAGCAGCGCCGGGTTCATCTCCTCCTCGGCCCTCGGCCGCTCCAGCCAGCCGAGGCGCACGGGCACGTCGTACAGCCGTCCGGGCGCGAGCTGCGGCCTGAAGTGCCGCAGGCCGGGCACGACCACCTTCACCGCGCACAGGCCCGTGTCCGGCCGCGTCTGATCGAGCACGATCGTCTCCAGGCCCGCGCGCGCCGCGCGCTCCACGCACAAGAGCACGTCGTCGCGGAGATCGTCGCGGGCGGCGCCGGGGTAATCGCGCGCCGTCCGCGTCGGCGCCGCGCCGTCCGGCAGGAGGAACGCCGCGTCGCCGAGCGCCGACGTGTCCCACGGCGCCGGCACGCGGCCCTCGAGGGCGAGCAGCTGGTTCAGCTCGGTGAGCGCCCGCTGCACGCCGAGCCGGGCCTCGAGGTGGCACCCGAACCCCACCGACCACCGCTCGCCCTGCGCGCTCCGGGCGATCGCGGCGAAGGCAGGGATCCCGAGGTCGGTGGTCAGGTCGAGCACCCAGGCGCGATAGCCGAGCGATCGATAATGCGCCTCGAGCTGGGCGAGGTAGGGCTCGTCGAAGCCCGCGAGATCCACCCCCGGGCGCGGCGCCCGGTTGTACCACCAGAGCGCGAACGCGTCCCGCTCCACGAGCTCCAGGAACCCTTGCAACACGGCCTCTTCCAGGCAGTTGCCGGCGGCGTGCCCGTTCGTGTTGAAGGAGAAGAACCGGCCGTCCGACGCCCTCGGAGGATCGATGTAGCAGTACGCCGTGGGCAGGTACCTCCGGCGGTCGTGTGTCAGCGACCACGCCGGCGTCCAGTCGACCTCCGCCTGCTCGTCGAACGGCTGCGGCAGGTGGTGCGACGGGTCCGCGATGCGCGCGTTCCACACGTCCCGCGCGCGGTACTGCCGCTCGCTGATCCCGAGCAGCGCGGCCGGGTGGACGCCCTCGTCGCCGAGGTCGGCGAGGCGGGCCGACCGGCGCGGCTCGTCGCCCTGGAAGACGGCGCTGTAGCGCTCGATGGCCTCGCAGAGGGCGCTCGCGTGCGCCTGCGCCGCGGTGCGGCCCTTGCCGTTGCCGCGCCGCTCGAACACGTCGGGTGTCGGCGCCTCGGCGGCGGGGCACGCGGCGTAGGAGGCGCCGTACACCGGGCGCAGCGGGTGGTCGGCGCCGCCGAGCGGGCCCGAGCTGCTGATCACCCCCGTGATCCGGCTGATCTGCGGCGTGAGCCGCGCCAGCGTCTCCTCGGGCGTGAGCGTGCGGTGCCCCCCGTCGTCCGTGAACCGCTTCGGCCGCGGCGCGAGCGCGACCGGATCGAGCATCCGCCGGCGCGCCAGCCCGGGATCGCCGCACTCGGGGCACTGCGGCCGCCGCACGACCACGTGCGCCTCCGCGCGGTGCTGCGCGAGGTCGAACGTCAGCAGCTGGCCGTCGAGCGGGCCGCGATCGCCCGACGCGATCGCCCGCGCCAGCGCGAGCGCGGCGAGGCGCGCCGCGGCGCCGAGGCTCGCGGGCGTCCCGGCCCGGGGCGGGGTGAGGGGGCCGCGCGCGCCGGTGCGCCGCAGGACGAACCGCTCCACCGGGCGGTTGTGGCGCAGCCGCTCGGCGAGGCACGCCCAGCAAGGCCCGCCGTCGGGCCGGAACAGCGGGCCGGCCCACGCCGCCGCGCCCGACGGCCTGACCGGCAGCCAGCGGACGCCGCGGGCCCGCGCCTCCCGGTTCCACCGCTCGAGCGCCGGATCGAGGTAGTCGCCGACGACGAGCGCGCAGAGCGGCGCGTCGTCCCGCAGCGCGAGGCCGGCCTCGGCGAGCGCCGCGCAGAGCGGCCCCGGGTCCTCGCCGCCTACGGCGCGCACCGCCACCGCCGCGTCGCCCAGGCGGCGCGCCGCCTCGCGGCCGTCGACGCCGGCCGCCTCCCAGAACGCGGCGGCCTCCGGGGGCTCGCCGGGCGCGGCCTCGACGAGGTAGCCCCGCTCCTCGAGCCGGGAGAGCGCATACGCCACCTCCGCCGCGGAGATCCGATCGGCGAGCGCCGCGATGAGCTCGAGCACGGTGCGGTGGCCGTCGAGCAGCGGCGCGAGCAGCGCGTAGGCGCGGCCCCTCAGCAGGAACTGCTCGCGCTCGCCGAGGAGCAGCACGAGATCGTCCCCTGCGCGCTCGGCGCGCAGGTGTCGCTTGAAGCAGAGGACCCGGTTCATTGCGCCTCCACGCGGGCGTCCGCCGGGCCGCGGCGGCGACTCCGCGGCCCGCCGCGAGCGCCGACCACCTCCGGCGCGGCGCAGCCTAACCCGGCGGCGCGCCATGACAAAGCGCGCGCTGACCGCGCGCTGACCGCGCGCTGACCGCGCGCTGACCGCGCGCTGACCGCGCGCTGACCGCGCGCCGCGGCCCGCTGACCGCGCGCCCCTCGCCGGCCGCCGCCCGGATCGATGCCGCGGCCCCTCGATTGCGCGCATCCGGGCCGGCTTCCCGGAGCCCCCGCGGGGCGGTACCGTCCTCCGGGGCTTTGCGAACGGAGCGACAGAATGAAAGAACCGAAGATCCTGGCGTCGAACCAGAACCGGCCGTACGGCATGACCGCGACCGCAACGCACGTCTACTGGTCCAATTACGGAGAGGATCCGTTCTTCGACACGGCCGCCACGAAGCACCTGCGCCCGCCGGTCGAGCGCGCCGCGCGTGATCTCTCGCCGCCCCGCGGCGCCATCATGGCGCTCGACAAATGCGGCGGCGCGCCCGTCGTGCTCGCGCCGCACGAATACCAGCCGAACGGCGTCGCCGCGAGCGCGACCCACGTCTTCTGGACGTGTTACGGCTTCTCCGGCGGCGGATCGGTCCGCAAGATCGCGAAGACCGGCGGCGCGCCGACGGTGCTCGTGCCCGACATGCAATACCTCGGGACCCTCGCCGTCGACCCCGAGCGGGTGTACTTCGTTTCATTCTACAATTTCATGACCGACAACGTCATGTCGGTGCCCGTGGGTGGCGGCCCGGTGACGACGCTCGCGACGGAGCAGAACCCGGCCGGGATCGCCCTGTACGATCACGTCCTCTACTGGACCAACTTCGCCGGCGGCCAGGTGATGAAGATCCCGGCCGCGGGGGGCGCGGCGACGCAGGTGATCCCGCCGGCGGACGTGGCGCCGGGGATGACGGGTATCGCCGTGCGCGCCGGGTATCTCTACTTCGCCAACATGGGCACGGGCGCCGGCGACGGAAAGGTGATGAGGATGCGCATCGACGGCACGGGGCTCGCCGTGCTGGCCGACGGGCAGCACACCCCCTTCCGCATCGCCGTGGACGACAAGCACGTTTACTGGACGAACATGGGCTCGACGGACGCGGAGAACGGGTCCGTGATGCGGGTGCGCCTCGAGGGGGGCAAGCCGAAGACGCTGGCCTCGGATCTGGCGCAGCCGATCGCCATCGCGCTCGACGACGAGCACGTCTACTGGGCGAACCTCGCGCACACGACCGAGGCGGGGACGATCATGTCGCTCCGGAAGTGAGCGCCGCCGCGCTCAGGGCTGATCGGACCCCTGTCCCCCCTCGTCGTCCTCGGGCGAGGTGGCGAGCGCCGGGCATTTCCGCATGACGACCTCGCACGCCTGAACCGGCGTCTCGAGCGAGCTCAGGGCGGAGTCGCACGTGAGCGCCCGGAGCCGATCGGCGTGGGCGAGCAGGCACACCTCGTACTCGGCGACGGTCGCGGTGCAGCCGTCGCGCAGCTCGGCCGCGGGCAGGCAGCTCGTGTCCGCGGCCTGGCTGTCGCGCGTCTCCTCGGGCTCGTTCATGCACTTCTCCTTGACCGAGGCGCACGTCTGCCCGAAAGCGGACCACACGACGCCGGCGAGCTCGCAGGCGTCCTCCTTGGAGAGCTTCACCCGCGCCGTGAGCGACTGGCACGTCGACTCCACGTCCGCGGTCGTCAGATCCTTGAGCTCCTTGCTGCTCACGGCGGCAGGTATCGGAGCGGCGGACGCGCCGCCGTCGGCCCAGACGACGAGCGACAGGACAACCGAGAGGGCCCCGAATCGAGTCAGTTGGTTCATTCCTTCTCTCCCTTCCAGGTGCGGCCGCCTTCGCGGCCGTGGGGCCTCGGAGCAACGCGCGTACCGCGCGCGCCATTGTGCACGATCGAGCCGCGCGCCCGGCCCGACGCGAAGCCCGAGAAAGAGGCATTGTGGCGAGAGGGGAGTCCGGCGAGAGCGAAGAGAAGAGGTACCGCGGCGGCGCGGCGGGCGCGGAGGGAAAGCGTAGAGAGGGGAGCGCGCGCGCCGGGGGCCGGCGCGCGCGCAGGGGCCGGGCGCCGCTTGGCCCTGGGCGCCCCGGGAGCGCGTCAGAGGAGGTCGCGCTCGCCGCCCGGATAGACGAACGAGCTGCGCGGCGCGTGCCACGAGGCGGTCTTCACCACCTCCAGCGGGCTCCCGGGCCGCAGCGCGTACACCGGGTGATCCTTCGCGAGGAACTCGATGGACAGGAGCTCGTAGGGATCGGCCATGTCCGCGATGAAGGGGTAGTTGCCCGCCACCAGCCGATCTCCCACCTTCGTCACGTAGGTGAGGTGCCCGCGCGCGACCGTCGCGATCTTGTTGCCCACGCGGGCCGTCGTCCGGATGATGGGCACGCCGTCCACCGTCGTCGTCGCCACGAGCTCCCTGCCGTGCAGCTCGAGCGTGGTCGTCCCGGGGGACGCCGGCACGCCGCGCTCGGCCACGTACCGGCGCACGAGCTCCGAGGAGTTGAAGTAATGCGTGAAGAAGCGGGCCGGGGCCGAGCCGTCCGGCGTCGTGTGGTCCGCGAGATCCAGGCCGAGGTAGGTCAGCGAGTAGTCCCCGAAGCCGGAGGTCTGCTCCGGCCTGTCGACCACGTACTGGTTCATGTAAATGGCCTTGTTCGCGGCGGGCCTGATCCCTTTCGGCAGCAGCGCGGCGGCGGCGTCCGGATCCGCAGGGACCCAGCTCGAGTAGAGCATCCGGCTATCGATGACCATCTGCGGCGCGGCGAGCTTCGACTCGGACATGATGATGGCTTTCTCCCCCCCGGGCAGGACAAGCACTATCACAAGTCGGCGCGCCGCAGCCGGCGGCCCGCGGCGCGCGGCCGCCCCGGCGGCGGGGGAGAACCTTAGTCAGAGCCTGTACCGGAGTGCGAGGCTGGGCGTGAACGTCAGGAGCGTTCGCCCCGTCAGGCGGTCGGCCGGGAACGTGGCCGCGCCGTCGCCCGCGGCCGTCACCGTGCTGCGCCCCGGGTCCCAGGTCGCCTGCGTGATCATGAAGAGAAGCATCGCCTGGACACCCACGGACACCTCCAGGCGCTCGCCGAGCATCAGGCCGGCGCGCACCTCGGGGGCCGCATACAGCGACAGCGCGAGGTGACCCTGCGACACGTCGACCTCGTACGGATCGGCGCTGTCGTGATCCGGGCGCGGCACCGTGCGGAAGGTGCCCCGGCGCGCGGCGGAGACGGAGCCGACGAGCCCGCCGAGGCCGAGGTTCAGCGAGATCGGGCGCTGCTCGCCGAGGCGCAGGCCGGTCGACGCGCCGAAGAGGACGGCGGTCAGCGCGAGGTCGTCGTCGGCGAGCCCGGGGTTCGGGGGGAGGTCGCGCGGCGTCGCGGAGGTCGGCCGCCCCGCCACGCGCTGGCCGAGGTGGAGGGCGCCGAGCTCGACGCCGTACACGAGCGCCGAGGGGAGCTGGTACGTCAGCCTGAGCCCCGCCTGGAGGCCCACGCCGAGGCCAGCGTCACACGCGCCGCTGCAGGCGCCCGCCACGCCGCCGCCGAACGACGGCGTCACCGCGGGGCCGGCGCGGAGCTCGAGCTGGGTCTGCGTCTCGCGGCGGCCGCCGCGCGCCGCGTCCGGATCGCGCGAGAGCGCGACGGGCAACGTCCGCGCCTCGCCGTGCGCCAGGCTGGTGCGCGCGCGCCGCCGGACCCACCCGTCGAGCCCGACCTCGATCTCGTGGGCGCCCGGCCGGAGCCCGCCGGACCAGGCGCCGCGCCCCAGGATCACGCCGTCGACGGCCACCATCGCCCCGGGCGGCGTCGGCTCGACGCGGAGCTCGGCGCCGAGCTCCTCGACGGCGAGCGTGAGCGACGTGACCTCGTTCTCCCGGACCAGCGCGGCGACCGGCTCGGTCCCGGTGTTGCCGTCGCCGCGTAAAATGACCGTGTGGCTGCCCGGGGCGAGCGGCCCTTCCCACGGCGTGGCGCCGACGATCGCGCTGTCGATCACCACGTCGGCCCGGCGCCCGCGCGGCTCGACGATCTTGAGGGTGCCGGCCTGCTGGAGCTCGGTCATGCGCGCCTCGAGCGTGGCGAGCCGCCCGCCCTCGACGTCGACGAGCTCCTCGAAGAGCGCGAACCCTCGCTTGTAGATGCGGACGGCGCGCACGCCCGGCGCCACGCGGAGCGGGGGCGACGGGAGCTCTCCCCGGCCGCGGCCGTCGATGGTGACGAGCGCGCCCGGCTCGCCGCCGCGGATCTCGAGCTCGCCGGCCTCCGCGATCACGTCGGGCGGCGGCGGGGGCGCGCCGCCGTGCGGCGCGACCGGCGCTGGCTGGGCGTACGCGGACGGCAGGGGCAGACCGGCGAGCAGCAGCGAGGCGAGGAGGGCGGCGGTGTGCGGGATGGGTTTCACGGGGTGCCCCGGGGGTGGTCGGCGTGGAACATCGCGGGCCGTGGATCTAGCCCCGCCGCGGCCCGGGCGACCTCGCGATCCGAGAAGCGGCGTCGCTCCCCCGCGATCACCTGCTCCACCTCGTGCCCCTTGCCGGCGATGACCACGACCTCGCCCTCGGCCGCGGACGTCACCGCCCCCTCGATCGCGCGCGCGCGGTCGAGCTCGACCGCGACGTCGCCGTGGTCGCCGAGCCCGGCGCGGATCGCGGCCGCGATCGCGGCGGGGTCCTCGCCGCGGGGGTTGTCGCTCGTGAGCACCACGCGGTCGGCGGCGCGCGCGGCGGCGCCCATCAGCGGGCGCTTCTCGCGGTCGCGGCCGCCGCCCGCGCCGAAGACGACGGTGAGGCGGCGGCCGGCGGCGAGGCGCCGGGCGGCGGCAAGGGTGCGGGCGAGCGCGTCGGGCGTGTGCGCGTAGTCGACGACCACCCGCGGCCGCTCCGCGACCACCTCGAAGCGGCCCGGCGGCGGCGCGGCGGCGGCGATCGCCGCGGCGGCCTCGGCGGGGGGCACGCCGCTCGCGACCGCGGCCGCGAAGGCGGCGAGGGCGTCCTCGGCGAAGACGTCGCCGATGGCGCGCGTGCAGAGCTCGGGCGGCGCCGCGCCGAAGCGCGCGCTCGCCTCGAGGGCGATCCGGGTGCCGCCCCAGCCGACGTCGACGCGGCGGGCGAGCAGGTCGAGCGGCGCGCGCGCCTCGCCGCGCGACGGGGCGCCGTACCGCAGCACCCGCACGCCGCCGGGGACGACCTCCTCGAGCAGGGACGACGCGGGGTCGCAGCCGTTCACGACCGCCGCGCCGCCTTCGGGGAGGTGGACGAAGAGCTGCGCCTTGCTCGCGAGGTAGTGCTCGGCGCTGCCGTGGGCGTCGAGGTGATCGCGCGTGAGGTTCGTGAACACGCCGACGCGGCACGGCCACGCCCGCGCGAAGCCGAGCGAGAGCGCCTCGCTCGTCAGCTCGATGGCGGCGCGCCGCCCGCCGCGCTCGAGGCACCGCCGCATCGTCTCGACGAAGCCCGCGGCGTCGAACGGGACGTCGAGGCGCTCGTCGTCGAGGAAGCTGCCGAGCGTCGTGACGCGCGCGACCGGGCCGCCGAGGCGCGCGAGCGCCGCCGCGACGAGCGTCGTCGTGGTGGTCTTGCCGTTGGTGCCGGTGACGCCCACCGTGAAGAGCCGGCCCGCCCACGGCGGGGAGAGGGGCGGGGGACACATGCGCGCGGAGCCGCCGGGTCAGAAGGCGTCGATCGAGTCGAGGCAGAACGAGAGGTCCGAGGGATACGGGTCCTGACAGCCGCCCTCGGTGGCGCACGTGATCATCCGCCGGCGGCCCTCCTCGGTGAGGCCGTCGAGCACGTCGTGACAGCCTTCCAGCCACGCGGCGTCCGCGGCGTCGCTCTCGCAGAGCGGGGCGAGGCGCGCGCAGTCGTCGTCCGCCGAGCTGTCCGGGCACGACGCGCCGAGCGAGCCGCGCACGCAGCCGTCCACGTCGCCGGAGCGCGTGCACGTGTCGGGGTCCAGCGCGTTCAGGCACACGACGAGGCCCTCGGCGACCCCGGGCTTCAGGAAGGCGAGGACGGCCGGGCAGGCGCCTTCGCCCTCGCAGTCGGTCGCGCAGATGCCGGGCGAGCCGACCGTGTCGTCGCAGACCCCGCCGCCGCCGCCGCCGGCGCCGCCGCCGCCCTCCGCTTCGCCGCCGCCGGCACCGCCGCCGCCCTCCGCTTCGCCGCCGCCGGCGCCGCCGCCGCCGCTGCCGCTGCCGCCGGCGGCCTCACCGCCGCTGCCGCCGGCGCCGCCGCCGCCCAGGGCACCGTCGCCGCCGGCGCCGCCCGAGCCCGCCGCGGGGCTGCCCGGGGCCTCGCTGCCCGAGGCGCACGACGCGGCGGCGATCGTGGTGACGAGCAGCAGGAAGCGAGAGCGATCCAGGTGCATGAAGGGCTCCGTGTCGGCGAAGGGCTCGCCCGTTCTACCACGAGCGCGCGGCTGGCGGCGCTGGCGGCCTGCGGGTCAGCCGTCGGGCGCGTCGACGTGCGGGGAGAGCACCTCGGTGATCCAGCTCATCACCGCGCGCACGCGGCGCGGCACGCTCCTGCCGTGTGTGTGGAGGAGCGAGACCGGCATGGGCGCGCAGGTGAGGGCGGGCAAGACCTCGACGAGCGCGCCCGCGGTGATGCTGGCGAGCATGCCTGTCCGCGGCGCCTGGATGATGCCGAGCCCCGCGACGCACGCCGCGCGGTAGGCGTCGGCGCTGTTCACCGTCACCATGCTGCGCATCGGCCGCTCGCGGTAGCCGCCGTCGTGGGGGTACTCGAACGACGGCGCCTCGGCGCCGAGCGTCGACGAGTAATGCACGACGAGGTGCCGATCGAGATCCTCGAGCCGGCGCGGCGTGCCGTGCTCGCGCAGGTAGGACGGGCTCGCGCAGTTGATCATCCGCAGGACGCCGAGCCTGCGGCCGACGAGCCCCGGGTCGCCCGGGGCGCCGATGCGCAGGACGCAGTCGAAGCCCTCGCGGAGCGGCTCGACCCGCCGATCGGTCGTGCTGAGGATCACCTCGAGCCCGGGGGTCTGCGCGAGCAGCTCGGGCAGGCGCGGGATGATGACGTCGCGCGCGAAGTTCACCGGCAGATCGATCCGCACGCGCCCGCGCATGGCCCTCGCCGCCTGGAACATCCCGCCGATCTCGTCGGCCTCGAGCGCGAGGCGCCGCGCGCGCGGCAGGAGCTCCTCGCCGTCGGGCGTGAGGCGCACGACGCGCGTCGAGCGCTGGAGGAGCCGGCTGCCGAGCTCCGCCTCGAGGGCCTTGAGCCGCAGCGACACGCGCGCCTTGGGCATGCCGAGGTGCTCGCCGGCCCGCGTGAAGCTCCCGAGCTCCGCCACCTTCACGAAGATCTTCAGCGATTCCAGGTCGACGCTCATTGTCTCAGCTGGCGAAACAGTGTGTCGGAACCCTGGGCCTTTCTCAACCGGGAACGGCTGACTATTCACTACCTCAGACAGCGGCGCGCGGCCGCGTCGCCATCGAAAGGACTCGACCATGAGCACATCGAAGCAGAGCACCGTCGCCCTCATCACCGGCGGAAACCGCGGGCTCGGGAAGAGCATGGCGCTCCACCTCGCGGATCGCGGCGTGGGCGTCCTCATCACCTACCGCGGCAACGCCGCCGAGGCGGCGGACGTGGTGAAGCAGATCGAGGCCAAGGGGGGCAAGGCGGCGGCCCTCGCGCTCGACGTCGCCGACACGCGCGGCTTCGGCGCGTTCGCCGAGGCGGTGAAGGCGGAGCTCGCCGGCCGCTTCGGGCGCGATCGCCTCGATTACCTGGTGAACAACGCCGGCATCGGCGTGCACGCGAGCTTCGCCGAGACGACGGAGGAGCAGTTCGACGCGCTCATGAACGTCCACCTGAAGGGGACGTTCTTCCTCACGCAGAAGCTCCTGCCGCTCATCGCGGACGGGGGGCGGATCCTCAACGTCTCGTCGGGGCTCGCGCGGTTCACCTTCCCCGGGTACGGCGCCTACGCCGCGATGAAGGGCGGCGTGGAGGTGCTCACCCGCTACATGGCGAAGGAGCTCGGGCCGCGGAAGATCTCGGTCAACGTGCTCGCGCCGGGCGCGATCGAGACCGATTTCGGGGGCGGCGCCGTGCGCGACGACGCCGCGTTGAACAAGATTGTCGCCGGCCAGACCGCCCTCGGCCGGGTCGGCCTCCCGGACGACATCGGCGGCGTGGTCGCGCTGCTCCTCTCGCCCGAGAGCGCCTGGATCAACGGCCAGCGCATCGAGGCGTCAGGCGGCATGATGCTCTGAGGGGCCCGGCGGTTGGCGGCGGTTGGCAGGCGCGTGAGCGCCGTCCTCCCGTGGAGGGCGCCGTCAGGCCGTGCCGTCGACGCCACCCGCGCCGCCGGGCGCGCGACGTGAGGCGCCATCCCCGACGTCAGTTCCCCGATTCACCGCCCGCGCCGCCTGAGCCCGTATCTCCATCGCCCGGACCGGCAGCTCCGCCCGCGCCGCCTGAGCCCGTGTCCCCATCGCCCGGACCGGCGCCGCCCGTGCCTCCGCCGCCCACGCCCGCTCCGCCGCCCACGCCCGCTCCGCCGCCCCAGCCGCAGTCCTGGGGATAACCGCAGTAGCCGCCGCAATCGATCTGGGGAGAGACGCAGAACTGCGGCTGCTCGCGGTTCCTCTCCAGCTCCACGGGCAGGAACGCGAGCTGCTCGGTGATCCAGGCGTCGAGCGACTCGTACCGCTCCTCGTCGCCCGAGCGGAGCATGCCCTCGTCCGACAGCTGATCGTAGATGCCCTTCAGCAGCGCGTTGGGCTCGAGCGCGGTGAAGTCCTCGATCACGTCCTCGCACGTCGCGATCGTGTCGGCCCAGCAGGCCGGGTCGCTCTGGCACCCGCGCGCCAGCGTGTTCGCGCCGGGCAGCGGGACCAGCGGATACCAGCTCTGCCCCAGGCTGATGTCGACCGAGTACGGCAGGTACTGGAACAGCCCATCGGCCCGCTCGACCAGCACGACGTTGTTGCTGTTGTGGAGCGCGTCGTCCCCGGTGGCGAGCACCCACGACAGGCACTGGAAGCGGTGGAAGGCCGGCCAGTCGATCCAGCCCTCGAGCGCGCCCTTGAAGCCCTCGCCCGGCGGCATGCCGGTGATCACCTCTTCGAGCTCCTTCACGCGGGTGTTATCGCACGTCTTGAGCTGGCAGTTCCCCGGATCGTCGAACACGCTGCCGCCGATCGGCCTCACGTCGATCGGGAGCGGGATCCCGCCGCCCGGCGGGGGAGCGCCGGCGAAGTCCCCGGCGAACTCCCACATGTTGGCGCAGCCGCCGCCGAGCTTGTCCTCGAGGCGCTCGCAGAACGCCTTCTTGTAACGCTCGACCACGATGTAGGGGATGGACACCTCCGCGCCCCAGACATTGCTCGACACCCAGGCGTAGCTGGCCCGGGGGGCCGGGTAGCCGAGGCGAGCATAGAGCTCGAGCGTGAGGCGCTCGCGGAAGATGCTGCCGACCTGGCCGTTGTTGAAGCGCAGGTGCTCGAGGCCGCCGAGCTTTTGCTTCTCGACGAACTCGTCCGTGTCGATGTTGAGGTTGGGGATGGTGCGCTTCGTCCAGGGCCGCATCGTCGACTGTCCGACGACCCCCACCTGGACCTTGCCGTAGTCGGCCGTCTTGCCCGCGGCGCCGGCCGTCGTCACCCACAGGTGGTCCACGAAGGTCTCGTCCTCCCCGGTCGGTGAGTAGATGTCTCCGAACGCCGGTTGCGCGATGGGGATCCCGACGCCGCCCGTCCGTTCGTTCATGAGCTCGAGCTGCTCTTCGGAGACAGCGAACCAGTAGCGGTTGCCGACGGCGCCGAAGACGTCGATCGCGAGATCGGCCACCTCGGTGTCCGCGACGGGCGCTCCCGGGTACTCCTCTCCGGGCCCGCCGCCGGCGCCGCCGGCTCCCCCGGCGCCGCCGGTTCCCCCGGCCCCGCCCTCCCCGTTCGTATACTGGTAGTTGAAGGTGTAATAGTTGTCCGGCTCATCGGCGCAGCCCGCCAGGAAGACGGCAGACGGGGTGGCGAGGAGGGCAAACAGCGAGATCGCTCGCGTGCGGGACGACCATGACCGAACAGAAGCAGGAGAGGGTAGCTGGCTGGACATACACGTGACCTTTCCGGGACACGCCAGCTGCAAGAAGCGTACCGTCCAGGGTGAAAATTGTGGTCGCGCTGTCAACGTGCCCCGGGGCCCGGTGAGCCGCGCAGATCCGAGGAGGGGTTTTGCGGGAGCGGCTCCCTTCGGCCCCGCGGGCGTGGACGTGTGGCCTTCGCCCCCTCATGACACGAGGATCAGAGCCTGGCACACTGCCCAGGCTCAGCGTCCGTGTGCGCCAGCGTCGCGATGCGGCGTGGCGCGCGGCGTCCACGTCGGCTCGAGGTGGCCCATCGCTGGGCGGCGCGGCGCCAGCGTCGGGCCTCTCCGCGCTCATTCTCGAGTGGCCTGTCCGACCAATCAGGGCGAAACTTGGACGCAGCCAGCCGGCCGCCGGCTGGCGTCGGACCAAGCGCTCGCAGCAAGGAGTGTCCAAGCCGCCATGCCCACACCTTACCGAGACGACCTCGACGCCCTGAACGCCCGTCACGACCTGCTCGCCGAGGAGCTCGCGGCGGTGAAGCAGAAGACCGCGGAGCTCTCGGCGCTGCAGCAGGACGAGCGGCGCATCGAGGAGGAGCTCGAGGCGGTGCGCCGGAAGCTCGACGGCATGGCGGCGCGGCGGGCGCTCCCGCTGCTCGACAACGTGCGTGTCGCGAGCCCGTGCACCGCCGATTGGGAGGAGATGGCCGGCGACGACCGGGTGCGCTTCTGTGGTCAATGCCAGAAGCATGTCTACAACCTGTCGGAGATGCCGCGCGAGGAGGCGGAGCAGTTCATCCGGCAGGCCGCGGGCGGGGCGTGTATACGGCTCTACCGCCGCGCCGACGGGACGGTGATCACGGCCGACTGCCCGGTCGGCGCGCGCGTCCGCCGCGTCCGCAACCTGGCGCTGGCGACCGTGGGGAGCGGCGTCCTCGCCGCGGGCGCGGCGCTCGCCGGCGTGAACTCGTGCCCTTCCTCGCGGAGCGTCACCATGGGCGACATGGTCTATGAGGAGCAGGCTGCGCCGGAGTCCGAGCCGAGCGTCGTCGTTGGCGCAATGGCGCCGTGGGCCGATCGGGGGCAGGTCGTCAGCAAGCCCCAGGTGTTCACCGGCGACGTTCCCAGGCCGGCGGCGCCCGCAGCCGCGGAGGCTGACACCGGGCCTTCCGGGAGGACAGGCGCCGTTCCGCTGCGCGCGTACCCCGGGACCCCCGGGGCCGCGGTGAAGTACCCTGAGGCGCCCAAGAAGGCGCAGGCGAGGCCCGCTCCCGCCGCCGAGGCGGCGTCCCAGCGCGGCGAGCCCGCGCCGGGCGCCGCGAAGGAGTGCGGGTGCGCCCCGGGGGACTCCCTCTGCACCTGCCTGTGATCGCCGGCGGGTGATGACGGACGCCGGCGCGTCCTGCCCTCCACACCATCAACCGGGAAACGCGCCGTAAAGCGCGCTTGATGTCGCCCGGGTTGTGACTCCAGACCTTCTGCCCCGCCCGTCCTCGATGGCGATGTGCGCCCACGCGCAGGCGAGGCGCGCGCGGCTCGGGCAGGGCTCGGACCGGCCGCGGACAGCCGACGACGTCCGGTAGCGTAGACTCGGTCCGCTGGAGCGGACTCGGTCCGCTGGAGCGGAGTCCGGCGGAGCGGACGCCGCGTTCACGCGAGGGGCGCTCTCGCCGGCTCGATCTCGCGAGATCGAGCCGGCGAGATCCGATGGCGCGCTGGCACTCTGGTTGCTCTCCGGCACCGGTCATCACCGCGCGCCTCTGCCGACAGCCCCTCTTCTCCGGGGGGCGCCGCGAACGCGGCCGCGCAGCGCGATCCTGCTCGCCCGATGAGCCTCGCCGCGAAAGCGGCAGGGGGGCAGCGAGGCGCACATCCGCATGGAGAGATACGGCGCGGCTCACCGTGCGTCACACGGCGTACGTGAACGACCTGTTCTCGTACCAGAAGGAAGTCTTGTGGAACGACGCGCCTTGCAATCTGGTGCGCGTCCTGATGGCCAACGAGGGCGTGCGCTTCGAGGAAGCCGTGCAGGCCATCGTGTCGATGGTCAACCGTGACGTCGATCGGCTCCTCGAGATCGAGCGAGCCATCCCCTCGTGGGGACCAGCTCTCGACCGCCAAGCCGAGGCCTACGTCGACGGCATGAAGGCCTGGATCGTGGGCAACGTCGATTTTTCGCTGTCGAGCTCTCGCTACCGCTCGTCGGATTCGCCGTTCCTGGAGCTGCGCAGCGCGCAGCCACGGGGATGGACCCGCCGGAGCCCGACGGAGGATGGCGCTGCTCGTGGAGCGGAGTAGGGCGCAGGCTCTCCTGGCGACGGTAGGCTCAAGAGGGCCCGAGCCCTCGCCCCCTTCGGATCTTCACGCGGGGCCGTGTTCCGGATATCCAAACAACATGCCTCCTCCTCGGGATGACGAAGCCCTCCCGGCCGCGCCCTCTCCTCCCGCGGGCGCCGCGCATCGGGTCGAGCAGGAGCGCGATTTCTATCGCAAGCTCCTCGAGCTCGGCCAGACCGAGGAAATCGAGCCGTTCCTCGCCGAGGCCCTCGCCCTGATCGTGCAGATCACCGGCGCCCTCAGGGGGTACGTGGAGATCGCGGCCGACCCCGACGCCCGCGGCGAGCCGCCCTTCTGGGTCGCCCACGGCTGCCAGGACAAGGACGTCGCGGAGATCCGCGCCGCCTTCTCGCGGGGCGTCATCGCCGAGGCCCTCGCCACCGGCCGCACCATCATCACAGTCTCCGCCCTCCAGGACCCGCGCTTCCGCGCCAACGAGAGCGTCGAGCGCAACCGCATCGAGGCCGTGATCTGCGCCCCGATCAGCGTCCGTTCCCCCGCCGGCGCCCCCCCGCTCGGCGTCGTCTACCTCCAGAACCGCATCGAGAAGGATCGCTTCAACGAGGAGGATCGCCGACGCGTCGAGGCCTTCGCCCGCCACCTCGCCCCCTTCGCCGATCGCCTCATGCTGCGCTTCCGCCGCCGCGACGAGGCCGACCCGACCCTCCCTTTCCGGCGCGCCCTGCGCGCCGATTCCATCGTGGGCAAGAGCCCCGCGCTCGCGCTCGTCCTGTCGCAGGCCGCCGTCGCCGCGCCGCTCGACGTCACCGTCCTGCTCACGGGCCCCTCGGGCACCGGCAAGACCCAGCTCGCCCGCGCCCTGCACGAGAGCGGCCCGCGCGCGCGCGGCCCCTTCGTCGAGCTCAACTGCGCCGCGCTCCCCGAGGCGCTCCTCGAGAGCGAGCTGTTCGGCGCCCTGCCCGGCGCGCACTCCACCGCCAATCGCAAGGTCGAGGGCAAGGTGGCCGCCGCCGACAAGGGCACCCTCTTCCTCGACGAGATCGGCGAGCTCAAGCCCTCGGCGCAGGCCAAGCTGCTGCAGCTGCTCCAGTCGAAGGAGTACTACCCCCTCGGCGCGACGCGCCCCGTCCGCGCCGACGTGCGCGTCATCGCCGCGACCAACGTGGATCTCAAGGCGGCCGCGCAGCGCAAGGAGTTCCGCGAGGACCTCTTCTACCGCCTCCAGGTGCTGCCGATCCGCCTGCCCGCGCTCGCGGAGCGCCGCGAGGACATCGTTCTGCTCGCCGAGTTTTTCTGCGCGGCGGCCTGCAAGACCCACGGGCTGCCCAGCGTCCACCTCAGCGTCGACGCGCTCTGCGCCGTCGAGGCGGCGGAGTGGAGCGGCAACGCGCGCGAGCTCGCCCACGCCGTCGAGGCGGCCGCCATCCGCGCCGCGGCGCAGGGGGTCTCCCAGGTCGAGCGGCGCCACCTCTTCCCCGGCGACGTCGCGGCGCCCGAGGGCGCCGCCGCGGCCCCCGCCGTCTCGATCGCGCCCTACAAGGACCTGACCTTCCAGGAGGCCACCCGCCGCTTCCAGGCGGAGCTGCTCCGCGCCGCCCTCGAGGAGAACGGCTGGAACGTGGCCGAGGCGGCGACGAAGCTCGACCTCGCCCGCTCCCACGCCTACAAGCTCGTCCGCGCCTTCGGCCTGACGCGGCGGCGCGGCGGCGCCGACGAGCCCCGGCCGGGCTCGAAGCCGCCGTGAGCGAGGACTGTGACGCGCGTCATGCGTCGAGCCACTGCGCCGCGAGCGCCAGGGTCCGGCGGTTCTCGGGCACGTTCTCGAGGAAGCTCGCCCGGTGCTCCGCGCTCGCAATCTTGTCCGCGTTGGCGACGACGCGCCGCCTCGCCTCCGCGACGGCGGCGCGCGCGGCCTCGCGCTCGCCCGCGGCCTCGAGGCACTCGGCGTGGACGAGGCGCAGGAAGGCCGCGCGGAAGAACAGGCTGCAGCCGCCCATGGCCCGGGTCCGGGCGAGCCCCTCCTCGCAGAGGGCCGCGCCCTCGGCCGCCCGCCCCTCCGCGAGGCGCACCGCAGCGAGCGTCGCCAGCACGCCGGGCACCTCGATCGGGCACGCCGCGCGCAGCAGCTCGAGCGCCGCCTGCGCCTCGGCGCCGGCCGCGTCGAGCTCCCCCGCGCGCCGGAGCACCTCGGCGAGCGCCCAGCGGCCCCGGCCCTCGTCCTGCGGGAGGCGCTTCGCCTGCCCCGACGCGACGAGGCCCTCGGCCCAGCCGCGCGCGTCGGCGAGCGCGCCGCGATCCGCGAGCAGCCACGCGAGGATGAAGGGGCGGAACGACGAGGCCATGCCCACGTCGTCGTCCCGCATGCCGACGAGGGTGCGCTCGGCGGCCTCCGCGGCCCCGATGAGCCAGCGGTTCATGCTCGCGATGGCGCTGAGCAAGGTGCAGTACTTCCCGTGGCCGAGCGCCCGCGCGATGACCATCGCCTCCTCCGCGTGGAGGAGCGCCGTCGCCGGCTCCTCCCGGGCGCAGGCCCACCGGAGCCCGCGGATGCCGTGCCAGTTGCACACCACCGCGGGCTCCCCGTCGCCGAGCGCGTCCCGGAGCGCCGTCAGCCGCTCGAGCAGCGCGTCGGCCTCCTTGATCATGCCGAGGGTGTCGAGCGCGTGGACGCCGATGTTGATGGCGAGCACGAAGGCGTCCGCCGCGTCGGGCGACGGCTCGGTGCCCTGGAGGAGGTGGAGCATGTGCATGAACTCCTCGCGCCGCGCCTCCATGAGCGCGCCGCAGACCACGACGCTCAGGCCGTGGACCCACGGCACGCTCCCGCGCGGCGCGATCTGCATCAGCTCCCTCGCCTGCGGGACGGCGGCGGGGACCCGGGCCAGCTGCCACAGGAGCGACTGGCAGAGCGCCCCGAGGAGCTGGATCCGCAGGTCGTCCGGCACGCGGAACGCGAGCCCCCGGCGCGCGTACGCGACCGCCGCCGCCGACTCGGCCGCGTAGTGGGCCGTGAGCGCCGCGCGCTGGTAGTGGCGCGCCGCCCGCTCCTCGTCGCCCCCCTTCTCGAAGTGCTCCGCCAGGAGCGGGGCGTCCTGCTCGCCGTGGGCCTCGAGCCACGCCCCCGCGAGCCGGTGGCCGAGCGACCGGTCCGCGTCGGTCAGCATCGCGTAGGCCCCCTCGCGCACGAGCGCGTGGCGGAAGGTGTACTCGTGCTCGTCCGGGAAGCGGCTGTCCTCGCGCCGCGTGAGGAGCTCCTGCTCCACGAGCGCCTCGATCCGGCCCGTGACGCCCGGCGCGCCGCCGCAGAGCGCCGCGACCGCGCCCGACCAGAACGTCTCGCCGAAGACGCTCGCCGCGCGCAGGGCGCGCCGGTCCTCGTCGGCGAGCGCGCCGAGGCGCGACTGCACCATGGCGACCACCGTCTCGGGCAGGTCCTCGCCCCGGCCCTCGGCCGTCGCGCGGATGAGCTCCTCCAGATAGAACGCGTTGCCCGCGGACAGCCGCACGAGCCGCTCGATCGTCGCCGCCCCCGCGCGGCCGCCGAGCACGTGCGTCGCGAGGCGCTCGGCCGCCTTCCTCGGCAGCTCCCGCAGGCGGATCTCCTGGAGCCGGCGGCTCGCCCAGAGCTCCGGGAACAGGTCGTGGACCTCGGGGCGGGCCAGGGCGAGCACGAAGAGCGGCCGGTCCCGCAGCTCGCGCAGGGCGACGTCGAGGATCCGCGCCGTGGCGCCGTCGCACCAGTGCAGGTCATCGAGCAGGATCAGGAGCGGGCGCGCCGCGCACTCGGCCGCGATGAGGTCGAGGAACGCCGCGCGCACCTGCTCGCTCATGACCTGGGCGTCCCTGCGCGCCGTCCGGAGGGGCGCGCTCCGCTCGTCCGGGAAGGGCGCGTCGATGAGCTCGCCGAGGAACTCCGTCACCCGCGCGCGGTCGCCCGCGCCGATCCGCTCGGCCACGCGCGCCGAGAGCCGCTCCTGCCGCGTCGGGAGCGGCTCGCCGCCGCGGACGCCGCACGCGCTCTGGATGAGCCCCGCGAGCATGCCGAACGACGACCCGGTCCGGAGCGGCTCGCCGCGCGCGACCCAGACCGACGTGGGCTCGCCGCGCGCGCGCACGCTCTCCAGGCACGCCCGCCCGAGCCGCGATTTGCCCACGCCGGGCGGCGCCGTGACCAGCACCGCGTGCGCCTCGCCGCCCTCGACGCAGTCGTGGAAGAGCGCCTCGACCATGCGGAGCTCGCGCTCCCTGCCCACGAACGGCGTCCGGCCGCCGAGCAGCGTCCGCGCGTCGGCCACGTCGCGCTCGCCGAGCAGCGTGAGCGCGCCCCCGTCGTCGCGCACGTCGAAGCGCGCGTCGAGCAGCCCCACGGTCGCCCCGTCCAGCGCGATGAGGGCGCGCGGCCTGCCCTCCGCGATCGACCTCGCCTCCCCGAGCAGCCGCGCCGCCCGGTCGATCGCGGGCCCCACGGGCGCGCGCGCCGCGCCCTGTCCCATGCCGATCGCGAGCGTGATCTGCCGGCCCGGCGCGCGCTGGCCGAGCCGGAGCGCGCAGCGCGCCGCCTGCGCGGCCAGGTCCGTCGCCACCTGCGCGGTCGACAGCAGCACCGCCGCCGTCCCGTCGAGCAGCCACTCCAGCGCTCCGCCGTGCGCGGCGGCCTCGCCCGCGAGCGCCGCCTCATCGACCTGCTCGGCGCCCCTGGCCTGCACGGGCGGGCCGATCAGGATCACCGCCACGGCCCGCTGCTCGATGTCCGTCAGCGCGGGCGGTCCGGGCGCACACGCCATCTCCGTCGTCCTCGCGAGCGCGAGCGCGCCCGGCATTTCCTCCGTGTCTCGGAGCCCGACGAGCCCGACGTCCGGCGCGCGCGCCACGCCGAGCGCCCGCAGCATCGCGGCGGCCGAGCGCCCGTCCCGCGGCCGGTCGTCTGGTTGCTTCGAGAGCATGCGCGCGAGCAGCGCGTCGAGCTCGGGCGGCGCGGCGGGCATCCGGTCGCGGAGGCGCGGGGTCTCCTCGAACAGGATCTTCGTCAGGATGGCCTCCGCCGAGGCCGCCGCGAACGGCGGATCGCCCGTCAGGCACTCGAAGAGCACGCACCCGAGCGCGAACACGTCCGCGCGCGCGTCCATGTGCCTCGCGCCTCGCGCCTGCTCTGGCGCCATGTACGCCACCGTCCCGAGCAGCGTCCCCGAGGCGGTGATGGGCGTCAGCGCCTCGACGCGGACGAGGCCGAAGTCGAGGATCTTGATCCGATCGAGGCGCCCTCCGACGAGGAAGATGTTGCTCGGCTTGAGGTCGCGGTGGACGACGCCGCCCGCGTGCAGCGCGCCGAGCGCCTCGGCGACGGACAGGGCGAGCGCCACGCCGTCCTCCGTGCTGATCCGCCCTCGCGCGAGCCGCGCCGCGAGGTCCTCGCCCTCGAGCCACTCCATGACCAGGTAAGGCTCGCCCGAGGGGAGGACGCCCTCGGCCACGTGGCGCACGACGAGGGGGTGGTCGATCCGCGCGAGGACCATCACCTCGCGGGCGAACCGCGCGGCGGCGGCGTCCCAGCCCCCGCGCAGCACCTTGATCGCGACGGGCTGCCCCGTGCTCCGGTCGAGGCCGCGGTAGACCTCGCCCATCCCCCCGCGGCCGGCCAGGCGCTCGATCACGAAGCGATCCGCGAGGGAAGATCCGAGGTGCATGGCGGGCGCGCCCTGAGCTGCTGCGAGGAGCAAGGGGGTGCGGGCGAGGAGGACTTTAGCTCATTTTCCCGCTACCCGGCGCGTGTAGCTCCTGAGCTCGCGGTAGAGCGTCGGCGCGCCGATCCCGAGCTCCGCGGCGGCGCGGGCCTGGTTGTCGCCGTGCTGATCGGGCGCGGCGAGGCTGGTCCGCCTCCCGCGCAGGACGCGGTCTGCGGGGAACCTCAACCCACAGCCTGGCGGCATTCGTAAGAGGGTCATCCCCAGGCGACGTCCGTTGCTCCACGGCCGAGCGATCTTCATGCGTCCGTCGCCGGCGGATGCGGATCATGCTCATGAGGTCGTCGAGCCGGCACTCCAGAAGCGCGCCGTAGATCACGAGGTTCAAGCCGTGAACCTGTAGCGCGCTCCCTCTTGGCGCTAGATGCTCTTCACGCAGTGGACCTGATTGTTCTCGCTGGTGGACGCGGCGCTGGAGGGGCGGCAGCCCTCGGAATACCTGAAGCTCTGGATGCTGAAGCCGTCCGGGCAGGTGTCGCCGCAGGCGTAGAGCGAGGTCGTCGTGCTCGTGGGGACGATGCACGTGGTCTGATTCGGCTCCGACGAGGCCTGGCCGTCGATGGAGCAGCTCGTCTTGCTCTCGTACTTGCTCACGTAGTGCCGGCTGCTCGGGCATGAGACGATGCCGCACACGCTGGCTGAGCTGTTGACGACCTGCTTGCAACTGACGCTGTTGTACGCGGTCGAGGTGCTGCTGGTGTCAAGGTTGCATCCGGAAGCGTATCCGTAGCCGAGGACGTAATCGCCGCCGCGGCAGTCGCGGCCGCAGCTGGTGTAGCTGATGTCATGGCTGGGGTACCTAGCGTAACGGATTCGGTTGGCCTGGGTGGTGCTCGACAGGTACAGGTTTTGGCTGCAGCCGCTGCTGTAGGAGTACGAGCTGGGGTAGTGGTAAGGTGTCGAGTCGAGGTTGATGCCGCAGGCGGTGAATAGGCTAATCGCCTCGCCGTCGCTTCCGTCGGGGATGTCAATGCAGCGGAGCACGTTGCGTATGTTCGGGTCCGTGCATTGATCCCCTCCGACCCCACAGCCGTATTCATAGGAGCCGCCACAGGAATACTGAGCGACATAGAAGCCCATGGGACAGTCCAGGGAGCCGTCGCAGACATACAACGCGGACTCTGCGACCCCCAGGACCTCCGTGCCGGCGGCGTCGTCTTCCTCGGGGACGGTGCATCCGCATGCGGATAGCAGAAGCAGCAAACCAGGTATCGTCAGCAAGCGTCTCATCATGACTTTCCTGGTTGCGATGGTAGGTCGAAGCATTGGAAGAGCCTCCTTGCTCGTCGTGGAGCGCGGGCTCGGCAACTGTCGTGCCAGACCGATGAGAGGCATTCCGGTGAGCGCGCTCTCCGCCAGTCCGCGAGAACGGACGAACGCGCGGCAGGCCGTGTCTCCTGTAGCGGACCCGGTCCTCTGCAGCGGACTCTTCCCCCCGCGCGAACCTGTCTGTCAACGCTCTCGGTGTCGTCCTCTCCCAGGAACAAGCGACACCGCGGCCTCGCCCAAGCGCTGGCGCGAGAGCTCCAGCACGCGCGCATTGGCAGGCACCTGCCGCAGGAAGCGCTCGCGAACGGCGTCTTCCGCAATGGCCTCGGCGCGGGATCGCACGCACTGGACGGCCCGCTGCAAGGCCTGCTCGCCCGAGGCCGCGTCGCCCCCGGCGAAGCAGGCGTCCGCCAGGCCCACGAGCAAACCCACCTTGGCGATCCCTCCTTCACCCACCGCCCCGAGCTCCCGCAGCGCGAGCTCCGCCACCTCGCGCGCCTCGGCCGCGCGCCCCTGGGCGAGCAGCAGGGCGCCCACCTTCTCGCGCGCCTCGGACAGGAAGGGCGCGAAGGGCGCCATCACCTCGCACGCCTCGCGGGCCTGCGCCTCGGCCTCGCCCAGCGCTCCCCGGGCCGCCGCGATCTCCGCCAGGATCAGGTGCGTGTAGCCGATGTGCTCCCGGTTGCCGGTCCGGCCCTCCGCCCACCCGAGCGCCAGGGCCTGCGCCTCCTCGCGGTGGGCCGTCTCGGGGCTCGCCGCCAGGATCCTCGCCAGGTTCCGCTGGGCGAAGGTGACGCCGAAGCGCGGCGACACCCGCAGCGCCAGCGCCATGCCGTGGCGCACCCGCTCCATCGCTCCCCCGTGATCGCCGAGCGCCAGCAGCGCCTGCGCCTCCCACGCGATCGCCGCCACCTCGCCGCGCTCCGCCCCGACCTCGCGGAACGCCCGCACGGCGCGCCTCATCCAGGCGAGCGCCTCCCAGGGCCCCTCCGTCAGGTAGAGGGACCGGAAGCCGTACACGATGGCCCGCCAGCCGCGCACGACGCCGTCCCGGGCAATGACGTCCTGCCCGGTGTGGTCCAGCCGATCGAGGCAGGCCTCGGCCTCCGCCATGGCGCCCAGGTACTCGTTCATGAGGCCCATGAAGCAGAGGGACAGGTAATAGGCGTCCCGCGCCTCCGGCTCCGGCTCGGTGCCGAGCAGCAGCCGGCCGAGGCTGAACAGGTACTCCGCCTGCGCGCTCAGGCCGCAGCCGAGGCTCAGGCCGTCGATCAGCTTGCACCACCGGGCGCCGCCCGGCTTCATCTCCGGCTGCACGGCGCGGCCCACCGCGTACATGGTCGCGAAATCGTCCCGCCAGAAGGCCGTGGCCGCCTGGAGCGCGCGCAGCTGCACCAGGGCGTCTCCCCGGGGGCCGAGCGCCAGCGCCGCCTGGAGGCACCGCTCCGCGCCCTGCATGTCGTCGCGATCGAACAGCCGCTCGGCGGCCCGCGTGTAGAAATGAACGGCGCGCTCCGGCTGCTCGCCGATCCGGCAGTGCTCGGCCAGCACCTGCGGATCGCCCTCGCCCCGCCGCTCCAGCCAGTCCGCGGCCCTCCGGTGCCCGGCCGCCTTGAGGTGCTCCGGCACCAGCCCGTACGCCGCGTCCCGCACGAGCGCGTGGCGGAATCGGACCTCGTCCTCGGCGGGGAAGCGGCTCGTGGTCTGCAGCTCGATCCACTCCAGCGCCGCGAGCTGCTCCAGCCATCGCCGCAGGTCCGGGCCCGAGAGCTCCTCGCCGAGGAGCGCCGACACGCCGCCGGACCAGAAGGTGCTGCCGTAGAAGCTCCCGGCGAGCAGCACGCGCCGGGCCTCCGGCTCGAGCCTCCCGAGGCGCGCATGGAGCATGGCGAGCACCGTCTCCGGCGCCGACTCGCCTCGGCCCTCGGCGGTCGCCCGGATGAGCTCCTCCAGGAACAGCGCGTTGCCGGCGGCCTGCTCCACGAGCCGATCGAGCACGGCGCGGGGCACGTCGGGGCCCAGCACCTCGCGCACCATGCGCTCGCTCGCCCTGCGGCTCAGCCCGCGCAAGGGCACCTGCTGCACGCGCTGCGACCACGAGGCGGGCAGCAGCTGCTTGACCTCGGGCCTCGCCAGGGCGAGGACCATGAAGGGCTGCTCGGCGAGCTCGCGGCGCGCGTCGCCCAGCAGCTTGATGCTCAGCGGGTCCCCCCAGTGCAGGTCCTCGAGGACGAGCAGCACCGGGCGGCGCGCGCACTCGGCGCGGAGGAACGCCACCAGGGCGCGCTCCACCTGGGTGCTCATCAGCCGCGGCTCCCCGCGCGCGGCGCGCAGCGGCGGGCTGTGCTCCGCGGAGAAGGGGACCCCGCAGAGCTCGCCGAGGAACTCCACGATCCCCTGGGCCTGCGCCGGCGGCAGGTGCTGCGAGAGGCGCCGGGAGAGCCGCGCCCGGCGCTCCTCGGGCGGCTCGCCGTCCGAGAGGCCGCACAGCCGGCGCAGGGCCCGGCCCAGGAGCCCGTCCGCCGAGCCCGCGCTCATGGGGTCCCCCCGGCCGAGCAGCACGAGCGGCGGCTGCGCGTGGCGCTCCAGGCGGCGGAGGAACTCGTGGCGCAGCCGGGATTTGCCGGTCCCGGCCGGGGCCGTCACCAGGACCGCCTGCGCGGCGGGCTCCTCCACGCAGGCGGCGAAGGCCATGTCGAGCAAGGCCAGCTCGTGCTCGCGGCCCACGCAGGGCGTGGGCTTGCCGAGGAGCGGGCGGGACTCGTCCGCGCCGAGGTGCTCGCCGAGCAGGTGCAGACCGAGGCCGGACGGGGGCCGCGCGAGCTGGAACCCGGGGCCGAGCAGCCCCGCCGTCACCTCGTCGAGCAGCACCGGGGCGGCCGGATCCGCCGCGGGGCATCGCTCCACCTGGAGCAGCAGCTGGCCGGCGCGGTCCATGGCCTCGCCCGCGGGCAGGTGCGCGTCGAGGCTGCTGCGGCCGGTGGCGAGCACCACGGAGGCCTCGGGCCAGCGCTCCACGAGGAAGAGGGCGCAGCGGGCGGCGACGGCGGCCGGGTCGGTGGCGGAGCCGAACGAGGCCGCCAGGGCGGCGACCAGGGTGCCGTCGGAGAGGAGCTCCACCCTGGCGCCCTGGGGGGCGAGCAGGGTCCGCAGCGCGTCCCGCAGCGCGACGCGCGAGTCCGGCGGCGCGGAGGCGCCCTCCGCCGACCTGACGCGGGGAGCGGCCAGCAGCACGGTGGCGAGCTGCTGGCCGGCGAGGCTGGGGAGGGGCGCGTCCTCGGGCGCGGAGGCGCCCGGGGCCGCCTCGAGGCGGGCACGGAGCGCCTCCAGCGCCTCCAGCAGGTCCCTGGCCGCCGGGAGCCGGCGCGAGGGCTCCTTGGCCAGCATGGAGTCGACAAGCCCCTGGAAGACGTCGGGCAGCTCGGGGCGGAGCTTTTGCAGGGGAGCCGGCTCGGTGAAGAGGATCTTGGCGAGGGCGGCCACGAGGTGGGGCGCGCGGAACGGAGGCTCGCCGGCGAGGCACTCGTAGAGGACGCAGCCGAGAGAGAAGATATCGGCGGCGGGGGTGAGCTCGGATTGCTGGGCGGCCTGCTCGGGCGCCATGTAGCCGGGCGTGCCGAGCATCGTCTGGCTGCCCGTCATCACACACGAGGGCAGCGCGTGGCGGGCCAGGCCGAAGTCGAGCAGCACCACGCCCTCGGGGCGGCCGTCGCGGAGGAAGAGGTTGGAGGGCTTGATGTCGCGGTGGATGATGCCGCGGGCGTGGGCCTCGGCGAGGGCCTCGGCGGCGTGGCGCAGCAGGGAGAGCGTCTCCGCGAGGCTCAGCGGCTGGCGCGCGAGGCGCCGGGCGAGGTCCTCTCCATCGAGCCACTCCATGGCCAGAAAGGGCGGCCCCTGCTCCGAGCGGCCGTGGGCGACGTAGGCGACGATGCCGGGGTGGCGCAGGGCGGAGAGCAGCTCGGCCTCGCGCGCGAAGCGGCGAGGGGAGCTCGCGTCGTGCGAGGGGTGGAGCAGCTTGACGGCCACGCGCCGGCCGCCGAGGGCGTCCGTCGCGCGGTAGACGGTCCCCATGCCGCCGCGGCCCGCGAGCGCTTCCAGGGTGAAGCGGCCTGCGATGACGGTGCCCACCGGCGCCGAAGGGTCGGGCCATAGAGAGGGATCCGCCGGCGCCTGGCGCAGGAGGGTGCTGCTCATGGGGCGGAGTATAGGGCCAGGGGCCCGGCATTACGTGAGCGCTGCCCGGTCGGCGCGCGCGTCCGCCGCGTCCGCGGCCTGGTCCCTCAGCGCCGGCCTGTGACCGCCGGGGCTGCGAGGGCTCGAGGGCGGCGCCCGCCGCCCCCCGGGAGAGGTGCAGCCCGCCGCTCACCGCGGCGATCAACGCGTCGAGGCCACGTTCGGGCTTGCCGGTGCCCTGGCGTCGGCTCGTTCGACGGCAGGCACCGTGAAGGAGAACGTCGCTCCTTGTCCCGCCTTGCTGTCGACCTCGATCGTGCCCTGGTGCGCTTCCACGATGGCCTTGGCGATGAACAGGCCGAGGCCGAGGCCTCCACCCTGCGTGCGGCGCTCGCTGAAGTAGCGCTGGAATATGCGAGGTAGCTTGTCCGCGTCGATCCCGGTCCCGGTGTCCGCGACGCTGAACCGCACGAATGCGCCTGACACACCGGCGTATACGGTCACCTGCCCGCCGTTCGGCGTGAACTTCAGCGCGTTCTTCACGAGGTTTGTGAATACCTGAAGCATCCTGTCGCGATCGCACAGCAGGTGCGGGAGCCCTGCCGGAGCCTCGTACCGGATCTGGATGTTCCTCGCCCTCGCGTCGTCGGCGTGGATCTCGGCCACTTCGGCGAGCAAGGACTCCGCAGGTTCGGCCGAGATGTCGAGCGACAGTCCTCCGGCTTCGATCAACGTCGTGTCGAGCAGGTTGCGGAGCAGCCCGTTCATCCGCTGAACCGTCCGGCGGACGAGCGCCGCGCGTCGCGATATCTCCTCGTTCGCTCCCGCCGCCGAAGCCCTGGAGATCACCTCGGCGCTCAGCGCGATGGCGCCGAGCGGATCGCGCAGATCGTGGGCGATCATCGCGAGCATGTCCTCCCGGATCTGCCCGGCGGCGCGCTCGACCGCGGCGGACGTCTCGGCCCGCTCGCGCGAGGCGCGCTCGCGTCGCATCGACTGATGTACCCGCTCGCCGAGCGCGCTGAGGACCGACCCGAGCAGGAGGAAAAGGACGATCCCGGCGAGGTCGGCGGGATGGCTGATCTGGAAGAACCCGTGCGGCTCGAGCCAGTAGCTGGCCCCGAGCGTGCAGAACCCCGTGGCGAGGAGCCCCGGCCAGAACCCGCCGACCCACGCGCTGGCGATGATCAGCAGCGCGTAAAACAGGATAAGCGGGAGCTTCAGCGGCCACTCCGCAGGGATCCTGACGGCGAGGAGAAGGGCGACCGTGCCGGAGCACAGGGCTACCCCGTAGCGCACGGCGCGCGACGTCGAACAGCGCTCTTGGACGGGGAGGTCCACTGGCGCCGAGTCTTGGCCCCGCCAGGTAGGCCCTGCAAGCGGCCAGGCGCGCTTGGCGTGTGGGATGTGGCTCTGGGCGTCAGGCGGGGAAGACCCCTGTCCATGTTCGCTGAACGATCCGCGCTGCCTCCACGAGGCGGCGGCGTGGAGCCCGCCCGCGGCGTTCGACGGCGCGGGCCCCCTCGGGACAGCTACCCCCGGGGGCGCGGCCTGGGGCCCCGCTCGATGTGGGGCTCGTAAACACACGTGTTGCCCTCGGCGTCCTCCTCCACCGGCGCCGAGGTCGCGGCGTCGATCCCGAGCTCGGTCGGGAAGGGGGCGGCCGGGCCACCCCCGTGGTGGAGGATGGAGAGGAGGATCGTGTCGTCATCCACGCTGTAGGTGCCCCTGGTGGACACGATACCGGACCAGATGCAAACGACGTCCGGCGGGCAGGGCGACACGAGATCCTGCCCCAGGAAGCTCCCGTCGGCATCGAAGCGGAGGGTGCGCGCGTACTTCCGCGTCCCACACGACCGCGAGATCCATTCGCCGATCGGACCCTTCGGAGCGAGCTCCGACCCGGGCAGCGCAGGCGCCTCGAGGCGCTGCGCGCTGGCCGCGGCGTCGCCGTCGATCGCCGCGCCTTGCGCGTCGCCGCTCGAGGGCAGATCCGAGCCCTCGTCGAGCGGGGCGCAAGCCGAGAGGAGGAAGAGCACAGAGGCCGAGAAGACGCTGATGAATCGCATAATGATAGCCTCGCTGGATGTTTAACCAGGGTTGAATATTTGTGCCTCACATGCAGCCTCGCCGAGCAGCGTCGCGAGGAGCGCCGCGCCGACGACAGCGGCCCTCGTCGGTAATTGCAATGGGCATGCCCACCGGCGATGACACGATTGCTGGTGGGGGCTCATGCGCCCGCGCGGCGCGCGGGATCATGCTCGAGCGGCGTCCGTTGTGCCGGACTGTGCCCGTCGCCGAGGACAGGCGTTCATCATGGGATACGTCCCAACGAGCGCGCGGCAGGGCCGATGAGCTCGGCGAGCGGATCGCGCCCGCTACCCGGCGCCGCGCGCGTAGCTCCTGAGCTTGCGGTACAGCGTCGACGCGCCGATCCCGAGCTCCGCGGCGGCGCGGGCCTGGTTGCCGCCGTGCCGATCGAGCGCGGCGAGGATCACGCGCCGCTCGACCTCCTCGAGCGTGCGCGCGGCCGGCTCCTCGCGCACGCCGCCGCTCCTGGAGCGCGCGGAGGAGCTTCGCCTGCATCCCGGGCGGGATCTCGCCGACCTCGTCGAGCAGCAGCGTGCCCCCGCGCGCCGCCTCGAACAGGCCGGCCCGGTCGCAGGTCGCGCCCGTGAACGCGCCGCGCGCGTGGCCGAAGAGCTCGCTCTCGAGGAGCGCCTCGGGGATGGCCGCGCAGTTGACCGCGACGAACGGGCCCGAGGCGCGCGCCGACGCGTCGTGGATGAGCCGCGCCACCCGCTCCTTGCCGGCGCCGCTCTCGCCCGTGAGCAGGATCGTGGAGTCCACCGGCGCGACCCGCCGCGCGCGCTCGAGGGCGCGCTGCATCGCAGGGCTCTCCGCGACGAGCGCGGGCAGGGGCTCGCCCCGCGGCGCGGCGGCGGGCAGGGCGCGGGCCCGCGCGAGCAGCGCGCGCTCGGACGCCGCGCGCGCGGCGACGAGCTCGCGCAGCGACGCGTCGAGGTCGCCCTCGCGGAAGAACGGCAGGTGCTCCTCGATCGCGGCGCCCCACGCGGCGCGCGTCCGGCCCCGGAAATGGCAGACGGCGTCGCCCCGGCCGATGCACCGGTCCTCGACGACGTAGATCTCCTCGCCCGTCGCCCGGCTCATGTAGCCGCTCGCGATGCCGGCGAGCATCCAGCAGACCGGCTCCTCCGCGCGGCCGAGGTGCAGGAGGTGCTGCTCCGCCTCGTACGAGGAGAGCAGCGTGGCGCCGCCCGACGCGAGCGGCGAGCTGTCCCCGGGGGCGAGCCGGATGAAGCCCTGCAGCGTGTGGAGCAGCGCCCCCGCGCCGTGGAGCTCGGCGTCGCTGTCCCAGGCGAGCCGGGACGCCATCGCCTCCGCCATCCGGGCGCCGTGCGCGACGCCGAAGCGCGTGAGCACGGCGCGCGCCCCCGCGGCCCCCACGAGCCGGACGAGCTCCTTGCGCAGCATCCCGATCGCCCCGGCGTCGAGGATGACCGCGCGCTCCCCGGCGAAGCGGACGACGCCCTCCTGCGCGTCGACGTCGAGCAGCTTCCAGAGTTCGAGATCGGCTGCGCGCATGCGGCGACCTTTCAAGCTGACAGGGTAGACCGGTCACCTTGACCGGCGGGCGCGGAGGCGCGGCGCGCGCGCGCCGGATCCCGCGCGGGAACCAGCGTCCCGGGCGCGGGCCCGGCGCGTGCTCTGGGGCGCTCCCGGAGGTCTGCTCGCATGACTCACATGAACGAGAACGAGCGCGTGAACATCATGACGCCCGCCTTCCGGGCGGATCCTTATACGCCCTACGCCGCCATGCGCCGCGAGGCGCCGGTCTGCCAGGTGGATCCCGGCGGGATGTGGGCGGTGAGCCGGTACGCCGATGTGGTCGCGGTCCTGCGCAGCCCGGAGCGGTTCTCGTCCCAGGGGTTCCGCGCGGCGTGGCAGCCGGCGTGGGTCGGGCACAACCCGCTCGCGAGCTCGATCCTGGCCATGGATGGCCCGGACCACGCGAGGCTGCGCGGCCTCGTGAGCCGGTCCTTCGGGGCGCCGGCGATCGCGCGCGTCGAGCAGCGGACCCGCGCCCTGTGCGAGCGGCTCGCGGCGCGCCTCGACGGCGAGGTCGACTTCATCGACGCGGTCGCGGCGCCGCTGCCGGCGTTCGTGATCTGCGAGCTGCTCGGCCTGGATCACGCGCTCGAGCCGCACTTCAAGCGGTGGATCGACGATCTGCTCTCCGTCACGCCCGAGCCGGCGAGCCCCGAGCACGCCGCCCGCGTCCGCGCCACGATCGCCGAGCTCGACCTCTGCATGGCCGAGGTGATCGAGGCCCGCAGGCGCTCGCCCGCGGACGACCTCGCGACCGAGCTCACCCGCGCCGAGGCGGGCGGCAAGCCCCTCGACGGCCGCGAGATCATCGACCTGCTCGTCAGCCTCCTCGGCGGCGGCCTCGAGACCACCACCCACTTCCTCGGCAGCGCCATGCTCCTGCTCGCCGAGCGCCCGGCAGAGCTCGAGCGGCTGCGCACCTCGCCCGAGCTCATCCCGAAGTTCGTCGAGGAGATGATGCGTTACGACGGCCCGACCCAGTCCGTCCCCCGGCTCACGACGTCGGACGTCGCGCTGGCCGGGGCCGTGATCCCCGCGGGATCGCTCGTGCTGGCCCTCGTCGGATCGGCGAACCGCGACGAGCTGCACTTCAAGGATCCCGATCGCTTCGAGCTCCACCGCGGGCAGCCGAGCCTGACGTTCGGCCACGGCGCGCACTTCTGCCTCGGCGCGGCGCTCGCCCGGATGGAGGCCAAGGTCGCGCTCGAGGTGCTGATCCCGAGGATCCGCGAGGTGACCCGCGCGCCGGGGGAGATCCCGTACAACCGCACGCTCACCGTGCGCGGCCCCGTGTCGCTGCCGCTCCGCTTCAGGCCGGCGTGAGCGGATTCAGGCCGGCGTGAGCGGACAGCGGGCGGCGGCGGCTGGGGGCATGTCGTAGAACCTCCTCCCTGGTCGCCCCTTCGACGCCGTCGCGGCGAGGCGCTCGCGCGCCGCCGCGATCACGGCGCCTCGTGGCGATGAGGCGCGCCGCGACCGCGGTGCGCCCTCGATCCACGAGCCCACTTTGGGAAACGCTCCTGTTACCTTGGGCGGCGCTCGCAGACGACTGCGGGCGCAGAGTCGAGGGCAGCGCCGGCACGCCGGGATCGCGCCCCAAAGGCAGCTGAGGTCCGGGAGAACCATGCAGCAGGACACGAAGGGCGCGCGCGTCTCGTTCCGCATCGATACCCTCGAAGCCGCTCTCGAGCAGGGGATCGACAACGAAGGGGCCGCGCTCGACGTGCTCGTCGCCGCCGCGGCGAAGGGGAGCCCGCACCCCGAGCTGTGGGCGAAGCTCCACCAGGGGGCCGCGCGCGACGACCGCTTCTCCGAGCTCGCGTTCGCGTACGAGCGCCTCACCGGCGAGCGGCGGTTCACGATGCTCCCGCCGGCCGCGCAGGCCGAGGTCCTCGTGCACGCCGCCGAGTTCCTCGGCGACTTCTTCGGCGATCCCGGCGGCGCCCGGCCCTACCTGGAGCGCGCCCTCGCCGCCCTGCCGTCCCACCGGGAGGCGTTCCTCCGGCTCGAGCGCATCCTCGTCGAGGCGAACGAGCCGCCGAAGCTCGCCGATCTCTACGCCCTCGCCGCGGCGAGCCGCGCCGACCGCGGCGAGCAGGTCGCGCTGCTCCGGCGCGCGTTCATGCTCATCGAGGCCGACGGGAAGGAGGAGGAGCGCGCGATCAAGCTGCTCCAGCAGATGCTCCGGCTCGATCCGGGCGACTCCGAGGCGCGCTGGGCGCTCGAGGCGCGCTACGCGCAGGCCGGGCGGCTCCAGGAGATCGCGCGCATGCTGGAGCAGGCGCTCGCCGCGGACGCGCAGCCGCCCGACGCGCTCGAGATCCGCACGCGGCTCATCGACCTCTACGGCGGGCCGCTCAAGGAGATCGAGCGGGCGCTGCCGCACGTGGAGGAGGTGCTCGCGGCGAACCCGGGCCACGAGGCCGCCTTCCGCGCCGGCGAGGCCCTGCTCGGGCGCAAGACCGTGGTGGCGCGCGCGGCCGCGGCGCTCGAGGCCGCGTACGTGCGGCTCGGGAGGCCCCAGGACGCCGCCCGGATGATGTCCCTCCAGATCGAGAACCTCCGCGGGCCGCGCCGCGTCGAGGTGCAGCGGCGGCTCGTCGAGCTCTACTTCCAGAAGATCGGCGACCTCACGTCGGCGCTCGCGCTGTCGGAGCAGATCCTCGCGGTCGACCCGGCCGACGAGGTCGTGCGCGAGCGCTACCTCGCCCTCGCGGCGGCGCTCGACAAGCGGGCCGACGCGACGCGGGTGCTCATGCGGGCCTCGTCGAGCGCCAAGGATCGGCCGCTCAAGGCGCGCATCTCCGCCGAGCTCGGCGAGCTCCACGCGGACCTCGGGGACGGGCGGAAGGCGCGCGCGGCGTTCCAGCTGGCGCTCGAGGGCGAGCCCGACCCCGCGGCCGTGCGGCGCGCGGCGCGCGGGCTCGCGAAGCTCTGCGAGCGCGAGCGCGACGCGCGCGGGCTCGCCGGCGCGCTCGAGCGGCTCGTCGCGGTGGAGCCGGAGGCCGAGGCGCGCGAGGCCGCGGCGGAGCGGCTCGCGCGGCTCTACGAGGAGGAGCTCAACGACCCGGCGGGCGCGATCGCGGCCTACCGCCGGCTCGCCGAGGCGGGCTCGTCGCGCGAGCCCCAGGCGCTCGCCGCGCTCGAGCGCCTGTACGAGGCCGCCGGGCCAGAGGAGGGCCTCGCGTGGGTGCTCGAGCGGCGCGCCGAGGCGGAGCCCGACCGCCGCGCGGCGCGAGCGCTCGCCCTCCGCGCGGCCGAGCTGCGCGCCCGGCTCCCGGACGCGCCGGCCGCCATCGCCGCCTTCCGCCGCTACCTCGCGGCGTTCGGGCCGTCGCGCGAGGCGCACGCGCGGCTCGCGCCGCTGCTCGAGCAGGAGCGGCGCTGGGCCGAGCTCGAGGCGCTGCTCGAGGCCGACGCCGAGCTCGCGCCCGCGCCGGAGCGCGCCTCGATCCTCGCCCGCGTCGGCGCGATCCGCATGGCGCGGCTCGACGATCCGGCCGGCGCGATCGCGGCGTACCGCGCGGCGCTCGCGCTCGATCCGACCGACCGGCCGAGCCGGCTCGCGGTGGAGAAGATGCTGGGGCCGCCGCCGGGCGGGGCCGAGCCCGCGCCGTCGCGGCAGAGCGCGCACCTGATCCTCACCGACGATCAGCGGCTCGCGGCGTGCGCGGTGCTCGAGCCGATCGCGCGCGCGGAGGGGGCGGCGCCGCTGCTGCTCCGGGTGCTCGAGACCCGGGCGGAGATCGCGCCGGTCGTGTGGTCACCGGGGGCGAGCGCGCCGGCGCCGGCCGACGCGGCGGGGCGGCTCGCGGCGCTCGAGGAGGCGGCCTCGCTGGCGGAGCGCGAGCTCCGGGACCCGAAGAAGGCGCTCGATCTGGCGGCGCGCGGGCTGACGCTCGCGGCCGCGGCCGCGCCCGGCCGGATCGCGCGGTGGGTCGCCGAGGTCGAGCGGCTGACGGATCACGGCAGCGAGTCGGCGCGCCGGGCGCCGGTGCTCGCCGCGGCGCTCGGCGACCGCGCGGTGGACAGCCCGGCGCTGTCGCACCTCGCGCGGCGCGCGGGGGAGGCGCTGCTCGCGAGCGGCGACGTGGCGCAGGCGCTCGCCCTCTACCGGCGGGCGCTCGCGTTCGAGCCCTCGTCGCGCGAGCTCATCGAGCGGGTGGACGCGCTGCTCCGCGAGCAGGGCAGCCCCGAGGAGCGGCTCGCCCTCTACCGCGAGGCGCTCGCGCAGCCGTGCCCGCCGGCGCGGCGGCGCGAGCTGCTCCACGCGGTCGGGACGATCCAGCGCCGCGACCTCGGCGACCTCGCCGGCGCGGCCGCGACGTACCGCGCGGCGATCGCGGACGACCCGGGCGACGCCGCGGCCTACGAGGCGCTGCTCGAGACGTACGCGGCGGGCGGGGCGTGGGACGCGCTCTACGGCGCGCTCGCCGAGCGGCTCCCGGCCGCGCCGCCCGAGGAGCGCGTCGCGCACGAGCTGCGCATGGCCGAGGCGGCCGCGAAGGGCGGCAACGCCGAGGGCGCGGCCGCGCACTACCGCGCGATCCTGTCGAGCGGCGCGGCGCTGTCCGACGCGGCGCTCTCCGCGATGGAGGCGCTCGCGCTCTCCGCCGGGGACGCGGGGCTGCTGCGCGAGGTGCTCGAGCGGCGGATCGCCGCCTCGGCCGACCCGCAGGACGAGGCGCTCTGGCTGGAGCGGCTCGGCGATCTGGCGGCGTTCGGGATCGAGGCCGCGCCGCGCGCGAACGGCGACGCCGAGAGCGGGGCGGAGGGCGCGGCGGAGCGCGACGCGGTGGAGCGTGGCGCGGCGCAGGGCGACGTCGCGGCCGCGGTCGCGGCATGGCAGCGCGCCGCCTCGCTCGCCGAGGGGCCGCTCGCCGACCCGGAGCGGGCGCAGAAGCTCTACGAGCGCGTGCTCGCGGCGTCGCCGCAGCACCGCGAGGCCGCCTCCCGCCTCGCGACGCTCTACCGCGGCCAGGGGGCCTGGGACCGGCTCGCCGCCGTGTGCGAGGTCCTGATCGACACCGCGCCGAGCACCGACGACGCGCTCCGCGAGCTCGCGATCCTCGAGCTCGCGGCGACCCAGGCGCGCTCGGCCTCGCGCTTCGTGGACGCCGCGGCCGCGCTCCGCGAGCGCGTGCGGGCCGAAGCCGAAGGGAAGGGGAGCGCGCTCGCCGACAAGGCGGCGGCGCAGGTCCACGCCATCGACGCCGCGCTCGCGCGCGTGCTCGCCGCCGATCCCGACCGGCAGGACGACGCCGCCGCCGTCCACCGGCGCCTGCTCGCGCCGCGCCATGGCGGCGACGAGGGCGCCGCGGCCGCGCGGCTCGATCTGCACGCGGTCGAGGCGTTCCGCGCGTTCCTCGCGCAGAGCCCCGACACGCTGGCGCGGCGCGTGGACCGGCGCTGGCTGTTCACGCTGCTCTCGGAGCGCGCGCCCGAGGGCGAGCGCGCGCGGGCGCTCGCCGCGTGGGCGGCGTGGGAGGAGGAGATCGGCGACCGCGCGGCGGCCGCGGCGCTCTACGCCCGGCTCGTCGAGGTGGATCCGGACAACGACGACGCGCTCGCGGCGCGGGGGCGCCTGCTCGCCGACGTCGGCGACCACGAGGGCGCGGCGGAGGTGCTCGCGGCGCGCCGCGACCGCAGCGAGGGCAGCGCGCGCGTCGCGCTCGAGGTGGAGCTCGCGGCGCTCCTGCTCGACCAGCTCGACCGGCCGGCCGAGGCGCTCGACACGATCGCGCCCGCGATCGAGGCGGGGACGATCGAGCCCGCCGTGCTCGAGATCGCCGAGCGCGCGCTCGCGCGGCCCGAGACGCAGGCGCGCGCCGCGCTGCTCCTCGAGCGGGCGTGCGACGCGATCGACGACCCCGAGGCGCGCGTCGCGCTGCTCGAGACGCTGCTCGCGAGCGCGCCGGAAGCGCCCCCCGTGTCCCCCGCACCGCGGACCACGGGCCCCGCCGGCAGCCTGGCGGCCGCGGCGAGCGCCGCCGTCCGGCGCGGCTGGTTCGAGCGCCTGCTCGACCACCGCGAGGACGACGTCGCGCGGGGCCTCGACCTCGCGCTGCGCGCGGTCGCCGAGCTGCCGGGTGAGCTCTCCCTCTGGGACCGGCTCGAGGAGCTCGGCCGCAAGGCGAAGCAGCCCGAGCGCGTCGCGGCCGCGTACGCGGCGGCGCTAGAGGACCCGGCCGCGGGCGTGGCGCTAGCGCCCGAGATCATTGAGGAAATCGGCCGGCGGGCCGTCGAGCACCACGAGGAGTGGTTCGACGCGCCGGACGCCGCCCTCGCGCTGCTCCGGAGGCTCGTGGAGCTCGTGCCCGGCTCCCTCTGGGGCTTCGAGCGCCTCAAGCTCGCCTACAACGCGGCCGAGCGCTGGGAGGACCTCTTCGCGCTCTACGACGCGATGCTCGAGCGCACCTCGGCGGCCGATGAGCGCGTCTACCTGCTCGAGGACGCCGCGGCCGTCGCGCGCGACCTCGCCGGCGACGGCGAGCGGACGATGCGGTACCTCGAGCAGCTCCTGCCGCTGCAGGACGACGCGCGCACCCGCGCCGCGCTCGAGCGGCTCTACGAGCGGCACGGCAAGCACCGGCCCCTCATCGAGCTGCTCACGGCGGAGCTGCCGCGGCTCTCCGGCGACGACGCGGAGCGGCTCCGCGAGCGGATCGCGCTCCTCTGGATCGAGGGGGTCGGGGACGCCGCGGCGGCGCTGCCCGTGGTCGAGCAGCTCCTCGACGCGGCGCCGACGGCCCGCGCGCCCGGCGCGCCCCGCGCCGCCTTCGCGCTGCTCGAGCGGATCCTCGCGGCGATCCCGCCCGAGCAGGCGCCCGCCGGCGAGGCCTCCGCGCTCGCCGCGCGCGCGGCGCGGCAGCGGTCGGCCGTGCTGCTCGCGAAGCACCACCGCGAGGGCGCGCGGCCCGAGGACCTCGTGCGCGTGCTCGAGGTCCAGCTCGAGGGCGCCGACGTCGACGACCGCCCGGCGCTGCTGCGCGAGATCGTGCGCCTCCGCCGCGACGCCCTCGGCGACGAGCCGGGCGCGTTCGCGCGGCTCGCCGAGCTCGTCGAGCAGCGGCCCGAGGGCGAGGCCGACCGCGCCGAGCTCACCGAGCTCGCCGAGCGCCTCGGCCGGCACGACCGCCTGGCCGAGGTCCTCGCCGCGGCGGAGCCGCGCGCCGAGGGACCGCAGCTCGCCCTCGCGCTCGTCCGCGAGGCCGCGCTGCTCCGCCGCGACCGGCTCCGCGACGCGGACGGGGCGATCGCCCTCTTCCGCCGGCTGTTCTCGCTGGCCGAGCGCCACGGGGACGCCGAGGCCGCGCTCGGCGCCGCCCGCGCGCTCGACCGGCTCTTCGCCGAGGGCGACCGCGCGGCCGAGCGCTGCGACGTGCTCGACACGCTCGCCGCGCTCGAGAAGGACCCGGCGGCGCGGCGCGCGGCGCTCGGCGAGCTCGCGCGGCTCGCGGCGTCGCGGCTCGGCGACGAGGCGCGGGCGATCGCGGCGTACTCGGCGCGCCTCGCCGACGACGCGGAGGACCTCGAGGCGCTCGACGGGCTCGCGGCCCTGCTCGAGGAGGGCGGGCGCTTCCGGGAGCTCACGGCCGTGCTGGAGCGCCGCGCCGCCGCGCGCGGCGGCGAGGGCGCCCGGCGCGATCTCGGGCGCGTCGCGCGCCTGTTCGAGCGCGAGCTCGGCGACCCCGAGCAGGCCATCGCCACGTGGCGCCGCGTCCGCGAGGAGCTCGCGCCCGACCCGGAGAGCGGCGACGCGCTGGCCGCGCTCTACACGCGGGCCGAGCGCTGGGACGACCTCGTCGCGCTGCTCGAGGTCGAGGCGTCCGCGGCCGCCGCGGCCGGCGGCGCGGCGCGCAGCGCGGAGCTCTTCCGGCGCCTCGGCGACGTGCACCGCGACCGCACGCTCGCGTGGGAGCGCGCCGTCGCCGGCTACCGCCGCGCGCACGAGGCCGAGGTTCGCGCGCGCGCCGAGCTCGCGGACGCCGCGGGGGCCGTCGAGCCCGCCGACGAGGGCGCGGCGTCCGCCCGCGCTGGCCTCACGGAGCTGCTCCGCCGCGTCGATCCGGCCTCGTCCGAGCAACGCGGCGCCCTCTCGGCGACGGTGAGCGCGCTGCTCGAGATCTGCGCCGCCGCGGACGACTGGAGCGGGCAGGTCGGGCTGCTCGAGCCGCGGCTCGCCGCGGCCGAGGCGGACGCCGAGCGGGTCGCCATCCTGAAGGCCTCCGCCGCGCTGCTCGAGGAGCGCGGCGGCGACCGCGCGGGCGCCTTCGACCTCGTCTTCCGCGCCTTCCTGCTGTCGCCGGGCACCGAGCCGCCCGAGGGCCTCCTCCGGCTCGCCGACGTCGCGGGCCGCTGGCACACGCTCGCCGAGGCGCTCCCCGCGCTCGAGCGCCGCGGCGACGTGCCCGCCGCCACGCTCCGCGACCTCACCTTCCGCGTCGGCCGCTGGCACCGCGACGCCCACGCGGACGGCGACGCCGCCGAGCGCGCGTTCGAGCAGGCGCTCGTCCACGACCCCGGGAACAGCGCGATCCTGCTCGATCTCGTCGAGCTCTTGCGGCACCGGCGCGGGCCCTCGCTCGTGCCCACCCTGCTCCGGCTCGCCGCCGCGACCGGCTACGACCTCGCCCTCTACCGCGAGGCCGTCGAGACCGCGCGCGACGCGGGCGACGCCGCGCACGCCCGCGTGATCGCCGAGGAGCTGCTCGAGCGCGCCGTGCAGCGCCTCGGCGACGGCGAGGCGGAGCCCGCGCAGCCGGCCGCGTGGCCGCCCGCGCGCGCCGCGCTGTGGGCGATCGACGCGCTCATCGGCATGCTCGAGGCGGCGGGCGACAGGCCCGAGATCGTCGCGCTCGGCCGGCGCGGCGCCGCGCTCCCGCTCGCGCCCGCCGAGCAGCGGCGGCTCCGGCGCGTCGCCGCCGAGGCGGCGGAGCCCGAGGAGGCGATCGCCCTCTACAGCGGGCTCTTCGACGAGGACCCGACGGACGAGCCGGCCGGCGAGCGCCTCGCGGAGCTCCTCCGCGCGGCGTCCCGGCGCGACGAGCTCGTGCGCCTGCGCGCGCGGCAGATCGAGGTCTCCGGCGACGCGGAGCGCCGCGTCGCGCTCCGGTACGACGCCGCGGAGCTGCTCTCCAACACACCGCGCACCCCGCGCACGAACGAGGCGATCGCGCTGCTCCGCGAGAACCTCGCGGAGCGCCCGGGCCACGCCCCGTCGATCGACAAGCTCGCCTCGCTGCTCGAGGAGGGCGGCCTGCACCGCGAGCTCATGCTGCTGCGCGAGGAGCAGGCGACGGCGCGCGAGGCGGCCGGCGACGTCCCGCCCGCCGCCGCGCTCTGGCTCGAGGCGGCGTCGCTCGCCGAGCACGAGCTCGGCGAGCCCGAGCGCGCGGTCGCGAGCTACCGCCGCGCCGCCGAGATCGGCTCGGCCAGGGCGCTCGACGCCCTCGCCCGGCTGCTCGCGCGCCGCGGCGAGCACGCGGCGGCCGCCGAGGTGCTCGAGCGGCTCTGCGCGGGCGCGCCGGCCGACGAGCTGCACAAGGCCGCGCTCCGCCTCGCGGACGCGTACCTCGCCGCCGGGGAGCCCGACCGCGCCCGCGCCGCCCTCGAGCGGGCGCTGCCGCGCGCCGCCGAGCCCGCGCCGATCCGCGAGCGGCTCGCCTACCTGTACCGCGCGTCGGGCGCGTGGGTCGCCCTGGCCGAGCTCGTCGCGGGCGACGCCGCGCGCGCGGAGGACGCGCCCGCCCGGCTCGCGCTCCTCCGCGAGGCGGCGGACCTCTACCTCACGCGCGGCGGCTCGCCGGCCGCCGCGATCCCGCTGTTCGACGAGGCGATCTCGCTCGCCCCGGACGACCTCTCGCTGCGCCTCGCGCGGAGCCGCGCCCTCTCCGCCGCGGGCCGGAGCGAGGACGCGACCGCGCAGCTGCGCGCGATCATCGCCGACTTCGGCAGCCGCCGGCCGAAGGAGCGCGCGCTCGTCCACTACGAGCTCGCCCGCGTCGCCCTCGCCACGGGCGACCGCGCCCGCGCGATGGCGGAGTTCGACCTCGCGCTGCGCATCGATCCCGCGCACCCCGACGCGCTCCACGGCCTCGCCGGCCTCGCCCTCGAGGACGGCCAGCTCGACCGCGCCCACCGCGCCTACCGCGCGCTCCTGCTCGTCGCGCGCAGGCCTCGCGACGACGCCGACGGGCCCGGCGGGCGGCGCAGCACGATGCCGCCCCGCTCCAGCCTGGGCCGCCTCCCGGCCGCCTCGTTCAGCCGGGCCGAGGTCCTGCTCGCGCTCGGCGAGATCGCGCGGCGGCAAGGGGCGCCCGAGCGCGAGGTCGAGTACGTCGAGTCCGCCTTCGAGGCGGCGCGCGAGAGCGAGCAGGAGCACGAGAAGCTGCTCGCCGCGCTGCGCGCCCGCGGGCAGCACGATCTGCTCGCGCGCGCCCTCGAGGCGCGGCTCGCCGGCCCCGCCCTCGAGCCGACCGACGCCGCCGCCGAGGCGCTCGGCGAGCTCGCGTCGCTCTATGAAGGCCCGCTCGGCCGCCCCGAGCCCGCGCTGACGGCCCGCCTGCGCGCCCTCGAGCTCACCCCCGGCTCCGGCCCCGCCCACGACGCCGCGCTCGAGCTCGCGCGGCGCCTCGACCAGGCCGATCGGTACCTCGACCTCGTCGAGCGGCTCGTCGCCCGGTCGTCCGGCGAGCCGTACGAGGTCGCGCTCCTGCTCCGCTTCGGCCGCGCCCTCGAGCTCGCGCCGGAGAACCAGGAGCGCGCCGCGGCCGCGTACCGCCGCGCGGAGGCGAGGATCGCCGCCGGCGCGCCCCAGGCGATGGGCGAGGCGGGCGCCGACGTCGAGCAGCTGTGGCGCTCCCTGGAGGCCCTCTACGACCGCCTCGGCGACCGCCTCGCGCAGGCCGAGGTCCTCCGCAAGCGCATCGCCCTCGCCGACGCCGCGCGCGGCGCCGGCGACCCCGGCGCCGCCGACCCCGACGCCGTCTCGCGCCGCGCCGACCCGCGCTACCGCCTCGCCGCGCTGCTCGCGGCGGATCCGGCGGAGGTCGACCAGGCGATCTCGCTGCTCGAGGAGGCGCTCGAGCTCCGGGCCGATCCGGACCGCGCCGAGGCGATCCTGCGCGACGCGCTCCGCACCGACCCGCGCAGCCCGCGCGCGATCCGCCTGTTCGAGCACCTCGCCCGGCAGAGCGGGCGCCCGCGCGCCCTCGTGGACGCGCTCCTGCTGCTCGCGGAGATCGAGGGCCCGAGCGTGCTCGAGGAGGCGGTCCGCACCGCCCGCGCGCTCGGCGATCGGGAGCAGGCCGAGTCGATCCTGCAGCGCATCGTGGGCGTCGGCTCGGGCGGGCCGCCCTCGTCCGATCCGCCCGGCGCGGCCTGGGCGCTCGTCTCGCTGGCCGAGCTCCGCGAGGAGGCCGGCGATCTCGCGGCCGCCGCGTGGCTCAGCGAGCGCGCCGCGCGCGCCTCGTCGCCCGACGAGGAGCGCGCGCTGCTCCTGCACGCCGCGTCGCTCGCCGCCGGCCCGCTCGAGGACCTCCAGCGCGCCGCGCGCCTCTACGAGGAGCTCCGCGGCCGCGAGCCCGCGGAGCGCGAGATCTGGATGCCGCTCGCCGGCGTGTACCGGCGCAGCGGCGACGCCGCGCGCCTCTCCGCGCTGCTCGAGGAGACGGTCCCGCTCGTCGACGACCTCTCCGAGCGCTGCGCCCTGCGCCTCGAGCGCGCGCGCCTGCTCGCGCGGGAGTCCCCGGAGCAGGCGGCGATCCAGCTCCGCGACATCCTCGACGAGGACCCGTCGCAGGTGGAGGCCGCCATCCTGCTCGCCGCGATGCTCGAGGCGGCCGGCCGCACCGAGGAGCTCGGCGAGCTCTTCGCGCTGCAGCTCGACGCCGCGAAGGACCGCGCGGACGTCGCCTCGATCGCGTCGATCTCGCTGCGCCTCGGCGCCCTGCTCGAGCAGCGCGGCGACGACGTGGGCGCGCGCGACGTCTACCTCGGCGCCGCGGACTGGGACGCCGCGAACCGCGAGGTGCTCCGCGCCCTCGTGCGCCTCGGCCGGAAGCGCGACGGCTCCGACGACCTCATCGACGCGCTCGAGCGGCTCCTGCGCATCGAGCAGGGCGCGGAGGCGGCCCAGATCGCGCTGGAGCTCTCCGGGCTGCACGGCGCCCGCGGCGACGACGCCGCCGCCGAGGGCGCGCTCAAGGCCGGCTACGCCGCCTGCCCCACGAGCGACCGGCTGCGCGAGGAGCTCGCGTCGCGCTACGCGGCCCGCGAGGCCTGGCACGCGCTCGCCGACCTCTACGTGCTGGAGGCGCAGGTCGCGGGCACCGACGAGGCGCGCGTCGGCTGCCTCTGCCGCGCCGCCGAGATCCTCCGCGACCGCGCGGGCGACGCCGCGGCCGCGGCCGAGCACCTGGAGCGCGCGCTGCGCATCGCCCCGGGCGACCGCGACGTGCTGCTCGCGCTGATCGACGCGTGCGGCGCCGTGGGCGAGCACGCCCGCGCGGCCCGCGCGCTCACGGAGACCCTCGAGGCGAGCCCCGACGACCCGTGGCTCCACCGCGCGCGGGCCGAGGTCCACGAGGCGCTCGGCCAGCACGAGCGCGCGATCGCGGATCTCGAGCGCGCGTACGCGCTCGGCGGGGCCGAGTACGCGGGCGAGCTCGTCGCCGCGCTCGAGCGCGCGCTCGCGCGGGCGAGCGCGCGGCCCGCGCCGGGCGCCCCGCAGGAGCCGGAGGGCGAGGGCGCCGCCGCGTCGTCGCCGTCGTCGTCGTTGCCCGCGGCATCGTCGCCGTCGTCGTCGACGTCGACGTCGTCGTCCACGCCGCGCGCGACCCGGCTCCGGCTGGCCGAGATCCTCGCGCGCGCGGGCGATCTCGAGCGCGCGCGCGCGCACCTCGGCGACCTGCTCCACGCCGACTCGAAGGACCGCGCGGCGCTCAAGGCGCTCGCCGGCCTCGAGGAGTCCGCCGCGCGGTGGGACGCCGCGAGCGCCGTCTACCGCCGGCTCATCGCGCTCGAGGAGGGCGACGCCCTCGTCGCCACCGCGCTCCGCCTCGCCGGCGCCTGCGCGCGCGCGGGCCACCTCGGCGACGCCCGCGGCGGCCTCGAGCGCGCGCTCCGCGCCGCGCCGGGCCACGCCGAGATCCGCGATCGCCTGCGCGCGCTCTACGCCGAGATCGGCGCGAGCCGCGAGCTCGCCGCGATCGCGCTCGAGGACGCCGCGGCCGCGTCGGACGTGGCCGGCCGCTTCGCGCTGCTCGTCAGGGCCGGCCGCCTGCTCCTCGAGGCCGGCGACGCGGCGCAGGCGATCCCGCCGCTCCGGGAGGCGCGCTCGCTGCGACCCGAGGAGCACGAGGTGGCCCTCGCGCTCGTCGACGCGCTGACGGGGGCGGGCAAGCCCGCGGAGGCGCGCGCGGTCACGGCGGAGCTCATCGCGGCGAGCAAGGGCCGCCGCTCGCGGCTCCTCGGCGGCGTCTACCACCGCCTCGCGCGGATCGAGGCCGCCGAGGGGAACACGCGCGAGTCGCTCACGGCGCTCTCGAGGGCGCTCGAGAACGATCCTCAGAACGGCGCGCTCGCCATGGAGGTCGGCGAGCGCGCCCTCGAGCTCGGCGAGCAGGAGCTCGCCGCGCGCGCCTACCGCGCGGTCACGCTGATGAAGATCGCCTCGGAGCCCAGCGAGGGCGGCACCACGCCCACCGCGCGCGCGCTCGCCTATTACCACCTCGGATCGATGGCGCTCGCCGCCGGCGACCGCCGCAAAGCGCGCCTGATGCTCGACAAGTCCGTCTCCGAAGACGGCTCCCTCGAGGCGGCCCGCGCGCTCCTCGACGAGATCCGCGCCGGCTAAACCCCCTCCGGCGCCTCCCGCGCCTCCCGCGCCTCCCGCGCCTCCCGCGCGTCCCTCCAAGCGGCGCTCCGCGTGCGCTCGCGCTGCCCGGGTCGCACTCGCGCCCCTCGCGGCCGCCCAAGGCGGCTCCGAGGAGGCCGCGGAAGCGCCCGATTCCCTGCGTATTTCCTCGCTTTTTTGCGCCGCGGGGCCGCCCCGCGGCGCCGCGCTGGCGGCGCGGCCGGGCGGTGCGACGCGCCGCGCTCCCCCTCCGTCGCGGCGCTCCGCCGCGGCCTTTCAGGGGTCCGCGCGATGCCCGATCTCAAAAATCGCGATTTCCCCCCGCATTTTTGTCTTTTTTTGTCCGGTGTCGTGTGCAAGGCTCGCTTTAGGCTGTGCGCGGCGAGGTGTCGCGCGCGAGCTCATGTCCTGAGGAGAGTGCCATGGCAGCTAAGAAGACGTCGGGTGGCGGCGGCGGCGGGAAGAAGACGTTGAGCAAGAGCGGCTTGATCCAGGCCATCACCGAAGCAGCCGGTGATGAGCTGAGCCGCAAGCAGGTGAAGAACGTCCTCGAGTCCCTCATCTCGATCGGTCATCGCGAGCTGAAGAAGTCGGGCGTGTTCACGCTGCCCGGCTTCGCGAAGTTCCGGGTGGTCAAGCGTCCTGCGACGAAGGCGCGCCAGGGGATCAACCCGTTTACCAAGCAGCCGATGACGTTCGCCGCCAAGCCGGCGAGCAAGTCGGTTCGCGCTCGGCCGATCAAGGCCATCAAGGACGCGCTCCTGTAAGCTTACAGTCCTCGCAGCGAGCGCAGAGCGGCCACGGCGACGTGGCCGTTCTTGCTCCATAGCCCCGCTCCCCGGACGGGCGTTCGTCCAGGGGCGGGGCGCGTCGAGGTCTACGCGGCTTAGGTGGCCTGGGCGGCCCGCGCCGCGGTCACTTCTTGCGGCTGTAGGCCTGCGCCGCGACCGGCCCCGAGCCGGTGCGCGCCTTGACGACCAGCTTGACCGTCCCGGGGAGCGGGAAGGGCCATTGGTAGCAGCTCTGCTTGGCGCCGATGGCGGCTGTCGGGCCGGTGTCCGAGTCGACGGCGAGCACCGGTTTCAGGTTGAAGGCGGCGAGCGCCGGCTGCCCGCCCGCGTTGAGGTCGAGCTCGAGCTGGAGATCGACCTCGGTGACCGTCGGGAGCGCCTGCGCCAGGAACGTGTAGCAATTGCCGGGCTGGAGCATGAAGGTCTGCCCCGAGACCGTCTGCCCCTCGGGCACCACGCCGCACACGGGCGCCCCTTCCATCTGCATCCTGGGCGCCTCGCCCGGGGCGCGACCCTGGAACATCGTGGTCATCGCGAGCGACTGGACTCCATCGCAGGGCGCCGTCGTGGGCGCCGCCGGCGTGGGCACGCCGGCGTCCTGGGGCGGGACGGACGTTATCGGCTGCGGCTGCGGCGGCGGCCCCGCGTCCGCGGGCGGCTCGTCTGCGAACTCCGGCTCCTTGCCGCCGCCGCAGCCCAGCGCCGCCGCCGCGAGCGCCAGGAGCATTGCTGAACCGAGCAGCCTACCCGTCACCATCATCCGTGCCCTCCTCGCGCACGGCTTGGCCGCGGATCGCGACCCCTCGTCGTGAGACAGCCATGCACGCGGGCGCTCATACACCCGACGGCGGCGGGGGGCTATGCAGGAGGCGCCGGCCGCCGCTCTCAGCCGGAGGGCCCGCCCGCGAGCTCGCGAAGGACACACATCCGCGCGACGAGCAGCGCCTCGGGCCGCACCGCGTCGTCGAGGTACGCCGCCGAGTTCGCCTCCGCCAGCGCCTCGCGCAGCATGCCCAGCTCCAGGAACGCGACCGCGCGCCCGAGGTGCAGCCGCGCCCGGTCCGGCGCGAGCCCCATGCCCGCGCTCGCCAGCATCTCCCGATCCAGAAACCACCGCACAAACTCTCCGGGACGCGCGAACCTCGCGCGGGAGCCGTGGTCGGTCATGCCGTAGGCTACCTCACTTTTGTCTCCTGACCAGCCCGGCTCACCGCCCTGGATCCGGGAAATCATGGCAGGAGCCGCATCATTCTCCCGGGGGGCTCGATGAAGCGCGGGCGTGGCACGTCCAAAGCGACATCCGGCGGACGACCTCGGAGCTCGGTCAACCGGGCGCCGGGGGGATCGCCGCGGGGCGCTCCTTGCGAGGGACCCGTTGCGTCGCGAGCCCGTCAGTGGGAATGAACGCGCCGTTCCGCCGGAAATTCGAGGAGGTTCTTTTGCTCCGTACGATTGGCGTCTTGCCAGCCATGGTCCTCACCGCAGCCCTCGCTGCTGGTTGTCACGAACAGCGAGAGGCCTCCGCGCCGCCGAACTACGCGAACCAGCCGCCTCCCGGCTATTACCAGCAGCCGGGCTATCAGCAGGGCTACCCGCCGCCCGGCTACCAGCAGCCGGGGTATCAGCAGGGCTACCCGCCGCCCGGCTACCAGCAGCCGGGGTATCAGCAGCCGGGTTACCAGCAGCCCGCGCCGCAGCAGCCCGCGCCGCAGCAGCCTGCCCCGCAGCAGCCCGCGCCGCAGCAGCCTGCGCCGCAGCAGCCCGGCGGCTTCCCGTGGCCGTTCCCGATCCCCGGCCAGACGACCGGCGGGCAGACCGGCGGGCAGACTGGCGGCCAGCCCGCGCCGAGCGGCGGGACGACCGCCGGGAGCGCCACGGCGATCGACCCGAACTTCGCCTCCGCGGCGACCATCCCGCTGAACGCCTACGCCGCGAACGAGGCGCAGGGCATGACGAAGGAAGGCGGGCCGATCGCAGGTCAGTTCACCGCCGGCCAGACCCTCGAGCACCAGTTCCAGCTGATGCCCGGCAAGTGCTACACGATCCTCGGCGTCGGCGCCGGGATCACCGAGCTCGACATCCAGCTCATCGCGCTGACCCCGATCCCGATGGGCTCGTCCGTGCTGGCCCAGGACAACTCGTCCGGCGCCAACGCCTCGCTCGGCGGCCGGGGCAGCTGCTACCGCTGGTCGCTCCCCGTCGGCATCAACGCCAAGGTCGTCGTCAAGGCGACCGCCGGCTCCGGCGTGGCCGCCGCCCAGATCTACGTGAAGTGACCCCACAAAACGCCGAGGACGCCGGGAGGTTCACTCCGGGCGTCCTCGGCGGTCAGGGCGCGAGGGGCGCGCTCAGACGCGGATGCCGGGGGCCGGGAAGCCGCGGCAGAGCTCCTCGACCTCGGCGGCGATGCGGGCGAGGTGCGCCTCGTCGTTCACGTGCTGGACGACCTCGTCCATCCACCCCGCGAGGCGCTCCATCTCGGCGGGGCCCATGCCGCGCGACGTCACCGACGGCGTGCCGATGCGGAGGCCCGACGGGTCGAAGGGCTTGCGCGGATCGAACGGGATCGAGTTGTAGTTGGCGACGATGCCCGCGCGATCGAGCGCCTGCGCGTACGGCTTCCCCGCGACGCCCTTCGGGGTCATGTCGATCAGCAGGAGGTGGTTGTCCGTGCCGCCCGTGATCAGCCGGAAGCCGCGCGACTCCAGCGCGCGCGCGAGCGCCTTCGCGTTCTCGACGATCTGCCGCGCGTAGTCGCGGAAGCCGTCCTCCGACGCCTCCTTCGCGGCGACCGCGATGGCCGCGGTCGTGTGGTTGTGCGGCCCGCCCTGGAGGCCGGGGAAGACCGCCTTGTCGATCGCGCTCGCGTGCTCCTTCTTGCACAGGATCATCGCGCCGCGCGGGCCCCGGAAGGTCTTGTGCGTCGTCGACGTCACCACGTCGGCGATGCCCACCGGCGACGGGTGCGCCCCGCCGGCCACGAGGCCCGCGATGTGGGCGATGTCCGCCGCCAGGATCGCCCCCACCTCGTCGGCGATCGACCGGAACGCGGCGAAGTCGATCGTGCGCGGGTACGCCGTCGTCCCGCACCAGAGGAGCTTCGGGCGGTGCGCGCGCGCCAGGTCGCGGACCTGGTCCATGTCGATGCGGTGATCGCTCTCGCGCACGCCGTAGGGCACGCTCTTGAAGTACTTGCCGGTGATGCTCACCGACCAGCCGTGGGTCAGGTGCCCGCCCGCGGGCAGGCCGAGGCCCATGATCGTGTCGCCCGCGTTCGCGAACGCGAGGTAGACGGCCAGGTTGGCCGGGCTCCCCGAGTAGGGCTGCACGTTCACGTGCTCGGCCCCGAACAGCTTGGCCACCCGCGACTTGGCCAGCTCCTCGACCACGTCGATCTGCTGCTGGCCCTCGTAATACCGCTTGTGCGGGTACCCCTCGGAGTACTTGTTCGTCAGCACCGAGCCCGTCGCCTCGAGCACCGCCCGAGACACGTAGTTCTCGCTCGCGATCAGCCGGAGCGTGTCCGCTTCCCGGCGCTCCTCCTTCCGGATGAGCTCGGCGATCTCCGGATCGACCTCGTCGAGCGGCCTCAGGCCCTTCACGTCGCTCTTCACGCTCATACTTCGAACTCCCCGCGTGTGAGGATGTCGGTGACGCGCCAGAGGAACGAGTTCGCCAACACCCCGTCGATGATGCGGTGGTCGTAGGACAGCGCGAGGAACATGACCGGGTGGATCGCGATCGAGTCCTCCTTGTCCTTCGTGACCACCACGACGCGCTTCTTGATCTCGCCCATCCTGAGGATGCCGACGTTCGGCTGCGAGATGATCGCCCCGCCGAACAGGTTCCCCTTCAGGCCGGGGTTCGAGACGGTGAAGGTCGTATTGGCGAGATCGTCCGCCGTGATCTTGCCGGACCGCGCGCGCCCGGCGAGCTCGTCGATGCTGCGCGCGATGCCGCGCAGCGCCAGCTCGTCGGCGTGCTTGATGCTCGGGACGATGAGGCCGCCGGGCGTGTCCACCGCCACGCCGAGGTTGACGTCGCGCAGCACCACGTAGGAGTTCTCGAGCACGCGCGCGTTGAACTCGGGGTGCTCGCGCAGCGCGCGGACGGCCGCGGCGCAGATGAAGGACAGGAACGTCAGCGAGACGCCCGCCTTCTTGTACTCGTCCTTGTGCGCCTCGCGGAGCTTCGACGTCTCGTGCAGGTCGACCTCGGCGACCGTCACCACGTGCGGCGACGTCACCTTGGAATAGACCATGTGATCCGCGGTGATGCGGCGCCGCCGGCTGAAGGGCACCACCTTGTCCCCCGGCTTCGGGGTGTACGGCGGCACCTTGTACGCGCCGAACCCGACGCCGGGCACCGGCGGGACGAACCCGCCGCTCGCCTGGATGAGCTGCGACAGCTCCGCCGCCTGGCTCGCGCCCGGCGCCTGGCTCGCGCCCGGCGCCTGGCTCGCGCTCGGGGCCTGGCGCGCCGGCTCGGGCGCCGCGCTCTGCTTCGCGCGCAGCACGTCGTCGCGGGTGATGCGGCCGTGCTCGCCGGTCCCCTGCACGGCGTGCAGGTCGACGCCCTCCTCGCGTGCCAGCTTCTTCGTCGACGGGCTCGTCAGCGGACGGGCGCCCTCGTCGTGGCCGTTGCTGCCCGGCGCCGGGGCCGGCGCTGGCGCCGGCGGCCGCGCCTCGGCGGCGGCGGGGGCCGCGCCCTGCTGGGGCGCTGCCTGGGACTCGGTCGCGGCCTCGTCGATCTGGCAGAGCAGACCTTCCTTGGCGACCACGGTCCCCTCCGACACCGCGATCCGCGCGACACGGCCGGCGATCGGCGCCGGGATCTCCGTGTCTGCCTTGTCGGTCGCAACCTCGAGCAGCGGCTGCTCGCGCTTGACGAAATCGCCCTCGCGCACGAGCCACCTCGAGACGGTCCCCTCGAGCACGCTCTCGCCGAGCTGCGGCATGCGAACATCGACCATCGCTTCTCGCTCCTCCAACGCGCGCCGCCGGGAGCGCCCGTTTCTCAGGGCAAGGCGGCACGGTCGTATACGCCTCCCGCCCCTCGAGGGCAACGACGCATGTTCGTCCGGCGTGCATCCTTCGCCGGGACGTCGCTGGAGCGGCGCCGGCGAGGCCCCGGCGGCGCGGCCCGGCCCATCCGGCGGCCAGCCGCCGGGGCCGCCGCGGCGAGGCCGCGCGGTCCGGCGCCGCGGCGCCCCGGAGCAGGAGGACCGGAATCCTACGTAGACGCTGCCATGCCCGAGCCGGTAAAAGACCCCGGTGCGTGACGTCGCGGCGGATGCGACCGAGGTCTCTCCCGGGGCCACCCCCAGCGAGGCCGCGCGCGATCGCCTCGCTCCAATGCCGGCGCGTGTGCCTGGCGCGGCGGCGATCGAGGCGCTCTCGCTCGGGGTCATCGCGTTCCTGCTGCTGCAGATCCTGATCTATGGCTACGGCCGCGATCAGGGCATCTACGCCATGGTCGCGCGCGTGGTGCTCGAGGGCGGCATGCCCTACCGCGACGCGTTCGACTTCAAGCCGCCCGGCATCTTCGTGATCTACGCGCTCGCGCGCGCCCTCTTCGGCCCGGCGCAGTGGGGCATCCGCGCGCTCGAGGTGCTCGGCCTCGCCGGCATGTGCGTCGCGATGGCGTCGCTCGCCGGGCGCACCTTCGGCGAGCGCCGGATCGGCGTCGTCGCCGCGGCGCTCGCCGTGCTCGTCCATGCCCAGCTCGATTTCTGGCACACGGCGCAGCCCGAGTCGTTCGGCGGCATGCTCACCGTGCTCGCGCTGCTCGCGGCCACGCCGCGCGCCCGCGCCGGCGCGCCGCGCCCGGCGCCGGGGGCCGCCGCGCTGGTCGTGTCCGGCGCGCTCTTCGGCGCCGCCGGGCTGCTCAAGCCCCCGCTCGCGGGCGGCGGCGCCGTGCTCGCCGTGGCGCTCGGCGCCCCCGCGCTCGCGGGGCTCGCGGAGCTCGCGCGCCGCCGCCTCGGCCTCGGGCGCGCGCGGGACGGCGCCTCCCCCGGGGCCGGCGCGGCGCGCGCGCTGCTCTGGGCCGCGCTCCGGCCCGGCCTGCTCATCGCGCTGGGCGGCGCGCTCCCCGTGCTCGCCTGCGTGGCCTGGTTCGCCGCGCGGGGCGCGCTCGGCGACCTGTGGGAGGTGCTGTTCGTCTTCACGCCGCACTACACCGCGCTCGGGTGGCGCGGCGCGGGCGTGCTCGAGATGACGTGGCACGGCGTCAGCGAGTGGCTCGTGCGTTACTCCGGCCCGGTCGCGCTCGGCCTCGTCTGCCTGGTCGCGCTGCACCCGGATCGCCGCGAGCGGGCGGGCGTGGCGCTGCTCTCGGGCGTGATCGCGGTGCACCTCGCGGGCGTGGTGATGCAGGCGAAGTTCTTCCCGTACCATTACGGCGCGACCTGGCCGCTCGCCGCGATGCTCGCCGCGCTGGGCTTCTGGAAGGCGTGGCAGCGCTGCGTGCGGCGCGGCGCGCTCGCCGCCGCGGCGCTCGGGGCGTCGCTCGTCGCCGCGGCGTTCGCGCGCTCCGCGACGAAGGATCTCGCCGATTTCTACGTCGATCGCTGCGCCGAGCGGCTCGCGCTGATCGCGTCGGGCGCGGAGGACCTGGGCCGGCTCGATCGCCTCGCGTCGGTCGCCGACGTGAACGCCGCGGCGAACCGCGCGGTCGCCGCGTGGGTGCGCGAGCGGGTCGCGCCGGAGCGGCCGATCTTCGTCTGGGGCTTCGAGCCGGTGATCTACGACCTCGCCGATCGCGCGCCGGCGACGCGTTACCTCTACAACGTCCCGCAGCGCGCGGCGTGGGCCCGGGAGCAGGCGCGCGCCGCGCTGATGCGCGACCTCGACGCGAGCCGGCCGGCCGCGATCGTGGTCGAGCGCCGCGACGTGTTCCCGTCGGTCACCGGCGACGGGCTCGACTCGCGCGACACGCTGGACGGGTTCCCCGAGCTCGCGGGGCTGCTCGCGGATCGCTACGAGCTCGCGGTGATGATCGAGGATTTCGAGATCTACCTCGAGCGCTGAGCGCCGGCGGCGACCGCCGGGCGTCGGCCGCGAGGGGCGGGCGCCGAGCGCCGGCCGCGAGGGTCGAGCGCCGAGCGCCGGCCGCGCGGGCAGCGCGGGGCGTGCCCGTCGGGCCGCCCCGCGCGCCTCGCGGGCTCAAGGGCAGCGGACGGTGTTGACCGCGCCCGGGGTGGGCGCCGCGGCCCGGAAGACGTGGCCGTCGCGGAGGCCGTCGGCGCAGCGCTGGATCGACTGCGTCGACGAGAGCGCGCCGGTGTCCCCCTCGTCGGCCTGGACGCGCTCGGGCGCCTCGGGATCGCGGGAGATCAGCGCGTTCAGGAGCCCCTCGTCGGCCGCGTGGCCGGCGCCGTAGACCACGGCGTCGATGAGGTGCGTGGCCGTGACCGGGGTGCCCGAGGGGAAAGCCGCGGGCAGCGCCTGGTACAGGCCGACCGCGTCCGGGCCGTTCTGGATGTTGTTGGAGACGGTGACCGGGTCGAAGCGCACGGCGGGCTCAGGGGTCACGGCGGGGTTGCCGACGAGCAGGAGGCCGGCCGCGTTGGTCGTTCCGGTGAGCTCCACCGCCCGGTACGACGGATCGCCCGAGAGGCCGCCGTTGAAGAGCACGAGCGTGTAGCCGGCGAGGCTCACATTCCTCACGCCCGTGCTGATCTCGACGAACTCGCGATCGTCGTTCAGCGGCGTCGTGGGCGTGTCCGCCTCGATCTCGTTGATCTGCAGCCGGATCACCGTCACCCGGAACGTCGACCTCAGCGCGCCCGGCCGGCTCACCAGGATGTCGCGCACGCCGGGCTGAATGTCGCCCGTGAGCGCGGGGATCGTGATCCGCGTGTCGGAGTCGACCGTGAAGGGCTGCGGCCAGTAGTCCACGGTGAGCTGCGTCGCGCCGGTGAAGTCCGTGCCCGTGAGCACGAGCGCGCCGCCGAGGGCGATGACCGGGTAGTCGACCGAGGTCACCGTGGGCGCCGCCTCGCAGGTCGTGCAGAAGGTGCCGCCGCAGTCGATGCCGTCCTCGTCGCCGTTCAGGCGCCCGTCCGTGCAGCTGGGCGCCTGGCAGGCGTACTCGACGCACACCTCGCTCGGGCAGTCCGTGTCGACGAGGCACGGCACGCAGACGCCGAGCGGGTTGCACAGGCCGCCGTCGGGCAGCGAGCACACGGTGCCGACCTCGACCGGCTCGTTCCGCGGGGAGCCATCGACGCACGCGTCGATCGTGCACTCGCTGCGATCGTTGGGCACGTCGTCGTCCTGGTCCACCTCGACGACCGCGCCGTCGGCGTCGCAGACCCGCGTGACGCAGTCGCCGTCCATCTGCGTCTCCGCGAGCGTGCCCGCGTCTACGTTCGTGGTGACGCACGCGCCGTCGAGGCACCTCGTCGTGGCGCACTCGCTCGCGGGCGCGGGGCACTCTGCGTCCGAGGTACAGGTCGGGCCGCCGCTGCCGCTGGAGGCGCCGGAGCCGCCGTCGCCGCCGCTGCCACCGTCGCCGCCGCTGCCACTGGAGCCGCTGGAGCTGGCAGCGCCGCCGCCGCCGTCGCCGCCGCCGGCGCTCGTGGAGCTGCTGGAGCTGGCAGTGTCGCCGCCGCCGGCGCTCGTGGAGCTGCTGGAGCTGGTCGCGCTGCCGTCGCCGCCGGAGCCGCCGCTGGCGCCGCCGGAGCTCGCGGAGCTGGTCGCGCTGCCGCCGCCGTCGCCGCCGCTGCCACCGCCGCCGGACGTGCCGGTGCTGCCGCCGTCGCCGCCGCTGCCACCGCCGCCGGACGTGCCGGTGCTGCCGCCGTCGCCGCCGCTGCCGCCGCCGGACGTGCCGGTGGTGCCGCCGCCGCCGGCGTCATTGCCGCCGTTCCCGGCGACGCCGCCATCCCCGCCCTGGCCTCCTGCGGCCCCCGCCCCGCCGTCCCCGTTGATCAGGCTGCGATCGGGCATCGTGATCAGCTCGCAGCCCGATGTGGCCAGAAACGAAAGGCTCAAGGCGAGCGCGGATCCATATCGACTCGATCTCGATCTCATTGACCACCTGTGTGCAGGTTGGGCTGTGGGCGCTCCGATCTTCGACGCTCACGCCGCTGCCCCTCGCGAAGGGACGAGCGGCCGGGCATCCTAGACGGACGGGACGCGCGATGAAAGCGCCGCACCGGCCTCGGCCAGCCCCGCCGCCGACCTCCGCCGCGTCGAGGGGCGGGGGGGAGGCTGAAGGAAGGTCGATGATCTCCCCGCCTCGACGCGCGCGCTCCGGCAGACGCGACCGCTACCTGGTCGCGGGCGCCTCGACCGAGGTCGTCTCCTCGATATCCAGGCGGCGCCGCAGCGCGGCCCGGAGCACCAGATAGGCGAGGAAGCCGATGGGCCCGAAGAGCAGCGTCAGGACCAGACAGGGCACGACCAGCACGTGCGGTATCCGTAGCCGCGCGGCGTCGCGCACCTCCCAGGAGCCCGTGAACAGATCGAAGACGAGGTAATGGATCCAGCCGACCAGCAGCACCTCCCTGCGCGCGAACAGCTGCTCGACGTCGTGCAGCGAGCCGAACCCTCCCTCGCCCTTGCCGAAGGTCGGCACGATCGCGATGAGGTACACGAGCGCCAGCGCCGCCGCGATCCCCGCGGCGATGCGCTGCGTCCACCGCCAGCGCGGGGCGAAGGCGAGCAGCAGCCATCCGGGGAGGACCGCCGTATTGCAGATCGAGAACACCGTCTCCAGGTCCATGGCTGCCGGGCAGGGTAGGTGAACCGCCCCGCGAGGGCAAAGGCCGCGCGCCGCCCGGGCGGGCCACGAGGCCGGCGAGGCGGCGCGGCAGGGGCGGATCGCCCGCGCAAAGGCAGGAGGCGGACCGACCGTCCGGATCCCGTGGCGCCGCGACATGCTTTCTCCTTTCGCCCTCCTCGCCTCCGGTGGCACCCTCCCGGTCGACCCCGCGCGGACTCGCGCGGTCTTCACAAGGAGAGAACCCGATGCCGCTCAACCACTACATCACCCTGGGCCGGTCCGGCCTGCGCGTCAGCCCCTTCTGTCTCGGCGCCATGACCTTCGGCGAGGACCTCGGCTGGGGGTCGAGCGTCGAGACGTCGAACGCGATCCTGGACCGCTTCATCGAGCGCGGCGGCAACTTCATCGACACGGCCAACGCGTACACGCGAGGCCACTCCGAGAAGATCATCGGCGATCACATCGGGCGCCACCCGAGCCGGCGCGACCGGGTGGTCATCGCCACCAAGTTCCTCTCCAACCTCTACCCCGGGGATCCGAACGGCGGGGGCGCAGGGCGCAAGTCCCTCATCGCCGCCTGCGAGCAGTCGCTCCGGCGCCTCCAGACGGACTACATCGATCTCTACTGGATGCACTGCTGGGACCGCTTCACGCCGATCGACGAGACCATGGCGGCGCTCGACGACCTCGTCCGCTCCGGGAAGGTGCGGTACATCGGCTTCTCCGACACGCCGGCGTGGAAGGTCGCCGAGGCGCAGCTGACGGCCCGCTTCCGGGGGTGGCAGCCGCTCATCGCCCTCCAGATCGAGTATTCGCTCCTGGAGCGCACGGTCGAGGGAGAGCTCATCCCCATGGCGCTCGAGATGGGGCTCGGCGTCACGCCGTGGTCGCCGCTCAAGAGCGGCGCGCTCAGCGGGAAGTACACCCGGGAGAACGCCGGCAAGGTGAAGGCCGACCGGGGCGCCTGGGTGGAGCGCGCGCTCGGCGAGCGCACGTATGCGATCGTGGACAAGCTCATCACGATCGCCAAGGAGCTCGAGACCACGCCCGCCCGGGTGGCGCTCGCCTGGGTGCAGGGCCGGCCGGGGGTGAGCTCGACCATCTTCGGCGCCCGGTCGCTCCAGCAGCTCGACGACAACCTCGCCGCGCTCGACGTCAAGCTCCGGCCCGAGCACGTCGCGGCGCTCGACGAGATCTCCCGCCCCACGCTGAACTTCCCCGCGGACTTCCTGAAGATGACCGGGGTGTTCACCCACGGCGGCTTGGTCGTGAACGGCGAGGACGCGCCCGTGTGGCCGATGGCGCCCCAGAAAGACAGCGAGCGTTATTGATCTCCGGCCTGCTCGCGGGCGCGCGCGGCGCGGCGCCCCCCGGGACCTCCGGCGGGCGGCCGCGCAGCCGAACCGCGCAGCCGGGCCACGCCGGGCGGCTTCAGTTGATGTCGGGCGGGATGGCGACCTGGCACTCGTTGGCCGGCGTCATCCACTTGATGGCGTTCAGCCAGAAGCGCTCGACCTGGTAATCCGGGTGGTCGACCCACTCGCTGTTGTACGTGATCCACTCGTCGCCCCAGACCAGGACGCGGCCCTTCCCGGACTCCAGGGCCTTCAGCACGTCGTGGCCGTCGCCCGTGGCCAGCGTCGTGCCTTCGCCGATCACCGGGTACCCGTTGTCCACGCCGACCCGCTCGATCCCTGCCAGGACCGGGTGAGATCCGGACCACTCGGTGATCGGGATCGTGGAGCCGCCCTGCCCCCTGGCCAGGATCTGCTCCCGGTCGTAGCCGACGCCGAGCGGCTCGAGCAGCGTGTTGACGTTCTCGCGCTCGTCCGGGTCGCCGTAGCCGATCAGGGTCATCAGCCCGCCGCCGTCCTCGATCCACGCCGCGAGCGCCTCGACCTCGCTCGGCGAGTACGAGCGCCCGATGCCGCTCACGTCCTGGATGATGATGACCTGGTGTTTGCTCAGCTCCTCGGGGGTGAGCTCGGCGTCGTTCAAGTCGACGGCCCCGTTCGTGCTGCGCTCGTCCAGCCAGGCGTCGAAGACGTCGCCCTGGCCCCATTCGCCCGGCTCGCCGAGCGTGGCGATGCGGATGCAGTCGCAGACGCCGTCCTGCCCGGCGTCGACGTCGTCGATGATGCCGTTGCCGTCGTTGTCCACGCCGTCGCAGCGCTCCCCCGCGCCGGGCAGGCCGCTCGCGGTGCTGTCGCCGCCGCCGATCCCCGGGTCGATGCCGCCGATGTCGTCTCCGCCGGTGCCGAGGTCGCCCCCTGGACCGCCGCCCTCTCCGCCGGGGCTGCTGCTGCTCCCGCCCGAGCACGCGGCCGCGTGCAGGGCGGCCCCGAGGCACGCGGCGCGGAGCAGACCTCGAGCCAGCCGTCGGCCCGGAACCCAGCCAAAAGACCAAGAGCAAGATCTTGAATTCATGGTTCTCTCCAAGCGTTTCCGATTCGATGACGACGTCGCCGCCGAGCCGCCGTCAGCACCGAGTCGAATCCTTCTATTGTCCGCACTGGCGCGTCGCTCCGCAATTCCAAAAAGCGATATTTGTTTGACTCGATGATCGCAGAGCGTGTGCGCCGCTGTCCGACCCGAGCTGCGGTATGCGCCCGCTCCATCACATGGCGTGTCCGTCGCCACGCCGTCTGTGGCCTCCTCGCGCGGTCCGCTCCGGATGCGACGCTCATTGTGGAGAGAGTTGTACAGGCACCTTGGACGAGGCTGCCCCCGTGGTGCGACATCGCTCCGCTTATCGGTACATCTCTCGCCTCGTCGCCGCGGGGCTCGACCTGGGCTGGTTCGACGTTTGGAGCGGCGCCGGGTGCGGGGGATACGCCGTCGAGGCGAAATTCGCCTGCTGCCCGGAGGCGACCGCTCCGTCGCGGCGCGCCGAGCCGCGCAGGGCGGGTGGCGCCATCGCTGTTGCTGCAATTGTTCGATTCGCGCGCTGTTTTTTGCGCACAGCGACGCCGCGCACCGCCCTGCGCCGGTGCCCATGTGGTATGTCCCGCCCCATGCACACACGTTCCTTGGCTTTCGCACTGCTCACGCTGGCGGCGACCCTCGCCGCCGGTTGCTCTGGATCTTCTGACGACGGAAACACCGGCGGCGCGGCGGGATCCGGCGGGCTGCCGAGCGCGAGCGGCTCAGGGGGCGGCGGCGCGGGCGACCCCGGCGCAACCAGCGGCGGCCCCGGTGCAACCAGCGGCGGCCCCGGCAGCGCGAGCGGCAGCAGCAGCACCACGGCGGGGACCGGCGGCGAAGCGGCAGGTACCGGAGCCAGCAGCGGCACGGGCGGCACCGAGAACCCGGGCTCCGGGCTCGGCTCCGGCGCCATGGAGGGCTCCGGCAGCTCGAGCGAGCGGTACGAGACAGCCCTCGTCTCGCGCGACGACACGCCGTATGTGCTCATCACCAACGGCTGGGGCCCCGGTTTCGGCAGCCACACCATCTCGTGGGAAGGCACGTCGTTCACGGTGGAGAGCATGAGCGGCTCGGCCGGGTCGATGGGGCAGCCCGCTTCGTACCCGACCGTATTTTGCGGCCGCTACTCGGTGAGGGAGGTGCCGGACTGCGGCCTGCCGGCGCCGAGCAACTCCATCACGAGCCTGCGCACCGGCTGGCGCTGGGCCAAGAACGGCAACGAGGGCGAGTACAACGCCGCGTACGACATCTGGATGGGCAATGGCAGCCAGCTCCGCGGCTATCTCATGGTGTGGCTGCGCGATCCGCCGAGCTACCAGCCCGCCGGGCAGCCGAACCCCGCGCACCAGGGCGTGACGGTCGCGAACGTCCCCGGCACGTGGAACATCTGGAACGGCATGGTGAACGGCCTGCCGATCGTGAACTGGGTGCGCGCCGAAGGGAACGACAGCTACGAAATAGAGTTCGACGTGATGGACTTCGTGCGCGACGCGGAGACGCGCGGCCTCAGCGTGCCCGGCGATCAGGTGAACGCGGTGGCCGTCGGGTTCGAGATCTGGGAGGGCCCCATCACGAACCTGCAGAGCGTCGACTTCTACGTCGACGTGAACTGACCGCGCGCTCCGCGCCTCGATCCGGAGCGCGCCGACGAGCTTCGGCGGCTCCGGCGAGAGCTCGTTCGCCACGAAGGCGAGTCGACCCCGCCAGCGATGGAATTACACGTCCCCGGGTCAGCCCGCCCATCGAATCGGCAGCTGCCCGAGGACCCGACGCGCCGGTCTCTGCTCGAGACCGTCGTTACGACGCTTTCGTCGACTCGATGTCCTTGGCGATGCGCTCGACGCTCTGCATCAGCGTCTTGATCTGGTCGCCGACGACCGGCCCCGCGTCCTCGACGAGCCCCTCGATCTGCTTGAGCACGGGCGGCAAGGCCTCCGGGGTGACCTCGTGGGCACGCTCGCCGCCGAGCTTCGCCTCGATGCGTCCGAGCTCGTCCTTGAGCTCGTTGAGCGCCTGGGCCACATGCTCCTTGTGCTGCACGTGTTCGTGGCGCGCGAGCTCATAGGCTATCGCGATGGCGCTCCGAACATCCCGCTGAACTTCCATCCGATCCATGCTTCTTCACCCGTGTCGTGGCTGGAGAGGGTTGGTCTCGAATGCGCGTTGGCGCAGGGTCGCACCCGGCACGGCAAGCACCTTTCATGCCCCCGGCGCCGCAGCACCCCTGGCGGCCGAGCCGGAGGGCGCCCGTTGCTCCGTGCCCTGCGCTCTGCGCACGACTGCGGTCGAGGCGCCCCACCTGTCGCAAATTGCCACGCACTGCCCCGGCGACTTGCCGGGCAACGCCGCGCCGCGCGGCGGTCGCTTCAGGGCTGAACGACCTCGAGGCCGCTGAACTCGATAGGAAAGGTGACGACGGTCGTGACGCCGCCCTTCGGCACGGGAAAGGTCATCTTCTCGAAGGCGTCGGCCACGCAGGCGTCGACCTGCGCGTTCTTCGCGGTCGACCTGACGACGTCGGCCTTGTTGACCTTGCCGGACGGCCCGATGGTCGCCTTCACGGTCACCTTCCCCGTGAACTTCGGCGAGGCCTTGATGCCGATCTTGTAACACTCGTCGAACAACTCGCCGTGTTTCTCCACGACGTCGCGGACGTCCGCTTCGGAGATGTTCCCGCCGAGCGTCCCGGTCGCGACGCCCGTGCTCGGCCGGAGGCTCCCGTGGCCCGGGGGCGGCTTCCCGGTCGTGTCGGTCGCGGCCGCCGCGCCCGGCTTCGTCGGAGGCACCTGCGCGCCCGGCGGGGGCGCCTCGCCGGCCGCGGGCGTCGGCCCTGCCGGCGCCCCGGCGGGCGCGCCCGCGGGCGCCGCGGACGCCGCGCCGGCGGGGGTCGGGGACGCCGCGCCCGCGGGCGCCGGCGAGCCGGACTGCGCCGGCTCCGGGGCGGGCGGCGGCGCGGAGGCGCAGCCCCCGAGCAGCGCGATGAGCAGAAGCAGACCTGATCGTCGAGAGCTCATGCCCGAAGGTAAAACCGGAACGCGGGCCCTTGTCCACGAGGATAGAGCCGCCGCAGCTCAGCGCAGCCGCAGCACCTCGACCTGCTGCGCGCCGCCGCGGCCCTCGAGCTTCGGCGCGCGACCCGTCAGCGCGGCCCAGAACACCTCCGTCCCGGGCCGCTTCCGGATCGGCACCGGATCGGCGTAGAGGAAGCCCGCCCGCCAGCGCTGCGGCGCGATCGCCGTCGGCAGGCCCACCTCGCGGACGAGCGGATCCGCCATCGTCGTGGACAGCGGTGCGCGCGCGACGACCCGCGAGCGCACCGCGAGCGTCACGTCGGCCGGGAGCGGGCCGCCCGCCCGCACGACGATCGTGAGCAAGGGCCGCGCGCCCTCGTGGAACGTCGTCCCGACGAGCTCCGTGCCGTCGTCGAACCGCGCCCCGAGCGGCGTGAGCGCCGCGTCGATCTCCGCCCGGAGCGCCGCCGCGCGCGTGCCGTCGCCCGCGGCGAGCGCGATGTTGTGGGCGATCCGCTTCTGATCCAGCGTCTCCGGCGCCGCGGCCGGCGGCTCCGCCGGCTGCCCGAAGTGTGTGCGGAGCTCCCACGTGAGGAACGGGTCCGGCACGATCTCGCGCGCGGGCTCGGTGCCCGAGAGGAAATACCAGGCGAACGGTCCCGGCTCGCGCTCGCGGAACGAGAACGCCTCGATGCCGCGCTCCGGCGCTGGGGCCGGCGTCGCGCCGAGCCCCGCGCCGAGCGCCCAGAACGGGCCCACGGCGGTGACGTCGAAGCGCCGCGCGAGGCTCGCCTGCTCCCTGTCGGGCAGGAAGCGCGTGTCGGCCAGGTAGGCGCCGCGCGGCGGCTCGCCCTTCGGCGCGGGCCGGGCCGCAGCCACCACGCGCCCGCCGAGCGCCCAGACCTGCGCCCAGGTGGCCTTCATCCCCTCGTGCATCTCGACGCGCACGTCCGCGGGCAGCCTCGGCGCGAGCCAGCGCAGGAAGGCCGTCTTCGCGCCGTCGGAGTGGATGAGGTGCCCGCGTTCGTTGAAGCGCCCGCCCGTCTCGCGCGCGTAGCGCAGGGCCGGGATCCCGTCGCGCAGGATCGCGGCGAGCGGGACGAGCCAGAGCCCGAGCGCGGCGAGCGCCGGCCACGCGGCGGGCGTCGGCCCGGCGGGCGTCGGCTCGGCGGGCGTCGGCTCGGCGGGCGTCGGCCCGGCGGGCGTCGGCCTGGCGAGCAGGCCGCGCCGGGCGGCGGCGCGCTCGATCAGCGCCGCGCCGCTCTCGACGAGGGCGGCGGCGGCGAGGGCGAAGTACGCGCCGAAGTAGTGCGGCCAGAAGATGTGGATGTCCGCGCCCTGGCGGAAGACGACGTACTGCGCGGTCGCGGTCGCGAGGTAGAGCAGCGGCAGCGCGTCGTGCTCGCGCCGGAGCAGGGCGAGCCGCGCGGCGCAGAGGGCCGCCCCGAGCTTGCCGGCGGCGACGGCGATCGGCGTGAACGAGAGCTCGATCCAGTAGCGCCGGCTCGCGAGCACCTGGCGGAGCGGCTCCGCGTTGCCGGAGGAGCGGAACCGGTAGCTCGCGAGCAGGTCGTCGAGCTTGCCGCTCCGGTGGAAGAGGAAGGCGTAGAGCGCGAGGGTCAGCGCGCCCGCGAGGGCCGTGAGCGCCCACCACGCCGCGGTGCTCCGCGCGTGGAGCACCGGCCCGAAGGCGCGCCGCGGGAGGGCCGCCCGGAGCGCCACGAACGCGAGCAGCCCGCCCGCGAGCACGAACGCCGGCCAGTCGGCCTGCATGCCGAGCGTGAACCCGATCACGCTCGCCGCGAGGTGGCGGCGCCGGCCCGTCTGCGTCAGCCGGACGTACCCGAAGAGGCCGAGCAGCGTCCACGCCATGACCGGGACCTCGAGCGCGTTGAAGTTCGCGAACGAGAGCGTGATCGGCAGGACGACGAACGCCGCCGCCGCGGCCGCGCCCGCCGCGGGGCGGTAGACGCTCCGGCCGATCACGTAGAGCAGGGGCGGCGTCGCGGCGCTCAGCAGGACGGCGGGCAGGCGGCAGATGACGTCGTGCCGGCCGAAGACCTCCATGAACGCGGCGGTCGTCCAGAAGATCCCCCACGGGTGGTGGCAGTAGTACATGTCCGGCGTCGGCCGGGCGGCGGTGTACTCCCAGACGGGCCCGAGGATCTTCCAGCGAAGCATGTTCTCCGCGATGATCCCGACGCTCGCCGACGACGCGTAATGGCCGGCGAGCAGGGGGCCGAACATCTCCCACGCCGCCGCGAGCGCGAACCACGCCGTGGCGATCGCGGCGACGGCGAGCGCCGCGCGGCGCTCGAGGCGGGAGGCGGCGGGGAGGCCGCGCGCGTCGAGCGGGCGGGGAGGGGGTCGGGGCGGCAGCAAGGCGGGCGCAGGCTATCGCCGATGGCGGGGGCGGGGAGGGGGTTTTGGGGGGCGAGGGGGAGGGGCGGCTCCACCACCTTCGCGGCGCCCGAGGCCTGGGACGGCGCCTGCACCGCCGCGAGCGCCATCCCCGCCGGCCAGGACTGCGGCGGGCAGCCGTGCGTACAAGTCGCTCTCGATCGACGCGCCCGGCTAGCGCTCGGCCGCCATGGCGCGGAGCGTCCTCGGCGGGTCGTCGTGTGGACGCATGCGCGCAAGCTCCTCCAGATCTCGTCGTCGTGCAGGAAGCCATCCGTCGATGCCGAGCCGAGGACCGCTGGCGGCTGTCGAGTCGGCTCTGGCGACGGTTGAACCATCGCAGGCAACCTGAGAGTCACTCCCATCCGGTCGTGCGCCGAGAGCACGTCTTCTCCGGAGGCGCCCGGCCAGCTGATATGAGCCTCGGGTAGTCGACTTCCGCATGCGGCACGAGCATCTCCGCGCCGACTGTAACCGCTGGGGCTGTCAACTTCATCGATTATTACATAGATTCCTATTCGAATCTGATCGAGGATCCCGGCCTGCTGTACACGCACCATGTTGCTCATGGGGGACCGGCAGGGAGGAGAGTAACTGGGCGTCGCGGCCGAGCTCCTGGGCACCAACGTCGAGCACGCCGCGGAGCGCACGGTGACGCGCTCGTTCTACGGCGTGCCGCACATCGAGGTGGGGTACCGCTTGCCTGCCCATCGCTGGCGAGGCGGTCATGGTCGTGTGCGCGGCTTCGCGCACACGACCCTCGGCGGCAGGTCAGGGAGGTCGGGCGCCAGCAACTCGGCGATGTGGATCCCGTCGGATGCCGTCGCGGGGAGGATCGCGACGCCCCGGACCCGCGCGCGCGTGGGATGGTAACGCAGGCCGCGAGGCTTGTCGGGGCCGCTCCAGACCTCGGACGTCTTGCCGTGCGCGGTCCCCTGGACCTCGACGAGCGGCAAGCCCTCGGTCTCGGTGTGCTTGCGGAGCGCGCTCTGCAGCGCCGGCGTACGTGATCTGCCGAGGTACACGACGGGCGACGTGCACGCGCTCGTGGCCGGACCCGGGGGCCAGTCACCGACGGCCGGCGGATCCTGCTCGCGCCCTTCCGGATCGTGCCACCATGGAATCTGCACCTCGCCGAGCATCAGGGGGACCTCGACGGGCGCGTTCGAGTAAACCTCGAAGCGAGAGGGCGACCGCGTCTCTCCCGCCGACGCATTGATCCAGAGCCGCTCGCCGGACGCTGCGACGCGCACCGGCCAGGCGCCGCCCGGCAGCGGCACAGCGCTCCACGCTCCTCCCCGCGGGCGGTGAAGCAGCTCCGGCCTGCGGTGAGACGGCGCGGCACCCGCCACCTCTCTTGCCACGACGAGCCACTGCGTCCCGTCGGCGGTGCCCGCGCAGGAGGCGATGCGTCCTTCCGGGAGATCCTGCTCTTCCCAGCGACCCTCGCCCCACCGGAACAGCGCGTCGTAGGTGCACAGGTACGCCTCACCCGCCCCCGTGCCTGCGAGCTGCACGAGGCTCCACGGCGACTCGTCGTCGAGCGGAAGCCATGACGGCATCGCCGGCCCGCGCCCCGGACCGAGCAAGAACGCCGCCCTGTCGTTGAAGCTGTCGTCGCTTATCACCAGGAGCTGCCCCGCTGTCACCGCCGCCGCTTCATAGCGCTCCCAGCGCTGCGCGACGTTCCCCAGCCGGGGATCGGTCGGGGGGCCGCCGGCGGCATTCGCGGGGGCGCGCGACCAGCGAGCTCCGTTCCATGTGAAGAAATGGCGCGGCATCTCCCAGGACTGACCCGCGGCCGAGAGCCCTGCCTGGACGTCCAAGATGGCACCGCGGGGGAGCGCGTCGGCTGTCGGCGTCGGCTGACCGGGGGGCAGCCGGAGGTCGGCGTCAGTTTTATACCGGGCGTCCCCGCGCAAGTTCCACCAGTTGATGTATTCGGGCAGGCCGGCGAGCCAGGCGGGATCCTGGCGCGCCTCGCGCCCACGAACGATGGCGAGCAGCGAGCGATCCAACAGCACCGCTCCTCCGGGGAACGGCGCCACCTCCACCTGGCCGACGGTCGATGTGAGGACCAGCGATAGCTGCGGCGGCGGCGGGCCCGTCTCGCCGTGCGCGACAGGCGTCCGCGCTTCGGGAGCGGCGAGGGGCGGGCGCGCCGCCGCCGCAGGGGCAGCGCGGAGCGCGCTCCGCGGCGCGTCACGGGGTCCAGGCGGCGCAGCGCACGCGGCGAGCGCGAGCGAGGTGAGCGCGGCCCGGCGCAGGCGCGCCCGCGACCGCGCCGAGGGAGCGTGGCTGGACGATGAAGGACGTTCCGGAAGCAGCATGTCCGAAGCGGAGGATAGCCGACCCGGCGGTCGTCCGTGGGGGCGCAGCACCGGCGCAGAACGGCCGTCGCTCGACGCCTTATTCCCGCCGCCGCATCGCCCGCGGTGAAGGGCTCGCGGTGTCACCGCCCCACCGTACGGTCACGCTGCACGTCCTGGTTGATATAGCGAACCTTGCTCACCACAGGTGCCGCCGCAGTCGGTGCGACTGAGGCGTGGGGTGAAGGGTCGTGATCTCTGCGCCGATGATCTCGTGGAATCTCGGTGCTCGCACGACGGCGCGGCATCGTCAGGCGCCCTGCTCGCTCTCGGCGTACACCGGGCGCGGCGACCGGCGTTTACCGGGTCGGCGCCTCCATCCTCGCCAGCTGCGCGACGTGATCCCGCCAGAAGCGCTCTGCGTCCCGGGTGGTCCACCCGCCGTCGTCGGCGAGGGCCTGCACGGCGCTGGCGACCTCCCGCATCGACTGGAAACGCGCCCGCGGATCCTTCTCGAGGCAGCGGAGCACGATGGCCTCCAGCGGCGCGGGGATCGGCTCCCCGCGGCGGACCGACGGCGGCGCGGGCTGCTGCGAGAGCTGCGCCGCGATGACCTGCGCGAGCGAGCCGCCCTCGAACGGCGGCCCGCCCGTGAGCAGCGCATACAGCGTCACGCCGAGCCCGTAGATGTCGCTGCGCGCGTCCGCCTGCTCGCCGCAGAACAGCTCGGGCGCCATGTACTCGGGGGTCCCGCGGATCACGCCCGTGCTGGTCCCGGAGACGGGCTCTCCCCGGGGTACCACCCGCGCGATGCCGAAGTCGAGCAGCTTGACGAAATCGTGATCGTCGCCGACGCGCGTCACGAACAGGTTCTGCGGCTTGATGTCCCGATGGATGACCCCCGCGTCGTGCGCCTCGATGAGCGACTCGCACGCCTGCGCGATGAAGCGCGCCGCGCGCGGGATCGGCATCGGGCCGTACGCGGCGAGCAGCGCGCCGAGATCCGCGCCCGGCAGGTACTCCATGGCGATGTAATAGATGGCGTCGTCGCTCGCGCCGAAGTCGAAGATGCGGATGGTGTGAGGGCTGCTCAGCATGCTCGCGGCGCGCGCCTCTCGCTTGAAATGCCGCACGGCGCCGGGCTCGGGCGCCTCCTGCATGCGGAGCAGCTTGAGCGCCACCCTGCGGCGGAGCGTGTCGTCCCACGCGAGCCAGACCTCACCCATGCCTCCCTGGCCGATCCGCGCCTCCAGCCGGTACCGGCCGAGCTTGCGGGCCTGATAGACCTGCTGCTGCGCCGACCAGACGAGGTGGCTCGAGACCCCGCCCAGGAAGGCCGAGGCGAGCACGAACACGTAATGCCCGGCGACGGCGGCCAGCGCCGACACGTCGAGCAGCGTCGCGCGGGTCGACGCGGAGAACACCGCGGCTGCCCCGATCACGAGCGGGTACGTGAGCGCGAGCAGCGCGAGGGACCGCAATGCCGACCACCAGGGGGCTGGCGCGACGACGCAGCGGACGAGCATGATGATGGAGAGCCCGTCCATGTAAAAGCTGCGGATCCCGCCCAGCTCGAGCGCCATCATCGAGATGAACAGCGCGGCGGCGAGAAACACAAGCTCCCGGGCGGCGGCGATGCGCCGGAGGGGGACATCGTCCCTGAGCGTCATCCGGTAGACGACGACGATGAGGGCCTGCTCCACCAGCCGGAGCGCGGCGAAATGCCATAACGGCGCGCCGGGGTAGACCCACGTCACCATGTACACGTCGAGCAGGAAGAAGGCGGGCCACCCCCACAGGCCGACGTACGTCGCGCGCCGGAGCGCGCGGCGCTGGCCCTCGCCGTCGGCGGTGCGCTCCGGGTGCTCGGCGCGGCGCACGGCGTTCCGGTCCAGCACGGCCCGGAACGCCGCGGACGCCGGCGCGCCGTCGAGGTCCTTGACGGTCGGCGCTGTCTCCATGCCCATGCTCGCCCCCCCTGTCACGCCGCGCCTCGGCGGCTCCTCCACCATTCTTCCCGGGGGAAGGCGGGAAGCAAGACGGATGGAGCAGCGTCAGGGGCGCGGCGGAAACACGCCCTCTTCGATGAGCTCAGCCCGCAGCGCCAGGGCGTCGGGGTGATTGAGCACGAGCACGGCGATCGTGGCGCGGCCGGTGGCCGTCCGGCCCACGAGGCGCGAGCCCTCCCATCGGAAGTGCCTGTTCCACGGATCCTTGCGCGGAGGGTAGAGGCGCACGATGCGCCCCGACTCCGGGTCGACTCCGGCGATGTTCGGGCCCTTGTAGCTGTTGCAGTAGAAGCAGGTGAGCGCGAGGTTGTCCGTCTCGGTCGGCCCGCCGTGCTTCTGCGCGATGACGTGATCGATCTCGAACGGAATCGAGGAGATGGCCTGTGGGAGCAGGCAGTACTCACACGTCGCGTTCGCGCGCTGCCAGACCAGCGCGGCGAGGGCTGCGTCCATCGCAGCTTATGCGGCGAGCCCGGCTCGTTTCAGCGATCTCCGCGCCTTCGAGCGCAGGAGGTCGAGGATGCGCCCGACGCGGCGGTAGCTCTCGAGCTCGACCTGCTCTCCGTCGGTGAGCTCGCCGCCCTGCGCCCGCACGGCCAGCTCGTGCATGCGCGCGCGATCCTGCTCGTCGAAGGCGAGCTGGAGGATCGACTGGGCGGCTTCCGGGGAGAGGTCGTCGCGCTCGGGGCGGATGAGCCGGCTGAGGATGGCCGCTTCGTCTCCCGCTCCAGGCATCGGTCGCCGATCCATGTCAGGAGGGTACCACATCTCGTGCCCGAGGCGTGCGAGCGCGCGGGGCGCCCCCTGGGGCTGCCGCATCCCGAGGGCGCGCGAGCGCGCGGGGCGCCCCGTGGGGGTGCGCCCCGTGGGGGTGCCGCCGCCGCGGACCTCCTCCTCGATCTGCTCCGAGATTGCTCCGAGATGGTAGCTTCCGCCCACCTTGGGTACCCCGTCCCCCCCGGCGGAGCCTCCGGCTGCGGCCCCGCCGCGCCGAGCGCCGCCCTCCGGCCCGCTCCGCCGCGCGGCGCGCGCCGCCCGTTGCGCGGCCCTCGCCGCCCGCCGCGCGCCGCTCGGCGCCGCCCTCGCGCTCGTCGTCGTCGCCGCATCGGTCTACGTGATCGCCGTCCCGCTCGCGGCCGTCCGCTATCCGCCGATGACCGACCTCCCGTTCCACGCGGCCGAGACGGCGGCGCTCCGGCACTACCTCGACCCGGCGTGGCACTTCCGCGAGCAGTTCACGCTGCAGCCGATCGCGGTCCCGTACCTGTCCATGTACGCGCTGGGCGCGCTGCTCATGGTCGTGCTCCCGCCCGTCGCGGCGGTGAAGGTCGCGGCGGCGGCGATGCTCGCGCTGCTCCCCGCGGGCCTCGCGGTGCTCTTTCACGGCCTCAAGCGGAGCCCGCTGCTCGGCGTGCTCGGGCTCAGCGTCGCCTGGTGCAACCTGACCCACTGGGGCTTCCTCAATCACATGGGCGCGCTCGGCCTCTTCGCGATGGTCGTCGGCCTGACGCTCCTGCTCCTCGATCGCCCCTCCCGCGGCCGGCAGATCGCGCTCGCTCTCGCGCTCGTCGCGCTGTTTTTCACCCACATCTTCCGCTTCCCGTTCGCGCTCGCCGCCGTCGTCGGGACGGCGATCGTCCTGTTCCCGGCGACGCGCCGGCTCCGCCCCATCGCGCTCCCGCTCGCGCCCTCGCTGGTCCTCTTCGCCGCGTGGCTCGTCGTCCGCCCCAAGACCCTGCGCGGCGAGCCGTTCGCGATCGAGCCCCACTGGGATCGGCTCCGCGAGATCCCCTCGCTCCTGTTCACGAGCTTCACCGATCCCGCCGAGGCGACGGCCGCCGGGCGCGCGGCGCGCCTCGTGTTCGCCGCGCTGCTCGTGTGTGCTGCCGGCGCCGTCCTGCGTCGCGCCGGCGCCTCCGCCGGTCCGGCCAGCGCGCCCGAGCTGCCCGTGCTGCCCGAGCCCCCCGAGCCGTCCGCGCCGCTCGCGCCATCCGAGCCACCCGCGCCCCCCGCGCCGCTCGCGCCATCCGAGCCCCCCGCGCCGCCCTCGCCGCTCGCATGGCTCGCGCGGCGGTGGACCTTCACCCGCGCCGCCGCCTTCGTCCCGATCGCCTGCGCGGCCGTCTTCCTCGGCCTGTTCCTCACCTTGCCGCTGCAGATCGGCCTCTGGTGGTACGTCTACCCGCGCGAGATCGTCGCGGCCCTGTTCCTCGCGTTCGGCGCGTTCCCGGATCTGCCGCGATCGCCCTGGCTCAAGGTGCCGGTCGTGCTCGCGCTGTCGGGCGCGGCGGTCTCCCTCGGCGCCGTCACGCTGGACAACTACCGCCGGTTCGACCGGGCCACGCAGGACTTCGACGCCATCATCGCCCGTATCCCGCCCGCGCCCAAGCTGCTCTACCTCATCTTCGATCACGGCGGCTCGACCCGGACGACGACTCCCTTCATCCACCTCCCCGCGTGGGTGCAGGCCACGCGGGGCGGCTGGCTCAGCTTCCATTTCGCCGTCTGGGACGCCTCTCCCGTCGCGTACCGGCCGCGCACCGAGCCGGGCGCCGTCGTCCCGCCGCCCACGCCGCTCCGGTGGGAGTGGACGCCGGAGAAGTTCGACGTGCGCCGCCACGGCGCCTTCTTCGACTGGTTCCTCGTCCGGCGGCGGGCGGGCGCCCGCAACCTCTTCGCCAAGGACCCGAGCATCGTCCCGGTGGATCACGTCGGCGACTGGTGGCTCTACCGGCGGACCAGCGCGCCGTAGCGGGCGCCTTGATCCGGCTTTTTTGTGTACGATGCCGGCATGTCGTCTTCTCGCACATCCACCCTCCTCGCCGCCGCTGGTGTTCTCCTCGCCCTCTCCGCCTGCGGCTCCGACGAACCCGTCAACCCGGTCGACACAGGCAACGGAGGGGCAGGCGGAGCCCCGACGGGCGAGGGCGGCTCCGGCGGCTCCGGCGGAGGCGGCGCCCCGGCGGCCCGGTGCGCGGAGCCGACCCCGGTGGCGTGTGAGGACGACGTCTTCCAGCAGATGGGCTTGCAGGACACGGTCTCGTCCGGCGAGGTGAGCAGCGCGGCGGACGGCGACGGCTTCCGCTCCTCCATCGACGCCAGCGCGGGCGGCGCGTTCGCGGACGACGAGCCCTACGTCTATGCGCGGTTCACCGACGGCGGCCTCGAGAAGGTCGAGATCTCCGACGAGCAGTCGCTCACCTCGATGGACTGGGACATCGCGTTCCGGCGCTACCTCGTGCGCATCAACAGCGGTCATTCGGGGCCGTCCTGCGTCGCGGCGGCGCGGCTCGCGGGCACGCCGGACTACGACGCGCTCACCGCCGTCCCCGACAACGCGCGGTTCCGCAACGACGAGTACTTCACCGAAAGCTGCGAGCTCATCACGGACGGCTCCGGGCTGAACGGCCCTGCCACGGCGCTCTCCGGCTACTGGGATTATTCGATGTGCCTGGCGATGAGCGGGACCGTGTACATCCTCGCGCTCGCCGACGATCGGAAGCTCAAGTTGACCGTCACGCACTACTACGACGAGGAGAACCAGGCGGAGTGCAACGAGACAGGGATGGTCTCGGACACGGCCTCCGCGGCTCACTTCCAGGTCCGGTGGGCCTTCCTCCCGTGACCCGCCGCCTGGTCGGGGCGTCGCGCCGCGGCTTTGCCCGCGCCGCGGCTTTGCTCGCGCTCGCGCCGGTGCTCGCCGCGTGCGGCGCTGACGGCGGGGCCGCCGGGCCGCTGGACGGACCGGCCGCCGCGCCGCTCGACCGGCCGGACTCGCGCGGCACCGACCTGCAATACCGCTTCGACGCGGACGACGTGGTCGAGACGTTCGCGTCGGCCTCCGGGGGCTTCCTGGTCCACTTCGCGCGCGAGGGGCGCAACGCGGTGCCCGGCGCCGACGCGGACGCCACGGGCGTCCCCGATTTCGTGGAGGAGGTCGCCGCCGTCTACGACGAGGTGCTCCTCCATTACCGTGACGTCCTCGGCTTCCGGCCGCCGCGGAGCGACGAGGATCTCACCGACAACGGGGGAGACGGCCGCTTCGACGTCTATCTCGTCGATTTCGCCGGCATCGGCGACGGGGTGTTCCGCATCGACGCCTGCGCCGCGGACAACGCGGATCAGTGCGCCGGCTTCATGACCCAGGAGAACGACTACAGCGGTTACGGCTACCCGTCGACGCTGACCGCGAACCGGATCCTCGGGAGCCACGAGTTTTTTCATGCCGTGCAGGCGGCCTATGATCACGGTCAGGATACGGTGATCCAGGAGGGGACCGCGGTGTGGGCGACCGAGTCGTTCGATCCCTCGCTGCGGGACTTCGAGGGGTTCGTCGACGGGTATCTCGGGAGCACCGACCGCTCGCTCGACGTGCCTCAGGCCGGCCCGGTCGACCCGTTCAGCTACGGGAGCGCCCTCTTCTTCCAGTTCCTCGAGGAGCGTTACGGTGACGGCACCGTCCGTTCGCTCTGGGAGCGCGTCGAGGACGGCGCGGGCGGCGAGGCGGATCCGGTGTGGTTCGAGCAGCTCGATCCGCTGCTCGCGTCGCGCGCGCAGGCGACGTTCGCCGACGCGTTCGTGGAGTTCGCCACCTGGAACCTGCTGACCGGCTCCTTCGCCGATCCCGAGCGCTCCTACGCCGCGGGCGACGGCTACAAGGGCCTCCACGTCGAGGAGGTCGCCTTGCCCCACGCCGGCCGGCTCCGCCTTTTCCACGCGTCAGCGCAGTACTTCCGTGTCCGGCCCGGCGGCCGCGCGGCGATGACGGCGGCGCTCGCGGCGCCCCCGGGTGATCCCGCGCAGCACGACGGCCTCGCCCTGCTGCTCGCCGCGCGCCGGCGCGGCGGCGTCTACGGCGAGGTCGTGCGCGCCGCCGACGTCGCCGCGGGCGCGGCGGTGGTCGACACGGAGGGCGCCGAGGATCTGGTCGTGATCGCGGTGAACGCCTTGCAAGCGGGCGATTCGCGGAAGCCGACGTTGTGTATCGGAACGGCGGAGGAGGTCGCGTCGTGCCGGGCCGACGTGGAGGGCGGCGGAGGCGGCGGCGGCGTCGGAGGGGAGGGCGGCGCTGGTGGCGCCGGCAGCGGCAGCGGCGGCGAGGCGCCGATCGAGGCAGGGCCGAGCGGAGACGGTGGCGGCTGCGGCTGCCGCGTCGGTTCGCCCGCTGCGACGGCGGGGAGCTACGCGGCGGCGGGCGCTTCGCTGCTCGTGCTGGCGCTGCGCCGGCGCCGGCGCGCCGGCGGAGGCGCTCAGCCCAAGGGGAGGCGACCTTCGGTCGTGTGACGCTGTCTTCCGCGGCGTGCGCCGCCTGCTCGGCGCCAGCGCATCAGCGCGGCCAGCCCGACCGCCCCCGCGACCGCGTAATGGGCGCTCCGCCGCTCGCCTGACCCGCTGCCGGCGGCCGCGCACGTGCAGCCGGCCTGCTCGTCTTCCTCGTCTCCGCTCCCGCCCTCGCCCTCCGGCGGCGGCGGAGGTGGCGGCGGCGGCTCGTCTCCGAGCACCTCCCTCAGCGCGGCGACCGGGTCGACGATCCCGTATCCGAAGATGGGATCGTGCCCGTTCTCATCGGGCAGGGCGTAGGGCGCCGCCCGCGCGGTGCGGGTCAGGATGTCATAGAGCTCGACCGCGGTTCGCTCGGGCGCCGCGCTGACGAGCAATCCCGCGATGCCGGCGGCGACCGGGCACGCCGACGAGGTGCCTCCGAAGAGCGACGTGTAATCGGTCGGGTCGTCTCCCTCGCTGCCTGCGATGTCGGTGGTCAGCGTCCCCGCCGGCGCGACGAGATCGAGGGAGTTCCCGTGGTTCGTGAAGGCGGTCTCTTCCTCCAGGTGGTTGACGGCGCCCACGTTGAGGACGCCGCGCACCGCCTGGATCTCGTCGTCCCCGATCTCCCGGTCGTCGTTGCCGGCGGCGAAGAGGACGAGCGCCCCCTTGCCGTCGCGTCCGGCGTCGAACAGCCGGTTGATGGCGTTCTCGACCACCCTGGGCACCGGCATCGGCTCGGCGTATCCCCAGCTGTTCGACACGACGGAGGCGTTCACTTCCAGCGCGAAGTCAAATGCCTCGACCGTCATGGAGAGCGGCTGCGGCTCGTCGTCGAGCAGCCGCACGCACCGCACCCTGCATGCCGGGCAGCCGCCTGCGATCCCCTCTCCGTTGTTGGTCTCCGCAGCCACGAGCCCTGCGCAGGCCGTCCCGTGGTTCACGCTCGTCTCGCCGGGAGTATAGGTCGGTTCGTCGTCTCCATCGATGACGTCCCGCCCCGGATCCATCTTTGCCACGAGATCCGGGTGATCGAGGTCGCACCCGTTGTCGATCACCACAATGGATGTCGCCGGGTCCCCCAGCGTGCGTCCCCACGCCTCTTCCATCCTGAGGTCGTCGAAGTACCACTGTCCCGGCAGCCGCGGATCGTCCGGCGTGAACGGCTGTCCGAACGCCTTGAGCCGCACATAAAAATCCGGCATCACCTCTCGAAGTCCGGCCGTGCGCGCCGCGCTCAGGCGCTGGGCGAGGTCGAGCCCATCCCCCCCGCCCGAGTCCTTGACGAGCCAGCTCCCGATCGAGGGCATGAGCGGTCGCACCAGCTCGACCCCGGCCGCTGCCAGCGCGCCCTCCATGCCCGCCTCGATCTCGACGATCGCGGTCGTGCCCACGCTGGCCTCCACGACCTGTCCTCCCGGATAGTGGAGCCGCACCGGCGCGAGCGTCCGCCCCGACGCATCTCGCGCGCTACCCCTGAGCCGCTCGACCGCGACGCGCCGTCCCCCGTCCACGATCCACGCCCCTGTCTCCGCCGCCCCCGCGCTCGGCCAGGCGATGGCGTCCCTTGCCCCGCCGCCCCAGAGGAGCGCCGCCCCGACCACCCCCAGCCCCGTGCGTCTCATTGTGTTTCAGCCCTTGCCCCCAGCGCCGCATCATACCATGCTCCTGCGCAGCCCACCCTGCCTCCTTCTCCCGTCCACACCCTTGGCGCGAGCGCCGCCGGGTGGGCGCCCAGCACGGGCGTTGGGCTGCGGTGGTCGCGTCGCTCGCCAGCATCCTGAGCCGCGCCGTCGCCCTCGGGGATGAGGTGGGGGGCCAAGGTCGTTCACGAGGCGATCGGTCGGCTGCTCGGGCTGCCGCTGGCACCGGGGTGGGGCGTCAGGAGTTGCTTCTGGCCTTGTAGCCACTCCGGATAGACGGCGTACACAGGCTCGTCGATGGCCTTGATGCGTCCCGTGTCGGCGACGCCCGCCGATCGCGAGCCAGACCCCGGCGCCGCGCTCGGACGGCGAGCGCCGCGCGCTCGACCGGCGCGCGGCCGAGGTGGCATTCCAGCTGCATCGCATACGGCGCGCGCTCCCGACGTGAATTTTTACCACAAACGGCAGGGAGGTTGTTGCGATCCGACAACACCATGGCCGTCCGGCAACCTCACTTCAGCACATTCGTCCAAGTGGGACCAACAACCCGCTGCAGCGGACGAGGCCGGCGCTGCGCACCGCCTTCGCCGCTGAGCGCGAACGTTGGGTGGGCTGGACACGGAGGTGAGCGGGCGGAGTGGGGTGCTCTGGCGGAGCGGGCAGGTGTAGAGCAATGGGCGCCTGGAGCGTCGGCGACGCGGAGCTTGACACGGGCGATCCTTCTGGCATCTCGTATCTCCGATGAATCAAGCACAACACCAGCGACTGGCGGAGCTGCAAAACCGCTTCTGCAGCTACGAACTGATCGATGCGCTCTACGGGCTCGGTGCCGTTCCCGCCGACGATGTCATGGGGCGGTACCGCGCCTGGTGGCGCAGGCTCCGGGGGGTCATCGGCGAGCACGAAGGACGCATCGATCGCTTCTGGTTGGAGACGTTCTTCCAGAGAAACAAGCTTCTCCCGCGTAAGTGGGCGGCGGCGCGGCTGGGGATGACCGAGCGGTCCTTCGAGGACGTTCTCGGGAGGCTGGATCTGGAAGGTGTGGTGACTCGGACCGAAGTAGAACCCCTCTCTGTCCTTGTCAACGAGCCTCAGATCCGCATCTTTCACGAATTGTTCGAAGCGACCCAAATGCGCATTTTTACGAGTCACGACGACCGATGCAGGCGGGTCCACGAGGCGATCCGAGCCGCGTATGACATCGAAGTAGAGGTCCTTCACGATGTGACGTCACAGGCGCTCGGGGAAGCACCACTGAAGATCGCATACGAGTTCGATGCAATCACCGGAGACCCGGTGAGCATGGCCTACGAGGTTTGGCTCGACCTCAAAAAGCCCATGAGTCTACGCCCTGACTGTTGCTCGCTCAAGTTGTATGTCGCCTCTCGCGACGAACTTCAGCCCTTGGCGTTTAGCGGTGTGGAGCCGCTTGAGCAGCGGTTCGGCGCAGTACTTGGCCGCCTCGGGGCGGCGGCATGAGCGCATACTTCTCGGCCGGTGTTGAGAACGTTTGCACAGTGCTCAAGGCTAAGGGTGAAAACCGATCGAGTTTCCCACGAAGTTGGCAGCTCGAGCATGGTCGCATAGGTGCCACTGAGTCCGTCCATAAATGGTTCGTTCGCTGCGTCAATGACCACTTGGGTGGCGACCTCGGGCATTGCCAGGTCGCGGACAGACTGGCAGTGTTCGTGGTCGTGCACTGGCGAAATGATGTTATCGCATACCTCAACTTTCAGGCGCTCGTAACGGTTGGGGGCACGCTTGAGGATTATTACCTCGATAGTTCTACCGAGGCTCAATACCTGCGGCTCGACTATGACATGAGTGCTCTCGGCGCAATGTTTCGTGAGCCGTTGCCGCACGTCCACATTCGTCCAGACGGCGAACCACGGTTCCCGATGATGTCAACCCCGAATGTTATCATAGATTTCTTCGATTTTATATATCGCAATTACTTCCATTCGGAGTGGATCGAGTGGGCCGAATCGCTGTGGCGAAAAGAAGCCGTTTTCCGCAAGCTCGATGTGGACGCGTTTGACCGGGTGAAGGAGGCGTTCGATCGTAGCCAGTATGACGAATTGAAGCGGTGGAGCAAGCCACTCGGATATATGAAGCGGGCATGGCGCGGGAAGAAGGACGAACTATGGCCGTACCTGCTGCCGGCCGACGAGCTTGCGCTGCTCTCGTACGAGCCCTGATGGGAGCGAAGGCCGGGCGGCCCAACGATGGTTTGCAGACGGACGGTGCCGCGAGGGAAGCGCGCGGCACCGTCCGTCTGCAAGCCGTGGCCGTTGGGTAGATTTCCGAATGAAGAAGCTTCCGCCCCGGCCGCCAGACAGAGTCGTTCTGCCCTGTTTGTACAAGGGGGGCGGTTGCCTCGAGGCGCCGCCGCATACGCGAGGCACCCCGAATGGGGGCTTGGCACATCGCGTTCGCTCGCGCACGGGCATCGACAGCCGCCCGCGCGCTCGTAGCGGATGCACGCAGCGACGCGACGGACCTGCCCGCGTACGGCGCGCGCCTCACGCGCAACTTCGACTACCGGCGCGAAGCCCTGCAAGTCTACCGCAGCGCGGTTGGGCCCGCGTTGGGCCACACCTCACGAGGACCGGGCCGACTGCATCTGGAACCTACCGCAATTTTTCTTCTTTCTACCGTTTTCTCCCCACCCCAGTCTTGCCGATTGGCCAGCGCCCGCCCGCGCCACGCCGGCGAGCGCGGCCCCCACCCGCCGGCGCGTTCGTCTGGGCACCCCCGCCCCGTCTAGTTCTTCTCCTGCCCCCGGATCACCATCGACGCGAGCAGATCCATCATCCGCGCGAGGTCATCCCGCACCGCCCCTCCGGGCACCCCCGCGAGCCGGTTCGCGACCCGCTCCATGACCTGCTCTCGGGCCCTCTCGAACCCCGGCGCCCGCTGGTCGTGCACCGCGCAGGACACCAGCTCTTGATCGAGCTGCCGCCAGAAGAACTTCCCGTCGCTGGTCGCGGCGCACGGCCTGCCCGTGAACCCGACCACGGTCTTCGCGCCCGCGTCCAGGAGCTTGTCGAAGAGGGGCCCGCTCGCCGTCTCGCAACAGCAGAAATAGAGCACGCGCCCGCGCGCCCAGAGCTCGAGCTCCTGGTCCGGGCTCTCGTGTGACAGCAAAATTCCATCAGGAGAGTCGTCGTCGACGACGCAGCTCGGCCTGCCGTGCGACGACACCACGATCGCCCGAAACGGGTTGCCCGCGCTCTCCGCGCGCGCAATCTGCCGGAGGATCCGCCGCCGCTCCGCGCTGGCGCGCCCGAACGTCACGATCGAGAACTGCTCTCCCAGCCGGCTGTAGAGCATTACGCGGCCAGCCGCGAACCAGGCGCTGTCCGTGTCGAAGGATGTATCAACGGAGAGTACCGGCAGACCAGTCATCTTACCTCCTTCGCCGAGCCCTTGCGCGCTTTCGCTCAAGCCGCGGAGAACGCGGCAGGATACATTAACAAGCGTAGGAGAATCCCTGCGACCGAAATCGTCGCCCGGCCGGATAGAATTTCGTCACGAGACACGCCTCGTCAGTCTCGTTCGCCGCTCGCCGCCCGCCGCCCGCCGCCCACCGCGCCTCTCGCCCGCAGCGTGGCCTCCGCCCCGCATTGCGCCTGGTTGCGTACACGCACCGCTCCCGTGGGTGGCGGCGGCGCCGCGGCTCAGGGCAAGGGCGCCGCAGCGCGCGTCTGCCCCAGGACGAGCTTGCGGGGCTCACCCTGCCTCAGCTCGCTCATGCGCGCCTGCATCGCCTCCCCGAGCTCCGCGCGCGCGCCGTCGTCGAGCAGCTTCTTCACCTTGGGGAACAGGTGCTCTTCCTCTTCCTTGTGGTGGTGCTCGAGCTGCTCGGCCAGGACGTGCAGCTTGGGCCCGAACTTCTCGTCCTTGGTGTCGATGGCCAGGAGGTCGGCCAGCACGCGCTTGAGCGACAGGTGCTCCTCGAGCGACTCGAGCAGGATGTCCTCCGTACGGCGGGCCCTGACTGCAGGGTAGAAGTGCTGCTCCTCGATGGTGATGTGGATGGCGAGGAGGTCGGCGGCCGTGGCGAACTGATCAGGCTCCACGGAAGAGGCCTTCTTCAGGCCGGAGAACTTATCTTCGAGCTCGCGGTGGTGGCGTTCGAGGAGGTCGATGGCGTCCATAGAACCGACTATTTAGCCGGCGCCGCCTCGCGAGCAAGGAAGGACGAGCTCACCGCCGCCCCGGAGCCGCTCGCGCTTCGCGTGCCGGGCGCGCCGGGCGCGCCGCGCTCATTCGGGCGCCCGGCGCCGCTGCGCGCTGCCCTCGATGAAGCGCGCCGCGAGCGCGGTCCAGCCCGTTTGATGGCTGGCCCCCACGCCGCGCCCGTCGTCGCCGTGGAAGTACTCGCTGAAGAGCACGAGGTCCCTCCAGTGCGGATCCGAGGCGAAGCGCGGATCCGGCCCGTGGCACGGCCGCGAGCCGTCCTCCCGCGGCAGGAACAGCGCGCCGAGGCGGCGCGACAGCTCGCCGGCCACCTCGTCGAGCGTCATGAACCGACCCGAGCCCGTGGGGCACTCCACGCGGAGTGTGTCCCCGTAGAAGTGGTGATACCGCTCGAGCGCCTCGACGAGGAGGAAATTCAGGGGAAACCATACGGGGCCGCGCCAGTTCGAGTTGCCACCGAAGAGCCCGGTATCCGAGTCTCCCGGCGTGTACGCGACCGTGTAGAGCTCCCCGTTCGCCCACAGCGAGTACGGGTGCTGCAGGTGATGGCGGCTGAGCGACCGCACGCCGTACGGCGAGAGGAGCTCCGACTCGTCGAGCACGTAGCGCAGCGCCCGCTCGAGCCGCTCCCGCGACGGCACCGCGAGCAGCCGGCGCCCCTGCCGGCCCTCGAGGTGCGCGATGTGGCGCGCGAGATCGCGGCGGTTCTCGAGGAACCAGAGCATCCGCTTCCGGAAGCCCGGGAGCCGGCTCAACGTGTCGTCCTCCAGGACCTCGACGGCGAACAGCGGGATCACGCCGACCATCGACCGCGTCCGGAGCGGCATGGCCCGGCCGTCGACGTTCAGGTGATCGTAGTAGAAGCCGTCCTGCTCGTCCCACAGGCCGGTGCCGCCGAACTCGTTCATGGCGTCCACGATGGCGATGAAGCGGCCGAAGAACTTGGTCGCCATGTCCTCGTACACCGGGTCGTCGTGCGCGAGCTCCAGCGCCATCGACAGCATGGTGCCGCAGAAGAACGCCATCCAGGCCGTCCCGTCGGCCTGCTCCAGCCGGCCGCCCGTCGGCAGCGCCCGCGAGCGGTCGAAGACGCCGATGTTGTCGAGCCCGAGGAAGCCGCCGGAGAAGAGGCTGTTGCCGTCCTCGTCCTTGCGGTTGACCCACCAGGTGAAGTTGAGCAAGAGCTTCTGGAACACCCGCTCGAGGAAGGCGCGATCGCGCTCGCCGCGGCGCGCCGCGATCTTGTACACGCGCCACGCCGCCCAGGCGTGCACCGGCGGATTGACGTCTCCGAACGCGAACTCGTACGCAGGCAGCTGCCCGTTCGGGTGCATGTACCACTCGCGCAGGAACAGCACCAGCTGGTCCTTCGTGAACGCCGGATCGATCCGGGCGAACGGGATCATGTGGAACGCGAGATCCCACGCCGCGTACCAGGGATATTCCCACTTGTCCGGCATCGAGATCACATCGCGGTTGTAGACGTGCCGCCACTCGGCGTTGCGCCCGTGTCGCCGCGACTCCGGCGGAAACAGCGGCGGGTCGCCCTCGATCCACTCACCGACGGCATAATGGTAGAACTGCTTCGACCAGAGCAGCCCGGCGTACGCCTGCCGCAGGACCGCGCGCTCCTCGGCGGAGGTGTTCTCCGGCGCGACGCTGTCGTGGAAGTCGTCCGCCTCGCGGAGGCGCGCGGCGAAGGTGGCGTCGAAGTCCGGGCCGAAGGGCGCCGCCGGGGCCTCCGCGTCGGCCACGAGCCGCAGCCGGAGCGTCACCTCGGCGCTCGGGGGCACGACGAGGCGGTAATGCGCCGCCGCCTTGGTGCCGCGCTTCGCGGGATTGACGGCGTCGCGCGCGCCGCGGATGAGGTAATCGTGGAAGGCGTCCTTCCGGTAGGGAGACCGCGACGCCACGCCGAAGAGCCGCTCGGCGTTGGTCTCGTTGTCGGTGAAGAGCAGCTCCGGCTCGCCCTCCGCGTAGAGCGTCATCTTGCCGAGCTGCTCGTGCTCCGCGGAGACGGCGCCGGGCGCGGTCTGCCAGAGCTCCGGCTTCGGGGCGTACCCCTCGCCGGATCGGTTCCAGGACCAGGTGTTGCGGAACCAGAGGGTCGGCAGCACGTCGAGCGGCGCGGCGACGTCGGCGCGGTTCTTGATGGTGATGCAGATCAGGATATCGTTCGGGGACGCCTTCGCGTACTCGACCTGGACGTCGAAGTACCGATCTTGGTCGAAGACGCCGGTGTCGGCGAGCTCGAACTCCGGCTGGTGCCGGCTGCGGCGGCGGTTCTCCTCGACGATCCACGCGTAGGGGAACTCGGATTGCGGGTACTTGTAGAGGCCCTTCAGGTACGAGTGCGTCGGGGTCGAGTCGACGTAGAAGTAACACTCCTTCACGTCCTCGCCGTGGTTGCCCTCGGGGCCGGTCAGGCCGAAGAGCCGCTCCTTCAGGATGGGGTCGCGGTGGTTCCAGAGGGCGATCGCGAAGCACAGCCGGGCCTTCGTGTCGCAGATGCCGAGCAGGCCGTCCTCTCCCCAGCGGTAAGCGCGGCTCCGGGCGTGGTCGTGAGGGAAGTAGTTCCAGCAGTCGCCGTACGCGGAGTAGTCCTCGCGCACGGTCCCCCACTGGCGCTCGGAGAGGTAGGGGCCCCAGCGCTTCCAGTACGTCTGGCGGTGCTCGTCCTGCTCCAGGCGGTCGTGCTCGATCGTGCGTCGCTGGTCGGGCATGGGAGCGAGAGGAGATCCAAATCGACCGGGAAATGCAAGGGGCACGTGGGGGTGGGCGGCCCCGCCGGGGGAGCGCGCCGGCGGGAGGGTCCGCGCTCGCCGGCGTGGCGCGGGGGGCGCTGGCGATCCGCCGAGGCGGGGGCGTGGGAGCTGAAGCTGGGGACACCGCCGGCATGTCTCCCTTCGGGCCTCGCTCGCTGGGACGTTATGGTGCGCGCCACACAAGGCGTGCCCGGGGTGTCGAGCCGGCTGGGACCTTGTGTTCTTCCGTGACGGAGAGGGGCGGGGACGGAAAGGCCGATGAGCTATTCGCGGCCCATCAGCCGCGCGCGAGCCGCTCGAACAAGGCGTCGATTTTCGCGGACGGCGCGAGCGCCGAATCGGACAGCGCCGCGTGCGCCCAATCGTGCCCTCCGTCCGCGTCGAACGCGTCGCCCAGCATGAAGACGAGATGCACGAAGCGGACGAGATCGCGCTCCGCTTCGAGGCCGTAGCGCTGTCCCTTCTCCAGCGCGGCCCGCACGGCGGTGGTGATCTCCGCGTCGCCGCCGCGCGCCTCGCACGCCCCCGGCCAGAGGCGCTTCACGCTATCGATGACGCGGCGCTCGAAGCGAGCCTCCAGCTCCCCGCCCAGCGCCTCCATCTGCGCGCCGCGAATCACGAGCATGGTTTCTTGTACAGAGCGACGCCGCGCAGCGCAAGGCTATGCGGGCGCACGCTCTCGATCCTCTCGGATCGACCCTGTGATACCATCGCGCTCATCGAGGGTCATGAGCGAGTCCCGTCGAAGCCCTTTCCCCGAGCCGACCGAGGTCGCGCCGCGGTTCGCGCAGGAGCCCAAGGTCCCGCGGCCCAAGCCCGATCTCCCGCCCTTCGCGCCGCCCTTGCCGGTGCCGTCCAAACCGGATCTCGAGCGGCTCCTGGCGCTCATCGAGCAAGAGGCCGAGGCGTTCAGCGCCGCGCCGCCGGTGGTGCCGGTCCAGCGCTGTTCGGAGGCGCGGGTGGTCGTGACCATCGCCATTCAGGAGGCGCCGCGCGTCGCCGTCGCGCTCGCCGCCGGGACGCTCACGCTCCACGCCGTCAATCGGACCCCGCCCGGCGGAGGGGTGCTCACCTGGAGGCCGGTCGCGCCGCAGGGCGCGATCGCGCTCCCGCCGCACGTGCACGGCGCGACCCTCACGCTCGCGCTCCAGCAGGCGGGCACCGAGACCGTCGAGATCCTGCATGCCTACCAGGGCATCACCGCGACCGACACGGCGATCGTCGACGTGGTCGCCGTGCGCATCCAGGAGGCGCCGGTCGCCGCGGTCCCGTGCCACACGCCGCCCGCCGCGGCGAACACGCTCACGCTGCACGCGCAGGGCGCGCCGGGCAACGGCGTCTATGCCTGGCGGATCACGGGCGCGGCCGCCCGGTTCCCGGGCGGCGCCAACCCCGGCAACGTCCATCAGATCACCATCGAGACCGTCCAGCCCGGCACGGTGACCGTCGATGTGGACTACCAGCTCGGCGGCTGCACGGCCCACGACACGATCCAGGTCCACGTCTGCGAGGTCCGGATCACGCAGGCGCCCGCGGCGTCGTTGACCCGTTATGCGCCCGGCCCGGCGCCGAGCACGCTCGTGCTCGACGCGGTGGGGACGCCGGGCGGCGGCGTCCACGCCTGGAGCATCGCGTCCGGCGTCGTCCAGTTCCAGGGCGGGGCGGACCCCGGCAACACCAATCAGATCACGGTCGCGACCGCGAACGTGGGCACGGTGCACGTCGACGTCCGCTACACGGTGGCCAATTGCACCGTCAGCGACACCATCACGATCGACGTCTGCGATGTGGCTTTGCGCGAGGCGCCCCAGACCGCGATCCTCCTGCCGCACCCCGGGGACGGGCCGGCGTCCGTCGTGCTCCACGCCGACGGCCGCCCCGCGCACGGCGTTTACGACTGGGTCTTGATGCACGGGGGCAGCGTACAATTCCAGGGTGGGCCGCCCGGCGACACCGCGACCGCCACCCTGGATCCGGTCGCGGCCGGCACCGCGCGTGTCCAGGTGGGATACACGGTCGGCACCGCGCGGGCGAGCGCGGAGGTCGACGTCCACGTCGTCGACGTCACGCTGCAGCAGGCGCCGGTCGCGGCGGTGCTCTGCCACGCACCCGGCGCGGGGGCGAACACCCTCCTGCTGAACGCGCAGGGGACGCCGGGCGGCGGTGTCTACCGCTGGACCATCGCCAACAGGGGCACACACCTCGATTTCCAGGGCGGCAATCCCGGCAATGCCGCCCAGGCCACCCTCGAGACGGTGGCGCCGGGGAGCTCGCGCGTGACCGTGGAATACACCTTCGCGGGCGTGACGGCCTCCGCGTCGGCGCTGGTCCACGTCGTCGAGGTGACCTTCGTGCAGGCCGGGCCGCTGGTGCTGGCGCACCAGGGCGGCCAGCCGCCGGACACGTCGCCTCTCCAGGCGGTGGGCAGGCCGGGCGGCGGTGTGTTCACCTGGCAGATCGCGCATCCCACCATCGCCGACTTCCAGGGCCACGCCAACCCTGGCAACAGCGCCAACATCACGCTGGAGAGCGTCGCCGGCGGCAGCACCACGGCGCAGGTGCACTATGCCGTTCATGGGGTGACGGCGACGGCCACCATGAATTGCCACGTCGTCTCCGTGTTCATCCAGGAGACCGTGGGCGGCGGCCCCAACCCGCAGACGCTGCTCCCCTTTCCCAACGTGGCGCCGGCGACATGCACCCTCACGGCGGTCGGCGCGCCCGCTGCGGGGACGTACGCGTGGACCGAGCTCAACGCGGGTATCGTCCGGTTCCAGGGCGGGGCGAACCCCGGCAACCAGGCCGCAATCCAGGTGGAGGGCGTCACGCGCGCGACGGGGAGCTTCCGGGTCGCGTACACGGCCATGGGGCGCACCGTGCGGGCCACCGCGCAGGTGGACGTGGTCCCGATGTGCTCGCAGATCCGCTGGACGCCGGCCGTCTTGCCGCCGGTCGCCGTCCGCGTCCCGATCCAGGCGCAGGCCGGCGGCGCCTGTCCGCACGAGGCGACCCGGCAGCGCCCCCACGGCGCGCCGGTCCTCGCCCACGTCCTGGGAAACGGCGTGGCCACGGCCCTTCCGGCGGTGCCGCACCACCACGGGCACCTCTGCGAGGATTGCTCGAACGCCCAGCAGGGCACCGTCTATCACTGGATCGAGCCCGACTTCGCCGGCAATGAGGCGGCGATCGACGCGCTGGAGCTGCGCAACCAGATCCAGGACTGCGTGGCCGTCCACTGGAACGCGTGGAACGCCGCGGTCGGCAGCAACGCCGTGAAGAACAACGCCGCCAACATCACCTTGAACAACCACATCGGGAACCAGGGCTGGCCGTGGCTCGCGAACATCCCGGTCAAGTTCTTCCGCGTGCCTCCCAATCCCGCGGCGTACGGACTGAAGAAGCCCAAGATGTTCGGTGTCCTGCGCGGGCAGGACAGCGCGGGCAACCCCGTGCGGCTCCGCGCGATCTCGGGCTCTTTCCCCGGAGGGGCAGGCGTCCAGCCCAACGGCTACTGGTCTCCGGCGCCCCCGGCGGCGACGACGATCCACAACGCCACACGCAACACGACCGCCTATCCCACGAACCCGCTGCAGAACATCGGCAACACGTTCGGTGAGTGCGCGGCGACCAAGCTCCTCAGCCACGCGCTGCACCTCGGCCTCACCATCGACTCGATGGCGGAGATCTGGGTGGGCGCCACGCGGAGCGCCCGGGTCGACGGCCAGTTCCAGGCCTCGTGCAACAACTGCCGGATCTACATCGGGCGGATGATCTGCGAGTTCGGCGGCAACCCGCGCGCGGACGCGTTCCCGTTCGTGCTGCCCAACCCCGATCCGGCGCCGGCGCCCATCAACCGCGGATTCTGAGCCAGCGAGACAGAGGCCATGAGCGAGACGCACGACGACCCCGTGGATCGAGCCGTCACCTACATGACGAGCCTGGAACCGACGATCGATGTCCACCGCGGCGCTTCCCCGGAGAGCCTCGCCGCGCTGGAGCGCGCGCTGGGGCGTCCGCCGAGCGCGCCGCACCGCCGCTTCCTGGAGCATTTCGGCGCGCCCGGAGGGATGAAGGTCGATCCGCTCGACCTCGACGCGGACGCCCTCGTGGGCGCGTACGAGAGCACGGAGGGATCGCTCCCTGCGGAGTACGAGCTCTTCGGCGTCTCGCAGGAGGACCCTTATCTCGATCTGTTCCTCCACCACACGGAGGGCCGCGAGCCGAGGGTCGTCGCCATGCACTCCGTGATCGGAGGCGACTTCGGCCGCATCCCGGCCGCGCACGCGCAGGTCGTCTCCGGGGCGCTCTCCGAGTGGCTCTGCCTCCCCGTGTTCGTCAGGGTCCGTTACCAGCCCAGGCCCTTCAAGGCCACGCTGGCCCACGCCGGCCCGCGCGACGACGCCTGGCCGCGCTTCCAGGCCATGGTGGACGAGAACGAGATGCGCCTCGCCTGGTTCTCCAGCGACATCACCAAGATCGTCGAGACCGGCGACTCCGTGATCGTGGCCAAGCGGCTGCCGGGCGCCCCGCTCGCCGTCGCGGTGGCGTCGTCGAGCCGCACGGAGTTCGCGGCCATTCGCTGGTGGCTCACGCGCGACGTCGGTCTCGAGCTGCGCGCCGTGGTGTAGGGCCCGGAGAGAGGGCGAGACCACCGCGGCATCGCGGCGTGTCGACCTAGCGCGCCGGCGAGCTGGCCGCCGCGTGGGTTGTTCCCCGGGGTGGGGCGGGGGTGTATGCTCGCGGGATGTACTCGCCCAGGCTGTTTGTCGAGACGGACCGTGAACGGGTGCTCGACATCATGGAGGGATACAGCTTCGGCTGCCTCATGGTGACGGAGGAGCACGGGGGGGTGGAGATCGCACACCTGCCGTTCGTGATCGATCGCGACGCGGGGGCGTGGGGGCGGCTCCGCGTGCACATGGCGCGGGGGAACCGCATCTGGAAGCTGGCGACGGAAGGGAGACCGGTCGTCGCCGTGTTCTCGGGGCCGCACGGCTATGTCTCGCCACGATGGTACGAGCAGCCCACGAGGCAGGTGCCGACATGGAACTACGCCGTGGTGCACGCGCACGGGCGCGCGGCAGGGCCGATGAGCCGCGACGAGCTGGTGAAGCTCGTCGACGATCTCGCCGCCATCCACGAGCGCGGGGCCGCGGAGCCGTGGAGCACGGGGAAGCTCGACGAGGGGGTGCTCGAGGGCCTCGTCCAGGGAATCGTTGGATTTTCAATCGACATCGAGCGGGTCGAGGCCAAGTTCAAGCTGAGCCAGAACCGGTCGCCGGCAGACCACGCGCGCGTCGCCCGCGCGCTCGAGGAGCGCGGGAAGCCCGACGATCTCGAGATGGCGCGCCTGATGAGGTCGAGGAACGGGCAGTGACGCAGAGCTCCCCGACGGCAAGGGCCGACGCAAACCGGATCGCCCTGCGCGCGGTGCGCGCCATCCTCGACGCCGCGGAGCCGCTGAAGCTCTCGGTCGTGGGGACCCCCGTCGACGTGCAGGTGGATCGGTTGGCCTCGCCCCCGTGGCCCGCGCGAGGGCTCCTCGGCCTGGACGAGGCCGTCGATGGCCCGCTCCCGCGCGCGGTGCTCGTCGGGTGCTCCTGGCCAGGGGGGAGCGTCGATCTGCTGCTCCAGGTCGCCTGGTGGCAGACGACCAACGCCTATCGACACCTCACCAGGATCAAGGCCGCGATCGCCTTGACCAACCAGGAGATATCGTGGATCTCGGTCGCGCTCGCCCTGCGCGAAGGGCAGGATGGGCAGAGCGTCGCGATCGGCACATCGTTCAGCCCGTTCAAGCGCAAGGAGCACGACGTCGAGACCGCGTTGCGCCGGAAACATCAGATCAAGACCGCGGTGGACCGGTCGGAGTTGCCGCTCATTTCGCCGTGGTGGGCCGAGACGTTCTCGGTGAAGCTGCCAGAGGGGGACGTGCTCCCTTCTCCGCGAGAGGGCTTTGCGCGGCTCGTGCACATTGCCCTCCTGAAGCTGCCGTTCTTCGTGCGCGGCGAGCAGGAAGGCATCAAAGGCAAGCTCCCGTTCGACCCCGACCGGCTGCTCGACGCTGGAACGAATGGGTCAGGAGGGGCCTCGAGCGAAGAGCGCAGCGGGGTGCAGGGCGGCGCGCCCGCCGCGGAGGCTCGACGCGACTCTCTATGGTCGCTGCCCGGAGGTGTCCGGCATTTCAAACAGACGCTCGACGATCTGCTCGACGAGCTCCGGGAGCAGCCGCTCACCGAGGAGGAGCTCTCCACCCTGTTTCGGGAACGATACGAGGTCACCGGCGCGACGGCGCGGAGCGGGTACACCAACCTGCTCCTGAACCTCGGCCTCGCACAGCTGCGCGACGGGCGCTTCGCGCTCACGCCGGACGGCGAAGCTTACCTGCTCGACCCGCTGCCCCGCGCGCTCTTCGAGCGCCTGCACCGGACGTATACGGGGCTGATCGAGGTGCTGGTCATCGCGAGCGCGCTCGGTCGCGCGGACACCGCGCGTGTCAACGAGCTGTTGCCCGCCCTGCTCGACACGGTGTGGAGAACCACCACCCAATCCTCGATTCGTCGCAACTGGCTCCTTTCGACATGGTGCGCTACATGCGCCGCCGGCAGGCGTCCGGCGACGGCATGGCGGAGGCCGTCGCCATGTACCTCCTGCCCCAGCTCGAGGGCCTCGAGCAGGATCCCGCGTCCAAGGCGCTCGACCTGCTGCTCGCGAGCCTCGCGGGCTGGACCTCGGCAGAGGCCACCTCCGCGCTGGCGCGCCGCTACCAGGAGCTCTTTCCCCACCTGACGTTCCGGCGCGCATGACGGGCGCGCCCTGGGAAGCCTTCCTCCGCGAGCACTTCCCCGGCTACCTCCTGCCGGACTCGGCGCGCACGTCGCTCTCCGCCGAGGACGCCGCGTTGTTCCTCGAGCGGCTGACGGGCAGACCCCACGAGCTCGCGCTGCTCCGGGCGGCGAGCACGCTCTCGCCGCGCATGGAGGCGCTCCGGACCTTCTCCTTTCGCCTCCTGCCCGAGCTCGTGCGCTCGCTGCCGTCGCAGACGGAGGTGTCGCGGCGCGAGTGGGAGGGCGGATTCCAGGGGCGGCTCGATCTCGAGCCGACGCTCGCCTTCTGGTCTGCGGGCCAGCGCACCCGGTTAGTGACCCGCGCGCGGCAGAGGAGCTTCGCCCTGCCGGAGAACGTGCTCGTGCGCGCGACCGCCGAGCGCCTGCTGGACGTGCTGGTCGACCTGCGGCAGGCGGAGGTGCTGGGCGGCTCCGGATGGGGCACGGACGCGGCGGCGTGCGAGGGCCAGCTCCGGCACCTGCTCGCGTCGACGGTCCTGCGCGAGGTGCCGCGCGAGCGGCCCGGGCCCCGCCACGAGGAGGCGGCGCACGGGAGCCGGCACCCGTGCCACGCGGCCGCCCTCGGGTGGCACCGCGCGCTCGGGCGCGGGCTGGACGCGGACGACCCGGCGCGGATCGCGGCCGTCGTCGCGGACGGAGCGCTCCGGCCGCTCAAGGACCACGCGCGGTTCGAGATCGCCGTCGTCATGCGGCTGCTCCAGGCGATGTGGGCGCGGCTCGAGCAGGCCGAGGGCGGGCGCTGGACCCTCCACCGGAGCCTCGTGCGCAGGGATCGGCGCGAGGTGGCCACCCTGGCGCGCGACGACGGCGCGCGCGTGCGCGTCTTCTACAACCAGTCGCACCTCGACGCCGGCGCGTGTGACCTCGGAGCGCGGCACTACTTCGGCCACACCGGGAGGATGCGCCCCGACGCGACCGTGGTGGTCGAGAAGGGCGGCGAGCGGACGGCGGCCGTGGTGGAGATCAAGCTGACGGAAGACCCGGGGTACGTGCTCCAGGGCTTTCACGAGGCGATGCTCTACCGGTGGGAGTACGCCGAGCACCTGTCGGGCTGGCCGAAGGCGATCCTGGTGACGTCGGCGAGCGTGCAAGGCGCGGTGAGGGAAGGGGACGACGTGATCGCGGTGGGGTGGAGCGGGTGGGTGCCCGACGTGGTGGTCGAGGGGCTGCTCCGGCGGGTCGAGGGCTCGTGATCTCGCCGCTCCGAGGAGCGGAGAGTGAGCCCTCTGTCCCGCGGCGCCGCGAGGCGCCCCTCGTCGAGGCGCCACCCCTTCACGCCAGGTCGAACACCAGCACCTCGCCCGCCTCGCCGCCGCGCAGCTCGACCGCTCCTCCCGGGCCGATGGCCGCCGCGTCGCCCGCCTCGAGCGCCGTCCCGTTCAGCTCGACCCGCCCGCGCGCCACGTGGACCCACGCGTGCCGCCCTGCCGCGAGCTCGTACCGCGCCTCATCACCTTGCCCGAAGAGCCCCGCGAGCACGCTGACGTCCTGGTGGACCGTCACCGAGCCCTCGCGCCCGTCCCGCGACGCCACGAGGCGCAGCCGACCCGACCGCTCCTCGCGGGAGAACGCCTTCTGCTCGTAGCTCGGCTCGTACCCGCTCTTGTCCGGCACGATCCAGATCTGCAGGAGGTGCGCGACATCGGCCTTCGACGCGTTGAACTCGCTGTGGAACACGCCGGTCCCCGCCGACATCCGCTGGACCTCGCCAGGGCGGATCACCGACCCGTTCCCCATGCTGTCCTTGTGCTCGATCGCCCCATCGAGCATGTACGTGACGATCTCCATGTTCTGGTGCGGGTGCTTCCCGAACCCCCGCGCCGGGGCGACACGGTCGTCGTTGATGACCCGCAGCGCGCGGAACCCCATGTGCTCCGGGTCGTAGTAGTTGGCGAACGAGAACGTGTGGAACGACTGGAGCCACCCGTGATCGGCATAGCCGCGCTCGCCGGACCGACGAATCTGCATCGAGGACGTGTTGTTCATGCCCGTAGCTTGTGCCCGGCGACCCATCTTGTGAATCGGCATTAAGTTCATGGGACCCATCTGCTTTGGAGATGGTTCGCTCCGGCCCCCTTCGCCGGGCGCCTTCCGGGTTCCGCCTCGCCCGCCTCGCGCCGCCGTCTCGACGTGAGATCGCCGCGGCGACGGCGGCCCTGCCCTGCGTCAGGCCGCTTCCCGGGAGAGCTCCGCGCGGTCCTTGTTCCCCTCGCCGGGCAGGGCGACGCGGAGCAGCGCCAGGCCGAGCGCGGCCTCGACGAGGGTGATCGCCACGGCCCACGCCGTCGTCGAGGCGGCGATGGCGGCCAGGCGCTCCTCGTGCGTCGCGCCGGCGGCGAAGCGCTCGAACAGCGCGGCGGCGAGCACGTCGCGTGTGCCGAAGCCCTGCGGGGTGAGGGGGAGCGTCACCGCGACCATCAGGATCGGGATGTACGTCAGGGCGGCGCCGACGGGGATCCGCACGCCGAAGAACCAGAACGGAAGCCAGGTGCCGACGAACAGGACGACGAGGTGCGGCACCCGCGCGGCGAGGGCGAGCAGGTGGCCGCGCACGCCCGCCTCGAAGAGCGGGGCGAGGAGCCGCGCGCGCGCGAGCCGGGCGGGGCGCAGCGCGAGCAGCGCGAGGTAGAGCCCGCCGGCCGCGAGGAGCAGCGCCGACCAGCCGAGCGACGCGCCGTTCGCCGGGAAGGCGACCGCGCCCAGCGCGAGCAGGCAGCCGAGCCACGACGCGTAGACCACGAGCGTCGCGCCCGCCACGCGCGCGAGCGGCACGCCGTGCACGCGCGAGAGGAAGACCGTGATGAACGCCTGGCCGACGTGGTGGTTGAGCAGCGACGGGAGGTACGAGGCGCCGCGGAGCACGAAGAAATCGCGGAAGGCGACCGGGGCGACGGCGCGCCGGTAGACGAGCACGGTCGCGAACGTGTCGGCGGCGAGCAGCGCCAGGACGAAGAGGACGGCGAACCCGAGGAAGAGCGGGGCGTCGACGTGCGCGAGCGCGGCAAGGAATTTGCTGACGTCGAGCCGGCCGAGCGTGAAGGCGACGAGCGCGGCCGCGAGCACGAAGGGCAGGGCGCGCCGCGCGTGGCGGAGGAGGCGCGGCGCGCCCCGCTCGGGCAGAGCGCCGTCGCGCGGGCGCGGCGCGCCCCGCTCGGGCAGAGCGCCGTCGCGCGGCTCCGGCGCGGGCGCGGGCGCAGGCGCGGCGCCGAGGGGTCCGGTGTGGGGCGAGGAGCGCAACGGCGGCACCCTAGCAGAAACCCGCGCCGGGTCCGCGCGCGCGGCGCGGCGACCGCGCCCGTCGTGGGGCATAGTCGTCCCCCATGTCCAAGTACGATTACGATCTGTTCGTCATCGGCGCCGGCTCCGGCGGCGTGCGCGCAGCCCGCATGTCCGCTTCGTACGGCGCCCGGGTCGCCGTCGCCGAGGCGCGCCACCTCGGCGGCACCTGCGTCAACGTCGGGTGCATCCCGAAGAAGCTCCTCGTCTACGCCTCGCACTTCGCCGAGGACTTCGAGGACGCGGGTGGCTACGGCTGGACGGTGCCCGGCCACGGCGCCGCCGCCGCGGGCGGCGATGGGCACGGCGGCCCCTCGTTCGCGTGGCCGACGTTCCTCCGCAACAAGAACAAGGAGATCGAGCGGCTCAACGGCATCTACGAGCGGCTCCTGAAGAACTCGGGCGCCGAGGTCCGCTGGGGCCGCGCGAAGATCGTGGACCCGCACACCGTCGAGATCGACGGCGTCGCGGTCACCGCCGAGCACATCCTCGTCGCGACCGGCAGCCGCCCGTGGATCCCCGAGCTCCCCGGCCGCGAGCTCGCGATCTCCTCCGACGAGGCGTTCTACCTCGACGACCTGCCGCGGCGCGTGATCATCGTCGGCGGCGGCTACATCGCGGTCGAGTTCGCCAGCATCCTGCACGGCCTCGGCGCCAAGGTGTCGCTGGTGCACCGGGGCATGCACCTCCTGCGCGGCTTCGACGACGACATCCGGACCTTCCTCGCCGCCGAGCTCCAGAAGAAGGGCCTCGACCTCCGCCTGGGCGCGTGTGTCGAGGAGATCGAGCGGCGCGACGGCGCGCTCTCCGCCGAGCTCGCCGACGGCACCGAGCTTCCCGCCGACCAGATCCTCTACGCGACCGGCCGCGTGCCGAACACGCAGGGGCTCGGCCTCGCGGAGGTCGGCGTCCAGGTCGACGACGGCGGCGCCATCCTCGTGGACGACACGTTCCGCACGTCGGTCCCGTCGATCTGCGCGATCGGCGACGTGATCGCGCGCGTGCAGCTCACGCCGGTCGCCATCGCCGAGGCGATGTCGCTGTCGCGGCGGCTCTTCCTCGGCGAGCACCGGCCCATGGACTACGCCGGCATCCCGACCGCCGTCTTCTCTCAGCCGAACGTCGGCACGGTCGGCCTCTCCGAGGCGCAGGCGCGCGAGCACCACGACGTCGCCGTCTACCTCTCGATCTTCCGTCCGCTCAAGCACACCCTGTCCGGGCGCGAGGAGAAGACGATGATGAAGCTCGTCGTCGACCGCGCCACCGACCGGGTGCTCGGCTGCCACATGGTCGGCCCGGACGCCGGCGAGATCATCCAGGGCTTCGCCGTGGCGCTGAAGTGCGGCGCGACCAAGGCGCAGTTCGACGCCACCGTCGGCATCCACCCAACGGCGGCGGAGGAGTTCGTGACCATGCGCGAGCCGCTGCGGAACGCGGACCGGAGCCCCGCGATCGGGCGGGCGCCGAGCTCCGCGTAGGCGCGAGCGCTTACCCGCAGCGCCCGAGACGGCGCGGCGCCGGGCTCGGCGAGGCCAGCGTTGGCCCGGGCCGCTCGCCCGCTCGTGTTCGCGCCGAGCGCGCCCCTCTGGTATGGACCGCGCGATGTCGACCCACGCCTCGAGCCCCTTGAAGCCCGTCGGCCTGCTCACCCGCACGAGCGATCGCTCGTTCTACATCTTCAACGCGGTGCTCTCCGCGGCCGCGCTCGCGTTCCTCGCCTACATCCTGATCATCCGGCGCGGCGCCGGCGGCGCCGATCTTCGCTTCATGCCGCCGCTGAACGCCGCCCTGAACGCGACCGCCGCCGCGCTGCTCGTCGCCGGCTGGATCGCGATCAAGCGCCGCGCGATCGTCGTGCACAAGTACCTGATGGTCTCGGCGTTCGTCGCCTCGTCGCTGTTCCTCGTCGGCTACCTCGCGTACCACTTCGTCCACGGGGACACGCGTTACCAGGGCACCGGCCCGATCCGCGCCGTCTACTTCTTCGTCCTCATCTCGCACATCGTGCTGTCGGCGGGCATCGTGCCGCTCGCGCTCACGTCGTTCTACTTCGCCTACAAGGCGAACTTCGCGAAGCACGCCCGGGTCGCGCGGGTGACGTTCCCCCTCTGGCTCTACGTGTCCGTCACGGGGGTGCTCATCTACTTCATGCTGCGCGGCAGCCCGCCCGCGGTGCCCTGAGCGCGCCGGCGTCCCTGCCTCAGAAGTCCTTGATGCTGCCGCGGCGCCCCTGGAACCCGCCGAAGATGGCGCGGTGCGCCGACAGCGCCGCGGCCGCGAGCGCCTCGTGCTCGTAGATCTCCTCCATGAGCGGAATGGGATCCTGGTAGAGCGTGTCGCTCGCCACGATCCTGGGCCACGGCAGGTGGTTCGGGTCCGCGCCCTGGACGCCGGCCTCCTTCATCACCTTGAGGAACTCGTGCGCGAGCAGGCCCTGGCCGATGACGCTCGGGTGCACCCCGTCGAGGCTGACGATGCCGCCCGCCTTGCGGCGCCCCGCGCGGTCGACGTGGTAGTAGCGGGTGTCCATCGGCGGCGCGACGTGGTCGTGGAAGTACGCCGGGAGCTCGTAAGGCGGCTCGCCGCCGTTGCGCTTGTACGCGATCCGGTCGAGGCCCGCGCAGATGTCGACGAGGTGGTACCGCCGCTCGCCGTGGCGCGTGTTCCTCTCCTCCAGGAGCCGCGCGATGTGCGTGTTGCAGGCGTCGACCGTCGTGTCGATGCGCCGCGCGTCGTCCGCGGTGAGGTGCGGCGCGCCCGCCTCGATGAGGCGGGGGCTCTGCGCGAGCGGGGGGTAGGTGTAATAGGGGAAGTAGCGCGGCACACCCGGGAGCGGGTCCCCGACGCCCGCGGCGATCGGCGCGATCGTCACGTGCGGCACGTTGGCCACGAACACGCGCCAGCCCGGGCTCTCGTTGCGGCGCATGACCGCGTCGATCCGGTCGAGCAGCTCGTCGTACTCGGCGACGAAGTCGTCCGGCATCCAGAGGTTCCACTGCGCCCGGGTGCGCTCGTCGAAGCTGAGCGAGACCGGCCGGCGGTCCGGCCTGTCCTCCGTCGCCGCGATGCTGAGCAGGATCGCGGAGCCCACCGCGTTGTTCGGGCCGAGCCAGAGCAGGAGGTTCTCGACGCCCTCGCCGCGCGCGTGGTGGCTCAGCCAGTCGAGCTGCGTGTAGCCGTCGAAGCGCGCGTCGCGCGACGGGTTGAGGACGCGCAGCGCGGTCCGGTAGAACGACGCGCTCGGCCCCTGGAGGAACCCGTCGCCGGCCCCGGGCGCGGCCGCGATCCGCTGCTTGCAGATCGCGGGGGTCACGAGCCACGCGTCGGCCACGTCGAAGCCGTACACCGAGACGTTGTGGAACCAGGGCACGCTCCCCCCGCGGTAGGGCCCCGCCCCCTCGCCCCGCTCGTAGTAGTCCTCGGACTCGTCGAGCACCCGGCTGATCTCGCCGGCGAAGGCGGCCCACTCGAGGCCGTCGATCCTGGAGCCGAACGCGAGGTAGAGGCGGCGGAGCACCACCTCGAGGTCGAGGAGAAGCCCGTGGACCGGGTAGTCGGGCACACGGTACGCCGGGCTCGAGAGCGCGTCGCCCACGTCGACGCCGAGCGAGCGCGCGATCCACGTCGCGTAGGCGAGGTGGGTGCGCGCCACGCCGAGCGACATGACGCCTTGGGAGATGCTGTCCCCGATGGTGAAGAGCTTCATGCTGCGGTCCTCACGCCTCCAAGGTGGAGGCGCGATCGTAACCGAACTCATGCTGCAGCGCGGCGGTATCGCCGGGCGCCGGGCGCCGGGTCGTCAGCGCGCCGGCGGATCCGACCGGGGCGCCGCGGCGCGCGCCGCCGAGGCCCCGCGCGCGCGCCGCGCCCCGGCGACGCGCGATGCGAGCGCGCCCACCGCGCGCGCGCCGAAGAGCAGCGCGAGCAGCCCCGCGTAGATCAGGGGCTCCGTCGTGTCCTGCTTCACCCGCAGGAAGAAGTGCGCGACCCCGAGCACGGCGGCGACGTACGCGAGGCGGTGCAGGCGCTTCCAGCGCGCGAACCCGAGGCGCTTCAGCATGCGCGCGGTCGACGTCGCCGCGAGCGGGACGAGCAGGAGCAACGCGACGAAGCCGGCGAGGATGAAGGGGCGCTCCGTGATGTCCTCGACGATGGCGGGGACGTCGAGCCCCTGATCCAGGACCGCGTACATCAGGAAGTGCGCGCACGCGTAGAAGAAGGCGAGCAGCCCGAGCGCCTTGCGGATGCGGATCGGGAACGTCCATCCCGAAGCGAGCTTGAGCGGCGTCGCCGCGAGCGAGGCGACGAGCAGCACGAGCGCGAGCAGGCCGAGCTGGTTGAGCGCCTCGGCGATCGCGTTCGGCCCGAGCGCGTCCGTCGCGGCGCGCGCGGCGAGCACGGCCAGCGGGATCAGGCCGCCCGTGACGACGGCGGGCTCGAGCCAGGGCAACCTGCGGCCCGCCAGCGCCCCGGCGCCGAGCGGCGGCCTGCGCGCCGGCGCGGGGCCCGGCGCCGGCGCCGTCGGTGCTGCCGGCGAGCCGGTGATGGCGGGCGAGCTCATGCTCAGAAGCTCTCCCGGAGATCCATGCCGCTGTAAAGCCCGGCGACCTCCTCCGCGTAGCCGTTGAACGGCAAGGTCGGGCGCCGCCTTAGCTCGCCGATCCTCCGCTCGGTCGCCTGGCTCCAGCGCGGGTGATCGACCGCGGGGTTCACGTTCGCATAGAACCCGTACTCGTCCGGAGCGGCCTGGCTCCAGCTCGTCTTCGGCTGCTGCTCGGTGAGCTTGATGTTCACGATCGACTTGCACCCTTTGAACCCGTATTTCCACGGGACCACGAGGCGGATGGGCGCGCCGTTCTGGCCGAGCAGCGTTTTCCCGTAGAGCCCGACCGCCAGCATCGTGAGCGGGTGCATCGCCTCGTCGATCCGCAGCCCCTCGACGTAGGGCCAGTCGAGCACGTCGCTGCGCTGGCCGGGCAGCTGCTTCGGGTCGAGCAGCGTCGTGAACTGGACGTACCGGGCGCGCGACGTCGGCTCGAGGCGCTTGAGCAGCGCCGCGAGCGGGAACCCGAGCCACGGGATCACCATCGACCACGCCTCGACGCAGCGCATGCGGTAGACGCGCTCCTCGAGCGGGAACCACGCGAGCAGCGTGTCGAGGTCGATCACCGCGGGCTTCTTGATCTCACCCTCGCACGCGACCGTCCACGGGCGCAGCCGGAGGCGGCCGGCGTTCGCGGCCGGCTCGGACTTGCTCAGGCCGAGCTCGTAGAAATTGTTGTAGGAGATGACGTCCTCGTACGGCGTCCGCGCCTCGTCGGTGACGAACGCGCCCCTCCCGCCCGCGCCGGCGGGCGGCGCGGCGAGCTCGGCCGGCGCGCTGGCGAGCGGCGCGGCCTCCCCGCCGGGCGCGGCCTCACCGCCGGCGCGGCGCGCCGCGCCGCCCGTGAGCCAGACGAGGCCGCCGCCGATGGCCGAGGCCGTGCCGGCGAAGAGCGCCGCGTTCTTCAGGAGCTCGCGCCGCCGCAGGTACAGCGCTTCCGGGGTGATCTCGCCCGCCGGCGGTTCCTTGGGGACCTTGCTCATGCCCGTAGTGTACGACGGCGCAGGCCGCCGGCCCGGCCCCGCCCGCGCTCACGCCGCGCTCGAGACGCTAGAGACCACGGACGCGAGGCGCCGCGCCGGGCTCGAGGCGACGTGGATCGCGGGCAGCGCGAGCAGCTGCCCGATGCGGGCCGAGCGCTGCTCCACGCCGCGGGCGAGCGCCTCCCGCTCGCTCGACCCGCGCGCCGCGAGCAGGGAGAGCACGTCGGCCCAGACGCGCTCGCGCCAGCGCGAGAGAAGCTCCATGGCGAACCAACTCGCGGTCTCCGGGGCGGTCTCGCGGAAGAACGAGCTCACGCCGCAGCGGTGCCGCGCGCTGAGCCGCGCGAGCGCCTCGGGGATCGAGCGGCGGAGCAGCATATTGACCGCATCGTGATCGTGCTTGAGGCGCGCGAGCATCCTCGCGTCGCCGCCGTGCCCGAACTCCACGATCGTCGCGTGGATCCCGAAGACCAGATCGTAGTTGATGTGGGCGCTGAACCCGAGCAGCGCGTTCTGCACGGGCAGCGCGAACCGCGAGGACGCGCTCGCGTACGCGATGCGCCAGGCGCCGCAGTCCTGCGCCGCGCCCCGCTCGCAGGCGCCGAGCGTCGCGAGGTACCGCTCGCAGAACCGGCCCGCCAGGCGGGAGATCCACGCCGGCTCGAGGAACATGCCGCCGGGCCGCTCGACCTGCGCCGCGACAGCGCGGGTGACGACGCCGTAGACGTCGGTGAACGCCGCGCGCGGATCGTCCACCCTGAGGAGCCGCTCCGTCAGGGTGTCGAGGACGACGGCAGCATCGTGAACGCTCCTGGGATGCACGTTAAGGCCGTCGATGCAGCTGCTCATGAAGGTCCCCTCCTGCTTCTTCCACCCGTCAGAGAGATCTGGTGTGCTTGGTGCTCAAACATCCGCGCCGGCCTCGAGGGCGCGCGCTCCCCGAGCGGGGCAGCGGCGCCGGCCTGCGGAGCGCGCGGGCGCGTACGACCCAGCCTGATCTGGCCTGCGGTCCCGACGCGCGTCGTTCCCGTACCCAAAACGGATCTGTCGATCCGCGGTGCGAGCGGCCGCTATGGAGAATGTCCCGGCCCCCTCTGCTGCCGGTCCCCCCTTGAACCGGCTCCGTGCAGAGAGAGCTGATCTGACTTGAACCCAGGATCGCTCGCGGCGGGAGCCCCCCCTCGCCGCGGCGCTCAACGCTCCACCTAGTCTACGACACCGTGTGGGGTCACCACAATTGTCTTATGACGTGTGATCCCGTTCCGGACAGCTTTCAAGCCTATGGCAACTGGCGAGCTCGAACAAGTGGACGTTGAACCTGACATGTTTTTTTGCCGTGCGGGAGATCGTCTCGACACCTTCGCTCGTTGCGCTGCTACTGAAGTGTCCAGGCTTGGTTCGATTAGGGAACTGCCTACTCGTGTCGGCGCGAATCGCATCGAGATGTTCTTGAAACATCACGAGTGGTTATCCCTTGATCGCTGTACGAGCCGCCTCCGCGCGCCGCTCAGGATCTAGGATGTCCCTGAGCCGGCGTTCGGGGAACGCCTGACGTGTTCTCCACAGATGGCGCGCCTCCCGGCCCTGGAGGTGGACAGGAGCACGCGGGCGCTCAACCTCGGTCGATCTCGGATCGCCCCGCGTGGATGTCACGGCGAACACATCAATGCTTTGCTGCATGCACAGCTTGCCTGTCAGCGCGCGGCGTGGGATCGCGGGGCCGCGGCACCTAGGCGCGTGCGGTCCACGCCTGCGCGCGGGCGAGGGGCCACCGTACGGCCAGCGATGGATCCGAGAAGATCGCCCGCGTCATCCGGGGAGCACACTTCCGCCGCGTGGGCCGCGCGGGGAAGGGTGGTGGTTGTGGGCACGGCGGCGCTGCCGGCTGGGCGCGACGGACGCCGCCGTTCGGGACGGGATGCGCGGGGCGGGGCGCCGCGGCACCTGGATAAGGGGCAGCGCCTGGGAAGGGGAGGAAGGAGAGGAGGGACAGCGGCGGCGGTGCGGCGCGGCGCGGCGCGCCTGCTGGCGGCGGCGGCGGCGGCGCGCCCGCCCGCGGCTCAGCCGGTGCCGCCCTTGGCCTGCACGTCGCGGTGGCGCAGCGTCGCGCGCAGGTAGTCGCGGTTCATCGTCGCGATCACGTCGAGCGGGATCTCCTTCGGGCAGACCGCCTCGCACTCGCCGATGTTCGTGCAGTGGCCGAAGTTCTCGACGCGCATCTGCCCCACCATCTTGAGGCTGCGCTCGTCGCGCTCCGGCTGGCCCTGCGGCAGGAGGTTCAGGTGTGTGAGCTTCGCCGCGGTGAAGAGCGAGGCCGACGCGTTCGGGCACGACGCGACGCACGCGCCGCAGCCGATGCACGCCGCCGCGTCCATCGAGCGCTCGGCGATCGGCTTCGGCACCGGGACCGCGTTCGCGTCCGGCGCGCTGCCCGTCGGCACCGAGATGTAGCCGCCGGCCGCCACGATGCGATCGAACGCGCTGCGGTCGACGGCGAGGTCGCTCACCACCGGGAACGCCTGCGCGCGCCACGGCTCGAGCCACAACACGTCGCCATCCTTGTAGTGACGCATGTGCAGCTGACACACGGTGGTCCCACGGAGGGGCCCGTGCGCCTGGCCGTTGATCATGAAGCCGCACATGCCGCAGATGCCCTCGCGGCAGTCGTGATCGAAGGCGATCGGCTCCTCGCCCTTCAGGATGAGCCGCTGATTGAGCACGTCGAGCATCTCGAGGAAGGACATGTGCTCGCTGACGTCGGGCACCTCGTACGTCACGAACCGGCCGACTTCGTACTTGCCCTTCTGTCGCCAGACATGGAGCGTGAGGCGCATTATTTGTAACTCCGCTGCGTGGGGTGAACCTCGTTGAACTGGAGCGGCTCCTTGTGGAGCTCCTGGGCCTGGCCTTCGCCCCTCCACGCCCAGGCGGCGGCGTAGGTGAAGTTCGCGTCGTCGCGCTTCGCCTCGCCCTCCGGCGTCTGGTGCTCCTCGCGGAAGTGCCCGCCGCACGACTCCTCGCGGTTGAGCGCGTCGCGGCACATGAGCTCGGCCAGCTCGAAGAAGTCGGCGACGCGCGCCGCCTTCTCGAGCTCCTGGTTCAGGCCGACGTCCGAGCCCGAGAGGCGCACGTCGCGGTGGAACTGCTCCCGGAGCTCCGGGATCCGCGCGAGCGCGCCCTTGAGCCCGGTCGCGTTGCGCGCCATCCCGCAGTGCTCCCACATGATCTTGCCGAGCTCGCGGTGGAACGAGTCGACCGTGCGCGAGCCGTTCGTGCCGAGCAGCTTCGTCAGCCGGGCCCGCGCGTCGCGCTCCGCGTCCCGCACGGCGGCGTGTGTGTCGTCGACCCGCTCGAGCTTCGTCGAGGCGAGGTAGTCGCCGATCGTGTAGGGGATGATGAAGTAGCCGTCGGCCAGCCCCTGCATGAGCGCGCTCGCCCCGAGGCGGTTCGCGCCGTGATCGGAGAAGTTCGCCTCGCCGAGCACGAACATGCCGGGGACCGTGCTCATCAGGTTGTAGTCGACCCAGAGCCCGCCCATCGTGTAGTGGATCGCGGGGTAGATGCGCATCGGGACGGTGTACGGGTCGTCGCCGGTGATGCGCTCGTACATGTCGAAGAGGTTGCCGTAGCGCTCGGCGATGGCCGCCTTGCCGAGGCGCCGGATGGCGTCCGAGAAGTCGAGGTACACGCCGAGCCGGGTCGGCCCGACGCCGCGGCCCTCGTCGCACACCGCCTTCGCCGCGCGCGACGCGACGTCGCGCGGGACGAGGTTGCCGAAGCTCGGGTAGCGGCGCTCGAGGTAGTAGTCCCGCTCGTGCTCCGGGATGCTCTCCGGCGCGCGCGTGTCGCCCGCGTTCAGCGGCACCCAGATGCGGCCGTCGTTCCGGAGCGACTCGCTCATGAGCGTCAGCTTCGACTGGTAGTCGCCGGAGACGGGGATGCACGTCGGGTGGATCTGCGTGAAGCAGGGGTTCGCGAAGAGCGCGCCGCGCTTGTGCGCCCGCCAGATGGCCGTGGCGTTCGAGCCCTTCGCGTTCGTCGAGAGGAAGAAGACGTTCCCGTAGCCGCCCGACGCGAGCACGACCGCGTCGCCGAGGTGCGTCTCGATCGCCCCGGTGATCAGGTTGCGCGTGACGATGCCGCGCGCCTTGCCGTCGACGACGACGAGGTCGAGCATCTCGGTGCGCGGGTACATCTTCACCTTGCCGAGGCCGATCTGCCGCTCGAGCGCCTGGTAGGCGCCGAGCAGGAGCTGCTGCCCGGTCTGCCCGCGCGCGTAGAACGTCCGCGACACCTGCGCCCCGCCGAAGGAGCGGTTCGCGAGCACGCCGCCGTACTCGCGCGCGAACGGCACGCCCTGCGCGGCGCACTGGTCGATGATGTTCACGCTGATCTGCGCGAGCCGGTACACGTTGGCCTCGCGCGCGCGGTAGTCGCCGCCCTTCACGGTGTCGTAGAAGAGGCGGTAGATGCTGTCGCCGTCGTTCTGGTAGTTCTTCGCGGCGTTGATCCCGCCCTGCGCGGCGATGCTGTGCGCGCGGCGCGGCGAGTCCTGGAAGCAGAAGCTCTTCACGTTGTAGCCGAGCTCTGCCAGGGTCGCGCTCGCGGCGCCCCCCGCGAGGCCGGTCCCGACGACGATGACCGTGTACTTCCGCTTGTTCGCCGGGTTGACGAGCTTCAGGTTGAAGCGGTGCTGGTCCCACTTCTTCTCGATGGGACCGTCGGGGATCTTGGCGTTGAGCTGCATGGTGTGACGACGCTCCGGGCTCAGCGGACGATGCCGAACAGGACGGCGAGCGGGATGGAGGAGAAGCCGACGGCGAGCAGGATCGACGCCGCGGCCGCGAACTTCCTGAGCGCCGGCGTGTAGCGCGGGTGGGTGAGGCCCATCGACTGGAACATGCTCCACGCGCCGTGGTAGAGGTGCAGCGCGAGCAGGCTCATCGCCACGACGTAAGCAATCGCCACCGGCGCCACGCTGAAGCCCTTCACGACGTTGTCGTAGGCGTCGAGCGGCACGAAGTCGGGGTGCACGGCGCCGACCGTCAGGTGGAGCAGGTGATAGACGATGAAGGCGCCGAGGACGGCGCCGCTCAGCAGCATCGTGCGGGCGGCGACGTTCGGGTGCCGCTGCCCCTTCACCTGGTAGCGGACCGGCCGGGCAGCGCGGCTGTGCCGCGCGAGCGATATGCCCGTGTACACGTGGACGATCAACGAGACGAGGAGCACGAGCCGCGTCCCCCAGAGCAGCGAGGGCGTGCCGTGGAGGAAGGCGGCGTAGTCGTTGAACTTCTGTCGGCCGAGGAAGACCTGGAGGTTGCCGGCCATGTGGCCGATGACGAAGCCGAAGAAGACGACGCCGCTCAGCGCCATCGCGAACTTCTTGCCGACGAGGTCCCGGTAGAAGAGTGCGACGCGCTGGGCCCGGGTGGGAAGAGTCGATGGGGCAGCAGTGGAGCTCATCGCCCCCCTCCTTTAGTGGGGTGTGCTCGCGTTCGCCAGAGGGAATCTCGCGCGCCGCCACCGAAGAATTTGCGGGCGTCTCGGCCCGCGATCGCCGGGCGGATCCCGCGGTCGGCGTCGGCGGCCGTCAGGCGGCGCGCGGTCCGCGTGTCGGCGCGCCGGCGGCCGTCAGGCGGCGCGTGGTCCGCGCGCTCGCCGGGCCTTCCGGCCGTAGAACGCGAGCGCCAGCTCGATGGCGAAGATGCCGATGGCCTGCTCCTCCTGGCTGGTGAACTCCGGCAGACGTTCGTCGCGGAGCGCCAGGAGGACGCCGAACCAGCACTCGCCCAGCCGGAGCGGCGCCACGATGGCCGCGCCGAACCGGTCGCCCTCGTCGGTGCGGAGCAGCTCGGGCGCGTCCTCGGCGGACAGCCGGACAGGGGAGCTCGCGCCCTCCACCTCGGCGGCGAGCCGCGCGACGAAGGCCGCGGGCACCGCCGCGCCGGAGGCCGCCAGGTACACCGCGACCTCCTCGTCCCGGGCGTCGAGCGCGTCGCGCGCCAGCGCGAGCGCCGCGGACGTGGTGTAAATTACCTTTCCTGCGAGATCGGCGGCGCGCTCCGGGAAGTCGCTCCGCGCGAGGGAGGCGACGAGGGCGGCGCTCGCCTGGTGGACGGCGGCGACGGCATCGAGGTGCGTGCGCAGCATGGCGGCGCCGAGCAGGCGCTTCATGTCCTCGATGTCGTACGGCTTCTCGAGGATGTCGTACGCCCCGCTCTTCATGCATTCCACGGCGGCCTGCGCGCTCGGGCGCGCGGCGCCGACGATGATCTCGAGGTCCGGGCTGATCGCCTTGAGGGCGGCGATCGTCTCCGGGCCGTCCATGCCCGGCGCCCTGACGTCGGCGACCGCGAGGTCGAACCGGCGCGCCTTGACGAGCTCGATCGCGGCGAGCCCGCTGTCGACGCACGTGACGTCGAAGCCGCCGTCGTTGAGCTCGTGGACAAGCCTGTCGCGGACCCTCTTCTCGGCGTCCACGACCAGCACATGAGGTCGAGCCTGGCTCACTGATGCCTCCTCCTCTGGTCTCAAGGGGCGGGGCCGCGCCGCTCGCCGTCCGGCGCCGCCGCGTTCGATGACGACGTCGGCCATGGCCGACGTCGTTCTCTATGCAGCGTGTCGTCTTCGTCGTCTTCCGCTCGTCCGCGGTCCCCCCACAATCCAGTAGAGCCCTTCTCTCGGCGAAACGGAAGACGCGGAGGCGCGCCGTCGCGTTGCAAGGAGGGTGCATGGAAGGTGGAGTCCAGCGACTTGCGCGCATGTGCTCCGGTATGCCGATTCCTGTGTCGCGTGGGCGCGCGCGTTCACCGAGCGCGAGCGCCGCGCGTTCGCCGAGCGCGACGTCGATCTCCTGCTCGCCCCGCTAGCCCGCGACCCCGCGGAGAAGGCGGCGGCATCAGGGCCGACGACGGCGAGCCGCCGCCCTCGACCTCGCCGTGAAGGCCCTGGCCGCCGCCGCGCCCTCGGGTGCAGCGTCGTCGAGGCGCGAGCGCCGAGCAGCGCGGCCGCTCCCGCGCGGCGTGCACGCCGCGGCGGAGCGCGTCGCCGCGCGCGAGGCCGCCGCGCCGCGCGCGACGAACACCCAGGCTGCCGCAGCGCCCGTCCGCGCGCCACGACCGCGCGCTCCACCAGGAACTCCCTGACTCCCCTCCAGCGCTGCACGGACCTCGCGATTCCGTTCTTCTTGTCCGTATTCTGTTCTCGCGAGGGCATAGAGAGAGTTCATGTCGTGAATGTTTCCGGATGCCGTCATGGGCATTCCGCAGCTTCCGGTCGTGTATTGAGTGGACGACATGGCGCTTGACGGAGGGCCGCAGTTCGGCTCAGCTCGTCGTGCGGCCGGGGGGCCGCGTGGGGGTGGTTCGATGTTCATCGTCAGGAAGGGCGAAGTGTCCCTGTTGTCCCGTCCGTTCAGGGAGGCGCTCGCGCGCCTCCTGGAGCGCCACGACGGAATCCCGTTCGAGCTGCGCCTCTGGGGCGGCGAGCGGCTGCGCTTCGGCGCGGGCGCGCCGGAGTTCGCCGTCACGTTCCGGACCAGGCGGGCGCTCTGCGAGGCGGCGCTCCGGGGCACGCTGGGCCTCGGCGAGGCGTATGTCCGGCGCGAGCTGGTGTTCGAGGGAGATCTCGAGGACGCGCTGACCGGGCTGTTCCAGCTCGCGCGGACCGTGGGAGATCGCCTGCCGCGCCTCGCGCCGCTCGAGCTGCCGCTCGAGCGCGGCGCGGCGCGGGTGCTCGACGCGCTGAAGCCCTCGCTGCTCGGCGGCGCGTCCCGGCGAGAGAAGCTCGCGGTCGAGCGCCATTACGGGCTCGGGAACGACTTCTATCCGCTCTTCCTCGACAGGCGCCTTCAGACGTCGTGCGCTTATTTCCGGTCTGCGGGCGAGGCGCTCGACGACGCGCAGGCGCACAAGCTCACCCTCGTCGCGCGGAAGCTCGCGCTCCGGCGCGGGCAGCGGCTGCTCGATCTCGGGTGCGGCTGGGGCCACTTCATGTTCCACGCCGCGGAGACCTACGGCGTGCAGTGCCTCGGCGTCACGCTCTGCGACAACCAGGCGCGGTACATCCGCGAGCAGGCCGCGGCGCGGCGGCTGCCGGTCGAGGTCCGCGTGATGGGCTGCGAGGAGCTCGAGGACGAGGCGTGCTGGGACCGGATCGTCTCGTTCGGATCGATGTGCCACGCCGGCGGGCGCCGCATCGAGGTGTTCTATGATCGGGTGAAGGCGCTGCTCGCCCGGGGCGGGCTCTGCCTGCTCGAGAGCGTCACCCGGGACAGGGAGTCGCCGCGGACAGACCCCTTCGTGGAGAAGCACATCTTCCCCGGCTACTGGGCGCCCTCGCTGGAGGGGATGGCGGCGCGCGCCGCGGCGCGCGGGCTCGACGTGCTCGACGCGGAGGACCTGCGGCGCCACTCCGCGCTGACGGCGCAGGGGTGGCGCCGGAACTTCCTCGAGAACCGGGAGAGGATCGCGCGGGTCACCGGCTTCGGGGAGGTGTTCATGAGGACGTGGGAGTTCTATCTGGCCTCCGCCGTCGCGGCGTTCCGCACAGGGCACCTGAGCTTCGTCCAGATGGTCCTTGCGAACGGCCCGCAGCGCGAGATCCCGCTCGCGCGCGCGGCGCTCTACGCCGCGGAGGAGCCTCCGCCGCGGGAGCGCGCGCCCCTCGTCTCCTCCGTGCAGGCCGCTCCCCGGGCCGCGGGGCGCCGCCCCGAGCCGTCGCGCGCCGTGGCCAAATCGGCCTGAACTTCCCTTCCAGGGAGAGCCGGGCGGGGGCCTCCGCCCGCGCGTGCGCGCGCGCATCACGCGCAAGCGCGCGGAGGCGCGTGGAAGATCTTGTGAAGCCCGCGCGGCCAGCTATCAGCTAGCTCATGAGCCAAAGGCCACCGGCCACCGCCCCGCGCGGCGCCGCGCCCTCCTGTCTCACGCCGCGCGCCCGCCGCTGCTCCCCTGCGCCGTCCGCGGCGTCCCCGGCGCCTCCTGCTCCCTCCCTCCCGCGCGGGGCGGCCGCGCTCCTCGCGCTGGCGCTGATTTCCGTGCTCTCCGCGTGCACCCAGGTCCGCTACGTCGCGCAGGCGAGCCTCGGGCAGATCTCGATGGCGTGGAGGGCGGAGCCGCTCAAGGACGCGGCCAGCGACGCCCGCCGGCCGTGGCGGACGCGCGCGCTGCTGCGCGAGGTCCCGCACATCAAGCGGTTCGGGGAGCGCCACGGGCTCACCCCGACCGACAACTACCGCACGTATGTCGAGCTGGACCGTCCGGCCGCGGTGTGGGTGGTGAGCGCGTGCGAGCCGCTCCGGTTCCGCTCGAAGACATGGAGTTTCCCGATCGTCGGCACGGTGCCTTATCTCGGGTGGTTCGACCTCGACGACGCGAAGGCGTTCGCGGCGCCGCTCAAGGCGGCCGGCTGGGACGTCGACGTGCGCCCGGCGGGCGCCTACTCGACGCTCGGCTGGCTCGAGGATCCGGTCCTGTCCACGATGATCGACGACGGCGACGAGGCGCTCGGCGAGCTCGCCAACGTGGTATTGCACGAGTCGCTGCACGCGACCCTGTACCTCAAGGGCCAGACGCGGCTGAACGAGAGCCTCGCGAACTTCGTGGGGAACGAGCTCGCGAAGGTGTACCTCGACGAGCGGGTGGGCCCCTCCTCCGTGGAGAAGGTGTCCTACCTGAGGGGGCAGGAGCGGAGCGAGGCGCGGGTGAGCGCGCTGCACGCGGCCTACGTCGAGCTGAACCGGCTCTACGCGTCCCCGGCGCCCGACGCCGAGAAGCGGGCCGAGAAGCAGGCGGTGCTCGCCCGGCTCGCGGCCAAGATCGGCGCGCGCCGCCCGCTCAACAACGCCGCGCTCGTGCAGTTCCGCGTCTACAACTCGGGCGCTCCGGAGCTCAGCGCGCTGCTCGCGACCTGCGGCGGCAGCTGGCCGAGGTTCCTCGGCGCGCTCAGGAAGCTCGAGGACCACCACTTCTCCGCGCCCCAGGAGAACATCGGCAAGGTGGTCGAGCCGCTGATCCAGGCCGGCTGCAGGTAACGCGCTACGGGTAACGCGCCACGCCGCGTCGCGGCGTGGTCGCGCGTCGCGTCGCTGTGTGTGGCTGTGCGCTGCGCCGCGGTGTGTGGTTGTGCGTTGCGCCGTGGTCTGTTGCAGCGCGTTGCGCCGTTGTGGGTTGCGGTGCGCCGCGTTGTACTCTGCCGGCGGACTCACGTGAGCTTATGCCGTATCAGCGCAATTCTTCGATTCCGTCGCACGGATCCGGGGGGTTGCTGACGTCCGCAGAGGACCTGTTCATGTCCAGGTTGGGTCTGCGTTCTGGATCGGAATCCACCCTTGGATCAAAGCGGCACCTGCGGAAATGTACGCCGCGCTCCGAGCTCGCAGCAGCACGATTCGTCGCCGGGGAGCAAGTTCTCTGCGGAATTCGGGGCCGAGCGTCCGGGTTCTGAGGCGCTTCCGCCGTTGGCCCGCCGGTTGCTGAATGTGTCCGCGAGATGTCGCTCCCGAACGCCGTTCTGTTTCACGGGGAGTGGAAGGGTGCGACTACCCTGGCACGTCGTTCGCAGTGTGAACCGCAGGTGATGCCCAAGTCTTCGGGGGTCGCCGGGCGAGGGGCCGACGGCAGCGTGCGCCGCGCGGTTGTGATGATGCCGCCACCTGGGCGTCATGACGGTCGAGCTCCTTCATCCACTTGTCGCCGCCCGTCGGCGAGGACTTCGTTTTCATGGGATGACAGCCGCCTTGCGAGGCGAGTAAGGAGGGTGGTGAACAGGCGCGCGACGCGCGCAGGTGCTTCGGTTGGCTTATCGTGATGAACCCGTCGATCTTGGTCTGAGCTTCTCTTACCGCTTACGCTGCTCTCGGATTCGACTCTGGCTTCACGTTTTGCTTCCGCCTGGTGCTTGGCTTCTGCCTGACCCAGCTTGTGCTTGATTCTTTGCTTCGTCGCTTCACTTCATCTTCTTGTTTGACTTGTTCCTCTGGCTCTCTCTAGAATTCAGCGTTCTCTTATCCTTCTCGCTTTACTTTCCTTCGCGGTCGCTTGAGCTTCCTTGCTGTCCTTCGTCTTGCTTGACTGACTTGTCGGACCCTTCGTTTTGCTTGGCTGACTTGTCTGGCTTTCGTCTTCTCGTGACCGGGCCATAGCAGAGGCCGCCGAGGGTTCCCCCCCTCCTCGGCGATCCTGCGGACCCGGTGGGCCCGCTGCGGCGGGCTTCAGGCCGGCGGGATCTTCCCGACCGGCCTTTCTTTTGCGCGCAGGACGGCCGCGCGGCAGCGTTCTTCGCGCCGCCCGCAGCCGGGCGTGATGCGGCGAGCGGCGAGCGGCCGGCCTCTCTCGGTGCGCGCCGCGGGCTCCGGGCCATCCGGCCCGAACTTCTCGACCTCGAGACCAAATCACAGTAACACCGCGGGCCCGCGGAGGAGCGACGCCTCCCCCGCGTCGTGCTGCCTCCCTCCGCGAGGGGCGCTTCAGCGAAGGAGAGCCAAGGATGCAGATGCACGGCGGGCGTGAGCAGCGCGTCGATCTCACGAACTGCGCGGTCGAGCCCATCCATATCCCGGGCAGGATCCAGCCGCACGGGGCGCTGCTCGTCCTCTCCCCGCGCGATCTCGCCGTCCGGCATGCCAGCCGCAACGCCGGGGCGCTGCTCGGGCGCGAGCCCGAGCAGCTCCTCGGGAGCTCGCTCCTCGACTTCCTCCGGCCGGCGGAGGGCACAGACATCGAGTCCGTCCTCCGGTCCGCGGACCCCGCCGCGCTGAACCCCCTCAAGGTGAACGCCGCCCGGGCGGGCGCGACGGCGTGGTTCGACGCGATCGCGCACCGAGCGGGCGAGCAGCTGATCGTGGAGGTCGAGCCCGTGGCCTCGTACGGGGGCGTGTCGTTCTCGGGCGTGTACCGCGCCGTGCACGCGGCGATCGAGCGGATCCAGGGGGCGGCGGGGCTCGCCGAGGCCTGCGAGGCGACCGCCGAGGAGGTCAAGCGCCTGACCGGGTACGACCGCGTGATGATCTACAGGTTCGACCGCGAATGGAACGGCGAGGTCATCGCCGAGGCCAGGGAGGCGGACATCGAGCCTTACCTCGGGCTGCGTTACCCGGCCTCCGACATCCCGCCGCAGGCGCGCGAGCTCTACACGCGGAGCTGGCTCCGGATCATCCCGGACGTCGCGTACCAGCCGGCCGACATCGTCCCCGAGCCGAGCAGGCCCATCGACCTGAGCTTCTCCGTGCTGAGGAGCGTCTCGCCGATGCACATCCAGTACCTCAAGAACATGGGTGTCGGCGCGTCGATGAGCGTCTCCCTCCTGCGCGACGGGGTCCTCTGGGGGCTCATCGCCTGCCACCACCGCACGGCGAGGCCGCTGTCGTACGAGATCCGGCAGGCGTGCGAGCTCTGCGGCAGGTTCCTGTCGCTCCAGCTCGTGGCCAAGGAGAAGCTCGAGGGCAGGGATCGGGTGCAGGAGATGCGGTCGCTCACCGCCCGGATCATCACGACGGTCTCGCGCCACGAGGACCTCGTCACCGGGCTCAAGGAGAGCGCCGCGGACCTCCTCTCGCTCGCGGACGCGACGGGCGGCGCCGTCTACCACGGGGACGTGGTGCGCCCGATCGGGCTCGCGCCGGCGCCCGAGGAGCTGCGCGGCCTGCACGCGTGGCTCCAGAGCCACGTCGCGGACCAGCCGGTCTTCCACACCGATTCCCTGTCGAGGCTCGATCCCGCGTTCGCCCGCATCAAGGACGTCGCGAGCGGCCTCCTGTGCCTCTCGATCCCGGAGCCGGACCCCTGGTACGTGGTCTGGCTGCGGCCCGAGGTGATCCAGACGGTCCGCTGGGGCGGCAACCCCGAGAAGCCGGTCGAGAGCTCGGCGGAGGGCGCGGTGCTCGGCCCCCGGCGCTCCTTCGCGCTCTGGAAGCAGACCGTGGAGCAGACCGCCGTCGCCTTCCGGCCCGCCGAGGTCGAGGCCGCCGAGGAGCTGCGGCGCGCGCTCATCGACCTCGATCTCTCGCGGCAGGTCGTGCGGGAGAGGAACGCCCGCGCCGCGGCCGAGAAGAGCAACGCCGAGCTCGAGCAGTTCGGCTACATCGTGGCGCACGACCTCAAGGAGCCGCTCCGCGGCATCAAGTCCCTCGCGGGCTTCGTGATCGAGGACGACCGGGCGGCGCTCTCGGCGGAGTCGCAGGGCAACCTGCAGCGGATCAGCGATCTCTCCGCCAGCACGATGGGGCTGATCAACTCGCTCTACGAGTACTCCCGCCTCGGCAACGTCGACTTCGCCTTCGGGCTGGTCGACCTCAACCAGGTGCTGGCCGACGTCACGGTGCGGCTCTCGGGCTCGCTCAAGGCGCGCGGCGCCGAGGTCCACGTGCCGCGCCCGCTCCCGGCGGTGTTCTGCGACCGCGTCCGGATCGGCGAGGTGCTCGCCAACCTGATCACGAACGGGATCAAGTACAACAGCAGCGACGCGCCCTGGGTGGAGGTGGGCTTCGACGAGACCTCCATCCCCACGGTCTTCTACGTCAGGGACAACGGCGTGGGCATCCCCGAGGGCGAGCGGCACCGGCTCTTCAAGATGTTCGAGCGGCTGTCGTACGCGGGGCACCACGGCGAAGGGACCGGCTCGGGGCTCGCCATCACCCAGCGGATCGTGGGCAGGCACAAGGGGAAGATCTGGGCGGATTCGCACCCGAGCGGGGGCGCGATCTTCTACTTCACGCTCGCCGAGGCGCCGCTCACGGACCCGTGATCCCGGGGCCGGGCGCGGCTCAGGGGCCGTCGTCGCCGGGCCCTCGCTCGGGCTCGACGGTGGCCGAGACGATCTTCCACTCGTCGTCGATCTTCTCGAGCCGCAACGTCACGGGCCGCTCGTCGCGGCGGACCGGCTGCCCATGCCGGGCGCCGGCGATCGTGGCGGTGGCGACGACCTCGGCGGTCATGCCGGCCTCGTCGATCCGGATCTCCGCGTCGCCGAAGCTCACGTCCGCGGACTGGTAGAGCCCCGCGGCCTTGGCCGCGGCCGCCGCGAGCTCGTCCCGCCCGGAGATCCGGCCGTCGAGCTCGGGGACGCTCGCGCGCGCGTCCTTCGTGAAGATCTCGGCGAACTCGCCGCGGACGCGGCCGAGGCGCACCAGCGGGTTCCGCTCGCCCTCGTCGATGCGCACCGCCTCGGAGAGCTGGGTGAGCCGCTCGCGGATCCGCTCCTCCTCGGAGGAAGAGGACAGGAGCGCCGCGGCGGCGAGGGCGACGCCGGCGGCGATGAGACCGAGCGGGAGCCAGCGCTTCATGCGGGGAATATACCGTCAGCCGACCCGCTCGGGCGCGCGCTGCAGCGCGGCGTCGATACCCACCCTGAGCGCGATGAGGATCGCCTCGCGGAGCCTCGCCGAGCCGAGCACCTCCTTCCAGAGGTACCCCGCGATGCCGAGCGACTGCGCGTGGGTCAGCATCATCGGCGCCGGCTGGCCCGTCATCAGGATCACCGGGGCATCGGTGATGCGCTTGATCTGCTCGAGCAGCTCCAGCCCGTCCACGTCGGGCAGGCGGTAATCGAGGAGGATGCAGTCCGGCGCGACCTCTGCGCACGCCTCCAGGGCGGCCTTGCCCGTCGGCGCCTCGATGAGCGTGACCTCGATGTCCGCCCAGTCCCTGAGATACCGTCCGTAGATCCGGCGATCGATCTCGCTGTCGTCGACGAGCAGGATCACAGCCTTGCGCAGCGCCATGTTCACGAGGTTCGCTTGTCCACGCTGCGCACGCAATGCGGACAGCGACAAACGCGGGGGATTCCGTCCCGCGGGCGGGGCCGGACCGGACGAGCGCAGGGCGGGCCCTGATGGGGTTGATTGTCTTGCTTACGCGCCGACGATCGGCTCGAGGCAGCGCTCGCGCGCCTCGCGCAGCGCGCCGAGCGCCACGTCGATCACCGCGGCGCTGCCCGACGTGATCGTGAGGCGGGCGCCGCCGGTCTTGCCGATCTCGACGCACGGCACGCCCGCCGCGCTGGCCTTCTTCGCGATCTCCGCGACGTCCTCGGGCCGGGCGCTCACGACGATCCGGCTCGGCGCCTCGCCGAACAGCGCCTCGGCGAGCTCCTCGCGCGCGCCGTCGGGCAGCCGCACGCTGGCGCCCACCGCCGCGGTCGGGTCGTCGGCGGCGGCGCAGCACTCGCCGAGCGCGATCGCGAGCCCGCCGTCCGAGATGTCGTGCGCGCTCTGGAGGAGCCGCGGCCGCGAGCGCGCGAGCGCGAGCAGCAGGGCCTGGAGGCGCGCCTCGCGCTCGAGGTCGATCGCGGGGCTCTCGCCCTTCACCTCGCCCGTGTGGCGCGCGACGTACTCCGAGCCGCCGAGCGGGCCGCCGCGCGGATCGCCGAGCAGGAGGACCGCGAGGCCTTCGGCCGGGAACGAGGCCCGGAGCACGTCGCCCGCGTCCGCGATGAGCCCGACGACCGCCACCGTCGGCGTCGGCAGGATCGCGCGGCCGTCGGTCTCGTTGTAGAGCGAGACGTTGCCGCTCACGACGGGCACGGAGAGCGCGCGGCACGCCGCGGCCATGCCGTCGATCGCGAGGGCGAACTGCCGCATGATCTCCGGCCGCTCCGGGTTGCCGAAGTTCAGGCAGTCGGTCAGGCCGATCGGCTCCGCGCCCGCGCACACGACGTTGCGGCACGCCTCCGCCACCGCCATCGCCGCGCCCTGGAACGGGTCGAGCTCGCAGAGGCGCCCGTTGCAGTCGCTCGAGAACGCGAGGAGCTTCTCGACGCGCTGGCCGTCGCGCTCGCACGGGACGTGCACCACGGCCGCGTCGCTGCCCGCCCGGACCTCGGTGCCGCCCCGCACGATCTGGTCGTACTGCCGCCACACCCACGCGCGCGAGCCGAGGTTCGGCGAGCCGGCCATCGCGAGGAAGAGCTCGCTCCACGAGGGCGGCGCCGGGATGACGCGCGGGTCGAACGCCCGGCGCGCGGGCAGCGTGGCGTCGTCGCGCTGCGGGCGGTCGTACTTTGGCGCGGCGTCGGTCAGGAAGTCGACCGGCATGTCGCAGACCACGACCGGGGCCTGTTGCTGGCCGGCCGCCGCGCCGCCGAGCGGGTCGTAGCCGGGCGTGGCGCGCACGACCCAGCGGCCCGTGTCGGTCACCTTGCCGATGATCGCCGCGTCGAGCTCCCACTTCGTGCAGATCTCGATGACGCGCGCCTCGCACCCGGGCTTCGCGACGAGGAGCATGCGCTCCTGCGACTCGCTGAGGAGCATCTCGTACGGCGTGAGCCGGGCGGCGCGCCGCGGGACGAGGTCGAGGTTGAGGTCGAGGCCGCTGCCGCTCCGGCCCGCCATCTCGACCGACGACGAGGTGAGCCCGGCGGCGCCCATGTCCTGGACGCCGACGAGCAGGTCCTCGGCGAAGATCTCGAGGCAGGCCTCGAGCAGGAGCTTCTCCATGAACGGGTCGCCGACCTGCACGGTGGGCCGCTGGCTCGGGCCGCCCTCGGAGAACTCGTCGGAGGCCATGGTGGCGCCGTGGATGCCGTCGCGCCCGGTCTTCGCGCCGACGTAGAGCACGTTGTTGCCGACGCCGCTCGCGCGCCCGTAGAAGATGCGATCGGCGCGGACGACGCCGCAGGTGAAGGCGTTGACGAGGCAGTTGCCGTCGTAGGCGCGGTCGAAGAAGAGCTCGCCGCCGACGGTCGGCACGCCGATGCAGTTGCCGTAGCCGCCGACGCCGGCGACGACGCCGCGGAGGAGCGCGGCCGTGCGCGGGTGGTCCGGCCGGCCGAAGCGGAGCGAGTCGAGGTTGGCGATGGGCCGGGCGCCCATGGTGAAGACGTCGCGCAGGATGCCGCCGACGCCGGTGGCCGCGCCCTGGTACGGCTCGATGTACGAGGGGTGGTTGTGCGACTCCATCTTGAAGACGGCCGCGAACCCGTCGCCGATGTCGACGACGCCGGCGTTCTCGCCGGGCCCCTGGATGACGCGCGGGCCGGTCGTGGGCAGCCGGGCGAGGTGCACGCGCGAGCTCTTGTACGAGCAGTGCTCGCTCCACATGACGCTGAGCACCCCGAGCTCGGTGAACGTCGGCTGCCGCCCGAGCCGCTCGCGCGCGCGCTCCCACTCGCTCGCCGAGAGCTTGTGCGCCTGCGCGAGCGCGAGATCGACCGGCGGATCGCCGGGGAACGGGGGAGGCGCGGGGGAGGGGGCGGCGGAGGGGTCTGCTGCGGCGCTCATCGCGCGCCTAGCTAGCGCAAGGACGCGGGGAGGGGAAGTCAGGCGTCGCGCTTGACGAGCAGCGCCGTGAGATCGTCAATCTGCTTCGCCGGGCCGGCGAACCTGCGCACCTCGGCGAGCAGCGCGCCGAGGATGTCGGACGTGGGCCGGTGGTGCAGGCGGTGGATGAGGTCGCCGACGCGCTCCTTGCCGAACACCTGCCCGGCGGCGTCCTGGTACTCGTAGAAGCCGTCGGTGAGCAGCACGAGGAGGTCGCCCGGCGCCATCACGAGGGGCGGCGTGGGGGCGAGGTCGAGGTCCATGAACATCCCGAGCGGCGTGGTCGAGGGGTCGCGCCACACGACCTGGCCCTCGGCCGCCCGGTAGTGGAGGATCGGCCCCTGGCCGGCCGCGTGGTACCGGAGCTGGTGCGTCGCCGGGTCGAGGATCCCGAGGAAGGCGGTGATGAAGCGGTCGCCCGGCAGGTCGTCGATGAGCTGCTGGTTGATGTGGTGGAGCAGCGCCTCCATGTCGGCCGACAGGCGGAGGCCGATCCGCAGCATCGCGCGGAACTGCGTGACGCTCAGCGCGGGGCCGATCCCGTGGCCCGCCGCGTCGGCGAGCAGGAGGAGCAGCGGCGACATGTCGGCGCGCTCGTCGAGCCGGATGACGTCGTAGATGTCGCCGCCGGTGTCGTCGGCGGGCTTGCTGAACACCGACAGCGAGTATCCGGGGCAGCGCGGCAGCCGCCGGAGCAGGACGTTCTGCTGGATCTCGCGCGCGATGGTGAGGTCGTGCTCGAGCTTGATCTTGATCATGCGCTCCTCGAGCAGGAGCGTGCGCTGCACGGCGACGGCCGCCTGCGCCGCGAGCAGCTCGGCGACGTCGCGCTCGTCCGGGCCGAAGCTGCCGGCCTGGGAATTCAGCATCTGCAGCACCCCGACGAGCTTGTCGTCGAGCCCGATGAGGGGGACCGTGATCAGCGATTTCGTGTGGTATCCTGTCCGGCGGTCGATCTCCGGGTTGAACCGCGGGTCCTTATAACAGTCGTCGACGACGATGGTCTGGCGCCTGCGCGCGCACTCCCCGGCGATGCCCTTGTCGATGCTGACGCGGATCTGCGTCTCGCCGGTGGCGACGCGCGAGTAGAGCTCTTTGGCCTCCTCGTCGTACAGGAAGACGCTGCCGCGGTCGGCGCCTATCACCTCGCGCCCCGTCATGATGATGAGCCCGAGCAGCTCGGTGAGGTCGCAAGGCGCCGCGAGCTTGCGCGAGACGTCCAGGATCAGGATCAGGGACGACGCGTCGATCAAGGAGGGAGTGCCCGCGCGCATGCGGCCGGAGAGTTTGGGCTACGTGGAAATAGGGGTCAAGACATGGTCATCGGCGCGGGAGGGTTCGCCCACGAGCGGACGCCGGCGTAAGGCGCTGTGGACAAGCCGCGCGGCAGGAGGGTGCGCGGAGCCCGCCGGCCTGACGCGGCCGTGGCCGCTGCGCGCGCTGCGGCCTCGGCCGCCGCTGCGGCGCTGCGCTGCGCCGCGCGGCGGCGTGGCGCCCGCGGACGGGCGCTCCCGGGGGCGTCTGACGCAGCGCGCCCGGGGTGAGGTTCGCGACACGCGGAAATGCTGCGGCGCAGGCGCTCCGGACGAAAGCGGCTCGCCGGATTTGCGGCGCGCGAGGCTTCACGCGATCTCGCCGAGAGCAAGCCTCCTCGGCCAGAGGCCATGAGTCGGGCCGCGGCGCTCGATAACAACGTGCCCGCGCCGGGGATGTCGTGTCGCTGGAGACGCGCGCTGGCCTCCGTCGAGGGAGCCCGCGCAGCACCGTGCGTGACGGGCGACGCGCTGGCGGCGCGGAGGAGCGCCCGCGGGTCTGCCGGTCGGGCTTGGCGCTACCACCCTGGCCCTGCCTGTCCTAGAACACCCGGCGCACACTCCTTGAAAGCGAGCTCCTCCATGAACCGCCTCCGCCTCGCCGCCCTCGCCCTGCCCGCCGCCCTCGTCGCGGCGGCCTGCGACGCACCGCCCGCGCCGGGCGGCGCGGCGCCCGACGCCTCGGGGGCCGCGCCCGCGTCGACCGGCGCGCCCGCGTCGCCCTCGGCCGCCGCGCCGCCGGCGAGTGATCCCGCTGCGCCGGCCGATGCAGGAGCCCCGGCGGACGCGGCTGCGGCCGCGCCCGCCGACACCGGCGCGGCCGCCGACGCGGGCGCCGCCGCGCTGGCCGACGCCGGCCCGAAGCCGCGGGACGCCGGCGCGCCCGGCGCCGACGCGGGCGGCGGCCGCGCCGAGGCGCCGGCGGCGAGCTCCGCCCCGGCGGCCGGCGGCCCTGCGCCCGTCGCCGACGCGGGCGCGCCCGCCGCAGCGGCGCCGGGCGCGCCGGGCCTCCCGCCCCCCGAGCCCGGCTCCGCGGACGCCGTCGCGGCCGAGGTCGACGCGATCTTCGTCGGGAAGAAGACCTACTTCGCCCGCTTCAAGCAGGAGCACACGCAGAAGATCTCCGGGGCCGTCAAGAAGCAGAGCGGCACGCTCGCGGTCGAGAAGCCGGATCGGCTCTCGTTCCGCTACGACCCGCCGAGCCTGAACCGCATCGTGTCCGACGGCGCGACGCTCAAGGTCTACGTCGCCGAGGACAAGCAGATGTTCGTCACGCCGGTGAGCCGCTCGGAGTACCCCGGCGCCCTCTCGTTCCTCATGGGCCACGGGCTCCGCCCCTCGTTCACGTTCACCTTCAACGAGAAGGCGAATTTCGCGGGCGGCCCCGTGCTCGTCGGCAAGCCGCGCGCGCCGACTCCCCATTACGAGACCGTGATGTTCTACATCGACAGGGCGCTGCTCGCGAAGAAGGACCCGGGCGTCGTGCGCCGCGTCCTCATCCTCGACGCGCAGGGCAACCGGAACCGGTTCGATTTCGAGAACGCGTCGCAGCCCGCCTCGATCGATCCCGCGGAGTTCCAGTTCTCGCCGCCGCCCGGCACCGACATCAAGCAGAATTGATGATCCCGCGACTCCCGCTCTCCGAGCTCTTCCCCGACTTCCACCCGGCGTGGATCCTCGGCGAGGACGAGGACCTCATCGTGGTCGACAAGCCGGCCGGCATGTCGACGCACGCGCCCGAGCCGGACCGGCTCGACGACGTGGTGACGCGCCTCCGCGCCTTCCTCCGCGCCCGCGGCGACGCCGAGGCCTACCTCGGGATCCACCAGCGGCTCGATCGCGACACCTCCGGCGTGCTGCTGTTCACGCGCCGCCGCGAGGCGAACCCCGCCGTCGCGCGCCAGTTCGAGGGGCGCGCCGTGCAGAAGACCTACGTCGCCGCCGTGTCCGGCTTCGGCGACCGCGCGCCGCGCGGCACCCTGCGGCACCGGCTCGTCCCGGCGCCGGGCGGCGCCATGCGCGCGCTGTCAGCCAACGATGCGCGGGATGCGCGCGACGCGCGGGCGGCGCGGGCGGACAGGGGCGGGGCCGACGCGGCGAGGGGCGCCGGCGGCGCGAAGAAGGCGGCGGGCGGCGCGAGGCGGGGTTCGCCCCGCGGCGGCGCGAGCAAGCCGGCACGGGGCGTTGAGAAGGCCGCAGGTGCAGCGGAAAAATCCTCTGCGAGCGGCGCCCTGGCGATCACCCATTACCGGCTGCTCGAGCGCCGCGGCGACCGCGCGCTGCTCGAGCTCCGGCCCGAGACCGGCCGCACCCACCAGATCCGGGTGCAGCTCGCCGCGATCGGCCTGCCCATCGCCGGCGATCCTCTCTATGGCGGCCCCGAGGCCCCGCGGCTCTTGCTGCACGCGGCGGAGCTCGGCCTCGAGCACCCCGGCACGGGCGCGCCCGTGGTCTTCCGGTCGCGGCCGCCGGCGGTCTTCGAGGCGTGGCTCGCGGGCGCGCCCGTGGACCCGTACGCGGGCGGCGTCGCGGCCGTCGAGCGCGCGATGCGCGAGGCCGCCGAGCGGCGCTACGGCGTCGCGCGCGCGGGCGACACCACCGCGTTCCGGCTCGTGCACGGCGCGGGCGACGGCCTGCCGTTCGTCTCGGTCGACCTCTACGGCGAGCACCTCGTCGTGTCGCTGTTCGGCGCGGGCGAGGGCGAGCCGGGCGCGCCCCCGCGGGACGTCGTGCTCGACGCGGCCGACCGGCTCGGGGCGAAGGGCGTCTACCTCAAGGCGCGCCCGAAGCACGCGAGCGTCATCGTCGACGCGCGGCGCGAGGAGTTCGCGCCGCGGCATGCGGTGCGCGGCGAGAGCGCGCCGGAGGAGTTCACCGTCCTCGAGAACGGCCTGCCGTTCAAGGTGCGGCTCGGCGACGGGCTCTCGACCGGGATCTTCCTCGACCAGCGCGAGAACCGGCGGCGCGTGCGCGAGCTCGCCGGGGGCGCGCGGGTGCTGAACCTCTTCGCCTACACGGGCGCGTTCACCGTCGCCGCCGTGGCGGGCGGCGCGCGCGAGAGCGTCACGGTCGACGTCTCCCGGGGCGCGATCGCCTGGGCGCGCGAGAACCTCGACGCGGTCGGGGCGGACCCGGCGGCGCACGTCGTGGTCGAAGCCGACGTGTTCCCGTGGCTCAAGGCGGCCGCGCAGGCCGGCCGGCGCTTCGACCTCATCGTGCTCGATCCGCCGAGCTTCGCGACCACGAAGAAGAGCCGCTTCAGCGCGGAGAGCGACTTCGGCGCGCTCGCCGCGCTCGCCTTCCGCCTGCTCGCGCCGGGCGGCCGGATGCTCGCCTGCACGAACCACCGCGGCATCGCGCGCGCCAGGTTCCGACGCCATTTGCACGAGGCCGCGCGTGAAGCAGGATGCGACGTCGTGCAGATGAAAGATCTCCCCGACCCCGTCGATTTCCCGAGCGACCCGGGCCGAGAGCCCCACTTGAAGAGCGTCCTCGCCAGCGTGGGCGCGAGCGCCGCGTCGGCGGCGCCGTCCGCGTCGGCCACGCCGCCCGCGTCGGCCACGCCGCCCGCGTCGGCCGGACCGGCCCGCCGCGGGCCCGCCGCGCCGGCCCGGGCGCGCCGCCGAGGTGCGCGATGAGCCAGCGCCGCCTGCTCATCACGATCGGCTCGTACGCCTACCTCGAGCCGGCCTTCCTCGCGGCGGGCGACTTCGAGCGCGGCATGGTCGAGCGCAAGAGCTTCCCCGACGGCGAGCGTTACCTGCGCGTCGCGGTCGACTGCTGGAGCCGCGACGTGGTCCTGCTCGGCGGCGCCCCGCAGGACCTCGACTGGCTCGAGATCTACGACCTCGGCTGCGCCATCTCCCGCGCCGGCGCCCGGTCGCTCTCCATCGTGATGCCGTATTTCGGCTATGCGACCATGGAGCGGGCCGTGAAGCCGGGCGAGGTGGTGACCGCGAAGACGCGGGCGCGGCTCATCTCGGCGATCCCGCCGTGCGACGCGGGCACGCGCATCTTCCTCTTCGATCTGCACACCGACGGCATCGAGTTCTATTTCAGCGACTCGCACGTGACCCGCCACCTCTACGGGGCTCCCCTGATCACGCAGGCGATCCGCGATTTGATGGGCGATCGTCCCTACGTGCTCGCGGCGACGGACGCCGGCCGGGCCAAGTGGGTGCAGAGCCTCGCGCGCACGCTCGGCGTGGAGCCGGCGTTCGTCTACAAGGAGCGGCGGGGCGACGGCGTCAGCGTGACGGGCATCAACGCCGATGTCTCCGGCCGCGAGGTCGTCATCTATGACGACATGGTGCGCACCGGCTCATCGCTCGTCCAGGCGGGGCGCGCGTACCTCGCCGCGGGGGCGTCGAAGGTGCACGCCGTCGCGAGCCACCTTGTCCTGCCGGGCGACTCGCTCGCGAAGATCCGGCAGGCCGGCGTGTTCACCACGCTGCTCGGCACCGACTCGCACCCTGGCAGCCAGCAGCTCGCCGGTACACCTGGGCTCCTGAGCTCGGTGGCGCCGCTCATGGTGCGCGCGCTGGAGCGCGAGCCGTGATACCGCGCCGCCGAGCGACGGCGAACCACGCCGGGTGACATGGAAGAAAGCGACCTCTTCGAACGCTACCTCTCGCGCTTGCGCCTCGCCGCGCCGCCGCCGCCGACCGAGCGCGGGCTGCGTGACCTGCACCTCGCCCACCTCCTGCACGTCCCGTTCGAGAACTTCGACATCCACCTCGGGCGCCCCATCGATCTCGCTCCCCAGGCGGTGCTCGGCAAGATCGTGACGCAGGGGCGCGGGGGCTTCTGCTACGAGCTCAACAGCGCGTTCGCCTGGCTGCTCGGGCGGTGCGGCCTGCGCGCCGAGCTGCTCCAGGCCCGCGTGTACGGGGCCGACGGCTCGCTGGGGCTGCCGTTCGACCACCTCGCGCTGCGGGTGACGCTCGGCGGCGAGCGGTTCCTGGCCGACGTGGGCTTCGGCGCCAGCGCGTGGTACCCCCTGCGCCTCGACGCGGCGGGCCCGCAATCCGACCCGGGCGGCGTCTTCGAGCTGCGCCGAGTCCCAGCGGAGAGCGTCGGCGCCGACGCCGACGAGACCTGGGAGCTGCACCGCGACGGGCGCGCCGTCTACCGGCTGGATGGCCGCACCCGGAAGCTCGACGAGTTCGAGGCCATGTGCCTTTACCATCAGACCTCGCCCGAGTCGCACTTCACCAAGAAGCCGCTGTGCACCCGGCTGCTCTCCGACGGAGGGCGCGTCACCCTCTCCGGTTCGGCCCTGGTCATGACGGCGCCGGACGGCACGCGGGCCGAGCGGCAGCTCGACCGCCCGGCGCTCGAAGCGGCCTATGCCGAGCACTTCGGGTACGCTCCCGCGGTCGTTCCGGTGCGCTGAGGATCGATCGAGGCGGCAACTCCCGCCGGGCACCGAGCCGAAGGCGGCGAGCTGGGCGACGGCGGCTCGTCGAGCGTCTCCACCGCGGCGCTGAATTCCCTTGCCCGCGCCGATCGGCGCGTGGATCCTCTCGCGCGAAGCGCGGATTGCGCAGAAAGGATGTGCGTGGAGGCCATGGACGAGCTGGTACGACAGGTCGCAGCGAAGGTTGGCATCTCGGAGGACAAGGCCCGCGTGGCGGTGGAGACGGTGGTCAATTTCCTGAAGGAGAAGCTCCCTGCGCCGCTCGCCGCCCACGTCGACACCGCGCTCGGCGCGGCGGCCCCCGCCATCGCCAACCTGGACGTGGGCAGCCTCGCGGGCTCGCTCGGCGGCCTGTTCGGCAAGAAGTAGCGGCGCCTTCGCGGCCTGTGTGCTCCTTCCCGGCGACCCTCTGGATTGCCGGCGACATCCCTGTTCCCGGCGACCTCTGGGATGCCGGCGACATCCCTATTCCCGGCGACCTCTGGATTGCCGGCGACATCCCTGTTCCTGGCGACCTCTGGAATGCCGGCGGCATCCCTGTTCCTGGCGACCTCTGGAATGCCGGCGGCATCCTTGTTCCCGGCGACCTCTCGATGCTGCCGGCCTCGCGCCGAGGTCTCCGGTCCTCGCGAGCAGGCGCTCACGTCATGGACGCGCAGCAGGCCTCGCGGCGCGCGCGCGACGTGGACGGGTCTCCCGTGCGGCCGACGTTCCAAGGCGCCCTTCGTGGACGGGCGCGCCGGCGCGTGCTGGACGACCGCGGCCCCGGTCCGCGTCGCGCCGTGACGCCATCCGTGCGCGCGGGCTCCACCCGGCGTCGCCGCGGAGCGCGGCGAGCGCGGAAAGACGCGAGTTTTCCGGACGGCGCGCGCGCCGGGATGGATAACCGCTGCACAGGCCGGCTCCGGCATCGGGCTTGCGAGCGTGCGAAGGTCGGAGATCTGGACAAGCGTCCGCCCGCCGCCCACGCGCGGACGGCAGCGCTTCCGGGATCGAGAGGAGCGAGAATCCATGGCGTCCGTGATCGGCGGCGAGGCCGCGTTCATCGGGTCCTTGACCGAACTGATCGAGCTCAATTGGTCCGCGGTGGACGCCTTCGCGGCGGCGCTGCCGCGGATGAGCCGCCCGGGCGACAGGAGCCGGCTCTTGAGCTTCCTGACAGATCACGAACGCCACATCGACGAGCTCGCCGCCATCGCCCACGAGCTCGGCTCACCCCCCCTGGACACCCCCACCCGACCCAAGCTGAAGAGCAAAGCGCTCACGAACGGGATCGTCGGCGACCGCGCGATCCTGGAGGCGATGAGGTGTCACGAGGAGGAAGCCTGCGCGGCCTACGAGCGGACGCTGCTGTCGCGCGAGGGCCTCTCCGACCGCGCGCGCGACGCCCTGAGGCAGGCGCTCGCGGTGGAGCGGCGTCACCGGGACTGGTTCGTGGAGCAGCTGGACGCCCGACAAGGGCTGATGCTGCTGCCCCTCTAGCGCCGGGATCCAGGGTCGACAAGGCGCGTGCGCGCGCCTCCGCGGTGAGGGCTGCCGCGTGGAGCCCCAGCTTCTCCATGGTCTTCAGGTACGGCTCTCGGTGGGGCTTGCTCCGTTGAACCCCAGTCGATTCCCGGCAAAGACGTGGGGTGTCGCTGGACACGGTTTTTTGCCGCCGTCACGGCACCGCGGCGTCGCCGGACCCTGACACGGCCGGGCACCGGAGCCCGGCGGAGGTCCCGCCCCGCGCCGCCTCGTGTAGTATCGCCGCGATGAATCGCGCCCTGATCTTTGCCTCCCTTGTCCTCGTCCTCTGCCTGCCGGGCTGCGACGAGCCGCCGAAGCCCGCCGCCCCGGCGGCCTCCGCCGCGGTCGCGCCGGCCGCCCAGGCGCCCTCCGCCGCGCCGCCTGCCGCGAGCCCCGCGCCGGCGGCCAGCGCCCCGCCGAAGCGGCGAGAGGTCGTGTGCACCAAGAGCGACCCGGTGACCTTCACGCACCCGGCGCTCGAGGCCCGCGTGCGGCAGCAGCTCCAGAAGCCGGAGGGGCCGATCGCGCGCGCCGAGCTCAAGAAGGTCAAGACGCTGCTCCTGTCCGACGCCCAGGGGCTCGACGAGCTCGATCCGTGCATCTTCCCCGAGCTCACCGGCCTCAAAGGGCTCTACCTGCCGCCGGGCAAGATCGACGATCTGAGCCCCATCAAGGGCCTCACCCGGATCGAGTCGCTGCGCGTCTCGGCCACCCTGGTGAAGGACCTCTCCCCGCTCTCCGGCCTCGCGAAGCTCGACCGGCTCGACATCGGCCGCACGCCCGTCAGCGACCTCTCCCCGCTCTCCGCCCTGACGAACCTCACCGAGCTCCAGATCGACGAGACGGAGGTGACGGATCTGAGCCCGCTGGCCAGCCTGAAGAAGCTCGAGATGCTCCAGATGAAACGGACGCGGGTGAGCGACGTGTCCCCGCTCAGGGACCTCAAGAGCCTGAAGAACGTGTACATCGAAGGATCCCGGGTCGACGACGCGAGCCCGCTCCGCGCCATCCCCGGCATCAAAATCCACGAGAGCTAGAGCGGTGGTCACCCGCTTCGGATACGGGCCCATCTCGACGTTTTCGGTGCTCAGCGCACTGGAGTGCGCTTGCGCGCCGAAAACGCCGAGCTGGGCCCGTCTCCTGTGCGGGTGACCGCCGCTCTGTGGTGCTGTAACGGAGACGGAGGAGAAGCGGTCTGGACCGAGCGCTTGCGGGGTCAGCGCGTGCGGCGGTGCGCCTCGGCGCGCTCCTTGATCCCTTGGAGCATGCGGTGCTCCATGATGAAGTGCTCCAGATCGAGGGTGAGAAAGGTGATGGCGGAGCCGACCACGGGGAAGCTGGGATCACCCATCTTCGTGCGGACCACGAGGCGCGTCGCGCCTCCCGGCGCGGGCGAGAGGACGAAGGCGCCCCACCACGTCAGGACGAGCGCGCGGTTCGGCTGGATCTCGGCGATCCTCCAGCCGATCGCGTCGCCGGCGAGGCCGGCCAGCCAGCCTGCGGGCGCGGCGCGCACGAGGTCGCCGGGGCGGCGATCCTGCCATTCGGGGTGAATCGCGTCGGCGTTGTGGATGTCCAGGAGGAAGAGGTTCTCGAGCCAGTCGTGGCTGTAGAACCCTGCCCGGTCCTGCCCGATCTGCGCGAGCCATGGCCATACGGCCTCTGGCGGCGCGTGGATGGTGATCGCGTGGTTCGCCTCGTAGGCGGGGTCGCGCCCGGGCTGGTCGCCGGGGAGCGGCGCGCGCAGCTCGGCGTCGGTCGCGCCCCAGCGCCGGTGCCACGGCCGCGACGCCGCGGCGACCGCGAGGAAGAGGACGAACCCGCAGGCGACCGCGTCGCGCGCCCGCCGCGCGGCGCGCCGGAGGCGAGAGCCCGCGCCGACGGGAGAGGCGCCGTCGACGACGCCCGGCGGGACGAGGAGCACGATCGCCGCGTCGAGAAAGAGCCCGGGGGCGAGATCCGGCCGCTGGAACGCGATCAGCGCGAACACCGATGCGGCCGCCGCCGCGAGGGCGAGCTCCCGCCAGCGCCGACGGAACGGCGAGGCGCCGAGCAGGCCGAGGCCGGCGCCGACGAACCCGACGAGCGCGACGGACCAGGCGACGTGGATGAGCCCGCGCAGGAGGCCTGAGGCCTCGAGGGCGCCGGCGCCGCGCATCGGGAGCACGGCGTGGGCGAGCCCGTGCAGCACGAGGACCCACCCCCCGAGGATGCGCGCCGCCCGCGCGGCGAACGCCTCGCGCGCCAGCGCAAACCGTGCACGCCCGAGGCCGGCGGCGCGCCCGAGGACGACGGGCTCGTCCTCCGCGGCGATCCGCGCGGCGCACGGCACCTCGACAGGCTGGTTCGACAGGGCGGATGGGGTCAAATGCTCCACGACGAGAGCGCATTGCCAGCGCCGTGCCGCTCCCCCCGGCGGCGTTCCTTACCTGGCCGCGCGCCGCCTCCGCGCCGCGCCGAGCGCCGCCGCGGTCGCCAGCAGGCCGATCTGCCATCCGGCCGCGCCGGCGTCGACCGGCGCGCCCGCGCCGGCCGCGCCGCACTCGCAGCGCACCTGCCCCTCGATGCGGCCATCCATGTGGACCGGCTCCTCTCCCGCGCCCCCGGCGCCCCCAGCGCCCCCGGCCCCTCCGCCTGCGCCGCCGCCTCCCTCGGCGCGCAGCGGCGGCGTGTCGATGACGTAGAGCGCCGGCCGGGAGCCCTGCACCAGGAACGGGCGCGCCGGGAGCGCCGGCCCGAGCGGCAGCGCCGCGAGCCGCCCCGCCGGCCACACGTCGGCCGCCTCCGGATCGAGCTTCCATGCGGCCGCGACCTCGGCGTCCGGCACGGCCCGCCGCCCGGCGCCGTCGAGCAGCCAGAGGTCGGGCGCGCCGTCGTCGCCGCGCGCGAGCCGCGGCGCCGCGGGGAACACGCCGCCCTCGGGCAGCGCCGCGAGCGCCGCGTCGGGGGCGCTGGCGACGTCCCAGAACCGCGAGAAGCCCCAGGCGCCGAGCGCCGCGTCGTCGCCGATCGGCCGCCGCACCCCGTCCGGCAGCGCGAGCGGGCACGAGAGCTCCTTCGGGCTCCCCTCGAGCTCGGCGTCGGCGCCGCTCAGCGCGTCGACCCCGTACGCGTGGACCACGTGCTCGCCGCCGAGCAGGCTGAGCGGCATCGGCGCCTCGAAGCCGTGGGCGCACGAGCCGAGCGGCGCGCAGAGGTCGTCCCGGTGCCGGTCCGCGGCGAGCGTGTACCCCTCTGCGCCCTCGTCGGTCGCCGCGCTGTCGAAGAAGAGCCGCGCGTCGGCCGGCGCGCCCTCGGCGTCCGGGTCGCGGGCCCAGCCGCGGATCCCGCGGCAGTCGGCCGTCTCCAGGGCTCCCTCGGGCGGCGTGTTGATCAGCGCCTGGTACGAGGTCACGAGCGACGTGTAGGGCGGGACATAGACCATGCCGACGCCGCTCAGCGCCTGCCGCAGGTTGAAGTGCAGGTGGATCGTCGTGGGCGTGTCGCCGAAGACGTTGGACACCCGCCCGATGCGCTGTCCCCGCGACACGGTCTGACCGGGCGAGACCTGGACGTTGGACATGTGGAGGTAGTCGTAACGGGTCCCGTCCTCGCCGGTCAGGTACACCGAGTAGCCGCCGACGCTGGTGATGGTGCCGTCCACGACCGCGACGACCCAGTACTTCCCGGCCTCGCAGGTCGGCGGCCGGACGTCCTGCCCCTGGTGTCCCGCTCCGGAGGGGCAGAGCGGCATCTCCCACGATCGCGACTCGCAGTAGTTGTCGCGCCACGGATAGGTGTAGTTGTCCGCGTCGCACTGGCTCCCCCTCGGTCCGCTGACCCCGCCTTTGCTGTAGACCTGGGAGTTGGCGAACGCGGGGCCCTCTTCGAGCGGGAAACGCATGGCGGGCGCGTAGACGAACGTGTCGTCGCGCCCCGAGCCCGAGCCGGGAACGAGGTCCCCGGCCGGGTGGTAAGAGAACGGATCGGCCGCGGCCTCCGCCGGCAGGAGCGCGAGCGCGGCGGTCGCGGCGAGCGCTGCCGTCGCCGCCGCGGCGCGGGGGAGGGGGCTGCGGTGGGGGCGCTGGCCGGGGTGAGGGCGCTGGCCGGCGTGGGGGCGCTGGCCGCGGCGGTGGTGTCGGCGCGGCGCGGTCACGGCTTGCCTCCCGCGGCCCGGGCGCCGGCGCCGCCCACGTACACGAGCTCCGCGGCGATCTCGCGGACGAGCGCGTCCGAGGCGCAGGCCGGCGCCTCGGGCGACGCGCACTCGACGTCCAGCGCATACGAGACGCCGCTCTCGACCCAGGAGGCGCTCCAGATCCCCTCGTTCGCCGTGATGAACGCGGGCTCCCCGCGCACGATGTGGGCCCCGCGGAGGGGCGGAATGCCGGGAACCTTCCGAGAGAGCCGGGTCATCGTGATGGAGACGGTGATCTCCTCCGTCCTTGCCCAGAACGAGGTCCAGTGCTCCTTGGCCACGATGACGGGCGCCGCGAGCAGCTCGCGCCGGGACGGCACGAGCACCGGCACCCGCGACGTCCCGGCGGCGTGGGCCGCCCTCTTCGGCAGGGCCGCGAGCGCGCCCCGGTCGAGCGACGCGGCCGGAGGCCATGCGACATGGGCGGGCACCGGCGGCGCCGCCGCGGCCGCCGACAGGGCGGCTGCCTGAGCGAGCGGCGACTCCGACGGCGGAGCGGTCTGCTCGCACGCGGCGACCGCGGCAGCGAGGAGGACGGGAACAGCAACGGGCACGCGGCGCATAGGCCCTCGCGAAAGGGGACCCTCTATTCTAGTCGAAGAACTGCACTCCTGGCCAAGAGATGCCGCGACGGACGCAAGATGTCGCCGGCGTGTGACCTGGACGACTTGACGCTCTGCGCGATGGTTTTGCTGGCGAGCGCGTCAAACGAGGCTGCGCTTCGCCGTCCGGGCTGCGGCGCCACGCCCGCCGGATCCAGCGCCGTTCAGCCGCTGGTCGCCAGGGCCAGCATGTCGTCCAGGAGGAGCTTCAGGTAGGGGCACTTTCCGTAAGCGACGTCGGGATCCAGCGCCCGGAACAGGTTGGTGCCGTCGATGACCTTCCTGTAACCTCTCTTCAGCTTATCGCGATAGAGGCGCTCGAGGAGCTTCGCGGGCGGCGTGTCGAAGTTCACGGTCTCCGGATGCGCGCACTTGCCCGGGAGCGCGGCGCGCACCTCCGCCGGGAGGATGGAAGGATTGGCCAGCAACCATGCCTCTGTCTCGTGCACCGCAGAGTGCTGGCGGTACCGCGGGTGCCCCACCTTGGCTTCTATGTCGTTCTTGAACCATGCGTATCGCTCGCTCGCTGTTGTCCTGTCGGCAGGATAGATGGTCGGTCCGTACAGGTCGAGCAGGCCGACGGCCCCTACGACACCCATGCTCGCTTTGCCCGTCAGGTGCAGCGTCACCTTCTTGGCGATCTCGTCATAGAAATCAGGCCAGCCCTCGAAGCGAACAACCTTGATGCCGATGGGCTGAGGGAGCCGCGGGTCGAGCCATCGCTTCAGGAGCTCGGGCAACGCCTTCTCGGTGTGGCCCTCGACAAAGAGGACGATCTTCATACCATCCCCTCGAGCTCCCTCGAGCGGAACAGCGCGCCGAGCGTGTACTCCTTGAGCCACCTGCGGAGCTCCTCCCCGTCCACGATCGACAGGCGCGTCTCGCCGTCCTGCCAGCGCGTCACCGTGGTCACCGGAGGCTCTGCGGTGAAGGCGTCCAGGAGCTGATCGGAGTGCGTGGTCAGGACGACCTGGGAGCGCTCGGCGGCGTCGGCGGCGAGCTCCGCCACGATGGGCAGCATGCTCGGGTGGAGGCCCGCCTCCGGCTCGTCGATCGCGATGAGATCTGCGGGGCTCGGGCTGGCGAGGATCGCGAGCAGAAGGAGGAATCGGACCGTGCCGTCCGACAGATCGGCGGCCGCTTGCTCCGTCCGCAGGGACCTCCAGCGGACGCGGAGCTGCACCCGCTGGTCCGCCGCCGGGGGGAAGACGAGCTCCTCGTAGTCGTCGCTGAACGCAGCGCGCATCGCTTCGTCAACGACCCTCTTGAAGTCGCGGCTCCCCGTGTAGAGCGTGTGGAGGACCGGGATGAGGTTCTGCCCATCCACGGCGATACGGCGATCCATCCTCGCCACGGCTGCCTGCCTGAGCGGCGCCTGCTGATCGACGTGCACGTCATGGTAGATGGACCAGCCCGATACCACGTCACGGAATCCGAGCACCTGCGCGTTCCCGAACGGCCCTGCCGTCAGCGACAGCAGCGACTGCTCGTCCAGCACGCTCCCTTCGTGCGCCGCCAGCCTGCGCTCCTGAGAGTCGAACGTCACCGCGTGGCCAGGGCGCCTCTCGAGAAGCTTCTTCGGTTCGGGCTTCTGGCCGTTCTCCTCGAGGTGATGGCTCGCCAGCTGCTCATGCTCGATCCTGTACGCGCTCGTCCCCCCGAGCTGCCGGAGGCGCAGCTCGTACGTCAGCGCCTCCGTTACAGGGGCCCTCCCTCGACCGCCCGGATCCGTCTTCACCGTCCAGGAGATTTCCTGCACCGCACCGTCCCAGAGCAGGGGAGCGATGCCGCCCCATCGCAGTATCTCCTGAGGCAGCTCGCCCAGCGCGCTCTTCTGGAGCAGCGCGAGCGCCCGGAGCAGGTTCGACTTGCCAGAACCGTTGGGGCCGATGACCACGTTCAGCCGGCCAGGCTGCCATGTCACATCACGCAAGGAGCGGAATCCAGCGATGCTCAGCTTCTGGATGCCCACAGTTCATTCCTTTCTGTGATTTCCTGCGCTTGGCGTGATGATCTGCGGGAGAGGAGCCCTCCCGGCGCCTTCCTGATCGAGGGCGGCTCGCGATGTCGTTGTAACACTGCTTCCTGGATCCCGGCCAGCGAGCCGTGTCCGCCGCTCCGAACGGCGCAGCTCCAGCTCCGCACCCCGCCGCGCTGGTCCCTCTCTGCGTCCGCCGCCCGCCGCCCGCGCGTCAGAGCGTCACGCCGCCCGCCGCCCGCGCGAGCGCCTTGTCCAGCGCTCCCGGGCTGAACCCGACGAGGATCTGCCCGCGGACATCGATGATCGGGATGCTGCCCCCGCGCTGGTGGCTCTTCGCGAGCTTGTCCTGCATCTCGGCGGCCGCGGCCGGATCTTCCTCGATGTCCTTGACGATCGCGGCGACGCCCTTGGCCCGCAGGTAGTCCGCCGCCTGGTGGCACGGCTTGCACCACGAGGCGCCGTAGATGATCACCGTGACGCCGCTCAGGCTGCTCGGGGCTGCGGGCGCGCCAGCGCCAGCGGATCCGGCGGGGCCCGGCGCCTCCGCGGGCGGTGGCGCCGTCTTCGCGAGGTGATCGGCGCGTCGCTTCTCCAGCAGCGCCTCCCATTCCCGCCGCGGCATGCTCCGGACCACGTACGCCCCGTCCGGGCGCTTCTGCGTCAGGTCCGCGACGTAGAACACGTCGCGTGTGCCCTCGGTCCGGTCCGACAGCATGGCGCGTACGAGCGCGCGGCCCTCGGCGGGGACGTCGGCCGGGCGGAGCTCGACGTGGGTGTCGCCCTGCGCGTCGATCCACGTGAGCATCAGGTTCGCCGTGTCGTCGCGCAGCTCGAGCGGCGGCAGCTCGGCCGCGGCCGCCGCCGGCGTGGTGCCGTCGTCGCGCTTCTCGTTGCAGGCCGGCGCGGCCGCGGCGAGCACGAGCACGACCGCGGCGGCGCGGGCGAGGCCCCCCGGCGTGGCGCGCGCCGCCCGCGTCACGCCCCGCCTCCCGCCGCCGCGGCGCCGAGCTCCTCGCTCAGCGCCATCCACTCGGCCATCGCCGCGTCGACGCGCTTCGCGAGCGCCTGCTCCTTGCGCGCCGCCTCGGCGAGCTTCGCCCAGTCGCCGCCCGGGTCCTTCTTCAGCTCCTCGCGCATCGCCGCGAGCTGCGACTCGCCCGCGGCGATCTCCGCCTCGAGCTCCTTCACCCGCTTGCGCTTGCGCTCCGCGGCCCGCGCCGCGGCCTTGTCGCTCTCGAACGCCCGCCGGCGCGCCGCCGCGTCGTCCGCGCCCCCGCCGTCCGGCGGCGGCATCGTCGCGCCGCTCCGCCGCACCGCCCGCGCGGGCTTCGCGCCCCCGCCCCGGTCGTCCGCCGCGGGCCTCGCCTCGTCGCGCGCCGCGGCCGCGCCGTTCTGCCGCGCCCCTCGCGCCGGCCCGCGCTGCGCCGCGCCCCGCTCCTCCGCCTCGCGCGCCGCCTCCTCGGCCGCGAGCTTCTCGAGGTTGTCCCGGTAGTCGCGGAAGCCGCCGGGATACACGTCCACCTGCCCCTCGCGCACCGCCACGATGCGCGTGGTCACCCGCTCCAGGAACCGCCGGTCGTGCGACACGAGCACCACCGTCCCCTCGAACCCCGTGAGCGCCTCCTCGAGGATCTCGGCCGCGGGGATGTCCAGGTGGTTCGTCGGCTCGTCGAGGAAGAGCAGGTTGCGCGGCTCGAGCAGCAGCTTGCCGAGCGCCAGCCGGCTCCGCTCGCCGCCCGAGAACCCCTGCACCTTCCGGAGCGCGTCGTCCCCGTAGAACCGGAACCGCGACAGGTACTGCCGCGTGGCGTCGACGTTCATGTCCGCGCGGACGCTGCGGATCTCCTCGACGGCGGTCCGGTTCGGGTCGAGCGTGCCGAGGTGCTGGTCGAAGTAGCCCTGGCCGAGGTTCGTGCCGCGCTTCACCTCGCCGGCGTCCTCGGGCGCGCCCACGCCTGCGAGCAGCTTGAGCAGCGTCGATTTGCCGGTCCCGTTCGGCCCGACGATGCCCACCCGGTCGCCGCGGCGGATGAGGAGGTCGACGCCGGAGAAGAGGGTGCGGCCGCCGCGGGCGGCGCCGAGGCCGCGCGCGTCGAGCACGATGTCCCCGCTGCGCGGGGCGGGCGCGAACCGGAAGCGGACCTTCTCGGCGGTCGCCCAGACGTCCTCGGGCCGGTCGATGGTCTCGAGCTTGTCGAGCATCTTGCGCCGGCTCTGCGCCTGCTTGGTCTTCTGGCCGGCGATGTTGCGCCGGATGAACTCCTCGGTCTTGGCGACGAACGCCTCCTGCCGCTCGGCGAGCTCCCGCTCGCGGGCGAGGTCCTCCTCGCGGGCGACCGCGTAGTCGCTGTACTTGAGCGGGTAGACCCGGAAGCTGCGCTGTCCGAGCTCCATGGTGTTCGGGCAGACCGCGTCGAGGAAGGCGCGGTCGTGCGAGATGCAGAGCAGCGCGCCGCCGAGCCCCGCGAGGTGCTTCTCGAGCCAGGTGATGGTCTCGATGTCGAGGTGGTTCGTCGGCTCGTCGAGCAGCAGCAGGTCGGGCTCGATCGCGAGCACGACGCCGAGCTGCAGGCGGCCGCGCTCGCCGCCGGACAGGCTGGCGACGGGGCGGTCCATGTCGGCGGGCCTGAACCCGAGGTGGGCCGCGATGATCTCGACGCGGCGCTCGAGGTCGTCGCCGCCGGCGATGTGGTAGCGGTCGGTGAGGTCGCTGAGCCGGGCGAGGTCGGCCTCGCTGCCGCTCGCGGCGTCGAGCTGCGCCGCGGTGAGGGCGTGGCGCAGCTCGAGCACCTCGGAGAACCCGGAGAGGAAGGCGTCGAGCACGGTGCCCTCGGCGTGGAGCTCGTGTGACTGCCGGAAGTAGGCGATCCGGATCCCTTTGCGGATCACGACCGAGCCCGTGTCCGGGGTGAGCTCCCGGGCGATCAGGCGGAGCAGGGTGGATTTGCCGGCGCCGTTGGGGGCGACGAGCGCGGCGCGCTGGCCGAGCTCCAGGGAAAAGGTGATGCCCTGGAACAGCTTGTCGGCGCCGTAACCGAAGCTGAGGTCGGCGACCTGGAGGACCGTCATTGCGGCCGAGTTCTAGCATGCGTCGGGCGCGCGCAAGTGCGCCCGGGGCGGGGGGTCGGCGCGTGGTGGGCCGTGAGGGCGAGCGGCGGGGCTCAGGACTCGGCGAGCGCCGTCTTGGCGGCCGGGCGCCCCGTCGTGCGGCCGAGCCAGCCCTGGAGGTTCGGCAGGTTCGAGACGTCGATCTTGGCCCAGCTGAGGCCCCAGCCGAGCACCGCGGCGAGGTCGAGGTCGACGAGGGTGAAGGTCTCGCCGGCGATGTACGGGCGGCCGTCGAGGCGGGCGTCGAGGATGCGGAGCAGGTTGTGCAGCTCGCCGAGGGCGATCTCGGCCTGCTTCGCGCTGCGCTGCTCCTCGGGGAAATACTCGCTCGTGTTGGCCATGTAGCGGAACAGGGTGGCGGCCAAGGTGACCTGGCCCCAGACGAGCCAGCTCAGGGCCGTGAGGCGCTCGGGCGAGCCAGGGGCCGGCCACAGGCCCTTCTCGACGCCGTACCGTTCGCCGAGGGCGATCTGGATCGCCACCGATTCAAAGATCGGGGTGCCGTCGATGACGAGGGTCGGCACCTTGCCGTTGGGATTGAGGGCCAGGAACTCCGGCTTCTTCTGCTCGCCTGCGCGCAGATCGACCCGGACGGTCTCACACGGGACGCCGAGCTCGGCGAGGGTCCAGCGGATGCGCGTCGCGTTGCTCTGAGGGGTGTAATAGAACGTGATGGACATGGTTGTTGGCCTCCGGCGGCCCCTTGTAGTGGATCTGGAGCCTCGATGTCACGCGCGGCGTGCAGGGGGACGCGGGGTTGTCGGCGATTTCGCTGGGAGGCAGTAAGCGTCAGTTTTGCCATGCCGAGCAGGATTCCGACGCGGTATGTTGGGGGGGTGAAGGTGTGATCCACCCGTGACTCTGCCGTAACGATTCGTTGGCTTCCGCGAGCGGCGCGTGATGGGGCGCACAGGCCCCGGCGTGGTGCGCTAAGGGACGAGGCGCTCAGCTTGCTGTCGTCGGCAGAGGCCGGGGGGCGCAGGACCGGAGCGGAGACGGCGCAGGAGACGGCCGGGGCGACGCAGGAGCCCGGCGGAGACGGCGCAGGGGATGGCCGGGGCGACGCAGGAGGCGGCCGGGGCGACGCAGGAGCCGGGCGGAGACGGCCCAGGAGGCGGCCGGGGCGACGCAGGAGCCGGGGCGGAGACGGCCCAGGAGGCGGCCGGGGCGGCGCAGGAGCAAAGCGGAGACCGCGCAGGGGCGGGGAGGGGCCGAGACGGCGGCCGGGGAGGCGCCGCCGCGGAGCGGGGGCGGTCCGAGCGGGGCCAGGAGGCCGGAGCAAACGGATCGCCAGAGCGGCGCCTTGTGCTTTCCCGCGGAGGTACAGATTGTTAGATCTCTCCCTGGTCCCCCGCCGGTGCGCGGGACTGACGCTGCGCAGGAAGCGGTTCATGAGGATGCTGTGGTCAACGAGGATGCGCGAGGAGCAACAATGACGAACGAAGCCGACCGCGAGCTCTTGCGCGCCGTTCTCGACCATGTGCTCAAGAACGAGGCCTTCCCTTCCGTGGAGGGGTTCCAGCGCAGGCATGCCTCCGATGAGGCGAAGCTCATGGATCTCATCTCCCTAGGGCTATTGAAGGACATCCAGGGTCGGTACTATCCAACCCTGGCAGGGCTTCGCGCGTGCGACACTGAGGAAGCAAATGAGCAGCTTGTGAAGTGCCAGGAGCTTCTGCCGGAACTGAAGAGACTCTGGCGCAAGAAGCGCGGAAGCTATCGTTACTACAGCGATCTTTGTGACAACTTTCCGCCAGGTTATACGACTGACAGCTCTTACGGTATCGTCCTCGGCTTTTTGATGGCCTCTGGGCTGATCTCAGCCAATGTTTCGGACAGCACCGGTCTGCCCGACGAGGACATCGACCTCGAGGGTATCCTATATATTGACGATCTCGGCGTGCTCAAGAGCTCGGAGAAGCTTCCGCCGTCGATCGATCTTGCCGGTGCCACTCTTCTCCACGTCGAGATCGCCGGGTACCGCCCGTTCAAACGCTTCTCTGTCGATCTGCGCGACCTGACGGTGATCATCGGCGCCAACGCGACCGGCAAATCGAGCCTGTTCGACTTCCTGCGCTTCGTCAGCTTCGCGGCGCAGAGCCCACTGCCGCCCGAGGTCGACCCCCGCAACGCCGGGAAGCTACTCTTCCACGCCGGTGAAGCAGACCGATTGTCCTTCGAGTTGAACGTCGGGCGGAGGGAGGTGGAGGCCCCGGCGTCCCTTCGTTACGAGGCAGAAGTCCACGGTCCGGTCGGCGCGCCCAGGGTTGTCCGCGAGCGCCTTGCCCTCGAGGGACATGCGCAGGGTGACGAGACATCTTCTCTGCTCGATTTCCGTGGTGGCCACGGTTTTGTGCGTGATCTGGCGCCCCGTCAAAGCCAGACGTCCTGGACCGTGCCGCCGAATGAGCTCGCACTCCGTCGGGCCATCGCTCCCAATCTGCCCACGCTGTCGCGGTTCCAGAGCTTCGTGGCGTCGTGGAGGTTCTACTCGGGCTTCGACGTCTCACCTGTCTCTCCCCTCCGCCGTCCAGCGCAGGTCGAGGAGAACCCGGTGCTCGCCGAGGACGGCGGGAACCTGAGCGCGGTCCTCCATGCGCTCGTGCTGGAGCACCGAGAGGCGTGGGAGGAGCTCGAGACCCACCTCGGAGCGACGCTCCCCGGCTTCCTTTCCCTCGGCGTGAAGCCTCGCGCCAAGGGGATGACCATCGCCGTGCTGCGTGAGCGCGGCGTCAACGAGGAGCTCACCCTCGCCGAGCTGTCCGACGGCACCTTGCGGCTGCTCTGCTGGCTTGCGCTGGCCGTCTCGCCCTCGCTGCCGCCGCTCATCTGCATTGATGAGCCCGAGATCGGCCTGCATCCCCGGGTCTTGCCGGTGCTGGCCGGCGCCCTGAGGCTCGCCGCCGCCCGCTCGCAGATCCTCATCGCCACCCACTCGCCGCATTTCCTGGCGCAATTCGCCCTCGAGGAGATCGCGGTGATGCGTAAGGAGGAGGGGCGCGCCGTGCTCGTGCGTCCGGCGACGAGCCAGGCCCTTCGGCACGAGGTGGAAGAGATCGGCGGCGAGGCCCTCGCCAGGCTCTTTCTCACGGAGGAGCTCGAGGTGCTTCCGTGAAGGTGATCGTCTACGTCGAGGGCCCTTCCGACCAAAAAGCTCTCCAGGCGCTGCTCAAAGGCATCATCGACGACGGCCGAGGCCGCGGGATCGGCATCAGCTTCTCCCCTCAGGGCGGCAAGGCTCCGATCTTGAACGACGTGCCGCGAAAGGCGGCCGAGCACCTGAAGCAGAACCCGGGCGACTGGGTGTTCGCCTTGCCCGACCTCTATCCCATGGCCTACTACGATGGTACCCCGAACGAGCACCGCTCGTTCGCCGCGCTCTGGAGGCTGCTGCAGGATCGTTTCACCTCGAGAGCGGACAAGATCGGCCTTCCGGCGGACACGCGCCGCCGTTTCCGTGTCCACTGCCTGAAGCACGACCTCGAAGCGCTCCTCCTCGCCGCGCCGGACAAGCTCCGCGAGCGCTTGAGGACGAAGGACGCGCTGAAGGGCCGCTGGCGCAATCCGGTGGAAGATCAGAACGACGACAGACCACCGAAGCGGATCGTCGAGGAGCTCTTCCGCCAGTACCGCAGGAAGCCGGACTACATCGATACGGTCGATGCCGTCTGGATCCTGGAGCGCGCGTCCCTCCAGTCGACCGAGGCGGGCTGCGCGCAGCGGTTCGCGTCCTTCGTCCGCGAGCTCAGAGCCGTCGCCGGCGGAGGAGACCCGGATCCGCCTGCTCCCATGGCCGGGAGGCAGGAGGCCGTGGCCATCCCCGAGCGAGCCGACGACAACCCGGACTCCTCCGACTCCCGCGCCCGAGGGCCCGCAACGCCGGAAGGCGCAGGCTGAGCGCACACTCAGGGGCTCACGTCCGGCTCGGACCGTCGGTCGGGCTCTCCTGCGCGCGCGGCTCGGCCTCGAGGCCCGTCCACCAGCCGCTCGCGAGCGCGAGCAGGATCCAGCCCTGCAGCTTCGCCCGCAGTCGCGCTGCCTCCGCCGCCGTACAGCCGTGCTCGACGGCGGCGAGGGCCTGCCCGAACGGCAGCTCGCGGCAGCGCCGGAGCAGGCGGGCGAACAGCGGATCCACGCAGGTCGTGGCCGTCCCGGTGGCGCTCCGGGCGAAGACCCAGCACCGCCTCGACAGGTGGCGACGTACCGCGCCCGGCGCGCCCTCGTCCCGGTCGACCCCCGTGAGCCGCGAGAAGCGCGCGAGGTCCCAGTCCTCGTGGGTCAGCGTGCAGGAGACCGCGAAGCGCAGCCGCCCCTCGGCCAGCTTGCCGAGCTCCGCCGGCGTCGGTCGCCAGAGCCCCTCGAACGGCGATTCGTAGGCGTGCCGCTCGGCCTCGTCCATGCGCAGCGCCTGGCGGACCATCGCGCGCGGAGCCCTGGAGAGCTCGATCCGCCGGCACCATTCGTCCTCGTGCGCGGGGGGCTTCGATCCGCGGCCGCGTTCTGCCTCGTCGAGGCGCTGCAGCGCGCCGCCGAGCCGCGCGGCGAACCCGCGGGTCGCTTCGTCGATGTCGACGTGCTGCGGCGGGCGCGCGGCGAGGTGCAGCGCGGCCAGGTGGTTGAAGTGCCAGTAGCCCACCGCCCGCGAGGCGCGGGGGAAGCCCGTCTGCAGCGCGGTGAACAGCCGCATCCAGTACTGGCGGTGATAGAGCGCGAGCCGCTCCGCCGGGGCGAGGCTCCCGGGGCCGCTCTTCAGCTGCGCCACGAGCCGCTCCGGATACCGCTCCTGGCGCTCCCGGAAGGTGCCCGAGCCCGAGTCGAGCGGCGCGCGAAGGACTGCGCTGAAGTCGCGCTGGAGCTCTCGCAGCCAGCCCGGAGGATCTCCACCCCTCGGGCTCATGCAGGCCGCACCCGCCGCGCCTTGTCGAGCTCCGACAGGGCCACGGGCAAGGGCGGGATCTCCGCGTCCCACTCGAGCAGCGTCGGGAAAGGGCCGCCCCGGCGCCACGCCTCCTCGTACAGAGACCACACCTCGTCGTCGACCGGACGGTCATGTGTGTCGTGCCGAAGGCCCGAGGGCAACGTCTGGTGGCCGGCCAGGTGGACCTGCAAGACCCGGCGCCAAGGCACGCTGTCGAGGTACTCGCGCGGATCGAACCCGTGATTCCGGCTGGAGACGAACACGTTGTTGAGGTCCAGCATGCACCAGCAGCCGGACTCCTCCACCACGCGGCGGTAGAACACCCACTCCGGCACCGTGTCGCGCTCCCAGGCCACGTAGGAAGACAGGTTCTCGATCCCGAAGGGTACGCCGAGCGCCTCCTGGACCTCGAACGCCCGGCCGGCCGCGTACGGGATCAGCTCCGGATCATAGGGCGCGGGCAGCAGGTCGTGGTGCGTCACGCCCTCGAACGCCGTCCAGCAGAGGTGATCCGTGAAGTAGGGAATGCGGAGCTCCTCAATCAGGTCCTTCAGCCGGGACAGATAATCTCTATCGAGCGGAGCTTCCCCCAGCAGGTTCAGGGAGACGCCGTGGGCCACGATCGGGTAGCGCTCGGCGATGCGCCGGAGCCGCTCCCGGGGTAGCGGAGAAGCGCCGAGGTAGTTCTCCGCGATGATCTCGAAGAAGCCCAGCTCGGGCTGGAGCCGCTCGATCTCGTCGTAGTGCTGCGGACGCAGGCCGAGGCCGAGCGCGTCTCGCTCGGGCGCGCGCGCATCGGGCGGCGGACTGCCGGCGGGGCGTTGCGGTGCGACCATCGGCGGGCTAGCTCCGAGCGTCACAGAGTCTGGCTGATCCCTGCCAAGATTCCTGACAAGCGGAGCTAGTCGCCCGGCTCGATCGGCTCTGCCGGCGGCAGCTGATCGAAGGGGTCGCCCTCCGGCGTGAGGGTGCGCAGGTAGGCGATGAGCCGGTCCATCTCGGCGCGCGACAGCAGGTGGTAGGAGCCGGGCATGTTCGAGTAGGCGTAGCCCTCCGCCGTCACGCCGCGGATCCCGAACGCGATGACCGACTGCAGGTACGGATCCGAGCGACGGTCCCAGAAATCGGCGACGAATTCGCTCACGTCCTCGCCGGGCGGCACCTGCACGGTGAACGTGCCGACCGGGCCGGAGTGGCAATGGCTGCACGCCCCAGCCTGTAACGACGCTGGCCCGTCTCGACCCTGGTCCTCGGCGGTCTCCACGCAGCTCCAGCCCGCGCAGGAGTTCACGGCGCGGCACGAGTGCTCGTGGATCTCGTTCCATGTCTGATAGACCATGCCGCGGCAGCTGTTCGTGCCGGCGCAGGCCGCGTGAACCTGGACCACCCCGGGGCGCGCGGTGCCCATCAGCATGGCGGACTCGGCGCACTTCGCGGAGAACTCGTCGAGGGAGATCTCGCCGTCACCGTCCGCGTCCATGAGGGCCACCGCGTCCACCAGATCGGCGTCCTCGTCGCCGCTCCACACCAGCGTCTTGGTCGGCGCGTCCGACCCATCGCAGTCCGCGTCGACGTCATCGAGGTTCTGCTCCTCGGCGCCGGGGTGGACGGTGTTGTTGAAATCGTCGCAGTCGCCATCACGTGGGGTGAAGCCGTCCCTGTCGTGATCGCTGTCCTCGTCGCCGACGGGCTGGCCACCCGCGCCGGCGCCGCCAGCGCCCCCCTCATCCCCGCCGCCGCCGACGCCACCGCCATCCCTATCGCCGCCGGCGCCCCCCGCGCCGGAGCCGTCGGCTCCAGTGGTCGGCTCGGCGCCGGAGGGCGAGCCATCGTCGTCGCCGCAGGCCGGCGTGAAGGCGGCAAAGCCGGCCAGGGCCAGCGCGAACAAAGTGGATCCCGGCGAGTTCGTCATGATCGTCCCCTCTCGGAAGGGCCGCGCTGCGCGCGCCTGCCGGCTTCCCGAGGCAGGACTTATAACCAGGGATGCCGCGCCCCGAACATGCGGCACGTTGTCGCAGGCAGCACCTTCGACAGGTACGGAACGCGCGGCGCGGATTGGCTTCCTGCACGATTGCCTCAGCGATGGAATCGCCCTGGTGAATCGCGCCTTGTCCTTTTCGGCGCGCAGCGCGGTTGTGCCTGGCCCAGGCGGCATGGGATCCCCCGCGTCAGGGATCACCGCCATTCACCTGGATGAATGCCGTCCCGCCTCCGCCTCCCGCGAAGCCCACCCCCGTGGCGGCCCGCGGCACCGTCCTTGCTCACACCGGGGCCGCCGCGCCCCGGGGTCAAGGGGGCGCGCGCTGGAAGGGGAACACGATGCGCAAGATCCTTCGTCACGTCCACGTCGTCCCGCTCCTCCTCGCCCTCGCCGGCTGCTCGGGGGAGCCGAGTACCCCGCCGCCCGGCGGCGGGGGCACGGAGCAGCCGCCCGCGCAGCTCGGGTCCGAGCAGAAGGCGGAGCTCGAGGCGCTGCTCGCCGAGAGGGAGGCCTCGGAGAGCATGACCGCCGAGGACTTCGCCCGGAAGTACGCCGTCTCCTTCGCGAGAGGCCTGCCCTACGCGCCCGAGGACGCGGAGCACATGCCGATGATCCAGGGCACCGCGCTCGCGCTCGACGAGGGCGAGCTCGCGAAGCTCTCGAAGAACGGCTTCGTCATCTCGGAGCGGCATCACTTCCCGACGTTCGTCTACGGCTACGAGAGCCTCTATGCGCTCGACCTGCCGCTCTACGTGTCCGCCGACTCCATCCTGTACGCGGTCCACCGCTCGTACGACGCGATCTTGAAGGCCGTGGAGCTCGCCTCGCTCTCGACCGAGCTCGGGACGATGCTCGAGGAGATGCGCGGCAGCCTGGCGTCGGGCGCCGGCGGCGAGCTCGGCGCGGAGGCGCGCGCCGACGCCGACCTGTTCACCGCCGTGGCGCTCGCGCTGCTCACCGATGCCCCCGTCGCGCCCGTCGCGGGCGCCAGCGCCGCGACGATCGACGAGCTCGTCGCCGGAGCCAAGTCCCACCAGGGCAGCGCCGCGGTGCGCCTCTTCGGCTCCGACCGGATCATGGACTTCTCGCAGTTCGAGCCGCGCGGCCACTACACCGACCAGCCCGAGCTCGAGCGCTACTTCCGCAGCATGATGTGGCTCGGCCGCGTCGACTTCCGCTTCCTCGAGACGCAGTCCGACGGCACGCAGGTCTTCCAGCGGCGGCAGCTCGAGGGCGCGTACGTGCTGCGCGCGCTCGCCGACGAGAAGACCCTCGGCCGTTACCAGCGCATCGACGACACCATCCAGGCCTTCGTCGGCGAGAGCGACTATATGATGCTGCCGGAGCTCGACGCCCTGCTCGCGGACCTCGGCCTCGGCGGCGCGGCCGGCCTCGCCGGCGTCCCGGACGAGCGGATCTCCGCGGTCCTGGTCGAGAAGGGCCACGGGACGCAGCGGATCTCGAGCCACATCATGATCAACGGCCTCGACAAGGGCACGTTGCCGCTCTCGTCGAGCTTCGCGCTGCTCGGCCAGCGGTACGTGGTCGACTCCCACGTCTTCTCGAACGTGGTCTACGACCGCGTCCGGAGCGGCACCGTGAAGCGCATGATGCCGAACCCGCTCGACGTGGGCTTCGCCGCGCTCGGCAACGACCAGGCGGGCCAGCTGCTCGCGCCCGAGCTCGGCCAGTTCCCCTACGCGCCCGACCTGCACATGATGCGCGTGCTCGTCGACGCCCACCCGGCCGACTTCTGGAGCAAGAACCTCTACAACCGCTGGCTCTCCGCGCTGCGGGAGCTGTCGCCGGCGCGGGCCGCCGCCGACGCCTCCGGCCTGCCCGAGGTGGCGAAGACCGAGGCCTGGGGCCGGCGCCTGCTCAACACGCAGCTCGCCTCCTGGGCCGAGCTCCGGCACGACACGCTGCTCTACGCGAAGCAGTCGTACACGGGCGGCGCCACGTGCGAGTTCCCCGACGCGTACGTGGACCCGTACCCGGCGTTCTACGCCCGCATCGCCGAGCTGGCCGAGCACGGCGGCAAGGTCGTCGAGGCCCTCGACCTGTCGAGCGCCCCGTGGCTCGCCGAGGCGGTGCCCGCCTACTTCTCGCGCCTGCACACCGTCGCGAAGACGCTCGGCGAGATGGCGGAGAACGAGCGCGCCGGCCTGCCCCTCACCGCCGCGCACCTCGATTTCATCAACCAGGCCGTCAAGATCCAGCAAGGATGCGGCTCCCCCGCCGGCGCCGAGGGCTGGTACGTCCAGCTCTTCTTCGACGTCATGGAGAGCGTGACCGAGGATCCCACGATCGCGGACGTGCACACGCAGCCCACCGACGAGGGCGGCGCGCCGGTCGGCCGCGTGCTGCACGTCGGCACCGGCTTCCCCCGCCTGATGGTCGTGACCGCCGACCCCTGCGGCACCCCCAGCGCGTTCGTGGGCCTCGCCTCCTCGTACTTCGAGCAGATCACCGAGGGCTTCGAGCGCATGACCGACGAGCAGTGGGCCGGCGCGATCCGGGAGGCGACCCCCGGCGACGTCCCCTGGATGCAGGATCTCGTGGCCCGCTGATCGCGCAGCCCCCGAGCTCGCCTCCGCGTGAGCTCGCCGCCCAGGGCGCGCTCCGGCACGATGTAGCCTCGTTGGAATCTGTGCCGTGCTGTGCCGGACGACGCGCCAGCACGTCCGTGCGATCACAGTTTGCCGGGCAGACCCGTCGAGCGCGCTCGACAAGCCTTCACGCGCTCGTCGCCATTGCGCTTCCGAGAAGAAATCTGCGATACCTTGGCGGACTCTGCCGTTTGCTGCCCGTCTCAGGGGGAGTCCGGGCGAGCAAGGGTCCAGGAGCGCACATGGTCAGCCTCTCCGACTACGCCCTCACGGACTGGTCAAGGAGATCATCACGCCATCGCGCGCCGGCGCGCCGGGTACTTCGTCGCGGGCAAGTTCGACCAGCTCGACCGGAACGTCCCCTACTCCGCGTTTGCGCAGGCCATCCGGGAGTTCGTCCGGCAGATCATGGCGGAGAAGGCAACAGTCTCTAGAATATGATGTCGTGCTCGTCCGGCGGCGCCCGCCTGGGCAGGCCGGCGGTATCGGCATCGATTCGTTCCGGCGGGTCCCTACGCACATCCTCAAGCGTCCGCAGGTGCGACCACTCCTGCCGAAGGAGCAGCACGCGATCCCGCCGCCCCCGTAACGATCCGGGCTGCGCTTTCCAGCCCCTGCAAGCGATGCGGTTGCCTGCCCGCGACCGTTAGGCGTACACTGCAGCATCATGCGGAGGTCACCGTGTACCTGAGGTCGTTCACGGCTCGGAGCATCAAGTGCTTCGCGGACGTGAGATTCGATTTTCCGTCCAGCAGCGAAGAGAGCTACGCGGGATGGAACGTGATTTTGGGCGCCAATGCAACCGGGAAAACGACCCTGCTCCAGGCAATAGCCGTTGCGCTCGTCGGCCCGTCGCCGGCCATGCGCCTCGTATCACCGACGGCCTGGGTTCGACGGGACGAGCCCTACGGAGCACTCGAGGCGAGCTTTCTCCGCGGTGAGAACGATGTGGCCGACGGCGCTCCGCGCAAGGATCCTTATCGCGCGTCGTTTGCAGTTGTCGGCGATCAGCCTACGACACTCGATGGACTCGAGTTCGCCGCGCCGCAGATCGTGCTCCGGGGGAATCCCAAGGACAAGGAACACCGCGGCCTTCTCAGGGGTCCTTATGCGGCGAACAAGACTGGATGGCTGGTTTGTGCCTATGGCGCATTTCGCCGTTTCACCGGCGGCGCGGAGGACGATCTAACCTACGAGCCGGGTCGCGCCGGACGCATTGCATCGCTGTTCCGTGAGTCGGTAGCGCTGAAGCGCGACCTTGACTGGCTGCCCAGGCTTTATGCGCGATCACTCGATACACATGCCCCGGACGCGTCGCGTGCGCAGCAAGAGTATCAGATCGTGCGAAAGCTGCTCGATCAACTCCTTCCGTCGCCCGTTCAAATCTCGGACGTAGACACCCAGAAGGTATACTTCTCTGCCCCTGGCGCCACGCGCGTGGATCTCTTGGAACTCTCCGACGGCTATCGAAGCTTCCTCGCGCTCGTGATGGACCTGCTGCGCCAGATGACTGACGTCTTCGAGGGGGTGGCCGGCCTCGTCAAGGAGGGGGAGGGCGGCGCGCTCTCCGTACGCGCAGACGGTGTGGTGCTTGTCGACGAGGTGGATCTACACCTGCACCCAACCTGGCAGCGCGAGATTGGTCCACGGTTGCAACAGGTGTTTCCGCGCCTTCAATTCATTGTGTCCAGCCACAGCCCGTTCATCGCCCAGGCAGCCACGCGGGACGGGTTGTTCGTGCTCCATGCCGGCTCCACGAACGCGCCAGTTCATGTAATCCGGCCGGCTCCTGCAGTTTCCGGGTGGACAGCGGATCAGATCCTACTGAGCCCCCTCTTTGGTCTTACCGACACGCGCGACCCAGCAACCGAAGTCCTGTTAAAAGAGCACGCGATGCTGCGCGGGAAAGCCAAATTCGAAAAGCTTGACGCTGCAGATCATAAGCGGCTTATTGAAATCGAGCAAGCGCTTGCGGAGCGGCTGACCGCACCGGGTGAACTGCGGAAAGAGGATGTGGACGCGGCGGTCAAGCTCGCGGCCGACAAAGTGCGGAGGATGCTGGATGCTAAAGCTGGTCCGACGTCCAGTCGCTGAATTCCTTGACATTGAACACCAGCAGTCGCTCAAAAATCGGGTCAAATCGGCACAGAAGCTCGCCGCAGACGTTACGCTAACGAGCGTGCAGAAGAGCAGTCGCATCGGCGGCCAATGGGACAATTTCCGCGCGGGGAAAACCAGTAAAGGCACATTTGTAGAGCTGTGGCGTGAGCTCTGCAACATGAGCTTCGAGAAGTGCGCATTCTGCGAGACGCCGTCACCGGGCACGGCGGAGCATCTTGAAGAGAAATCCAAGGCACCGGCTAGGGCGTTCGACTGGAATAACCTTCTCGCAGCGTGTGACACTTGCAATCGTACCCGCGAAAACAGCGGTGTCTCAGCGGCACCCATGGATCCTAGCGAGGTCGAGCCCCTGGACTACTTCGGGTGGGACGAATATGGGGATCTTGCGCCAGCGCCCGCGCACACGAAAATGGTCGAGGATCTCCGAATCATGTGCGGACTTCACCGTTTCCGCAATGAGAGACGTGATCGAATTTTGGTGCTTCGCACAATCCTGAGCGCCATTGTGGACGACGATGCGAAGAATGCCGAGACCGTGAATACGCTCCGCGTGCTCCTGAACGGAACCCGCGCATGGCTTGGGCCCGTTCGAGAGTACTTACTGAAGCCGCCGACGGATGAAGATGCGTTGCTCGTGCGCGGCGTGCTGGAACTCCTGCCCGAAATTCGGACGCTGGTTGAACCATGGCTGCGTCCGCCTCCGTGGGCCCCTTCGTGGTGGCGCTGATAACGCCGTGCGCACGTCTCTGCCGGATGCGCCGTAATCTCACCACGCAAGCGCGTCAATTGTACTCGCGGTCCGGCCGAGCATCGCGAGCGCGCCTTTCAATTCAGCCCCGAGCCTCCGGACAACCTCCGGTTGAATTTCAATTCAACCCCGCGTCTCCGGACAGCCTCCGGCTTGAATTTCAATTCAGCCCGGGCCTCCGGAGGGCCTCCGGCTTGAATTTCAATTCAGCCCGGGGCCTCCGGACAGCCTCCGGTTTGAATTTCAATTCAGCCCGGCGCCTCCGTACAGCCTCTGGGTTGAGCTGAACACCGCGGCCAGTGTGGTCTCGCTCACCGATACCGGCGAGCCGAGCGCCTCACGCCGCCGCCGCCGCCCCCTCGAACGCCCGCGCGAGCTCCGCCGGCGCCGGCAGCGCCGCGCTCGACACCCCCCGCCGCGCGCTCGTGAGCCACCGCATCGGATCGGCGACGGCGCCGCTCGCGATGCCCGCGAGCAGCCGGCGCCGCATCCAGTCCTTGCGGCGGTAGAAGCTCGTGCCGTGCTCGGCCGCGGGCCGCGGCACGTAGCTCGCCAGCGACACGTGCGTCTTCTCGTGGAGCAGCAGATCGACGAGCGCGCTGAAGGCGATGGCGTCGTCGCGCACGAGCACCGCCGTGAGCAGCGCCCGCACCCGGCCGGAGGCGAGGTTCACGCTGATGCCGCTGCCGTCCGTGTGCGCCATCTCGTCCGGCCCGTAGAGGTCCTGGTGCACCCAGATCGGCGACGCCGGCAGGTCCGCCGACGCGGAGATCGCCGCGTCGATCCGCTCGAGGATCCCCATGGCCGCCGCGGCGGCGCCGACACCGGGCACGCCGCCGGCCGTCGAAAGGAGCACGTCGCGCGACGTCCGGGGCATCGGGCACGGCCCGGCGCCCGGCGCCCGCGCCGCCGCCGCCGCCGCGCCCGGCGCGGCCTGCTGCGCCGCCGCGCCGCCCCCGTCGAGCGTCGCGAGGCGCCGCCAGAACGCCTGCGCGAGCGGCTCGTCGACCGCGAGGTACACGAGCTCCTCGGGCGGCGCGCCGGCCGCCTCCCGCGCCGCGCCCGCGGGCCAGCGGGCGGTGCGCCGCGCCTCCTCGCGCGGGGCGCTCTCCATCGGCCGGAGCACGCCCGCCCGGTGCGCCTCCAGCAGCTCGCGCAGCGTGAGCGGCGCGCTCTCCCAGCGGAGCCGGCCGCGGCGCGGCGCCGTTCCCGTCGCCGCCCCCGCCGCGCCCGCGGCCCCCTCGGGCGCCTCCTCGGCGCGCGCCACGAGCGACCGGAAGAGCGGCGCGTCGAGCAGCCCGTTCGCGAAGCGGATGACCTGCTCGGGCGCCGCAACCGTGGGCGTGCGCGCGGCGGGGTCGCGCTCGTCGAGCCGCTGGGCCGAGGCGATCGCGATGTTCTCGCCGAGCAGCGCCGCGCCCACGAGCCGATCGAGCACCGACGCGAGCCGGTGATCCACCGCGCGCAGGAGCTCGCGGTCGTACAGCGCGTCGCGCAGGATGAAGCGCTCGAACGCCGCGAGCAGCGCCGCCGCGACCGCCTCGGACGCGGACGCCGCGACCGCCGAGCGCCCCTTGTTCAGCGGCACGCCGAGCGGCAGCTCCGCGACCAGCCCGAACCCGGCCGCCGTGATCGCCCGCGCGAGCTCGCGGTGCAGCCCGAGCTCCGGCCCGGGGAAGGGGTCGAGCTGCGCCGCCACGGTCAGCCCGCGCTGCGTGATCGTGAGCTGCGGCGCGATGCCCTCGCCCCGGCCCACGAGGAGCTCGAGCGCCCCCACCGGCTCGCCCGACGGCGGCAGCCGGAGCGGCACCTCCGCCACGCGGCGGAGGCGCCCCCGCGCCGTGTTGACGAGCGCGCCGTCCACGTAGATCCGCGCCGCGGTCGGATCGACGAGCGCCGCCGCCGCCGCCACCTCCGCGGCGAGCGCCGGCCGCGAGAGCCGCTGCGCGAGCGAGAGCCGCACCGAGGTGCCCGTCGGGCTGTGGCGCGGCGGGCGCGGCGGGCGCGGCGGGCGCGGCGGCAGCTGCGCGCCCGCGCTGCCGGGCGGCGGCTCCGGCGGGAGGGACGGCAAGGGCAGGAGCGTCCACGAGAAATCCTCGTAGCGCGGCCCCTTGCCGAGCGGCGCGATGAGCAGCCGGTGCCCGCCCGCGGGCGTCGCCGTGACGACCTCGATCCAGGGGGCGATCTCGAGCGCCGAGAAGAAGCCGATCCCGTGCTCGCCGATCGCCTCGGGATCGCCCTGCTTCCCGCTCCGGAAGGGGACGAGCAGGTCGGTGAGGAGCTCGGTCCGGGTCATCCCGCGGCCGTGGTCGGTGACCGAGAGCTCGCGGCCGTCCTCGCTCGACCGGACGTCGATGCGGGCGCCGGGCGGCGAGGCGTCCAGCGCGTTCTGGAGGAGCTCGCGGAGCGGGCCGATCCGCGACGACGCCTGCGCGTAGATGGTGCGCGAGAGGATGCGCTGCGCGAGGTCGGGCACCGTGGCCTCGCTGCGGCAGGCGGCGACGAGCGCGCTCCGCTCCGCGCCGCTCGCCTGGAGGTACACCTCGGCGCGCCCGTGGATGCGCACGAGGAGCAGCTCCGAGAAGAGACCGTACGAGATCTGCGTCATGGCTCGCCTCCGGACGTCCTTTCGCCGACGTGCGACGCGGGGCCTGCGTCCCCGTCGACCGGCTCGCCGACGATGAGATCGCGCTCGAGGTCGGCCTCGCGCACGCCGGAGGCCCGGTCGAAGGCGGCGCGCAGCGCGTACCAGTCGCTCCAGCCCGCGGGCCGCCGGACGGCCGCGCTGTCGTCGCGGATGAGCAGGAGCCGGCGCGTCCCGAGGCACGGCAGCGGCCCCGCCGGCCGCGGCCCCGCCGCCCAGGAGGGCGGGGGAGCGCCCGGAGCTCCCGGGGACGCCGCGGCGCCCTCGCCCGCGCCGCGACCAGGCGAGGGCCGGCTGCGGCAGAGGGCGACCATGGTCGTGTGCGGGCTCGCCGCGCGGGCGAGCAGCAGCCGGAGGCCGGCGAGGTCGCCCCGGCGCCGCGCGACGCTCGAGAGCGTCTCCGGCGGATCGAAGTCGAGCTCCTCCTCGAGGAGCTCGCGCTCGCCGGGCAGGTGGGGCTGCCACTCGCGCTCCGCCCAGAAGCTCTCCGGCACGAACAGCCGCTCGGCCACGCCCGCCCCGAGGAAGCCGAGCAGCGGCTCGCGCCGCTCGGGGGGCACCATGCAGCGATCCGGGCCGAGCAGGGCGCGCGCGAGGTCCAGGGCCACCTCGTCCCAGCCCGCCGAGTGCAGCATGAGCGCGCTGATCTGAGCGGCCGTCTCGGCGAGCCGATCGCGCGCGCGCCGGCCCTCGCCGCTCGCCGCGGCGCGCTGGATCAGCCGCCGGTAGAACGCGATCGCGACCGCGGTGAACTCCGGCCCGACCTTCATCGCGTCGCGCCCCTCGGTCAGCTCCACCGCCGCCGGGAAGTCGACGAGCGCGAGCTCCGCGAGGGCGAGGCACGCGTCGACCTTGACCCCCGCGTGGAACGTGGCCGCCGAGATGCTCGGGAGCAGCCCTCGCCCGCCGAGGTGGAACCGCGCGAGGAGCGCGCCCTCGTCGTCCGCCGCGCCGCCGTGAGGGCGCGCGACCCGCTCCTCGGCGGCGGGGCGCGCGACCCGCTCCTCGGCGGCGGGGCGCGCGACCCGCTCCTCGAGGAGCTGACCGCCCGAGATCCACCGGCCGTCGTTCACGGCCGCGCCGTCGAGCAGCACGAGGGCGCGGCTCGCGGGGAAGAAGTGGAGGGCGTCGCGCAGGTACGCGCGGACGGCGCACGCCTCGAGCAGCGCCGACGCGACGCGCACGCGCGTGCCGAGCAGCGGCGCGATCCGGCGCACCGAGCACATCAGGCCGGCGGTGAGCTCGGGCGACGCGCGCCCGCGCCCGCGGGGGCGGTCCTCCGGCGCGGGCTCCGCCCCGTCATACGCCTCGCCTGCGCCGGGCCAGGCCACGACCCGGATCGCCCACCCCTCGATGCCGTCGCCGGTGGTGAGGTGCAGGCTGAAGCTCTCCGGGTGCGCGAGGCCGAACCCGAGCACCGAGAAGAACCCGACCCCGAACCGGCCGAGATCGATCCCGGGCCGCTTGTCTGTCGCAAACGGGATGAGCAGCCGCGAGAGGATCGCCTTGAGCCCCATGCCCGCGCCCGTGTCGCACACCTCGACCCGCCCGTCGGCGACGGCGACGTCGACGAGCGGCTGGGGCGCGCGGGCCGCGTCGGCGGCGTTGAGCACGAGCTCGACGATCGGCCGGAGCGGGTGCCCGAACTGCCGGGAGATCTCCTCGTCGAGGATCTTGAGCAGGTAGGCGTGGTCGATCGGCGGATCCGCGAGCTCGCGCTGCCCGGCGCAGAGCGCCTCGAGCGCCGGGCGGTGCAGGCCGACGGCGACGAGCTCGTACAGCGGTCCGAGGAAGTACAGCCCGGCGTCTCTCGGCGGAGGCGCGGAGCGCCGGCTGCCGCCCCCGTCATCCGCTGCTCCGTGGTGCGCGTGCACGCTCGACCGCTCCCCCTGACGCCCGCCCTCGACATCCCCCTGCGCGAACTGCGCGCACCCACCGTGCGAGTGAGCGTCCGGTGAGCGCCGAGCGGCGAACGATCGACGGCGCTTTCACCGCCCGTGCCGAGCCGAGCCGTCGGGCGTCGACCGTCCGTCCTTCAGCGGGCTGTCCGTGACCCGGGCGCCGGGGTTACCCTGCGGCGCGCTGCCGCGGCGGCGAGCTCGGGGCGCCGCGCGCCTCGTCGTCCTCGTCGTTCTCGCCGCCCGCGTCGTTGCCGGGCAGCGCCGCGGCGCCGCGGGGCAACGTGGAGCTCTGGGGGAGCTCGGAGCTCTGGGCGAGCTCGGAGAGGGCGAGCGGGCTCCATTTGCCGGGGGGCGGGATCGACGTCACGCCGGCGCGCTCGCGCTCCAGGCGCGCGTTCAGCTCGCCCCCGATGAGCAGCGCGAGCGCCTGCAGCCACAGCCAGAAGAGGAAGATCGCGACGGTCGCGAGGCTCCCGTAGAACGTGGCGTAGCGGCCGAGCGTGGCCACGTAGAGCGAGAAGAGGGTCGACACGATCGCCCAGAGCACCACGGTGAGCACCGCGCCCGGGAAGATCCGGCGCCGCTCGACGTTCGGCCGCTGGATCGAGATCCGGAAGAACGCGGCGACCATGCAGATGACGAGCCCCGCGGGGAGGGCGAAGGCGACGATGCGGGCGCCGATCGAGCCCGAGAGCGAGCCGATCAGCACGCCGAGGCCGGCCACGACGGGCACGACCGCCAGGCTGGCCATCACACACGCGGCCGCGATGGCGCGGCGCACGTACCAGGGGCGCTCGCGGATGTTGTAGATGGTGTCGAACACGCCCATGGCGGTCGAGAGCCCGGAGGACGTGATCCAGAGGAAGCCGGTGATGCTGATCGGGGCGACCGCCGACGACTGCGACAGCCGGATGAGCTCCTCCGACACGAGCTGCGCGACGTCCGGGGGGGCCGCCTGGAGGAGCGGGCGCACCACGACGTCCGACCACTCGTGGCTCCGGCTGAGCACGTAGCCGGCGAAGGCGGCGAGGGGGATCAGGCTGAGGAACGCGTCGAAGGCCATGGCGCTCGCGGCGCGCGGCGCGTTGTGGCGATCCAGGCTGACGATGACGCTCCACACCGCCCTGGCGGCGCGGTGGCGCTCGATATGTCGCCGGATCTGGGCGGTCACGGGAGCAGCGTCGCTCCCTCTCGCGCGGGGCGCAATACCATCCGCCGCGGGTTCCTGGTTCCGCCGACCCCGGGGGGGCGGCGTGTGGCGCGGCGTGTGGCGTGCGGCGTGCGGCGTGAACCGCGCGGAGCGCGCTCCGCAAGGCCGAGGTGACGGCGGCGTGACGGCGGCGTGGCGCGCCTAGATCTCGGTGTTCCGCTCGGCGGCGAGGAGGCTCTGCACCGCGTAGGGCACCGACGCGACGCCGGCGAGCTCGGCGAGGGCGTAGGCGATGTGCTCGCGGCTCGCGTGCGGCGGGATGCCGACGATCGCCCACGAGCCCCCTTCGCCGTGGTGGAGGTTCTGCCCGCGCTCGACGCGCATGGCGGACGTCGCCGGGTAGACGGCCACCGTCATCCGCTTCGGCCGCAGGCGGTCCAGCGCGCGCATGGCGAAGGCGATGCGGTCGAACTCGCTCGGATCGCGGTACTCGACGTGCCGCTGCCGGTCGATTTCTACATGGTGGGGGTCTCGCTCGCGCACAGCCTGAGCATAGCCCACGCGGGCCTCCGCGCCGCCCGGGCTCGATCGACGCGCTCGGCGCCCTCGCCGAGCGCGACGGCAGACCAGCGCCCGGGGCCCCGGGCGGTTCGAAGCGCGTGCAACCGGGCGGCTCCTCGTATCTCCTGGGTGGAGCCGCCGCCGGAGACGTGAGCCCGATGAGCCCCGTCGCACCCCCGATCGCCCGTCTGCTCCAGCGCCCGGAGTCCGAGCGCCGCCTGGGACCCTTCCTCCTCATCAAGCCGCTCGGCCGCGGCGGCTTCGCGCCCGTCTGGCTGGCCAGGGAGCGCTACGGCGGGACGGAGCTCCGCACCGCCGCGGTCAAGCTCTTCGCCCTCGACGCGCCCGGCCCGGACGCCGACGGCGCAGGCCCGCGCTCCGCGCGCTCCGCCGCGGCCGAGCGGCGCCGCGCCGTCATCGAGGAGGCGCGGCTCCTCTGCCAGGTCGAGCACCCCAGCGTCGTGCGCTTCTACGCGCTGCCCGTCGACGAGGAGCTCGGCGTGATCGGGCTCGCGATGGAGCACATCGCCGGCGTCTCGCTGGACCACACGCTCGCCGCGCGCGGGCCCCTCTCCGTGGCCGAGACGCTCTCCGTCGGGATCGCGATCGCCTCGGCGCTCGCCGCGGTCCACCGCGCCGGACTCGTCCACCGCGACGTCAAGCCGGCCAACGTCGTCGAGGCCGCGGGCGTCCACAAGCTGATCGACTTCGGGATCGCCGCCGCGGACGCGCCGATCCGCCGCGCGCCCGTGGTCCTCCTGAAGGCGGAGCGCGCCCGCCTCGCCGACCTGCCCTACGCGCTCGCGCGCCCGAGCGACGCCGCCCTCGCCGCGACGCTCGACGCGGGGGCGGGCTCCACCGCCCTTGCCGCGACGCTCGACGCGGGCGCGGGCTCCACCGCCCTCGCCGCGACGCTCGACGCGGGCGCGGGCTCCACCGCCCTCGCCGCGTCCCTCGCCGCGTCCCTCGCCGCGGGCGCTGGCTCGACCTCCGCGCCGACCGAGGCCGTCGGGCCGATCTGCGGGACGCTCGGCTACATGGATCCGGTCGTCCTCGCCACGCACACGCCCGCGACGCCCGCGAGCGATCTCTACGCCCTCGGGGCCATGCTCTTCGAGTGCCTCACCGGCCGCGTGCCCGCCGCCATCTCCACCGCCGAGGGCACGGCGCTCTCGGGCGAGATCCTCGATGGGCGGGCGCCGCCTCCCCCGCTGCTCGAGGTCGCGCCCGACGCGCCGCGCTCCCTCGCCCGCCTCATCGACGCGCTGCTCTCGCCGGACCCCCGCGATCGCCCGGCCTCGGCCGAGCCCGTGGCCATCGCGCTCGAGCAGATCCGCGGCGAGCTCGCCGGCGACGAGCGGAGGCTGCCCCCGGAGGACGTCGGGCCCTTCCGCGGCCTCGGGCGGTTCAACGAGGCCGATCGCGACGTGTACTTCGGCCGGCGGAGCGAGGTCGCCGCCGCCGTCGAGATGCTGCGCTGCCGGGGCGTCGTGGCGCTCGTGGGCCCCTCGGGCAGCGGCAAGAGCAGCCTCGCCCGCGCCGGCGTCCTGCCCGCCGTCGGCGACGGCGCGCTCGGCGCCTGGCCGCCGCGGTGGGACCGCGCCGTCGCCGAGCCGGGGGCGGACCCCCGCGCCGCGGTGATCGCCGCGCTCTCGCCCTTCGTCCCGCGCGCGCCCGAGCTCCTGCCCGAGGAGATCGTCGCGGCGCTCACCGCGCGGGTCCAGGCCGAGGAGCGCGGCCTCGTCCTGCTCCTCGATCAGCTCGAGGAGCTCGCGACCGTCGCCTCGCCTGAAGGCCGGGAGTTCACGGTCGCGCTCCTCTGCCGCCTCGCCGAGCACCCGATCCCGGGCGTGCGCGCCGTGGTCACCGCCCGGCGCGACTGGCTCGATCCGCTCCTCGCGCTCGGGCCGCTCGGCAACGTGCTCGTGCGGGGCTCCGTGCTGATCGAGCCGATCTCCGAGCTGACCTGGGTCGCCGTCCTCGAGCAGGCGCTCGCCGCCTACGGGTACTCGTTCGAGGACGACGCGCTGAAGGAGGAGCTCACCGCGTCGCTGAAGGAGGCCGCGGGCGCCATGCCGCTCGTCCAGTTCGCGCTCACCGAGCTCTGGGACAAGCGCGACGCGCGGAACAGGAAGGTGACCCGCGCCGGCCTCCGCGCCATCGGCGGGATCGCCGGCGCGCTGGAGCGGCACGCCGACGCGACGCTGCGCGCGCTCGCCGCGGAGCGCCCCGGCGCGGCGGAGGCGGCGCGGGCGGTCCTCCTCTCGCTGACCACGCCCCAGGGCACCCGGGCGACGCGGGCGCGCGAGGAGCTCGCGCGCAGCGCCGGGCCGGCCGGCGAGGAGGCGCTCGAGGCGTTCGAGCGCGCCCGCCTGATCGTCGCCGGCGAGGGCGGCGTGACGCTCGCGCACGACGCGCTGATCTCCCAGTGGGAGAGGCTGCGCGCCTGGGTCGCGGAGGCCAGGGAGGATCGGCTGCTCGCCGAGGAGCTCGACCGGGACGCGGCGCGATGGCACGCGGCGCCGCGCGAGGCGCCGCTCTGGCGCGGCCGCCGCCTCGCGTTCGGCGAGGCCCTGCGAGGCCGCGTAGGCCTCCCCATGCCGCCGCGCGCCGCCGCGTTCCTCGAGGCCAGCCGGCGCGCGGAGCGCCGCGCCGCGCTGCTCGGGGCCGGCGCGGTCGCCGCGGCCGTGCTCGCCGTCGCCGGCTTCGGCCTCGTGTACCTGCGCGAGGTGCGGGCGCGCGAGGCCGAGGTCCGCTCGGCGCTGCGCAAGGAGCAGGCGAGCCGGGAGCTCGCCGAGGAGCAGACCCGGAACGTGCAGCAGGCGCAGGACAGGATCGCGCAGCTCCTCCGGGAGCTGGCCGACTCGCCGACGAAGGAGGCCGTGCTCGCGCTGGAGGAGCAGATCCGGCAGGGCCGGGGCGCTCCCCTGGACGCGGCGCCGCCCGCGCCGATGCGGGCGCCGCGGGCGCCGATCGCGCCGCCTCCGCCGGCAGCCCAGGCCGATCCGTCCGGCGCTGCGCCGGCGGCCGGCGCGCCGGCCCGGCTCAGGGTGGAGACGGACTGGAAAGAGAGCGATCCGCCCGCCCGGGCGAGCGATCCGCCGCGCCCGGCGCCGGAGCCGCCGCGCCCGGCGCTGGATGTGGAGACGACGTGGTAGCGCGGCGCGCGCTGCGCCGGCGCGCCGCGAGCAGCGCCGCGAGCAGCGCCGCCGGCCATGACGCCGCGGCGCCGCCGGGCGGCGCGCCCGAGGGCAACGTGCAGCCGCTCAGATCCTGGTCGTCCACCCGCGGGACGCACCGCCCCGAGAGGTCGCAGACAGAGCCCGCGGCGCAGTCGTCGACGGAGGCGCAGGCGCAGACGCCGTCCACGCAGGAGCCGCTCCGGCACACGAACGCTCCATCACACGAGGCGCCGCCGCTCCGAGGGCGGAACAGCTCCGCGCTCGCGTTCATATCCCAGGTGGAGGGATCTTCCGGGACCCAGAACGGCGCGGCCGGGAAGCCTCCGGCGACCAGCACCGCGCCGTCGTCGAGCAGCGTCGCGGTGCCGAGGTAACGCGCGACCCGCAGCGAGCCGGCAGGGATCCAGCGGTCGGCCTCGGGATCGAACGCCTCGGCCAGGGTCTCGATGTCCGGGTACGTGCCGCCGGCGACGAGCACCTCGCCGTTCGCGAGCAGGGTGTTCGCGGCGGTGGCGCGGTGGATCAGGAGCGAGCCCGTCTGCGCGAGCGCGGGGCGACCCTCCGGGGTGTACACGTCGACGCTGACGGAGTACGCCGGAAAATCTCCGCCGGTCAACGCTCCGCCGGCCAGGAGCACGCGGCTGTCCCGGAGCAGCCCGGCGGTGTGGAACCAGCGCGGCTCGCTCAGCGCGGGCCCCGGCGAGAAGGTGCCCGTCTCCGGGTCGTACAGCTCCGTCGCATTCGTCACCGGGATGCCGCCGCCGGCGACGAGCACGCGCCCGTCATCGAGCCGTGTCGCGGTGTGCATCGCGTGCGGCGTGCTCATCGCGCCGACGGGCGTCCACGTGTCGGTCGTCCAGTCGTAGACCTCCGCGGCGACGAGCACCTCGCTCGCCGCGCAGTCGCCGCCGCCCGTCACCAGCACGCGACCGTCCTCCAGCAACGTCGCCGTGTGCCATACGCGGGCCCTCGTCATCGGCGCGGCGGGCCTCCAGGAATCGCGGTCCGGATCGTAGAGCTCCGCCGTGTTCAGGGAACCGCCCCTGTCGCACTGGTTGCCCCCGGCCACCAGGACCTCGCCGCTCGGGAGCAGCGTCGCGGTGTGTATCCCGCGTTCCTCGAGCAACGGCGCAGCGGGCGAGAAGGCGCCGCTCTCCGGATCGTAGATCTCCACGCCGGCGATCGGCTCAGACTTCCACGAGCCGCCGCCGGCGATGAGGACGCGGCCGTCCGGAAGCAACGTGGCCGTGTGACCGGCGCGGGGGGTGCTCATCGAGCCGGTCAGCTGCCAGAGCTCTTCCTCGAGCGCCGCCGCCGGATCGGAGCCCCCGGAGCCCCGCGGAGGCGGCGAGGCGTCGGGCTCCGCGACGCACCCGGCGAGCGCTCCGCCGAGGAGCACCAGCGCGGCCGCGCGCCGCGTGACCAGAGAGAGGTGGCCGATCTCCGTCACGCTCCCCCGGGGTCGATCCGGCTCAGAACACATACGAGGCCCCCACGCCCGGCGCGAAGCCGAGCAGCACCCGACCGGCGAGGTCGTCCCCGGCGAAGGTCGCGGCCCCGTCCTCGGCCGCGTCGACCAGGCGCGTCGCCTTCCACCTCGGCCGTGACAGCGCCACGAGGAGGAGCCCCTCGAGCCCCGCCGTGAGCTGGGCATGCTCGCCCGACCACAGGCCGATCCTGACCTCCGGGGCGACGTAGACGAACGTGGCGGCGGGCGCGTCACCCACCGGCCCGACGCCGTAGCTCGACCCGGTGCGCGAAGAGAACGTGCCCGTCCGGCGATCGCCGATCGAGCCGGCCAGGGCGCCGGCCCCGAGGCGCAGGTGAAGCGAGGGCCGCTCGCCGAGCGCGACGCCCGCCCAGGCGCCCGCGAGCGCGCCGCGGAGCTTGAGCGTGTCGCTCGCCGTGCCGGGCATCGGGGCCAGGCCGACCGGCTGGATCGTGGCGGCGCGCCCGCGCACCGTCTGATGGGCCGCGAGGTAGCCGAGCGCGAGGCCGACGCCGAGCGACGGGGAGAGCTTCAGGCCGCCGCGGACGACGCCGTAGCCTCCCAGGCCAGGGGGCCGGGAGCAGCCCTCGCCGCAGCCGCCTGCGACGGCGCCGCCGAACGTCGGGGCGACGAGCGCCGCGCCTGCGAGCTCGAGCGCGAGGCGGGGGAACGTGCTCCTGGCCGGCGCGTGGGCCTCTCGCTCCGGCGCGGGCGCCCCTCTGCGCCATTCCACCGCGGGCGCGCCCTCGCGGGGGGCCGCCCGGCGCAGGCGCAGCGCGAGGCGCGCCGTCTGCCGCGGCGCCACCTCGAGCGTCGCCTCGAACGGCTCGAACCCCTGCTTGAGGACGCGGATCTGGTGGCTGCCCGCGTTGAGGCGCAGCGGGGCGCGGAGCGGCAGCTCGCCGCGGCGGCGCCCATCGACGAGGAGCGCCGCGCCGGGCTCGGCGCCCTCGATGGCGACGGCTCCGACCAGGTCGCGCAGGCGTTCGGCCTCGCTCTCTGCGGCGCTCCGCATCTCGGGCGAGAGCGCCGGGAAGCCGGCGAGCAGCGACTCGACCATCTCGAGGGCCTCGTCGAAGCGCCCGAGCTCGCGCAGACAGACAGCGGCGTTGTTGGTCGCCTTGGGCGTCGGATAGAGCCGCCGCGAGAGGAGGAACTCGTCGAGGGCGGCGGCCCAGTCGTTCGCCTGGAGCAGCGCCACACCCCGCTCGAAATGGGCGCGCGCCCTCTCCGCCTCCGCGCCGGCGCCGGGCGCCTCGTCGGCGCCGGGCGCCTCCGCGGGCGGCGCGGCGAGCGCGACCTCTTCTGTGGCCGCGGCGACGAGGGCGGCGGCGAGGGCTTGCGCGAGGACGCCCTTGTGGGGGAGCACGCGGGCGAAGGTAACAGAACCCGGCGGAGGGCGGCACGCGCCTCATCACCGGGGCGTCCCTCCGCCTCCGCCGCGTTGCGCGGGAGGCCTTGGCGCGCGTGGCGCGTGCGCTCGTCGCAGGGCGCCGTGACCAGGCCGAGAAGCTTGTCCCTTCAGAGCCATCGATTGACGCACTCTCTGCTGACCCCCGCGATCGCGCTCGGGCCGGCGCCTTCGAGGACTAGCCGCCCCGCTCGTCGTCGATCGCCGGCTCACCACGAGGGCCTACCGGCTCCAGGTCGGGCTGTTCGCCCGTCACCTGCGCTTCATCTCGGGCCTGGCTTAGGCTACATCGTCTCCCAGCGTCCTGAGACGGGCGTGACAGCGCTCCTACCAGACCACCGTCAGCCCGGGGACAGTGATTATTTTTGAATCCTTCGAGAGCAGGGGCGCTTCGCGCTGAAGCGCCGTGGCCGCTACAATGCGATCCGGAAGATCGGGGACGAGCGCTCGGTCGACCTTCACGACCAAGGCCAGCGTCGAGCGGGGCAATCTGATAACCCAGGCTCGGCGGATCCAGGAGTGAAAGCATCCGTCGGAGGAGGTCCATGGGAAACCGCGCCTTCTCGACGAGATAGACCGTCTCGACCAATACGATTCCGGGGATCCAGACCTTTAGCTCACCACGATCTGCGGCCTCGAAGATGCGCCTGCACGGCTCTGACAAGCGCACGTCTCCGGTGAGGTGCCAGATGAACGCGTGCGTGTCGGTAACATAATCGCTCACTCGAGCCCCTTCCCGAGCCCGCTCCACGCCTCCGTGCGCGCCGCGTCAATGCCCTCTTCAGAGAAGCTGTAGCCTTTCCACAGTCCCCCAAGTGTCACGGGGCGCCCGGTACCTGAGGCGCCGGGCTGGGTGAGCGCCTTGGCACGAAGGAAATCGACGAACTCTGCGACGGCTGCGAGGCTGTCCCCAGGGAGCTCCTCAAGCGCCTCGATGATCTTCTGCTTGGCTGCCGTGCTCATCGCGCTCTCGTCCTCCACGGCTCACCGTGGCACGAGAGCGGCCCTCTGCAAAGGGGGTCCAGTGCACCTCGCCTCGCGGGTCGCGAGGTGGGCCCTGAGCCCGTCGCGCGACCTCGAGACCGCCGATCGCGGTCTCCAGACCCGATCTTCCGAGCGCGTGGCCCACGACGCCCTCGGCTAGTCCCGCCTGTTAGAAGACTTGGCAGGGATCACGGCGAGAGAAGAGAGATTTCAACGCAAAGGCGCAAAAATACAGAGAAAATTCTGGTTTGCGTCTTTGCGCCTTTGCGTTGAAATCTCTCGGGATCCCTGGCCAGACTTGTGGCGCTCGGAACTAGGCGCCGATCCGGTTCGCCCGGCCAGAAAGCGCGATCGCTGGACCTCGGGGACGGTTCAGGCCGACCCCGAGCCGCACCGGCCGACCCGATCATCGGCGTGACGACCTCCACCGCGGCACAGGTCGGCCGAGCCCGATGGCGGCTGCTCGCTTGCCTGGTGCCCGGTCAGCGTTCAGGGACAGGCCTCAGCTCCTCTTCCTCGGCCGCGGGAGGTGGAAGGCCTCGAGCCGGTTGATGAGCGTGCGCCGCGAGATCCCGAGCTGCGCGGCGGCGTGGGTCTGGTTGCCTCCGCAGGCCTCGAGGGCGGCGATGATCCGCTCGCGCTCGCGCGCCTCTGCGTCGAGCCGCTCCCGGTCGCGCGCCACGCCGGCGATGGCCGCGCTGGCGACGGCCGCGCTGGCGATGGCCGCGCTGGCGACGGCCGCGCCGGCGACGGCCGCGCCGCCGGCTCCCGTCGCGCCGGGCGCTGGCCTCCGCTCTCCCCCGGCCCTCAGCTTCTCGGGCAGGTGCTCGAGGAGCAGCGTCTCCCCCGCGCAGAGCACCACGGCGCGCTCGATGACGTGGCGCAGCTCCCGGACGTTGCCCGGCCACGGGTAGCGCTCGAGCGCGGCGCGCACGGCGGCGGAGAGCAGGGGTGGCCGCGGGCGGTCCATCAGCCGGCAGGCGCTGACCGCGAAGGCCTCGGCGAGCGGGCCGATCTCCGCGACGCGCTCGCGGAGCGGCGGGATCGTCAGCGCGACGCCGTTCAAGCGGAAGAACAGGTCCTGCCGGAAAGTGCCCCGAGCGACCTCCGCCTCGAGGTCCCGGTTCGTGGCCGAGACGAAGCGCACGTCGATGCTGCGCGGCGCGCGCCCGCCCACGCGCAGCACCTGCCGCGCCTCGATCACCCGCAGGAGCTTGACCTGCGTGGGCATGGGCAGCTCTCCCACCTCGTCGAGGAACACCGTGCCGCCGGCGGCCGACTCGAACAGCCCCGGCCGGGCCTCGATGGCCCCGGTGAACGCGCCCTTCTCGTGCCCGAAGAGCTCGCTCTCGAGCAGCGACTCCGAGAGCGCCGCGCAGTTGAGCGCCAAGAGCGGCCTCGACGCGCGCGGCGAGCTGTCGTGGATCGCCCGGGCGAGGACCTCCTTGCCCACGCCCGTCTCGCCGAGCAAAAGGACGCTGATCAGGCTCTTGCTGACCAGGTCGACCTGCTGATGGAGCGCCTGCATGACGGGGGCGAGCACGACGATCTCCGCGCCCGCGCGGCGCGCCGGGGACGGCTGGCCGGCGGCCGCCTCGCCCGGATCGCGGCGGATGGCGAGCATCGCGGTGCCGAGGGTGATGCTGTCGCCCACCGCGACCTCGACCGTCTTCCGCGAGATCGGCTGGAGCGGGTGCGTCTCCTCCCCGGGGGCGATGGTCGCCCGCGCGCTGCGGACGTAGGTGCCGTTGGCGCCGCCCAGGTCTTCGAGCCGGAGCGGCGGATCGAGGTGCAGCACGGCGTGGCGGCGCGACACGGACGGGTGGTTGATCCAGATGTCGTTCTCGCTGGAGCGGCCGATGGAGACGTGGCCCTCGCGCGGCAGGGCGTGGACGACGAGCTCGTCCCCCGCGAACACGGCGAGCGTGAGCGGGGGGACGGCCGCCCTGGGCAGGGGCGCTGGAGGAGCGCTCGGGCGGGGGGAGCGAGGGGCGATGCTCACCCGGGCGAGCATACCTTCGAACGAGGAGCCGGGCGCGACGGCCGCGAGGCTCTTCCCGGGCGTCCGGCGACGGGGCGCCCCGACGGGGGCGCCCCCGCGCGGCGCCCGCTCAGCAGCCCGCCAGGCCGGCGATGGCCTGGATCGACATGCTCCAGCGCACCCCCATCTCGTAATAGCCGTAGTCGTTCGGGTGGATCCCGTCGGACCAGAGGTGGTTCGTGGGGAAACCAGCGTGCATGTCGGCGATGAAGAACTTCGGGTTGCTCTGCGGATAGAAGGCGTTGAGGTTATTCACGATCCCGGGGATGGCGCCGTTGTACTGCAGCACGACCTGGTTCCTGATGACGTGCTCCAGCTGAGGCCCGAAGGGGATGATCTTGGCGACGACGATCTTCGCGGTCGGGTACTTCACGGAGAGGGCGACGAGCAGCTGCTGGAGCCAGTAAGCGGCGCTGCTGGCGCTGGCGCCCTGGTGGATGTCGTTGGTGCCGGCGTGCACGAGGACGATGTTCGGGGGCAGGTACTCCGGGAAGACGGGATAGGGGGGCAGGCTCGCGGCCGCCGCGGCGAGCTGGTCGTTACGCCAGCCTGACATCGCGGAGTGGTAGTGCTGGTTCTCCGCGACGAGCCCGGGAAAGGTCGTGTCGATCTGCGCTCCGACCATCTGGATCGACAGCGGGCTGCCCCCGACGAGCGGGGGCCACTCGACGAGGGTGTAGCGATAGCCTCCCACGGCGGAGCCGACACCCCGGGTGATCGAGTCGCCGAACGGCTCGATGCGGCACGTGGCCCGAGCGGACGCCGGCGAGAGCGCGAAGGCAGCCAGACAGGCGAGGGCGATGAAGAGAGAGCGGATGGATGTACGCAGCATCGAGGGACCTCCGTGAGCCTGGGAGCGTGAAAGAAGGAGCGATGACGGGCTCGGGCGGTGTCATGGCAGGCTGCGTGCCACGCCCGGTGACGCCGGCGAGAGGCCCTGTCACCGCGGGGAAACGCGCCCCTGTCACCGCGGGGACGCGCGGGGTGGCGGGCGCGCGCTGCACGATCGGTGCAAGCGCCTCCGTGCCGTTGCACAACGCGGTTGCACAACGCCGTTGCACAACGCCGTTGCGCAAAGACCTGCACAGACCGCCGCCTGCCGGCCGGCGCCTCGAGCCGCGCGCGGCCCCGGGCTGCGCCCCTGCTGGCCCGCCTCGCGGGCGTCGGGGGTGGCAGCCCCACGCATGGCCGAGCCTGTCAGGCGCCCCCGCCGGAGGAACCCGGGCCGCACGGGTGCCGCCACGCGCCGGCCATGCTACGCGCGTGGCGCCATGGACAACGTCCCCCTCCTCGCCGGTCACCCGTACGCCTCCTTTCTCGATCGGGTCGAGAAGCCCGCGCGGTACGCGGGCGGCGAGGTCGGCTCGGTCGTCAAGGACTGGGCGGCCGTCGAGGCGCGCGTCTGCCTCGCCTTCCCGGACGTCTACGACATCGGGATGAGCCACCTTGGCTTCAAGATCCTCTACAAGCTCCTGAACGACGACCCGCGCACGCTGGCCGAGCGCTGTTACACGCCGTGGATCGACATGGAGGCCGAGCTCGTGAAGCGCGGCCTGCCGCTCGTCTCCCTCGAGTCGGCCCGCCCGCTCAGGGACTTCGACGTCGTGGGCTTCTCGCTGCAGTTCGAGCTCACCTACACCAACATCCTCACGATGCTCCACCTCGGCCGCGTCCCGCTGCGCGCGGCCGATCGCGGCGAGGACGACCCGCTCGTCATCGCGGGCGGCCCGACGGCGACCCACCCCGAGCCGATCGCCCCGTTCCTCGACGCCCTCGTGATCGGCGACGGCGAGGAGAAGGCGACGGAGATCGCCCTCGCGTGGGTCCGCCTGAAGCGCGCGGGCGTGCCGCGGCGCGAGCGGCTCGTCGCGATCGCGCGCCTCGGCGCGATCTACGTGCCCTCGCTCTACGCGACCCGGCTCGACCCCGACACCGGCCTCGAGGTCGTGGATCGCCCGCTCGCCGAGGGCATCCCGTTCCCGATCGAGCGCGCCCTCGTCGACCTCAACAAGTACCCGTTCCCCGACGAGAGCCCGACGGGCGGCCCCGAGGCGATCTTCGACCGCATGTCGATCGAGATCGCCCGCGGCTGCACCGAGGGGTGCCGCTTCTGCCAGGCCGGCATGATCTACCGCCCCGTGCGCGAGCGCGATCCCGAGCAGATCGTCGACACCGTGATGCGCGCCGTGCAGAAGTCCGGCCAGGACGAGGTCTCGCTCACGGCGCTGTCGACGGCCGACGTGTCCTGCATCTCGCCGCTCATCAAGAAGGTCACCGATCGCCTCACCGCCGAGCGCATCTCGCTCGGCGTGTCGTCGCTGCGCGCCTACGGGCTCGAGCCCGAGCTCCTCGACGAGCTCAAGCGCGTGCGCGCCACCGGCCTCACCTTCGCGCCCGAGGCGGGGACGCAGCGGATGCGCGACGTCGTGAACAAGAACGTCACGGAGGAGCAGCTCCTCGAGACGGCCGACCGCGTCTTCCGCCGCGGCTGGGGCAAGATGAAGCTCTACTTCATGATCGGCCTCCCGACCGAGACCGACGAGGACGTGCGCGGCATCGTCGAGACGGGCGCCCGCGCGGCCGGCGCGGGGCGGAGGGCGGCGGGCAAGGGCAAGCCGGTCGACGTGACCGTCAGCGTCTCGACGCACGTGCCGAAGCCCCACACCCCCTTCCAGTGGGCGGCGATGGACACGCTCGCCGAGGTCGCGCGCAAGCAGCAGCTGCTCAAGGACACGGTGCGGCCGTACCGCGCCGTGACGCTGAAGACCCACGAGGCCCACGCGAGCGTGCTCGAGGGCGTCTTCGCCCGCGGCGACCGCCCCCTCGCCGACGTGCTCGAGCGGGCCTGGCGCGGCGGCGCCCGCTTCGACTCGTGGGACGACCAGCTCGAGCTCTCCGTGTGGGAGGAGGCGTTCGCGAGCGTGGGCGTCGACCGGTCCAGGTACCTCGGCACGCTCCCGGTGACGGCCCGGCTGCCCTGGGACCACATCGACGTCGGCCTCGAGGAGGGCTTCCTCGCGAGGGAGTACCGGAAGGCGCTGCAGAACCGCCTCAGCCCGCCGTGCGGCAAGGTCGCCGGCATGTTCGTGCACCACACCAACCTCGAGGACGCCAAGGCCGACGCGCGGCGGCTCGTCTGTTACGACTGCGGCGTCGCCTGCGACATGACGCAGATGCGCGAGGAGCGGCTGACCTTCCTCGACCGGCTCGGCGCCCACAAGCGCTCGCTGCCGGTCCTCTCCGGCGCGGCGGGCGAGCCGGTGAAGGCCGGCGAGGCGGCGCCGCGGGAGGCCGGCGAGGCAAGCGCGGCGGCGCCGCGGGAGGCCGGCGAGGCGGCGCCGCGGGAGGCGAGCGAGGCGGCGCCGCGCGAGGCCGCCGAAAAGCCGCCGCGCGCCGCCGGCGAGGAGCGGGCGCCCCGCGCGCAGCGGATCGCGCCCCCCAAGGGGCGCGGCGGCATCCGGTACCGCTTCCAGTTCGAGAAGACCGGGCCGATGGCGCTGCTCGGCCACCTCGACGTCGTGCGCGAGCTGCCCCGCGTGCTCCGGCGCGTCGGCGCGCCGATGACCTTCACCGCGGGCTTCCACCCGAAGCCCGACATGACGTTCTCGCCGGCGCTCTCGCTCGGCGTGATCAGCCTCGACGAGTACGTCGACCTCCGCCTCGAGCGCGATCTCGATCCCGCCGGCCTCGACGCGCTCGTCCGGGCGATGACGGCCGCGAGCCCGCGCGGCCTCGCGTTCCGCGGCGCCGTGAAGCTCGGCCCGGACGATCCGGCGCTGAGCAAGCTGATCGCCGGGGCGCGTTACGCGCTCGCGTTCGCGCGCTCCGCGATCGGCGGCGACGCGGAGGCGACCCTCGCGGCCCGCTGCAGCGCCGCCCTCGCCGCGGCGTCGCTCCCGATCCGCCGGGAGATCGACCGGCTCGCGAAGATGGTCGACGTCCGCCAGTACCTCGTGCGGGCCGAGGTCGGCGGGCCCGAGGTGCTCGCGGAGCTCGCGCGCGCCGGGCTCGCCGGCGATCTCGTGGCGATCGACGTCGAGGTGGACATCCGCGGCTCGGGCGCGGTGAAGTCGTCCGAGGTCGCGGCCGTCATCGCGGGCGAGCCCGGCGAGCCGCCGGGCGCGATCGTGCCGCCGCCGCACCGCGCCGTGCGGCTCCAGCTGTTCGGCCGCACCGCGGCGATCGGCGCCGCGGCCTCCGAGCGCTTCGCCCTCTTCGATCTCGACAGGGCGCGCCGCGTCAAGCAAGCCCCCGAGCGCGCGCCCTCCGCCGCCCTGACGGCCGGCGCCGAGTGATCCGGGCGGGGGCGATCGCACCGTAAAAATCCGCCGCGGCGCGCGGGTGAGCGCGCGGGCCATCGCTCGGGGCTTCGGCTACGCTGGCGCTTCGACTATGGGAAAAGAGGGTTTTGAGACCGAATGCTGCGCCGCGCGCCTCGCCGCGGCGGGAGCGGTCGGCGCGAGCGTCGCTCATGAGCTGCGCAACGCCCTCGCGGTCGCCGAGTCGTCGCTCTACCTAGCGCAGCGCGACCTCGACGATCGGTGCCGCCTGCTGCGTCACCTCGACCGGGTGACGGCCGAGATCCGCAAGGCGCACGAGGTCATCGGCAGCGTCCTCGGCCTCGCGCGCGGCGAGCCGCTGCGGCGCGAGCCGGCGCCCGTCGGCCGGCTGATCGAGAGCGCGCGCCACGCGCTGGTCCTGCCCACGGCGGTCCGGTTCGAGGTCGCGATCGCGCCGGCGGACCTCACGCTGCTCTGCGATCCCATCCTGCTCGAGCGGGTCTTCTCGAACCTCTACCTCAACGCGGTGGAGGCGCTCGACGGCGCTCCCGGCGGCTCGATCGTCACGCGCGCGTGGCGCGGCGACGAGCGCACGTACCTCGAGGTCGAGGACAACGGCCCGGGCGTCCACCCGTGCGTGATCGACCGCCTCTTCGAGCCGCTCGTGACCGCGAAGGTGAAGGGGACGGGCCTCGGCCTCGCGCTGAGCCGGGTCATCGTCGAGGCGCACGGCGGCGAGATCACCGCGACCACGGGCCGCGGGAGGGGCACGGCGTTCCGCATGTGGCTGCCGAGCGCCTAGCCCCGGGCGCCCCCGGCGCGGCGCGGGCGGCCCGCCGGGGCGCGCCGACTGCGTGCTATGGTTCTCTCATGCAGGCCAAGGCCAAGCATCGGCCCGCGGAGCGTGGCCCGTTCCGCGTGGAGCACCTCCGCTCGGGCGATCCGTACGAGCTGTCGAACGGTCACCCCGTCTACTGCGCCCCCACGGGGGGGCGCGCCTCCGGGCCGAACCACCTGGGCAGCTCCGTCGTGGGGTGGGACCCGGCGGTCAAGGAGGCGGGGGTGGACACCGGGTACTCGCTGGGCGAGGGCTGCCTCCGCGCGCCGGACGTCGCCGTGGGGAACGTGCCCGACAAGCCCGGCTGGGTGAAGGGCGTGCCGGAGCTCGCCATCGAGTACGCCGACGTGGGGCAGGACGAGGCGGAGCTCCAGGACAAGATCGCCGAGCTGCTCGCGGCCGGCACGAAGCTCCTGTGGGTGGTGCGCCTCAACGGCCCGCGGCGGGTCGAGGTGCACGAGCCCCGCAAGCAGGTGCGCGTCGTGCTTCCCGGACAGCGGCTGAGCGCGCCCGGCATCCTCAAGAACTCGATCAGCGTCGAGGCGCTCTACGACCGCAGCGAGGCGGAGAAGGCCACCCTGACGAACCTGCTGCAGCGGCGTGGGTACGAGGACCTCGACGCCGTGCTCGCGGCCGGGCGCGAGCAGGGGCGCGAGGAGGGGCGCGAGGAGGGGCGCGAGGAAGGGCGCGAGGAGGGGCGCGAGGAGGGCATCCTCGCGGGCAAGCGCGGCGCGCTGCAGCGTGTGCTCGACCGGCGTGGCCTGCGGCTCACGAAGGCGGACACCGCCAAGATCGCGTCGTGCAGGAGCGAGCGCGAGCTCGATCGCTGGCTCGACCGCGCCCTCGTCGCGAAGTCCGCGGCGGAGGTGTTCAAGCGCGGCGCGGGCCGCTGACCCGGCCGCCTGCGGCTCAGGCCCGCCCGCGGCCGCGGACGAGCTCCGAGACGGCCTCTCCCAGGCCCTCGAGCGTGAGCGCGAACATCGGGAAGATGCCCTTGATCGCGTCCACGGTCGGGTGGGGATAGGGGCCGACCCCGTCCGGGTTCAGCCACACGGCGCGGTCGAAATGCTCGCGCAGCGCCATCAGCCAGGCGACGCCTGGGACCCGCGCGTCGCTCTCGAGTGATCCACCGCCGCCGCCGCCGCCGAAGCTCGACGAGCCGAGCAGCTCGTACGGCGCCATCGAGGCGTCCCCGACCATCACGAGCTTGTAGTGCTTGCCGCACTCGTGGAGGAGCTCGCGCACCGGGACCGGCTCCTGGAGCCCCTCGGTCTTGAAGACCCTGCCGTAGACGCAGTTGTGGAAGTAGTAGCTCCTGAGCTCCTTCCAGTGCGTCGCGCGCCGCGCCGCGCTGAAGAGCTGCGAGACGAGCGCGGCGTAGGGGTCCATCGAGCCGCCCACGTCCATCATCAGGATCACGCGCGTGTTCGGGCGGCGCGGCGGCCTCGTGACGATCTCGATCTCGCCCGCGTTCCTCGCGGTGGCGTCGATCGTCTCCTCCACGTCGAGCTCGCGGTCGCCGCCCTCGCGCGCGAAGGCGCGCAGCTTGCGCAGCGCCACCTCGATCTGGCGCACGTCGAGCGTGAGATCGCTGCGGTAAGGCCGGTAGCGGCGCGCGTCGGCGTTCTCCACGGCGCCGCTCCTGCCGCCCGCGCGGCCGCCGACCTGGATCCCGCTCGGATTGAAGCCGCCGCGGCCGAACGGCGAGGTGCCGCCGGTCCCGATCCACCGGCTCCCCCCGTCGTGGCGCTCCCGCTGCTCGCGCAGGCGCTCCTCGAACCGCCGGAGCACCTCCTCGAGATCGAGCGCCTCGACCGCCGCCTTCTCCTCGTCGGAGAGGGCGCGCCGCTTGATCGGGTCGCGCAGCCACGAGAGGAGCTCCTCCGCGATCGCCTTGGCCTCCACGTGCACGCCGCGGAAGTGCTTTGCGAACGCGAGGTCGAAGTCGTCGAGGTGCGCCTCCGAGTGGACCAGCATGGCGCGCGCGACGTGGTAGAAGCCGTCGAGCGAGCTGTCGTGGAGCCCCGCGGCGAGCGCCCGCGCGAGGCCGACGGCCTCCTGGGCGCCGACCGGGACCTTGCGGGCCCGGAGCTCGTAGAGGAACTCGACGAACATGGGGCTACGACCGGTACCGCTTGCCGCCGGCCAGCTGGTCGGCGAGCGCCGCGAGGTCCTGCTCCTTCTTGAGCAGCGCGCCGAGGAAGGGCAGCGTCTTGTCGAGCTTCACCTCCTTCACGCCCGCCCGCCGCAGCACGGCGATCCAGTCGATGAGCTCGCTCGTCGACGGCCGCTTCCGGAGCCGGGCGCTCTGGCGGATCTCGTAGAAGACCTGCATGGCCTGGTCGGCGAGCGTCCGATCGAGGTCGGGGTGGTGGACGCGGACGATCTCCCGCATGAGCTCCGGATCCGGGAAGTCGATGAAGTGGAACACGCAGCGGCGCAGGAAGGCGTCCGGCAGCTCTTTCTCGTTGTTGCTGGTGATGATCACGACGGGCCGCTCCCGCGCGGCGATCTCGTCCCCGGTCTCGGCGATGCGGAAGCGCATCCGATCGAGCTCGTGGAGGAGGTCGTTCGGGAACTCGAGGTCTGCCTTGTCGACCTCGTCGATGAGGAGCACGACGCGCCTCTCGGCGCTGAACGCCTGTCCGAGGGGGCCGAGCTTGATGTAACGGCGGATGTCGCGCACGTCGCCGTCGCCGAAGCGCGAGTCGTAGAGCCGCTGGACCGTGTCGTAGACATAGAGCCCGTCCTGGGCCCGCGTCGTGCTCTTGACGTGCCAGGGGATGAGCTCGGCGGACAGGCTCGCTGCGATGGCCTCGGCGAGCAGCGTCTTGCCGGTGCCGGGCTCTCCCTTGACGAGGAGCGGCCGCTCCAGGACCAGCGCGCAGTTGACGGCGGCCTCGAGCGCCTCGCTCGTGAGATAACGCTCGGTGCCGCGGAAGCGGCGGAAATCGGACATGACCCACGGTAGCACCTCGCCGCCCGGCGCGGGCGCGGCGGCCCTCGCCTCGGCCTCCGCGGGCGCGCGCGGGCGCGCGGGCGCTGAAGACTCAGAGCCAGTCGCGCGCGAGGTAGGCCGTCCATGAGGCGGCCCGCTCCCAGAAGGGGCGTCGGGCCCAGTGGGCGACGGTGATCTCGCGGCAGTAGGCGAGGTCGTCGGCGAACATCCGCTCCATCGCGCCGGCGAACCCGCGGTGCATGACGACGGCGTTCACCTCGAGGTTCATGCGGAGCGACTGGCTGTCGAGGTTGCTGGAGCCGACGGTGGACCAGAGGCCGTCGATGACGGCGGTCTTGGCGTGCAGGACGCGGCCGCGCCACTCGAGCATGCGGACGCCGGCGTCGAGGAGGTGGCCGTAGATGGTGCGGGACGCGAGCAGCACGGGGGGCACGTCGGTGGTGCCGGCGACCATGATCCTGACGTCGACGCCCCGGCGGGCCGCGGCGGAGAGCGCGTGGATGATCCGGAGCGGCGGCAGGAAGTAGGCGTTCGTGATCAGGATGCGGCGCCGGGCCCGCTCGATCGCGTGGCGGTAGGCGTTGCGGATGCCGTGGCGGTGCCTCCGGCGGGGGAGGTCGTTGCTGATGATCTGGACGGCGGGGTCGGGCCTGCGCTCGGCGTAGCTGTAGCGTTGCTCCTCGACGGGGGCTCCCCCGGCGCGCTGCCACGTGCGCAGGAAGAAGTACTGGAGCTCGGCGGCGGCGGGGCCCTCGAGGCGGAGGTGGGTGTCGCGCCAGCCGGCGCCGCCGTCCTCGGGCGCCGCGTAGTCGTCCGAGATGTTGAGGCCGCCCGTGAACGCGATCCTGCCGTCCACGATGAGGGCCTTGCGGTGGTCGCGGCGCGCGACCTTGCCGAGCGGGACGAAGAGCTCGATCGGCCGGAAGGCGAGGGCCCTGACCCCGGCGCGGCGGAGCCCGTCGAGGAAGGACGACGAGACGGAGGAGCCCCAGGCGTCGAACATCAGGCTCACCTCGACGCCGGCCGCCGCCCGCTCGGCGAGCGCCTCGGCGAAGCGCCGGCCGGTGCGATCGTCCCGGAGGATGTACGTCTCGAGGCAGATGGTGCGCTCGGCGCCCGCGATGGCCGCGAGCATGGCCGCGTAGGCCTGGGCGCCGTCCTTGAGGAGCGCGAGGCGGTGGGCGCCGACGGTCATCTCGGCGAAGGCGGACGCGGCGAGCGCGGGGGCAGGCTGAGACATGCGGCGGGCGGCCGGGCTCCTCTGGGTGACGCGACGCGATGATAGCGCGGCCGGCGGAGCGGCGCCGCGGCGTCGACGGCCCCTGGAGCGCACCCGCGCGCCCATGCGCCCATCGCGAATCGCCTGCCCCAGGGCAGCCCCGCCCTGGGAAGGAAGGTGGTCAATCCAGCTGCCTCGGCTTCGATGACCTCATCGCCGGCGCCGAGGTGGCGCGAGCGGGACAGCGGGAGAGGGATATTCCTGGTCGATGCTCAGGAGAAGACGGAGCCATGTCCTCGCGGTCCGTATCCACCTCGGCGTGCTTCACCGCCACGATGGCTGTCCGCTGCTTCTTCCCTGCGTGTGCTGCGGTCCGCGGCCCCGCTCTGGCCGTCGGTCCGCGCTGACCGCGCCCGGATGAGCTCGCTCCTGGGCAACGCGCGACGTCCGCGAAAGATAGCGGTCCGACGTACGGGCGCCTCGTTATGACAGATGCCTCTCTGCTGGATTGGCGCATCATCCGTCGAGGGCGTCGGTACATCTGCTCCATCGGAGGAAAAGTGGAGGGGCCCGGTGGCGTTGCTTGCCGGTACCTACGTCGACGCCTAGCCTAGATCGCAGACGTAACCACGGAATTGCGGAGGAAAACGCCATGATGCCAATGATGAGCATGCCGATGATGGGCTCGATGAATCCGATGATGGGCTCGATGGGGATGATGCCCCAGATGATGGGGATGATGCCCCAGATGATGGGGATGATGCCCCAGATGATGGGGATGATGCCCCAGATGATGGGGATGATGCCCCAGATGATGAAGATGGGTCAGATGCCGATGATGGCGCGGATGACCTGTGAGATGGACAAAGAGGGGATGGTCTGCAAGATGATGCCCATGGAAGGCATGGGCATGGACATGCTGCGCGAGCGCTGTGACGCCATGATGAAGATGATGAGCATGGGCATGCCCATGATGATCATGTGCGGCAACATGCCCATGATGATGGGCATGAGCACCGGCATGGGGATGGGCATGGGCGCCAGCGCGGGCGGCATGAGCAACATGGGCGCCGGCTCGAACGTCGCCAGCATGAACAAGTGAGCGCGCGAGCCTTGGGCGCCGCTTTCGCTTCTGCGCCTCGATGATGGAGACCGCAGAGACGAAAAGGGCGCCAAGAGGTTCTCTCCTCCGGCGCCCTCGGCGTCTCTGCGGTTCGAGCCGTGGCCCGCTGCGGTTAGCCTGTCTTCTCGACGTAGGTCATCACCAGGTACATGATGACCTCCGACTTGGTCGGGTTTCGGTACTGGTGGGGCACGTCGGCCTCGAACAAGATGGCGTCTCCGGTCGCGAGCAGATGGCGCTCGACGCCGACGATCATCTCCAGCGTTCCGGACGTCACCACCAGGTTCTCGACGGTGCCCGGCGGGTGAGGATCCGCTTGCTCCGTGGCGAGCGGGGCGAGCCTGAGCTCGTAGAACTCGACGGTCCGCGGCACATCGAAGGGAAACAGCGCGCGCGACGAGAAGGAGCCGTCGTGGGAGGTCAGCACCTTGGCGCGCGCGGCCGGGATGATCGCCGTCCCGCCGATCGACTGATCGCTGATCAGCGCCGAGAAGGGCACACCGAGCGCCCGGGCGATCTTCCAGAGCACGTTGATCGTCGGCGTGCTCTGGCCGAGCTCGATCTGGCTGAGCATCGCCCGGCTCACGCTCGAGGCCTTGGCCAGACGCTCGAGGGACAGCCCGCGCTTGGTCCGGAGCCGGCGCAGGTTGGCGCCGACGATGCCGGTGAGCGCCGACGAGGCATCCTGCGAGGCGATCTCGTGGAGCTGCGCTTCATCCGGGATCTCACCGGCGTCCCGCTGCGGCGGCTCCGCCTTCGCGCGGCTCGCGTAGGCGCTCACAGGGCCGCCAGAACGTTCCGGCTTGCCTTGCGAGCTCCGTCCGGTCGACGGCGGAGAGCTCCCCGGCGCTTCGGCCGACGCCGCCGCGCCGTTCACCAGGCCCGCTGCGGCCAACGCGGGGCCGAGCTCCTCGTCGGAGACCGACGCTGACCCGTTGCGCGGCGTGCTCTGGCGGACCGCTTTCATCGCACCTGCCACATGGGCATCCACGTCCACATCGGATACCACCAGAGGGCGACCGGAACACCTGCCGGCTGGAGCGACGACCTCTCCTTGTCGTCGCCCAGGGGGCGCTCGCTCCGAGCAACCCGCCGCTGCCGGTACTCCTCTAGGTCGATCACTTGAGCACTCTGGGTGCGCATCCGCTTTACCTCCAACCGGTGAGCTGATCATCCGTTATAACGGATTGTCTGTCAAGGGACAGCTCGATCTTGACGCGTCGGGCAAAGCACGACGCGTCACGGCGAGGAACGGGGTCTCGGCGGGCTCATCCTTGGCGCACCGTGTCGTGGCATCGTCGCGCTTCGCGTGAAATTTTCCGTATGCTCACGGGGTGGGATCAGGTCGCAGGAGCGCAAGAGCGTCCCGTTATGACGCGTCGCGTTGTTGCGGTCGCGCTCGCATGGGCGCCTCTGAAATAGTGGACGGGATCGGAGAGGCGGCCTGGCGGGACGAGCCGCCCGGGAACCCTCCAGAGGACGTGAGCGGAGAAGGAACATCACTCGCGCGCCGTTTTCCATCCCTCACGTCGGGCGCGGCCGCGGAGCCGCAGCGCGCCGCGACATCACGCACACACAAGGAGGCAGCCATGGCGGGCGTCGACGTGGGGGGTGGCGAGAGGCGGGCACGCAACAGCGACATCAACATGATTCCGTTCATCGATCTCCTGATGGTGACCATCGCCTTTCTCCTGATCACCGCGGTGTGGGTCACGAACGCGCGGCTGAGGAGCAGCGCGGAGGCGCCCGCCGCCGCCGGATGCGGGGAGGAGTGCCAGAAGGAGCCCCTCAAGACGATGCACGTCCACGTCCGAGAGGACTCGTTCAGCCTCGTGTGGAAGCAGGGGGCGACCGTGCTGAGCGAGGCGACCGTCCCCAAGCACCCCCTGGAGGTCGGCGCGGCGGGGGCCACCGCGATCCGCTACAGGGAGCTCGGCGAGGCGATCCAGCGCGAGTGGGAGCGGAGCGGGGAGCGCCGCGGCCCGAGCGATCGCCGCGCCGAACAGGCCGTGCTCCACAGCGACGACAAGACCCCGTTCCGCGAGCTCGTCGCCGTGCTCGACGCCATCAACGCCCCGCGCCGCACCGTCCTGCTGGAGGACGGGCGCAGCGCCGAGATGCCGGCGTTCCTCGCGACGTTCTCGGCGCGTTGACCGCGCGCCAGCGTTACGCCGTGAACTCCGTCGTCAGCGCCACCCAGTTCGACGGCGGGCGCACGGCATAACTCAGCGCCAGCACCTCGATCAGCACCACCCGGTAGATCGCGTGGACGTCGTCGACGTCGACCTCGTGCGCGTTCGCCTCCAGGGCCGCGTCGAGGTGCTCCTGCACGAAGGCCAGGACGTCAGGCTGCTCCATCGCGATGACGTCGTCCGAGTCGACCGCCTCGGCAGGGTCGTGGAGGCGGATCTGCTCGTCCAGGTTCAGCGACTCCTCGACGCCCGTGAGCGCCGTCTCGGTGACCTCCTCGAGGTCCTGGCCGAACAGCTCGTCGAAGGCGAGCCAGATCGCCAGGGTCAGGAAGTAGCCGAGCGCGAGCGCCGTCTCGTCGAGCGGGCCGGAGAGCACCGAGGAGATCCGGTCCGCGAGCGCAGGCTGCGTCTGCTCGAAGCGCGTGAACGCGTCGTCGAGCTGCTTGCGCGAGTCGTCGTCATCCTCGGCGAGCTGATCCTCGATCTCGGACAGGACGCGCGCCGGCACCTGAGCGTACGAGGGGACGGGGCGGATGGCTGCGCGGCGTACCCACACGCGGACAACCTAGCACACGATGGCGCGGCTCATGGAGCGAGCATCCGGAGGCTCGACGCAGGCACCCACCCCTCCGTCGCTCCCCAGCGGACCTGCGCGAGCCCGCCCGATCTCCTGCCGACCTCGACCGACGCGCCCTCCGGGATCGGGCTCTGCTCCGCGGCGGGCAGCGCCCGCCCGCCCTCGTCGAGCAGCCGGACCTCGGGGACGACCACGACGCCGGGCCGCGTGGTGAGCCGGAGGTGCCGCGCGGCGTAGGTGAGCGGCACGAGCGCGAGCAGCGCCACGAGCGCGGTCGGCGCGAGCACGCTGCCCGCGACGTGCGCGGGGCCCGCCGGGCGGCGCCGCAGGACGACGCCGAGCGAGAGCAGCAGCGACGCGAGCAGCGCGGCCGCGGCCCAGGTGCGCTCCGAGGCGAGGCCGACGATGACGCGGTCGAGCGTGGGGCGCACCTCGACCGCGTCGGCGGCCCGGCGCGAGCGCCGGCGCGTGATCTCGGCGCGCACGAGGTCGAGCGCGCGATCCGCGTCCGCGTCGCCCGGGCGGAGCCGCAGCGCCTCCTCGAAGGCGGCCGCGGCGCGGCCGAGATCGCCGGGGCGATCCGCGCCCTCGCGGACCCGCGTGACGTAGGCGAGGCCGCGGTTGTAGCTCGCGTCCGGGTGCACGAAGCCGCGGTCGGCGAGCAGCTCGAACGTGTCGATCGCCGCGCCGTACTCGCCCCGGCCGAGCGCCGCCGTGCCCTGCTGGAACAGGGCCTCCGGGGGCTCCGCCGGCTGCGCGCGCGCCCCGCCCGGCGCCGCGAGCGCCGGCGCGAGGCACGCGGCGAGGGCGAGCGCGGCGGCGAGGCGGCGCCGCTTCTGGCCGTTCATGCCGGCTTCCATCGGGCGAGGTCGTTCAGGACGGCGCGGCTCTTCTCGACGAGCGCCGCCGCGGCGGCGCCGCCGCCCTCCTGCGCCGCCGGCTCGAACCGGATCGCCTCACACGCGGCGAGCGCCTCGCTCACGCGCGCGGACAGGGCCTCGGGCACCCCGCGCTGGCCGAGCTCGCCCGGGAGCGACGCGAGCAGCACGCCGCGGGAGCGCAGGCCCGTCGCGGCCTCGATCGCCCGGTGCACGGCGCGCTCGATCGCGGCGGCCGTCGCCTTGAGGTCGCCCTGCGCGGCGGCCTCCTCCGCCTCGCGCTGCGCGACCGCCGCGAGCCGCGCGGGCGAGGCCGCGCCCGCGGCGCGGCGCTCGCGCGTCCGGCGCACGAGCCGATCGCCCGCGCCGAACGCCGTCACGAGGAGCGGCGGGGCGGCGAGCAGACACCAGAACAGCGCGCCGTCGAGGGGCATCGTCGCCGGCGGCGAGTACGCGCCGAGCGACGCGCGCAGCCCCGGCATCCCGGCGAACGGCTCGCCGCGGGCGGCGGCGTCGCCGCCCGGCGCCCGGGAGGCCGGCGTGGAGGACGCGACCGTCGGAGGGGCGACCGGGTTCACCTCGACCGTGCCGAGCGGGGCGCTCTCGACCACGTAGCGCTTCTGCTCCGGATCCCAGTAGGGGAAGTCGATCTTCCCGAGGTCCACGGCGCCGCTCTCCTGGATCCTGACGACGTAGCCGAACGACCGGAACCCGCCGATCTTGCCGCCGCGAGGCTCGATCGACTCGCGCTTCTCCGGGTCGAGCCACTCGAGGCCGGTCCGCTCCGGCACGCGGAGCGATTGCGGGAAGTTGCCGGTGCCCGTGACCTGCACCGTCACCGCCACCGAGCCGCCCTGGTCGATCTGGCGCGGCTGCACCGTCGCCTTCAGCGTGAACTGACCGACGTCGCCGAGGGCGTAACCCGACGGGCGCCCGTCGATCGGCGGCTCCTTGACCTGGATGACCACGTCGTTCGACTGGCGCAGCACGCGCGAGCCGATCCGGCGCGCCGTGACGCGCGCCTGCATGGTGCCCGTGTGCAGCGCGCCCGCCTTGAGCGGAAACAGCGCGAGCCTGTCGGCGAGGCGCACCATGTACCGGTGCTCGCCGACCCGGGTCGCGACGGGCCGCTCGTTGCGCGGGTCCTCGAGCAGCGGATACCGGAGGAAGTCCGCGGCGGGCGCCTGGCGGAGATCGCCGGTGTCCGTGATCTCGCTGGCGCGGGTGTACAGGTAGAACGAGACGGTCACCTGCTCGCCCACCACCGCGGTCGTCTTGTCGGGGATCGCCCGCAGGAACGCCACCGGCTCGGGCTCGCTCGGCAGCGACAGCTCGGGCGCCTGGTCCTCGACCTCTTCCTCCTCGTCGTCGAACAGGCTCCCCGGCGCGCCGAACGGCCACGGGAAGCCCTGCATCGGGCCGCCGGGCAGGAGGAACGGGTTGCTCGGGCGGCGCCGCCGCCCCGTCGCCGGCTCGACGTTGACCTGGAGCGGCTGCGCCGCCAAGCGCTTGCCGTTCCACGCGATCGTCGGCGCCGGGATCGTGTAGCGGCCGGGCTTGCTCGCGACGACCTGCCACGACGCGCTGATGCCGAGCTGCGTCGACACGACGCCGCCCGTGATCTGCGTCGACATCTGCGTCCCGATGCTCGGGCCCGACGTGATGGAGAGGTTCGCCGGGAGGCGCAGCTCGGGATCGGACGGCATCGACGCGCCGCGCTCGACGAGCGCCTCCATCTCGACCGAGAACGGCTCGCCGACCTCGACCTCGGCGGGGCGCACGCGCGCGGTGACCTTCGGCTCGGCGCCGGCGCGGAGCGGGGCGAGCAGCGCGAGCAGCGCGAAGAGCAGCGCCGCCGCGAAGGGCGCGGGGCGCGGGAGCGCGAGGGCCGCGAGCGCGAGCGGGGCAGGGGAGACGGCCGGGCGGCTCACTTGTCCTCCATCGCGCGGCCGCGCCGCGCGGCGGCCTTGTTCTTCGCTTCCTGCTCCTGGTACGTCGGCGCCTCCTCGAGCTGGTCGAGGATGCGGTCGTCCTGCTGCCCGGTCCGCGGCTGCGGCTCTGGCTGCTCGGGCGGCTCCGGCTGCTCGGGCGGCGGGGGCGCGCCCGCGTCGGGCTGCTGGTCCTGCGGGCCCGCGTCCGGGCTCTGGTCCTGCTGGCCGCCGTCGTCGCCCGCGTCGGGCTCGCCGCCGTCGTCGCCCGCGTCGGGCTCGCCGCCGCCGTCGTCACCCGCGTCCTGCTGGCCGCCGTCGTCGCCCGCGTCGGGCTCGGCGTCCGGCGGCGCGTCGGGCTCGGCGTCCGGCGGCGCGTCGGGCTCGGCGTCCGGCGGCCCGGCGTCCTTCTGCTCCTCGATGCGGCGCAGCGCGATCGCCCGGTTCCAGGCCGCGTCCCGGCCGACGCCGTCGCCGCCCGCCTCCTCGAGCACGCCGGGGACGATGGCGAGCGCCTGATCGTAGTACTTCACGGCGTCCTCGTACTTGCGCCGCAGGAACTCGAGGTTGCCCGAGAGGTAGCGGGCGCGCGCCCGCAGGTCGGCCGGCACGCTCGGATCGGCGCCGATCGCCTTCGCCAGGGTCAGCGCGCAGTCGATCTCGATCCCGCGCAGCGCCTCGTTCTGCGCCTGCTCCGGGCTCTCTGCCGCCCCGCCGTCCGCGAGCTCCTCGTCGCCGAACCGCTGGCCGTAACGCTCGGCGAGGTGGAACAACGTGAGCCCGAGGTCGAACGAGCCGTTCGGCTTCTGGCGCACGGCGTCGGGCAGCCCGATGCCGGCGTCGCTGCACGGGCCCGTCCCCAGGTAGCTCTCCAGGGCCTGCTCGGCGGACTCGAGGTTGCCCGCGTCGAGGTCGCGGATCGCCTGGTCGACCTCCGGCGCGTTCCGCTCGAACGGGGACGTCGGGTCCCACCCGCTGCACCCGGACGCCGCCGAGAACGCGGCGCCGGTCAGGCACGCCGCCGCGAGCAGCAAGGCGAGGCCGCGCCCGTGGCGCGTGAAGAACCCGGCGAGATCCACCCGCTTGCGATCACGACGCGGCATGCTGCCCTCCCGACCTGCTGCCCGCGGCCGGCTCCGCCCCCGCCGCGAGCTCCGCGCCGCCGGCGCGCGCCCCGCGCCCGCGCAAGAGCGCCGCGCGCCGCGGCGCGGCCTCGAGCCTCGTCGCCACGAAGCGCCGCCGCGGCGCGTCCTTCAGGAACACCTCGGCGATGAGGAGCAGGATCGCGAGGCCGAGCGGGTAGAAGTAGACGTCCGCGTAGACCGTCTCGACCCGCTCCGAGAACTCGCTCTTCATCTGCCGCCTGAGCTCCGCGGCGATCGTCTCGATGCCCGTCGTGCCCTTCTCCGCGCGCACGATCTGCCCGCCCGGCGTCGCCTGCGCGATCGACGCGAGCTGCTGCTCGCCCGTGAGCGACAGCTCGGTCGTGAGCGGCTTGCCCTCGCGGTCGGTCCGCCACCCGGCGACGCGGCCGTCCGGGCCGATCTCCGGGATCGGCTCCGGCGTGCGCCCGCCGATCTGCACGACGTGGATCGTCGTGCCCTGGGCGCCGATCGCCTGGGCCACGCTCAGCGGGTAGCCCTCGAGGTCCTCCCCGTCGGTGACGAGCAGGATGATCCGCTTGTGGTCGGCCGACTTGGGGTCGCGCTTCAGGAGATCGTTCGCCTGGTCGAGCGCGCGCGCGATGGCGGTGCCGCCGATCGGCATGTCGTTCGGGTCGAGCTGGCGGAAGAACTGCGCGATCGCGGCGCCGTCCGCCGTGAGCGGGAAGCCCATCGGCTCGCCGGCGAACGCGACCGCGCCGAAGCGCGCGCCCTCGAGGTCCTTGATGAGGCGGGCGACCTCGACCTTCGCCCGGAAGATGCGGGACGGCTCGACGTCGCGCGCGTACATGCTCTTCGAGTAGTCGAGCACGACGACCACGTCGACGTTGGTCGCGGGCACGAGCCGCGTGCCCTTGCCGTACTGCGGGCGCGCCGCGGCCACGAACGCGAGCGCCGTCGCGAGCACGAGGAGGACGCCCTTCCAGGCGCGCCGCTTCGACGGGTCGGCCGTGGTCAGCGCCTTCACGCGGTCCTCGTCGCCGAACCGCCGTATCGCGCGGGCCACGCCGAAGCCGCCGAGGATGAGCAAGAGGCCGATCAGCGCGGCGAACGCCGTCCCGAGCAGGAACCACGGGGCCGCGAAGTTCACGGGAACCTCCGGAGCAGCCAGGCGCGCAGGAGCGCGTCGAGCCCGATCAGGAACACCCCCGGCAGGAGCAGCAAGGGGAAGAGATCCTCGTACGCGGCGATCGACGCCTCGAACCGGGTCTTCTCCAGCCGATCGAGCACGTCGTGCATGCTGTCCGCGAGCGCCTTCGCGTCGGTCGCGACGTACGCCTCGCCGCCCGTCTTCTGCGCGATCTCGCGGAGCAGCGCGGGGTTCACCGGGAAGCGGTGGCGCACGTAGCGCGGCTGCCCGAAGAGATCGACGCCGTCCTCGACCTCGACCTCGTCGTCGGTGCCGATCTGGATCGTGTAGACCTTCACGCCGAGCGAGGTCGCGAGGTGGGTCGCGTACTCGGGCGAGATGGCCCCCGCGTTCGAGTCGCCGTCGGTCAGGAGGATGACGACCTTCGACTGCGCGTCGCTCCTGCGCAGCCGGGCGACCGCCGTGCCCAGCGCGTCGCCGATCGCGGTCGCGCTGCCGTCGATCACGTTGAGCGTCATCCGCGAGACCATCTGCGTGAGCAGGTGGTAGTCGAGCGTGGGCGGCGACAGCACGTACGCCGCCTTGCCGAACACGACGACGCCGAGGCGATCGGTCCGCCGCCGGCTGATGAAGTCCTGGAGGACGAGCTTCGCCGTGTCGAGCCGGGTCAGCCGCTTGTTGCGCGGCAGCCTGGGCTGGCCGGGGAGGTCGCTCGCCTTCGCGTCGAGGATCGCGCGCATCGAGCCCGACAGGTCGAGCGCCACCACGATGTCGATGCCCTTGTCGTCCGAGCGCTGCTCGCTGAGCACGCTGACCGGCCTCGCGATCGCGAGGACGAGCAGCGCGAGCGCGACGGCGCGCAGCACGCCGGGCAGGTCGCGCAGGTGGCTCCGCAGGCCGCGCGGCCCGCGCGCGAGCGGCGTCACCGTCCCGATCCGGAGCCGGGGCCGCCGCGCGTCCTCGGCGAAGATGCCCCAGTACCAGACGAGCGGCACCGCGACGAGCGCGACCAGGAACCACGGGTGCTGCCAGCTCGCGCCGAGCCACGCGTCGCGGCGCGCGAGGTAGGGGTAGACGCAGGCGAGCGCGGCGACGACCAGCGTCGCGACGACGGCGAGCGCGGCGCGCTTCGCCCGGCTCACGGCGCCTCCTCCCCCGCCGCGCCCTGCCGCTCCTGCGGCTGTCGCTCCTGCGGCGGCTGCTTGGGGGCGGCCTGGCCGCCGCCGGCCCCGGCGCCGCCCGGCCCCGCCGCGCCCTCGCTGGGCCGCGCCGCCGGCGGCGTCGTGCGGTGCACGATGACCTCGCCGCGCTCGATCGCCTCAAGGCAGTCCGCCTCGCTCGGCTGGAGGCGCGCGAACTTCACGAGGTCGCAGTCGGCGAGGAACCGCGCGATCTGCGGCAGCACCGGCACGGGCGGGCGCACCCGCGCGAGCAGCGCGCGCATCTCGTCGCTGGTCGTCTCGAGGCCGTCGAAGCCGTACCGCGCGCCGAGGTACTTGCGCACGCAGTCGCTCACGCGATCGAAGTACTCGTCCGTCCGCCCCTCGCTGAGCAGGCTGGAGCGCCGGAGCGCCTCGAGCTCCTCGAGCGCGGCGATCCACGGCAGCTTCGGCGGCGGCGCGGGCACGACCCGGGGCCGGCGCAGCCAGCGCCGGATGAGCCACGCCAGCAGCGCGCCGAGCGCCACGCCGAGGGCGACGCCGGCCGCGAGCTGCTTCGCGAGCACCCACTCCTCCCGCTGCGGCCGCGGCGGCGGGTTCGGCTTCACCTTCGGATCCCGCTCGTTGGCGATCGGGTCCTCGACCACGATCTCGTGCGGCCGGGTGCAGACCGTGACGAGCTCCCCGCTCGCGCGCGACACCGCGATCGGCACCGGCGGCAGCCGCAAGAGGCTCCTCCCGGGCTCCTTCGGCAGCGGGACGAACGGGATGATCAGCTTGGTCGTCGCGCCCGTGTCGGTCGCGGTCGTCTCGCTGGTCGGCCCGGCGCCCGCGTCCGCCTCGGGCAGGACGAACCCCGCCTGCTGGATGGCGCGCGCCGCGTCGCTGTCCCCCTGGACCTTGAAGCCCTCGGGGAGCACCGTCTCGCCCTTGCCGTGCGCGACCGTCACCTCCAGGGGGGCCGCGTACCCGCTGAACCCGTTCCGCGGGAACACCTCCGTCAGCTGGGGCCGCGTCGCGCCCGGCGGCACGTGCTCCGTGCACGAGGCCCACGCGCTCTCCGCGCCGCGCTCCTTCGTGGGCGCGGGCGCCGGCAGCGCCGGCGGCGGCGGGGGGGCGTCGTCCGGCGCGGCGGGCGCGCTCGACGGCGCGCCGCCCGCGGCCGGCTGCGCGAGCGCCGGCGCCGCGCACGCGAGCGCCAGAGAGGCCAGCGCCGCCGCGCGGCCGAGCGCGCGCGCTCCCGCCGAGGGGCCGCGACGCCTCATCGCCGGAGCCTCCGCGCCCGCTTGGCGAACAGGTCGCGCAGCGGGGTCACGAAGCTCTCCCCCGTCTTCACCACGACGGCGTCGAGCGCGAGCCGCTTGAAGAGCTTGTCCCGGTCGCTCCGGATCTTGCGCATGGCGGCGCGGTAATGGTCGCGCACCGCGCGGTCCCCGGTGTCCACGACGACCTCTTCCCCGGTCTCCAGGTCCTCGAACGTCGCGAGCCCCACGTCGGGCAGCTCCTCGTCGCGCGGGTCGACCAGCATCACCGGGATCACGTCGTGCTTGGCGCTCGCGAGCGAGAGCGAGCGCTCGAAGCCCTCGGCGAAGAAATCGCTGATCACGAACGCCACGCTCCGCCGCTTCGCGACCTTGACGAGCGTCTCGAGCGCGAGCTTCAGGTTCGTCCCCGTGTACTTCGGCTGGTGCCCGAGGATCTCCCGGATGACGCGCATCACGTGCTTGTCGCCCTTCATGGGCGGCACGAGCTTCTCGATGGCCTCGGTCGCGAGCACGAGGCCCACGCGGTCGTTGTTCTTGATCGCGCTGAAGGAGCAGAGCGCCGCGATCTCGGCGGCGACGCGCGCCTTCGACGCGCGCCGCGTGCCGAACTGCTCGCTCTGGGAGGCGTCGACGACCAGCATGACGGTCATCTCCCGCTCCTCGACGAACACCTTCACGAACGGCTCGCTCATGCGGGCCGACACGTTCCAGTCGATCCAGCGGACGTCGTCGCCGGGCATGTAGGCGCGGACCTCGCGGAACGAGAGGCCCTGCCCCTTGAAGACGGACGAGTACGTCCCGGAGAGCTGCTCGTTCGCGAGCCGCTGCGTCCGGATCTCGATGCGCCGGAGCTGCTTGAGGAGCTCGGGGGGCAGCGGGTTCTTCGCGCCGGCGGCCTTCACGGCACCTCGACCACCTCGAACACGCGGCGGACGATCTGCTCGGACGTCACCTCCTCGGCCTCCGCCTCGTAGGTGAGGACGACCCGGTGCCGGAGCACGTCCGGGCCGATCGCCTTCACGTCCTCCGGCGTGACATAGCCGCGGTGGCGCAGGAACGCGTGCGCGCGCGCCGCGAGCGCCAGCGCGATCGAGGCGCGCGGGCTCGCCCCGTACTCGATGAGGCTGCTCAGCTCCCGCATCCCCTTCTGCCCGGGTTCGCGCGTCGCGAAGACCACATCCACGATGTAGTCCTTCACGCGATCATCCATGTACACGTCGCGCACGACCTTGCGCGCCGAGACCAGCTCCTCGGGCGTCGTCACCTTGGCGGCCTTGCCCTCGATCACGGACGTCGTGCGATCGATGATCTGCCGCTCCTCCGCGCGCCCGGGGTAGCCGACCTTGACCATGAGCATGAACCGATCGACCTGCGCCTCCGGGAGCCGGTAGGTGCCCTCCTGCTCGATCGGGTTCTGCGTCGCCATGACCACGAACGGGCTCGGCAGCGGGTACGTCGTGTCGCCGATCGTGACCTGCCGCTCCTGCATCGCCTCGAGCAGCGCGCTCTGCACCTTCGCCGGCGCGCGGTTGATCTCGTCGGCGAGCACCAGGTTCGCGAAGATCGGGCCCAGCTTCGAGGTGAAGTCGCCCTTCTGGTGGTTGTAGATGACCGTGCCGATGAGGTCGGCGGGCAAGAGGTCCGGCGTGAACTGGATCCGCGAGAACTTCGCCTCGATCGCGTCGCAGAGCGTCCTCACCGTGAGCGTCTTGGCGAGGCCCGGGACGCCCTCGAGGAGCACGTGCCCTCCGGTGAGCAGCCCGATGAGGATGCGCTCGATCATGTACGTCTGGCCGACGATGACCTTGCCCACCTCGCTCAGCAGGGTGTCGATGAAGGCGCTCTCTTTGGCGACCAGCTCGTTCAGGGCGCGTACGTCGTGCATAACGGGTGGGAGCTCATAGCAAGCCCGGCCGCCCGAGGACAACCGGCGCCGCCCGAATATTCCTCGAGCGCGGCGGCGGGCCCCGGCGGCCTCCGCGCGCCGCCGGTCGGCTGGTAGCGACGCGCAGCGACGCGGCGCGACGCTAGAACCCGGGATCGCGGAACTTGGCGCGCCGGGTGTCGGTCGGCGATCGCGCCGGCGGCGCGGCCGGGCTCGCGCTCGCGCTGGGGGCGGCGGTCGGCGGCTCCGCGGGCGACGTGGAGGGCGCCGGCGTCCCCGTCGGCGCCGGCGCGGGCGCGGCCGCGCGCTCGTCGCCGGCGGTGCTCCGCGGCGCCGGCTCCTCCGCGGGGAACGTCCCCGCCGGCACGATCACGCCCGGCGCGGCGGGCCCCTCGCCGAGGCCGATCCACAGCAGCGTCGCCGCCCCGAGCAGCGCGCCCGAGGCCACGAGCGCCGCGGCGGTCGCGATCGTCCGGGCGCGGCGGCGCGGATCCAGGCGGGAGGGCGACCGTCCCGGCGCCCTGCCGTCCGCCGCCCGCAGCGCGTCCTCGATCACGGTCGCGCGCCGCGCGCTGCGCGACGCGAGCGCGTCGCGGATGTACGCGGTGACCTCCTCGCCGCGGCCGCCGAGGGTCGCGTTCACCGCCTCCAGCGCGTCGGCCAGCTCGGCCATCGTCGCGAACCGCTCGGCGGGATCCTTGGCGAGCGCGCGCAGCACCGCGGCCTCGAGCGCGGGCGGGTAGTCGGCGACGAGCGAGCTCGGCGGATCGACCGGCTCGGGGCGGGCGATGCGCGCCATCGTCGCGAGGTCGTGGCTCGCGGCGAAGGGGTGCGTGCCCGTCGTCAGCTGGTAGAGCACGATCCCGAGCGCGAAGATGTCGGAGCGCCGGTCGAGGTCGTCGCTGTAGACCTGCTCGGGCGCCATGAAGAGGATCTTGCCCTTCATGTGGCCGGTGTTCGTCGTCGGGTTGTCCGCCTGGGCCACCGCCTTGGCCACGCCGAAATCCGCGATCTTCACCGAGCCGTCGCGCGTGATCAGGATGTTGTGCGGCGAGACGTCGCGGTGCACGAGCCCGACCAGCGCGCCGCCCTCGTCGCGGAGCTCGTGCGCCGCGTGCAGCCCCCGCGCGGCCTCGATCGCGATCCGCACCGCGACGGGCAGCGGGAGCGGCCTGCCCTGCTTCCGGGCGCTGCCGCCGAGCAGCGCCACCAGGGCGTCGCCGTCGATCCACTCCATCACGAAGTAGAGCACCCCGCTCTGCTCACCCTGGTCCAGGATCGCACACACGTTGGGGTGCTTGATCCGGGACGCGATCCGAGACTCGGTGAGGAACATGCGCTTGCAGCGGGGATCGCTGGAGAGCGCCGGCAGCATCGTCTTGACTGCCACGATCCTGTCGCCCGCCGGGCCGCCGCGCTCCCGGGCGGCCCACACGGTGCCCATTCCGCCCTGTGCGATCGCGATCAGCAGCTCATAGCGGCCGAGCATCTGGCCTGGCACAAGATCGACGGGCGGTATCACAGCTCGTACCTGCGACTCCTGTGTCGTTGTGAATCCGACCATGCTGAATGTCTCATGGAGCGATCATCCGGCCTAACGGCGGCGCGATTGTGCGATAAGGTACGCGATGGGGGCGTGGCGACGTGCGTTCGTGCGTTACGGAGGCGTGACGAGGTGCGCAACGCGGTGCGCGACAGGGGATGCGACCCACTGGGCGACACGGCGTCCGCACAGCGACCACACGGGGCACCGGGCGATGCAGAAGCGTTCCAGGATCGGACGCCAATCTCAAACATTTTTCCTGTTGTCGAGACTCATGCTGCATGACTACCGTTAGTTTGCCTCTATTGCTGCATTGGGAAGGGGGCGTGGTTGGAGCATCGGATCACCATCGGCGGAGTGGTATTCTTCGCCATGGTCGGCGTCGGTCCGGCTGCGCTCGCCGATGAGGCTCCGAGGGGCGCCGAGGCCGCGTCGCCCGCGGGCGCGCCGCCGGCCGTCGCGCCGCCCGCGAGCGCGCCGCCCATCAGCGCGCCGCTCGCCGTCGCGCCGTCCGCCAGCGAGCCGCTCGCCGTCGCGCCGCGCGCGAGCGCGTCGCCCTCAAGCGCGTCGCCCGCCGGCGCGTTGTCCGCCGGCGCGTCGCCCGCCGGCGCGTCGCCCGCCGGCGCGTCGCCCGCCGGCGCGCTGAACAACAGCGGGGCCGGCAGCGCGGCGCCGGCCGCGCCCCGGAACCCGAGCGCCGCGGAGCTCGCGTCCGCGCGGCGCCTCTTCGCGCTCGGCCTCGCGGCCGAGGATCAAGGCCGCTGGGCCGAAGCGCTGGAGACCTACGAGCGCATCCGCAAGATCGTCGTGTCGCCGCCGCTCTGGTACCACCTCGGCGTCTGCCACGAGGCGCTCGGCCACGTCGTCGAGGCGCTCAACGCGTTCGAGCTCGCCCAGTCCAGCGCGGCCGCGCGGAAGGAGCTCGCGCTGGCCGCGGAGTCGCGGTCGCGCATCGAGAAGCTCCGCACCAAGACGTCGCAGATCGTCCTGCGCCTGCCCGACGACGCGACCGACGTGCGCGTCGAGATCGACGGCGAGCCGATCCACCCGGCGCTCGTCGGGGCGGCCATCCTCGTGACGCCGGGGGAGCGGCGCGTCTCCGCGCGGGCCGAGAACTACGCGGAGCGGTTCGAGGCCACGGTGCGCGCCGAGACGGGCGCGGTCCTTGAGCTCCGCGCCGAGCTCGGTCGCAAGCGGCCGCCGGTCGCCTCGCGGCCGCTCGCGCCGCTGCGCGCCGCCCCGCCGCGTGATCCCGCGCCGGGGCCGCTCCTCGCGCCGGAGATCGTCGCGGGGGCGGCGGCCACGCTCGCCGTGGGCGCCGTGATCACCGGCGCCCTCGCGTACGACGCGCGGCAGCTCTACCTCGAGAAGAACGCCCACCCGGCCCCGGGCTCGCGCGGCGAGCGGGAGGCGCTGCGCGATCGGGGGCAGGCCCTCGCCCTCACGAGCACGGCGCTCACCGGGGTCGCCCTGCTCGCGGGCGGCTACGCCACGTACCTCTTCTGGCCCTCCGCGCCGCCGCGCCTGAGCGCCCCGCGCGCGGCCGGGCGCCCGCCCGCGCCCGGCCCGACCGCCGCCGGGGCGACCGCGCTCTCACCGTGGGTCGGCCCCGCGGGCGCAGGCGTCGCCGTGCGGGGGTCGCTGTGAGCCGCGCGCGCCGCGCGGGAGCGAGCGCGCTCGCGGCGCTCGCCCTGGCCTGCACCAGCGCGGGCGCGTGTGTCTTCATCGCGCCCTTCCCCGAGCTCGCGCCGGATCCGCCCGGCGGGGGCGGCGGGGCAGGGGGCAGCGACGCCGGCACCGGCGGTGGCGGCGGCGGCGAGGGCCAGAGCAGCTGCGTCCCGCGCGCCCAGGCGGCCTGCTACGGCGGGCCCGAGGGCACCGCGGGCGTCGGCCGTTGCAGGGCCGGCGTCGCCACGTGCAACGACGACGGGACGGAGCTCGGCGCCTGCGACGGCGAGGTCCTGCCGGGCTTCGAGGGCTGCGCGGCGGGCGAGGACACGAACTGCGACGGGCGGACGGGGTGCACCGGCGCCCCCGTGCAGAGCGTCCCGCTCGGCGGCACCGGCGATCAGCGCGGCCTGGCCGTCGCCGTCGGCCAGAGGGGCGACGGCCACGACGACGTCCTCGTGGCCGGGCGGATCTCCGGCACCGCCGCCTTCGGCCAGGGGGTGTCGGAGGAGCTCGGGGAGATCGGCCACATGGACTGCTTCCTCGCCTCGTTCACCCCCGACCGGCGCTTCGGGTTCAGCCACCGCTTCGCCGATTGCGTCGCCCGGGGGCTCGCGATCGCGGGCAGCGACGTGGTGCTCGTGGGCAGCGCGTCCGGCGACGTCGACTTCGGCGGCGGCGCGCTCGCGGGCGGCGGCGACAGCGGCGAGGACGTCGTGATCGCGCGCTTCGACGCCGCCGGCCGGCACCTGTTCAGCCGGCGCTTCGGCGACGACGACAGCCAGTCCGCGGCGGCGGTCGCCGTGGACGCGGCGGGGAACGCGATCGTCACCGGCCGCTTCCGGGGCGCGCTCGATCTCGGCGAGCGCAGGGGCGGCGAGCGCGTCACCCTGGAGAGCCGCGGCGGCAGCGACGTGTTCCTCGCCAAGCTCGACGCAGAGGGCCAGCTCCTGTGGGCCAAGCAGCTCGGCGACGCCGAGCACCAGGAGGGCACCGGCGTCGCCGTCGACCGCGAGGGCAACATCCTCCTCGTCGGCTCGTTCGTCGGGACGATCGATCTCGTGGACGCGCAGATCCACGGCTTCGCGAAGTCCGACATGTTCATCGCGAAGCTCACCCCCGAGGGGGACTACGTCTGGGCCCTGACGGCGAGCGCGACCAACGCGGCCGAGGCGCACGGCGTGGCCGTGGACAGCATCGGCAACGTCTTCGTGACCGGCTCGTTCCGCGGGGCGGTCACCTTCGGCGAGCAGCTGCGCAGGAACGAGGGGGACGCGGACATCCTGCTCGTCCGGCTGGACGCGAACGGCGTCCCGCAGTGGACCCAGGCCTTCGGCGACTCGAGAGACCAGCAGGCCGCCTCGGTCGCGATCGACCTGGACGGCGACGTCGTGGTGACGGGCTCGTTCACGGGCAGCGTCGATTTCGAGGGGACGGCGCACCCGGGCGCGGGCGGCGTCGACGCGTTCGTGGTCAAGCTCGACCCGCAGGGCGTCCACCGCTGGTCGCGGTCGTTCGGCGACGCGCGCGATCAGGAGGGCGCCGCGGTGGCGGTGGACCTGCTCGGCAACAGCTGGGTGACCGGCCACTTCAGCGGCAGCATCGATCTCGGCAACGGCGCGCTCTCGAGCCTCGGCGCCGCCGACGCGTTCCTCGTGCAGATCGCGCCGTGAGCGCCGCGCCGCCGGCTCACTCGCCGGCGAGCGGGTAGATCGGCCGGAGGTCGATCGGGATCCCGGCGAGGCCGCCGAGCGCCTGCCGCATGGGCTCCGAGACGTCGCCGTACCTCGCGAGCAGCTCGCGGGCGGCCTGCTGGTCGCCGCGGTGCTGCACCAGGCAGAGATCGCGGACGAGGCGGGCGATCGCGGCCTCGAGCTCGGCGGTGTCCACGGCGAAGCGGCGGGACCCGGGGTCGAAGCGCGCGGCGCCCTCCTCCAGGAAGCGGTTGATCTGGAGCGCGGCGCCCTTGCCGTGCGCCTCGGCCACGCCGAAGCGGGTGCTCCGGAAGAGCCCGGCGAAGTACGAGACGAGGAGCTTCTCCCGGAAGCTCTCGGGGAAGTGGCCCCTCTGGATCATGAAGAGGACGTTGTAGGCGCCCATCGCGTCGGCCTTGGCCTCCTCGAGCGCGGCGTAGGTCGATCCGAGCGCGAGCCGCACCTCGACGCGCGCCCCCGCTGCGCCCGTGAAGGCCGGGCCCAGGCTGTGCGAGAGCTCGTGGAAGAGCGTCTCGTTGAAGAACGCCTCGGCCGACAGGTGCTCGAGCTGCGCCGGGTCGAGGATGCGCTCGGCGATGGGGCGCATGATCAGCTCGAACTTCGTCTCGATGACGTTGCGGAGCAGGACCTTCTTGGCCCCCTTCTCGGCGCGGACGCGCTCGTCGTTCGGGAGGTTGAACGCGATCGTCTGGACCGACTTGCGGGCGTCGCCGGCGCTGTAGACCAGGTCCACGACCCGGATCGGGCTCTCCCCGCCGCGCTCGGTCTTGACCTCGTCGGGGATGGGCAGGTTGCGCTCCATCTCCGGGAGGAGCTCCTTGTACCGGGAGAGCTTCCCCGAGGCCTCCGGATCGCTCACGGTGACGAACGACTCGAACGAGGCCTTGAGCCCGAGGAGCTCGTCCTCGTACGTCTCGTACGGGCCGATGGTGACCTCGACCTGGCTGTCGAGATCCATCCAGTCCTTGTCCGAGGCGTAATAATCGTCCGAGCGGAACGCCTCGGCCCGGGACCTCAAGAACCGCCGCAGGCTCTCGTTCTCGGTGAGCGCCGCCGCCTCCCCCAGGAGCGAGGCCGAAGGGCCGAGCCACGCCGCGTACGCCTCGCTGTACGGGACGGCGACGAGCCCGCCCTCGGCGCGGCGGATCAGCGTGAACAGGCTCTCGAACGCCTCCTTGTCGCCGGGGCGCTGCCGGATCCAGCCGTGAAACTCGTCGGCCGAGAGGTCCTCCGGGTAGAAGCCGGCGCCCGGGGGGCGGGGCCTGTCGACGGCGAAGGGGCGGTGGTGATCCTGCCTGTCCCAGGGGCCCCGCATGATGTCGAAATAGGCGAGCCGGTCGCGCCCCGCCGGGGTGCTGTCCGCGAGCAGCCGCTCGCGGATCTCGGGGTTCTCGGCGCACGCCTGGCGGTCGAAGATCGGGTCGAGTTGCCTCGACGCCTCGATGAGCTTGCCGAGCGCCTTCCGCTCCGCCTCCGGCAGCCGGCTGACGTCCGCGGTGAGCCTCGCCGGCGCGAACTGCTTGACCTTGTCGGACAACATCGGGACCTCCTCGGTGACAGCGTCGGTAACAGAGCCTGTGACGGCGTCGGTCGACGACGTCCGGCGAGCGCCGGACGGCCGGGATCAGCCCGTCTGGATCGGGTGCGCGTCGCGGTACTCGCGGATCGCCTGGGCCTCGTCGATGGCGTGCTTGAACCCGGTGGCGGCGCGGAACGCGGCGCTGTCGACGACGACGGGGTACTTGATGTGGGTGAGCGCCGCGCGCGGGAGCTTCGGCAGGCCGAAGCGGCCGAGCGCGTTGCGCAGCACGAACTCGGGGAGCGGCACCGCCATCCGCCCCGCCGCGCGGATGATGATCGACAGCGGCACGGGCTGCGGGCCGGCGACGTTGTAGACGCCGCGGATGCGCTTCTCGAGGGCGAGGCAGATGGCGGCCACGACGTCCTGCTCGTGCATGAACTGGAACAGCGGGTCGAACCCGAGCACGTACGGGACGTGCGACCCGCGGAGGAAGGTCGCCAGCGTGCCGTGCCCCGTCGGCCCGAGCGTGTAGCACATGCGGAGCACGGTCGTGCACAGCTCGGGCGCGCGCCAGAGCGCCGTGCAGGCGTAGAGATCGGCCGCGACGAGGTCGGCGAGCTCGGGGAAGGTGGAGACCGCCATCGGCGGATCCTCCTCGGTGTGGTAGAGCGGCGACTCGGGTCCAGCGCCGTAGTACGTGTGCCGGCCGACGAAGATCACGTGCTCGACCCCGCAGGCGCGGCTGTTGTCGAAGACGGTGCGCGTGCCGCCGAGGTTGATCCGATACCGCTCCTCCGTCTGCTCCACGAGGTGCGTCACGGTCGCCATGTGGATGACGGCCTGGGGTCGGGTCTTGCGAAACACGTCCTCGGCGGCGCGCTTGCGCAGATCCACGTCGTGCATCTCGATGCCGGCCGGGGCGGTCGGCCACGGGCGCCGGTCGATGCCGATCACCTCGTGCCCCTCGGCGAGCAGGCGCGTCGCGACCATACGGCCGAGCTGTCCGGTGATCCCGGGGATGAGGACCCTCACGCGCGCTCCTTCGAGGTGGCGGGCTCCGGCCTCGAGGAGGGGGGCCCCGGCTTCGAGGAGGCGGTCCCCGGCCGCGCGGCGCCGCGCAGGTCGGCGGCGAGCTGCCGTCGGCGCCGCTGCCGGCCGACCTCGATGAGCTCGGCGATCCTCGCCTTCACCTGCTCCACGTGGCCCATGATCACCTCGTCCTCCTCCGAGCCGGTCCCGGCGAAGCTCATCGGCTCCCCATAGGTGATCTCCAGCTGGACCGGCAGCGGCGCCGGGACGAGGTACGGCGTGATCGGGATGTAGGGCACCCCGAACAGCCGGCCGATCGCGTAGGAGTTGGCGATGGTGGGCACCGCCTCGCCGCCGCCGACGAAGCCGAACGGGATGATGGGCGTCCTCGTCTTGAGCGCCAGCCGGACGAACCCCGAGCCGAAATGCACGAGCGAGTTGCGCTCGCTGTAGAGCTTGGCCGTCCCCCGCGCGCCCTCCGGGAACACCATGAGCAGCCGCTCGTCCTCGAGCAGGCGGCTCGCGTGCTCGGGCAGCCCGGTGATATGCCCGGTGCGGCTCGACCAGAGCGAGGTGAACGGGAGGCGATTGATGAATTTCTCCGCCATCCCTTCGGCCAGCCGCGGCGGATCCATCGCGAAGAACATCGACGCGACCACCATGGCCCCGTCGATGGCGACGCCCCCCGAGTGGTTGCCGACGAGCATCGCCCGGCCCCGGCCCGGGACGTTCTCGAGGCCGCTCACGCCCACCGAGAAGTAATGGTGATAGAGGAAGTCCAGCAGCGTGAAGAAGAGGCCGAGGTGCTTCTGGGAGATGCCGTAAGGATCGACCCCGAAGCTGTTGAAAGGGATCTCCAGCCGCTGAACGCGCTGGGCAATCGAGTCGCTGACGAGCAGTGTCAAGGGTCACCCTCCGGAGGCTTCGGCGCCCGTTCGGCGCCCGGAGGGTACGCGCGATCGGGCGGGGAGCACAACCGCCGCCGGGGCAACACGCGGCGGCCCCCGCTCAGCCGGCGCGGCGCGTGCGGGCGCTGTCGGCGTGGGCGCGCGGGCGCTGCGCTGTCGGCGTGGCGCGCGCGGGCGCTGCCGGCGTGGGCGGAGGCTGCGCTAGGCACGGCCCGCCACGCGCCGTGCGCCGGGTCCCCGCGCCGCGCTCGGTGATCCCATCTCGAAACATAACGCGCCGCGGCGTCCTCGGGGCGCCTCTCCGCTCCGCGCGCCTCGGCCGCGCGTCGAGGTGAGGCCATTGAGCAGCCCCGCCGCCCGCGGTATGGGTCGAGCCATGTGGACCCGACGCTGCGCACCCGAGCTTCCCTGTCCGCCGTCCCCGCGCCGCGCGGAGGAAGGACTTTCCTGTAATACCGGTCAGGAGGTGGCCCTGTGACCGAGCTCGTCATCCGCCGGGCGACGCCCTCCGACGTCGAGGTGATCGCGGCGAACAACAGGGCGATGGCGCTCGAGACCGAGGGCAAGGTGCTGGACACCTCGGTCACCCTGCGCGGCGCCGCCGCCCTGATCGCCGACGAGGGCAAGGGGTTCTATCTGCTCGCCGAGCGCGGCGCGGAGGTCGCCGGGCAGCTGATGATCACCTATGAATGGAGTGACTGGAGAAACGGCATTTTCTGGTGGATTCAGTCCGTCTACGTGTCTCCCGCATCACGGCGCAGCGGCGTCTACCGCGCCCTTTACCGGCGGCTCCACGAGATGGCGGCGGAGGCGGGGAACGTATGCGGCATCCGCCTCTACGTGGAGACCTCGAACACGCGGGCGCAGGCGACCTATGTCGCGCTTGGAATGCAACGGTCCCATTACGAGCTCTACGAGCTCGATCTGCCCTTGCGCTCCTCCTGAGCTGCCCGGTTCTCCTGCTCCGGCGCGGGGGGCGTGACGGCGGGCATGTTGGGCCAGGATCCCTTCACGAGCGCGCGCATCGCGGCCGTCTTCAGCGCGACCTCGCCGGGATCGAGGAAGACGCCGAGCGCCTGGCGGACGTGGGGGAGCGAGCGGATGAGATCGGCCGGCGTCATCGATTCGGGCGGCGAGACCCCGATGCGCTCGCAGGAATCCTGGATGATCTTCCTGGCGAATGCGGGCGCGAGGCCGCAGCACTCGACCATCTGCTCGAACAGCGAGCGCATGAGCTGGTTCCCCCGAGGTAACGTCTGACGCGCGGCGCGCCTTTCACTTGGGCGAGCACCTGCCGGGCCCACCACAAGAATAGCCTGTCTCGTATGCCACGCTCGTGCGATAGCGACTCTCCATCTGCGGCAGGTCGCGAGGATGTAGGTGTCTCTCGGCGGCACCTTCAGCATGTGGGCGTGCTGCCGGGCGTCACGTCTCGGAGAGGATGCGGATGGCTGCCTCGTCGTCGGAGCGTTGGACGTGCTTCGGCGCCGGATCATGGGCCTCCGCGGAAGATCATGGGCCTGCCAGCGACGGGGGCTGAATCCGGTGGTGGTGGATATTGCCGCTAGTGCGGTACTTTCACGCTCCCGGCGGCGCGCCGGATCCTGGCGTTCTGGATGGCGTTTTCTTGCGGGCGCACGCCGGCGCTCGCCGGACAGAAGCCGAAGCGGCGCGCGGCGCTAGCAGAAGCGGCGGACGGCGCTCGGCGAGGTCCACGCGGCGCCGGCGAGGTCCACGCGGCGCCGGCGAGGTCCACGCGGCGCCTGGCGAGGTCCACGCGGCGGTCGCGCGGGCCTGCGGCGCGTGCGCGCCGGGGGAGTCCACTCGCGGCGGCCGCGCGGAGGACGCGCGGCGTGTCGCGAGGGGAGGCGAGGCCGCTCCCCTGCGCGACAGCGCGTGGAGCTCACAGATCTGTGGGCCTGTAGGGCGTTCGGGACGTCGTCCGCGGGGCGCCGCTCCGCGGCGGCGCCGGTGCCTTCGGCGCGGCGCTGCGGGCGGCCGGCGGGCGGGGTGCGGGCTTCGCTGTCGTCGTCCGCGACGCGGCGCCGGTCGCCGTCCGCGACGCGGCGCCGGTCGCGGGGCGCGCCGCGGCGCCGGTCGGCGTCCGTGTCGCGGCCCCGCCCGTCGTTCGTGGGGCCGACCCGCTCGCGGTGCGCGTCTCGGGCCGGCTCGCCTTGGGCTTCGCGACCCCGGAGAGCGGGGCCGGGACGGGGCTCGGTCGCGGCGTCGCGTTCACCGCCGGCTGGAGGGCCGCGGCGGCCGAGGGCGCGGCGGCCGAGGGCGCAGGGGGCGTCGGCGGCGCCGCCGCGCCGTTCGCGGCGGGGGCAGGGGCCTGGGCGGATCCGCCGGGCTGCGCCGGCGCGTCCACCTGGACCAGCGAGCTGTCCGCCACGGCCGCCGGCAGGAGCGACGCGCTCGCCGCGGCAGGGCCGCTCTCCGCGGCTTCCCGCGCGGCGGGCTCGCGCGCGCCGACCGCGAAGAAGGCCCCCAGCCCGAGCACGGCCACGAGGGCGCCGGCGATCGCGCCCCGTCGCACGGCGCTGTGCCGGTGGGACGCGGCCTCGGAGACGACGACGTCGAGACCCGGCGCGCTCGCCTCGAAGCCCGCGGCCCCGGCCCGGAGGGCCCGCTGGCTCGGCGGCAGGCGCTGGCTCGGCGGCAGGCGCTGGCTCGGCGGCAGGCGCTGGCTCGGCGGCAGGCGCTGGCTCGGCGGCGGGGCCTGGCCCTGCGTCGAGCGCTGGCTCTGCGGCGAGCGCAGCGACCTCGGCGCGGAGCTCGAGGACGGACCGTTGCGCACGCTCATGGGCCCCGCGATCTGCTCCGGCGGCACGTGCAGGCCGAGCTCCTTGATGAGCGCCTCCACCGCCCGGGGGGACGAAACGGCCAGGCCCGGCGTGTGCGCGGCCGCGTGCTCCAGGGCGTCGGCGAACTCGGCCGCGGTCGGGAAGCGCTCGCCCGGATCCGCGCGCAGCGCGCGCAGGCAGATCGCGTCGATCGCGGCCGGGACCTCCGGCGCCACCGCCCGCGGCCCGGCGGGCGGGCCGTCGAGGATCTGCGCGAGCAGCGCGCCGTCGTTGTCCGCCTTGAACAGGCGCTGCTCCGTGAGCATCTCCCAGAACACCACGCCGGCCGAGTACACGTCGCTGCGGCGATCGACCGGCTGCCCGCGGATCTGCTCGGGGGCCATGTACGCGAGCTTGCCCTTGAGGGCGTTGCCGTGCGTCGAGACGAGCCTCGACTCGGCGCGCGCCACGCCGAAGTCCGTGATGCGCGCGACGCCGTCGGCGCCGACGAGCACGTTCTGCGGCGAGACGTCGCGGTGCACGAGGTGGAGCGGCTCGCCGCTCGAGCCGGTGAGCTCGTGCGCGGCGTGGAGGCCCGCGAGCACGTCGAGGAAGATGCGGAGCGCGACCCCGAGCGGGAGGGGCCGCTTCGCCCGCGCGCACGTGCGGAGGAGCAGGTGCAGCGACGGGCCCTCGATGTACTCCATCACGAGGAACAGCGGGTCCTCGACCAGGTCGAACGTCGCGACGACGTTCGGGTGGCGCACCCGCGCCGCCAGGCGCGCCTCGTCGAGGAACATCGCGACGAACTCGGGCTCCGCCGCGATGTGCGGGTGCATCATCTTCAGGGCGACGAGGCGCTCGAAGCCGCCGGCGCCGACGGACCGACCCAGATACACCGTGGCCATGCCGCCCGACGCGATGGCTCGCACGGTCTCATAGCGCCCCGCGTGCAAGGTCACGTGGCGAGACTACACCATGAGAGGTGCGTTCTCCACGAGTCCCGCGCAGAACGGCGCGGACGCGTGCCCAGGATGAAAATCATGTTCGGTCTTCCGATGTGAGGCTTAGTACGACCGTCGGCGGGCGATCTCGCCGGCGCGGCGCCGCGGCCGCGCGGGCCGACGCGTCTTTACGGAACTTCACGGAATCTGACAGGACTGACGGGAGGACACGCGCGCAGAGGGCGCTCGGCTCAGCGCGATCAGCTCACGATCGGCAGCCGCCTGGCCGGCCGCGCGCGGGCGCCGCCCTGCGCGCGCTCGCGGAGCGCAAGGTCATGCTCCACGATGGTAAGGGGATTGTCGTAGGCCGGTAGAGGAAGATCCTTATTCTTTGCATACACGGGGTGCCGGCCGTGCTTCTTGTACCACTCCGCCACCGTGGCGTTCGCCTTCATCTTCTCGAGGATGTTCCGCCACCCGGCGCCGGTGTTGTACGCGCAAAAGCTGATCTCGCCGAGCTGCGTTCCGTACGGAATGATGCACATCTCGGTGCGGCGAAAGTCGTAGTTGAACAGGTCCTGAAACCACATGCCCGCGACGAACAGGATCCGCCACTCGTACTCGCGGGCGTCGCCCTCGCCGGCGTGCGCCGCGCCCGTCTGACTCATGAACTGCTTCACCAGCGTGGCGAGGTTGAAGCCCGCCGGCGCCTTCTCGGGCCGGTAATGGCGCAGCAGCGCGGCGACGACCTGGGCCTTCGTGAACGCGCGCCCGCGCCCGGCGTCGAAGATCGCGCGCAGATCGGCGAGCAGACCCTCGACATCGATGAAGTCGAGCAGAGGGACCATCTGCTTGGTTTTCTTGTGGACGAAGAGCACGGTCCCGATCCCGCAGTTCGGGTGACAGCCGCAGTTGATCTGTCCCCAGTCGCGATCGGGGCCGTCGAGCAGGTCGGTCACGTCGCCGAAGGGGCTGAGCGCGGACAGGGGGAACCAGTCGCGGAGCGGGTGGGTCACGCCGGTCTGCCGGGCGACGTCGTGCGCGAGGTGGCTCAGCGTGTAGCGCTGCTTCTCGCGCAGCTCGTCGGAGATGTCCTCGTCGCGGCCGGTGAAGCTCACCGGCTGGAAGCTCACGACCGTGATCTTGTCGGCGTTCTGGACCGCGAAGTCGATGATGGGGCCGACCTGATCGTTGTTGACGCCGTTGACGATGGTCACGACCAGGATGACGTCGATCCCGGCGGCCGAGAGCTCCTCGATGGCGCGCAGCTTCACGTCGTAGAGGTTCCCGATCTTCCGGTGGCCGTTGGCGGCGTTCGTCACGCCGTCGAACTGCAGGTACGCCATCCTGAGGCCCGCCTCCTTGGCCTTCTTGGCGAAGCCCGGCTCCTCCGCGAAGCGGATCCCGTTCGTGGCGCACTGCACCGCGAAGTAGCCCTTCTCGCGCGCGTACCGGATCGCGTCGAGGAAATGCGGGCTCAGCGTCGGCTCGCCCCCGGAGAACTGGATCGACATCTGGCGGCGCGGGCGCACGTCGGCCGCGTCGTCCAGGATCCGCGTGATGTCCTCCCAGGAGAGCTCGTGCACGTAGCCGACCTGATTGGCATCCATGAAGCACGGGTCGCACATCATGTTGCAACGGTTCGTGAGGTCGACCGTGAGCACCGCGCCGCGGCCGTACCGGATGGTGCTCGAGCCGTGGTTGTGGATCCGGTCCGGCGTCATCTCGACGTCGCGGCCGCCGAAGAGGCGCTCGATGCGGGCGAGGAACTCGGGGTCGATCGAGATCGTGTCCGAGAAGGAGCCGTGCTTCGGGCAGGTCTTCTCCATGACGACCCGCCCGCCCTGCGCGACGATGCGGGCGCGGATCTCCCCGGGCTTGTCGTGGATGAGCTTGGTCCAGTCCGCCTCGCCACTCAGGATCTCGGCGCGGGCCTCCTTGACGCACCGCGGGCACAGGCTGTCCGTCTCCCGGGGCCAGCCGAGCGGCGGCTTCGAGCGCTGGCGGCCCCGCGGGATCGGCTTGTCGCTCCACTTCGGGTGGAACGGCTCCGGCTCGGCCCCGAGCCGGGCCAGCTGCTGCAAGACCGGCCACGCCTTGTTCGCGGATACCGTGATGGCCTTTTCCAGTGTCCGTACCAGGTCGATCAAGCGTCACCTCATTCCACAGGCGCGGGGCGCCGCCACGCGGCCGCCCACCGTAGGTCGACGTAGCGCGCGCTTCCAACAAATTCCAGGCTCGCCGCGGCGCGCCGACGCGGGCTGGTCTAGTGACAGCGGGGCCTCGATCGCGGGATAGTGCGGCGGAGCGCATGCGATTCCCCGCTGGAACCCCTCGAGCCCTGGGCCTCGCCGCGGCGCTCGCGGCCGCCGCGATCGCCGGTCCGGCCGCGCCGCAGCCGCGCGCGGGAGGGAGCGCGCGCGCGGCTCAGGTCGCCGAGGCGCGCGGCGCCGCGCCGGCCGCCGCCGGGGCGGCGCCGCTGCGCGGGAGCCTGGGCGTGCCGGTCGCGGAGCGGCTGCTCTCGTCGGGCGACCCCGAGGCGCGGCTCCGCGGCATCGAGCGGCTCGGGACGATCGGCACCGAGGAGGCGGTGAGCGCGCTGCTCGCGGCGATCGAGCAGGGATCCCCGGCCGCGCGCGACCTCCGGGCGCGGCTCGAGGCGGCGCGGGCGCTCGCGCCGCACGCGCACCGCGACAACGTGCGGCAGGTCCTCACGCGCGAGCTCTCGGAGGGCGGCGCCTCCGCGCGCGGGGCGGCCGCGCCGCTCGGCGAGGTGCTGCGCGGCACGGCCGCCCTCGCGCTCGCCCGCGCCGGCGACAAGCGCGCGCTCGGCGCGCTCGCGGGCGCGATCGTGCAGGGCGGCGCCGCGGGCGAGGCGGCGGCGCGCGCGCTCCGGGCCTACCCGCCCGAGTCGCTCCAGCTGCTGCTCGGGGGCCGCAAGCGGATCGAGCCGGCGCTCGTCGGCTTCCTCGGCGAGCTCGGCGACCTGCGGGCGATCGAGGCGCTCAGGCCGATGCTCGAGGGCGGCGACCGCGCGGCGCAGGTGGCCGCGGCGCGCGCGCTCGCGCGGCTCGGCGACGAGGCGGCGCTCGCGAAGGCGCGCGCGTGGATCCGCAAGCCGGAGCCGCGGCTCCTCGAGGCGGCGGCCGAGATCCTCGTCTACCTGGGCGCGCCGGAGGCGCCGGACGCCGTGGCCGCGCTGCTCGGATCCGAGGCGGCGCGGCTCGAGGGGCTCAGGCTGGCCGAGCTCGCGCCCTCCGCGCGGCTCGCGACCGCGCTCGCGCGCGCGATCCCGCTGCTGCCGGAGGACGCGCGGCCGCGCGCGGTCGCGGCGCTCGGGCGCGCGGGCGGCGCGGAGGCGGCGCGGCAGCTGCGCGGGCTGATGGAGGGCGGCGCGCTCGCGACGGCGGCCGCGTTCGCGCTGGCGACGATGCCGGGGGCCGAGGCGCGGGCCGCGCTCGAGGCGGCGATCGAAGCGGCAATCGGGGCGGCGGCCAAGGGCCCGCGCGCCGCGAAGGACGGCGCGCTCCAGCGGCTCGCCCTGCGCGCCGGCGTCGTCCGCGCCCTCGCGCTGCGGGACCCGCCCGCGCCGCTCGAGGAGCGGCTCCTCGCCGCGCTCGCCGCGCCGCGGGGCTCCGCCGAGCGCGCCGTCGGGGCGTTCGGCGCCGTGGCGCTCGGCCTCCGCGGCGCGGGCGAGGTCGCGGGCGCGTGCGCCCCGGCGTCGTGCGACCGCGCGGCGGTCCACGCGGCGGCGCGCGGCGCGCTCGCGCGCGGCGACGCCGCCCTCGCCGAGCTCGCGCCGCTCTTCGAGGCGCTCGCCGCGCCCGGCGACCCCGGCGCGGCGCCCGACGCCGCGGCGATCTCGGCCGGCGTCGCGCTGCTCGCGGCGCCGCGCGGCGGCGGGCTCACGACGTCGCGGCTCGCCGCCCTGGCCGAGGCGGGCGGCCCGCTCTCACCGCTCGCGGCCCGCGCGCTCGCGGCCCGCGACGACGAGGTGATCCGCGGCAGGCTCAAGCGGCTGCTCGAGGGGAGCGACCCCGTGGTGCGCGCGCACGTCGCGCTCGGCCTCGGGGGCGACCCCATGCCCGACAGCGTCTCGCTCCTCGCGCGCGCCTACCGCTTCGAGGACGACCCGGCGGTGCGCCGCGCGATCGTCCGCGGGCTGTCCCGGCGCGCCGAGATGCAGCGCAGGCGCGTCCTCCAGCTGGCGCGCGATCTCGATCCGGACGACGGCGTGCGCGCGCTCGCCCGGTCCGCCCTCTCCGGCGCCGAGGCGCGGCCGCTCGAGCCGCCGCGCGCCGCGCTGGCCACCGGGGTGGTGTGGATCGCGATCGTCCCGAACGACCCGAGCGCGGCCGCGAGCGCGGCCTCCCGCGCGGCGCGGCTCGTCCGCCCGGATGGGCTGGCCGTCCCGGTCGTGGCGGACCCGGACGGCGTGCTCCTCGTGCCGGGGGTGCCGCCCGGGGTGAGCTCCGTCCTGCTTGCGCCGGCCGCACCCCCGGGGGACGCTGCGCCATGACGACGATGAGCGACGCGACGGACGAGGGCGAGGTGGGCGCGGGCGCGGGCGCGGAGCCGCGCGCGACGCCGGCGTCGGCTGCCGCCGGCGCGCCGGCGAGCGGCGATCCCGCCGCGGGCGCCGGCGCGCTCTCCTTCGAGGAGTCGACGCGCCGGCTCGCGAAGATCGTGGCGGAGCTCGAGGGCGGCGACCTGCCGCTCGAGCGCGCGCTCTCGCTCTTCGAGGAGGGCATCCGGCTGTCGCGGTCGGCGCAGGAGCGCCTCGACCGCGCGGAGAAGCGCGTCGAGGAGCTGCTCGGGATGGACGCCGACGGGCGGCCGGTGACGCGCGAGTTCGAGGGCTGAGCGGAGCAAGGTGGAGATGAGGACCGCAGCGGCGCTGATCATCGGCAACGAGCTGCTCAGCGGGAAGATCGCTGACGAGAACCTGGTCGTGCTCGCCGGCACCCTGCGCGCGCTCGGCGTGAAGCTTACGCGCGTGGTCATGGTGCTCGACGAGCTCGACGTGATCGCCGACGAGGTGCGGGCGCTCGCCGCGGCGTACGACTGGGTGTTCACGAGCGGCGGCGTGGGCCCGACGCACGACGACCTCACGATCGAGGGCGTCGCGCGCGCGTTCGGCGTGCCGGTGGTCAGCGCGCCGAACATCGAGCGCATGCTGCGGGAGTACTACGGCGAGCGGCTCACCGAGGGGCACCTGCTCATGGCCCGCGTCCCCGAGGGCGCGCGGCTCGTGACGGACGGCAGCGCGGCGTGGCCGGCGGTGGTGATGCGCAACGTGTGGATGCTGCCCGGCGTGCCGCAGATCTTCCGGGCGAAGCAGGCGCTCATCCAGGCGGAGCTCTCCGGCGGCACGCCGTTCGTCTCGCACGCGGTGTTCACGACGCTCGACGAGGGGCAGCTCAAGCCCATGCTCGACCGCGTGGTCGCGGCCCACCGCGACGTGGACATCGGCTCGTACCCCCGGTGGGCCGGCGTCGAGTACCGCACGAAGCTCACGTTCGACGGCCTCGTCGAGGCGAAGGTGCGCGCTGCGCGCGACGCCTTCGCCGAGAGCCTGCCGCCGGACACCATCGTCCGCGTCGAGTGAGCGGCGGTCACCCGCTTCGGATACGGGCCCATCTCGGCGTTTTCGGTGCTCAGCGCACAGGAGTGCGCTTGCGCGCCGAAAACGCCGATCTGGACCCGTCTCCTGTGCGGGTGACCGCCGCTCTGGAGGACGCGGCCCTGGCGGGCGCCAGGGCCGCCGCCGGTCCCGCCGCCGCGCCGGCGCGCGCCGGCGCGCGCCTCGCCCGGAGAGCGCGCGCGCTGCCGCCGGGCCCGACGCGTGCTTGTCGCCCGCGCATGAGCCTGTGGAAGAGCACCACGCTGCCGTCCGAACCTCTCCCCGACCCCGACCCGTACGCCGACGAGCCCTCGGCGCTCGCCGCGTTCGCCGGACCGCGGGAGCGCGCGCTCGAGGAGGGGATCTGGTCGCTCGGCGACGCCGACCTGCTCGCGATCGTGCTCGGCAGCGGCCTCGTCGGCACCCCGGTGACCCTCGTCTCGGCCGCGCTCCTCGCGCGCTTCTCCGGGCTGGAGGGGATCTCGAGGCTCGGCCCGCACGCGCTCGCCGAGCACCCCGGCCTCGGCCTCGCCAAGGCGCTCCGCATCGCCGCGTCGCTCGAGCTCGGGCGGCGCGCCTTCGAGCGCGCGGCGCGCCCGCGCCCTCCGGTGCGCTCCTCGGCCTCGATCGCGGCGTGGTGCGCGGCGCACCTCGGCCCGCTCGACCACGAGCAGATGTGGGTGATCTCCCTCGACGGCCGCAACGGGATGCGCGGGGCCCGCAGGGTCGCGCAGGGCGGCCTGCACGGGTGCTCGGTCGCGGCGCGGGACATCCTGCGCGCCGCGCTCGCGGACGCCGCGTCGGCGCTCGTGCTGGTGCACAACCACCCGAGCGGCGACCCCGCGCCCTCTCCGGAGGACATGCTCATGACGGACGCGGTCGTGGCGGCCGGCGACGTGGTCGGCGTGCCGCTCGTCGATCACATCATCCTCTCCCCGGACGGCCACTACGCCTCGCTGCACGACCTCGGGATGATCTCGCGCGGCGAGGCGAAGCCCGCGGCCGCCGAGCGCGCGCCCCTGCCGCGGCGCGCGCGCGCCTCGCGACGCGCCTAGACGCGCAGGCTGACGAGGAGGCCGTGGCGCTCGCCGCCGGGACGCTCCGCGGCGCCCGGCACGCTCGCGAACCGCAGCGTCGCGCCGCCCCAGTCGACCGAGGGGCTCCCGTGGAGCAGCGCCGCGTAGAGCGCGCTCGCCTGCGTCATCGGGCAGCCGAGCGCCTCGCGCAGGAACGTGAGCGACGCGCCGGTCGCGTAGTTCACCGGCGCCTGCCGCCCGTCCTCGGCGATCACCGTGACCTTGAAGACGTCGTCCTCGGACCGGGCGGCGCGATCCGGATCGGTGAGCGCGAGGTGCAGCGCCTCGATCACGCCGTCGCCCGGCGCGCCGCCGCCCCCGCGCGCGTCGAAGGTCGCGTACAGCTCGAGGAGCGGCGCCGCATAACGGACCACCCGGCGCGCCGCCGCCTCGCCCGCCGGCGCCGGCAGCGCGTCGCGGCGCCTGAGCTGCGCCTCCACGAACAGCGCCGACCGCGCGAGCTCCCGCTCCGTCTTGCCGAGCAGCCGGCGCGCGCGCATCTCGGCGAGCGCCCGCTCGAGCACCTCGCGGTTGTGCGCCGCCTTCTCGTGGGTCCGCTCGCGCGCGAGCAGCGCCTCGAGCTCGCGCAGCGCCTGCTCGTGCTCGCCGATCGACGCGAGCGCGTCGGCGAGCACGAGCCGCGCGTCGGCGAACGCCGGCGCCCGCCGCACCGCCTCGCGGTACGCCGCGATCGCCGCCGCGACGTCGCGGCGCGCCTCGTGCGCGAGCCCGAGCGCGAAGGCCGCGCGCCCGTCCTCCGGCGCCGCCTCGCACGCCCGCGCGAGCCAAAGGGTCGCCTCGTCGTAGCGCTGCCGGTCGTAGAGCAGGATCCCGAGCTCGCGCAGCGCGCGCGGGTCGGGCGGCTCGATCGCGGCGGCCTTCCGGAGCTCGGCGATCGCGTCGTCGAGCCGGCCGAGGTGGACGAGCGAGCGCGCGAGCGCGAGGCGCGCCTCGGTCGCGCCGCCGTCGAGGTCCACGCCGCGCGCGTCGTCCACGCCGCGCGGGTCGTCCACGCCGCGCGCGTCGTCCACGCCGCGCGCAAGCGCCCGCGCCGCGTCCGCCCAGCGCTCGACCGCCGCGTACGCCGCCCCGAGCGCGAGCCACGCCCCGCCGTCGCCCGGCGCGGCCGCGAGGTGCTCCTCCAGGCCGGCGATCCCGCCGCCCATGTCCCCGCGGCTCAGCAGATCGAGCGCGCGATCCCGCAGATCGTCCGGCGGCGCCATGGCGGCAGGGTACGCCGGCCCCCGCGGGCCGGTCGAGCGCCGGAGCGGCCTCAGAAACCGCGGGGAAGATCGCGCGCGAGGCACGTCACGGTGTTCGGCGCGGCGCGCGACGACCAGCTGGCGCCGTCCGGCGACCCGCCGGAGAAGCGCACGCCCTCGTGCGGATCCCACCCCGGCGCCTCGCCCGGGCGGAGCGAGTGCGTCCCGCTCTGATAGAAGCCGATGATGTGCGTGTGCCCCGCGACCCGGCAGCCGAGCCGGTCGGCGAGCGCCCGCGCGAAGTCCCGGCCGGTGTGGCCGAAGGCGCTGCAGCAGCGGAGCCACACGACCGCGTCCGGGCCCGCGAGCTCGCCCCGCAGGGCGGTCAGCGCGGCGTCGAGCGGGGAGCCCGGCCGGAGCGCCGCCCGGTCGAGGCGCGTCTCCCCGAGGCCCATGAACCCCCAGCCGCCGTGCCCCCAGGCCTGCAGCGACGCGATCTTGCGGCCGCGCTCACGCGCCGTGCGCGCCGCCCACGCGAGCCCCTCGGCCCAGCTCGCCGCGGCCAGCGACGCGTCCGCCGCGCCCGTGGCCCGGTGGAGGGCCGCGCCGGCGCGCCAGATCGGCGACAGCCCGAAGCTCGCCCCCGCCGTCCCGTTCGGATCCGCGGGCTCGCCGGCGGCGCGGCCCGCGCCCTCGCCCTGCCGCCGCGGGCCGCTCACCCAGAGGCCGCTGCCCCAGCCGACGTCGGTGGCATCGAAGAGGACGAGCCGCAGCGAGGTCTCGGTCTGCATTCTACGTGTTCCGAATGTACCGCCGCTCGCCGCTGCGGCCATGGCGTCCGATGCCCCACCCGCCCCCCGAGCGCCTCCCGCCGCCGCCGGCGCGTCCCCGGCGCGCGTGTCCTCCCCGGGACGCGGACGCACGGCGGAATGTCGCCCTGGTCGCGCCCAGTGCGCGGCGGGCGCAATCGCTAGTGATTTCCTCCCGCGCCCTCGGTTAGCCTGCCCGGACCGATGGGCCTGTCCGAAAACATCAGGTTTTATGCGGCCACGGATGTCGGCCGCATGCGGGACCACAACGAGGACAACTACCTCGTCGACAAGAAGCTCGCGCTCTTTGTGGTTGCCGACGGAATGGGCGGACACGCCGCGGGCGAGGTGGCGAGCGCCCTCGCCGTCCGGATCATCCACGAGGAGCTCAAGAAGGAGCGGGACCTCATCGAGAACCAGGCGCGCAGCAACGTGCGGCGCGCGGCGATGAAGGAGGTCCTCAGCCTGCTCGAGCACGCCGTGCAGCGCGCGTGCGCGCGGATCCACGAGGAGGCGAAGGCCGACGCGACCAAGCGCGGCATGGGCACGACGCTGTCGGCGCTCCTGATCGCGGGCTCGCACGGGTACATCGCCCACGTCGGCGACAGCCGCATCTACCTGCTCCGCGAGGGCCGCATCCAGCAGGTCACCGAGGACCACACCGTCTACAACGAGCTCATCAAGCGCGGCAAGCTCACCCGCGATCAGATCGAGAAGGTCGCGCAGAAGAACGCGATCACGCGCGCCGTCGGCGTGTACGAGCGCGTCGAGGTCGACACGCTCACGATCGAGGTGCTCCCGGGCGACCAGTTCCTGCTCGCGTCGGACGGGCTCCACGGCTACATCGCGCACACCGCCGAGCTCGAGCCGTTCTTCGAGGAGGAGAACGGCGAGGTCGCCGCGAACGGCCTCATCGATCTCGCGAACCGGAAGGGCGGCAAGGACAACATCACCGCCGTCCTCGTGCGGCTCGGCCAGGGCGATCACCGCGACAGCGTGCGCGCCCGGCTGCTCGCGCTGAAGCGCGACGTGCTCGCGAAGATGCCGCTCTTCGCGCGCCTGCACGAGCGCGAGATGCTCCGCGTGATGCAGGTGGCCGAGGTGCTCTCGTTCGAGCCCGGCCAGGTGGTGGTCCGCGAGGGCGACCGCGGCGACGAGCTGTTCATCGTGCTCTCGGGCCTCGTCCGCATCGTGCGCGGCGACGCCGTGCTGAGCGAGGTCGGCCCGGGCGAGCACTTCGGCGAGATGGCCCTCATCCGGAGCATGCCGCGCTCCGCCACGGTCTCGGCCGTGGAGCAGAGCGAGCTCATCGCCGTCCGGCGCGCGGACTTCTTCGAGATCCTCCGCAAGGAGCACGAGCTCGCCGTCAAGCTGCTCTGGCAGTTCCTCGGCGTGCTCGCCGACCGGCTCGACCAGACGTCGCGCGACCTGACCACCGCCCGCGAGGAGCTCGCCGCGGAGGACATCACGAGCGAGATCTTCCCGGACAGCGAGGAGGGCAAGAGCCCCTTCGCGCCGGAGGAGCGCCCGCAGGCGCGGTGATCCGCGCCGCCGCCCCGCCGCGCGGAGCGGCCGGGCATGCGGGACGGAGCGCGGGCGGCACGCAGGCGGCGTGCAGCGTGAGTCCCCGGCGATCGATTCGCGGATTGACACCCTCCTACCCCGGCCGGTAGCGTCCGTCCGACGGATAACCATGATCATGCACGGCAGAAGGTACGGCGAAGGCCAACTTGCTCGCGTCGCCATCAGCGTGGCCGATCGCGTGGACTGCGGCCCGGCGTTCGCGTCGCTCGCCGTCGCGGCGGCGGCGCTCCTCGCGGCGCCCGCGGCGCTCGCCGATGAGCCGCGGAGCGCCACCGAGCCGCGGGTCATGATGGAGTCGGGCGAGGTCACGAGCGTGATCGACGCCTTCGACGACGGCGACACCTTCGACCTCAACCTGAGCCTCGGCTTCGAGTACTCGACGAAGAGCGCGAAGATCCGGCGGGAGACGAGCATCGCCGCGCCGGGGCTGTCCACGGGCGGCTACACGTCGAACCTGCTCAACGTCGCGAGCTACAGCGAGACGACCTCGAAGCTCGTGCCGCGCGTCGACATCGGCCTCTACAAGGATCTGGCGGTCTACCTCAAGCTGCCGATCATCCTGAACAACGCGCGTGAGCTCACGGACCTCGACGGGAGCGCCGAGGCCCAGGACGTCGTGCTCGCGGGCGCGCCGGGGGAGCGGCTGTTCGACCTGCCGTTCAAGTCGCCGAGCCGGAGCGGCATCGAGCACCTGGCCGTCGGCCTCGACGTGAACATCATGAACCAGGCGCGCGATCGGACGAAGCCGACCTGGCTGTTCGGGATCGAGGGGCGCTTCCCGGTGAGCGAGCCGATGCACGCCTGCACGGAGTCGCCGCGGGCCGGCCAGATCAAGTGCGCCGATCCGCGGGACATCAACCGGAACGGCGAGACCGACGGCGCCTTCGAGGGCGAGCGGCTCGCCGCGCGCGAGGCCGGCGTCTCGCGCGGCACGATCGGCCTGGAGGTGCACACGTTCCTCTCCAAGCGGATCAAGTACATCGAGCCGTACGGCGGGTTCAAGGCGCTGTTCGAGTTCCACCAGGAGTCGAGCGACTACGGCCTCACCGACGTCGAGACGTCGCTGGTCAACCACCCTCCGCTCGTCGGCACCGTGACGCTCGGCGTGATGATCATCCCGTGGGAGAACCGCGAGAAGTTCAGCCGGCTCACGTTCGATCTGCGCTTCGCCGGCGAGTACCACTCCGAGGGGCGCGACTACTCGGAGCTGTTCGACGCGCTCGGATCGAGCGACGCGGGCACGCTGCGGCAGCCGCAGTGGGCGGCGTTCCGCAAGAACGACGCGTACGACCCGGCGGCGTGCAGGAGCGGCGTCCAGGCCGCCTGCGTCACATCGGTGGTCGATCAGGGCTCGCAGCGGACGTACTTCACGGGGCTCACCGACGTGCAGCCCTACGGCACGTACCGCGGCTCGGCGAGCGTGGCCTGGCAGGCGAGCGAGAACGTGAAGTTCCAGCTCGGCGTCGGCCTGCGCCACGAGCAGGGGCACGGCATCGGCGGCGATCAGCCGTGCAACTCCGCGTTCAAGCAGAGCCTCGACACGGCCGGGCCCTGCCGCCGCCAGAACCAGGACGGGAGCCTGACGGTCACCGGCAGCCCCAACCCCAACTACCGCCCCACGCTCAACGCGGTCGGCCGCCGCTTCTACGTGAACGAGAGCAACACGTTCGACGTGTTCGCGAGCGGCACCGTGATGTTCTGAGCCGATCGACGCCGCGCGCGGGTGGCCAGCGCCGCGCGCGCCGCGGGGCCTTGAGCAGCGAAGCATGATCGACCCCTGGCACCTCCGCGGCCGCGCGGGCGCTCTGGCGCTCGCCCTGGCGCTCGCCGCGGCGGCGCCGGCGTCGGCCGAGCCTGCGCCCGCGGCGGCGCAGCCGGCGCCCGCGGAGCCGCCGTCGCCAGCTGCCTCGCCGTCGCCGGCCGCGCTGCCGCCGTCGCCCGCGCCGCCGGCGCGGCGGGCCGTCGTGCTCCCGACGGCGGTCGCGCCCGACGCGGCGGAGCGCGCGGCGCCGCTCGCGAGCGCCCTCGACGCGCTCCTCGCGGACACGGCGCAGGACCTCGGGCTCTCGGTGGATCTGGCCGGCCGCGCCGCCGCGCGCGTGCGGGTCGAGGAGGCCGAGCTCGCGTCGCGCGCGCGGGCGGGCGACCGGCTGATCATCGCGCCGAGCCTCGAGCTGCGCGGCGACGACGTGGAGCTCCGGCTGGCCCTCGCGCCCGGCGGCGCGAGCTCGCTGCGCGTGCGCGTGGAGCGTGTCGCGCGCGGCGAGCTCGCGGTGCGCGCGGCGGTGATGCTCCGCGACCTCGTGGCCGAGCTCGACGGCGGCGCCGGCGGCCGCCCCCGCGGCGGCGAGGACGCGCCGTGCGCCGAGCGGTGCCGGGGGCGCCTGGCCACCCCGGCGCGCAGCGCGGGGAAGGCGACGCTCGTGGCCAACGCGACCCTCTATGGCGGCCTCGTCGGCTACGCGATCCAGCGCTCGAGCGGCTCGGACGATCCGCGCCTGCTCTACCCGCTGCTCGCGGTCGGGGCCGGCATCGGCCTCGGCGGCGCGATCATCATCGCGGAGGAGTGGGACGTCGGCGTGGCCGACGCGTGGTTCCTCGCGTCCGGCACGTGGTGGCCGACGATGGCGGGCCACCTGATCTACAGCGGCCGCTTCGCGGATTACGCGCACGATCCGGGGCAGGAGCGCTGGGCCGCCGGGCTGATCGGCGGGGCCGCCGGGGTCTCGCTCGCCGCGCTGGGGCTCACGCTCGGCGGCATGTCCGAGGGGGGCGCGCTGATGGCGCACTCGGGCGGCGGGCTGGGCCTCGTGCTGGGCGGCCTCTGCGAGTGGGCGGCGGAGGGCGACGTCATGGAGACGCCGCGGGCGGGCATGGGCTACGGCGCGGCGCTCGGCTGGCTGGCGGCCGCCGCCGCGGCGACGCAGCTCGACGTGACCGCGTCGCAGGTCCTGGCGATCGACGTGGGCGCGCTGCTCGGCGGCCTCGGCGCCGCCGCGCTCGCCAGCCCGCTCGTGTTCGGGTCCCCGACGCAGGCTCAGCAGCGGGCCTGGGTCGGCGCGTCCGCGGCGGGGCTGCTGCTGGGCGCGGGCGTCGCGGGGTACGTGACGCGCCCGTCGGCGGCGGTTGTCAGCGTTCCCGCCGCTCCCGCCGCGCGCGGGGCGCGCTCGTCGTGGAACCGGTACGGCTTGCCCGTGGTGGGAGTGATAGGAGAGAGCGTGGTCGGGCGCCGGCGGGCCCCCGCGCTCGGCCTCGGGTGGCACGGGGCGATTCCATAGGAACCATGAAGATCACGATCACCGAGCTGGATGCAGGGACACGCCTCGACAAGCTGCTCGTGCAGCTCTTGCCCGGCCTCGGGCGGGCGGGCGCGAAGCGGCTGTTCTCCGAGGGGCGCGTGCGGGTGCACGGCGCCGGCAAGAGCGGCGCCGGCCGGCGCGCGGCGAAGGGCGACGTGGCGGCGGCCGGCGAGGTGCTGGAGGTCGACGTCGATCCCGCCCAGGCGTCCGGGGCGGCGACGCCGGATCCCGACGTGCCGCTCTCGGTGGTGCTCGAGCGCGACGACCTCGTCGTGGTGAACAAGCCCGCCGGGATGCCGACGGCGCCGCTCGATCCGGGCGAGCGCGGGACGCTCGCGAACGCGCTCGTGGCCCGTTACCCCGAGATGGCGCACATCGGGTTCTCGCCGCGCGAGCCCGGGCTGTGCCACCGGCTGGACACCGACACGAGCGGCCTCGTGCTGGCCGCGCGCACGGCGGCGGCGTTCGCGGCGCTGGGCGCCGGGCTGAAGGAGGGGCGGCTCGACAAGCGTTACCTGCTGATCTGCCAGATCGGCGATCTCCCCGAGATGGGCTCGATTGAGGTGCCGCTCGCGCCGCACCCGAAGGACAAGAAGCGGGTCTACCCGTGCATCCACCCGCGCGACGTGGCGCGGTACGCGCCGCGGCCGGCGGCGACCATGTACAAGCGCGTGCGGCAGGCGGGGCTCTGGGAGCTCGTCGAGGCGCGCGCCCCCCGGGCCTTGCGGCACCAGATCCGGGCGCACTTCGCGTCGGTGGGCCACCCGCTCGCCGGCGACGTGCTCTACGGCGGGCCTCAGGTCGAGGGGCTGGCCCGCCACGCCCTGCACGCGCACTACATCGGGTGGGGTGGCAGCGACGTGGTGCCCGCGTTCGTGGTGACCTCGCCGCTGCCCGCGGACATGGCGGCGCTCGTCGGCGAGGCGTGACGCGCGCCGTGACCGCGGACACGGGGGCGCTCGTCGGCGAGGCGTGACGCGCGCCGTGACCGCGGACACGGGGGCGCTCGTCGTCGACGCGTGACGCGCGTCCTGCCCGCCGCGCCCGGGGCGGCCCTCAGGGCAAGCGCGCCTCGACCACGTGCCCGTTCACGTCGCGCGCCCGCGCCGTGATCTCGAGGTCGTCCGCCGACGCCGGCCCGTCCATGTCGACGAAGCGGAACAGGATCACGTACGTCGAGGACTGCGCGTTGAACTTCGCCGGCTCGATCCGGATGCCGGCCCGACTCTGGTCGTCGATGGTGCTGGCGTCGTGCTCGTCCGACGAGTACTCGCGGTTCCACGCGTCGTAGTCGAACACGCGCTCCTCGATGATCTCCCCGGTCGAGCGGTCCGACGTGGAGACCGCGACCTCGACGAGGCCCGGCGCCACGCCGGGCAGGGTGGCCTCGACCTCGACCGAGGGGCTCGACGTGGCGCCGTCGTCGGTGCGCCGGAGGGCGATGGCCGGGGGGAGGCCGGGCGGCGTCGGCAGGAAGCGGAGCGGGTGCACGCAATACTCTTTCATGGTGCCCCCTTCCCGCATCTCGAAGTGCAGGTGGGGGAACAGGCTCGTCGCGGCGAGCCCGGTATAGGCGATGTGCTGGCCGCGCCCGACCTGCTCGCCCACCTCGACGAGCGGCATGGTGAGGTGGACGTAGGTGCTGTAGACGCACGCTTCCCTTTCGTCGCAGTGCTCGATCTGCACCACGACGTCGTCGAAGTCGTCGTAGCGCCCCGCGCGGATCACCTTCCCTGCGGCGACCGCGTGCACCGGGGTCCCCATCACGGTGGGGATGTCGATGCCGCGGTGGAAGTCGTAGACGCCGTCGCGCGAGGTCTGGAGGCGCGGGCCGAAGCTCGACGACATCGGCTGGATCTCGTCCGTCCCCCCGATCGGCCACACGAGGTCGCCGCCCCTTTGATCGTCGCCGCAGCCGGCCGCCATCGCGGAGAGGGCCAGCGCGGTCGCGAGGTGGGATGGGTGCCGCGGTCGTCTCATGGGGGCGAGTCCGTGGCGCGCGGGCGCCGTCGAGGTGTCGTGTCGAGGGGCGGCGCGCTGCGCGCGCTACGCCCTCACGCGATGGTACCGGACCGGCGCGTCGTCGACCAGCCCGCGCCGGCCCGCGGACCGGCGCCGATCCGCGGGCCGGCGGGGGAGGCGCTCAGGGCGTCGCCGGAGCCAGCGAGTAGGTCCGGTGCGTCGTCGTCACGCCGAGGCTCGCGAGGGTCGAGCTCGCGGCGGTGCACCGCACGAAGCTCCAGTCGTTCGGCGTCGCGAGCGCGAGGCCCGCGGAGGCGTCGGCGACCGTGCCCTCCCACTCGATCAGCGACACGTCGTCGAGGTACGTCGTGGCCTCGCCGCTCGCGGGCGGAGCGGCCCGGAAGTACACCCGCACGGAGCCCGCGTTCGACGGCGGGGTGAGGTCGGCGGTGAACCGCTCCCAGCCGTACGTGCCGGCCGCGCGCGTCACCACCGTGGTGTTCGACAGGCTCGTCCCGCCGCTCGTGTACCAGTAGACCTGGACGCGGTGCTGCCCGGCGTTGTCGCCCTTCAGGTAGCCGCTCAGGGTCAGCTTGCGGCCGGGCTCGAACTTGATGCGGTTGTTCATGTAGGTCGACACGTCCGAGGTGCTGGTCGACTTGCGCAGGAACACCATCGCGCCGGTCCCGCTGCGGACCACGCTGTTCTGGACCGTGCGGAACTCGCTCAGGGACCACATCGAGCCTTCGTGGAACACGTCGTCGACGTCGTTGTCCTCGAAGTCGCCGTAGAGCATGATCTCCCGGCCGTAATCGCAGCTCGCGGCGGCGCTCGTCTTGATGCCGGCGAGCGAGTCCGCGGCGCTCGAGCGCACGTGCGCGAGCGCCCCCGTGCTCCGGTTCGCGAGCGGCGCGGTCCGCGTCTCCGCGCGGTCGCTCGTCTTGTACTGCGCGGCGGCGCTCACCGCGGCGACCCGCGGGCCGCTCGGGAACACGACCGCCCCGGTGAGGCCGTCCGCGGCCTCGCCGGCCGCGCCCGCCGCCGGCAGCGTCGTCGAGAGGTGCCCGATGTGCCTGCCGGTCCGGGCCAGCCAGGCCCCGCTCACGAGCTTCGGGACGTAGCCCTCGTTCTGGAACGGGATGAGCTGCACGCGGTGCACCGCGCGGGTGCCGTCCGCCGCCTCGTCGATGTCGAGCACGGCGACGTACGACTGGTAGGTCTCGAAGACGTCCTGATCGAAGACCATGTTGCCGAGCGACATGAAGATGAAGCGCGGCCCGGCGCCGGCGTCGTAGAGCCCGACGCCGTGGATCGTGTGCGGGTGGTGCGCCACGACCACGCCCGCGCCCAGCTGGACGAGCTGGGCGAACCGCCGCCGCATGCCGGACGTCGGATAGTCGGAGTACTCGCTGCCCCCGTGCAGCACCGGGATCGCGAAGCGCCCGATCGCGTCCTCCGTCATGAAGTCGCTGATCCCCCCCGCGGTGAGCGCGAGCGCGCCCGCCTTCGGCGGGGGCCCGTCGGAGGCGGTGAGCGTGTATTCCGGCAGCGTCGACCCGTCGTTCACGATCTGGTTGAACCCCTGGAAGGCCACGTCGACGCCGCGGATCGTCCGGTAGAGCACCGTGCCCTTCGCCATGGTCTCGTCGAGGCCGGCGCCGAACCAGTCGAGGCCGGCGCTCGGCACGTGGACGAGCGTGTCGGAGACGCCGTCTTCCATGTAGTCGTACATGTGGTTGTTGCCGAGGCTCACCCCGTCCACGCCGGCGAGCGCGAGCGCCCTGACCGTCTCCGGGTAGGAGAAGAACGTATAGGACTTGTACGGGTGTGCCGTGGTCGGGGTGTCCGTGACCGGGCACTCCAGGTTGACCTGGGTGTAGTCGGCCGAGGACAGGACATCGCGCAGGAAGGTGAGGACGGCGCTCGCGTCCGCCTCGCGCGTCGCGGGGCGGATCAGGTCGCCGTCCTCGCCCTCGACGCCGTCCTCGTCGCCGTCGACGAACCGCCGCCCGAACATCGTGTCGCCGCCGACGAGGATCCGCGCGCGGCCGAGGCGCTGCGCGGTGAGCACGATCGACCCCGCGTCGGCGCGCGGCTCGGCGAGCGGCCGGTGCAGATCGGCGGGGACGATCTCGCTGTAGTAGCCGTCCACCTCGACGCGCAGGAGGACCGAGCGCCGCGCGAGCGACGCCAGCGTGAACGCGCCCTCCGCGTCGGTGAACGCGATCTCGCCGTCGTTGAGCGCGCCGCTCCCCCAGCCGATGGCCGTCACCTCCGCCCCCGCGATCGGCGAGCCCGCCTCGTCGACCACGACGCCGGTGAGATCGATGGGCGTCGCCGCGTACGTCGCGTCGAACGCCGCCTCGGAGGCGTCGAAGCGGTACGCCGCCGCCGCGCCGGCCGAGGCGAGCCAGACGCACGCCGCGGCGCACGCGGACAGCGATGCAGACGAGGATCTACGGAGGACGGGTCTTCTTGCCATGAACGCTCCCGGGCTGTTGGTGGCCTGTCGGAGGACGGCTGACATCAAGAGAGGCGATGAGACCGGCACCGCGCTCTCCAGCGGTCAGCGGCGTGTAAAGTTGCCGTGTGACCGGACTCAGGAGGTGACCGCGGTGCCGAGACAGGGTCGTGAACGTCGACTGGCCGCCCAGCGCCCGCGCAGAAAAGAGGCAGCGAGTGCGTCGGCCCATGCACGATTCGATCCGTTTCGGTGTTGACACGTCCGATAAGGACGATCAGCTCGAGGCTATCATGATCACGTATCGTCCTGCCATACGATCGCGCGGAGCCAGATGAGTTTTCTTGGCCGGTCGGGGCTGGTCTCGGGTTTCGGGTGTCTCGGGTCTCGGGTCTCGGGTCTCGGGTCAGCGGCGCGCGCGCGCGCGCGCGCCGTCCAGGCCGCGGCGAGGTGCCAGTCGTGTCGCTAGCATCGCGCGCATTGCTGACATCACGCACATCGCGCGCAATTCTGACATCACACACATCACGCAGATCACGCCCATCGCGCGCGTCGCTGGCATCGCTGGTTGTCATCAAGCGGGTGTGCAGGCGCGTGCGAGCGCGGTGTCCTGTGGTCTTGCGCGACGTCGTCGCACATGGAGCCGGGTCCTGCGCCGGGCGGCGGCGAGCGGGGCGCTCTGACCGCAAGAGTGGTAATCGGGAAAACCTTGAGCATTCCGTCGACACAGGCTGATTTCTCGCTTCTCCTGGTCAATCCACAACATCCCACACGCTTCCCTGGGTGTGGTCTCTTCTGGTATGTGCTGCCTCGTGAACACGGCGGTCTCGCGGGCTCTCGTTCGGGCGTGGATCGCGGTGGCGCTGGTTCTCCTGCCCAGCGCGGGCCGCGCCGACGCCGCGGGCGGCCCGGCGGAGCGACTCCGACGTTCGGCCGACAGCGCGGTGGCGAGCGGCCTGCTCGCGGAGGCGCGGGATCTCTGGCTCCAGATCTGGCAGCTCGAGCGGTCGGAGCAGGCTGCGTGCAATGTCGGGCAGCTCTCGCTCCGCATCGCGGACATGCCGAGAGCGGCCGAGTTCCTCACAGCGTGCCTGGCGCGGGAGCGGGCGCCGGCGCCCACGGACGCCGACGCGCGCGCGCGGCACGCGAGCCGCACGCTGGATCTGGCGCGGGCGAGGCAGGCGGTCGGAGCGCTCACCTTCGCCGCGCCGCGCGGGGCCGAGCTCTCGATCGGGGGCCGGCCGCTCGGGCGGGCGCCGCTCGGGCGCGAGGTGTTCGTCGCGCCCGGCGCGCACCGTGTGCGGGTGGCGCTCGGCGAGGCGGCGAGGGAGGTCTCGGTGGAGGTGCGCGCGGGCGAGGCGCGCCTCGTCGTCCTGGATCTCGCCGCGCCGGCGGGGTCGGGGCCGGCGGCGGGGCTGCTCGCGCTCGGCGGCGTCGCGTCCGCCGCGTGCGTCGTGCTCGGCGCGGTGTTCCTCGATGAGGCGGGCGAGAACGAGCGCGAGTTCGACGGGTTGCTCGAGCGGAACCACGGCGGCTACCGGATCGCCGGGGCGGAGCTGCAGCGCGCGCAGGGCGCCTACATGGCGATGGAGCGCGCCGAGGAGCGCGCGGCGCTCGCGCTGGCCGCGGGCGCGCTCGTGGCCGGCGGGACGCTGGTGTATGCCTTGTTTCCGAGGAGCGACGGCCCCGGGACGGCGGCGCCGGGGGCGCGGCTCCGCCTGAAGCCGACGGCGGCGGGGGCGCGGCTTGGCCTGGAGGCGACCGCGTCAGGGGCACGGCTCCGCCTGGAGGCGACGTGGTAGACGGCGCCGGCCTCGGCTACCGGATCGTCGAGCGGCTGGAGGACCGCGGCTACGCGGACGTCTACGCCGCGGTCGACCGCGAGGGTCGAGGCGCGCTGCTCTACGTGCGCGAGGGGGTGCCGGACGGGTTCCTCGAGCGGCTCGGGCGGCTGCGCGCCGTGAGCGGGCGCATGGAGGAGGTCCCGGCGGTGCTCGGCGGTGGCCTCGGCGACGGGTTCTGCTGGCTGGCGGTGGCGCGCTGCCAGGGCGCGTCGCTGCGGGTGCTCCTCGAGGAGGAGCCAAGGCGGCTCGCGCCGCCGTGGGCGATCACGCAGGTCGCCGAGGTCGCGGAGGTCCTGCGGGTCGCGCACACGTCGGGGGTCTTCCACGGCGATCTCTGCCCGGAGGCCGTGGTCCTGCTCGGCGACGGATCGTTCCAGCTCGCCGGGCTGGGCGTCGCGCAGCTCTTCGGCCTCGACGCGGCTGGCGCGGCGAAGGCGGCGGCGTACCGGGCGCCCGAGCAGCTCGCGGCGCCCGCGGCGCTGGACGAGCGGACGGACGTCTACGCGCTGGGCCTGCTGCTCTACGAGCTGCTCGGGCTGCGCCAGCCGTTCGCGGAGCGGGCGCCGGAGGAGCTCGTCCGCTGCGTGCTGCACAACACGCCGCTGCCGATCGAGACGTTCGTGCCGCTGCCGCCGCTGGTCGCGGGCGTCGTCAGGAGGGCGACCGAGCGGCACCCCGACGCGCGCTACCGCGACATGGAGGAGCTCATCGCGGCGCTCCACGCGGCGCTCGAGAGCTGGTGTCGCTGGCGCGGCGAGCAGGATCCGGGCGAGGTCCTCGAGGCGCGGCGCGAGCGGCCGGCGCCGCAGGGGAGGGGGCTCGCGTCGCTGGCGGCGAGGCCTGCGCCGCGGAGCCTGGGGCCGGTGTTGCGAGGTGCGCGGCCGGCGTTGCGCGGCGTGCGGCTGGGGTCGCGGGGGGCGTGGTTGCGGCGGGTCCCGGCGCCGTCCGGTCCGGCGCTGTCGGGTCCGGCGCCGTCCGGTCCGCCGACGTTGCCCTCGGGCGCGGAGGGCTTGCCGCCGGCTGTGCCCTTGCGCCCTGCGGGGCAACGTGCGCCGTCTCCCCTGGACGAGGCCGAGCCGCCGCGAGGTGCTCCCCTGCAGGCGACGCCGGAGCCGGAGCCAGCGCCGGCGCCCCCCGCGCGCGTGGGGGGATCGACGTCGCCGCGCCGCGGGCCGCTCCGATGGGCGCTCGCGCTCGCGGGGGTGCTGGTCCTCGCGGCGGCGGTGATCGTCGCCTGGCGTCAGCAGGCCTCGCTGCTGGCCCCGCGTGTGCCCGCCGTAGCGCGCCTCCCGCGCCCCGTCGTGCTGGTCCCGAGGCCGGCCGACGCTCCGCCGGCACATAAGCCGCCTCTCGAGAGCGAGCGCCCGCCGGGCCGGAAGCCGGCGTGGGCCGTCGAGCGGACGGGGAAGCCCGGCAGGACGATCCGCGCGCCTGAGGCGGCGTCGCCGCCGGCTGCGGCTCCGTCGCTGCCGCCGGCTGCGCCTCCGTCATCGCCGCCGGCTGCGCCTCCGTCATCGCCGCCGGCTGCGCCTCCGTCATCGCCGCCCGTGATCCCTGCGCCGCCGCTCACGGAGGACGGGCCGCTGCCGCCTTGCGGCGCCGACTGGTACTCCTGCGGGCACCCTTGGCCAAGCGCGCGTTCCGACACATTCCGATGACGTAAGCCGGTTTTCCCTCGTCGAGGGCGGTTTTGGCCAAATTTTCGGGCGATGCGTCGTTCTGCCCATTCCGACGACGTGAATCAGTTTTTCTTTGTTGAGGGGGATCTCGTGCCGATTTGATGATCAGGCGCGCATCTCGACCCGTTCCGACAACGTGATTCGAGTTTCCTGCCTTTAAGAGCGTTCTTCTGTCGATTTCTTACGCGCGTTGGGGACTCCGCTCCTGTATAGAAGCGGCTGCGTGTGACGGCTCGTGTGCCCTTCCCTGGTCTTTGTGAATCCCCGGAGGTCGTGAATCGATGAACACCCTGCTTCGTGCCGTGGTGCTCGCCGCGCCTGTGGTCGCGGTCGGCGCGTGTCTCGTGAGCTCGTGCGCTGGGGATGGGGATCCGCCCTGGCTGGGGGGCTACTGCGACAAGGACGCCCATTGTCACAGCGACTACCAGAACATCCCCGGCACGATCTGCATCGACGAGCGGTGCGAGTGCCAAGATCCGGACTACCACATCTGCTGTCTTCCCAGCGAGGCGAGGGACTCGAAGTGCTCTCTGGCATGCAGGCCGTGCTCGGAGTGCGCCGCGGGAACCACGGGATGCGAGGGGGTTGGCGGCGTCGATACAGGCTGCCAGAGCGACGCGGAGTGCCCCGGACCGCCCAGCCGCGAGTGCGGCGCCGGCCGGTGCGTGGAAGGGCAGTGCACCGTGGAGATCCACGTCGGGCCTATCGTCTCGCAGCGCCGGGGCGATTGCCGGCGGATGGATTGCACGACCGCGGGCGAGCTCCTCGTGCTCGACGACCCGTCCGACGTCTACGACGATGGCGAGCAGTGCACGTACGACAGCTGCGGCGAGAGCGGACCGGTCAATGCCCCGCTGCTCGAAGCCGCGGCGTGCCCGGTGTCCCGGGAGGGGATGTGCCATGCGGGCGCGTGCGTCGCCTGTTTCGCAGGCGACGTGACCATGAACGACTGCCCCAATGGCCTCGCGTGCCTTGACGTGCTGTGTGTGCCGTTCCATTGCGTGAACGATGTCGCTGATCTCGCGCTCGGGGAGACCGCGAGGGACTGCGGAGGTCTCTGCCGCCCCTGCATCGTCGGCGAGGCCTGCCGATCGAGCGCCGATTGCAAGAGCAACGTCTGCGACGCGGCGCGCTGCGCGCCGGCGACCTGCGGCGACGGCGTGAAGAACGGGGAGGAGACCGGGATCGACTGCGGGGCGACGCCGTGCCCGTCCTGCGCGGCGGGTCAGGGCTGCAGGACGGACGCGAGCTGCGAGAGCGGGGTGTGCTGGGCGGGGGTTTGCCAGGAGTCCTCGTGCACGGACGGCGTGAAGAACGCCGGTGAGGACGGCGTCGATTGCGGCGGCGGCTGCGCGCCGTGCCCGTGAGCGGACGCGGAGCGCCATCCCGCCGGCGGAGCCTCCGTCGGCGCCGCCCGGAGAGCCAGCCGCCCCCGCGCTTCCGGTGAGGCGGCGCTGGCCGGAGCCGCGACCCGGCGATTGGCTCATCATCGGCATCGGCTGACGAGGCGCCGGTGAGCTGCGGACGACAACGATGTCCTTACGCGGGATGCCACACTCGTGCAGCCTACCGCAGACTCTCCAGAGGCTGCGGATGCCGCCGGCCCCATGGTCGCCGCGCCGCATCGCGTAGTCGAAGGTCTATGTTTCCGGAGGAAGAATAGGCGGGTTGAGCGTGCCTCCGCCCGCAAGCTCCACCTTGTCTGCCACCATCTTCTTGATGAATCGCCCTGCATCTTCAATCGCAGCCGCCCAGTCTACCTGTTTCAGGCGCACACTGTCATCATGCTTGAATCCAAGCACATCAACGGCAGCGGACCACGTGAAGCCATCTTCGGTCACAGTCCATGAGGCACGAGGCATACTCGTCGTTACACTTCTTGCGACAGCTTTGGGTGCGGTCATGTTTGGTGCAGCCTTCGTGGCATCGATCATGAATCTCGTCACACTTTTCCTTGCGGCGATCCAGAGCTTTCTCTATCCAGGGCACCCCCAAAGGCTGGCCGTTACAGCCGAGCGAGTCGTCCCTCTTCGAGCAGCACCCAGGGGGCTGAAGCCGAGTACGTCTCGGTCCCGACGATGGGCAGGCTTGGCGCATACGTGAGTCGATTATTGGCCCTCCTTCATCCGCGGCTCGATGGGCGGGTCGAGCGCATCGCCATGGACCCCGCGCAACACGATCGCGGCGTGCTGGGCTCCGTTTTCAACCGCATCGAGAGGGTCTACCCCGTATGTAGTAGATGGGCGTCCATCGATGTCAACAGTGACAGCCCAAGGCCACTTTTTTTCCGGAGGGTTTCGGGTCGGCTCGTGGATGCGAACCACGATGTCGCGCGGCTCGCCCTCTTCTGGGGTCAGCTTAAAGGTCAGCTCGAGCATCACTTGCATCTCCTGTCGCAGTCTTTGAGGCATCGACGATATTCATCAGTACACTGTTTTAGGCAGGTCGTGTCGCCCCTTGGGCAGTTGTCACGGCAGAGTTCCCATATCTTGTCACACTTCTCCTTGCACGCCTCTAGGCAGTCGGGGGTGCACCCTGCCATCGGCTCAGAGGGGCCGCTTCCCACCGGTGCGTTTTGCGGCCTTGCCGGCACATCCCCGAAGGCCCCATTCCCTCCTGTCGGGGTGATGATGCTACCGCCGGCGCCTTTTCCCCTCACCGCGGACCCAGCACTCTCCCACATCGTAATTGCACGCTGCGAGCCCGAAGCACAGAACAATAAATAGCCTATTCATTTCGACCTTGCCCTAAATCTCCAAACAGGTCCAGTGGTCACCATCACAACCAGACTTCCGGGGAGAACGCGACTACTGCCGCCAGCCCAGTCCACATGGACGCTGGAGGACACGCCCAAGGGCCCGGCGAAGTACCACTCGGACTGGGCGCGGCCACCTGGAGCAACCCCCACCACGCGGTCACAGATCACGGCACCACATACCGGCATTGAGTAAATCGCAAGGGACGGCCCGCGCATGCGGGCCGCAGATTCGTCTCCGGGTTCGATTCCCGGCGCCTCCACCGCAGAGACACGGCGCGAGCCGTGTCTCCCTGCTTTATGTGTGGCCCTGCGTGTGACTTCTCGTTCCCGCGCGCGGCCTTCGGCCAGCCAACACCGGGCGAAGATGCAAGGAGCAACGACCAACCCGAGGACGACCAGCCCGCGCAACCAGACGTTTCCGTGGGGATTGTTCGTTGCGCTCTCGTAGTTCATTGCGGTGAAGAGGCGCCACGCACCGGAAACTACGATGCCCGTGAACCTCAGGGTTGAATTCATCGCTTCTCGCGCCTCGACCGAACCGCTCAGAACGCTGCGCACATGAGGCCGAGGCCGAAAGCGGCAACAATCCTCGGAATGACGGTCTCTTCCGCTATGTCGCTTGGTAGCCGCACATCGAAGGTTCCAGCACACCCTCGATCTCTCCCGCCTCTCCCGTCTCGGAAGAGCCTTGACCAGGCGTCGTTGCGACCGTGCAACCGGTGAGCACCGCTCCCGAACCGAGCAACCCGACCGGTATAGCAATCCTGCACATCGTCCACCTCCGTCCGGAGCTGATGCGAGAGCGAGACCAGGCGGCGGCGCGCGCCGTGCGTCCCTGGCGCGGAGCTCCTCGTCGGCCGGGCATGGGTCCTCGGCGCGTTACCCGGCGCTTCCGAGGACGATCATGAACTCGTCGCCACCACCCCCCCCGGGGCCGCGTGGGCGCCCCTCGCGTACGGATCGGTCACGCGCACCACCGCGCGGTGCTAGCGTCGCGACCTCAGCCTGCCGACCAGGCCCACCAGCGCGACGACACCCCCGAGCGGGAAAGCGAGGAGCCCCGCCGCGCCGCAGTTCAGCAGCGTCGAGACGGTCTCCGCCAGCAGTCGCGCCTTCTGCGCCGGGTCCGCGCTGCCCGACGTCGCGGCGGACGCGAGCACGACGGGGAGCACCCCACACGCGGCGCCGCCCGCCACAGCGAGCAGGCCGAGCGTCGCCCCGCGACCCTACCGGCGCCGCAGGAGGGCGTGGAGGCCGAGCGCGGCCACACCGAGGGTGACCAGGCCGAGGAGGATCATCAGCGCGCAGAGCGCCTGCGTCATGGCGTCGTCCTGCTTCGTTGCATGGCGGCGGTCATCGCCGAGCGAACCTGGCTGGTGCGGAAGTGCTGGCCCACGACCATGGGCGGCACGTGGACGAGGCCGCGAGCAGCGCGTACAGACGCTGGGCGGGTCTCTCGCGAATCCGGCTACGCCGCGGCGGAGACCGCCTTCTTCCCGTTCCGCGGCGCCGCGGCGGAGCGCGCGCCGGCGCCCTGCGGCTTCGTCGGCGTCTTGTCCGCGGGCGGGGCGGCGGAGACGGCGCGGACGAGCGCGGCGGCGATGGCCGCCGTCATCCGCGCGGTCGGCAGCCGCGGCGTGAAGGCGAGCACGCGCTCGGTGGGGCGACGGCCGCGCGAGGACCGGGCGCTGCGCGCGAGCCGCTCGACCGCGCGCTCGCACGGCGAGCCCGGGGCGACGCGCAGGAGGATCTCGGGCAACGCGATGGCTCCGCCGGCGCCGGGCGCGTAGACGACGCCGACCTCGATCGACACGAAGCCGGGGAGCGCGGCGCGCGGCGCGAGGCCGAGCCGGAGCTCGTCGGCGTCGGGGCTGCCCTCCGGGAGGCGGAGGCGGCCGACCACGCGGAGCTCGGGCGCCGCGGGCGCCTTCGATGCACGGCGCTCCGCGTCCGCGGGCGCCTTCGATGCACGGCGCTCCGCGTCCGCCGCCGCCTTCCCGCGGCCCGCCGCCTTCGCGGGCTTCTCGTGCGCGCGCCGCACGCGCCGCGCGACGTCGCGCAGGAAGGCGACCGGGGCCGCCGCCGGATCGGGGGGGAGCTCGGCGAGGCGGCCGGTGCAGAAGATCGCGAGCAGCGCCGTCGCGTCGAGCGCGAGCAGGTGGGCGTGGTACGGCGAGGCGCCGTGCGCGGCATAGACGCCCGCGCCGAGCGCGGCGAGCAGCGCGGCGAAGAGCGCCTTGCCGGCGCGCGTCGAGACGTCGAGGTAGACGCCGCGCACCCGCGGCGGCTCGCGGAACGCCTCGGCCTCGGCGACGGGGAGCCACTTGCCCGGGCGCCGCAGGGCCCCGCCGGCGCGCTCGGGGTGGGGCGTGCGGTGCGCGGCGAGCGCGGTCGCCGCGGCCACGAGCGCGGCGCCGGCCGTGCCGTCCTTCAGGAGCAGCTGCAGGGCGACGCCCGCGACGAGCGCGAGCCCCGCGAGGGCGGCCCGCGGCGCGAGCGGGATCGGCACGAGCGGCCGCGGCGCGACGCCGGCGGCGCGCGCGAGGCGCTCGTGCTCGCGCGCCTTGAGCGCGACGAGGGCGCTGTAGAGCGCGAAGAGGAGCGCGCCCGCGGCGAAATACAGGGTGCGGCCGCGATCGCGGCCCTCCGCCGCGGCGTCCGCGAGGCGGCCGAGGGCGTCGGCGGCCGGCGGCGCGGCGGCGGACGCGGGCTGGAACGCCCGCGCGTCGGCGCGGATCACCCAGCGGAGCGGATCGCCCTTCGGGGCGTACGGGCGGAGCAGCTCGAGCTCGTCCGTGTCGAGCGAGCGGCGGAGCGTCGACAGCGTCACCGGCGGCGCGAGCGCGCCGTCGGCCGACCCCTCGCCGGCGGGCGCCTCGTCGACGCGCGCCTCGTCGACGCGCGGCGCGTCGGGCGCCGCCGGGAGCTCGACGATGAGCCGCGCGGCGTCGTAGCCGTCGTCCCAGAGGGGGCCGGCCCACGAGACGCGCGCGCTGGGGCCGTCCTGCGCGATGAGCCCGCGCCGCATGAGGTCGGTGCGGTAGCGGAAGAAGAGCACGAAGACCCCGCGGCTCAGGCCCTTGCCGTCGATGCGGGCCCGCAGCGACGGCAGGGGGCGCGAGCCGTCCTCGCGCGGGCGGCCGTCGGACGGCAGCAGCTCGAGGGCGACCGGCGTCGCGGACGCGAGCGAGCTCGCCTCCGCGGCCTTGAGGGGCACGGCGTAGCTGCCCGGATCGAGCTGGGCGTCCGGATCGACGCCCTGGATGTCGAGCGCGCGGAGCGGCCCGCCCGAGACCTTCAGCGTGACCTTGTGCTCGACCCTGGCGACGCCGGCCCGGTCGATCGCGAGCCGCACGTCGTCTCCGGCGACGTGCACCTCGACCCACGCGCGCGCGGGACGAGCGAGCGCGATCGACACGAGCACCGCGAGCAAAGGGAGCAGCGCCGGCCCGGGGCGGCGGGCGATGCGAGGGGGCATGGTGCAGACGTCCCACGGCGCAAGGCGCAGGGCCAAGTTCTGGGGGGCGGGGAGGATGGGGCGGGCAGGGCGGGGCGGCGGAGAGGGCGCCTGCCCGAGGCCCGGAGGCGGCCGGCGACACCTGGGCCGCCCGCGGCGCCTGGCCCGCCGGCGGTCGCGAGGCCGCGGCGGCGCCCGCGCGCGGCGCCGCGGCGAGCGGTGCGCACGTCAGAACACGACGCCGAGCGAGAGCGAGCCCAGGAGCTTGATCTTGTCGGCCTTGTTGTAGAACGGGAAAGCCTCTCTGTAACGCGGATCGTCGTCGTCGGTGCCGGTGACGACCAGGACCGGATCGGCCAGCGCGACGCTGAGGCCGATCCCGCCGGACATCGCGAAGCCGCCGTCGCGGCCGAACACGTTCGTGCTCCCGAGCATGCCGCCGAGGATGACGCTGCTCACGTCGCCCACGCCCGGATCGATGCCCGAGTAACTTGAGGTGACGGTCGCCTCGAACGACTCGTACCCGAGGCGCCCCTTGATCCAGAACCCTTGCAGCGGCTTGCCTTCCACATAGACGCCGACGTCGGCCGCGAACGCGAAGCCCGTCGTGTCGAGCTGCTCATCCAGTAGCGAGCCCCAGATCCAGGACGGCGAGATGCCGACGGTGAGCGGTCCGACGACGGCGAGCTCGCCCTCGAAGGTCATCCTCCCGAGCAGCAGATCGAAGGCGTTGTAGCGGACCGACCAGCGGCAGCAGGCCGACTCGGGCGGCTTGGGGGGCGGCGGCGGTCCCTCCGGCAGCGCATAGGCCTGACCGTAGCCCTGCTGCGGATAGCCTTGCTGAGGATATCCCTGCTGAGCGCCCTGGGGATAGCCTTGCTGGGGATACCCTTGTTGAGCGCCCTGCTGAGGATATCCCTGTTGGGGGTACCCCTGCTGAGCGCCTTGCTGCGGGTAGCCTTGCTGCGGGTAGCCCTGTTGAGGATACCCCTGCTGAGCGCCCTGTTGCGGGTAGCCTTGCTGAGGATACCCCTGCTGGGCTCCTTGCTGCGGGTAGCCTTGCTGAGGATATCCTTGCTGAGCACCTTGCTGAGGATACCCCTGCTGAGCGCCCTGTTGCGGGTAGCCTTGCTGCGGATAGCCCGGCTGCGGATAGCCTTGCTGCGGGTACCCGGTCCGCGGCTGGGCAGCTCCGCCGCCCTGCCCCTGGCCTTGCGGGGGCGGCTGACCGGGCGCCTGCGCTGCCGCCGCGGGCGCGAAGAGGAGCGCGCCGAGGAGGGCGCCGCACGCCGCCGCGCGGGGGACCGTCCTGGCGAAGGGCGCGCGCGCGGAGCCCCGGCCCGTGGTGGAAGCGCAATCCATGCGACGGACTCTACCGAATCCCGCGCAGGCCGGCTACACGCGCGCTGCAACCCGTCGCTGCGCTCGCGTGCGCGATCTCCAGCCTGTAACCTCCCCGCCGATGCCGCCTTTTCCTGACTCCGTCTCCTCCGCCGCCCCCGCGGGCAGCGCTGCGTTCCTCGAGACCGCTGCCGGTCCAGAGGCCGCGCGCGGGGCGGAGACATCGCCTGTCGAGCTTGATCGCGCGCTCGCCGAGCTCGGCGACGCGGCGCTCGGGTTCGCGCGGATGCCGCCGGGCGAGAAGGCCGCGCTGCTCCGCTCGCTGCTCCCGGGTCTGCTCGCCGCGGCGCGGCCGGAGGTCGAGGCGTCGTGCGCCGCAAGGGGGCTCGACCCCGGCTCCGCGGCCAGCGGCGACGTGTGGCTCGCAGGGCCGTGCGCGACGATCACGTACGTGCGCCGCCTGGCCGAGGCGCTCGAGGACATCGCCGCGCGCGGCCGCCCGCGGCTCGGCCGCGGCGCGGTGCGCGCCCGCGCGGACGGCAGGATCGAGGTCGACGTGTTCCCGGCGGACCGCAAGGACGCCCTGCTCTACGGGCACCTCCGCGCGCGTGTGCTGATGCAGCCCGGCGCGACGCCGGACTCCGTCCGGGAAGCGCAGGCGCGCTTCTACCAGCAGCGCGACCCCGAGGGCGGCGTCGCGCTCGTGCTCGACGCGGGCGCCGCCGCGGGCGCTCCCCTCCGGGACGTGCTCCACCAGCTGTTCGTCGAGGGGCGGGTCGCCGCGCTCGCCTTGAGCCCTCGCCACGCCGCCCTCGGGCCCCTCCTCGAGAGCGCCCTCGCGCCGCTGCTCGCGCGCGGGCTGCTCCGCGTCGTGCGCGGCGGCCCGGAGGCGGGCGCGGCCCTCGCGGGCCATCCGGCCGTGTCCGCGGTGCACATCACCGGCCCGGCCTCCGCGCACGACGCCCTCGTCTGGGGGCCGCCGGGTCCGCTCTCGGCGCGCCGGCGGGCCGCGGGAGAGCCGTTGTTCCACAAGCCGATCACCTCCGTGCTCGGCGGCGTCAGCCCGGTCCTCGTGATGCCGTGGCTCTACGGCGAGGAAGAGCTCTGGTACCAGGTGAGGAGCCTCGCGAGCCAGCTCGCGCGCAGCGCCTCGTCCGGCGGCCAGGAGGCCACGGCGCTCGTGCTGCCGCGGGGCCTCGTGCAGCGGCCGCTGCTCCTCCGGATGCTCCGCCGCGCGCTCGCCGGCGCGCCGCGCCTCCACGTGCCGCCCGCCGGTCCGGCCGTCGATCCGCACGCCGAGGCGCGGCGCGAGGCGCTCGCGGCCGGCCGCGCGGCGCTCGAGGGCGAGCGCCTCGAGGGCTCCGCCGACGCGCCGCTTCCGCCCGGGATCGTGCGCCTCGGCGCGCCCGGGTCAGGCGAGCTCCCGTGGACGTGGATCACCGGGCTCTCGGAGGCCGACGCCGGCGACGCCCTGCGCGACGTGGAGGCGCTCTCAGGCGCCCTCGCCGTCGTCGAGGTCGGGACGAGCGACCCGGTCGAGTTCCTGGAGGCGGCCACGCGCCTCTGCAACGACCACCTCCCGGGCACCCTGAGCGCGTCGATCGTGGCGCACCCGATCAGCGAGGAGGACCCCGCCGTGGGCGCCGCGCTGGGCCGCGCCCTGCTCGAGCTCCGGTACGGCGTGATCGCCGTGAACCAGCCGCCGGCCGCCGTGCACGCCGCCGCCGCGCTGCCCTGGGGCGGCCACCCGAGCGCGACGCTCACCGACGTCCACAGCGGGCTCGGCTTCGTCCACAACCCGGCGATGCTCGGTCCAATCGAGAAGACCATCGCCCGCGCCCCGCTCACCACCTTCCCGCGGCCGCCCAGCTTCTGCGACCACCGGCGCGCCCACGTCGTGGGGGAGCGGCTCGCGGCCTGCGCGGCGGATCCTGGGTGGGGCGCCGTCGCGCGCGTCATGGCGGCGGCGCTGCGGGGGTGACCCCGGCCGCCGCCACGACGCGCGGGAACGCCGACTACGAGGAGCGCTCCGGCAGGGACGAGCGGAAATCCTTCAGCTTCTGGAGGATGTCGTGCAGCGCGTTCCGCGAGGTCTCGGAGACGTCCCCCGCCAGCTTCTCGGCGTCGAGGATCGTGGGCTCCAGCTTGCTCCAGGCGTCCTTCGCCTCCATGCCGGCCAGGTGCAGCCGCACCCGGATCTCGTCGCGCAGGGTCTGCAGCGACGTCAGGCTGTTCTGGAGCTCATTCTTCAGATCGGACGTGATGTTGCTCATTCCTTCCTCCCTGTTCTGTGAGGTGTGGTGGTCCGATCGAGAATGCATTGGCCGCGCCAGGTGGCGTGCTTCGACGCGGCGCGCGACGCACGACGCGTGCTCGCAGGAGACGAGCCCATCAATCCACCAGTTATCCGCGGCGACCGCCGCACCCGGGGTGTGGCGAAATGGCTCCTCCGGTGCCCTTTCGCCTCGCTCGGCCGGCCGTCACGCCACGACAGCAGCTCAGGTCAGCGGTTCCTTCGTGTGGATGAGCCCGTCGTGATCGGCATACACGAATCCGCCTGGAACATAGGTAATCCCGCCGAACGTCACCGGGATGTCGCGCTCTCCCGCGCCCTGCTTGCCGCTCTTTCGCGGGTGTGTCGCGAGCGCCTTCACGCCGATCGAAATGCGGGCGATCGCCTCCGCGTCGCGGATGCAGCCATACACGACCAGGCCGGCCCAGCCGTTCTGGTGGGCGATGGCGGCGAGGTTGTCGCCGAGCAGGGCGCAGCGCAGGGAGCCGCCGCCGTCCACCACCAGCACCCGCCCTTCGCCGGGCCCTTCGAGCGTCTTGCGGACGAGCACGTTGTCCTCGTGGACCTTGACCGTGACGACGCGCCCGTGAAAGAGCCGCGCCCCGCCGTAGTCGCGGAAGATCGGATCGGAGACGAGGACGGCCTCCGGGTGCTCATCACACAGGTCGGTGGTTCGGTAGGTGATCTCTCGGGTCATCAGGGCTCCTTGGCAGGTTTTGGCGGCGCGCGCCGCACGCCCGCGTCCGCCAGCGCCGCCGCGTCGACGCCGTTGCGGGCGAGCCAGCGCCGCAGCTGGCTGCGGTGCATCCCGAGCGAGCGGGCCGCGCGCGTGATGTTCCCCTGCTCGCGCCGCAGCGCCGCCTCGATCGCGACCCGCCGCATGTCGGCCGGCGCCTCCGGGCGCTCCTCGACGTCGGTGATGTCGAGGCCCGCGGTCGGCGAGAGATCCGACGCCTCCACCGCCGCGCGCCCGGCCGCGATCGCCGACAGGCCCGCCTGCCGCACTTCGCGCAGCAGCTCCCGCACGTTGCCCGGCCACGGGCGCACCGCGCACGCCTCCAGGAACAGCGCCGTCGGCGCGAGCCCCGCGCCCGTGCGACGGAGCTCCGCCGCGACGAACCAGGGCAGCTCCTCGATCCGCTCGATCAGGGGCGGGATCCGCACCTCGGGCCGGCCGATCCGGTAATACAGGTCCTGCCGGAAGCGGCGGCCCGCGACCTCGGCCTGGAGATCCCGCAGCGTGGCCGCGCAGATCCGAATTTCCACCTTGCGCGGGCGCGTGTCGCCGAGCGCGACCACCTCGCGCGTCTCCAGGACGCGGAGCAGCTTCGGCTGGACCGCGGGGTCGAGCTCCGCGATCTCGTCGAGGAACAACGTGCCGCCGTGCGCCGCCTGCACATACCCCTCCGCGTCGGCGGTCGCGTCCGAGTACGCCCCGCGGCGCGCCCCGAAGAACAGCCGCTCGGCCAGGCCCTCCGGGACGGCGGCGCAGTTCACGGCGACGAAGGGGCCGCCGCGCCCGGTCGCCGCGTGGAAGGCGCGCGCCGCGAGCTCCTTGCCCGCGCCGCTCGGCCCGGTGAGCAGCAGCGTGTCGCCCCGCGCCCCGGCCCGGATCACCTTCTCGCGCACGTGCCGCAACGTCGGGCCGACCAGGCCGTCCTCGTGCTCCAGCACGCCGCCCCGCTGGAACAGCGCGATGTCGGCGGCGAAGCGGAGCAGCGTGCTCCCGAGCCGGAGCACGCGCGGCAGCGACGAGAAGACCTGATGCTGGACGCGTCTTCCGTCGACGAAGGTGCCGTTCCTGCTCCCGAGATCGCGGACCTCGATGCCCTGACCAGAGAGCGCCACCCGGACGTGCCGGCGCGACACCTGATCATCCTCGAGGACCACGAGATCCTCCGCGGGCGCGCGCCCGAGCTCGATCGCCCCTTTCCTGAGCGAGAGCGGCGCGCAGGCGGGCTGTCCGCGGGTGAAGATGACGACCAGACCCGGCACCGGCGGCTCCGGGACGACCCGCACCGCGTCGTCGGCCTTCCCCGTCTGATCGTCGGCTATCACACCAAAGACATACATGATCCCCGGGCTCCCCAGAAGGGAGCAGGTGTTCACCGGGGGCGCGCGCGCGGGGGCGAGAGCGGAGGCGGTCAGCACCGCGGCAGGGCGGGGTCGACGTTTTCGACGTTTGTGGAGGCGGTCAGTACCGCGGCACGGTGGGGTCGACGCTGTGCGACCAGGCGTCGATGCCGCCCTGGAGGTTGTAGACGTCCTTGAACCCCTTCGCGAGGTAGTGCTCTGCGGCCGCCTGGCTGCGCCCGCCGTGGTGGCAGTGGAAGACGAGCCGCGTGTCCTTGTCGAGCCCCTCCAGGTAACGCTGCCCCTCCGCGTCGAGGTGCCGCGCCCCCTCGATCGAGGCGATCGCGCGCTCCTGCACGGTCCGCACGTCGAAGAGCTCCACCGCCTCGCCCCGGTCCAGCAGCGCCTTGAGCGCGGCGGGCGAGAGCTGCTTGACCTTCGGCGGCTCGTTCGGGCTCTCCAGCTTGAAGCCGCCGCCCGAGGGGCCCTCCACGAAATCGATCGACAGCCCGTCGGCGCGCCGCGCGCTCGCGCGGTCGAGGAGGAACACGACGCCGCCGGCGTCGACCTCGACGTCGCCGGCCTGCCGCGGGCCGAAGTAGAGGCCGTAGTTGTAGGAGGGGTCGATCTCGATGTGCACGAAGTCGGCGTCGGACTCCCGCGCGGCCGCGAACGCGGCGACGGCGGCCTGGCTCACGCGCAGCGACGGCACCTTCGCCGCCTCCTGCGCGACCCCGAGCGTCTTCACGAGCTCCCCGGTCGCGTGCAGCTCCTTCACGATGTCGCACCCGCCCACGAACTCGCCCCGCACGTAGAGCTGCGGGATCGTCGGCCAGCTCGAGAACTCCTTGATGCCGTCGCGCAGCTGGGCATCCGAGAGGACGTCCACGGTCTGGTACTCGGGCAGGAGCTCGTCGAGGATCCTCACCACCGTGGCGGAGAAACCGCACTGCGGCATGGTGCGCGTCCCTTTCATGAACAGGACGACGTCGCTGTCGCGGATCATCGCCGCGATCCTGGCGCGCATGGGCTCGCTGAGGCTCATTCTCGTTCTCTCCTGCGGGCGTGAGGCGCGGTGGGCTCCCGCGCGCGTCCGCGGGCCTTCGCTAGCATGGGCAGCACACGGCAGCGAGCGCCCTCGCGGGCCTGCTCGCCCGGATCCGCCGCGGCCGGAGCGCCCGCCTCAGCGGCGCCTCAACGCCCGAGGAGCAGCCCGACGATGGTCGCGACCGCCGCCAGCGCCGCCAGCACGACGGGCGTGCTGAGCTGCGCGCCGAGCGCGCGCACGCCCGCCGTGGAGGGGCGCGCGAGCGCGTCCGCCGGGGGCGGCGCGATGCGGCGCACGCCAGGGGACGCCGCGCTGTCCGCGCGGACCGCGATGAAGAGCTGATCCAGCGGCGCGTGTTCGCCGAAGGGGCGCACGAGGCGGAGCGTCATGCGCTCGGGGAGGCCTCCGGGCAGCCGGATCTGCAGCTTCCTCGCGGCGGGCTCGACCGGCGTGCGGTGGGCGCCGCTCCGGGCGCAGCTGTCGCAGCCGCCGCCCTCGCAGCGGGCGCAGACGACGCGGTCGGGCACGGTGATCTCGATATGCATGCCCTCGTGCACCCAGGCCGCCGGGACGCCGACCGAGACGCGGCCCCACGAGCCGTCCGACGTGTCGAGACCCTCGCGATCGATCACTTGCCCGAGCTCGGCTCTGCCCATGGACCCCGTCGTGCCGCAGCCGCGCGCCGGCGCCAAGGGCCGGCGCCGGCGCGCCCCGCGGCGTCACCGCGGCGGCGCGTCGCGCAGCGCGCCGCCGCGCTCCGCCTGCGCCCGGCCGGCGCGCAGGACGCCCACGGCCGAGAGCAGGCACGCCACCATGAGGAGCAGGCCGCCGAGCGACCCGGGGCGCGTGCTCTCCATGAGCCCGATCACGAGCGTGCGCGCGAGCTGCGCGTCCGGCACTTTCCCTTCGTCCGCCAGGTAGCTGAACACCGCGCCGAGGTCGATCCAGGTCGCGTGGACCGTCGCGACCAGCGTCGTCAGCCCCATCGCCGCGACGAACCGGAGCTGCCCGGGCTCCGGCCGCCGCGCGAACCGGGCGCTCGCTCCGACCGCGACCATGCCGAAGACCAGGATCGGCCACATCCCCACGCCGCCCTCGACGAAAAACTCGATCATCGTTGCCTCCCTCTTCTCGTCCGTTTCGTTCGTTGCGCGGCGCCTGCCGCGGCGCCGCCGTCCCGTGAGTCCCTGCCGCCGCTGCCCGCGCCGGCGCTCTTGATCTCCCAACGGGGCGCCGCGCTCCTCGTGACCGGAAATCTTCCTTGTCACGCCCGGCGTGCGCGCGCGTTATGGGGGCGTGGAGAGCGAGCGCGCCGTGCAGACGTCGGACGCCGAGCTCGCGGCGCGCCTCAGGCGCCGCGACCCGCGCGCCTTCGACGACGTCTATGGGCGTTACGCCCCGCGGCTCTTCCGCTTCCTCGTGCGCCTGGCCGGCCGGCGCGACGTCGCCGACGACCTGTTCCAGGACACGTGGCTTGCCGTCGCGCGCCACGCCGACCGGCTGGCCGAGGACACCGACCTCTGCGCGTGGCTGTTCACCATCGCCAGGAACCGCTACCGGAGCCACCGCCGCTCCGCGCTCATCGACCTCGCCCGCGCCGCGCTGTTCTCCCGCGAGCCCGCGCGGCCCGCGCCCGAGCCCGAGGGCGCCGCGGACGCCCGCGCCGACGTGGCCGCGCTCGAGGCGGCGCTGCGCGAGCTCCCGGCGGTCCACCGCGAGGTGCTGCTGCTCGGCGCCGTGGAGGGGCTCGAGGCGGCGCAGGTCGCGGGGGTCCTCGGCATCCGGGAGGACGCCGCGCGCAAGCGCCTGTCCCGCGCCCGCGCCGAGCTTGCGGCCCGCCTCGAAAAGCGAAATGCTGAGCGTCCCCGGCAGGGGCCGGCGCCCCCGATCACCGCCGCGCCCCGGGGCGCGCGGGGAGGTTCTCGATGAAGCCGCAGTCAGAAGAGGATCCGCTGGCGAGGGCCCTCGCCGAGCTGCCGGCCGTCCCCCTGGATCCGGCCCGGGCCGACGTGGTCCGGCGCAGCGCCCGCGCCGCGCTGATCGCGGAGGGGGCGCGCCCTCGGCCGCTCGCGCGGCTCTCCCTCGCCTGGTCGGCGGTGATCCTGCCGGGCGTGCTCCTGAGCTCGGGCGCCGTGTACGTGTGGGTGGCGGTGCAGAAGATCGGGCAAATCTACGGGTGATCTTCGGCCCGTCGCGGGGGTGGTCGGGTAGGGGACCGACCGGGCCGCGCCCTCGCCGCCCGCGGGAGCGGCCAGGGCGCGGCGCGTGATCACGTGATCAGCGGAGGTCGATCACGTCGATGCCGTAATGCCCGAGGGAGCAGAGCGCGCGGTCGCCGTCGAGCGTCACCTGGTAGATGTACGACGAGAGCTCGCCCTTCCGCTCGAACGTCAGCTCGTCGAGATCCGCCGCGTCGAGGACGGCGATCGCGGGCGGGTCGTACGTGGACAGGATGAGGCGCGTCCCGTCCGCGAGGAGCGGCTGGCCCTGGCCGATGTCCTCGCTGGTCTGCGTCGCGACCCGGATGCGGCCCTCCGCGAGCCCGCCGGCCACGAGGAGCCCGGGCCCGCTCGAGGCGACGCCGTCCCCCTCGGCCACGACCCAGCCGCTGCCGTAGCTGTACATGAAGACGCGGCCGTCGCCGACGAACGCCTGCGAGATCCCCACGGCGTCGTCGATCGGGCTCTCGTCGCGGAGGCGCGCGGTCGTGCCGCCGACGTCGACGAGCTTGAGGGTGCGGTGGGTGCCGAAGCAGCGGCCCGGCCCGGACCAGTCTTCCGGTCGCGCCGGAACGAACTGGGCGTCATAGGGGAACGAGCTGTAACACGCCTCGTAACCCGTCGCCTCGAACGCGATCGCCTCGTAATCCATCGTGAGCAGCCGGCTCGAGCCGGAGTCGAAGGCGAGCAGCGAGCCGGGGACGTTGATCGGCGCCCGCACCACCGGCGAGGACGGGTCCGAGATGTCGATGCGGTCGAAGTAGAAGCGCGCCCGGGAGGCGTCGTCGGGCAGCGGCACCCAGTGGGAGGTGAGCACGGTGGTGCCGTCGAGCTGGAGACCCGTGTGGCCGGCGCCCTCGGGCAGGGCGACCGAGCGGTGCGCCGGGCTCCGGGGGTTGGACAGGTCGATGATCTCGAGCGACGCCTCGTGAGAGCGCGGCCCCACGCTGCCGTCGTCATAATAGTAGTACTCGTCGGTGACGGAGCGGAGGACGAGGGTGCTGCCCGCCTGGACCACCGAGTCGCCGGCGGCGACGACGCGGTACCCGTAGTAGTAGAGCGCGCTGCCGCTGATCGGCAGCTCCTTCTGGCTCGCGACGCGGGGGTTCGCCGGGTCCCTGAGGTCGATGACGGCGACGCGCGTCTTCGTCCAGTCGGACGAGGGCCAGAGCACATAGACGTACTGCCCGTGCGCGAAGAGGCGCGCGTTGCCGAGGCCGCTTCCGTAGCAGCTCCCCGGCTCCGCGTCGGCGAGCGCCGAGAGGTCGAACTCGCTGATCGGCTCGGTGCGCGTCGGGTCCGCGGCGGACACGATCTCGAGCTCTGCGCTGCTGGTCCACCAGTCCGCGCTCAGACGGACCACGAGATCGCCGGTCACGACGGTGTTGTTGATGATCGTGGCGAGGGCCAGATCGGTGACCTCGGCCGGCGCGTCGCGGTCGCTGATATCGAAGGTCGCGACCTCCTCGTCGGAGACGGCGAAGAGCCGCTCGTCGTGGACGAAGGCGCGCCGCGACTGGCCGCGCGCGGACGCGACGCCGCGCTTCGTGAGCGTGCCGCCCGCCAGGTCGAAGTCGATGAGCTGAATCCCGCTCGTGTACGAGCCGCAGCCGTACAGGTCGTCGGTGTACTCCCAGCCGCTGTAGGGCACGAGGATGGTCCCGAGGTCGTTCAGGATGGTGAACGCCTTGTGGATGCGGTCCTGATCCTCGGCGAAGCTCGCCCAGTCGCCGCCGAAGTGGACGCGCTCCAGCATCGTGGGGCGCGCGAGATCGGAGACGTCGAAGAGCGAGACGTGGAGCGCGCCCTCCGCGGCGGCGTTGTCGAACCCGAGGGCGAGCAGCCGGTCGCCGCGCGGCTCCATGTGGTAGACCCAGCCGGGCATCTCGAGCTCGCCGAGCTGGGCGGGGTGCTCCGGGTCGCTGAGGTCGATGGTGAACAGCGGATCGGTCTGCTCCGCGGTGATCGCGTAGGCCTTCGCGCCGTCGAAGCGGACGGAGCGCAGCGTCTCGGGCCGGGGCAGCTCGAGCTCGGTGTAGCCGAGCGCGGTGATCTCCTCCGATGACGCGACGGAGAACGTCTGGACGCCGGGCAGCGCGTCGGTCCGCCAGATGCCGGGCTGGCTGATGACGCGGAGGACGCCCTCGTGTTCGTCCATCTGCCAGCGGCTCTGGATCTGGCCGACGGCCTCGACGATCGCGCCCTCGACGAGATCGCCCTCCGGGTCGGAGATGTCGATGACCTGGATGGTGGAGTGCCCCTCGTTCGTGCCGTCCCACTCGATGCCGGCGACGTACATGCGGTCCTGGGTGACGCTCACGCTGCGGCGCCACCCGTAGCTGTTGGCGTCCGGGTCGCCGTAGCTCAGCTGATCGACGACGCTGATGTCGGCGGGGTCGCCGACGGAGAGGGAGGTGATGGTGGTGTTCGGCTCGCTCCCGCACCCCCAGCAGGCGCCGTTCTCGAAGGTGACCGCGTAGAGCACGTCGCCGACGATGCGCGAGTCGGAGATGGAGCCCGGCAGGTCGAATGAGCCGATCTGCCGGATGTCCGACGGCTCGGAGACGTCGAGCGCCTCGATGCGGCTCGTCTGCACGTAGGTGTAGGTGGCGCTGTCGGCGTCGTAGACGTACGACCCCCACGACGAGAACATGGCGTAGACGACGCCGTCGCGCAGGTACATCTCGAACGGCAACCCGGTCGCCTGGTAGCGCCCGAGGAGGTTCAGCCGGTCGCGCCGGGAGATATCGATGATGCTGAGCCCCGAGTACTGCGAGAGCGCGTAGAGCTTGCCGCCGTGGACCTGGATGATGTCGGCCTCGGTGATGGCGCGCTCCGCCTCGCCGCCGCCGTCGGCGTCCTGGCCGGGGTCGCCACCCGTGCCGGCGCTGGAGCTGTCCGGTGTCGAGGGGGCGCCGGCGCCGTCGCCCTCCGCGGAGTCTCTCCCGGGGCTGCCGTTCGGGTTGCCAGAGATGAAGTCGGTCTGCCCGGGAAGGTCGTCGGACGGGGAAGAGTCCCCCGTCGTCGAGCCGACCTGGCAGCCGATGAGTCCGGCTGAAGCCGCCGCCGTCGCGAGGACGAGCCAGCTGGCGCAAGATCTCGGTAGGAAGGTCATGGTCACCTCGATGAAGACGAGACACAGGGCGTCATGCGCGCGTGGGTGCGCGCTGGGTTGACCCGGGCTCGTGCCGTGCGCATAAGCAAGCGCCAGGCCAGGCTGGACCACACGAAAACGCCGCGGTTTTCTGCGAGGCGAGTGTCGCCTGTGCCAGAGTGTGCAGCCGCTGGAAGGATCGCGCTCTTGCCGCCACACGCAGCGTTTGCGGGTCGTGGCTGGTGGCTGGTGGTGGTGAGGTGAGCCCTGATGACCTGGTGCATGGCTCGCTTCCGCCGTGGGGCGCTGTTCGTTCCCCGTGGCGGGTAAAGCGGAGGCTCCGCAGGGCGCGGGTGCCGGCCGGCACGGAAGCTGCTGGCGCGGGGGACCTGGCGGTGGCACCGTCAATCATTTGAAAGGAGCTTGACTATGAATCTGCTCATCCAGCGTCATCCGTTGATCCTCGCGGCGTTGCTGCTCTTCGTCCCCGTGCTTACGGGCGCGAAGGGCAAGGGTTGCCAGGGCTCGAACGGCGGCGGCGAGGCCGGGGCTGGCGGCGGCGACACCGGGGCTGGCGGCGGCGAGGCGAGGCCTTGTGTGGAGACGGGCTGCAGCGGCCAGATCTGCGCCGAAGAGGGCACGGGCATCGTCACCACCTGCGAGTACCTGGAGGAATACGCGTGTTACGCCGAGCACGGCATCTGCGAGCGCGGCGCGTCGGGCGAGTGCGGCTGGCGGCAGACGCCGGAGCTCGAGGCGTGCCTCGGCGGCGGCGAGCCCGCGCCGTGCGTGGTGACGGGCTGCAGCGGCCAGATCTGCGCCGACGAGGACAGCGACATCGTCACCACCTGCGAGTTCCGGGAGGAATACGCGTGTTACGCCGAGCACAGCGTGTGCGAGCGCGGCGCGTCGGGCGAGTGCGGCTGGCGGCTTACGCCAGAGCTCGAGGCCTGCATCGAGGCGGCCTCGGACGACCGGACGCCGGTCAGCGGCGCCTGCATCCGGAACAGCGGCGACGCGTGCACCACGGACGCCGACTGTGTTGCCGGCGGCTGCGGCGGCGATCTCTGCTACAACCCTGCCGTGAGCGACGGGATCTCCACGTGCGAGTGCGTGGGTCCGGAGCTCGGCTGCGGCTGCGTGGACGGCACCTGCACCTTCTGGGAGTGAGGGCCTTTCTCGCAGCGCCATCACCCTGAGTGGCCTGGGGGGCGCTCGAACGTCTGCTGAAGGCCGTCGAGGACCTCCCGGGTCGACGTCGTGCTGGCGCCGCACGGCAGCATCAACCGCGGCGCCAGGACCAGCGGGCCGGATCCCAGGTCCCCTCTTCCCCGCGGAGGACGGGATCCAGGAACTCGCTCACGCGGGCGCAGACCTCCGCGAGCGTGGGCCAGGGGAGGTCGTTCTCCTCCGCCATGTCCGCATAGGGGCGGACCCAGCTTACGGGAGGCGCCGGCACCTCGGCCGGAACCGGGTGGGACCCACGATGGGTGAACGTGGCGTGGATGGCTTCGCGAAGCAGCACGCTCTGGAACGGACCCGTGGTGGCCAGCAGCGCGAGGTCGGGGAGATCCTTCACGCGTGAGTTCTCGCGCGATCGCGGCAGGGTGAACGCGTGGAGCTTCTCGGCGACGTGAACCTCGCGCGCGTAGACGCGCAGCGTGGTGGGGGGCAGTGCGGCGAAGGCGAAGAAATCGTCGCCTGTCCGCGTCTCGGGCGGCACCAGCATTCTATCGCCGACGGCGATGTCCACGCCGAAGGGATTCCCATAGACCTTGCCTGCGAGCCTGGCCTGCGCGCGGAAGCGCAGGCCCTCATAGACGATGCCCTCGCCCTCCATGGTCGGGTGCCTCGGATCGGGCGTGATGTCGAAGGCGAGGAAGTCGCCGAGATCGCGCTGCCCCGCCACCCGGAGCTCGACCAGGAGCTCATCGGTGCGGCCGCGCAAGGCGAGGTCGATGTCGCGGGTCATCCGGGCGCGCGGCAGCCAGAGCGTCATGGCGACGCCTCCCTTGAGGACCGCCCGATCGCCGAAGTGCGCGGCGATGCGGGCCAGGAAGCGGTCGAAGATGCACCGCTGGCGGTAGCGGGCGACATCCACCGCAGCCGCGGTGGCCGCGCTTCGTATCCTCGCCTCCAGCGCCTGCTTGAACCGCTCTGGCGAGGGATATCTGGGCGGCGTCATGCGGAGCGGGCGCTCGCGAGCCGGAGCTCCTTCACTTCGGCCTGGGTGATCATCCCGCGCTCGAGCGCGTCGGCGATGGCTTGCTCGATGATCTCCGGCGAGACGCCCTTCTCGATGCAATCCCGGATCGTCCGCAGGGCCTTGGTGAACGGGATCGGGCTCAGCCAGGTGATCTCGGAGGGGCTGACCTCCGCATGGTGGAGCACCGTGCCCCGGTCCAGGCGCGCGTACGGCGGAGGCTCCCATCCCGGGGGGACCGTGACGTGGCGTCGGCTCGGCAGGATATCTGAGAGCTGGTTGAGCGCGAGGGCGGTGTCGTGCGAGACGACGCCTTGCTTCTCGGTCTGGAGCCAGAGGATGACGAGGTCCTCGTGCTCCGACGGGGGGAACTGGATCAGGCGGAAGACGTCTCCACTGCAGCGCTCGACGCGCAGCTCGGTCTCGACCTGGGTGGCAGCGGCGAAGCCGGCGTCGATCGCCTGGGCAAGCGTGAAGTAGCCGGCCTGCGCCGAAGCGGCGTCGTGGAGGCGATCGGCCGGCCGCGGCCAGTCGAGGAACTCCTCGACAACGTGCGCCTTCTCGATGTTTACCTTGGCAGGCTCGCCTGTCGCCCTGGCCTGCGCGACAGCCTGGCGCACCGCCGCCGCTACGTGCTCCTGATCGATGAACGTCACCTTGACCCTGCCCAGCGGGATCTCCACCCCGAGCAGCGGCAGTCTCACGCCGTCGAGCTGTATGACGGCGTTGTCTTCCGATCCTGGCCAGCCCTCTGGTTTATTGGCGGGGACGTCGAACTCGAACGTCCAGTCGATGGCTCGCTCTCTCTTGCCGTCCCGACACACGCGATGAAGCAGCTCGATGCTTTCAATGTCGCGCTCGTCGATGCCTCGATCGAGCGAGACGGAGCCGAACGCGGCGATGCGAGGCTCGATAAACGCGAGTTTATCGAGGACCTCCAGGCGGACACGAGCTTGCTCGGCGTAGTCTTGGAACGCCGGAGGAGCCGGGGAGTCGGCGAGACGCTGCCCACCTTCAATGGCGTAAACGTGGATCCGACCGCCTGGACGTGTCAGCGCGAAGCGAAAGGCCGCAGCTTCGCGGGCTTCCTGGACGGTGCTGCCGAAGCGGCGCTGCCAGAGCTTCAGGGTCGATTCACCGTCCTCGATCAGCGTCACTTCAATCGTGAATGTTAGATTCTGGTGCTCGTTGCTCAGCACCATCTGCTTGCTTCCACGCCTGGTGAAACGGAGGTCCACGTAGGGAAGCGACGCAGCGCCGTGGGCGGAGCGGACCTCGACCCGTACAGGAGTACTTCCGTCAGGTGGTCTGGACGCGATTTCCACGCGCGCCAATTGTCCTCGATCGCCGTAGAGCCTGCGATACCAGGCTGGCATCTCGAGCTCTGGCATCCCTGCTCCTTCAAACACGACGCGGGTCCCACGGTCGAGCGCCTCCTGGAACGCGCGCCAGCTCTCTTTTCCTCCGCTGTCGTTGGCAAATTTTAGTGTGATCGTCGAGCTCTTGGCGACCAGCGAAAAGCTTCGGTCAGCAACGATCCAACGAAGCCTCGTCAGCCCGATGTCATCGGTGCCGTGCTCTACCGGTATCGAAACTGACACCGATCTCTGCTCGCGCCATGCCGTGTCCCGGGCGTCGAGGGCCTCGATGAGCGCCGGGATCGTCTGCCAGTATCCTGTCCGCCGCTCGACGTCCCAGACAAGGAGAACCACGAGGGATGTCTGGACCTCCCAGTGCTCGAGATCCTTGACTTCCAGCCGGTAGCGGAGCTCCTCGGAGCCGCGCTGGCCTTTGCGCTTGCGCCGCTCGGCATCCAGCACGCTCTTGAGCTGCACATGGAACAGCAGTCCTGTGGATGTCCCCTGGTCGTAGATATGAACGAGGAAGTCCTCCCCGACGTCCCGTTCGCGTCGATCGACGAGCCAGCCCACCTCGGCCAGCCGCTCCCGGAGCTGCGCCGCGCTCCGATCCTCCTGCTGCACTTCCCTGCTGTAACGCCGGCCGCGTGGCTTCTCGGACGCGCTCATGGGCTGACGCCCCGCCGACCGGCACCAGCGCTGGTCGTCCTCTCAAGCCGCGGTCCGTTCTCCTTCACGGCCAAATCCTACCACAGAGGTCCCAGCCAGCGCCGAACGCGCGCCCGCCGGCTCCGCCCGTACGAGCGGCACCGCCGCGCGTAGCACCCCGGCAACTTCGACGAGGGCATCCGCCGACAGTGTCGCCACCTCGGACGGGCGCCGACGCCGCGCTCCGAGCCCGCCGCCCAGCCCCTGCTACGCGCTCACCAGCCTCAGCCCCACCGGCAGCCCCTCCCCGAAGAACGCCGCGCGCTCGGCCTCCTCGACGGCCACCACCTCGCGCACCGCGCGGATCCACGCCTCCGGCGCGCCCGCCTTGACGAGCCGCCGCTCCACCTCGCCGCGGGTCCGGTCCGACACGTCGCGCGCCCGGTCGCCCGTCCGGCGCGCCAGCTGCACCGCCGCGGGCGCGGCGGACGGCAGCTCCTCCCACTTCTCGCGCAGGAGGTGGTCGAGCCACCGCTCCGCCGCCGCCGGCGAGACCACGTGGTGCACGCTCGCGTAGGTCGGGACGCGGGCGCCGAGGCGGCCGATCGCCGCCCAGAGGCGCGGGTCGCGGTCGGTCCACGTGCGCTCCAGGATCCAGGCGCCGAGCTCGCTCCGCCGCCCCGCCGGCACGCGCTCCAGCGACGCGCAGAGCTCCAGCAGATCGCCCAGCGCCTCCGGCTTCGCCCCCTTCGGCTTCTTCAGCCGCTGCTCCGCGGGCGCGAGGAACGGATCCGCGAGGTCCCGGATCGCGACCTGCAGCGCCTCGTCGAGCCCGCCCGCGATGCGGCGCCAGGCGATCCAGAACTGCTGCCACGACCGCGCCTCCTGCGGGAACGCGAGCCGCTCGGCGAAGAGCGGCGCGACCGCGGCGACGCGCGCCGGATCGCCCGCGTCGCCGAAGCCGGGGCGGAGGCAGTAGCCCGCGAGCGACCAGAAGACGCGCTCGTGATCGGCCGAGCGCCGCCGCGACCGCGCGCTCGGGAGCAGCGTGTCGAGCAGCGCCCGCGCGGTCTCCGTGGTCCAGGTGGCGCGCTCGCCGAGGACACGCTCGAGCTCGCGGACCAGGTTCTTCACCTCCCGCGGCGCGACGTCGGGCCGCCCCTTGCCGAACACCCGCTCGATCGACTCCCGCGCCTCGTCGAGGCGCTTGCCGCCCGGCGTCGCCCCGGCGCCGGCCCTCGCCGCGCCCCGCTCCGCCGCGGCGCCGGCCCTCGCCGCGCCCGGCTCCGGCGCGCCGCCCTCCGCCTCGCCGACCCGCGCGCGGCGGCCGTCCTCGCGCAGCTGGAAGGCGAGCCGGAAGCGGCGCGGCGCCGGGACCCCGACCTCGACGCAGGCGAGGTCGAGCGTGCCGATCGCGGTGAGCTCGCCCTCGATCTGGACGTGCACCTCGGCCTGCTTTCCGGCCGCGGCGCGCGCCGCGTCCCCTGCGTCGAACGCCACCGCGACCGGCGGGAGCGCCTCGAACCGGTCCTCGTCGAGGGGCACGAGGTCGCCCGCGCGATCCACGCGCGCGTCGTCCGACGCGAACAGGTCGAACCGCACCGGGCGGCCCACGACGAGCGCGAAGGTCCGCCCGGCCGCCGCGTGCACGCTGCCCTCCTTCGCGCCGCGCGGCACGACGCAGACCCCGGGCCGCGGCCCCCCGCCCGCGGGCGGCTCGAGGCCGACGTAGTAGCCGCGCGCCGCGCCCCCCTCGATGCGCACCCCGCGGCCGGCGAGCGCGAGGCCGTAGGCGACCGCGCCCCGTGCGACCGCGAGGTCGGGGTCGGCGTACGGGAGCACGTCGAGCGGCGGGCCGCCCCAGCGCTCGATGACCTGGGCGAGGCGCTCCGCGACACGGCGCCCGCGGAAGACGCCGCCGTTCAGGAGCAGCGCGGTCGGCCCGGGCGACTCGGGCGCGTGGCGCGCGAAGAACCACGCCACGTGCCGGGTGATCGCGACGTCGCGCTCGTAGGGCAGCCCGAACGCGACGAGCCCGCCCTTGCCGCGCTGCGGCCGCGCGCCCCGCGGCGCCTCGGGGAAGAAGCCGTCCAGCACGACCCGCTCGGCTTCTTCGCGGCCGAGGCGCGTCGTCAGCGCGCCGCCGACGAGCCGCGCGCCGCGGGAGAGCACCGTCACGGGCGCGTCGTCCGGCGGCGCGGCCTGCGCGTCGGCGCCGCCCAGCAGGCGCTCCTTGGCGGCGCGGCAGGCGAGCACGAGTTGCCCGAAGCGCGCCGGGTCGAGCCGCTCTCCGGCGCCGACCAGGCGAGGCTCGCAGAGGTGGGCGAGCGCGAGATCCATGTTGTCGCCGCCGAGCAGCAGGTGGTGGCCGACCGCGACGCGCGAGACCTCGACGGGGGCGCCCCCGGCGCCGGCGCCGCGCGCCACCCGGATGAGCGACAGGTCCGTGGTGCCGCCGCCGACGTCGCAGACGAGCACGAGCGCCTCCCCGCCCGAGCGATCGAGCACGGCGCCGAGCCCCTCCGGGCCCGCGAGCCGCATGAAGTCGTAGAACGCGGCCTGCGGCTCCTCGAGCAGCCGCACCGAGAGGCCGGCGCGGCGGGCCGCCTCGACGGTGAGCTCGCGCGCGACCTGGTCGAACGAGGCCGGCACGGTGAGCACGACCTCCTGCGCCGCGAGCGGGTGCTCCGGGAAGGCGTCGTCCCAGGTGCGCCGCACATGGGCGAGGATCCGCGCGCTGGCGTCCAGCGGTGAGACGCGCGGCGGCGCGTCCGCTGCTTTCTTCGCGCCGCCCGCGCCGCCCGCGCCGCCCGCGCCGCCCGCGTCCGCCGCGTCCGCCGCGTCGTCCGCGCCGTCCGCGTCGTCCGCGCTCGATTCCCGGCTGCGTGCCCCCCACGGCAGGATCGGCGCCGTGCGGTCGACGCCGGGGTGGCAGAGCCAGCTCTTCGCCGAGGCGACGAGCCGGCCGGGGACCTCGCCGCCGCGCCGGCGCGCGTGCTCGCCGATGGCGAACGGCGCGTCGCCGAACGGATCGGCGGGCGCCTCGCCGGGGAGGGGCGCGTAGAGCAGCGAGGGCAGCAGCGGGCGCGCCTCGATCTCGGTGGCCGTCACGAGCTGCGGGATCGAGAAGACGCGGATCGCGTCCGGCGCGGCGTCGCGCTCGGCCCACGCCACGACGGTGTGGCTCGTGCCGAGGTCGATGCCGACGATCAGGCTCCGGTTCTTCGCCAGGGCAGACATGCGTGCGCGCAGCCAAGATACCGGATCGCCGCGGCGTGCACCCGCCGTGTCCCCCCGCCGGCGCGCGCCTCGGGTCCCGGGCGCGCTGGCGACGCCTAGCCGCGCGCGCGCCGGCACGCCGGCGCTCGCCGGGGCGCTTCTTCCGGGCGATGCCCCGTGCTAGAGGCGCGGTGAGGCAGCGAGATGCGAGCGAACCGAGCGATTTGGCTTGTGGTGATGGGCGTCCTTGCGGCGGGGTGCGGGTCGGCGAAGGTCGAGACGGCGGCGGCGGTGACCGCTGCGCCGCCGCCGCCGCCTCCGCCCCCGCCCGCGCAGCCGGCGGCGCCCGCCGAGGCGGTCATCGAGGGGGATCGCATCAAGATCGCCCGGCCGATCTTCTACGACCTCGACAAGGACGAGATCCGGCCCGAGTCGTTCTCGGTCCTCGACGCGGTGGCGAACATCCTGCGGACGCACCCGGAGATCACCGCGCTCACGGTCGAGGGCCACACGGACAACCAGGGCACGGTGGAGCACAACATCAAGCTGTCCGAGCGCCGCGCGAACGCCGTCGTGCGCTACCTGGTCCAGCGCGGCGTCACGACGCCGATGACGGCGCCGGGCTACGGCGCCGCGTCGCCGCTCTGCTTCACGAACGACGAGGGCTGCCGCGCCGTGAACCGGCGCGTGGAGTTCCGGATCAAGACCGCCCCGAAGTGAGCGGCCGCCGCCCGCTCCGGGCTGCCGGCGCGCCGCGCCGGGCAGCCCCGATCTCCTCGGCGCGCTGACGCCCCCCGGCGCGCCTCGCCTCGTGGCCCGCGGCGCTCGCCCGCCGCCGCGTGTCCTGCGCACCCGTTCGTTGCCCCGCGCGCGTCGTGCGCCGCCCTGCGCCCGCGCCCGCGCCCGCGCCCCGCGCGCCCCGCGCGCCCTGCGCCCGCGCCCCGCGCCCTTCGCGCGCGGCTCCGCGCGCCCTTCGTGTGCCGCTCCTCGGCCCTCCGTGCGCCAGGACAACAGTCCAGGATAACACAGGTCCTCTCTCGAAATCCTCTGCTTCTCGTCACCTCGCGCTCTTCCGGTGAGGTCGGCGACGCTCGCGCGGCCTGCGCGTCGTCACGCGCGCCGCGCCGCGCGTGATGACGCCTGTCCGCCTGTGGGACAAGCGGCTCCCAAAAGACATCCATGCTTCAAAATTCTATTGCTCGGAGTCGCTTCATGGTGGTTAATACATCACGGGAATACGCGCGCTGAGTGCGACGCGGCCATCCAGACAACTCATTTTGTTGCATGGTGGATTATGGCGAGCGCTCGTCGTCGTCCGTTGCATATCGCCTGCCTCGTCCTCTCTGGTCTCGCGTGGATCGCGCCGCGAGGAGCGGCCGCGCAGTCCGCGCCTCACCTCGCGTGGGCCGAGAACCTCGTCTCCAACCTCGCTCCTGACAACAACGAATACAACTCGAGCCCCAGCTTCATCACGTGGGCTGGCGTGTCCGGCGCGCGCCGCTACACGAACCGGACGCAGTGCGCGACCTTCCTGACCGAGCTCCTCAAGCGGAGCTACGGCTTCACCGCGGACTCTCTCTATGACTGGCTGGGCAGCACGAGCCCGAGCGCCGCCGCGTACCACGACGCCATCCTCGAGGAGGACGGCTTCGAGAGGATCACCGATCTCACCGAAGCCCGCGCCGGCGATATCCTCACCATCCGTTACCCTGCCGCGGAGTCGTCGACCGGCCATGTCGCGATCCTCCGCCAGGCGCCGAGGCGCCGGTCCGCGGTGTTGCCCCTCGTCCCGGGCACGGTGCAGTTCGAGGTGAGCGTGGTCGACTCGACGAGCTCTCTTCACGGCACGTCCGACTCCCGGATGTCCTCCGGCGGTCGGTGGGCCACCGGCGCGGGCTTCGGCGTCATGCGGCTCTACACGAGCGTGATGGGCGGCTCCCCGATCGTGGGTTACACGTGGAGCACGGCGACCACGACGGTCTTTTACCCGGCCGCGCTGCGCCCGGTGGCCATCGGCCGCCTGGTGACGGAGGACGACCGGGACGAGGACCGCTAGAAGACCACGCCACCTGGGGGCAGCCCACCTCGCCGCGACCTCCCGCGCCAGCCCCCGCGCCGCGCGTCGCCGCGCATGACGTCGCGCGTCGTTGCGCCCTGAAACCCCGGCGGACCCGGCCGAAGGCCCCGTTGACAAGCGCGAGCGCGGCCGACTAGAGTGGCGGCCCTCTGAGCTCGCTCGGAGGCCCCAGGCCCACCCCATACCGGCTTACGAAACCCGGGGCAGATCTGCCTCCGGGTTTTTTTCTGTCCGTCTTCTGTCCGCCGCGGCGAGGGGCTCTCCCCTCTCGACCCGGCTAGAGTTCCACCGATCCCACGGAGACCGCGCGTCCATGAGCAACCCGTACGGCCACTTCGACGACGAGAGCCGCGAGTACGTCATCACCCGTCCCGACACGCCGCTGCCCTGGCTCAACTACCTCGGCTCCGACGAGATGTTCGGCCTCTGCACCAACACGGCGGGCGGCTACACGTTCTGGAAGGACGCCAAGCTGCGCCGGCTCACCCGCTATCGCTACAACAACGTCCCGATGGATATCGGCGGGCGCTACCTCTACGTGAACGACGGCGGCGTGGTGTGGAACCCCATGTGGAAGCCGGTCAAGACGGCCCTCGATCGCTACGAGTGCCGCCACGGCCTCGGCTACACGAGGATCACGGGCGAGAAGAACGGCATCGAGGTGGAGGTGCTCTTCTTCATCGTACCCGGCGAGAACGTGGAGATCTGGCGCACCCGTGTCACGAACAAGGGCGCTTCGAAGAAGGACATCCAGCTCTTCTCCTTCCAGGAGTTCTGCTTCTTCGAGGCGCTCAACGACATGACGAACTACCAGCGCACCTACTCCATCGGCGAGGTGGAGATCGACGGCAGCGCCATCTACCACAAGACCGAGTTCCGCGAGCGCCGCTCCCATTACACGCTCTTCGCCTGCACGAGGGCCGTCGACGGGTTCGACACGAGCCGCGACGCCTTCTGCGGCAGCGTGCACCACGGCCTGCACGAGGCGCAGGTCCCCGCGCGGGGCAAGGCGACGAACTCGAAGGCCTTCGGCTGGAACCCCATCGGCAGCCACCAGGTGAGCCTCTCCCTCGAGCCCGGCGAAAGCGAGACCCTGAGCTTCGTGCTCTCGTACGTCGACCAGCAGGACCTGCCCAAGTTCAAGGCGCCCTTCGTCGTGAACAAGCAGAAGGGCAAGGAGATCCTCGCCAAGTACTCGGCGCCCGGCGTCGTGGACGGCGCGTTCGCGCAGCTGAAGTCGGACTGGGCCGCGATCCTCTCGAACTTCCAGGCCGACTGCCCGGACGAGCACGCGACCCGCATGCTCAACACCTGGAATCAGTACCAGTGCATGGCCACGTTCAACCTCTCGCGGTCGGCCAGCATGTACGAGACCGGCATCGGCCGCGGCATGGGCTTCCGCGACTCGAACCAGGACCTCCTCGGCTTCGTGCACCTCATCCCCGAGCGCGCCCGCCAGCGCATCCTCGACATCGCCGCGACGCAGCTCAGCGACGGCACCTGCTACCACCAGTACCAGCCGCTCACGAAGAAGGGGAACGCCGACATCGGCGGCGACTTCTACGACGATCACCTGTGGCTCATCCTCTCCACGTGCGCCTACATCAAGGAGACCGGCGACAAGGCCATCCTCAAGGCGGCGGTGGGCTACGCGGACAAGCCGGGCTCCAAGGAAGATCTCCTGCACCACCTGGAGACGTCCATCGCGTACACGATGAAGAAGCGCGGCCCGCACGGCCTGCCGCTCATCGGCCACGCCGACTGGAACGATTGCCTGAACCTGAACTGTTTCAGCACCGAGCCGAACGAGAGCTTCCAGACCGCGGGCGACGTGAAGGACTCGAAGGCCGAGTCGGTGATGATCGCCGGCCTCTTCCTCTACGCGAGCCGCGAGATGTCCGCCCTCTACGACTGGATGGGTCAGAAGGCCGACGCGGATCGCATGCGCGCGCACTACGCGGAGATGCTCGCCGTGGTCGAGAAGGAGGCCTGGGACGGCGAGTGGTACCGCCGCGCCTATGACGCCGAGAGCCGGCCTGTCGGCAGCAAGGAGAACGAGGAGGGCAAGATCTTCATCGAGAGCCAGGGCTGGTGCGTGCTGGGCGGCGCCGGCGCGGACAATGGCCGCGCCAAGCAGGCCATGGAGAGCGTGCACAAGCACCTCTACACGAAGAACGGCATCGTGCTGCAGCAGCCCGCCTACTCGACGTACCACCTCGAGCTCGGCGAGGTCACCTCGTATCCGCCCGGCGTGAAGGAGAACGCCGGCATCTTCTGCCACAACAACACCTGGATCCACCTGGGCTGGTGTCTGCTCGGCGAAGGGGAGCGCGCGCTCGAGTACTACCTCTCGATCTGCCCCTCGGCGAAGGAGAGCCAGATCGAGACCTACCGGGCCGAGCCCTACGTCTACGCGCAGATGATCGCGGGCAAGGACGCCCCGGTCTTCGGCGAGGCCAAGAACGCCTGGCTCACCGGCACCGCGGCCTGGACCTTCGTGTCCGTCAGCCAGGGCATCCTCGGCGTGCAGCCCCAGTACGACGGCCTGAAGCTGGATCCCTGCGTTCCCAAGGGCTGGAAGAGCTTCTCGATCAGCCGCCGCTTCCGCGGCGCCACCTACGAGATCAGCGTCAAGAACTCGGGTGTGTGCAAGGGCGTGAAGAAGCTCACCGTCGATGGCAAGGCCGTCGCGGGCAACGTGATCCCGCTCGCCCCGGCCGGCAAGACGGTCAAGGTCGAGGTCGAGATGGGCTGAACGGCCCGCGCCGAGCGCGCCGCGCAGCGCGAACCGCTGCGCGGCCGCTCGCCCTTCAGCCGCCCTTCTGGCTTCAATCGCCCTTCTGGCGGTCGACCCACCTCCCGTTCAGCATGACCCGCTTCACGCGCCGCATCGCGCCGATGTCGGCGAGCGGGTCGCCTTCGACCAGCACGAGGTCGGCGATCTTGCCCGGCTCGACGCTGCCGAGCCGGTCGTCGACGTGGAAGAACCTGGCGTTCTCCAGCGTCCCCGCGACGAGGGTCTCCATGGGCGAGAGGCCGCTCTCGACGAGCAGCTCCATCTCGCGCTGGTAGGCCCACCCCCGCTCGGCGCCCGGCACCGCCCCGTGGGAGCCGACGACCACCCGCACGCCGGCGCGGCGCGCCTTGCCGACGAGCTTCATCATGGCCTCGAAGCCGCGGACCTGGACCTCGGTCGCGCCCGCGTTGCCGGCGCGGCGCTCGAAGACGGCGAGCGTCGGGGTGACGAAGGTGCCGCGCGCGGCGAGCATCCCGAGCAGCTGGGCTGTCCGGGGCGCTTCGAGCGAGATGCCGCTGAAGATCTGGTATCGGCCCTCGAACCGCGCCGCGTTGTCGGCGATCACCGACTGACGGTAACGCTCGGCCTCGCGCGGCGGCACGAGCGCCGTGCCCAGCGAGGTGATGTGCTCGATGCCGTCGAGCCCGGCGCGCACCGCCGCCGCCGCGTCGACCGTCTCCAGGTGCGCGGTGGCGATCACCCCGCGCGCGTGGGCGGCCTGGGCGATCACCTCGATCATCCCGAGCGGCAGGCGGAAGTAGACCTTGATCGCCGACGCCCCGCGCTCGACCAGCCGATCGACCGCCCAGCGCGCCTCGGCCGCGTCGCGCACGAGCAGGGCGCTCTCCGGGTAGGCCGGCTCCGGCCAGTCGAGCAGCGGCCCCGCCAGGAAGAGCCGCGGCGTCGGGCCGAGCTTGCGCGCGGCGTCGTACGCCTCGATCCACTGCCCCGGCTCGCGCAGCGAGGTCACGCCGCGCCGGAGCGCGAGGCCGGGCAGCCCGTCGTCCCCGTCGAGGTGGAAGTGGGCGTCGATGAGGCCGGGCAGCACCGAGAGCCCCGCGCCGCCGACGACCTCCGCGCCGGCCGGGACGGCCGTGGATCCCCGCGCGCCCGCGGCGACGATGCGGTCGCCGCGGACCACGACGACGGCGTCCCGCACGGGCGGCCCTCCCCGCCCGTCGATCAGGGTCGCGCCGACGATCGCCACGGAGCGCGCGGCGTCCGGCGGCGCGATCGGGTTGATCTCGTGCGCGGGCGGGAGCTTCGGCGGCCCATCCGGCGACGGCCATTGCACGGGCGTGCTCGCGCAGGCGCACAGGCCCGCGAGCGTCCCCAACAGACACACGCGCATCCGCCAACCCATCGTGTCCTCCCCCCGCTGAACGAGACGCGCGATACGGCGCCTCACGCGCGCGTGGTCCGCGGCGCGAGGCGCCGTGTCCGGGCGTGGCGCCGACCCTGGCCGCTGCGGTCGCGGGCGGCTGCGCGCCGTTGATCATAGCAGCGAACGGCCGCCTGGCTGCGCTCGAGGGCGTTTTTCAACTTCCACGTTCAAGTCACGAGGGCGCTCTCTGCGATGCTTCCCCGCGATTTCTAGATCGAATCCGGAGTGTGGCCCCGGAACAGCAGAAAGAACGCCAAGGACGCCAAGAACGCCAAGGACGCCAAGAAGAGAGGGGAAGGGACCGGCGTGTCCTCCCCCGAATTCTTTGTTTTCTTGGCGTCCTTGGCGCCTTGGCGTCCTTCACGCCCTGGCGATTCTCATCCGCGCCCGGCTTACCGCAGTAGAGGTGTTCCCGTGCCCCGGATCGATGCATGTTGCGCTGGCAGGCCGCGCAGGGCAGGTCACTCCACCTCGGCCACCGCCACATCGACGGTCATCGTCTCGGCGGCGGACGTGAAGAGCGTCCCGGCGGTGGGGGTCGCGTCGAGGTAGTTGCGGCCATACCCCACCCGCACGTGGTCGAGGCCGGTGAGCACGCCGTTCGTCGGATCGAACCCCTTCCAGCCGATGTTGGGAATATAGAGCTGCACCCACGCGTGCATCGCGTCGGAGCTCGCGCGGCTCGCGCCGACGTTCCCCGTGTAGATGTACCCGCACACGTACCTTGCCGGAATGCCGAGCAGCCTCGCCAGGCAGATGAACAGGTTGGCGAAGTCCTGACAGACCCCCCGCCTGTTCACGAGGACGTCATACGGGGTGGTCGACAGATCGGTCGAGCCCGGCGCGTACTGGTACTCCCGGAAGAGCGTCAGGTTGATCTCGAAGAGCGTCTCCATCAGATCCCCGTCGTTCTTCGCGACGAACGACATGGCGTAATCGAAGAGCTCCTGCAGCTGGGTGTCGGGGAGCTCCACGGGGCGCTGGTACGGCGCGATCATCAGCTGCTCCCAGGGCATCCAGACGAGCGGGAACGCCGGCCGGATCTTCTTCTTCGCGAACGCGAACGGGTCGCTGTCGTGGAGCTCCACGATCGAGTCGGCCGAGATCGTGAGCTCGGTATAAGGGCTCGTGATCTCGAAGCGCGTGACCCAGTTGCCGAAGACGTCCTCGCACTCCACCGTGGCGACGTCCGGGGTGATCGAGAGCGTGTGCGAGAGCACGCGCTGATCCCAGTCGTACATCGGGCAGAGGTGCAGCTTGTGCACGCTCCGCTCCACCGGGCGATCGTAGGTGTACTTCGTCGTGTGGGTGACGCGAAGCTTGCGAGTCGTCTGTGCCATGTCGTGTCCCCGGCGGGAGCTCCCCGCGCGTCCTCTACCCAGCGCGCGGTGGTCTCTACCTATCCGCTAGCTGCCTACCCGCGCGCGAGCCGAGCGGACAGGGAACGCAGCCGTCGAGGGCGTGTGTAAAATTACACGATTCACGTTTCAGGCCGCGCCCGAGCCCGGCGCGCCTCGCCTCACGCCTCGGCGCGCACCGACAGCTCGATCCGCCAGCGCTCGTTCGGCTTCTGCGGCTCGCGCGGGATCGCCTCCAGCAGCAGCGTCCCCACCTCCGTGACCGACGCGCGCAGCTGCACCGGCACCATGTCGCCCTCGCGGCGGCCCTCCGTGGGCAAGGTGACCTCGATCGGCGAGAGCTCCTCGAGCTCGCCGGCCTTCCAGTGCTCGAGCTCCGTCCCCGCCTGGTCCTCCCGGCGGACCGACGAGCTGAAGAACCGGAAGCGCACGGGCTCGCCGACCACCACGACGAACTCCTGGGGCGGCAGCGTCGCCTCGGTGCCCTCCTCCATGCCGAAGGGGGCGAGGCACAGCGCCGTGATCGGCGGCTCCAGGCCGGGCACCGCGGGCACGGCGCCCTCGATGCCCACGTAGTACGCCCGCGCCGTCCCGCCGCGGATCCGGAGCCCCCGCCCGCGGCGCGCCAGGCCGTAGGCGGCGGCGCCGCGCGCGACCGCGAGGTCGAGATCGTCGCTCGGGAGCACCCGCGGCCGCGGCGCGCCGTCCTCCTCGAGCCAGGCGCCGAGCGTCGCGACCAGCCGCTCGCGGAGGGCCGCGCTCTTCATGACGCCCCCGTTGAAGAGCACCGCCGTCGGGTGCAGCAGGAGCGGCGCGCGGCCGGACCCGTCGCCGTCCGCCCCCCTCGGGGCGAAGCCCTCCAGCCTGGACGTCGCCCCGGCCTGCCGGCCGAGGAACGCGGCGAGGTGGCGGGTGATCGCCGGATCCTGCGCGTACGGCAGGCCGAGCTGCGTCAGGCCGGCGCGCGCGCGCGTCGCCGGGCGCGCGGAGGACGCCACCTCGGGGAAGAACCCGTCCACGAGCGTCCGCGTGATCTCGTCGCGCGTGAGCTCCGTCCGGATCGACGCGCCGAGCAGCTTCGAGCCGCGCCCGGCGATCACGATCGGCGCCGCCTCCATCGACGGATCGCCGAGCAGCCGCTCCTTCGCGACGCGCGCCGCGTGGGTGAGCGACGTCATCTGCCAGCGGTCGAGCTCCTTGCCCTCGGCCGCGAGCTTCGCCTTCACCACGTGCGCGAGCGCGAGGTCCATGTTGTCGCCGCCGAGCAGGATGTGATCGCCCACCGCCACCCGGACGAGCTCGAGCGATCCGTCGTCCCGCGGGACCGCGGCGATCGCGGAGAAGTCGGTCGTCCCGCCGCCGACGTCGACCACGAGCAGCACGTCGCCCGGCTGGAGGTGCTTGCGCCACGCCTCGCCGGCCGCGTCGATCCAGGCGTACACGGCCGCCTGCGGCTCCTCGAGCAGCGTGAGGTCCTCGAAGCCCGCGGCGCTCGCCGCCTCGACCGTGAGATCGCGCGCGGCGGCGTCGAACGACGCCGGCACGGTGATCACGATCTCCTGCTTCGCGAGGGCGAGCTCCGGATCGTCCTTGGCGAACAGGTGGTCCCACGCCTCGGTGAGGTGCTCCAGGTACCGCCACGACGCCTCGACCGGCGAGATCTTCTCGACGTCCTCGGGCGCGCCGATCGGCAGCGTCGGCCCGCGCCGGTCGATGCCCGGGTGGCAGAGCCAGCTCTTCGCGCTCGAGATGAGGCGCGCCGGCGCGTCGACCCCGCGCGCGCGGGCGTGCTCGCCGACCACGAACCGCCGCTCCGCGTCCCAGGGCAGCGCCTGGAAGCCCTCGCTCTCGTGCGGGATGTACAGGAAGGAGGGCAGCAGCGGCCGCGCCTCGAGCGCGCCCTGCGCCACGAGCTGCGGGACGGCCAGCACCTCGGGCGACGGCGCGCGCTGCGGGCCGCCCCCACCTTCACCGTCCTCGGGCGCGCGCGCGTAGGCGAGCGCGCAGTGGGTGGTGCCGAGATCGATCCCGATGATGAAACGCGCGCTCATAACTCGACCTCCGCGGGGGCGATGACGCTCGCGTCGTGGCCGGCGATCGGCGTCGGCAGCGACAGATCGACCGCGCGCCAGCCGCGGTGCCGCAGCACCCCGCGGTACGGCGCGCTCCCGGACACGTTGCCGATGAGCTTGACCTCGGCCGGGTCGTAGCCGGCCTCCAGCGTCACCCGGGCCCCCTCGTCCTCGCCCCGCACGGGCGCGAGCTTCGCGTGCCCGCGCAGCGCCTTGCGGCAGCCCTCATGGACCATCCGCGCGGCCACGCCGACGTCCGCGTCGCCGAACGAGGCGATGTCCTGCTCGAGGAAGTCGACGAGCCGCCCCTCGCGCTGGAGCAGCGCGAGCAGCTGGAGCGCCGAGCTCACGGCGGGCGCGGCGGGCGCGGGCTCCTTCGGGGCGGCCTTCGCGGCCTCCGCGGCCGCGGGTCGGGGCGGCGCGGCGCCGTCCCGCGCCGGCTCGAGCCGCGCGGGCTCGGGCGGCCCGGCCGGCGGCAGCGCGGCGACGGCCTCGCGCGCCTGCCAGGCCCGCGCGGCGAACCCGGGATCGAACAGCACGCGGAAGAAGCATGCGAACGCGAACCAGAGGCGCGTGGACCAGGGGAGCGGGGTGTCGTGGAGGTCGGCCACGGCGAGAGCCTAACGCCGAGCGCCGCGATCGGCACAGAGACCCGCGCGCGGGGCAAGGGAGCGCCGCCCCGCCGCCGCCGCGCGGGCCGCTGCTGGGCCGGTCAGAAGGACGCCCGGAAGACGGGGACGCGGACCTCGTACCCCTGCGCCACGCCGAACTTGAACATCTCGTCCTGCGAGTACAACGTCTCGACCGAGAGCGCCGGCACGCCGACCGCGACCTGGCTCGGCGCGAGGTCGACGAGCCCGACCCGCGGCGCCTCCGTGCGGATCCCCCGGAGGATCGACGCCGCGTCCGTCGTGAGCTGCACGTTGACCCCCGGCTGGGGCGGCTCCGCGGCGGGCTCGTTGCGAATGGGCTCGCTCTGATCCGTCTCCGGCGGCTTGTACGCGGTGGCGTTCAGCGTGACGACGAGGGTCGGGATGACGAGCGCCATGCCGCCGGCGAGCATGTACAGCGGCACCTCGGGGGCCGGCTCCGCGGCCTCGATGAAGTAGCCGGCCACGCCGCCGCCCACCGCGCCGACCCCGCCGAAGACGAGGTACGGCCAGGCGCGCTCGACCCCGATGGCGCCCATGGTCAGCATCACGACCTCGCCGCCGAGCAGCGCGCCGCCGACGATCCCCTTGCCGGTGACGCTCACGCGGTCGCCGGCCTCGCCCGTCTCCTGGGCGCTCGCGTTCCCGGGCGCGCCGGCGAGCACCGCCGCCGCGACCGCCGCTCCTGCCAGACAATGCGCTGCCTTTCGATTCATGCGGATGAACGGCATCGTGTTTTCCCCGTGTCGATCGTCGCAAAGGCCACGAAGGCTAGAGGTGCGTCCCGCCGCCGGCCGCACGTCGCGCGGCCGGCGTCCGGGCCGGCCGGCGGGCGGCCCCGGCTGGGGCTGCCGCGCCGGTCTGGTTTCTGGATCGCCGGAGGAGCGAGAGGGTGCGCAGGCACCCCCTCCCCACTCCGGCGAGGACGGCGCCGCGAGCCTAGCACGGGTCCCAGGCGGCCGAACCGCTGCATTGCCCGTGCGGGGGATGGGTGGTAAGGGTCGGGGAGCGTCGGACCTCGGGTCCGCCGCTGTCTGCCGTCCGCCGTCCGCCGCGAGAGCGCGGCAGCCTTCAAGGGAAACTCGCTATGGGCCGTCTCGGACCGCTCGAAATTGCTCTTCTCATCGGCCTCGCGCTGCTCCTCTTCGGGGCGGGGAGGATCGCCGACATCGGTAAGGGGATCGGCGAGGGCATCCGGAACTTCAAGAAGGGCATCCGCGACGACGAGGAGGAGGCCAAGCAGCTCCCCTCGAAGACCGACGCGAAGGAAGAGGACACGCACAAGCCCGCGTAGCGGCCGTGCGGCGCCGCGTCGCCGGCGGCTGATGTTCGACCGCGGCTCCTGACGCCGGTCGACGCTCGCCGGGGCATGTCTATACTCGATCGCCGTATGCCTCACCGATTTTCGGGGCGCCTCGGCAAGGTGCTCGTGCTGCTCGTCACGTTCTCGATCGCAGCGCTCTTCGTCTTCCAGTTCAGCTTCCAGTTCGGTCCCGGCGGGCTCTGGCGCGGGTTCGAGCCGGCGCTCGCGGTCACCGGTCAGGTGGCCAAGGCGCCCTACGACCTGACGCGCCTCGAGGCCGTCAACGAGACGCTCAAGATGATCCGGGACAAGTACGTCGACCCGGATCGCGTCAAGCCGAAGGAGATGCTGCTGTCGGCGCTGAACGCGGTGCAGCGCGACGTCGCGCAGGTGATCGTCCTCAACGAGGATCCGAACGAGGTCACCGTCCGCGTCGAGACCAGCGAGAAGAAGTTCCGGATCGACAACATCCAGGGCCCCTGGGACGTCTCCGCGCGCCTCCGCGAGATCTTCGGCTTCCTGCAGAAGAACCTCAAGGGCACCGAGGTCGACCTCCGCGACGTCGAGTACGCCGCGTGCAACGGCATGCTGCACACGCTCGACCCGCACTCGGCCTTCCTGAGCCCGGAGGCCTACAAGGAGATGAACCTCTCCACGTCGGGCGCGTTCGGGGGCATCGGCATCGTCATCTCGATCCGCGACGAGCTGCACACGATCCTGAACTCGATGCCCGACACGCCCGCGGGCAGGGCGGGCCTCAAGCGGCTCGATCGGATCGTGAAGATCAACAACGAGTCGACGCTCAACATGCCGCTCGACGACGCCGTGCGGCGGCTCCGCGGCGACCCTGGCACCCCGGTCACCGTGTGGGTGACCCGCGAGGGCGAGGGCGGGTGGCAGGGCCCGAAGGCGTTCGAGCTCACCCGCGAGGTGATCAAGGTGAGGTCGGTCGAGTCGCGCGCCCTGGAGGGCGGCGTCGGCTACGTCCGCCTGAAGACGTTCCAGGCGACCTCGGCCGCGGAGCTCGACGCCGCGCTCGACGGGCTGCGCGCCAAGGGGCCGCTGAAGGGCCTCGTGCTCGATCTGCGGGGCAACCCGGGCGGCCTGCTCGAGCAGGCCGCGCGCATCACCGACAAGTTCCTCGCCGACGGCGTCATCGTCTCGACGGTCGGCGCCTCCGACGGGCGCGAGGAGAAGCGCGCCAAGGGCCCCGGCACGGAGCCGCTGTACCCGATGGTGGTGCTCGTCAGCGGCAACAGCGCGAGCGCCAGCGAGATCGTCGCCGGCGCGCTCAAGAACAACGACCGCGCGGTCATCGTCGGCTCGCAGACGTTCGGCAAGGGGAGCGTGCAGCTCGTCTTCCCCGACGTCACGGCGGAGAAGGCGGCGCTCAAGCTGACGATCGCGCAGTACCTGACGCCGGGCGACATCTCGATCCAGGGCGTCGGCGTCACGCCGGACATCGAGCTCGACCCGATGACGGTCGACGAGCTCGAGATGGATCTCACCGTGCAGAAGGACGGCCTCCGGGAGCGCGACCTCTCGGCGCACCTCTCGAACGCGCGGGTGGCGGCGGCGGGCAAGCCGTCCGAGGTCGTCCGCTACCAGCTCACGAGCGCCGACCGCGAGGAGATGCGCGACCGCGGCGGCGACATCGACGACGACTTCGCCCTCGACTTCCCGATCCGCTTCGCGCGCGAGCTCGCCGCGCGGATGCCGGCGAACACCCCGCGGCTCCAGCAGCTCCGGGCGGTGCACGAGCACATCGAGCAGGTCGGCAAGGAGGAGCTGGCGAAGGTCGGGGCCGAGCTCGCGCGCCTCGGCGTCGACTGGTCCGACGCGCCCGAGGGCGTGACGCCCGGGCCCAAGTCCGAGCTCGACGTCAAGGTCGAGACCGATCGCCCGAACGCCGAGGTGGTCGCCGGCCAGCCGATGGAGCTCCGGGTCACGGTCAAGAACAACGGCAAGCAGCCGGTCTACCGGCTCCGCGGGACGACGGAGAGCGACAACCTGTACTTCGACAGCAAGGAGCTCATCTTCGGCAAGATCGGCCCGGGCCAGACGAAGACCGCGAAGGCGCCGCTCGGCTGGTGCGAGATCGAGGGGCGGAAGATCGGCACGACGAAGCCGAGGAAGGGGAACGAGAAGCGCTCCTGCAAGATCCCGATGGGCGCGCTCGCGCGGAGCGACGGCCTGAAGGTGAAGTTCGAGGTCTCCGGCGCGCCGGAGCCGCCCCCGGTCGAGATCCGGCCCACGGTGCGCGCGCTCGAGCGGCCGCTCTTCCAGTACGCGTACCAGATCGTCGACGATCGTGAGGGCAACGGCGACGGGCTCATCCAGAAGGGCGAGCGGGTCAGCATGTACCTGACCGTCAAGAACGTCGGCAAGGGCCAGTCGTACGAGACGCAGGCGAACATCGCGAACCTCTCGGGCGACGGGCTGCTGCTGCACGCCGGGCGCTTCGACGTCTCGAACATCAAGCCGGGCGACGTGCGCAAGGTGGTCTTCAGCTTCGACGTGGAGCCCCAGCTGTCGGAGCCCGAGGCGACGCTCACGCTGTCGGTCGGCGATCGCGACCTGCGCGAGTTCGCGAGCGAGAAGGTGAAGATCCCGATCGCCCCGCGCGTCGCGATCAAGGCCGGCGGCTCCGCCGTCAAGGCCGGGACCGGCGGGGCGACGCTGCTCCCCTCGCCGGAGGCGAGCGCGCGCGGCTTCGGCCGGCTCCCGCCGGGCGCGGCGGTGAACGTGCTCGGCGAGGCGCCCGGCGGGTTCCTCAAGGTCGATCTCGGCGGAGGCCGCTTCGCCTTCGTCGCGCCGCGCGAGGTGACCCCGGCCGGCGCGCCGGCCCCCGCGGCGGTCGCGTTCGAGGACCTCTACTCGCACGCGCCCCCGACGCTCGACATCGCCGCGGCGGCGCTGGCGACGACCACCGACACCGTGAAGATCACGGGGACGGCGGCCGACAGCGAGCGGCTGCTCGACACCTTCATCTTCGTCGGATCGCGGAAGCTCTACTACAAGTCGAACCGCGACGGCGCGGACCCGAAGAAGGCGGAGTTCTCGTTCGAGGCGCCGCTCCGGCCCGGGGTCAACGTGATCACCGTGGTCGCGCGCGAGACCCCGGACACGACCACGCGGCGCACGCTCGTGGTGCGCAAGGACGGGCCCGACGGCTCCATCCTGAAGACCCCGAAGTCCGACAATCCCATCGACGACTGGATTGCGGAGCGCGGGGGCGAGGACTAGGGCGCCGGGGATGGGCGACAGGCATCGCAACGAACGATCCTCCGCCGGGCTGCCCGGCCCGGCGAGGATCTGGTAGCTTCGGCGCGTGGGACTCCTCGCCTGGCTGGGTTTGAAGCAGGGGGGCTCGTTCCCGAACCTCGACGCCCTCCTGAAGGAGCTCCGCACGGCGCTCCCGGACGACGAGGCGGTGGTCCTCCGTTACATCGCGACCGTCATCGTGCTGCTCGGCAAGGTCGCCTGCGTCGACGGCCGCTTCTCGAGCAAGGAGGACGAGCTGCTCCGCGAGCTCCTGACGCACGTCGACGGGCTCGCGCCGAGCGGCGTCGACGCGGTGTTCAACGCCCTCCAGGGCAAGCTGCCCGCGCTCCAGGAGGGAGAGGTCGACCGCTGCTACCGCGAGCTCAAGGCGCTCTGCAACGCCAGCGAGCGGGTGGAGGTCGTGCGCCTGCTGATCCGGCTCGCGGCGGCCGACGGCGCGCCCACGCCGGCCGAGCGGGCCGAGATCCAGAGCATCGCGGAGGAGCTCGGCGTCTCCCTCGCCGACATCGAGCCGGACCTCTCCATGCCCGGCCCGTCCAGCTCCCCGGCGCCGCCGGACGAGCAGCGCGAGCCGCGCGGCGGCGCCCAGGGATAACCGCCGCGCGCCCGGCGCTCGGACGCGACCCGGCGTGAACCCTGGTCGCGGCGCTCAGGCGCCGCCGGCGTGGCTCCTGGTCGCGGCGCTACGCGCTGCCGGCGTGGCTCCTGGTCGCGGCGCTCCGCGCCGGCGCGCCGGCGCGCGCCGCGTGAGATCAGTCGCGCGCGTCTCGCTGCTCGGCGGCGCCGGTGTCGGGGCTCGACGTGCGGCTCGAGGCGCTGAGCGCGCGGCGCTGCTTCAGCGCGGTGACGGCCACGAACAGGACGAAGAGCACCGCCCCGAGCACCGCCACGAGCACGCCGAAATTGAAGAGGTAGTGCGCGCCTTGCGCGCCCCCCACCCCCATCAGAAAGATGCCGAGCAGCGCGATGCCCGCGCCGATGACGGGGTCGGGGCCGACGTCGTTCTCCGAGGTCGCATGCGAGAGCCCGCCCCCTTGGGCCCCGCCAGCCTCGTCGCTCATCGGATGGCTCACGGATGGAGCTTAGCAAACTGGTCAACGGCCCGAAACCCGCCAGAACCCCACTTGGGTTATGCTCCGCGGGTGAGCACGCCCACGCACCCCCTGCCTCCTCATCCTTCTTCTCCCACCTCGCCCGACTTCGCGGGGCGCCGCGTCATCAGCTTCGAGAGCCGGCGTGCCGCCGAGATGGCCTCGCTGATCCAGCGGCACGGCGGGGTGCCCGTCACGGCGCCGACGCTCCGCGAGGTGCCGATCGAGCGGAACGAGCGCGCGCTCGACTTCGCGCGGCGCCTCGCGGCCGCCGAGTTCGACCTGGTGATCCTGATGACCGGCGTCGGCACCAGGGCCCTCGTGGCCGAGGCCGCGCCCGCGCTCGAGCCGAGCCGGGCTGACGCGGGGGAGGGCGGCGGCGCGCCCGCCGGGGACGACGAGGCGGGCGCCCAGGGCGTGTCCCTGATGGCCGCGGCGTTGTCCTCGGTGCAGCTCGTCGCGCGCGGCCCCAAGCCGGCCTCGGCGCTGCGCGAGCTCGGCCTGACCCGCTTCATCACCGTCCCCGAGCCGAACACCTGGCGAGAGATCCTCGACGTCGTCGCCGGCCTCGGCGACCTGAGCGGCAAGCGCGTCGCCGTCCAGGAGCACGGGGCGCCGAGCCACGAGCTCTACGCCGGGCTCGAGGCGGCCGGCGCCCGCGTCACGCCGGTGCCGGTGTACCGCTGGGCGCTCCCCGAGGACACCTCGCCGCTGCGGCAGGCGCTGCGCGCCCTGGCGGGCGGCGAGGCGGCGATCACGCTGTTCACGAGCCGCGCGCAGGTCGAGCACGCGCTGCTCGTCGCGGCCGAGGAGGGGCTCGTCGATCAGCTCCGCGCCGGGCTCGCGCGCGGCGTCGTGGCGTCGATCGGCCCGGTCTGCACGGAGGCGCTCCGCGCCGAGGGGATCGAGCCGGACTTCGAGCCCGAGCACCCGAAGATGGGCCACCTGGTCAAGGCGGCGGCGGCGCGCTCGGGCGAGATCCTCGCGCGCAAGGGCAACCCCGGCGGCGCGCCGGCGCAGGCTCAGTCCTCGTAATCGGACTGCGCCACCGTCGCCGGCCGCGGCGCCGCGTCGCCGGCCGCCTCGGACGGCCGCTGCTGCGCCGCGGCCGCGTGGCCCCGGTCGATCAGCTCGGCCCGGTAGAGCACGCGCCCGTCCTCGGCGGTGATCTCGCCGCCCACGTCGCCCCAGGCGAAACCGTCGCTGGTGAGCGTGTGCAGGGTCGCCTTCCGCTTGCCGATGCGCACGCGGAAGCTGGTCTTCTCGCAGGTGATGGGGGCGCCGCCGACCTCGACGTTCACCGCCTCGCTGCCGAGCACTTCCTCGTTCTCGTCCGCGGCGAGCGTGGTCTTGGCCATCATCGCGTCGTAGGCCGCGAGGGTCGCCGGCCGCTCGGCCCCGGCGTCGATCCACGCCGCGCTGAGGATCTCGCCGCGGCGGCCGGGCGCGTCGCTCATGCGGACCCGCAGCGCCTCGGTCTCCTTGTCGCCCTCGAGGGTCATGTCGACCACGAGGACGTCCCCCTCGCGCGCGATCACGCGCTGGGTGAGCAGCAGCGGCCTCTTCGTGAAGCTCCCCGAGAAGCGGTAGGCCACGTAATCGCCGGGCCCACGCGCCGCGGTCGTCTCCTTCGCGGCCGGGGCGCGCTCGTCGGTCGAGCCCTCCGCGCGCTGCGCGGCCTCGCGCCGCTCCTCGGCCGCCGCCCTGGCGGAGGCGCCCGTCGGGCGGCCGGCCCGTGCGTTCATGTCGAGCCCGGCACCGCAGCCGAGCGCGAGGACCGAGGTGAGGGCGGCGACGTAGAAGAGCGGTCGGTTCATGCACCCCCGGTACCTGAGGGCGACGGAAAGGGCCCAATTTCTGGCGCTTCGGGGAGGCGACGGACCTCACCTCAGTCCGCCGCGCGCGGAGGCCACGCGGCGTGCGCAGGCCACGCGGCGTGCGGAGGCCACGCGGCGTGCGGCAGCCGCGCGCCGCGCGCGGGATCTCGCGCGCTCAGGGGAGCTTGCCGCTCGGGAGGAGATCGTCGAAGGCGGCGTCGAACTCGTCCGCGAGCATCTCGGCCCCGACCGCGCGCGCGGCCGGCTTCGGGACGTCGATGCGGCGGATCCGCTCCGCGACGCTGCCGCGCGGGTCGCTGTAGCTCGGGCTCATCCGGGCGACGCGCTGGAAGTAGTAGAGCGCCTGGTCGGGGACGCCGCGCATCTCGTACGCGTTCGCGATCTCGTACGTCAGCGCGAGCTCCTGCTCGACCGTCTTGTGCGAGGCGTGCAGCCCGCGGATGAGCGCGTCGATGCCCGCCTCGATGTTGCCCATCTGCAGGTGGGTCACGCCGATCATCGACTGGCACACGCACTCCCGCCCGGGGTCGCGGGCGGCGAGCTCGAACTCGGCGATCGCGTCCCCGTAGAGGCCCATCTCCTTGTAGGCCACGCCGAGGTCGTAGTGCGTCGACGCGTCGGACTCCGAGACCTGCGCCGCGACGCCCGCCTTGAACTGCTCGAAGACGCTCTCGACGCTGATCTGCCGGGGATCGTCCTGGACGCCCGTCACCGAGCCGGGCGCCACCTCGAGCTCGTCGATCAGCTTGAGCGACTCGGCGATGTCGAAGGCGCGGTCCTCGTCCGGCCGCTCGCTGCCGCGCGGGACGACGCGCGTGCCGCTCTCGTTCTCCGTGGTCACGCGCGACTGCGACGCCAGCTCGGCGACCTCGCGCAGCCGCTCCATCAGCAGCGGGTGGTTCGGCAGCCGCGCGAGCTGCTCCTCGAGGATGACCCGCGCCTCGTCGAACATCCCGTGCTGCGCGAAGAACTCGACCTCCTCGAGCGCGTCCTCGTCGAGCGCGTCCGCGCGCCGGCCCGACCCCGGCGGCACGGACCGGCCGGACGGCGGCCGGACCGACGCCGGCCGGGCGGACGCCGGGCTGTAGAGCGTCGCCGGCGGGGGGACGAGCACGGGCGGCGGGGGCATCGACGGCGGCGGCTGGGACGCCGCGACCGCGAGCGGGTGACCAGGCGAGCGGCTCGGGTTGACCGACGCCGTCTCCTCCTCGTCCTCCACCTCGTCCTCGAGCTCGTACGCGGGCAGCGGCGGCTCGTTCGCGAACGGGTCGTCGAGGTGCGTGACGAGCTGCGGCCGCCGCGGGAGCGCCTCGACCACGCCGTCCTCGTCGAGCGTGTACGCGGGCAGCGGCGCGTCGGGGTCGTAGAGCTCCTGGCTCGGCACCTCGGACGCGTACGCCTCGTTCTCGACGGCCGCGATCGAGCCCTCCCGCCCGGCCGGCTCCTCCTCGGCGAGCTCCTCCTCCTGCGGGACGGCGTAGCCGAGCTGGCCCAGCATCTCCGTGGCCTGGGCGTGCTCCGGGTCGAGGAGCAGCACCTCGTCGAGCAGCCTCGCGGCGTCGTCGACGGCGCCTTCGCTCGACAGCTGCTGCGCGAACGCGATCATCTGCTCGATGGCGCCGTCCTGATCGCCCGCCTCGATCAGCACGTCGCAGAGCTTCTCGCGCAGCTCCCGGGCGGCCGGCAGCCGGGCGATGCCGCCCTTGAGGAGGGCGACCGCCTTGTCGTACTCGCGGTCGCGCCGGAAGCTCTCGGCGTGGGCGGCGAGCTGCCGGGGGCTCGCGACCGGGGCCGTCGAGGGCTGCGACGCGCGCAGCGGGAACGGCGCCGCGGACGAGGGCTCGGCGTCCTCGAGCTCGAGCTCCTCCGCGTCGTCCACGTCGTCGGCGTCGTCCTCCTCGAGCTCGACGTCGATGGACGAGCGCGGGTCCGTCGAGGAGGGCGCGAGCTGCGACGCGAGCTGGCGCACGCCCTCGTCGTTCGGGGCGCGCGCGAGCAGCGCGGAGACGAGGGCGGTGAACTGGTCGACCCGGCCCGCCTCCTTCGCGATGCGCGCCGACTCCTTCTGCACCTCGATCGCCTTGGCCGGTTGCCCGAGCAGGTCGAAGGCGCGGGCGAGGAGCGCGAGCGTCTCCAGGTCCCGCGGGTTCTCCTTGAACGCGATCTGCAGCTTGGTGAGCGCCGACATCCCGTCGCTCGCGTCGCCGCGGTCAAGGTAGATCTCGGCGGCCATGCGGGCGAAGCGGGCGTCCGGGCGGTGCTGCAGGAGGCGCTCGACGACCTTCAGCGCGTCGTCGCGCCGCCCCAGCTTGAGCAGGATCTCGGCGGCGGTCCCGAAGCGCTGGATCGCGCCGTCGTAGTCGCGGACCCGGATCAGCGTCTCGGCCAGGCGGAGGTAGGGAAGCGGGTTGTTGGGATCGAGGTCGACGACCCGCTTGAAGATGTCGATCGCGTCGCGGTCGCGGCCGGCGCGGACGAGGCGCGTCGCCACCTCGTCGTAGGCCGCGAGCGCGTCGCTCGTGAGCCCGAGCTGCGTGTAGATCTCGGCGAGGCGCGGGACGATGTGGCCGAAGCGGTCCTCGTACTGCGGGACGTGCTTGTGGATGATCTCGCGGATCTGCTTGTAAACGGCGATCGCTTTGAGCGCGAAGCCCTGAAGGGAGTAGAACTGGCCGACGCGCTCGTAGGTGGTGATCGCCTCGACGTACTCCTCCATCTTCAGGTAGAGGTCGCCGATCTTGAGCAGCGTCCGGACGTCCTTCGGGTCCTCCGCGACCAGCTTCTGGTACTCGGCGATGGCCCTGTCGAAGCGCTTTCGCTCGACCAGCTTCTGCGCGGCCTGGAGTACCTTGTCGCGATCGACCGCCACGGCGATGGGAATCTCCTACGAGGACAGCGGGGCATTGTCAGGGCGCCCGGCCGGCGCCCATCACTTCGATAAAAACACCTAGCGAATCCCGCTACCACGTACAAGCACGCGGCATCGGAAGTTCCGGAAGCTACCGCCAAGGTGCCTGTTTGCAGTGCGGGATCCCGGCGTGCCTCGCGGGAAGCGAGGCGACCGCCTGGAAGGCGGCCTGCGACCCGCCCCGGTCGGACGCTAGACGGGTCCGAGCGAGGCGCGTCGGCGGAGAGCGCGCGCCACGGCGTAGAGCGCGCTGATCCGCCGGGGAATCGCGAAGATCACGGAGAAGATGGCCGGCGCCGCGCGCCGCCATCGACGCGACGCGAAGACGGCTCGAAGCATAGCAGTCGAGCGCCCTTCTTGCACATTTCTGCGCATCTGTCAGCCGACCGGGGCCGCAGCGCCGCCGCCCATCCACCAACGTACCCCCGGCGTCGCCACCGTCGCCTCCCGCCGCCATGAGTCTGACACACGCGGGGCGCGGGCGAGGCGGTGCGCAACCGTTGCGGGGGCTTGCGCGGGGCCAGCGCGGGCGTGCTCCGGCTCGCTGGCGCGCCGGGGCACACTGGCGCGCCGGGGCACAGGCGCTCGCGCGGGCGGGTCCGACGTGCCGCCCGCGCCTCGACCGCCCCGGCGAATCGACCTAGAGTTGGGCACCATGTCGCGCAGCCAGGCCTACCGTGCCCCGTTCGCTCCAGGAGAGGAAAATGCCGTCGACGCCGCGCTCTGCGAGCGTCTCCTCTCGGTCGCCCTGTCCAAGGGCGGCGATTACGCCGACCTCTTCTTCGAATACCGGGCGGGGGGTGGGTTCACCTTCGATGAAGGCATCCTGAAGGCCGCGTCGCGCGGGGTGTCGATGGGGGTCGGCGTGCGCGTCCAGCGGGGGGACGCGACCGGGTACGCGTACACCGAGGACCTCACCTGGGACGCGATGAAGCGCGCGGCCGAGACGGCGGCGCAGATCGCGACGGGCTCCGGCGGCACGGAGAAGATCGCGCTCCGGCGCCGCGAGCTGCCGGGCCGCTACGATCTGCCCGGCGTCTCGCTCGACGTGCCCGGGCTGGAGAAGCGCTCGCTGCTGGAGCGCGCGAGCGCCGCGGCGCTCGCGTTCGACCCCAGCATCGTCAAGGTGGAGGCGAGCTTCGCCGAGGAGGTGCGCGAGGTCCTCGTCGCCACGAGCGACGGCCGGATGGCGCACGACGTCCAGCCGCTCATCCGCTTCGGCGTGCGGGCGCTCGCCGAGCGCAGCGGCAAGCGCCAGGAGGGGTCGAGCGGCGGCGGCGGGCGCATGACGACGGCGTACTTCGAGGGCAAGTCGCCGGAGTGGCACGCTGAGGAGGCCGCGCGGCAGGCGGTCGCGATGCTCGACGCGCGCGACGCGCCCGCCGGCGAGATGAACGTCGTGCTCGCGCCGGGCGACAGCGGCATCCTGCTCCACGAGGCCGTGGGGCACGGCCTCGAGGCGGACTTCAACCGCAAGGGGACCAGCAACTACTCGGGGCAGATCGGCAAGGAGGTCGCGAGCGGGCTCTGCACCGTCGTGGACGACGCGACGCTCCTCCAGTCCCGCGGCACGATCAACGTGGACGACGAGGGCAACGAGCCCGAGCGCAGCACGCTCATCGAGAACGGCAAGCTCGTCGGGTACATGCACGACCGCCTCTCGGCCCGGCACTACGGGATCACGCCGACCGGCAACGGGCGCCGCGAGAGCTTCGCCGCCGCGCCCATGCCCCGGATGACGAACACCATCCTGCTCGCCGGCCCGCACGATCCCGAGGAGATCGTGCGCTCGGTCAAGCGGGGCATCTTCGCGAAGAAGTTCGGCGGTGGGCAGGTCGACATCTCGAACGGCGATTTCGTCTTCTCGCTGACCGAGAGCTACCTCATCGAGGATGGCAAGCTGACCGCGCCGCTCAAGGGGGTGAACCTCATCGGCAACGGCCCCGAGGTGCTCCGGCGCGTCACGATGCTCGGCCACGACGTCGCCACCTCCGACGGCATCTGGACCTGCGGCAAGGACGGACAGAGCGTCCCCGTGGGCGTTGGTTGCCCTACAATCAAAATCGACCGCATCACCGTCGGCGGCACAAAGATCGGCTGATTTTCCGCTGATTCATCGTGGACGGAATGTAAGCCACGCTGCAGTCCTGGTACGTTTAGCGCGGTGCGTCTTGCAGGCACCGCCGGACACCCGTATACGGGGCGGGTGGCGCGTCGTTCGTTCATAGCCATCGTCGGGCACGGTCCGGACCTGGAACGTGATGAGGGAGCGGCAGCGGTCTTGCGATCGCTGGGCGCCGATGTGAGGACGCTGGACCTGTGGGACGATCCGCCCCGGCTCTTCCATGATGACGAGAGCAAGGCGCGCGCGATCGTCGTCGAGGCGCTCGACCGGCCCGATCTGGCGGCCGCGGCGCTGCGCGCGCTCCGCCGCGAGCCGCGCCTGGAAGAGGTCGGCGCGCTGGTCGCGGTGAGCGTGGCGCAGATCGCGCGCATCGAGCCGTCGAGCGGCTTCGACGACTTCCTGCTCGTGCCGTACGTGCCGGCCGAGCTCTACGCGCGTGTTCGCCTCGTCGAGTGGCGGCGCAGCGAGTTCGCGACCGAAGAGCGCGTGAAGGTGGGCGCGATCGTGATCGATCGCGCGGCGCACGACGTGTCGGTCGGCGGCATGCACGTGCCGCTCACCGCGAAGGAGTTCGCGCTGCTCTCGTACGTGTGCGAACGGCGCGGGAAGGTTGTGTCGCGGACAGAGCTGCTCCGGCGCGTCTGGGGGAGCCAGTACGAGGGAGGCGCGCGGACGGTCGACATCCACGTGCGGCGCCTCCGGGCGAAGCTCGGCGCGGCGCTGCCGCTGGTCACGCTGCGCGGGGCCGGCTACCGGCTGGAGTCGCCGTTGCCCGGCACGGGCCCTGAGGGCGCCGACGCGGCGCGACCGCCGCAGCGGGGCGGGGCGGCCGAGCGCGACGAGCGGCCGGTCGACGAGCGGTCGGTCGACGAGGACGAGGACGACGACGGCGACGGCGACGGCGACGACGAGGAGAGCGACGAGGACGAGGACGACGGCGACGACGAGGAGAGCGAGTCGGCGCGCGAGGAGGACGGCGGTCGCCGATCGGGGTCGACGTCGCTCGGCGGCGAGAGCACCGGCCGCGAGCGGCGTATCGTCCGATGACGGCGAAGGGTCGCCGCGACGCTCCGCGGCCGGCCGCCGGCGCGGCGCGCGGCGGAGGTCGCTCGCGCAGCGCGTCTGTGAAGGCCGTGCCGGCGAAGGCTGCGCCGGCGAAGGCCGCGCCTGTGAAGGCCGCGCCGGCGAAGGCTGCGCCGGCGAAGGCCGGGCCGCCGATCGTCGCGATCAGCGTCGGATGTCCCAGCGGGGTCGGCCCCGAGGTGTCCGTCGCCGGCGCTGCGTCCGCCCAGGGTGTGCGCTGCGTGCTCGTCGGCGATGAGGTGGTCCTGCGGCGCGCCGCGCGGCTCGTCCGGGTCGCCGCGCGGCGGCTCGTGGTGGTGGACGGGAGCGCCGCCATCGAGCGGCTCGCGCCCGGCGAGGTGGGGATCTGGGCGGCGAGCGCGCGGCTCTCGCGGCCGAGCGCATTCGGGCGACCCGAGGCCGAGGACGGCGCGGCGCAGCTCGCGTGGATCGACGCGGCGACGGATCTGGTCCGCGACGGCGTCGCGGCAGCGCTCGTGACGGGGCCCGCGTCGAAGCACGCGATCGCCACGAGCGGCGCGCCGGGCTCGGCCGATTTCCTCGGGCACACCGAGCACCTGGGCCGCCGGCTCCGCGCGCGCGAGGTCACGATGGCCTTCGCCTCCGGCAAGCTCGTGACCGCCCTCGTGACGACCCACGTGCCGCTGCGCGAGGTGCCCGAGGCGGTGAACCCGCGCGAGGTGGCGCGCGCCTCGGTGTGGCTCGCGCGGCTGCTCGCGGATCTCGGGCGGGAGAAGCCGCGCGTCGCCGTCGCCGCGCTCAACCCGCACGCCGGCGAGGGCGGGCTGCTCGGCGACGAGGAGGCGCGGCGGATCGCGCCGGGCATCCGCCTCGCGTCGCGGCGGCTCGCGCGCTCGGGCCCGGCGGCGGAGCTCACGGGGCCCGTCGGCGCGGAGACGGCGTTCCGGCTCGCGGCGCGGGGCGCCCTCGACGGGGTCGTCGCGATGTACCACGACCAGGCGACGATCCCGAGCAAGCTCCTCGGCTTCGGCGAGGCGGTGAACGTGACGCTCGGCCTGCCGATCGTGCGCACGAGCGTCGACCACGGCACCGCCTACGATCTCGCCGGCACGGGGGGCGCGGACCCGCGCGGCATGCGCGAGGCGATCGCGCTCGCGGCGCAGCTCGCGGCGGCGCGCTGACCGGGGCCACCGCGTCGGCGCGTGGTCCTCGTGTGCGCGCGTGGTCCTCGCGCGCTGCGCGCGTCATCACGCGACGCGCATGGTCATCGCGCGCTGCGCGTGGTCATCACGCGATGCGCTTGACCGGGCCGCGCGCGCCGGAGCGACCCTCGATCAGCGCCAGCAGACGCTCGAGCGCCGGCAGGCTCACGCCGTGCTCGCGGCCGATGGCGAGGATCGCGGCGCCCATCGCGAGGTGCTGCCCGTGGAGCTTGGGCCCGAAGTGGACGTCGACGAACCGCAGCGTCTCGGGGAACAGCTGGCGCACGAGCGCGACGCCGGTCTTCGCCGCGAAGGGCCCGGTGAGCCGGGTGAGGAGCTTCGCCCAGGGCGCCACCTTGCCGAGCCGCTCCGCGAGCGCCACGCACTCCCTGGTCGCGTCGAGCGCGGCGCCGAGCGCGTCCCTGTCCGCCACGAGGCCGCTGACGCCGCCGCCCGCGTCGACGGCCGCGATCAGCGGGAAGAACGCGGTCGTGGTGGCGACGTTCTGCGCGCCCACGTCGCGATCGAGCCGCGCCGGCACGCCGGCCTCGGTGAGGCGGCGCGCGAGCTCCTCGAGCCGCGGCCGATCCGACGGCGCGCCTCCCTCCTCGTCGAGCAGCGTCGACGCGACCGCGGTGAGCCAGTAGCGGATTGCGCCGCGCTCGTCGGCGTAGCCCGACACGCTCGGCATCGCGGGGGTGACGCGGCGCTCGGCGGCCCCCTCGAGCGCCGCGCGCTCCGCGGGCAACATCGGCGTGAGCACCGCGATGGGCACGGCCGGCCCGCCGCGAAGGATGTCCGCGACGGTCCTGCCACCCGCCGCGCGCGCCGCGGCGCTGCCGGGGTGGGCCGCGCCGGCGTGGCCTGGCGCGAGCTGATCGAAGCGCACGGTGACCAGGACGATCTCCGCGTCGGCCGGGATGTCGGCCGCGAGGCGCGGCCGCTCGAGCGTGTCGCGGCGCTGCGAGCCGTTCACCTGCTCGATGACGTACGGACCGTCGCCGGCGACGCGCTCCGGCCGGACCACGAACGTGACGTCCTCTCCCTGCGCCGCGAGGCGCACGCCGTAGACGCGCCCGAGCGCGCCTGCGCCCACGATGCTGACCCGCATGGCCCCTCCGGTAGCGCGCTCCGCGCGGGGCGAGAAGAGGACTGTCACGCCGGCCGCAGAGGCTCGCCGGGCGCGGCCACGTCACGCCGGTGCGTCTTCGACGTCCACGGCGGAACGTTCACGTCGAGGTCAGAACGTCCGCTTCGAATCGATGAGGATGGTGACCGGCCCGTCGTTCTCGACGAACACGCGCATGTCGGCGCGGAACCGGCCGGTGGCCACCTCGAGGCCGCGCGCGCGCAGCGCCGCGACGACGCGCTCGTAGAGCGCCTCGGCGCGCACCGGCTCCATCGCGCCGTCGAAGCTCGGCCGGAGGCCGCGGCGGACGTCCCCGAAGAGCGTGAACTGGCTGATCGCGAGCACCCCGCCGCCGCGCACGTCCGCGAGCGCGCGCGACATCTTGCCGGCGTCGTCGCTGAACACCCGGAGGCCCGCGATCTTGCTCGCGACGTGGTCGGCGTCCGCGTCGTCGTCGTCCTTCGCGGCGCCGACGAAGGCCACGAGGCCGCGCTCGATCGCGCCGACCACCTGGCCCTCGACCTCGACGCGCGCCGCGAGCGCGCGCTGCACGACCGCGCGCATCGCTAGCGGTGGGCCGCGCGCGGGGCGGGGCCGGGCTCGGCCCCGGCGCCGAGCCCGAGCTCGCGCATCAGCTTGCTGGTGAGCTTGAAGTACGTGCTGCGGTCGTACGGCTGGTTGAGGATGTGGAAGTCCTTGCGCACGAGCCCCACGCACCCGAAGCAGTAGGTGCAGCCCGTGCAGTCGACCGAGCGCACGAGGTACGACGACTGCGTGCACCGCTCGGACGCGACGCAGTGGCTGCACTTGATGAGATCGCGGCAGCCGCGGCAGTGGGTGCTGTCCGCGCAGCGCTGGGAGTCGACGCAGTAGTGGCACCGCTGGAGCGCCTTGGAGCCCCGGCAGAACGTGCAGTCGACGCAGCGCTCGCACGCGACGCACTCGACGCACCGCTCGTTCGCGGTGCCCGTCTCGTGGCCCTGGAGCAGCTTGCGGAGCTCGGCCTCGAATTCCGCGCGCGTCATTCCGCCTCGCCGCCGGCCTCGGCGACCGCGCAGAGGGCGCCGCGCTCGGCCGCGCCTCCGTCCTCCGGGAGGGAGATCGCGCCCGGCGCGCTCGCGGCCCGCGCAGGGGCGGCGGGCTCGCCGGCGCCGTTCGCGCCCGGGGCCTCGGCCCTGCCGCTCACCTGGCGCCGCAGCCGCTCGGCGGCCTCGCGCGTGGCGGCCTCCTCCGCGAACTCCTCGATGCGCCGGAGCCGCGACTCGAGCACGGCGCGCCGCTTCGGCAGCTCGCCGACGAGGATGTTCGAGAGCTCGTCGATCGCCTCCTGGATGCGCTGCTCGTCGCTGTGCTCGAGCAGCTGGAGGTACACGTCCTGCTCTGCGGGGAAGACGTGGCCGGCGCGGAGGAAGTCGTTCGCGGCCTTGGAGATGTTCGGACGGCCCGAGGCGCCGAGGAGCTTCGACAGGAGGCGCTGCCGCTCGACGGCCTTGGGATCGCTCTGCGGGGGCGGCGCGAGGACGATGCGCCCCGGCGTCTTGGACGCGGCGTCGCGCCCGGACTTGACGCGCCCGCCCTTGCTGTCCTCGACCTCCGGCTCCTTGCGCGGGGAGAACAGCGCCTCGAGCGCGGCGCGGTGCTGCTTCGCCGCCCGCCGGTCCTCGCCGGTCTGCGTCGGGCGCGGCAGCCCTGCGCTGTTCGGCTGACCACGGCCATAGGCGGTGTGGAGCTCGGGATTGTGCCAGACCTTGGTTGCGTCTCTACGAATTCGCCGCATGTCGTGCCCTTGCTGACCTCGGAGCGGCCCTGGACGTGCCACCGGGTTCGGCTTCCGCATCCCGCGTGTGGCGCCCCGCTTGCATCGATGGTGTGGTGGGTGAAGCTTGTGCGTGTTGAGCCGGGCGTTTCCCCCGCGATTCGCGACGGCCCGGACGGGTTGTGCAAGGGACGCGACGCCTGTCGCCGCCGTGGATCTCGTTGCTCGTTGACGCGGAGATCGCGGAGGCTGGGCCGCGCCGCAGTGCGCCGGGCCAACTCTTCCAAGCCGCGCCCGGCTGCGGTCCGCGCGATGAGGGGCTCTGCCCCCATGCTGCCCGGATCCGCGCTCGCGACCCGACCGCAGTCGCGAGGTAGTTGGTTCCTACCACAGCCTCTGGTCAGCGCCGCAGAAAATTGGGCTGCCCTCCGCACTTCATGACATGGGTGTCCTCGGATCTCCTTGATCCCTCACGATCTTTCGCGAGGGGCGTCTCGGAGAGCCTATGTCGAGGTCGCTGACCTCGTCCCGAGGTTTGATTCAAGAAGCGGACCGCCGACTGCCTTCGTCATCCGCCGTCCCGCGGGCGGGCGGCGACCTCGTGTCCGGGAGATCCGAGCGCGAGGCGATGTGCACTCGCGTCGTACCCGACTGGAGCTTTCCATGGTGAGCCTTCGATCCGTGAGCAGCACAGGCGCGGCGCCGCAGGCCGCAGGGGAGGCGATGCGCAGCGTGGAGCCGCGAGCGCGGGGGGCGCGCGTCCGGGCTGCCGCGCTGGCGGCGCTGGTGAGCATCGCGGTGCCGGCCGTCCCGGCCGGGCTCCTCCACGCGGGGCCGCTGCCTGGGGCGCAAGCCGCCGCGAAGGTGGCTGAAGGCAGCGGCGAGCAGGCCCGGCGCGGGCGTCCGCCCGCGAGCCCGTCGGCCGCGGGGTCAGCGCGCCAGACGGAGGCGCGCGACAGGTCGCCCCGTCGTGCGGCGAGGGGCGCTGCGGCGGGGGAGCGGGGAGAGAAGAAGGACGAGAAGGCCGAGAAGAAGAGCGGCGCGGCGGACCGGAAGGCGAGCGCCCGAGGCAAGGCGCCGGAAGCAGCCGAGAGCGCGGACGAAAGGCGCGGCGGCGAGGCGAAGGAGGCGAAGGCGGGCAGGAAGGATCGCGGGAAGAAGAAGGAGAAGAAGAGGGCGGCGCGCGTCGCCGAGAGCAAGCGGCGCGGCGGGAAGAAGGGGACGGACAGGGAGGCTCCCCGGAAGCCGTGCCTCGGTCCGTCGATCTCGATCGATCGCAGCGGGATCGAGCCCGAGCGCCTCGCGCTCGTGGACTGCGCCGGGAGGCCGCGCGAGGAAGCGCGGCGCGCCCTGTCGTTGCTCGCGCGCCCGTGGGGGGCGCCGCGGCCGGCCCTGCCGGAGGAGCGCGCGCCGCTGCGGAAGTCCGAGGCGGAGAGCCGCAAGCGGCGGCCTGGCGGCGACAGGGCGGCGGCCCGGGAGAAGCCGAGCGGGCTGCCGGCCGGGGAGATCGCGCCCGGGGTGCGGCTGCTCGATCCAGGGCTGCTCTCCCGCATCGACGCGCTCACGCGGCGGTATCCCGGCCGGCTCGTGTCGCTCGTGAGCGGGTACCGGCCGCAGAGCCGCGGCAGCCTCCACCAGACGGGGCGAGCGCTCGATCTGCGCATCGCGGGGGTGCGCAACGACGAGCTCGCGGCCGCCTGCCGCGCGCTCGCCGATACCGGCTGCGGGTACTATCCGAACAGCTCGTTCGTGCACGTCGACGTGCGCGCGCCGGGGACGGGGAGCGTCGCGTGGATCGACGCGTCCGGGCCCGGGGAACAGCCGCGTTACGTGGCGTCGTGGCCGCCGCCGCAGGACGAGGCGCAGGGGGCCGCAGCGGCGGGGGGGGCGCCCGGCGAAGACGCCGAAGAGGTGCTGCGGCGGGAGCGCCGCGAGAGGCCCGCGGTGGAGACGGCGGGCGCCGTGGCCGAGAAGGCAGGCGCCGCGGCCGAGAAGGCGAGTGAGGCGGCGGAGAAGGCGGGCGCCGCGGCGGAGAAGGCGGGCGCAGCAGCCGAGAAGGCAGTCTCCGCGGCGGAGAAGGCGGGCGAAGCAGCCGAGAAGGCGAGTGAGGCGGCGGAGGAGGCAGGCGCCGCAGCCGAGAAGGCAATCTCCGCAACGGAGAGGGGGAGCGCCGCGGAGAAGGCGGACGCAGGAGAGGATGAGACGAGCGCTCCGGCGGAGAAGGCGGGCGCAGCGGCGGAGAGGGCCGGGAGCGATGCGCCGGCCGCGCCGGAGCGCGCCGCTCCGAAGAAGGCCGGCGCGACACCGGCGACGCGGGCGGCGAACGACATGCGTCCGAAGCCGCGCTGACCGCGCGGGAGGGCGAGCGCAGGTTGCGCCCGGCGCCAGCGCCGATCACGGCGCGCAGCGAGCTCCTCACGCGCGGGCCGTTGTAGTATCGAGGCCCGATGAGCCTCACGATCCCTCGCAGGCGCGCCTCGGCGGTCGCCGGCAGCTTCGGTCCGCTCGCGGTGCATCGTCACGACGTCGTGGCGGCGGACCTGTCGTATCCCTGCTTCACGCTGGAGCTCGCCGACTGGGTGTCCGTGGCGGCGATCACCGATGCAGGGGAGTTCGTCCTGGTGCAGCAGTACCGGCACGGGGTCGACGCGGTGACGATCGAGACCGCAGGCGGCATCGTGGATCCCGGGGAGGAGCCGGCCCGAGCGGCGCTGCGGGAGCTCCAGGAAGAGACGGGATACGCGGCGTCGTCCCTGGAGCCGCTCGGGTGGGTGCACCCGAATACGGCGCTCCAGGCGAACCGCTGCCACCTTTACCTGGCGCGGGGGGCGCGCCTGGTCGGCGAGCCCGACGGCGACGAGCACGAGAGCACGGAAGCCGTCGTGATGACCGCAAGCGAGGTGACGGCGGCCATGCAGGACGGCCGGATCAGCCATTGTCTCGCCGTGATCACCCTCCTGCGCGCGCTTCCCCTCGCGAGCGCGGCGCCGCGCTGACAGGCTCGCTCGGCCCCGCCCAGCGCGGAGACCCCACGTCGCGAGGCGTCCGGGGGCATGGGGGACTTCCATCGAAGAGACTACCAGCTCGGCCCTGGCCGAGGTCAGGCGTCCATCTCACGACATCTCATCATGGGCATTCACGCCCTTGCCGTCGCTATCGGCCTGAAGGGCATTCCCATCCCTGTGACCATTTCCGACCTTCGATGACATCGACCCCGTAAGCACCTCCGGTCTGGCCGCCGGGGTCGGCGCTCTCGAAAGGCAAGCTCATGGGTGGACGAGCGTGGATCCGTGGTCGCGCGCTCGGGCTCGGCCGAGCGGCGCGCCGCGCGCAGCGGCCCTGGCCCGATGAAGTATCCTGCGCCCGATGCGCTCTCCCGACGGCGCCCCGAGCGCTCCCCCCTCGCCCGCCGAGCTCTTCCGCCGCGTGTTCGAGCTCCTCTCGGCCATGGAGGACGCGCAGCGGGCCAAGGTCATCGGCCTCGCCCGGCGGCTCCTGCCCACCCTGACGGCCGAGGACATCCGCAACCCGCACGACTTCCCCGAGCTCGACGACCCCGACTGGCACTTCGAGGACGGGCAGCTCGCCGGCATCGAGGCCGTCCGGTTTGCGCTCCGCGGTCTCGCGAGCGATGTTCTGGGGGATGGCGAAGGGCGCGAAGCGCGAGAGAGATCCGAGATCGGCGGGCAGCCCGGCACGGGCGGCGAAAGAGGCGGCGCGCAAGGCGAGTGAGCCCTTCTACCAGCCGTTCTCCGTGCTCCGGCCGGCGAAGAAGAAGCCGGCGGCGAAGCCCGCGCAGGCCGGCGCGGCCGCCGCCGCCGCCTCCGCCGCCGCCGCACCCCAGGCCAAGCCGAAGGCGCCCGCTCCCGCGGCGGCGGCCCCGAGACCCGCGCCGGCGGCCCCGAGCGCCGGCGCCGCCGCGCGCGTGGCCGCCGAGCTCGCGGCCCCGCGGCCCGTCGACCCGGAGACCTTCGCCATCTACATGGCCGGCGTCCGCGTGCTCGAGGACCGCGCGAACCGCATCCCGGTCACGGCGAGCCGCGTGGAGCGGGCCGCGCTGCCGACGCTCGCGGCCGATCCGGACGAGGACGCGCGCTCCCGCATGCGCTCGCTCGTCATCGAGGGGATCAAGTTCGAGATCACCGACGACGGCGAGCGCCTCGAGGGCAGGCGCCTCGACGTCGACCCGCGCGAGCTCCGGCGGCTCCGCCGCGCCCGCTACGCCATCGACGGCACCCTCGACCTGCACGGCCTCCGGCTCGAGGCCGCGCGCGATGCGGTCGAGGCGTTCGTCTGCAAGCGCCAGCGCGACGGCGACCGCGTCGTCGCCGTCGTCCACGGCAAGGGCAGCCACTCGCCCGGCGGCTACGCCGTGCTCCGCGGCGAGATCGCCGCCTGGCTCAGCCACGGCCGCGTCGCCCGCCACGTCGCCGCGTTCGCCACGGCCCCGGATGCCGAGGGCGGCGCCGGCGCCGTGCTCGTGCTGCTCGCGCACGGATGCTGATGCCCCCCGCGCGCCGATCCCGCCCTCGCGCCGCGGCGCCCGGGGCACTTCCTCGCGCCGCGGGGCAGGCGGCGCCCGCGGCGTCGCTCCGCGCGCGCGCGCGCCGCGCCTTCCAGCGCGCCGCCGCGCTGCTCGTCCTCCTCGTGCCGGCGTGCGCGCCGGCCCCGCCGCCGCCGGCCCCGCCGCCGCCGAGGCCCGCCCCGCCCCCGCCGCCGGCGGACCTCGGCGAGGGCGAGCTCGGCGAGTACCGCTCGGAGCGCTTCGATCTCCTGCTCCCGCTGCCCGACGCGCGCGGCTTCCGCGTGGAGGACGGCGGCGATCCCTGGCTCGTCGCGACCCACGCCGCGGCGCAGACCTCGCTGCTCGTGCGCGCGTGGCGAGAGGACGGCCGCGCGAGCCGGGCCGCGTGCGAGGCGCGCGCGCGGCTCTGGCGCGACCTCCCGCGCCGCGATCCGAGCCTCACCGCGGTGGAGCGCCGGATCGACGCGCCCGAGGGCTTCGACACCGTCGTGGAGATCGGCGTCGCCGAGACCGCGCCGGGGGCGCCGATCCAGGGGTTCGCGCTCGCCTTCGGCGGCTCCGGCCGGCGCTGCATCGCCTTCGTCGCCGAGACGCGCGCCGCGGGGCCCTCCGCCGAGCGGCTCGTCGCCGAGCGGCTCGCCGCGGTCGTCGAGATCTCGCTCGCCGGCCTCCGCGTCCTGCGCGAGGTCGCGCCCGCCGTGCCGCGCGAGCCGCCGCCGTGAAGCCGCCCCGCGCCGCCGCGGGAGCGCGCGCTCAGCGGTAGACGCCGCCCCGCGCGCGCGACTCGAGCGCCGCGGCGAGCTCCTCCTCGCCGATCGCCCACGCCTCGGTCGACAGCGCGCGCGCCTCGGCGGGCTTGAGCGTCTCCAGCGCGCGCGGCGCGAGGCGCAGCCGCGACAGCGACAGGAGGCGCTCCAGCGCCTCGGACGTCGCGCCCGCGTAGAGCTCCCGCCGCCACGCGCGGTCGATCGCCTCGATCCGCGCCGGGTCCTTCCAGGCCTCGGCGAGCACCACCCGGCCGAGCCGCGCGTCGATGTCGTCGATCCCCGTCGGCAGCGCCACGATCGCCTGCTGCGCCGCGCGCGCCGCGTCGCCGAGGCCGAGCGAGAGCAGCGCGCGGGACGCGTCGAGCAGCCGGGCCTCCTCGGGCCGGAGCGCGGCCCGCTCGACGTACGGGAGCCGCTCCAGCGCGAGCGTGTACCGCTCGCGGCGCACGGCGTCGATCACGGCGGCCAGCGCGTGGAGGACCCTCGCCGTCGGCGGCGCGAACCACGGGTCCGGCTCGGCGCTCGGCCGCTGCGCGGGGTCGTCGAGGTCGAGCGCGGCGGCGCGCCACACCGCCGCGCGCGCGTCGAGCGCGGCGCGCGTCGCCAGCACCGCGAGCAGGAAGAGCGCGACGCCCGGCAAGAGACCCTTGAGGCCCCAGCGCTCGCCGAGGAAGACGCTCGCCGCCGCGATCAGCGCGAGCGCGAGGAGCACGATCCGCCGGCGCCGCCGCCGCGCGCCGCCCTCCGCGGCGCCGGCAGGCCCGCCCGTCGCGCCGAGCGCCTCGGCGCACCACTCGAGCAGCCGCGTCCATGCAGGGCCCACTTCTGCAGGATCAGGATGCCCGGCGTCAGGCCTGCGCGCGAGGCCTTTCGATCGCGGCGCAGAGCGCCCGCGTGAAGTCGTCCGTGCTCGCCGCGCCGCCGAGATCGCGCGTGCGCACCTCGCCGGCGCGGTAGAGCTCGGTCAGCCCCTGCTCGATCCGGTCGCTCGCCTCGTGCTCGCCGAGGTGCCGCAGCATCATCACGGCGCTCTGCACGAGCGCCGTCGGGTTCGCGTAGCCCTTGCCCGCGATGTCCGGCGCGGACCCGTGCACCGCCTCGAAGACCGCCGCCTCGTCGCCGATGTTCGCGCCCGGCACGATGCCGAGCCCGCCGACGAGGCCCGCGCCGAGATCCGAGAGGATGTCGCCGTAGAGGTTCTCCGTCACGATCACGCCGAGCTTGTTCGGATCGCGGACCATCGTCATGGCCGCCGCGTCGACGATCATCTCGCCGAGCTGGACCTCGGGGTGCCGCGCGGCGACGCGGCGCGCGCAGTCGAGCGCGAGGCCGTCGGAGAGCTTCATGATGTTGGCCTTGTGGACGATCGTCACCTTGCTCCGGCCGTGCCGCTTCGCGTACTGGAACGCGAACTCGGCGATGCGCGTCGAGCTGCGCTCCGTCGTGAGCTTGATGCTCTGGGCCACGCCGGGCAGGATCATGAGCTCGAGCCCCGCGTAGAGCCCCTCGGTGTTCTCGCGCACGATGACCATGTCGACGTCGAACCGCGGCTCCACGCCGGGCAGGCTGCGGATCGGCCGCACGTTCGCGTAGAGGTCGAGCGTCTGGCGGAGCGTCACGTTGACCGAGCGGAACCCGCCGCCGATGGGGGTGGTCACCGGGCCCTTCAGGGCGATCCGGTTCTTCCGCACGGCGTCGATCACGGGCAGGGGGAGCGGCGAGCCGGTCAGCTTCGCGACCTCGATCCCCGCGTGGTGGATCTCCCAGTCGACGGCGACGCCGGCGGCGGAGACCACGTCCTGCGTCGCCTTCACGACCTCCGGACCGATGCCGTCGCCGGGGATCAGGGTGATGCGATAGGCCATAGGTGTCCCGACAGTAAGTGCGAATGCCGGAACGCTGGTCAAGCGAAACGCGCCGCGCGCGAAACGCGCCGCGCGGCGCGCGCAGGGGGGCAGGTGGGGGCGGGTGATCGATGCGGCCTTTTACAACCGCGCGCGACCTCGCTAGGGTACGCCCCCGCACGGCCTGACGGGCCGCGTCATCCGGAGCCGGCGGTGGGCCGCGCCCACCTGGACTCCGGCCATGTTCACCAACTAGGAGTGGAGGAGCGTGCTCATGCACCTTCGTGTCTTGAAAGGTCGCAGCCTCGCTTTCGCGGCCTTCCTGCCTGCCGTGATCGCGTCGTTCTCGCTGGGGTGCGGTTACTCCGAGGAGGAATGGAAGGCCCAGCTCGACAAGTACAACCGCCTTCAGGACCAGCAGAAGTCCACGGAGAGCCGCCTCGCCGAGACCCAGAGGGCGCTCGAGGTGGAGCAGGCGAAGGTCGCGGAGCTGACGAAGCAGCTCGAGGCGGCCGGCGTCGACATCAGCAAGCTGAACGAGAACCTCCAGGCGACGAGCTCCCAGGTGTCGCAGCTGAGCTCGACGCTCGAGGAGCGGGAGAAGGCGCTCGCCGAGTACAAGGCGCGGGCCCGCCAGCTGGAGCAGATCAAGGCGCGCTTCGAGACGCTCAAGAAGAAGCTCGACGAGCTCACGAAGCTCGGCCTGGCGGTGAACATCCGGCGCAACCGCATGGTCATCTCGCTGCCGGGCGACGTCCTCTTCGACTCCGGGCGCGAGACGCTCAAGAAGGAGGGCAAGGAGATCCTCGTCAAGGTGGCGGCGGTCATCCGGAACGATCAGTCGCTGCTCCAGCGCGACTATCAGGTCGCCGGTCACACCGACAACAAGCCGCTCCAGGGCGGCCCGTTCCGCGACAACTGGGGCCTGTCGCTGATGCGCGCGCGCGAGGTGCTCCTGTTCCTGGTCAGCCCGGCCGACGTCAAGGGCGGCGGGGGCGCGCTCCCGGTCGCGCACTGGAGCGCCGCGGGCTTCGCGGACACCGATCCGGTCGCCAAGAACGACGACGACGTGGGCCGGCAGAAGAACCGCCGGTGCGATCTCATCGTCGTCCCGAGCGTCGAGGAGATGCTCGACCTCAAGGCGATCACGCAGTAGCCGCTGCGCGTAGATCGCCGCGCGCCGCGCGCCGCGCGCCGCCCGCTCCGGCGGCGGCGCGCGCGCTCGGCAGGTGGCCTCTCGTCCCGAGGATCTCACCCGCGAGCGCGCGGACGAGGACGCGGACATGGACGACACCGAGGAGGACCTCATGACCTTCGCTCTGCTCCAGGATACGCGGCGCCCCGTGCTCTCCAGCTGTAGCTGTCGCGCCGGCACGGCGCGCTGAACCGGGCGGCGCCGCCCGAGCGACGTGCTCCGTCGGCGCGGCCCAGAGCCCGAAAAGGAGACGCACATCATGCGCTTTCGTCCGGATCCGACCTTCTACCCGTCACCCCGCCTGGCGATGGAGGCCCCGCCCGAGCGGCTGGCCTACGTGACCGCGTTCGACGCGGGCGCCGCGCTGAAGCGAAAGGGCGAGCTCCGCCATGACGCGCTCACGGTCGTCGACCTCGATCCCAGGTCGGCCGCGTACGGCACCCTCGCCTCGATCAACGAGCTGCCGACCTACGGCGACGAGCTGCACCATTCCGGCTGGAACGCGTGCAGCGCCGCCCTGTGCCCCTACGCGCCGCACCCGCACGTGGAGCGCCGCTACCTCCTGCTCCCGGCGCTCCGCTCGTCGAACATCTTCGTCTTCGACGTCAAGCGGGACCCGCGCCGCCCCGAGCTCGTCCACACGGTGCGGGCCGAGGAGATCGCGAAGCGCGCCGGGTACTCGCGCCCGCACACGCTGCACTGCGGCCCCGACGGCATCTACGTGAGCGCGCTCGGCAACCCCGAGGGCGAGGGGCCGGGGGGCATCTTCGTGCTCGATTGCGAGAGCTTCGACGTGCTGGGCCGCTGGGAGATCGACCGCGGGCCGCAGCACCTCCACTACGATTTCTGGTGGCACCTCGGCCACGACACCCTGCTCACGAGCGAGTGGGGGACGCCGAAGATGATCGAGGACGGCGTGAACCCGGAGCTCCTGCTCGCCGGGAAATACGGCCACCGGGTCCACGTCTGGGATCTCCGGAAGCGCAAGCACCTCAAGGCGCTGGATCTCGGCGCCGAGCAGCAGATGGCGCTGGAGCTCCGCCCCGCCCACGATCCGACCAAGGCCTACGGCTTCGTCGGCGTGGTCGTGAGCCTGAAGGACCTCTCCGCCTCGATCTGGCTCTGGCACCGCGACGGCGAGACGTGGGCGATCCGCAAGGTGATCGAGATCCCGGCCGAGCCGGCCGACCCCGATCTCCTGCCGCCGCTGCTCAAGGGCTTCAAGGCGGTGCCGCCGCTCGTCACGGACATCAACCTCTCCCTCGACGATCGGTTCCTCTACGTGTCCTGCTGGGGCACCGGCGAGCTCCGCCAGTACGACGTGTCCGACCCGTTCCACCCGAAGCTGACCGGCTCGGTGCACCTCGGCGGGATCGTCCGCAGGACCGCGCACGGCCGCTCCGGGCCGCTGCGCGGCGGGCCGCAGATGGTCGAGGTGAGCCGCGACGGGCGGCGCGTCTACTTCACGAACTCGCTCTACGCGTCCTGGGACGAGCAGTTCTATCCGGAGGGCGTCGGCGGCTGGATGGCGAAGGTGAACGTCGAGCCCGGCGGCGGCCTCGCGGTCGACCCCGACTTCTTCGTCGATTACGGCCCCTTGCGCCCCCACCAGGTGAGGCTCGAGGGCGGCGACGCGTCCTCCGACTCGTTCTGCTACCCGTGAGCCGGCCATGACGCCCTGGCTGACGCTGGCGCTCCTCGGCGCCTATCACGGCATCAACCCCGGCATGGGCTGGCTGTTCGCGGTCGCCCTCGGCCTGCAGGAGAAGAGCGGCCGCGCGGTGCGGCGGGCGCTCCTCCCGATCGCGGTGGGCCACGCGCTGTCCATCGGGCTCACGGTGGCGCTGCTCGGGCTCGGCCTCACGAGCCTCCCGGCCGGGGTCCTCCGCGCGATCACGGCGATCGCGCTCGTCGCGTTCGGCGTGCTCAAGCTCGTGCGGCCGCGCCACCCGCGGTGGGTCGGCATGCGCGTGGGCTTCCGCGACCTGACCTGGTGGTCCTTCCTGATGGCCACCGCGCACGGCGCGGGGCTCATGCTGCTCCCGGTCTTCCTGCTCGGCGCCGACAACCCGGCGCCGTGCCACGGCGGCGGGTGCCACAACGCGGCGGGCCTGTCGCTGACGAGCCTCCCGGGCTACCTCGCGGCCATCCTCGTGCACACGGCCGCCATGCTGGCGGCGTCCGCGGCGGTCGCGCTCGTCGTCTACCACAAGCTCGGCGTCGCGATCCTCCGCACGGCGTGGCTCAACCTCGACCGGGTCTGGGCCGTCGCGCTCATCGGCGCGGGGCTCATCGCCATCCTGCTCTGACGGGGCGCGGCGGCGCTCCCCGCCGGCTGTCGGCGCGCGGCGGCGCTCCCCGCCGGCTGTCGGCGCGTGGTGCGCGCGGGCCGTCGCTCGGTCGGTCGCGTCACGCGTCGACAGCCGGCGCGTCACGCGTCGACAGCCGGGCCGGGCCGGGCCGCCTTGCGGAACCCGCTCGGCGTCTGCCCCGTGACGGCGCGGAACGCGGCGGCGAACGCGCCGAGGCTCTGGAAGCCGACGTCGAGCGCGACCTGCGTGACGCTGGCGTCCGAGCTCGAGAGCAGATCCACGGCCCGGAGCACGCGCGCCCGCGTGACGAAGGCGCGCCACGTCATCCCCGTCTCCTCGCGGAACCGCCGCCGGAGCGTCCGCTCGGTCGCCCCGGCGAACGCCGCGGCCCGCGAGAGCTCGGCGCTCGAGACGTCCTCCAGCGCGCACGCGATCGCCCGCTGCACCGGCTGCGTCCTGCCGCGGGGCAGCCGGTACGTGGCGCCGCGATCGAGGAGCGGCCCGACGATGTCCGCCATCGCCGAGAAGAACGTGTTGGCGGCGGCGTCGTCCGGACCCCGCGCGACCGGCCAGCGCCGCGCGTGCAGCACCATCTCGCGCAGGAGGGCGGGCACCTCGAAGATCCTGACGGCCGGGAGAGGGTAGGGGAACGTCGAGGGATCGAAGTAGATCGAGACGATCGACGCGTCGCGACGGGCCATCGCGTGCCGCTCGCCCGCGGGGATGAGCGCGGCGCGCTGCGGCGGGAGCAGGAAAGAGGCCTCCGCGACGTCGAGGCGCGCCGTCCCGGTCATCGGACAGAGCAGCTGGTGCCGCGCGTGCGTGTGCCAGGCGTAGGCGGCCCCGGGCAGCTCGTCCTCGTAGGCGAAGGTGCGCGCGCGCGCCTGATCGAGCCCGAGCCGCGCGAGGCGGTCGGCGGTCTGCGCCGCGGTCAAGAAGCGGGCTTTGCTGGACATGGCCTCTCGGCGGCGATCTTTGTCCGGTCGTCGGCAGCCGTCCAGCCTGGGCCCGTCCACCCTCGTCCGCATGATGGAAGCCAACCAGCCGACCCACGATCTGTTGATCCAGGAGCAGTTCACCCGCCAGGCCAGGCCGTTCGCCGAGGTCCGGGCCCACTCGGCGGAGTCCGCGATGGAGCTCTTGCTCGACGCGCTCGCGCCGGCGCCGGACGACGTGGTCCTCGACGTCGCGTGCGGGCCGGGGATCGTCGCCTGCGCGCTCTCGCCGCGCGTGGCGAGCGTGCGGGGGCTCGACATCGTCCCCGCGATGCTGGACGAGGCGCGGAAGCGGCAGGCGAAGCTCGGCGCCGCCAACATCTCCTGGGAGCTCGGCGACGCGAGCCGCTTGCCCTATCCGGACGAGAGCTACAGCCTCGTCACGACCCGCTACAGCTTTCACCACCTGCTCGAGCCGCTCGCGACCCTGCGCGAGATGGCGCGCGTCTGCGCGAAGGGCGGCCGGGTCGCCGTGATCGACGTGACGCCCGCCGAGGACAAGCGGGACGCCTACGATCGCGCCGAGAAGATCCGCGATCCGTCGCACGCGCGCGCGCTCACCGAGCGCGAGCTCACCGCCCTGTTCGACGCGGCCGGGCTCGAGATCCAGAAGGTCGTGCGGCACGGGCTCGAGGTGGAGCTCGAGGCCTCGCTCCGCGCGTCCTTCCCGGAGCCCGGCGGGGCGGACCGGCTCCGGGCCCTCTACCGCGCCGACGTCGGCGTCGACGCGCTCGGCGTCGGCGCGCGCGACGTGGGGGGCGAGATCCACTTCGCCTATCCGATCGCCATCGTCGTGGGCCGCAAGCGCGGTTGACGCGAGGGGGCGAGCGCGGCCTGCTCCGCCGAGGTGGGCCGGCCGGCCCGGGCCGTCGAGGCGAGGGGCGGGCCGGCGCCGATCAGCCCATCACGGGGGCGGCGCGGCCGGGCAGGAGGGGTCGGTCGTCACCTCGACGTCGTCGACGTGCAAGGTCTCGCCGCCGAGCAGATCGTCGCAGCGGCCGTCGGCCGAGATCTTGAAGGAGAGGTGCTGGGGCCTGCCCGCGGTGAGCGGATCCAGGCAGACCGTCTGCTGCGTCCAGGCGTCGCTCTCCGGAAGGGGAGCGCCGGGTGTGGAGGAGGCGGTCGCCGCGCTCAGGTTGCTGGTGCGGTACCAGAACTTGAGCGCCGGCCCGTCGGTCCCCCGGGGCACGGGCACCGTGAACACCGTGGACGCCGAGGGTTCCCGGCACGGGTGCCGCACGGACAGCGACAGCGAGACTCCGCCGGTGTGCGCGGCGGCGGCGTCGACGGTGAGCCTGGCGATGCTGCTCGACGGCTCGTCCTCGCTGAGGACCCATGTCGGCGCCAGCGTCGCGCTGCGCAGGACGTTCTCGAAGCCGGGGTCGAAGAGCAGCACGTCTTCAGGGCAACCGGCGTCGGAGACGAAGCCCACGTCGTCGAACACGAAGTCTCTGCGGTTCTCGTCCGTGCACATCTGGCTGTTCCGGTTCCGGTACGTGAACTGGAGCGTGTGCGCCATGCCGAGGGCCCACGGGGGCAAGCAGAGGTGCGAGACCCGCTCCTCGCCATCACCCGTCAGGGTGGTCACGGGGAACGCGCCCAGCGCCACGTGGACGGCGGCGCCCGGGGTGCCCCGGCTCCAGATGCGCAGCGCAGGGTTCGGCAAGTCCGCGGGCGAGGGCGCCGAGATCATGCCCCTGAGCGATGGATTCTGGCAGAACAACGTGGTGCGGAGATGCCCGCCGCGGCCGGCGTTCCTGCCCGCGCCGTCCTTGATCTCGGAGATGCCCTGCTCCGGGGTCGCCGTCCAGCCGGCGTCGCCTTCCTCGAAGTCGCCGTTCAGCACCTGACCCGGCGGCGGACACTCTTTCATCCGGTCCGGCTGGACCGCGATGTCGTCGAACGCCAGCGTATAACCCTGCCCGGTCGCCTCGTCGCACAGGGGCGGCCTCCGGAGAGGCCCGAGCAGCAGCTCCAGCGGGCCGCCGTAGGCGCGCGCGCCCAGGCACACGCGATGCGAGCTCCACGTCGACGACGGCATGACCTCGATGTTGCTGAGGCCGCCGTTGATCCGCACCCCGATCCCGGGGGGGCCGAGGCAATCCAGCATGGACTCGCAGCCGATGCGCGCGGCGAACGTGAGGAGGAACGGCTCGGCGCACGCGGCGTCCGGCATCGTGAACGACTGGGCGAAGCCGGCCATCCCGCACACCGCGTCCGCGTCGATGAGCCCGGCGCCCGGGTTGCCGTTGCCCTCCGCCTCGGGAGAGATGAGCGCGGCGCCGGTCGCCGTCCAGGCATCCGGGCTCTGGAACGAGGGGTCCTGCGGGCCCCCTGCCCAGACGCACGCGCCGTCCACCACGGCGTAGCCATCGCTGCAGGTGCAGCCCAGGACACACACGTTGTCCGCGCAGTGGAGGTCGCCGTCGCACTGGCCATCAGGGCCGCACGGACAACCTTGCTCGCCGGAGGGGCAATCCGCGCCACCCGCGCCGCCCGCGCCGCCCGCCGCGCTCTCGGCGCCGCCTTCGCCCGCGCCGCCCTCGCCCTCGCCGCCCGCGCCTCCGGCGCTCTCGGCGCCCTCGGCGCTCCCGGCGCCGCCTTCGCCCGCGCCCCCGGCGCTCGCGTCGCTCGCGGCTGCGGCCGGGACGCTCGCGTCGCGGTCGGAGCAGGCGCTCGCGAGCGCGCAGAATGCGACCCATCCGAAGCATGTTAATGCGCGTGTCGACGCGGCCATCAAATCACGTTAGCGGGCGAGGCTTGTCGCGGCAAGGCTGAGTCCTTGTTTCAACAAGGCACCAAAATAAGGAGATCTCTCAAGTGATGTCGGGCGAAACCGGATACGTCGACGTCCGCGCGCGGAGCTCGAGATCTCGTGAGAGAGCTCAACCCTCGTGGCGTGAGCGCGGCTCCCCGAAAGGCCCGTGAACGGCGAGCCGAAGGTCCTTCGCCGGGGGGGCGAGCGGCGGAGTTCGCCTCAGGGGCTCCGCGGCGCGCCGGTCGGGCGCTCGCGGCGCCCGCGGGCGGCGGTCGCGGTGGCCCGAGGAGGGCGCGCGTCACCTGCGCGAGGTGAGGAGCGCGCGCGTCACCTGCGCGAGGCGGCCCCGGCGCCGCCGCGCTCCGTGGACGGCACCAGGCTCGAGACGGCGCTCCCTGCGGTGGCCACGCCGAGGAGCGACCGCAGCTCGGCGAAGAGCGGCCGCGGGTCGCCCACGAAGGGGAGGTGGTCGTCGCCCGGCAGCTCGACGTAACGCGCGCCGGGGATGCGGCCGGCGAGGTCGCGCCCGGCCGCGGCGGGCACCGCCCGGTCGCCGGCGCGGTGCAGCACCAGCGCCGGCGCGCTCACCCGGCCGAGCGCGGGCCGGAGGTCGAGCGCCGCGTGGGCCCTCAGCATGCGCGCCGCCCCGCTCGGGCTCGCGCCGAGGCGCAGGTACGCGGCCCAGAAGCGCCGGAACGCGCCGTCCTCCGCCGCCGAGGGCGCGAGGCGGTCGAGGAAGAGCGGCTCGCCCCACCCGCTCCGCAGCGCGCGCTCGGCCTCGTCGGCGGCCTCGCCGGTGAGGCCGAAGAGGCAGCCGGGCCAGGCCGACATCTGCGCCGCGGCGCCGATCGCCACGAGCGCGCGCGCCCGCTCCGGGTGCGCGGCCGCGAGCAGCGCGCACGGCGCGAACCCGGCGCCGACGCCGACCAGCGCCGCGCGCTCCACGCCCGCCGCGTCCAGCACCGCGCGCAGGTCCTCCGCCTGCTGCTCGGCCGGCGCCCCGGCGCCCTCCCGCTCGCTCATCCCGGTGCCGCGCTGGTCGAGCACGACGAGCCGCGCCCACGCGCCGAGCTCGGCGAAGAACTGCGACGTGAGCGCCTGCTCCCACGCGGCCTCCACGTGCGTCACCCACCCCTGGACCAGCACCAGGTCCACCGGCCCGCCGCCGGCGACCTTGTAGGCCAGGCTCGCGTCGTCGCTCGTCGCGAACCGGGTCTCGGCCGCGGAGGTCGTCGCGTAGGCGCGCCGGGCGGCGCCCGTCGTGCTGGGCGCGCCGCTCGCGTCCGTCGCGCCGCTCGCGCGCCGCCCGGCCTCGAGGCCCCGCCGCATCGCCTCGGCGATCTGCGCGTAGGCGCCCGACCACGCCCGCGCGGCGGCGGGCCCCCACGCGTCGCCCTCGAGCTCCTCGAGCGCCTCGAGCAGCGCGCGGCCCACGGCGTCGAAGTGCTCGGGCAGCGCGTCGTAGCCCGCGTGGCGGTGGCCGAGCGCCTCGAGCATCTCGATCAGCTTGTCGGGCGCGCGCAGGTTGTCGACGACGAGCTGCAGCGTCGCCGCGAGCTTCATCCGCTGCTCGCGCATGTCCGGCGGGAACAGGCCCCGCAGCGCCGGCTCCCGCGCGAAGAGCCGCTCGTAGAAGCGCGCGACGAGCGCCTCGGCGCGCGGCGCGAGGCGATCGAACGACGCGCGCACGACGTCCACGTCCGCCTCCGGCGCCCCCGACGACGCCGGCCCGGCGCGCACGATCTGGAAGGCGCGGCAGAGCGCCTCGGTCTCCTCGAGCGCGGCCTGCACCTCCTCGGCCGACGCGAAGCGCGCCTCCGGCGCGCGCTGGACGCACCGGTCGATGATGTCCGCGAGCATCTCGGGCACCTCCGGGCAGATCGCGCGCAGCGGCGGCAGCGTCCGCGCCGTCACCCAGCTGGCGATGGCGTGCACGTCGAGCCCCGCGTGCGGCAGCCGCCCCGCGCAGAGCTCGTAGAGGACCAGGCCGAGCGCGTAGACGTCGGAGTGGGGCGTGGCCGCGGTGCCGGCCCAGAGCTCCGGCGCGAGGTAGAGCGGCGTGCCCATCACCATGGCGCCGTCGGTCAGGTTGACGGAGGAGGTCGCGCCGAACGCGTCGGGCGTGACCGCGATCGCGGTCGTCCTCGCGGACGCGTCCGCCGGGAAGCTGGGCGGGGAGCCGAGCGCGCCGTGGCGGTCCGCCGCCGCGCGCCGGCCCGGGTCGGCGGCGGCGCCGGGCTCGTCGATGAGCTTGGCGAGCCCGAAGTCGAGCAGCTTCACCTCGCCGCTCGCGGCGATCATCACGTTCGCCGGCTTGATGTCGCGGTGGAGGACGCCCCGCCGGTGCGCCGCCGCGAGCCCGCGCGCGAGGCCGAGCGCGATGCGCAGCGCGGTCGCCCACGGGACCGGCTTCGGGAGCTGCTCGAGCGGCTCGCCCTCGACGAGCTCGTAGGCGATGTACGGCCGCCCGCGCACCGCGCCGACCCGGAAGACGGCGACCACGTTGGGGTGCTGGAGGCGCGCGATCGCGCGGGCCTCGACGCGCAGCCGCTCCAGCGTCCGCGGGTCGGGCTTGTCCGCCGCGACGAACTTGAGCGCGACGGGCCGGTCGAGGACCTCGTCGTGCCCGAGGTACACCTGCCCCATGCCCCCGCGGCCGAGCGGCCGGATCACCCGGAAGTCGTCGAAGGCGTCCGGCGGCGACCAGGAGCTCGCGGGCGGCGGCTCGGAGTGGCCGGGGTGGGTGACGGTGGCGAGGGGGAGCGGCGCGCCGACGTCGCTATCGCGCGGGCGGTCGGCGATCAGGGCGCGGCAGTCGGCGCAGCCGTCCACGTGCCCGCGGAGGCTCGCCGCGGTGTCGTGCGGGAGCTGGCCCTCGAGCCAGGCGGCGAGGGCGTCTTCGGACGGGCACGGGCTCATGCGCGGCGGTTCTCCGGACGGCATTGTCCGTGCGCGCAGCGGGCAGCGCAATGCCCGCGCGGGATCCGCCGCTGGTCCGCCGCGCCCAGGATGTCACGCTGTGGGAACGTATGAGCCACCCGAAGCCGCCTCCCAGCCCGGCGCCTCGCTCCGAGACGGTGCGACAGGCGCTCCTCGAGGAGCTCCGCCGGACGTCCGCGACGGCGTGGGAGCTCTCCGCCCGCCTCGGGATGCGCGAGCGCGACGTGACGCCGCACCTCGAGCACCTCGCGCGCTCGCTGCGCGCCCGCGGCGAGCGGCTCTCGATCGCGCCGGCGCGCTGCCTGCGCTGCGGCTATGCGTTCGACGAGCGGCGCTCGTTCACGAAGCCGAGCCGCTGCCCCGAGTGCCGGGGCGAGCGCATCGACGCGCCGCGTTTCCGGGTCGACGCCGGCGCGTGAAGCCGGCGGCGCGCCGGCAGACCGACGCCGGCGGCGCACCGGCAGACCGACGCCGGCGGCGCGCTCGCGGGCGGGCGCCGGCGGCTGAAGTCTGTGGCGCGCTTGACGAGCTCGCCGCCTGGTCCTACAACACGGCTCGTGAGCGCCAAGTTCACCGCGACCACGACGACGACGACCCGCACCGGCGGGCCTGGTCTCGTGTGCGTGCGGTGAACTGACGAACACGCGAGAGACCAAGCCCCGCCGGTATCCGGACGGGGCCCGTCGCGTGCAGCGCTCCGTCCGGCCGGCCACAGCCTGACGGAGACTGCCATGCTCGACGAAGACGATCATCGTTATCTGGGCCAGCGCCTCGACCTCTTTCACCTTCAGGAGGAGGCGCCAGGCATGGTGTTCTGGCACCCGCGCGGGTTCACCTTGTACCGCCTCCTGGAGGAGGCGGTCCGGCGCCAGATGGTGCGCGACGGCTACCGCGAGGTCCGCACACCGCAGATCCTGCGACAGGCGATCTGGAAGGCCAGCGGCCACTGGGACAGCTTCTCCTCGAACATGTTCCGGCTCGCCGAGGACGAGCACGCCGCCGCCGTCAAGCCGGTGAGCTGCCCGGGCCACATGCAGCTCGTCTCGCGCATGGTGCCCTCGTACCGGGATCTGCCGCTGCGCATCGGCGAGTTCGGCCTCGTGCACCGGGACGAGCCGAGCGGCACATTGCACGGCCTCTTCCGGCTCCGGCAGTTCACCCAGGACGACGGCCACATCTTCTGCCTCGAGGAGCAGATCGAGGGCGAGGTCGTGCGCTTCGCGAGCGCGCTCCGCGACTTCTATGCCGGCTTCGGCTTCCAGGAGATGATCGTCGGCTTCTCGACACGCCCGGAAGGCCGGGTCGGGAGCGACGCCGTGTGGGATCGGGCGGAGGCGGCGCTCTCCGCGGCGGCGCGCAGCGCGGGGCTCGACTGCCGGATGCAGCCCGGGGAGGGGGCCTTTTACGGGCCCAAGCTCGAGTTCGTGCTGCGCGACCGGCTCGGGAGGCAATGGCAATGCGGGACCATCCAGCTCGATCTCGTGCTGCCGGAGCGCTTCGACATCACCTATGTCGACTCGTCCGGGGCGCGCCGGCGCCCGGCCATGCTCCACCGCGCCCTGTTCGGCAGCGTGGAGCGCTTTTTGGGCATCCTGCTCGAGCATTACCGGGGCGCGCTGCCGCCCTGGCTCTCGCCGGAGCAGGTCGTCGTCGTGCCGGTGACCGACGCACAAAGACCTTATGCCGAGGAGATCCTGCAGCTACTCCGGCAGAAGGGCGTGCGCGCGATCCTCGACGCGGGGGACGACAGCCTCTCGCGGAAGATCGCGATCGCGCACGAGGCCGCGATCCCGCTCGTCGCGATCGCCGGCAAGCGCGAGGTCGAGCGCCGCGCCGTCGCGCTCCGGGAGCGCGACGGCGGGCACCAGCGCGAGCTCCCGCTCGAGGAGGCCGTCGCCGAGGTGGCGCGGAGGTGTGCTCCGCACGCCTGAGCGCCGGCGATTGCTGGGATACTGCGCCGGGGAACCGATCGCCGACGCGCGTGTCGGACGGGTTCCCCGGCCTCCTCGCCGCCTCGCGGCCGGGGGCACGGAGACGACCCTTCCCACCCCTCCACGGAGCAGCGCGATGAACCCTCTGCCGCCCGGGCCGGAATCGTTCGGCCTCATCGACTTCCTTCACTCCGGGTTCATCTCGGCCGAGCCGTTGTTCAAGCGGCTCGCGGCCGAGCATGGTCCCACGTTCCGCGTGAAGACGCTGAATGGCCCGCTCACCATCACGGAGGATCCGGAGGTGGTCCGCGCGGTGTACACGGCCGATCCGGACGACTTCGACGTCTGGGGAGCGCAGCTGACCGAGCCGATCTTCGGCGCGACCTCGATCGTGGTCACGGCGGGCGCCCGGCACCGGCGCGACCGGCGGCTCTTGACGCCGCCGTTCAACGCCGGCGCGATGCGGGCTTACGGCAAGGAGATCGCGGAGATCAGCCTCGACGTGGCGTCGCGGTGGCGGCCGGGCCGCTCGTTCTCGATGCTCGCGGCGACCCAGTCGATCGCGCTCGACGTGATCATCCGCGTCGTCTTCGGCGTGCGGGACGAGGCGCGCGTCGGCAGGACGCGCGAGGCCGTGCTCCGGCTCATCGACTCGATGAGCTCGAGTTACCTCCTGATCCCGGCCCTTCGCCGCGATTTCGGCGGCTTCGGCCCCTGGGCGCGCAACCAGCGTGCGGCCAAGGCGCTCGAGGCGCTGCTCGTCGAGGAGATCCAGCGGCGGCGCGGCGCCGGGGACACGTCGCAGGACATCCTCGGCCTGATGATGAGCGCCCGTTATGACGACGGCGGGGCGATGAGCGAGATCGAGATCGCCGATCAGCTCCGGGCGCTCCTCTTCGCGGGCCACGAGACGACGGCCGTGGCGCTCGCGTGGGCGATGTACTGGCTGCACCGCGAGCCGGCCGTGCTCGCGCGCGTCCGGGGCGAGATCGACGACCTCGGCCCGGCGCCCGAGCCCGACGCCCTCGCGGCGCTCCCGTACCTGGAAGCGGTGTGTCTGGAGACGCTCCGCATCTGTCCGCCGGTGGTCGACACCGGCCGCGTGGTCAAGCGGCCGTTCGATGTGAAGGGCTACACGATCCCGGCCGGCGAGGCGATCGCCGCCTCCCCGCTGCTGGTGCATCGCCGCGAGGACATCTACCCGTCGCCCGAGCGATTCCGCCCTTCCCGCTTCCTCGACCGGAAGTTCTCTCCCTTCGAGTTCATCGCCTTCGGCGGCGGCGCGCGCCGGTGCCTGGGCGCGGCGTTCGCGATGTACGAGATGAAGGTCATCCTCGGCACGTTCCTCGGGAGGTATACACTCCGGCTCGAGAGCCCGGCCCCTCTCCGGCACGTGCGCCGGGGCGTCACCATGGGGCCTAGCGGGCGTGTGCCGATGATCCTGGAGGAGGAGCGGCAGCGGCGGGCGGCGGACACGGACAGCCGCGCTGCCGCGGACGGGCCCGGCGATGCGGCCCCGGAGGCGCATGGAGCGGGGGCGGCGCCGGAGGCGGCCGCGGCGGCGAGGTGCCCTTTCGGCTCCGCCTGACCGCGGCAGCCCTGGCTCCCGGCGCGGGGAGGCTTCGTGTCGTCACGTCACGGCGCGGCCCCGGCGACGCGGCGCACGCGCTCGACGTGGGGGTTCGACGGGAAGCGCGCGAGGAAGTCCTGCGCGCGGGCGCGCGCGTCCCCGCCGCTCCCGCGGCGCAGGAGCGCGTCGATGGCGATGATCTCCCGCTCCGCGGCGAGCGCGCCGGCCGGGAACTCGGCCTGGTGCTCGTCGAGCACCGAGAGCGGCGCCTCCGGCGATCGCGCCAGGATCGCCCTGATCTCCGCGAGGCGCCCGGCCTCCCGCAGCAGCGCATCGCGCTCGATCGCGGCGGTGTCGGGCCGCTCCGCACGTGAAGCTCGCTCCCAGCGGGGGGCGGGCGCGGCCGGCCCGATCGCCGGGGCGTCGGGCACCGTCGCGCCCAGCGCAGGATCGCTGCACCCCGCGAGCGCGATGAGGAGCGTTGCCGCGAGGGCGCTCGCGATTGAGCGCTCGCGTGATGAATCGTGGATGCGTTGCATGTCGCCGGACTCCTTGCATCGATCCGAAATCGATGGATCTCCGTCACGCTGGCTCGATCCGCATCGCGCCCACCATCGTCGCCGCCAGTGCTGCGATGGCGGCACGGCACGGCGAACGAATTCGGACTGCGATGCGTGCTCCTGGCACGACAGGATCGAGGCCAGTCTCCCTGGCGGACAGCTGTATAGTAAAATTCGAATCCTGCTTCGTCAAGACAGCCACCATGGAATTCGCAGGAAATCGACGTTGGTGGCCACGCGCGAGCGGTAATTCGGTCGTATCTGCCTGAAATCTGCGAGGATTTCGGTGTGTGACAGAGGCATGCATTCCGCCGCCGTGTCGTGTTTTGCCACGCAGAGATCGCGCGATAGCCGCCTCAACACGGAGGGCTACTCGTGGGAATCTCCGGCGAGGAGCCGGCTTCCTGCCGAGGTTTCGGCGTGGAAACGCGGACGACGTCTCGCAGAAAACAGCGTTTCATGGTGTCGAGATGAGGTGTTGACGAGAGGCGTCGATGAAGGAGCGGTGTCCACGATCGGCCGCCCCTGGCCGCGCGCCGCTGGTCGACGCGGCGGAGGAGCGGCGTGGACGCGCGCCGCGTCGGGTCCGCGATCGCACGGCGATCGCGCGGAAGGTGTCGTCGGCCGAGCGGACCCGGCGCGTCCGCGCTGGTGAGGGCAGGGCCCGCTTGTGATCCAGGGGAACGGCTCCAGGATGTCCTTCGAGACCCACTGGAAGACGAGGAGAGCCAAGCCATGCTGCAGAAACCGATCGAAGGCGCGTGTTTCCTGTGCGAGGCCAGCGCGGCGCGCTGGAATGATCCGGCGGCCGCGGAGGATCCGGCCAAGGCGGGCCACGAGAACGAGGCGCTCGCGCGGCGGATCGACGAGCTGAAGAGCGGGCGGTCGACGCCCGAGGAGCTGCGCTCGCACCTGCTTCAGATGTGCGCGATGTGCCAGAAGGTGCTGATGGATGTGGGGGAGGGTGCGACGAGGGAAGACATCGTCTCCCGGCTGGAGTACCGCGTCGCGCGCCTGCGGGACGTGGCGAGCGCGGAGGGGGGGGCCGCGAGCTGACGCGGCCGCGCGCCGGGGCGAGGCGCGCCGGCGGCGCACGGGCCGCCGCCGGCGCGGGGCGGCTCAGAAGCTCAGCTGGAGCGCGCTCTTGAGCGTCGCGTCCAGCGGGAGCACGCCCGCCGGCGGCTGGGCGTCGTAGGCCGAGCTCAGCGACATCTTGACCGAGACGTGCTTCGTCACGGCCGCGAGCAGCGAGCTCTCGCTGAGGACGCGCACGTCCCCGGCGCGGTCGAGCCGCGGCTGGAGATAGAACGTGTTGCCGAGCGTGAGGTGCGGCGTGACCGACGTCGCGAGGACGAGGTACGTCGACAGCCGGGCGTCGAACACCTCGTCGCCCGCGTCCGGCTCGGCGCCCGACGAGAGCCGCTCGTGCTCGAGCAGGAGCGCGAGGCCGAGGGCCGCCTCGAACCCGGGGATCGGCGCCACGCGGAGCCGCGGCCCGGCGCCGGCCAGCGCCCGCAGCGCGAGCCGCCGGAACGCGTCGCGGTCGTGCTGCAGGAACACCTCCGCTTCGAGCGGGCCCTTGACGGACAGGCGGTAGCGGAGGTGCTCGAGGTCCTTGTTCACGATCGGATCGCCGGCCTCCTGGGAGAACTCGGCGCGCGCCATGAGGAACACCTGGTGCCGGCCGGCGCGGTATCCCGCGGTGGCGCTGCCGCCGAGCGCGAGCAGGCGCGTGTTGCCGGTCCGGACGTCGGCCGAGCCGTCGACGGTGACGGAGAGCCCCTCCTTGCCTCCGTTCGCGGCGACGAGCGGGTGGACGTTCACGATCTGGGCGCTGGCCGGCGAGGTGACGAGCTCGAGCGCGACAGCGAGCCAGGGTAAGACGAGGTGATAAGGACGGACCACGACCGCCCTTCTTAGAGTATCTGGCGCCGCGGCGCGAGCGCGACGGCGCCGTCCCGACTTCACGACGGCGACGGCGAGGCACGCGACGGGACCGGGCTCCAGCGCGCGGGCGGGCGGGCGATGCAGGGGAAATGTCGTGCGAGGGGGGCGGATCACCCTCTACCCTGAGCACCTCCTCGAACCGCAAAGGTGGCCATGAGCGACGACATCATCGAGCTGACCACGAGACACACCTACGGCACGTGGCGCGCCCAGCGCGGCTGGAAGCCGATCCACGTCACCCGCGCGGAGGGCTGCGCCTTCTGGGACGCGTCCGGCAAGCGCTACCTGGACATGTCCTCCCAGCTCATCTGCTCGAACCTCGGCCACCAGAACCAGGCCGTGATCGACGCGATCTGCGCCCAGGCGCGGCAGCTCGCGTACATCAGCCCGGCGCACACGTGCGAGGTCCGGGCGCGGGCGGCGCAGAAGCTGCTCGAGGTGATGCCGAAGGGGCTCGACAAGTTCTTCTTCGCGACCTCGGGCACGGAGGCGAACGAGGCGGCGTTCAAGATGGCGCGGCTCTACACGGGCAAACACAAGATCATCGCGCGCTACACGTCGTACCACGGCTCCACGGCCGGATCGGTCGCCGCGACCGGCGACTTCCGGCGCTGGTTCATCGAGCCGACCGGCAAGATCCCGGGCGTGGTGTTCGGGCCGGAGGTGAACTGCTACCGGTGTCCGCTCGGCCGGAGCTACCCCGAGTGCGGCGTCGCGTGCGCCGACTACCTGGCCTACATGATCGACCACGAGGAGAACGTCGCGGCGGTGATCGTCGAGCCGATCGTGGGCACGAACGGCGTCCTCATCCCGCCGCCCGAGTACATGCCGAGGATCGCGGAGGTCGCCAAGAAGCGCGGCGTGCTCCTCATCGCGGACGAGGTGATGAGCGGCTGGGGCCGGACGGGAAAGTGGTTTGCGGTCGATCACTGGGGCGTGGTCCCGGACATCCTGACCACCGCGAAGGGCGTGACCAACGCGGCCGCGCCGCTCGGCGTCGTGGCGACCTCCCGGGCGATCGCCGACTTCTTCGACGACAACATGTTCGCCCACGGCCACACCTACGAGGCCCACCCCCTCACCCTCGCCCCGGTGATCGCGGCGATCGACGAGTATCGCCGCCTGGACCTCCTGAACCGCTCGACGGCGATGGGGGCGCTCGTGGGCGAGAAGCTCCGCGCCCTCAAGGAGAAGCACCCGTCGATCGGCGACGTGCGCGGCATGGGCCTGTTCTGGGCGGTGGAGCTCGTGAAGGACCGCGCGACGAAGGAGCCGTTCAACGTCCCGCAGGACAAGGCGGCGCGGCGACCCCTCGTGGTCGACGCGGTGGTCGCGGAGGCGGCGAAGCGCGGGGTGTCCATCATGGGGTGGGTGAGCCACCTGCTCGTGGCGCCGCCGCTCATCATCAGCGAGGCCGAGATCGACGAGGGGATCGCCGCGCTCGACGCGGCGCTCGACGTGGCGGATCAGCGGCTCACGGCCTGAGGCGCGGCGGCGCCGCGACGCCGACTCAGCGCCTGTTCCCGCTTGCGCGGCGCGCCCCCGATGCAATTCTCGGCGCATGAATCGAGCCCTCGCGATCGCAGCTGTCCTGAGCCTGTCGGGTGCCCCGGCGTGCTCCTCCAAGGTCCGTGAGTTCGCCTCCAATGGCGGCGGCGAGGGCGGCGGCGCCAGCGGCGGGCAAGGCAGCGGCGGCGGCGGGGCCGAGACCAGCAGCGTGAGCAGCGGCGAAGGCGGGGGCGGGCAGGGCGGCGGCGGCGAAGACGGCGGGGGCGGGCAGGGCGGCGGTGGGAGAGGCGGCGGGGATGGTGGCGGCGGCGGGCAGGGCGGAGGTGCCCAGGCGGCCGGCATCTACGTGAGCACCTGGAGCGCGCTCTACCGCTTCGACCTGAAGGCGGCGTCGCTCGTGCGCGTGGGGCCGTTCGACTGCATCGGCGACCGCGACGGGGCGTCGGTCACGGACATCGCCATCACCGGCGACGGCAAGATGGTCGGCGTGGGCAGCAGCTCAGGGTATCCCTACCAGCTGCTCTCGATCGACCCGGCGAGCGGCGCGTGCACCTTCATCGGCGCCGTCGGCGAGGACATCTACCCGTCGTCCCTCGGGGTCGTCCCGGCCGGCGTGCTCGATCCCGCGCGCGAGACCCTGGTCGCGCTGGTCGAGAAATCAGGGGGCGGCTACTCGACGCAGTACGCCAGCCTCGACCCGAGCACCGGGCGGGCGACGGCCCTCGTGAACCTGAACCCCTACATCTCGGGATCGTCCGCCGACCTCGTCGTGGCGGCCGACACGAAGCAGCTCTACGCCATCAGCCAGCCGGGCAACCAGCCGGAGGGCGCCCCCGACCACCTGGTCGAGCTCGATCCCGCCTCCGGTCAGGTGATCCTCGATCTGGGGAGCACGGGCATCGACAGCTTCGGCGGGCTCGCCTACTGGGAAGGGCAGCTCTACGGGTTCACGAGCCGCGGGACCATCTATGGGATCGACCGCGCGACCGCCCAGGTCACGGAGGTGCCCATCGCCAGCGCGCCCGAGGCCAACCTGATCTTCTCGGGCGCCGCCGCCTTCTGAGGCGGTGTTGTGGTGCCGTTGGTTGTCGTGGTGTTGTGGTGTTGTTGATTGTGTAGAGGATCATCGGGGCAGCGCGCCGGCCCTGCGGACTCTGGCGCACGCCTCGACGGGCGTGCACGGCAGGGGCGCTCACCCGAACAGCGGCTGTGACGTGTTGGCGCATTGCGAGGTGGTCGCACATTCCGTTTGCAGATCGCCTTGCAGGCGTGATCCAAGCGGCGGCGGGCCAGGGGGGCTGCGGCTCAGGCGACTGCGGGTCTGCGGAGCGCCCCGGGCATGGACCGGGGCTGCATGGGCCGTGCTATGCTCCCAGGCATGAATGCGCTGCCCAACCGTCCTCCCCGGAACACGGGGCCGATCGAGCTGCGAGACTTCGGTCCGACCGGCCGCCGGCTGGGCACGGCCGACGACTGCTACGACGGCAGCCCGTGGGAGCTGCATCGCGGGGAGCTGGTGGAGCAGATGGGGAGCAAGGACATCCACGGCATCGTGATGGCGATCCTCGCCGCGCTCTTCCGCACGCATGCGCGCGAGGGGCTCACGGTGATGACGGACGTCTACTGCGATCTCACCGACCCGGCGGGGCCGTCGCTGCGGGCGCCGGACGTGGTGCTCGTGGGCGATCTCGCGTCGCCGCGGAACGACGCCTACCGGGGCACGCCGGTGCTGGCCGTGGAGATCCGGGGCACGCAGTCGAAGCGTTACCTCGACGAGAAGGTGAAGCTCTACCTGGAGCACGACTGGCCGTCGGTGTGGATCGCGCACGCGGAGCGGCGAGAGCTCGAGGTGCTGCGGCCGGGGACGGCGCCGGTCACCTACCGGCCGGGCGCGGAGGTGCCGCTCCTGCCGGAGCTGGGCAAACACGGCCTCGGCGCGGTGCCCGTCGCGGCGCTGTTCGAGGAGCGCGACGCGTCGCGGTTCACGGACGAGTGGGTGCAGGCGCGCACGCAGGCGCACACGCAGGCGCGCGCGGTCCTCGCGGTGCTGTCGGCCCGGGGGCTCGCCATCCCGGAGGCGGTGCGCGCGCGGGTGCTCGCGTGCGAGGCGCCGGCGGCGCTGGAGCGCTGGCTGGCCAGCGCGGCGACGGCGGCGAGCGCCGAGGCATTCGCCGCGGCGGTGGATCGGGGCTGAGCCGGCGGGCGTCGCCAGCCCGGGGGAGGAGCTCAGAACCGGCTGCGCAGCACCGCGCCGCCGCCGCCCGGCAGGATCGCGGGCGTGAGGGCGACGGAGGTGCCCTGCTCCGGGGCCGTCAGGAGCAGCACCAGGCCGGCGCCGATGCCGGCGAGGCCGACGGCGCCGAGCACGGTGCCCGTGGTGGTGAGCGTCTGACCGCGCGCCTTGAGGTCCATGCCCTCTGGGCTGCATGCGCCGGGGTCCTTGCACTCGTCCTCGAGGTCACCCTTCGTGCCGAGGGCAAGCGCCCCTGCGATGAGGCTCCCGCCCAGCGCCGCGGCGCCGACGCCGCCGACCACGAACGCCAGCGTTCGCCGTCCGCTGGAGGCGGGCGCCGGCGCGGGCCCGGCCTCCTGAGCGAGCGCGGGCGAGGCGGCCGGCGGTGCCTTGGCGTTGGCGTCGGCCGCAAGGGGTGACGGGGCATCGCCGGACGGCGAAGCGGCCGGCGGCTCGAGGCGCACGACCTTGCGCGCAGCCTCCGGGAGCGACGCGCGCGCCTCGGTTTGCCCGCCGCCGACCCACCTCGCGACGATCACGTGATCCCCAGGATCGACCGGCAACTCGCCGCCGAGGCTCGTTGGCGTGAGCGGCGTCTGGTCGAGGAGAACCTCCGAGGGCGACGGCGCGCCCTGGGCAAGCTCGAGCACGAGCTTCGGCAGGCGCGGCTCGAGGTCCGTGACCTCCTTCTGAGCAATGGGCAAACGAGGGTCGCCGGGAGGCAGCTGCGTGAGCAACTCCTTGAAGTGCTGCGATGCGCTGGCGACCCGCCCGAGCTTGGCCTCACACTGCGCCAGGTTGAAGAGCGTGCCGCGCGCCGGAAACGTGGTCTGGCTCCGGCGGAAGAGCGGAATCGCACGGGCGCAATCCCCCGCCTCCACCGCCGCGCGACCCTCCTCGAAGAGCGCCTGCGCCTGGGCCTTCGGGGTCGTGGTCTGCGCGAGCGCCGCCTGGCTGATCGCGCAGACCAGGGCGAGTGAAACCACGCAGCGGGTCGCGGCAGGAACTCTTGCTTGCCTCATCAATCCCATCTCTTCCCTGGATCCGTGGACTTCGTCGGTGGTGGTGCCGGCTTCGGTGAGGACGCGGGGCCTGCGGGCGGCTTCGGCCTCTCCGACGTCGGCCTCGGCAGAGGCGCTGGAGGCCTGGTGCTGGCGCTCGCCGAGGCGCTCACGAGGGCGCTCGCCGAGGGCGGCGGGGTGGGCTCAGGCGGGACGGGCGCGGTATGCGTGGGGGTGACGGTGGGCGACGGCTCGTCCGGCTTTGGCGCGTCGGCGGCGGCAGTCACGGGCTCGGGCGCCGCGTTCGAGGCCGCGAGAGCGCTGCCGTCCACGGGCCCGCTCGCCGACAGCCGCCACGCGATGGCGACCCCGGTCAGGACGAGCGCGCCGGCGACCCCGGCGAGCAGCGCCACGCGGCTCCGCGGCACGCGGGCCCGCGTGGTGTTGCCCCAGGACGCGTGGGGCAACGTGGCATGGGCCACCCCGGCCGCCTCGCCGCCGGGCGACGACGGCGCGCCTGGACGATCCGGCATGGGGGCGGTCGCCGCCTCGGGGGCTCCTGGCCACGAAGGGGAGGGCGCGCTGGGCACGCGCGGCGCCCCGGCGGGCGCGCCCGGGCCCGGCGGCGAGCCGGCGGGCGAGGCGACCTCCGGCAGGAGCCGGTCGATGCTCTCGAACGAGAGCCTCCCGCGCTGCGTCGCGAACGGCGCGAGCACACGCGCGATCTCGGTCACGCTCTGGACGCGGGCGGCCGGGTCCTTCACGAGGCACCGGCTCACGAGCGCCCCGACGGCCGGCGGCAGGTCCGGGCGCAACGTCAGGAGAGGGGTCGGCGTATCCATCATGATCGCCGCCGTGACCGAGGTGATGCTGTCCCCCTCGAACGGGTGCCGCCCCGTGAGCATGCGATACAGGATCACGCCGAGCGCCCAGAGATCCGTGCGCACATGCGCGTATTTCAGGCTGCGGATCTGCTCGGGCGACATGTAATGGATGGAGCCCATGATGAGGCCCGTCGCCGTCAGGCTCGCCTCCTTGACGGAGTCGCCGGTGGCGATGAACTTGGACAGGCCGAAGTCGAGCACCTTGAGGAGAGGGGTCCCGTCGGGGCGGCGCGTGAGGAAGAGGTTCTTCGGCTTGAGATCGCGGTGGATGATGCCGCGCGCGTGGGCCTCGGCGAGCGCCTCGCAGGCCTGGAGGAGGTAGTCGGCGGCCTCGGTGAGCGGCAGGGTGCCGCGCGCCTGGAGCACCTGGCCGAGATCCTCGCCGGTCAGGTACTCCAGCACCATGTAGGCCGCGCCCGTGTCCAGCGTGCCGACGTCGAGGACACGCGCGACGTGCTGGCCGTCGAGGGCGGCTGCGGCGCGGGCCTCGCGGAGGAAGCGGGCGCCGGCGTCGGGCAGCGCGGCGGCCTCCGGGAGGAGGAACTTGACCGCGACGCGGCGCTCCAGGACGAGGTGCCAGGCCGCGAGGACCACGCCCATGCCGCCCGCGCCGAGCACGCGCTCGATACGGTACTTGCCCGCGAGGACGTCGCCGGGAACGGGGACGCCAGCGGGGACGGCGGGCGGCTGCTGCATGGTGGGAGGAGAGCGTAGCTGGGGGGTGGTGCGGAGTACAAGAGGCGGGCGGTTCGCCGGCCCTCTCCGTCGCCAGCGTCACGCCGCGCTCCGCGGAACCCGCCCGCGCGGCCGGCGCCGCCGCCGCGCTCCGACGCCTCGCCGGCAGCGGCCGACTACGGCCCCGTCTCGAGCTCCGTCGCGGGCTTCTTCTGCTGCAGCCTGTGCTTGATGGCCCCGTAAAGGACCGGCGCCACCGACACGAAGATGATGAGGTAGACGACCCGCTCGATCTGCTTCGCGTTGAAGACCTTGCCCAGGAAGTACCCGAGGAAGGTCATCGAGAAGATCCAGAGCACGGCGCCCACGACATTGAACATCGCGAAGCGCCGGTACTGCATCTGCCCCACCCCGGCCACGACCGGCGCGAACGTCCGGGCGAACGGCATGAAGCGCGCGAGGATGATCGTCTTGCCGCCGTGCTTCTCGTAGAAGCGCTGCGTCGCGATCAGGTGGTCTTTGCGGAACAGCAGCGACTGCTCGCGCGTGAAGATCCTCGGCCCGGCGCGCCGCCCGATCGTGAAGCCCACGGCGTCGCCGACGATCGCCATCACCATCAGCGTGACGTTCATCAGGAGGAGGTTCTCGAAGTTCGTGAGCCCGAGCGGGTTGATGAGCCCCGCGTTGACGAGCACCCCGGCCGTGACGAGCAGCGAGTCCCCCGGCAGGAAGAACCCAACGAGCAGCCCCGTCTCGGCGAAGATGATGATCATCAGGACGGGGTAGCCGCCCCACTGGAGGAGCGACTCGAGCTCCCGCAGCCTGCTGAAAAATTCACGGAGGAGATCCACGCCCGCTCGATAGCTCACCTCGGCGGCCGCGTCGAACCCCGCGTGCGCCCCCGCGCCGCGCCGCCGCCCCCGACGCGTGAGGCCGTCCACCACGGCCGGGACCGGACGACGACGCTGGACGGCCGCCGGCGGACGGCGCGGCGCGCGGCGGGCGCCGCGCGCTGCGCGCCGCGCGCGGCGGACCATGACACGCCGGTGTCGACGGCGTTTCACCGCCCATACCGCGCCAGATACTCCTTGAGATGCAGCTTGCGCGCCGTGTTCTCGGACGACATGTACCGCACCGTGCCGAATATCTGCCGCTCCGGGCCCCAGGCCCGATCGTAGCGGCCGAGCACCCAGAAGATACCCGAGTAGGAGTTGGGATCGCGGCCGTCGAGCGCATAGCGGTTGTTGAGCTCCACCATCGCCGCGAGCGCCTCGCGCGGCGTCCTCGACCACTCCAGGATCTTCTTGCCCCAGAGCATCCGCAGGTAGTTGTGGATGCGCCCCTCGCGGAGGAGCTCGACCTGCGACGCGTTCCAGATCCGATCGTAGGTCGCGCCGGCCGCGAGCGCCTCGATCGGGTAGACGCGCGGGCGCGCGTCGCGCTCGTGCTTCGCGAGCGTCGCGAGCGCCCAGTCCGGCAGCGAGTCGTACTCGGTCGGATCGCGCTTCCACGCGGGCCGGGGCCCGTCGCCCTCGGTCGCCCCCAGCGCGAAGGCGTTGAACCCGAGCTCCCGCCACGTGACGAGCTGCTCCAGGAACGCCTCGGCCGAGGGGCTCATCCCCCAGAAACCCTCGCGGCTGCCGCTCGGCCTCTTCTCGCCGCCCGCGGGGCCTCCGCCGCGGCCGAGCCGGCCGGGGCGGAGGCCCTCGCGGCGCGCGACCGCGGCGAAGACCTCGTGCGCGCCGAGGTGGCCGAAGTGCAGGTACGGCGACAGGCCGCTCGCCGCGCCCGCGTCGGGGTGATCGCGCTCCTCCAGGTAGCGCGGTAGCCGGTCCGCGATGAAGCGCGAGAGCCGCTCGCCGGCCGCCTCCGGGCCGCCACGGCAGGGCGCCGGCGGGACCGCGTGATCGATGGGCAGCGCCGAGAGCGCGGCCGGGTCGCCCCCGAGCAGCGCCGGCGAGGCCGCGGGCCACCTCCGCGCGATCGCGCGGGGGAGGGGCGGCGCCGGCCGGAGCTCCGCCTCCTTCAGCGGATCGACCGCCGGCGGCGCGCCGAGGTGCTCGGCGATCACCCGCTGCCAGAAGATGCGGAAGGAGCGCGCCGTCGTGAACACCCGATCGGCCGCGCGCATCGGCAAGAGGCCGTTCGAGTCCACCTGCTCGAGCCGCACCGGCACCTGCCGCGCCGCCGAGGCGACCATGCGCGGGAGGAAGAAGCACGGGAAGTCGTCCGTCACGAGCACGCACGCCCGCGCCGCGAGCGCGCCGAGCAGCCCCTTTCCGGCGCCCTCGGCGGGCTCGACATAGGGGTGGTACAGGACGCCCGCCGCCGCGAACCGGCGCGCGTTGTCCGCCATGCCGTCGATCACGAACCGGTGCAGCCTGTCGCTCGCCCAGCGGTAGCCGCACCGGAGCGCCTCGAGCACCACGAGCGGCCGATCGAGCGCCGTCGCCCACGCGACCGCGCGCTCCAGCCCGAAATTGTGGCGTGTCCGACGGCTCGCGATCATCCAGTAGAGGACGTGATCGCCGCCCTCGCGCACGGGCATGGCGTTGCGGGTGCGGATCCGAAGCTCGGGGACGCTGCTCGCGATCACGTCGGCTCTCTCCTCCTGCGCGCGCTCGGCGCGCCCCCGCCGGACTAGCACGGACCCGCCCGGCGCGCGCAGGATCGAGACGCGCGCGAGCCCCGGCGGCGCCCGAGCGCGCGGCCCGGCGCGTGGACAAACCATGGACAGCGCGCCTGAAGGCGCGCTTGCGCTGCGGCGGGGGCGGCCTCAGGTACCGAATTGGCGGTCGTTCATCGAGGCACGGAGCACGACACGCAAGGAGGGGCAAGATGGCTCTTGATATCCTGAAAGAGCGGGGGATACCGCTCGAGCGCCAGTCGTTCAACTGGCGCGAGCTCGTCCAGGTTCCGTTCAGCAAGCTCGACGATGACGCGTTCACCCGCGTTCGCGTCATCCTGATGAACGGTATCGAGATGGAGAGCGTGCGGTTTCTGCACAGCTTCGCCCGCATGAACCGGGATCTCCGGCGCGTGCTGGCCGAGGTGCGCCGCATCGATCAGCACCAGATGACGACCGTCAACTGGCTCAACCCGCCGGACCAGTCGCCGCTCGAGACGACGATCGGCTACGAGCAGGTCGCGATCGAGATCACCGCGCACGCGGCCCTGGCCGAGCCGGATCCGTACCTCGCGCAGGTCTACCGCTTCGGCATGCTCGAGGACTACGACCACCTCTATCGCTACTCGGCGCTCCTCGACCGCCTGGAGGGCAAGGACTCCAACAACATCCTGCAATCCTACACCGACGTGACGCCGGGGCGGCCCACCGCGGTCGAGCACCGCCACCCCCAGGACGACGTGCGCGCGCCGTACGACCGCCGTACCGCGAGCCTCATCACGAAGCTCAACGCGCTCACGATCATGGCCGCCGAGCAGCAGACGCACAACTACTACGCGAACGTCGGGCCGTTCTTCGCGGATCCGGTGGCGCGGCTCCTGTACGCCGAGATCGACTCCATCGAGGAGCAGCACGTCACTCAGTACGAGGCGATGATCGATCCCGACGAGACCTGGCTGGAGAAGTGGGTCCTGCACGAGGCCAACGAGGTCTACAACTACTGGAGCTGCCTCCATCAGGAGCAGAACGCGCGGATCAAGCAGATCTGGGAGCGGTTCCTCGACTACGAGCTCGGGCAGCTCCACGTGGCGATCGAGCATTTCAACCGGATCGAGAAGCGGGACGCGGCCGAGCTCCTGCCCGCCTCGCTCCCGACGCCGGTCTCCCACAGGAGCCAGCGGCAGTTCGTGCGGGAGGTGCTCTCCCGGGAGGTGCACTACCGCGCGGTCGGCGAGCAGATCGTCGATCCGAACGTCATCCCGGAGAGCGCCGCGACGCTCGCTTACCGGCAGCAGATGAACTCCGCCGGTTCTCCTTCGGAGATCGTCGCCGCGGGGTACCAGTATACGCCGGGCACCGAGCTCACGCGGCGCGCGGCGCAGGTGGACGGGCAGAAGGAGGCGACGCCATGAGAGAGATCACGATGGGAACGAACACCACCGGCATGGCGACCTCGCCGCTCGACAGCAAGGAGCTCATCGAGGCCGCGCTGGCGGTCCCGCCGAGCTCCCCTGGGAGCGAGGCCGACGCCGCCGCCGTCAGGACCACGTACGCGAGGGAGTCGGGGGCGGTCGGCAGCGTCCCGCCGCCGGCGAGCCTCAAGGGCATGGTCAAGGCGGCGGGGCAGCTCATCCAGGGCAGGGCGCCCGCGGTCCTCATCGACAAGCTGGGCGAGCGCCTCGCGTTCGAGCGGTCGGGCACGCGCGCCTACGAGGCGCTGATCGCCAAGTACGACGCGGATGGCAGCTTCGAGGGCGGCCCCACCCGCGCCGACCTCGAGGCGATCCGCGACGACGAGCTGCGGCACGCGGCGCTGGTGTGCGACGCGATGGTGCGGCTCGGCGCCGACCCGACCGCGATGACGCCGGGGGCCGACCTGGTCGGCCTCGCGTCGTCTGGCATCCTCTCGGTCGCCGTCGAGCCCAGGATCAGCTTCGGCCAGAGCCTGGAGGCGCTGCTCATCGCCGAGCTCACCGACAACGACAGCTGGCGCATGCTCATCGACCTGACCACCGCCTACGGCCACACCGAGATGGCGGCCGAGTTCCGCGTCGCGGAGCAGCACGAGGCGCGCCACCTCGAGCTCTGCCGGCGGTGGCTGTCGAGCCTGCTCGCGCTGCGCGCGCGCGGCGAGCCCACCGCCCCGACCTCGCCGCAGCAGGCGGCCTGACCCCTATCGGCCGCGCGGCGCGCGCCTGACCCGCGCCCCGCGCGGCCGGGCCTAGGTCTGCTGCGTCGAGGCGGCCCGCGCGTGCCGGTGCGAGCCCGGCGCGCTCACCGGCGTCCCGCTCGAGAGGTCGTCGAGCGTCTCGAGCAGCTGCTCCAGGTCGAAGGGTTTGTTGATGACCCTCGCCGCCTGAGGGTGGCTCGGGTCGATGAAGAAGCCGGGATCGCTGAGCGCGGTGACGAGCACGACCGGCACCGCGCTCCCCTCCGCCGCGAGCGTCTCCATGAGGCGCGGCCCATCCATGGCCGGCATCACGCAGTCGAGGACGATGACGTCGGGCGGCGGCTGCGATCGCAGCTGCTCCAGGGCCTCGATCGGGTCGGTGTAGCCCTCGACGTCGTACCCTTCCGCCAGCAGCACCTCTTGCAGCGTCTCGACGATGGCATCGTCGTCGTCGATGATGACGACCCGCCGCCGTCTTCCTGGTTGTGTGTCCCCTTGCTCGTCGCTCACGCTCACCTCGGTGGAGACTCTCCGGTGTCACTTCTGGGACCGGCCGCTGTCGTCGTCGACCCTCGGGCGTCCTCTCTGTGCGAATTGTTTACAGGCTCTCCCGGAGCTCGCGCCGGCGGCCCCCGGAGCCTGCCTCCCGCGCCCGGCGGCCACCGCGCTTCGCCGCATTCCGTCATGTCCTCGGCTGGGCCTGCCCGTCGGCCGGCAAGAGCCCCGGCGCGTTTCCCCGCTTGGTGTGCAGCTGCACCGGCTGCTGGCGCAGCCGCAGGCGCATGTTGACGAGCTCGACCCCGAGCGAGAAGGCCATGGCGAAGTAGATGTAGGCCTTGCTGATGTGCTGGCCCATGCCGTCGGCCACGAGCACCACGCCGATGAGCAGGAGGAAGCTCAGCGCGAGGATCTTCATGCTCGGGTGGCGGTGGATGAACGCGCCGATGCGCCCGGCGAAGACGAGCATCACGCCCACCGCGATGAACATGGCCACCATCATGATGGAGATGTGCTGCGCCATGCCGACCGCCGTGATGACCGAATCGAGCGAGAAGACGATGTCGAGCAGCACGATCTGCGCGATGATGGCCCCGAAGGAGCCCCCCTTGCCCTTCGGCTGATCGTCCTTGGCCTCTTCGACCTCGAGCTTGTCGAACATCTCGTGCGTCGCCTTGCCGATCAGGAACACACCGCCGCCGAGCAAGATCAGGTCACGCCCGCTGAAGCCGTGTCCGAGCAGGGTGAACAGGGTGGCCTTGAGCCCCATCACCCACGAGATCGCGAGCAGCAGGAGCAGCCGCATCCCGAGGGCGAGCAGCAGGCCGATGCGGCGCGCGACCGGCTGCTGATGCGCCGGCAGCTTCGCCGTCATGATGGACAGGAAGACGATATTGTCGATCCCGAGGACGATCTCCAGCGCGCTCAGGGTCGCCAAGGTGATCCAGCCGTCGGCGTGCAGGAAGGCGCTCATGTCGGGCATTTGGGGGGCCTTTGTAGCACGAGGAGCAGCGCGCGATCTCCCCCGCGGCCTCCGGGGAGCTTGCTCCGGCGTTCAGGGCCGAAGATCCCGACGCGCGCGCTGAACGCCCTGCGCGCCCTCGTCCGCGCCGTGGGAGGCGCGGAGGGACGCTTGACGTAGGAGTGCGAGCTCCTGTAGACATGCTATGGAAGTACAAAGTGTCAAGTGGATCTGCTTTCTTCATGGCACCCGGGTGAGCGCTTGAGGGGTGCTGGCGAGCTCGCCGGTTCACGCGGCGCCGGCGCGTCGCCGCGGGGGCAACATGGCGTGCTCGACTGGGGCTCACCGGAGACAGGGGGTCGTATGCCGGGGGGGACGGCCTCGTGACGGGGGTCCCGAAGCGAGGTTTCGCGGGCGACGAGGGCTGGACCTCGCGCGCCGGCGCCGGCGGGCTCGCGCTCGGGCCGGCGCTCCTCGGCGGCTACGATCCGGCCGAGGCGCCGCACGCGTGCTGGCTGGAGGGCGACACGGTCTGGGCGCGAATCGAGGGGTTCGATCCCGGCTACCCGATCGTGCTCCTCGGCTCCATGGGGGCCTGGATCGAGCCTGACTACCAGACGTCGTTTCCTTTTGGCAGCGTCGTCACCGTGCGCCTGTATTGGCGCGACGTCGAGGTCGGTCCGCTCCCCGCCTTGCTGGCGCTGCAGTCGATGGGCCTGCGGGGCCCGCTCGTGGCGCTGTCGTTCCAGGACGTCCCGCCCCGCGCGAGCGGTAGGATCCGCGACATCCTGAGCGCCCTCGTGGACGCCGGCGCGGCGAAGGCCGCCGCTGCGAGCCTCTTCAGGCCGTGCGCCGCGGAGGCCGCGCAGGTGCGCGAGATCATCGACGACCCGCGGCGGGTGCGCGACATCCTGAGCTTCCTGCTCCGGAAGAAGGGCGTGGTCCGCCGCGCCGCCGAGAGCGCGCCGCCCCTGTGCGTGATGCTCAGCGAGGTGGGGGTAGGGACGGTCCGGTGGTTCGGGATCGAGGGCTGGAACGAGGCCGCTGCGGTCGAGATCGCCGGGCACAACTCCGTCTTCCGGTTCAGCACCAGGGCGGAGCAGGTGCGCCCGGGCGAGATCGTCTCTCCGCTGCCGGAGCGGATGGAGCGCCTCCGGAGGAGCCTGCAGCAGCGGGGCGTCGAGGTGGAGCTCACCGCGCGTTTCCTGCACCCCCACTGGCTGCACCTCCCGCCGATGGAGGCGGAGGTCGTGGACGTGTCGTTCTCGGGCCTCCGGCTCGCGCTCGTGGCGGGGCAGCCGCCGCTCCAGCCCAGGCTGAAGCTCGCGCTGGAGCTCCCGGACGGCGACGACGGCGTCATCCACCTCCAGGGCGAGGTGCGGTCGGTGTCCCAGGCCGAGGACGCCCCGGCCCAGCTCTGCAGCGTCCACGTGGTCGCCGCGCGGCGCGAGGACGAGCGCCGCTGGCTCCGGCTCGTGTCGCGCATCCTGCACGCGACGACCTACGGGGGGGCGGTGTGGCAGGCGGAGCTCTGGGAGCTCTTCAACCTGTCGGGCTACTTCAACCTGTCCGGGCGGCGCCCCGAGCACTTCGAGGCCATCAAGCCGAGCTTCTTGACGATGGCGCAGCGGGCCGCGGCGGTGCCGCACCTCCTGTACAACGTGGCTTGCCTCTCCGAGCACGGGATCGAGGGCAACTTCTCGATCATGAAGCCGTACCACAGCACGTGGATGCTCCATCAGCTCGCGAAGAAGCCGAGGAGCACGTCGAACCTGAGCTCCCGGCAGGTGCTCCGCGACATCTTCACGCGCTGCTTCGAGCACGCGCAGGCCGACCCCGAGTGCCGGTGGGTGATCATCTACGCCGAGGCGCACGTCCCGTGGAGCGAGCGGTCGTTCTTCGAGTTCGCGCGCCAGCATGAGCGGACGGGCCATGTGCTGTCGTTGCCGTTCCGCCTCCTCGGCGTCGACGTGCCCGAGGGCGCGCAGGAGGCCGCGTGGTCAGGCGGCCCCTTCGAGATCAGCGACGCGACGGCGCGGGAGCAGTCCGAGCTGCTCGATCACCTCGGGGAGGTGTCGCCGCGCATGTACACGGAGGCGCTCGATCTCGTCCCTGACCGTTTCGCGATGGGCCCGTGCATCGAGCGCTGGCGCAGCGCGGGCCTGGAGCGCGACCGCGCGCTGCTCGTCGCGCGCCGGGACGGCGCGCCCGTCGCGGCCGCCGTGCTCGAGCTCGGGGAGCTCGGCACGAACCTCTTCCGCCTGCTCGACTCGGTCCGCCTCATCCCCCTGCACCCCGGCGGCGACGCCGCGTTCAGCGCGCTGCTCGACGCCGCCTGCGTCTGGTTCCAGCGGCACCATCGGACGTCGTTCGTCCACTTCGGCGAGCGCGGCCACCTCGCTTACACCGGCCACGCCAGCCTCAACGACCTCGGGGAGGGCCGCTTGTGGATCATCTCCATGGATCTCGTCCCGGAGTTCATGGAGCACATCTACCGGCTCACCATGCCGAAGCAGCCGCATCGATGACGTCCTGATCCCGCGTAAGCCGCCGCCCCGCTCCAGTTTCCGCTTCCGCGACGACGAGACATGTACCAAATCAAGATCGACAAGATCAACGCCCTCGTCGAGGTCACGTTGCAAGGCGTCCTGCGCACGGAGGAGGCGCAGGCGTACGCCGCGGACTACGGCAAGGCCCTCCGCTCGCTCTACGGGCGAAAGGTCCGTATCCTCGCGGATTTACGTGGTTTCTCCATCGCCTCCGAGGAGGCGACCGAGCTCCTCCGCGAGCTCGACGCGACCTCGGCCGAGATGGGCGTGATCCGCATCGCCGAGCTGGTCCAGAGCGACCTCGCCGCGCTGCAAGCGAACCGGATCGCCCGCGAGGCCGGCATCGGAGATCGCCTCAAGATCTTCAAGGACGCAGCCGCCGCGCGCGCCTGGCTGCTCGCCCCCTAGTTCCGAGCGTCACGAGTCTCGCAGGGATCCCGAGAAGATTTCAACGCAAAGGCGCAAAGGCGCAAAAATACAAAGAAATTCTGGTTTGCGCCTTTGCGCCTTTGCGCCTTTGCGTTGAAATCTCTCTTCTCTCGCCGTGATCCCTGCCATGACCTCTGACAGGCGGAACTAGCCCGCTGTCCCCTCAGAGCCCCACCGTCAGCGCACGAGCAGCACGTCCTCCAGCGGACGCCGGAGCGACCGAGTCGACACCTCCCCCGCGAGCGCCAGCCGGAACAGCAGGATCTCCCCCGTCGCGTCCGTGACGTCGAACAGCCGCACATACCGCTCCCGGAGCCGCCGCGCCACCTCCACCGTCTCCGGATCCATCCCGTCGCCGCCGCCGCGGATCAGCCGCGCGAACATGTAAGGCAACGTCGCCATCGGATAGACCGCGATCCCTCGCTGCGTCGCCGTCAACCACGCTCGCTGGAGCGCCCTCCCGCCCTGGAAATAGTCCGTGAGCCCCGTCCGAGGCATCGTGATCAGCCCGACGGCCATCGCCCCGGCGATCGCCTTCTCGGCCGCCTCCTCCAGACGCCGCCCGCCGCCCCAGCGCCGCACGAGCTCCATGGCGCGGAAGTCCCGGCAGATCCGGAGCCCCGCGAGATCCGTCGGCGAGAGCTCCAGCGCGCGCACGAACAGGCCATCTCGGGTCGCGCGCGCCTCCTCCTCGGTCCAGCGCAGCTCCTTCATCATGTCGGCGTGGGTGCCCTTCGCGAGCAGCCGGATGCGGTCGCCCGCGCCGATCAGGGCGGCGATCTCGTCGAGCTGCGCGGGCGCATCGAGCAGCGCGAGCCTCGCCCCGGGGACCGACCGCACCGCGGCGTCGAGGGCGGCCGCGTGCTCCTCGGCGAGCATCGCCCGCGCGCAGCGGCGCCGGTTCGTGTGCCGCAGGCCGACGGCGTCCCACAGGCCGTCGGCCGCGTGTGCCTCCGCGCCGCTCACCGGCGTGTCGAAGAACTCGAACGTCGCCGAGAGCGCCTCGTCGCCGTCGCGCGGGAAGGGCGACACGCGCACGTGCAGGCCCTCCTGGTGCGCCGCGAGGACGACGTTCTCGGCCGCGGCGCCGAGCGCGGCCACGCCGCCCGCCCCCTGGAAGTCGGCGAGCGACTCCGAGCGCGCGCGATCGTGGAACAGCCCGAGGCGGCGCCCCTCGTAGACCCAGAACCACGGCTGGCAGTTGCCGCCCGACGGCGCCGCGATCCCCGCCTCCACCAGCCGCGAGAGCCGCCCCCGGTCGAGCTCCACGGCGCCCGCCGCCCCGCCGGCCGGCAGCGCGAGCGACGCCGGATCCAGGCGGGCGACGCGCTCCTCGCGGTCCTCGCGCTCCTCGTGCGCCGCCTCCGGCCGCCCCCCGCCGATGATCTGCTCGAGATCGACGTAGTACCGCCCCGACGGCACCGGCTCCCCGGCGAGGATCCGGCGCGCCGTGTCCGCGGCCGCCGCCCCCCCGTGCACGACCGCCGAGCCGAGCTGAGACCACGTGCTCACCGTCTGCTCCACCTCGACGAGCGTGGCGGCGAACCGGGGCGAGACCGTGTCGTGCCCGATGATCTGCATGACGTAAGGCACCTTGTCCTCGGTCGACAGCCCGCGGACCTGCTCGGGGGTGAGGTCGCCGACGAGCCCGTGGAGGATCGGCCGATCCGGCTCCAGATCGAACCGCTCGACGTCGATGAGCCCCCGGTCGCTCGTGTCCATCACGACCGGGACGTGGTGGGCGCGCGCCGCGCGGCGGACCAGGAGCTTGATATCGAGGCTGTCGCACTCCTCGATCACGATATCGAGCTTGCCCCCCTCGAGCAGGAAGTCATCCATGTTCTCCGCGGTGATCCCTTTGGAAAAACACCTTACCTGGAGGAACGGGTCGAGCTCGGCGATCTCGCGCGCGGTGGCGACCACCTTCGGCAGGTCGAGGTTGTGCGCGCCGGTCCGGATCCGGTTCATGTTCGAGAGATCGAGGTGGTCGAAGTCCGCGATGCGCAGCTCTCCGGCGCTCCGCTCGAGCGCGACGGTCAGCGCCACGGACTGGCCCACGGAGAGCCCGACCACGCCGACCCGCCGGCCGGCGAGCGCCGCCTGCTCCTCCCCGCTGATCTTGTACTTGTTGCGGTTCGTCCGCAGCTCGATGAACTCCGCCTCGTCGAGCAGGTGCACGAGCCGGTGCGACCACGGGTAGTGGACCCAGACGCCGTAGGCCTCGCGCGGGGCGCCCCCGAGGTGCTCCTCCACGAGCCGCTCGACGCTGCGCTCATCGAGCTTGCGGCGAGGGTGCCGGGTCTTCACCAGATCGGCGAGCTGCCGGTCGATCGTGTCGAAGACCTGGACGCGCACGTCGTCGCGGAGCAGGCGCTCGAGCTCCTCCGCGTCTGCCGCGTTCGCCGGCCGGAAGAAGCGGGGACGCCACGCGGTCGAGGGCGCCTGGGACTGCCGACGTTCGACGAGGATCTGATGCCAGCGGGTCGGGTTCATCGCAGCCCACCGGTATCCGCGGCGCGCGCCGGCGTCGAGAGGCTCGGGCGCCGGCGCGCGCCGCGCATGGATACCGGCGGGCTCAGGCCCCCCGGGTCAGCGCGGCCGGCCCTCGATCTCCAGCCTCATCCGCGCGACCTTGTGGTGCACGAGCGCGGCCTCGGGCCCGCCGACATCGAGATACCGCAGCGCGGCCGCGATGTCGTTGCCCCGGAACGACCTGACTCTCGGGTTGAACCAGCTGAGCGCCGTGCTGATCTGCCGCACGAGCAGCGCGTCCGTGCAGATTGCCACCGTGAGCGTGTGCTTGCTGACGAACTCGTTGATGGACGCGCGCTGCTTCGCGTTGGGGCCCCCGCCGGCGGTCACGACCAGAGTCTTGGAGCAGCTCGCGGGGAGGGCGAACACCGTTTGCATATACGCCTCCCAGTCCTCGTCGTTCGGCGGCTCCCGGCCGTGGACGGCGATGAGCACGTGCTCCGTCGTGTCGAACAGCATGCTGGGGTGGCTCATCGTGTCACCGCCGCCGAGCGCGCGTCGATCTTACGTCCTTGTGCCGCCGAGCCGCCAGATCGCGACGGCGTCCCCCGGGACGGCCGTGCGTCCAGCGCCGGGCAAGGGCTCGCGAAGTCCACGTCGTTGCACGTAGGACGGTTCGAGATCCGGGGCAACGACCTGGAGCGACTTTCGACGCGGTGGCCAGCGCGACGCGGCGGCCATCCCGCGGCATGGCGCGCGTGGCGCGCGGCGCCGCCGCGGCGCGCCCGGGGACGCGCGGCCGAGGGCTCCGGCGCGCCGGGCGCGCGCGGCTGCGGCCCGGGACGCGTCCGCGGAGGACGCCGCCCGAGCGCGCCGGCGCCGGCGCCCGCGCTGCCGCCGCGCGACCAGGGCGCACCCGAGTTATTTCCGGAGGATTTCATGACGTCTTGCTCGGCAGTTGCACGAGAGGTCACCAACCACCCTGTAGGTTATACTACGAAGTGCGCGTGGGGGATCTCCCTCCTGAGGCCGCTCCGCGAGGCGTGTTGCTCCAAGGCTTGACGGAGGCCCCCAACCGCATGTAGCGCTCGATCATCCGTGGGTTGTATTGCCCGGCAGGCCAGGGCCAGCGCCCTGCCTGCTCTGGAGGCCAATGCGACCCCCTTCGCCTGGGGAGGTTCGTCCGCGATGCGCGTGCTGGAAAACTTCGTCGGCGGCGCCTGGTCTCGCTCTTCGGGGACGACGCACCTCGACGTGAAGAACCCGGCGACCGGGGAATCTCTCGCGAAGGTCCCCCTCTCGACCACGGCGGACGTCGACGCGGCGGTGAAGGCCGCGCAGGCGGCGTTCCCCGGCTGGAGCGCGACGCCGCCGCTGCAGCGGGCGCGCTACCTCTTCAAGCTCCGCGAGGTCTTCGACGCCCACCGCGACGAGATCGCGGCGATCTGCACCTCCGAGCACGGCAAGACCCTGACCGAGGCGAAGAACGACTTCGGGCGCGGCATCGAGAACGTCGAGCACGCGGCCGGCATCCCGGCGCTCCTGATGGGGCAGGGCCTCGAGGACGTGGCGTCCGGGATCGACTGCCACACGGTCCGCCAGCCGCTCGGCGTGTTCGCGGCGATCACGCCGTTCAACTTCCCGCCGATGGTCCCGCTCTGGTTCCTGCCGTACGCGATCGCCACGGGGAACACGTTCGTGCTCAAGCCGTCGGAGCAGGTCCCGCTCTCGCAGCAGCGCATCTTCGAGCTGATCGAGCGCGTCGGCCTGCCGCCCGGCGTCGTCAACCTGGTCCACGGGGGGCGCGACGTCGTGAACGCGTTCTGCGCGCACAAGGACATCGCCGGGGTCTCCTTCGTGGGCTCGTCGGCGGTCGCGCGCCACGTGTACAAGACCGCCGCGGAGGCGGGCAAGCGGGTCCAGGCGCTCGGCGGCGCGAAGAACTTCCTCGTGGTCATGCCCGACGCCGACCCGGGCAAGGCGATCGCCAACCTCGCCGAGTCGATCTACGGCTGCTCCGGCCAGCGGTGCCTCGCCGGCAGCGTCGTCGTGTGCGTCGGCGACACGCACGACGCCGTGCGCGACGGGCTCGTCCGGCAGGCCAAGGCGATCGTGCTGGGCGACGGGTCGAAGCCGGGCGTGACCATGGGCCCGGTGATCTCGGCGGCGCACCGCGACCGCGTGATCTCGTACATCGACAAGGGCGTCTCCGAGGGGGCGAAGCTCCTGCTCGACGGCCGCGACGCCAAGGTCGAGGGGTATCCGGACGGCAACTGGGTGGGGCCCACGGTCTTCGACGACGTGCGGCCGGGGATGGTGATCGCGACCGAGGAGATCTTCGGCCCCGTCGCGTGCCTGATGCGCGCGGCCGATCTCGACGAGGCGATCGCGATCGCGAACCGCAGCGAGTACGGCAACGCGGCCTCGATCTACACCTCGAGCGGCCGCGCCGCGCGCGAGTTCCAGCACCGCGTCGGCGCCGGCATGGTCGGCGTCAACATCGGCGTCGCGGCGCCCATGGCGTTCTTCCCGTTCGGCGGCCAGAAGGGCAGCTTCTACGGCGACCTCAAGGCGCACGGCCCGACCGCCATCGACTTCTACACAGAGCGCAAGATCGTCATCACGAGGTGGTTCTGATGGCACGAAATGTACTTGGCGGGCTCATCCAGTGCTCCACGCCGGCGAGCGACGCGGGCGCCTCCGTCACGGCCATCCGCGACGCGATGTTCGAGAAGCACCTGCCGTTCATCGACGAGGCGGGGAAGAAGGGGGTGCAGATCCTCTGTCTCCAGGAGGTCTTCAATACGCCCTATTTCTGTCCCTCGCAGGACGCGACGTGGTGCGACGTGGCCGAGCCCGTCCCGGGCCCCACGGTCGAGCGGCTCACCGCCTACGCCAAGAAGTACAAGATGGCGATGATCATCCCGATCTACGAGCGGGAGATGGCGGGCGTCTACTACAACACGGCGGCCGTGGTCGACGCCGACGGCACCTACCTCGGCAAGTACCGGAAGACCCATATCCCGCACACGAACGGGTTCTGGGAGAAGTTCTTCTTCAAGCCGGGCAACCTCGGATACCCGACATTCCAGACGCGGTACGCGCGCATCGGCGTGTACATCTGTTATGATCGCCACTTCCCGGAGGGCGCGCGGCTGCTCGGCCTGAACGGCGCCGAGATCGTGTGGAACCCGTCGGCGACGGTGGCCGGGCTCTCCCAGTACCTCTGGAAGCTCGAGCAGCCCGCGCACGCGGTGGCCAACGGCTACTTCATCGCCGCCTCGAACCGCGTCGGCACGGAGGCGCCGTGGAACATCGGCAAGTTCTACGGGACGAGCTACTTCTGCGACCCCCGGGGCAGCTTCCTCGCGACGGCGAGCGAGGACAAGGACGAGCTCGTCGTCGCCGAGATGAACCTCGACATGATCGAGGAGGTCCGCCGGACGTGGCAGTTCTACCGCGACCGCCGGCCCGAGAGCTACGGCGAGCTCACGAAGCAGCTGCCCTGAGGGCGAGCTGCGGAGAGCGCGCGTGCGCGAGCCGGCCTGCGCGCGCTCCACCGCGAAGGCACCAGCAGCGCCGGGGCGCTGGTCGCGGCCGGCACGCTCCCCCGGCGTTCCCCCCCGCCCCGGCGGCGCTCCCCGCGAGAGGGGTCGCCGCGCGAGGCGCGCACCCGCGGAGAAGCAACATGGGTATCCTGATCAAGAACGGCGAGATCATCACAGCGAGCGATCGGTTCGTCGGCGACGTCTACTGCGAGGACGGGAAGATCGTCGCGGTCGGCCCGGAGCTCGCGAAGGAGCGGGCGGGGGACACGGTGATCGACGCCTCGGGCCAGCTCGTCTTCCCGGGCGGGGTCGACGCCCACGTGCACATGGAGCTGCCGTTCATGGGGACGGAGAGCTCCGACGACTTCGAGACGGGCACCGCCGCGGGCGTCGCCGGCGGCACGACGTCGATCATCGACTTCGTCATCCCGAGCCGCGGGCAGCTGCTGCTCGACGGGCTCGCGATGTGGCAGGAGAAGGCGAAGAAGGCGGTCGCCGACTACGCCTTCCACATGGCGGTCACGTGGTTCGGCGACGAGACGCTCTCGGAGATGGCCGTCTGCGCGCGCGAGCACGGCATCCCGTCGTTCAAGACCTTCATGGCGTACCGCGGGGCCATCGGCGTCGACGACCCGGAGCTCATCCAGGTGATGGAGGCCGCGAAGGGCCTCGGCGCGCTCGTGACCGTGCACGCCGAGCACGGCGACGCCGTCGTCGCGCTCCAGAAGAAGCTCCTCAAGGAGGGCAAGACCCACCCGCGCTACCACGCCGAGAGCCGCCCCGCGCCGATCGAGGGGGAGGCGACGGGGCGCGCGATCATGCTCGCCCGGATGATCGGCGAGCCGATCTACATCGTCCACCTCACCTGCAAGGAGGCGCTCGCCGCGGTGACCGAGGCCCGCGGCCGGGGCCAGGTGGTCATGGCCGAGACGTGTCCCCAGTACCTCCTGCTCGACGATTCGGTCTACGAGAAGCCCGGCTTCGAGGGGGCGGCCTACGTCATGAGCCCGCCGATCCGGCCGAAGGGCCACCAGGACGCGCTCTGGGCCGCGCTCGCGACAGGGCTCATCCAGACCGTGGCGACCGACCACTGTCCCTTCAACCAGGTCGGCCAGAAGGACATGGGCAAGGACGACTTCTCGCGCATCCCGAACGGCGCCGCCGGCATCGAGAACCGCCTCGCCCTGCTCTGGACCTACGGGGTGCTCGAGGGGCGGATCGACGTCCACCGCTTCGTCGATCTCTTCTCCACGCAGCCGGCCAAGATCTTCGGCCTCTACCCGCGCAAAGGCTCGATCGTGCCGGGCGGCGACGCCGATCTCGTGGTCTTCGACCCGAAGGGGACGAGCACCATCTCCGCGAAGACGCACCACCACCGGTGCGATCGGAGCATCTTCGAGGGCTTCGAGGTGAAGGGCAGGCCGACGCACGTCATCGTGAACGGGCGGGTCCAGTTCGCGGACGGCAAGCTCGACGTGGAGCGCGGGGCGGGGCGTTACCTCCCGCGCCGGCTCGACAAGGCCCAGGGCTCCCGGGCCGCGTAGCCGCGGGCCCAGAGACGCGCGAGCACCAGCATGACCAGAGCGCCCTCCCTCCCGTCCGGCCGGATCGAAGAGCGATTCGAGGACAAGAACCCGCGTTACACCGAGGCCGAGGCGGTCGCCGAGGCGAACCGGTGCCTCTACTGCGTCGACGCGCCCTGCGTGAAGGCCTGCCCGACGGCCATCGACATCCCGAGCTTCATCCGGAAGATCGCGACGGGCAACGTGAAGGGCGCCGCCCGGACGATCCTCACGGCCAACCTGCTCGGCCAGTCGTGCGGGCAGGCCTGCCCGGTGGAGGTGCTCTGCGCCGGCGACTGCGTCTACAACACGTGGGGGCGCGCGCCGATCGCGATCGGCCGCCTCCAGCGCTACGCGGTCGAGGCGGCGCTCGCGCAGGGCCCCGCGCTGCTCCGGCCGAAGCCGCCCACGGGCCGGCGCGTCGCGCTCGTGGGCGCGGGCCCCGCGTCGATCGCCGCGGCGGGTTACCTCGCCCTCGAGGGGCACCGCGCGGTGATCTTCGAGCGCAAGGAGATCCCCGGCGGCCTGAACACGCTCGGGATCGCGCCGTACAAGATGAAGGGCCACGAGGCGCTCCGCGAGCTCGAGTGGGTGCTGTCGCTCGGCGAGATCGAGCTCCGCACCGGCGTCTCGGTCGTGGCGCAGGCGGCCGCGCCGGGGGAGGTCTCCGCGGGCGACCTGCTCGCCCAGTTCGACGCGGTCTTCCTCGGGCTCGGCCTCGGCGACGACGCGCGCCTCGGCATCCCCGGGGAGGACGGCGAGGGCGTCGTGGGCGCGACCTCGTTCATCGAGCGGCTCAAGGCGGATCCGCGCCTCGACCTCGCGGGGGTGCGGCGCGCGGTCGTCGTGGGCGGCGGCAACACGGCGCTCGACGTCGCCCACGAGCTCGCGCTGCTCGGGGTCGACGTGGCGATCGTGTACCGCCGCTCGGAGGCCGAGATGTCGGGCTACGCGCACGAGCTCGAGGGCGCGCGTGTGGCCGGCGCGCGGCTCATCGAGAACCGGGCGCCGGTCGAGGTCGTGCGGGACGGCGGCAGGGTCGTCGGGCTGCGGGTCGCGGCCACGGCCCTGCGCGCGGGCGGCCCGGCGCAGGGCCCCGCGGCCGCGGAGGAGCTCTTGCCCGCCGACCTCGTCGCGGTCGCGATCGGGCAGAGCCGGGCGACGCGGGTGGCGCTCGCCTTCGAGGGCGTGGCGCTCGACGCGCGGGGGCGCGTGGTGGTCGACCCGGCGACGCACCGCACGGGCAACCCGAGGGTCTACAGCGGCGGCGACTGCGTGAACGGCGGCAAGGAGGTCGTCAACGCGGTGGCCGAGGCGAAGATCGCCGCGCGCGCGATGCACGAGGCGATCATGGCGAGGGGGGAGCGGCCCGGCGGCGCGCCGCCCGCCCCCGCGCCGCGAGGGAGCTGAGCGATGGCCGACCTGTCTATCGACTTCGCCGGGATCAAGAGCCCGAACCCGTTCTGGCTGGCGTCCGCGCCGCCGACCAACACCGGCGACCAGGTCCGGCGCGCGTTCGACGCGGGCTGGGGCGGCGCCGTCTGGAAAACGCTCGGAAACCCGATCGTCAACGTGTCGAGCCGCTTTGGAGGCATCGATTACGGCAACATGCGGCTTATGGGGCTCAACAACGTCGAGCTCATCACCGACCGCCCCCTCGAGGTGAACCTGAGGGAGATGCGCGAGGTGAAGCGGCGGTATCCGGGCCACGCGCTCATCGCCTCGCTCATGGTCGAGACGAAGGACGAGTGGCGGGAGATCATCCGCAAGGCCGAGGACACGGGCGCCGACGGGCTGGAGCTCAACTTCGGCTGTCCGCACGGCATGTGCGAGCGCGGCATGGGCTCGGCCGTGGGCAACGAGCCGGCCGTGCTCGAGGAGATCGCGCGCTGGGCGGTCGAGTTCGCGACGACGCCGGTCATCGTGAAGCTCACGCCGAACGTGGGCGACATCGTCGAGCCGGGCGAGGCCGTGCTCCGCTCCGGGGCGCACGGCATCTCGCTGATCAACACGATCAAGTCGCTGATAGGCGTCGATCTGGAGCGGATGGTCCCGCTCCCGCGGGTCGGCGGCGCATCGACCAACGGCGGGTACTGCGGGCCTGCGGTCAAGCCGATCGCGCTCCACCTCCTGAGCCAGCTCGCGCGCCACCCGGCCGTGGGCCGCCTGCCGATCTCCGGCATCGGCGGCATCTCGAACTACCGCGACGCCGCGGAGTTCATCGCGCTCGGCGCGACCAGCGTGCAGGTCTGCACCGCGGTGATGCATTACGGCTACCGCATCGTGGAGGAGATGATCGAGGGCCTGAGCGACTGGCTCGACGATCACGGCATGAGCTCGGTGAGCGAGCTCCGCGGCCGGGCGATCCCGCAGGTCCAGGAGTGGGGCGAGCTCGACCTCTCGTACCGCGTGGTCGCCGAGATCGGCGCCGACAAGTGCATTGGCTGCCAGCTCTGTTACGTGGCCTGCATGGACGGGGCCCACCAGTGCATCCACCTGCCCGGGCGGACGGAGGCGGAGGCGCGCGCGGCGGGCCACACGCACCTGCCGAAGCACATCCCGGATCGGGTCGCGACGCCGAACCCGAGCGGGGAGGCCGCGCCGTCGCGCGTCCCGTTCGTGGACGAGGAGGAGTGCATCGGCTGCAACCTGTGCGCGCTGGTGTGCCCGGTGGCCGGGTGCATCACCATGAAGGAGGTACCCTCGGGCAAGCCGCCTGAGACGTGGAACGATCGCGTCCAGAAGGGGACGGACTTCGTGCCTGGCGGCCTGGAGACGACCGCCCGGGCGCGGAGCGCGTGACATCGAGCTCCTCACCCGCCGGCCTGGAGCTCGCGACGACCTGATCCCGGACACGCGCCGGCGGGCTTTCAGGAGGAGCATCGATGTCCTTGACGAACGAAGATCTCGCGCCCACGCCGGAGGCGGCGCGCACGTGGAAGCTGGGGCATTTCGCGGCGCTCTGGATCGGCATGGCCGTGTGTATCCCCACGTACACCATGGCCTCCGGGCTCATCGATCAGGGGATGAGCTGGAAGGAGGCGATCGCGTGTGTCGCGCTCGGCAACGTCATCGTGCTCATCCCGATGATCCTGAACGCCCACGCGGGCACGCGGTACGGCATCCCGTTCCCGGTGTTCGCCCGCGCGTCGTTCGGCGTGGCGGGCGCGAACGTGCCCGCGGTGCTGCGCGCGCTGGTGGCCTGCGGCTGGTTCGGCATCCAGACGTGGCTCGGCGGGCAGGCGCTCTGGCAGCTCCTCGTCGCGCTCCTGCCCTCGGTCGAGGCGCCGCTCACCTCGGCGGCGTTCAAGGGGGCGATCGGCATCCAGCCCGGGGAGCTCCTCGGGTTCGCGGTGTTCTGGCTGATCAATCTGTATTTCATCCTGAAAGGCACGGAGTCGATCAAGTTCCTCGAGAGCTGGGCGGCGCCGTTCCTCATCGTGATGGGCCTCGTGCTGCTCGTCTGGGCGTACTCGCGCGCGGGCGGGTTCGGCCCGATGCTGTCGCAGCCGTCGAGGATCCCTGAAGGGCAGTTCCTCCGCGTGTTCGCGCCGGGCCTCACCGCGATGGTCGGGTTCTGGGCCACGCTCTCGCTGAACATCCCGGACTTCACGCGGTACGCGCGCAGCCAGCGCGATCAGGCGCTCGGCCAGGCGCTCGGCCTGCCGGCGACGATGGTGCTGTTCTCGTTCATCGGCGTCGCGGTCACCTCGGCCACGCCGCTCATCTTCGGGGAGCTCATCTGGGATCCGGTGAAGCTGCTCGCGCGGATCGGCGGGGCCTTCATCATGGTCCTCGCGATGCTGGGCCTCTCGGTCGCCACGCTGTCGACGAACCTCGCCGCCAACGTCGTCTCGCCGGCGAACGATTTCTCCAACCTGGCGCCGCACCGGATCTCCGCCCGGGCGGGCGGGGTGATCACGGCGATCCTCGGCGCGGTGATCCTGCCGTGGAGGCTGATCGAGTCCTCGCAGGGGTACATCTTCACGTGGCTCGTGGGCTACTCCGCGCTCCTCGGGCCGATCGGCGGGATCATGATCGCCGACTACTTCGTCGTCCGGAAGATGCGGCTCGACGTGGCCGACCTGTACCGGCGCGGCGGAGCGTACGAGTTCCAGGGCGGGGTCAACTGGCGGGCGATGGCGGCGCTCGCCGTCGGCGTGCTCATCAACCTGCCCGGCTTCCTGGCCGAGGCGATCCCCTCGATGAAGGACGGCGTCCCCGAGGTGCTGCGCGCGATCTACACCTACGCGTGGTTCGTGGGGTTCTTCGTCTCGGGAGGGCTCTACACGCTGTTTTCGCTGGCCGGCCGGGCGGAGCCCACGGCCGCGCGCGCCGCGCGGGGGGCGTCGCCGGCGGGCTGAGGAGGGGAGTGAGGAAGGGAGTGAGGAGGGGAGGGGTGGAACCGCCAGCGCCGCGCGTGGGCTGCCCCTGATGCCCCGGCGGCGCGGCGGCGCGTCGGCGCAGCGGAGCGCGGCCCCGGGGCCCTCTTTCGTTCGAAGTCCGAGGTGGAGTACCCTCGGCGCGATGATCGAGAAGCTCCCCTTCGGCCGCACCGGACACATGAGCACACGCGCCCTCTTCGGCGCCGCGGCCCTGGGCCGCGTCACGCAAGAGGAGGCGGACGCGACGATCGACCTGCTCCTCGAGCATGGCGTCAATCACATCGACACCGCCGCCAGCTACGGAGACGCCGAGGTGCGCCTCGCGCCGGCGCTGGCCCGTTACCGGGGCCAGTTCTTCCTGGCGACGAAGACCGGAGAGCGCACCTACGAGAAGGCGCGCGCCGAGATCCACCGCTCGCTCGAGCGGATGCGCGTCGACAGCGTGGATCTCCTGCAGCTCCACTGCCTGGTCGAGCCCCAGGAGTGGGAGGTGGCGATGGGCCCCGGCGGGGCGCTCGAGGCCGTCATCGAGGCCCGGCAGCAGGGGCTCGTTCGTTTCATCGGCGTGACCGGACACGGCCTCTCCGCCGCGAGGATGCACCTCCGCTCGCTCGAGCGCTTCGACTTCGACACGGTGCTGCTCCCGTACAGCTATATCCTGTCCCAGGACAGCACGTATGCCTCGGAGGTCGAGGTGTTGCTCGCCGCGTGCGCGCGGCGCAACGTGGCCGTGCAGACCATCAAGTCGATCGTCCACAAGCCGTGGGGCGAGGATCCGCGGGGCCGCGCCACCTGGTATCGCCCGATGGAGGAGCAGCGCGAGATCGACAAGGCGGTGCACTGGGTGCTGAGCCGGCCCGGCATCTTCCTCAACACGGTGGGCGACATCCACGTGTTGCCCAAGGTGCTGGACGCCGCGGCGCGGTACGAGGCGCGCCCCCCGGAGGCGGAGATGCAAGCGCAGCTGCGCTCGCTCGGGATGGCGCCGCTCTTCGTCTGAGCGGCGCCGCGGCCTCGCCCCGGCCGGCCTCGCCGCCTCGCCCTCCACGGGCTCGGGCGCTCCTGCGGTCGATCCCGTGGTCGATCCCGTGGCCGATTCCGTGGTCGATTCCGTGATAGGCGCGGCGCGGTGTTCGGAACTGGAAGCAGTGAGGGCAGAGCCCCTCGCTGGAGGTCCATGGTTCCGAAACATCGTGCAACGGAAAACCCGCTGAGCGCGCCCGCGTTCAGCATCCTGCGGCCGTTCCCCCGCGCCTCGTCGCGCGGCGGTGTGCCTTGTCGCCTCGCCCTCGTGGCGGGAGGGGAGGTCGCCCATGACGCCGCATGAAGAGCGGGCCCAGGTGCTCGACGAGCACCGCCCGGCGTTCGCGCGCCTCGTGCGCGAGACGCCGCGCCGCGGCTCCATCTCGGCGCTGTCGGGGTATATCCTCGGCCTGCGCGAGCCGACGGGCTACCTGATCGCGGCCGGCTTGCAGCAGCGCGACGGGAGGCTCGACCCGGAGGGCGCGCTCCGCGCCTCGCTGACGTCCCGCGAGCGCTCGCCGTTCCTGGTCGGCGTGGTGCCGCGCTCGGCGCTGGTCGACGTCCTGGGATCGCTGGCGCCCGTCATGCAGCCGTTTGCAGCCGAGCTGAAAAAGTCCATGCAGCGCGACCTGATGCGCGTGCTCGTCGCGACGGGGGGCGGGGCGGAGGTCTTCACGCTGGGTGATCTCTCGTCCGGCTGAGCGAGCGCGCCCGCCCTGCTCCTTGCGCCTCGCGGGGGGTTACGCGTTCGCGTAGACGCGCCGCTCGCTCGAGTCGAGCCCCAGGTACACCGCGCGGCGGTCCAGGCTCGGGCCGCCTCGCTCGGCGTCCTCTGGGGCGGGCCGCCGGTCGGCGGCCTCGTCGTTCCTGCGCAGCGCCTCGTACTCGGCGACGGAGGTGCGGTGGCACTCCGCGAGGGGGCCGTCGATCTCGAGCGCGGCCACGAGCGCTCCGGCTTCCGGCATGACCCTGCCCGCGAAGAACTCGGCGCAGCTACCCGACCCGTAGCTGAAGAGCCCGATGCGTTTCCCCTCGAGGTCGCGGGCCTCTGCGCTCAGCAGGGACGCCAGCGCGAGGTAGAGCGAGCCCGTGTAGATGTTGCCGATCTGCGCTGGCAGCTCGAGCGACGGCTCCACCTCGACGGCGAAGCTCTCGTCGGCGGCCTGCTCGGTGAGGCCGTCGATCGTCCGCCGGTGCCGGTGGGCCTTGCGGGCCATCTTGCCGTAGGGGACGTGGTAGCAGGTGCGCGCGAGCGGCTCGCCCTGGTCGTCCTGCCGGCGCCACTCGGCGTAGGCGCCGGCGAGGGCGTCGAGGTAGCACTGCACCGAGAAGTGGCCGTCGACGAGCGCCTCCTTGTGGTGGAGCGGCCGCCAGAAATCGTAGACGTCGCGCGCGTACGAGCCGGTCTGGCCGACCTCGATCGCGAGCAGCCGCGGGCGCTCGCGCACGAGCAGCGCCACGGCGCCCGCGCCCTGGGTCGGCTCGCCCGCGGAGCCGAGCGCGTAGCGCGCCACGTCCGAGCAGACGACGAGCGCGGCGCGGCCGCGGGCCGAGCCGGAGGCGATCCAGTCCACGGCGTTGAGCAGGCCGGCGGTGCCCCCGAAGCAGGCGTGTTTGGCCTCGAAGACCCGGCACGCGCTGGGCAGCCCGAGCAGCCCGTGCAGGAAGGAGGCTGCCGGCTTGGAGTGATCCACGGCGGTCTCGGTCCCGACGACGCAGAGCCCGACGTCCGCCGGGCTCGCGCCCGAGCGCAGGAAGAGGCGGCGGGCCGCGTTGACCGCGAGGGTGATCGGATCCTCCTCGGGCGCCGCGATCGCCATCCGGCGGGTGCCGAGGCCGGTCAGGTACTTGGACGGCGCGACGCCCCGGGCCTCGGCGAGCTCGCTGAGCTCGACGAAGCGGCGCGGGACGCCGAGGGCGATCGCATCGATGCCGATGGGGGGAAAGCCATGACGTACGCTCATACCCTGCATCGTAGGGAAGCATTGTGCAGAGACCATCGAGCGGGCGGGGAAGCTCGGAGGAGCCCGCTGGCCCGCCGAGCCCGCCGAGCCCGCCGAGCAACGCCGGATCGTGCAGGCCGGGTCGGCGGGCCGAGGCCGCGCCGGGCCCGCGCCGCGGGAGCAGGGCGCAACGCCCGCCGCGCTCGCGCCGCGGGAGCAGGGCGCACAGCGCGGCACACGTCACGCCATGCAGCGTGTACGTAACGTGTTGAAAGGGACGGCGGTGACCCTGACGATCCTCACGACACGGACGACCTCGACGGCGCGACGAAGCCCTCCCAAGAACAGCAGCCGAGAAAAAATCGCATGAAGCTCAATTTGGTTCACCACCCGCGCGTCGGGTTTGTTTACCCTAGTATCGCGCGCTCTTGCGCCCTAGCGCTCGAGGTTCATGTGAAGCTCTCCCGGTCTACCGTGTTGATTCCGCTTCTTGGGTTGGGTCTTTTGGCGATGACCGGCGCGGCAGGCTGCTCCTGCAACTCCGGCGCGGACGGCGAAGTAGGGGCGACGGCCGGGGACACCGGCGGTGGGGGTGCCGGCGGCGGCGCCGGCGGCGGGACCGCCGGGGCCGGCGGCGCCGGCGACGGCGGCGCCGGCGGCGGCGCCGGGCTCGACTATGAGGGCAACATGGGGGGCTCTGGGCCGGTGACGCCCGACACCGCGTGTGTCGCCACGGTCGCCGAGGCGACGCTCACGAAGCGGCCGGTCGACATCGTCTTCATGATCGACAACTCGCCCAGCATGGCGGACGAGATCATCAGCGTGCAGAACAACATCAATGACAGCTTCGCCGCGATCATCGGCGAGAGCGGCATCGATTACCGCGTCATCATGCTCGCCCATCACGGCGACCCGAGGGTCGACGACTCCGTGTGCGTCGGCGCCCCCCTCAGCTCTGCGACCTGCGACCCGGTGCCGTCGCAGCCGGGCCACAACCCCCCCCACTTCTATCATTACAGCCTCGAGAACCGGAGCCACGACGCGATTTGCAACCTCCTCGGCACCTACAACGGCGGTTTGCCCGACGATTTCGGCTTCGCCCCGCTCGGCTGGTCGGAGTGGGTGCGTCCGGAGTCGCTCAAGGTGTTCGTGGTGATCACCGACGACAACGTCGGCTGTCAGACGACGCACCTCCCGCGCAACCTCTACATCGACGACGAGCGTCTGCCCTGGGAGGAGGTGGCCGCGACGTTCGAAGATCTGCTGTTCAAGCTGCAGCCGGCGGTCTTCGGCGACGCCACCGCGCGCAACTACGTCTTTCACAGCATCATCGGCCTCCACGAGAACGACCCTGCGACGGACGCGTACCCGCCCGAGGGCGACATTGTCCTCGAGACGTGCGGCACCGCCGTCCGCCCCGGCACGGGCTACCAGTCGCTGAGCCAGCGGACCGGCGGCCTTCGGTTCCCGCTCTGCCAGACCAGCTCTTATGACGTGGTCTTCCAGGCGATCGCCGAGGGTGTCATCTCGGGCGCGGAGGTCGCGTGCGAGTTCGAGATCCCCGCCTCCCCCCCGGGCGAGGTCATCGACCTCTCGACCGTGGTCGTCCAGTACACCCCCGGCGCGGGCGGCGAGGCGCGTTCGTTCGATCAGGTCGCCGGCCTGGACGCCTGCCAGACCGACGCGTTCTACATCGAGAACGACACCATCAAGCTCTGCGAGGATGCGTGCCTCTCGGTCCAGTCCGACCCCACCGCCCACATCGACGTCCTTTACGGCTGCGACCCCGAGGACGCCCGTTGACCCCCAAGACCTAATCCGCCGCGCCCCTCGCCCCAACGACCCAACCTCAGCGCCGTCGGGTGGGCCCGCGCGGCGGGGGCGGGTGGGCGCGTCGAGCACCGACCAAGGTGCCATAAGGTTTCAGGGACCTCGAGGTCCCAGGCGCGCCTTGTGTGGCGCGCGACGAAACGTCCCAGGTGGCATGGCCCGAAGGGAAACATGCCGGGTGGTGTCCCCTGCGCAAGCTCCCTCGCCCCGGTCTTGCCGATTGGCCAGCGCCCACCCGCCCCCGCCGCGCGGGCCCACCCGACGGCGCGCCGGCTTGGCTCGACCTCTCCCGCGCGACGCCCTCTCTCGCCGCGACGCCCCCTAGGAGCCCCCGTCCTCGAGCCACCGCTGCGCCAGCGCGAGCATCCGCGCGTGGTCCGGCACGTCCCGGAGGAACCGCTCGCGCCACGCCGGATCGCTGATCCGCCCGGCCCGCACGAGCAGCCCGTTGCGCGCCGCCGCGATCGCGCCCTCCGCCTCGCCCCTCCGCCCCGCCGCCGCGAGCGCCTCGGCGTGCACCAGCTGCACCAGGAGCCCGTCCTCCTCGCGCCGCCCCGCCTCGAGCAGCGCCGCCGCCTCCGCCGCCGCCGCGAGCGCCTCGCCCGCGCGCCCGAGCTCGAGCAGCGCGCGCGCCCGGACCGCGATCGCCAGAGGCCGCCGCTCCGGCGCCGCCCCCGCGAGCGCCTCGGCCGCCCGCGCCTCGGCCTCGGCCTCGGCCGCGGCAGGCGCGCCCGCGAGCAGCAGGACCCGCGCGAGCTGCAGCCGCCCCTCGCACTCCCGCCGCGCGTCGCCCCGGCGCTGCAGCGCCTCGATCGAGCTGCGCAGGGCCGCCTCCGCCGCGTCGACCTCGCCCGTGTGGGCGAGCGCGAGCCCGAGGTGCTGGAGCGCGCTCGGGACCCGGTCGTCGAGCGCCATGCGCTCCGCCTCCTCGAGCGCCGCGCGGAGCACCCCCACCGCCGCCTCGAAATGCCCGAACTCGACGTAGCAGATGCCCATGTTGAGCCGCGCCCGGCACGCCTCGCGGCGATCGCCGATGTCCTCGAACGCCCGGAGCGCCGCGCTGAGGCTCGCGATCGACGCGCTCGGATCGCCGTTGTGCTGCCGGAGCAGCCCGTGCAGGTAGAGCAGCTTCGCCTCCGTCATCAGGTCGGCGGCCGACGGGTCGTCCTCCGTCGCCTGCTCGACCGCGTCGATCAGCGCGTCCACGCGCGCGTAGCGGCCCCCGAGGAGCAGCACGATCGCCCCCTCGAGCAGGCACGTGCTCCTCGCGACCCGCGCGCCCGCGAGCGGCTCCGCGCCGAGGACCACCATCATCCAGCGCTCGACGCGCGCGTAGTCGCCCTGCTTGTGCCCCGCCCCGGCGAGCTGCGTGAAGGCGGAGAACCAGGCCACGGAGCCCGGCGCGAGGTACCGGGTCGCCTCGATCCCGCGCTGCTCCGCGAGGGCTGGATCCCCGCGCCAGAGCAGCGCCTCGGCCTGGACGAGGCGGAGCGCGCCCACCGTGGCCGGCTCCGGCCCGCAGGTGATGCCGCGCTCGGCGCAGGCGATCGCCGCGGCGAGGTCGTTGCCGCGGAGCGCCTTGTCGGCCGCGCGCAGGTACCACTCGGCGGCGCGCGCCGCCTCGTCGCCCCGCTCGAAATGCTCCGCCAGCACCATCGGATCGCCCTCGCCGGCCGCCTCCAGGAAGCCGCCGGCGAGCGCGTGGCCGATGCGCCGGTCGCGCGCGGTCAGCATGCCGTAGGCGGCCTCGCGCACGAGCGCGTGGCGGAAGCAGTACTCCGCGTCGTCCCGCTGCCGCCCCTCGCCCCGGCGCGTGATCACCTCGCGCCGCTGGAGCTCCGCGAGCAGCGGCGCGATCTCGACGCTCCCGAGCAGCGCGGCGACCGCGCTCGGCCTGAACGTCTCGCCGAAGATGCTCGCCGCCCGCAGGAGCCGCCGCGCCTCCGGGTCGAGCGTCTCCAGGCGCGCCTGCACCATGGCGACCACCGTCTCCGGCAGGCCCTCGCTCGCGCCCTCGGCGGCGGCGCGGATCTGCTCCTCGAGGAAGAACGCGTTGCCGTCCGCGCGCTCCACGAGCCGCGCCACGAGGTCGTGCCGCGCGTCGGCGCCGAGCGCCTCCCGCACGAGCCGCTCGCTCGCGCGCCGCGGCAGCGGCGTCAGGTGGAGCTCGTGCGCCAGCCGGCCCTCCCAGAGCTTCGGGAAGAGCCGGTGCACGTCGGGCCGCCCCAGCGCGAGCACGAGCAGCGGCATGTCCTTGAGGCGGCGCAGCGCCCCCTCGACCAGCGTGACCGTGGGGAGATCGCCCCACTGGAGGTCCTCGAGCACGAGGAGCACCGGGCACGCGCGGCACTCGGCCTCGAGGAAGTCCTCCCAGGCGAGGCGGAGCTGGTCGCCCATCAGCGCCGCGTCGCGCCGCGCCAGCCGGAGCTGCACGTCGTTCTCGTCGGGGAACGGGGCGCCCGCGAGCTCGCCGAGGAAGGCGGCGACGCGGGGCGCGTCGAGGCCCTCGAGCCGCTCCACGCGGCGCCGGATCGTGCGCTGCCGCTCCTCGATCGGCTCGCGATCGTCGAGGCCGAGGGCGTGGCGGAGCGCGCTCGCGAGCAGGCCGAAGGCGGACCCCGCGCCCATGGGGTCGCCCTGGCCGATCCAGACCTCGATCCGGTCGCCGCGCTCGTCGAGCTTGCGGATGAGCTCCTGCCGGAGGCGCGACTTGCCCATGCCCGCCTCGGCGGTCACGAGCACCGCGCCCGCCGCGCCCTCGTCGATGCACCGGTCGATCTCGGCGACGAGCATGGCGAGCTCGCGCTCGCGGCCGACGTACGTGGTGGGCCGGCCGAGCAGCTGCGCGGTCCGCTCGTCGCGGGCGGCGTGGAGCACGCGCCCCGCGGCGTCCTCGGCGACGTCGAAGCGGGCGCCGATCAGGCCGGCGGTCACCTCGTCGATGCGGACGCCCGCGCGGCTCGCGCTGGCGGCGCCGTCCTCGCCTTCCGAGAGCATCTGGAAGGCGCGGTCGATCAGCTCGCCGACGGGCAGGCGCGCGGAGAGCTCGGCGCGGCCGGTGGCGAGCGCGACGGGGGCGTCGCCGAGCAGCGCCTTGAGCGCGAGCGCGCAGCGGGCGGCCCGCGCCGCGAGGTCGGTCGGCGCGCCCGCGCCCGAGAGCACGATGACCGGCGACCGGCCCTCGAGGAGCTCGAGCTCGCCGCGGTACTGCTCGGCGACGTCGTGCAGCTGCCAGAGCTGCGCCCGGCGGGGCTCCTCCGCGGCGGGGCCCTCGGCGGGGCGCTCGCGGGTGACGACGAGACACATCACCCGCCGCTCGCCGGTCGTGAGCTCCACCGCCCGCGTCGAGGAGTGGGGCCGGGCGAGGCTCTCGGGGCCGCTCATCGCGGCGAGCTTCGCGGCGACGGCGTCGCCGTCGCGGGGGCGGTCGGACGGGGATTTGGCGAGCATGCGGGCGATGAGGGCGTCGAGGGCCGCCGGGACGCCGGGCCGGAGCTCGCGCACGCGGGGCGGGTCCTCGAGGAGGACCTTCATCAGCACGGCGAGGCCGGCGTTGCCCTGGAAGGCGGCGCGGCCGGTCAGGCACCGGTAGAGGATGCAGCCGAGGGCGAACACGTCGGCGCGGGCGTCGACGTTCAGCTCGCCGCGCGCCTGCTCCGGGGCCATGTACCCCGGCGTGCCGAGGATGAGGCCCGCGACCGTGAGCGGCTCGTCGGCCGCGACGCGCGCCAGCCCGAAGTCGATGAGGACCACGCGATCGAGCGAGCCGCCCTCGAGCAGCAGGTTGCTCGGCTTGAGGTCGCGGTGGACGATGCCGAGCTTGTGGACGGCGCCGAGCGTGCGCGCGACCTGCAGGCCGAGCTCGACGGTCTCGTCGAGGGTGACGCCCTCCCGGGTGAGCCGCTCGGAGAGGGTCTCGCCGTCGAGCCACCCCATGGCCAGGTACGGCTGGCCCCACGCGGTGGCGCCGTGGGCGACGTACCGCACGACGCCGGGGACCCGGGCGGCCGCGAGCGCCTGCGCCTCGCGGGCGAAGCGGCCGAGGTGCTGCGCGCCCTCGGCGTTCAGGATCTTCACCGCGACGGGGGCGCCGGTCGTCAGGTCGGTCGCACGGTAGACGCTCCCCATGCCGCCCGAGGCCGCGAGGCGCTCGATGCAGAAGCGGTCGTCGATGAGTTCTCCTGCCTGCATCGGTCGCCGAGGTCCCGACGATGGTCCTTCTCGTCTACCAGCGTGCCAGCGAGGCGCGCGCTGCGTCCAGTGCTCATTCAGCGCGGCGGGGGCGCAAGGCGGCGTACGTGCTCGGGAAAGCTGGGCGGAAACCTCGACGAAATGATGGGCGTGGGGCGCTAGGGAGGGAGAACGGCGGTGGTGCCCAGACGAACGCGCCGTCGGGAGGGTCCGCGCTCGCCGGCGTGGCGCGGGCGGGCGCTGGCCATCCGCCAAGACGGGGGCGCGGGAGCTGAAGCTGAGAACACCGCCCGGCATGTCTCCCTTCGGGCCTTGATGGCTGAGGCGTTATGGAGCGCGCCACACAAGGCGCGCCTGGGGCGCCTCGCCCTCGGAGGGCTTATGGTACCTCGGTCGGTGCTCGGCGCGCCCGCCCGCGCCACGCCGGCGAGCGCGGACCCTCCCGACGGCGCTGAGGGGGACCTTCGATGGGAGGTGAAGAGAGCTTGTCACGGCATACCAAGCTCGTTCGGCGAGGGCACGTACATCTGCGGTGCTCCTCGATTGGGATCGGCCTAACACGCGCGCGATGTCAGGCCGGAGTGGCCTTCGACCCACGAGCTCGTCTGGTTGATGCCGGCCGCGCTCGCCGGGGATTGGGAGATGCGCGAGCAGACGGCGTCATCGCTGGAGAGACACGCCGCGAACCCATCTGCGCATGTCGCTTCGCAGCGTGATTCCATGGGAAACGAATCGAGAGCAGGTTTCCAACGCTGGGTTGGAATTGCACACGTTTCCGACGTGCTACCGTTTATTCCCCCTGTACAAAGACCTTGCCGCTGGAGTCCCTGTGCGTGTTTTGTGATTGAAATCACAGTTATGTTCCGCTGTCGGCGTAGGGCCGCCGGCGGGATGAGGGACGCCGTGTGCACGCGGCAGATATCATTCTGAAAATTTCTAGTGTAGGGAGAGGCTCGGCGCCGCGAACCGGTGCCGGAGCTTGGAGAAGGCGCTCCGCAAGAGCGGCGGCGTTCGCCGCCTCCTCGTTCGCGTCGGAGCAGCGTAACCGTCAGTGTCAGGAGAACCATTCATGAAGAGCCTTAAGTTCGCAGCGATTCTGGTCTCGGTGTGCGCGGTGGCGGCCTGTTCGGACGACGGCGGCGGTGGAGGCTCGGGGGGTGAGGGCGGCGCGGGCGGCGGGCCCGGCGGAACGACCACCACCTCCGCGAGCTCGACCGTCACGACGGGCACGGGGACGGGCGGAGGAAACGAGGGCGGAGGAGGCAATGGCGGAGGCGGCTCCGGCAGCGAGTGCGCCGACCTGGCCGAAGACGCGTGCTTCGAGTGTTGCTCTGCGGAGCACGAAGAGGGGGATGCGGAGCTGTCCAGGCTGGTCGTCGAGTCCTGTGCCTGCGGGGAAGGGGCTACGTGCAACGACGTGTGTGACACGGAGGACGCCGCGACCGACGCGTGTGCGGACGACGGGACGATCAACCCGGAGGCAGAGCCGACCGAGGCGTGCGTGAACTGCCTGAACGGCGTCCTCGGGGGCGGCGCAGAGCCGGACGCCTGCCTCACGGACGTCGTGGATGGCTGCGCGGCGAACACGGATTGCCGCGCGCTCCTCACGTGCGGGCAGGGGTGCGGCGAGTAGCTCCGCGCTGCAGAGCTCCCGCCCAGGTCCCTGCGTCGACAGGACGCGGGGTGGAAGTCCGGCCAACCCTGGCCGGACTTCCGGGGGGAGCGGCCTAGCCCATCAGCCGCTTCCACTGCTCGGTGAGCCGCTGCGGCGACACCGGGACAGCCGCCTTCAGCTCGGGCGCGAAGAGCGATACCCGCAGCTCCTCTATCATCCAGCGGAACGACTCCAGCTCTTCGACCGGCGCGCCCTTCCGGCGGAGCCCGTCGTGGTGCTTGAGCCAGTCCTGCCAGAACGGCAGCACCTGGGCGGCCTTGGCCTGGTCCTTCTGCGGGCCGTTGGGCAGGCGCTCGAGCCGCACCTGCATCGCCCGGAGGTAACGGGGCAGGTGCGCGAGCCGGTCGAGGGAGGCGCGCTGGAAGAGGCCCACTGGGAGCAGGAAATCGAGCTGCGTGCGCACGTCGTCGAGCGCCGGCCGCGAGGCGCCGGGCTTGCCCGTCATCGACCGGAGCATCGACTGCACGCGATCGAGCTCCACCCCGATGTCCCGCGCGAGGCCCGCGAGCCTCCCCAGCACACCCTGCAGCGACCGCCGGCCCTCGTCGAGCCGCGCCTGGAAGGCGGCCCGGGTCCTCGGGAACGAGGCCGGGTCGCCGAGCTGGAACGCCTCGTCCAGCGCGCGCAGCGCGATCTGCCGCGCGAGGCCCGGCTCGCCCGGCGCCACCTTGGCGCCGAGGCCGCTCACCGCCACCGCGCTGCGCAGCGGCTGCTCGAGCTGGCTCATCTTGCCCCCGATCTGCAGCAGGATCAGCCGCCGCAGGCCGCCGCGCGTCGCCTCGACCGCCGCGGCCCGCGAGGCGAGCACGCGCAGCGACACCGAGGTCTCCGCGTCGACCAGCGCCGGATAACCGAACACCCTCTGCCCGCCGACGTCCACCGGCACGCGCTCGGGCAACGCCTCGACGCCGAACGACGTGAGGCCGTCCCGCTCCAGACCCGCCTTGCCGACCCGCGCCCAGGCCTCCCGCGCGCGGCCGGACAGGCGATCCTTCAGATCCCGGAGGTCGCGCCCCTCGCCGATCACGCGGCCGTCCTCGCCGATCACGCGGAAATAGAAGCGCAGGTAGGGCGGGAGATCCTCGGGGCGGAACACGTCGGGCGGCGCGCGCTCGCCGGTGCGCTCCTCGACCGCGCGCGCGAGCGCAGGCCGCAGCGGGCCCTGGAACGGGCGCAGATCCGCCGCGATGTCCCGGGCGACTTCCCGGAGCGGGACGAGCGCCTTGCGGATCGCCTTCGGCAGCGACTCGAGCAGGAGCGCGATCTTCTCGACGTGCCAGCCGGGGATCATCCACTCGAGCTCGTCGGGATCGGCCTGCGGCAGGAGCACGAGCGGGAGCGAGAGGGTGATGCCGTCGTCGTCCTCGCCCGGGTCGAAGCGGTACGAGAGCGGCACCCGGGCGCCGTACAGCTCGAGCTCGTCCGGGAAACGCTCGGGCGACAGCTCCGCGGCCTCGTCGAGCAGGACGTCGGCGAGCGAGAGGTGGAGCACCCGCGGATCCTCGGCCTCGGCCTCCTTCCGCCACGCCTCGAACGTCTTGCCGCTGTAGACCCCCTCGGGCACGCGCCGGTCGAAGAAGAGCTCCAGCGCGTGCTCGTCGGCCAACATTTCGCTCCGGCGCGCCTTGTCGCGCAGCCGGCTGACCTCCTCGAAGAGCCGGCGGTTGTCCTCCATGAAGGGCGCGCGCGTCGTGTACTCCTGCCGGACCAGCGCGTGCAGGAGGAAGATCTGGCGCGCGGACCTGGGATCGATGGGGCCGTAATCCACCCTGCGGTCGCGCGCGATCGGCAGGCCGTAGAGCGTCACCTGCTCCCGGGCCATCACGGCCGCCGGCTTCGCGGCCCAGTGAGGATCGCTGTAGCTGCGCTTGCAGAGCGGGCCGGCCGCGGCCTCGAGCCACGCGGGATCGACGCTCGCCGCCATGCGGGCGAAGAGCTGCGACGTCTCGACCAGCTCGGCGGCCATGATCCACGCCGGCGGCTTCTTGGCGAGGCCGGAGGAGGGGTGGAGCTGAAACCGCGTCTGGCGGGCCCCGAGATAGACCCTGTTCTCCTGGTTCCACATGCCGATCCGGCTGAGCAGCCCGGGCAGGAGGGCGCGGTGGATCGCCTCCCCCTTGGCGGGCGCGGTGTTCGGCGAGAAGCCCATCTCGCGCGTGATGCGGCTGATCTGGCGGTGCACGTCGACCCACTCGCGCATGCGGAGGTAAGAGACGAAGTGGTCGCGGCAAGCCTTGCGGAGCTGGTTCTGGGTCAGCCTGCCCTGCGCGTCCTGGTAAAAACTCCACAGCTTCAGGAGCCCCGCGTAATCGGAGCCCTCGTCCCTGAACTTCCGGTGCGCCTCGTCGGCCTGCCGCTGCGCGGAGAGCGGCCGCTCGCGCGGGTCCTGCACCCCGAGCGCGGCGGCGATGATCAGCACCTCGGCCAGCGCCCCCTCGCGCTCGCCGCCGAGCACCATCCGGCCGAGCCGCGGGTCGAGCGGCAGCCGCGCGAGCTTCCCGCCGATGTCCGTGAGCCCGCCGGACTCGTCGATCGCCCCGAGCTCCTCGAGCACCCGGTACCCCTCGTCGATCGCGCGCTTCGAGGGCGCGTCGAGGAAGGGGAAATCCTCGATGTCGCCGAGCCCGAGCGCCTTCATCTGGAGGATGACGCCCGACAGGCCGACGCGCAGGATCTCCGGATCGGTGTAGGCCGGCCTCGCCTGGTAGTCCTGCTCCGGGTAGAGCCGGAAACAGACGCCGCTCTGCACGCGGCCCGCGCGCCCCTTGCGCTGATCGGCGCTCGCGCGCGAGATGGGCTCGATCTGGAGCTGGGTGACGCCCGTGCGGGGGCTGTAACGATTGACGCGGGCGAGCCCCGAGTCGACCACGTACACGATGCCCGGGATCGTGAGCGACGTCTCCGCCACGTTCGTCGCGAGCACGATCCGCCGCCCCGGCAGCGACTGGAACACGCGCTGCTGATCGCCCTGAGGGAGCCGCCCGTAGAGCGGCAGGAGCGTCGTGTGCGGCAGCCCGTGGCGCTCCAGCTCGGCCATCGTGTCATGGATCTCCCGCTCGCCCGGCAGGAACACGAGGATGTCGCCGCGCGGATCGATGGAGGTGATCTCCTCGACCGTGTTCGCGACGGCGTCGGCGATCTCGGGCTCACCGCCCTCCGGGGCGCGGTGGATGACCTCCACCGGGTACGTGCGGCCGGAGACCTCGATGACCGGCGCCCCGCCGAAATAGGAGGCGAACCGGTCGGTCTCGAGCGTGGCAGAGCTGATGATGACGCGGAGATCCGGCCGCTTCGGCAAGAGTTTTTTCAAATAACCGAGCAGGAAATCGATGTTGAGGCTGCGCTCGTGGGCCTCGTCGATGATCAACGTGTCGTAGGCCAGGAGCCGCGGATCGCCCTGGATCTCGGCGAGGACGATGCCGTCCGTCATGTACTTGACGTAGGTGGCGGGGCTCGTGCGGTCCGAGAACCGGATCTTGTAGCCCACCTCCTTGCCCAGCTCGACGCCGAGCTCCTTGGCGACGCGGGCCGCGACGCTGGTCGCCGCGATGCGGCGCGGCTGGGTGACGCCGATCCGGGAGGAGAGCCCGCGCCCCATGGCGAGGCAGATCTTGGGCAATTGCGTGGTCTTGCCCGAGCCGGTCTCGCCGGCGACGATCACCACGGGGTTTCCCTCGATGGCCCGGGCGATGTCGAGCACCCGCGCGGAGATGGGCAGCTCCTCGGGAAAACGCACGGGGCCTCCCGACGCGGGCGGGGGCGAGGCCGCGTCGCCGGCGGCGCGCGGCTCGGGGGAGAACTCTTCCTGGCGAACGCGAGAGGTCACGGTGGGCGAGGGGGTAGCACCTCCCGCCGCGGCGCGCTGTTCCATGCCGCGCCCGGGGCAGCGGCGCCCCGTCCACCGACGGCCGTCAATCCAGCGCGCCGGCCTTGCACTGCGGCTTGGGGCAACGGCCTTGCAGGACGTCGCGGCATACCTGGTCGAGCTTCTCTTCGTCCGGCTCTTCCAGCGCGATGTAGAGCTGTTGCACGCGGCAGTCGAGCGACCCTTCGTCGTCGAGCCGGCCGCACGCGTTGAACACCTCCGGCCTCGGCCAGAGCGCGCACAGGACCATGCAGGTGTCGATGTCCGGCATCCTCGCCGGGCAGCGGGCCGCGAAGACCGTGCAGAGCGCCTCGCAGCCGCCGATGCACTCGTCGTCGCTCTCCGGGCCGAGCGGACCGGCCTCGGTGCAGCCGGCAGGATCGCCGGTCTGCACGTCGCGGCATCCGGCGTAGCCCGCCGGCGACGGCATCGCGTCGCAGATCGTGCAGCATGCGTTGACCGACGGGTACTGCGGCGCGAGCTCGCAGAGGGCCATCGACCCAACGCAGTGCGTCGAGCACGCGTCGACCTTGCAGGGGCCCGTCGGGTCTGGCGGGTCCGGCGAGGGGTCGCCCTCGTAGCTCGACTCGCCGGCGTCGCGCGCCGCGTCGCCGTCGCCCCCGTCGCTCACCAGCGCGCCGCCTTCGCCATCGCCGCCGTCGTTCACGCTGGGCAGCGGGGCGACGACCTGGCACCCCGCGACGCACGCGGCGAAGGCGCCGAGGCATGCCGCCGCTCTCTTGATCATAATGTCCCCCGAACGCCGATGTAGCCCGGGCCAACCGCCCACGTGACCGCCGAGGACGGCGCCTTCGCGTCGAGGACCAGGGCGAGGCCGCCGACGGCCGCGCCGGCCACGGCGAGGCCGAACCCCACGTTGGACACCCAGCCGACCGTGTTCGCGGAGCTGCGCGCGTCGCTGGAGCAGCCGGCGGCGCCCCGCCGGCACGCGTCCTCGAGGTCGCCCCTCGCGCTCAGGTACGCCGCGCCCGCGCCGAGCCCCAGCGCCAGCCCGGCGCCGGAGGTGATGAACCCGCCGACGACCCACGGCCTGGTCCCGGAACCAGGCCCCGGAGGCTCCGGCGCGAGGGCGACGTCGACCGTCGTGACCTCCCGCTCGGGCACATAGACCCGCTGCCGGGCGCTGACATACCCGTCGGCCTGGACCTCGATCCAGTGGTTGCCAGGGTCGATCAGGGAGCCCTCGGCGGACGGCTTCATCTCCTGGCCGTCGACCCTGAGACGGGCGCCGGCGGCGGTCGGCGTGATGTTCACCCGCAGCCTGGGGATGCGGTTGGCAAGCTCGTCCCGCAGCGCGTCGGCGCGGCGCCGCGCCTGCGTGAACGGCCAGGGCTCGTCCGGGGCCGCGTGCGACGAGCCGATCGCGGCCGCGAGATCACGCGCCTCGCTGAGCCGGCCGATCGCGGCGAGCGTCTTGACGACCTCGATCGAGGTCGTGGGCACGCGGATGAGCGTCTCGGCGCGCTGGTAGGCGCGGAGCGCCTCCGCGTACTTCTTCTGGGCGAAGAGCTCGTCGCCCTGGTACACGAGCTCCCGGGCCTCGCTGCGGATCTTCTCCTCCGGCCCGTCGCCGGCGTCCTGTCTGGCCGAGGCGACCGCCGGCGAGGCGGCGATGAGCAGGCAGACGAGCATCCTCAGCGTTCTGTCCCCGGGAACCATGGTGGGTCTCCTCGATCAGAAGCCGAGGTCGCGGCGCGCGCGCGTGCGGGGCGCGACCTTCTTGGCCTGCGGGTCGGCGGGCGCCGCCCGGGAGACGGAGGGGGCAGCCGGAACGGCGCGGGGGGCGGCCGCAACGGCGCCGGGGGCCCGGGCCGCGCCCGGCGTGCCCTGCGCGTCCTGGGCCTCGGGAGCGCCCTGCGCTCCGGGCGCCGGCGCGGCCGCCGCCTCCGCCGCGTCCTGAGCGGCCGGCTCGACGACGGGGGCGGGGCGCTCGGCCGGCTTGTCGGCGGCGACGGCGAGGCGCTCGACCGGGAGGGCGCCGACCGGGTTGCCGCCGATCGCGGCGAGCGACGCGCTCTGCGCGGCGGACGCGTGCCCGGCCACGCCGGAGGCGCCGGCCCACGCCAGCGTGCTGGCCCCGAGCAGCGCGGCCGCGGCCATGGCCCACGTGCGCCCGCGCACCCGCGCGCGCGGCGAGAACGAGCCGATCATGCCGGGCGGCATCAGCGTGGTCACGAGCGACTGGAACCCCTCGCCCGACCCGAACGGCTCGCGGTGCATGCGCTCGGTCGGGATCGGGGTCGGCCGCGAGTCGCGCGGCGCGCCGAGGGCGGCGTCCAGGGACTCGAGCACGGCGCGGGCGCTCTGGAGGCGGCGCGCCGGGTCCGCCTGGAGCATCGAGAGGACCCACGCGTCGATCGCGGGGGGCAGCTCCGGGGCGAGCTGGGACGGCGGCGGCGGCGGCCCGCGGTCTATCGCGACCGCCACCGCGGCGATGGTGGCCCCGCCGAAGGGGATTCGTCCGGTCAGGCAGAAGTAGGTGACGACGCCGAGCGACCAGAGGTCGCTGTGCGGCCCGACCCGCGCCCCGCCCGCCATCTGCTCCGGCGACATGAAGTGCGGCGTGCCCATGATGGCGCCCGTGACGGTGAGCCGCTCGGCGTCCACCGCGGTGTTCTTGGCGATGCCGAAGTCGAGCACCTTGATGAACGGCTCGCGCTCGCCGCCCACGAGGAAGATGTTCTCGGGCTTGATGTCGCGGTGGACGACGCCCGCCTCGTGCGCCTTCGCGAGCGCCGCGCCGATCTGGCGCACGATGGCGACCGTCTCCTCGAGCGAGAGCCGCGTGCGGCGCTCGACCAGGTCCTGGAGCGTCTCCCCTTCGAGGTGCTCCATGACGATGTAGGGTACTCCCTGATCGGTGAAGCCGAGGTCGAAGACGCGCACAACGTGGGGGCTCTGGATCCGGGCGGCGGCCTCTGCCTCGCGCTGGAGGCGCATGGCGGCCTGCGGGTGGTCCATGTACACGTCGCGGAGGAACTTCACGGCGACGTGCGTCTTGAGCGCGACGTGCTCGGCGAGCCAGACGCTCCCCATGCCGCCCTGGCCCAGCGCGCGGATGAGCCGGAGCTGAGGGCTTACCTGCATCCCCGGCGTCGGCCCGCGCTCCGCGCTGAACGGCGCGCTGTGGCAGCTTGCCTCAACTGGGGCGAACAGGTACGGGGATGCCTGAGTAGCCTCGCCCAATCCCATCGTCTTGCTCATGCGTCGAGACGCTTGCATGCGGCGAGCCATGACCCTGGATTTGGCGGTTCAGGGTGGATGAACGGGAGTCGGCGCGCCGCATCGTGGCGTGGAGCCGCGCTCCCCGGAGCCCTCGTGACAGTTCGCTACAGGCGTGTGCCGTGGCTGAAAGGGCGTCTCGCGATGCATCCTGCCATGGGCTCAGGGAGGGTGTCTCGGAGGGTCTCGGGCTCGCTCGCGGCGCGCGCCTGCGGGCTTCACGCCGCGGCCTCCGCGCCTCGGCCGCGGGCTCGCCGCCGCGGGGCCGGCGGGGGGACGGTGCGACAGGGCAAGTTCTCGGCTGCTGGCCACAGGCGCTGAACAGATGGGTAACCTAGCGTATTTCCTCACGAGCCCGCCCAGGAGCGCGATCGCGTTTCGACACGACGTCGTGGAGCGCTCGAGGGTGGATGGCCAGGGGGCGGCGCCGAGGTCGTAAGTTCCGAATATGTCTTGTGTTGCGGGCGCGGAGCCAGCACTCTACGCCGACCGATGCAGCCACTTTTCCTATCGCTCCTCGCGGGCGTCGGTCTCCTCGCCGCGGCGTGCGACGCCCCCCCTCGCGCGGAGGCGCCGGCGCCGGTCCTGCCGCCCGCGGCCCCGGGCGAGCTCCGCGGCCCGGAGGCGTTCGCCTCGATCCGGGACAACGACGCGCGCGCGGCCCAGCTCTTCCTCGAGGCGAGCAAGGTGCTGCTCCACCCGCGCTGCGTGAACTGCCACCCGCACGACGGCGTCCCGCGCCAGGGCGACAGCGGCGCTCGCCACGATCCGCCGGTGGAGCGCGGCGAGCGGGATCGCGGCGTCGCGGCGCTGGAGTGCACGTCGTGCCACCAGGCGCACAACCTCGATCTCGCGCGTGTGCCCGGGGCGCCGGGCTGGCACCTCGCGCCCGCCGAGATGGCGTGGCTCGGCCGGTCGCCGTCGGCGATCTGCGGGCAGATCAAGGATCCGGCGCGCAACGGCAAGAAGACGCTCGCGCAGATCGTCGAGCACTCCGCGCACGACGAGCTCGTCGCGTGGGGGTGGGCGCCCGGCCACGGCCGCACGAAGGCGCCCGGCACGCAGGCGGTGTTCGGCGCGCTCATCGACGCGTGGGTGAAAGCGGGCGCCGCGTGCCCGCCCGAGGAGGCCCGACCATGATCATCCTGAAGGTGAACGGCGCCGAGCAGAAGCTCGACGTGGATCCGGAGACGCCGCTCCTCTGGGTGCTGCGCGACGTGCTCGGCCTGACGGGGACGAAGTACGGCTGCGGCCAGGCGCTCTGCGGGGCGTGTGTGGTCCACCTCGACGGCGAGACCGTGCGCGCCTGCGTGACGCCGGTGCGGCGCGCCGCGGGCGGCTCGGTCACGACGATCGAGGGGCTCAGCCCGACCGGCGATCACCCGCTGCAGCGCGCGTGGGTGGACCTCGGCGTGCCGCAGTGCGGGTTCTGCCAGGCGGGACAGATCATGAGCGCGGCCGCGCTGCTGCGGAAGAACCCGCGCCCCTCGAACGAGGACATCGACAAATCGCTCGCCGGCAACATCTGCCGGTGCGGCACGTACACGCGCATCCGCGCGGCGGTCCGCAAGGCCGCCGGCCTTCCCACGGAGTGAAGATGGAACAGCAACGCGTCGTCCTCCTCCGTCGCTCCTTCCTCGCGGGGCTCGGGCTCGCGGCGGGCGGGCTCGCGCTCGGGCTCGCCGGGGCCGACGCCGAGGCCGCGCCGCCGCCGGCGCCGGGGCCGGCCCCGGCGGCGCAGGGGCTCCGGACGGGCCTGTTCCTCCACCTCGCGAACGACGGGATGGTGTCGATCGTCTGCCACCGGTCGGAGATGGGGCAGGGGATCCGCAGCTCGCTGCCGGTGGTCATCGCCGACGAGCTCGGCGCCGACATGGCGCGCGTGACGATCGTGCAGGCGGTCGGCGACAAGGCCTACGGCGATCAGAACACCGACGGCTCGCGCAGCGTGCGCGACGGCTACGAGAAGATGCGGCGCGTGGGCGCGACGGCGCGCACGATGCTGGTCGCGGCGGCGGCGAAGCGGTGGCGGGTGCCCGCGGCCGAGTGCGTCGCCGAGGGGCACGCCGTCCACCACGCGAAGTCGAAGCGTTCGCTGGATTTCCGCGAGCTGGTGGCCGATGCGGCGAAGCTGCCGGTGCCGGACGAAAAGACCGTGGCGCTGCGCCCGAACGCGGAGCTCAAGCGCGTCGGCGGCCCGCTCCCGCTGATCGACGGGCCGGCGATCGTCACCGGGCGCGCGCAGTTCGGCGCGGACGTGCGCCTGCCCGGCATGCTCACCGCGGTGATCGCGCGCCCGCCGGTCGTGGGGGGCAAGGTCGTGCGGTACGACGGCGCCCGCGCGCTGGCCGTCCCTGGCGTGAAGAAGCTCGTGGAGCTGCCGGCGCCGAAGGGCGGCGCGGTGGGGTTCCAGCCGCTCGGCGGCGTGGCCGTCGTGGCGGACACGACGTGGGCGGCGATGCGCGGCCGCGCGGCGCTGGAGGTCGAGTGGGATCACGGCGCGAACGCGGCGTACGACTCGGCGAGCTACCGCGAGGCGCTCTCGCAGGCGGTGCGCGCGCCCGGCAAGGTGGTGCGGAAGGTCGGCGACGTGGACGGCGCGTTCGCGAAGGCGGCGCGCACGATCGAGGCCGAGTACCACGTGCCGCACCTCGCGCACGCGGCCATGGAGCCGCCGTCGGCGGTGGCGAAGGTCGACGCGAACGGCTGCGAGGTGTGGGCGCCGACGCAGAACCCGCAGGCGGCGCGCGCCGAGGTGGCGCGCGCGCTCGGCCTGGACGAGGCCAAGGTCACGGTGAACGTGACGTTCCTCGGCGGCGGGTTCGGGCGGAAGTCGAAGCCGGACTACGTCGCGGAGGCGGCGCTCCTTTCGCGCGCGATGGGGGCGCCGGTGCGCGTGCAGTGGACGCGCGAGGACGACGTGCAGAGCGGCTACTTCCACAGCGTGAGCGCGCAGCACCTGAAGGCGGGGCTCGACGCGGACGGCAAGGTCGGCGCCTGGCTGCACCGGACGGCGTTCCCGCCGATCCCGTCGACGTTCGACGCGAAGCAGAAGACGCCGAGCGAGGGGGAGCTCGGCCTCGGCGTGCTCGACCTCGCGCTCTCGTCCCCGAACGTCCGCGTCGAGGCCTGCGACGCGCCGGCGCACGTCCGGATCGGCTGGCTGCGGTCGGTCTGCAACATCTTCCACGCCTTCGCGGTGCAGAGCTTCATCGACGAGATCGCGCACGCGCGGCAGGCCGATCCGCGCGACGTGCTGCTCGAGGTGCTCGGCCCGGCGCGCAAGGCGACGCTCGCGGAGCTCGGCGTCGAGAAGGTCCCGAACTACGGGGCGCCGATCGAGCAGCACCCGGTCGACGTGGGCCGGCTGCGGCACGTGATCGAGCGCGTGACGGAGATCTCGGGGTGGAGCGCCGCGCGCAAGGCGGGGCGCGCCGTGGGGCTCGCGGCGCACCGGAGCTTCCTCACCTACGTGGCGGTCGTCGCCGCGGTCTCGAAGGACACGCTCGGCAAGGTGAAGGTCGACGAGGTGTGGCTCGTCGCGGACGCCGGCACGGTGATCAACCCGGACCGCGCGCGCTCGCAGATGGAAGGCGCGGTGGTCTTCGGGATGAGCATCGCCTTCCACGGCGCGATCACGGTGAAGGGCGGCGCGGTCGAGCAGACGAACTTCCGCGACTACCCGGTCGTGCGCAGCCCGGAGGTGCCGCAGCGGATCCACGTGGAGCTCGTGAAGAGCGACGCGCCGCCCGGCGGCGTCGGGGAGCCGGGGGTGCCGCCCGTCGCGCCCGCGATCGCGAACGCGGTGTTCGCCCTGACGAAGCAGCGCGCGCGGGAGCTCCCGCTGCGGCGCCTCGGGCTGTGACGGGGGCGGGCCGCGGGCCCGCCCCGTCTCTCGTGAAACGGCTCGATTCCTCGCCGCCTGGCCCTCTTGGCGGCACTGGCCTGCTGGGCGTGAGGCCGCTCTCTCCGAGTTCCAATCGAATCCGGTAGCTTTCAAGGAGAGTGTCGTGATGCATTGGACTTCATTTCATGGAGCGGGTGCGCTTGCGCTGCTCGCGTCGATGCCGCTCGCCCTGGGGGCCTGCATCGGGGACCCAGGGGAGCACGCCCCGGCAGCGAGCGAGGAGCTGGGGACCACGGCCACGAGCTTCGAGGAGTTCGAGGCCGGCGTGTACCGGGAGCCGGACACCGGCGTCTACATCGTCGACGGGGACATGCCGATCGCGACGCGCGAGCAGCTCGAGGATTTTTATCTGGCGCACGTGCAGCAGGGGGCGCTCATCGTCCAGAGCGCGGGCCTCGCGGACGATCGGTGGAGCGACGCCCAGAAACGAAACATCACCTACTGCGTGAGCACCTCCTTCGGGGGCTATTACGCGGCCGTGGTCGTGGCGATGGCGAACGCCACCGCGGCGTGGGAGGCGGCGGCGGACGTCAACTTCACTCACCTGAGCGCCCATGACTGGGCCTGCGCCGCGAACAACCCCGCGGTGGTGTTCGACGTGAGCCCCACGGTCTGGCAGCCCTACCTCGCGCGGGCCTTCCTGCCGAGCTACCCGCGCGCCTACCGCAGCATGCTCGTCGACGCCGGCGCGTTCGGCCCGATCGCGCCCTACACGCTGAGCGGCGTCCTGCGGCACGAGCTCGGGCACACGCTCGGCTTCCGGCACGAGCATACGCGGCCCGAGTCCGGCGCTTGGCCCTGCTTCGAGGACGGCAGCTGGCGGGCGTTGACCAGCTACGATGCCGCCTCGGTGATGCACTACTGGCAGTGCAACGGAACCAACGTGGGCGATCTGGTGCTCACGCAGCGGGACAAGGACGGCGCCAAGCTCGTCTACGGAGCGCCTCCCCTGTAGGAGGGGGCGCGCCGCGCGCCGATCCTCGGGCCGCCGCCGTCACCGCGTCCTTCCGGACAGGTAGATGTCCTTCACGTTGATCTCCATGAACCTGTCCGGCTTCTCGATCGGCGCGAAGCCGAAGCGCCGGTAGAGCTCGTGCGCGTCGGCGGTGGCCAGCATCGCCCGCCGGAGGTGGAGCGGGGCGAGGGACTCCATCACGCGAGAGACCAGCGCCTTGCCGTACCCCTTCCCTTGCTCCGCCTCGACGATGAACACGTCGGCGAGGTAGGCGAAGGTCGCGTGGTCGGTGATCACCCGGGCGAACCCGATCTGCGCGCCCGCCTTGTAGGCGCCGAAGCACAACGAGCCCGCGATGGCGCGCTCGACGACCTCCCGGGGGATCCCCTTGCTCCAGTAGGCGGACGACAGGAACGTGTGAATCCGGTCGACGTCGAGGAGCGATTTGTCCGAGGAGATGACGATGTCTTCGTTGGCCATGGGGTGCTCGCGGCGGAGCGCGCTCCCCCGCCGCGGGGCGCACGTTACCACGAACCGCGGCGGGCGCGGGCGCTCGGCTCGGCCGCGCCCGCCTGCCCTCGGGAGCCTGGTCGCGACGGCGCCGCCGGCCTGCCGCCGGCGCTCAGTAGAGCGCGTCCTGGTACTGCCACCGCTCCGAGATCCACGCCTTCACGTACGCGATCTCCTCCTCGTACGTCGTGAAGTCCTCGCGCCAGCTCCAGCCCTCGTAGCTCCGGTACACCTCGCCCCACCGCGCCTCGTCCCGGCGCGCGCTCGCGTCGATGCGCTCGACGTAGCCGTCGATGATGGCCTGGATCGCGGCGTCGTCGAACACGCCGTGCAGGACCTGCCCGTAGCGGGCTTGCAGCGGGTCGGCGATCGTGGGCTCGTTGAGGAAGCGCCGGAAGAGGCCGTTCATCCCCTGGTAGTCGACCGTCATCGGGGCCCAGATGCGCTCCGTCTCCCAGCTCTGGCCGAAGCTCGCGTTGAAGTCCCACGGCGCATAACGGAAGACGCCGTCAGCCGCCGGATCGCGGTAGTGGTAGCTGTTCTTCCCGGCCGAGTCGTCGGCCATGATGAACGTGACGAAGATCCACCAGTCCTCGTAGTCGCGCTGATCGATCCTCGACCCGATCCCGGAGCGGAACGTGGCGTGGTCGGTCGAGGCCACGAAGCTCACGAGCTCCTCCAGGTCGTCGAACGCCCCCGGCTCGCCCTCGGGCGGCGTGCCCTCCTTCTTCTCGTAGCCGTCGTGCAGCGTATCCTTCTCTTTGCGGCTGTCCGCGAACGTCGTCAGCGCGAAGTTCGCGTCGTGGCTGACCGCCTTGTAGAGGTTGCCGTCCTGCGAGAACCCGTGATCCTCCATCAGGTAGCCGTCGACGTGATCCGTCACGGTGTAGAGCCCCAGGTACTGCCCGTCGAGGTACACCACCGCGCTGTAGGCCTTGATCTGGATGTGCTCCGGGTCGAGGCGGTTCCAGAGGTCGTAGGCGAGGCGCTGCCGGATATAGGAGTTGTCGTCGAAGGTGCTGATGAGCACGACCTTGCGACGATCGGTGAGGCCGCCGGCCTCCTCGGGCTCGTTGAACTTGTCGTCCTTCGGGAACTTGAGGGTGTAGCTGTTCTTCGGGTAGGAGAGCGAGCTCTCGCCGCGGAGCTCCGCCTCGGCGGCGTACGTGTGGCCGCGGTACACCACCGTGGCCGGGGCGTACTCCTTCGCGACCGGGGCCGGCGAGAGGAAGAGCACCGGCAGGCCGTACTCCTCGGGGTAACGGGTCGGGTCGGCGACGGGCACGTTCGCCGGATCCGCCCAGTTGTCGGCGACGCCGATCTTGACGCGCCCGACCTCGGACAGCTGCGCGACGCGGATCTCGATCTCGTAGACCGCGGCCTGATCGAGCCCGGGCGAGAACGTCACCTCGCGCGCGATCGGGTCGTAGACGGCGCCGTCCGGGAGCGGGCCGACCTCGAACGCGTCGGCGGGGAGCTCGAGGCCGGTCGCGCACGACACGGGGAACGTCACGGTCTCGCCCTCCTCCAGCCAGTGCGGCCCGCCGCCCGACGGCGCGCACTGCTGCCCCTCCGTGCCGGATCCGCCGCCGGTGCCGGTGCCGGACGGCCCACCGCCCGACGTGTTGCCCGCTGGATCACCCGGCGTGTCGGAGCAGCCGGCGCCGTGGAGCGATGCGAGGACCAGGGCCGTCGTGAGGGACAAGAAGGGGCGGAAATATTGCATGAGGGTGATCCTAGCGCGATCGCGCGCCGGAGCGGGCGCGCTCGCGCTGCGCGGCGACGTGGGCTCGACCGACAGAGGCAGCGGCTCGGTCATGGGGTGAGAGGGACAACGGCCGCGGTTGACAAGGGGGAACCTTTGAAGATAGAGTGGTCTGACCAACGGACAATATGGCCAATCGTATCCGCTTCCAGGCCGTGCCCCGGTCGGCGATCTACGTGCACGTCGCCGAACAGATCCGCGACGCGATCCTGAGCCGCTCGCTCTCGTCGGGGGAGCGCCTGCCGCCCGAGCGCGAGCTGGCCCAGCAGTTCGGGGTCAGCCGCGCGACCGTTCGCGAGGCGCTGCGCCACCTCCAGGCGCAGGGGCTGCTCGCGCCGCGCGGGCGGACCTCGCCGATGCAGGCCGCGAGCCCCGACGCGGCGGTGGACCGGTTCTGCGAGGCGCTGACCCACGTGGTGCAGCTCCGCAACGTGCCGCTCCCGGACCTCATCGAGCTACGCGTCGCGATCGAGACCGCCGGGATGGCCCGCGCGGCGGCCGCGCCGGTCGCGGCGCACCTCGAGGAGGCGCGCGCCGCGCTCGCGGAGATGGAGCGGCCGGAGGCGTCGCCGGACGAGTTCTACCGCGCCGACGTCGCGTTCCACGTCGCGCTGGTCGCGGCCTCGGGCAACCAGGCGCTCGCCCTCGTGATGCTCGCGGTCAAGGACAGCATCGGGCTCCACCTCGACGAGGCGATGCGCGGGCGCTCGTTCGCGACGCTCCGTCCGCGGGTCGTCGAGGAGCACCGCGGGCTCCTCCGCGCGATCGAGCGCGGCAACGCGAAATCGGCCGCGACCCTGCTGCGGGCCCACCTCTCGGAGTTCTACGGCACATGAAACTCCTCGACGAGCTCGCCCTCGCGCTGGGCGACGGGCTCATCACCGATCGCGACGTGACCGAGGGATACCGGCACGATCAGGCCATCTGGGCGGCCGGCGGCTGGCCGATCGCGGTGGCGCGGCCGTCCTCGACCGAGGAGGTGCAGGCGCTTTCGCGGTGGGCGACCCGGCACCACGTGGCCCTGGTGCCGCGCGGCGCGGGGACCGGGGTCGCGGGCGGGGCGACCGCCGTCAACGGGTGTGTGGTGGTGAGCTTCGAGCGCATGAACCGGATCCTCGCCATCGACGAGGCCTCGATGATCGCCGTGGTCCAGCCGGGGGTGGTCAACGGCGATCTCAAGGCCGCCACGCGCGAGCGAGGGCTGTGGTACCCGCCCGACCCGTCGAGCTACGCCGTCTCGACGATCGGCGGCAACGTGGCCACCAACGCCGGCGGCCTGTGCTGCGTGAAGTACGGCGTCACGGCCGACTACGTGCTCGGCCTCGAGGCGGTCCTCGCCGACGGGACGGTGGTCCGCACCGGCGGCCGCAGCCGCAAGGACGTCGCCGGCTACGACCTGACGCGGCTCCTCGTCGGCTCCGAGGGCACGCTCGCGATGATCACCGAGATCACGCTGCGGCTGCGGCGGAGGCCCCGGCCGCCGACGACGCTGGTCGCGACGTTCGGGTCGCTCGAGGCCTCGGGGCGGGCGGTGGCGGAGATCGTGCGGTCGGTCGACGCGTCGCTGCTCGAGATCATGGACCGCACGGCCGTCCGCGCGGTCGAGGGTTACCGGCGGCTCGAGCTCGACATCGACGCCGCCGCGATGCTGATCGCGCAGAGCGACGCGGCCGGCTCCGACGAGCTGATCCGGATGCAGGCGGCCTGCGAGGGCGCCGGGGGGACGGTGGTCGCCGTCACCGAGGACGAGGGCGAGGGGCAGCTGCTGCTCACGGCGCGCCGGCTCGCGCTCACGGCGGTCGAGCGGCTCGGCACCGTGCTCGTCGACGACGTCGCGGTGCCGCTGCCGCGGCTGCCGGAGATGTTCCGGCGCATCGACGCGATCGCCGCCCGGTCGGAGACCACCGTCGCGACCGTGGCGCACGCCGGCGACGGCAACCTGCATCCGCTGGTCGTCTTCGACCGGAGCGACCCGGCGGCCGAGGCGCGTGCGGTCGCGACCTTCGAGGCGGTGATGGCCGAGGCGCTCGAGCTCGGCGGCACGATCACCGGCGAGCACGGCGTCGGCACGCTGAAGCGCGGCTTCCTCGAGCGCCAGCTCGGCCCGGCGGCGCTCGCGCTGCACCACCGCATCAAGGACGCCTTCGATCCGGCGGGGATCCTCAACCCGGGGAAGGTGATCGCGCCGCGCGGAGGAGCAGGGCCCGGCGGCGCGTGACCCAGGACGGCGCCGCAACGGCGCCGCGAGCGCGCGCCCTGCCGCCCTTCACGCCGCCCTTCACGCCGCGCCGCTGCGCCCCTCCCGCCGCGGAGGCTGGGACCTCCGGCGCGCCCGCAGGGCCGACCGCTCGCCCGCGGCGACCAGGCCGGCTCCCAGGGCGAAGCACACGAGCGAGGTCGCCAGCGCCGGGAGCGGGATGTCCCGGTCGCCGCCGTTGTACGCCTCGACCGTGGACGTGAGGAGCCAGTACTGGAACGCGCAGAGCATCGCGACGACGAGCAGCCGCGCGCTCATCGCGCTCTTCGCGCCCGGGCGGAGGTCGTGTCTCGGTCCAGGGATCGGCATGGTCCACCTCCGCGCCCCTCACGACCCGCGCCGCGGCGGGCGCCCCACCGCGAACACCCTGCCGTCCTCGACCTCCAGCGCGATGCGCCCGAGCGGCCGCAGGTCGCGCGGCGGCCCGGACGTGCCCTCGCCCGAGGCGACGTCGAAGCGGCCGTTGTGGCAGTAGCAGCGGAGGCACTCGCCCTCGCCCTCGCCGCCCTCCCGCTCGTACGAGACCGGGCAGCCGAGGTGGGTGCACTTCTGCTCGAAGGCGACGAGCTCGCCGTCCGCCCGGCGGATCAGCAGCGCAGGCGTCGCCTCGTCCGGGTAGCGGAAGGCCACGGCGCTCCCGGGCGCGAGGTCGCGGACGCGCGCGATCTCCCGGCGGGCGTGCGGCTCCTCCGGCGGGCGGCGCGAGCGCAGGTACACCACGGCGTTGCCGGCCGCGAGCCCGCCGCTCAGCAGCACGAGGAACCGGGCGAAATCACGGCGGGTCACGTGGTCGTCGCCCTCGGACTCGTAGGGGAAGTCCTCTCGCCACGCGGGCACGTCGTCCGGGCGCTTCACAGGAACTCCGCCTCCGGCGCCGCCTCCGCGCCGGCCTCCCGGGCCTCGCGCCCGCCGCCCGCGCTCGCCGCGAAGGCGGTCGCGAGCGCCGCGGGGCCGCCGCCCTCGTCGAAGGCGGGCAGATCGACCTCCATCTCGTCGACGTCGTGCGGCACCATCACGTGCACGCGCGTCGTGATCCGCTGGTGGCCGAACCGCCAGCGGTTGACCGCCTTGCTCGCCGGCCGCTGCTGCGCGATCTCCTCGCGCGTCCCGTAGAACAACGCGCCCGAGGGGCAGACCGTCGCGCACATCGGCTTCAGCCCGGCGCTCGTCCGGTCGAAGCACATGTCGCACTTCTGCATCTGCTGGATTCCCACCTTGATGATCGGGACCCCGAACGGACACGCGAGCTCGCAGTTCCCGCACGAGATGCACCGGGGCTTCAGGCTCGAGTGCACGATCCCGTTCTCGTCCACCTTGATGGCGTCGGCCGGGCAGACGGACGCGCACGTCGGATCGGCGCAGTGCATGCAGACCATCGGCGCGGTCTGCATCGACACGCCCGGCTCGACCAGGTCGACGTGCACCATCGGCAGCCCGCGGTGCGTGTGGCACTCCGAGCACGCCGCGGCGCACGCCTGGCAGCCGATGCACCGCTGAAAATCGATGAAGAAATCCCGCACCACTCCGCTCATGAGGCCTCCAGCTTCAGCTCGGCGAACAGCGACCGCGCCCGATCGGCTTCCGCGCGCGTGGCAGGGCGCACCCGGCACGCGGCTACCTTGAACTCCGGCATCTTGCTCACGGGATCCAGCGCGCGGACCGTGAGCTGGTTGGCGGCGAGCTCCTCGGGCCAGTGGTACGGCAGGAACACCGTGTCCGGGCGGATCGACGCGACGATCCGGAGCGGCACCGTGATCCCGCCGCGGCGGGTCTCCACCGTGACGAGCTGCCGGTCGACGAGGCGGAGCTCCGCCGCGAGCTCGGGGTGCATCTCGCACGTCGGCCCGGGGCTCTTCTCGACGAGGAACTTGATCCGCCGCGTCTGCGTCCCGCTGAGATAGTGGAACACGCTCCGTCCCGAGGTCATGTAGAGCGGATACTGCGCGTCGGGCACCTCGGCGCTCGGGCGGTACGGGGTCGGGATCAGCTTGAACTTGCCGTCTGGATGGTAGCTCCTCCCGTCCTCGAAGAGCCGCGGGGTCCCCGGGTGCCCTTCCGACGGGCAGGGCCAGAACACCCCCATCTCCCGCTCGATACGCTCGTACGTGATGCCCGCGTAGTCCGCGGTCCCACCCGCGCTCGCGCGGCGCAGCTCGTTGAAGATGTCCTCGCTGCTCGAGAACACGAAGTGCTTGCCCTTGCCGAGCCGCCTCGCGAGCTCGAGGAGGATCCACGAGTCCCGCCGCGCGTTGCCCGGCGGTTCCACCGCGGCGCGGAGGCGCACCACGCGGGCCTCCGCCGTCGTCGAGGTGCCCTCTTCCTCCTCGTGCAGCGAGCCGGGCAGCACGACGTCGGCGTAGCGGGCCGTCTCGCTCATGAAGAAGTCGATGACGCAGAAGAAACCGAGCTTCCCGAGCGCCTCGCGGGCGTAGTTGGTGTCGGGGTGGCTGACCATCGGGTTGAAGCAGATGTTGAGCAGCCCGCGGATCTCGCCCGCGTGGATCGCCTCGACGATCTCGACCGCGGTCTTGCCCTTGCGCGGCAGCTCGGCGTCGGTGATGCCCCATACCTCGCAGATGTGCTTGCGGTGCTCCGGGTTCTCGATGTCGCGGTTGCCGGGGAGCTGATCGCACTTGTGCCCGTGCTCGCGCCCGCCTTGCCCGTTTCCCTGTCCCGTGATGGTCCCGTAGCCGCAGCCCTTCTTGCCGATCCTGCCGGTGGCGAGCACGAGGTTGATGAGGCTGAGGACGTTCTCGACGCCCTTCGTGTGCTGCTCCACGCCGCGCGCGTGCAGGAGGAAGCTCGTCCTGGCCTGTCCCCATACGGCGGCGACCTCGCGGACGAGCGCCGCCGGGACGCCGCAGATCTCGGCGGCCCACTCGGGCGTGCAGCGCGCCACCGAGGCGCAGAGCTCGGCCCAGCCGGCGCAGCGCTGCTCGACGAACTCCCGGTCGATCCAGCCGTTCGCGATGAGCTCGTGGAGCAGCGCCTGGTTCAGCGCGCTGTCGGTCCCCGGGCGGAGGGGAACATGGTAATCGGCCGTGCGGGCGATCGGCGTCTCGCGCGGGTCGACCACGACGAGCTTCGCCCCGCGGTCGCGCGCCCTCCAGATGTAGTGCGTCAGCGTCGGGAAACACTCGCTCACGTTGGTGCCCGCGAGCAGCACGACCTCGGCCTCGGGGATGTCGTCCCAGCCGTTCGCCGCGCGGTCGATCCCGAACGCCTTCTTGTTCCCCGCGCCCGCGGAGACCATGCAGAACCGGCCGTTGTAATCGATGTTGGCGGTGCCGATCGCGAGGCGGGCGAACTTGCCGGCGAGGTAGCTCTTCTCGTTGCTGAGCGACACCCCGCTCAGCATCGCGAAGGCGTCCTTGCCGCTCTCTTTCTGGATCGCGCGCACCTTCGACGCCACGAGGTCGAGCGCCTCGTCCCAGCTCGCCTTCCTGAACCCGCGGCCATCGCGGATCAGCGGGTCGGTCAGGCGATCGGGGTGGTGCGTCTGCAGGTACCGCTTGACGCCCTTCGGACAGAGCCGTCCCTCATTGAACGGGAACTCCTCCCACGGCTCCAGGCCGATGACCTTGTTCTCCTTGACCTGCAGCTTCACGCCGCACTGCATCCCGCAGAAGCAGCAATGGGTCTCGACCAGCCTGTCGGGCTCCGGCTTCGGTCCCCACCCGGTCACCGGCGTGTCGGAGACGTGGGGGCCGTAGTCACGAATGTACTCGGCGATGGGCAGCCTCAGGTGCGCCATGTGCTGTGTCCTCCCGTCCGGTCGTTCACGAGAAGCGCCCGCGCCGCGCCCTGCTGTGCGCGCGGCCGATGAGCATCCGCCGCCCGCGCGGGGAGAGCTCGCTCCACGCGGGACCGGTCCCCGCGCGCGGCGCGTAATCGAACCCTACCTCCCCGAGCACCTCCTCGAGGTCGTCGGTCTGGAGCTTCGCGGCGAACGCCTCACCCGTGACCGGACAGACCGCCTTCTCGCCCCGGTCGCCCGCCTCCTTGTAGAACGTGACACCCACCGACGCGGGGCGCTGGAACACGTGGAAGAGCTTGCCGAACGGCAGGTAAAGCAGCGTCACGATCACCGTCAGCGCGTGGAGCTGGGCGAGCGCTCCATAGAAATAGCCGTGCAGCCACTCGTAGCTCACCCAGAGGAGAAGCCCGCTGACGCTCACGGCGAAGAGCAGGAGGAGCGGCAGGAGGTCGCGCTCGAAGCGCTGGACCGCCACCGCGCCGCGCTCCCGCATGCGGCGGATCATGGCGAGCATCACCCCCGGGACGACCATGAAGCCGCTGACGATGAGCGCGTGGAAGATCGTCCACCCCACGGCGCCATGGACCGGGATCTCCGACACCGGCTGACCGAAGAGGACCACGCGGTAGGTCGCGCGCGCGCTGTCCGCGCCCGCCGCGCCGGACTCGAAATGAAGCCAGCCGAACACCAGCGGGAAGGTCACGGCCGCGGCCAGCGTGCAGCCCCACGCGATGAGCATGTGGGCGATCCACCGCGTCGCGCCGCGACGCAGGATGAAGTCCTGCGCGATGATCTTCGACCATAGCGCCCTGACGATGAGCGTCGGGCGGCGGAGGCGCGGCCAGCGGCGCGGCGAGAAGAGCACCTGGAAGCCGCGGACCCAGTATTTGCGGGTCGGCGGCTTGCTGAGCCAGACGGAGTACCGGTACACGACCCCGAAGGTCATGAAGAGGCACGCGAAGGTGTAGCCGACGAGCGCCGAGTCGAAGTCCGCGAGATCGCGGCTGCCCGCGACGATCAGCGCCGCGAGCGCGGCGGTGGCGACGGCGCCGTGGCGGATCGCGGCCCAGCGCGCGAGCGGGGCGCGGCGCGGCCCGCGGACGACGCGGGGGAGCGGCTCGGTGAGCTCCGAGCTCATCGACGCGCCCCCGTGACCGTCACCGCGCTCCGCCCCGGCGCCGCGGGCGGAGGTGGTGTCTCGTCCTCTGCTCCTCGCGCCCTCCGCGGCGCCCAGAGCGGGTAATCGATGCCTGCCAGACGATTGATGACGATGGCCTGTAGGGTGAGCAACGCGACGCCTCCGAGCAGCACGATCAACATGGGCGGCCGGTCCAGGATGCCCAGCGAGACGATGAGCGTCGTGGCGCCCGCGGGCGGGTGGGGGGCCCGGGCGAGCACCATGAGGCCGGCCGTGAGGCCCAGGGACAGCGCGGCGGCGAGGACGCGCGGGAAAGTGAGGCTGTCGGCGGTCGCCGGGCCTGCGTGCGAGAGCCCCGTGATGAGCAGGCTCACGTAGGCGACCACCACACCAATGCTGTGTCCGATGAGCGTGTTGCGCGGCGCGGCTGACGCGGCCCTGGGCGTGTAGAAGAAGAGAAACGCGGTCGGCCCGAGCGACGGAAAGACGAAGGGCTCCCTCGTCACCGCGGCGAGGGCCGCCATCAGGCCGATGCTGACAAACCCGTTGATGCAGCTGAAGGCGGCGAGCACCGGCACCTGGGCATAACGCTGCAGCAAGCGAGGCAGCCGCAGGCGCGAGAAGATGCCGCGCGCCACGTCCGACATCTCGCCGCCGAGCGGGTGCCGCGCCGAGATCGGACCGTAGCCGCGCCCGTCGCCCCAAGGCTCCGAGGGGGGCGAGGGGCGTTCCATGTCCCTAAGGTCGTTCATGCGTTGCACATGCCACGGTCGCTCCGGAGCTGCACCAGCGTCTCGCTCCGCTCGTGCAGCCAGGGCGAGGGGCCGCTCCCGGGGCGCCCCAGATGCAGCAGGATGTCCTCCGACGCGCTCAGCTCGACCCGGAAGCGCTCCAGCGCGCTGCACTCGGCGCCGATCGGGCGGCCCGTCGGCAGGTCGAAGACGATGCCGTGCAATGGACACTGGACGTTCTTCCCCCCGAGCAGCCCGTCTGCGAGCGGCCCTCCGCGGTGCGGGCAGCGCGCCTGCACCGCGAAGACCTCACCCGCGCGCGTCCGGAACACGGCGATCTCGAGGCCGCCAACATCGAACGCTCTGCCCTCTCCCGGAGGGATCTGGGCCAGCGGGCCGAGGTTCACGACCGTCATTTCATCCAGCATGATCTCGCTCATCACCCAACCTCTTTGCCCGGCCGGCGCGCGGGCCAGCCGGACGACAATGCTCGTCTCCGCCGCGGCCGGGCGCTCGCCCGGCGCGCCCCTCCGCCGAGCGGCGGCCTACCCCGCCCGCGCGGGCGCTTCGCTCGGCGGCGGGAGCAGCGTCGTGAACTGGGACGGATGAATGGGGCTGTCCGCCTCGCTCCACGGGTCCACATAGGCGTCGACCGACGCCTGGACCTCCGCGTCGAGGCGCGCCGCGATCCCCTCGGCGTCGTCCACGATCACCCGCCGCACCTTCTCGATGCCGACCCGCTCGACGAAATCGTACGAGCGCTCCATGTACTTGGCCTGCTCGCGGTAATACTGCATGAAGCGGCCCGCGAGCTGGATGACCTCGTCCTGCGTGTCAACAACGCAGAGCAGGTCTCCCTTCCTGACGCGCGAGCCGGCCCCGCCTCCCACGTAGATCTCCCACCGGCCTCCCTCGATGGCGACCGCGCCCACGTCCTTGGTCGTCGCCTCGGAGCAGTTGCGGGGGCACCCGGCGGTGGCGAGCTTCAGCTTGTGGGGCGCCTCGAACCCCTGGAACCGGCGCTCGATCGCGACGCCGAGCGCCGTGCTGTCCCCGACCCCGTAGCGGCAGAACTCGCTGCCGACGCACGTCTTGCAGGTGCGGAATCCCTTGGTGTAGGCGTGACCCGAGGGCATGCCCAGATCGCGCCACACGTCCGGCAGCTTCTCCTTCGCGATGCCGAGGATATCGATGCGCTGGCCGCCCGTGATCTTCACCATCCTCGCCTCGTAGCGCTCGGCCACGTCGGCGATCTTCCGGAGCTCGGCCGGCGTCGTGACGCCGCCGTAGATGCGCGGGATGACGCTGAACGTCCCGTCGCGCTGGATGTTCGCGTGCACCCGATCGTTGATGAAGCGCGCGTCGCGCTCGTCCTCGTACTCCTTGCCCCAGATGCCCTTGAGCAGCGAGGCGAGCCCCGGCTTGCTCGCGACGTCCTCCTTCCCGCCCGCGAGCTCCCGGAACACCGACGAGACGCTGCGCAGCCCGCGCTCCTTGACGAGCCGGATGAGCTCCGGCTTGGCGTGGGGCACGCCGGGCACGTAGTAGTGAATCGACGGGTCCTCCTCCGCGCCGTGGCCGAGCACGAGCTCGAGGACGGCCTGCACCTGGGGCTTGCACGCCCCGCAGCCCGTCCCGGCGCGCGTGGCCAGGCACGCCTGCCGGAGCGTGCGGCACCCGCCCCGCGCCGCCGCGGCGATCTGGCCTTTCGAGACGCCGTTGCAGTTGCACACCTGCGCCTCGTCGGGCAGGTCCGCCATGCTGGGCTCGCCCGCGCCGCCGCCGGCGCCGGGGAAGAGCAGCTCCGCGCGGATCTCGGGGACCGCGAGCCCCCGCTCGAAGACCTGGAGCAGCCGGCCGCCGGCCGCCGCGTCGCCGAGCAGGATGGCGCCGGCGAGCGTCCCGCCCCGGATCACGAGCTTGCGGTAGATCCCCCGCGCCTCCTCGACGTACGCGACCTCCTCCTCCGCGTCGTTCGCGGCGCTCTGCTCTCCCATGACGAGCAGGTCGACGCCCATCACCTTGAGCTTGGTGGAGACCTTCGAGCCCGCGTAGGCCGCCTCGGGCCGCTTCGCCGTCAGGCGGTCGGCGAGCACCTGCGCCTGCTCCCAGAGCGGGGCGACGAGCCCGTAGGTGCGCCCGCGGTGCTGGGCGCACTCGCCGAGCGCGTGGATGTCCGGATCGTCGGGCGAGCGGAGGTCGTCCCCCACGACGATCCCCCGATCGACGGTGAGCCCCGCGTCGCGCGCGAGCTGCACGTTCGGGCGGATTCCGGCGGAGATGACCACGAGGTCGCACGCGAGCTCGCTCCCGTCCTCGAAGCGGAGCCCCTCGACCCGCTCCTGCCCGAGGATCGCGCGGGTGGATCTCTCGAGGTGGATCGACAGCCCCATGCCCTCGAGCGCGCGCCGGAGGACGGCGCCGCCGGCCGCGTCGAGCTGCACCTCCATGAGGTGCTTCATGAGGTGCACCACGTGGACCTCCAGGCCGAGCCCGAGCAGCCCCCGCGCGGCCTCGAGGCCGAGCAGCCCGCCGCCGATCACGGCCGCCCGCCGCGACCGCCGCGCGTGCGCGATGATGCCGCTGCAGTCGTCGAGCGTCCTGAACACGAAGGCGCCTTCCTTGTAACCTCCGCCCTCGCGCGCGAGGCCGTCGATCCTCGGGATGAAGGCGCTGCTCCCCGTGGCGATGACGAGCTTGTCGTAGGGCTCGACGACGCCGGAGGCGCCGCGGACGACCTTGCCCGTCCGGTCGATCGAGGTGACCCGGACCCCGGCGTGGAGGCGGATGGCGTTGTCCTCGTACCAGGACAGCGGGTTGATGAAGATGTCCTTCGGATCGTGCGTCCCCGCGAGGACGTTCGACAGGAGGATACGGTTGTAATTGCCATACGGCTCATCGCCGAACATGACGATCTCGAAGCGGTCTTTGCCCCCGCGCGCCAGGATCTCCTCCACGAACCGCGCGCCGGCCATGCCGTTGCCGATCACGACGAGACGCTCTCTGCCTTCTGTTGGGACCTCTCGCCCGTTCGTGCTGGTGGCGCCGCCGTCGCGAACGGCGGATCCCGATGCGTTCCTCATGAGATTCGAGCCTCTCCTTTCCAGGTCGCCGCTCGACGCGGGCCGCGGAGCTGCCTGAGCCCGCCTCTCCGCCCGATCGCCTGGCGGACGGGCGGACGACCGGAGCGCTCGTCTGACGCTCCGGCGCAGCGCCCCACCGCCGTCCCGAGGGGACGGGGCGACGAGCGCCTGGCCGACTCCAGGTTACTGATGCATCAGGGATGCATCAGATCGCGCGGCAGCCTCGCTGTGCGGCGTCCATGTGGCCCAGAAGACGGAACAAGGGGGGCGCCGGTTCCGAGCGACGCGACGAAATCAGGAGGGCCCCGATCGCGTCGTGAGAAACCGCGCGGCTTCCCTCGGGGCGCGTCGGGTTGGATGGCATTTCCGTGTCGGGGTCGCGTCAGCGGAATAAGCGAGACCCGGCGTTGTTCTACGGCGGCGCCGTCTGTTTTCCTTCGGATGCGGGACTCGTGTCACCTGCGGACCGCCGGTCCCAGGCCGAGGAACGGGGCGTCGAGGCCGGTGAACTTCGCGATCACCTCCTCGATGTCCCGGGGGGCCTGCCCGGCGAACACGAAGAGCCACGACTTCGGAGAGCGCCGGACGCTGAAGACGAAGCTCCGGTAGGTCCGCGCCGCTTCCTTGAGCTCGGCCATCGGTCCTGGGCCGAGGAGCGGCTTCCAGGCATCCAGCTTGTGGAGGTCCGACGAGAGCAGCACGAGCGCGCCGCTCAGCGCCGGAAACTCCGCGAGAGACGGCAAACTCCGCGGCCCGTCCACGGGGCTCCTCGAGGTGACGTGGAGCACCTTCACCGCGCGCTGGAGCGAGAGCGCCGCGTCCTTCACGGCCGGTCCGTCGTACACGAGGGCCATCGTGCGGAGCAGCAGCGAGGGCCGCGCTTTCCCGGGCCCGAGCGCCCTGTCGACGGCCGCCATGTACTCCGGGACGAAGGCGGGATCGTCGATCGTGCCGCCTTCCTTCAGCATGCGGTCCACGACGGGCAGCAGCGCCTTGGCGACGGCGTCGATGGCGTCGTCGTTGTAAAGCCAGCGCGGGGTGGCCAGGCCTCGCTGGAAGACCTCCGGAGGCCGGAGCGCGCGCATCACGACCGCCTGCAAGGCGGTGGCGAGGCTCTCGTCGAGCAGGTTGAACGCGGCGATCGCGTGGTCGTCGGCCGCGTCGAGGAACCTCGGCCCGATGCGGACCGGCGCGTCGCCGTGGAAGTAATGGGCGAGCTCGTGGATCGGAACATCGATCTGCGCCGCCGGCGTCGTCGTGCCGACGATCTCGACGACCGCGTGGTCCTCGATCTGCTGTCCATACGCCGACCCGGGGCCCGCGGGTCGCGGGATGAAGCAGAATCGAAGGGTGATCCCTCGCTCGACCCGGGCCCCCTGGAGCTTCGCGAGCTTCTCGACCAGCTCGAACAGCGATGCTTGGTGGCCGGCGTTCACCATCCCCTCCACGAACTCGCTCACCTGGCGCTTTCCGTGAGCGCGCCACCACGCCTCGAACCTCGGTCGAAAGTGCTCCAGCACCTCCATGGCGGCGTCCACGTGCCGGGGCGCGAGCAGCGACCGCAGGCTCTCCCGGTAGTCCTCGAACCCCTGCGCCCTGAAGGCGGCGGTGTGCATCTTGGTGAGGACATCGACCGAGGAGGAGAACGGCTTGAAGGGAAACGCGTGCTTCTCCTCGATCGGAAAGACGACCCAGCCGTCGCGGTACTGATCGCGCAGGGCGCCCCAGCGCGCGAGCTGGCGATCGTCTTCTGTGGACCACGCGAGCTCGCGCCGCCAGAACGCCTGGAAGGCGTCCACCGAGCACGCGTCGCGCTCGATGAGGCAGTCGAGCTGGTAGACCAGGCTCGACACCGCGGATCCCCCCAGATCGAAGCGCAGGTTCCCATGATTCACGATCGCGCGCACAGCGTCGGATGCTGCCGCGTTCTCGGGGACGGATGGGCAGTCGCGCGGCGAGCCGCCGGCGGCGGGTCGCATGGGCGAGCCGCACGACGCGACGCCGAGCGACGCCATGAGCGCGGCGGCCCGAGATAGCTTGGTTTTCACGTCGGGGACCTCGAGGACGTCCAGCGTTCGTGTCGCAATGCACACCCCCTGATCTGGAGGCTCCTATCTACCGCAGCGCGGGACCGTCGCAATTACGACCCCTAACAGCGCGATAAACGCTCTCGTGCCTCAAGGCCGCAGCGCCCACGACCCGATGCCGCGGAGCGCGGCAGGCCCCCACGGGAGGGTGGCCGTCCCCCTCGGCACCACCTCCCGCGCCCCGCCGCGAAGGCGTCGCCGCCGACCTGGCCCTACGCCAGAGGATCCCTCGGATTCAGCGGCAACCCGAGCTCCATCCGGCCGAAGTTCTCGGCCGCCGCGTCGAAGTTGACCCCCGCGTGCGCCGTCATGGCGTGTACGTCCCGCCAGTCGCGCTGGAGGGGGTTCGACTCGTAGTTGGCGCCGCCGCCGCTCGCGTTGTAGAGCCGCTCCACCGCGCGCGCGCAGAGCGTCGCGCTGTAAGCGTAGTCCCTGCGGATCCGCACGCGCTGCTCCATCGAGAGCGGCGCTCCCGACCGGACCGTGTCGAGCGCCCGCCGGAAGAGGAGCTCCGCCGCGTCGATCTCGGCCGCGATCTCGGCGAGCCGGATCTGCTGGTGCGACAGCGACGCGACCTGCTCGCGGCTGTACATGGTGCAGCGATCCCGGGTCGCGGCCCGCCACCGCTGGTAAGCGCCCTGCGAGGCGCCCAGGATGGACGCCACCAGCGACGCGGCGAGCCCGGTGATCATCGGCAGCCGGTAGAGGGGGTTCGCATGGAAGCGGGTGCCCGGCGCCTGCCCGCCGCTGAGCTCCGCCATCCGCGCGGTCCGGTGCTGCGGTACGAGCTTGTCCTTGACGACGACGTTGTGGCTGCCCGTGCCGCGCAGCCCGGCGACGCGCCACGTGTCCCGGATCTCCAAATGCTCTCTGGGGACGAGGAACAGGCGCACGTCCGGCGGGCCGCCCTCGGCGCCGGGCTCCGGCGAGACCACCCCGGCCAGCATCGCCCAGTCGCAATGGTGGGCGCCGCTCGCCCAGGGCCAGTCGCCCGAGAGCCGGTAGCCGCCCTCGACCCGCGCGGCCTGCCCCGCCGGGACGTTCACGTCGACGAGCGCGGCGTCGGGCTGCTTGCGCCAGACGTCCTCCTGCGCCTCCACGGGGAACGCCGCGAGCAGCCACGAGTGGATGTTGAGGAACGAGAAGCACCACCCCGTCGAGGCGTCGGCCCTGGCGATCTCGATCGTCACGTCGGCGAACGTGTCGAGGGAGAGCTCGTGCCCGCCGAACGCGCGCGGCGTCAGGAGGCGCACGAGCCCGGCGTCGATGAACCCTCGAATCGTCGCCTCCGGGATGTGTCGCAGCGCTTCGCCCTCGGGGGCTCTGGCCCGGATGTCGTCCGCCATGCCGCGGGCCCGCTCCACGGCCTCCGCGTGGGTCAGCGTCGCCGGATCTTTGCCTGTCGGTGTCGTCTCGCCGGTTGCGGCCATCGTGCGCCCTCCTCTTGGAAACAGCACTTCCAAACCCTCGTCGCCATGTCAAGGATTCGTTCCAGCGCGGCCGAGGAGAGCTGCGTTCGTTCCTTGGCTCGACCTACGTGCGCGCTCGCGCAGGCCTCCGGGCCGGGCAGCCCGCCGCGGCGGCGACGCAGCGGGGGTTCCGCCGCGCCGCCGCCGCCGAGCTCGCGAGATCGCTACATCGAGGCGTCGGAGCCCGAGGCCACGCAGGTGAAGTTCTGGCAGGACGGGACCTTGTCGCGGCAAGGATCGACCAGGCACGCGCTGTTGCTCTTCGGGTCCGTCGCGCCGGCGGGGGCGCCGAGGCACTGGCACGTGTTGTTGTCGCGCAGGAGCGTGCACTCGGAGTCATCCTGGCAATGGAACGAGGAGCTCAACCAGCCGAGGATGCCGTCCCAGAACATCGTCCGCGCGTCGTCGGCGAGGAAGATGTCGCCGTGGCCGACGTCGTGGAGCTGGTCGGCCGTCTTGCTCACCACGATCGAGCTCCTGTCCTGGCTGGCGAGGAGCGTCGTCGTGTACAGGCCCGAGCTGCCGAAGCCGCCCTCGGCGCCGACGTAGAGCACGGGCACGGCGATCTGGGCGAGGTGGGCGTCGATGGTCGACGCCGGATCTCCGCACATCGCGCGCTCCGCGTCGATGAGCACCTTGAGCGGCTCGAACGGGGCGGCCTGCGCCGCGGCCGCGAACCAGCGTGTCTCGTCGCCGACGTACGTCAGCCCCGTCGGGACGTTGTCCGCGTCGAACGTGCCGCCGGTGAAGTGATAGAACGGCGTGGGCGGCGGGTTCGAGAGGACGTACGTCGCCTCGCCGACGAGCAGCGCGACCTCCCGGTTCGAGAGGGGGTCAGGGGACCCGGGGAGCGCGATCGGGAGCTGCGTCGGCGTCGCCGGGTCGCCGAGGGCGAGCTGGCCAATCGTGGACACCAGGCCCCCGATGCCGGTGTAGTACCGGTCGGGCTTCGCGGGGTTGTTGTACTGCGCGAGGTCGGCGGCGAGGCGCGCGCAGGCGTCGTCCCGCTGCTTCACGCCCTCGGGGGTGCCGAGGTCCGTCTTCAGGTAGATGTCGACGGGGATGAACCCGTTCACGTGCCGCGCCGCCGCGGGCACCTGCGTCTCGCCGCCCAGGTAGGCATAACCGATCTGGCCGCCGCGGCTCCAGCCGAGCAGCTTCATCGGCAGCTTGTCGCTGCCGGTGCGGTGCCGGGCCACGCGCGCGATCGACAGCGCCATGCCGACGTCCTTCGCGTCCTTGTCGATGCCCCAGGCGCTCATGAACGAGAAATCCGAGGTGCCGTTGAGGACGCGCGTCCAGCCGAGATCGATGCCCCAGACATCGACGCCGTTCTTGGCGAGGAACGCGGCGAACGTGTCGCCGTGGCCCGTGTCGAGGAAGGCGCCGCGGAAGGCCCACGCGTCGCCGTGCACCAGCATCACCGCGTTGCCGGAGGCCGCGGGCTGGAACGGCGAGGACTCCCGGACGACCCGGTGCAGCCCGATGACGTCGCGCACCGAGGGCCCGACGCGGACATCGGCGCTGTACTCGAAGATGTTCTGGGCGGCGTCGATGGCGGTGCGCGTGAAGCTCGACACGGCGCAGGATCCCGCGAAGCCGGGGCCGTACGAGCTGCGGATCGCGCCGTCGCACGCGTCGACGAACGACTGCTTGAGCTGCTGGAACGTGAGCGCGGACGCCGCGGCGCCGGTCTGCTCGGCCGCGCCTTCCTGCGCGTCGATCGACGCGTCGGGCGGCGCGACCGCGCACCCGGCGCCGAGCGAGAGCGCGGCGGCCGTGACGAAGGCAAAGGCGCCCCGCCCGATGAGCGGCCGGCGGCGATGGCTGGAAGCGATACGAGTCATGGTCTCCTCCGAGGTAACGGGGTGATGGGTGGTCGAGATGGATCGAAGCGTTGTCATGAGATGAAGTCTCTCGAAACGAATGATGTTACGAATGATGCTGTAGAGCGCGACCGTCACCGCGCGCGGCGAGCGGGCGCGGAGTTCACATGGACCCGACGTCGAGCGAGAGGTTCACCGCATTGCTGACCTCCACCGCGCGGATGTCCTCGATCATGGCGTTGAACGCGGGCCACTCCCAGACCTGGTTCGGGTTGTTCAGATCGGGGGCCGGGAGCCCGTGGTTGGTCAGGAGGACGACGATGACGTCGCGCGTCGGATCCGGGTCGACGAGCATGAACGTCCCGGCGCCGCCCGTCTTGCTGAAGGCGTACGGCGAGGTGTAATCGCCGCCGGGCCACGCGCCGGTGTCGTGGAGCTCCCAGCCGTACCCCTTGCCCGTGTAGAGCAGGTTCTCGGCGAACGTGGTGCTCGGCGTCGGCAGCCCGAGGTTCCCGGTCTGGAGCGTCGTCATGTCGTGCACCGCCTGCGCCGAGATCACGGTCTTGGCCAGGCACAGGGGCGCGAAGGCCGAGGCCGACGCATTAACAGGGCCGCAATGCGCGTCCGAGCCGTAGACGACCTTGCCGCGGTTCAGGAGCATCTGCGCGAACTTCGCCAGATCGAGCGCGGTCGAGAACACGCCGTCGCACCCGGTGAGGCGCTCGTGGGCCGGCGTGCCGGTGGTCATCTCGACCCAGAAATCGTTCTCGTCCTGGACCTCGCCTCGCAGATAACGCAGGCGGGTGTCCGACCACGCGGTGCCGGCGAAGCGGGTGCTCTTGTCCGGCATGTTCGCCGCCGGCCGGTACGACGTGTCCGCCATGCCGAGCGGGTCGAAGATGAACGCCTTCATCAGGTTCTGGAGCGAGTCGCCCCCGACCTTCTCCAGCACGTGGCCGAGGAGCCGGAAGCCGAGATCGCTGTAGAGGACCTTCTGGCTCGGGGTGTACGCGAGGGGCGCCGTGAGCATCGTGTGCCACGGGTCGGCGTCGCCCACGACGCCCGCCAGGTAATCGAGCTCTTCGCCCGACGCGTAGCGCATCAGGTCCCTGACGGTCACGGAGGCCTTCGTGGGATCCTGCGGATCGGCGAACTCCGGGAAGTAGCCGACGACCGGGTTGTTGACGCTGAAGCCCGGGTATTTGCCGGACTCCTGCATCTTCATCGCCAGGAAGACGGTGAACGGCTTCGTCATGGACTCGAGATCGAAGATCCCGTCGACCGGCATCGGCGGCGAGGGCATGGCCTCCCACATCTTGTTGCGGCCGTCCCGCTGCCCGAACGCCTCGTGGAGCACGATGCGGCCGTGGCGGGCGACGAGGAGCACCGCGCCCTTGACGTGGCTTTCCGCGACTGCGTCGTCGAGCGCGTCGGCGGCGCCCTGGAGCACCGCGGGATCCATGTGCACCGACGCCGGCGTGGCGTACTCGAGGCTGTGGGGCCACTGGCTGCTGCTCGGATCAAAGACAACGGCGAGGGCGGGGTGCGTGGTTCCGATGCAAGCCGCCGCCGCGAGGGCGGAGGCGATGAGGCTGTGCGTTCTCATGGAATGATCACTCCCTGAAGACATATCGCTGCTGTGTTTCGTTCATCCCTGGCGTTCCGGCGAGCCGCCGGAGGCCGGGCGCTGACGTCATGTAGGGCCGCAGGGATCTGCGCGCCGACATGCCGTGTCGTTCCGTCGCTCAACCGGTTCAGCAACCGATGTGCCAGTGAGAAAGCGCAGGATTCTGGCGGAGGCGGGGGCTCTTCCGGCGCGCGCCGTGGGCCGCCGGGGAGGGCGTATTTCGTAAAATGTGCTTCCGAGGCGCGGGGGGCGCGTTTCATCGCGCCAGGCGCGGGCGCGGTATCCGGCGAGCTCTGCTGTGCTTCGGGTGGAGGCGAAAGCCTCCAGGCGAGGGCGGGAGCCTCCAGGCGGGCCGCGCGCAAGAAAGCGGCGCGGCGATCAGGCGCGCCCGTTACGGTCCTTCGCCGGATTCCTGCGTGGAGGTGTCCGCCACGCGGCGAGAGCCGGTGTCCACCGGCGAGGCCGGCACGCCCCACGCCTCCGCGAGCGCGAGGATGCGGGCGTGCTCCGGCACGGCTTCGAGGAAGCTGCGGCGCAGGGCGGGGGACTCGATAGCATTTGCCTCGGCGTGCAGCTGATCCCGTGCAGCGGCGAGCGCTGTCCGGGCCGCGCCGCCATCGCCGCAGGCGTGGAGCGCCTCGGCCCACGCGAGGTGGACGATAGCTTCGTCCTCATCAAGACCTCCGAGACGCTCCACGATCTCGAACGCCTCGCGCGCCGCTGCGAGCGCCTCCAGGGGGCGCCCTTCTCGGAGCAGGGCACGGGAGAACGTGGCCTGCGCTACGGCCTGCAGCGCGGGGTACGCCTGCGTTTCGCCGAGTGCGGTAATTGCCTGGTCCCGCGCCTCTGCGAGATCTCCGAGATGGAGCAGTGCCTGCGCGAGCACCACCCGGGCGTGGCCCATGTGCCTGTTATTGGTGAAAGCTCGCGCCTCTTCGACGACAGCGGCCGCCAGCGTCCTGGCCGCGGCGCTCTGCCTGCGGGCGACGGCGATGTGCGCCAGGTGGATGTTGGCCCCGTTTGCCACATAGGGTAGGTCGAGCTGAACCGCAACGCGCTTCGCCTCGTGGAGAGTCGACTCTGCCGGTCCGTAAGCTCCAAGCCGCGCTTGCGTTGTGCCGAGAGCCATGCGCGTGAGGCACGCGTCCCGCAGCGCCCCGTCGCGCTCGTAGGCCTGGACTGCATCCTCGATGAGGCGCAGGGCGAGATCGAGCCGGCGTGGTGGATAAAACCTTGCACAGCCCCTCGTTATGTACACGTGCCCCGCCAGGCCGGGCTCCAGATGCTCCGGCTGCACCCCATCCATGGCCCGCTCGAGGGCCTCGGCCGCGGTGTGGCGCCCGAGCTCCCGCAGCCATGCGGTGGTGCTGTGCCACGCGAGGAGGAAATCCCGGTCGAGCGCAGCGTCCTTCCGGTCGAGCGGCAGCGACGACGCTATTGCCTCGAGCTGCTCTGCCTTCCCCAGCGCCCCGCTCGCCCAGGCAAGCATCGCCAGTGCGACATGGGAAGTCCTGCTCCCGGCAGACGCCGTGGTGACAGCCGCTTTCGCTGCGCGCTCCGCGTCAACGAACGCGCCCCGCCAGTTGTGCGCGGTCGCAGCCAGCGCGTGGAGCCTCCCGGTGGCGTCCCCTCCCGGCGCACAGGCGAGTGCCCGATCCACCCGCGCGAGCGCACCGTTGAGATCGTTCGCCTCCAGCGCCTGCTCCGCCGCGCGCTCGTAATACCGGGCGGAAGCCCCAATTACCTCACCGTGCTCGAAATGCTCCGCCAGCACCAGCGCGTCGCGCTCGCCGGCTTCCTCCAGCCACGCACCGGCCAGTCGGTGGCCGAGCCGCCGATCGATCTCAGTCAACGTGCTGTAGGCCGCCTCGCGCACGAGCCCGTGTCGGAAGGCGAACTCCGTCTCGCCGGTGAACCGTGGCTCGGGCCGCCGCACGATCCACTCGCGCCGCTCCATCTCCGCGAGCCGCGCGCCGAGCACCGCGCCTCCGTCCTGCTCGAGCCCGAGCAGGCGCGCCGCCGCGCCCTGCCAGAACACCTCTCCGAGCACGCTCCCGGCGCGCAGCAGCCGCCGCTCCTCGGCGTCGAGATCCTTGAACCGCGCCTGCACCATCGCCAGCACCGTCTCCGGCGCCTCGCGCGCGTCTCGGCCCTCGACGGTCGCGCGCACGAGCTCCTCCACGAAGAACGGATTGCCCGCGGCGCGCCGGACGATCTCGGTCACGTGGTCCGCGGAGGCCTGCTCGCCCAGCGCGGCCTGCACCATCCGCTCGCATGCCCGGCGGGGCAGCTCGCTGAGCCCGATCTCCATCGTGCCCCGCTCGGCCCAGAGGGCGGGGAAGGCTGGCCGTACCTCCGGCCGCGCCGCGGCGAGCACCATGAGCGGCCGCTCTTCGAGCAGGCGCAGCGCCGCGTCGACGCACTCCACGGTCGGGAGGTCTCCCCAGTGCAGATCCTCCAGCACGAGCAGCACCGGGCCCGCCCGGCACTCGGCGTCGACGAAGTCCACCCATGCCCGGCGGATCTGGTCGCCCATGAGCAGCGGATCGCGCCGCGCCGCGCGCAGCTGCACGCGCGCCTCGTCCGGGAACGGCGCGCCGACCATCTCCCCCAGGAACTCGGTCACCCGTTCCCGGTTGGCCGCGTCCACGTGCCGGGCCACGCGGGCGGCGAGCTGCTCTCGTCGGCGCTCGAGGGGCTCACCACCGGCGACGTGCGCCGCGCGGCGCACCACCTGTCCGAGGAGGTCGAAGGGCGCCCCCATGCGCGTCGGGTCCGCCTGCGCGATCCAGATCTCGACCGGCTCGGCGCGCGCCCTGAGCCGCCGCACGAACTCCAGGCGCAGGCGTGACTTGCCCATCCCCGCCGCCGCGATGACGAGCCCCGCCCGCGCGCAGGGCTCTCCGGCGCACTCGTCGAACAGGTCCTCCAGGGCGCGCAGCTCCCGGTCGCGCCCCACGAACGGGGTGGGTTTGCCGAGCAGCGGGCGCGCCTCGTCGAACGGCTCCCGCTCGCCGACGACCGCGGGCGCGCGGGCCCCTGGCGCCATCTCGAACCCCGGCCCGAGGAGGCTGGCGGTTATCGCATCCACGAGCACCGGGACCTGCGTTTCCGGCGCGCCGTTGCCGTCGCCGGGCGGCCCAGCGCCGCCGCCGACGAGCAGCGCGGAGGCGCGGTCGATGACGGGGCCGACGGGCTGCCCGCCATCCAGCGAGTCCCAGCCGATCGCGACCGCCAGGCGGGCGCCGGGCATGAGCCTCCGCAGCGCGAGACCGCAGCGCACGGCACGTGCGGCGAGATCGGTCGGGGTCGCCGCGCCCGTGAGGATCGCGGCGACCCCGCCGTCCTGCAGCGGCTCGAGGCGGCCGCCCTGATCAGCCGCCGCGCGGCGCAGGTCCGGCAGCGGCCGCGCCGGCCCCGTCGCCATCGCCGCCTTCTCGCGCGCGTCGAGCGTGGCGGCCTCGGCGCGCGGCGCAGCCGCCGTGGCGGCCGGGAGCGGCGCCTCCACCCGGGCCAGGACCACGCTGACGAGCCCTCGCTCGCGGCGCGTCAGCGCGGGCGCAGGCATCGCCGCGGCCGCGCGCTCCGGCGAGCGCGTGGCGAGCGCCCTCGCGGCCGCGGCCGCGTCCTCCGGCCGGCCATCGCGCTCCTTCGCCATCAGCCACGCCGTGAGCCGGTCGATGGCCTCGGGCACCTCGGCGCGCAGCGCGCTCGGGCGCGGCGCGTCGTCGAAGAGCACCTTCACGAGCACCGCGAACGTATGCTCGGCCCAGAAGGGGGGCTGGCCGGTGAGGCACTCGAACAGGATGCACCCGAGCGCGTACACGTCCGCGCGCGCGTCGACGTCCAGCTCGCCGCGGACCTGCTCCGGCGCCATGTAGGCCGGCGTGCCGAGGGGCACGCCGGGCTCGGTCAACCCGCCGGTCGCGGCCGCGTCGCGCGCGATCCCGAAATCGAGGATCTTCACCTGATCGAGCTGCCCGCCCTGAAGGAACAGGTTCGCCGGCTTGAGATCGCGGTGGATCACGCCGCGCGCGTGCACGAGCGACAGCGCCTCGGCCACGCGGTGGACGAGCGCGATCCCCTCATCGAGGCCGAGCGGCCCGCGGGCGAGCCTCGCGGCGAGGTCCTCGCCCTCGAGCCACTCCATGGCGAGGTAGTGCTGTCCCTGCTCCGCGACGCCGTGGGCGACGTGGCGCGCGATCGCCGGGTGCCGCAGCTCGGCCAGGAGCCGCGCCTCCCGCTGGAAGCGCGCGACGAGCTGCACGTCCGCGCTCCTCAGGAGCTTGAGTGCGACCTGCTCGCCGCCTTGCCGGTCGCGCGCGCAGTAAACGTCGCCCATGCCCCCGCTGCCGGCGACGCGCTCCAGCTCGAACCGACCGGCAAGGACCTTCGGTGGATCCGTCCTGTGCACTTCCACATGGTACCGCTGAAGTCCTCCAGCGCAGATGTAAGATTTTAGGCGCTTCTCGACGACAAGACACCACATTTCCAGACCCTGCCGGACGCGCTTGTTGCAGGGACGGCCTGTAGTCCCGGACCTGCCGGACGCGCTCGTCGCAGCGACGGGCTGCATTCTAGGACCCGCCGGACGCGCTCGTCGCAGCGACGGCCTGCAGTCCGCTCACCCGGGCGGGCAGCCAGGCTCGTTCACGCTTGACGGGACGGCGCCTACCGATTATAGCCTTATGGCTATATAGCCATTCGATAATGGATCCTGGAGCCCGGGTCGATCCCGGCGCGAACCAGGCCCTCGCCCAATGGCCATGGGCCGACATGGCCGACGAGCACGACATGACCTCTCTCGAACAGCTGGATCGCGTCTTCGCCGCCCTCGCCGACCCGACCCGGCGCGCGATCCTTGCGCGGCTCGCCGAGGGCGAGGCGACGGTGAACGAGCTCGTGGCGCCCTTCGATCTCCGACAGCCCACGATCTCGAAGCACCTGAAGGTGCTGGAGCAGGCCGGCCTCGTCTCGCGCGGGCGCAACGCGCAGTTCCGGCCCGTGCGCCTCAACGCGGCGCCGCTCGCGAGCGCCGCGCAATGGCTCGGCGATTACCGGCGTTTCTGGGAAGAGAGCCTCGATCGGCTCGATGAGTACGTCCAAGAGATGAAACGAAAGGAAACGCGTGATGCGAGCAAATGAGAATAGCAGCGAGCCGGCCGCCGAACGCGAGTACGTCATCACGCGTGTGTTCGACGCCCCGGCGCGCCTGTTGTTCGAGGCGTACAGCAAGCCCGAGCACATCAAGCGGTGGTTCGGCCCGAGGGGCTGGCCGGTCACGCTGTGCGAGATGGACTTCCGGACGGGAGGGCGCTTCCGCTTCGCGATGACGGGGCCCAGCGGCCAGCAGAACACGCCGTTCGGCGGCGAGTACCTCGAGATCGTCCAGGACCGGAAAATCGTCTACGACAACGGGTTCGAGTCGCCCGGCGCCGAGAGGATGATCGTCACGGTCACGTTCGAGGAGTCGGGCGGGAAGACGACGCTCACCATCCACACGCTGTTCGGGTCGATCGCCATGAAGAACGACCACCTCGGCCTGGGCTACGAGCAGGGCGTCGGCTCCGGCCTCGATCAGCTCGCGGAGCTCGCCGCCGAGATGCGCGCGAACGAGCGCGCCTCGGCCAAGGAGGTGTGACGTGACCGCGGCATTCGTTGATTCCGAAGGAGCTCGCATGGCCCAGGATGCTCGGTCTGGAGCAACGGGTGACCGCTTCGACATCGTCACGCGTGCAGAGCGCGAGGATCTCGGCGTGCTGATGGAGGTCCTCGCCGACCATGCATGGGCCCCGACGCCGTTCATCTACGTCAACGATGTCGAGGAGCTCTATACCGAGGTGGTGCGGGCGAACGCCGCCTCCACGATCGGCGTCGTCGAGCGGGCAACGGGGCGCCTGGCCGCGGTCGGCAACGCCGCGCCGATCGCGGTGCGGAGCGACGATCTGGCGGCGCTGCCCGACGGCGGCTGGGAGTGGCAGGTGGTCCGCGCGAAGGCGGTCCTCGACGGCGAGCCGCCGACTCACCTGGGCGCGTTCGCCGTCTCGGTGTCGCCGCTGTTCCGCGGCCAGGGGGTGGGCGCCGTCGCGCTCGCCGGCTTCAAGGACGCGGCGCGGCGGCTGGGTCTCGCCGGCGTGCTCGCCCCGGTGCGCCCACCGTTAAAGGCATCCTGCCCAGGTACTTCGATAGAGGAGTTCCTTGCTCGCCGCGGCGACAATGGTCTGCCCCTCGACCCGTGGCTCCGGACACACGTCCGTGTCGGTGGTCGGATCGCTCGAGCTGCCCGTCGCGCCGTCGTGGTGGACCAGGAGCTCGACGTCTGGGAGATCTGGCTCGGCAGGCCGATCCAGCCCTCTGAGGCGTCCTTCGAGATCGCCGGCGGCCTCGCCCCCGTGTACGTGCAGGGGTCGCGCGGACGTTACGAGGAGCCGGCCGTGTGGGTCATCCACTCGCCCTGAGCCGCGCCGTTGCGGAGCGGGTGCCGCGACGGATCTGGTAGGGTGGGGCGATGTGCTGTTCGAGCCGCCTTGTGTTCTCCTGGCTGATGGGTATCGCGCTCGCCGGCTGCGGGGGCGAGACCGTCGTGCGCGACAGCGGGACCGGCGCGGGCGGGCAGGGCGGGGCCACGGCCGGCTCGTCCTCGACCGGTCCGGGGTCGGCCGGCGGATTCGGCCCCGCCGACATCTCGGTGAGCAGCTCTTCGGGCGGGCGCGAGGACTGCACGACGCTGGACCAGGGCGATCTCCGCATCGAGGTGGTCGGCGATGGCTCCGCTCAGGTGCTGCAACACGGTTGCGGCGAGGGCCGGATACCCCTCCTCCAGGCCTTGGGCGGCGGTGAGTGCGGGGACGGCCTGGCCGCGCGGGCGTGCGCCGCGCCGGAGGGCGGCGCGGTCATGGAGGTGTACGCGCCCAGGCTGCTCGAGCCCGGTACAAGCGACGAAGCGGTCGTTCGTTACCGCGCCGGGGACGGCGTGGACTACGAGGCCAGGGACGGACACGTCGTGCTCGACGAGCTCGGCGACGTGGGCGCGATCGGCAAGGGCAGCTACTCGGCCGTCGTGGTGAGCAAAGCCGACGGCGCGACCACGCTGTCGATCAGCGGAGGATTCGTGCTCTGCCGCGTCCCCGACGCGCCGCCCTGCCCATGAGGCGAGGCGCGGCCAAGCTTCAGAGGTCCAGCAGCTGCGAGGTGCTACAGGCCTCGCGACGGCGAGAGCCCACTGCGTCAGCCAGAGACTGTTGAGCGATTCCGGCTTTGCGTGGACTTCACGCCTGCTGGGCGCGCGATCCGCGCTCAATCGTACCGGAATTTTCGATACCAGCACACCAGCCAGAAGACGACCACCGCTCCCAGCACCGTCACGCGCACGCCGCTGAGCCAAAGCCCAGGGCGCAGCGCGACGGGCAATGCGCCGGCCGCGAGGATCGCCGCGAGCCGCCCGAGATGGATCCATCGCAAATCGGCGAGACCTCGTGGGTGACGCACCCGCAGGGGAGCCCCACCCAGCGTGGCCGACGCGCCAAAGTACGGCCTGAGCTCGCGCGCCAGCGCGTCGTGCGAGACATCGTCGTCGGGCACCGCCTCCAGCGAGAGCTCGACGCGAGGAGCCCACCAGAGCAGCCGGCGGAAGTACAACCGCCGAAAGACTCCTCCCGCTTGGCGCGTCGCCATGAAATCCATGTAGCGAAGGATCGCGCCGCACAGCGGCACGGAGAAGGTCTCGCGGGCGAACGGGCGGACGATGAGGATCTCCCCGAGTTGCGCCGGGTCGACGTGGGCGCCGCGCTCCACGAGCCTGCCGTCGTTCCACCATGCCGCCTGCTCCAGGGGCACGACCCTCGCTCGCCGGTCCTCCTCCGTGGTCGCGAGGGAGCGATCCATGCGGACGCTCTCCGTCATCCGGAGCGCGTCGCGGCCCACCGCGAGCACGCAGGTGGGCGAGGAACCGCGGCTCGGCCGGCGGTAGAGGACAGCGGCGGCGGCTTCTTCCTCCAGCGAGATCCCGAGGGACGGGATCTCGACCCGGACGCGGCGCGCGTCAGCGTGGAAGCGGATCACGTGCGGCACGCAGGATCCATAACCCGGTGGCGCTGAGCGGGCGAACCGATCCAGGCCATCGCCGCTCGGCCGCGCCGCCGCACATCAAGACCCTCAGCGGTACGTGAGCCATGCAGCCCGCGCGCCCTCGAAGTGCGCGTGGTCGTTCAGCGTGGACAGGGAGACGCCACGCTCGCCGACGACGAGCTTGGTGATGCCGCCGTTCACGAGCGTCCAGCTGATCCTCAGGGTGGCCGCTGCGTCGAGCCCGAGGAGCGCGCCCGCCGCGGCGCCGATCGGCCCGCCGCTCGTGAAGACGAGCGCCGTCTGGGAGCGGCCCAGGCGAGCGGCGAGCGAGCGCAGCGCGTCGGACACGCGCGCGCGGAACGCCGGCCACGACTCCGCGTACTCGGCGTCGTACACGCCGGATGCCCACCGCTCGGCGGCGGCGGCGAACATCGCCTGGAAGGCGCGGCGCGGATTGGCGTGCGGCGCGCCGGCGGCCGCCGCGGCCTCGGCGTGCCCCTGCGCGCGCAGGAGCACCTCCCGATGGTCGTACTCGTTCCAGCCGGCGAGCTCCTCGGGGAGGAGCGAGTTGCCCATCGCCGCGAGGCAGCCCTCGGCGGTCTGGCGGTGCCGCTTCATCGAGCCCGACACGACGGCGTCGACGCGCGGCACACGCGCCGCGAGCGCCTCGCCGACGAGGCGCGCCTGCTCGAGCCCGAGCGGCGAGAGCTGATCGTAGTCGGCGGCCCCGAACGCCGCCTGCGCGTGGCGCACGAGGTAGATGAGGGCCATCAGCGCGCCCCCGCGATCGCGCGGCGGCAGCGCCAGTGCAGGTAATTGACGAGGATCCAGAAGCTCTTGAAGGCCGGGTTGCGCGTCTGCTTGTGGTGATAACGGTAGTAGATCTGCTGCGCGATCACCGACAGGCGGAAGAGCCCGTACACCTCGTAGAACGTCCAGTCGTCGGGGCGGCTCCCCGTCTTGTCGCAGTAGTACTCGACGACCTCGCGGCGCGTGAGCATGCCGGGGAGGTGCGTCGGCTGGCGGCGCGTGCTCCTCGCGAGGAAGTCGTCGCCCGCCTCGACCCAGTACGCGAGCGAGTTGCCGAGATCCATGAGCGGATCGCCGAGCGTCGCGAGCTCCCAGTCGAGCACGCCGACGACGCGGGTCGGATCCGCCGGATCGAGCACCACGTTGTCGAAGCGGAAGTCGTTGTGCACGACGCAGATGCGCTCGGTCTCCGGCAGGTGCTCGGCGAGCCAGCGCATCACGCGCTCGCCGCGCGGCACGTTCCAGGTGCGCGCCTTGCGATAACGATCGCTCCAGCCCTCGATCTGTCGGCGCGTGTACCCGGCGCCCTTCCCGAGCTGCGCGAGCCCGGTCGCGTTCACGTCGATGTGATGGAGCGCGATCATCGTGTCGAGGACGTTCAGGCAGAGGCGGCGCGTGTCCTCGCGCGAGAGCTCGAAGCCGAGCTCCTTGCGCGGGATCAGCCCCTCCACGCGGCGCATGACGAAGAACTCGGCGCCGATCACCGACGCGTCGTCGCAGCAGGCGAGCACCTCGGGGACGTACGGAAAATGCGGCGCGAGCGCGCGCAGGAGGCGGTACTCGCGGCCCATGTCGTGGGCCGACTTCGCCTTGGTGCCCGCGGGGGGCCGGCGCAGGACGAGGTCGTGCGACGGGTACGCGAGGCGGTACGTCCAGTTCGACGCGCCGCCGGAGTACTGCGTCACCTCGGGTGTGCCCTCGAGGCCGGGGATGTTCGCCTTCAGCCACGGATCGAGGGGCGCGAGATCGAGCTCCTCGCCGGGGCGGACGGCGCGCGCGGCGTCGCGGCTCACCGGGCACCGTACTTGAGGAGCTCCATCCGCGCGACGAGGCCCCGGTGCACGGCGTCGGGCCCGTCGGCGATGCGCAGCGCGCGCGCCATGGAGAACATCCCCGTGAGCGGGAGATCGCGCGAGACGCCGGCGCCGCCGTGCATCTGGATGGCCTCGTCGACGACCTGCTGCAGCACGTTCGGCGCGACCACCTTGATCGCCGAGATCTCGGTGAGCGCGGCGAGCGCGCCGACCTGGTCGATCTTCCACGCCGCGTAGAGCGTGAGGAGGCGCGCCTGATCGATGGCGATGCGCAGATCGGCGATGCGCTCGCGGTTGCCGCCGAGGTTGACGAGCGGCTTGCCGAAGGCGTCCCGCGAGAGGCCGCGGCGGATGAGGAGCTCGAGCGCGACCTCGGCCGCGCCGACCGCGCGCATGCAGTGATGGATGCGCCCCGGCCCGAGGCGGCCCTGCGCGATCTCGAACCCCATGCCGAGGCCCTTGATCACGTTCGCGCGCGGGACGCGGGCGGCCTCGAACCAGACCTCGCCGTGGCCGTAGGGCTCGTCGTACTCGCCGAAGACCGTCAGCATGCGCTTCACGTTCACGCCCGGCGTGTCGAGCGGGACGAGCACCATGCTGTGCTGGTGGTGGCGGTCGCCCTCGGGGTTGGAGACGCCCATGAAGATCGCGACGCGCGCGTTCGGGTGCCCGATGCCGGTCGACCACCACTTCTTGCCGTTCAGGACGAGCTCGTCCCCGTCGGCGGTGATGGTCGCGCGCATGTTCGTCGCGTCCGACGAGGCGACGTCGGGCTCGGTCATGCAAAACACCGAGCGGATCTCGCCGGCGAGGAGCGGCTTCAGCCAGCGCTCCTTCTGCTCGTCGGAGCCGTACTGGTGGAGCACCTCCATGTTGCCGGTGTCGGGCGCGTTGCAGTTGAAGATCTCCGGCGCGAGGAAGCTCTTGCCCATCTCCTCGGCGAGCGGGGCGTACTCGAGCGTCGAGAGCCCCGCGCCGTGGTGTGGATCGGGGAGGAACAGGTTCCAGAGCCCCTCGGCGCGGGCGCGCGCCTTCAGCTCCTCGACGACGGGAGGCACCGTCCAGCGCTTCCAGTCGCCGCCGTGATTGCGATCGAGGATCTCGCGCAGCGTCCGCTCCTCGACGGGACGGATGTGCTCCGCGATGAACGCGCGCACGCGGCGCAGGTAGTCGGTGGTCCGGGGCGACGGGTTGAACTCCATGTCACGAGTCCTTGCGACGACCGAGCGCGGCAGCCGCCTCATGAGGAGACCGAGCGGCGCCCACGGCCAGCGCGGCACGTAGGGCCGGTGATTGAGGGGGTTCAGGCGGCCAAGGGCGTCGCGCGGGCGGTCATGAGGGGAGCATGCGCGCCCGTGAGACATTCGTCAATAATGGAGCAGCTCGGGCCGCCGGACCCATCTGGCTCGGCCAGGCTCGAGTGAGTCCTGGGAGGAACTTCACCTGTGCTTGGGCGTGAAAGTGTCCATCACGCAGCGAAAGCCGATGTCGACCCCATGTGCGCTCCTGCGCCGCGCCCCAGCACAGCTGAACGCCCGAGCATATTGACGAGGAATCCTTGCGATGACGATACACCGGCCCCCAATGCTCAGACCAGAGGACACATGCCGCCGGCTCGCCGCAGCCATCGGGATCTCGGCTAGCGCTACGATCGTGCTCTGGCCGAAGGCCGCCCTCGCAAACGCCGGCATCCCGATGATCGTCGTCGCGTGGCCCGCATCATGGATCGCCTTCGTTCCCGTCGTGCTCGTCGAGGCTGCGGTGGCTCGGCGGGTCCTGGCCCTGCCGACGCGAGAGGCGCTCAAGCTCTCTCTGGCAGCGAACGCATGGTCCACGCTCGCAGGGATTCCGATCACGTGGGCTCTCCTGATGGGCCTCGAGATGCTCGCAGGGCTCATGCTGTCGATGGTTGGCCCTGATCTCGGGACGGTCGCCACATCGCTCTTGATACCGTTCTATGCTCCGTGGCTGCCCTCCGTGGAGGAGCGCTGGATCGTGCTCGCTGCCGGGGCCTTCCTCTGTGTGCCCTTCTTCTTCGCCTCGGTGTGGATCGAAGCGCGAAGCGCTGGACGCCGCGTGCCGGCGGCCGAGGCGCTCCGCTGGGCCAAGAGGGCGAACGCCGTCACCTACGGCTTCTTCCTGGTCATGCTCGCGCTGGCCGCGCTGGTCGCGCGGACGAGCCACGCGGGCAGCGTCGGCTAGCCGCAGCCGCAGCCGCGGGCGCGGCGAGGACCATCCGGCTTCCGCGCTGGCGCACGGAGCGCGAGCGCAGGGCGAAGATCGTCGAGGCCATCGAGAGGTGCGAGAAGGGGTGTTGACGCTCACGATGGTTGCTGCTCGATCGTGCGGGCTGTTTGCTGGCCATCGCGAGGGTGAGCGCTCCCGGTCACGGTCGTGATGGTGATGGTCGGCCCATCCCGCCGCCGAGGCTGCCGGAGTGCTCAGGCGCGTCAAGGGTGCCCGTGCCGGGGGCGCGGCGGCGACGCCGCCCTTGACCCGCCCTCCGGGCTCCGGCGACCGTCCCGTGCTGGCGGTGGGCGAACGGAGCCTCCGGCGGGGGCTCCGGGCATCGGATGGCCATCAACCAGCGCGAGCGGAGAAAGGCCCAGGGCCATCATCCGGCTAGTTCGGTAACGAGTGACGTCAGCGCCTGTCGCTCGTCGTTAGGTTTCGTTGAGGTCGAGCCGCATGGCGCAGCGCTGCGCCGGGTCGAGGCCGTGACAAGCTTCGTTCTTCAGGATGGCCACGAGCCGCGAGGACGTCTCGGTCGGCGACAGCTCGCGAAAGCCCATGGTGGCGTAGAACGGTCCATTCCAGGGGACGGTCCGGAAGGTGGTCAGGGTGAGTGCCTGGAACCTCGCAGTCCGCGCCCATGCGATCACGTGGCTGAGCAAACGCCGACCGAGCCCTTGGCCCTGGTGGTCGAGCTCGACGGCGAACTCGCGGATGTGAAGCTCATGGCCAGCCGCCTCGGCGCCCAGGAACGCGATGGACCTGCCGGCGCCGTCGTCGACCACCCAGAGCGTCCCTGACTGAAGCGCATCTCGCCAGCCCTCCGCCGGCGTCACGCTCATCAGGGCCTCGAGGTTGAGGTCCGTCCCGAAGAACGCCCCGCTGGCCGAGCGTATCCGTTCGGCGACCAGCATGCTGTCCTGGTGCCCATCCGCTGCGTAGAAACCGACGCCGGAGGTGCGGATGGACGAGAGCACACGGATCTGGCGCGACCGGGTGGCGCGCTGGCACAAGAGCGGGCACTCGGCCCGCGTGTTCGCGGAGCAGGAGGGGGTCAACGCCGGCACGCTGTACTCCTGGAGCCGCCGACTGGGCATGAAGCGGAGCGAGTACCGGCAGCGTTCGGAGAAGGTGACGCTTCCCGCGTTGCTCCCCGTCGTGGTCGCCCCATCGGCCGCTGCGGCGCCCTCGCCGGGCGCGGCGCTGGAGATCGTCTTCCCGGACGGCGCGGTCGTGCGCGTACCGCCGACGTTTGACGAAGATACGCTGGCGCGCGTCGTTCGCGCGCTCGGGGGTACGCGATGATCCCGGGCCGCGTCTCGATCTACGTCGCCACCGAGCCGCTCGATCTGCGCCGGTCGTTTGATGGTCTTGCCGCCGTCGTGCGCGAGGTGCTGCGGCAGGATCCCCTCTCCGGAGCGCTATTCCTCTTTTTTAACCGAGCAGCCGACCGCTGCAAAGCCCTTTGGTGGGACCGCAGCGGGTATTGTCTACTTTACAAGCGTCTAGAGCGCGGGACGTTCCGAGCCCCTCGTGCGGTCACGCCGGGGGCAACGAGCGTCGTCATCGACGCGGCCGAGCTCGCGAAGATCCTCGAGGGCATCGCGCTTGCGCCATCGAAGCTGCGGCGAGACGTCCGCCTGGCCGAGGCTGCGCCGCCTCCAGCTCCCTGAGCTCACAGCCCTTTTCGCGCACAGCCGAGCAGCGCACTCGCCGCATTGTGCCCAGAGCCCTTCATTTTCCTGCAACAACCCCCTTCAAAAACCAAGAAGTTACGGGTACTTAGCGCCTCGTGAGCAAGTCGCTCGAAGAGCAGATTGGTGACCTGAAGGACAAGCTTGCCCGCGCAGCGCACGAGCGCGACGAGTACCGCAAGCTCTACGAGCTTGCCAGCATCGAGTTGGAGCGGCTTCGGCGGCACATCTTCGGTCAGAAGGCCGAGCACGTCGACCCGGCGCAGATGCAGCTCGCCTTCGATGCCATTGTGCAGATGCTCGCGGGGGGCGCGGCGCCGGCGGGCGCAGCGGCTCCCCCCGACGCTGGCATGGCAGGCGTGCCTGAAGGCGGCGGCACTGCGCCAGGTGGCTCCTCCGGAGGCGGCGGCAAGGGGCGCAAGGTCGCCCCGCACGGACGGCAGAAGCTACCCGAGCACCTGCCGGTCGAGCGCATCGAGCTGCCGCCGCCCGAAGTGCGCGACGAGCGCGCCGCCGACATGGTCCGCATCGGCGAAGAGGTGTCCGAGACGCTGGAGTGGAGGCCCGCGAGCTTCGTGCGGCTGCAGATCGTGCGACCCAAGTTTGCCACCAAGGGCGAGCCCGAAGCCGGCGTAGTCATTGCGGACGTGGCCGACAGCCCCATCCCCCGGTCGCTCGCCGGCCCCGGGCTGCTCGCGCACGTGCTGGTGAGCAAGTACGGCGACCACCTGCCGCTGCATCGGCAGGAGAAGATCTACGAGCGCCAAGGGGTGCACCTGTCGCGCTCGACGCTCTGCGGCTGGGTCGGCTCGTGCGCCGAGGTGCTGGACTGTGTGGTCGATGCCATGGCCGAGGACGCGCTCAACGCGCACTGCATCGCCATTGATGCCACCGGGGTGCTCGTGCAGGCCAAGGACAAGTGCCGGCGCGGACACTTCTGGGTGCTCGTCGCCGACCACGACCACGTGCTGTTCCGCTTCACGCCGCGTCACAACCAGGACGGCCCCAAGGCGTTTCTCCGCGGGTACAAGGGCTACGTCCAGGCGGACGCATCGAGCGTCTACGAGGAGCTGTTTCGGACCGAGCAGGCCACGGAGGTGGGCTGCTGGGCCCATTGCCGCCGGCGCTTCTTTGAGGCGATGTCTTCCGACCGGGAGCGAGCGATGACGGCGCTCGGCTTCATTCACCAGCTCTTCGCTATCGACAAGGCGACCAAGGAGCTGCCCCCGAGCCGCCGCACCGAGCAGCGCCGCAGCAGCGCTCAGCCTGTGCTCGACGCCTTCCGCAGCTGGCTCGACAGCGAGCAGCTGCTCGTGCTGCCCAGGAGCCCCATCGCTGGAGCCATCGGGTACGCGCGTAACCAGTGGACCGCGCTCACCCGCTTCCTGGAGGACGGGCGGCTGCGCCTGGACAACAACCGCAGCGAGCTGGAGCTCCGCAGAGAGGCCGTCGGCCGTAAGAACTGGCTTTTCGTGGGCAGTGACGACGGGGCGGAGTGGAACGCCACCATCGTCTCGCTGATCGCCTCCTGCGCTCTGCACCAGCTCGACCCCTGGGTCTACCTGCGCGATGTGCTGATCCTGCTGCCGAGCTGGCCGCGCGATCGGGTCATCGAGCTCGCTCCCAAGTCCTGGAAGCAGACCCTCGAGAACACCGACGCTCGGCAGCGGCTCGCTGCCAGCCCCTGGACCTGGACGCCGGCCACGCTGGCTGCGTGAGCGCTTCGGCGCCTCCGCCGCGCTATCGCCACCGGTAACCTCCAGCGACGTCGCGCTGGTCGTGGGCACCGCTCGCCCGCGTCGACGCGTCGGGGAGGCTTGTGCGCCGTCCATCGCGGCGCTCGGCTTGCGACCGCTCTTCTGCGGCTCAGCCGCCACGGCGGCTCCGCTCGACTTCGCCGTGCGCCGCCTGCGCACGCCGGCGTTGCTGGCCGCGCGCTCGTCGGCCGCCGCTTCGGGGCCCCTCAGTCCGGTGTCGCCGTTACTGCCGGCGCTCTGCTGTCGCTCTCGCATCGCACCGCAAGCCTACGTCCCGGGCCTGCTCGGCGTCAGGATGGGCTCTACCGAACGGATACGTTCGTCGCCGCCGGCACCGACGACCAGGCGCGGGTCCGGCTCGTCGCCGTGGCACCGAACGGCGCGACGGTGGTCCCCGCGGGCGCGCACATCACCTCCGAGCTGCGCAACACGCGGGCCCCCGCCGCGATCTCCGGGTTCCTCGTGGCGGCCCAGACCGGCACCTACCGGATCAAGCTCCAGGGCAAGACCCGGAACGGCGACCCTGGGGAGCTCACCATCTACGACGGCTTCGTCCTTCGCGTCCTGCACCTGAAGAGGTAACCATGTCGAGGGTCCTGAACTGGATCGACACGCTGTTCTTCGGCGTCCGCCGCATCTTCGCCGCGGGCGTCGAGCTGCCGGAGCGTCCCGCGCTCAACTTCGTCGGAGCGGTGGTCACCGATAACCCGGCCGAGAACCGGACCGACGTCTTCATCCCCGGGGCATGGCTGGTCAGCCCGGTCGTCACGGGCACCTACACGGCCCGGCCGGGCGAGTTCGTACGGGTCAACGCGCAGGACCCGGTGACCGTCCGCCTCCCGCCGGCCGCGGGCAACGTCGGCGCCGAGGTCATGGTCAAGGAGGTCGCCGGGGAGGAGGAGGCGATCGAGATCCTCGCGAGCACGGGCCAGCGGGTGGCGCGGGACGGGTACCCGTACGTCACCTTCCGGCTGGTCAGCGACGGGGCGGCGTGGATCGTGATTTGACAGGCGAGAGAGCCGCGCAGGGGAAAGAGCAGCCTACAGGGCACCACTTCAGCACCAACCTTCAAAGCAGCGACCAAGGCTTGAGCAATTTATTTTAGTGCGAGACATGCGTTTGGTTTTCGGCACTCACGCGCACCCAATACGACGCCCGCCCTCTTGCAAAAGGCAACGCAACACCCTGAAACACATCAGTCACGCACCGGACCGCAGCGGCCCCAACTCCATTGCTATCTTCAACCTGAACCAAGCCTATCTTTCCCGAAGCAACGTCGACACGCATAAGAACCCTGCCCCTCTCCCCGATGTCGCACCTAGCGGCTCTTAACAAAGCAGCACGAATCGACATCGATTCAGCGCGAATCTCCAAATCACTCAAATTATATTCCGACAGGCGCGAGGCGCCAAGAACCTCCCGCTCAACTCTCACAATCCCGCCCCCCGTCTCCGGAGCAACCTCCACCGGGCGCACCCGAGTCAATTCATGCACATTCGACCCCACCGAATCTTGCGCAGACGAATCAGGTGCACGCAACGTGCGACCAGGCGCCCTCGCACCTGTAGACCCATGTTCGTACACGCCAGCCGGCGTATCAGGAGCATCTTGCTGCGTAAGCGCGCCCTGTGCTGGTGAAGAAATCGACGCCAGCTCAGCCGTATCATCGACGCGACTACGCAGTGGAGAAACCGGGACATCCGCCGCGATATATTCACCACGCATGAATCTCGACACATGACTTGGCAATCCATCCACAACCCCGAATGCGACAACGAACACCGCCGACACGCTGGCGATAGCCGCAACCAGGCCACCGAGCCGAGACACAAGAAGCGATGACGAAACCGGTGACCTAGCGGCCCCATGGGGTGGTGCCGGCAACGACGCGTCCGGACGAATCATTCGTATAAATTCTAAAACCGATGTCCCGACAAGGCCAACAGCAATAAGAATTGCGAGTGGCCCAACAATGGCCACACACACACCACCAACAACAACTGCAACAACGCATCGAAAAACGAGCCGCGCTCGTATCTCCGCAAGTTGAACTTCGTGTAAGCGCCGCAAGGAGTCCGAATCCGCCGCAGAGTCTGCCACTCCCTTCGGCACGACAGACTTGCGCCCAGGGCTGATGGATCCTGGATTGAGGACCCGCCGAACTTCTGCTGCAACGGCAGCGAACTCAGCGTCCACGGCAGATGCCCGATCTGCAACAAAACCACCATCTCTAGGAATACGACTAACTCCACACAGCCATGAGAATGTCACCCAATCACACGGTTTAAGTAGCACCGGAACAACATGAAGACCATCGCGGCTTCTGCGTCGCAGCGCACGTGACACAAATTCATCCTGAATATGATCAGATCCGAGGAAGTCGGCGGTAATTAGCAAGATGACTACACTTGCTACATCTATCGACTTTCTGACGTCAGCAAGCGGCTCCGCGCCAGGTAGAACCAGGCTCTCATCCCATAGATCGAAGAGCCCCTGCTGTGCGTGGACCTGCAGGTGACTGACGAGGCGGTCCTTCCATTCCCCGTCTTTGTCGCTGTAGCCAATAACGACGAGCGGTCTGCTCCTCATGGTTCACCATTGGTCATTATGCCACAATCACCCTCACCTTGCGAAATTACAAGACGTACAATAGCGGCCCCAGGAGACCGTCCGAGACGGAAATCCTGAATAGGCCGCTCTGCCTGGCGTCAGACCACGGGCTCCAGGACCGGGAGAGGGATCTCGGGTGTACGGGAGGGAGGAGAAGTGAAGCCGACGACTGTGAGACTCGAGGTGCCCGTTCAGGAGTCGGTCGTCGCGAGGAGCTCCCGGGCGTCGCTGATGACCGCGGCGCGGCGGATCCAGCGGTCCAGCTCGGCAAGGTCGGTGCTCGCGAGGACCCGCTCCCGCACCTCGGCGGGAACCTCCAAACCTCGGGCATCGAACACGGCAAGCACGGCCTGCGCCTTGGCTTCGAGCCGCCCCTTCTCCACACCCTTGGCCACGTAGCTGCGCGCGAACTCGCTCTGAAACTCGTATCCGCTCTTCATCATCGCCTCCAACGTCCGCCTCGCCGCTTCGTTCAGCGAGGATAGCACCAGGTCCCCGTACAAGGCGCGGCGCTCCTCATCGAGCCCGGCCGCCGCCGCCAGGAACGCCACGCCGATCGCCTCACCCACCTCCTCTTGCCCGTGCGCCATGGCCGAGAGCACGGCCACCTCGGGCGCCGCCTTCGCCTGCTCGGCGTCCGTGACGACCGGGACGCCCTCGGGGCCGAGCACCAGCGGGGTCAGGATCCAGCCGGGGTGGCCCGTGTCGATCGGCTGCGAGCACCACCGCGCCATCTTCGGGTTGATCGTCACGGTCAGCAGCCGGGTCGGGCAGCGGTGCCGGGCCCTCGTCTGGGTGACGTACACCGGCCAGACGTACGGCTTGTCCAGATCCACGCCGAGCTGGACCTCGACGACGATGGCCATCGCGGGCCGCTCCTGCTCGCCGACCAGCAGCACGATGACGGCGTCCGCCCGGCGGTCGGAGGGAACGATCTCGGTGAAGTCGGAGGGCTCGACGCGCGCCTCCGTGAAGGCCGGGACCGGCTGGCCGAGCGCGTCCTGCAGCATCTCGGCGGCCAGGGTCGGCCGGTTCTTGAACAGCTCCACCAGGGCTTCATGGGTTACTGAGGGCATGGGGTCATCTCTCGGGTGGGTACAGTCCTGCTGGATTTTCAAGCGGCGTGCCAGGCTCATGGGGTGGACCCCCTCAGGGACCGCGCAGCCGCCTCTCACTCTTCTATTCCGGGCAGCCCCCCGGGTTCGCCACGCCGTGTGCCCTGCGTGTGCCCCGACTCCAGGGCACGGGGCTCCACGAGAGGGCACTCGGGTATACGAGAGGAATCGAGGTCTCGCTGGCCCCTGATACCGCTCCGACGCGTCCGACGCGGCGTCCGCCGTATCTCTCGCGCATCCGCCTCTCAGGTTCGTCTCCGGGTTCGATTCCCGGCGCCTCCACTCAGAAGACACGGCGAGAGCCGTGTCTTCTGCTTTTTGTGTGCCCTGCGTGTGACCTGATAAATTTCGGCGACGCTGGATTTGGGGTGGGTCGAGCGTAAGCGGAATCACCAGGAGCGGGCGCGGCGGGTGAAGCCAGGGTACGGGGCTCCACGGAGCTCCACGGCGGGCACCAGGCCGGCGGGGCCAGCCCCGGGTCCGAACTGGCGCAGCCCAGCGGCGGGCGAGCGGACGGACGCGGCTGCACGAGAATGCAGGCGGCGGACGGGATCCCTGCCCTGCCGGTCGGCCCCGGACCGTGACCGCGACCCCTACCGAACGGGCTGCCCTTGACACGGGACGGTATCTCCGATGGCCTTGTGGGTCGGGCAGGCCATGGGGGTAGCTGGAACATCGGCAACGACCGGGAGATACCTCCGGACGCCTGGACAAATGGCCGGAGCCCCTGTGCTGATTCTCGCACTTCCGGTGCGGCGGTGGCGTACCCCTGGTTCCTTCCACGGCCTGCCACGCCACCAAAGCAACGATGTGTAGACCCGTTCCCTCGACCAACGGATGATGCACACCATGAAGATATTCGAACATCTGAAGTCCACTGGAGCGCTAAAAAAAGACAAGGTCGACGGCGACTGGATCAGACAACAGAAGTTCACCACGCTTGCAGATCTCGCGCTCCATATAGCCGCTGACCCATTTGCCGAAAGCGGCTCACATAACAGCCAATCACTGGAGCATTGCGCGTCTCACGGCCTAAGCGGCTCTTCGCGCCCCTGCGCATCCATCAAATGTCGCACAAAGCGAATCGAAGAACTGGCCAGATTCGCATGCATGTACAGCGACAGAATACATACGTACAACTACTTCGCCGAGTATCATTATATCCAGAAGCATGGTCGGCTAAACGATAGCGCTCCATTCCGGCAGAGACTTTACGAAGATCTTCATGTGCTCACAGTCATGAAGCCGTTGCTAACAGCAGGACTCATCAGGCCATTCACACCAATAAACGTGCACCACAGCCCCACGGAACATGAGGCCGATCATGTAACGAAACTCATCAAGCGCATGCGCAACCGATTGGCTCGCGATTATTTTGAAAACACTAAAATTTCAATATCCAAGCGTGGCAATCGTTACATGATCATACTCGATGGACCAGAAGACTATTTCGAGCACGGGCGCAGTGGCATTGAGCGCAGCAGCATGCCAGCACCTATCGCAGCAGCCCCCCGAATTGCCGCGCAAATATTAGCAGGCAAACGTGTTGAGCTATCAGCATCGATGAGAAAAAAATTGAGAATGCACACAGAGTGCGCCGACAACCTGCTTAGAGACACTTTGCTCGAACTACTAATGGCCGTCCTGTCTGACGCAAACATGCTTACCGATATACCTCGAAAGGCAGACCTTATTAAGTTCATGACAGAGGATCCCGTCATCAGCCGCCGCGACGAACTGATGCATCGCCATTTCGGTTCTGTTGTTCCATTTCTGAGCCGCCTATCAATTGCCGATCTTGTTCAACTTAGACAAACGGAAGGAGAATCCTTCGTAGCGTATCGTTGCGCATTACAGGATGCCATGATCCAGTTTTCGGAACTTCCAGAACCAACCGCTCGAGATGCTAAACTTCTATATTCAGACGTGATAGCTCCCGAGCTCCAAAAGGTTCAGCAGCGTGCATCTGCCGCACAGAATTCCTTCTCCAGAAACATAATCTCACGAGGCGCGGAAGCCGCGGTGGCAGCCGCCATATCCGTAGGTACTTATTTGGCGCTATCGACACCACTTATTGCGGCCGGAACGGTGGCGCTTGGTGTCACAAAGATGGCACGAGACATCGTCAAGGCGGCCGAGGGCCGCTCCATCGAACTTCAAAAGGTTCGAAGCCACAAATTTTATTATCTTTGGCGCGTCAAACGGGAGGCCGAGTCTCGCAGTTGATGGCCGATATCGTTGCCCCCACAACAAGCTGCCGCGATCGACCGAGTCCGCGTGACGAGGGATTATAGATTTGAATTTCGATACGTAAACCGCGAAAGCGCCGGCCCGACGGGCCATCTGAGGCTCCGGTCGCTCTCACTCGCCTCGCCCACCATGATCAGCACGCGGCGCTCCCGGGGCTCCACCAGCCAGAGCAGCTCCAGAAGGGCACGCACCTCGCCCTCTCCGTGGGGGGACGGCACCCGTTCCCGGCCGGCGACGTCGGCCAGCGAGTCGGCGTCGGGAACCTGCCCCCGTCCGACGCCACGCAACCGGGGCCGCGGTCCCGTCGATAACTCGGGCATGATCGACCCTGGCGAGCTCGACGCCATCGCTGAAGCTGTTCTCGCGGAGGAGGTCGAGACCCTCGCCCTGCCCGTCGCCCCCGGCCTCGTGCTGGAGCTCGCATGCCTCGCGTGCCTGCGGCAGGCATGCCTCGCAGCAGGCGGGTTCCTAAGCTCTACGTATGCCCACAGCGGAACGGTCCAGGCGAAGGCCAGGTGGAAGGGTGAGCCTGACGCATCGGCATCGACCGAGCACGCCCGAACGCCACGCTTGTTGGCTGCGGTTTTCGCGCTATTTTTGACGCGTGGGCAATAAGGTTATAGGCCGCTGCCGCCTTCACGGCCATCATGGCGAAGACTCAGAGCTGCGCGACAGTCATATCCTGCCCCGATGGGCTTTTGGCCGAGCGAAGGAGTCCCCCTCAGGCCGCATCGTCGCTTTAAGGAATGGCTGCGTGATGCTCGACGAGAGACAGATCTCGGAGCACCTTCTCTGCTCGGACTGCGAACAAAAGCTCGGGGTGTGGGACGCGTACGCCGCAAAGGTGAGTCGAAAAGACACAGGATTCATCGCGCTAGAATCGGCGATGGAGATACCTGGCCTTGTCCACGGCGAGACGGTAGGCGCCAGCATCAGCAAGCTCGACGTCGACGCACTGGCCAAGTTTGGCGCCTCCGTGTTCTGGCGCGCAAGTGTATGCTCGAAGCTGCCGCACACGCATCTGGGCAAATACGAAGACGAATTTCGCAACTATCTATACGATCAAGGCACTTTTCCGGAGAACGCCCGGTTGATTCTGCATCTGCTTCGCGGCACGCCAGATGGGCCCACAGATCAAACGCTGGGTCTGGTCGGCTCCACGCGTGCGAACGGGTATCACATGCACAGCTTCTTCGTCTTTGGACTCTGGTACACACTCTTCGTTGGCCAGCGGTCGCCACCAAGCTGTGACAAATTGTGCCTTGTTCGCACCGGCCGTGTCATGGTCGGTCGCTCGAACGACATGCTTTTAGGTATCGGTGTGCCGTTAGTGACCGCGCCACGGAAGGGCAAGCTGGCTAAGTTATAGAACGGTGACGTTCAGCCGGAGTCCGGGGCGATGACCGGCTGCATCAGTGGGCCCGGCGGGCTAGACGCCACCTCTTGAGCACGGCGGCAAGGCGGCTGCGGCCTCGACGGAGCCGTGAGAATGCGGTCCCGAGGGGCAGCCCCAGGTTCCGGGCGACCTGGCTCACATGCTCGCCCTCGCCGGCGGTGACGTCGCGCAGGTGGACCCCTATCGCAAGCGACGCCAGCCCTTGAGCACGTGTGCGAGGTGCTTACGTCCGAGGCGGAGCCGCGAGAACGCGGTCTCGACGGGCAGGCCCAGCTCTCGGGCGACCTGGGAGACCTGCTCGCCCTCGCCGGCGGTGACGTCGCGCAGGTAAGGACCTACCCGCGCCTGCGGCGGCGCTTCTGCCGCTGGATGAAGCGCCAGCGGGCGATCTCGAAGGCAGCGTCGTTGAACCACGGCGCGCCGGGCGCCTTCGCGATGGGCCGGCCGAAGACGTCCGTCCAGAGATCGAACCCCGCGCGCCGGAGCTCCCGGAGGTGGCGCTCGGTCACGCGCTCGGGGATGCGGAGCAGGTTGCGGGTCCACGTCTCCTCGAACACCAGCACGACGGTCCGGCCGTTCATGAGCCGCACCTTGCGCTTGTGGGTCTTGTAGCGCGTGACGAGGGCGCCCTTGGGGAGGCCGAGCTTGTGCTTCGGCTGGCGTTTCACCGGCATCGGCGCCACCTCCGGAGTCGGAGCTCGAGCGCGGCGCGCGCGATGCGCAGCCGGCTGATCGCGCTGTGTGGGCTCATCCCGTGCCGTCGCGCGTACGCGGAGAGGGTCTCCGGGCTGTCGACGACCAGGAGGATCGTATCCGTTCGGCGACCAGCATGCTGTCCTGGTGCCCATCCGCTGCGTAGAAACCGACGCCGGAGGTGCGGATGGACGAGAGCACACGGATCTGGCGCGACCGGGTGGCGCGCTGGCACAAGAGCGGGCACTCGGCCCGCGTGTTCGCGGAGCAGGAGGGGGTCAACGCCGGCACGCTGTACTCCTGGAGCCGCCGACTGGGCATGAAGCGGAGCGAGTACCGGCAGCGTTCGGAGAAGGTGACGCTTCCCGCGTTGCTCCCCGTCGTGGTCGCCCCATCGGCCGCTGCGGCGCCCTCGCCGGGCGCGGCGCTGGAGATCGTCTTCCCGGACGGCGCGGTCGTGCGCGTACCGCCGACGTTTGACGAAGATACGCTGGCGCGCGTCGTTCGCGCGCTCGGGGGTACGCGATGATCCCGGGCCGCGTCTCGATCTACGTCGCCACCGAGCCGCTCGATCTGCGCCGGTCGTTTGATGGTCTTGCCGCCGTCGTGCGCGAGGTGCTGCGGCAGGATCCCCTCTCCGGAGCGCTATTCCTCTTTTTTAACCGAGCAGCCGACCGCTGCAAAGCCCTTTGGTGGGACCGCAGCGGGTATTGTCTACTTTACAAGCGTCTAGAGCGCGGGACGTTCCGAGCCCCTCGTGCGGTCACGCCGGGGGCAACGAGCGTCGTCATCGACGCGGCCGAGCTCGCGAAGATCCTCGAGGGCATCGCGCTTGCGCCATCGAAGCTGCGGCGAGACGTCCGCCTGGCCGAGGCTGCGCCGCCTCCAGCTCCCTGAGCTCACAGCCCTTTTCGCGCACAGCCGAGCAGCGCACTCGCCGCATTGTGCCCAGAGCCCTTCATTTTCCTGCAACAACCCCCTTCAAAAACCAAGAAGTTACGGGTACTTAGCGCCTCGTGAGCAAGTCGCTCGAAGAGCAGATTGGTGACCTGAAGGACAAGCTTGCCCGCGCAGCGCACGAGCGCGACGAGTACCGCAAGCTCTACGAGCTTGCCAGCATCGAGTTGGAGCGGCTTCGGCGGCACATCTTCGGTCAGAAGGCCGAGCACGTCGACCCGGCGCAGATGCAGCTCGCCTTCGATGCCATTGTGCAGATGCTCGCGGGGGGCGCGGCGCCGGCGGGCGCAGCGGCTCCCCCCGACGCTGGCATGGCAGGCGTGCCTGAAGGCGGCGGCACTGCGCCAGGTGGCTCCTCCGGAGGCGGCGGCAAGGGGCGCAAGGTCGCCCCGCACGGACGGCAGAAGCTACCCGAGCACCTGCCGGTCGAGCGCATCGAGCTGCCGCCGCCCGAAGTGCGCGACGAGCGCGCCGCCGACATGGTCCGCATCGGCGAAGAGGTGTCCGAGACGCTGGAGTGGAGGCCCGCGAGCTTCGTGCGGCTGCAGATCGTGCGACCCAAGTTTGCCACCAAGGGCGAGCCCGAAGCCGGCGTAGTCATTGCGGACGTGGCCGACAGCCCCATCCCCCGGTCGCTCGCCGGCCCCGGGCTGCTCGCGCACGTGCTGGTGAGCAAGTACGGCGACCACCTGCCGCTGCATCGGCAGGAGAAGATCTACGAGCGCCAAGGGGTGCACCTGTCGCGCTCGACGCTCTGCGGCTGGGTCGGCTCGTGCGCCGAGGTGCTGGACTGTGTGGTCGATGCCATGGCCGAGGACGCGCTCAACGCGCACTGCATCGCCATTGATGCCACCGGGGTGCTCGTGCAGGCCAAGGACAAGTGCCGGCGCGGACACTTCTGGGTGCTCGTCGCCGACCACGACCACGTGCTGTTCCGCTTCACGCCGCGTCACAACCAGGACGGCCCCAAGGCGTTTCTCCGCGGGTACAAGGGCTACGTCCAGGCGGACGCATCGAGCGTCTACGAGGAGCTGTTTCGGACCGAGCAGGCCACGGAGGTGGGCTGCTGGGCCCATTGCCGCCGGCGCTTCTTTGAGGCGATGTCTTCCGACCGGGAGCGAGCGATGACGGCGCTCGGCTTCATTCACCAGCTCTTCGCTATCGACAAGGCGACCAAGGAGCTGCCCCCGAGCCGCCGCACCGAGCAGCGCCGCAGCAGCGCTCAGCCTGTGCTCGACGCCTTCCGCAGCTGGCTCGACAGCGAGCAGCTGCTCGTGCTGCCCAGGAGCCCCATCGCTGGAGCCATCGGGTACGCGCGTAACCAGTGGACCGCGCTCACCCGCTTCCTGGAGGACGGGCGGCTGCGCCTGGACAACAACCGCAGCGAGCTGGAGCTCCGCAGAGAGGCCGTCGGCCGTAAGAACTGGCTTTTCGTGGGCAGTGACGACGGGGCGGAGTGGAACGCCACCATCGTCTCGCTGATCGCCTCCTGCGCTCTGCACCAGCTCGACCCCTGGGTCTACCTGCGCGATGTGCTGATCCTGCTGCCGAGCTGGCCGCGCGATCGGGTCATCGAGCTCGCTCCCAAGTCCTGGAAGCAGACCCTCGAGAACACCGACGCTCGGCAGCGGCTCGCTGCCAGCCCCTGGACCTGGACGCCGGCCACGCTGGCTGCGTGAGCGCTTCGGCGCCTCCGCCGCGCTATCGCCACCGGTAACCTCCAGCGACGTCGCGCTGGTCGTGGGCACCGCTCGCCCGCGTCGACGCGTCGGGGAGGCTTGTGCGCCGTCCATCGCGGCGCTCGGCTTGCGACCGCTCTTCTGCGGCTCAGCCGCCACGGCGGCTCCGCTCGACTTCGCCGTGCGCCGCCTGCGCACGCCGGCGTTGCTGGCCGCGCGCTCGTCGGCCGCCGCTTCGGGGCCCCTCAGTCCGGTGTCGCCGTTACTGCCGGCGCTCTGCTGTCGCTCTCGCATCGCACCGCAAGCCTACGTCCCGGGCCTGCTCGGCGTCAGGATGGGCTCTACCGAACGGATACGGCCGAGCGTTCGATCTCGGGAAGGCGAGGCAGATCGGCCTCAATGGCTGGTCGCACGAACGTCGATTTCATGGGATGGCCAGACCGAACGGTAGTCTGACTGGCATGCCTCGGATAGGTCCGGCAGGCATGCCGCGGCATGGTGGGGGACTGGACCGGCTCCGAAGGGCTACCGATGGGCTCGTTCGCAATGCTCTGGGCTGCGGTAGCACGTCAGCATGCAGACGCGGACCCGGGGGTCGCTCCGCCGGCCTGGTGCCCGCCGTGGAGTTCCGTGGAGCCCCGTACCCTCGCGTCACCTGCCGTGCCCGATCCCGGTGGTTCTACTCACACCGGGGTCGCGCCAAATCCATCTACATTAAACTTTGTCAGGTCACACGCGGGGCACACGCCAAAAGAAAGACACGGCTCTCGCCGTGTCTTCTGAGTGGAGGCGCCGGGAATCGAACCCGGAGACGAATCTGCGGGGCGGATGCGCGAGAGATACGGCGATCGCCGCGTCGGACGCGTCGGAGCGGTATCTGAGGCCATCGAGGGCTCGACTCCTCTCGTATACCCGAGTGCCCTCTCGTGGAGCCCCGTGCCCTGGAGTCGGGGCACACGCAGGGCACACGGCGTGGCGAGCACGCCGAGGTCCGGAGGCTCGGCGCGAGGGCCGTAATCCGGCGGCGTCTGTGCATCACATACCTGCGCCAAGCCGTTAGAGCAATCGATTGCCTTTGATTGCGGTCACGATTCTCAAAACTATCTAAAATTTTCTGGTATGGATTGTTTGTTGACCACATACTTTCTGTGCCACATTGGTCGACGCACGAGATTGCATATGCCACGCTGGGCGCTAGCGCGGATCCAAATACTTGTGACTGCCGGCGGCGGCAGGAGTGGGATTCCGCTACAACGAAGTCCGTCTTCGGTGAGTATGTATATTTCCCGACTTCGTATTCTGCCGATTTGTTCTGTAGAGCAAGAAAAAAAATTAAAGTATCCGCCCTCATTGGTTGTAGCGCGGCATGGAGTGCCAAGGAGCCACACTTCTGCGTTGTGCGCTGGAAGATTGTGATTTCCGATGAATATGATGCCAGACAATTGATTCTTGGTTGTTTCAGGGTTTGCAGGATTTGCCACCATTTCGGTGCTCTCGACATCGTTTGCTCCGTCCCGAAAGCCACCGTCTAGTGCCTCGGAATCTGCTTCGGTGCTCTCGGCATCGTTTGCCCCGTCCCGAAAGCCACCGTCTGGTGCCATGGAAGCTGCTTCGCCATCTACCTCTGACGGAGGAATGATAGTCTCCTCGGTCGGTTCATACGGGTCGCTCTGGGACGGTTCTCCAGAGATAGCCGAAAGGATTGTCACCAGAGCTCCCGCGATGCATGCGCCTGCCAGGGCAGTTGCCAGTCCTGAAAACTTATGGTTTGTCGCTGTCGGTGAGAGCGGAATTGCGCCGGCTATATCTGTGTTATGATATAGCTTTGTCCCCTCATGGTCGTGTGTCTGGATTCTCTTTCCGAAGCTGGAAAACTCCGTGACCGCGACGCGGATCCCACTTACGACCGACACCCACGCTTCGTCGGCGTTTCGCCAACTCGTGACAGCTTGCGCCCCGCGCGGCAGTGCGCCGAGGTGTGCAAATGGGGCGTCCTTCCAGTCACATGCGCGGATAATCACAGGGATGACGCAGGCCTCTCCACGAGTGTGCCGCACGAGAGCGCGCTCCATCTCTAGCCGATAGCAGTCATCAGATGCGAGGAAGCTCGCGCTGATCAAGAGGAGCACGACGCGTGCAGTCTCGATGCGGGCGGCAATGACGTCATCCCGAACCTCGCCAGGAACGATCTTCTTGTCGTACCAGGTGCGAATCACTCCTTGCCGTTGAAGCAGTGCGAGATGTGCGATCACTTGCTCGCAGAACTCGCTGTCGGCGGGCGCGTAGGAGATGAAGACGTCGACGGACTCCCCCATAAATGCAGACTATCCCACACTTGGGGCGGAAGTCCACCTTCGTCCAGCTTAGCCGCCCCATCGTCCTGGTCCGTCGCTGCTGAGCCCGTCAGAGCACAATGCACGTCGCTCCGTCGCACAGCAGGCGGATGGTTACTATCGCGAGGCCGGCATCACCTCGCCGGGAGGGCGGACCGGGGAACCGGCCGCTGAGGCAAGGAACGCGTCCGACCTACGCTTCGCTCACGCAGGCCTCGCAGAGGCAGAACAGCCTTATGGCGCCGCTGAGCTCCCCACCGACGAACCAGAGCTGGAGCGAGAGGCCCAGGGGCAGGTCATGGATTATAGTGTGGACGTACGATGGCGGCGTGTGGTCGAGCATGCTCCGGAGGTCGTCGCGGGGGCGACGCCGGTTGCGTTGCACCTCGGAGGTGACCGGCGCCGGGCCGGCACCGCTTGTATGGGTGCACGGGCTGGAGATCTCCGGCCCGCGACAGCGCGGGAGCGCGTCCTCGCGAGCACCGGCCTCGCCGAGCTGGACCCCTCGCTCCGCCACGCTGCCGTCGTCGGCGACGCTAGAGAACTCCCAGCCACGAGCGGTTCCTGAACACACTGGGAGCGGGCCTCCGAGGGGATTAAGCCTCCCACCCGGACCTCAGCGCTGATTCTGTTCTCGTGCCTGCTTGAGTCGGCTCACGGAGGCTCAAGTGCTGGTGTTCGGTAGGCCCGGCATCACCCTGGTCAAGCTCGTGTAATAATCGATTAGTCGAGGCCATCGAGGCCCCAAGTGCGAATTCAGAAGCCGTATGAGACTCGGGCCGTCGATGAGCTCAAGTCTTGGGTTCTTTTTGGCCCACTTTCGCGCGGCGGGAGAAAATGATTGTGTGCATACTATTATGCCTTTGGAGACCTTCGCGTCCTCGACTGCCGCGTGAAGCTCGCGGACGACACTGACGCCGACATTGTTTTGTGTGCACTTGCATTGGATTGCTGCGTCATACCGTTGTCCATTTGCTGTGAACGTTGCGCGAATGTCGATTCCTCCATCATGGCTTGCCTGTGTGAGCGAAGTTGTGTGGCCCATCTCAGAAAACAGGCTAGCAACAAGGCGCTCAAATTTGTGGCCACCGAGACTGACAAGCAGTTCGGCAGGGTGCTCTTCTTCGATCCACTTTGCGCGAATTAGTCCGATTGCGTCGTAAAGTCTCTGTAGCCACCATCCGCGATCGAGTGCCTGGATATGGGTGTCCGCATAGGCTTCCAGCACGTAGATCGCCTTCTGTGGGCTATCCTGGATTAGGTCTATTATCCATGTGAGTCCCTCCCAGGCAGGCCCACCGCGAACGACGCGGCGCTGTTGCTCTGTGCGTATCTCACTGACTGCCCTGGGCGTTATTGCGTCGATTGGTGGGGTGCACGTGGGAATGAGAAAACGTCGTATAAGGTCGATGACCTCGTGAGCGCTTCGGCCTCTGATCGTGTCCAAGTACTCGTCGCGCATTTCGTTTGTTGGAAATGCATAGTTGGGATCCAGGTAAATCGTGGGATCGTCGAGCTTCGACAGCCATTCGGCAAGAGTGAGGCTTCTGCCTTCGACCAGCTTCCGGCCATAAATGTAGATGTCTTCCATGGTGACGGTACGCTCGGTGACCCGGTTCCCTGGAGCGAGCAACGAGGCTCCCTGCAGCCAAACTTAGCAAGTGGGTAAGGAGGTGTCTACACACCGGCGTCCTCCGACGCGGCCAGCGCAGCCATGGCAGTGCCACAAACCGTTGGATCATCGCGACCGCTCACCGGAGCGAGCCACCCCTGGGCCCTCCGGCGCCTCGCCGGCCGACGATGACCACATCGCCGGGCCGTGGCTCCGGCCAGCGCCGCCTCACCGGGCGCAAGGGGGCCGCCGGCTGTCTGGGCGGTGTCGAGGGAGGCTTGGCCGGCTGCTCCTCCTCCCCGTCGGACTCGGGTTCCTCTTCCTGCCCGACCGCGCCGCCCGTCAGAGCACGACCCACGTCGCGCCGTCGCTGACCAGCCGGAAGGTGACGTACGGGTACCCGTCCCGCGCGATCTGCTGCCCCGTGCTCGCGTAGATCTCGATCGCCTCCTCCTGCCCGGCGACCTCCTTGACCACGACCTCGGCGCCGACGTTGCCCGCGGCCGGCGGGAGGCGGATCGTCACCGGGTCCTGCGCGTTGACCCGCACGAGCTCGCCCGGCCGGGCCGTGTAGGTGTTTGTAACCACGGGGCTGACGAGCCATGCCCCGGGGATGAAGACGTCGGTCCGGTTCTCGGCCGGGTTGTCGGTGACCATGGCTCCGACGAAGTTGAGCGCGGGGCGCTCCGGTAGCTCGACGCCCGCGGCGAAGATGCGGCGGACGCCGAAGAACAGCGTGTCGATCCAGTTCAGGACCCTCGACATGGTTACCTCTTCAGGTGAAGGACGCGAAGGACGAAGCCGTCGTAGATGCCGAGCTGCCCGGGGTCGCCGTTCCGGGTCTTGCCCTGGAGCTTGATCCGGTAGGTGCCGGCCTGTGCCGCCACGAGGAAGCCCGAGATCGCGGCCGGCGCCCGGGAGTTGCGGAGCTCCGACGCGACGTGGGCGCCCGCGGGGACCACGATCGCCCCGTTCGGCGCCACGGCGACGAGCCGGACGCGCGCCTGGTCATCGGCGCCGCTGGCCAGGAACTCCAACGTGAAGGAGCAGTCCAGGAGCAGCACGTCGAGCGGCTCCACGTTCGGCACGTCCACGCGGAAAACGAAGGAGCCCGCGTCCAACCAGTCGGCGTACGCCATGGTCGGGGCCAGGCCGACTCCGTTCTCCTCACTGCCCCACGAGGTGAGGTGCACGGCCTCTACCCGGCGGTTGAAGAGGTAGAGCGTGCGGTCGGCGAGCGCTTCGAGCCCGACGTTGACGCTCGCGGCGTCGCGCACGGTGCCATCGTTCAGCGTCTCGAACGACCTGGGGAAGCGGTCCTCGCCGCTGTACTCGGCCATCGTCAGACCTCCACGTAGTGGGCGTCGTCACGCCGCGCCTTGATGCGCTTGCCGGTCGCGTCCTCCTTCGACCAGCGGCCCCACCACCCGTCGGGCATGCCAGGAGCACCGGGCGGGGAAGACGGCTCGAAGCTCGCGGAGTCGTACGCGAGGATGAGCATCACGCAGTTCGCGTGCGCGCCTTTCCACTGCTGGACGATGGCCGTGAGCGACTCGATGTTGCTGACCGGCGTCTGCAAGCCGAATGCCTGCCCGGGGCCCCACATCGAGGTGCCGTCACCCCAGTTCCCGTCGGGCTCGTAGTGCGGCGGATAGGCGATCACCCAGAAGTCGGACCAGTTGCCCTGGCGCTCCGGATGGGAGAGCGAGTCCCAGTCCCAGTTGTTCGGCTCGGCTCGATGCCACGTGAGGTCGCCGGAGGGGTCGAGCGTGTACCAGACGCCGGAGCGGGTCACGATCCGGACCCTGGGATGCCCCGGGTAGAGGAAGCTCTGGATGGCCAGCGCGAGCACGTAGGCATTGCCGGCTGCGCGCCAGTAGTCGAGCCACCGGATGAGGCGCGCGCCGTACGCGGCGTCGCTCTCCGCTGGCCCGCGGATGATTCGCCGGTCGCGCCCGATGTACGGCAGCGCGGTCGGCGTACCAAGGCCGGGCATCCGCGCCTGAAGCCCTTGCACGAGCACCTCCGCGCCCGCGTCGAGGACGGAGGCCATGGCGTAGAGGTAGCGGAACCCGACGGTTCTACCGGGCCGGTCCGACAGCCACGGAGGCACGTACCGGCGCAACGTCTCGCGGAAGCTCAGTTTCGGCACGGTGCCGCCTCCTCCTGGCGTTGACGCCCGATCGCGGCTGCGTAGGCTGCGGCGCCATGCGCAGGGCGGTGCTGGGCGTCGTCGTAGCTGCCGTGGTGCTTCCGGGATGCGGGCGCCTCGACGTGGAGGACCTGTTCTGGACCCCGCCGCCTGGCTACGTCGGGTCGAGCTCCTCGACGGGCGCACCGCAGGCCTGCGAACCCGGAAGCCGGATCGGCTGCGCGTGCCCTGACATCGCGCTGGAGAGCACCAAGGTCTGCCTGTCCGACGGGAGCGCGTACGGGCCCTGCGAGGGCTGCGGCGGGCAGGGAGGCGGGGGAGGTAGCTCCACCACCTCGGCGAGCGCGTCCTCGGGCGGCGGAGGGCCAGGAGAGGGCGGCGGGACCGGGGGGCAGGGCGGATCTGGTGGAAGCGGGGGCGCCGAACCGGAATGCACGACGCTCGCGGACTGCCCCGGGCTCGATGGTCCGTGCTCCTGGCGTACCTGCGAGGCTGGCGTGTGCGGCCGGGAGCTCGCCCCGGCGGGACCCCTCGCCGAGCAGACCGCGGGTGACTGCCGCGAGCGGCGGTGCGACGGAGCCGGACGCGAGCACGAGGTGCCTGCTCTCGACGACATCGAGGACGACAGCAACGAGTGCACCGCCGACGCGTGCGCAGTTACCGGCCCGACGCACGAGCCGGTCGCCACGGGCACCGCGTGCTCGACGGGCCTGTGTCAGGACCGCGCCTGTGTCGAGTACATCCCGGTTCGGTGCGAGACGACCGAGGGAATATTCGTCGACTGCGACGGGGAAAGTAGATCCTACATCGTTCGTTGGATGACGTCCCCAACGACGTTCGAGGGCTGCGACTTCCTCAGCGGTACCGGATACTGCGTGCCAGGATCGTTTTGCCATGTTATCGGCCCGACATACTTGGAGGGTACCTGCCTGTAGAGGGGTGATCATACTTGGCGTACCCCGATGTCGTTGATAGACGCGACCGGAACCTCGCTCTCCGTCAGCGTCTCGTCGGCAGAGGGGACCGATACGTCGGCTTTGATGATGAACGGCGATACGTCCTCGACCTGCCCTATGATGGCGTTCCTGAAGACTCGACCAGGTGAGCGCGGTCCCAGAACGTGACCGCCGATCGGAACAACCTTCAAGTAGTCGCTTATGCGAGTGTCGACTGCCGCAACCACCTGAGTATTGCTCAGATTAGCTTCCGTGGAGATCCACACCTCGCACGCAACGGGAAGCGGACGCGGAACGGCGCTCGCGACGGTGCACGTCACCCCGACAGGAACCACCTTGGTGCGGATCGCCTTGTCGACCGCGCCGAGGTCGGTTGAATCGTCGCCGATCGTGCCAGGCACCGCGCCGTTCGGGCTCGCAACGTAGACCGTCACATGCCCGACGGAGCTCCGCTTGCTGACCCAGACGCGGTTGACGTTCACAGGCGAGCCGTCGGACTTTCGCGCGCTCTTCGCCCAGTAGACGTAGGCCGCCTCGGGGCCGTTGGGGCTGAGCGCTCCGAGCGAGTCACGGCAGCGCTCGCGGAGCTCGGGATCCGTCTCCCCGTCACGCCCGACGACCGGCGCGGGGTTCGTGCAGGTGACGCCGCGCATGGTCGTGACGAGCACCGTGATCTGGCCCGGCATGGCCGAGCTGCGAGAGCCGGCCTCCAGCGCACGGACCGCGACGGTGAGCGTCTGCCCGGCCTCGAGCCTGAAGAACGCAACATTCGTGTACTGCTTGCCGGTGACCGAGTGCTTGCAGACGAACTCGCCGGGCTCGAACTCGAAGATTCCACCGCCCGCGTTGACGAGCTGCACCTCGCCCGAGGCGAACGTTGCCTCAATCCGCGTGACCCCGTAGACGTAGTAGGCAAGGAGGGTCAGCCAGATGCCCTCCGCCGTGTCGAGGAAGTTGGCGCGGATGGCGAGGGCGATGACCTCGGTGAAGCCGGCGAAGATGGCCGCGACGACGGAGATGATCGCCTTGGCGGCGCCGCCGTCCTGCCATGAGGTGACCGGGAGCTTCATCGCGGCGAGCAGGCGGTGGATCGACTCCCGCACCTGCTTTCGCGAAAGCGGCGTCATCAACTGGTCGATGGGCAGCAGCAGGATCACGGCCGAACCTCCAAGAGGGTGACCGTCGCCGCAGTGACGCTGAGTACCAGCGTGAACGGCCCCTCGGCTGTGGTGCAGTGGATCGACAGCTCCAGCGTGTCGGGGGAAGGCTTCGAGACGCGCGTCGTGACGTCGAAGATGCGCTCGTCCTTGGTGACCTCGGAGCGGATGATCCCCGGGACAGCGGCGAGTTCCGCGGAGGTCATGCCCCGGGAGAGCAGCTCCCGGAGGTCGTAGCCGTAGTCCGGCGCGTCGAGGAGGGCACCACGAGGCGTCGTGAGCCGGCGGTAGACGGGCTGCGCGAGCGCCCGCGGCCCGGAGGCCAGCTCCAGGAGCTCGGTGAGGTCGTCGGCGCAGTCGAAGTCGACCCCGAACCCGTGCGGGTCCGGCACGGTGGCCGTCGCTTCGGGGTCCGCGGTCACGCGGGCGAGGACGTCTTCAAGCAGGCTCATGCGCGCACCTTCGAGCGCACCTGCGCGGGAGGCGGGACGAGGCTCAGCCGCACCGCAACGACCCCTGGGCCCGGCTGGACCCCGGCGATGTTCACCAGGTCGCCGTCCCTGACCACGATCGCCGTGGCTGCTCCGAGGTCGACGGCTCCCGCCCCTGCGCCGATCCGCACCGCCTCCGTCGCGTCAAGGACCAGGGAGACGGGCAGGAAGGTGCTTCCGCCGTCCCGCGAGAACGCCGTGACGATGGGAAGCTGCGGGTCGCCTTCGATGAACTCGACCAGCACGATCGCGCCCGGCGTGAGCTCGGCGGACAGGCCGGCCATGCCCGCGGCGATCGGCACCGGGAGGATGTCCGGTAGCCCTGCGCTCTTCCGCACGGCCTGGAGGTCCACCCGATCTCCAGCCATGGCGAGCACGCGGTAGCGGTACTTCCCGAGGAAATCGTAGCGGGGGAGCGTTTCCCGAACGATTGCCCGCAGCACGCGTAAGAGCCGGTCGTCACCCAAGGACCACCTCCTTCACGTGTGGAAACGTCGGATAAAGTACGACAAAACGGCGGTCCGTCAGGCGACCTTGTCGATTCGCAGGCCGGGATCGCCGCTCTGCCCGGAATTTATAAATAGGAGGCAGAAAAGCGCGTCGGCCCGTCACCCGTGCCGCAGCACGACCCGGCGCATAGGACCTATTCGACGACTGATTGACACCATTGATACCTGTGTGATTTCGTGGCGTTGCAGGTAGGGGGAGCGCGGCGTGGGTGCCGACGCGTCGCGCTCCCCCTCTTGCAGCACCTACAGAAAGGTGTGTGCTATGGCAAGAAATGCCAGAGCGAAGAGAAGGACTTCCGGCACAGAACGCAGCGCGCAGATCCGCATCACAGAGTCCAAGATGGCGAGCATCATTTCGCTCGCACTCGGAAGTGGCGCTGACAGGGTCGCCGTGGGGGATGCCATCGAGACTGCCGTCGGTGACCTCGAACTGATCTATGAGCTGCTGACTACGCGCGAAGACCGCTCCACAGCCGGCGCACTGCACGCCATCCAGTGCCGGCTTCGAGCGCTGTCCGAGCTCACTCGCCCCATCAGTATCGAGCTTCGGTAGCATCACGCCGCGAGCTCCTGTCCCCACGCGCTGACGCGCAGCGCCCCCTTGCTCATCTCCACATCGAGCTGCTGAACGACCACTGGGCAGTCGAGCCTTGCCCGCAGCACGGAGCCGATCTCCACGGCGGCCGGGTCGTCGACGGCGAGCTCCGCCACCTTCGCGCGCGGGTCGAAGTTCAGCAGCTCGTAATCCTTGCCGCTCGCCTCCACCTGGGGGCGCAGCCCGGCCCGGGTCGTGCCGTCGTAGCCGACCCACCACGGCGTCGCGCCGAGGAGGTGCCGGAGCACACGCGACGCTGGGCCGGCCTCGCGCACGAAGTCGACCGCGAGCCGTCCGTCGATGCCCGCGAGGTCGAAGGTCTCGCCCACGTCGGCCGCCGTGGCGGTGAGCACGGACCTGAGCGTCACCCCCGCGTCGTTGTGGAAGTGGCGCGCCTTGCAGCGACGTGACCAGCCCCCCGCGCCAGCGACGACGCGCACGCGCGTGCTGAGCTGGAACGTGCCCGAGAACGGAGCGAGCACGGTGCCGCGGAGCTCCAAGGAACCGAGCTTCACCACGGCGGCGCCGCTGAGCTGCTCGGCATCGTCCAGCTCCACATCCGCGTACCAAAGACCGGCGAAGGGCACGTGAACGCGCGCCGTGAGCACGCGATGACCGTTGATGGTAGCGAAGAGCGTCATAGTCCACCCAAGGCGTCGATGATGGAGAAGTCATCGGTCGGGTTCTGGATCTGCTTCATGAGCGCCTGCTGCACGCGGTCGTAGTTGTCCTCGGCCGTGGGCTCGTTGAGCTTCGCCGTGCTGCCCTCGGGCTTCGACAGCATCGGCACAGGAGCTCGGAACTGCTTGAACTTGATCTCCGAGAACCACATCCCGGTTTCGTCGTGCGGCTGGAGCTGGGACCGGTCCTCGACGACCACCGAGCGAATACCCAGGTCATCCAGTGCCGGATGGTAGATATCGAGCGCCTTCGGCCGGACACCGCGCGGCGGCTTGTCAACGATGAGCTTGAAGCTCTCCCACTCCTCGAAGTGCTCGTCCTCCCAGAGGTAGACATTGATCGAGAACTTCGTGAGCCCATCGCCGGTGTAGACGAGGAACGCGCCGCTGATGCCGTAGCCCTTGCGCTCGTCCCAGTCTCGCGGCGAGCCGGCGCCGACCACCTCGGCGAGGCCGGGCGTGCGCCGTGACGCCAGCACGACGACGTTCCACGGATCGGGCTCGCGGAGCGGGTTGATCATGCCGGCTCCGGATCGAGCGGGATGCCTCCGGACACAGCCGCGCCTTCGAGCTCCGCCACGAGGCGCGCCAGGAACGTGCGGCCAGTCAGCTCGTCCGCATCCTTCACGCCCTGGATCACGACGTGGTAGGTGTTGCCGCCGCCCCGCTGCGCCGTGGCTGCTCCGCGTCCCGGGCTCGAGCCCTTCGCACCTGTTGCGGCCTCGGCGAGCCCCTTCGAGGCGACATCGACGCCGGCCGTGCGGCTCTCGACGCCGAGCTCCACGCCCTCGCCGTAGAACGCGCCCTTCTCGAATCCGACCTTTGACGGCGAGGCGATCTTCCAGACGCTCGACAGGGCCGCCGTGGCGCTGGCGCCGAGCTCCTTGACCGCAGCGACGACGCGCGAGATCCCGGAGCGGAGCCCGGCCACGAGGCCGTCGACGAGACGCGTCCCGAGCTCCCCGAAGTCGACCGCGGCGATGGCGCGGTAGGCCGCCATGACGGCGTGGTACAGGCCGTAGACCGCAGCGCCGGCCACGACGAAGGGCAAGGACAGCATCAGGACCGCAGCGGCGAGGGCGATGAAGGGGGCCACCAGCGGCGTGGCCAGGATGGCGACCAACACGGCGAGCGCGCCCAGCGAGCCGATCAGGAGCGCGACCGCCGCGATCCCCGCGTACACGCCCACCTTGACCCCATCGATCTTGGACTTCGAGTCGCTGCCGAATGCCTCTCCGAGTGCGCGCTTGATGCGTACGAAGGTCAACACGACGACGAGCGCCGCAATCACGAGTCCCTTGAAGAACCCCTGCACGTACGGGCTTGCCTTCTCGACGGCCTCGAAGAGCGGGTTCAGCATCGTCTCGGCGAGCAGCTTCAGGTGCCGGCCCGTCACGGTGTTCTGGTCGAGCAGCCGGAGCACGCCCCGCAGCCCGCGCAGGAAGCCCTCGATCTTCACGTCCTTGAACAGCGCCCCGACACTCTCCTTCGCGCGCTGCATCTGGACACCGAAGCCGAGGAGCTGCGCCTTCGCGAGCTTGCCGAACTTGGCCTGCACAGCGTCATCGAGCGCTTTGAGCCCATCCTCGACGCGCACGCGGCCGTTCTGGAGCGCGGCCATCGCCGTCTGGAAGCTGACGCGCATTCGCTTGGCGAGCGCCTGCCCGACATCGGCGAGCTTGAGGCCTGTCCCGTCGAGCGAGAAGGCGTTGAGGACCAGCACCTTGGTACGCGCGGCCTCCGTGGCGATGCCCTGGAGGACACCTCCCGCCGCCTGCCCCATAATGGCCGTCGCGGTCGCGACGGCAGAGAAGGCGGCTTCGAGCGAGCGCCCCTGGAGCCTGGTCCGGCCGAGCGCGAGCGCCATGTCGTTGAGCTGCCCGCGGGCGAGCGCCACACGGGCGGCGAGGAGCTCCACCTGGACGCTGAGCCGCTGGTCTGCGCCCGCCCCTGCGCTCACGGCATCGAACAGGAGCCGCGCCTCCCTGGCTGCGCCGGCCGCCTGGAGCGCGAAGGCGGCGAGGGCGGCTGTGGCGATGACGGAGCCTGCGACGAGCGCGACCAGTGCAGCGGCGAGGACCACGGCAGCGCCCGCAGCTCCCGCCTTGCCGAGGAGGCCTCGGAGCTGCGAGACCCGGCCCGCAAGACCGGCGACTGGGCCCCCGGCCCCCTGCGCGACCCCGAGCAGGTTATCGAGCCCCGCTCCGGTAGCTCGCGCGGCGTTGCGGAGCTCGCCGAACGTGCCCCCGAGCTTCACGTACGACTCCTGCGCGGCGGCGAGGGAGGCGCGCTTCGCGGCGAGCTGGTCGCGGAGCTGCCGCATGACGGCGACGTTGACGGCGCTGCCCCCCTGCAAGCGGCGCATGGCGGACTGCAGCTCGTTGATCGCAGCCTGGTCCGCCTTGATCTTGTCGCGCAGGTTGGCGAGCGCCTGCCCGAGGTCCTTCGCCTTGTCGGCGCCCGTGACACTGAGATCGACCGCAAACCTGGCTTCTTGATCCGCCATGTCTCACCCGCCCAATGCCCGCGCGACCGTCTCGCGCGTCGCCTTCAACTCTGCCTCGATGCGGCGGAGCTCTCGGAGCAACACCACCGCACCCGCCGCGCCGCGCACGAACTCCGCCTCGTTCCTGCCACGCTCCTGGAACAACGATCTCAGGAGCTCTGCCGACAGCCCATCGTCACCCCTCGCGCGCTCCGCGAGGGACGCTATTTTCCCCCGAGCTCCTTCCCTCCGAGGCCGGCGAGCTTCAGCACGGCGTTCGCCGTGGAGATGACCACGACGGGCCGCTCGGCCACGATCGCGTCGTACTCGTCGAGGGGCGGGTGGACGACGCAGGCACGGGCGAGCTCCCGACAGGCCTGCACCGTCGGCTTCTCGCCGTGCTGGTCCATCCACTTGCGCGCCTTGATGCCGTCGGCCGCCTTCACAATGACCATCGTGTCGATCGTCTTGAAGGCCTCGATCTTCTTGCCGAGAGGGCCGTACTTCGCTTCGGCTTCCGCGAGTGCTTCCTCGTCCCTGCGCTGGCGGCGGGTCTCCTCGATCTGCTCCTTGAGCACGGCAGCCCGCCGGTCTCGCTCACGTTTCGCTTCCGCGGCGGCGAGAGCTTCGCGCTCGGCCTCCAGCTCCTTCTCCAGCGCGGCGATCTCGGGATCCTTCGCGAGCTGCTCGCCTTGACCGGTCTGAATCTCAGCACCATCGCTCATGCTCAGTACCTCCCTTGCCTGTTGTCGAAGAGCGTCATGCCCTGGATATTGGGCGTCGAAAGCTTCGCGTACATGATCGTGAGCGGGAGCTCGTCCACGAGCGGGTCAGAGCCGTTCGACAGGCTCGCCTTTCGCCCGCTGATACGGCAGCCGAAGAGCTCCTCCGTGATGGAGATGTCCTCCTCCACGTACTGCAAGATGAAGTGGAAGGGCACCGAGCCGTAGCTCTTGCCATCGGGGCTCTTGCGGGCGAGCGCCTCGATGAGCGCCAGCGCGCTGGCCTTGTAGACCTTGATCGAGCTCCCCTCGACGCTGTACTTGCCTCGCGTGACCCCGCGCGGGACGCCGGCTCGGTCCATGCCCCACGCGAACGCCCGTTCGAGCTTTTCCTCGTAGTCGATACCCGAGAAGCCGTAGAACTCCTCGTTGTCGACCTTCGCGAGGGCGGAGAACCATCCGACCTCGTAGCCATTGCGTCGGAAAACGTCTTTGCCGATGGCCATGTCTCATCCCCTGACGTTTGCCGTCGCGCTCGCAGACGCGACGAGAGCCACGGTCCCCCGCATCTTCTTGATGTACGCGAGCGGGAGCACCCGAACCTGCCAACCGATCGCGCCGGTGCGGAGCACGTCATCGTCGCGGGAGAGCGTGAACGCGACCGCGGTTCCTTTGCGCTTGGCCACAATGGCGTCGCCGAGCCGCGCGTTGAGCTGTCCTTCGATCGAGGTGGCGACCTCGGGATCGATTCGGCCGCTGCCGTCCCGGCGCACCTCCACACCGCGGCTGAGGATGGGCTCGAGCTCGGTGCGCGCGATGTCGCAGGCGAGGTCAATGACGCGCCCGTACTGGAGGTAGAGAAAGTCCGAGCCGACCGGCGCGAACAGCCGGGGGTTGTTCACCCAGACGCCGGCCCGGTTCTCCCAGGACCGCAGGGTCAGGAAGCGCGCATCGTCGAGGCCTGGGAAGACCGTCTCGTCGTGCTCGTCCGGGTTGCCGTTCGCATCCCTGATGAACACGCCAGGAAGGGGCCCGTACGCGAGCTCGGCGAGGTCGATCTCCTCGGAGACTGAGGCCGCGAGCGGAGCGACGGCGAGCGACGGCGGCCGGCGGTAGCGGCGCCGCGACACGGACGAGTCGATCTTCGCGTAGCCGGCGCACACGGCCACGCGCCGGGAGGCCGACTCGCCGAAGGCAGCCGAGAGGGCAGCGAGGTAGGCCGCCGGAGTCTCCCCCGCCTCGGGCTTCCTGGCGTGCGCCACCGCGCGCCGGTTGCGCCCCGCCGCGTGCATGGCTTCAAGGCCCGCGTCGAGCGCCGAGAGCGCCATCGAGTCGAGGTCGCCGTAGACCTCCAGCGCCGTCCAGCGGGCGCGCGTGTGGCGGAGCGCGGTGACCGCCTCTGCGAGCTCGGCCGCGTTCCAGCAGGGCGCCGTGGTCGGGAAGGAGAGCTGGCCGCGAGCACCGATCGTGCCCTCGGAGAAGGTCACCCGCGCATTGCCCGCCTCGGGCAGGACGATGTTGCTCGCCGTGCCGAGCGCCCGCGTGATCGAGAAGGTGCGCCCCCCGTCGAGCGAGTACTGGTAGGTGATCCCGTCCGCCCCGACGGTGCCCCCCGTGATGAACTTGATGACGACTTCGAGCTCGTCCGTCGGCTCGGTCGTGTTGTCGATCGTGGCGACGCTGGTTCCGCCGAGGTTCTGCGCGAGCGGCCCGAACCTGCCGGCCACGCTCGCATCCGTGCGGACCGGGAGCACGGTCAGCCCGAAGCGCTCGATGGCGTATGCGCCCGCCTCAACGAGCGGCCCCTCGACGAACGTGTCCACGAGGTCCTTGGTGCGCGTGGTGGGCGTGGGCGTGTAGAACGGGCCACCCGCCGCCGTGGCGACGATCGCGAGCACGGCATCGGCCGGCGCTCGGATGCCGAGCTGGTTGTCGAGTACCTCGATCTCAATGCTGGGAGTCGACATTCAACACCCCTGTTCTTCGCCGGTTGGCGTCAGCAGGAACGTCTGACCCTGCGCTGCGATGGGAGCCTCTCGCCTCGGGCGGGGAAGCGCACAGACGGGCTGCGCGTATTCGAGCAGGAACACGAGCTCCTCGCCGAAGCGCTTCTCGATGGGACCGAGGCGCCGCGGTGCACTGAGCCGGTAGAACCCGGCCGTGAAGCTGTGGATCGCCTCGACAACGCGATCGTGCAGCTCGACGACGGCATCCCACTGCACGGCCTCGTCCTGCGGTGCGCTCGCGTCGAAGGTCCACACGTAGACGCGCGCGACGAGCAGCCAGTCCCACAGCGGACGCGGGTTCCTGCCCGGCTTCGCCGGGGGACCGTAGCCGCCGAGGGCGCCGCCGTCGTCGCCCGGCGCGAAGACCACGCGGTTTGCCCGGCCAGCCCCCTGGTTGATCTGCTTCGTGGGCTCGCGGTTGCCGAACACGACGTTCGCCGTGACGCCGGCCGCCTGGAGGTGATCCCGCACGTGGCGGTAGAGCGCGGTGAGGCTCACGACTTCTTCCCCTTCACGATGTCGCGGAACGGCGCGACGAAGCCGAGTCGGATCGCGTTGCCCAACTTCGGAGGTATCGAGCCCTGCGGGATGATCTGGCGCTTCGGCTTCCCGCCCGCGCCGAAGTGGTGAAACACGTGATGCCCGGTCAGGACGATGAGCACCACCGTGCCGATCGCCTTCACCGCGATCGCGCCCGCTGCGTTCGCGAGCGGCTTGCCACCGTCGCTCTTGCGCGGCTTCCACGCCGTGCCGTTCGGTGCTCGCCCGGCAGACGCCGATGCGCGGAGCTCCGCGTCGACGTTGCGCGCGGCGATCGGGGCGGCGAGCTCGGGTAGACGAGCCAGCTCGCGGCAGCTCGCGATCATCCGCTCCAGGGCGGCGAAGTCGCCGTTATTGGCCATACCGCGGCTCCCTCGCTTGCGCGTCGGTCCAGAGGTACGGGTTGCCCTCCGAGTAGCCGAGCGGCCCGCCCTTGTCGATCGCGCTACCGCCGCCCGGCGTTGTCTGCCGTCGGGGCAGCTCGACGAGGCCCCTCTCGCTGTCTGCGGCTTCTTTCAGCCACGCGAGTGCCTCGTCCTTCTCCTCCTTGATGAGCTGGTCCTGCTCCGACGACGGGTTGAACCCGCGCTTCAGCGTCAGCCGATAGGCGACGACGCGCGCCACGTTGTCGACGAGCGAATCGGGGTACGGCTCCTGGAAAGGCGCGGCGTACCGCTTGATGAGCCGAGCATCGAACTGCCCCGAGATCTTCGTCGCGACACGCAGGGTGATCCCCGGGTACTGGACCTCGAGCTGGGTGATGTCCTCCTCGGGCAGCGTGCCGAGATCGCGGACGTCAGCGATGGTGACGTAGCAGCTCATCGGACCCCTCTAACCCCAAAGCCCCGCCGGCTGAGCCGGTCGGGGTGGGGTACAGCAAAGAGCAGGAAAGACAGCGATCAGGTCACGATCGTCTCGAAGTCCTGCAGCGACAGGCCAGGACCGGTCGGCTTGAACTTGAAGAACAAGAAGGGATGGCCGTACTCGACCTGGTTGCGGCCGTCGAAGGTCCAGCGGAACTTCTTCATGACGTCGAGCTCCGCCTGGTCGAGGTGCGAGAAGCTGTTGAGCTTGAACGGCCGCCGCACCTGATAGATGAACGCGGGCAGCGCGTAGCCGATGACCTCGCAGCCGATGTACCAGTGCCCGTCGACGGTGAGCTCGTGGGCGGACACCGGCGGGTTGAAGCCGTAGGTGCGCAGCACGTTGTCCTGCGCGCCGAACTGCGTTGCGCCGTCGCGACCGAGGGTCTGGGCCAGGAGGATCTCCTTGCTCGTGAGCTCCTGGTACGGGCTCACGACGAGCGAGCGCGGGATGAGCTTGCGCGGCTTATTGTTCGGCCCCTTGATCGTCTTGATGAAGGCGATCGCCCGCGCGAAGTTGCTCGGGGTGAGCGGCGCGTTCGTCAGGAGGTTCGCGTACGTGCCCGCCTCGGGACCGAGCACGGGGTTCACGGGGTGCTCGACGTGGAAGAAGTCCACGCCGTCGTAGGCCGGGTGATCCTCGCCTTCCTCGATGAGCCGGAACAGGCCGTCCTGCGGGAAGTAGGCCTCCTCGCCCGCGATCTGCTGCGCCCACTGCGCGCCGCGCTGGATGCCCTTGCCGTCGACGTCCTCGATCGAGTTGCGTTCGAGCTCCAGCGCCGTCCCGAACTCCTCGTTCTCGATCTTGTGGCTCACCTCGAAGAGGTCTTCGAGGGGGAACCGGCCCCCGTTGCCGAGCGGCTGGATGCCCGCCGCGTTCAGCATCCACGAGTAGTACTCGGTGCGCCCGCTGCTCGGCATCTGCCGCATGAAGCGGTCCCAGATGAGCTCTTGGAGGACCGAGGCCCAGGTATCCTCGAAGAGGTACTGGAGGTTGTCCTCGAACTGCAGGATGAAGCTCGGAGTGATCTGGACCGACATGTCACGCCTCCAGCTTCACCGCGACGAATCGGCCGTCGTCGGTGAGGTCGAAGATTTCGCCCGCGGCGCTGTTGCCATCGGCCGCGCTGGTCACGGTGAGCGGGCCAGCCCAGAAGCACTGCGTGCCGCGATCGGCCTTCTGCACCGGCGAGCCCTCGGTGTCGTTGTTGAGCCAGATGACCTGGAACTCGTGATAGAAGTCGACCTCTGCGACCTTCGCTCCAGCGGCCCCCCCGGTGTTGTTGACGTCCTGCGTCCACCGGCCGCGAAGCTTCGAGAGCGTCTCGATCCCTGCGGCCGGCTCGCGGTAATAGCCGCCGTCGATGACGGCCGGCCGACCCTTGCGGACGGCGACGTCCGCCGCGAGCTGGACACTCGTGCGGCTGACTCGCTCGACCTGCCCCGCGGACTGCGGGCGGAACTTGCGGACCGAAGCCATGATCAGCCCCTCCCGTTGAGACGGTCGAAGCCAGCGCGGAGCGCGGCGCGCAGCTGCGTCGGGGTCGTGGGGTGGATCCGCATGCCGCCGTCGGGGGTGCGCTCCGGCCCCACGGGACCGCGGTTGATGCCCATCTTCTGGTCGACCTCGGGGTCACGGGCGCCCGGGGTGAGGCCGCCGCCCTGCCCGCCGCGCGTCGGCGTGGACGCTCTCGCCGCCCGCTGCTGCTGCGCCGGCGGCTGCCCGCCCGCGGTCGCGTCGAGCAGGCCCTTGACCACGGCGAACGGCTGACTGCGTGCCCACCGGAGCTGGTCCTCGCTCAGGACGCTGCCCGCGCGCTCCAGGAGCTGGTCGCGCTTCACCGAGTCGAGGTCGCCCGCGAAGGGCGCCACGGCAGCACGTACCGCCTGCTGGATGACCGTGCCGAGATCGTCGGCTTGCGGCTGCGCCGGTTGCGGCGCTCGCGCGGCCCTGTTGTTCGCGCGCTGATACACGGGCGGCTTCTCCTCGTCCTGCATGGTGGGCATGGGCTTGTCCTCGTCCTGCATTGCCGGCGGCTCCTCGCTCTCGGGCGTCGCGGAACCGCCGGCCATCGCCGCGATCGCCTTGGTGATCCAGCCCTTGACGTCCTCGGGGACGTCCTCCCGGGCACTGAGCGCGCCTCCCTCGGTCGCGAGGGTCGCGAGATCGTTCGGATCCATTCGCTGTGACCTCCGGCCCGCTCGCAGCGGGCGCCTCATGGCTCGGGCCATCGCCCGAACCAACACTTCGCCGTCCGCGGTCCCGCCGAGCTCCGCGAGGAGCGGCGACAGGGACCACACGAACTGTTCTTCAGCCGCGATCGACGCCGGCTCTCGGTTTCCGCCCACGAGCGGCGAGAGCTTCGCGTGGAGCAGCTCGTGGACCACGGTCTCGGCCACACGCGCCTTGTCCTCGGGCGTGCGCGGCGCACGGATGTAGATTCGGGCGCGCTGGTCGTCGGGGAACGGGTCGCACAGCCCGTAGGCCTCGGAGCCCTCCGGCGTCCTGAGGTCGTTGACGACCTTGAGCTGGATGTCCCAGTCCCGCATGCGCAGGCGCTCGGTCCAGTAGGCGACAAGCCGCGCGATGTCAGGCTGCATAGGGCAACTCCTGTTGCGGCTCAGTCGAGGCAGGGGGAAGCGGTCGCGCAGGACCACGCGCGAGCTGCGGCGTCTTGACGTCGGGCTTCGCGTCGCCGTCCATGTCGCCGGCAACCGGAATGGCGAAGCGGGCGGCAAGGGAGCGCGCGTCCACCTGGAGGCCGTGCCGCTGGAGCGCAGCGGCGCAGTCGTCCATCGCCTTGGCCGCGGCGCTGAGGCTCTCGGCCTCGGACTTGAGGTTCGCAGGGGGTCGCGTATCCCAGGCGACGGTCGCCCGCACACCGCGCGGGAAGCGCCCCTCGGGCAGCACGACCGGGAGCGCCTGCGTATTCAGCGTCGTGGCGAGTGCCTCTGCGTCACCCTGGATGAGGTCCGCACGGATCGTCGCGTGGATGTTGGCATTCGCGAATCCCGCACCGCCGGTCACGGTCACGATTTGACCCGCGACGGAGATCATGAACTCCTGGTTGCTGTCCTCGATGGTTTGTCGGAAGCTCTCGTAGCCGCGGCCGTTGCTCTCCAGGAGCTTGGCGTCGTACCCAGGCGTCAAGCCGAAGACGGTATTGACGCCCCACGCCATCACCTTCTGGAACCAGCTCTCCTTCTGCTCCTGCGACGCACCCTGCGGCGCGACGGCGACCCTGGCGGGATTCGCAAGCTTGGAGTTCCAGTTTTCCCGCAGGAAGAACGCGTGCTCCTTCGAGATATACGCGCGCGCGAGCGCCCAGAGCAGCCCGTTGTTCCACGGCTCCTGACGACCGCCGGGCGTGTAGAGCACCCAGCGGCCATCGCCCGGGGTGATCGGGAGCAGGCCTTCGAGGGACCGGTAGTACCAGCGGTCCTCGTGGGCCCGGTAGATGAGGTACTCAGGGTCAAGGCGGACGAAGACGGGGTACGCCGAGCCCTCGACCTCCACGAACTCGCCAACCCCGACCCCGAGCACCACCCCGTCGGCGTCGAGCATCGCCAGCTCGGAGGCGGGGAAGATGGCGTTGAAGGTGCCCTCGCGCCCCTCGGCCCCCTCGAAGAACGCGACCGCCTCGGGGTCCCCGGCGAAGCGCTTCGGGAGCCGCACGAGACCGCCCGTACGCGTCCCCAGGAGGCCCTGGACCACACCGTCGCGGCGCAGCGCGCGGTAGAGCTGCCCGGCCCGCGCAAGGTCGCCCTGGCTGGCCTGGTGCTGCGCGTCCTCGACGTCGCGCTGGTACCAGCGCGTGACGTTGACCGGCAGCGGGGCGATCCGCTTGCCCCTGCGACGGCGACGGTGCGCCTCGATGCTGCGCGCGGTAGGGCGCGCCCCCGCGATAGGCGACGAGGGCGGCGGAGCGGGGGCCACGAGCTCGGCGACCGCGGCCGCCATGGCGCGACGAATACGGCCCCTCATGTGCCGATGCCTCCCGCGTACGGGTCGAGAGCACCGCCGTACGGGTCGAGTCGTGCGGCCTCCCCGTCGCCGTCGTCGATGGCGGCGTCGTCGTCGGTGTGGTCCGGCTGGAACATCGCCGGCTCCCAGACGCACAGCGCGAGCGCGTCCGCCCGGTCAGGCGAGCGCTTCAGGCGCCGACGGAGGTGGTCCTTCGACTCCACCTTGCGGCGCTGGAGCATGTCGAACTCGAACTTCGGCGCGGTGAGCTCGGCCGCGAGCTTGCTGTCCTCCGGGATCGCGCCACCCGCCTTGAGCCAGTCGCGCAGGGCGAACCAGAGCTGATCGCGGAGCAGGGGAAACTCGGTCGGGAGGCGCGCCTTCTCCGCGACGTTGACCGGGATGACCTCGATCTCCTCGGAGTAGGCCATGAGGAAGTGGACGACGCGGATACCGATGCCGCCGCACGCGTCGACCTTCACGGCCGCCTTCGGCTCGCGGGGATGCCGATGCCGCCGCACGACCTGCATCACCTCGAACGCGAGCTTCTCCTCGCTGAGGCCGTTCCACGCTGCGACCTCGATCGCCTTGAAGCCCCGGCGCGGGATCGCCACGGCGTCGTCGTCGCCGAAGCGCGCGACGTCGACCCCGACGTGCAGCCGGCCCTCGGCGGGCACGTCGTACCAGCGCTCCTCGGCCTCATCGACCAGGTAGAGCGGGATGACCGTGCAGGCGTCCTGCCGGGCGAAGTTGCCGCGGACACGCACCTGGTAGATGGCCGAGTCCTCGCCCCACTCCTGGCGCTTCTCCTCGATCCACTCCCGCGTCGCGAGCCCCGGGATGACCTCCCGCCCCTCGATGACGTTGGGTGTCTCTTCGCTGGAGATGTGGACGGTCTTGTAGAACTCCTTCTTGTCCGTGTGAGACCGGAAGAACTCGCCCTCGCAGCGCGTGGGGTTCCCGGTGAGCAGCACGCGAGCCCCCCCGGCCCTGTTCCCCTCGATGGCCTCGAAGATGACCTCAGGGATGCCGCTCGCCTCGTCGAGGATGTAGAGCAGGTTCTTGCCGCTCACTCCGGCAACGGCCTCCGCCTCCTTGGCCGTGAAGCCAGTAATCTCGCGGAAGTCCTTGGACTTGAGCCCGGAGCGCGCGAGCTCGTGGATCTCGCCGTCGAGCGGATGCTTCGACCGCGCGTACATCCGGCGCAGCTCGTACCAGAGGATCTGGTTCACCTGCCGGTCGGTGACCGAGGACATCACGACGCGTGCGTCCTCGAACGAGGCGTAGAACCACAGCGCGATGCCCGCGTCGGTGTTCGACTTCGAGACCTTGTGGCCCGAGCGGACCGACACGCGCTTGTGGTCGCGCACGGCCTCGATGACCTCGATCTGCCGGCTCCAGGGCTCGATGCCGAGCACCTCCCGGAAGAAGGCGACGGGGTTCTCGCGGTACCGCGCCGAGGGCCAGTGGATGCGCCCCTCTGTGGCAGAGGCGGCGAGGATGGCGGCCGAGAGCGCCCCGGCCATGCTCACCCGGGGGCGGCGCCCGCGCTTCGCCACGCGATCGGCGATCGGCTCGGTCATGCGGCCTCCAGGTCGGCGAGGGCCTTCGCCACGGCAGCCGCGGCCTCAGGGAAGGGCGCCAGCGCCTTCGAGATGGCGGCCTCGATGCGCTTCCACTTCGGCGAGTCGACGATGGTTACCTCGGCGTTCGAGTTGATCTCCCCCGTGAACCTTCCCAGGAGTTCCAGCGCCCCCTTCGCGGCCACGATCAGCGACGCCCGGTCACGCCAGCTCGCGTCCTCGTCCTCGACGGCCTCGCGGACCAGGAGCTCGACCTTCTCGACCAGCGACAGGCAGCGGGCCCGCGCGTTCGCGACGGCCTTGAGGTCGTCCTCGCTGCCCCCCGTGCGCCGGAGCGCCCCCTTGAGGCAGCCCTCGGCGTGGAGGCGCACCGCCGCGGCGTCCACGAGGTGATGGCGCCCGATGGTCTTCCAGGTATCGCCTGCGGCGATCGAGACTTCGATGTCGGCCCGCTTGGCGTGAGCACAGATCGAGCAGGTGCTCGTCCCCGAGGTCGGGCGGGGAAGGTAGACTACGTTGGAGGCCTTCTCCTGGCCCGAAGAGGGCGCACCCGTTGCGGCAGGGCTATCCGAGCATGACGGAGCCTCCTTGGAGCGATGGGCGTCGTGACGGCGCAGCGCGACCTTCGTGATGCCGAACCGCTGCGCGATCTTGATGATGTCCTCGCCAGCCGCGAGCGCGGCATCCACGCCCGCAAGCTTCTTGTGCTTGCAGACGACGCAGCTTGCGCTGTTCTGCGAGGGATCGGCCACATCCTAAGAAAAGCACACCTCGTTATAACAGGTGTAATAGACTTTCGGGACGCCGGAGAGCACCTAATCGCAAGAGCCAGCCTTTGGTACTTCAACATTTCCCGCACTGTTCGGAGAGGACAGCGGGGCCACGACACAACACACACCCGATATACCCTCGTCAATAGTCGCGTTTGTGCTGGCGAACGCGGCGTGGAGGCCAATGAACCTGGGAGAGGCAGCCCGCCGCAGGCGTGGTGGCGGGCGTACCTGAGACAGCCCCGTCCTGGCACGGAGCGGTACCGTCCTGGAATTCTCGGCATGTGGCGGTCACTGGGGTAGCTCGGAGCCGGCCGAGTTCCAGAGAGGGCCAAGAGGAGGGCGCTCTCGGGGGAGGGTCCTCTTCTGGTGGGAGGTCCTGCTATCCCGCGGGTGGCTGGCTGGGTGGGCCCGGTGGGGCGGGTGGGGCCTCTCCCGTCCAATGCCGCCGAAATGTCAGGACACTTTCCCGCGCGCGCCCGCGTACATGCGCGCGTAGCACAAGGCATGCCATGTGACATCTCCGGGAGACCGGACCGGAAGCGCCCCACCAGCCCCACATGCCCCACCGGCCTAGTGTCTGGTCTGGTTGCAGTTTAGATTACAATGTGCCGACAAAACCTACATTCCCCCTTGCCAGAGTACACATGCGATGTACATAATGTAGTATCGACCAAGACGAGGTTTGGCGATCACAATAACCTGAATACACGTCGCCCGAGGACCTGAGTATGTACCGACAGCTGATACTGCGAACGCCTGAGGTGAGTTCGCTTCCGCGCGAATCCTGCAGGATTTGGCGTCGGAAGCCGAGAACAGCCCTTCCGATGAACATACATCAGCATGGCCGAAGGGCACGCAGGTCGGGTATGGCTGACTGACGTGCTTGTAGGAGCAGTGTGTGATCATGGTAGATGATCGCAGCTCTGCTCACACCTCCGGCCCCAAGACACAATGGTGTTGCCGGGATGAACAAGCACAACGAGAAATTCGCGAAGACAGTTCAGCACAATTACGATCTCTACAAAGGGATCGACAGCGACGAGTTTATAAAGCGGCACTACGGCGTTAGCGCGATCATCCGTGCGGCCGCTCCGCTTGGTTCCACCGCCGTCGTCGCGGTGACCGCACTTATTACCATTGGTGCCCAGGGCGGACATGATGGCCCTGTAATGTGGCATACTGCCATGCTCACGGTTGTTGCTCTGGCTGGGCTCGTCGCGACCCGCAATCGAGGTACTTATGGCCAGACCGCCGAGCAAGGAAACAAAGGTAAGGCTCAACTTGGAGCTGCCAGAGCGGGTCCGAGAAAGGCTCGAGCGCGTACGGGAATTGAGCGAGGCGGATAGTCTCACTGAGGTCATTCGGAGGGCGCTATCGGTCTATGATGCGCTGCTCACTACGACTCACGAAGAAGGCGGCAAGGTGGTACTCCGCTGCGCGGACGGCACCGAGCGAGAGCTTCTGATGTCGTAGGTTTCTACGGGGTGAGCCTGCTCGCGCGGTCACGAAGAAGCTGTGCGGCAGGCTTAGCTCGTGTTGCCAGGCGTCTGGGCGCTCTTGGCCTCCGCCACCTTCCAGCGCTTGATGCCATGACCAGCCGGAACCGCGACGAGTTTTCGGCCGCCAACTACCCGCGCGCGGAGCTTCGCGAATTTGTTCCCCAGGCGCGTCGGGTCGGGAGCGGCACCTGGTCTGGTCGGCGCTAGGGCCTCGATAGCCTCGCGCAGGTCGTCGAAGCCGTCAGGCGGCAGGTGCTGGCCCCGCAGGCGCTCGGTTGAGTAGAGGGCGGAGATGGCTGCCTTCACGGTGAGCCCGTCTCCCTTGTTGTCGAGCCGGGGCCAGTGGTGAAGGATGACCGAGAGCGCCTGCTTCTCCGGGTCCTCATCGCCCTCGACGGTGGGTCGCGTAAGCATCGGGTCGGCTCCGCCCGAGAACACGATTGCGGCGGGCACGAGCTGCGCCCACGGGCCGAAGGAACCCCAGGGCTTGATGTTGCCCTGCGGGCAGCCGGCGACGAAGAAGGCGCGGAGCAGCGTCAGCGCCGCGGCGACGAGGCGCGTCCGCTCGGAGTGGACCCATCCCAGGAGGTCGGGGTGCTTGAACTCGGCGCGGTCCTCCGGGTTCTCAAGGTCGCTTTCGAGCCGTGAGATGAGCGCCCGGCGCGCGGTGTCGCCGGTCAGGGTGATGTTGTTCCCGGTCGCCACGATGACGGAGCGCCAGCGCAGGGTCGGGATCTCGCTCTTGCCCAGGATGCGGAGCTCCACGGTGTCCTCGGCCGTCAGGCAGCGGTCGAGCGGCCCGCCCCCGAACTGCCGAGTAATGTTGTCGAAGTTGACGAGCGCGGTCCCGCGCAGCGCGTATGCGCCGAGCACCTTCTCCAGCTCGGCGTCGTCGGCCGGGTAGTTCATCTTCGCCGTGGTCCGGCCGGTCGCGATGAGGGACACGACGTCGCTCTGGAGGGTCTTGCCGCTGCCCCTCGTGGAGGCGTCGAACAGGAAGGCGGGGACGGCTCCCCGGATCGCCGGCCTGGCGATGAGCGTGAGGATCGCGGCGATCGCCGTGTACCGGTGCTCCTCGGACTTGTACGGGAAGTCGCAGAAGCACTCGGCGAGCTCGGCGAGCGCGCGCTTCGCATCGTCCTGGGTCGGCGACTCGGGCACCACGGGGAACTCTGCGTTGGGCACGTACAGGTAGCCCGTAGCCTGGTCGTAGCCCGGCGACGTGAGCACGGACCCATCGGGCCGCAGGGCCGGCGTCTCGATGATGCCGACGATGTGCCTGATACCGTCCCACTCCCCGCGGTTCAGGATGGCGTGCACCACCGCGTCGCTCGGGATCGTGCGCACCCAGTCATCAGCGCGCTTGTCGAAGCGCTCCCAGCGCGCGGCGCGCGTGAGCCGCTCGCGAAGGGTAGCAAGGGCCAGCCGTCTGACCTGCGGCGAGCCTGCCACGATCGAGGCGTCGTCGGCTTCCGCTTGGGTGACGTGCACGAGAGCGCCGTCCCGCTGGTAGAGGTCCTCATCCGCGCGGAGCGCCTGGATGCCACGGTCCGCCAGCTCGTGGAGCTCCGGACCGAGCCGGATGAGCGGACGCGGATCCTCGGGCGTGGGGGCAACCGCGGGCGCGACGCGCAGGTTCCCGCGCCGGCCGTGGTCCTGCTCGTTCTGGATCGCGGCGCGTTCCTCCGCGAGATACTTCTTCTCCGAGGTGTTCATGTCTGCTCCGTCCGCAGCTCGGCCGCCTTCCTGGCGAAGCGGCACAGGATCATCTCGGCGACGCGCGCGGCCTTGGCGTGGTCGCCTGCCCATATCGTCGGGACGCCGTAGTCAACGTGGAACGCGACGGCGGACGCCACGATCGCCTTGGGCAGCGCCCGCGAGCGGTACCGGTGCGCCGCGACGTCGAGCAGGGAGGCCTCGACGACGATCGCCCGCAGCTCGTAGGCGCGGAGCTTGTCGAGCTCGCGGACGAAGCGGTCGCGCTCGCGGGTGCAGCAGGTCACGAAGTCGCCGAGCTCCTTGCGCTCCAGCCGGATGCGGTCCTCGAGGCCTTGGACCGAGTAGTCGCCGGCCGAGAGCGTCGCGCGCACGGTCGCCACTTCGTCGGAGAAGGACCACGGCCGCTGCTCGCGCGTGTCGATGACCAGAACGATGCGGTCGTCGCTCATTTCACCTGCTCCGAGTCGCGATCCCAGGCGTCCATCTCGATCTGGTACTGCTTGTAGAGGGTCTTCCGGTTCTCGTAGTCCGGTTTGCTCCTGCCCGAGATCCAGAAGCTGATGACGGCCTGGCTCACACCGCACTTGCGCGCGACGCGAGCCTGTGTGTACTTCTTCGTCAGCTTCAGGAGCCGAATTCCACCTTCCGAGCTCATCAGAAGGGAACCCTCTTGAGCTCTTGCGCGACGCGCGCCTTGTAGGCTCGGGCGTGCGCGAGGTCCTTGTCGATCGTCTCGCCGAACCACTGCCGGGCGAGCACTCGCGCGGACAGGTTGGCCCACGTTCCGCGCCCGGCCGGGATCGCGGTCTGCCGCCTCACCTCCTCCCAGCACTGAGCCTCCGTGCGGCCGGCGGCTTCGATGCGGAGCAGCAGGGAAGGCGAAACGCTGGGAGAGTCCCCGCGCGCCACGTTGCACTCGGCGCACGCGAGAACGAGGTTCGTGCAGACGTCGGCCCCTCCGAGTGCCCGAGGGACCACATGATCAATCGCGTATCTGCCTTTGGCGACTTCCTGACCGCACCAGGTGCAAAGCTTCTTGGCTCTCCAGATGAGCGCAGCAACCGTGTAGGGTCCGAGTCGAGTTATGGCACTCCATCGGCTCAAGGTCGTGTCTCCCCAGAAAATGCGCGCAAGGCGGCCTATGCGCCGCCAAGCGCGCGCGTTTCACACCATCTGAAGCCGCTTTCGCGGCGCTGTTTATCGCCTCGGCGGCGAGATGCCGGCCGGGCTCACCACGGCGTCGGGGCCGTGCTGCAGGAACTCAGCGATCCGCTCGATCGCGATGTCGCACGCGTGGGCGGCGCACTCCGCGGCCGTCGAGATGCCCTCCCGTCGCACGCCAGGCTGGCCGGACGCGATGCGCCGGACGACGAAGAGAACCACCTCGGGCCACGGCTCCGGCAGCCCGTCCAGGAGCCGGCGCAGCTCCGTCAGGACGTCCGCTCGGTTCATGCCCCGACCGCGGCGATGATCGGCGCCGAGCTCACGGCCTCGCCGGTGGAGCCGAACCCCTTGGTGCCGCGCGCCGTGACCGGCAGCTGCTCGACGATCGCCATCTTCGGCGTGATGATCGGGCAGCAGATGAGCTGGGCCAGCCGGTCGCCCTCGCGGACCGTGATGTCGCGGCCGGAGAGGTTGAAGCAGGCGACGAGGAGCTCGCCGGTGTAGGCGTTGTCGATGACGCCCTCGGCGGTGAGCAGGCCGAGCTTCGTGGTGCTGGAGCGGCCGACGATGCGGAGCCAGGTGCCCTCGGGCGCCTTCACGCGAACCCCGGTCGGGATGTACGTCGGGCCGGCCGCGTCCGCCTGCACGGTGACGTCGCGCGCCGCCCGGAGGTCGTAGCCGACGTCCCCTTCGAGGGCGGGGGCGGAGATGCCCGCGGCGCCGCTGTCGAGAACCTGGAGCGTGCGCCCGAGGTCGCGCTGCGTCGTCCCGGCCTGGTACCCTGGCCACTTCCCCGAGCGCAGGAGCAGCAGGATCGCGGCGTAGTTCATGAGGTCGATCAGGGTGTCGTCGACGCTCTCGCCCGGGATGTCCTTATTGCTGATCCTGGCGAACTTGTCCTTCATGCGGAGCAGCACGCCGTCCTCGCCGGTCTCCGCGATGTTCCGGTAGCCGTACGACGCGCTCTTCTGCTCGAAGACGTGCCGAGCGGCCTCCGTGACCCGACCGAAGTTTGCGAACAGCTCCTGGCGAACGTGGTCCATCACAGCCTCCTGGGGATCAGAACGTCGTTGTGGTCAGCGCCGGTGCCGATCGCGACGACCGGGCAGCCGGACAGGTTTTCGAGGAGCCGCACGAAGTCGCGGACCCGTGCGGGCAGGTCATCGACGGGCACCTCGCCGCGCGCGCGGTGCACGCTCCAGTCGAGGTAGTTGGCGAAGTTCAGGATGATCTTCGTGGCGCCGTTCGCCCGAACGGCATCGACGAAGCCCATGCAGCTGAAGGTCGACACGCGCCGGAGCCGCTTGGTGACCGTCGTGAGCTCGGTTTGGTAGAGCCTGCGGATCTCCTCGTCCGGCATGCCCGCGAGCCGCCCGACGGTCTCCCAGTCGGTCTCCTCGCAGTCGGGGTAGAAGCCCCCCGAGTGACCGAGGACCTGGCCGTCGTGCATGATGTGGCCAACCCGGATCGGGTACGGCCGCACGTTGAGGTAGACGTCGCCGAGCAGCCGGGGGCTGATGCCGAGGTCATCGAGCGCGCGCGCCGTGGTGCAGTTGCGGCTCGTGCACTGGGGGTAGTGCGAGCCGTGATCGAGCGAGAGCGCGTAGCCCTGGGAGACCTCGTGCAGCGCCGCCTGACCCTTTTCGAGGGCGTCCAACAGGATGGCCCGGCACTCGAATGAGCTGGCGACGCGATCGGGCCAGAACGCGTCCCGGTGCGCGGCGGCGACCACCTCGGGGTTGCGCATGAGCTTCTCGATCGCCGCGGCAGCGGTGCCTTGCTGCGTCGAGGCGATCACGGTCAGGCCGGCGCAGGTGCGTTCCTGCTCGCGGTGACGCTCCTGAAGGACGACGGCTCGCTCGTGGATCACGATGCCCGCTTGGGTCCAGCAGGCCTCGGTCTTGAACTGATCGAGGTCGAAGATGCTGGCCCCGGTGAGGAGGACGGTCTTGACGGAGTTCGCCAGCGACGCGGCCGGCAGGCACTTGAACACGTACTTGCTCCCGTCGCGCACGGCCGTGTGGCCGCTGTTTGGGCCGTTGGAGCAGGACGCGAAGGTCGCGCCGTGGCGCTCGGCGAGCCAAAGCGCCGCCTTCGCCTTGCCGCTGCTCCCCCACTGGGCATCGAGCAGGACGTTCACCTTTCCGTCGAGCATTGGACCTCCTCCGAGGGGGTGTAGGCTTCAGGGGCCTTCAGCGGGACGAAGCCGATCTGCTCGGCGGCGGCGAGCATCCGCGGGTCGTCGTCGAGCCAGACGCCATGGGTGCCGCGCTCCAGGACGAGCTCGAGCTTCACGTCGACCGACGGGCGCGAGTCGCCCCACCGCCGCATGAGGAGCGGGCAGGGACGCAGGAACCCGTAGTTCGCCGCGAGCCACAGCTCCGTGATCGAGCGCAGCGTGTCCCAGCGCGCCGTCACGACCGCGAGGTTGCGGCCTCGGAGCGGGAGGTAGCGCAGCAGGGAGACGAGGAACCGCTGGGCGCCGCGCACGCACGCGTCCAACGCGACGAGCTCGGGCGCCATGTAGCGGTCGATCTGCTCGGCCGACACGCCTCCCAGGCAGTGCGGCTCCGGTACCGGTCTCAGGTGCCGGCGTCCCACGTCGTCGGCGAGCGTGCCATCGACGTCGATCACGAGGAGCGCCCCCTGGCGGGACAGCGCCCGCTTCGCCTGCGCGAGCGCGTCCCTCATGCAGCCTCCGGGGGCACGAGCTTCCAGGTGGCCGGCGGGACGAACGGCTCGACGGGCGGTTGCCCCCACGCGGACGCCTCGATGCCGAGCACCTGCTGGATGTGGATGCAGGTTAGATAGTCCGGCGCCCTGTTTCCATTGAGCCAACGGTTCACAGCAGTGCGATGCTTGCCCAGCGCTTGGGCGAGCGTCTTCTGCGACCATTCCCGCTTGATCATAAGGAGCCAGAGTTGCCTGGACCCCTCCGAGAATCGTTTGCCGAGCTGGGTTTTGGTAAACCGGTGCATGTTCTCCAGATTATCAACCGTCTACACGGGTGTCAATAGTCAGGTGATGAGTGACAGCTGTCACACGTGGCACCCAGAGTGACAGCGGCGCAGGATCCTGACGTCAGTTCGCGACCACTTGACAGCGACGCGCTCCGCCAGCTACACTGGGGGGCGCCGGAGACGACAAAATGGTCAAAGAAATCGAGCCTTTCGCCCCTACGGTGCCCGCCCCTGGCAGCCTTGCCGAGCGGATTGCAATCATGCTGGAAAAGCGCCAGCTCTCGCAGCACGGCCTGGAGTACAAGGCGCAGCTCTCCCGCGGCTACGTCAGCCGGCTGATCAAGGGCGAGCGAACCAAGATCTCGCCCGACATGATGCGCCGGATCGCCGATGCCCTGGAGGTCAGCTTCGAGTGGCTGGCCACCGGCCGGGGGGACGCCGATGGCGTCTCGACCGCCGCGCCGGTTGCGGCCCGCCAACTGTCGCACCCGCTGGAGGCGGCGATCGCGTACCACCGTGGGAAGTGGTCGGCCCCCACGGTAGCTGCGGCGCGAGCGCTCGGCGCAACCCCCGAAGCAGCCGACCTTGAGCCGCCCGAGTGGGCCGACGTGCTGGACCAGATCGAGGCCGCCATGTCCAAGGTCAAGCTCACCGCGCGGCGCCGCCCGGCATAGCTCGTTCCGTCCCCGAGCAGCACAAGGAACGGCGGTAGGGCTGCGCGGCAACGACCTGCCCGCGGGGCGACCCAGGCCGGAACACCCGATCGCTGGCCCCAATCAGTCTCACTTAACGCGATCCTGCTCACTGTCACGCTTCGCTCCACCGGCTTGATGGATGCCGCGGCACGCTAGTCCTCTCCCCTCGCGACCTAGTAGCTTGCAACGTAGTGCCAACCTGTCAACGCGGTCGAGGCAGCGACCAGTCGACGGAATCGTGCGCCGCATAGCTTAAATAACGGCGCCAATGTGGGATCGGAGCGACGTCTATCAAATCGTCCCGGCCTCGTCCATCGCAATGGTGTCGGATTACTGCCACGCAGCCTGTCACTCTGAGTGCGCCGATTGACAGACGTGCGCTCGCGTGATTCGTTGTGCCCGGAGGTCAGAATGGCTGCATTGCTCCTTCTCGATCTATCGGCGCTGTTCTGGTTCAACTGGTTCAGCTCCAAGCACCAATCTATCGACGCGCCCTACGAGGCCGTCATAGGGAAGGTTCGCCAGCTCGCAAGCAAGCACTCGCACGTCGCCATCTGCTGCGACGCGGGGCGCTCGTTCCGCTACGAGATCGAGCCCGAGTACAAGGCGAAGCGGCCCCCGAAGGACGAGGCCGGCTGCGCCCAGCTCGCGCGGGTCGTCGCCGAGCTCAGGACCATGGGCTTTCAGGTCCTCGAGGTCGGCGGCTTCGAGGGGGACGACCTCATCGCGACCGCTGCTGCCTGGGCCGGCGAGCAGGATCCCCCGATCGAGGTGGTCATCGCTGGGCAGGACAAGGACCTGCTGGCGCTGCTCAACGACCGGGTGTCGCTACTGCATGTCCAGACCGGGGTCGTGGTGCGGCCCGACAACGTACGGAACAAGTTCGGCGTCGGCCCCGAGCAGATGCGGGACTACCTCGCCCTGGTCGGCGACACGGCGGACAACATCAAGGGCGTCCCCAAGATCGGCGCGGAGCACGCGAAGCGGCTGCTCGGCGAGTTCGGCTCCGTGGAGGGGATCTGGAAGGCGGTCAACGAGAAGAACGACGACGGGAGCTGGAAGGTTCGGCCGGACAGCATCCGCGAGTCGCTGCTCGCCAACGTCGGCCTGCTGGACCACGCGCTCAAGCTCGTCACGCTCCGCACCGACGCGCCGATCCTCGACGCGCTGGAGAAGTTCGAGCAGTTCTCGACCTCCCACGTCCGGCCCGTCTCCGGCAAGGCTGCGCCGCCCCCGGCGAGGAGCCAGCCGCCCGCGAAGGCGCCTCCCTCCCCGCCGCCGACCCAGGGCTCGAAGCCCCGGCCGCAGCCCCGCTTCTCCGCGGCCTCGGTCACCCGCGCGCCCGACCGGAGCAAGCACAAGATCATCCTGACCGGCCGCAGCGGCATCGGGAAGACGCACCTCGTCTCTACGATCCCCGGGGTGTTCATCGTGCCGATCGAGGAAGGCCTCAAGGGTGTGTCGCCCGACCACGAGCCGGCACACTTCAAGGAGACGCCGCGCACGCTCGCCGAGCTCCACCAGGCGCTGGACGTCTTCGCCGAGCTCAACACCGCGGACGTGGAGGGCCGGAGGCAGTTCCCGCACCTCGCACTCGACTCGCTGTCCGGCATCGAGCGGCTCGTCCACGAGGCCGCATGCGGCGCGGAGAAGGTCCGCCACATGGACGCCAAGGACTACAAGAAGGTGTGGTCCGCCGCCGAGCCGTTCTGGTTCGAGGTCCAGGCGAAGCTCGACGCGATCCGCCGCAGCGGTGTCCACATCTGGATCATCGCGCACGCCGCGGAGACCGTCGATGCGTCCACCACCTCGGGAGACCTCTACCGCCGCTGGGACATCCAGCTCAAGGGGACCGGGACGACCGGCGTCGAGGCGCGGCAGATGTGGCGCGCGTGGGCGGACCACGTGCTGTTCCTGGACTGGGTGGTCGAGGTGCAGAAGGGGAGCAAGACCTCGCGCTCGCTCGGCCGGTACAAGGGGCGCATCCTCTACACGCGCGAGAGCGCCACGTACTACGCGAAGACGCGCCTGCGCCTTCCGCCGTCCCTGCCGGCGACGTGGGAGGACCTCGCGAAGGCCTGGGCGGCTGGCGTGATCGCGCCGGACACGAAGCTCCGAGCGGAGCTCAACGAGATCCTGCCGCAGCTCGCGCCTGAGGACCGGGCGGCGATCGAGGCGGAGCTGGAGACGGCGACCGGCAACAAGCTCGCCGCGCTCGTCTCGCGGGCGCAGGGGATGCTCGCGGTCGCCTTGGAGGACGCTCCGGAGGTCGACGCCGCGGAGTGAGGTGAGGGCATGAGCGAAGACGAGATGAACTTCGGCGCAGGCAAGTAGGAGGCGATCATGGCGTACGGGATCAACAGGGTCATCCTTTCGGGCAACCTCGGAGCCGATCCGGAGCTCCGACACACGCAGTCTGGGCAGGCCGTGCTGAACATGCGCATGGCCACGACGGAGCCGTACTTCGACAAGGAAGGCGAGAAGAAGGAGCGCACGGACTGGAATTCCGTGGTTCTGTGGGGCAAGCGCGCGGAAGCCCTGGCCCCGATCCTCCGCAAGGGCTCGCAGGTCCTCGTGGAGGGCCGGCTCCAGACGTCGAGCTACGACGATCGCGAGGGCAACAAGCGCTTCAAGACCGAGGTCGTCGCGACCAACCTCCTGTTGCTCGACAAGAAGAACGGCGGCGGGCAGGGCCGAGATGACTACGAGCCGTCGGGCTCTCACGGCCAGGGCTCCACCGACGACATTCCGTTCTGACCATGAGCGCTTCCACGAACACGGAGGCGGCAGCGGCGGCCGATCAGGACTTCTTCACCGCCGAAGAGCTCGCGGCGTACCTGCGTGTCAGCAAGAAGACGGTTTATGAGCTCATACGGGATGGGGAGGTCCCTGGTGTCAAGCGATTCGGGCGAGTACTTCGCATCTACCGTCCAGCCGTGTTGGAATGGGCCGCTGCTGACAAGAAGCAGAAGAGGTGATGCGGAATGACAGTACGTCGGCGTAAGGGCTCGTGGACCATCGATATCGTCATCTGGCGGAACGGCAGGCGCAACCGCGTCCGCAAGACGGTCGGCAACGTGAGCAAGTCGGAGGCGCTCGCCTTGGAGCGGCAGGAGCGGAGCCGCCTGGAGGTGTCGCTCAAGGCCAACGTGGTCGTTCCGAAGTTCGAGGAGTTCGCCAAGGAGTTCATCGAGACGTATGCGGTGACCAACAACAAGCCGTCGGAGGTCGAGACCAAGAAGACGATTGTCAACAAGTACCTCGTGCCCTTCTTCGGCGAGTTCCGCCTCGATGCCATCGGCCCGCAGCAGTTCGAGAAGTTCAAGGCGAAGCAGGTGTCGGCCGGCCTCGCGCCGAAGACGATCAACAACCAGCTCACCGTGCTGCACCGGGTCTTCACCGTCGCGAAGGAGTGGGGACGCCTCGCCACCGTGCCGTCGATGCGGTGGCTACCGACCCCGCTGCCCGAGTTCGACTTCCTGACCTTCGAGGAGGCGCAGCGGCTGCTCGACGGGGCCGAGCGGGAGTGGAGGCCGATGCTGCTGCTCGCCCTGCGGACCGGGCTGCGGCACGGCGAGCTGCTCGCGCTGCGCTGGGACGACGTGGACCTCGTGGCCGGGCGGCTCAACGTGCGCCGGGCGGTTGCGCGCGGGATCGTCGGCACGCCGAAGAGCGGCAAGGGACGGGAGCTGCCTCTGTCGCCGGAGACGGTCGCCGTGCTTCGGGAGCTGCCCTCCCGGTTCGCGGGCAACCTGGTCTTCCCCGGCCGCGGCGGGCACATGCTCAGCCGCGGCGAGTGCAGGCGTCCCCTCTGGCGTGCGTGCCACCGGGCAGGGCTTCGGCGGATCGGCTGGCACGTGCTCCGGCACACGTTCGCGAGCCACCTGGCCATGAAGGGGGTTGCCATCAAGGCGATCCAGGAGCTGCTCGGCCACAGCAACATGGAAATCACCCTTCGGTACAGTCACCTTTCACCGGACATCCGACGCGACGCCGTGACGCTGCTCGACTCGCCGGTGTCCGCGATCAAGGAACGCATGGTGTCGTGAGGCTCGGGAGGGGGGAGCTCGTCTGGGCGGTGAGGGAGCTTCGGAAGGCCCTGGAGGACGTCCTCGGGGGCTTCGCCGCGCTGCTCGCCGTCCAACGGACCGCGCGCTGGCGGGAGGCGCTGGAGGCGAGGCCGCCCGTCGACGTGGAGGCGGAGAGGGAAGCGCTCGCGGCATCCATCGCGACCAACGAGCTCGAGCCCCTTCTGAAGCCTGAGGACTTCGGCGAGCCGCTGCACCGCTCGCTCGCAGCGGCGCTGTCGACCGGCGTCGTCACGGACGACCTGACGCACGGGGAGGTGATCGGCTACGTGCGAGGCCTGCTCCGTGATCGCGACCCCGAGGCGGACCCGACCGGCGCCGTCCTGCGCGTGGCGGCGTTGGCTCGGCAGCGTCGCGCTCTCCTCGCCGTGGACCGGGCGCGTCGGGAGCTGGCATCGCCCGAGGGGAGCCACAGGGACGCGGCGGACGCGCTCCGGAGCGCCCTTGCGCACCTGGCCGGCGGGGAGTCCGAGCCCCGCGCCGAGCTGCGTGTGCTCAAGGCCGCGTATTCGTTCCGTCGCAGGGCATCATGACACGTCTGCCAGATACATGACACCGCTGTCATAATATGTCGGGTGACGTCTCTGCGGCTTTCGGACCGTATCTGAAAATCGCCGTGGCTCTCGATACATGACACGGCTGTCATAATTGGCCTTCCTCTCGAGCCTTCTCGAACCGGCGTGCTGCCGGCTGGGAGTCGTCTGCAAATTTGGCACGTCGAGTGAAAGTTTGTCGGGCGGAGGTTGAACGATGGACAGCATGACGCTCGGGATTAATCAGGTGCTTCCGATCTTCGAGGCGCTCGCCGCGCAGGGTGGCACGCTGCAGGACGTCAAGATCGGCAAGTTCGGCGCGCTCCTCACCCGCGAGCTGCGCGGGGCGAACCGGGGGCAGTGGAAGTCTCATGGGCTGGTCGAGCCGAAGGAGGCTCGCGTCTGGGCGGCCGACTACTTCACCTTCTTCGCGTAGGTCGCCGCAACGCTGACGAGCCCCGGTGATCGGCGGAGAGCGCCGGCCCGGGGCCTGAGGCGTCAGGAACCGTGGACATGTCGAGAGGTGAACCGATGGACGATCAGGCTACATGGGATATCGATGAGTGGCTCATTTCTGTGCTGGAGGATCCGAAGACTTATGACGGTGACATCACTCAGCTCACGCTCATCAAGCTTAAGGACGGACCGGCGTACGTGGGCGATCACGTGAGCCACACGGACACCGAGATCGTCATCAAGCTCACCGGCACCAGCGCGTCGGTGTCGTTCGACCGCGCGAAGGTCGAGTACGTCGACATGTACGATGACGACACAGGGTACATGATGGAGGTCGAGCTGGAGTAGCGCTCGGTGAACCGCCCTGGCCCCGGTGTCCCGCGGAGCGCGCGGGCCCGGGGCTCGCGGCGTTGAGGGTTCCGACTCTCAATATGACGTGTCTGCCAGATACATGACACGCCTGTCATAATGGCCTGGAAGACGTCTCGGAGGCCTCGAGAGCGTATCTCGAATGCGCTGAGGCTCTCGATATATGGCGCCGCTGTCATAATTCCCTGCTTTTGAACGCGGACTCGAGGAAACCAGGCTGTTCGCCGACGGCCGCGTGAAGCTTTGGCACGCTGAGTGAAAATCTGTTGGGCGGAGGTCGCGACAATGAAGCTCACGAAGCGAGACATGAAGCGGATGACCAAGGGATTCACGTTCGCGCCGGACACTCGGACCAAAGAGGAAAAGATCGCCACGCTGCGCAACACGCTCGAAACCCTCCGTGCTCGTCCCCAGAATCGAGCCACGGATGGGCTCATCAAGCTCCACGAAAACATGCTCCAAGAGCTCCTGTCGGGCTCCGAGAACTGAGGGCGTGGTGGGCAGCGAACCAGCGGTGATGGTCACATGGGGCTCTGGCACGTCGCGTGAAAATTTTCAGGGCGGAGGTGGCAATGAAGATTGAGCACATGGGGAAGTTCACCGCGGTTGGTATGAGGGCAGCGATCGACGACCCGAAGGCGCTGGTGATCAACACCTGCGGAAAGAACGACACGTCCGATATCGGCACGTTCCGCAACTGGGTCTGGAGCAACCCCACGAACCGGGCGATCCTGCACGTCTACGAGGACGTCACGGCGGTTTCGGTCGAGTGCCTGTGGCAAGGGACCAAGATCTTCGAGGTCGGCGGACGACCGGACGAGGCGACGCTCGCGGGGGACTGGCGGCGGGGCAAGGCGAAGCGGCCGATCGGCGCCTGGGCCGGCGAGGGAGAACCGCTCATCACCAAACCCGGTGACGCGAGGCGAGCCATCTACATCCCGGCTTTCAAGCGGCTGATCGACTGGTGGATGACCCACGAGCAGGTCAGGCAGTGGGTCGAGGCCGCGAAGGCGTGGGACGGCCCCGTCTACCTGCGGGACCACGACACCGGCAGAGGCATCGACCGTAACGGCCCGATGTCGCACGCGTGGGTACTGGCCACATACCTCAACACGGGTAGCTGGCCGCAGTAGGCGTCCACACTCGACCACAGCCCCGGTGTCCCGCGGAGCGCGCGGGCCCGGGGCTCAAGGCGTTAGAGGACTGGCACGTAGCGTGAAGGTTTAGGGACTGGAGGACGACATGGACATCAAGAATCTCACGGAGCCGCAGCAGAGGGTTTACGAGTACGTCGCCAAGCACGGCGAGGTCGAGGCCGGGCACCTGAAGGCGCGGGGGCTCGACATGCGCGCCGCCAACAACCTGGTCAGGAGCGGCGTGTTCACGCTGACGAACAACGTCTTCCGGATCAAGGCGGGGAAGAAGAGCGCGAAGGCCGCCGTCGTCGAGGCCGCGCCGGTCTCCCAGCCGCCCGCGAGCGCGCCGGCTCCGGAGGCGAGCGTGAGCCCCGTCGTCGAGGCCGCGAACGATACCGCCGTCGCGCCGGAGGTGGTCGCCGAGGGTAGCGGGGCCCAGGCGAGCGAGAAGGCCACGGAGACCCCCTCGGAGGGCAGCGAGAGGGCCGTCGAGGGCAGCGAGGCCGAGCAGCCCGCGGCGGGCACCGAGGGCGGCAAGAAGGCGGGGAAGAAGGCCAAGGTCCCGAAGGCGTCCAAAAAGACGGTCACCACGGCGACCGGGCACTGCCTCTGCGGCTGCGGCGCCGAGCTCGCCGCGAAGCGCCGGTTCGCCCTGGGCCATGACGCCAAGCTCCACTCGATCGTGCTGAAGGTCTTCCGCGGGCAGGCGGACAAGAGCGCGCTCCCCGCGGCCTGCGCCGACAGCTCCAGCGCGACGGTGACCTACCTGCGCGGCGCCCCCTGGATGACGGACGAGATCCGCCAGGCGATCGGCCTCTGACGACCTCCGCCGCGGCTGTGAGCCCCGGTGTCCCGCGGAACGCGCGGGCCCGGGGATAGCGGCGTCGGAGGTTTCCAATGAAAAGGGCATTCGGTCAAGCGCTCGCCGCAGCGCGTATCGCAGCGGGTCTCACTCAGGAAGAACTCGGTCAGCTTCTGGACGTGGTTGCGAGCTCCGTTTGGTACTGGGAGTCCGGGCTCATGACCCCGATTGCCTCCCACTACGAGCAGCTGGTGAGCCTGTTCCCCGCTCTGAAGTCCGTTCCCCGCCCTGGCTCGCGGGATCAGGTGAAGCCGGGACCCGCTCCGGCGCCGAGGTCGGAGAGGAAGCCGCGGACCCGCTCGAAGCCGGCCGCCGTGGTGCCGATCCGGGAGGCGCCCTGCGACTGCGCGGAGCTGCGCCTTTCGTGCGGTCTGTGCCGCCCAGTGCTCGCGAGGGCGGTGTGATCATGGACGCGCACGACAACAACGGGGCGGGGAAGCCGCCGACGGTCGACGACGAAATCACCATGGAGCTGGTCTTCTCGTATGCCCGCGCGCAGGCCATCGAGGACGGCACCCTCATCGACGTGAGCGCCACGGCTCGCGAGCTCGGCGTGAAGATCCCGGTAGCCGTGACGAGCACCGTCTGGGGGCGCTACGTGAAGCTGACGCCCGCGGCGATCCGGGCAGGCAACGGCGAGGAAGGCCGACTCTGGGACATTCTCTGGATGTTCAGGTGGGCCGCCGTCCGAAACAAGGATCAGAGCGAGATCCTGTTCGAGCTCCACGTGGTCACCGAATCCATCACGCCTGCCCTCGTGAAGCTCAAGGCCATCTGCGGCCCCGGTGACGACTGCGAGCCGGTCATCACCATCATGCTCCCCGAAGAAGACTGACACGCTCCTCCCCGCCGCAGCTTCGCAGAACGCCAGCTTCGCAGCAAAGGCAGCTGCGCAGCATTGGCGTGAGTTGTGCCTCCTGGAGCATGGCTGTTACAAGCCGCAATGAAGTGCAGCCCGCGGGTGCGGGAACACCCCGGGCTGCGTGGCCGAACCCCGCTGCAAACGAGGTCCGACATGTTCGTTATATGCTTACGCCCGCCGACGGGCCAAGGAATCGATCCGCCCTCCGTTCGCCCCTGGTCATCTGCCGATCCAGGTAGCTCCTCTGCGCCGCCCGGCCCGGCTGAACGCGGGAGGGCCGGGTGAAGAAGAAGCGGAAGGGGGCCAAGCGCCCGCCTGCCGCGAGACATCCCCGAAGGCGACCGACGATCGAGGCGATCCTTGCCGAACGCGGCCTTGTCCTCGCCACGTTGAAGGGCATCCCGAAGCGCGATCGCGACGACGTGGAGCAGGCCGTCTTCGTCGCTGCCTGGAAGGCCGTGAGGCGCGGCCAGTACCGGCCGGACCCGAAGGACAAGCCCCGGGACGCGCTGCGGAAGTGGCTGCACGGTATCGCCTGGAGGCAGGCAGGCCACTACTTCGACAGCGCGTACGTGCGCCGTGTCATCCTCGACGCCCAGCCGCTCGGCCGGCTGCGCGGGGTCGTCGGCCCGAGCCTGGAGGCCCAGCTGGAGGCGCGCGACCTGCTCGCGGCGATCGGCAGTCTCAAGCCGGAGCATCAGGAGATCCTCCTGGTCGTCGACAGCCCGGAGACCCTCTCCGCGTACGCGCGACGGCACGGGATGAGCCCGCACAGCGCGATCAGCCGGCTCCGCATCGCACGCGCCGCGCTCGAGCTCCGGCTGCGGAGGTGGCGCCGATGCCGGTGAAACGCCATCCCGAGCACAAGCTTGGCCCGCCCAAGGGCGCCATCGTCACGCGCTACAAGACCCATAAGCGCAAGGTGCGGCTCATGAACGGCCGGACCGTCGTGCTGGTGTTCGAGGAGTCGTACACGCGGCGCCTGCTCCGGATCCCCAAGCGCGTGACCGAGCGCCACCTGCGGGAGCTCCGGCGCGCCGGGTTCGATCTCTGGACGGACGTCTTCGGCAAGCCTATCGCCAAGGCGCCCGGGGCGCCCTGGTTCAACGATGCCGCGTTCGAGATCGCCCGCTGGCGCTTCATCCAGCGGCAGAAGCGCCGCCGCAGGCGCGGGTAGGTCCTCACCAGCGCGACGGCACCGCCGGCGAGGGCGAGCAGGTCTCCCAGGTCGCCCGGAGCCTCGGGGTGCCCGTCGAGACCGCGTTCTCGCGGCTCCGCCTCGGCCGCAAGCACCTCGCGCACGTGCTCAAGCGGCGGCGTCGCTCGCGGTAGACTCCTCCGCGGTCCCTTCCCGAACTCACGGTTCCACAAACTCGAAACCCGCCTATGACCCAGCTTGCCAGGTCGCCGAGGACAGACCCGCCTCGTCGCACGCGAGCTCCAGCATAGGGTATGCATTGAGAGCGCCTAACCTGTATTGGTGTTCTTGGCCTCGGGCAGTGGTCATGCTTCTTCATGCCCGATCTGCGATCATGTGCGCACTTGGAGCGATCAAGGTCGTGGCTTCAACGTCACGTGCTGCATTTGCCACTTGCTGACTTGCGAATAATTCGAAACGTCGCCTTTACGCTGCCGAGCATAATGTTGTCGCCATGCCTTAGTCCTGTCGCGGTTAATTGGTTTCCGTTTACGCTAGTGCCACATGACGAGTTAAGATCGCAAATGAAGAATCCGCCAACTTGCTGGGCGATGATACAGTGACGCCTAGATATTTGGGGATGTAGAATTACGATACTATTCTGTGAAAGTCGGCCTATTGAATTAAAATCCTGTAGGTAGAATATTTGTGACTTATTGTCGAACCATACTTCGAGAATCGCGACGCTCGACGAGTCGCACGTGTCGCCAGTGAGCTCGCGTCGCTTGCGCTCAGCTTCTCCTGGAATGGAAGATGTGATTTCGCTAAGTGCTTTCGCGATGTGGGCGGCGACGTGTTTCCACGCTGCGTCTTGGTCGTCGCATTGAGATATTGGATTTGCGTTGTCCGGAATCGGAGCGAGGTGACCAAGCGGCGATTGCTCCCAGTTGCAGGACCGCGCGATAATTGGAATCAACGTCTGGATCCCTAGTGCTGCGTTGACTGTTGCATTGTAAATTGCTGGACTGTGGCATTCGTCCATTGCGAGGTAGTCTGCACTTACGAGTACTGCTACGATTCTGCTGTTTTCGACCTGATCTGCGACATCGAGATCGCGGTTGTTGCCGGGCAGTATTTGCCCAGTGTGCCACACCCTGACGAAGCCTCGTTTTAATCGCTGTAGATGTTTGTCGAACTGCTGCATGTATGGCTCATCGATGGGCGCATAAAGTACGGCAACGCGGAAAGCCATAGTGGAATTACATCTCCCGTATTGAAAGTGACACGGTGGTGGATGGCACACCATCGTGATCCGTCGTTCTGATTATCGCAGCAGCGTCCCTCGCTTATATAGGAACCACCAGCTAGGCCCGTGGCCACCCCAATCTGCGAGGCCAGCGGAGATACCGTCCCGTGTCAAGAGCAGCCTGCCTCCGGTGCTCCCGCAGGGGGAGGGGCGTCCGGCCGCCGTGCTCCCGGCGAGCAGCTCCGGGGTCGTTCCGTTGTGAACGTACGTGAGGTCCAGGATTTAGCCTGCCGCGAGGCATGCCTGCCGCAGGCACGCGAGGCATGGCATCACGCCTCCCCGATGTCGACCGCCCGCCACCATGACCCGGTCCGCCAGGTCGCGGCGAACAGGCCGGAGCTGTCGTAGGCGAGCTCCAGCACGAGGCCGGGGGCGACGGGCAGAGAGAAGGTCTCGTCCTCCTCGGCGAGAACGGCGTCAGCGATGGCGTCGAGCTCGTCAGGGTCGATCATGCCCGAGATATCAACGGCCCAGAGGCGCCAGTTGTGTGGCTCTGGACGGCGGCCGGTGTCCGTCGCAAATCCGCTAACCCACGTTGCCGGCCCGGCGCGGTCGCTGGACGGTGTGGTCGAAACGTGTCCCTTCCTGGAACGGTTCTGGATTTTGCGGAATTGCTGGAACTCAAGGGCCGACGTACGCAGGTAAGCAACGTCGAACCCGTCCAATCTTAGCGTGTAGTGTTGCGTGAACGAGCTAACTCGCCGCGAACGCGCACATAGGGCATTCGCCGTCTTTGTCCCGCTTTATTGTGCTTCGGGAGCCATCAATAGTCCAAAGCCACAGGGCGCCATATCAGCAAAGGGCGCTCGCTGCTTGGTCTCAGCATCGCTGATGCAACACCATCCTCGGACACAACAAACACAAGAGAGCCTGGATGCCTCCATGCCGCAGCTGCCGCAGATTGGTGACGGGTTCCGAGTCCCACGATAGGAGACCGCATATCGGCTTCTGTGGCGTGCGCATCAAGCGCGTGCAACACGGCATCGGGAGGCTTCACGGATTCAATCTTTGTGCCAGCCGAAGCAACTGATAGATCGTCATGTAAGATCAGCGCACCGTCAATGGTGCATAGATCAGCGGCAAACGCGGTTGCGTCACTCATGACGCGCTCAGCTCGCAAAAATTCGGATTTTTGATATCTGTCCTTCAGTATTTCTCTGACCTGCTCGATGCCCCCTTCGGGTCTGCCGACAACAGCACCGCCCGCAGGTGGCTTCTTTACTCCCGATGCGTATAGGATTGCCTCAGGCAAACCTCTCCCTGGTGGTTGGAAGCGATATCCTCCGGAGAGTCCATCGAGGTTCGTGGATGAGACGATGATAACAGTGCTGCCGCGCGCTCGATCCCGGACATTCAATAATGTTCGCCGGATCGCTTTTATGTATGTGGCTGGGTCGAGCTTGTTTTTGTTGGCAAATTTGATTAGTGAATCATACACTGGGCCGCCGCCTAGTACTCCAACGGTACTATCGATGATGATTCCGATGTTGTATTCTGCCACAACGCAGCCGGCTGCCTCGGCCTCAAGGCGTGCCGGCCCTAGCGCTTTCAGGATAAGGCAACCTAGGGGCGTAACTCGATTCGACACGACTTCTCCTCGTCGAAGTCGGTAATCTTCGCTGCTCATTCTAACGATTCCCGTGATGTTTATCGTGTCGTCGTTCTTTTCGAGTATCAAGGCACTGTATTTCGGATTCGCTGTGCCGGCGAGCTTTACCAAGTTTTGGATGCTTAGTGGGTATGAGTTCTCGAACTGATGCACACACCAGACGTCGGTGCTGCGTGGGTGCGCATGGATGGATTCCTTGTCGAGGAATGCGGCGCCGAAGGAAATCTCCCGACCTTCTTCGCGGCCGAGCGTTGCATAGAACATTGTTGTGACGATTTCGCGCAGAGTAGTACTGTCGATCGTCGGTCGCACTGGGAAGTTGGCTAGCATCTGGTCGATGCGAGCTGCGAAATCATCAGGTGAATGTAGAGCCATGTAGCTATTCTCTTCGGCTTGACTGATGCTTGCTACGGCACCTGGCGCACACGTTGTGCGGGCGTCCAGAGGTATCTTCCTGGTCCTTGCTGCCGCTCCAGCTACCCCCATGGCCGGCCCACTCGGCGAGGCCAGCGGAAACACCGCCCCGTGTCAAGGCGGGGCTGCCTCCGGCAGGGTGCCGCCGGCAGGGCGGAAGGGGCGGCCCCGCAGGGGAGGGACCTCACCGCCGCCTACATCACCACGCAGTCGCGTTCGGTCGCCCGGTCTGATCGCGTGCTCCGGGCTGTGCCAGCACGGACCCGGGATCCGCCCCGCCGACCTGGTGCCCGCCGTGGAGCCTCGTGGAGCCCCGTACCCTAGCGTCGCCTGCCGCGCCCGCTCCCGGTGGTCCAGCCTACACCGGACCTGCCACAGGTCCAGCATCGTCGAAATTTATCAGGTCACACGCAGGGCACACGCAAAAAAAAAGACACGGCTCTCGCCGTGTCTTCTGAGTGGAGGCGCCGGGAATCGAACCCGGGTCCGCAAGGCATCCAGTCTACCTTCGTTCACGTGCGTAGTCGCCATGCGCCGGCGACGGCGTTCGCGGATTCGGCCGCGACCTATCCCTCACTGAATCTCGGCCACGCTATCGAGGGCACCCTCGCGCGGCCCAGCCCTGTGGTTGACACCCTTAGAGTACCAGGACGATCTCCTCCTCGGATGGCTTAGCGGTTATTAGGCCGCGACAGCGTATGCGTTGTCGTTCGCACTTGTAACGTCCCGCTTGATAGGCGGAGCAGGAGCCGCCAGCACGCAGACAGACCTTCAGTCCCCACGTCGAAGCCGATCGCCCCCTCGTGGTTCCCTCAAGCGGACTGAATATTGCTAGCAACCGCGCTGCCGTCAACCCTCCGCACCGCGATTGTTTCGCTGTTGTTCGGTTCCCCCGTCTCCGCGGCGTCGCTCCGCGCCTCCGCATCCGCGCCTCCTCCCGCCGCGCCGCGTCCGCCGCCGCCGCCTCCCGCCCCGGAGCAGCGCCCCGCTTCTCCCTCGGGGGGCATCTCGCGCCTCGCGCCCGCTCTGTTCTCGCGATCGTCCGCTCCATCTCGCGCCCCGTCACAGGCCGGTCCCCTCCGGAGCCTCCTCCGGAGCCTGGCGCCGTGCCGCTCCCCCGTCGCGACCTGCCGCTTCCGCAGCCCCCGTCGTTCCCGCGCGCTCGCCCGGCTTCTCCCGCCCCGCCGCGCCCGCACCCGCCGTGCGGCGCTACACCCGCGTTTCCCGTGCCTCACCCGCAGCGCCACGCCGTGCCCACGTTTCCCGCGCCCGCGCCCGCGCCCTCGCGCTCGCCGGCGCCCCCCGCGCCGCGCCCCCCTTCGCCTCCGCCGTTTCCCTCTCCTCCGTCCTGCTGGCCTCGTCGGCCTGCTGCTGCCCTCGACGGCTCCTCCTGGCTCGGCTAAGAACCCCGCGAAAGAGAAAAGGAGACCGGCAAGTTATGGCGAGGATGGTCCAGTGCGTGAAGCTCGGCCGCGAGGCGGAGGGCCTGGAGAAGCCGCCGCTCAAGGGCGAGGTGGGCAAGAAGATCTTCGATAACGTCTCGAAGGAGGCGTGGCGGATGTGGCTCGAGCACTCGAAGATGCTCATCAACGAGTACCGCCTCGACCTCATCTCCGAGTCCGGCCAGCGGATCTGGATGACCGAGCTCGACAAGTACTTCTTCAGCGGCGGCAACGAGGCCGCGCAGCTCCCGCCCGACTACGTGGCGCCCAAGGACAAGCAGGAGTAACCGCCGACCATCGTCGGACCTCCTGCCCATTCCCTCCGGCTGCGCTCCCGAACCCTCTCCAGCGGCGGCAGCGCAGCCTCGTCCTCGCCGCGGTCTTACTCCCTCCCCAGCTCAGCCCGTCCCCCCGGCAGCCACCCCCCGGCAGCCGCCCCCTCTGCAGCTCCCCCCGGCCCCCCGACCCCCCAGCAGCCAGCCCCCCGACCCCCCGGCAGCCAGCCCCCCGGTCCCCCAGCCCTCCGATCCCCCCCATCCCCCCTCACGGCAGCGGCCCCGGCGCCGGCAGCGCCCCTCCGCCGCGCACGTACTCGATCAGCGCCGCGCCCATCTGCTTGTCGACCTTCTCGCACTTCGCGCTGACCGCCCCCATGGTCGCGCCCTTGCACTCCTTCCGCCGCTCGGCGACGAGCTTGCCGACCTTCTCGTCGGCCTGGAACGCCTCGCGCGTCTTCTGGTCCAGGCTCTTCCACGGGATCGGCGCGAACTTCGGCTTGGGCGGCACGTGCAGCCGGACCTCTTCCGTCATCAGCGAGGAGCACGTCCCGTCCCATCGCAGCACGTCGTAGCCGCCGCCGGCGCCGCTCACGACCATGCCGCCCGTGTCCGCCACCCGGCGATAGAGGATCAGCACCTCCTCGTCGAACAGCAGCTTGTCGTTCGAGGACGAACCGCCAGAGGCGTTCCACGCCTCGGTGTCCCGCGTGAGGTACCCGCGCGTGAACGGCGTCCCCTTGGCGAACAGGCTGAGCGCCACGTCCGGATGAAACCCGCTGCAGAGCCGCTTCACGAACGCCGGCGGCGGCAGACACATGCCGTCGCGCTCCTCGCACGTCGTCGGGACCTGCCGCGACGCGTCCGACGCCGCGTCCTCCTCCTTCTTCTCGCCCCCTCCCTCCGGCTTCTCGCCGCCCGCCTCCGCCGGCGGCGCCGCAGCAGCGGCCTCCGACACCTCGGGATCCGGCTCCGCCGGAGGCGACGACGCGCCGCCGCAAGCGACCAGGGACACCATCACAACAAGTGCAAAAGAGCTCTGGACAGATCGCATGGCCCACGACCGTACCGGAGCCAGCTCGCCGCTCCGCATGGAAAACACCACGACCGCCGCGACGCACCGCGCTAAGTTGGCTCGCTGGTGGAACTTTCTGACAGCGCTTGACATCAGACATCCCTCGGCGGAACCTGCGCTGATTCCGGCAGGAGGTGGGTCGTGCTGGACCTTGCTTCGTCATCGTCCTCCTCATCGTCATCGCGCATCGGCGGTTCACGTGGGAGCACGTCGCACAGCGACGCTCCTGCGGCAGATCCCGTGTCCCGGGTGTCAGTAAACAGCGCAGGTGGTGTGATGGCCGCCTGCGCGCTGCTCGCCGCCGCCGCGCTGCTCTCCGGCTGTGGCGCCGCGGAGGAGCAGCTCGATCCGTGGGGCACGGGCGATGTGATCACGGGCGCCGGCGGCAGCTCCGCCTCGGGCGCGTGGACGGGCTCGCCGGATTCGTCCGATGCCTCGGGCAGCGGCGGCGGCTGGCCTTCCTCCGGGAAGCTCGGGCCGCCGTATCCCATCGTGCTCGCTCACGGCTTCTTCGGCTTCGAGGACTTCGCGGGCGCGGAGTACAACTCCTATTTCTACAACGTCAAGCACACCCTCGCCGAGGGCGGGGAGGTGGTCTACACACCCGCCGTCGACCCGTTCAACAGCTCCACGTACCGCGGCGCCCAGCTGCTCGCGCGGATCGAGGAGATCCTCGCGGTGACGGGGCACGAGAAAGTGAACATCATCGCCCACTCGCAGGGGGGGCTCGACGCGCGCGTGGTCGCGCACGAGCGGCCCGACCTCGTCGCCTCCGTCGTGACCATCGCGACGCCCCACCAGGGATCGATGGTCGCCGACATCGCGCTTCAGCTCGTCGCGTACGAGCGCCTGCAGGACGTGCTCGACGACCTGCTCAACGCCATCGGGGCGCCGCTCTACGATCAGATCGGCAACGAGACGAGCGTGTTCGCGTCGCTCGAGCAGTTCTCGTCGCCGGGCATCGCGGAGTTCAACGCGCGGTACACCGACGCGCCCGGGGTGTTCTATGCCTCCTTCGGCGGCCGCACCGACCGCGCCGCCGGAGGCAGCGACTGCAAGACGATCGACACGGTGCCCTTCGTCGCGCAGTTCGACGAGGGCTTCGACCCCGTGCACCCGCTGCTGTCGCTCACCGAGACCATCCTCGACGGCGGCTTCGGCGAGTCGATCCCGAACGACGGGATGGTGCGCGCGCGGGACACGCGCTGGGGGCGCTTCTGGGGCTGCCTGCCGGCCGACCACTTCGACGAGATCGGCCAGCTCTTCGGCCAGAGCCCGGGCGAGGGGAACACCTGGCTCTATATCGACTTCTACCGCTCCGTGATCGAGCGGCTCCGGCAAGAAGGGCTCTGACGCGCCCCCGGTCTCCGGCGCGCGCTCGACGCGCTGACGCGCCCCCGGTCTCCGGCGCGCGCTCGACGTGCTGACGCGCCCCCGGTCTCCGGCGCGCGCTCGACGCGCTGACGCGCCCCCCCCCGGGCCTCCGGCGCGCGCTCGACGCGCTGACGCGCCCCGGGCCACCGGCTCCTCCCGCCGCAGAAATCCGCCCCGGGGCGGCATCCCGTCCAGTACCATGCCCCGCCGATGCTCAAGGCGCCGCTCACCCGCGCGCTCCCGCTGTTCCCGCTGCTCGCCCTGCTCGGCGCGGCCTGCAGCGACGGCGTGCGCCGGTTCCCCCTCCGCGACCCCATCTGGCGCGACGCCGATCTCACCCCCGTCTCCGTGCCCTGCAAGCCCGACCCCGAGGCGCCGAAAGACGACCCGCAGCACCGCCTCTGCACGCCCGAGCCGTACGTGTCCTCGTTCGCGTGGGACGCCGCCAACAACACCATGTTCCGGCCGGTGTCGCAGTTCTTCGCCGTGAATCCAGGAGGGGAGTCGGTCAACGTCAACAGCCTCGACGAGGTGCCGGACTCGAGCTGGTTCACGAACCGGATCGGGAAGCAGCCGATGTCCGCAGAGGAGCTCGTCCGCGGGCCGTGCGGCGACAAGACGCTGGACCCCGAGGCGCCGGACGGGTCGTGGGTCATCGACATGGGCAAGCCGAACGGCGCGAACCCCGGCTTCCGGGTCAACGTCGAGGGCGTCGGCAAGTTCATGCTCAAGACCGACCCCGCGGAGCAGCCCGAGCGGGCGACCGGGGCGACGTCGATCGCGGCGCGCCTCTACCACGCCGCCGGCTTCTGGGCGCCGTGCGACTCCGTGATCTACGTCAGGCCGTCGGTGCTCAAGCTCTCGCCGGGGCTCAAGGTGACCGACAACAGCGGCGTCCCCCGGCCCTTCGACCAGGCGGCGCTCGACGCGCTGCTCGCCAAGGCCTCGCGGCGCGGCGACCGCGTCCGCATGGTCGCCTCGCGCTGGCTCCCGGGCCGCGCCATCGGCCCCTTCCAGTACGAGGGCACCCGCGACGACGACCCGAACGACGTCATCCCGCACCAGGACCGGCGCGACCTGCGCGGCGGGCGCCTGCTCGCCGCGTGGCTCAACCACTTCGACTCGCGCGAGCAGAACTCGATGGACGTCTGGCTCGCCGAGGACAAGGACGACAAGGACTCGTCGCCCGGCCACGTGCGCCACTACTACATCGATCTCGGCGACTGCTTCGGCAGCGAGTGGGAGTGGGAGGAGATCTCGAAGCGCCTCGGGCACGCCTACTACTTCGACGCCGAGTACGCGCTCCTCGACTTCGTGACCTTCGGCGTCGTCGAGCGGCCGTGGGACCGCGCGGCGCGCGACCCGCAGGGCGACATCTTCGGCTTCTTCAGCGACCGCGACTTCCGGCCGGACCTCTGGCGCGGCGGCTACCCCAACCCGGCGTTCATGCGGATGACCGAGCTCGACGGCGCCTGGGCCGCCCGGACCCTCGCACGGTTCACGCCGGAGCTCGTCGAGGCCGCGGTGCGGTCCGGCGACTTCACCGCGCCGCGGCACACCACCTTCCTCGTCGACAAGCTCCTCCAGCGGCACCGCGCGATCCTGGCGCGGTACCTCACCCGCCTGTCCCCGATCGCCGACGTCGCCGTCGCCGCGCCCGCGGAGCTGTGCGGCGTCGACCTCGCGCGGCGCACCGGCGTGGCGCGCATGCAGGACCTCCGCTACGCCGCCGTGCTCTACGCCGGCGAGGCGCTCTCCCCGCGCCCCGGACCCGCCGTGCGGCCGTCGCCGGACGGCCGCGTGTGCGTCACGCTCCCACATGTCGCGCCCGACGGCGGCGCGCCCGACGACGCGCCCTCGCGTTACGTCATCGTCGACCTCCTGAACGGCCACGCGCCCGGCCCCCTGCGCGCCCACCTCTACGACCTCGGCCCGCGCCGCGGCTACAAGCTCGTCGGCATCGAGCGCCCCGACGACCCGTCCCCGCCAAACTGAGCCCCGCCCGGCGAGGCCCGCCCAGCGAGCCCACCCCGATCCGCGCCGCTCGCTTAGAAGCCACGGGAGGCGCCGATCATGAGGCGCAACTCCTCAAAACCGGCGCCCTGCTCGAAGGTCTCCGTCGCGGAGCCGACCAGGAGGTCGAAGGAGTGGTCGCGCGAGCTGCTCGCGCGGAAACCCAGCACGAACGAGAGGCGCATCAGGTCGAGCTCGACGTCGCGGAGGTGCTCGCCGAACACGTTGCCGACGGCGACCTGCGTCGTGCCGTCGAGGAACGCCCAGATCGGCCAGCGGTACGCCAGCGTCGCCGCCGCGGCGCTCCGCCCGTGCAGGCGCCCCTCGCGGAAGCCGCGCATCGGCGCGTCGCCGCCGAGCACGGCGAGCTCGGTGAACGGGACCTCCGCGGCGCCGAGCGGATCGGCGAACGCCGCCGTGAGGGTCAGGCTCACGATCCGGTCGTGCCCGGTGACGTCGACGAACCCGCCCAGCGAGCCGCCGTAACGGGCCCACCGGCTCTCCAGCGGGCGCCTGAGATCGGCGGCGTGCTCCCCGAACACCTCCAGCCGGACGCCGTGCCCCGGCGCGGGGCGGGGCCGCCGCGAGTCGAGCGCGACCCGGGTCCCGAACCGGTAGGCCGTGTACCCCGTGTCGAACGAGGGCGGCAGCGGATAATGGCCGTTCGCGACCCGCCATGAGACCGTCGGCTCACGGCAGACGTCGTCGAACGCGACGTCCTTCACGCCGGTATACGTCTCGACGAAGCTGAACGTGCCGAAATCCGCGTGGAACGTCGCCCCCGCTTCGAAGTTGAGAGCCCTGTAGCGGGCCGAGTCGCCCTCCAGCGATCTCGGTCCGATCCCGGCGAACAGCCAGTCGGGCCGCGTCCCGGCCTCCGCGCGGAGCTTCACGTGCGCGCGCTCGTCCACGGGGATGCGATCGGCGACCGTGAGCCTCAGCCAGTCGACGCCGCCCGTGGCGCCGTGCGCGCGGAGCTCGTTCCCGCGGAAGAGGAAATCATCATAGAAGAAGTAAATACCGACGCTCGCGCGGAAGCCGAAGTCGAAGAGCGCCGTCGGGATGAGGCCAATCCCGTTGTTCTCGCCGAAGGTGAAGATGTCCTTCAGATCCTGGATCCACTCGCCCCGCTCCGCCTTGATCGTGAGGTAACCGAGCGGCCGCCGGAGCACGTACTCGTGGACGACGTAGGCCGGGAAGAACACGACGCGCGGCACCCAGAGCAGCGCGTCGCCGGCGGTCTTCGGCGCCTCCGCGCGACCGTCGTAATCCGGTAAAGGGCGCTTGGGGCTCGGCGGCTGGTCCCGAGGCGCCGCAGCAGGAGGGCGCGCGGGCGCAGGCGCCGCGGCGGGAGGAGCGGCCGCCCGCGCAGCTGCCGCCGGTTGCGAAGGAGCGGCCGCCTGCGCGGGGGGCGCGGGCGAAGGGACGGCTGGCTGCGTCGGTGTCGCGGGCGAAGGGACGGCCGCCTGCGAAGGCGCCGCTGCGGGTTGCGAAGGAACGGCCGCCTGCGCAGGCGCCGCTGCGGGTTGCGAAGGCGCTTGGGCCTGCGCAGGCGCCGCTGCGGGTTGCGAAGGCGCCGCCGCCTGCGCAGGCGCCGCGGGCCGCGGCGCCCCTGCAGCCGGCGCGCCGGACGGCGCCGCGGCCGGCGCAGGCGCGTCTGCCACAGGCGGGCGCGGCGGTCGGGGCGCGGCGCCCGGAGCGCCGGCCGCCGGCTGCGGCGCGGCCAGCGCGTCGGCGGACAGCAGCAGGGCGCAGCCCGCGAGCCCGGCCGCGCGCCGCCGGAAGAACGTGTCCAGCGCGCGCCTCGATCCCTTCTCGTTCGTGCCCAATCCGCCTCGTCTCCCGCACGCCGCCGCGTGGCGGCGCGCGAGCATAGCGGAGTTCCAGACCCAGGCGGCTTTTGTCTGCGCGGCGCGGGCGGCGCGCGCGATCACGCCGACCAGCGCGAACCCGTGTGCGCGGCTTCACACGAGGACGCGCGGCGAGGGAGGTTGCCGGACGCGAGCAGGCCCGATAGCCTCCCGCGCTCGGGCATCGGTCCTGATCCGGTGCCGCCAGATCGGCGGTCTTCCCGGGATGGAGCGGCGCGTGGCGAGCACTGGCGAGAACGAGACCGCGGCGCGAGGGCCGCTCCACTGGCTGCTGTCGATCTTCGCCGAGGTGAGGCCGCGCGAGGTCTTCAGCGTCCTCGTCCTCACGCTGAACGTCTTCCTGCTGCTCACCGGGTATTACCTCCTCAAGGTCGTGCGCGAGCCGCTGATCCTGGCCGGAGGTGGGCTCGAGATCGGCGGCCAGCGGCTCGACCTCGACGGCCCCGAGGTGAAGGCCTACGCGTCGGCGGGCCAGGCGCTGCTGCTCGTCGGCGTGGTCCGCGCCTACGGGGCGATGGCCCGGCGCTTCGGGCGCATGCAGCTCACCACCGCGCTGACCCTCTTCTTCGCGGGGAACCTGGTCCTCTTCTTCTTCCTCGCGCGCCTCGGCGTCCCCCTCGGGGTGCCGTTCTACCTCTGGGTGGGCTGCTTCAACCTCACGGTGATCGCCCAGTTCTGGTCGTTCGCCAACGACGTTTACACGCCGGAGCAGGGCAAGCGCCTCTTCGCGATCGTCGGTATCGGCAGCTCGCTCGGCGCCATGTTCGGCGCGCAGATCGCGAAGCGCGTCTACGTGCCTATCGGGCCCTACAACATGATGCTGCTCGCGGCGGGCGTGCTGCTCGTCTGCCTCTGGCTCACCCGCCTCGTCCACCGCCACGAGCTCGCCGGCGCGGGCTCGGGCGCGGGCGCCGCCGCGGCCGAGGCCGACGCGCCGCCCGGCGGCGCCGCCGGGGGCTTCGGCCTGATCGCCCGCGACCGGTACCTCCTGCTCATCGCCTGCCTCACGCTCGTCCTCAACTGGGTCAACTCGACCGGCGAGTACATCCTCGATCGCACCTTGATCGAGTCCGCCACCAGCGCGCTCACCCCGAACGGCGGCGGCCCGCGCGAGCCGGCGCCCCCCGGCAAAGCGGCGCCGACGCCCCCCGGCGAGGCGGCGCCGACGCCCCCCGGCGAGCCGGCGCCGCCGCCGGCCGACCCCGCCGCGGAGCCGACCGCGCCGCTCGCGGCGGGCGCGCCGGTCTACCTCGTCGATCCCGGGGCGTCGCGCCTGCTCGAGGGGAAGATCGCCGCCGTCAAGGGCGGCGCGTTCGACGTCGAGGCAGGCGGTAAACTCGTCGAGAACGCGGAGAAGGGGCTCGTCCACCCGCACACCGAGAAGGGGAAGAAGGCCGCCCTCGGCGCCGTCATCGGCACGTTCAAGGGAGACTTCTTCTACTGGGTGAACACCTTCGGCGTCCTCCTCCAGCTCTTCCTCGTCTCCCGCATCTTCAAGTACCTCGGCGTCCGGTTCGCCCTGTTCATCCTCCCGAGCATCGCCCTGCTCGGGTACACGTCCCTCGCCGTCCTGCCGGCGCTCGCCGTCGTGCGCGTCGCGAAGATCGCCGAGAACAGCACCGACTACTCCGTCCAGAACACGGCCCGCCAGGCGCTCTTCCTGCCGGTCGGCCGCGACGCCAAGTACAGCGCCAAGGCGGCCATCGACACCTTCGTCGTCCGCGCGGGCGACGTGCTCGCCGCCGCCGTCGTGATCGCCGGCAACCTGCTCGCGCTCTCCACCCGCCACTTCGCGATCATCAACCTCGCGCTCGCGGTCGTGTGGATCGGCGTCGTCGCCGGCATCGCCCGCGAGCACCGGCGCCGGACGAAGGACGAGCCGGAGGCCGACGCGCTGAAGGCCGCGTGACGTCAGGGCCGGGCCGGGTCCGCCTTCCAGGCCTCGTAGGCCTCCATGAGCGCGAGGTAGAGCCACCGGCCGATGACCTCGGCCCCGGCGCCCGACGGATGCGCCAGATCGGCGCCGCCGAGCCCCCGCTGCACCCAGACGCCCATCGAGCCCGGGCCGCCCATCGCGCCGAACGTGTCGAAATAGCCGCAGCCGACCTGACCGGCCACCCGGCGCTGGATCGCCGACAGCTTCGGGATCACCGGGCGGCTCCGGTAACCCTCGCCCTTCTTGTCCGCGCGGTCCATCGGGCCGACGAGCAGGCACGACGACGCCGGCAGCGCCGACTTCACTTGGTCGAGCACCGCCTTCATCGTCGACTCGACTTGATCGAGCGGGAACAGCTCGCCGTCCTCGCTCTCGTTCATGCCGTACTGGAACACGGTGAGCGCCGGGCTCCGGGCGCGCAGCTGCTCGGCGAAGTGCGCGTCGTCGCTCTTGTCCAGGAAGCGGATGCGGCAGCCCTGGATGCCGATCGCGTCGAGCACCACCCCCGGCGTGTCCCGCTCCATCCAGACGCCGAACGCGCGCACCCCCGGGCCCTGCGCGCGCACCTCGAGCTCGTGCGGCCCGTCGGGGATCTCGTACGTCGTGATCGCCGAGGCGGCCTCCGCCGCCTGCGTGTCGATCGTCTCGCGGACCTCGCCGTCGATCCTGATCTCCATCCGGCCGCCTTCGGGGTGCCGCAGGTAGTCGACGGCGTAGCGCGAGACGGCGCGGCCGAAGCTCCCGGTCTTCGCCGTCGCGAAGCGCGAGAACACCCCCGCGCCCTGCGCCCGGAACGAGACGCCGCCGAGCCCGTAGAGCCCGTCCTTCGCGAAGGGCCCCACCACGCGGCTCACCTGCCAGCCGGGGCCGGCGAGGCGCACGACATCGTTGTGGAAATAGCCCGGCCAGGCGTTGGCCATCAGCATGAACCCGTGGCCCGCGTCACCGAACCGCTTCTGCAGCCGGCGCCGCAGCGTCGAGGTCACCCAGTCGCCCGCGACGATCGAGTCGCCGAAGTAGGAGATGCGCGCGATCGACCGCGGCTCCTTTCGCTCCACCGCCGCGAGCGCCCGGAAGAACGGCGCCATCGCGCGGCCGCTCGGGTCCTCGATCGAGCGCGGCGGCTTGCCCTCCGACGCGACCGCGGCCGGCGCGAGCTCCGCGGCCGCGGGCGGCAGCGCGACCTCCTCCGGCTGGCGCAGCTCCGCCTGCTCGGTGGTCTCCACCACGAGCGCCGTCTCCCCGACCGACGCCGCCGGCGCCGGCGGCGCGACCACGACGAGCCCCTCGCCCTCGGGCAGCGGCGTGAGCAGCTGCAGCCGCCGCAGGCTCGGGTGCACGTAGGGCACCACCACGAGCAGGGCGAGCGCCGCCATCGCCCGCGCGGCGGACGAGGTGAGCCCGTTTCGCGGCCGCGCGTCGGCGGGCCTCTCGCGCCCCTCGCCGGCGCCCGCCGCGGCAGGGACGTCGCGCCTGTGCTGCGAGGCGGGCGGATCGTGGCCGTCGTGGGGGCTGCTCGTGGAGGTCATCGTCGCGCGCGGCTCAGATAGCGCCGCGAGAGGCGCCACGCCCGCTCAGGGCTGGCGCTTCTCCAGCTTGTCGAGCGCCGCGCTCGCCCGGTCGCGGCAGCTCGCGTCGCCCTGGTGGATGCAGATCGCGCGCAGCAGCTTGATCTCGCTCGCCGTCGCCTTCCCGCCCCAGACCTTCGGCTCGAGCTGCTTCCGCTGCGCCGGGTACGAGCTCGCGTCCAGCGGAGAGGGCGCTGAGCTCGACGGCGCCGCGCCCGTCTCCGTGGGCTTCGGCGGCGGGGGCGGCGGGGCCGGCGTCGGGGGCGAGAAGAACACGGACGTGTTGTCCGGCGCAGGCGGCGGCTCCGGCGCATCGGGGTCGATCTGCCGACGCATCTCGGCCACCTTCACGCGGAGCGCCGTCGGCACGCTCGTCGTCTTGGCGATCTCGTTGAGCAGCGCGAGCTTCTCGACGTCGGTCCCGGCCCGCTCGACCTGCTGGAACATCCCTTCGGCCCAGCGCTCCTCGATCTGCTTCTCGACGTCCTTGAACTGCTGCGTCTCCCGCAGCGCCGACGCCTCGGGGATCTCCTGGAGGCGCTTGTGCGCCGCGTCGACGTCGCCGGCCTGGAAGCGCTCCTGCGCCGCCGCGAGCACGTCCGCGTCGCGGCGCGCCGACTCCGGGGTGACCGGCAGCGCCTCCGGCGCGGCCGCCGGCGCGCTCGAGCGGACGCGGGTGACCACGACCACCGCGATGGCGACGATCACGCCGATTGCGAGGAGGATCCCCATCGCCTTGCTCGCGCCGCCGAGCGACCCGGACGAAGGCCGCACGGCGGGAGCCACGCTCCCGTACGAGCCCGGCGCCCCGGAGAGGCTCGGCATGCCGTCCGGCCCCGCGCGGAAGATCTTGCCCGCGGCCACGAAGCGGAGCCGCACGTCGCCGAGCTCCAGCGCGTCGCCCGCCTCGAGCAGGCCTCGCTTGAGCTCGACGCCGTTGATGCGCACGCCGTTCGCGCTCTGCTTGTCGACGACCTCGTAGCGGCCGTTGCCCAGGCTGATGAGCTCCGCGTGCAGCCGGCTCACGGAGCTGTGGTTGATGGAGATCGTCGCGTCCTCGGAGCGCCCGATCGTGAAGCGCTCGCCCTCGAGCGCGAACTCCGCCCCGGGGGTCGGGCCGACCACCATCACGAGCCGGTTCGGGCGGGTGTGGAGCGGCAGGTGCGACGTGCCGCGGGAGCCGGGCGGCGGCGTCGGGCTCGTGACGGCCGACGAGAGCGCCTCGTCGACGAGCTCGATGCGGTAGTCGCCGAGCTGCACGAGATCGCCGTGGCGCAGGTGCTGCTCGCCGCTGACGCGCGCGCCGTTGACGTACGTGCCGTTGTAGCTGTCGAGATCCCGGATGACCCAGCCCTGGCCGTTCTTGACCAGCGTCGCGTGACGGCGGGAGACGTTGCGATCGGTCAGCCGGATCGAGTTCGATTCACCGCGCCCGAGCGCGTACTCTTCATGGGCGAGGGGGAGCCCCGTCTGTTTCCCCTCGTCGTCCTCGATCGTCAGCTTCCACATAGCGGGTTCGGGGCGTTCAGGCAGAGCCGGGCTCGCCCCGCGAGCCCCGATGTGGACTCCGAGGCGGTCCACTGCTCGCCGTACGAGCCTCCTCTTAACGAGGCCGGACTACTTTAGCGAGTCCGCGTCCGGGAAGGCAACGACGGCGCGCCGGGACACCGAGCAAGCACCGGGCGGGCCAACCCTCCAGCCTGCCAGCCCGACAACCTCGGCGCACGCGCGCTGGACGCCTCCTGTGGAAGCGCCTGCCGGCCTCGGGGCCTCGGCGCGCCGGCCGCGCCCGCTCGGGCAGCCCAGCCGGCAGCCGGGCCGGCGTTGCGCCGCGGTCGCCCGGCGCCGCGCGACCGCGGCGACTTGCCGCGCCTTGCCGCGCCTTGCCGCCACGACGCGGCAAGCCGTCCCGGCCGGGCCTCGCCGCCGGAGGGTCTCGCCGCGGCCTGCGCGCCTCGCCGTCGCCTCCTCGCCGCCGCCAGCGCGTCTCGCCGCCGCGCCTAATGGCCCCCCACGGGCCGGAACGGGTGGAGGAACGCCGAGAGCGCGCCCGGGTTCCTGGTCTGCAGCCACAGCCGCCCGTGCCCCTGGAACTCGCAGACGAGCCCCTCGCCGGACAGGAACAGCCCCTTCAGCCCGGACAGCTTGCGCACCTGGTACCGCAGCCCTTCGGTGAACGCGAGCAGGTGCGTGTTGTCGCAGAGGTAGCCCGGGTGCTCGCGGCCGACGTCGACCGCGTGGATGCCGCCGTAGCTCGAGAACCAGACGAGGCCGTCGCCGTAGGCCCGGAGCAGGGACAGGCCGCCGGCGAAGAAGCCCTTGGCGCCCTGCCACTTGGCGTCGAGCCCGATGCCGGGGGTCGAGGCGAGGTAGGCGCCCGACTGGAGGAAGACCTCCATCCCGGCGCGCAGGGTGAGGCGCTCGATCGCCCCCTCGGCGGCCGGGGCGAGCTGAATCGACTGCATGGGCGCCGTGGCGGTGAACGTGTTCTGAAAGAGGCTCTCTCCCGCCGTCAACCTGCGTTTGACCGCGCTGGCGAGCCCGCCCTGCAGACTCGTCTTCATGTCGATCGCCGCGTCGCGCGCGACCAGGGCGCCGCTCTCCGCGATGATCTGCTCTCCGGCGCGCTCGAAGGTCACGTGGAGGACGCCGAACTCGGGGTTGTGTCGGATCTCGTCGCGCACGTCGTCCCTGGATCTCCTAAGGTTGCCGCGGGGCGAGCCGCGCGCCGACCGTCGCGCCGTACCGCGAGGCGTTGCGCGACTGGACCCACAGGCTGCCGCGCCCCTCCACATGGCAGACGAGGCCCTCGCCCGAGAGCCACGAGCCGAGCCACGTCGAGGTGTTCTTGCCGATCCGGCACGAGAGCGTCGACTCCCACGCTGCGATGTGGCCCGTGTCGACGACCACGTGGCCGTCCACCGGGATCTCCTCGAGCGCGCCGAAGGCGCCGAGGATCATCTGGCCCTGCCCCGCCGTCTCCAGGGCGAAGAGCCCCGCCCCCGAGAAGAAGCCGCGCAGCCCGCCCGAGCGGGTCTTCACCTCGACCTCGGGGCTCGAGGCGACATAGGCGCTGCTCTGCGCGCACCATTGTCTGTCGCCCACCTCGATCACGACCATGTCCCCGGGGAGCGGCGGCGCGAACAGCACCTCTCCGGGACCCCCCTCCGCGGTGAACGTGTTTCGGAAGAACGACTCCCCCGCGATCATCCGCTTGAGGCCCGACATCAGGCCGCCCGACTGCGTCTCCACGCGCACGTTGGTCGACATGCCCACGAGCGCGCCGCTCTCGGCGATCACCCGCTCGCCCGGATCGAGCCGGCACTGCGCGAGGGCGTGGGAGGGTCGGTGGAGGAGGTTCACGTGCATCGGGCGCGTCTCGTCGCTGGTCCTGGGCGCTCGTTCACGGCGGGAGCAGCGGCGCGAGCCAGCCCACGAGCGAGCCCGCGCTGCGCGACTGGATCAGCACCCGGCCGCGGCCGGTGAACTCGCACACGACGCCTTCGCCGGAGACCATGAGCCCCATCAGCCCGCCGCCGGGGCTCCGGATCGCGAGCGAGAGCGACGCGTCGAACCCGACGAGGTGCCCGCTGTCGACGACGAGCGACCCGTCGCAGGAGAGCTCGTCGATCGCTCCGTAGCTAGAGAGCCAGAGGTCCCCGGCGCCGGAGGCCTCGATGAAGAAGGTGCCCTCCCGCGCGAGGACGGCGCGCAGCCCACCCCAGCGCACCTTGACGTCGATGTCGCCCGCGCTCGCGAGGTACGAGCCCGTGCTGAAGAGCATGCTCTCCCCCCGGAGGGCGATGTGCTTGACGCGGCCGCTGAGCGGCGGGGCGAGCCACACCCACCCACCCTCGGGCGCGGAGATGTGGTTCACGAAGAACGTCTCGCCGCCCGCGAGCTTCCGGAGCAGCGCGACGAACAGCGCCTTGAGCCGGCCGAAGAACCCGGCCCCGCGGCCCGCATTGAGCCGGACCTCCGTCCGCAGGCGCGGCGACCGCGCGACCATCGCGCCCGCCTCGGCGACCAGCACCTCGCCCGGATCGAGCGTCACCTCCAGCAGAGAGGACGATGGCTCGTGCTTGGTGCGATGCTGCATTCGTCTACCTGCGAGGCGCGTACATATAACGGACCGACGGCGGGAGCGGAAGCAGGAATAAGGTATGTCGAGGTGCGTGGGCTGAAGTCGATCTCGCGTTTTCTGTCCCGGCGCTCGGCCGCGCTGACTTCTCCCGTTCGGCGCGAGTAGACTGGTCGGGTGAGCGACAGGCGACTCACGGCCTTGGAGCCGACGCCCCGCACGGAGCGCAGCGAACAAAGCCAGAGATCCGGGTTCGTGTCCGCGCCGCAGCGCATCGCCGGCCGCTACGAGATCCTCGGGCTGCTCGGCGCCGGCGGGATGGGGAGCGTGTACCGCGTGCGCGACGTCGAGCTCGACGAGGTCGTCGCCCTCAAGATGCTGCGCCGCGATCTCGCCGACTCCGCCGGGATGCTCGATCGCTTCCGGCAGGAGGTGAAGCTCGCGCGGCGCGTGACGCACAGGAACGTCGCCCGGACGTTCGACTTCGGCGACCACGAGGGCGAGAAGTTCCTCACGATGGAGTGCGTCGACGGCGAGTCGCTGCACAACCTCGTCGCGCGGACGGGCCCGATGCCGGCGCAGCAGGTCATCGGCATCGGCTGCGCGCTCTGCGACGGCCTCGGCGCCGCGCACGCGGCGGGCGTCGTGCACCGCGACCTGAAGCCCGAGAACGTGATGCTCGACCGGAGCGGCCGGGTCGTCATCACCGATTTCGGCATCGCCCGCACCGCCGCGCAGAGCGCCGGCAAGACGTCGGGCTTCGTGCTCGGTTCGCCCGCGTACATGTCGCCCGAGCAGCTCACGGGCGAGCCCGACATCGACGCGCGCACCGACATCTACGCGCTCGGCATGATCCTCTTCGAGTGCCTGACCCAGCGGCGCGCGTGGCCGGGCGCCGGCGCGATCGCGTCCGCCATGGCCAGGCTGACGTCCCCGCCGCCGGACCCGCGCGTCGTCCGTCCGGACATCCCCCTCGCCGTCGCGGACGTCGTCCTGCGGTGCATGGCGATGCGGCGCGAGGATCGGTACGCCACGGCGGCCGAGGCCCACCGCGCGCTCCTGCTCGCGCGCTCGCGCGTGTCGATCTCGCCGCAGCCCGCCCCGGCCTCGGTCATCGCCCCCGCGCTCGCGTCCACGGGCGTGCCGACGGCGCCGCAGCCCATCGAGCAGAACGTGACCCGGGTCGCCGCGGCGCCGGAGGAGATCACCGCGCCGCAGCGGATGATGTCGCCCACGCTGGCGGCGCCCGCGATCGCGCCGGCGCCCACGCCCTCGTCCGCGCCCTCGTCGGCGTCCACGCCCTCGCCTTCGTCCACGCCCGCCCTGAAGACGGTGGCCGTGCTCCCGTTCCGCAACGCCGGCGCGCCGGACGACGAGTACCTCGCCGACGGCTTCACGGAGGACCTCACCGACACGTTGTCGATGACCGCCGGCCTCAAGGTGCGGCCGCGCGCCGCGGTGGCCCGGGTGCGCCTCGACGGCCGCGATCCCAGGGACGTCGGCCGCGAGCTCGGCGTGCAGGTCGTCGTCGAGGGGAGCCTCCGCCGCGCCGGCGGCACCCTCGTGCCCGACGGGCCGCGCTCGCAGCCCCCCGCCATGTCGTACACGCGGTCGCCGGCGTCGCGCCGCTCGGCCGGCGGCGTGCGCGTGACCGCGCGCGTCATCAGCGTCGAGGACGGATTCCAGATCTGGGCGAAGCGGTTCGACAGCTCGCCCGAGGCGCTGCTCACGGTGAGCGACGACGCCGCGCGCGCGATCGCCGAGGCGCTCACCGTCGACGCGGCCAGCCGCGAGCGCGAGGCGCCGAGCGACCCGCGCGCGATCGACCTGTACCTGCGCGCGCGCCACCAGCTCCGGCGCCTCTGGTACGGCGACGCGGCGCCGGCGGTCTCGCTCTTCGAGGAGGCGCTGTCGTTCTCCCCGAACGATCCGACCATCCTGTCCGGCTACGCCATCGCCAGCGCGCGGCTCATGGCCGCGCGCGGCGAGGGCCGGGCGCAGCTCGCGAAGGCCCAGCAGGCGGCCGAGCGGGCGATCGCGCTCGCGCCCTCGCTCGGCGAGCCGTGGGTGGCGCTCGCGACGGTCCGCTTCAGCGGCTGCGACCCGGTCGGCGCCGTCCCGGCGTTGCGCAGGGCGCTCCAGTGCGCGCCGAACCTGGCCAAGGCGCACGAGCTGCTCGGCCGCATCCTCATGGAGGCGGGGCTCGTCGACGAGGCGGTCTTCCGGCTCGAGACGGCGCTGTCGCTCGATCCGAGCGAGCTGTTCCCGCGGTGGGAGCTCGCGCGCGGCCGCGCCCTGCTCGGCGACTGGCAGGCGGCCGCCGCGCTGCTCGATCTGCCGGCCGAGGATCCGTCGAGCCGCTACCACAAGGCGGTCATGCGCGCCCGCTTCGGCCTCTGGCGCGGGAGCGCGTTCTCCATCGACGATCTGCCGCTCGCGACGGAGACCATCCCGATCCAGTACGCGCGCATCTACCGCGACGTGCTCGCGACGTCGCGGCTCTCGGACGACCACCGGGCGTTCTTGCGCGCGAAGGAGGAGGGCTCCGAGCCCGGCAGCCGCATCCGCCCGCTCTTCTTCCAGATGCACGCCGAGCTGCTCGCCTTCGTCGGCGACGACGAGGCGCTCTTCCGCGCCCTCGCCGGCGCGGTCGAGGCGGGGCTCTTCGACGCCCTCTGGATGCAGCGCTGCTCCGTGTTCGACGGCGCGCGCGCCGACGCGCGCTTCGCCCCGCTGCTCGCGCGGGTCGAGGAGCGCGCCGCGGCGATCCTCGCCGCGCTCAAGGCGTGATCGCGGTCAGCCCCCGCGCGTGTTCTTGGCCGCCTTGGAGACGGCGGGCATCAGCACGTCGCCCTCCACGCGCCCGGCGACGTCGAGCACGGTGCGCCCCTCCGCGTCGCGCCCCGGGCGCTCGCGCGTGTAGCGCTCCGCCGGGGCGGCGAGCACCACGCCGAGCTCGCGCGCCGCGGCGGTGAGCTCCGTCGAGAGCGCCTCCTCGATGAGCCGCGCCCGCTCGCCGCCCGGCGTGCCGCCGGGGATGGCCACGGCGACGGCCCCCACGACGTGCCCGTCGCGCGCGAGCAGCCCGTACGGCGAGCCCGTCTTCTGCGCGATCTGCAGCGCCACGCGCGCCGCCTCCGCGCGGCCCTTCGCGGCGGCGAGCGACGCCGCGCCGCGCCGGAGCAGCTCGCGCGCGTCCTCCGCCGGATCGCCGCGGTAGGTGTCGGCGAGCTCCGCGTTCTCTTTCCGCAGCCGCTTGACCTCGGCCTCGGCGGCCGCGAGCTCGGCCTCGTAACGCGACAGATCGATCGAGCTCATGGCGTCTTTCACCCTCGGTTCGTGAACAGGAGGCTCCCCGCGAGCAGCACCCCTGCCGCCGCGGCGCCGTACAGGCAATAGCGCGCGAGCGCCGCGTGGCCAGCGAGGTAGAGCTGTAGCCCCGCGAAGCCCGCGCCGATCGCGAGCGCCGCGTAGATGAGCTGCCGCACGCCCGTGTAGACGAGCGACGCGGCCTGGGCGAGGCCGCGGATCCGCACCTCGGCCTCGCCGCGGTTCGCGCGCGTGAGGTACTTGCGCAGGTCGTCCGGGATCGTCAGCGCCTTGATCCCCATGTCCTTCGCGGCCTCGAGCGCGATCTGGGCCCAGTCGCGGTTGCCGAGGACGAAGTCCTGGAGGTAGGGGCGCACGACGTCCATCGGGTTGAGGTCGGGATCGAGCTGCGTGCACACGCCGGCGAGGAGCAGGAGGGTGCGCTCGAGCAGCACGAAGTCGCGCGGCACGTGGAACGCCCCGGAGAGCTCCTTCAGGCCGATGTTCATGCGCCGCAGATCGATCAGGCTCTCGATGCCCTTCTGCGGGTCCAGCTTGATGTCCTTCAGGTTGAAGGACTCGAGCTTCACCTCGTCCTGGAAGCGCTGGTGGAAGAACTCGACCACCTTCTCGCTGACGTCGACGGTGTCCCGCCGCGAGAAGAAGCGCATCTTGCGGAGCGCCTTGATGATCTGCTCGGTGTCGCGGCGGATCACCGCCTCGAGGAACTCGGGGATGCCCTCGCGCATCTCCTGCGAGAGCTCGGCGACGGCGCCGAAGTCGAGCAGGATGAGCTCCCCGCCCGGCCCGACCAGCATGTTCCCGGGGTGCGGATCCGCGTGGTAGATGCCGTCGATGAAGATCTGCTGGCAGAAGACCTGCACGATCTTCCTGGCGAGGGCCTTGCGATCGACGCCGTGCGCTTCGAGCGCCGCGACGTCGCCCACCTTGATCCCCTCGACGAACGTCGTCGTCATCACCCGGCGCGTGCAGTAGGGCTCGATGGGGCGGGGGAACCGGACCTCCGGCTGGTTCGCGAAATTGTCGGCGATGCGCGTGATGTTCCTCGCCTCGCGCACGAAGTCGAGCTCCTCCAGGATCATCGAGCGGATCTGCTGGTGGTAGGCGTCGAGCCCCTGCACGGGGACGAAGATCGCGACGATCGACATGATGCGGCGGATCGTGCGCAGGTCGAGGCGGACGATCTCGTCGATGTCGCGGTGCTGCACCTTCACGGCCACGTGCGTGCCGTCCATGAGCCACGCCTCGTGGACCTGGCCGAGCGACGCGCTGGCGAGCGGCTCCTTGTGGAAGCGCGCGAAGATCTGCTCGATCGGCCGCCCGAGCTCCTCGGCGATGCGCGCGGCGATCTCGTCGTACGGGCGCGGCGGCACCTGGTCCTGGAGCCCCTCGAGCCCGGCGCGGAGCGTCGCCGGGAGGAAGTTCGCCATGATGCTGAGCATCTGGCCGACCTTGATGAAGAGGCCCTGGAGCTCGACGATGGTGCGCTCGATGCGGCGGGCGTTCTTCGCGTGGACGTCGTCGACGCGGTTCTTCGCCCACGCGTCGCCGAAGAGGCGCCGCAGGAAGAAGAACCAGAGGTAGCTCGCGATGACGACGAACGTCGTGAAGTACGCGCGGACGAAGCGCCCGCTCTGCGCGGCGTTCTGCCGGAACGTGCGCGGCGGCGCGGCGGGGCTCCGGGCGAACCCGCCCGTCGTGACGACCACCGGCGGCGGCGCGGCGGCGCCCGCGCTGCCCCACGCCGCGGGCGCGCCGTCCGCGCTGCCCGGCGCTGCAGGCGAGCCGTCCGCGCTGCCGCCCAGCGCCGCGGGCGCGCTGCCCAGCGCTGCAGGCGAGCCGTCCGCGTCGCCCGGCGTCGCATGCGAGCCGTCCGCGCCGTACGCGGCGCCGCGCGTGCGGTCGGTCGCGCCGGGGCGCTGCTCGTCGAGCGTGCGCGCAGGCTCGGCGGCCAGGCGGAGCCGTCCGGGGGACGAGCCCAGCTCTTCAGGGGCGGCGCTGTGGGACACCGCGGCAGCCTAGCATCGGTCGGCGTCGGCCCGCGAAAACGCGGGCGCGATGCAGCGCGCCATCGGGCGATCACGCGTCACGGGGAGAGGCGCGCATGGCGTCCGCGAGGGCGTCGTAGGCTGCGGGCCGCGCGCGGCGGATCGCGTCCGACGCGCGCGTCGGGTGGACCCGGCTCGTGAGCAGCACGCCGACGAGCTCCGCGTCCGGATCGATCCAGAGGCTCGTCCCGGTGAAGCCGAGGTGGCCGAACGTCCGCGGCCCGAAGCGGCCCCCGGAGCTCGGCCTCTCGCCGCTCCTCCCGTCGAACCCTGCGCGCAGCGACCCGCCCGGCCGCGGCTTGACGAGCTGCCACAGCTCGTCCCGCGAGAGCCACGCCGGGCGCTCGCCCGCGAGCGCCTCGAGCAGCGCGACTCCGAGCCGCGCCACGGACATCGCGTCCCCGAAGAGGCCCGCGTGCCCGGCCATCCCGTCCTGCGCGATCGCCCACGCGTTGTCGTCGTGCACCGCGCCGCGGATCACGCCGCCGCGCGACGCCACGTCCTCCGTCGGCACCACGCGCTCGTCGAACCGCGGATCCCGGCGCCGCAGCGCCCCGGCCGGCGCGATCTCGATCCCCAGCGGCCCGGTCACCTCGCGCTCGACGATCGCCTCGAGCGCCGCGCCGCCGCGCCGCTCGATCGCGGCGCCGAGCAGCAGGTACCCGAGGTCGCTGTAGACCGGCGGGAACCCTTCCGGCGGCGGGTCGCCCGCGCACCCCTCGCGCCGCGCGCCCGCGCAGACGCGGAGCGCCTCGACGAGCTCGATCCTCCCGATCTCGCCCCCGTCGCCGACGGGGTAGAGCAGGCGGTGGGCCTCCAGGCCCGCGCGGTGCGCCGCGAGGAGCTCGATCGGCACGCGCGCCGAGGGCGAGCCCGCGAGCTCGGGAAGCACTTCTCCGAGGGGCTCGTCGAGCCTCAGCGCGCCCGCGCGCGCGAGCCGGGCGAGCGCGAGCGCCGTGAGCGGCTTCGTCACCGACGCGAGGTCGAAGATCGCGTCGGCCGTCGCCGCGGGCGGTCTCGTGCCGCGCATCCCGGCCGGCGGGTTCTCCTCGAACCACAAGCGCCCCGCGCCCCCGAATCCGTACTGGACGGTCTCCCCGGTGCGCACGGCGGCGGCCACACAGGCGCAGGGGGCGGCGCGGTGTTCCTGGACCACGAGCTCCGCGACCGGCGTGAGATCGACGAGGTGTCTCCGGGGTATCGGGGTCGATTCCATGACCGAGGATGAAAAGGTTGGTGTGCCCCTGTCAAACAAGCTCGAGCGCGAGCCCGGACGGGGCTCGCCGAAAGGCGCGACGGCCCCTGAAAAGATCGGGCGGCGCGGGCGGTCCTGCTTCAGGATCCCGCCGTGACACGCCCTGCATGCGCCGAATCCCACTCTGCCCTCGCGGCGCTCGCCGCGCTTGCGGCGAGGTACAACGATCGCCGGCCTGATCGCTGGGCGCCGGTCCCTGCGCAGCTCGACGCGGCGATCGCGGAGGATCTCGAGCTGGCCGAGGCCGGCCGTGTCGCGCGCGCGCCGCTCGTGAACGAGCTCGTGCGCCGCTTCGATTTCCCGGCGCACTACCTGGACGCGATCCTGCTCGTGCCGCGCGAGCGCTTCGTCTTGCCGGAGGACATCGCGGCGTCAGCGGACGACACCCCGCTGCCGCTCGACCGTGCGGGCCAGGCGACGGTGAGCGCGCCGCACGCCTACCTGCTCACGTACAGCTTGCTCCGTCTCGTCCCTGGCGATCACCTCCTCGAGCTCGGCACCGGCACCGGCTACGGCGCGGCGCTCGCGCGCCGCATCCTCGGCCCGACCGGCCACGTCACCTCGATCGAGATCGACCCCGCCCTGCACGATCGCTCGGCGCGCCTGCTCGGCGCGCGCCCGGATCGCGGCCCTGACGGCGACGTCTTCTCGTGCAGCGTCGCCCCGCCGTCCCCGGAGGGCGCGAGCGCCACGCTCTTCTGCGGCGACGGCCGAGCGCTCGCCGAGCGTGTGCTCGCGGCCGCCCAGGCGTCGTCGAGGCCCTGGAAGGTCGCGGTCACGTACGCGTTGACGGAGCCCCCGCGCGCGCTCGAGGCCCAGCTCGCCGAGGGTGGCGCGCTGGTCGCCCCGGTCGGCGCGTGGGAGGGCCACCAGGATCTCCTGCGTGTGGAGTGCCGGAGCGGCGCGCTCGTCCGCGAGGTGCACGGCGCGGTCCGTTACGTCGCGGAGCGCGGCCACGGCTAGCTCCACGCGTCGGCGTCTCCCCCCGCACCTCCCCGCCGGAAGGAAGCTCCCGCATCCCCCCTGATCGACGTGAGCGCCGGCGGGGGTCTCCGCGCGGCGGGGGCGGGCGGGCGCGTCGAGCACCGACCGAGGTGCCATAAGGCTTCAGGAGGCTCGAGGTCTCAGGCGCGCCTTGTGTGGCGCGCGACGAAACGTCCCAGCTGGCATGGCCCGAAGGGAGACATGCCGGGCGGTGTTCTCACCGCAAGCGCTCACGTCCCAGCCTCGGCGGATGGCCAGCGCCCGCCCGCCCCCGCCGCGCGGAGACCCCCGCCGGCGCGTGCCGCTCGGCCCTCCCTCTGCATATCCGCCTTCCGCCCCCCTCGTCGCACCCCCCTCCGCCCCGTAGCCGATCGCGCCACCTCTTTGACCGTCGCCCTCCCGGAACTTTATCCTGGGCCTCCCGGAGGCCCCCGCCCCGGCGCGTCGGCGCGTCCCGCCGTGAACCAGGGAGAAGACCGAAGGCATTATGGCGGAGTTCGTTTGGGAGGCGCGCGGCCGCACCGGGGAGATCCGGAAGGGCACCATGGAGGCCGAGAGCGAGGCCGCGGTGCAGAACCGCCTCCGCGCTCAGCAGCTCAGCCCCACCCGGGTCAAGAAGAAGGGCGCCCAGTTCAGCCTGAGCCTGGGTTTCGGCTCCGGCGTCGAGGCGAAGGACCTGGTCAAGTTCATCCGCCAGTTCGCGACGATGATCGACGCCGGCCTCCCGCTGGTCCAGTGCCTCGAGATCCTCTCGAACCAGGAGCCGAACAAGATCTTCCAGGCCGCGCTGCGCGACATCAAGAACACCGTCGAGCAGGGCGCCACGTTCAGCGACGCGCTCCGGCGCCACCCGAAGATCTTCGACGACCTCTTCGTGAACCTCGTCCAGGCCGGCGAGGTGGGCGGCATCCTCGACAGCATCCTGAACCGGCTCGCGATCTACATCGAGAAGCGCGTCAAGCTCGCGCGGCAGGTGCGCGGCGCGCTCGCGTACCCGATCGCGGTCATCGTGATCATGATCGTCGTCATGGTCGTGCTGATGTCCTTCGTCATCCCGTCCTTCGAGACGATGTTCGCGGAGTTCGGCGCCAAGGACGCGCTCCCGCAGCTCACGAAGATCGTCATCGCGATGTCGAAGGCGTTCGTGTCCTACCTGCCGGTCATCATCGTGGCCGCGATCGGCGCCGTCGTCGGCGGGACGTACTTCTACCGCTCGCCGGCCGGCAAGCGCATGGTGCACCGCCTCATCCTCAGGCTGCCGATCCTCGGCCCGGTGATGCAGAAGATCGCCGTCGCGCGCTTCTCGCGCACGCTCGGCACGCTGCTCGGCTCCGGCGTGCCGATCCTCGACGCCCTCGACATCGTCGCGAAGACGGCCGGCAACGTCGTCGTCGAGGAGGGCCTCATGTACTCGCGCCAGAAGATCTCCGAGGGGAAGAACATGGCCGAGCCGCTCGGGGAGATGAACGTCTTCCCCGGCATGGTCGTGCAGATGGTCGCCGTCGGCGAGCAGACCGGCGCGCTCGACACGATGCTGAACAAGATCGCCGACTTCTACGAGGAGGAGGTCGACGTCGCCGTCTCCGCGCTCACCTCGCTGCTCGAGCCGCTGCTCATGGTCGTCGTCGGCGGCATGGTCGGCGTCGTGCTCATCTCGATGTACCTGCCGATCTTCGACCTCGCCGGCAAGATCAAGTCGGAATGACCCCGCCCTCGGCCGCTCCGGCGGGCCTGGGCGGCGGCGCCGGCGCGGCGCTGGGGCAAGCCGAGGCGGGCTCGCCGCCGGGCGCGCTGGCCGCGGAGCCGCTCCGCGCGAGCGCGCCCGGGAGCGCCGAGGCGCCGCTCGCCAGCCGGCTCACCTGGCTCACCGCGCTGCGCCTCGTCGTGCTCACGGTCTTCCTGATCGTGACCGCCGCGGTCTACCTCGGCGGCTTCACCCCGGGCGGCTTCTCCAGCATCGTCGCGCTCGTGACCGTCGCCGCCGCGTACGGCGTCGCGGGGATCTACGCCGTGTTCCTGCGCATGAACCGGGCCCTCCGCGCGATCTCCCGGGCGCAGCTCGTGACGGATCAGATCACCTGGACCGCGCTCGTGTACATCACGGGCGGGGCCACGAGCGGCGCGACGTCGCTCTACGGCCTCACCTGCCTCACGGGCGCGATCCTCCTCGGCCTCCCCGGCGCGATCGTCGCGGCGGTGTCGGGCGCGGTCGCGTACGTGATGCTCTGCGCCGCGCTCGGCCTGCGCCTGCTCGGCGTGCCGCCGGACCAGCCCGCCGGCGCGTACGTCACGCAGTGGGGCGAGCTCCGTTACCCCGTGTTCGTCAACCTGCTGGCGATCGTGGTGGTCACGTGCCTCGCGAGTTACCTCGCCGAGCGGCTGCGCGCGACCGGCGGCCGGCTCGTGCAGGCCACGGCGCGCGCCGAGCAGGCCGAGCGGCTCGCGGCGCTCGGCCGCCTCGCCGCGGGCCTCGCCCACGAGATCCGCAACCCGCTCGGCTCGATCGCCGGCTCGATCGAGCTCCTCCGGACGGGCGGCACCCTCTCCGACGAGGACCGCGCGCTCTGCGAGATCATCGAGCGCGAGACGGCGCGCCTGAACGACCTCGTCGGCGACATGCTCGACCTGTCCCGCCCGCGGGCGCCCGCGCTCGAGGAGGTCGACCTCTCGACGACGGCCCGCGACGTGGTCGTGCTCGCCGGCCGATCCGGCCGCGGCGGCGACGTCGAGGTCCGCTACGAGGGGCCGTCGTCCGCGCTCGTGGCCGCCGACGCCGCCCAGATGCGTCAGGTCGTCTGGAACCTCGTGCGCAACGCGATCCAGGCGAGCTCCGCGGGCGCCGTCGTGACGGTGCGCCTCTGGCGCGACGGGGCGGCCTGGCTGCTCGAGATCCGCGACCAGGGCAAGGGGATCCCGGCGGGCGCGCGCGACCGCCTCTTCGACGCGTTCTTCACGACGCGCACGCACGGCATGGGCATCGGCCTCGCGGTGGTGAAGCGGATCCTCGACGACCACGGCTTTGCGATCGAGGTCGACAGCCGCGAGGGCGAGGGCACCGCGTTCCGCGTGAAGATCCCGGACCGCCCCGATCCCGCGCGCGCCGGTGAATAGCCCGCCGCTCCCCTCGTCTCCCCCTGGAGGGCGGACCGCGCTGACGGATTCCGGTCTCTTTTCGCGGCGTTGGTGGAGAGCACGGACCGGACGGCGGCGCGCCGCGGACGTCCCCGTCCGACCTGGCAGACCGTTTGCGCAGGGATGAGGCGAGCGTTAAAGCGACCTGAGGATCGCGCGCTGCTCGCGGGCACAAGAAGGAGAACCACAGTGACACGCAGGATGAACCACCTCTTCGCGGCGGCGTTCACGCTGGCCGCGCTCACGCTCGGCCAGGCGGGCCTCGCGAGCGCCGGGCCGGCGACGGACGTCGTCAAGGCCAAGCAGACGGTCCTGTTCGACCTCCTGAAGAAGGGCGGGGGCGAGGACCAGAAGAAGATCGGCGCGATCTTCGACGAGATGCTCGACTACTCGGCGCTGGCGGAGAGCTCGCTCGGCAGCGAGTGGGCCGCCCGGAGCGAGGCCGAGAAGGCCCAGTTCAGCGACCTCCTCAAGCAGCTCGTGCGCAAGGCGTACGAGCGCAACCTGAAGAAGACGCTCAACTTCAACATCGAGTACCTCGGCGAGACCGAGAGCGGCGGCGTCCAGACGGTCAAGACCAAGGCGGTCTCCAAGACGAACGCGCGCGAGGAGCCGGTCGAGATCACCTTCAAGCTCGCCCAGAAGGGGGGCACCTGGCTCGTGCGGGACATCGTGACCGAGGGCGTCAGCCTGGTGGGGAGCTACCGCGCCCAGTTCACGAAGATCATCAAGAAGGACGGGTTCCCGGCGCTCCTCCAGAAGATGAAGGACAAGCTCGCCAAGGGCGACGTCTGACCGGCCCACCGCCGGGACCCCCCTCCGTATCCCCCGTCCCGCACCGGCCCTTCCCGCACAGGATCACGCGCCCGCGCAGCGCGGCCGCTCCCGGCGCCCGCCTGCAGGGGTGGCGCCGCCCGGCGCTCGCTCCCGCGCCTCTCCCTCCTCCCTGCCGCGAACTCGCCTGAATTGCCGCAGCGTTGGTAGCCTTGTCCGGTATGGCTGCTGGACCGAAGCGCGGCCGCGCGGCGCGCGCGCTGGGCCTCGCGCCGTCGCTGCGCGCGCTCGCGCCCGGCGGCGGTGCGGCCCCGCGCCCGCCCGACGACCGCCCCGTCCTCCGGCTGGCCGTCAGCAAGGGGGCCCTGGCGATCGAGCTCGGCGAGCCGTTCGCGATCGGCCCGGTCCGCGTGACCGAGCTCGTGGTGCGGCTCGCCGGGATCCGCTTCCCGGTCGATCTCTCCGGCGGCGTCGCGCGGTTCCGGCACCGGCGCGGGGAGCTCGCCCGGATCGCCGTCGAGGCGCAGGCGGCCGACCTCGCCGCCTGGGCTGCGCCGCGGCTCCGCGGCTTCCTCGGCGACGGCGCGCCGCAGCTCCTCATCGCGCCGATCGAGGCCGGCGCGCTGGTCGCCCTGCGCGACGGCGAGGCGGCGCTCGCGTTCGACGTCGCGATCGCGCCCTCGGAGCGCGCGCTCAGGCTCATGCCGGAGCGCGCCCGCGGCGTCGGCCTCGGCGCCCCCCCGCACGCGCTCGCGCTCCGGGCGCTCGCGGCGATGGCGGGCGCGCACGGGCGCCTCGTGGAGGGCGCGGTCGTGCTGGACGACCCGGTGGCGCGGCTCGTCCGCCAGCTGCTCCCGGCGGCGGGCGCGAGGGCGCCCGCGGTGGCGGGCGTGGGGTGGTCGGCGGTCGTCGCCGAGGCGGGCCGCCTCCGCGTCGAGGGCGCGCAGGGCGCGGCGCCCCCCGCGCTCGGCGACGCCGCGCTGCGGGCGCTCGAGACGGCCGAGCTCGCGGGCGACGCGGATCGCGCCGCGCTCGCGGGCGAGCTCGACGACGCGCGCCGCCTCTACCTCGCCGCGCTCGAGCGCGCCCCGCGGCACCCCGAGATCTCCTCGCGCCTCGCCTGGATCGACTTCGTGATCGGCGATCGCGCCGAGGGCGCCCTCTCGACGGTCGTCGAGGCGATGCCCGCCGTCGACGCCGGCCTCCTCGGCGGCGCGCTGCTCGCGGCGGTCGGCGATCGCGACGGCGCCTTCTCGGCGTTCGCCCGCGCCGCGAACGCGGAGCCCTTCGGCCCGCTCGCCGCGCTCGCGTGGCTGCGCGCCGCGGAGCTCACGGACGCGCACGACGTGCGCCTCGACGCGCTCAACCTCGGCGTCGCGCGCGCGCCCGGGCTGGAGTCGCTGCGCTGGGCGCGGCTCGAGGCGCGGCTCGACGTCGCCGACGTCCGCGGCGCGCTCGCCGACGCCGAGCACCTCGAGGCCGCGGCGCGCGGCGCCGACGCGCGCCACGCCGTCTGGCGCCGGGCCGCGGAGGCGTACCTCGCGCGGGGCTACGTGGCCGACGCGCGCGCGCTCTTCGAGCGGGCGCTCCGTTACGCCCCGGAGAGCCCGGAGGTGGTCGCGGGCCTCGCGCGCTCGCTGCGGGCGGCCGGGGAGGGGAGGCGCGCGCTCGACCTCCTCGCCCGGGCGCGCGCGCTCGCCGCGCGCGGCGCGGCGCCCACGGCCGCGCTCGACCTGGAGCTCGGCCGCGGCCTCGCGGAGCTCGTCGACGACCGTCCGGCGGCGGTCGCGCGCGTGCGGGCGATCCCGCCCGGCGCCCCGGAGGCGCTGGAGGCGCGCCTGCTCGAGGGCCGCTGGTGCGCTGAGCTCGGCGATCTCGGCGGCGCCTCGGTCGCGCTCGGGCGGCTGCGCGACGCGGTGGAGCTCGCGCTCCAGGGGCGCGCCCCCGAGGAGGCGGGCTCTGCTCGCGCGCCGGGGGCGCCGCTGCGCGACGGCCCTGCCGCGGTCGCGGCGATGCTCGCCGAGGCCGCCGAGATCGAGGAGCGGATCCGGGGCGATCTCCTCGCGGCGCAGCGCCACCTCGGCCTGGCGCTGCGCCTCCGGCCGCGGGATCCTCACCTCCTCGCCGCGTTCCGCCGCATCTCGAGCGAGCTCGCGCCCCCGCCCGCCGCGGCGCCGCGCCCTGCCCCGAGGCCTCACGCGACCGAGCAGCGGATCGAGGTGCACGTCGCCGCGCCGCGCCGCCGCTCGATCCCGCCCGGGTCGGTGGAGGTCGCGTCGGCGCGGCCCGCGCCTGCTCCTCCCGCGCCCGCGACCCCCACGTCGGCGACGCCCGCGTCGGCGACACCCGCGTCGGCGATCGCCGCGCCCGCGACCCCGGTGTCGGCGGCGCCCACGTCGCCGGGCCGGGTGTCGATCGAGGACATGAACACGGTGGCCAGCTCGGACACGTCCACGGATCTGGGCTCACCCGTGCCGAACAGCGTCACGCTGGCGGAGGGGCAGGTGCCTCTCCCGCGCGCGTTCGGCGTGGACGACGAGCTCCTCGCCGACCGGCTCGCGGATCGGCTCCGCGCCGACCCCACCGATCACGCCGTGGCGATGGCGCTGGCCGACGTGCTCGCGCGGCTCGGCCGCGATCTCGACCTCCTCGCCCTCCTGTCGGCGCGCATGGACGAGGGGGACGAGGCCGCCCGGCAGGAGGTCGCGCCGCGGCGCCGCGACGTGCTCGCGCGGCTCGCCGCGAGGGCGCGGCGCGAGGGGCGCGACTCCGAGGCGGAGCTCTACGAGATGCTGCTTCACTCCGAGCTGCCCTGAGCGACCGGCGGACGGCCGCCGGCGTGCGGCGACGTCTGCCGGCCTTCGGCCGCGCGGCCGCGATCTTGGCCCGTTCCTCGCGCCCGTGATAGCCGGAGCCCTTGCGCTGCGCGCGCAGCGCCTGGAGGTGCAGCATGGCCGAGCAGCCGCCGAACCGCGTCCAGCATGAGGGCTCGCCGAGCGAGCCGGTCGCCTCGCCCGCGAGGGCGGGCCGGCCGATCCTCGTACAGAAGTACGGCGGATCGTCCGTCGCCGACGTCGACAGGATCGGCAAGGTGGCCGACCGCGTGGTCGCCGCCCGGCGCGCCGGCAACGACGTCGTGGTCGTGGTCAGCGCGATGGGCAAGACCACCGACGGCCTGCTCGCCCTCGCGCGGCAGGCGGCGAACGCGGGCCTCGGCGCCGGCGCGGCGGCCGATCCTCCCCGGCGCGAGCTCGACATGCTGCTCTCCACGGGCGAGCGCGTCTCGATGGCGCTCCTCTCGATCGCGATCCAGGCCCGCGGCTTCGAGGCGATCTCGTTCACGGGCTCCCAGTCCGGCATCCTCACGAACGATCGCCACTTCGACGCGCGGATCATCGAGGTCCGCCCCTTCCGCATCGAGGACGAGCTCGCCCGCGGCCGCATCGTGATCGTCGCCGGCTACCAGGGCATGAGCTACCGCCGCGAGATCACGACGCTCGGCCGCGGCGGCTCCGACACCACGGCGGTCGCGCTCGCGGCCGCGCTCGGGGCGGAGCGCTGCGAGATCTACAGCGACGTCGACGGCGTGTACTCGGCCGATCCCCGGGTCGTCCCGGACGCGCGCCACCTGCCCGAGCTCGACTGCGCGGTCCTCCAGGAGATGGCCGAGTGTGGCGCCAAGGTCGTCTGCGCGCAGGCGGTCGAGTGGGCGCGGCGCTCCGGCGTCGCCCTCTACGCGCGCTCGACCTTCGACGCGGTCGACGTGGGCGACGCGCTCGACGGCGCCGACGCGCCGCGCGCCGGCGCGGGCGCGAAGCAGACCGTGGTCCGCAGGTTCGCCCCGGGCTCGGCGCCGCGCGCGCGCGCGATCGTCGCCGAGGCGAACGTCGTGCTCGCGCGCGCGCACGGCGGCCTCAAGCTCGACGAGCTCCTCCGCGCCGCGGGCGAGCTCGGGATCGGCGTCCGGGATCTCTCGTTCGCCGGCGGCGGCGGCGCGTTCGTGATCCCGCTGCTCAACGTCCCCGACTGGCAGGGCGCTCGTCGCCGCCTCGCCGCGCTGCTGCCGTCCGTGGAGCTCGCCGAGGGCCTCGCCTCGGTCAGCGTCGTCGGCGACGGCCTCACCGCCACCGCCGAGCCGCTCGCCCGCTTCTCGGACGTCCTCGCCCGCGCCGGGATCACCCCTCGGCTCACGGTCGCCGGTCCGCTGCGCCTCGGCGCGCTCGTCGCCGCCCCCGAGGCCGAGCCGGCGCAGCGCCTGCTCCACGCGTCCTTCGTCGATCCCTGATCCGCCCCGCTGCCCCCCGCCTCAGCCCCCACCCATCTCGCCGCAACACCTCTACCCCCGGATCACAGAGCGGCGGTCACCTGCACAGGAGACGGGCCCAGATCGGCGTTTTCGGCGCGGAAGCGCACTCCAGTGCGCTGAGCACCGAAAACGTCGAGATGGGCCCGTATCCGAAGCAGGTGACCGCCGCTCTAGTGCTTGCGCTGCCGGGTCAGGGCGATGAGCCCTGCCCAGCACGCGACCCACACGACCTCGCGCGACGGGTCCCAGGCGATCGCCGCCGCGCCGATGGGCGCCGCGTCCTCCGCGCCGAGGGCGGTCGTTCCGATCTCGGCGACCAGCGTGGGCGCGGCGTTCGCCGGCACGTGGACCAGCTGCGCCCGGCGCTCGCCGTCGCGGGCGACGAGCGCGAGCAGCGGCGCGCCCTTGTGGTCCCCCGCGAACGTGAGCGCGACGATCGCGGGCAGCCCCTCGATCACGCGGAACGTCTCGCCCCCGTCGCGCGACACGCACAGCAGCCCGGCGCCGGACAGCGCGACCGAGCGCCCGCCGGCGGTCGCCGCGAGCCGCCCGTCCTCGGCCTCGGCGGCGCGGCGCGCCGCGCCCGACAGCGCGATCGCCGGCGACCCTTCGTCGTCGCCGCGCAGCCGCTCGAGCTGCGGGCCCGCCGGCGCGCTCGAGAGCGCCACGATGACGCCGTCGCTCGCGCTCATCCGGAGGACGCCGTCGCGCAGCGCGGGCCCGGGCGACAGCGACAGCGCGCCCGCCGCGGCGGCGTCGCGGCGCGGCGCTCCGGCCTTCGCCCCCGTGCCGGCGGCCGGCGGCACGGCGACCGCGCCGGTCGCGGGCGACCACAACGTCTTGCCGGACAGCACCCAGAGCCGCCCCGGCGTCGCCGCCAGCGTCACCGGCGCGCCGGCCGAGCCCCACGCGCCCAGCGGGCTCGCCGTCTTGCCCTTGTCGTCGCTCAAGAGGAGGTTGCCCCGGCGCGTGGCGATGAGGAGCGCGCCGTCGGACAGCGCGATCGACGACGCCGACGTGTCCACGCCGGCGCGGCGCGCCGTCAGCGCGCCCGGATCGATGACGAGCACGGTCCCGCGCTCGCCGCCCGTCCGGTCCGCGCGCCGCGCGCGCCCGCCGGCGCGCGGCGCCGCCTCGCTCGCCAGCCCGACCTCGGCGCCGGCGCCTCCGGCGACCACGTGGCCGCCGGCCACCGCGAGCGCGCTGCACGGCACCGCGGCCCCCGCCCCCTCGACGACGATCCACGGCAGCGCGTCCCAGACCGGGGGCTGATCGTCCGCGACGTCCGGCAGCTCCGCGAGCAGATCTTCGCCCTCGTAGGTCCCCTCCTGGTCGGCGTCGAGCGCGGGCAGCGCGCGCTCGTCCACGTCGTCCGACGGATCCTCCCCGGTCCCTTCCGCGCCGCCGTCGTCGCCGTGCGCCCCGCCGCCGTCGTCGAGGTCGTCGTGATCGGCGCCGTCGTCGTTCGCCTCCTCGCTCAGCCACGACCCCGTCTCGGCGTCCTCGATCCCCTCGTGGAGCGCCCCGACGTCGACGCCCTCCTCCGCGGGATCGTCCCCTCCGTCCTCGCGCTCGTCGGCGACGAGCTCGATGCCCGTCTCGAGATCGTTCGCGGTCACGTCGTCGAGCCCGTCCTCCGCGTCGTCGAGCGTCTGGAGGAGGTCCTCGAAGCCCTCCTCGTCCTCTTCGTCTTCCTGGTGCGCGAGCGGCGGCAGATCGAGCAGCTTGTCGTCGTGCTCGTCGTGCTCCTCGCGCTCGATCTCGTCATCGTCGACGGCGGTCTTGGGCTGCGGCGCCGGGCACGTCTCTCGGCGCTCCGCCGTTCGCTCGCTGCTGGCTCGTGAGGCTGACATCGGCGGGAGTGTAGCGCCCATCGCGGCGCCGGCGCCCAGCGCGGTGCCGCGCGGCCGCGCGCGGGCGCCTCCCAGAGCCCGTCCGGCGCGGCGCGCAGCGGCCCCTGCTCCCGGCCTCGACCGAGCCGCGCGCGCGCTGCGGCGACCCGCCGGCAGGCCTTCGCGGCGCTGGATGGTTTGTTCAATGTTTGTCCCATTCAGGGGTTCACGTCCTACAGCGTAATAAAATATACAAAAAAATGTAGGTTCGTACAGCGGTTTCCGGACGATTTCATGGCAAACCCGGATGCAGTCTTGATACAATCTTTGTAGATAGGTTTTGACGGAGGGTGTGCATGACCATAGAGTCAGCCTCGCAATGTTCGACATCGTCGTCACCGCCGCGCCGGCAACGCCTTTCGCCCATCGAGTCGCTTCCGCGCTTCGCGAGGCCCGCATGCGGGTAGTCACCTGCGAGGTCTTGCCGAACCGACCGCCGCCCGACGCGTTGCGGGTGGACGCCGCCGTGGCGTGCGCGCAGAGCCCCGCGGCGGTCCTCGACCTCGCCCGGTCCCTCCGCGCGGTGCTCGACGGACCGCCGCCCGTGATCGGCGTCAGCTCCTCGCGCGCGATCTTCACGATGCCGGAGCTCTCGAGCGCGCTCGCGGACGACGTGCCGGGCTCGGTGCTCGCGGCGCACGTCCAGCGGATCGCGGCGCAGGCCGAGCGGCAGCGGAGCCGCGTCATCCTCCGGGGCGAGCTCGACGACGTGGGGCTCGACGGGCTCATCGCCTCGCTCGCCTCGCGCAGCCGCAGCTGCTTCATCCGCGTGCGCTCCGGCGCGCTCCGCGCCGAGGTGACGGTCGACGCCGGGCGGCCCATCCACGCCCGCGCCGACGGCGTGCGGTCCTCGGAGCACTGGACCGACGCGCTCGCCGCGCTCGCCGGGTGGCACCACGCCACCTTCGAGGTCGTCGCGAGCGAGCCGACCGCCCCGGCGCGGAGCGAGCGCGAGAGCCAGAGCCCGCCGGCCTTCCCCGCCGACGACGCGACCGACGTGGCCCTCGCCGCCGCGGTGGTGAACGCCTGCACCGCCTACGCCCGCGCCTGGCTCGGGCCCCGGGCGACGTCGCGCCTGCTCGCGTCGTCCTGGACGACCACGCGCGAGCACCACAGCGCGCTCGACGCGTTCGCGCTCAGCGGCGACGGGCTCGTCTCGGTCGCGCAGATCCACCGCGCCCGCAGCGCGATCCCGCAGGCGGTCGCCGCGTGGATCATCACGTTCTTCGACGCGGCGGCGGAGCAGGTCCCGGAGCGCTTCCAGCGCCGGCGCATCCGGGAGGTTCTTGGGGGGCTGACCCGGCTCGTCGAGCAGGTCGGCTGGGCGAGCGTCCTGTTTGAAGGAGTCGATCGATGAGCGAGATGCCGACCGTGAACGAGGTACCGGAGAGCCTCAGGGAGTCTCTCCCCCTGAGCGTGGAGCGCCTGGCCGAGATGACCTCGCAGGAGGTCGACGACCTCCCGTACGGCTTCGTCATGCTCGACGAGGAGGGCGTCGTGCTGCTCTACAACCGCTACGAGCAGCGCATGAGCCGCCTCCCTTCGGAGCGCGTCGTCGGCAGGAACTTCTTCCAGGAGATCGCCCCCTGCACGCGCGTCGAGGCGTTCCTCGGGCGGTTCCGCGCGCTCGCGCAGCAGCCGCCGGGCGCGACGGACCAGTTCTCCTTCCGCTTCCACTTCCTGCACGGGGCGCAGGACGTCTTCGTCCAGTTCGCGCGCGCGCCGGTCAACCGGGTCTTCATGACCGTGCACCGCATGCCGATCGAGGACGACGCGCACGAGCGCCCGCCGACGATCCGCCACGAGCGCGAGCGCGGCCGGCTCAACGGCCCGCTCGGCGCCATGTTCCCGCTCGCGTGGGACCAGGTCGCCGCGCTGCTCGCGCGGGTCGGCCAGAGCGCCGCGCGCGAGCTCGGCCGGAGCGTCGGCCGCAAGATCGCGGGCGTCGCGGAGCACACGGTGGTCGAGGCGGGCGCGGCCGCGCTCGACAAGGCGCCGGTGCTGCTCGCCGTGGGCGCGCTCGATCAGGCGCTCGCCGAGCTCGGCATGGGGCGGCTCGCCGCCGACTTCTGCGCGAACCCCCCGCGCGTCGCGTGTTTCGTCCGGCCGCCGGTCGAGTCGGGCTCGGTCGAGCTGTCGTCCTTCTACGAGGGCCTGCTGGAGACGACCATCAGCGCGGCGCTCAACGCGGCGCACGTCGCCCGGTGCATCGAGGGAACGGAGCTCGCCGCGCTCCCGTGGCGCTTCGTGGTCGTGCCCATCGAGCGCGCCGGCGAGCTCCGCGCGCTCGGCGGTGAGCGGCCCGACGATCTCGCGAAACGTTTCGGCCTGCTGGAGAGCTCCTCGCGGGTCGGGGGAGCCTCGTTCCGGGGAACCAACACGGACTCTTGACGCGCCGCGGGACCCGGGCATCCCCGCCCGGCGTGCCTGCTGGATCCCTCCGGCGAGCGGTGCTTAGCTGCGCGTCGATGGGCCGGCGAGGCGGCATTTCCAGGCGAGTCGCCTCCGGGTCTCCGGCCGGCGAGGTGTCCTCGGCGGGGCTCGATGAGCCCCTCGAGGCCGAGCGCGGGCCCCTTTCGATCGCCGAGGCGAGCGCCGGGATGCTCGTGCAGCACGTCGTGGTTCATCCGTCCGATGTCGTGTTCGTGAAGGGGATCGTCGAGGCGAGCGACGGCGTCGCGCTCCTGTTCGCGGAGCGCGGCGGCGAGCTCACGCTCGCGGCGCCGCTCGGTCGGGGCGACGAGTTCGCCGAGCTCCTGCTCGATCTGGAGCAGGACGTCGGGGCGCGGCGCCGCGGGGCGCCCCGCTGAGGGAGGCATGACGGAGCGCCGCGAACCGAGCTCGATCGATCTCGCCCAGGAACCCGCGCCTGACGCCGTCGCCCACGAGGGCGCGGCGCCGGGCCGGCCCGGCGCCTCGGGCGCGCTGCTCGACCCGCGCATCCTCGCCGCGTGGCGGGAGTGGCTCGCCGCGCTCGCGACGGACGCCGAGGCCGCGATCGCCGCGGCCCACGTCTACGGCGAGCTCGGCCCCGAGGCGCGCGAGGCGTGGCTCGACGTGCTCGCGGAGGACGCGCCCAAGCTGCAGGTCCCCGCGGTCGCGATCTACGCGCCGCTCCTGTCGGTCGAGGGCGACGCGGCCCGCCGCGCGCGCATCGAGGGGGCGATCGGGGAGGGCGAGGAGGGCGAGCGTCCGTCGCGGCCGCCGGGCGGCTTCGCGCTGCGCGGGATCGCGCCGGGGGGCGATCGGGTGGTGGCGCTGGTGACGCCGCTCTACCTGCGGTTCGTGCGCGTGCTCTGGTGCCGTTACCTCCCCGAGGACGGCATCGCCTGGGCGCGGCACGATCCGATCGTCCGCGCGGAGGAGGCGCCCGGTCCAGGGCTGCTGGTCGACGGGGCGCACCTCGAGGCCACGCCGATGAAGCTGGTCATCGAGGAGCTGTGCCACGCGATCCTGGCGCAGCGTCGCAAGGGCGCGGAGCTCCCGCCGTCGCTGCAGCTCTGCGCGGACCTCTTCGACGCGCACCTGGAGGGCGATCCCTTGCCATGAGGGCGCTCGCGGTCGGCTGCGCCCTGCTGGCGATCGGCTGCTCGGGCGCCGGGAGCGGCGGCGAGGCCCGCGCTCCTGCGCCGGTCGCGGATCCGCCGGCGGCGGCGGTAGCGACCGGGCCGGTGTTGACGTTCTCGTACGAGACCCTCGACGGGCGCGAGCTCTCCACCGCCTCGCTGGCGGGTCGGCTCAGCGTGATCGGCTTCGTCGCGACGTACGACGTGGCCTCTCAGGCGGAGGCGCGTTTCCTCGCGGGGTTGCTCCGCGATCACACGCCCCGCATCAACGTGGCGCTCCTCGTCCTCGAGGCGAGCGAGAACCGGCCGCTCATCGAGGCCTTCGTCGCCGCGCTCAAGCTCCCGTACCCGGTGGCGATCGCCGACGCGCCGACGATCGCGGGGGAGGGGCCGTTCGCCGGGCTGCACCACGTGCCGAGCGTCGTCGTCCTCGACGCCGAGGGCAGGGAGGTGTTCCGGCACGTCGGGCTCATCACCCAGGAGGCGCTGGAGGAGACGCTCCGGGGGATCGAGGGCGCGAAGCGGGCGGCGCCGGCGAGGTAGGAGATACCGCGCGTCGCGCCGGGTCGTCGGTGGTTCTGCGGGAGGTCTTTCCGGCCGACGCTGCGCCGTGATCAGAGCCTGCTCAGGAGATCGGTCTTCTTCGCCGTGAACTCCTGCTCGGAGAGGATCCCTCGCTGCCGCAGATCGGCGAGCCGCTCGATGGCAGCGAAGATATCTCCCTCCTGAGAGGCCGCAGGGCGGGGAGCCGGGGCTTCCGCGGGCGCGGGGGCGGAGGGGGCTGGAGCGGGGTTCGCAGGTTGCTGCTGCGCGAGATCCCCGGAGATGATCGGCAAGCTCAGCACGCTCACCACGCCGTACTGGCTGCTGAACGTGACCGATGACCCCCCGCCTTGCTGCTGGGATATGCCGCTGATCTGGTGATCGAGCGTGTCGTAGACGCTGACTCGGCCGTTGACGTCGACGGCCAGGCGGCGCGCGCCGGGGAAGTAGGCGTAACGGATGTTGTTTTGCGATCCGCTGGAGCCCGGCACCCCGAGCTCACCGGGCCACCAGCTGCCCGAGCCGCCCCCCGCCGACGGGACGAACAGGCTGACCGCCGTGCCTCCCGGGCTGCCACCGCCGCCCTGCTGCTGCATCTGGGACGAAGTAAACGCAGGCGCCGGGACGAAAGGCTGGGTGGAGAGGAGGCTCGAGAGCTCGGCGCACAGGCCATCCACCTTGGCCTTGAGTCCGTTATTGAACATGTCGCCGATCATCGTCATGCCGCCCTGCATCCACTGCCCGTTGCCGCCGAGCTCGGGATGGTAGAACTGCGCCATGGTGCCGTGGCCGTTCACCAGCGCTTGCAGCAACGTCATCACCGCATCGCTGCTGACGTAATAACGCTGCGCGAGATCGGAAATCCTCTGCTGACCTTCGGGGGTGAGTTGCTGCATGATGAGCGCTCCAGGGGGGGAAACGAGCGTGGCACGACGTCAGGCAGCTCGCAACGGACGCTCGGGCGGGGGAGCCGGGCTGGCCTGAGGCCGGCACACAGGGTGCTGCGTGCCGGGGATCGAGAGCGTTTCGGAAGGGTAAGAAACCAGCGCCGGGGCGCTCAGCCCGCGAGCTTGCGGACGCTCGCCAGCTGCACGCAGACCGCGACGACCTCCATGGCGACGTGGATCTGATCCAGCGGCGGCATCGAGGGCGCGATCCGGATGTTGCGGTCGCGCGGATCGCGGCCGTAGGGGTACGTCGCCCCCGCGCCGGTGAGCTTCACGCCCGCCTTGTTGGCGAGGCGCACGACCTCCTTCGCACAGCCGTCCAGGGTGTCGAGGCTGACGAAGTAGCCGCCGCGCGGCGTGGTCCAGGTGGCAATACCCTTGCCGCCGAGCTCGCGCTCGAACGCGCTCGTCACCGCCTCGAACTTCGGCCGCAGGAGCTCGGCGTGGCGCTGCATGTGGCTCAGCAACCCCGCGTAATCCTTGAAGAATCGCACGTGCCGCAGCTGGTTCACCTTGTCCGGGCCGATGGTCTGGATGGTGAGGTGCTTCTTGGCGTCCGCGATGTTCGCGGGGCTCGACGCCATCGCCGCGACGCCGCTGCCGGCGAACGAGATCTTCGATGTCGACGCGAACACGATGGGTCGGTTCGCGTGGCCCGCGGCCTGGCAGGCAGACACGATGTCTGCGAGCCGATCGCCCTCGGCGTGGAGGTCGTGCACCGCGTAGGCGTTGTCCCAGAACAGCCGGAAGTCCGCGGCCGCGGCCTTCATGCCGGCGAGCCGGCGCACGACCTCGGCGCTGTAGGTGGTGCCGGTGGGGTTCGAGTACTTGGGGACGCACCACATGCCCTTGATCGACGCGTCCTCGGCGACGAGCCGCTCGACCTGGGCCAGGTCGGGGCCGTCGTCGTTCAGGTCGACGGTGACCATCTCGATGCCGTGGTGCTCGCAGATCGCAAAGTGACGATCGTAGCCGGGGCTCGGGCACAGGAACTTGACCTTCGGCTGCTTCGCCCAGGGGCCGTTCCCGTCGGGCACGCCGTGGAGCAGCGCGCGGACGACCGCGTCGTGCATCATGGTCAGGCTGCTGTTGCCGCCGATGATGACCTGCGCCGCGGGGACCTCGAGCATCTCGGCGAAGATCGCCTTCATCTCGGGGATCCCGTCGAGGCCGCCGTAGTTGCGCGTATCCGAGCCGTCCGAGGCGATGAGATCGTCCGCTCCGGGGAGGGGGAGCATGCCGTTGGCGAGGTCGAGCTGCTCCGAGGACGGCTTGCCGCGCGTCATGTCGAGCTTGAGCCCGCGGGCTTCGAAGGCGTCATAACGCGCCTCGAGCTCCCGGCGGAGCGAGGCGAGAGCGTCGGGGGACAACGAGCGAAGTTCGGTCATGGCGCGCGTTGTCTAGCAGAACTTCGCGCGCGCGTCGCGACCCGCGTGGACCCGGGCTCCGCACCCAGGAAACCCCGCGGATCGGCGCTGCGCCGCCGCGGCGGGCCCGCACCGGGGGCGCCGCGCCGCCCCGGGCGCCCCGGCGCCCGCGCCACCTCGGCGGCCACCTCCGGCGCCGCGCCGTGTCAGCGCCGTCCCCGGCGCCCGCGCCGCCTCAGCGGCCGTCCGTCGGCGCCCGCGCGGCCTCAGCGGCCTTCACGGCGAAAACCTCCGCCTGGGCCCGCTGTGACAGGCACTCTCCGCCATGACGCATTTTGCCACGAGCCCCACCTCCGCCTCGATCGAACGTTCACCTGCCCATCGCGCCGGCGGGCTCTGGTACGAGAGGTGCATTGTGCATGGCACAGGGTGAAGGGGTGATCTCACAGTCAGTTAGGGGTTCATGACTGTCGAGCTGTGCGAGGATCCCAAGGTGGTTCACCTGCTGGGGGCGCTCGATCGTGCCCAGCCGAGCTGGCACTCCAACGATCATGATGAACGGCAGGCGAGCGGATGGCGGCAGCGGACGCTCGAGGCTGAAACCGCGCCTGGCGCGACGGCGGCTGCTCGGGCTGGGCGGGGCTGGGGCCCTCTCTGGGCTCCTGGGTTGCGGGCGAGGTCAGGCGGCGGGTGGCGCGCCGGGAGCTGCGGGGAAGGAGCAGGGAATGGAAAGCAGCGGTGACCCGAAGGACCCGTCGCGGCTCGGCGCGCGGCCCGAGCCGGGGCAGACGGGGGAGCTCTCGGCCGGGCTGCAGCCGCTCGGGCTGTCCCCGAGGCGCGACGGGCTGCTCTACGTTCCGGCGAGCTACCGCAAGGACCGGCCCGCGCCGCTCGCGGTCCTGCTGCACGGGGCCGGGGGCAACGCGCACCACGGCATCGCGCTGCTCAAGGACCTGGCGGACGAGGCGGGGCTCCTGCTGCTCGCGCCGGACTCTCGCCACGCGACCTGGGACATCATCGCCGACGACACGTACGGCCCCGACGTCACCTTCCTGGACCGCGCGCTCCGCCAGCTGTTCCGCGCCGGGGCCGTCGATCCCGCGCGGCTCGCGATCGGCGGCTTCTCCGACGGCGCGTCCTACGCGCTGTCGCTCGGGCTCACCAACGGCGACCTCTTCACGCACGTCATCGCGTTTTCGCCGGGCTTCATGGCCCCGGCGGCGCAGCGCGGCCGCCCGCGCGTCTTCGTGTCGCACGGCACGCAGGACCAGGTGCTGCGGATCGACCCATGCAGCCGCCGGCTGACGCCGCTGCTCCGGCGCGCGGGTTACGACCTTCGTTACCAGGAGTTCGAGGGCCCTCACGTGGTCCCCCCGGAGATCGCGCGCGACGCCCTCGACTGGTTCCTGCCGCGGGCGACCTGATGTCCTGAGAGAGGCTCTCGGCGCGTCGTGCAGGAGGCGTTCTGGGCGCCTCCTGCCGAGATGCGACGCCGGGGCGATGTCCCCGGCGCCTCCGGTCACTCCGCCGCGATGGGCTCCCCGTGGTAGGCCACGCTCGGCGCCTCGGGGTTGTTCTCGAAGTACGCCTTGCCGGCGAGGCGCTTCACGAGCGGGCTGAACCGCTCCGCGGCCTTGCCTCGGACGATGTCGCGGATCAGCGCGACGTCCTCGCGCGCGCGGGCGATCGTCTCCGGGTTCGAGAGGAACTCCTTCGCCGCCTTCGCCTTGGCCGGCGCGGCCTTCACCGCGTCGCGGAGCGCGCCGGCCGCCGCCTTCGCCTTCGCCGCGGCCCGCTCGGCGGCCGATTGCTTGATGAGCGGCGCCACCTCGTAGACCAGGTTGGCGGCCGAGCCGGCCACGCGGTGCGGCGCGTGGTGCAGCGGGCTCGCGTACTTCGGGTTCTTCTCGAGGAACGCCCGCACCTCGGCCTCCGTGACGCCCGCCTCCTGGTACGCGCGGGCGAGCTCCTCCTCGGCCAGGATGCGCGCCTTGAACATGTACATCTGGATGCGCGAGTAGAAGTTCGTCGCCCCGTCGCCGCTCGTCTCCACCGCGCAGAAGATCGTGCCGGGGTAACGCGCCGTGATCAGCGACTGGACGCCGTCCGACACGCCGGAGGACGGCATGCATCCGAACGGCTTCACGCTCACCGTGAGGTGCGCCTTCGACTTCACCGCGTTCACGATGAGCTTGCCGACCTCCATGTGGCCCTCGCCGCCGCGGAGGTCGTTCGAGTAGTAGTCCTTCGCCACATCCGCGACGAGATCCATGTCCGGAAGGTGGTAGTCGAACAGGCCGAGCGGCAGCGCGAACGCCTGGAAGCCGACCCGCAGCGCCGCCTCGGCGAGGCGCATCGTCGCGAGCCGCTTCGTCACGCCGAACTCGTCCAGGCCCGCGAGCCCGTAATTGCCTTCGTCCGCGCCGCGCAGGTCGCGCCGCTCGCGCGTGTCGCGGGCGCACTCCCAGATATTGTAGAGGAGCCACGCGGTCGTGAGCTGGATGTCGTTCTCGCCGCCCTCGCTCTCCAGGAACCTCTGGAGGGCGTAGTTGCCGTCGCCCTCCGTCGTCATCGCCCAGAACTCGCCGATGATCGACGTCTTCGCCTTCGGCCGGAGCTTGTCCACCCGGACGCCCTCGAACTCCTTGCGCGCCTCGTAGAGGGCCTTGAAGACGTTCGTCTTCTCGTAGAGCGCCTTGTAGACGATGCGCTTCGCGTTCTCCATCGCGCGGTTCGTCGCGCCGGGCTCCACCTCGTACGGGCGGATGCGGTAGGCGAGCGCGTTCAGCGTGTCGCCGCACACGATCGCCTTGATGATCCCGATGAAGAAGGCGGGGTTCATCTCCAGGCCGACGTCGTCGCCGGTCGCCTGGGAGAGGCCGCCGGTCTGCTGGAAGAGCATCACCCGGAAGCCGTCGAAGCCGGCGTCGCGGAGCGCCTTCCGGTACTCGGTCACGTACATGCCGAAGCGACAGGGGCCGCACGCGCCCGCCGTCAGGAAGACGTAGTTCTTGATGATGTCCTCGGTCTTCATCCCCTGCTTGTCGCGCAGGTCGATGAGGTGCTTCACGAGGCCGCCGACGGTGAAGTACGTCGGGTTGCACTGGCCGCGGTTGCCGAACTCCTTGCCCGCCTGGAGCCCCGCGTTGTCGCTGATGCCGAAGTAGTGGACGTTGTAGCCGAGGCCCTTCAGCGCGCCCTCGCACAGGAAGTCCTGCGCGGCGGTCAGGCCGCTGATGAGGAGCGTCACGTTCTCGCGCTCCTTCTTCGTCATCTGCGGCTTGAGCATGTTGTCGACCCACTGGCGCCGCGCGGACTTGAGGCCGAGCCGCTCCCGCTCGGCCTCCTCGAACGCCTTGAGCTCCGCCTCGATGTCGATGTCCGCCTTGATGGATCTCGTCTCGCCCACCAGAGGAAGGCGCGTCTTCTGCGTGATCGTCTGTTCCATGGCTTCGCTTCCCTTCGCTCGGACGCTGGAAGGGGGCGGCCCGGCCAGCCCCCCTCGACCCTGGGCCGTGGTTTACGCTTCCAAGGGGACGACGGTCCCGTCGGACTGCTTCTTCTTGAGCTGCACGAGGCCCGTCTTCGGCGCCTCGGGCGGCGCCTTGGGGGCGACGTAGCTCCGCACCCTCTCCGCGAGCGCCGCGATGTCCCGCTCGAGCGCGGGATCGGTGATCTTGCGCGCCGCCTGCTGCTCCCGCTTCAGCTCCAAGAGCTCGAGCCGCTTCTCGTCGATGCGGTGGGCGAGCTCGGCCTTCTTCTTCGCCGCGTCCTCGAGCGCCTCCTCGTGCAGCTTGAGGCTGTGCGCGTACGTCTTCACGCGGATCTTGATCGAGCCGCCCGGCTTGTTCGCGTCGATGTCGTGCAGCGCGGCGTACGGCGTCGCGCTCGAGCTCACGATGCTGTCGATGATGCCGTACGTCGGCGCGTCATGGCCGCACTTGAAGCTCGAGAGGTCGAGCAGCACGACGTTCGGGTGGCGGGCGGCGAACTTGGCGGCCCACACCTTCTGCGCGCTGTTCGCCGAGTAGTTCTCCGGCCAGACGTCGTTGATGTCGAGCGGGTGCTGCCCTGTCGCGATCTCCTCCTTGAAGAACCGCGCCAGGTACTCCATGTCGCGCGGGATCGACCGGACCGAGAGGATCGGGTACCCGAGCACCTGGAACTCCTCCGGGATCCCGTGGTTCAGGCCCGGATCCGAGTGGTACGGCCGCCCGATCATCAGGATGGCCACGCGATTTTCGGCCTCGACCGTCTCGAGGATCGCCCGCCCCTTGTCCTGGAGATCGCGGTCGAACAGCGCGAGCGCCTTCATCGCCTCGCGGTGCGCGTGGTCGCTCTCGTCCTCGGTGATGCCGAGCCGCGGGCCCCACGTCTCGAACATCCGGCGCGCGGTCAGCGTCATCTCGGAGAACGTGAGCGCCGGATCGAGGTACTCGATGCCGCGCGTCTTGAAGAAGTCGACCTCCTTCGTGAACGCCGCCTTCATCACGTCGGGCACGCCCGCGACGATCGGGCAGCTCGTCTTGTCCATCACGCCCTCGCCGAAGCTCGGGACGTGCGTGAGGATGGGGAAGAAGATGTAATTGAGCTTCTTCTCCTCCGAGTGGTGGTGGAACAGGAGGTTGTGGATGTGCGCCTGCGCCACCTTGGAGGGGAAGCACGGATCGATGGATCCGTATTTGCCGCCCTCGACCCACATCTCCTCGGTCGTCGCGTCGCTGAAGACGACGTTCTGCTTCGGGACGCCGAGCGCCTCGAAGTAGGCCCGGTAGTACGGGCCGGTCGAGTAGATGTTGAGGACGCGCGGGATGCCGATGCGCACGCGCCGCAGGCGCTCGCGCACCGCCGGGCCGCTGCGCCGGAAGGGGCGCGTCGTCTCCACCCGGCGGATGCCGAGGAAGCCCTTCTTGACGACCACGTCCTTCACCGGCGACCCGTCCTCCGGCAGCGGCGCGGTGTCGTAGAAGTGCCGGAAGGCGAGCTTCGACTCGTAGTCGACGAGGTTCGGGAACTGCTTCGCGATCTTCTTGCGCTCGGCGACGAGCTCGAGCATCGCCTTCTCGCTCTCGACCGTGCCCTTCTCGCAGGAGAAGCCCGAGATGTAGCGGCTCGTCGTGCCGTCCGGGCGCTTCGTGTCGATGAACGTCCGCTTGCACTCGTTCGGGCAGAAGTGGCAGACGGTCTCCTCGTCGTTCTTCGTCGTGTACTCGAGGGCGATCGCCGCATCGATGCCGATGAAGGTCGAGCTGCCCCTGCGCTTCACGACCCGGAGCGTCTCGAACGCGGCGCCGAGCGCGCCGGCCTCGCCCGTGTGGGGGTGCACGAACACCTCGGCGCCGGGCACGCGCTCCTTGATGTAATCGACCTGCGCCTTGACGGCCGCGAGGTTGTACTGCGTGCCGCCCTGGAGCACATAACGCGTGCCGAGCGCCGCGAGCCGCGGGATCTGCACGACGTACTGCCACACGTTCTTCGGCAGCACCTGGGCGAGGCCGGCGAGCAGCTCCTCCTTGGAGAAGCCCTCCTTCTGGAAGTTCACCCGGTCGGTGTCGAGGAAGACGGCGCAGCCGTAGCTGAACTTCGGCGCGAGCTCGGCGCCGAACGCCGTGTCGGCGTACTCGGTCACCTTCAGGCCGAACTGGTCGGCCATCGCCTGGAGCAACATGCCGTTGCCGGCAGAGCACGAGTTGGAGAGGCGGAAGTTCGCGATGTCGCCGTTCTTCATGAACAGGACCTTGATGTCCTGCCCGCCGATGTCGCAGATGACGTCGACGTCGCCGAAGAACTTCACCGCGCTCATCATGTGGGCGACGGTCTCGACGATGTTGACGTCGGCCCGCATGCACTCCTGGAGCACGTCGGCCGCGTAGCCGGTGCCGCCGAACCCGAGCACCTCGAGCGTCGCGCCCTGGTCGATCACGTACTGCCGGAGCTGGGCGAGCAGCTCCTTCGCGTCCTGGATCGGGTTGCCCTTCGAGAGCTGGTACGCCTTGCAGACGATGCCCCCGTCCTCGTCGATCAGCACCGCCTTCGACGAGGTGGAGCCGCCGTCGAGGCCGATGACGCCGCGCACCACCTGGCCGGGCTCGAGCTTCATCGGCGTGAACCTCGGGATGCTGTAGAGCTTGCGGAAGTCCTCGACCTCGTCCCGGGTCTTCACGAGCGGCGGGCCCGCGCTCTCGCCGAGCCGCGCCTTCCGGCCGTTCGTCATGTACTCGACGAGCCCCGCCTTGCCGGCGTAAAGGCCGACCTCCGCGGGCTCCTTGAGGCCGTAGACGCAGGCGCCGAACGCCGCGTAGTACTGCGAGTTCTCGGGGACGAAGATCGTCTCCTCGACCGGGCGGTCCTTCGGCCAGGCGTAGCCGCGCTCGTCCCACGTCTCGGGGATCCGCTTGCGCCAGCACTCCTGGAGGAAGGGGAGGTAGGTGTTGGGCCCGCCGAGCAGGAGGACCTTGTGCTTCAGCGTCGAGCCGCGCGTCAGCACCGACAGGTTCTGGAGGACGATCGCGTCGGCGAGCGAGCAGAGGATCTCCGTCGAGGGGATACCGCTCTTCACGAGGTTCACGATGTCCGTCTCGGCGAAGACTCCACACTTCGCGGCGACGTGGTGGAGCTTCGAGTCGTCGAAATGGATCTTCACCACCTCGGACGAGGGGAGACCCACCTTGATCATGCACTTGTCGATGGTGGCGCCCGTCCCGGAGGCGCACTTGTCGTTCATCGACGGGGCGGCCGTCTTGTCGCCCGTCTTCTCGTCCTTCTGGAAGATGATGATCTTGGCGTCCTGCCCGCCGAGCTCGATGACGCTGCCGACGTCCGGGTGCAGGTTCTCGACCGCGAGCGTGACCGCGTTGACCTCCTGGACGAACTTGGCGCCGAGGCCGGGGCAGAGGGGCGCCGCGCCGGAGCCCGTCATGAACACCCGCCAGCTGTCGCGGGGGGACGCCGGGAACGCCGCTTCGATGGCCTCGAGGAGCTCGAGCACCTTCTCGGGCTGCTTCGTCTGGTGCCGCTGGTAGTCGCTCCAGAGAATCTCGAGCGTCTGCGGATCGAGCACGACCGCCTTGACGGTCGTCGAGCCGACGTCGATGCCGACCACGACCGGATCCTGGATCTGCCTTCCCATGCGGGCTCCTTCCCCAGCCACAGCCGACCCACCAGCGGTCCGGCTGACTGGCCGGTCAGTCGTGATGGCTACAACGGGAGGCCCCGAAAATCAAATGCTTAGGGATGTCGTGGGCGTGCCGTTCCCGGACGATTCTGCGTCCAGGGCGCATATTCCGCCCTCGCGGTCGCGGTGGGCGCGGTCGTCACGGGCGGAGGGTAGGATGGCCCACGACCTGTTTCTCCCGTGTGTCAGGGCGGTCGCGTCTCCGTGCGACGCCCGGGTGAGGACATCGCTCCCAGATGGCGGGCCGGTGATGGTAAAGCGACCGGGCCATGGACAAGTCCGAGCGCCGCCAAGCCCTCCTCCGCGCGGCGCGCACCGTCTTCTCGGAGAAGGGGTATCACGAGGCCAAGGTCGACGACATCGTCGCGCTCGCCAAGGTCGCGAAGGGGACGTTCTACCTGTACTTCCCCGACAAGCGCTCGGTGTTCGCCGAGCTCGTGCGCGGGCTCTTCACGCGGCTCGGGGGCGCGATCCTGCGGGTGGATCCGTCGGCGGACGTGGAGTCGCAGGTCAAGCACAACATCCGGGCGATCGTGGCGGTCCTGCTCGACGATCCGGCGCTGACGAGCATCCTCCTGTCGCACGCGGCGGGGCTCGATCCGGCGTTCGTGAAGGAGCTGCGCGCGTTCCGCCAGGAGGTGAAGTTGCTCCTCGTGCAGAGCCTCTCGGAGGGCCAGCGCCTCGGGATCATCGAGCCGGGGGACACCGAGCTCTACGCGACGTTCACGATCGGCGCGCTGAAGGAGGTGCTGTTCGAGAACGCCCTGGAGGAGCACGCCCACCCGCGCGAGCGGATCGTCACGGCGCTCTACGATCTGCTGCGCCGCGGGGTCCTCCGGATGGACCCCGCCCCCCGGACGGCGGCGCCGCCAGAGGACGGCGAGCGGGGGGCGAGCGCGGCCGGGGAGGCTGCCGCGGCGGCGCTTGCCGCGCCCGCGTCCGGCGAGCGGGGGCGGGCGGGCGCCGGGCGCGGCCGTCGCGCGAGGGTGAAGGGCGACTGACCGGCGCGTCAGTCAGGCGGCTGACGTACGTGGATACGGCGCCCGGCGTAGCGCTCAGGCGCGGCGCGGGACGATGTGATCGATGAAGTTGAGCAGGGTCCGGCTGCCGAGCTGCCCCGGGGAGACGCGGGCGAGCAGCGCGTCGACGTCGAAGCCCTCGGCCTGGAGCACCTCGCGGCGCCACGCGATGTAGCCGGCGATGACGTCGTGGTCCATCTCGGGGTGGAACTGCACGCCGTAGCAGGCCTTCGAGAAGCGGATCACCTGGTGGTCGTCGAGCTCGGTGAACCCGAGGCTCCGAGCCCCTCCGGGCAGGGTGCCGACCGTGTCGACGTGGGTGGCGTGGGTCTCGAAGCTCGACGGCAGCCCGTCGAAGATCGGGTCGTCGGCGCGGCGCTCGACGCGGATGCGGCCGATCTCGCGGCCGCGAGGGTTGCGGATGACCTCGCCGCCGAGGGCCTGGGCGAGGATCTGGTGGCCGAAGCAGATGCCGAACGTCGGGGTGCCGGCGCGCACGACGTCGCGCAGCCAGGCCTCGGTGCGGAGCATCCAGGGCTCGCGGTGGGGGACGTTGGCCGAGGAGCCGGTGATCACGAACGCGGCGATGTCGGCGGCGCCGGGGGCGCCCGGCGCGGGGAGGTCCTCGGTGCGGGCGTCGACGGTGGTGTACCCGCCGCTCCAGGCGGGGCCGATCGTCTGCTCGATCAGGGTCGCGAAATGGCCGCGCCGCTCGAGCACCGTGGGCACGGGCTCGCCGGTCTTCACGATGACGATCGTCCTGGGCTGTCCCATGTTGTTCAGGATAGCAGAGCCGCCGCGCGCGCGAGGGCTGGGGCTTGGCAGGGCGGGGCGGGGGCGCGAAGATGCCCGCGATGTCCGCCTATGTCATCGCGCGCCCGATCTGGCGCAGGTTTCGCCCGCGTTTCCTGGCCCGCGCCGCGGCGCACGTGAGGGCGGGCGGGCACGCAGCGATCGTGCTTCCGGACGAGCGGGTCGACCTCCTGCTGTCGGTGGACGAGCAGGGCAAGCTGACGGAGCTCGGGCTCTGGTCGCTCTTGTCGATCGAGCAGCAGCGCTTCCGCCGCGTGGGCGAGGGGCCGGCCCGGGGGCTCGCGACCGCGCGGGTGAAGCGGCAGTACGAGGGCTCGGTGCTCGACTGGTGCGAGCGCGACAGCGTGCACGCGGGGTCGATCCGGGAGATCGCGCTCGACTGCCTCTTGTGCGGGGCGTGCTGCCACGACGCCAACGTGGTGCTCGACGACGACGACCTGTCGCGCTGGCGGGCGGCCGGGCGGGGCGATCTCTCGGGGCGCGCCTACGTGCGGCGGGCGCGGGACGGGAAGATCACGCTGCGCTTCGCCGCGAGCGGGCGCTGCCAGCACCTCGGCGACGACCTGCGGTGCGCGATCTACGAGCTCCGGCCGGACAACTGCCGCGCGTTCGTCGTGGGGAGCGAAGCGTGCCTGTCGGCGCGCGAGGAGACGCTCGGGATCCGCGACGGGGCGCCGGTGGAGGGGTAGGCGCGAGGGCGGCGGGGAACAGCGGCTCAGGGCGCCGGCGCGGCCTCCGGGGGCGGCGCGCCCTCCGGGGGCGGCGCGGCGGCCGGAGCCGGGGGATCCATGGCGCAGCGGAAGCCGATCCAGGCGTGCGCCGTCACGGGCGCCGCGGCGATGCGGTACGTGGCGGAGAGCTTGTCGGGGCCGTCGCGGAAGCTCGCGCCGCGCACGACCTTGAGCGGGGCGGCCGGGTCGCCCTGCGGGTTCTCGCCCCCGGGCGGCGGGAAGACGTAGCCGTCCGAGACCCACTCCGCGACGTTGCCGGCGAGATCGTAGACGCCCTCCGGCGTGCGGTCCTTCGGGTGCGCGCCGGACGCGCAGGTCGCGACCTCGGCGCCGCGCTGGAGGCAGCCCTCGTTGCGGTCGTAGCAGGCGAGATCGCAGGTCGGCTCGTCGGCGCCCCAGACGAACGCCCGGCCCTCCGCGCCGCGCGCCGCGATCTCCCACTCGGCCTCGGTCGGCAAGCGCCGGCCCCGGAAGCGGCAGTAGCTCTCGGCCTGGGAGTAGTCGACGCAGTTGATCGGGTGCCCGGTCGCGCCGCGGGGCTCGTTGCAGCGCCGCGACCACAACGCGGCCTCGCCCTCGTCCGAGGGCGGCGCCGGCACCGGCACGCCCAGCGGGAGCTCCGGCGTCAGCGAGACGTGCGCCGCCGTCGAGCACTGCCGCTGCTGCATGCAGGCGCGGTAGGCGCGGACGGTGACCTCGTTGCGATCGATGTAGAAGCCGCGGGTGAGCGTCACCTCGCGCGCCTCGAGCCCGGCGCCGATCGTGGCCGTGAGCGGCGGGATGAAGACCATGTCCGGCGGCGGCGCCGGGGGCTCGGCGGGCGCCGCGGCCGACGTCGAGGCCGAGGCGCTCGCGAGCGGCGCGGCGCTCGCGCTCGCCTCCGGCGCGGGCGGGGCGGCGCGCCCGGTGGGGAGCGCCGCGGCCGAGGCGCGCGGGGACGGCGCCCGGGTCGGCTTCTTGTCGGGGGCCCGCGTCAGCAGGTATGCCGTCGCGCCGCCGCCGCCGAGCAGGAGCGCCGCGAGGAACCAGGGCAATGCGGCGCGCGCTGCGCTGCGCTGCGGGGCCGGCTGTCCGGCCGGCGGGGCGCCTGGCGGGGGGTAGGGGGCGGCGCCGGGCGGGGCGGGGTAGGGGGCGGCGCCGGGCGGTGGGGGGTAGCCACCGGCGCCGGGCGGTGAGGGGTAGCCACCGGCGCCGGGCGGTGAGGGGTAGCCGCCGGCGCCGGGCGGCGCGGGGTAGCCGCCGGCGCCGGGCGGTGAGGGGTAGGCGCCTGAGGGAGCGGAATACGCGCCGGCGCCGGGCAGCGGCCCCGCAGGAGCATGCGGCGCGGCAGGGCGGACCGGCGCGTAGGTCTCGATCATGGAGTCGTCGACCTGCGCGGTCCGGTTCCCCCCGGTCGCCAGCACCCCCGCCGCGCCGGTCGCGCCGGCCGCCGGCCGCGCGCCCGCGCCGCCCTGGCTCACGTTGACCACCGCCGGCCTGGCCGGCGCCGGCCCGCGCGAGTCGGCCAGCATCGTCGGCCCGACCGGAGAGCCGCTGTCCCCGGCGGCCGCGCCGAGCCCCCGCGCTGCCGCGTACTCCGCGGTCGACAGCATCCCCGCGCGGTCCACGCCGCCGGCGCCGAGCCCCGCGGGCGGCGCCGCGAGCTCGCCGCGCGCGGCGGCCGAGAGCGCGTCCCAGAACTCGCCGGCGCTCGTGAAGCGGTGCTTGGGCTCGATCGCGAGCGCCCGGTCGAGCACGCGCTCGATCGCCTCGGGCGCGTCCGGGAGCCCGCGCGCGCGCAGCGTGGGGCGCAGCGCAGGATCGGCCGAGGCGATGTAGAGCTGCGTGGGATCGTCGCCCTCGAGCGCGCGCCGGCCGCTCACGAGCTCGACGAAGATGAGGGCGAGCGCGAACACGTCGGTCCAGGGGCCGGTCGCCCCGCGGGCCTTGTTGAACTGCTCGGGGGCGCCGTAACGCGGCGTGAACGCGCTCGGCCCCATCCGGGTCGCCGCGAGCGCCTCCGTGAACGTGGGGTGGTTCGCCAGCACCTTCGCGATGCCGAAATCGAGCACCTTCATCGTCCTCACCCCGCCCACCTCGGTGAGGAACAGGTTGGCCGGCTTCACGTCCCGGTGCGCCACCTTGTGCGCGTGCGCGACGGCGAGCGCGCGCGCGGCCGGCTCGAGCAGCCGGATGGCCTCGGCGATCGACATGCCCACCTCGCCGCGCTCGCGCCGATCGCGCAGGTGCTGCCCGAGCGTCTGGCCCTCCAGCCACTCCAGCACGAGGTAAGGCACCCACACGCCGGCCTGGGTGGTGAACGCGCCGACGTCGAGCGCCTGCACGATGCCCGAGGTGGCCCGCGACAGCCGGTGCAGGATCCGCCCCTCCTCGCGCAGCGTGTCGAGCAGGGCGTCGCGCTGCGCGGCGTCGAGCGCGTCGGGCAGCTTCAGGCACTTGACCGCGATGAGCTCGCCGAAGCCCGCGTGGGTCCCGCGGTACACGACGCCGAAGCCGCCGTCGCCGACCACGGCGTCGACGCGGTACTTCCCTTCGATGGTCTGCCCCGAGAGGCCGAACGGGTCGTCGGAGGGCTCCGTCATGCCCCGCTCCCTAGCGCGGAGCTGTCCCCAGGCAAAGGGGGTCGGCGCCGGGCTCGGCTCCCGGCTTGCCTCGGCTTGCATCCGACAGCCCGCAGCGCCATGCCGGCGAGCATGAAGGCACCGCGAGCGCTCGTGATCCTGGCCGAGGGAGCTGAGGAGATGGAAACGACGATCGTCGTCGATGTCCTCCGGCGCGCGGAGGTCGAGGTCGTCCTCGCCGGGCTCGACGGTCCCGGGCCGGTGCGCTGCAGCCGCGGCGTGCGCCTCGTGCCGGACGTGGCGCTCGCGGCGGCGACGGGCGACTTCGACGTCGTCGTCCTGCCGGGCGGCAAGGGCGGCGCCGATCGGCTGGCGGCCGCGCCGGCCGTCGGGGAGCGCCTGCGCGCGCAGGCGCAGGCGGGCCGCGCCGTCGCGGCGATCTGCGCGGCGCCGATCGCGCTCGCGGCGCATGGGCTCTTCCAGGGCAGGAAGATGGCGTGTCACCCGTCGGTGAACGACGTGGTGTCGGCGCACGGCGAGCTCGTCGCGCGCCCGGTCGTGGAGGACGGGCAGCTCGTGACGAGCCAGGGGCCCGGCACCGCGATGGCGTTCGCGCTGGCGCTGGTGGCGCGCCTCCGCGGCGAGGAGGTCGTCGCGAAGGTGCGCGCGCCGATGATGCTGCCGTCCTGAGCTGGCCGGCGCTCGGCCGACCGCGGGGGCGGGCCAGCGCGGGGAGGGGCCGGAAGAGCGAGCGTGGCAAACCGCTGTCGAGCGTCAATGGGACCTGTCGGCGCGCTCTTCATGGCGGCGCGCGCGGCGCGGGGCGACGCGCGCAGGCCGCCGTCGCGCTCCGTGAGCGGAGGTCTCCTGCCGCGAGGGAGTCCGTCCCGCGCGGCCCCTCGTTTGCGGGATCACGAACGCGGGCAGATGGCCTTATACTCCGCCGCGTGCTGCCGCTGCTCGCTCTAACCGTCGTCGTCGTGTTGTGCCTTGGCTACCGCTTCTACGGGAGGCTCGTCGCGCGCAATTACGCGCTCGACGACGGGGTGGTGACGCCTGCGGTCAAGGTGAACGACGGCGAGGACTACGTGCCCACGAAGCCGTTCTACCTGTTCGGACAGCACTTCAGCGCCATCGCCGCGGCCGGCCCGATCGCGGGCCCCATCCTCGCCGGCCAGGCGTTCGGGTGGCTCCCGTGCATCCTCTGGATCGCGCTCGGCGTCGTGTTCATCGGCGCGGTCCACGACTTCTCCGCGCTGATCGCGAGCGTCCGCCACGAGGCCGAGAGCGTCGCCGAGATCGCGAAGCGGTACATCGGCCGGCGCGCCTGGCTGTCGATGATGGTCTTCATCTGGCTCGCGCTCGCGTACGTGATCGTCGCGTTCACGGACATCACGGCGAGCACCTTCGTCGGCAAGACCGAGGAGCTCGAGGGCGGCGCGTTCCAGTTCAACCCCGGCGGCGCCGTCGCGGCGGCGAGCGTCACCTACCTCGGCCTCTCCGTGGTCATGGGCGTGGTCGAGCGGTACCTCAAGCCGCCGCTCTGGCTCACCACCCTGATCTTCGTGCCCGCGACGCTCGGCGCCGTCTGGCTCGGCACGAAGATCTCGACCGCGTTCGTGTTGCCGATCGACAACCCGCAGCGCGCGTTCGGCCTCATCATCCTCGGCTACTGCTTCGTGGCCTCGCTCCTGCCGGTCTGGCTGCTCCTCCAGCCCCGCGGCTATCTCGGCGGCTTCGTGCTCTACATCGCGCTCGCGGTCGGCGTGATCGGGATCTTCTTCGGGGGCCTCCGGTACCCGGGGGAGTTCGAGCTGCGGCAGCCCGCGTTCACCTCGTGGAACGCCGGCGGCGCGACCGGCATGCTCTTCCCGTTCCTGTTCGTCACCATCGCCTGCGGCGCCTGCTCCGGCTTCCACGGGCTCGTCTGCTCGGGGACGACGTCCAAGCAGATCTCGAAGGAGACGCACACGCACCCGGTGGGCTACGGCGCGATGCTGGCCGAGGCGTTCGTCGCGCTCATCGCGCTCGCGACCCTCGTCATCGTGGCGCAGGGGACGAAGCTGCCCGGGCCGGGCAAGATCTACGGCGACGGGATCGGCAGGTTCCTCACCGTGATCATCGGCAAGGAGCACTTCCTCTTCGCCGCCACGTTCGGCGCGATGGCGTTCTCGACGTTCGTGTTCGACACGCTCGACGTCTCGACGCGCCTCAGCCGCTACATCCTCGAGGAGCTGTTCAACTGGAAGGGCAGGGTGGCGTCCGCGGCGGCGACGGCGCTCTCGCTCGCCCCGCCGGCGCTGTTCATCGTCACCGCGCGCCCGCCCGCGCCCGGCGTGCGGCCCGCGTACCTCGATTTCTGGACGCTGTTCGGCACGAGCAACCAGCTCCTCGCGGCGCTGACCCTGCTCGCCGTCACGGTCTGGCTGCACCGCGAGAAGCGGCGCATCTGGTACACGGCGATCCCGATGGTGTTCGTCATGGCGATCACCGTGTGGGCCCTCGTCCTCCAGGTGGGCAACGCGCTCGCCGCCGTGCGGACCGAGGGGTTCTCGCTCAACGCGACGACGATGAACGGCCTCGTGGGGCTCGCGCTGATCGGGCTCGCGGTGTCGCTGATGGTCGAGGCGGTGAAGGCGATGAAGGCCGCGAACGCGGCGAAGGACGGGCCGGCGGCGTCCGGCGCGCCCTTCACCGGGCCCGCGCGCTGAGCGGCGCGCCGCGAGGCGCCGGGCGGCAAGCGCCGCGAGGCCCCGGGCGGCGCGCGCCGGACCACGTCCGAAAATGGCCAGCCGCCCGCCCGCCGCCGGGCTACTTCCGGGGGGCATGGAGCTCGACGACGACGCCTGCTACCGCGCGCTCCGCACCCGGGACGCGCGCTTCGACGGCCGCTTCTTCACGGGGGTGCGGTCGACGGGCATCTACTGCCGCCCCGTGTGCCCGGCGCGCACGCCGAACCGGGCGAGCTGCCGGTTCTTCGTCACGGCGGCCGCGGCGCAGGAGGCCGGGTTCCGCCCGTGCCTGCGCTGTCGCCCGGAGGCGTCGCCCGGGACCCCGGCCTGGCTGGGCACCTCCGCGACCGTCTCCCGCGCGCTCCGGCTGATCGCGGAGGGCGCGCTCGACGAGGCGGACGCCCCGGCCCTCGCGGCGCGGCTCGGCGTGGGCGAGCGCCACCTCCGGCGGCTCTTCCTGCAGCACGTGGGCGCCTCGCCGCTCGCGGTCGCGCAGACGCGCCGGCTGCTCTTCGCGAAGAAGCTCCTCGACGAGACCGCGCTCTCGATGACCGAGGTGGCGCTCTCGGCGGGGTTCGCGAGCGTCCGCCGCTTCAACGACGCGATCCGCGCCACGTACGCGCGGACGCCGCGCGAGCTGCGCGGGACGGCGGCGCGGCGGGGCGAGCGCGCGGCGCGTGCGGCGCAGGCGCCGCGATCGTCGCCGGCGTCGCTGGCATCGCCGACGTCGCCAGCGTCGCCAACGTCGCCAACGTCGCCAACGTCGGATTGCGCACCGGAGATCGCGCTGCGCCTCCCGTTCCGCCCGCCGCTCGACTGGGACGCGCTCGCGGGCTTCCTCGGCGCGCGGGCGATCCCCGGCGTGGAGGCGGCCGAGGGGGGCGTGTACCGCCGCACCGTGCGCACGGCCGGCGGCCACGGGGTCGTCGAGGTGCGCCCGCGGCCGGGCGAGGCGTGCCTGCTCGCCCGGCTGTGGCTGCCCGGCACGGAGGGGCTGATCCACACCGTGGAGCGCCTGCGGCGGGTCTTCGATCTCGGCGCCGACCCGGACGCGATCGCGGCGCAGCTCGGGGCCGACCCTCGGCTCGCGCCCTGGGTCGCGGCCAGGCCGGGCGTGCGTGTCCCGGGCGCGTGGGACGGCTTCGAGCTCGCGGTGCGGGCGATCCTGGGCCAGCAGGTGAGCGTGCGCGCCGCGACGCAGCTCGCGGGCCGCCTGGTCGAGCGGCACGGCGAGCCGCTCGCGCTGCGCGCCGATCTGACCGGCGGGGCCGGGGGCCTCCGCCGCGTCTTCCCGACGCCCGAGGCGCTCGCCGCGGCCGACCTGACCGGCCTCGGCGTGCCGCGGGCGCGCGCGGCGGCGATCTCGGCCCTCGCGTCCGCGGTCGCGCGCGCGGAGGTGGCGCTCGACGCCTCGCGCGGCCTGGACGAGACCGTGCGCGCGCTCTCCCGCCTGCCCGGCGTCGGCGAGTGGACGGCGCAGTACATCGCGATGCGCGCGCTCGGCGAGCCCGACGCGTTCCCGGCCACGGATCTCGGCCTCCGGCGCGCCCTCGGCGGCGTCTCCGGCGCGGATCTCCTGGCCATGGCGGAGGCGTGGCGCCCGTGGCGCGCCTACGCGGCGCTGCTCCTGTGGACGGTGGACGCGCGGGCGCCGGAGCCCGCAGAAAGAGAGGAATCGCGTGGAGCTCTCCCTGGATGAGATCGAGTCGCCGATCGGCGTGATCTTGCTGGTCGCCGGAGGGGGCGCGATCCACGCGCTCGACTTCGCGGACTGCGCCGCTCGCCTCCGCGGATCGCTGGAGGCGCGGTATGGCGCCGTCGCGCTCCGCAGCGCCGCGGACCCTCACGGGTTCTCCAGCCGGGTGAGGGCCTACGTGGGCGGCGACCTCGGGGCGCTCTCGGGCATCCCCGTCGAGCCCGGCGGCACTGCGTTCCAGCGCCGCGTCTGGGCGGAGCTCCAGCGCATCCCCGCCTCCGCGACGCGCACGTACGGCGAGATCGCGGCGTCGCTCGGGCGGCCGTCGGCGTCCCGCGCGGTGGGCCTCGCGAACGGCCGCAACCCGATCTCGCTGGTCATCCCATGCCATCGGGTCATCGGCGCCGGCGGAGGGCTCACCGGCTACGCCGGCGGCATCGAGAGGAAGCGATGGCTGCTCGCGCACGAGGGGGCCCTCCCCGCGCCGCGCGGCGAATCGGGGCGCGCCGGCGGACTCGAGCCCACGAGGCCGAGCCTCACCGCATAACCGCCGGAGAAACCGCCGGAGAAGCCGTGGACTGCGCTGCCCGAGCGCAGCCACGTCGCGGGGCGAGGCCCCGCCCCCGCTACCTCTTCGCCCCGACGAGCGCGGCGATCGTCGGATAGTCGCTGTCCTCCACGGCCCCCTGGATCACGCACGTCACCTGCCCGCTCGGCGCCGCGATCGCGTGGACCGGGAGCTCCGTCGCCTCCTTCACGCCGAGCGCCCGCAGCCACCCCGTCCGCTGCGGCCCCTCGGGCAGCCAGTACGACGCGCGCACGCCGGTGCCCGGCTGCGCCTCCAGGAACCGCGAGAGCTGCCGCTCGTCGTCGTCGATCGAGATGAACGCGAGGTCGATGAGCACCCCCGCCGCCCTGAGCTTCTGTTGCCAGCCGAGCAGCCGCGGCATCTCTTCCAGGCACGGCTTGCACCACGCCGCCCAGAAGTTCACCCAGACCCACTTCCCGACGCCGAACCCGATGTTCGCGGGCAGCGGATCCGCGCCCTTCGCGGCGGCGGTCGAGAGCCCGCCCGACGAGGGCGCGGGCCGCGGCGACTGCCCCGCGCACAGCTGCCGCGGCGCCGCCGGGGCCGCCGCGCTCGCGGGCGCCCTCGCGTCCGTCGACGTGGCGCCCGCCGCGCCCCCGGCCTGGTTCGGCGCCGTCACCGCGTTGCTCCGCCCCTGGCCGGGCGTCGGCGGCGGCGGCAGATCCGCCTTCTTCTCCGGCTCGCATCCGCACGCGAGCCCGACGGCCACGGCCAGGGCGCCGGCGAGGACGTTTTGCCTGTTCACAGCTGACAGTCCACCCAGGAGACGAACGCGCTCCGGTTGATGGCCTCCGCCGTACATGCCTTGTCCTTGCGCGACACGTTCCATTGACAGTATTCCGTGCCGAGCTGCGCGAACTCGTTGCCGAGCCACAACATCCCGACCTTCTTCTCGAGATCCTGCTCCTTCGTCCGGTCGGAGATGTCGAAGAGCACGCTGTTCGCGCGCTTGTGCGAGAGCGTCCGGTTGAACTCCGGCGTCCCCGTCTTCGACGCCCGGGCGACGATGAAGAAGTACCGCGCGCCGCGCCGGTCGAGCCACATCTCCTCGACCATCTTCTTCCCCTCGTCGTCGAGCTTCTCCGAGCCGTCGTCGAACATCACCACGCCGCCGCGCTGCTTCAGCGGCGTGAAGAGCGCGTTGAAGTCCTCGTCGCTGATCGACGCGAGCGTCTTCACGTCGGCCGGCTGGCACCCGCGCCGCGCCTCGGCCCCGACGAGGCCGCACGCGTTGAGCACGCGCTGGAGCACCGTCTTGAACGCCGGCGTGCAGTACGGCGCCTCGGCGTCGTTCGCGATCGCCACCGCCGGCCTCACCGCCGCGGCGACGCCGGTCTTCAGGCGCTGCGACGCGGCCTGCACCTGCCCGTGCACCGTCACGCCGGACGCGACCAAGAGCGCGCACCCGGCCACGATCCCGATGATCCCTGCGCCCCTCATGACCACCTCACCTCCTGAGGGCCGGCGCGAGCTGCCGTATCGCGTACGACAGCCCGATGTCCGTGTCCTCGTCGCAGAGCCGCGTGTCGCCCAGGAACATCTGCGGCGTCGAGACCGGGAGCTTGTTGTCCACGATGTAGCGGAGCATCCGGTTCATCCGCAGCGCCGTCTCCTTCGAGTCCATGCAGACGTCGAGCCCCGGCCAGCGCTGCCGGATCGCCGCCTGCACGTTGGCGACGCCCGCGCCCGACTTCGCGCCCGCGAGCAGCTCCTCCTGGTTGTCGTAAGCCCACTCGAGCACATCCAGCGCCCGGTGATCGCTGCAGAGGATGGCCTTCGAGATCAGGCACGCGCCCGGGTGCACCGCCTGGCTGAGCATCCAGTTGCAGTCGCTGTCGAGCGGGAAGAGCACGAGCGTCGTGTCCAGCTTCTCGAACACCCCCTCGGCCACGAGCCGCTGGTGGAACGCCTTGCACGTCGGGCAGAGCGGGTCGACCAGGATCGTCGCCGGCTGCACCGCGCCCGGCGGCTTCACGTGGAGCAGCGCGCCGTTCGGCTCGGTCGGCTTCTCCAGCTTGCCGCAGCCCGTCATGTAGCTCGCGTAGCTCGGCAGCGCGCTCGCGTAGAGCAGCGCCGGGGTCGCGGTGGACACGCCGAGCGCGACCAGCCAGCACGGCAGGAGGATCCACGAGCCCATGCGCCGCGCCGGCGCGGGCGTCGCGGCGGCCGCGCCCGCGGGCCCCTCGACGCCGAGGGGCGCCATCGGCACCGTCGGCCCCACCGCGCCCGCCCCCGCGGCGCTCGCCGCCCGCGCCGGCGCGCCGGACCAGGCGGCCGCGCGCGCCTCCCTGCGGTCCTCGAGGAACGCCCAGACGCCACCGGCGGCCAGGAGCGCCGACGAGATGTACATGCCGACGCACGTCTTGCAGAACACCCCGAGGCGCACCGCCGAGATGACCGCCATCAGGATCGACACGGCGAGCGGCGTCAGGCCGGCGAGGAAGAGGAAGTGCGCGGCGCGGCGCGGCGCGTGCTGCGCCGAGAGCAGCACGTAGAGCGCGAACGCCGCGAAGAACGCGAACGCCCCCAGGGCGAACAGCGAGATCGGGAGTCCGCCCCAGAAGCTCTCGCGGAACAGGGCGGAGTACGGGCTGTACATGGCCACGCGGCAGGCGCTGTCGGCGCCCGCCTGCGCGCTGAGGCCCGGAATGAAGCTGCAGTGCAGATCGTGGACCTGCCGGTCCAGGTGCCGGATGTAATCGAAGGTCGACGAAGCGCTGAACGAGAGTCCCAGGAGCGACCCGCCGAGAGCGAGCGCCGCAGGCCAGCGAGGACCACGACCGCGTGACATGACGAGTGGATTACGCGACCGCGGGCAACGCGTCAAATTAGGACGCCTGTGCGTACGGTCATCCCTGAGGGGGGCGTCGCCGTCAGTCGGCGCGGGCACCTCGAGCCCACCTCGCCGCGCGCCGGCCGGGAGGCGCGCCGCGCCGGGCCTGCCGGCTCAGCGGCGCGCGCACCTCGGCCATCAGCGGCCCGCGGCGCGCTCCTCGGCGACCAGCAGCGTCGTCGAGAAGCGCCCGGCCTCCTCGATCCATTGCCGAGCGCAGCGGAAGCCGGCGCGCTCGCCCATGCGGACCACCTCGTCCGGCTCGTACTTGTGCGAGCTCTCCGTCCAGATCGACTCGCCCTCCTCGAAGGCGACCTCGAGGTCGATCGCGCTCACGCGGATCACCTGCCGCCTGCGGCTGACGAGGTGCATCTCGACCCGCGCGCGCTCGGCGTTCCAGACGGCGCGGTGATCGAACGAGCGCAGGTCGATCGCCGCGCCGAGCTCCCGGTTGATCCGCGCGAGCAGGTTCTTGTTGAAGGCGGCGGTGACGCCGAGCGGATCGTCGTAGGCGAGCAGGAGCTCGGCCGCGGGCTTCACGAGGTCGGCGCCGAGCAGGAGCGCGTCCCCGGCCCGGAGCGAGGCGCGGACGGCCGCGAGGAACGCCGCCGCTGCGTCCGGGTCGAGGTTGCCGATGTTCGAGCCGAGGAACAGCACGAGCGCCGCGCCGCCGCCGCGAGCGCCGCCCGCGCCAGGCGGCCGCCGCGCCGTCGCGGCGCCGAGGCCCTCCTCGTACCTCGCCCGGTGCGCCGACACCTCGACGCGCGGCAGGCGGCTCAGCGTCCGGCGCGACAGATCGAGCGCCGTCTCCGAGACGTCGACGAGGTGCACGTCGAGGCGCGGCAGGCGCTTGCAGAGCGGCGCCGCCAGCACGGCGAGCTTCTCCCCGCTGCCACAGCCGAGCTCGACGATCGAGGCCCCCTCCCCGAACGGCGCGACCATCTCCTCGGCGTGCCGCTCGAGCAGCGCCCGCTCCGCCCGCGTCAGCGGATACCAGGGGAGCTGGCAGATCGCCTCGAACAGGCGCGATCCGAGCGCATCGTAAAAATATTCGGGCGATAGGCGCTTCGGGGACGCCCTGAGGCCCGCGCGCACATCGGCCATGAAGCGATCGAGGGAGTCTGTCCTGTGCATCACAGGACCTTACCCGGAGATCGCGAGGAGAGCGCCTTGAAACGCGTGGAGCTCCAACGATTTCCGGCGGCGCCGCGCCTGTCCCAGGTTTGTTTCATTCCGGTGAAGCAATGTATTTTCTCACGGCGACGACGAACGTTGCCCGCGCGATACCCCGCTGCTAGGAGCCTCCCCCCCGGGGAGACTCGGGGTCCCTGAGCCACACCGATGACGTCCAGCGCACCCGGCGCGGAGAGCCGCGCGACCCACCCCGTGAAGCTCGGTCCGTTCGATGCCGAGTTCCTCGCCGACCTGCCTTACGACCCTTCGGTCCTCTTCTTCGACGAGCTCCTGGAGGTGGACGTCGAGAGGAGCCTCGTGCGCTGCCGCATGCCGACCGACAGGCCGATGCCGCTCGTCGACGCGCAGCGGGCGCACCCGGTGCTGCACCCGCGCCACGTGGCCGGCGGGATCTTCGTCCACGCGACGGGGATGCTCGGCTTCGTGCACGCCTACCACCTGCTCGGCCTGCGGCACCGCGACGGCTGGATCGGCTACGGCACGAACATCCATCGGGTGGTCTTTCGCAAGCTCGTGCAGCCGGGCTCGCCCATCGAGGCGACGTGTGTGGCGACGCGCTCCCGGCTCGGCATCAAGCGGCACATGATCCGCTATGAGTTCGAGTTCCGTCACGAGGGCAGCGTCTGCTACGAGGGCGATCAGACCGCTGTGTGGATTCGTGTGCAGGACGTTACACCCGCAGATTCTCGACCCGAGGCCGAAACGATCGCGCGATCCCTCGCTTGACCCGCGCGTTCGGCTCGTCTACCCGCCCTTCCATGCCGGATTTCAACGCGGGATCGATCGTCCCGTCCACACGCGATCTTCTCCAGGTGCTCTCGACCCGCCGGAAGAACATGGCTCTGGTCGGGCTCGTTGGCTCGGAGACTCCCGAGGAGGACGCGGCGCGGCTCAACGAGCTCAACATCTCTGCGCTGGCCTTCGCCGACGCGGGGGTCGCCATGCAGGTCGCGGCGCGGGCGACGAAGACGGTGCCGTCGCTCTGCCTGGCGCGGGTCGGCGATCGCGACGGCGCGCTGGCGGCCCGCTACTACGGGGCGGACGGGGTCTGCATCGACGCGACGCTGCCGCTCGACGACTGGGACCGCCTCGCGAAGGGCGCGCGCACGATGCGCATGCTGCCCCTCGCGCTGGCCGAGGGGAAGGAGGGGGCCGAGGCCGCCGTGAAGGCGGGCGCGCGCGCGGTGCTCGTGCGGGGCGCCTCCGCGGAGGTGGTGATCGAGACGGTCGCGGCGCTCCCGCGGACGCTCACGGTCGTCGCCGAGGTGCTCTCGGCCGACGCCGACGCGCTCCGCCGCCTCGCGGGCCACGTCGACGCGGCGATCGTCCCGCCGGCCGTCCATAAGGCGAAGGATTTCCCGGCGCTCGTCGCCGAGGTCGACCCCTGAGCGGCCGCCGCGCGGGCGCGGCGGCCGCCGAAACGTCGCGCCGCCCCTCGACGGCCCGCGCGTTCTTCTCCACGATCCCACCCCGATGAACCCGACCGACGAACTGGACGAGCAGCGGCGGGCGCTCCGCGAGGGGGCGCTCGTGCAGGTGGTGAACGAGCTCGGGACGCTGGTGGTCACCGGCTCGGATCGGCAGACCTGGCTGAACGGCCTGGTCACGTGCGACCTCGCGCCGCAGAAGCCGCTGCCCGCGTCGGGGAAGGCCGCGCCGCCCGCCGGCGGGGCGTACGGGCTCAACGTGGTGAAGACGGGGAAGATCTTCGCCGAGGTGTGGATCGTGCTCGCGGACGACCGCATCTACGTGGGCGCGCGGCGGGACCGCCTCGCGCAGCTCGCGGAGACGTTCGAGCGGTACCTCATCATGGAGGACGCCGAGCTCCGCGACGTGTCCGACGAGCACGCCTGGATCCTCGCGCACGGCCCGCGCGCGGCCGACCTCGCGCCCGCGGGGCGCGCGGCCGGCGCGGAGGCGGCGATCGTCGACTGGACCGGCCTCGGGGGCGCGCTGTTCGTCGCGCCCCGGCAGGCCGAGGGCGCCGTGGTCGCGGCCCTGCTCGGCGCTGCGGGCGAGGCCGGCCCCGTCCTGCCCGCGACCGAGGCGGCGTGGGAGGTGCTCCGCGTCGAGAGCAACGTCCCGCGGTTCGGCGTCGACTTCGACGACCAGAACTTCCCGCAGGAGGCCTCGCTCGAGGAGCGCGCCGTCTCGTTCAACAAGGGCTGCTACCTGGGGCAGGAGACGGTGTTCATGCTCCAGATGCGCGGCCACGCGAAGAAGCGGCTGGTGCAGCTCGCCGTCGAGGGCGAGGACGACGTGCCCGCGGGCGCGGAGATCGCGCTGCCCGACGGCGCGGCCGTCGGCGAGGTCACGAGCCGGGTCAAGGACCCGGCCGGACAGCGGGTGATCGCGCTCGGCTACGTGAAGTACAAACACGCCGCGACCGGCGCGGAGCTCCGGGTCGCCGGACGGCCGGCCGCGATCGTGCGCGCGCCCGGCGCGGGCCCGGGCGGCGCGCCGGCTCAGGGGAAGATCTCGCGCTCCCCGTAGACGGCGGCGAGCCGCTGCAGGGCCACGGCGTAGGCGGCGAGGCGCAGCGTGCACTTCTTCTGCCGCGCCATCTCGGCGACCTCGCGGTAGGCGCGCTTCATCGCCTTCTCGAGCCGGGCGTCGACCTCCTCGAGCGTCCACGTCTCGGAGCGCTTGTTCTGCACCCACTCGTAGTAGCTCACCGTGACGCCGCCCGAGTTGGCGAGCACGTCGGGCAGGATGTCGATGCCGCGCTCCAGCAGGATCTTCTCGCCCTCCGGCGAGCAGGGACCGTTCGCGCCCTCGGCCACGAGCCGGACCTGGAGCGAGCTCGCCTCCTCCACGCCGACCTGGTTCTCCAGCGCCGCCGGGATGAAGATGTCGGCCTTGAGCCGGAAGAACTCCTCGCGGCTGATCGGCTTGCCGGCCGGATAACCCGAGATCGAGCGGTTCTTCTTCACGTAATCCTGCAGCTTGTGCGGATTGAACCCCTCGGGGTTGTACAGATACCCCGTGTGGTCGCCGACCGCGATCGTCGAGGCGCCTAGCTTCGACAGGAGCACGGCGGTGTGAGATCCCACGTTGCCGAACCCCTGCACGAGCAGCGTCGAGCCGCCGAGGTTCACGTCGTTGTCCTCGGCCCACTCGGTGATGCAGTGGACGACCCCTTGCCCCGTGGCCTTCTCGCGCCCGTACGTCCCGCCGGACGCCACCGGCTTGCCGGTGACGACGCCCTTCACCGCCTGTTTGAAGAGCTGGCCCACGGTGTTCATGTACGTGTCCATGGCCCAGGCCATGGTCTTCGCGTCGGTGCCGACGTCGGGAGCGGGGATGTCCGTCTCGGGGCCGATGTTGGAGCCGAGCGCATGGAAGAACCGCCGCGTGATCCGCTGGAGCTCGGCGCGGGACACCTCGTTCGGGTTGAACTTGATGCCTCCCTTGCCGCCGCCGAGCGGCAGGTTCATGAGCGCGCATTTCCACGTCATCATGGCGGCGAGCGCCTTGAGGTCGTCGAGCGACACGGTCTCGTGGTAGCGAATGCCCCCCTTGAACGGCCCGAGGAGGTTGTTGTGCTGGATCCGGTACCCCTTGAAGAGCCGGATCGTGCCGTCATCCATCCGCACCGGGAAATTGACGATGATCTCGTTCTTGGGCTGGCTCAGGATCGTGGTGATGTATCCCGGCAGCTCGATCAGGCGGGCAGCCTCGTCGAGATAACCCTGGACGACTTTGAAGAACTCGTATTTGTGCTTCTGGCTGGCGGCGGGCGGAACGCTCACCGGCGTCGCACCCTTATTGCTGAGGTGATCTTCCATGGCTCTGTACTTTTTTAGTGCGCGAATCGCACCGGTTCAATGTCGGTTCGGTTGTCGTGCGATTGCGCGCTGCGTCGCCGCAATTCCGGAGAATCGGGGCGTTGCGTTAGGTTGACTGGAAACGGTGCGGCGTCGCGTTAATTGCGGCGATGCGGCGACGTCATGTGGGGTGGGACATCGATCACGGCGCACGGCGCGCGGCGCGCGGCGCGCGGCGCACGTGGACGAACGCCGGTATCGCGCCGGGCAGCGCGGCGCCCGGCGCCGCTCAGGACCTCGCCCAGAGGACGTACAGATACGTGATCGTGCCGGTGACGATCAGGGCATCGACCCGGTCGAGGATGCCGCCGTGGCCGGGCACGATCCCGCCCGAGTCCTTGATCCCGAAGGAGCGCTTGAACAGCGACTCGCCGAGGTCTCCGGCCTGACCGAGTCCGCCCGCGACGATCGCGAGGGCGAGCCCGTCGACGAGCGGCAGCGAGCGGAGGAACCAGGCGTGGGCGAGCAGGGCGCCGAGCACCGCGAACAGCAGGCCGCCGAGCGCGCCCGCGACGGTCTTCTTCGGGCTCACGGCCTCGTAGAGCTTGCGCTTTCCGAGGAAGCGGCCGGCGAAGTAGGCGCCCGTGTCGGAGAACCACGAGAGCAGCAGCGCGAGCACCACGAACGAGGGGCCGTCGGCGCCCGCGTCGCGCCGGAGCAGCGCCAGCGCGCCGAGCCCGCCGCCCACGTAGAGCGGGCCGAAGCTGACCGCGAGCACGCGCAGCGCCGCCGTGCGCATCTCCCCGAGGCGCGCCAGCGTGACCAGCATCGCGGCGAGCGGCAGCAGGAAGAGCAGCGCGAGCAGCGCGCTCGGCGAGCGCCCGAACCACCAGAGCACGCCGATGACCACGAGCGTGAGCGCGACGCCGGCGAGCCTGCCGGCGCGGTCGTCCGCGTGGGTCATCGCGAAGAACTCGAGCGCGCCGATCGAGGCGGCGGCCGCGACGAGCAACGCCCAGCCCCAGCTCGGGCCGAGGTAGAGGAGCGCGAGGATGAGGGGACCGGCCACGAGCGCGGAGAGCACCCGCATCGTCAGGTTGGAGGCGGCCAAGCGTCAGACCCCCGTCCTCGAGCCGTGAGCGGAGAGCTCGCGGGCGCGCCTCAGCCGATCCGCCGGGAGCGCGCCGTCCGCGCGGGCGGGCTCGCGGCCGCCGCCCTCGGCGCGGAGCGCGGGCTCGACGCCGCGATCGCGCTGCTGGTACGCCGCGATCGCCGCGAAGAAGTCGTCCTCGGTGAAGTCAGGCCACAGCCGCTCGGTGAACGAGAGCTCCGCGTACGCGGCCCCGTAGAGGAGGAAGTTCGAGAGCCGCTGCTCGCCGCCGGTGCGGATGATGAGGTCCGGCTCGCCCACGCTCAGGCTCGGCAGCCGCGCGGCGAGCAGCGCGCCGTCGATCGACTCCGGGTCGAGCCGCCCGGCGACCGCCTCCTTCGCGAGCTCGCGCGCCGCGGCGGCGATCTCCTCGCGCGCGCCGTAGGAGAGCGCCAGCGCCAGCGTCATCTTCGCGTTCGAGGAGGACGCCTTCCGGAGCGGGTCGAGCACCTCGCGCACGCCCTCGGGCAGCCGGCTGATGTCGCCGATGGCCACGAGGCGGATGTCGTTGTTGAGGATCTCGCCGCGCTCGCTCATCAAGAACTCGCGCAGGAGCCCCATCAGCGCGTCCACCTCGCTCGGCGGGCGCGCCCAGTTCTGCTCGCTGAAGGCGTACAGGGTCAGCGCGTCGACGCCGAGCCGGCGGCAGGCGCGCACGATCCGCCGCACGGCGGCGCTGCCGGCCTTGTGGCCGGCCTCGCGCGGCTCGCCGCGCAGCTCCGCCCAGCGGCCGTTGCCATCCATGATGATTCCGACGTGGCGCGGGAGATTTCTGGCTTCTACGAGGTTCATCGGCGGGGGGGAGTTTCCCTTGTTGACTACCGACTGTCGACTGTTGAGTCTCCACCGGCATGAGCACAGGGGTTGGTCTCACGGTCACGCTGCGCGTCAGGATGGGCGCGCACGACGCACATTACGCGGGGGAGCTGTGTGACGGCGCGCGTATCCTCGGGCTCTTCGGGGATGTCGCGACCGAGCTCCTCATCCGGCTTGACGGCGACGAGGGGCTCTTCCGCGCGTACGAGGCGGTCGAGTTCCTCGCCCCGGTCCGGGCGGGCGACTTCATCGAGGCGACCGGGGTGGTCACGAAGGTCGGCGCCACGTCGCGCACCATGGCCTTCGAGGCCCGCAAGGTCATCGCCAACGTCCGCGAGGACGGGGGCGCGCCCTCGGCGGCGGACGCGCTGCCCGAGCCGGTCATCGTCTGCCGGGCGCTCGGCACCTGCGTCGTCCCGAAGGCGCTCCAGCGGCGGCCGCGCCTCGTCCTGCCGGCCCTGTCGGCGCCGCCGCCGGAGCACGCGCAGCTCCCAGAGCCGCGGCCGATCATCACGCCGCCGCCCCGGATCATCGTCACGCCGCCGCACAGCGCGCTCGTCCTGACGGCGGCGATCGTCGGCGCCGAGACGACCCGGGCGCAGACGCCGCACCTGCCCGTCACCGCGCGCGAGCTCGCCGACGAGGCGGCGCGCTGCCGCGACGCGGGCGCCGCGGTGGTCCACCTGCACGTCCGGAACCCGGACGGGTCGCCGAGCCAGTCGCGCGCGCTGTTCGCCGAGGCGATCGCCGCGATCGCCGAGAAGACCGACGTCATCGTCCAGACGTCGACCGGCGGCGCGGTCGGGATGGGGGTCGACGAGCGCGCGGAGCCGCTGCTCTGCAAGCCCGAGATGGCGACCTTGAACTGCGGTACGCTCAACTTCGGCGAGGGGATCTTCGACAACACCCGGCCGCTCATCCGGGACATGGCGGCCCGCATCCGCGCGGCGGGGAGCGTCCCCGAGCTCGAGTGCTATGAGGTGGGCCATATCCATGAGGCGCTCAGCCTGCTCGCCGAGGGGCACCTCGCCGAGCCGCTCCACTTCCAGTTCGTGCTCGGGGTGCCCGGCGGCATCGCCGCGCGCGAGGACGTGCTCCGGTTCATGATCAGCCAGATCCCGCCCGGCGCGACCTGGGGCGTGGCGGCGGTCGGCCGCCACCAGCGCCCGATGACCGAGCTCGCGATGCGGCTCGGCGGGCACGCCCGGGTCGGGCTCGAGGACAACATCTACCTGGAGAAGGGCGTGCTGGCCGAGGGGAGCGCGCCGCTCGTGGCGCGCGCCGCCGCCTACGCGCGCAGCATCGGCCGCGAGGTGGTCGATCCCGACCGCGCCCGCGCACTGCTCGGGATCCGCTCGCGCGCCGCCGCGGGCCACGACGGCGCGGCCGACGGGGGGAGCGCGCGCGCGCAGGGATGACCGAGAGACCGCTCTCCTCACGGGTCGATCACCTCCGCGGCCGGCTCCCTCTGGCGCTCGGCGTGGCCGCGCTCGGGCTCGCCGCGCGGCTCGCGACGCCGGCCCCGCCGGCGCGGACCGCGGACGCGATCGCCGGGATGCTCGGGCAGGCCATCGGCGGCGCCGTCAGCCCTGACGATTTCGTCTGGGAGGAGCGCGGCGGGTTCCTGCACGACGCGCTGATCGGCCGGCGGGTGCTGTTCGTCGGCGTGCCGGGCGCGCCGGGCGGGCCGCAGGCGGAGGGCGCACGGGGTGCCGAGGGCGCGCCGGGCGCCGAGGGCGCGCCGGGCGGGCCGGACGCGCCGCAGGCCGAGGGCGCGGCGGGCGGCCGCGGCGCCGCCGATCTGTACCGCGCGCGCGTGCGGCTCACCCGCTCCGGCCGGCCGGTGAGCCTGAGCGGCGTGCGCAACCTGACCGAGACGCCGCTCGGCGACGACCGCCACCTCGTGGCGCGCGGCCGCCGCGTCGCGGTGACCACCTCCGCCTCGGGCGCCGTGCAAGGCATCGCGCTGCTCGACCTCGGCGGCGACGCGGACCGGCAGGCGCGGCCCGTCGGCGAGCGGCTCCGCGCGGCGATCGCCGGCTGGCTCGAGGCGGGCGATCCAGGCGGCGTGTCGCGCACCGAGATCTCGTTCGAGAGGCCCCCCTCGTCGGCGCGGCTCGACCTCGCCGACGAGGCGCTCGTGATGGCGCTCGGCCCGGAGGCGCTGCCGGCGGCGCTCAACGCGAGCACGGGCGAGCTCGACACGGGCGGTAGCGATCCGTTCGGCGCCCGCGCGCACCGCGTCCCGCGCCGCATGCCCTCGTTCCTGGAGCTCGCGGAGCGGTCCGCCGGGCGCCTGCTCGGCCCCGAGGCGGCCGCCGCGGTGGAGCGGATCGCGCTCGCCGCGGGCCGCGCGGCCGCGACGTTTCGCGCCGCGCCCGACGGCGTGCCCGCGGGGCCGGGCGTCCCGGTCCCCGCGGAGCCCGTGCCTCCGGGGCTGCCTTCGCTCTGGCCGCCGCCGCCCGTCGCCCCCGCGGTCGACCCCGCGTTGCCCGGCGAGGGCGTCTGGTCCCTCGTGTCCTCGCCGGCCGCGCGCCCGCTGCCGGGCGCCGGCGGTGACACGCCGCAGCCGCCGGCGGGCGCGTTCGCGGCGACGTTCGTCCGTCCCGATCCGGAGCACCCGCGCCGGCGCGTCCACCTGCTCGCCATCGACACGCGGCGCGTCGCGTTCGATCTGCAGGCGGGCTTCGACGCGCCCAGGCCGGCGATCGGCCCGCGCGGCACCGGCCGGATCCCCGAGCGGGCGTTGCCCGTCATCGTGGGCGCGATCGGCCTCGGGGCCCGCGCCCGCGGGCTCGATCCGTCGGGCGGCGCCGCGGGCGCGCTCGGCGTGATCGTCGAGGGCCGCGCGCTCGTGCCGCCCGTCGACGGGGCCGCCACGTTCGCCGTCGACCGCAACGGCCGGCCCCTCTTCGGTGCGTGGCCGTCCGGCGGCGAGGCGCAGCGCCCGGTCTGGGCGCTCTGGCAGGGCCCGGCGCTCCTCGACGACGCGGGCGCGGGGGCGGCGCTCGCCGCGCCGGCGGTCGCCTCCGCGGCGGCGGGAGGCGAGGCGCTCTCCCCGGGCGGCGCGCCGTCGCCCGGGGAGAGCGCCTCGCCGTCGCCGTCGCCGGCCGGCGACGACGACCTCCTCGTCGAGCGCGCCGCGCTGTGCATGACCGAGCGCGGCTTCGTGATCCACGCCTGGGGCAAGGCCCTCGACGCCGCCACCCTGGCCGCCGCGCTCCGCCGCGCCGGGTGCGCGGCGGGCCTGTCGCTGGGCAGGGCGCCGTCCCCGCTCGGCTTCGCCTTCGTCAGCCCGCGCGAGGGCGGCGGCCTGGCCGCCGAGCGCCTCCTGCCCGCGATGTCGCTCGAGCCGGAGCGCCTCCTCTCCGCATCGCCCGACGCCTTCCTCTACCTCGTGGCGCGCGGGTCAGACCCGACGCCGCCGCTGCCGAGCGGCCTGTCCTGGTCCGTGGACCGCGCGGCGCAGCCGTACCCCGCCTGGCTCCCGGCCGTGCATTCGATCGACGCCGTGCACCTCGGCGCCCAGGTCCGCGTCTTCACCTTCGCACCGGATCGCTTCCTCTTCCACCTCCGCGCCGGCTCCAAGGAGATCTCGCCGCGGAACGCCCCGGTGCTCGCGACCGCGCTGCCGGACGGCGAGGCGGAGCGGGTGCTCGCGGCGATCGGCGTCGGCGTCGGGCGCAGGCGCGGCCCGCGCGGGCTCGCCGTGGCCGGCACGATCGGGCTCCGCTTCCGGGGCGAGGGCGGCCTGCTGCTCGTGCGCGACGGCCGCGTGGAGATCCGCGCCGCCGGCCGCCTCGATCTCGCGCCGGACGCGGACGCCACCGAGCTGCCGCTCACCGCCGACGACGGCAGGCTCCGGCCCGAGGCGCGCGAGATCGGCACGATGCGCCGGCGCGGCGCCGCCTGCGTGCTCGACGACGGCACGGTCGTCGCGTCGACGACGACGTTCGACAGCGACGAGGCGACGACCGAGGCGCTGCTCGACCTCGGCTGCGCGCGCGTGGTCGCGCTCGACCGCGGCGCGCACCGCAACGCGTTCGTGCACCGCGCCTCCGGCGACCCTGGCCTGCAGCCGGCGTACGAGGAGACGTCGCTCTACGCCGTCGGCGTCGCGATGCCCGGCCGGGCGCGCCGGCTCGCCCCCTGAGCGCGCTCAGGCCTGCGACAGCAGCGCCCCCCTGAGCGCGCTCAGGCCTGCGACAGCGCCCCCTGAGCGCGCTCAGGCCTGCGACAAGAGGCCGCGCAGCATGCCGAGCGCGCGCGTGTGCAGCTGCGATACGCGCGGCTCGCCGACCCCGAGCTCCGCGCCGATGTCCTTCAGCTTCGCCCCCTCGAAGTAGTACATGCCGATCACGCGCCGCTCCCGCTCCGGCAGCTGCGCGATCGCGCCGGCCAGGGCTCGCTGGGTGGCGCGCGCCGCCATCGCCTCGATCGGGTCGTCCTCGCCCGACATGTGCACCGACTCCTCGGTCGGGGTCACCTCGCTCAGGCTCACGAAGACGGTCCCCGCGCCCACCTTGCCGGCGGCCCCGGCCTCGACCGCCTCGCGCGCCCGCCGGGAGAGCCAGTCCTGCGCGCGGAGCTCGTCGACGATCGCGCCGCGGATGCGGAGCTTCGCGTAGCCGGCGAACGTCTCGCCGTCGCTGCCGCCGTTCTTGCGGATCGAGTCGACCAGCCCGAGCAGCCCGGCGCCGAGCAGATCGTCCCGCTGGACGTTGGGCGGCAGGTGCCGCGCCACCTGGCGCACCAGCTTGCGGACGAGCGGGAGGTACCCCTTCAGCACCTCGGGACGGAGCGGCGCGCACGGCGCTTCGTGGTCACGCGGCCGGCTTGCGCCGACCGCGCCGGTACAGCATGGCGGCTCGTCTGCGTCCTCGTCCGGCGCCGCGGGCTCCCAGCAGTCGTCGTACGCGCAGGGGGACGCCGCCTCCACGAGCTCCCAGGGAGCGCGCGCACAGCTTGACGTCGTTTCCGCGGACTCCCAGAGATCCAGCGCGTCGCTCGCGTCGGACACCGGCGCCGCGCTCCCGAGGGCTGCATGCACCGCGGCCGGCACATCGATCGGAGCGCCGTCGCACGCGACGACCGGGCACGTGGTGCCTACGACGACCGGCTGAGCAAACTCCTCCCCGTCACAACACGGAAGGAGTGACCTGGAGGGAGGGAGCCCCCCCTGCTGCAGTCGGGTCGATTGCTGCACGTGAGGTGGATTGGTGCCACAACTCTCGCAGCGTGCAAGGGAGAGCCACGCAATTGTGTCTGGTGCGGATGTTCAGTGTGTGGATTATTTCCAGTACGCGGGGCAGCTCACCTTCCGGTCGGGGAGGCCCCAGACGCAGGGGCAGGTGAACCCGGAGTCGGCGCCTTCTGCGCGCCGTCGCCGCCGCGCCCCGCACCCTGATTTGTTCCTGAAGTATCGCCAGGTTGCGGCTCGGGGGCGCGGGCGCCGCCCGACCCGTACACCTCTTCCTCGGCCGAGACGGGAACGTCGCGGGCCGCCTCGTCCGCGGCGACAGAGCCCCTCGCTCCCTCGTACCGCGGGGGCTCTCCAGGACCGGAGTAATCCACCCAGTAGACCTTATCTGAGCGAACGTCCAGGTGAACAAAGGTCGAGTTGGGATAGTACCCCACACCAGCGTTCCTGAACCCTCTGCAGAAATCGCGGACCACCGTGTTGGGCACACCTTCCACCATGAAATCGACCGCGCGCCCGAAGTTGTGGTTCGAGTGGGGGGTGTACTGGGTGGGAGAGTAGGGGCGATAACCGCTCACGACGCGGATGGGCCGGCCGCCGAAGTGGTCGCTCACCATGCCGATCAGCGTGGCGAGCCGCGGATCGATGGGGATGGAGGCGGTGGGCGACGCGCGCATCAGCCGGCTGAGCTTGGGGAGGGCCTTGGGGACGAGGCGGCCCTTCGGCGTGAGCAGCTGGAGCTCGAGCCGCTCGGCGCCGCGCACGAGGCGCACCCACCCGGGGCGCTTGGGCCGCTGCGTGTACCGCTTGTTCGGCGGCGTGGCCTTGGCGTCCCGCTTCATCGCGCCTTTGCCGAGCGGGACGGGCCGGTCGGCCCGCTCCTTCGCCTCCTTCGCCTCCTTGCTGGCGCCGCGGCTCCGCTCCGGCTCGCGGCGCAGCGCGGCCGGCCGGTTCGGCCCGGCGGTCGCGCGCGCGCCGGGCTTGCCTCGCTCGGGGATGACGAGGACCAGGCCGGGGTGGATCCGCTGGCCAGGCTTGAGCCCGTTCGCCTCGCGGAGCTCGTCGACCGTGATCCGGTACCGCTTCGCGATCTTGCCGAGCGTCTGACCCGCGTAGACGGTGTGCTGGCCCTCCTCGGCCAGCGCCGTCCCCGACGCGGCGACCAGGAGTACCGCGGCCGCGAGGGCGGCGAGCGCGCGGCGCGCCGCGGACCGAGGAGCGGTCGGCGCCACGGACCGTGGCGCGGTTGGCTGCGGGCGGGGGGCCATCTGCGGGGCCATCTGCGGGCGGGGGGCCATCACGGCGCCGGCGGCGGGACCGCCGCCGCCGAAGAATCGGAAGAAGTCCGGATGCATGAGGGGACTCTGACCTGACGTCATCCGTGCCCGACGACCGAGCCCCGGACGGTGCTACCCTGGGCTGGCGCGCGCCGGCCGGCGTTACCGGGGGCGCCGCGCCGTGTATCGGGCTTCGATAGGCGGGCGAGAGGCGAGCGTAAAGCGGTTTTTTGCCCCGCGATCGGCGGTGGTGCGAAGCTTCGCCGGAGGCGGTCGCAAGGGATCGGACACAGGAGATCGCGCGCGGGGAACCTCGCGCGAGGAGAATCGAGCGCGGGTCATCTCGCGCGAGGAATCAAGCACGAGGGAGCGCGCGCCGGGCAACGCGGCCCGGAGGCGCTCCCGTCTCCAGAGCCACCAGCGCGGGCGCGGACCAGGACGGACGGGATGTCGGAAGGCAGGAACTTGGTCGGGGTCGACATCGGATCGAGCGCGATCAAGATCGCGCAGATCAAGGAGAGCCGCAAAGGCTACGGCCTCGTGCGGCTCGGCTACGCGCCGCTCGCGCCTCAGGCCATCGTCGACGGCCACGTCATGAACGCGCAGGCCATCGTCGAGGCGCTCGGCCGCGCCTTCTCCGAGGCCAAGATCCGCCAGCGCGAGATCGCGCTCAGCATCAGCGGGCAGGCCGTCATCATCCGCAAGATCACGGTGCCGCTCATGACGGCCGCCGAGCTCGACGAGCAGATCCAGTGGGAGGCCGAGCAGCACATCCCGTTCGACATCAAGGACGTGCACGTCGACTACGAGGTGCTGCGCCGCCGCCCCGAGGCCGGGCAGATGGACCTCCTGCTCGTCGCCGCGAAGCGCGACGAGATCAACGACTACACCCAGATCGCCAGGACCGCGAAGCTCAAGCCCATGGTGGTCGACATCGACGCGTTCACCGTGCAGAACCTGTTCGAGGTGAACCGCGGCATCCCGCCGGACCAGACGTTCGCGATCATCAACGTCGGCGCGAGCCTCGCCTCGATCAACATCGTGTCGCGCGGCGCCAGCGCGTTCACCCGCGACATCGGCAACGGCGGCAACTACATCACCGAGCAGATCCAGCGGAAGCTCGGCATCAGCTTCGAGCAGGCCGAGGAGTTCAAGTGCGCGAGCGTCACCTCGGGCCCGGGCGGCGTGCCCGCGCAGGTCATCGAGACCATCGAGCAGGTGTGCGACTCGATCGCCGGCGAGATCCAGCGCTCGCTCGACTTCTTCCTCGCCACGAGCGGTGAGGGCGACATGCACCGCATCTACCTGACCGGCGGCTCGTCCAACCTGCCGGCGCTGCCCGCGGCCATCGGGCGGCGCGCCCGGGTGGCCGTCGAGCCGATCCAGCCGATGGAGCGCATCACCGTGGAAGCGAAGGAAGTCAACCAGGAGCTGCTCCGGCTGCGGGCCGCGCAGTTCTGCGTCTCGCTCGGGCTCGCGATGCGCAAGGACCGGGAGAAGCGCTCGTGATCCGTGTCAACCTGCTGCCGCAGCGGCGCGGCGCGCCGCGCGCGCCCCAGGCGAGCCAGCGGTGGCTGCTCGTCACGCTCGGCGTCGTGATCCTCGAGATCGTCGCGCTCTTCCTCTTCCACCAGACCAAGGTCGAGGAGCTCGGCGAGCAGACGCGCAAGAACTCGCTGCTCCAGAGCCAGATCGAGGACATCCGCAAGCTCGTGTCGAACCACGAGGACATCAAGAAGTCGCTCGAGGTCCTCCGCGCGCGCGAGGACGCGATCGCGAAGCTCCAGGCGGCGCGCAGCGGGCCGACGGCGGTGCTGCTCGAGCTCGCGCAGCTGCTCACGAACGGCAAGGGGCCGACCGCCGACCCGGACAAGCTCGCGCAGCTCCGCAAGGAGAACCCGCTCGCCGTCTACAACCCCTCCTGGGACAGCCGGCGGCTGTGGCTCACGAGCTACGTCGAGTCCGAGCGGACCGTGCGCGTCGAGGGGCTCGCGCGCGACGGCACCGACGTCTACGAGCTCGCGCAGCGGCTCAAGCTGTCCTCGTACTTCTACGACGTGCAGCTGCTCTCGGGGAAGAAGGAGAACGAGAAGGAGTCGCGCCTCGAGCTCGTCTCGTTCGCGCTGCAGCTGAAGGTGAGGTACTGATGGCCACGAAGCCCAATCCCGCGCAGGCCGGCTCGGCGCTCGACCGGCTGCCGCCGCTCGCGAAGTTCGGGGTCGGCGCGCTCTTCGCGGCGCTCGTCGGCATCCTCTACTTCGTCGGCTTCTACGCCGAGGTGGACTCGCAGATCGAGGCCGCCATGCAGCGGCAGCAGACGCTCCAGGCGGAGCTGACCAAGGCGCAGGCGTCGAAGGCCGCCTACCAGAAGGACCTCGACGAGAAGACCCGGCGCGAGCAGCTGAGCCGCGAGCAGAAGAAGATCCTCCCGGACGAGTCCGAGACGCCGGCCTTCCTCTCCGCCATCCAGGGCGTCGCGACCGTCTCCGGCGTCAACCTGACGTCGTGGAGCCCGACCGAGGAGATCCCGCAGGAGTTCTTCTCCAAGGTGCCGATGAAGCTGACGCTCACCGGGAAGTTCCACCAGGTGGCGAAGTTCTTCCACGGCGTGGGCCAGCTCGACCGGATCATCAACCTCGAGGAGGTCCAGATCAAGAAGCCGAAGGTCCAGGGGACCGACGTGGAGGTCGAGGTGGAGTGCCTCGCGACCGCCTTCCGCGCCGTGCGCGAGGGGGAGACGGCGTCGGCCGGGGTGAAGCGGCGCAGCGGCGGGGGTGTCCGGTGAGCGCCGGAAGGACGCTGCTCCTCGCGCTCGCGGCGACCTGGGCCTCGGCCGTCTCGCTCGCCGGGTGCGGCGAGGACGAGGAGCCGATCGCCCCGAACAAGCCGCCGGCCGCGGCCGGGGGGGCGGTCACCGCCTCGCAGCGCCGCGCGCCCGCCGCCAAGGCGACGGCCAGCGCGTCCGCGAGCGCCAGCGCGCCCGAGCTGCCGCCGCTGCCGCTCCGGGAGTTCCAGGAGGCCGACTTCTCCGAGAGCGACCGGAGCCGCGACCCGTTCCGGAGCTTCGAGTCGCTCTTCGCGACCCAGGCGCGGGGGCGCGTCACGATCCAGCGGCAGGTCCTCGTCGACCGGTACGCGCTCGACGAGCTCAAGCTGGTCGGCGTGGTCTCGCGCGCCCCGGCGCGGGCGCTGCTCACCGATCCGACCGGGCTCGGGTGGGTGGTGAAGGTGGGCGACTTCGTCGGCAAGGCCGAGATCGTGCACTCGGGCGGGCCGACCGGCGTCGACGTCGCCGTGAACTGGCGCGTCGACCGGATCCGCGACGCCGACGTCGTCTTCATCCGCGAGGACCCGTCGCACCCCGAGATCCCGCCGACCACGCGGGTGATGGCGCTGCGGCCGCTGGGCGAGCTGAACGAGCCGCGCCTCAGCAACGAACCCTGACCGCCACGAATTGGGCCCGCCCCGGGGACCCGAAGTAGCCTCTCCGCAGCGTGACGCAGATCTCGCGTCACTGCGAAGCGGGAGTGCAATGAAGAGCAATCGAGACTATCGCCCGAAGCGGGGCGCGCTTCGCCGTGCTGCGGCACTCGGGATGATGCTGATCCTCGGCGCTCCGGCGGGGGACGCGGACGCCGCGTCGATGAAGGTGAGCGACGTGAGGCTCACGGCGCCGTCGGAGGACAGGGCCGAGGTCGTGGTCGCGACGAGCGGGGCCCCCCGCTTCTCGGCGCGGGTCACGGACGGCGGCAAGCGGCTCCTCATCGACCTCGCGGACGCCGAGATGGGCGGCGCGCCCGGCGCGATCACGCGCGGAAACGCGATCGTGGCCGGGGTGATGACGCAGGCGTTCGGCGGGGCGGGGCAGCGCACGACGCGGGTGCTCGTGCAGCTCGCGCGCCCGGCGGCCTACCGGGTCCGCGCCGAGCAGGGCGCGCTCGTGGTCGAGCTCGCCGCCGCCAGCGCGACCGCGCCCATGGCGGCGCGGGCGGCGAGCGCGGCCCCCGGCGCGGCGACGGCGGCGGCGGCTCGCGAGCCGGCGGCGATCACCGACGTGCGCTTCGAGCACCAGGCGACGCTCGACCGGGTGATCATCGAGCTCTCGGCCGCCGCGGAGTACCGCGAGTCGGCGGGCAAGCGGGGCAGCCGCGTCGTCGAGCTCAGCGGCGTGCGGCTCCCCGACGCGCTCCAGCGCACGCTCGACGTGGGCGCCTTCGGCGGCCCGGTGCGGGCGATCTCGACGTACCGGCGCAACAGCGACGGCTCGAAGGTCGTGGTCGAGGTCGAGCACGCGGCGGGCGCCTCGGGCGCGATCGCGCGCGAGGGCAACACGCTCGTGCTCAACGTGGCGCGGGGGGCGCTGCCCCCGGCGCTCTCGGGCCTCGGCGCCGACGGCGGCGCGGCGCGGCGGACCCGCACGGTCGCGCGCGAGGCGCGCCTCGACGCGGAGGCGCCGCGGGTCGAGACGTCGTTCGAGGGGGCGGCGAGCAGCCAGGTAGCAGAGGAGTCGCTCGCCGAGCCCGACGAGGCCGGCGCCTTCACGCCCGCGCTCGCGGGGCAGCAGCGGCGCTTCACGGGGCGGCGCATCGACCTCGATCTGAAGGACGCGGACATCCACAACGTCCTCCGGCTCATCTCCGACGTGGGGCGGGTCAACATCGTGACCGCCGACAACGTGAGCGGGACGGTCACCATCCGGATGCGCAACGTCCCGTGGGACCAGGCGCTCGAGACGGTGCTCCAGGCGAAGGGCCTCGGCGTGGTCCGGCAGGGCAACATGATCCGGGTCGCGCCGATCGCCGATCTCAACAAGGAGCGGGAGCTCGCGATCGCGCGGCGCAAGAGCGAGCTCCAGCTCGCGCCCGTGGAGACGCGGCTCATCCCGATCAACTACGCGAACGCGGCGGACCTCCAGGACCGCGCGAAGGACATGCTCTCGCCGCGCGGCTCGCTCGCGGTGGACGAGCGGACCAACGTGCTCATCGCGCGCGACGTCGCGGGCAACCTGAACCAGATCGAGGAGCTCGTCCGCTCCCTCGACACGCAGACGCCGCAGGTCCTCATCGAGGCGCGCGTCGTGGAGGCGACGAGCCGCTACGTGCGCGACATCGGCATCCAGTGGGGCGGCGACGGGACGTTCAGCGCGGCGACCGGCAACCCGACGGGGCTCATCTTCCCGTCGGCGATCGGCGTCGCCGGCGGCGCGACCGACGCGAACACCCCGACCGGCGGCCTCTCGCCGTTCTCGAACCAGGTCGCGAACCCGAACTTCGCGGTCAACCTGCCGGCCATCGTCGGCCAGGGGACGGGCGGCGCGATCGGCTTCACGCTCGGCTCGATCAACAACGCCGTGAACCTCGGGGTCCGCCTCTCCGCGGCCGAGTCGACCGGCATGCTGCGGATCATCTCGAGCCCGCGCATCCTCACGCTCGACAACCGCGAGGCGCGCATCAGCCAGGGCACGCTGATCCCGTTCTCGCAGATCACGGCCCAGGGCGTGCAGACGACGTTCCAGGAGGCCAAGCTCCAGCTGCTCGTGAAGCCGCACGTCACGTCGGACGGCAGCGTCGCGATGCACGTGAAGATCAACCGCGACGAGCCGGACTTCAACCAGACGTCGGCCCGCGGCGAGCCCACGATCCTGAAGCGCGAGGCCGAGACCGACCTCCTGATCATGGACGGGCACACGGCGGTGATCGGCGGGATCTTCACCCGCAACACCGGCCGGAACCTCGATCAGGTGCCGTTCTTCGGGGACATCCCCGTCCTCGGCCTGCTCTTCCAGCGGCGCCGCGCGAGCGACACCCGGAGCGAGCTCGTCATCTTCCTGACGCCCCGGATCGTGAACCGCGCCGAGGCGCTCGGCCGGTGACGCTCGGCGGCGGCTGACGGCGGCGCGCCGCCGCGGCGGTCAGGCGCGCGCCGCGGCGGTCGGGCGCGCGCCGCGGCGGTCAGGCGCGCCGCCGCCGCCCCACGTCCTGCATGTGCGACACGGCGTCGACCACGACGCCGCGCAGCCACGCCCGGGCGGGCTCGTCGTGGGTCCGGTTGCTCCACAACATCGAGATCTCGATGGGCGGCAGCTCGAACGGAAGCTCGAACTCGCGGATCGGCAGCAGGCTCGAGAACGCCCTGCCGATGCGCGCGCCCACCGTCGCCACGAGGTCCGAGCCGACGACGAGGTGGGGCAGGAGGAACACGTGCGGCGCCGTCATGGCCACGCGGCGCGGGATGTCGCGCTTCGCCACGAGCGCGTCGCCGATCCCGTCCTGCGCGCCGCGCCCGGGGACGAGCACGTGCCCGAACGACAGGTAGGTCTCCAGGTCGACGCGCCCGCGCGCCTTCGGGTGGCTGGCGCGCGCGAGCCCGACGAAGCGATCCTGGACGAGGTCCACGCGCCGGACGTCGGCGGGGAAGTCGTCGTCCGGGAAGACGCCGATCGCGAGGTCGACGTCGCCGCTGCGGACCGCGTCGACCGAGCGGTCGTCGAGGGGGAGCAGGTGGAGCGCGATCTTCGGGGAGCTCTCCGAGAGGGTCGCGGTGAGCTTCGGCGCGAGGAGCAGGTCCACGTACTCGGTCGTGGCGATCCGGAACGTGCGCGCGCTCGTCGCGGGGTCGAACGGCGGCGGCGGCGCGCCGAAGAAGAGGACCGAGAGCTCCTGCATGACCGTCGCGACCTGGGGGATCAGCGCCTCGGCGCGGGTGGTGAGCGCCATCTGCCGGCCGATCCGGAGGAGCAGCGGGTCGGAGAAGATCTCGCGCAGCCGCATCAGCGCGTGGCTCATCGCGGGCTGGCTGAGCCCCACGCTGCGGGCCGCGCGCGTCACGCTGCGCTCGCGGAGCAGCGCGTCGAGCGCGACGATGAGGTTGACGTCGATCGCAGAGAGATTCACGGCGGCAATTTAGAGCGAGCGTGGAATCCACAGCGTGGATTCGTTCATCCCTGCGCGCCGCGCGGGCGCGCGCGAGCATGAGGCGCCGGCGTGTGCGAGCGGCCTCACCTCCGGGGTCGCCCGCGGCGCCGCCGGACCGGCATGCGCGTGGTCTGGCTGCTAGGGTCGCCCGCGGCGCCGCCGGAGCGGCGGCGCCCTGCGGAGATCATGACATCGCCGGTGCTGCTCGGGGGGATCGACTTCTTCCACCTCATGAACGATCGCGCGATGCGGTCGCGCGGCCAGGCCGGCAACCACTGCTTGCACGTGCTCGAGCTCGACGGCCGCCTCGACATGGCGCGGCTCGCGGCGCGGCTCGAGCGCGCGACCCGGGCGTTGCCCGAGCTCCGCTTCCGGCTCGACGACAGCCTGCTCGGCCGGGCGGGGCGGCCCCGCTGGGTCGTCGATCACCACCGGCGCGCGCCCGTGCCGCGGCTGCACGAGGTCAGCGGCGAGCGCGAGGGCGCGGCGCGCGTGGAGGCGCTGCTGGCGGAGCGGGTCGGCGGGGAGCGGCCGTGGGCGATCGACGTCGTCCGCGGGGCAGGGGGCGGGGACGTGCTCGTGTTCCGCCACTTCCACGCGCTGACGGACGCCAGGGGCGCCGATCGGCTGGTCGCGTGGCTCGGTTCGGGCGGCGACGACGCGCCGGAGGACCCGCCGCGCGGCGAGGAGCGGTACGGCGCCCCCGAGCGCCTCCTCGCCGCCCACGACCGCGACGCCCGGCTCGCCCTGGCGCGCACTTACAAGGCCCACGCGCTCGCGCTCGGCGGCGCGCCGATCCTCTCGCTCGCGCGCGCGTGCCCCGGGGTGCGGCCCGCGGTGTCCCGCGTCGTCCGGCTCGTGCTCTCGGCGGAGGAGACCCGCGCCTTCGACCTCCGGGTGCGGCGGCTGGCGCGGCTCTCCGAGTCGAGCCTCATGGTGATCGCCGCGACCCGGCTCGCCGACCGGGCGCTCGTCGCGCGCGGCTTCGCCCCGCCGCACCACGTGATCCCGCTCCCGCTCTCGCTGGACCCGAAGGCGGGCGCGCGGCGGCTGTTCGGCAACCACCTCACGATGGTCCTGCTCTCGCTGCGCCGCGACGAGCTCTACGACGACGCCCGCGCGGTGGCCCGCCTGGCCGAGCAGCAGCGCGCCGCGGTGCGCGAGCGGCTCGATCTCGCGATGATCGCCGCGCTCGACCTCGCCCGCTGGCTCCCCGGGCCGGTGGTCCGCTGGCTCGGCGAGCAGCCGTTCGCGGGCGAGCTCGCCTCGCTGATCGTCTCGAACCCCGGCGCGGTCACGGCGGACCGGTTCGCGGGCGTGCCGGTGCGCTCGGCGTACCCGCTGCCCGCGGTGGTCGCGCCGCCCGGCTTCCAGGTCATCTACAGCCGCTCCGGCGGGCGCCTCTCCGCGTCGATCGTCTACGGCGACGGCCTGCTCCGCCCGGACGAGGCCGCGGCGATGCCCGGCGCGCTCCGCGCCGAGCTGCTCGGCGAGCCCGCGCCGCCGGCCGGCGGCGGGGTATAAGGCGGCGCATGCGCACCTTCGACGTCGTCATCATCGGCAGCGGCATCGCCGGCGGCCTGCTCGCGCGCCAGCTCCGGCTGACGTGCCCCGATCTCGGGGTCCTCGTGCTCGAGGCGGCCGCGGCGATCGACGACTACAAGGTCGGGGAGAGCACGGTCGAGGTCGCGGCGAACTACATGGTCCGCAAGCTGAACCTCGGCACGTACCTCTACCAGCACCAGTTGCCGAAGAACGGGCTTCGTTTCTTCTTCGACTCGCCGGGCAGGGATCTCCCGCTGCCTCGGATGAGCGAGATCGGCTCCGACCACATGCCGTTCCACCCGAGCTTCCAGCTCGAGCGTGCGCGGCTGGAGCGCGATCTGGTCGCGATGAACCGCGCGTCGGGCGCCGAGGTCGAGCTCGGCGCGAAGGTGGTCGACGTCGCGATCGACGCGGGCGGGCGGCACCGGGTGGTGTACGAGCAGGGCGGCGAGCGGCGCGAGGTCGCCTGCCGCTGGGTGTGCGACGCGTCCGGCCGGCGGCACGTGCTCTGGCGCAAGCTCGGCGTGAAGGTGCACAAGGAGACGCGCCTCAACACGGCCGCCGCGTGGGCGCGTTATCGCGGCGTCGCGGGGCTCGACGGGGTGACGGACCCGGCGTGGCGGTCGCGGGTGCGCCACACGTCGCGCCACCTGTCGACGAACCACTTCATGTACGACGGCTACTGGATCTGGTTCATCCCGCTCGCCGGAGACTTGGAGGGGACCGCGAACGCGGATCCCCGACCCGCGTTGATGAGCGTGGGCGTCGTGTTCGACAAGGACCGGATCGGCGAGGGCTCGGGCGCCGCGCTCCCGGGCCCGCGCACGCGCGCGGAGTTCGAGCGGTTCCTCGGCGCCCACCGCGCCGCGCGCGACCTGCTCGAGGGGGCGGAGCTCGAGGACTTCCAGGCCTATGCCCACCTGCCGTACCACGCCGACCGGTACTTCTCGACGGACCGTTACGCCGTCACGGGCGAGGCGGGCGCGTTCACCGATCCGTTCTACAGCCCCGGCTCGGACTTCATCGCGACCGCGAACGAGTTCATCACGCAGATGATCCTCGCCGACGTGCGCGGCGACCGGTCCGGCTTCGAGGAGAGGGTCGCGGCCTACGAGGCGTACTACCGGTTCAAGTACGACAGCACGCTCCGGCTCTACGAGCGGATGTACCCGGTGTTCGGCAGCTTCGAGCTTTACCGGCTGAAGTACCTGCTCGATTTCAACAACTACTACAACCTCGTCGTCTGGCCGTTCATGGCCGACCGTGTGACGGACGTCGGCTGGATCCGGGAGGAGCTCCGGTTCACCGATCTGGTGCTGCGCGCCCTGTCGACGATGGGCGAGCACTTCTCGGCGCTGGCGAGCGATCTGCGCGCGCGCGGCGAGTATCACGCGCAGAACGAGGGCCGCTTCGCGAACGGCCTGAACGGCGTCGCGCAGCTGCAGACGCGGCTCGGCCCGTCGATCGACGAGGGGTTCCGGCGGGAGCAGGTGGACCGTGCGTACGGCAGCGTGTTCGCTGCGCTCGTGGAGCGGCGGCTCGGCGAGCGGTCGCTCTCGGACCGGGCGCGCCTCGTGGCGGAGCTCAAGCTCCCGCAGGTGCTCGTGTTCCGGGACATCACGCCCGAGCGGCTCTCGCGCCTCCTGGAGCGCCTCGGCGAGCGGATGACGCGGGAGCTCCGCGACGAGTTCCCGGACGCCGGGGTCGAGCGGATCAACCTCGGGGCAGCCGGCGAGGTCGCGGTGGTGGGCCCTGCCGAGGGGACGAAGGTGCACGCCGAGGTCCTGTCCCGCGCTCGGGCGCTCTGGGACGCCTCCGCCGGCTCCCTCGCGCACGTCGCGCTCTAGAGCGGCGGTCACCCGCTTCGGATACGGGCCCATCTCGGCGTTTTCGGTGCTCAGCGCACAGGAGTGCGCTTCCGCGCCGAAAACGCCGATCTGGACCCGTCTCCTGTGCGGGTGACCGCCGCTCTGCCCCAGCCCTCGGCCGGCGCCTCGGCCGTCCCGCCGCGGCGTTCGCCGTTTGTTCTGCACTCGAGGCCGTTCCGCAGTATCACACCCGCCCATGCGTTCTGGATCAGGAGGATCTTTCGGCAAGTGGGTGATCACCCTGGCGATGTCGCTGAGCGCAGCCGGCGCGTGTGCGGGTGCGGTCGCCGAGGGCAGCGCGCCGCCGTCGTCGGGCCAGGAGCCCCCGTCCCAGGGTTGGATCACCGCCGCGACCCCCGACGCGGGCGGCGTGCGGTGTCCGCACGGCTCGCTCGAGGATCCGCACCGTGGTTTCGTCCGTTGCCTCGAGCCCGGCGAGGCCGACGCCGGCTGGCTCCCCCCGTCCCCTCAGCCCGAGCCGCCCCCTGACGACGCCGGCCCCCCTCCGTCCGACGGCGGCCCCCCCGACGCCGCCCCTCCCGACGCCTCGGTCGCTTCTTCTCCGCCCCCCACGGTGGAGATCAAGGAGCCCGAGTTCATGAACGGCGACGTCCCGAACGTGGCCAAGCGCCTGGAAAAATCGTCCGCCGACATCGCCAAGTGTGTCGCCGACAACGGCGGTCTGACGGGTGCCGCGGGCAACATCAAGCTCCAGTTCCTGGTCCGTGTTCGCGGCCGTGCCGAGGGCGTCGAGGTCCTGAGCTCCCGCGGCGTGACCCCCGAGGCCGAGCGCTGCATCCGTCAGCTCCTGAAGAACAAGCCCATCGGCACCCCCAGCGCCGACCCCGTAGGCGTCACCGTCACCCTCTCCCTCAAAAAATAAAAACCGTCGCTGCCAGATCCACCCCCCTTTCCTCCCCCAAGAAACGGCCGCTGCCCCCAGATCCACCCCCCTTTCCTCCCCCAAGAAACGGCCGCTGCCCCCAGATCCACCCCCCTTCCCGGAAAGAGCCGGTGGCGGAGGGGGGTGGTGCGCGGGCGGGCGGCGGGGGTGGGCCCCACGAACCCGAGGGCCGGCCCGCCCCGCAGCGATCCCGCTCGGCCCGAGTCCCCCCGTTCATCCGGCCATAGCCCCCCAAAAGGCCCGAGTTCGTGGGGGGACCCCCGCCGCCCGCCCGCGCACCACCCCCCTCCGCCACCGGCTCCGTGCCTCTCGGGTTGGGTTGACGCTGCCCCCGCCGCTTCTATCCTGCGCGCCGCCGTGCCCGACCCGATACTCACCCGCGAGATCGCCCGCCGAAAGACGTTCGCGATCATCTCCCACCCCGACGCTGGCAAAACCACGCTCACCGAGAAGCTCCTGCTCTACGGAGGCGCGATCCAGCTCGCCGGCGCCGTGAAGGCGAAGAAGGCGCGCGCCCACGCGGTCAGCGACTGGATGGAGATGGAGCGCGAGCGCGGCATCTCGATCTCCACGAGCGTCCTCCAGTTCCCGTACAAGGGCCGCCTGCTCAGCCTGGTCGACACCCCAGGCCACGCCGACTTCAGCGAGGACACCTACCGCGCGCTCATGGCGACCGACGCGGCCATCATGATCCTCGACAGCGCCAAGGGCGTCGAGGCGCAGACGAAGAAGCTCTTCCGCGTCTGCAAGCTCCGGCAGATGCCGATCTTCACGTTCGTGAACAAGATGGACCGCCCCGGCCGCGACCCGTTCGAGCTGATCGGCGAGGTCGAGGAGGTCCTCGGCATCGGCGTCTACCCCGTCACCTGGCCGATCTCGGCGGGCGGCAAATTCCGCGGCGTGTACCACCGCGAGCGCAAGCAGGTGTTCCTCTTCGAGCTCGTCGCGCACGGCGCCGAGATCGCCCCCATGGAGGTCGTCTCGCTCGACGCGCCCGAGCTCGTCGAGGCGCTCGACGAGGAGGGGGCGCGCCAGCTGCGCGAGGACATCGAGCTCATCGACGCCGCCGGCGACGCGCTCGACCGCGACAAGCTCGCCCGCGGCGAGGTCACGCCGATGTTCTTCGGCAGCGCCATCACCAACTTCGGCCTGCCGCAGTTCCTCGACGCCTTCATCGAGCTCATGCCCCCGCCCGCGCCGCGCGGCAGCGACAAGGGCCCCATCGCCCCGGACGACGACCGCTTCACCGCGTTCGTCTTCAAGATCCAGGCGAACATGGACCGCGCCCACCGCGACCGGATCGCGTTCCTCCGCGTCTGCTCCGGCAAGTACGAGCGCGGGATGAAGGTGCACCACGTGCGCCTCGACCGCGACATCCGGCTCACCAACCCGGTGCAGTTCATGGCCCAGGAGCGCACGCTCGTGGAGGACGGCTTCGCGGGCGACATCATCGGCGTCTTCGACCCGGGGCTGTTCCTCATCGGCGACACCCTCTGCAGCGGCTCGCCCGTGAAGTACGCGGCGCTGCCGCAGTTCCCGCCCGAGCAGTTCGCCCGCGTCGTCATGGTCGACCCCATGAAGCGCAAGCAGCTCAAGAAGGGGCTCGAGCAGCTCGCGCAGGAGGGCTCGGTCCAGCTCTTCCGGCCGCCCGAGGGGCGCGAGGGCGAGGCGATCCTCGGCGTCGTGGGCGAGCTCCAGTTCGACGTCGTGAAGCACCGGCTCGCGGCCGAGTACGGCGTCGAGGCGCGGATCGAGCGGCTCTCGTTCAGCCTGGCCCGCTGGGTCGAGGGCGAGCCGGTGCCCCTCGCCGAGCTCGAGTCGAACCTGTACGGCTACGGCGCCCTCGACGTGCACGGCAACGCGGTCGTGTTGTTCAAGGGCGACTGGCAGCTCGAGTCCTGCGCGAAGGCGTTCCCCAAGACGCGCTTCGTGGAGCTCGGCGGCTCGATCAACCCGGTCTAGAGCGACGCGCACCCGCTTCGGATCCGGGCCCACCTCGACGTTTTCGGTGCTCAGCGCACAGGAGTGCGCCTGCGCGCCGAAAACGCCGATCTGGGCCCGTCTCCTGTGCGGGTGCACGCCGCTCTGGTCGGCGTGTAACGGGACGCGGCCCGCTGCTACTCCGAGAGCAGCGCCTTGAGGTGGCGCACCGACGGGGAGCCGTGGCTGAGCAGGCGGTCGTGGTAGGCGCGCTCCGAGAAGCCGGGCCTCGCCTCGTGCTCGGCGCGGAGGCGCATCATCTCGGTGAAGCCGTAGAAGTACGTGGTGAGCTGCGCGCTCGTGAGCCGGGCGCGCCGCCACTTGCCGACGGCCTCGCCCTCCTCCTGGAACGCCTCCTTCGTCATCAGCGCGAGCGCCTCCTTCTCGTCCATCGCGCCCGCGTGCACCCCGTGGTCGAGGATCGCGTTCGCCGACAGGCGCAGCACCATCTTCTGGCGCTGCATCCGCACCTTCGCGCCGCCGAAGCCGTGGCGGGCCATCAGCCACTCGGTGTAGACCGCCCACCCCTCGACGAACGGGCCGCTCGAGAAGACCGCGCGGATCTTCGAGGGGAACCTGTTGTTGTGCATGAGCTGCAGGAAATGGCCCGGCATCGCCTCGTGGACGGTGAGGTCGGCGAGCATGCTCCGGTTGTACTCGCGGTAGAACGAGGCGACGCGCGCCTCGGGCCAGTCCTTCGGCGTCGGCGCGATCGCGAAGAACGTCTCCTGCTTCGCCTCGAGCGGGCCCGAGGCGTCGCAGTACGCGACCGCGACGCCGCGGCGGTACTCCGGCATCTCGATCACCCGGCACGGCTCCTCGGGGAGGCGCACGAGATCGTGCTTCCGCACGAACTCGGTCGCCTCGGCGAGCAGCCGCTCCGACTCCTTCACGATGGTGGCGTTCGTCGGGTGATCGGCCGCGAGCGCGTCGAGGACCTTCCGGATGGCGGCCATCTTCTCGTCCTGCGCCTCGGCCCTCGGGAACGGCTGCCCGGCGAAGAGCGCCGGCCAGAGCTCCCTCGACGTCTCGAGCATCTCCGCGTGGGTGCGCGCGAGCAGCTCGCGGGCGCTCCGGACCACGCCGTCCGCGTCGATGTCCGCGTCGTCCAGCGTGAACCGCAGCTTCTGCTCGAACCGCGCGCGGCCGAGCCGGAAGTCGCCGTCGCTCCTCGGGAGCAGGTCCTTCTCGAGGAACGCCTGGAAGTCCTCGAGCGCCGCCGCCGCGGCGCGCGCGGCCGCGTCGAGCTCGGGCTTCTGCGCCGGCGCCGAGGCGAACAGCGCCGGGAGGTCGGCCTTGCAGAGCGCGATGAGGCCCTGGTTCTGCGCGATCGCCGTCTCGGTGTGGATGCGCGGCGGCGACTTGAGGCGCTTCTTGGCCGTCGCCACGATCGCGGGGACGCCCGAGAGGCGGCCCCCGAGGCTCCGCAGGCGCTCCTCCAGCGGCGCGAAGCTCCGCGTGATCAGCGGATCGAGCCCGTCGCCGATGAGGCCGGTGTAGACCATCGGATTCCACGCGGCCTCGCGGAGCTCGTCGATCGCGAAGCGCCACGAGCGCAGCTGGTTCTCGATCATCGCCGCGTCGACGCGGCCCTGGACGCCGAGCCGGTCCCGCGGCACCGCCTGGAGCTCGGTCAGCGCGCCCTCGATCGCGCGCCGGCGCGCGGCCTCGCCCTCCTCGGTGACGTCCGGCCACGCCGCGTCGTAGCGATGGTCGCCCGCCTCGGTGGCCCGGACCGGCTCGTCGCGCAGGTAGTCCTCGAGCACGCGCGCCGACAGCGCCGCGAGCGCCTGCTCGGCGGCGGCCGCGTCGCCCGCGCGGGTCATGACGCCCTCCGGCGTCGCGGGCGGCGGGGCGGCGGGCTCGGTCGATCCACACGCGCAGAGCAGCGCGGCGAGCAAGGGGACAGCGCCGCGCGGCGGCCTGCGAGCACGAGAGCGCTCGCGGGCGCTGCGAGCACGAGAGAGCTCGGGGGAGGGATCATGGCGTCGCACCTTCGCCTTCTACCGCCAGCGCGTGGTGAAGGGAACGTACCGCGCGGCGTCACGGCGCGCCGCCGAGCGACGCCTTGGCCAGGCGGGAGATCGACTCCACGTCGCCCTGCACCGCGTCGAGCAGCGGGCCGAGCGCGATCCGGAGCTGCTTCGAGTTCGGGTGGCGCAGGATGCGCGCCACGCTCTCGGCGGCCTGTTCGTTCAGGTCGTGCTCGGCGTAGCGGTCGATCTGAGCGCTCGAGAGCGCGAAGCCCGGGAACGCCGTGCGGCAGAGCGCGTCGACCATCTCCGCGGCGACGCCCGGCGCGACGTGCGCGGCGCCCAGCGCGGTCCGGGCCTTCTGCGCGGTGATCGCGCACGACTCGGTGCGCAGCTGGCTGAGCACGGGCGAGCCGAGGGTCGTGTGCCACCGGGAGATCTCGCCCGCCCGGCTCGCCTCGAACTCGCCCGGCGGCGCCTCGGACACCGGCAGGAGCGCCGCGAGCTGCTCGGTCGCGCCGGGGTCGAGCGGCACGCGGCGCACGATGATCAGATCGTGCGCCCGCAGGCACCCGATGAGCAGCCGCGCCGAGGCGTCGCGCAGGAGCGGCGCGAGCGACGTCGCGATCACGGCGGGCGGCGCGCCGATCAGGCTCGGGAACCCAGGGCTCGACGCCCGCGCGCTGTTCACCCCGGCGGCGCGAAGGCGGGTGCTCGGCGGCGAGCGCACGCTGTTCGGAGGGGGCACGCTCGACGGCGAGTTGCGGCCGACGCCCGGCGCCTGCGCGACCATGCGGCTGCTCGGCGGCGGAGCGCCGGTGAGCCGGCCCACGCCGCCGGCCTGCGGCGGGTCGCTCGTCGGCTGGCGCGCGCCGGCGCTCCGCGGCGACTCCGGCGCGAGCGACGGCGCCGAGGCCAGCCGGCGGCGCGCCGCGGTGCCGCGCTCGCCGACCACGTGGAGCGCGGCGAGCTCGATCGCGCGCAGCGCCGGGACGTTCCGCGGCGCGCGGGCCGCGATCGCCGAGGCGAGCTCCGCCTCCTTGCCGAGGAGCTGCTCGGGCTCTCCGAGCTCGCGGAACAGCGCCTCGGCGACCTGCGCGCAACGCTCCGCCGCCCTGTCCGCCGTGCTCTGCGTCTGCGGCTCCTTGAAATAGAGCGTTAACTTTCCCCTGACGGTCTCGCCGCGCGCGGCCGCCGACACGACCTGCGACGCGCTCTCGACGTTCGCAGGCTCGCGCCCCCCGAAAGGCCAGAATCCCATACCCCCATTGTCGCGCGATCCCGGGCCCGGGCGCGAGCGCTTCGAGTGTCCTGGCCCTCACAGCCGGCTAATCGCGAGGGGGAACGGACACATAGCGATTGCCGCGCTCGTAGAAGCGCCACGGCCTCTTCGCCCACGCACCTGCGTAGTCCACGTTGATACGAGGCGATCGCGCGATGGGCCCGGCCGCGCCGGGGAGCAGGACCAGCCGAGTCCCGCAGAGATCCATGCCGTACACGGCGCGGTCGATCCCGAGCGCCCGGCACAACTTCCCTGGACCGTTGGTCAGCTCGACCCGCTCGGGCGCCACGCCGCGCCGGCGGCTCATGATCGAGAGGCCGAGCAAGGGCTCGATGGCGCGAATGAGCACCGCGTGCGGCTCCCCCTCGGACGCCACGACGACGTTGAACGCCCAGTGCATACCATAGAGCGCGAACACGTAGGCAAATCCAGCAGGGCCGAACATGACCTCCGTCCGTACGGTCCTCCGGCCTCCGGCGCTGTGGGCGGCGAGATCCTCCGGGCCGCGGTAGGCCTCGGTCTCCACGATGCGCCCGCCGACGACGCCCTCGGGCGTCCTGTGGACGAGCACCTTGCCGATGCAGTCCCGCGCGACGACGAGCGCGGGCCGGGCGTAAAAGTCGCGCGCGAGCGGCGCCGCTCCTTCGAGGAGCGCGGCTTCGTCGATCGGCGCGCGGAGGGCGGGCGTGCGGCGCATGGCGGGCCGGGGAGTCGCCCTGCTCAGGAGCCCTGGCCGGGCGGGCGCGCCGCCAGGAAGCGCTCGTTGAGGAACGAGAGCACGTCGTCGCGGTGCCGCTTCACCTGGATCTCGTGGCGGAACACCGCCGCGACGTGCATGTCGGGATCGATCACGTACGTGATCCGCCGGGGGAGAGCGACGAGCGGCCAGAGGACCCCGTAGGCGCGGCACACGCTGCGGTCGTCGTCGGCGATCATCGGGAAAGGGACCTTGTGCGACGCGGCGAACCGGCACTGCGTCCGGTGGTCGTCGGCGCTGACGCCGACGATGCTCGCCCCGGAGAGCGCGATCTCGGCGTAGTTGTCGCGGAAGTTCTTGGTCTCGACGGTGCAGCCGGGCGTGAAGGCCTTCGGGAAGAAGAACACGACCGTGCAGAGCCCGCGCTGCTGGGACAGCACGAAGCGCTGGCCGTCGGTGCTCAGCTTGTCGATCTCCGGCGCGCGCTCCCCGACCTTCAGCATGCCGCCGCAATCTGCCGCAAGTCGCCGCCCGCGTCGACAGGCGAGGCGGCGCGGCGGCGGGGCGCCCCCCGCGTCACGTGTCGATGCCGAGCCGCTTCAGCCGGTAATACAGCGTCGTGCGCTGCATGCCGAACTGCCGCGCGACCTCGGCCTTGTTCCCTCCGCAGCGCTCGAGCGCGGCGAGGAGCTCCCGGCGCTCGATGTCGTCGAGCTGGGAGCTCAGGTCGAGCTTCGGGCGCGCGGCGGCGGGCGCGGCAGGCGCGGCGGGCGCGGCGGGCGCCCTGGCCCCGGCCGCGTCCGCTTCGGGCGCCGGCGCGGCCCGCGGCGCGCGGGCGGGCGGGTCGGCGGGCTGCGTGCGCGCGGTGAACGCGAGGTGCTCGGGCAGGATCACGTCGCCGCGCGAGAGGATCGCCGCGCGCTCGACCACGTTCTCCAGCTCGCGGGTGTTGCCGGGCCACGTGTATGCCGCGAGCTTCGCGATCGCCTCCTCCGAGAGCGACGTGGCCGCGCGCGCGTTGCGGCGCGTGTACTTGCGCAGGAAGTGCTCGGCGAGCGCGCGGATGTCCTCGCGCCGCTCCCGGAGCGGGGGCAGCCTGATCGGGAAGACCGAGAGCCGGGAGACGAGCTCCGGCAGCACGCCGAGGCGCGCCCAGGCCTCCTCGATGCCGGGCGTGAGCGACAGGACGACGCGCACGTCGACGCGGGTGGTCTCGGTCGACCCGAGCCGCTCGACCTCGCCGTCGGCGAGCGCGCGGAGCAGCCGCGCCTGCAGCGACGGCGTGAGCGGCGCCGGCTCGTCGAGGTAGATCGTCCCCCGGTGGGCGAGCTCGAGGCGGCCGGCGCGCTCGCTGAACGCGCCGTCGAAGGCGCCGCGCCGCCAGCCGAACAGCTCGCGCTCGAGCGCGTCGCCCCGGAACGCGGCGCACGTCACCTTGACGAACGGCTGCTCCTCCCGCGGGGAGCCCACGTGGATCGCGCGGGCGACGACCTCCTTCTCCGCCCCCTCCTCGCCCTCGATCAGCACGTGCGTCGACGCCTTCGCCACCTCGCCGATCCGGGCGGTGACCTCGCGCATGGCCGCGCTCTCGCCGGCGATCTCCCCGAAATCGATCGGGTCCCGCTGCTCGCGCTCGAGGTAGCCCGCGTAGAGCGCGAGCTGCTCGCGCAGCCGCCGGTTCTCCCGGAGGGTCGCGAACCCCGAGATCACCTGCCGCAGGACGACCGCGAGCTCCTTGGAGTTCCAGGGCTTCTGGACGTAACGATCGACCGCGCCCGAGTTCACCGCGTCGATGAGCACCGTCACGTCCGCGTAGGCGGTGAGGAGCACGCCCGCCGTGTCCGGCCGCCGCTCCTTCGCCTGCTTGAGGAACTCGATCCCGCTCATCCCCGGCATCCGCTGGTCGGCCACGATCACCGCCGGGTCGAGCCGGTCGAGCAGCCCGAGGGCCTCGGCGCCGCCCAGCGCGTAATGGAGCTTGAACGACTTCCTGAACGCGAACCGGAAGGCATCGAGGTTGTCCTGCTCGTCGTCGACGACGAGCACGTCGAAGCTGTTCCAGTCCAGATCGCGCATAGGTTGCCCCGCCTCTAGAGGTACTACAGCTCGGCACGATCGTGACAGCGGAGGTGGCGCGCCGCGGCGCAGATCCCGGGGCGCGCCGCCGGCCGGTGTCACGCGCGCCGCGGCGCGGGCCGCCGGCCGGTCCCACGCGCGGCGGGCCTCAGGCCGCGCCCCGCCGCGCGTGGGACCGGCCGGCGCGGCGCCCCGGGATCTGCGCCGCGGCGCCCGGGCGGGGGCGAGCGCCTTCCGACCGCGACGCCGTCGCATCACCTGGCCGGATCGATTTCTCCGCCTGCCCAGCGATCCGCGGTAAGCTCCGCGCCCGCCTGCGAAGCGGGCGCTGGGCGAGCCCCACACGGAGGAAGCCGGATCATGCTCGAGGACGTCATCAAGGAGCTGCGCGAAGGGATCGAGAAGGCCATCGAAGCGCTCCGGCGAGACCTGGCGAAGGTGCGCACCGGGCGCGCGAACGCCGCCATGCTCGACGGCATCCGCGTCGACTATTACGGCGTCCCGACGCCGATCGTGCAGATGGCCACGGTGTCAGTGCCGGAGCCGCGGCTCATCACGATCAAGCCCTGGGAGAAGAACCAGGTGAAGGCGATCGAGAAGGCGATCCGCGAGAGCGATCTCGGCCTGAACCCCCAGGTCGACGCAGACCTCATCCGGCTGCCGATCCCGCCGCTGACGGAGGAGCGGCGCAAGGAGATGGTGAAGCTGACGAAGAAGAACGGTGAGGACTGTAAAGTTGCGATACGGAAGCACCGCCGCGACGCCAACGAGCTGCTCGACACGCTCGACAAGGACGGGGAGGTCAGCGGCGACGAGGCCGATCGGGCCAAGAAGAAGGTCGAGGACGTCGTGGCCGAGGGAACGAGGCAGGTCGACGCGGTGATCGCGGCCAAGGAAAAGGACATCCTGGACGTGTGAGCGGCGCCGGGCTGCCGGAGCCGGGATGTGCCGGAGCGCCGGAGACGACGCCGGGGAGGCCCGTGGAGCGCGCCGGGAGGCAGGGCCCCGTGCCGGAGGCGCTCGCGGGCCGGGCCGCGCTCGGCGAGCCGCGTGGCTGCGAGAGGTACGGACGAGGCGACCGAGGCGGCGAGGGCGACCGAGGTCCTGCCTGCGAGCGACCCGGGGGCGCGCTCGTCGCGACGAATTGAAAAAGGGGCTTGCGGTCCCCCCGGGCAAAGTCGGTAGGATCAGGAAGGTCGGCGAGTGGGCGTCAAAGACGCCCATAACGGCGCGAGAGGCCCAGCTTGACAGGTTTTCGGTAGCATGAAACGTTTCGTGTTCGAAGCCTCCGACCCGGAGCCGTCTCAAGGATTCCCGAGGTTATGCGAGCGATCGCTTCAGGAATGACGGACGTTGGTCTCCAACGCGACCACAACGAGGACAGCTACGCCGTCCTGTCGGAGTACGACCTGTTCATCGTCGCGGACGGCATGGGGGGCCACCGCGCGGGGGACGTAGCGAGCAAGCTGGCGACCGACTCGATCGCGGACTTCTTCCGGTCCACGTCGCGGGAGGACGCCACCTGGCCATTCCACTTCGACACCAGCCTGTCGGAGGAGGAGAACCGCCTCGTCGCGGGCATCCGCGTCGCCAACCGGCAGATCTTCGAGCGCAGCATCCGGTCTCGCGACTGCGCCGGGATGGGCACGACGGTCGTGGGGGCGCTCTTCTCGAAGAAGAAGAACCGCATCTACGTCGGCCACGTCGGCGACAGCCGCGCCTACCGCGTCCGCAAGGGCTCGATCAGCCAGCTGACCCGCGATCACTCGCTCTTCAACGACTACATCATGGCCATGCCCGAGCTCACCGAGGAGCAGCGGGCCGAGCTGCCGCGCAACGTGATCACGCGCGCGCTCGGGATGCAGGACAGCGTGGTGGTCGACCTGATCAGCGACGAGCCCCAGCCCGGGGACGTCTACCTGCTCTGCTCGGACGGCCTGAGCGGGATGCTCTCGGACGATCAGATCCTCGCGATCGTGAGCTCGATCAGCGAGGTGCCGGAGATGTGCCGCCGCCTCATCGCGAAGGCCAACGAGAACGGCGGCGAGGACAACATCACGGCGCTCGTGATCCGGATCGACGAGCAGGACGAGGCCGAGCTGCCGAACAGCGCGACGCTCGGCCCGCCCGCCGACTCGCAGCAGGTGAACTCGGGCGAGCGCTCGACCGTCCCCGCGGCGTCGGCCTCCGGCTCCGAGAAGAGCTGACGCGCGGGGCGCGGGGGGCACGCCGCGCGCTGCCCGCGCTCAGGTGTCGCAGCTGTCGAAGGCCAGGAAGCCGTTCCTGATCTGGCAGGTCTGGCCCTCGTTCGTCACCGCCGGGCACTCGAAGGCGACCCAGATCTTGCCCGCGTCGACGCCCTGGCCGCTCTCGGGGATGAACCAGAAGTTGCACGGGTCGGGGCTGGACACGAAGGTGTCGCCGGCCGTGGCCACCGAGGAGAAGCTGACGCTGCCCGTGGCAGGCGCGTCCTCGGTCGCGTCGGGGCTGATGCTGGAGATGTTGACGGTGATCGACTGGGCGGTCGCCGTGTTGGTGGCGCGCGCGCTGACGGAGAAGCTGCCCGAGCCGGACACGGTGCAGGAGACCGTGGCGTCCTCCTCGCCGTCGGCGAGCACCCGGTCCTTGTGGCTCCCGTCCACGCTGCCGAGCTGCGCGAGGTGCCCCGCGGTGCTGCAGGCGGCGCCCGGGTCGGCGAAGTTCATGCGGAACGCGCCGCGCGGGGGGGGCGGCGGATCGTCGCCGCAGCCGACGCTGAGCAGGGAGAGGAGGCCGAGCACGGGCACGAAGCCAAGGCGGGCGAGACTCATGGAACGCTCCGGGGTAGTTGGCGGCCCCGAGGCCGCACCTCGCTTCTATCGTACTCGGGTGCCCGCGATCAAACGGCGGCCGCGCCGGGCACGCCCGGCCGCGGCCGCGCGCGCGCCCTCAGGCCGACCTCACGCGCCCTCACGCGCCGGCGCCGTCGAGCGCCTGCGCGATGTCCTGCCAGAGGTCCTCGCTCGCCTCGAGGCCGACCGAGAGCCGGAGGAGGCCGTCCGCGATGCCGAGCGCCTCGCGCGCGGCCGCGGGCACGGAGGCGTGTGTCATGAGGGCGGGGTGCTCGGCGAGCGACTCGACGCCGCCGAGGCTCTCGGCGCAGGAGAAGATCGCGAGGCGCTCGAGGAACCGCGAGGCGACGGGGAGGCCGCCGCGCACCACGAAGGAGATCATCGCCCCGGGGGCGAGCATCTGCCGCGCGGCGAGCTCGTGGCCGGGGTGCGTGGGGAGGCCGGGGTAGTTGACGGAGCGCACGGCCGGGTGCTCGGCGAGCCTCCCGGCGATGACCGCCGCCGACACGGACTGCTGGCGGACGCGCACCCCGAGCGTCTTGAGCCCGCGGAGCACGAGGTAGCAGTCGAACGGGCTCGGGACGGCGCCGATCGCGTTCTGCAGGAAGCCGATCCGCTCGGCCAGCGCGTCCTCCGACGTGACGAGCGCCCCGCCGATCACGTCCGAGTGGCCGTTCAGGTACTTGGTGGTCGAGTGCGCCACCACGTGGGCGCCGAGGGCGAGCGGCCGCTGGAGCACCGGCGTGGCGAAGGTGTTGTCGACGACGAGCAGCGCCCCGTGCGCGCGCGCGATCTCGGCGAGCGCGGCGATGTCGAAGATCTTGAGCATGGGGTTCGTCGGCGTCTCGATCCAGATCATCCGCGTGGCCGGGGTCAGGGCCTTGCGGACGACGTCGAGGTCGCGCATGTCGACCTGGGTCGAGGCGACGCCCATCGGCCGCATGACCTTGTCGAAGAGCCGGAACGTGCCGCCGTAGACGTCGTCGCCCGCGAGCACGTGGTCCCCGGGCCGGAGCGTGTGGAGCAGGGTGGCGGTCGCGCCGGAGCCGCTGCCGAAGGCGAAGCCGTGGCGCCCCCCCTCGAGCGCGGCGAGGCACTGCTCGAGCGCCTTGCGGGTGGGGTTGCCGCTGCGCGAGTACTCGAACCCTTTGTGGTCGCCGGGCCGCTCCTGGGCGAAGGTGCTCGCGAGGACGATCGGGGTCATGACCGCGCCGCTCGTCGGATCCGGCGGCTGCCCGGCGTGGATCGCGAGCGTGTCGAGGGCGAGCTTGTCGTGGCCGAGGTGAGGCTTCATGGGCTCGAGACTTATCCTTCGTGCCGCGGGTGTCCACGGCTTTGACGGTCGGCGGGGACGGGCGCGGCCGCGTCGAACGCGTGCGCCGTGTCGAAGACGTCGACGCCCGCGACGGGCGCGGCCGCGTCGAACGCGTCGAGCAGCGCCCGCGCGCTGCCGACGCGGCGCTCCGGATCGCGGTCGAGCGCCCGGGCGAGCGCGCGGCGCTGCCCCGGCGCGAGCGCGTCCGCGGCGGCGAGCGCGTCGAGGCAGAGGCCCGCGTCGCTGATCTCGACGAGCACCGCGGCCTGCTCGCGCGCGCGCGTGAGGGGCGCGCCGGTGACGAAGGCGGCGAGGGTCGCCGCCATGGCGTAGACGTCGCCGCACGGCGTCGGCGGCGATTCGCCGCGGGCGATCTCGGGGGCGACGAACGGGAGGGTGCCGCGGTCGGCCGTCTCGAGCTCCGGCTCCATGCCCCGGAAGCGCGCGGCGCCCAGGTCGACGAGGCCGACGTCGCCGAGCGGCCCGAGCAGGACGTGGTCGGGGCCGAGGTCGCCGTGGACGAAGCGGATCGGGCCGCCGTCGTCCGCGAGCTCCTGGAGCTCGGCGAGGGTCTCGATCGCGGTCCTGACGACGTGGACGAGGAGCGAGGCGGGCGGGCGCCGGCCGCGGCCGCGCCACCCCTCGAGCACGTCGCGGAGCGAGGCGCCCTCGCGCCGGCTCTCGAGGAGGAAGGGGCCGTGGCGGTCGGCGCCGACGCGCGCGAGGGCGGGCAGGGCGGGGTGGCGGGCGAGGGCGAGCGCCTTCGCCTCGCGGATCATGGCCGCCCTGCCGGCGTGGGTGTGGAGGGCGCCCGGGGAGAGGCGCTTGCACACCCACGTCGGACCGAGCGTTGAACCGAGGGGCGAGCCGAGCGCGGCGGCCCGCTCCCCGGGCGGGCGGTTGGCGGGCCGGACCAGCGCCACGTCGAAGGTGGCGCCCGCGCCGAGGTGCTCGATCAGCTCGGTGCCGTCGGGGGCGGGGTAGGGCATGCGGCGGCCTCCCTATACCGTGGGCCGGGGAGCCGCCAAGGAAAGGCGGAGACGAGGCGAGGCGGCGAGCGTCGACAGCGCCCCTCGATCGGCCGGGCGCCGACTGGCCTGCACGTCCGCCGCCGGCGAGCGGCGCCGACGTCCGTCGCCGGCGAGCGGCGCCGACGCCCCCCTGCGTACGCCTGCGGTGAAAGCGCGTCAGCCCGCCCCCAGCGCGGCTTCCAGCGCCTCGCACTCGCGCCGCCACCGGAGCGCCTCCGCCGCCCCCTCGCCGCCCCTCGTCGCCAGCCGCCACCGCGCGTCGCGCCAGCGCGCCACGAACACCTCCCACTCGGCCGGGGCGCGGCCCGACGACGAGCGCGCCGAGCGCGCGGCGATCCTGTCGTCGATGTCCTGGAACGGGAACACCGGAGCGCCGAGGCCGAACCGCGCCTGCGACCAGTGGACCAGGCTGATCACGAAACCATACCGGCAGCGGCGCGTCGCCTCGTCCACGCCCACCACCGGGGACCGCCAGTCGAGGTGGATGTCGTCGAGCTCCGGCGGCCGCGGCTCGTGTTTGCCCACGCAGAGGTGCAACGCCTCCTCATCGGTCCGGTGCACCTCGCGCCAGGTGTCCGCGTCGCGCGGCTCGCCGCCTCGGAGCATCGCGGCCAGGTGCGAGGCGAGCGAGCGGAGCAGCGTGCCGCGCTGGTGCTCGATCGCGCCGAGGACCGTGTCGCGCGCGAGGCGGCGGCCGCCCGGCCCCGCGACGTGGCCGTCGAGGCGCTCGCGCAGCGCGGCCGGCTCGGCGTAGACCACCTTGAATCCCGCGCTCCCACCGTGCCACACGTTGCGCAGATACCTGATCTGCGCCCACAGCCCGAGCGCAGGGTCGATGTCGCGGATATGCTCGAAGACGCGCACGACCACGTTGACGCCGGTCGGCCCGAGGCGGGTGAGCGCCTCGCCGAGGTCGCGCGGCGGGGGGGCGCCCCAGAACGCGTTGTCCAGGTTCAGCTCCGCCCCGGGCCGCCCCGCGAGCCTGTCGGCGAGGCTCCTCTCCAGCGCCTCGCGCAGCGGCGCTTCGAGCCCGGCCACGTGCGGACCCGCCCCGGCGTCGAGTGGACCGGTCATGGCAATACCGTATCACGACGGCCCGCGCGATTCTGGCGGTGTCGCGCCGTGTCGCGCGGTGGCGCGCGGTGCAACGCGGCTCAGGCCGGCGCCGCCGCGGCGGCCGCCTGTGGGAGGGGGGCGCACCTCTGCGCGGGCGGAGGGCGGCGGCCAACTTTTCTGCGGCTTGTACAGCATATGACTGCGCCCCGCGCGAACGTGATAGAAGTCTCGAGAACCCGCATGGACCCCAACATCCTGGAGACGCTCTTCGTCGCGGTCAGCAACGGCGTCGCCCTCTTCATCGGCGCGTACGTGGCGCGCCGATCGGCAGAGATCAGCGGGGATCGCCGGGCGGAGCAGGAGGAGAAGATGGAGCTCCAGAGGCAGCGCCGAGAGGCGCTCTTGGAGCGGCTGGCCCTCCAGCGCCGCGCGCTCGACGAGTACGCCCGCACGATCGTCCGATGGTCGTCGCCGGCGGCCGGAGCGCCGCGCTCGAAGGAGGACGACCTCGCGGCGGACCAGGAGTCGATCGCGATGTACGCGCAGATGACCAGCGCGTTCGGCAGCCGCCAGTTCGCCGAGCAGGCCGCCGCGACGCTGCACGCCGTGCGCGCCGGCCGGGGCAACGCCCAGGTGTTCCCGTTCTCGGTGCAGATCGCCTCCGCCTGCTACCAGGAGATGATCCGGGCCATGTCCGAGCTGGAGAAGGAGATCGGCCTGCCGGCGCCGCGCTCGCCCGCGCGCCCGTTCCTCCCCGACGAGGAGCTCGCGAAGGAGGCGACTCGGCTGTTCTCCAGGAACGTGGTGGAGCGCTCCGGGATCGATCTCGGCATGGTCGACCAGATGCTGGAGCGCGTCAGGGTCAACCAGCCCGAGGAGACCGAGAGCTCCCGGTAGGGCTCACCTCCGGCCGCGGCGTCACTGGCTCCATCCGAGCCGGATGAGCGCGTAAAAGAGGAAGAGTCGGGGCACCCGGAACAGCACCAGGGTGACGAAGTAGCGCCACGGGACCTGGTAGAGCCCCGACAGGTAACAGAGCATCGAGAAAGGGACCGGCGAGATGCTCCCGATCGCGATCGCCCAGTACCCGTAACGGTCGAACAGCCGGTCTATCTTGGGTCGAGTCCGCTCCAGGCGCGCCGCGAAGATGCGGAAACGCGCGAGGCGCCCGGCGAGGCGGTAACCCGTGCAGCCGGCGAGCAGCGAGGCCACGGAGATGGCGATCATCGGCGGGATCTGCGAGCCGCCGGCGGAGATCGCCGTCAGCATGTAGAACTGCGGCGGGATCGGGAACGAGAACGCGTCGGCGAGGTAGGTGCCGACGAACATGCCCGCGATGCCGAAGCGCTCCACGAACCCGCGGCCGAGCGCCTCGAGCTGGTCGCGCACGAGGTGGGCCGCGAGCGCGATCGCGCCGAAGAGGGCGCCCAGGCTGAGCACCAGCTGGGCCAGCGTGCGCCACAGGTCGCGCCGCCCTTCGCCGGAGCGCGCCTTGCTGCCTCGCGCTTCGCCGTCGTGCGCCTCGTTGCCTTGCGCCTCGTCGCCTTGCGCCTCGTTGCCTCGCGCTTCGCCCTCGCGCGCCTCGTTGCCTTGCGACGTCAGACCGCCTCCTGCCGGCGGCGCTGCAGCCGCTCGATGATCCGCCTGCTGCGGAGCGTGCTCTGGAAGATCCGCGTCGCCTTCTCGAGGGCGTCGAGGAGCTTCTGCGCGGGGCCGTGTTTGTCGACGTAGGCGAACGGCCGGTGGGCGTTGATGACCTCGAACGAGTCCTTCTCGTCCTGGTAAGCCGAATAGAAGATCACCGGGACTTCCGGCTGCGCCTTGCGGATCTGATCACAGACCCAGAAGCCGTCCTGCCCCGACATCCGCACGTCGATGATCACGGCGCATGTGTCCTCGGTGAACGCCGCGACCCCGTCCAGGGCCGAGGCGCAGACCACCAGGCGGTACCTGTCCGAGAGGAGCTCGCCGAGCGACTGCCAGATCTGCTTGTCCTCGTCGACCACGAGCACCAGCGGAATCCGCGTGGACTCGGGCGTCTCGTGATCCGGCCGCCGGCCTGGATCGGCCTCGAGCAGGGTGTCGGATTCCTTGGATGGCATTCGTCCTCGGCGTCGGTGGGCGCGTCGGAGCGCCCATGACGCAATGTACCACACGCGACGCGTCGGGCCAGCGCGCCCCCGCGGGGCGCTGGACCGACGCGCCGCGGTCGATCGCTGCGCCGGCAGCCGCGAGGCCGCGCCGCCGGGCCGTGGGCGGCGGCGCGGATTTCGTCTATGCTCGGCGAGGCGTGGCCTCATGGTGAGGCTCGTGGGCCCGCTGTCGAAGCGCCGGTATCCTTGCATGGCCCCGCGCTCAGCTCCTCGCAGGACGTCCGAGGCCGCCCAGCCGGCGGCGGGATCCCCCGAGGAGAAACGCCGTTTCACAACCGAGATGAGCTGCACATGAAGAACGCAGAACTCCGAACGATCCCCCTCGTCACCGCCGCCGCTCTTCTCCTGATCGCCGCAGGATGCAAGGACGAGGAGAATTTGCACGCGTGCCACGAGCTCTGTAAGAACCGGATCCTCTGCGAGGAGGAGCGCGGGAATTCGCCGCCGAGCCAGACGGGCTGCGAGACCGCTTGCCTCGGCCTCAAGGGGGAAGAGCTCGTCGCGCGGACCGAGGTGTGCGTGAGCAAGGCGTCCTGCGATTACGTGGCCTGCGTGGATTCGGACATCCCGGCCTCGTGCAGCGCGCTTTGCGAGAACCGGATCCTCTGCGAGGAGGAGCGCGGGAATTCGCCGCCCAGCAAGGCGAGCTGCGAGACCGAGTGCCTGGAGTCCCAGGGGAGCGACGGCGAGGCGCGCGCCGAGGCGTGCGCGGACGAGACGTCCTGCGATTACGTGGCGTGCGCGAGCAGCGGCGAGGGAGGGGGCGGGGGAGGCGGGGCGGCGCCGTGAACGCGCGCGGCGCCCGTGCGGGCGTGCGCGCGGGCGGGGGCCTGGCTCAGGGCGCCGCGTCGCACTCGGGGGCGTCGCGGAGCGCGCCCGACGTGCGCGGCCCCTCGAAGCGCACGAGCTCGAGATCGACGAGATCGAGGCTCTTGAACGTCAGGTCGAGCGGGCCGACCGACACGCCGGCCTCCGCCTGGGCGTAGGCGCGCACGCCGCCGTCGATCCGCGCGTCGTACGAGCAGTAGGGCGGCGCGGTCTCCGCCGAGACGCGCGCGTACGCCAGGACGCCGACGTTCGGGCCGAGGATCCCGTAGAGGCGCGCCCGGAGCTCCGCGCCGGCGCTCACCTTGCCGGACGCCGTGATCGCGCCGGGCGCCCCGATCGAGGCCGTGCCCGACGCCGAGCAGGACGGCTCCCAGATCGTGCTCCACTCCTCGTCCTCGTAGTCGACCCCGGCCTCGATCTCGGCCGTGGTCCGCGCCTCGGCGGCCACCTCGGCGGCCGTGAACGACAGGCTGAGATCGGCCTTGGCCCTCGGCACGACCTGCGTCGTGACGACCACCGGCGCGGGCCCCACCCAGAACGTCAACGTCGGGAGCGGCACGCTCGGGACGCCCCCGGCGAGCTCGAGCAGATCGACCGTGCAGCTCCCGGTGACCGTGCCGGCGCCGTGGAGCTCGGCGTTCACGTCGAGCCTCCCGGACGCGACGAAGCGGAGCCGCTTCAGCTCCGGCACCGGGTTGAGCTTGCCCCGCGGGCCGACCTCGACCTCGAGGTCGATCTCCGGGGAGAGCTCGGCCTCGACGTCGAGCGCGGCCGTCCCGTGCGCGGTGACGCCGCACGACGCGGGGAGCTTGGCCGAGGAGAGATCGAAGAGCTTGATCGAGGCGCCGGACGCGACCTTGAGGGCCTCGGCCTGGCTCGCGATCGCCTCGCCGTCCTCCTCGCCGAGCGCGCGGAGGCGCGCGGCGTGCTCGTCGAGGGCGCGCGCGTAGGCGTGCGCGTCGTAGCGGACGCGGAAGTGCCCCTCGGTGATGAACTCCGTGAGGTAGGCGGGCGTCGTCTCGAGCGCGAACCGCAGCGCGTCGAGCGCGCGGACGTTCACCACGCGGACGAGGTACCCGCCGCCCTGCGTGCCGGCGAGCACGTCGCCCGCGGCGAACGGCGGCAGGCTGCCGTCATGCGTGATGACGAGGTCGTGGGCCCCGAGCTCCGCGGCGACGAACCCCGGCTCCTTCTCGGGCACGCGGGCGCGATCGGAGAGCGTGAGCGGACGGACGACATCGACGGTCCCGGGGGCCGGCAACTCGGCATCTTCCGGGGCGCCGCCCGGCGCGACGACACACGCCCCGAGCTGCGGCGCGCTGACGGCAAGGAACACGGCGGACAGGAGGCGCGCGGCCCGCGCGCGGCTCCAGGACAGGGTGGTTTTCATGCGCGCGGACGCTACGCGGGCCGTGTGGCAAAATCGTTACGATAAAAAGACTTGCTGTCTCCGGTGGACGGGATAAGGGCTCACCGCGACGGCTGGATATCCAGGGATCGAGATCGTTCAGGGAGCGAGCGAGGCGGAGCGGAGAGCGCTTATTGAACCGGGCGAGGGGTGATGTGCCGGCCGGGCGCGCTTCGCGTCCGCGTGTGATGGCCCCGCGAAGTCCGGCGCGCGCTCACGAGAGGAGCGCCCCGTCACGAGAGGAGCGCCCCGGTCGACCGCTCGATCCGCTGCCTCCCCTGTGGGTCATCCTCCCGTAGGAAGGTGCAGAACGGCGAGCGTGTACGGCGCGCGGCGGCCGAGCGGACACCCGCTCGCCGCCTTGCCTCGCGGCGCGCCCCCGGGCAGGCTTCGGCCATGGGCCAGCCTGCCGAGAAGCCCCGCCGCGCGACGTATGCCGATCTCGAGGCCGTCCCGCCGAACAAGGTGGCGGAGCTCATCGGGGGCGTGCTCCACGTGCTGCCCCGCCCGGCCCCGCGCCATGCGCGCGCCGCATCGAGCTTGGGGATCGAGCTCGGCGGTCCCTTTGACCACGGCAAGAATGGCCCCGGCGGCTGGTGGATCCTGGACGAGCCCGAGATCCACTTCCCGGATCCGGCGGCGGCGGGCGAGATCGACGCCGTCGTGCCCGACATCGCCGGCTGGCGCCGCGAGCGTTTGCCCGAGCTGCCCGAGACGGCCTACTTCGCGCTCGCCCCGGACTGGATCTGCGAGGTGCTGAGCCCGTCGACCGAGGACGTCGATCGCGAGGAGAAGATGCCGGTCTACGCGCGCGAGGGCGTGCGGCACGCGTGGCTCGTCGACCCGATCCAGCGGACGCTCGAGGTCTTCTCGCTCGTGCCCGGTGAAGGCTGGGGTCCGGCCGCGCTCTACCGCGATGCCGCTCGGGTCCGCGTGGCGCCGTTCGACGCCATCGAGCTCGACCTGTCGGTGCTGTGGGCGAAGTAGCAGGCCGCGAGCCGCGCGGCTTCGAGCGAGGCTCACCGACGGCTTCGGGCTGTTTTACCTGGGGTGAGTAACGGGATTTGAACCCGCGACACCTGGAGCCACAATCCAGTGCTCTACCAACTGAGCTATACCCACCGTTCTTCGCGGCCCGTGGGCTGCGAAGGGCTCGGAGAATACTCAGCTTCGCGCGGAGTGCAATCGGGTAAACGCACGGCCGCGTTCGCAATCTGCTCCGCGCCGCCCCCATGGCCCCACCCCGTCCCCGGGGGTCGTGCGCCGGCGTCCGCTCGTCCCACCCGGCGCCCGCTCGTCCCATCCGGCGCCGCTCGCCCCCGGCCGCCAGCGCGCTGTTCCCTGCGTCCTTTCCGGGCTCATGTGCCGGAAAATGCTGTGATTCTGAATAGATACGCCGTCGCCTAGCCCGGGGCGAGCTCAGGGAACGAAGCCCTCGCCTTCGCCCGCCGCCCGGCTCAGAGCGTCGTCCACCGGCGCAGCGCCACGCCGCGGGCCCGGTCCAGGTCGGCGCGGTGGCGCGCCGAGAGCGGCGCGCGCTGCGCCGGCGGCCCGGCGGCCCCGGCGGGCTCGTCCGGCAGCTCGCGGCCGCTCGCGCCGAGCAGCGCCGCCGCGAGCGACGCCTCGAGCGCGGACAGCTCGTAGCCGCCCTCCATGAACATGGCGAGCCGCCCGCCCGACTTCGCGGCCGCCATCGCCGCGAGCCGCCGGCCCATCGCCGCGTAGGCCGCGCGCGACAGCTTCATCCCCGCCAGCGGGTCGCGCTCGTGCGCGTCGAACCCCGCCGAGACCACGATGAGCTCGGGCGCATACTCGTCCAGGATCGGGAGGACGATCTCGTCGAACGCCGCCTCGTAGACCACGTCCGTCGCCCCGTCCGACAGCGGCACGTTCACCGTGTAACCCTTGCCCTCACCCCCGCCGATCTCGTCCGCGCTGCCGGTGCCCGGGTAGAACGGCCACTGGTGCAGCGAGCAGAACAGGACCCGCGGGTCGTCCCAGAAGATGTCCTGCGTGCCGTTGCCGTGGTGCACGTCGAAGTCGACCACCGCCACCCGCGAGAGCCCGCGGCTCAGCGCGGCCTGCACGGCCACGGCGGCGTTGTTCAGCAGGCAGAAGCCCATGCCGGTCTCGCGCGTCGCGTGGTGGCCGGGCGGGCGCAGCAGCGCGACCCCCAGCCGACCGGGGCCCGCGAGCACCGCGTCGACCAGCGCGACCGCCGAGCCGGCGCCCCGCTTCGCCGCGTCCACCGAGCGCGGCACGACGTAGGTGTCGGGGTCGAGCGCCGCGTAATGGCCGCTGATACGGTCCAGCGTCTCCAGGTATCGCGGGGCGTGGGCGCGCGCCATCTCCTCCTGCGTGGCGTCGCGCGACGCGACGCGCTCCACCGCGACGCCGGACGCGGCGCAGCGCTCGATCGCGCGGCGCGCGGCGTCGAGGCGCTCCGGACGCTCGGGGTGCGCGCCCCGCGCGCGGTGTTGTTCGAACAGCGCATCGTCGACGACGTAGAGGCGCGGGCCTTCGGTGTGCGGCGGATTCAAGTGCACCATGACCTGGGTGGGAGAGTTGTAGCAGCGCCGCACCGGATGGTAGCTTGCCGAGAGCTTCGGCAAGAAGGAGTGGAGGCGCAGGATGCGCGGAAAGATCATCGCAGTCTTCGCCGTGATTGTCCTCCTGGTCGGGGGGCTCTCGTACGCCCTCGCGCGCGCCTCCCTCGGGGAAATCTCGAGCCAGGGTGAAGCCCCGCGCGCGCTCGCGGCCGCCATGGCGCAGCTCCAGGTCGACGGCCTCGTGCTCGAGCGGTGGCTCGCGTCCCATGCGAGCGGTCCGAAGCTGCGCGAGCCGTTCAACGCGGGCACGCCCCCGGCGCGCGCCGAGGCCGCCACGAGCGCGGCCAACGCGATCCGCGAGGCGGTCGCCGCCGCGCCCGAGCTGGCCAAGACCCCGCCGTCCCTCGTCGTCCTCGTGGACACGAAGGGCGTGGTGCTCGGACGGAACGGGTCCGCGCTGATGCGGGGGGACGACCTCGGCGCCGTCTACCCGTCGCTGAAGCTGGCCATCGAGCGGGGCGTGACCGGCTCGGACGCGTGGGTGAGCCGCGCGCGCAACGAGCAGCTGCTCGCGTCGTACGCGCCCATCCGCAGCGAAGACGGGCAGATCGTCGGCGCCGTGGCGGTGGGCACCGCGCTGAACGACGAGCGGCTGACCAACGCGAGCGAGCGTACGAGCGGGCGCATCCTCGTCGTCGCGGTGCAGTCGGGCGACGGGCTCGACGTCGTGGCCAAGTCGCGCGGCGCCTCGCCCGAGCTCGGCGCGGCGCTCGCGGCGTCGCCCGCGAAGGACGGCGCGCTGCACGCGCTGGGCTCCGGGCGCATGGTCGACATCGGCGGGCTGCCCGCCGGCTACGGCGCGGTGGCGAACGCGCTCGAGGGCTACGGCGACGGGCGGCGCGCGGTGCTCGTCAGCATCGCGCAGCCGAGGACGCTGGGGGCCGTGGCCGCGCTCTTCTGGCCGCTGCTCGGCGTCACGGCGCTCGGGCTCGTGCTCGTCGTGATCGCGGCCTACTTCCTGGACGCGTACGTCTCGCAGCCGGTCTCCGAGATCGAGGACGGCCTGCTCGCGATCATGAACGGCCGGACCGATCTCCGGTTCCAGATCGAGCACGCCGAGCTCGGCGGGCTCGTGTTCCGTCTGAACTCGCTCCTCAACCAGCTGCTCGGCGTGCAGGAGGACGAGACCGACGCCGAAGGGCGCCCGTCACGCGCGCCCACGTCGGCGTCGTTCCGGGACGCGCTCGAGGTCGACGAGCGCATGGCCGCGCTGTCGGCGAGCGAGATCCCCGCCGACGCGAAGGCGCTGCTCGAGGAGCCCGAGGACGTCTACTACGCGCGCATCTTCGCCGAGTACGTCGCCGCGAAGAGGTCGCTCGGCGACCCGGTCGACCACATCACCCGCGACGCGTTCGTCGCCCGCCTCAAGGCGAGCGAGCAGGACCTCGGGCAGAAGCACGGCAAGCCGATGCGGTACAAGATCGAGGTGCGCGGCAAGGAGGTCGTGCTCCTCGCGGTGCCGCTCGCCTGAGGCCCGCCCCGCTCGCCCGACGCGCGGGGCGCTGCCCGCAGCGTGGCGGCGCGCCTCAGTGCAGCACGGCGTCCGGACCCTCGTGGAGCTCGACGCGCCCGGACGAGGGCTCGCGGCGGAGCGCGATCACGTCGGAGAGATCGCAGCCGAGCGCGACCGCCGGCGACGAGGTGGTGACGATCCACTGCACGTTGGGCAGCGCCGCGCGCAGGCGCGAGGCGAGCGAGCGCTGGCGGTGCAGCGGCTGCTGCGCCTCGACGTCGTCGATCAGGACCACGCCCTCGGCGAGGCGCGGATCGCCGCTCGGGTGCGCGGCCGCGAGCGCGCGGAGCGACAGCGCGCCGAACGCGACGGCGTGCCGCGCGCTCCGCCCGAGGTCGTCGAAGTCCACGCGCCGGCCGTCCTCGCGCTCGAAGATCGGCTCGAGCCGGAGCGGGTCGACGCCCAGGTACGTCGCGCCGGAGCCCTCGAGCAGCGCCGCGAGCACCTCCCTGAGCGCGCGATCGAGCGCCTCGAGGCGCCTCCTCGTCGGCTCGTCGCGCTCCTCGCGCGCGACGGCGGCGGCGAGCGGGGCGAACGCGAGCACCTGCTTCGTCTCGCGGGCGAGGTCGGTGCGCGTCGCGTCGTCGAAGCTCGCGGCCGCCCGGACGTCGTAGCGGAGGAGGCTGCGCTCGGGCGTGGTCAGCACGATCGAGGTGCGAGAGAACCACCGCGCGCCCGACAGCGCGACGAGCACGAAGCCCCCCTCCGCCGCGCGCCGCTCGAAGAACGACTGCTCCCGGCGCCGGAGGATCGCCGCCTCCTCGGGCTCGTCGAGGCGGGCGTTCGGGCTCGCGACGCGCAGCGGGTGCGCGCGCGCCGGGTCGTCGGTCCCGAGCATCCAGTCGGCGACCACGAGCGCGGGCGGGCCGTCCTCGCCCCGCGGCCTCGGCTGGGCGACGGCGTAGCCGGGCCGCGTCGACGCGATGGCCGAGAGGAGCGAGGTCTTGCCCACGCCGTCGCCGCCGAAGAGGACCACGAGCCGGCGCGGCGCGCCGCCTTCGCCTTCGAAGGAGAGCGAGAGATCGTCGAACGGGCCGACATGGACGAGGCGGACGTGGGAGAGCAGCACCGCCCGCGAAGGTATCACCCCGAGGCGCGCGCGCGGAGCGCCGCGCGCCGGCGTTGACGCTCCGCGTTCAGCGCGCCCCGCCTCCGCGTCGACGCCGCATCCGGTAGCGCCCGGGGGCGCGGCAGCCTAGATTCGTGCTCCGGGGTGTTCACGGTGCTGCGCAGGCTGCCTCCGCCGGATTTCCGTTACGTCTGGCTCCACCCGGAGCGCGGCTCCACCGGCGCGTTCGCCGCGGCGGGGACCGCGGGGCTCGCGGGCATCTCCGCCGCGTGCTGGAGCGCCGGGAGCCAGGCGCTCTCGCTCGGGCTCATGGCGATGGGCAGCGCGCTCGGCGTGCTCGCCCTGGCGCGCGCCGAGCAGCGCCTCCCGGTCCAGCGCGGCGCGCGCGAGGTGACGATGGCGGTCGTGCCCTGGGGGATCCTCGTCAACCCGGACACCGACCTGCGGGTGCTGCGGTGGCCCGCCGTGCGGCGGGTGCGCGTGGACGTGTCGCACACGATGCGCGGGGGGACGCCGGCCGTCGTGTCGAGCCTCGTGACGGTGCACACCGAGCGCGACGTGCTGGCCGGCCGCGCCGCGGGCGCGGTGGATCTGGAGCGGCTGCTCGCCAACCTCGAGGGCTACGCGCAGGAGGCGGCGCGGCCCGTCGCGGGCGACATCGAGGGGCAGACGGCGCTCGGCGACGGCGTGACCGAGCCGATCGCCGCGGAGCTGCTCCAGGCGGCGGACGCCGTCTGCGCGACGAGCCGCGGCTCCGCGCAGCTCGCGCTGCCGGGGGGCGGCTACCGCACGGCGGCGACGCGCGCGGCGGCGCCCGAGACGGTCTCCGTGCTGCGCTCCGCGCTCGCGTGGAGCCACGACTGCCCCGCGGATCCGCGGCCGCTCGCGGCGATCCTCGCGGGGGAGCTCGGCGCGGCCGAGCTCGTGCCCGAGCTCCTGCGGCTCGCGAGCTCGCCGCACCCGGTGGCGGCGGCGTTCGGCAAGGCCGCGGCGCTCCGGCTGGGCGCGCCGCCGAACCGCGCCGGCTCGCTCGACGAGGTCGCGGCCTTCCTGTTCGAGGAGGACGTCGAGATCGGCAAGCAGTGGATCGCGTCTTCCCCCGCACTTTCCTTGCGACCGGGCGCCGAAGCTTGCTAGCTAGAAGGGTCGGCAGCGCGAGCGCTGCGGCGCGAGGGGCCTGCGCGCGGGGGCCGTCGCGCCGCGGGGCGCGATCCTAGGGGCGCGCTGCTTCTTCGGGTCGTCCACCGCGCCGGGTCAGCAATGGTACGGGCTCCGTCGCCACCGAAGCCGTGTTCACGGGAAGCGCGCCGCCGGCTGGCCGCCGGGTGCCTGCTCGGCCTTGTGCTCGCCGCGTGCGCCGAGCACCGCGCCGCGGGCCCGCCGCCGTCGCAGAGCACCGCGCGCCCCGCGGCTTCGGCCGGGGCGCCCGCGCTTCCGGCCGCGGCCGCGCCGGGCGAACCGGCGCCCGTGGTGGACGGCGCGTGGGTCGAGGCGGTGCGGCTCGAGCGATGGGCCGAGGCCGCGGAGCGGATCGACGCTCTGCCGCTGGATCAGCGGGCGCTGCCGTCGATGAAGTACGCGCGGGCGCGGGTCGCGCTCGAGCTCGGGGATCACGCGAAGGCGGTGGAGCTGCTCCACGGCCTGGAGCAGGCGCTGCCGCTGCTCGCCCGCGAGGTGGCGCGCCACCGCGCGGAGGCGGCGCTCGAGGCGGGGCCGTTCCTCGCCGCGGCGGCCTACTTCGAGGCCTCGAGCAGCGCCCGCGACCTCGCGCGCGCGGCGACCGCGTACCTGAAGGGCGGCGATCCGAAGCAGGCCCGCGCGCTCGCGGATCGGGCCGTGGCCGCGGCGCAGCGCGCGAAGCGGTCGCGCGACGAGGCGGCGGCGCGGATGGCGCGGGCGCGCGTCCACCTCGGCGCGGCCGGGCAGCCGGCGGAGAAGGGCGGGGCGGCCGGGGCCGGGCAGCCGGCGGAGAAGGCCGGGGCGGGCGCGGCCGGGCAGCCGGCGGAGAAGGCCGCGGCGGCCGCGGCGCTCGCGCTCCCGGACCTCCGGTGGATCGTCAAGAACGCGCCGTCGGCGCCCGAGGGGCGCGAGGCCGCGGCGCTGCTCGCCGCGATGCCGGGGCAGCTCTCGCACGAGGAGCGGCTCCAGAACGTCGACGCCATGGTCGCCGCGGGCAGCGCGGCCGAGGCGATCGCCGAGCTCGACCAGCTGTCGTCGAGCTCGAGCGCGCCGAGCGCGCCGACCGCGAAGCGCGCGCCCGGCGTGTCCGCGTCGGAGCTCCACCACCGCCGGGCCACGGCGCTCTACCGGGCGCGCGACTACGAGGGCGCGGTGCAGGCGTTCCTCAAGGGGGCGGCGACGCCCTCGGCGCGCCAGGCGGAGCAGCTGCACCTCGCGGCGCGCGCCCTCTCGCGGCTCCGGCGCGAGGGCGAGGCGATCGAGCGGCACCTCTCGGTCGCGCGCAGGTTCCGGAAGACGCGCTGGGGCGAGCTCTCGAGCCTGCTCGCGGCGCGGCTGCTCATGCAGGTCGGGCGTTACCCGGAGGCCGTCGCGCAGTACGGCCGGTTCCTCGCCGCCTACCCGCGGAGCGAGGAGCGCGACGACGCGGTCTACGAGCGGGCGCTCGCGATGCTGTCGACGGGCGGCGCCGCCGGGGCGCGGCAGGCGCTGGAGCTGCGCGCGCGCGGCGAGCGGGCGCCCGAGGCGGCGCGGCTGCGCGAGCTCGCGGGGCTCGCGGCGCTGCGCGGGGGCGACCGGGAGGGCGCGGCGCGGATCTGGACGCAGGTGATGCGGGATCAGCCGCTCTCCTGGGGCGCGCTGCTCGCGCGGTCGCGCCTCGCCGCGATCGGCGCGCCGGCGCCGCCGCTGCTCGTGCCGGCGTCGCTCCGGGACGCCCCGCCCCTCGACGTGAAGCTGCCGCCGGCGGCGGCGCTGCTCGCCTCGATGGGGCTCGACGGCGACGCGGAGAGCTACCTCGCCGAGAACGAGCGGGACGCGACGGCGGCCTACGCGGGCCAGGAGAGCGAGGCGCTCTGCCGGATGTACGGCATGCTCTCGCCCGCGAAGCGCCGCTACCGGGTGGGCACGCAGGCGATCAGCGCGGCGGCGCTGGAGCGCGCGCCCTCGCAGGCGGACCGCTGGGCGTGGGAGTGCGTCTATCCGGCGCCGTACCTCGGCGAGGTGCGCGCGCTCGAGGCGCAGCACGGCCTGCCGAAGGGCCTCGTCCACGCGCTGATGCGCCAGGAGAGCGCGTTCGATCCGGTCGTGGTGAGCCCGGCGAGCGCGGTCGGGCTGATGCAGCTCATGCCGGCGACGGCCATGAAGGCGGCGAGCGAGCTGTCGCTCGGCCTCGATCTCGGGCAGCTCAAGAGCGCCCCGGTGAACCTGCGCCTCGGCGGCTACTACATCGGCAAGCTGCTCCGCACGTTCGAGGGCAGCCTGCCGCTCGCGACGGCGGCGTACAACGCGGGCCCGAAGGCCGTGTCGCACTGGCTCGAGGGCGGCATCGACAGGGACACCGACGTGTGGGTGGCGCGGATCCCGTATGAGGAGACGCGCACCTATGTGGGCCGGGTCCTCGCGAACCTGGCGCGGTACCAGTGGCTCGACGGCGGGGACGGGGCGGTGGAGCTGGTCCCGCTCGTGCTCCCGGCGGACGCGCGCGCCCCGGCGGACGCCTACTGAGGACGGCCGCCGGCGTCCGCGCCGGGTGCGAGGACGGCCGCCGGCGCCGCGCGAGGCGTGAGGACGTCCGCCGGCGTCCGCGCCGGGCCGCCGCCGCGCGCTTGAAACTCGAGGCCGGCGCTTTCAACGTAAACGGGTGGCAGGAACCGCTGGGAGCAACGGCGTGTTCGATCGCTGCGTGGTCCGGATCCACCGCTACGCGCACGCCCGCACCGCCAGCTGGGTCCTGGCGTCGTCGTTCGCCTGGATGTGCATCCTGACCGCGGCGACCCTGCTCTTCGCGACGCTCCTCGGCCCGTTCGGCGTCGTCATGATGCTGCCGTTCGTGATGGTCGGGTCCGTGCTCCTGCCGGTCTGCACGGTCGGCGCGCTGTACGCGCCGCTCGCGTGGCTCTGGGCGGCCGTGAGCTTTTCCCGGTCCGCGGTCGTGCGTATCGGCGGCGCGCTGTGGATCCAGTACCCGCACGGCCGGACCGCGTTCCCGCTCGCGTCGCTCACGAGCGCCCGGCTGTCGAGCTCCGGCGGCGAGGTCGCGCTGAAGACACACGGCGGCGACGTGATCTTCGTGCGCCTCGAGGACCCCGGCGACGCGGAGCGGCTGCTCGCGGACATCGCCTCGTCGCGCGCGGGCGGCACCTGGAGCGCCCGGCTCTACGAGGACGTGCCCCCGCCGCTCCCGAGCCGCTGGCTGCTCGCGATCGCGGCGGTGGTGGCCCTGGTCTGCTCGGTGGTCGTCGGCGCCGCCCTGGCGCTCGCGATCGGCGTCATGGCGGGGGCGGCGGCGTGGGCGGTCGCGTCGGTGCGCCGGAAGGGCTGCGCCGGCCCGCGCGTGCTGGTGGTCGGCAGCGACGGGCTCTCGATCCAGGCTGACGCAGGCGAGCATTTCATCCCGTTCCACGGCATCGAGCGGGTCGACGACACGGGCCTCGGCGTGCAGCTCGCGCTGACGGGCGGCGAGGAGGTCGCGCTCCTCATCGTGCCGCCGCAGATCCTGCGCGACCCGCAGGAGACGGGGCTGAGCATGGCGCTCGCCGAGCGGCGCCGCGAGCACCTGCTCGCGCTGCTCCGCGAGCGGATCGGCCGCGGCGCCCCCGAGGCGGGCGGGGCCGGCGCGCTGCTCGAGCGCCGCGGCCGCCCTGCGCGGGCGTGGCGGGCGGCGCTGCGCCGCCTCGTGAGCGAGGCCGGGGTCGACTACCGCACGGCGAGGCTCACGCGGGAGCAGGCCTTCGCGGTGCTCGAGGACGGGGCCGCGCCGGCCGAGCACCGCATCGGCGCCGCGCTCGCGCTCTCGTCCGCGAGCGACGGCGAGACGGCGGCGCGCGTGCGGATCGCGGCCGAGAGCTGCGTGAACCGCGACGTCCGGCTGGCGCTGGAGCAGGCGGCCGAGGGCGAGGTCGCCGAGTGGACGCTCGAGCAGGCGCTCTCGTCCCAGGATGCGGGCGAGCCCGCGCTCGTGATGCGGTCGAGGGCGCCGACGCGCTGAGGCCGCCGCGGACTGGCGTCATTTCCCGGGCGTTTGCGCGGGGATGCGCGGGCAGGTTCGATTCTTCTCGCCTTCCGGCCTTCGTGTTCTCAGAACTCTCTCGCGAGGACGTGCGGCTCGGGCTGGTCTCTCCCTGGGCTGAGCTGCCGCGGGCGCCTGTGCGCCGGAGGTCCTCCGAGGTAGCCCCCTGATGGAAGGCCCGCTCCAGGACCCCTACGCTTCGGTGGCTGTTCACGCGCCGCGCCCCCGCGCGCAGGCCGGCCGCGCCTTGCGGATCGTGCTCTTCCTGCTGGCGCTGCTCGCGGCGGTGGGCGTCGGCGCGGTCGTGGTGGCGCCGCGCCTCCGCGGTCCGGCGCCGGCGAGCGCCGTGGTGGTGCGGCCGTCGCCGGCGGTCCTGATCGGGATCCGGGATCTCGCGCGGCTCGAGACCACGGAGGTGCACGTCGAGAAGGTGGTGGATCTGGCCGACCGGCAGAGCCGCCTGTTCGGCCTGGTGCAGGCCACCGACGCCATGCTGCTCGTCGCGGTCGGCCACGTCACCATCGGCGTCGATCTCTCGCGGCTCGCCGAGGACGACATCGAGATGGACCCGGAGACCGGCGTCGCGCGGCTGACGCTGCCGGCGCCGGAGGTCTTCTCGACCCGGCTCGACGAGGACGAGACGTACGTCTACACGCGAACGACGAGCCTGCTCGCGCGGCGCAACGAGCAGCTCGAGGCGCGGGCCCGGAAGGAGGCGACCGCCGCGATCGAGAAGGCGGCGCTGGAGGGGAACGTGATGGCGCGCGCGAGGGCGCAGGCCGAGCGGCAGATCACGGCGCTCGCGACGCAGCTCGGCGCGAAGCGGGTGGAGATCCGCTGGCGCGAGGTGGGGGGCGGGGGGGACTGACGCGGCGCGCAGAGGGAGCGAGCCCGGCGGCGTCGAGCGGCTCGATGTGTGGTCGTGCTCCGGGGGGCGGCGATGGCCGCCGCGCTTCAGGGCGCCCGGCAGAACCTCTTGATCCTGCCCACGAGGGCGGGCTCGCGCTTCATCGCCCTCTCGATCGCGATCTGGCCGGCGCTGAGCCTCTCCGTGTCGTTCGTGTCCGCCGCCGTCGCGAGAGCGCGCGTCGCGCTGGCGATCTCCTTCGCCAGGGCATGATACTCCCCCGCGAACCTCTGAAGCTCCGGCCGCGTCAGATTGAGCTGCGCCGCGTGGGCTGCCGCTTCGTCGAGCGATTCGGCCATCCTCCTCAGCTCGCTGGGCCCGCCCTCGTGCTCGCCGGGAGCCCGGCCCTTGTCGAGGTCGCGCACGCCGTGGTTGATGACCTGGATCAGCGCGTTGCACTCCGCGATCTTGCTCGGAGGGAGGGCGGCGGCCTCCTCGTCCGGGTCGCGCGGCGGCGCGACGTTCGCGGGCGGTAGACACACACATGGCTCCCAGCGCGCGCCGTCGGCAGCGCAGGACTGCGCGCCTTGGTTCGTGTCAGGGCAAACGCATGTCTGCGTGGCGCCAGGAACACACGCCCTCTCACGGCTCCTGCAGGACGCCGACGCGACGAGGAGGGCCGCGGCGGCGAGCACATCGAGGAGGTGGGGGCGCCTCATCGGTGCAGGATGCATCCGCCGGGGGTGGGCCGACAAGACGTCACGCGGGACCGCGCGCTCGCGGGGCGCACCCGCCGTGCCCGGCGGGCCGCGCCGCCCGCGACGCGGCTCGCCTCGAATCCCGCCACACTTGTTACTCCCGCCCCCTCGGTGCCCGATCCTAATCTGTCTCGCGACCGATTCAAAGGAGCGAAGACCATGACGGCACACATCACCGGGACACGCGAAGACTGGCTGGCAGCGCGGCTTGAGCTGCTGGAGGCGGAGAAGGAGCTGACGCGGCGCAGCGACGCGCTGGCGCAGCGACGCCAGGCCCTGCCATGGGTCCGGGTCGACAAGGACTACCGCCTCGAGACCGACGAAGGGACCGCCTCGCTGGTGGACCTCTTTCGAGGGCGTTCGCAGCTCCTCGTCTACCACTTCATGTTCGGGCCCGACTTCGCGGCGGGCTGCCCCTCCTGCTCGATGATCGCGGACGGCTTCAACGGGTTCGCGGTTCACCTGGCCAACCACGATGTGATGCTCTGGGCGGTCTCGCGGGCGCCGCTCGCGAAGCTGCAGGCGTACAAGCGGCGAATGGGCTGGACCTTTCCCTGGGCGTCCTCGTTCGCCGGCGACTTCAACGCCGACTTCAACGTCTGGTTCACCGAAGAGCAGCAGCGCGAGGGGGACGTCGACTACAACTACCGGCGCGAGGCCGCGTTCGTGTGGCGCCCGGGCCAGGAGGGCGGCGGCGAAGGGGCGGAGGCCAAGATCGCCGCCATGTGCGGAACCGACACGGCCACGTTCCACCGCGACAGGCCAGGCATGAGCGCGTTCGTGCTCGAGGACGGCGCCGTCTACCACACGTATTCCACCTATGCGCGCGGCCTGGACGGCCTCTGGGGCGCGTACCAATGGCTCGATCGCGCCCCCAGGGGGCGCAACGAGACGGGCGTCTGGTGGCGTCGCCACGACGAGTACGACAAGCCGGAGAAGAGCGTCGGCGCGCCGTGCTGCGGGCGCACCGGGACCTGACGCGCGTCAGCGGCCGAGCCCTCGCGCACGTGTGAGCCGGCGCGAGGACCACGTCACGTCATGTTGGCGAACCAGCGGTCGAGGATGGTTTGCGCACGCCCGAGCTCCGAGAGCTCGGTCGCCTCGTCCCGCGCGTGCATCGTCCGCTCCGCGCCCGGTCCGAAATTCGCCGCCGGGATCTGGAGCGCCGTGAAACGTGCCACTTCCGTCCAGGTTTGCCGGGCCTCGACGCCTTGAACGCCGCTCTGCTCGAGGGCGGCGATGAGCGCGTGGCTCCGGTTCGGCGGCGCCGGATCGGAGAGCTCCTCGAACCGGACGGCCCCCACGCGGTCCACGAGCGCGATCAGCCGATCTTGCGAGGTGTGGGCGTCCGTGCTCGGACCGTAGGTGTGATGCACATTCACCTCCAGATGGTCCGGCACGACGCTGCCGGGGCGGCCCCCGTGCGCCGAGGTGGCGCTCATCGTTTCGTACCAGGTGAGGCCGTCCACGACGTCGGGTACGGGCTCGAACGCGGCCAGGCGAGAGAGCACACGCGCGAACTTGTGAATCGCGTTCACGCCGGCCCCGGGCAGCCCGCTGTGCGCCGTGCGGCCTGTGAATGCCAGCGTCGCGTACGTGGAGCCGCCCGAGCCGAGCTGGAGCTTGTTGTCCGTGGGTTTGAGCACCAGGGCGAAGTCGGCGCCCCGGAGCTCGGCGTCCTTCTCCAGGACCACCCCGAGCTCGCTCGCGTTGAAGCCGCACTCGCCGCGAGCGTGGAAAACGAGGGTGATGTCGGCGTGTACCTGCGGCCGGCGCTCGGCCAGATCGAGCATCAGGCAGAGGCCGCTCTTCTCGGCGGCTCCAGCGCCCAGCACGCGGTTGTTCTCCGTCCGCGCCTCGCGTCGCTGCCCCGCGTTCGCCACGTCGAGCTGCCCGACGAGCAGAATCTTGGGGCCTCCCGACCCGCGCGTGAGCGGTGCTACCAGAGAGTTTCCGTAGCGGCGCAGCGGCGAGGCCAAGGGCAGCGCTGCGAGACGTTGATCCAGCGCGTCGGCGAGCGAGCGTTCCTCGCCCGGCGGCGAGGGGATCTTGCACAGCCACAGCAAATTCTCGAGCAGCTCCAAGTGGACCTCCGAACAGAAGAAGCGATGCGCGTTGGCTCCTCGTTTACTCTAGCACTGCGACCAAGCTCCGCGGCCACGGCGGCAACGTCTCGCGGCCCGAGGGCGCCGAGGAGCGCAGGGCGCGGCTCTTCGCCGCCCGGCCCACGCAAGCCGCAGGTGTTGCGCCGCTGGTACGCCGTGTTGCGCCGCTGGTACGCCGTGTTGCGCCGCTGGTACGCCGTGTTGCGTCGCCGAATCACGCGCGGAGCGCGCAATCGGCCACAACACGAGTGGCCCGAGGATTGCTCTATGACCTGCTCATGAACCGCTGATGCTGCGGGGCGCATGCTGCGGTCGCCGCGTCCCGATGGATGTCGCGCGAGACGCCATAGACGAGCAGAGCCGAACAACGGACAGCGCCCACGGCAGCGATGCGAGGGGACACGGCCACCTCCAGAGGCCGGATTTTGCCAAGGAGTCATTATCATGCGGAGCTTCGTATCAACATCTACACGTGCTCTCACGTGCGGCCTCGCCGCGACTTCGCTCGCGCTGATCCTCGCGGCTGCGTCGGGTTGCATGGGATCGGCGGACGACCCGGGGGATCTCGAGGAGGTCGCCGAAGCGGGTGAGGCTCTGGTGCAAGATTCCAATCAACTGCCGGTCGGGCGACGGACGTACACCGCCGACTGGTGGGCGTCGGGGTGGACATCGATCACCCCTTTTCACCTGGGGAGCCAGTCGTATTACCTCATCTACAACAAGACGAACGGGACCGTGCACATGGACAGGGTGTCCGAGGACGGCCGAGCCACCAGCACGGTCTGGAGCTGGACCTGGTCGGCTGGCTGGACGCACTTCGTGCCGTTCACGATGAGCGGCCAGCAGTACATCATCGCTTACAATTCCAGCAGCGGCGAGGTGCACTTCGATCGCGTGCGGCCGAACGCGCAGGGCGTCGATATCCTCTGGATGGGCAGGTGGGGCACAGGGTTCACGCACTTCGTTCCATTCTACGTCGGCGATCACCCCCACCTCATCGCATACAACTCGGATACGGGGCTCGTGCACTTCGATCGCATCACCGACCGGCTGAACGGGGTCGATGTCGCGTCGAGCCTCACCTGGGCCAGCGGGTTCGACCAGTTCGTGCCGTACGTGTTCAACGGCGAGAACAGGCTGGTAGCCTACAACTCCGCCACGGGGCTCGTGCATTTCGACCGCATCCTCCCCGCGCTCAACGGCGTGGATGTGCTCGGCTCCGGCACCTGGGCGCGCGGCTGGCGGTTGACGGGGTACGACGACGTGAACGGCGAGCCCCACCTCATCGCCTACAACGCCGGCACGGGCCTCGTGCACCAGGACCGCCTCGGGCACAGCGGCATGCAGATCCTGCAAGTCGGATACTGGAAGACGGGCCAGTCGCACGTCGTCGGGCTGAACGTGCGGCGGGCGTCGGGCGCGCCGCGAGGCTTCGTCCTCGGGTATTCGACCACGGCCGGCGGCGCGACCATCACGATGCTGGACGACGACACAGAGCACCTCGCCTGCGACGCGACGGATTGCCGCATCCGTGACCTGCCGCTCTTGCATCAGACGGATCCAGCATTGCCGGCCGACGTCGCCGCCCAAGGTCCCCTGGGCTGCTACGACGCGAGCATCGCCATGGCAGCTGCGGGCGCCTTGGCCAACCGCTCGCCGTCGGCGTCCCCGCTCACGGCGACGAGGACGCGCGATTTCGACGCTCTTGTGAGCTCCTGGCCCGCGACCTCGTCGAACGCGGATCTGCTGGCGTTCCAGTATCGGACCGCGAAGGCTCGGGATCCGTACTACTTCCACGAGCTGCTCCAGGACTTCAGCCCGATCGAGCGCCGCGTGCCCGCCGCGTGCGACCCGCGAGCTTACGGCAGCTGCAAGTCGGCGGACAGCCGCTACGGCGATGCCTATCGGATATTCGTCGGGCCGGGAGACTTCGTGAGCGACGACCTCTTCGTCCGTGGGGTACGGCAGAAGGTGATGCAGATCATCGCCTTCGACTGGACGAGGAACACCACCGTCGATGGTCGTTTGGTCCTGGAGCTCGCAAACGCCGGGCACAAGGTCGCGGTCTCCGGCTTTCGGCGCGCGACCACCTCGCATCCTGTCCTCGTGAACGACCCGGGGGCGAACAGACAGCGGCGCATTCACGTGGGCGTGCTGGAGGCGTCGAGTCGTCTCGTCCTGCCGAACGGCGCGGCGAGCTGGCCGTACGTGGAGTTCAGCGACGACCCTGCTCACGCGAAGCTCCTCCTGATGCACTACGATGGCGTAAGGCTCAACTGAAGAGGCTCGAGACAGGGGGGCGATGTCCGGTGATCACGCCGTTCGCGCGGCGCGCGGCGCGATCACATACCCCTTCCGCGCCAGCGCATACCGGAACCCGGCCCCCAGGTCCCGGTGTGTCGTGAGCTTCCCGAGCTCGAGGCCGAGCTCGACCACGGTGCGCGCGGTCTGGGGCGACGCGCCGACGACGCTGCACTCGGCCCCGAGCAGCCCCGCGGCGCGTGTGGCCTGGAGCAGGTGGCCGGCCACCGCGCTGTCGACGGCGGTGACGCCTGTGATGTCGATGAGGACGAACTCGGCCTGGTGGCGCTCGATCGCGCCGACCAGCGACTCGGTGAGCTGAGCGCCGCGGGAGTTATCCATCTGGCCGATGAGCGGAACGACGAGGATCCCTGGGTGGATGGGGATGCTCGGCATCGAGAGCTCCCGGATGAGCTCGAGGAGCCGCCGCTGCGTCGCGAGCAGGATCTCCTCGTGGCGCTTGGCGTCCTCGATCTTCTTGCGCTCGGTGATGTCCTCGGAGATCCCGAGGAGATAACGGCTCACGCCGGCTGAGTCCTTCATGGGGATCCACCGGGCATGGATGATGCGGGTCCCCCGGGGCCTCGTGGGAAGCGGCAGCTCGGGCTTCTCGACGGGCACGCCCGCCGCGAGGACGAGGCGGCTCTCGGCGTCGAGCCTCTCGGCCACGTGCTGCGGGACGGAGTCCGAGGCGCACTTGCCGACCAGCTCTCCTGGCGCGTAGCCAAAGAACTCCTCGAACTTCCTGTTCACCCGCACGTAGCGGAGCTCCTTCGCGTCCTTGACGAAGAGCATGAGCGGGAGGTTGTCGATGATGGCGTCGAGCAGGGCGCGCGTGCCCGCGAGCGACGCCTCCGTCGCCCTGCGCTGGGTGATGTCGTCGTAGAGCACCGCCAGGCACCGCTCGCCCAGGGGGAACGCCGTTGCCGTGAGGATGCGCGCGCTCCCGTCCGGAGGGAGGAGCTCCTCGTCCTCGACGGTGCGGCCGCTGCGGATCAGCTCCGCGAAGCGCTGGGGGACGCCGATGTCCCGCAGCCTGGGGAAGTTCTCGTCCATGGTCCTGCCGACGACCTCGCCGGCGGGTTTCCTGGAGATCTGCTCGGCGGCGGCGTTCACGTAAAGGCACCGGAGCGACCGGTCGTCCGCCGGGTCGTCGAGGGAGTGGATGGCGCAGCCGACCGGCAGCGACGCGATGATCTGCGCGCAGCGGCGCTGGTGCTCGCGGGCGCGGCGCTCGGCGAGATCGATGAGGCGGATCAGCGCGCCGCGGCCCGCGCCGACCGCGCAGGGGACCGCGACGAGCGACCAGCGCGGCGCGCCGGAGCCGTCGCCCGGGAGATCGAGCTCGGCCCGATCGATCTCGCCCGAGAGGAGCGCTGTTAGCCTGGCGAGGCCGGACGCCTCGGGCGCCGGCGGCAACAGGAGATGAGCGCCCCCCGGCGACAGGGGCAGGAGCGGCGCCCCGCGCTCCTCGAGCAGCCGCTCGAGCGGCTCGTTCCTGCACCGGATGGCGCCGCGCGCGTCGATGACGAGCGCGGGGGCGTCCAGGGCTTCGAGCAGCGGGCGTGGATCGATGTACGACGCGTCCTTGCTGTCCTCAACGGCTGTTGACACGAGCTCGCCTCATGGTTGTTCGGCGAGGGCCGACGCCGGCCCTCTTCTTCTGGATGATGGTCACACCCCGCTCCTCACCGCGCCGGATTCGGCTCATCCATGGCCAGGTAAAAGGTGCGGAGCAGCCCTCCTGGCGTCCTTGTCGTCTGTCCACCGATCCTCCACCCTGCGCGAGCGCACGGTGACTATACCCCAGAACGCCGCGGGCGTGCTCATCTCGTCGGTGCCGTTTTCGGTCGGAAAAGAGCCGCGGCCAGCTCGATCCGGCAACCCCAAACCGTCGTGGTGCGACGCGCTGACGCGCTGCCACGATTGAGGTTGGCCCGGCGGCCACGGATTCAGGCGCATCAGCGGCCTCGGCTCGGGGGGCAGCGCCGTCCTGCGCCGAAAGCCCCGCCGGGCCGTGCTCCGCAGCCTCTCCGATCGCCCTCTCGTGGTCCTCGCGCTCGCCCGGCCCGAGATCGCCGAGCGGTTCCCGCGCCTGTGGTCCGAGCGGGCCCTCGTCGAAGTGCGCCTCGGGGAGCTCTCGCGGCGGGCCGGCGAGCGGCTGGTGCGCGCGGTGGCCGGCGGCGGGATCGCGGACGACGCCGTGGCGCGCATCGTGGCGCGGGCGGCGGGCAACGTGCTCTACCTGGAGGAACTCGTCCGGGCCGAGGTGAGCGGCCGGGGCGACGCCTTGCCGGAGACGGTGCTCGCCATGGTGCAAGCTCGGCTGTCGGCCTTCGGCGACGAGGCCCGCCGCGTCCTGCGCGCCGCGAGCGTCTTCGGCCTAGAGTTCCGGATCACGGCGGTCGCAGCGCTGCTCGGCGCGCGTGTCGAGGACGTCGGCAGCTCTCTCGGTTGAGGGTCCAGACCTGCTCGAACGGCGACTTGTCGTCGGGCGGCCGCAGGCAGGCGAGCTTGATGAGCTCGTGATGCGCCTCGAGGGAGATGCGCGCGGGCCGGCCGCTGCGGTGCTCGTCCTCCATGAACGTGCCATTCGATGACGGGATGAACAGACGCGCCCCAGGAGAGGAACACGATGGCATCCGTTCTGTAAGCTCAGATTGGACCTCTGAGGAAAAATGGCCCAGTATGATGTAGTTCCATTTGTGGCGAAAATCGGCAACAAGGGGGCGTCGGCGTGGCCGCCGAGCAGCTCAGAGTGCTGATCAACGCGAAGGCGGCGGAGGGCTGGCGGTATGTCCGGCTCGAATCCGTCGAGATTCACCAGGATGGAACGGCTGGCTGTTTCGGGATAGGCGCCACGCCGAGCCGGTTGATCCGGTTCGATATGGCTGTTTTTGAAAAATGGTATATGTCCATTCTGCTTGTCCTGGTCGTTCGAATCTATCGGGCGCTCATCCCGCCGAGCCTTCGACGCAGGTGCCTCTTTCGTCAATCGTGTTCTCGCTATGTGGAAGAAGTTGCGAGGGGGTGAGGGCTGGTGGCTGGGCTCCGCGCTTTGTTGGTGCAAATCGCCCGCTGCCGTCCGGGTTACCACGTCCACCATGAGGGCGGCCGGTTCCGATTGATCCTCGCGGATGGCAGCCAGCTGGACGAGGACGAGGCGGCGCCTCACGTGCTGGAGCCGTACCGCATGGCGCTGGACTACCAGCGTACGTAGCTTGCCCTCTCAAAGGAAAAAGACTGAGGGCGAGCAGCGCAGCGCGAGACGGTGCGCCCTCGGCGCCGGCGATGAGCACCTCGCCGGCGCCGGCGTCAACGGTCAAGTGCAATGATGGTCATCGCGAGGCGGGCTGCGGCGCACACCCGAGGGATGGCCATCACGCTCCTTGACCGCAGCCGAACACGCCTTCAAGCTCGTCGACGAGGCTGAGCGTGGGGGCGCCACGCTCGCGGCCTCCTACCAAGGAGCTTTCATGCGACTGTCATTATCTTCGGCACCTCGCGTCCTCGCCCTGCTCACCGGGATCACGGGCATGCTCGGGTGCTCGGATGACCCTCGTCCCGGCAGCAACCTGCCTGACGCGGGCAGCAGCCCGCCTGACGCGGGCGCGCCCGACGGCAGCCCGCCCTCGTCCGCGACGCTCGGTCCGCTTGGCGATCGGCCGGATCTGCCCGTCGATGCGCGGCTCGCCATCGACGGCCTCCTCTCTGCCGTCGATGTCGTCCAGGACAAGGACGGTAGGCCCCATATTTATGCCGAAAACCTCGTGGACGCCATGCGCGTCGAAGGTTATCTGACGGCGCGCGACCGCGCGCTTCAGCTCGAGATCTTGCGGCGCACCGCCGAGGGGAGGATCGCAGAGCTCTTCGGCGACCTCGATCCCAGCACCATCGATCAGGACATCGCTCTCCGCCATATCGGGCTCGGGCGGATCGCCAGGGCCCAGTACGACGCGCTCCCCGAGGGGGAGTTCCGCCAGATGCTCGACGCGTACGCGGACGGGGTGACCCAGCTTTTCAGGAAGATCCGCTCCGGGGAAATCCTCCTGCCCCAAGGGGCGAGGGCGATACCCACCGAGGCGTTCACCGACTGGAGCAGCGTCGACTCGCTCGTGATCAGCCGGTTCCAGAGCTACCTCCTGTCGTACGACGCCGAGCTGGATCTCACCATGCAGCAGTTCTTCGACGCCGCCCGGACGACGTTCGCGTCGAGCAGCGCCGATCCGCTCGCGCAGAAGCGCGCCGGCTTCGAGCGGGACTTCCTGCGGTTCGCCCCCTCGGAGCCCGCGGTGACCAGCAGCGGCTACCCCGCCTCCACGGAGCGGAAGAAGGCGGAGGAAAAGACGGCGAAGAGGGCGTCGCCCGCGCAACGACCGGGCCGCGCCTCGACGGGCCGCGCGAAGCTCATCTCCTCGCTGAACGGCTACCTGAGCGCGGTCCAGCACGCCAAGGACAAGATCGCCCCGGAGGGCTTCGGCTCGAACAACTGGGCCATTCACGGGAGCCGGAGCGCGACGGGGCACGCGCTCGTGGCCAACGATCCCCACCTGTCGCTGAGCGCACCGGCCGTCTGGTATGCCGTCTCGATCCATGTCACCGCGCCCGAGGGCAAGGACGCGAGCCGCGATCTACACGTCGGGGGTGTCACCTTCCCCGGGATTCCGGGGATCATTCTGGGCCACAACGAGCACGTCGGGTGGGGGGCGACGGTCGCGATGTACGACGTCACCGACGTCTACGCCGAGCAGCTCACGCCAGACGGCAAGGCCGTGCTCTTCAAGGGAAATCCAGTGCCCCTCGAGACGGTCGAGGAGGTCATCGCGATCGCTGGCAGGGAGCCCTATACCTACCGTGTCCCGATCGTGCCTCATCACGGCCCGCTTCTGCCGACCATCGTCGACCACGCGGTGGTGGACCCGGACCCGGCCCTGGGGGCCCTCAGCGTCCGCTGGACAGGGCTGGAGCCGACGAAGGAGCTGGAGGCCATCTTCGGCCTGCTGCGCGCTCGCTCGGTCGATGAGGCGCAGGCGTCGCTCAAGAAATTCAGCGTCGGCTCGCAGAACTGGGTGATGGGCGACACCGCGGGCGACATCCTCTGGACGACGCACGCGGCGATCCCGACGCGGGCTCGTGAGGCGTTCGCCTGGGACGCGGCCACCTATACGGGCACCCTCCCCTGCATGGTGCTCCCCGGCGACGGGACCGCGGAATGGACCGGGACGCTCCCCGAGCACCTCATCCCCTGGGCGAAGAACCCTTCGGCGGGATACATCGCCACGGCGAACAACGACCCCATCGGGGATTCGCTGGACAACGATCCGTCGAACGGCGAGCTCCCGGACGGCACCCCCATGTACCTGAGTTGCAGCTTCGATATCGGGTTCCGAGAGGGCCGCATCCAGGAGCGGATCGACGCCTACGAGGGACCTCTGTCGCCGGAGGATTGTGCGGCGATCCAGGGCGACATCAAGTCGGCGCTCGGCGAGAGGCTCGTGCCTAGCCTCCTCCGCGCAATGGACCGCGCCGCCGAGGAGCGCGCGACGCCCGGCACTCACCCCGACCTGAGCGCGATCGTCACGGATGCCGCATATGACCCTCAGCGCCTCGCCGCCCTGCGGGTGCTCCTCGACGGCTGGGGCAAGGAGGCGGACTACAAGGCGGCCGCCGGCATCGATCTCGATACCGGCATGCCGCTCCCGGACGAGGGCGACGGCCCCGGCGCCATCGACGCCCGCGCCTCGGAGGCGACGCTGGTCTTCAACATCTGGCTCGTCCGTGTGGTGCGCCGGGTGGTGGGCGACGAGCTCGGCCAGATGGGGTTCTCGACGTTCTCCCGGGAGCTGTCGGCGAAGGCGCTCCTTCACCTCTTCTCCGCCGATCGGGAGCAGCTCGCCACCTTCGATCCGGCCATCCAGGACAGCACGCTGTGGGACGACATGAGCACGCCAGCGGTCGAGTCCAGGGACGAGCGCGTGCTGCGCGCCCTGCTCGACGCCCTCGCCTGGCTGGATCAACAGGGCGGCTCCGGGGCTGCGGATCCCCGCTGGGGCGCCTTTCACAGGGTCACCTTCGACGCGCTCGTCCCGCTCTTCAGCAGCCTCAGCATCCCACCGCCGACGGACCCCCTCTGGAGCGGCGGCTTCCCGCGGGGCGGCGACCAGTTCGCGGTGGACTCCTCGGATTACCGCCTCTCGTGGGCGCTCGACGAGTCTCCGGATTTCCGGTACGTCCACGGCCCGTCGCAACGTCTCGTCGTGGAGCTCGACCCGGCCGGGCCGAAGGCGTGGAACGCCATCCCCGGAGGCAATGTCTGGGACGCCGAGAGCCCACACTTCCGCGATCAGGCTGAGCTCTGGCGAAAGAACCAGACGCACCTCGTGCCGTTCCTGCTCCCCGACGTGATCCAGGCCAAGGCGTCGCGCACGGTCGCTGCGGCGCCGTAGCCGGCGCGTCCTCCGAGGCCCACCCCGGGCCGGCATCGGCCACGTCACAACCAAAGCACGTCCTCGAGAGCGAGGCCTCTTGACTACGCGAGGTCGGTCGCTGACCCTGCACCTAGAACGGAGCTCCGATGGTCCACGCAGTCGCCACGTCATTCCATCGTGCCCATCGAGGCGCGGCCAGGCTCCTTCGCACCGTCCGCGTCCTCGGCGGGATCGATACGGTGCTCGCAGCCATAGCGGCGTACGCGCTCCAGCTCCCGGCGAAGCGAGGCAAGGCCTTCGACAAGCGCTTCGGCATCGAGACCACCGAGCCGGTCGTGGTGGATCCGCGGGACTTCATCGACGAGTCGCACAGATCCGCCATCTGGTACTTCCCGAGCATCCCGGAGGTGTTCGACTCGGTCATGCGGACGTTGAAGATCCGCGCGGAGGAGTACACCTTCGTCGACGTGGGATGTGGCAAAGGTCGTGTGTTGATCATGGCCGCGCAGCTGCCGTTTCGTCGTGTGGTCGGCGTCGAGAGCTCGACGGCCACCGCGAGCATCGCGCGCACGAACGTCGGCGTCGTTGCCGGCCGGTCGTCCCTGCGCGCGCCGGTCGACGTGCTGACCTGCAACGCCCTCTCGTTCGACTTTCCGCCGGGCGATCTGTTGATTTATCTCTACAACCCGTTCTCGAAGCTCGACGTGTACGTCGAGTTCCTGGACAACCTCGAGGCGTCGCTGAAAGCGCACCCTCGTAAGGTGGTGCTCGTCTACACGTGCCCGGAGCATGTGAGGGCGTTCGAGGAGTGTCACTTCCTCGAGCCCATCGAGCGTTATGAGCTCCTGGTGAACGAATACACCTGGTGTGCCTTCACGAACACCAGGTATCGAACGCCCGGGCGGATCTAGACGTCATCTAATCCAGATCGAGCGCGGTCCGGACGGAGACCGGCCACCGGGGCGGCGACAGGCCGTGTGTCTTGAGCAGCGCGAGGGCGACGCGCTCGACGCCGAAGCCCACGCACGCCGTGTGCGCGAACGAACCGTCGGGCAAGCGAATGTCATAGGCGCGGCCGAAATGGTCCTGGTGGTAATTGCACGACGAGAGGGCCGTCGGCGCGTCCGCGGAGTGTATCGGGTAGAGGAGCTCGAACTTCAGGGCCTGCGCGCGCTGGCTCACCGAAAGCAGCCGCCCGCTCTGACCGAAGAATGGATCGTTCGCCACCTCGGCTTGCGCGTCGAGCCCGATGGACGCCAGGACGGCCTGGCCGCGCTCGAGCCACCGATCGCGAAACTCACGCACGTCGTCCTCGCTCCCGATGCGGATGTTCTCACGCTGCCGGAACATCTGCATCCTCGCCGGATCGTCGGACGGCTCGTGTCGAAACACGAACCCCATGAGGTCGACGAGCCTCCCGTCCTCCGGCAGGGTGCCGCGGAGCGTCGGGTAGAGAGGGTAGCAGGCCGCAGGGCAGAGCATCAGATCCGACTTCCCGAGATGCGTGCTCCAGTCTCCGCCAGCAGCGAGCGTCTCCAGCATCGCCTCGTGGCGCGCGTCGTCTCCGAAGAAGCTGTGGATCGAACCCATCAGGTGAGGGAACGATCTTGCATAATCGGTCTTCTCGAAATTGCTGCGCGTCACGAGCGGCGGGAAATCGACGAACTCCGCGCCGTCGTCCTTCGCGATCTTCGTGATGATCGAGCCGAAGCCCCGAACGATGCGCTCGAAGGTCGCGTTTCGACCGTACACCCCGCGGACGCCTGAAGGCAGCAGGAGACCGGCCTCGATGAGCTGGTTCAGGAACTCGTTTTGCTTCACGTGATGATCTCTCTCGGGTTGGGTCGCGGGTCGCACCAGGGCGAGTCGAGCTTCATGTCGCGGCGGTAGCCTCGAGCCCGGTGGGATCAGGCCTGGCGGCGACCGCCGGGAGCACCTGCCCCATGTCGAGGCGAAGGACCCTGTCGGCGAGGTCGAAGTACCTCTCGTCGTGGGTGATCACGATGACGATCTTCCCGGCCGCGCGCAGCTCCGGCAGGAGCTCCTTGTAGAAGATGTGCCGGTATCTGGGGTCCTGATCGGCCGTCCATTCATCGAACAGGTAGATGGGGTGATCCCGCAGGAGGAGGAGAATGAGCGCGAGCCGCCTGCGCTGTCCGCTGGACAGGCCCTCCGAGGAGACGTCCCCGTCGTGAACCCGGAGGACGCGGTCGAGCTCGAAGCGCCGCACCAGGGCGTCGAAGCGCTCCCGGCCCTCCTCGTCGGTGTAAGCCCGAGCCCAGGCCGGAAGGTGGTAGTCCGCGAACAGGACGCCGAACGAATCGCGCATGGCCGCTGCGCGATCGGGGCCTATGGCCTCGCCGTCGACGAGGATCGTGCCCGCCGTCGGCGGATAGAGGAGGCAGAGCACCTTGCAGAGCGTGGTCTTGCCGCTTCCATTCCCGCCGACGACGAAGGTGATGGTGCCAGCCTTGAACTCGCGCGTGATCGGGCCGAGGGCGAAGCTGCCGTCGACGGACTCGTAGCGGAAGCGGACCTCCTCGAGGCGCATCGAGCGGATCGGCTCGCGGCGGATCGCGGCGCGGGCGTCGGAGCTGATCGTGGCCTCCGCTCTCAGCTCGTGCGAAAGCTCGTTGATGCGACCGAGCGCGACGGCCGCCCGGAGGGATGGGCCGATGTGCGTGAGCATGCTGTCCAGCGGACCGAGCAGGCCGAGGACGGCGAGCGTGGCGCCCGAGAGGACGCTCGGCGGGAGCGCCACGTACCTCGCGAGCCCGAAGGGGATGCTGCCGATGACGAGGAAGGCGAGGACATAGCCCCAGCTGTCAGCGGAGTGGAAGTACAGGTTTGCCCGCGCCATGAACCGGTAGTGGTCGCGCGCCGCGGGCTCGAGGCGCACCTTGGAGAACTCCTCGCGAACGGCGCTCGAGAGCTTGAGCTCCTTGAACCCGAGCGTGAGCTGCCGCATGGCGCAGTAGACGTCGCCCAGCTTCGTCCTGGCGAGGCCGTGCCATTTCTCGGACTTCCGGATCTGGAGCTTGAAGGTCGGGATGCCGACGAGCATGACCGCCGCCGCCAGCGCGAAGATGCGCCAGTCGAGGAGCGCCACGTAGACGAGCAAGCCGACGACCGTGACGACACCCACGAGCGCGATGGGCAGCGAGTTGAGGCCGTGGGCGATCGCGGGGCCGTCCTCGTTGAGCGCGGCGTCGATGCGCGCAGCGCTCACGCGCTCCACATCGTGGAGCGAGGCGCGCAGCGCCCGCTCCACGATGTCCGCGCGGAGCTTGTTCATCGCGCGCAGGCCGAGCCGGCTGAGCAGCAGCTGCGACGCGGTGCGCGTCACGACGGCGACCGCGCAGGCCGCCACGAACAGGGCGGCGAGGCGGCCATCCGGGCTCTGGAGCGCCGCGTTGAGGAGCGGGATGAAGCTCGCGAACGAGCCGCCGGCGACGAGGCTGAGGACACACGTGCCAACCACGTCACGCGGGGCGATCCGGAAGGCGAGCCGAAAGAGGGTCAGCAAGCGATTTCCCTTTCGAGGACGCGGAGGAGCGGGCGACTAGCGCGTGACCTCGAAGAAGAAGTCGCTCATGGGGGACGCGCTCCCGTTCGCCACCGAGGCGTCGAGGATCCACTTCCCCACCGCGAGGTCGAGCACTCCGAGGCCGAACGGCGAGAAGATGATCGGCCTGCCCGGGATCACGGCCACCTTCTTCCGCAGCACGTCGGCGATCGTTCCCCGGATGAACTCCCGGTGCCCAAGCTTCATCTCCGTCAGGTGGGGTGACGTGTTTGCCTTGAGGACGTGCTCGACGTCGTCGACCACGTTCTCCGAAGCGATGAGCAGCTCCGGATCGAGATCCCGCAGCGAGATGTTGAGCAGCAGCGGGTTGTGGGCGAGCATCGCCACGTCGCTGGCGTAAGGCGCCGGCGCGACGGTGGCGAAGGTGACGACCTCGCACGAGCTCACGACCTCCTCGAAGGTCGCGGCGCGGCGGACGTCGCGCTCTCCCTGGTCGCGAAGCGCAGACTCGAATTTGGCCGACTCCGCCGGGTTCGTGTCGAACAGGACGGTCTCGTCGAGCTCCCACCCCGTCCCCCGAAAGAAGCGGTGAATGTACCGGGCGATGAGCCCGTTACCCACCATGCCGAAGCGGCGGACCCTCTTGCCGTCACGGAGCGCCTCTGCCGCAAGGACGGCGGACGCCGCCGTGCGCGCCGCAGAGATGATCGAGCTCTCGAGGACCGCGATCGGGTAGCCGGTGTCGTAGTCGTTGAGGACCAGGACGGCGCTGGCGCGCGGGATGCCCCGCCGGATGTTCTCGGGGTAGCTCGCGATCCACTTGATCCCGGAGACGCGGAACCGTTCACCGAGGAATGCCGGCAACGCGATGATCCGCGCGGTCGGTCGCTCCGGGAAGCGAAGGAAGTAGCTCGGGGGGTTCACGGTGTTGCCCGCGCCGTGCGCGAGGTACGCCTCGCGCACGACGTCGACGCAGCCCGCGATATCCCCGTGGACGACGTCGTGACAGCTCTTGCCCTTGACGATGACGAGCTCGGGCGCGGGGGGGCTCGGTGTTTTCATGGCGATCCTCCGAATACCTGCGTATTCCACGCGCGGTCGTACACCGTCGTGAGGTATGGAGCCCCCCGATCCGCACAGACGAAGACCACGACCGCATCGGACGATTCACTGACGATCCGCGGAGCTTCGCGCTGGACGGCCGAGAACGTGGACCCCGCGCTCCCCCCCACGAAGAGGCCGTGCTCCGCGAGCAGGTGGTGACAGGCCGCCGCGACGTCGGCCTCCTCGACGTGCACCACCCTGTCGATGAGCGCGTGCTGTAGCAGGTTCGGTGAGATGCTCGACCCCATCCCGGGGATGTGCCGCGGCTTCGGCTCGCCGCCGAAGATCACCGAGCCGTGGCTGTCCACGGCCACGATCTTGGCGCGCGGAAACCGCTCCTTGACCTTGCGCGACACGCCGACGATGGTCCCCGAAGAGCTCACCGGCACGAAGACGTAGTCGAGCCGCTCGAGCGCGTCGCAGATCTCCGCGCCGGTGTAGCGATAGTGTACGTCCGCGCCGTCCGTGTTCGTGTACTGATTCGGCCAGTAGACGTTGGGCAAGCTCGCGCGCAAGGACTCGACGCGCGCGAGCCGGGACTTCAAGAATCCGCCGGTGGGATCCCGCTCGGTGACCATCTGGACGTCGTGACACAGCAGCTTCAGCTGGGCCAGATAGAGCGGCGATATGGTGGGGTCGACGACGGCGACGAAGCGCAGCCCGACCAGCCGGCAGAGCGACGCCATCGCGATCGCGAAGTTTCCGGAGGATGACTCCACGATCGTGCTGCTGGGGCCGACGTCACCCCTCTCGACCGCCCCGAGCAATATGCCATAGGCCGTTCGGTCCTTCAGGCTCCCGAATGGATTCGCATATTCGAGCTTCACGAAGAGCGAGATAGGCTTGGTCCAGATCTGAACGAGGGGAGTGGGACGGAGGATCCGCCCGAGCCTACGAACGCGAGCCGTCAACTCCGGATGGGTTGCAGCCGTGTGGGATTCGTTTCGTGTAAGCGAATACGAGGGAATCACAGGTGAGTAGCTCCGGGTTCGTTCGCGCAGTCGAGCATACGACAAGTTCATCGGCAAGCTCCTCGTCGGGGATCGTTTTGCATTTTCTTTGCGGTGCTTCACTTATCTTTACTTGAGGAATCACGGGCGAACTGGGCCGTGAACGTCGTGGCGCATGGCGGATTGAACCCCTGGATGACGGCATCGTGATGGCATAGATGTTGATTTGTAAGTTAAAGAAAGTAAATCTCGTTCAAGCGTCTTCGTCTGACGGGGTGGGTGCCTTGACGCTCCTCTCTCTGCCTGTTACAGCTGTCTGCCTGCGCGTGCCTCGGTCGGCTTCAGTGACACGAGAGCGATTGCGTTCACCTCATAAACGATCGGGAATGTCAGTTGGCACCGACGACAGTCGACTGGGCGGCGCTCGGTCTCCCCCGTGAAGTCCTCGGGGTGGACCAGCTGCTCGTCCAGAGAGCACAGAACACCCCCGACACAATCGCCTATCGATTTGTCGAGCGTGAGGACGACAGGCCTGTGGAGTGGACCTACGCGCAGCTCCACGCGCGCGCAGGCGCCATCGCGCGGAGCCTCGAACGGGGCGGCGTGCTCCCCGGGGCTCCCGTCGTCTTGCTCTATCCTCAGGGCCTCGAGTACATCGCTGCATTTTTTGGATCGCTGTACGTGGGCGCCATCCCGGTGCCGCTGTTGCCCCCACGATCGAAGCGGGGGTGGGGGAGAATCCGCACCGTCCTGCAGACCAGCGGCGCCAGCCGCGTCCTCACGACGGCGGCGCTGGAGGCCTCCGTTCGCGACGCGCTCGGCGGCGCTGCGACGCAGGCAGACCTCCGGTATTTCGCAACGGATCACCTGGGGGAAGGGGACGACTTCCTCCCTGCCGCGAGGCCACCCGACGCCGTCGCGTTCCTCCAGTACACCTCCGGATCCACGGCGTCGCCGCGGGGCGTCGTGATTGGTCACGACAACCTTCTGGCGAACCTCTGGACGATATGGCGCGCGTTCGAGATCCGGTCCGATAGCTCGGTCCTGTCGTGGCTGCCGCTCTACCATGACATGGGGCTCATCGGCGGGGTGCTCGAGCCGCTGTTCGCGGGGATCCCCGGGACGCTGCTTTCGCCCACGGCCTTCGTTCAGAGGCCGTTGCTCTGGCTGGAAACCATCAGCCGGTTCCGCGCGACCATCAGCGGCGCGCCCAACTTCGCGTACCGCATGTGCCTCGATCGGGCGACCGAACAGGACATCGCGCGCCTCGATCTCGGGGCGTGGGAGGTCGCCTTCTGCGGGGCCGAGCGGATCAGCGCGAAGGTGATGGGGGATTTCGCCGAGACGTTCGCGTGGGCGGGGTTCGCTCGCGAGGCATTGTTCCCGTGTTATGGCCTCGCCGAGTCGACGCTCTTCGTCAGCGGCGGTCCGAAGGGGCGCGGAGCGCGCCTCGCCAGCGTCTCGAGATCGGCGCTCGCCGCCGGCCGCGCCGGGCCCCCCAGGGCGCCTTCCGACGCGGCGAGGCTGGTCTCCTGCGGGCTCCTCCCGGACGAGCACGAGGTGCGCATCGTGGAGCCGGAGACGGGCCGCGAGCTCCCGGAGGGGAGCATCGGCGAGATCTGGATCGCTGGCTCGAGCGTCGCGAGAGGCTACTTCCGGATCGAGCCGGGTGCGGCAGGTGCGATGCGAACGGAGGGGCGGTTCCTCCGATCCGGGGATCTCGGCTTCGTCCGTGGGAGAGAGCTCTACGTCACCGGTCGGTCCAAGGAGCTCCTGATCGTCCGCGGAGCAAACCTGTATCCGGAGGATCTGGAGTCCGCCGCCGAGGCGAGCCACAAGGCGCTCATCCCGGGAGGGAGCGCGGCCTTTGGAGTCCTGGTGGACGACGGCGAGGAGATCGCCGTCGTCATGGAGGTGACGAAGGGAGAGACTCCGCCGTACCCGGAGATCGTCGCCGCCATTCGTGCTTCGATCTCGGAGACGTTCCAGCAGCGGCCCCACACCGTCGTCCTCGTACGACGAGGCACGATCCCCCGGACCACGAGCGGAAAGACCCAGCGAGGCCTGTGCAGAAGGCAGCTCGAGGCCGGGGAGCTGCACGTGCTCTACCGCGAGAGCGATCCTGCGTCGAACGCCGAGCGGGTGGGAGGCGACGACCAGCACGCCGGGCCGGCCCTCGGGCGACCCGCAGCAGACTCGCCCCCGAGCGCTCCGGCGACGGCCGAGCTCGCGAGGGCGAGGTCGCTCCTCGTCGAGCGGGTCGCTCAGATGGCGGGTGTGCCGCCTGCGCAGATCGATCTGTCGCGGACCGCCGCGGACTATGGCTGGAGCTCCCTGTCGGCAGCCTCGGTCGCCTACGAGCTCGAGCGGATCTTCGGGCGGACCGTTGGTATCGAGCGCTTCTTCGAGGACCGCTCGCTCGATGCCGTGCTGGAGGACGTCGCGGCCTCCGGTCGCCCGCTGGAGCCGGATCCCGAGCCGGCCGCTCTCTCCTCCTCGCGCGCCATGCTGACGCGCAGCCAGCTGGCCATCTGGGCTGCCGAGAGGGCCGTCCCGGGGCGGTACGGGTACCTCATCGCTCGTGCGTATCGAATGCCCGCGGATCTCGACGAGGACGCATGGACCCGCGCCCTCGCGGAGGTCGCGCGGAGGCATCCGCTCCTCTGCACGCGGATCGTGGAAGACGACGGGGCCTGTTACTTCGAGATCCTCCCGTCGCTCTCGCTCGGTGTCGAGCGACATCATCACCGCGACCTACATGGCGGCGCGGCGCTGCGGCGGTATCTCTCCGAGCTCGCCATGCGTCCCCTCGACCTGTCGGCGGGACCGATGCTCCGGGCGAGCCTGGTCTCTACCGAGGCCGGACATCGCGTGCTCCTGCTGACGGTGCACCACATCGTCTCCGATTTCGTGTCGCTGATCCGATTGCTGGAGGCGTGGTGCGCTGCCTATAACGCGCTTCGGGCCGGCGAGGCTCCGGAGCGCGCTGGAGCACCCGCCCTCGGCCTGGCAGCGCTCGGCGCCGCTGATCTGCGCCTCGATCCCGAGGCATGGCGGGCACCGAAGGAGTACTGGCGAGCGAACCTCGGAGGCGAGCTGCCGGTCCTCGCGCTCCCCCACGACTACCCTCGGCCGAGGGTGCACCGGCAGCGAGGAGCTCATTCCCACGCGCGGGCGAGCGGGGTCCTGTCACGGCTCGACGCCGTGGCGAAGCAGTGCGGAACCACCCGCTTCGTCGTCGCGCTCGCTGCCTATGCGGCTTTCCTCCGGCGCTGGACCGGGCAGGAAGAGCTCGTCATCGGTACGCCGATCACGCAGCGGCGCTCGCCTGACGAAGGGCGCAGCGTCGGCTTCTTCCCGAACTTCATTCCGCTGAGGATCGCCGTTCCTGCGGGTACGGCCTTCCGGCAGCTCGTCCTGTCGGTCCGCGCCGTCGTGACGAGCGCCCTCCGGAACGCGGCGGTTCCGTTCCCCGAGATCGTGAAGGTCGCCGGCGTGGTCCGAGACCCCGGGGTTCATCCGCTCTTCCAGGCGTCGTTCACGATGCATGAGCCGCCGGCCGGGGTCGATCCCGACGTCATCGCCAGCGCGCTCAACCTCGATCGGGTGCCCGTCCGGGTTGGGGGGCTGACGATGGAGACGTATGAAATCGACGATGACGGCTGTCAGAGCGACTTCATGCTCTTCACGGGCGTCGTCGGGGGCGACCTCGTGTTCCAGTCCCAGGCAGACGTCGACCTCTTCGAAGCCGCCTCGGCGCGAGCCATGACGTCCGGGTGCGCACAGCTGCTCTCGGAGCTCGTTCGAGATCCCGAGGCGGACGTCGACGGCGTCGCCTTCGGTGTACCATCCATCGTTCACGGCGCTGACATGCCGGTGCCCGCGGGCGCGGCCCCGACGATCACGCAGAGGATCGCGCGCTGGGCCGAGCGCGATCCAGCGGCGGTGGCCGTCGTCGATCGGCGGGGATGCCTCGGTTACGGCGATCTGCTGCTCCGCGCGGGCGAGCTGGCCGAGACGCTGCGCGCCGCTGGCGTGCGTCCCGGAGAGCCGGTCGGCCTGTGCGCCGAAGAGCGCAGCATCGACGGCGTGGTCGCGATGATCGGGATCCTGATGGCGGGCGCGTGGTTCGTTCCCCTGTCACGCGATCTCCCTGCCGAGCGGCTGACGTTCGTACGAGAGGACCTGCGGGCGCGCTTCGTCGTCGCCGGGCTACCCCACGCGGACCGCTACGTCGCTGCCGGGTTCGAGGTGATCGACGCTGCGGCTCAGCGAGACGACGCGCGGCGAGCGACCGTGGCCGATCGCGCGTCCGGGGGAGACGCCATCGCGTACGCCATCTACACGAGCGGCTCGACCGGCGCGCCGAAGGCCGTGCTCGTCGAGCACGCCCAGGTGCTGCACTTCGCGGATGCCGTCTCGGCTCGATACGGCATCGGTCCGGAAGATTGCATGGTCTCTGGCGCGCCGTGGAGCTTTGATGCGGTCATCTTCGAGATCCCCGTCTTCCTGATCCTAGGAGGACGCGTTTACGTCGCGGACGAGGAAGAGCGACGAGCACCGGCCCAGAAGCTCGCGCTGCTCCGTGAGCAGAGAGCGACGGTGCACAACGACACACCCGTCGCGTTCCGTGGACTCATCCAGGAGATGAGCGAGGGCGCCCGGCTCGGGCAGCCGCTTCCCGCGGTGAAGACGTGGGTCGTGGGCGGCGAAGCCACGACGCCGAAGGACGTGGAGCGCCTTCGCGCGGCGTACGCCGCGGCGGGGCAGGAGCCCGCCGCCTTCATCAACTCCTACGGTCCGACGGAGTCCACCGTCTTCGTGACCGAGCATGCCTGTGACGCCGTCGATATGGAACGGGTCCGTGTTCCGATCGGCGTGCCGCTTCCGGGGATGACGGCGCTCGTCCTCGACGAGCAAAAGCGCCCCGTGCCCTGGGGAGCGCGCGGCCATCTGTACGTGTCCGGTCCCGCGGTCGCGCGGGGATACTGGGGCCAGCCCGAGCTGACCGGCCGAGCGTTCTTTCCAACCCTCGACGCCTCGTCGCCGCCGGCGACGCGGATGTACCGGACCGGAGATGTCGTCCGCGTCCGGCCGGACGGTCTCATCGACTTCCTCGGCCGCGCGGATCGGCAGGTGAAGCTGCGCGGGCACCGGATCGAGCTCGCCGAGGTCGAGCTCGCGTTCTCGAAGCAGGAAGGTGTCGCGCAAGCCCTGGTCACCACCCGCGTCGTGGCGGGCAGCCCGGCGCTCGTGGCCTACGTCGTTGCGAGCCCGGGAGTGTCGCTCTCCGGTCGCCAGCTTCGCGAGCGCCTGCTCGCGCACCTCCCTGCGTACATGGTGCCGTGGATCGTGGCGGTGATCGATGCCTTCCCGCTCGGCGCCACCGGCAAGATCGCCGAGCACGCGCTCCCGGCGCCGGAGCTGTTCGTGGACAGGACAGCGCCGCGGGAGGCGAAGTCGCCGGTCGAGGCGGCCCTCGTGACAATCGTGGGCGAGGTGCTCGGCGCGCGCGTGGGGCCGGACGATCACTTTTTCGAGCTGGGCGGCGATTCCATTACGGCGCTCCGGGTCGTGACGAGGATGCGGAACGAGGGCGTGCAGATCGAGGTCCGCCAGCTCCTCGAGCACCCTCGGCTCTCCGAGCTCGCCGCCGTGATCGGGGAGGCGAGACTCGAGCGTGACACCGGGCCTTCGGACGCGGAGGTGGCGCGCCACGCGCACCGGCCGGCTCCGATCCACGAGTGGTTTGCTCGAAGGTCGCCCGCCTCCCTTCGTCGCTTCGTCCAGTGGGTGCGGCTCCGGCTGCCGCCCGGGGATCCGGTGGCCCTCGCGGAGTCCGCCTTGCGAGGGCTCGCGCGGAGGCATGGGGCCTTTGCGCAGGGGTTCGTCCGCGACCAGGACGGCGCTCTCAAGAGAGTCGGGCTTCCGGAGGATCGACGGTGGCGCCTCGTGTCCGGGTGCACGCGAGCGAGCTCGATCGACGAGCTCATCGACGCCGAGATCGCGCAGGGCACGGCTTTTGTGCCTGAGCGAGGTCCGCTCCTCGCGGGTTTCCTCTTCGAGGGGGACGAGCCGGAGGCGCACGGCGTGCGAGGCTCGACGTCCAGTGGAGATCTCGTCGTCGCGGCTCACCATTTCGCCGTCGATGTTTATGCCTGGCACGTCCTGCTAGAGGATCTCGAGGCGTTCTTTCGCGGCGACGACCCGGGAGTCGACGACTTCGATTACTCTCGCTTCGTCGCCGCAGTCGCCGGCGTCGCGACGAGGGCTCGCGCGTCGCGCGCCGTCGAGCGCTGGGACGTGCTGCTGCGCGACTTCGATCCGCCGGTTGCCTACGCGGCCCTGGAGACGACGGCTCCAGCGGGCAGGAGCGTCCGGAAGTCGTGGCAGCTCTCGGAAGAGCTGACCGCCGCGCTGGTGGGGACGGCCAACCGGGCGCTCCGGACCAAGCCCCAGGATGTCGTCCTCGCGTCGCTCGGCCGCGCGCTCTGCGAGGTGCTGTCGATCCCCGCGGCCCCGATCCACGTCGAGCACCACGGTCGCGACGAGGAGGTCCTCGGCATCTCCACCGGCGTAGGCTGGTGCGCCACGTGGGTCCCTTACGTCGTGCGCTCGAGCGAGGACGCTCTCGAGTCGATCGCGGCCATGAAGGATGCACGAGCCGAGCTCGCGTACGGGGGGCTCGACTTCTTGCCCCTCCTCGTGGATGGCGCCCTGTCTCCGGACGGTACTTCGAGGTTCCTGGAGCCTGGGGTGCAGTTCAACTTCCTGGGCACCGTCGTCGAGCGCGGCGGCGTTCGGGAGTTCGGGCTTCATCAGGGCTCTTCCCTCTCCCGGATCGAGGCGACAGCTCTGATCCGCGCCGGCCGCCTCGCGCTGGAGGTTGCCTGCCCCCTCGAGATCGAGGAGATCGTGCGGCGGATCGGCGAGCGGTGGCACCACGAGCTCCAGGCGTCCGTGCGCGCCCTCGACGCCTCCCGGCGCGGGCTCTACAGCCGCTCCGATTTTCCGTGGGTCCTTGTCCCTCCGACCGTCGCGGAAGAGCTCTCCGAGCGATTCGCTGGGGCGGCACCTCCGGGCACGCTGCACGCGATCGAGGAGATCGTGCCGCTCAACGCGCTCCAGCGGCTCATGCTGATGCGCCACCTCGCGAACCCCACCGAGGCGCAGACGAGCGGTCACGTTCACCTCCTCGTGGAAGGGCCTCTCCGCTTCGAGGAAATCGAGAGCCGGTATCGCGCCGTCGTCGCCGAGCATCCTGTCCTGCGGAGCCTCTTCGACTGGAAGACCCTGGACGAGCCGGTCCAGATCGTCCTGGCCGCGATGCCCACGTCGATCGCGTTCTCCGATCTCTCCGGCGAAGCTCTTCCGGCGCGGCACGGCGCCCTCGACGTCCTCGTGAAGCGGGCGATCTCGTCCAAGATCGACCTGGCCCATGGCCCGATCCTGCGCGTTCACGTGGTGCGCAGCGCGGCCCATGAGCATCACCTCGTGCTCACCACGGATCACGTGGCCATCGACGGCTGGAGCCTGGGGGCGGTCACTGGCCGGCTCCTCTCCGGCCGCTCGGCTCCGGTCCGGGAGACGCAAGGTTATTCGCTCGGGGCGCTCTATCGGCCGTCGCGGCCCGAGGCCCACGCAACCTGGGTATCGAGGCTGGCAGGGCTCCCGGTTCCTCCCAGGAGCGCGCCCTTGTCGCCTGCGTCGCCTGCGCGCGGCACGATCGCGCTGGAGGAGGTGCTCCCGCCGCGCGTGGCCGAGGCGCTGCGCATGCGAGCCAGGACCACGGGCGTCGCGCTCTCGTCCCTGCTCGTCGCCGCGTGGAGCCGCGTGATGATGGCGTGGACGGGGAGCTCCCATGCTCTCGTCGGTCTGACGACCTCGGGCCGAACGTCGCATCATGAGGCCTTGGGGGCGTTCATCCAGAACGTCCCGGTGCTCGTGACGGAGAGCGCGCGCGCCTTCTCCGACGTGCATGCGTCGGTGTCCGAGGCGATGGCGCACGGCGACTACGACCCTGCGGCGCTCGCGGAGGCCCTCGACTACCCGATGCACGTCCCTCTGTTCGAGAGCTCCCTCGTCATTCAAAACTACCCGACGGACCGTCTGGAGGAGGGGGGCGCGCTGCGCGTGCGCGTCGTCTCGGCCAGCGACGATACGGCGTTTCCCCTCACGGCGATCGTCTATCCTGACACCGACTTCCGTATCCGATTGCATGCGCGGCCAGGGGCCGCTGCGCCGGATGACGTTCGCGCCTTGGTCTCGGCGTTCTCCTCCCTGCTCGCCCGGATTGCGCACGATCCCGGGTGCGAGCTGTCCAGCCTCGAGCCGCCTCGAGAGGCCTTCCCGGAGCAGCGAAGAGCCCTGGTGCTGAGCGCTCCCGTCCCGCGAGCGGCTCCGGCGCGAGCACGGACCGCCGAGGAGGAGAGCTCGACACACGCGACGGTTCGCGCTGTCCTCGTCGAAAGCTTCGGCGAGCTGCCGGATCTGATGGAGAGGAACTTCTTCGATCTCGGCGGAACGTCCCTCACGATGCTGCGTTTGAAGCAGCGTCTGAGCGAACGGGTCGGCCGGGATCTGCCGGTGACCCTGTTCTTCCGGACCGGCAATGGTCGTCGCCTCGTCGAGGTGATGCAGGGTTCAGCGCGCGGCGGCGCGGGCTCCCGAGCGGCCGACCCGCAGCGCCGTGCCAGCGCGCCCCCGCATGGGCACGTGCGCTTCGCCATCATCGGAATGGCAGGGCGCTTCCCGGGGGCCCGCAGCGTCGACCAGCTATGGGAGAACCTGCGCGCGGGCAAGGAGGCGATCCGCCGACTCCAGCCGTCAGAGCTGGGGCCCGAGGGCCAGGACGCGATCGCGCGCGATCCCGAGCGGTTCGTGGGGGCGTGCTCCGAGCTCGACGACATCGATCTCTTTGACGCGGCGCTCTTCGATATCTCGCCGCGGGAAGCCGAGCTCCTGGATCCCCAGCAGCGCGTGCTCCTCGAGGCGGCCTACGAGGCTCTGGAGAACGCCGGTTACAACCCTCGTGCGGCGGAGATGAGGGGGGGCAAGCAGCGACGCAAGGTCGGTGTCTTCGCGAGCAGCACGCTCAGCAGCTATCTCATCTACAACCTCCTCTCGCGGCGGGACGTCCTGGCCAGGGAGGGCGCCTGGCGGCTGGCCGTGGCCAATGAGAAGGACTGCGGTCCTAGCCGGATCGCGTACAAGCTCGGGCTCACGGGCCCTGCGGTCGCCGTGCAGACCGCTTGCTCGTCATCGCTCGTGGCGGTTCACATGGCCTGCGCGTCGCTCGCCAGCGGCGAGTGCGACATGGCCCTGGCCGGCGGCGCGAGCATCCGCGTGCCGCAGAGGGCCGGCTACTCGACGGGCGATGCGGAGATCCTGTCGCTCGACGGGCGATGCGCCGCCTTCGGCGCCGGAGCTTCGGGGACGGTCCTCGGTGACGGCGCCGGCATCGTCGTCCTGAAGCGCCTGGAGGATGCGATCCGAGATCGCGATCCCATCTGGGCGGTCGTCCTGGGATCGATGATCAACAACGACGGTGCCCGTAAAGCCGGGTATACCGCGCCGAGCGTCGAAGGGCAGAGGGAGGTCCTGGTGCAGGCGCTCGACCGCGCCGGAGCGCGGGCCGACTCCATCCAGCTCGTGGAGGCGCACGGGACGGGGACCCTGCTCGGCGATCCCATCGAGTTCGAGGCGCTGACGGAGGCCTTCCGGACGCATACCGACGAACGAGCTTTCTGCGCGCTCGGCTCCATCAAGTCGAACCTGGGGCACCTGGACAACGCGGCGGGGATCGCGGGGCTCATCAAGTGCGCGCTCGCGCTCTACCACGGCGAGATCCCTCCCACGCTGCACGCCGATCCGGTGAGCCCCGCGCTCGATGTCGAGGCCTCGCCGTTCTACGTGGCGTCGACGTCGAGGCCCTGGCCGCGGACCGGAGGCCGGAGGCGCGCTGCGGTGAGCTCCTTCGGAATCGGCGGGACGAATGCTCATGCCATCCTCGAGGCGTGGGGGGAAGCCTCGCCTTCCGACGACGCTTCGCCGGGGTCGCCGGAGCTTCTCCTGCTGTCCGCTCGGACGGAGGAGGGCCTCGCGAAGCTCGGAGCCGAGTGGGCGCGGTACCTCGAGTCCGAGCACGAGGGGCCACTCCAGGATCCGCTCCGCACGTCGCAGCACGGCAGGGAGCATTTCCCGCTCCGGCGGGCCGTCGTCGGGGCGACCGTGGGGGAGCTCCGCGACGCGCTGGGAGAGCCGCGGCCTGCTCGAACCGCGTCCACGTCCGGGCCGCCCATCGTGGTCGTCTTTCCCGGGCAGGGCTCGCAATCCAGGGGCATGCTCGGAGCGCTCCGCGACGCGAACGCGGCGTATCGAGAAGCCGAGGACGCGTGTATCGAGCTGCTCGGCGGAGCGAACGACGCGCTCGTCCGGGCGCTCCTCGATCGCGACACCGATCTGACGCCGACGCGCTTCGCGCAGGTCGCGATCTTCGTGGCCTCGTACGCGATGCTGCGCGCGATCGAGGATGCAGGGCTCCGTCCGGTCGGTTACATCGGTCACAGCGTCGGCGAGCTCGCGGCGGCTGTGGCCTCTGGCGCTCTGGACCTGTCGGCCGCGCTCGCGATCGTCCGCGTCCGGGGCGAGGTCATGGACGACATGCCGCCTGGGGCCATGCTCGCGGTGCCGCTGGGCAGAGACGACATCCAGGGGATCTGCCCTCCCGGTCTCGACCTGGCAGCCGTCAACGGGGCGTCGATGACCGTCCTCGCGGGCCCGCCCGCCGAGGTCGAGTTGTTTCAGGAGCTCCTCGCGCGACGGGGGATCGCCGCGCGGCGGCTGGTCACGGCGCACGCCTTCCATTCCAGGTGGGCCAGCCCGGCCGCCGACCGCTTCCTGCTAGAGCTCGAGTCGTCCCTCGGCCTGCTCCGCGGAGCGCCGCACGGGCGCGGGGTGGTGTTCTCCTCGGTGACCGGCGACGAGATCACAGCGACGGATCTCAGAGAGGCTCGGCACTGGCGCGACCAGATCGAGCGCCCCGTCCAGTTTCACGAGGCGGTCTGTGCGGCGAAGCGGCGATTCCCGGACGCCATCTTCGTCGAGGCAGGGCCGGGTCAGTCGCTGACGACGTCGCTCCGGCGCGACCAGCGGGTGGCTGTCCCGCTCGGCAGGCATCCGGCGCGCGACGAGGGCGATCTGCGGCGGTGGTTCTCGGCCATCGGTGAGTTATGGGAGCTTGGCGTCGCGATCGAGTTCGAGCGGGTCAGTCCGCTGGCGAGCTTCCGGAGACGCCGCGTTCCGGGCGCGATCTTCGAGCGCCGGCGGTTCTGGATCGATCCTCCGGAGCGCGCGGAAGCGCCCGAAGCACCGCGCGCGCGCGCATACGTCCCGAGCTGGCGCACAGCGGCGCCCGTGCGGACGGCGAGCGGGGGCGACATCGCTCTGTTCCACGTCGACGAGCGCTGGAAGGGCGCTCTCCTGTCCGCCTCGGCCGAGGCCGGGCGGCGCGTCCACGAGCTGTCGGGGGGAGGCGACTCCGAGCTCCTCGTGCGGGTCGAAGGGGGCGGCGGCGTGCTGACCGTCGTCTACGCCGAGCGCGCGCCAGAGCTCGAGCGGCTCCACGCCTTCCTGCGCTATCTCGGTCGAGCGGCCCGGCATAACCCGTCTGCCGTCGTGCACGGAGTCCTCGTGTCCCGGGGCGGAGTGTCCGTGAGGGGCGAGGCCGTACGGTCCGCCGATTGGGCATTCGGCTACGGATCCGGCCTGGTGGCGCAGATGGAGATTCCCAACGTGCGCTTTCGAGCCGTGGACATCCCCGAGGAGGCTGCGCCGGACGAGCTGGCCGCCGCGCTGCTCACCGAGCTCGACTGCGAGAGCCGATACCCGCTCGTCGCCTGGCGAGGCACGCAGCGCTTCGAGCTCGAGTTCGCTCCGCTCGACGCGCCTCGCAGGTCCGCCGCCGGCGGCGCCCCGCTCACCGCGCCGGAAGGGGCCCTGCTCGCGCGGGGCGCCGTGGTCCTGATCACGGGGGGACTCGGCGCCATCGGGCGTCGGCTGGCCGCCCACCTCGCGGAGCGTCACGGCGCCACCGTCGTGGTCGGGACACGCCGCAAGGACATCGAAGACATCGTCTTGCCGGGCGGGCAGAGGATCCCTTGCGTGACGCTCGACGTCGCGGATCCGGCGTCGATCGCCGCGGCGCTCGCGCTCTGCGAGGAACGCTTCGGTCCCGTCTCCGGGATCTTCCATGCGGCCGGGGTCGACAAGGCCCTCGCCTACCGCGCGCTGGACGACCTCGCGCTGGAGGACTTCGAGAATCACTTCGCGACGAAGGTCGCTGGCACGCGAAACCTGGCGCGCGCCATCGAGGGTCGCGCCGTGCGGTTCGTGGCGCTCTTCTCATCGCTCTCCGGGTACATCGGTGGTCTCGGCTGCGGCGCGCACGCGGCCGCCAACCGGTTCCTCGACGCCTTCGCCGGGGATCGCGGGGGCGTGCGGTGGCTATCCGTGGCCTGGGATCGCTGGATGTTCGAGGACGACACGATCCCTCATACCGCCGAATCGCGCCGCCTGGCGCTCCCTCCGGACGCCGCGCTCGAGCTCCTCGACGCGCTGCTCTCGGAGAACACGCCCCCGAGCGTCATCGTCTCCACCGAGCATCCCATCCGGCGCATCGCCGCTCGCGTGGGAGGTCGGCCCGCGGCGGATGACACCTCGGGGTCGAGGCCGGCGCAGCACGATCGGCCGCTCCTCCGGACGAGCTTCGTGCCGGCCGCGTCGGAGACCGAGCTGAAGGTCGTCGAGATCCTCGGCGAGATCCTGGGGATCGGGGGCATCGGGGTCCTCGACGACCTGCTCGAGCTCGGAGCGAGCTCGCTGCACAGCGCCCAGATCGCCGAGAAGATCCGCTCGGCGTTCGATGTACAGCTCTCGCTGAAGGACGTGTTCGCGGCGCGGACCGCGCGTGTCCTGTCCACGAGCGTCGAGACGGCGCTCCTCGCGAAGGGCGACCCCGACGAGCTGAGACGGCTCCTGGAGGAGATCGAGTAGGCATGGATGCGGACCTGAAGGCGCGTATCGCGAAGCTCTCGCCTGAAAAGCGCGCGGAGCTGCTCCGAAGGCTCGGGCAACGGGAGGCCGAGCTGCCCGTCGCGACCTGGCGCGAGCTCGTCCGGGGTCCGGGAGCGGGTGACCCCTTTGCGCCTCGCCCGGTCGCGCACGGCCAGCGGCGCATGTGGTTTCTCCACCAGATGGATCCCGACAAGGGCCACTACACCAACGCGATCGCCCTCTGGATCGATGGGGACCTGGATCACGCGCGGTTCCGGTCCGTGATCCACGCGCTCGTGGCGCGCCATGCGATGTTACGGACCGTCTTCCGCCAGCAGGGTGACGACATCCTCCAGATCGTGCTCCCCGAGCTGCGGGTCGAGGTGCCGCTTCGAGATCTGTCCGCGGCTCCGGCTCGCGAGCAGCTGGCGCGGTCCGATGCCCTCGCGAAGGCGCAGCGCAGCATCCCCTTCGACCTGGAGCGGGCGCCGCTCATCCGCTTCGAGCTCCATCGCCTGGGAGCGGACCGGCACCGCCTCACGCTCGTTTATCACCACATCATCGCGGATACGTGGTCCCTCGAGCTCTTCATGCGCGAGTTCGTCCAGGCCTACCTCTCGGGGACGACCGCGCTCGCGCCCTTGCGGTTCTCCTACGCAGATTTCGCGGAGTGGCAGCGGCGCCCCGAGGTGGAGGCCGAGCATCAAAAGCAGCTCGCGTACTGGGTGTCGCGCCTCCGCGACCACGCCGCGGAGGACACACCCATCGACCTGCCCGCGGACCGCCCGAGGGCGCCGGAGCAGTCCTTCCGCGGTGGTACCCTCGTCTTCGATGTTCCATCCGAAACGACGTCGCGCCTCAGGCAGCTGGCCTCGTCGCTCGGTGTGAGCTCGTTCGCCGTCGCCTTGAGCGCCTTCCGGGTCCTCCTCGCGAGGTACGGCGCTGGGGGGAGCTCCACGGCGATCGGCGTGCCGGTGTCCGGGCGAGGGCACTCGACCGTGAGGGACATCTTCGGCTTCTTCGTGAACACCATCGTGCTCCTCAGCGCGGTGGACGAGGACGCGAGCGTCCGGAGCAACGTCCTCCGGGAGTCCGAGGGCGCGCTCGCTGCGCTCGAGCATCAAGACGTCCCCTTCGAGATGGTCGTGGAGGCGCTGAATCCCAGGCGCTCGCTCAGCCAGGCGCCCCTCTTCCAGGTGATGTTCTCGTACGAGAACGTGCCGGAGGAGAAGAGGAGAACGGACGCGTTGTCCTTCCGCGCGGAGAAGCTCGACGGCGGCACGAGCATCTTCGACCTCGTCCTCTCGGTGCACGACGCGGCGAACGGCCTCAGCGGAGATCTCGCGTACGCCGCCGACCTCTTCGACGCATCCACTGCCGAGCTCATCGTCCAGCACTACCTGACCGTGCTGTCGGCGCTGGTCGCCGACCCCTCGCGTCCATTGCGCGACGTCAGCCACGTGAGCGAATCGGAGCGACATCGTCTCGTCACGGCGATGCATGGAAGGAGCTACCCCGTCCACGATGCGCCCTTCGTGGATCGGATCTTCTCCTGTGCCGAGAGGTCGCCCCGCGCGTGTGCCTTCGTCCACGGCTCGACCCGCACGGACTACGGGACGCTCGTCGACCTCGTCGAGGAGCTCGCGGCCGGTCTCCGAGGTGTCGGGCTGGAGGCGGAAGACCGCGTGGCGCTCATGCTTCCGCGCGGCCTCGAGCTCCTGGTCTCGCTGCTCGCCACGCACCGCGCTGGCGGCGCGTTCGTGGCGATCGATCCTGGCCTTCCGGCCTTGCGCCGGGAGCGCTTGCTCGATCTGTCCGGGGCCCGATTCTGCATCTCCACGGCCGATCGACCCGGAGGTGCGCCGGCCGCGGCGCCCGATCTCGAGTCCAGGGCGCTCGCGGGGCGGACGAGGTTCTTCACCTACGACGAGCTCCGCGCGCGGGGCGTGGACCGCTCGCCGGGCAGGGACGCGGGCCCTGGCCGCGCGGCGGGCGGCGCGAGCGGCGCACGTCCGGCGTGCTCGTCTCGAGGGCTCGCTTATGTGCTCTTCACGTCGGGCTCGACCGGCGAGCCCAAGGGGGCGATGGTCGAGCACGGCGGTATGGTCAATCACCTCCTCGCCAAGATCGAGGACCTCGGGATAACGGAGGGAGACGTCGTCGCGCAGACCGCGGGCCTCTCCTTCGACATCTTCGTCTGGCAGCTCCTCGCGGCGCTGGGCGCCGGAGGAATTACCGTCGTCTACGACGACGATGTCGTGCGGGATCCCGACGCGCAGCTCCGCGCGCTGGCGGACGACCGGGTGACGATCTTCCAGATCGTGCCGTCCTATCTGGGGGCGCTGCTCGACGTGATCGACGGCCTCGAATCGCCCCCCGCCCTCCCGCTGCGCGCGGTCTCGGTCACCGGAGAAGCCGTCCAGCCGAGGCTTTGCGCGCGCTTCCTGGAGCGCTTTCCGGAGGTGCGCCTCCTGAATGCCTATGGACCGACGGAGTGCTCGGACGACATCACACATCACTGGATCTTGCCCGAGGACACGCGCGGCCTCCGCGTTCCCATCGGCAGGCCGATTCACAACGCGACGCTCTACGTCGTCGACGACCGTATGCGGCTCAGCGGGATCGGGGTTCCGGGCGAGCTGCTCGCCGGCGGCCTCCCGGTCGGACGCGGCTATCTCGGCGATCCTGACCGCACGGCTTCGTCGTTCGTACGGGATCCATTCGCCGCGGAGCCCAGCGCCCGTGTATACCGAACGGGCGACGTCGCGCGCGTCAGGCCGGACGGTATCATCGAGTTTCTCGGCCGGCGCGATCATCAGGTAAAGCTGCGGGGGCACCGCATCGAGCTCGGAGAGATCGACTCCGTGCTCTGCTCGTTGCCGGCGGTCCGCGAGGCCGCGACGGTGCTCGTGAAGCCGGAGCGCGCGCAGCCGCGGCTGATCTCGTTCGTGGTGTCGAGCGATTCCGCAGGAGGAGGGATCGACGTCGCCGCGGCGCTGCGCGCAGAGCTCGCGCAGCGCCTGACGGCCGCCATGGTCCCGAGCCAGATCGTCGCCGTCGATGCCTTGCCGCTCACCCGGAGCGGGAAGGTGGATCGCAACGAGCTCGAGCGGCGTGGGCTCGGGCTCGATTTTGTCGGACCCGGGGCCGCGACCGTCGAGGAGCCGAGGACGTCGCGCGAGATCGCCGTACAGGAAGTGTTCAGCGCGGTCCTGGGCGCCCCGTCGGTGGGACGCGCGGACAATTTCTTCGACCTGGGCGGCGATTCGATATCGAGCCTGCAGGTCGTCGCCAGGCTCCGGCAGCGCGGATTTCGGGTCAGCGCCAGGAACATCTTCCAGCACCAGACGGTCGCCGCGCTCGCCGCTCATCTCGAGGAGGCAGATCGTCGGTCGACCGCGGCTTTTCAGGTGGGCGAGGTCCCTCTCTCCCCGCTGCAGGAGCGCTTCTTCGCGACGCCCGGCGAGGGGCTGGATCACTGGAACCTCGGGGTGCACGTCCAGCTCGCGCGCGAGCTCGAGCTCCACGAGCTCGCGGCCGCGAGCGAGATCCTGCTTCGGGCCCATCCCATGCTGCGCGCGCGCTTCGAGCCGCGCGCCGGCGGCTTCACGCAGACCGTCGAGGAGCATGGGCGCGTCGCAGTCCTGTGTGTGCCCGGCCCCTCGGCGGGGGGTGTCGAGCGACTCTGTCGCGAGATCTCCCTGTCAGGCCCGAAGCTCGCGCTGGGCCTCGTCGAGGGGCGCTCGGACGAGGTGATGGTCGTCGCCCACCACCTCGTCACGGATGCGGTGTCGCTGCAGATCATCGTCGAAGATCTGCTCTCGGCCATCGAGGGCGGTCGGGAGGTCCTGCCGGAGGTGACGAGCTTCGCTGACTGGCTCCACGCGCTTCGCAGCGTGGCAGGCTCCCCTGCGTTCGCCGACGAGGAGGCGTTCTGGGCGGAGGCCATCCGACGCGCGTTTCCTGCGGACGAGATTCCCGTCGACCACGAGGCTGTACAGGATTACGAAGGCGCACGAGCGCACCTCGCGCGGAGCTTCGATCGCGCGACGACGCAGAAGCTCCTGGATCGGCTGCGCGACGTGTTTCGCATCCAGCCGCTCGAGGCGCTGGTGGCCGCGCTCGCGGAGTCGCTCTCCGGGTGGATGCCGCGGGAGCGGATCACGATGGCGCTCGAAGGTCACGGGCGCGACGAGCTCGACGAGCGCGTCGACCTGAGCCGCAGCGTCGGCTGGTTCACGGCGGTGTATCCGGTGACGCTCGAGATCACCGACGATCGCGCGCAGCGGATCCGCGCAGCAAAGCAGGCGGTCCGAGCGGTCACCCGGGGCGGCGCCGGCTTCACCGGGTTCGAGGCCGCCGAGATGCGCAGGGGGCGTGAGCCCTGGCGCCTCGGCGTGACCCTGAACTACCTGGGAGATCTCGACCGGAACGCAGGCAATCACGCGCTCCTACGCTCGGTCGAGCCGCTCATCACCGGGCTGCGCGCCCCCGAGCGCGGTCCTATGGAGCTGCTCGACGTGGCCGGCTACCTGTCCGGCGGACGGTTGCATATCGTCATCGGCCATGGCGCACGCCATGATCCGTCGACGATTCAAGGAATCCTGGATCGCATGTTCGACGAGCTCGAGCGCCTCGCAGACGAGGACGCGCTCCAGGGCGCCAATGTCGTCGTCGCCAGCGATTTTTCAGCGACGGCGCTGTCCGAAGACGACCTCGCGGCGCTCCGCGAGCACCTGCAGCTCGTCACGTGATGTCGAGTGATGGTCGTGTTAAGATGGTATAAGATTGCGTGTGTTCATGTTGATTCAATGGGTGTTTGCTTGACCGAGCCCGCGTGAGTCGTAAGATGGAGATCTCGGCGTTCTCTTCCCGCGTCTCTTCCCGCGTCTCTTGCCCGCTCGTCGCGTAGGTCGCCTACCATGAGTTATATTCTTGGCATTTCTGCCTTCTATCACGACAGCGCCGCGGCGCTGTTGAAGGGCGGAGAGCTGGTCGCCGCGGCGCAAGAGGAGCGATTCTCGCGCAAGAAGCAGGATAGCCGGTTTCCTGGAAACGCCATCCTCGCTTGTCTGAAGCAGGCCGGCATCTCGATGGGCGAGCTCGACCGAGTCGCCTACTACGAGAAGCCCTCGCTCAAGTTCATGCGGCTGCTGAGCACGTACCTCTCGTTCGCCCCGAGGGGGTTCCGCACGTTCGTGACGGACATGCCCCGCTGGTTGACCGACAAGCTGTATGTCGGCTCCGAGCTGAAGCGGCAGCTGAGGGCGCTCGGCGGGACGCCGGAGAGCCGGATGCCCGAGGTGTCGTTCTTCGAACATCACCAATCCCACGCGGCCTCCGCGTTCTTCGCCAGCCCGTTCCAGCGGGCGGCGGTGCTCTGCGTCGACGGGGTAGGTGAGTGGGCGACCACGTCGGTGTGGCGAGGGAGCGGCGCGTCCCTGGAGCCGCTCTGGCAGCTGGATTTCCCCCATTCCATCGGCCTTCTGTACTCGTCGTTCACCTATTTCTGCGGGTTCAAGGTGGACTCGGGCGAGTACAAGCTGATGGGGTTGGCGCCGTACGGGCGCCCCATCTACCGGGACAAGATCCTCGAGCACCTCCTCGATCTGAAGCCCGACGGCACATTTCGCCTCGACATGAAGTACTTCGATTTCGCGACGGGTCTGACCATGATCAGCCCGCGATTCGAAGAGCTCTTCGGCGGGCCGCCGCGCGCTCCGGAGAGCAAGATCACCCAGCGGGAGTGCGACCTCGCGGCGTCGATCCAGGTCGTGACCGAGGAGGTCGTGATGGCCCTGGCCCGCACCGTGCACGCGGAGACCGGGGAGCCCTATCTCTGTCTCTCCGGCGGCGTGGCCTACAACTGCGTGGCCAACGGCCGCCTGCTCCGGGAAGGGCCATTCAAGGAGATCTGGGTACAACCGGCCGCGGGGGACGCCGGTGGGGCGGTGGGGGCGGCTTACGCCGCCTGGCATCTCGAGATGAAGAACCCGCGAAAGGCGACCGTCGGCGACCGCATGCACGGCGCCTACCTGGGCTCCAGCTACTCGCAGGAGGACGTCAAGGAGTTCCTCGACTCCGTCGGGGCCAGTTATCGCAAGCTCGAAGGTGAGGCCCTCACCAGCGAGGTGGCGGCTCTCCTGGCGCGGGACAACGTGGTCGGCTGGTTCCAGGGACGCATGGAGTTCGGGCCGCGCGCGCTCGGCGCCCGGTCGATCCTGGGCAACCCATGCAGCGCCGAGACGCAGTCGGTCATGAACCTGAAGATCAAGCAGCGCGAGTCGTTCCGCCCCTTCGCGCCGGCCGTGCTGGCCGAGAAGGCGAGCCAGTGGTTCAACCTCGCCGGCAAGAGCCCGTACATGTCGATCGTCGCCCCCGTGCTCGATCGCCACCGTCGCGCCGCCCCGGAGGGAGAGGACGGCCTCTCCGGCCTCGACAAGCTCAAGGTCGTCCGCTCCTCGATCCCCGCCGTCACGCACGTGGACTGTTCGGCGCGCATCCAGACCGTGCACCGCGAGTCGAACCCGCGCTTTTACGAGCTCATCGAGGCGTTCGAGCGGATCACCGGCTGTCCGGTCCTCGTCAACACGTCGTTCAACGTCCGAGGGGAGCCGATCGTGGAGAGCCCTCGAGACGCGTACGCATGCTTCATGAGAACGGAGATGGACTTCCTGGTGCTGGGCGACTTCTTGCTCGACAAGTCGCTGCAGCCCGAGTGGAGAGACCCACGCGGGCAAGTGGAATTCGAGCTGGACTGAGGAAGAACCTCGTGAAGGCGATCGTTCGATTTGTCGTCCGACCCATTCTGGCGATCGTGTTCCTCGTCGTGTTCTTGCCGTTGAACCTGCTCTCCAGGGCGCGCGGGAGGGACCCGATGGGACTGCGGTACGACCCGATGCTGCCGACCTACAGACGAACCTGCGGCAGGTCCAAGGCCATTCCCAACGGATTCAGTCAGTTGACCATCGAGGACAAGCAATGAGTGGCAAGAAACACAAAGAGCTCACGCACGACGAGGCGCTCCAGGAAGTCTACCGGCTGACCCCGCAGATCATCGACATCGACGATTTCTTGGCTCCCGCCAAGATGCGATGGCTGCCGTACACGATGTTCTTCCAGCACAAGAACTACCGCTCGAAGACCATCAACACCGACGACCTGGGCTTCCGCCTCACCACGGCCCACGGGAAGGAGCACCGCGTCTCCGACGTGCACGAGGAGCCGGTGAACCTCCTCGTCGGGAGCTCGACGGCGATGGGCACGGGGTCGTGCTCGGACGCGTTCACGATCGCGTCCCGCCTCGCGCACCACCGGCGAGAGGTCTGGCTGAACTTCGCCGCGCGCGCCTACAACTCGACGCAGGAGATCATCCTCTTCTTGATGCACATGCATCGATTCAAGAAGATCAACAAGGTGATCATCTTGAGCGGGATGAACAACTTCGTGCTCGAGGGGCTGCCCGAGTCCCTGCGCAGCGACCATGGACAGTATTATTACTCGTACGAGTACATTCACTACATGTCGATGTACAACGAGGAGCAGGGGCGCAAGAAGCAGAGCCTGATGCAGCGCCTCTCCAACGCGATCAACGACCGTTCGGAGCCGATCTTCACCGACGAGGGCGTGGACTCGGCGACGCGCATCCAGCGGTGCGCCGACGCGACCGCGCGCGCGCTGGCCCAGTGGAAGGCCCTGCTCGCGCCCCACGGCGCCTCGCTCGACTTCGTTCTTCAGCCCCTGACGACCTGGACGAAGACGGAGTTCACGCCGGAGGAGGAGGACATCATCCACGCGACCGACAGCTGTCCGAACAACTTCTGGCGCCTCTTCGGCGGCATCCTCGGGCGCGAGGTGTACCCGCGCTACAGGTCGGCGCTGGAGTCGGCCTGCACCGGCCTGGGCATCCCCTTCTACGATCTGAACGAGATGATCCGCGCGTCCGATTTTGGCAAGGACTACATCTTCGTCGACCGGATGCACCTCAACGATCACGGCTACGACGGCGTCGCGCGGCTCCTCGACAAGCAGGTGCTGCCGCCGGCGGGAGCGCGGTCGTGAGCGCGACCCCGAAGGACCGGGGGTCGGGGGCGAAGGGGGTGGGCCGCGACCTCGCTGCCCCGCTGCCTCCGCTCGCACCTCGGAAGGTGTCCTGGTGGGTCCGGCTCGTGGACTTCGTGTTTCGAAGAAAGAAGAAGCGCACGAGGCTGACATCCACGGTTTATCCCCTCAGGTAGTCGGAGCCGTCACGGCGGGTCACGCGGACGGAAGGTACAACGACATGAGCGCACGCGACTTCAAGCTCAAGCCAAATCTGCTCTGCATCGTCCCTCCGTATCCACTCACATCGGTGCCGCTCGGTCCCGCCGCGCTGCTCGGGTACCTCAAGGCCAACGGCTGTTACGATTTCGATTTTCTCGATCTCAGGCTCTGGGTCCCCTACAGCTTCGCGCCGACGCACCAGCAGGTCGGCGCGTTCGGGGAGACGTTCGTCCTGGATGTCCCCGAGCTCCCGCTGGTGCTGCAGATGCTCCGCAACTTCGACGAAGGGGGGCCGCTGATCGGTCCGCCGACGGAGCTGTTCGAGCGCTACTGCGCGGAGCGCGTCATCAACTCGGTGTACCTGCACACCTACCTGACCGCGCTCGACCGGTTCTTCGAGCGCGTGTTCTCCCAGATGAAGGACTTGCGCTTCATCGGGTTCTCCTGCTGGACGACCAATTACCTCGCCACGATGCTCGCGGCGGCGCACTTGAAGCGCCGGAGATCGCCCCCCTTCATCGTGGTCGGCGGCCCCCAGGTCACCGAGAGCGCCCACTCCGCGCAGCTCGGGCTCGCGAGCGGCCTCTTCGACGCGGTCGCCCTGAGCGACGGGGAAGAGACGCTCCTGTCCCTCTACGAGGCGTTCTGCCAGGGCAACGGTGAGGTGACCACGTTCGTACCCGGGACCATGCAGCGTGATCCGGAGACGAACGGCTTCCGCGTGACCGACCGCAAGCCTCTGCGGATGAAGGAGCTCCCGCTCCCGAGCTTCGAGGAGATGTCCATCTCGTCGTACGGGCGCCCGTACGACGACCCGAAGTACAACAACCTCCGGATCCTGCCCTTCCAGCTGTCGCGCGGCTGCACGGACAAGTGCTCGTTCTGCAGCGAGTGGGTCTTCTGGCGGACGTACCGCGTCGGGCCGGTGGAGCGTTCGGTCGAGCAGCTGAAGGAGCTGAAGTCCCATTACAAGGCAGACGGGATCTGGTTCGCCGATTCGCTGCTCAACGGCAAGATGTCGCGGCTGATCGAGTTCTCCGAGACGGCGATCAAGAAGAAGCTGGATGTCCTCTGGGGTGGATACATGCGGGCGGACATGTCTCCTGATGTCGCGTCGCTCGTCTTCGAGTCGGGCTGCCGGAACGTGTTCCTCGGGATCGAGTCGATGTCGGACGAGACGCTGGAGATGATGCGCAAGCGGCGGAAGGAGGCGAACAACATCGAGGCGCTGCGCAACTTCCTCCAGACCGGCATGGTCGTCCAGGCAGGGCTCATCGCCGGCTTCCCCGGCGATACGCGGCATCGCTTCCTGCACACGGCCCGGGTCCTCCAGGAGATCCAGCAGGAGTTCGCCAACCTCAGCGTCAACACCGAGCCGTTCGCCGTGATGCCGGGGCAGCCGATCTTTCAGGATCTCGAGCGGTACGGCCTCCACCCGACGCGATGGGCGCAAGACTACTTGGATATCGCGCCGAAGTACCGGAACATCACCAGCGGGATCTACTGCACCGTGGACGGCCCCAATCAGGGGATCGAGCGTCTGGGGGAGTTCAGGATCGGGCGCTCGCTCGCGGAGGCCGAGATCGGGCTCAATTACGGGAGGAAAGAGCCGCTCGCGCCGTTCCGCTTCCACCTGGACCACCTGTACGGCGACTGCGCCCTGGGCACGCTCAAGTCGAGCGCGGCCATGACGTACGGCGCGATCCTGACGAAGCAGGAGCAAGAGGAGCTGGAGGAGGGGCACCTGCTCAGCACGGTGCAGGGGCAGAGCTCGATCCCGCTCCTCGAGCATCCGGTGTTCGCGGACCTCGTCGCGCGGATCGAAGCGGCGCACCTCGTGCGACCGCGGGCGACGACGCCCGGCATCTACGCCGGCAACTACGAGGGGAGCCTCTCGGAGCGCGCCGCGCTGACGCTGTCGCCTTTCGTGATCGCCCGCGTGCTCGAGGCGCGGGCGGTGCTCCTGGTCGTGAACTTCATCTCCGGTCAGCGGATGGTGCTCCCCGTCACGTCCGCGTGGCTCCTCGAGCTCCTCTCGGGGGCACCTCGGTTCCTCGACGAGATCCGCGAGCGAGCCAGGGCGGAGAGCCCTCCGCAGGACGACGAGGCGTGGATGAAGACGCTCGACGACCTGCGGGAGCAGGGGTTCGTGGTCGTCAACGACCATCGGACGGATCGTCCGCCGGCTCCGTTCCGGCGGAGGACCTCGCTCCAGGTGATTCAACCGTCGCGCTGAGCGAATTCATGTCGAGTTGAACCGTGGAAAAAGTCGAAGACGTCTACGAGCTCTCGGGAACACAGCGGGGCATCCTCTTCGAGTGCGCGTCCCGGCCCGAGCAGCGATCGCTCTACGTGGTGCAGCTGGTCGCGACGGTCGCCGCGGATCTCGATGTCGCCCGGCTCGAGTCCGCCTTCCGGGTCGTCCTCGCGCGCACGCCGGCCTTGAGGACCGCGTTCTTCTGGCAAGATCGAGATCGTCCGCTGCAGCTCGTGTTCCGCGAGTACCCGTTTTGCGTCGAGGTGCGGAGAGAGAGCGCGGGCGACGTCGCGGGGTTCCGCGAGGCGGTGCGGCGGTTTGCCGGCGAGGAGCGGCGCCGCGGCTTCGATCTCGCGCGTCCGCTCCTCCTGCGCGTCGCCGTCATCCGGACCGAGCACGGGAGCGCGCTGGTGCTGACGATTCACCATCTCCTCCTCGACGGCTGGTCGATGGGGCACGTGCTCCACGACGTGATCGCCGTCTACGAGCACGGCGCCGCGGCGCGCCTGCCGCCCCGGCCGCCCTACCGAGAGTTCATCCGCTGGCTGCAGAAGGCCAACGTCGCCGAGGCGACGTTGTACTGGAACGCGCGCCTCCGGCGCGTCGACAGCTCGCTGCTCGCTCCCACCTTCCCGCGGGCTCCGAGGGACTGGAGCGAGATCCCCGCCTCGGCCCGGTCGGTGGAGCTCGGTCCGGAGACGGCCCGTGCGCTCCGGGATGTCTCCCGGGAGCTGCGCGTCACCCTCAACTCGCTGGTGGAGGTGGCGTGGGGGATCCTCCTCGCCCGGCACCTCGGGCGCAACGAGATCGTGTTCGGCACGGTCGGCTCGGGTCGACCGCCGGAGCTGCCCGGCAGCGAGAGCATGATCGGGCTCTTCATCAACACGCTCCCGTGCCGTTTCTCGTCGCTCGAGAGCTCGACGGTCCGTGAGCTGATCCTGCGTCACCAGGCGAGCCGCACGGCGGATCTGCATTACTCGTTCCTCTCCCTCTCCGAGGCGCTCTCGGCTCACAAGGGGGGCGCGCGGACGTTCGATACCCTCATCGCCTTCGAGAACTACCCAGCCGCGTCGACGATGAGCTCGATGTTCGGCGAGGTGAAGGTGACGGAGGCGAGCGTCGAGGAAGGGACGGAGTTTCCGTTCGAGATCCGCGTCCTGCCCGCCGAGGGGAACCTCCACATCGACCTCCTCCTCGGCGCGGGTATCGAGGACGATCCGCTCGCCAGCGCGTGCGCGACCGAGGTCTTCCGGCAGTTCGGCGTGGTGCTGAGGGGCCTTTCGTCCTCGCTCGGCGCGCGGGTAGGGGAGCTCCTTGCCACCGTCGTCGCGGACAGCGAGGTCGTCCTCGGTGAGCGCGGCGGCAGCTCGAGCGCGGCGAGCGAGGCGGTCGCGATCGAGGGGTTCGGCGTGGTCGGGACGAGGGCCGGGACGGCTGACGAGTCGGACGCAGTCTTCATCCGGCTTCCGTCGAGCGGAGACCGACCGCGCGTCGTCGGAAAGCGCGGAGCGGCTCTCCCGTTGGAGTTCGGCTCGCTCGCCCCGCGCACGACGACCGAGGACGGCGGCCCTTCCGCCGCCGCCGCCGCGCGGCGGCGTTCGGCCTCGGGCGCCGTGAGCGGCGCACCTCTGGCCAGGTTCATCACCGCTTCTCTGATCGAGGTGACGTTCGGATCGCGCTGGGTGCAGGTCGACGGCATGTGGTGCTCGCTCGAGGACAGGGAGCGCGCGCTCACCGAGGCTTCCGGTCAAAAGGTCTGGTTGTGGCGAGAATCGAGGCCCTCGCGCCTGATCTGCGTCCTCGAGGGGTCGCGGGCGGAGGTCGATGGAAGGTCGGATTCACCGCTCGCTCCGGCGAAGGAAGACGCCCGTGACCGCATCCGGGCCCTCTTGCCGCGCGATCTCGCCCAGGCCGCCCCGCTGTCGGTCTACGAGTGGATCGGACCCGCTGCCCCGACCGCGGACGAGCTCCGGCGGCGCTGGCTGTCATCGCAGGGGGAGCTCGCCGCCGGCGGCCCTCGGCGGGAGCGAAGAGCGGATCTCGAACACCAGCTCGGCACGTTCTGGAGAGAGGTCCTCAAGGTTCCCGAGGTCACCGCGTCGAGCGACTTCTTCGCGCTCGGAGGACACTCCCTCTCGTCGATGCAGGTCGCGGCGCGCGCGCGTCGCACCTGGGGCAACGAGCTCGCGATCGCGGAGTTCTTTCTGCGCCGGACCCTGCGCGAGCAGGCAGAGTACGTCGCCGAGACGCTCGCCACCACGAGGCGGGCGCTGCTTCCGCCCCTCGTGCCCCGTGCGGGGCGCCTCCGCGGCGAGGACTCGGGCCGGCTTTCCCTTGGACAGCTCGGGTTCTGGTACCAGGCACAGCTCTTCCCTCGATCGGGGTTGCTGAACGTACCGGTCGTGCTCGAGGTGAGCGGTCCCCTCGACGAGCCGAGCATCGTGCGGGCCCTGGGGCGGCTCATCGAGCGTCATCCCGCGCTCCGCACGCGCTTCGTGCAGCGTGGCGCGGAGGCCTTCCAGGAGGTGGCCGGCGAGGCGGAGCTCGCGCTCGAGCGACTCGAAGGCCGTGTGACCGACTTCTGCGAGCGGCCGTTCGACCTCGCCCGGGCGCCGCTCCTGCGCGCGGGCATCGCGCAGGACGCCGAGCACACGCGGCTCGCGATCGTCCTCCACCACATCGTGGTCGACGGGTGGTCTCTCGGAATCCTCCTCTCGGAGTTCGCGGCGCTGTACAACGCGCTCGCGGCGGGGCGCTCCGTGGAGCTGCCGCGGCCCACGTTCAGCCCGATCGACTACGCTCGATGGCAGCGCGAGCTGCTCGACTCGGAGCAAGCGCGCGTCCTGCGCGCGGCGTGGCGCGCCGAGCTCGCGGGCGCGCCTTCCTTCCTCGAGCTGCCGGCCAGCTTCCCGCGCCCCGCCGTCTTCGGCCGCGCTGGCGAGACACACGAGTTCGAGCTGGAGCAACAGACCGTGGCGCGGCTTCGCGAGCTCGTCACGAACCGGGGTTTCTCGGTGTTCCAGGTCCTGGTCTCGGCCTTCGCCGTGTTCCTGAGTCGAATCACGAATCAGACCGACATCGTGATCGGCACCCTGCTCGCGGGGAGGTCCGCGCCCGAGCTCGAGAGGGTCGCCGGCCTGTTCGTGAACACGATTCCGCTCCGCCTCCGCGTGCCGCGCGGCGCGACGTTCGTCGAGCTCCTCGAGGCCACCCGCGGTGCCGTGATGCGGGCGCACGACCGGCAGGACTACCCGTTCGAGCAGCTCGTCCAGGACCTGCAGATCGAGCACGATCCCTCGCGAACACCCCTGTTCCAGGTGTTCTGCATCGTCCAGAACACACCCCTCGAAGGGGTGTCGCTGCGGACCGGAGGTGCGCCGCTCGCGGCGCCCGGCGCGCAGCGCAGCGCGGTGAGCGCGGTGGCGCCGGCGGTGCGGTTCGCCAACTTCGATCTGACGCTCAACGCGATCGAGCGGGAGAGCGGCCCCATCTCGTGCCGCTTCGAGTACAACGCGGAGATCTTCGACGCACCGACGATCGCCCGCTGGGCAGGCATCTTTGCCTCGCTCCTCGACAGGCTCCTCCAGGAGGCTCCCGAGGCCACCCGCCTGGACGGGGTGCCGACCGCGCCCGGCGCGCGGCGCGTCCTGTCGTCGCCCGAGCCCGGACCGGCGCCCGAGGGACCTACCTTCATCGAGGCGTTCGAACGAGCGGTGCGCCGCGGTCCCTCCCGGCTTGCTGCGACCGACCGCGGCACGTCGCTCAGTTATGCCGAGCTGGATCGAGCGTCGCTGCGGGTGGCGGAGCACTTGCGTGCGCGCGGCGTGCGCCGCGAGACCCCTGTGGCGCTGGTCATGGATCGGTCCGTCGCCTTCCTCGTGTCTTTGGTGGCCATCCTGCGGAGCGGTGGCGCCTACGTACCCATCCTCCCCAAGAGCCCTCGCGAGTACGCCCGGCTGATGCTCGAACAGGCCGGCTGTAAGCTGGTTCTCACGCGGGCAGCGCTCGCCGCCGAGCTGTCCGGGTGGGGGGTGCCGCTCGCGATCTACGAAGAGGCCGCGTCACGGAGCGAGCGCCGCGAGCCATGCACCGCCACGGAAAGCGACGCTGCGGACGACGTTCGCAGGGCGAGACCAACGCCCGACTCGCTCGCGTATATCTTGTTCACCTCCGGGTCGACCGGTGTCCCCAAGGGCGCCATGGTGCACCACGGCGGGATGTTCAATCACCTCGCGGCCAAGTGCGAGAGCCTCGCGCTCACCGAAGCGGATGTCGTGGCCCAGACCACGACGCAGTCCTTCGACGTCGCCATCTGGCAGTTTCTGGCGCCTCTGTGCGTCGGCGGGCGGGTCGCGATCTTCGAGGAGGAGTCGGCCTGGTATCCCGAGTCCTTCTTCGCGCGCATCGCCGAGGACCACCCGACGGTCATCGAGACGGTCCCGTCCCACCTGAGCGTGCTCACGCAGTGGGTGATGGATCGAGCCGAGCGCCCTGCGCTGGAGAGCGTGCGCTTCTTGATGGTGACGGGGGAGGCGTTCCCGGCGCCCCTCGCGCGGGAGTGGCACCAGCTCTTCCCGCGGATCCCGCTCGTGAACGCCTATGGACCGACGGAGTGCTCCGACGATGTCACGCACGGGTTCGTGAGCGCCGGGCAGGCGCTCATCTGGCCGACCGTGCCGATAGGGAAAGCGCTCCGGGGCCAGCGCCTCTACGTCCTCGACGCCGATCTCGCGTTCGTGCCGGAGGGCGTCGTTGGCGAGCTGTACGTCGGCGGGCGCGGGGTGGGCCTGGGCTACGTGTCGGACCCGGTGAAGACCGCCGCTGCGTTCATGCCTGATCCGTACGGCGAGGAGGCTGGTGCCCGGATGTACCGGACTGGCGATCTCGTGCGGGAGATCGGCGGAGGAGAGCTCCTGTTCGTGGGCCGCAACGACGAGCAGGTGAAGATCCGTGGGGTGCGCATCGAGCTCGGCGAGGTGGAGAGCGCATTGCTGCTCGTGCCGCACGTGAAGGCCGCGGCGGCGGTGGTCGTGGGCAACGGGCGCGAGAAGGAGCTCTGGGGCTTCTGTGTGACGAGCGACCCCGCGGCGTGGGACGTGTCCTTGGTGCGCGACGAGCTGCGCAAGCGGGTCCCCCTGCGGCTGATCCCGAGCCGGTTGGTGCAGCTCTCGGAGCTCCCGCTGACGCCGAACGGGAAGGTGGACCGGGCTTCGCTGCAGAAGCAGGCGTCGGAGCGTGTGGACGAGCCGCGCGCGCTGGAGCCGCCGCGCACCGAGCAGGAGCGCGAGGTGCTGAAGCTCTGGAGCGAGGTGCTGGGGCTCGAGGCGAGCAAGCTGGGCGTGGAGGACGACTTCTTCGAGGCGGGAGGCAACTCGCTTCAGAGCCTGCGATTGCTGGGTCGTCTGCAGAAGACGTTCGGCGTGGCGCTGACGCTGCGGCAGTTTGCGGAGGGGGCCACGGTCCGAGCGGTGTCGAGGCGGCTCGCGAATGCGGCGAGCGGCGGCGGCGCGGCGGCGCGCGCGCTGCGCAAGGTCCCGCGGGACCGGCCCTGGTCGGCGAGCGGCGCGCTCCCGGGGCCCGGGCGATATCCGCTCTCGTACGCGCAGGAGCGGATGTGGTTCCTGAGCAAGCTCGAAGGAGGAGACGCGGCCTACAACGTGGCGCTGGTGCTCGACCTCGAGGGCCGCGTGGACGTGGATTGCCTGCGCGGGGCGCTGGACGACGTGATGGCGCGGCACACGGCGCTGCGGCTCCGTATCGTGGAGAGCGACGGGGAAGCCTACCAGCGCGAGGGAACCGGAACGCTCGCGCTCGGGCACGAGGTCGTGTCGGAGCCGGGCGTCCGCGGGGCGGTGGAGCGCGAGCTGCGTCGGGGGTTCCGCGTGGGGGACGCGGAGCAACCGCTGGTGCGGGCGACGCTGTTCGAGCGCCCGGGGCCGAAGTACACGCTGCTGTGGGTATTTCATCACGCGATCGTGGACGGCTGGTCGGTGGAGATCTTGGAGCGGGAGCTCGGGGAGGCGTACACGAGCCGGCAGCGGGGAGGCCGCGCGAGCTGGGCGGAGCTGCCGTACGACTACATCGATTACGCGTTCTGGCAGCGTGAGCACCTGACGGAAGAGGTGATCGACAGGCACCTCTCGTACTGGCGCAGCTACCTCGGTGGAGAGCTGCCGGTGCTGTCGCTGCCGTCAGACCGGCCGCGAAAGCCGGTCAAGAGCTTCGCGGGCGACACGTACGAGCAGGAGCTGGGACCGGAGCTGAGCTCCGCGCTGAAGCAGTACGCGCAGCAGGCGCGCGTGACCCTGTTCGTGACGCTGCTCGGGGCCTACGGCTTGCTGCTCACGCGCCTCGGCGGCCAGCGCGAGGTGGTGGTCGGCACGCCGCACGCGGGGCGCACGCACGCCGAGATGGAAGGTGTGGTGGGGTTGTTCGTGAACACGCTGGCTCATCGCGTGAGGCCGCACGGCGAGGAGACGTTCGACGACTACGTGAAGCGGCTGCAGGCCGCCGCGTTCGAGCTCGCCGAGCATCACGAGGTCCCCTTCGAGCGCGTCGTCGAGGCGCTGCGCGTCCGGCGCGACCCCTCGCATGATCCCGTCTTCCAGACGATGCTCGTGCTCGAGGAAGCGTCGGACGAGGAAGTCGCGGTAGCGGGCGCGCGGCTCACCGCCACCTCCGCGCATCAGGGGGTCTCGAAGTTCGACCTGACCCTCACCGCGCGCGTGTCCTCCACGACGGGCATCGGCCTCCGGTGGGAGTACTGCATCGACCTGTTCGAGCGTGCGAGCATCGCCCGCTTTGGTCAGCTCTTCCGCGATCTCCTGAGGCGATGCCTGGAGCAGGCTGGAAGCGGCGTCCCGCTGAGGAGCCTGCGAATGCTCGATGCCGACGCGGAGCGCGCCTATCTGCGTCGCGTCCTGTCGCTTGGCTCGAGCGTCCCTGCCAGCGCGTCGTGCGTCGACCTGATTCGAAGGACGGCCCGGGAGTTCCCGGAGCGCTGCGCCATCCAGGATGGATCCACGCAGGTCAGCTACCGCGCCTTCGAGCAGCGATCGGATGCGATCGCAGGAGCGCTCGTGCGCGCGGGGGTCCAGGCGGAGGACGCCGTCGCCGTCGTCCTCCCGCGCGGCGCCGAGCTCGCGCTGACGCTGGTTGGCATTCTCAAGGCAGGCGGCGTCTACGTGCCGATCGCGCTCGACTTGCCCCCCGAGCGCCGTCGCGCCCTGTGCGAGGCCGCCCGCGCGAAGTACGTCGTGACGAGCCGCGACCTCGGGCCCCGAGGTGCGCCGCCTGCGGCGCCCGTGCTGCAACGCGACGAATCCCGCGCAGCCGGCTCCGACGCCCGTGTCGTGTTCATCGAGGACGTGGGCGCGCCTTCCAGCTCGTTCTCCGTGCGTCCGGCGCGTCGTGATCAGCTCGCGTACATCCTCTTCACGTCGGGCTCGATGGGCGCGCCGGAGGCCGCGGGGATCGCGCACGGGTCCCTCGCGACCCATCTCCTGAGCCTTCGGAGAGAGCTGCGCCTCGGCCCCGGCTCGCGCGTGGCCCAGACGACGGCGGCCATGTCCGATCCTTCGATCTTCCAGATGCTCGGACCGCTCGTATGCGGAGGTACGACCGTCATCGCGGATGACCAGGTGACGCGGACAGCGACGGCGTTGATCCGATGGCTGGGGGAGAGCCGCGCCAGCGTCTGCCACCTTGCTTCGTCGCTCTTGCCGCTCCTCGCCGGAGCGTACGAGGAGCTCGAGCCTGGCCCCGACGCCTCCGAGCTGCGCTTCGTCCTCGCTTTCGGCGATGTGCTGCCGAGAGAGGCGGCGCGTCGCTGGCTCACGACCTTCCCGAAGACCACGCTCGTGCACGTCTACGGCCCGACGGAGGCCGCGATTCACGTCGCGCACGCGCAGGTGCGGAGCGCGGATGACGTGATCTGGCCGACGGCGCCGATCGGCAAGGCGCTCGGAGCGCAAAGGCTCTACGTGCTCGACGGCGAGATGAACCTCGTGCCGGAGGGCGTCGCTGGTGAGCTGTACGTCGGGGGGCTCGGGGTGGACCGAGGGGATGTATCGGACGCAGCGGGCTCCGCCGCTGCGTTCGTGCCCGATCCCTACAGCGAGGAGGCCGGTGCCCGGATGTATCGGACTGGCGATCTCGTGCGGGAGATCGGCGGAGGAGAGCTCCTGTTCGTGGGCCGAAGCGACGAGCAGATGACGGTCCATGGCGTGCGCATCGAGCTCGGCGAGGTGGAGAGTGCGTTGCTGCTCGTGCCGCACGTGAAGGCCGCGGCGGCGGTGGTCGTGGGCAACGGGCGCGAGAAGGAGCTCTGGGGCTTCTGTGTGACGAGCGACCCTGCGGCGTGGGACGTGTCCTTGGTGCGCGACGAGCTGCGCAAGCGGGTCCCCCTGCGGCTGATCCCGAGCCGGTTGGTGCAGCTCTCGGAGCTCCCGCTGACGCCGAACGGGAAGGTGGACCGGGCTTCGCTGCAGAAGCAGGCGTCGGAGCGTGTGGACGAGCCGCGCGCGCTGGAGCCGCCGCGCACCGAGCAGGAGCGCGAGGTGCTGAAGCTCTGGAGCGAGGTGCTGGGGCTCGAGGCGAGCAAGCTGGGCGTGGAGGACGACTTCTTCGAGGCGGGAGGCAACTCGCTTCAGAGCCTGCGATTGCTGGGTCGTCTGCAGAAGACGTTCGGCGTGGCGCTGACGCTGCGGCAGTTTGCGGAGGGGGCCACGGTCCGAGCGGTGTCGAGGCGGCTCGCGAATGCAGCGAGCGGCGGCGGCGCGGCCGCGCGTGCGCTGCGCAAGGTCCCGCGGGACCGGCCCTGGTCGGCGAGCGGCGCGCTCCCGGGGCGCGGGCGATATCCGCTCTCGTACGCGCAGGAGCGGATGTGGTTCCTGAGCAAGCTCGAAGGAGGAGACGCGGCCTACAACGTGGCGCTGGTGCTCGACCTCGAGGGCCGCGTGGACGTGGATTGCCTGCGCGGGGCGCTGGACGACGTGATGGCGCGGCACACGGCGCTGCGGCTCCGTATCGTGGAGAGCGACGGGGAAGCCTACCAGCGCGAGGGAGCCGGAACGCTCGCGCTCGGGCACGAGGTCGTGTCGGAGCCGGGCGCCCGCGAGGCGGTGGAGCGCGAGCTGCGTCGGGGGTTCCGCGTGGGGGACGCGGAGCAACCGCTGGTGCGGGCGACGCTGTTCGAGCGCCCGGGGCCGAAGTACACGCTGCTGTGGGTATTTCATCACGCGATCGTGGACGGCTGGTCGGTGGAGATCTTGGAGCGGGAGCTCGGGGAGGCGTACACGAGCCGGCAGCGGGGAGGCCGCGCGAGCTGGGCGGAGCTGCCGTACGACTACATCGATTACGCGTTCTGGCAGCGTGAGCACCTGACGGAAGAGGTGATCGACAGGCACCTCTCGTACTGGCGCAGCTACCTCGGTGGAGAGCTGCCGGTGCTGTCGCTGCCGTCAGACCGGCCGCGAAAGCCGGTCAAGAGCTTCGCGGGCGACACGTACGAGCAGGAGCTGGGACCGGAGCTGAGCTCCGCGCTGAAGCAGTACGCGCAGCGGGCGCGCGTGACCCTGTTCGTGACGCTGCTCGGGGCCTACGGCTTGCTGCTCACGCGCCTCGGCGGCCAGCGCGAGGTGGTGGTCGGCACGCCGCACGCGGGGCGCACGCACGCCGAGATGGAAGGTGTGGTCGGGTTGTTCGTGAACACGCTGGCTCATCGCGTGAGGCCGCACGACGAGGAGACGTTCGACGACTACGTGAAGCGGCTGCAGGCCGCCGCGTTCGAGCTCGCCGAGCATCACGAGGTCCCCTTCGAGCGCGTCGTCGAGGCGCTGCGCGTCCGGCGCGACCCTTCGCATGATCCCGTCTTCCAGACGATGCTCGTGATCGAGGAGACCTTGCGGGACAGGCACTCCCAGGACGTGCTCGGCCTGCGGGAGCTCTCTCTCTCTCCCGCTCCGGCGCGCCACGGCACCTCGAAGTTCGACCTTTCCCTCAATGTGCGGCTGGCTGAGAGCGGGATCCACCTCGAGTGGGAGTACGCCACCGACCTGTTCGACGAGGGCACCATCGTCAGGTTCGCTCGCCTCTTCAGGGAGCTCCTGCACCAGGTGACGACGCGCTCGGAGGTGCGCCTCGGCGAGCTGTCGCTCCCCGGCGCAGAGGAGCTCCGTCGGGCTGGCGGGCAGGTCGATCTGCGCGGTTACCGCGTCGATCTCGGCGCGATCGAGGCCGCTCTCGCCGCGCACCCCGGGGTGCGAGAGGCGGCCGTCGTCGCGGTCCCCGGCCCGGCGGAGGCGCGCCTCGTCGCCCACGTGGTGACGCGCGGTGATCCTCCTTCGGCCGCCGCGCTTCGCGCCCTTTTAGGAGAACAGCTCCCTGCGTACATGTTGCCCACCTCGTTCCGGATCGCCTCGGAGCTACCACGCCTGGCGAGCGGCGAGCGCGATCTACAGGCGCTGATCGCGCTCGGTGATCCGGGGGGGACCGAGGCGTCGCAGCGCGCGTCTCGGGTCGCCCCGCGCGATGAGATCGAGCGGTTACTCGTGTGTACCTGGGAGGAGGTCCTCGGTGTTCGCCCCATCGGGGTGAATCAGAATTTCTTCGAGCTCGGCGGCCACTCTCTGGGCGCCATGCAGCTGATGTCGCGGATCGAGAAGGCCGTGGGCCACGCGCTGCCTCGCTCGATCCACTTCCTCCTCTTCCGGTCTGGCACGATCGAGCACCTGGCCGCCGCGATCCACGAGCACCTTGGCCGACTGGCCGCCCCCCATCTGGCCTCCGAGCTCGCGCAGCAGCTCGAGGCGCGCGGAGCACGTCCGGGGGATACGTCGGGCGTCGCGAGCGGCGCACCTCCGGCGGGTCGTCCGCGGTTCCTCGTGCGGCTGAGCGCCGAGGGCGACGCGACGCCTCTCTTCCTGGTCCATCCGGTCGGCGGCAGCGTCTTTTGCTACCGTGACCTCGCCGCGGAGCTCACGGGGTTTGCGGTGCACGCACTGCAATCCTCGGGCTTCGATGCGAGCGAAGAGATCCTGACCGACGTCCCGTCGATGGCGCGCGCCTACGTGAAGGAGATCCGGGCGGTTCAGCCCTCCGGGCCCTACCTGCTCGGGGGCTGGTCGTTCGGGAGCCTCGTGGCCTTCGAGATGGCTCGTATTCTCCGAGCCGACCGGGAGGACGCGACCGTTCTGGTGATCGACGGCGACTTCGAGAACAACATGCTCCCGTCGTTCGACGACGACCTCCTGGGGAGCCTCCCGGGCGCCGCCACGCTCGACGCGGAGCTCCGCGCGTCGCTCGAGAAGATCTTCGACGCCAACGGCCGCGCGCTCGTGCAGTACCATCCCGGAACATCCTCCGACATCCCGCTGCACCTCTTCCTCTCGGAGAGGACGCACTGGCGAGGCCTCGACGCCGTGGAGGCGTCATGGCGCGGGGTCGGATCGGTGAAGAGCCGGACGACCTTCCCCACCGATCATTACGGGCTCCTCAGGCCGCCCATCCTCGGTGATCTCGCACGAACGATCCGGGCGCGGCTTCGATGAAGAGGGGCAGCGGGTCTGGCCCGAGAGGGAACGGCGCACCTTGACGCATTTGAAAGGAGGGGTATAGCCTGGACTCGGCGCTTTCTCTGTAAATGGATGCCCTCGAGGGCGGCCGTGATCGACGGATTTCGCATCGAGGGCGCGCGCTGCGCTGCGGCGGCCGTCGCTGTCCGGTTCGGGTGACGAGGGTGACGGCCGGGCGCCAGCATTTTCGTCCTGCTTCGAGCAGCAGCTGCTCGGCGAGCTTCTGGCAGTATCTGATTTCGGACATGGAGTTTGCGATGACCACTTTGAAGGATTGGCCCGTGATCGCGGGCCAGATAGAGCGACGACCGGCCTTGTCGTCGCATGTGGAGTTCGCGCAGCAGTACGGCAACTTGCGCGCCGGGCGCCCCGTCGTCCTGACGGGTGTCCCCATCCCGCCTACATGCGCCGAGCGCCTCACCGACGAGGGGCTCCGCCGATCCCTGGGCGATGTCATGTTGCCGGTCATGGTGGCGGCCGAAGGTCAGTTCGCCACGGGAAAGGGGCCGTGGGATCCCTCGAAGTTCCGGATCCTCGAGATGACGTTCTCCGAGTACCTCGATCGGCTCCACGGGCGGCGTTCCGATCCCATCCTCGCCAAGGGGGAGCGTTGTTACATCTACCAGTGCCCTCCGGATCGGCTCGGCCCGCTGCTCGAGGACCTGCCCACGTCACCCTTGATTCCCCCGGAGGCGTGCGTGATCAACCGGTACGCCTGGATCGGCGAGGGCACCATCACGGTGGCTCATTACGACACGGAGGAGAACTTTCTCCTCCAGCTTCGCGGCAAGAAGAGGGTCCTCCTTTTTTCACCTGCGGACCACGATTATCTCTACTTCAATCGAAACGGGACGGTGCACGACCGGCACACGCGTGTGGATTTCACGAAGGTGGATGAGCAGCAGTTCCCGGACTTCCGCAAGGCGCGGGCCTACGAGACCATCCTCGAGCCTGGGGACATGTTGTACATCCCGGTGTGCTGGCTTCATCACATCGAGACGGTCACGTTCGGCGTGTCTGTCAACACGTGGTGGATGACCCCGGACCTGCTCAGGATTCACCAGGCGTTCGACACCCTGTGCGGCGAGATCGACGCGGGCGTGCGTCCCGAGGTGCAGCGCATGTGTCTGCAGGTGATGCAGGACAGGATCCTGAATCCCATCAATCCGTAGTGCGTACCGCTCGTCGCCCCCTACCGCCGGCTCCGGACGTGCAGCGTGGCCGTACGGTGGGACCAAGCCAGGCGCTTGCGCACTTTCGGCGCCAACTTGACGGGCGTAGCCTGCGGTCCGGGCATCCGGCCGGTGCGACCCGCTTCCGCTGCACGAGCGATCCGTGACGCGTCCACGTGCGGCCTCGTCGTGCTTCAGCGGGCGATCAGCTCCCCGTCGGAGGTCCACCCCACCTGCGCGCCGGGCGCCGTGGCGCCCGGCTCCGAGAACCACAGCGTGATGCGACCGCTCGTAGGCTCACGCTCCACTTCGGGGAGCCCGAGATCGGGATCGCCCGGGTAGCTCCGCTGCTCGCCGTCCGCCAGCGTGACCGTCATCTGCCCGATGAGCGCGCCCTCCAGCTCGAACGTCACGCGGCGGCCATCCGCCAGGGTGACGCCGCTACGACCGATGGATGTCGGCGCGTTCGCCAGCCACGCTTCGCGCATCGCGACGCGCGGATCGCCGATGCGCTGGGCGTGCTCGCCGCAGGCCGGCGGCGCATCCCCCACGCGCGCGCACACGGCGTGGAAGAACGCGCTCGCCGCCTCATACTCGCGCACGAAGCGGTAGCGCGTGGCCCGGATCTCGTCGTCGAACATCGGAACGTTGGCGAGCGGCTCCGCATCGATCTGATTCAGCGCGACCTGCACCGCGGCGATCCCATCGACGATGGCAGCTCGGAGCACGTCCGCCGGCACCTCTTCCCGCAGGGTCCAGATCAGCTGCCGGAGCGACTGGCCTGTCTCGTGATCGGCGCGACCGAAGTGCCAGAATGCATCCGAGACGGACTGCTCGTAGACGTCCATCCTCCGGCGGCAGTCGACGGGCGTGCCCCCTTCGCCCAGCACCTTGCCATGGCAGGGATCACCGTCGAACACGTGCGCGAGAATGTCCGCGATGGCCTCGTTCGCGGCGGTGCTGAGGCGCTCGCCGAGCGGACCGGAGGCGAGCCAGAGGCCGTAGTGCAGCGCATGGCCCAGCTCGTGATTTAGGACGTCCTTCTCCAGGTAAGGGTGTGCGCGCGTGGGCTGCGTGGAGTGTCCCAGCAGGGTGTAGGAGCAGTTCCTGCGCAGGGGCAGCTCGCGTCTCCCGTCGGGCCGGCGCGTCATGAGCCGGCTCGTCTCTGGCCCTATTCCGCGCCGTCCCGTGTTCCTTTAAACCCTGCGGACGATTTCTCGCCCGCCGTGCAGAGCGCAGCCGCCGGCCGACCTCCAACCACGGGCAGCGAGGCACGTGTGCGTATTCCGAGCATACCGGACGTTGCGTGCTGATATTGTCAATGAGAAGTACACCAAGGTGCCGCTCGTCGTTCCCACCTGCCGTACATGAGGAGGGTCCGCGGCTGACCGTTGTTGGGGCGCAACAGCGAATCCTTGAGGGGACGGCGGGCCTCCCGCCTTGAAGAGTCGGTAAAGCGGCGGTGCTCCAGGGGGTCGGGTTCGTGATGGTCCCCGCGCCGACGGGCCGCCGCAGGCGTGAGCGCGGCCGCGAATCGCGCTGGAAGAGCGCTCGGCAAGCTGCGCCTGGTGAGCGGGTCCGCTCGCCGCTACGTCTCCCGAGGCCCCTCAGGGCGTGGTTCCGCATCGTTGCCGTCCCTGTCTTGAGGCGTCTCAGGCGTGGGCGCTACCGGCAGCGCCGGGGAGGCTGGCCTGGTGAGCGAGTGCTCTGGAGCAGAGCGGATCTGATCGACGAGCGTGATGAGCGCCGCTTGCACGGCGGCGTCAGCTTCGCGGAGTTTTTCGAGACGGCGGGCCCACGTCGAAGAGCTCACGTACGGAGGTCGCGGCGGGATTGGCTCCCGCGGATCGGGCTCAGCGCCGAGCGCGTTCCGCGCCCTCGTCCTCTGGGCGATCGCCTGCTCGAGAACACGCCCCTCGGGACGCTGCTGGCGCTGCCGTGTCGAGGGCTTAACGAGCCCGGCGCAGCGGCGGCAGCGCAGGCCCGGCGTATCGACGTAGAGCACGGCCACTCGTGCGGAGCACCCCGGGCAACGCGCCCAGAACCGGAGGCCGCTCGAGGCCAATCGGGTCGTCTCGATCGGCAGGCTGATCGTCCCGGCCAGCACGAGATGCTCGCCGACGAGGTCGATCTCGACATCGGTGTCGACCTCGCCGCGTCGAATGGCGCCGGCGAGCGATGCGACGTTCACGGAGGCGAGCTCGGCGGTCGTGCGCTTGCGCACGCTGGGCAGCGTAACATGGTTGGAGTCCAGCAGACAGCGTCGCGCCGATCGGGCTTCGGCGTGGCTACTCGTGCCGGTACATTCGAGGCCACGATGGCGGTCGCGCAGGTGAAGGCGCTGTGGGACGTGTGGCTCCGGCGAATCCTGCGAGGCTGAAGCGACGTCGCTCCTCGTGGAGTCTGCCGCGACGCCTGCCGAGTCGGCAGCGCTGCGCAGCGCGATTGCCTCCCTGGAAGCGCTGCCGCTGCGCGAGTCCAGGCTCGCGCAGCGAAGGAGCAGACGGGAGAGCGCGAACGATGCCGACGTGACCACGGCGGCGACGCGGCGGTGCCTCAGAGGTCGGCCTCGCGCCATCCTGCCGCGCCGGTAGGCTGCCGCTGGCGTGAGCGCGGCCGCGAATCGCGGTAGAAGAGAGGCGTCATGCCCCGCAGGCCCAGGGGAACGCTCTTCCGCAACGCTGCTGACCGGCTCTACGTCCGCGTCCTCGTCGGTGACAACGACCGAGAGAGCTTCCCCGTCGACCCGAAGCTGACCGAGGAGCAGGCCGAGCAGCGCAAGGAGCTCATCGCCGACCTGGCGGCGCGCTTGCGCACCTCGCGCAACGTCACGCGCGACGCGATCGTCGCCTTGCTGGAGCGTGCTGCGGTACGCGAGGGCAGGGCGCTCCGCGACGTCATCGCGGCGGTCGACGTCATCTGCAAGGGCGGTGATCAGCGACAATTACTTCTGCCGCCTGGCGACAACTAGATTTGCCGGTGTGGCGGCCGTGCGGACGGCCTGTGCGACGGTGCGGAGCTGAGGGCTCCGGCCGGGTGCCGGGGCTCGAGGAGCCCGGATGGTCAGCGACAGGCAGGTCCGCGTGCTGAGAAAGAAGCGGATGGAAGGCAAGACGTTGGAGGCGGCCGCTGCGGCGGCCGGGATGAGCGAGAGGACGGCGCGGACGTGGCAGCGCGGGCCGCTGCCCTCGGAGACGAAGCAACCGCGGACATGGCGCACGCGACCGGACCCGTTCGTCGAGGTGTGGGCGACGGAGATCGAGCCGCTGTTGGTCGCGGACAAGGAGGGGGAGCTGGAGGCGAAGACGATTTTCGAGGAGCTTGCGCGCAGAAAGCCGGGCGTGTTCGAGCCAGGGCAGCTACGCACGCTCCAGCGGCGCGTACGGGAGTGGCGTGCGCAGCACGGGCCGGAGAAGGAAGTCTACTTCCCGCAGGAGCACACGCCGGGGCGCATGGCATCGATGGACTTCACCCACGCCACCGAGCTCGGCGTCACCATCGCCGGCGAGCTGTTCGTGCACCTGTTCTTCCAGCTCGTGCTCGCCTACAGCGGCTGGCGCTTCGTCGAGCTCGCGTTCGGCGAGACGTTCGAGGCGCTCGTGAAGGGCCTGCAGGGCGGGCTGTGGGCGCTCGGCGGAGTGCCCGAGAGGGTTCGTCTGGACAACCTCTCGGCGGCGACGCACGAGCTGGTGAAGACGGGTGGTCGCACGTTGACACGGCGGTTCGCCGAGGTGGTCGAGCACTACGGCCTTCAGGCCTCGCGCATCCAGCCCGGCGAGTCGCATGAGAATGGAGTCGTGGAGAAGGCGCACCACCTGCTCAAGAGCGCGCTGGAGCAGGCGCTCTTGTTACGTGGCAGCCGCGACTTCCTGACCGTCGAGGCGTACATGGCATTTGTCGGGCGCGTCGTCGAGGAGAAGTTTCACCGAGGCCGTGAGGCGCGGCTGGCCGAGGAGCGTGCGGCGCTCAGGCCACTGCCCTCCAGCCGCGTGCCCGAGTACACGCGGGTAGTCGTCGCAGTGCGCAAGTGGAGCACCATCCCGGTCGCGGGTCGGATCTACTCGGTGCCCTCGCGGCTCATCGGGCACGAGGTCGAGGCGCGGCTGTTCGCCGATGTCGTCGAGGTCCGGTACGCCGGCAAGCTGGTCGAGACGATGCCGCGGCTGCGCGGCGAGTACGGCCATCGCATCGACTACCGGCACGTGATCTGGTCGCTGGTGCGCAAGCCCGGCGCCTTCGCGGCGTATCGCTACCGCGAGGACCTGTTCCCGTCGCTCGTGTTCCGGCGGGCCTACGACGCGCTTCGCGAGCGGCGTGGCGACCGCGCCGACGTGGAGTATGTGCGCGTGCTGCACCTGGCTGCGAGCACGGGGGAGCGGGCGGTGGAACAGGCGCTCTCGGCGCTGCTTGAGCGGGGCGAAGCGTTTGACTACGCTGCGGTCAAGGCGCTGGCGCAGCCGGAGACACCGGCGGTGCCCGCGCTGCGCATCGGCGCGCCCGACCTCGGTCAGTACGACGCGCTGCTCGCGGCCGGAGGCGCGTCATGAGCGCCCTGACGTACACGCCCGAGATGGGGGCTCGGATCACGGCGCTGCTGTCGGAGTGGAAGCTGCCGACGGCGGCCGGCGAGCTGGTGCGGCGGCTTGTGGCCGGCGGCCACGGTGAGGCGCTCGGGGTGGTCGCCGAGGTGCTGGAGCTCGAGGCCGCAGGGCGCAAGGAGCGGCGCACCGACAGGCTGCGACGCGCCTCGAAGCTGCCGCCGGGCAAGACCTTCGACACGCTCGACAAGACGCGCGTGCCGCAGTCGGCGCTGCTGCGGGTGCAGGAGCTGTCGCGAGGCGACTTCGTGGACCACGCCGGCAACGTGCTGCTCTTCGGGATGCCCGGCGTGGGCAAGAGCCATCTGGCCTGCGCGCTCGGCCACGCGCTCATCGATACGGGCAGGAGCGTGCTGTTTACGCCGACCTACCAGCTGGTGCAGCACCTTCTGGCAGCCCGGCGCGACTTGAGCTTGCCGCGCGCGCTGCGGGCGCTGGACGTCTTCGACGCGATCTTGCTCGACGACCTGGGGTACGTGCAGCAGACGGCGGAGGAGGCGGAGGTGCTCTTCACGCTGATGGCCGAGAGGTACGAGCGCCGAAGCTTGATCATCACGAGCAACCTGGTCTTCAGCGAGTGGGACCGGATCTTCAAGACGCCGATGGCGACCGCGGCGGCGGTCGACAGGATCGTGCACCACGCGACGATCATCGAGATCGAGCGAAAGAGCGTGCGGGCAGAGGAGGCGAAGAAGCGCAACGCAGGCAAGAGGAACAGCGAGGACGAGGGATGAGAGAGACCGCGGCGATGCGCTGCGACGGGGTGGGGGCGCGGGGCGCGTCGGGCACCGTGCCGCCACGGGGGGCGCACGGCCGAGGTTTCGATGGCGTGGGCGCGGGAGGACGAGCGATGCGAGTGGCAAAGGAGGGCGGATGAACGGAATGGCCGTGGCGCGCTGGGACGGCGGTGGGGGCGCGGGGGCGCGTCGGGGCACCGCGTCGCCACTGCGGGCGCGCGGCCGAGGCCTCGATGGCGTGGGCGCGAGGGAATGTGAGGCCGACGGAACGACAACTACACGAGGAGGAAGTGCGCGAGGAAGCGGCGGGAGCAGGGCGGGGAACGCGACGACAACTACGGCGGAGGTGACGACAACTACACGAACGAGAGCGAGGGGGGCGAAGTGGGACGGCGACGAGAGGAAGGACCTGGCTGCGGCCGGCAAAAATAGTTGTCGCTGACCGGCAAGAGTAGTTGACGTCGATCAGGCGGCGCGCAAGCGAAGGTGGTCTCCGGCGGCGACTCGATGACCGTCTTCCCCTGCCGTCTCCTCGCGACGAACCCGCTCCCCCGCGGCTTCCTCCCGAAGCTCGGCCCCGCGAGGGGGGCCTCTACCCCGACGAGGACGCCCGTCTGTTGGCCAGCACCGCGATCCCGCTCTGCTGGCGCGTGTTCTGGGGCCTCCTGAACCGCGAGGGCCCGCGCATCAGCGAGGCGGCGCGCCTGCAGGTGCAGGACGTCGACCTCGCCCGCGCGGCGCTGCGCCTCGAGAAGAACGAGACGAGCGACCCCCGCACCTGGGCGCTCTCCCCCGGCGTTCCCCAGGCGCTCCGCGCACGGCTCACCCTCCGCGGCACTCCGGCGCCCTCCGCGCCGCTCTTCAGTGAACGAGGACGGCGAGCGCTTCACCGTCGAGCACGCCGCCGAGCGGTTCCGCGCTCACCTCCAGCTCGCCGGCATCGATCGCCCGGAGCTCTTCGAGGACTCCGATGAGCGCCAGCAGGTGCGCGCGCACGACACGCGCTCGACCTTCATCACGGCCGCGCTGGCGAACGGCCGGAGCGAGACCTGGGTCGCCGACCGGACCGGGCACCGGGGCTCCGTCATGATCTAGAGGTCGCCGGGCGGTCAGGACGTTTGCAGAGCTGGGCCTTGGCGAGCTAGCTTCCCTTGCCGAGGCGATCCCCGAGCTAGCGGGAGGAGGCACAGGAAACGTCACAGAAGAGGGGGGGACGGGACAGTGCGACGAAAATTAGCAGCAAAATCAACAGTTTGGCCCCGTGGCGAAATGGCAGACGCGGTGGATTTAAAATCCGCGGCCCGTACGGGCGTCCCGGTTCGAGTCCGGGCGGGGCTACCAGGCGGAGTCGTCGGGCAGCATCGGCTGGCCGACTGTCTGGCTTGAGGCTCGGCCAGCGGCTGCCGAGAGGCTCCGGTTGAATTTCAATTCACCCCGGCGGCTGCCGAGAGGCTCCGGGTTGAATTTCAATTCACCCCGGCGGCTGCCGAGAGGCTCCGGGTTGAATTTCAATTCACCCCGGCGGCTGCCGAGAGGCTCCGGGTTGAATTTCAATTCACCCCCGCGGCTGTCGGCAGGCTCCGTCGTGAATTTCAGCTCATCCCGATGCCAGCGGGCAGCCTTCGTTGTTAGGTATCTCACAACGCAACGTCCCCTCGGCACCGCCCCCGCCTCCGCACCCGCTTCCCCTCACGCCTGCTCTGCCTCATCCGCCCGATCCTGCTCGCCTCCGCGCCGGCCGTCTCGGCCGACGGCAGGCTGCCGAGCATGCACGCGGCCGTGCCATGCCCTTCGCCATGTCGGGGTGTGCGTCTCGAGCACGCGCTGGTCGCGCCCCGCGAGCCGCGCCCGCCGCGGCCACCCTTGCGATGCCGCCGACGTCCTGCGATGCCGCCGACGGCCCCGCGATGCCGTCGCCGCCGACGACGGCCGTCGCCACAGCCATGTTCGCCGCGGCTCCCTCCGTCTCCGTCCTGCTCCACCCCCGCTTGCCCGAGACGCCTCTCGCCCGTCACGGTCTGACAGTAGACAGCAAAACGCACGTTCCAGGCCCTCTTGGGCCTCGACAAACCGGATCGACTCGGGTAAGGGGGAGCGCGACTACATGGATCTGGACATCGACTGTCTGCGCGAGGCCAAGGTAGAGAATGTTGAGCGTCTTGCGCACGCTCTGGGGGTCAGGCTCCCCGACCACAAGCGCCACGACAGGCGCGCTTACACACGCGAGTTGATCCGCGTGGTGATGCAGGGCATCCGGCGCGACGCCGAGCGGTCGCGGGGGCGCAGGTTCTTCGGTCGCCGGTGACCCTGCTGTAACCCGCGGCGTATTGCCGTGGGCCGCACACCCTCGTGCGTCTCCGTCCTGCGCTCAGGCGCGCGCGAGACGTGACGTGGTTCTCGACATCCTCGGCGTGCTCTACGTCCGACAGGTTTTTTTTTCTTCTATCAGCAGAATCGTCGCTGCCGCTGAGACAGCCCGCGCTGCCGGCTAGCCCGGCCAGCCCCTGGCCTAGCTAGCCCCCGGCCCTCTTCCCGCCGCCGCTCCTCTCGCAGTCGCCCCTTCCGCGGCCGCCCCTCTCCGCCGCCGCCTCTCCCGCCGCCGCCCTCCCGCGGCCGCGTGTTCCCCCGGCCCGGCTCACCGCCCCGGGGTCTTGCTGCGCGTCATCACCTTGTTCCCCGTGACGCGGCTCCTGGCGGCCAGCAGCAGCGGCGCCGCCGGCGTAAGCGGATCGACCAGGTCGTTCACCTGGAGCATCGCCTTGTCCGTCACCTTCCACGCGGCCGCGTGCCCCGACGCCCCCTGCTGGGGGGCGCCGGCCAGGTCCAGCGCCCGGCTCAGCTCCTTGCCCACCTTGGCGATGCGCGCGAGCTCTTCCCGCGACGCCCCGCCGTCCTTCGCCGCCGCGTAGATCGCCCGGACCACCCCGAGCAGATCTCTCACGGCATCGAATGGAAAAGGCGGGGCGCTAACCGGAATGGGCACTGCGCCAATGTACAGCAAACCGCCGCCCGATGGAGCAATCGCATTCCTGTAACTCGCATCAGATTTCCTAAGAATCGTCTCTGATGTAATTCTCGAAACAGAAAAAATCAGTTGAGCGGTCCCACCACCTCCTCGACCGCCGCGATCAGCGCCCCGCTCCGGATGATCTCGGCCACGGCCGCGATGTCCCGGTAGAGCGGCCGGTCCTCGACGAGCTCCGGGACGACGCGTCGGACGGCCTCATGGGCGGCCGCCACGCCGGCGCTCGGCCGCAGCGGCCGCCGCTGGTCGACGCCCTGCGCCGCCGTGATCAGCTCGATCGCCAGCGAGCTGCGGACGTTCTCGATCACCTGCGCGAGCTTGCGGGCGCTGATGCTGCCCATGCTCACGTGGTCCTCGCGGCCGGCGCTCGAGGGGATCGAGTCGACGCTCGCCGGGTGGCAGAGCACCTTGTTCTCGCTGACCAGCGAGGCGCTCGCGACCTGGGCGATCATGAACCCCGAGTGCAGCCCGCTGTGCGGCGCGAGGAACGGGGTGAGGCCGGTCGAGAGCGCGGGGTTCACCAGCTGCTCGACCCGGCGCTCGCTGATGTTCGCGAGCTCGGCCGCCCCGATCGCGGCGAGATCCAGGGCGAGCGCGACCGGCTGCCCGTGGAAGTTGCCGCCGGAGATCAGCTCGGCGCCGCCGTCCCCGAGGAACACCGTCGGGTTGTCGGTGACGCTGTTGACCTCCCGGGTCAGCACCTCGGCGGCCCAGGCGACCGCGTCGCGCGTCGCGCCGTGCACCTGGGGCATGCAGCGGAGCGAGTAGGCGTCCTGCACCCTCGGGCAGTCGGCGTGGCTCTGCATGATCTCGCTGCCCCCGAGCAGCGCGCGCAGGTTGCCGGCCGTGACCGCCTGGCCCGGGTGCGGGCGGACGCGCATGAGCCGGTCGTCGAAGGGGCGCTTCGAGCCCATGAGCGCCTCCAGGCTCACCGCGCCGGCGATGTCCGCGACCGTGCAGAGCGCGGCCGCGTCGCGGAGCGCCAGCGCGCCGAGCGCGGTCATGTACTGGGTCCCGTTGATCAGCGCGAGCCCCTCCTTCGCGGCGAGCTCGATCGGGGCGAGGCCGGCCTCCGCGAGCGCCACCGCGCTCGGCAGGAGCCGCCCGCCGACGCGCGCCTCCCCCTCGCCGATCAGCGCGAGCGCGAGGTGCGCGAGCGGCGCGAGGTCGCCCGACGCGCCGACCGAGCCCTGCGCCGGGATCCGCGGGCACACGCCGCGCTCGAGCAGGGCGGCGAGCAGGTCGAGCACCTCCGTGCGCACGCCCGAGTGCCCCAGCGCGATCACCTGCGCGCGCAGGACGATCATGGCGCGCACCTCGGCGTCGCCGAGGTCGGGGCCCACCCCGCAGGCGTGGCTCCGCACGAGGTTCCGCTGGAGCGCCCGGATGTCGTGATCGGCGATGCGCGTCTCGGCGAGCGCGCCGAAGCCGGTGTTGATGCCGTACACCGCGGGCGCGGCGTCCCCCGCCGCCGCGATCGCGTCGATCGCGCCCCGCGAGGCCGCCGCGCGGGCGCGCGCCTCGGCGCAGATCGCCACCGGACGGCCGCGCCGCGCGACGTCCTCGAGATCCGCGAGCGAGAGGGGACGGCCGAGGAGCAAAGGAGAAACAGAGGCGTTGTGCTGCATGGAGAGGGTCACGGGGGCCCACGCTAGAGCGGCGGATGCCCAGAGAAAAGGACGCCCGCTGGGCAAAGCCGGCGCTGTCCGACCGCCCGCCAAGGGCGGAGCAAGGTCCCGGCGGCGCTCGCTGGAAAGCGCGGAGCAACGGAAGGAATCTGTGCCCTGCGGAGATCGATCCGCCTATCCTCCGCAGCGCGCGTCCCCGGCCGGGCGACGCTTCCTCCGCTTGCTTCCGATGCGTCGCCTCCTCGTCCCGCTCGCCTCCCTTGCGCTCGCCGTAGCGCTCCCGTCGCCGGGCGCTGCTCAGCCCGCCGAGGGCCCGGGCCTGGAGGTGAGCACGAGCGCACCGTCTGGCGCGGACGCGAGCCCGGACGCGAGCCTGGACGCGGGCCCGGACGCGGGCCCGGGCTTGAACGGCGCGGGCCCCGGCGCGAACGGCGCGGGCCCGAGCGCGAACGGCGCGGGCGCGGGCCCGGGCGTGGAGCAGACGCCGCCGCCCGCCGCGGTCGCTTTCGAGCGGCGGTTCGTGATCGACACGGGCCGCGCGCCGCCCCCTCCGCCCGATCCGACGCGCGCGACGTTCTCGGTGGAGGGCGAGTACCAGCTCCGTTACCGCGCGATGACCTCGCTCCGGCTCGAGGCGCCCGCGTCGGATCCGGCCGCGACGACGCTCGGGCAGCACCAGTTCATCGCCCACTGGCTGCGCCTCACGTCGCGCTTCCACTACAAGGACAAGGCCTCGGTCGTGGCGCAGCTCGACCTCGTCCGGGGGCTCATCGCCGGGGACACCACGCAGCACGTGGACCAGGTGCGCGACGCGCGCGCCGCCCTGTCGTGGGCCGAGGTGCACCCGCGCTACCTCTACCTGGAGGTGCCCACCGCGATCGGGGTCGTCCGGGCCGGCCAGCAGGGCGCGCACTGGGGGATGGGGCTCGTCGCCAACGACGGCGAGCGCCCGTCGCTCTTCGGGGACTACACCCGCGGGTCGCTGGTGGAGCGCGCCCTGCTCGCCGCGACGCCGATGGGCCGGGACGGGCCGCTCGTCCTGACGGTCGCGGGCGACCTCGTGTTCGAGGACAACGCGGCCGATCTGCTAGGAAATGACGTCGACGACGTCGACGACGTCGACGACGTCGACGACGTCGACGGCGTCGAGCGGCAGGACGCGGGCGCGGGCGATCTCGCCGTCCAGGCGGTCGTGTCGGCGCTCTGGCGCGCGCGGCGCGGCGAGGTCGGGATCTACGGCGCCCTGCGGCGGCAGACGCGCGAGCGCCGCACCCGGGCGGGCGTCGTCCCCTACACCGAGGCGCTCACGGCCGGCGTGATCGACGTGGCGGGCAGGTTCGACGCGCCGGTGCCGGGGGGCGGCGCCCACGTCTACGGCGAGCTCGAGGCCGCGGCGGTCCTCGGCGCCACGACCTTCGCCCCGAGCGACGCGGACTTGCCCTCGGTCCCCCGGGTCGGGCGCGCGCCCGCGGCGGTGCGTTCGGTCGGCGGCGCGGCCACGCTCGGGGCGGTGCACGTCGCCGTCCGCGGGCCGCGGCCTGCCGACCGGTGGGGGCGCGTCGTCACGGAGCTCGAGGTCGGCTACGCCTCGGGCGACGACGACCCCGGCGACGGCGTGGCGCGGCGGTTCACGTTCGACCCGAGCCACAACGTCGGGCTCCTCCTGTTCGACGAGGTGCTCGCCTGGAAGACGGCGCGCGCGGCCACCCTCACCGAGAAGGAGCGCTCGGGCGAGGTCCCGGCGCCGGGCCTGCGGGCGCTGCCCTCCAAGGGGGGCGTCTTCGGCGCCGCCTACGTGAACCCGCGCCTCGTCGTGCGGCCCGCGCGCTGGCTCGACCTGAAGGCGGGCGCCGTCATCGCGCACGCGACCGCCGATCCCGTCGACCCGTACCGCGACCCCGACGACGGCGGCCTCGCCAACTACGACGGCGGCGACCGGCGCCGCCGCGACCTCGGCGTCGAGCTCGACCTCGGCGTCGATGCGCGCATCGCGATGGGCCGGCTCCTCACCATCCAGCTCGGCACCGAGGCCGGCGCCTTCTTCCCCGGCGGCGCGTTCAACGACGCCGCGGGGACCGAGCTCCCGGATCAGTTCCTGCTCACCCTCAAGCTGGGCCTGATCCACTGAGCCGGCCGCGGCCTCCGCCGCCGCCGCGCGCGCCCACGGCCGAGCTCGCGTGCGACACAGCAGACGAGGACCGCCCAGGATGCTAGAGGGGCGGCTGCGACGTCGCGCCGGGGATCGGGCGCCCGGCCCGCCGCCCGGCGGAGACCGAACGAGTCGAACAAGTCGAACGAGTCGAACGAGACGAAGACGAGATGCGCTACCACGTCACCCTCCCTTCCGGCCGAGAGATCCCCGTCGACGTTGCGCACCTGCCGAACGGCGAGGTAGAGGTCTCGGTCGAGGGGCGCACGATGGTGGCCGACGCCATCGGGGAGGGCGCCTCGACGCACCTCCGCCTCGACGGCCGCGGCGTGGATCTCTGGCTCCACGGGGCGCCGCCCGACGTCGACGTCGCCGCGAACGGCCGGCGCTTCGGCGCGCGGGTCGAGAGCGAGCGGGCGCGGGCCCTGCGCAGCGCCGCGCAGGCGGGGCACGCCGTGGGCGAGGGGCTCGTGACGTCGCCGATGCCGGGCCGCGTCCTGAAGGTGCTCGTCCGCGAGGGCGACGAGGTCGCGGCCGGCGCGCCGCTCGTGGTCGTCGAGGCGATGAAGATGGAGAACGAGCTCGGCGCGGCCCGCAGCGGCGTGGTGAAGAAGATCTACGCGACCCCGGGCGCCACGGTCGAGAGCGGCGCGCCGCTCGTCGAGGTCGGGTGACGGCGCCGGCCGCGGGCGCGTTTGCTCGCCGCCGACACCGCCGGCGCCCGCCGGAACCAGTCGGAACCCTTCGAGGACGGAGAACATGATGCGCAAACGACTCGCGCTGGCCCACCTCCCGACCCCGATCCAGCGCCCGCGCCGGCTCGCCGAGGCGCTCGGCGTCGACCTCTACGTGAAGCGCGACGACATGACGGGCGGCGCGGAGGCCGGCAACAAGATCCGCAAGCTCGAGTACCTGCTCGCGGCCGCGCGCGAGGAGGGCGCCGACTGCGTGATCACCTGCGGCGGCCTGCAGTCGAACCACGCGCGCGCGACCGCGCTGCTCGGCGCGTCGCTCGGGATGCGCGCGGTGCTGTTCCTGCGCGCCGCCGACGTCGCGGCCGGCGCGACGCTCGAGGGCAACGTGCTGCTCGACCGGCTCGCCGGCGCGGAGATCCGGCTGATCTCGCCCGAGGCCTACAAGGGCCGCGACGCCGTGATGGCCGAGGCCGCGGCCGAGATCCGCGCCGCGGGCGGGCGGCCGTACGTGATCCCCGAGGGCGGCTCGAACGGCCTCGGCGCGCTCGGCTACGTGCGCGCCATGGAGGAGATCCGGAAGCAGCTCGACGTCGGCCTCGCGGGGGGCAAGCCGTTCGACGTCATCGTGCACGCGTGCGGCTCGGGCGGCACCGCGGCGGGCACGGCGCTCGGCGCCGCCCACCACGACGTGGCCGGCGAGGTGCGCGCGATGGCGGTGTGCGAGGACCGGGCGACGTTCGCGCGCATCGCGCTGCAGATCATGGACGAGGCGCGCGCGCTCGAGCCCGGCCTGGGCGCGCCGGCCCACCTCGTCGTCGACGACTCCGCGAAGGGGCCGGCCTACGCGGTGTCCACGCCGGAGCAGCGGCGCCGGATCATCCAGGCGGCGCGGCTCGCGGGCCTCATCCTGGACCCGGTGTACACGGGCAAGGCGTTCTCGGGGCTCTGGGACATGGCCGAGCGCGGGGAGCTCTCGGGCAAGCGGGTGCTGTTCCTGCACACGGGCGGGCTGCCCGGCCTGCTCGCCCAGGGGACGTCGTTCACGGACGCCCTGTAGCCGGCGCGGGCGCCCCCTGCGCGCGCCGCGCCGGAGCGGGCGTCACCCGGGCGCGCCGCGCCACCACGCGTCCGCCAGCGAGGCGTCTTCCAGGGTGTCGATCTCCATGTAGCCGCCGTGGGTGTCGACCTTGTGGAGCAGGGCGCCGGACTCGATCATGTGCTGGAGCAGATCGATGAGGTAGGCGCGCTGGAACGAGCGGCCTTCGCGGAACTCCGGGCGGCCCTCGAAGGCGGCGCGGGCGGCGTCGAAGGCGGACAGGAGCTGCGCGGCGCCGCGGGAGGAGAGCTTCATCACGCCGATGAACTCGCCGGTCGCCGCCTCGGACGGGATGCGGCGCGAGAGCTCGACGACGCGATCGCCGTCGGCGCGCAGCTTCTCGGCGTCGGTCTCGGGGTGCTGCGAGCGGTTCACGTACCGGCGGCGCCAGTCCGTGTCGCAGGCGAGCGCGATGTCGTGCGGCGAGCGCACCAGATCGGCGACGATCTCGGGGCGGTAGACGATGTCGGCGTACGTCGAGACGAAGCCGCCCTCGAGGTGCTCGCGCGCGCAGAGCAGCGAGAGCAGGATGTTGTTCTGCTCCCAGCCGCGGTTCTCGACGTACGTCAGATCCGGGTAGGCCGCGCGGATCACGTCGGCCTTGTAGCCGCAGATGAACACCACGTCGGAGCGCTTGAAGCCGCCCGCCGCGAGCGCGTCGAGGATGCCGTCGAGCATCGGACGGCCAAGGATCGGGACCAGCGTCTTCGGCAGCTCTTCGGTCAGGTGACGCAGCCGGCTGCCCCGGCCCGCCCCGATGATCACGGCCTTCACGACCCGGCCGTTACCACGGACCGGCGCGGGCGAGCACAGGACCTGCGCGCCGGCGCGACGACCCCTCGCACTGGCGCGACGACCCCTCGCACCGCGGCGCCTCCTTACGGAATCGTGACCGGGAGCTGACCGGCTCCCGGGAGCCGCTCGGTTAGAAGCAAATCATGGAGATCGCGATCGTACTCATCGCCCACTCTACGCTTTCGGTCTTTTTCCAGACCTTCTTCCTGCACCGGTACGCCTCCCATCGGATGTTCACGATGTCGAAGCGCTGGGAGCGGATTTTTCACTTCCTGACGTACCTCACGCAGGGCTCCTCGTACCTCGTGCCGTGGGTCTACGCGATCTTGCACCGCATGCACCACGCCTACAGCGACACGCCGAAGGACCCGCACTCGCCGCGGTACTACAAGGACGTCGCGCGGATGATGTGGGACACGGCGAAGCGCTACGACGAGATCTACGCGAGCACGGCCCAGGTGGAGCCGCGCTTCCTCGGCGGCTATCCCGAGTGGCCCACGCTCGATCGCATCGGCAACTCGTGGATCAGCCGCCTCGCCTGGGGCACGGGTTACGTGGGCTTCTACGCCCTCTTCGCCACGGCGTGGTGGCAGTTCCTGTTCCTCCCGCTCCACTGGACCATGGGCCCGATGCACGGCGCGATCGTGAACTGGTGCGGCCACAAGTACGGCTACCGCAACTTCAACAGCGACGACGACTCGCGCAACACGCTCATCCTCGACCTCGTGACCCTCGGCGAGCTCTTCCAGAACAACCACCACAAGTACTCGATGAGCCCGAACTTCGCGGTGCGCTGGTTCGAGATCGACCCGGCCTACCAGGTCATCCGCGTGTTCACCTGGATGGGCATCCTCAAGATGTCCGACAAGCGCCAGGTGGCCCGCTTCGAGCCCGAGGTCGCGGCCAAGGACGAGCTCGAGGTGCCCGAGGCGCGCCCGGTCGCCCGGCTCGATCACGAGGTCGCGGCGCAGGCCGAGACCTGAACGGCCGCGGCCCGGACGGGCCGCGGTGAGGGGGGCGGCCCGGAAGGGCCACAAAGCGCGGCGCGGGGCTCAGAGGGCCCCGCGCCGCAGCGTTTTTTGTCGTCCGCGTCGTCCGCGTCGTCCGCTTCGTTACTCGAACAGCAGCCGGAACGCCCCGGGGACGTCGTTCGGCCCGATCTCCGCCTTGCGCTTGTTGAACTCCGGCAGAGCGGCCTGGTAGGCCGCGTCCACCCGCAGGTCGCCGCCGTCCCAGCTCGGGCGCCAGACCTCCATCGAGTCGTGGGCGAGGTCGATCACGTCCTTGAGCTGGCCGCGCTCCTTCAGGATCTGCGCGCTCAGCGCGTACATCAGGAGCCCGCCGGGGATCGCCCCGAGCGCCGTCGTCGCCAGGGCCGGGTAGCAGATGCGCGCCGTCCGCGCGCCGAACCGCTCCCGGATGTCGGCCATCGTCTTGCGCTGCAGGATCTTCGAGCCCGCGAGCGGGCCCATCGCGTAGACCGGGTCGTCGCTCGGGTAGTCGTAGTCGCAGAAGGCCACGACGCTCTCGCCCTTCACGAGCAGCCCCGCCGCGGCGAGCGGCTCGGCCCAGAGCAGCGACGACGTGCCCATGAACTTGTTCGTGCGCTCGATGTCCGCGTCGCTCGCGACCTCGACCTCGACGAGCCCGAGCTTGCGGATGTGCTCGGGGCGCGAGAAGTCGGGGACCTGGAGCACCGGGTCGAACACGACGTCGAGGTCCTTCACCGTCGTCGGCCCGTGCTCCACGTACCGCTTCGTCGCCCCGTTCGCGATGCCGTTCACGAGGTGCACCGCCCGATACCGCTCCTTCAGCGCGGCGACCACCTCGTCGATCACCTGCGGCTTCGTGGCGTCGTTGTTCCAGAAGCGCGCGGTGAGCCCCTCGGCCTCCGCGGCGTCGGTCAGGGCCTTCACGTGGTGCGGGCCGATCTGCATCTTCTCGCTGTCGAAGTGCACGCCGAAGACGGCGACCCGCTCCCCGAAGAGCAGCTGCAGCCCGAGGGCCCGGGTGATGCCGTTCGAGCCGCCCAGGATCAGCACCGCGGCGTCCGGGGCGATCTTCGTGCCCGCGGGGGTGATGCGGGCGCGGTGGGCCGCGAGCAGCTCGCTCGCCGCGCGCGCGCCGTGCTCGGCCAGCGCCCCGACGAGCGCGCGGCGGTCGATGCCGCCGAGCGGAAGCTTCTTGAAGGTCTCTAGGTCACTCATGAGCTCGGCCTCTTACCGTCTCCCGCGCTCCGCGTCACGACAGGACCGCCGCCGGCCGCAACGGAGCACCTCTCCATGCATCCGACGTTCCCCACGCGGACGTCGCCGCCTCCGTCCGAGCCGTGATAGAACGATCGCGTGAAGACGGTTCTTGTCACCGGCGGCAGCGGGTTTATCGGGCGCGGTCTCGTGAAGGATCTGCTCGCCCGGGGCGATCGGGTGACGGTGCTGACGCGCGACGTGAAGCGCGCGCAGGCGGCGCTGCCCGGGGCGCGCGTCGCCTCGTGGAACCCGATGGGGCCGGGGCCGTGGTTCGAGGAGGTCGACGGGGTGGACGTGATCATCCACCTCGCGGGCGAGCCGATCGCCAAGCGGTGGTCCGAGGCGGCGAAGCGCGAGATCGTGGACAGCCGCATCGAGACGACCCGCCTGATGGGCGAGGCGATCGGCCAGGCGAAGCGCAAGCCGAGCGCGTTCCTGTGCGCCTCGGCCGTCGGCTACTACGGGCCGCAGCCGGGCGACAAGGCGCTCGACGAGGGCGCGGAGCCCGGGCAGGGCTTCCTCGCCGACGTCGTGGTCCGCTGGGAGCAGGCGGCGCGCGCCGTCGAGGAGCGGCACGGCGTGAGGTCGGTGCAGCTGCGGATCGGCGTGGTGATCGGCGAGGGCGGCGGGGCGCTCGACAAGATGATCGCCCCCTTCAAATTCTTCCTCGGCGGGCCGATCGGCGACGGCAAGCAGGTGATCTCGTGGATCCACCGCGACGACGTCGTGGGGATGATCCTGCTCGCCCTCGACAACGAGGCCGTGCGCGGCCCGCTCAACGTGACCTCGCCGAACCCGGCGACCGGCGAGGAGGTCGCGCGGGCGATCGGCGCCGTGCTGCGCCGGCCCACGTGGCTCCGCGTGCCCGAGGTGATGGTGAAGCTCGGGATGGGCGACGCGGCCGAGATCGTGACCACCGGGCAGCGTGTCCAGCCCAGGCGGGCCGAGGAGCTGGGCTACACGTTCCGCCGCCCCCTGCTCGTGCCGGCGCTCGAGTCGATCTTCGGCCGCTGAGCCGCGCGTGGTCGGCCGCTGCGCGCGCGTGGTCGGCCGCTGCGCCGCGCGCGGCGGTCGGCCGCTGCGCCGCGGCCGCGTGAAGACGCGTGTGGGCGAACAGCCGGGCGCCCCAAGCGAGGCGTCCAGCTGCTCGCCCACCGCGAAGAAGAGCCGCCGGTGGGGCGCTGAGAAGTCGACCGTCGTCGAGCAGCGCACCACCGGGAGCCCGGACGGTGTTTCCCGCGCTCCCCCAAGCGCTCCGTCCGATTCCATACTTACGACATCGCGCGTCGAGAATCCTTCGGGATGAGTTGGATTGACGCGTGCAGGGTACCCCGACTGGAGCGCGGCGGGCGGCGCAAGGTGATGTGCAAAGTCGTTAAGGAATCCCCTTTGCCGCGCCGCGCAATCGCGAGGTTACATCGCGCGTCGCGGCAAAGGTGGGATATCGACACACGATGGAGTCCTGATCGGGCAGGCAGCCGCCCCGGCGCTCTGCCGCGCGGGGTCGACAGGGGCCCTCGGGGGGGCGCTCACGCGCTGACCCCGCGGCTCTGGAGGATCTCCCGCACGACGGCCTGCGCGGAGCTCGGCAGCTCCGCGAGCGAGCCGCGGGCGAGGTCGACGAACTTCATGCCGCGGGCGCGCTTGAGCGCGTCGACGGCGGCGGCGCGCTCGTCGCTGCCCTCGTGCTGCAGGATGCCGAGCAGCATCTCGGCGGCCTCGAGGGTGTCGATCTTCGCGATCGCGCGCACGGCGCTCGCGCGGACCGCGGGCGCCTGCGACTCGCGGTAGATGCGGGCGAGCGGGTCGAAGGCGTGGGGGAAGCGGAGCTCCTCGAGGGCGCGCGCGGCCTCGTGGACCACCGTGGGGTCGGGGTCGGCGAGCGCGTCGCGGAGCGTGATGAACGTGCGCTTGTAGAGGAAGCGGGAGAGCGCGCGGACGACGGCCACCCGGATCTTGGGCTCGGGGCGGCGGAACAGGTGCTCGAGGGGCGAGAGGATCGTGTAGAGCTCGACGGTCGCGAGCTGCTCCGCGAGGCTGATGATCTGCTGGGCCGCGCGGGGGGCGCCCTCGGGGGCCGCGCCCTCGACCTGGAGCGAGAGGAGGCGCGCGAGCATGGCGCGGCGGCGGGTGACCTCGGACCACTGCGCCGGGTCGAGCACGATGTCGCCGCACGCCTGGCTGGCGCTGCCGGCCTGCTCCCACTCGACGAGATCGATGTGCCAGACGTCGGGGAAGCCGAGCTCGTGGCGGAGGTGCGCGGGCAGCGGCGAGGCGTCGATCGGCAGGTCCTGCGCGTCGACGTAGCGGCCGGCGGCGCGGGCGTAGTGCTTCTTGCGGGCCTCTTCGAGCGGCAGCTGGGTGAGCGCGCGGTAGACGCCGCCGACCTTGCTGTACTGCCCCGCCTCGCCGAGCGCGATCACCGCGGCGAGCAGGGCGTTCTCGGCGATCTCCGGCGGGGCCGCGCGCTTCTGCGACACGGCGGAGACCTCTTGCCAGAGGCGGGCCTGCGCGAGCACGGCGAAGTTGGCGACGGCGGCGAGGCCCTCCTTGCGGGCGTACGTGGCCATCTCGCGGGCGAGCGTGGCGGCGGCGGAGATCTCCCCCTGCTTCTCGGCGGCGGAGACGGCTTCTTCGTAGGACTGGAGCGCGTAGTAGCGCAGGTGGTCCTCGCGGAGGATGCGGATGACGTTGACGTAGCCCTCGAGGACGTGCTCGAAGGCGCGGCTCTCGCGGCCGACGGCGATGAGGACCTGGTAGCAGTCGAAGGCGCGCTCGCGCTGGCCGATGGTCTCGTACCGGTCGGCGGCCTCCTCGAGCAGGTGGACGGAGGCGAAGACGGCCTCGCGGGCGGCCGCGGCGTCGCCGGTGCGGAGCGAGGTGCGGGCGAGGTTGAAGCGGGCGAGGCCGGCGGCGTAGAGGTCGGCGCCCGACGCGGAGAGCAGCTGGGCGAGGCGCGACCAGAGCGCGCGGGCGCGGGCGAAGTCCTGGCCGCGCTCGCGGGCGATGGCGGCCTGGGCGACGAGGCCGGCGGCCTCGTACTCGTCGGCGGCGCGGGCGTAGAGCCGCTTCTGCCGCTCGGGGTCCTGCTCCCGCTCGGCCCAGGCGAGCACGGTCCGGGCGCGGTCGATGGGCGGGACGTGCGGGATGAGCGGGCGCTGGGTGACCTCGCTGCCCGCGTACCAGGCGACCGTGAGCGCGCTCTTGTGGTCGCCGAGGCGGACCAGCACGTCGCGGAGCTCGTCGGTCATGGCGACGTAGTCCTCCTCGCGGGCGATGGTGTGCTGGAGGGCGCTGAAGAGCGCGTCGCGGGCGCGGCCGAGGTCGCTCCGCGCCAGCGCGGAGCGGGCCTCGTCGCGGAGCTCGTGCAAGGGGCGGACGCCTTGGGTCATCGCCGAGGGAGCGTAGTACGTTGTCGCCCGGCGACGAGCGGGTGTTGTTTCGAGAGCCCCGCGCCGCTTCCGCGGAGCTGCTCGCCGGGATGGCTCGAGGGGCGCGGGAGCCCGCCCGCCGGCGCAATCGAGCCCGGAACCAGCGGAGATGACGGTGGGGAAGGGGGGTGTGTGCCCTCGTGACGCTCGAGGGGATGGGCTCGGGATCAATCCTCTCGAGTCGAACGCTCATGGCATTGGATACATCGCGCCTCGCTGCCGGGTCCTCGAACAGGCATGGATACGTCGTTGAGCTGGCCTCGCTTTTTCAGGCCGGCTCGGCGCCGCGCAGCCGCTGGCGCGCCGGTGGTACAATCGCCCGGCCATCGTGGAGCTCCGACCTGGCGCCGTCATCGCGGACAAGCTGCACCTGCTGAGGCCTCTCGGGCAGGGCGGGATGGGGGTTGTGTGGGCGGCGCGGCACCTCGCCCTCGACACCGACGTCGCGGTGAAGTTCATCCGTCCCGAGCGGGTGGCGGCGAGCCCTGCCCTCGTCGCGCGCTTCCGCCGGGAGGCGATGGCCACGGCGCGGATCGCGCACCCGCACGTGGTGCAGGTCATGGATTACGGCGCCGTCGAAGGCGCCGTGCCGTACCTCGTGATGGAGCTCCTGCGCGGGTTCTCGCTGGCCGAGCTCCTCGAGCGCGGCGGCCGCCTCAGCTTCGCCACCGCGAGGTCGCTCGTGCGGCAGGTGGGGAGCGCGCTCGAGTGCGCCCACGAACACGGCATCGTGCACCGCGACATCAAGCCCCACAACGTCTTCATCACGGAGGGGAGCAAAGGATACCCGCTCTTCGTCAAGGTGCTCGACTTCGGCGTCGCGAAGATGGCGGGCGACGCGGCGGCGCCGGCGGCGAGCCCCGCGCTCACCGAGACCGGGATGGTGATCGGATCGGCTCCCTACATGAGCCCCGAGCAGCTCGAGGGGAGCAAGGACGTCGATCTCCGCTCGGATCTCTGGTCGCTCGGCGTCGTCCTCTACGAGACGTTGACCGGCGCGCAGCCGTTCCAGGGCAGCTCGTTCGTCGCCGTGGGCGCGGCCGTCCTGAAGGGGAAGTTCCGCCCCGCCACCGAGCAGCGGCCGGACCTGCCGGCGTCGATCGACGACTGGTTCGCCAAGGCGCTCTCCGTCGATCCGAGCTGCCGATTCCAGTCGGCGCGCGAGATGGTCGAGGCCTTCCTGGGGCTGGAGGCGCCGATCGAGGCGCAGGTGATGGAGGGCGACGCGCCCGCTGGCCGCGCGGGCGACCCGGTGACGGCAGGCTCCGTCCCTGGCTCAGCGGCCGGCCACACCGCGCTCCACCCGCGCGCCGCGGAGCGGCCCGCGGCGCGGGGGGCCTCGGGCGCGCGCGCCACGCGCGCCACGCTCGCTGGACGCGCGGTGCGGCTCGCCGCCGCCGCGTGCGCGGCGGGCGCGGGGGGGTACCTCTTCCTGCGCGCGCCGCCGGCCGGATCGGGCGGCTGCCCGGGCGGCATGGTGCTCATCGAAGGCGCCGAGTTCCAGATGGGCTCCGAAGCGGACGCGGAGACGCCCAGCGACGAGACGCCGCGGCACGGCGTGACCGTGAGGTCGTTCTGCCTCGACGCCACCGAGGTCACGGTGAAGTCCTACCTGGACTGCGAGGCCTGCGAGCGCCCGCGGCAAACCGTCGAGTCGGAGGGGCTCACGCCGAACGGCCGCTCCTTCTGGAGCCAGTTCTGCAACGGCCCCGAGGCGCCGGACCACCCCATCAACTGCGTCGACTGGTACCAGGCGAAGGCGTACTGCGCCGCCTCCGGCAAGCGGCTGCCCACCGAGGCGGAGTGGGAGCTCGCGGCGCGCGGCCAGGACGCATGGACCTACCCCTGGGGCCACGCGCCTCCCTCGGGCGAACGCCTCAACGCCTGCGGGCCGGAGTGCAGCCAGATGCTGACGGAGCGGCTCGAAAAGGTGGGGAAGGGGCCGTGGCCTCGCATGTACAACGACGGCGACGCGGCCCCGGCGACTGCCCCCGTCGGACGATCGCCGGCGGGGAAATCGCCCGCAGGCACCGTGGATCTGGCCGGCAACGTCTGGGAGTGGACCGAGAGCCATTATTGCCCCTACGACAGGGGCGATTGCGACGACTCCCGCCGCGTGCTCCGCGGCGGCGGGTGGGACACGGTCGAGAGCCAGTACGTGCGCTCCGCCCACCGCCGCCCGAGCGCTCCCACGGCGCGCGGCTGGAGCATCGGCTTCCGCTGCGCCAGGACCCGGTAGGCGCGATCACTCCTCTTGCTGCGTGCGCTTGCGGAACCGCAGCAGCTTGCCGCGCGAGACGCCGAGCCGCTCCGCGGCCGACGTCACGTTGCCCCCGGCGGCCGCGAGGGCGGACTCGACGCGCTCCTGCGTGAGCGCGGTCGTCTGGTCGTCCGGCGCCTTCCCCAGCACCTCCTCGAGCGCCCACAGCCGCAGCCCGGGCTCGTGATCGAGGCGGCGCACCGCCGCGAGGGCCGCGTCGAGCCCGCGCACGTTGCTGGGCCAGGGATCGAGCAGCAGCCGCTCCATGGCCTCGACCTCGACCGCTTCCGCCGGGAGCGCGGCGCCCGCGCGCCGCGCGAGCTCGCACGCCACGCTGAAGAGGTCCTCGCGCCGCTCGCGGAGCGCCGGCACGTGGATGCGCGCCATCGCGAGCCGCGCGAGCAGGTCGCGCCGGAACGCCCCGCGCGCCACCATCTCCTCGAGGTCCCGGTTGGTCGCAGCGACGACCAGCACGTTGACGTGGACCGGCCGCTGCGCCCCCACCGGCAGCACCTCGCGGTTCTCCAGGAGTCGCAGGAGCTTCGCCTGGAGATCGAGGTCGAGCTCGCCGATCTCGTCGAGGAACAGCGTCCCGCCGTCGTGGGCCACGACGATCCCGGGCGCGGCGCTGCGCGCGTCCGAGAACGCGCCCGCCACGTGACCGAACATCTGGGACTCGAAGACGCCGCGGGCGACGCCGGCCACGTTCACCGCCGCGAACGGCGCCGCGCGCCCGAGCGACGCCGCCGCGGCGCGCGCGACGAGCTCCTTGCCCACGCCCGTCTCCCCCTCGATGAGCACGTTGCCGGGGCGGCTCCGCGGCAGGCCCGCGAGGGGCTGCGCGACGGCGCGCAGGCCGTACGGGCCGACGAGCCCGCCCACGGGCGGCGCCGGGTCGAGGGGGCCGTGGAGCTCCTCGCGGAAGACGAAGAGGGTGCGCCCGAGCCTCAGCACCGCGCCGTCGTCGAGCGGCGTGAGGTCGCGCGGCGCGAGCCTCGATCCGTTGACCCACGTGCCGTTGCGCGATCCGACGTCCGCGACGCGCAGCGCGCCGCCGGCGCGATCGATCCGCAGGTGCTTGCCCGAAACCTCCGTGTCGGCGAGGCCGCGCTCGGCGAGCCAGGCGCGGCCGATGACGGTCCCGGAGTCGGGCAGCGCCAGCGCCATCGGCCGCGGGAAGGCGCACACCAGCGCCGGCCGCCGCCGCCCGGCCTCGGGCCGCACCGGGCCCCGGTGCTCGCTGGTGCTCGGCACGTCCTTGGCCATTCTCCTCGCAGGGTGCCATGGTCCTCCGGAGCGTGGAAGCGCCGCGCCCGGGGGCGGCGGCGCCGTCGTTCGCTCGGAGAGCGGCGCCGTCGTTCGCTCGGAGAGCGGCGCCGTCGTTCGCCCGGAGAGAAGCGCGGCGAAAGCGCCTCAGAGAGGCCGCCCGTCGAGCCCGCACATCGGGTCGCCAGGGTTCGTGCACTCGGGCTGCGGGGACCGGACCTGCGGCTGCGGGCCCCGCGTCGCAGGCTGGGCGAGCGCCTCCCGGAGGCGGGTGAGCGCGCTCTCGTAGGCGCGGAGCGCGCCCTCGTCGGCGCCCGCCGCCCTCGCGCGCGCCGCGGCGGCCCGGGTCGCCGCCGTGGCCTCGGTCCGCCGCCGCTCGACGGCCCAGGCGGCGAGGTCGGCGTGGCGCCGATCGAGCGCCGCGATCCTCTCGAGCGCGTCGAGCCGCGCCTCCAGCGCGTCGAGCGCGTCCCCGAACGCCCGCAGCCGGTCGTGGTCCAGCGCCCGCGGATCGAGGGCATTCCGCGCCGCCTCGGCGGTCGCGCGCGCCTCCTCGGCGTCGCGGGCGAGGGGCCGGCCGCGCAGCGCCGCGTGGCGCCGGTCGAGGGCCGCCAGCTCGGCCGCCCTCGCGCTCTCGCGCTCCTCCGCCAGCGCGGCCTGGGCGTCGCGCAGCCGCCGGGCTTCCTGCTCCAGGCCCGCCACGTGCTGCGCGGCCCCGTACGCGGCCGCTGCGCCGCCGCAGAGCACGAGGCCGAGCGCCGCGGCGAGCGCGTGCACCAGGCTGCGGCGTCGGCCCTCGGCGCGCGCGCGGGCGACGGCCAGCTCGTGCGCGCGCGCCGCGTTGTCGGCCTCGAGGCGCGCCTTGGCCTCGGCCTCGATGCGCGCGACCTCGAGCGCCGCCCGCGCCCGCGCCTCCGCGCGCGCCTCCGCTTCGGCCTGCTCCCGCTCGCGCCGCGCCTGCGCCTCTGCCTCGGCGGCGGCCCGCGCCGCCTCCGCTGCGCGCCGGCGCGCCTCGGCCTCGCGCTGCTCGCGGGCTTCCTGCTCGCGCGCCCTCGCGCGCCGGAGGTGCTCCTCCCGCACGCGCGCCTCCTCGAGCTCGGCGAGCTCCGCGAGCGAGAACGTGATGGACGTGTCGGAGGTATTTCGGGTCATCATCGACATCGGGCTCCTCTCCGAGCGACGCCTGTTGCAGCCCGTGTGCCGGCGAGATCCGACGTGAATTCGTGGACTTAGGGCCGCGATTCAGAGCGGATGTCCGATCGCGATCACGCCCGGCGCTGCCCTGTGCGATCGCGATCGCGCGACGGCGGCGCGCGCTCGCCGTGGGAGCAAGGCGGTCGAGGACGAGCTCCCCGGCACCAGGGAAGAAGCCCAAGGACGAATTTGCCGTGGCGAACCGGTGCGAGCCGTGGGATCGGCCGGGATCTATCGGGGGCAAGACGACGGATCGCACCCGTTCGGGAGGCATGGACCCAACCCGGGCCCAACCGGTGAGCCTCGGGCCTGAGGAGCTCATGCCAGCCGACCCGTCCCCTCGGGTCGCGGTGGTTGCCGAGCTTGCCAGCACCCTCAGCCGTGCCGTCGCACTCGGTGATGCGGAAGCAGCCCGGGTCGTCCACCAAGCGCTCGGCCAGCTACTCGGGCTGCTGTTGGAGCCGGAGAAGCGAGCAGACTTGAGCTGATAGTCGACCCGGCTGCTCGCATCGAGGCGCCACCCGCCTGCCCTCTACGTCAGGGAGCTCGCGCCCAGCCTATGCGGAGATCAATGTTCGTCCCCGGAAGTGATCGAGAGCAATCCATCCTCGGTAGTCTTCGCGATATCCGGCAAGATCTCACGAAGGATGCTGCCTCGCGTGCCGCCTTGTTGAATCTCGGCGTCCTCGAGCCAACGCCTGAAGATGTTCACTACCTCTGGAGGCGCCACTTGATCCGGTGCGGCGGCACGGGTGCACAGCGCGTCGAACCGCTCGCGGTACGGTGATTCTAAAAGGATACCCCTAAGCCACGCGCGTGTGCCTTCGCGGAGGGTCGCGAGCCGCCCCTCAAGGAACGCGCCGACGCTCCAGAGTAGGGCTCCGTCGGCATTGTTCAAAGCGTGCACGCTGCGTGGATCGACCATCTGCTCACCCAGGCTGCCGAGCGAGACCGCAGTGAAACCGGCGGGCCGTCCGCGTCCCGTCGCGAGCTCGGAAAGCAGTCCGATGCGCTCAGTGGTCCGAATTATCTCGTTATCGGACAACAGCGTCGCGACTGCAAAGATCGCTGCGATACGGAGGTTTTCGCACTCATCCTCCGAAAACGGCAGCGTTCGACCGTCAGCAAGGACGAGCGCGATGTCCGTCGCCCGCCCATGGAGCGCCTGCGGAATCTTGGGAAGGACGTCAAGGGCTCTATGGACCACGCCCACATCCTCATCCTTGACTCGTTGCTTCTCTATAAATGATAAGAGCAACTCCGCGGCCTCGTCCGGCATCGGCTCAAGATCGTTCATCACCTCAGCGGCCCGTCGAGCGATGGTGAAATTCTTCTCCCATGAGGGACTCTCGTCGTACCTGTCTTCGAGCAAGCGGGCAACCGCAACACTCGCATCGACCCATCGCTTCTCGGAGACGAACGAGAGCCAGGCGTTTCGCACGGAGTGGCTCCTATCGTGCGCAATCGCAAGGAGCGCTGCTCGGTTCTCCGCGAGATTGACAGGGCGCGTGCGCAGCGCCGAGAGCGCAGCGGTGCGCACCCGCCAGTCAGGGTCGGAGCAGGCCGCTACGATCATGCCGATTCCATCACCCGACGCCGGGGACCGATCGATCGCGCTGACGCGCACGTCCGCCTCGCGATGGCGTTGAAGGTAGGTCCACGTCTCCGGTGCCACGATGAGGAGTGCGTCGGCCGCCGCGAGGTTCACATTGGCGAGGGGGACATCGAGGAGTCGCAGGAGCCAACTCCGCGCAGCATCGTCGAGTAGTGCATCGGGAGGCGGCGCGCCGCCATGACGGTACCGAATCAGTGCCAGCGCGGTTCTGACCGAGGCGTCGGAGGGATCGACGACGGCCTCGAGCTCCGTGCGCTCCTCGGCATCCGCGTCGCTCCATGAGGCGAGCACGACGAGACGATGGAGGGGTTGTAGGCTCGCGAGCGCCGCTTTTATGGCGGGGAGGGCCTTCGCAGGCCAGCGCCGTGCCAACAGCGCGGCCAGAACCTGGGGCGCTGCCCATCCAAGCGCCGTGATATTGGCCGGGGTAAATACCCGGGGGACGAGATCGATGCGCCGTGCGAGGAGGCTCGCGACGCCATAGATCGCCACGTCATCGCCGCGTGCGGCGAGTGCAACGAGCTCGTCCTCGTGCGCCCCGCCGTCATCGTACTGCACGGCGCTTCTCCATGCCCGCGTCCACGGCGGCTCGACGTGCCCCCCATCGAGGAGCCACTGGTAGCCATGCCGCGTGCGCCGCATCTCGACATAACCATCGAACGCATCGAGGACATCGGAGTAGATGTCTTCCGAATAGTGCTCCAGCGCGTCGCTGTCGACTGGACTGTCAGCGCCCTCTCTCATTCTCCGTTTTATAGGAGCCGCGACTTCAGCCCACCGCCGCTCGGCGTTCTTCCATGCCTCACGCAGCACGTCCTCCGCCAAAGGCAGTATCTCTGGGTTCGTCTGGGCCTCCTCGAGCAGCGCTGCCGTGATCGCGCGAGCGTGCTTGCCCCGGGTGCTAACGGCCTGCTCTAAGGCGTCGATCCACGCATCACCAAAGGTGAATCCCAGGGACCGGAAGAAATCGGCTATCGTGTTACTGCCGAGGTCGAATTTCCTGTCCGCGAGCGCGAGCCGGACGTACCGGAGACCCAACTCGCGTGCCTCCGGAGATCGTGAGATCCGACGGCGCTCCATGAGGCTGAGCGTAGGGGGTGTCCAGGTGCGTGCCTCGGATCGGAGGCCCCAGCGAGCGCGAGGGGCCTCCGCCGTCGTGGTGAGGGCGCGCGCGAGCAACTCGAGGGGCCCCCGCTCCGCGCTGGAGCTCTGATGCAGAAAGGCCGCGACGGATGTGAACCTCTCGGAGAAGCGGTTAGGTTCGATCTGAAGAAGCTCCCGAATCAAGGCGCTCCGTAGATCCCAGAGGGCGCCCCTTACGTCTTCCGGCGAGAGCTCTAGCAGCGTGGTTGCATTGTCCACGGTTTCGCGCACGCGCGAGCTCTGCCCGGTCTCGACGAGAGCGCGCGCGACTTTTACGATGGTCAAGAGACGATCCTCGAAAAGCGAACGGCGCAAACCCATCGCGAGCGCTTCAATGATCGGAGCACTGGCTTGTTGCTTCTGCCGATCTGCATCGCGGAGGAGCCTGCGGCGGGTCAACCAATCGAGCATCCTGGTGATGGGAATGCGGTTTGCTTGCTCGATCGAAGCGAGAGCTCGTCTGTCGTCCTGATCGATCCCCCCTGCAGCCAGAAAGGCGGCGATGACCGCGGCTGCCGATGGCTGCTCGACATGCCACGGGAGCGATTGAATCGCTATGTGCAGCGCCATACGTGCCATCTCCTCACGCATGCGGCTGAGTAGCGATCCGACAGACGCCTGGGGATCCAGGGCTGCGTGGGCCGCGAACGCGACCACATCAATGCGTCGCCGTAGCTCCCGGGCAAGCGCTGCACGATCTGAGAAGATAGCTACGGCGTGGTCGTTCGCGACCCCGCGGGCCTCGAGCTCGGCAGCGAGAAGGTCGAATCGGAACTGGTCCCCTTCGGCCTCCACAATGTCGATGCGGACTCTCTCGATCCATGAGGGCAGCGCTCCGAGCTTCTCGGCGAGCTCATGGAGTGGAGTGGGCGTCGACGTGACGAGCACCTTACGTGACAAGGAAGCTGAGGCCGCCAAGGTGACGAGGTCTTCCGCTGTACGTGGCCATTCGGGGGACAGCTCGTGGCGTCCGAACGGCTCCTCGATGACCAGTACTTCATCGCCTGGCAAGGCCCGGAACGTGAGGCGACCGGTACCACGCTCGACGACGACTTCGGCGATCTGGCCGGCCATCTCCTTGGCTAGTGCGTGCGCCAGCGTGCGCTTCCCGGAGCCGACGGGGCCTTGCAGGAGCACAAGGTGCCTCGTTTGCAGGTGCTCCCGTGCCATCGCAAGCACCGGATCCTTCAGGGTCGTAGAAGCCGCCGAGCTGGTCGTCGCCGTGGTCGTTGGCGCTGTCGGTATCGTCGGTGCCGCGGTGACCTCTGCTGCTTCGGCCACCTCCGTGCTCGTGACCGCCGCGCCGGCATCGGCATCGGGCGAACTCGAACCGCTCCGTCCATGTTCGTACGGATCTGGCGGGGCCGCCAACGCTGCTCCCCTCGCCCCTCGGAACTTGGAGCGATCGAAGCGCTCCTCGGGCAGCGACCGGCGCGCGAGGTGTCCCAACGCCGTTCGAGCCTTGTCGTGCAGCGACGGGAGCAGAGCCTCAAGGGGAGAGCGCGGCCCATGGCGCAGGACGACCTCATCGAAGAGCTCAGTTCGTCCTGATTTGAATTTTGCTCGGTAGCGTGCCCCCTCACGCTGGACCTCGACCAGGCGATCTCCGATATAGGTGGTGAACCCTTCATCAACGAGGAGGAGGCGAGCAACGAGAAAGCGGTTGAGTATCGATGAGCCCAGGTTGAACGGCGCTTCCTCCGATCCATTGAGTACGACGGTGTTGTGCTTCCCGAGCTTCTGCTTGAGTGCCGCGTCGGTGCCGGACCGGAGGCGCTTGTACCTGCTGCTCAAGGACGCCGCGTCAACCTCGTCACGAGCGATTTCACGCTCAATGTCGAGGAGGCGTTTCTTTACGTCCGAGCCAGCCTGCTCGGCCATTGTTAGTAGTTCCTCATATTCGAAGCTCGTTAGGCGAGCCCTGAGTACATCGATGAGCCCTCCGTCGCCGGTCCCCGATATCAGAATGCGTCGCGGTGGATCTGTTGGAGAGCCCTTCTCCTGGTGAAGGCTGTCGGCTTCCCAGTAGAGCGGAGGAGCAAAACCATGGGCGGTATCCCGCCGCTCCTCGCCGAAGCCGACGGCGAGGATCACGACGTGGAATCGGCCGTGCTTTAATTTGCCATTTTTCTCGATCCACTCCACCCGCACCTCGCCGACGCGCAGTCTGTCGCCTGCTTCTTCGTCCGGGAAGCGGATACCGCTTACGTTCCAGCGCGCGTCGATGTTGAGCTGTGCCTTCCATCTGGTCCACTCCTCGCGGAAAGCGGTCACCAGCCGGTCGACCGTGTTCGCGGACCATCCAAATATCGGCAGGTTGGCATTAGGATTGCCGGATCCGTCCTCAGGCCAGTCGAGAATGTGCGGATGTACCCAGCGCGTTGAGCTTCCCTCGAGAGTCATGAGCGGTCCTGCGCGGCGCTCGATGATCTTCACCCTGGCTCCGTAAATTGCCGCGGCCGTAGCAGCCGTTAGCCCCGCGATCCCTGCGCCGACAACAAGCACCTGCTGCTCGGAAAGCGGCCGATCGCCGTTGAGGTCCTCGATCAGGTTGAGAGCGCGAATCTGTTGCGAAAGGATAGTGACGCGTGACTCATACGAACCGAGCGCGTACACTCTTGACATCTTCGGAACTTGCGTCCTGCGGAGCTGCTCGGGAAGTTCGTACGAGGCCATGAATATACCCTACCTTGTTACCGTACCGCGAAAGCTACGCCGACTCAACCAGCTGGAGGCTTGGAGTAAAGGCGGCCCTTCGGCCCGTGCTCGACGATGAACTGTTTCGCGACGAGCGCGCCGCCCTGCGGCAGACGCTTGCGAGCGTGCTCGCGGCGGGCGCCGGACCACGCGCTGGTCCCGCTGGAGGAGTTCGACGCGAAGCTCCGTCCGGTGTCGGCGACCACGTGCGCGCGGCGCGTTCAACGAGGTCCCGCTCGAGCGGCGCGCCGAGGGCGCGAGGTGGCGCTGGACCGAGACCCTGCTGTCGCGGCCTCCCGGGAACTCCGGCGAGGGGCTGTGGGGAGCTGTGAAACGAGGTCGTGGTGGGGGCAGCACGGCGATGTTGACGTTCGGCGGCGTGTTCAACCCGAACGCCGCGCCGCTCGCGCGCTACCTGTAGGCGTTCGTGGCCCTCGAACGGAGGCCTGACGGCTCGACGCTCCTCTGTGGCCTCGCCGGCGGCGGCGGCGCCGGCGCCGTGACGGAGGGCACCGCCACCGTGTGCGAGCAGGCGCCCTTTCCGCGTGCCGGCCCGAGACGAGCATCTGGCGCGATCAGGCCGCCGCGCTCGCCTCGTGTTACGGGGCGAGGACGCGGCGGACGAGTTCTTGATCGACCCGCTCGCCCGAGCGGCGAGGTCGCCGATCTCGACGATATCGAGGGTCGGCGGCGGAATCGCAAGGCCTGCCTGTGCGCGGCCGTCCGGAACTCGGCGGGGCTGCAGGCGGCGGGCGGACGGCGCGTGCTGCGCGTCGATTACGCTGCTCCCGGGACCGCGGCCGGCCGCGCCCTGAGCTGCGCGTCGTCGACGCGACAACGAATCTGCACACGGCGGCGGAGGATTGGCACGCCACGCGCTCGGCGGGCGCCTCGCGGTCAGTCCACCGGCTCGGTATCCACAACCTGGACGCGCTTGCCCCGGCGCTCGCGCGCTGCGATGCGGCGCGATGTGGGCTGGTCCTGGCGCGGCTCGACGCCCGCGAGGACGGCTCGATCGAGCGCGCCCGGGTGCTGCCCAGAGCGCCGCGGCCCGGCGCTGACGGCGCGCATGGTAAAGGTCCTGCCTCGAGGCCACCTGGCGTGCACACGCGGCGGCAAGCCCGCGGCCGTGCGCGGCGCGGTGGAGTGGCCGGCGGCCGTGCGGTGAGCGAGATGGAGCCCACGTCGGGGAGGGCAGCTGCGATCTGAGCTCGTAGCGCTGCATGGCGCTCCGGTCCGGCGCCGCGCTCTTCATCCCCTGTAGGGGCGTACCAGCCCTGCCGCGATCAGGATCCGCCACTGCGCGCCGAGCTCCTCGGCAAACGATCGATCCTCGATGAGCACCCCGGCCTCGATGTTCCGGGTTTGCCCGCGGTCCGTGAAGTTTGCCGACGTGATCAGCGTCCGCTCGTCGTCCACTACGATGCACTTCGCGTGCAGGCTCGCCCAGGGGGGGCCCGGCATGGCCGTCCTCGGGTCGAAGTAGACGTCTGGCTTCGGCGCGCCGAAGGTCCAGACCTCGCGGAAGAAGCGGTCGATCGCCGCGGTCGCGAAGGCGTCGGCGTCCTGAGCGCTCCTCGCCTCGCCGGGGATGTCGAGGAACAGGAGCGCCCTGACCCCCCGGCTCTGCATCGCTGCATGCAACGGCTCCAGGATGCCGGGCCTGTCGAACGTATAGCCTCCCACGATGACGTAGCGCTTCGCCCCCTCGAACAGATCGCGCACCAGGAGCGCGGTGTCGCGCGCGACGCTGCCGCGCGCCTCCGGCCCCGTCCAGACGAGGCTGAGCCGAGGCGGTGGACGATGCGTCCGCTCCGCGAGCACCAGGCGGAGCGCGGCCGTGGCCGCCTCGGCGCCGAGCCCTCCGAGCGCGTCCAGGAGCGCGGGGACGAGCGCTCCGTAGCCCGAGGCGAGGAGCTCCAGCTCCGAGAGCGGGCATTCCAGGCGCCGGCGGTCGATGGCTTCCAGCAGCCGCTCCAGCACGGGCCGCGGCACCTGGGAGAGCCCGCTCGGGATGTTGGCGCTCATGGCCGGGTCGAGAAGAAGGCCAGCTCCGCAGGGTGCCCCAGCGTGGGCACGACGAGCGCGCGGTCCAGGTACCGGTTGAAGCGCTCGCAGCTACACTCCGCCACGAAGAGGCAGCCGTGGCATGCGGCCCCCTCGAGGTGCCGCTCGGCGTGGTCGTTTTCCGGCGAGTGCGTCCCGCACACCGGGTCGTTCGAGCACAGCCGGCCGAGGTCGAAGGCGCGCTGGAGGTGTGCGCGGAGCTGCCGCCCTTGCTCGACCAGGCCGCCCAGCGTCCCCTCCGTCCCGGAGGTGCCCGTCGAGAGCAGGATCGCGGCCATGGGTGTCGGGTCGCGGTGCGACGGGCCGCAGTAGATGCGCTCGCGAAGGGCGCTGGACGCGTAGCCGCATTCGAGGCTGATGGCCGAAATGAGCAGATGGGCCAGCGTGTGCAGCATGTAGAAGCGGACCTCCGGGAACGGCGGCGGGTGATCGAGCGTCCCGGCCCAGGCGTCGTGACCCGCTTTCAGGGCCACGGCACGCACCTTCTTCACGCAGTCGCGCTCCTCCCATTCCCGCACCGCCGCCTCGTCGAGCTCGATGAACACCCCCTCTCCGCGGATCTCCGACGCGGGCAGCCAGTTCGTCGTCAACCCCAACGCGGCCGTCTGCACGCCGAGGTCGTACTCGCCCTGCACGTCGGGCGTGACCGGCTCCAGGCGCGTGAACCCGATCTGCGCCACGACCTCGCGCAGCTTCGGGGCCACCACGAGCTTGCGGATCCCCGTCGGCAGGCCCTTCTTCGGCTTGACCTCCCGCGCGAAGAAGGTCGCCCCGGTCGGCGGTAGCTCGCCGGGAGCCTCCAGCTTCGACGCCGTGAGCTGCCGGTACTCTGCGGTCCGGATCGGCCCCTGGGTCGCCGGCCGATCGCTCTGCAGCGCCTTCACCGCCTCCATGACCTCCGCGTCGGTAAGCCCGTCCAGCGCGATCCTCACCTTCTCGATCTGGCGGAAGATCGGGAGGTTCTCCCTCGTGGCCGACTTCAGCACGTCCCATGCTCCCTGGACGCGCTCCCGGACCTCGCCCGAAGGGTCCGGGATGGACAGGGCGCTCACCACCTGCGGGAAATACGAGTTACTCGCCGTGCGGACGAGGAGCTTCGCGGTCTCCTTGCACTCCTCCCTGCCCTCGGGCCCGAGCCACGGCCGCTCCCCGCGGCAGTGCAGCTTGAGTCCGCCGAGCACCTGGTTGAGCGGCGCCGAGCCGCCGCACGCGCACGCGACCCGGATGTCGTTGAAGTCGCCTGTCGGCCCCTCCTCGAAGGTGAGCGAGGGGGCCGCGCACCGGGGACGCTGCTGGGCCTCATGGACGAACGTGATCCAGGCGAACTCGTCCGCGTGCCCCTTCTTGCAGGCCATGACGAAGCGCACCGGCACGCACTCGGCCCTGTCGCTCCGGGTGCACTGGTGCCAGTAGCGGTGGCTCTTCAGCTCCAGCCCGTCCTTGCGCAGGAGCGCCCGGCACGACGCGTTCTGGCACACGAACCATTGAGGGAACTCCAGCACCTGGATCCCGGCGAAGCGGCTCGGCTCCCGGTCGTTGCCGACGGGCGGCGCGCGGAAGGGATACTCCGCCGAAAGCTCTCGCCCGACCTGCTGGAAGCGCTCCACGACCGCGTCGCGGAGCCGCGGCTCGGGGATGTGCGGGATCGCGTAGCTCTTGTCGTAGCTCCAGAAGTCCAGGCCCCCGACCAGCACCGCGTCGTTGAGCAGATCGACCATCGATCCCGGGCCGAACGTGGTCACGACCTGGCTCTGTCGGATGGTGCCGTCGGGCTGCTGCTGCACGCGGGGCGCGTGCGGCCCCCGGGGCTTCATCATCGCTTTCCTCCCAGCGACCGGCGCTCGATCCACAGGTGAATCGACGGCTCCACGTCGCGCATCGACGTCGGCGCCGCGAAGCGGCCGTCGGGCGAGTTCGGGTCGGGCGCGTTGTCGTCGGTCACGGAAAACAGCAGCGGCCGACCAGCCGCCTTGTCCTTGTCGAAGGGGGAGTAGCAGCGCCGCGCCGCCGCCTCGTGGCGCGCCTCGTGCACCAGCTTCTCCCACGCTTCGACGACCTTCCGGCCGCGGCGCCTCAGGGCGTCGACCGCGCGCTCGTGATCCTCGCCTTCGAGCTGCGCCGTGTGTCGCCCTGAGCGCTGCGCGATCACCTCGACGCACGCCTCCGCCAGCGCACGGTGGGCGTTGATCTCCATTGCCGCCGCGGCCGGCGTCATCCCGGGATTGGCGAGCCGCACCATCGACACGAGCGTTCCGGTGAGGCCCCGATCCAGCGCTGGCCCCGAGAAGGGCGTCAGGCTCGTCGCCTCCACGTACCTGTAGAAGCTCTCGTGGTACGCGGCGAACCGCTCGTAATGCGAGCGGTCCCGCGGTTTTCGCACGTTGAAGCACGTCACGACGAGCCCGGCATGCTGCCGGCCGACGCGGCTCGACGCCTGGATGTACTCGCTGGTCGTCTTCGGCTGCCCTGCGATCACCATGAGCCCGAGCCGGTCGATGTCGACGCCGACGGAGATCATGTTGCTCGCGAGGAGAACGTCGACGTGCTCCTTCGCGGTGTGCGCGGCCCCGAGGCGGTCCTTGGCCTCCTTGATGGCGCCGGCCTTCTCGCGGGAGGTGAGCTCGACGGGCATCGAGATCGCCCGGTTCTGCGCCCACGGGTGCGGTCCATCGTGGCCCTCGGGCATGCGCTTCTCGATCGTCGCGACGCGCGTGCGCACGTCGTCCTCGACCAGCCGCCGCATGCCGCCGAGCTCGCGCAGGCTGTTGAAGTAGCCCGCCAGCGTCATGTAGGGGTCGGCCGGCTGATCGTTCGCGCCCCTCGGGTCGAACTGCTTCTGCGCCGCGCCGAGCAGCGCTACGTACGTGCGCAGCAAGATCGCCTTCTGCGGCCGTCCGGGCGCGGCGACGCCGACGTATAGCCGCCCGGGGGACTTGCGATCCAGCGTGGCGAAGAAGGTCTCGGCGTGGTCCACGCCGGGCGGAGGGAAGAGCGCCATGTGCTCGCGGCCGAACAGCGCCCGGATCTGCTCTCGCGCGCGCCGCAGGGTGGCCGTCGAGGCGATCACCTTCGGCGGGACCGGCCTCGCCTGGCCGGGCCGCGACGACAGGTGCTCGATGGCGGTCTCGTAGAGCCCGACCATGGTGCCGAGCGGCCCGGCGATGAGGTGCAGCTCGTCCTGCACGATGAGCTCCGGCGGAAGCAGCCCGGCCGGGAGCCTGACCGCGCCCTTCGGCGGCCGGTCCATGGGCCCGTAGAACTTCTTCCCCTCGTGCGCGGCGGCCCGGCCGAACAGCATCCCGGTCTCGCCGCGCCACGGCAGCATCGCGAACTTGTCGACCGTGGCCACGAGGAACGAGGGCAGCTCCCGGTAGATCTGCTCGTCCACGAAGAGCACGGGCAGGCCCTCGGCGTTGTTGCGGGGGTTGAAGGCGCAATCGCTGGGCGGCTCCCCCGAGGGCGTCACGCAGCTCACGACCACCTCCTCCGGGGCCGTCCGGCTCGGCGCGAGGACCAGGCTGTCGCGGCCCAGCCGCCGCCCGCACCAGGGGCAGTTCGTGAGCGGGAACGGCGACGAGGCGTTCTTCGAGGAGCTGTTCTTGTACTCGATGACCAGCTTCTTCACCTGCTCCAGCGTGTTGGCCGTCGCCGACCGGCCGACCCACAGCCCGACGGCGAAGCGCACCTCGCCGAGCTTCTTCGGATGCTCCTTCCGGATCAGCTCCAGCGCGCAGATGAGCGTCGCGGCGCGACCGAGCTGGTCCAGCGTCAAGAGCCGCAGCGTGTACCGCAGGAGCACCGCCACGCCGAGCCCGCCGTCGGGCCGCCGCTGTCCCCGCAGCCGGCGCAGCAGCAGCGTGAAACCGATCACGCCCAGGTACGCCTCCGTCTTGCCGCCGCCGGTCGGGAAGAAGATGAGCTCGACCTCCTCCCGGTCCTCGTGGGTCTCGTCGGCGATGCCGACCAGGTTGAGCAGCACGAAGGCGAGCTGGAAGAGGTGCCAGGTCGGCCGCTTGTCCTCGTCGTAACGGTCCGGGTTCCGCTGCAGCGCGGCCTGCGCCATCGCCTTGTTCATGAGGCCGAAGGCCTCGAGGACCTCCCGGTCGCGGGCCAGGAGATCGATCCCGGCCTGGATCCTCGCGCACGCGCGCCGCGCCTGCTTGATGACGAGCAGCTTGCGGGTCTCCTCGCGCCGCGGGCTGTCGAGGGGGATGTTCGCCTGGTCGCCGATCCACGCCGTGTAGGCCTCGACGAGCGGCTGCAGCGCCGCGGCCACTGTCGCTCCCGGCCGTTCGCCCGTCGCCGCGCCGTCCTCGAGAGCCTGCGCGGCGAGCTTCGCCAGCTCCTCCATCCGCGTGACGACCCGGTCGTCCTTGCGCGTCTTCACCCGGCGCACCTCGTGGCGCGGGATCCACGTCGTTCGCAGCGTGGTCACGGACCGCTGCCCATCGGGCGCCTCGACGGCGACCCCGTGCCCCACGGCCCACTCGCTGTGCGCGCGGAACTGGAGATCCGCGACCCGATCATCGGGATCCGATGCGCCCTCGCCTTGGCGGTTCGGGCGGGGCACGAACCCGCGCGCGTAGTGGAGCTCGAGCTCGACCTGGAAGATGAACTGCGTGTCTTGCTGGCCGCGCTCCCCCGGCTGGCGGCGGTTCACGACGAACAGCGAGAGCGCGCGCGTCCCCGCCAGGCCTGGCGCGTCGGCCGGCTCGAGCTTGCCGCACACCTGGATGCCGGGCGTATCGGGGAGCGGCAGGCCCTCCTCGATGGCCCCTGGTTCGAGCGGGAGCTCGACGCTGCGCGGCGGCTGCGGCACCCTGGGCCAGACGACCTTTCGCTTGCGGGGCTCGTCGGTCTTCTGTTCCACCCGCACGTACTCCGCGAAGGTGACCGTCGCCCGGATCGTCTCGGGCTCTGCCGAGGGCCTGGGCAGCAGGACGGAGAGGCCCATCGACGCGGGGAAGTGGTTCTTCTGCTTCGGCTCCAGCTCGGGCGGGCTGCTCTCCTCGTCGTCGTCCTCTCCGGCCTGGGTGAACTCGTCGTCGGCCGTGGGATCGTGCGTCTCGCGGTCCGCCTGCGGCGCGAGGAAGCCGGTCAGGTACCAGCGCGACGGGGGGAGGGGGAGCAGCTCCTCGGCAGCGCCGGCAGGGGTCCCCGGGGCGAAGGGGCCCACCAGATCGGCCTGAAGGGCGGCGACGAGGCCAGCGCGAACATCGGTCGAGGAGGGCATCGTGGTGACACGATCGCCCGCTGCGCGCTGCTGGACAAGCGCTTCGCGAGGGCGGCCGCGCGCTTCAGGCGAACGCGACGGCAAGGCAGGGCCGATGGGATCTCCGGCCTTGTCGGAGCGTTCGCCGTAGTACGCTCCGCTGCCGCCTGGAGGACGACATGGTAGCCGCGAATCGGAGCGCAGACGTTGTCGAGATTCGCTATGCGCTCGAGCAGCTCTTCATCGATCAAGAGCACGACTGGGTGAGCGACACGATCGCTCCGGTTCTGGCGTGGGTTCCAGGCAGCTCCAGGAACGAGCGGAGCCAGCCGTTCCGCTTCGTGGTCGACCACGTCGTCGCCGGGAGGTCGAGGACCGTGCACGTCGACCTGACCTGGGATCTTGCCCTGCTGGAGCGCCTCGTTCCTGGAGTCGACGCCCATGCTCGGCGGCTGCGCGACGGGCGGACGGCGCAGCGCGAACACGTGACAGAGCTGGCAGCGTACGGGCTGACGTTCGTGGCGATCTCCACGCTGATGCCGGGCCGGCGGGTCAAGACCATGCGCAAGGGCTCTGCGCCGGACATCCTGTTCGACGTCACGCCGGGCTCTCTCCGCGGCGTCGAGGCAGCGGGGCGCGCCACGGGGGGCCGCAGCGCGCTGCTGGCGGTCCGGGACGGAGCGGCGTCGAGGCGCGGGGCGCGGGCGAAGCACGGGAAGGCCGCGGAGCTGCGCGCCCGGCGCGACATCGCCGAGGTCCATCTTTCCCTCTGGTGCGCCTCGCCTCGGGTCAGCATGATGGAGCAGGTCAAGCCGTGACGAGCGGATCGGAGCTGTACGAGTTCGGCCTGGCGAGCAGCGGGAAGCTGAAGCTGCGGGCGACGGCTCGTCTGGCAGAGGGCGGGCCTGACGCGACGTTCGAAGCCTGCGTCCTGCTGCACGAGGCCGCGCGCCTCGAGCGTCGGGCTGCCGAGGTCCTGCCGGCCTGTCCCGCGTCGACGCGCCTGGCCGCCTCCGTGGAAGAGTGCTTCTGCCTCGTCGAAGGACGGAATCCACCGGGGGCTGGCGAGGTCTGGGGGAGGATCCTGCGCGAGAAGCGCGACGTGGACGGCGGCACGGCGGAGGCGCTGCTGTCACGGCTCACGCCGCGTTATGAGGCGAGCCGCCGCGGCTTCGCGAAGCTCATCGGGAGCTGTACGACACTGCGGCAGCTCAGGATCGCCGGCGCACTCGTGCCCACGTCAGCGGCCGAGCGGGCGCGGGCGGCTCGCGAGGTGAACCTCGTCCTGTCGAAATTCCCCGGGATCCCTGGCTTCTGGTGGGCGGCGTACCGCCTCGCCGAAGCTGGGGGTGACCTCGAGACGGCGTGGAGCGCTCTTTCCAGGGCCCACCGGCTCGAGCCCGACAACCGGCAGTTCACCGCCATGGGCGTGCTCGTCGCAGCGCGCGCGCTGTCCGCCGGCGATGCCGACGAGCACCTCGGCCGCGCGAGGGCGTCGCTCGACAGAGCCGGGGCCGAGGTTTGCCTGATGTATGCGCTCGCGGAGATCGAGCTGGCGAGGGCGGACGGGGCGCGAGCGCGGTGGCTGCGGGCGCGCGAGGCGACCGGCATCGGGCTGGTTCAAGCCAGGTCCGAGGAGCTGAGGAGGGAGCTTCATGCGACGCAGCTCGTCCTGGATAGCCTCCTCGCTGGGCAGGATCCGACGTTCGACGCGCTGTACCTCGCCGGGCTCGGCGCGGTCGCTGCGAGCGCTCCGCCGAAGAGCAACGTGATCGAGCTTCTCTCGTCGGAGGCGGAGCGGCGCGTGCAGGCGATGGAGCGTCGCGCGGCGGCGTAGCGCACCGAGCGCGTTCCCGTCAACGCGCTCCACGGTTGCTCGGGGTGGACAGCATGGCCCCATCGTGGTTGCCGCATCCATCCGCGGCGTACCAGACCCGCTCTACCGCTGGGATGCTCCCAGCGTGATCGGCAGACAGCCGTGTCCTCCGGCCCGTGAACCGAGGTGGTACCTGCCGGCACCGATCGGTCCGCCCTGCCAGACGAGGACCTCGTCCTGCGGCCCCTCCAGTCTGCTCACCATCACGTAGGGAACGCGCCACAGGAGCGGCCTCTCCTGGAGCTTGTCGTTGACCCCGATCCAGGTGTCGGCGTCTGTCACCTGATGCCACTGGATTCCAGGCGCCAGCAGCAGATCATGATGCGGGACATCGCTCACATCGCATTCAACCCAGTCCGCGGTGATGTCATCGAACCAGACGAGCGTCTGGTTGCCGTCACGGAGCAGGGTTAGCTCGACGTATCGGATGGCGTCGCGACGAAAGCCGTTCTGGAACATGTAGCTCAAGCTGGCGCGCAGCCACTGGTTATGCTGGGTGACGAGCACTGGGATCGGCTGCCCAGCGTCCGGTCGCGCGCTTGTCATGGTTCCCGCAGAGAGCATCCATGAGTGGTGCAGCACCTCCGCGAGACCGAGCGGCTCGAACTTGTCGGCGTGCTTGAGCTCCACGACGTAGGAGCGATTCTCCTTCGAGCATATCAGGTCAGGACGGTAGATGTAGCCGAGGCCGGTCTCCTCCACCTGGTCGGCTGCTTTCACCTTCAGCTCGGCGAACCAAGCAGGAATGCCGGCGGCGCGCCATCCATCCTGCCGTCGCTCGTGGGCGAAGTACTTCTGGAGAACCTTCTCGCGCAGGAAGCGTCCTTTGGGTTGCAGCGCTCTCCACCCCATGGGCCCTCTCCTTCTGGAGGCTCCCGTGTCTGGTCGCCCCCGCCCGAGCGCTCACGCTCTGTCAATCAGACCACGTGCCTTTGAGCACGCGGGCGAGCTCGTCCTGCCGGCGCTTCACGATCGCGGGGGTCCACTCCTTCTCTTGCAGCACCTGGGTCGTGAGCGGGAAATTCGAGACACCTCCCTTCGTGCAGAAGTACTTTGTCTTCTTCGTGTCGAAGTCGTAGTTCGAGGCCTGCGCGTTCTTCCGGCGGGTCAGGAGGAGCAGGTTGCCGAGCCGGTGTGCCCATTCCTCCCGGACCGCCGCGTCGGGCCACCAGGAGAGCCACTCGCTGTTCGCCGGCGGCGACTGGGGGAGCACGTGCTCGACGGTGGGGTTCTCATCCGTGTGCGGCGCCTTGCTCTCGGCCAGCGCGGCGTCCACGCGGAGCAGCACGTAGGCGCGCACCCTCGTGTTGAGGTAGAGGTCGCCTTCGGCGACGGCGCAGGCGTCCTCGAGCTCCCCGGGCGTGGGCGTCATCTCCTTGCGGGCAGGCTCCACGTCGTTGCCGCACGTCTCGAGCGCGGCGAGCACGCCGGCGTAGCGGTTGATGCGGTCGTTGATGTCGGCGCGGCCCACCATGAGCACCGACGCGAGCCGATCGAGGGCGGCGAGGGCGGCCTCCAGCTTGTCGGGCGAGGCCTGCCACCGCGAGACGATCACGAGCGCCGCGGGGATCCAGTCCACGTTGTCGATGCGCCCGAGCCACTTGAGGAGCCCGTTGATCGTCGTTGCGTCGCGGTCGCTCGGGTAGGACGCGTGCTGGATGACCTTGAGCGCCTCGGCATACGGCTCGAGCACGTCGTCCACGAACCACTTCGGGTTGCTGGCCGACTGGACGAGCTCGCGGATCTCCGCGAGCACGCTCTTCTCGACCTTCTTCCGGACGAGGACGGTGCGCACGTACGAGATGACGTCGCGGAACGCGTCTCGCCCGAGGTCCTCCTCGATCTGCTCCCATCGCTGCGCGTACGTCTCGCGCTCCGCTTCCCGCGGGATGGCGCCGAGCACATCGGCCTTGAGCACGTCCGCGTGCGAGAGGTCGAGGCCGCGGTTGTTCAGCACGGAGAAGATGCGGTAGGCCGACTCGAACGTCGGGGTCGACACCACCACGAGGAAGGAGTGGAGGACCAGGTACTGCGCGAGGAGGATCCGCCGGTCGGGGGAAAGCTCCTGGACCCGCTTGCGGAGCAGCATGGCGTTGCGGGCGAGGTTGCGCTGGCTGTCCGAGAGCTGGTTCAGGTTCAGGGTGGGCAGGGTGTCGAGCGCTCCATCGCTCTGGATGTGCTTCCGGAAGAAGTCCTCATCGCGCTGGCGGAGCGTCAGGCGGTAGCGGGCCGGGATGAGCCGGAGCCGGTTCTCCGGTTCGTAGATCAGATCGCGGAGCTGCGCCCGGACCTCGGAATCCTCGATCTCGGCACGCAGCACCGAGAGGAGGATCGTCAGCGTCGTGAGGCGCTGCTGTCCGTCCACCACGTCGGACTCGGGCTTGCCCTCGGCCTTGATGATGACGATGCTGCCGAGGAAGTAGGGGGGCGCGTGATCCAGCGCGGCCGTCGAGATGTCGCCGAGGGCGTCGAGCAGGTCGCTCAGGAGCTCGCCCGCCTGCTCGGTCTCCCACGCGTACGGACGCTGGTAGGGCGGGATGCGGAAGACGAACTCCCGGCTGAAGAGATCGCCGACCTTGGACTCCTTGCCGCTGATGGACACGCTCATGCGTCTTCGCTCCTGTCGTCGTCCGGGAGGAACATCTGTGCGGATGCGGTCGATCGGGATCGCCCCGTCTTCTTCGAGGCGGCGCCCTTTGCGGCGCCCTTCTGCTTGGCGGTGGCCGGCGCGAGGCCCCTCCGCTTCTCCTCCTCGGCGCGCTGCGCGTTGAGGACGAAGAGGCGGTCGATCACCTCGTCTCCGAAGCGCTCGAGCTTCTGCTTGTCCGCGTCGGTCGTCGGGCAGTAGGGGGGGACGGGGAGGTCGGACCAGCCGTACGCGTCGAGGACGGCGCGGTCCATCTCCTCGTGGAGGCGGCGCAGCTCCAGGATGCGCGGATCGGCGCAGGCCGGGTCCTTGAGGCGGTTGTAGGTCATGGTTAGGCCGACGTTGTTGTCGACCATGTACGCGGCGCGGAAGTCATGGAGGCGATGGCCGATGTATTCGAGGGCGGGGATGACGGCGCGGGGATCGGGCTGGGGGAAGGGGAAGTTTTCGAAGCAATCAGATGCGGTATAGCGCAATCTGTCTTCGAGCGATGAGGACAAGTGGCGGGCCCATGCTTCGTGAGGGCGGGACTGGAGTACAGTGAACCCTGTGTCGTTTTGCAGTAGAAATACGTTCAGGGTGATTCCTAAGACGCGATCTGTGGGCTGAAAGCATACGGCAAGATGCTTGGAGACCTGGGACAGCGTGATGCATCTTCTTGAGTGCGATAGCCCTTCGTAGAGGGCTGGCTGTCGCTCTGCGTACAACCACCAGAGATCGCGATAGGATGCGCGATTGTTGTGATCGCGTTCTGGTTTGACGAGGCGCTGAATTCGTTCGAGCGCGCTTGGCCAGCGTCTTGCTTCTTCCAGCGACAGGTTGCGGAAGTTGATGATAAACCGGTGTGGCTCCTGTAGAGGACTTGTGTTGACCTCTTCTCCGCCGATGTACGGCATGATCACTTGCGCATTGGAGCGATCTGTTTGTAGGAGAGCCTCGCGTTCGCTGGAGGTAAGAAAAAATCCATCTCCGTAAGGCTTCGATCCAAGGTAACAGATCCCGGCATTTGCGGCCAGCGCAGTTGGTACGGGCCGCTCAGCGGCCGGTTTGAGCGACGAATTGATCTCATGAACAATCTTTCCGTCTAGGTGTAAACCTGGTCCGAGCGTTGTGCCGACCTTGCCTTTTGCCGTTTGAACCACGGACACGGCCACGCTTGCCTCTCCGGGCCAAGGCAGCGAAGATGTCGCTTCATATATCTTGTGGCCATTCTTGAGGAGTGCCTCCAGTCCAGAAACTCTGGTGTCTCCCTGCGCGATCGTATTTGTCGCGATAAGTCCTAACGTCCCGTTGTTTCCAAGTAGCGTGTCGGCGCGGCGAAAGAAATGGGCGCAGAGGTCGGTCTTTCCCGTCGCGCCTGCGTGCAGCATGGATAGCCAATCTCTGTACGGGGTGCCAAATGAGCCGGAAATGGAGCTCACTCCCATGAACGGCGGATTCCCCACGAACGCATCCATGTATGCCGCCCGGTTCACCTGGTTCTCGTCCAGCGGATCCGGCCGCTCCGCGTAGAACACCTCGGGGAACTCCACCATCCAGTGGAACACCGGGATCCTCCCCCGGATCTCCTCCTGCATCGCCTTCAGCTCATCCGGCGCAGCCCCGCCCTCTCGCAGCCAGGCCGTCACCCGGTCGAGCCGCCGCTCCCGCTCCTTCTCCCGGTCCTTGTCCTTCTCGTGCGCGAAGAACGCCCCCACCACGAGATCCCCGATCAGCCGCACCCGGTCCAGCGCGTCCTGCGCATCCCACAGCAGCCGCTCCTTCTCCCGCTGCGATACCCCGTCGTCCTGCTCCGCCATCCGCAGGATCTGCTGTCGCAGCGCGATCGCCTCCTCCAGCGCCGCGTCCAGCTCCTTCGTGAACAGCTCCTGCTGCTTCCCCGGCTTCCAGTGGAAGCTCCGGATCTGGTCGAAGTCGAGCCCCACCAGCGAGTCCCCGTGGCACAGCGCATGATCCAGGAACGTGAACGGCAGCTCCCGCGCCAGCGTCACCAGCCACAGCGACAGCTTCGCCAGCTCCACCGCCGCGTCGTTCTTGTCGACGCCGTACAGGCACCGCTGCGCCACCAGCCGCCTCGCGTGCATCAGCGGCTCCCCGTGCTCCGCGCTGATCGCCTCCAGCGCCCCCTCCCGCGTCCACGCCGCCACCACGCGATCCGCCAGAAACCGGCACGCCTCCACGAGGAACGCCCCGGACCCCATCGCCGGGTCGCAGACCTTCAGGTTCAGGATCCGCTCCGACGCGGGCGCCTCGCCCATGACCGCGAGCAACGGCTCCAGCGTCCGCCGCACGATCGGCGCCGACAGGCTCCTCGGCGTGTAGTGCGAGCTCGTCCGCCGCCGCTCGCTCCCCGGCTGCAGCACGAGCTGCCCGACCTTCGCCCGCGTCAGTGCGCGCTCCGCCTTCCGCCCGCCGGCCGCCTGCCTCGCCAGCGCCTCGACGACCTGCCCGGCCCCCTTCGCCGCCGCGATCTCCTGCGCCAGCTTCTCCGCCTGGGCCGCGCTCAGCCCCACGGTCTCCTTGAGCCACTTCGCCCGCCGCCCGGCCGGGACCGCCAGCACCTCCTCGGCCGTCACCCACAGCCGGTCCGGCTTCATGCACACCGCCTCGGCGGGCATGCGCCGGACGTGGTAGCCCATCAGCGCCTCGTACACGCTGCCGATCTGCTCGACGTCCAGCGCCCGGTACGACAGCCGCTGCCCCTCGAACACGAGCAGCTTCTCCAGCACCCGGTAGACCGTCTCGTCGTCCACCGTCGGCACCCGCACCTCGGCCTGCGCCTCCGCCTGCCCGATCGGCGCGCCCCCCGCCGGCCCCCAGCCCTCGAGGAACGGGTACGTGTGCGGGTTGAACAGCGACCCGCGCCGCGGCGGCATGCGGAGCGTCCCGTGCTCCACGCCGAGGTACACGGCCCGGAACAGGGTCACGATCCGCCCCCAGGCCCCGAACCGCCGCGCCATCGAGTCGGGGTACGCGCCGTGGTCGGCCTGGAGCTGCTCGAACAGGCCGAGCAGCGAGAGGTGCCCCTGGTAGAGCGGCTGCTCGACCGGCAAGAGCCCGCGATCCTCGGCGTAGAGCACGAAGACGAGCCGCAGGAGCACCGTGAGCAGCCCCTTGTAGAGGTGGTCGTGCGCCCGGGCGAGCGCGTCGTCGAGCAGGTCTCGCCCGCCGCGCTCGGCCGCCCCCTCGAACCCGCGCAGCAGGATCTGGAGCGCGTCGAACACCTGCTCCGCGAGCTCGTTCGTGACGTTCGCCTGCCGCTTCCGGCTCTCGGCCAGGAGCGCCGGCAGCGAGCGGTCCGCGGCCACGCCGAAGAAGCGCCCCGCCGAGAGCAGCATCACGAACGCGTCGAGGATCGGCCGCCCCCCCACGCTCGCCATGTCGTCAATGCGGAACGTGATCGCGCCCGACGACTCGCCGTGCGGCGCGTACACAAGCCGCACGACCTCCCGGTTCGTGAGCAGGCCGATCGGCACCCGGCAGTGCCGCAGCAGCCGGTCGAACTTCGCCGCCGGCGGGTAGTCCCACGTGCCCGTGACCGTCTCGGACCGGTCGAGATCGAGCCCACGCGGCACGTCCCAGACGAGCGCCTCGTACCCCGCGCCCGCGCGGCTCGCCGGCGTCGCGTCGGCCCCGTCGGGCGGCGCCGCGGCCCCCGTCGGCTTCCGGAGCGCCAGGGTGGGGCGCAGCGTCTGCTTGCCCTCGGGCACGTACAGCGAGAGCTCCTCGGGCATCGCGTCGCCGGCGTCGAAGATCTCCGGCGTGAGCCCGAGCAGCTCGGCGAGGAACCGCGGGAGGTCGCCGATGCCGCGCCCGGCCGGGCCGGTCTCGTCCTCGCGGCTCGGCGGGCACAGGGAAAGGAGCCGCGCCTGCGTCTCCGGGGGCTGCCGCTCCATGCACTGGGCATCGGCGAGGACAGGGATGGACACCACCAGCCCCTCGATGGGCTGCACCATCCCGAGCCAGGTCTCGTGAAATCGTTGCTCGACGTCGGACATGGTCTTAACCGCGGGTCTCCGGCCAGAGGACGACGAGGCCGACCGGCTCCAGGCGCCGAAGCGCGATCTGGTACAGGGCCTCGATCTGCCTGGGTTCGCGCTCGGCCTCGCGCTGGATCGCGTCGAGCCGGTCGTTCATCCACTGCTGCTCCTTGCGGAACTGCTCCTGCTCGCGGTCGTTTAGCCCCAGGTCGGCGAATGTGAGCTGCGCCCGGCTCCGCATCTCCGCCAGGATGGCCGCGCGCTGCGACGCCAGGATCTCTTTAAGCGCCTCGGACTCCTCCGCGCCTCGCGCGACGAGCTTCCGCTCCGCATCGTGCGCCAGGCTGTCGGCCTCGTCCCGGATGTGCGGCCAGAGCGCCGCGAACAGCCCGGGCGCGGCGGCCCGCACCTTCTCCTGGACGGCCTGCGATACCTGCTCGAGCTCCGGCGCCTCGGCGAGCACCTGCTCGAGCAGATCGACGGCCTTGCGATCAGCCTCCTCGGCGAACGGCCTGATCTCCGCCTCCTTGCCGTCGATCCAGCGCGCGGCCACGCTGACGAGCTGGTCATGGAGCCGCGTCGCGCCGCGGCCGAACAGCGAGAGCCGCCCGAAGCCGATGACGCGCACGAGCGCGTCGTGCCGCGTCCGCACCACGGTGACCCGGCTGAGGTCGTGGGCACTGTAGCCCTGCGACAGGAAGCGCCCGAGCACGCGCTGCACGAACGGGTGCTGGAGGTGCAGGTGCGCGAGGGCGCTGTTCATGCGCGGCGGCGGGCGGAACACCACGGGCTGCGGCGGGCGCTTGCGAAACTCCCAGAACGGCTCGTCCCGCCTGCGGGGCGGGCGCAGCGTGTCGAGCGTGTCCTGCCAGGACGCGGGCAGATCCGGCACGGTCCAGGCGTCCGCGCCGGGGATCTCCGCCGGGGCGAGCCGCCCGGCCCCCGCGAGCTCCAGGCCGACGTCGATCGTGTCGCGGAGCAGGGCCGGATCGAAGTCCATCACCTTGCGCGACCGGTTCAGGATGCTTCCCGCCTCCTCGATCTCGTCCTGGAGCCGGCGAAGCTCCCCTCGCTGCTCCTCCAGCTCCTTCGCGGCCGTATCCTTGAGCCCTCCGGCCTCCTCGGCGGCCTCGAGCCTCGCGAGCGTCCCCTCGTCGATCCCGGCGTCCATGACGGTGGTCATGCGGTCGAGGAGGACCGAGCTGATGGAGCCCAGCTCCCGGTGGATGACGTCGACCTTCGCGACGAGCGTCCGGAGCACCAGGTCCTCGGGCCGCTCGGGGTAGACGAAGTAGTGGCAGCGCACTTCCGGCGACGGCTGGAGCGTCCGATCGATGCGTCCGTTGCGCTGCTCAAGGCGCGCGGGGTTCCAGGGAATGTCGAAATGCACGAGGTCGGCGCAGTGCCCCTGAAGGTTCACGCCCTCGCGGGCCGCGTCCGTGGCGATGAGGATGCGGACGGGGTGCTCGTCCGGCGGCGCGTTGAAGGCCCGCTGGACCTCCTCGCGTTGCTCGTCGCTCATCCCGCCGTGGAAGACCAGGATGCGCTGGTCGGCGTCTTCCGTGCCCTCGACGGCCGCCTGGAGGAGCTGGAGTAGGTAGCGCTTGGTGTCGCCGTATTCGGTGAAGACGATCAGGCGGCGGTCGCTCCACCGCCGCTCCGCGCGGGGCCCTCGCGGCGAGGCCCCCCCGACCTGGACGGCCGGGCACTGGTGCCGGCGGATCCAATCGAGAAGCGCGAGCGCTTTAGCGTCGGGGGCGCCGCGGTGCTGCTGGGCCAGGCGGAGCATTTCGTCGAGCAGCTTCCGCGCCTCGGTCCCTGAAGTCTGCCCTGAAGGCTCGGGGGCAGGGGCCGCTCGCGGCCCCGCGTCGAGGAGCGGCGCGAGGGCGCGCGAGGCGGCCTCGACGCCGAGCTCGTCGGCCTGGTCGATCGCGTCGTCGTCGACGCCGTACTCGTCCTCGTCGCCGAGGAGCGAGAGCTGGACCGCGGTCCTGGCGCGCCCCTCGGCGACCGCGCGGTGGTGGGCCTGGAGCGTGCGGTAGAACGCCTCGACGCTGCTAAGGAGGCGCTTCTGGAGGTTGATGAAGACGAGCTTCCCCTGTCCCTGCGGGGGCCGCACGAGATCGGTGTACCTCGCGAGCAGGCGCGCGAGCGTGAGCTCGGCGCCCGCGCCCTCGCCGAGCGCCTGCGCGGGACCCGGCGTTGCGCGTTTCGTTCGCGGATCGACGTCCACGGGACGCGACGTCCACGCCGCCCCGTCGTGCGTGAGCTCGATCTGCACGAGGCGCCGCACCGGGAACTGCTCGACGCCGAGCTGGCGCAGGTCCTCCTTCAGGCGCCGGACCATGACCGGATCGAGCCTCTGCCGGTCGCGCACGGGGACGCCCCGGGTGAAGCGCTGCGGGTCCAGGATCTCGAGCAGCGCGGAGAAGCTGTTCGAGTGGCCGTTGTGCGGCGTCGCGCTGAGGAAGAGGCGGTTCTCGAAGCGGGGGGCGATGTCGCGGATGACCTCGGTGATCTTCGAGTCGATCGCGTAGCGGCTGGCGCTCGCCGGCGCCGCGACGTGGGCCTCGTCGAGGATGAGCAGGCTCTTCGTCGCGCGCTCGCCGATGTGCTGGAGCAGCGGGTCCCGGTACTCCGGCCGCCGGAGGATCGCGTGCGAGATGATGAAGCGCGCGTGCGTCGCCCAGGGGTTCACGCCGAAGCCCCGCTCCCTGCGCCGGCGCCCCACGAACGGCCGGCTCATGACCTCGAAGTGCAGGCCGAAGCGCCGCTGCATCTCGTCCCGCCACTGGAGGCAGACGGACGCGGGGCACACGATGAGGATGAAGTCGACCCGCTGCCGTAGGAGGAGCTCCTGCGCGACGAGCCCCGCCTCGATCGTCTTGCCCAGGCCGACGTCGTCCGCGATGAACAGGTTCGCGCGCGGCAGCATCAGCGCCTTGCGTAGCGGCGTGAGCTGGTGGGCCATCAGCTTGATGCCCGCGCGGAACGGCGCCTGGAACAGCTTCGCGTCTGTGGCAGTCACGCTGCTCCATTTGAGCGCATGGAGGTAGGCGGCGAAGCGCCGCGGAGGATCGACGCCCGCGGTCTCGCCCAGCCCGTGCGCCTCGGGGTGCAGGACGCGCGCGCCGAGTTCCAGCTCCCAGAGCACGTCGAGCGGGCGGCCCGGGTTGTCGTCGTCGAGACAGACGAGCCGGACGAGTGTCGAGTGGCCCTCCGCCGGCGGCGGCACGACCTGCTCGACGAGCCACTGCCGGTGGCGCACCTGAACGATGTCGCCTTGCCTCGGCGCGTACCGCGGGACCTCGCGGGCGGTGAAGATCGGCGGCGGCGGCGCCGTGTCCGCGGCGCCGTGCGCCCCGAGGAGCCGCGCGGCGAGTTCGGGCCGGGCGCGCCCCGTGTCGTCCAGCCCGTGGAGCCGGCAGGCCGCCTTCAGCTCGTCGCGCCCGAGACTCCCGAGCAGTTCCCGGAACCGGATCCGTCCGGAGCGGGCGATCAGCTCGACCTGTTGCTCCTTGGCGGTGTTCGGTGGGACGTTGATGGAGAAGGCCTGCCCAAGATCGAGCAGGCGCGCCTTGGTGAGCGTCTGGAGGACGGAACGCGTCGACGGGGCCGTCACCGTGCCAGGATAGACGACCTTACGGCCGGCAGCGCAGCCAACCGCGCGGCGGGCGAGCTGTAGCGTGCGGGGGAGGATGGGCCGACCATCACGGTCGTGCCCGGGAGCGCTCACCCTCGCGATGGCCATCAACCAGCCTGCGCCATCGAGCAGCAACCATCGTGAGCGTCAGCACCTCGGGAGCGGGACCGGACCGATCTCAGCGGCGGAACACAGAGGAGAAGCGCCCGGCGGGCGTGACGATGACGTGATCGGCGAGAGGTACGCCGAGCAGGTGTGCGGCGTGCTCCACGGCGTTAGTCAGGAACACGTCCTCGTCGGTGGGCTTGGGGTCGCCGCTTGGATGGTTGTGACAGAGCACGAACGAGGTGGCGGCCATTTCGAGCGCGGCGCGCAGCACGTCGGTCTGCTGGACCACGGTGCCGATGAGGCCGCCGCGCGAGAGCATGCGCACGCCGCGCACGCCGTGGTGGACGTCGAGTGCAGCGATCCAGAGCTCCTCGTGCACGAGATGGGCGAGCATGGGTTCGAAGAAGCGGGCGATGTCGCGCGGCGAGCGCAAGCGCCTCGGACGGCGCGAGCGCGCAGCGTGTACGCGCCGCCCGAGCTCGAGGGCGGCGAGCAGCCGCAGCGCGTCTTCGGGCGCGAGCTCGGTCCGCTGCGCGACCGCGTAGGGCGTCAGGCGCCCGAGTTCGAGCAGGCCGTGCATGCCGAGCACGCGCGACGCCGCACCGGGCAGGCCGAGCACCAGGTCGACGAGCGTGGCCTCCGGGGCGGTGGGCACGTCGACGAGTGGGGCGACAGGGGGGCTCTCGGCCGCATCGCTCATGATGCCCCCTTCGCGAGGGTGAGCCGCGGCGGGTCGAGGGCTGGGAGGAGATCCGCGGGCACCCTCAGGCAGGCACTCTGCTCGGCGCGGCTCATCGCGACCACCTCCGGCAGCGAGCGAGGGAGCGGGCGAACAGGCGCCGCGCCAGACGGAGCCGCGTGGCCACCGTCGGTCTGGGGATTGCGAGGGATTCGGCGATCTCGAGCATCGTCAGGCCGGTGGCGGTGAGCGCCAGGACCTCGCGAAGCTCAGGGCGGAGGCGGTTGAAGGCACGAAGCAAACCGCGCGCGACGAGGCGATCCTCCGGAGAGGGGGCGACGAGCGTGGAGAGACGCTCAAGATCGAGCGGGGGCGCTTCGTGCCGGCGGTAGGCCTTGTCTCGGTAGTGCGAAGCCTGTCGCGAGGCGACACCGGCGAGCCAGGTGCGGAGGGCGTCGGCGGGACCAAGAGCAGGGGGCGGGCGGAAGCGGCCGGCGCGCATGCTGCGCCAAGCGCCGAGGACGGTGTCCTGCGTGACGTCGTCGAGATCGGCGGGGAGAACGCCGCGGGCGCGGAGGGTGCTGCGGATGAGCGGGCGCTGTTCGAGGAGCGCGGTAGCTTCGAGGTAGACGGCGGGGTGAGATGGCTGGGACCGTACTCTGGGCGGACCGGCGAGCTGGGAGCAAGCAGCGGGACGGAGGCGGCGGCGAGAGGACGGATCGATCTCTTGGCCCTGTTCAGGGCGTGGACGTACTGTTTCCATGTCGGACCTCGTGCAAGCGGGGTTCGGCCACGCAGCCCGGGGCGTTGGCGCGCCCGCGGGCTGCACTTGTTGCGCTGCCCGCAGCTTATGCGCCGCGAACCATGGCAGTCAAGGGAACCTAACCTAAAGGTTGCGTTTTCGCAGGACGAGGAGGGGACGCCGCAGGTATGGAGGGCGATCATGCGGATGCGGTGCTCGAGTACATCGGGGCGAACGTGCATCGGCTTCGTGTACGGTCCGGTCTGAGCCAGGAGGCACTCGCCAAAACGACGGGTATCAGCACCGGCTTCCTGCAGCGCGTCGAGAGGGGAAAGACGAACCTCGGGGTCGTCATTCTTGTCCGCCTAGCTGACGCGCTCGGTGTCGCGCCCGGTGTTCTGATGCGCCGCGCCACTTTGCCGGAAGCGACGGTCGGCAGGCCGCGCAGGGCACGCGCGAAGCGGGGATCTTCAGGTTAGCCGAGCCCGGCTTGTCGTGCGAGGCGAAGGACTCCGCTAGCCGGCAGTGCCGCACTGCCGAAGAGTTTGCTCTATTGAGAGCGGAACCGGCGGTGGAGGGAGCGCGACCAGTGCCGCGCCACCGGCCCGCGCAGGTCGCGCGCTACGCAGCGCGGACGTACGCAAGCTGGAAGGAGCCGTCCCGCGTTCACGGCACCTTGCGCCGGCGCGCTTCGCACGCTGCGCCGTGGTGGCGCTCGCGCTCCTCAAGGTCCCTCAGCCCGGCGTTGGCGATCCATTGGGCCAGGTAGCAGGGCGCGCCGAGCGCGTCGAGACCCCCCAGGTTCGCCGAGTGTACAGCGTCAGTAAAAGTTACTGTCGCTTGACAGGGTTCGGGACGGCGCATGAACGAGAGCCCGTGAGGAGGCCCGAAATGGTAATTCTGACGACCCGGTAATTCGTCGCGAATTACCGGGATCTGGTCAGGCGGGGAAACCGTTCTGGTGATGCACAGTTAGGTCGTTTCGAGCGAGCGCCCGAGAGGCCGATTTGGGGGGGTCGCTAAGGGCTCGATTTGGTAATTCTGCGCGGGGTCGGCGGATGGTCTCCTGTGGGTCGCCAACCTCGGTCTTGTCGCATATGTATGCGATAGGGCGCCGCGCGGCGGGTACGACCGCGGGGCGACCCGGGCGGCGCGGCGCGAGCTCGTCCCGGCGGACGCCGGGGCGGCCTGGGCGTGGAGCCGAGCACGTGGCGGGGCGCGAACTCGGCGCACAGGGCCGCGGAGCTCGTCCAGGCGAGAGGCTGGCGCAAGGCGGAGCTCGCCCAGGTGGACGCCAGCGCGACCCGCGGCCGCGGCGCCGGGCGAGCTGGCCCCGCTCGACGGCCGGGCCGTGGGATCGCCGGAGGGGTCACCTCGCGCACCGAGGTCACGTGCTCGGGGCCCAGCGAATGCCAGTCAGGTCACGGTGCCATGTTAGAACCGGCGTTCTCTTGGTCGCACGCTACATCAGACTTTAATGCCGCCGTCCTCGCCAGGAGCCGACCCTGGTACTTCGCTTTAACGCTCTTTAAAGTTGAACGGAAAATCAAGGCTTCGCTCTGGCAGGTTCGTGTTTCGGTGCTTTTGTAGGCGCATGAGCTCGCGGCGCTGGTACGAGCTCGCGTGCGGAGTTGTCCGCGCGCCGAGCCACGTCCTGGAAGAGTGTTTCCAGATGAACAAGCAGACCCGGTGCCACCTGCGCGCCATCGCACGGCTGCACCCCGAGATCGGCAACCTGTGTGATCAGCTTGAAGCCCCCTGGAACGCCGTGCGAAGGATCGCGCACGCGCCGGGGGCGGCGGCGCAGTGGGAGCGCGCGGCGCAGGTGCTCGGTGAGCTCGTGGAGAAGCGCCGGGCGACGGCGCCGCGCCGGTCGAGGCTGGAGGCTGCGCGCCTGGAGGCGCTGAAGCGAATGGCTCCGCCGATGGAGGGGGGAGAAAAAGCTCCCAGCAGCCTGCGCGCCGCGTGGGAGGCAGCGGAGCGCGGGACGCCCGCGGTCCCAAGCCCACGTTCGGGCGATCGGCATGCACGTCTGCCGTACGATCGGATCCTGCGCGGGACTACTTGGGACCAACAACGATCTTGAGCTTCACAACCATGCCATTGATGGTTTCGCGCGAACCCAACACGGATGGAGGTACAGCATGACACGAGCGGCTCTCGCGCGTGTATCGGCACCCCTTGCTCTTCGTCAGGCAGACAACCGCATGCGCGTGGTCGACAGGACAGTCCCGGGGGTGTCCGCCAGAGGCCCGGGCAGCCCCAGGGGGCTCGGCCCGCCCGCGGCGACGACGGCAACGGCGACGCTCGCGATCCCGCTGGAGGGGCTCACGCTCACAGCGCCGCAGCCGGAGATGCTCTCACAGAAGAACGTCGAGTCGGTCACCGGGATCCCGGCACGCGTGTTCCTCGACACGATCCGCGGGCCCGGCTTCCCGCTGCCGGTCACGAAGCTCGGCAAGCTGCGCCTTGTCCAGCGCGAGGCGTTCGTTGCCTACCTCCAAGCGCTGGCCGGTGACCCGGCGTCGCGCCGTGACGCAGAGGCGGACGAGGGCACGCGCGTTGCCGCCGTGTTGGCAGCCGCAGGCCTGGAGCCCATCCGGTGCGCACGCACTGGCCGAGCGGGCGCTGCTCCCGACGGCGTAACCGGTAGTAGGCTGCCGCGGAAGTAGGGGGGCTCGTCCGGCGCTGAAAATGCCGGGCGAGCGCGTCATCGGCCCCGATGCAACTGGAAACCGACCCATGAATGATCTCGCCCAGCGGTGGCGGGCGCGTGCGAAGTGCTCGCCTTCGCTCCCTGCCGCGTTCGTCCCACCTCGCCCACCGTAAGGGGAGCCGCAAGATGCGGGTGTTCAACCCCGAGCAGGTCGACGTCCTCCGGAAAACGCTCCGGGAGAAGACCCGCCTCGGCCCGAAGCCAGAACTCGTCGGGCTCGAGGAGGTGGCGCGGCGGGCGGCGTGCTCCATGCAGACCATCCGCAGGCACCTCGGGACGGAGCTCTCTCCTGGTCGAAAGCTCACCCCGGGGCCACGCGCCAAATCGGGCTTCACGCCCGAGGAGGCGAAGCAGATCGTGGCCTGGGTGAAGCGGAAGGTCCGGAGGAGGCGGCGGCGATCTCAGGGAATAACCTCAAGGACCAAGGACGAGGGGTGAAGCGCTGCGCTCCGTCGCTGCTGGCGCGGTTTCGAGGAGGGTTAAGGACGCATCGCGCCCATGATTTACGCGCGGAGCGGGTCGAAGGGCCTCGCTTGGCCCAACGCGCCCGCGGCGCTGACCATGAGGCGCTCTCGGCGAAGGCCCGGATCAGTCCGAAGGTGGAACTCGTCGGCCTCGCAGAAGTTGCGCGTCGGGCAGCCTGCCCGCGAAGGCCAGCAGCGTTCCAACTGCCGAATCCAGTCTGTTGCCGATTCCAAGCTTCAGGCACGCCTCTCCGTAATTGACTCGCTTGAAGAGCATGCGGGCCTCTTTGAACAGCGCGTTGGTCGCTGCTCCGTCGTCAGAAAACGTGAACATGGTGGACAAGCAATAATACAACACAGAATAGTTTTGGCGATCGAATCAATAGCACACGACCTACACCACCAGACATCAACGCTTTTGGTCGTAAAGTCCCGTCGCGCCTCGCTCCGCATTGGACTTTTCCACATCGTCGTACACATATGAATCTTCTTGCTTGGGGGGGCGAGGGCGCTTCGGTCGCGAGGGGGTAGTAGGAGCGGGTGGCTGCGAAGTCGGCTGAGGCGATACGGTCGTCGAAGCCCTTGGCGCAGTCGTGCTGGGTGCGAGCGGCGGTTCGATCGCCGGAGCCGACGCACTTGCACTGGGAGTCGAGGGGAGTTCGGCGGCCGAGACCAGGGCCACAGTCGTTTGGTGGGTCGCGAGGGGCACCGTGCCGGACTCGGCCGACTGGCCTCGCATGCCGAACCTCACGACGACGGCCACGGGCACCGCCACCATCACGAGTCCCAGGACACCGAGGAGAGCGAGGCCGAGCCAGCGCCCTCGCTGCCTTTGCGACCAAGACGACGAAGCGTTCTTCGTGGTCGAGAGGCCAAGAGAGATGTTGCTGCTTGCCCCGGGCGTGCTTGGCGCCGTTGCTCGCGACGTTGCTGATGCAAGCGGTGCTGTGGCCTCGGCCGCCTGGACCGGCGGCGGCAACGCAGTAGACAGGGGCGCCGGGGCCGCTGTAGCCGGAGGGGACGCAACGGCTCCTGTAGGCTGCACGGGGACTGGTACAATCGGCGAGAGATATGCGGCTGTACCTGGCGTCCTAGCCCGCAGTTCGGGCGACGATGGTGTGGGCGCTATCTTCCCTGCCAGCACGCGCGACACGCGATGTGCGTACACGCGTGCCTCTGCAGGGGCGTACGGCGCGAGCGCGCTAGCGAGTTCGGCGACGTCATGCCATCGCCGCTCCCGATCGCGGCCGAGGCACCTCGCGATCACCACCTCGAACCCCGGCGGAGCGTCGCTGCGGTACTCACCGAGCGGCGTCGGCTGCCCGAAAAACACGCGCGCGCAGAGCGCCTGGATCGTGTCCGCGTGGAAGGGAGTCCGCCCGGCGACGAGCTGGTACAGGATGATGCCGAGGGACCAGAGGTCGCTTCGCGCGTCCACATCTCTTGAGGAGTTCATCTGCTCGGGCGACATGTAGAGCGGCGAGCCCAGTGCCTGCGATTCGTTCGTAAGTGTCAGGTCGCCTGCGAGCTTCGACACACCAAAATCGAGCACTTTGATGCAGGGCGAGCCGCTCACGTCTGTCGTCAGGAACAAATTCGCCGGCTTCAGGTCACGGTGTACGATCCCTGCGGCGTGCGCCTCTCCCACGGCCTCGCAGGTCTGGAGCACGTACTCCGTCGCCTCCTCGAAGGGAAGCTGCCGGCGCGCGTGGAGCAAGGCGGCGAGGTCCTGCCCATCCAGGAACTCCATCGCGATGTAGGGCGCCCCGTTCTCGTGCACGCCTACATCGGACACTCGCGCGACGTGCTGGCTCCTGAGCCTCACGGCTGCGCGAGCCTCGCGCAAGAACCGCTCACGCTGCTCCGGGCCAGCGGTCTTGCCGGGCAGCATGAGCTTGAGCGCGACGAGCTGGCCCAGGCCCACGTGTGTCGCTGCGACGACCACCCCCATGTTTCCCGCACCGAGGATGCGCTCGACGCGGTACTTGCCCGCCAAGACGTCGCCAAGCCGAACAGGAGCATCGTTCATGGGTACCATGACGTCTGATCGGCCTGCCGGGGTCAAGCGTGGTGTAGAGCACTGCTCGGGTGAGGAAACCAGCGCCTAGCATTTCCGCCCTCATTGTGTTTACTGTTCTATAGTTCAGTAAGCAAAATCTGCCGGCTTGCGCCAGCAGAGGGGCGCGTTCTTTTGGCCGAAGAATGAACGCGGGAGAAGTGCTCCTCTCCACTTCCCCCTCGGCATCGACCGGATCTCGATCTGCTGCGTCAATCTGATCCAGGGGCGGTCGCCCCGGGTCGCCGTGAGTGACGTCGGTCGGGATGACGCAAGGCGACGGGCTTAGCGGAGTTCGGACACGTGGAGCTAGGCGACACGCGCGGCACCACCGCGGCCCCCTGGCCCGGCGGCGCGGTTCACGAGGTGTTCCCCAGCAGCTAGGCGCGACAGGCCGGCTACGATTTCCTGGCCAATCCGTACATCCGGCACTGAACCTCCCGCTCGTGACGTGGCAGAACAAGCGGTGCAACGAGCGGATCCCGAGAGAGACGCCCACGCTCGGGCAGATCACGCTCCGGCTGGCGGAGCTCGGCAGCTATGCCGAAAATGTCCGGTGTTTAGCCATGATCCATCACTGAGGCGCGGCCTAGACGCCTAGACATTGTCGTACCCGTAGCTTCAGCGCTCGAGCGACTTCGGATGGAAGGCGAATTGCGATGAACGCAAGGACGGATGTAGGGAGGTTTAACGCCTCCGCCTCAGCCACTTCAGAGTGGTGAGTGCAGGTACCCGCACGATGGTCAGGCCAGGTTTACCGTCGACCTGTACCGTCATGCTCCACGTCTCCTTTCCGAGCGCGGACGCTTCAATCGTGTGCATCCCCGGATCCACCGGAATCGGTGTGCCGAGGAGAAGCGCATCGATCGGCTTACCGTTTCGCCGCACTTCAAGCATCGCGGTCCGGCTCTCCGCTGCCACCTCGATTACGATTTTCGAGAGCTTCGGATCAAGGAGGTACGCACGACGGACCGCCTCGTTAGCACGACGTTCGTCTCCCGCTTTGCGGGCCATCGCAGCAGCCTCATGGAAGGTCACCCAAGCGCTCGCCGTCTGGCCGTTCCCCTCGTAGCAATCCCCCAACACCAGCAGCGTTCCCGCCGCGGGATCGAGCCTTTGGCTAACTTCGAGCTTCGGACATGCTTCGGCATACCTGCCTTGCTTGACAAGCGCACGGCCTTCATTGAACAGTGCGTCGGACAATGCTCTATTATCGTCTGGTCCGGCATGGGCACCATGGCTTAGTAAGAAGAAAGCGACCAGAATAGATCCTGCAAGAAGGCGCATTTGCATATTGAACCTCCTCGTTGTAACGAGTCCATTCACTGTCCATCGGCTCTGGCACGACCACCCTCCGGCGGCTCGAGGGGCGAGATCTCTTGGGTACGATAGACCTTGATCCTTGCAGTCGTTAGACGATGTTCTTCGGGGTTCAGGTTCTCTTCGAGTTACTGTGGCCCCCACTCCCTTCCATCCAGGTCCGGGAATTCTATTTCGCACTCTCCCGGCTCGATCCCATCGATCCGCACAAAGCCGTTCGTGGCAAGTCGCCCCTCGCGCACTGTCCCATCGGGCAGAGTGATCCGAAAGCGCCCGCCAGCCACTGGAACACCGGCTTGGTCCATCAGTACAATCTCGATGAACGTTGTGCCTACCTCTTGCGGCCTTCCTGTAGGGATCCTCTCCGACGGCACCGTGCCGACTGGCTCTCCCGGTGCGGGTACGCTTACCGGCCGGCGCGTCAGCACCACCAAGTCGCGCCGCTCCAGAGCCGCGACCAGTACCGGCCTGACGTCTCGCTCAACCTCGTCGTACGCCCACACTCCGAGGCTCAGACCTCCACATAGCCGCGCGTGGATGTCGAGAAGGACTCGTCGCGCATCCGGATCGCCGAGCCACCGCTCCAGGTACCCGAGCACGAAGGTTGAGGGCAGCACATCGTGATGCGGCGGCCGCGGCGCTTCGAACGGCTGGACCACGAGCAGTTCGTCGCCTAGCCCACGCAGGTACCAGGACGGAAACAGCACCGTGGTCACGCCGCTACTCGCTGACCGACCTTGACCACGCCCGGGCCTCCGGGCGACCATCCTCGCTGATGGGGAACCCAGCCGCTCGCATCGCAGACATGCACGCGTGCCCGATGAACACGGCCGGCGTGCCGCACGTCGGGGGCCCTGTGCTGCCACCAGGCGAACTGACCGTTCTCATTGGCGGCATGCCCGCCGCCCGCATCGGCGACGTGGCCATCTGCGCCGGCCCTCCGGACGCCATCGTCGCCGGCTCCGCTACGGTAAAGATTGGCGGCCTTGGTGCCGCACGCCTTGGCGACGCGACAGCTCACGGCGGCACACTCACAGGTGGCCTTCCAACGGTTCACATCGGCGGATGACGCGCCCACGGTTTACCCCTTAGTTCCGAGCCGGACGATCTGGTGCGGCGCCGCCGTCCGCGTGACTTCGGGCGAACTCGTCGCGAAAAATATCTGATTGTTCTCGCCGAGTTGCGTGATGGCCTGCACGATGCGGACGTGGGCATCGGGGTGCTGATGGAGTTCTGGCTGATCAACCAGCACAATCGACCTCGAAAGCCCGATGCGTCGGAACGTGACGCAGAAGAGGACCGCTTGCTTCTCGCTGTCGGATAGATCATCGACGAAGAGCCGCGTCCCGTCGGCTCGCTCGAACGCCAAATCGGGCAAGCCTCTGTTCGTTTCGACGCCGCTCAGCCGGATGCTAGGTGAGACGCTTGCAAGGTCTCTTCGATACGGGGCGAGCGAGTCCCGTTGCTCGGCGCGGAACAGGACCCCCCGCGCCATCGACTCCTCGATGGCCTTGACCCCGTCGCTCAAGGCGAGATCGATCAGGAACCGCTTGACTGAGGTATACTTATCGCGCTCGGTGCCGGGGCGAAGCCGCGCCTCCACGTCGAGCACCGTCGACGTGCGCGCGTCACGCCCTTCAAGGCGGCGGTTCGAGGGAAAGTACTCAAACTTGCCGTGAGCAGGATCGTGGTCGTATGCCTCGAAGAGCTGGCGTATTGTGGGGTCCGCTGGCTCGGGCGTCAGATTGCCGAGATCGAGCTTCGTCGTCCAAGTGCGTTGAGTCGTTTTTACTCGGTCCATCTCCTCGGGGGAGAGTTGCCAAATACCCTCGACCCGCCCCGTGCTCTTTCCGGAGCGGAGCAGACGCGCCGGGTTGGGCGGTGCACCGTAGGCTCCGACACTCTCCTTCAGCGCGACGATCGCCTCCAGGAACGACGTCTTTCCCGACGCCTCGGCGCCGGTGATGTACACCGTGTCCACGGGCGGACCGTCGTCCGTGCGGGTGAATAAGTGGGTGCCATTCGGGGCGCCACGGAAGTTCTCAAGCGTGAGGCGTAGGAGCTTCATCGGTCTGCGTCTGTCAGTTGAGCGTGATCAGGCCGCCGTCGATGTCGACGACGCCGGAGCCCTCGATCGTAACCTGTGGACCCTTGATGGTGACGCCGCTCGCGCCGATCTCGATCGAACTTGCGCCAGCCTGAAGCACGATTGCGTCCGTATCGATGATCACCTGACCACTCTTGAGGACGATGCTTGAGCCTCCATCTAGTTCGATGGCGGGCGCCTTCGCCGTGAGCGGCTCGTCGGCCTCGAGGTGGATCGTGCCCGTGGCGCTCGCCTTGATCTTGCTCGTCGAAAGCTGGTACGGCCCGCACGCGATGTTGAGGCTCCCGGCGTGTATCGTGTATACCTGCTTCACCTTGTCGAATCGATCGTGCTCGACGCTTCGCTTGTCGTCGTTCTTCACCACCGCCGTCGAGTCGTGCTCCACGACGGACCTGAAGTCGCGCTGAGCGTGGAGTTCGAGCCGTTCCTTGCCCGTCGCATCATCCATCAGGACCTCGTTGAACCCCTGTGGGTCCTTCAGTGACTGCGACCGCCAGGTCGAGACGGTCCTCGTGTTGCCGGTCGGGTTAACCGGCACGGGGCGCTTGTTGTTGTGAACCCGACCCACGATGAGTGGCTCGTCCGGGTCACCGTCGAGGTATGCGATGATCACCTCATCACCGACGCGCGGCAGTGCGAAGAACCCATACCCCCCGCCCGCCCACGCCTGCGAGACACGGACCATACGTGTCGTGCAACCCACGTCCTCGCGATCCCACTTGAACTGCACCCGCACTCGACCCATCGAATCGGAGACGATCTCGCCGTCATCGCCGCCCACGACAAAGGCCGTTTGATTGCTGTGGATTCGCGGCTTCGGTCCTGGGACGGGTCGGAACGGGACGCTCGCGGGCACGCATTCGAGCACGTGAATATTGGTGATGGAATCCCCAGTGTTCGCTGCGGCATCGTCAACGATGACGCGCACACGCACGACCACGAATCTACCATTTGCGTCATCGCGCGGGTGGTTTGTAATCTCGATCTGCGTGCCTGGTCCTTGAGTGAAGTTCGCCTCCATAGTGTAAGAGCGCCCGCGCGCGCGCAGGGCTTCGAGCAGACCGGATGCCCGCTGCTTGCCGGCGCTCTCGGTGGTGAACTTCCCCACCTCGAAGAAGTATGCCTCGAGCCGAGGTTCGTTGAGATATGGACGGTCCACCGAAGAGCGGCCGCTGCCCGACCTGCGTGGTTCACCGTCGGCGTCAAGCGACGCGTCGACGTTCGCGAAGTTGTAGTCACGCACGTGGGTCGCCGACGTTTCGATGTTCGACGAGACCGCCACGTTGAAGACATGCGGTGGAGGCAGGGTAAGATGGGAAGGTGGAATGAACGGCGTCGGGGCAACCGGCTGCGCCGTCAGGATCGCAGTGTCATCGAGGAGCGTCCAGGTGCTCTGGCTCGCATGGTCGAAGAAGCTGGTGATGCCGTCGGCGGCGAGAATACGCGAAATGAAATCGTAGTCGGTTTCACCGTACTGAACAACGTATTCACGTTTCGGCGATGGCACCCGCAGAGATACAGTGGGCGCTGGGATACGCAGATCGTAGCCGTCAAGGATCTCCTGTACGATCCCGGGAGTATCCTGGTTGACGAAGATGCGGTGATCGCGCCGTCTCGTCGTGAGCCAGAGCGGCGGCACGACGTCGACCTCATAGATCGAGGAGCCCTGGGTCGAGGTGGCGGTAGAGCCCGTGGAGAGCTGCCGCACGCCCCGGACCATGCCCTGGATCTGGCTCACGACCGGCTCGTCCTCGAAGTGAACGATGACCGTTTCACCAATCAGTGTGTGCATGTCGATAGCCGGATCGGTCGAGACGATCTGGAGCGTGAGCTCGAAGAGCTCGGAAAGGCCATCGCGCAAGTGATATCGGTGGACAAACAGCGCCGCGATTGGCGATGGCCTTTCGCGATGAAGAAAATCGAGCGTCACGTTGAGCGCCATAAGCTGCGATGCGGGAAGCCGCTACCTCTCGGGATGAACTGAATAATCCCCGGCTCCAGCAGAGCCGGAGAAGCGTCTATGGCTGCGGACAGAAGGCTTCGAAGGCTCGGGTCACCGAGGCGCGATAATGCCAGCATGGCCGGCGAAAGCCAAGATCGACCGAGCGCCGCCTTAACCCAGCGGCGGCATGAGCCGTCCTTGACAGCGCGAGCGGATGGTCACCAGTAGGTACGTCCATAGCGGAAGCCTGACCCGTGCTAACTGCAGCCCGGCCCCTTCGCGACCTCCACCGGGCACAGTCATTGCCTGCATGAAACACAAGCTGCGCGTTACCTGCGGCAGCCCTAACGGTTTTTTCGGGCAGGCTTGACCTCGTCCGGCTGTTGGGGCGTCATACGTATCCATGAACGTTGCCCTTGTTGGGCCTGGCGACATCTTGGCGGGCAAGTACCGCGTCGAGCGGGTCCTCGGTTCGGGGAACATGGGGGTGGTCGTCGCGGCGACGCACATGGGCCACGGCCAGCTCGTCGCGCTCAAGCTGATGCTGCCGGGCAGGACCGCCGGCCCAGAGCAGCGGGAGCGGTTCTTGCGCGAGGCGCGCGCCGCTGTCCGGCTCAGGAGCCAGTACGTCGCCCGGGTACTCGACGTGGACGCCCTCCAGAATGGTGCGCCCTACATCGCGATGGAGTTCCTCGACGGCCAGGACCTTGCTGCGCTGCTTCAAGTACGCGGCCCGCTCCCCTACCACGAGGCCACCGAGTACGTGCTCCAAGCCTGCGAGGCGGTCGGCGAGGCGCACGCCGTAGGGATCGTCCATCGCGACCTGAAGCCGGCGAACCTTTTTCTCACCGAGGACGTAAGCGGCTCGCCGTGCATCAAGGTGCTGGACTTTGGTGTCTCAAAGCTTGTCGGCGACCTGACGCTCACGAACAACTCACAGGCGCTCGGTTCGCCGCTGTACATGTCGCCCGAGCAGATGAACTCCTCAAGAGATGTGGACGCGCGCAGCGATCTCTGGGCGCTTGGCGTCAGCTTGTACCAACTCGTAGCAGGGCGGACGCCGTTCCACGCTGACACGATCCAGGCGCTCTGCACGCGTGTTTTCTTTGGTCGCCCGACGCCGCTCGGGGAGTACCGAAGCAACACCCCACCAGAATTCGAGGCTGTGATCCTGAGGTGCCTCGAGCGCGATCCAGAGCGACGCTGGCGTGACGTCGCCGAGTTTGCGGCCGCGCTCGTACCTCATGCACCCGCAGGGGCGCGCATGTATGCGGAGCGCGTCTCGCGCGTCCTGCGAGCCAAGCGGGTACCGACACCTTCTCCAGAGCTCCCGGCTGTGGTACCCGCTCTAACGGCGGTGTCCACGCCCGTTCCCGGCAGTGGTTCGAGCTCAGCAGGAGCCGGCGGTTCCTTTCCGACTGGGACGGCTTTGATAGCGCCGCCCGTCGCAGCGTCCTCATCGGCACTGGCGACCACCGTTGAGCTTCCGCCCATACTAGAATTTCCACGAGCGACAATCCCCTGCTCGCCCGGAGCGAGCAGTGACAGTTCTCATGTCCTTTCAGCTGCAGAGAACACTTCGCCGCCCGCATCGTACAAGCAGCGCACACACTTGCATAGCCGCGCCCCGTTCGTTGTCACGGGCTTCCTAGTCGCATTAACCGTAACGACTGTGGGCATTATGCGTTTCGTGTCGCTGGGTGACCGAGTTGAGACTGGCGCCGATTCTTCGGAACGTCTTCAGGCAATGATGCCCCTGTCAACGGTCGAACTCCATGCGCCTCCGCCTGCAAGCACGCCAGATTTAGTCCACCGGCTGTCCCCCGAGCCCAGCATGTCTGCAGCAATGTTTCCGGCGACCATCCGACCGCCGTCACCCGATCCATTCGCGTCGGCTGATTCTTGGCCCAAGAAGGGTCCGCATGTCTCCAATCAGCGAGGCTTGTCAACGCCCGCAGAGGTACAGCCCCCCCTTCCTGCAGCACCTGTACCCGGGGAAACACAGCCCTCCCCGCCGGCAGCATCCGTGCCGCCGGAGACACAGCCTCCCCCGCCTGCAGCACCTGTACCTTCGGATAAATCAGCCCCGCCGCCGGCGGTGTCAGCACCGGGGGAGAAACCAGCCCCGTTCTCTACGGCGCCGGTACCTGTAGGGGGCGGAGACTCGGCGCGTGCTCCTGCCGCCGCAGACGTCGCGCCGAGCGGGCGCTCCGCGGACGCAGGCCCGCCAGCGATCCCGCCCGTAGCGAAATCAGAGTCAACGGCTAAACCAGAACCGGAGATAAAGCCTGGGCCGGCAACAAAGCTCCGGTCAGGTCCGTCCGTGCCGCGGCCGTTCTAGAGCGCCGGAGCTTGAACGCTATCGAAAGCTCTGAGCGCTCCGATACATAGCTCGACAGCATAAAACACCGTGTTCTGGCCAGCTTCTGGAGATGAAATGGTGGAAGGGCGCAGATGAAACATATGTTGTCACCCGCCCAAGGCTGCTCCACTGCACAAACGATTGAGGATTAACCATGCTCAGCAGCCTTCACACAGACCTCGACACCTTCGCCGAACTCCTCGCCCGAACAGAGGATGTGTTCGCGGATCGCGCTGCGGTGCTCACCAATGCCAACCTTAACGAGAAATCCTACCAGAAAGTCTGCGCGCACTGGGCCGCAACCTTCGCGAAGGCTCCCGATGGAACCGCTGCGTTAGCGCAGCGCTTCGGCGATGCCTACGCTCGAGCTCGGCAGGCGCTTCGCGATGCCCGCCGCAACAGTTCAGCTCAGGATGCCTTCCCGAAGGAGGACCTGCGCGTCTTGAGCGCTGAGTTTCAGCCCCAGCGCGAAGAAGCTGCTTTTGCCTCGCTCCTGGTGCCTGCGGCCGCTCGGACGGCTGCGCAACTGCCGTCGTTCCTCTTGCCTTCCGCTTCCGCTAACAGTGCGCATGCCCTGGCTTGTTCAACGGCTGCGAGCTCCGTCGCTCCGTCACCATGGATTCCTGCAAGCATGAGGCAGTGCGATGACGTCCACGGCACCCAGATCACCGCCTATGTGCCTGTTAGCCCCGCCCTCCCGTTCGATCCTACTGCATACTCGACGCTTGCTTCACAGCCGGCCGCACCTGCCTCCCCGGTCGTGAGCGCGCCCAAGGCAATGCAGCAAATACAGGACGTCCATGGAACTCAACTCGCGACGGAGGCGCCAACACGCGCCATCCTGCCATTCGAACCACGGGCGATATCCCAAGAGCCGAACAAGCCGCCAGCTCAAGCACAACCGCCCAACAACCCTTCAGTTCCCTCAATTGCCCTGTCATCGACCGAGCTAGCATCCTGGCTTCCGGCCGGAATGCGGGGCTTCGCCGACGGCGCGGGTACTATGCGTCTAGTCGGGGGAGGCACGCAAGCCACAACCGGGACGCCGACAAGCGCCGTCCTGCCGTTTGAACCACGGGCGACATCACAAGAACCGAACAAGTCCCTCGCTCAAGCACAAGTGCCCGACGAGCCCCCAATTTCCTCGCCCGCCCTGTCCTCCACCGAGCTGGCATCCTGGCTTCCAGCCGGAATGCGAGGCTTCGCCGACGTTGCCGGTACCCAGCTCTTAAACGAGAGGAGCATGCCGAGCGCCACCGAGGCGCCAATCGGGTCGACGCAGCCGTTGAAAGCCTCCGAACACAGATTCGAACCAATAAGTCCGTCGCGTGCAGTCGAACGCGATTGCAACCAGCTGCGCCCCTCATCTCACACACGCGATGAAGCTGGTAATCGCTCGCTTCTGTCTACTGAAAGGGCGCCAACTTCTCTGTCGATCGAGCAGTACGCTTCGCTACGTGTCGAGCTCGACCTGAATCCCATCCGTTGTGGTGAAATCCTTGTTCGCTATCGGATCACCCAGGACCAATGGCAACACATCCACAATCACTGGACGCAACGATTGGCAGAAAACTCGAATGTGCGCGCCGCCTGGGAACGTGCCTACTCCGTATATAAGGCATGGATCCTCGGCGTCGACAATTCCGGTCGATGAGGTGTTGCCATGTTCCGCAACACCACAGCATGTACACGATGCACATCTATAGAGGTCGTCGACGACCACGAATAGAGACGAGCAAAGGTTCCGTTCTGGATACATATGCGAATGGACGAACGATACAAGCAAGGAGCTCGAGCGAGCAGCTTCCCGGGCCCGCATGCCGGCCCGACACGACCCGGCGGTTCCCGAGCGGCCTTCCTCGCGCTTCGGCAAGATGCTCCTCGGCGACGCGCGGAATTGCCCGTCCAGCCAGTCCTTTTCCTCCTCTTCGACGGACCGAGAGTCCACGGCCGTATAACTGATCGCCTGCTCACCGATCCGTCGCCGCTCCAGGCATCTGGACACTTTCGGACTTGCCTCCGGGCCTATGCTTGTTCTACGCTCACGAGCGCGATATCCGTTGCGGTGCGGGGGCGCTCTACGCGGTGACCGTGGATTACATCATAAAACAGGGGGATCATCTCACGAAGATAGCGGTACGCTTCGGCTTCACGAGCTATGATGTGATATGGAATCACCCACGCAATGCCGAGCTCAAAGCAAGGCGCCGCACCCCCAACGTCCTCATGCCGGGCGATCGGGTCTTCATTCCTGACAGAGAAGTGAAAAGCGCCAAGGTATCGTCCGGCAAACGGCATTTTTTCAAGGTAAAGCGATCCCGGTTGCAGCTCCGCTTGGCATTCCTCGATTTCTTGCACCGACCCATCGCGAATACAGAAGGTGCGCTCGATATACAATCGAACTTGCGTGCGATCACCGACGGCGATGGCCGCATGGAGCTCATTATCGCGGCGGCGGCTGAGGGCGGGACAATTACGCTCCCTCAGGGCTCCGCGACGATCCACATCGGGCACCTGGATCCTATCGATGAGGAGTCTGGGCTGCGCGCGCGGCTCGCCAATCTGGGCTATCTGATCGGCGTCGTTGAGGACGCCGACGACACGGAGGAGTTGCGCTTCGCGCTCCAGGAGTTTCAGGCCGATCATGGGATCAAGATCACCGGAGCATTCGACGATGCGACGCGCGCCAAGCTCCTGGATATCCATGGCTGCTGATCGCCCTCCCTTTAGGCCCTAGATATGGCAGACGAATACTCCTCATCGGATTTTGTCGACGGCCCCGGGATCGCGGCGCACCACGACGCCAGGCCCGTCCTCCCGCTCTTCGTCGCCCCCGCGACGCAGGGCGAGATCAACACGATCCGGTTCCGCCCCATCCCGATCGCGTGCGCGCGGCTCAATCATGCAGGCTTCGCTTTCGACTCGTCGTTCGTGTCCCCAGAAATGCGACCCGCGTTGCAGCAGCTCGGCGCGGTCTATGACGCGAACCCGGGAGCGCCGCTCTCGGTGTTCGGCCATGCTGATCCTATAGGCGACGACGCGTATAATAAGCAGCTGAGCGGCCGCCGCGCAACCTCTGTTTACGCGCTCCTCACGCGGCGGGTGGATCTCTGGGAGGACCTCTATGCGACGTCAATCGGCGGTGACACCTGGGGGCTCGACGTCATCCGTACGATGCTCTCCGTTCTGAAGAATTCTGACGGGATCTCCTACCTCGACACCACATCCGGCTCATCCTATGAGGCGACGCGGGCGTTCCAGAGGGACAACGATCTCGCCGACGATGGCGATCCGGGGCCGAAGACGCGCGCCAAGCTCTTTCGTGCATACATGGATGCCGTATGCGTCCGGGGTGACAACAGCCCCTTCGAGGTCCCCCCGGAGCAGTTCATCGGCCACGGCGGCGATCCAAACGGTAAGGGTGCGTACCAGGGGTGCAGCGAGTTCAACCCGGTCTTCCTGTTCGCGAAGGCGGACGCCAACAAGCCCGCATTCGGCAAGACCGCCGAGGAGCGCAACCAGCGCAATGGTATCAATCGCCGCGCCCTCGTGTTCTTCTTCCGTGCCGGCACGCATATTGCTGTGACCGACTGGCCGTGCCCCCGCGTGAGCGAAGGCGATACCGGCTGCAAGGCGCAGTTCTGGCCCGACGGGGACGCGCGGCGTCAACCGGGCGACGCGGAGCGCGAGTACCGGCGCACGCGCGACACGTTCGCCTGCCGCTATTATGACGGCTTCGCGCGACGGTCGCCGTGCGAGGGCGTCGCGATGAGGACCATCACGCTCCACCTCCACGATGACGCCGCGAAGCCGGTCGACAAGGCTCATTACCGGGTCACCATCGGCGTCGAGGTGCGCGCCGGGCAATTGCTCGGCGCGGTCTTGACCCTCAAACGTGTAGTGCTTCCGGCCGACTGCCTCGTCGAGTGGAGCCCGCCCGGCGACGAGAAGTTAGAAAAGCGCTCCGGGACAGCCCGGTGGCAGATGACGGTCCACATCGACGTCGACTCTGGGTCGCGCGAGGAGAACGCTGTGCGCCGCCTCCACAATATCGGCTACCCAGAGTCCGAGCCCCTGGCCGACAACATCCGCGCTTTCCAGAGAGACCAAGAGCTCTTTGAGACGGGATCCCTCGATGACGCAACCGAGGCGCGCCTCGTCGCGGTGCATGAAGAACTCTCGGCCACCTGACCACAAGGAGCGCCATGCCCCCGCCCCTACGCCGTCCCGTCGTCCCGCCCCGCGCCCAGATCCGAGCGAGTGCCAGCTCTGCACCTGAACTTGTCGGCGGCGGATTCGAGCGTCATCTCCAAGGAGCGTCTAAGATTTCTACACCGGGCTTCCATCGTTTCGGATATTACGATATTCCTATCGGAGTCATGTATTTAGGAGCGAATAAGCTGCAGCTCCGTTTTCCTGTTCCTGGCCGGTGGGAGATCGGTCTGGTGCAGAATGTAGTCATCCACCGGGGAAATAATCGTTACGACAATGGTCGTGTATCATGGTTTGTCGGCGTACCGCTCCTGGATGTCTTAAGCGACGCGACGGACGTCTGGTGCTCAACCCCCGATGCGCCGGGGAATCAAGGAAAGATGTCTCCGGTGATAGTCACCACAACAACGATAGACGAAGTGGTGACAGTGCCAGACTTCGAGTTTTATGACTCCCCCATGGTGCACTTTTTTGGCATGACGAAGTGCGGCGGTATCCTTGAGTCCACCATTGACGTCTTCTTCCGTGCCGGTTTGTTGGCCAGACGTGGAAAAGATGTGTTTTGGATAGCAACGTCAACAAAAGATTATGGCTTCTCGATGCGCCTCAGTATCAATGTGAATGGTGATTACGATTTTGGATCTGACCCACAAGGGACTTTGGACGGCATGCTTCAGGTTCCTCCTGGACCACCGCTTGAGCTCAATCCGCCAGTAGCGAACCGGTTTGTTGATAATGCTATAAAGTCCGCATTCCATCGCGCTGGCTGCTCCACAATCTAGAGTCATAAGTGTTCTCCGCGCATGACGCGCGTTGAGATAGTTGAGCGCGAAGCGCACGAATTACAGACCTGCTCAACAAATGGCTGTTTCATGAATTTTTCATGATAATCACGCTACGTGCCGTAAAACTCAGCGGAGCATCTTTTGCCGCATCCAACACCATCTGAACGGGTGTCGCGGTAGGACCGGATTTCTGCGCACTTTCCAGAAGGCCATCTCAGGCAATCGGCGCCAACAGGCGGCAGTCGGAGGCCGGATGGTCCGCATGGGCCTGGGTCCTCCGGCTCGACCAGAGCGCGGTGCACCCATCAAGAGCACGTTGTGCGTCTCCGCGATGGTGATGTTTGCCGCCGTGCTGGCCTCTGCCGGCCTCGAAGCTGTCCCAGGTCCGCGCACCGGCCGGGCGGGCGGATCCCGCAGGCGCAAGCCATGCTAGGCTGCCGCCGAAGTAGAGCGGGCCCGCTCGGCGCTACCAACGCCGGACGGGCCCTTGATCGACCCCCGCCTTCACCGGAGACCGACCCGTGACCGACGTACCCCCGCGACGGGCGCGCGCCAAGCGCTCGGCTTCGATCCCCACCTCATCCCTCCCTGCACCGGCATCGACCGACCGGCATTTGCGCTCGAGCCGCTCTGGCGGACGCCCCACTCCGGCGGAGGCAGCAGCACCCGTTGCGGGCTCGCCGCGCTCGGCGAGCAGAACGGAGCGTCCGAAGCTGGCCGCCCGCGCCCCCGGCAGTCCAGCAGGAGAAAAGCGCGCCAATGGCTCCGGCTCCGTCCGGCTGCGCAGGAACACGTGGACCGCGCGCCTCACCCTTGGCGAGGCCGGTCGACGCACCTTCAGCCTGCCGACGTGCCGGACTGAGCACGAAGCCAACGCGCGCCTGGAGGTGCTGGCCGACCTCGCCGGCCGCCTGCTCGCAGCCGGCCAGATCGTGCTCGGCCTGCCATTGCTGGAGCAGGCTGCCGCGCGCGAGGGGAACGCGCTCCGTGATGTCCGGCTCGCGATCGACCAGTTGTGCCGAGGCGAAGCGCGGGCCCGCGCAACCGGGGAAACGACCTTCGCCGAGTTCGCGGAGCGGGTTCTATCCGGGAAGCTCGCCGAGCAGTATCCGGATCATGTAAAGGCGATTCGAAGTACCGATGATTATAGAAGGAGACTCGCTCACGTACTTGACGTGCTCGGTCCCGTCCCTCTCGTGCGTTTCACGCTCGACCACGCCGATCACGCGATGTCGTTGCTTCCAGGGCACTTGCAGCCCGGAACGCGTCAAAAGATCGCTCAAATCATCCATCGTATGTTGACACTCGCGACCTATCCGGCGCGCATTATCGCCAGCAACCCCTTGCCGCGGGGGTGGATCCCCAAAACCGATGATGAGAAGGCAAAGGGATACCTCTACCCCGACGAGGACCATCGCCTGATGCGGTGCAAGGCCATCCCCCTGTGCTTCCGGATCTACTACGGCTTCCTCGACCGGGAGGGCATGCGAGCTGATGAGGCCGGCAGGCTCCAATGGTCGGATCTGGACCTCGACCGGGGGGCCGTAGTTCTCGACGAGAACAAGACGGATGATCCCCGGGCCTGGGCACTCTCGCCCGACGTGGTGCGCGCGCTCCGCAAGTGGCGCGAGATCTGCCCGGACAAGGTACGCGTCTTCGTCGGCAAGTGGGGCAACGCCTTGCCGGGGCACAACGGGGCGAAGAACTTCAGAGATCACCTCCGCCGTGCCGGAGTCGATCGGCCAGAGCTGTTCGAGACCACGGATGCGAGGCTGAACATCCGCCTGCATGACACCCGTGCGACCTTCATCACGGTCAAGCTCGCGAACGGCCGCACAGAGACGTGGATCTCTGATCGCACCGGGCATAGTTCGAGCGATCAGATCCACAACTACAAGCGCGCCGCGCGCAAGGTCGCGGAGCTCGCTCTGGGCGACTTCGCCCCCTTAGACGAGGCCATCCCTGAGCTGGCCGGCAAGGGCGGCTCGGTCGGAGGAAGCGGTCGCGCGTCCGAGGAGTCCGAGGAGCCGGACGCGGGCTCGTCGAGCGACGCGGTCTCCCTCGCCTCCGCGCCGTCCGACGGGGCGCTGGCCCTGGGCGACGATGCCGCCCTCCCCGAGGTGGACGCTGTGCCGGCCAAGGGGCGCCGGTTGGGCCCGCGTTGGGCCACACCGGAAGAAGGCCCAGCCGACGACGAGCTAGAACACCCTGAAATCGTTCTGCTTTCCGCCGCTCCCTCGCCACAACCAGGGAAGAAGCCCAAGGACGAATTTGCGGTGGCTCCCCCCGCCGGCGCGGGCGCGCAAGTCGTGTGGACAGGCTGGCCCTAGGACAGCGAACCGAAGAACTCCCGCAGATCGACGGCCAGCGCCATGGGCGTCTCCGTCGCCAGGAAATGCCCGCCGCGCGCCAGCTCGGTCCAGCGCACGATGTGGTGGTCGCGTTCGGCCAGCCGGCGCACGGCCACGTCCTGCGTCAGCGACACGGCCACGGCCATGGGCACGGTGCCGCGCGGCTTGGGCGCCCAGGCGGACGGGTCGTTGAAGGCTTCATAGTACAGGTTGGCCGAGGGGCCGCTGGTGCCGGTGAACCAGTACAGGCTCACGTTGTCCAGCAGCGCGTCCAGGCCCACCGCATCCTCCGGAAGCGCGGCCGCGGGATCGGTCCATTCCTTGAACTTCTCGACGATCCAGGCCAGCTGGCCCACCGGCGAATCGTGCAGCCCGTAGCTGAGCGTCTGCGGCCGCGTGCCCTGGATGTGCGCGAAGCCCATCATCCGGTCGCGGAAGTTCTGCAGCCGGTCCAGGCGCTGCTGCTCCGAGGCCGTCAGGCCTTCCAGCTCGGCGGGGTCGCCGGATGGAACCGTCACCAGCGCATTGCAGTGCAGGCCTCTGACATGCTCGCTGTCGATGCGGCCCAGCTCCACCGCGATGAACGCGCCCACATCGCCGCCTTGCACGCCGTAGCGTGTGTAGCCCAGGCGCTGCATCAGCGCCGCCAACGCACGGGCACAGCGGCCGTGGTTCCAGCCGGCGTCGGCCAGCGGCATCGAGAACCCGTGACCCGGGATCGACGGGATCACCAGGTGGAAAGCCTGCGAGGGGTCGCCGCCGTGGCGGCGCGGGTCGGACAGCGCGTCCACCACGCGGTCGAACTCGGCAAAGCTGCCGGGCCAGCCGTGCAGCAACAACAGGGGCTGCGCGTCCGGCTCGGGCGAGCGCAGGTGCACGAAGTGGATCGTCTGGCCATCGATCCGGGTGGTGAACTGCGGGCGGCTGTTCAGGTGGGCCTCGCAGCGTCGCCAGTCGTACCGGTGCTGCCAGTGCGCGGCCAGCCGCTGCAGGTAGACCACCGGCACGCCCCTCACCCAGTCGCCGCCCGGCAATTGCGCCGGCCAGCGCGTGCGCGCCAGGCGTTCGCGCAGGTCGTCGATGTCGGCTTGCGGAATGTCGATGCGGAAGGGGTGGAGCTCGGAGTCGCGGTGCATGGGGGTCCTCGGGTTGGTCGAACTCGCCGGTGCGAGCCGGCGGCGACACCGTATCCACCGGGGTGGGCCCGGTCTTGGAAGAAAACGACAGGCTCAGGCCTCGACGGACCGTCTGGGCCTCAGCGCCTAGGCCCGGGCCGGGCCGCAGCCCGCACCACTTCGCCGGGCGTCCTGCCCATGATCCGCTTCAGCGAATTGCCCAGGTGCGCCTGGTCGGCGTAGCCGCAGGCGGCAGCCACATCGGCCGGCGCATCGCCATGCATCAGCTGCTGCAGCGCCGCCTGCGCACGGTGGATCTGTGACAGCTGCTTCGCCGTGAGACCGGTGGCGCTCAGGAACCGGCGCTGCACCGAGCGCAGGCTGGTGCCGGCGGAATCGCCTTGCAGGACACGGAACACCACCGGGTCCGCCACCAGCAGGCCGGCCCCGATGAGGCGTGCCACCAGATCGTCGGCGTTCTCGAAGTCGGGCACCTCGAAGGCTTGCGGCCCCAGCAGGAACGAGCGCGGGTTCGCCAGCGGGCGCAGCACGCCCTGGTCCAGCATGCCCATCGCCGGCACCCCCGGCATGAACACGCCTGGCCGGAAGGCGATGCTCAGGTACTCGTCGCCGGTCTCGTAGCCCAGCGTCACCGGGTGCGTGATCAGACCGGTATGCAGCACCTGCAGCCGGCCGCGGTGCTTCATGAACACCAGGTCCCAGCAGCCGTCGGGCAGGGACTGGTCCTGCGTGTCGTCGCCATACGCGACGTGCGTGATCCGCTGCACCAGCGCATGGTCGCTGCCGCGGATGGAGCGCGTGGTCCTCATGGGCAGCTTCCCTTCGTCATGCTGCGCAGTATGGCCGACCCGCGCCGCAAGGGGAATTCCCACGCCGGGCGCGGCGGACGGCTCGGTCCGACCCCAGCTGCAACCGGTTCGGCTGCGGCTTCTCGATGCCCCTCTCCACCTAACTGGCGTCGCTCCTCGATGAGGAGGCCTGTCGTCGCCGGAGGGCGAACGCGGCGAGGACCGCCGTCAGGAGGCCAAGGGTGTCATCCCCGCCGACGCCCGCGACGCGGCAGCCGCAGCCCTCGCCGTCACTGGAGGCGTCGCCACCCCCGCCGGCCGCGCCGGTGCCGCTGCCCATCCCGCCCGAGCCGGTGGTGCCGCCGCCCGCGCCCCCTTCGCCGGAGGGCCCCGGCGGTGGCACCGTCGCGCAGTCGCCGAGCGAATGTTCGAGCGCGCCGAGCGTGAAGCTCCCGCTGCCCGGCCGCCCGCGCGCGCAGTAGTCGTCGGTCACCGCGGCCTCGGCGGGCGCTTCGCCGACGAGCGACGCCACATCCCCTTTGAGGTGCAGGTCGCCGAGACCTGGATCTTCGTACCACGTTTGAAACGTCGCGAGTCCTACCTCGGCCAGGTTGTCACTCTCCTGATGCGTGCCCCCGTCGCGGTCGCGGATCTTGCCCGTGAGCACGTTGCCGCGCGCGACGCCGCTGGTCGTCGCGAAGCGGAAGTCGATCCCGCTCGTCGCGATCAGCGTATTGAAATGAAGCCGCGTGTCCGTCGCGCGGTTCAAATAGATCCCGACGTCCGAGCAGCTCGCGATGATGTTGTTCCGCATCGTTCCGCCGGTGTGCTCGACATCGCAGGGCACGTTGGGGTCGTACGCCGGGGCGCAGTACTGCGCCCCCGTGCCGCCGCCGCCGAACGACAGCCCGATGCGCGTACCGTCCGGCGAGCCGGTGGTGGTGCAGACGACGAGGTTGCGCTCGAAGAGCCCGTCCGAGCCGCCGCTCTTCATGAACGCGGCGTAGCTGACAGCGTCGCCGCCGTCTTTCTGGAAGTCGTGCAGGTAGCTGTCGCGCACGCTCCAGCGCTTGCCGCCGTCGATGTTGATCTTGGTGACGGGATTGCTGGTCCTGCGCGGGTGGGTGTCGAACAGCTCCGATCGCTCGATCAGCCCGTCGTCGGGGGCCGTCCAGACGCCGTCCACCTGCGCGGCGTTGATCTTGAGCTGGGCGTTGAAGTCCCGCACCTTCGAGCGGCGGAGGGTGAAGCGGCTCGCAGCGCCGAACACGTGGAAGGCATGCTCGCAGTCCGAGTCGTCGGCGCAGACGCCGCGGATGTCGAGGTCTTCGAAGTGCCAGCTCGGGCCGCTGACCTTGAAGCCTTCGAGGCCCGACAGCTCGAGGATCGCGCCGAGCGGCTCGGCGGCGCGCACGACGATCGGCGCGGCCTCGGTGCCTGCGGCCGCGCAGGAGACGCCGTCGAAGGCGTAGGTACCCGAGGCGAGGACGATCTCGTCGCCGGCCTTGGCCGCGCCGATCGCGGCGACGAGCTCGTCGGTGGTGCCGACCGGCACGACGGCCGCCGCGACGGGGGCGGCGAGGAGGAGGGAGGTGAGCAGGGCGAGCGGAGCGATGGGCGCGCGGCGTAGCGACATGGCTGCCAGGATGCGCCGGTGCGCTCGTCCGTCAAGACGGCGCGTGCAACGTGTGACGGCCGTGCGCGACCTTCTCCCCAAACGGTCATTCGCCATCCCGCTGCTCCGCGACACTCCCCGCGCAGGCGACCCGGCGCACGCGGCCGAGCAGCTGATGGCCACCCTGTCTTCCAGCAGCTGACCGCGCCGATGGCAGCCGAGTCTCTGCTGCCCGCTCGAGATCCGGGGTCCTTGACGGTGCCTGCCACCTCCAACCGCTACACCGCCCTTGACGCGCCCTTCGCGCCCCGGCGCCCGCGTCGCGCAGGTGATGGCGTCACGAAGCCTCGGCGGCGGCTCAGGGTACCGGATGGGCGCTGGCCATCGAGCGCGTGAGCGAGCCATCATCGCTCGCTTGAGCGAAATCAGTCTTCAGCCATAATGTACAGGAAGCGCTAACACCTGCTCTCCGTAGCTGACCAAGAGCAGCAGCGACACGGTGCAAACCCGCGGAGGCCACATCCCCGCGGCAACAGGCCTTGCGTGCTACCGGCGCGAGCTGGCTCGCCCATCCGGTACCGACGCCGCCACGGCGGCAGGGTGAACGTGGGTCGACCGGCCTCGCCGAGGCTGAGGGCGCGTTTCTCTCCTGCGGACCTGCCGGCTGGCGCGCGCGATGGCCGCGGGCGACCGGTCCGGGCGAACGCTCCGAAGCACAGGCGCCGGTCGCCGCAGGCAGTTGCGCTGGCGCACGCCCTGGACGGTACGACCCACGGCCACCATGCTGATCTCCCATGGATTCCGGTTGACGCCTAATCCTGCCATTAGAAGGATGGGCCGCATCGCTACGTTGTCCGGGGGTTGTGGAGGGGGCAATGAGACGGTGAGAACACTGGCCCGGCGGATCCCATCGGCGGCACTGGCCGCTCTCGTACTTGTTCCGACGCAGGTAGAAGCGACCGAGCTGAGCGCCGGTGTGAGCCTCGGGTGGTTCCAGGCCGGGACCGTTCCGCGCCTCGCGGTGGGTCCGCACGCCGGCATAGCGTGGCCCATCCAGCGAGACATCCTGTTCACGGTGCACGACATGTGCACGATCCTACCCCCGACCCAGGAGGGCGGGCCCGGGGTCTACAACCAGACCTCGGTTGACATCGGGTACGCGTGGGAGGACGGCAACGTCAGCGCGGGGCCGTCGGTCGCGTTCTACGTCGTGCCGGCGTGCGGCATCACCTTGTGCGGCCTCGTCGGTGGCTTGGCCGTAGGCGGCCACGCGCAGACCAACGCGTACGTTGCTGAACCGCTGGGGGTGTCGGTGAGCGTCAACGTGGATTGGGTCGGTCGGGGAAGTCTGGTGCTCCCGGGCTACGTGTCCGTCGTCGTTGTTGCTGGTGCTGTGCTTCGATGGAGTGCCAAATGAACGCGAGAAGATTTGCATTGTTGATCGTGCCCATCGCGATCTGGGCGCTGGCGGCGTGCAACTGGACGATAGGAGACTGCTATCCTGTCGGGGAAGGCACTTCGGGTGTAGGTGCCGGTCCAGGCTCGGAGCCCCGCCCCATCTTCACCTCCGCCGGATCCGGCGACTTCGGGGCGGAGCCGCCGGACGGCCCGCACGACGGCAGCGGGCGCAGGATCGCATGCAACGAGTCGGACCTCGACGACGAAGAGGAGAGACCGAGCGACAGCTCGGAGAGGCCGACAGAGAGCCCAGCGGAACCGCAAGACCCGTGCGCCGGATTCGATGACATGGCCGGAGACGGAGCGACCTTCTTGAGCTGTAGCGGTGCATGCAGCTCGAAGTGTCCGCAGCCTGGAATGGCCCACTTCGTCTACGTAGATTTCGATCCGTCGGACTTTCCGTTTGTCACCATTGTCCAGGATGATGGAACGGATAAGGGCGGAGGGTACCAGCAGGCCAAGGCAAACCTGAAGTTTACGCACAAATTTCCAGGCGGCACCACCGAGTGGCACTGTGCTATCACCATCAAAATGCCGCTCCGGACTGAGGTGATGGGAAAAATCGATCCGCTCCGTGCAGCCAACCTAAGTGAAGAGATCGCGGAGGAGGTCGGACAGCTCATGGACTACAACCTCCCGCCGGGGATCTTTTGCAAAAGATTTGCCGTTCAGGCGGACGCTGCATTCAAGTCCAAGTACCCCCGACTCGGCGCCTCGGTGACGAACCCATGACGATAACTCGCTCCGAGCTGCTCGACGTCGTCTACCGCTTCTACCCGCGGGGTGTGCATAAAATCCAGCGCATCTATGTGCCTCCGGGCGAGCCCGTCTACGAGGACACGGAGGAGCACCGCCGCCTGGTAGAAGCCGCAAACCACGGGCGAGCGCAGTACCCGACGTGGAAAGCGATGATCCGCCGACTGGGGGACCGATATGGCCTTCAAAACGAGTCGCTCAGCCTCGTGGCGGGGGGGAGCGACCCGGCGTACTCGGCCCGCATCTATCGCCCCCGGGACTCGGGGCCTGTTCCCTCGATCAGCGACAGGGCTTCGCTCAGCTTCCACGTGAGCCTTCTCGGGCCCCATTATGGAATCCACAGTAGGGGCGAGCCCGACGAGATACCGGCGGCGGTCGCAAAAGAGATCGAGGCCACGTACCCCGGCTACCAGCCGATCCCACCGGAACTCGGGAACGAGGTGGTGCCGGATGTGGACATGGACGGGTTGATGATGGGCGAGGCGACGATCTATGTGTGCCTCTTCTCGAACGTCTGGACTTGGGTGGATCCCTAGCTACTCCCCTGGGCGACCGCGGTCCACGTGGCCGAGCTCGGGCGCTTCGCCGTCGAGGAGCTCGCGGCGAGTTCGGCGGCGCCCCCTCCGCGGCGGCGTGGCCGTGGCGACACGCGCAGGGGGGAGCTCGCCGGGGTCGACGATGCTGGGCGCGGCTGCGTCCGCCCGTGGCCCCGGCGGACGCCGCGCCGTCGCTCACCAGCCGGATGGTGAGGTAGGGGTACCCATCCCGCGCGACCTGCTGGCCGGTGCTCGCGATGACCTCGATCGCCTCCTCCTCCCCGGCGACCTCCTTCACCACGATCTCAGCGCCGACGTTCCCCGCGGCCGGCGGAAGGCGGACGGTCACCGGGTCGTGCGCGTTGACACAAACGAGCTCGCCCGGTCGGGCCGTGTAGGTGTTTATGACCACAGGGCTGACCAGCCAGGCGCCGGGGTACCGGTCGTCGCGAAGGCCCCCTCCGCTGATCGTCTGATCAAGCGGATCGGACGTTTTGATCGATCCGCGCGGCAGAGTGCGACCGCGGGCTGTCCGGCCAGGAGCCCTAGGGCGCAGCCTCCCCGGAGGGGTTGGACGCGCCGGCAGCGGCGTGGCGGGTTCAGGTGGTGGTGATCGCGGAGCTGCCGCGTGTGCGCGACACGGCGCTCGATGTCTCCGAGCGAGGACCGCGGGACACCGGGGGCTGAGCCCGTGGGCGATGAGCCGCCTCCCCGCTTCCCGCAACCGAAGAGGTTGCCTCGGGTGCAGTCGAAGGGGAAACCCGCCGGGGAGCGGCAAGAGCACCCCCTCCCCCGTGGTCCCCTCTTGGCACATACGGTGCATTAGTGACCACGGCCACAGAGCGCGCCAGCGGCGATCGACCCGCTCCCCACGCTGATGCGAACCACCTTGCTAGACTCGGCTCCTCGCAGGGATCACGAGTGCGCCTGCGCAGGCACGTGGCAGGGTCGATCATGGGACAAGGCACTTCAAGGAAAAAGCCATGAAACATACCTGGTCAGCTGTTTCGGTGACGATCGCAATGGCGATCGCTGCAGAGGGCGGATGCGCAAAGCCCCTGGGAGAGGATGCTCTCGTGGGCGCGGAGAACGCCGCGTCGTCCAGCGGCGTCGGCGGCACAGGCGGCCAGGGCGGCGTCGGCGGCACAGGCGGCCAGGGCGGCGTCGGCGGCACAGGCGGCCAGGGCGGCGTCGGCGGCACAGGCGGTCAGGGCGGCGTCGGGGGTGACATGGGGTCGAGCGGTGTCGCCGGCATGGGCGGTGAGGGCGGCATGCCCACGTGCGACGACGGGACGGGCGGCTCTGGCGGGGCGGGGCCGGTCACCCCGCTGTGGGCGCCCGCGGCCTCGATGAGCCATGCCCGCACATTTCACGCAGCGGTGCTGCTCGGGAGCGGCAAGGTTCTGGTGGTGGGCGGCTTCGATGGCTCGTCCGCGATGAGGAGCGCGGAGCTGTACGATCCGCCTACGAACACCTGGTCGTCGGCTGGCGGAATGAGCCAGCCTCGGAGCTACCCCACCGCGACGCGGCTCGGGGACGGCAGGGTGCTGGTGGCCGGCGGCAACATGACGAGCACGGAGCTGTACGACCCGATGACGAACACCTGGTCGGACGCCGCCGCCACGAGCGAGAGTCTCTTGTATCACACCGCGACGTTGCTCGGGGACGGCAGGGTGCTGGTGGCCGGCGGTACCCTCCATGGAGCGGTGTTCCGGCCGCGCGCAGAGGTGTACGACCCGGCGACGAACACCTGGTCCGATGCCGGCGAGATGCGGCATCTCCGCGCATGGCACACCGCGACGCTGCTCCGGAACGGTAAGGTCCTTGTGGCAGGCGGTTCCGACAACATGAGCACTGTGACGCAAACGGAGCTATACGATCCGGCGACGAACACCTGGTCCGACGCCGGCACGATCCGACTGCTACGTGGCGCGGCCGCCGCGACGCTGCTCGGGAACGGTAAGGTGCTGCTCGCGGGAGGCGAGGGTTACTCAGACTCCGTGCGGAGCGCGGATCTGTATGACCCGGCGACGAACAGGTGGGCAGACGCCGGCGACATGAGCGTGGCTCGCGCATCGTACGCCGCGACGCTGCTGGGGAACGGTACGGTCCTGGTGGCCGGTGGGAAGGGTACGTTGCTAAGGGCCTTGTCGGACGCGGAGCTGTACGACCCGGTAACGGACAGCTGGTCAGCGGCTGCGCCGATGACCCACGCTCGCATGAACCCCACCGCGACGAGGCTCGGTGACGGCCATGTGCTGGTGGCGGGAGGCGATACCGGCAGTGTCGCGCTCTCCAGCGCGGAGCTATATCTCTCCGCACCGCCGCCTTGCATCCACAAGGGTCCTTGAGGGACAAGGATCCTTGAGGGACAGTACCCGACGTGGAAAGCGATGATCCGCCGAGTGGGGGATCGATACGGTCCTCAAAACGAGCCGCTCCGCCTGTTCGCGGGAGGGACTGAGCCGGCCTACTCGGCCCGCGGCGCGGCCGTGGCGATACTCGCCGCGAGGGAGCTCGGGCGGCACGCACCTCGGCGGGGGATCATCTCCTCCATGTAGAAGCGCCGCGCGAGCTCGGGGCCGTCGCCGTCCACCGTCCACCTGGTCGAGCTCGGAGCCGTCCCTGGGACGCCGCGCGCGCCGGAGGTCGTCGGATTTCTGACGGGCTCGTGATCAAGGCGCCGCCGCGCGGGCATTCAAGGGACCGATGTCCGACGTTCGGCGTGGTGGTGCGGAGAGACACAGTGCTTTCGGTGTGGGTGTAATTTTTCGAGGCGTGAGTCGCCCCGCAGGCTGCTTCGTTCAGGCGACCTTTTCGATGCATGGATAAACTGGTGAACTAGCGTCGTTGTTCAGGAGGGCGGAGCGCATAGAAGAACGCCCTGTCAGCCCAGGGCAGGTCCCAAAGGTGAGGCTTGACGTCTCCGAGACGTTCGGACTCCCTTCTCCCCACAGAAGAGAGCGCTGCGCCCTATGCCGGCGGGCCACTCACCACGGTGCAGGCACACATAGATATCTTTCATCGGCGACTCGCCGTACGTCTGCGAGAGCTCGATCGTGCATCTCAATGCTTCGCGTAGAAGGTAAAGACTTCTTTCGTCGCACCGTCGAGGGGCAGCTAGGGAATCGGCTTCGGCCTGCTCCTGGCCCCTGGCGTGGGCGAAGCGGACGACTATCCGCTGCGGCCGCAGGGCTCGCGGCCATCGAAAAGGACGCAGAGAGCTCGTTCGGTGGCGGGCCGTCGAAGCAGCGCACCGGCTGCACGCCCGGCGCATTCCGCAGGAGTCGAGCTCCCGCAAGTGCCGACAAACGTCTACCTGCGCAGCGCGCGGACGCCACGAGATAGGACAGAATTGACTTGAAGACGACCGGCAAAGTGAGGAATAACCCCGCCGGCACTCGCGGGTCGGGCCCTCGGCCGCCATCCCATCGCCCGACCCTGGCGGGATCCTGCTTCACGACCCCCTCACGAGGAGCGCTCAACATGCGTCTACGCACTGCACGTCCCACGATCTCTTTGGCCTTGTTCGCAGCGCTGCCTTGGGCGCTCGCCGCCTGCGGTACCGGAGACGGATCGGATCCTGGCGGTTCAGGAGGAAGCCATGCCGTCGGCACGGGGAGCGGCAGCGGCACCGGAGGGGCGCCGACGGGCACTGGTGGAGCGCCCTCTTCGGGCGGTTCCCCGACCGGGACGGGCGGCGACGTGGGGACGGGCGACGCCAGCACCGGGGGTGGGGGCCCGGCCGGAACGGGCGGAGCGACGGGGACCGGTGGTACCGACGGCAGCGGCGGCAGCGGCAACGCCGAGCGCGCCGAGTGGGGCCAGGTGGAGAACCCTGGGGCCGGATGCACCGTCGGACCGATGCCGAGCGCCGCTTCGCTCACGGCGAACGCGAAGCTGCCGGACCCCTTCAAGAAGATGGATGGCAGCCGCATCTCCGACAAGAGCGAGTGGGCCTGCCGGCGCGAGGAGATCCTCCAGCAAGCCTACAAGTTCATCTACGGCGACAAGCCCGTCCCGGCAGAGGGAACCGTGTCCGGCACCGTGAGCGACAGCAGGATCACGGTCCAGGTCAACGATGGCGGCGGCAGCACCTCGTTCAACCTCACCGTGAACATGAACGGGGCGACGGCGCCCGCCCCGGCCATCATCGGCTACGGGGGCCTGAGCGGCATGCCAGTTCCGAGCGGCGTCGCGACGATCACCTTCACCGCGGTCGAGTCGACGGGCGGCAGCGGCGCGAAGAACGGGCCGTTCTACAGCGTGTACGGCTCGGACCACCCCGCGGGGTACCTCACGGCACAGGCCTGGCAGATCAGCCGCGTCCTCGACGTCCTGGAGCAGAACCCCGGCGTCATCGATCCGCGCCGGGTGGGTGTGACGGGCTGCTCACGCTGGGGCAAGGGCGCCTTCGTCGCCGGCGCGCTCGACAACCGCATCGCCTTGACCATCCCGGTGGAGTCGGGTCTCGGGGGCACCGTCGGCCTGCGCCTCGTCGAGGTGCTCGACAGCTACAGCGGCGCCGAGTGGCCCTATCATGGCATCAGCTACGTCCGCTGGCTCTCGGAGGTGGCGCTCGGCCAGTTCACCACGGGCAACAGCGCTGGGGCCGACAACACGAACAAGCTGCCCGTCGACATGCACGAGATGATGGGCCTCATCGCTCCACGCGGCCTCTACATCGTGGACAACCCGAGCACCATGTACAACGGGCTCGATCGGAACTCGGCGTGGGTCACCGCCAACGTCGGCAAGATGATCTTCGAGGCGCTCGGCGTCGGAGACAACATGGCCTACACGGGCGCAGGCGGGAGCCACTGCAGCTGGCGCTCGCAGTACACTGCATCGCTCAACGCCATGGTCGACAAGTTCCTGAAGGGCAACGCCGCCACGGAGACCGGCAATTTCGCGACGGACCTGCCCAACCGGCCCAACCACCTGGACCACATCGACTGGACACCGCCGACGCTCACCGGCGAGCTTTGATCCAGCGCGGAGGCAGCGCATGAATCATCACTCGTTCCGCTCTCTCGGGGTCGCCCTGGCCCTGACGCTGGGCGCTTGCGGCCCTGGCCAAGACGGTGACGCCACGGGCGGCACCGGAGGTGGTGGAGCCTCGGGCGGCGCGGTGGGCTCGGGCGGCCTGAGCCCCTCGGGAGGCGCCGGCGGCGCGCCGCACGAGACCGGCGGCGCCTCATCGGGCGGCGGCGCGACGCCGACCGGCGGGGCGGGGGCGAGCGGCGGCACCTCCAGCGGCGGTGGATCCCCGGGGTCGGGCGGCGCTCCGGGGGGCGACTGCACGCGCGAGCTCCTGGATGGCCTGCTGGACGACTACTTCGCCGCCCTCGCCGCCGGGGATCCTTCCAGCCTACCCCTGGCAGAAGGCGTGAAGTTCACCGAAAACGCCGTGCAGGCCGGGATCGGCACGACGGACTTCTGGAGGAACGCCGGCGAGGTGAAGCACTCGCAGCGCGCCCTGGATACCGAGGCGTGCAGCGCCGGCGCTCAGGCGGTGATCCCGGAAGGCGGGATGGATCTGCCCGTCGCCCTCCGCATCAAGGTGGAAGGTTCGGAGATGACGGAGATCGAGACGATCGTCGTCCGCCCGGGCGACTACACGGCATCTTTCGCAGTCGCCTCGGATCCTGCCGCGATCATCGCCATCTCGGACGACATCGGCTGGCACGACGAGGTCCCGGAGGCCGAGCGGGCCACCCGGGAAGAGCTGACGAGCTGGATCGACAAGTACTTCCGCGCGTTCCCCGCCGGCGTCTGCGACGTCACGGGAGCCTGCAGGCGCCTGGAGAACGGGGGCGGCAACTTTTCTTGCCGCACCGGAGCCTCCTGCAGCGCCGGCGATCCGGGGCCCGGCGGCACCTTCATCCCGCGCGTCATCCTGGCCGACGAGGTGCGCGGCATCGCCGTCGGTCTCACCCTCTTCGACTTCATGACGGACGGGCACCTGGACATGCATATGATCAAGATGTCCGGCGGTGAGGTGCACGCCGTCCACGCCATCCTGCGCGACACGAACGGCGTGTCCGGCTGGGAGTGACGGCGACCTCCCTCGCCGCTCGCGTCGAACCGCCGCCTGGTGGATCCTGAAGCTCTGAAGAGCCGAATGTCTTTTGTCGATTAGGCTCAGTGCGTCAAGCGCGCCATCGTCGGCGACGCCAGCTCAAGGGGTGCTCGGACATGCGTCGAGTTCAGAATCGCGTTTTCGCGGTCGCGTCGATCTCTCTGGGACTGCTCGCGGCCGTGCCGGTGCACGCGGCGTCCGTGGTGATGGTGAACCGGGCGACGTGGGGAGCCAGCGGCGTACCGGATTACGTCAACATGCACATCTACGTCCCGGATCAGCTGGCGGAGAACCCACCCATCGTGGTGGCCTGCCACTCCTGCAGCACTCCGGTGAGCGGGTTCTTCAACAGCATCTCGGGTATCCGCGAGGGGGCCGACCGGAACGGCTTCATCATCATCCTTCCGGAGGCCGCCGGCCGAAACTGCTGGGACGTCGGCACGACGAGATCCCTGACCCATGACGGCGGCGGCGACACGCAGGCCATCGCTCAGATGGTGAAGTACACGCTCGCGGAGTACAGCGGCGACCCGAAGCGGGTCTACGCGATGGGCGGCTCCTCCGGAGCGATGATGACGCAAGCCCTGCTCGCGGTGTACCCGGACATCTTCAGGGCTGGAGCGGCGAGGGCAGGGGTGCCGGCGGGGTGCTGGGCGGACGGCTTCGACCAGAGCAACCAGTGGAGCGGCAACTGCGCGGCGGGCAGGACGAGCAAGACGGCGCAGGCGTGGGGAGACCAGGTTCGTGCGATGTACCCTGGTTATACGGGGCGTCGCCCGCGCCTTCAGATCTTCCACGGCACGGCGGATGCGACGATCAACTACAACAATTACGGCGAGGCGATCAAGGAGTGGACGAACGTCCTCGGGTTGAGCGAGACCCCGACCTCGACCGACAACACGACCACCGCGAACGGGACCACCTATGACCGCCAGTTCTGGAAGCACGAATGTGGCTACACCGTGTTCGAGGCCTGGTCAGGGAGAAACGGCGCGCACTCCATGCCGTACGAGCACGACGCCATCCTCGCGTTCTTCGGTCTCGACAGGGCCGGTGCTACCGATCCAGAGATCGATTGTTCGGGTCCAGACGGCAGCGGCGGCATGGGCGGCTCGGGCGGCGGCGCCGGGGGTGATCAGAACGTCGGCAGCGCCGGACCTGCTGCCGGGAGCGGTGGCATCGCGGGGGAGGGCGGAAGCCCCGGCGGCGGCGCGACGGGCGGCAGCGCCCCGAGCGGCACTGCGGGCGGCGCCGACCCGGGCGCGGGCCCGGATTCCTCCTCTGAGTCGGGCGGATGTGCCTGTGTCGTCGGCAATGCGAAGCCGAAGAGCTCCTACGCAGCGGCCGTCGCCCTGGGCCTCGCGCTGTTGACGTTCCGTCGCCGGAAATGATAGGTGCTGACACGTTGCCTTGTCGGCGCATGGCTCATGCGCACGGCAGCGTAGGACGAAATTAACAGTCAAGGAAGAGGTGCCAGTCATCGCCAGGAAAGGCGAGCCGGCTGCCGAATATTCCACCAGCACAATCCGCGGCCCACGCATCGAAGGTCTCTCGGGGCACGGCACGTCCGCCGGCGCAGGGCTCGCGTCGGCTTCTTCGTCGGCATCACAGGAGAGGGTCATGCGTCAGAAAATCAAAAGCGTATTCATCAGGGTACTTCCGGCGGCCATTCTCGTTCCGGCAGCGCTGCTGGCTGGTGGCGCCTCCGCCCAGCAGCAACTTACCGCGCCCACCGGGTTGGACTCACGGCTCATCGCGGCTTGCGCTTGGCAGGCGAGCTGGGCCACGGTGTCCGGCGCCACTCATTACGTGGTCCGCGATACGGCGGGAACGGAACAGGCGACGGCGAACACGGTCGCATACGTCTCGTGTCCGTGGGGAAACCCCGAGGCCAACAAGCCGAAGTGGGTCAAGGCATGTGACGCCGTCACGTGCAGCTCTCGGTCGTACTTCTGAGCTCGACCGCGCCGACGCGGACGCCTTCGTTCACGTCGGGTAAACGGCCGCCGCCGCGGGCACGCCCGCCGCCTACAAGCGCGGCGACAACGTGTCGGCCGTGCTCTTCCGCAGCTCGCGCGATGGCCGCATCCGGGAGCTCGCGCTCACCAGCTCGGGCTGGGAGGACTGGGACCTGACGGTGAGCTCGGGCTGACGAGGCGAGCCGGGGCGGCGCGGCGCTTCGCGGTGGCCGGCGCGCGCGCCTCGCCTCGCCGCGGGCGCGGCTCCCCTTCCGTGTGGTAGGGTGCGCGCCGTCTCTCTCGAGAGGAGGATCTCTGCCATGGCACGCACCCCGTCCACGATGCTCGAGCTCGGCACCCCGGCGCCCGACTTCAGGCTTCCGGATTTCAACGGAGAGCAGGTGGCGCTGTCGGACTTCACGAAGCAGCCGGCGCTCCTCGTGATGTTCATCTGCAATCATTGCCCGTTCGTCAAGCACGTCCGCCACGAGCTCGCGAAGCTCCGGCGCGACTACCGGCCCGAGGACGTGGCGATCGTGGCCATCAACCCGAACGACGTCGCCGCCTATCCCGCGGACAACGCCGAGGCGATGGCGAGGGAGGCGCGCGAGGTCGGCTATACGTTCCCGTATCTGCTCGACGAGACCCAGGAGGTCGCCAAGGCCTACCAGGCGGCCTGCACGCCGGACTTCTACCTCTTCGGGCCCGACCGCCGGCTGGTCTACCGCGGTCAGCTCGACGACAGCCGCCCGGGCAACAACGTCCCGGTGACGGGGCGCGACCTCCGCGCCGCCGTCGACGCGGTGCTCAAGAAGGCGCCCGCCCCCTCGGATCAGCGGCCGAGCATCGGCTGCAACATCAAGTGGAAGCCCGGCAACGAGCCGGGGTATTACGGGCGGATTCCTTAATCAATTCAACGGGTACGCGGCGAGGTCTCCCCCTGTCGGGCAGAACTCCGGGCAGAATGAGCGCCGGAGGCAGCGGGGAGGAAGACCTCGGACCGGAGCCACTCGACCGACTCCGCCTCGCGGACGTAGCCCATCGTGGTGGCCATCTGCTCATGGCCCGCCCTGTGCATAATGTGCATGGGCTCGCCTCCTCGGATCGCCATCCAGGTGATGCCCGTCGCGGAGATCGTGTCACGTCAGGCGCTTCCTGGTCGCGTCTTCAACGAAGAGCTCCGCGCGGTCGACGCCGGCGCGCTGTAGGTACTTCCTGAGCTTCCCAGGGAGCGAGTGCACCGGCGGCACGGCGACGAGCCGGACGGCGCCCACTGCTCGCGCGTCGGCGACGAGCACCTCGAGCAGCTCCTGCTCGATCGCGAAACGCCGCGGCATGTTCGTCTTCACCTCCTTGATGCCGCCTCGCTTCCTATCGATCGCACGGTGGACGTGCAGCACGCGATGCCGGAGGTCGACATTCTCCACGTGCCGCTCGACGCGGCGCTGCCCTACCTGATTCGGTGGGCGAAACCCAAGGCACCGGAGGTCGAGCAGCGGATCCCGCTGCGCGCGCGGAAGGAAGCCGCGGCGATCTTGCCGCTCATGCTGAAGCCGGAGCCGGACGTCGCGACCCTCACCCTGGCCGGCCCGGCCGGGACCGGGAACACCTCGCTCGCGATCGTGCTGCTCCGCCACGTGTTCGCCATGGCGCTCGGGGGGCTGCTCGACTCGTGCATCGTCCAGATCGCGTGCGGCGCGAAGTACGTGTCGGCCTGGGATCTCTCGGGCGAGGGCGGGGAGAAGGGCGCACCGGAGGCCGTGTTCAAGGCGGTCGCGGACGCGCCGCTCGTCGTCCTCGACGACTTCGGCGCCGAGCGCCACGGCGTCGAGACGGTCTTCAAGGACCTCACCTCGAAGCTCATCTCGGTCCGGTTCCACCGCGGGGGCAGTCCGCCGCTCCCGACGTGGGTCACGACTGGGCTCGACGAGCAGGCCGCCGGGCGCCTCTACGGGGTCGGTGTGGCGCGCCGAGTCTTGTCCGACAATGGCGCCCTCGTGCGCGTCGTGCGCTTCCCGCCGAAGCAGACCGCGAGGGCAGCGTGATAGAGCAAAGCAAGAAGAGTGGAAGCTGGTCGGGATGACGCCGCCGCCCGTGTACGCATGGGCAAGGTTCGAGCACCCGGAGCTGCGCGCCCTCGTGGCGAACGGCGCGGCCGTCGACCTGGCGCAGGCGAGCCTGGCGGCTCCTGTGGTGACGCTGACGGGCGAGACAGGGAGCGGCAAGACGAGCCTCGGCGTCGCGATGACGAGGGCAGCGCCGAACCCTGTCGGGCGAGTACTCGTGCGGCGATATACCCACGAGCGGCACGTCAATCCGTGGTCAGCGCCGGCTGACGCCGATCGCGTAGTCGCGGAGGTTGACGCGGCCGACGTGCTCTTCCTGGACGATCTCGGGTACCGCGGCGGATGCAAGGGGGAGCCTGGGGCCGAGGCCATACAGCGGGAGCTCGATCGGAGCAGAGCCTCGCCGGCCTCGGAGCGAACCCGCGCCGCCCCGACCGGCACGCCGCCTACCTCGAGCTCGTCGCGCCCGGGGAGGGCCGGCAGGCCCGGGAGGATATGGCGCGGATGAGCGGCTGCGCGTTGATCTGCGCCGGTCTCTGGCGGGCGCTCGGCCTGCGGCATGCGCTGCTCGGCGCGCCCTACGTCGTCGGGACGGCGGTGACCCGGCTGATCCGGATCGGCACCGAAGCCCGCGCGATTCGGAGGCCGGACCCCCGAGGCGATCGAGCAGCGCCCGCGGGCGATCGGGGCGATGCCAGGCCCGGGGGACGTCGTCCTCGTCGGCGCCGGCCCGAGGGAGCACGTGTTCGTGGTCATCGAGCTCGGCCTGTGCGCCGGCGTGCCGGTGCGCTGGGCGCTCGACGGTGGGCAGCGGGATGCCGAGGGGTACCAGCCATCGAGGCCAAGGAGCACGTCTGGAGCGTTGCGCCCGCCACGGGCGAGGAGCCGAGGTGCGTGCTCGACATCGCCCGCAGCATCGAGCCGGGCAGGGCCTAGGGCGCGCAGCGGCAGTTGATGTGCTGGATCGACCTCGACGCGCTCGTTGCGAGGTTTCGGTAGGAGGTGATGACCCGGAGCCGGCCACCTGAGATCCGCTCGGCCTGTAGCCTCGCGCCATGGCCCGCCGCCGCTCCGCCGCCGAGCTCCTCCGCGCGGTCCCTCCGCGCGACCGCACCATGCTGCTCCGGCTCGGCCTCGACCTTGACGACCCCGCGTCCGCGGAGTTCTTCGTCGAGGGCGTGCGAGCCGCCGACGAGGAGATCGCGGACCAGAAACGGTGGGAGCGCGAGCGACTGGGCGAAGGCGGAGCTCTGCTCACCTCGGCCTGAGGCGCGCCTCGAACCAGCTGCGGACCTCATCCCAGGTAAGGTCGCCCTCGGCGATCCGGTCCTTCATGTCGGGGAGGGTTCTGCGCGTCTCCGGATGCATCCGCAGACCGGACGCGACGAACTGCACGTACAATGCCCTGACCGCCAGCTGGGGCGCCGCGTCGCCGAGCAGGTTCTCGTTGAAGCTCAAGGAGAAGAACAGGGCGGCGGCCTCTTCAGTCGGGGACGGGCTGAACCCGGCGCGCTCCTCCGCCTCGTCAAGGCACCGGCGCAGGTTACGTTCCGATGGGAACTCGTTCCACTGGGACTCGGCGTTCAGCTCGAGCCGCTCGCAGATGTCAAGCAGGTCGTCGAGCCGGAGCATCCCCGCGCGCTATCGCATTTTCGGATCGCGGCGGTCAAGCTCGGCGAAGACTTCCTGCCACTCCGGCGGCGCACTGCGGAAGAGCTCGTCCAAGCGGGCGAGCGCAGCGGGATCTCGCCGGCGCCGCACGTCGCTCTCACCTGACTCGGGCGCGGCAGGCTGCTCCTGTGCCGCTGCGTTGCTCTTGCCGTGCATCATGGGCCTCCCAACTGTCCGAGCGAGTCTACGCGAACGCGTAGATTATCCGTATCGTTTGTCCGTACACCTGACAAGTGTGCGGCACGTGATTCCGCGAGAGGTTGCCACGCCCTGCCGCCGGATGAGGACCTCGCCGGTCAGGGCTCCCACGGCGGTCTGGCCGCCTAGGGCGGCCGACCCAAGGGTCGGGGACGCTCCGGCGAATCCGGCCAGCCGGCGGCGGCTCCGCTCCCCTCCGGTTGGACGGCACGGTTCGCGAACCGCGGGATGCTGGTCGCGTGACGCCGATCTCAGGATGCCCCGCCAGGAGCTGCCGTGCGTCGAACCCGTCGGTCCGGTCGCTCACCCACGACGAGCGCGCGAAGATCCCGGCCGAGGTCATGGCGCGGAAGGGGGCGGACGACTCCGAGTCCATCTGCGCCTACTGCGGGTTCGTGTGGTTCTCGCCGCCGCCGGAACCCTTCAGGCAGCTCCCGCCCATACCGGCCGGGTACCTGGAAGAGAACCGCTTCGTGGTGGTCGACGTGCGCCACCCGCTGAAGCGGAGCACGTGAAGACTGTTGCGTGATGTCCGGTTACGAGCCCTTGCCGTAGAGTTTAGCCTCGATCCGATCGAACGCGGCGTACTGCGGCTCGAGCTTGCCCTTTGCCACATCGATCGCCCGTGTAGCGGCGTCGAGCGCGTTAACACCAGCCTGCGCCAAAGCTGGATTCTCTCGCGCGAGCTGGCTCTGGAAAATCTCCGAAGCGAATCGTGCGGCGGCCACGGCAGCCTCGAGCAGCTCGAGCACAGCGCCCTCGTTCTTGTCCTCTGACTGTGTCATGATGCGCGTGTACCGCGGTCGACGCGAAACGGCAATACGGTCTCAGGGCGCAGCCGCATGGAGGACTCAGCTACATCGACGCGAAGGAGCAGGGGTGGAGCTGGGCGCCGAGCTGTGGCGGCGGGCCGCGCGATGCGGTGATGGTGGCGGCCGATCGCATGGGCCGTCTTGCCGGGCGGCACCGCAGGAGCGGCTTTCGCCTCGCGCAGCGGGTCGAGCGACGGCTCGGGCTGGACGAGGGGGCGACGCGGGCCGCTCCCGGATGCCGCAGCGCCACCAGGCGGAGACGATGCCCGTGCCGTCGGTGGTCACCTCGAGCAGCACGCCGGGCACGATGGGGGTGCGGGGGCGGAGAGCGTCCGCTCGGGCTCGGCGAGCACGGCGTCGGCCATGGCGAGGAGGGCGTCGAGGTCGTCGGGGGAGAGGTCGTTCATGTCCTCCAGGTCGACGCGGTCCGGGAGCGGGTTGCGACAGAGAGCGCGTCCGGGGCTTGCTCTGGCTCCGCGCCGTAGGACCGGCTGCGCTGGACCCGTCCCCTGCGCGGATCGTACTCTGCTGGCTCACCACGAGAGGACTGCATGTACGAGTGGATCGCGGACACGGTGTCGAAGACCTTCGCTGCGGGTCGGCTCAACGAACTCGAAGGCAAGGGCTGGGAGGTCTTCTCCACGCAGTGGATCAAGGAGAAGGACGGGCAGGACCTGACCCTGTGCTACACCGCGAGGCGCTCGCGCGAGCAGAGCGCTGGAGAGCAGGAAGGCGATCAAACCGCCGCCTCAGGTTCGGAAGATTACAAGGGGTATGTCGGCAAGCGAGAGCCGCGCTGGCCCCGGTGACCCTGGGCATGCGGACGGACTGCTCGGAGGCGTTCTATGGTAAATAAACCGCACAAGTTGGAGTTTTACGTTCAGAAGCAGATCGTCGCCGCGGCACCTGGGTGGTTCGCCGTGTTCGGCGATGAGAAAGATACGTACGAGGAGCCAGTGGCCTGCTGGGCTCTCGTAATCCCCACGACGGAGTACCAGGACAGCAACGGCAGGGTCGTGAAGACAACCGAAGACCGACCCGACACCGTGGGCCTCGTGCCAACCGAGTCGTGGTTGGAGCCCGCCAATGAGCACAGCAACTTCAAGGGTTACCGTGGGCCGGGTACGACGCTCGAGGAATGGCTCAAGATACGTTCGTCTGGTTCCGATGATCCTCCTGGACCGCAAGTTGCGCACGATCCCGACGCAACCGGAGCGACACCTCGCGCCGACCTGACCGACAGGGACACGACCTAGACCTCGACGCAGCCGAAGCCGACCTCTCCGAGCCCGCCGCCGTGCTGGCCGTGCCGCACCCTGCCGCGCCGGGCGTGACGCTGGAGGTACACTACGACGCCAGCGGCACGTTCGCGGCGCTCTGGAGGTGCGGCGGGTGGTGGGCGGAGGCAGTGGTGGGGGAGGGGGGAACTCGGGCTACGACACCCAGCCGCCGCCGCCGTGACGGTCGGCACGGTACACGGGGACGGTCACGCCGTTTCTGGTCCGCAGCACCTCGACTTCGCACCGACGGGTCAGCGCGTGCACGGCGGCCGTCGAGGCTACGCCGCCGAAGCCCAGCAGCATGTCGGAGACGTAGGCGCGCGTCAGCCGGCGACCGACGCGGTCGAGCCGCTCCATGTGGTAGCGGTCGCCAGCCCTGGGCTGGAGACGAGCGGACGGAGTGGGACGCGGGCGACCGATGGTCGCCGGGAGCTTCGATCTGTTCGACTTGTTCACGAGTCCTCCAATTGGGCTCGGCATCCATCCGAACCCGACCACGTCACTCCCTCGAGTCGCTCGACAAGCACAAGCGAAAATAGCAAGTGGTAAAAGTTTACCCACCCTGCCGTCGCGTCGCCAGCCGCCTGCCCTCACCCCGCGCTCCAGCATGCGGCGCCGCGCTGTGGACGCACCAGGGCCAGCCCGGCACGCCGTCGATGGGCTCGACGAGGAGGTGCCCGACGCGGGCGCCCACTGCTGGGCTGACGGCGCCTCGACGGGCGGGCGCCGGGTCGCCGAAAGGGCCGACTCTTGCTGCGGTCCCGCTTTGCTGCGCGGCGCTTACTCGGCCGGCGGATCGGGAGCGGACGCAGCGCACGAACCGCGGGTCGCGGGCGCGTTCACCCCGGTCGAACCTGCCCCTAGACGCGGCTCCGCGGCGTTCTTGACCGCGGAAACGCACCGCCGGACGCTCCGGCCCATGGCGGGCAGGACGATGGCGGGAGCGTGGGCGGTGGTTCTGGTCGGGGTTGCAGCTTCCGCGCACGGCGGCTGCGCGCAGCTCATCGGCGCGGACTGGGACCAGTACACGCGTGCAGACGATGGGGGCGGAGGAACTTTCACATCACCGACCGGCGGCGGCGCTGGCTCGTCCGTCAGTTCAAGCCGAGGCAGTGCTGGCGGTGGTGGCGGCACAGCCGGCGCTGGCTCACCCGTCAGCTCAGGTGGCGGCGCTGGTGGAGGAGGCGGTGGCGGCGGCGCAGCATGCGATGACGGCAGAATCAACGGCGACGAAAGCGACGTCGACTGCGGCGGCAGCTGCTTGCCATGCAGGGCGGGGAAGCGCTGCTCCGCCGCGTTCGACTGCTACACCGAAAACTGTGCAGACGGCGTCTGCTGCAACGAGGCTTGTGATGCAGCATGCGATTCATGTACTGCTGAGCTGAAAGGAGCTGGCGAGGACGGGACGTGCGGTCCCACCGAGGCCGGAAGCGAGTGCTCCGAGACTACGTGCACCGACGGCATCGAGAGCGTCAGGACGTGCGACGGGATCACCGTGGGGTGCACCAACATCAAGACGACAAGCTGCGAGGGATTCGCTTGCAACGCGGAAGGCAACACGTGTCGCACAGAGTGCACGGATGATGCCCACTGCGCGACATGCCACGCCTGTGGTGATGACAGCCGATGCAGACGAGCGGCACGAGGCACGCAGGGCCTGGGTTGCGGGGAGAACGAAGCGTGCGACGTCACAGGCCGGTGCAAACGCGCAAACGGTCAGTCATGCCTGGTTGCAATGCAATGCGCCAGCCAAATCTGTGATGCTACCGGCACATGCAAGGCTGCGAACGGTGAAGATTGTCTGGCTCCCGCAGATTGCGGGAGCGGGATCTGTGACCAACGCGTCTGCTGCAACGCCGACTGCAACCCGTCAACATGCATGAGCTGCCACGTGGCGGGGTCAGTGGGCACGTGTTCCATGCTTGGCGTTGGTGAGCACTGCGTTGCCGGCTACGTGTGCAACAGCCTTGGCCAATGCAAACTACCACCTGGCGAGGAATGTAGCAGCAACGAGTCGTGCGCGAGTGGTATATGCGAGGGGTCTGGACCTACGACATCATTCTGTGCCGATTTTGAGTGAGCACGGGGAGGTTTTGATGACGTGCCTCTCGCAGCGGAGGTCCAGCGCCCCGCCTCGCCTGCCCCCCAGCGGCAACGATGCTGTGGGGCGGGTATCCATCGCCACGGGGCGGTCCCGTTGTCCTACCTCCCCCCTGCAACAGTGGTAGAGGGGGTCCCGGGCAACGGAGTAGCGATTTTTTCCGCGTGTTGGTTGCGCGCCGTCCACTCGGCGTCGTCCGGAGGCAGGCAGGAGACGACCGTGAGCACCGCCGCCGCGACGCGAGCAGCTTCATGGCCCCCTCCGCTCGCGTGCCGGCGGCTCCCCGTCGAGGTCGGCCAACACGGTGTCGAGCGCGTCCCACGCCAGGGAGCCAGCGAGGACCTGACGGCCGAGCAGCGCGAGTGCCGCCGCCGCCTCCACGTCGCCGTTCGCCCCCACGTCGGCGGCGGGCGATGCCTCGGTGGATTTTTGCCCGAATTCTGCCCGGCGACGTAGATCCAGGCACTTAGCGTCTACCGACCGCGCACCATCACCATCGGCAATCATGCCGTTTAGTGGCGGTTCCTCCGCAGATCTCGCGTCCTCAGCCCGGCAACGAGCCGGGGTATTACGGCCGAGTGGGTTAATTGCTCGTGATTCTCGTGGCTGTGGGCCTCACGGCGGACCGCGAGCGCCCGCCGGATCGACGTGATGGGTACGCGCCCGTGCCCCGCCGCCGCTGAGATCTTCCGCTCGGTCCCGCCGCACGACCGTGCCCTGCTGCTCCGCCTCGGCCTCGACGTAGACGACGCCGCTCCCACGACGGTTCTTCGTCGAAGGTGCGCGCGCCGCCGACGAGGTGATCACGGATCAGGGCGGTGGGGAGCGCGATTGACCAGACTGAGGCCGCGCATTCCCCTCTGCGCTCAGCATTTTCCATGCCGGACGCCGTCGATCCGGCGGGAGTGCCGTAGTACCCTTCGGCGCATGAGCCTCCGACGAGACAGCACCGCCCACGTCATGGCCCCCGATCTTGACGAGGAGGATCCGGTCCTCCGCGCGTTCCGGCTCGCGCCGGTGGTCTACGACGAGCAGATCTCGGACGAGGAGCGCGAGGCGGTTGCGGCTGCTGCTGACGGCCCCTGCATCCCTGGCGAGGAAGTGACGGCCGAGATCCGGCGGAGGGCGGAGGCAGAGGGCGCCTTGGCGGAGTACGAGGAGATCATGCGGGCCCGCGGGCGCACGCCTTCCCGTCCTTGATGACGTGGGTTGTCGACTGGACCCCGCCCGGACGCGTCTCGCTGGGTCGTTTACACTGGCAGGACGCCGCCAGAATCGATGAGGCCGTCCAGCACTTCGCGGAGACAGGCGAAGGCGACTTCTACCGGCTGCCGGAGGACGACGCCGTGACGCTGCGCCTGCGCGTCGGTTCGTACCGCGTGCGGATCACGCGCGACGTCCAGGAGCACGTGCTCCGCGTCTGGTGGGGGCACCGGGTGTAGCTTCACCTCGCGAGGACCTCGGCCTCGCCCGCCGCCCTCAGGGCGCGCGCCTCTCCCCGCGCCCGCCCTCGGCCTCGCCCGCCGCGCGCTGCGCTCCCGGGCGCCGCCCGCCGGCGCCCCCCTCCTCGGCCCGCTCCTTCTCGCCGAGGATCGCCTTGGCCGCGCTGGCCCGCGCCGCCCCGCTCGCGACGGTCGCATGATCGACCACCCAGTGCGCGTCGAGCAGGTCCAGGTAGTCGAGGTCGAGCTGGCCGCCGGACGGCAGCATGAACACCGCCGAGATGTGCGCGTGGCTCTGCACCGCCTGCACCATCTCCCGCGGGATGTAGAGCGCCGCGTGCGTGAACAGGTGCACCACCGGGGTGCGCGGGTCGTGGTGCCGCGTCACGTCGAGATCGGTCGCGAGCTCCGCGAACACGCGCGCCGGGTTCCGGCCGCGCTCCCCCTTGAACGACAACAGATGCGCCGTGGGGAGCTGGCCGTTCTTCGCGCGGTAGAGCTCGTAGAGGCGCGCGTCGAAGAAGCGGAACGCCACGTCCTCCCCCTCGAGCAGCAGCCGCTTGCCCGTCGCGATCGCCATCCCCCGGGCGAACGTCTGGCGATCGCCGCGCATCGAGGCCGACGCGTCGATGAGCAGGTAGTGGATGCGCTTCTGCTCGTCCCGGCTCTGCTCGCGGGCGAAATAGAGCACCTCGTTGTCCGCGATCCGGCGCGCGAGCTCCATGTCGTCCCAGGCGAGCTCCGTCAGCACCATGCTGTCGATCGAGCCGCGCGTGCCGAGGCCCGAGTAGCCGTGCGCCGCCGTCGTGCCCGCCGCGGGGCGCGTCTTCGTCTCGAGCACGCTCGGCAGGATCTCCAGCGAGAAGCTCACGATGTCGTTCGCCTCGGGCGACGAGAGCGCCGCCAGCAGATCGACCTGGGCGAGCGCCCCCGCCGACGCCTCCGAGCCCAGCATGCCGAACAGGCGCAGCGTCTCGATGTCGAGCGCGTCCGACATCGTGAGCACGTAGAGCCGCGAGACGTCGAGCGCCTCGAGCGCCCGCTGCTCGAAGTCGCGCCGCGTCGACAGGAACAGGCCGCGGAGCTGCGGATCGATCCCCTCGAAGAGCGCCGCGTCCACCGGGAGCGACGCGCGGTACGAGGGCGCCGCGTGGGTGCGCGCGGCGACGGTGCTGAACAGGCGCGAGAGCAGGACCGTGATCAGGTCGTCGTTCATCCGGAGCTGCGCCGCCGAGCGCGCGGCCTCGCTCTCGCCGAGCTCCCGGAGCACCGCCCGGTAGCCCTCCAGGGTGCGCTCCGGGTCGCGGAGCCGGCCCGCGAGCTCCTTCGGGTCGCAGCGCGGGCCGAGCTCGAGCTGCTCGCGCGGGGTCGAGAAGACCAGCCCCGCGTCGTGCACGAGCGCGAACGGCAGGACGACCCCGAGCCGCTCGAGGCTCTGGTGCCAGCGGATCGCGCGCAGCGCGAGCGACGCGCTGAGCGGGCGCACCTGCGAGAACGCGAGCGTGCCGAGCGGGCCCGTGATCGAGGGGTTGCCGAGCTGCGAGGCGGGGACGGGCACGGGGCTAGAGATCGGTCACGCAGCGGAAGCCGATGCCCGGCGCGCTGGCCGTCGCGAGCTGGTGGTAGCGGAACGCCGGGTTCATCCAGAGCGGGAAGCCGCCGTTGTAGCCGCCTCCCCGGATCGCCTTGCGGTCGCCGGCGGGCGCGCCCTTCGGGTTCACCTGCTCCTCGTCCCTGTAGGTCGCGAACCAGTCCGCGGTCCACTCCCAGACGTTGCCCACGGTGTCGTGCGCGCCGAACCGCGTCTTGCCCTTCGGGAACGACCCCACCGGCGCCGTGCCGAAGAAGCCGTCGTCGGCGTCGTACATGCGCGGGCTCGGCTTGAGCTTCCGCGCCGTCTCCCACTTCGTACACTCGGCGCCGCACGCGTTCATGAACGTGTGATCGCCCGGCTCGTCGCCCCAGGGGAACTTGCGCCCGTCGGAGCCGCGCGCCGCGTACTCCCACTCGGCCTCGGTCGGCAGGCGCTTCTGGTGGACGGTACAGTACGCGTCCGCGAGGCTCCACGGCACGCAGTTGATCGGGTGCTGCGCGAGCTCGGGCTTCCCGAAGGTGCAGAGCTCGGCGAGCGCCGCGAGCGTCCGCTCGTGCTCGGCGGCGGACACCCCGTCCGGCCTGGGGAAGTCGGGCGTGGTCGGGGGCCGCTTGCACTCGCCCTTGTCCGAGCACGCCTTGTACTCGCCCGCGGTCACCTCGTGGACGTCGATGCAGAACGTGTCGATCGTGACCTTGTGCGCGGGCTGCCACAGCTTGAACGCCGGATCGTCGGAGCCCATGAAGAACTTGCCGCCCGGGACGAGCACCATCCCGGAAGGGCACTCGGTCGGGCGCGCGGCCGGCGCGGCCGGCGCGCTCGCGCTGACGATCGGCGGGGCGGACGAGGCGACCGGGGCGGGGCGCGACGTGTCGGCCTGCGGCGGCTCCGGGGGCTCGCGGAGCAGGTGGACGGCGATCGCGACGCCGGCCGCGAGCGCGACCGCGGCGACGCCGAGCGCCAGCGCGCCCTTGGGCCGCGGCCCGGCCGGCGCCGGGCGCTGCGTCGCCGCGTCCTTCGCGGTGCCGCCGGTGGTGCCCATCTCCTGGAGGGCAGCGGTCTGGGACGTCGCCGGAGGGGCGGTCCCCGGGGCCGACGCGGTCGGGGGCGCCGCCAGCGTCGGCGCGACCTGCGGCGACAGGTGCGGGGACGAGGACATCCGCGGGGACGAGGACATCCGCGGGGCCGACGCGCCGGCCGGCGGCGCGAGGGAGCCGCCCGAGCTCATCGCCCAGCTCGGATCGTCGAGGGAGATCGCCCGGTGCAGCGCCGACCAGAAGCGCCCCATGGTGGGGAAGCGATCCGACGGCGCCACGGCGAGCGCCTTCTCGAAGACCGCCTCGACCTCGTTGCTCACCTCGAGGCCGAGGGTCCTGGGGGTCGGCCGGCGCGACGGATCGCGGCTCGCGACCGCGAGCTGCATGTAGTCGTCGCCCTCCAGGGCCGGCGCTCCGCCGAGCATCACCTCGACCATGATGAGCGCCATCGCGAAGACGTCGGTCCACGGCCCGGTCGCGCCGTGGGTGCGGCTGAACTGCTCGGGGGCGCCGTAGCTCGGCGTGAACGCGGTGATCTCCTTGCCGGTGTGGGCGAGCGCCGTCGCCGCCGCGGCGTGCTCGGCCATCACCTTGGCGATGCCGAAGTCGAGCACCTTCACGAAGGCGGAGGGGTCGCGCGGCCGGCCGACGACGAAGAGGTTGGCCGGCTTGATGTCGCGGTGCGCGATGTTGCGCGAGTGCACGAGCTCGAGCGCGACCGCCGCCGACTCGAGCAGCGCGAGCGTCGCGTGGAGGTCGCGCCGCGGCAGCCGCTGCCGCGCCTCCTCCTCGAGGACCCGGTCGAGCGGCATGCCGTCGAGCCACTCGAGGACCATGTAGGGCAGCCACTGCCCGTCGGGCGCGTTGAAGGTGCCGATGTCGCGCGCCTGGACGATGGCGGCCGAGCGGCTCGAGAGCTCCGCCATGAGCTTGCCCTCCTGGATGAACCCCTGGAGCAGCTCCTCGCGCTGCTCGGGCGGGGCGTTCGCGAGGAGGGTGAAGCACTTGAGGGCGACCGGCTGCTTCCAGATGACGTGCTCGGCCTTGTAAACGACGCTGAAGCCGCCCTCGCCGACGGCGCGCTCGATCCTGTACTTGTCGGCGATGAGGGTCCCCGCGATGGTGAGCGGGTCGCTGCGGTCCAGGTGCTGGCTCATGAGGTCCCTACGCGCCGCGGCGGGGCGCCGGTCGAAGCGCCGCGCTCGCGTGCGTCAGGGTCATCTTAGTGGCAGCGGGCCCGGTTGGAACCATTTCACGGCGCCCCGGCCGTCGCCGCCGTCCCGGCGGTCGCTGCGGGCCTGGCGGTCGCCGCGCGGGCCGGCGGTCGCGCTCCCAGGGCCGGGACCTCGCCGAGGTGAGCCTGCCCCGGGGCGGCGCGGCCGGTCGGGGGGTCCGGGAGCCGTTGACAGGGCGGGGCGGGGGGGTAGCTTGGGGCGTCGACATGCCGGAGTGGGCCTACAAAGTCACGGGCAGGAAGAAGCCCGACGAGGACACGACCCGGCTGGCCGACGCTTTCGGCTTCGTCGCGCGGTCGGCTTACAGGCGCATGAAGAACGATGCCGCGGGGGGGGCGGTCGGGAACGTCAAGCGCGTTCGGCCCGGCGACGTCCTTCATGTCTATTACATCCACACCGCCCACAACGAGAGGCGGCACCGCCTGGTGGGCACCTACCGCGTGCTCGACCCTGCCTCCCTGGGAGGACGCTTCGAGCCCCTGTGGCCCGAGAGGAACGCCGCTCTCGCGAGGGTGATCGACCTGGAGGACAACCGAGGCTTGCTCGATGCCCTCCGGGAGCAGCCGGCGAGCGGGGAGGGGTATCGCCCCGATCCGAAGCTGGGTGTCTTCACAGGGTGGTGCGTGGAGCGGGCGCACGGCCTGACGGCACCCGAGTTCGAGGACATCAACTTCCATGGCCGGCACGGGAGGCACACGCTGGTGCGTGTCGACGGCGACCTCGGGGAGCGTCGCTCGGCCGAGGGAGAGCTCCTCTCGCGGATCGTGCGCAGCCCCGAGGTGATGGGAGGAAGGCCGTGCATCCGCGGCACCCGCGTCACGGTTGGAGCGATCCTCAGCCTCCTCTCGGTGGGTCACTCGTTCGAGGCCGTCCTGGAGGATTACCCGTATCTGCAGGAGGCCGATCTCCGGGCGGCGCTCGCCTATGCGGCATGGTTCATGAGTCGCCGTGATCCTCCTCGAGAGGCGGCTTGATCCGCCTCCTCGTCGACATGAATCTGGCGCCGAGGTGGGTCGGGGAGCTCGGATCGCTCGGGATCGGCGCCGTTCACTGGTCCTCCGTGGGCGCAGCCGACGCAACCGACAGGGAGATCTTCTCCTGGGCATCGGCGAACGGCTGTGTGGTCCTGACCTGTGATCTCGATTTTACTGACCTGCTCGCGATGACCGGGGCGGCGAGTCCAAGCGTGATGCTGCTGCGGACGCGCGATATACGGGCGAACTCTTTGGCGAAGCGGGTCGCGACCGTCCTCCGGGAGCACGCGGGCGCACTGGAGCAGGGGGCGCTGATCACGGTGGACGAGACGAAGAGCCGGATCAAAACCCTCCCGCTGAGAGCGAAGGCGATACGGCGGCGCACGGACGGGTGATGAGCCCACGCAGGTGAGCCGGCGGCGCCAGGGGACCTCAGCCGGGACCGGGCTCAGCCGAGATGCTCGCGTGAGGTCGGCGCATCGTGAGCTGATGAATGGCACCCGCCGACGCGGGTGGAGGCGGCTCGCTCACCGGCCCGTCAGGTGCACGATCCCGACATAGGTCGGCTCGGGGACGGCGGTGACACGGCCGGTCGGCTCGAGCGCGCCAGTCGCCTCGTTCACGTGGAACGCGACGATGTTGTCCGAGTCCTGGTTCGCGGCGAGCAGCAGCTTGCCCGACGGCGACATCTGGAAATGGCGCGGCGTCGCGCCGCCCGTCGGCTGGTGGCCGACGGGGGTGAGCGCTCCGCTCTCGGGGTCGACCGCGAAGATGGCAATGCTGTCGTGGCCGCGGTTCGAGCCGTAAACGAACTTGCCCGACGGGGACACCTGGATCTCGGCGCAGGTGTTGTCCTCGCTGCTCGCGCCCTCCGGCAACGTCGAGACGGTGGCCACGGCGGAGAACGTCCCGCGCGCCGGGTCGTAGCTCAGGGTGGTGATCGAGCCGGCCGACTCGTTGATCACGTAAGCGAACCGGCCGTTCGGGTGGAACTCGAGGTGGCGAGGGGTCGTGCCCCTGGGGAACGTGATGGTCGGCGGGTCGTTGGGCTCCAGCTGGCCCGTCGCCTCGTCGAAGGTGAACTGCGCGATCGCGTCGAGCCCGAGGTTGGTGACGAAGGCGAACCGGTTCGCCGGATCGGTCGCGGCGTGGTGCGACCTCGACCGGAAGCCGAAGGTCCTCTCGGCGACCGCCTGGCCGAGCTCGCCTTCCTGGCCGATGGGGAGCACCGCCGCCGTGCCCCCGCCGTAGTTGGTGACCAGGACGAAGCGCCCGGAGCGATCCGTGGCGAGGTGGGCGGGGCCCCTGCCTTTCGATGAAATCCTGTTGATAAACGCGAGTTTACCGTCCTCCTGGCCGATCCGGAACGCGCTGACCGCGCCCGACTCCTCCCCGTCCACCTCGCTCAGCTCGTTCACCGCGAAGAGGTGCCGATGCGCGGGATCGACGGCGAGGAAGGTCGGGTTCATCTCGGCGTCGAGCGGGCCCTCGACGGCGTCGAGCGCGCCGTCGGCCTCGTTCAAGCGGAAGACGAAGATCCCCGCGTGGCCTCCGACATAGACGAACGGCCCGCCCCCGGAGGCCGGAGCGCCGCCGCCCGCGCTGCCGCCGCCAGCGCCGCCGCCCGCGTTGCCGCTGCCGCCGCCGCCCGCGTTGCCGCTGCCGCCGCCGCTCGGGCTCACGGGGCTACCGCCGCCCGAGGTCCCCGTCGAGGTCCCGTTGTCTGGGGTCCGAGCGCCCGAGCTGCCGCACCCGAGCCACAGGCCGACCGCCAACCAGAAGAAAGGTCGCTGCATGTTCGCCCGACTTTATCCGGGATCACGCGTCACCTCCGGCCAGGAACGCAGGCCGCGAAGATCGCCGTCGAGGCTGACCGCAGTGCGCGCAATTTCTCGTGCCACGGCTCAGGTCGTCGACTGGGGCGACGCTCCGAGCAGCGCGCCGCGCTCCGCGAGGTCGCTCAGGAAGGCCGCGGTGCTCTCCAGGACCGCGCCGTCGACCGGGCGCCCGAGGGCCGCGCAGCCCGCGATCACGGCCTCGCTGAGCGTCTCGCCGGCGAGGAGGCGGCCGAGGATCTCGGCCGCGAGCGGCGTGAGCTCGAGGTAGCGGACCTCGTGGTCGGCGTCGCGGTACACGAGCAGGCTCACGGGCTCGCGCGCCGGCACGTCGCGCGCCGCCTCGCCGCCCTGGAGCCGGTGCACCGCGTGCTCGTAGCGCACGAGCGTCGCGGCCCGCTGGAAGCGCGCGCCCCGGTCGAGCGAGAGCTCGTCGCCGGCGCCCGGCGCGCCGGCCGCCGCGTCCTCCGGCTCGGCGCACGCCGCCACGAACGCGACGAGCTCGTGGCGCGCGAGATCCGCGAGGTACGGCGGGACCTCCGGGTCGGCGGCCCAGCGCGGCGCGGCGAAGGCGACGAACTCGAAGGCGACGTCGCGGAGGTAGGGCGATCGGGGCAGCTCCTCCGCGAGGAAGCGGGAGACGTAGGCCTCGAACAGCGGGCCGAGCCGCGCCGCGGTCCGCGGGATCTCGTTCCGGATCGCGCTCGTCAGCCCGCCGCGGATGAGGCTCCGGTAGAGGAGCAGCCGCTTCGGGGGGAGCGACGCCATCGCGTCGAGGTCGGGCCCCTCGAGCCCGGCGCGGGCGAGCCACGCGCGCGGATCGGCGGCGATCCCCGCGCCGTCCGGCTCGCTCACGCTGCGCTGGAGCGCCCGCTGCAGCGCCGCGAGCTCCGGCGGCGCGGGCGCGGGTTGCCCGCTTGCGCCTCCGATGCGGCCCCCGTCTGCGCCCCCCGTGCTGCCTCCGCCCGCGTCCCCCGCGCGCCCCCCGCCAGCGTCCCCCGCGCGGCTCACGCCTGCGCCTCCCGCGCGGCGAGCCCGCGGCGGTACGCTGCGTCCACCGCCGCGAGCTCGTCGAGCAGCGCCGCGAGCGGCGGCACGTCGTGGTCGCGCTCGAGCACCACCGGCACCGGCCCGGTCCGCGCGACGGCGCGGGCGAGCAGATCGAGCACCGGCTCGATCACCGGGGCGCCGTGGGTGTCGACGAGGACCTCCGCCTCGTCGCGCCACTCGTGCCCGGCGACGTGCATCGCCACGACGCGCCGGGGCGGGATCTTCTCCAGGAACGCGACCGGATCGAAGCCGTGGTTTTTGGCGTTCACGTAGAGGTTGTTCACGTCGAGCAAGAGCCCGCAGCCGGCGCGCTCGAGCACCTCGACGAGGAAGTCGGCCTCGTCGAGCGAGGCGCGGCCCGGGACCAGGTAGCTCGTGATGTTCTCGACCGCCATCGGGCGCTCGAGCCGGTCCTCCGCCTCGCGGATGCGGGCCGCGGCGTGGGCGGCGGCCGCGGGCGTCAGCGGCAGCGGCAGGAGGTCGTGGAGCTGCCTGCCGTCGACCCCGCAGAAGCAGAGGTGGTCGCTGTGGAAGGGAGGATCGAGCCGCCCGAGCAGATCCCCGAGCGCGCGCAGGTAACCCGCGTCGAACGGGTCGACCCCGCCGACCGACAGGGTGAGCCCGTGCGTCAGGATCGGGCGGTGCTCCCGGATGTGCTCGATCGCGGCGGGGTAGTAGCCGCCGCGGCGCATGTAGTTCTCGGGGGAGAGCTCGAAGAAGGGGACGGGCAGCGCCGCGCCTTCGTCGAGCGCGGCGAGCACCTCCTCGAGGAACTCCCACCGGAGCCCGAGGCCGACGCCGGTCGGCGCGCTGCCGGTCGTGGCGAACATGCGGCGGGAGGGCGGGCCGGGGTCAGCCGCAGGTGCCCGCGCCGCAGCCAGCGTGGCCGGGCTTCTTGCCGGCCGGCTTCTTGGCGGTCGGCTTGGCCGGTGTCGTCGGCGAGGGCGGGGCGGGCGCGCCCGGGGCCGGGGTCGCGGTGGGCGCGATCTTCGGCTCGGTCGCGGACTGCACGTCGGTGGGGGGCGCGGGGGGGGGCGCCTCCGCCGTGGAGGACGGCTCCGCCGGGGTCCCGGCCGCGGTGGCGCCCGCGGCGTCGTCGCCCGAGGTCGCCTCGGTGGGCGCGGCCGGGGCCGCCTCGTGCTCGGCGGGGACCTCGGCCGCGTTGACCGGCGCCTGCGCGCCGCCGCAGCCGCTCACCACCATGGCGCCGGCGCTCAGCGCGGCGAGGGTCTCGTAGATGCTCTTCTTCGACAACATCGTGTGCTCCTCTGGTTCACGTCTCGATGGCCCAGCAACCCTGGTACGGGCGAAGCCGGGGTTGGTTTCTCCGCGGCGGCCGAGAGCGCTGGTTCATCTCAGACCCGCCGCGGCGCCGCAACGGCTCATCGTCCAGCGACGCGCGGCGCGCCGCGGTCCGCGGCCTCACCGCGCCGCGGTCCGCGGCCTCACCGCGCCGCGGTCCGCGGCCTCACCGCGCCGCGGTCCGCGGCGTCACGGCGCGGCGTCACGGCGCGGGAGCCGCGGTGCTGGCCGGCGCGGCGGCGTCGTTCTTCACGGGCGTCGCGGTGAATTCGAGCGACACCATCGCCTCTTTGGCGACCTTGGGCGAGAGCACCTCCAGCGTCTTCTGGGCGAGCTTGCCGAACGCCTCGCGCGGTCGGACGTCGTGCTCGGCGAGCCCGACGGCGAACGGCTTCGCCGTCTTCACGGCGACGCGGGTGGGCCTGTCTCCCTCGTACGTGAACGTGGCCACGAGCTCCACGGTCTTCGGGGCCTGCCGCTGATGGAGCAGGAGGTCGCCGGACGCGGTGACGGTCACGCTGCGCTCCGCGCCGGACAGCTTCGACAGGTCCTTCTCGCCGGAGGTCGAGATCGACTTGATCGCGAACTGGGCCCTCGTGTTCTTCTCGCGGACGTCGGCGGGCGTGTCCTTCGAGATCTCGAGCCACGTGCGCGCGTGCTCGTTCTGGAGATCGCTCTTCTTCTCCTGGCCGGGCTTGCCGTCGTCGCCCACGCCGGTCTGGAACAGCTCGAGGGGCGAGAGGTCGATCGTGATGAGGCCCGTCGTCCTCGTGATGTCGGCGGGGTCGACCTGCAGCGTCCCCTCGGCCGCGCCCTCGATCCGCCCGCGGATCTTCTCCTGCGGCGCCTCCATCATGAGCTCGACCTTGCTGCCTGCCCTGTCGATCGCGAAGGTCGCCGCGGCGGGCGCCTTCGCCGCCGGCGCCTTGAGCTCGGTCGCGGCGGGCGCGAGGGGCGCCTTCTCTTCCTGGCACGCGGCCGCGCTCACGCTTGCGGCCGCGAGCGCCGCGAAGAGCAGGGTCCTTGTTCGGATCGTCGTCACGCTCGTCTCCTGGAGTGTTGTGGTCGAGGCCCGCCGCCTGTCGCCGCCGCGCTGCCCTCGTTACAATTGAGCAGGGCGCTCGGGCGGCGGGAAGCGAGAAGAGGGCAGGCATGGGGCCGCCGCACCACCTCGCTGCTGGGTTCGATCTCTCCGGCTGAAACGGCGCGCTCGTGGCGGTCGGGCAGAGGCTTCGGGCGCGCCGATCCCTCTACGGGCGCGTCGCGCTGCGGTTTCGGTCGGCGCTGGTTTTCCGCAGCGCGGCGGCCGTGCGGAGCGCGCCGCGCCGCCGGACCCGCGCTGCACAGGGGCGTCTGGCCCACGGTGTGCACCGCCGCGAGGCCGATCGTCGATGGTGGACCAGGTTGATGGGAGAGGAAGAGCGATGAGGATGCGACGACTCGCGGCGGCGGGGATGACCGTCGCTGCCATGATGGCGCTGGCGTTTGCGGCGGACGCGCAGGACACGGCGGCGGATCGGCGCGGCGGGCGGCCGGCGGGCAACCTCCCGCCGGCGGATCAGCCGCTGATCCAGCGCTTTCCCGAGCCCACGATCGCGGTCGAGGGCGGCTTCGGCGTGCTCGGTTACCTGGGGGGCACCGCGGCGGTCGGCCCCACCTGGAACGTGCGTGTGACAGGGACCCTGTCGCCGCGGCTGGCGGTCGAGGGCAACTACGTTGGTTCGGTGAACGAGCGCACGACGACGGCGCGATCGCTCGTGTTGACCTCGTTCGACGCGGGGGTTCGTTACAACGTGCTGCGCGCCCACGAGGCGTTCGTGCAACCGTTCGTGGTCGCGGGCGTGGGGTACGCGGGCTGGGCGGGCGAGGGCGGCGACGCGTTCGCGGTGGCGGTTCCGCTCACCGCGGGCGTGGAGCGGCTCGTCACGCGGAACATCAAGCTGGGCGCTCGGTTCAACTTCCGTCCCGTGTTCCTCGATGATCTGAGCGTCCGCGGCGCAGCCGAGCGGACGGGCGGGGACAGCTGGTCTGTGATCGCGCACGGCGGCGGCGCGTTCTGACCGGGGCGCTGCGTGCGCCGGGCGTTCTCTTGGGGGGCGCGAAAGCGCCGGGAGGATGCCGTTCCGTGGAGTAGTCTGCCGAGCGCGCCGGGCGGTGACCTGTCTTTCGGGTCTCCGTCCGGCCCTGACCCACGGAGAACGATGGCATGAATGCACGGAGCAGCTCGCCCCGGAGGGGCTTTTTCTTCTTTACGGCGCTCGCGTTTGCCTCGAGCGCCGCCTGCACCACGCCGCAGGCGGCCCAGGGGACGACGGCGACCACGGGGACGGCGGCGGCCGGTCGGGAGGGGGAGGACTGTTCTACCGGGGCGCTGCTCACGTGTCCTGAGGGGCAGGTGGATGGGTGCGCGATCGGGACCACGACGCAGCATCGGTGTGTGGAGGCGGGGCCGGGGCGGTGCCTCGATATCAGGGCGGCGCTCGTGCAGTGCAAGGACAGCGAGGTGCTGACGCACGAAGGTTGCCCCGAGCCGGCGTACATGCAGCGGTGTGCGCCCAGGCCGGCGCAGCAGCAGCAGTAGACGGAAGCTCGGGGGGCATCGCGATTGTACCCGAGCTGGTTGCGAGGATTCTCTCACGATGAGCCCCGCATTCTCGCGACCGCCCCTCGTCTTTCGTCTCTCGTCTCTCGTCTCTCGCTCTGCCCTCTTTCGTGATCGTGATCGTGATCGATTCGATTTAAATCTCCTTCGATGCCGCTACGCCGGCTCCCCGCCCGAGCCCTCCGGAGGGATCTCCTTATTCGAATACTCCGGTCCCCCCTTGTAGTTGCCCGCGCCCCCTTCGCTGCCGAACGTCTCGACCTCATCCTCTGGCGCGTCGGCCCTCTCTCCGGACGAGGTGATCGCCCCCCGCACCCCGGGCACCTCCGCCTGCGGGTGCGGCTGCTTCTCCTCGCTGACCTCGCGCTCGGGCCGTTCCACCCCCAGCTGGTCCTTGGTTCGCTCGTTTCCCATAGTTCCTCCTTCCGAGGCCTCTGGGGCCGGCGCGATCGATCGTCCACTCCTCCACCCGCACCCGTCCCCCCGGTCCCAAGCCAAGGCCGCGCCCGCTTCAGGCCCCCCGCGCCGTTCCTCCACGCCCGCGCGCAGCGCGCGCACCCCCGCTGCGGCCATCCCTGCTGCACGCCACCCTCGGGCCGGGCCCTCCGCCCCGCCCCCCCGGCTCAGCCCTCTCCGCTCCCGATCGGGATCGTGAACCGGAACGTGCTCCCCACCCCCACCACGCTCTCCACGCTGAGGGTCCCCCCGTGCGCGGCCACGAGCTCCCTCGCGATCGCCAGCCCGAGCCCGGTCCCCTTGTAGCCGTTCCGCTGGCTGCGCCAGAACCGCTCGAACAGGTACGGCAGCTCGTCCTCCGGGATCCCCGGCCCCGTGTCCGCCACGGAGAAGACGACATCCTCCTCCCGGCGCTCACATCGCACCGTGACCGACCCCTGCGGACCCGTCACCTTGAGCGCGTTGCTCAGGAGGTTCGACAGCACCTGGAGCACCCGATCGCGATCGCAGACGACCGGCGGCAGATCGTCCCCCGACGTCGCGCTCAGGCGGACCCCCTTCTCCTGCGCCAGCGACTCGAACGTCTCCACCGCCTCCCGGCCGATCTCCCGCGGATCCTGCGCCTGCCGCCGCAGCGCCAGCCGGCCCGCGCGCAGGCTCGCGAAGTCGAGCAGATCGTGGATCAGCCGGTCCATCCGGTGCGCCGAGCGCTGGATCGCCTGGATCGCCTTCGTGTCCCCCTTGTCCCCCCCGCGCGACGCCGCGCGCTTCGTCATCACCGCGGCCGCCGTGATGATCGCGCTGAGCGGGTTCCTCAGATCGTGCGACACCGTCGCGAGGACGTTGTCCCGGAGCTCGATCGCGCGCTGCGCGGCCTCGTACACCCGGGCGTTGTCCGCGGCGAGCGCGGCCCGCTGCGCCAGATCGTGCGCGAGCGCGAGGTCCACCTCGTCGTACACCCGGCCGGACCCCGCCGTCGCCAGCGTGATGCAGCCGAAGGTCCGCCCCCGCGCGACCAGCGGGATCATCATCGCCGACGTCACCCCGAGCTCCCGGACGACCCGGCGCAAGGCGCCCTGCTGGCCCAGCGAGGCGAGCAGCGGGTGCGAGAGGTCCCGCACGAGCTCGGGACGCCCGCCGCAGAGGACCTGCTCCGCCAGCGCGCCCAGCCCGGGGAGCAGCTCCAGCTCCCGGAACAGCGCCCGCGCCCGCCGGACCTCCTCCGGATCCGCGTGTTTCACCGTGAGCCGCCGCGTCGTCTCCACGTCGGCGGGCAACGTCTGGATGACGCACCAGTCCGCGATCTCGGGGACCACGACGCGGGCGAGCCGGTCGAGCGCACCCTCGAGGTCGAGGCTGTCGCTCAGGGCGGCGCTCGCCGCGGCAAGGAACCGCTGCGCTCGCTCGGTGCGCGTCCGCTCGGTGATGTCGAAGAAGATCACCACGCCCGCCGAGACGCGCCCGGACGGATCCCGCACCGGCGCCGATCGCACGAGGATCCGCCCCCGCGTGTCGTCGCCCCGGAGCACCTCGATCTCCTCGTCGCTCACGACCTCGCCCGTCATCACCGTGCGCGCCAGCGGCCACTCCGACGGCGTGTACGGTGCGCCGGATCCCGGGTGGAACCCCCGGCAGACGGCGTAGTCCTCGAACGACGTGGCGCCGTCGAGCGGCTGCCGGAAGATCTCCGTGGCCTGGTGGTTCGAGAGCAGGACGCGCCCCGTCTCCCGCTCGCCGATGATGACCCCCGCGGGCAGCTGCTCGACCACCGCCGCGAGCAGCGCGCGCGCGTCCTCCGACTGCTGCCGCGACGCGCGCTCCTGCGCGACGAGCTGCGCCTGCACGACGATCGCCGTCGCCCGGCTGCCCATCGTCCGCAGCATCAGGGCGTCGTCCTCGGAGAACACCTCGGCCTTGCGGGAGCCCAGGATGGCGACGCCGATCGGGCGCCCCTCGTGCATCAGCGGCACCCCGTGCACCGCGCGCAGGCCCCGCGACCGGATCTCCCGCGCCGTCACGGGGAGGAGCCGCAGCGCCGCGTCGAGCGAGCAGGGGCCCCGGAGCTCCATGACCACACGCGCGAACTCCCGGATCGCCTCCAGGGTGACGCCGTGCAGCGGCTGATCGTCGAGGCCCGCCGTCGCGTGCACCTCGAGGGCGTCCCCCTCCGCGAGCAGGACGATCGCCGCGTCCACGGCCGCCGCCGCCTCCCGCGTGGCGCGCACGAGCGCCTTCAGGAACGTGTCGAGATCGCTGCTGCCCAGGGCGGCCGTCGAGAGGACGTCGAGCGTCTGGAGCAGGCGCACCCGCGCCGCCTGGGAGTGCGCCGCGGCGTCCGCGAGCGCCTCGTCGAGCGCCGCGTTCAGCCGGATCAGCTCGAGCGCCGCCTGGCCGCCGCCCTCCCGCGCCCAGAGGTCGAGGATCACCGCGCGGAGCGCCGCGATCTCGTTCACCATGTCGGCGAGGTCGTACCCGTGGCCCAGCCGGCCCAGCGCGTACGCCCCGGGCACGTCCCTGAGCTTCCGGGCGGCGGAGCCCTCCACGGCCGCGACGTCCGCCGCCTCGGCCAGGTAGGCGAGCAGGCCCGGGATGGGGTCGGTCAACACCGGATCCGGCAGCTGCCTCGCCGGGCTCAGCGCCACGGCTCGCTGCTTCCAGGCCTCCAGGATCACGTCGCGGTGGCGCCGGACGAGATCGGAGAGCCGTCTTCCGTTCGGTCTACCGAGCCTGTCCATGAGGGCCTCCACGATAGCGCGAAACCATGGGTAGGTGTTCACCTCGAGCCGGGATCATCAAATCGACGAGAACGGACGTCGCGGCGGCTCGAGTCGCGCGGCGCGCGCCGCGCGTGATGCGCGTGATGCGCGTGATGCGCGTGATGCAAACGATCAACGAGGTCGAACCGGCGTCGCGCCGGGGGACGTCAGCTCCGGAGCCCCGGCGCCTCGTGTCCGCTCTGGGCGACGTATTCCAGGTATCCGCCGCCGTAGACGCGTGGTCCGTCCGGCAAGAGCTCGAGGACGCGGTTCGAGAGCGAGGCCAGGAAGCGGCGGTCGTGCGAGACGAACAGCATGGTGCCCTCGAACCCAGAGAGCGCCTCGACGAGCATCTCCTTGGTCGCCATGTCGAGGTGGTTGGTCGGCTCGTCGAGCACGAGGAAGTTGGGCGGATCGTAGAGCATGATCGCGAGCACGAGGCGCGCCTTCTCCCCTCCCGAGAGCACGCGGCAGGGCTTGTCGATGTCGTCGCCGGAGAAGCCGAACGCGCCGGCGAGCGTGCGCAGCGAGCCGATCGACGCCTGCGGGAAGCTCGCGACGATCGACTCCCACACCGAGCGCGACGGGTCGAGCAGCTCCATCGCGTGCTGCGCGAAGTACCCGAGCTTGACGCTCGCGCCGACGCTCACCGCCCCCGAGTCCGGCGCGGACGCGCCCGCGATGAGCTTGAGCAGGGTGGACTTGCCGGCCCCGTTCACCCCCATGACGCACCAGCGCTCCCGCCGGCGGATCAGGAGGTCGAGCCCGTCGTAGATCGCGCGGCCGCCGTACGACTTCTTCACGCGCTCGAGCCGCGCCACGTCGTCGCCCGAGCGCGGCGCGGGCTTGAACTCGAAGCGTATGGTCCTCCTTCGCTTCGGCGGCTCGACCTTGTCGATCTTCTCGAGCTTCTTCACGCGCGACTGGACCTGCGCCGCCTTGGCGGCCTGCGCCTTGAAGCGCTCGATGAAGCGCATCTCCTTCGCGAGCATGGCCTGCTGGCGCTCGTACTGCGCCTCCGCCTGCTGCTCCTGGACGGCGCGCTGCTGCTCGTAGAAGTCGTAGTTGCCCGAGTAGGTGGTGAGCTCGCCGCCGTCGATCTCGAGGATCTTCGTCACGATGCGGTTCATGAACTCGCGGTCGTGCGACGTCATGACGAGCGCGCCCGCATACTGCTTCAGGTACCCTTCGAGCCAGATGATCGACTCGATGTCGAGGTGGTTGGTCGGCTCGTCGAGCAGGAGCGCGTCAGGCCGCATGAGGAGGATGCGCGCGAGCGCGACGCGCATCTTCCACCCGCCCGAGAGGTTGCCCACGTCGCCGTCCATCATCTCCTGGCTGAAGCCGAGGCCGGCGAGGATCTCGCGCGCCTTGGCGTCGAGCGCGTAGCCGCCGAGCTCCTCGTAGCGCGCCTGCGCCTGGCCGAAGCGCTCGATCAGGCTCTCCATCTCGTCCATCCGCTCGGGGTCGGCGAGCGCGGCCTCGAGCTCGCGGAGCTCCGCGGCGACGACCGAGACCGGCCCGGCGCCGTCCATCGTCTCGGCGACGGCGCTCCTGCCCTTCATCTCGCCGACATCCTGGCTGAAGTAGCCGATGCTCACGCCGCGGTCGATCGCGACCTGGCCGCTGTCGGGGGCCTCCTCCCGGGTGATCATCCGGAAAATCGTGGTCTTGCCCGAGCCGTTCGGCCCCACGAGGCCGACCTTCTCTCCGCGGTTCACCGCCGCCGAGGCCTCGAGGAAGAGGATCTGCTTACCGTGCTGCTTGCTGATGGAGTCGAGGCGGATCACGCGATGACCTGCCGCCGGAGGCGGCTCCTTTCCGCGCACGTATACCAGACGGGGGGTCACGGGACGCGGCAATTTTTCGTTTCACGTTCGGCGAGGCCGGGCGGCGGCGCGCCGCATCGCCCCGGGTTCTGGCCGCGGTTCCGCCGCGATTCTATGGATTTCTCGGGAGGAGGAGCATCCGCGGAATCCTCCACTCGGCCCGCAGCGCCCCGCGCCGGGAACCTCATTGTCTCTCGGCGCCCTGGATTGGCACGGAGGCGAGCCGGAGGGAGCGAAACCCAAGGCCGGTTGGGCATTCCGCTCGTTGCGCTCGGATTATCATCAAATCCGCGGCTTTTGTCGCGATCAATTCCTGTCCTGGGGGCTTGCTCTATTTCATCGGCGAGGGCAAAAGGCCGGCATGAACAAGGTGCAAATGCTCTCCTATCCTGGCTGCAGCTCCTGCAAGAAGGCCCTGAGATGGCTCAAGGAGCGCGGCATCGAGGTCGCCCAGCGGCCGATCGTCGAGCAGCCGCCGACGCCGGAGGAGCTCGCCCGGTGGGTCCCGGCGAGCGGGCGCTCGGTGCGCCGGTGGCTCAACACGGGCGGCCAGAGCTACCGCGCGCTCGGCAAGGCCCGGTTCGACGCCGCGAGCGACGAGGAGATCACGCGGCTACTGACCGAGGACGGGAAGCTCGTCAAGCGGCCCGTGCTGCTCGTGGGGAACAAGGTGATGGTGGGCTTCCGTGAGGACCACTACGCGGAGCTGTTCCGCTGAGGTCGCGCCGATCCTGCGCTCCGCGCCGGGCCGCGGCGCGGAGCCGCGCCCTGCAGCGCGCTCGCCGCGTCAGGGCGCGGAGGCGAAGGTGTCTTGCCGCACCTGGCTGAGCTGGAACGAGCTCTCCGAGTCCAGGATCGGATCCGTCTTCCCGCCGCGGGTGCGGCTGATCGTGACCTCGACATCGCAGGTCTCGGGCTCCTGCGAGCTCGTCTCCTCGAGTGTGCCCGCCTTGAGGGTGTACGTGCCCGGGTCGCCCCCCACGTCGATGGTCTTGGAGAAGATGCAGTCGCCCCTCACCTCGATCTCCATGTCGTCGCCTGTCCCGCTCGGCTCCCAGGTGATCGTGAGGTCCTCCGTGCGCGAGATCGGCTCGGTGGGCAGCGCCTCGATCTCGAACGGGGCGGGGAGCGTCCCGGAGTTGCCGGGCGCGTCGTCGTCGTCCTCGCGGTCCAGCTGCACGCTGAACTCGGTGTCTTCTGCGCCCGTCTGGAACTGGGCCACATAGACGCCGGACTCCTCGGCCAGCATGTCGACCTCTTTCCCGTCCGCCGCCGCCGAGATCCGGTCTCCCCCGCTCAGGACGATGTACGTGTTGCTCTCGTCGCCGCCGGCCTTGAGGGTGGCCTTCACGCTCGTCGAGGACTCGCTCACCGCGGTCGCCTCGATCGTCGCCGAGATCCCCTGGGTGCGGATCGTGTTCGAGTCGAGCGTCTCCTTGCAGCCGGCCGAGAGGCCGAGCGCCGCCAGCGCGAGCATCGCCGTCGTGGTCTTCGTGATCATGGGGTGTCCTTTCATCGTGGTCTCCGAGGAGTGGTCCTGGAATTTTGCGTGGATGCTACAATGGGCCGCGCCCGACCGCGAGGTGTGTGGCGCCGACCTGCCTTGCAGCTCTCGTTCCGGGCTTCGCGAGGCGCTGGAGGTCCCTCCGGTGTGGTGGCGCTTACGAGGTGACGCCGGATCAGGGCGGGTGGACCACGCGCGGGCCGGCCGCGCCAGGGCTGCGCGCGTCCCCACCGCGACGTCGTCGCCTCACCTGCGGCTTCGCCGTCTCACCAGCGGCTGTGCACGAGGACGCCGCCGCCGGCCGGCCCTGCGACCACGGCCCAGCCCATCGCGGGCTGCTGCGGGCGCCCCGCGGACGGCCGCGGGCCGGGGGAGGACGGCTCCGTCAGCAGGAGCACCGCCGCGGTTCCGGCCAGCGCCACGCCGGCGCCGAAGCCGATCGTGCTCACGAGCCCGAGCGTCTTCGCGCGGTCGCCGGCGAGCTTGCCCGTCGCGTCGCATTTCGCCACACCCTGGAGCGGCTCATCGCAATGGGCGTCGGCGACGCCGCTCTCGTCGAGCGCCATCCACCCGGTGACGGCGCCGAGGATCAGCCCGGCCGCGCCGAGCCCGCCCGTCACGTAGGCCGCCACGCGCCGGCCGCTGGGCCCCTCGTCCGCCGCCGCCTGCACGGGCGCCGGCTGCTGGACGAAGGGGGACGGCTGCTGGACGACGGGCGGCGGAGGCGGCTGCGCCGGCCCGACGCGCGCCGGCGCCTCCAGCGAGGGCGGCTTCACCTCGAGCTCGAGGGTCTTCGACTCCGACGGCTTGATGGTGAAACGCAGCTCGCTCACCGGCGCTGAAGGCGCCTGGGTCGTCACGACGTGCTCGCCCGGATCGACGGGGAGCGCGACGCCGAGCGACGGCTGCGCCAGGACGATGCCGTCGCGCTGCACGATCGTCCCCGGGGGCGCGCCCGTCGGCAGCGTCAGGGTGAGGTGTGGGACGAGCGGCGCGAGCGCGTCGCGCTGCTCGGTCGCGAGCTTGTCGCGATCGTACTGCTTGAGCTTCTCGGCGTCCGTCATGCGGGAGTACACCGAGAGATACTCGTTGTACCGGGCGACCGCGGTCGCGACGCGCCCCCACTTGGCCTCGCACTCGGCGAGCGTGAACAGCCGCCCTGGCCGGGGATCGAGGCGCTGGCTCTCGGCCAGGGCGGGGCAGCCGGTCTCGTACCGGCCCGCCAGCATGTCCGCGAGGCCGCGGTTGAAGTGCGACTCGGCCAGGGCGACGTCCTGCGCGCTGGCCGGCGCGGCGACGGCGATGCTCAGCACTCCGCAGAGCGCGGACCAGGTGCACGTGAAGCGCATCGTGGAGAGGGAGATAGCATCGTTCGCCAGCGCCCCTGGCGAAAAAGTCAGTCGGGCGTGTAGAGCCACTCCCTGCTCCGGGTCGGCTCCGCAGCCGCCGGGGGCTCGGTGGTGCTGGGCGGCGCCGAGGCCGCGGCGCTCGCAGACGCGGCCGGGGCCGCGGCGCTCGCAGACGCGGCCGGGGCCGCGGCGCTCGCGGGCGCGGCCGGATCCGCGGCGCTCGCGGGCGCGGCGGGCCCCGTGGCGTTCGCGGGCGCGGCGGGCGCCGTGGCGTTCGCGGGCGCGGCCGCGGCCGTGGCGCTCGCAGGCGCGGCGGACGCCGCGGCGTTCGCGGGCGCGGCGGACCCCGTGGCGCTCGCGGGCGCAGCGCTCCTAGCGAGCGCCGGGCCGTCGGTGTGCAGCGGCGCGGCGGCCGTCGTCACCGTGGGGACGGCCCGAGCTTCCGGCGCCGACAGCGCACTCGTGTCGGCGTGCGCCGGGATCGGCTCGACCCCGGTCGGCTCGGAGGCCGGCGAGGGCGCCGGCTCCGCCGCCTGGGTGGCCGCCGCGCCGCCTGGGTCAGCGTGGAGGCGCTCGCCCAGGAAGGCGCTGACGCCGGCGACGGCGACGGCGCCGAGCAGGGCGAGCCCCGCGGCGACGATCGCGGCGCGGCTCCGCGGCTGTGCCGGCGAGATCCGCGTCTCCAGGCCCGTGCTGGACGACTGCGCGGACGCGGGCGCCTGCTCGGGGCGGATGCTGACCGGGACGATGCTCCCTGCCCCGCCCGGCTGCTCCAGCATGAACACGCGCGACGATCTCACCGGCGCCGGGGCGATCCCGAAGATGTCGGCGAGCGCCTCGATGGCGGTGGAAGCCGTCCTGAAGCGCTCCTCCGGGGCGAGCGCCGTCACCTTCGCGAACCACGCGTCGAAGGCCGGGGGCAGCGTCACCCCGTCGGCGGCCGCGCGCGCGCACGCGGGCTCCTGGGGGCCGTGCATCGCGGTGACCGCGAAGGCGAGCGTGTTATTGTACTCGCGCATATCGTTCAGCCAATACGCGGTGCCCACGAGGAGCGTGTACGCGATCATCCCGAGGGCGAAGATGTCCACCGCCGGCGAGATCTGCTCGCCCTTGAACTGCTCGGGCGCCATGTAAAGTGGTGTCCCGAGGGTCGCGGTCGTCGCCGCGTCGAGCGCGGTCTCGGCGACGAGCTTGGCGATGCCGAAGTCGAGCACCTTGACCCGGGGCTCGCCGTCGTCCTCGCCCTCGGCGAGGAAGAGGTTGGCCGGCTTGAGGTCGCGGTGGACGACCCCGGCGGCGTGTGTCTTGTCGAGGGCGATCGCGGTTTGGCGCAGGTAGGCGATCGCCTCTTCCGGCGAGAGGCGCCCGGTGCGGCGGAGGCGTTTGCTGAGCTCCTCGCCGCGGAGCAGCTCCATGACGAGGAACGGCATGCCCGTCTCGGCGTCGATCCCGGCGTCGAACACCTCGACGATATGATCGCTCGCAATGCGCGCCGCGACGCGCGCCTCGAGCTTGAACCGGGCGCGGAAGTCGGGGTTCTCGGCGAGGTGCGGGTGCATCACCTTGAGCGCCCGCCGCCGCTCGGTCTCGATGTGCTCGACCTCGTAGACGGCGCCCATGGCGCCGGTGGCGATGCCGCGCACCACGCGGTACCTGCCTCCGAACAGGCCTCCCTCGACGAACGTCAGCGACATCTCTCCACCGCGTCGGACGAGCTTACACCATCATGTCGGACAGCGGCACCCAGGAACCGCGTGTTTCGCTGTGGGCTCGCGTGCGGCGGACCGCCGTGATGTAGGGACCGTTCGCTTGACCTGCGCCGCTGAGCTAGGGTATCCGCAGCGGCCGCTCTCCGGGGCCGGGTCCCTTCCATTCGGGCATTGCCTTCATGGTCTATTGGGTGGAGCCTTTGAAGATGCTTTCTATGACGATGACGAGGACGCTTGCTTTCGTTCGGTGCGCGGGCGGGTGCGCCGTCGCGGTGCTCGGGCTCGGGTGCGCTCAGGTCTTCGGCTTCGATGACGACTACGAGCTCCGGGGCGGCGGCTCCGGGGGCGGCGGAGGCGTCATGATCGGCACCTCCGGGAGCGCGGGCGGCGGGGACTCCGGCGCTGGTGCCGGCGGTCCTGGCGGCGCCGGTGGTGGCGGCGAGGGCGGCGTCTCGACGAACGTGGGCGGCGCGGGCGGCGGCATCGACTGTAGAATTCTGGAGGTGTCGCCGGGCGAGGAGCTGACGACGTCGCCGATCGACGACATGGAGGACGGGAACATCGATATCCCCGAGGGGGAGCCGACGAACCCTCGGCTGGGGTTCTGGTACACGTTCCACGATGAGGCCGCAGGGGTACAGGAACCCTTGATTGACGACGACCTCGTCGTCCCTCTCGCCTTGCCGCGCGAGGGCAGCGCGATGGCCGTGCACACCAGCGCCGACGACGGGTTCACCGAATGGGGAGCCGGGGTCGGAGTCCTCCTGAGAGACGGCGAGTACTACGACGCCTCCGCGTACAGCGGAATCACCTTCTGGGCGTACGCCGAGGAAGACTCCTCCAGGGCGCTGGTCGTGTCGTTCATCGACCGGCAGACCGACGGCGAGGGGGGCGAATGTGGAGGGGAGATGCAGCCCCCGTGTTACGATCACTTCCACCGAGAGGTCGTCCTGACGCCCAGCTGGAAGCACTACAAGATCCCCATCGCCTGCCTCAGGCAGGACGGCTACGGCGAATTCCCTGCGCTCCGCGTGACCGAGCTCCGGAGCTTCGACTTCCTTTATCCCCGGGGCAAGGCATTCAACATCTGGATCGACGACATCGCCTTCTACCGGGAGCCCGGGTCCTCTTCAGAGGACGAGGGCGGCGAGTAGCCGGGGGCCGTGGGGCACATCGAGCCCCCGAGGTCGATGTTCCCGCCGACGGTGCAGGTCGCCTCGTCCCCGCGCCGCGTAAGCCGGCGGCCTCGCCGAGCGTGCTGCCACGCGGCGGCCCGGCTCCGCGCGGCGGCGAGCTCGGGCGTGTCGGGGACGTCTCGAGGGGTCTGCCCGCCGCGAGCCGCTCGACGGTCCGCTCCTCGGCCCCGAGCGCCCGCGCATCCTCGGCGAGCCTGCGACGCGGCCGGCAGGTCGGTCGCGGCGCGAGCGCCGGGCCCGGTCGCACCGCCGCGAGGGGACGCGAGGGGAGCACGGATGGCCGGCCGGTCGCGACCGCACTGGACGCCGCGCCGCCGGCCTGCTCAGAATGCGCCGCCGTGGCTGCAAGCCGACCACCTCCATCTCCCCTCTCCATCTCCCATCCCCCATGGATGGGAGCGCGCGCGGGGGCATGCGCCTTGCTGAGGCGCTCGAGCCGCGCGGACGAGGACGGGCGAGGGCGAGTGGTCGCCGACGTAGCCTGAGCAATGTGTGAAGGAGAAGAACTCGGATGAATGACGACACATCCAGCTGCGACATCGGCATGATCGGGCTGGCGGTCATGGGCGAGAACGTCGCGCTCAACATGGCCGACCACGGGTTCAAGGTGGCCGTGTACAACCGCACGGTGCAGGTCGCGAAGGACTTCGTCGCGAGGAACCCGAGCACGCCCGGCGGCCTAGTCTACTGCGAGACGCTGAAGGACTTCGTCCGCGCCCTGAAGAAGCCGCGCAAGGCGGTGATCCTGGTCAAGGCCGGCGCGCCGGTCGACATGGTGGTCAAGCAGCTGCTCGAGGCCGGGATCGAGCCGGACGACATCGTCGTCGATCTCGGCAACTCGCTCTGGACCGACACGATCCGGCGCGAGAAGGAGTACGAGAAGCAGTGCAAGTTCTTCGGCTCGGGCGTCTCGGGCGGCGAGGTGGGGGCGCGCTTCGGCCCCTCGCTGATGCCCGGCGGCGACCCCGCGTCGTGGCAGCACCTCGAGCCGATCTGGCGGGCGATCGCCGCCAAGGTGGATCCGCAGACGGGCAAGCCGCTCGAGGGCGCGGCCCCGGGCAAGCCGGTCGAGGGCGGCGTCCCCTGCACGGCGTACATCGGGCCGAACGGCGCGGGCCATTACGTGAAGATGGTTCACAACGGCATCGAGTACATCGACATGCAGCTCATCTGCGAGGCTTACACCTTGCTGGAGGGGTTGCTCGGCCTGTCGAAGGACGAGATGTCGCGCGTGTTCTCGGAGTGGAACAGCGGCGATCTCGACTCGTACCTCATCCAGATCACCGCGGACATCCTCCAGCAGAAGGATCCCGTCAACAAGGACAAGCCCTTCGTCGATTTCGTCCTCGACACCGCGGGTCAGAAGGGCACGGGCAAGTGGACGAGCAGCAACGCGCTCGACATGGGCATTCCTGCGAACGCGATCGCCGAGGCGGTGTTCGCCCGTTGTTTGTCGGCGCTGAAGGACGAGCGCGTGGAGGCGTCGAAGCAGCTCACCGGCCCGACCCCGGCGCCGGTCGAGGACAGGCAGGGCACGATCACCGCGATCCGCGACGCCCTGTACTGCTCGAAGATCTGCGCCTACGCCCAGGGGTTCCAGCTCATGGCAGCGGCGCAGGCGGAGTACGGCTGGAAGCTCGATTTCGGCACGATCGCGAGCATCTGGCGCGGCGGCTGCATCATCCGCGCCCGTTTCCTCCAGAAGATCACGGAGGCGTACACGCGCAATCCTGGGCTGACGAACCTCCTGCTCGATCCGTACTTCAACGAGCAGATCAAGCAGGGGCAGGCCAACTGGCGGCGCGTGGTGTCGATCGCCGCCCAGAACGGCGTCTGGGCGCCGGCGTTCATGTCGGCCCTGTCTTATTACGATGGGTACCGGGCGGCGCACCTGCCGGCGAACCTGCTGCAGGCGCAGCGCGACTACTTCGGGGCCCACACGTACGAGCGCACGGATCAGCCGAGAGGGAAGTTCTTCCACCTCGACTGGCCGCATCCGGAGCGGCCGCAGCTCGACATCAAGGGCACCGGCGGAGGCCACTGATCGCGCCGGCGGCTCGGAGGGGACCGAAGGAGGCGTTCTGCCTCCTTCGGTGAGGCCCGGCCCCCGCCCAGGTCTCCCGGCCCCCTCGGGGGATCCGTCAAGCGGCCATGAACCGCGGCTTCAGATTCCTCTCCAGCAGGAACGGTTCGACATCCTCCACGATATCGAACGGCACCCCCACCAGGCTCATCGCCGCCGCGATCGTCTGGATCCCCATCCTCCCGAGCTTGTTCATCTCCGGCGGAGGCCGCACCACGATGTGCTCGATCTTGTCGCGCACATTCAGCCCCCACTGGGTCAGGATCACCCGCGCCTCGCTCTCATGCCGCACCATGTGCCCCATGTCGTAGATGAAGAACGCCCGCTCTCGAGGCCGCATGACGCTCACGAGCTTCTGGTAAGCGGTCACCGAAATGAACCGCGCCACCTCGGCCGTCGCCACCGTCTCTTGCAGGAGCTGCACCAGCATGCCCGCAGGCTGCGTGATCCACACGCCGACACTGCCGCTGTCGTCGAGCAGGTGCGGTTGCCTCCGGAAGGCCGGTCTGCCGATCGTCGAGCTCATCGCGCCAGGAGACGATAACCATCCCGGCCGCCAGGGCCCGCGCGCGACGACCGGAAGCGCCGCGCCCGACCCACCAGGCCGGCCGTGCCGAAGCTCGCTGCGTTTCTACACATTGCCCGCCACGCTCCTCCCATGTCGTCGGCCGTGCGCCATACTGACCGCAAACGGGGGATCCAGGCTAGAAATGTGTGATCTGCCCGCCGGGGCCCCCGCGGCGACGTCGCGCGCAGCCGGGAGCCCTCGTGCCGTCAGGAAGGGCGAGAGGAAGGCGCCGCGCGGCCGCCGCGCGGGCGGTCAGGCGAACAGCGCCGCGCAGGCCGAGCCGATCAGGTTGACGTGCTCGAGCCGCGAGATCCGGGGCTCGACGTGCGCGCCGAGCAGGGCGCGCAACGTCTCCTGCGTCCGCGGGGCGTACCGCGGATCGCCCCAGAAGAGGCTGCCCTCCGCGAGCACGCCGACGCCGGGGGGGCTGTCGAGCACGTCGACGACCGACGCGATCGCCGCCGCGACGAGATCCGCCGAGCGCTGGAGCAGGTCGCCCGCGACCCGCCGCACGTCCTCCGGGCCCTCCTCGCGGAGCCGCACGAGATCCGCCGAGCTCGTCAGCAAAGGGTGCTCGGGGCACAGCCGCGCGAACAGCCGCGGCAGGTAGGCGCCGGACACCGCCTTCTCGAACCGCTGCGCGCCCGGGTTCTCCGAGCTCGCGTCGACCTCCGCGTCGAACGGCCGGAGGTGCGGAGGGTTGAAGTTGCCGTTCTCGAGGTTCACCGCCATCGGCGCGACGAAGTGCCCCGTCTTCAGCTTCGGGATCCGACCGGCCGGAAGGAACGTGGCCATGTTCGTGCCCGTCCCCACGATCAGCCCGATGAACGCCGCAGGCTGGCTCCCGCCGTGCGCGAAGGCGCCACCGAGCAGGCTCGCCACCGTGTCGTTCAGCACCCGCACCGGGCCCGGCCGGAGCTTGCGCGCGCGGAGCGCCTGGCCGAGCCGCTCGCCGACGCACGTGCCCTCGACCCCCGCGACCTGGATGCCCTTGGTCCAGCGGAGCAGCCGCGCGTCGAGCGACGGCAACGTCTCCGAGGGATACGAGAAGCAATACCCCACCGGCAGGCCGTGCACGGGGCCGAGGCGCTCGACCAGCTCGGCCTGCACATCGAAGAAAGCGTCGCCCGCGATCTCCGGGCCGCCCGGGAACCTCGCCGACTCGGGCCCCGCGACGAGGCGCGAGACCCCGCCCGGCGCGAGCTCCACGATGGCGGCGCGCAGGTTCGTTCCACCGGCGTCGACCACCACGGCGCGCCCCGCCATCCCGCCCGGCGGCGGCGCCAGGTAGGCCGGGAGCGCGGCGATCTCGGTGCCAGGCGTGGACAGGCCGAAGACGATGCGCGCCGCGAGGGTGCGGCGGATCTCCTGGAGCTCGGTGAGCGAGAGCTTCATCAGGAAAATGCTTACCTCCAAGCTACGAAGAAGGAAATAACTTTGCAAGGCGAGGCGCGAGCATGCTTGAAGCCGGCCTCGCCCGGACGGCGGAGATCCAGCGGCCCGCCGCCGGCATTGCGCTACGCGTCACTTCGCGGATGCGGTCGGAGAGCGGTTGTCGTCCACACCGAAGACGACGGGATACACCACCGTCGCGACGCCCTTGCGGTCCGCGGGGGAGGGGAATCGGAGCCCGCGGAAGACGTCGAGCACGCAGCCGACGACCTTGGGGTCGCGGAGCGGCGGCGCGGTCGACGCCGGCATCACCGCGCCGGGCGAGGGGAGCGCGATGAGCAGGGGGGCGTCCGCGGCGGGGCGGTCGGCGTCGCCCGCGTACGTCACCTTCCCCTCGCCGTCGACGACGAGGTGCACGGGGATGCGCCCCTCGAGCTTCGGGTTCTGGCGAAGCCCCTTCTCGTAGCAGGCCCGCATCGGGCCGAAGTTCTCCTGGACGACGCGCCGCACCACGTGCGGCGGGATATGGGCTTTGCCCTTCATGGGCTCATAGGGGTTGCTCTTGCAGCGGCCGGCGACGCTCCGCACGACCTTCGCGTCCCGATCGAGCTCCCGCTCCAGCCCGGCGCGCGCGGCGCCGGCCTTCTTGAGGTTGCGCCCGCCGAGCGCCGCCCGGAGCTTGCGCACCGCGGCGCTCGTGCGGCCGAAGCCCTCGCGGAGGCCCTTGGCGTGCTCGGCGAGCTCCGCATCGGAGGGCTTCACCGCCGCCGCGCCGGCCCAGAGGTCGAGCCGCTCGGCGATCTTCTGCAGCACCTCTGGCGGCGTGCTCAGGTCGGACTGCCGGAGCACCTCGATCATGCGCGAGGCCTTCTGGACCTCGGGGGCGAGCGCCTTGCAATCCGCGGTGACGGCGTCGGACGAGCGCGCGGCGTGGCCCTTCCCGGCCGGCCGGGCCGGAGCGCCGCCCTTCTCGGGCGAGCGGGCCGGGGCGCTGGCCTTCCCGGGCTCGGGCGAGCCCACGGGGGCGCGCTCCTTTCCGGCCGCCTGGATCGGGGCGCGCTCCTTCGCGGCCTCGGGCGCCCGGTCGCGGGCGCGCTGGCTGCCGGGCAGCAGCACGGTCGCGCGCTGCTTCTCCGCGGGGCCGGGCAGGTCGAGCGAGGGCAGGGCGAGAAAGGCGCCCCCGGGCGAGCGCCAGACGGCCGTGCGCTCCGCTCCGAAGGAGCCCGCCGGGCGCTCCCCTTGCGGGGCGGCGCCCCGGACCGGCGCGGCGCGGGTGTGGTCTGCCAGGTCCCTCCGCGGCGCCGCCCCGCAGCCCATGAGCACATGAACTCCGACGAGGACGAGCAACGCGCTTCGCATCGGTGCCTCCGAGGTGGGTACGACGTGCGGTCCGCCGTTTTGATACAATACACCGGCCGGCGCCACGGCTGCGTGGAAACGCAGCGACGCCCGCCGGCAGGTGGGACGGGCGGGGCAGGCGGCTCACGCTGGGCGCGCGCGGCTCACAGCGGCGCAGCGCGCGGCTCAGACGGACGAGGAGCGGGGCTGCTCCACCTTGTCGGCGTCGACCGGCGGGGCCTTCGACGAGGCGGCGAGGAGCTCCCGGATGCTGCGCTCGAGCTGATCGATCCTGATCGGCTTGCTCAGGAACATCGAGTTGTCGACCTGGAGCAGGGTCTCCCGGATCGCCGGATCACGCGTGCCCGTGAGCAGGATGATGGGAATGTCGGCGCGGATCTTCCGGACCATGGAGACCAGCGCCAATCCATTGATGTCCGGCAGGTAGTAATCCGTGACCAGGACGTCGGCTTGCATGATGAGCGCCTGGTTCTCCAGCGCGTCTCTGCCATTGAGAAAGCAGTGCACGCGGTGCCCGTCGAGCGACAGGATATCCTGCCACCCCTCGCACAGCTCTTCGCTGTCCTCGACGATGAGGATGTTCAGGAGCATGCGCCCTCCACCTCGTGGACCTGCGTGGAATCGTGCACGCCGGGCATCAACGATGCATTACCAGCTTACCAGCCCGCCGTCGAGCAATCCACCCGACATTGTTTCGTCCGGATCGAACTCATCACGGGATACTCCCGCGGCACGCATCGGGAAAAGGATGGTTTCGTAAGGAATATCCTTAGATGGGTGGCTGTACAGCTCACCTCCGTCGCACGGTAGAACGCGGGGGAGCGCGCAGCTGGCCTCCGATTTGCATTCTCAGGCGTGCTTCCGGGGCAGCTCCAGCTCGAAGCAGGTGTTCTTGTGCTCCACGGCGAGCCGCAGGTCGCCCTTGTGGTGCTGCGCGATGTTGCGCGAGAGGCTGAGCCCGAGCCCGGTGCCGTGCTCTTCCTTCTTCGTCGTGAAGAACGGCGTCATGATCCGCTCCGCGAGCGAGGGATCGATCCCCTTGCCGCTGTCGATCACGCGGACGACGACCTTGCCGTCGGACGAGCGCGCCTCGATCCGGATCCACCGCTCCCGGAGCGAGGAGACGGCGTCCACCGCGTTGTTGATCAGGTTGATGAAGATCTGCACGATCTGGACCGGGAAGCAGTCGATGACGAGCTCCTCCCGCGGCAGGTCGAAGGTCAGCTGGACGCCCGCCTGCTGGAGCCGGAAGCCGCTGACGCGGACCGCCTCCCGGATGAGCTCCGAGACGTTGTGCGGGCTGACCTGCTCCGACTCCATGCGGGTGATCGACCGGAGGCCGGAGATCACGTTGGTGATGGTCTCGACCATGCCGTCGATCTCGGCCGCGATCCGGACGCAGCGATCCTTGCCGAGCTGCTCCCGCTCCGCGAGCCGCTTCAGGAGATCGGTCTTCGTGGTGATCACGTTGAGCGGCGTGTTGATCTCGTGGGAGATCCCGGCCGCGACCTCGCCGAGCGAGGCGAGCTTGCTGAACCGCGAGAGCTCCTCCTGCTGAGAGAGGATGATCCGCTGCGTCCGCACCCGCTCCGTGACGTCGAAGAGCAGGAGGATGAGGTAACTCGGCTCCTCGCCGCCGAAGCTGATCGTGGCGGTCCTGAGCTCGACCCAGAGCTCTCCGCCCCTCGCCTCGGCCAGGTTGAGGGTGAACGACGCGAGCGGCCGCCCCTGGGCGGCCTCGGAGAGCTCGGCGACGCGGGCCGACTCCGCGCCGCTCAGGAGCACGCCGAGCAGCTCGTCGAGCGGCAGCCCGTGGAGCTCCGGCGCGTCCCGACCGAGCTTGTCGGCGAACTCGTTCGAGGCGAAGCTCACCCGGTAACCCCCGTCGTCCGACTCGAGGATCGCGAGGCCCGCGTTGGAGGCGGAGACGACCTTCTTGAAGACCTTGAGGTGCTGCTCCTGGAGCACCCGCTCGGTGATGTCGAGCGCGATCGTGCAGACGGACTGGGCGTTGCGCCGGTCGTCGAGCAGCGGGAACTTCGACGACAGCCAGTACCGGAGCTTGCCGGAGACGTGCAGGCTCTCCTCCTGCCACAGGGGCGCGCGGCTCTTGAGCACCTCGAAGTCGCGCTCCCGCAGCGCGCTGCCGGTCTTGGCCCCGAACAGCTCCTCGTCCGTCCTGCCCAAGACGTCCCGCTCGGAGCGCCCGAGGAGGTCGCAGAAGCGCTGGTTGACGTAGACGTAGGCGCCGATCGAGTCCTTCATGGTCACGAGCGCCGGCGTGTTGTCGAGGATCGCGGAGAGCCGCTCCTTGCTGACCCGGCTCTGGGTGAGCGCGTGCATCAGCTCGGTGTTGTCGACGAAGCTCACGACGGCCCCGTCCACCTCGCCCTTCGACCCCTCGACGAGCTGGATCCGCGCCTCGAAGTGCCGGTCGAGGATCTCCAGCTGGATCCTGAGGGGGCGCCGCTCCTGCATGCTCTCGTGCACCATGTCGAGCACGCGCTGGACGTTGAGGTGCGAGAGGGCGGCGCGGATGTGCTGGCCGCGATCCAGCTCGGAGATGCGGAACAGGTGCCGGGCCGCAGGGTTATAGTCCGTCAGCCGGAGGCCCTTGTCGACGACGAGCAGGGGATAGGCGATCGCGTTCTGGATGGCGACGAGCCGCTGGTTGAGCGTCAAGAGCTCGGCGGACTTGACGTTGATCTCCTGGTTCAACGTCGTGAGCTCCTCGTTCGCCGACTGGAGCTCCTCGTTCGTGGTCTCGAGCTCCTCGTTGGTCGACTGGAGCTCCTCGTTCGACGACTGGAGCTCCTCGTTGAGGGCCTGGAGCTCCTCGCTCGCCGTGTCGTGTTCCTCGACGATGGTCTGGAGGTGCTCCCGCGCCACGGCGAGCTCCTGCTCGAGCCGCCGGATCTGCTCGTTCGGCGGGAGGCGGCTCGTCCCCTTCGACGCCTTGACCGGGCGCGGCGCGGCGGGCGGCGCCGGGCTGAAACAGATGAGGAACTCGGTCCGGCCGTCGGAGGTGAGCGGGACGACGGTGAGCTGGATCTTCCTCGGCTCGCGGTCGATGAGGAACTCGTGCCGCTGGTCCCCCCGCGCGGCGTGCTGCGACCGCTCGGCCCGGTGGAGCAGCGCGCTCAGCTCGATCGCCACCTCGGACGGGAGCAGCCTCTGGATGGAGACGGTGGGCTCGCCCTTCGGGAAGTTCAGGAAGCGGTTGGCGTTGCCGTAGACGTGCCGCACGCGGTGGTCGTCGTCGACCAGCACCGAGTCCGGCGCGAAGCCGTTCACCATGGAGGTGAAGAGATCCAGGGTCGTGGTGGACTGGCGATCCTTCGTGATCAGCGCGCTCTCGCGGTTGTACTCCTGCCTCGAGTACGACCGCGGGAGATCGCCCTTCTTGGCCGAGCGCACGAACAGCTTCGCGTTCTTGTCCGTGAGCTCGAACAGGTCGCTCAGGGTCGTCGCGGACTCCGACTTGCCGAGGAACAGCATGCCCTGGTTGTCGAGCGCGAAGTGGAACGTCTTGAGCGTGTGCTCCTGGAGGTGGCTGTTGAAATAGATGAGGACGTTGCGGCACGAGACGAGATTCAGCTTGAGGAAGGGCGGATCCTGCGCGACGTCGTGGCGGGCGAAGACGATGGCGTCGCGGACGTAGTCCTTGACCCTGAACCACTGATCCTGCTCGTCGAAGTACCTGGACCGCAGCCGCGGGGGGATGTCGGCGACGGCGGCTTGCTGATAGAGCCCCTTGCGCGCGACGGACATCGCCTGTTCGTCGATGTCCGTGGCGAAGATCTGGACGCTGAGCTGCTTGTTCGCCCTCGCGAGCGCCTCGAAGACGAGGATGGCGATCGAGTACGCCTCCTCGCCCGTGGCGCAGCCGACGACCCAGGCGCGGAAGCTGTCGCCGCTGCGCTTGCCGGCGATCCGCTCCGCGAGGGCGGCGCCGAGGGCCTTGAACGCCGCCTCGTCCCGGAAGAAGGAGGTGACCGAGATGAGGATGTCCTGGAAGAGCAGCCGGCTCTCGTCGGGGCGGACGCGGAGGTAGTCGGCGTAGGCCTCGATCGACTCGCAGCGCGTGGCGACGACGCGCCGCTCGATGCGCCGGCGGACGGTGGACTGCTTGTACTGCGCGAAGTTGACCCGGCTCGCCTTCTCCAGGAAGGACAGGATGCTGTGGTACGGGTCCTGCTGGCTGAGGCTGTGCTGGCGGAGCGAGCCCTCCGCCTGGTCCTCACGGCCGGCGAGCTCGTTGAACTTGCTGAGACGACTGGCCATCTCCTCGAGGGAGAGCTCGAGATCGACGGCGCCGGTCTGCTTGGCGGCGCGCGGCATGCCGTCGTACTTGGCCGACTCCGGGGTCTGACAGATGGTGACGCCGCCGGCGGCCTTGATCGCGAGCACGCCCTGGGCGCCGTCGCTCCCCGTCCCCGAGAGGACCACGCCGATGGCGTTCTCGCCGAAATGCTCGGCGATCGACCGGAAGAACAGGTCGACCGAGGGCTTCGGGCCCACCTTGGTCTCGGGCTGGCGCAGGAGGAGGACGTTGCCGTCGACGACCACATCCGCGTTGGGCGGGGTCACATAGACGGTGTTCGCGCAGAGGATCTCCCCCTCGGCGACCTCTTTGACGTTCAGCGACGTGGCGTGGCTGATGATCTCGACCAGCCGACTCCGGTGCTGCGGGGCGAGGTGCTGGACGATGATGAGGCTCATCCTGTCGGCGCTCTTGAGGCCGCCGATGAGGACCCGGAGCGCCTCGAGGCCGCCCGCGGAGGAGCCGATCCCGACGACATAGGAGGGGTGACACCCGGCGATGGACGCGAGAGGGGCAGGCGCCGCCGCGCCCGCGGCGAGGGAGTCCACGGCGGCAGGAGCGCCCGCAGCGGCAGGAGCGTCCGCGGCGGGGGGGGCGCCCGCGGCAGGTGGACGAAGAGGCTGCCCCTCTGGCTTCGGCCCGAGCTGCGCTGTCGACGCCTTTTTTTTTCTGCTAGGGGGCCGCCTGGCGCGGCTGCTGTTCTTCGTTCTCATGGACAACAGAGCGCAAGGGCAATGGGGGTCGTCAGGATACCGGACACGCGCGTAAGGAGCTACCTGGTACCACGCGCGCCGCGCGGGCGCAGGTGTTCGGCGACACCACACGCTCGAGGCCGCCACACGCGCGCGCCGGAGCAGCGCAGGGGGCTGCCACGCGGGCCGGCGATCGGGCAGGATGCTGTCGCCGCGCACGGACGGACGCGAAGGGCGGCGAGAGCGAAAACGTGAGCAAGCGCGAAAAAAATGGCCGCAGCGTGGGCGGGCGAGAGGATCACGGCAAGGGCGACGGCGAGCTCTCGGAGGCGGCGCGCGCGCTCGAGCGCGAGCTCCTCCGCTTCGAGGAGCTCGCGGACGCCGCGCGGAAGATGTCCCTCGAGACGCGCAAGGGGATCGAGCGCGCCGCGAAGTCGACGACCGAGGCCGCGGAGGCGCAGCAGCGCGTGAGCGTGGCGCTCGGGGCGCTGATCGCGGCCATCGCCGCGGCGCGCGACCGCCACGAGGCGACCGCCACGGCGCTCGCGGCGCGCGGCGAGGAGATCAAGCGGCGGGCGGAGCAGCTCGGCGAGCTCTTCCAGCGCTTCGCGGCGCTCGGCGAGGAGGGGCGGGGCATCAACCAGCTCGTGCAGGAGACCGCGGCGCGGCAGCGCGACGCGACCAGCCCGGAGCAGATCGCCGAGGTCGTCGCGGCGATGGACGAGGTCGAGGGGCGCATGGGGCGCCTCGCCGACGACGCGCGCGCGCTCGCGCAGGCGGCGACCGCGGCCGGCATCGTCGATCTCGCCGAGCAGGCGGACGGGATGCGGCAGCAGGTCGCCGCGATGCGGAACAAGGTGGGGCTCCTGCGAAAAGGGCTGATCGCGCGGCTGCCGGGGGGGACGCAGCCCAACTGAGAGGGATCGGCCGGCCGCTCGGGCTGCCGGTGGCGCCGAAGGGGATAGAGGAGCGGGGTACATCCGCTTCACTTGCGTCCGGCACGGATCATGGCGCCCCGGATCCGCATCGTCACCGCGCACGCCGGCCAGCGCAGCCGCTGCGGGCCGGGTGCGCTATGGTCGCGCTGCGCTCGCAGGCGCGTAAGGAGATACGAAGATGCTCGGATGGCGACGGCTCGGAGCGCTCTGTCTCGCCGGGATGCTCTCGGGAGCGACTGGCTGCAAGAACAAGAACGAGCGGTGGGAGGGGGCGCAGGAGGCCGCCGACCAGCGCGTCGAGGAGAAGGCCAAGGGGGACGCGCCCAAGGCGGTCGAGGGCGGCAAGCTGAACGCCTTCTTCCCGGCCGACGGCGTCGATGGGCTGAAACGCACCTTCGAGCAGGAGAAGGACGGCTTCGTGCAGGCCAAGTACGCCAAGGAGGGCGCCGAGGCCACGCTCTCGATCAGCGACCTCGTCCAGAACGAGGACGCTCGCAAGAAGTTCGCCGGCGCCGCCGAGAAGCTGGGCAGCGACCCGCTGACCACGGTGGGCAAGAACCAGACGACGGCGCTCATCGCCGACCGCTGGCAGATCAAGGTCTCGTCGCAGGCCATGGATCACGCCGCGCGCAAGGCCCTGCTCGAGAAGTTCGATCTCGGCGGGCTGCGTTCCTTCAATCCACCCACCAAGTAGCCACCGGAGAGAGACCATGAGCGACAGCGACGACCCGATCTTCAAGCTGGTCAACGACCTGCCCGGCACCAGCGTCACCGGTGCTGTGCTCCACGCGCTCGACTGGATCGCCCCCGGCCAGTGGAAGAACATCACCAACTTCGACGAGCTCATCGCCGACGAGACGGGAGAGAGCGACCAGGACCTCGTCCAGCAGGTCGGCCAACGCGCCATCCAGCTCTACACCGACCCGTCGAACAGCTACCAGAAAGCGGTCTGGTGCTTCCAGATGGTGGACAGCCTGGACAAGACCATCGCCGCCGCCTCCGCGGTGAACCTCATCGGCCAGAAGTTCGATCTCGGCTTCCTGAAGGCCATCACCCCACAGCCGGAGACGGCGCAGGCCGTGGACGCGGGCGTCAAGTTCGCGTGCGAGCTGGCCTCGTTCGTGTTCGTGAACGGCATCCCCGGCGACGGGGTGGCCGAGTTCGCCAGGGCCGTCGGCAGCTACGGCAAGAGCGACATCATGCGCCTGGCGGCCTTCGCGGCCATCGACTGCGTGTTGCCGCTGGGGCCGAACTTCATGGAGAAGATCACCGCCGCCGTCTCGGGCTCGGCGCTCACCGAGAGCAAGCTCTACAACGCGGTGGCCAAGTACCTGCCCGGTCGCGGTCCCGATGAGCACAAGGCCCTCATCCAGAAGAACCTCGAGCAGACCGGCGGCAAGGTCACCCAGCTGGTGCAGGAGAAGGGCATCACTCAGGCCGGCGTCCTCGACAAGGTGCGCGAGCACATCTCCTTCTCGGACGACAAGCTCGACGTGGTGGCCGCGGCGCTCGACGTGATGACCAGCTACTACGAGCACACCGGCGTCCAGTCGGTGGCCCGGCGGGTCATCTCCCGCGCCTACTCCGAGATCTGAGCGAGACGTCGAGGAGCCTGGCCAGGCGAGGCGCGGGGCCGGCGAGCGCTACGCTCCGCCGGGCTCCCGGCAGAGCGTGAAGTAATGATCGAGCGCCTTCTCGCCCTTGAACGCGGCGCCGATCGAGACGTGCTTCGAGACCCGGCGCATGAAGTCGCGTGTCCCGTCATAGACGAAGGACTGGAGCCCCTTGCCGTTCGGCACGACCCTGGGCCAGCCGTCGGGAACGGGGCCGTCAGGGACCTGGAAATAGTCGATCACCACCGCGCCGCGCTCCTGCCAGGCGAGGTTGCCGGCCGTGGGGACGGCGACGAAGAAGCCCGGGCCGATCCAGGAGCGTGTGAGTCCCTCGTTGTAACCGAAGAGGCGGGCGCTGCCGTCCTCGGGCAGGGCAAACCGCTTCTCGAAGAAGCGGAGCGGCGCGGGGAGAGGGAGGCTGTTCCTCCCCTTGTGATGGACCGCCGCGCGGGGCGGGGTGCCGCTCGGGACGAAGAAGTCGAGCGTGAGCGCCGGCGCCGCGCTCGCGGCGTTGTAGAGCGCGCGCTGATCCGCGCGCGTGGTGGTCGAGAGGGCGCGGAGGCGCTCGTCGTGCGTCAGCCCGTCGAGGTACTCCGCGACGCGGGCGACCGAGGCGTTCTGGCGAAGGAGATCGATGAGCTCCGGCATGGGCCGGCGAGTCTAGCAGCGCGTGGCGGGAGCTTCAGCGGCAACGCGCGGGGGCGCGCAGCAGGAGGGCGGCGAGGTCGCTCTGGGGGGTGGCCGCGACCCCGGCGACGAACCGGTCCCAGGCCACTTGGTCGCCGCGCGTCAGCGCGAGCGCGGCGCACACGGCTTCGGCATGGACGGAGCGGGCGTCGCGCGCGCGGAGGACCCGGCCGAGCCCCGCGAGCGCGTCCCGGTTGTCCGCCGCGGCGGGCGCCGCGGATGCGACCACGGCGCGGAGGTCGGCGCGGAGGACCTCGGCGACGTCGGTCGCCTCGAGCACGCTGGCGAAGAAGGCGCGCCACGCGGGCAGCGCGGCCGGGTCGAGCCGATCGAGGTACGCCGCGAGGTGCCGGACCGCGAGGAGGCGCGAGCGCAGCGCGCTCGACCTCAGCGCGACCGGCCCCCACACGGCGAGCGCCCTGGCCTCGGGCAGGGCGAACTTGGACAGGAACAGGAGCCGCGCGTCGGAGACGCCGCCGGACGCGAGCCCGGTCTCCAGCGCGGACCAGTCGTCGGCGAACAGGACCTCGGGCGAGACGACGGCGCTGCACGCGGCGTAGCTCTCGACGTCGTCGAGCCCGAAGCTGATCGCCGCGCTCGAGAAGAGGTCGGTGAGCGCGCGCGCCCACGCGGCGCGGGCCTTCTCGTCGAGGCCCGGCGCGCTCGCGACCTCGCACGCGGCCCCGAGCGCCACGGCCCTGGCCGCGTCGGCGTCGAGGCCCGCGACGAAGGCCTCGAGCTCCTCGGGCGCGAGCGCCTTCGGCAGCCCGTCCCGGAGCGCGGCGAGCTGGTGCGCGCCGCCGGCGTCGAGGAAGCGCGGGACGGCCGCGGGATCGGCGGGCGCGCGCAGCGGGGCGAGGCCCGCGGCGTAGGCGTCGCGATCGCGCTCCGTGGCCAGGAAGGACCGCTCGGGGTGGCGGTCCATCGGATCGACGACGAGGAGCTCGGAGGGGCGCTGCGGCGCGAGCGCGACGCGCTCGCCGGGCGCGAGGATCTGCGCGCGGGCGGGGCCGTCGCCGGCCATCCAGGCGACGTCGAGGGGCGCGACGAGCGCGCCGTCCGGGTCGTGGAGCGTGACGAACGCGCCGCCGGACGGCGCGGGCTCGACGGTGAGCCGCGGGAGGGCCCTGGCGGTCACGGCGCGGCGGGCGCGGGCCGTCGCGTCCGGGCCGAGCGCCGGCGCGAAGGCGTCGAGGAGCTCGTCGGTGCCGACGCTGCCGAAGCGGTGCCGCTCGAGGACCCCGCGCAGCGCCGACCAGAAGGCGTCCTCGCCGACGAGGCTGCGGATCTGGGTGAGCACCCAGGCGGCGCGGCCGTAGGGGCCGCTCGTGTACTTCTCGTCCGGATCGAGCGACACGTCGCGCGCGGCCTCGCCCTCCGCGGCGCCGAGCTCGTCGCCGTTCAGCGTCCCGGCGCAGCTCTCGTCCACGTGGGCGCGCGCGACCTCCTGCTGGAGCAGCGTGGCCATGCCCTCCTTGATCCAGAGGTCGTCCCAGGTGCTCACCGTCACGAGGTCGCCGAACCACTGGTGCGCGAGCTCGTGCGCGGTGAGCAGGAGATCGGAGGCGAGCGAGGGCTGCGTGCTCCGCTCCTCGCGCTGGAAGGTGACGCTCGCGTGCTCGACCCCGCCCACGGAGAAGTCCGGCAGCAGCACGAGCGCGTACTTCTCGAAGGGGTACGGGACGAGCAGCTCCTCGAAGCGGTCGATCGCGCGCGCGAGCTCGTCGAGCGTCCCGCGGGCGTCGCCGGGCAGCCCGCGGCGGCGCCAGATCGAGAGGGGGAGGTCGCCCTTCGTGGCGCGCTCCACCTCGAAGTCGCTGATCGCGAACGCCATGAGGTACGCCGGCAGCGGGTAGGCGGTCTCGTAACGGACGAGGCGGCCCGAGGCGCCGAGGTCCTCGTCGGCGGCGAGGTCGCCGTTCGCGATCATCGTCTCGCCGGGGGCGACGCGCATGGCGACCGAGAAGAGCGCCCGGTCCGAGGGCGCGTTGTGGCACGGCATCCACTGCGACGCCGCGAGCGGCTCGGAGATCGTGTAGACGGCGCGGACGGGGACCGGATCGCCGAGGCGCGCCGGGACGGCGCGGAGCGCGTCGCCCGCGGGCGCCTCGTAGTCGATCTCGACGTCGATCGGCGCGCGGCGCGCCGCCTCGGGCACGGCCGCGAGGTCGATCGCGAGATCGCCGCGCGCGCGATCGACGGCGTGCGGGAGCACCCCGCCGCCCTTCAGCCGGACCTCCGCGACCTCGACGGCGCTGTCGAGGACGACGGCGCGGGGGCCGTCGCCCGTGAGCGAGAAGGTCAGGCCGAGCGTCGCGACGAGGCGGCGCCGCTCCCAGTCGAACTCGCCCCGGAGGTCGTAGCGCGCGACGTCGAACGCGCTCCCCTCGAGCGGCGGCGGGCCGCCGTCGGAGCACGCGGCGGCGAGCGCGGGGAGCAGCAGGCAGGCCAGCCGGAACGCTCCGGGGCGGTGGTTCTGAGCAGGGCGGTGCATCCGGGTTCCTCGGGAGGCAGGGGTGAATGTCACGGGGCCGGGCGCTCCGGATCGGAGCGCCCCCGGGGCCGCGGGCCGGCGCGGCGGCGGGTAACTGACCGATGGACAGTTACAGAAACCGGGCTCGCGGCCAAGCCCGGCGGAGGGGGAGCGCGGGGCGCGCACCCCTGCGCACCCCCTGCGCAGATCGCCTTTCATTTGTAATGGTTGCGCCGACTTGTGCGAGGATGCTCGCGCCATGGCACATCACCGAGATGGGTGCGTAAGGCGGCGCTCGTTCGCTGCGCCGCTGGCTCTGGGGGCAGCGCTCGCCGTTGCGCTCGGGGCGGGAACCTCGTCCGCGCAGACGTGGACCGGCGGACGGATGTCGCCGATCCTCCACGAGATCGTGGCGGTCGACGAGACCGGCGAGCCGCACTGGCCGTTCGGGGACGAGGACGTCGCGGGCGACGGCGAGACCTTCGACGAGCCGGAGCAGGCGATCGACTTCCGTACGGCGTACGCGGTCGCCGCCGCGGGGCGGCTCTGGACGCGCGCGTACGTGTCGCAGGAGACGGCGATCAGCGCCGACGTCACGCTGTTCGTGTTCATCGACGCCGACCGGAACCAGGGGACCGGGGGGCCGGCCGGGGGCCCGGCCGTGGAGACGGCGATCAACGCGCAGTTCACGACGGACAGCTCGCCGGGCGGGTACGAGTACGTGCTCGGCGTGAAGGGCGACGGCACGCGCGCGGGGTTCTGGACCTTCGAGGGGGGCGCCTACGCGGAGACCCCGGTGATGGAGGAGCAGGTCGTCATCGAGGCGGGGGTGGACATCGACCCGGTGCTGATCAACGAGGCGAACCGCGGGTATGCGCAGGCGTCGATCGATCTCGGCGTGGTGGGCGTGTCCGCGACGTGCGAGGCGAACCTGTACTTCCGCTCGGTCAACGCCACGGCGGGGCTCGGGCCGGGCGACCTCGACATCGGCATCGCCGCGCCGTGTGTGCCCGCGGACGACGACGACGACCGGGTGCCGGACGTGGTCGTGTCGGGCTGCACCAGCGACGACGACTGCGCCGGCAACGGCGTCTGCGTGGGCGGCGACTGCGTGCTGCCCGTGTCGTGTTACGAGGACGCGGACTGCGACGCGGGCGAGGACTGCCTGCCCGACGGGCGGTGTGTGCCCGTGGCCTCGGGCACCTGCTCGTCGAACGACGACTGCGGGGACCTCGTGTGCGTGGACGGCCAGTGCGCCGCGTGCACGCTGGGCGGCGCCCAGTGCGACGCGGGCGAGCGCTGCGCGCCGACCGGCCGGTGCGTCGACGGCTCGGCGTCGAGCGGGGCCGGCGGGCCCGGCGACCCGGGGATCCAGCCGGGCGACGAGGTGCGCGGCGGGGCCTGCGCCTGCGCGACGGGGCCCGCGCCGTACGGCGGGGGCGCCCTTTCCCTGCTCGCCGTGGGCGGGCTCGCCCTGAGGTGGCGGCGTCGCCCGCGCCGTGGACCCGGGGCCATCCGATGAAGAGGAGACCGATGCGCGCACGGATCACCGCCGTCACCGCCCTGCTGGTCCTCGCCGCCTCGACGGGGGCGCGGGCGCAGGAAAACAACATCGACATCGAGCGCTTCAAGCCGGCCGTCACGCACGACGCCTTCGTCGTCACCGAGGGCTCCGGCGTCCGCGAGCCCCAGGATCGCTGGGCGTTCGGGCTCTTCCTGAACTACGCGCGCAACCCGCTCATCGTCGCGACGGGCGACGGCGAGGTGCGGCGCCAGATCGTGAGCGGCCGGCTGGGGGCCGACCTCATGGCGTCGGTGACGATCGCCGAGCCGTTCGCGATCGGGCTCGACGTGCCGCTGTTCCTCGGGCAGACGGGGGAGGGCTCGCCGTCGTCGGCGGGCATCGGCGACATCCGGCTCGTGCCGAAGCTGCGCCTGCTCGACGACCGCGACTCCATCGGCCTCGGCCTCGTGGCCGAGCTGCGCGTGCCCACGCACTCCGGCGATTTCTCGGGCGGGGCGCGCAACGTCGTGTTCTGGCCGCGGCTCGTGCTCGATCACCGCTTCGCGCCCGGCCTGCGGTTCGGCGTGAACGCGGGCGTCGCGATCCGCGAGGGGACGACGTACGCGAACGTCGAGGCGGCGAGCGAGCTGACGTACGCCGCGGCGCTCGGGTACCGCTTCGGCGGCATCGACGGGAAGGTCGAGATCGGCGCCGAGGCGAACGGCGGCATCGGCCTCAAGGAGGCCGACCTGGAGGAGGCGCCGCTCGAGGCGCTCGGGTACGTGAAGATCAACCCGAGCGACGAGTGGGAGATCGTCGCGGGGCCGGGCATCGGCGCGCTGGCCGGCTACGGGGTGCCGATCTTCCGGGTGTTCGCGGGGGTCAAGTACACGCCGACGTCGCACGACCAGGACCACGACGGGGTCTCGGACGAGCGGGACCAGTGCCCCGACGTGCCCGAGGACCGCGACGCGGAGTACGACAGCGACGGCTGCCCCGAGGAGGACGCCGACGACGATCACGACGGCGTGCCGAACGCGAAGGACGAGTGCCCGGACGAGAAGGAGACGATCAACGGCGTCGAGGACGACGACGGCTGCCCGGACAAGGGGGAGCCGCGGGTCACGTACGAGGCCGGCGAGTTCACGATGCGGGACACCATCCGGTTCCGGACGGGGTCGGCGGAGCTCGAGCCGGAGTCGTACAAGACGCTGGATCAGGTGGCGCTCGTCATGAAGGCGAACCCCGAGATCGAGCGGGTGCGGGTCGAGGGGCACACCGACGAGACGGGGACCGACGAGCTGAACATGCAGCTCAGCCGGGAGCGCGCGGAGACGGTGCGCAACTACCTGATCCAGAAGGGCGTCAGCCCGGGCAGGCTCACGGCGGAGGGGTACGGGTCGAGCAAGCCGCTGGCGGAGGGCGATGACCCGGCGAGCCTGGCGAAGAACCGGCGCGTGGAGTTCGTCATCGACGAGTGACGCGACGCGGGGGCGGCGGCTCGGGGTCTCGCCTGGGAGGGGGGGCGGGATCCCGGGCGGCGTCGCGCCGGCGGGTGGGTCCGCGCTCGCCGACGTGGCGCGGGCGGGCGCTGGCCAATCGGCAAGACTGGGGCGGGGGAGCTTGCGCAGGGGACACCGCCCGGCATGCCTCCCTTCGGGCCACGCCAACTGGGACGTTATGGTGCGCGCCACACAAGGCGCGCCTGAGGCGTCGAGAGGACTGGGGGGTTATGGCACCTCAGGTCGGTGCTCGGCGCGCCCGCCCGCGCCACGTCGGCGAGCGCGGACCCACCCGCCGGCGCTCGCGGTCTGGGCTAGAAGCGGGCCCGGAGGTCTAGGCCGGCGGCGGTGGGGGTGAGGGCGGGGGTGACCACGAGACGGGCGGCGGTGGGGGGGGTAGGGGAGAGGGAGGTCACGAAGAGGGCGACGCCGGCTGCAAGGCCGACGCCGCCGACGACGAAACCGACGGTGGAGAGCGTCGCGGCGCCCTTGGCGTCGTCGACCAGCGCGACGCCCTGCGCGTCACAGAGCGTCTCGGTGCGGCAGTGGTCGTCCTGGGCCTTGTTCCATCGGGAGCTGGCGATGAGGCCGAAGACGGAGCCGACGGCGACGCCGGCCAGGCCGACGCCGCCGGCAACGAAAGACAGGGTGCGGCGGGTGCCGGCGCCGTCGTCCGCGAGGGGCGGCGAGGGCGCGGTGGGGGCGAGCACGGGGCCGGACGGGGGCGGGACGGCCGCCTCGGGGGCGGGCTCGAGGGAGGGGACCTCGACCGTGACGATCTGGCCGGGGCCGGCGGTCTGCGCCTCGACGGTGAAGGGCTTCTTGCCAGGGGCCGTCGCCTCGACGACGTGTTTGCCAGGGTCGACCGGGAGCGGCGCACCCCACGCGCCGGCGTCGAGGACCGCGCCGTTGCGCTTCACGACCAGGCCGGGCTCGGGCGCCGCCACCGCGACGGCGAGGCGCTCGAGCTTCTTCTCCAGGTCGGCGGCGCGACGCACCGCCTTCGCCTCGCGATCGGCCTGGCCAGAGCGGCTCGCCATGTCCGCGGCCTCGCGGAACGCAGCCCAGGCGCTCGCGGTGCGGCCGAGGCGCTCGAGGCAGTCCGCGAGGTTCCACTGGGTGCCGTAACCCGGATCGAGGCGCTGGCTCGCCGCGAACTTGGGGCACGCCTCGGCGAACTTGCCCTTCGCCACGAGATCGCGGCCCTCACGGAAGAGCGCCTCGGCGGCGGCCGCTTGATCCGCCGTGGGCTCCGCGCGGGCGACGCCCGCGGCGAGCGACAGGAGCGCAGCGACGCTCCACACGGCGCGGCGAGCCGCGGCGCGGCTACTTCCTCGATGTCTCGTCGTCATCATTCCTCGGAGGTCTGGGGGGCAGCTGCGGCCTCGGCGCGGGAGGCCTCGGCGCGGGCGGGCGCACGGCGACGCTGGGCGGCGCGGACGCCGACGCGGGGCCCGGGGGCGCCGAAGGGGACGGGGCCGGCGGCGGCGACACCTCGGGGGGCGAGGCGGCCGCCGTGAGCGAGGGGCCGGGCATCGACCCGGCCGGGCGCGGCGGGTCGGCCGGGGGGGACGCGGACGGCGGCGGCTCGGCCTCGACGCGCGGCGGGTCGGCCGGGACCTCCGGCGGCGGGGAGCCGCCGGCGACCGCGAAGTAAACGGCAGCCCCGCCCGCGGCCGCTGCCGCGAGCACGCCGCCGACGATCAGGGCGAGCGGCGGCTTCGAGGCCGGTCGGTTGGGGCGGCCCGTCAACCCCACGCTCATGGGGGGCGCCGTGCCCGACAGCACGTGGGGCACACCCGCGGGAACGGCCGACGGGCGCGGGGTGCCCGCGGGAACGGCCGAGGGGTGCGGGGTGCCCGCGGGAATGGCCGAGGGGCGCGGGGTGCCCGCGGGAATGGCCGAGGGGTGCGAGGCGGCGCGCGGCGCCATCGACACGCGCGAGGCGCGCGTGGCGGCGTCGACCGGCGCGAGCATCCCCTCGACGATCTGCTCGCCGTACGGCAGGAACGCGCGCAGCGCGGCCGCGAGCTGGGCGGCGCTCGCGGTGCGGCCGGCCGGATCGATGACCAGCGTCCGGTGCACCACGTGGGCGACCTCCGGCGGCACCCACGGGGCGATCTCCTGGATCCAGCGCACCGGGGTCGTGCAGATCGCCAGGACGAGCTCGCCGAGGCCGGTCAGGTGCTCGTTCGGGCAGTGCCCCGTGAGCGCATGGTACAGGCTGATCCCGAGCGACCAGACGTCCGACCGTGCGTCGACGACGCCGCTGCCGCGCGCCTGCTCGGGGGACATGTAGAGCGGCGAGCCGAGCAGCGCGCCGCTCTTCGTCATCCCGCCGTTCCCGAGGCTGTGATCCGACATCTTGGCGACGCCGAAGTCGAGCAGCTTGAGCACCCGCTGGCCGCCCTGCTTCCGGGTGAGGAACAGGTTCGCGGGCTTGATGTCGCGGTGGACGATGCCCACCTCGTGCGCGCGCTCGAGCCCGAGGCACGCCTGCAAGGCGACGCGGAGCGCGAGATCCACCGGCAGCGGGCCGAGCCGGTCGATGAGCGCCTGCACGTCCTCGCCCTCGAGGAACTCCATCGCGATGTACGGCGCGCCCGTCTCGCGATCGCGCCCGGTGTCGAACACCTGCGCGATGTGCTCCGACTCGACCGCTCCGACCGCGCGCGCCTCGCGCTGGAAGCGGCGCAGGAGCTCGTCGTCGGCGGACTGGCCGAGGATGACCTTCACCGCGACGCGGCGGCCAGTGCCGGTGTGGCGCGCTTCGTAGACGGCGCCCATGCCGCCCTGACCGAGCAGCCGGATGATCGCGTAACGATCATCGAGGGTTCGACCGATCATGACGCTCAGCCCCGGACCGAGGCGACGACCGCCCGGCAGCGCACGGACCCGCCGCGGGCCGCGCCCGCGGGGAGCGCGGCGGTGGGCATCCACAAGGCGATGGCTTCGAGGCGACCCCGCTTCACGACCGCAGGCTAGAGCAGCCGGGGCGCGGCGTCGAGGCGCCCCGGCCGTGGCGCGCGCTCACGGGGCGCGGTGCCGATGTCCGTGCGACCGGCCCGCCCTCTCCCCGCACACCCTGCACCAGGGCAGCCTCACGAGCGTGTGGTGCGATGTCTCGAACGTCGAGAGATCCTGCATGAGGAGCCGCCCCCCGAGCCTCGAGGGGGTGTACTCCGTGATCACCTTGAGGGCCTCCATGGCCACGAGGTGGCCGAGGAGCTGCCCCATCGCGGCCGCCTGAGGCGCGGCCGCGCCGCCCGGGTGCCCTGGGAGCGGGGGGTTGAGCGCCTCGGCGGTCGCGCAGATCCGGCACGCCGTCGCGCCCGGGAACACGAGCGGGCCGAGCACGGCCGTCGTCCCAGCGAGGCGCGACCAGAGGGAGACCACCCGCGCGCGGTGGCCGAACCGCGCGGCGCGCTCCAGGAGATCCGCGTCGTCCTCGCGCGCCGCCCAGACGAGGAGGTGAGGACGCCCGTCCCGCGCGTGGAGGGCGCCCGCGTCGAGCGCGCCGGGGTCGCTCTCCTCCACCCGGCACCACGGCGCGCGCTCGCGGATCAGCGACGCCACGGCGGCCCGGCGGGGCGCGCCGAGCGCCGCCTCGCCGCGCGCGCGGACCACCGCGACGTCGCCCGGGCCCACCGCCGCGTCGTCGATCAGGCGGAGCTCGGGCAGCCCGGCCGCCGCGAGCGAGAGGGCCGCCGAGGCGCCCCAGGGCTCGAGCCCCACGAGGAGCACGCGAGCGCCGGCGAGCCGCCCGGCCGCTTCCCCGGGGGCGTCGGACCACCTGCGGAGGAACTCTGCCTGTCCGCGGAAGCGCTCCCCGTCGAGCGACGGCGCCGCGTCGGGCACCGGCTCGACCAGCCCGCGCGCCTCGAGCAGATCGAGGAACGCGGCCACGCTCCGCCGGGAGTACTCGGGGAGCGCCTCGATGAGCGCCTCGCGGTCGCGCGAGCCGTCGAGCAGCGGCACCATCCGCTCGAGGAATGCGCTCACGTCCGCGCCGGTCAGCTGGAAGGTGCCGAGATCCGAGCGGAAGATGACGCCCGCGTCCGTGGGCGTGATGCTGGCCGAGCGGCTGAGTCGAAGGGTGGGCATGGTGCTCTCCAATGCTGTTGGTGAAGGCGCGCTACGGCCCTGTCACACCCGCTGCCGGCCCGGGTTGACCGATGCAGAGGATGTAGAGGGGCTCCTCCTCGTCCGGGAGCTCCAGGAACGTCTTCAGCTCGTCGTCGTAGAAGCCGCCGATGGCCACCGGGCCGAGGCCCATGGCCGTGGCGGCGAGGTAGAGGTTCTGGCCGAGGTGACCCGCGTCGATCCAGAGGAAGCGATACCCGCGCTGGCCGTACTTCCACATCGTGCGGAGCGGGATCGCCGTGATGATCACCACCACGTTGGCGTGGAGGACCATGTCCTGGCCGACGGCGAGGTCGGCGAGCGCCGCGTGCGCGAGCCCTTCCCGCCGGAGCTCGAGCTCGTGCGCCCGCGCGTCGTAGTGGTAAAGGCCGTCCGCGAGCCCCTCCACCGCCCGCGTCGCGACGTAGATCTCGAGCGGATACCGGCCGCCGGCCGAGGGCGCGGGGCGATCGCAGATCCACTGCCCCTCGACCTGCCGCGCGCCCCGCACCCCGTAGCTCGCGTGGAGGAGCCGCCCGAGCGCTTCCAGGGGCATCGGCCTGAGGGCGAACTCGCGGACCGACCGCCGCCGCTCCAGCACGGCGCCGAGCGGCGCGTCGAGCGCGAAATCGCGCCCGGGCAGCGCCGTTCGCTGCGAGCCGACGTAGGTGCGGAAGCAACCCGGCTGGACGTCCTCGTCGAACGGCGGCTCGAGCGGCCGCGACCTCACGTGCGAGGAGTGGAGCTGATAGAGCCGCGCAATATCCGCTTCTTTGCTCCTGGTCATGGTGCTCTCTCTCTCAGGCCATGGGGTGAGGGTCGGGGTTGATTCCGTGCGTCGCCGTCGCCCGGAGGCGCGGGTTGCCGCGGCGGGCGAGGTCGTGGCCGAAATGGATCTGCTGGAAGTCGGGCCCGAGGGCCCGGGCGACGCGGAACGGGGTCGCCGCGAGATCGGGCGACGTCACGTCGACGATCGCGACGCGGAGCCCCGCGGCCGTCACGCGCCGGGCGAGCTCGGAGAGCGAGACGTCGCCGGGCTCCTCGAGCTGCGCGGCGGCGACCGCGCCGCCCGCGCCGAGGAAGGCGAGGGCTCCGGCGCGGCCCGGAGGGACGTAGTAGGCCGCGTGGTCCTCGAGCGTGCGCACGTCCTCCGGCCGCTCGGGGATGGCGACCTCCTCGCCGGTCAGGAGGCGGGCGGCATACCTGCCTGTCTGGCCCTGCTCCAGGATGGCCTTCTTGATCGCGGTGCGAGGGCTCAGGTGGGCGGCGAGCGAGACGACGGCGCCGGGCCAGCGCGCGCCGTCGCCGTAGGCGACGCACATGACCGTCGGGACCGCGACGCCCGCCTCGAGCAGGTAGAGCTCGAGCCGGGCGCCGCGCTCCTCGAGCTGACGGACGATCTCCTGCGCGTCGCGGTCGATCGACGCGTCGGGCAGGATCCGCCGCCCCGGCCGGCGGGCGAGCCAGGAGATCATGAAGGCGTCGCGCTCGATGAGCTCGAGCGCGGCGCCCATCGACGCGTCCTCGAGCGTCGCGCCGGCGGCGAGGCCGTTCGAGGTCACCTGGCAGAAGTAGGCCTCGGGTGGAGCCCAGTAGTCGAAGTAGGTCGGGAGCGCCGGCACGCGCACGACGGCGCCGGTGTCGAGCCAGCGCCCGAGGGTCCAGTCGATGGGCGTGGCCGGATCGAGCCGCGCGAAGGGGAAATCGGGCGCTGCGTACTGCTCGTCGGCGTAGAGGCTCAGCCGCTCCGGCGCGATGAAGTCGCCCTCCATCTCGGCGACCGGGGCGCGGAGCAGCTCGTCCACCTTGAAGCGCCCGGCGGAGTAGCGCTCGATCGCCTCGCCCACGGCCCTGATCAGGGCCTCGACGGCCGTGATCCCTTTGCCGGAGCCGAACTTCGGCCCGTCGTAGGGGGGGCCCGCGCAGCGCGCGCCCTCGACCGGCTCGCTGAGGAAAGCGACGGCGGTGAGCGGCGTCTCGGGCGTGAGCGCCGGGATCGGGGCGCTCAGGCTGAGCCGCTTCACGATGCCCGTGCGCGCATCGACGATGCCGGCCAGGAGCCGCCGGAGCTCGGCGGGGTCGCGCGCGCTGGTCAGGGGCACGCCGGCGCCGCCGGGCGCCGCCGTCGCCCCCGCGCGCCGCGCGCCGCCGCAGAGCGCGCACCAGGGCTCCCGCAGCACGGCGTGGAGCGACGCCTCCAGGGTGACGAGGTTCTGCACGAGCAGCCGCCCCGCGAGCCGCGACGCGCCCCGGCGCACGAGCAGATCGAGGGCCGCGAGCGCGACGGCGTGGCCGAGGAACGCCGGCATCGGCGCGAGCAAGGTGTGCGCGCGGGGCCGCGGGCGCTCCGCCAGGAGCGACGCCTGGAGCGCGCGATCGGCCTCGAGGTGATCGCTGGTCGCGAGCCGCCGCAGGCGGCAGCAGCCCCAGCACGCGGTCTCGCCGGGCACGACGGCCGGGCCGATCGCGGCGTCGAGCCCGTCGAGCGTGGCGCTGAGCGAAGGGACACAGGCGTCGTGCGCGAAGCGGGCGGCGCTCTGCAGGACGAGCAGCTCGTCGCCCGGCACGCAGGCGAGGAGCAGATCCCAGCCGGTGTCTTCCAGGACGAGGGGGCGTTCCGCGGCGGCGAGCAGCGCCCCCGACGTGACCGCGCACCGGGGAGCGAGCCGCGACAGCGCGAGGGAGAGCGCCGCGCCGCGCTCCTGCCCGAGATCCGCCTCGGTGAAGGGGCCGAGATCGTCCGGCGCGACCTTCCCGTCGTCGAGGAGGTGGAGGGCGCCGACGCCGGCGGCCGCGAGCTCGACGGCCGCGACGGCGCCCCAGGGGGCGAGGCCCACCACGAGCACGCGCGATCTCGCGAGCAGACAGCGCGCCTCCTCGGACGCAGGCGGGCCGCTCCCTGCGAGCGGCGGCGCTGCGGTGGATGCGCTGGGCGGTCGAGCGGACATGATAGCTCCAGGGGAACACCGGCGGCGTGTCGATGCGCCGCGCGGTGTCTTCGGATATGAGTTCGATGCTCCCTCCGAGAAGAGCGGTGCGCCGGCGAGGGTGGATGAGAGGCGCCTTCACGGGCGGGCGTCATGCGAGCTCGCCGCGCCCTGTCGAGGCATCCCGGGAGGAGGTGGTGTTCTCGGAAGCTCTCTCCTCCTTGCCTTCCCGGAAGAACCCTCGCTCGACGTCACCTGCCGCGGCGCGAGATCATGCGCACCTGCATCCGCCGCAGCGACAGTGGCCGCAGCGACAGCCGCCGCACCTGCATCCGCCGCAGCGACAACCGCCGCAGTGACAGCCGCCGCACCTGCATCCGCCGCAGCGACAGCCGCCGCAGTGACAGCCACCGCAGGAGGGATAACAGGGGTAGCAGGACGGATAACATGGATAGCAGGACGGGTAGCAGCCAAAACAATTGCGGCTGGCCGGCTCATTTCGTTCTGCTACATCCATCCGTCCGGTAAGATCGTTGATCGCGCTCCGGATCTCGTTTACCGACAGGTCCAGATCCTTCGTGTCGTTCGAGTCGCTCATGGTGAAACCTCCACATACATATGTGGGGCGTGTAAACGCTCTTCGTCAATCGACGGCCACGCCGGCCACCGAGGAGGCTGACTCGATTATCCATCGCTCACAGCGTTCCCGGAGCTCGTCCCCGGTTGCGCGAAGAGGGTAGGCCCGAGCTGGCCTCCTCGGGCCGAGCAGCTCGGCACGACCTCCCGCAACGAGGGATCAGCGATGTGATGAGGTCCCGGCTAGTTCCGACTGTCAGAAGTCTTGGCAGGGATCAAGGCGAGAGAAGAGAGATTTTTAACGCAAAGGCGCAAAGATACAGAGAAATTCTGCTTTGCGCCTTTGCGCCTTTGCGTTGAAATCTCCTTGCCCTGGTGCCCTCCCTCAGGCCATCGGGTGGGGATCAGGGTTGATCCCGTGCGGCGCCATCGCGCGGAGACGCGGATTGGCGAGCTGCGCGGCGTGCTGGCCGAAATGGATCTGCTGGAAGTCGGGCCCGAGGGCGCGGGCGACGCGGAACGGGGTCGCCGCGAGGTCGGGCGACGTCACGTCGACGATCGCGACGCGGAGCCCCGCCGCCGTCACGCGCCGGGTGAGCTCGGACAGCGAGATCTCCTCCGGCTCCTCGAGCTGCGAGGCGGTCACCGTGGGGCCCGCGCGGAGGAAGGCGAAGGCTCCGGCGCGGCTCGGCGGAATATAGTAGACCGCGTGGTCCTCGAGCATGCGCACGTCCTCCGGCCGCTCGGGGATGGCGACCTCCTCGCCGGTCATGAGGCGGAAGACGTAACCGCAGATCTGGCCCTGCTCCAGGATGGCTTTCCTGATCGCCGTGCGGGGGCTCAGGTGGGCGGCGAGCGAGACGACGGCGCCGGGCCAGCGCTTGCCGTCGCCGTACCCCACGCACATCACCGTGGGGACCGCGACGCCCGCCTCGAGGAGGTAAAGCTCGAGCCGGGCGCCGCGCTCCTCGAGCTGGCGCGCGATCTCCTGCACCTCGGGGTCGAGCGCGTCGTCGGGCAGGATCCGCCGCCCCGGCCGGCGGGCGAGCCAGGAGATCATGAAGGCGTCGCGCTCGATGAGCTCGAGCGCGGCGCCCATCGCCGCGTCCTCGAGCGTCGCGCCGGCGGCGAGGCCGTTCGAGGTCACCTGGCAGAAGTAGGCCTCGGGCGGAGCGCAGTAGCTGTAATAGGCCGGGAGCGCCGGGACGTGCACGGGAGAGCCGGTGTCGAGCCAGTACCCGAGGGCCCACTCGATCGGCGTGGCCGGATCGAGCGGCGCATAAGGGAACCCGGGTTGGGAATACTGCGCCTCTTCGTAGAAGCAGAGCCGGTCTGGGGCGATGAAGTCGCCCTTCATCTCGGCGACGGGGGCGTGGAGGAGCTCCTCCTTGTTGAACAGCCCGGAAGAGTAGCGCTCGACCGCCTCGCCCACCGCCCTGATCAGCGCCTCGACGACCGTGACGCCCTTTCCGGTGCCGGCCTCCGGCTCCTCGCAGCGGTGCGCGTGCGCCGCGCCGTCGGTGTAGTTGCTGAGGATCGCCGTGGCGGTGAACGGCGTCTCGGGGGCGAGCGCCGGGCTCGTCGCGTTCAGCCTGAGGTGCTGGACGATGCCCGCGCGTGCGTCGACGACGCCGGCGAGCAGCCGGCGCAGATCCGCGGGGTCGCGCACGCCGGCGAGGCGCACCGTCGAGCCCTTTCGCGCGGCCCCGGCGCGGCGGGCGCCGGCGGCGCCGCCGCAGATCCGGCACCACGGCATCTGCAGGACGGCGTGGAGCGACACCTCCGGATCGACCAGGTTCTGCACCATGAACCGGCCCGCGAGCCGCGACGCGCCCCGGCGGACGAGCAGATCGACCGCCGCGAGCGCGGCGGCGTGGCCCAGGAACGCCGGCATCGGCGCGAGGTAGGTGCGCGCGCGGGGGCCCGGGCGCTCGGCGAGGAGCGACGCCTGCAGCGCGTGATCGGCCTCGGGCTGCAGGCTGGTCGCGAGCCGCCGGAGACGGCAGCACTCCCAGCACGCGGTCTCTCCGGGCACGACGGCCGGGCCGATCACCGCGTCGAGCCCCTCGAGGTGGGCGCTGAGCGACACGACGGAGGCGCCGTGGGCGAAGCGGGCGACGCCCTGAAGCACGAGGAGCTCGTCGCTCGAGACGCACGCGAGGATCAGGTCCCAGCCGGTGTCCTCCAGGACGAGCGGGCGACCCGCGGCCGCGAGCAGCGTCCCCGACGTGACCGCGCACCGGGGAGCGATCCGCGACAGCGCGAGGGCGAGCGAAGGAGCCCGCTCTTTCCCGAGATCCGCCTCGGCGAAGGGGCCGAGATCGTCCACCGTGACGGTCCTGTCGTCGAGGACGTGGAGCGCGCCTGCGCCCGCCGACGCGAGCTCGATGGTCGCGACGGCGCCCCACGGCTCCAGCCCGACCACGAGCACGCGCGATCGTGCGAGCGCCTCGCGCGCCTCCTCGGGCGCAGGCGGGGCGGTGCCCTCGAGCGGTGAAGCGGCGGTCGATGATGTGGGCAGTCGGATGGCCACGCGAGAACTCCAGAGAAGTGGCGACGCGGCGAGGGATCGACCCAGCCGCGGTCGGCCGTCGTTGAAGAGGTTCGATGCTGAGCCCGGAGGAGCGATGCTCCGATAACCCGAGGCGAGGACCGCCTTGCGGCGGCCGAGGAGCGAGCTGGCGCAATCGCGGGCGATCCCAGGAAGACGGGAAGACGCTTTGGATGATCTTCCGTGCTCCTCGGCTTCCTGGGGAGCCCTCGCGCGCCCTCGCCGACCTCGGGGCTAGCTGCAGCGGCAGCCGCCGCCGCATCCGCCGCCGCAGCGACACCCGCCGCCGCATCCGCCGCCGCAGCGACACCCGCCGCCGCATCCGCCGCCGCAGCGACACCCGCCGCCGCATCCGCCGCCGCAGCGACACCCGCCGCCGCATCCGCCGCCGCAGCGACATCCGCCGCCGCATCCGCCGCCGCAGCGACACCCGCCGCCGCAGCCGCCGCCGCAGCGACATTGGTAGCTGGCCGGAGTCGGCGTTTCCATTGCATCCAGCCTGCCCGACAAATCGTCGATGGCGTTGCGGATCTCCTTGATCGTCACTTCCAGCGTCTTCGGTGCGTCATCCGTGCTGTTTGAATCGCTCATGGCAGAACCTCCCACGGATGATTGGGGTACGCGGAGGCCCTTTGTCAAAGCGACGCCTCATGATCGAACAGCGGAATATTGAACGCGATTCCCTGCCATCCAGGCCGGCCAGCGCCGCGGCCCTGCCCGGGGCCTCCTGATCGTCGCGCGGGGCCGCGCGTGCTCGCTCCTCTCGCTGGTTCCGGCCATCGTGCTTCTCCCGGCTGGCGCCGAGTCGAACAACCCTGGATAGGCCGGCGCGCTGCGCGTGCGCACCCGCGGCGGCGCGAATCGACGCTTCGCTCAGTTGCCTTTTGAGGCCGCCTCCGGTACCCGGCGCGCCTCCCTCTCTTTGGCGCTCGGCGCCCATCGGCAAAGGAGTGTTATGCGTCGTACTTCGCTCGATCTTGCGACTGGTTGTCTCGCTTACTGTGCCCTTGCTGCGTCGATATCGCTCGCGGGCTGCGGCGTCGAGGAGGGCTCCTCGACCGTCGACCTGGCGAAGGTGGGGTGTGCGGGCTGCACCGTGCTGAAGGGCGGTACGGTGTTCGACGGCACGCGCGCGGGCAGGGGAGCGGTCGTGATCGAGGGCGACCGGGTGCGGCAGGTCCTCTTCGACGAGCGCGAGATCGAGGCCGCGGACGGCGAGGTGGTCGACGTGACCGGGAAGACCGTCCTCCCCGGGCTGATCGATCTCCACGTGCACTCGCTGAGCGTCGCCGGGCCCTACGGCTACTTCGACGTCGAGCTCCACCTCGAGGACCACACGAAGGCGATGCTCCGGGCCGGCGTGACCTCGTACCTCGATCTCGGCTCGTCCCAGCACGTCATCTTCGAGCAGCGAGCGCGGATCGACGCCGGCGAGATCCTCGCGCCGGAGCTCTTCGCCGCCGGGCCGCTGCTCACGCCGACCGGCGGGCACCCCTGCTACCACGGCAGCCCGCCCGGCGATTTCTGCATCTTCATCGACTCTCCCGCCGACGTCGGCGGCGCCTTCGAGGAGCTCCTCCCGAGGGCCCCCGACTTCATCAAGATCGTGCTCGAGTCGGGGAGATCGAGGTCGCTCCCGCACCTGACGACCGCGTCGATGGCGGCCGTCGAGGCCGCCGCCGAGGCCGCCGGCGTCCGCGTCATCGCGCACGCCGCGGAGAGCGCCGACATCGAGGCGGCGCTCGGCGCGGGCGTGACGCGCTTCGCGCACATCCCGGACCAGGACCGGATCTCGCCCGAGCTCGCGCGGCGCATGGCCGCCGAGGGGGTCGTCGTCGTCCCGACGCTCGCGGTGACGGATGGCCTCTACCGCACGGCGAGCGGCGCGCTCAGCGAGCTCGACGACCCCCGCATCGGGGACGACGTGCCGGCCGGCGTGATCGCCGCCCTGCGCGACCCGGCGCAGCTCGGGGACATCGCGACCGAGCCGTTCCGGGAGCGCATCAGGCAATCGCGCGAGAACGCGCTCGCGAACGTCCTGACCTGCTACCAGGCCGGCGTCACCGTCGCCGCCGGCTCCGACGCGGGCAACCCGGGCGTCTTCCACGGCCTCGCCCTGCACCGCGAGGTCGCGCTGCTCGTCGAGGCCGGGATGCCGCCGCTCGACGCGCTCGTCGCGGGCACACGCGCCGCGGCCGACGTGCTCGGGCGCCCCGATCTCGGGCGGCTCGAGGAGGGGGCGCGCTCGGACGTGGTCGTGGTCGACGGCGATGCGCTCGCGGACATCGGCGCGCTCGCGCGGGTGTCGCGCGTCTACAGGGCGGGCGTCCTCCTCGATCGCGACGCGCTCGCGCTGCCCCGCAAGACGAGCCTCGCGCGGAAGCCCACGACCGGCGCCGGCCGCGGCGAGACGTGCCTCGCGGCGTCGGAGTGCGCGCCCGGGCTCGCGTGCGGCCCGGATCAGACCTGCGCCGCGGCCTGCAGCGCCTCCGCGGGCTGCGCGCCGGGCAGCGCGTGCCTGCTCGACGACCGCTCGCCCACCGGGGGAACCTGCGTCGAGGGCGACGGCTGCGACCCGCTCCAGCAGGGCTGCGAGAACGGCGCTGCCTGCATGTTCTGGGGCAACGGCTCCACCTCGTGCTGGTACGCCGGCGCGGGCTCGGACGGCGAGCCGTGCGACGCCGCCGGCCTCTGCGCCGCCGGCAGCGTGTGCGATGGCTCCTCGAACACCTGCAGGGCCCTCTGCGACCCGCGCGAGGCGGGCCGCGCGCCGTGCCCGGGCGGCAAGAAGTGCGTCGACTACTCCGGCTTCGCGGGCCTGCCCGTGGGCGTGTGCGAGTAGGCCCGCGGAGCGGCGGCGCCGCCGCTCCTCCCGCGCCGCCGCCGGTCCCCTGAAGGGCGCCCCGGCGGCGCGATCACCGCGACGCGAGCAGCCAGGCGATCACGCTGCCGATCGTGAAGAACAAGAGGCCCGCCCCGGCGAGCATCGCGCGCGAGGAGCGCCGCCCGATGAAGCTCGCCGCGGCCTTGAGGCTGCCCGGGGCGACGCTGATCGCCTCCTGCCGGCTCATCTTCTGGAGGGCGGCGTCGAGGGCCACGAGCACCGCGCGCGCGTGCGGGTACCGGTGGTCCGGGTCCTTCGCGAGCAGGCGCATCACCACCGACTCGAGCGCGAACGGGACGACGATGCCGGGGGAGCGCTCGGCGATGGGCGGCGGCGGCGTCCCCCGGTGCTGCGCGAACAGCGCCGACGGCTCGGTCGCGGTGAAGGGGTGCTTGCCCGCGAGCATCTCGTACAGGATGACGCCGAGCGCGTAGAGATCGGCGCGCCGGTCGACCGACCGCATGCCGAGCGCGGCCTCGGGCGCCATGTACGCGACGGTGCCGAGCAGCACCCCGGCGTTGGTGAGCGAGCGGCGCGCGCCGTCGCCGGCGGGCAGCGAGAACTGCTCCATGGGGACCTTGGCGAGGCCGAAGTCGATGAGCTGGACGCGCTCCTCCGGCCCGTCGAGGACCATGATGTTGAGCGGCTTGACGTCCCTGTGCACGATCCCGAAGTCGTGCGCCGCGTTCAGGGCGGTCGCGAGCTGGCGCGCGATGTTCGCCGCGCGCGGGGCCGGGATGGGGCCCTTGTCGATGAGCTTGCGCAGCGTGATGCCGCGGATGAACTCCATCACCATGAACCACGCGCCGTCGTCGAGCTGGTTGATCTCGTAGACCGCCGCGACGTTCGGGTGGAAGATGTGGCGGCCGGCGATGGCCTCGCGCTCGAAGCGCTCGATGAGCTCCGGCAGCTCCTCGGCGTCCGGGTGGAGCACCTTGACGGCCACGTCCTCGCCGGTCGCGAGCTTCTTGGCCCTGAAGACGGCCGCGATGCCGCCCATCGCGACGAGCTCCTCGATGCGGTACCGGTGGACGAGCGTCCGGCCGATGAGCGACATGGCCCGCTCGTGCGCCGCGGAGCTCGCCTGTCCCCCCGCGAGGTACACGTTCCCGCTCATGACGCCGCGCCTCCAGGACGACGCGCCCGCGCGCGGCCCGCGTGGCCCGCGCGGCGGCGCAGGGCGCGACCCGGCGCGCTGAACGCGCACGGCGTTCGGCGGCGGAACGGTGCGTCCACCCTCGCTGGCATCGTACGCTCTGGCACCCGGCGCCCGAGGGTAGCGCCGCTCTGCGCTCAGCGCCATCTCCGCGGTCGCCCCCGCCACGGCGAGCGAGCCCCGCCGCGGCGTCGCCCGCCCGCCCGCATCGAGCATGGAGATCGTGCAACACGGGTGAGGTGCGCGCGAGGTTGGCCGGGCCTCCGCGTGGCTCGGCCGCGCGGGCCTCGCCGCGCGGTCGCGCGGGGTCGTCGGCGCGCTCGACCGGAGAGAGCTCCCATGAAGCGGGGAGGCGGGAGAACCATTGATCTCTTCTTTCCGCCTTCGCGCCTCCGGCCTTCAGGGTCCGATCCCCACCGTCACCCCGCGTGGACGGCCGGCGGATCGTGGATGGAGGCCGCTCGCTCGCCGCGTTGTCGTGGTCAGTCGTCCCCCGCGCGAGGGGCGACATGCGCCGCTCGGAGCGGCGACAGCCGCCGAGGAGATGCGACGCCACGCGTGGAGGTGCGAGCGGTCAGGCGCCCTGGACGCGCTGGATCGCCCTGGCTGCACCGCGGCCGACTCCCCACATCGGCGCCTGCCGTGTGTGGACGAACGCGAGGAGAATGCGAGACGCCACGGGTGCTTTCCGCGAACAAGCTCGTGTAGCCTCTATGAGTGGAGGTTTCCATGCAGAGCACATTGTGTCGCACCGTTTTCGTCGCGCTGTCCGTCGGACTCGCCGTGGCTGCCTGTTCCGAGCCCGATGCGGCGAACCTCTTCGTCACCGGCGCCTCCGGGGCGGGAGGTGCGCCCACGTCGTCGGGCGGCGGCGAGGGCGGCGCGACCGGCGGGGAAGGTGCGGCGGGGGGCGCGGGCGAGGCGGGGGCGGGTGGAGGCGGCGGGGGCGGCGGCGAAGGTCCGGTGGTCGTGGAGCCGCCGGTCTGCGGGGACACCTACGTCAACTGCGACGGGGACGACGAGGGCACCTGCGAGGTCAACGTGATGGGCGACGCCCTGCACTGCGGGACGTGCCCGGTGGAGTGCGAGGGCAGCTGCCAGAACGGCAGCTGCGTCGCGCCCCGGACCCACGCCGTGGGCCTGCGGGATCCGCTGTTCATCGCCGCCTCCGGCGGCAATCTGTTCTGGACCAACGGCAATGGCCGCTCGGTCATGCAGTGGTCCCGGGAGGGCGACGCCACGATCACCCTGGCCGAGGAGCAGGTGCAGCCGGCGGACATCAAGGCGGACGCGACGCACGTCTTCTGGGCCAACCAGGGGGAGAGCGGCGAGAGCACCGGCCAGATCGTGAGGGCGGTGATCGGGGGAGGCGAGGAGCCGGTGGTCATCGCCGCGGCGCAGGCCGCGCCCTTCGGCGTGGCGCTCGACGACGAGTATGTCTACTGGACGAACCGCGAGCGCAGCGGCGCCGTGGTCCGCGCGCGGAAGGACTCGAACGGCAACGGGCCGTTCACGACCCTCTGGAGCCGCGCGGGGACGCCGCACGCGCTCGCGGTCGACGAGACGCACGTCTACTGGACCGTGCGCTCCCAGGGCGGCCGCGTCATGTCCGCGCCGAAGGACTCCGACGGCGAGGGCCCGTTCACCACGATCGCGGTCGACCAGGGCGAGGTGCGCGAGATCGCGCTCGACGCGACGCACGTCTACTGGACGACCAGCACGACCGGCAACGTGATGCGCGCCCCCAAGGACGGCGCCGGGGAGCCCACGGCGATCGCCACCGGGCTGGGCAACCCGAGGGGCATCGCCGCCGATCGGACGGGCGTCTACTGGACCGACCCGACCTCGCCGAACATCATGAAGCTGTGGCCGAACGGGATCCTCGGGGCGTTCGTCGCGGGGGAGCCGTCGCCCTACGGCATCGCGCTCGACGCGGAGCGCGTCTACTGGACCAACGGCCTCGGCACGGACGGCTCCGTGATGAGCGCGCGCAAGTAGCGCGCGGGGCGCGACACGACCCGGCCCCAGCGGCGCGCGCGCGTGCTACAAGCTCGCGCTGTGCTGCTCGAGACATTTCCCGTGGGTCCGCTGGGGTGCAACTGCTCGATCCTCGTCGACCCGGCCAGCAAGGGCGCGGTGGTCATCGATCCCGGCGGCGATTTCGACGAGATCCGCGGGCGCCTCGAGAAGGCGGGCGCGAAGGTCGCGGCGATCGTGCACACGCACACCCATATCGATCACGTCGGCGCCACGGCGCCGCTCCAGCGCTGGTCGGGCGCCGCGGCGCGCATCCACGAGGGGGATCGCTTCCTTTACGACATGCTCCCCGTCCAGGCGGCGATGCTCGGCATCGCGCTGCCCGAGGCGTGCGAGATGGAGGGCGACCTCGACGACGGCGCCGTCGTGAAGGCGGGCGGGCTCGACGTCCACGTGCTGCACACGCCCGGGCACACGCCCGGCAGCGTGTCGTTCCTGGTCGAGGCGGCGACGGGCGCCGTCGCGTTCACCGGGGACACCCTGTTCCGGCGCAGCATCGGCAGGACCGATCTGTGGGGCGGCGACGCGCAGGCGATCTTCACATCCATCCGCCGCAAGCTGCTCACGCTCGACCCGTCGACCCGGGTCGTGACCGGACACGGCCCTTCCACGACCATCGGTGAGGAGCGCGACAGAAACCCATTTCTCAAGGGCTGACGCGCCCGCGGCTCTCGTGCGCTGAGCGGCCGGCGGGGCGGGCTCGGGCGCCGCCGCGGCGCGTCCGCCCGAGGACGTCAGAGCGCGCGCGACTGCGCGCGACTGCGCGCGACTGTGTACGATTGCGCTCGATCGCCTGGTTCTATCGCGAAAAAATGCTTGCATCCCGCCGGGATTCTTCCGAAAAATGCCACACGACGGCGACTGTAACGGCTCACCTGCCCGGGCCGACCGCTGTCCGTCGCGGAAGTTGAGCCCCGATGAGCACCGAAAGCGCGCCCGCCACGAAGCTTGATCTGGAGATCCTCCCCACGCCGCATCCTCTCGACGACGCCGAGCGCGCGGCGCGGATACAGAACCCCGGCTTCGGGCGCCTGTTCACGGAGCACATGGTCGTGATCCCGTACGTTGCGGGCAAGGGTTGGCTCAGGGGGCAGCTCAAACCTTACGCGCCGCTCACGCTGGATCCTGCGGCGTCGGTGTTGCACTACGGTCAGGCGATCTTCGAGGGGTTCAAGGCGTACCGCCAGCCGGACGGGAGCATCAAGACGTTCCGGCCGGAGGCGAACGCGCTCCGCTTCAACAGCTCTGCGCGGCGGCTCGCGATGCCGGAGATGCCGGTCGAGCTGTTCGTGGGCGCGGTGGACGCCCTGATCCGCCAGGATCGCGCGTGGGTGCCCACGCCGGTGGGCGAGAGCCTCTATCTCCGCCCGCTGATGTTCGCGACCGAGGCGGCGCTCGGGGTGAAGGCTGCGAGCACCTACGATTTCCTGGTGATCGCGTCCCCGGCCGGCGCGTATTTCCCTCAGGGCGTGAAGCCGGTGACGGTCTGGATCTCGGAGGATTTCGTCAGGGCGGCGCCGGGCGGCACGGGCGCGGCGAAGTTCGCCGGCAACTACGCGGCGAGCCTGCTCGCGCAGATGAACGCGGCGGCCGAGGGCTGCGCGCAGGTGGTGTGGCTCGACGCGGTGGAGCGCCGTTATGTCGAGGAGATGGGCGGGATGAACATCTTCTTCGTTTACGAGGAGGGCGGTCGTCCGGTGCTGGTGACGCCGGCGCTGACAGGCACGCTCCTCCCGGGCATCACCCGCGACAGCATCCTTCAGCTCGCCCGTGATTTCGGCTATCGCGCGGAGGAGCGCAAGGTCACCTTCGACGAGTGGCGCGCGGCGGTCCGCGAAGGCCGCATGACCGAGGCGTTCGCGTGCGGCACGGCCGCGGTGATCACGCCCATCGGCGCGGTGAAGTCCCGCGAGGGCACCTTCACCCTCCACAACAACGAGACCGGCCCGGTCGCCACGCGTTTCCGCGAGGCGCTGCTCAACATCCAGCACGGCCTGGCGCCCGACCGGTACGGCTGGATGCACGCCGTGGTCTGACGCGGACGCCGGGGGCCTGCCAAGCGGGCCGCGCCGGCGGGTGGGTCCGCGCGCGCCGACGTGGCGCGGGCGGGCGCTGGCCAATCGGCAAGACCGGGGCGGGGGGAGCTGAAGCAGAGAACACCGCCCGGCATGTCTCCCTTCGGGCCATGCTGGCTGGGACGTTATGGTGCGCGCCACACAAGGCGCGCCTGAGGCGTCGAGATGACAGGGGCCTTATGGTACCTCGGTCGGTGCTCGGCGCGCCCGCCCGCGCCACGTCGGCGCGCGCGGACCCACCCGCCGGCGCTCACGGTGGAGGAGAGGGTCAGTCGGCGGCGGGGGAACGCTTGGACTTCGTGGTCATGCCGTACTCGTGGAGGCGGTACTGGATGGTGCGGATGCTGATGTCCAGGAGCTCGGCCGCGCGGGTCGTGGAGCCGTTCGTGGCCTCGAGGGTCGACAGGATGGCGTAGCGCTCGATCTCGGCCATCGTCGCGCCGGGGATGCGCAAGGCGCCCTTCGCCACCGGGGCGATGTCGATGGGGAGGTGCTCCTCGTCGATGAGCGTGTCCTCGCAGAGCACGACCGCCCGCTCGATCGCGTTCTCCAGCTCCCGCACGTTCCCGGGCCAGCGGTGCGCGACGATCTTGGCGCGCGCGCGGTCGGCGAACCCCTCGATTTTACGGCGGTTTTCGGCGGCGAAGCGCCGGAGGAAATGGTTGGCCAGGAGCAGCACGTCGGTGTCGCGGACGCGCAGCGGCGGCATGTCGATGTGGACGACGTTGAGGCGGTAGTAGAGATCCTCGCGGAACCGGCCCTCCTGCACGGCGGCGGCGAGATCGCGGTTCGTCGCGGCGATGAGGCGCACGTCGACCGAGACGGTGTCGTTGCCGCCGACCCGCTCGAACGCCCGCTCCTGGAGCACGCGGAGCAGCTTCACCTGCGTCGACGGGGGGATCTCGCCGACCTCGTCGAGGAACAACGTGCCGCCGTGCGCCTGCTCGAAGCGGCCGACGCGGCGGCGGTCGGCGCCCGTGAACGCGCCGCGCTCGTGGCCGAACAGCTCGCTCTCGAGCAGGGACTCCGCCAGCGCCGCGCAGTGCAGCGCGACGAAGGGGCCCTTCGCGCGCGAGCCCTTCGCGTGGATCGCGCGCGCCAGCTCCCCCTTGCCCGTGCCGCTCTCGCCCGTGATGAGCACCGTCGCCCGGGCGCCCGCCACCTGCCGCGCCATCCGGTAGACCTTCTGCATCGCCGGGCTCGCCCCGATGAGGCCCTCCACGCCCTCGCCCTCGCGCTCCCGCAGCTGCCGGCGGAGGTTCTCCGCCTCGACCCGGAGCGCGCTCCGCTCCTGGGCGCGCTCGATCGCGAGCAGCAGCGCGTCGAAGTCGACCGGCTTCGTCAGGTAATCCTCGGCGCCCGCGCGCATCGCCTGCACCGCCGAGGACACGTCGCCGAACGCGGTGACGACGATCACCGGGACGTCCGGGTCCTGCTCGCGCAGCTTGCCGAGCAGCGCGACTCCATCCATCCGGGGCATCTTCAGATCGGTGACGACGACGGCCGGAGGCCGCTCCGCCGCGACCTCGAGCGCCTCGACCCCGTCGGCCGCCGCATCGACGAGATACCCCTCCTGCCGCAAGAGCTTCTCCAGCCCGGAGCGCGCGCTCGCCTCGTCGTCCACGACGAGCACCCGCGCGCCCTGTTTCTTCTCCGCGTTCATGCCGTTCCTTCCGAGGTCCAGCCCAGGATATCGCGTCTCCGCGGCCCCGCGACCCCGTTCGAAGGCGGCAGGCGGCAGGCACACGAACGCCGGAGGGAACACGCAAAATCCGCGCCGCTGCGCGGACTGCACGTCGTCTGGAGCGCTGGAAGGAGGTCGTCTCAGCGGCTCTCGGTCGCCTCGACGTTGCCGCGGATGCCGGCGCCGAGATCGGAGAGCTCCGCGGCGAGCATCACGGTCAGATCATCGGCCGTCACGATCCCGGTCACCTTGCCGTCGTGGCGCACGATCGGCAGCCGCCGGACGCCGCGCTCGCGCATCAGGCGGAGCGCCGTCTCGATGCTGTCGGTCTGCTGGAGCGTCGTCGGATCGTACGTCACCACGTCCGAGACCACGGTCGTCGCCGGATCGCGCGCCTCGGCCATCACCCGCAGCACGAGGTCGCGGTCGGTGACGATGCCGATGGCGCGCGCGCCGTGCGTGACCACGACGCAGCCGACGCGGAACTCCCGCATCCTGCGGGCGACGTCCGTGACCGACTCCGTGAGCTCGGCGCTCACGGCACCATGTTCAAAGCGGCTGAGCGACATCTCTTTATCCTCCGCGCGAGCCTCTGCCGGTCCGACCCTCGTCCTACCGACGCCCAGCGCACGTTGCATGTCCTGCGCCATCCGGCCGCGCCCGGCGCCGCGGCCGAGCCCGGCGGCGCCCCTTCGCAAGGGCTGCGCGCGCGCGCAAGCCGTTCGCCGCGAGGGGCGCGCTCACCGGCTCAGGCGGGGCCGGGAAGCTCGGCGGCGCAGCGGCGGCGGCCATCGACGCCGCGCTGGAGCGCAGCTCGCCGCTCAGGGCGGCGTAGTCGACCGGCTTCGTGTGCACCACCGCCTCGGGCGCGAAGCCGCGGCCGAGCCTCGCCACGAGCTCGGGATAACCGGTGACCACGAAGATCGGGAGGGACGGCCGCAGCGACCGCGCGAAGCGCGCCACCGCGAGGCCGTCGGCGTGGGGCATCCGGAAGTCCGTCACCAGGATGTCGGGCACCGGCCGCCGGGCCAGCCGCGCGATGGCGAGGGCGCCGTCGGTGGCCAGCTCCACCCGGAAGCCGTCGTCTTCGAGGAGGCGCACGAGCAAACGGGCGGTGCGGACGTCGTCGTCCACGAGCAGGATCAGGGGCGCTTCGGCGCTGCGTGGTTCCACGCCGGGAGCTCTACCAACTTGCGTGCCAGACGCCTGACGGGCCCGCGGCCCTCGCCCGGGGCGACAGGCCCGATCCGCCGGGCTCGTCGGACGGCCGGCGATCAACCGGCGAGGCGGATCGGGAGCGTCACGCGGAAGATCGTCTTGCCCGCGCGGCTCTGGAACTCGATGGCGCCCTCGTGGTCGGTGACGATGCGGTGCGCGATGGCGAGGCCGAGCCCGGTGCCGTTCGGCTTCGTCGAGTAGAACGGGTCGAAGATCGGCGCCTCCGGGCTCGTGATCCCGGGCCCGTCGTCCTCGACCTCGACGACGGCGTGGCGCGGCTTCCGCCGGGCCCGGAGGACGACCGTGCCGCCGGTCGCCCCCGCCGCCTCGACCGCGTTGCGCAGGAGGTTCAAGAGGACCTGCTCCATCTTCGCGGGATCGAGGTCGAGCACGATGTCGGCCGACGGCAAGTCGACCTTCACCTCGGCCGCGGCGCCGGCGGCGTCCGACGAGGCGATGCGCGCGGCGCGCTCGCAGATCGCGACGAGGGACGCCGGCTCCAGGTTCAGCGGCTTCGGCCGGGCGAAATCGAGGAACTCGCTCACCAGCGTCGACAGGCGGCGGATCTCCTCGCGGACGACCTTGATCGCCTCGAGGGTGTCCGGGTCCCTCATGCCGGCGCGCGCGAGCCCCCGCTCGAGGAACGTCACGTGGAGCTGCGCGCCGTTGAGCGGGTTCCTGATCTCGTGCGCCAGGCCGGCCGCGAGCGTCCCCACCGCGGCGAGCTTCTCGCTCTGGCGCACGCGCGCGGCGAGCGCGTTCTCGTCGGTCGTGTCCTGCCCGATCGCGAACAGGACGACCTCGTCGTCCGCCGCGGAAGGCGCGTACGCGAGCTGCCACCGCACGTCGCGGATCTTGCCCGCGCGCGTGCGGACGCTGCTCTCCAGGACGTCCGCGCCGGCGGCGCGGCCCGCGGCGAGCTCCTCGACCAGGGCGCCGTGGTCCGCGCGCACCTCCTCGGGGAGCAGCGCCTCGACGAACGGCGTCCCGAGCACCTCCTCCCGCCCGAGCCCCGTGATCCGCTCGGCCTCCCGGTTGAAGAGCCGCACGACCGCGCGCGCGTCGAGCCCCACGACGAGGACCTTGGCGAGCTCGACCGCGCTCTTGTACCGGTGCTCCGTGCGCGCGAGCGTGCGCCCCACCTCCTCCCGGTCGAGGCGCTCGGCGCGCTGCGCCCGCGCGAGGAAATCGTCGCGGTACGTCTCCAGCATGATCGCGAGCTCGAGGTCGAGGATCTTGGCCAGCGCCGCCCGGACCGGGATGTCCGAGGCGAAGGGCGCGCTCGAGGCGATCTCGCCGAGCGCGAGGCGGATGAGCGCCATCGCCGTGAACATGTACCGCTGCGGCAGCCCGACGCGCACGTGGATGCGGCCGATCTTGGCGGTCTCCTCGAAATACGCCGCGTCGTAGGGGCCGGTGCAGACCCTCGTCATCCATCGGACGAGCGACGCCTTGAGCCGCTCCACCTGCTCCTCGCCGGCGAAGACCGCGTGCGCGTCCTCGTGCTCGCGGATGCGGTCGTAGAACTCGTCCGCGATGCGCGGGAAATGGGGCGCCGCGTGCGCGCGCAGCGCGGCCAGCCAGCGCGCGTCCTCCTCGCCGAAGCGGACGTACCGCTTGATCTCCTCGAAGAGGGTCTCGCGGGCGGGCTCCGCGCCGGAGCCGGTCACGCGCCGGCCTCCGCGGCCCGAGACCAGCCCCTCGCCCTGTCCACGATCGCCCGGAGCGCCGCCTCGTCCTCGCCGCCGCGCGCGACGATGTCCGGCGAGGCCGGCGCCTCGTACTCGAGGTCCGCGCCGGGCAGCGCGCCGACGTCCCCCGCCCCGGATGCCCGGTAGAGCCCCTTCGCGTCGCGCGCGCGGCAGACCGACGGATCGACGTCCACGAACACCTCGACGAGCCGCGGCGCGAGCGCGCGGGCGCGCTCCCGGTAGGCGCGGCGGTGCGCCGTCGCGGCCACGATCACGATCATGCCTTGCCGCGCGAGCAGCGCCGCGAGGCGCGCGAGCGTCTCGTAGAACGCGCCGCGGCCCTCGGGGTCGTAGCCGGGGCTCGGCACGAGCGCGCCCCGGACCTCGTCGCCGTCGAGCACGCAGCTCGCCCGGCCCTCGCCGAGGAGCGCGCGGCGCGCGCGCTCGGCCAGGGTGGACTTGCCGGACGAGGGCAGCCCCGTGATCCAGACGACGGCGCCGCTCATGCGAAGATCCTCTCGGCCTCCTCCGGGTCGAGGCGCGGGGCGTCGAGGGCGCGCTCCACGAAGGTGAGCAGCGCGTCCCGCGCGCGCTGCGTGACCGCAGGGTACCACCGCGGGTTCGCCAGCACGAGCCCGCGCCACGCCAGGAACGGCGCCGCCGCCTCGAGCAGGCCCGCGGAGCCGCCCCAGCCGAGGTACACCTGCCAGAACCGCCGCCACAGCGCGCGGAGGCCGCCCTGCCAGGCGCCGGGCGCGTCCAGCGCGAAGAAGACGTAGTTGATGGCGAGGCAGGTGACGTCGTCCGCGGGATCGCCCTGCGAGCCGCGGCTCGTGTCGAGCAGGGTGAGCCGCGACGCCTCGTCGAACACGATGTTGAAGGGGTGGAAGTCGCCGTGGGTCCGCGCGAGCCGTAGGTCCCGGCCGCGGAGCTTCCATCGCCATTCCACGCAGCGCTGCTCGATGGCCTGGAGCCGCCCGGGCGGCGCGCCGGGCACGTCGTCCGGGTAGCCGTCGATGATCCCGAAGATGCCCTCGCCGTGGCCCACGAGGTCGCGCACCGCGCGGCGGTAGCTGCCCGGCTGCGCGCCGGGCGCCTCGTGGAGCTCGATCAGGTACCTGGCGAGCGCCTCGCAGCGCGCGAGGTCCTCCGGGCCGGCGCGCCGCTCCTCCGCGACGCGGCGCAGATCCGCCGCGTAGAGGCGCCCCTCCGCGTACGTGGTCAAGAGGTAGAACTCGCCCGCTTCTCGCAGCGACAGGAAGCGGCGGTCGCGGGTCAACGCGCCGACGTCCACGACCTCGACATGCGCCGGGATGGACCCGAAGGTGTCGAACGCGAGCAGCATATCCCCCGCGCGATCCGACCGCCGATCGTGGCCGAACTCGTTCGCGGTCGACGTGTGCAGCACCAGCCTCCGCTGCGAGCCGTCTGGCCCCGCCACGGTGATCCGGCGGGGGGCGCCGTAACCGGCAGCCTTCTCGGTCGGGTCGTGGCTCGAGCTGCCGTCAGGTCCCATGGTGGTGATCTCCACGACCCGCACATCCGGCAAGGCCGCCTCGACGAGCTGGCGAATCGGGCCTGAGGGATCGGACTCGGGCGGGAGCGCCTGGGCACTCATGGTCTCCTCCTGGAGCTGGACGTGGCGACGTGGTCACCGGACGAGCAAGAAGCAGGCCGCGTGCCTGAAGAGCCTGGTCCTGCCGCACCGCGGATCGCGGCGGGATCGCGGACCGAGCCGGCGCCCGCGGGGATGTGGTCGACGGGGGCCGGGCCGGGCCGGGCGCGCTCGCAGAACCTGCGCCCCCGCGCGAAGCGTGCGCCGCGCCGGGCGAGGCGTGGATCAGCGCTTCGGGAGATCGTCGGGGACGCGCCCGATATGATAGGGCCGCATCATCTCGTTGTCCTCGTGCTCGAGGATGTGGCAATGCCACACGAACCGGCCGGGCCTGTTGAACGTCGCCCTGATCCGCGTGATCTCCGAGGGCGGCGCGATCACGGTGTCCTTGAGGCCCGTCTCGCCCGCTTCCGGCGGGCGTGACGCGCCGCCGAACGGCTGGCGATCCACGACCTCGAACTGGATCTCGTGGATATGGATCGGGTGCGCGTCCATGGTGAAATTGTAGATCTCCCAGATCTCGGTCGACCCTGTGGCCGGGTTTTCCGTGATCGGATCGTGCCAGAAGAGCGGCCTCGGCGTGCCTGCCTCTGGAGGCGGCTCGATGGTGCCCAGCAGGGCTGCCCGCGGGCCGGCGTCGGGATCGATCGCGGAGCTCACCTCGTTCAGGGACACCCGCCGTACGGCGCCCGCGGCTCCGGGCCGCGCGAGCTGCGGCAGCCGGAGCCGGTGAGGGGGTGTGCTCGTGTCCGCGCTCGTCGCCGGGACGACGCGGAACTGCATCACCTGCCCTGTGGTCGCCGGGTCTGCCGGGGTCGACATGCTGCCTCCGAAGGGCGCGTCCGGCCCGAGGTTGCGCAGGACGATCGCGGCGCCGGCGCGGACGCGGCTGAAGTCCACGATCACGTCCGCGCGCTCGGCCGGCCCGAGCGAGAGGGTGGCGCGCTCCACCGGGGAGGGGAGGAACCCTCCGTCGGAGCCTATCTGCCAGAACGGGAGATCGTTCTCCATCTGCAGGATCAGGAACCGCGAGTTGCTGCCGTTCAGGATGCGGAAGCGGTAACGCCGCTGCTCGACCTCGAGGTACGGCCACGCCTGGCCGTTGACGACCATGACATCGCCGAAGAACTCCGGGACCCAGATCGGCGGGATGTCGCCGCGCGGGATGTACAGATCGGCGAGATCGGGAGGGAGCCCGCGCGTGTCCGGGTAGAAGAGCGACCCGTCGTCGTTGAAGGAGCGATCCTGGATCACGAGCGGGATCTCGTACGTCATCGGTCCAGTGCAGTCGCAGTCGCCGGGCGCCGCGGCCGGTCCGGGGAGCATGCCGGGCGGGAGATCGTCCGGGCCGCCGCGCAGCAGGTAGAAGCCGGCCGGGCCTGCGTAGGCGTTGAGGCGGGTGAGGCCGAGCGTGTGATCGTGATACCAGAGCGTCGTCGCCGGCTGGTTGTTCGGGTACTGAAACACGGCCGCCCCTGGCTCCCAGAGATGTCCGAGCGGCGACGTGCGCCGGTAGTAATCGTAGAAGGTGCCGGTCCCCGCGTATCCCTCGGGGATGTCGGCCGCCGCGGGGAGGTACCAGGCCTCGGGATATCCGTCGCTCTCCTGGCGCACGTCCGCGGCGCCGTGGAGGTGCGTGACGAACGGCACCGGGCCCCGGTACGGCCCGGGCTCGCATGCGCCGGTGAAGGTGGGCTGCGCGTCGCGGCCTGCCAGCCCGCCGGGCGGGTTGGCCCAGTGCAGGGTCGGGTCGACCGGGAGCAGGTGCGGGAGGAAGCGGCCGGTCGCTGGATCCTTGAGGTCGTTGATCCACTTCACGCGCACGGGCCTCCCCCACCTCGCCTCGATGGTGAACCCCGGGTAGCTGAACGTCTCGGGGTGGCGGAGCGACCCGTACCCCCACACCGTGGTCGGGGGCAGGCCCAGGCCGGGCGGCAGGACGTGCTGCGCGAACTGCCGGACAGCGATCTCGTAATAATCGAAGTAATCGAAGCGCGTGCCGAGCGTGTAGCTCACGCTCGCCCTGGGCATGACGGGCGGGACGAGCAGCGGGCGGGTGTACCGGTGCGCGGCGACGTCGGATCCGCGCAGGGTCGGCCCCTGCGCCCGCACGATCGGACACGCCTCGATGACCGCCCTCGCCAGACCGCCCCGCCGCAGCACCAAGAACCCGCCCGTCGCGGCCAAACCCTGCCGGAGGAGCTGTCGTCGTTTCATGGAGGACATCGCATCTCCTTGCCTCACAGCCACGCTGCGGACACGGGGCATCATGACGGGCGAGGGGATCCGAGCAATCCAGGCAGCTCCGGATCTGGGCGCCTGGATGACCATGCACGAGGATCCGGATTCGTCAGATCCTCGGCGGAGGGCCTCTCATGACGACGGGAAGAGACGAGGAACAGCGGGATCTCGGGAAGACACGAGGAGCAGGGGGATCTTCCTCCCGCCGTCCCGCCTTGATGCCGGGGTGACGGCGCGACCCGCTGGCGCGGCTCGTCTCCTGCTTGTGTCGTGGGGAGGGGGGCGGCCGCGGCCCGCGCGCGGCAACGCCGCCCGCGGGGCGGAGGACGCCGCCCGCGTGGCGGAGGCCGCCCGCGGGGTGGAGACCGCCGCCCGCGGGGCGGAGGCCGCCCGCCGGGCAGCGCGGTCCAGGCTGGGGGCGCTTACTTCGCCGCCGGCCACTGCTCCTTGGGGACGTCCTTGTAGACGTCCTCGACCTTGTGGAACCCGTCGGCGATCACCGTGGAGGCGAGGTTGTCCTTGTCCACGGCGATCGGCGCGATGAGCACGCTCGCCACGTCCTTCTTCCCGTTGTTGACCGTCTGCGTCTTCTCGCCGACGGGCTCCTTCTTCGCCAGCTTGATGGCGAGCTCGGCGGCCTTGTCGGCGAGCAGCTTGATCGGCTTGTAGACGGTCATGCCCTGCGTGCCGGCCGCGATGCGCTGGCAGGCGGCGAGCTCGGCGTCCTGCCCCGACACGCCGACCTTGCCGGCGAGCTTCTGCTCGCCGAGCGCCTGGACGGCCGCGCCCGCGAGCCCGTCGTTCGACGCGACGACCGCGGTCACGTTGTTGTTGTTCTTGGTGAGCGCGTTCTCGGTGATCTTGAGCCCCTCGACCGGCTGCCAGTCCTTGGCCCACTGGTCCGCCACGACCTTGATGTCGCCCTTGTCCACGAGCGGCTTCAGGATGTTCATCTGCCCCTCGCGGAAGAGCTTCGCGTTGTTGTCGGTGGGGGAGCCGCCGATGAGCACGTAGCTCCCCGTCGGGTGCTTCTTCACGAGGTACTCGGCCTGGAGCTCGCCCACGCGGACGTTGTCGAAGGACACGTAGAGGTCCACGTCCGAGTCGAGGATCAGCCGGTCGTAGGCGATGACGGGCACGTTCTGCTTGTGCGCCGACTCGACGATGGTGGCCGTGGTCTTGGCGTTGTGGGGCACGACCACGAGCACGTCGACGCCCTGCGTGAGCAGGTTCTCGGCCTGCGAGTTCTGCAGGGCGTCGTCGCTGTTCGCGGACTGCACGAGCACGGTGGCCCCGAGCGACTCGGCCTTGGCCTTGAACAGGTCGCGGTCGCGCTGCCACCGCTCTTCCTTGAGGGTGTCCATCGAGAAGCCGATGGTGATCTTCTTCTTGTCGCCGGGCTTCGCGTCGGCGGGCTTGGCGTCCGCGCCCTTCGCGGCTTTGTCCTCGGTCTTGCCCGCGGTCGCGTCGCCCTCGGACGGCTTCGAGCAGCCGGCCGAGATCGCGAGCGAGAAGAGCGCCATGAGAAAGGCAGAACGACGAATCAAGGTGACCTCCGGTCTGTGCAGGATATGGGGCTAGGGTGATGGGACCGCCGGAGATGTCCTCACGGGGTCGCGTTGATCTGGTCAGCGTACTGCATGATGAGGTTCAGCGTGTCCGTGTCGCTGTCATACACCGAGTACCACCCCTGGATCTCGTGGGGCGGATCGCCGATGTAGTCTTCGCCGAAGCGCCAGAACGCGTTCGGGTTGCCCGCCGGCCTCCCGGTGCCGCCCCAGGCCCAGAAGTTGACACCGGCGAGCTCGGGGTTTTCGGCGACGGCGGCGAAGACGGTCGCATAGTACTTGTTCCGCTTCTCGACGGTCGAATTTACAGGCTGCGCCTTGTCGTCGCGCGCGAGCCCGAACTCCTCGGGCACGGCCGGTTTGTCGAGCGCCTTGGCGTGGGCGAGCTGGGTCTCGATGAACTCGTTGCTCTCGGCGATGGCGGCGTCGAGCCCGGTCGCGTCGTCGCTGTCGATCGGCAGGGACGGATCGTACCACGACCAGTTCTCGGGCCAGATGTGGAACGTCAGGTAGTCGATCTCGGGCACGGCGTGGAACTCGCGGAAGTCGCTGTTGGCGTAGGCGCCCCACATGTAGAGCTCGCCCTCGGAGCCGATGGACACCAGGTGGTTCTTATCGATGTCCTTGATGAACTTCGCGGTCCGCTGGACCCACAGCTTGAAGAGCGCGCTCCAGCCCTGGAAGGACCGGGGCTCGTTCGCGAGCTGCCACGCCATGATGCCCGGGTGGTCCTTGAGCGCCTCGATCAGCGGCTCGGCGCGGTTATAGAAGAACTCCTGCGCCTTCGTGTTGCACAGGAACAGGGTCGAGATGTCCTGCTGGTCGTCCCAGGCCGGGCCTGCCGGCGTGATGGTGTTCGGGTGGGGGATCTCGAAGGTGGCGCCGCGCGGCACGATCTGGCAGTCGTCGCCCGTGCCGGGCTGGAACCGGGTCGACGCGGAGAACGGCACGTGGTGGCCCGCGGCGAGCAGCGGCTCGCCCGAGGTCGGGTGGGTCAGCCCGACCTGGTACTGCTCGTAGCTCTTGCCGCACGTGGTCTCGGGCTGCTCGTAGGCCCATTTGATGTACTGGGGCATCCCGCCCGACCAGTGGTACCAGTCGTTGAGGGTCATCACCGCCTTCATCCCGCGGCTGTGGACCTCGTCGAGCACCGTCTTCAGGTGGCTCACGTACTCGTCCAGCTTCTCGTCGGCGCACGGCGCGTCGGACGACGCCGGCGTGATCCGCTGCGGGCCGAACTCCGTGTTGTTCTTCTGCGAATCGGGGATGTCGCCCTCGCTCAGCGCCATGATCCGGAGGTTCAGCACCCCCTGGGCCGCCAGGATGTCGAGCTCTGCGCGCAGGCGCTCGAGGCTGATGTAAGGTGCGGCCCAGAAGTTCGTGCCCATGTACTTGTACGGCTTCCCGTCGAGCGTGAACTTACTCCCGTCGACGCGGACGTAGCACTTTTCGGCATTCGCGGCGCAGTCGACGGCCGCGCCGCCGCCGCCCGCGCCCGTTCCGTCCCCGCCGCCGCCGCCCGCTGCGCCGCTGCCATCGGTCCCGGTGCCGCCGGTCCCGGTGGCGTCTGCGCCGCCGGCGCCGCCGGTGCCGCCGGTGCCGCCGGCGCCTTCCGAGGACGCGGGGTCCGTCGTTTCCGAGGAGCACGCGGCGAGCGAGAGCAAACCCAGGGCGAGCAACAAGGTATTTTTCATCATCGTTTCCTCGACGAAAGTGGAGTGTCGTTCCTCAGGAGCGACGGCGCGGAGCCTTCGCGGCGGCCTGGGTCCTGGCCGCCGGAGGTGACCGAGGGGTCGGTCGTTTCCTGCGCCGATACAATTCTCCGTCCGTGCGGTCGCCGTCCTCTGGACGTGCGTCGCCGCGGCTCGTCTCGAAGGCTCATCGGACCGAGCTGCGCTGCGATTGACCCGGGCGCATGCAGACCACTTAATCGGTTCAGCGTCAATAGGGAGGGGCGCCGCGGGCGCCGCTCGGGACGACGCGGCGGCGGCGTCGGCGCGCGAGGGCGCAGCGGTGTGGCGCGGCGGTGGCAGGGCGCGAGCGGATGCTGCCGCCCGACCGGATGGCAGATGGCCGATGCGGGCTGCGGCGGGGCGGTCGACGTGGGGTCGGCTCGGGCGGCGGCCGGCAGCGCGCGCCGCTCAGACGAGCCCATGGAAGGCATCTCCCGAGCGCCTCCGGGACGTTCAGGGTAGGATGGACCGCGGGCCGCTCCGCTGCGCGGCGGCTCGGGAGGCGGTGCGTGACGCCGAACTTGATCCTGCTCGCGGTGCCGGCTTTCTTCGCGCTCATCGGCGTCGAGCTCTGGCTCGCCCGCCGCCGCGGGCGCCGCGACTACCGCTTCTCCGACGCGATCGCGAACCTCTCGTGCGGGGTCGGGCAGCAGACCGTCGTTGCCCTGGTGAGCGCCGGCGTGTTCGTCTATGCGCTCCTCTTCGAGCGCGCCGCGCTCGTCCGGCTCTCACCGAGCTCGCCCGCGGTCTGGCTCGCCTGCTTCGTGGCGGTCGACTTCTGTTATTACTGGGCGCACCGCGCGGGCCATGAGGTCGGCTTCCTGTGGGCGGCCCACGAGGTCCACCACCAGAGCGAGGACTACAACCTCTCGGTCGCGCTGCGCCAGAGCTGGCTCCAGCGCGCCTTTTTCTGGCCGTTCTACTGGCCGCTCGCCCTGCTCGGCTTCCCGCCGGTCGTGCTCGTCACGACGTATTCGCTGAACACCCTCTATCAGTTCTGGATCCACACGCGGCTCGTCGACCGCCTCGGCCCGCTGGAGCTGGTGTTCAACACGCCGTCGCACCACCGCGTGCACCACGGCGCGGACGCGGAGTACCTCGACAAGAACTACGGCGGTGTTCTCATCGTGTGGGACCGGCTGTTCGGCTCGTTCCGGCGGGAGGAGGCGCCGCCGCGTTACGGCGTGGTCAAGCCGCTCCGCAGCTTCAGCGCGCTGCGCGCCAACGTCGATCCGTGGCGGAGGCTCTGGCGCATGGCGGCCGCGGAGCCGCGCCTCTCGGGCAAGCTGCTCGTCCTGCTGCGGCCGCCGGGCTTCCGGTCCGAGGCGTCCCCGCCCGAGCAGGGCCCGCTGCGCACCGACCCGGGCTACGCCGTCTACGACCCGGAGCGGCCGCCGGCGTCGCGCGCGGCCGCGGCGGCGCTCTTCCTGGCGGCGCTCCTCGGCGCGCTCGTGCTGCTCCACCATGCGCCGGCGCTCGCCCCCGGCCCGCTCTGGGCGGGCGCGATCGCGGTCCTCGCGGCGCTCACCGCGGCCGGCGTGCTGCTCGACGGCCGGAGCCGGCCGGCGCCGGCGCTGGCGAGGGGCGAGGCGCCCGCCGCGCCGCCGCAGGAGGGCGTGCCGAGCGCGCCGGCCTGGGCAGCGTCGCGGGCCGGCGCGCCGCCGTGCGCGCCGTCGGATCGCGCGTTGTGAGGGCGCGGGGCGCGGCGCGCGGCTGACGATCGCACGTTGTGAGGGCGCGGGGCGCGGGGCGCGGCTGACACGATGTCGCGATCCGCCCGGCGCCTCGCCATCCAGACAGGCCGCTGCCGGCGCGCTGCACCCGGCGGCCGTGGAATGCCGCGGCGCCGCTCCGGCACAGGACGTGAATAGCGTGTCCGTATGCTTGTTGCGACGACACCCATCGATCGTGAAGACCGGCTCACCGGCGTCCTCCTCGGCACGGCGGTCGGCGACGCGCTCGGTGTCCCTCGGGAGGGCCTCTCCCGCCGCCGCGCCGCGCGCCTGTTCGGCGCGTCGCCCCTCGAGCACCGCTTCGTGCTCGGCCGCGGGATGATCAGCGACGACGCCGAGCACGCGTGTATGGCCGCGCAGGCCCTGCTCGCCGCGCCGGGCGACGCCGGCCGGTTCGCGCGCTCGCTCGGGTGGCGGCTCCGCGGCTGGCTCGCCGCGCTGCCCGCGGGCGTCGGTCTCGCCACGCTGCGCGCGATCGCCAAGCTCTGGCTCGGGTTCTCCCCGGAGCGGAGCGGCGTCTTCTCCGCTGGCAACGGTGCCGCGATGCGCGCGCCGATCCTGGGCGCGAGCCTCGCGCATGAGCCGTCGCGCATCGAGCCTCTGGTGCGCGCGTCCACGCGCCTCACGCACACCGATCCGCGCGCCGAGGAGGGCGCGCGGATCCTCGCGCTCGCCGCCGCGTACGCCGCGGCGCGCACGCCCGAGCAGGTGAACCCGGCCGAGCTGCTCGCCGCGCTCCGCGACCGCGTCGCGGACGTGGAGCTCCGCCGCCGGCTCGACTGCGCGGCGGAGCACCTGGCCCGGCGCGCCTCGGCGGAGGAGTTCGCCGCCGCGCTCGGGCTCGATCAGGGCGTGAGCGGCTTCATCCTCGACACCGCGCCGGCGGCGCTGTTCTGCTGGCTCGCGCACCCCGGCGATTTCCGGCGCGCGGTGGAGGACGTGATCCTGCTCGGCGGCGACGCCGACAGCACGGGCGCCATCGTCGGCGGCCTCGCGGGCGCGACGCTGGGCGCGCGCGCGATCCCGGAGGCGTGGGTGAACGGGATCGCCGACTACCCTCGATCGGTGGCGTGGATGAGGCGGCTTGGCGCGCGGCTCGCGCGGGCGTTCCCGGGCGGCGGCGCGGGGGTTGGGGGCGACGTGGGGGCCGGGGGCGACGCGGGCGCCGCGGGGACTGCGGCTACTGCAGCGGGCGCTGCAGGCGTTGCGGCGGGTTCAGCGGAAGAACGCTCCTCCAGGACGGAAGGGCCGCTCGGCCTCTTCTGGCCGATCCTGCCCGCGCGCAACCTGCTGTTCCTGGTGCTGGCGCTGGGGCACGGGTTCCGGAGGATGCTCCCGCCCTACTGAGCCGGCGAGGCGGGCTGTCCGATCTGGGCGCTCGGATCCGGCTGCATGAGCCCGAAGACGTTGCCTTCCGTATCATGGCAATAGGCCAGCCAGCCGACGCCGGGTATCGCCATCTTGGGGACGACGTTCTTGCCGTCCGCGGCCGTCACCTTCTTCAGGTAGAGGTCGATGTCGTCCACCTCGACCGTGCATGGATAGGCGTTCACGGGCTGCCCCTCGGGCGGCCGCGGCCCGCGGCGGGGCATGAGCCCGCCGTCGATCCCGGGGCTCGCTGCGTCGCCGGTCTTGACGGTCCAGGAGTCGATCTGGCCGAAGCGCTCGAACTGCCAGCCGAAGACGTCGGCGTAGAAGCGCATGGCGCGCTGGGGATCGTCGGCGTGGACCTCGAAGTGGATGACGCGCGGCATGGTGTTCTCCTCGTGTTTCGGATGAACGACACCATAGTCCAGCGAGGCCGTCGAGCCTTCCGTTGGGCCACTCAAAATTACCATCGACGGCTTCTCCGGTGCTCTGGAGAGCACCCGCGCCACCTCCAGCGCGCGCGTGCGGGGCGTCACTTACGCCGATCGGCCCCGGCACGGCGCCCCCCGGAGCGGCCTCCCTCCCATGCCCGCTCCGCTCATGGCATCCTCTCCCTCACAAGCCGCCATGCACTTCGTCACGTACGCCCCGCCTCCCCCCCTCGGCCGCTTCATCTCCCTGCTCTGGTACTACGCCGCCCCCGAGCTCCCCGACCTGCTCGAGCGCGTGCTCCCCAACGGCTCGGTGAGCCTGCTCATCAACCTCGCCGAGGACGAGCTGCGCTGGTACGACGGCGACGGCGCCTCCCGCTGCCACCGCGTGAGCGGCGTCGCCCTCTGCGGCGCCCACGCCGAGCACTTCACGATCGACACGGCCGAGCAGCGGCTCATCGTCGGCGCCGAGTTCGCGCCGGGCGGCGCCTACTCGTTCTTCGGCCCCGAGGTCGAGGCGCTCGGCGGCGCCCACGTCTCGCTCGACGCGCTCTGGGGCCGCGAGGCCGCCCTCGTGCGCGAGCGTGTCCTCGAGGCGCCCACGCCGGACGCGAAGCTCCGCGCCCTCGGCGCCGCGCTCGCCGCGCGGCTCGACCGCAGCCGCGAGCGCGACCCCGCGGTCGCCTTCGCGCTCGCCGCGTTCGCCGACCCGGAGCGCGCGTACACGGTGGGCGACGTCACCGGGCAGCTCGGCATCCCCCCGAAGCGGTTCATCCGCAGCTTCACCGAGCAGGTCGGCCTCACCCCGAAGCGGTACTGCCGCGTGCGGCGCTTCCAGCAGGCGCTCACGGCCATCGAGCGCGGCGAGCGCGTCTCGTGGGCGGGCGTCGCGGCCGCGTGCGGCTACTACGATCAGGCGCACTTCATCCACGACTTCCGCGCGTTCGCGGGCCTGACCCCGACCGAGTACACGGCGCGGCGCCGCGAGCGCAACCACGTCCCGCTCGGGGGCTGAGCCGGCCGCCTCGTCCTCGCCGCCTCGTTTTTACAATACCCGCCCCGGCCCCGCGGCCATCTTGCTCCCCATGAGCAAGCGACCCAACCCCGCCCAGCCGTCCCCCTACCACACCGTCGTGCCGCACCTCGTCATCGCCGGCGCGCCCGACGCCATCGCGTTCTACAAGAAGGCGTTCGGCGCGACCGAGCGGTTTCGCCTCACGGATCCGAAGCTCGGCGGCGCGATCGTCTGCGCCGAGCTCGTCATCGGCGACTCCATCTTCAGCATCGCCGAGGAGACCCCCGAGTGGAACGCGCGCGGCCCGAAGTCGCTCGGCGGCACGCCGATCGTCCTCAACCTCAACGTCGACGACGCCGACGCGGTCGCGGCGCGCGCCGTCGAGGCGGGCGCGAAGGTCATCTACCCGATCCAGGACCAGTTCTACGGCCGCCGCGAGGGCAGGATCGAGGACCCCTTCGGGCACCAGTGGATCGTGTCGACCTTCCTCGAGGACGTCCCCGTCGAGGAGATGCAGGTGCGCATGGCGAAGTGGTGGGAGGAGCAGGGCCCGAGCGACGGCTGACGACCCGGCCCGCGCCCGCCCTCCACCACACCCCGCCGCCGCTCACGTCTGCGCGCCGGCGCGCTCGAGCAAGGCGACCACCGCGCCGTGGCTCCGCGCCGCCGCCAGGCTCCGCGGCGTCACCCCGCTCCGGGCGACGAACCCCGCGTCCGCGCCGCCGTCGAGCAGCGCCGCGACCGTCTCCGCGTCGCCCGAGCACGCCGCGTGGATCAGCGGCGTCTGCCCCCCGCCGTCGAGCGCGTCCGCGGCCGCGCCCGCCGCGAGCAGCGCCCGCACGATCGCGGCGCGCCCGGCGCCGGCCGCGAGGTGCAGCGCGATCTCGCGCTGCGCCGGCGAGAGCGCGCCCGCGCCGAGGAAGAGCTCGACCACCGCCGCGTGCCCGCCCAGCACCGCCTTCTCCGCGGCGAGCTCGACCGTCAGCGAGTCCACCGGCGCGCCCCCCTCCAGGAGCGCCGCGCGCGCCTCGGCGACGTCGCCCCCCTCGGCGGCGACCACGAGCCGCGCGGGCGCAGAGACCTGCTGGAACAGCTCGGCCCAGACCCCCACGTCCTCGCCGGCGCTGACGTCCCACGAGCGGACGCCACCCGACCCGGGGACCCTGAAGAAATAGCCCCTCATCCCCTCGTGGTGGCTGTACGCGTCGCGCCAGTACACGAGCGTATCCCCGGCGTTGAACTCGTCGCGGGGCGCGCGAAAAGACTTGCGCACGCGGTAAAGGGCGCCGAACTTGAACGGGTGCTCCATGCAGCCGAGCATAGACGAAGAGGCACCATGCTCCGCGTCCGATCCGCCGCACCCCTGTCCTTCGCGCTCGCGGCGCTCGCTGCGCTCTGGCCCGCGCCGGCCGGAGCCACGTACTCGATCGTGGCCGCCGACAAGGCCAGCCGGCAAGTCGGCGGCGCCGTCACCTCGTGTGTGACACCCATCGCGCCCAGCTTCCCGGAGGGGCTGGGCATCGTCTATGGCACATCGCCCGGACACGGGGTGATCGCGGCCCAGGCCTACCTCGACGCTCCCCGCTTCAGGGGCAAGACCCAGGCGATCGATCTGCTGTCGATGGACACCGACCCCGAGCACATCCTCTCCATCATCACCAGCAGGGACATCGATCCTTCACCCGAGGTGCGACAGTACGCCATCGTCGACCTCCTCGGGCGCGCCGCGGGGTACACGGGCGCGAGCGCGGACGACTACAAGGAAGACCGGCAGGGCTCGGTGGGCAGCTTCGTTTACTCGGTGCAGGGGAATCTGCTCACGAGCGGGCGCGTGCTCGACCAGGCGGCCGCCGCGTTCGAGGGAGACGGCTGCGACCTCGCGGACCGGTTGATGCGCGCCCTCGAGGCCGGCGGGCAGAACGGCGAGGGCGACCGCCGCTGCACCGGCCCGCACGGGATCCCCTCGGACAACGCCTTTCTCCAGGTCGATCGCGAAGGCGAGCCGGCCGGAAGTTACCTGAAGCTCGATGTGCTCGACCTCGTGGCGCAGAGCCCGCTGCCCGAGCTGCGCCGCCAGTTCGACGCCTGGCGCGCCGCGCACCCGTGCCCCGCGCCCGCCGCGGCCGACGCCGGCGAAAGCAGCAGCTCCGCCGCGACCGGGCTCGGCCCTCAGGGCACGAGCGAGCAGCCGAGCGGGTGTTGTCTTGCGTCCGGCACGGCCGGTCGCGCGCTCCTGCCGCCGCTCGCGCTGCTCGCGGCCGCGCTCGCCGCGTGGCGGCGCCGCGCTCGATAACGCGGTTCGGCGAGCTCAGGAGCGGAGTCCAGACGTTCGCCGCTCAACGTCGCTGAGCCCGCCAAGCATGCACGTTGCGTGCATGGAGTATGCGCGCGTGATGAGCGCAGGGAGATAAATCCCAGCCAAAGTGCACCAGCTGTGGCCAAGTGCCTCAAGCCGAGGCGCCGCGGGCGCGTGGGCGCCGGTGTGCAGCGGGTGGAGCATCTCTTGCAGTCTCGCGAGCGCGACCACTATCCAGGACTGGAGGTCAAGGTGGCACTTGATTTGATCAACGAGAGGGGTACTCCCCTCGACAAGCAGCAGTTCGACTGGCGCGAGCTCGTCGGCATCCCGCACAGCAAGCTGAACGATGACGCGTTCACCCGCGTCCGGATCATCTTGATGAACGGCATCGAGTCCGAGGCGGTGCGCTTCTCGCACGCGTGCGCGCGGATGAACGGCCCGCTCCAGCAGGAGCTCGCCCGCATCCGCCGCGTCGAGCATCACCAGCAGACGATGGTGAACTGGCTCCTGCCGGGCGATCTGTCCGTGCTCGAGACGACCATCGGGTTCGAGCAGGTGGCCATCGAGGTGACCGCGGCCGTCGCGCTGGCCGAGCCCGACGACTACCTGGCCCAGGTCTACCGGTTCGGGATGCTCGAGGACTTCGATCACCTGTACCGCTACTCGGCGCTGATGGACCGGGTGCACGGCAAGGACGCGAACAACATCCTGCAGTGTTACACGGACATCTGCCCCGGCCGGCCGACCAGCGTCGAGCACCGCCACCCCGACGACGACCTGCGGGCGCCCTACGACCGGAGGACGGCCAAGCCGCTCACCAAGCTCCACGCGCTCACGATCATGGCGTCCGAGCACCAGACGCACGACTACTACATGAACGTCGGCCCGACCTTCGCGGATCCGATGGCCCGGCAGCTCTACGCCGAGATCGCCTCGATCGAGGAGCAGCACGTCACGCAGTACGAGTCGATCATCGACCCGAACGAGAGCTGGATGGAGAAGTGGCTCCTCCACGAGGCGAACGAGGTCTACACGTACTACAGCTGTGCGAAGTCCGAGTCGAACCCCCGGATCCGGGCGATCTGGGAGCGGTTCGTCGATTACGAGCTCGGGCACCTGCGGCACGTGCGCGACCTGTTCGAGCGGATCGAGAAGCGCGACTCGGCGGAGCTCCTGCCGGCCGAGCTGCCCGATCCCATCGAGTTCGCGAGCCAGCGCGAGTTCGTGCGCCGCGTGCTGAAGGGCGAGGTGCACCTGCGCGCGGTGGGCAAGAACATCGTGGATCCGAGGCAGATCCCGGAGTCGCCGCAGACGCTCGCCTACCGCGATCGGCTCAACGCGAGCGGCTCGCCGTCCGAGGCGGTGGCCGCGGGGTACGTGTGGGTCCCGGGGACGGAGCTCTCGCTCCGCGCGGCCGCGAACGGCGCGAACGGGACGCACGCGAATGCCGCGAACGGTAATGGCGCGAACGGCAACGGAGCGAAGGCCCATCAGGTGAGGTCAGCATGAAGACCGAGACGACCGCTGGAATGAACCGGACCGGAATGGACATGTCGCCGATCGACGCGAAGGAGGTCATCGCGGGGGCGACGGTCATGCCGCCGAGCAGCGCGGGCGACGAGTCGGCGATCGCCAACGTCCTCGCGCACTACGCGCGCCGCGACGAGCGGGTCGGGACGATGCCGCCCCCCGGGACGCTCAAGGGCGCGGTGAAGACGGCGCTCCAGGCGCTGAAGGGCGAGGCGCCGCTCGTCCTGCTCGACAAGCTGGGCGAGCGCCTGGCCTTCGAGCGGGCCGGGAGCCGGCTATGGAACGCCGTGCTGGCGAAGTTCGACGCGCTCGGCTCGTTCGAGGGCGGCCCGACGCGCGAGGAGATCGAGCGGATCTACAAGGACGAGTCGGAGCATTTCCTGATGGTCGCCACGGTGATCCGCCACCTGGGCGCGGATCCGACGGCCGAGACGCCGCTTGCCGACGTGCACGGCGTCGCGTCCTGCGGCCTCATCAAGGTGGTCACGGATCCGAGGACCAACCTGGCCGACGCGCTGGAGGCGATGCTCGTCGCCGAGCTCACCGACAACGACGCGTGGGACGTGCTCATCGATCTCGTCCAGGGCCTGAACGACCCGAACGTCGTGGCGCAGTTCCAGGCGGCGCGCGCCGCCGAGGCGCGGCACCTCATGCAGGTGCGGACCTGGATCAAGGCGTCCCTCAAGGCCAGGGCGGAGGGCAACGGCCTGATGGCGAGCGCGTGATCGCGCGCTGAGCCACGCCCCTTCCGCGTCCCCCGCCTCTCCGCTGCGCTCCCCGGCAGCGCTCCAACTCGGTTGTTCTCCACGACATCAACGGCTGGTCACGGATTGGCGCCGTCAGCAGATCAGACCGGCGCGCTCGGCTCGCCGGCGCCTTCGGCTCCCGCCTCCGTCGCCGGCGGCACGGCCGGCACGGCCGGCGCGCCGCTCGTCGTATCGACCTTGGCCCCGCCCTGCGCCCTCCGCGCGGCGCCCTCGCGGTGGGCGTCGAGCGGGCGCAGCGCCTTTCTGACGGCCTCGATCGTCGCGGGATCGTCTTCATCGGCCATGCCGGCGACCTTTGTCGCGTAGCTCACGATCGCAAACTGGATGGCGCGCACGACCGCGGCGAGGTTCGACGTCGCGGTGACCTCTTTCTGCAGCTTGTCGCGCACCATCGTGTCGTAGCGCGGCAGGACGTTGCCGATCTGCTGGAGGAACTCGGGCCCGGCGAGCGCGTCGATCTCCCCCTGGAGATTCGCCTCCTGGATGTGCTCGACGATGGAGGCCATGACGGTGTTCTGCACGGAGTACTCGGCGGTCAGGAACGCGAGCCCGTCATCGCCGAAGAGCTCCTTGACGAGCTCCCCTGCGCGCCGCGCCCCGGGGAAGCGCTCGGCCGGCAGCATCGAATAGGCGACGAGGCGCATGCGTAGCGCCCCGAAGCTCCCGTCGGCCTCGCGGTCGAGGACCCGGCTGTCCTCCTCGGTGAGCGCGCCGTTCTCGCGCCGGCGGGCGGTGAGCGCCTTCTGGCCTGCCTCGGCGGCGGCCTTCAGCTTAGTGCACGCCTTGCCGACGTTCTCGGGCGCCGCCTCCGGACAGGCTGCGACCAGCGCATTGGCGAGGGTCACGCCGTTGGCGATGTTGATGATCGGGGCGCGGACGTAAACGGATGCATCGAACGGTTGGTCCATCGTGCGACATTATGAAGGCGACTGTCTTACGTCCAGCGCTTCTGCTGTCGCCAACGTGCTGTCGACTGCGCGGCTGTGCGGCGATGATGGAAAGGTGCTTCTCGGGCGAGGGGCGGAGTTGGACTGAGACGGGAAGAAAAGGCGAATCCATTCCCGGCCTTCGCTCCTTCGCGTGAGGGCGCTCCGGGCGATTCCGACCACGATCGCCTGTTGCGAGGGCAGGGGAGCGCGGCGAGAAATCGAGGTGGGCGCGAGCCGGGAATCTTTCAGGCTTGCCGGACGCCTCGCGCGCGCGCCGGGGATGCCCGGAGGCATCCAGGACGGGTCGCCGACGTGTTGGGGAGGCTCCGGGGGTTCGGCGACGGGTCGCCGACGTGTTGGGGAGGCTCCGGGGGTTCGGCGACGGGTCGCCGACGTGTTGGGGAGGCTCCGGGGGTTCGGCGACGGGTCGCCAACCTGCTCGGAGATGCCGCAGGGGTGCTCGGAACGGGTCGCCGCAGCGCCGGTGCAGGCCGATCGGCTTCTTTCGGAAGGTCGCCGACCCGTTCAACAGGCCGGAGGGCATCTCGGCGCGGGTGCTCGAGATGTTCCGCGGACCTCGAGGTATCGTGCGACCGCCAGGCCGGGTGTGGAGGGGCTCCCGCGTGGAAAGTTCCATGGTCGATGGCGGGTCGTGGTTTGTCGCTCCACCCGGCGCTGGTCGCATCCGGGCGCAACCTTCCGGCGCGTCCAGGGCGCCGGTGGCGGAAGTGTGAGCGGAGTCCCTTGCGCCCCCTCGTCCAGATCGCCGCCCGGTGGAGCCTTGCCGCAGGCTCGCTGCTGGTCGCGCCGGCGGCCCTCGGCCAGGTCCCGCCGGGCGGCACGCGCCTCGTCTACACGCGCGGCCCTGGTACGGAGGGCTGCCCCGACGAGCAGGCCCTCCGGGACGTCGTCGCGGCGCAGCTCGGAGGGACCGACCCGTTCCTGGCCGGCGATGGCCGGCGGGTGGAGGTGATCCTCGGGCGCAGCGGGCGCGAGATCACGGCGGAGATCGCGCTGTACGAGCGCGACGGCCGGCCGCTCGGCAGCCAGGTGATCACGAACGCCTCCTGCGGGGCGCTCGTGGAAGACGTGGGCACCGCCTTCGCCATCCTGCTGCTGCACCCGTCGCGGCCGGCGAAGGACCCTGAGCCGCCGCTCCCGGCGCCGTCCCCGGAGGCGCCCACCCCGCGGGCGCTGGCGGCGAATCCGCAGACAGCGCCGGAGCCGGTACCGCCGTGCCCACCCGCTCCCCCGGTTCGGTCCGCCCCGCGCCCGGGCCTGTCGTTCGGCTGGCCGCGCTTTCAGATCGGCGCGGGGGTGCTGCTCGCCGATAGCTTCGCGCCGGCCCTGGCGGTTGGGTTCTCCGGGCTCGCCAGCGTCCGATGGTCATCGTTCTCGCTCTCGCTGGAGGGGCACGCGCACCTTCCGGTCGCCGCCGAGCCGTACCGGGGTCGCCTCTTCGGCGTGTCCTCGCTGGGCGGCTCCGTTGTCCCCTGCGGACACGTGGCCTGGTTCTTCGGGTGCGCGCTCGTCACGGCGGGACGGGTGCGGCATTTCGGCATGGTCAACTTCGTCGGCGAGGCCGTCACGCCCTATACTGGGCTTGGGGTCCGTGGTGGGCTGGAGGTGTCGTTCTCGGACCACGTTGCCGGACAACTCACCAGCGACCTCGTGGCCAACGTCATGGCGCTGCGTCTTCATTTCCCGCAGGGGGCACCGTGGTCCGTGGCGACCACGGCCAGTGCCGCATCCTTCCGCCTCGTCGCTTCGTTCTGAGCCGCGTTCGATCTCAGGCCACCTCGGGCACGAGCGAGCCACGGGAGGCTTTGAGCGGGTGATCGCTCCCACCGCCCGGAGCTTCCTGCCTCAAGCAGGCACTGGATCATGGCGGCAGCAGAACGTGGCCGCTCCGATCAGCTCGACGTCGCCCGTCAAGTCACCGCCGGTGGGCTCGCAGCTTCCCGGGTCGAGGTGGACGACCTGCGCGGACTTGCTCCCGAGCGCTGTCCCAGGGACGACGCCGTTGCAGATCGGGGCCTCGGAGCTCACCACAACGCCGACGACGAACTGCGAGCACGCGCCATCGCTGAACGCGGACGCGAGGACGCTGCACGTCGCCCCGGCTGGCTCGGCGCAGGCGCACGGGGCGCAGCCGCGTGTGTCTTCAACGTCGGCGTAGAAGATGTGCCGGTCGGGGTAGGTTGCCGGGCACTCCTGTTCCCCTTCGTGATGGATGCACGTCAGGAATCCCTCGGGCGGCGCGGCATCCCCGGTCGGCGGTGCCGGGACACAGGTCATCCCGGGATCGGCGCACGGAGCAAAGGCAGTGCCAATGCACGCCCGCGCGAGGGTCGCGAAGCTCCCGGCCGCTCCGGGCTCCTGCGGTACTCCTGGTCCGTCCGCGATTCTCGGTGCGCAGCTTCCCGGGAGCACGCTGGGCGCCGGGATCTGGAGCGACTGCACACACGCCGCGCTGTCGCACATCTGCCCGGCGGCGATGGCGTCCGCCGAGGTGCACGCGCCGTCCCATCCGTCAGGGGCCGCGAACGATGTCTCGGGGGCGCCGGGGACATCGCAGGGAAAACCGGCATAGGCGCTCCACGCTGCCGGCAGCTCGCACGAGGCGTCCGGCGGGTCACACAGGCAGGCCGGGCACGGGTGCGGCGCCGCCGTGAAGTCGGCGTGGCCTTCATAACCGAGCGTGGGCGCGGCGGCGGGGCAACCCGGCGCTCGGTCTGGCGGGCCGATCCAGAGCAGCGCCGGCTCGGACCAGCCGAGCGGTGCTTGTGGCACGCACTGCCCTTGGCATGCCTCCGGCAGGACCGGATCGAGCCCCGGAAACGTCGTCGTGTCGAACCCGGCGTCCGCGTGCCCGCAGGCATCCCCGGCATCGCCGCAAGCGTCCCCATCGTCGCCAGCGTCCACGGGCTCTTCCGTGACGAGGCAGGGGCTATCTTTGAATCCAGGCACGGGGTCCCATGGGCAGGCCCACGCCTCCTCCCCGCTGCCACAGCCTGCGGCCAATGCGTAAAGCAGGAATGGCGCAGCACCGCAGGTCACCGCCATCATCATCTTCACGCGCCGATTCGGCTCGCCCATCGCCCTGTCTCCCTCGCCGATCGGCGAGCCACCATGTGTAAGGCTATCTGTGATAGTAGAGCACGACGCGAGCGCGGTGGGAAGTCCTCAGCGCCATGCGAAGGCTGAGCTCTACACCTCACGGGACGTGAGCCCGCGCTTTCTCGTGTTCGTCTGTACAGCCGACCATGTGTCGTCTCTGAGGTTGTTGTCGATTTGATGATAACTGGATCGTGTTCTCCGTAATGGTACGGAGCCGGAGCGCTTCCGGAACGCTGTCGGCGTTCGTCCCTGTACTGCGAACCGATGCCTGGAACCTCGCAGCTGGTCTCCTGCCCCGGCTCCCGCCGGGAGTCGCCTCATGCTGCAACGGGCGTCCTCTCGTCCGGTACGGCCCCTGGGCCGTCCAGGTTCGAGCCGCAGTACGTCCGGATCGCCAACGTCCACCACGAGGCCGCAGCTGTCCCTGCGCCGGCGATGAGGACCTCCGCCCAGCTTTTTCTGACTCCGCGGACGATTTCGCCACAGCCCAGGCCCCGTCCCGGGAATGCGCAACGATGAGCGAGTCACGATCCAGCCAACCCCCGCCGGCGCCCGAGCCCGACCCCGCCCTCGCCTCCGCGGCAGCGCCGCCCCGGCCGTCCTTCGAGGAGGTCTACAGCACCCTGTTCTCCTACGTCCTCCGGGTGCTCTGGCGGGTCGGCGTTCCGTCGCGCGACCTCCCCGACGTGGCCCACGAGGTGTTCCTGGTCGTCCACCGGCGCCTCGGGGACTACGACCCTCGGTTTGCCATGAAGTCGTGGGTGGCCGGCATCGCGTCGTACACCGCCATGCGCCACCTGCAGCTCGCCCGGAACCAGCGGGAGCTGCTCCTGCGCGACGACGCCGGGAGCATGGACATCGTGGACCCCGGGCTCGACCCGGAGCAGCGCCTCGCGCAGGCCGACACGCAGCGGATCGTCCGGGGGCTCATCCAGCGCATCCGCACCGAGAGCAACCGGCGGGCCATCTTCGTCCTGTACGAGATTGAGCACGTCGCCATGCGCGACATCGCCGAGGCGTTCCAGATCTCGGAGAACGCGGCATGGGACCGGCTGCGGCACGCCCGCAGGGAGTTCGTCGCCGCGGTCAGGCGGCTGAGCGCGCGCGATCGGGAGGCGCTCGGAATCCGCCGCGTGGGCTTCGTGGTCGCGCCGTTCGCCCTGGCAGAAGGGGCGCTGCTCCGCAGGGTCGGGGAGGCCGTGCTCGATTTTCCGGAAGCGTTCGGCGCGCTCGTATGGGCCCGGCTGCAGCCGCTCCTGGCCTCCGAGGGCGGCGCCGGGGGCGCGGTCGCCACCGCGGCGGCAGCGGCCGCCCCGGGTGCGCAGAGCTTCCCGCTCCGGCACGGCGCGGCGGAGGTCGTTCCAGCGAAGGAAGCGGAAGGCTCGGCGACGCGTCTCGCGCAGGCGGGCACCACGAGCGCGCGCGCGAAGCTCGCCGCGGCCGGCGCAGCGCTGTTCCTGGGCGGCGCCGGCGCGGGCGCAGGCGCGCTGTACGCGGTCCTCCCGCGCGCCGCCCCGACGGACGTCGCCCTGGCGCGCGACAGGGCCCCCGTCGCGCCGAGCATCCCGGGCGCGACGGCCGCGATCGCCGCGGTCCCGGCTGTTTCAGCGGCGGGGGGGCCGGCCCCCGCCGCCGCCACCGCTGCTGTCGGCGCGCCCAGGGCGGCCGTCGCGCCGCCGTCAGGCGCCTTCTCGCCGAGCGACGACATCGACATCCACCTGATCCAGCGCGCCGTCGCCGCGCTCGGGGCGGGAAACGCCGCCGAGGCGCTCGCGGCGCTCGATCGGCATGGGCGGCGCTACCCGCGCAGCCCGAGAGCTCAGCAGCGCGAGGCGCTGTCAATCAAGGCGCTCGCCCACGCCGGCCGGCGCGCCGAGGCCGCGGCGCGCGCCGCCCGGTTCCGCGAGATCTTTCCGGGGAGCGCGTACCTGGCCGCCATCGAGGACGCGCTGGTCGACCCGTGAGGACCGGACCGCGTTCCTCTCAGGACGCGCCGAGCAAGCGTGAGCGGACAAGGCCACACGGCATCACGACGAGCCGGGCGCCGCGAACGTGCGGCGCTCGATCCTCTTCGCCCAGCCGAGCTTGAGGCGGTCGAGCTCGGAGCGGACCTCGTCGACGAAGGCGCTCGCCGGCTCCGGCGCGGCGAGGACCGCGCGGCCGTTGTTCGCTGCGAGCGCAAGGTACACCTCGGCGGGACCGTGAGGATGAGCGTAGTTCAGGTAGATGCCTGCGCGTTCCCGATGGGAGCGTACATGCCTCGCGTGAAAGTCGTCCTTGATGCGCACGTCGAGGGCGCAGCGCGCGAGCAACGCCTCGATGAGGTTGAGCTCGTCCTTCTCCCGCGGGAGCTTCTGGTGAACGTACTGCTCCGTGAGCGCGTTCAGCTTGCGGACATACGGGGACAGCTCGGCCTTGTGGGTATACCGGATCGGCAGGATCGTGAACCCGGCCTTCGCTTCCTTCTGAAGCCTCGGCAGCGGCAGCTGCGCGTTGTGGGGCGCCAGCAGGATGCCTTGGAACTTGATCTTGCACGTCGCAGGCAGGCGCTCTGCCGCCTCCTTGTGGAGCATGTCGCGCAGCGCCCTGATCTGGTCGATGCCGTGCTCCAGGTTCTTCTGGTCGCGGCCCTTCATCTCGATGATGGTGCAGAGGCAGCGCTCGGACGTCACATGGATCGCCAGGTAGTCCGGCTTGATCCCGGCCGCCGGCATCAAGGGATCTCGCTTGCGGTCGATCGCGAAGAGCAGGCAGATACCGTCCTTCTTGACCACCGAGCTGATCTGGAACTGCACGCCGCTCTCGGGCGGGACGCTGCGCGTCGCCAGCCCACAGAACACGAGCAGGTTCTCGAGGAAGTTGAAGCGAGACCAGTCGAGCTTGTCCCCCTTGGCCGCGAGGAGGTCGCGCGGAGCCTTACTCTTCTTCGCCACGGCCCCGGTTCCTCTTCTCCCGGCTCCCCTTCTCGTCGATCGCGAAGAACTTCTGCTGGAGGTCGACGGAGACGTCGCTCAGCGTATCCCAGCGGACGCCGTAGTCAGGATCCTTGAGGGAGCGGAGCTCGCCGTCGCGCATCTCGTAGGCGCTGATCTTGGCCATGGGAAGGAAGGCGCGCTCGTCACCGAGGTAGAGCTCGGGAGCCTGGGCCTTGAGCCGGCGAGGGTGCTCGACGTCGCCGTGCGCCAGGTTGTTGAGATGCGCCATGATGTACGGGCTGTGCGTCGTGACGAGGACGCGCACCCCGAGGCTCACGAGGATGGCGAGCGCCTCGAGGAGGCGGGCCTGGGACTCCGGGTGCAGGCCCATCTCGGGCTCGTCGATGATGAGGAAGTCGTTGGGCGCCGCGCGGAAGCGGAGGTAAAGTAAGAGCGGCGCGAGCTGCTTGATCGACGAGGACGCGTTGTAGAGGTCGATGCTGAGGCCGCGCTTCACGTCGACCTTGATCTCCTGGCCGCCGAGGCGGGTCTGCTTGAAGCGCGTCTTGTTTCCGCGCTGGATCTTCTGTTCGATCTCATCGGCGAGGGCCTGGAAGGGGCCCTTGCCGCGCGCGGGCGGGCGGGCCGAGAGCTCGACGTCGGTGAGGAAGTCGAGGAAGTCCTCCACAGGCCTGGGATAGCGGACCTCGCCCTGCTCGCGGAGCAGATCGATCTGGCGTCTCGTAACGCTGCGCTTCGCGAAGATCTCCCGCTGCGCGTCCTTGAGGAGCTTGTAGCGCCTGTTCGCGAGCATCTTGTAGGTGATGATGAACGCGTTGCGCTCCGCGGGCAGGAGAAGCGGGTTAGGCAACAGCTCGCGAAGCACAGCATCTACGAAATTATACCAGTTGGGGTAGGCGGTCATCCCGCCTCTGTGAGTGTCGACTATCTGGACAACATCGTCCTCGAGCGAGATCGATGAGGGATCCTCCCATCGCTCGACAGCATGTTTTACGGCAGCTCGAATCTCGGTCGGTTCAATGTTCAGCGCGAGCGTGGTGGTCGAGAAGAGCTTGCCGCTGGAGTCCTGGAAGAAGGTGTCCAGTCCCTCCCGGAGCCGTTGCGCTCGCGCGTCGACGGTACGAGCGATGGTATCGTTGAAGCGTTTGTCAATGGGGATGCGCAGCGGGTCTGCTCGGAGGGAACGCGTCGGGAGAGCGCCACGAATGGTCCACGAATCTGCGTCGTGAGGAAACAGCCCGTACGTCGCATACGCGACGTACGTCTTCCCCGAGTTGTTGGGCCCGATGATCACCGTCAGCGGCGCAAGATCCAGCGTCGTCCGCTTGATCGTTCCCAGGTTCGAGAAGGTGATCTTCATCGGGTCGACGGCCTCCTTGAGGCTGCTCCTGGCTGAGCCGCGGGAGTCCGCGGCTGTTACCACGGGGTGATCACAGGGACCAGGACGGGCCGGCCGGCAAGACCCGCGCCGGGCCTCGAGGGAGCGGAGGAGGAATTCCAAGACGATCCTGGGATGTCAAGCCCAAAGAGCCCGCGCCCTGGGCCCCGCTGACACCGGATCGTGCCCCGATCCGACGCGCGCGCTCGCCCCCCCGCCGCCCGTGTCCGGCTAGACTCGGCGCAATGTTCTGGTTCGATGCCGTCCTTCTCGGGGTCCTCGAGGGCCTGACCGAGTTCCTCCCCGTCTCGTCCACCGGTCATCTCATCCTGCTCGGCGCGTGGCTCGGCCACGAGACCGAGGCGGCCAAGACGCTCGATATCGTGATCCAGCTCGGCGCCGTCCTGGCCGTGGTCGTCTATTTCCGGGCGCGCCTCGCCGACACCGCGCGCGGCATGCTCCGGCGCGATCCCGAGAGCCTCCGCCTCGCGCTCGCCCTCGCGTTCGCCTTCTTCCCCGCCGCGCTGGTCGGCCTGCTCTTCCACAAGGCCATCAAGGCGTACCTCTTCGGCCCCGGGCCCGTGGCGGTCGCGCTCATCGTCGGCGGCGCCGTGATGATCGCCGTCGAGGCGGTCCGCGCGCGGCGGCCCGCGCCGGGCGCCAGCCGCCTCGAGGACGTCACGCTCCAGCGCGCGTTCGCGATCGGCCTCGCGCAGTGCTTCTCGCTCTGGCCGGGCGCGTCGCGCTCGATGACCACCATCGTCGGCGGTCAGCTCTCCGGCCTCACCACCGCCGCGGCCGCCGAGTTCTCGTTCCTGCTCGCCATCCCGACGCTCGGCGCCGCGACCGTCTTCGACCTCGCCAAGAACGGCGGCGCGCTGCTCGACGCGCCCGGCGGCGCCACCGCCCTCGCCGTCGGGCTCGCCGTCTCCTTCGTGGTCGCCCTGCTCGTGATCGCCGTCTTCCTCCGCTACCTCAAGCGCTTCGGCCTCGCGCCGTTCGGCTGGTACCGCATCGCGCTCGGCGCCCTCGTCCTCTGGCTCTGGCTCGCGCACAGCGCCGCCCCCGTCGCGCCCGGCGCCGTGACGAGCGAGCCCACACCCCAGGACCCCGCCGCCACAGCCGAGCTCGCGGCGCGCTGAGGCGCGCCGCTGCGCGCCGCTGCGCCGTCCGCCGCGTCAGAGCCTCCCGTACGCGTACAGCCAGCGGGCCGTCGTCCGCCCCGCGTTGCGCACCGTGTGCACCACGCCGGCCGGGATCTCGATCTCCTCGCCGATGCGGGGCACCACCTTCCGGCCCCCGAGCCCCAGCTCCAGCTCGCCTTCGAGCACCATCAAGAGCTCATCTTCACCGTGAACATAGTCCTTCCACACCCGGCCCGGTGGATCGGTCCAGAGCCCCCCGTGGAAGCCGCGCGCTCGCCAGCGCTCCAGCACGTCATCGCGCATCGCCGTATCCATGGGGTTCATCCTGCACGAGGCCCAGCGGACCGTCGCGCCCTCCTCGCGGCGCCGGGTCCACCCGTCGCCAGCGCACGTCGTCTCACGTTCGCGGCTTGACTTCTCCGCGCCAGCCGGACGCGAGCGATCAAACACGGGCGCGGCGGCGCGCTCTCGCTCGCTGACGGCACCGATTGCGGCTCAAAAGAGAAAGACGGAACGGCAGGCTTGCGGTGGGAGCCTCGCCGGGCTAGGTTGCTCTCCCTCACGAACGTCCCTGGCCCTCGACACGACGCTTTCCCTCTTCCCTCGCCCACGAGGGAGACTGCAGCGCGCTCGGACGACTGGACGACGCACCGTGTGCTTGCGCGGACGTTCCGCGCGGCACGTCTCCGTTCGATCCGCTACGGCTTCATCGGATGGCAGGCCGAGAGCGCCTTCTGGCGCAACAGAAAGCCGTAAGTCAAGCAGGATCCCATGGGAAATCGTCTCTACGTAGGAAATCTTTCGTTCAGCACCACCCGCGAGACGCTCGAGTCCGCGTTCGCCGCGGCCGGCGAGGTCCGTGAGATCGCGATGCCGACCGATCGCGAGACGGGGCAGCCGCGCGGCTTCGCGTTCGTGACGATGGGCTCGGCCCAGGCCGCGAACAGCGCGATTTCGCAGCTCAACGGCTCCGTCCTCGACGGCCGCGCGCTCAAGGTCAACGAGGCGCAGGAGCGCCCGGCCCGCGGCTTCGGCGGCGGCGGCGGCGGTGGTGGCGGCTACGGCGGTGGCGGTGGTGGCGGCTACGGCGGTGGCGGCGGCTACGGCGGCGGCGGTGGCGGCCGCGGCGGCCGCGGCGGCGGCGGGCGCGACCGGTACTGATCTCGCTCGCGGCGCGGCGGCGCTCACGCGTCGCCGCGCCTGTCTCTGCTTCGTCGTATCCGTCTCACCTCGTCACTGATCTCGCTCGCGGCGCGGCGGCGCTCGCGCGTCGCCGCGCCTGTCTCTGAAAACGCGCCGGATGGCGCCGAAAGGCCTGGTTCCGCATGCAGAAGCAGGGAGCGTTGAAGCGGCAGAAGGAACGCGCACGCCAGGAAAAGCAGCGCGAGAAAGACGCAAATCGCCTCGCGCGCCGCAGGGAGAAGGAACCCCAGGCGAGCGGTGCGCCGGGAGAAGACCCGGACATCGCAGGGATCGTCCCGGGCCCCCAGCCGCCGGCCGTCGAGTGAACCGCGCTCCAGCGAGCGAAGGCGCTGTGAGCGCCCCGTCCGGGCCGGACACCGATGCTGAAGGCTCGGCCCAGACGGACGCGCGGCGCACGTTCATCGAACAGAGCGCCGTCGCGCTGGGTCAAACGTGGGCCAGCCGGTGGCGACAAGATCTCCACCGGGAAGGCCGCCCCGTCGCCGGCGGATGGCCCGGCACGCTGCGGGAAGCGCGGCTCCAGGTAGAGAACACCCTCCCCGGCGAGCTGCGTCACCGCAAGATGTCCCCCATCACCGGCGTGGAGCGCGAGCTCGCCGCCCGGACCGCCTACGCGAGCGCCCGCGTCGAATGGCGCAGGCACCTCGAGCCCGAGGCGCCGTAAACTCCGCCTGACGACCTGCTGCGTGGCTCGATCATCCGTCGAGCTCGCTCGCGATACGTCCCTCCGGAAGCGCACGTGCCGGCGGGCCGCGGCGAGGTCCCGTCGACCACCGGCCCGGGAGGCGCGGCGGGCTCACCAGGGAGGCGCCGTCGGCTCAGGAGACGTCCGGGAGCGGCCGGTACGTGGCCGTCGCCGTGTACCGGAGCACCCTGGAGCAGAAATCGCCGCCGCAGCTCCCGCGACAGACCGTCTCGCCCTCGAAGCGCGGGGTGCGCGAGGTGAGGGCGGCCAGGATCTGCTGGGTGGCATCGTAGCCGCCATTGCTGCACGACGAGTACGAGCACGGCATCTCGAACAGCGCATGTGCGTGCTCGACGACGACACGGCGGATGTACTGCGTGTCGTTCGTGCTCCCGTTGGACCGGGTCTCGCGAATGTCCAGGCTCAGGCTCGCCAGGTCCGGAACCTTCTGGAGGAGCTTGCCAGCCGCCTCTTCGCGCTTCCCACGGAGGAGCATCCGCTCCTCGCGCTCGACGTTCCTGCGGCGATTCGCTGAATACATCTACCACCTCTGCCCTGTCGCGCAGGAATGCACCTCGCCCCTGCATCCTCAGTATAGCGCACAGGTTGGGTCGGCGCTTGCATAATCTGGGCTCAGCCGGCAGGTGTCGCCCCGCGAGAGCCGCGGTGTGGTCGCCGCGCGACGTGGGGTGATTTCATCTCACGCTCCCTCCCATGCTCGCGTGGGCTCACGCGTGCATCCGCCGAGGACACCCGATCGCCGAACAGCTCGCCGCGCCGGAGGCCGAGCGCGACGAGCCCGCCCGTCGCGGTCCCTCTCGCGCAATTCGCGTGAGAACCCGAGGGCGCTGACCGGAATGCGGTGTGAATCGCCGTTTCGGCCAGCCGTGTCGATCTACGTCCGATCTGCAGCCGGAGATCGCTTCCATTGCCGTGGACCGGCCTTATGCATCTCTTGTCATGTACTCGGAAGCTCTGAGCGACCCGTCGCGGTCGCCTCGCGGGGAGACGAAGGCCGACGACGACGAGGTGGAGCGGCTCTCGCGCGCGCTCGCGCTCGCGGAAGGTGCGCCTCTGCCCGCCCGCTTCGGCCGTGTGTTTGCCGGGACCGCGGGGTGGACCGACCCTACCCTGGTGAAGAGCCAGCGATTCTACCCGAAGGGCGTGTCGAGCCCGGAGCAGCGGCTCAGGTTCTACGGGTCCCAGTTCCCGGTGGTCGAGGTCAACTCGAGTTACTACGCGCTCCCCAGCCCGGCGCTCGCGGAGCAGTGGGTCCAGCGGACGGCGCCCGATTTCGTGTTCAACATGAAGGCGTTCGCGCCGCTCACGCGCCATCCGGTGGAGCCCGCCCGGCTCCCCGCGGACGTCCAGCGCGCCCTGCCCGCGGCGCTCGTCGACAAGCGGCGGCTCTATCCCGAGGACCTGCCGGGCGAGGTCGCCGACCTCCTCTGGGAGCGCTTCCGGCGGGCGCTCTCGCCGCTGCGTCAGGCGCACAAGCTCGGGTACGTGCTCTTCCAGTTCCCTCCGTGGTTCACGGCCACGCGCGGCAACGTGCGCGTCATCGAGGACTGCCGCGCGCGCATGGACGGGCTCCCTTTCGCCGTCGAGCTCCGGCACGCCTCCTGGGGTGCGCCCGACCGCATCGAGCGCGTCGCCGGCTTCCTGCGGGAGATCGGCGCCTTCTATGTCAACGTCGACGAGCCGCAGGGCAAGGCGAACAGCATGCCGGCGACCACCCTCGTCGCCGATCCGCGCCTCGCGGTGGTGCGCTTCCACGGCCGGCGCGCGGCGACATGGGATGTTTCGGTCAGCGTCTCCGAGAAGTTCCGGTACATTTACGATCCAGCGGAGCTCGAGCCGTGGGCCGAGGCGGTCGAGCGGCTTGCCGGCGAGGCGGAGCGCGTGCACGTCATCTTCAACAACTGCGTGTCCGACTACGCGGTGCTCGGGGCCAAGGGGCTGACAGCGCTGCTCGCCCAGAGGGCCGCCCGCCAGGTCGACGCGGCGGAGTAGCCCGGCGTCGCCTCCACGGGTGTTGCGTCGAGGTGCCCATCGGCGAGCCCGGCGCTGCGCCGCGGGGCGCGGCGGCTATCGCGTTGATCGAGCGAGAGATGAGACGCCAAGAACGCCAAGAGCGCCAAGAACGCCAAGATGATATCTTTTTCTTGGCGTCCTTGGCGTCCTTGGCGTCCTTGGCGTCCTTGGCGTCCTTGGCGTCCTTGGCGTCCTTGGCGTCCTTGGCGTCCTTGGCGTCCTTGGCGTTTCGAAATTCTGCTCGTTTCAAGCGCTTCAACCCGGTTGTCGGTCTAGACGCTAGCCTCTGATGCATTGATTTTTGCGACGCTCTCCGTCTCAGCCGTCGTTGCTGACGGACGCATGATGCAAGAGGCAACGCCGGTGACGACCCCATAGAGAGTGCCAGGCGGCGATCGTTTCGACGGTTCGCAGAGCCCTGGCGACGCAAGCTGCGGACGAGGCCGGTTGAGCGTGAAGGTGCCAGGCGGTACGACCTCCAGCCTACGCCCGGGGGTGAGGAGCACGAGGAGAAGCGGCCGCCGTTCCGGGGTAGGCTCCGCCGCGATGAGCCAGCCCCGAGCGGCGGGTGCTCCCCGCCTCGCAGCGCCGACCCGAAGGCCCGAGCGCGCCGCCGCGCTCCTCGCCGCGCTCGCGCTCGCCGGCTGCGGCAGCGCGCCGCCCCGCGCCACGCCGGGGGAGCGCCGCGCGCCCGCGCCGCCGGCCGGGTCGCCCCCGCCAGACGCCGCGCCCGCCCGCTGGATCGACGCGAGCGGGGCGACCGCGGTCGGGCCCCGGGTCGCCGGCGGCACGATCGCGCTGCTCGGCGGCCGGCGCGTCCTCGTCGCCGACGACGGCGCGGTGCGGCCGGAGACCGCGCCGTGCCCCGAGCCCCTCCTGGAGCTCGCCGTCGTGCCCGCCGCCGCAGGCGCGCGGCTCGTCGGGCGCGGGGTCCACGGCGTGTACCGCTTCGACGACCCGCTCGGCACACCCGCGCTGCTCGCCCGGTCCGAGACCGAGATCCTGCGCATCGGCGGCGGGCCCTCCGCGGTCGCCGTCTGGGACGCGAGCTCCGACCTCCCGAGCTTCCTCGACGTCGACACAGGGCAGCCGCGGGCGCTCCCGGGCCTGCCCGCGCTGCCGCTCCGCGCGATCGCGTTCCGCGACCTCCAGCAGGGGGCCGGGCTCTTCGAGGCGGCAGGGCTCGCGGTCACGGCCGACGGCGGCGCGACCTGGCGCCTCGTCGCCCCGGCGCCGACCGGGGGCGCGCAGCAGGGCGACGGTCCGGCCGCGGCGCTCCGCATCTCCGGGCTACGCCTGCGCGACGGCGAGCTCATCGCGTCGTCGCAGGGCGCGACCCTGCCGGCCGAGGCGCGGGAGGCGCTCGTCCAGGTCGCCGAGGCGCGGCTCGCGCCGGCGCCGCCCCGCAGCGCGCCCGGGCCCGGCGCGGGCGCGCCGCTGCTCCGCTGGATCCACGAGACCGGGCGCGATCCGCTGGAGGCCGCGATCGCGAGCGGCGCCGCCGCGGGGGCGGGCGAGGCCATCGCCGCGAGCCACGGCCTGCTCGCCCGCGTGGACCTCGGCTCCGGCACGCTGCGCGCGCTCGACCCCATCGGCCGCGGCAGCTGGGTGAGCGCCTGCGGCGTCGGCCGGGCCGGGCGCGCGGCGTGGGTGGCGTGCGCGCTCGGCGAGCAGGCCTCCGACACGCTCCATGACCCCTTCGGCGTGCTGGAGGTCGCGCTCGCCGGCGGGCCCCCGGCCGTGGCCGGGCCTCCGGCCGTCCTGCGGAGCGGCGAGGCGGAGCTCCGGGTGTCCCCGAGCGGCGGCGCGATGCTGCTCGCCCCGTGCGACGCGGACGAGGAAGGCACCGCGTGCGTGCGCCAGCCGGGAGGGCGGTGGATCACGGTCCACCCGGGCGCCGACATCCGCTGGCGCGGCGCGGGCCCGCTCGCCGACGGCCGGATCGCGATCGTGCGCGGGCTCTGGGACAGCGACCGCGCGCCGCGCGAGGACGGGGACCCGCCGCCGCGCGGCGAAGGCGCCGGCGAGCGCGCGGCGGGCGTCGATGGCGGGCCGCACATCGCCGTGATCGACGCCCGGGGGAGGGAGCAGCCGCTGATCCCGCTCGGGTGGCTGCGCGGCGACGGCGGCGACATCCATGTGGTCAGCCCCATCGAGGAGGGGAGCGACCGCGCCCTGTCCTTCGTGGTGGCCGGCGAGGGCGGCGAGCTCACCGCCGTCGTCCTGCCGCCGGGCGGGGACCCGTCGCGGGTCCGCCTGGGCGGCGCCGCGCACGCGGTGATCCACGCCGGCCACGGCGTCGCCGTCGGCGAGCGGCAGGTGCTCGCGTCGACCGACGCCGGGCGCACGTGGGCGCCCGTCGAGACGCCGGCCCGCGTGGCGGAGGCGGTCGCCCACCTCGGCGATCTGCTCGACGAGCCCGGGGTGCTCGCGGTCAACGAGGTCGGCCTCAAGATCGACGCCCACCTCCGCGTCGGCTGGGGGCCGGCGCAACCCGGCGGCGCCGCGCCGCCCGACGCCGCCGCGCCGCCCGGCGCCGGCGCGCCCCCCGCCGACCCGGCGCAGCCGGCCGGGCCCCTCCTGCCGCAGCGCCCGGAGCCCGCGCGCCCGGAGCGCGCGCTCGCCTGCACCACGCAGCCGGGGCCGCCGCCGGCGCCGCCGGGCGTGCCGCCGCCGAGCACCGCGCAGGAGATGCTCGAGATCGTCACGAAGGACGCGAAGCCCGCGTCGAACGGCGAGCGGCGCCTCTCGTCGGTGAGCGATCGGCGCTGGGGCATGCTCTCCACCGTCGCCGCGCTCGAGGTGCACGCGCCCGCCGTCGCGGCCGGGCGCGCCGGCCCGACGGACCACGCCGCGCGCGCGCCCAGGGCGACATGGACGCTGCGCTGGCTGGACCCCACCGAGCTCCAGGGCCGGGTGCGCTCGTGGACGGGCCCCGCCCCGGAGGGCGTCGGCCGCGACGTGGTCCTCGTGCGGTTCGCGGCGCTCGGCGACCGCATCCTCTTCGGGGTGCGCGCCGCGGGCCGCGACCTGCTGATCCGCGCGAGGCCAGGGCGCGGCGCCGAGGTCGCCGAGGTGCCGCAGGAGCTGATGCCCGAGGCGGAGGTCGCGCTCGGCGAGGAGCCCGACGGGCCCATCGCGTGGCTCCGCGACACGTCGCTCGTCGTCTGGTCGTCCGGCGGCGCCCCGCGGCCGATCGCCTCGCTCGCGAGCCGCGGCGCGCGCTCGCTCGGGCAGCCGACGCGCGACGGCGTCCCGCTGCTGCTCAGCTTCCGCGATCTGGCGCTCAGCCGCACGGTGCCGATCCCGCCGCTTGAGCGGGGCGCGGCGGGCGCGGCGGGGATGCCCGCGCCCGCGAAGGCCCCGGCGCCCGCGCCCGCGAAGGCCCCGGCGCCCGCGCCCGCGAAGGCCCCGGCGCCCGCGCCGCCGGCGGGCGCGGCGGTTGCGGCGGGCGCGGCGGCGTCGCCCGCGAAGGCCCCGCCGCTCCTGCCGCTCGACGGCTGGGACGTCGTGCCGAACGTCCGCCGCGAGCTCACCCGCCTGCCGGCGTGCGGCGCGCGGCCCCGCGGCGCGCGCTTCCTGCTGGATCGCGCGAGCGCCCCCGCGACCGTCGACGGCCACGCCGCGGTCGCGCGCGCGGCGGTGTATGACGTCCGTGTGTCGGGAGGTGACGCTTGCGTGGCGAAGATCGCCGCGCTGATCGAGCCCGAGGCGCGGCCCGAGCGGCCGCCGGGCGCCGCGGCCGGCCCGGGCCCGCTCGCGTTCGTGCGCGCGGATTTCGCGGCCCGCCGCGCCGAAGGCGGCGCGCGCGGGCCCGGCGGCGCGGCGCGCCGGCTCGCGTGCTCGCTGCCGCTCCGCCCGTGAGCCCAGCCCGGCGCCGCCCCGAGGCGAGGAGCTTCAGGGCTCGACGCCCCGGCCCCCGCGCGGCTATATCTCGCGCGCTATGTCCTCACCGAAGGCCCCGCGCACCTCGCACCGCCACCTCAGCGATGGCGTTGAAGACCAGCTCCTCCCGCTCGAGGCGCTCGACCCGCTGAAGGTCGCGTCCTTCGACGACCTGCTCCGCGCCATGAGCAGGACCGCGTTCAGCGGCCGCGCGCTCGGCGAGGCGTGCGACGTGCTCGAGACCATGACGCGCGACGAGGACTGCCTCGTCGTGGCGACCTTCTCCGGCGCGATGACCGTCGCCAAGATGGGCGTCGTCATCGTCCGGATGATCGAGGCCGGCATGATCGACTGCATCATCAGCACCGGCGCGCTGATGGCGCACGGGCTGAGCGAGGCGGTCGGCCTGACCCACTACAAGGCGAACCCGGCCATCTCCGACGAGACGTACTTCGAGAAGGGGTACAACCGGGTCTACGACACGCTCGAGATGGAGAAGAACCTCAACGCCATCGAGGTCTTCGTCCGGAAGGAGCTCGACAAGCTGGACACCGGGTCCCCCTGGTCGAGCGAGATCATCTGCCGGCAGCTCGGCAAGGCGCTCGCCGAGATGGGCGAGTCGCCCGGCGTGCTCCGGAGCGCGTACCTCCACAACGTGCCCGTCTACGTGCCGGCCTTCACCGACAGCGAGATGGGCCTCGACGTCGCGACGTGGATGCTGCGCAAGGTCAAGGCGCAGCACGGCGACAAGCCGGGCTTCGACGTGTGGAAGGAGGCCGTGCCGCCCTCGTACAACCCGTTCCTCGACCTCCTGAGCTACGCGCGCCTCGTCCGCACGAAGAAGCGCCTCGGCATCTTCACCATCGGCGGCGGCGTCCCGCGCAACTGGGCCCAGCAGGTCGCGCCGTTCTATGACATCGTCGGCGACCGCCTCGACATCGAGGTCGACCACCCGCGGTTCCAGTACGGCGTCCGCATCTGCCCCGAGCCCGTGCACTGGGGCGGCCTCTCCGGCTGCACCTACTCCGAGGGCGTGAGCTGGGGGAAGTTCGTGCCCCCGCACGAGGGCGGCCGCTTCGCCGAGGTGTACGCGGACGCCACCGTCGCGTGGCCCCTGCTCGTGCGGGCGCTGCTCGAGCGGCTCGGCAAGATGCCGAAGTAGCGGAGGGCGCGCCGCGGCGCCCCGCGACGCTCCCCCCGACGCAAGATTACGCGCCGGCGATGAAGCTGTCCTGGTAGCCCGGGTCCTCCACGGAGAGCGCGGCCGGGGTGGCCGCGAGCGGGCGCGTGGTGTCGAGCATGACCGCGAGCTCGCTGGTCTCGCGGCCCCCGAGGCTCGCCTCGTACGCGCCGGGGTGCGGCCCGTGCGGGACGCCGGCCGGGTGGTGCGAGATGCTGCCGGGGCCGACGCCGCGGCGCGAGGTGAAGTTGCCCCGGCAGTAGAACAGGAACTCGTCGCAGTCGACGGACGCGTGCGGGTAGGGGCAGGGGATCGCCTCCGGGTGGAAGTCGACCGGGCGCGGGACGAAGCTGCAGATCAGGGCGCCGCGCGCGGCGAACGTCCCGTGCCAGTCCGGCGGCAGGTGGACGAGGCCGACGCGCGCCTGGAAGCTCAGGATCGGGAACACGAACGGGTACACCGTCCCGTCCCAGCCGACGACGTCGAGCGGCGAGCGCGGGCAGGTGAACCCGTGGAACGCGCCGCCGCGCTTCACGACGAGCGAGCGGATGCCCTCGTCGAGGGGCCCGGCGAACGTCGGTCGCCGGAAGTCGCGGTGGGAGTAGGGCGCGTCCATTCGCAGCTGGCCGACCTCGTTGCGCCACTGCCGCGGGAGGTGGACGTCCGATGCCTCGATCGAGAGCCACCGCTGGGGCGCGGCGTCGGGGAGGAAACGGTAGAAGAGGCCCTTCGGGATGACGACGTAGTCGTCCTGCTCGAAGCGGAGATCGCCGAGCATCGTGCGCAGGAGGCCGCCCCCGCGGAAGATGAAGAAGAGCTCGTCGGCGTCGGCGTTCGCGAAGTACACGGGGTCGGCGGCGTCCGGCTGCGCGAGCCCGAGCACCACGTCCTCGTTGAAGAGGAGCGGCACGCGGCAGTCGATCGCGGGGCCGCCCCGCCGCGGCAGCTCCTGCGAGAGGTAGTGCCGCTTCGCGAGCGGGCGCGGCGGCGCCGCGACCGGCAGCGCGAAGCCATGCGCGGCCGGGGCGGCGCGGTGCTCGTGCGGGCGGCCCTCGTGGTAGGCGATCGTGTACGGACCGTCGAAGCCCTGCCGCGTCAGGCACTGCTCGTAGCGGAGGGCCCCGGCCTCGCTCCGGTGGGCGATGTGGTGCTTGCGAGGGACGCTGCCGACGGCGACGCGGTCGAGCATCAGCCTTGCCCTCCCGCCCGCTGCTGCCGCTCGATGCTCTCGAACAGCGCCCGGAAGTTCCCGGCGCCGAACCCGCGGTCGCCCTTGCGCTGGATCAGCTCGAAGAAGAACGGACCGGCGTCGGGATCGCGGTGCGTGCCCGCCGACTCCTTGAGGAAGATCTGGAGCAGATACGACCTCGCCCCGTCGCCGTCGACGAGGATCTCGAGCTCGCGCAGCGCCGCGACGTCCTCGTCGATCTGGTCGACGCCGAGCTGCCGCAGGCGCTCGGGCAGGAGGTCGTAGTAGGCGGCCGGGGTCGGCATGAACTCCACCCCGCGGGCGCGCATCTCGCGCACGGTGAGGAGGATGTCGTCCACGGCGAGCGCGACGTGCTGCACGCCGTCGCCGCGGTGCTCCTCGTTGAAGATGTTGATCTGCGAGCTCTTGAAGTGCGGCCGGTAGGGCTCGTTGTTCGCGAACTTCACGCCCGAGACCGGGTCCCACATCACGGCGGACCGCAGGCCCGAGCCGTGGCCCTCCGCCGCCTTGGCGACGTCGTCCGTGTGGAACGCGATCTTCCAGAACGGCTCGAGCCCGAGCACGTGCTCCATCCAGAGCAGGGCGGGCGCCATCGTCTGGAAGTTCGACGTGATGTGATCGAACCGGGCGATCCCGAGCCGGTTGTGGCCGCCGCGCGGCGCGTCGTGCGGCGCGCAGCCGGGGAACAGCGGCCGGTAGCCGCGCCGCTCCACGAAGCGGAAGGTGGTGTCGCCGAACGGCGTCGTGATCGAGAACGAGGCGTACGTCCCGTCCCCGTCCGCCGCCCGGTGGATCTCGTCGATCGGCGTGCCGCCGCGGCCGTCGAGCAGCCGGAAGGCGCGCGCGATGTCCTCCACCTCGAAGACGATCGTGCCCACGCCGTCGGGGTGCTTGCGCAGGTACCGCCACGCCCGCCCGCCCTCGCCGATCGGCTGCGAGCAGACGATCGTGCACTCGCCGGCCTGGAAGACGGCCGACCGCTGCGCCGCCGCCGCGGTGAGCTCCGGCGAGCTCGCGCCGGTCTCCTGGAAATCGAGCTTCTCCGTGTAGAACCTGCGGCTCCGCTCGAGGTCGCGCACGTAGTAGTGCAGCGCCTCCACCCTCTTGATGCCGATCGACTCCACCTTGCTCATCCGGTCCTCCGTCGTGTGAGGGGCGACGCCTTGGGCGCTACGCGCCCGCGGCGACCAAGCGCTACGCGCCCGCGGCGACCAAGCGCTGCGCGCCCGCGGCGACCAAGCGCTGCGCGCCCGCGGCGGCCACGCGTCACGCGCTCGCGGCGACCGCGTCGGCCTGGCGGTCGGGGTGGGCCGCCTGGAAGGCCGGGAGCGCCAGACATGCCGCCTCGATCCGCGTGAGCGTGGGGAACGGGGCGAGGTCGACCTCGTAGCGCCGCGCGTTGTAAAGCTGGGGCACGAGGCAGACGTCCGCCAGGGAGACCTCATCCCCCACGCAGAACCGCCCGGCGAGCTCGCCCGCCGCCGCCTGGAACGCGGCGAGGCCGGACGTGATGAAGCGCCGGGCGAAGGCCCGCTCGTCGCCGCCGAGCTCCTCCTTCACGCACCGCAGCGTGGCGGTGTTCTGCATCGGCTGCGTGCCGGAGTTGATCATCTCCGCGAGCTGCCGCGCCTTGGCGCGCAGGTACAGCTCGCCCGGCGGCGGCAGGAGCGGCGGCGCGGGGAACCACTCCTCGAGCAGCTCGATGATCGCGAGCGACTGGGCCACGCGCCGGACGGCGCCCCCGTCCTCGAACTCGAGCAGGGGCACCTGGGCCATCGGGTTCTTGGCCCGGTAGTCGTCGCGGAGCTGCTCGCCGCCGTCGCGCACGAGGTTCACGGGACGGTAGGCGTGCGGGGCGCCCTTGTGGGCGAGGGCGATGCGCACGCGCCAGGTGCACGAGCTGCGCCAGTAGCCGTAGAGCGTCAGCGACGCCGGCGGGGCCGCGCCGCTCATCCCGCCACCACCCGCTGCGCGATGCGCCCGAAGAGGCTCTTGCCCGCACGGTCGAGCATCTCGATCATGATCGTGTCTCCTGGCTTCATGAAGGGGGTCACGGCCGCGCCGTGCTCGATCACCTCGATCATGCGCTTCTCCGCGAGGCACGACACCCCGCGCGCGGGATCCTGGTTCGAGACGGTGCCGCTGCCGAGCAGGGTACCCGCGGTGAAGCTGCGGGTCTTCGCGATGTGCGCGATGAGGTCGAAGAACGAGAAGTGCATCTCGGGGCCGGCCTCCGGATCGCCGATCAGCGCGCCGTTGTACGTCGAGCGGAGCCGCAGGTGGACGCGCCCGTCGCGGAACACATCGCCGAGCTCGTCCGGCGTGATCGCGAACGGCGAGAACGCCGTGGCGGGCTTCGAGTTGAAGAACCCGAACCCCTTCGCGAGCTCCGCGGGCACGAGGTTGCGCAGCGTCACGTCGTTGGCGAGCAGGAAGAGGCGGATGTGCCGGTGCGCCTCGTCGCGGGTCGTGCCCTGCGGGGTGTCGCCGAGCACGACGCAGACCTCGGCCTCGAAATCGAGCCCCCACGACGGGTCGCGCAGGACGATGTCGTCGGTCGGGCCGAGCAGCACCCCGGAGCCGCCCTGGTACACGAGCGGGTCGGTCGTGAGCGTCTCGGGCGGCGCGGCGCCGCGCGCCTTGCGCACGAGGACGATGTGGTGGATGTACGCGGAACCGTCGATCCACTCGTACGCGCGGGGCAGCGGCGCGGTGAGCTCTTCCAGCGCGAGCGGCGACACCGGCGCCGCGCCGCGCTCGATCTCGTCGGCGAGGCGGCGGAGCGCGGGCTCGGCGCGCTCCCAGCCGTCGAGCGCGGCCTGCATCGTGGGGATCGCGGCCCCTGCGGGCGCGTACGCCAGGCCGTCGCTGCGGACGACCACGAGCGAGCCGTCGCGGCCGGGGCCGCGGAGGGAGGCGAGCTTCATGGGAGCGCTACGGTGCTCCCATCGTCTTCGCTTGACAAGCACGAGCCCGCTCACGCCTGCTAAGGTTCGGCCCCTCTGCTCCCGCGCCCGTGCGTCGAGCGGCCCGCTGAACGGAACCGTATGAACACCGGGCTGGACGTATTTGAAGCGCTCCGTCGTCTCGTGCAGCGCGCCGTGGCCAGCGTGCCCGGCGCGCAGCGCGGCAGCTTGCTCGTGCGCGTGGGCCAGCGCCTCGTCCACAGGGCCGCGGTGGGGTTCGAGGGCGTCCTCCCGGGCGCGCTGCGCGTGCCCCTCGACGGCGGGCTGGTCAGCGGGGCCGCTCCGCACGGGCCCGCGGCGGCGCCCGAGGCGGCGCGCGGCCCGTGCCTCGTCGCCGCGGCCGCGTGGTACCGGGCGCACCTGCCCGAGGTCGCGGCGTCGCCGGGCTGGCCGTCCGCGGACGCGCACGTGCTGATCGTGCCGGTGCACCTGTTCGGGTCGCCGGGCGCCTACCTCGCCCTCGAGCAGCCGGACGCCGCGCAGCTCTCGAGCGAGGGCCGCGCGCTGCTCTCGCCCGTCGTGGAGCGCGTCGGCGCCGCGCTCGCGCGGCGCGGCCTGTTCGACGAGAAGACGCAGGTGGCGCAGGAGATCCGCCTGCTCGAGGAGGTGCTGAACGCCGTCGCCGAGTCGGTCGACGTCGTCGAGCTCATCGAGACGATCGCGGACGGGATCCGGAGCGCGCAGACGGGCCCGCAGTGGGCCGCGATCGACCTGGCCCTCCTCGACGACGCGCGGAGCGCGCCCCGCGCCGGTCGGACGGTCCGGATCTACCGGGCGCCCCGCCGGCCCATGACGTCGTACTGGAACAACGTGCACGACGGCGCGATGGCCGCGGGGCACGATCTCGGGGCCGACGTGCGGTTCGAGCTCGGGCGGGCGGAGGGCGCCGCGGCCCAGGGCAGGCTCATCGAGGAAGGGATCCGCCGGGGCGTGCGGGGGATCGCCGTCGCGCCCATCGACCCGGTCGCGCTCGAGCCGAGCATCCGCCGCGCCGCGGACGCGGGGATCCCGGTCGTCGCGATCGACACGCCGCCCATGGAGGGCACGCGCGCGATGCTCTACATCGGGACGGACAACCGGGCCGCCGGCAGGCTCGCGGGCGAGATGATGCTGCGGCTCCTGCCGCAGGGCGGCGCGATCGCCGCCCAGTGCGTCTCCACGACGGTGCTCAACGTCCGCGAGCGCCTCGAGGGCTTCCGGGAGGCGGTCGCCGGCACGTCGATCCGCATGGAGCCGCCCTCGGAGAGCCAGTTCACGCAGGCGCGCGCGCTCGAGCTCGCCAGGGCCTCGCTGGAGTCGCGGCCCGACATCGCCGGCGCCTTCGGGGTCTGCAGCGAGAACGGCCCGAGCTTCGGCGTCGCCTCGATGGAGCTCGGGAGGAGCGGGGCCCTCAAGATCGTCGCCTTCGACCTCATCACGTCCACGCTCGCGATGCTCCGCGACGGCGTGATCCACGCCGCGATCGTCCAGCGCGAGCACGACATGGCGTACCGCGCCGTGCTCGCGCTCCACGACGTCGCCACGCGCGGCGCGGAGGCGGCCCTCGCGGATCTGCCGGCGTCGCGCGTCGTCGACACGGGCGTCGACGTGGTGACCGTCGAGCGCACGCCCTACTCGATCGCCGTGGCGGACCACCTCGCCCAGAGCTCCGCCCGCCGGAGCGGGACCCGCAGGCCCGGCGAGGCCCACGAGCGCCCGCTCGAGCTCCTCGTGATCGGCATCGCCGAGACGGAGCGGATCGTCGACGACGAGGACCTGCCCGTCGAGGAGGTGTCCCTCGTGGGCCGGGTCATCCGCTCGTCGGGCTCGCTCGTCATCGACGTCGCGTCGGGCGAGCACCAGCACCTCCCCGAGGTCGCCGCGGCCCGCAGCAAGGGCGCGCGCACGCTGGTGGGCGTGCCGCTGATCTCCCACGACGTGGTCGTCGGGGTCCTCCTCCTGAGCAGCGCGCGCGCCGACGCCTGCTCGGCGAGCGACCTCTCGCTGCTCGAGCGCGTGGCCGCGGTGGCCGCCGTCGTGCTCGAGAACGCGCGGCTGCTCTCGCGGCTCAAGGAGCGCACGCGCGAGCTCGAGGCGCTGAGCCGCCGTCAGGAGGCGCTCTTCGCCACGATCGCCGAGCTGTCGAGCCCGGTCGTGCCCATCGCGCGCGGCGTCCTGGTGATGCCGATCGTCGGCGCGCTGGACGCGCAGCGCGCCGGCCGCTTCCTCGAGGACATGCTGCGGGAGATCGCCGAGCAGAAGGCGCGCGTCGTGATCGTCGACGTCACCGGGATGGCGGCCGTCGACGCCAGCGCGGCGAGCCACCTCGCGCAGGCCGCGCGCGCCGCCGCGCTGCTCGGGGCCGAGGTGGTGCTCGTCGGCATCGCGCCCCAGGCGGCGCGGCTGATGGTCGACGAAGGGCTCGATCTGGGCGGCATCGTCACCCGATCCACCCTGGAGCTCGGGTTCTCCTACGCGCTCCGCAAGATGGGCGGACGGGTCGTCTATCGCACCTGAAGCCGCCGTCGCGCCGCGTTCGGCACCTCCGGCGCAACGGTCATCGCCGCGACGTTATCGGACGGCATCCCTTGACAGCGGGAGCGCAGTCGCGGCCTGCTAGTCCTCGGCGCTGCGCCTCCTCGAACCGCCCGGCTGAGCGGAGCTGCATGAACTCCGGACTGGATATCGTCGCGACACTTCATCACCTCGTCGAGAGCGCCGTCGCCCTCCTGCCCGGCGCGCGGCGCGGCAGCCTCCTCGTGCGCGCGGGGGAGCGCCTCGTCTACCGCGCGGCCGTCGGGCTCGACGGCGTCCTGCCGGCCGAGGCGCGCGCGCCCCACGACGCGGGGGCGCTCACCGCGTCGGACCCGATCGGGCCGGCGGCGGCGCCCGAGGCGGCGCGCGGCCCGTGCGTCTGCTCCGCGGCCGCGTGGTACCGAGCGCACCTGCCCGCCGCCGGCGAGGCGTCCGGCTGGGTGCCGGAGGGCGCCTCCATGGTCGTCGCGCCGGTGCACCTCTACGGCACGCCGAGCGCCTACCTCGCGCTGGAGCAGCCGGCCGGCGCCGCGCCGCTCTCGGACGCGCTCCGCGCGCGCCTCGACCTGCTCGCCGAACGCGCGGGCTTCGCGCTCGAGCGCCACGGCCTCTTCGACGAGAAGGCGCAGACCGCGCGGGAGCTGCGCCTGCTGGAGGACGTGCTCGGCGCCGTCGCCGAGGCGGTGGACCCGGTCGATCTCATCAGGACGGTCGGCGACGGCATCCGCAGCGTGCAGCTCGGCCCGCAGTGGACCACGATCGATCTGTTCATCCAGGAGGACCCGGGCCAGGGCGCGCGCGCGGCGGACGTGGACCTCGCGCTCCGCGTCTACGAGGCGCCGCGCCGGCCGATGACCGGGTACTGGAACAACGTGCGCGACGGCGTGCTGGCGGCCAGGCGCGACCTCGGCGTCGACGTCGAGTTCAAGGTCGGCAGGACCAGCGGCCCCGCGGCGCAGGCGTCGCTCATCGAGGAGGCGATCCGGGAGGGGGTGAAGGGGATCGCGGTCGCGCCCACCGACGCGGAGGCGCTCGAGCCGGCGATCCAGCGCGCGGCGGAGGCGGGGATCCCGGTGATCGCGATCGACGCGCCGCCCGCGAAGGGCAGCCGGGCGATGCTGTACATCGGCACCGACAACGCGGCGGCCGGCCGCATCGCGGGCGAGATGATGGCGCGCCTCCTGCCGAAGGGCGGCCGGGTCGCCGCCCAGATCTCCACCATGACGGCGCGCAACAGCAGCCTCCGCCTCGAGGGCTTCTATGCCGGCGTCGCCGGCACGGCGCTCCGCGTCGACCCGCCCACGGAGGATCTGTACGACGTGGAGCGCGCCATCCGGCTCGCCGCCGCCACCCTGGAGGAGAACCCCGGGATCGCCGGCGCCTTCGGGGTGTGCAGCGAAAACGGCCCGAGCTTCGGCCTGGCCGCGAAGCGGCTCGGCAGGGTCGGGGACGTCAAGATCATCGCCTTCGATCTCGTCGCCTCCACCTACGCCATGCTCCGGGACGGCGTGATCCACGCCGCCATCGTCCAGCGCGAGCACGACATGGGCTACCGGGCGGTGCAGGTGCTCGACGAGGCGATCTCGCGAGGGGTCGAGGCGGTCCTCGCGGAGGCGCCGGCGTCGCGCTGCATCGACACCGGCGTCGACGTGGTCACCCTCGAGCGCACCGAGCGCACGATCGCCGTCTCGGATTACCTCGCCATGAGCTCGACCCGCAGGAGCGCGAGCCGGAGCCCGGACCATCCGTCGCGCGAGCGCGGGCACAAGATCCTGGTCATCGGCATGGCCGAGCACATGCTCCCGGTCCAGGAGCGGCAGATCCACGCCGGGCGCGGCTCCTTGATCGGCTGGGTCATGCGCTCGGCCTGCCCCCTCGTCGTCGACCCCGCCTCGCGCGAGCGCGAGGGCTTCGAGGAGGTCGCCGAGGCCCGCGAGCTCGGGACGCGCACGCTGGCGTGCGTGCCGCTGCGCTCCCGGGCCGCCGTCCTCGGGGCGCTCGTCCTGCACAGCGAGCGCGAGGACGCCTGCACGGCCGCCGACCTCGCGCTGCTCGAGCGCGTCGCCTCCGTGGCCGCCGTGGTGATCGAGAACGCGCGGCTGCTCTCGCGGATCAAGGAGCGCACGAGGGCGCTCGAGGCGCTGAGCCGCCGCCAGGAGGCGCTGCTCGACACGATCGCCACGATGTCGAGCCCGGCGGTGCCCATCGCGCGCGGCGTCCTGGTCATGCCGATCGTCGGCACGCTGGACGCGCAGCGATCGGGCCACTTCATCGACGCCATGCTGCGGGAGATCACCGAGCACCAGGCGCGCGTCGTGATCATCGACGTGACCGGCATGGCCGTCGTCGACGCGGGCGCGGCGAACCACCTCGTGCAGGCGGCGCGCGCCGCCGGCCTGCTCGGGACGGAGGTGGTGCTCGTCGGGATCGCGCCCGAGGCGGCGCGGCTGATGGTGGATCAGGGGCTCGATCTGGGCTCGATCGTGACGCGCTCCACGCTGGAGCTCGGGTTCTCGTACGCGCTCGCCAAGACAGGCGGCCGGGTCGTCTACCGGTCCCCCTGAGCGGCGCCCTCAGCGGTCCCGGTGGAGCGCGACGGCCGCCGCGACGAGCGCGGCGATCTTCGGGACGTCCACGTCCTTGGCCGAGCGGATGCGGACGTTGCGGGCCTGCTTGGCGCTGCCGGTGAGCAGGCCGTCGGGATCCGGCATGTCCGCGCCGCGCTCGAAGCCGAGGTTCACGCCGATGCGCTGCGGGGCGAGCCAGCAGATCTGGTGCTCATGCCCTTGCCCCATGCGGAAGCTGACGATCCGCCAGCCCGGGATCACGTGCTCGGTCACGTCGGGGATGAGCCGGAGGAGCAGCTTGCGCACGCGCTGGGTGAGCTGCTGCGCCTCGGGGGGGTACTCGCTCAGCAGCGCGGCCACGGCCGGATCGTCCGACACGACGACGACGGTAGGTCGGGGCCCACGAGGACGCAACCGGCTACTCGGTCTACTCCGTTTACTCGGTTGCCGGCAGGCCCCGCGGCCGCTCGTCCTTTGCGATCCAGACGGTCTTGATGTTCACGAACTCGCGCAGCCCGTACGACGAGAGCTCGCGGCCGAAGCCGGACGCCTTGACCCCGCCGAACGGCAGCCGCGGATCGGACACGACCATCCCGTTGATGAACACCTGGCCGGCCTCGAGCTCGTCGATGAGGCGATCGCGCTCCTTGGCGTCGCGGGTCCAGGCGCTCGCCCCGAGCCCGAAGCGGGTGGAGTTCGCCATGCGGATGGCCTCGTCGAGGTCGCTGACGCGGAAGACCGCGGCGACCGGGCCGAACAGCTCGTCGTCGGCGGCGGGCGAGGGGCTCTGGACGTCGGTGAGCACGGTCGGCGGGAAGTAGTTGCCGGGCCCCTTCAGCCGCTTGCCGCCGGTCAGGAGGAGCGCGCCCGCGGCCACCGACGCCCGCACCTGCTCCTCGAGGTCGGCGGCGACCTGGGCCGTGGCGAGCGGCCCGACGTCGACGGACGGATCCATCGGGTCCCCGACCCGGAGGCGCCGCATGGCGGCGACGAAGCGCTGCTCGAACTCCGGCGCGATCGACTCGTGCACGATGAAGCGCTTCGCCGCGATGCACGACTGGCCGTTGTTGATGATGCGCGCCTTGATCGCGGTCCCGACGGCCGCGTTGAGGTCGGCGCTCGGGAGGACGATCAGCGGATCGCTGCCGCCGAGCTCCAGCACCACCTTCTTGAGGTGCTTGCCCGCCTCGGCGCCGACGCTGCGCCCCGCGCCCTCGCTGCCGGTGAGCGTCGCGGCCGCGATCCTGGGATCGGCGAGCAGCCGCGGCACGGCGTCGGTCCCGACGAGCAGCGTCTGGAAGACGCCCTCCGGGAAGCCGGCCCGCCGGAGGATGTCCTCGATGGCGAGCGCGCAGCGGGGGACGTTCGAGGCGTGCTTGAGGAGGCCGACGTTGCCCGCGAGGAGCGCCGGCGCGGCGAAGCGGAACACCTGCCAGAGCGGGAAGTTCCACGGCATGATGGCGAGCACCGCGCCGAGCGGCTGGAACGCGACGTAGCTCTTGCCGGCGTCGGTCGCGACCTCCTCGGGGGCGAGCAGGCGCTCGGCGTTGTCGGCGTAGTAGCGGCACGCGACCGCGCACTTCTGGGCCTCCGCGACGGCGGAGCCGATGGTCTTGCCCATCTCGAGCGTCATCGTGCGCCCGAGCTGCTCCTTCTCGGAGTCCAGGATCTCGGCCGCGCGGCGGAGCTTCTGGGCCCGCTCGGCGATCGGGGTGCGCCGGAAGCTGCGGAAGGCCGCGTGCGCGCGCGCCACCTTCTGCTCGAGCGCCGCCGACGTGAGGGGCTCGAACGTTTCCAGCGTCTCTCCCGTGGCCGGATTGATCGTCGCGATGGCGGTGTTCACGAGTGTGCCTCCTCTTCGAAGCGCGGGGGGCCGCGCCCCCGTCCCTGCCTGCGCAGAGCGTGCCGTGCCGAGTGATGCCGGCAGGCGAGCTTGAGCCAGACCTGCCTCCTCGCGCAACGGTTACCCGGATGAGTCCGTCCGACTTGCCGCATCCTCGTGATGGTCGCGGCGTCGTGTGAAGGGAGGGGTCGCCATTGCCCCTCCTGTTCCTTACGCTGAGGGGCATGGTCCGCACGCAGAGGGGCATGGTCCGCAGCAGCGGATCCCCTTCCGCGCGCGCCGTGCCCTCGCGGGTGGCGAGCGCTGGCGAGCGCGGGGGGCCCGCTCCTTTGGCGGGTGATCACGCCGCCGGCTCACTTTCCTGCGCGGGCGAGCTCGAGGTGAGGGTGAGGGCGCTGGAGTCGCTCCTGTCCGCCGGCGTGCCGTTCATGGTGGGCGGGGCGTACGCCTTCTTCGCGTACACCGGCCTCTTCCGCGACACGAAGGATCTCGACCTGATGCTGACCGAGCGGGATCTCCCGGCGGCCTTCAGGGCGCTGGAGCGGGCGGGCTTCACGACGGAGCTGTTCGACCCGCGGTGGATCGGCAAGGCGTACGCCGGCGCGCGGTACATCGATCTCATCTTCTCGTCGGGCAACGGCCTGGCGGCGGTGGACGGCTCCTGGTTCGAGCACGCGCGCCCGGCCACGATCCTGGGCCACGCCTGCCTGATCGCGCCGGCCGAGGAGATCATCTTCACGAAGGCGTTCGTGGACGAGCGAGAGCGGTACGACGGGGCGGACGTGAACCACCTCATCTACACGTGCGGCGACGAGCTCTCGTGGGAGCGGCTCCTCTGCCGCTTCGGCCCGCACTGGGAGGTCCTGTTCGCGCACCTCACGTTGTACCGCTTCGTCTACCCCGGCGCCCGGAGCCGGGTGCCCGCGTGGCTCATGGAGGAGCTCTGCCGGCGCACCGTGGAGCAGACGCGGGCCGGCGACGAGCCGCAGCGGGTCTGCCGGGGGAACCTGATCAGCCGGCAGCAGTACAGCCTCGACTACGAGAAGCTCGGGCTCCTGGCGGCCCCCTGCGGGCCGCAGGTGGAGGTCGAGGCGGCGGCGCGGCCGCGCAGGCCGGCGTCATGAGCGTCGGCGACGGCGGCGCGGCCGCGCAGGCGGGTGTCGTGGGCTCCGGCGGGGCAGGGGGGGAGGGCGGCGGCGGGCGGCGGCGCGTCGCCGCCTCCTCGGACCTGCATTGCCGGCCGGAGCACGGCGGCAGGATGCGCGAGCTCGTGAAGGCGGTGAACGCGGAGGCCGAGATGCTGGTGCTCTGCGGCGATCTCACCGACCGCGGCCTCCCCGAGGAGGCGAAGGTGCTGGCGGACGCGCTCGCCGGGCTCACGGTGCCCTGCGCGGCCGTGTTCGGCAACCATGACCACGACCGCGGCGCCGGCGCCGATCTCGCGCGGATCCTGTGCGACGCGGGCGTCGAGGTGCTCGACGGGGATCACCTTCTCCTCGGCGAGGACATCGGGGTGGCCGGCGTGAAGGGCTTCATGGGCGGGTTCGGGAGCGCGACGCTGCAGGCGTTCGGCGAGGAGCCGCTCAAGTCCTTCGTGCAGGAGGCCGTGACCGAGGCGCTGAAGCTCGAGGCCGCGCTGTCCCAGCTGGACAGCGACAAGCGGCTCGTGATCATGCATTACACGCCGGTGCTCGACACGACCGTCGGCGAGAACGTGGAGCTGAGGCCTTTCCTCGGGACGAGCCGGCTGGCCGCGCCGATCGACCTGTACGGCGCCGACGTGGTCTTCCACGGCCATGCGCACCACGGCTCGCTCGCGGGGCGCACGCCGAAGGGGACCCCGGTTTACAACGTGGCGATGCCGCTGCTCAGGAAGCTCACGGGGAGGTCGTTCCTCGTGGTCGAGGTGTGATGGCGAGGGCGCGGCTCATGATCGCTCGGGAGCGCGCATGACGAAGCGGGGAGGGCAGCGGGAGCACCGGGTCGGCGTCATCTCGGACACGCACGGGCTGGTGCGCCCGGAGGCGCTCGCCGCGCTCTCGGGGTCGGAGCTGATCCTGCACGCCGGCGACGTGGGCGGCCCCGAGGTGCTCGCGGCGCTCTCGGCGATCGCGCCGGTGACGGCGGTGCGGGGCAACAACGATCGCGGGCGCTGGGCGGAGGGCCTGCCGGAGCGGGCGACCGTGCGGGTGGCGGACGCGACGTTGTTCATGCTGCACGACGTGAAGGAGCTGGCGCGGGGCGCCGGCGCGGCGCCGGTCGCCGCGGTGATCGCGGGGCACTCGCACCGGCCGGCGATCCGGGAGGAGGGCGGGGTGCTGTTCCTCAACCCCGGGAGCGCGGGGCCGCGCCGCTTCAAGCTGCCCCTGTCGGTCGCGCGGCTGATCGTGCAGGGGGCCCGGGTGACGGCCGAGATCGTGCCGCTCAGTGTTCCTGCAGGAAGGCCCGGATAGCGCCGAAATAGGCCTGCGCGAAGCCGAGGAGTTCGTTGTGGCCGGCGCCGTCGATGAGGCGCAGGGCCTTCTCATCGTGCGGGACGGCGGCGTGGTTCTCGCGGGCGTGATCCGGCGGGAGCAGCCTGTCGAGCGCGCCGTGCAGGACGAGGACGGGGATCTGGACGTGCTTCAGGAGCTCCGGGTTCGAGAAGCGGCGGTGCGCCTCGTCCCGCAGATCGCCGAGCGGGATCTCGAAGAGGGCGAGCAGCTGCCGCACGTCGCTGAAGCCGCTCTCGAGGACGAGGGCGCGGTAGGCGTCGCCGCGCTGCGCGGCGATGCGCGACGCGGGCGAGCTGCCGAGCGAGCGGCCGAAGAGCAGCGGCTTCGGCGGCCGGTCGAGGCCCGCCGCGCGGCTCTTGTCGGCGAGCTCCCGCAGGAAGAAGTCGGACACCTTCGCGGGATCCTCGTAGAGCGAGCGCAGCGTCGGCCGGCCGCCGCTCCAGCCATAACCGCGGTAGTCGACCATGAACAGGTTGAGGCCGATCTCGCGCCACGCCTCGGCGATGTCGTCGTAATCGGAGACGGTCTCGCCGTTGCCGTGGAAGGCGAGCACGGTCGGCTGCCGCGGGTCGGCGAGGTGCCAGCGCGCGCCGACGGCGACCCCGGGGTCGACCGGAATATCGTAGTCCGTCGCGCCCGCGGGCGGGCTCGTCCGGTCGAGCCGGGGGAAGAAGACGCTGCCCGAGCGAGGGCTCGCGTCGAGCGCGCGAAAGAGCTGATCGAGCTGGTCATCGGGGTCGTTCGTCGGCATGGATCACCGGCCTTGGCTGGGGTCGACGGGGGCGGCGGGGCGTGAAGGATACGTCGTGGCGCGCCGGAAGCGACGCTCCCGCGGTAGAGGGCGGCCAGCCGAGCCTCACCCGCCCGGGTGGGCTCGGGGGGAGCCGGCGGCCAGCGGCCGGCCGCGGGTGTGCGCGCCGCGAGCACCCGCAGCTCGGCGCCCCTGGAGGACCCATGATGAAAAGCCACGTTCACCGGCGTGCTGGAGCAAGGGCCGGTGGGCACGAGTCGACGCCGATCACCAGGAGTGCACTAGGTCGCCGATCACTACTCGGCGACGCCGCCGTCGACCGCGGGGACGAGCTCGATATCGACCTTCTGGGGGAGGAACCCCTCGCATTCCTCGCTCATGACGGGCGTGAGGGTCTGCTCGAAGTCCTCGTACCCTGTCCCCGAGATCTCCAGCCGCGTCACCCCTGCTGTCCACAACGCGCAGACCAGCTCCGGGAGCGCCTCGGGAGGAGGCTTCTCGCGCTCGACGGCGCACACCAGGTTCGCCTCCTCGATCGTCTTCCACGTGGTCGGGTCGTTCAGCACGAACGTGGGCTCTTCCGCGGCGCTCCACGCCACGCGAACGGTGGTGTCCGGCGGGACGGGGCCGCCCGGGGCGCGCACGGTGATGGTGAACATCGCCTCCACGCCCGTCGGGCATGGGGCTGCGCCCCCCGTGCCCGAGCCGCCCGGGCCGCCACCCCCCTCGCCGTCGCATGCGCCCGCCGCGAACGCGGCCGCGAGCGCTGCTGTCACGAACGCGACCAGCGCCGCGAGCGGCGCGACGGAACCCGGCGTCGAGGGAGGGCGAGCGACCACAAAGGCGGCAGGATAGGGGCACGATCCCCGCAAATCCAGCGAGAGCACTCTTTGCGCAGCCAGGCCGTCCTGGTCCCCGCCCTTGTCCTTGATTGTTCTTTGCGCGCGCTGTGAGCGTTTGTTGCGTTCGTCGCGTTCGTCGCGTTCGTTATGCATCCCCGAGCGTCGGTCACGCCGCGCAGGGGAACGCGCGCCCCGCGAGAGGCCTCCTCGGTCGCGCGGCGCGCGCGGCGTGCGGGCCAGACGGCGGCCCGGCCCCGGAGGGGTCCTGTCGGCTCAGGCCTGCGCCTTGAGCTCCGCGATGTCCTGGAGCAGCGCCCGCTCGTGCCCGTCCGGCTTCACCTTCAGGTACGTCTTCCGCAGCACGCCCTGCGGATCGATGACGAACGTCGTCCGGTCCCAGTACAGGGTGCCCTTGTAATCGCTCTGCCCCACGCCCGCCGCCTTGAGGAGCTCGTGCTTCGTGTCGGCGAGCAGGTCGATGGTGAACGAGAACTTGTTGCAGAAGCTCTTGTGCGACGCGACGTCGTCCTCGCTGACGCCGACCACGGCGATGTTGGCGTTGTCGAACTCCTCCTTGGAGGCGGTGAACGACTTGCCCTGGATGGTGCAACCCGGCGTGTCGTCCTTGGGATAGACGTAGACGACGAGCCACTTGCCCGCGAAATCCTCGAGTTTCAAGGTCTTGCCGTCCTGGTTCGGCAGGGCGAAGCGCGGGAACGGCTTTCCAATCTCAACGCTCATCTTCTCTTGGCCTTTCCTGTGGGCCGGAGGCGGCGCCCCTCGGCTGCTGACGGGTGACGGTGGCGATGGCGCGCTGCGGCGCGCCCGCCCTCTCCCTGTCGCGCGGGATCAGCGCGGGATCAAGCCCCGGAACCAGGCCGCCACCGACGAGGACGACTCGTCCTGGTGCATCGACTCCGGCCCCTCCAGCTCGTCGGCGAGCCCGCCGAGGGGCGCCTCGCTCCGCGGGCGGGAGCCCTCGTCCTCGGGCCCGTGCAGCAGGCTCGTGGCCGAGTCGATGCTCGGCAGCAGGCTGAGGCCGCTGCCGCCGCCCGCGGTCGGCTCCTTCGTGAGCGACTTGAACTCGAGCAGCATCATGTCGATGAGCTCGGCGATCTTCTGCGTCCCGTCGACCGCCCGCGCCGGCCCGCCCTTGGCGCGCTCGACGAGCGCGGCGACGTCGTCCTCGCTCACCGGGCGGCCGAAGCGGTAGAGGAAGCGGGTGAGGTCGCGCCCGAGCTCGCGCGCCGTGCGGTAGCGGGCGGCCGGGTCGCGGGCGAGCGCGCGGCGGATGATCTGCTCCAGCTCGCGCGGCACCTCGCTGTTGATCTGCTGGAGCGAGGGGATCACCGCGTCGCGCACCAGCCGCACCGTGATGTAGTCCGAGTCGCCGAGGAAGAGCCGGCGCCCGGCGAGCATCTCCCACAGGATGATCCCGAGCGCGAAGATGTCGACCCGCTGGTCGACGCCCTGCTCGAGCACCGTCTCCGGCGCCAGGTACCCGAACTTCCCCTTGATGATGCCCGCGTCGCTCTCGGCGAGCTGGCTCGACGCCTTCGCGAGCCCGAAGTCCACGATCTTCACCTCGCCGTAGCGGGTGATCAGCACGTTGGCGGGGGTGATGTCGCGGTGGACGATCTGGAGCGGCTTGCCGTCCGCGGTCGAGAGGTCGTGCGCGTAGGCGAGGCCCTGGCACATCTTCGCGGCCATGAACGCGGCGACCTCGACGCTCATCGGCCGGCCCACCTTCTTCTGGTGCTCGAGCAGGGCCCTGAGGTCGGCGCCGTCGACGTACTCCATCACGATGAAGTAGGTCCCGTCGCCGACGCCGATGTCGAACACGGACACGACGTTCGAGTGCGAGAGGTGCGCCGAGAGGCGCGCCTCGTCGAGGAACATCGCGATGAACTGCTCCTTCTTGCTGAGCTGCGGCAAGACGCGCTTGATCGCGACCTGCTTCTTGAAGCCCTCGATCCCCGCGCTCTCGGCGACGAAGACCTCCGCCATGCCTCCCGAGGCCAGGCGCTTGATGACCCTGTACCGCTGCTGCTCCGACATGCCCTGCTCGTCGTCCTCTCGCCCCGTCCCGTCCCGCCGGTCCAGTCTAGCGGCTCGGGGCACGCCGCGGATGAAATCTCCGCCGCGCCGCCGCGCCGCGTGTCACCGGAACGTCGCGAGCGCCGCGACCGCCGCGAAGGAGAGCCCCACGAGCGCCGCGAGCGCGAGCACCGACAGCAGCGGCTCGGCGCGCGCCGCGGCGAGCAACCGGCCGCGATCCTCGCGGGACAGCGGCGCCCCGGCGGTTCCGTCCTCGCTCTCGCCCCCCGAGGCGGCGGCGAGGTGTTGCTCCAGGCGGCGCCGCGCGCTCCGGGATCGCAGCGCGAGCAGCAGCATCTGCGTCACCGCGGCCGCGCCTAGCACCAGCAGCCCCGCGCGCCGCGCCCTCTCCGCGCGGGCCTGCTCGCGCGCCTCGGCCGCCGGCATGCCGTCCGCGAGCAGCTGCACGCGCTGCTGCGACGTCGAGCCCGCGCGCGAGAGCGGCCAGGCCACCGTGCCTGCGCCTTGCTCGTAGGGATCGCCCGCGATCACCGCCCAGCCTTCCGCGCCGAGCCCTGCCGGGAGCGCCAGCGTTCCCGAGAAGAAGCCCGCGCCGTCGGGCGCGAGCGGCACGATCGCCCCGACGAGCCGGCCGCGCGTGCTGCCGATCGAGACGTACGCCCGCGGCTTCGGCGCGGGCGAGACAAGCCGGAGCGCCGGCCGCTCGCCCGAGAGCCCGTCCGGATCGAGCCAGATGGCGCCCGGGATCACGGGCAGCCTCCCGTCCCAGGTGCCGAGCGCGGCCGCGTCCACGTCGGCCGCGCCGGCCGCGTCCGGCGGTCCGGCAGATGTGCCCGCAGGCTGCGTTGCGCGCAGCGTGAGCTCGACGGCGTGCGACAGCGGCTTCAGCGCGAGCTCCACCGCGCCGTTCGCGCCGGCCAGCCGCTCCACCGGGCCGCCGCCCTGCCCCTCGAGCTCCGCCCCGGCGGCGCGCGCCTCGACGCGGACCCCCGCGCCCGGCGCCCCGCCCTCGGTCTCGACCACGACGTGCACCACCTCGGGGAACGGCGCCGCGAGTGTCCCCCGCGCCGCCGTGACCCGCAGGCGGAGCTCCCCGCGCGCCGCCCCCGGCAGCGCGCTCGGCTCCGTCGCGGCCGGCGGCGGGAGCAGCGGCACCTCCCCCTCCATCAGGACCTCGCCCGCGCGGGTCGCGACCTGTACGGCGACCGGCTCCTTCAGCCCGCCGGGCGCGCGCAGCAGCGCCTCGCCGATGCCGTCGCTGCCGGTCGCCCCGGTCCATCGCTCGAGCGGCGCGCCCGCGGAGGTCGCGTTCACCTCGAGCCCTCGGAGCTCCGCCGGGTCGCTCGCCCCGTAGAGCCGGCGCACCCCTTCGATGCGCAGCGCCAGCGCCTCGCCGCCGGCCACGGGTGCCCCCCAGATCCGCGCGCCGGTGGCCATACGTCGCGCGCCCGGCCCCAGGATCACGATCGCCGCGAGCCCGATGGCGAGCGCGGGCAGGGCGTAGGTCGCCGCCCCGGACATCGAGGTCATCGCCGCCAGCATACCGCTCCCTCCCCGCCCTGCGCCTCGTCCGTGCCGACCTCCGGGGGGGCCTCCTGCGCCGGTCCGGGTGGCTGCTCGCGCCGAGCCCCTTTGCGTCCTGGCGTCTCCTCCGATAGGAAGCCGCCGATGGCAGCCGACAGAACGGTGAAGCGCAAGCGCAAGGGCTCGGGGTCCACGGGGCAGGGGGGCGAGCTCCACCTGCGGCAGCGGACCGATCCGCGGAGCGAGCGGCGGTTCGAGCCGAAGGCATCGCTCGCGCTCGGCCTCACCCTGCTCGGCATGTCCGTCGCGGCGCTGCTCGCCGGCGCTGCCGTCTATGGCCAGTGGTTCCGCGCCGAGGAGGCGGGGCCGCACCCGTACGCGCCGTACCTGTTCGTCGGCGCGGTGCTCCTCGGCGGCGCGGCGGGCCTCTTCGGTCAGTGGTCGCTGAAGCCCCTCCGTGTCGGCGACGCCGGGGTGGGTCTCGAGAACGGACCGACCGAGATCGAGCGCATCGGCTGGCACGAGGTCACGGGCCTGCTCCTCTCGGAGGATGCGCTCACCGTTCAGGGCAGCGGCACCGCCATCGCCATCCCGCTACGAACGCACCTCCCCGCGGCGTCGCGTGTCCTGGCCGAGGTGCGGCGGCGCATCCCCGAGCGTGCGGCCGACATCAAGGAGGGCGCGCTCCCGCCGCCCGACGATGCCGCCGGCGAGCAGCGCTCGCTGGAGCCGCCCCAGGTCGCCGGCCTGCGCTGCAAGGCCAGCGACAAGCTGATCGCCTTCGAGGCCGACGCCCGCCTCTGCGGCCGCTGCGGCGAGCTTTACCACAAGGACGGCGTCCCCTCCCGCTGCGTCACCTGCAGCGCGCCGCTCTCCTGACGCCCCCCCGATTTCGCCGCCGTCAGAGCCGGAAGCGAGCCGCCCCGCTCCGGCGCCCTCAGAGCCCGAAGCGCGCCGCGTTGTCCCGGAGGAACGCCAGGTAGACCTCCGACTCCTGGTGCGACGCCACCTCGCCCGAGTCGATCGCCTCTTCCAGCGCCCGCTTGAGCTCGCCGATGCGCCGCGACGGCGGGATCCCGAACGCCTGCATGATCGCGTCCCCGATGCCGCTCGGCAGCGGCGGCACCACCGCGTCCTCCTCCTGGATCTTCAGCACCCGCTCGGCCAGCTCGCTGATCTGCTTCAGCCCCTTCCGCTTCTTCTCGGGCCGCTTCGTGGTGATGTCCGCCCGCGACAGGTCGAGCACGTCGGTCAGGCAGCCGCCCATCTCCTTGGCGAAGCGGCGCACCGCGCTGTCGGTCCACGACGGGTCGTACTGGCTCGCCCGGAGGTGGTGCAGGATCAGGAAGCGGATGCTGCTCTTCAGCGGCGCCTCCTTCGCGAAGAGCGGCAGCCGCCGGTCGATCTTGTCGAACATGCGCGCGCCCACCTCGGCGTGGCCGAAGAAATGGACCTCCCCCGTCGGCGAGATCGAGCGCGTCCTCGTCTTGCCGATGTCATGGAGCAGCGCCGCCCAGCGGACCTCCAGCCGGGGGACCGCCTGGCGCACGACCTGCTTCGTGTGCTTCCACACGTCCTTGTGGCGCCACTCCCCGTCGCCGAACCCGACCATCGCCTCGACCTCGGGCAACATCGCGGCGAGCGCGCCCGACTCGAGCAGGGCGTCGAGCCCGCTCTCGGCGTCCTCGCTCATCATGATCCGGTCGAGCAGCTTGCGGACGTCCGGCAGGTACAGGGAGGCCGCGGCCTTGAAGTCGGCCGGGCGCCCGGAGATCACCCTGGGCGAGGGGCGTAGCTCGGAGGCCGCCCCAGAGGGCTCGACCTCGGCCTTCTCCGCTCGCTGAACGGCCCACTCGAGCGCCTCCATGGCCCGCTTCGGGCTCGCTTCCTGGGTCACAATCTCCTGCACGCTGGCCTTCCACAATTTCTAGGTTACGGGGTCGCCCGTGCGGCGCCGTACGCGCGGCCCGGGCAGAGGGTCCGCCGGTTTAGAGCCGGCAGGGGTCTCCGCGCAATGGTTCGTCGCTCCGAGGGGATCGAATCCAGCGGGGCCCCGTCCGGGCCCCGTCCCCCTCGACGGCGTCCCTCCGGGCGTCCCCTAGCGCTGGCCTGTCGTTCCTGCCGCCGGGGTCCGCGGGGCGGCGTGTGTCATGTCCGGAGGAGCCTGCCGACGTGCGCCGTTTCCCAGGCGAGGGCGCGCTCGTAGTCGCGGAACAGCCGCTCGCGGGCGAGGAACTGCGGCGGGTGCAGCATCCGGCGCCCGTTGCCGTGGCTCGCGGGCATCACGTGGTGGAGCATCTCGTGGTAGATGACGTAGGAGATGAAGTAGCGGGGCACCCACGGCCGGTCGAGCACCGGGTGGATGCGGATCAGCCGCTCGATCGCCGAGTAGCTCCCCAGCTTGATGGTGCGCCGCGGCTTGCGCGCCCTGGTCCGCTTGCCCCAGGTGATCAGGGCGTCGACCGCGCCGTTGAAGTACGTGTGGTTGAGCTTCTGGAACAGGCTCAGCAGATCGTGCGTCTTCCCCTGCGTCGTGAGCGGCGTGCTCACCGGCCGGCTCGCCCGGATGCGGTGCCCGTTCTCGTCGATGTACTGGCCGACCACCAGCGACGCCGCCCGGTCCTGGTTCACCACGTACCGGACGAGCGCCTCCTGAACGACCGCCGGCGCGTCCAGGAACATGTGGTGGACGCGCGCCTGCAGGATGCCCTCGCGCAGCGAGGACGAGATCATCTGCCGGAAGTTGTCGGTGACCGAGAGCAGCACCGGCCGCTTCTGGGCCAGCTCCAGCCGCCGGATGAGCGCTTGCCGCGCCCCCTCGTGCACGAAGATCTGCGGCTGGCCCGCCGGGAGGTCGATGTCGATCGGATGGTGCCGGGGATCGGGCACCCGGACGACGGCCCGGGAGACACGCGGCCACAACGAAGCCGATGCGCTCTTCCCACCGGCGCGCATCAGACGGCCTGGAGGGGGTTGAGCGAAGGGGAAGGCCATCTGTCCCGCCATCTCAATCCTCCTTGTTTGGGCGTATTCTCGGGTGGGATCCTTGTCAAGCGAGCGGCCAAAGTCCTCGAAATCACTCACTTTTATGGCTATGTAAGCCGCGGACCGGCCCACCCCACGGGCGGCGCCGGGCGCCCCGGCCGCCGCGCCCCGGCGTTCCTGGATTCCCTTGTAAATTCAAGTACTTGCCTGATGCGGGGCCGCGTGCGGGGCCGCGCCGCGCGTCAGCCGTGAGCCCCGCGCCGCCTTCCGCCTCGGACGCCGCTCCCTCCACGCCGTGGCGCATCATGGCCCGCGGCCCGCCGCTCAGGTGAAGGTGCGGGGGTCGAGGATCTGCCCCACGCGCCAGCGGACCTGCGCGCGCGCGGCGGGCTCGGGCGCGACCAGCTCGAGCGCGACGACCAGGGCAGTACAGAAGCCGCGGAGCACCAGGCCCGTCGCGCCCTGACCGGGCGCGTCGACGAGCGTGCGGACCAGGTGCTCGACGTTGGGCTGGTGGCCGACCAGCAGCGCGTCCGCGCCGCCTCGGGCGAGCGCGGCGACGAGCGCGAGCGGCAGGCCGGCGTCGAGCGACAGCTCGTCCCGGACCTCGACCTCCGGCACGCCGCAGACCTCCGCCACGATCTCGCCGGTCTCGCAGGCGCGCGCGAGCGGGCTCGCGAGCAGCCGCGGCAGCGGGGCGCCGCCCCGGAGCCGGTGGAGCTCGGCCGCGACCAGGCGCACGCGCTCGCGCCCCTCCTCGGTGAGCCTGCGATCCGCGTCCCGCCCGGTCGCCGCCCGGTCCTCCGCCGGGCCGTGCCGCATCACGTAGAGCTGCATCGGCATGCCGCGGGCCCGGCGTCAGTTCGTCTTGCCCGGGGCGCGCCGGGTGTCCTGGCCGGACGGGGCTGCCTCGCGACCCCGCCCCGCCGGCGGCTCGGCCGCGCTCGCCCCGCCCTTCGATCCGTTCGCCGCGCCGGCGCCCGGTCCGTGCCCCGCGGCGGGGGCGGCGGCGCTCGACCCGGTGCGCGAGATGCCGTGCTTCGAGAGGACCATCGACTCGATCTTCTCGAGCACCGCCGGGTGCTGCTCGAGGTAGGTGCGGGCGTTCTCGCGGCCCTGGCCGATGCGCTCGCCCTGGAAAGAGAACCACGAGCCGCTCTTCTCGATGATGCTCGCCTCGGTCGCCAGGTCGATGACGTCGCCGCTGTGGCTGATGCCCTGGCCGTAGAGGATGTCGAACTCCACCTCCCGGAAGGGGGGAGCCATCTTGTTCTTCACGACCTTCACGCGGGTCCGGTTGCCGACGACGGCGGGCTCCTTGCCGCCCGCGGCGGCCTCCTTGATGGCGCCGATGCGGCGGATGTCGAGCCGGACCGAGGCGTAGAACTTGAGGGCGTTGCCGCCGCTCGTCGTCTCGGGGCTGCCGAACATGACGCCGATCTTCATCCGGATCTGGTTGATGAACATCAGCAGGCACTGCGAGCGCGAGGTCGTCCCGGTCAGCTTGCGGAGCGCCTGGCTCATCAGCCGGGCCTGGAGGCCGACGTGGCTGTCGCCCATGTCGCCCTCGATCTCCGCCTTGGGGACGAGCGCCGCGACGGAGTCGACGACGATGATGTCGACCGCGTTCGAGCGGACCAGCATGTCGGCGATCTCGAGCGCCTGCTCGCCGTAGTCGGGCTGGGAGATGAGCAGCTCCTCGGTCTTCACGCCGAGCTTCTTCGCGTAGTTCACGTCGAGGGCGTGCTCGGCGTCGATGAACGCCGCCGTCCCGCCCGCCCGCTGGATCGCCGCGATGGCGTGCAGGGTGAGGGTCGTCTTGCCGCTCGACTCCGGCCCGTAGATCTCGACGATGCGGCCGCGGGGGTAGCCGCCGATGCCGAGCGCGATGTCGAGCCCGAGCGAGCCGCTCGGCACGGCCGCGACCTCGTCGTGCAGCGTCTGCCCGTCCTTGAGGCGCATGATCGCCCCCTTGCCGTACTCCTTCTCGACGCTCGCGATCGCGAGCTCCAGGGCGGCAGACTTCTGCTTGGTGTTCTTCTCGTCACTCATGCGTACCTCTGGGGAAGGGGGCCGAAGGGAGGGGAGACCGAAGGGGATCAGGGAGCCGGATCCCCGACGCGCGGGGCAACAGATTTCGGCAGACCTTTACTGTCCGGTTGTTCAGGAAGCAAGACCCCCGGACCCCGGATAGGACCGACAACGTCCGTGCAGCGGCGCCGCCGGGCGAGCCCGGCGCGCCCTCTTCCGCCGCGCTCTCCCGCCGCGGCGGCCGGACCCGTCGGCCGGCTCGAGCCTGCGGCGGAGCACGTCCGGGCGAGGCGGTCACGGCCTGGGCGGAGCGGTGTTCCTGGCTCGCGCGGAGTCGCACAAGCCAGACAAGAATCGGAGGAAGCAGGCAGCTTGAACACTGGCGATTTCCCGCTCCCCGGGCCAGACATTCAGCGTGGGGGGCGGTGGGGGTCTTTACCCGGGCTTTTGCCTGGGCCGGTACGAGCTCGTCCTGCGGGTGACCGCTGGCGACATGGGCGAGGTCTGGGCGGCTCGGCTCAGGCGCGAACATGGATTTCAGAAGCTCTTCGCCATCAAGGTGCTCCTGCCGGAGTGCTCTCCGGACCCGGACGCCGTGCGGTTGTTCCTGGAGGAGGCCGCGCTGGCGGCGCGCATCCGGCACCCGAACGTGGTCCCCGTCGTCGACGTCGGCGAGCAGGACGGCACACTCTATCATGTCATGGAGTGGGTGAGCGGGGAGCCCCTCTCGTCGGTGCTGCGCGCCGCGCGCGGGCGACCGGCGCCGGTCCTCGCCGCGGCCAGGATCGCTTACCAGATGTGCGCGGCGCTCGACGCCGCGCACGAGCTGCGGGACGAGCTCGGCAACCCGCACGAGCTCGTGCATTACGACGTGTCGCCGGACAATGTCCTCATCACGTCGGAGGGGCTCGTTCGGCTGATCGATTTCGGCGTCGCCAGGTTCGAGGAAGAGCGGCTGTCGGAGCGCTGGCCAGAGGCCGCCCGCAGCGTCCGCCCGCGCGCCTTCCCGGCGCCGGGCGGCGAGGGGGGCGTGCTCCTGTTCAGGAGCAGCGCTCCTTACATGGCGCCGGAGCACCTGCGCGGGCAGCCGTGTGATCGCCGGGCCGATCTCTTCGGGGTGGGGGTGCTGCTCTACGAGCTCCTGTCGGGCGCCCATCCTTTCCAGTCCGACGACAGCGAGAGCACGATCACCCACATCGCGAGCGAGCGGCCTGCCGCGCCGCTGTCGTCGCGCGCCGTCCCGTCCCGCCGCGGGTTCGCGGAGCGGCTCAGCGCGCCGCCTCCGCGCGAGCCCATCCCGCCGGCGCTCGACCGCCTCGTCTGCGAGGCGCTCGCCAAGTCGCCCACCGCGCGCACCGCGACCGCGGCGCAGCTGATGCGCGCGCTCGAGGAGGCCGTCCCCGGCGCGGCGCACCCGGGCAACGACGCGCTGGTCGCCGGCTGGATCGGCCAGCTCCTCGGCGGCGCGTCCCACCTCCGCACGCAGCAGCTGCGCGCGGCGCTCGAGTCGCTCAACCCCCCGCCCGCGCCGGGCGACGAGACCGAGCCCGCGCCGTCCGCGCGGCGGTGGGCGCAGGCGGCGTGGGCCTTCGGGGCGGCCGTCCTCGGGGGGGCGCTCGCCGGGGCGATGGCGGTGCGGGACTGCCCGCTCCCGCCGACCGATCGCGTGGTCCCCGCGGCGCTGCGCGCGGACTCCGCCGCGGGGGACGTCAGCGGGCCTCCGCCGCGCCCTCGAGCAGCGGCGACCAGGCCGCGCCCGCGATGAGCCAGAGCTGGTGCGACGTCCGCGTCGCCGCGACGTGGAGCCGCCGGCGGGCCTCGTCGGTCATCGGGTACGCCGCCGCGGTCGCGTCGGGCACGACGACGTAGTCGAACTCGAGCCCCTTCGCGCTGTCCACGTCGGTGACGTCGATGCCCGGCTCGAAGGAGAACTCCCCCTCCAGCACGAGCCGCGCCTCCGGCAGCTCCGCGACGAGCGCGTGGAGCTGCCGCGCGGCGTCCGCGTCGCGCGCGATGACGGCCACCGAGGCGCGCGGCTCCCGGTCGATGAGGTCGCGGAGCGCGCCGGCGAGGAACAGGTGCGCCGGCGCCTCGCCCGGGAAGCGGAAGAACCCGATCGGCGCGCCGTCGCGCAGGACGCGCGCGGGCGTCTCGGGCGCGAGCTTGCCGAGGAGGTGCCGCGCGAGCTCCGTCACCGGCCGGGGGCAGCGGTACGACACCGCGAGGCGGCAGGTCGCCGCGGCGCCCACGCCGAGCGCGGCGAGCGCCGGGTCCCAGCCGGCGAAGCTCGAGGACGTCTGCTGCGCCTCGTCGCCCGCGAGCGTCACGCTGCGCGCCTCGCCGAGGAGCTTGCCCATGACGAACAGCTCGAACAGCGAGAAGTCCTCGGCCTCGTCGAGCACGAGGTGCGACCCGCCCGCCGCGTCGAGGCCGCTGCGCCACGCGCGCAGGAACAGGAGGATCGGCAGGTCGTCCACGTCGAGCGTCCCGGCGAGCTCGTCCGGCGTGCCCTCGGCGATGGCGCGGCCGTCGATCGCCTCCTTCATCGACGCCACGGTGATCGAGGCGAGCTGTTTGTCGAGCGGCTCGGCGATCTGCAGCATCGTGTGCCGGACGGTCTCCTCGACGGCGCTCCGCGGCAGATCCCCGCCCGAGGCCGCGACGACCTCCTCGAGGAACCCGCGATCCGTGAAGGCGTCCGCGAGGCGGCGGCGCAGCCGGTCGAGCGTCGTGCTCGCCGGCGCGAGCCGCGCGAAGCGCTCGCGCAGCGCGCGGTAGAGCGCCGGGTGGCGCTTGAGGCTCGAGACGAGCGCCGGGGGGTCGGTGCACAGCGCGATCGGCCGGCGCGGGTTGAAGACCGCGCGCGCGGTCGCCGACGACCAGGCGTCGAGCGTCTTCACCTGGGCCTCGCCCGCGCCGAGCGGCGCGAGCAGGCGGCGCGACAGGCGCGCGAGCCCCTCTTCGGGGACGACGACGCTCATGGTCGAGAGCGGGTAACGCGCCGGGTCGAGCGCGGCGATCCTGGCGAGCCGGTGGAGCGCGACGGTCGTCTTGCCGCTCCCGGCGCTGCCGAGCACGAGCAGCGGCCGCTCCGGCGGCGCGCTCACCGCGGCGTACTGATCCGCGTCGAGCAGGGCGGTGACGTCCGGGGCCTTCGCGCGGTCCGCGGCGCCGACGCCGACGCCGAGGCTGCCGGGGCGCGCGGCGGTCCCGGCGCCCCCCGGCTGCATGGCCAGCGCCGCGCGGTCGGTTAGGGTCCACCGCCCGTCGCCTCGCCGCGTCAGGACGAGCCCGTCGCCGACGATCCCGGTGAGCTCGCCGCGCTCCAGGACCACGATCCGGCGCGCCCGCACGATCCCCTCGGCGACGCGCCCCGGGAAGGTCTCCTCGTACTCGTCGCCCTCGCGGTACCGGTAGAAGATCTGCGCCACGGGCGCGACGCGCCAGTCGAGGATCCGGACCCCGGACGCCGGGTCCAGGAACGTCGCCTGGCCGAGCAGGTAGTCCTTCGCCCCCTTGCCCTCGTCGACCCGGAGGTGGGCGAGGTACGGGCAGAGCGGGTCGGGCAGCGTCTCCTTCGTCTCCTGCTCGATGAGGCGATGCCGCACGCTCATCTCGAGGAGCACCGCCGGCAGATCGTCGGCCGACGCCGCGGCGGCCTCGTCGCGGAGCTCCCGCAGCGCCGCGACGGACCGGAGATCGCGCGGCGCCGCGGGGCGCGTCGCGCGCGCCCGCGCCCGCTCCAGCGCGGCGCGGACGCGCTCGAGGAGCGCCTCCTCTTCCTCGAGGACGGCGCGCGCCGGGGCGGGCAGATCCAGCCTGCTTTCCATCATAGAGAGGGCCTCCGTGCGCCCCTCGCCGCGGCGAGGGCGCTGATCTCACGACGATGAATGAACGATAGGTTCACTTTTGAGACAAGCGGACGGGCAGAGAGGGAATCAGACACGGACAGGACACGGACAGGACAGGGACAGGACAGGGACAGGACAGGGACAGGACAGGGACAAAGACAGGGAAGACGACGGGCAAACGAGAGGGAAAGGGACGCTCACGCGAAGAAGCTCTTGAGCCCGGCGAGGTGGTACTTCGAGTAGCCGTCGATGGCCTCGCGGATGGCGGCCTCCTCCTCGAAGCTCGCCAGGGCGCTCACCATGGTGCCGAGGAAGCTGCGGTAGATCTGGTTCAGGTTGAACCGCATCGCCTCGGTCACCTCCAGGTGCGGGCGGAAGCAGCGGAAATGATCGAGCGCCATCTGGATGAGGCTCTGCACGGTGTCCTCGGCGAACCGCTCGTACGTGGAGCCGCCGGCCCGCCCGAGGAGGATCACGACGCGGAGCCGGTTCTCGAGGCAGAAGCGGAGCAGCTCCTCGGCCGCGAGGTGGTAGGCGGCCGCCGGCGCGAGCGTGCTCATGTCGTCCACGCCGTCGAGCGCCTTCACGCGGCGGCGCAGGAGGAGCGTGAAGGCCCGCGCGAAGCCCTCGTCCACGACGGCGTAGAAGAGCGCGTCCTTGTTCTCGTAATAACGGTAGATGTTGCCCGTCGAGATGCGCGCCGCCCGCGCGATCTCGGCCATGGTCGCGCCCTCGTACCCCTTCCGCGCGAAGACCGTCAGCGCGGCAGCGGCGATGTTCTCCTGGACGTCGTCCTTGAGGTACTGCGCCATGGCGAATAATGAACAGGTCGTTCACTTATAACCCGGCGCGCCGCCCCGTCAAGGAGCGGCGGCGCGGACCTCAGGGGTCGACGCGCCCTTCGAGGATCGCGCGCGGGCCGTCGACGAGCATGAACGTCGCTTCCTCCTCGCCGACCCGGGCGAAGAGGGCCTTGATGCCGTCGCGCACCTCGGGGACGTCCCTGGCGGTGTGGGCGTCGCTGCACGCGGCGTAGTAGTACCCTTCCTCGAGCAGCAGCTCGGCCGTCCGGCGGGGGGCGCGGCCGTACTTGCCGGTGAGCGCCGCGACGTCGAGGAGGAGCACCGCGCCCGCGTCGAGCAGCGGATCGAGCGACGTGAAATCGGCGGCGACGGGGTCGTAGCGCTCCGGGTGGGCGATGACGGGGCGGAGCTTGCGGCGGCTGAGATCGAAGATCCGGTCGGCGATCCGGACAGGGAAGCTCCGGTTCGGGAACTCGACGAGCACCGCGTGGCCGCCCGGGTAGGGGAGGGCGCTGCCGTCGAGGAGGCGCTGGAAGACGAGGTCGTCGAAGAAATGCTCCGACGACAGGGCGACGGCGGGCAGCTCGCCTGGATCGATCGCGCCGCGCAGCGCGGCGCAGGTCGCGTCGTAGGCGGCCAGGAGGCTCTGCCGGGTGTTGTCGAACATCCCGGGGCGCATGTGCGGCGTCGCCACCACCGTGTCGAACCCGGCGCCGCGGAGCGCGGTGAGCAGCGCGAGGCTCTCCTCGACGTTGCGGGCTCCGTCGTCGATGCCCGCGACCCAGTGGCAGTGGAGATCGATGAAGCCGCGCATGGTGGATCCGACCTTAGCAAAGTTGGCCGCCCCAGCGCGCTACGACCATGCTTCGCGTCGAGGAGGTGTTCGTGTCGTTGTCGTTATCGAACCAGCAGCTCATGCCTCAGCTCGGGTCGGACGGCTGCTCGGCAGGCCAGCAGGGTGACGGGGCGGGCGGCCGCGCAGGGCGCGCGATCGATCCGGGCGCGCCGCCGGCGGCGGGGGAGGGCGCGTCGTCCCTGGAGGAGGGCGCCCCTACCTCCGAGCGGCGGCGCCGCCGCAGCGACGATCCGATCACCGCGCTGCATTACCAGCTCTCGACGACCCGCACCGAGGCGAACCTCGACGTCGTGGTCCTGGTGGACGACAGCGGCTGCCTCGTCGCGGGGGCGGGCGCGTGGCCGGCGTGCGAGGAGCTCGCCGCCTACGCGCCCCTCCTCGCCAACCCGGACGCCGTGCAGAACGCGGCGGTCGGCTCGCGCATCGCCGCGCTCAGCGCGGAGGTCGAGGTCCAGAGCCTCTCCCTGGCGGGCGCCGAGGTGCTGCTCTGCGGCCGCGGCGGCACGGCGCAGCGCGGCGCCTCCATCGCGCGGGCGGCCGAGGGCTGCCTGCGCATCCTCCGCGCGGCGGCCTGAGCGCCCGCCGGCGCCGCCGTGCGCGGCCGCTGCCCTTCGTGCTACAAGGGGCCGCGGCCTCCGGTCGCGCGCCATGCCCGGCCCTCCCCCTCGATCTCCCGCGCCCGCCGCCGCGCCCCTCCGGGCGGACGGCGCCGGCCTCGCCCCGCTGCTCGCCTCCCGCAGGGTGATCCTCTGCGTCGGCTGCGGCGGCGTCGGCAAGACGACCACCACCGCGGCGCTCGGCCTCGCCGCGGCCCGCCGGGGCAAGCGCGTCCTCTGCTTGACGATCGATCCGGCGCGCCGCCTCTCGCAGAGCCTCGGGCTCGAGGCGATGAAGACGGAGGCGCAGACGATCGAGCCCGCGCTGTTCGCCAGGGCGGGGCTCGACGTCCCCGGATCCATGACGGTGATGATGCTCGACACGAAGTCGACGTTCGACAGCCTGATCGAGTCGCTCGCCCCGTCGCCCCAGCAGCGCGACCGGATCCTCGGCAACGTCCTCTACAAGTACATCTCCACGTCGCTCGCGGGCACGCAGGAGTACATGGCGATGGAGAAGCTCTACGCCGTGCGGAGCGACCCGAGCTACGACCTCATCCTGCTCGACACGCCGCCGACGGCGAACGCGCTCGATTTCCTCGACGCGCCCGAGCGGCTCGTCGGCGCCATCGACAGCGCGGCGACGCGGTGGTTCGTGCAGGCGTTCCAGAGCTCCGGCAAGCTGTCGCTCAACCTGCTGGCGCGCTCGACCGCCGCGGTGCTGAGGGGCATCGGCAAGCTGACCGGCAGCGGCTTCCTCGAGCAGATCGCGAGCTTCATCAGCGAGATGAACGCGGTCTTCGGCAGCTGGAAGCAGCGGGCCGACGCCGTGGCCGCGGCGCTGCGCGGCCCGGACGTGGCGTACGTGCTCGTCACGACGCCCGATCCTCTCTGCGTGCGCGAGGTGCTGTACTTCGCCGAGCGCCTGCGGGACCAGCAGATGCGCCGCGACGCGTTCGTGGTGAACCGCGTCCACCCGGTCTACGGCGACCTCCCCGGCGCCGCCGAGATCGCCGCCGCGCTCGACCGGACCGGGCTCGCGCTCGCGCCCGGCGCCGCGGAGCGCCTGCTCCAGGCCGCCGCGGACGAGAGCCGCATGGGCAAGCTCGACCAGCTGAACCTCATCGCCCTCGAGGCGGCGCTCGAGGACGAGCAGAGCGGCGGCAGCCTCCGCGCCGACGTCCCGGCGTTCCCCTACGACATTCACGACGTCACCCGCCTCGCGCGCATCGCCGACGTGCTGGCGCCGTGACGCGCTGAGCGAGGCGCCGTGACGCGCTGAGCGAGGCCGTCAGGGGGGGCGCGCCCGGCAGGGGCGCCCGAGCGCTGCAGCGGCGGATGCGCCTAGCCTCGGCGCCTCCGCTCCTTGTACTTCACGCGGACCGGCACGCCCTCGAGGCCGAAGGTCTGCCGGAGCTGGTTCGCCACGTAGCGCCGGTAGCTGAAGTGGAGCTTCTCGGGATCGCTCGCGACGACGACGAACAGGGGCGGCGACGTCTCGGCCTGCGTGACGAAGAACAGGCGGGGCGCGCGCCCTCCCTGGGTGGGCGGCGGGTGCGTCAGGAGGATCTGCTCGAAGAAGCGGTTGAGCTCCCCGGTGGGGACGCGCCGCCGGTAGGCGTCGGCCACCCGCGACACCGTCTCGACCAGCTTCGCCACGCCGCGCCCGCTGCGCGCGCTCACCTGCACCACCGGCGCCCACGGCACGAAGGAGAGCTTGTCGCGGGCGTCCTCCTCCGCCTTCGCGAGCGCCTTCCGGTCGAGCAGATCCGCCTTGTTGAGGCCGATCACGATGGCGCGGCCCCGGTCGACCGCCAGCCCGAGGATCTTCGCGTCCTGCTCGGCCACGCCCTCGGCCGCGTCGCAGAGCAGGACGACGACCTCGGCCCGCTCCATCGCGCGGATCGCGTGCAGCACGCTGACCGCCTCGACGGCGCTGTCCTCCTTGGTGACCTTCGACTTGCGGCGGATGCCGGCCGTGTCGATGAGCAGGAACCGCTTGCCGTCGCGCTCGGTGAGGGTGTCGATCGGATCGCGCGTCGTGCCCGGCTGCGCGTCGACCAGCATGCGCTCCTCGCCGGTGATGCGGTTCACGAGCGATGATTTGCCGGCGTTCGGCCGCCCGACGATGGCGACGCGGAGCGCGCCCTCGGCCGACGCATCCGGCGCCACGGGCTCCTTGGGCAGCGCCGCCTCGATGGCCATCTCCAGATCGGAGATGCCGCGGCCGTGGAGGGCGCTGATCGGGATGAGCCGCTCCATGCCGAGCCGGTAGAGCTCCGCCGCCTCCGCCTCGGCGCGCGACGAGTCCGCCTTGTTCGCGACGTAGATCACGGGCTTGCCCGCGCGGCGCAGCAGGCCGAGCTCCGCGTGCTCGGACGGCGTGACCGGCGTCACGGCGTCGAGCACGCACACGATCACGTCGGCCTCGGCGATGGCCAGGTCGATCTGCCGCTTGATCCCCTGCCGCATGGGGTCGTCGCTCTCGGGATCGAACCCGCCGGTGTCGACGAGCGTGAACCGCCGTCCCCGCGAGGTGACGTCGGCGTAGTGGCGGTCGCGGGTCACCCCCGGCTCGTCGTGCACGATCGCGACGCGCCTGCCGACGAGCCGGTTGAACAGCGTGCTCTTGCCGGTGTTGGGCCGCCCGACGAGCGCCACGATCCCGAACGAGGGGCTCGGCGGCGGCGGCGCCTCGTCCGCGGCTTCCTCCTCGGCCGCCGCGAGCGCCTCCGGGTCCAGCGCGCCGTCGTCGAGCGCGCCGTCCTCCGGCGCCGCCGCGAGATCCTCGCGCTCCTCCTCGGCGTTGCGGCCTCCCTGTCGCGAGGCGACGCGGTTCTTGCTGGGCGCCTCGGCGCCGCGCCTCGTCGAGCCGACGGCCGCCTTGGCGGCAGACGCGGCGCCCTTGCCGGCGGCGCCGCCGCTCTTGGCGGGAGCGCCGGCGGCCTTCCTGGCAGCGCCGCCGCTCTTGGCGGGAGCGCCGGCGGCCTTCCTGGCAGCGCCGCCGCTCTTGGCGGGAGCGCCGGCGGCCTTCCTGGCAGCGCCGCCGCTCTTGGCGGGAGCGCCGGCGGCCTTCCTGGCAGCGCCGCCGCTCTTGGCGGGAGCGCCGGCGGCCTTCCGCTCGGGACTCCCCGCCTTTCTGGGGGCCCGGACGCCACCTCCGGCGGCTGCTTCGCCGCGCTTCGTCGGTCTGGGACGAGCTGCTTTTGCCGCGCTCACGAGGCTTCTCCCTTGTTGTAACCGAGCTCTTCCAGCCGCTCCAGCGACTCGCGCCACGCCGGCGTCACCCGCACCCAGAGCTTGAGGTTCACCTGCCGCCCGACGAGCTCCTCGATCCGGAGCCGGGCCTGCGTGCCGATCCGCTTCAGCTGCTCCGCCCCGGCGCCGATCAGGATCTTCTTCTGCCCGGGCCGCTCCACGTGGATCGTCGCGTCGATGTGCAGCGCGCCGCCGCCGGTCGGCTCGACGTAGCGCTCGATCTGCACCGCGCTCGCGTGCGGCACCTCCTCCTTCGTCGCGCGGAGGATCTGCTCGCGCACGTACTCGGCGGCGAAGAAGCGCGTCGGCCTGTCGGTGAGCTCGTCGGGCGCGAAGCCCCACTCGCCCTCGGGGCAGAGCTTCGCCACCTCGTCGAGCACGCGCTGCACGCCGTCGTCGCGCAGCGCCGAGATCGGGACGACCGCCGCGAACTCCCGGAGCTTGGCGAGCGCCTCGAGCAGCGGCAAGAGCTGCGATTTGTCCCGCATCCGGTCCACCTTGTTGAGCACCAGCACCACCGGCGCCTCGCTCCCCAGGTCCGCGAGCAGCGTCAGGTCGCCCGGGTGCGGCGCGAGCGGCCGCGCGGGCTCGCCGTCCTTCGTGGCGCCTCCCCGGAGGCGCGCCGGATCCGGCGCCTCCGTCACGAACACGATCACGTCGGCGCTCCGCGCGGCTTCCCGCGCGGCCTGGTTCATCACGCGCCCGAGCTCGGTGCGAGGCCGGTGCAGGCCGGGCGTGTCGAGCAGCGCGATCTCGGCCGGGCCGTGGTGCACGACGCCGAGGATGGCGTCGCGCGTCGTCTGCGGCGTCGGCGACACGATCGCGAGCGGGTGGCCGAGCGCCGCGTTGAGCAGCGTGGATTTGCCGACGTTCGGCCGTCCCACCAGGGCCACCCGCCCGGACCGCTTCTGCTGGGGGGCGTCCGCCTCCTCCGTCCATCTCGGCCCGGCGCTCTTCCTCTTCTGCTGCGCGCTCCGCGGCTTCCCGCCGCCTCGCGCGCTCGCCGCCGGCTTCGGGGCCGAGCGCTTCTTTGCGCCCTCGCCTGGGCGGGCGTCTCGTTCCGCGGGGGCGCCGCCCTCGCCCGGGCGGGCGTCTCGTTCCGCCGGGTCGCGGGCCACGTCGGGTGAGCGCGGCGCAGCGGTCCGCTTGGCGGTCCTCGCTGCGCCGCGGCGCTCAGCGGCCGGCCCTGCGCCACGGCGCTCGGCGGCCGGCCTGGCGCTGCCCCGTCCGGCGGCCGGGCCTGCGCCGCGGCGCTCGGCGGCCGGCCCTGCGCCGCCGCCTTGGCTCGCGCGCCGCGACCTCTCGGCGGCGAGTGGCTTCCGCTCCCGCGGCGGCGCCTCGCGCGCCGGCGAGCTCGTCACATCACCTGTCCGGGGCTCTTGATCCGGCTGCTCCGCCCGGCGGCTGCCTCGCGCCGCCGGACGGGGAGCTCCGGCGGCCGGGGACGGCTTCGGCGCATGCGGGCGCGCTTTCACGCCTCGGGGCGCGCTCTTGGAAGGGCCTTTCACCACCGCCGCGCGATAGCAGACGACACGGGTGGCTACAAACGCTTCCCTGCGATCCGTGGTCACGCGCGCGCGAAGGCGGTAAGGGGATGCCTCGCATGTCGAGCGTCCACCGAGGGGACCCACATCACGGAGCCCCGCCCGCCGTCCTCGAGCCGCACGCGGGCGAAGCCCCGCCGCACGCCGAGGCGCCGCCCCGTGAGGAGGGCCCGCTCCGGGCCGGCGGCGCGCCGGCCGCGGAGCGGCCCGGCGGCGGCGCCGCGCGCGCCTGGCGCGGCGGCCCGGCGCGGCTCGCCGCCCTCGCGCTCGCGGCCCTCGCGCTGCTGCCGCTCCTCGGCACGAGCGGCATCTGGGATCCCTACGAGCTCGACAATGCCGACCTCGCCCGCCGCGTCGCCATCCACGTCTTCGGCGCGCGGGGCCTCGACCTGGCGGACGCCCCCGGGGCGCTGCCGACCCTGACCGACCTCCGGATGGGCGAGCTCGGGTTCACCTCGATGGCGCTCGGCTTCCGGCTGTTCGGCCTGCACGACTGGGCCGGGCGCCTCCCGCTCGCGCTGTGGGGCCTCGCCGGCGCGCTCGCGCTCCACGAGTTCCTCGCGCGCCTCGTCGATCGCAAGGCCGGCGTGTACGCCGTCGCGGTGCTCGTGACGATGCCGCTCTACGTGATGCAGGCCCGCACGATGCTCGGCGACATCGTCACCATGGCCGCGCTCGCGATGGCGTTCTGCGGGCTGACCGGCGCGCTGCTCGAGGGCGCGCGCCGCGGGCCGGGCCGCGCGCTGGTCGCGCCTGCGGCGTGGCTCGCCGTGGCGGCGCTCGGCCTCGCCGCCGGCTACCTCAGCCGCGGCCTGCTGATCGGGGTCGCCGTCCCCGCGCTCGGCGCGGGCCTCACCTGGATCGTGCTCCGGACGTCCGGCGCGTGGCCCGCTCCGGAGCGCCCGCGGCTCACGCTGGGCGACGTCGCGGGCGCCGCCGCGCTCCTGCTCGGCCTCGCCGCCGCGGCGAAGGGCCTCCTCGTGCTCGCGGGGTCGAGCGCCGGCGCGCCGCTCCCCCGCGACCTCGGCGTCGCGCTCCTGAAGAAGCCGCCGGTCGAGTCCACCTTCGATCTCACGATCCGCCAGCTCGGGCACGCCCTCTTCCCGTGGAGCGCCTTCCTGCCGTTCGCCATCGGCAGGCTCTTCCGCGCCCCCGAGCCGCAAGGGGACGCGGAGGTCGCTTCCGGCGAAGGTCGCGAGGCCGGCGTCCGGATCGCGCTCGTCGTCACGTCCGCGCTCGCCTACGGCGCCTTCGCGCTGCTCGCGCCGCACGCCGGGGCGCTCCCGTTCAGCGGCCCCGCGCTCCTCGCCGCCGTCGCCGCGCTCGCGATCCGCGACCTCGAGCGCGGCGCCCCCTCGTCGCGGGCGCTCGCCGTCGGCTGCGCCGTGCTCGCCTTCGTCCTCTACCGCGACTTCCTCCTCTCGCCGGACCGGGCGCTCAGCGTCTTCTCCGTCGACAAGCCCATCTTCCCGAAGAGCTTCGAGGCCGAAGCGGCCTCGGCGATGCGCCTCGTCCTGCTCACCTTCGCCGGCCTCGTGGCGCTCACCTGGTTCGAGGAGCAGCCGCGCCAGATCGACCGCAGCCTCCCGGCCTGGGCGCGGCGCCTCGCGGGCGACTACCGCGACGGCGCCGCGGCGCTCGCCCGCATCTGGAGCGGCAACCTGCTCTTCCTGCTGATCGTCCTCGAGGCGGCGCTCGTCGGCGTGGGCGCGATGCTCTTCATCGGCAAGCGCATCGGGTGGGCGCCCGTGGCGAGGATGCCGAACCACGTCGCCGCCGCCTTCGTGAACGCCTGGTGGGCGCTGCCGCTGCTGCTCGCGGCGGGCCCCGCGCTGCTCATCGCCGCGCGCGACACGTTCCGCTTCGTCGTCGCGCGCGCGGCCGTGCCCCGGGCCCTCGGCACGCTGCTCGCGGGCCTCGTCGCCGGCTCCCTCCTGAGCTTCTGGTACTACCCGGCCCTCGCCGCCCAGCTCTCGCCGAAGGAGGTCTTCGAGTCCTACGAGTCGCTGCGCAAGCCCGGCGAGCCGCTCGCGACGCTGGGCGTCCGCAGCCGCGCCGCGGCCTACTACCAGGGCGGCGACGTCGCCTCGTTCAGCGACGCCGCGGCGGCGTTCGCGTGGCTCACCACCTCCGCCGGGGAGGACGCGGCCGCGCGAGACCCCGCCCCCGCAGCGCGCCGGTGGCTCGTCGTGAAGGCCGACGAGCTGCCGAAGCTGAACAGCCTCTTCCGCGAGCGCTACGAGCGCAACCTGCCGGTGCTCGACGGCCGCTCGAGCCAGATCCTCCTCGCCTCGAACGAGCTCGGCGACCGCCCCAACCAGAGCTGGCTCGCCCAGGTCGTGCTCGACGAGCCCCCCGCGCCCGCGAGCCCGATCGACGCGATGTTCGAGGACCAGCTGGAGGTGCTCGGCTGGGAGCTGACGGACGACGACGGCCGGAAGGTGTCGAGCGTGATCCCTCAGAAGACCTATCACCTCCGGACCTACTTCCGGGTCCACCGCCCGGTCGTCGGCAACTGGAAGATGTTCGTCCACATCGACGGGTTCCAGCGCCGCTACAACGGCGACCATCCCGTGCTCGAGGGGCGCTACCCGCTGAGCCTGTGGCAACCGGGCGATATCCTCGTGGATGATCACACGTTCCAGCTCGAGCCCAACTTCACCCCGGGCGATTACACGCTGTACTTCGGTTTTTTCTCCGGCGACGCGCGCTTCGAGGTGACGCGTGGTCCCGCGCACGAAAATCGCATTCGCGGGGGCGTGGTCCGCGTGCGTTGAGCCGCCGCCGATGGGGAAGGGGCGCCCCGCGGCCGCGGCGCCGCGTGCGCTGCGCCGCTGAGGTCGCACCCCGACGGCGAGATCGGGCGTTGCTCCTCATCGAGCGCCCTCGACGCGCGTGCGGAAAGCGGCTAGTCGCAGGATCATGAGCGGGGGACGTGGTAACTCGAACCATCCGCCCGGCATGCATGGCGGCCCCTCCTCGGCACCCCGCGCGCAGACCGGCGCCTACGGGGATTCGCACCACGCCGACGAGGCCGAGTGCGACGCCCCCGACCCGGACTCGCTCGACCGGCGCTCGTCGGAGCGCATCGACGTCACGTGGCTCGTGGACTGCGAGACCGATGACACCTTTCTCTATGCCTCGATCGCGAACATCTCGGAGATGGGCATCTTCGTCCGCACGACGCAGCCCCTCTCGATCGGCACGCGGCTGACGCTCCGCTTCGCGCCGCCGGGGGCGGACGGCTCGTACGTGCTCGAGGGAACGGTGCAGTGGATCAACGAGGTGCGCCCCCTCCACGACAACCCGAACCCCGGCATGGGGATCCGCTTCGTGGATCTCACACCGGACGACCGCGAGCGAATCGTCGGCACGATCAGGACGATCGCCTACCTCCGCGACGCGCCGGTGCGATCGAACTGACGCAGGGGCCCGTCAGCGCGCGGCGTCGAACGCCTCGCTCGGGCGTTCGGCCGCGGCGGGCTCGGCCGGCGGCGGAGCGTCGGCCAAGCCCGGGGCTGCGCTGGCGGCGGGCGCGCTCGCCGGCGGCGGCGCCGCCGCCGCCGGCATGGTGCGCTTCGCCGCGGCGCGGCCGACCGTCGCCGGCGCGGCGTTCTGCGCCTGCGCGGCGGCCAGGCTCCCGTCGAGGGTCTGGATCGCGCGTTCGGCGCGGTCGCTGTAGGTCTTCGTCGAGCGGAGCGCGAGCAGCAACTCGCGCGCCTTCTCGGTGTCCCCGGCCTGCTGGTAACACTGGGCCGCCTCCCACATCGCGGCGTGCGCGGCCGACGTGCCCGGGTACAGCGCCCCGACCTCGTCGAGCTTGCCGAGCGCGGCCGAGCAGCCCGATTTGCGCTGCAGCGCCTGCGCCTCCCGGAACGCGGCGACCGCGCCGCCCTCGGCATCTCCGCTCGGGCGTTCGCCCTTCTCCTTCGCTGCGTCGACCGGCCGCGGCGCTTCGCTCGCCTTCGCCTCGGCCGCGCGTCGGCCCTCGCCCTCCTCCGGGGCGGGGGCGGCGAAGGCGGTCGGCGCGGCGGCGCTCGGGGGCTCGATCTGCTCCGACGCGGGCTGACCCCACTCGGTGACCCGCACGGGCGCCATGCCCGTCTTCGGCCGGAGGAGCAGCAAGCTCGAGCCGATGACGAGCACGAAGAGCGCCGCCATCGCCAGCTGCGGCCGCATCGCGTGGCTCCCGGCCCAGGCCAGCGCCCGGAGCGCCTTGCGCCGGAACGGCGTCTTCTTCTGCGCGACCTCGACCGCGTCGAGGATCCGCGCCTCGAGGTCCTCGCTCGGCTCCTCGAGCGGCAGCGCGCCGACGTCGCGGGCCGCGCGCAGCCCCGCGAACGCCGAGGCGCACCGCGCGCAGCTGTCCATGTGCCGCTTCATGGCCGCGTACGTGAGCTCGTCGAGCTCGTCGTAGAGCGCGTCCATCACGTGCTGATCGAACTTCTCGCAGTCCATAGACAGCTCGACTCCGGAGCGCTAGCGCAGCGCCCTCGCGTAGTCCTCGTACTCCGAGAGGGCCTCCTGGAGGCGCTCGAGGGCGTAGCGCATGCGGCTCTTCACCGTGTTCTCGGGCACCCCGACGATCTGGGCGATGTCCTTGAACGGGACGTGCCCGATCTCCCGGAGCAGGAAGACCTCCCGCTGCTCGTGCGGCAGGCCCTCCACCGCGCGCAGGATGAGCTGCCCCATCTCGGTCCCGATCGCGACCCGGTCGACCGCCGCGCGGGGGGCCGGATCCGCGGTCCGCTCGCCGAGCGTGGGCCCGTCGCCGCCGTCGCCGGAGGCTTGATCGAGCGATGGGTGGCGCCGGAGCGACATCTTGCGCAGGTGATCGATGCAGACGTTGCGCGCGATCGCGTAGGCCCACGTGGTGAACCTCGCCTCGTGCTTGAAGTCGGAGGCGCTCTGCACGATCTTCACGAACACATCCTGCACCAGATCCTCGGCGACCGCAGGCCCGCGGACCTGCCGCAGGATGAAGTTGTAGATGGGAGTTTTGTGCCGCCGGACGAGCCCGGCAAACGCGGCGCGGTCCCCGCCCTGAAAACGCATCATCAGGGCCTCGTCCGTGACCTCCTCTCGAGAAATCGGGACCATTCTAGCTCCCGGAGCGGCCGAGCCACTGCGGAGCTCCCTCGGCGGCCCGAGCGACGGGGGGTTCGTGGCGACGACCGCGACGCCGGATCGGACGCGCAGCGCGGCTCGAAGATCTGAGGCGCTCTCCTTCCCCTGACACAAGCGCACCTTAGCGGATCCGCCCCCGAGCGAGCGAGCCCCCTTCGCCTGCCGCCGAGGAGGGCCGCGCCGGAGCGGCGCTCGCGCCGGCGGCAGCGCGCGGTCGCCGTCGCCGGCGCCGGCGCGCCCTCGGGCGGCGCGGCTGCGCGGGGGCAGCGCGCCCTCGGCTGGACGGCGCGGGCCGTCGGTGCGCGCCGTACGAAGGCGTCAGCACGATCCTGGCAGCATGCTGTCGCGCCCCGCGCCGTCGCAGGACCTGGTGCATCGCCTGGGTGGCGAACGCTGTCCAGGTCGTTGCGCTCGGAAGCCCGCCGCCACTAGACTCCCCCGCACCGGGCGTGAGGTCGCCCCCCTCTCCGACGAGGGTAAAACCATGAGGTTACCTTTCGATGGGACTTAACAGGATGCTGGCTGCGGGGGTGGCGGCCTCCTTCTTGATGGCCATGCCCGTCTTCGCGCAGAGCCCGGGCGGCGCGACGGGCAAAGCCGCTCCCCCTGCCGCCGCTGCGGCGCCCGCCGCGTCGACAGCGCCCGCCGCTGGCGCGGCCTCGGTGCCCGGCGCTGGCGCGGCCTCGGCGCCCGGCGCTGGCGCGGCCTCGGCGCCCGGCGCCGGCGCGGCCGCAGCGCCGGCCACGACGACGGCGCCCGGCGCCGGCACGACCGCAGCGCCGACCGCGACGACGGCGCCCGGCGCCGGCACGACCGCGACGACGGCGCCCGGCGCCGGCACGACCGCAGCGCCCGGCGCCGGCGCCGGTGCCGCGCCGATGGACGGCCCCACCTACGCGGTGCGGCTGCGCGATCTGGAGCAGCGCATCGACGAGCTCAAGGAGCAGATCCGCCGCAGCCACACGCGGCTCTCGCTCCTCAGCGACACGATCCTCTCGGGCGGCGGCGCCGGCTCGCGGGCCTCGATCCGGTTCAACAACGAGCTGTCGACCGCGTTCCGCGTGACCCGCGTGCTGATCGTGCTGGACGGCGCCGTCCAGTACAACAAGACCGACCAGTCCGGCGCGCTCGCGGAGCAGACCGAGATCCCGATCTTCAACGGCTCCGTCCCGCCCGGGGATCACACCCTCCAGGTGCTCGTGAACCTGCAGGGCAACGGCTACGGGGTGTTCTCCTACCTGCGCGGCTACCGCTTCGAGGTGCGCTCCAGCCATTCGTTCACGGCGGTCGAGGGGAAGACGATCAACCTCCAGGCCGTCGCGTTCGAGAAGGGCGGGGTCACGACCCCGCTCGAGGAGCGCCCGGCCGTGCGGTTCGTCGAGAAGATCGTGAGCGGCCTCTCGGATGCCTCCGGGCAGCCGGCCGCCGCGGGTAGTAAGTAGCTGGCCAGTAGGATCGAGCTCGTTAGGACAAGTCGTCATGACCTGGGACTCCGGATCGCGGGTATTCCCTGCCTTGCTTGGCCTGCTCACGCTCGGCGCGGCCACGACCGCGGCCCCGGGCGGCGCGTGGGCGCTGGACTCCGAGCGCGCCTACACGAGCGCGTCGCAGCAGATCAGCACCGTCTCCTCGCAGCTCGGCGCCGTCCAGGCGGCCATCCAGAAGTCGCGCGGCGAGGAGCGCTCCCCGGCGCAGCGCATCGCGGACGCCGCCCTGCTGATGGGATCGAGGGACTACGAGCGCGCGGCCAACGTGCTGAACCAGGTGATCGAGAAGTACCCCGATCATCCGACCGCGTTCCCCGACGCGCTCGCGATGCTCGGCGAGACGTACTTCCGATCGAAGCAGTACCTCTCGGCCCGCCGCGTCTTCCTGCGCATCGTCGCGAGCGGCTCCGAGCCGCGCTTCGCCGCCTACCAGGCGAAGGCGCTCGGCCGGCTCGTGGACATCTGCCTCCGCATCAAGGACTACGATGCCCTCGACGCCGTCTTCGCGTCGATGAACAACGTCCCGTCCGCCGCGGCGGGCAGCGCCCTCTCGTACGCGCGCGGCAAGGGCCTGTACGTGAAGCGGGACTTCGGCGGCGCGAAGGCAGCGCTCGGGGCGGTCGACCCGCAGAGCGAGTACTTCCACCAGGCGAGGTACCTGCTCGGCCTGATCGCGGTGAAGGAGGCGACGCCTCCGGCCGAGCCGCTCAAGGAGGGCGAGGCGCCCCCGGCCGTGCCGAAGACGCGCTACGTCGCCGCGATCGACCTGTTCCAGAAGGTGACGCAGCTGCCGCCCGACACCCCGGAGCACCGGCGCGTGATCGACCTCTCGTGGCTCGCGATCGGGCGGCTCTTCTACGAGGCCGATCAGTGGGCGCAGGCGGTGCAGGCGTACGGCCACATCGATCGCGTCTCGCCCGAGTTCGGGACCATGCTCTACGAGCTCGCCTGGGTGTACGTGCGCCTGGGCGACGTGGATCGCGCCCAGCGATCGCTCGAGATCCTCGCCATCGCCGAGCCCGACAGCCAGAACATCGCGGACGGCTCGCTGCTCCGCGGCGACCTGATGCTCCGCGCCGGCCGCTTCGAGAAGGCGCTGAAGGTGTACGAGGGGGTGCGCGCCACCTACGACCCGATGCGCGCGCGCGTGGACGCGTTCCTCGGCTCGACGAGCGATCCCGCCGTCTATTACGACAAGCTCAGCCAGGAGCAGCTCGAGGCGCTCGACACGAACGTCTCGCTCCCGCCGCTCGCGGTCCAGTGGGCGCGCGAGGCGGAGGACGGTCCGGCGGCGTTCGCGGTGATCGACGACATCAACCTCTGCCGCGATCTGATCAAGCAGTCCAACGAGCTCATCGAGAAGCTGAACGCCGTGCTCAGCTCGCCCAACCGGGTGCGCGCGTTCCCGGAGCTCAAGGCCGGCGAGGAGCGGGCGCTCTCGCTGCTCAACCGGGTCGCGCTGGCGCGCCTCGCGCTGGGCCAGGGCATGGATGACGTCGAGGACGGCTCGCTCTCCGGCGAGATCGGGAGCGTGCGCGCGCGGCGCCGCGCGCTGGAGAAGCGCCTCGCGCAGGTGCCCGTCACGGACGCCGATTTCATGGAGCGCGAGACGCAGGCGATCCGGCAGTGGAACACCCAGTCGCAGCGCCTCCAGCAGCTGACGCTGCAGATGGACACGCTGCAGGCGACGATCAACGGCCTCCGGCGGGTGCTCCGGGAGGGGCCGCAGGCCGGGGTCGTCCGGGATCCCGCGAGCATCGCCCGGTTCGAGCACGAGCTCGCGCAGAACGAGCGCGACCTCGCGGGCTACCGCCAGCAGTCGGACGTGCTCCGCCGGCAGGTCAGCGCGGGCCGCGTGCAGGTCGGCTTCGGCGATCAGCGCTTCATCGAGGACGCGCAGGTGCGGAGGGCTTACCGCGACGCGCTGACCCGCGAGGTCGAGCTCGCGTCGGCGGGCGCGGGCGGCCAGGATCTCGCGGCGTACGCGCGGCGGATCACGCCGGTGCTCCGCGCCGGCGACGCGGCGGACGCGCGGGTCGAGGCGGCGCTCCGGGAGATCGAGGCCGAGGTCGCGCAGCGGTCCGCCGGCCTCCGGCAGACGGTCAGCCGGGAGACGGCGAGCGTCGTGCACTACTCGGTGCAGCTCGAGGCGCTCGACAGGGAGGCGCGCCTCGTGGTCGGCGAGGTCGCGATGCGGAACTTCGGCCTCGTCCGCGACCGGCTGAAGAACATCATCCTGCGCGCCGACGTCGGCATCACCGAGGAGGCGTGGGAGGTGCGCGAGGAGCAGATGACGCGCGTTCGCAGCCTGCAGGTCGAGCGCGCCCGGGAGGACCGGCTCCTCAAGGAGGAGCTCGACGAGGTCCTCGACGACAGCGGCGATCCGGAGGACGAGAAGTGAGCAAGGAGCATGGCGGCGCGAGCGCGCCGCAGATCCGTGAGGCACTGCGCGCTGGATCGGAGGCGCGGATCCTCGTGCCCGGAGCCGCGGGCGGTCTGCTCGGCGTCGCGCGCGTCGGGCGCCGTCGCCCGCGCGGCGCGCTCGGCTTCGCGAGCCTCGCCCTGGTGCTGGCGGTCGCGCCCCTCGCGCTCTCCCAGCCGGGTGGTCCACCCGCGCCGGCCACGTCCGCCGTCCCCGCCGCGGCGCCGACCGCCACGTCCCCTGCGGCGGCAGGCGCCACGCCCCCTGCGGCAGCTGGGGCCGCACCCCCTGCGGCGGCCGGCGCCTCGGCTCCTGCGGCGTCCAGCCCCGCCCCTGCGGCGGCCCCGGTGGTGCCCTCCTTCGCGCCGCCGATGTCGACGGGCCGCAAGCAGGCGCCGCCTCCTCCTCCGCCCACGCCCGCGCAGCTCGCCGCGCTCGCCGCGCTCGAGAAGGAGGCGGCCGCCTACGAGAAGGCGGCCCGCGACTACCGGAGCGCCATCACCCGCATCGTGCAGCACCATTACGAGGATCGGCGCCGCCGCATCCTCTCCGCGCTCGACCGGGAGATCGAGACGGAGAAGAAGGGGCTGCGCGACGCCCGGGAAGAGGCGATCCGCCGGCTGGAGGTGTTCGTCCAGCGCTATAGCGGCCCGAACGCCCACCCGGAGAACACCCCCGACGCGATGTTCCGCCTGGCCGCGCTCTACGAGGAGCGCGCCCGCACGGACACCGACGTGAGCGACGACCTCAGCGCGGCGCTGCTCCCCGCGATCGCGCTCTACAAGCGCGTGATCGGCGAGTTCCCGCAGTACCGCGAGCTCGCCGGGATCTACTATTACCTCGGCCACGCGCTGAACGACTCCGCCCGGTTCCCCGAGGCGCAGCAGGTGTGGCGCTCGCTCGTCTGCCACAACAGGTATCCCTATCCCGTCGCGCCCGACCCGAAGGACCCGGCGCGCGACACCGTCGGCGCGCTCCCCCAGGACCACGACCCGGATTACTGGACCGGCTGGGAGGCGCGCCACCCGACGCCGATCGGCCCGACGCCGCGCAACCGGGCCATCCAGCCCGCCCGCAGGCAGGGCAAGGCGCAGGCGGCCGCCGTCGAGGACGAGACCAGCTACGTCAACCCCTACCCGGACGAGTGCCAGCCGATCCCGCAGAAGACGGCGCTCGGCGCCGAGCCCCGCTACATCGCCGAGGTCTGGTGGCAGATCGGCGACTACCATTTCAACGAGATCGACCGCGCCGGCGGCCCGTTCAACTACAACAGGGCCGAGTCGGCGTACCGCCAGTCGATCAAGTACAAGAAGCCCCCCGTCCACGGCGTCGCGATGTACAAGCTCGCGTGGACGTACTTCAAGCAGCAGCGGTACGAGACGTCGGTACGCCAGTTCATCGAGCTGCTCCGTTATACCGATGAACAGGAGAAGCTCACGGGCGATCCCGGCGCGGATTTCCGCGCGGAAGCATACACCTACATCGCCGGCTCGCTCACGTACCTCGACTTCGTCGGGCCTGGGCCGGATGAGCCCTACGTCCCGAGGAACGATGTCCTCGACGTCGAGACCGACCCCCGGATGGCCGAGCAGAAGATGCGGATCGCCATCGAGCGCGTCCAGGATCCCAAGCTGATCCCGCAGGACGAGAAGTGGACGGTCGAGATCTACAAGGCGCTCGCGCTGGAGTTCAAGGAGCTCAACCAGTACCGCAACACGATCGAGGTGAGCGAGATCCTCCTCAAGAAGTGGCCGATGCACCGCGACGCGCCCGTGGTCCAGAACCAGATCGCGGACATCTACGACACGCTCACGTCGCAGTCGCGCGAGGGGACGGCCGAGCGGGCGCTGAACTCGGCGAAGGCGCTCGAGGCGCGCACGAAGCTCGCCCAGTACGTGGGTATGACGCCGTGGGTCGAGGCCAACAAGGACGATCCCGAGGCGATCCAGACCGCCGAGCGGCTGGTTCGCGGCGGGCTCCGCCGGGCCGCGGCCGACCACACGAACGCGGGCAGCGCCCTCGTGCAGCAGGCGCTGAGCACCGGCGAGAAGGAGTCGCGCGACCCGATCTTCGAGCGGGCGCTCAGCGAGTACCGCCTCGCCGCGCAGGGCTGGGCCGGCTACCTGAGCCAGGACGAGAACGCCCCCGACGCGTACGAGAGCCGCTACTGGCTGGCGGACGCCCACCACATGATCGTCGTGATCTCGGTCGCGATGGATCGCTCGCCCACGCGGGACGAGGTCGAGGTGGCGAGGCGCGCCGCGATCAGCGTGCGGGACTCCAACGAGGACGACAAGTACCTGCAGCCGGCGGCGTACATGGTGGTCGACACGGCCCACCAGGCGCTCCTGGACCGGCACAAGACCTTCCAGCGGACGAACGGCGCCGAGGGCATCGAGCCGCGCGACAAGGTCAAGATCGTCGGCGAGGGCGACCAGCAGCGCGTGATCGCCGAGCCGCTGCCGCCGGAGGTCCAGGCCAACGTCACCGCGCGGGACGAGTACATCCAGCGCGTCCCCCCGGCGCTCGACGCCCCGAGGAACATCGATCTCTACGCGTTCCAGGCGGCCGACTACTACTTCCTGTACGGCCAGTTCGCCGAGGCGCGGCGGCGGCTCGAGCCCATCTACAACGAGCAGTGCGGCAAGACGGAGTTCGGCTACAAGGCGTGGGAGCGGCTCACGACGATGTCGAACCTCGAGAACAACGTCGAGCAGAGCCGCAAGCTCGCCGAGGCGGCGCTCACGCGGAGCTGCGCTGTCAGCGAGGAGCAGAAGCTGAAGGAGGGCGACATCGCCCGGCCGACGATCTCCCGCGGCTACTACATCGACGCTGCGCGCGCGTTCGAGAAGGCCGAGAAGATGCCGGACGGCCCAGCGCGCATCGCCGCCTGGCGCGAGGCCGCGGCCCTGTACAAGGTCGCGCTCGAGAAGGCGCCGGCCCGGGACGAGGCGCCGGAGGCCGCCATGAACGGGGCCTATTGCTACAAGCAGGTCGGCGACTACGACCAGGCCATCGCGATGTACTCCCTGTTCATCAAGGAGTACGGAAACGAGGAGAACCTCGCGAAGCTCGAGAAGGGAGACCCGGAGGCGAACCCCCCGAAGAACCCCGACCCGAAGCGGTACGCCGAGCGGGTGAAGTACCTGAAGCAGGCGTACGACGCGCTCTCCGCCGCGTACGTCCTCTTCTTCAACTACCGGAGCGCGGCCGAGACCTACGACACCATCGCCCGCAACACGCGGTTCGAGCAGGCGGCGCGCCGGGACGCGGCCCGGAACTCGGTGCTGCTCTACGCGAACATCGGGGAGCGCGACAAGATGGCCGCCTCGCGCGCCACCTTCATGAGCCTGAACCCGCCCCCCGAGCAGAAGGCCGACATCGACTTCCTCGTCGCGTCGGCGGACCTGAAGGCGTGGGACGAGCAGGGGCCCGATGACGGCCCGAACCGCGCCGCGCGCCTCAAGGCGTCGCAGTCGATGGAGGCCTATTACGCGGCCAACAAGAACAACCCGGCCGCGAGCGGGTATGTCGTCCAGGCGGCCTACCACGCGTCCAAGATGCGCGCCGCCGGCGGCGATCCCAAGGCGCGAGACTGGTGCAAGAACACGACGAACGCGTTCACGTCCTTCCGGACCACCGCCGCCGACAAGACGAAGGTCCTCGGGTCGGTGCAGGCCGACATGGCGGCGGAGTGCGCCTACAAGGCCATCGACGAGCGCGTCAAGGCCGAGTTCGACTACGACACGGGGCACCACCGCTACGAGGGCGTCATCGACCAGGTGAAGCGCGCCTTCGAGGCCGACGTCGCCAAGGCCAACGACCGGTACTGGAAGGAGCTCCAGGAGGTCATCACCGCCTACGAGTCGCGGCCCTGGTCGGTGGCCGCCCGCGCGCGGCAGGGATCGCTCTACGACTCCTGCCGCACCGGCCTCTACAACGCCCGTCCGCCGGGCCTCAAGCTCTACACGGACAAGGAAGAGAAGCTGCTCAAGCTCGCCGAGACGAGCGATCGCGAGGATCTCCAGGAGACGGCCGACGCGCTCCGCCAGAACCGGCGCGAGCAGTGGCGCGCCGCGCGCGAGCGGCTCCTCAACGACGCCGACAAGGCGATGGTCAAGTTCTACGTGGAGTCCGTGGTCTGGGCGAAGGCGTGGAAGGTGCGGAATCCGGCCGTGGACCAAGCGATCCAGCGGCTCGCGTTCTTCACCGACATCCTCGGCGACGCCAAGCTCCGCGAGTGGAGCCAGGGGATCATCGACCCCGAGACGAAGCGCCCGTTCGAATACAAGGATGGCCTCTTCCTGCGCACGCGGCCCGGCATGACCCCGCCGCTCGCGCCGGACGGCCTCCCCCTGCCCCTGCCGGTCGTTCCATGAAGCGCCGCCTCCACGCCGCCGCCTTCGCGAGCCTGCTCGCCGTCCTGTCGCCGTTCGCCGCCGTCTCCTGCGGCGACGAGGCGACGCCGCCGCCCAAGGCGCCCACCCAGCCCGGGCCCGTCGGCGCTCCCCAGCCGCCCGGCCAGCCCTTGCCGTACGGTATGAACGATGCGCCGAGCTCGGCACGTCCGTACGATCAGCCGGCCCAGGCGGCGCACCCGGCCATGAACGGCCGGGCGGCGGCGCTCTATCAGAGCGGCCTGCAGGCCTTCGCGAGCGGCGACCTCGCGAACGCGCGGGCGCTGTTCGCGCAGGCGACGCAGGCCGATCCGCGCGCGCACCAGGCCTTCTACTCGCTCGGCGTGGTGCAGGAGCGGCTGCGCGACGGGGCCGCCGGCGCGAGCTACCGCCAGGCGTTCACGATCGTGCCGGACTACGAGCCCGCCATCATCGCGTACGCCATGCTGCTCGCCCGGAAGGACCAGCTCGGCGAGGCCGAGCGGCTCCTCAACGAGAAGCGCGGCCAGATGCCGAAGTCGGCGGCCGTCGCCGCGACGCTCGCGGAGATCAAGTCGCTCCAGAAGGACTCCGGCTCGGCCCAGCGCATCGCGCAGGAGGCGCTGAAGATCAACCCGGACTACCGGCCGGCGATGGTCATCATCGCCCGCGATCACTACCGGAACAGGCGCCTCGATCTGGCCCTGTACGCGCTCCAGGCGATCCTGGACGGGTTCGAGCCGGTGAGCGAGAACCCGCCGCGCGACAGGGACAACGCCGAGGCGCTGCTGCTCCGCGGCCTGATCTACCGGGAGCAGGGGCAACGCGCCGCGGCGATCGAGGAGTTCCGCAAGGCGGTGGCGCGCCGCCCCGACCTCGTCGAGGCGCGCGTCCAGCTCGCGACGTTCCTGCTCGAGGCGGGCAACGCCCAGGAAGCGCTGCCGCTGCTCGAGGGCGCCGTCCGGTTCGACTCCGAGCACCTCGCCGCGCACCTCAACCTCGGGGACGCGTACCGCCTGCTCGAGCGCTACGCCGACGCGAAGCGCGAGTTCGACTGGGTGCTCGCCCGCAACCCGAACCTGCCGCAGGTCCACTACGACCTCGGCCTGCTCTATCTGTTCGCCCCCAGCGTCCCCGGCATGACGCCCAAGCAGCAGGTGGCGGAGGCGATCAAGTCGCTCACCAAGTTCCAGGAGCTGCGCAATAAGGGCCAGCGCGACGACTCGGAGGAGCTCTTGAACCGCGCCAAGCTCAAGGAGGGCGAGCTCAACGCGGCGGCGGCCGCAGCGCAGCCCGCGACACCGACGCCGCCCGCCGCGGAGGCGGACGGAGGCGTCGCCGCCGACGCCGCGACCAGCAGGTGAGGAGACCATGAGCATGTACAAGGCACTCGCGCTCGGTTCGGTGCTGCTCGCGATCCTCTGCCACGGCGACCGCGCCGGCGCGCAGGAGAAGGGCAAGCAGCGCGGGGTCATCACGCTCGCGGAGGTGACGATCACCGGCCGCATCCAGAAGCCCATCGCCGCCGTGGACGTGAGCCGGATCCAGCCGAAGCTCACGCTCGCCGAGCTGCGGCAGCCCTTCCTGGATCGCATCGAGCAGGCGATCTTCAAGGAGCCGTTCTAGGCCGCGGTGTCCGCCGCGCTCTTCCTCGCGCTGTCGCTCGCGGCGAGCGGCGCCTGTGCGGCGGTCTCGTGGCGGTACCCGAGGCAGGTCGCGCGCGTGACCTCGGGCGACGCGAGGGCGCTCGCGCGCTCGCTCCGCGCCCTCCCTGGCGAGGCGAGGCTCCCCGAGCTGGCGAGGCGATCGCCGCCGGAGAGCTGGGAGCGCCGCCTCGCCCTCGCGGTGATGTCCGCCGAAGGCCCGCGCGCGAAGATCGCGGCGGCGAACGATCTGCTCGTCGAGGTCGAGCAGCAGCTCGATCTCGCCGCCGGGTGGCCTCCCGCCGCGGCGCGCCTGTCGGCGCTCGGCGCGTTGCTCCTGGCCACGTTGTCCTACCTCGCGCAGGCCGGGCCGTCCGCCCTCGCGCTGGTGCTCGGCGCGGGGGCCGCCGGCGCGATCGCGTCGGCCGCGGCCGGCCGCGCCGGCCGCGCCGCCGCGGAGCGCCAGCGCGAGGCGATCGACGCGCTCGTCGACGCCGCCCTGGGGCCGCTCGACCGCGCCGCCGGGGCGACCCCCGAGCGGCCGCGCCGCGCGCGTCGCGCGCCCTCGTGAGCGCCCCGCGCGCGCTCGCTCTCCTGGACCACCCCGCGGCGTCCGTGTACCCTCACGCGCCGGTGGTGTCGTCAGCTGCGCAGCGCGTCTCCCGCGGGCCCTGGCTCGGCCCGCGCCGTGCCTTCCGGGCCTCGGGCCGCCGCTCCGCCTGCCGATCGCAGTCAGCGTCGGCCCCCGCTTCGTCCCCCCTTTCTCGGAGGCCCTTGGAATGACCCAGCAGCACCCGCTCCCCACCCCGTCGCGCCCCGGGCAACCTGGGCAGATGACCGCGGTCATGCGGGCGATCCCGCAGGCGACTGGCCCGAAGGTCCTCAGGATCGGCCTGGTTCAGGAGGGGACGGTGATCGAGGAGCGCGTCATCAAGCAGCGCACCCACGTCACCATCGGCCCGAGCGAGAAGAGCCTGTTCGTCATCCCGAGCAAGAGCATCCCCCCGAACTTCCGCCTCTTCGAGCTCGTCGGGGGCGAGTATTTCCTCAACTTCCTGGACGGCATGACCGGCCGGGTCGCCTTCAAATCCGGCGTCTCCGACCTCGCCGCGCTCAAGTCGTCGGCGAAGCGCGTGGCCACCGGCAACGCCCAGGCGTACCAGGTCCAGCTCACCGAGGAGGCGCGCGGCAAGATCGTCGTGGGAGAGACGACGTTCCTCTTCCAGTTCGTCGCGCCGCCGCCGGTGCAGCCGAAGCCGCAGCTGCCCGTCTCGGTGAAGTCGGGGATCGCGAACGATATCGACTGGACGACCACGATCATCGCGGCGTTCTCGTTCCTCTTCCACTTTGGCGCCGTCGGATCGATCTACTCCGACTGGATGGATCCGATCGTCGACGATGAGGTCGACGTCGCGCAGCTGCTCGAGTCCGTGAAGCAGCTGCCTCCGCCGCTGCCGGTCGAGCAGCCGAAGGAGGCGGTCGACGCGCCGGCCACGACGGCGGCGCCCGTCGCCGAGGCCCCGAAGGCGTCGGCCGGCAGCGGGAACAAGGGGGCAGCCGCCGCGCCCGGGAAGGGCTCCGGGGGCATGAGCGACGCCAAGGCGGCTGCGCTCACGAACGAGCTCGCGCAGCTCGACATGCAGATGCTGGGCGCGCTCAACTCGAGCGGGAACGCGACCGCCAACGTGCTGAGCTCGGGGGACGTGCCGCTCGGCCTGCTCGAGAACGCGGCTGCCTCGGGCGCCGGCGTCGGCAAGGGCGCTGTGGCAGGGTTGAACATGGGCGGCGCCGGGGGCGGCACGGTGCGGCCCGGCGCGGCCGGCGGCGGCGGCCTCGCGAGCATCGGCAACACCGGGACCAGCGGCCCGGCGACGGCCGGCTCGACGCAGGTCGTCAAGGGACCGGTCGGCAACGCCCAGGTCGGCGGCGCCGCCGTCTCCGGCGGCAGCGTCTCCAACGCGTCCTCGGTCGTCGCCGGGATGGCCGCCGGATTCCGCCGTTGCTATAATAAAGGGCTCCAGGAAGATCCGAGCATGAAGGGCTCGGTGAAGATCACCGCGAAGATCGGCCCGAATGGCGAGGTGCTCTCCGCGAGCCCCTCGGGCGGCTCCAACCTCTCCGGGACGGTGATTTCCTGCGTTGTTGCGCGCGTTCAGAGCGCGCAGTTCGCGCCGCCCGAGGGCGGCGGCGCGACGGTGGTGATCCCTGTCACCTTCGTCAGCCAGTAGCCCCGAACTCCGACCCGGGCCGAGGGTGACAGCCTCCGCCCCGTTTTGCTCGAGTTGAATGGCGCGCCTCCGCCGCGCACCCAAACCAGGGGAGACCTCGTACGGACTCACCTGACGGGCGTCTGCTGCCTGCTCGGCATGCTCATTGCGTTTTGACAATTACGTCTGCCCGCCTCTATACTCCGCGGGCCTGACTTTCGGAGGTCATCGATGAAGCGCGAACAGATCCCCGGCCTTGCAGCAGCAGCGTTGATCGCGGCCGTGATCGGCCACGGCATCGCCGCTGCGCAGGCGCAGACGGCGCCTCCGCCGGATGCGTCCGCGGGCCTTGCGCGGCAGGTGACGTTATCCCCGGCTGAGCAGCTTGCGCAGAGCGACACCTTCCTCGCCCGGATGGACGGTTCCCGCACGTCGGTTCGTCGCCAGCTCGAAACGGCCCGTTCGCAGCGCGACGTCGTGAAGACGTTATGCTTGAACGACAAGCTCAATCAGATCGACGTCGCCATCCGCTCCGCCCGCGAGCGGCGGCAGGGCCTGGAGCTCGCGGTGAACCGCCGCGACGCCGATCTCTCCAACCATGAGTTCACCATCCTGACGGTGCTGAGGCAGCGGACGGAGCAGCTGACCGCCGAGGCCAATCAATGCATCGGCCAGGAGGCCGGCTTCATCGGCGACAGCGCCGTCACGGCCACGATCGATCCGAACCTCCCCAAGGAGGATCCTTCGGAGTATCCCGTCAATCAGATCATCATCGAGCCGCCTGCGTGCAGTAGCTGTTTTAGGTAGGCGCCAGCCTTTCTCGATGCCACTGCCCAATAGGCGATGAAACTTCGTGACACCATAGCCGCTGCCGTATTCACAATCACCCTGTCCCCGGCGCTCTCCTCCGCTCAGGATCAACCCTGGCTGAAGGATCGTCGCTACACCGAGGGCATCGGGATACGCGCCGGCGATCTCGAGCTTCATCCGGGGATCGCCGCGGAGTTCGGCTATGACTCCAATTTCTTCCGCAGGGCCGAGGACGACCAGGCGGGCTCGGATGACGTCGGGCCTGTGGGCTCGATGCGGCTCCGGATAACGCCGTCCTTCTCGCTCTCGACGCTCAGCCAGCAGCGCCAGGAGGTGTCGCCCGGCGCGCCCCCGCCCGACGTCGAGTTCCGCGGCGGCATCTCGGCGACCTACGACGAGTTCTTCCCGGTCTCCGGCATGGAGAGGGGGCAGGAACGGATGAGCGAGCAGAGGAACGTCGGCGGCCTGCTCGACGCCACGCTGACCATCCTGCCCCAGCGCCCGTGGTCCGTGGTCCTCGACGGGTCGCTCGGCCGGACCATCGCGTCTTCCGATCTGGGGATCTCCAACCAGAGCTTCCGGCGGATCAACGCCGACGCGGGGGCGGAGCTCGTGTGGACGCCGGGCGGAGGGCTGCTCGACTGGCGGCTGGGGTACCGCTTCCTCGGCACGTTCTTCGAGGTCGATGAGTTCAGCGGCCTGACGAACCTGCACCACTCGATCCGCACGCGGGGCCGCTGGCGGTTCTTGCCGCGCACCGCGCTCATCTACGATGCGTCCCTCGGGTTCGTCAATTACCCCAACCCGACCATCCAGCGCTCCTCTCACCCCCTTCGCGCGCAGATCGGGCTCAACGGCCTCGTGACACCGTCGTTCGGGTTGCTCGCGATGGCCGGCTGGGGCGCGAGCTTCTACTCGTCGGAGGGTCAGGTCGATGTCGTGAACGACTTCGACAGCGTCATCGGTCAATTCGAGCTCAAGTGGTTCTTGACGCCGAACCCGTCCACGGATCCGGCGGCGGCGACGCTCGCGCTCTCCTCGCTGTCGGCCGGCTTCACGCGCGACTTTCATGACAGCTTTCTCTCGACCTATTTCGAGCGCGATCGCGGCTACCTCAAGCTGACCTACTTCTTCGGCGGGCGTTTCCTGGTGATCCTCGACGGCGGCGTGGCGGCGCTCGTCTATCCCGCCATCCCGGGGTCCGGCGACACGGGCGCGCCGGGGCTCGGCACCATCGAGCCAGAGCCGGCCTGGACGGATGTCCGCATCGATGCCTCGCTGTTCGGCGAGTACCGGATCGGGGACTCGCTGGGGATCAACTCGACCGTTCGGTACGGCAACAACGTCAGCAGCACCTCGCTCTCGACCACCGAGCGTGACGGAGCGACCGGCGAACTCGTTCGTGCGAACAACTCCCTTGGCTGGCAGCAGTTCGAGGCCTACCTTGGCGTGCGTTGGTTCATGTGATGCGGCGTCCTGGTCGGTGGTTGGCCGCCCTGCTCGCGCTGGCGATCTCCGCCTGCTCGTCGCGCCAGCCTGAGCCGGTGAACCTGCCGCCTCCCGTGGAGGCGACGACCATCGGTGTCGGCGACGTCTTCGAGCTCCGCATCGTCGGCGAGGACAAGCTGCCCTCGACGTTCACGGTCGCGCCGGACGGGACGGTCGATTTCCCCTACGTGAAGCGGCTCAAGGTCGCGGGCCTCGAGCCTCAGGAGCTCGCGGAGCTCGTGCGCGCGAAGCTCATGGAGGGGCAGATCCTCACCGATCCGAGCGTGAGCGTGAGCATCCGGGAGTACAACTCGAAGCGGGTCGAGGTGCTCGGTGAGGTGCAGAAGCCCGGGTCCCTGCCGCTCCAGCCCGGCATGACGCTGCTCCGCGCCATCTCGATGGCCGGAGGGTTCAACAGCATCGCGAACAAGGATCGCGTCACGATCCGACGGAAGTCCCAGGGGAAGACGGTGTTCGCCGTCGTCTCGGTCGAGGACATCATCGACAACAAGATCCCCGACGTGCCCCTCCAGGCAGGGGACTCGATCAACGTCGCCCAGCGCGTCTTCTGAGCCTGAGCGGCCGAGCGCCGCCTGATCGCGCGCCGCCCCCTGCCGAGGTGGCGCGCGAGGCCGTTCAGTTCTTGCGTGCGAGGCGGAAGTGCTTCCTGCCGGTCGCCGGGTCCACGGTGGGCGGCTCGATGCGGAGCATCGTCAGCGAGACCTCGCGCACCCGGCCGTCGCGCTCCTGGCGGAGGCGGATCCGCTCGCCGTCCGAGCTGATCACGATGCACTCGCCGAAGTGGAAGTGGGTCACGCTGTCGCCCACCTCCGGGTACACCGTCTCCTCCTCCTGGCGAGGACGGACCGGTCGCTGCAGCACCGGCGCGGCGGCAGGCTCGACGGCAGCGGCCGGGGGCGCGGCGCGCGGAGGATCCACGACCGGCGCCGGGGGCGCGGCGCGGGGAGCCTCGACGGCGACGGCCGGGGGCGCGGCGCGCGGAGGATCCGCGGCCGGCGCAGGGGGCGCGGCGCGGGGCGGCTCACTCGCGGGCGCAGGGAGGGTGGTCGACTGGGCCGCGAGCTGCAGGAGGCCGGTGCGTTCGTCAGGCGTCCGCACGAGCGGCAGGTCGTCGAACGTGGTGACGTGGAGCTCGAGCCCGTAGACGCGCGCCCACACGAGCTCGCCGCCAGCCAGCTGCAGGCCGACGCCGGACTCCCGGGCGAGCGTGGCCGACAGGCGGAGCGATGTCTCGCCCTGCTGCTGCGCGATGCTCCCCGAGAGCGCCACCACGTCGCAGGGACCGTCGAGGACCCGCGCCTTCGCGTAGGTGCGGGAGGCTTGATCGAACAGCGCGATCTCCGCCCTCTCGAGCGAGCCTGTTCCCTGGATCCAGCCGGCGCGCGCTTCCACCTCGTCGAGGGCGCGCACCAAGGCAGCGGGGAGCTCTTCGCCCCGATCGAGGCGGATGATCAAATGACGGGCACGGCGTGCCTCGAGGACGTTCATCGCAGTTTCTTCTCTCCGGTCGACGAGGAGGACGCGCCCGGCGCGCGGGGGGTTGCTTCCGGGCGCCGAGCCCGGGTGGCAGTCATCTCGATCTGGGGCGCGCCCGGCGCGCGCGTAGCTGAGGGGTCGCCGGCGGCGGCGGTGATCCGGTCCGCCGGGATGCCGGCCCCGGCGAGGATCTCTTTGACGGCGCTCGCGCGCGCGCCGGCGAGCTCCACCGCGCGCGCCGACACGTCGCCCGCGCGATCGGGGTAGGCCTCCACGATGACGACATCGAGGGGCATCCGCCCGCGCAGGAGCTGGGCCATCATGCCGAGCTGGGACGCGAGCGCCGGCGGTACACGCGCGCTTCCCGCAGGGAAGCGTACAAGGCCGTCCAGCGCGACCTGATCGCCGGACCACCGCGGCAGGGACTTGCCGTTCGGCTCGGGGCAGCCGTCGGCGTCCGCCGTGCCGTCGATCGTCTCGGCGGTCGTGGGGCACGCGTCGGCCGCGTCGGCGACGCCGTCCTCGTCGTTGTCGCGTTCGGGGCAGCCGTCGCCGTCCTGGAAGCCGTCGCGATCCTCCTGCTCGTCCGGACACTGATCGCTGGCGTCGGGGACCTGGTCGATGTCGTTGTCGGGATCCGGGCAGCCGTCGCCGTCTCTGAAGCCGTCGACGTCCTCCGCGCCGTTCGGGCACGTGTCGCGCTCGTCCTTGATCCCGTCGCCGTCGTTGTCGTCCTCGGGGCAGCCGTCGCCGTCCTGGAAGCCGTCGCGATCCTCCGCGGCGTTCCGGCAGCTGTCGGTGTCGTCCGGGACGCCGTCCTTGTCGTCGTCCGCGTCGGGGCAGCCGTCGCCGTCCTGGAAGCCGTCGATGGTCTCGGGCTCGTCCCGGCACTGGTCGCGCCCGTCGGGGATGCGGTCGCCGTCGTTGTCGTCCTCGGGGCAGCCGTCGCCGTCCTGGAAGCCGTCGCGATCCTCCGCGGCGGACGGGCACTGGTCGTCGCGGTCCAGGACGCCGTCCGCGTCCACGTCGCGCCCCGTCGGCGCGTACCGGAGCGCCAGGTTGAACCGGAAGCGCGGCGCGGTCAGCGCGCCCTCGGAGGCGACGGGGACGGCGCCGCCGCCGCCGGCGGACAGCGACACATCGCCGGCGAGCAGCGGGGCGCTCGTGGCCGAGACGATCCACTCGGCCGGCACCAGCGCCCCGCCCCCGCCGGGCTGCTCGGCGAGCGTGCCGAGGGCGAACACCTCGGCGCTCGCCGTGAGCCAGCGGCCCGGCAGCACGTCGTACGCGGCCCCGAGCGCGCCGAGGAGCTGGGAGCCGATCTCGGCGTCCGCCAGCCTGCTCGATCCGCGGAGCCGCGCCCCGATCTCGGCCCCGATCTGCAGCCTGTCGAGCCGGTACGCCGCCGCGACGCTCGGCGCGAACGTGACGGTCCCGGCGCTCGCGAACACCGTCTCATCGCCGGTGGGCAGCGCGAGCTCGGCGCGCGCGGCGAGCGAGAAGCCGTCGAGCGGACCGCGCCGGGGCGGCGGCACGATCGCGAGCGCGGCGCCGAGGCGCGCGTCGCGCAGCACGCTGCGCGGTAGCGTCTTGTCGGTGCCGAGGACATCGGCGAAGCCGGCGCCGTCCTGGTACAGGGTGACGGGCGCGGCGATCGTGACCTCGAGGCGATCGGTGAGCCCGAGCGACCACAGGAAGGTCGCGTCGACCATGTTGTCCAGCGCGTGGATGATCGTCCCGCCGGGGTCCGGCGAGCTGGCGCGCAGGCCCACCGGCCTCGACAGGTAGCTCGCCACGAGGCCGAACGAGGCCTTCGCGCTCGGGGCCGTCGCCGTGCTCCCCACGGCGAGGAAGGGGCCGCCGCCGGCGTGAGGCCAGAGGTTGTCGGCGTCGATGCAGCCCGACAGCCCATGGGCGGGCGCACACTCGTCCGCGCGCGCCGTCGCCGGGAGGAGACCCGCCGCGAACATCCCAGAGGCCACCAGCAGCGGGAGGCTCGATCGTGCTGGCACCCTCCGGTTGGCGCGCATCGCGCCCGACCCTCTACTACTGACCGGGTGAGAGTCAAAACAGCAATCGTCTCGGCGCGATCCAGAGGGCGCCCGAGGCGCCGGGCTGCGCTGCATTCCGCGGTCGCTCCGGGCCGTGCTAGGACCACGCCCGCCGGGGCCGGCGCCCCCGCCGCCAGCACGCCCATGATCGACGACGCGCACCCGCTCCTGCTCGGCTCCGGCTCGCCGCGCCGGCGAGAGATCCTGACCACGCTCGGCCTGCCCCTCCGCGTCGCGGCGGCCGACGTCGACGAGACGCGGCGCCCCGGCGAGGCGCCCGCGGCCTACCTGGAGCGCGTCACGCTGGCCAAGCTCGAGGCCGCGCGTCGGCTGGCGCAGGCGGCCGGAGCCGGCGCTGTCCTGGTCGCCGACACCGCGGTCATCCTCGGCGACGCCATCCTCGGCAAGCCGCGGGACGAAGCGGACGCGCGCGCCATGCTCGGCGCCCTGTCGGGCCGCGAGCACCAGGTGTGGACGCGCTTCGCGATCGCCGGCGGCGGCCAGGTCGAGCTCGCTCCTCGGGCCACCCCCGGTCTCGACGGGCCGCTCCACGCCGAGACCGTCACGACGCAGGTGCGCTTCCGCGATCTCGGCGACGACGAGGTCGCGTCGTACGCGGCCACCGGCGAGGGGCTCGACAAGGCCGGCGCCTACGCCATCCAGGGCCTCGGCGCCTTCGCGGTCGCGCGCATCGACGGATCCTACTCCAACGTCGTCGGTCTGCCCGCGTGCGAGGTGATCGCGGCGCTGCGGGCCACCGGCTTGCTCGCGCGCTTCCCGCTGCCCCGTCCGCGCGGCTCATGAGCGGCGACGCCTTCGCCGGCGCGCGCCGGCGCGACGCGCTCGCCGTCTTCGCCCTCGCCCTCGCCGCGCGGGTCGCCGTCGTCGCCTGGGCGGCTGGGCGCTTCCCGCCCACCGCCGACGGCACCTACTACCAGCGCATCGCCGAGCGGATCGCGGCGGGGCTCGGCTACACGTGGCTGTGGCCCGACGGCGTCGTCACGTACGCCGCGCATTACCCGGTCGGCTACCCGGGCGCCGTCGGCGCGCTGTACGCGCTGGTCGGCGCGCACCCCGCGGTCGCGATGCTGCTCAACGCCGCGCTCGGCGCGCTGGCGGCGCTCGCCGTCCACAGGCTCGCGGCCCGCGCTGCGCCGCGGTCGCGCGCCGTGCCGGCGCTCTCGGGCGCGCTCGTGGCGATCCATCCGGGGCTCGTCGCGTACACCCCCGCCCTCATGACGGAGGGCGTCACGGGATCGCTGGTCGCCTGCGCCGCGTGGGCCTCCGCGTGGGCGCGCGATCGCCGCCCGGCGCTGGCCCCGTTCGCCGTCATCGGCCTGCTCGTCGGCGCGGCCACCCTCGTCCGCCCGCAGGCGCTCGTGCTCGCCCCCGCGTTCGCCGTCCTCGCGCTCTCGGGCCCGCTGCCCGGCGGCTCCCCTCGCGCGCTCGCCCCGCCGGACGGCGCGCCGCTCCGGGCGCGGGCGGCGCGCGGCGCGGCGCCGATCCTGCTGACGCTGATCACCGCGCTCCTCGTCTGCGCGCCCTGGACCGCGCGCAACTGCGCGCGGATGAACCAGTGCGCGCTCGTCAGCGTGAACGGCGGCTGGAACCTGCTCATCGGCGCCGACCCGGCCTCCACCGGCGCCTGGGCGCCGATCCAGGTGCCGGAGGCGTGCCGCGAGGTCTTCGACGAGGCCGGCAAGGACACCTGCTTCGGCCGCGAGGCGCGCCGCTTCATCGCGCAGCACCCGGGCGCCTGGCTCGGGCTCGTGCCGCGCAAGCTGGCCGCGACGTTCGACTACTGCGGCGCCGCCGGGTGGTACCTGCACGCCTCGAACCCGGCGGCCTTCGGCGAGGCCCACAAGGTAGCGCTCGGCGCCGTCGAGACCGTCTTCGAGCGCGTCGTCCTCCTCCTCGCCCTCGTGTGGGCTGCGCGCGCGGCTCACACGCGCGCGCCCGATGGCCGCGCGGCCCACACGCGCGCGCCCGATGGCCGCGCGCCCGGGCCCTCGCTCGCTCCGCGCGCGCTCGCGGTCGCCCGGCTCGCGCTGCTCGCCGTCGGGGTCGCCGCCGCGCTGCACGTGCACGCCTGGGTGGGCTACGTCGCGCTCCTCGCCCTCGCGTCGCTGCAGGGGCGCGCGCTGCTCCGGGCGCCGGTGCTCGCGGGCGCCGCGCTCGCCGTCCTCGCGGCGACGGCGCTCACGCACGCCGTGTTCTTCGGCGCGGGCCGCTACGCGCTCGTCGCGTTCCCGCTGCTCTCGGGGCTCGCCGGGCTCGCCGCGACGCGGCAGAGCTCGGACCCGCCTCGCGCCGGCGCGCCGTCGGGAGCGGGCGGCGCGGTCTTCGCGCCGCCGCGCGGCCCAAGAGACGAGCGACTTTGACAGCGCCGCCCGCGCTGCTGCATCCTAGGCGCCCTTCGGCTCGGGAGCGCGTGCCCCCGGCCCGTGAACCCTGGAGGAGAGACCGATGCCCTTGATTGAAACGGAAGAGGCTGCGCGACGCCTGGCGCGCGCCATCGCAAGCGATCTCTCGCTCTACAACGAGGAGAAGATCGTGCAGGGCATCCAGCAGGATGACCTCTTCACCGTCCTGTCCGAGGAGATCGAGGAGGGGCGCGCGCTCTACAAGAGCCGCGTCTCGCCCGACCTCTACCAGAAGAATTTCTACGACCGCGCCCTCGTGGACATCCTGATCAAGTCCAAGGGCCACATCAAATCGAAGATCTGGTAGCGAGCTTCCGCAGGCGGTCGAGCGCCCGCTGCATGTCCGCCGGCGGCGCGCTCTCCCAGCGCACCGGCGCCTGCGTCGCGGGGTGGATGAACCCGAGCACGCGCGCGTGCAGGGCCTGCCGCCCGAGCTCCTCGGCGATCGCCCGCACGTCCTGCCGCTTCGGCGGCTTGCCGTAGAGGGGATCTCCGAGCACGGGCGTCCTGCTGCGCTCGGCGAGGTGGACCCGGATCTGGTGGGTGCGGCCCGTCTCGAGCGAGCACGCCACGACCGTCGCCGCGCCCCCGAGCCGCTCGAGCGCCCGGACGTGCGTCACCGCGCGGCGCGGCGCGCTCGCCCCCGTCGCGCCGGCCTCGCCGCGGGGCCACGACGTGAAGCGGAGCCTGTCGGTCGGGTGGCGTCCGTGGAGCGTGTCGTACGTGGCGTCGCGCGCCTCGCCGACCGCGATCGCGACGTACTCCCGCTCGATCGCGTGCCTGGCGAACCGCTCCTTGAGCGCCTCGCGCGTGCGCTCGTCCTTGGCCACGACGAGCAGCCCGCTCGTGCCTCGGTCGAGCCGGTGCACGATCCCCGGGCGGACGTGGCCCATCGGATCGCGCGGGTCCGCGGGCGCCAGGGCGAACCCCGGCAGCGCGAGCAGGCCGTTGACCAGCGTGCCCGAGCCGTGCCCGGGCGCCGGGTGCACGACGAGGCCCGGCGGCTTGTCGATCACGAGCAGGTGCTCGTCCTCGTACACCACGGGCACGGCCACCTCGGGCTCGGCGGCGGCGGCCGCGGGCGGCGGCTCTTCCGGCCGGACCTCGATCGCCGCGCCCGCGCGCACCGCGATCGACGCGCGCGCCGGCTCCCCGTCGACGAGGATCCGCCCCGCGGCGATCCATCGCTGCACCGCCGCCCGCGAGGTCGCGCGGCCGGCGCGCTCGAGCAGGTGGACGACCAGCTTGTCGAGCCGGTCGCGGGGGTCTCCGTTGACCACCTGGAGGTGGATCGCGTCCGCTCCGTCAGCCGTCGCGTTCGTCACGGGCCTCGTCCGCAGCCGAGCGGGGCCGGCCTGGAGGCGGCGGCTCGGGCGTGATCAATACTCCGTATCGCCCTCGTCGTCCTCTTCGGCGGTCCCGAGCTCCGGGTTGAGCGCGACGTGCGACTCGAGATCCTCCAGCCGATGCCCTTCGGACAGCCTGGCCAGGCCGCACTGCTCGACGAGGTACAGGTCGAACGCCGTGTAGCGCGGGAACACCCGGACGTTCGTGTCCTCGTTGTCGAGGCCGAGGATGACGAGCTCGCCGTCGCGCCGGGCCTCGCCGAGGTAGAGCGCGTTCCACGGCTGACCGGCGAGGTTGGGCAGCCGCACGACCTTGCCCCGGAGCCGCGACTCGGTCCAGCCGAGGTCCGTCTTCGCCTCGGCCAGCTTGCGCACGGAGGTGAGCTTCGGCCGCGGCGCCGAGGGATCCTTCCCGAAGCGATGCCGCCCCTTGAACCGGGGGCCCAGGCTGGCGAACGTGAAATCGAACTCGAGGAACGCCCGCAGCGTGGGCGGCAGCTCGACCATCAGCTTCGACTCGAGCGCGTCGAGGGCCGCCTGGCTCGCTCCCACGGCGGCATGGCTGGAAGGGCGCTTCTTCAGTTGCGCGATCACGCGCTGTACAAGCTCAACGCCACGTTCGATCGGTGCCATGTACCCACGGGCCGCAGTTTGCGCGGCGTCCTTCGGGACCCAGCGGGGCGTCGCTGACGCCGCGTCCTGGGCCCCGGTTGTTGCGGGCTCGTCGCCCGCTCGGGCGGCACTCTACATCAGCCGACCGGGAGCGCGTCCCTCAATGGTGCCTACCGGTCCGGTCTGCCGGGTGTCAACCTGCGATCGCACCGGCGGTCGATCCTTTGCGGGGAGCGACCCGGGCGCCCGCCTCTCACCGGCGCCGCGACACCGGCGGCTCGCCCCCCTTCCTCGCGCGCGACGCGCTGCGCGCCCGCCGGATCAGGAAGACGACCGCCCCGAGCACCACGGCGGCGCCGATCGCCAGGATGGCCCAGGATGGCGCAGGATAACGGCCGCGCTGAAGCCCAGGAGGCGGACGTTCGTACTCGATCTGGAGCTGCGCTCCCACCGGGCCTCGTTACACGCGGAAGCATCGACCCGCAACTGCCCCGAGTCGCTCCCGGGAAGGACCGCAGCACCAGCACCATCATTCGTTCTTGCAAGAATTTTTCAGTTGTGTCGCCCGTGGCACGGGTCTCCTCCATCCAGCGACACGGGGGCGCCGGGGGCTCAAACTTTGCTTCTCTGGAAACGCAGGCGTGTAGAGTGGGCTGAAGCGTGGGCCCATGCGGCCGGTGCGAGAGGGTGAGAGATGAAGCCGGGCTCTTCAGCAGGGGTCGGGAGGGAGCCGTCGTGGCCCCGAACGTTCCGACGATGTCTCTTCGCGGCGGGGGCGTTCGCGGCCCTCGCCGCCTCGATGGGAGCCTGCGGCAGGACGAGCCTCCTCGAGCTCCCCGACGCGGGCGGGGGCGGCTCCGGCGGCGCCGCGAGCACCACCAGCGCGGACGTGTCGACGTCGTCGAACGGCGGCGGCGGTAACGGCGGCGCTGGCGGCGCGCCGGCGTGCGGCGGCCCGACGGACTGCGACGACGGCGACGCCTGCACCAGCGACGCGTGCGAGGAGGGCGGCTGCGTGCACCGCCCGCGCGACGACGACGGGGACGGCGAGGGCCCGGCGATCTGCGGCGGGGGCGACTGCAACGACGTCAACCCGTCCGTCCGGCCGGGCGCGCCGGAGATCTGCACGGACGCGGCCGACAACGACTGCAACGGCGTCGCCGACTGCTTCGACCCCGCGTGCGCCGCTGCAGAGACCTGCGGCTGCGCGCCGAGCCCCGCCGGAGAGCGCTGCGACAACGGCGTCGACGACGACTGCGACACCATCGTCGACTGCTTCGACGTGGACTGCGCCGGCACCCCCGCCTGCGGATGCTCCGCGAGCGAACTCGGGAAGTGCGGCAACGGCTTCGACGACGACTGCGACGGCGCGTTCGACTGCGACGACCTCGACTGCGGCTCCGACGCGCTGTGCGGCTGCGCGATCCAGGGAGAGCGCTGCGACAACGGCGCGGACGACGACTGCGACCTCCTGGTCGACTGCGGCGATCCGGACTGCCGCGGCGTCTTCCCCTGCGCGTGTATCCCGCCCGGCTCGCCGGAGCGGTGTCAGGACGGCGTCGACAACGACTGCGACGGGCGCGTCGACTGCGCCGACCCGCACTGCATCAACGCGCCGGCCTGCGACGTCTGCGTGCCGGAGATCTGCGACGACGGCATCGACAACAACTGCGACGAGCGCGTCGACTGCGCGGACACGGCCTGCACCTTCGCGCCGCGCTGCGCGCCGACGCCGGAGCAGTGCAACAACGGCCTCGACGACGACCGCGACGCCCTCGTGGACTGCCAGGATCCGGACTGCGCGAGCAACCCGAGGTGCGTGCTCCAGCAGGCGAACTGCCTGTCCCCGAAGCTCATCCCCGGGACCGGGACCTACACGGGCGACACCACCGGCCACGTGAGCGAGACCCGCGGCGCGTGCGGCGGCGACGCCGGCGAGGCGGTCTTCTACTTCGTGCTCACCGCGCCGTCGCGCGTGCACCTCGACTCGGTCGGATCGAGCTTCGACTCGGTGCTCTACGTCCGCACCGGCATCTGCGACTCCGGTCGGGAGATCGCCTGCGACGACGACAGCGGCGGCGCCGCGTGGTCCTCCCTGATCGACTTCACCATCCTGTACCCGGGCACGTACTTCGTCTTCCTCGACGGCTTCACGATCGATCCGGCGAGCGGCGCGAACGAGGGGCCCTTCGTGCTCAACGTCGAGATCGCCCCGAACCCGCCCGAGGTCTGCAACGACGAGCTGGACAACGACGGCGATCACTACGTCGACTGCGCTGATCCCGGCTGCGCCACCTTCGGCCCTTGCCGGCGCTGCGCCCGCGGAGCCGACCCCGGCCCCGAGTTCGGAACCGCCGCGTGCAGCGACGGGCTCGACAACGACTGCGACGGCGCGATCGACTGTGCCGACGAGGACTGCAGCGCAAGCGACTTCTACGTGACAGAGTGCTGCGACGGCGCCGACGAGAACGGCAACGGGATCCCCGACGACTTCAACTGCCGGTGCGCCTCGGACGCCGACTGCGACGGTGGACAGATCTGCTACACGCACACTTCGTACAGCTGCGGCCCGCCGTGCGACAGCTTCTTCGGGAGCATCTGCCCGTTCGTTGCTCCTGGGTCGCACTGCAACGTGACGACGCACCAGTGCGAGTTCTGACGGGCGCGCCGCGGCGCTCCCGCTCGCTCCCCGCGCGCGGCGCTCCCCTGCCGGCGGCTGCGTTTATTCCCCGCGCGCGGCGCTCCCCCGCTGGCGGCTCGGCAGGTTAAGGTCTGCGCATGGAGATCCTCATCATTCGTCACGGCCAGGCCGTCGATGACGCGCCTGAGCTGGGCGACGCCGGTCGCTGGTTGACTGGCAAGGGCCGCAAGGTCACCCGTCGGGTCGCCCGGTGGCTCGCGAAGCAGAAGGACCGACGCCCGGCCGCGATCTGGACGAGCCCCCTCGTGCGCTCCGTGCAGACCGCGGAGATCCTCGCCGAGGCCGCCGAGCTGACGGCCGAGGTCTCGGTGGTCGCCGAGCTCTCTCCGTCGCGCGACACCGCCGAGCTCCTGCGGCTGCTCTCGCAGCATCAGGGGCCGCAGCCGCTGGCGCTCGTGGGGCACGAGCCGTCCCTGTCGACCCTGGTCACCTCGCTGCTCGGCGACGTCGGCTGGACGGGCCTGAAGAAGAGCGGCGTCGTGGCGGTGAGCTGGGACGGGCGCGGGCCGGGGGTCTGTCGCTTCTCCCTCGATGTGAAGGCCATGAAGGCGGTCAACCCGATGAAGGAGGCGCCGCAACAGGCGCCTCGGTCCCGCTAGCGACCGCCGCGCGACGCGGCGCCCCGCGCCGACGGGCTGAGCCCTTCGGGGCGGTGCTCAGCGCACCGATCGCTCGACGGCGCTCAGCACGTCGACGTCGCGCACGCCGTCGGCTTCCGCGCGGTACGAGAGCACGATCCGGTGCCGCAGCGCGGGGATGAGCAGCGCCCTCACGTCGTCCACGTCCGCGGCCGCTTCGCCGCGGAGCGCCGCGCGCGCCTTGGCGGCGATCACGAGCGCCTGGCTGCCGCGCGGGCCTGCGCCGTAGCGCACGTAGTCCCGGACCTCCTGCGCCGCGCGCTCCGTCCCCGGCCGCGTCGCCCTGGTGAGGCGCACCGCGAGATCCACGGCCTCGTCGGTCACCGGGATCCTCGGGATGAGGCGGCCGATCGCCCGCACCTCCGCCGCCTTGAGCACCGCCTCGATCGCCGGCGGTTTGCCCGACGTCGTCCGCCGCGCGACCTCGCGCTCCTCGGCCTCGCTCGGGTACGTGACGTGGATCTCGAGCAGGAACCGATCGAGCTGCGCCTCGGGCAGGGGGTACGTCCCCTCCTGCTCGATCGGGTTTCGCGTCGCGAACACCTGGAAGGGATCGGGGAGGGCGTGCGTGGTGGTCCCGACGGTCACCTTGCGCTCCTGCATCGCCTCGAGCAGCGCGGCCTGGGTCTTCGGCGGCGTGCGGTTCACCTCGTCGGCGAGGACGAGGTTGTGGAAGATGGGCCCGGGCTGGAAGCGCAGGCTCCGGGATCCGTGCTGCTCGTGCAGCACGTCGGTGCCGGTGATGTCGGCGGGCAAGAGGTCCGGCGTGAACTGGACGCGCCCGAAGCTGAGGTCGAGCGCCTTGGCGAGCGACGAGACGAGCAGCGTCTTGGCGAGGCCCGGGACGCCGACGAGCAGCGCATGGCCGCGCGCGGCGAGCGTGATCAGCATCGCCTCGACGACCTCGTCCTGCCCGACCACCGCCGCCGCGATCGCCGCACGGAGCCGCCTGGCCCCGTCCGCGGTGCGCTCGAGGAGCGCGGCGTCCGAGAGGGAGCTCGACTCCTCGTCGGCGGCCAGCGCGGCGTCTTTCCTGTGCTCGGGGTCGCTCATATGAGGCAGGGCTCGTACCCCGAGGCCGCGATGCCGACAAGGACCGGGCGAAGCCCGCGCCCTCCGCGGCGCGTGTTCTGCTCGGGTGAGGTTTGATCCGGCAGGTGAGCCGGTGTTAGCAATCGAGGGTCATGGCGCAGAGCTCTGGGGCCCGGGAGAGGAGGGAGGCGCACGAAGCGGACGGAGAAGCTCAGCGCGAGCTCGCGGCAGGCGCTCCCGCGGAGGCCCCGCGCGGCAACGGCGCCGGCGCGGCGGGGGTCGACGCGGGGGCGGGGGTCGACGCGGGGGCGGGGGGCGACGCGGGGGCGGGGGGCGACGCGAGGGCGGAGGGCGACGCGAGGGCGGAGGGCGACGCCGGGGCGGAGGGGCGAGGCGGCCCTCACGAAGGCAGCGGAGCGAACGCGGCGGCGCCGTCGGCTCCGCTCGAGTCGCTGAGCCTGCGCGACGAGCCGATCCCGCGCGCGCCGCTCTCGCCGGTCTCCGGGCCGTGGCGCTCCTACAAGGAGATCCTCGCGAACCTCGCCCAGCGTGTGCTCGACGCGCAGCGGCCGATCCGCATCCTTCAGGCGCTCCGATGGGATGCGGACGTCGAGGAGCAGTTCCTCCGCTCGAGGCAGCGCGAGCTGCCCAGGGTGAGCTACGCGGAGGATCTCGGGTTCGACCCGGAGGCCAAGCTGCGCGAGATCGAGCAGATCCTCCGCGACGCCGAGCGCGAGCTCGGAAAGCGCGACCGGCTCGGGCAGATCCTCCGCACGACCGCGGACGAGTACCGGCAGGCCGTCCGCATGCTCATGGGGCGGGGCACGAAGGCGTTCTACACCCTCTCCCGCGAGCTCTACGGTTCCCCGAAGGACAAGCTGCCCGACGGAAAGACGAGCGTGCGGGACATGGGGGTCGTGCTCTATGACCTCCTGACGGCGATCGGCGGTGAGCGGCTCGGTCCGCCGCAGCAGCGCGAGATCACGGCGGAGATGGCGGCGATCGAGCTGAATGCCCGGTTCGACCGCTTCTTCGGCGGCGCGTCGATCCGGGTGCAGGTGGACGACTCGCTCCTGGCGGACGCCGCCGCCGGCAGCGACTACGTGAAGATCCGGAGCGGCGCGATGTTCTCCAAGAGCGACGTCGACATCCTCGAGGCGCACGAGGGGTGGGTCCACGTCGCGACGAGCCTGAACGGACAGGCGCAGCCGGTGGCGCGGTGGCTGGCCAAGGGGCCGCCGCGCACCACGGCCGTCCAGGAGGGGCTCGCGGTCCTGGTCGAGATCCTCACCTTCAGGAGCACTCCCCGCCGAGCGAAGAAGCTGAACGACCGCATCCTCGCGGTGGACAAGGCGGAGGATGGCGCGTCGTTCCTCGACGTGTTCGAGTGGTACCGCACCGAGGGCTACGAGGAAGAAGAGTGCTTCCAGAATGCTCGGCGCGTCTTCCGCGGCGGCCTGCTCGAGGGGGGGGCGCCGTTCACGAAGGACGCCTGCTACTGCAAAGGGATTGTCCTCAACTACGCGTTCATGCGCGCCGCCATTCAGCACGATCGGGCGATGCTCATCCCGTTCCTCTTCGTGGGGAAGGTCGCGCACGAGGACGTCCCGATCCTGTATGCGCACGTGACCGATGGGATCGTCCGCCCGCCGCCGTACCTCCCGCCGATGTTCGACGACATGAACGGGCTGGCGATCTGGATCTGCTATTCTTCCTTCTTCTCCCGCCTCGGGAGCACTGCGATCGCCGAGCACTACGGCAGGATGCTGGATCACTGAGCCGCTCGGGGCGTGTGCTGCCTGCTTCGGGCGGCGTCCGCGCGGCGGGGGCCGGCGGCAGGAGGTTCACAGCGGCGGCGCTGCGTAGGGGGGCGCGCCGGAGCCGGCCGTGTGCGCGGCGCCGATCGCGCGTGTCACCGCGATCCAGAGCTTGCGCCGGGTCGGGTCGGGCACCTCGGGGATGGTCCGTGCGGCGCTCAAGAGCGCCTCCGCGTCTACCGTTCGGGAGCGCTCCGCGACCGGGAGCCTCAGGCAGCCGCCGAGCGCGCGCCGTTCTTCGGCGTTCATGCGCTTCACCGCCACGCGGAAGTCCTGCCGGGCGAGCCGGAGCCGGTTGCGCACCGTGTTCTCTTTCTCCATCAGCTCGCGCGCGATGTCGGCGATCGGGACCTCGAGAAGGTCGTGCAGGATCAGGATGCGCTGCCGATCGAGATCGAGCGTTCCGAGCAGCCGGCCGACGAGCTGGCCCAGCTGCTCGCGCGCGAGCAGCTGCTCCGAGCTCAAGCCCGGGTCCGCCTGGTCGAACGGCCAGCTCGTCCCGGCCCCTACCGCCACCTCTCGCCGCCGGTAGGCGCGGTCGCGGTAATGGCCTGCTTGCCGCCACGCGATGCCGAACAGCCAGCGCTTCAGGGGCTCCCAGAGCGGCGTCGCGGCGCGAGGAGGAGCGCCGTGAGCCGGGCCCGGTCCATGCGCGGGGAGGTGAGGGGCGGAGGGCTCCTCGCCTGCGCTGCGCCCTGGATCGAAGCCATCGAGGGCATGGTAGGCAGCGATCATGACGTCCTGCAGGACGTCGTCGATGTCGCGCTCCGCCACCCCCAACCAGCGAAGCGCTTGACGCAGGAACGACAGGCCAACGGTGTACACGGTCTCGAAGCTGGGCCGCACGAGATGCAGCGCGTGCTCAAGAGGCTGTTGCATGCCTGAACTTACGTACAGCAACGCCTGCTGATTTCAAAATCGTCAGACCGTCAAAAGAACGGCGCGAAATGTAATCTAATTAACAGTATGAACCTTGAGCGCCGGTTGCTCACGGGGAGAGGCACCCGGCTCATGTTGCCGCGGGCTCGTCAGGCCCGCGAGCGCGCACGTCGTCTCGAGGTGCGAGCCGGTCGTGCGACGAGCAGATAACGTCCAGGCAGAAGGGCGACGACGTGGTGCAGCGTTGTCGCGGCAGAGCTCGCTCATTTGCCCTGGAAGATCGGCTTTCGTTTTTCCATGTACGCGGCGAGCCCCTCGCGGGCGTCCTCGGACGCGAACAGCTCCGCCTGAAGCTCACGCTCCAGCGCGAGCCCCTGTTCAAGGCCTACCTCGAAGCCTGTCTGCACGGCGCGCTTGATGCGTCCGACCGCCAGCGCCGCGCGGTCCGGCAGCGTGAACGTGTGACCGTAGGCGAGGATCCGGTCCATGAACTCGTCGTGGGATGCCGTCTCCCAGACGTCGTTGACCAGGCCGTACGAGAGCGCCGTCTCGAAATCGAACGTCTGCCCCTCGCACATCAGCTGGATGGCGCGGGACTTCCCGATGAGCCTGGCCAGCCGCTGCGTCCCGCCCGTCCCCGGCAGCACCCCGAGCGTGATCTCGGGGAGGCCGATCTTGCCGGCGCCCTTGCGGGCGATCCGGAGGTCGCACGCCATCGCGATCTCGAGCCCGCCCCCTACCGTGTGGCCGTTCAGCGCTGCAATGCAGAGCTTCGGCGTGTGCTCGAGGCGGCTCAACGTCTCATTCGCGTGGAGGCAGAAGTAGTATTTGAACGTCGGATCCGACTCGCGGAGCATGCTGATGTTCGCCCCGGCGCAGAAGAACTTTTCGCCATGCCCGGTAATGACGATGACATGCACGTCGTTGTCGAAGCGGGCCTCGAGGATGGCTGCATCGAGGTCCTTCATCATCTCGTGGGTGTAGCCGTTGACGGGCGGGTCATTGAGCGTCAGCAGCGCGACGCCGGCAGAGGTGGCGTAGTCGACGAGAGCCATGGGAGCTCATTTACCAAACCGACAGACAAAAGTGCGGCCCTCTGGTAGAAAGGCGCGGAATTGTGCTACCCCGCAGGGACGTGCTCATGAACGCGCAGGACGTGCGGCAGAAGTTGAAAGAACTCATGGTCGAGGAGCTCAACCTCGAGGGGAAGACGCCGGCCGACATCGACGACGCCGCGCCGCTGTTCGGCGAGGGGCTGGGCCTCGATTCGCTGGACGCGCTTCAGCTCGCCATGAGCGTGGAGGAGCGCTTCGGCGTCCGCATCCCCGAGGGGGACGAGGCGAGGCCGATCTTCGCGTCGGTCGACGCGCTCGTCGCCCACATCATCAAGTCGACCGCGGCGGCGTGATCGCGCCGCAGAGAGCCGTTCGAGCGTGCGAATCTGGGTGACGGGCGTCGGGGTCGTCTCGCCCCTCGGGCGCGGGGCGACCGCGACGATGGACCGGCTCATCGCCGGCGATCGGGCCTTCGCGCCGCTCTCGCTGTTCGATATCCCGGGGACGCGCGCGCGCATCGCCGCGGAGGTGCGCGGCCTCTCCCCCGAGGAGGTCGCGCCGCCGGGCGAGGCGGAAGGGTGGTCGCGGACCGACGCGATGGCCGTGCTCGCGGCCCGCGAGGCGCTCGCGCATGCAGGCGTCGACCCCGGGGCGCGGCCGGTGGACCTCGTGGTCGGCGGGACGACCGCCGGGATGTTCGAGACCGAGGAGCTCCTCGCCTGGTTGTCTCATGATCCCAGCGCGATCGCGCCGCTGAAGCGCATGCTCTCGCATCCGCTCTCGTCGACGGCCGACCACGTCCGCGCCGCCGTCGGCCCGTTCCGCCGGGTGCGGAGCATCTGCAGCGCCTGCTCCAGCGGCGCGAACGCCATCCTGCTCGCCGCCGCTTGGCTCCGGGCGGGCCTGTCCAGCTGCGTCCTCGCCGGCGGCGCCGATGGCCTCTGCCGGCTGACGTACACCGGCTTCGGCGCGCTCGCCGCCGTGGATCCGGACCCGTGCCGCCCGTTCGACCGACGGCGCGCCGGGCTGAACCTCGGAGAGGCTGCGGCGTTCTTGCTCCTCGAGCCGGAGGACGCCGCGCGCGCGCGCGGCGCGCAGCCGATCGTCGAGCTCCGCGGCTGGGCGACCGGCGCCGAGGCGCACCACATCACCAACCCCGAGCGCGAGGGGCGCACCGCCGCGCGCGTCATGCGCGACGCGCTGCGGTGCGCGGCGCTCACGCCCTCCGACCTCGACTACGTGAACGCGCACGGCACCGCGACGCCCCTGAACGACGTCATGGAGAGCGCCGCCCTGCGCGCGTGCCTCGGCCCGGAGGTGGAGCGCATCGCCGTCTCGTCCTCGAAGGGGCAGATCGGGCACACGCTCGGCGCGGCGGGCGCGGTCGAGGCGGCGATCACCGCGCTCGCCATCGCGCGCGGCGTGATGCCGCCGACGGGCGGCCTCGAGGAGGTCGATCCGGAGTGCCGGCTCGTGCACCTCACGGAGGCGCGCGAGGCGCCCATCCGGGCGGCGATGTCGAACTCGTTCGGCTTCGGCGGGACGGACAGCGTGCTCGTGTTCGCGCAGCCCGATCGCTTCCCGCCTCCGCTCGGCGCCGGCAGCGCGCCGCCGCGGCGCTCGGTCGTCGTGACCGCGGCCGCGACGATCGGCCCGCTCGGCGTCCTCTCGTCTCGCGGCGGCGCGGCCTACCTCGAGCCGGGACCTCCTCCGGCCGAGGGGCCCATCACCTTCAACACGGGCGCGCACCTCGACCTCGCGCGCGCCCGGCGGCTCGATCGCGCGGGCAGGCTGACGACGGCCGCGATCCTGACGGCGGTCGCGGACGCCGGGCTCGGGGGGGCGACGCAGGTCGACGCCGGCGCGAGCGCCTCGTCCGCCGACGCCGCGCCGAGCCGCGTTTTCCCCGGGGCCATCGTCGGCGCCTCGTTCGGGAGCGTCGACGCCTCGACGGCGTACATGCGGCGCATCTACGACAAGGGGGCGAAGTACGCGAGCCCCGCCGACTTCCCGAACCTGGTCCCGTCGTCGCCGGTCGGGCACGCTTCGATCTACCTGGGCCTCCGCGGGCCGGTGTTCGCCATGGCCGACCTCGGGGCGACCGCGGAGGCGGCGATGGTCACGGCGATCGAGCTGATCACGGCCGGGGAAGGGGAGGCGATCGCCGCCGGCAGCGTCGAGGAGGCGAGCCCCATGATCGAGCGCTGCCTCGGGCCGATCTGCTCGGAGGTCGTCAGCTCCGGCGCGCGCAGCGAGGGCGCCGCCGTGCTGCTCTTCGAGAGCGACGCGGCGGTGCGCGAGCGCGGGGCGCGCCCGGTGGCGGAGGTCGCGTGGTGGAGCTCCTGGCGCGGCGATGGCGCCGGGATGCTCGCGAGCGCGCCGGCGCCCGCGCCGGTCCGACCTGCCGCGCACGGCGCCCCGCGAGCGCCGCGCGACGTCCCGTCGCCGGCCGCCGTGTTCATCGGGCGGCAGGAGGAGCGCATCGTCGCTTGCCTGCACGGAACTCCGTGGGCCGAGGTGCCGCGCTCCACGCTGGCGTCGCGCGCGGGGGAGCACGAGGGGGCCGGCGGCTTCGCTGCGGCGGCGGCCGTCGCGGCGCTCGCGAGCGGCGCCCTCGCGAGCGTGCTCATCCTGGGCGGCGCGCCCGATCGCGGGTACGCGATCCTCCTGGTTGCGCCCGGCGACGCGTGACGACGCCCCGCGCAGCGCCAGGCCGTCGGGGACGCCGCCTCGCGCGCGCCGCGGGCCTGCTCCTCTCGCTGTCGTGCGCTCCCGCTTGCGCCGCGCCGGTCGCCCGGCGCGGCGGGGCGCTCGACGCCGAGCTCGCGCGGCTCCTGCCTCGCTCGCCGGTCGACCCGTCCGCGGCGCCGGGCGGCGCGGGCGCGTGGCGCGACGGGCGCCGGCGCCTCGCCGCGCTCCGCCGCGAGGTCGAGGGGGCTGGCCCGCGCACCCTGCGCGTCCGTCTGGCGCTGCTCGAGCCCCACACGCGAAGGCTGATCGAGGCGCGCGGCGCGATCGCGATCGCGCCGCCGGCGACGCGCGGGCATGAGCGCGCGGCTTTCGCCGCGGGCCTCGCGCCGGAGGGCGCGCTCCGCATGATCCTCCTCGGCCCGGGCGGCACCACCGCGCTCGATCTGTGGACGCGCGGCGATCGGTTCCGCTTCGCCGTCCCCGCGCTCGATCTGCTGAAGCGCGGCGACGCCTCGACCCCGCGCGCCTCGCTCCGCGGCCTGCCTGTCGAGTTCCTCCGCTGGTGGATGCTCCGTCCAGCGGCGGGGACGTTGCTCTGGTACGAGCGCTCTCGAGGCACGGACACCTTCGTCCTGCGCGACGGCGACGCCGTGATCGATCTGCGGATCAACGACCGCGGCCTGCTCGGCGCGCGCCGCACCACCTGGTCGACCGCGGGCGGCGCGCGCCGGCGCCTGCTCGACGAGGAGGTCGTCATCGCGGAGGGCATGGGCTGCGGGAACGTCCGCTACGCGCAGGCCTCGACCGGGCTGCTCGTCACGGTGATCTGCGAGGCCGAGGAGCGGGAGCGCGCCCCGGATCCGCGCGCCTTCGTCGATCCCGACGCCCTCCAGGCAGGCGGAGGCTCATGAGCGACGCGTGTGTGATCGCGTCGGGCGCGGTCTCCGCGCTCGGCCTCGGCCCCCACGCCTACCGCGTCCCCGGCGTCGGCGAGCCGGCGCCCGTCGCCATCGCGGAGGACGCGGAGCTCGCGCGCGCGGGCCTCGTGCGGCCGCTCTCGGCGCGCGCGCCCGCGGAGCTCGGCGTCGCTGCAGGCCGTGATCGCGCCGCGGATCTCCTGAAGGCGGCGCTGTCCCAAACGCTCGCGGCGCTCGACGGCGTGCGCCCGGGCTGGCGCGAGGAGCGCATCGGCATCGCCCTCGGGACGTCCAGCGGCGGCATGCTCACCGCGGAGCGGTACTTCGCTGCCCGGGCCGAAGGCGCCTCGCCCGGCGCGCTCGCCGCGCTCGCCCGCGGCGCGACCTATTTCGCGCCCTTCGACGAGGCGCTCGCCTCGTTCGGGCTCGGGCGGATCCCGCTTCGCACGCACCTGCTCGCCGCGTGCGCCGCGAGCACCCTGGCGATCGGCCTCGGCCTCCGCTGGCTCGATCGCGACGCCTGCGACCTCGTGCTCGCCGGCGGCTACGACGCCCTCAGCGTGTTCGTCGCCGCCGGCTTCGAGGCGCTCCGCGCGACCACGGCGTCCAGGCCTCGCCCCTTCCGCATCGGCCGCGACGGCATGGCGCTCGGCGAGGGCGCCGCCGTCCTCGCGCTCGTGCGCGAGGATCGGCGCCGGGGCGCGCCGGTGATGTTCCGCGTCGCCGGCTTCGGCGCGTCCACGGACGCGGTGCACATCACCGCCCCGGATCGGACCGGCGCGGGGCTCGCGCGCGCCGGCGCGGCGGCGCTCGCGGACGCCGGGTGGCCTGCCTCGCGCGTCGGGCTCGTCAGCGCCCACGCCACGGCGACGCCCTACAACGACGCGATGGAGTCGCGCGCGATCGCCGCGCTCTTCGCTGCGCCCGGCCCGCCGGCGCCCTCCGAGGAGCAGCCGCGCGCTTGTCCCTCTCCGCCGGTGGTCCACCCGTTCAAGGCGCAGATCGGGCACACGCTCGGAGCCGCGGGCGCGCTCGAGGCGCTCGCGGCCGCCGCCGCGCTCGGGGCGTCCATCGCCCCGCCGGCGGCGTCCGAGGGCGAGCTCGATCCCGACGCGCCGGCCGTCCTGCTCGAGCGCGCCGAGCCGCGCCCGCTCCAGGCGGCGCTCAAGCTCTCGGCTGCGTTCGGCGGCGCCAACGCCGCGCTCCTGATCACGAAGCCCGCGAGCGGGCGTCGCCCTCGGCGCGCCCGCCCCGTGTTCCTCCGCGCCCACGCGCGCGTGACGGGCTTCGACCTCGGGCGCCTCGCCGAGGCGACCGGCGTCGCGCGCGACCGGCTCGCGCGCCTCGACGCGCTCTGCCGGCTCGGTCTGTCCGCGGTGGCGGCGCTCGCTGCCGTCGTCGGCGCCGACGCCCTGCGCGGCGCTGGCATCGTCGCGGGCCAGGCGCTCGCCACCATCGACACCAACGAGATCTACGACGCCCGCCGCCGCGCGCGCGGCGCCCGCTACGTCGAGCCGCGCCTCTTCCCCGCCACCTCGCCGAACGCGATCGCGGGCGAGTGCGCCATCGTCTATCAGCTCACGGGGCCGAGCTTCGCGGTCGGCGCGGGGCTCGGCGGCGCGCTCGAGGCGCTCCGCGCCGCGGCCGAGCTCGTCGCGATGTCCGACGCGGACCGCATGGTCGTCCTCGCCGCCGACGACGCGGGGCCCGTCGCGCGTGATCTGCTCGACGCCGCCGGCGTCCTCGACGCCGCCCGCGCGCTCTCCAGCGGCGCCGTCGCGCTCCTTCTCCAGGCGGAGCCGGGCGAGGCTGGGCGGCTGCGGGAGGTGGATCCGGACCTCACCGTCGACCACGAAGGGTCGGTCGGCCACCTCGCCCTCCTCCGCTGGCTCGGGCTCGGTGAGGACGGCTAGGCCCGTCCGCGTCATCCGCGGCGTTCGTGATCGCTTCGCTTGCCGATCTGTGCCCCCATCTGGCAAGGTCTCCGCTGGAATCCCCGGGTCCCTCCGGGCGTTGTCCTTCCTGCGTATGCTCTGCCGCCAAACAAAAGCCGTCGCTTCGTTCCTCGTCGTCGCTTCGACCGTCCTCGCCGGCTGCGCGACCCACTACATCCCGAACACGGATGTCGAGGACAGCGAAGACAACCGCAAGATCATCTCGTTCTGCGAGAAGTACCGCAACGCGGTGGAGAGCAAGAACGTCGGCGCGCTGCTCCAGCTCGCCTCGCCCAAGTACTACGAGGACGGCGGCAACATCGACGCGGCGGACGACCTCGATTACGCCGGCCTGCGCGCGTACCTCACCGGCAAGTTCCAGGATGCGCGCGCGATCCGCTACGAGATCCGCTACCGCCGCGTCCTCAAGGAGGATGACGTCATCTACGTCGACTACACCTACAGCGCCAGCTACCGCATCCCGGGTCGCAAGGGCGAGGAGTGGCGCCGCAAGGTGGACGACAACCGCCTCGAGCTCGTGGAGTTCCAGGACGAGTACCGCATCCTCGCGGGGATGTAGGTCGATCGAGGGCCGGCCAGCGCGCCGCTCGTCCGCGGCGCATCACACCCGAGCGGCGCCGTCGTCCCGGAGAGCGCTCCGGCTGGCTAGTTGAGCGCCCGCTTCGACGAGGGCGCGTCGAAGACGCCCTTCTCCTTCGCGGCGGCGAGCACGCGGAGCGCGGTCCGGTAGCCGCGCAGGACGAGCGGCTTCGCGGCGAACCGGTTCATGTAGCTGTACCGCCCGATCGCCGGCGCCACGTCCAGGAAGGTGACGTGCGGGTAGAGCTTGGAGAGCAGCTCGACACCGCGGCGTTCCTTCTCGCTCAGCAGGATGCTGAGCGACTGCCGGATGACGCTGAGCGCGCCGCTCCTCCCGACCGAGCGGCGCGACTCGTCGCGCTCCTCGGGGCGGTAGACGTTGGAGATGATCACGATGTTCGCGCCCGCGTTCACCGCCACGTCGGCGGAGAGCGTCCGGATGACCTCGCCGCTCAGGTGGTAACGACCGTTGATCCGGTACGGCCGGAACAGCCCGGGCACGCAGCAGCTCGCGGCCACGGCCTGGCTGATCGGCGTGACCTCGTCATAACCTGGCCCGAACACGACGCGCTTGGCGCTGTCCACGTCGACCGCTGTCACGTAGACCGAGTGCGGCAGCTGCCGGAAGTCGTTGATGGGCAACGTGCGCCGGACGTAGCGCTCGAGCCGATCGATCGAGAAGACGCCCGAGCAGAGGTACCCTGGATCGAGCACGTCGCGCAGGGACGGCGCCCCGAAGAAGCTCGACACGTGGAGGCGAGGTCCTCGATGGCGGCGGCGCCACGGGAGGCGGTACCCGTCGAGCAGCACGTCGAGCGGGATGTCCTGCCCGTAGGTCGCGCTGACCAGCGCGCCCGCCCCCGCGCCCACGTAGATCTCTGGGTGGATCCCCAGCTCCTCGCAGGCCTTCAGCACACCCAGGTGGGTCAGGCCTCGCGCGGCTCCCCCGGAGCCCACGAATGCGACCTTAAGCCGGCTCATCGGGACCTGATCTTGTCGGAGATGCGGCACAGGCGCAAAGCTTACTGTAATTGGAAGTCTTCGAGCAGTCGGTAGATCTTGAAACGGGGGCCATCGCGGCGGAGCCAGACCACGATCTCGTCGCCGAGCAGCCGGTCGGCCGCGATCCGCGCGGTCGTGATCGGCACCCGGATCACGACGTCTTGATCATCGAGCGTCTCCGGCTGAATCGCGGGGTGCTGCGGCGCTGCGAGCACGTCCTCCGCCCGGAAGACCTGGAGCTCCGATTCCCGATAAATCGGCTCCCCGGCGAGCTTTTCGTACTCGAGCCTCCGGAACCGCTGCTCCCACCACGGCCCGGCGCTCGGCGGCTGCCCCTGTCCGCCCGATCCTGTGTGGATCGCGAGGGCGTCGCCCGTCAGCAGCTCGCCCAGGGCCTCGCTGTCCTCGGTCACCACCCGCTTGAAGAACTCGGCCACGACGTCCAGCGCCAGGCCGATCCCGAGGGGCGTCCGCAAGGTCACGACGCTGTCGCCGGCGTCGGCCTCGTTCGCTGCTTGCGGAGGGGTGCTCGCCGGATCGATCGCCACGCCGTCAGGGCGGCGCCGCTCGTCGGGGAGCTCGGAGGCGGAGGGAAACGACGCTGAGCCTCCGAGCCCGCAGCCCAGGAGGGACGCGCCGAGCACGGCGGCGAGCAAGGAAGGACGCGCTGGCGGCGCTTGCGAGGGGTGAGGGGCGCCGGCCGGCGACAGGTGCGCCCGACGCGGGCGACGGCGGCGTTCAGATCGACTCGATCGCTGGCTCATCGGCGCGCGTGAACGTCACGATCGCACGCTCCCCGACGTGGGTCCACCCCGCGGGGACCTGGTCCTCATCGAAGTCCGACGCGACCAGCGTCAGGCGGCTCGCGGCATAGTCGGGCATGCGCATCCGGCCGAGGCCGCCGTCGCTCAGCAGCCGCTCCATGTCCTCGTTGCCCTGGTAGATGCGGTACGCCATCGTCGTGCCGCCATGGGCCGCGAGCAGGTACTCCGGGTTCGTGACCACGATGTTCATCGCGCTCGGCCCGGCGCCCTCCTCCGCGCAGAGCCGGTCGACGAGCGCGATGGAGGACCGGAGCGCTGCCCTCGCGCTCGCCGCGTCCACGTTGGGCCGGTCGAGCTGGCCGCTGTCGTGGAGGAAGGAGAGGAACAGGTGGAAAAGGATCTCGCTGTCGGTCTCCCCGCGGACGTCGCGCTGGAGGAACTGCGGCAGCGAGTCGCTGAGCTGAGCCCGCAGCCGGGCGAACCCTTCGACGGTGCCCGTATGGGCGAACAGCCACTGCCGGTAGCGGAACGGGTGCGTGTTCTCGGTGCGCAGGCTGCCGACCGTCGCGGCCCGGACGTGCGCCACGAGGATGTCGGCGCGCACGTCGCCCGTCATGTCGACCAGGCTGATCTCGGGTCGATCGTCGATCGGCCGGCGCTTCAGGAGGATCTCTCCTCCCTGGTAGAAGCCGACGCCCCAGCCGGGGATCACGCCCGCCTTCCGGCGAACCGTGAGGGCACGATCTTCGAGCTCGATCGCACGCGCGCCGAGATCCGGACGGTTACCGATGAAGCCGACGAGACGAGCCATAGCGTTGTCCTCGCGAAGTGGGTCGGGGAGGCGGGGGCAGTGCCCGGCTTGCCGGTAGAGCGCTCCCTCATCTGCAAGCAGGGGTGGCTCCGTCGGTAGGCCGAGTGAGCGCGGGGTCGCTGGTTGCGCCCTATGCTTTCTTGATACGACAGAGTCGCCTTGCAAGCGGAGCAAAAACGGATCCCCCGCGGCGAGCTTGGCTGCGGGCACGGCTTGACCACACTGCCCGCTGCGCGTTGTGCTGTCGTGTCACCTCTTACCCATCGCTCATCACGTGGCGATCTCCCACGCGCGGGGAGCGGCTAGCCTCAGGCGCTTTCTCGCGCTGGCCCGCCGCGTCGACGCGCTCGTGGCGCGTCGCGCCGTGACCACGACGCGCGCCGGCGTCCAGCCGCCCCGCCGGTATTACGGCGCGAGGCGATTCAGCATGCGCGGGAACGGGATCGTCTCGCGCACGTGCGGGAGGCCGCAGATCCAGGCGACGCTCCGCTCGACGCCTAGCCCGAAGCCTGCGTGCGGGAATGTGCCGTACCGGCGGAGGTCCAGGTACCAGCTGAACGCCTCGGGGGGCAACTTATGGACCTCGATCGCCCGCTCGAGGGTGGCGAGGTTGTCCTCGCGCTGCCCGCCCCCGATCACCTCGCCATAACCCTCCGGCGCCAGGACATCGACGCAGAGCGCGAGCCGGTCGTCCGCCGGATCGCGCTTCATGTAGAAGGCTTTCACCTCCGCCGGATAGCGGTGGATCATGACGGGCCGATCGTACCGGCTGGAGATGATCGTCTCGTCCTCGCCGCCGAGATCCTCGCCCCACGGGAAATCCTGAACTCCAGCTTCTCCCGCGGTTTTACGTTTCTCCGCGCGCGCCTCGTTGAGGATGGCGACCGCCTCGTCGTAACGGATGCGCGGGAACGGCTTCTTGACGGCCTCGAGCTTCGCCACGTCGCGCTCGAGCACGGCGAGCTCGGGGCGGCGCCGCTCGAGGACACGCTCGACGATGAAGCAGAGGAAGTCTTCCGCGAGGTCCATGTCGCCCTCGAGGTCCATGAACGCGACCTCGGGCTCGACCATCCAGAACTCGGCCAGGTGGCGGCGGGTCTTCGACTTCTCGGCGCGGAACGTCGGGCCGAAGCAGTAGGCCTTCCCGAACGCGGCCGCCGCCGCTTCCATGTAGAGTTGCCCGGACTGGGTGAGGTACGCCTTGTCCCCGTGGTATTCTGTCTCGAACAGCGTGCTCGTCCCCTCGCAAGCGTTCGGCGTGAAGATGGGCGCGTCCACGAGCGTGAAGCCCCGCCCGTCGAAGAAATCGCGGATGGCTTGGATGATGGTGTGACGCACGCGCAGGATCGCGTGCTGCCGCCGCGAGCGCAGCCAGAGGTGGCGGTGATCCATCAGGAAGTCGGTCCCGTGCTCCTTCGGGGAGATGGGGTACTCGCCGACAGTCGGACCGAGCAGGCGGAAGCCGGACGCGACGACCTCGAAGACGCCGGCCCGCTTCGGGTGCGCCTTCACCTCGCCCGCGACCTCGAGCACGCTCTCCTGCGCGACCTTGTCGGCGGCCGCGAAGACCTCGTCGCCGACGTCGCCCTTCGCCATGACGCACTGGACGGCGCCAAAGCCGTCGCGCAGCTCGAGGAAGTGGAGCTTGCCGCTCGAGCGCTTGTTGTAGAGCCATCCGCGGAGCACGACGGTGCGGCCGACGTGCGCGCTCAGGTCGCTGGTAGCGATGACGGGCAGGTCCTGCATGGGAGCCCGAAATAGCACGGTTTAGTTGCGGCTGACCCCGGCTCCGGCCAAAAATGGCGTCATCTTGGCTCTCCGAAGGCGCCGCGCGCTCTGCCTGCCCGCGTTCCTCGTGCTGCTCGCTGCTGCGGGCTGCTCGGCTCTCTACCCGGAGCTCGCCAGCCCGCTCCGCGTGCCCCCGGAAGGGCAGGAGCTCCACCCGCCGCCGCCCGAGGACGTCCGGTGGATCCGGGTCCTCGGGGCGCGTATCCCGGAGCGGACGCGGGACGGGCGATCCTGGGACCAAGGGGGGCTTCCGGACCCTTACGCCCGCATCTTCGTGAACGACGTCGAGATCTTCCGGACGGCCGCGCAGCCGGACACGGTGGAGCCGACCTGGCCCGGCGGCCCGAGCGGCAACTTCCGCGTCCTTCCCGAGGACCGGCTCCGGGTGGAGGTCTGGGACGAGAACCCGCTCGCCGACAAGCCGATCGGGGTCCGCGAGTTCAGTCGCGTGACCGACACACAACGCGCCGCCGGCGAGATCCTGGCCGAGCTGAACGGGGGCGGCTCGCTGACCCTGGCGTTCCAGCCGGCCCACGCCAAGGTCGGCCTGGGCCTCTGGTACGAGCTGCATTCGGGCTCCGCGTTCATCTCGCGGACGATCGAGGGAGGGCCCGCCGAGCGCGCCGGGCTCCGCAAAGGCGACGAGGTCCTCGAGATCGCGGGGCGCCCCGTGCGGCGCATGGCCGTGCGCGAGATCCGGCGCGTGTTCGACGCCGTGCCGCGCGGAGGGCTCACCCTCCTCGTGAAGCACGGAACGGGCACGACGGAGCGGATCCGGGTCCAGGAGGGGCCGATCTACCCCCTGTTCGACGCGTTCGGGCCGGTCGAGTAGAGGCCCGGCGCCGTGAAGATCCCGCCGTTCGGGCTGACCACCCAGGAGATCCGCGAGGAGCTCGCGCCGCTGCGGAACGACTTCTCGGTCGCGGTCTGCCGCGCGAAGAACCCGTTCAACATCGGCGCCATCATCCGCGTCGCGCACTCGTTCCTCGTGCGGGAGATCTTCCTGATCGGAACCGAGCCCTATTACGAGCGCGCCGCGATGGGCATGCAGAAGTACGAGACCCTCGTCGAGTGCCCCGACGAAGCGGCCTTCCTCGAGGCCACGCGCGGCCGTCCGCTCATCGGCGTCGAGCGCGACCACGCGCGGCGGACCCTCTGGGAGGCCCCGCTGCCGCACGGGCTCGTGTTCCTCTTCGGCAGCGAGGACGACGGCCTGCCGCGGGTGCTGCTCGACGCGTGCGACGACGTGATCGCGATCCCCATGTACGGGATCAACCACTCGTACCCGGTGGCGATCGCCGCGGGCATGACCATGTGCGAGTGGGCCCGGCGGCGCGACCCGCGCGGGGGCGTGACGCGCGCGGGGTCGTGACCCGCGCCGGCCCAGGGGCGGCCCGCGCCCGGGCGCGCGGCGCGTGGCGTGTTACGCGCGCACCTCGCGGAAGCGCTCGAACACGAGGAGCTCGCCGAGCAGGTCGTGTTCGAGCGTCCCGGCCGGGCGCATCCCGAGCTTCTCGATCACCCGGAGCGACGCGCGGTGCCAGGACGGCGTCGTGGCGATCACGCGCGTCACCCCCGCCTGCTGCAGCGTCCAGTGCAGGACGGCGCGCGACCCCTCGGTCGCGTAGCCCAGCCCCTGCGACTTGCCCTCCACGCCGTAGCCGATCTCCACGGTGCCGGTGCCGTCGGGCCGGCCGTTCAGCACGACGCTGCCGACGACGACGCGCTCCTCCTGCTCGCGCGTCACCATCAGCCGCGTGCCCCAGAGGAAGGCGTCCGGGTCCTCGCGCAGCCGGTCGAGCGGCGAGCTGAAGGCGCGCTCGACGAGGGCGCGCCCCGGCCAGGCCTCGGGGAATCGCGCGCCGGACAGGGCCTCGGCCTCGCGGCGATCCCCGCGGATGACCGCCTCGAGCAGGGGCAGCGAGACCGGAGTGAGCTCTAGGCGCTCGGTGGTAAGGGTGCTCATCGCGAACCTGCGGCGGATCAGATCACGCGTCGCCGCCTGCCGGAAGTCGAAAGGACGAAGGGCCGACTTCCCAGGGGAAGCCGGCCCTCGCCCGCCAGGCTAGCTGCCCGGACCTCGATCAGAAGTCGTGGCCGTGGCCCGCGTGGGCGCCGCCGGCCGCCGGCTTCTCCTCCTTCGGCCGCTCAGCGATGAGCGCCTCGGTCGTGAGCATCAGGCTGGCGACGCTGGCCGCGTTCTGGAGCGCCGACCGGACGACCTTGACCGGATCGATGACGCCCATCTCGAGCAGGTTGCCGTAGTCGCCCGAGGCCGCGTTGTAGCCGAACGAGTCCTTGCCCTCGCGGACCTTCTGCACGACGATCGAGCCCTCTTCGCCCGCGTTGGCGGAGATCTGGCGGAGGGGCTCCTCGATGGCGCGGCGGATGATGTTCACGCCGAACCGCTGCTCGTCGTTGACCTGGATCTTCTCGAGCGAGCTCTGCGCGCGGATGAGCGCCACGCCGCCGCCCGGGACGATGCCCTCCTCGACGGCCGCGCGGGTCGCGTGGAGCGCGTCCTCGACGCGGGCCTTCTTCTCCTTCATCTCGGTCTCGGTCGCGGCGCCGACCTTGACCACCGCGACGCCGCCCACGAGCTTCGCGAGCCGCTCCTGGAGCTTCTCGCGATCGTAGTCGCTCGTGGTGTGCTCGATCTGGGCGCGGATCTCCTGCTGCCGGGCCTTGATCTTGTCCTTCTTGCCCTGGCCGCCGACGATCGTGGTGTTGTCCTTGTCGATGATGACCGTCTTGGCGCGGCCGAGGTCGCTGATCGTGACGTTCTCGAGCTTGAGCCCGAGCTCCTCCGCGATCACCTGGCCGTCCGTCAGGATGGCGATGTCCTTGAGCATCTCCTTGCGGCGGTCGCCGAAGCCCGGCGCCTTCACGGCCGCGCAGTGCAGCGTGCCGCGGAGCTTGTTCACGACGAGGGTCGCGAGCGCCTCGCCCTCGACGTCCTCGGCGATGATGAGGAGCTGCTTCTGGCTCTTCGCGATCGCCTCGAGCACCGGGAGCAGATCCTTCATGTTGGAGATCTTCTTCTCCGAGATGAGGATGTACGCGTCCTCGAGGGTCGCCTTCATGGCCTCGGGGTCGGTCACGAAGTACGGCGAGAGGTAGCCGCGGTCGAACTGCATGCCCTCGACCACGTCGAGGGTCGTGTCGGCGCTCTTGGCCTCCTCGACCGTGATCACGCCCTCCTTGCCGACCTTCTCCATCGCGTCGGCGAGGAGCTTGCCGATCGTCTCGTCGCCGTTCGCGCTGATCGTGCCGACCTGCGCGATCTCCTTCGCGTCCTTGGTCTGCTTGGCCGAGCCGCGGAGGTGCTCGACGATCGCCTCGACCGCCTTGTCGATGCCGCGCTTGATCTCCATCGGGTTGTGGCCCGCGGCGACGAGCTTGGAGCCCTCGCGGTAGATCGCCTGGGCGAGCACGGTCGCGGTGGTCGTCCCGTCGCCGGCGATGTCGCTCGTCTTCGAGGCGACCTCGCGGACCATCTGGGCGCCCATGTTCTCGAAGCGGTTCTCGAGCTCGATCTCCTTGGCGACGGTGACGCCGTCCTTGGTGACCGTCGGCGAGCCGAAGCTCTTCTCGATGACGACGTTGCGCCCCTTCGGGCCGAGCGTGACCTTGACGGCGTCGGCGAGGGCGTTGACGCCCGCGAGGATCATGCTGCGGGCGGACTCGTTGTAGATGATTTCCTTGGCTGCCATGTGTCTCTCCTAAGTTCCTGCTGTCGCCCGCGTCACTTCTCGATCACGCCGAGGATGTCGTCCTCACGGAGGATGAGGTGCTCCTCGCCGTCGATCTTCACCTCGGTGCCCGAGTACTTGCCGAAGAGGACGCGATCGCCCTCCTTGACGTCGAGCTTCCGCACGGTACCGTCCTCGCCGACCTTGCCGTTGCCGACGGCGATGACCGTGCCCTCGATCGGCTTCTCCTTCGCGGTGTCCGGAATGAAGAGGCCTCCCTTGGTCTTCTCCTCTTCCTTCACGCGCTGAACGATCACGCGGTCCTGGAGCGGTCGAATCTTCATGCTTGCGAATCCTCCGGGGACGAGCGCCGCGTCCCACGAAACGGCAGGGCCACCAGGCAGCCGGACAGGCAGCCGCGAGGTCCCCACGATTGCAGTCTGGGCACTTTGCTAGCACTCGCTTCCGACGAGTGCTAGCGAGCGGCGCCGAAGATAGCCACCCCCTCGGGCGTGTCAAGCGCGGCAGAGACCGGGGCTTCGCGCGTTAGCAGCCAGGCCCGAGGGTGGCTGTAAGTCCTGGAGATCGCAAGGAAAGTGCGGGACGTGAAGCTGGGCTCGGTGAGGCTCGCGGGCTAAAGTGAGGGCATGAGGGCGATCAAGCGGCAGCACGATGACGCGGCGCCCTCACGTTCTTCAGCCCGACGGAGGCCGACAGGACGTGTCTGGTTGACCTGAGCGCGCGGTGGCCCGGGTTACGTCGGTATCCAGGGCACCCGCGCAAGTGAGGTGCCCCCGTGAGCCAAGCGATCTCCGTGTCCCCGAGCATGACCCGCTACTTCCAGGAGGTTGTGGACGAGGCGCTCCGCGTGAGGAACGTCGCCGCGACCGAGGCGGCGTCCAGTTACCTCGTCAGCCTGCTTTGTGCTTTCGCTCACCCGGATGAGCACGCCGGATCCACGTTCAACCAGCCTCTGACCTTTCTGCTGCGCGACGCCCTGGAGGCCACCGGCGCCGAGCGCTTCCAGCGGCTGCGCAACCTTGGAGACGGCGTGCTCTACGCGGTCGGCTTCTTCGGCGGCCACATCGAGCTCAAGGGGATCGACCGCGGCTACGTGGTCGGGGTCGGGTCGACCGCCTACCACCATGCCGCCGCTATGCTGCGCCTCAACGCGCGCGTCGGCCAGGGGCCGGATGTTCTTTCGGAGCTGGCCGAGAAGTTCGAGCGGTTCGTGAGCGTCCTGAACGATGTGGCCGACGGAACGATGGCCTCGGGCGCCCGCGACGAGCGAGCGGTGCTCCGGCTGTACGAGCGCTGGCTTCGCACCGGATCGAGCCGCCTGGCCGACGAGCTCGGGGCGCGCGGGCTCGTGCCGTCCCGCGGCACGGGCGGGCTCAACTGATGGAGGGCGAGACCTTTCCCGCCCGGATCCAGCAGCACCTCGCCCGGACGTACGGGCTCGACGACGCGCCCGCCGTCGATGACTTCATCCGGCCGACGGACGGCGGGGCGCGCGAGGCGCTGCTGATCCGGCACGCAGGCGGCGACCTCGAGGTGGCGCTGCACCTGCCGCGCCGCGCGATCACGCGGGGGCGGCAGGGGACGTTCGACGAGATCTGCCAGATCGTCGAGGGGGTGAGCCACTTCCTCTACGTGGCCGAGCGGGCGCGCAGGGAGCTCCCGACGACGCAGCTCGAGCTCGAGCTCCAGGCCGAGGTCGACAAGTACGTGCTGCTGGTCCACGGCGGTCTGGCGGACGAGGTGGAGCTCCCGGGCCCGCCGCTCCGGCGCCGCGATGAGGCCGCCGGCCCGGGGCGCTTCGCGCCCGAGCGCGCCGCGCGGATCCGCGCGCACCTGTTCGAGCGGATCACCTTCACGGATCCCCCGGGCACGGAGGCGGGTGATCGTTACCGGATCGCGAACGAGCTGGCGGCGCGCTTCGCGGGCCGAATCGAGGCGGAGTTTGCCCGCCGCGGCCGGCACGCCGAGATGCTCGCCGCGCTCCGCCGCTTCTACGCGGCGGGGCAGACGGAAAAAATCGCCCTCGCGCGTGCAGCGTGAGCGGCGAGCGGCGAGCGGCGAGCGCGCCGCGTCGGCCGGCGCGCTCGCCCCGCCGTCTGGCCTGAGAAGCCGCAGCAGCGAAGCGTTCTCTCTTGACCGGTTCGCGCGCACGTACTCTCATCCGCATCTACGATGCCTTCCGCGAGCATGTTGCCGCCGCCCCGCGTGCTGGTGGCCGAAGACGAGCCGGCGATGTTGAGCCTTGTTGCACGTCACCTGAGGAACCTCGGTTTCTCGGTGATCGAGGCCTCCGAGGGCGATGCCGCCTGGGACCTCGCGAACGAGCACCGGCCGGATCTGGTGATCCTCGACGTGATGATGCCCGGCATGAGCGGCTGGGAGATCTGCAAGCGCCTGAAGAGCGACACGTCCGACGGCCGGCCCTTCGCGAGCACCGGGGTCATCATGCTCACCGGGATCGGCGAGAACCTGAACGAGATGACCTCGCCGCTCTTCGCGGCGGACGCCTGGCTGAACAAGCCGTTCGACTTCGCGGATCTCGACGAGCGCGTCCGCGAGACGCTCGCGCGGTACGCGAAGCCGCTGCCCGGATCGAACGGCAGCAAGGGCCAGGCGAGCCTCGAGGACGAGGGGGGCGACGACGTGGAGGAGGTCGAATCCGAGCCGCCGCCGCGCCCGACGCAAGCCTCCGGGGGTCGCGCGACGGCCGGGAAGAGGTCGACGGCGAACGGCGCCCCGGCGGCGACGAAGAAGACGGCCGCGAAGCCGGCGGCGTCGAAGCGGGGCGCGACGAAGAAGCCGGCGTCGAAGAAGACGGCCGCGAAGCCGGCGGCGTCGAAGAAGGGCGCGGCGCCGGCGGCGTCGAAGAAGACGGCCGCGAAGTCGACGGCGTCGAAGAAGGGCGCGGCGCCGGCGGCATCGAAGAAGGCGGCCGCGAATCCGGCGGCGTCGAAGAAGGCGGCCGCGAAGCCGGCGTCGAAGAAGGGCGCGGCGCCGGCGGCGTCGAAGAAGACGGCCGCGAAGCCGGCGGCGTCGAAGAAGACGGCTGCCAAGAAGGCGGCACCCAAGAAGAAGACGGCGAAGTAGTCCTACCCGGGCCGGCGCCGCGCGCCGCGCCTGATCCCGCTCTCCCACGCATGTGCGCGCCCGGCTGTTCGGCCGGGCGCGAGGTCTGTCCGGCTCATCACCGAGGCGTGGCCTCCGCGCTCCGCCGACGGCACGCGGGCAGCGAAGACGCCGCCGCGCGCCGGGAATCGTCGGGGTTTGCCGCGCGTATCGGCCTCGCGCTCCTCCGGGCTCCGCCCCGGAACTTTCGGGCGCGTGACCCGTCAGCAGGTACAATGCCGCGACGTTTCAATCTCGAGGGCCCCCGCGGGGGGCGCCCGGAGCGCCGAGCACCGTGAGCGACTCTCGCACCACCCACCTGGACCGTATCCGCAGGGCCGCCTTCGTGGTCGAGCTCAGGCTCCGCTTCGGGCGTGCGCTCCGCGCGCTGCCGAGCGCGCTCACCGTCGCGCTGGCGGTCGCTGCCGGGACGCTCGCGGTCCACAAGGCGCTGCCCGGGCACCTGAGCGAGCCGCGGGCGCGGCAGATCCTCCTCGGCTCGGGCCTGCTCGTGCTGGCCGCCGTCGTCGTGGCGATGCTGCGGCGCCTGCCTCCGCGGGCCGGCACGGCGGCCCTCGACCGGCACCACGGCCTCCACGACCGCCTGACGAACGCCCTCGCGTTCGAGGCGCTGCCCCCGGAGCAGCGGACCGCGATGATGGAGGCGGCGATCGACGACGCCTGCGAGCACGCCGCCGCGCTGCGCCCCGCCGGCGCCGCGCCGCTCGCGTTCCCGCGCGATCTCGGGGCCTCGGCGGCGGTGGGCCTCGGCCTGCTCGCGGTGGCGCTGCTCGAGGTGCGCACCCCGCGGCGGGAGGCGCCGGTCGCGCCGACCATCGACGCGCTCACCATGTCGCCCGACGACATCGAGCTCTTCAAGGACGCGGCGAAGGCGCTCGAGCGGCAGGAGCAGAGCCCGGAGATGAAGGCCGCGGTCGAGCGGTTCAACCAGCTCATCGAGGACATCGCCAACAAGCGCCTCGAGCGGACCGAGGCGTTCCGCCGCATGGAAGCGATCGAGCGCGAGCTCCTCAAGGGGGCCGAGGCCGATCTGAAGGCGCTCGAGGAGGCGCTGAAGGAGACCGGCGCCGACCTCAAGAAGAGCGAGCTGACGAAGAGCGCCGGGGAGTCGTTCCAGAAGAAGGACCTCGAGCAGGCGAAGAAGGATCTGAAGGAGCTCGCCGAGAAGCTCCGGGACAAGAAGCAGAAGCTCGACAAGGCCGAGCTCGAGCGGCTGCGCAAGGCGCTCGCCGAGGCGGCGTCGCGCCGCAAGGAGGCCCTCTCCGCGATCAACGAGAAGCGGGCGGAGGTGCGCGAGCAGCTGCTCAAGCAGAAGCAGAAGGCCCCCGCAAACGAGCAGCAGAAGTCCGAGGAGGAGCGGCTGCTCAAGAAGAAGGAGCGCGAGCTGGAGCGGCTCGACCGCGAGGCCGAGCAGCAGGAGCGGACCGGCCGCCAGCTCGACCGGCTCGATCGCGAGCTCGCCAAGGCCGCCGAGGACCTGCTGAGGGATCTGGGCATGTCCGCGGACGACCTGGAGCAGGCCGCCGAGGACATCAACCGGATGCAGCAGGAGGAGATGTCTGAGAAGGAGAAGGAGGAGCTGCGCCAGCGGCTCGAAGAGCTGCGCGAGCTCCTGCGCCAGCAGGGGCAGGGGGGCAAGCAGCGGATGGCGCGGATGCTCCGGTTCGGCAAGCGCGCGCGCGGCGGCAACCAGGGCAGCGGCGACGAGCAGCAGGGGCAGGGGCAGAAGGGGCAAGGGGAAGGCGAGCAGGAAGGGCAAGAGGGCCAGCAAGGGCAGTCGGGCCAGGGCGGCCAGGGCAAGGGCGGGCAAGGCCAGGGGCAGGAGCTCGTGATCGGGCCCGGCGGCAAGAAGATCCCGGTGCCCGGCGGCGGGGCCGGCCAGGGGCAGGACGGCGAGGGCAAGGGCCAGGGCAACAGCAACGGCGGCAACCAGCCCGGGGGCGACGGCGCCGGCTCCGGCCGCGGCGGCGAGATCGCCGGCCAGCGCACGGACCCGAAGATGGGGACCCAGGACGTCCAGGCGCAGGGGCTCGACACCCAGCAGGGGCCGTCGAACAGCGAGGTCATCCTCAGCGCCGCCGAGCGGGGGTTCAAGGGGACCGGCTACAAGAAGGTCTTCACGCAGTACCACACCGTCGCAGAGCAGCAGATCAACAAGGACCAGATCCCTGACGGATACCGGTTCTACGTGAACCGGTACTTCCAGCTCATCAGGCCGCGCGAGTGAGTCGAGCCGGCGGCTCGAACGACCGCGCCTCTACGGACGCTTACGGACGCTCCGCGACAGCGGGCTCGAAGCAGGATGATATGGCCGAGAAGACGAAGGAAGCAGCGCGCGCCGAGGTGAGCGAGTTCGGCGCGCGCATAGGCGAGCTGCGCGAGGAGGTCGGCAAGGTCATCGTCGGCAACCGCGAGGTGATCGACGGCGTGCTCACGTGCATGCTCGCGGGGTCGCACGCGCTGCTCGAGGGCGTGCCGGGGCTCGGCAAGACGATGCTCGTGCGGACGATGGCGGAGGCGCTCGATCTGCAGTTCTCGCGCATCCAGTTCACCCCCGACATGATGCCCGCGGACATCATCGGCACCACGGTCATCGACGAGAGCGCGGGCGGGCAGCGCTCGTTCTCGTTCCGCAAGGGGCCGATCTTCGCGAACATCGTCCTCGCCGACGAGATCAACCGGGCGACGCCGAAGACGCAGAGCGCGCTGCTCGAGGCCATGCAGGAGCACCGGGTCACCGTGTCGCGGCAGAGCTACACGCTGGAGGAGCCGTTCTTCGTCCTGGCCACCCAGAACCCCCTCGAGAGCGAGGGGACGTACCCGCTCCCCGAGGCGCAGCTCGATCGGTTCTTCTTCAAGCTGCACGTGCCGTTCCCCAGCCGCGACGAGCTGAACGCGATCCTCGAGCGCACGACGGGGACCGGCGCGGCCGAGGTGCGGCCCGTCCTGAACAGGGATCGGATCGTCGCCATGCAGCGGCTCGTCCGCGAGGTGCCGGTGGCGAAGCACGTCCAGGACTACGCGGTGCGGCTCCTCCAGGCCACGCACCCGACCGAGGGGGACAGCCTCGACATGGTGAAGCGGTTCGTGAAGTTCGGGGCGTCGCCGCGAGGGGCGCAGGCGCTCCTGCTCGCCGCGAAGATCCGGGCCCTCTTCGAGGGGCGCTTCGCGGCGTCCGTCGACGACGTGCGGGCGTGCGCGCTGCCGGCGCTGCGCCACCGCGTGCTGCTCAACTTCGAAGGCGAGGCCGAGGGCGTGAAGACCGACGAGGTGCTGCAGGCGATCCTCAAGCACTTGCCGGAGAGCAAATGAGGCATCGCCGAAGGTAGCATGGGGATCCTCGACGCGTTCAAGAGGGCCGCGGCCCCGCTCCGGCGTATCTCCGGGCGCTCCGCGCTGTCCGCCGGCGCCTCCGACGAGGAGCTCTTCGACGACGAGTTCCAGCGCAAGCTCGACTACCTCGCGATGGTGAGCCGCCGCGTCTTCTCGGGGGCGATGCGCGCGGAGCGGCGGACCAAGAAGACCGGCTCCGGGGTCGAGTTCGCGGATCACCGCGACTACGCGCCCGGCGACGACTTCCGGTACCTCGACTGGGCCGCGTACCAGCGCTTCGATCGGCTCCTCATCAGGCTCTACGAGGAGGAGGAAGATCTCTCGATCTACTTCATCGTGGACACGTCGGCGTCGATGGCGTTCGGCGACGGCGAGAAGCTGCGGCACGCGAAGCGCCTCTGCGCGGCGCTGGCCTACGTGGGCCTCGCCAACCTCGACCGGATCGCGATCGTCACCGCGACCGACGAGATCAGCGGGCGCATGCAGTCGACCCGCGGCAAGGCCCGGATCTTCAGGATCTTCCGCTTCCTCGGGCAGGCGCGGGCGGACGGCCCGACCGATCTCGGCGAGGCGATGAAGACGTTCGTGGCGCAGCACAAGCGGCGCGGGCTCGCCGTCGTCCTCAGCGACCTCTACGATCCGGACGGCTTCGAGCGCGGCATCAACGTGCTCCGGTACAACCGCTTCGAGCCCTTCGTGCTCCACATCGTCGACGGGCGCGAGGCGCGGCCCGCGCTGCGGGGCGACGTGCGCGTCTACGACTGCGAGACCGGCGACGAGCGCGAGGTCACGGTGACCCCGAAGGTGCTCGAGCGTTACTCCCAGGCCTACGAGCAGTACCTCGACGAGGTCCGCCGCTTCTGCACGTCGCGGCAGGTGAGCTACTTCCGCGCCGACGTCTCCGTCCCCTTCGACGAGCTGATCCTGCGGGTGTTCCGCAGGGGCGGCTTCCTCCGGTAGCGGCCATGCATTTCACCGGCGTCCCGCTGCAGACGTTGCTCCAGATCGGCGCGCTCGCCGGCGCGGTGGTCGTCGTCTTCTACATCCTCAAGCTGCGCCGGCGGCCCGTCGCGGTCCCGTTCTCGAAGATCTGGGAGCGCGTCCTCCGGGACAAGGAGGCGACGAGCCTGTTCTCGCAGCTGAAGCGGCTGCTGTCGCTCCTGCTCCAGCTCGCGCTGCTCGCGCTGCTCCTGCTCGCGCTCGGGGACCCGCGCCCGGAGGCGAACCTCGTCGAGGGGCGCAACATCGTGGTCCTCATCGACGCGAGCGCGAGCATGCAGGCCGTCGACGTCGCGCCCTCGCGCCTCGAGCGCGCGAAGGAGGAGGTCAGGAAGATGGTCCGCGGCCTCTCCGGCAGCGATCGCATGCTGCTGGCGCAGATGGACGCCGCGGTCACGCCGCTGTCCACGCTCACCGGGGAGATCTCGGAGCTCGAGGCCGCCGTCGCGGCGGTGAAGCCGACCGACGCGACCGCCGACTTCGCGCGCGCGCTGCGCTTCGCGAGCGACACCCTGATCGGGCTGCCGTCGCCGGAGATCATCGTCGCGAGCGACGGCGCCCTGGGCGAGCCGGTCGACCCCGGCGGGCCGGTGCGCCTCGGCGACATCAAGCTGTCGTTCTTGCCCATCGGCAAGGGGTCGAGGAACGCCGCGATCACCGAGTTCTCGGTGCGTCGTTACCCCCTCGACAAGAGCCGCTACGAGGTGATGCTCGAGGTCACGAACACGAGCGACGAGCCCCTCGATCTCGAGCTGTCGCTGCTCGGAGACGGCCAGCTCACCGACCTGACGCGCCTCCGGCTGAAGCCGAAGGAGAAGCTGCCCCGCTTCTACCCGAACCTCTCCGGCGCCTCGAAGACGCTCGAGGCCAAGCTCGCGATGGCGGACGGCGGCTCCGACGATCTCCCCGCGGACAACCGCGCCTACGCGCTCCTCCCCGAGCGACGCCGCGCGCGCGTCCAGGTCGTCACGGCGGGGAACATGTTCCTCGAGGCGGCGCTGCTCCTCGACGAGTACCTCGACGTGACGTACGTCGAGCCGCAGCGCTACCCGGCGGCCTCCACGTTCGACGTGACCATCTTCGACGGCGTGGCGCCGACGGTCGCGCCGGGCAGCGGCAGCCTGCTCTACCTCGACCCGACCGGGACGAACCTCCCGTTCGAGGTGGGCAAGGAGGTCGTGGACGACGACCCGAACTACCGCCTCGGCTTCGACGAGCTCGACGCGAAGCACCCGCTCCTCCGGTACACCGCGCTCAGCGACGTCAACGTCGCGCGCGCCCACGTGCTCAAGGTCGAAAAGGAGGACAGGGTCGTCGGGCGGAGCTACAAGGGGCCGCTGCTCATCGAGGGGCGGCGCAGCGGCGTGAAGTTCGTCGCGCTCGGCTTCGACGTCCGCGAGAGCGACTTCCCGCTCCGCATCGCCTGGCCGCTCTTCCTGCTGAACGCCATCAACAACTTCGTCGAGGAGGACACGAGCTACATCTCCTCGTTCCGCACGGGCGCCGTCTGGCACATCCCGGCGTCCTCGTCCGCGGAGGCGGCCACGCTGGAGCAGCCCGACGGGACGAAGCGCGCCGTCCCGATCCAGGACGGGCGCGCCGTGTTCCTCGGGCAACACGCCGGCTTCTACACGCTGCGCGTCGGCGCCGGCGGCGCCGAGGAGGAGAGCATGTTCGCCGCCAACCTCTCCGCGCCCGAGGAGAGCGCGATCGCCCCCGCCGCCGAGCTCAAGGTCGACGGCCGCAGCGCGGGCGCCGTGAGCGAGTTCAAGATCGGCGTCCGCCGGGAGATCTGGGTCTACCTGCTCGCGGCGGTGCTCCTCGTGACCGCGATCGAGTGGTTCACGTACCACAGGAGGGTGACGGTGTGAGCGCGTTCAGCGGCCGCAAGCTCCGCGTCGTCGCGTGGGCGATCACCTGCGCCGCGCTCGGCGGGCTCCTGTTCTGGGCGTACCGGAAGTACGTGCTCTTGCACCCGGATCCGACGCTCACGTGGGTGCGCGGCGGGGTGACGTACGAGCTCCTCAACCCGAAGATGCTCGGCGCGCTCCTGCTCGCGCCCTGGTTCGTCGGCGTCCTCGCGGGGTCGCTCGCCGACCTGCCCCTCCCGCAGCGCGTGATCTCGGTCGTGCTGAGGATCACCTTCGTCGCGCTGATCGCCCTCGGGCTGTCGCGGCTCGCGCGGACGGCGACGACCGAGAAGGTCGCCACCATCTACCTGATCGACGTCTCGGACTCCGTCACGGACGAGGCGCTCGACGACGCGCGCGCGGCGCTCGACAAGGCCTTCGCCGAGAAGCCGGAGGACGGCGTCATCAAGGTGATCACCTTCGCGCGCCGGCCGCGGCTCGTCGAGCGCCCGGCCGGGGCGGCGGCCGGCCGCGAGGCGGAGCGGGGCGCGCCGGCCATCGGGCGCCACGTCGACGAGAAAGGGCAGCGCGGCGAGCTCGGCGCGGGCTCGAACCTCCAGGCGGCGCTGCAGCTCGCGTACGGGCTGTACCCGCCCGGTCATCTCAAGCGCGCGGTGCTGATGTCGGACGGCGTCCAGACCGACGGCGACGTGCTCGCCGAGGCGAACCGGGCGCGGGACTTCGGGGTGCGGCTGTTCGCCATCCCGTACCGGCGGCCCGCGCCGCCCGAGGTCGCGCTGCGAGAGCTCAGGATGCCGGACCGCGTGAAGGTCGGCGAGACGTTCGAGATCCACGCCGACATCTACGCGAGCCGCGCCACCAAAGCCCGGGCGCGCCTGTTCCAGGGCGAGGCGCTGAACGGCCTCGAGGGCGTGCGGGATCTCGAGCTCAAGGCGGGGCCCAACGACGTCATGTTCAAGAGCGTCGTGCGCATCGCGGGGCAGGTGACCTACGCGCTCGAGCTCGATCAGATCGCGGACGACAAGTTCAAGGAGAACAACCGGTACGCGACCACCATCGACGTCCCGGGGCGCCCGTCGGTGCTCTACATCGAGGGGACGCCGCAGCACGCGGGGCCGCTCTCGAGCGCGCTCACCGCGCAGCAGCTCGACGTCGACGTCAGGCCGCCGGCCGGCTTCCCGGGCTCGCTCAAGGAGATGGAGCGCTACGATTTCCTGATCGTGTCCGACACCCCGAAGGAGGCGCTCAGCCTCCAGGGGCAGGAGATCATCGAGAGCTACGTGCGCGATCTCGGCGGCGGGTTCCTCTTCGCCGGCGGCGAGTCGGGGTACGGCCTCGGCGGCTGGTACCGCACCACCATCGAGCGGATCCTGCCGGTGCGCATGGATAACGAGCGAAAGAAGGACATGCCGAGCGTCGCGATGGCGCTCGTCATGGATCGCTCGGGGTCGATGACCGGGCTGCCCCTCGAGATGGCCAAGGCCGCCGCGAAGGCGACCGCGGGGGTCCTGTCGTCGGACGACCTGATCGAGGTGATCGCCTTCGACTCGGCCCCGACCCGCTACGTCAAGATGCAGCCCGCGCGGAACCGATCGCGCATCGCCGGCGAGATCGCGCGCATCCAGCCGGGCGGCGGGACCGAGATCTTCGCCGCGCTCGACGCCGCCTACCAGGACATGACGGTCACGCAGGCGCGCAAGAAGCACGTCATCCTGCTCACCGACGGCAAGGCGCCGACCGGCGGCATCCGGGACCTCGTGTCCGCGATGATCGCCGAGTCGATCACGGTGACGACCGTGGGGCTGGGGAACGATCTCGACGAGCAGCTGCTCAAGATGATCGCCGACGTGGGCGGGGGGCGCTTCCACGCGGTCCCCGATCCGAACAACCTGCCGCGGATCTTCACCAAGGAGACCGAGATGATCGCGCGCGCCGCCGCCGTCGAGGAGTGGTTCCCGGTCACCCAGGTGGGCGACGCGGCGTTCCTCCGCGGCGTCGACATCCGCACCGCGCCGAACCTGCACGGCTACGTCTCGACCAAGCTGAAGCCATCGCCGGCGCAGGAGCTGCTCACGAGCGACACCGAGGAGCCGATCCTGGCGCGGTGGCGCGTCGGCCTCGGGTGGACGCTGGCCTGGACGAGCGACGTGAAGGCGCGCTGGGCCGTGGAGTGGCTGCGGTGGCCAGGCTTCGAGAAGTTCTGGGGGCAGCTCGTCCACGAGCACATGCGCCAGAAGCACCGGCGTGAGCTCGACATGAAGGCCGAGATCGTGGACGGAGAGCTGCGCGCGTCCGTCGACGCCTTCGGCGCGGACGATCGGTTCGAGAACAACCTGACCTCCCGGCTCAGCATCATCGGGCCCGAGCCCGGCGGGGCGACGCGGGTCGTCGACATGCGGCAAACCGCGCCAGGGCGGTACGAGACGGCGCTCGCGCTGGATCGGTACGGCTCGTTCCTGCTGCGGGCGGAGCACCTGCGCGAGGCCGAGGACGGATCGCTGCGCCCGGTCGCGGTCAGCTACGGCCACGTCTCCAACCCGTACCCCCGGGAGTACGCAAGCTTCGAGCCGGAGCTCGCGACGCTCGAGAAGGCCGCGACGTCGACCGGCGGCGGGGTCGACCCGAGCGCCGTGGCCGCCATCTTCGACCCCGCCGGGGAGAAGGTGACCTTCCACGAGGAGCTCTGGCAACGGTTCATCTACGCCGCGATGGCGGTCTTCCTGCTCGACCTGTTCGTCCGGCGGGTACGGCTCTTCGACCGGAAGTTCGTCGCGCGCCGGGGCCGCGGGGCAGGCGGCCGGAGCCTGCCCGCCGTGTGATGGGCCCTGCCGCGTCCGGACCCGGCATGACCGCTGATCCCCTGTTCCGCTCGGGGACCACGCCCGGCACGGCCGAGCGCCTGTCAGGGCGCCCCCGACCTCGCTGCATGGAACGCTGTGCTCCAGCCCGCTGGCCCGCACCATTTCGCGACGCGGAAGGGCCGTCTTGGGCTAGTTTCCCCTTATAGGCCGGTGGTGGAGGAGCCCTGGAAAGCAGCGAAGGACGTGAACGCGCTCGAGGCCTCCACCTCACGGCCTCCGGTCGGTCGTCCGCTCATCATCAGCGGCGATCCGCTCGCATCGCTGCGTTGCCGGGGCGCTGCAGTCTCCTCCAACACCGCCCTCGGTCGGCTCCTCCGTGAATCGCCGCGCGCGGTCGCGGAGCTCCACGAGCAGGAGATCGCGCTGGGGATCGACGTCGTCCGGGCGTGCACGTCCGCGACGACAACGCGCGCCCTGGCGCCCATCGGCATGGCGTTCCGCGCCGCGGCGCTGACCGGAACCGCGGTCGAGCTGGCGACCGAGGCGGCGGGCGCTGCCGCGCGACGCGTGGCCGTCGCTGGTATCCTGGGGCACACTGCGTGCGCTCCCATGGTCGATCGGATCGCCGAGGACTACGCCATCCACGCGGCCAGGCTCGCGGCAGCCGGCTGCGAGATCCTCGTGGCGTGCGGCTTCGAGCCGGCGCAGGCGGCGAGCGTCTCGCCCGCGGTCGCGCGGCTCGCGCGCCGCGCGGCGGTGGTCAACGCCAGCGCGACGCAGCTGGCGACCTGGGCCCTCGTGGAGATCGACGGCGCCGGGCGCACCCCCGACGGAGAGGGCTTCGAGGAGGTCGCCCGGGCAGCGCTCGACAGCGGCGCGGACGCGCTGCTCTTCGAGGTCGCGTCCGCCGAGCTCGGGCTCAGCGTCCTCCGGCGCCTCGAGGGCATCGCCCACGAGGTGCAGGTAGGGCTGCTCCTGAGCGCCGAACCCTCGCAGGGGGACGCGGCCGACGGCCTCGCGCCCGCCGAGGTATGCGACGCCTGGGCCGCGTCGGCGATGCGCCTCATCGAGGCAGGCGCGCGGATGCTCGGCGGCGGGGCGGGGACGACGCTGGCGCACCTCGGTGCGCTCGCGAAGCTGCTCCGGACAACGCAGCGTGCATCCCTGCTCAGGCGTGCGCTATAGCCGAGGACCAACCCAACCGGAAGCGTGACGATGGCCGACGCAAGCCAGGCGAGCGAGTCGAGATCTGAACCGTTGAAGACGTTCGACGATCTGCTGTTTCCTTTTCACGAAGCCATCAAGCCCGAGTCGCTTCACCGGATCGGCGCCGAGGCGGAGAAGTTCGGGGTCGACGCCAAGACGGGCGCCGCCATGCCGTACGAGGGCGAACGGAGCGTGCTCGCGGTGCTCCAGGCGCTCGTCGAGCGCCACGGCTGGACGCCCGAGCACGAGACGCCCGGCGGTCCGTTGATCGCGCTCGCCCGGGCCGGCGCGTCGGTGACCCTCGAGCCGGGCGGGCAGCTCGAGCTGTCCGGGGCGCCCCTCGAGACCATCCATCAGATCTGCATGGAGATGAGCGGGCACCTCGCGGAGCTGCGCGACATCTCGGCGGAGCTCGGCGTGGTCTGGCTCGGCATCGGGTTCCACCCGTTCGCGTCGCAGGCGGATCTCTCCTGGGTGCCGAAGGCGCGTTACGCCGTCATGCGCCGCTACCTGCCGACGCGCGGCGCGCACGGCCTCGACATGATGCGCCGCACCGCCACGGTGCAGGCGAACTACGACTACGCGAGCGAGGAGGGGGCGATGCGCGCGCTCCGCGTGGCGCTCCGGCTCTCGCCGCTCGTGACGGCGATCTTCGCGAACTCGCCGTTCTACGAGGGGGCGCTGTTCGGCGGGCGGAGCTTCCGCGCCAAGGTCTGGCTCGACGTCGACGCCTCGCGGCAGGGGCTGGTTCGCAATGTGCTCGAGCGCGGCCGGCGCTTCTCGGACTACGTCGCCTGGGCGGTCGACGCGCCGATGTTCCTCTTCAAGCGCGACGGCGCCGTGGTCGAGAACACGGGGCAGACGTTCCGCGACTTCCTGGAGAACGGCTTCCAGGGGCATCGGCCCACCCGCGCCGACTGGGAGATGCACCTCAACACCCTCTTCCCGGAGGTCAGGCTGAAGCGGACCATCGAGGTCCGCGGCGCGGACTCGCTGCCGGCGAACCTGGTCTGCGCGCTGCCGGCGCTCTGGACGGGGATCCTGTACGACGCGCGCGCGCTCGACGAGGCGGACGCGCTCTCCGAGAGCTTCCGGTTCGACGAGCTCGAGGCCGTGCGCCCGATGATCGCCGAGCGCGCGCTCCGCGCGACGTTCCGCGGCAAGCCGCTCGCCGCGATCGCCGAGCAGCTCTTGACGATCGCCTCGGGCGGCCTCGAGCGGCGCGCGCGCCTGAACAAGAACGGCAAGGACGAGCGCGTCCACCTCGAGCGGATCGGCGCGCTCGTCGCCAAGGGGCAGTGCCCGGCCGACGCGCTCGTGCATGGGCTCAGCAACGACGACCCGGAGCTGCGCAGCAAGATCCTCGATCGTGCGAGGATCTAGGGACGGCGCGCCGCCGCTACGGCGCGGGGCGTCTTTCGTACCCGGGGGAGCACGTCGACCGGCATGACGTTTGTCTATCTCCTAGGCACCGCGCTGCTGGTGCTCCTGAACGCGTTCTTCGTCGCTTCCGAGTTCGCCATTGTGAAGATGCGGCCGACGCGGCTGGAGCAGCTCGTGCGCGAGGGCGACGCGCGGGCCCGGCTCGCGCTCCAGATGTCGCAGCGGCTCGACGAGTACCTCTCGGCCAACCAGCTGGGCATCACGCTCGCGTCCCTCGGGCTCGGCTGGATCGGCGAGCCGGCCATCGCGCACCTCATCGAGCCGCTGCTCGCGCCGCTCGGCGCCTGGTCGGGGATCGGCGCGCACGCGGTCGCGGTGGGCATCGCGTTCATCGTGATCACGGCGCTCCACACCGTGATCGGCGAGCTCGCGCCGAAGTCGCTCGCCATCCAGCGCACGGAGAAGGTGACGCTCTGGGCGGCGCGGCCGCTGCACGGGTTCTTCGTGCTCATGTGGCCGGTGATCTGGGCCCTCAACTCGATGGCGAACGGGTTCGTCCGGCTCTTCGGGCTCCAGCCGGTCGGCGAGGCGGAGATCGCGCACACCTCGGAGGAGCTCCGGCTGCTCTTGACCAAGAGCCCCGCGGGCCTCGATCCGGCGCTGCGCAGCATGCTCGTGCGCATCTTCGACCTGCGCCGGCGCACCGCCAGGAACGTGATGTCGCTCCGCTCCGACGCGGCGACGCTGCGCGCGAACATGACGATCGACGAGGCGGTGCGGGTCGTGGCCGACGCGGGCTACTCCCGGTACCCGGTGCTCGACGAGCAGGGCAAGAACGTGCTCGGCTACCTGCACCTGCGCGACCTGTTCGACGTCCTGAGCCACCGCCGCCGCGCGACGCGCGTGGCCGAGCTCCTGCGCAAGCCGATCTTCGCGCGCGAGAACACCTCGGTCGAGCGGCTCCGCCTCGAGATGCAGGCGCGCCAGGTGCCGGTGGCGATCATCACCTCGGCGTCCGGCGAGTTCATCGGGCTCGTCACGATGGAGGACCTCATCGAGGAGATCGTCGGCGAGATCCGGGACGAGAACGACGAGGAGGTGCCGCCCATCCACCGCCGCGGCGGCGGCATCGTCGACGTCGACGGCCGCGTGCTGCTCGCGGACCTGGAGCGCGACGCGCACATCGTGCTGCGGCCCGAGGTGAAGACCGTCGAGACGGTCGGCGGCTACATGCTGGGGCGGCTGGAGCACCCGCCCGAGGCGGGCGAGCGCGTCGAGTGCGAGGGCTACACGCTCGTGGCGATGGACGTCGCCGGCCGGAGGGTACGCCGCGTCCGCATCGTGCCGACCGACGCCGCCGGGGGCGAGCGGTCGTGAGGGCAGCGGCGGCGCGGCCCTCCGCGCGCTGCGAGCGGCCGCCGAGCGACGCCGCCGCTCCGGGGTCCCGCCCCCGAACGTTCGCGGCGGGGGACGTCCCCGGGAATTGGCCGTCCGGGGTGCGCGCTGCACGCGGATCCAGGTACAAACTTCGGCGGACCGGTACTACGCTGGCTTCGTAAGTGGAAACGCTTGCAACTCGGATCTTGCGCGATGGCCCGCTGAACGAGCTCGACGCCGTCGGCTGGGCCATTCGCCTCGCGAAGAGGATCGAGGCGCTGCATGCCCTCGGCGTCGCGCACGGCGCCATCTCGCCCGAGTGTGTGCTCACGGCTGCGGTCGATCGCACCTCGAAGGCCATCCTGGCGGACCTGCGCCAGACGCCGAGCCGCATCGCCTACCAGTCGCCCGAGCGCATCGCCGGCGGGACGCTCTCGCCGGGCGACGACGTGTGGGCCATCGCGGCGACGCTCTACGAGGTGCTGACCGGGACGAGCGCGTTCGGCGGTGGGAGCGACGCCGAGACGCGGCAGCGGATCGCGAGCACCTCGCCGTCGCCGCTCGCGGTCTTCGACGTCGGCGACGACGACCTCCAGCGCATCCTCGACGACGCCTTCCTGCGCGATCGATCCGCCCGCACGACGAACGCCGCCGCCTTCCGGCGCGCCCTCGAGGAGTGGCACCCCGATCCCGCGGTGCGCACCCTGCTCCCGCTCGACGACGAGGACTCGACGAACGACGAGGACGACGACGAGGTGCGCACACTGATGCGCGTCTCGCCGCTGAGCTCGGCCCAACTCACGGAGATCATCGCGCAGCGCGCGCTGCTGGAGCAGTCCGCCGGCCAGCCCCCGCCGCCTGCTCCGGCCGAGCGCCAGCCGCCTCCGGCGGCGTATGCCGGCGGGGCGACGCGGCCTGGCGCCGTCCCGGCCGCCGCCCCGGCGCCCAGAGCAGCGGCCGCCGCCCCGGCGCCCAGAGCAGCGGCCGCCGCCCCGGCGCCCAGAGCAGCGGCCGCCGCCCCGGCCGCCGCCGCTCCGGTGTCGCGAGGGCGCGCTCCGGCGCCGCGAGGGTGGGCTCCGGGCGTGGGCGCGGTCCCGCTGGCCCAGTCGGTCAGCCTCGATCGCGACGCCGAGGACGACGGCCTGACGCTCATGCGGGAGGCGCCGGCCCTGGACCTCCACGGAGGCAACACCCCGGTGACCCCGCCGCGCGCCGGAGGGACGGCGTCCATCGCGCACCGGCTGGCCCAGGTCGGGCGCGCCGGCTTCCCGGGCACGAGCGCGGGCTTTGCTGGGGCAGGTCCCGCGGAGCCGCCCGCGGCGCCGTTCCCCGGGCGTGAGCGCCCGCCCGCCGGGCGTGAGCCGCTGACGGGAGAGCACCCCCAGGTCGGCGCGGCGCGTGGCCCCGTCGATCCGGACGAGGCTTTCCTGGACGAGCCCACGCTCGATGCGCCCACGTTGATCGACGACGTCGATGACGACGACGAGGACGACGTCCCGACGCGGTCGCGCGAGGCGCCGTCGGCCACACCCGCCCCCCAGCAACCCCTGGCGGCGCTGCACGGAGCTCCTCCGCCGCTCGCCGACGCGGCGGAGCCGAGCCGCGCCGCTGCGGCGCCGCTCGAGCGGGGCGCCGGCTCGCCGGCGGTGTCCACGCCCGGGGGCCTCGACGCGGCCTTTGGCGGACCGATCGGCCCGATCGGCGCTGCCGCCAGCGCCCCCAGCCCGCCGCAGCAGGCGTCGCCACCTCCGAGGAGCGCCCTCGCCGCGCAGGCGAGCGCGGCGCCAGCCCGGGAGCCGGCGCCAGGATCAACCGCGCCGGCGTCGCCGCCCTTCGGGCGGTCCGACGGCGGCGGATTTGTCAGCGATGTGCCGCCGCCCGACCGCTCGGGGCGGCTTGGGATCATCATCGCGGTGATCGTGGCGCTCCTCCTGGCGGGCGGGGCGATGCTGTTCGCCGCGCGGCTCGGCCTGCTGGGCGCCGCGCCCGCGGCGCCCGGCAAGGGCGCGCCCGCCGCCGTCTCCGCGCCGGAGGTCGCCGCGGTCGCCGCTCGCGTGCTGCCGGGGCGCCTGCTTGTGGAAGCTCTGGATCTGGGCGTCGAACCCGCCCATGTCCACGCGCTGCAGCACCTCGGGCCGGAGGCCTGAGCGGCGCGCGATCGCCTCCGTCCGCTCGGGGAACGGCGAGATCCAGACCAGCCTGCCGCCCGGCGCCAGCGCGCGGGCGGCGCCCTCGACGAAGCGGTCGAGCATGGCGTCGAGGTCTCCCGTGCGCTCGACGCGCCTCCCGAGGGGCGGGTTCGTCAGGATCAACGTCGGGGCGTCGCCCGGGGGCGGCGGGCCGCTCGCGTCGCGCTGGAGGAGCTCCGCGCCGCGCGCGCCCGCGGCCTCGAGGTTCTCGCGCGCCACCTGGAGGGCCCGGGGGTCGCGGTCCGAGCCCACGAGCCGCCGGTACGGCCCGAGCAAGGCGCGCTCGCAGAGCTCGAGGCCCGAGCCGACGAACGGATCCCAGACCACGTCGTCGGCGCGCGCCCCCGCGATGCGCGCGAGCGCCGCCGCGATCGTCGGGTGCGAGGCCGCGGGCACGTCGCCCCGGCGGTACGTGAACCGCGGGTCGGGCAGGCGCGGCGCGAGCTCGACCCGGATCCGGTCGTCGCCCTCGTAGACGACCACATCCCACGTGCTCTGGGTCGGATCGTTCACGAGCTCCGGCGCCTCCGCCTCGACCGCCGTGGCGACGCGGAACACCGCCGCCCGGCGCTTGCCGCCGCGGGCCCAGTCGATGCGGTAGCGGATCGCGCCCACCGTGAAGCGGCGCAGGGCGTCGCGCGCCTCCCGCGAGAGCAGCCGCTCGGCGACCGCCGCGGCGACGTCGCCCTCCGCCGCGAGCTTCCTGAGCGGCAGCGGCAGCGCGAAGGACAGCATCGTGCGCGCCCCGAACAGGACGTCCAGGCGGCCGCTGAGCGTCACCTCCACGCGCGTCCCGCCGCACGGATCGCTCCGGATCTCCGGGGCGAGCGCGCCGCCGGGCGCGCCGAGATCCAGCGCGGCGAGCTCCTCGGCGAGGATCTCCTCGAGCCCCCGCCGGCAGCGCACCGCCACGCGGACGGGGCGCTCCGGCGCGCGGTCGCCGGCGATCGCCGAGGGCTCGCCGCGCGAGAGGGTCCTCCTGGCGAGGAGCTCGGCGCGCGACCGCGCCCCGGCGACGTCCTCGTCGCCGCCGAGCTCGGCCAGCACGCCGAGCGCGGCGTCGCCGCCGACCTTGCCCAGCGCGTCGATCAGCGCGCGGCGGACGTCGGGCGAGCGCTCGCCGCGCGCCGCCTCGGCGAGCGCCGCCTCGACGATCGAGCGCCCCGCCTCGGCCGCGGCCGGCTTGCCGAGCGCCACCGCCGCCATGCGGCGCGTGCGGCGGTCGTCGTCGCGGAGCCGCGCGAGCAGGTAGTCGCGCGCCCGCGCGGCGGCCTCGGGCTCGATCGGCGAGGCCGCCATCAGCTTGCCGACCAGCCGGGTGAGCGGCGCCCGCAGCGCCGGCGCCGCGCCATCGGCGCGCTCGATCGTGGCCGGCAGCGCGGCCGCGCCGGCGCGGCGCAGCGCTCGCTCCGCGAGCTCTGCAGGCTCGCCGGCCGCCGCGAGCAGATCGAGCAGGGCGGCGAAGTGACGGCGGCCCGGCGTGAAGCCGGGATCGGAGAGGGCGCGCTGGAGATCGGGATCGGGCGTCGCGGGGGGGCTCATGGAATCGTGGATCAATGCGGTTTCGTTCAGCTTTCCGGCAGTTCCAGCCGGCCGGATCCCGGGGCGCCGGCGCGCCCTGCGCCGCGCGCGCCCGACTTTCGCGACAAGCGCGGCGTCCCGGCAAGCTCTTTCGGCGCCGCGCCTCTTGGCGCTCTCGTTTCGGGCTCCGCCTCGCTAGAGTTGCACCATGCCGGATCTGAGCCAGGTCATCCCGCGGACGGCGTCGCCGCACGAGGTGCTGCGCGCGGCGCTCGGGGCGCTCGAGGCGGGGCGGCGCGTGGTGCTGGCCTCGGTGGTCGCGCGGCACGGCTCGGCGCCGTCGACGCCCGGGCAGAAGCTCTGCCTGCTCGAGGATCTCACCGCGGTGGGCACGATCGGCGGCGGCGCCGTCGAGCGGGCGGCGCTCGGGATGATGGCGCGCGCGCTCGACGAGCCCGCCAGCGCGCCGAAGGTCGAGACGTTCCGCCTGGGCCCGAGCCTCGGCATGTGCTGCGGCGGCTCGGTGGAGGTCCTCATCGAGCCGATGCTGCCCGCGGTGCACGTCCTCGTGATCGGCGCCGGGCACGTGGGCGCGTTCGCCGCGCCCCTCCTCTCCTCGCTCGGCTTCCGGGTCACCCTCTGCGACGCGCGCCCCGCCGCCGCCGACCCCGCCCGCGTGCCGCCGACCGCGCTCGTCGCGGCGGATCCGGCGGCGGCCGGCGCGGCGCAGGGGCCCCTGCCGTCGTCGCTCGTCGGCGAGCAGGTGCGGCTCGTGCTCGCTGAGCACGACGACCCCGAGGTGATTGCGGACATGCCGAGCGAGCTCGGCGAGGCGGCGGCGGTCGTCATGACGCACGATCACGGCCTCGATCAGGCGGCCATCGAGTGGGCGCTCGCGCGCGGCTTCGGCTTCGTGGGCGGGGTGGGGAGCCGGGCGAAGGCGGCGCGCACGCGGGCGCGGCTCGAGGCGAAGGGGGTGCCGGCGGGCGACGTCGCCCGGGTCAGGATGCCGGTCGGCGTGGACATCGGGGCGCGCTCCCCGGGCGAGATCAGCGTGGCCCTCGCGGCGGAGCTGATCGCCTGGCGCGCGGGGCGGCAGCGCGCGCGGTGGCCCTTGGCCGCGCCCGCGCCGGCGGGGGAGGAGCAGGCTGGATGAAGCAGGTGATCACGATCGTGCTCGCCGCGGGCGCGGGCAGGCGGCTCGGCGGGCCGAAGGCCCTCCTGGCATGGCCCGCGGCGACGAAGGGGGGCCCCGAGCGGCCGCTGGCGATCGCGCACGCGGAGGCGCGCCTCGCGGCCGAGAGCGCGCGGGTGCTCGTGGTGGTGCGCAGCGCCATCTTCCACGCGCTGCTCGCCCACGTCCGGCCGGGCGTCGACCTCGTCTCCTGGACCGCCCCGGACGACCTCGGGCCGGCGGGCTCGCTGGCCGTCGCCGCGCCGCGTATCGGCGACGCCGCCGCCGTGGTCGTGACCCCGGTCGACGTGCCGCCGGCGAGCGCCGCCACGGTGGCGCAGCTGCTCGCCCGGCTCGACGCGGGCGGCGCGTCGGCCGGCGCGTCGACCGGCGCGCCGCCGCTCGCGGTGCGGCCGAGGCACAACGGCCGCGGCGGCCATCCGGTGGTGCTGCGCGCCGAGGGGCTGCAGCGCTACCTCGAGCCGGATCCGCCGCCGCTGCGGGATCACCTCAAGGCGCTCGGGGACCGGTGCGTGGACGAGGAGGTCGACGATCCGGGGGTCCTGCTCGACCTGAACGTCCCGCTCGACGTGATCCGGGTGCTCGGGGGCCCGCCGCGCTTCCTGGCCTGAAGGCGGCCCACGGTCGCGGCCGCCTGCGCGGCGCGCGCAGGTCGACGCCGCCCCGGGGACCGGGATATCGTCGACAAAGGAGGAACATAGCCATGGCGACGAGCCCTCCAGCGACAGCGCCGGCCGTGGGGACCAGCGTGCCCCGCGCCGATGGGCCCCCCAAGGTCACGGGCGCGTCGCGCTACGTCGACGATCTGCCGGCGATGCCGGGGGAGATCTTCGGGCGGACCGTGCGCAGCCCGGTGCCGCGCGGGATCCTCCGCGGGGTGCGGTTCGACCCCGGGTTCGACTGGAGCGACGTCACGGTGGTGCTCGCCGAGGACGTGCCGGTCAACGTGGTCGCCCTGATCCTGGACGATCAGCCGATCCTCGGCGCCGGCAAGGTGAACCACGCGTACGAGCCGATCGTCCTGCTCGGCTGCGCGGATCGGCAGAAGCTCGCGCGGGCGGTCCACGCCGTCGCGCTCGACATCGATCCGCTGCCCCCGGTGCTCGACGCGCGCGCCGCGCTCGCGGGCGACGAGATCATCTGGGGCGCCGATAACGTCATCAAGCGGTACCTCATCACGAAGGGGCGCGCGGAGGTGGACCGGGAGCGCGGCGAGGCCGCGATCGACGGGGCGCTCGCGCGGTGCGACGTCGTCGTCGCCGGGACGTACACGACGCACCACCAGGAGCAGCTCTACATCGAGCCGCAGGGGGTCATCGCGTGGTGGGACGAGGCGGGCGCGCACGCGACGGGCTCGATCCAGTGCCCGTTCTACGTGCAGAAGGCGTTCCTGAAGGCGTTCGGGCTCGCGCCCGACCGGGTCCACATCACGCAGTCGGTGACGGGGGGCGGCTTCGGCGGCAAGGAGGAGTACCCGTCGATCATCGCGCTCCACGCGGCGCTCCTCGCGAAGAAGAGCGGCCGGCCGGTGCGGATGATCTACGACCGCACGGAGGACATCGAGGCCACGACGAAGCGCCACCCGGCGACCTGCGAGGTCGTGAGCGGCTGCGATCGGGACGGGACGCTGCGCGCGCTGAAGATCCGGATCCTCATGGATGGCGGCGCCTACGCGACGCTGTCGCAGGTGGTCCTGTCGCGGGGCGCCCTGCACGCGGCGGGCGCCTACCGCTGGGAGGACGTCTGGATCGAGGCGACCGCGGTCGCGACGAACACCCCGCCGAACGGCGCCTTCCGCGGCTTCGGCGCCCCGCAGACGATCTGGGCCGTCGAGCGGCACCTCGACCGCGTCGCGCGCGAGCTCGGCTGCGATCCGCTCGACCTGAAGGCGAAGAACGTGCTGCGCCCCGGCGACTCGACCGCGACGGGGCAGGTGCTGCACGCGAGCGTCGCGGGCGAGGAGTGCATCGCCAAGGCGGTCGCGGCGAGCGGCTACGCGCAGAAGCGCGCGGCGGGGCCGGTCGTGCGGGGGCGCGTGGCGCGCGGGGTCGGGCTCTCCGTGTTCATGCACGGCGCGGGCTTCACCGGGTCGGGCGAGCGCTATTTGAAGGGCAAGCTCGCGCTGGATCTCGCGCCCGGCGGGCGGCTCCGCGTCCGCACGGCGTCGACGGACATCGGCCAGGGGACGGAGACGGTGTTCCGGCAGATCGCCGCGGACGCGGCGGGGCTGCCGCTCGATCGGATCGAGTTCGCGGTGCCGTGCACGACGTCGGTGCCCGACTCGGGCCCCACGGTGGCGTCGCGGACGGTGATGGTGGTCGGCTCGATCCTCGAGGCCGCGGCCCGCGAGATCGCGGGCCGCGTGCGCGCGGAGCAGGCGGCGGCGCGGCAGCCGAGCGCCGCGGCGGACGGGCCGTCCGGGGAGGCGGCGCCGCCGGTGGAGCTGTCGTTCGAGGAGGCGGCCGATCGGCTGCTCGCGCGCGAGGGGCAGGTCACGTCGGTGAAGCAGTACGAGCCGCCGGGCTACGTGCGCTGGGACGACGAGGCGTACAAGGGCGACGCGTACCCCTGCTTCGGCTGGGCCTGCGACGTGGCCGAGGTCGAGGTCGACCTCGACACGTTCGAGGTGACGGTCGTCGACTTCTGGTCGGCGACCGACGTGGGCAAGGCGATCCACCCGGTCATGTGCAAGGGGCAGATCGAGGGCGGCACCCTCCAGGCGATCGGCTGGGCGCTCTCCGAGGAGATCGTCTGGCAGGGCGGCAAGATCAAGAACCCGCGGATGACGAACTACATCATCCCGACGTCGCTCGACGCGCCGCCGTTCCACGTGGTCCTGGTGGAGGCGCCGTTCCCGTTCGGTCCGGGCGGCGGGGCCAAGGGCATCGGCGAGATGCCGATGGACGGCGGCGCCCCCGCGATCGCCGCGGCCGTGGAGCACGCGACGGGGATCGCCGCGTGCGCGCTGCCGCTCACGCCGGAGCGGCTGTTCGAGGCGGCGCGCGGGGCTGCCGCGCCGTCGCCAGCGGGGAAGGGGGGGCGCGCGTGAAGATCTCGCTCGTGGTCAACGGCTCGCCGCGCGAGGTGGATCTGCCGCCGCTCTCGCGGCTGCTCGACGCGCTCCGGGGGCCGCTCGGGCTCACGGGGACGAAGGAGGGGTGCGCGGAGGGCGAGTGCGGCGCGTGCACGGTGCTGCTCGACGGCGACCCCGTGAACGCGTGCCTCGTCGCGGTCGGGCAGTGCGAGGGGCGGCGCGTGACGACGGTCGAGGGCCTCGCTGGCGCGGGGCACCTGTCGCCGCTCCAGCGCTGCTTCATCGAGGAGGGCGGGGCGCAGTGCGGGATCTGCACGCCGGGCATGCTCCTCGCCGCGGAGGCGCTGCTCGCGCGCAGCCCGGACCCGTCGGAGCCCGAGGTGCGGGAGGCGCTCGCCGGCAACCTGTGCCGCTGCACGGGCTACCAGCGCATCGTCGAGAGCGTGCGCGCCGCGGCGGCGCTGCGGCGCGGAGGGGCAGGGGGGGCCGGGCCGTGAGCCTCGCGGATCTCCCCCTGCTCGAGATGCGCCGCGTCTCCGGGCTCGGCGCGCTGTGCGAGCTCGTGGCGGAGCAGGCCGCGCGCGGCGCGCCGGTCGCGCTCCTGGCCGGCGGCACCGACTGGGTCGTCGAGCAGGAGCTCCGGCCGCCGCTCGACGTCGTCGCGCAGGGCGCGGCAGGGCCGACCGCGGACGCCGGTCCAGGGTCGCCGCCGCTCGTGATCGACGTGTCCCGGCTCGCGGACCTGCGCGGCATCTCGCTCGCGGGCGACACGCTCCGGGTGGGCGCCGCGACCACGTACCTGGAGATGCGCCGGAGCGACGTGATCCTGGGCCGAGCGCCGCTGCTCGCGCGGATGAGCCGCGACGTCGGCGCGGTGCAGATCCAGGCGCGCGGCACGCTCGGGGGCAACCTGGCCACGGCGTCGCCGGCCGCGGACGGCGTGGCCGCGCTCGCCGCCTACGACGCGACCGTCGTGGTGCAGAGCGTCCGGGGGGAGCGGCGCATCCCGATGAGCGCGCTCCAGACCGGCTACAAGCGCACGACGCGCGCGCCCGACGAGGTGATCGTGGCGGTGGAGATCGCGCTGCCCGAGCCGGGATCACCGTGGTACTGGCGGAAGATCGGGGCGCGCCGGGCCCAGGCGATCTCGAAGGTCGCGCTCGCGGCGGTGGCCGAGGTGCGCGCCGGGCGGCTCTCGCGGCTCGGCCTGGGGATGGCGTCGGTCGCGCCCACGACGGCGCTCCTGCCGCACGTGCGCGCGCTCTGCCTGTCACGCCCGCTCGCCGAGCTGACGGCGGCCGAGGTCGACGCGGCGGTGGCGCAGGACATCTCGCCCATCGACGACGTGCGCTCGACGCGGGCCTACCGGGAGCACTGCGCGCGCGGCGTCGTGCGCGAGCTGCTCCGGCAGCTCGGCGCGCCGGTCTGACTCACTCCGGCGCGCCGCCCTGCGCGGCTTCGGGTTCGGGGCGCCGGCCGCGCGCGCGCGAGCGCGCCGGCCGCTCGCGCCACGGGCGCGGCGCAGACGGCGGATCCGCGTCGTGGCAGTGCGCGCAGCGCCGCGGGGCGTTGTCGCCGGATTGAAGGATGGTGATGCCGCCGCACGCTGGGCAGATCATGCCGATGTCGTATTTCACAAGCACTCCTCGATGAACGCTCCGGGACGGGTGAGCGGCGGCAAGATGCGCTGAAGGGGCGACGCGCTGGCGACGCGGCTGCAACATCGCGTGGAAGCCCGATCGACGGTGACCGGCGCCCTGCTCAGGGGGCACCCCTGAGCTCCGCGCCCTGTGTATTCACTCTCTTTGGGCAGGGCCAGGAAGAAGCACCGTTGGGACGTGTTCACGATGCCGGGACGTCGCCGTGCAGGCTGACGTGCTGGCGCGACCTCGTCGCTGCGCGCGGCGGCGAGGTGTGCTCCCCGTCGAGAGGAGACCTGACGATGACGAGAGGAGACCTGACGATCTCCGGCTCGAGGTGCGTCGAGGAGCACGCCGGCATCGGCTCAGCGGTGGCGTGCTTTCGGGGCGATTCCGGCATGGAAGATCCTGGATCGCACCCGCGGCCTGGGTGATGCTCGACGCATGGCTGGATCCTGGTCTCCGGTGCGCCTCAACCGCAGCGGCCTCGACGTCGTGCCGCTCGGCATCGCGTCGAATTACGGCGTCTCGGGGCGAGACGTCGAGCGCGCGTCGAGCCCCGACATCAACGCCTGCTGGGCGGGTGCGCGGGACTCGAGCCAGCTCGATCAGGCGCTCGCCGCCCTCGACGCGGGGCCGATGAACGAGGAGGAGCTCGCCTGGATGCGCCGGGTGGGCTCCGCCGTGCGGGACAGGACGAAGCTGCTGTCGCGCGGCATGGGCATCGCCGACCGGGTGGTCAACCTGGTCTCGGGGTTCGGGTTCCGGAACATGGGCGAGCTCGGCCAGCCCGCCGGCCAGGGCGGCGGCCTGCGCTGATCCCGGGAGCCCCGGTAAGCTCCGCCATGGAAGGGCCGGCGGCGGCCGCCGGCCGCGGCGTCAGAGCAGGGTGATCAGCCGCTTGGCGCGGGCCTCCGCCGCCTTGACGATCTCCTCGGACTCGAGCTCGGGGATCTCGAGCTTCTTGCGGAGCGCGGCGAGGTACTGCTTCTCCGCGTCGTGCTGCTCGCCGTCCACGAAGGTGAGCAGCACCGCATGCTGGAGCAGCGCGCGGCGGTCGTCGGCGCTGAGCTCGCCGACGGGCACGTCGTCCAGGGTCTTCTTCTGGGCAGCGTAGGCGCGGATCTCCTTGGCCTGGTCCTCGTCCGCCTCGAACGCCGCGATCAGCCCTTCGACCATCTCGCGCTCGGCGTCGTGGAACTCGCCGTCCGCCCACGCCACGCTCACGAGCGACTTCACGATCGCCATGCTCTGCTCTTGCATGGCGACGAGTTTCGTCGCTCCTCCAGGGCAGCGTCAATCGTGAGCGGGCAGGGGCTGCGCATCCGCGCGCGGCGCGCCGTCGAGCGCGCCTCGCGCGAGCGGATGCGCCAGCGAGGCGAAGAGCCCCGGCCGCAACGTGCCGGCGAGCCCGGCGCAGAGCAGGGCGAGCGCGACGAGCGCGAGCCACAGGGACAGACCCCTCCGGCGGGGTGCCACGAGGGGCGCCGGCGGCCTGCTGGTCTCGTCCAGTGGGGCTGCGAGCGCAGCGCCTTCGGACGGAACGGAGCGCGGGGCCCGCGGCGCCTCCGCGGAGGGCGAGCCCAGGGCCCGGGTCGAGCGCGCGGCGTCTGCGGAGAGGGCTGCGACCGGGGGCGGGGTGAGCGTGGGATCGAGCCCGGCGAGCACCTTCATGCTGCGCGCGGCGCGGCGCTGCGCGCTGCGCTCCGACCGCGCAACGAAGCGGGCGACGAGCTCGTCGACGCGGGAGACGCCGGCGTCGGCGCCGTCCGGAGAGGGCGCGGTCCGGGCGGTTCGCGAGGCGCTCCACACGATCGCGTCGACGGGGGCGAGGCCGGGCGGACAAGGCGTGGGCGCCGGCGCCGCGGCGGCGGGCGGCGCCGTGGCGGGGGGCTCGGCGCCGGAGATCGGCGAGGCCTCGGCGCGCGCGGACTCGGCCACCGGGGTTGCTGGGGCTGTACCCGACGGGGCGACCTCGCCGCGCCCCGCTGGGAGGGGCCAGGGCAGCGTGTGCCGCGCCGCCGGCGTCTCGTCGAGCGGCGCGACGCTCGCACGGCGACCTGCGGATATGGCGGCGAGCTCGTTGCGATCCGCGAAGGGCCAGGCGCCGTAGGCGGGGGTGAGCTGCAGCGCGGGTTCCTGGTCGAGCCGAGCAGGCTCCTGGTCGAGCCGAGCAGGCTCCTGGTCGAGCCGAGCAGGCTCCTGGTCGAGCCGAGCAGGTTCCTGGTCGAGCCGAGCAGGTTCCTGGTCGAGCCGAGCAGGTTCCTGGTCGAGCCGAGCAGGTTCCTGGTCGGGCAGGGCAGGTTCCTGGTCGAGCAGAGCAGGTTCCTGGTCGAGCCGAGCAGGTTCCTGGTCGAGCCGAGCAGGTTCCTGGTCGAACCGAGCAGGCTCCTGGTCGAACCGAGCAGGCTCTCGCTCGCTCAGGACAGCGACGGCCGGGGCGCGCGAAGTCTCGATGGCATTCGCCTGGGCCTCGGCAATACAAGCGGGCGCTCCGGCCACGCTCGTCTCCGCACCGCCCTCGCTTTCCGCCATGTCCGTCCAGACCGCCGTCGCCACGGTCGGCGTCGGCTCCTGCGACAGCGGCACGACGCCGGTGGGGTCGGGGGAGAGCTCGACGAGGATCGCCTCGATCCCTTCCGGGCTCGTGAACGCCTCGCCGCACGCGGCCGCATCGCACGCGACGGCCTCTGGCCCCGGCAGGGCGCGCTCGCCCCCAGGGGCGGCGGCAGCCGCCGTCGCCGAGCCCGGCGCCGCCGTGGCGATCGGCGCGACGGGAGCCATCGGCCGCGGGGGCTCGATCAGCTCCGGGATGGCCGGGAGCTCTGCCGGCGCGCTCTCCGCCTCGATCTCCACGACCGCTGCCTGCACGACGGTAGGGGTCGGCTCCGGAGACACCTCGGCCTGCTCGACGCTCTCCGCAACGTGCGCAGACGGCGGAGCGGCATCGACCGGCATCGGCTCGGCCGACGCGCTCGAGATCGCGGAGGCCGGGATCGTGAGCCCGGCGGTCGTCTCACCAGCGACCGGCCCGGGGTTGAGCGTCAGCTCGAGGACCGCCGGCGCGACCGGCCCGGGGCTGAGCGTCAGCTCGAGGACCGCCGGCGCGGCGGCCACATTCGCGAGCGGCGCGCCGGCCGCCCCTGCGAGCGGCGCGACGGCGGCATTCACGCAGGTCGCATCCTCCGCGGCCCGCGCCGGCACCGCCGGCGCCCGCGCCGGCCGCTCCGTCGCGGCCGCCGCCGCGCTCGGCTGGCCTCCGCCGCGCGCGCGCCTCAGCCGGCCGGCGTCCTTGGCGCGCAACGTCTCGCGGGCGAGCCGCGCCAGCGCGCGCCGCGCGGCGTTGCGGTTCACCGGGATCAGCGCGGCCTCGAGCTCCCGCGCGACCGCCACCGGATCCCGGTCCGGCTCGGGGCGCGCGCGCGCCGTCGCCGCGAGGTTCGGCACGCTCCCGGCCGACGCGGCCAGGAGCCGCGCAAGCAGGTCGCGCAGGAGCCGCGCCGCCTCGACGGGCGCCACCGGCTCGCCCCGCGAGCGCACCGTCACCGTGCCCTCGGTCGTGAGCAGCACCGCGCGATCCTCGATCTGCAGCGGCAGCCGCGACGTCGCGTCGCTGACCGCGAGCGCGAGGTACCCCGACGTCTCCGGGGCCAGCGACGCGCAGCGCGCGTGGGCCGCCTCGATGACCTCCTCCAGCGTGACGCAGGCGCTGCTCACGACGACCGCCCCCGGGCCGCCGCGCCGCCCGGCTTGCCCCCGACCGCCGCGCCCACGCGCGGCGGCCGGACCGGCACGCCCGCCGCCTCGAGGTACGCCTTCGCCTCGCCGATCGTGTACTCGCCGTCGTGGAAGATCGACGCCGCGAGCGCGGCGTCGGCGCCGCCCTCGACGAGGCCGGCCCGCAGGTGATCCAGCGTCCCGACGCCGCCCGACGCGATCACCGGGACCGGCACCGCGCGCGCGATGGCGGACGTCAGGGCGAGGTCGTACCCGTCCCGCGTGCCGTCGCGATCCATGCTCGTGACGAGCAGCTCGCCGGCGCCGGCGCGCACGATCTCCTCCGCCCACGCGACCGCGTCGCGCCCCGTGTCCCGCCGGCCGCCGTGGGTCACCACGGTCCAGGCCACCCGCGCGGGATCCGGGATCCGGCGCGCGTCGATCGCCACCACGATCGCCTGCGTGCCCCACCGCGCCGCGGCCCGCCGAACGAGGTCGGGATCGTTCACGGCGGCCGTGTTGATCGCCACCTTGTCGGCCCCCGCGTGGAGCAGCGCCTCGACGTCGTCCTCGGATCGCACGCCGCCGCCGACCGTCAGCGGCGTGAAGAGCACGTCCGCGGTGCGCGCCACGACGTCGAGCAGGATCCCGCGCTTCTCGTGCGAGGCGGTGATGTCGAGGAACGTGATCTCGTCGGCGCCCTCGGCGTCGTAGCGACGGGCGGCTTCGACGGGATCGCCGGCGTCCCGCAGCCCCACGAACTGGACGCCCTTCACGACGCGGCCGTCCTTGACATCGAGGCACGGGATGATGCGCTTCGCGAGCATGACGTCCGCGTTAGCGTATGCGCCGGCTCAGGGCCAACTGTTGCGCGGGGCGTCGGCGCGGGCGGCGCGCAGGCGCCCGCCCGGCGCGAACGCGGGGCCCGGGCGCCGCCCCGGCGCGCGCCGGAGCGACCGACGACTGACCGCGCCGCCGATCCTCGCTACCATGGCGCCATGCATTGCCCGCACTGCGGGAAACCCACGCCACAGCCCTCGATCGCGTGTCCGCACTGCGGCGCGGCGCTCGCGCCGCCGGGCGGAGCCGCGGGTTTTCACGGCTTGAAGCCGGCAACCCGCACCATGGTCGGCGTCGCGCTTCCCGAGGAGCTCCGGCGCCTGTCCTCCGCCCCGGCCGACCCGGGCGCCGCGGACCACGGCAGGGCCGCGCCGCCGCCCATGGCCGGCGGGCCGGGCGTCATCTCCCGCACCCTCGTCGGCATGCCCGTCGGCCGCCTCGGCCCGCCGCCCGCGGCGGCCGATCCGCGCCTGTCCGGCGGCACGCTCGTCGTGGGGACCCCGGCGGCGGCCGCCGCCGTCGGGCGCCCCGACGCGCTCCCCTTGCCGGGCGCGCTCCCCGTGCCGAGCTCGCCCGTCATCATCGACGACACCGTGCCGCTGGCCCCCGGCGTCGCCGCGGCGCGCGGCCCGGCGCTGCCGCCCGGCGCCTCCCGCACGCTCGTCGGCGTGGCCCGGCCCGGGATCGCGCCGCTCGCGCCCGGCGTCGCGCCGCGCGCGTCCGGGCTCGCGCCGCTCGCGCCCGGCGTCGCGCCGCTCGCGCCTGGGCTCGCGCCGCTCGCGCCCGGCGTCGCGTCACGCGCGCCCGGCGCCCCGCCGCTCACGCCCGGCGCCCCGCCCGAGACCGAGCCCGACCTCGACTCGAGGTACCAGCCCGCGGGAGAGCTCGGCGCGACGATCGCGCCGGTGCGCGTCCGCGCCCAGGCGCTGCGCAACCAGGTGCTGCTGCGCCCGCACCGGCTGAAGCCGCGGATGCCCCCGCCGACCCCGCAGCGCCCGCGCACGTCGCGGCGCGCCGTCGCCGTGGTCGCCGCGGGCGGCGTGCTCGCGCTCGGCGCGGTGCTGTTCGCGCTGCTCTGGCCGAGCGCGCCGCCGGTCACCGCGCGCGCCCGCACCGACGCGCGCGGCCGCGAGATCATCGAGCTCCGCTGCGAGAGCTGTCCCGACGGCACCGCGGTCTCGATCGGCGAGGGCCGCGCGATCACCGCGGGCGGCGTCGCGCAGATCCCGCTCGAGAACCCGCTCTCCGTCGGCGACAACCGCATGAAGGTCGCCATCGACCGCCCGGGGCGGGGCCGCGACGAGACCGTCGGCGTCTCGATCCACGTCGCCTACCGCATCCGCCCCGATCTCGGCACGCTCCAGGGCGAGCGCCCCTCGATCCAGGTCGTGGTCGAGGCGAGCAAGGGCACGCAGGTGGTCCTCGACGGCAAGGAGATCGCGCTCGCGAGCGGCCGCGCGATCGAGTCGATCGACGTCACCGAGGCGGTGACGGGGCTCTCGGACGAGGCGAAGACGCTGAGCCGGCAGGTGCCGTACACCGTCACGCCGCCCGACGGCCCGCGCGAGCAGGGCATGGTGAGCGTGGCGGTCGGCATCGCCCCGCTCACCATCGAGGCGCCCGGCCCGAGCGTGGTCATCGACAAGGAGAGCTTCACGCTGGCCGGTCGCACGGCCCGTGGGGCGCAGCTCTTCGCCGGCACGCACCCGATCGCGATCCACCCCGACGGCACTTTTGCGCATGTGATGAACGTCTCGTCCGTGGGCGCGACCCAGTTCGAGGTGCGCGCGAAGGTCGAGGGGATGGCGCCGCGCATCGCGAAGATCGCGGTGCGCCGCGTCGACCGGCTCGAGACCGCCGCGAAGGAGTTCGCCGGCCGCGGCGCCATCGGCTACGCCGAGCTCGTAGCCGGCGGGAAGGCCCACGTCGGCAAGCCGATCGCGCTGAGCGGCGAGGTGCTCGAGACGCGCCGGCAGGGGTACTCGACGCTGCTCTTGCTCTCGGTGTCGCAGGCCTCCGGCTGCAAGGCGGGTGCGGCCGCCGCGGGCGCGGACCCGGCCGCGCTCTCCGGGTGCAAGGTCCGCCTCGTGCACGGCGCCGAGAACCCCGCCCAGCGCGGCGACCTCCTCACCGCGTACGGCAGCGTCGCGCCCCCGTTCGCCGCGCCGGGCGGCGGCGAGATCCCCGAGGTGTGGGTCGAGTTCACCCTGAAGGGGGCCCGGTGAGCGCCGCGCGCGGCGACCGCGGCCCGCGCTGGCCGCGCCGCGCGCGGCGGGCCGGCCTCGTCGCGGCCGCGGCCCTGCTCCCCGCCGCGGCGCCGCTCGCCCTCGCGGACGGCGTCGACTCGAGCCGGCCGTACACCCTCGTGGTCGGCGCGCCCCGCGGCTTCGCCCCGAGCGAGCGGCTCGACGCGCGCCGCACCGGCCGCTCGCCGGCGCGGCTGCCGTTCCCAGCGCAGGAGGCGTGGCGCAAGCAGCTCCGCGGCGGCATCGACACGGCGCCGCTCGCCGACGCCCGGGGCGATCTCGTCGTCGCGCTGACGGTCCCCGAGGTCGTCAAGCTCGGCGCGGACGGCCGGGAGCGCTGGCGCGTGCGCATCGGCGACAGCGCGCCGCTCGCGCCGGCCGTGATCACCAGCGACGGGACGCTCGCGCTGATCACCTCGTCCGGCTTCGTCTGGGGGCTCACGCCTGCGGGCGGCGTGCGCTTCTCCGTGCCGCTCGGCCTCCGGGGGCGCGACGCCGACGTGACGCCGCTCGCGCTGGACGACGGCGGCCTCGTGGCGGCCGCGGGGCGCGCGCTCGTCGAGCTCGCCCCGGACGGCAGCGTGCGGGCGCGCGCCGAGATCGCGGAGCGCGCGACCGGCGCCCTGCTCGCCGGCCCCCAGGGCACGCTCGTGACCACCGAGTCGGGCGCGGTGCTGAGCTGGCGGCCGCCGAGCGCGCCGCGCCAGCTCGGCGCGCTGGGCGGCACCCCTCGGCGCGGCGCCGCGCTCGCCGACGCCCGGACGCTGCTCGCGGTCGTCGACGGCCGCCGTCTGGTCGCGCTGGATCTGCCGACCGGGACCACGAGCGTCCGCTCCGGGAGCGCCCTCGGCGCGCTCGACGGGCCGCCCGCGGTCGGCGCCCGGGACGTGGCCTTCGTCCTCTCGTCGGCCGGGCTGCTGCTCGGGGTCGACGCCGCGGGCAACGAGGCGATCCGGATCGCCGTCGACAGGCCTCCGGCCGCGCCGACGCCCGACGCGGGGCTCTCGGGCCTGCTCGGCCCGGCGGACGCGAAGCCGAGCCCGCCGGTCGTGATCGATCGCGACGGCCGCGTCGGCTTCGCGCGCGCCGGCGGCCGCGCCGGCGTGGTCGACGCGAACGGCAGCGTCTCGGTCGCCGCGGAGCGGGTCTGCTCCGCCCCGGTCGCCGTCGTCCCTGCCGGCGAGGAGCGGATGGCGGTCGCTTGCCGCGACGGTACCGTGGTGATGCTGGCGCGCTGAGCCCGGCGCGCCCCTCCGGGCGTCCGCGCGCCGCCCGCGCCGCGCGCCGCGCGCCGCTGATGCGGGCCGCTGGGCTAGGAGACCCAGGTCAGCGTGGCAGGATCCCACTTCTTCCAGGCGTCGCCGTCTTCCATGTACAGCTCGGCCTCGCCCGCCTTCGTCTTGAACCGCTTGATCGTGATCTCCTGCTCGAGCGTGGCCACGTCGCTCTCCTGGTACAGCGGCGCGGCGAGCGCGGCCTCGGGGAGCAGGTGCATGCTCACCACGAACTCGCTCTCGCTCACCTCGGCGACGCAGAACCCGTTGCTCGTGGCGTCGCTGAAGTAGAGGTACGGATTGATCGGATTGATGAGCTGGTCGTCGATGCCGTCGGCGAGGTTCTCGACCATGGGGACGTCCTTCAGCACCGGGTGGTTCTTCACCTGTCCCAGCAGCATCGAGCGCAGCGTGGTCGACGAGATCGACGAGCCGACGAACTCCACGATCTTCTTCGGCAGCTCGCCCTCCACGGCGGGTCCCACGGCCGGCGTCCCCGCGAGGAAGGCGTGGATGTCGCCCGTGATCGCCACCACGTTGCCGTGCTCCGCGAGCGAGGCGATGAGCGCGTCCCGCCGCCTGCGGAAGCCGTCCCAGGCGTCGCAGTTCAGATAATAGCGCCGGTTGAGCGGCTTCGGGAGAGAGTCGGTGAGGTCGACGGCGAGCTGTGAAAGGCAGTACTCGTTGCCCCACACCTTCCAGGTGCTCTTCGACTCTTTCATCGTCCTCAGGAACCACTCCTCCTGCGCCGCGCCCATCACGGCGTCGCGATCCGGATCGTCCATGAGGGTGAGCTGCGAGATCGCGTCGAAGGCGTCCTTGACGACGACGTAGCGCGAGCCCATCTCGCTGTAGAACGCCGTCTTCCCGAGGTCCAGGTAGGAGTACCCGCGGTCCAGCCCGGCAATGTCGGACTCGGTGAGGAGGGGCACCTGCTCCGCTTCGCTCCTCCCTTCGTTGATCGCCGTCACGAGCATGTTGATGAAGGTGGTGCTGATGAGGCGAGATCCCTCTTCCTGGGTGTACCCGAAGCTCGGGTCGAACCCGAGCGCGGTCGCGGCCTGTTGCAGCACGTCCCGGTAGAGCCCGTCCTTGAAGGAGTCGATCTCGAGGTAGGGGCTCGCGTTGGTGGGCAGCTCGCCGAGCAGCGTCTCGAGCGGCCGCTGCTGCGCGATGACCTTCCCCGGGAAGGCGTCCTCCGGGATCAGGTAATCCGCGCGGTACGAGCGGAGATCCGTCATGACGAGGTGGAGGTGCTTCCCGAAGGTGAAGTCCCGGTAGATGGTGAGGTCGTCCGGGTACTTGGCCGTGCTGTCGTACTGGAAGCTCTCGCCAGCGGGGTAATCGACCGGCATGTACTCGAACCATGCCTGGTTGGCCGCCTTGCGCCGGCCCTCGTCCTTCTCGTCTTTCAGGCCGTTGAAGTAGCTCGCCGTCGCGCCGTGGGAGTCGTCGGAGAACTCGTGATCGTCCCAGACGACGATCATCGGAAAGAGCTCGTGCACGCGCTGGAGCGCCCGGTCCGTCCGGTAGGTCTTGTAGAGATCGCGATAATTGCTCAGCGATTTCGCGGCGTAGTAGGTCTCGTTGCCCCCCGCGGTCAGCGCGAGCGCGCCGTCCACGTCCGAGAACGCGATCTTGCGCTCTCCCGCCGTCTCCTGGAACCCGGGATCCCCGGTCGTCTCGTAGACGTAGTCTCCGAGGTGGACGACGAAGTCGAGCTCTTGCTTCGCCAGCGCCGCGTAGGCGTTGTAGTGGCGACCGATGTAGTCCTGGCACGAGACGAAGGCGAAGCGGACCGGCACGTCCGCGTCGGGCGCCGGCGCCGTCCGCGTCCGCCCTACACGCGAGCCATAACAGCGCTCCCGGGTCGTGTAGTAGAACTGGTAGTAATAGGTCGTCCCGGGGCTCAGGCCGCTCACCTTGACCTTGACGCAGTGATCGTACTCCGCCCTGGCGGTGACGAGGGCCCGCGTGCTGCCCGACCCGGCGGCCAGCTGGCCCGTGGCGGTCGAATTGAGCTCGATGAGCTGAGTGAACTCCGCGTCGAGCGCGACGACGAGCGCGAGGTTCAGGTCCTCCTGCACGTCCCCGTCGACGAGCCGGGTCCAGAGCACGACGCTGTCGGGCTTCGGGTCGCCGGAGGCGACCGACTGGGGAAAGAACGTGTCGTCCTCGAGCACGTTGCACGCGCCGGGGGTCGTCCCCCCGTCGGAGCAGGCCGTCGGCACGACCACCGAGCCAGCGGTTACCAGGGTTGCGCGAAGAAAGTCTCGGCGTCTCATCATCGATTGAAATCCTCAAACGACGGATACACCCCGGGCGCGGGGCACGCAACGGCCGCGCCCCGCATCGCCTTGGCTCCGGCCGTCCGCGCGCATCGATCACGCGCCGCGCGAGACCGCGCCGTGCCGCACGGTAGCGCGCCGGACCGCGCCGGACCGCGCCGGATCGCGCCGCACCGCGCCGCACCGCGCCGGCCGCGGCGAGCAGCGCGCGCCAGCCCCGCTTGACGTGCCGAGTCAGGCGGCGTCTCGTGGGCGCCTGACCTGCGGAAAGCACACCATGTTCCAGACGAGCCTCTCCCCTGAAGCGCTGCGCGGCGCGCTCGCGCGCGCCCGCAGCGGGCATTCTGTATTCGACCGCACCGGCCCGCGCGGCGCGTCGGAGTCGCCTCGCCAGCCGGTCCATACCGTCTATGGCGGCGCCCACCTGTTCAAGGCCGACACCGCCCGGAAGCTCGGGGCGGTCGCGCTCCGCGCCCTCGCCGAGCGCGCGCCCGACTTCGCCGCCTTCGCCCGGGCGATCGGCCTCCCCGGGGCCGAGGCGCTCCCGGCGCAGCACGCCGACGCCCTCGCGCTCTCGACCGCGATCGAGGCCGGCGGGGTCGCGGCCGCCCCCGCGCCCGGGCCGTCCGGGCCGGCGCTGCTCGCGCACGGCGTGTACACGCGCGTGCTCGACAAGCTCCGCCGCGAGCCCGTGGAGGACCTGCGCATCGATTTCGAGGACGGCTACGGCGTGCGCCCTGGCAGCGAGGAGGACGAGCACGCCGCCGCGGCGGCGCGCGAGGTCGCCCTCGGCATGGCCGCGGGCGGCCTGCCGCCGTTCCTCGGGATCCGGATCAAGTCGCTGACCGAGGCGTCCGCCGAGCGCGGCCTGCGCACGCTGGACATCTTCCTGTCCGCGCTCGTCGCCGCCTCGGGCGGCGCGCTCCCGCCCGGGTTCGTCGTGACGTTGCCGAAGGTGAGCACGCCCGAGCAGGTGGCCGCGCTGGCGGACGCGCTCGACGCGCTGGAGGCCGCGCTGGGGCTCCCGGCGGGCTCGATCCAGCTGGAGCTGATGGTCGAGACGACGGCCGCGATCATCGGCCCGCGCGGCGAGGTCGCGTTGCCCCGGCTGATCGAGGCGGCCCGGGGCCGGTGCGCGGGGGCGCACTTCGGGGCCTACGACTACACGGCGAGCTGCGAGATCACGGCCGCGCATCAGCGCCTCGATCACCCCGCGTGCGACTTCGCCCGTCACGTCATGCAAATCGTCCTGGCCGGCTCGGGGCTCCGGCTCTCGGACGGCGCGAGCAACATCCTGCCCGTCGCGCCGCACCGCGCGCCGCTCACGCCGCGGCAGCTCGAAGACAACCAGCGCGCCGTCGAGCGGGCGTGGCGGCTGAAGTACACGCAGGTCCGCCGCGCGCTCGAGGGCGGCATCTACCAGGGCTGGGACCTCCACCCGGCGGAGCTCCCCGTGCGTTACGCCGCCGTTTACGCCTTCTTCCTGGAGGGCGTCGAGGCGACCGCCGAGCGGCTGCGCAGCTTCGTCGATCGGGCGGCCCAGGCCACGGTCGCGGGGACGGTGTTCGACGACGCCGCGACGGGGCAGGGGCTCCTGAACTTCTTCCTGCGTGCGACGAGCGCCGGCGCGCTGACCGAGGCCGAGGCGGCGGAGCGGACCGGCCTCGCCCCGGGCGAGCTCCGGGGCCGCTCGTTCCAGGCGATCGTGGAGCGCCGGAGCGCGTGATAAGAGAGCTCCTGCGGAGGGCGGCGCCGCGGGGACCCGCGGGCCGCGGAGGCGATCGATGAGCGCGATCACGACGCATGTGCTTGACACGTCGCGGGGCCGTCCGGCGCGCGGGGTGCTGGTGGTGCTGGAGGTCGGCGAGGCCGGCGGCTACCGCGAGATCGGCCGGGGCGCGACCGACGACGACGGCCGGCAGCGCGGGCTGCTCCCCCCGGGCGAGCGACCCATCGCGGGCACGTACCGGCTGACCTTCCACACCGGCGACTACTTCGCGGCGCTGGGTTCGGAGAGCTTCTATCCGACGGTCTCGATCCTCTTCGACATCCGCGACCCGGCGCAGCATCATCACGTCCCGTTGCTGCTCAGCCCGTACGGTTACACGACGTACCGCGGCAGCTGAGCGCCCGCGCGCGCGGGCGACATCCCATGGCCGGCGCCCGGCAACGGCGCCCGCCTGTGAGGGGGAAGTGATGGAGATCTCGAGGGCTCGGTCGGGTGAGGGGCAGGGTCACCGGCGCGTCGCCGGTCTGTGTGTCGTCGCGGCGGCGGCGTTCTGGTCGGGTTGCCCGCCCGAGGATCGGAACTTCACCGGATCGAGCGGCGATGGCGGGACGGGCGCCGGCGGCGCCGCGGGGGGGCCGAGCGCCACGGCAGGGTCGAGCGCCACGGCAGGGGGCGGCGAGGCCGGCGAGGCCGGCGCCGGAGGTGGTGGCGGCGCCGGCTCGGCGAGTGATGGCGGCGGCGGCGCTGGCCCGGTGGAGCCTTCGGAGTGTGCTCCCGAGGAGGCGCGCTGTGCCGGCGAGCGCGCGGAGGTGTGCGGGCAAGACGGGCGGTGGCGGGCGGTCGCCTGCGCCGGGTGGTGTGGCGCGGGGTCGTGCGTCGCGCCGCCGAGCTGCGACGGGGGCGGGCCCGGCGCGGGCGAGACCTGCGGCCCGGGCCGGGACCAGCCCTGCTGCGCGAGCCCGCGCGTCATGGGCGGCGCGTACCACCGCGACAACGATCCGCGCCATCCCGCGGACGTGAGCGGCTTTCGCATGGACCGGTACGAGGTCACGGTCGGCCGCTTCCGGAGGTTCGTCGAGGTGTACCCCGAGAGCCGTCCTGCCGCGGGCGCGGGCGCTCACCCTGCGATCGCGGGGAGCGGCTGGGACACCGCCTGGCGCTCCCACCTGCCGGCGGACCAGGCCGCCCTGAGGGCGAGCCTCAAGTGCAAGCCGGGCTTGCACAGCTGGACGGATGACGCGGGCGAGAACGAGGCCCGGCCGATCAGCTGCGTGAGCTGGTTCGCCGCGTTCGCCTTCTGCGCCTGGGATGGCGGGCGGCTCCCGACCGAAGCGGAGTGGAACTACGCCGCCGCCGGAGGGAGCGAGCAGCGGGAGTACCCGTGGGGCAACGCGTTTCCGAACGCGACGTACGCCGTGTTCGACGTCTCGCGCAGCGAGGTGGTCGGGTCGAAGTCGCCGAGAGGGGATGGCCTGTGGGGGCAGGCCGATCTCGCGGGGAACCTGTGGGAGTGGGTCCTGGACTACGACGGATCGTACCCGCCGTCGTGCCGCGATTGCGCGAACGTCGCGAGCGGTACCGAGCGGGTGATCCGCGGCGGGAGCTGGTGGCAGCCGGAGCCGGAGGACGTGTCCACCGTCTCCCGGATGCCCTGGGATCCGGCCGATGTCACCGACGGCCTCGGTTTCCGCTGCGTGAGGCGTCTCTGAGCGGGGTGTCCCCCGCGCTCGCGCGCTCGCCGCTGATCAGGGGGAGATGAGGTAGATGACCGTGAAGGCCACGGTGAGCGTTGCGGCCGCAAGCGCGATGAGCTTGGGCATGGTCCAGTCGCCTTCGGTCTTCGGGGTCTCTGTGCTCATCGGGGTTCTCCGCCGGGCTCGTTGCGCCGCGCGTGCGGTCGTCTCCTGGCAGAAGGCGGACTCGCCGTCAACCCCGATGCCCTGGCCGGCTCCACGGCGGCTGACCGGCGGTCGTCACGCCGGGGTCTCCGCCGCCGGTCCGGCGGCCCCCGCGCCCGCCGCGCCCGCGTGGACCATCGCGAGCCTCACCACCTCCGGCAGCAGGTCGGCGAGCAGGTCCCGGAGCGACGCGCGGTCGAGCTCGTGCCGCTCGATCCAGTCGAGGCTCGTCGCCTCGACGAACCCGATCCACCCGCGGAGCGCCATCCGGAGCGCCGGAGGCCGCTCGGCGACCGGCGCCTCGGCGAGGAGCTTCTCGAGGAAGCGGCTGCGCGTCTCCTCGATGATGGCCAGCACCTCGGCGTCGGATCCAATGCCGCCCCGGAAGATGGCCGCGTACGTGATGCCCTGTCGCTCGACGTAGGCGAGGTAGGCGTCCAGCCCGGTGCGCAGGCGCTCGGCGGGCTCCGGCACGTCGTCCACAGCCAGCGAGCGCTCCACGAGCTCGCGCGCCGCCTCGCGGATCACGGCGATGTAGAAGTCGCGCTTGGTCGGAAAATAATGGTAGAGCAGCCCTTTCGAGATGCCGGCGGCCTGGGCCACCTCGTCGATCGAGACGTCGTCGTAGGCTCGGTGGCTGAAGAGATCGAGCCCCAGGGCGAGCAGCTGTGCTCGTCGCGCGTCGAGGTCGAGCCGCTGCCGCGGCGGCTTGTTGTCCCCGCGCGGGGACGTCGCGGCGCGGGATGGCCTTCGGGACGAGAGCATGAGTGAGGGACACTCTACGCTTCCGTCGATCCCGGTTCAATCTCGGCAGAAGTCGCGACTCCGCTCCACGCGCGGCCGCGCGCGGCGCCGGCGTCGTCGATTCATCGTCCGCGGCGCGGCGCTCCCGAGGCCTCGAGTCCGTCGATGGCTTCTTCGTCCGGCGCGCCCTCGTCCGACGTGCTGGACGCGCGCCGGCGCGCGGCCTGCCGGCGTTCCCTTTGCTTCGTGTCGCCCTCGGGTTGCGCATCCCCGGGATGTGCAGGAGGTAGACATGCAGCCTCTCACGATGTCCGCTCTGGGCGCGGTCCTCCTCGCGACCGCGCTCTTGCGCGCCGCGATGCCGGAGCGCCCCGCCCGCCCCCTCACGGCGGCGCTGACCGGACACGACGAGGTCCCTGGCCCTGGCGATCTGGACGGGAGCGGCACGGCCCGGCTCACGCTCGACCCCGATCGTGGCGAGATCTGTTTCTCTCTCGAGGTCTCCGCGATCGCGCCCGCGCTCGCCGCCCGCATCCACGAGGGCTCCCCCGGCCATACCGGCCGTGGCCTCATCGTGCTGATGCCGCCGACCGGCGGCAGCTCCGCCGGCTGCGTGAGCGCCGATCCCGACGCCCTCCGGGCGCTCCTCGACGACCCCTCCAGCCACTACGTCGCCGTCCGTAACGCAGACTTCCCCGACGGCGCCCTGCGCGGCCAGCTCTCGCGCTGATCCCGGTCGTCCCCCTCCAGGCGTCGAGCGCCGAGCGCGGGCCCCGCCCGGCGGCGCGTGCCGCGCGGCGCCGCCGCCTCCCGCTACCCCCCGCGGATCAGCTTCCTCAACCGTATCTCCGTGATCTTCCGCTGCTCGTCCGCCGCGATCCCGATCTCCTCTTCCGCCGAGTGTTCGATCCGCTCGCGCAGGTTCTCGAGCATCTCCCCCGCGCTCTTCCCGGTCGCGCACACGATGAAGATGTGCCCGAACTTCTCGTCGTAAGCCCGGTTGAGCCGCGCGAGCGCCTCCCGCGTCTCCTGATCCGCCCCGCTGGCCCCTGCCTGCTCCTGGCTGGAGAACCGCCGCGCCGCCGCGCTCGTCTCCCGGTCCTCGACCTGCGCCTTGGTCTCGCCGATGCGCGGGTGCGCTCGGAACGCCTCGAGCCAGTCCTCGCGCCCGAGGCGCCCCCAGACCTGCCCGGCGGTGGCCAGGAGGTGCGCTTCGCCGCTGAACGGCCGCGCGTCGGCCATCTGCGACGCCCACGCGGTCGACCCGCACGCGACGCGGAGCTCCGCCTCCGCCTCGCGCCGCGTGAGCGCGTTGAGCCAGCGGAGCCGCTGCTCCGCCGCCCCGGCCCGGGTCGCCTTCCCGAAGATGCGGAGTCGGCTCACCCCCCCGTCGGGATAGATGTTCAGCCGCACGTGCGTGAACGGCCCCGCCGCGCGGATCTCTTCCTCGAAGAGGTGGCGCGTGTGCGCCTGGAGCTTCGTCTGCGGCACGATCTCTCGAAAGTCGCCGGCCCCCGCGAGCTCCGCCGCGGAGCGCCCCGCCGCGTCGATCCCCTCGATCATGCAGCTGTCGGGGTAATTGCCCTTGAAGTGGTTCGTGTCCACCTCGATGCGGCTGATCTCGCCCTGGGCCGCGAGCGCCACGAGCGCCCAGTCGTACCCCGGCCCTCTCCTCCGGCGCGTCTCCCAGCCCTCTCCCATGTTCGCCGCCTGCCCGGGCATGATCAGGTTGTGGCGCACCCCGAAGAACATGTCGCTGCACGAGAGCACGCTCGCGCCGTTCTCGACGGCCGCGAGGTCGATCTCCACGCCCGGACGGTCGAGCCGCCGCCAGTCGGGGACCGCGTCGCCGTGGACGCGGAGGCGCGCCACCCCGCCGTCCGGATAGATGTTCAGCCGGAGGTGCGTGACCCGGACAGGGCAGCTCACCTCGAACGTGTTCTGCGCGTCGCCCCGGAGCGGCGACCGCGGCAGGAGCTCGACCCACTGCACCCCCGGATCGAGCAGCTCCTCGACCCGCGCGTCCGGCCGCGCCGCGCACGCCTCGATCGCGCAGTGCTCCGGGTAGTTGCCCCGGAAGAACGCCGTGTCCACGACGACCCCGCGCACGATCCCGGGCAGCCCCAGCCGGACAAGGCACCAGTCGAACCCGGGAGTCCGGCGCCGGCGCGTCTCCCAGCCATCCATCCACTTCCCGCGGTCCGTGTACTCGTGCTCCAGGAACACGGGCTTGCTCGCCTTGAGCAGGTTCTCCTTCGGCGCGAAGAACTCGTCGTTCGCCGCGAGCACCGCGCCCCCCAGGCGCTCCGAGGCCAGGTCGATCGCCTCCGCGAACGCCGGCGCCGTCACCCCTCTCGCTTCAGCCATCGCCCTCTCGCCTCTCCGGGGAAATTGCCGCGCTCGTAGACCTTCTCGCCGCGGAGGTAGGTGGCCTCCACGACGCCGTGGAGCTCCTCCCCGGCGTACGGCGTCACCTTGTGGCGGTGCTGGATCGAGGGCGGCTCCACCCGGAAGCTCGCCTCGGGATCCCAGATCACCAGATCCGCGTCGAACCCTCGCCGGATCTCTCCCTTGCGGCGCAGCCCGGCGAGCCTCGCCGGCCCCCGGCACAGCCAGTCCGCGAGCCGCTCGAGCGGGATGCCCCGGCGGCGCGCGTCGGTCCAGACGATCGAGAGCCCGAGCTGCAGGCTCGAGATCCCGCCCCAGGCCGCGTCGAAGTCGCCCGCCTCGAGCCGCTTGAGCTCGGGGGTGCACGGCGAATGGTCGGACACCACGAGATCGATGAGCCCGCCCGTGAGCGCGGCCCACAGCGCCTCGCGGTTCTCCCGCTCCCGGATCGGCGGCGCGCACTTGAACGGCGTCGCGCCGTCCGGGATCTCCTCGGCGGCGAAGTGGAGGTAGTGCGGCGTCGTCTCGGCGGACAGCGCGGCCCCGCGATCGCGCGCCCGCCTCAGGATGTCGAGCGCCGTGGCCGACGAGAGGTGCACCACGTGCGCCGTCGCGCCCGTGGCCTCGCAGAGCGACGCGAGCAGGGCGATCGCCTGGTCCTCCGCCTCGCGCGGCCGCGAGCGCAGGTAGGCGGCGTAGGTCCGCGGATCGAGCCCGGCGATCGCCGCGCGGGCCGCGTCGATCGGGCCGGGCAGCTCCGCGTGGACGAGCAGCGGCGCCCCCGTGCCCGCGAGCACGGCGAGCGCCGCCCGGAGATCCGCCTCGGCGACGTGGCCGAACTCCGCCACGCCCGAGTCGACCATGAAGCACTTGAAGCCGAGCGCGCCCGCCTCGAGCAGCGGGATCAGCTCTCCCGCGTTGCCCGGCACGGCGCCGCCCCAGAAGCCCACGTCGACGCGGCACCGGCCCTCCGCCGCGCGCGCCTTCTCCTCGAGGTTCGCCACGGTGGTCGTCGGCGGGATGCTGTTCAGCGGCATGTCGACCAGCGACGTGACGCCGCCCGCGGCCGCCGCGCGCGTCGCCGTCTCGAACCCCTCCCACTCGGTCCGCCCGGGCTCGTTGATGTGCACGTGCGCGTCGCAGAGCCCGGGCATCACCACCGCGCCCGCGGGCGCGTCCACGACGGGGCAGCCCTCGGGCACCTCGCCGTGCCCGGCGACGTCGACGATCGTGCCCCCCCGGATGTGCACCGAGGCCGGCCGCACGGTCCCCTCGGTGATCACCCGCAGCCCGCGAACGATGAGGTCCGGCGTCATCGGGAGGTGAGGGTACCAGATCGCGCGATACCCCCGCTCCCAGGAAGAACCGGAGTCCTCCGGGATCCCGCTTGAGCTCCCCCCGCGCGGATCCTACGCTCGCCCGGCGTGAGCGCCGCGGGCCGAGCTGCGCCGCGCCCGAGCGGCGCGCCCGGGCGCAGGGATCTCCCCTGGGAGCCGGGCTTCCCCGGGAAGAGCGCGCTCTTCTGGCCGATCCGCCGGAGCGCCGCGGCGTTCGCGGCCTTCGCCGCCTGGCCCTCGGTGGGCGACTACAACCGGGCGCTCGGCGAGGGGTTCCCCGTGCGCTTCGTGGAGCAGGCGCCGCGGCCGAGGCGGCGCGGGCGGCGCGGGCCGGTCGACCCCTCGGCGCTCTACGACGCGCGCATCCACGTCGAGGGCTGCGTGCCCACGCGGCCGCGCAACTGGCACGACTTCCTCAACATGCTGGTGTGGGCCGCGTTCCCGCGCGCGAAGGCCGAGCTCCACGCCCGCCAGCACCGGGCGGTCGCCGCGCGCCTCGAGCCCGGCGCCGCGGCGCTCCCGCCGGCGCGCACCCGCGAGCTGGACGGGCTCGCGCTCCTCGACGAGGGCGGGCTCCTGCTCCTCCACGACGCGCGCTGCGCGCCGCTGCCGGGCGATCCCGCAGACCTCCGGCGCTCGGCCGACGAGGTGCGCGACGCCGTGCGGCGGCGCGACGCCGCGGTGTTGATCTTCGGCCACGCGCTCTACGAGAGCCTGCTCCAGCAGGGCGGGCCGCCGATCTTCGCGCTGGCGCAGCCGCTCCCGTGCGACGGGCCGCTGCCCGCGGCGCCGGACGCGCTCGTCGCGCTCGCGGACGCGCGCCTCGGCGACGCCCTGCGCTCGCCCGGCGACTTCGCCCACCCGGAGCGCCTCGGCCGGCTCCCCCTCGACGAGGGTGTCTTAGGCGGCGCGCCCTAATACGGTTGCGGGAAGTTTCCCCGGATCAGAAGAAAAAACGCCAAGGCGCCAAGGCGCCAAGAACGCCAAGAGGAGAGGGGGAAGAGGTGGTCCGGGCATGTCCTCTCCTATCTCCCTGCTTTCTTGGCGTCCTTGGCGTCCTTGGCGTCCTTGGCGTTTTGCATCCCAGCCCGACTTGGTGCATTCACGCGCAGCTGGGCTGTGCATTTTTGCACAACCGGCGCGCGCATTTGCCGCCTCCCCGGTACGCTCCGGGCGGCGCATGCTCGGTCGCGGCGTGGCTGGAGGCTCGCAACGTGATGAGCTGGGATGACCTGCGGTATCTCCTCGCCCTCTCCCGGGAGGGCTCCCTCGCGGGCGCGGGCCGCGCGCTCGGCGTGGATCACACCACCGTGGGCCGACGGGTCGAGGCGCTCGAGGCGGCGCTCGGCGTCCGGCTCTTCGTCCGGTCGCCGTCGGGGTACGCGCTCACGAGCGAGGGGCTGTCGCTGATCCCCGACGTCGCGCGGGTCGAGGAGGTGATCCTCGCCATCGAGCGCGGCAGCCTCGGGCGCGACCAGCGCCTCTCGGGCACCGTGCGCGTCACGGCCGCCGAGGCGTTCGGCAGCCGCTTCCTCGCGCCCCGCCTGGGCGCGCTGCACGCGGCGCACCCGGGGATCTCGATCGAGCTCGTGACCTCGATCCGCGCGCTCGACCTCTCCCGCCGCGAGGCGGACATCGCGGTCCGGTTCTTCCGCTCGGCCGAGGGCGGCCTCGTGGTGCGCAAGGCGGGCGTGGTCGGCTGGGCCGCCTACGCTGCCCGCGGCTACATCGAGCGCCGCGGCGCGCCCACGGCGGCCGACCTCCCGGCGCACGCGCGCATCGGCATCGAGGCGCCCGGCGCGATGCCGCCGGAGCACGTCTGGTTCGAGCGCATGGCCGCCGGGGGCCCCTGCGTGTTCCGGAGCAACAGCACGGCGTGCATGCTCGGCGCGGCGCGCGCCGGCCTCGGCGTCGCGCTCCTGCCATGTTTCATCGGCGACCTCGAGCCGGACCTCGCGCGCGTCGCCCTGCCCGACGAGCCCCGCCGCGCCGTCTGGCTCACCGTGCACCGCGACCTCCAGCACGCGCCCCGCGTCCGCGCCGTGCTGGACGCGATCGCGCGCACCCTCGCCGAGGAGCGCGCCGTCCTCTCTGGCGATGCGCGCGATGCGCGCGACGCTCGCCCTGCGCCGCCCTCCAGGGAGGGCCCGGGCGAGGGCGGGAGCGCGCCCGAAGCCGCCCGCAAGAACCGAAAAACCAAGGAGAAACGACGATGAGCACCGCCCCGCTTCACCTGTACATCGGCAGCAAGAACCTCTCGTCCTGGTCGCTCCGGCCGTGGCTCGCGATGTCCCACGCCGGCGTCCCGTTCGAGGAGCACGTGATCCCCTACGAGCTCCCGGACTGGGTCGACCGCGTGGCCCAGCACTCGCCGACGCGCAAGGTGCCGGTGCTGCGCCACGGCGATCTCGTCGTCTGGGAGTCGCTCGCCATCTGCGAGCACGTGGCCGAGGCCTTCCCCGAAGCGCGGCTGTGGCCCGAAGGGCGCGAGGCCCGCGCGGTCGCGCGCGCGGTCAGCTGCGAGATGCACGCCGGCTTCGCCGACCTGCGCCGGGAGCTGCCGATGGACATCGCGCGTCGGTACCCGCGGCCCGACGTCTCGGCCGGCGCCGCCCGCGACGTCGCCCGCGTCCTCGAGATCTTCCGCGACTGCCGCGCCCGGTTCGGCCAGGGCGGCCCGTTCCTCTTCGGCGCCTTCTCGATCGCGGACGCGATGTTCGCGCCCGTGGTGACGCGCCTGCTCTCGTACGATGTCGAGATCGACGAGGTCGCGCGCGTGTATGCGGTCGTGATCACCTCGCTCCCCGCGATGGCGCGCTGGTCCTCGGCGGCCGCCGAGGAGGTGGAGAGGAACCCGCACATCAGGGCGCCCGCCGGCAGCTCGTACACGACGGCGGCCGCGGCGCGGCCCTGAGGGCGGGGGTGCCATGACCTTGCGGCAGCCTTGCGGCCGTGAGGGGCCGCCCCCAGGGTTGCCGCCACCATGACCTCGATTCGACTGTACGACCTCCACGCGCGCGACGACCGCCGGCCGAGCCCCTTCTGCTGGCGGGCCAAGTACGCGCTGGCCCACAAGGGCCTTCCGTTCGAGACCGTGCCTGTCGCGCTCACGGACATCCCTGCCGTCGCGGGCGGCACGCACAAGACCGTGCCGATCCTCGAGGACCGCGGCAAGACCGTCAGCGACTCGTGGGCCATCGCGGACTACCTCGACCAGGAGTACCCCGACCGGCCGTGGCTGTTCGGCTCGCCTGCCGAGCGCGCGCTCTGTCAGTTCGTCGAGACCAGCCTCGTCGCGAGCGTCGCCAGGCCGATCCTCCTGAGCTACCTCAAGGATGTTTACGACTGCGTGCTCGACCAGGATCGCGACTATTTCCGGCAGAGCCGCGAGAAGCTCATCGGCTGCACGCTGGAGGAGCTGGCCAGCGGGCGCGCGGAGCGGATCGAGGCGGCGCGCGCGGGCCTCGATTCGGTCCGGCTCGCGCTCAAGGGCGGCGCGCCGTTCCTCTCGGGGGCACACCCCGGCTACGCCGATTACATCGCCGCGGGCTTCCTGCTCTGGATCGCGGTGGTCGCCACCGCCCCGCTCCTCAAGGGCGACGATCCGCTGCTCCCGTGGCTCGCCCGCGTCCAGGACCTCTACGGCGGCCTCGGCCGGGCGGTCTCGCTGCGCGCCATGGTGGCCTGAGCGACCGCGTCGCTCAGGGGCTACGCCGCGCCGCGAGCGCGTAGACGAGCGGCAGGCGGCGCCCGAACTTCCGCATGTGGAACTGCCCCGCCGGCCCCTCGACCATGTCCGGGAAGATGTCGTAAGGCGACCAGTCGACCTCCCGGAGCCGCTCCAGCGTGAGGCCCGCCCCGAGCAGCGCCGTCACCACCGTCCCGATCCCGTGGTTGAAGCCCACCTCCTTGAGCTTCACGGGCGCGTCGCGGTCGGCGTACGTGCCTGTCTGCTCGGTGACGATCGGCTCCCCGTGCCCGTCGTACGCGTACACGACGCGCTCGAACGCGTCGTCGAAGGTCCAGACCACGGGGTGGAACTCGACGAGGTGCAGCACGCCGCCGGGCTTCAGGCACGCCGCGGCCGCGCGCGCCCAGCGATCCATGTCGGGCAGCCACCCGAGCACGCCATACGAGGTGAACACGATATCGAACGTCTCGCCGCCGAGCGCCGCGGGCGCGTCATAGACGTTGGCCTCGACGAAGCGCGCGTCCAGCGAGAGCTCCTCGGCGAGCGCGCGCGCGGCCTTGACCGCCTCGTCGGACAGGTCGAGCCCGGTGGCGCGCGCGCCCATCCGCGCCCAGGAGAGCGTGTCCTGGCCGAAGTGGCACTGGAGGTGGAGGAGCGACTTGCCGCGCACGTCGCCGACCTGCTCGAGCTCGATCGGCTTGAGGGAGGTCGCGCCGGCGCGGAAGGCGGCCAGATCGTAGAACTTGGAGGCCAGGTGCACGCGGGTGCGCGCGTTCCAGGCGGCGCGGTTCAGCTCGAACCAGTCGGTCTCGTTCATGGACGACCCCCTATCAGTAACCCAGGTTCGGCGACAGCCACCGTTCCACTTCCTCCACCGCCATCCCCTTGCGTTTCGCGTAGTCCTCGACCTGGTCCCTGCCGATGCGCCCCACCATGAAATACCGCGCCTCCGGGTGCGCCAGGTAGATGCCGCTCACGCTCGCCGCCGGCATCATCGCGCACGTCTCGGTCAGCTCGATCCCGACCGCCTGGGCGTCGAGCAGCGCGAACAGCTTGCGCTTCTCCGTGTGATCCGGGCACGCCGGATACCCGAACGCCGGCCGGATCCCGCGGTATCTCTCCGCGATCAGCTCCTCGTTCGTCAGCGCCTCTCCCGCGCCGTACCCCCACTCCTTCCGCGCCCGCGCGTGCAAGAGCTCCGCGAACGCCTCCGCGAGCCGGTCCGCGAGCGCCTTCGCGATGATCGCGCTGTAGTCGTCCTTGTCCTTCTCGTACGCCCGCACGACCTCGTCGAGCCCGAGCCCCGCCGTCACCGCGAACGCCCCCACGTGATCGGCGAGGCCGCTCTCCCTCGGCGCCACGAAGTCGGCGAGCGACAGGTGCGGCCGCTCCCCGCCCGCGGCCTTCTCGCCGTCCTCCTCGGCGCCGCCGGGGCCCGCGGCCTTCACCTGCTGCTGCCGCAGCATGTTGAACCGGACGAGCTCCCGCGCTCGCCCCCCGTCCTCGTAGAGCACGATGTCCCGCTGCTCCCCGCTCGCCGGCCAGAAGCCGTAGACGCCCCGCGCCTTGAGCAGCTGCCCGTCGATGATCCGCTGGAGCACCTTCTGCGCGTGCTCGAACAGCTCGCGCGCCGCCTCGCCGTACTGCGGGTGCTCCAGGATCTGCGGGAACGGCCCCCGGAGCTCCCAGGCCGTGAAGAAGAACGTCCAGTCGATGTACTTTGCGATCTCGCCGAGCGGCACGTCGTCCACCACGCGCCGCCCCGTGAACGACGGCGCCGCGATGTCCTCGGGCCGCCACGCGATCTTGCGCCGCCCCTCGTCCGCGGCGGCGAGCGTGACGAGCGGCTTCGCCCGCTTCCTCGCGAACAGCTCGCGCAGCTTCGCCTGCTCCTCCCGGTTCTGCGCGTCGAACGCCCCCCGGTTCGCCTGGTCGAGCAGGCTCGACACCACGCCCACGGCCCGCGACGCGTCGAGCACGTGCACCACGGTCCCGCCGTACTCCGGCGCGATCTTCACCGCCGTGTGCTGCCGGCTCGTCGTCGCCCCGCCGATGAGCAGCGGCAGCCGGATGCCCCGCCGCTCCATCTCGCGCGCCACGCTGACCATCTCGTCGAGCGAGGGCGTGATCAGGCCGCTCAGCCCGATCATGTCCGCCTTCTGCTCGAGCGCCGTCTCCAGGATCCTGTCCTGCGGCACCATCACCCCGAGGTCGACCACCTCGTAGTTGTTGCACCCGAGCACCACGCCCACGATGTTCTTGCCGATGTCGTGCACGTCGCCCTTCACGGTCGCCATCACGACCTTGCCCTGCGACGACGCGCCGCCCGACGCCGCCTTCTCGGCCTCCATGAACGGCATGAGGTAGGCCACGGCCCGCTTCATCACCCGGGCGCTCTTCACCACCTGCGGCAGGAACATCTTCCCGGCGCCGAACAGCTCGCCGACGACCTTCATCCCGTCCATCAGCGGCCCCTCGATGATCGAGAGCGGCCGCTCGTACTTCTTCCGCGCCTCCTCCACGTCGGCCTCGATGAAGTCGACGAGGCCCTTCACGAGCGCGTGGGACAGCCGCTCCTCGACCGTCGCCTCCCGCCACGCGAGGTCGAGCTCCTTCTTCTTCCCCTTGCCCTTCACCTGCTCCGCGAACTCGACGAGCCGCTCGGTCGCGTCGGACCGCCGGTTGAAGATCACGTCCTCCACCCGCTCGAGCAGATCCTTCGGGATCTCCTCGTACACCGCGAGCTGCCCCGCGTTGACGATGCCCATGTCCATCCCGGCCCGGATCGCGTGGTACAGGAAGGCCGAGTGCATCGCCTCGCGGACGACGTTGTTCCCGCGGAACGAAAACGACAGGTTCGACACCCCGCCGCTCACGCGCGCCCCCGGGCAGGTCGCCTTGATGATCCGCGTCGCCTCGATGAAGTTCTTGGCGAAGTCGTTGTGCTCCTCGATGCCCGTCGCGATCGCGAGGATGTTCGGATCGAAGATGATGTCCTGCGGGTCGAAGCCGGCCTCGTCGGTGAGCAGCCTGTACGCGCGCTGGCAGATCGAGACCTTCCGCTCCACCGTCTCGGCCTGGCCGGTCTCGTCGAAGGCCATCACCACGACGCCCGCGCCGTAGCGCCGGATCGTGCGCGCCTTCGTGAGGAAGTCCTCCGGCCCCTCCTTGAGGCTGATCGAGTTGACGATCCCCTTGCCCTGGATGCACTTGAGCCCCGCCTCGATGACCGACCACTTCGAGCTGTCGATCATGATCGGGATGCGGGCGATCTCCGGCTCGGTGGCGATGAGGTTCAGGAACGTGGTCATCGCCTGCTCGGAGTCGAGCATGCCCTCGTCCATGTTCACGTCGAGGATGTTCGCCCCGCCGCGCACCTGGTCGAGCGCCACCTCCAGCGCGGTCGTGAAATCCCCCTTCTTGATGAGCTCCATGAACCGGGCCGAGCCCGTCACGTTGGTCCGCTCGCCGATCATCAGGAAGTTCGTGTCGGGCCGGATGACGAGCGTCTCGAGCCCGCTGAAGCGCCCGAAGCCGTCGCGCTCCGCGGGCACTTGCCGCGGCGCGCGCTCCGAGAGCGCCTTCACGATCGCGCGGATGTGATCCGGCGTCGTCCCGCAGCAGCCGCCGACGATGTTCACGAGCCCGCTGTCCGCGAACTCCGCGAGCAGCCGCGACGTCGTCTCCGGGAGCTCGTCGTACTCGCCGAAGGCGTTGGGGAGCCCCGCGTTCGGGTAGCAGCTCACCCGCGACCGCGCGACCTTCGCGAGGTCCACGAGGAACGGCCGCATGTCGCTCGCGCCGAGGGCGCAGTTGAGGCCCACGCTGAGCGGCTTCGCGTGCTCCACGCTCGTCCAGAACGCGTCGATCGTCTGCCCGGCCAGCGTCCTGCCGCTCCGGTCGGTGATCGTGACGCTGAGCATGACCGGCAGGCGCCGCCCCTTCTCCGCGAAGACCTCCTCCATCGCGACGAGGCACGCCTTCATGTTCAGCGTGTCGAGGAACGTCTCGGCGAGCAGCAGGTCGACCCCGCCGTCGACCAGCCCGCGCACCTGCTCGGCGAACGCCCGCCGGAGCTCGTCGAAGCTGACCGCGCGGAACGACGGATCGCTCACGCTCGGCGAGATCGACAGCGTCTTCGGCGTCGGCCCCATCGAGCCGGCGACGAAGCGCGGCTTGTCCGGCGTGCGCGCCGTCCACCCGTCGGCCGCCTTCCGCGCGATCTGCGCCGCGGTCAGGTTGATCTCGTACGCGATCGGCTCCAGCCGGTAGTCGGCCTGGGCGATCGAGGTTCCGGTGAAGGTGTTCGTCTCGATGATGTCGGCGCCGGCCTCGAGGTACGCGCCGTGGATCTCGGCGATGACGTCCGGCCGCGTCAAGACGAGCAGATCGCTGTTGCCCTTGAGATCGATCTCGTGGTCGCGGAAGCGCTCGCCGCGGTAGTCCGCCTCGCCCAGGCGGTAGCGCTGGATCATCGTGCCCATCGCCCCGTCGAGGCAGAGGATCCGGGTGTCGAGGAGCGCTTCGAGTTGCGCGGGGCGTTCGCTTCCATTCATGGTTCTGCTCTTCTCCTGGGCTTCTTCGGCGCGGGTGCGGCCGGGCGGCGGGCGTGGATCGAGATCGCTTCGAAGTGCGGCGGGCGCTTCTCGCGCGAGGTCACGTCGCAGGCGTCCACGGCGAGGCCCTCGGCCTCGAGCATTGCCCGGAGCTCGCGCGGCTCGAAGCCGAAACGGACGTGGCTGTACGTGGTGGCCGCGACCTCGTGCCGGTGGGTCTTCAGCGTCACCCCGGCGAGCGCGCCACCCGGCCGCAGCACCCGCGCCGCCTCCGCGATCGCGCGGGCGGGCGAGCGGGCGAACGTCAGGCAGTTCATCAGCATCACCTGATCGAACGAGGCCTCCTCGAACGGCAGCTCGTGCAGGTCGCCGCGCGCGAAGCGCACGTTGCCGAGGTGGCCGAGGCGCCCCCGGGCCGCCTCGATCACGGTCTCGCTCGAGTCGAGGCAGGTCATCGTGCGGCACCGCGGCGCCACGAGCTCGGCCAGCGCGCCGTCCCCGGAGGCGACGTCGAGCACGTCGCCGAGCGACAGGAGCCCCAGCAGCCCGCGCAGCGACGCCTCCCACGTCCGCCCCGGCGAGTAGTGTCGCTCCATGCGCCCGGCCACCGAGTCGGCCCAGCTCGCCCCGCCGGCGCGCGCCCGCACGACGTCGCGCACGCGCTCGCGGTCCTGCTCGATCAGCGGGTCCTCCGTGGTCTGCTCGAGCAGCGCCCAGATCCGCCGCGCCTCCTCGGGCATCGCCCCGCGGCTCAGCGCATAGAACGACGACGCCCCGTCGCGCCGGTCCTTGACGAGCCCGGCCTCCCGCAGCTTTCCGAGGTGCGTCGAGACGCGCGACTGCGCCAGCTGGGTGACGTCCGTGATCTCCGCGACGGTCAGCTCCTCGCGGCCGAGCAGCGCCAGCAGGCGAACCCGGGTCGGGTCGCCGAGCAACCGGAGGAGCTCGGTGGTGGCGCTGAGGTCCGGCAAGCGATATCTCCCAATCCGGATGAACGGATGGTACCCTGGCGGGCCCGGGCGCCGGCGTCAAGCGGCGCCTGCTGCCGGGCGAGGCCGGCGGTCCTCGGAGGCACAGCGCGCCGAGGTGGCGAGGCCGCACGCCGCACGCCATACGGACGAGCGGGCGAACGGTCCGGGCGTTTCCGTACCCGACGGGGGTGGAGGTACTGGCGGACATCGCTGAAGGTGCGTATCCTTGCCAAGCCCTGGGCACCCTACGCCAGGGCACGGCCGGCCGGGCTCACCGCGCGGCCCGTCCTCCCGCGAGCGAACAGCTCCTCAGGGCTGGACCAGCCGACCTGGCCGGACCAAGGATGCAGAGGAGAATCCAAGATGATCACGATCACGAGCAAGGCAGCCGAGAAGGTGATGGAGATTGCGACGGCGGAGGCGTTGCTGGGGCAGGGGCTGCGCCTGCGGGTCGTGGGCGGCGGGTGCGCGGGCTTCTCCTACGACCTGTACTTCGAGGACAAGCCGACCGAGTTCGACGAGGAGTTCGAGGACAAGGGCATCAAGCTCTACGTCGACCCGCTCAGCTACCAGTACCTCGACGGCACCGAGATCGACTACGTGGAGGGCCTCCACGGCTCCGGCTTCAAGTTCAGCAACCCGTCGGTGAAGAGCACCTGCGGTTGCGGCTCTTCGTTCTCTGTCTGATTGCGTCTGAGTCCGTCGGAGTCCGTCGGATTCCGTCGGATTCCGTCGGATTCGACGCCTCAGCCCGCTCTTCTCGAATTTCCCCCCTGCGCCTGGCCCTTCCGTCCAGGCGCGCTCCACTCCTCGCCACCTCGCTAGGAGCGGTCGACGTGGGATGCACACCGCCGGTCTGAGCGTGACCGCTCGGGGCATCGACCACCTCCTGGCTTTCTAGCCCTCACCCCTCTCTCCGTGCTCGCGCGGGCGAGCCGGATTGCTCGTGCGCCGCGGCTTCGCGCCACGGTGCACAAGCTGCCCGCCCGGGGCGGCATGCCAACTGCATCGCAGCCTTGGTGGGCTGCTCCCTTCGGAATCTCGAACCAACCGCTGCGGCGGCAAGTGGCGCCGCAACGAACAACGCGATCGGGGGCCGGCGTGTGCCGGGCTCGGCCGCAGGAGTCGAGGCACGGCCTTTGCTGTCCTCATCAATTGAACCGGGGTCATCTGACCCCGAAGGAAACCCTGTGCAAACGTCCCGAGATCAAGCCAGCGCGGTATCGCGCTACATCACGCATGTGCGGCAGATCCCGGAGCTGTCGCGCGAGGAAGAGGTCGAGCTCGCTCGACGGTGGCGGGAACAGAGCGACGAGCAGGCTGCGGCTGCGCTCGCGCTCGCGAACCTGAGGCATGTTGTCTCGATCGCGATCAGCTATCGGCGGTACGGGATCCCGCTCGCCGACCTCATCGCCGAGGGGAACTTCGGGATCGTCCATGCGATCCGCAAGTACGACCCCGACCGTGGAAATCGCTTCGTGACCTACGCAGCCTACTGGATCCGGGCGTACATCCTGAACCACGTCATCCACTCCTGGAGCCTGGTCGGCGTGGGCTCGGGCCCGCTCCGCTCGAAGATGTTCTTCCGGCTGCGGCGGGAGCGGGCGCGCATCGCGGGCCTCGTGGGCGAGGGGGAGGAGGGCGATCGGCTGCTCGCCGAGAAGTTCGGCGCGCCCGCGGAGAAGGTGCTGGAGATGGCCCACCGGCTCGAGGCCCGGGACGTCTCGCTCGACACGAAGGTGTTCGAGGACGGCGCCCGGTCGCTGGTGGACACGCTGCCGGCCGACGATCAGGACCAGGAGGAGCGCTTCTCCCGGGCCGAGGAGGGGGCGCTGCTCCGCGAGCGGCTCACGCAGGCCGTGGAGAACCTCGACCCGCGCGAGCGGTACATCGTCGAGACGCGGATGATGGCCGACCCGGAGGAGGAGCTCTCGCTCGCCGAGATCGGCCGCCGCCTCGGCGTCTCGCGCGAGCGGGCGCGACAGCTGGAGGCCCGCGCGAAGAAGAAGCTGCGCGATCGCCTGCAGCCGCTCGCGGCGTAGCGCGATGCCACAGGTGAGCGCCAGGCGAGCACAAAAGCGCGAAGCCCCGCCGGGGCGGGGCTTCGCGGTCACAGGGGACGTAAGCCGAGTTCTGTTGCGCGAGGGGTCGCCCCCGTTGCGCCGACGATCATTCCTCTAGGACGCGCGTCGCCGCGCGTCTCCAGCAGCCAACCCGGAGGCTTGGGGCGGGCAACCCTCGCCGCGGCGGCTCTCGCCGTCGCGGACGCCTCCCTACGCGGCCTTGCTCCAGGTGGGGTTTGCCGTGCCGCCCTTGTTGCCAAGGGCGCGGTGGGCTCTTACCCCGCCGTTTCACCCTTGCCGCGCGGCGCGCCGGCGGAGGCTCGGAGCGCAGCCCTTGCGGGCAGGAGGCTCTTCCCCTTCGCGGAGCGCGCGGCGCGGCGGTCTGTTCTCTGTGGCACTTTCCTCGAGATCGCTCTCACCGGGCGTTACCCGGCACCCTGCCCTGTGGAGCTCGGACTTTCCTCCCGCGCCCGGGTTTCCCCGGCCGCCGGCGATCGTCTGCCCCGCTGCGACGCGGCGACCATAATCAAGAGGGGGCCGATCGCCAACACCTCCGCGCTGCGTGCGGCGCGCCGCGGCTCAGGCGCCGCGGCTCGGACGGCGCAGCTCAGGCGCCGCGCGCGGTACGGCTCCGGCCGGCGGGGCGGCGAGCGTCCGGCGGCCGCCCCGGGGCGCGGGTTACGGGCAGGCCTCCGGCGTGGTGCACTCGCACCCTTGTCCTTCCGGCTCGGGTTGCCCGCAGACGCCCAGCCAGTCGAGCACCACTTGCTTCTCCTCCGCGGTCAGCGCGGCGGGAGGGGGCGGCATACGCCCCGCCTCGACCACGGTCTTGATCTTGTCCGCGCGCACGATGCCGTCGTTGGTGACGACCCGGGTGTCTTCGAACGTCAGCAGCGGAAAGACGAACCCACCCTGCTGTGGCGATGTGTGACAGCTGTGACATTTCGCCTTCAGCACATCGTAGACGCCGCACGGGAGAGACCCTGTATCCGGTGTTCCCGAACAATCCTGCGTGCTGCCGTCGTCGGGCGGAGCCGAGCTGGTGTCGGGGCCGCAGGGACCCGTGAGGCAGCCCTCCTCGAGGTCCCCGCCACAGGCGGCGAGCGACAGGGCAAGGGCGGCGAGAGCGAGAAGCGAACAGGGGCGAAGCACGCACCCCTTATACATCAGGGAGGCGCGGTACGGGAGCCGCGCCGCACACATCGCCGCCGCTCGGGCCCGCGCGGATCGAACACGTCGCCAGCGCCGGCGCGGCCTCTCCGCAGGGGAGGCGCGGCACACGGGCGAGTCGCCCGTCCTCCCCCGCAGCTCCTCCGGGCAGGTGAGCGGCTGCCAGGATTGGTCGCCCGGGGAGCCGGGCGGGAGAGTGGGAATCCGTCAAAGCGCTTGTGCTCTGACGAGAGAGCGCATGCACCACAAGGCGCTTGTCGAGAAGCATGGCAGTGCTGCTCGGCCGCGGCGATGGAGTGCTCCTGATGCGATATCCGTTCTCCACGGCTGCGCGCCAGCCGAGGCTGCGCGATCCGTGCGGGGAGGGCCGGCCGTTCTGCTGCGGCCGCGACGGCCCGTGCCTACGTGCGGCGGAGCTTCTTCGCCATCTGCGCGCCCAGCTCGGCCGATCGGTTGGAGGCGGCCTCGACGGCGTCGATCAAGGTGCGCCGCAGGCCGCCGGACTCCAGCGTGTGGAGCCCCGCGATCGCGGTGCCGCCGGGGCTCGTCACCATGTCCTTCAGGCGGCCGGGGTGCTCGCCGGTCTCGAGCTGGAGCTTGGCCGCCCCGTACACCGTCTGCGCCGCGAGCAGCAGCGCCGCGTCGCGGCCGAGCCCGACCTTCACGCCGCCGTCGGCGAGCGCCTCGATCATCAACATCACGTACGCGGGCCCGCTGCCGGACAGGCCGGTCACCGCGTCGAGCAGCGTCTCGTCGAGCACGACCGCGCGGCCGACCGCCTGGAACAGGGCGCGGGCGATCTCGACGTCGTCGCTCGTGGCGTGGCTGCCGGCAGAGATCGCCGTGGCGCCGGCGAGCGCGATCGCGGCGGTGTTCGGCATGCTGCGGATGACGCGCGCGCCCTCCGGCAGGCGGGCCTCGATCGCGTCGATCGGCACGCCCGCCGCGACCGAGATGACGAGATCGCTCGAGCCCAGCCCCGCCGCGATCGGGGCGAGGATGCGGTCGACGATCTGCGGCTTCACCGCAATGACGAGGACGTCCGCCCAGCGGCAGAGCGCGTCATTGTCGTCCGTGGCCTCGATGCCGTAGCGCTCGTGCAGGAATGTCAGGCGATCCCCCTTGACGTCGCTCGCCCGGATCTGCTCGGCGCCCACGGCGCCCCCCTGGAGCAGACCCCGGATGAGCGCCTCCGCCATGTTGCCGCCGCCAAGAAACCCGATTTTGCGCTCTCGCAGCCGCCCCTCGTCGCTCCGCATGCCTCGCCTCCAGGAGCGCGCACCCTAGCAGCCCTTCCCAGCGCGCGGCTCAAATCTCGACGGCGCCGCCGCCCGGGGCGGCGCGGCGCCTGGGACGGCGCGGCAGGCGCGGCGCTCCAGGGGCGCGCGTCGCCGCTGGGCACGGAGGCCGCGCGCCGCGTCCGCTGCCCGGTCCATTCGCCGCGCCGGCGCGCCGGGAGCGCCCTTGTCAGCGGGCTTGAGGGGGTTATTTCTGCGGCGGAATGAACGCAGTCGGTCCCATGTTCGCCAATCGCAAGACGGGACCCTTCGACTGCCCGACGGAGATTCCATGATTCAAGCGGTTTCCCCTCGCTCCCGCGCATCGGCCCTGGCGCTGCTCTCGATCGCCGCGCTGTCGCTCGGCGGGTGCGGCCAGCAGGCTCACGCCACGCCTCCTTCGACCCAGGTCGCCGCCGATGCGGCGCCCACCACGCCGCCCGTGGCGACGGTGACCCTCCCGCCGGCGCCGGTGCCGGCCACCTTCGATGTCGCCGCGCTCTCCGAGCGGGTCAGGCCGATGGTCGTCAACATCACGACGACGCACGAGTCCCCTGGCCGCGAGGGGCTCGATCCGTTCGACTTCTTCTTCGGCCCGCAGGGCGGCGGCCGGCTCGGCCCGCGCGGCCAGCGGCCGCCGCAGACGGCGCTCGGCACCGGCTTCGTCATCGACCCGAACGGCTACGTCGTGACGAACGAGCACGTCGTGCACGACGCGACCGGCGTCCGCGTGCGGCTCGCCGACGAGCGGGAGTTCGAGGCCGAGGTCGTCGGCCGCGATCCCAAGCTCGACCTCGCGCTCCTCCACCTGAAGGGCGCCACCGGCCTGCCCGTGGCCCCGCTCGGGTCGAGCGAGCAGCTGCGCGTCGGCGAGCACGTGCTCGCGGTCGGCAACCCGTTCGGGCTCGGCCACACCGTCACGCTCGGCATCGTGAGCGCGAAGGCGCGCGCGATCGGCGCGGGTCCTTACGACGACTTCATCCAGACCGACGCCTCGATCAACCCGGGCAACAGCGGCGGCCCGCTCTTCAACTGGCGCGGCGAGGTCGTCGGCATCAACACCGCCATCCGCGCGGGCGCCAACGGCATCGGCTTCGCGATCCCGGTCGACGCGCTGAAGGACGTGCTCCCGCAGCTCCGCGAGAAGGGGTTCGTCGAGCGCGGCAAGCTCGGCCTCTTGTTCCAGCCCGTGACGCGCGATCTCGCGACCGCGCTCAAGCTGGACGCGCCGAAGGGGGCGCTCGTCGCCGACGTCGAGCCCGGCGGCGCGGCCGCGCGCGCCGGCATCAAGCCGGGCGACGTGATCGTCGCCGTCAACGGCGTCCAGATCCTCCACGCCGAGGAGCTGCGGCGCAACGTGGCGCGCAACGCCCCCGGCTCGGAGATCAAGGTGGCCTTGCTGCGCGCCGACAAGCGGCAGGAGGTCGTGGCCAAGCTCGACGCCCTCCAGGACGAGGAGGACGACGCGAACCGCGCCCGGCCGGCCCAGGGCGCCCGCCCCGAGCGCCAGCAGAGCGCCGAGAAGCTCGGCATCCAGATCTCCGACGTGGCCGGCGGCGGGGTCCGGGTCGACGGGTTCGCGCAGGGCAGCGACGTCGAGGAGCTCCAGGTCGGCGACGTGATCCTCGAGGTCAACGGCGCCCCCGTCAAGGACGCCGCTGGCCTCCGCGCGGCCATCGCCAAGGCGAAGGACGGGTCGGTCGCGCTCTTCAAGGTGCGCCGCGGCAAGGTGATCCAGTTCGCGGCCGTGCCCATCCGCGCGCGCTGATCCCGCCTCCCACGCGGCGCGGCGCGGTCGACGTGCGCCGCGCCGCGCCGGATCACCCCCTCATCCCACGCCCCGCCGCCGCGCGGCCCGCCCGTCGCGCTCCGCCGGCGCGCGCCCCGCCTCTTCGGCTGCGGCGCGCGCCGCCTCTTCGGCTGCGGCGCGCGCCGCCTCTTCGTCGAGCGCGCGCTTCGCGGCCTCGGCCTGCTTCATGCGCTGCTCGAGCACGCCGAGGCCGAGGTAGCGGAACATCAAGGCGCCTCCCACGAACATGCAGAGGAACAGGGTGAGGAAGCGCCAGAGCACGAGGTACGGCAGCTCGTACACGCCCTGGATCCACGGCGACATGAGCCTGTCCGAGCTCAGCTCGGCGATGCCGCTCGCGCCGGGGGTCGGGCTCAGGTAGAGCGCGAAGTTGAGCAGCGCCTGGATCAGCACGACCTGCACGATCGGCGGGCCTACCGCGACGAACGTCGCGGGCTCGGTCGGAATGCCGAGCCCGAGCAGGACGAAGTAGGCGACCGCGAACCGCGAGCAGAAGAAGCCGAACGTGAGCAGCTGCGCGGCGGCATAGGCGCGCTTGCCGCGGCGCAGGTAGATGCGGACCCCGGCGTGGAACTCGTCCACGCTCCGCAGCAGGCGCCCGGTCGTCGCGCCGGGCGCGGCAAGCGCGGCGTCGGCGCGGGCCTTCAGCCCGGGCACACGCTGGGCGGCCCGCAGGCCGGCGCGCAGCGCCGCCCCGAGCGGCCGCGACAGCGCGCGGACCAGCGCCTTGAGCAGCGGCGGGTACGCCGCCGCGACGGCCAGCGCGACGGCCAGCGCGCCGAACAGGCCGAAGCTGATGTAGAGCAGCCAGTCGAGCTCGCTGCCCCCCTGCGGCACGAGCATCCCGCTCCGTCGCAGGACGAAGATGACCACGGCCGTGACGAGGAAGAACGTGACCGTACACGACACGGTGAGCAGCTCGGCCGTGGCGGCCTCGGTGAGCCGCATGCCGCTGTGGGTGAGCACGGCGACCTGCGACAGCGCCGCCCCCGCCTGGGCGGGCGTGACGCCGGCGCAGAACATCAGCACGAACTCCGAGAGCACCGCGCTGCGGAGGCGGAGCTCGGGCCAGAGCACGCGCCCGAGGACCCAGATCCTGAGGCCCCCGAACACGCCCTCCTGCAGCGCCAGCACGGCGGCGACGAGCAGCCATCCCGGCCGCACGTGCGCGAGCCCGGCGGCGAAGCTCGCCTGCTTGCTCTCGACCCCGCTGTAGATCACGTACGCGAACGACGCGAGCGTCAGCGTGATGATGATCTGGATGCCTCGGATCAGGGTCGCGCGGTTCATACGCGGCCACGCCGTCGGGGGAATTGCATGGGCATGGCCTATACCTCGTCCGCGGCGGTTGCGGCGGCGAGGCCAGCGGCCGTCCGGTCGCGATGGCTCCCCAGCGGTCGCGGCGGCGAGATCGGCGACCGCTCGGCCATGACGGCCCCGCTGACGGTCGCGGCGGTCGCTCCAGCCGCTGCGCTCTCGCCTGCGAGGCACACGTGTGTCGCGGGTGCGAAGCCGGCTTCGCGGGAGCGCTCGTCCTCCCGGGCGCCTCGCTGCGACGTCGTTCGTCGCCGAGGCGCAGCGCGCCTGTCACGGCCCGCTGCGCCTTTCGAGCCTGAGGCCGATCGATGTCTATTGCGTCGGCGGGGAGGGCTCGCAATGCTGCGCGCCTCATGGCGGCACGCAAGATCGCTATCAGTACGGGCGGCGGCGACGCGCCCGGGCTCAACGCCGTGATCCGCGCGGCCACGCTCGGCGCGATCGAGCGCGGGTGGGAGGTCTGGGGGATCCGGCAGGGGTACCGCGGGTTGCTCGACGATTCGCCGGACGGGCTCTTCCGGCTCGACCGCGATCGGGTCCGGGGGATCGCGCACCTCGGAGGGACCATCCTGGGGACCGCGAACCGCGGCGATCCGTTCCATTACCCGACGCCGGGCGAGCACGGGCTCGTGCCGCGCGATCGGTCGGAGGACCTCGTGCGGCGGTTCCGCGCGGAGGGGTTCGACGCGCTGATCGCCGTCGGCGGCGACGGCTCGATGCGCATCGCGCACCAGCTCCTCCAGTGCGGGCTGCCCCTGGTCGTCGGCGTGCCGAAGACGATCGACAACGACGTCTGCTGCACGGACCTCACGTTCGGCTTCGACACGGCCGTGTCCATCGCGACCGAGGCGCTCGATCGGCTCCACACCACGACCGAGGCGCACGAGCGGATCATGGTCGTGGAGGTGATGGGGCGGCACGCGGGCTGGATCGCCCTCCACGCCGGGATGGCCGGGGGAGCCGACGCCATCCTGATGCCGGAGATCCCGTTCCGGTACGAGGCGATCGCCGAGAAGATCCACCTGCGGGAGTCGCGCGGGCGCCGCTTCTCCATCGTGGTGGCAGCGGAGGGGGCGTACTCGGAAGGCGGAGAGCTGACCATCAAGGACGCGGGCGACTCCTTCCGCCGCACCGCGGTGCTCGGGGGCGTCGCCGAGCGCGTCGCCAAGGAGCTCGCGGCCCGCACCGGCAAGGAGGCGCGCTCGATGGTGCTCGGCCACCTCCAGCGGGGCGGCTGGCCCACGACCGCCGATCGCCTGCTCGCGCTCCGCTTCGGCGCGGCCGCGGCCCGCTTCCTCGCGCAGGATTGCAAGAGCGGCATGGTCGCGCTCCGGGCGAACCGGATCGAGCTGGTCCCCCTCGAAGAGGTCGCCGGCAAGACGAAGACGGTGCCGCTCGACTCGGATGCCGTCGTTTCGGCCCGCGAGATGGGCCTGTGCTTCGGCGACGAGCCGCCCGGCCATTTCACCGAGCGCCGACCTGCGCGCCCGTGAGGCGACCGCCGCCGCGCGCTCACCCCGCGGCGACGGCGATCCCGAGCTCCTCCACCCTGCGCGATCCACGTCGGGCCACGCCGGATCACCGCGCGTGCCTGCCGGCCGGACGGCCTGATCGGCGTTGTCCGCCTCGTGTTTGACACTCGTCGAAGGGGGCCGATATCTTGGGTTCCCCTCCGAACCCGCGCACACCCCGGAACATGACGAAAGTCCTCGTATTTGAGAGCGATCCGGCGTTCGCCGGGGAGCTCCGCACGGAATTGGGCCGCCTGGGCTGCACCGTTCAGGTCGTCGACGACGGCAACGTCGGCCTGCAGGCCGCGCTCTCCGATCGGCCCGACCTCATCCTGCTGTCGATCGAGCTGCCGCGCATGAACGGCTTCTCGGTCTGCAACAAGCTGAAGAAGGACGCGCAGCTCAAGGATGTCCCGCTCGTCATCATGTCGAGCGAGTCGAGCGAGGAGACCTTCGAGCAGCACCGGAAGCTCAGGACGCGCGCGGAGGACTACATCCACAAGCCGATCGCGTTCGGCGAGCTGCTCGAGCACATCCGCAACTACGTCCCGCTCGACGCGGCGGACGGCGAGGTCGATCCGATCATGATCGACGAGGCCGAGGTGCTCGACGCCGACATCGACGAGGACTCCGGCGATCCCACGATCATCACGGCGGCCGTGGGCTCGAACGGTGTGTCCCCGAGCGCCCCGCCGCCTGCTCGCCCCCCGTCGGTCGCCCCTCCCGCCCCGCGCGCCCATGTGTCGAGCCCGCCGCGGCCCCCGTCGGTCGCCCCGCCGGATCCGCGCGCCCGTGGGTCGAGCCCGCCGCGGCCCGCGCCGGGCGCCACGGCGAGGTCAGAGTCCGGCAGGTCGGACGAGGACATCGAGGAGTTCATCGGCGGCGCGTTCACCCGGTTGATCCGCGACGAGGAGGAAGAGCGGACCGAGACCCGGAGCTCGGTTGCGCCCTCGGTCCGGACGCCGACCTCGACGCGGACGCCGACCTCGACGCGGACGCCGACCGGGACGCTGGCGCCGACCGGGACGCTGGCGCCGACCGGGACGCTGGCGCCGACCTCGACGCGGGCGCCCGTGTCCGCGCCCTTGCCCGGCTCGGTACCCCCGCCCGTGAGCTCGCCGATCGCCGCGTACCGCGCGCCGGTCTCCGAGCGCGGGCGGCTGACCCCGGCGCCGCCCCCGCCCCGCTCCGACGTGGACTCGGGGGAGATCGATCGCCTGCGCGTCGAGCTGGACAGGTCCAAGGACGAGATCGTCCGTCTCACCAAGGAGGTGGCCGCCGCGCGCGCGACCTCGCTCCGCCTCGAGGGCGAGCTCGCCGCGGGGAACGAGGCCAGCCAGGAGGCGTCCCGCCTGCGGCGCGAGCTCGACGAGCTCAAGGCCAAGCTCGCCGCGGGCGCCCCCAGCGCCAAGCCCGGCGCGGTGTCGAGCCGCGAGTTCCTCGATCTCCGCGAGGCGCTGAACAAGAAGGACAAGGAGATCCTCTCGCTGCGCGACCAGATGTCGCGCAAGGACAAGGAGCTCCTGGAGCTCCGCGACCAGTCGCTGTCGCTCGAGCGCGAGAAGGCCGATCAGGTCGACCGGATCCTGGAGCTCGAGCGCGCGAGCGAGGATCTCGGCGGGCAGGTCGCGTCGCTGCGGGCCGACAAGGAGCTCGCCGCGAAGCGCGCCGACGACTTCAGGGCGCGCGCCGAGAAGCTGCAGGCGCAGATCGCCGCGCGCGACGCCGAGCTCTCGGCGGCCCGGCAGGCGCTGATGGGCGCGGAGGCGGCGCACACGGAGGCGCTGCGCGCCGCGGCGGAGGAGAGCGCGCAGGCGATCGCCGCCGTCGAGCTCTCGGCCCGGCGCGAGGCCGAGGAGGCCGCGCAGGCGGAGCGGGAGCGCTTCGACCAGGCGCTCGCGGCGCAGCGGGCGGAGAGCGAACGGCTGATCGCCGAGCACGCCGCGCGGGCGGAGCAGCAGGCCGCCGAGCACCGCGCGGCCACCGAGCGGCTCGCGAGCGAGCACGCCGCGGCGATCGACCGCCTGAACGCGCAGCACGCGGCCACGGCGGACGGCCTCCGGGCGGAGCACGCCGCGGCCATGGATGGGCTGCGCGCCGAGCACGCCGCCCTCGCCGAGGGGCTCCGGGCGGAGCACGCCGCGGCCGTGGATGGGCTCCGGGCGGAGCACGCCGCCGCCCTGGATGGGCTGAGGGCGGAGCACGCCGCGGCGATCGACCGGCTGAACGCGCAGCACGCGGCGGCGGCGGAGGCGTCGCGCAGCGAACACGAGGCCGCCATCGAAGCGCTCCGGCGCGAGCACGCGAGCGACGCGGATCGGCGCGAGCGGGAGCACGCCGCCGCGATGGACGGGCTCCGGGCGGAGCATGCCGGCGCGGTCGAGCGGCTCCACGCGGAGCACGCGGCCGCGCTGCAGGGGGTGCGCGCCGAGCAGGTCGCCGCGCTCGATCGGCGGGAGGCCGAGCACGCCGCGGCCGTCGAGGAGCTCCGGCGCGCGCACGCCGCGTCCGTCGAGGCGCTGCGCGGCGAGCACGCGACCGCCATCGAGGAGCTGCGGCGCGCGCACGCGGACGAGGTGGACCGCCGCGATCGCGAGCACGCGGCCGAGCTGCTCGGCCTCCGGACCGAGCACGCGCGCGCGAGCGAGCGGCAAGCGGAGGAGCACGCGCGCGCGAGCGAGCGGCAGGCGGAGGAGCACGCGCGGGCGCTCGCGGCGCAGGCCGAGGAGCACGCGCGGGCGCTCGCGGCGCAGGCCGAGGAGGCCGCGGCGCGGCTCGCGGCGCGGGAGCGCGAGCTCCTCGACGAGCGAGAGCAGGCCGCGCGCGCCGCCGAGCAGGCGCACGGGGCGCGGGTGGCCGAGATCGAGGCGCGCGCCGCCGATCGGCAGGCGCAGGCCGAGGCGGCGCACGCGCAGGCGCTCGCCGGCCTGCGCGACGCGCACCAGGCCGAGCTCGCCGAGCGGGAGGCGGCCTGGGCTGCGGCCAGGCGCGAGCTCGACGAGATCGCCCGCGGCCTCTCGACCGAGCTCGGTCAGTCGCGCAACCTGGTCGCGTCCCTCGAGGCCCGCGCGGCGGAGCTCGCGCAGCAGCTCGAGCAGCGCGCGGGCGAGCTCGCCGCTTCCGGCGCGGAGCGCGACCGCCTGCTGGGCGAGCTCGACGAGCGGGCCCGCGCGCTCGATACGCTCCAGGGCCGCCTCACCGAGGCCGAGCGGCGGGAGAGCGAGCTCGCCGCGCAGCTCTCGCACCGGACCGAGGAGCGCGACACCTGGCACACGCAGAGCGAGAAGCTCACCGAGGAGCTCGCGACGGAGCGCGCCCGGCTGGAGAAGGCCCGCTCGAAGTGGGGCGAGGATCGGGTCTCGCTCGAGCGCGCGCGCCAGGCGCTCGCGTCCGCGCTGTCGCAGATCGAGCAGGCCGAGGCGCGGCCGCTCGACTGAGCCGGCGTTCGCTGGACGGCGCTCCGGCCGGGCCGAGGGGCGATCAGCGCGAGAGCGCTGCCGCCCCGAAGGCGTCCGGCAGGAGCGCTGCGAGCGAGGTGGTCCGCGCCGGCGCGCCCCCGCTGCCGGCCGCGATGAGGCGGATCGGGAAGTCGCGGGCGAACTCGGCGAGCGTCTGCCGGCACATGCCGCACGGGCTGCCGAGCAGGGGCCCGATCGTGGCGACGGTGAGGGCGATCGGATCGCGCTCGCCGGCCGCGACCATCTGCGCGATGGCCGATCGCTCCGCGCAGAGGGTGAGCCCGTACGACGCGTTCTCGACGTTGCACCCGGCGAACACGCGGCCGGAGCGCACGAGGATCGCCGCGCCCACCGCGTACGCCGAGTAGGGCGCGTGCGCGCGCTCGCGGACGGCGAGCGCCGCCCGATCGAGCGCCGCCCAGTCGATCTCCTGCGCCGCGTCGGCGACGGTCGGCGCCTCGCCGGGGCCCTCTGCCGCGCCGCTCACGACGCGCTCCCGGCCGCGGCGCCTTCGCCCGCGCGGCGCACCCACGCCGAGAGCAGCGCCGAGAACCGCGCGCGCGACGCCCTGGCGGTCTCCTCGACCTCTGCGTGGTCGAGCTCCCGCTGGGTCAGCCCTGCGGCGAGGTTCGTGATGCACGAGATGGCGGCGGCCGGGACGCCCATGTGCCGGAGCGCGATGATCTCCGGGACCGTGCTCATCCCGACCGCGTCCGCCCCGAGGGTGCGCAGCATGCGGATTTCCGCGGGCGTCTCGTAGGTCGGTCCGAGCAGCGCGGCGTAGACGCCCTCGCGCAGGGTGACGCCCGCGTCGTTCGCGGCCGCCCTCGCGAGCTCGAGCAGCCGCGGGTCGTGGGCGTAGGTCATGTCGGGGAAGCGCTTGCCGAGCGCCTCGTCGTTCGGCCCGACGAGCGGGTTCACGCCCATGAGGTTCAGGTGGTCCGTGATCAGCATGAGGTCGCCGGCGGCGAAGCTGTGGTGGATGCCGCCGGCCGCGTTGGTCAGGAGCACGGCGCGGCAGCCGAGCCGCGCGAGCACGCGCACGCCGAAGACGGCCTTCGCCAGCGCGTGCCCCTCGTAGAGGTGCGCGCGCCCTTGCAGGCAGGCGACCTGCACGTCCCCGACGCGGCCGGCGCACAACATCCCGGCGTGCCCCGCGACGGCGGGCCGGGGCATCCCGGGGATGTCCGCGTAGGGCAGCTTCACGAGATCCGCGAGCTCGTCCGCCCAGCCCCCGAGCCCCGATCCCAGCACGACGCCGACGCTCGGTCGCGCCGGGAGGTGATGGCGAATGACGCGGGCGGCTTCGTCGAGCTCGGGCAGCGTGGTCACCGCGACAAGCTACCCCAGGGCGACGCGAAGGGTAAACGTCGCAGATGCACAGCGGCGCGGCCCGTGATAGGGTCGCCGCCCTTTCGGGGCAAGTGACGACGATGGGCACCAAGATCGAAGATTTCTTGAAGGAAAAGAAGATCGACCCCCGCCGCATCATCGCGGCGTCGGTCAAGATCGAGCGGCTTCAGCCGGAGGATCGGGCGATCCGCCTGACCAAGCGGCTGGCCCGCGGCAGCGAGGACGCCGCGAAGAAGAAGGAGGCCGCCGGCACCAAGAAGCCGCGCAGCGGCCGCCCGGTGACCGACCGCACGCTGAACGCCGCGCTGCAGGGCAAGCCGATCAGCGGCCCCGCGAAGACGCGCGTCCTGCGCGCCGTCAACCGGATCCTGGAGCAGAAGAAGCAGGAGCAGGTGGCGCTGTCAGCGCTCTTCGACCTGCCCAAGAAGGGTGGCGCCGCGGCCGAGGGGGCCGAGGCCGCAGGATAGGCTGGCCGGGGGCGACCCGGACGTCTTCCCACGACCTCCCGCATCGCCCGGCCTGAGGGCGCGTCGTCCTGAGGGCGACGCGGGCTCTCGCCGGGCCGCCTCTTCAAAGCTCCCCTGGACCGAGCCGGTCGTCCTACAGGCGATCCCGGCGGCGGGAGTTCAGCTCGAGCAGATCGGCAGCGACGAGGGCCACGGTCAGCGACACGGCGATGAGAATCATGCGCTGAAGGTCGCGCCGATATGCCTCGAGGACCAAGTTTTGTGCGTCTCCGGACGGGATCGTCGGGCAATCTCTCTCCGGGCGACCTCCGAGCGACGGGACGACGGTGCGCGCGCCGCGCTGAATGATCGGGCCGGACGCCGCATCGAAGGCCTTCGTGGGTACCGTGGCGGTCGAGACGGACGCAGTCTGGGCGCACCTCTCGCGGTCGTTCGCCTCCCTGGGCTGGGGCGCGCCGGACCCCTTTGGCGACGACCTGCTCGTGCGGAGGGCAGAGGAGGCTCGCCTGTCGCTGGCGCGTCTGGTGGACGCGGTGCGCGCGGGGGACGATCCCTTCCGCCGCCCCGCGCTGGTCGTGTCGCCGTCGAGCCCCATGACGCCCGAACGGGCGGCTAGGCTTCCGCCCGTGACCGAGCCCGACGATGTGAGCGAGCTGATCCGCCGCTTCCAGAGCGGCGACCCGGCCGCCTTCGCAGAGATCTTCCGCAGGTACCGGCGCGACGTCGCGCGGCTCGTCTTCAGGATGCTCGGACCGACCGCCGACGCCGAGGACGTCATCCAGGAAGTGTTCATCCAGGTGCACCGGAGCCTGGGAGAATTCAGGGGACAGTCGAAATTTACGACCTGGCTTCACCGGGTGACGGTGAACGCCGTGCTGATGGTCCGGCGCGCGGCGCGCAGCCGGCCGGTGTTCGCCGGCGAGCCGAGCGCCGAGCTCGAGGTCGACGGCGGCATGCTCCCGGACGAGGACGCCGCGCGCGCGCGCCGGATCGACGCCTTCCGGAGGGTGATCGCGCGCCTGCCCGAGAAGAAGCGGATCGTGTACGTCCTGCACGAGCTCGAGGGGATCGCGCCGGCGGAGATCGCGGAGATCGTCGGCGCGCCGGTGCTGACGGTCCGCACGCGGTTGTTCTACGCGCGGCGCGAGATCGAGGAGATGATGCGCGGTGAGCCTGCGCTCGCCCAGCTCGCCGCCGAGCTGGCGCAGGGCGGCGACGACAAGGCGGACGGCGCGTCCGGCCCGCGGGCGACGCGCGAGCAGGTTTCGGTGGGGGGCGCTGCGGCGGGGTTTTCCGCGGCGGATCAGGCAGCAGTGGACGCGGAGGACATGTGAGCGGCGCAAAGCAGTACGATCGGGCACGCGAGCACATGGAGCGGCTGCTCCGCGCCGAACAACCACCGGAGCCGTGCTGGGACTCGATCGAGCGCGAGCTGTTCGCGCGGATCGAGCGCGAGCGCCCCGCCCCGGTCCACCGCGCGGCGCCGGGTGATGGACGGGGACGGCGCGCTCCGCTCGGGCGCGCGCTCCTGGTCGCGGCCGTCGCGGCTGCCCTGGCGCTCGCCGTGACGCTCGTGGTGCGGCGCCCCGCCGCGCCCGTCGAGACGGCCTCGACCGCGCCGCGCGCCCGCGATCTCGCGGAGATGCCCGCGGCGCCCGGGAGCGCCGGCGCGCGCGGCGATCTGGACCATCGCGCCCTCCGGCCCGGCGACTCCGTCGAGGCGGCGGCGTCCGAGGTCTCCTTCGTCGACGTCGGCGTCCTGCGGTGGACGCTCCTGCCCGGCAGCCGCGCCGTCGTGCGCGCCGTCGGCGCGGCGGGGCGCGGCCACGTGCTCGCGCTCGAGCGCGGCTCGCTCCGCGCCGAGGTCGTCCCGCGCGCGCCCGAGGAGAGGCCCGCCGACGTGTTCGCCGTCGAGGTGGGCGGCACGCGCGTCGCGGTGCGCGGCACCCTGTTCACCGTCACCCGCCTGGACGATCGGGTCGAGGTCGACGTGGAGCACGGCACGGTCGCGGTCGGCCCTGCTGCGCCCCGCGGCGGCGCGGCGGAGCACCTGCTCGTCGGTCCGTCGCGCGGCACGTTCTCGCTCGACGGGGACACCGCGGCCCGCCATCTCCCGGGCCCCCCGCCGCCGGAGAGCGCCGCCACCGCCGCCGCGGCCCCGCCGCCCTCGCCGCCGCCCCCTTCGCCCCGCGCGGCCGCCGAGGTCCACGCGGCGCGTCCGCCGAGCGATGACCCCGCGCAGCCGGAGATCGTCGACGCGGCCGCGGAGCCTGCTGCGCCCGCCGTCGATGCTGCCTCGGCGCCGCCGCTGCCCGCCGACCCGGCGCCCGCCCCCGAGGCGCCCGCCCCGCAACCGTCGGCGTCGCCTCTCCCGCCCGCGCTCACGCCTGCCTCCGTGCAAGCCTCGCTCGCGAGCTGTTTCGCGCGCGAGACCGCCGGCGGATCCTCCTCGGTCCGGCGGTCGGTCGTCTCGACGCTGCGCATCTCCGTGCGCTCCGACGGCAGCGTCGCCGGGCTTCGCTTCAACCCGCCCCTCCGGCCTGCGCTGCAGGCCTGCGCCGAGGCCCTCTACCGCGGGCGCTTCGCGGGCGGCCCGCAGCAGATCGACATCCCGCTGACCATCGAGGACTGAGCGCGACCGCCGCCGCGCCGGCGCCGCGCGGCGAGCCCCGCCGTCAGAGCTCGCTGAGGAGCTGCGTGAGCGCGTAGGTCTCCCGCGCACCCATCACCCCGAACTGCACCCCCATCCCCTCGGGCGTGGTCCACCGCACGATCGACGGGATCGCGGCGGGCTGCTTCAGGCCCTCCAGGGACAGGAAGACCTCCACGCTCGCGCCGAAGGGGGCCGGGGCGGTCGTCTCGATGAACATCCCGCCCAGGCTGATGTCGCGGCATCTCGCCTCGACGCGCGGCCCGTCGCCGAGCCGGAACGCGATCGAGAGCTCGATGGGCTTGCGCGGGTGCTTGCGGTGATCTCGCACGGTCATCCTTGGCGTGGTGCGCGGCCTGGTAGCGCCGCGCGCCGGGTTATTCTGGAGCGCGGAGGAGACGATCAATGTCGCGAGCCGAGAGCGTCGCTGTCAAGCGCGGGGAGCCGCGCTCGGCCCGGTTCACCCGCGCCGCGCCGGGAGCGCGCCGCGGATGGAAGAGGCACCTCGAAGGCTGGGAGCCGGGGCTCGTGGCCGTCTTCATCGCCGCCTCCGCGGCGATCCTGGCGGTGCCGCGCCCGGTCGAGCCCGCCGATCTCCCGCTGCCGCTCGCGGACGCGCGCGCCCTCGCCCGCGCGAGGGACGCGGACGCCGCGCGCGCCCGCGAGGCCGAGCGGCTCGGGCTCGACGCCGAGGTGCGCGAGCTCGGCTCGGCGTTCCGCGCGTTCGGGGTCGTGGACGCCGACGCAGACCACACGGAGGCCGAGCTCCTCGCCGCACGCAAGCGCGTGCTCGCGGCGGTGGGACCGGCGCTCGCTCAAGGGGATGAAGCGGTGCTCCGGCTGCGGGCGTACCAGCTGAGCTCGTTCCTCCGCGAGGTGCGCCGCTTCGAGGCGACCGGCGAGGAGACCGACGAGCTCCGCGAGCTCGGGGGCAACTTCGTCGGGTTGCTCCGCCGGAACGCCTGGCTGGAGGAGGGGAAGGCGAAGCGGCGCGGCGGCGGCGCGGCGCGCCGCGTCTCCATGGACGGCACGGTCCTCGGCGTGCTGTTCAAGAAGCGCTGGAGCGCCGTCGTCGGCGTCCAGCGAGCCCCCTTCGGTCCAGCGCTCGACGAGGAGCGGGCGCTGTTCAGCTTCCTGCTCTCGCACCCCCTCGGCGTCGGCGCCGGCGGAAAGGGCTTCGCGGCGCCCGCCGGCGAGGAGCCGGCGTCGCCCCTCGAGGATGCGCCGGCGGGAGCGCCGGGGCCGCGCTCGCCGGCGGCGGCGTTCCGCGAGGCGGAGGCGCGGCGCGCCGAGGAGCAGTATCGCCTCAAGAAGATCGACGAGCTCGCCGCGCTCGACCCCGCCTACCCGAAGCACCTCGCCCGCGGCGTCTCCCTCTACCGGCTGGGCAAGTTCGTGCAGTCGGCCGAGGCGTTCCGCAGCCACCTCGACGAGCACCCCGACGGCGCCTACGCGCTCCGGGCGCAGAACTACCTGCGCGCGGCGCTCGGCCGCACGCGCGACGACCAGCTCTAGCGCTGCGCGGCGCTGCTACGGGCCGCGGCGGAGGCCGCCAGGCCGATGGGGGCGGCCGCTGATGCCCTTGGCGGGGTTGCCCTGCCCGCCACGCCCGCGGCGGGTCTCCATCTCGTTCATGATCGCGTGCATGGCGGAGGGCTGGAGGAACCGGCGCGCGGCCGGGAACACCTCCTGCTCCTCGCAGGCGATGTGGCGCTGGTAGTCCGCGCGCAGGCGGTCGACCAGCTGCGGGACCTCCAGGGCCGCGCCGGCGCCGCCGTCTCGCTCGATCGCGGCGCGCAGCTCGTCGATCGCGCGCTGGTGCGCCTTGTGCTCCTTCCGGAGCCGCTCGAGCGTCGGCGCGAGCGACTCCAGCACCGCCAGCCTCGGGAACAGCGAGCGCTCCTCGTCCTCCTGATGCCGGATCATCGAGCGCTCGAAGTACGCGATGACGCCGGAGAGCCCCTCGAGCGCGGCGGCGCGCCCGCGCGGATCGCCGAGCCCGCGCGCGGCGCGCTCGATGTCGTTCAGGTTCTCTTCCAAGCTCCGGTGCGCGGCGGCGAGCTTCTCGAGCGGATCGATCCGGTCATCGGGCATCCCGCGATGATTGAGCAAGAGCGCTCGCCGTTGGGAACTTTTTTCACCCGGGCGAGGCGCCCGCGCCCACCGTGCCACGTGGAGGTGCACGCGCCCTACATCCCCGCCACCCCCGGCCAGCGCTCGGCCGGCGTACGGGGGCGACATCGCACCTTCAGGGCAGGTTCACGTTGGGGGGCAGCGCAGGGCGCAGCTCGGTGGTCAGCATCTCGCGCGCGAGGTGCACCTCGAGCAGATCGACCACTGGGCTCTTCGATACCGTCCGGAGCCGCTCGTCCGCACCGGGGTCGCCGGCGGCCTTCCGGGCCATCGCGGTGTAAAATTGCGCCTCCACCCGCTGCGCCGCGCTCTGGGCCAGCTTGGCGAGATCCGCGTCGCTGATCCTCCCGTTCGCCCAGGCGGCGAGCTTCCCCGTCCACGTCGCGCGGTTCGTGGCCGCCTCGAGCGCACGTCCGGCGGTGCCGTCGGTCGCGACGCCCATCGACCGCTCCAGCAGCAAGACCCAGAGCCCGCCGTAGACGAGGTCGTCCTCGTCCACGTTCGCCTCGAGGGCGCGCTTCAGCGCCCGCCGCGCCGCGGGGAGGTCGCGCCGGACGAGCGCGCGCCCGACCGCGTCGAGCATCGTCGCCCCGAGCTGCGGCGGCTCGGCCGTCACCAGGTTGAACGCCCGCTCGTAAGCCCGGCCCGCGCCCTTCGCGTCGCCGTAGCCGTCGAGGATCCGCGCGAGCATCCGCTCGACGCGCGCCTTCGCGCCGGGATCCCGGGCGCGCTGGCGCGCGTCGAGCGCGGCCGAGAGCGCGGCGTCGAGCGACTCCTTGGCCCGGTCCTGCGTGCCCGCGTCGCGGTGGAGCTCGAAGGCGAGCAGGTGCGCCTGGATGACCTCGAGCGGCGCGGAGCGCGCGTCCGGCGCGCCCAGCGCCCGCCGCACGTCCTCGAGCGCGGCCTGCGGCTCGCTCGCCTGACGCTCGGCCATCGCGAGCACCGTGAGGCCGTTGACCGTCGGCTCGGCCGCGGTCGCCGCGCGGAGCAGCGGGAGCGCGGCCGCGAGGTTGCCCGCGCGCAGCTCGAGCGACGCCATGAGCGAGCGGACGCGCGCGCCGGACGGGTCGACGCCGCCGCCGCCGCGCGCCGCCCGATCGGCGAGCACGAGCAGCGGCCCCGCGGCGCTGTAGGTGCGCCGGGCGGCGTCGAAATCGTCGGTCGACGCCTCCTCCGCGAGCGCGCTCAGCACGAGCCCGAGCGCGGCGCCGAGCGCGTCAGGGCTCGGCCGGTCCCCGAGCGCGCCGCCGACCACGAGCGGCGTCGCCTCGGACATCCCGAGGCGGATCATCACCTGGGAGAGCAACGCGGCGCTGTCCTGGCTCAGCGGATCGCGGCGGTAGGCCTCGAGCGCCGTGCCCCAGAGCGCCCCGTCGAGCAGGTCCTGGGAGATGCCGGTCTCGGCGTCGCGCTCCTGCGCCTCGTGGTGGGCGAAGGCCGAGGCGAGCGCCTGCCACGACGCCGCGTCGTCGGCGGACGCGGCGGCCTTGACCCGCTCGTAGAGGCCGGGCGGGACGACGCGGCGCGCGCTCGTGCGGTCGATCTGCTCGATGGCGCCCTTCGCGTCCCCGTAACGAAGGAACAGCGCGGCCATGCTCGCGCCGCCCGACTCCAGCGCGCGCGCCGCCTCGACCGCCTCGTCGCGCTCCGGCCGCTTTCCCCCTTGCCGGAACTCGATGTTGAACTCGATCGCCCGGTCGATCCAGGCCGCGGTGGCGGCGGCGGCGCGCTGGATCGACTCGGGGCGGCTGTCGATCAGGGCGCGCGAGACCGACGCGCGCTGCTCCATGCCGAGCTGCTCGAGCGGCCCGCCGGTGCGCGTGTCCTTCATCCAGCGGTCCAGCGCGGCGAGGTGCTCGTCGATCTCGGCGCGCGCCCGGCTGCCGCTCGGCAGCGTGGCGGCGCGGAGCTCCATCAGCGCCCGCACCCGCCCCTCGTCGCCGCGGGGGCTCAGCCGCTCGATCGCGCCGGCGAGGGCGCGCTCGCCCACGGCGTCGACCATCTCGGCGCGGCCCTCGCCGGGGCGGACGAGGTAGAGCGCCCCGAGCACGCTCGCGAGGCCCCGGTCGGGCTGCCCCGCGTTGAAGCGCGCCGCGGCGTGCGCGAGCTGCCTGCGGATCACGCCGACGAGCAGCCCTGTGCGCTGCGCGCCCGGCGTTCCGTCGCGCACGATCGTGTAGAGGCTCGCGGAGAAGTCCGCGTCGCGGACGTCGACCGGCGCGACCCGGCCCTCGGCGGCGCCGGGAGGCCCCTTCGCCCCCGGCGAGCCGGAGGCCCCGCAGGCGGCGGGAGACAGCGCGAGCGCGAGCGCGGCGAGGCCCCGAGCGAGACGGCGCCGGGGGAGCAAGGTCGGCAGCGACATTGCGGGGCAGTGTACACGGGCGACGCGCGCGCGCATCCCCGGCGACCGGGGCACAGCGCTACCGCGAGCCCTCGCCGACCCGCCTGCCGAGCAGCTTCGACGCGAGCGTCTCGCCGAGCTCGCTCATCATCAGCTGCTCGACGACCGACTCCGTCGCGGCCCGCTCCGCCTCGCTCGCGTACTGGAACTCGATGCCCATCCCCGGCGGAGACACCTCCGTCGCCTCGGAGGGCATCACGATCCATTTCACCCGCCCCCGCAGGCGGAGGGGCTCGGCGAGGCCGCGGATCGAGAGGGCGAACACGAACTCGGTGCCGATCGCGAGCGGGCGATCTGTGCGAATGAACGTCCCGCCCTTCGAGATGTTGCGCGTGTAATCGGCGAAGAACGTGTTGAGCCGTTTGTACTCCACGCTCAGCTCGATCGCGGCGCGCCGGGCTGAGCGGCGGTCATTCTCCGTCACCGCTCCACCCTATCACGGCGGGCGCAAGCCAGAGTAAAGTCGCCGGCCATGGCGGTTCGTGACGCGCTCGCGGCCGGGCGGCGCCGGATCGGCGCGCTCAAGGAGGAGGTCCTCGTCGCCGGACGGGCGGTGACGCAGACCGGGCTGCTCGCCGCGCTGCGTTGGCCGGGGCTCAAGGTCGCCGCGCGCGAGCTCGCGCGCGGCAAGGCGAACCCGTCGCTGGTGTTCCGGTTCTACGCCGCGAACAGCCCGCACCGGAGCGCGGTCATCGACCCGCGGAGCCTCGCGCCCGGCGCGGCGGAGGGAGAGGCGAGGGGGCCGGCCGAGGACCGGGCCTACTCCTACTTCGAGCTGAACGAGCGCATCGATCGGCTGGGCCTCGCGCTCCACCGGCGCGGCATCGGACCGGGCGCGACCGCGCTCGTCGCGCTCAAGAACCGCCCGGAGTTCGTGATCAGCCAGGTCGCGATCGCCCGCGTCGGCTGGTCCGCCGTGACGGCGTCGTGGCGGTCGACCCCCGCGGAGCTCGCCTACCTCGCCGGCCACTCCGGGGCGCGCCTGCTCCTGTTCGACGCCGACGTCGCGGACATGATCCGCGAGGCCGCGCCGCGGCTCGAGGGGATCGCGCGCGAGGACATGATCGCGGTCGGCGGGCGCGTCCCGGGCTTCGCGCACCTCGACGAGCTCGTCGAAGGGGGCGGCGCCGCCCCGGACCGGAGCGATCAGGCCGCGGTCGTGATGTACACGTCGGGCACCACCGGCAAGCCGAAGGGCGCGGTGCGCCGCTTCGGCGGCGGGATCGTGATGTCGGCCTTCGGGGCGATCGGCGCGACCCCGATGCGCGCGGGCGACGTGCACCTCGCCGTCTGCCCGCTCTACCACCTCACGGCGTTCGGCTTCGTCAACATGTCGTTCATGCTCGGCGCGACGGTCGTGATCCTCCCGGAGTTCCGGCCCGAGCTCTTCCTCGAGGCGATCCAGCGCTACCGCGTGACCACCACGGCGGTCGTCCCGACGATGCTCCACCGCGTGCTCGAGCTCGGGGCGGCGCGCCTCCGGGCGTACGACACGTCGTCGCTCACCGCGATCTTCACGGGCGGCGCGCCGCTGCCGCCGGCGCTCGCGGCCGAGGTGATGGGGGTGTTCGGCGACAAGCTCTACAACTTCTACGGCGCGACCGAGACCGGCATCGTCACGATCGCGAGCCCCGAGGATCTGCGCGCGTCGCCGGGCACCATCGGGCGCCCGGTCGCCGGCAGCGAGCTCCTGCTCGTGGGCGAGGACGGGAGGCCGCGCGCGGACGGCGAGGTGGGCGAGCTGTACGTGAAGAGCCCGCTGCTCGTCTCCGGCTACCACCGGGATCCGGACGCCACGCGCGAGTCCATGCTGGGCCAGTACTTCTCGGTGGGCGACCTCGCGCGCCGCGACGCGCGCGGCTGCTACCACATCGAGGGACGCAAGCGGGACCTGATCATCTCGGGCGGCGTGAACGTGTACCCCGCGGAGGTGGAGGCCGTCCTCCACGACCACCCGGCGGTCGCCGAGGCCGCCGTGGTGGGCGTGCCCGATCCGGCCTGGGGCGAGCGCGCGCGCGCGTTCGTCGCCCTGCGCCCCGGCGCGAGCGCGAGCGAGGACGACCTCCGGGCGCACTGCCGCGCGCGGCTCGCGGGCCCGAAGGTCCCGCGCGAGTTCGTCTTCCTCGACGCCCTGCCGCGCAACCCGACGGGCAAGGTGATGAAGCGCGACCTCGCCGGAGCCGAGCGGAAGCAGGCCGGGGCCGACGGGAAGCAGGGGTAGGGACGCGGGGAAGACGCGGGGAACACCACCGGCGGCGCGCCCCGGTAGCCGCTGTCCCGGGGGCGCGATCGATGCTATTTCGCACCTCGTGCGCGATCCGTACGAGGTACTGGGCGTCGAGCGTTCCTCCACGCAGGACGAGATCAAGAGCGCTTTCCGGCGGCTCGCCGCGCAGCACCACCCCGACAAGAACCCGGGCGATCAGGGGGCGCACGTCCGCTTCAAGGAGCTGAACGCCGCGTACCAGATCCTGAGCGATCCGCAGAAGCGCGCGGCGTTCGACCGGTTCGGCCCCGCCGCCGTCGGCGCCGCCGCGGGCTCGGGGGTCCAGGGCGTCCCGTTCGACATGCACGACCTCAACCTCGACGCCATCTTCGGCGACCTGCTCGGCGCCCTCGGCATCCGGGTGGGCGACCGCGGGACGCTGCAGAAAGAGGTGCGGATCAGCTTCGAGGAGGCGGCGTTCGGCTGCACCAAGCAGATCACCTACGATCGCGTCGAGGCGTGCAGCGACTGCGCCGGCTCGGGCTCCGCGCCCGGGGCGGCGACCGAGCGCTGCGCGGCGTGCGGCGGGCGCGGCCGCGTCCGCATGCAGCAGGGGATGCTCCCGATCGCGATCGAGCGCCCCTGCGGGCGGTGCCGCGGCACGGGCCGGATCGTGACCGACCCGTGCAGGACGTGCCGCGGCGCCGGCCTCGCCGCGAAGCAGAAGACCATCGAGGTGACCATCCCCGCGGGCGTGGAGAACGGCGCGACGCGCCTCGTGGAGCGCGGCGGCAACGTCGCCCGCCCCGACCGCGGGCCGGGCGACCTCGAGCTCACCATCCGCGTCGCGCCGCACGAGTTCTTCCGCCGCGTCGGCGACGACATCGTCTGCGCCGTGCCGATCTCGTTCGCGCGCGCGGCGCTCGGCGGCGACCTCGAGATCCCGACCCTCGACGGCAAGGGCCGCCTGCGGATCCCGCCGGGCACACAGCCGGGCTCGGTGCTCCGGATCAAGGGCAAGGGAATACCGCGCCGCGTCGTCGGCGGGCGCGGCGACCAGCTGGTCGAGGTGAGCGTCGAGGTGCCGACGCAGCTCACCGCGAGCCAGAAAGAGCTCATCTCCCAGCTGGCGAAGGAGCTCGGCGAGAACGTGCAGCCGCAGCAGGCTTCGTTCATGGACAAGCTCAAGGGGCTGTTTGGTTGACGTGCGGCGCGCCGCCGAGTGATCCTCCGCGGCGCGAAGCGCGTCGAGGCACGAGCCCTGCCTCGCTGCCCGGGCCGCCGAGATGGCGACGGGAGCATCGGACATGGAGAAGCCGAAGTTCATCGACGTCCTGAGCGACTCCACCGGAGAGACGGCGGAGAAGACCGTGCGCGCCGCGCTGCTGCAGTACCCGCAGGCGGGCGTGCAGATCCGCCTGCACACGCGGGTGCGCACGCCGGAGACCGCGCGGCCGGTGCTCGAGCGCGCGGCGCGGGAGGGCGCGCTCGTGGTGTTCACCGTCGTGAGCCCCGAGCTGCGCGAGTTCGTGCACGCCACCACGGCCGAGCTGAACATCGAGGCGATCGACCTGATCGGCTCGCTCATCGTCCGGCTCGGCACGTTCCTCGACCGGGAGCCGATCAACCTGCCGAGCGCGATGCTCCCGCTCACCGAGGAGTATTTCCGGCGCATCGAGGCGGTCGAGTTCGCGGTGAAGAGCGACGACGGCAAGGAGCCGCGGAACTTCAGGAAGGCGGACATCGTCCTCGTCGGCGTCTCGCGGACGTCGAAGACGCCGCTCTCGACGCTGCTCGCGCAGCGCGGCCTCAAGGTCGCGAACCTCCCGCTCGTGCTCGGCGTCCCGCCGCCGATCGAGCTGATCGAGGCGCCGCAGGACAGGATCATCGGCCTGACGATCGGGATCGACCAGCTCTGCGAGATCCGCCAGGCCCGACTGCGTCAGCTCGGGATGCCCGCCGAGACCAACTACGCGATGCGCGAGCACGTCCGGCAGGAGCTCGAGTACGCGAGCCGGCTCTTCTCCGCGCACCCGGAGTGGCCGGTGGTCGACGTCACCGGGCGCGCCATCGAGGAGACCGCGGTGATCATCCTCGACCACCTGAAGGAGCGGGACGAGCGCGCGAGGGCCGCGCACGCGACGCTGCTCTGACCTTCCTCGCGCGCCGCGCGCGGCACGCTGGCCGCGCGGTCAGCTGACGATCTTGAGGGCGCGGCCCACGAGGACCTCGTTGTGGCTGCCCATCCGGTAGCCGCCGAGGTCGAGTGTCACGTACCGGAAGCCGTGCCGCTTGCCGGCGGCCACGATCTCGGCGCGCACCGGCGGCTCGGCGGCGCGCGGGAGCTCGCCCGCGTCGAGCTCGATGCGCGCGAGCTCGTCGTGGTACCGGACGCGGACCTGGCGGAACCCGAGGCCGCGCAGCGCCGCCTCGAAGCCGCCGATCTGGGCGAGCCGCTCGCGCGTGACGCTGGTGCCGTAGGGGATGCGGCTGGAGAGGCAGGCGGCGGCCGGCTTGTCCCAGATGGGCAGGCCGACGCGGGCGGCGCCGGCGCGCACGTCGGCCTTGCTGAAGCCGAGCTCGACGAGCGGGCTCAGGACGCCCGCCTCGCGCGCGGCCTCCAGGCCGGGCCGGTAGTCGCCGAGGTCGTCCGTGTTGGTGCCGTTCAGGATCGCCGCGAGCGACCACTCGGCCCGCTTTCGCGCCGCGATCCGGTAGAGCTCGCTCTTGCAGTGGAAGCAGCGGTCGGGGTTGTTCGCGACGTAGCGCGGGTCCTCGATCTCGGAGGACTCGACCAGCCGGTGGTCGGCGCCGATCAGGCGGGCGATGGCCACGGCCTCTTCCTTCTCGGCCGGCGCGAGGCTCGGGGAGACCGCGGTCATCCCGACGGCCCGCGGGCCGAGCTCCTGGTGGGCGACCGCGAGGACGAAGGCGCTGTCGACCCCCCCGGAGTAGCAGACGAGGACGGAGCCGAGCTCCCGGAGGCGGGAGCGCAGCCCGGCGAGCTTGGGATCGACGGCAGGGCCCTCGGGCGTGATGGACGGCGCGGACATGGCGACGCTTCCTTACCACACGCCGCCCGGCGCGCCGGTCGGCGCGGGCGGCGCGGGCGGCGCGGGCGGCGCGGGCGGCGCGGGCGGCGCGCTCCGACGGGCCGCCTCCGGCCCGCCTCCGCCAGGTTACTTGCGGTTCGAGCGCCGGTTCTGACACGCTAAGGGCGAGATGGATCCGAAGAGGAAGCAGGCAGGGCGCGCCGCCATGCCGTTCGCGGTCGCGGCGGCGATCGCCGCCGCGCAGGCCGGCCAGGGGTGCGGGGACAACCGGCTGCCGCCGCGGGATCTGCCGCGCGCCGAGGAGCAGCGCGCGCTCCCGCGCTGGTACCCGGAGAAGCCGTGGTCGGAGAAGGGCGGGGAGAGCCAGGTCTACATCGAAGGCAAGATCGTCTTCGACGCGAACAAGGCGGTGATCCGGCCGGGCAGCGAGAAGACGCTGGAGACGCTGCTCCAGTTCCTCAAGGAGCACCCCGAGGTCACGCGGCTGCGGATCGAGGGGCACACCGACGCGCGGGCGAGCGAGGAGCACAACCAGGCGCTCAGCGCGAAGCGCGCCGTCGCGGTCGCCGACTGGCTCGTCGATCACGACGTGGAGAGCATCCGGCTCATCGCGGTCGGCTTCGGCGAGTCGCGGCCGCTCGGGCCGAACGAGATCGCGGCGGGGCGCAGCGAGAACCGCCGGGTCGAGTTCCACGTGGCCGAGGTGAACGGGCGCCCCTTCCTGGGCAAGGACCCGTACGCGGGCGGGCTCGCGCTCGAGGTGCTGAGCCGCGAGGAGCGCAAGCTGCGCGACGAGCAGGCCGCGAGGCGGCCGGCGCCACCGCCCCGCAAGGCGTTCGTGGCGACCGGCGACGAGATCAAGCCGGTCCAGATCAAGCCGCCGGGCGAGGCGGCGCCGCCGGTCGAGCCGACCGCGCCGGCCGCGCCGGCGAAGGAGGGCGCGCCGGCGAAAGAGGGCGCGCCTCCGGGCGGGGGCTGAGCGGCCTCACGGGGCGAGGTGCCGCGCGCGGGGCGCCCGCGTCCGGTACCGCTCCAGCAGCGCGAGCGAGGCGTCGAGCGACGCGCCGTACGGGAGCACGTTGCCCTTCGGCGTGGCGTACTCGAGGTAGAGGTTGTCGTCCGTGGACACGATCGGCCCGCCGTCCTCGGCCGCGTCGGCGATGAGACGGTCGAGGTCCTCGCCGGACGCCACGAGATCGCCGAGCAGATCCGCGAGCTGGGCGCCGGCGAGCGTCGCCTTGAGCGCGGGGCGCGCCTCGAGCGCGGTGAGGCGCGCCGCGGAGGCGACGAGCGGCTCGGCGCTCGCGACCAGGATGCCCTGCGCGCCGCCCACGAACAGCGCCACGTGCGGGAAGGCGCTGCGCATCGTCCGCACGACGACAGCGAGCTCGCGCCGCCGGATGTGGTGCAGCTGCACCCATTGCTGGAGGACGCCGCCCGGGGTGAGCCGCGACCGGGCCAGCTCGTAGAACTCGCGGCTGTAGAGGCTCGCGGCGCCCGCGAACCAGACGCTGGTGAGCTCGATCGCGATGAGATCGTAGCGGTCCTGGGCGACGAGCAGCTCGTTCCGGCCGTCGTTGAGCGAGAGCCGCACGCGGGGGTCGTCGAGGGCGCCGAGGCTCGGGCCCGCGAAGAAGCGCCGCGAGGCCTCGACGATCGCGGGGGAGATCTCGGCGACGTCGATGCGCTCGAAGGGGTAGGCCGCGAGGGTGCCGGTCGTCGTGCCCGTGCCGAGCCCGATGACGAGCGCGGCGCGCGGGTCGCGGACGAAGAGCGAGGGGAAGTGCGCGAACCGGCGCTGCGCCGTCATCTCCGGGCCGTCGTCGCCCTGGAATTTGCCGTTCGTGTACATGGTGGTGATGCCGGCGCGGTGGGCGACGGTGGTGACGCCGCCGTGGACGTCCTCACGCACGAAGTCGATGCGCTCGGGCCGCGGGCCCATGGCGAAGTAGACGTTCGCGCCGCTCGTCAGGCGGGCCATGTCCCAGCGGGGCGAGAGCGCGGCGAGGGCGGCCGCGGCCGCGGCCATGGCGAGGGCGCGCGGGAGATCCGCGCCGGTGCGCGCGGCGGTGAGGACGGCGATGACGGCGAAGGCCAGGGCGACGGCGAGGAGGGCGCGCTCCGAGCCGAGCGCGGGCAGGATCAGGTAACCGGTGACGATGGAACCGGCGATCGTGCCCAGGGTGTTCGCGGCGGTCAGCTTGCCGACGCGCGCGGCGACGTCCGCGTGCGCGGCGGCGCGCGCGAGCAGCAGGGGGAAGGTGACGCCCATGCACAACGTGGGCAGCGCGAGGATCGCGAGCGCGGCGAGGGCGCGGCAGACCTCCCGGCCGGCCCACCCGTGGACGTGGTTGCCGGCGAAGGCGAAGATCCACGGGAGCTGGTCCCAGAGCGGGATGGTGGCGGCGAGCGAGAGGGCCGCGGCGACGAGGCCGCGCCAGAGCGCGCCCTCGCCGTGGCGGCGGGCGAAGGCGGGCGAGCGCGCGGCGCCGGCGGCGAGGCACACGAGGAAGACGGCGAGCATCAGCCCGAAGGCGTAGGCGCTGTTGCCGATGAGGAGCGCGAGCAGGTGCGTCTGGATCACCTCGGCGGCGAAGACGAGGAAGCCCGACGCGAACGCGACGGCGAGCAGGAACGGCGGCTCCGCGGGGGCGGTCGCGGCGGGGGCGGTCGCGGTGGGGGCGGTCGCGGTGGGGGTGGTCGCGGTGGGGGCGGCGCCCGGGGCGTGCGACCCCGGGGAGCGAGCCGCCGCGGGCTGCGTCGGGGCGGCCTCGGAGAGGCCGGGCGCCGGGCCGCGGAGGCCGGCGGCGACGGCGATCGCGCCGAGGGCGAGGTTGGCGACGGCCGCGGACCAGAGGGCGCCGCGGATGCCGAGGTGCGGGAGGACGACGTAGGCGCCCGAGAGCGCGCCGGCCGCGCCGCCGGCCGTGTTGATGGCGTAGAGCGCGGCGAGGCGGCGCGCGGCGTCGTGCTCGGAGGGGAGCGAGCCCCCGGCGGCGGCGCCGGCGCGGAGGATGCGCGAGAGGACCGGGAGCGTGGCGCCCATCGCGACCGTGGGGACGACGACGACCAGGGCGGTCAGCGCGGCGCGGGCGGCGGTGAGCAGCGCGAGCGAGTCCGGCGCGGCGCGGACGACGCCGACGTAGGCCGAGGTCAGCGCCTCGAACAGGAACGGCGAGACGGCGCAGATGGCGCCGACGATCGCCTCGAGCACGCCGTAGACGACGAGCGGGCGGCGGGCGGCCGCGGCGTGGCGGCCGCCGAGGTGCGCGCCCAGCGCGAGGCCGCCCATGAAGGCGGCGAGGACCGTGCTCACCGCGTAGGCGGTGGCGCCGAAGACGTAGGCGAGCAGCTTGGAGAAGGCGACCTCGTAGAGGAGGCCGGTCGCCCCGGAGACGAAGAACAGGGCGGCCACGAGCGGGAAGCGGGAGCGCACGGCGCGCAAGCTAGTACAAGCGCGCGCGGAAGCCGCCACGGGCGCGACGGGGCGCCACCTTCACCCGCCGCGGCGCGCGCCCCGCGGCGAGGTGGGCCCCGCGCGGGCGGGCCCCGCTACCGCTCCGGCGTCTCTTCCAGTGCGATGCCTTCCCACCAGGCGGCGAGATCGATCTCCAGCGCGTCGAACGGCGGCCAGGTCGGCGGCAGCGCCTCGAGGTCGGCGAGCGTGGCCTTGGGGACGAGCCGGGGTGCGATCGACGACATGGGGTGGCGGAGCTCGTAGCCGATGAGGGCTGTGGGCGCGAAAGCAACGTCGCTGCGCCGCGCGGCCTCAGCGCCAGCCGAGCCGCTCGAGCCGCTCGCGCGCCCCCTTCACCCCGAAGATGGTCGCCTCTCCCGGCGGCACCACGGGCGCGAGCAGCACGGCGGCGAGCACCGCGGCCAGCGCGAGCGGCGCGCGCGCGTCGCCGCCGGCGACCGGCGGCTCGCGCACCTGCCAGGCCCTCCGCGCGCGCGCGAGCAGCGCGTCGAACCCGGCCCCGCCGATCGCGCGCACCCCCGCCGCGGCCGCCGCCCTCACCGCAGGCGCGCGATCCAGCGGCACCGTCAACACGAGCACCCGGCTCGGCGCGCCGCCCGCCTTGGCCACGTCGACCTCCACCGCGTCGACCATCGGCGTCGAGCCCGACGGGTACACCTTCTTCTGCACGAGCGTGAGCTCCGCGCCGAAGAAGGCGCGCGCCTGGTGTGCCCAGCGGTGCTCGTCGATCCGCGCCTCCGGCTCCGGGGACAGCAGCGACCAGCCATGGCTCGTCGGCAGCGGCTCTATCCGTCCCACCACCCAGCCGTTGTCATCGAAGTCCATCGGTGTGCCCGCTGTCACCGTAATCCGGAATTGGCCTGATCCGAAGCGGCGAAGGCGCGACCAATGCTCTATGATCCCCGCTGTCTGGGGTAAAGGTGAGCCCTGCATGCCGAAGTCCGATCAGGGGTCGGGAGAGCAAGGCCGGGCAGCCCTGAGGGCCGCCCTCTTCGTGCACCGTCGAACGCCCCTGTCGCGGCTGCTCGATCGCCGCGGTCTCGGCGCCTACCGCGGGTACGGAGAGCTGCTCGAGGCGCTCGACCGGCTCGCCGATCGCGGGGCGCGGCTGTCGCTCATCGGACGTTCGGTCCGCGGCGAGCCGCTGTTCGCCGTGCACCTCGGCGCGGGCAGCCCGGTCGGCGGCGTCGGCTACCGGGAAGGTGGAGGGGTGGGCTCGGCGGCGCTGCCTGCCCACGGTGAAGGGCGCTCGCTCAACGGCGCCGGCCGCTCAGCAGCGTACGGCGCGCACGGCGGCGGCGCGGACGAGCCGGCGCCAGGCCACGGCGCGACCTCGACAGCGAACGAACGGACCGGGCGCTTCGGCCCGCCGGGAGGGGAGAGGACCGGCGGGGCCGGGCCGCGCGAGCGCGCGCGGACGACCGTCATCCTCTCGGGGATCCACCCGCTCGAGTGGATCGGCGTCGAGGCCCACCTCGCGCTGCTCGAGCGCCTCGCCGCGGAGGACCTCGGCGACCGGTCGATCTTCGCCGTCCCCATCGTGAACCCCGACGGCCTGCTCCGCGTCGAGATGAACCTGCGCGCCGGGCGCCACCGGTACGTGCGCGGCAACGCCCGCGGCGTCGATCTCAACCGGAACTTCGACGCCGGCTGGTACGAGCGCGGCCTCGTGCAGCGCCTCATCGGGCTCGTCGTCTCGCCCGGCAGCCGCCCGGCGAGCGAGCCGGAGGTCGAGGCCCTCGCGCACGCGCTGTCCTCGCGCCGCATCGACCGCGCCCTCTCGCTGCACAGCGCCGGCGGCGCGGTGCTGTACCCGCCCGCGAACCGCCGCTGGCCGGTCGCCGACGCCGTCGAGCACCGCGCCTTCGCCCTGCGCATCGCGCGCGCCGCGGACCGCCGGCCGTACCGCGCCATGTCGTACGTCCGCTTCGCCTGGTGGATCCGGAAGGCGGGCCTCGAGATCGACTGGCTGCACGAGCGCCACGGGGCGCTGTCGCTGCTCGTGGAGTGCTCGCGCGGCAGGCTCGGCCTGCGCCCGTCGCGCCTCGTCGAGCCGTTCGCGTGGTACAACCCGAGGAAGCCCGCCGACGTCGCGCCGCCGCTCGTCGAGGCCGTCCTGCCCTTCGTGAGGGGCGCGCGCGCCTGAGCGCGCGCCCTCAATGAAGCGCGCGCGCCCTCAATGAAGCGCGCGCGCCCTCAATGAAGCGCGCGCGCCCTCAACGAAGCGCGCGCGCCTGAGCGCGCCGCTCAGGACTCGACCGGCTCGCCCGCGGGGATCTTCTGCAGGCCGAGGAAGATGCCGCAGGCGGCGAAGCTCGCCGCCATCAGGCCGTACGCCGCGAGCGCCCGGTGCTCGATCAGCCAGCCGGCGCCGATGGGGCCGACGATCTGCGAGATGCTCGCCAGCGACTGGCTCACGCCGAGCGCCGCGCCCTGCTCGTCGCGGCCCACGCTCTTCGTGAGCAGCGTGGCGATGCTCGGCCGCACCACCGCCGCGCCGAAGGCCGCGACCGCCACGAGCAGCAGCAGCGTGGGCAGGTTGTACGCGACGCCGAGCAGGCCGTAGCCGGCCACCATCGAGGCGAAGCCGATCAGCGCGAGCCGCTCCTCGCCGTACCGCCTCGCCAGCCGGCCGATCAGGCCGCCCTGGATGCTCCCCCCGATGAGGCCGGAGAAGGCGTAGAGGTAGCCCGTCTTCTCGACGTCGAACTGGAAGCGCCGCTCGAGGAAGAGCGCGAGGCCGCCGATGAGCGTCGAGAACGAGAGGGAGAACGCGAAGAACTCGAGCAGCCGGCGGCGCGGGAGCGGCCGGTCGAAGAACCGGCGGAAGGCGTTCCCGCGGCCCATCGGCGCCGGCCGGGCGGACGCGGTCGCGGGCGCGTCGGGCGAGGCCGACGGCACGCGCGGCTTCGCGGGCAGCACCGCGGCCGTCAGGAGGATCGACGTCAGCGACAGCGCCGCCGCGCCGTAGGCGGGGGACGCATACCCGAACCGGTGCGCGAGGAACCCCGAGATGGCCGGGCCGAGCAGGAACCCTCCGCCGAAGGCGATGCCGATCAGGCCGAAGGCCTTGGTGCGCTCCTCGGGCCGGGTCACGTCGCTGATGTACGCCTGCGCGATCGTCAGGTTGCCGGCCGTGAGGCCGTCGATGATCCGGCCCAGGAACAGCATCCAGAGCGAGCCCGCGGAGCCGAGCACCAGGAAGCCGACGAACGTGCCGAGCTGGCTCGCGAGCAGCGTCGGCTTGCGGCCCGCCCGGTCGGAGATCCGCCCGAGGATCGGCCCGGAGACGAGCTGGCAGACCGCGTAGCTCGCGGCGAGCATGCCGACGACCAGCGGCGTGGCGCCGAAGTGCTCGGCGTAGAAAGGAAGCAGCGGCAGGACGAGCGTCATGCCGAGGACGTCGACGAAGACGGTCAGGAAGATCGGCAGGAGCGGCGAGCGGAGCATGGTGGCCTTCGGTTGCGGCGGGCTGAGGTACGGCGACCGCGGGCAGCCCGCGCGCCGTCGGATGGCGAATGGCCGGATCGGCAGGCAGGGCCCGGGACGGCGGCATCGTCATGACCCATCTGCGCGGCGATGGGTACCCTTGACCGCTCGCCGGAGCCCCGCCTGCCCGCGCCCCGGGCCAGCGGCGGCCCGTCAGGGGCGTGCGGTTCGGCGGATGCGGCGTCCGTCAGGGGCGCGCCGCGCGGCGGGCGAGGCGGCTGGCAAGGGCGCGTCGTTCAACCGGCGCGTCCGCCCCCGTCCAGCGCCCCCACGCATGTACGGCCGGCACGTGGGGGCGGGGCCGTGGAGCGCGAGTGTCATCTGCCGGTGGCGGGGCCGTGGAGCGCGAGCGTCATCTGGATGTCGTCCAGGATGATGCCGTCCACCCGGAACGCGTCCTCGCGGGTGCCCACCGGGACGAAGCCCATCCGCGTGTAGAGCCGCCTGGCGCGCTCGTTGTTGGAGAAGACGCCGAGGTCGAGGTACGAGAGGTCCGCCTTGTCGCGGGCCCAGGCGATCGCCGTCTCGAGCAGGCGCCGGCCGTGCCCCTGCCCGGTGTACGGGGCGAGGATGCCCATCGCGACCACGGCGCGGTGGCCCTCCGCCCGGACCCGGCCGCCCCGCAGCTCGATGTGCCCGATGACACGCGGCCGCAGGTCGCTCGACCGGAGCAGCCAGGCCCGCCCCCAGAGCGGCTCGTCGAGCGCCTTGCTCCAGCGGTCGAGCGCGTTCTGTTCGACCTCCTCCGGGATGAGCGACGTCGCGACGGCGAAATGGGGCGCGCCGCGGCGGCCGGACTCGGCCACATGCTCGATGAGATAGGCCGCGAAGGCCCGCGCGTCCGCGCGCTGCGCTGGAGCGATGGAGGGGAGGGCGGGGGAGAGGGCCATGCCGCGGCGCGCGCCGCGCCGTGAAGCGTAATGCGGTCACGGGGCCGGTGCGACCTGGAAAGCGGCGGGGTAACCGCGGCGCGCGGGGCGCGTTGCGGTGGAGGGCGCAGCGGGGCGGGGATGAGGAAAAAGACGTAGCCCTGGAACTTTACACCCTGGAGCGCGCCCTGGCGGAGCCTCCGGGACGCCGCCGGCGCGATCGGTCCAGGCGCTCGGCCCGGAGGGCGCCCTGCGCAGGGTGCTGCCTGCGCAGGCTCAGGATGCTGGGAGGGAGAGCTGTGAGCGGGGGGGAGCTGAGAGGGGGGGAGCTGAGAGGGGGGGAGCTGAGAGGGGGGGAGCTGAGAGGGGAGGGGCCCCGCCCGCGGGGCCCCGGCGCAGCGAGGCGTGGATCAGTCGGGGAACACGCCGAGCTGGTCAGGCAGGGCGAGGCCGAACTGAGCCATCATCTGGAGCATGTAGTCGGGGACCGACTTGTAGCCCTTCAGCTCGTACGCGTAGTGGTTCTTGTAGATGGTGAGCTGCGTGCACGGCGGGTCGTTGCCCTGATTGCACGGCTTCACGGGCTCCAGCTGACCGTTCCTCGGGTTCAGGTCCTTGACCGCGGGATCCGGGACGATGACCGCGGTGCCGTCCGGGTGGTGCATGACCATGGCGCGGCCGTACTTGTTGAAGCCGCGTCCGTACCCGGCGGTGTACGCCGGATCCCCCTGGACGAAGCTGCCGTCGTACTCCGGATCGAGCTCGTAGCCCTTCGCCGTCAGGAAGTTGGCGTACTCGAGCACGCGGGCCGCGATGCCCTTCTGCACCCACTTGCCGCCGGACTCCTCGCAGGCCGTCCTGTCCGCGCCGGCCCCGAAGAGGCACTCCATGCCGTACGTGCGGGCATAGTAGACCTGACCGGACGTCGGATCCTGCCACTCGATGCGCTGCTCGAAGCCCGGGTCCGAGTCGGTGCCGAGGCGGTAGACGCGCATCATGTCGAGCCAGTTCGTCTTGCCGTTCGCGGGGATGTACGCGAGCGTCCAGGCGATCAGGAACTTCTGCACCTCCCAGCCGACCTGCGGATCCACGGCGATGGTCCGGTTGACCTCCTCCGGGTTGAAGTCGCCGCCGAGGTAGTTCGTGCAGAGGTTCTTGCCGTCGGTCGGGAAGCAGACCTTCGGCCCCTCGGTCGGCCACCAGCTCACCCAGCCCATCGGGCGCGCCGGGAACTCCTTCGCGAGCGGATCGGGATCCGTCGACTGCGCGTCGAGCACGGGCCTGCCGTTCTCGTCGGCCTCGAGGCGAGGCGCGAGGAGCGAGCGGTCGCCGGTGAGCGCGTTCGCGATCAGGCGGCGGTAGCCGTCGGGCAGCACGTCGGCCATGCCGACCGCGCGGAAGCGGGCGTCGTAGAAGTCGCGGCGGGAGCTGCTGACGAACCGGTCCTCCGACTCGGAGAGCAGGATGGCCGCGTTGATCTTGTCGTAGTAGCTGCCCGCGTTGATCGTGTAGTCGGTGTCGAAGTCGCCGTTCTCCTCCGAGTTCGCGTTCTCGAGCGGGTGGCCGCCGAACCCGATGTCCTTCATGTAGCCGGTCGAGCCGTTCGGGATCTGGACCAGCACGGGGCTGTTCGTCGTGCCGCCGAAGCCGCTGAAGTCGGTCGCGGCGCCGTAGTCGTCGCCGTCCTTCTCCGAGCGCAGGACGCCCCACTCGGACCACGGGTCGGTCGAGACGTAGGCCTCGACGTTGCGCAGGTAGTGCGGACCCTCCTCAGGCCGCGAGAGCTGCCTGGCGAAGTGGTCGAACGCCACGGTCGCGGCGATGACGTTCTCCTGCAGGCTGCCGTCCACGAGCAGCGGCCACAGGCTGTCGAACGACAGGCCCTGGTTCGTCGCGAGATCCTGGTAGATCGTCCCGAAGAACCCGATCCCGCCGGCGATGCCGAGCAGCTTCTCGTTGTAGCGGCTGTACGAACGATCCGCGGCGGCGCGGATGCTGAACGTCGTGCGGCTGCGCCGGAAGTTGTCGAAGATGTGCCTGTTCTCCTGCGAGGTGATCAGGAACATCATCTGCTCGTACGGATCGGCGCCGTTGTCGTGGCGGAACACGGAGACGTTGCCCGTGTCGGCCCAGTTGTCGCTCGCGAACGCGTAGGGCACGCGGACGCGGCCCTGCGGGTCGACGGCCGGCCCGCCGCGGAAGCTCTCGAGCGAGGTCTCGCCCTGCTGCGGCTTGCGCAGCTGCTTCCAGCCGACGTAATCGACCGGCTGCTGGCGGCAGCGCTTCGTCTCGCCGCCGACGGTGACGATGCCGCCGTCGGCCACCTGGTGCCACTTGCCGTCGACGGCCTCGTTCCAGCTCGCGGGCGGCGTCGTCGGGACGTCGTAGCAGTTGTCGATGAGCTTGTACTGCGCCTGCAGCTGCGAGTAGTGGAAGTCCGTGACGCTGTCGTCGCCCTTCGCGTACGTGCCGTACTTGATGCCGGCCAGGCCGCCGAAGCTGTCGGTCGCCGCGAGGATCCCGCCGCCGATCTTGCCGCCGGCCTGGTAGTTGCGGTCGCCGTTGTCGTAGACGCTCACCGTGTCGCCGTAGAAGAAGCGCGCGGCGGCGAAGTCGTAGGCGCCGAGGCCGACCAGGTCCTGCGAGACGTCGCCCGGGTAGTCCATGACCGTGGAGTGCTGGAACATCCAGATCATGTTCTTCTGCTCTTCGTCCGTCAGCCGGTCGAAGTAGCGGGGGCCGACGCACTGCTCCGGGTTCTCGCCCGCCTCACCCTCGCACGGCGTCTTGACCTTGCCGTTGTTCGTCCGGAGCTGCCAGTACTGCGGCCGGAAGAAGAGCGAGGCGTAGGTGCTGACGAAGTTGTGCCGGAGGCCGACGGAGTGCCCCATCTCGTGCGCGATGACCGCGTACTGGTAGCGGCGCTGGATGTACTTGAACATCCGCTCGTACCGCCCCTGCCGCTCCGCGGCCGTCTCGTTCTCGCCGACGGGGAACTTCTCGCGGAGCGCCTCCGCGATGCCCGTCATGGCCGAGGCCTCGGGCGCCTCGTGCAGGATGCAGGCGCCGCGCTCGGCGAGCGCGTTGTCGTGCATGCGGCGGAGCTGCGACTGCACCTTCGGGTTGTTCATCGCGAGCGGCGAGGCGGCGGCGGCGAGCGGGCCCTCCACCGGCATGCCGGCGGGGATGCCCGAGCGCTGCAGCATCGCCGGGTTCATGAGCTCCGCCTCGGCGAGGCTGCCCCGGGCCGCCCTCATGCGCGAGGCGACGACCGCCTGCTGCGGGGAGGCGACGTCGGAGCGCACCGCGACGTCGGCGAGCTGGGCCTTCATCGGCTTGAGCACCGCCTTGAGCTGGGAGGACGCGCCCTGCTGGACGAGCTGCTTGTACTGCTCGGGGTCGAGCTTCGTGGCGCTCGCGAGGCGGGAGGTGACCTCCTGCTTCGTCATCGCGGGGGCCTGGCCGCCGCCCGCGACGCGGCTCGCCTGCGCCCAGTCGCGGATGTACTTGCCCTCGGTGATCTCCGAGGTCGGGAGCTCGCCGTTGATGTAGCGGACGAGGTCGAGCAGCTGCTGCGCCGCGCTGTCGGTGACGTGGCTCCAGATGTTGATGCTGGCGGCCACCTTCTCGCCCGTGATCGGGTCGTCGGCGTCGACCATGATGCCCCACGCCGAGGGGGTCTGCGGCTTGTCGATGATGAGCACGCTGTTGTAGCGGATGTCGCCGAGCCGCGGGGCGAGCCCCTCGTCGCCGCACGCGGGGTGATCGCCCGCGACGACGGGGTTGTGGCAGAGCACGATCACGGACGGCATCGTCGCGACGGCGCCGATCGCGAGCGTCGCCTGGTCGTTGCCGCGCCGGGCCGAGAGATCCGCCACGGCCGCCCTGGCCGCCTCGTCGCACTGCGCCGCGTCCCAGCCGCTCGCGCGGCGGCACGCGTTCAGGTCGCGCGAGATCGCGATCGCCTCGTCGATGTCGTCCTGCTGGCCCTTCCACATCGGGAACTTGGCCTCGCAGCCCTCGCCGCCCGTCTTCCTGCACTCGACGAGGCGCGACGTCTGGATCGCCGTCTTCATCGCGAGGTCCCACTCCTCGGCGGCCCAGTTGGTCGCCTCGAAGAGGTCCTCCGACGTGTTGCCGCCGATGTACCAGGGGATGGTGACGGCCTGCCGCTCGGCGTACGGGAGCGTGCACTTCTGCTTGTACACGTCGCACTGCGAGCCCGGGCCGGCCGCGGCGGTGACCGCCTCGCACTCGTCCGCGGTGCCGTCCTTGTTCTCGTCGCGGTTCGGGTCGGCGAGCAGGCCGGCGCTGGCGGTCGTCTCCTTCGTCGCGCAGGCGACGGCGCCCTCCATCGTCTCCGGGTTCGCGTAGTAGTGGCTGCGCTCCCAGAGGTTGTAGCGGGCCGCGAAGCGCCGCCACTGGTTGTCCACGAGGCCGTAGTTGCGCTCGTAGCCGTAGCGGTAGTCGAAGTTGAAGATGCCGAACGCCTGGAACCGGACGCCGTCGAAATCGACCGGCTCGTAGTCGGTGTCGACGACCTTCTTGAACGAGTGCCGGATCGTGATCTCGACCGGGTTGCAGTTGCCGTACGGGTCGGTGCCGCCGGCGAAGTCGCCCGGGAGCATGCAGGCCGGGTACTTGTCGATGCCCCAGCCGAGGCTCGAGAGGTCGAGCATGGCGGGCGTGGCGAACGCCTTCGTCGTCACGTCGAAGTAGCTCTTCTTCTCCGCGTCGAAGTGCGGGGCGTCGGCGTGGGGCTCGCCGTCCTCCTCGCTGACGTAGTAGGCGAGCGGCTCGTACTCGACCCCTCCGTACAGCCCGAGCTGCGAGAGCGTGTCGAAGTTGTAGGCGTCGGTGGCCAGGTTGCGGGACCAGTCGACGCGGATGTGCTCACGCTCGTACCAGGGCCGGTCGGTCGTGTTCTCGACGCGGACGTTCGACTCCTCGCCGGTCGTCGGGTTGTACTCGTGGATGATGTCGAAGTGCGACTCGATCGCGTAGCTCGCGACGATCTGCCCGTCGTTCGTCGCCTTCTTGGTGAGCCCGTTGTAGGAGTTGCCCTTGCCGTCGGTCCCCTCGATGCGCTCGTAGGCGAGCCGGGCGTTGAGCTGGTTCTCGGTGATCTCCCACTTGATCCGGGAGACGGGCTGCGCGTAGGTCGACGTGAAGAGGCCGTCCTGGGCCGCGCCGTACCCGACGTCGACGATCGTCCCGCGCATGTAGAACTCGGGGTCGTCTGCGATGTCCTTCAGATCGTCCCCGACAAAGAACGACTTAGGGAGCGCGTTCTTCTGCACCCTGTCGATGCCGTCCCGCTCCTCCGCGCAGCCCGCCCCGATGACGGTCAGCGCGGTGGCGCCGAGAAGCACCGCACGCTTACAAATTCGATTCATCAACGATCCTCCGGAAGCTGCCTGTCGAGACCGATGCACAAGCCGGCCCTTCGCGGCGCACGCGGCGCGTCGCGAGGCAAAACCCCCCAGGCAAGAACGCTGCCAACCCTCGACGGCTAGCTCTTTCGATAAGTTAAGCACCTGTCGCACATTTGCACCGGGGGTGGCGTTAAAGAGTTAACTGCTGCCCGATGAGCCCGGGGGCGGGCGGCGTTGCCGGGGTGACGGCGGCGGGCGCGGCGGGGCGCGGGCGCGCCGGCGCTGCGCCTCCCGGGCTGCCGAGACCGCTGGGGGCCGACAAGTCGTCCGCTGTCACGTTCTTTGGTATGGTCGCCGCGTGGACTCCCCCTCGCATCGACGGCGCGGGTCGCGTAGGCGCGCGGACATCGCTGGCCGCCGCGCTTTCCCGGGCGATCGGCGCGGCCGCCGGCGGGTGCCGGGCGCATGAGGCAGGAGGCTCTCCTCGGCCGGAAGGTGGCCGGGCGGTTCACGATCACGCGCTTCCTCGGTGAGGGCGGGATGGCCAGCGTCTTCGTCGCCGAGCGCGACGCCGAGCCCCGCCGGGTGGCGATCAAGATCATGAACCCGGAGTTCACCGCCGATCGCGCGTTCGTCCGGCGGTTCCAACGGGAGGCGAAGGCCGCCGCGCGCGTGAAGCACCCGAACTCCGTCAAGATCTACGAGTACGGGGTGGAAGGTGCGCTCAGCTACATCGTGATGGAGCTGCTCGCAGGGGACGACCTCTACGTGCTGCTGGAGCGCCACGGCGCCGTGGGCCAGGCGCGGGCGGCCCGCATCCTCGCCGAGGTGTGTGACGCGCTCGCGGTGGCCCACGAAATGGGCGTCGTGCACCGCGATCTCAAGCCCGAGAACATCATGGTGATCGCGGACCCTTCGCACCCCCACGGCGAGCGGGTGAAGGTGCTCGATTTCGGGATCGCCAAGATCCTCGATACGGTCTCATCCAGCGACGAGGCCGAGCTGCACCTCGATCCCATGTCCGTCGTCACGCGCGCGGGGACCTTTATCGGTACTCCGGCATACATGTCGCCCGAGCAGTGCGGGCTCTTGCCGATCGATCCGCGGGCGGACCTCTACACGTGCGGGGTGCTGCTGTTTCAGCTCGTCACGGGGCGGCTGCCGTTCGAGGGCGAGACGCCGCTCCACACGGCGACGCTGCACATCCACGCGCCGGTGCCGGCGCCGAGCGGCAGCGCGCCCGGGATCGATCGCCGCCTCGAGGCGCTGATCGTGAAGGCGCTCGCCAAGCTGCCGGTGGACCGGCACCAGACGGCGCGCGAGCTCGGCGATGCGCTGCGGAGCCTGCTCGTCGACCTGCCGGACACGGCGGTGGGGCTGGGGCCGATCTCGCGCCGGCAGCCGAGCTCGCTGCTCCCGCGCGAGGTGCTGCCGGCGCGGGCGCCGGACTCGACGCTGCCGCCGGAGCCGAGCGCGCCGCAGCCCACGGCCGCGGTGCTGGCGGCGCTGGAGGCGATGGCGGACGTGTCGATCGAGTCGGCCCGGACGCTCGTGTCCGGCTCGAGCGGTCCCGACCCGAGGCCGCCGCCGCCGGTGCTGCTCCGCTCGCCGCCGGCGGAGCTGCCGCTGACCCTCGACGCGCCGGGCGCGGACTCGACCGTCGGCTTTCCGCCGCAGCGGTGGGCAGGGGAGTCGGTGCCGGAGATCTCGCTGCAGCTCCCCTCCTGGTCGCAGAGCGAGAGCGAGGCGCTGCTCTCCGGGAACGGCCTGGCCGGGTCGAGCTCGTTCGACGATCCGAGCGACGAGGACAGCACGCTCACGATGGTCCGCCGGGAGGAGCTCATGGCCCCCGCGAAGGTCCGCGTCCAGACCGCCTCGTACGACGAGGGCGACGAGCTCGACATCACGCCGCCGGGCCGCGACGTGAAGGCGACGCTCCGCTCGGCCGAGGACTTCGGGCTGGGCACGCCGGAGAAGCGGGCCGAGATCGGCCTGGTGCGCATCGACTCCGCGCCGGCCGCGCCGCCGGTGACGCCGCAGAGCCCGCAGTTCGACGCCGGCGCGGCCGCCGCGTGGGACCGGAGATCCCGGCGCGTCGCGGCCACGCTCCGGATCGCCTCGCCCTACGACCCGATCGACAGCCAGCAGCCCACGGCGCAGCCCGGCGAGCTCCAGGCGTCGGGGCCCGGGTGGCCCGGCGCGGTGAGCGGGGGGCCGGGCGCGACGAGCGCAGAGCTCGCCGGGAGCGCGCCGGGGGCAGATCAGGCGAGCAGCGCCGCCGGTAGCGCGGCGCCGGTGCCGCTGGAGCTCGCCTCGACCGTGATGTCGCGGAGCCCGATCGGCGATCGGCGCTCGGGGGCGCCCGGCGAGCGGCGCTCGGCGGCGCCGGTCGCTCCCCATGCGTCCCAGAGGCCGCCGGCGACCGCGCCGGAGGCGAGCTGGCTCGCCGGCAAGCGCGGGCTGATCATCGGCTTCGTCGCCGGGATGATCCTCACGGCGGCGGCGATGGTCCTCCTCATGCGCCTCCTCTGACGGGCGCGCGGGCGCGGAGATCGCGGCGCGGCGATCAGGGGATGTCGTACGTGAGCAGCCGGCACTCGATGGGGCCGTTGAACACGGTGAGCGAGCGCTCGGGGCGGCGGCGCATCGCGCGCTCGATGTCCTCGGTGCCGGCGAGGATGGCGACGCGGTGGCCGGCGAGCCGCGAGAACGCGGCCGCCATGTCGCGGTAGAGCGCCGACGTCCCGGGGAGGCGCTCGCCGTAGGGCGGGTTCGTCAGGACGTGGCCCGGCGGCTCGGTCCTCGAGAGCGCGGTGACCGGCTGGCAGCGGACCTCGATCTCGACGCCGGCCATGCGGGCGTTGCCGCGCGTGGTGTCGACGGCGTGCGGATCGATGTCGGCGGCGAGGATCGGGGGGCCGCCGGGCCGGATCCGCGCGCGGGCGGCGTCGCGCAGGGCGGTCGCGCGCTGCGCGGCCGCCTGATCGTGGCAGGCCCACCGCTCGAACCCGAAGCGCTGGGCGCGCAGGCCGGGGGCGATGTCCCGCGCCCAGAGCGCGGCCTCGAGGGCGATGGTGCCGGCGCCGCACATCGGATCGACGAGGGGGCGGGCGCGGTCCCAGCCGGAGAGGCGGAGCAGCGCGGCGGCGAGCGTCTCCTTGAGCGGCGCGCCGCCGATGTGCGTGCGGTAGCCGCGGCGGTGGAGCGCGGCGCCGCCGAGATCCGCGTAGAGCGTGGCGCGGTCGCGGACGAGGTGGACGAAGAGGGCGAGGTCGGGGTCCTCGAGGTCGACCGAGGGGCGGGCGCCGACGCGGCGGCGGATCTGGTCGACGATGGCGTCCTTCGTCCGCTGGGCGATGAACTGGGTGTGGGTCAGCGCGCTCGAGCGGCAGGAGGCGCGCACGGCGAGCGTGTGGACCGGGCTCAGGTAAGGGGCCCAGTCGACGCCGGCGACGCCGTCGTACAGGGCGTCGCCGCTCGGCGCGTCGAACGAGGCGAGCTCGGCGAGCACGCGGACGGCGGTGCGGAGCTCGATGCAGGCGCGGAACCCCTCGTCGATCGCGCCGGCGAAGTGGACCCCGCCGCGGTCGGCGCGGACGCCGCGGAAGTGATGCTCGCGGAGCTCGTCGCGGAGGGCGGGCTCGGTGCCTTTGGCGGCGGTCGCGAAGAAGTCCATGGCGACGGGCTTGTAGCCGATAGGCCGGGCGGCGGCCCTCACGAACACGCCCGGGGGCGGGCGGCCGCGCGGGCGCCTCCACGAGGGCTGCCGTCAGGGCCGACGGCCGGGCGCGGGGGGCGCCGGCGCGGGGAGCGGCGGCGCCATGCGGCTCGGGCGTCGATCGTGTATAGCGACGCCCCGAAGGCCACGCACCACCCGGCGAGAGGATCCGATGAAGCTCAGCGTCAACGTGAACAAGATCGCGCTCCTGCGGAACTCGCGGGGGCATGACGCGCCGAACGTGCTCGCCTTCGCCCAGAAGATCGTCGGTTACGGGGCGCACGGCATCACGGTCCACCCGCGGGCCGATCGGCGGCACATCACGCCGGACGACGCGCGGGCGGTGACTCGCCACATCACGACCGTGGAGACGAACTTCGAGGGCGACATCCGGGAAGAGTTCCTGGACCTCACGCTCGAGCTCCGGCCGACCCAGTGCACGCTGGTCCCGGTCACGCCGGGGGAGGTCACCTCGCACCGCGGCTGGGACGTCGCGAAGTGGCGCTTCCTCCTCCAGCCGGTCGTGAAGCGGCTCAAGGAAGAGGGGATCCGGACGAGCCTCTTCGTGGAGGCGGATCCGGGGGTGGTGGCCGCGGTCGCCGAGGTGGGGGCGGACCGGATCGAGATCTATACAGGGCCGTACGCGCAGGCGTTCGAGCGCGGGGACTACCGCGCGGAGCTCGACAAGGTGGTCGCGACCACGAAGGCGGCGGCGGCGGCGGGGGTGGGGGTGAACGCGGGGCACGACCTCACGGCGGAGAACCTGGGGCCGCTCGTGAAAGAAGCGCCGGAGATCCAGGAGGTGTCGATCGGACACTACCTGACGGCGCACGCGCTGGAGGTCGGGATGCGGCAGGCCGTGGCCGACTACCTGATGGCCGTCGAAGGACGGTACGAGAAGGCGCGGTAGAGCCAAGTCGGACGCGCCGGGGGGTGGGTCCGCGCGCGCCGACGTGGCGCGGGTGGGCGCTCGCCAATCGGCAAGACTGGGGCGGGGGAGCTTGCGCATGGGACACCGCCCGGCATGTCTCCCTTCGGGTCATGCCGGCTGGGACGTTATGGTGCGCGCCACATAAGGCGCGCCTGCAGCGTGGAGCGCCCTGAAGCCTTATGGCACCTCGGTCGGTGCTCGATCGCGCCCACCCGCGCCACGTCGGCGCGCGCGGACCCACCCCCCGGCGCGTGCGTCTTGGGTCTTGGGGGGATGAGGGGAGGGGCGGTCGACCCGATGGGTGGGAGTCGAGGATGAATAAGGGGGCTTGGAGATCGGCGGGAGTCGAGGGCTCGATGAGGTGGGGTGTGTAGTTTTGTTGTGGCGCTGTTTTGCTCGGGATTTGGGCCTGATGTCGTCGAGGGTGGGAGTCTGCGGTGATGCCATGAGCCCGCTCGGGCGCTGCGAGCGCAGGATAGATTGAGGGGTGTCTGGTTGGCGAGTTGAATTTGCGTGAGTGGTTTTGATGTGCCCTGTCGTACAGGCTGGCAATTAGCGTTTGCAATCGATGGGAGATGTCTTTAGGGTCATCTCACTACCGCTTGCGGTCAGAGACGTACGAAAGGGGAGCGAGACGTCATGACAACTCTTCCTACTTGTTCTTCCATCGGAGCACAGGGCGCTCGGCGCTTCGGGTGTGTGGTCGCGGCGGCGCTGGCGATCAGCGCAGCGGCGGCGCCGGCCAGCGCGCTGCCGTCATTCCCCGGCGCAGAAGGGTTTGGGGCCGTCGCGACGGGAGGGCGCGGCGGGCGCGTCATCAAGGTCACCAACCTCCGCGCGAGCGGGGCGGGGAGCCTCCAGGCCGCGCTCGACGCGACCGGGCCGCGCATCATCGTCTTCGACGTGAGCGGCGTGATCGAGGGGGACATCGTCGTACGGAATGGAGACGTGACGATCGCCGGACAGACGGCGCCGGGCGCGGGCATCACCGTGCACGGACGCCTGCTCTCCAGGTACTCAAGCTCGGTGAACAACATCATTGTAAGATTCCTGCGCGTCCGGCCCGTCCACACGGGCTCGGCCGGGGAGCAGTTCGACGGAGCGCAGTTCTCGCTGAACTCGAAGGTGATGCTCGATCACGTGTCGATCGCCTGGGGCGTGGACGAGACCGTCGATCTCTATGAGGCGGACGACGTGACGATCCAGTGGTCGACCATCGAGTCGTCAGCGACCACGGGGCACCCGGAGGGGGCGCACAACTACGGGCTGATCAACGGGCCCGACGGACACCGGATCACGATTCACCACAACCTGTTCGCCCACCACAAGGCGAGGTGCCCCGCCGTCGCGAACGGGCCCGCCGACATCCGCAACAACGTGGCCTACAACGTGAGGCACGGGTTCGTTCACCACAACGCGGCGAGCGGGCACTTCAACATCGTGGGCAACACCTACATCAAGGGGCCGAGCGACCAGCTGATCCCCTTCTATTTCGACGGCAGCGCCGGCGCGAACCTCAAGTACTTCCTCGCCGACAACTACATCGACGATCCCGGCAACTTCACGGGCGTCGTGAGCAATCCATGGCAGAGGCCGTACGCCCACCCGAGCTTCAGCCGGCTCAACAAACCCGAGTCGTACCGCGCGACGACGGAGTTCGACTTCGCGCGCGAGGTGCCAGGGTACGCCCGCGTGACGACGCACCGCGCGGAGGACGTAACCCCGCTCGTCCTTGCGCAGGCGGGGGCGCTGCCACACGACGTCGTGACGAGAGGGGTGGTGGAGAACACGAAGCGCCGCGACGGCGCGTGGGGGGCGCGTTACGTGAACAACCTGATGGAGGGACTCCGCCCCGGGACGGCCCCCGCCGACGGCGACAAGGACGGGATGCCGGACGCGTGGGAGCGCGCGCACGGGCTGGACCCGGCGAGCGGAACCGACCACAGCCAGGTGATGCCGTCCGGATACACCGCGATCGAGGAGTACATCAACGAGCGGGCGGAGGCGCTGATCAGCGAGGCGGCGGCGCGCTTCGTGACGCAGGGCGAAGAGGAGCCGTAAGAGCGTCGTAAGAGAGCCGTAAGAGCGTCGTAAGAGAGCCGCAAGAGAGCCGTAAGAGCGTCGCAAGAGAGCCGTGTTCGCTCGTATTGCGCGGCTCGACCGTCCTGCTAGCGTCTCCGGTGACGCTCCCCGGGAGGAGAGCGCCCCGGACGAGACGCGCCGTACCCGGTCAGGATAAGACGACGCACCCGCATCACGGAGGGTCGTCATGTCATGGCTGGTGTTGGTCCTGGCAGGCCTGCTCGAGGTCTGCTGGGCGGTCGGGCTCAAGTACACGCAGGGCTTCACCCGGCCGCTGCCGAGCGCGCTCACGATCGCCGCGATCGCCGCGAGCGTGTACCTCCTCGCGGTCGCCGCGCGGACCTTGCCGATCGGCACGGCGTACGCCGTCTGGACCGGGATCGGCGCGACCGGGGCGGCGATCACGGGCGTCCTCTTCTTCGACGAGCCCGCCACGGCCGCGCGGCTCGGCTTCCTCGGGCTGCTCATCGTGTCCCTCCTCGGGCTCAAGATGACGAGCCCGTGAGGACCCCGCCGCGGCCGCTGCCAGACGGCCGGGGCTCGACTAGCCTCGAGGGCATGCACGGAAGCCCCGAAGCCCGCGCGCTGCACGCGCAGTTCCCCGCCATCGACCTCCACGCCGACAGCCTGATGTGGTCGCGCTGGGTCGGCTACGACCTGCAGGAGCGCCACGAGCCGCCGCTGCCGTTCGCCGCCCTGGGCGGGCACGTCGACGTGCCCCGCCTCGTCGAGGGCGGCGTCGGCGCGCAGTTCTTCGGCCTGGTGTCGCTGCCCATCGGGCAGCGGCGCGGGCTCGCCGCCGTCATCGACGATCAGATCGATCTGCTGGAGCAGGCCATCCGCGCGCAACCAGGGCGCCTGGTCAAGGCGCGGACCGTCGAGGACATCGAGGCGGCGAGGGGCCGCGGCGCCGTCGCGGCGCTGCTCGGGGTCGAAGGGGCACACGCGCTCGAAGGGGAGCTCGAGACGCTCGAGCGCTTCGCCCGGCGCGGCGTCCGGTACCTCGGGCTCTGCCACTTCAGCGCCAACGACGCGGCGTACCCCGCCTTCGGCCGAGGCCGCAAGGACGGCCACGGCCTCACCCCGTTCGGACGCGAGGTCGTGCGCCGCGCCGAGGACCTCGGCGTCATCGTCGACCTCGCCCACATCAACCGGGCCGGCTTCCTCGAGGCCTGCGCGCTCGCGCGCCGCCCGCCCATCGTCAGCCACACCGGCGTCGCCGGCGCGTTCGCACACTGGCGCAACATCGATGACGAACAGCTCCGCGCCGTCGCCGATCGGGGAGGGTGCATCGGGATCATCTTCTGTCCGCAGTACCTCGGCGGAGACGGGCTCGAGCCCGTGGTCAAGCACCTCCTCCACATCATCAACGTCACCGGCGAGGACACCCCGGCCCTCGGGTCCGATTGGGACGGCTTCATCGTTCCAACTCGCGATCTCCGTGACGCCGCGCACCTTCCGCTCTTGACGGATGCGCTGCTTCGAGCCGGCCTCAGCGAGCGCGCGATTGGCAAGCTGCTGCGGGGCAACGTGATGCGCATTTTGAGCGACAACCCACTTCCAACCGGGCGCGCGGTTGCGTAGGTTGTCTCGACGGGACCGTCGGGGTGGGTGGTCGCTCCGGCGCTGCGCAACGTCACCTCCACGCCGAGCGGATGCAGCTTATGACCGTCCATCGCCTCGCTGCTCAGGGCTACGCGACCGCGGCTGACGCTTACGAGAAGGGGCGGCCCGGGTATCCGCGCGTCGCGCTCGAGCTGCTCCGCGACACGCTGCGCATCGACGCCTCGAGCACCGTGATCGATCTCGGCGCCGGGACCGGCAAGCTCACGCGCCTGCTCGTGCCGACGGGCGCCCGGCTCATCGCGCTCGAGCCGGTCGAGGGGATGCGCCGCAAGCTGATGCAGATGGTCCCGTCCGCCACCGTGGTGGACGGCGTGGCCGAGGCGATCCCGATGGCGGACGCGACGGTCGACGCCGCGGTCGCGGCGCAGGCGTTCCACTGGTTCCACGGCGACCTGGCGCTCGCCGAGATCCACCGCGTGCTGCGGCCGACGGGGCGCCTCGCCCTGCTCTGGAACCTCCGGGACGAGCGCGTCGACTGGGTCGCGCGCCTCTCGCAGATCTTCGATCGCTATGGCCGCGACGCGCCGGTCCACAGGATCGGGGCGTGGCGCCGGTCCTTCGCCGAGACGCGCCTCTTCGCGCCGCTCGGCGAGCGCGAGTTCACCCACATGCAGGAGCTCGACATCGACGGGCTGCTCGAGCGCGCCGCCTCGATCAGCTACATCGCCGCGCTCTCCGTGCAGGAGCGGTACTCGGTCCTGAGCGAGGTCCGCGAGCTGGCGACGACCCACCCGGACCTCGCGGGCAAGAGCACGTTCAGCTTCCCGTACCGGACGCTGGTGGCCTCCTACGAGCGGCGCTGACGGCGCGGCGCCGTGCTAGAGCGGGCGCCGCATGGCGGCGAACGAAGTCGTGATCGTCGGCGGCGGGCCGGCAGGCGTGAGCACGGCGCTCTTCCTCGCTCACCACCGCCCGGCGCTCGCCGACAGGATCGTGGTGCTCGAGAAGGCGCGGTACCCGCGGGACAAGTGCTGCGCGGGCGGGCTCGGCGGGCGCGCGGACAAGGCGCTCTCGACCATCGGGGTGACGATCGACGTGCCCTCGGTCGCGGTGAGCGGCGTCAGCGCGGCCTTCCAGGCCGGCGAGGTCGCGCTGCGCGAGGGGAACATCGGCCGCGTCGTCCGCCGCGCCGAGTTCGATCGCGCGCTCGCGCTCGCGGCGCGGGCGCGGGGCGTCAGGATCGTCGAGGGGGCGCGGGTCACGGGCCTCTCGCTGGGGCCCCGGGGCGCGCTCGTGGAGAGCTCGGCCGGGGCGTTCCACGGGCGCGTCGCCGTCGGCGCGGACGGCGTCGGCAGCGTCGTCCGCCGCGCGATGGGGCTGCCGTTCGGCCGGCTGCGCGCGCAGGCCGTCGAGGTCGACACCGAGCCGGTCGCGGGCGATCGCGCGCGCGATCTCTTGCACTTCGAGATGCGCGATCGATCGTTCGCCGGGTACCTCTGGGACTTCCCCACGATCGTGGGGGGGCGGGAGCTCGTCTGCCGCGGCGCGTACGTGCTGCACGGGGGCGCCGTCGCCGCGGGGCGCCCCGCGCCCGACGCCGAGCGCGTGCTCCGGAGCCGGCTCTCCGCCCTCGGCCTCGACCCGGACCGCTACCGGCAGAAGCGCTTCGCCGAGCGCGGCCTCGACCGGGGGGACGCGATCGCGCGGCCGGGGGCGCTGCTCGTCGGCGAGGCCGCGGGCATCGATCCGATGCTCGGGGAGGGGATCGCCCAGGCGATCGCGTACGGCGCGCTCGCCGGCGCGTACCTCGCCGAGAAGCTCGAGGCCCGCGACCTCCGCTTCCACGACTGGAACCAGCGCGTCGCGCGCTCGCTGTTCGGCCTGGACATCCGCTTCCGGCGCCGGGTGATGCGCGGCTTCTACGGCGCGCCGCGCGAGCGCATCGAGCGCTACCTCTGCGACGAGCCGTCGTTCCTGCGCTTCGGCATGCGCCACTTCGCCGGCGCCCGCCAGCCGGCGCTGGGCGCGCTCCGCGCCGCGTCGACCGGGGCGCTCTTCGTGGGGCGGATCGGGATCGAGCGGCTCCTCTCCTCGCTGCCGCCGCGCGCCGCGGCCTCGACGTGACGGGCAGCTCGCGGCGCGGCGCCGCGAGCGCGCGCACCGCGCTGGAGGATGAGCGTGCTAGCATCGGCGGCCATATGACCGTGCCGTTCCAGCCGGCGGCCGGGATGCTCTTCGGAGAGTTCCGGATCGTTCGGCCTCTCAGCGCCGGCGGTATGGGCGCCGTGTACGTCGCCGAGCAGACGAGCACTGGCAAGCTGCGGGCGCTCAAGCTGATGCACCCCCAGCTCTGCGCCGACCCCCGGCTGCGCGAGCGGTTCGAGCAGGAGGCGCGCGTGGGCGCGCTCGTGGAGAGCGATCACGTCGTGCAGGTGATCGGCGCGGGAGTCGACCAGGCGAGCGGCGTGCCGTGGCTCGCGATGGAGCTGCTCGAGGGGGAGGACCTCGCGGCGCGGCTGAAGCGGTGCGGCCTGTTCTCGCCGCAGGATCTCTACGACATCTTCCGGCAGCTCTGCCACGCGCTCGGCGCCGCCCACCGGGCCGGCGTGGTCCACCGGGATCTGAAGCCGCAGAACATCTTCCTCGCGAAGTCGCACAGCGCGACGGCGCCGTGGTCGGTCAAGGTCCTCGACTTCGGCATCGCGAGGATCGCCGCGGAGGCGAGCACGATGGCGACCGCGTCGCTCGGGACGCCGCTGTGGATGGCGCCCGAGCAGACCGAGGCGCGCGCGGCGATCACGCCGGCCACCGACGTGTGGCCGCTCGGGCTGATCGCGTTCGCGATGCTCACGGGGCGCATGTACTGGCGCGCCGCGAACGATCCGATGGGCATCGCGATGCCCGTGCTGCTCCGCGAGATCCTGCTCGAGCCGATCGAGCTGGCGTCGATGCGCGCGACGGCGCTCGGGCGCGCCGGCTGCATCGTGCACCCGTTCGACGCCTGGTTCGCGCGCTGCGTGGCGCGCGACCCGTCGCAGCGGTTCCCGACGGCGCAGGACGCCTTCGACGCGCTCCGGCCCGCGCTCTTCATCGATCCGCGCAGCGTGCGCCCCGTGGCGGTGATGAGCTCGCGGCCGCCGGCCGGACCGCTGGGGGGAGCGCCGGCCTCGCGAGGCGCGGCGAGCGGGGCGGCCGGGGCGCCGGAGTCGCAGCGCGCGCGCGCCGTCGACGCCGTCGACGCGACCGCGCGCGGCGCGTCGCCCACCTCGGCGCCGGCGAGCGCCGCGCCGGCGGAGGGCCCGCGCAAGGGCAGGTGGGGGCTCCCGCTGCTGGCGGTCGCCCTGCTCGGCGGCGCGGCGGCGGCGGCGATCGCGTTCTACGTCTCCGGCGGCCAGCGCGAGGTCCCGGAGCCGCAAGGCCCGCCCGAGCGCGAGCCGGCGAGCCTCGCCGCGCCCGACCCGGGCAGCGGCGAGGCCGTGCGCCCGCCGGCGCCGGCGGGCAGCGAGGAGGCGACGGCCGTCGACCAGAAGCCGGCGCCGGCGGCCTTGCCGAGGGCCACGCGCCCGTCGCCCGAGCGTGGCGCGCCGACGTCGGCGCCGGCGTCCGCGTCCGCGTCGGCGCCGGCGTCCGGGGCGGCGTCCGCACCTGCGACGACCGCGGCGCCGAGCGCGGCGAGGCCGTTCGATCACGCCGCCGCCCACGCGTCGCTGCAGCAGAAAGCGGCGGGGGCGCGGATTCACTGCAAGGGCAAGGCGGGGCCCAAGGCGGTGACGGCGCGGGTGTTCTTCAACCCTTCGGGCGCGGTGCAGCGCGTCTCGACCGATCCGCAGATCGCGGCGACCCCGTCCGCGCTCTGCGCCCAGATGCTGCTCAGCTCCGCGCGGGTGCCGCCCTTCGACGGCAGTGAGCTCCAGGCGGTCTCGACCACGGTCGCGATCGAGTGATCGCGCCGGGCGGCCGGGCCGCCGGGCCGGGTCACAGGTCGCCGGAGACGCACTCGCCCTCGCCGCGGAAGTGCCCGATCGTGCGCGAGAGCTCCGCGACGAAGGCGCCGAGGTCGTTGACGTCGCCGGCGCTGCCCGTGCCGTAGGGGCCCTCCTCGATCGCGACGAGGCGCACCGCCGCGAGCTCCTCCTGCGTGACCGCGCCGTCGTCGTCGGCGTCCGCGGCCGCGATGGGCCCGAAGCGGCGCTTCGCCGCCGCGGCCTGGAGGTCGTCGTAGAAGAGGTGGTCGCCGTGGATCGTGAGCTCCACGAGGTCGGTGCCGCCGTTCGTCACGAGCACGCCCTCGATCTCCTTGCCGTCCTTCTCGCCCGTGCATTCGGCGTAGCGGGTCGCGGCGGTGAAGGTCCAGTTGATGTGCTTCTCGACGTCGCCCTTGCGCGCGGTCGCCTCGACGTGCACCGACGCGCCCGCGTCCAGGAGGAGCGCCCGGTCCTCCTCCGTCGCCCCGTCGAGCGCCGTGTCCGCGTCGGGCGGGCTGATCTCGAAGGAGACGCGCTCCCAGGGCTTCGCCTCGAGGCCCTCGAACGTCGCCACCGGCTTCGGGCCGGGCTTCGTGTGATCGACCAGGATCGAGCCCTGCATGGTCGCCCCGACGTTGCCGTCGCGGTCGGCGACGGTCACGTTCCTGAGGACGAGCAGGAACTTCTCGTAGCGGATGCTCCAGCCGTCCTCGAGATCGCTGGCCGGGATCTGCTCCTCGATGTAGGCCTCTCCCCACGTCGAGAAGGCCACGCTCCCGGTCCCCGACGCGTCGCCGCCGCTGCAGCCCGCCAGCACCGCCGCGGCGAGCGACACGGCCGCCGCGCACATTCTTTCGATGTTCCTCATGGCTTCTCCTCCTCGGGGGACCTGGGCGTGAACGAGAGCGTGTACGCGGTCCCCTTCTTGAGGCCCCGCGTGAAGCCGCGCTGGGCCTGGCTCCCGGGCGGGAGATCGACCGGCGCGCCGTCCGCGCCCTCCTCGCCCTCCTCGCCGGCGGCCGCCTCCTCGAAGTCGACCTGGTCGAGCCACACCGCCGGCTTCACGACCAGCGTGACGACGCCGGGCTCGTCGACGAAGACCTCCTCGAAGACGCACCCCTCGACCGCGGGCTCCCCGGCCGCGTTGAGGACGTCCTCGACCGCGGCGCGCGCGCGGAAAGCGCGCGTGATGTCGCCCTTCTCGGCGCGCCCCTCGACGACGACCACGCGCCCCTCGAGCGCGCCGGCGAGCGGGCCGGTCGGCGGCGCGCCGAACGTGAAGCGCGCCGAGCGCACCACGCCGCTCACGGCGTCCGCGTCCGCGAGCGCCGTCGTCCCCCGCAGCAGGTCGACCGAGGTGGCCTCCGTCATCTGGCCCCTCGCCTCGCCGGCCTGGTAATGGCCCGGGTGCGCGTGCGCCTCGGGCACGGCCCACCGGGCGAGGCGCTCGAGCAGCGCGGGGGCGACGCCGCGCCCCGGATCCTCGCGCCGCGCCGTGAACGGGGCGCCCTCGAAGTAGTAGAGCGGCCCGACCGACAGGTGCGCCTTCGACAGCGTGACCGTCCAGCCGAGCGCGTTCGTGAACGGCGCGACCGACGCCGCGTCGGGGGCGATCTGCGTCGCGAGCGTGAGGCGCCTGCCGCCCGTCGCGTCGTCCGCGCCGCAGCCGGCGGCGAGCGCGGACGACGCGAGCGCCGCGGCGGCGAGGATCGCGGCGGAGCGCGCGGGATGCGTGGGTCGCGCGGATTGCGCCGATTGCGCCGATTGCGCGGGACGCGCCGGGCGGCGCCAACGTGTGCCAGGAACGGGGAAGGACACCATCGAGGAACCTCAGCCTAGGTAGAGGGAGAGCGAGGCGAAGAAGCTGCGCGGCGCGCCGACGGTGACGTGCCGCGCGGGCAGGCGATCGGGCGCGGCGCCGTGGGTGAAGCTCGAGGGGTAGACGAACTCGCCGTCGAACCAGGCCGCGTCGAGGAGGTTGTGGACGTCGACCCCCAGCTCGACGCGGTGGTAGCGGAGGTGCGCGGTGACGTCGGCGAGCAGCGCGTCGCGGCCGAGCTCCCGGCACGGCAGGGGGCGGCGGTGGAGCAGCGTCACGCCGGCGCCGGCGCGCGCCTCCAGGGGGCGGCCGAAGAGCGCGCCGAGGCGCGGGGTCACCGCGAGATCGGTGCGCGCGACGACCTGCGGGACGAACGGCAGGAGGTCGCCCGCGGCGTAGGCGTCGCCGCACGTGGCGCGCCCGCCGGAGGCGGTGAAGGCGGCGCGCGTGTAGGTGATCCCGGCGCTCGACACGAGCCACGGCGCGGGGTGCGCGACGGCGTCGAGGGCGACCCCGGTGCGCGCTGTCGCGGGCACGGGCTCGTTCCGGCCCGTCGCCTCGTCGAAGACGAGATCCTCACCGAGGCGCGCGTGGAAGAGCGCGACCGACGCCCGCGCGAGCTCGTCCGCGTAGCGGAGGCCCAGCTCGGCGGAGAGCGCGCGCGTGAACGGCGTCCGCTCGCCGTCGCCGAGGCTGCGCGCCTGCGGCGAGCGGAACCCCTGGCCGACGCTGGCGAGCGCGTGCAGCCCGGGCAGCAGCGCCGCGTCGATCGTGCCCTTGCCGCCCACGTGGACGCCCTGCGCGCCGCGCGCCTGCGCGGCCTCGGCGGCGCCCTCGACGACCTGGAACGCGAGCCCGTCGACGCGCAGCCCGCCGCGCAGCTCGATCCGCCGCGCGGGCCGGATCGACGCGTCGAGGTAGCCGGCGAGGTCGGTCGCGCGCACCCGGGCGTCGACGAGCGTCGCCGTCGGCCGGTCGTCGACGGCGGCGAGGCGCCGCTGCGACTGGTTGATCCAGTCGCTGCGCGCGACGACGCCCGCCTCGAGCGCGTCGCGCTCGGAGAGCAGCGGGAACCGGAGGCGGTACGACGCGACCGCGCCCAGCGTGAGCGCCTCGTTGAGCTGCTGCGTCGCGTCCCCGGACACGGGATCCGCGAGGTAGCCGGTGAAGTTCGAGCGCAGCCGGAGCGAGCGCAGGACGACGAACGGCGCGATCGAGAGCCCCTCCCCGCGGCCGCCGGGCGCGCGCACGTCGAGCACGAGCTGCGCGCGCGAGGAGTCGCCCCCCTGCTTCGGGTCGTACGAGGCGAAGCGGTCGACCTTGCCCTGCTCGAGGTCGTCGAGGCGCAGGACGCCGGCGGAGCCGAAGCGCGCGGCGAACGCCGAGGCCATCACGCGCGCGGTGATCCGCTCGGACGGCTGGAGCACGGCCTGCGCGACGAGCGACGCCCGGCTGGCGGCGCGGGCGGGGCCGAACCCGTCGGTCTCCTGGGCCTCGAAGGCGGCGAACGTGGCCTCGTCCGCCTGCTCGGGGTGGTAGGCGAGGAAGAGCCGGCGCGCGCCGAACGAGCCGGCGCCGGCCGTCGCGGTGATCCCCGGCTCGTCGTAGCCGAGCTCGAAGCGCATCGTGCCGGCGACGGCGAAGTCTCCCTGGCGCGGGTCGTACGAGCCCGGCTGCGCGCGCAGCTCGCGGATGACCTCGGGCATCACGAAGTGGAGGTCGGCGTAGCCCTGCCCGTGGACGTTGGAGACCTCGTTGACCGGCGCGCCCGCGACCCAGATCTCGATGTCCTGCCCGTGCGCCGCGTCGAAGCCGCGGAAGAAGATCTGGTGCGCCTTGCCCTCGCCGCCGTGCTGGGCGGCGAACACGCCCGGCACGAGCTGCAGCACGTCGCTCGCGGTGTGGTGCGGCGCGGCCCGGATCTCCGCCCGCTCCCGGACCGACTCGGACGCGCTGCGCGGCGGCGCCGCGCCCCGCACGACGACGGTGACCGGCGCGTCGCCGCCGGCCGCCTGACCGGCGGGCTCGCCGCCCCCCGGCGAGGCCGGCGAGCCGTCGGCTACGGCGACGGCGGGTCCCTCGGTTGCGGCGACGGCGGGCCCCTCGGCTGCGGCCGCCCCGGGCGACGGCGCGGCGCCGTCGCTGGCGCTCGCCGGCCAAGTGGTCGCGGTGATAAGGAGCGGCGCGAGCGCCCTTCGCAAGACGGGTTGCATCCAGCCGGGCGGGACCGTAGCACGATCTTTTCGGCTCGTGCTACGGCTCGCGTGCGGAACGCTCGTCCGGGAGCGGTCCATCGGGTCTGCTGGACGTTCCAGGCGAGCCGGGACGGCGCCGGTTCGGCCGCGGATTCGCTTCGAGTCGGACTCGGGCTCTGGGGCGGATCGCGCCCGCGACTTGCGACAAGATGTCGCATTCCAAATTCATTGCAGCGTGGCCTAGCGTGTCGCGCGGCGTTCTTCAGGAGGCCTCTTCATGAAATCCGGTCTGCGTGCAACACGGCACTTGTTTCTTCTGACGGGGGCGGCGCTCGCGCTCGTGGCCTGCAGTGGCGGGGAGACGGTGAACCCTCACGACGGCGCGTCGAGCTCCACGGGGGCCGGCGACGGCGGCGGCGGCGGAGGAGACGGTGGCGGCGGCGGTGACGGCGACGCTGGAGGGAACGGCGGCGGAGGCGGCGACGGCACGACCGCGGTGGAGCTGCAGTTCGAAGGCCGCGTCCGCGACGAGGTCTTCTCGTGCAGCGAGACCTACACCGCCGGCGTCGCGGCGACGGAAGTGAGGCTCACCGACTTCCGCCTCTACATCCACGATGTCCGCCTGCGCCGCGCCGACGGCGAGGAGGTTCCGGTCGCGCTCGATCAGGACGGCTTGTGGCAGTATCAAAATGTCGTCCTCCTGGATTTCGAGGACAAGTCGGGCAGCTGCGATAACGGGACGGAGCCGACGAACGGCCTGGTGCGCGGGACCGTCCCGGCCGGGGAGTACGACGGGCTGTCGTTCAAGCTGGGAGTCCCGTTCGAGCTCAACCACGGCGACGCGTCGGTGGCGGCGTCGCCGCTCAACCTGTCTGGGCTGTTCTGGGGCTGGAACGCCGGGTACAAGTTCGTGCGGATCGACAGCGTCTCCGTGGAAGGAGAGGTCCCGTTCATCCTGCACCTCGGGAGCACGGGCTGCATCCCCGGCGAGAACGGCGGGGTGAGCGCGTGTGATCGACCGAACGTCGCGGAGGTCGTGCTCACGGGCGTCGACCCGCTCGCGACGAAGGTGGTCGTCGACTACGCGGCTCTCGTGCAGGACAGCGATCTGAGCGCGAACGCCGGCGGTCCGCCCGGGTGCATGTCGGACCCGACAGACGCTGACTGTACGCCGCTGTTCGTCCGGCTCGGGATCGACCTCGACGACGGATCGGCGCACCCTGACCAGCAGGCGTTCTTCCGGGTAGAATAGGAGTCATGCCGATGTCGGTCCTTGGAATCATGCTTCGCCGCTTCGTCGCGCCGTCGCTCCTCGCCGCGGTCGCGGCCCTCTCCGGCGGCTGCGGCGACGACGCAGCGACGCCGGGCGCGGGCGGGTCACCGGAGCCTGGCGCCGGGGGTCAGGGCGGCGGGGGCGGAGCGGGCGGTGGGGGATCGGACGCCGTCGCCTACGACTGGGGGTTGCCGCCAGGTTACCCGGTGCCGAAGGTCCCGGAGGACAACCCGATGTCCGCCGTCAAGGTCGACCTCGGGAAGCGGCTCTTCTACGACAGGCGCCTGTCCGGCAACGGCACGTACTCGTGCGCCTCCTGCCATCGCCAGGAGATCGCGTTCACCGACGGCCTCCCGAGCGCTGCAGGGTCCACGGGCCAGATGCACACGCGCGGCTCGATGAGCCTGGTCAACGTCGCTTATCTCACCGTGCTGACCTGGGGGAATCCGCTCCTCGACTCGCTCGAGGAGCAGGCGCTCCTGCCGATGTTCGGCGAGACGCCGGTCGAGCTCGGGCTCGCGGGCCTGGAGGAGGAGCTGATCGAGCGGCTGCGGGACGAGCCGCTGTACCAGGACCTCTTCCCCGAGGCGTTCCCGGAGGACGACGACCCCATCCGGCTCGTCAACATCACGAAGGCGATCGCGGCATTCGAGCGGTCGCTGCTCTCGTACCGGTCGCCCTACGACCGGTACACCTACGGCGGCGATCCTTCGGGGATGTCGGAGGCGGCGCTGCGCGGCAAGGAACTCTTCTTCTCCGAGAAGCTCGAGTGCTTCCACTGCCACGGCGGGTTCAACCTGTCGGACTCCGTGGAGCACGACGGCACGACGTTCCGAGAGGTGATGTTCCACAACACGGGGCTCTACAACATCGGCGGGACCGGCGCTTACCCCCAGGGGAACGCCGGGGTCTTCGACGTCTCCGGCGACGCCGCCGACATGGGCCGGTTCCGGGCGCCCACGCTGCGCAACATCGCCGTCACGGCGCCTTACATGCACGACGGCAGCATCGAGACGCTCGAGGGCGTGCTCGATCACTACGCGGCGGGCGGCCGCACGATCGAGTCCGGCCCCAACGCCGGCGTGGGGAGCGAGAACAAGTACAAGAGCGAGCTCATCAGCGGCTTCGCTCTCACGGAAGAGGAGAGAGCAGACGTGATCGCCTTCTTGAAGAGCTTGACCGACGATGAGTTTCTGGAGGACCCGCGCTTCGCGGATCCCTGGGCGGAGGAGCCATGAACCTGAGGGGAACTGCGCGTCGCGCGCTCCTGATTCCAGCGCTGGCCGCGGCCTTGTCCGGGGCGATGTACGCGGGGGCGTGCGGCGGCCATGACCACGAGGACGATCACTCGTCGTCCGGGCCGGAGATCGAGGACGTCGTGTTCGAGGGCGGGGCGACCGACGAGGCGCTGGTCGCGCTGCTGGCGGTGGCGCCGAAGACCGAGCCCTCGCAAGCGACGGTCTTCGACGCGCCCGAGGGCGGCGCGACCCTCCCCGGCGACGCCGCGCCGGAGCTGACGTTCCACGTCGCGGGCGCGGCGCAGGGGTCGGCGCCGCGGATCGCGCCGGCGCTGCGTCTCGCGGCGGCCGCGCCGGCGGGGCGGGAGCTCGGCGCCGGCGCGCGGGCCTGGGCGGAGCTCGCGGCGCTCCTCGGGCCGGCGCGCGCGGCAGAGGCCCACGGCACGCCGGTCAACGGGCGCGCGTACTTCCTCGTGTTCTCGACGGCCGAGCGCGAGGGGCTGCTCCGCGTGTTCACGACCGAGCTGAGCTACACGCCGGACGCGGCGGCCTGGGACAAGCTCCGATCGGCTGGCGGGCCGATCACGGCCAATGTGGTCAACGCGGTGTTCGAGAGCAACCGCGTGGCGCCGGGCGGAGGCCCGTTCGAGGGCGAGCCGGTGACCTTCACCATCACGCCCTGAGCCGTCGCGCGGCGCGCCCGCGCGATGGGTGCGCGGCGCGCCCGCGCGATGGGCGCCCCGCGCGCCCGCGCGATGGGCGCCCCGCGCCGCCCGCTGGCCGGTCGCGGGGGCAGCCTCAGGACGAGCGCGGGAAGATGAGCACGTACGAGCCCGGCGTGGGGTTGAAGAGCACCGCCTTGTCCGGGTGCCTCTCCCGATCGAAGTGGGGATACCAGGGCAGCGCCCGCCAGGTCTCCGAGTCCTTGATGAACTCGGGGACGATGATGTCGAGCTCCACGTACTTGCCGCCCGTGAACGCGGACAGCTCCGGTCCGAAGCTCCAGCGCTCGCGCCCCGGCCTCGGCGCGACGTCGTTGTGCAGCGCGCCCCCGTACGCGATCACCATCTTGCCGGAGGCGGCGTCGCGGGCGAGCAGCGCCTTCGCCCTGGCCGCGGTGAGGCGCGCGATCATCTCGAGCATCGCGGTCACCGCGTCCGGCCCTGCGCGCACGATGGCGTCGTACTCCTCGCAGGAGGGCTCGAGCAGGTAGGGCTGGATGCCGAGCCGCTTCGCCTCGTTGCCGAGCGCGAGGAACTCGCCCTGGTTGTCCTTGGCCTGGCTCTGGGTGACCGCCTTCTGCTCCTTCGCGACCTGCGCCACCTTCTCCTTGTTGCAGCGCGGGTCTGCCATCCAGAGCTCGACGATCAGGTCGGAGGCGCGGCCGGCGAGCGCCGGCAGGAAGAGCTCCGTGAAGCGCCGGGTCGCCGAGGGGATGCCCTCGGACCCCTGCTGCGCGTGCGGCTCGCCCACGGCGAGCACGCGCGGACCGCCCCGGAGGACGTGGGCGAACGCCTGCGCCGGGCTGTCGAAGGCGAGGCAGCCGAGCGCGCCGCACGGGGCCGCGGAAGCGGGAGCCGGGGCCGGGGCCGCCGACGCCGCGGCCGGGTCTGCGGCCGGCGAGGCCGACGGCGACGCCGCAGCGGGCGCGGAGGTCGCCGCTGCGGCGGGCGGGTCGGCGGAGGCAGCGCCGCCGCCGGCCGGAGCGCCGCGGCAGGCCGCGAGGAAGGCGACGGCGGCGAGGAGCATTCGCTGCGGGGGCATGGGAGCGATCCTAGCTCCGTGCCTCACAAGGCTGGCCAGGGATCCCGCGTGACGCGAGCGCCCGGCGCGCTCCGCCGCGCGCGTTCAGCCGGGCGTCCACTGCGGGTTCGCCGTGAACAGGCCGGACCCGATGCTGATGTCGTAAGCCAGGAACAGGCCGAACCCCACGCTGAGGAGGCCCGCGGCCGCGCCGAGCGCGCGGTGCATCCCGCCGAAGCGGGCGCGCGTGTACGCGAACGGCAGCGCGAGCACGCCGGTGATCAGCATCATCCCGGCGACCGTGCCCGCGCCGAACAGCGCGATGTAGCCGACGCCCCAGCGCGGGTCCCGCACCGTGGTGAGCACCAGGAGCGCCACCGCCGCCGAGCCCGCGAGCCCGTGGACCACCCCGATGAGCAGCGGCCGCAGGCTCACGTAAAGGCGCGACCCGCCGAACACACGATCCGCCCAGCCGAGGTCGTGCCGGTGGCCATCGTGGTGCTCCGCCCCCTGCGCCGGCGGCTCGCCCCGCCGGACCGCCCGGTAGAGCCGCGTCAGATGGTAGAGCCCGAGGCTGATCAACATCAGCGCCACCGTGAGCTCCATCGCCAGCCCGACGTGCGGCGGCACCACCAGCCCGAACACGAGGATCGCGCCGCCGATCACCATCAGCGTGATCGTGTGGCCCAGACCCCACATCGCGCCGATCAGCAGCGCCACGCCGAGGCTCCGGACCCGGCTCACGATCGTCGCCACCGCGATCACGTGATCCGCGTCGGTCGCGTGGCGCATGCCGAGGGAGAAGCCGAGGAGCAACAACGGGAACGCCGAGGCGATCATGCTGCGTTCGTAGCACGGTCCGCGTGCGCCGTGCTACGCTCTCGTGGCCGCATCGCCCACAGGGGGCCCGGCGCCACCCGCCGGCCTCGTGCGCGCGCTTGCAGCCGGGAGAATGTGCGCGCGCCTGCGGCCGGGAGAAGGTGATCGCCACCCGCATGGAGGAGATCGCCATCGTCCACCGTCGTCGCGCCGTCACCCCGGCGATCGCGCCGCTGGACTCGTCATCTCAGCCCAGCATGTCCGCTGCGCCGACCCGCGATCACCCCCTGCAGAGCTCGACCTCGTCGTCCACCTCGCCCGGCGGACGGAAGCTCCCGGTGCGCTCCCTGGGCAGCTCGAGAAAGACCAGCGATCTCGATCCGAAAACGACGCTTCGCCACACCGTCATGAGAGCTCAGCAGAACATGCGCACGGCGCTGATGGCGTGCTCCTCTCATGAGGAGATCCGTTCTCTGCGAGCTCTGCTTCGGCGTGCCCTAACCAATCCAGGGTCCTTGTAGCCAGCACCTCCATCCACCGTTCACCAGGCGTCGTCTCCGCCCAGCAGACTAGTTCGAGCGTTCTTGACTCAGCGCGTCGATCGCCTGCTGCATCCAGATGGCGTCTTCTTCAGCTTGCTTCAAGCCATGCTCCATCTGCTCGCGCAGCGTCCCCGTGGTCTCGCGGATGCCCTGCCGAAACACCTCTGCCGCGCGCTCGTGGACGACCTTGAGCCAGGGGGCCAGGACACGTTTATCGAGCGGGCCTGGGGCGTCCAGGACGGTGATGCAGGCCTCGATCGCCTCGCGCATGGCACGGGACTCGAGCGCGTCGGCGAAGGCGGAGAACTGGAGCAGCGACTCTCGCAGCGCAGCGCGGCCGGTCGATGTGACTCTCTCTGTCATGGCCGAGCTCAGGGTACCACCTGACCGCGGTCGACGCCCGTAAGTGCGCCGCGATTGCGCATCAGTGCAGGAGGGATCGGCCCGCCGTCTCCAGCAGCATCGCGAGCACGAGCGGCTCGCCGAGTCCATGGTCTGCGCCGATGTGTGCGCGGAGGCGCGCGAGGCGGGACGCGTCCTCCAGGAAGAGCGGCTCCTTCAGCTGGGCCGCGGCCTCGTGGAGGATGCCCTCGCGCTCGGCGAGCAGCGCGGCGGCGCCGCCGCGGTCGCCGCGCCCGACGCGCGCCGCCGCCTCGGCGAGCGCCTCGCCCGCGGCGAACCCCTGGAGCGTCCGCGCCACCGAGGCGTCGACGGACGCCGCGCTCGCCGCGTCGCTGTCCGCATAACGCACCTCGATCGGGATCTCCTCGATCACGTTCTTTCTGGCGAGGTGATCCTTGTACTTGATCTCGACGGTCGCCACGGCCCGCTTGCCCGCGCCCGGGCCGGCGCTCAGCTTGAGCAGCAGGGCGTGCCGGTCATCGCGGGCGAACACCGGCATGAAGAAGCGCATGCCGCCCTCGGCGTCCTCGCGGCGATCGGCCGCGATCCGGTGCCGCGACAGCGCGGCGACGTCCGCCGCGACCTCCTGGGCGCGCACGCGGGACGCCTCGGCCTCGTTGAGACGGCGCGATCCGTAGACGCGCAGCAGGTCGATGCCGCCCTTCAGGCGGAGCCGCACCTCGACCGCGGTCGCGACCGGGTCGAGGCGCTTGTCGAGCTCGGTCGAGAGCGCCTGCGCGATCTGATCGGGATTGCGCAGGTAATAGTAGCCGCCCGCCCCGTCGCTCGCGACCGAGCTCATGAGCTCACCGTCGAAGTCGCCGCCGAGCCCGATCGCGCTCGTCTGGATGCCGCGCTGGAACGCGTCGAGCGCGAGCCACGCGAGCTGGTCGCGCCGGGTGAGCCCGCTCGTCGCGCGGCCGTCGGAGACGAGCAGCACGACGCGCACGGCGTCCTCGGGAATGCCGGGCCTGCTCGCCTGGGCGTATCCGCGCGACAGCCCCGCGCCGATGTTCGTGCCGCCGCCCTCGCTGATCCCGGCGATGGCGTCGCGGATCTTCTCGCGGCGCGCGCCGACGGGGCCGTCCTCGATCAGCACGTCGGCGCCGCTCGAGAACGTGGTGAGCGAGAAGTCGTCCGTGGGCGCGAGGCGATCGACGAGCGCCTGCGCGGCGCGGCGGGCGCTCGCGATCGCCTCGCCCGCCATCGATCCGCTCGTATCGAGCACGAGGTGCACCGAGAGGCGCGGCCGCGCGGCCGGCGCGGCCGCGGCGGAGCGGAGCGCGAGGCGCAGGTGGAAGCCGCCTCCGCCCGGGGCGAGCGCGCCGCGCTCCAGGTCGACGCGCAGCCCGAGGGCCTTGCCGGGCTCGATCGGGATCGCGGGGGCGTAACGGGCGCCGACGTCGCTGATGAGCGCGCGCTCCTCGGCGGGCACGACGCCGCGGGCCACGGCGGCCTCGAACGCGGCGAGGTGGCCTCCCCCTGGGCGGTATGTGGTGGCGAAGCGGCCGTTCGGATCGAGGGGGATCTCGGGCGCGGGTCCGTAAGCGGACGCGGCGAGCGCCGAGGCGGTCGCGGCGTTCGGGTCGCCGCCGGCGCGCCCGCGCCCGCTGCCGAAGCCCTGGCCGGCGCCCGCGCCCGCGCCCGCGCCGTGTCCGATCGTGCCGATCCCGCTGAGCCCGAGCCCCCCGCCGCCGACGGAGGAGCCTCCGATGCCGTCCAGCGGGAGCCCTGCGCCGCCTGCGCCCCCGGGGGAGCCGTCGTGGCCCCACGCCGCGGTCGGCGCGTTCGGATCGCCGCCGGCCCCGGCGTTGAGCAGGCCGATCATCCCGAACTCCGCGGCGTCGCGCAGGGCCAGCTGTCGCTCGGCGAGCGGAGGCGGGCCTTCGCGCGGCCCCGTCACGCCCCACATGTTCCCCATCGTGTAGGAGCGTGCGGCCGGGTCCCCCGTGGATCCCTCCTCGCCTTTGGCCCTCGTCCCCGTGCCGCCCTCGTTGGCGGTGCGCGAGGCCTCCGCGGCGGCTTCTTCATCGAGCGAGGCGCGCAGCTCGCGCTCGTCCGCGGACGCGAGGTACCGCTGCACGAGCGCGATCTGGTCCTCGGTCATGCCGTCCGCGGGGGCCGCGGCGCGTGGAGCCCAGAGGGCGAGCGCGCCGAGGAGGCCGGCGTGCAGGGCCGCCGAGGCGGCGTGCAGGGCGAGGTTCTTCCAGCTCACGAGCGAGCGGCGGACTCGCTCGCCCGCGGCGGCGTCCGCGCCGACCTGGATCCGGACGCCGGCGATCTCGACGTCGATCCGGGCGTGCGCGGGGAGGGGGACGAGCACCGCGCCGGGGAGCGAGGGGCTCGTCGCGTCGGCGTGCCGCTCCCGCGCTTCGGCGGCGGACAGGGGGGTGCCGCCGAGGGTGAGGATCCCCGTTGCGGCGCCGAGCAGCACGAAGCGCACGCGGCCGTCGGCGCCCACCTCGAGGAGGGGCGCTCGGCGCGCGCCGAGCACGCGCTCGGGGAGGAAGACGTCGCACGGGCGGCCGTCCTCGCGGCCCTCGCCGAGGTCGAACGCGCGCGGAGGGGTGAGGTGATCGATGAAGAGGATGGTCGTGCCCCAGGAGAGGAGGAGCTCCACGGAGCGCACCGCGGGCTCGGGGGTGGGGGGCGCGTGGGTGGTGTTCGCGTTGAGCATGGATCTCCCCTGTGCGCCGCGAGGAGCGGCGCGCTCACGTCGAGAGAGGCACGGCAGGGATCACAAGGAGCCGCGCTGTGCAGGCGACGCGGGCCGGTCGATACCGCCGGCTGTCCGTCGCGTGGGGGTAGACAGCCGCCCCGAGGAGAGGTTCCGGGAGCGAGCGCGTTTCCGGATTCCGTCTCGCCTTCGCCATCCGTAGCCCTTAGCGCCACCGGTCCGTCGTCTTTCGTCCCCCGTCTTTCGTCTTTCGTCTTTCGTCTTTCGTCTCTCGTGATCGTCTTTCGTCTCTCGTGATCGTCTTTCGTCTCTCGTGATCGTCTTTCGTCTCTCGTGATCGTCTTTCGTCTCTCGTGATCGTCTTTCGTGATCGTGATCGTGCTCGATCATCCCGTCTCTCGTTCCCCAGCGACGCCCTCGTGAGAGGGGCAACGGTCAAAGCGATCACGATCACGATCACGATCACGATCACGACAGACGAGAGACGACAGACGGGAGACGACAGACGACAGACGGGAGACGACAGACGACAGACGACAGACGACAGACGACAGACAGAGCGTGCCGCTCTCCGACGGCGAACCTCCTGCGTTTGCCCCTGCGATCCTCCACCGTGCGAAGCCACCGGCGCGCGTGGGCCGATGAAGGTCTGCGCAAACCAGGATACCCCCGACCCCGCCCCGGTTACCCGGAACACACCCTCCGTCATCCCTTGTCCCCAACTCCGCAGCTCGTTCCGTTCACCGCCAACGCCGCGCCCGCCCGCCTCGATCCCGCCCGACACATGCTCTGCGCCTCCCGCCCCCCCGGCGAGATACGCTGGCGATGTCATCGCCATGGTACGCACCGTCCTGCTGCTGGAGCCCATCGCCACGGAGCGCGACTACATGGCCGAGGTCCTGCGGTCGGCCGGCTGGTCGGTGCGCATCCCCCCCGGCGCGCGCCCCGCCCCCGAGGACGTCGCGGCCGCCGACGCCATCGTCGCCGACCTGGATCTCGCCGTCCGCGAGGGCTGGGCCCGCGCGGCGGATCCCACGCCGCCGCCCGCCCCGCTCATCGTCACCTCCCGTTTCCGCGCCTTCCTCGACAAGATCCGCGCGCGCGTCGCCGCGGTCGTCCACAAACCGGCGACCGCGGAGGCGCTCCTCAACGCGCTCCTCCTCCGGAAGCGCGACGCCTCCACCTTGAGCCGCGACGACGCGGCCCGGACCCCCGATCCCCTCGACGACCCCGCGCGCGACGGCGAGCTCGATCGGCGAGGCCTGCGCAGCACGATGCCCGACCCCGAGCTCGTCGCCGTCGCCGAGCTCGTCGCGCGCGGCGTGGGCACGCCGGTCAGCGTCGTGACGATCATCGACTCCGCGAGGCAGCTCTTCATCGGCGCGACCGGCCTCCCCCGCGACCTCTCCATCGCCGGAGGCACGCTGCGATCGTGGTCGTTCTGCCAGCACGTCGCGCGCGACAACGCCCCGCTCATCGTCGAGGACGCCCGCGAGCACCCCGCGCTGTCGGAGAACCCGCTCGTCGCCATGAATTTGGTCCGGTCGTACGCAGGGTTCCCCGTCGTCCTGGAGGGCGTCGGCGCCGTCGGGAGCGTGTGCGCCGTCTCCGGCGAGCCCCGGCAGTTCGACGCGGCCAGCGTCGCGACCCTCCAGCTCGCGGCCCGGCTCGTGAGCGAGCAGCTCGCGCGGCGCGCCGGCCTCTCGCCCCCGGTGACCGAGGCGAGAGAGCGCGCGACGTCGCCGCGGGCGCCGGAGAGCGTCGCGGCGCTCGCGCAGCGCGCCGCGGCCGACGGCGGCGATCCGCCCCCGCGGCTCGCCCCCGGCGATCTCGTCGACGACAAGTACTGGATCACCGCGGTCCTGGGCACGGGAGGGCAGTCGCAGGTCTACCTCGCGCGCGAGAAGCTCCTCGGCCAGCTCGTCGCGCTCAAGGTGCTGACCGAGCCGGACGACGGCGCGCTGCTCCGCGAGGCCGAGGCGCTCGTGCGGCTGCGGCACCCGAGCATCGTCCAGCTCTACGGCTGGGGGAGGCTCCAGGGCGCGCGCATGTACCTCATCCTGGAGTACGTCGAGGGCGAGTCGATCCACCGCCAGATCGCCGACCGCGCGCCGCACGGCGGGCTCATGCCCCTCCACCAGGTCGCCGCGGTCGTCCGCCAGATCGCGGGCGCGCTCGCGAGCATGCACGCCGAGGGGTACGTGCACGCGGACGTGAAGCCGGGGAACATCCTGCTCGACACGCGGATCGAGCGGGCGGTGCTCATCGATTTCGGGCTCGGGCTGCGGCTCGGGAGCGGGAGGCCCTACCTCGTGGGCGGGACCTACGGCTACGCGGCCCCGGAGCAGATGATCCCCGAGGCCGCCGACCCGCAGCCGTCGCTCGACACGTACGCCCTCGCGGCCGTCACCTACGCCATGCTGACGGGGATGGCGCCCTTCCAGGGCGCGAGCTCGATCGGCACCCTGATCCTGCAGCAGCGCGGGGAGATCACGCCCGCCTCGCGCGCGCGGCCGGGGCTCTCCCCCGCCGTCGACGCCCTCTTCGCGCGGGCGCTGGATCCGGAGCCGTCCCGGCGCCTCGCCTCGCCCGTCGCGTTCGCCGACGCGCTCGCGGCCGCGCTCCACGCGAGCCCCGAGGAGCGCGCCCCGGGCCCGACCTCGGCGCCCTCCGACGGCGTGCCCCAGAGCCGCGGCCTCGTCTTCCGGCTCTCCGTGGTCGAGGCGGCGCGGCGGCTCGGCGCCGCGGGCGAGGCCGACCTCCGCGCGCACCTCGTGCCGGAGGACCGCGAGGCGCTCGCCGCCGCCGTCGACGACGCGGCGCTCTACCCGGCGGCGCCCCTCGTCGCCTACCTGCGCGCGCTCGGCGGCGAGCACCCCGGCGGCGTGGAGGCGCTCGGCGCCGCGCTCGCGCGCGCGGCGCTCCCGGAAATGCTGAACCGGCTCCAGGTCGCGCGCACGCCGGAGGCGCTGCTGGAGGTCGCGGGGCCGCTGCTCCGCCGGTTCCACACCTGGGGGCGCCTCCAGGTCGAGCGCACCTCGACCCACGGCGCGCGCGTCGAGCTCTGGCTCCCCGAGGGGCTCGCGCCGGTGATGTGCCGCCACACGAGCGGCTTCCTGCGCGCCCTGCTCTCCACGTCGGGCCACACGACCCGCCTCGTCGAGCTGCATTGCGGCTCCGGCGGCGCGGGGGCGTGTGTGCTGCAGGTCGGGTGGACCTGAGCCGCGCGACGGAGGTGCGGCCCCGGTCGCCGCGGCGGCGGCCCGGCAGCCTCGCCGCGCGGCGAGCGCGAAACGAGGCCGCGTGGACGCCGCCCCGGCGCTACGCCCTCCGCCGCCTCCACCACAGCGCCGCCGCCCCGAGCAGCGCCCCCCAGAGCCCCGCGCCCGCGCCGCCGTCGCCGCCGCGCCGCGCCGCGCTCTCCGGCACCGCGCACGCGCAGCCGCCGCCCAGCCGCAGCAGCACCGGCTCCTCCGGCGGCGGCCCGGCGCAGATCTCGGCGGTGAGCGGGCGCGCGGCCCTCCACTGCCCGCCTTGCTCGAGCGGCGTCTCGAGGTTGCCCGTGTTCCGGTTGTCGTGGTGGACGCTCTCCCAGGCGACGGTCGCGTCCTCCGTCGCCTCGGTGTGCCAGGCGTAGAGCCAGCCGTCGCGGGTGCCCACCACGACCTCGAGCGACCCGTCGCCGTCGAGATCGCCCACCGCGGGCGTCGTCGCGATCGACTGCCCCGTGAACTTCGGGAACCCGGGCGGCTCGCGGCCGCACCCGTCGAACGCGTGGAGGAAGTAGCCGCTCGATCCGGTCAGCACCTCGGGGTAGCCGTCCCCGTTCAGGTCGACGACCGCCTGGCTGTTCCAGAGCGCGTGATCCTCGAGCACGAACGGCGCGCTCGGCAGCATCGCGCCCGAGCTGCCGCTCCAGACGGCGAGCAGGTGGGCCCCGGGCGGCCCCGGCGCGCGCTCGCCCGCGAGGCCCAGCAGGACCGCCTCGGAGCCGCCCGACGCGATGACGTCGGGCGTGCCGTCCTGATCGACGTCGCCGAGCGACGGGTGCGAGAGCAGCGGCAGCATCCCCTGCGCGCCGGCGGCGGCCGAGAGCGGGCCGAAGGCCGGGTCGAGCCCGGCCTGCGGGCCACCCTGCGACGGCGGCAGCGCGCCAGCGGGCGGCGAAAGCAGATCCTCCTGCGCGCCGGGCGAGGCCGGGAGCACGAGCGGCAGCGCGCCGCTGCCGTGGACGACGCCCGCGAGCGCGCCGCCGAACCGCCCGATCGCGCCCGAGGCCGTGATCCCCTCGACGGCGAGCGCGGCCAGCGAGCGAGACGCCAGCGTGACGGGCCACCCCGCGAGCACCGGCCCGGGCGGCGGCGCGTCCTCGCCGCGCGCGTCGAGTACGTAGACGGCCCCGGCCTGGCCGTCCGCGCCGAGCCGCTCGCTCGATCCGACGAGCAGGTCCGGCCGCCCGTCGCCGTTGAAGTCGGCGACCGCGGGCGTCGCGAGCAGGCGGCTCCGCGCCGGCTCCTTCGCGAGCGGGCCCTCGTAGTGCACCTCCACCGGCCAGCCGCGGAGCGCCTCGCCGCGCGCGTCGAACGCGTAGACCTTGCCGTCGAAGGCGGCCTGGATGACGTCGAGCCGGCCGTCCCCGTCGAGGTCCGCGAGGACCGGCGAGGCCAGCGCGCCCCGCGCGGCGCGCGCGGCGCTGCACGGCGCCGCCGTCGGCGCGCCGGGATCGACCGGCGTGCCGGGGGTGAAGGAGCAGCGGGCGACCTCCGGCAGGCGCTTCGGCCAGCCGTCCTTGAGCTCGCCGAGCGCGTCGATGACGTAGATCTTCCCGGGCCAGGTGGAGAACACGATCTCCGGCGCGCCGTCGCCGTCCAGATCCCCGATCGCGGGCGCGCTCAGGATCGGCTCGCGGCCTAGCTTCGGCTCCACCCCGGCGCTCGAGTACGCGGCGGCGCCGAGGTAGCTCGGCGCGCTCGGGCCCGCCGCGGGATCGTCGTCCAGGCCGCCGATCCGGTCCGTCAGGAAGGGGAACTGCTCCCGCGGCATCGGCCCCTCCAGCGTCACCTCGAGGACGTGCAGCGCGCCGCCGGCGCTCGGGTAGATGAGCTCGCGGAGGCCGTCGCCGTCGAGGTCCGCGAGCTTCGGGCTGCCCTCGCCGCTGTCGCCGATGTGCAAGGGGAAGCCGAAGACCAGCGTCGGATCGCCGTCGACGACGTAATACGTGCGCCGCGCCTCGCCTCGCACCTCGCCGATGTCGCCCCCGTAGTGGGCGGTCGCGCGGATGCGCACCGTGATCGCGCGATCGTTCTCGCCGCGGGGGCTGTCGGCGTCGCGCACGTGGGCCGTGTCGATGGTGCGCACGTCGAGCGAGGCGATCGGGCCGTCGTTGCCGATGGTGATCGCCGAGTCGACGTTCGCCTCCCCCCGGATCAGCCGGAAGTCCTCGTCGCGCGGGGCTGCGCCGGGCGCCCACTCGACCGCGTAATCGAAGGCGCTCGCCCGCTTCGCCGAGACGGTGCCCTCGATGCGGATCGGCCCCTGGACCTGATCCTTGTAGAGGACCTTGAACCACCGCGGCGACGTGATGTCGACCGAGGGCGGGATGCGCCGGCGCGCGATCGCCTCCGCGGCGCGGCTCGCGTTGACGCGCCCGAAGCCGAAGCGCTGGTCGAACCCCGGCTGCGACCACCGGAACGGCGAGCCCGCCTCCCGCGACTCCGGCACGGAGATGTCGTCCGCGCTCGCGACGAGCAGGCCCCGCATCTCCCCGGGCGACAGGACCACGCCCTTCTCGAGGGCCAGGGAGTAGAGCAGCCCGGCGACGCCGGCGACCCCGGCGGCCGCCTCGCTCGCGCAGCCGGGGCTCGACCCGGAGAGCAGGCTCTGGCCGCCGAAGCTCGAGCACGGCGCCGCGTCGATGAACGTGGTCGACGCCGTGACGCTCTCGCCGTCGTGGCGGACGGCGCCGACGGGCAGCGTGTGGTTGTTGATCGCGAGCGCGCCGTGGTGCCGCGAGCTCACGTTGCCCACCGACGTCACGACCAGCGTCCCCTCGCGGTGGGCGTAGTCGAGCGCCTCCTGGAGGAAGCTCGTGTTGTCGACCGCGCTCACCGGGCATTGCACGACGGCGGCGTCCGCGTCGGCCGCGTAGAGGATCGCCTTGGCGACGTTTTGCGCGTCGGCGACGTGGCTGTCGCCGACGCGCAGCGGGATGAACCTGCACCTCGGGCACACGCCCGCGCCGCCGACCTGGTTGTTCGTCTGCGCCGCCGCGGTCTTCGCGCCCTCGGTGCCGTGGCCGCTCCGGGTGTCGTCGGACGGGTCGTTGTCGTCGTCGACGAAGTCCCAGCCCGCGATGTCGTCGACGTAGCCGTTCCGGTCGTCGTCGATCCCGTCCGAGAAGAGGAGGATGAGGTCGCCCGCGTCGAGCCGCCCGTTCCTGTTCTTGTCGCCCGCGGGCCGCGCGTCCGGGGCCCCCCCGGACGACAGCGCCGGCGTGTCCTTGTAGTCCGCGACGGTGAGGATCCCGTCGCCGTTGCAGTCGAAGCCGGCGAGCGCGCCCTCGCCGCCGCAGGGCTCGCCGCCCGCGCGTGTCGGCTTGTGCTGCGCGAGCTCCCCGTGGTTGATCCACGCCTTCTCGAGCAGGTCCACCTCGCCCCAGAGAATGCCGGAGTCGGTGACGGCGATCCTGACGTCCGGGTCCCCCTGGGTGAGCCGCCAGGCGAGATCGATCGACATGCCGGCGGCCGACTCCTCCGGGCGGGGGCGGACGCTCCCGCTCGGGGTGGGCAGGAAGGAGTAATGGATCCACTGCCCGCTCTGCGTCGCCGAGTAGCCGTAGGCGGGATCGTTCGGCCAGTTCGCGGGGTCTGCCATGTCCGCCGCGCTGGCGGACATGGGCGGCGGCCAGCCGCCGGAGGCGTCGGACGGGACGAGCGCGCCCATCGCGGCGCCGCCGAGCGCTCCCAGGACACCAAGCGAAGAAAAGCGAGCACAGCGCATGGCGTGACCCTACCATCGGTCGCCGCGCGCGCGGGCGCCGCGGCTCCTCAGCAGGAACCCGACCGCGAGCGGCGGAGCCCGACCGCAGGCGGCGGAACCCCGACCGCGGGCGGCGCCTGCGCTCAGGGCTGGCAGAGCGGCGGGGTCGGGTACTCGTCGCAGTAGGCCGGGTCGTCCGGGGGGCCGATGCGGAGCACGACGTCCTGCGACGCGAGGCGGGGTCGCCGGCCGCAGATGTCGGCGGACGGCGCGGCCTCGGACGGCGCGCACACGCCGGCCTCGTTGGGCACGGTCCAGGCCTGGCCGGTGCCGTAGAGGAGGTTGAGCGCGTAGCGCCCCTCGGGCAGGCAGCCGTACGTTATCTTGATCGCGGTCCCGAACTGCGCCGACAGCGCCTTCTCGACCCCCTCCACGTCCCGCGCGGGGAGGATGTCCCTGCCGCCCTTGTCCGTCTTGTGGCTGAGCACCAGGACCCCGCCCCGCTCCGGCTCGGTCGGCCGCAGGCAGAGCGCCGCCGGCCGGACGCCGATGAGCGCGCTCTCCCGCGGCTCGTTCAGCGGCTCCGGCCCGAGCAAGGCCGTCGTCAGCAGATCGTCGTAGATCGTGAGCCCCTGGAGGATGACCGCGGGCGCGGCCTGGCTGGCCAGCCCGGCGTCGCCGCCCAGCTTCGAGAACACCGAGATCGGGAAGAGCGCCGGGATCAGCGCCGAGTCGAGGACGTGGTCCTCGCCGTCGATCGCTCCGTCGCCGTTCACGTCCTGCCGCGCGTACACGAGCACCGGCGCGGCCTCGCCGCCCACCGGCAGCGACAGCGGGGGCTTCGCCGCGCGCGCGACCTCGGCCTCGGGCAGCCCGGCGGCGAGCCGCAGGCGCAGGAGCGACGCCTCCGTCCCGCCGGGGTTCGCCGGGTTGAACGTGTCCAGCTGGAAGTCGGCGGCCATGACCACCTCCTCGGGGCGCTCCGTGGTGCCGGACGGCGCGAGCAGCTCCGCGACGTGGAAGATCGGCCGCTCCAGCGGGAGCGGCGCGCCGAGCGCGACCGCGATCCCGCTGACGCGCGCCCCCGTCTCCGGGATGGCGCCCCCGCCGCCCGACGGCAGCGCGATCGCGCGGTAACGCGGGGCGGCGCCGGCGAGCACCTCGGCCGCGTTCTCGATCGCGCCGCCGGCCACGTCGCCCTGGGTCGGCAGGTTGGTGATGCCGAACGTCGGGTCGAAATCTCCGTCGTAATCGTAAAAGCCGCGGACCTGGTAGGTGCCAGCGGGCAGCGGCGACAACATCCAGGTGGCGCTCACGGTCACGTGCGGGTCGTCCGGCCCGGGGCAGCCATCCGAGGCCAGATCGAGCGCGGCGCCCAGGCCTCCGAACAGCTCGTCGCCGGGGATCACGTCGATGCTCGCGGCCGACGTGCCGAGCCCCTCCGGCGGGGGCAGGAGGCGCGTGTCGAAGCCGAGCACGATGGCGGCGCCGACGACGTGGCCGCCCTTCGTGCAGGGCCGCGGGCCGGTGTACGTCACCGTGCCGTCGAGCACCCCGGCGGGGCCGCTCTGCGCGGGCAGCGGGATGGAGACGTCCACCTCCTCGCAGCCCGGGAGGGCCGCGACGAGCGCGCCGAGCAGGAGCAGGCCGGTGCGGGGGCTGGGTCCGAGCATGGAGGTGCCTAGAGTGAGTACCTGAAGAATCCCATGAAGCGCCGGCCGATGTGGTTGCCGAACGGGTGCATCTGGAGCGGCTGCTCGCCGAGCCCGTCGAGGGCGTTGAACACGGTCGCGGAGATCTCGGCGCGGTCCTTCAGGAACCGGTAGCCGAGGCGCGCGTTGAGCAGCGTGTACGCGGGCAGCGGGTAGATGTTCGTGGCGATCACGGTCCCCGCCGGGACCTGCTCGGCCCACTGCTGCGCGGACTGGTAGTGGAACGTGATCTCGCCGTCGACGCCGATGGGCGTGCGGACCTGGACGCCCGCGTTCACCTTGTGCTGGCTCGTGCGTTTGTCCTCGAGGGCGCTGCACCCGCCGGGGCGCTGCTGCTCGGAGAGGTTGAGCGCGTAGTTCGCGAACAGGTCGAGCCCCTCGACGGGGTAGAGCCGGCCGCCGAGCTCGCCGCCGACCACGTGGTAGACGTCGCACTGGTTCTCGAAGCCGCCGAAGCCGGAGGTGTAGCGCCCCGTCTCCGGGTTCAGCCCGCCGAGCCCCTCCGCGCGCTGCGAGAGGGTCGTGGGCTGCGGCTCCGCGAGCACGATGAGGTTGCTCACGCGGTTGTAGTACGCGGTGACCTCGAACTCGAAGTAGTCGCTCTGCTGGTTCAGGTAGCTCGCCTCGGCGGTGATGATCTGCTCCGGATCGAGGATGAAATCGGAGCGGACCGGCGCGCGCGTGGTCGAGAGGAGCTCGACGCCGGGCAGCGCGAGCTGGATCGGCAGATCGACGTACGCCTCGAGGGCCGTGGGCGAGCGGAAGGCCGTGGAGCCGGAGACGCGGATCGCCTGGCGCGGCGTCGGCTTGAAGATGAACGAGCCGCGCGGCGACGGGATGAGCCGCTCCAGGTAAGGCACGTAGTCGAGCCGCCCCGACGCGACGATGGTGAAGCGCTCGCCGAGCCGCATCGAGTCCTGGAGGAACACCGACGCGTGGTTCTCGATCGGCGTGTCGTCGTCGAGGTAGCTCCACTCGGTCGCCTTGAGCCGGTAGCCGAGGCCGATGTGGAAGTCGTGCGCGACGGGCGCGGGCGCCCGCAGCGACTTCACGAACTCGAGCTCCGCGTTCACGATGTGCTGCAGCGGCCGCCCCGCGTACAGGGTGTGCCCGAGGTACGCGGCGTTCAGCTGCGAGGCCCCGTCGAGGAGCGAGTAGTACGTCCGCGCGTTGAGGTTCTCGCTGAGGTACGCGACCGCGACGTCCGCGTTCGTGACCTCCAGGTTGTAGTCGTTGAACGGCCCGATGCCGTAGATGTCGAGCTCGCTCCGCGCGTAGCCGGCGCCCACCTCGAGCTCGCGGCGCGGGCCGAGCCGCTGCGAGGCGCGCAGGTCGATGCGGACGTTCTGCGCGCCGAGGTCCTGGTCCTGGCCGCTCGTCTCGAGGTCGATGCGGTCGTCCGCGACCTCGCGCGTCCAGCGGGGGTAGCGGGTGTAGCCCGCGGACAGCCGGTACGCGAAGTCGCCTTCCCGCGCGGAGGCCCACACCGAGCCGTAGCCCTGCTGGTGATCGCCGTAGCCGGCGCGGAAGCCGCTCTTCCCGGCGCCGGGCTCGATCGTGATGATGTTGACGATCCCGGCGAAGGCGTCGGCGCCGTAGAGCGCGGAGCCGGGGCCGCGCACCACCTCGATGCGCTCGATCTGATCCACGTCGATCGAGAGCGCCTCCCAGAACGTCGAGCCGAGCACGTCGTTCTTGACGGTGCGCCCGTTCACGAGGACGAGGAGCTTGTTCGCGAGGCGGCTGTTGAAGCCGCGCATCGAGACGTTCTCGTCGCCGCCCGTGATCTGCATGACGTCCATGCCCGCCACGCGCCGGAGCAGCTCCGGGATGCGCGTCATCCCCGAGAGCCGGATGTCCTGGCGGGTCACGATGGTCGTCGAGTTCGGGGAGTCGAGCGGGCTCTGGGCGCCGCGCGACGCGGTGACGACGGTCTCCTGATAGACGTCCTCGGTGCGGGCCGCGCCGACGATCCTCGACGTCTCGCCCGCCGCGCCTCGGCCCGGCGCCGGCCGCGCCGCCGCGGCGCCCGCGCCCGGCGCGGCGGGCGGCGCCCCGGCGGGCTGCGCGGGCGCCTCGCCCGGCGCGGGCTGCGCCGGCGCGGGCTGCGCGGCGGGCGCCGGCGGCGGCTGCGGCTCCGGGGCGGTCGCGGCGCGCTGCGCGGCGAGGCGCTGCTCCAGCTGCTCGAGGATCCGCGCGACCTGCTCCCGGTCCGGGGGATCGCTCGCGAGGTACTCGCGGTAGCTGGCGATCGCCTGCTCGATGTTGCCGGCCTCGGCGTGCGCGCGCGCGATGTTGAAGACGACGTTCGGGTGCGGGAGGATCTCGTTCGCCTTCTGGAGCTGCTTGATCCCCTCGTCGAACTGCTTCTGGGCGATGAGGTCCATGCCCGCCCGGAAGTGGAGGCGCGCCTCGGTGCGGGCGTCGGCGCGCGCGCCGCGCGCGGCGGCGATCGCGGCGACCAGGACGGCGCACGCGGAGAGCCTCCGCGCGCGGACGCCGCCCGCGCGGCCGCGCGTCGAGGCGAGCGCCGGGGCGGCGCCCTCATGGCCCTGCGAGCAAGAATCGGGAGACGACATGAGTTCGCCCTGTCCTCAGCGGGGCCGGGGAGCGCTCGCGCGCCCGTCAGTAAGGATTGCTCTTGTACGGATCTGGCTTGTAGGCGCTCGATCGGGGTCGGATCGGGGTCGCGGCGGGCGCGGTCGCGGCCGGGTCGAGCTTCGCCCGCACCTTCTCCTCGGCGCCGGAGACGCGCACCGTCGCCGCCTTGAACCCCTTCTTCTCGAAGACGAGCTCGTGCTCCGACGCGGGCTCGGCCGCGGCGCCCCGCCAGGTGATCTCGCACGGCGTCTCGGCGCAGAGCTCCTTGTTGCCCTCCCGGACCGCCGCGCCGGGCGGCGCGCTCTCGATCCGCAGCGCGCGCGGCGTGGCGGCCGCTGCGGTCGGGGCCGGGGCCGTCGTCGCCGCTGGCGGCGTGGTCGCCGCGCTCGGCTCGCCCTTCGCCGCGCTCGCCGGCTGCGCGGGCTCGGGCCGCGACGCCACCACGGCGGCGACGCCGACCCCCGCCGCGAGCACCGCGGCGATCGCCCACGGGGCGAGCCTCCGCCCCGGGCTCGCGCCGGACGCGAGCGTGGCGAGCTCCTCCGGGGACGGCGCCGGGCGAGGCCCCATGGAGTCGGTGATCGAGGGGGTGACGAAGACGGGCGGCGACGGCTGCTGGAGCGTGGTCTCGGTGCCGAGCGGGCCCGTGTAGGTGACCGCCGTGCTGGCGGGCGGCGACGAGCTCGGCGACGAGATGCCCGGGATGTCGCCCGTCGTCGAGAGCGACGGCATCGACGAGCGGTGGCCCGCGGCGCCCGGGCCGGCGAGCACGGGGAGGCTGTCGCCGGCCCCGCGTGTGGCCACGCCGCCCTCGGTGAGCTTGAGCGCGGCGACGAGCTCGTTCATCGACGAGAAGCGCAGCGCCGGATCCTTCTCGAGGCAGCGGTAGACGATCGCCGCCATCGCCGGCGAGACGGCGAGGCGCGGGTTGTACGTCTGCATGGGCGGGACCTGATCGCTCACGTGCGACATCAACGTCCCGACGCTCGCGCCCTTGTCGAAGGGCACGTGCCCCGAGAGCATCTCGTACATCATCACGCCGAGCGCGTAGATGTCGGTGCGCCCCGAGACGCCGCCGTTCGTGATCTGCTCGGGCGCCATGTACTTCGGCGAGCCCATGAACAGGCCCTGCTGCGTGAGGTCCTCGCCGCTCTCGGTGTCCTTGACGAGCCCGAAGTCGAGCACCTTCACGTGGTCGTGCTCGTCCTCGTGGTCGACGAGCAGCACGTTGCCCGGCTTGAGGTCGCGGTGCACGACGCCGAGCCCGTGCGCTTCGCGGAGCGACCGGCCGATCTGGCGGGCGATGTGCGCGGTGCGCGCCTCGGAGAACGGCCCTTCCTCGCGGAGCACGCGGTGGAGGGTCTTCCCCTCGATGTACTCCATCGCGATGTAATAGATATCGTCGTCGGTGTGGCCGTAATCGAACACGGTGACCGTGTTCGGGTGCGAGAGCTTCGCCGCGGTCGACGCCTCGAGGAAGAAGCGCCGGTGGAACTCGGGATCGTGGTCGCCGTCGTACTTGGGGCTCAGCACCTTGAGCGCGCAGATACGGCCGAGCGGCGCCTGCTCCGCCCTGTAGACCTTCCCCATGCCGCCGCGCGCGATGACGCTGACGACCTTGAAGCGGCCGTTGATGACACGCCCTAGCAGCGGATCAGGCGCGGCAGACCTCGACGGCCTCGAACCGCCGGTTACCTCTCGCTGTCGGCCATCAGGCATGTCGTGCCTCTCCTCGGGCAGCGGAGGAGGTGAAGATTGGACACACAGCAGCCGCCTCGCATGCAGTGTGACTGAGGCAGCTCTGATGTGTCAATCTGCCGTGCCGCTGCACGCGGATGAAATGCGTGGAGCACGGTGCGGTGCGCTGCTGTCCGGACGGCCGGCACGGAGAGGGTGAACGCACGCACGGCACGTGCGCTGGCATCCAGAGCGCTCAGACGCCTGCCCGTGTATCGGAGCGAGGCGTTCCACCGGCACCGGACCGGTTGGATCGTCCACACTGGAGCTCGTGCGGACATCGTTCCGGTGTGATGCCAGCGTGATGTCGGCGGGGCTCATGGACGGAGTCGCGGGCGGGTCACCCGTGCTGCGGCGCCGTGAACGCGTGGGAGAGCCGCATCGGAGAGCGGCTCAGCAGCGGGCGGCGACCAGTTCAGCAGCGGGCAGCGACCGGCTCAGCGGCGGGCGGCGACCGGCTCAGCGGCGGGCGGCGACCGGCTCAGCGGCGGGCGGCGACCGGCTCAGCGGCGGGCGGCGACCGGCTCAGCGGCGGGCGGCGACCGCGAACAGGAACCCTCCGTTCGGAAGCGGGCCCCCGATCCAGAGGTGGTTCTTCTCGTCCGCCAGGAGGGAGATCGACGTGCCGGGCGTCGCGAGCTCGATGAAGGTGCGGGGCTCACCGTCGGTCTGCACGCGGCCGCCGTCTGCGCTGTACGGGACCGCGACCGCAGCGAGGGGCTCGTACGGCGTGCTACTGGCCGGCTGGAAGACGAGGAGGCCGGGCGCGCTCCCCTCGGGCGCGATGGCGGCGAGGCCTGTGCCCACGCCCGGCAGGGTGAAGAGGGCGTCGCCCTCCGCGGGCCCGGCGCCGCGCGCGATCGCGGCGGCCGCGAAGCCGCGCGCCTGCTGCGCTCCGTCCGAGGAGGGGAGCACGGCGAACACGTTGCCGCGGAGGTCGGCGGCGACGGGGCCGGAGTTGTCGCCCCACGCCGCGACCGCCGCGGGCGCCGCGCAGCTCGAGTCCCCCTCCGGCAGCAGCCGCGCGTCCTGCCCCGCCGCGCCGCACGTGTCCGCGGCGTAGAGGCCGTTCGGGCCCGCGGCGGGATCGCCGAGCGGCGAGAGCCCCGTGTGGAGGAAGCGCCCCTCGACGGCCGCGGCCGCGAAGAGGCCGTTCACCTCGTAGCGCGCCGCGACCGCCGCGCGCTCGTCGAGCAGGAGGAGCTCCCCGAGCGTGTCGGGGAACGCGCTGGTCCACGAGATCGCGGTCCACCCGAAGAAGGGCAGGTCCAGCGCCTGCCCGCCGAGGAACGCGCCCTCCGGGATGTCGACGTCGACCGCCGAGCGCGCCGCGGCGAGCTCTCCGCCCGCCCCGCCCGGCGGCGTCAACCGCACGATCTCGACCGCGCCCTGCGCGTCGCTCCGCACGAGCATCGGCCCGCCGTGCCGGCCCCACGTCAACGACGCGTAGCCGAGCGCCTCGTCCGTCGTGTGGACGGCGACGGCGCACCACCCGGGATCGACCAGCGAGAAGAGCGCCTCGTGGGATCGCGCGTCGACGCAGCCGGCGCTCGAGCCCCCACCGCCGCCGCCGTCTCCGTTCGCCGACGCCCCCGCGCCGCCGTCTCCATCGTCGCCGCAGCCCTGCACGAGCGCCGCCGCCGCGCAGAGCGCCGCCGCGACGAGGTCCTTCCTCCCCTGATGACTCCAGCCGTACCAGCGCATCGCTGCCTCCGAGGATCCGCGGCGCTGCGGTCCGACGATCACGCACGCCGGCTCCGGGCTCCGCGCCTGCGGCGGAGCCTCGGCTGCTGCCGCGGCTTCGCCGGCTCGCTGGCCCGGCGCGCGGCGTGGCCCGAACGCCGGGCCAGCGAGCCCGCCGGCGGGCCGGCGGACTCGCGTAAACAAATCGGCGGCCATCGTCAAGAGATCCCGGCAGCCCGGACGTCCGGAGGGGCGATCTCGGCCCAAACCAGCGGGACGGCGGCCGGCATGGTGCGGTGTCCTGCAGGTCCCCCCGAAGGACCGTTGCGATCCACGTTCAGATGGACGACGCTGTGCGCCGCAGCCGGTGCCGGGCACGCTCCGGTTCGTGCTCCTTTTATCCACCGCGGGCCGTGACCAAGACACCCCCTCCTCCCATTACTGCCGGAACGGTCATCAACGATCGTTACGACATCCGTCAGAGCCTCGGTAAGGGCGGCATGGGCGAGGTCTTCCTAGCCTTCGATCGCTCGACGCAGCAGACCGTGGCGCTCAAGGTGGTCCGCGAGGAGTCGCGCATGCCCGGCGACGACGAGGCGCTCCGCCAGGAGCTGCTCCTCGCGCGCTCGGTGGGCCACCCGAACGTCTGCCGGGTGCACGACCTCGCGCCGAGCCCCTGGGGCCCCATCCTCGTGATGGAGCAGATCCCCGGGCAGACGCTCCACACGCACATCCGCAAGCGCAAGGCCCAGGGCGGCTACTCGGCGGACGAGTTCCGCAAGATCGCGAGCGAGGTCTGCAACGGCCTCGCGGCGATCCACGCGCAGGGCCTCGTGCACGGCGATCTGAAGCCGGGCAACGTGATGGTCTCCGAGGGGCGCGCGGTGATCCTCGACTTCGGCTTCGCCCAGGAGCGCGCGCGCGCCTCGGCGCGCCGCCCGGGCGCGCCGCCCGACGGCGGCACGCCGAACTACATGTCCCCCGAGCGGCTGCGCAACGGCGGCGCGAGCCCCGAGGACGACGTGTACGCGATGGCGCTCACGCTCTGGGAGATGTGGACCTGCCGCGTCCCCGAGCCCGGCTACAAGCCGCGGCTCAAGACGATGAAGCAGCAGATCATGTTCGACGTGCCGGCGGGCCTGTCGATCGACGAGGTGCGGCAGATCTTCCGCGGCCTCAACGAGGACCCGTCGATGCGGCCGCAGGCGCGGCACATGCGCTTCTTCAACCCGTCGCAGCTTACGACGAGCCCGATCCAGCTGCCGCGCGAGCGCCTCGATCCGGGCCCGCCGCCGGGCGGCGCGCTCAAGCTGAACTTCACCCCCGGGGCGCAGTCGCTGCTCGTGACGTACGCGACGAACGCGCCCGAGATCGTCGGGTCGCTGCTCCCGCTGCACGACACGAAGCTCGCGCTCGGCCGGCGCAGCGATCAGAGCCTGTGCGTGCCCGAGGCGACCGTCTCGGGGGCGCACGCGATCCTGAAGTGGCAGACGGGCTCGTGGCTCATCGAGGATCAGGGCAGCACGAACGGCACGTACGCGGACTTCAACTACGAGCGCAAGACGCAGGTCTCGCTGCTGCACGGCGGGGAGGTGCAGGTCGGCGAGTGCCGGATGAAGCTCGTGACGTTCGGCCCCGACTCGCCGCAGCACCGGCGCGCGAAGCAGTACCTCGCGAAGCGCGACGGCCTCACCGGCCTGCTCGTGCGCGAGCACCTGATGAAGGCGATCGACGAGGACGGCCTGTTCGCCGACTGGGCCGAGGTGCCGATGCAGGTCGCGCGCTACGAGCTGCGCGGCCCGAACCGCCAGGTCAGCGAGCGCCCGACCATCCTGGAGATGCTCGCGCTGCGCAAGGCGGCGCAGCGGGTGATCGATCTGACCGAGATGCTCCTGCTCAGCCTGACGCCGGCCGTCGCGGGCCGCACGGGGCCGCTCAAGTTCGTTGTCTCGATCGTGGGGCCGAGCATCGACGAGGCGCGCCACGTGGTCGAGCAGGTGGTCGCGCAGGTGCAGGGGATGCTCCCCGAGACGCTCGAGCTCGGCGCGACGCTGGTGAAGGGCGAGCCCGGGCGCCCTGCGCGGACGCTCATCGACTGAACCCGAACGCGCCCGATGAACAGCCGGCCTCCGTTCCCGTCCAGCCCGCCGTCTCAACCCTCGCCGTACCGTTACCTCGGTCGCGGCGGCGGCGAGCGCCCGGTGCGGCTCCAGATCATCATCGCGCTCGTCGCGGGGCTCATCCTCGTCGCGGTGCCGCTCTACCTCTGGCGCCGCCCCAAGCCGGAGCCGATCCCGTCCGCGGACGCCGCGATGGCGGACGCCGGCGCCTACGCCGCGGACGCGGGGGCGCTCGCCGACGCCGGGCCCGAGCTGCCCGCGGGCGTCACGCTCTCGCCGTTCACCACGATCAAGTGCGAGAACCCCGGCCCGGGCACCACGCCGCCCGAGCGGTGCGATCACGTCACCTTCTTCGAGGACGCCCTGTCGCGCGCGATCCGCGACAACGTCCCGTGCGCCCCCACCAGCAAGGAGACCACCACGGTCAGCTTCGTCCTTGAGATGGACTTCCGGCGCAAGCGGACGAACCTCTACGCCGGCAAGTCGACGACGAAGGCGATCCGCGGGAAGACGAAGGAGCTGATCCGCTGCGTGCGGCGCGCGATGCCGACGCCCGACTGGGGGACGATCCCGCACCAGTACGTGAAGTACCGGATCAACGTCATGGCGACGTACCCTCCCACCGAGTCCTTCTGAGGCGCGCGGCCCGTGCGTAGCGCGTCGACCGCGAGGGTGCGCTTCGCGATCGCGCTCGCGCTGGCGATCGCCGCGCCGTCCGGCGCGAGCCCGGCGCGCGCCCAGCAGCACGCGTCGGCGGCGCCGCCCGAGCCTCGCCGCCACGAGGGCTACTCGAGCTACGAGAGCGCCACGATCGATCGCGCCCTCGCGCGCCTCGGCGCCACGCTGGAGCCCGCCCCCGAGGGCAAGCTCGTCGAGGCGATCGACGTCGTCCCGCTCGAGGTGATCGAGGATCGCGACCCCGCGCCGGCGTTCCTGAACTGGTTCCACGCGCTCTCGCGGCCGCACGTCATCCGGCGCGAGGTGCTGCTCGCCCCGGGGCGGCCGTACGCGCAGGCGCTCGCCGACGAGTCGGCGCGCAACCTGCGCGACCTGAGCCAGCTGTCGCTGGTCCTCGTCCTCGCGCTGCGGGGCAGCGCGCCGGACCGGGTGCGGGTCGCGGTCGTCACCAAGGACGTCTGGAGCCTCCGCCTCAACTCGAACTACCGCATCGCCGGCGGCCAGCTCGAGTACCTGTTCCTGCAGCCCGCCGAGCAGAACCTGCTCGGCACCCACCACGCCGTCGCGGCGCAGCTCGAGCTCGATCCCGGCGCGCTCTCGCTCGGCGGCATCTACTCGATGCCGCGCATCGGGGGCAGCCACGTGCGGCTGCGGGCCGAGGTGAACGCGATCCTCGGCCGGGAGAGCGGCGAGCTCGAGGGCTCCACCGGCGCGTTCGTCTACGGGCAGCCGCTCTACGCGACCGAGGCGGAGTGGGCCTGGGAGACCCAGATCGGCTGGCGCAACGAGGTGACCCGCCGCTTCGTCGGCACGAAGCTCGCCGCGTTCGACGCGGAGGCGACGCCGGGGGACGACCAGATCCCGTACACCTACCGGAGCGACCTCCTCGTCGGCAGCTACCTCCTCACCCGCAGCTTCGGCGGGCGGGGCGCGGGCGCCGGCCGGGGCGTCGCGGCGGCGGCCTCCCGCGGCGTGAAGCACGACCTCTCGGTGGGCATCGAGGCGAGCCGCAAGGTCTACCGCAAGGACGGGATCCCGGGCGTGGCTCCGGCCGCGCTCGCGGAGTTCGAGCGCGTGGAGATGCCGGTGAGCGACGTCCGCATCGCGCCGATCTTCAAGTACGCCACGTACGCGACGGGCTTCTTGCGGACGCTCGACGTCAACACGCTCGCGCTGCAGGAGGACTACCGGCTGGGCCACGACGTTGCGATCCGGATCTACCCGGTCACGACCGCGCTCAACTCGTCCCGCGATTTCCTCGGGATCGCCGCCGCCGCGGCGTACACCGTCCCGCTCGGCGACGGCCTCGCGCGCGTCGTGGTCGAGAGCGTCACGGAGCTCGAGCGCTCCCGCATCTCCGACGCCTCGATCGAGGCGCGCGCGCGCGTGCACACGCCGAGCTTCGGCCTCGGGCGGCTGGTGCTCGACGTGCGGCTGCTCGATCGCTACCGGAACTACCTGAACCAGAGGTCGGTGCTCGGCGGCGACACGCGGCTCCGCGGGTACCCCACGCGGGCGTTCATCGGCGAGGACGTGTTCTCGGCGAACCTCGAGCTCCGGACACGCCCCGTGGAGGTCTGGTCGTGCCAGCTCGCGGGGGCGGCCTTCGCCGACGCGGGCGACGCCTTCGACGGCTACGACGACTTCGCCGTGAAGACGTCGGCCGGCTTCGGGGTGCGCCTCCTCTTCCCGCAGCTCAACCGCGTCGTCATGCGCGCCGACTGGGGCTTCCCGCTGACGCGCGGCTACCGGGAGCCCGACGCGTTGCCCGGCGACATCGTCGTCACGTTCAGTCAGGCCTTCCCGATGCCTCCTGCGGACGAGTAGGCGCGCGCGTCCCGCGCGGCGGGGTCGGCGCCTCCTCTGCCGGCGCGCCCCTCGCGCTCGCCTGGGCCACGTCGGCCACCCTCGCCCGGTGGACCGAGAACACCTCCCGGAGGGCGGCCGGCACCGCTTCCCGGTCGAGCGCCGCGAGCGTTTCCTTCGCCGGTCTGCCCGCGAGCAGCGCGTGCCAGGCCTGCTCCAGCGCGCGCCGCAGGCGGACGGCATCGTCCATCGGCGGCTCCGGTCGCTTGCCCTGCCCGGCGCCGCCCGCGCCGGGCCCGCCCGCGCGCGCCTCGTGGAACGCGCGCGCCGCGCCGCTCCGGTGCGTGTAGCGGCCGCCCTCGAAGCCGGCGACGTCGACGAGATCCGGCCGGATGGGATCGCCCTCGTCGACGGGCACCTGGCCGGCGAGCTCCAGCGACCCATCGCGGTCGACGTCGAGCGCGAACCGCGGCGGCACGGCGAGCTCGACGGTGTACCGGGCGGCGCCGAGCGGCTGCACGGCCCAGACCTCCAGCTCCCCCGCCTCGTTTCTGAGCACCACGTCCGGCGCGCCGTCGCGGTTGAGGTCGGTCCCGGAGCGGAACAGCCCGAGCTGCTGCGCCGCGTCCGCGTCGGGGCCGGGCAGGAGCGACGGCACGAGCTCGGTGGCCTGGCTGCGGTCCACGCGCCCGCTCTCGAGCGGCCCTGCGGCCATGACCACGCCGCGGGGCGTGGCCACACGGACCGCCGAGGTGCGGCGCCCGAGCGCGTCGGTCCCGCGGTACCTGCGCACCACCACCTCGCCGCCGCCGCGAGGTAGCGCCCCGCGGAGCTCGACCTCGAGCGAGAGCCCGAGCTCGGCCGCCTCCACGTCGATCGCGCCGAGGTGCGCGTCGAGGTCGGGCGGCGCCACGTACACGGAGAGGGGCGGCCTGCGGGCGGCGCCCCAGGGGGAGACCTGGTGATCGCTGGCGCAGGAGAGGACCAGAACGCCCACCGTCAGCGCGAGCTTTTCTGTTACGGTTCCGGTCCGCATGCGCCTGCTAGTCGCCGACAAAATGGATCTCGCGGCCCTGGAGGAGCTCAAGGTGCTCGGGATCCAGATCGAGTCCCGGCCGGAGCTTACCAAAGACACGCTGCCTGCGGCCCTGGATGGGATCGGCATCCTCGTCGTCCGCTCCACGGAGGTCACGGCGAAGGCGATCGAGGCCGGGCGGCAGCTCAACCTGATCGTCAGGGCGGGCGTCGGCGTGAGCACGATCGACGTCGCGGCGGCGAGCGCGCGCGGCATCTACGTGGCGAACTGTCCTGGCAAGAACGCGACCGCGGTCGCGGAGCTCACGATGGCGTTCATCCTCGCGCTCGATCGCCGGCTGGTCGACGCGACGACGGACCTCCGGTCCGGGCGCTGGGAGAAGACGAGGTACTCGGCGGCCCGGGGCCTGTTCGGCCGGCGGATCGGCATCGCGGGGCTCGGCGCGATCGGCCGCGAGGTGCTGCTGCGGGCCCGCGCGTTCGGGCTCGAGCCGCACGTCTGGTCGCGCTCGCTGACGCCGGCGCGCGCCGCCAAGCTGGATGTCGGCTACGCCCGGACGCTGGAGGAGCTGGCCTCCCGCTCGGACGTCTTCACGGTGCACCTGACGTCCACCCCGCAGACCCGCGGCATCATCGGCCGACGGGTCCTGGAGGCGCTGCCCGACGGCGCCATCGTCGTGAACGCCGCGCGCCCCGAGGTGATGGACTTCGGCGCGCTCGAGGAGCTCGTCCCGCGCAAGGGGCTGCGGGTCGGCCTCGACGTCTTCGCCGGCGAGCCGGACAAGGAGGTGGGGGCTGTCGCCTCGCGCCTGCTCGGGCGAGGGGTCGTCTACGGGACGCCGCACATCGGCGCGCAGACGGAGCAGGCCCAGCGCGCCATCGCCCTGGAGACGGCCCGGATCATCCGCTCCTTCATGACGGAGGAGGACCTGCCCAACGTGGTCAACATCTGCGCGACGTCGCCCGCCCGCTACGCGGTCGTCGTCCGGATGATGGACAAGGTCGGCGTCCTCGCGAACACGCTGAGCGTCATGAAACGGCATGGGATCAACATCGAGGAGATCTCGAATACCGTCTTCGAGGGGGCCACTGCGACGTGCACGAAGATGCGGGTCTCCGGCCGGCCGAGCGAGGCCTGCCTCAAGGAGATCGCGGCCTTCGAGGAGGTCCTGCACGTGGATATCGTCGCGCTGCCGAACCTGGCGTAAGGCGGCTCGCGCGATCCGTCGCCGCGCGCCGCGGGCTCGGGCCCTTGCGGAGAGGTCGCCCCGGCTGGAGGAACTCCCGGCTCCCGGGATGCTCGGCGCTGGGCGGGACGCGCGCGGGGGGGCCCGTATCCCCCCTTGCATGAGGGCCCGCATTCGACTAGGTTGTCCGCCGACAACTAGGCGGATCCGCGAGCCGGGTTCCCAGTTAGGGAATCGGCTCTTTTTTTTTGGCGCAGGGGCGTCGGGCAGCGTCGCTCGGGGTCCATGGCGCCGAAGACCCCGGATCCGCCAACGGTGACGACCCTCACATGCCGCAACCGATGGAGTCTTCGACCAGGTCCACCTTTGATCTCGGGCGTGTCCGCGACGCGATCGCGCCGGTGCTCGCCTCGCACGGGGTCGTGCTCGTCGATCTGGAGTGGACCACGGAGCGGGCGGGCTGGACGCTGCGGCTGACGATCGAGCGCGAGGGCACGGCGGACGCTGGCGGCGGCGTCACGCTGGAGGACTGCGCCGATGTCTCGCGCGACGTCTCCTCGGTCCTCGACGTGGAGGACTTGATTGCCCATCATTACAACCTCGAGGTCAGCTCTCCGGGCCTCGATCGGCGGCTGCGAACTCCTGCGGAGTTCGCCCGCTTCCTCGGTCGGATCGCGAAGGTGAAGCTGTCTCGCCCGGCGCCGGACGGCCAGCGGCTGCTCCGGGGAGAGCTCCTCGAGGCGCCGGAGGGGCAGGTCGCGGTCTCGGTCGACGGCAAGCGGATCGAGGTCCCGTTCTCGGATGTCGTGGAGGCGCGCCTCGTCTTCGAGCTCACGCCTCAGCCCAAGCCCAAGAAGCGGCAGCAGCGGCAGGGCAAGGACGCCGCCACGGAGTCGGAGCCGCCTCCGCGGCCTGGCTCAAAGCGGAGCGAGCGCGGCTCCGAGAAGCGCAAGTAGAGAGAAGAAAGATCAGGAGACAGGGACGTCATGGCAACGATGGCAGCGATGCCGACCTCGGAGACGAGCCTCGGCAGCATCCTCGATCAGGTCGCGAAGGAGAAGGGGATCGACAAGAAGATCCTTGTCGAGACGATCGAAGCCGCGATCTTGAAGGCGGCGCAGAGCGTCTTCGGCCCGACCCGCGAGCTCGAGGCGCGCTTCAACGAGGACACCGGGCAGATCGACCTCTTCCAGTACATGACCGTGGTCGAGGCCGTGACCGAGCCGGAGCGCGAGATCTCCATCGCTGACGTGGACAAGCTCAAGCTCGACGCGACCCTGGGCGAGGAGCTCGGCTTCCAGGTCTTCTGGCGCCCCGAGGACGCGGAGAAGGCGCGCGATCAGGACAAGGAGTACGGCGACATCCTGAAGCTGAAGCACGGCCGCACGACCTTCGGGCGCATCGCCGCGCAGACGGCGAAGCAGGTCCTGCTCCAGCGCGTCCGCGACGCCGAGCGCGATCTCATCTTCAACGAGTACAAGGATCGCAAGGGCGAGCTCATCCGCGGCATCGTGCGGCGGTTCGAGAAGGGCAACAACATCATCGTCGACATCGGCCGCACCGAGGGCGTGCTCACGTTCCGCGAGCAGACCCCGCGCGAGACGTACCGGCCGGGGGATCGCATCGTCGCCTACGTGAAGGACATCGATCGCGAGGCGCGCGGCCCGCAGGTGATCCTCTCCCGCTCCGATCCGCGGCTCGTCGAGAAGCTGTTCGAGGCGGAGGTGCCCGAGATCTACGAGGGCATCGTGCGGATCGTGTCGGTCGCCCGCGAACCCGGCGCCCGCTCGAAGATCGCGGTGACGAGCCGCGACGCGGACGTCGATCCGGTGGGCGCGTGCGTCGGCATGAAGGGGTCGCGCGTGCAGGCCGTGGTCCAGGAGCTCCGCGGCGAGAAGATCGACATCGTGCCGTTCGACCGGGATCCGGCGCGCTACGTCATCGCCGCCATCCAGCCGGCCGAGGTGCACAAGGTGATCGTCGACGAGGCGGACGGGCGCATGGAGCTCGTGGTCCCGGACGAGAAGCTGTCGCTCGCGATCGGGCGCAAGGGCCAGAACGTGCGCCTCGCCGCGCAGCTGACCAACTGGAAGCTCGACATCATCAGCGAGACCAAGTTCAAGCAGATGGAGGAGGAGGCGATCTCCGCCCTCCAGCAGATCGACGGCGTGACGGAGCAGATCGCCAAGTCCATGTACCGGCTCGGCTTCCGCGCCCTCGAGGAGGTGAGCGAGGCGTCGGTCGAGGAGCTCGCGGCGATCCCTGGCCTCGGCGGCGCCGAGGTCGCCGAGCGGATCAAGTCGCAGTCGGACACGACGATGGAGCGGCTCCGGCAGGAGCGCATCCGCTCCGCGAGCTCGCGCACCGAGCCGCTCACCGACCGCGAGCGCCTCCTGTTCATCCGCGGCGTCGGCGACCGGACGGTGGTCCTCCTGGAGGAGGCCGGCTACCGCAGCGTGGAGGATCTGCTGCGCGAGGACGAGGATCGCCTGGCGATCCGCACCGGCCTCGGCATCAAGAAGGCGCGCGCGATCAAGCAGGGCGCGCGAGAGTTCGTGGAGAGCGAGCAGAAGGTGCTCGACGCGGCGCGGGCGGATGTCCGCCGCGCGGCGGAGGCGAGGCACGCCTAGCGCGAGGGGTGAGAGGATCGAGGATGGATTCAGAGGCGAGCAGACAGAACGGCACGGGTGAGCGCGAGCCCTCGGAGAGGGGTCGGGCGCGCACGTGTGTCGGTTGCGGGGAGCGCGTCGATGTCGGCGACGCCCGCGGCGCCCGCTCGCTCGTCCGTCTCATCCTCGGTCCCGGCGGCGTGATCGCGGTCGATCCGGGGGACGGCGGGTTCGGTCGGGGCGCGCACGTCCATCCGCGGAAGGAGTGCCTCGCGGGCGCGGTCGCCCGGGGCCTCGCCCGCTCCGCGAAGGGGCGCGTCCACACGATCGTGGGCCCTCTGGCCGAAGGCGCCGCGGAGCGCGCCGGCGACGACGCCGCGCAGGGCGCGGAGCCGCTCACGACCGCCTCGCTGGCGCGCGCCATCCGCGCGGCGATGGAGCGGCGGCTCGAGGGGCTGATCCGCTCCGCGGTCCGCTCCCAGAGCGCGGCGATCGGGGCCGATGCGGTCGCCGGGGCGTGCGCGCGGGGCGAGGCTGCGCTCGTCCTGGTCGCGTGCGACGCGGCGGCCGGAGCCGAGCTGCCGGAGGTGCGGCGGGCGGTCGCCGAGGGGCGCGCCGTCGCGTGGGGGAGCAAGCAGGCGCTCGGCGCGCTGGCCGGCGGCCCCCGGGAGCGCGGGGTCGCCGTGATGGCGATCTCCTCGGCGTCGATCGCGGACGCCGTCGCGCGCGCGGTCCACATCGTGGACACCTGCGGGCGCGTGGAGCGGGGCGAGGACGCCGCGGAGGCAGGGGGGCGCGGCAGCGCCGGCGCCGGTCGAAGAGGGCGCCCGGCGCGCAACGCGCCCGCTCCTTCGGCGGAGGTGGCCGGCAGCCCGGAGCCGACGAGGACGGCGCCTGGCCGTGGCGGCCAGGAGCCTCGCCGTCGACCCGAGCGGGCAGGGGCGAACGCCGGGCCTTCGAAGCGCGGCCCTCGCCCGGCGCCCGAGGCGGCCGCGGGACAACCTGGCAGCCCGGAGGGCGCGCCCGCGAGCCGCGCGGGACAGCCGGCACCGACGGGCGGCGCCGGTCGGCTTCTTGCAGCTGCTCCGGAGACCGGGAACGGCGGCGCGGTCGGGGGCAGGTGGGCGGAGTCCGGTTCTGCCGGACGCGCCTCGACGGTGGACAGAGTGGCCGCAAATCGTCGCCCGCGTGGATGGGTGAGGCGGATTGGTTAACGTGGAGCGAGGTGCATGAGCAAAGTCCGGGTCTACGAGGTCGCCAAGCAGCTCAACATGGACCAGAAGACGCTGGTCGCGCTCTTCCAGTCCATGGGTATAGGCGACGTGCGCAATCACATGAGCGCCGTCGAGTCCGACGTCGTCGAGCGGGTCAAGCGGCACCTCGAGCGGCAGAAGTCGCCTGAGGTGGTGGAAGAGCGGATCCGCCCGACGGTGGTGAAGCGCCGCGCGCGGCCCGGGGCCGAGCCCGAGCCTTCTTCGCCTGGCCGCGCGTCGGAGCCGGCCGAGGCGCCCGTGCGCGCCGCGCCGCCCCCGGAGGCGACACCCGCCCGGCCCGCAGCGCCGCCCGCATCGGTTTCTCCGCCGCCCGAGCGTGCTGCTCAGGAAGAAGCGCCGGTCCGCCGCCCCGCTCCGCCGCCGCCCGCCGCTCCCGTCGCAGCGCCTCCGGCGCCCGCCCCCGAGCCGCAGGTCGCTGCGAGCGCGCCCGCTCCCGCGCCTGCCGCGCCCAGCGCGCCTGCGCCCGCCGCGGCCGCGCCCGCCGCGCCGCCCGCTCCGGCTGCGCCGCCGCCTCCGGCGGCCGCCGCTCCCGCGCAGCCCGCGCCCGCCGCGGCCGCGCCCGCGGCGACGCCGGCGCCCGCAGTGACGCCGGCGCCAGCCCCGAGGGCGGCCTCGCCCGAGCCGGCGCCCGCCCCCGCGGCCGCAGCAGCGCCGCCTGTGGCCGCCGCTGCGCCCGCGCCTGCGGCGGCTGCGCCTGCCGCGGCGGCTGCACCTGCGGCGGCTGCGCCTGCCGCTGCGCCCGCGCCTGCCGCGGCGGCTGCACCTGCGGCGGCTGCACCTGCCGCTGCGCCCGCGCCCGCCGCTGCGCCCGCGAAGGCTGCCGCGCCTGCGGCGGCGCCGGCGAAGGCTGCGGCGCCCGCCCCTGCGGCGCCGGCCAAGCCCGCGGCGCCCGCCGCGCAAGCGCCCGCTGCGCCGGCGCAGGCTGCCTCGCGGCCCGCTCCGTCGACCGCCGCGCCTCAGCGGCCGTCGTCCGCGCCGTCGCCGCAGCCCTCGGCTCCGGCGGGCGCCGCGTCGCGCACGCCGACGTCACGGCCGACACAGCCGCCCGCGTCGACGCCTGCCGCGAAGCCGGAGGAGCCGGCCAACGCGCCGGCGCAGCCGCCGCGCCGCCCGTCCTCGCCGCCGAAGACCGGCATCGAGGTGTGGCAGGGGCGCCCTGGCGTCACGATGCCCGCCGCCCGCACCGGCACGCCGCAGCCGCGGCGCACCACCTACGATCCGCGCGCCAACGCCCAGCAGGCGCGCCCCGGTGGCCCCAGCTTCGGCCCTGGCGGCCGGCCGATGGGCGGCAGGAACGCTCGCCCCGGGCAGTTCGGGCGGCAGCGCCCGGGCGGCTCTCTCCCGCGCAAGCCGGTCCAGGTCTCCACGCAGGAGATGGCCTCGCACAAGAAGGTCATCAAGATCGAGGAGCAGGTCAGCCTCCAGCAGCTCGCCGCGAAGATGAGCCTGAAGGCGACGGACGTGCTCATGCGCCTCCTGTCGATGGGCATGACGGGCGTGAACATCAACAGCACGCTCGACGCCGACACCGCGAAGATCCTCGCCAGCGAGTTCGGCTGGAGCGTCGAGGACGTGGCCGTCAGCGAGCAGGACACGCTCACCGCGGCCATGCAGGCGGGGACCGACACCGACGAGGACGTCGAGATCCGTCCGCCGATCGTCACCGTCATGGGTCACGTCGACCACGGCAAGACGTCGCTGCTCGACCGGATCCGGAAGGCCACGGTCGCCGAGGGCGAGGCGGGCGGGATCACGCAGCACATCGGCGCCTACCGCGTCGAGACGCCGCGCGGCACGATCGCGTTCCTCGACACGCCGGGCCACGAGGCGTTTACGGCGATGCGCGCGCGCGGCGCCTCGCTCACGGACATCGTCATCCTGGTCGTCGCGGCCGACGACGGCGTCATGCCACAGACCAAGGAGGCGATCTCGCACGCCCAGGCGGCCAAGGTGCCGATCATCGTCGCGGTGAACAAGATCGACAAGCCGGGCGCGGATCCCGACAAGATCAAGCGCGACCTCGCCTCGCTCGGGCTGCAGCCCGAGGAGTGGGGCGGCGAGACGATGTTCAGCAGCGTGTCCGCGAAGACGGGCGTCGGCATCGACCAGCTCCTCGAGTCGGTCCTGCTGCTCGCCGAGGTGCAGGACCTCCGCGCCAACCCGAAGAAGCGGGCCAGCGGCACGGTCATCGAGGCGCTGCTCGATCGCGGCCGCGGTCCGGTCGCGCGCGTCATGGTCCAGGACGGCACGCTCCGCACGGGCGACATCGTCCTGGCCGGCAGCGCGTGGGGCAAGGTCCGGGCGATGACCGACGAGCTCGGGCGCTCCGTCGCCGAGGCCGGCCCGGCGACGCCCGTCGAGGTCCTCGGCCTGAACGAGGTGCCGAGCGCGGGTGATCCCGTCCACGCCGTCAAGGACGGGAAGACCGCGGAGGAGATCGCCGAGACCCGCCGCAAGAAGGCGTCGAAGACGCTGATCCCGCAGGACTCGCGCGTCTCGCTCGAGTCGATCACGAAGAACCTGCAAGAGGCGGATCAGCTCGAGCTCAAGCTGATCATCAAGGCCGACGTGCAGGGTTCGGTCGAGGCGATCATCCACGCGCTGGCGAAGCTCTCGACCGAGAAGGTGAAGGTCACCATCGTGAACGGCGCCGTCGGCGGCATCACCGAGGGCGACGTCAACCTGGCGGTCGCGTCGAAGGCGATCATCGTCGGCTTCAACGTGCGCCCGGCCGGCAAGGCGGGCGCGCTGGCCGAGAGCGAGGGCGTCGAGATCCGGCTCTACAACATCATCTACAACGCCGTGGACGACATCCGGAGCGCGATGGAGGGCCTGCTCCCCGCGACGAAGGTGGAGAAGGTCCTCGGCCGCGCGGAGGTCCGCCAGGTCTTCAAGATCACGAAGGCTGGCACGGTCGCCGGCTGCATGGCGGTGAGCGGCTCGGTCAAGCGCACCGCCGAGGCCCGCCTCATCCGCGACAACGTCGTCGTCTGGACGGGGCGCCTCTCGGGGCTGCGCCGCTTCAAGGACGACGTGCGCGAGGTGGTCGAGGGGTTCGAGTGCGGCATCTCGCTCGAGGGCTACTCGGACATCAAGGAGCGCGACATCATCGAGAGCTTCGAGATCGAAGAGATCAAGACGAAGCTCTGAGCCCGCCTAGATGTTCGTCGGCGTCCTCCGTCTCCGGCTCGATATCGTCGGGGCCCGCTCCCTCAAGGACAAGCGCAGCGTGGTGCGCTCCTTGAAGGAGCGGGCGCAGTCGCGGATGCGCGTGTCGATCGCCGAGGTCGGCGTGCTCGACGATCCGCGACGGGCCACGCTGGGCGTCGCGGTGGTCTCGAACTCCGCGGCCATGTGCGACAGGGTCCTCGCGGACGTGGCCGCGATGGCCGGGTCGTTGCCCCACGCGGTCCTCACCGATCGGGCGACGGAGATCGTGCCCTTCGGCGAGGGTGGGACGGGGGTGCAGGGCGGCATCGAGCAGGCGCTCGGGCGCGAGATGGACGATCTGGGAGCGCCCTCGGACATGATCGAGGGCGAAGAGGACGACGAATGAGCGGCATGGTGAAGCGGGCGACGCGCGTCGCCGAGCGGCTCCGCGAGGATCTTTCGAGCCTGCTCCGGGAGCTGAGCGACCCGCGGCTCGCGGGCGTGCTCGTGTCGCGGGTGGAGCTCACCGACGACCTGCAGAGCGCGAGGATCTACGTGCGCAACGAGCTCGGGGTGGAGGACGCGGCGGCGCGCCGCGCCCTGCTCAAGGGGCTCGAGGCGGCGTCGGGCCGGCTGCGCAGGGACGTCGCGCGGACCATGGGGCTGCGCGTGGTCCCCACGCTGCGCTTCTTCTACGACGAGGGGATCGACGCCCAGCGGCGGGTCGAGGACCTGCTCCGGGAGATCAAGGACAGCTCGGGCGGACAGGGGTCCTAGGCTCGCGCGCAGGGCGCCGCGGGCCGCGCTGAACGCGCCGGACCTCGCCCGCGGTCACCTCGGGATCAGCCGCTCGATCGCCTGCGCGGGGTCGAGGTCGAAGCGCCACGGGCCCATCTTCGTCGGCGCGTCGAGCGCCAGCTTGAGCGCCCGGAGGAACTCGCGCCGCGGCCACTCCACCGCGCCGAAGCGCTCGAGGTGGTCCGTGTACACCTGGCAGTCCACCAGCGCGAAGTCCCAGGCGACGAGGTTCCCGAGCAGCGTCGCGAAGGCGACCTTCGAGGCGTCGGGGGCGCGCGCGAACATCGACTCGCCGAAGAACATCCGCCCCAGCGACACGCCGTAGAGGCCGCCGACGAGCTGGCCGCTCGACCAGGCCTCGATGCTGTGCGCGTACCCCGCCGCGTGCAGCGCGGCGTAGCCGGCGATGAGCTCCTCGGTGATCCACGTGCCGTCCTGCCCTGGCCGCGGCGCCTCGCCGCAGGCGCGCATGACGTCCACGAACGCGGTGTCGGTCCGCACCTCGATCTCGCCGCGCCGCGCCCGCTTGCGCAGCGAGTGCGGGATGTGCGCCTCGCGCGGCGGCAGGACGAAGCGCGGATCGGGCGAGAACCAGAGCAGCGGCAGCCCCTCGTGGGGCCACGGGAAGATGCCCCGGCGGTAGCCGGCCAGGATCCGCTCCGGCGACGCCTCGCCGCCCACGGCCACGATCCCTTCCGGGGTCGCGCGCTCGGGCGGCGGGAACTCGAGGCGGCTCGTGAGCACCGGGATGCGCATCGCTGTCCTGGGAGAATCCTCCCATCAGATCGCGCGCTTGCAAATACTCGCCGGGCGCGCGCTCACGAGGCGCACACATAGTCGGAGCCCTCGACGAAGCCGCGCCCGGCGAGGTGATCGCGGATCAGCGCGCGCGCGCCCCGCGCGCCCACGGCGACCACCACGGTCTGCGCGCCGCGCGTGAGCGCCGACGGGTCGACGATCGGCGCTCCCTGCGCGATCCGGCCGATCTTGCGCGGATCGATGTCCACGAACCGCTCCGGCCGCACGCCGTTCCCGGCGAGCGCCCTCGCCAGCCGCCGGCCGGTCTTGCCCGCGCCCCACACCGCCACGGGGCGCGCCCGTCCCAGCTTGCTCGCCAGGTAGTGGGCCTTCGCCTCGAGGAAGCGCTGGATCGCGTACCGCGGATCCGCGAACGTCGCGCGGCCCTCGCGGTGCCGCCAGCGCAGGCCGAGCTCCGGGATCTTCGCCATCCGCGCGCCCGCGGCGTCGAGGCGCAGCCACAGGTCGTAGTCCTCGGCCCACGGGGCCTCCCGGAAGCCGCCGACCTGCTCCAGCGCGCTCCGCCGCAGCATCACCGACGGGTGGCAGAGCGGGGACTCCACGAACATCTCCCGCGCGTGCTCCTCGGGCGTGACGATCGAGTTCAGCCACGCCACGTAGCGCAGCATGCCTTCGCCCACCGGCCCGGCCGCGAACGCCTCGACGCGGGCGCCGACGACGGCGAGCCGCGGATCTCGCCGGAGCGCCTCGACCTGGCGCGCGAGGCGCCCGTCGACCGAGAGGTCATCGCCGTCCATGCGCGCGAGGAGCTCGCCGCGCGCCGCTCCCGCCGCCCGGGCGAGCGCGCGCGCGATCCCCACGCCGCCCGTCGCGACCGGGAGCACGCGGCGGTCGCGCCCGGCGATGCGCGCGACCCGGGCCGGACCGCCGTCCGTCGAGCCGTCGTCCACCGCGATCACCTCGAGGTCGACGTCGCGCTCGGCGAGCACGCTCTCCAGCGCCTCCTCGATGGTCGCCTCGGCCTGCCGGTAGGGGAGCAAGACGGAGACGAGCGGCGCCACGCCGAGACGATGGCGGCGCGGCGCCGCAGCGTCCAGGAGAAGGGGCTCACGCCGCCCGCGCGGCGGCCGCCGCCGCGCCGGGCCGGCCGCCGGCCGCCTCCGCGGACCGCGTCCGAGATCGCCGGCCGCCGCCGCGGCCCGGCGTCAGAGGTCGCGGGCCAGCCGGATGCCGCTCATCTGCCACCGCGCGTCCGGCGGGAAGAAGTTCCTGTACGTCGCGCGGACGTGCGTCTCGGGGGTCGCGCAGGAGCCGCCGCGGAGCACGAGCTGGTTGCTCATGAACTTGCCGTTGTACTCGCCGAGCGCGCCGGGCCACGGGCGGTACCCGGGGTAGGGCGCGTACGCGCTCGACGTCCACTCCCACACGTCGCCGAGGAGCTGCCGCGGGGCGCCCTGCCGCGGCGGAGGGCCCGGCGGCTCCGGGTGGTAGCGCCCGCGGTCGGCGAAGTTCCCGTGACGCGTCGCCTCGCCGTGCGCCCCGCCGCCGGCGGCCCCGTGCTCGCCGGCGAGCGCCTCGCGCGCCGCCGTCTCCCACTCGGCCTCCGTCGGCAGCCGCGCGCCGGCCCACCGCGCATAGGCGTCGGCCTCGTAGTAGCTCACGTGGCAGACCGGCTCCTCCACGTCGACCTCGCGGGGCCCGTGCAGCGTGAACAGCTGCACCCCGCCGCCCTGGCGCTCCCAGTAGAGCGGCGCCTCCCACCCGTTCGCCACGACGGCGTCCCAGCCGCTCGACAGCCACAGCTCCGGCCGCGAGTACCCGCCGTCCCGCATGAACGCGAGGTACTCCCCGCACGTCACCGGCCGATCCGCGAGCGCGAACGGGCCCACGAACACGCGGTGCCGCGGGGACTCGTTGTCGAACGCGAACGCGGCCCCCTCGTGGCCGATCCAGCGCACGCCCTCGCCGTGCTCGACGTAGCGGAGCTCCCCGGCCGCGCCGCCCGACCGGCCCGCGCGCGCGCCGGGGTAGATCGCGGGGCGCAGCGGGTTCTGCGCCATCGCGTGTTTCAGGTCGGTCAGGATCAGCTCCTGGTGCTGCTGCTCGTGGTGCAGCCCCACCTCGATCGCGAACGCGAGGTCGCCGGCGAGGCCCGCGTCGAGCTCGCCGAGCAGCCCGCGCATCCGCTCGTCCACGCAGCGCCGGTAGCGGTACGTCTCTTCCACCGTCGGCCGCGACAGGACGCCTCGCCGCGGCCGGCTGTGCCGCTCTCCCACGCTCACGTAATACGAGTTGAAGAGGTATCCGAACTGCGGATGAAAGGGGGCGTAGCCGGCCCTCTGGCCGAGCACGAACGTCTCGAAGAACCAGGTCGTGTGCGCCAGGTGCCACTTCACCGGGCTCGCGTCCGCCATCGACTGGACGACGTAGTCCTCGGGGCAGAGCGGCGCGCACAGCGCCTCGGTGAACGCCCGGACGGCGTCGTACCGCGCCCTCAGCCCGCTCGCGCCGCGCTCTGCTTGCTCCATCACGTTCCCCTGGTCCTCCCGATGCGCGCGGGCTCGCCGCGCCGCGCGGGGGGCGGTCGCCTTTCGCTACTTGAACTTGCCGAGGTGCGTGATGTACCAGCGGCCCTGCCACGAGATGATCGTGTGGACGTCGAGGCTCGCCGGCTTGCCGTCGATCTCGTACTTCAGCTTGCCGTGGAGGGATCGGAAGTAGCCGATCTTGTTGACCTCGTCGCCCGGCGGCACCCACTTCGGCGTCGAGCCGACCTCGAAGCCGACGAACCGCGCGCCCTCCCAGCTCTTGCGCTTCCGGTGCGTCGCCTTCACGTCGTTGACGTAGGCCGCGTGGAGGTTGTCCCAGTACTTGCCGGGGTCCTTCACGTCCTTGAGCGGGATGAACGGCTCCTTGGGGAACCAGAACGGGTCGGCCAGCGCCGGCTCGTTCTTCACGATCGCGTCGAACAGCCCCTGCGCCCGCGCCGTGAGCTCCTCGCTCTCGAGCGGCGGCTTGATCTTGTTGTCCGCCGCGAAGGCCGCCGCTGCGTCCGCCTCGGCGCCGCCGTCCGCCGCTTCTCCGCCCGCGGCCGCGCCGGCGCCTGCATCCCGCGCCGGCGGCTCCGGCGCGCCCGCGTCCTCGCCCGGCCGCGGCGCCGCCGCCCCGGCCGCAGCGCTCGCCGCCGGCGCGGCGCTCCCTGCCGGCGCGGAGCTCCCTGCCGGCGCGGCGCTCTCGGCCGGCCGCGCGTCCGGCGCCGGGCTGGGCGCCGCGCACCCCATCCCCATGGCCAGCGCGACCACGACGACCCGCTCTCTCATGCGCCTCCGCTATCGCAACGCAGTCGCGCCGACAAGCGACGCCGGGCGCGCGGCGCTCCCGTCGGGGCCGCGCGCTGCGCGGCGGCCCTCGCGCCGGGGCCGCGCGCTGCGCGGCGGCCCGGGCTCACTTCTCCAGGATGATGAACTGCACGCGCCGGTTCTTGGCCTTGTTCGCGGGCGTGACGTTCGGCGCGACCGGCCGGTCCTGCCCGTAGCCCTTCGCCTGCAGGCGCCCGCCGTCCACGCCGGCCCGGATCAGCCAGGTCCGCACCGAGTTCGCCCGGGCCTCGCTGAGCGTCTGGTTGTGCTCCCGCCCGCCCGTGTTGTCGGTGTGCCCCTGGATCTCGACCTTGCGGATGTTCGGATTGCGCTGGAGCACGTCCGCGATCTCCTCCATCAGCGCGTTCGAGTCGCCGAGGATCTTCGCCGAGTCGGTCTCGAAGTGGATCTGCCGCGAGATCTTGATCTCGTTGCCCTGCACCTTCACGAGCGAGACCTTCGGCCGCTTGTTCACGGTGAGCGCGGCGCGCGTGTCCTCGCTCGTCCGGACGTCGGCCTGGTTGACGTGGTTCATGTAGCCCTGCGCCTCGACCTTGAGCGTCACCGCGCCGGCCGGCAGGTCGGGGAAGCGGAAGGCGCCGCTCCCGTCGGTCGTCGCCGTCTGCTCACGGCCGGCCGCGTCGGTGAGCCGGATCGTCGCGCCGGCGACCGCATCGCCGCTCTCGGCGTCCTTCACGGTCCCGACGATGTTGCCCGTCTTCGGCAGCGCCTCCAGCGAGCAATCGACATCGACGAACGTCGGCCCCTGCGGCTGTGCCGGGATCGGCGCCGCGCCGGGAACCCCCGGCTGCTGCCCGAACGGCGCGGGCTGCCCGGGCTGCTGGCCGAAGGGCGCCGGCTGCGGTCCGAAGGCGCCGGGCTGCCCAGGCTGCGGTCCGAAGGCGCCAGGCTGCGGTCCGAAGGCGCCAGGCTGTCCAGGCTGCGGTCCGAAGGCGCCAGGCTGCCCGGGCTGCTGGCCGAAGGGCACCGGCTGCGGTCCGAAGGCGCCGGGCTGCCCAGGCTGCGGACCGAAGGCGCCGGGCTGTCCGGGCGGTGCGCCGAAGGGATCGGGCTGCCCCGGCTGCGGCCCGAAGGCGCCGGGCTGTCCGGGCGCGGCCCCGCCGGCGGAGATCGTGGCCTGGCACGTGCCCGGCTTGTAGCCGTTCGCCCGGACGCTGAAGGTGTACGTCCCCGGCTCGAGGTGCCGCGTGAGGAAGCGGCCGTCCGGCCCGGTCGCGTAGGGCGGCTGGGCGACGCCTTCGACGGTCACGATGGCGTCGGCCACCGGCGCGTCGGGCTTGTTCTGCTCGTGCACGAAGCCGCGGGCGAAGCTCTGCGGCGCCGGCACGAGCTGCGGCGGCTCCTTGATGATCTGCGGCGCGGGCGCCGGCGGCGGCTCCTTCTGCTTCGTGTCGTACGCGTAGGCGATCCCGAGATAGAGCGTCCACGGCGCCTGCGGCGCGACCTCCTCGATGAACACGGACGTCGCCGACAGGCCGAGGTCGAACGCCGCGTGCCCGGAGAGCCCGCGGAACGCCTTCTCGAACGGCGTCGCCCGCACGCCGATCGACAGCCGCGACGGCACCGCCGCGTACCCCGGTCCGCCCTGGTTCTGCGGATCGGGCGACGAGAAATCGTCGAGCCCGAGGCAGACGTCGCCGCGCGCCACGCTCCTCGTGTGGCACTCGTAACCCTGCCGGTTCACCGGGATGTCGAGCGTGTACTCGAGGTAAGGCTGCACCTTCGGCAGCGGCACCTCGACGCCCAGGTAGGTCTGGAAGAAGTCGACCTTGTTGATGCCGAGCCCGTACCGCTCGATGCGCGAGATCGGCTGCCGCTCGCGGCCGTCCCGGAACGCCTTGGCCCGCTCCTCCTCGACCTGCCTCACGACGATGCCGGAGTTGTCGAGCTTGTAGCCGAGGTTCAGGTTCACCCGCAGCGGGAACCCCTTGCCGTCCGGCTTGCGCAGATCGAGCGACGCGAGCCCGCGGAACGCCGCGCTGGTGCCGCCGCCGGCGAGGCCGACGTCGCCCGTCCCGTTCAAGAGCAGCAGCTGCGCCTCGCCGCCGAAGGTGAAGTACTTGCCGATCTTCGTGGGCGTGAACCCCTTCACGCCCAGCGTCGTGTCGCCGAGCACCTGAAGGAGCCGCGGGCGGCCTTGATCGTTCGCGTTCGCGAACGTGCGGATCGACGCGTACCCTTCGAGGAAGGGCAGGGGGGTCGCGTTCAGCGCGAAGAACGCCCCCACGTGGCTCGCCGAGTCCGGCTGCGCGTCGGGGCCGCAGGTGATCGGCTCGCCGGCGGGCGTCGACTCGCTCGGATCACAGAGGAAGTTGCTCGTCGAGAACCAGTCGAGCAGGAACGACACCCGGAAGGTCCCCGGGGCGCCCGAGCCCGCGTACGACGTCCTGAGCAGGCCGGTCGAGCCCCACAGGTTCGGCTGCTCGATGAGCGAGAGGGCGCGCGCCTGCTCGTCCAGCGCGGCGGAGCTCGTCGCCGTCGCGCTCGCCTGGGCGCCTTGATCACCCGCGGACGCCTGCGCGCCGAACGAGAAGCTCGCGTCCGGCGCCTGGCCGCCCGGAGGCTGCGGGCCGAACTGCGTCGCGCCGTCGCCCGGGAAGCCGGGCTGCGGCCCGAACTGCGTCGGCGGGGCGTCGCCCGGGGGCGGCTGCGGCCCGAACTGCGTCGGCGGGGCGTCGCCCGGGGGCGGCTGCGGCCCGAAGGGGCCGGGCTGGCCGGGGAACGGTTGAGGTCCGAAAGGCCCAGGCGTCGGCTGGCCAGGAGGCGGCTGCGGTCCGAAGGGCGGCTGCGGCTGCTGCGCTCCGGCAGCGCCCGCCAGCGTGAGAGCGCCGACGAGCGGCAGCGCTGTGAGCGCAGCGCGCCTGGGCCTGTCGGCAAACACCTTCAGAAGCGTATGCATCGAGCCTCGGTCCGCGAGGCCGATCAAGGAAACGCCCGCCAATCGGGACGGCAGAGACCTCGCGCGCGGCCCGTTGTATCACTCCGGGCGGCACGCGAAACAGCGGTTTCGACAGCGGCAGAGCCGCGCCATACGGCCCCGCGCAGCGCGATCCGCGCGGCGTCCCCGCACGCCTTCGCCCGATCGCCCGGCGCTCCCGCGCGCCTCTCGGCGCGGCGCGGGCGGCGCTCCGCCGCGCCGGCGACCCGGTCGCAAACGTGCTCGGCCAGCGCGTGCCGACGCCCCGACCGCGCCCCGGCCGCGCCGAGGCGGGAGGCCGAGCCGGGCCCATTTCTGCGAAGGCGCATGCTAGGAAAGCGCTCATGGCATCCCGGGGGCGCATCCTGATCGTCGACGACGAGGCGAACGCGCGCGCGGCGCTCTCGGAGATCCTCCGCGAGGAGGGGTACACGACGGAGACCGCGGCCGACGGCTTCAAGGCGCTCGGCAAGCTGGAGGAGTTCGCGCCCGACGTGGTCCTGACCGACCTCAAGATGCCGGGGCTCGACGGCATCCGGATGATGGAGAAGGCGCAGGTCGCGCTGCCCGACGCGACCTTCGTCGTGATGACCGCGTTCGGCACGATCTCGAGCGCGGTCGAGGCGGTGAAGAAGGGCGCGTACAACTACCTGACGAAGCCGCTCGACTTCTCGGTGCTCGCGGTGGTGGTCGAGCGCGCGGTGGAGCGGGCGCGGCTGCTCCAGGAGAACTCGCGGCTGCGCGAGCGGCTGCGCGAGCGCAACGCGTTCGGCCACGTGATCGCGAGCCACGCGAGCATGGCGAAGCTGCTCCGGCTGGTCGAGCAGGTGGCGCCGAGCCGCGCGAGCGTGCTGATCGTGGGCGAGACGGGCACGGGCAAGGAGCTCATCGCCGAGATGATCCACCGCGCGAGCCCGCGGTCGAAGGCGCCGCTCGTCCGGCTGAACTGCGCCGCGCTGAGCGAGTCGCTCCTGGAGAGCGAGCTCTTCGGCCACGAGCGCGGCGCGTTCACCGGCGCCGTCGGCCGCCGCGAGGGCCGCTTCGAGCAGGCGAACGGCGGCACCCTGTTCCTGGACGAGGTGAGCGAGATCCCGCTCGCCACGCAGGTGAAGCTCCTGCGCTTCCTGCAGGAGCGGACGTTCGAGCGGGTCGGCGGCAACGAGACGCTCAAGGTCGACGTGCGGATCCTCGCCGCGTCGAACCGCGACCTGCGCCAGCGCATCGCCGAGGGCCTGTTCCGGGAGGATCTCTACTACCGCCTGAACGTCGTCACGCTCGAGATCCCGCCGCTCCGCGAGCGCCGGAGCGACATCCCCGAGCTCGCGACGTTCTTCCTGGGCCGTTACGCGCAGGAGAACGGCAAGCGCATCGAGGGGTTCACGGACGAGGCGCTCTCGGCGCTGACGGGCTATGCGTTCCCGGGCAACGTGCGCGAGCTGGAGAACGCGATCGAGCGCGCGGCGGTGCTGTGCGACGGCCCGCGCATCGAGCTCCGCCACCTGCCGGTGCAGATGTCGTCGGAGCCGGCCGAGGCGGTGGACGCGATGCCGCGCATCCCTGGGAGCACCATCTACGACCTGGAGCGTTACGCGATCCTGCGCACGCTCGAGGCGTGCAAGGGCTCCACCTCGAAGGCGGCGACGATCCTCGGCATCAGCCCGCGCAAGATCCAGTACAAGCTGCACGAGTACAGCGCGGTGAGCGCGCGCGGCCGGTCGCGGCCGGGCGACGCGCCGCTCGGCGAGCATCACGAGGGCGAGGAGGGCGCATGATCGGGGCCGCGACGACGGCCGAGCGGAGCGACGGCCGCGCTGCGCCGCCTGTCCCCGGCGAGGGGGCGGCGGACGGCGAGCTGCTGATCGACGTCCGCGGCCTCTTGAAGACGTTCCGGGTGGGCTTCTTGCGCCGCAAGGCGGTCGAGGCGGTGAAGGGGGTGAGCTTCGGCGTGCGCCGCGGCGAGATCTTCGGCTTCCTCGGCCCGAACGGCGCCGGCAAGACGACGACGATCAAGATGCTGACGGGCCTCATCGCCCCGACCGGCGGCGAGGCGTACCTGTTCGGCGCGCGCGTGCCGTCGCCCGAGGCGCGGCGGAGGATCGGCTTCTTGCCGGAGAACCCGTACGTGTACCCCTACCTCACCCCCCGCGAGTTCGTGGAGCTCTGCGGCCGTCTCTCCGGGATGTCCGGCGCCCCGCTGCGCCGCCGGACGGCGGAGGTGCTCGACCAGGTGAAGATCGCGTACGCCGCCGACCGCCAGGTGCGCCGTCTCTCGAAGGGGATGCTCCAGCGCACGGGCCTCGCCGCCGCGCTCGTCTCCGACCCCGAGATGTTGATCCTCGACGAGCCCATGAGCGGCCTCGACCCGGTCGGTCGCAAGGAGGTGCGCGATCTCATCTTCGCGGAGCGCGACCAGGGCCGGACGATCTTCTTCTCGACGCACATCCTCAGCGACGTCGAGGCCATGTGCGACCGCGTGGCGATCCTGCGCGAGGGCCAGGTGGTGGTGAGCGGCGCGATCCGTCAGCTCCTCCGCGGCGACGTCCTGCGCACCGACATCACGCTCGCCGGCGCCACCGACGCCCTGCTCGCCCAGCTCGCCACGATGGGCTTCGCGACCTCGCGCCGCGGCGACGTCGCCGTGGTCGACGTGCAAGGCGAGGCGCACGTGCACAAGGTGCTAGAGCAATCCCTCGCCGCCGGCGCGCAGATCGTCGAGGTCACCCCTCGCCGCGAGACCCTCGAAGATCTCTTCATGCGCCGCGCGCTCTAGCCGCGTCCGCTACCCCCGCGACCTTATAAATTCCGTAGGCCCGGGGAGGGGGTGATCGCCGGGTGGGGCGGGGGATGGGCCGTGTCTGAGCCTTGGACAGTGCGCCTCCGGCGCACTGTCCAAGGCGAGTTCGGCGGGGCCCCCGCCCCACCCGGCGATCACCCCCTCCCCGGGCCGAGCCACCGGAATTCCCTACGCCGTAGCCCCCGCGACGTCCTGCTTGGCCGCCTCGATGATCTCGAGCGCGTACGCCCCGATGGCCGCCGCGTCCTCCCCCTCGACCATGACGCGCAGCTTCGGCTCCGTCCCGCTCCACCGCACGAGGATGCGCCCCCGGTCCCCGAGCGTCTTCTCGATGCGGTCCACGATGAGCCGCGTCCGCTGCATGCTGTCGAGCGGCACCCGGGTCACGAACGTCGCGTTCTCGAGCACCTGCGGCACCCGCTGCATCGCCTTCGACGCGAGCTCGCTCAGCGGCTTGTCCTCCTCGACCATGATCGCGAGCACCTGCAGCGCCGCCACGATGCCGTCGCCCGTCGTCGCGTGGTCCAGGAAGATGAGGTGCCCCGACTGCTCGCCCCCGAACGAGTAGCCGCCGTTCCGCATCGCCTCCACGACGTACCGGTCCCCGACCGCCGTCCGCACGACGTGCCCGTTCTGGGACTTCAGCGCGCGCTCCAGGCCGAGGTTCGACATCACCGTGGTCACGATCGTGTTCCGCGGCAGCTTGCCGGTGCGCAGCATCCGGAGCGCGCAGAGCGCCATGATCGCGTCGCCGTCCACGACCTCGCCGCGCTCGTCGACCATGATCACCCGGTCCGCGTCGCCGTCGAGCGCGATGCCGATCGACGCGCCGCGCTTCAGCACCTCCGCCTTCACGTGCTCCGGGTGCAGCGCGCCGGTGTCGCGGTTGATGTTGCGGCCGTTCGGCTTCACGCCGAGCGCGGTCACGTGCGCGCCGAGCTCCGTGAACACCGACGGGGCGACCCGGTACGCGGCCCCGTGCGCCGCGTCGACCACCATCTTCACGCCGTCGAGCGACAGCGCCGTGGGGAACGTGTTCTTGCAGAAGACGACGTACCGCCCCCGCGCGTCGTCGAGCTTCACCGCGCTGCCGATGGCCGCCCCCACGACGCGGGCCTCGTCGAGCTCGTGGCTCTCCATGAGCCGCTCGATCTCCTCCTCCTCCGCGTCGGGCAGCTTGTAGCCGTCGGGCCCGAAGATCTTGATCCCGTTGTCCTGGTACGGGTTGTGGCTCGCGCTGATCACGACCCCGGCGTCGGCCCGCATGCTCTGCGTGATCTGCGCGACGGCCGGCGTCGGGATCGGCCCGCTCAGCATCACGCGCCCGCCCATGGCGCACACGCCGGACGCGATCGCGGTCTCGAGCATGTAGCCGGACAGCCGCGTGTCCTTCCCGATCACCACCCGGACCTGCCGCGACTTCCCGCGGCTCGCGACGAACGCGATCGCGCGCCCGAGCCGCAGCGCCATCTCCGGCGTCATCGGCGGCTGGTTGGCCACGCCGCGCACCCCGTCGGTGCCGAAGAGCTTGCGGCCTGACGACTGCTTCTGCGGCTCGCCCGTCGCCGACGGAGCGGTCTCATGATCTTTCTTCGTGTGCTTCGGCACGGTCCCTCTCTGTAGTTGGGGCTGAGGAGACCACCCTTAGCAACCTTTGCCAAGACGGCCTACGGCCAATCGCGACCTGGCACGGCGCGGTCGCTGCGTCGTGACGTTCGCCGCACCGCGTCCGCGCCTCGTCGGCTCACCATGTTTCAGCCACGCGGCAGCGCGCCGCGCCTCGGCGGCGTGGCAGCTCACCAAGCGCGCGCCGTGGGCTCACCACGCGCGCGTCGTGGGCTCCACGCGCGTTCGGTCTCCTGCGCTCACCGCGCCTGTTCCGGCGGCGCCTCGTTGTTGCGCCGGGCCGCCTCGTTGCTCGGGCGCAGCAACACCGACCTCTGCGCCGGGGCTCGCAGATCCCGCCCCCGCGTCGTCCCCGTGGTGCCCTGCGGCTTCGGCAGGAGCGCGTTGACCCAGCCCATCAGCCGGACGGTCGTCTGGGGCGCGACCCCGTGCGCCCAGCTCAGGAGGTGCGCGGACAGCCCGAGCTTCACCTCGCCGCGCCCCTCGCGCGCCGCGGCCACCACCCGCCGCGCCGCGCGCCGCGCGTCGATCGTCGCGATCGGCAGCGACGACGCCAGCCCGAACCAGCCGAACTCGCGCGGCTCGTCGCCGCCGAACTCGGCGTTGTAGATCGAGCCCGTGCGCATCGGTCCGGGGATCACCGTCGTCACGCGCGGGCCGTCCGCGCCGCCGCGCGAGAGCTCGGCCTGGATCGTCTCCGAGAAGCCCATCATCGCGAACTTCGACGCGTTGTACCCGAGCAGGTGCGGCAGCGCGACGCGCCCGCCGATCGACACGATGTTCACGACGCGCCCCTCCCGCCCCTGCTTCTGGAGGTGCGGGAGCGCCCGCAGCGTCGCGTGGACCGCGCTCCAGTAGTTCGAGCGCATCGCCTCGTCGAGCTCCTCGACGCGGAGGTCCTGCATCGGCGCGACCTGGATCACGCCGGCGTTGTTGACGAGCACGTCGATCCGGCCGAAGGCGCGGACCACGCCGTCGATGAACGCCTCGGCCGCGGCCCGGTCGCCGAGGTCACACGCCGCCGCGTGCACCTCGACGCCGAGCGTGCGCAGCCGACGCGCCGCCCGATCGAGCGCCTCGGCGTCGCGGCCGGTGATCGCCACCCGGGCGCCGCACCGGCCGAACTCCTCGGCGAGCAGCAGCCCGAGCCCGCGGGCGCCGCCCGTGATGATGACGACCCGACCGTGCAGGTTGAGCCGCCGCAGCGCCCGGAACGCGGTCCGCGCGATCGCGGCCGCCCCGAGGCCTGCCGCAGGGAAGAGCACCGGCGAACGCCGTCGTTTTCTGGATGCCATGCCGCGGGATCCGGCATCGCCCGTGCCAGCGCGGCGCGGCGGTCCCCGCGGCGAGCGCTGCACATCGCGCGCGCCGCCCCCGCTCAGAGCGCCACGGTCGGGTCCGGCGTGACGCCGAGCAGCGCCGACCGCACCTCGCCGACCAGGTAGATCGAGCCCGCCACCACGACGAGCCCGCCGGGCGGCGACCCCTCGAGCGCCCGCGCCACCGCCGCGTGCGGGTCACCGATCGGCTCGCCCGGCGCGATCGCCCGCAGCGCCTCGAGCGGCGCGGCGTCGCGGCCCTTCGGCGTCACATAAAACCGCCGCTGCGCGCGCGGGGCGAGCGTCTGTAGCATTTCGCCCCACCCCTTGTCCGCCATCACCCCGAACACGAGCGCCGTGTGCGCCGCGCCGGGGCCCTCCTCGTCGAGCCAGGCCGCGAGCGCCTGCGCGCCGTGCGGGTTGTGCGCACAGTCGAGCAGGACGCGGCCGGCGCTCGTCTCGATCCGCTCCAGCCGACCGGGCCAGCGGGCGCCGGCGAGCCCCACCGGCAGCGCCCGCTCGATCTCTGGCCACCGATCAGCGAGCTGCCACGCGACGCCGCAGGCAACACCCGCGTTCTCCGCCTGGTGCGCCCCGCGCAGGCCGAGCGCCACCTCGAGCGCGCGGCCACCCGGTCCGGCGATGTGCACGGCCCGCCCGCCGGCCTGGGCCCGCCCGACCACGATCTCGCCCGCGCGTGCGCCGCCCCCAGCGCGTGTCGCGCCGAGGTGCGGGGCCGCGTCGCCTTCCGCGTCGTCATCGGCCCGCGTCACGCGCAAGCGAGGGCCCGCGTGGGCCGCCTGCGCGACCGCCTCGATGGCGGCGTCGGCCTCCGGCGAGAGCGGGCCGAGCACGACCGGGGCGCCGCGCTTCAGGATCCCCGCCTTCTCCCGGGCGATGTCGGCCAGCGTCGGGCCGAGCATCGCCTCGTGGTCGAACGCGATCGAGGTGATCGCCGTGCACAGCGGCGCCGCGAGCACGTTGGTCGCGTCGAGCCGCCCCCCGAGGCCCACCTCGAGCACGGCCAGGTCGACCTGCGCGTCGCGGAAGGCCACGAACGCGGCCACGGTCAGCGCCTCGAAGAACGTGAGCGGCGACGGGACCTGCGTGAGCGCGGCCGAGAGCGCGCGCTCGAGCGCCGCGTCGCCGATCGGCTCCCCCTCGACGCGGATGCGCTCGGCGAAGCGCGACAGGTGCGGGGACGTGTACAGGCCGGTGCGGAGCCCGGCCGCGCGCGCGGCCGACTCGACCATCGCGCACACGCTCCCCTTGCCGTTGGTGCCCGCGACGTGCACCGCCGGGACGGCCGCGTGCGGGTCGCCGAGCGCCGCGAGCGCCTCGCGCACCCGGTCGAGCCCGAGCACCATCCCCCGCGGCGCCCGCTGCCCCAGCGCCTCGAGCAAGGCCGGGAGCCGCGGCGCCGCCGAGGTCATCGCCGCGCCCGGCGACCGCCCGCGAGGTGCTGGAGCGCCGTCGAGAGCCAGGCCTTCATCTCGAGGCGCGGCACGATGGCGTCGACCATCCCGTGGTCGAGCAGGAACTCGGCGCGCTGGAAGCCCGCCGGCAGCGTCTGCCGGATCGTGTTCTCGATGACCCGGGGGCCGGCGAACCCGATGAGCGCCTTCGGCTCGGCGATGTTGACGTCGCCGAGGAAGGCGAAGCTCGCCGCGACGCCGCCCGTGGTCGGGTGCAGCAGCACCGAGATGAACGGCAGCCGCGTCTTGCGGTAGCGCTCGAGCGCGGCGACGCTCTTCGCCATCTGCATCAGCGAGAGGATGCCCTCCTGCATCCGCGCGCCGCCCGACGACTGGAGGAGCACCACCGGCAGCTCCTCCCGCGTCGCGCGCTCGAAGAGGCGGGTGATCTTCTCGCCGACCACGGAGCCCATGCTCCCGCCCATGAACGCGAAGACGAACGCGCCGTAGGCGATGTCGCGGCCGCTCAGCCTGGCCTTGCCGATCTCGATCGCCTCCCGCGCGCGCATCTTCTTGTGGAGCGCGGCGACGCGATCCCGGTAGCTCTTGCCGTCGCTGAACCCGAGCGGGTCGTTCGGGACGAGGTGATCGTCCCACTGCGCGAGCTCGCCGTCGTCGAGCAGGAGCCGGCGCCATCCGTCGGCGTCGAGCTTGTGGTGGTGGCCGCACTGCGGGCACACCTCGAAGGTGCGCGCGAGCTCGGCGGCGTCGATCGTGTGCGCGCATTCGTCGCAGCGACGGAATACGCCCGCTCCCAGCGAGCGCTTCTCGCTCGCGTCGGTCGTCGGCAGGGTCTTTTCGGGCCAGGTCATCGGGCGAACCTTCAGGCGCTCCGGAGGTCCATCTCCTTCACGTCGGAGGGGACCCGGAGGGTTGGTTGTGTCTTCTCCTGCACCTCTCGGGCGCTCACGCCGGGCGCGACCTCGCGCAGCACGAGCCCCTCGGGCGTCACGTCGAGCACGGCGAGATCGGTGATGATGCGGTGGACGACGCCGCGCCCGGTGAGGGGCAGCGCGCACTCGTTCAGGATCTTCGGCGCGCCGTTCTTGGCCGCGTGATCCATGATGACGACGACGCGCTTCGCGCTCACCACGAGGTCCATCGCCCCGCCCATCCCCTTCACCATCTTGCCGGGGATCATCCAGTTCGCAAGATCCCCCTTCTCGGAGACCTCCATCGCGCCGAGGATCGCGAGGTCGATGTGGCCGCCCCGGATCTGCGCGAACGACTCGGCGCTCGAGAAGATCGCCGAGCCGGGGAGCATGGTCACCGTCTCCTTGCCGGCGTTGATGAGGTCCGGATCCTCGGCGCCCTCGAGCGGGTAGGGGCCGATCCCGAGCAGGCCGTTCTCGCTCTGCAGCACCACCTCGATCCCGGCGGGGATGTAGTTGGCGACGAGCGTCGGCATGCCGATGCCGAGGTTCACGTAGTAGCCGTCCCTGAGCTCCAGGGCGGCGCGCTGCGCGATCTGTTCCCGCGTGAGTCCCATCGTGTCCCCTGTCCCCGCGCGGCTAGGCCGCCGGCGCCTTTCGCGTCGTGCGCCGCTCGATCCGCTTCTCGTAGCGCTCGCCCTGGAAGATCCGGTGCACGAAGATCCCCGGCGTGTGGATGTGATCCGGGTCGAGCGCGCCGACCTCGACGATCTGCTCGACCTCGGCGATCGTCACCTTCGCCGCCATCGCCATCATCGGGTTGAAGTTCTTGGCGGTGTGTCGATAGACGAGGTTGCCGAACCGGTCGCCCTTCCAGGCCTTGACGATCGCGTAATCGCCGCGGATGGCCGGCTCGAGCACGTAGTCGCGGCCGTCGAACCGCCGGACCTCCTTCTTCTCGGAGTACCGCTTGACGGTGCCGTCGGGGCTGTAGAGCACCGGGAGCCCGCCGTCGCTGATCGCGGTGCCGGCCCCGGTCGGGGTGTAGAACGCGGGGATCCCGGCGCCGCCGGCGCGGATGCGCTCGGCCAGCGTGCCCTGCGGCGTGAGCTCGACCTCGAGCTCGCCGCTCAGGTACTGCCGCTCGAACTCCTTGTTCTCGCCCACGTACGACGAGATCATCTTCCGGATCTGGCGGTTCTGGAGCAGGATCCCGAGCCCGAAGCCGTCGACGCCGCAGTTGTTGGACACGACCACGAGATCCTTCGTGCCGAGCTCGCGGAGCGCGGCGATGCAGTTCTCCGGGATGCCGCAGAGGCCGAACCCGCCCGCGAGGATCGTGGCGCCGGCGGGGATGTCTTTCACCGCCTCCCGCGCGCTCTTGTAGACCTTGTCCATGGCCGCACGAGAGGTAGCCCAACTGGCCCCGAGGCAAAAGCCTCCGCTGCCGCCCCCGCGTGACGCGACGCGGTAGGGCTCGACGGCGCGTTGCCGGCATCACGCCTGTCCCGGGGTTCCCCGCGCCGCGTGTGTCGTCCGGGTGTCGTCGGGCCGGCGCGGCGTCACGCCGGCGCGCGGACCTCGTTCTTGAGCGGCTCGCCGCGCTCGAAGGCGGTGACGCTCGCCAGCGTGGTCTCGGCGATCGCGGCGAGCGCCTCGCGCGTGAGGAACGCCTGGTGCGCGGTGATGAGGACGTTCGGGAAGGTGAGCAGCCGGGCGAGGACGTCGTCCTTGAGGACCTGGTTCGAGAGGTCGTGGAAGAAGATGCCCTCCTCGCCCTCGTAGACGTCCAGGCCGGCCGCGCCGACCTGCCCGGTCTTGAGCGCGTCGATCAGCGCCTTGCTGTCGATGAGCGGGCCGCGGCCGGTGTTGATGAGCATGACCCCGCGCTTCATCTTCGCGAGCGCGGCGGCGTCGATGATGTGGCGCGTCCCCTGCGAGAGGGGGACGTGGAGCGACACGATGTCGGCGTCGCGGTAGAGGTCGTCGAGCGAGACGTAGCGGAGGCCGACGTCGCTCGCGAGGGCCTCGTCGGGGCGCGCGTCGAACGCGAGCACGGCGCAGCCGAAGCCGCGGAAGATGCGCGCGGCGGCGGCGCCGATCTGCCCGGTGCCGACGAGGCCGACGGTCTTGCCGACCAGGTCGAAGCCGACGAGGCCGTCGAGCGAGAAGTTGCCCTCGCGGACGCGCGCGTGGGCGCGGTAGATCTTGCGGTTCAACGCGAGGACGAGCGCGGCGGCGTGCTCGGCGACCGCGTGCGGCGAGTACGAGGGCACGCGGACCACCGGCACGCCGAGGCGCGCGGCGGCCGCGAGGTCGACGTGGCTGAAGCCGGCGGAGCGGAGCGCCACGAGGCGGACGCCGCCGCGGCGCAGGAGCTCGAGCGTGGCCGCGTCGAGCTGGTCGTTCACGAAGGAGCAGACGGCGTCGAAGCCCGTGGCGAGCGAGGCCGTCTCGCGGACGAGGCGCGGCTCGAAGAACGCGAGCTCGTGGCCGTGGCCGCGGTTGGCCTCCTCGAGGGCCTGGCGGTCGTAGCGTTGCGTGTCGAAGACGGCGATCTTCATGGGGGGTCCTCTCGGCACGCACGGTAGCCGGCGCGCGGCGGGCGCACCGCCTTCTTGGCCCTCCCCGACGAAATTCCGTAACGCACCGGTGTGCCCCGACCGCTCCCCGTGCTGCTCGCGATCCTGGCGCTCTCGATCTCCGACCTCCGGACGGCCGCCGCCGCGCCGGACGCGCCCGCCGCGCCGGCCCGCGCGCGCGCCGCCGAACCGGCCCGCGCGCGCGCCGCCGGACCCGCCCGCGCGCGCGCCGGCGCGTCCGGTCCATCCGGCGGCGCGGCCGCCCGTGGGCGAGCCGCCGCGCCGCGCGCCCACCTCACGGTCGCGCCGGAGAAGGCCCACCGCCCCCGCGCCGGCGCCGGCCCGAGATCGCGCGAGCCCGCGGCGGCCAAGGCGGCGCCCCGGACGCCCGCCTCGTCGGTCGGCCACCCGAATGAGGGGCGCCTCGAGGGCGGCGTGCGGCTCGACACCTCGCGCAAGGACATCCGCGTCGTGCCCGCCTACGCGCACGCCGACGTCCGCTGGGGGCTGCCGGCGCTCGTCGGCATGGTCGAGCGCGCGGCGCGCGGCGTCGCCCGGCGCTACCCGGGCGCCGTGCTCGAGGTCGGCGACCTGTCGCGCGAGCGCGGCGGCGAGGTCCACCGCCATGGCTCCCACGAGAGCGGGCGCGACGTCGACCTCGGCTTCTACGCCCTCGACGCGCGCGGCAGGCAGGCCCACGCGCGCACCTTCCTCCGGTTCAACGCCGGGCTCGCCTCGACCACCGTGCCCGGGGCGCGGTTCGACGTGGCGCGCAACTGGCTGCTCGTGCAGCACCTGCTCACGGATCCCCGCGCCCACGTGAGCCACATCTTCATCAGCGATCCGCTGCGGTCCGCGCTGATCGCCCACGCGAAGCGGATCGGCGTCTCCCGCGCGCTGGTCGTGCGCGCCCAGCTCGCGATGATGCAGCCGACCGGCGCGGAGCCGCACGACGACCACATGCACGTGCGCATCTCCTGCCCCCGCGCCATGCGGGGCAGCTGCATCGAGCTCGCGAAGAACGCGCCGTCGTTCCGCACGCGCGCGCGGCTCGCGAGGGCGGCGAGGTCGCCGAAGGCGCTCCGGACGCCCGCCGCGATCCCCGGGAAGGCGCCCGCCGCCCCGGCGCCGGAGCGGCCGCGCGAGGCCGGCTCGACCCGGCAGGGCCCCGTGAAGCGAGAGGGCGCGCGCCCCGCGGACCCGCGCCGCGAGGGGCCGGCAGAGCGCCGCGAGGGGCCGGCAGAGCGCCGCGATCCGGGCGCAGGGCGCCGCGACTCGAGCGCGAACCGCCGCGATCTCCGCGCGAGCGCCGCAGACGCGATACCCCTCGCGGCGGCGCGCGCGGCCGCGCAGCAGCCCCTCGGCGGCCTCGATCTGTCGTTTCTTCGGCCATCCGCGTCCCAGGAGGAGGTCGAGGCGGACTCGGACGGCGCCGACGCGAGCGGCGCCCTGGACGACAGCGGCGCGCTCAAGATCACCGACTGAGCCTCCCGCACCCCGGCGCCGCGCTCCGGCTCATCGCCCGCCAGTTCAGGGCGGGTGACGCCTGGCGTTACAGGAAGTCCCGTAATCTCGCATCCACGAATTTTGTCGTCTAGACCCGGGCAGAAGACCTCATGCAGACTGGGACGGATAGGGGGTGCTCATGCGGCAAGCAGACTCGCACACCTCGGTTCCCACGCTCCCATCCACTCCCTCCCTCGTGTCCAGCGGCCACGACCGGCGCGCGCTCCTCGCGGCGCTGACGTTCATCGACAAGCCGCCGCGCACCGCGCCGGCGCTCGCGGCCTGGTTCGACAAGCACCTCGTGGCGATCGGCCGGATGCCGCGCCGCCCCACCAGCGTGACCGAAGGCTTCTCCCAGCCGGTGGCGCTCGATCCCTCGGCCCCGCCCGGCACGGACGAGGCCGAGCTCGGGGAGCTCGTCGACGCGGCGCGGCTCCGCGTGCTCACCTCGCTCCGGGCCTTCATGCCGCCGGCCTCGGACGACCGCTTCCTCTCCGCCGCCGTCGCCGCAGGGCGCGTGCGCTGCGCCGGAGACCCCGGCGTCTGGGAGCCGTGTCCGCGCGCGGAGGATCCGCTGAGCGACATCGTGCTCAGCCTACTGGCGGCGGATATCCTGAACTTTCGTGAGTTCCACGACGCCTACCTCTGCGTCTGCAAGACCTGCCTCCGCATCGACTTCGATCCGAGCCGCGCCGGCCGCACCGGCTGCCCCGAGCACCAGCCGACCGCCACGGTCAGCGTGATGCGGCGCAGCCGGCCGCCCCTGTAACCCCGCGCATCGACGCTCAGAGGCACCCGAGGCGGCACTTCGACGCCTGCTCCAGGCAGTCCGACAGGCAGCTCTGGTAACGCTGGTACTGGCTGCCCTGCGTGGGCTCGCGGCCGCACTGGGTCGCCCTGCACGCCCGGTGTCGCCGCTCGCACGCGCCCAGACACCCGGCCCCGGCCTTGCCCCCGGCCTCGGGCGCGCGCGGCTCTGCCGCGGAGGGCGGCGGCGGCCGCACGTCCTGCCCGGCCGGGGCCGCCTCCGCCGCGTCGCGCGACCCGCCCGCGGCCGCTCGCTGCGATGGAGGAGGGAGCGCCGGCCCGCAGCGCTCGAAGGCGCGGCGCATCACCTCGTCCGCGGGGCCCGGCGGGATCTCGCACACCCGCGCCACGCTCTCGATCCGCCGATCGACGGCGGCCACCACGCGTGTCGCCAGGCCCTCCGGCCGGAGCGCGGGCGCCGGCGGCGCGTCGCTCGACGGCGCCGCGACCGCGGCCGGGTCGGCCGGGTCGCTCGACGCCCTGCCCATGAGGAAGGCGACGACCAGGCTCGCCACCACGAGCCCCAGCGCCGCGAGCAGCAGCCGCGGATCGATGCGGCGCGCGGCCGTCGCTGGCGCGCGCGCGCGCGCGGCGCCCGGCGCGCGCGCGGCCGGCGCACCGGCGCCCACCACGGGCGCCGCGGCGAACGGCGACGCGGGCGTGACGGGCGTGCGCGTCGTCGGCGGGATCGGCGGCGCGAGCGTCGCGATCTCGGCCGGCGTCGGCACCGGGATCGGCGTGAGCTTCGGCAGCGGCGCCGGCCGCGGGATGTCTGCGGCGGTGTGGGCGATCGAGGAGGGCGGCGGCACCGTGCGCATGTCGGGCCACTCGACGAGCGGCCGGGCGTCGCGCAGGTGTGCGACGAGAGACCAGAGCTCGCCCCGCTGCTCGAAGCGGCGCACGAGCTCGTGCGTCGCCTCCTTGATGCCCCGATCCCAGGAGACGCCCGTCACGCCGAGCTCGTCGGCGAACCGGCGCAGCTCGATCAGGCTGAAGCAGGCCGCGATGCGCCCGCGGATCTCGGCGGCGTCGCGCGCCGTGCTCGCCGCGCTCCGCGGCGTTCCTGTCACCTCGTCCTCCACTTCATGGAGCTTACCGCACACGCCACCGAAGCCGAACCTGGTATAGGCTCCAGACATCGTCCCCGAGCTGCGGCAGCCGAGGACGTGGAGGCCTGGCAGATGAGCCGAGAGGACAGTGCAATTGGCGCGGCGCCGCCCGCCCCCGCGCCGCTGATCGGGCGCGAGGCCGAGCTCTCGGCGCTGGCCCGCGCGCTCGACGCGGTCGAGCGGGATCGCGCCGCCCGGACCGTGACGCTCGTCGGCCCCCCGGGCATCGGCAAGAGCAGGCTCGCGCGCGAGTTCCTCGAGCGGCGGCGCCGCGACGCCGGCGCGCTGCGCGTCTACTCGGGCAGCGCGCGCGACGTGGCGAGCCCGTACGGCATCTTCGCGCGGCTCCTGCGCGCCCGCTTCGGCCTCCTGGACGGGACGGACAAGGACGTCGCCCGCGCCGAGGTCCGCGCGCAGGTCGCGCACGTGATGGGCGACCGCAAGGTCGGGGACGTCATCTACTTCCTCGGCCAGTTCATCGGGCTCGCGTTCGGCGACAGCCCGCTCACCCGCGCGGTGCAGGACGACCCCGCGCAGGCCGACCTCATCCGCCGCGCCGTCCTGAAGGCGTTCCTCGAGGCCGACGCCGCCCAGGGCCCGATGTGCCTCGTCTTCGAGGACCTGCACGCGGCCCACGACGACGCGCTCGCCCTGCTGCGTTACCTCATCGAGTACCTCTCGGGGCCGATCCTCATCGTCTGCGCGGGCCGCCCGGAGCTGCTCACGCGCCAGGAGGACTGGGGCAAGCTCGGCGAGCGGCGCCACGCGCTCATCGAGCTCACGCCACTCCCCGAGGCCCGGGCGGCGGAGCTGGCGCGCGCGCTGCTCGCGCCCTGCGTGCTGCGCGGGGGCGAGGGCGCCGAGGGCGCCGAGGGCGCCGAGCGCGCCGAGGGCGCCGGCGCGGAGGCGGGCGCGCCGCCCGAGCTCGTCGAGGCGGCGTGCGCCTTCGCGGGCGGAAACCCTGCGCTGCTCGAGCAGATGGTCCGCATTTGCCACGACCAGGGCGTGCTCGAGGAGCTCGCGCCGGGCGCCCAGGGCGAGCCGCGCTGGCGCGTGCACCTCGGGAAGCTGTCGACCGCGCGCCTGCCGATGACGGTCGAGGACGCCGTCGACGTCCGCCTCGCGGCGCTCGACCACGAGGGCCGGCAGCTGCTCGAGCAGGCCGCGACGGTCGGGCCGGTGTTCTGGAGCGGCGCGCTGTTCGTGCTCGGCCGGGCCGGCTGCCCGGCGCCCGAGCTGTGGGGCGAGGAGCAGAGCGACCTCGATCTCGACCGGATCAACGCCGCGCTCCGCTCGCTCTGCGACCGCGGCTACCTGCGCAAGCAGAGCGAGTCGAGCTTCGCGGGCTCCGACGAGTACGTGTTCGTGCACGACAAGGAGCGCGAGGTGCTCGAGCGGCGGATGAGCGCCGCGACCCAGCGGCGCTACCACCACGCGATCGCCGAGTGGCTGGAGCAGCAGGTGGCGGTGCGCGCCAGCGAGGAGTTCCTCGCGCAGCTCGCGTCGCACCGCGAGCGCATCGGCGACGCGGTCCGGGCCGGGCTGTCGCTGCTCGACGCGGGGGACGTGGCGCGCGGCCGCTACTCGAACGCGAAGGCCGCGGAGCACTACGCGCGCGGGCTGTCGCTGCTCGGCGACGCGCACGTCGCGCGGCGCATCGACGCCCTGCACGACTACGGCGACGTCCTCCAGCTCGCCGGGCGGATCGACGACGCGCTCGCCGCCTTCCGCGAGATGCTGACGCTCGCCTACCGGCTCGACAACCGGCGCAAGGGCGGCGCCGCGCACAACCGCATCGGGCGGCTCTACCGCGACAGCGGCTCGCTGGACGAGGCGGGCAAGCACCTCACGACCGCGCTCCGCCTGTTCGAGGGCGCGCGGGACGAGCGGGGGATCGCGTCGACCATCGACGACATCGGCAAGCTGCACTGGCTCCGGGGCGAGTACCAGGAGGCGCTGAAGTGGCTGCGCGACGCGCTCGCCCGCCGCGAGCGGATGGGCGACCGCCGCTCGATCGCGCTCTCGCTGAACAACCTCGGCCTCGCCCTGCAGGACTCGGGCGAGTTCAAGCAGGCGCTCAGCATCTTCGAGCGCTCGCTCGCGATCCGGCGCGAGATCTCGGACCTGGTCGGCGTGATGATGAGCCTGAACAGCCTCGGCGCCATCGCCCAGGATCAGCGCGATCACCGCCGCGCGCTGGAGCTCTTCCAGGAGGCGCTCGACGTGGCGCGGCAGGTCGGCGACCGCAACCGCATCGCGCTGATCCTGACGAACATCGGCGAGACCTACTACCGGAGCGGGGATCCCGACGAGGCGGTGCGCGTGCTGCAGCAGGCCGAGGAGCTCTGCGACGAGCTCGGGGACCGGCTCGGCCTCGCCGAGGTGCGGCGCGGGCTCGGCAAGGCCTACCTCCTGCGCGGCGATCTCGAGAAGGCGCGCGACTCGATCAGCCGCGCGGTCGATCTGTTCGCCTCGGTCCGGAGCAAGGTCCACCTCGGGGTCGCGCTGCGGACGCTCGGCGAGATCACCGCGGCGGGCGGCTGGGGCAGCGCGCACACGAAGAGCGCCCGCGCCTATTTCGCGCGCTCCGTGAGCATCTTCGAGGAGACGGGCAACGAGCTCGAGCTCGCGCGCACGTTCCAGGCCTACGCGCGCTTCCTGACGACCGATCGCAGCTTCGTGGCGAACATGGCGGCGCGGCGCGAGGCGGTGACGATGAACGAGCGGGCCGAGGCCATCTTCGCGCGGCTCAAGATCTCGTCGGCGCGCTTCGAGGACGACCCCACGCTCCCCACGGGCCCGCCGAGGTCGGCGTTCGCGTCGGGCCCGGGCCGCGCGCCCTCGCCCGACGACCCGACGTACCCGGTCCTCCCCGTCCCCGGCCGGGCCCGGGCGGACTGACCGCCCGCGCCGGCCGCCTCCGAGAGGGGGGCCGGGCCGGCGTGCTCTGGCGCGGGGGGCCGCCCGTGATAGGCCTGCCGGGTGACAGCCCAGAAGAAAGAGAAGCGCGCCGCCGAGTCGGTCACGACGATGACCGAGTACGTCCTGCCGACGCACGCGAACGCGCTCGGCTCGATCTTCGGCGGGCAGGTGCTCGCCTGGATCGACCTGTGCGCCGCCATCTGCGCGCAGCGGCACACGGGGAGCACGGTGATCACCGCCGGCATCGACGACCTCTCGTTCGACCGCGGGATCAAGGTCGGGCAGGTCGTCCGCCTGACCGCGCGGGTGACGGCCACCTTCCGGACGTCGCTCGAGATCCTGGTGTGCGTCGAGGGCGAGGACGCGGCGACGGGCGACGTCTGGCCCACGGTCACCGCGTTCGTCACGTTCGTGGCGGTCGACGCGTCGCTGAAGCCGACCGCGGTGCCGCCGCTCCGGCTGGAGACGGACGAGGACCGCCGCCTCGCCGAGGCCGCGGCCGAGCGGCGCGCGCGCCGCCTCTCCCGGCGCGGCGCCGGCCGCGGGTGACCGCGCCCTACTTCTTCTTCTTGTTCTTCGTCTTGTTGCGCCCGTCGATGCGGTCGGGGTCGCCGAGGAACTCGAAGTGCATCGTGTCCTCGAGGTCGTCGTGGCCCAGCCAGTCGAAGCCGTAGCGCTCGAACGCCTGGATCCAGCAGCGGGTGAGCGCCGTGCGCTCGTAGGCGGTCCGCTTCTTCTCCTGGCAGAGCGGGCTCGTCGGCCACGGGTCGACGCAGCCGCAGCACGGGTTCCGCTCCGGATCGATGTCGATCGCGATGCCGAACAGGTGGTTCGAGATCTCCGCGCCGCGGTAGCTGTTCGCCGTGCGGAACCCGCCCACCGCCTGCGGCGTGTAGCGCTTCTTGCGGGTGCACGTCGCGCGGATCCGCTTCTCGACGCACGTGAGCAGGGGCGCGACCCGCTCGTGGATCGAGAGCGGCAGCCCCATGAACCGCACCGTCGTCGCCTGGGAGAAGGCGCTCTCGGGGTTGTAGCGCCGCGTCTCCTCGGTCTCGACGTGGCCGTAGTGCTCGGCGAGGTACCGCACCGCCTTGGCGTGCTTCTTCGGGTCGAGCATGCCTTTGCGGACGAAGGTGCGCCGCTTCAGGAACTTCTGCGGGCTCTGCGGGCGGCACTCGACCTGCTTCACCTTGCCGCGGGCGCCCTCCTTGGCCTCCGCGACAGGCCCGCCGCCGATCCCCAGCGGCCCGATCGCGAGCAGGGCGAGCGCCGCAGCGACGAGCAGGTGCACCCGTGTCCGGGCGTTCGCATTCACGCGCGCAGGTTAAGCAGGCGGCAGCGGAGGCGGCAAGAGGTTGTGTCCTCCCTGTGATCCCGACCGGGATCGCGGGAGAGCGCTGTGCGGTGGCGCTCACGAAGAGGGGTGCTGCCGTGTGCGGTGGCGCTCATGAAGAGGGGTGCTGCCGCGTCCGGTGGCGCTCATGAAGAGGGACGCTGCGCCCTCATGGAGAGGGGGCGCAGCGCGCGGCGGCGGCGCTCACGGGGTGCTCCACGGCGAGCAGATCTCGACGAGCACGCCGTTCAGGTCGCGGACATAGGAGACACGCTGGCCCCAGGGCTTGTTCTGCGGCTCCAGCACGGGCGCTGCCCCGGCCGCCACCGCGTGTTTGTACGCCGCGTCCACGTCGTCGCTGACGAGGGCGATCTCGAATCCAGCGGCCGGCGCCCTGGGCCGGTTCCTCGCGAACTCGGGGAGGTTCTTCTGCGCGAAGTCCTCCCGCACGAACCCGAGCGGCAAGTCGCCCTGCATCTCGCAGTAATCGCTCCCGTCTGAGACGAATTTTCTCTCGATGCCGAATGCGCGCTCGTAGAACACCGCCGTCGCCACCGCGTCGGGCACGTACACGATCGCGCCGCTGAACCTCGTCGTCATGGTCGTCCTCCTCGCGGGCCGTCCGCCCGCGCGCACTGGCACCCTACGGCGGCCCTCCTGACAACGTGCTGTCAGGAGAGCGCCGGGCGCGGGCGTGGGTCGACCTCGAGGCGGGCCGTGGTCGGGCGCGCGCCGGGCGATACTCCGCGCATGAAGACCCTCGCGACCTTCCGCGCCATGGCCCAGAACAACGCCTGGTCGAACCACAGGCTCCACCGCGCGTGCGCCGAGCTCACGTTCGCCGAGCTCACGGCCGAGCGCACCAGCTTCTTCCCGTCGATTCACAAGACGCTCACGCACATCCTGTTCGTCGACTGGTACTACCTCGATGCGTTCGAGCGCGGCGGGCGCGGCCTCTCCCTCTTCGCGGACATGGATCGATTCACCGACTTCGCCGCGCTGCGCCAGGCGCAACGCGAGGCCGATCGCCGGCTCCTCACCTTCTGCGAGCAGCTCCCCGACGACGCCGCGCTCGACGGCGAGGTGCAGATCCAGCGCAGGGATCACGTTCAGGTCGATCGCGTGGGGAGCGTGCTGCTGCACCTCTTCGTCCACCAGATCCACCACCGCGGGCAGGCGCACGCGATGCTCGCCGGCACGCGCGTCAAGCCGCCGCAGCTCGACGAGTTCTTCATGGCCGAGGAGCTCCCGCTGCGCGAGGCAGAGCTGCGCGAGCTCGGCCTTCCCGTGCGCTGACGCGCGATGACGCAGACCGACTTGATTCGCGCCGAGCAGCGATGATCGCGCCGTGATGTACCTCGGCCCACGTGTGTGTTCGGCCAGAGCGGAGAGCGCGCGCTGCTGCTGTCATCGCGGCCGGTTGCACTGCTGAAGCGTCGTTGCATCTGTGCAAGGGAAATTCGCAGTGAACCCCCGCGTTCGCGCGTGGAGGCGTTCAGGGGCAGACGGCATGACCGTTGCAAAGGGCGGAAGTACTCCCTCTGCTGCGGTGAATTCCGCAAGTGGCCCCTGGGTTGAGAATTTTTTCGCCGCGAGCTCCATCATGAAAGAGGTCCGCAGCGACCAGCGCCGTCCAGCAAGTGAGACGCCGGTTCCGAAGAGCGGTGTCCAGCGCTCTCTTCCTCGGAGCGTCATCCCGGCCAGCGCGCCGGTCGGGGAGGGAACGCTCCTCGGGCCGAGCGGCGCCTCCTTCGAGGTGCGGCCGGCCGATCCGCTCCTCGGCAACATCGACATCGACGCCGTGATGGCGAGTGTCCCCGATTTCTACGCGATGAAGGGGATGTTCTTCAACGCGCTGGTGTCGCAGCTCGGGGAGCGCTTCGCGCAGGTGGCGCCGACGCTCTCGAGCACGCCGCGGGGCGGGGCTTACCTGCCGTTCTCGGACTACCCGCTGCGCGACTTCCTGCGGCTGTACGACGCGGCGGCGCGGCTGTCGCACCCGAACCGGAGCTCGCGGGAGGCCTACCGTCGCGTGGCGCGGCAGCAGCTCACGGCATTCGCGGAGAGCGCGCTCGGGCGGATCACGATGCACCTCGCGACCGACCCGGGGGCGGCGCTGATGCGGTACACGGGGAGCCTCGGGGCGCTCGTGAAAGGGCCGTCGGCGCGGGCGCGGCAGCTCGGGGCGTCGGAGGTGCAGATCGACATCCTCGGCTACCGCGGGGTGCTGGAATACCCGCTCGGGAACTTCGAGGCGCTCGTCATGGGGTACGGGACCAGACCGACGATCGCGGTGGACGTGCGCGGGGGGGACGCGCTGCAGTTCGTCGTCAGCTGGTGAGACGGAGACCGCCCTGCCGGCGGAACGCGCCGGCGGGTGGGTCAGCGCTCGCCGACGTGGCGCGGGCGGGCGCTGGCCAATCGGCAAGACTGGGGCGGGGGAGCTTACGCAGGGGACACCACCCGGCATGTCTCCCTTCGGGCCTCGCCAGCTGGGACGTTATGGTGCGCGCCACACAAGGCGCGCCTGAGACGTCGAGAGGTCGGAGACCTTATGGCACCTCGGTCGGTGCTGGGCGCGCCCACCCGCCCCCGCCGCGCTGACCCTCCCGCCGGCGCTACGGGGGTAGGGGGGCGGGAGAGCCGAGGGGAAACGGTGGGAGAGGGAACGGGCTCCCGTTGCGCGAGGTGTGGGGGCGGGCGGGACGGTGGTAAGGAGACGGAGGGCTCGCGCCGATCGTGCGCCAAGGCGAATCGATTTCGTCAGTGCGACGGGGCGCGGGCGCACGCGGCGGCGCGCTCGTGGAGCAGGGCGCGCTCGCGCGCGTTCCGCGTGAGCGACGCCGCGCGCTCGAGCTCCGCGCAGGCCTCGTCGAGGCGGCCGAGCTTCGCGAGCAGGTCGCCGCGCACGCTCGGGAGCAGGTGATAGCCCTGGAGCGACGGCTCCGCGCGGAGCGCGTCGACGATCTCGAGGCCCGCGGCCGGGCCGAACGCCATGGACACCGCGACCGCGCGGTTCAGCTCCACGACGGGTGACGGCGCGAGCGCGGCGAGCACGCCGTAGAGCGCGGCGATGCGCGCCCAGTCCGTCTCGTCCGCCGTCCGCGCCCGCGCGTGGCAGGCGGCGATCGCGGCCTGCAACGCGTAGAAGCCGCGCGCGCCGCCGAGCACCTCGGCGCGCTCGAGCGCTGCGAGGCCGCGGCGGATGAGGACGTGGTCCCAGCGCGCGCGGTTCTGATCGAGGAGCAGGACCGGCTCCCCCGACGGCCCGACCCGCGCCCGGGAGCGCGACGCCTGGATCTCCATGAGCGCCACGAGGCCGTGGACCTCCGGCTCGTCCGGCGCGAGCTCCGCCAGGATCCGGCCGAGGCGCAGCGCGTCCTCGCAGAGCGCGGGGCGCATCCAGTCGTCGCCGGCGGTCGCCGAGTAGCCTTCGTTGAAGATGAGGTAGATGACCTGGAGCACCGACGACAGGCGGGCTGCGCGCTCGGCCCCGCGGGGGACCTCGAAGGGCACGCGCGCCTCGGTGAGGGTCCGCTTGGCCCGGACGATGCGCTGGGCGACGGTCGGCTCGGGGACGAGGAACGCGCGCGCGATCTCCTCGGTGGTGAGGCCCCCGAGCAGGCGGAGTGTGAGCGCGATGCGCGCCTCGGTCGAGAGGACGGGGTGACAGGCCGTGAAGACGAGGCGCAGCAGGTCGTCGCCGACGTCGTCGTCGAGCGCGGCGTCCAGGTCCGGCGCGAAGGGCGCCTGCTGCGCCCCGATCTCGTGCCCGATCTCCTCGTGCTTTCGCTCGATCCGCTTGCTCCGGCGGAGCTCGTCGATCGCGCGGCGCTTCGCGGCGGCCATGAGCCAGGCGCCCGGGTTGTCCGGGACCCCCGACTCCGGCCACCGCTCGAGCGCGGTGACGAGCGCGTCCTGCGCGAGCTCCTCGGCGAGCCCGACGTCGCGCACCATCCGCGCGAGGCCGGCGATGAGCCTGGACGACTCGATCCGGAAGACCGCGTGGATCGCGCGATGGACATCGGAGGCCGCCACGGCGGCCGATCAGAGCACCATCCGCCGCCGGCGCAAGCCCGACGAGCGCCGCGGCTACTTCTTCTCCGTCTGCGCGCGCAGGCGCGCCTCCGCTGCCCTGAGCTCGCCGGAGGGGTCGCTCGGGGCGAAGTCCTCCGGGGAGAACACCTGGCGGATCTCGATCTCGGAGTCCTCGTACATGGGGTTGGGGCAGCGCTTCACCCACTCGATCGCCTCTTCCTTCGACTTCACCTCCCAGAGCCAGAAGCCGGCGATCAGCTCCTTGGTCTCGGCGAAGGGGCCGTCGATCACCGTGCGCTTGTCGCCCGAGAACCTGACGCGCGCGCCCTTCGTGCTCGGGTGGAGCCCCTCGCCCGCGAGCAGCACGCCGGCCTTCGCCAGCTCCTCGTTGTACTTCCCCATCTCGGTGAGGAGCTGCTCGTTCGGGAGGACACCCGCCTCGCTGTCCTTGGTGGCCTTGATCAGGATCATGAATCGCATCGCCGTGTCTCCTTCCTGGTGTTCGACGCTGGCTCCCGGGTCGTCGCGACCGGTGTGGGCCCTGTCTCTACCGTCGCGACGAACGAGGGGCGGCGAGATCGACACGCCGATCAAACTTTTTTCTACGGCGCTGGCAAGTAGCCGGTATCACTTGATTTTATCGCGTTCGACGGGCGCGGGCGCCCCCTGCCCGGCGGCGCCGGCCATGCCGGGCAGGGGGGCGCCCGCGCGGCGAGGGCCTGCGCGGCGCGGCCCCTGCCGCCTCCCGACGCCGGCCGCTCTGCCGTCGCCGCGACGTGTTGGCCAGCGCAGGCCCCGCGCCCCTCGGCGGGGCGTTACACGAGCAGGGAGTAGCGCGGCTCCGCCGCGAGGCACGGCGCCTCCTCGAGGCCGAGCTCGCGACGGACGAGGTTCGCGCCGCGCACCAGGGACACCATCTTGTGGAAAGCGTGCATCCGGCTCATGCCCTGCCGGCCGAAGCCACAATCGCTGCTGATGATCAGCCGCTCCGGCTCGATGAAACGGAGCGCCTTGCGGATGATCGACGCGACCTGCTCGGGGGTCTCCACCTCGAGGCTGCGGTGGTGCACGCCGCCGACACACACCTTCTTGTCCTTGCTGATGATCTTGCCGATCGCCGGGAGCGCCGCGCCGCCGTCGCTCGCGGCCTCGAACGTGATGACGTCGACGTCGAGCCGATCGAGGAGCTCCAGCGAGGCCTCGTAACCGCTCGTGGCGACCTCCACCCGCTGCGCGGCCGGGTTGCCCCAGCACGTGTGCACCCAGACCTCCGTCTTCTTGCGCAGCCCGGCGACCTCGCGGTTGAAGGCGTCGATATAGAGCCCCGTCGTCAGCTCGGCCCCCTCGTCCACCCCGGCGACGTAATGGAGCAAAGGCTCCTCGATCTGGATGATGGGGCAGCCCGCGTCCGCGAGATCGTGCAGCTCCTGGTTGAAGCTGTCGGCAATGGCGAAGAGGAGCTCGCGCCGGCTCGCGTAATGCTGGTTGAGGACGACAGCCTCGAGGAGCTGTCCGCTGCAGGTGCCGAATTTCACCGGCTTGGCGGTCATCCGCTGCGCGGTCTTCCAGACGCGGGCGTACTCCAGGCCTCCGCGGCCGACCGGCCCGCGCACATAGAAAGGAAGGCGGGCCTCCATGACCTCATGCAGGATGTCGCCCGGCGTCCTCTCCCTCGGCGACGTCCAGGGCTGCGGGCGTAGCCCAGGATCCTCCAGGCCCTCCATGCGCTCGGCCGCATAACTGAACCAGGAGCGGCCCCCGACATCCATGTCGAACCGCGCGTCGCCGTCGGTCAGGATGTCGATGCCTGCCCTGCTCTGATCGACGACGTGCGCGGCGAGCACGTCGGTGTACTGCTCCCTGAACACGAGATCGGCCATCGCCATCGAAAAGCGGCGGCCAGCGAGGTTGGAGACGTACCACGACGGCCGCGGCAGGGAGCCGGTGATCGTCGTTGCGAGGGGCCTGTGTTTCGTCGCCTTGAGCATGGAACCTCCTGCGCGCACCCGGGCAGCGCGCCGCGGATGGTAGACCAGAACGCGCGGGTCCCGCCGGCGCGCGCCGCACCGGCGGGCTCGACGTGCTGGCCGGCCTTGCGCGCGCGACCGCGCTTTGCGAGGGTCCGAGCCGGGCCGACGAGCGCGGCCCTGAGGACCACGCCAGATGACCACCAACGACATCGTGCTCTTCGTCTACGACAACCTCATGAAAGGCGAGGACCAGCACGAATGGCTCGCGTCGGCGCGCCCGCTCGGGGAGGCGACCACGCCGCCCCAGTACGCGCTGGTCGACCTGGGATCCACCGGCGCGCTGGTCCCCGGCGGCCTCGTCGCCGTGTCCGGTGAGCTCTACGCCCTGCAGCCGGCCGCCCTCGCCGCGCTCGACGTGCACCGGGGACACCCGGTCTTGCACCGGCGCGCCGCCATCCGCCTCGCGGACGGGCGGGAGGTCCAGACGTACCTCCTCTCGGTGGAGCAGGCGGCAGGGTGCCGGCGCGTCCGCGAAGGCGACTGGCGCAAGCGCCGCGGCGCGCCCGGCGCCACGCGCACCCGGGACGCCGGCGCGCTCGTGAGCTGGGCGAAGCGCCGCTTCGATCCGTCCCGCTGACGACATCCAGCCGGCGTTCGACGGACCTTCTGCGCCGAGCTCCCGCGCCCGACGACCCCGCGCCAGCGCGGAACGAACGCTCCCTCGAGTCCGGACAGCCCCCACGACCCGGCGCGGATGCTAGGCCATGCATCCAGGGAGGCGCGACGGACATGTCGGAGCAGGACCGGCTGTGGGGCACGAACGGCGAGCCCGCCTCCGCCGCCGCGCAGCTCGCCGAGGCCGTCTCCGAGGCGGCGTCCGCGCTCTCGGGGAAGCTCGAGCCCGAAGCGCTGCACGCCGCCATCACCGAGCAATCCGCCCGGCTGCTCGGCGCCGATCTCGCGCTCCTGTACGGCGCGCCGGTGGACCACGCGCAGCCGGCCAGGCTGCTCGCCTCCGCCGGGCAGCCGGGCGCGCTCGCCTGGGTGCTCGAGGACCTCACGCGCCCTCCGCCCGCCACGCTGCGCGCCGCGGAGAGCCGCCGCGTCGAGCTCGGGTCGATCGACCCGGAGGCCTGCGAGGGCTCGTCCGACCTGCGCGCGCTCGCGGCCGACGCCCGGCCGAGCAAGGTGCTGGCCGCGCCCCTGCTCCACGCGGATCGGCTGCTCGGCGTGCTCACGTGCGCCCTCGGGGGCCGCAGCGCGCCGCTCGACGAGCTCCTCCCGCGCGTGCAGGCCCTCTCCGCGCTGTTCGCCCTCGCGCTCAGCGGCGCCGCGCGCGCGGCGGCCGCGATCGGCGAGGCGGAGCGCCGCCTCGCGGCGGAGCGGGAATGGCTGCACAGTGTCATCCAAGATTTCCCCGTCGCCATCGCGATCTTCGACGAACGCGGCGGCGGCTCGCTCCTCGCAAGCCGCCGCTGCGAGCAGCTCTGCGGCGGCCCCCACCCGCTCAAGACGCCCTGGGACACGCCGCGCGTGCTGCTGTGCGACGTGGGCGGACGGCCGCTCCTGCGCCACGAGATGCCGCTCGTGCGCGCGGCGCGCGGCGAGGGGACGACGTGCAAGGAGCTGTGGTTCCGGAAGCCGGACGGGAGCTACGTCCCCGTCATCGTGAGCGCCGGACCTATCCGGGACGCCCGCGGCGCGAACGTCGGGGCCGTCGCCAGCTACGAGGACGTCACCTATTTCACGGACCGCGAGCGGCTCCGCGAGGAATGGACGTCCATCGTGGCGCACGACCTCAAGCAGCCGCTCACCGCCATCGCCACGTACGCGGGCATGCTGTCGCGCCGGCCGGAGCTCGCCGACACGGCGGCGTGGGGCCAGCGGATCCTGACGAACGTCCGGCGCCTCGAGCGCATGGCCGCGGACCTGCTCGACGCCTCCAAGATCGAGGCGCGGCGCCTCTCGCTCGAGCGGCGGCCGGCAGACCTGCGCGCCCTCCTCCGCGCCGCGGTCGAGCTCGCCGTGGCGGAGCGGCCTGGGCGCGCCGTCGAGCTGACGGCCGACGAGGACGTGCCGCTCGTCGACATCGACGCCGCGCGCATCGACCAGGTGCTCGGAAACCTCCTCGCCAACGCGGACAAGTACGGCGACCCCGGCGCGGCGATCCGGGTGCAGCTCCGCCGCCGCGACGCCGAGGTGGAGATCGCGATCGAGAACCGCGGCCCGGGCATCCACCCCGACGATCTGCCGCGGCTCTTCCGCCGGTTCCAGCGGCTCTCGTCCGGCAAGTCCAAGAAAGCCCCGCTCGGCACCGGCCTCGGGCTCTACATCTGCAGAGGCATCGTCGAGGCGCACGGCGGCCGGATCTGGGCGCGGAGCGAGCCCAATGAGACGACCTCGTTCCACGTCGCGCTGCCGCTCTCGGACGAGCCAGCGAGCCGTCGCTGACCTCGCCGCGGCGCGCCCCGGGCGTGCGCCGGGGCGAGGTCAGCGCGGGCCGCGCCTCCAGCGCGCGGCGTCTCTTGCCCACGCGCCCGCCCGCCCGCGCGCCGACCCTCAGCCGTTCTGGATGCGCGCCACGATGGCTTCGGTGAGCGTCTTCGTGTCCGCCTTGCCGCCGAGATCGCGGGTGCGCACCCCATCGGCGTTCAGCGCCCCGTCGATGGCGGCGCGCAGGCGGCCGGCGAGCTCCAGCTGGCCGACGTGATCCAGCATCATCCCGGCGGCGAGCATGAGCGCGATCGGGTTCGCGACGCCCTTGCCGGCGATGTCCGGGGCCGAGCCGTGCACCGCCTCGAAGATCGCGGCGTGCTGGCCGATGTTGGCGCCCGGCGCCATGCCGAGGCCGCCGATCAGGCCGGCGATCTCGTCCGAGAGGATGTCGCCGAAGAGGTTGGTCGTGACGATGACGTCGAACTGCCACGGGTTCAAGACGAGCTGCATCGCGCACGCGTCCACGATGCGCTCCTCGGTGGCGACGCGGCCCTCGTACGATTTGCCCACCTCGCGCGCCGTCTCCAGGAAGATGCCCGTGAGCGCCTTCATGATGTTCGCCTTGTGCACGATGGCGACCTTCTTGCGCCCGTGCTTCTCGGCGTAGTCGTACGCGAACTCGGCGATGCGGCGCGAGCCGACGCGGGTGTTCACGCCCGAGCCGATCGCCACCGCGTGCTCGTCGCTGCCGATCGGGATGTAGTGCTCGAAGCCGACATAGAGCCCCTCGAGGTTCTCCCGCACGAGGACGATGTCGATGTTCTCGTAACGCCCGCCCGGGATCAGCGTGCGCGCGGGCCGCACGTTGGCGAAAAGCTTGAATTCCTGCCGCAGGCGCACGTTCGAGGAGCGGTATCCGCCGCCGATCGGCGTCTCGAGCGGCCCTTTCAGCGCGAGCTGCGTGCGGTGGATGCTGTCGAGCGTGGCCCGCGGGAGCGGGTCGCCCGACTCCTTGACGCCGGCCATTCCGGCCACGCACGTCTCCCATTCGAAGGGCGCGCCGAGCGCGTCGAGGGCGCGCAGCGTCGCCTCCACGATCTCGGGGCCGATGCCGTCGCCGGGGATGAGGGTCGCGGGTTGCTTCTGTGAGGTCACGGGCTGTCTCTCTGCCTCGGGTTGAATCGTCTCGTGGGCCAGGGGGGTGCCGCACGCATAGTCGAGGTCCGCGCGGCGATCCACCCCGCCGGGCCCACGAAATTCGTCCTCGCTAGCGCGCCGTCGCCGCCGCTCCCAATCCCTCGACGGCGCGTGAGGCCCCTTGAGGATCCCCGCCCCCGCCGCCATCATGAGGCGCGCCCATGATCTGCCCGCGCTGCCACCGCGCGTACACCGACCTCTCCTACGGCTTTTGCCCGGAGGACGGCGCTCGCCTCGTCCAGACGCTCTCGGCCGCGCCGCCCGCCAAGCCGACGCGGCAGTTCGGCGCGGTGCTCGAGGATCGCTACGTCATCCAGGGCTTCATCGGCGCCGGCGGGATGTCGCGCGTGTACCTCGCGGCGGACAGCCGCACGAAGGAGCAGGTCGCGGTCAAGATCCTGAACCACTCCTTCGCGGTCGACCGGGGCCAGCGGGAGCGCTTCCTCCGCGAGCTCGAGGTGGCCGCCGAGATCGGGCACCCCAACATCATCAAGGTCCTCGACGCGGGCGAGCGCAAGGACGGGGCGCCGTTCATCGTGCTCGAGCTCCTCACCGGCGAGTCGCTCGGCGCCCTGCTCCGCCGGGAGGGGATGATGAGCGAGGCGGTCGCGCTGCCGCTGATCCGGCAGGCGGCGTCGGCGCTCTCGGCCGCGCACGCGGCCGGGGTCATCCACCGCGACGTGAAGCCGGACAACATGTTCCTCGTCCGCTCCCAGGCGGGCCCGCGCGTGCTCAAGATGATGGATTTCGGCTTCGCGAAGCTGCGCTCCGGCCCCGCGACCGCGGCGGGCATCGTGCTCGGCACGGTCCCGTACATGGCCCCGGAGCAGGCCCTCGCCGACCCCGTCGACGGCCGCACCGACGTCTACGCCCTCGGCGTGACGATGTTCCGCATGCTCACCGGCCAGCTGCCGTTCTCCTCGCCGGACGACGTGCTGGTGGTCGCCCAGCACGCCTGCGCCGAGGCCCCCCGGCTGAGCGCGATCCGCCCCGGCGTCGACCCCCGGATCGAGGCGCTGGTCGCGACGGCGCTGCGCAAGCTGCCCCGCAACCGCTTCGACTCGATGCAGTCGCTCCTGGAGGACGTCGAGCGCATCCTCGGCGTCCGCTCCGGCGAGCCGATCGGCGCGCCGCTCGGGAAGAGCCCGGACCTCTACGAGCCCGTGAGCCCGGCGGCGCGAGAGGCCCTGAAGTTCCTGCGCCGCCAGCTGCCCTGACCCGGGCGCGCGGCGCGCCCGGCGGCGCCGGCCCCGGCGGGGGCCGGCGCGCGCCCGTCCGCGTCCGTCCGCGCCCGTCCGCGCACGTCAATGCGCGCCGAGATCCTCGACGCGGTAGCCGTCCGGGTAGGCGCGGTGCTTCTGCTTCGTGATGAGGCGAGGCGCGCCGCGCCGGGGCAAGGCCCGCATGACGAGGCCGCGCGCGCGGAGGGCCGCCTCGACGAAGCGCCGCTCCGCCGGCGAAGGCCGCGGCAGCCCGACCGCGTCGAGCATGCGTTCGTCGAGGAGCGCGTGGATCACCCGCGCCCCGAGCGGCCAGAGGGGCCTCGGCAGGACCCAGCTCAGGAGCAGATCGCGCGTCGTGACGGCGAGCTTCCGGTTGTCCTCCGAGAACCGGAAGTGCTCCTCCTCGTACGCCACGTTGTAGCGCTCGAGCGCCTCGTAGGTCGGCGGGATGTCCTTGATGCCCATGAGCGCCCCGACCTCTTGCCAGTAATGGAATCCCGCGAGCTTCTCCTTGTCGAGCAGCTTGCGCCAGCCGAAGCGCTCGTTCCAGCGGATGGGCTCGAAGACGAACGTCGAGAGCGTGTAGATGTACTCGTGGTTCGGGATGGTGTAGCGCCGGTGCTGCCGGTTCATGCGGCGCAGCGCCGCCCGGCCGCGCTCGCTGTCATGCCCGTTCTCCAGGATCTCGGAGAGGATGAGGACCGTATCGTCATACCGCTTCTGCGTCCTCTCCAGGAGCTCGCCTGTCTGCACGAGGAGCGCCGAGCTGCGCGAGAGGCCGAAGACGCGCAGCAGCGCGAGCTCCAGGGAGCGCGTCGTGTCCCAGGGAAACTCATAACACGACGACAGGAAGCAGATCTCCTGATGATCGGCGACCGGATCGAGGTTCGCCTCGATGTGGTCGCGGATCGCATGGCGTGAACGGGAATCGGGAGGAGCCCAGCGCATCGAGATCTCCTGTGGCCTGCATGAAGCCTGCCGGCCGGATGAGCGGATGGTTTTAGCATATCTCCGCGTATCCCCGCGGAAACATCGCTGTCGTCATTCCCGTGCTTGCGCCTGCTCCGCGCCTCTCGCGGGCGCGGCTGGCTGGCTGCCTGCCCGCGCGCGGGCAGGCAGCCAGCCAGCCAGCCGCCCACCTCGGCCGCGCGGGGGCAGGCAGACGCGCCCGCGAGAGGCGCGGAGCAGGCGTGCGCGGCGTGCGCGGCGGTGCCACCTTGGCCCCGTGCGGAACGCCATCGACGTCATCGTCCAGGAGCTCCTCAGGCGCCATCGGCCGACCGGCCGGGTGGACCTCAACGACATCGCGGAGGTCGTGGGCCACCGGGCGGTCTCGTACGAGGCGGTGGAATATATCATCGATCGGCTGGAGGCCGAGGGGCTCCGCGTCGCCGAGCCGCTCGACGACGACGACATCGCCGTGCTGCGGGCCGTCCTCGTCAGCGCGCGGGAGCTCGCCGCCAAGCTGGGACGAAAGCCCACCGTCGTCGAGGTTTCGCAGGCCTCTGGGCACGCCCCGCACACGGTGCGCCGGGCCATGGAGCACGCGGGCCGGGCCAGGGCCCGTTGACCCGCTGCACCGGTGAACCGGCGGAGGAGCGCGCGGCCTGAGCGCTGCGCGCCGCGTCGTGAGCGTGGGAGCACCAACGAACAAAACGGAAGGCCAGCCTCGTTAAGAGCAGACCCGACCTCTACAGCGGTGTTACTATCGTGCTGACGGGGTGCTCTGTAGACGCAGTCGATTGTTTCCTCTACGCGTCAGGGAAGGAAGGCTGGGCCCGATGAACATCACGATCACGTTCCGCCACATGGTGGGTACCGAGGCCGTCAAGAAGTACGCCCACGAGAAGGTCGCCAAGCTCCAGAAGTTCCTAAGGCAGGCGATGACGGCTCAGGTGACCCTCTCGGTCGAGGGGCTGGAACACGTCGCCGACGTCCGCGTCTCCGCGGGCGGCGTGGCGCTCCATGCCACCGAGCGGGGGGAGGACATGTACGCCTCGATCGACCGGGTCCACGACAAGCTCGAGCGGCAGATCCGCGATGGCAAGGGGCACACCATGGCGCGCAAGCGCGGCGGCACGAGCGCCGGCGAGTACGCCGCCGAGGTGGAGCGGGAAGCGGAGGCGGCGGCGCGCTCCCGATCGTGAGCCGCCCCGCCCGCCGCTGAGGTCGCGGAGGGCGCTCGCCGCCGAGGTCGCGGAGGGCGCTCGCCGCTGAGGTCGCGGAGGGCGCTCGCCGCCGCGGGGGCAGGCCGCGCACCCCCGCGCGCAGCCGGCCCGGGGACCCTGCCCCGGACGCTGCGCGCGGCGGTCGCCCCCGGCCGGCGGCGAGGCTGAAGATCACGGCTCTCCGGGACATCGCGCCGCGGTAGCGTCCTTGAGTCGCGTACCCGAGGTCCCCAGGGTACGATGGTCCTGTCGGCACGCTCGGCCCTCGCCGAGCTCCGCGCCGGCGGTGTATGTGCGCTATCCCAGAGCCCTCCCACCTCGCCAGAGCGCCGAAATCAGCATGCAAGTCTGCGACATCTTGACCGCGCACCAGGTATCCGTCGCCAGCGAACAGGAGGGCCTCGTCCGCTCCAAGGCCGACGCGCTCCGCCGGCTGGCCGCCCTGCTCGCGACAGGGCAGCAAGGGGTCAAGAGCGAGGACATCGAGCGCGTGCTCGCCGAGCGCGAGCGCCTGCAGTCGACCGGCGTCGGGAGCGGCGTGGCCATCCCCCACGGCGCCATGGAGGGCATCGAGCGGCTGATCGGCGCGGTCCTGCTCTGCCCGAAGCCGATCGACTTCGACGCGATCGACGGGGCGCCGGTGTCCATCCTCGTCGCCGTGATCGGGCCGAAGCGGGCCACCGGGGAGCACCTGAAGACGCTCGCGCGCATCTCCCGCCTCCTGCGCGACGAGACCTTCAGGAAGCGGCTGCTCGGCGCCTCGACCGGGCGGGCGGCGTTCGATCTCATCGCGGCGGAGGAAGGGAGGTCGGCGTCATGAGCGGCGCGAGCGGCACCGGACATCACGGAGGCGGCCGCGGGCCCGCGCCGCCGCAGCCGCCGGGCGCGCGGCTGGACCGCCCCGCCCTCACGGTGCGCAGCCTGATCGCCGACGAGGGGCTCGGCATCGAGCTCACGCTGCTCGCGGGCGCCGCGGGCCTCGACCGGCCGATCATGAACACCCGCATCCAGAAGTCGGGGCTCGCGCTCGTCGGCCACTTCCACGGCATCGTCCCGACGCGCGTCCAGATCCTCGGCCAGACCGAGCTCTCGTTCCTCCACAAGCTCTCCCGCGACGACCGGCTCCGCTCGCTGCGCGGCTTCTTCGAGCTCGGCCTGTGCTGCGTCATCCTCACGCAGGGCGACCAGCCGTTCGAGACCAACAGCTCCGGCATCGGCTTCTTCCCCGTGCCCGAGCTCGCGCAGTGCGCGGAGGAGACCGGGACGCCGCTGCTCGTCTCGGCGGTGCGGTCGAGCGTCACGATCACCGCGCTCCACGCCCTGCTCGACGACCGCCTGGCGCCGCGGCTGCGCCTGCACGGCGTGCTCGTCGACGTCTTCGGCGTGGGCCTCCTGCTCATGGGATCGAGCGCGATCGGCAAGAGCGAGTGCGCGCTCGACCTCGTGATGCGCGGCCACCGGCTCGTGGCCGACGACGCCGTCGAGTGCGACTACCGCCCGCCCGGCATGATCTTCGGCGCCCCGGCGGAGCTGCTCCGGTACCACCTCGAGGTGCGCGGCCTCGGCATCCTCAACGTGAAGGACCTGTTCGGGGTGACCTCGATCCGCGAGCGCAAGCGGATCGACGTCGTGGTGAAGCTGGTCGAGTGGTCGAAGGACACCGAGTACGACCGGCTCGGCCTCGACGAGCGCTACCACACGATCCTCGGCGTGAAGATCCGGGAGCTCGTCATCCCGGTGCGCCCCGGCCGCGACATGGCGTCGATCCTCGAGGTGGCCGCCCGCAACGAGCTCCTGAAGAACGCCGGGTTCCACGCGGCGCGCGAGTTCTTCGGCAACGTCGAGGGCGAGCTGCTCCGCGAGCGCGCCCAGGAGGAGTCGGCGGTCCCGCCGCCGGTGAAGGTCGCGGAGGAGGGGGCCCCGCGGGCCGCGGCGCCGCCCCGGCCGCCGCCGCCCCCCCTGGGCGTGGACCCGCCGAACCCGCCGAGCAGCGCCTTCCGGCCGCCCGTCGACCGGGGCCGGCCGCCGCCGCTCCCGAGCCGCCCGGGCTCCGGGTTCGACGCCACCGAGTCGTCGGTGAGCCTGCCGCGGCCGAGGAGGCGAGGATGAGCGGCCCGAGCGACCCGCGCGGCCACGAGCCGTCCGCCCCGCCGAAGCCCGAGGGCTCGACGGCGCGCGTCGTCGTCGTCACGGGCCTGTCCGGCGCGGGCAAGTCGACGGCGCTCCACGCCCTGGAGGATCTCGGCTTCTTCTGCGTGGACAACCTGCCCACCTCGCTCGTGCGGCCGGCGGTCGAGGCGTGCGAGGCGGGGGGGATCACCCGGATCGGGCTCGGCATCGACGTCCGGGTGGGCTCGTTCCTCGCCGGCGCCACGGCGGCGCTCGACTCGATCCGGGTCGGGCGCGACGTGGTGATCCTCTTCCTCGACGCCTCGGACGAGACGCTGCTCCGGCGGTTCAGCGAGACCCGGCGCCCTCACCCGCTGACGACCGGCGGCAGCGGCGCCATCGCGATGCTCGACGGCGTCCTGCTCGAGCGCGAGCGGCTCGCGTCGCTGCGGGGCAGGGCGACCATCGAGCTCGACACGACGCGCCTGTCGACGCACGACCTGCGCCGCGTCGTCATCGAGCGGCTCAGGCCGGCGAAGGTCGACGCGCCCCTCATGTCGACCCGTTTCCTGTCGTTCGGCTTCAAGTACGGGATCCCGCTCGACGCGGATCTGCTCTTCGACGTCCGCTTCCTCGACAACCCGTACTTCGTCCCCGGGCTGCGCGAGCTGACGGGCAATGATGAGCCGGTCCGCGAGTACATCCTGAAGAACCCGGACGCCCTCGAGTTCATCTCCAAGACGGAGCAGCTGCTCGCGTTCTGCATGCCGCGTTACGCCAACGAGGGGAAGAGCTACCTCACCGTCGGCATCGGGTGCACCGGGGGCCGGCACCGCTCCGTCGTGCTCACCAACGTCCTCAGCGACAGCCTGAGGCGGAAAACGGGCCTCCCGATCACGGTCGTGCATCGGGACGTCGCTCGAGCGAGCGGGAGTATAGTACCCTCGGCTGCGGGTGAGGGCACGGCGGGGGCCGTGAGCACGGACTTCCGGCGGGCGCAGCCGGCGGCGGCCGCGCCGGAGCCTCGCCCGGCATCGGGAAAGAGCGTGACGGGGGGCGAGCGGTGACGACCGAGGCGGTGACGAAGCGGTTTACCATCATCAACGTACGGGGGTTGCACGCGCGCGCCGCGACGAAGCTCGTGCAGCTCGCCGGGCGGTACGACTGCGAGATCTCGCTGTCCGGTCCCGACGGGCAGTCGGCCAACGCCAAGAGCGTGATGGGGGTGCTGCTGCTCTGCGGCTCGATGGGCACCCAGATCGAGGTCCGCGCCACCGGCGATCAGGCCGCCGAGGCGGTCGCCGCCATCGGCGAGCTCATCGCGTCGCGCTTCGGAGAGCCCGAGTGACGCGCGGCCCGAGCGCGTTCTCCGAGGGGATCCCGGACGATCTTCCCGTCCCCGTGGACGCCGCCCGAGGCGACGCGATGGCGCCGGGCGCGCGGGGCGACGCGCTCGTGCCTGGCGCGCGGGGCGACTCGCTCGTGCCCGGCGCGCGGGGCGACTCTGCGGCGCCGGGGGCGCGGGGCGACTCTGCGGCGCCAGGTGCGCGGGGCGACTCGCTCGTGCCCGGCGCGCGGGGCGACTCGCTCGTGCCCGGCGCGCGCACCGACTCCATGGCGCCCGGCGCGCGCAACGACTCGATCGTGCCCAGCGCCCGCGGCACCGAGACGCTGCGGGGCATCGCCGGGTCGCCCGGGGTCGCCATCGGCACCGCCGTCGTGATCGGCGCGCCCAAGGCGGAGCACCCGCGCCGCCGCATCCGGTCGGCCGAGATCCAGAAGGAGCTCGAGCGCTTCCAGACCGCGGTCGAGCGCGCGCAGGACGAGCTGCGCGACATGGCGAAGCGCGTCGAGAACCACCACCGCGCCGAGGCGTCGATCCTCGAGGCCTACCTGCTGATGCTCGGTGACGAGGGCCTCGCCGACGCCGTGAAGCGCCAGGTCGCGGAGGAGCGGCGCTGCGCCGAGTGGGCGGTGGCCGTCGCGTGCGAGGCGATCGCGGGCCGCTTCGCCGCGCTCGACGACCCGTACCTGCGCGAGCGCAGCCACGACGTCACGTTCGTCGGCGAGCGCCTGCTGCGCGCCTTCAGCGTCCCGCCGCCGGCGGACCCGCCGCCCTCGGACGCCGAGCCGCTCTCCACCCGCAACCTCGCCGCCCTGCAGAGCCCGATGCCGGCGACCCTCGGCGCGGCGCTGCCGCGCTTCTCCGGCCCGACGATCCTCATCGCGCAGGACCTGTCGCCGGCCGACACCGCCGCCATGGTCGACGAGCCGGTCGTCGGCTTCGTCACCGAGGTCGGCACCCGCACGAGCCACACCTCGATCATGGCCCGCGCGCTCGAGATCCCGGCCGTGGTCGGCGTCAGCGACGTGCTCCAGCGCGTGTCCACGGGCGACCTCGTCGCCATCGACGGCCTGCGCGGCACCGTCGTCGTGCGCCCGGGCCCCGCCGAGCTCGCGGAGGCGCGGGCCCGCGCCGAGCGCCACGTCGCGCTCGCCAAGGAGCTCTCCGAGGCCCGCCACCGCGCCCCCCAGACGAAGGACGGCGTCAAGGTGTCGCTCCGGGCCAACGTCGAGCTCCCGGCCGAGGCGATCCTCGCGCGCGACCAGGGCGCCGACGGCATCGGCCTCTACCGGACCGAGTTCCTCTACATCGACCGCAAGTCGCCGCCCTCCGAGGAGCAGCAGTTCGAGATCTTCCGCGCCGTCGTCGAGGCGCTCCGCCCGAAGCCGGTCACGCTGCGCACGTTCGACATCGGCGGCGACAAGTTCGTCTCCACCTTCCAGGTGCCGCCGGAGATGAACCCCATGCTCGGCCTCCGCGCCGTCCGGCTCGCGCTCTCGCGCCCCGACGTGTTCCTCGAGCACCTGCGCGCCATGGTGCGCGCCTCCGCCTACGGCGACGTGCGGATCATGATCCCCATGGTCGCCGGCCTCGGGGAGCTCCGGCAGGTGCGCGCGCTGCTCCACCGCGCCCAGGAGCAGGTGCGCGCCCGCGGGCAGGCCTGCGCCGACGAGATCCCGCTCGGCGTGATGATCGAGGTCCCCGCGGCGGCGATCATGGTCGACCACTTCGCGCGCGAGGCCGCGTTCCTGAGCCTCGGGACGAACGATCTCATCCAGTACGCGCTCGCGGTCGACCGGACCAGCCGCTCGCTCGCGTACCTCGCCTCGCCGTTCGATCCCTCGATCCTCCGGCTCATCGCGAAGGTGATCCAGGCGGGCCAGGATTTCTCCCGCCCGGTCTCGATCTGCGGCGCCATGGCGAGCGACCCGCTCGCCGCGCTGCTCCTGCTCGGCCTCGGCATCCGCGACTTCTCCATGGAGGCCGCGGCGATCCCGGAGATCAAGGAGACGCTCCGGCGCATCTCGGTCGCCGAGGCCGAGGCGGTCGCGGCCGAGGCGCTCGCCTGCGCCACGGCCGAGGAGGTCGAGTGCTGCGTCGCCGCGGCGTTCGCGCCGGATCTCTACGACCTGCTCACGGGAGAGCGCGACACGAAGTGACCTGCATCGCAACGTGACCGTCTCGCCGCGTTCACCGTCGTTTCCTTCACCTCCTTTTCACTTGAGCTCCCGGGAAGGGCTTCCTAGCGTGGCGCCGCTGGATGAAGTCCCGTAATGCCATGGGCGCGGCCCCGGCGGCCGCGGCACTGCCCTCCGAGGCTCCCGGCGCGGCCCGGTCGCGCGGCGGACCGCCCCTCTGGACCCGGGCGTCGCGCGCGTTCCTCGCCTCCGCGGCGGCGCTCGGGCTCTGCGTCGCCGGCGCTGCCGGCTGCGAGGAGGAGCGCCCGCCCACGCGGATCGCGGGGCAGGTGCACCTGACGCTGCTCCACACGTCGGACATCCACTCGCGGCTCTTCCCGTACAGCCTGCAGCTCGGCCAGGTCGACGCGGGGCTCGGCCTCGGCGAGGCGACCCGGATCGCGAACGTCGGCGGCGCCGCGCGGATGTCCCACATCATCGGCCGCGAGCGCGCGCGCTCGTCGCGCGTGCTGCACCTCGACGGCGGCGACTGCTTCCAGGGGGCGCCGATCTTCAACTTCTACTCGGGCGAGGCGGAGATCCGGACGCTCGGCGCGATGGGCGTCGACGCCATGATCGTCGCCAACCACGAGTTCGACCGCGGCGCGCTGAACCTCGGCATCCAGATCCAGCAGAACGCCGGCTTCCCGGTCCTGGCGGCGAACTACCTGCTCGAGGATCCGGCGCAGCCCGGCGCCTCCCCGCTCGGCGCGGTCCTCCAGCCGTTCACGGTGTTCGACCTCGAGGGCCTCCGGGTCGGCGTCATCGGCATGGGCAACCTCTCCAGCCTGACCTCGATCTTCGAGTCGCCGAACCGGCTCGGCATCACCCCGCTGAACACCACCGAGGTCGCCCAGTTCTACATCGATCTGCTCCGCCCCACGGTGGACGTCATCGTCTTCGTCACCCACCTCGGCCTCGACGTCGACGAGCGGATGATCGAGACGACGACGGGCATCGACGTCGTGCTCGGCGGGCACAACCACATCGTGCTCCAGCCGCCGAAGCAGGTCCGCGACTGCTCGCGGTACTACGACGAGGAGAAGCAGAGCCACTACATCCTCCTGAACGACGAGACGCACCCCGGCGAAGGCGAAAAAATCCGGCGTTACTGCGCGCCGCGCGACGTCGTGCTCGCGCACTCCGGGGCGTTCGCGAAGTACGTCGGCCGCCTCGATCTCGTGCTCTCGAACGACCCCTCCGAGCTCGGCGCCGGCCACGACCCGCTGAACGGCTACGAGGTGCTCTCGAAGCGGTACGAGCTCTTCCCGGTCACCGAGAACGTCCCCGCCGACCCCATCGTCAGCGCGGTGCTCGAGCCGTACGCGCAGGGGCTCGACGCGCTCGCGAGCCTCGATCTCCTGGTCGGCTACGCGCTGGACGGCTCGCGCCGCGTCTCGACGAGCGGCGGCGACTCGCCGCTCGGCAACCTGATCGCCGCGGCGATGTGGCTGCGCCTCGGCATCCAGACGGACTTCGCGCTCACGAACACCACGGGGATCCGCGCCGATCTCGTGCCCGGCCCGGTGACGGTCGAGCAGATGTTCAACATCTTCCCCTTCGACAACTCGATCTCGAAGATGCAGCTCTCCGGCCTGGAGGTGCAGGACCTCTTCGACTTCGTCGCGCGCCGCTCGAGCGGCCGCGGGTGCGTGTCGCAGGCGCAGATCGCGGGCGCGCGGGTCGTCATCGACTGCACCGCGCGCCGCGACCAGGGCTCCGCGCCCGGCGTCGCGAGCCACATCTACATCGGCGCCTACCAGCCGCCGATCCCGTGCCCGAACGGCGACGCCGATTGCCCCGGGCGCGAGGTGGGCAGCTGCGACCCCGAGGCGAACCGGTGCTGGCAGCCGATCGACCCGATCGCGACCTACGAGCTCGCGACGTCGAACTACCTCGCCCAGGGCGGCAGCGGCTTCCGCGTGCTCCAGCGCAACACGACCCAGTTCGACACGCAGGTGCAGCAGCGCGACGCGCTGATCGACTACCTCCGCGCCGGGCGCCCGTGCGGCTCGGACGAGCGCGGCGAGCTCGTCTCGTGCGATCGGGACGAGCGGTGCGAGGAGGCGCTCGGCGAGGGGTACGTGTGCGCGTGCCCCGAGTCGGTCGTCGAGGGCCCGTCGTGCCGGACCGGCGACGCGCCCTGCTCGAAGGGGGCGTGTGTGCTGAGGAGCTGCCGCGACGACGTCGCCGCCTACCAGCGCGACGTCTGCGCCGCGGCGCCCACCGCCGAGGTGCGCCGGCAGTGCGAGAGCGCGCTCGCCCCGTGCAGCGCCGCCGGCGAGCAGTGCAAGTACCTCGCGTGTGTCGACCGGCGCCTCGGCAACTTCTCCGACGGCCGCCTGCGGATGGTGGGCCAGTGAGGCCGCCGGCGCGTGGTTGTACGTTCTCCGCGGCGCTCTCCGCGACGTTCTCCGCGGCCCTCTCGGCGGCGCTGGCCGGGTGCGGCGGCGACGGCGGGCCGCTCACCGGCGTGTCGAGCTTCCGGGTCGAGGTCGTGTCGGTGAACGGCGCGCCGCCGCCCCCGGCCGCGCTGCCCCTGCCGGCCAACCGCGGCGACACCGCGGAGGAGTGGGCGTTCACGATCGAGGCCCGCGACCCGGCCGGCCGCCCCGCGCCCTTCGACGGCATGGTCCGCCTCGGCGTCGAGCCCGGGGCCGTGATCGACGTCGCGTCCGAGGAGGAGGGCGCCGCCGTCGGGCGCAACATCCGCCTCCGGGGCGGCGTCGCGTCGGGGGTCGTCCGCGTGACCGCCGTCTACGGTCCGACCCGGCTCTGGGTCGAGGACATCGGCTACCAGCCCGCCCCCCGCGGCCGCAAGCCGGTCTGCGCCAACGGCCTCAACGACGACGCGCCGGGCGACGTGCTCGTCGATTTCCCCGCCGACCCCGGGTGCGCGTTCGCCGACGACGACACGGAGGAGGAAGGCTCCTTCAGCGCCGGCAACTCGCAGCCCGTCGCCTACGCCCTGCCGACGATCGCCGACGTCCAGGGGGGCGGCTCCACGACGCCGTATGCGTTCGAGGGGATCCAGATCAACACCGCCGCTCCCCGGCGCGTCGTCGTCACGCGCGTCGCCAGCGACGGCTTCTACGTCACCGACCTGACCGGGGCGGACGGCGGGTACAACCACCTCTTCGCGTTCAACTTCAACACGCCCGCCAACATGCGCGTCTGCGACCGGATCGAGTACCTGGCCGGCACCGTGAACGAGTTCTTCGGATTCACCGAGCTCTCCTTCCCCTCGTACGAGATCGCGCCCTTCCGGTCGGGGGACGAGTGCCCCGTGCCCGAGCCCCGGGTGCTCGACGCCCCGACGATCGCCGATCCGGTCGCCATGGAGCGCCTCGAGAGCGGCCTCGTGCGCGTCGAGGGCTACCACATCAGCGCGAACTTCGGCCCGAAGCCCGCGACGGGAAGCTCCTTCGCCCCGGACCGGTCGAACTGCGATCTCAACGGCGACGGCCAGATCGACTTCGCGAGTGCCTCCGAGGGGCGGTGCGCCAACGCGTGCTCGGACGATCCCGAGTGCAGCGAGTGGACGGGGTACTCCGCGCGCGGGAACTACAAGATCTCGAATGGATCGAGCATGATCCAGGTCCAGACGGGCACGGTGAGCGCGTTCGATCCGACCTCGCACCGGGGCGAGGTGCTCGGCGCCGTGACCGGCACGCTCCGGAACTTCTCGGGCGGATCGCTCAACTGGACGATCGAGGCCCGCTGTCCGGACGATCTCGCCTGCGAGGCGTCCGGCTGCGTGCCGGCCCCGAAGCCCTCGAAGGAAGCCTGCGTGCGGGCGCGCAGCCTCGACGACAACGACGCGGAGACCAACTAGCGCCGCGCCGGCTCACTTCAGCCCCAAGGAACTCCACGGTTCGCCATGCATCGAAGCGCGCTCCTCGCCCCTGCGGTCTCCGCGGCCTTGCTCTTCACCCTCGCGCCGCCGGCGCTGGCCCAGCCCCAGCCGGCGCCCGGTCAGCCGGCGCCCGGCCAGCCAGCGCCCGCGGCGGCGCCGGCGCGCGCCGACGAGACCGCGGAGCAGCTGCGCGACCGGGCCCGCGGCGCGCGCGCCCTCGGGGACATCGACGGCGCGTGCGCCCTCCTCCTGAAGGCGCACGCCGCGGCGGTGGCCTCCGCGCAGGCCGGGGCGCCGGGGCCGCCCCCGGCCGAGCTGCTCTTCGAGCTGGCCGCCTGCCACGAGCAGCAGGGCCGGACCGACGTGGCCGCCTCCGAGTACGACGCCGTCGCGGCCGCGGGCGGCCCCCAGGCCGACGAGGCGCGGGCGCGCTCCGCCGCGCTGCGCCCGCCCCCCGCGCCGGCCGCCCTCACCGCGCCGGCCGCCCTCGCGCCCTCGCCGGCCGCGGCCCCCGCCGCGGCCCCCGCGCTGCCGCGCGCGACCGCGGCGGCGCAGCTCCCCGACGCGCCGGCGGCGCGCTCCACCGAGGAGCTGCCCGTCCGGGTGGGCGACGCCATGGACACGCGCCTCACCTGGACGCTCGGCGACGACGACCTGCTGCACGACACCGGCCAGGCCCAGCCGATCTCGCCGGACCTGAGCGTCGGCGACCGCAAGCAATACCGCCTCTTCTTCGACAACCTGAACTCCCGCTTCAGCGGCCGCGAGAACCTGACCCACCTCGCGCTCTACAAAAAGATGCCGGCGTTCATCGAGCGGCTGGACACCGAGGCCTCGCTCGTCCTGCGCATCGACCTCGCCGCCCTGTCGAGGAACACGAACAACGTCAATCAGGCGCTCTACGACGCGGGCTCGTTCATCCGCGCTTTCTATCACACCGACGGCAACCCCGACGGCAAGACGGGCCTCGGCATCACGCTCTGGCCGCTCGACACCGACCGGTTCCGCCTCGGTTATCTCTACGACATCTCGTGGGGCGGCACGAACGCGTCGATCAACCAATCGATCTTCCCGCGCATCATCGGCACCGCCCCCGGCGCGAAGATCCAGTACGACGCGGAGCGGTTCAGCGTGTTTGCCGGCTTCAAGGTGGCGAGCTTGACCCAGGTCCAGGAGGTGCTCACCCCCGGGACGAGCGATACCGAGGAGATCCGCATCGCGCAGACGAACTACGGGTTTCTCGCCGGCGCCGGCGCCGATGTGCACCCCTACGTGCACGTCGACCTCGGCGCCGGCTACTTCAACCAGGGCAGGTTCGAGTGGCCCGACGTCGCGGGCGACCCGGTCTACACCTTCGGCGCCTCTGCCCGCGTGGTCGCCCACACGAAGAACGAGCCGATCCCGCAGTCGGTGGACTTCCTGCTTTACCGCAACGACCCGAACCGGCCGCAGATCATCTTCAAGCCCGAGTCCTACACGCCCGGCAAGACCACATGGGCGGTGAGCCTCGAGGCCTCGAACCTCGCCCAGAACCTCAAGGATTTCGAGTCCGCGGGCGCGACGACCCTCCAGTCCGCCCGCGCGGCCGCCCTCCAGGCGGTCATGAAGACCGGGTATGTGCGCGCGAGCCTCACGGGCATCTACCGCGATCTGCCCTTCGTGCTGCGCAACCAGCCGAGCTTCATCCCGTTCCAGACGATCCCGGACACCCGCGGCGCCTCGACCTCCGACGAGCTCTTCTTCGCCGCGGCGGCCGACTACTACATCCCATCGGCGCGGCTCACCCCCGGCCTCGGCGCCGGGCTCCAGTTCCCCGCGACGTTCAAGACGACCTCCTTCGACGCCTACAGCGCGCCGATCGCGCGCACCGTGCTCGTGCGCGAGCAGGGCAATTACTCCATCCTGCCCTACAACCGCCCGGGGGTGCCCGTCTTCCAGGCGCGCGCGAGCCTCCGGTGGGACATCAGCCGGATCCTCTCGGCCGTCGCGTGGGTCCAGTACGTGCGCGACAACAACGGCACGTTCATGGAGCGCGACCCTTCCGAGGGCACGCTGGCCCTGCGCACCTTCGTCAGCCCCGACTTCCTCGGCGGCGGCGTGAGCGTCCAGGCGCGTTACTGAGCTCGCGGGCGCCGCGCCGGTACGCTGACCGCGCGCCGACCGCGCACCGCGCCGCGGTCAGCGCGGCTGAAACGCCTTGAACGCCGCCACGGCCCGCTGCGTGGTGCTCACGGTCTCGACGACGCGGAAGCCCCCGCGGACGTAGAAGCCCTCGAAATGCAGCACGCTCTCCCCCTCGGCGGGCTCGATCTCCCAGTAGCGCGCGAGCTCCTTGGAGGTGCCGAGGATCGCGATGCGGCGCCACCCGGACGGGATCATGCCCGTCCACTCCGGCCCGCGGCGCTCGGTCAGCTCGAACTCGTCGCGGCTGTGTTTCACGCGGAAGCTCGCGTCCGGCCCCGAGCCGATGCGCGCGTCGAGCGTGGCGCCGGGCCGCCCCTTGGCCTGCTGGTCCTGCCGCCGCGGCCCGCGCTTGCTCACGCGGTAGCTGGCGACGGAGTGAGGGTCCAGGTAGTAGGTGCCCCCTTCCTTGCTCGCGCGCAGCCGGCTCGCGTAGATGGCCTGGCGCACGGCGCTCTCCGAGATGCCGAGCTGCTGCGCCGCCTCGGGCACCGTCATCGTGTACCGCGTCCGCGGCGCCGCCACCGCGGGCTGCGCCGGCAGACGCTTGCGCGCGATGCAGTCGAGCATCACGTGGAACAGGGGGTCGCGGTACACGTCCGCCGTCGCCACGCTCCGGCCCACGACGGCCGTCTTGTCGAGCAGCGGGTTCTCCGGGCCGAGCACGAGGTCGTTCAGCTCGGCCTCGGACACCGCCGGATCCGTCGCCGCCAAGAGCACCCGGCGCAGAAACACGTCGAGCTCGCCGGTCGGCGTCGGGAACTCGACCGTCTCGCCGGACAGCAGCGTGTATTGCGTCTTCATCTCGCCCCTTCGCAGCTCGTCTGTGCGCTCGCCCGCGCCGCACACGTGCCCCGGGGCTGCGCGAGCCCGATCCGTCCGGCAGGCGGACGAGGTCCCTCGCAGGCGCCGGCGCCCGCAGGCGGATCTCGCCCATCAGGGAGATCGGGCCGGCGGCGCCGGTCGCCGTGTGTGGACCGGACCGCCCGCACCCCTCCCTGTGGGGTACACGTTCAGCGCCTCAAGTACGTATTACTGTATACCCGTTCAGATAGTTCCGTCTAGTGCCTTCGCGCACCGCTAGGACAAATCCCGTCCGGCAGCGGGTTGTGGCTAACTCTGCAACTCGTCGAATTTATTGGTACAAAATCCGAGCGTCCGGAGCCGGCGACGCGAAGGAAAAATTGACGCAGCCCCGGTGGCGAGGCGGAACGGACCCCGGCAGCCGGAAGCCACCACCCGATCCGGACGTGGTCTGTTCAGTGGTCGAACGTGGGTCGTGTGTTCAGGAAGCCGACTTCGGCCGCATCTCGGCGAGCGCCTCGATCGTGTCGGGGTCGTGGTCGCGGATGCAGTCCACGCCGTTGCGCGCGAACTGGACCGCCGCGGCGAGCGCGGTCCGGCTGCGCTCGCGGTCGATGGCCCACGCCGCGTGGCGCACGAGCAGGGCGAGCTCCAGGGCCCGGCCGAGCGTGAGCGCCACCCGGCGGGCGCCCGCCTCGAGGCCGGCGCGGTCGGTGCCGTTCATCTCCTTGATCCACGCGCGCGCGTGGGACACCGCGCGCGACGCGGCCGTCTCCGCCTCGGCGAGCTTCGGCTCGACGACGCCCGTGAGGAGGCGCGCGACCTCCGCGGCCAGCACGTCGAGCGAGCTGTCCTTCAGGATCACGCGCAGGGCGTCGAGCGCGAGCACGTTCGTCGTGCCCTCCCAGATCGGGAGCACCTGCGCGTCCCGGAGCAGCCGCGGAAGGCCCGTGTCCTCGACGTAGCCCGCTCCCCCGAACGCCTCGAGCACCTCGCTCAGCACCGACACCGCCTGCTTCGCGGTCGTGAGCTTCGCGAGCGGGATGATCAGCCGCAGCAGCTTCGCCTCGGACTCGGTGAGCGACCCCGTCTCCTCGCGCCCGAGCAGCTCGATGGCCCGGAAGGTCAGGTGGAACGCCCCCTCGAACTCCGCCTGGAGCGCGGCGAGCGTGTCCATGTGGAGCGGCTTGTCCGCGAGCCGCGTGCCGAACAGCACCCGGCCCTGCGCGTAGGACCGCGCCAGCGCGAGCCCCCGGCGCATCCCCGCGATCGCGCTGACCGCGTTCCAGGTGCGCGTCACGTTGAGCATCGGCGCCACCGCGCGCACCCCGTTCGTCAGGCCCGCGACCGGCGTCCCGAGCACGCCCTCGAGCGCGAGCTCGGCCGTCGGGACCTTGCGGGTGCCGAGCTTGTCCTTGAGCCGCTGGATCACGACGCCCTCGCGGCGCGCCGCGTCCGCGAGCTCCACGTAGAACAGCGCGAGCCCCCGGCTGCCCTCCGGGTTGCCCTCGGGCCGCGCGAGCGCGAGCGCCATCTGCGACGTCGCGGCCGACGCGAACCACTTCGTCCCGTAGAGCCGGTAATCCCCGCCCGGCCCGGGCCGCGCCACGGTCTCGGTCATCCCCACGTCCGAGCCGCCGGTCCGCTCCGTCATCCACTGCCCCGATGTCCAGGCCGCCGCGGGGTCGCGGCTCGTCAGCCGGGGCACCGCGCGGTCGATCAGGGCGCGGTTGCCGCTCGCGAGCAGCGTCCGCGCCGCGCCGTCCGTCATGGCGAGCGGGCACGTGTAGATGTCGCTCGACGGATCGAACAGGTACACGAGCGCGAACTGGTGCACCCGCGAGAACGCGCCGTGCGCCCGCTCGTAGGCCGCCGCGACCACGCCGTGCTCGCACGCGATCCGCGCCGCCTCCTTCCAGAGCGGCGTCACCTCGACCTCGTCGACGCGCTTGCCCCACGCGTCGAACGACGTGAGCGTCGGCTCGTTCAGCCGGTCCGCGAGCTGCATGTGGTACAGGCGGCCGCCCGCGAGCTCGCCCATCTCGCGCAGCGAGGGCGTGATCGCCGCGGCCACCTCGCGCGGCAGCGCGCGCGCGAGGTACGACCGCAGCACCCGGTCGTCGTCGTACTGGTTCCCGAGCGTGGGGGGGTCTTGGTAGAAAGCCACAGGCCGACTCCTAGGTTGGTGCGCCGCGGCCCGGACGATCCGACACGGACGCGTGAGATCTCGCGCCGCGCTGAGGGCAGGTACGGCGACTCGCAGCCTCTGGACTCGAAGCTACTGAACCCATCGCGTCCGGTTCAACCACGAAGCCGAGCCCGCGTCGCGACGATGGAGCGAACGCTGAACCTCTGCTGTCAATTTCAACGTGACAGCCGATCCCTGCGGTGCAATGTGGTGCCCTGTCGCACGCGGATCCACGTGAAGAAGCGTCCCGATGCTGTTCTTGACTTCCCCGATGCACCAATGCATAGGACTGCCGGTGAAGCTCTCGAACAAGGGTCGCTACGGTGTGCGCGCATTGTTCGATATCGCGTTCCACAACGACGGGCGTCCGACCCAGATCCGCGAGATCTCGGAGAGGGAGCTGATCCCGGCCCGCTTCCTGGAGCAGATCTTCCAGGACCTGAAGAAGGCCGGGCTGATCAGCTCGAAGCGCGGCCCGCGCGGCGGCTACCACCTCGCGCGGCCCGCGAGCGAGATCAGCCTGGGCGACGTCGTGCGCGCCCTCGAGGGGCCGGTCGCGGTGATCGCGCCGGACGACGACGGCGACCCGGAGAGCGCGCCCCCCGACCCGCCCACGTCCGTGTTCCACGATCTCGCGACGGCGATCGAGCGCTGTTTCGACGCGGTGTCGATCGCGGACGTCTGCGAGCGCGGCGTCGAGCTCGGCGTGCGCCGCAAGGGGCGGCCGGAGCGATCGACCTACGTGATCTGAGCCCGAGACCCATGAGCCATCCCGACCCGACCGCCCCTTCCCCCGGCGTCCGCGGCAGCGCCGCGGCGGACGCGGGCGCCCTCCCGCCGCTGCCCTCGCACCCGCGCGTCGTCGAGAGCGTGCTCGACCTCGTGGGCGACACCCCGCTCTTCGAGATCCGCCGCGTCGACGCGGAGACGCCCCGCGGGCGCGTCTTCGGCAAGGCCGAGCAGCACAACCCGGGCGGCTCCCTGAAGGACCGGATCTGCCTCGCGATGATCGAGGGCGCCGAGGCGCGCGGGCAGCTCCGCCCGGGCCACGAGAGCGCTGGCGCGGGCGCCCGCGGCGTGGTGATCGAGCCGACCTCGGGGAACACCGGGATCGGGCTCGCGATCGTGTGCGCGGCCAAGGGCTACCGGTGCATCCTGACGATGCCGGCGAGCATGAGCCTCGAGCGTCGCCAGCTGCTCGAGGCCTACGGCGCCGAGGTCGTGCTCACCGAGCCCGAGCTCCAGATGGAGGGCGCCATCGCGAAGGCGCGCGAGCTCGCGGCCGAGATCCCGGGCGCGCTCATCCTGAGCCAGTTCGACAACCCCGACAACCCGCGCGTCCACGCCGAGACGACCGCGCGGGAGATCCTGCACGCCATGGCCGACCTCGACGCGCCCGGCCGGAGCCCCGGTCCGCGGCAGTCGCTGAAGATCGACGCGCTCGTGGCCGGGGTGGGCACGGGCGGCTCGGTGAGCGGCGTCGGGCGCGTGCTCAAGCGGGTGCGCCCCGCGACGCGCGTCATCGCGGTGGAGCCCGAGTCGTGCGCCACGATCTCGCGCGGCGAGCGCGGGCCCACGAAGATCCAGGGGCTCGCGGCGGGGTTCGTCCCCGCGAACTACGACCCGAGCGTCGTCGACGAGGTGCGCACGGTCAGCGATCGCGCCGCGTACGAGACGAAGGCGGCGCTCGCCCGGCAGGAGGGGTTGCTCGTCGGCATCAGCGCCGGCGCCGCGGTGCGCGTGGCGCTCGACGTCGCCCGCGAGCTCGGCCCGGACGCGAACGTCGTGACCGTCCTCTGCGACACCGGCGAGCGCTACTTCAGCCTCGACGAGTACTTCCGATGAGCGGCGGCGGCGGCGGCGCGGCGATCTCCGGGTGCGTGCTGCTCGTGGGCGCGGGCGGGATCGGCGCGCCCGCGGCGCTCGCGCTCGCCGCGGCCGGCCTGCGCGAGCTCCGGGTCGCCGACGACGACGAGGTCGAGATCACCAACCTGCACCGGCAGATCCTGTACGACGACGACGACATCGGCCGCCCGAAGCTCGACGCCTTCGCCGAGGCGCTCCGCCGGAGGTTCCCCGCGCTCCGCGTCGACCGCCGCTACGGCCGCTTCACCCCGAGCTCGGCGGCCGCCCTGCTGCCCGGCGTCTCCGTCGTCGTCGACGCGACCGACAACTTCGCCACCCGGTTCCTCCTCGCAGACGTATGCCACCTCACGCGCACGCCGGTGGTGCACGCCGCCGCGATCCGCTGGCGCGCGACCGTGATGGCGGTGTCGGGCGCCGGGGGCCCTTGTTACCGCTGCCTCTTCGAGGACCTGCCGACCGGCGACGCGCCGAGCTGCGCGACGGCCGGGGTCGCGGGCCCGGTGTGCGGGGTCGCGGGCGCGATCGCGGCCGACCGGGCGCTCGCGATCCTCGCGGGCGACGCCTCGGTGTACGGCCGGATCGCGACCTACGACGGCCTCGCGGACGTGCTGCGGAGCGTCCCCGTGGCGGCCCGGCCCGCCTGTGCGTTATGCGGGGACCGCGCCGCGATCTCGACCATCGACGCTTCGCGCTACGTCACCGCGTGCGCTGACGGGGACCGCGGAGGCGGCGCCCCGTCCCACCTCAACACTGGAGATCAAGACCATGGCTGACACCGCGACCATCCGCATTCCGACGCCGCTCCGCACGCTCACGGGCGGGCAGGACGAGGTCAAAGCCGCCGGCGGCACCGTCGGCGAGATCATCGAGAACCTCGAGCAGAGCTACCCGGGCATCCGCGACCGGCTGCTCGACGAGAAGGGCGTGCGGCGCTTCGTGAACATCTTCGTCGGCGACGAGGACATCCGGTTCCTCGACGGGCTGAAGACGCCCGTGAAGGGCGGCGATCACATCGCGATCGTGCCGGCGATCGCCGGGGGCTGAGGTGGACGACCCGCGCTACCTCCGCCAGGTGCTGCTCGCGGAGATCGGCCCGGAGGGGCAGGCGAGGCTCGGGGAGGCGACGGCGCGTGTGCTCGGCGGCGCGTCGCTCGAGCACGAGGTGGCGGAGCGCTACGCGCGCGGCGCCGGCTTCGGCGCGCTCGCGGAGGGCGCGATCGACGTCGCCGCGCTCGCGCCCCGGGAGCTCGTCGCCGCGCCGGCCGCGAGCGCCGTGCTCGCCGGGGCGCGCGCGGCGCTCGCCGAGATGCGGGCCGCGCTCGCGGTCGGCAGGCGCGCCGCCCCGGCGGGGGCGCGGCCGGAGGGCGGGGAGGAGGGCGGGCCGTCGTGAGGCACTCGCTCGTCCGCTCCCGCCGGATGGCGTCGGTCGTCGACGCCGTGGGCGACACGCCGCTCGTGCGCCTCGCGCGCGTCGGCCGCGAGGCGCCCTCGGTCGAGGTGTACGCCAAGCTCGAGTTCTCGAACCCCGGCGGCTCCGTGAAGGACCGCGCCGCGCTGCGCATGATGACCCGCGCCGCCGCGGACGGCCGCCTCACGAGCCAGAAGACGCTCATCGACTCGACGAGCGGCAACACCGGCGTGGCCTACTCGCTCTTCGGGGCGGCGATGGGCTTCAAGGTGGCGCTCGTCATGCCGTCGAACGTGTCCAAGGCGCGCAAGGACATCGCGCGCGCGTTCGGCACGGAGCTCATCTTCAGCGATCCGATGGAGGGCTCCGACGGCGCGATCCGCCTCGTGCGCGAGCTGGTCGCGAAGGATCCGGAGAGGTACTTCTACCCGGACCAGTACTCGAACGAGGACAACCCGCTCGCCCATTACCACGGCACCGCGCGGGAGATCCTCGAGGCGGTCGGCGACCGGATCACGCATTTCGTGGCCGGGGTCGGCACGAGCGGCACCATCGTCGGGACGAGCCGGCGGCTGCGCGAGCACCGGCGGCCGATCCGCTGCATCGCGGTCGAGCCCGCGGACGCGCTGCACGGGCTGGAGGGGCTCAAGCACCTGCCGAGCTCCCTCGTGCCCGCGATCCACGACGAGGGCGCGTACCACGAGACGATGCGGATCACGACGGAGCAGGGCTGGGACATGTCCGACCAGCTCGCGCGCGAGGAGGCGCTGCACGTCGGCCACTCGGGCGGCGCCGCCGTGTTCGCGGCCGTCGAGGTGGCGAAGCGCCTGCACCGCGAACAGCAGGGCGGGTGTGTGGTCGCGATTGTCCCGGACCGGGGCGACCGCTATTTTGCGCCCATGAAATGGGAGAAGCGATACGTATGGTGATGTCGCACCCGTGGACCACCGGTGGGGTGGTCTTGAAGGCGAGTGTGCTCAAGGCGGTCGAGGAGGAGGCGCTCGCGGGGTATGCGCGTGACGAGGAGGCGTGCGGGTACCTGAAGGGGCCCGCGGGCGAGCCGCTGCTCTGCGACGAGCATGTCCGGATGGAGAACATCGCGAACAAGCTCCACGCCGTCGATCCGGAGCGGTACTTCCGGACGGCGCGCACGTTCTTCGACTTCAACGGCAAGCGCTTCTCGGATGCGGTCGAGCGGGGGGCCGCGGAGGGCCGCCCGGTCAAGGTGCTGTACCACTCGCACCTCGACGCCGGCGCCTACTTCAGCCCGACCGACGCCGCCATGATGAGCGGCGGCGAGCCGCCCGCCGAGGAGGGCGGCCAGATCGTGATGGGGCCCGGCCCCGCGTTCCCGCTCGCGTTCCTCGTGACCAGCGTGCGCGGCGGCTCCGGCGAGGGGCGCCCGGAGGGCAAACCCTCGATCGCCGAGCACCGCCTCTTCGTGTGGGACGGCGCCGCGTTCGTCGCGTCGACGTTCTCCGTCGTCGAGTGAACCGAACCGCCCGCCGTCCTCGCTTCCAGCGTCACGTGCAGGGGATCCGATCCCGATGGCCCAGCGCGGCCGAGTCTCTTCCAGTCACTTGATCATCGAAGGAGTTGCCTAAAATGTCAGGTTTTGTTGTCTGGTTCACCGGTTTGAGCGGCGCGGGCAAGAGCACGCTCGCGGCGATGCTCTCGGCCGAGCTCCGCGCCCGTTCGGTCCACGTGGAGGTGCTCGACGGCGACGAGGTGCGCACGAACCTCTCGAAGGGCCTCGGGTTCTCCAAGGAGGACCGCGACACGAACATCCGGCGGATCGGATATGTGGCCAAGCTCATCTCGCGGTCGGGCGCGTGCGCGATGACCGCGGCCATCAGCCCGTACAAGGCGATCCGCGACGAGCAGCGGGCCCAGATCCCCCGCTTCGTCGAGGTGTACTGCTCGTGCGCGATCCCGGTGCTCGCCGAGCGCGACGCGAAGGGGCTCTACAAGAAGGCGCTCGCCGGCGAGATCAAGAACTTCACGGGGATTGACGATCCGTACGAGGCGCCCGAGAACGCCGAGGTGGTCGTCCACACGGACAAGGAGACCAAGGAGGAGAGCCTCGCCAAGATCCTCGCGAAGCTCGAGGAGCTCGGGTACGTGCCGCGCCGCGGCGCCGCGGTCGCGGTGTCCGGCGCGGCGGCCGCGGGCGCGGCCGCGGGCGGCGCCCGCGGGCTCATCGCCCCGCACGGCGGGGAGCTCGTGAACCGGTGGGCCGAGGGCGCGGAGAAGGCGTCGCTCGCGGAGCGGGCGAAGGGGCTTCCGGCGATCGAGCTCGACGAGCGGACGGAGAGCGACGTCGAGATGATCGCGATCGGCGCGTTCTCGCCGCTGCGCGGCTTCATGAACTCGAAGGACTACCTGCGCGTCGTGCGCGAGATGCGGCTCGAGAGCGGCCTGCCGTGGTCGATGCCGATCACGCTCGCCGTCTCGGAGCAGGCGGCGGAGGGGATCCGCGTGGGCTCGGAGGCGGCGCTCCGCGCGCGCGACGGCCGCATCGTGGCGGTCATCGAGGTGAACGACAAGTGGCGGCCGAACAAGGAGCTCGAGGCCCAGGAGGTGTTCCGGACGACCGAGACGAAGCACCCGGGCGTCGCGTACCTGATGAGCACGGGCCCCGTGTATATCGGCGGCGAGATCCGCGTGCTCGAGCGGCCGATCGAGTCGCCGTTCCCGGCGTACGACCGCGGCCCGGCGGTGACGCGGGCGTACTTCGCCGAGAAGGGCTGGCGCCGCATCGTCGGGTTCCAGACGCGGAACCCGATCCACCGGGCGCACGAGTACATCACCAAGACCGCGCTGGAGATCTGCGACGGCCTGATGATCCACCCGCTCGTCGGCGCGACGAAGTCGGACGACATCCCCGCGGACGTGCGGATGCGCTGTTACGAGGAGCTCATCGCGAAGTACTATGTGAAGGATCGCGTGCTGCTCTCGATCTACCCGGCGGCGATGCGCTACGCGGGGCCCCGCGAGGCGATCTTCCACGCGCTCGCGCGCAAGAACTACGGCTGCTCGCACTTCATCGTGGGGCGCGATCACGCCGGCGTCGGCAGCTACTACGGCACGTACGACGCGCAGGAGATCTTCAATGCCTTCAGCCCCGGCGAGCTCGGCATCGTCACGCTCAACTTCGAGAACGCGTTCTACTCGACGGTGGTCGGAGCGATGGCCACCGCGAAGACGGCGCCGGGCGACGCGTCGACGCAGGTCAACCTGTCCGGGACGAAGGTGCGCGAGCTGCTCCAGCGGGGCGAGCTGCCGCCGCCGGAGTTCTCCCGCCCGGAGGTCGCGCGCATCCTCATCGAGGCGATGCGCACGTCGTCGTAGGCCCGGAAGCCTGATGGCGGCGGCGCGCGGCGTCGTCGAGCGCGCCCGCCGGGCGGGCGTCGACGCGCCCGACGCGCCGCGCGGCCCGCGCGACCAGCGCGACCAGCGCGCGCCGCGTGGGCAACGCGGCGCGGCCGCCGCGTTGTCCCTCCTGACCGCGCTCGCCGGGCTCTCCCTCGGGGGGCCGGCGCGCGCGGACCTCAGCGACGACGCCGCGCGGCTCGCGCGGATGTGGTCGCTCTCCGGGGCGCGCGTTGCGCGGCTGCCCCCGATCTTCGTCGAACACGGTCGCGCCCGGGTCGTGGCGGTGCCTGCGCCGCCGCGCGCCGGCGCGCCCGCCGCAGCCGGCGCGCCCGCCGCGGCGGGCAGGGCCGGCGGCGCGCCCGCCGCGGCCTCCGGTCGCGGCGCCCGCAGCGCAGGCGGCGCGAGCGTCACGCCCGGAGGGCGCGGCGGGCAGGGCACGCCGGAGGACGAGTGCCTCACCGTCGCGTTCGTCGCGTCGCGCATCGTGGAGTTCACGCTGGAGCCCGAGGCGCCGGCCGGCGACCTCTCCGCCCTGGAGGACCTCGTGCACCGGCTGCGGGGCGAGGACGGCGAGAGCGAGCGCCGCGTCCCCAGCGTCGCCGGGGCCGCGACGATCACGCGGTGCGGGCCCGCGCGCGAGGGGCTGCGCCGCGTGGTGGTCGACGTGCTCTCGCCGCGCGGCGCCTTCGACGTCGTCGTCGCGGCCTCGAGCGGCCCGCCCGAGCGCATCGCGTCGATCCTCCCGGAGCGGGTGTTCGGTCCGGTCGCGCCGCGCGGCGATCCGGGCCGGCCGGCCGAACCCGGCCCGATCGATCCGCGGATCGCGCGGGCCGCGCGCCGCGCGCGCGCGGAGGGGGCCGCGCGGGTCGTGCAGACGGACCTGCGCGCCTCGGTCGTCGGCACGGGGCAGTTCTCGGTCAAGCTCGCGGAGGGCTGCCACCGGCTCGATCTGCTGGCCGAGGTCCCGACCGCCACGGTGCGCCGCGCGACCGATCTCGACGCGGAGGCGCGCGAGGTGGGCACGGGGCGGGTGCTCGACCGCGACCGGTCCGACGCGCCCGACGCGCGGCTCGACTTCTGCCTCGGCGAGCCCGCGATGGTGGAGGTGCCCTTCCTGGGCGCCGCGGGGCCGGTGAAGGTCGTGCTCTCCGACGCGATGTGGCCGATGCCGACGCTCGTGCCGGGCCACTTCGGCGCGCGCGCCCGCGGCGGCCTGGCCGCCGCGCTGCGCCGCCGCCGCGCGCCCGAGCCCCGCGCGCAGCCGATCGCCGAGGCCGTCGGCGCGCAGGGCGACACGCTCGTCCCCGTGCAGGTCGAGCCGGGCCGCTGCTACTTCGCGGCGGCGGCGGTGGCCCGGGGCGAGCCGCGCGGGCTGCGCATCTCCGCCGAGATCGGCGACCGCGCCGCGCGCGACGACGCGGGCGAGCACGGCGAGGGCGCCGGCGTGGCGTTCTGCTCCGAGATCGAGGAGAGCGCGGCCCTCCGCGTGTCCGCGCGGGGCAGCGCGCCGGTCTGGGTCCTCGCGGTCTGGCCGATGGACTGACGCCGGCCGCGGCGATTGACGCGTTAGCGACGGCTTACGTGTTGTCGGCGCCGCCTGGGCGGCGGCTGCCGCCTTCAGCGGGGCTCCCCGCGGTCAGCGGCGGCTCACTCCGTCGCGCTGCGGCGCCTTCGCGCTTCGCCGGGTCACCTGCTCCGACCTCGGGCCGGCCACGGCGCCCGACTGCGCCCGCTCCGGCAGGAGCTGGCGGAGCTGCCAGGCCTGGAGGAACGCGCGCCGCTCCGCGTCCCGCAGCGCCTGCTGGTGCTGGCCCATCATGAACGCCGGCACGACGAGCATGAACAGCGTCGTCAGCGTCAGCGCCGTCATCGTCGGGATCTTCGAGTGCGCGACGGCCTGGGGCAGGATGATCATCGCGCCCTCGCTGAACTCGTACGACCGCGGCACGAGGCCCGCGTACTCGACCCACACGGCGGCCAGCAGCGCGAGGCACCCGGTCACGACGATGGCGACGCGGTACGCCGTCCTGTACGTGAGCGAGTTGCCGTAGGTGAAGATCACGAGCAGCATCGGCATGAAGAGCAGCGGCCCGAAGCCGCGCCCGATGCACAGGAAGCTGAGCACGTTGAAGACGAACCCGGCGTAGGCGTACCACTGCGCGGACGGGCGGTGGACGACCCGGATCGCGACGAACTTCATCAGCGCCGCGAGGGCGGTGAAGCCGAGGATGAAGCCGAAGATCTTCCAGTCCCGGACGCCCAGCCACAGCGCGGCCACCGCCGTCGCGATCGCGGTCGCGAGCAGCTCGGCGCGGATGCCGGCGTGGAGCTGGAGCCGGTGCCGCGCCGCGGCCGCCGCGTCCAGCTCGGCGAGGACCTCCTGCGGCATCTCGCGCGGCGGCTCGGTGAGGATGCGCCGGAGCGTCTCGAGGGCGCGCTCGTTGGACGGGTCGAGGGCGAGCGCCTGGCCGACCTCGCTGAGCAGCGTCTTGCGGGCGCTCTCGGCGTCCTGCCCGCCGGCGAGCGCCTGCAGCACCTTCTCCTCGGCCATGCCCGCGTGCCGGGCGGCGAGGTCGCGGCGCAGCTCGACGTCCCGGTCGCCGTCGAGGAACCCCTCGACGGCCTCGTAGAGCGCGCGCGCCGACGGGTAGCGGTCGGCCGGGTCGCGCCGCGTCGCCCGCACGCAGATCGCGTCGAGCTCCGGGGGCACCTCGCGCTCGGGCGCGCGCACCGACGCCCGCGCGTCGGCGCCGTGGATCAGCGAGTCGAGCATCTCGCTGCGGTCCTTCTTCGGGTGCAGCGGCTTCAGCGTGAGCAGCTCGAACAGGATGGAGCCGAGCGAGTACACGTCGCTGCGCGGGTCGAGCGTGTCGACGCACCCCTGCGCTTGCTCCGGCGACATGTACCCGAGCGTCCCGAGCACGTCGCCCGGGATGGTCCGCGTGCTCATGGGATCCTCGCCCATGTCGAGCGTCTGGAGCGGCGTGTCGATGAGCTTCGCGACGCCCCAGTCGAGCAGGTACACCTCGCCGAAGTCGCCCAGCATGATGTTGGCGGGCTTGAGGTCGCGGTGGAGCACGCCGCGGGAGTGCGCGAAGTCCACGGCGAGGCAGATGGAGGAGAACGCGGTGAGCAGCTTGCGGCGCGAGAAGCTCTGCACGGCCGCGGCGTCGCCCTCGCGGAGCTCGTTCAGGATCCTCGCCAGCGTGAGGCCCCGGAGGCGCTTCATCGTGAAGTACGCCGAGCCCTTGGGGTCGACCCCGAGGTCGTAGACGGGCACGATCGAGGGGTGCTCGAGCTGGCCCTGCACGCGGGCCTCGCGGATGAAGCGGTGCCGGAGCGTGGCGTCGCCCTGGTGCTCGGCGCGGATGACCTTCATCGCCACGTCGCGGCCGATGCGGCGGTCCCGGCAGAAGTGGACCTCGCCCATGCCGCCGACGCCGAGCAGCGAGCGCACCTCGTAGCGCGGGTCGTCGCCGGTGAGCTCCGAGAGCTCCGCGCGGGCGCGCCCGGGGTTCACGGGCGTCGGGCTCTGGCCGTGGGGATCCCCGCCCTTGCCGCGAGATTTTCGCATCTCGGGGAGCTGCTCGAGCGTCTCGAAATCGTCGTCGAACAGAGCCATTGGCCTTCGGGAAGCCAGGCTCGGTCACGCCGTGGCAGCAAAACCCCACACCGGCAGGGCTCCGCGCGACGACCCTCGACCTCGACAGACGGCCGCGAGCAGCATTGCGGGTTGCTGGGCTTCCTTGAACGCAGGATCTCGTATCGGGAGGTGATGTCAACGGGGTGCTGCATCGATGGAAAAGGGCGAGCAGGGCGCGAGCGAGGCCCGCCGACGACGCCGCGCCCTGCGCAGCAGGTGCGACCGCGCGGCCGGTGCGACGCAGAACACCAAGCCAGAGCACGCATCGCCGCGCTCGTGAGGTGAAGGTGCGAGGATGCGCGAGCGGGCAGTGTGCTGCCGGCGCGCGTCGGTCTGCGGCAGCGGAGGTGTGATGGCGGCGCAGCGTGAGCGCCTGCGCCGTGATCGTCCTACAGGGCGACGCGGCGGATCGCGTGTCCGGTCTGGGCGAGCGCGTGGCCCATGCCCGCCTGGAGGTCGCCGAGCACGGTGATCCCGCCGAGGTCGACCTCCAGGTGCGCGAGGGTCCGGGCGATCGCGGGCGAGATGCCGACGAAGACGCTGCGCGCGCCGAGCAGCCGGAGCGCGCTCGCGGCGCGGACGAGGTGCGCGGCGATCGCCTCGTCGACGACCGGGACGCCGGTGAGATCGACGATCACGTGCCCGGCGGCGTGGCGCTCGACGGCGGACAGGAGCGCCTCGACGATGTGGCTGCTGCGGGCCGCGTCGATGTGCCCCACGAGCGGCAGGATCAGGATGCCGCGGTGGATCGGCAAGACGGGCGCCGACATGGCGATCATGGTCGCGAACAGCTGCTCCTGGCGGGCCAGGGCGGCCCTGAGCTCCGCCTCCGTCTTCTGGAGCGCCGCCTCGGCCTGTTTGCGATCGGTGATGTCGATCAGCACGGAGAGCAGGCCGATCACCTCGCCGTTCACGTCGCGGCGGGGGATGTGGCTCTCCATGGTCCAGAGCGGGGTGCCGTCCGCGCGGGACCCGAGCAGCTCCACATTCCTGCGCGGCGCGCCGGCGGTCATGGTGAGCTCGTCGTTCTCCACGTAGGTGCGCGCCGTCTCGGGCGGGAAGAGCTCGAAGTCGTTCTTGCCGAGGATCTGGCGGGACGAGAGCCCGAACGTCTCGGTGAACGCCTTGTTGGCGATGAGGAACCGGTGCTCGCGGTCCTTGAGGGACACGATGGCAGGGAGCTCGTCGAGCAGCGCGGACTGCTCCACGAGCCGCTCACGCAGCGTGGCTTCCCGGTCCCGCAGCGCGGCGACCTGCCCCTCGAGGTCCGCGACCCGACGCCGCAACGCGGCGAGTTCGTCCTCCGGCGCGGCGCTGTCCTCGGGGTCGTGGTTCATGGGCCGGCGGGTGGGCGCCCCGCGCGAGGCTAGGAGACCAGAGCCCGCAAGGGTGTCAAGCCCCCGGCGAGGCGGCGCCGCGGTGGGAGCCGCGCGCCGTCGCTGCGCTGTCGCGGGCGGGGACCAGGCCCGAGGCGCGGGCTCAGCGCGCTTCAGCGCTCTTCAGCGCGCTTCAGCGTCCGAGCAGCGCGAGCAGGGTCTTCTTGTTGGTGAGGCCGACGTGCGTGCCTGCAGGCTCGCCGTTCCGGAAGGCCATCACGGTCGGCAGGCTGCGGATCGCGAACCGCTGCGCGGCCGCGGGCGACTCGTCGACGTCGAGCTTGACCACCTTGACCTGGCCCGCCGTCTCGTCGGCGATCTCGTCGACCACGGGCGCGAGCCGCTTGCAGGGGCCGCACCAGGAAGCGGAGAAGTCCACGAGCACCGGTGTGTCCGTCTGCAGGACCTCCTTGTCGAAATTCAGATCGTTGACCTCGACGACGTTCTTGCTGGCCATGACGTTGTCCTTTCCGTGCGTGTCGGGGATGGGTCGGTCTCTGGCTGCGCTGCGATTGCGGTGCGCCGGCGCGACGCCGGCCTGCGAGACAGCCACCCTCGCACGAACTGTTATAAGTCTGGTTTCAGTTTGCGCCAGGGGCCGATCCCCGGCCGTCGCGGCGGCAGCGCGGCGCGCGCGGCGCGCGCAGCCGCTCAGCCGCGGCTGGACGCGGTCAGCCGGCCCTGGGCGGCGCCGGCCGGCCGAGCCGCTGCGCGCGGAGCGCGATGTCGGCCACGGTCTTCTCGGAGAGGCCGCGCAGCAGCCCGGCGTTGGCCGCCTCGGCGACCTCGTCGAAGGCCCGCCGGATCCCCGCGCCGATCGGGCACTTCGCGTTGGGCTCGCAGGGGCTCGGCGCGATGGCGCCGTCCGGCTCGACGGCCGCGTACACGTCGCTCAGCCGGATCGCGCTCGCGGGCCGCGCCAGCCGGTAGCCGCCCGCGCGGCCCTCCCGCGCCTCGATGATCCCCGCCTGCGACAGCCGGGCGAGGATGCGCCGCAGGAACGCCGGGTTCGTGTTGATGCTCGCCGACAGCGCGTCGCTCGCGCAGCTCTCGTCGACCTGCGCCTGCGCGAGCAGCGCGAGCGCGTGCGTGGCGATGGCGAAGCGACCCGAAGACATCGAGGGACCCCCGAGCGGAACTGTGCGCTTCGAGGTAGCAGTTCGTCAAGGCGCCGGTCAGGGCGCGCTGGGCGAGGTGCGGGTCAGGGCGCGCCGGGCGAGGTGCGGGTGAGCACGAGGGCGTCGCCCTTGCCGGCCGCGAGCCGGAGCTCGATCGAGGCGGGGACGGGCGCCGCGCCCGCGCAGCGGCTGTCGGAGACGACGTGGCGGGCGCGGGCGAGCGAGCTCTCGCCCGTCGAGGTGTCGACGAGCCGCAGGTCGACGCCCGCGCCCTCGGCGTCGAGCGCCGCGATGACCTCGGCGCAGGTGTTGGCCGGGATCTGGAGCGGGAGGATCTTGAGGCGGGCCGAGTCGAGCGCGACGGTCTGCGCCCCTGCGGCGGCCGAGGCGTCGACGAGGCCGACCGCGGCGAGGCGGCCGAGCAGGCGCGCGGCGGCGAGCGGGTGGGCGACGAGCGCCGGCGGGGCCTTGGGCTCCTTGCGGACCTCGACGGCGAAGGGGCCGGGCTGGGCCATCGACTCGACGTCGAGGCGGGCGTGGCCGCCGGCGCCGCAGGTGAAGAGCGTCGCGCGGGCGCCGCCCCGGGCGCGGCCGAGCAGGGCGTGGGCGTCGCTCCAGAGCTCGGCGAGCACGTCGGCGAGCGGCCTGCCGGCGAGCACGTCGATCCGGGCGCAGCCGGCCGGCAGCTCGATCGGGAGCGTCGTGCGGCTGCCGAGCCGCGCGGCGCCGGTCGACACGCGCGGCGCGCCGTAGCCCCGGCCCGCAAGCGCGCGGTCGTGGGCCGCCCGCACCTCGGCGAGCTCGCGGCCCTCGGTGACGCGCTCGATCGGGGTGGCGCCGGAGATCTCCGCCTCGGCGCCCGGCTGCGACCGGCCGATGACCACGGCCACGAGGCCCTGGGTGCCGCGCGAGCGGACCGCGATCGAGAGCTCGAAGGAGACGGTCGCGCACAGGACCAGCTCGCGATCCTGGCCGCGCTCGCGGGCGCGCGCGACGATCCTGCCGGTCTCGTCCTCGGCGACCACCTCGAGCGAGGCGACCTCGTCGCTCGGCGAGACGAGCACGTCGAGGCAGCGGCCGCCCTCCAGGGTGGCGCCGATCCGGCTCGCGGTCCGCGAGCCGACGGGCAGCGCGATGCGCCGGACGTCCTCCCAGCGCGCGCCGATCGCGCCGCGGTGCGCCCTGACCTTCGCCTCCAGGCCGGGCCACGACTCGAGGCGGCCGCTCTCGTCGTCCTTGCCGCGCGCGCCGACGGCGCGGGCGACCGCCTCGGCCGCCTCGACCGGCACGCTCTGCACGCCGACGCTGACCGCGCCCGCGCCGGACATGACCCGCGCCATGACGTAGAGCCGCCGCGGGTGTGGCGGGCAGACGAGGACGGACGCGCGCGCGTCGGCGGCCTCGTCCGTGGAGAAGGCGCTGCCGTCGTCCTCGAAGGCGAAGAGGTCGACGTCGCCGATCGTGGGCGAGACGCGCGCCATCGCGAGCATGCACTCCCGCGCGGGCACCTCGACGAAGGCGCCGAGGCGGTCGCCGTCGGACACCATGTCGGCGCCGAGGACCCGGAGCGGGCCCGCGCCCGCCAGGGCGGCGCGCTCGGCGTCCCTCCCGAGCAGGGTGTTCCCGTCGATGCGATCCGGGAGCGCGCGCAGCGCCTCGGGGGCCGGCGCGCCGGCCTGGGCGGGCGCGCCGATGCGGCAGGCGGGCAGGGCCGTGAGCAGGGCCGCGAGGGCGAGGGCCGCGCGGGCGAGGGCCGCGCGGGCGGGCCGGGGAGAGGGCGCGGGCGAAGGCAAGGGCGCGAGGTGTCCGGGACGCAAGGTCGTGGGCTCGTCGGGGCGCTTGAGCGAGACAGCAGGTTCTACTTCAGGGCGGCCGCGGCATCCAGGGCGCGCCCTCCGGGGATCGGCGCGCGCGTCAGGCGTCGGCCGCGCCTCAGGCGTCGGCGCGCGCGTCAGGTGTCGGCGCGCGCCTCCAGGCGTCGGCCGCGCGTCGGCCGCGCGTCGGCGCCCGCGTCGGCCGCGCGCCTCAAGCGTCGGTCGACTCCGCGCAGAGCCGCCCGAGCGTGCGGACCGCGTGCTCGATGAGATCCGAGAACGGGTAGCCGCAGTTCACCCGGATGTAGTTCGAGAACCGGTGCTTGGCCGAGAAGATCGGCCCCGGCGCGACGCTGATGCCGTGGTCGAGCGCGCGCTCGTTCACGGCGAGCGCGCTCGTGCCGGGCGGCAGCTCGACCCAGAGCACGAAGCCGCCCGCGGGGCGCGAGACGCGGGTGCCGGCGGGGAAGTGCTCGGCGATCGCCTCGCTCATGCGGGCGACCTGGGAGGCGAGGCGGCGCCGAAGGGCGCGCAGGTGGTGGTCGTACCCGCCGTTCTCGAGGAACTCGGCGATCGCCATCTGCGGCAGCGTCGCGCTCGCCACGCTCTGCGCGAACTTGAGCTGCTCGACCTCGTCGCGGAAGCGGCCGGGCGCCGTCCAGCCGACGCGGTAGCCGGGGGCCATCGTCTTCGAGAACGACGAGCAGAGCATGACGAGGCCCTTGCGATCCCACGCCTTGGCCGGGCGGGGGCGGACGTCGCCGAAGTGCAGGTCGCCGTAGATGTCGTCCTCGATGAGCGGGATCTCGCGGCGCGCGAGCATCGCGACGAGCCGCTCCTTCGCCTCGTCGGGCATGGCGCTGCCGAGGGGGTTGTTGAAGTTCGGGATGGCGAAGACCGCCTTGATGCGGTGGCGGCCGAGCATCTCCTCGAGCACGTCGAGGTCCATGCCCGTGCGGGGGTGCGACGGGACCTCGAGCGCCCGGATGCCGAGGCTCTCGATGAGCTGGAGGAGGCCGTAGTACGCCGGCGACTCCAGCGCGACGGTGTCGCCGCGGCGCGCGACGGCGCGCAGGCAGAGGTGGAGCGCCTCCATGGCGCCGACGGTGGTGACGATGTCGTCCGGGGAGAGCGCGCAGCCCCACTCGACCGAGCGCCGGGCGATCTGCCGCCGGAGCGCCGGCAGGCCGGGCGGCGGGTCGTAAGCGACGCCGGCGCCGCCGGCGCCGCGCGCGATCGCGGCGAGGATGCGGTTCAGCTTGTCGGTGGGCAGGAGGTCGGGGCTCGGGCACGCGGCGCCGAACGGGACGATGTGCGGGTCCCGGCAGGCCCGGTAGACCTTCGAGACGAGGCTCTTCACGCTGACGCGCGTGGCGGTGTTGCTGGCGCGCGCGGCCCGCGGCTCGGGCAGCGCCGAGACCCGGCGGGCGCGGACGTAGTGGCCCGACTGCGGGCGCGCCTCGATGAGCCCGCGGTTCTCGAGCTGCAGGTACGCCTGCAGCACGGTCGCGACGCTGACGCCCTGCTGCCGGCTGAGCCGCCGCACCGACGGGATCCTGTCGCCGGGCCGGAGCGTGCCGCGCGCGATCAGGTCGGCGATGTGCGCGGCGACGCGGTCGTAGAGGTGGGCCTCGTCCTGCTGCTCGATGGGCGCCTGCACGAGGGGACATTGTACAGCCGGCCGGGCGCTGCGGTACCAGCACAGCGAGCGGGCGGCGAGACCAGCACAGTCGGGGTTTTCCGGAACTGTGCTGGCCTCAATGCGGGGAGCACTGCCTCTGTGCCGGTCGAGCGGGCGGACCCAAGCTCCCGGCATGGAATTGACCTCACTTGTATCGGAGGCGCGGTCGCGCCTCCAGGGTACGGCGCGTATGGCGCGCACGGCGCGTATGGCGCGCTCGGCGCGGATCGAGCTCGGGAAGGGGGGCCTGTGGACGCACCGGCTCCAGGGCGGCCCGCTGCTCCTGAGCTGTACCGCGGGCTCGGTGTGGGTCACCCGCGAGGGGGATCCCGACGACGTGGTGCTCGAGGCGGGGAGCAGCTATGGAGGGGCCGGGCGCGGGCTCCTCGTGGTCGAGGCGCTCGAGCCGGCGCAGATCGCAGTGGCGGCGGGCGAGGCAGGGAAGACGGTGCGCGCGGCGCTCGATCGGGCGCGGGGGAGCTGGCTCGTGCTGCTCTCGCTCGCGGCGGTGTACCTGATCTGGGGCTCGACGTACTTCGCGATGGCGGTCGCGCTGGAGACGCTGCCGCCGTTCCTGCTGGCGGGGGCGCGCTTCACGGTGGCCGGCGCGCTGCTCTACGGGGCGCTGCGGCTGCGCGGGGCGCCGCGGCCGACGCCGCGGCAGTGGGGCGCGGCGGCGCGGGTCGGGGTGCTGCTGCTCGTCTGCGGCAACGGGTTCGTCGTCGTGGCGCAGCAGTGGGTGAGCTCGGGTGTCGCGGCGGTCGTGGTCTCCACGGTGCCGCTCTGGGTCGCGCTGATCACGACCGTGCAGGGCGCGCGCGGCGCGCGCGGCGCGTCGACGGCGGGCTCGGCGGGCGCGGCGGTGTCGCGGGGGGAGTGGGTCGGGCTCCTCGTGGGGTTCGCGGGCGCGGCGCTGCTCCACGCCGGGGGCGCCCTCCACGCGGAGCACGCCGGGGCGCTGCTCATCCTGCTGGCGCCGGTGTCGTGGGCGCTCGGCTCGGTGTACAGCCGGTCGCTGCCGCTGCCGGAAGGGCCGATGGCCGTCGCGGCGGAGATGCTGGCGGGCGGGGCGGTGATGCTCGGGATCAGCGCGCTCTCCGGGGAGCACCTCGCGGGAGGGGCGTCCGCGCGGTCGCTGCTCGCGCTGGGGTACCTGGCGGTGTTCGGGTCGATCGTGGGCCTCAGCGCGTACACGTTCCTGCTCAGGAACACGCGGCCGGCGATCGCGACGAGTTATGCGTACGTGAACCCGATCGTGGCGATCTCGCTCGGGATCTGGCTCGGGGGGGAGCGCGCGTCCGCGGCGACGTGGGCGGCGGCGGCGATCATCGGCGTGGGGGTCGTCATCGTGTCGAGGGCGCGGCCGGGGCGGTAGCGGCCGGGGCGGGAGGGGAGGGGGATCCCAGCCGAACACGCCGGCGGGGGGGCCGCGCTCGCCGACGTGGCGCGGGCGGGCGCTGGCCAATCGGCAAGACCGGGGCGAGGGAGCTCGCGCTGAGAACACCACCCGGCATGTCTCGCTTCGGGCCACGCCAGCGGAGACGTTGTGTTGCGCGCCACATGAGGCGCGCCTGGGACGTGGAGCCACCTGGGGGCTTATGGCACCTCGCTCGGTGCTCGGCGCGCCCGCCCGCGCCACGTCGGCGAGCGCGGCCCCCCCGCCGGCGCTTGCGTTGGTATCGAGAAGGGGAGCGCGGGGGCTGCGGGCGATGGGGGGAATTGCCGTGCGCCGGGGAGGGAGAGGCCTCGGCGGTAGGCAATGAGAGAGACGCCGTGTAGTGTGCGCTGCCAGGAGGCGAGTAAATGAAGAGAGGTCACCGGCTGCTCGGATGGGCGCTGCTCCTTTCGGGCGCGACCTCGGCGTGCAGCGGCGCGGTCGGGGCGGCGGGGGGAGAAGGGGCGGGCGGGGGCACGACGAGCGTATCCTCGGGGGGAGGAGCCGGCGGCAGCGGGGAAGGGGGCGGCGGAGGGGGAGCGGGCGGCGGAGGGGGGCACGTCCAGGTGGAGGAGTGCCCAGGGCTGCTGACCGGAATCGTCGAGCCGACGCTGGTCACCGACGTGTTCAGCGGCAGCGAGGACTTCGCCTTCAACGGACAAGGCTATATCGTCGCCAAGCAGGGATCGAACCTCATCCGCTATGCCTCCACGGGACAGACATCCAACTTCGCGTACCTGCCAGGGAACGTGCTCGGGCTGCGGTATCGGGCCGACGGGACCCTCGTGGCAGCGCGGCCGAACGAGGGCGCCGTCGTCCAGATCTCGACGTCGGGCATCGTCAGCGACTACGTGGACGGGCTCGCGGAGCCAAACGGACTCTCGCCAGACGCGGAAGGCAACGTGTGGGCGACGGAGCGCGCCGGCAACCGGGTGATCCGGCTCAAACCGGACGCCACCGTCGAGGTGATCGCGAGCGGGGCTCCCGAGGTGAACCGGCCGAACGGGATCGTCTTCGATCCAAGGCGGCGGGTCATTTTTTACACGAACACGGCCGCGGGCGAGATCCGGAAGATCGATGTCGCCGCGCCGGGCGAGCCGCCGTCGCTCGTGACCGCCGTGCAGGGGGCCGCGCTCGAGGGGCTCGCCCTCGATTCATGCGGTCACCTCTACGCCGTCGATAGCGGGGGGGCGCGGCTCTACCGCGTGCGGCTCGACGCCGGCGGCGACGCCGCAGGGGAGCCGGAGCTCCTGGCGAGCTTTCCGACGGGGGTCGCCAACGCGCAGTTCGGATCAGGCCCCGGCTTCGACGCGAAGACCCTTTATGTCGGCGGCGCGCAAGGCGCCATCTACGCGGTCCGCGCCGGGATCAACGGCGCGCCGGTCCCGACGCCGCCGCGAGCGCCCTGATGAGCGCCGCGGCGACGCGCCGAGCACGGCGCGCCGGAACGGGCGCTCAGCGGGCGCCTTCGGCCGCGGCGACGTCGCCCTTCTTGAGCTTGCCCTGGAGATCGCCGAGCTTGCCGGCCGTCCGCTCGAGCGCGCGCGCCGCGCCCTCGAGCGCGACCTTGCCGTAACCGATGGCCACCTCCGCCCATGACGTCCCCAGCCCGCGCAGCGCCTCGACGACCGCCGCTGCCTTGGCCGCAGGCCCGGAGGCGCTCGACTCAGCCTGCCCCGCCTGGGCGGCGGTCCCGTTTACGCTGTTCTCCGCCCTGGGTTCCGTGATGCTCTGGGTCTCACTCATGATCTACCTCCCTCGTCGGGTTGTCCCCCCGCGATCGCCGCGGACGTCCCGAGATGATGAATCGCGCCCAGGGCCCCCGTGCTCCGCGCGTCGCCCGCTGCCGCGGGCCCGCTGGACGCGATGTGCACTGGAGCGAGGGACCCCCGCGGCGTGACCATGCCCGCGAACGAAGCCGCGATCGCAGCGTCGCTGAAGCACGGTCACGTCGCGGCCACACTGTTACGACGCGATGCGTTATCTGTCAAGGCGCGATGTCGCTTTTGTTGCAGTCGCTTTTCGGTCGGTTGTTTGATGAGGACATGCGGCGGTCGCCGCGTTCGCTCAGCAGATCAGTCAGGAAGGAGTTTCCCTATGTCGCTCGTGCGCTGGAACGAAGCCGCGCCTTCGAGGTTCTTGCGGCTCCTTGTTGTGCTGCTGCTGCTGGCGATCCCCTCGCCGGCCCTGGGGCAAGCAGCCGCCGAGCCTCCGCCGGCGGCCCCTCCGGGCGGGGCGTCCGGGCCGAGCGCGGCGCCCCGCTCGGCGGCGCCTGCGTCGAGAGACGCGGGGCCGACGTCGTTCGCGCCCGATTCGTGGGCAGGGCAGCTGGAGACGCTCTCTCGCTGGGTCGAGCAGCGCCGCGGGCCGGGGCGGTGCACCGAGCGATGTTATGCGCTCGATCGGCTGCGCATCACCGGGGTCGTGGGGGAAGGGGCGCTCCAGTTCGAGCTCACCGGCGGCGTGCTCGCGGACGGCCCCGTGGCCGTGCCGCTCTTCGGGCCGCCGGCGCACGTGCGCGTCGAGGCCGCGCTCGACGACGGCAGGCCCGCGTCGCGCCGCGAGGCCGCGCCGATCAGCTTCGAGGGGGACCATTACTACCTCTGGACGGCGGCGCGCCGCTTCGTGCTCCGGGGCACGCTGACGCTCGACGGCGACCTCACGCTCGTCATCCCCGGACCGCTGAACGCGCTCGAGGCCGACGTCACGGGCGGCACGGTCGCGGAGGGCGCGCGGCTCTCGGGGCTCTCGGGGGCGACGCTCCACTTCAGCCCCGACGGGGGCGCGGCGGCGCAGAGCGCCGGGCCGACGGTCTTCCAGCTCTCGCGCGCGGTGCGGGTGGGGCGGGAGATCGGGTTCGAGTACCGGCTCGTCCTGCGCTCGGGCAACGATCTCGGCGTCGTGCGCCTGCCGCTCGCGTTCGGGGAGAAGGTGCTCGACGTCTCCGGGGCGGGCGGCTTCCGGGTCGAGGGCAGCGAGCTCGTGCTGCCCACCTCGGGCCGCGCCGCGGAGGTGACCATCACGGGCACGCTCCCCAAGGTCGGCACCTTCACGCCCGACCCGCGCTCCGCCTACGAGTGGTGGCTGTTCGAGTCCGACGCGGAGCACCGCCTGACCGTGAAGGGCGACGCGCGCCAGGTCGACGCGGCCGAGTCGCCGATCCCGCAGACGCAGGCGACGTCGCGGCTCCTGCTCGTGCAGCGAGGGCAGCGCGTCGAGGTCGCCGTCGAGCCGCTCGCGAGCGTCGAGGTGCTCGCCGCGGTCGTGCGCGGCCACCGGCGCACCGTGGTCCTGACCGAGCGCGGCGACCTCGTCGCCGACGACGCGCTGACCTACGAGAACAGCGGCATCGACTACCTGAACTACGCGCCCGGGGGGAGGCCGATCTACCTCGCAACCGACGCGAAGGCGCAGCGGATCATGCACCAGGGCGCGGCCGCGGAGGAGATCCTCGTGCCGCTGCAGACCGGGAGCCACACGCTCCAGGTGCAGTCGCTGACGCAGGCGGCGGTGCGGCCGCTCGGCGGCACGATGGAGCTGCCGATGCCGAGCTACCCGCTCACGGCGAGCCAGGTGGCCCTCACGGTCGGGCTGCCCGAGCGCGTGGTGCCGCTCGCGCTGCTCGGCGGCGACCGGCCGGTGTGGTTCGCGGACGCGGGCGACGCCGTCGCGGTGGTGCTCGGCTTCGTGGCGGCGTGGATCGCGGTGCGCCCCCGCGCGGCGCGGGGGCGCGGGGGCCTCGTTTCGCTGCGCGCGCTCGGCGGGGTGGTCCTCGCCGGGCTGTGGTTCCTGTCGCCCGCCCTGTACGTGGCGCTCCTGGTCGGGCTCGCGACCGCGGTGGCGGCGTGGTTCGCCGCGCGGCTGCTCCGGGGGGCGGGCCGCGCCGTCGCGCTCGTGGTGCTGGTCGCGGCGGGCGGCCTGGCGCTCTTGATCGGGCTGTTCGCGCTCTCGGTGTCGCGCGGTTCGAGCGTGGCGGAGTCGTCGTACGACGCCAGCGTGGCATCGGCGCCCGCGGCCGTGAGCAGGAAGGACAACAAGGAGGGCGGCGGGGGCAGCGCCCTCGCGCCGGGGGGCGCCGTGCTGGAGGGGGTGACGCCGGTCGCGCTGTCGCTCCCGAGCTCCGCGAGGAGCCTCTACGTGAGCCGCGAGCTGGTCACGCGCGATCGCGCCTTCCGGCCCGTGCTCGTCTACACGACGGCCTCGGCGCTCGCGCCGCTCGTGCTCCTCTGGCTGGCCGGGGCGGCGCTCCTCCTCGCCGCGCACCGCGCGCCGCTCGCGGAGATCTACCGCCGCGCGGCGGTGCGGCTCGCGCGCAGGCCCGAGGACGACCCTCCGCAGGGCAGCGGCGGCGCGAGGCCCGGCGCCGCGCCCGCGGCGCGGTGAGGCGGCGCGCGCCGGGGCTCCTGACGCCCCGCTCGGCGGGAGCCCCGGGCTAAAGTCCTCCTGCGCTCGTTAACGGCGCGCGGCGCACGGGCGCGCCGCGCCGCGCCGTCACGAATGGACGCACCATGCGGAGAGCCGACCGACTGTTCCAGATCGTCCAGCAGCTGCGCCGCCGCCGCGTCACGACGGCCGCGCGCCTGGCGGAGGAGCTCGAGGTCTCGGAGCGGACCATCTACCGCGACATCCGCGACCTCATCGCGTCGGGCGTGCCGATCGAGGGCGAGGCGGGCGTCGGCTACGCGCTCCCCCGCGGGTTCGACCTGCCGCCGCTCATGTTCCAGGGCGACGAGATCGAGGCCCTCGTGCTCGGCGCGAGGATGGTCGCGAGCTGGTCCGATCCGGCGCTCGTGCGCGCCGCCGAGCGCGCGCTCGCGAGGATCGAGGCCGCGCTGCCCGATCGGCTGCGCCCCAAGGTCGCCGAGAGCGCGCTGTTCGCGCCGAGCTTCCACATCCCCGAGGGCGCCACGGCGCACCTCGCCGCGCTGCGCGCCGCCGTGAGCGAGCGCCGCAAGCTCCGCTTCGGCTACACGCGCGCGGACGGCGCCCGCTCGACGCGCACGGTGCGCCCGCTCGGCCTCTTCTTCTGGGGCACGGGCTGGTCGCTCGCGGCCTGGTGCGAGCTGCGCGCCGAGTTCCGCGGCTTCCGCCTCGACCGCATCTGCGACCTCGAGGCGCTCGAGGCGCGCTTCGAGGAGACGCCGGGGCAGACCCTGCGCGACTTCTTCGTGTACAGAGACGCAGAGATGGAGAAGAGCCCATGACGACCACGACGAACCCCCCGCTCACCCTGTGCGAGCTCGCCGATCCGGGCGTCCCCGGGCTGGAGAGCTACTCCCCGTTCTGCGTGAAGGTGCACCGCGCCCTCCGGGTGGCCGGGCTGCCGTACACGCGCCGCCACGGCGCGCACCCGGGCGTCTTCAAGCGGTACAACCCCGCGGGGAAGGTGCCGGTGCTCCTCATCGGGGACGAGCCGGTCTGCGACTCGACCGAGATCCTGCGGCGCATCGAGGCCATGGTGCCCGGCAGCCTGGTGAGCGGCGACAGCGCGGCCCAGGCGGAGGCGTGGCTCTGGGAGGAGTTCGCCGACGCGAGCCTCAGCGGCTTCGTGGTCGCGGCCCGGTGGGCCGACGAGCGCAACTGGCCGGCCGCGAGGCAGACGTTCTTCGGCGGGATGCCGGCCCCGCTTCGCGCGGTGCTCCCGGGGATCGTCCGGCGGCGGCTGCTCGGCGCGCTCGTGGCGCGGGAGGTCTGGTCCGGCGGGGCCGAGCGCTGCTGGGCGCGCTTCGAGGCGCTGCTCGATCGGCTCGAGGCCCGCGCGCCGCGCGACGGGTTCTGGATCGGCGGCGGCCTGTCGGTGGCGGACCTCGCGATCTTCGCCCACCTGCACAACCTCCGCGCCGACCTGACGCCGTGGCAGCAGGGCGCCATCCGCCGGCGCGCGGCGCTCAGCGCGTACCTCGACCGGGTGAACGCGCGCACGTCGGGCGACGCGGCGGCGCCGGCCGCGCGCGCAGCGTGATGCGCGCCGCGCCGGCGGTCGCACGAGGCTTTAGGGCGCCGCGCCGCCGGTCGCGCGCGGCGTGAGGCGCCGCGCCGCCGGTCGCGCGCGCGGCGCGAGCCCCGTGGTACGACCGCTGACATGCGCTGGCCGCACCGCCTCGCCGTCGCCCTCGCCCTCCTCGCGCTGGTCGCGCTCCGCATCGCGCAGCTGACCCCGCCGCCCGTCGTCCCGGCCAGCGCCGCGCCCGAGGTGTTCTCGGCCGAGCGGGCCAGGGTGCACCTCGAGCGGATCGCCGCGGAGCCGCGCCCCACCGGGTCCGCGGGGCACCGGCGGGCGCGCGACTACCTGCTCGCGGAGCTCGCGCGGCTCGGCGTCGAGGCGGAGGTCCAGAGCACCTCGGTGCTCAGCAGGATGTGGGGCCTGCCGTACGACGCCGCGCACGTCGAGAACATCGTGGCGCGGCTGCGCGGCGCGGACAGCACCAGGGCGGTCGCGCTCGTCGCGCACTACGACTCGGTGCCCGGCAGCCCCGGGGCCGGCGACGACGGCAGCGGCGTCGCGGCGCTCCTGGAGGCGCTGCGCGCGCTGAAGAGCGGCGCCCCGCTGCGGAACGACGTGCTGCTCCTCTTCACGGACGCGGAGGAGGGCGGCGTCCTCGGCGGCAAGGCGTTCATGGACGAGCACCCGCTCCGCGGCGAGGTGGGCGTCGCGCTCAACTTCGACGCCCGCGGGGCCGGCGGCGTCGTCGCGATGTTCGAGACCGGGCCCGGCGACGCCTGGCCCGTCCGCGAGCTCGCCGGGGCCGCGCCCTACCCGGTGGCCTCGTCGCTCTTCCCCGAGGTCGCGCGGCGCATGGGCCACAGCACCGACCTCAGCGTCTTCAAGCGGGCCGGCATCCCCGGCCTGAACTTCGCCTTCAGCGACGGGGCCGCGCACTACCACGCGCCCTCCGACACCGTGGGCAACCTGGACCTCCGGAGCGTGCAGCACGCGGGCGATTACGCGCTCTCGCTCGCGCGGCGCTTCGGCGCGCTCGATCTGCGCGGCGCCGGCCGCGAGGACGCCGTGTACTTCAACACGTGGGGCGCCCACGTCGTCGCGTACCCGCTCGCCTGGGCGACCCCGATCGCCGCGCTGGTCGCCGGCCTGTTCGCGGCCGTGGCGGCCGCCGCGCGCGCGCGGAGGCTGGCGTCCGTGGGCGGTATCTTCTCGGGATTATTCGGTTTTCTGGCGATGCTCCTCGGCGCCGCCGCGGCGGCGGGCGGGCTCGCGTGGGCCCTCCGGCGCGTGCATCCGGTCCTGCGGGTGATGCCGTTCGAGCCGTACAACGCGCCCGCCTACCGGGTCGCGCTGGCGCTCGTCGCGCTCGCGGTCGCGGCGGCGATCTACCGGGGGCTCCGGCGGCGCGTCGGCGCGTGCGACCTCGCCCTCGGCGCGCTGCTGCTCTGGCTCGTGCTCCTCGCCGCGACCAGCCTCGCCATGCCGGGCGCGAGCTTCTACTTCGCCTGGCCGCTCGTGTTCGCCCTGCTCGGCCTCGCCGTCGCGACGATCCGGCGCGGCGACGCCCCGCCCACGGCGGCCGACGCCGCGCTGCTCGTCGCCGCCGCGGCGCCGTCGGTCGCGATCGCCGCGCCCGGCCCGTACCTGTTCTTCGTCGCGCTGGGGCTGCCCATGGCGGCGGTGGCGGCGCTCGGCGTGGCGCTCGTCTTCGGGCTGTTCCTGCCGCACGCCGAGCTCCTCGGCGGCGGCCGCGCGCGGTCGCTCTCGCTCGGGTTCGCGCTCCCGGGCCTCGCGGCGCTCGCCTTCGCCTGCGCGTCCGGCGGCTTCACCGAGGCGCGGCCCCGGCCGGCGAGCCTCGCGTACGCGCTCGACGGCGCCGCCGGCCGGGCCCACTGGCTCTCGGCCGACCGGGACCTCGACCCGTGGACCGCGTCGTTCTTCCCGGCCGAGCGCGCGCAGCCGCCCTCGTTCGTGGTGCCGTTCGTGACCCTGACCCGCCAGAGCGAGGCGCCGGCCCTCGCCCTCGCGACGCCCTCGCTCACCGTGCTCGGCGACGCCACGCGCGGCGGCGTGCGGTCGCTCCGGCTCCGCGTCGCGTCGTCCCGGGGAGCCCCCTGGCTGCTCGCCTCGGTGGCGTCCCCGACCGACGTGCTCCGCGCGGAGGTGGACGGCCGGCGCGTGGAGGAGCCGGGCCGCGGGGTCACGGCGCGCTGGGGGTTCACCTACATGGGATTGCCGCCGGGAGGCGTCGAGTGGTCGCTGGAGGTCGCGGACTCCGGGCCGATCGAGATCCGGCTCGTGGACCGGAGCTACGAGCTCCCCGGCGAGCTCGTGCGCGCGCCGCGGCCCAGGGAGATCATGGGGGCGCCGTTCCGGATCGCCGACGCGACGTTTGTCAGCCAGTCGTTCTCGCTCTAGGGCATCGCGCCGCCCGCGCGGCGCCTCCCCGGAGCCCCGTCCGCTCAGTCGACGAAGATCGGCTCGCAGTTCGTGAAGGCGAGCGACGACTGGATGGCGAAGTTCGATTCGGTCGTGTGCCGCTCGGCGTGGAAGAAGTCGAGCGGGTACTCCTCGCCGATCACGAGCCCGAGCTCCTGGGCCTTCTCGTCGAGGACGAGCGTGTCGCTCTGGGACTGATGGAGGCCGCCGAGGTCGATGGCGAGCCTGTTGTTCATGAAGACCCAGAGATCGTCGTCGCCGGTGAACTCGAACACCTCGCCGCCCTGGTACTTGAACGTCATGTGGAGCTCGAACGTGAAATGGTAGTTGTGCTCCCGGTCCTCGTTCCCGAAGCCCTTCCCGTCGATGGGGAAGAAGGCGTTGTTCTTGTAGGTGGCGATGCCGCTCTGGTCGACCGTGGGCGTGATGGTGAACTCGATCGGGATGTTCACCCCCTCGACGTCGCGGTACCACTGATTGAACTCTTCCGGACCGGTCGTGTGCTCGGTGCGCCCCTCGTGCGCGTAGACCGGCTTCCGGTCCGCGCCGAGCTGGTTTTCGACGATGCCCTTCAGCCCGTCTCCGTTGATCGTCTCGAAGTCGGGGTGCCCGGTGCGCTGTTCCCGGTTGTAGGCGCGGAAATCGCGCACGATGCCCGTGAGGTTCGGGCCGCACGCGTCGGTGCCGCCGCCCGGGCCCGCTCCGCCCACGCCCATGCCGAAGGAGACGTCCGCCGTGCTGCCGCCGGGGTCGCCCGCGCCGCCGCCGCCGGCCCCGTTTGAGCTGCTGTTGCCGTCGCCACCACCACAGCCGACACCGGCCAACAGCAGCAACGCTGCCAGTGGCACGCACCCCCTCGAACGCAACGGCTGAAGCATACAAAGTCTCCTTTTTCGTGCATGATGCGCCGTTGCGGCCACGGAAATCAGCGGCGGCAGACGCAGATGAGAGCTCGATCTTATCGCGTCGGCTCGCCGCGGTGGTTCACAATCCACCTTCAACGCGCGACGGCGGCAGGGCGTCGCGATAGGGATTCACGCTTGGTTGTAGATTTCTAACGTTGCCAGGCGTCGGAGAGCCGCTCGAGCCGGTGCGACAGCGCAGGAGGGAGGCGCTCGTGGTAGCCGGGCGGCCGGGGTAGGGGGCTGCGCCGCGCGGTGTGCCAGAACAGCACCGGGCCGAGCCGGCGGCGCCGCGCGTCCTCGAGCAGTGCCGCCATGGCCTTGCCCGTGTAGACGGGCTCCAGGGGGATGCCGCCTTCGGCGAGCAGCGCGCAGGCGGCGAGCGAGGCGGGCGTGGGCGAGCCGTACCTCCGGCCGACGTGGCCGTGCACAAGGTCGATGGGGGCCGTGGGGGGCAGGGGCGAGACGCCGGCGCGGTCGAGGAAGGCGCGGAGGGCGGCGTCGAGGGCGCGGAGGCGCAGGCGCGAGGCGAGGATGCGCTCGACCACGGCCACGGCGACGACGCGCGACCGGAGGCCGCCGAGCGCGAGGCCGGCGGCGAGGCCGGCGGCGACGCCGCCGGAGCCGAGCGGGACGTAGACGCGCGCGGGCTCGGGGAGCTCGCCGGCGCGGACCTGGGCGCAGAGCTCGAGCGCGGCGCGTACGGGGCCCAGCATGCCGAGCGGCGACGTGGCGCCGAGCGGCACGACGGCCGCGCCGTCGCCGTCCCGCGCGCGGAGGGGCAGGAAGAGCCAGGGGCGCGCGAGCGCGAGGGCGAGCCGCGACGGGTAGAAGCGGATCGAGGCCGGGCCCGAGGCGGTGAAGGCGAGGTTGTCGAGCACGCCCTCGGAGACGTCGGTCCAGAAGAGGTGCGCGTGCACCCTGCGGCCGAGCCGCTCCGCCGCGGCGACGAGCGCGGCGATGTTGCCCGAGCCGATGCCGCCCGCCGCGGACCACGCCGCCGCGGTCGCGAAGGGGGGCGAGGCGAGCAAGTAGTCGAGCTTCCGCACCTTCATGCCGCCGTGCAACGGCTCGCAGAGGTCGTCGCGCTTGACGCCCAGGTACTCGAGGCCGAGCGCGGAGGCGAGCCGCGGCAGCGCCGTCACGGGCGAGGGGTCGCGGATCCAGCCGAGCCGGGGGATGCCGTCGAGCTTTGTCAGGAGAGCGGCTGTGTCGTGCAAGACGGCACCTCGAGGGGACGGCGGCGGCGCGGTCAGCCGGGCACGCCGGGGCGCTGGCCGGCGAGCACGGCGTCCGGCTCCAGCACGAGCAGGCGCACGCGCCCGGAGGCGCAGAGGCGGCCGTCGTCGTCGTGGACCGAGACCTCCCAGACCTGGGTGCGCCGGCCGCGGTCGATCGGCCGCGCGGCGGCGCGGAGGCGGCCCGACCGGACCGCGCGCAGGAAGCTCGTGTGGTTCTCGACGCCGACGATCGAGCGGCCCTCCGGCAAGGCGTGGAGCGCCGCGCCGATCGACGCGAGCGTCTCGACGATGCCCGCGTGGACGCCGCCGTGCACGATGCCGTAGGCCTGCCGGTGCTGCGGGCCGATCGTGAGCTCGGCCTCGACCTCGTCACGCGTGGCGCGCGTCAGCTGGAGGCCCATGGCGGCCATCCAGCCGTCGAGGCCGGCGGCGTTGAGCGCGGCGGCGAAGTCTTCGGGGGGCGCTTCGGCCATGCGGCGCAGCCTAGCATGGGCCCTCGACGTGGCGGGCGGCGCGCCTCGGACGGGGCCTTCGTCGCGCCCGTGAGCGCGCCGAGGCGCGGTCTCGTGTGGTGCGGCGGCTCGTCGTTCGGGACGTGCTGGCCAGTTTGGGACCGCGCCGACGACGGGAGACGGCGCTCGTCCGACTCTCGGCGGCGAGCGCTTGCGGTCCGGGGTGCTCATCTCCACATGGCGCTCATGACGCCCGAGATCCATCACCTGACGCGCAGGTACGCCATGCTCTCTGCTGCCGTGAGCGTCATCACCCATCCTGTGCCCGGGGTGGACGAGCTCGTGATAGTCCCCATCCACTACTGTTTCTCGATCAGGATGGCGAAAATGCAGGGGGTGGAGATCTGGGACGTGCCGTGGAGACGGGTGCACAAGATCGTCTGGGGAGGTGCGCTTTTGCGTTTTGGCTCCGACATCGCGCTCGGGTTCGTCCCGATCGCAGGCGCGGTGACGCACGGCCTCACCGCGGCGGCGCTCACGAGGTTCCTGGGGCACTATTTGTACCGCGCGCTGACCCAGGAGGAGCCGGCGCCGCCGGTCACCATGCGGGCCATCAAGGAGTCGATTCAGCAGGGGATCACGAGCGCGAAATCCAGTCTGGCATCGCGCAGCTGGAGGGAATCCTGGTCCTTGGCGTCGTGGCGTGCTCGCGTGGTGCCATGACGGTCGCTGATTCCAGTGGTTCGTTGTCTCAGCCGGAGGCCTTCTTCTCCAGGAGATCGCCGAACTGATCGCGCAGCTTCGACTTCTGGAACTTGCCCGTCGAGGTGCGCGGGATGCGCTCGAGGAAGAGGTAGTCGTCGGGGAGCCAGTACTTCGCGAAGCGGGGCTCGAGGTGGGCGTGGAGCTCGTCCTTCGAGACCACCTTGCCCTGCCTGAGCACGACGGCCGCGAGCGGGCGCTCGCCCCAGATCGGGTGGCGCGCGGCGAACACGGCGGCCTCGAGGACGGCGGGGTGGCTCATCAGCGCGTTCTCGATCGCGACCGAGCTGATCCACTCGCCGCCCGACTTGATCACGTCCTTCGCCCGATCCGTGATGCGCATGTAACCCGCGGCGTCGATCGTCACGACGTCGCCGGTCTTGAACCAGCCGTCCTTCGTGAAGCGGTCTTCCCCCTCGCCGCCGAGGTACGACGAGGCCACCCAGGGGCCGCGCACCTCGAGCTCGCCCATGGTCTCGCCGTCCCAGGGGAGCGGCCGGTCGTCGAGGCCGACGTGGCGCTGGTCGATGAACGGGACCGGGAAGCCCTGGGACGCGCGCGTGGCGAGCGACGCGGCCGGGTCCAGGTCGAGGCTGCCCCGCAGGCGGGCGACGGTGCCGAGCGGGTTGGTCTCGGTCATGCCCCAGGCGTGTGTGACCTCGATGCCGTGGCGGGAGAGGAAGCCGTCGATGAGCGCGGGCGGCGCGGCGGAGCCGCCGATCACCGTCGCGCGCAGCGACGAGAGATCCCAGCGCTTCGGGTGCTCGTCGAGCAGCGCGAGGATGCCGAGCCAGATCGTCGGGACGCCGGCGGCGAACGTGACACGCTCTCTGGCCATCAGGTCGAGCAGCGACGCGGGGTCGAGGTGCGGGCCGGGGAGGACGATCCTGGCGCCGGTCGCGACCGCGGCGTACGGCAGACCCCAGGCCATCGCGTGGAACATGGGGACGACCGGCAGCACGACGTCGCTCTCGCGGAAGCCGAGCGCGTCGTGCATGCACGAGACCAGCGTGTGCAGGACGATCGAGCGGTGGCTGTAGACGACGCCCTTGGGGTTGCCGGTCGTGCCGGACGTGTAGCAGATCATGGCGGCGGAGCGCTCGTCCAGCCGCGGGAAGTCGAAGTCGTCCGGCTCGGGCGCGAGCAGCGCCTCGTAGTCGAGCCCGTCGTCGTCCACGGGCCCGTCGTCGCCGATCACGAGGACGCGCTGGATACAGCGGACCTGGGGCGCGAACTTGCGGAAGAGCGGGAGCAGCGAGCGGTCGACGACGATGACCTTGTCCTCGGCGTGCGACGCGATGTACGAGAGCTCGTTCGGGTGGAGGCGCAGGTTGAGCGTGTGGACGACCGCGCCGAGGGCGGGGACGCCGAGGTAGAGCTCCAGGTGCCGCGCGTGGTTCCAGCAGAGCGTCGCGACGCGGTCGCCCTCGCGCACGCCGAGCCGCGCGAGGGCGTGCGCGAGCTTCGAGGCGCGGCGGTGGAGATCGGCGTACGTGGCGCGGGTGAGCGTCTTGTCCGGGTTCTGGGTCACGATCTCGGAGCGGGCGTGGTAGGTCCTCGCCCGATCGAGGAAGTGCGTCAGCGTCAGCGGGTAATCCATCATGCGGCCGGCGAGCATGGGCGGTGCCTCCTTGTCCCGCGCGGGGCGCGGGGTCGGTCGGGATCGGTCGGAGCGAAGGGGACGGTGAAGCGCGCCGCGAAGGCGCGGCGCTGCCCCCCTGGAGCGCAGGGTAGCGGCTCGCGGGCGAAGACGCGCGGGCGATCCCCAGGGGAGGTCGCGCCGCGCCGAGCGGCCGTGGGGGACCGTCCAGCAATTCGGCCATGCCAGGCCCCTCCCGGCCAAAGGCGCGCTGCCCAACGCTCTCCGCGCGCCGAGGCCGCGGTGGCCACCAACCCGGCGCGAAGGGGGAAGAATGGCTGAGAAGATCGACATCAACCGGGCGAGCGCAGAGGACTTGCAGCGGACGTTCCAGGTGAACGAACAGTGCGCGCAGATCATCGTGGAGCGGCGGGAGGAGATGGGGGGATTCAGCAGCTGGGAGGAGATCAAGCAGGTGGCCGGCATCGACGACGCGATTCTAGAGACGCTGAAGGACTCGGGTTTCCTCGTCGCGCAGGCCAGCACGCCGGCGCGAAAGACGAGGCCCGCGTGATCCAGCGGCGCGCGGCCTGAGGCTGCCCTCGACGGCGGCGCGCGACGGGACTCGGCGCGGGGCTCGATCCGCAGGGGTCGGCCCCGCGGCGCAGCGAGAGCGGCGAGGCTGTCGTCAGGCGCAGCGAGGCGGCTCCGTTCAGGATGGTCGCGCGGCGGAGCGTCCGGGCGCCCATCCGCCCTGGTCGCCATCCACTCTCGTGGATCGGCGCGCGCCGTGGCGGCCGCCGTTGGCATCGAGGGTTCGCCGGCGGTAGACCTGCCGAGGGCGCGCGCCGCGCGCCGCAGGACGCTCGCCCGTCCGGCTCGCGCGAGGCGGCGTCCCTGCCAGTCTAGGCAGCTCGATGACGGGAGGGCTCATGACGGATTCCATCGTTGCCACGCCGCCTCGGGAGGTGCTGGGGCCTCCGGCGGCCTCCGAACCGGACGCCGCGATCGGCCCGGCCGCCGATCAAGGCATGATCCAGCGGCTGTTGCGCGTGGATCCGGCGCTCGGCGAGCCCGACGCCGAGGCCACGCTGCTCCTGTCCCTGGCGTCGGCGTGGATGTACTCGGACCCGGACACGCTGATGAAGGCGATGGCCGTCTACGGCGAGTGGGATATTCAGCGGGTCAGCGTGCAGAACAACGCGCTCTTCCTGGCGAGCGACGTGTCCTTCATCCAGAGCAGGTGCAGGCGGCTGCTCATCCTGTGCATCAAGGGGACGGAGCCGGGGAACATCTTCAACTGGCTCACCGACGCGAGCGTCGCGTCGCAGCGGTTCTTCGCGCTCGGGCGCGTCCATGGCGGTTTCGCGAACAACATCGAGGTGATGTGGGATGTCATCGCCAGGCACCTCGACGCGGCGCTGCGCGGCCGGAACGTCCAGGATGTCCTACCGGTCACCGGAGGCTGCCCGCGTCCCGACGACGGGTCGAGCGCGGGCGCCGCGTCGAGCGTGGACGCCGGGGCCACCCCGGAGGCTCCGGGCAAGCTGGAGGCGTTCTACATCACCGGACATAGCCTGGGCGCAGCGATGGCGCTCCTCGCGGCCGCGCGGCTGTTCACGGACGGCAGGTACGGCGAGATCCGGCGGCTCCTCCGCGGGGTCTATACCTTCGGGCAGCCGATGGTCGGCGATTCGGTCTTCGCTGCCAGAGCCAGAGAGCTCTTCGGGGACAGGCTCTTTCGCTTTGTCTACGCGAACGACATCGTGCCGCGCCTGCCGCCGCTCTCGACAGGGCGCTTCACGCACGTCGGGAGAGAGTACCGCTCGGCGGGCGAGGGATGGACGTACGAGAGCAAGGCCGTGAGCCAGACGCGCACGATCCTCGTGAGCGCGGCCGTCGGCGTGTTCGCCTGGGTCAAGCAACAGCTGCCCATCATCAGCTGGATCCCGGTGCCCTTCTCGTGGGGCGACCACTCGCCGGCCAATTACGTGAGGGCGTCGCAGCAGGGCACGAGCCAGCCGGCCCTCTTCCGGTTCAGGTTCGACTAGTCGAGGCATCGCGCCGAGCGCTGACGCCTGAGCCGTGCCCCGTCGAGCGGTCGAGGGCGTACGCGATCCCGCCCTTCAGCGTGCCGCGAACGACGATGTCGCCGAGGTCGAACTCGAGGCCGCTCAGCGCCTGCGCCAGCTCGGGGCGGATGCCGGTGAGCACCGCCCGCGCGCCGAGCAGGCGGAGGGCGTCCGCCGTCCGGACAAGCATGCTCGCGACGTGTGTATCCACGAGCTTCAGGCCGGTGACGTCGATGAGCACGACCTCTGCGCCGTGCGTGTGGACCCCCGAGAGCGCGGTCTCGAGCATCTGCTGGGCGCGCTCCTCGCTCATCGTCCCGATCATCGGCATGATCATGACCGTGTCGGTGATCGGAATGAGCGGCGTGGAGAGCTCCGCGAGGCTCGCCCGCTGCACGGCGATGATCTCGTCCTGGAGCGCCAGCCGCTCCCGCTCGGACCGCTGCCGCTCGACCAGCTCGGACTCGAGCTGCCCCTTGACGTCGCGGAGCTCGCCGGCGCGCACCGCGGCCTCCCGCTGGAGCGCCTCGTTCGCCTTCTCGAGCTCTGCCCGGGCCTCCTCGAGCGCGCGCAGCGCACGCTCGAGCTCGGCCGTGCGCGCCTCGACCCGCTGCTCGAGATCGTGGGTCAGCTCGGTCAGCGACGCCTGGGCCGCTGCGCGCTCACGGTTCTCCTGGAGGAGGTGCGCGTGGCTGTCGGCCAGCTTCCGGTGCAGCGCCTGGAGCTCGACGTGCACGTTGACGCGGGCGAGGATCTCCTCGGCCTCGAACGGCTTGGTGACGTAATCGACGGCGCCGGCGCGCAGCCCGCGGACCCTGCTCGCGCTGTCGGTGCGCACAGTCATGAAGATGACCGGGATTTCACGGGTTGTCGGGTTCTCCTTGAACTGCCTCAACGTCTCGAATCCATCGATTCCAGGCAGCTCGATGTCCAGGAGGACGAGCGCTGGCGGATCTCGCTCGGCCAGAGCGACGGCCGTGCTGCCGTTCGTGGCGGCCGCGACCTCGAAGCCCGCGCCTATGAGCAAATTGCAGAGGACATCGAGGTTGGCTGGGGTGTCGTCCACAATCAAGATGAGCGGGTCGTTCGCCATCACTCGTTCGCCATCACTCGTTCGCCGTCACTCGTTCGCCGTCACTCGTTCGCCGAGCTTGCCTGATCCCGCCCGGGTCTCCATCCCTATCCGTCCTCGTCACGGACGGCAAGATCCTCGGCTGCGCGACGAGTCGATGGGACGCGAGGCGACGCGGCGGCGCCGCCGCGAGCGTGCAAGCGCCGCAGGTGGGAACGCCACGGCTGATGTGGACCGCCCGGCGCTGCCGCCTGCCACGCCCCATGTGCCATCGTCGGGGCGGGGGCTCAGTAGCAGGCGACCCGGAAGACGCCGAGATCGAGCTGCTCGCTCCGCGTGGAAAAGCGGAGCTGCCCCGTGTCGGGGCAGACGGTTGCGGCGCTAACTCAACTGGCCGTCTTTAGAAGCTTCAGCGTCCACCACGGCAGGGCGGCAGCGTCGCCCCGGGCCAGCGAGCATGGCATCGACGACGACGACTCGTGCGCCCCGCGCAGGAGACCCGCCGTCTCCTCCTCAGCTCCGGCGGCCTCTTCGCGCGACGCCCCCTGCGCAGGCGCGTGACTGACTGTAGTTTTGCCTACCACGCCGTCCCACGCCGTCACGCTCACGAGAATCCAGTACATGATGGCTTTGAAGTGTGATACTTTCGCGACCTGGGGGGGGAAAGCTGGATGCTTTCGCAGTTCCGGCAGAGGAAGTCGTTGGCTTCTTGGCTGCGCTCGCGACTGGCACGCTCGAGGCCATGCGGGCGGGGGTATGGCCGTTGGACGCTGGGCCGGCCCGTCTTTTGGCAGCCGCTGGAGCGGGCATTCGTGGGCAAAAGGCTCGCTGCCGTGCTTCACAGCGAGCGCGTTGCTGCCGACCCTTCTGACGGCAACCACGCCGCCGAGCGCAGCGAGGACCACGGTGCTGTCTCGGGGTCGAAGGGCCGTAGCCCCCGCCAGGTGCGGGGCAGCGCTCCGCTTGGCTTGCGGGCCAAGCCCGCGCCATGGAGGTAGGGACAGTGAGGTCCAAAATAATTCTGGGCGTGGCGGTTCCCCTGGTCGCAGCAGTCATCCTGTTCTTATGGTCCCGATGGGAGCCATCACCGGTATCCATCACACATGACTCGAAAGAGAGAGAAGGAACCACCGGGGCGAACGGGCGACCCGTCATCACGATCGCATCCACCGATTGGCTCCCTTTTCACGGTGAGTCGCTTGAGGGGGGAGGCTGTTTCTCCGTGGCGCTACGCACTGCGCTGGAACGGGTCGGCTACCAGGCCGACATCAAATTCTACCCATGGAAGCGCGCCGTCATTCTTGCTGAAAACGGAGACGTCGACGTCCTTGGCTCAGACTATTATGGAAAGAAGCGGGAGGAGCATTTTATATACAGTGACCCGCTCTGGGAAACCTATTCCGGATTCGTCAAGCTGAAGAATCGCAATTTGCCGTATTCCGTTCATTCGGAAGACATGGACAAGACTTACCGACCGCTCGCGCCGTACCGGATCGGCGTGGTCGCTGAGTACACTTATGAGCAGGGATTCGAGAATGCTTCCTACTTGCAAAAAACAAGCGTACCAAACGAAGCCTCGCTCCTGAGAATGCTCATCGAAGATCGGCTCGATCTCGTGATGATCGATAAGTACACAGCAGAGTATTACATGAAGAATGAGTCGCAGCTCGTTCCTCATGTGAACGAAGTGGAATTCATGCAGCCTCCAGTCAGCAGGAACTGGAATTACTACTTGGTCTCAAGGAAAGCGAAACGACCGTGGGAGATCGTGAGAACGATGAATCAAGGGTTTCAGCTGATTCGCGCCGATGGCACGCTCGACGCGATCATGGCTGATCAGCGTTACATGAAAGCAAGTAACTAGATCGTGCTAATGACAGCTGGCGGCAAGGCGATGGCGCGTGAGTAATATGATGGAAAGTACAGCTGTCAGATCTGTTGACGGAGCGCCTCGTCGGAACCCCTTGCGCCCGGACCTCAGCCTCACAACCGTGACAATCGCCGGCGTCGCTGCTGCCTGCTTTTGCGTGTTTGTCACCGTCAACCAGCTCCGCGCCCTGGCGAATGCCAGAGAGGAGCTCACTCGACATGCCAGCGCGGTCGCATATTCCCTCTGGAGCCTGGATCCGAAGCCAACTGAATCCTACCTGCGCTTGGCGGCAAAGTCGAACGACTATAGTCATATATGGATTCGCGATCATAACCAGCAAATATTCATTGACATTCCAGGCGAACGGAGCAGTGAGCTCGAGTCTCTGCTGATTTCCGCAAAGCTGATCCCGACTTATGAGCTCACGGAAAATCTCGAGTATGCCGGGGCGAAGATCGGAGCAATATCGGCGCGCTGGCGATGCGCTACGATCTATATGAACTTCGTTGCGCTGGTGTTGATTTCTCTTGTCTCGATGGTGGTCTGGTTGATGGTGTCGCTGCTGAAATCGAACCGCTTCCTGGATAAGCAGTCCAATGAGTTGCTGGTCCAGGCACAGAAGCTCTCTCAAGCCAAGGAAGCAGCAGAGTCCGCCAGTCGCGCCAAGAGCTACTTCTTGTCCAGCATGAGCCACGAATTGCGCACGCCGCTTAACGGGATTCTTGGTTACGCTCAAATCCTGGAGCGCATGACGGGCCTGCCGCCGAACGCGTATGACGGAGTGCGCATCATTCGCAAGTCGGGCGACCATCTTCTGATGCTTATCAACGATGTGCTTGATTTGGCCAAGATCGAAGTTGGCAAGATGGAATTGGTGCTTCGGGATGTGCACCTGCCGAGCCTCCTGAATACGGTTATCCGCTTGTGCCAGGTGAGCGCCCAGGCGAAGGGCTTGACGCTGCATCATGCGTGGGATCTCAGTCCTCATTGCACGATTCGTGCTGACGAGAAGCACCTGATGCAGGTGCTGCTCAATTTGCTGGGTAACGCTATCAAGTTCACCCAGCAAGGCCAGGTGACATTGCGCGTCGAGGTGCAGGGCGCGCCGGCCGCGAAGATGAATCCGTCCGAGCTGCGGCTGTGCTTCCAGATCGAAGACACGGGCCCTGGAATTGCCCACGAACACCTGGCTCGCATTTTTGAGCCCTTCGAGCAGGTGGGGGATCAGCAGGCACGCGCCGCAGGCACCGGCCTCGGCCTGGCGATCACCCGAAAGATCGTGGAACAGATGGGCGGCCAGATTGAGGTTGAAAGCCGACTCGGCCAGGGGAGCCTCTTCACCGTCACGTTGTGCTTCTCCGAGGGGACCGTGACTGCCGCGACGCCAGCGCTGTCGTGGGAGCTGGTCGCTGGCTATGAGGGCGAACGTCGGAAGATCCTGGTGGTCGATGACAACACGGAAAACCGTGCATTGGTGCGCGACCTGCTCACCCCGGTCGGCTTCACGCTGATGGAGGCCGAAGACGGCGAGACCGCGCTCCGGCTGGTCCTCGAGGGCAAAGAGGGCAAACCGGCTCTGATCGTGATGGATCTGGCGATGCCGGGCATCGACGGCTACGAAACGACGCGGCGTCTGCGGCGTCATCCCGAGCTTCGCGACATCGTGATCCTCGCGTCGTCAGCAAGCATTACCGGCGCGGAGCGGGACAAAAGCTTGAGCGCCGGTTGCGATGGTTTCTTGCCCAAACCCGTGCAGGCACGAGCCTTGCTCGATGCGCTCCAGCAGCACCTGGGCCTCACCTGGATCCTCCGCGGATCCGGGGGACAAAGCAGCGCCGAAGCCGAGGGGCAGACGATCCCTGCGATCGCGGGAGCTGGCGCGGAGCTCGGGCCGCTCACGCCGCCGCAAGAGCGAGATGTTGCGCTGCTCTTGGATCTGGCCAAACGAGGCCGCATTCCCAAACTGCTGGCTGAGCTGCAGAGGATTGAAGCAGAGAGTTCGCCCTGCGGGCCCTGGGTCCGGCAGATGCGCTCACTGGCGCAAGGCTACCAAGTCGCACAGCTTTGCAAGGCATTGGAGGATCGGCACGTCCGCATCGCGTAGGTGGGACCTGCTTCGTTGTGGAGTGGGCGCTCCGCGGACCGCGTTCCGGAGCGCCCTCGTGGAAGACAGCCGCCCGCGTAGAGTCGCGTTGCGATGGCGAGGTGACGGCGGCCCGAGCAGCCGACCAATGGCCTCGTGAACGACCCGTGCCGCCACCTCATCCCCGAGGGACCGGCGCCGCGAGCGCGGCTCCGAGGGCGGCCGAAACGCCGAGTCGCCGCGCCGTGGCGCGCGTGCTCATTCGGCGCGAACGTCACCTCGGTTCGTACGTCGCGACGATGTTGCCGTTCTCGAAGGTGCGCTCGGACACGCGGCGGAGCCCGATGGGGTGGTCGAGGCCCTCGAAGAGGGTGCGGCCGCCGCCGAGCAGGATCGGCACGATGACGAACGTGTAGCCGTCGATGAGCCCGGCCCGCGCGAGCTGCGCCACGATCGTGCCGCTCCCCATCACCAGGATCGGCTCGCCGCTGCCCTGCTTCATCGCGGCGATCCGCTCCAGGAGGTCGCCGCGGAGGAGGGAGGCGTTCGTCCAGCCGACCTGCTCGAGCGTGCGCGAGACGACGAGCTTCTCTATCCGGGCCATGCCCTCGGCGACCTCGGGCATCTGCTGGCGCGCGGTCTCGGTCGTCCAGAAGCCCGCCATGAGCTCGTAGGTCTTGCGGCCAAAGAGCAGCGTGCCCCGGCCGCGCCTCGCGTTCTCCGAGGTGAAGCGCGCCCACTCTGGATCACCCGCGGAGGACGCGTGGGCCCAGCTCATGTCGCCTCGCACATCGACGAAGTAGCCGTCCAGCGAGACGTTCTCGAACACCGTCAGCTTTCTCATCGCAATCTCCTCGCGCGACCTCGTTGGCAGGTGGTAGTCCTAAATTAGGACTGGACGGTCCTGAAGTCAAACTGCATCGTGGACCCCATGCGTAGCTACCAGGATCCGTGCGGGATCGCGCGCGCTCTCGACCGCGTGGGAGAGCGGTGGGCGCTCCTCGTCGTGCGCGAGCTCCTCCTCGGCCCGCGGCGCTTCACCGATCTGCGCGCCGGGCTCCCTTCCGCCAGCCCCAACGTGCTGTCGCAGCGGCTGCGGGAGCTCGAGGACGCCGGCGTGGTGCAGCGGCGCGCGCTCGCGCCGCCCGTCGCGGCGACGGTCTACGAGCTCACGCCCCGGGGGCGCGCGCTCGAGCCCGTGCTCGTGTCGCTGGCCCGCTGGGGAAGTCGGGCAGCCCCTCTGCCGCAGGGCGAGCTCAGCCCGAGCGCGCTGATGATCGCGCTCCGCACCACGTTCGACCCCGGCGCGCTCTCACGCGGAAGGCTCGCGGTCGTCCTCGACGGCGAGCCGTTCTCGGTCGAGATCACGTGCGGCGCCCTGTCGGTGGCGCGCGGCGAGCCGGAGGCGCCCGACGCGACGATCACCACAACCGCGCGCGCGCTCCGCGCCGTCGTCTTCGCGGGACGCGAGCCGCGCGGGGTCGAGATCGCCGGCGACACCGCCCTCGCGACGCGCTTTCTCGGCGCGTTCGCGCGCCCCGCGCCCGCCTGAGCGCCCCAGCGAGGGGCCGGTCGGTCCGGCGTCGAGCTTCGTCGCGCGGCCGAAGCTGAACGGCTCGTCGCTGCTGGGAGTCAGGGCGAGGGGCGGGCAGCCAGGCGCCACACGACGAGCGACGGCGCCCTGCTCGGCGCCGTGACGACCGCCGATGGCGCGCAGCTCTCCCGGGAAGACCTCGGGCAGCTGTGCTTCGTGGGCGAAGAGACCCTGGCGAACCTCTCCGGGATCCTCACGTACATCGGCGGCATGGAGATGCCGAGAGGATGACCGAGCGCTGCCCGATCACGCCGAGAAGCCTCCGTCGATGGTCAGGCTCGCGCCGTTGATGTAGGTCGACTCGGGCCGGGCGAGATAGGTGACGAAACGCGCGATCTCGTCGGGATCGGCGATGCGCTTCTCGGGGCTCGCGCTGCGCACCCAGTCGACGTGCGGACCGTCCGATGGGTTCATGTCGGTCGTCGTCGGGCCGGGCTGGACATTGATGACCGAGATGCCGCGCGGGGCGAAATCCCACGCCAGCCCGCGCACGAGCCGCGCGACCGCCGCCTTCGTCATCCCGTAGACGGCCGAGCCGGCCATCATCGCGCGCTCGGCCGTGTTGCTCCCGATGACCAGGATCTTCCCGCCGTGCGGGAGGTGGCGCGCAGCGGCCTTCGCGGCCACGAACACGCCGCGCACGTTGACGGAGAACATCCTGTCGAAATCCTCGAGGCGGTACTCGTCGGCGTTGCCGAAGATCAGGACGCCGGCGTTGTTCACCAGGACGTCGAGCCCGCCGAGCGCCGCCGCGCCCTCGGCGATCGCGCGCTCCAGCGCGCTCGCGTCGGCGCTGTCGGCCTCCAGGGCGATCGCGCGCCCGCCCTCGGACGCGACGGCCGCGACGAGCTCCCGCGCTCGATCCGGCCTGCTCACGTAGGTGAAAGCGACCGCCGCGCCGTCGCGCGCGAGGCGCTTCACGACGGCGGCGCCGATGCCGCGCGACCCGCCGATGACGATCGTCTTCTTTCCTGCGAGCGGCCCGATGTCGTCGTTCATGTTCAGCTCCTTCGCATCATGAGGTGTCGTTGTTATTGTTGAACAATCAGTCCAGAATAGGGCGCGACGATGGCGCGATCCGAGCGGGCGCCGCGCGTTCAGCGCGGGCGCAGGCTCTGGACCGCGAAGGCCGCGACGTCGCGGAGCGCTTCGGCGTTCGCGCCGGCCTTGGCCTGCACCTTCATCCCGCTGAGCGTGGCCGCGAGGAAGCGAGCGGCCGCGCGGCTGTCGATGCCGCGGGCGATGTCGCCCTTCGATATGCCCTCGTCGATGGCGTCCTTCAGCACGGCCTCGAGCAGCGTGGCGCTGGTCGCGGTGAGCGCGCGCACCTCGTCGTCGTCGCGGGCGAGCTCGCAGACGGCGTTCACGCCCATGCAGCCGAGCGATCGCGCCCTGTCGCGCGCCTCGGCGAGATCGATGAGGACACGCTCGATCGCCGCGAGCGACGTCGGTCCGGCCCGGAGCTTCTTCATGATCGCGGCGACGCTGTCGGCGTTGTAGGCGCGGAGCGCCTCGAGGAACAGCCGTCGCTTGTCGCCGAAGGTGTCGTAGAGGCTCTGGCGGCCGATCCCCATCGCGCGGACGAGATCCTCGGTCGAGGTGCCGGCGAAGCCCTTCTCCCAGAAGACCGGGATGGCGCGCCGGAGCGCCTCGTCGCGATCGAACTCCTTGGGACGGGCCACGGAGAGAGCATGATGGTTCTGGACTGAAAAGTCCAGAAAAATGTCGGCCCTTCGTGGGCCGCGGGCAGCCCTTCACGGCGGGCGGCGGGGGGGCGATCGGCGTCCGCGACGACCCCGAGGTCGGCGCCGCCGCCCGCGTTCATCCGCACGAACACGGGCAGATGAGCGCGAGGGCGACGCGTGTAGGTGAGGAGGCGCGCTTGTGCATGCGAAGACGCCGGCGTAGCCCACGCGAACACGCCGCTTGTTGGATGAGAGAACTTTTTGCTGCAAGCGCAATGAAGAAGCATGAAGGGTGTATATTCATCTGGCATCGATCCGGGCTGCCCATATACTCACTTCATGCGTTACCTTATGATTCCATTGCTCGCCGTCGTCGCTGCTCCCAGCGCGTGCTTGGCCCCCACGGAGACCGCGTCGGGAGGCGCCTGCGAGGGGGAGGAGTGCGTGAGCTCGCTCGATAGGGCCGCTGAATCGGCGTCGGACGGTGACCCGGCGGCCTCCAGCGGCGACGGGGACGAGAGCGCCGCGGCGGCAGACTCCGGCGGCGCTGCGGCTTTCAGCCATCCAGGCGTCCTCGTGTCGCGCGGTCAGCTCGACTTCGTGAAGGCCAAGATCGCCGCTGGACAGCAGCCGTGGAAGGGCGACTTCGACAAGGCCAAGGGAACCAGGTACGGGCGGCTCCCGTACACGCCTCACCCGGTCGACGTGATGAAGTGCGGCAACGGATCGAACCCGCTCGATCAGGGCTGCACCGCGTCGCGCGACGACGCCGTCGCGGCGTACACGCAAACCCTGATCTGGTATTACACCGGGGACCGGGCGTACGCCGACAGCGCCATCTCGATCCTGAACGCCTGGTCGTCGACCTTGAAGGAGCTCGTCTTCGACCCGGCCAAGGTGCGCACCGATCCCGGCCAGAACAACGGTCCGCTGCAGGCCGCCTGGCTCGCGGAGCTGTTCCCGCGCTCGGCCGAGATCCTCCGCCACGCCGGCGCTGGATGGCCGGAGAGCGAGGCCGCGCGGCTCGGGCGGATGCTCAACGACGTCCTCGTCCCCAAGATCCGCGACGGATGGGGCTACCAGGCGAACTGGAACCTGTCGATGGCGGACGGGATGATCAACATCGGCATTTACAACGACGATCGCGCGCTGTTCGATCGCGGCGTCGCCATGTGGCGCGAGCGCGTGCCCTACAACGTTTACCTGGCGAGCGACGGCCGGCTGCCGAAGCGCCCGCCGGGGTACAGCACCGACGCCAAGCTGATCGAGCTCTGGTACGGCCAGTCCGACTTCGCGGGGCGATCCGGCCACACGCAGGAGACGTGCCGCGATCTGCCGCATACACAGATGGGGCTCGCCTCGACCGTCTACGCGGCAGAGACGGCGGGGCTCCAGGGCGTCGATCTCTACGGTGAGCAAGAGGAGCGGATCAAGGCGTCCTTCGAGTACGTGGCGAGGCTCCTGAACCTGTCTCCGTCGGCGACCGACATCAAGGTGGAGGTAGAGGACTCGCTCTGCGGCGGCGAGCTGAAGGTCAAGGACGTCCCGGTCTGGGAGCTCGTCTACAACCACTACGTCCGACGCGAGGGCCAGACGATGCCCGAGAGCCGCAAGGTGCGCGACCGCATCCGGGGGCAGTCCGGCAACAGCAGGGACGTGACCAACGTGCAGATCACCTGGGAGGCGCTCACCCACGGCGACACCGGCAGCGCGGGGTACCCGTAGCGCACGAGGAACTCGGCCGCCGCGGGGGCTTTGGCCATCTCGGCTCGCGCGGCTGCCCCGCGTCGGCGCGCGAGCGAGGTTGTCCCTGCCCGTCAATCCGCCCGGCGCCGCGCGCGCCGGGCATCAACCTGCCGCGGGCGGCATGGCGCGACGGAACGCGCGCATGTGGAAGCGCCGCTGCTCGTCGAGATAGACGTGCTCCTGCCCGACGGGGCACGCGCGGCGCGACTGGCACCCTCCGGTCATACACGCCGCGCCCGGGTCCACGTCGAGGTGGCGGACGCAGGCGGCGACGTCGTAGGCGCCGGGCGAGAACGCGGACACGGGGCAGGCGGTCAGACAAGGCCGGTCGGCGCAGGACGCGCAGGGGCTCGGCGCGTCGTCGCGCGGCGGGAGCGACAGCCGCTCGGCGAAGACGAGCGCGGCCCGGTAGCCGTGCCAGAGGCCGAACCGCGGGTGGATCAGGATGCCGAGGGGCGACGGGTAGACCGGCTCGGCCCGCTGAGCCCAGCGCTGGAAAGGCCAGTAGGGCGGGCCGGTGAACGGGAACAGGGCGGCCGCGCCGAGACCCGCCGCGAGCGCGGAGACGACCGCGGCCGTCCAGTCGTCGAGCGCGAGGCCGGGCGCCGCCGCGCGCGCCGCCGAGAACGCGCGCCACATGGACGGGCCGGCGTTGCCGAGCAGGACGAGCGTGCCCGCGCCGCGCGCGCCGTCCGCCGGGACGCCGTCCTCCGCGACGGGGTGGAAGCCGCCGCGCAGCGGGATGCCCGCGCGCTCGCAGCGCGCCGAGAGCTCAGGCCAGCCGATGAGCATCGTGGCGCGATTAGAGCGCCCGGCCCGGCGCCGCAAGCGAGGCGCGGCCCGGCGCCGCAAGGAGGCGCGGCCCGGCGCCGCAAGCGAGGCGCGGCCCGGCGCCGCAAGCGAGGTGCGGCCCGGCGCCGCAAGCGAGGCGAGGTGCGGCCCGGCGCCGCAAGGAGGCGCGGCCCGGCGCCGCAAGCGAGGCGCGGCGTCAGGCGGGCGGCCGGGCGGGAGACGGCGGCCCCGCTCCCCGGATCGAGCGTTCTGGACTAGAGTGACGCCGTGACGCGGAGGCTCCGCTCTCGGCCCGGAACGGCGACGCCGTCCCCGCTCGCCCGCGCCGCGCGCGCACCCGCGAGGGGGCGATGATCCTGCCGCGCCCGCTGGTCACGCTCCACTTCGCCCAGACGCTCGACGGGCGCATCGCGACTCCGGGCGAGCGCGTCGCGCTCAGCACGCCCGCGGGGATCGAGCACGCCCACCGGGCGCGCGCGGACCACGACGCGGTGCTGGTCGGGGCGCGCACCGTGATGATCGACGACCCGCTGCTGACCGTGCGCGCGTGCGCGGGGCCGCAGCCGATGCGCGTCGTGCTGGCGAGCGCGCTCGGCGTGCCCGACCGCGCGCGGCTGCTCGCGGCGTCCGGCAACGGCCAGCCGGCGGCCGGGCGCGTGCTCGTCGTCGGCGCGGCGGGGCGCGCGACGGACGGGGCGCGGGCGCGGCTCGAGGAGCGCGGCGCGGAGGTCGTGCTCGTGCCCGCGACCGACTGCGGCCGCGTCTCGCTGCCGCACGCGCTGGCCGAGCTCCACGCGCGCGGCGTGCGGCGGCTGCTCGTCGAGGGGGGCGGCATCGTGCTGACGTCGTTCCTGCGCGCGCGGCTCGCCGACCGCGCCGAGGTCGAGATCGCGCCGCGCCTGCTCGGGGACACGGCGATCCCCGCGGTCGGCGCGCTGGGGGAGGCGCCGCTCGCGTCGGCGATCGACCTGCGCGAGCCGGCGGTCGAGCTGCTCGGAGGCAACGTGCTCCTGCGAGGGGACATTGGGTATCCCGACTGACGCGGCCGCGCCGCCCGACGCGCCGGCGCCGCCCGACGCGCCGGCGCCGCCCGGCGTGCCCGCGTCACCCGGCGTGCCCGCGCCGGCACCCCGGGAGCTGTGGTTCGTCCGGCCCCGCGTCGTCGAAGTGCGGCCCGGCGCCCCGCCGGGCGAGCCCGGGGCCGGCGAGGTCGTGGCGCGCGCGCTCGCGTCGGGCGTGAGCCAGGGGACGGAGCTCCTACTCTACCGCGGCGAGGGGCCGACGCCGTTCGACCCGTCGCTCGACCCGCCCGGCGCGCCGACCTACCCGCGCCGCTACGGCTACGCCTGGGTGGGCGAGGTCGTCGCGCGCGGCGAGGGCGCCGCGCTCGCGCTGGGCGACCGCGTGTTCGCGCTCGCGCCGCACGGCGAGGCGCACCGGCTCGGGCCGGGCGCCGCCCGCGCCCTGCCCCGCGCCGTCCCGAGCGAGCGCGCCGTGCTCGCCGCCAACCTGGAGACGGCGATCACCTGCGTGTGGGACGCCGGCGTGGGGCTCGGGGACAACGTGGTGGTGCTCGGCGGCGGCGTCGTGGGGCTGCTCGTCGTGGCGCTCGCGCGGCGCGCAGGCGCGACCGTGCGGCTGGTCGAGCCGAGCGAGCGGCGGCGAAAGGCCGGCCTCGCGCTCGGCGCCGCCGCGGCGATCCGGCCCGACGAGGACCGGCCGCGCGGCGACGCGGACGTGGTGATCGCCGCGACCGGGGATCCCGCCGAGCTCGACCGGGCGATCGCGCACGCGGCGCGCGAGGCCACGGTGACCGTGGCGTCGTTCTACGGGGCGCGGACGAGCCCGGTCGCGCTCGGCGCGGAGTTCCACCGCCGGCGGCTGCGCCTCCGGGCGAGCCAGGTCTCGAGCATACCGCCGGAGCGCGCGCCGCGCTGGGACCACGCGCGGCGCTTCGCGCTCGTGTGCGCCCTCCTGGAGGACCCGGCGCTCGACGCCCTGCTGGACCCGCCGGTCCCGTTCGACGAGGCGCCGTCGGTCTACCAGAAGCTCGCCGAAGAGCCCGGCGCGCGGCTGCAAACGGTGCTTTGTTATGGGCCGCAGCGCGTCGGTGCGGGAACGATCAGCTAGCCTGAGCGGCAACAGGGAGGACCGCGGTGTCTGCTCAAGAGCCGGTCGTGGCGAGGAGCTCCCTGGCGTCGCTGACGAGCGCGGCCCGGCGGATCCAGCGGTCCAGCTCGGCGAGGTCGGTGCTCGCGAGGACGCGCTCCCGTAGCTCGGCGGGGACCTCCAACCCGCGGGCTTCCAGCACGGCGAGCACGGCCTGCGCCTTCGCCTTGATCTCCCCCTTCGCTACATAGCTGCGCGCGAACTCGCTCTGAAACTCGTATCCGGCCTTCATCGTCGCCTCCAACGTTCGTCTCGCCGCTGCGTTCAGCGAGGATAGCACCAGGTCCCCGTAGACGGCGCGGCGCTCCTCATCGAGCCCGGCTGCGGCTGCCAGGAACGCCACGCCGATCGCCTCCCCCGCATCGCTCTGCCCGTGCGCCATGGCCGAGAGCACGACCACCTCGGGCGCTGCCTTCGCCTGCTCGGGATCGGTGACGACCGGGACGCCCCCAGGCCCGAGCACGAGCGGCGTCAGCGTCAAGCCGGGGTGGCCGGTGTCGATGGGCCGCGAGGACCAGCGAACCATCTCCGGGTCGGTCGTCACGACCAGCAGCCGGGTCGGGCAGCGGTGCCGAGCCCTCGTCTGGGCGAGGTACACGAGCCAGACATACGGCTTGTCCGGGTCCGTGCCGAGCTGCACCTCGACCACGATCGCCATCGCGGGCCGCTGCTGCTCGCCCACAAGCACGACGACGAGATCCGCGCGGCGGTCCGAAGGAACGATCTCGGCGAGGTCGGAGGACTTGACGCGTGCCTCCGTGAAGGCCGGCACCGGATGGCCGAGCGCGTCGTGCAGCATCTCGGCAGCAAGCGTCGGCCGATTCTTGAACAGCTCCACCAAGGCTTCGTGGGTCACTGAGGGCATCGGGGTCTCTCGGGCAGGTACGGGCATCTGGATTGCTGGCGGCGTACCAGGCCCATGCGTGATTCGCGCAGGGGCCGGAGCTGCCGCCTCCTGCTCTTGAATTCCGGGCAGTGCCCTGGGGTCGTCACGCCGTGTGACCTGCGTGTGCCTCGACGCCAGGGCACGGGGCTCCACGAGAGGGCACTCGGGTAAGAGAGGGGTCGAGCCCTCTGCGGCCTCGGACACCGTTCCGACGCGTCCGACGCGTCCGACGCGGCGATCGCTGCATCTATCGCGCAATCCGCCCCGCAGATTCGCCTCCGGGTTCGATTCCCGGCGCCTCCACTCAGAAGCAGCCGTGTTCTTTGTCAAATAGAAACTTGCCAGGGCCGTGCTGCCTTCGCCATCGCGTTGAGGATGGTCAGCAGCTTGTGCATGCACGCCGTCATGGCGACCTTGTACGGCTTACCGGCAGCGCGCAGCCGGTCGTAGAAGGCACGGATGACGGGGTTGCATCGCACAGCGGTGACGCTGGCCATGTACAGCATCGAGCGCACCGAGGCGCGTCCGCCCCAGATCGCTCGCCGTCCCTTGACCTTGCCGCTGTCGCGGTTGAACGGGGCTACGCCCACGAGCGCCGCGACCTGCTTGCGGTTGAGCGTTCCCAGCTCAGGCAGGTCGAGCAGCAGCGTGCGTGAGGTTCCAGGCCCCACGCCGGGCACCGAGCGGAGCAGCTTGTCCTTCTCCCTCCTGGCAGAGCGGGCTCTGCTCGATTTTAATCTTGAGCTCGTCGTCGAGATCCTGCAGCTCCTTCTCGATCATCGTGATCATGAGCTCGATGCTTGCGACGACCCGCGCGACCTTGCGCGGGCCGAGCAGGCCGGAGAGGCGATTCTTCTCCGCCACGATCATGGCGACCAGCTGGCGCCGGCGTGCTAGCAGCAGTCCCAGCTCGATGGTCGTTGCCTCGGGCATGGGCGTCAGCGGCGGCTGCACGGCGGCGGCGAAGTGCGCGATGCACTTGGCGTCGACCCGATCGGTCTTGGCCTGCCGGCCGGTGGCGCGCGCAAAGTTGCGGATCTGAAGCGGGTTGACCACAGCCACGGGCAGGCTGGCAACGCTGAGCGCTGCCAAGACGGCCATTTCCAGGCCTCCCGTGGCTTCCAGCACAATCCGCGCTGGCTGCAGCTCGCGAAGGCGGCGAACCAGCTCTTGCAGGCCTTCCTCGTCATGCGCAAGCCGTCCGCCAGCGTTCTCGCCGTGCACCGCCCAGTCCAGATGCTCTTTGGAGACGTCGATCCCTACGAACGCACCCACGTGAGTTCCTTCCCTCTTCATCGCTGTAACATCCGGCCCCAGTCGCCCATCCTTGCGAAAGATGCGAGCTTTCCCTCAGGCAACCCGTACGGGCCCATCCAGGACCTACGGCGCGGCGACCCATGCTTCTGAACGGTCTATCAACCCAGACACGATCGGTCTGCCGCGCGTAACTTTCTGGCTGCTCGCCGCGAGAGTTGTCCACAAACCCACAGGTTGCCGGTCTCCCCCCAGGGCCCCCCTCGGTACGACGACGATGTGGATCCAGTACGCTCGCGGCACATACAAGACACGGCGAGAGCCGTGTCTTTTTTCTTTTGTGTGCCCTGCGTGTGACCTGACAAAATGCAGCAGGGGTGGATCGCTGCGCGGCCGGATGCAGGCGCGACCACGGGCAGCGGGCGCCCGATCCGCACCACGGGCCCAGGCTCGGCCTGTGCCTCGCGGACTTCGCTGCCCTGACGAAGGCGAAGCCGTCGCCCCTGGACCGGGGAGGCCGCCGGCAGCTTCGTCGCCCGCAGGAGCGATGACGATCACTCGTACCGATCCGACGACCCGTACCGTTGGGCGTCGCTGGGCTCGCTCGGCGCCTAGCGTAACAACATGGAGGCCTTCCGGCGCGACGTGATGCGCCTCGGGCCGACGTGCCCGCGGCAGAGGGACGCCGCGGGCCGAGCCGACCGCCGATCGCGCCGCGGAGCCGGGGCGCCGTGCCTGGACGAGCCGAACGTGCTGGTCATACTGGCAGGGCGAAGGATCAACAAGATGGCAGCATCCCCGTTGACGTACCCCCCGCCGCTACCGGGTTACCCATCATGGTCGCCGTGAGTACCGCCGAGCTCCTCGTGCGTTTCGACGCCCAGATGCGGCGGGACCTCTCGCCGCGCAACCCGACATGGCGCGTCGAGCGGGTTGGACCGGTGGTGCGATGGGTGGCGCCTCCGGACATCCCATCGGGATGCGGCGTGTACTGGAGCGATCTTGACGAGGACACGGCCGACGGCGCCATCGCCGAACAGGTGTCGTACTTCGCTGGCTTGGGGCGCCGCTTCGAGTGGAAGACGTACGGCTACGACCGCCCCGCGGACCTCGGAGGGCGGCTGCGCGCCGCCGGGTTCGAAGCCGAGACCGAAGAGGCGCTGGTCATCGGGGCCGTCGAAGACGTCGCCGCTGCGACCGCCGGCACGGCGCCGCCCCCCGGGATAACCCTGCGCTGTCTGGACAACGGCGAACCTCTCGACGGAATCGCCGCCTTGCAGTCCGCTGTCTGGGGCGGGGACTGGGCTTGGCTCATTGCCGACCTGCGGCAGGAGCAGCAAGCCGATCCAAGGGCGCTATCGGTCCATGTCGCGGAGGCCGAGGGGCAAATCGTCTGCGCCGCGTGGGTGCGCTTCCATCGGGGGACGGAGTTCGCGAGCCTGTGGGGCGGCAGCACGCTGCGGCCGTGGCGTGGACGCGGGATCTACCGCAGCCTCGTCGCGCGGCGCACCCGCCAGGCCCGCGAGCGCGGTCTGCGCTACCTGCAGGTGGACGCCTTGCCGGACAGCCGTCCAATCCTGGAACGGCTGGGGTTTCACGTGGTCTCCACCACCACGCCCTACGTGTGGAGCCCGCCATCATCCTGAGGCCGCGCGCCTGGCACGGGCCTGCTCGGCGATGCGGGACCCACACCACGAGCCCGAGCTCAGCCGAACACCGGGCGCACGTCGGACACGCGGTACTGCATGACATGGTCGTTCAGGATGGCGATCCCGGTCTTCGGTGAGGCGGCGATCTTGCGCCACGCCTCCACGTGTTCGCGGGAGTCCCAGCGCTCGTAGTTGTTCACCCGTGCGGGGTCCAGCAGGTCAGCGGTGATGGCCAGATCCAGGCAACCGGGGGCCTGACGGGCCCTGCGGACGAGGTCCTGGTGGGCGGCGACGAAGGCGTCGCGCTGGTCGGGGTCGACCTCCAGGTGGCCGGCGATGATCAGCATGAGGTGGTCCTTTCTCTCCGAGGAGTGATGGTTGTCCAGAGTGTCCGGATGTACGGACCGCCCGTCGCCGGGAAACTCATCGGTCCGGCGTCATGTTCCTCGGACCCGCCCGTCGCCCCGGAGGCCGGCATCGTCGTGTACCCATGGCAAAATCCTGACCGGGGATCTGACGCGCGGTGCTAGAAGGGAGGTCTCCCATGTTCTTTCTCGGCGTCAGCGATCATGTGATGATCGCACACAGCTTCTCCGACCCGTTCTTCGGCCCGGCGACCCGGCTGCACGGCGCGACGTACGCCGTCGACATCGAGATCCACGCGAAGGCGCTCGGGCCGCACCACGTCATCATGGACATCGGCGCGCTGCGCGACGCGCTGCGCCGGGCGCTCGACACGCTCGATTACCAGAACCTCGACGAGCACCCGGCCTTCCCCGGGCGCACCTCCACGACCGAGCGCGTGGCCGAGCACGTGGCCGCGCTCGTCGCCGAGGCGATCGCGAAGCTGCCCGCGGACGAGGCGCCGCTGCCGGGCTCGTCGCTGCGGGTGCTCGTCCGCGAGTCGCCGACGGCGTACGCCGGCTTCGAGCGCGCGCTGTAACGTCCGCCGCGAGCCCGGACGCCGCGGCGCGCTGAGGCGCTGACGCGCTGACGCGCTGGCGTGCCCCCTCCTGCCCGTCCCACCAGCCGGTCCCACCAGCCGGCGCGCGTGTTCTGGAACCCGTACCGGCCCGGGGAGGTGTGGACGGTGAGCTTCGGCCGCGGCATGCGCGTCAAGCGCGATCGCTGACGCGGCGCGGGCGCGATCGCTGAAGCGGCGCGGGCGCAGGCCGGGCGGGGCCCGGGGAACACGGCGCGGTCCCCTCGGGACGGGTTCGATGTAGGCTGGCGGGTGGTATGCAACCGACCGATCCGTTCGGCTGGGCAGGGGCGACCCTCGACAACAAGGTCGCCATCGAGTCGGTCGTGGGCGAGGGCGGGTTCGGCGTCGTGTACCGCGGCGTGCACCTCGGCTTCGAGCTCCCGGTCGCGGTCAAGTGCCTCCGGCTCCCCCCGGGCGTCGGCGCGCAGGAGCGCGAGCGGCTGCTCGCGCAGTTCCGCGCCGAGGCGCGGCTGCTGCACCGGCTGTCGCGGCGGACCGCGAGCATCGTGCAGGCGCTCGACATCGGGGCCGCCAGCTCGCCGCGCGGGCCGTGGACGCCGTACATCGTCATGGAGTGGCTGGAAGGCGAGACGCTCGCCAGCAACCTGCGGCGCCGCCGCGCCTCCGGCGAGGGGCCGAGGGGCCTCGACGACGCGATCCGGCTGCTCGCGCCGGCCGCCGCCGCGCTCGCGATCGCCCACGAGGAGAAGGTGTCCCACCGGGACGTCAAGCCGGCCAACCTGTTCCTCGCGGCCTCCGGGGCCAGCACGACCCTGAAGATCCTCGACTTCGGCATCGCCAAGGTGCTCTCCGAGGCCACGCTGCAGAGCGGCCAGCGCACGCAGCCGGGCACGGCGCTGCCGCCGTTCACGCCGCAGTACGGCGCGCCAGAGCAGTTCAGCGGGCGCTTCGGGCCGACAGGGCCGTGGACCGACGTGTTCGCGATGGCGCTGGTGCTGCTCGAGGTCGCCTCGGGGCAGGCAGGGCTCGCCGGCGACGACGTGATCCAGCTCTACACCGCGGCCGTCGAGGAGAGCAGCCGGCCGAGCCTCGCGGCGCGCGGGGTGCGCGCGAGCCCCGCCGTGGAGGCCGTCCTCTCGCGCGCGCTCGCGCCCAGCCCGCGGCTCCGGTTCCGCGATCTCGGCGAGATGTGGGCCGCCCTGACGGCCGCGCAGGGCGCGTCGACCTCCTCGCTCCCGCCGGCGCCCCCGGGCTCCGCGGCATCCGCGAGGGGCGAGCCGCCGGGCTGGGATCTGCAGCGGACGGCGCCCGCCGCGCCCGCGACCGGCGAGAACCGCGTCTGCACCGTGATGTTCGTCGACCTCGCCGAGGCGACGGCGCTGTCGGCGCGCCTCGCCCCGGAGGACGTCAAGGAGATCGTCGACCGCTGCTTCGCCGCCGTGAAAGAGCAGGTGGAGGCCATGGGCGGGCTGGTCGAGGAGCTGCCCGGCGGCGACCAGGCGATGGCCCTCTTCGGCGTGCCGCGCGCGACCGACAACGACGCCGAACGCGCGGTCCACGCCGCCCTGCGCGTGCAGGCCGCGCTCGCGCGCGCGGCGCTGCCGCGGGCGCTCCGGGGCGCGCGGCTGTCCGCGCGGATCGGGATCACCACGGGGCGCGTGTTCGCGGAGCCGGCCGGCGGCGGGGCGCGCCCGCGGTTCACGGTGCTCGGCGAGGCGGTCACCACCGCGCGGAGCCTCCAGCAGACCGCGCCGAAGGGGGCGATCGCGATCGGGCGGGACACGTACCGGCTCGTCGTGAACCGCTTCGAGATCGAGCCGCTCGCCCCCGTCGAGGTCGCGGGCCGGAGCGAGGCGCTGCCGGCATACCAGGTGCGCGGCCCCGCCGGGCTCCGGCCGGTCATGGCGATCTCGGATTTCCACGGGGTCGACACGAAGCTCGTGGGGCGCGCCGCGGAGATGCAGCGCCTCACCGAGGCGCTCGAGACGGTGCTCTCGGAGCAGAGGGCCTGCCTCGTCACGCTGGTCGGGGCCCCCGGCGTCGGGCGGACCCGGGTGCTCGCAGGGCTGTTCGCGCGCCTGATCCTGCGCCGCGAGGAGGACCTCGTGGTGATGGTGGCGCAGGCGTCGCCGCTCCTCCGGAGCACGAGCTACGGGCTCGTCGCGTCGATGATCCGGCGGCGCTTCGAGATCGGCGAGGGCGATCCCCTCGGCGTGGTGATGCGCAAGCTCCGGCGAGGCATGCGGTGGCTCCGGCTGCGCGGCGCGCTGCGGAGGAGCGCCGAGGAGCGGGAGCTCGGGCGCGCGCGGGGAGAGGCGGCGCCCCGCGCCTCGGCGGAGGGGCTCGAGCCGGCGGACCTCGAGGACGCGCTGCGCCAGGTGGCCGCCATCCTCGGGGCGCGCGAGGCGGACGAGGCCGCGACCGTGGCGCTCGACGAGGCGGGCAACCCGGCGAGGCAGCGCATCTTCGCGGCCGTCGCGCGCCTGCTCCGCTTCGCGGCGGACACGGCGCCGATCGCGATCCTCTGCGACGACATCCAGTGGGCGGACGGCGCGAGCCTCGACCTCATCGAGGATCTGCTCGTGCGCGCGGAGGACCTGCCCGTGCTGGCGGTGTGCGCGGCGCGGCCCGAGCTGTTCGAGCGGCTGCCGGCGTGGGGGGAAGGGAAGGCGGGGCACGTGCGCGTGGACCTCGCGCCGCTGCCGCGCCGGCACATGGAAGAGATGGTCCGCGACTGGCTCCGGCGCGTGCCCGCGCTGTCGCCGGCCGTGGTGCGCACGCTCGCGGACCGGGCCGAGGGGCACCCGCTGACGCTCGCGGAGACGCTGCACCTGCTCGTGGACGCGGGCGTGATCGAGCCGCGCGGCGAGGAGCCGTGGGCGATCCGGGAGGAGCAGCTCGGCGAGCTCGCGCTCGCGCTCCCGACGACCGTGCAGGGGATCGTGCAGGCGCGCCTCGACCGGCTCGAGGCCGAGCCTCGAAGCATGCTGGCGCAGGCGGCCGTCGTGGGGCGCACGTTCTGGGAGGGGGCGCTCGAGCGGCTGCAGCGGCCGGAGCCGGGGGGCGCGCCGGAGGCGGCGCCGGCGGAGCTGCTCGCGCAGCTGCGGCACCGGCAGCTGATCCGGCCGCGCGAGTCGGCGATGTTCCCGGGAGAGCGGGAGTACGTCTTCGCGGAGTCGGCGATGTACGAGGTGGCGTACGAGATGCTGAGCGTGAAGGTGCGGCGGCCGCTGCACCTCGTCATCGCGCGGTGGCTCGAGGAGCGCGCCTCGGGGAGCGCGGGGCACGCGCTGCTCGCGCTGCACTACGATCGGGGCGGGGACGCGCGGCGGGCCGCGGCGGCGTACGTGCGGGCGGCGGCGCACGCGGCGTCGCTGGGGGAGAACGCGGAGGCGCTGCGGCAGCTGGAGCGGGCGCGCGACCTGCACGACGAGGTGCTGGAGGAGGGCGGCGCGGGCGGCGACGGGGGGCGCGGAGGCGACGCGCGCGGGGGCGAGCGGGGCGGGGGCGACGAGCGCGGGGGCGAGCAGGGCGGAGGCGACGGGCGCGGAGGCGAGCAGGGCGGAGGCGAGGGCGAGGGGCGGGGGATCCCGTGGCGCGAGAGCGTGCGGCTGCGGCTCGACCTCGGGGACGTGCTGCGGCGGCTCGGACGGCTGGACGAGGCGGAGCGCACGTACGAGGAGGCGCGGGCGCGGATCGTGCGGCCGGCGCGGCGAGGCGGCGCGCCGCGGCCGGGGGAGCAGGCCGACGCGGCCGACGCGCTGCGCTTCGAGGCGCGCGTGGATCACCGGCTCGCGCTCGTGCACAAGGTGCGGGGGGCGACCGCGGAGGCGCGGCCGCTCGTCGAGCGCGCGATCGCCCGCGCCAAGGAGGCCGGGGCCGTCGAGGAGACGCCGGCGATGTACGCGCTGCTCGCGTTCCTGCACCGGCGCGAGCGGCGGCCCGACGCGAGCTGGGCGGCCGCGCGGGAAGGGCTGCGCGTGTGCCGCAAGATCGAGCGGCACGACGAGCGGTGGCAGGAGAACGTCGCGCAGCTCCTGTTCGGCGTGGGGGCGTCGCTGTTCGGCCGCGGGCGGCTCGTGGGCGCGGAGCGGAGCTACCGGCAGGCGGCGCGGGTGATCTCCGAGGCGACGAGCCCGTACCTCGCCGGGATCGCGCTGAACGGCGTCGGGGCGATGCGGTTCATGCAGGGCGACAGGACCGGCGCGCGCGCGATCTACCTCCGGGCGCTGCGGCTCAAGGAGCGCGCCGGGGACCTGCACCAGATCGCGGTCACGTGCACCAACCTCGCGGAGGTGGAGCTGCAGCTCAAGGAGTTCCCGGCCGCGCTCGAGCACGCGCGGCGCGCCGTGCGCCTGAGCGAGCAGGCCCGCGCTGGCTCGGACCTTGCAGCGATGTACCGCAACCTGGCGGACGTCTTGCTGGCCGCCGGGGAGCTGGAGGAGGCACTTACAACGGGACGCAAGGCGCTCGCGACCGCGGAGGTCGCCGGGCGCGTCTACCTGAGCGAGGCAGCGTTGACCCTTGCCCGAGCATGCGCGCGCGCGGCGAACGATCCTTCGTCGGACGCCGGCCTGCGCGCCCGGGCCGCCGAGGCGGCCGGGGCGCTGCGGGCGTCGCTGTCGGCGCACTTCACCGAGGGAGAGCTCCGCCAGAGGGCGGAGGAGTGCGAGCGGATCCTCGAGCACGGGATCGCGAAGGCCGATTAGGCAGAACGGTCGCATCAACAGTCGCATTAACAGGCGATTGCCGGCCGCGGGGCCGGCAATCCAGGGAGAGGACTGGCATCATGCAGGGCAGTGCTTTGTTTGCGAGGGTGATGGTGCTAGCCGGGGCGCTCGGCGCGCTCGCCGGCTGCGGCGCTGACGAGCCGCAGGCGAAAGAGGGGTGCCCTACGGAGAACGAGATCCGGGGCGCCTGCGCCGGCGTGCCCCAGGCCGCGGTCTGCGACGACGACACGTGTCCGGGGGACGTCGACTGTGCGGAGGTCGTCCCGGTGGGCAGCGACGCGGAGCTCCAGGCGGCCGCCGCGGCGGCCATGCCCGGGGCGTGCATCGCGCTCGCGCCGGGCGCGTACGGCGCGGCGGTGCTCCCCGGCGGCGTGAGCCTGCTGGGGAGATCGGCGGAGGACGTCACCGTCACGGAGGTGGCGCTCGACGCGGGGGAGGGCGCCGTCGTTCGAGGACTGACCACCTCGATGATCCAGGTCAGGGGCGCGACGGGGGCGAAGATCGAGTCGGTCCGCGTGCGGGGAAGCGCGGATACGGGCGTGATCGTGGAGCCGCAGTCCTCCGTGGCCGTGGTCACCTCGACGATCGAGGGGTCCGCCGTGTACGGGGTCTTCGCCGTCGACCCGCTCGCGGTGAGCCTCGATCGGGTCGTGATCGCTGGCTCGGCCGGGCCGGGGCTCTGGGTCGAGAGCAGCAGCGAGTGCGCCGATCCGGCCGCGCAGCCGGCGCTCGACGTGAAGCGATCGATCGTGCGCGACAGCCACATCGTCGGGGTCGCCCTGTTCGGCGCCAAGGCGGTGATCGCGGGCCTCGACATCCTCGCGACAGACCCGGGCTTGGAGTTCCAGACCGGCCGGTACGGCGGAGGACTCTCGATCGCGAGTTGCTCGGACGTCGAGGCGAAGGGGCTGCGCGTGCACGCCAGCAGGTCGTACGGCGTGCTGGTCGACGGGTCGAAGGCGACGATCGGCGGCACAGGGCCCGACGAAGAGGTCGAGATCCACCGCAACCTGATCGGGCTGTCGATCCAGAACGTCACGGAGTCGTTCCTGCTCGAGAACGCGCAGCTCGACCAGAACGAGGGCTTCGGGATCGGCGTCTCCGGGGAGTCGCGGGGCGTCGTCATCTGCCGGTCCGGCGTGACGAGGACCAAGCTGAAGCCGCTGCCCACCCTGGATGCCAGCGCTGGCGCTGCGGACGTCGGGCACGGGCTCGTGTGGACCGAGCGGTCCGAGGCGGCGATCACCGACGTGACCTTCAGCGGGAGCGCGCTCGCCAGCGTGCTCATCGACGGCGAGGCGAGGGGCAGGCTCCACCGCGTCACGCTGAGCGGCGGCGACGAGGCGCTCGGGATCGTGCAGCAGAACTTCAGGACCGGCGGCGAGCAACCCGCCGTGGCGGAGGGCACCCCCGCGCTGCGGCTCGCCGAGACGGCGCTGTACCCGGTCCCGGCGCCGCCGGACATGGTCCCGAAGATCCTGAGGCCCTGAGCGGAGGGCGCGGGGCGAGGCGCCGGGGCGGGAGGCTGGGTGATGTTGCGCATCCGCCCCCCGCTGCCGGCGGCGGGGGCGTCACCGCGACGATCGGATGGGGTCTATGGGCTCAGGCGGGGTCAGGCCCTTGCTCAGCACCACGCAGGTGGGATCCGGGGTGTCGCAGCCGAAGAGATTGCCGCTGGCGCAGTCGAAGGTGAAAGGCTGGCCCTCCACGATGTCCTCGCCGTTGAGGTCGATGCGATTGCACTGGACGACGCTCGACGTGAGCGTGACGGCCGCGCTGAAGTTCGAGATGCCGGCGCGGGCGTTCGATTCGACCCTCGTCGAGCTGACGGTGACATTGGCTGGCGCGCCCCTGGAGAACACCGAGATTCCGTCCCCGGATGTTCCGTCGCGTTCTGCGCGGGTGTCGCGCACGACGGTCGCCTCGATGGTCGCGTTCGAGTTGAAGACGTCTATGCCCATATCGTGGTTCTGCTCCAGCAACGACGTGAGGATCTTCAGGCGCGCGGGATCGTGATCCGACGAGCTCCACTCGGCCGTAATACCAATTCCGCGCTGCCCAGCGTTGTTTGGCTGGGTATCGCGCACGACGGTCGCCTCCATCGTCGCGTCCGAGCCCAGGACGAGCACGCCGACGTCATGGTTCCGTTCCAGGAGCGAGGCGCGGAGCGTCATCGTCGCGCGTTCCTGTGCTGCGGCGTCGTCTAGGACCGTAACTCCGCGTTTTTGAATGACGATCCCGGCGCCCCACAGGCCATCGTCGCCGGGCTTCGTGTCGCGCACGATCGTCGATTCAATCGTCGCGTCCGCGCTCTGGACGAGCACGCCTTCACCGTGGTTCTGCTCCAGGAGCGAAGCGCGGAGCGTCAACGTCGCGCGCTTCGGGTCATCCTTGAGTCCGACGAGGAGGATCCCCGCGCCGTGACCCTCATCGCCGCCGGGCTGCGTGTCGCGTACGACCGTCGCCTCGGCCGTCGCGTCGGAGCCCATGACGAGCACGCCGACCCCATGGTTCTGCTCCAGGAGGGAGGCGCGGAGCGTCACCGTTGCGCGCTCCTTTGTGCCGGGGTCGTTGACAATGTCGATGCCACGTCCGCCTGTGCCGTCGCTCGCTGCCTGGGGGCCGCGCACGACGGTCGCCTCGACCGTCGCGTCGGAGCCCATGACGAGCACGCCGACCTCATGGTTCTGCTCCAGGAGCGAGGCGCGGAGCGTCATCGTCGCATGATCGTGCGTCTCGGGATCGTCGGCCAGGGTGATCCCTTTTCCGCCCGCCCCACGGGCGTCTGGCTGAGTGTCGCGCACGACGGTCGCCTCGATCGTCGCGTCCGAGCCGGCGACGCGTACGCCGGCCTCATGGTTGTGCTCCAGGAGCGAGGCGCGGAGCGTGGCCTTCGCGCGCTCGTGCGCGGCAGAGTCCTGACCCACCTCGACGCCGATCCCCAGCGTGCCATCGCTGCGTGGCTCGGTGTCGCGCACGACGGTCGCCTCGATCGTCGCGTCTGAGCCGGAGATCAGCACGCCGGCTTCATGGTTGTGCTCCAGGAGCGAGGTGCGAAGCGTCAGGGCGCCGCGCTCGTGTGTGGTGTCATCGGAAGCCACCTGGATACCACGTCCGTATCTGCCGTCGGCGTCCGGTTGAGTGTCGCGCACGACGGTCGCCTCGACGGTGACCTCCGAGCCATAGACGGCCACGCCGTGCCCGCGGTTGTGCTCCAGGAGCGCGTTGCGGAGCGTCGTCTCACCCCGGTTGCGTGTCGAGCCGTTGTGGATGACGATGCCCGTTCCGCCCGCCCCGGCGCTGGAGGGCCGGGTGCCGCGCACGACGGTCGCCTCGACCGTCGCCTCCGAGCCGGAGACGAGCACGCCGAGCTCCCTCGTTTCCTCGATGAGGGAGGCGCTCGTCGTGACGCTGGTGGGACCGAGCGCCGCCTCGATGTCAAGCCCCCGTCCCGTCGTGTCATGGATCCAGACGCGGTCGAGGAGCACGTGCTCGGCTCCGCTCGTGGAGATGCCGTCGCGCCGCCCCGTAACGGCGAGGTTATGAATCCCGGACTCGCTCGCGCGCTCATCGAGGACCTCCAGCGTTGCGATCGCAGCCCCGGCGCCCGCGATCTCGACCATGGCCGGGCATCTCCCCCATACCCGGACCGGTTTACCTCGAACCAGGACGTCCTCCAGGTATCTTCCCGCGGCCACCGCCACGATCGCCCCCGACCGCGCGTGATCTATGCCGTCCTGGATGTGCCGCCAGGGCTTTGCGCGCGTCCCATCGCTGTCGTCCCCCGCATAGGCCGCGTTCACGAACTGCGTCGTCGCATCGACCGGGATCGTCCCGTAATCGCCGTCGCCGCACGGCGCCACCTCGCGGCACGCGACGTCCCCCGGGACCGCCATGAGCCCGGGCGGGCACGGACCTTCCGGGAGGATCGGGTCGCAGCCGCCTCGCCCGTCCGGCTCGAACCCCTGCCCGCAGGCGTCCGGTGGCACGCCCGCCGGCTGGCAGCCGCCGCCTTCGAGCGGCGCCTCTCCGGGAGGGCACGGCATGTCCGGCGGCAGGCCCGCCGTGACGCCCGGCGGCAGCCCCGCCTCTTGACAGCCGCCGTCCACTGGCGCCGTCCCGGGAGGGCACGCCGCGGGGGCGGTGTCCGACGGGTCGACGGGAGGAGCGACGTCCTCCGCGCCGCAGCCCGCAATCATGAGGAAGAGCGCGAGCAGGACGAGCGCGCGCCAGCAACAAGGGAAAACTCGCGTCGAGAAGGAGAGCATGGGCATGGTTGCCTTTTCATAGATGAGGCGTCGCATCATGGCGTAGACCGGGCGGGGGATATGCGACCAGGGGGAGTCAGACTCGCGCTCAGCACCGAGCAGGTGGGATCCGGGGCGCCGCAGCCGAAGAGGTTTCCGTTGGCGCAGTCGAAGGTGAAAGGCTGTCCCTGTAGGACATCCTCGCCGTTGAGGTCGATGCGGTTACACTGGACGACGCTCGATTCAAGCGCGACGGACGCGCTGAAGTTCGATATGCCGGCGCGGGCGTTCGATTCGACGATCGTCGACGTGATCGTGGCCGTGGTGGGGATCTCGTTGGACATCACGGAGATCCCGTCGCCGTAACCGCCGCCGCTCGGCTGGGTGTCGCGCACGACCGCCGCCTCGATCGTCGCGTGCGCGTCCAGGACGAGCACGCCGAAGTCATGGTTCTGTTCCGCGAGAGAGCCGCGGAACGTCAGCGCCGCGCTCTCGCGCCCGTCTCCCTGCGCGTGGACTCCGTTCCCACCCCTCGAGCTGTTGGCCGGACGGGTACCGCGCACGACGGTCGACTCGATCGTCGCGTCCGAGCTCAGCACGAACACGCCGAGCTCATGGTTCTCTTCGAGGATCGAGTCGCGGAGCGTCAATGTCCCTCGCTCGCGCGTCTCGGGGTCCCATTCAACGCTGATGCCGCGCCCGGAGGTTCCGTCGCTGAGGGGCTGGGTGCCCCGCACGACGGTCGACTCGATCGTCGCGTCCGAGCTCACGATGAGCACACCTCCATCGTAGTTTTGCTCCAGGAGCGACGCGCGGAGGGTCAACGTGGAGCGCTCGTGCGCCTCGAGCTCGCCTTCCAAATCGATTCCACGTTTCTGAACCGTGATGCCATGAGCGGACCCGTCATCGCCGCCGGGCCGGGTAGTGCGCACGACGGTCGACTCGATCGTCGCGTCCGAGCTCTGGACGAGCACGCCGCTGCCTTCGTTCTCCTCGAGGAGCGAGGCGCGGAGCGCCAGCGTCGAGCGCTCATGCGGCGTGGACCCATCGTCCATCCCCATGAGCTGGATGCCGACCGCGAGCCGATCACCTTCGGGCGACACGGTGCCGCGCACGATGGACGCCTCGACCGTCACGTCCGAGCTCAAGACAAGCGCGCCGCAGTCAAGGTTCTGCTCCAGGACCGATCCGCGGAGCGTCAAATTCGAGCGCTCCAGCGTCTCGGGATCACTTTGAACATGGATGCCACGCCCGAACGCTCCGCCGATCCCTGGGAGGGTGCCGCGCACGACCGTCGCCTCGACCGTCGCGTCCGAGCCCGAGACGAGCAGGCCGGACCCATGGTTCTGCTCCAGGAGCGACGCGCGGAGCGTGAGCTTCGCGCGCTCGTTCGGCGTGACGTCAGCATGAACGCTGACGCCGCGCGCGCCCCATCCCTCGCTGCCGGGCCGGGTGGCGCGGACGACGACCGCCTCGATCATGGCGTCCGAGCTGACGACGCTCACGCCGGCGTCATGGTTCTGCTCGAGGAGCGACGCGCGGAGCGTCACGTCGGCTCGCTCTCCGGTGTCAGGGTCGTACTCGATCACGACCCCGCGTCCGAACCTTCCGTCGGCGCGCGGTCGGGTCGTGCGCACGACGCTCGCCTCGATCGTCGCGTCCGAGCCGCCGATGAACACGCCGGCGTCATGGTTGCGCTCCAGGAGCGACGCGCGGACCGTCACGTTCGCTCGTTCGTGTGTGCTCGGGTCGTCCTGGATATGGAAGCCGCGTCCGAACTGCCCGTCGTCGCGGGGCTCGGTGTCGCGCACGACCGTCGACTCGATCGTCGCTCGGGAGCCGTCGATGTTCACGCCTACCTCGTTCGTCGACTCGATCAGCGAGGCGCGCACGGTGATGCTCGACGGACCCAGCGAGCCGTTGATGTCGATGCCCCTGCTCGTCGTGTCATGAATCCAGACCCGATCGACGAGCACATCGCTTGCCCCGCTCGTCGCGATGCCGGCGCCCGGTCCCGTGATGGCAAGATGATGAATCCCGGAGCGGCTCGCGCGTGTGTAGAGTATCTCGACGGTCGCGAGCTGCCTGCCGGTGCCCACCACCTCCACCATGGCCGGACATCGCCCCCAGAGCCGCACCGGCCTCGAGCGGATCGAGATGTCCTCCACGTATCGGCCCGCGGCCACCGCCACGATCGCCCCGGATGGGGCGTGGTTGATGCCCTGCTGGATGCGCTTCCACGGCCTCGCCCTCGTCCCGTCGCTGTCGTCCCCGGGGTAGGAGCCGTCCACGAACTGCGTCGTCGCGTCGACCGGGAACACCCCGTAATCGCCCTCTCCGCACGGCGCGACCTCATGACACTGGGTGTCGCCGGGGACGGCCATCTGCCCTCGCGGGCACGCGCCGTCCGGCAAGATCGGGTCGCAGCCGCCCCGGCCATCGGCCGCGAAGCCCTGGCCGCAGGCCTCCGGAGGCACCCCTGCCGGCCGGCAGCCGCCGCCCTCGAGCGGCGTCTCTCCAGGAGGACACGGCATGTCCGGCGGCAGGCCCGCCGTGACGCCCGGCGGCAGCCCCGCGTCTTGACAGCCGCCGTCCACCGGCGTCGTCCCGGGAGGGCACGCGGCGCCGTCGGCGTCGGGCGCGCCGGCGCGCGGCGGGCCGTCGTCCGCCCCGCAGCCCGCCAGCACGAACGCGAGCGCGAGCAGCACGAGCGCGCGCCAGGAAGGAGGGAAAACGCACGTGGCAGGCGGGGATGCAGGCATGGATTCCTTTCTGTTCTGTGGTGTCGCGCAGTCTGCGCAGCGTTGCGCAAGCGACCTGCGCAAAATGCGCAAGGGGCCCGGCGCGCAACCTCCGGGGCGCCCGCGGCCGCCGGAGCGGCCTCTCTCCCGTGAGCACGCGCGGCGGGCCGCGCTCCCGAGCGTGCAGGCCCGTGCTGGTCCGGACCTTGCGACGATGACGATGTGGACGACGTGGACGATGTGACGATGTCCCGCGACGTGGCCGCAGGCGGGTTGCCGGCGGCGGGGCAGGCAATCCAGGGAGAGGACTGGCACCATGCAGGGCTGTATTGCATTTGCGAAGGGGATTGTGCTCATCGGGTGGCTCGCGTGGATCGCCGGCTGCGGCGCCGTCGAGGTGCGCGCGCCGCTCGGGTGCGCGACGGAGAACGAGATCCGAGGCGCCTGCGCCGGCGTGCCCCAGGCCGCCGTCTGCGACGACGACACGTGCACGGAGGGCGTCGCGTGCACGGACGTGGCTCGAGCGGGCAGCGACGCGGAGCTCCAGGCGGCCGCCGCGGAAGCCATGCCCGGATCGTGCATCGCGCTCGCGCCGGGCGCGTACGGCGCGGTGGCGCTCCCCGGCGGCGTGAGCCTGCTGGGGAGAGCGGCCGATGACGTCGCCGTCGAGGAGGTGGCGCTCGGCGCGGGGGAGGGCGCCGTCGTTCGAGGACTGACCACCTCGAGCGTCCACCTGCGCGGCGCCACGGAGGCGAAGATCGCGTCGGTCCGCGTGCGGGGCAGCGCGGGCAGCGCCGTCATCGTCGAGCCGCGGTCCTCCGTGGCCGTGATCTCCTCCACGATCGAGGGGGCGGGCCGGTATGGCCTCTTCGCGGTCGATGCGCTCGCGGTGAGCCTCGATCGGGTCGTGATCGCCGGCGCGGGCGGGCCGGGGCTCTGGGTCCAGAGCAGCAGCGAATGCGCCGCGCCGCCCGCGCAGCCGGCGCTCGACGTGAAGAGCTCCATCGTGCGCGAGAGCCACATCGCGGGGGTCGCCCTGTTCGGCGCCAAGGCGTCGATCGAGGGGCTCGATATCCTCGCCACAGCCCCGGGCGAGGCGTTCGAGACCGGGAGGCACGGCGGCGGCCTCACCATCGCGCGCTGCTCGGACGTCGAGGCGAAGGGGCTGCGCGTGCACGACAGCACGTCGTACGGCGTGCTGGCTTTCAGGTCCAAGGCGACGCTCGGCGGCGCCGGTCCTGACGAAGACGTCGAGATCCACCGCAACGTGATGGGGCTGTTGATCCGGAACATCCCGGAGTCGTTCCTGATCGAGGACGCGCAGCTCGACGAGAACGAGGGCTTCGCTATCGGTATCTTCGGGGCCTCGCGGGGCGTCGTCATCCGCCGGTGCAGGGTGTCAAACACCCGGCTGAAGACGCTGCCCACGCTCGGCACGGAGGCAGGCGCCGAGGATGTAGGGCACGGGCTCGTCTGGACCGCGGAGTCGGAAGCGACGATTTCGGACCTCATCGTCAGCGGCAGCGCGCTCGCCAGCGTGCTCATCGACGGTGAGGTCACAGGCATGCTCCGCAACGTTACGCTGAGCGGCGGCGACGAGGCGCGCGGGATCCTGCAGCAGAACTTCACGAGGGGCGGCTCGCAGCCGCGCGTGGTGGAGGCCACCCCCGCGCTGCAGGCGACCGAGGGGGAGCGGTACCCGGTTCCGGCCCCGCCGGAGGTGCTCCCCGAGGACCTCGCCCGCTGAGTGGACGGCGCGGAGCGCGGCGCCCGGGCGCTGCGCGCGCGGCTCCCCGCCGCCGCGAGAGGCGGTCGCGTCATGGCGCTCGGCGGGTGGGCGATAAAGGAGCGGGCGGGGTCAGGCTGGCGCTCAGCACCGCGCAGGTGGGATCTGGCATGTCGCAGCCGCAGAGGTTCTCGTTGCTGCCGTCGAACGTGAAATTCCGCCCCTCGACGACGTCCTCGCCGTTGAGGTCGATGCGATTGCACTGGACGACGCTCGACGTGAGCGTGACGGCCGCGCTGAAGCTCGAGATGCCGGCGCGGGCGTTCGACTCAACCCGTGTCCAGGCGATGGTCGCCGCGACCGGTTGTTCGGCAGACTCCAGCGCGATTCCATCTCCCGCCGTCCCATCGCTCCGCCGCTGCGTGCCGCGCACGACGGTCGCCTCGATCCTCGCGTCCGAGTTGTACAAGTATAGGCCGACCTCATGGTTTTGCTCTAGAAGCGAGGTGCGGAGCGTCAACGCGGCGCGCGCGCGGGTCACGGGATCATCCTCGATCTCGACGCCACGCCCCCAGCTCCCGTCGCTGCGTGGCCGGGTCTCGCGCACGACGGTCGCCTCGATGGTCGCATCCGCGCCCACGACGAGCACGCCGACCTCGTGGTTCTGCTCCAGGAGCGACGCGCTGAGCGTCAGCGTGGCGCGCTCGCTCGCCGTGACGAGGGTCGGGATCGTGATGCCATGGTTCTGAACCACGAGCCCGTTACCCCATGTCCCGTCGTGGAGCGGCCGGGTGGCGCGCACGACGCTCCCCTCGATCGTGGCGTCGGCGCTTTGGACGATCACGCCGGCTCCATGGTTCTTCTCCACCAGCGAGCTGCGCAGCGTCAACGCCGTGCGCTCGCGCGGGCCAGCGGGGTCGGAGAGACCGACGACCTCGATGCCCCAGCCGCGTCCAGCGCTGTCCAAGCTCGTCTCGCGCACGATGGTCGCGTCGATCGTCGCCTCGGCGTCCACGACGTGCACGCCGACGTCGTGGTTCTGCTCGAGGACCGAAGCGCGGATCGTCGCGCGCGACGGCTCATAGGTGTCGGCGTGGGACTGGAGGGATATGCCGCGTCCGCCTCTGTTGTCCGACTTCGTGGGCTGCGTGCCGCGCACGATGACCGCATCGATCGTCGCATCGGAGCCCAGGACGCTCACGCCTGCCTCATGATTTTGCTCCAGGAGCGAGGCGTGTAGCCTCACGCTCGACCGTTCATTCGCCTCGGGGTCGAATTGAACGGATATTCCCTGTCCGCGGGTGTCGTCGTCTTGTCTCGGCTGTGTGGCGCGGACGACGGTCGCGTGGATCGCGGCGTCGGAGCCGAGGACGCCGACGCCGACACCGTGGTTTTGCTCCACGATGGAAGCGTCGAGCGTCAGGGTCCCGCGATCGACAACCTCGATGCCGTGTCCGCCGGTGGAGCCCCTGCGCGGCTGTGTGCGACGCACGACCGTCGACGTGATCTTCGCGTCCGACCCGTAGGCGGCCACGCCCACGTCATGATTCTGCTCCAGGAGCGACGTCCCGAGCGTCACGCTGGCGCGCTCGCCCGTGGCGGGGTCCGGCACGAGCACGACGCCGGACCCGGAGGCTCCATCGCGGCGCGGCTGTGTGTCGCGCACGACGATGGCATCGAGCGTCGCGCGCGAGCCGCCGACGAACACGCCGACATCCCTCGTCGTCTCGACCAGCGACCCACGCACCGTGACGCTCGCCGGGGTCGGCGCGCTTTGCACGCCGATCCCCCTGCCTCCCGTGTCGTGGACCCACACGCGATCGATGATCACGTCGCTGGGGCCGCTCGCGAGCACACCCGCTTGCGGCCCCGTGATCGCGAAGCCGCGAAGCTCGGAGCGACTCGCGGCTCCTCTCAGCACTTGGATCGTCGCCGCTTGGTCCCCAGCGCCCACCACCTCGACCATGGCCGGACACCGGCCCCAGAGCCGTACCGGCGTGGAACGAATGATTACATTTTCGTGGTAAGTTCCCGCTGCTACCGCCACGATCGCCCCCGACGAGGCGTGGGTGATACCCTCCTGGATTTGCCGCCAGGGCTTCTCCCTCGTGCCGTCGCTATCATTTTCAGCATAGGCGCCGTTCACGAACTGCGTGGTTGCCTCCACCGGGATCGTCCCGTAGTCGCCGTCGCCGCACGGCGCCACCTCGTGGCACTCCGTGCCGCCCGGTACGGCCATCAGCCCGGTCGGGCACGGGGCTTCCGGGAGGATCGCGTCGCATCCGCCACGCCCGTCCGGCTCGAATCCCTTGCCGCAGCCCTCCGGCGGGACCCCGGCCGGCTGGCAGCCGCCGCCTTCGAGCGGTGCCTCACCAGGAGGACACGGCATGTCCGGCGGCAGGCCCGCGGTGACCCCCGGCGGCAGCCCCGCGGCCTGACAGCCGCCGTCGGCCGGCATCGTCCCGGGAGGGCACGCGGCGTCCGTCGGGGCGGGGCCAGGCGGATCGTCGGACGCCGCGCAGCCCGCGATCGCGAAGCAGAGCGCGAGCCGCACGAGCGCGCGCCAGGAACAAGGGGAGCTTCGCGTCCAGAACGAGAATGCACGCATGGTCGTCTCCCTGTGTGGTATCCGCTGCGGCCATGCATGTCCGCTGCCATCGACCCGTTCCCGCGCGGCGGAGGTCGCGTGACCTTTCGGATGTGATCGTTCGATCAAGCGGAGCGATCCGGATGATCGATACACTCGCGCCCGGTCGGCGCGACGGCGTCCCGACGGAGACCCGAACATGAGAGATCGGCCCGCGCAGCTCCTTGCAGTACATCTCGGGATCGTGCTCGCGGCGTGCCCCGCCTGCTCCACGAGCGCGGACGGCTCGTCCGCCTCCCCCGCCCGGGGGACCGGCGCGATCGCCGCGGCGTGCGAGGCCGACGTGGACTGCGAGCCAGGCCTGTTCTGCATGGCGCCTCAGGTGAACGATCCGCTCTTCGGCGGCGGCCCGGCGAACGGCTATTGCTCGAAGCGCTGCGCGACGCATGACGAATGCTCCGACGATGGGAGCGCCCTCTGCACGGTCGACGCGAACGACCGGAACGGCGCCTGCATGCTCTCGTGCACGATCGGGCCCGCGCTCAGGTTCCTGAACGAAACGCTCGACCCGGCGAAGTGCCACGGCCGCGAGGACGTCCGCTGCGCGCGGGGCAACCTGAACGCGAACGTCTGCCTGCCGACCTGCGGTGACGACAGCCAGTGTCCGCCCGGGCGGGCCTGCGATCAGACCCTCGCGGTGTGCGTGGACCGGACGCGCCCCGGCAGACCCATGGGAGCCCCGTGCGACCCGGCCGCCGATGCGCCGGAGTGCGAGGGCGTGTGCGCGCCCCTCGAGGAGGGGACGGCGATCTGCTCGAGCCGCTGCGTGCTCGGCGGCAGCAACGATCCGACGCCGACGTCGGACTGCGGTGGACCCGAGCGCGGATTCTGCATCTACAAGGGCCAGGAGGACGGCGCCGGCGACGAGGGGGTCTGCGCGCCGGCGTGCGCCTCGCAAGACGACTGCGAGGCCCCGGTGCTCTGGTGCGTCGCCGTCGGTGGGCTCACCGGCAAGCGCGTCGAGAACGGCTACTGCCTCGCTGCCGACGCGTGCCCCGGCGGGCAGAGCGATTGCCGGAACGAGAGCGACAGGTGCACGCCGACGAGGTTTGGCCCGTTCTGCCTCAGCCCGATCTTCCCCCTCGGGCACACGGCCCCCTAGGCCGCCGCGGGCGACCGAGGCCCGCGCGGAGGCCTACCGCTCGGCGGAGCGGAGGGGCGCGATGGGAGGAGGCGCGCTCAGGCGCGAGCTCTGCACCACCATCGTGGAGCTCACGGACGCGCCGCAGCCGAACAGGTTGCCCTTGCTGCCGTCGTAGGTGAACGGCCAGCCCTCCACGTCGTCCTCGCCGTTGAGATCGATCCTGTTGCACTGGACGGTGCTCGAGAGGAGGAGGACGGCCGCGCTGAAGTTCGAGATGCCGGCGCGGTCGTTGTTCTCGACCGTCGTCGCGTCGATGCTGACGGAGGCGGCGTCCTCGTTGAAAAGCACGGCGATCCCGTCGCCGAAATTCCCGTCGCCGTTGGCCCGCGTCGCGCGCACGTTCGTCGTCTCGACCGTCGCGTCCGCGCCGGCGACGAGCACGCCGGCGTCGTGGTTCTGCTCCACCAGCGAGCCGCGGAGCGTCAGCGCCGCGCGCATGCGCCTCGCCGAATCCATCACGGCGATGACGCCATACCCGGTCATTCCTTCGACGTTCGGCTGGGTCGCGCGGATCACGGTCGCCTCGATCGTCGCGTCGGAGCCTCCTACGAACACGCCGACCTCGTGGTTCTGCTCCAGGAGCGAGCGGCGCAGCGTCAGCGAAGCGCGGTCGTCCGTCGCGGGATCCGGGTGAACCTCGATGCCGCGCCCGGCCGTCCCGTCGCTGTAGGGCTGGGTGTCGCGCACGACGGTCGCCTCGATGGTCGCGTCCGAGCCCTGGACGCGCACGCCGAGCTCATGGCTCCGCTCCACGTACGAGCTCCGGATCGTCACGCTCGCGCGCTGCTGCGTCGCGGGGAACCTCTCGATGCTGATGCCGTGACCGGCCGTCCCGTCGCTGTAGGGCAGGGTGTCACGCACGACGGTCGCCTCGATGTCCGCGTCCGCGCCCGTGACGAGCACGCCAGCCATGGTGTTCTGCTCCAGGAGCGACCCCCGGATCGTCACCTTCGAGCGGCTTCCGGTCGCGGGATGAGATTGAATCTCCATTCCATGACCCGCCGTTCCATCGCTGGACGGCAGGGTGCCCCGCACGGTCGTGGCCAGGATCGTCGCGTCGGAGCCGATGATCCCCATGCCGACGCCCGTCGTCGCCTCGACCAGCGAAGCGTTGACCGTGAAGCTTGACGCACCGACCGAGTCCTCGGTGCCGACCCCGAAGAGCGTCGTGTCGTGGATCCATACCCGGTCGAGGACCACGTCGCGGGCTCCGCTCGTGATGAAGCCGGCGCTCGGCCCCGTGATCGCGAGAGAGTGAACCTCGGCGCCGTTCGCGTTCCTGGAGTTGATGCGCAGCGTCGCGGTCTCCACCGTGGTGCCCACCACCTCGACCAGGGCCGGGCATCTCCCCCACAGCTGCACGGGCCTGTTGTGGATGTGGATGTCCTCCTCGTAGCTCCCCGCCGCCACCGCCACGACGGCCCCGGATCTGGCGTAGAGGATGCCGTCCTGAATGCTCTTCCAGGGCCTTGCCCTCGTCCCGTCGCTGTCGTCCCCCGGATAGGCTCCGTTCACGAACTGGGTCGTCGGGTCGTCCTGCCTCGGGATGGTCCCATAGTCGCCTCCGCCGCACGGGGCGATCTCACGGCAATGGATCTCCCCAGGCATCGCCATCTGGCCCCTCGCGCAGGGGCCTTCCGGGAGGATCGGCGCGCAGCCGGCGTGCCCGTCGGCCTCGAAGCCGGGGCCGCATTCCTCCGGCGGCACCCCCGCAGCCTGGCAGTGCCCGTCGTCCCCCGGAAACTCTCCGGCAGGACACCGGGCGGGGGCTTCGCCCTCTCCGCAGCCCGCCGCCGCAATGGCGAGCGCGAGCAACGCGCAGATCGCGGAGCGTTCCCCTCGACGCGCTGGCGCTTCTTCCCCGCGTCGAGCGACGACGCGCAGGGGTCGTGTGAGCCTCTCCAATTTCCTCTTCCTGCCAGCCATCGTGGTCTCCCGGGCCGAGGACGCCGGTGAGCTCCAGCCAGCGCCGACCCCGGCCGAGGGGCTTGGCCTCCGCCCTGCACCACGCGTACCACGACGGCGCCACCGGATGTCGCGCTGCTGGTCTCCGTCGCAGGACCGGGCATGGCCCGCCCGATTTGATCGTTTGATCAGGTCGATCGATCCATGTGATCAAGACCGCGCGCCGCCGCGTGTCAGGTGCCAGCCCCGGCCTGGTACGGAGCGTGGCTCGTCTCCCATGGGCCGCCGTCGACCGTGGCGGGGTGCAGAAGTGAATCGCGCTGCCGGTCATCGCTCCGAGCGAATGGGAGAGACGGCGTCAGGCGGGCTCAGCTTCGCGCTCAGCACCGGGCAGGTGGGATCCGGGTCGTCGCAGCCGCAGAGGTTTCCTTTGCTGCCGTCGAACGTGAAGGGCCGGCCCTCGAAGGTGTCCTCACCGTCGAGGTCGATCCTGTTGCACTGGACGGCGCTCGAGACGAGCAGGACGGCCGCGCTGAAGCTCGCGATGCCGGCGCGGGCGTTCTCCTCGATCCGGGTCGACGCGACGGTCACCTTCGCCGGAGGGCCGTTGAAGACCACGGCGATTCCGTCCCCCGCCGTCTCGTCGCGCCGCGACCGGGTGGTACGTACGACGGTCGAATCGACGGTCACGTCCGAGCCGAAGACGATGATCCCGGACTCGTGGTTCTGCTCCAGGAGCGAGGCGCGGAGCGCCAGCGTCGCGCGCTCCAGCGTCACCTCGTCATGTTGAGCCCGGATCCCCTCACCACCCCTTCCGTCGCCGCGCGGCTGGGTGTCGCGCACGACGGTCGACTCGATCGTCGCGTCCGAGCCGATGACGCCCACGCCGAGCTCGTGGTTCTGCTCCACGAGCGAGCCACGGAGCGCCAGCGTCGCGCGCCGGCGCGTGGTCGGATCCAGCGAGACGTCGATGCCTCGCCCCCACGTTCCATCGCTGCGCGGCTGGGTGCCGCGCACGACGGTCGAGTCGATCGTCGCGTCCGAGTTGAAGACGAGCACGCCGCTCTCGCGGTTCTGCTCGACGAGCGATCCGCGGACCGCCAACGTCGCGCGGTCGTGCGTGGTCGATCCGTCCTGCGCCACGACGCCGTACCCTGCGGCTCCTTTTGCGCCTGGCTGGGTGTCGCGCACGACGCTCGCGTCGATCGAGGCGTCCGACTCCTCGACGAACACGCCGGCCTCATGGTTCTGCTCTAGGAGCGAGGCGCGGAGCGAGAGCGTCCCGCGCGTGCGCGGGCCGTCGGGCGTCGCCACGGTCACGATGCCGTGCCCGTGATGATCGTCGCCGCGCCGCTGGGTGTCGCGCACGACGCTCGCCTCGACCGTCGCCTCCGAGCCCTCGATATAGACGCCGGCCTCATGGTTCCGCTCCACGAGCGAGGCGCGGAGCGAGAGCGCCCCGCGCGCCGGTATGGCGGGATCCCCCTCGACGTGGATGCCACGCCCGTACGTCCCGTCCTCGTAAGGCTGGGTGTCGCGCACGATGGTCGCCTCGATCGTCGCCTCCGCGCCGGTGATGACCACGCCGTTGTCCTGGTTCCGCTCCACGAGCGAGGCGCGGAGCGCGAGCGTCCCGCGCTCCTTCGTGTCGTGGTCTCCCTGGACGTGGATTCCACGCCCGAGCTCTCCATCGCTGCGCACCTGGGTGTCGCGCACGACGGTGCCCTCGATCGTCGCCTCCGCGCCCGCCATGGCCACGCCGACGCCGTGGTTCTGCTCCAGCACCGAGGCGCGGAGCGCCAGCGTCGCGCGCTCTTGCGTGGCGGGGTCATGCTGGATCTGAATGCCAGTCCCGCCCGGGGCGACGGCGCGTGATCGGGTGGTGCGCACGACGGTCGACTCGATCGTCGCGTCCGAGCCGAAGACGAGCACGCCGAGGTCGTCGTTCTGCTCCAGGAGCGATCGGCGGAGCGCGACCGTGGAGCGCCCCTGTCTGACGGGATTGCCTTCGACGTGGATGCCGCGCCCGATGTCCAGCGCATTGCGCGCCCGGACGCCGCGCACGACGGTCGCGTCGATCGTCGCGTCCGAGCCGGTGACGTTCAGGCCCACCTCCTTCGTCGCCTCGATCAGCGACGCGCTCACCGTGAGGCCCGCCCGGCCGAGCTCGCTCACCGCGTCGATGCCCCACCTCGTCGTGTCGTGGATCCACACACGATCCGCGATCACGTCGCTGGCCCCGCTCGTTCCGAGGCCCACGCCGGGACCGGTGATCGCGAGGGAGTGGACCTCGGAGCGGCTCGCGCCCCGGCTCAGGATCTCGATGGCCGCGACGTTCGCCCCGGCGCCCACCACCTCGACCAGGCTGGGACACCGCCCCCAGAGCCGTACCGGCCTCGAGCGGATCTGGACATCTTCCGTGTAGGTCCCCGCCGCCACGGCCACGATCGCCCCCGATGAGGCGTGAGCGACCCCCTCGTGGATATGTCTCCACGGCCTCGCCATCGTCCCGTCGCTGTCGTCCCCAGCGTAGGCGCCGTTCACGAACTGCGTCGTGGCATCGACCGGAATCAGCCCGTAGTCGCCGGTGCCGCACGGCGCGACCTCACGACACGACGTGTCGCCCGGGATCGCCATCTGCCCCGGCGGACACGGCCGCTCGGGGAGGATCGGATCACATCCGCCGCGCCCGTCCGGCGCGAAGCCTTGGCCGCAGGCGTCGGGCGGGACCCCTGCCGGCTGGCAGCCGCCGCCCTCGAGCGGCATCTCCCCGGGCGGGCACGCCATGTCTCGCGGCAGCCCTGCCGGCTGACAGCCGCCGCCCTCGAGCGGCGTCTCCCCGGGCGGGCACGGCATGTCCGGCGGCAGGCCCGCGGGCTGGCAGCCGCCGCCCTCGAGCGGCGTCTCCCCGGGAGCGCACGCCTTCGCGCCGGTGCCCAGCGGGCCGGGCGCGCGGTCGTCGGCCCCGCAGCCCGTCATCGCGGCCACGAGCGCGAAGAGCACGAGCGCGCCCGGGGAGCGCGCGAAACATCGTATTGAGAGCAGTAGGACCAACATCGTTGCCTTTCATCCGTCCGAAAAGGCTGATCTCACGAGCCTACATCACGGTCATGGGCGTACAAGCACCACACGCCGGGAGGCCGGGTAAGAGATCGGCTCAAGCGGACTCAAGCAGAGTCGGCTCCGGCCGCGCACCGCGAGCCGCGCGCACCATGAAGGAGGATGTCGCTTGATCTGTCGACGTGATCGTCCGATCAAGCGGATCGAGCCGGATGAGCCGTCTGCGCGGCGCCGCGCGGCCTCGAGCCCCTCCGCGGGCGTGTCCTCCGCGGGCGTCGCCGTCAATGGCGCTGGGGCGACGCCGACGTCCGGCCGGCCGTCTCCTGGCACGCGCGCTGCTCAGCCTTGCTCAGCGCCGCAGCGCCGCTGCCGGCCGCCACGGAGTCCAACCATGAAGCCCACCTCTCTTCACGAAGCGCGGTTCAGCGGCGAGCGATCTCTGCACGAGCAGGTCCTCTCCGACGAGGTGGTGAAGCGCGAGCTCCACCGGGCGGAGATCCTGCGCCAGCGCAGCGCGACGCGGGCGCGGCTCCTGAGCGAGGCGGTGCGCGTCAACGTGCGGCTCCTGCCGAACGTGGCGCAGTCGTTCGCGCGCCTGTCGCGCCACGCCGAGCTCGGCAAGGAGCTCGAGGCCTACGTCTTCGCCGAGCCCCAGATCAACGCGTTCGTCGCCGAGGGACGCAGCCACCTCCTCGTGGGCGTGAGCAGCGGGGCCGTCAGCGCGCTCTCCTCGGAGGAGCTCGAGTTCGTGATCGGGCACGAGCTCGGGCACGCCGTGTACGGGCACCTCGACGTCCCGGCGAACCACCTCGTCGCGAACGGCAACCTGGATCTGGAGCGCGCCCAGCTCGTGCTGTCGTTCCAGCGGGCGGCGGAGGTGAGCGCGGACCGCGCCGGGCTCGTGTGCTGCGGCTCGCTGGAGGTCGCGGCGAACGCCATCTTCAAGACGCTCTCCGGGCTCACCATACCCGGTCTCAAGGTCGACCCGGTGGAGCTCGCGCAGCAGTGGGAGCACCTCGTCGACGAGGTGGTGGACGTCGGGCGCCGGGACCAATGGCAGCTCTCCCACCCGTTCCCGCCGCTCCGGCTGCGGGCGCTGCTCTCGTTCTGGCGGCACGGGCCGGGCCCCGCCGCGGACGACGAGGTGCGCCGCCTGCTCGCGCTGATGGACGCGCAGCCTGCCCAGAAGGCGGACGCGGACGACCCGTTCCTCGCGCGCTTCCTGTTCTGGGGGAGCCTCTATGTCGCGCTCGCGGGCGGCAAGGCGACGACGCCGGAGCAGCGCGCGCGCCTCGCCGCGCTCGCGCCGGCGAGCGCGGACGCCGCCGAGGCCGTGCGCGGCGGGGCCGGCGCGGCGGAGCTCGCGCTGCAGCGCTTCCAGGAGGCGCGCCGCGCGCGCCGGACGAAGCTCAGCGCGGCCGAGCTCCACCGCCTCGTCGGTGGGCTCATCGGGATGGCCCGGCAGGACGGCCCGATCCTGGAGGGCGAGGTGCTGCGCCTGCGAAAACTCGGCGGCGAGCTCGGCATCGCGCCCGCCGCGGTGGACATGATGATCGCGAAATAGGCCTCGGAGGAATCGGAGGAAGGAGACGACCCATGGGTTTACGGCAGAGTCTCGAGAACCTGGAGCGCGTGAGCGAGGTGGCGACCCTCGCCGGCATCAACGGCAAGATCGACGAAGACAGGATGCACTTCGGCATGGGGTTCCAGCTCGATCAGGGGCGCTCCCAGACCGTCTACGTGCGCGACAGCTCGCGGGAGGGATCGAACAAGGTCGTCACCATCCTCTCGCCCTGCCTCGTCGTGAAGAAAGGGCTCTTCAGCGGCCTCTCGAAGGACCGGGCGCTCGACCTCCTGCGCCTGAACGAGAGCGTGCTCTTCGCGCGTTACGGGATCTGGGAGAAGAAGTCGGAGCTGATGATCGTGGCCAGCATCGACCACCTGCTCGACACCCTCGATCCGGAGGAGTTCAAGGCGAGCGCGTTTCACGTCGCCGTGGCCGCGGACGCCTACGAGCGCAAGTACGGGAAAGACGAGTTCTGACGGGGCAGCGATCACCTGCCCCGCGGCGCCGCCTGCGCCGCGCTGCCTCGCGCGGCGCGCCCTTCCCAGTCCACCTCCACGAGCGCCTGCAGGCTCGGCTCAGGCGCGGATCGTCCCTCCGGCCTCGAGCCGCTGCTTCGGCCCGGCAATGCCGCGCGGCGGCGGTCGTGGTACCCTCGGCGTCAGCCATGTCAGCCAGCGAGCCCACCGTCCGCCCGCCCGCTGCGCCTCGCCGGCGGATGGGAGCGCACGTCTACAGCCGCCCGCCCGAGCCGGTGTACTTTCCCGAGGCCGAAGAAGTGCCCGAGACGAACCGCCACCTGGAGCTCCGCACCGCGCTGTACCTGATCCTCAAGCGCGAGCTCGCGCAGGTGGCGACGCTCGGCTCGGACCAGTTCGTCTACTGGGACCCGAGGAGCGCGAAGAAGCGCCTCGCCCCGGACGCCTTCGTCCGTCTCGGGGTGCCTCACCGGACCTTTCGCACCTGGAAGACGTGGCTGCACGGGGCGCCCGACCTCGGGGTCGAGATCGTGAGCGAGTCGGACGAGGGGGAGCCGGACTGGGACGAGAAGCTCGAGCGCTACCGCGCCGCGGGCATCCGGGAGGTCGTGCGCTTCCATCCCGACGACCGGATACGCCCGATCCGCATCTGGGACGCGCTCGACGGCGACCTCGTGGAGCGGGCGCCCGACGATCCGGATCTCTGCGCGTGCGAGGCGCTGGGCCTGTGGTGGACCGTCGTGGAGGACCCGTCGGTGGGCCCGATGCTCCGGCTGGCGCGCGATCGTGAGGGGCGCGAGCTGCTCCCGACGCCGGACGAGGCCGAAGCGAAGGCGCGCGAGGCCGAGGCGAAGGCGCGCGAGGCCGAGGCGAAGACGCGCGAGGCCGAGGCGAAGGCGCGCGAGGCGAACGAGAAGCTGCAGGCCGAGGTGGCGGCGCTGCGGGCGGAGCTCGCGCAGGCCAAGGGGAAGCGGCGGACGCGGCGATAAGCCGGCGCAGCTGTGGCGCCAGACCGAGGCGGGCAGCGCGCCCCCCTCGGCACCGCGGCGCGCAAGCTGGCGCGTGATGCGGCCTCCCGAGCGCCTCCCTCCGCGGCCGGATGGGGAGAGATGAGCTCGGGCGTGCTCAGGCTGCACGAGCGAGCTGCGCAGCGAAAGCGTCGGGCGCTCGTCGGCGGAGGGATCGCGCGCGAGCGCGCGAAAGGGGTGCACGAGACCTCATATCGAGAGCGGCAGAACAAGCATCATCGCCTCTCATCGTTCCACGAGGGAGCCTCGTCGCATGACCTATTGACGGGAGAGCCCGGTCCGGGCCGACCGTCGCCGCCGCCGGCGCGCGCAGGGCAGCCCGCGTGCGCAAGGCGGCTTTCTCAATTTGCGCAAGCCCATCCACGCAGTCTGCGCATCGCTTGAGCAGCCGAGCCGGCTCCCCGCCGGGAACATCGCCCGTCGAGGCGCCCTCCCGGCGCGCGCGCCCGGCCTCGCGCGCCTCGATTTCCCCCTGGATCGCGCCGAATCTCCGCTGAAACGTGCCCCCGCGCGCGCCTCGCCGGGCCCGGCGGCCACCGCCGGTAAACCCTGGTACGGCGCGTGCGATACCCGCTGACGAACGGACGACGCCGCTCTCACGAGGGTTCCGGCGCTCGCTCATAACGAGCCAGTCCGAAAGGACGAGCGCCGCCGGCCAGCGTGGGTCCGAGCTGCCCTTCATGACCTCATGAGCGGCAGTTCGGCCGAGCGGATCGCCCGTGGAAAAGCCTGCAAGCAGCAGCCCTCCGGCTGCTCGATGGAGAGGTGCGATCATGAGCTATCAAATCCTGAAGTCCCTCCGCCTGTCTGCGCTCTTCCTCGCCGGCCTCCTGCCGATGTTGTCCATGACCGCGTGTGTCGCGCCGAGCGACGAGGCCCCTTGCGCGCTCGGTGACGGGGCGAGCGAGGGTGACGAAGGCAGCGACTGCGAACTCGACGAGGAAGAGGAGGAGAGCGACGGCGCGGACGAGGAGGCGCCCTCCGAGCAGCGCGCCCCGCGCCCGAGCGCGCCCGCCCGCGCGCCGCAGGCGATGTGCTCCCCGATCTGTGATCCCATCTGATCCGCGAAGGATTTCACCGGCTTACGCGCGCCGCCGCGCTCAGAGCGACAGCTGCGACCCGAGCCACGTCGCGCAGGCGCGCTCCCACCGCTCGGCCGGCGCGCGCGCCCCGAGCGCGGCGCGCGCCGCGGCGTCCTTGCCGGCCATCCGGTAGGCGAGCGCACGGTGGAACGCCTCCTTGAACGAGCTCGGCGCGCCCATCCGGCCGAGCCAGGCGAGCGCCGCCTCGGGATCGGTCCACTGGTACGCGCCCGCCACCGACGCGGCCACGTGCGGGTTCTTCGCCGCGCCCTCGTGGAGCTGCCGCTCCAGCGCGGCGAGCCGCTGCGCCAGCCGGGCGTCCAGGGGCTCCCCCTTCTGCCGCGCGACGCGCAGGATCCCCCGGATCGACGCGGCCTCGAACGGCCCGTCCGCCTTCGCCCCCATGTCGGCGGCGAGCTCCTCCTCGAGCTCCGCCCGCGCCTCGTCCAGCCGATCCTGGCGCAGCAGCACCGCGGCGCGGAGCAGGTGGGCGCCGGGCGTCGGCAGGACGCCCATGCGCCGGCTGATCCCGCGCGCCCCGAGCGCCCGCTGCTCCTCCTCGAACGCCGCCAGCCGCAGCGACATCCGGTCGGCGATCTCCCACTTGCCCTCTTGCAGCGCGAGCATCACGCGCTGCCGGAGGACACGCCCCGACAGGCTGCGATCCAGCTCGAGCGCCTGCTCGGCGAACCCGTTGGCCAGGTCGCTCTGGCACGTGTCGTCGTGGAGGCGCGCGAACGCGATGAGCACGTCCGCCGATCCGGGATCGGCGTGGCGCGCGGCCTCGCAGGCGTCGAGGGCCGCCTGGTTGTCCGCGTCCGTCGCGTGGTCCCCTGCCTGGCGCTTCACCTGGAGGACGCGGCAGCGCATGACGAGCGCCTGCGGGTCGTCCGGCGCGCGCGACAGGGCGCGCGCCAGATCGTCGAGCGCCGACGCGTAGAGCGAGGGCTCGTTCTGCACGTACGCGTGCAGCGATTGCAGGTACGCCCTCTCCGCGAGGGCCGGCACGTACCCGGCGTCGGCGGCGAGCGCCTCGTCGAGCAGGCGCTTGCCCTCGGCGTGGTGCTGGGGGCGCGGCGCGGGCCCGATCATCGTGTAGTACTGGAGCAGCTTCGCCCGGGCCGCGGCGTCGCTCGTCCCGCGGACGGCGCGCTCGCGGCGGTGATGGTCCCGCCACACGAGCCGCACCTCGTCGAGGGCGCGGTCGCGCAGCGCGTCGAGCAGCCGCGGCAGCTCCTCCGGGGCGCCGTCGATCTCGATCGGCTCGCCCGCGACCGGCCCGCCGGTCGCGCGGAGCTGGGCCGCCAGGCGGAGGTCGTCCCCCACGCGCTGGAGGGTGCCCGTGACGACCCAGGCCGCGCCGCGTCGCTGCGCCTCGGCCACCGGATCGACGGAGCGCGCGGCGCCGAGCGCGCGGACCTGCGGCATCGTGCGCAGGCCGCCGAGGATCACCTCCGCCGCGCTCTGGCCGAGCCCGTCCCACGAGGCCTCCTCGGTCAGGTTGTCGAAGGGCGTCACCACGATCGCGGGGCGCGGGTCCTCGGCGGGTGCCGGGGCCACGTCGATCGCGCGGCGCTCGGGCGGGGCGGCGCGCTCGGAGGCGGCCTGGCCCCCGTCTCCCGCGCGCCAGGTGACGGCGGCGAGCCCGAGCACCGACGCCGCGACGGCGGCCGCGCCGCGCCACCTCCGGCGGCGCGAGGGCGACGGGCGGCCGCCCGGAGACGCCGCGTCCATCGCCGCCGGCAAGGACAGCCGGACGCCTGGAGACGTCGCGTCCATCGTCGGCGACAGCGTCGACGACAGGGACGGCCGGCCGCTCGGGAGCGTCTTGCCCGCCGCGCCCGCCGCGTCGATCGGCCGGCAGAGGTCCGCGATCACCGCCCCGAGCGCGGCCTCGAAGCTGCCGGCCGACGGGAAGCGCTCCTCCGGGCGCTTCCTCATGGCGCGCGCGAGCAGCTCGTCGAGCGCGCGGACGGCGCTCTCGGGCAGCGCCGGCGCCTCGAGGCGCTGCGGGGCGTCGCGCAGGATGGCGCTCATGATGGTGGCGGGGGTGCCCGCGCCGAACGGCGAGCGGCCGGTGAGCAGCTCGAAGCCGAGGATGCCGAGCGAGAAGATGTCGCTGGTCGGGCCGAGCGGATCGCCGCGGAGCTGCTCCGGCGACATGTACGTGGGCGTGCCCGCGACGCTGCCGACGGTCGACGGCTGGGCGAGCACCCCCCGCGCGAGCCCGAAGTCCGCGACGATCGCCCGCCCGTCGCGCCGTACGAGCACGTTCTCGGGCTTCAGATCGCGGTGGATGATCCCCTGATCGTGCGCGGCGGCGAGCCCGCTCGCCACCTGCTGGAGGATCGAGAGCGCCCGCCTCGGCTCGAGCGGGCCCTCCGCGAGCAGGGCGCGCAGCGTCGGGCCCTCGATGAGCTCCATGGTCAAGAAGCGCAGCCCGTCGGCCTCGCCCAGGTCGAACACGCGGCAGACGCTCGGGTGGGAGATCTTCCGCGCGAGCCTGAGCTCGCGGCGGAAGCGCGCCACCATGACCGGCTCGTTCGACCAGTCGGCGAGGAGAACCTTGACGGCGACCTCTTCCTCCACCGCGCGATCCAGGGCGCGCCACACGGAGCCCATGCCCCCCGCGCCGAGGCGGGCGCGGAGCTCGTAGCGGCCGGCGATGACGTGACCCGGGCCGAGCTCGCCGCGCGCCGCCGCGCCGAGGACCGGCGGCGCGTGGGGCGCCGTCGGCGGGCAGAGGACCGGCGGCGCATCAGGCGCCGTCGACGCGTCGAGGACCGGCGGTGCATGGGGGGCCGTCGCGAGGTCTGACGACTCGTGTCGCATCATGATCAACGACACAGCCTATACGAAAACTTCGAGGAACGGCGGGTTCGTGCGGCGGGGGAGCGCGGTGGCGCAGCGCCGGGGGCGACATCGGGGCGGGAGGGGGGAGGGGTGGGACACGCTCGCGCCCCTGTCCCGTGCTGCCCGTGCTGGGCAAGCCCTGCCTGGTCACGGCTCCCCGGACTTCTCGCGAGGCGACGCGCAGCTGCGCCGGCGCTCGCGGCGCGGAGCTTCAATCCCGGTCCGGCGCTCCCAGGGGGAAGAGCGGCCGGAACGGCCGCGCCTCCTCCACCGCGCGGGCGAAGGACGGGCGCGCGAGCAACCGCGCGCGGTAGGCGCGCAGCACCGGAAACGCCTCGGAGATCCGGTGCGTCCAGTCCGCGTAGAACAGCGATGGCGCGGCCGCGCAGTCCGCCATCGTGAAGTCCTCGCCAGCGGCGGCCCAGGTCCTGCCGGCGAGCTGCCCTTCGAGCCAGGCGTAGGCGAGCTCCAGCTTCGTCGCAGCAAAGGCCAGTCCTTCCTGGCGCTTCCCCGGATCACCCGTCAGCGCACCGTTTACCGCGTGCTGCACCGGAGTCATGACATGCAGGTCGAAGAAGCGGTCGAGAAAGCGCACGTCCAGCGCGGCCATCGGATCTGCGGGCAGCAGGCGCGCTGGCCCGGGATGCACCAGCTGCAGGTGCTCGATGATGATGCTGGTCTCGACGATGCTGCGCTCGTCGTCCACCAGCAGCGGAAACTTGCTCAGCGGCCAGCGCCGCAGCCACTCGGCCGCGTGCTGCGGCGTATCCGGCCCGAGGCAACGGAACTCGAAGGTTGTGCCGTTCTCGTACAGCGCGATGAGCACTTTCTGCGTGTACGAGGAGAAGGGATGACCGTACAGCACGAGCGACATCGTGGGACTCCTGGTTCGAACCACTTGTAGATTGCAAGTGGTCCGGACCCTACGCCTACCGCTTGCATGTTGCAAGTGATAGTTTCAGGAGAATGGCCGTGCCGCAGACGAGACGATCCGGCTGCCCGATCAACCTCACGCTCGAGCAGCTCGGCGACCGCTGGAGCCTGATCGTCATCCGCGACGTCATGTTCGGGAACAGGCGCAGCTACGGCGAGCTGCTCGCGCAGAGCGAGGAAGGCATCGCCTCGAACATCCTCGCAGACCGGCTGAAGCGCCTGACCGCGTCCGGCCTGCTGACGCGACGCCCCGATCCGAGACACCGGCAGAAAGGGATCTACAGCCTCACGGAAGCGGCCATCCAGCTCGTGCCGCTGCTCGCGCACATGGGCGCCTGGGGCCGCCGCCACACGCGCCCGAGCAAGGAGCTGTCCGTGCGCGCGGAGCTGCTGGAAAAGGGCGGCGCTCCGCTGTGGAGCGCCTTCATGGACGAGCTGCGCCACCTGCATCTCGGCGCGCCGCGCCCGGCGCGCTCGGTGTTCGGCGAGCTGCAGGCCGCCTACGAGAAGGCGCTGGCGCACCGCGCCTGCTAAGCCCACCAGCCTTCGGCGACGACGTGACCGTGGCGTACGACCAGGAGGGAGTGACACGCGACGGATCCCCCAGAGCCGCCGCGGCGCCGCTTCGTCGCGGGCCGCCCCCCGGGCTGCACCCGCCGGGGGTGCCCGCGCGTCTCGAGCGGTTTTTGCGTCTCTGTCAGCTGAGCAGGATGGCCATCAAGAGCGCGACGCTGAGCAAGAGCGATACGACGATGGACGCAACGAGCCACGGCCGCATCGCCGGCGAGGTCCACCTGGACGCGGGCGATGTCGCGCTCGTCTGGTGCCCCGGAGCACCGGGGTGCATCGTCACGGTCGGATCGATCTGCCTCGGCGCGCCCTCCATCGCCGCGATGGCCCCGTCGATGGCCGCGATCACGCTGGTAGCCGTCGGATAGCGCTGGAGTGGGTCTCGGTGGACGAGCCGCATCACGATCGCCTCCACGTCGGGCCGGATACCTGATCCCGGAGCGCGCTGGCGGAGCGGGGGCGCATCCTCGAGGAGCCGCTGCCGGAAGGAAGACTGGCCGTCGCTCGCGTCGAACGGGCTTCTCCCGGACAGCATTTCGTACAGAATCATCCCGAGCGCATAAAGATCTGCGCGAGCATCGACGGCATCCATGCCGCGCACGGCCTCCGGCGCGAGATAACTGAGCGTGCCGAGGACTTGGTCGGCAGCGGTGAGGTCCTGTCCTTTGCGCGAGGCCTCGCGGCTTTGGGTGGACAGGAGCTCTACGTTCACCTTGGCGAGGCCGAAATCGATGAGCTTCACCTGATCACGGGCGCCGAGGAGGATGTTCTGCGGCTTCACATCGCGGTGCACGATCCCCTTCGCGTGCACCGCCTCCAGAGCAGACGCGATCTGCCTCGCGATGTGGAGCGCGCGTCGCGCGGGGAGCGGCGCCGAGGCGATCACGTCCTGGAGCGGGGTGCCCTCGACATACTCGAGGACGAGAAAATGCGACCGGTCCGCGAGCTGACCGAAGTCGTTCGCCGAGACCACGTTCGGATGCTGGATATGCGCCCCCGCGATCGCCTCGCGCTCGAACCGCGCCACGATCTGGGGGAGGTTCCGGGCGCTCGACTGGAGGACTTTGATCGCGACCTGCTTGCGGAGGTGCACCTGCTCGCCGCGGTACACGGCTCCCATGCCGCCCTGCCCGATGAGCTCGTGGACGCGGTACCGCTCCGAAATCAAGCTCCCGATCAGCGCTGGCGCTTTGTTGTCCGAGCGCACCAGCGTGGGTGCGTCGTCCGACCACGGCCGTGCCGCAGTCTCGGTCTCTTCCCCGAGCGCCGAGCTTGAGAGCTCAACGACGGATGCGTCGCGTTGTCTCCCTGGCATCGGCACCGTGACGTCGTCGGTGCTTGAGCGCTCCTTGGGTGGGATTATCCCTCGCATGCCGAGGAGTGTACACGCACAAAGGTGCTGAGAGCGGAGGAACCGCACCGCCTCCGAGTGGACATCATGCTCGAGCCACCCACCGCACGGAAAAGCTGTGCAGTTCCGCGATGTTCGTAGATCTGGCTCCGTACGCCGACATCATCCTACAAGGATGACCACAGCGCGTCCAGCCGTCGCTCGCTGGTCGCCGCCCGCATCGCCGGAGCCTCCAGCCCCGCTCCAGCCCCGCCCTGAAGGCGCGATGAAGACATCGAGGGCGGGCGATCGGGGAGCTGGGGGGCGGCGCGCTCTTCGGCGTGCCGACACGGTACGAGATGAGGCTGCCGCTCCTCACAAATCTATTCCCATTGAAACTCGGAGGGGTGGTAGGCTTTGAGGTCGTCAATCGGGATGGGCCCTTCGGGGGTGCCGCTGCACACTTTAACGCCCTCGTCGTTCGTGCGTACAGGATAGGCGTGTTTTAATTTCGATGTGACGCAAAATGGATATCTGCCGTCTTTCATGAGGAGGCGATACTTGCCATTCGGGACGGGCCGGCGCGTCGATGAGGGCCCAGCGGTCGTCGATGAGGGCCCAGCGGTCGAGGATGGCGTGCTGGTGCTGGAAGACGTGGCCATCGCGCGAGAGCTGTCGCTCGCCTTGGCCTCTTGAGATGTCCCATCGTCCGTGCTCACGCGGGTGTCTCCGGCGGAGCCTTGCGAACGAACAACGAAGAAGACGGCGACGAGGCAAGCAGCGACAACAAAAGAGCCAATCGCCGCAATCATCAAGAATGGCGAACTCGAGCCCGCTCGCGGGCTGGTCGCGGCAGGTTGAGGCGGCACGGATACGACCATGGGCGCCTGCATCGCTTGGCCGGGAGCAGGAGCAGCCATCGTCGGGTCATCGACGCTGATCGCAGACGACACGTCGGCTCGGATCGACACCGGGGCTGGCGCGTGAGGGGTAGCATTTGCGCCCAAAACTCGCTCGATGTCTTCACGCATGGCGCGGGCCGTTGGATAGCGGCGCGACGGATCGAACGCGAGCGCGCGATCGACGATCGCGCAGACCTCTGGGCTGACAGAGGGGGCAACGGTGCGCAGGGCAGGCGCAGGCTGCGTCGCCATTTTGATGAGGAGCTCGCTTTCCATGGAGCCCTCGTGCACATGGCGTTTTGTCAGGATTCGAAACATCGTCGCACCAACGGCGAAGATGTCGGCCCGCCCATCGATTTGGCCACCGGCGATCTGCTCGGGCGACATGTAAGGTATAGTCCCGAGCATCGCGCCGATGCGCGTACGAACGTTGGAGCCGCCCTGCTTCATTCGAGCAATCCCGAAGTCGAGGACTTTGACGCTGCCTGAAGAGGTCAAGAACAGATTGTCCGGTTTGATGTCTCGATGAACGATGCCGAGCCCGTGCGCGACATCGAGGACTTCGAGCACGGTTGAGACGACGCGGAGCAGCTCGCGCTCCTCGATGCCGCCGGAGCCGCGGGCGCGCTTGCCGAGCGATTCACCGTCGAGCAACTCCATCACCATGAACGGCGAGCCGTCTTCGCTCGTATCGATGTCGAGTACATTGACAGCTGCGGGGTGACCGAGCTGGTTCACTGCGAGCGCCTCTTGCTCGAACCTGGCTCGAAGCTCCTTGGAGACCGCGATTTCCGGATGGAGGATTTTGATCGCGCAGCGCCGGCCGATCCTGTGTGTCGCCTCGTAAACCGCAGCCATCCCGCCGACGCCGATGAGCGAATCGATGCGCCATTTGCCCCGGAGGACCGTTCCTATTCGTGCTGTGCAGTGTGCTAGCTGAGGATCGTCGCTCATTGAGGTTCAGGTTCCAATGTATGCCGGGTGCGAGGATAGGTGAAACATCCCCGCTGAGCCTGGCGGGGGCTCGACGATAGCATGAGACGTTCTGCGCCGGCAATAGACCTTGAAGTGAAAGCCCTTCCCCTTCATGACCTTCGCCTTCATGCCCTTCCCATTCCACTTGCCCTTGCCCGCTGCGAGTAGCCCCCCTCGAGGAGCAGCTCGACGAGCTGGCCGCGTGCGCGCTGAGCCTGTGGTCGTGATCGAGGAGCGACACGCCCGCGGCGCGAGCATGGTACGCTCGGCGGCGGGATGTCCTCGCGACGGCCAGGGGTCGGACCGTCATCGAGGAGGCCATGCGCGAGGGGAACATCGTCGCGATCCCGCCAGATCTGGATGCGCGCGCAGCGCGACCGTGGCCGCCCGAGCGCGCAGGTGCCACACTCGCGCGAGCGCGCGCGGCCGTCCACACGCCTGTCGCTGCGCCCACACGCCGTGTCGCAGAACGTCAACCTGCAGCTGCTCCACCTCGCGCAGCGCGCCCGCCCGCGCGACGCGCACGTCGCGCATGTCACGCGCGCGCCCGACCCCGCCCTGCAGGCCCTCAGCCCTGCGGCGCCGCTGCGGGCGCTCGTCGCGGAGCGCGCACGTGTCGGTGGGCTCGGCGCCGTCTTCGCGCTGGGCGACGGGCTCGACGCGCGCACGCCACGCGCCAGTCGGTCCGCACGCTGCAACGCCGGCTCGCGGCGCACGGCACCACGGCCTCGGCGCTCGCGCGCCGCGTGCGCATGCGCGACGCCACCGTCGCGATCGCCAGCTCGCTCCGGCCGCTCACCGAGATCGCGCACGCGTACGGGTTCAGCGACGCGGCCCATCTGGCGCGCGAGTTCCGCGCCGCGTCGGGCATGCCGCCGAGCGTGTACCGCGCGGTCGCGCGCGCGCGCTAACACGCGCCCGACGATTGGCGCGCAGGTTCAAGCCCGCCGCGCGCCCCGATGCGAGGGTGAGCACGCACCGGCGAGCGACCATGCCCCCGGTGCAGAAAGGCACGCCCCCTCCGTATGAACCCCGAACGCAACAAGCAGATGCTGCTCGAGCTGTACGACGCCGTGGTCGGCAGGCACTGGGACACCGTCCGCGCGCTGTTGACCGCCGACTTCGTCGACCACAACCCCGACGCGCGCGCCGCGCCCGGGACGAACGGCTGCGAGGCCTTCATCGCCTATTTCCGCGACGGCGAGACGCCGCTCGACGGCGCGCAGGTCGAGATCCAGCGCATGATCGCCGACGCCGAGTACGCCGTGGTGCACTACAAGCTCGTGAACCCGCGGCGTCCGCGCGGACTCGCGGTGGTCGACATCTTCCGCGTCGCCGACGGGCGCTTCTGCGAGCACTGGGACGTGCTGCAGGACATCCCGGCCGACGCGCCGAACCCCCGCGCCATGTTCTGAGCGCGCCGCCTCGCACGCACGGCGGCGCGCGCGCGATAGCCGCCCCGCTTACATTGGGGATCAGGCTCGTCGTCCGCCTTCGCGGGCTCTTCCTGCTTCGATACGCGGGACCAGGAAGAGAGCAGGAGCGGTGGACGAGAACCGGTACAGCTCTCGCACGGCGGCCGAGCATGAGAGAGAAGTAGCCGGGAGGATCTCGGCTAGAGCACCGATCAGCTTGGAACGTCCAGGAATGACGAGATTTGAACCACGGAGGCACGGAGGACACAGAGGAACAAAAATAAAAAACTCTGTGCCCTCTGTGCCTCTGTGGTCCATTTTCTCGGGGGTTTCAACGTGTTCGGTGTCCTGGCCATCACGTGTGAACGCAACGCCGTCTGCCGTGGCGCCGATCCTCTTTCCGCGAGGACCAGCGCGGAAGCCGTCGCGGCGCCATGCGGCAGCGATCGCCGCCGGCGTGCAGAGGAACGGCGTTGCGCCGACGTTCTCCTGGTCAGGACACAATCCGTCTGAGGCGTTCCTGTAGCGGCCTGTAAAAGGAGCAACCCATGGCAGTCGCGCAGCAGCGTGCGGGTCAGCAGAGCCTGTTCATCGATGATTTTCTCTACTTCGTCCTGAGGCTCCGAAAGTCCCGTATCCGCCAGGTGGCGGACCGCGTGCGGCACATGTATCCGGACGAGTCACCCGAGCAGCAGGCGCGCCACCTGGTCGGATCGACCGCGGCGATCGCGTTCGCCGCGGGCGGCGTCGTCCATATACCCGCCATCATCCCCGGGTTCGGCATCATGTACGAAGGCCTGGGGTTCGTCGCCGGCACATCCATCCTCACCAGGATGCACCTCTACCTGATCCTCGAGATAGCGCTGCTCTTTGGGAAGGACATCGACGAATCCGACCGCGTGAAGGAGCTCGCGGCCGTGGTGGCGACCTGCGCTGCCTGCGCCGCCGCTCCGGTGGCTGTCCTCGCGGCGACGATGAACCCGGCCTTCGCCGTGGCGACAGGGGCGCTCGCCGCGCCCGCCGCGACCCGGGCGATCGGGGAATCGGCGATCCGCCGCTACAAGCGCTCGACGGCGCCCGAGGCGGCGGCGGTCCCCGCGCCCGCGGTCGGCGGGCGTCGAGACGGGTGATCTCGCCGGGTTGCCCAGCTCCATGAGCCCTTCCGGGCTGGGTTGAAGGACGGGCCCGCCGCTCCGCCTGGGTGGCCGCCGAGCTCCCGCGTGGTCGGGAACTCTTCGCGGGGGTCGTCGTGTCCTGGGATCTCCGGGGCACGAGGCGGCGTGAAGCCTCCCCGTTCCCCTCCAGCCCATGCCCACGTTTCCCCACGCCTCGTTCGTCGATCGGCTCCTCGCCGAGCTCCCGTGCCTCCTGCGCGCGGCGCGTCGCCTGATTTTTCCCGGCCGGGCGACCCACGCAGATTATCGTGGTGCCCAGAGGACGGGTATGCACGACAAGCAGGTGGCGCTCGTGACGGGCGCGAACAAGGGGATTGGCCTGGAGACGGCGCGGCAGCTCGCCCGGCGCGGGATGACGGCGCTGGTCGGCGCGCGCGCGCCGGAGCGCGGCGAGGAGGCGGCGCAGCGGCTCCGCGCCGAGGGGCTCGACGCGCGCTTCGTGCGCCTCGACGTGACCGAGCCGGCGAGCATCGCCGAAGCCGCGCGCTGGATCGAGACGAACCTCGGGCGGCTCGACGTGCTGGTGAACAACGCGGGCGTGCTGATCGGCACCACCAAGCCGAGCGAGACGAACCTCGACGAGCTGCGCAGCCTGTTCCAGGTGAACGTCTTCGGGACCATCGCGGTGACGCAGGCGATGCTCCCGCTGCTCCGCCGCGCGCGCCCCGCAGCGCGCATCGTGAATGTGTCGAGCGGGACCGGTTCACTCACCCAGAGCTCGGATCCCCGCTGGGAGCACGCGCGGATCAACGTCCTCGCCTATCCGGCCGCGAAGGCGGCGCTCAACATGGCGACGGTGCAGTTCGCCAAGGAGCTCCGCGAGACCGGCATCAAGGTGAACGCCGCGGACCCGGGCTACACGGCCACGGACATGACGCGTCATCACGGCCAGCCGGTGGAGGAGGGCGCGCGGGCGTCGGTGTGGCTCGCCACGCTGGACGAGGGAGGTCCGACAGGCGGGTTCTTCGACGCGAAGGGGCCAGTGCCCTGGTGAGCGCGCCTCGTGCCTAGAGCGACAAACGGGTTGAACCCACCTGAAGCGAGCGGAATTTCGAACCGTCAAGGCGCCCAGGCATTGTCTTCTTCTTGGCGCCCTTGGCGTCCTTGGCGCCTTGGCGTCTCATTTCTCGCTCGAACAACGTGAACGGCCTTCTAGTGCTCGGCCTGCGGACGAGCTGGATGAAGGCGTTGCGGCCGGCGCGGAGGATAGCGGCGAGCGCCGCGATCCCGGCGTCGATCTGCTCCACCGAAGCGGCTGAATGCTCGTTCGCCTGCGCGCACCCAAGGCGCCACGGAGGAGAAGAGCGAACATGCGTCCATCACGCGTTCAACTGGTCATTCTGGGATGCTTGCTCCTGATGCTGCCCTCGCGCCTGGCCTGGGCAGCCATCACGGTGACCATCACATCGCCGATAGAAAATTCCAGGCATTATGCAATCTTCGAGGCCAGCGCGCAGGTCACCTCGACGCTCGCGCTGCGGAGCGTGACCGCGCAGATCGACGCGGGCGCCGCGGTTCCGCTGGCGCACGTCTCGGGGAGCACCTTCCGCGAGTACCTCACGGCCGCGCCGCTTTCGTTCGGCCCTCACACGCTGACCATCACGGCCACGGATGCGGCCGGGGCCACGGCGTCGTCGCAGCGCATCTTCACGAAGGATGCCCCTCCCGACCTCGTGGTCACCGCGCCGGCGTACGAGGCGGTCGGGCTCGGGGCGCTCCGGATCGCCGCGTCGTGCACCGACGATGGCCCGGAGGGGTGCGTCGCCATCGAGGTCTACACCGATGGCGTGCTCGACTTCGTGAGCGGCGCCGCGAGCCTCGACACGGTGGCCGACCTCAGCGCGCATGCCCCGGGCGACCATATCCTCACCGTGATCGCCGAGGACTCCTCGGGGGGGACCAGCGCGACCAGCGTACCGATCTTCATCGAGAACAGCCCGGCGCTGTCCGCGCTCGACGAGGCGCCGGGCCGCATCCTCGACTTCGACGCGACGCGGCTCCTGTTCGTGTACCCCGAGGGCGGGATCGCCTTGCTCGATCGGGCGACGCGGGCCGTCACGCCGATCCTCGAGACACACCCCCTGGACTACGAGTTCGTTTGGCCGCCGACCGGCGCGCTCACGCCCTCCGGGGCCGTCGTGAGGGCGACGCCGATCGAGGACGAGGAGTTGAGGGAAGGCGTCTTCGAGTGGCGCGACGGGGAGCTCCGCGCGCTATCGGAGAGCGGCTTCGCGCACACGAGGGGCAACTACATGGTCTTCTCGTCGCCCGCGGGTCTCCAGCTGCGCGAGCTCATCTCGGGCACGACCGAGCTCGTCTCCAGGACGACGCGCGGGGCCGACGTGGATGAGGCGGGCCGGGTCGTCTATCTCGACGGGAACGAGGCCCTCTACGTGTACGAGGCGGGGGTGAGCACGCAGCTCGCGCGTGCGAGCGCGAGCGGGGCCGACAGGGGGCGGCCGCTGACGGACGGGATCAACATCGCCATGGCGGAGTGCCCTCCGTCGGGGAGCCCGTGCACCACGTTCCTGTTCACGCCATCCGGCAACATCCCGCTCGGCGACACGACCTCGGATCGCGTGCGTCGTGGCAGTGCAGAGGACTATCATCTCCACGCGGGGTATGCCGCCTTCATCCGCCGCTCCCTGGGCGCGAACCAGGTCTGGCTGCGCACCCCGACGGGCGAGGAGCATCAGATCAGCCTCTTCGCGACGTCGAGCCGGCTCGAGAACGACCTCAGCGCGCACCACGACATCAGCGACACGGGGGAGGTGATGTTCGTGAACCCGCCGGCGCGGTACCTGGGTGCTCCCGGCGCCTTCCCGCGGGAGATCGGCTCGGACAGCGGACTGGCACGCTGGCGTGACGGCGCCTGGCACATCATCGAGGGCAACACGCTGCTCGGCGTCGACGTCGATCCGGGCGGGGGCAGCGGCGCCGGTGGCGCTGGCGGCGAGGGGGGAACCGGCGGCGCTGGAGGTGAGGGCGGCGTCGGTGGCGCCGCTGGCGCGGGCGGCGAGAGCAGCGCCGGTGAGGGCGGCTCTGGCGGCGCCGTGGGTGAGGGCGGCTCTGGCGGCGCCGTGGGTGAGGGCGGCTCTGGTGGTGCCGTGGGTGAGGGCGGCTCTGGCGGTGCCGTGGGTGAGGGCGGCTCTGGTGGTGCCGTGGGTGAGGGCGGCTCTGGTGGTGCCGTGGGTGAGGGCGGCTCTGGTGGTGGCGGCTCCGGCGGCACGGGCGGCAGCGGCGGGGCCGGCGGCACGGGCGGCGCCGGCGGCGACGCGGGCACAGGCGGAGCAGCTACGACGAGCGCCTCTTCGGCGACGGCTGGGGGCAGCTCGACGAGCGGTGGCACCTCGAGCACCGGCGGAGCAGACGTCTCCGGCTCTTCAGCAGCAGGGTCGTCCGAGCCGGGGCCGGGTGAACCTCAGCCGTCCGGCGGGTGCGCTGTTGCACCGGGAAACGCGGCGCAGCGCGGCTCGATGGAGGGCCTCGCCGCCGCGGCGCTCGCGCTCGCGATGACCGCGCGCACGTCGCGCTCTCGCCGGCGCCGATGAGCTGACCTGATCACCACCACGTCCCACGGATCGCGGGGCCCGCGCGCGTTCGCGCTGCGGACCCCCGCGCCCTCAGCGCGCCGTCGCGGCGTTGTCCGGGGGCGCATAGAGCCGCAGGAAGGCCGCCGTGGCGTCGCGGGCGCGCTCGTGAGGTGCCGGCGGATCGGTGGTGCCGAGCAGCAGACCGACCATCAGATCGCCCCAGAGCAGCCCGTTGAATCGCTCGACCATCTCGGCAGGGCGGCCGCCGAGCAGCCCGCGCGCGTGGGCCTCGGCCATGATCCCGTGCAAGGCTGCGCGGGTCGTCTCGCGGCCGATGGAGTCCAGCGCGCGTGCGACCTCGGGCGTGCGCGTCGCCTCGGCGATCGCGAGCCGGAAGACGGCGACCACGACGGGATCGCTGATCTCGCGCACGAGCTGCGTCCCGAAGGTGGTCAAGACGCTCGCGAGCGTCTCGCGGTCCCGCGGCCGGGGTAGGTCCGCGGGCGCCTGGAGCCGGGTGGCGCGTTCGCGGATGCACGCCACGAGCATCTCCTGCTTGTTGCCGACCAGCGCGTAGAGCTCGCGCTTGGAGACGCGCGCGCGCGTGGCGATCTCGAGCGTGCTCGTCTGCGCGTAGCCGTTCTCGATGAACGCCGAGAACGCCGCCTGGAGGACGCGCGCGCGGCCCGGAAGCTCGTCGGCGTCCTTGCGGCGCGGCTTCGATGCCGATCTGGCTGCCATCCCCGCGACCTTGACATGGTACCAGACGGTACCATAGTTCCCGAGCGATTGGTACCCGGTGGTACCAAAGCGACGTGGGAGCATGTACAGGAGGTGCTGCGATGGTGAGCAACGGCGTGGTTCTCGTCACTGGGGCGTCGGGTGGTCAGCAGGGCAAGACGGGTCGATACGTCACCGAGATGTTGCGCGCGCGCGGGATCCCGGTCCGCGCCTTCGTCCGGAGGCTCGACGAGCGCTCGGACCACCTCCGCGCCCTCGGCGCCGAGGTGGTGGTCGGCGACCTCCTCGACGTCCAGTCCGTGGAGCGCGCGGTGCAAGGCGTCTCGTCCGTCTACTTCGCCTACCCGGTCGAGGCGGGGTTGCTCGACGCGACCGCGATCATGGCTGTCGCCGCGCGCAAGGCGGGCGTCTCGCGGCTGATCGACATGGTGATGTTGGTCTCGTCTCCGGACGCGCCGAGCCCGCGGATGCGACAGAACTACGTGTCCGAACAGATCTTCGAGCAGGCCGGCGTCGGCGCCGCGCACATCCGGGCCACGGTGTTCTACGAGAACGTCCGCGCCCTGGTCCGCTCGAGCCTCGCGACGCAAGGGAAGATCCTGCTGCCCTGGGGCCCTGACAGCACGGTGATCCCGCTGGTCGCGGGCGAGGACGTGGCGCGCGTCGCCGTCGGTGCGCTGACCAGCCCCGTGGTGCCGCCTGGCAGCTCCTACCCGGTCATCGGCGAGGTCCTGTCCTTACGAGACATGGTCGCGACCTTCGGCCGGGTCCTGGGCCGGGAGGTCCGTTACCAGGAGATCCCGGACGATTCGTGGCGCGACGGCGCGCTCGCGCGGGGCCTCAACCAACACGCGGTCGAGCACCTGTCCCAGCTGTGGCGGGCGCTCCGCACGACGCCCGTCCGGTTCGAGGTGACGGACACGATCGAGACGCTGGGCGGCCGGAGGCCCAAGAGCTTCGAAGCCTTCGTGCGCGAGGAAAAGAGCACCTTCGCAGCGCAGGCGGCCTGACGCTCCTCCGCGGACGCGGCGCGCGGCCTTCTCAACGTGCCGAGCGCGCCGCGCGCCCCATCACGCGATGACCGGCTGCGGGCTCCTCAGCAGGCCACATCGCGGGAATGTCGTCGCCGAGCGTGTCGGTGAACTGTGCCGAGATGCGGGGCGGCGCGCAGAAGGGCAGCCACTGACATTCCGGGTCGTCGCAGTCCGTGAGCCCGTCGCCATCGTCATCGTAGCCGTTGCTGCAGGTCGCATCGGTATCCTCGCGCCACGGCGCGCAGAGAGGCAGCCAGTTGCACTCCGGATCGGCGCAATCCGGGAGCCCGTCCCCGTCGTCATCGAAGCCGTTGCTGCAAGCCGCGTCGGTGTCCTCGCGCAGCAGTGCGCAGACAGGCAGCCATTGACACTCCGGATCGGCGCAATCCGCGAGCCAGTCCCCATCGTCATCGTAGCCGTTGCTGCAGGCCGCGTCGGTGTCCTCGCGCCACGGTGCGCAGACAGACAGCCATTGGCAATCCGGATCGGCGCAATCCGCGAGCCAGTCCCCATCGTCGTCGTAGCCGTTGCTGCAGGCCGCGTCGGTGTCCTCGCGCCACGTTACGCACCAGGACGTCCACTGGCACTCCGGATCGGCGCAATCCGGGAGCCCGTCCCCGTCGTCATCGTAGCCGTTGCTGCAGGTCGCGTCGTTGTCCTCGCGCCACGTTACGCACCAGGGCATCCACTGGCACTCCGGATCGGCGCAGTCAGCGAGCCCGTCCCCATCGTCGTCGTAGCCGTTGCTGCAGGCCGCGTCGTTGTCCTCGCGCCACGGTACGCACCAGGGCATCCACTGGCACTCCGGATCGGCGCAATCCGCGAGCCCGTCCCCGTCGTCATCGTAGCCGTTGCTGCAGGCCGCGTCGTTGTCCTCGCGCGGCGCCGCCGTGTCGTCGACGCCGATGGCGATGTCGAGGCTCCCCTGGCCGACGGTGATGATATCGCCGTCGGCGCGGAACTGGAACACGACCGTCGCTGTCGCGCCTTCGTTGATGAAGACCGGCTGCGGATTCGGCGACGTCAGGACCGCCTGAACGGGCTGGTAACTGGCGCCGATCCACCGCTCGAGGGTCCAGTGCTGCTCGAGGTACACGTCATAACGTCCGACCGGAAGCACCTCCGTGATCACCGGCGTCTCGGTCGATCCATAGACGAGCCGGTTCGTCGGACCGTAGATATCGAACCACGCGTTCGACAGGCGGTACGTCGCGCCCGTGGCGCTGGTCCCGACGAGGGCGAGGCTGATCGAGCCGACCTCGGACGCCTGCTCGACGTCGTCCGGCGCCTCCGCGCCACAACCCACCTGCATCGCAACAGCCGCCAGCATGGAACATACGAAGATTTGTTGCAAGTGTCTCATGATTTCTTCATATCCGAGACCCTTGCGCAGGAAAAGAAAGATCGTAGGAAGCACGATCACGACACGCGCCCATCGGCTTTGACCATCCGGCCATCCGGCCATCCGGCCATCCGGCCATCCGGTCATCCGCGCTTGCCTTCGACGGCCGGCGAGCACCGGCTCGTGTCGGAGCGTGTCGTGAATGCGTGCGCTTTGGTCCGCTTTCTTCACATGGCGCGAGCAACATTACGTCTGCGCCGTCGAGGCGCGCGACGGGCTCATCGTCCGCTACCGCGGGTACTGGAACCCGCTCGTCGGCATCGCGGCCTTTGGCGGCGAGGCGGCGGTGCGCTCGGCGATGGTGGGTGAGCCATGACCCGAGCGGCTAACGCTTCGATCCGGCGGCATCGAAGCGCGGAACCTCCGGGAGCTCCGGGGCCTCGAGCCCCGCGAACGGATCGCGCCAAGCGTCGAGCTGCCACAGGCGCGCGTGCCAGGCCGCGACGTGCGGGTAGTCCGAGAGCGGCAGCCCGGCGAGGTCCGCGAACGGGAGCACCGACGCCACGCGAAAGTCCGCATACGAGACCGCGCTGCCGACGAGCCAGTCCCTGCCGCTCAGGACCTCTTCGAGCAGCGTCGCCGCTTCGGCGAACCCCGAAAGCCCCTCCGCCACGACGTCGTCGCGGATGGGACCGAGCCCGTAACGCTGCTTCGTCACGCGCTCGAAGTGGACCTTGTCGCACGCGGCGACGAAGTTGTGCGTGCCCCAGCTCAACCAGCGGATCATCTCCGGTTGTGCGGCGCCCGTGCGCCAGAAGTCCGAGCCCGTGAGCTGCGAAAGGCGACACGCGATCGCGTCCGTCTCCCAGAGCGACTGGCTCCCCTCGACCAGGATGGGCAGGCGCAGGTTCGGATTCAGCGCTCGAAACTTCTCCTGCTGTGACGGGTCGAGAGGAGCCGCGTGGACGTACTCCACGGGTGCATCGAGGTGCCGCGCCACGGCGACGGCAACCCGTGGATTGAAGTTTCGGCTGAAGTACAGTTTCATGGATCGTCCTCTCCTGCCAGCTGGCCCTATGCGCCGATGACGCGCCGGCGCAGGGCATTTCGACAAAGCCGATGTGGCGTTGTCGTGATGCGGAGTAGGATACGGCAAGGCGCGCGGAACTCCAAGCACCAGGGCCCTCGCTCGGCGCGTGTCACGGCGCACACAGCCGGAGCTCGATCGGTGCGGCTCGAGTTTGTACACGCAGCCCGGCTCGGCGGCTCGGTCACGGCGGTGACGACGCCGCTGGGTGGACGTCGTCCGTGCTGTACATCGAGCGGCTCGGAAGCGCGTGGTCCGACCGGCTCGCGATGAGGGGGAAGGAGAAACAAAACGATTCACGGATGTCGAGGGCGAATGACCATGTTCACCTCGGATCGCCGCTGCTTCTGAACGCGCGAGCCTGCGCCAGTGCGCACTATACTGAAGCGCATGAGTCCATCCGATCGCGCGCTCGAGCGGCGCATCACCGCGCTCCTCGCAGCCCTCGTCCTCGTCGATCTCACCCTCTCGATCTGGGCGTTCTTCTTTCCACAGGCGTGGTTTGATGCCTTCCACGGAGCGGCCTATGTCGACCCGGAGGCGCTCCTGCCCCGGACGGCCGCCGGTTGGACCGGTTTCCTGCTGATTCAGGTCATCGCCCTTGTGCGCTGGCGACGGGAGACATGGTGGTTGCTCGTCGTGGCGGGCGTGCGCCTCACGGAGGTGTTCACCGACCTCGTTTACGTCCTCATGGCGGGCGACGTGACGTGGTTCGCCAAGGCCACGCTCCCGGTCACGGGCCCGCTCAATGCGCTCTTCGGCTGGTGGCTGATCCGCGCATGGAAGCGGCGCGCGCTCGCCTCCGGGGGCTCGTGAAGGCTCAGAACGTCCCGCCGAACGAGACCCCCGGGGTATCCGGCCGCCCTGCGAACTGATGGGTGGGCACCACGAAGAGGCTCCCCCGCTGCCCGGTGGTGGGGCTCTCGTTGGCCGCCGACCTCGACCCGACGTTCGTGGCGATGCCCCAGATCATGACCGGGAGACCGATGCTGATCGGGAGGAAGACGCCGGTGCAGAAGGCTGCCCCCTCGGTCTCGCACCGCGGGAGCCCGACCCCGACGTTGAGGGCGCCGTACGCGGTGAGGACGCCGCCGAGCACGCCCGCGGTGCTGCCAGGGTGATCGATGTCCTTGATGTCGGATCGCGGTATGGCCTCGTTGACGCCGGAAGGCCCCTCGACATAGACGTTCATGGCGTCGCCGCCGACGACGTCGGCCTCGAGCGTGGGCCCGTTGACGCGCGTGATGGTGGCCGTGGTGCCGCAGCCGGTCAGGAAGACGAGGCCGAGGATCGACAGTTTCATCGCCATGAACAACTCCTTCGGGTGAGGGTCAGCCGAGACAGGCAGCGCGCCTGCGCGTCCATCGTCGCCGCGGGCGTGATCGTGGACGCCTCGGGGTGGAACGCGCCGCGCTCTCCGCGCGTGGGTTCATCAGCGGCACAGCCGCCGCTCTTCAACCACGCGTGAGCCGATCTCAGTGCAACCGCCGGGCCAGCGCGACCGGAGCCGGCGCTCGCGCAGCGCCCTCGCGGAGCGCCCCGCGCGGCCCGGCCTCTGGTGGGCTCCCGGGGTCGCGCGGCCGCGGCGGATGGATCGATCGGATCGATCCGCTCGATCAAACGATCAACTCCAGCATCCCGCGCGGCCCGCGCCGACCTCCGGATTGACCCCGGCGGGACCACGAACCCCGCCCGGCGCGGCCGCGCCTTCGCCGCGCGCGGCACGAAATCCCGGGGCTGCGCGGCCGCGCTCCGCGGCCCCGTCACCGCCGCCGCCGCGCTGGCATGGCCGTTGCGAGATGCGGTAGTCGATGGCGGGGATGGCTGCCGCACGCGAGGCGCGACGCTCACGCGCGCCTCGACGGCAGCCGCGGCACACCGCGCTTCACCACGGGCTCTCACCGCTTCACGCTGGCCTGACAGCGAGCGTGATCGCGCCGCCTTTTCCTCGGCGCGATCGACGGTCGACGTCGGGCCTCACGCCACGCGCCGAGCAGGCAGAAGGATGGATCACACGATGAAGTTCAGGCCGTTTCATCTCGGGCTCTCGCTCCTTGTCTCCGTCGGAGCGATGACGGCGATCGGATGTATGTCTCCTGTGGACTCGCACAGCGAGCAGGAGGTCGGTAGGGTCAGCCTGCCGCTCGTGACCTCGGCGGGCGGCGACTTCCGCCTCCAGGGCGCCGTGTTCTCCATCCACTCGACGAACGGGGTCCACGCGGCCACCCTCGAGTCCGACAGCGATCCGTACGCGACCGCGCTGACGGCGAGCCTGTTCCAGGGGCCCTACACGGTCCGCCTGGAGGACGGCTGGGCGCTCGCCCGGATCGAGGCGGACGGCACGGAGTCCCCCGTCTCGGCGGCCCTGGTCTCGCAGAACCCGCAGAGCTTCGAGGTCGGCGCCGCCGCGACGACCGAGATCTCGTTCACGTTCACGACCGGACAGGGCGCCATCACCCTCGGCGACGGCGCGGTCGACATCCGCTTCGACGTCGCGTCGAGCGAGGGTCTGGGGCAGTGTGAGCTGATCCCTTATTACTATTACTACGGCAACGGCTGTCCGTCGGAGCAGACCTGCCTCCTCGCCGACTCGACCGGCCGCACGTTCTGCGCGTCTCCGGGGTCGCTGCCGGTGGGCTCGCCGTGCACCTCGGATCAGTGCGTCGAGGGCGCGCAGTGCCTCAAGGTGGATCCGGAAAACCCGGACCAGGGCACCTGCGTCAAGTTCTGCCGCGTGAGCAGCGGGACGTTCGGGGTGAACTGCATGAGCCTCGGCCTGCCGGACAGCGACATCGGCTTCGAGGGGCCGGCCCCGGAGGGGACCTGTGATCTCCTGGCGCAGACGGGCTGCGCTGCCGGCGAAGCGTGCCAGTACGCCGGCGGCAGCTTCGCGACCTGTGGTGTTCCGGGCACGACCCCTGCGGGGGCCGCCTGCTCCGGGGAGACCTGCGGAGCCGGTTACCAGTGTTACAGCGGCACGTGCAGGAAGATCTGCGACGCGCGCAACTACTACACCGGCACGTCGGGCTGCTACTACTGCAACAACGTGGGGACCGGCAACGCTGGACGCTGCTCCACCTACTAGCCAGTCGCCGGCGCCGTCCGCCGCGCGCGCCGGAGCTCCTGCCGCGCTCGCGGCGGCGCGCGCGACCCCTCCGGGCTCCACGCCGGCGACGCCGGCTGAGGCGCCGCGCCGGGCGGCGCCGGGGCCCGGATCCCCGGTCGTTGCGCCGCTCCGCGGTCGTGGGCGACAATGCTCCGCGCGCGCCCATGCCTTACCTCGTCGTCCGAGAACCCGGCCAGGTGTCGTACACGCTCCCGCTCCACGACGGCCTGCGCCTCGGCCGGAGCGAGCAGAACGACGTCGTGCTCGACGACCACCAGGTCTCGCGCTTCCACGCCCGGTTCACCCGGTCGGAGCAGGGCTGGCAGGTCGAGGATCTCCGGTCGACGCACGGCACGCTGGTCAACGCCGCGAAGATCTCGACCCACGTCCTCCGGGCCGGCGACCGCGTCCAGGTCGGCAACGTCCTGCTCACGTTCCGGGACGACGAGGAGCCGGAGCTCGTCCACCAGCAGGCCACGGCGGCCTTCGCGCCCCTGCGGAACGACAGCGACCGCCGCCTCCAGCTCGTCTACGAGCTGAGCCGCGCCGCCTTCACCCTCGACGACCGCGACGAGCTGCTCGGCCGGGCGCTGCAGTCCATCCTCGACGTGCTCGGCTGCGAGCGCGCCCTGGTGGGCCTCGCCGACCCGGGCGCGCGCGGCTTCCGCCGGCTCGCGCGCACGCGCGCGGGCGAGCCAGGGCCCGACGACATCGCCGTGAGCCGCACCCTGCTCGAGGCGGTCACGGCGCGGCGCGAGGGCGTCATCGTCCACAACAGCGGCGAGCGCGACGCCCCGAAGACCCTCGTGCGCGCGGGGATCCTCACCGCGATGGCGGTCCCGCTCCTCGCCGGCTCGCTCCTCCTCGGCTTCCTCTACGTCGACGAGCGGCGGCCGTCGTCGCGCTTCACCCCGCAGGACCTCGATTTCCTGCTGGCCGTCGGCCACCTGATGGCCGCGGCGCTCGAGAGCGCGCAGCGCTACCGCCGGATGGAGGCGCTCGCCGAGGCGCTCGGCCCGGAGGGCCCGGCCGGCGAGCTGATCGGCGCGAGCGAGCCGATGCGGCGGCTCAAGACCCAGATCCAGAAGTACGGCGCCGCGGCGGCCAACGTGCTCATCCAGGGCGAGAGCGGGACCGGAAAGGAGCTCGTCGCGCGCACGCTCCACAACGTCTCGCCGCGCGCGGCGGCCCCGTTCGTGACGCTCAACTGCGCCGCCATCCCGGAGTCGATGGTCGAGAGCGAGCTCTTCGGCCACGAGAAGGGCGCCTTCACGGGCGCCGTCGCGCGGAAGCGCGGCAAGTTCGTGCTGGCCGACGGCGGCACGTTGTTCCTCGACGAGATCGGCGACCTCGGCCTCGCCGCGCAGGCCAAGCTCCTCCGCGCGCTCCAGGAGGGGGAGATCCAGCCGCTCGGCGCCGAGAAGCCGGTGCACGTCAGCGTGCGGGTCGTGTCGGCCACGCACAAGGACCTCACCGAGGAGATGGCGCAGAAGCGCTTCCGCGAGGATCTCTACTACCGGCTCAACGTGGTGGAGCTCTCGGTGCCCCCGCTGCGGGAGCGCGGCGAGGACGTCGAGCTCCTCGCGCGGGCGCTGCTCCGGGCGGCGGCGTCGCGCATGGGGAAGCGGGAGCTCGACCTCACGCCGGCCGCGCTCGCCGCGCTGAAGGCGTACGACTGGCCCGGCAACGTCCGGGAGCTCCGCAACGAGATGGAGCGCGCCGCCATCGACGCCGAGCTCCCGATCGTGGACACGCACAACCTGAGCGCGCGCCTCCACAAGGGCCCGAGGGACGCGGCGCCGGCCGCGCGGGAGGGCGCGTCGCTCGCCGAGCGGTTCGCCGCGCTCGATCAGACCGAGCGGCGGCTCATCGAGGAGGCGCTCAAGGCGGCGCGCGGCAACCTGTCGGAGGCGGCGCGGCAGCTCGGGATCACCCGGATCATGATCAAGCGGCGCATCGATCGGTTCGGCCTCGGCTTCCGCGACGAGTGAGCGGGCGCGGCGCGCACCTCCGCGCCGTCCGGGCCGCCTGCGCCACCGGTTGCGCCGGGCACGCTGACCGCGCCCTGCCCCCCGGCTCGAGAGCGCGAGTTGCCGCCGCCGGTGTGCGTCGATATAGCGTACTGGGTCACCATGACGAAGCTGTCGCTCGCCTCCGCGACCCTCGACGACATCGCTCGCTTGGCGGCGCTGGCGAGCCGAGGCGTGACGGACGACCCGTGGGACGCGGCGGTCGAGCCCCCGGACGAGGCCGCGCTGAGCCAGCTGCGGTACCTGACCGCGAAGCTCGCGCGCGCGCAGCCGACGACGCTCAACGAGGCGACGCTGTGGTCTCGCGCGGTCTATCCCCTGCTGGAGCTGGCCGAGATGGACCACGTGCGCGCCTGGGCCGAGGTCCCGATCGCGGCCAAAGATCCCTACTCGGACACCGAGATCGGGGGCCTCGTCGACGGCGTGCTCGCGCCGGAGGGCGTGCTCGCCGGAGCGCCGGGGCTGCCGTTCCTCCTGGTGGTGGAGGCGAAGCGGGGGATCGACGCGGTCGATCCGCGGCCCCAGCTGCTCGCGGCGATGCTGGCGGTCCTCTGGACGGGCATCGCGCGCGCCGGCGAGGGGGGGCCCCTCGAGGCGTTCGGGTGTTTCACCGTGGGCGACATCTGGACGTTCGTGCGTGCCGAGGCCGTGGTCCGCCCGGCGGACATCGCCCCGCGCCTCGCCGTCACGCTCTCCTGGTCGCGCGAGTACGCGGAGCGCGCCGAGGCCGACGCGATCCTGAGGGTGCTCCGCTGGATTACGCGCCGCAGCGCGGGCTGACCGCGGGCGCCTGCGCCGTGGAGCGGCGGCGTCAGGGCCTCTCGCGCGGCTTTCGCGGCCTCGGCAGGTCGTACGCGGCGAGCCGCGACACCAGCGTGCGCCGCGAGATCCCGAGCAGCCTCGCCGCGTAGGTCTGGTTGCCCGCGCACTTCTCGAGCGCCTCGATGATCCGCTGCTTCTCGCTCGGCGCTCCCGCGCCGGGCTGCTCTGCGCTCGGCAGCCCTGCGCCGGGCTGCCCCGCGCCGGGCTGCCCCGCGTCCGCCGCGGCCGCGGGCCCCGCGTCGGCCGCGGCCGCGGGCTCCGGCGCCCCGCCCGCGGCCTCGCGCCCCGCCGCGGCGGCGCCGGCCCTCTCGGCGGGGGGCGCGGCGCCGGCGCTCATCTTGGGCGGCAGGTGCTCCGGGAGCAGCGTGTCCCCGGTGCAGAGCATGACGGCGCGCTCGATCACGTTGCGCAGCTCCCGGATGTTCCCCGGCCACGGGTAGCGCTCGAGCAGCGCGAGGGCCTCGGCCGAGGCGCGGGGGACGTGCCGCCGCTCGAACGCCTTGCACGCCTTCGCCGCGAAGAGCTGGACCAGGGGCGCGATGTCCGCGGCGCGCTCGCGCAGCGGCGGGATCGTGAGCGTGACCCCGTTGAGCCGGAAATACAGATCCTGCCGGAACGCCCCGCGCGCGACCTCGGCCTCGAGGTCGCGGTGGGTGGCCGAGAGGAAACGGACGTCGATGCTGCGCGGGACCCGGCCGCCGACGCGCAGCACCTGGCGCTCCTCCAGCACGCGCAGCAGCTTCACCTGCGTGGCCCTGGGCAGCTCGCCCACCTCGTCGAGGAACACCGTGCCCCCGTCGGCGGCCTCGAACAGCCCCGGCCGCGCCTGCAGCGCCCCGGTGAACGCGCCCTTCTCGTGCCCGAACAGCTCGCTCTCCAGGAGCGTCTCCGAGAGGGCGGCGCAGTTGAGCCCGAGGAAGGGGCCGCGCGCGCGGGCCGGGGAGGACCGGCGGTGGATGGCCCGGGCCAGCACCTCCTTGCCCGTGCCGGTCTCGCCGAGCAAAAGCACGCTGATGAGGCCCGGCGCGGCGAGGTAGGCCTGCTCGTAGAGCGCGATCATGGCCGGGTCCCGGACGATGATGTCGCCGTGCTCCCCCGGCGCCGCGGCGGGGTCGCGGCCCGCGGGAGGCCCGCTCACGGCGGCCTCGGCCAGGCGGACGACGACGAGCGCGGAGCCGAGGGTGATGCAGTCGCCCGGCGCGATCTCGATGGCCTGCCGGGAGACCTGCCGCATGTCCTCGGTCTTCCCCGCCTCGGCGGCCGTGGGCCCCGGGCCCGCGCGCGAGGCGCGCACGGAGATCGGGTTGGTGCCGCCGAGATCCTCGATCCGGAGCGGCGGGCCGAGGTGCAGGACGGCGTGCCGGCGCGAGACCGAGGGGTGGTTGATGCAGATGTCGTTCTCGGCGGCGCGCCCGATCGAGACCGATCCGCTCGCGGGCAGGGGGTGGACGACGACCGCGTCGCCGGCGAAGACCGTGAGCTCCCGCGCGACCTGAGGCCGCGGGAGCCCGGCGGCGGCGCGGTGGCCCGGGGGCTCCGCCCCGGCCTGCGGATGCCGGCCTGAACGATGGGTCGTCACGGTACCGTTCTACACCCCGCGCCTGCTCTCTGGCCACGGTGCGCGCCGCCCCGCGGCAGAGCCCGGTCGGGGCGCCGGGCGGGTACGGCGGCGCGCGGGGCGCGGGGCCGCGCGTTGCCCGGCGCCACGAGGCCGCCTGTTGCCCGGCGCCACGAGGCCGCGCGTTGCCCGGCGCCGCGAGGCCGCCTGTTGCCCGGCGCCGCGAGGCCGCCTGTTGCCCGGCGCCGCGAGGCCGTCTATCACGCCGGCCTCCTGCACCGCGGCCCCATGCGTATCGCCTGGATCGTCTACGGCGCCCTCGACCAGATCACGGGCGGTTACCTCTACGACCGGCTCGTCGTGGAGCGGCTGCGCGCGCAGGGCGACCACGTCGAGGTCGTGTCGCTCGATCCGGCGCCGCGCTCGCGGCTCCTCTCGGGGCTCGCGCTGTCGCGGCGCCTCGCGCGGACGGCGCCCGCCGCGGTGGTCGGCGACGAGCTCTGCTTCCGCGAGCTCGGCCCGGCGTTCGCGGCGCTGCCGCGGCGGATCGCGCGCGTGCTCCTGGTGCACCACCTGAGCGCGTGGGAGCTCCCGCCCGGCCCGCGGCGCGCGGCGCTCTCGCTGCTCGAGGGGGCGGTGAGCCGGCTGTCGGACGTGCACCTCGCGACGAGCGCGACGACCGCGGCGCGGCTCCGTCGCGAGCACGGTCTCGCCCGGGTCGACGTGGCGCCGCCGGGCGCGGACCGGCTCGCCCTGCTCCCCTGCGCCGCGCAGGAGGGCGGCCCGCTGCGGATCGTGTTCGTGGGGAGCTTCATCCCGCGCAAGCGCTTGCTGGAGCTCCTCGCGGCGTTCGAGCGGATCGGGAGCGAGGCCGCGACGCTCGTGCTCGTCGGCGACGGCGCGCGGGATCCTGCCTACGGCGGCGCGGTGCGCCGGGCGATCGCCGGCTCGGCCTTCCTGCGGGCGCGCGTCGCGGCGCTCGGCGTGCTCGGCGACGACGCGCTCGCCGCCGAGCTTGCCCGGGCGGACGTGCTGATCCTGCCCTCGTCGCTCGAGGGGTACGGCATGGTGCTCACCGAGGCGGTCCGCGCCGGCGTGCCGGTGCTCGCCGCCCGCGCCGGCGCCGTCGCCGAGGTGGTGCAGGACGGCGCCGAGGCGCTGCTCTGGGACGACGGCGAGGGCCTCGTGCGGGCGCTCTCCCGCTTCCTCTCGGACGCGCCGCTGCGGGCGAGCATGCGCCGCGCGGCCGTGGCCCGGTCCGCTGGGCTGCCCACCTGGGACGGCACCGCGGCGGCGGTGCGGGCGGCGATCGCGCGCGCCGTTGCGTTGCGGGCGGGATCCTCGTCCGGCGGGTAGCGCCGCGCCGGGTGAGCTCGGTCGTGGGGCCTCGGGGTCTCGCGAGGTGTCCGGCCCCCTCCCGTGGGCCTGACGGTGCGCGCGGCGACACGGGGTGCTCGGGCGAGGTGCTAGTCTGCGGAGCCGTCGGCGTTGATCAGGAAGCACTGCTTGGCGCGGATGAAGGCGTCGAAGCGGGCCTCCTGCAGGCCGTCCGGATCCTCCCTCCGGTCCTTGACGAGGCACGCCTCGGCGGAGAGCTCGCCTTCATAAGGGTCTCTCTCCCTCGTCGTCGTGTGTTTCAGTTGACACACGCCGCTGAGCGAGTCTTCGCCCAGGCTGACGAACACGTTCATGTCCTCTTGAGGTGCGTCGACGGCCGCGCGGATGTTGACACCCCAGAAGCCCTTCTTCTCCCGGATCGCCTCGTTGTGGATCATCACCTGGAACTCGCCATCTCGCAGCCCGCAGTCCGTGTACCAGCTGCCCGGCTCGTCTTCGTCGAAGCCGACCGCGGTCTCTCCGTTGTTCCCCGTGTCGAGGAAGAGCTGCTGCGATCCCAGCGTGAGCACGATCTTCCCGGCGACCAGCGGCGGCTCGAAGCCGCTCGCGCATCCGAGCGGCGCGAGCGACATGACGACAGCGAGCAGCATCTTGCGCATGAATATCCTCACTCGAGAGGATCCAGCGATGGAGATCCACGCGTCAATCTTCAAATCGACCAGGAAACGCTTCTGTGCATGGCAAATTGCCCAGGCGAACGGGAATGCTGTCTCGTTTGACACCCTCGTTGCAGCGCTCGACCAAAAACGCGCTGTCTCGGTGGCAATTTGTGCCTGCTCGCCGGAATGGACGCAGGCCCGAGCGATCCCCTTCGCTGGGGGGCCGGGCACCTCGGCTCCCGTGGTGTCCGGTTTACCAGCGTTCGCCAGGAGCGCGCGGCCCGTCTCCCGCCGCCGCCGCGAGCATCTCCGCGGCCCTGTCGCGGAGCCGTCCGGTCAGCGCCGCGTCATCTCCCGGCCGGTCCGCCACCACCGCCGCCGCGTCCCGCGCCTCGCTGAGCCGCACGTTCACCGCGACGTCGTCGAACCCTGGCAGCGCGATCTGCAGCAGCGGCGCCAGCGTGGTCACCCCGCGCCGCTCGGCCCACCGCGTCGCCGCCAGCCGCTTCGCCCGGGGCGAGTGCACCCCCGAGACGATCGCGAGGGCGACGCGCCCGCCGGCCGCGGCGGCCGCGCGGAGGAGCGCCCCGGCGCTCGGGTGCCACGCCCCGAGCGGCGCCTCGCCCGCGGCGGGGAAGGCCGGGTCGGGCTCGATGCGGCCCGCCGGGAAATGCAGGAGCGCGCCGCCCCCGCGCAGGTGCTGCACGGCGCGGCGCACGCCGGCGGTCCGCGCCGCGAGCTCGCGCGCGCCGCCGGCGCCGTCGATCGGCACGAAGAGCAGCCGCCGGCTCACGTGGGGCAGCGCGCGCAGGAACCGCCGCTCGGCGGCGACGATCATGAGGTCGGCCCGGCCGAGCGCCGCCATCAGCGCCAGCGCGTCGTAAGCGCCGGGGTGGTTGGACAGGACGAGCAGCGCCCCGCCCGCCGCCGGCCGCGGCGCGTCCGCGATCCAGCGCGCGCCGAAGTCCGCGAGCGCCTCCCGCGCCGCCACGTGGATCCCCGCCTCGCCGGTGCGCCGGTCGAAGCGCGCGAGCACCCGCCCGAGCGGGCGCGAGGGCACCTCGAACGCCGCGCGCCCGGCGCGCCGCACCCACGCGGGCGCCCTGCCCAGCCCGAGCGCCGCGACCATCTCCTCGCCGGACAGGCGCGCGAGCTCTCTCTCGAGCGACTCCGCCATGCCCGCCGTCTCTACCTTTGCTCAGCCCGCCGCGCCAGCGCGCGCCGGTGATCCCGGCGCGGGCCGGGCGAGGGACGGATCCGGGGGCGCTGTCGGGGCGGGGGGACTCGGCTCGGCCGGCCGCGTGGGCGCTGCGTCGCGGGTCGGTTTTGCCGGCACGAGCCTGCGTCGGGTCGAGGGGGTGCGGCTCAGGGCAGCGGCGAGCGCGTGACGAGGGGGAAGGGCTCGACCTCGGCGTCTTCGGGGTTCATCGAGTCCCTGCTGTACGCGATCTCTTGCTCGGCCGTGGTGATGATGAAGGGGCCGCCGATCTCCTCTGGATCCAGCTCATCCTCGTAGTCTTCCGTGAGGTCCCCTTTGCCCGAGGTCGCCGAGGCGAGGTACTGCTCGGCGATCTGCTCGGCGAATTCGTCCACCACCTCCACCGGTCCGTCCTTCGGGGCAGGGATGAACGCGTCCCGGTCGTCCGAGCTCTCCGCCCGCTCGCGCGCGTCCTTCAGGAACTCTCGGCTGTGGCTCTTGTAGGTGGCCCGCGGGGAGCCGTCTTGCTTGCTGTACATGGATGATCTCCTGGTTCAGCGGCACGCGCTCCCACGCGTCTTCGGCGGCGCCGCCTGTCTGGTGTTCTGATGTTCAACAGATGCACCGCATGTACCAAGGCCGCCTCGTCAGCGCGGCGCTGCGCTCTGGCGAAGGTTCGATCAACGGGGCGTCGCCGCCGCGTCCGTGCCGCAGCGGGATCGCGCGCAGGTGTAGCGACGTGCCACAGCCGGGGATGGGGAGGGGGGACACGATGCCACGTACGCCCGGGGCGAGGCGCAGACCTTCGCTCCAGCGCGAGGCGCAGGCCTCTGGTCCAGCGCGAGGCGCAGGCGTCTGGTCCAGCGCGAGGCGCAGGCCTTCGGTTCGGGCCTTCGGTCGGAGGAGGAGCTCGAAGGGGCCCGCGGCGTCGCGGGCGCTGAGCGGGGAGTGTCGGCGCCGGGCTGCGGCGCCGGCCGGCGAGGCGCGGGGCGACGCGACGGCCCTGCGCCGCGCTGGCGTCGTCTTACCAGCCGACCTCGTCCTTGATGGCCTCGGCGAGCTGTTCGGCCATCAGCTGGTTCGTCTTGACGCTCGGGTGGTAGTCGCAGCCGAGCCCGTTCGTGGCGCCGTCGTGCGTGGGAAACTCGACGTAGTGCACGTGCGTGTCGCCGCCGTCCGTCCGCTCGTCGACCACCTCGGTGATGAGGGTCCGCGCCCTGGTCAGCGCCTCTGCGCCCTCCGGGTACCCGTCGCTCAGCATCGGGCCCACGGTGCAGAAGATGTGGGCCTCGGGGTAGTGGCCCCTGACCGTCTCGACGAGCCCCGCGTAGGCCTGCTTGAACGGCGCGTTGAACGTCGCGGGGCCGGGGACATTGATGCTGAAGTCGTTCGTGCCGAGGTTGATCACCACGACCTGAGGCACCCAGGAGGAGAAGTCCCACGCGGGCTGCGCCTCCGAGGCGATGGTGCGGCCGTAGATCGCCGGCATGGGCTCGGCGTTCTCGTCGTTGTAGTTGCGGTACACGCCCCTGCCGGACCAGGCGATGATCGTCGCGTCGGCCTCGAGCATCCGCGCTGTCACGGCGCTGTAGGCGAGGTAGTTGTTCTCCGTCGCGCTCGTGAACGGGCAGCTCTCGTCGGGGCCGTCGATGCCGTAGCCGGCGGAGATCGAGTCGCCGATCACCTCGATCCGGCGCTCGGGCGCCGGCGGGGCCGGCAAGAGCTGCTCGCCCTGCTCCGGGATGAACTCGAGGAACTGCGTCACCCCGACGAGCGTCTCCGTCCGCCGGTGGAGCAAGAGGTCGTGCTCGCCGTCGGCGAGGCCCTCGGCGACGACGTAGGTGTCTTCCTCGCTGCTCACCGCGAGGACGCCCTCGGGCTTGCCGTCGATCACCACCTGGAAGTAGTCGGGCGCGCTCGCGGGCGCCGTGTCGTTGAAGCGAGCGCTTATGGACGTCCCCGTGAACCGCGTCGCGATCGCGCTGCCGGGCCAGGAGAAGCGCGGGCCGGCGGGATCGGTCGTGTCGAAGCGCCCGATGAAGCGGACGGTGTCGCCGGTCGACGGCCCGTTGCCGCCCTGGTTGTCGTTGCCGCCCTGGTTGTCGTTGCCGCCCTGGTTGTCGTTGCCGCCCTGGTTGTCGTTGCCGCCCTGGTTGTCGTTGCCGCCGGTGCCCGAGCCGCTGCCCGACGAGGTCGATGCCCCTCCGCCGGTGCCGCTGGTCTGGCCGGTGGAGTCGTCCCCGCACGCGCCTATCAGGGCCGACCAGGCGATGCACAACACGCCGGCGAGCTTCGGGAGGGGGAAGGGATGAGAGTAAGCAGATGTCGTCATGCGCGGGAGGATGCTGCAGGCCGGCGCGGTAGACAACAGCTCGTGTAGGATGCGCGGCGATGGCCAGGATCGTCGATACCAGGTGCCCGCGCTGCGGCGCTCCGCTGCCGGTTGCGCCGGAGCTCGATGCGGTCGCCTGTCATTACTGCGGCGCGCGCTCGCTGGTGGATCGCGGCAGGAAGCCGGCCGCCGCGCCGCCCCCGCCGGGCATGCACGTGGTCCGGGTCGCGCCGCCCTCGTCGGGGGCGGGCGCGCTCGGGCTCGTGCTCGGCCTCGTGCTGGCGGCGGGGGCGGTCGCGACCGCGACCGCCTTCCTGCGTTCGCCGGGGTCGTCGCGCGCGGGCGCGCCCGTCGTCGGCGACGATCCCCGTTACTACTTCAGCGATCGGCCGATGCTGGCCGACGTGAACGGCGATGGCGCGCCCGACGTGATCGGCCGGAGCAAGCTCCCCGTCGGGACCCAGTGGGACGAGTGGATCGCGGCCTATGACGGGCGCGACGGGAAGCCGATCTGGAAGGCGGGGGTGCTGAGCAAGGACGCGGCGAGCCACGAGGCGCGGCGCGCGATCGTCCTCGGCCGGGTGATCTCGGTCGACGCGCTCGGCAAGGTGCAGGCCTACGATCAGCGCACCGGAGCGCCGTCGTGGTCGGCGCAGCTCGGCGAGAAGGCGAGGCGGATCTGCCAGGGCGACGGGACGATCGTGGTGGAGACGCTCGACGACGCGCGGCACGGGCTGGATCCGGCGAGCGGAGCGAAGCGCGCGCTGGCGAAGGACGCGCCGTGCAAGCCGGTCCCGAGCTCGGACGGGGCGGAGGCGCCCGGCTACCAGATCATCGGCTGGTCCCAGTTCGCGGCGTTCGGGCTGCCCTCGTTGCACGCGGTGGAGGGCATCATGGCGCACCGCGCGCTCGTCCCGAGCGAGCCCGGGCCGCGCTTCTTGCTGGGCAGCCGCGACAAGGGCAGCCAGGTCGCGATGGTGGCCGCGGTGGACCGGGGCAAGGTGCTCTGGATGTCGCTCGTGCCCGGCGTCGATCCGCTCACCACCAGCGTGAACGTGACCACGCAGCAGGCGGCCTATGCCGGCGGGCTGCTCGTCATCCCTTACGACATGAAGGACAGGGACGGCGGGATGCGGATGGCCTGCTTCGAGGGCGCCACCGGCAAGCGGCTCTGGGACGTGCAGATCCACAAGAAGACACAGGGCGTGGCCGGGCTCGCGGTGTCGGCGAGCGACATCTTCGTTTCCTCCTGGACGGCGCTCTACGTGCTCTCGCTGAAGACGGGCCAGATCCGCTACGCCCTCGGCACCGAACTCTGAGCGGGGCTCGCCCGCTTCGGATACGGGCCCACCTCGGCGTTTTCGGTGCTCGGCGTACTGGAGTACGCCTCCGCGCCGAAAACGCCGATCTGGGCCCGTCTCCTGTGCGGGCGAGCCCCGCTCGGCGACGGGCGGCTTGGGGAGCGGGGGGAGAGGAAGAGGGAGAAGGGGAGGCACGGAGGGGGCTGCGCGTCGGGGGCGCGGCGTCGTCTGTGCCTCTGATGGGTACGCGCTGGGGGGCGTGACGCTTCAGCGCGAGGGGGTCAGTTCCAGGTTCGGTTCTGGTTGTGCTGGTCGGAGCGATCGTGGCTCTCGCCGAACGAGCGGTCGCGGTCGCGGTCGCGGCCATGCGACGCGTGAACGTCGTCGCGCTCGTGGGTCCGGGTCGAGTAGCCCGGCTGGATCTCCTCGCCCATGAAGCGGCCGGAGCTCGGGCGGCGCTCCGGGCGGTTGTAGAGATCGCCGCGGCCCTGGCGTTCCTGGCCGCGACCGAAGCCCTCGCGCTCGTCGCCGCGGCCCTGGAAGCCGTGGTCCTCGTCGCGACCGCGCTGGCCGCCGCCGAACCCGCCGCGCTCGTCGCCGCGGCCGAAGTGGCGGCTCTGGTAGTCGTCGCGGCCGTAACCGCGGTTCTGGCTTTCAAAACCTCGGCCCTGCTGGCCCTCGAAGCCGCGGCCCTGATACTCCTCGCGGCCGTAGCCTCGGCCCTGCTGGCCCTCGAAGCCGCGGCCCTGGTACTCCTCGCGGCCGTAACCGCGGTTCTGGCTCTCGAAGCCTCGGCCCTGCTGGCTCTCGAAGCCGCGGCCCTGGTACTCCTCGCGGCCGTAACCGCGGTTCTGGCTCTCGAAGCCGCGGCCTTGCTGCCCCTCGAAGCCGCGGCCCTGATACTCCTCGCGGCCGTAGCCGCGGCCCTGCTGCCCTTCGAAGCCGCGGCCCTGGTGCTCCTCGCGGCCGTAACCGCGGTTCTGGCTCTCGAAGCCTCGGCCCTGCTGACCCTCGTAGCCGCGGCCCTGGTGCTCCTCGCGGCCGTAGCCGCGGCCCTGGCTCTCCTCGCGGCCGTAGCCGCGGCCCTGGCTCTCCTCGCGGCCGTAGTAGCCGCGGCCCTGGCTCTCCTCGCGGCCGTAGTAGCCGCGGCCCTGGCTCTCCTCGCGGCCGTAGTAGCCGCGGCCCTGGCTCTCCTCGCGGCCGTAGTAGTCGCGGCCGTACCAGTCGCGGCCCTGGCCCTCGTCTCGGCCGGTGTAACCGCGGGTCACGTCTCGGCCGTAGTAGCCGCGGTGCTCCTCGCGCCCGCGGTGCGCCGAGCCGAACCCGCCGCGCTCGTCATCCGCTCCCCGGCCGCTGAAGTGCTGCTCGTCGCGGCCGCCTCGCTGCCAGGAGGAGCTGTCCCGCCCGTAACCGCGGCGCTCGTCCTCGTCGCGCCCGCCGAAGCGGCCACGCTCGTGCTGATCCTGGCCGCGCCCGCCAAAGCCGCCGCGGTAATCCTGACCCTGGTGGCCGCCCGCCTGCCAGCGGTCGTCGCTCCCATCGTAATGGCCGTGCTGCTGCTGGCCGTGCTGCTGCTCATGGCCCCACTCGCCCTGCCGGCTGCCACCGCTCTGGTTCGCATAGTTGCCGCGGCTGTACGAGCCCCGCCCGAACGACCCCTGGTCGTCGTCACGATCGCGCTGGCCGCGCTGATCCTGGTGTCCCTGGAAGCGGCCCTGCTCTTCCCGATGACGCCACTCGTCGCGCGTCCCCTCGTCGCGGAAGCCTCGGTATCCGTAGCGATCGTTTGCCATGTCGCTCTCCCATTGGGTGCTGGTTAACAACTCTCGATGGCTCACCGGCGCGCAGCGCCTGTGAGCAGCGGGCCCACATGCCGAGCAACCCACGTGCCCGTGCGACCAGCCAACCAGCATCCACGAATCGAGGCGAGCTCACGAGCGACGCGCCGACCGATGTCGTGTCAACGCGCCACACTGAGGCAGCCTGTCACAAGGGAGAAACGTAAACCGTCCAGGATGTGAAACATCCCGCCAGCGCGACAGAAACGAGCGCCGTCCAGGACGAGTGCTCGGCATGACAGCTGAGCTCGGATTGGGTGGCGGCGCGGGGGAGCCGCGTGCCTGTCGAGCTCAGCGGTCGTTTCTCAGTAGCGCGTCTCGCACGCGTGCTGATCGGCGAACGCCTTCACCGCGTTGCGCGCGGGCGCCCACGGGAAGTTCCCGTCGGTGTATGACCAGGAGAGCGCGCCCGCGTACCCGATGTTGTAGAGGTCGCTCACGAACCTGTCGTACTGGACGTCCATGTCCACCAGGTTGATGGGGAACTCGCCCATGACGACGGGTTTGTCGGTGAGGTTGAACTCGGAGAGCGGCGTGTTGTACGGGTACCACTCGTTGACCCACCCGTACATGTGGACCTGGTAGAAGTCGACGTCCGCGTGGGTCCACGCCTGGCCCCACTTGATCGCGGCGCTGCCGACGCTCACGGGTGTGCCCGTCTCCGCCCGCAGCACGGCGGCCGACTCCTTGGCGAGCGCCTCCATCTGCGCGTGTGTGACGAGGTCGAACTTGCTGGCGTCCCCCTCGAACGCGGGGTCCCCGCCGTAGAGGCTCGGCCCGGTCATCGCCCACTCGGGCTCGTTGATGACGTCCCACGCCACATTGCGGTGCCGGTGCGGGCTCGACGCGACCGTCCGCGCGATCGGCCGGACGACGTTCTCGATGAGCCGGGCGCGCCGCGACGCGTCCGCGACGATGGGCCCGAGGCTCGCGACGGACAGCCCGCTCGGCGGGTTGTGTGAGGTCTTGTAGAAGCCGTCGAAGGAGAAGAGCGTGAACATCAGGTTGACCTCGGCCTGATCGGCGAGCTCGAGCGCCGCCAGGATGTCCTGGGTCGAGGTGCCGCCGAGCCCGGTCGGGTTGCCCTGCCCGTCCATCACGAGCGCGTCGCCGTAGATGCGCGGGTAGATCCACCAGCGGACGACATCGACGCCGTGCGCGCGCATGTCGCGCAGGTCCGCGAGCACGCGGTCCCGCTTGCCCGAGACGCCGGCCTGGCTCCACTGGCGCTGCCCGCTGAAGTCGGCGCCGAAGTCGCGCCAGGCGTAGTTCACGCCGTACATGAAGCGCTTGCGGCAATCGATCTCGACCCCGGCCTCGAACGGACAGGAGTCCACCTCGGTGCAGGTGTTGCCCGGATCCGGCCCGCCGCCGGTGGTCACGGGGCCGCCGCTGCCGCTCGACGCGGGGCCGCCGCTGCCCGTTCCTCCGGGGCCAGGTCCAGACCCGCCGCCGGTGCCGGTGGCCGCGGGGCCGCCGCTGCCGCTCGACGCCGGGCCGCCGCTGCCGCTCCCGGCAGGTTCGCCGCTGCCGCTCGACGCCGTGCCGCCGCCGTCGCCGTCGTCGTTGACGCCGTCGAGCGTGCCGCCACATCCGATTCCGACCAGAGAGAGCTGGAGAGCCCCGAGGAGAAGCCAAGTTTTCATGCAGGGGATTATCGCGAAGAGACGCTCGATTTACCAGCCGAAATCTTAAGCGGTTCAGTGACTCGGCGCGTAAACTGCTGCGCAACGTCCTGGTCTGGCGGCGAGCCCCCGGCTCAGCGGTTGTGGTGAAATGATCCGCTCTCGTTACAAGCATGCTCGGGCGCGACCCCGCGGCGGCGCGGCTCAGCGGGACGGCCCGCGCGGCCTCGGGTGAATACCCATGTAGGCCGCAGCACTCTTTGCGGACGGGTCGTCAGGATACCGTTCGACGAGGTCCTCCGCGAAGCTGCGGGCCTCGCCGATGCGATCCATGCGCACGAGCGCGCGCACGCGGAGCAGGCCCCGCTCGGCGACGCGCGGGCTGTCGGCGCCGAAGTCGCGCGAGGCGGCGTCGTCGAGCCGGAGCACCTCCTCGGCGTTCTGCGATAACGCGGCGCGCATCCGCTCGATGACGAGGGACTCCGGATCCCTGTCAGGAGAAACCTCTGCCTGCATTGCAGCGGCCTCCGGAGGGGCGGAGGCCGCCGGGGGCGGCTGTGCGGGAGATGACGTTTCGGCTTTCTCGGGCGGCGGGGTCGCGCGGGACTCCGCGGTTGCAGGCCGAGCTGGGGGAGGCTCGGGGCGGTCGCTGCCGCTCAGGATAAGGAAGGCCGCCCCGGCGACGGCGAGCACGGGCAGGGAGAGGAGCAGCGCAGTGCGGGGGCCGGAAGAACGAGGTGCGCTCACGGCGGGGAACGTAGCGCGCGGGAGGGCGCGGGGGTAGCGCGCGCCTGGGGCGGGCGAGGCGGGGGGCGCTGCGCGGGGAAGGCTCGGCTCAAGCCATCTCGTTGCGTTGGTTGATCGAGGGGGTGCCTCGATGAGCTTCGTGCTCTCTCCACGATGTAACGAGCTCCCGGCTCGGGCGGCGCGGCCGTTGCCCCCCTGGCGAGTAGCACCCCGTGAGGCCTGGCCTCCTCTTTGCGTCGACGGCTTCGGTTCTGTCCTGCGGTCGTGTCCGTCGCGTGAGGTCTGCCTGCTGCGGGGACCGAGAGAGTTAAGGACGGGCGGACGGGGAGCGGCGAGGTGACGCAAGGGCTCGGCGAGCAGCTGGAAGAGTGTGGTGGAGACCAGAGGAGGAGCGGCCAAGCGCCGCCGGCCGGGCCGGTGGTGGGATGTCGGGCGGTCGAGCGCGGCAGGTGGGACTTGACGGCCGAGCGTTCTCCGGTGACACTGCCGTACGGAGGGCGCGGGGCCTGCTCCTTGACAAGGCAGATGTCGGCCGCTGACGCTAACCGGGGAAGAGGCGTTTTGAGGCGGGGGGTTAGCGGATCGCGTAAGCGGGCGAAATTACTAAGATTTTTGGGTGGTGGTCCGTGTCGGACGAGCGGAAGTGAAGCGAGCGAACGCTGCGTTCGCGAGGGGTTAGCGGAATGCTGCCTGTAAGTGGTTGAAATGGTTATGGATTTGGAGGGGTCTCCCGAGCGAGACATGCCTGCTTAAAGGGCATTGAAACAGGACCCTGGGCCCCATGATGATCCCAACTGCGATTTGTCCCGAGCGAGACATGCCTGCTTAAAGGGCATTGAAATACGGCGACATTTCCCTCTGTCCCTGCATAGGGGAACCCGAGCGAGACATGCCTGCTTAAAGGGCATTGAAACACATTATTCACAGCAATCTCCCGCGCCCCCGAAACCGGAGCCCGAGCGAGACATGCCTGCTTAAAGGGCATTGAAACCCTTTATACAAGGACATAGTTGCCCTCCTTCTTTCCGCCACCCGAGCGAGACATGCCTGCTTAAAGGGCATTGAAACGAACCCCAGAATGCATGCTATCAATAGCAAGCAAAATCCCGAGCGAGACATGTCTGCTTAAAGGGCATTGAAACACTGAGCCGCCCTAGCATAGGAGAGTCCGATCTGTGCCACGCACCGAGCGAGACAGAGACATGCCTGCTTAAAGGGCATTGAAACAGCCTTCCTGAACTCCGCATAAGCTTTGTGTTTCTGCTGCCCGAGCGAGACATGCCTGCTTAAAGGGCATTGAAACAAAATGACCAAAATCCTTGTAGATCCTGGTTTCGCGCCCGAGCGAGACATGCCTGCTTAAAGGGCATTGAAACAGCAGCTTGTTGGGATCGCTCTTCCTCTGGAATGGATCTTCCCCGAGCGAGACATGCCTGCTTAAAGGGCATTGAAACGAGAGTGCAGTGTCCCGGGCCGCAGGAAGGCGCCGATCACCCGAGCGAGACATGCCTGCTTAAAGGGCATTGAAACCAGGTCGGTAGAAAGTCGTAGGCGGGGATATCCGCCCACGGCCCCGAGCGAGACATGCCTGCTTAAAGGGCATTGAAACAACATGCGGGAATCACTGATAGAGACCTTGAAAATATCCCCCGAGCGAGACATGCCTGCTTAAAGGGCATTGAAATAGGGATTTGGGGGCAGGAACGCGGGAAAAAGTGGCTCAACTCCCGAGCGAGACATGCCTGCTTAAAGGGCATTGAAACCATGGCACGGTCGCTCGCCGGTTCACGCTACATCTCTTGCCCGAGCGAGACATGTCTGCTTAAATGGCATTGAAACCAGAGGCTGTATTCGAAAGTGTCGCCCGCGAACTTCTGAGCCTCCCGAGCGAGACGTGCCTGCTCAAAGGGCATTGAAACAGGTCCACCATGGGGCAGATCATCCCATCGAAAATCTCCCGAACGAGACATGTCTGCTTAAAGGGCATTGAAACGGCGTTGTTCAACGCTTTAATGAGGCGCTGAGCTCCGAGCGCCCCGAACGAGACATGCCTGCCTAAAGGGAATTGAAACAAGCCCTTCCAGGGCCGGTGAGCCCTGTCCAGCAGCCGAGGCCCCGAACGAGACATGCCTGCTCAAAGGGCATTTGAGACGTCGCCGGTGTTCGCGTTGCGGAGGATCGATTTGCTCCGAACGAGACATGCCTGCTCAGAAGGCACTGAAGAGGTCTGACCCCTGCTGATGCCTACTTGCTGTCGTCGCGTCGGATCCTCACGCCCTGGAACGCACCGATGGCGCGAGATCCACGTTCAGGAATAGCGGGCGAGCCGCTCACGCACGAGATCGTCGTGGCGGCGGCGCCGGGAGGTCCGGGACCTCGATGCGCATCCGCCCCAGGCCATGGCTCGTGCACTTCCCTATGAAGGTGAGCGCCGCTGCCTCCAGGAGCGGCTGGAAGACGCCGACAGCGCCCTCGAGGAGCAGCGAGCCGAGGAGCCCCATCATGGGGTGACGCGCCTCGCGCTCCCAGGAATGGCGCTCCCACCGGACGGCGCGGAGATCCGCGGCGGCAACCCGCACGGACGCGGCGAGCCGATCGAGCTCCGAGAAGCGTGCCTCGTCCTCGGGACGGAGCTCGCCGTAAAGAGCGCAGAGCGTGGTCAGCCGACGATAGACGTGGCGGAAGAGCGACGAGAAGTCGAGGTCGGCCGCGGTGTGGAGTCGACCCTTGTGCGTGAGCCACGCCGGCGTCTCGAAGGTGACCCGCAGCTGGCCCTGTCGCGGCTCGCCGGGGGCGATCTCGAGGGTGCAGTCGCGCTCGCGACGCCGGCGGAGCTGCTCGATCTCGATCCGGTCCTCGGCAGAGCCGAGCCGGAGGGTCGGGATGTCCATGAGGGCGGCGATCAGCCGCTGCAGGTCGTCGTCGCCGAGCGTGCCGAGCACACGAACGCCGAGGACGAGGGGATCGGCGTGCGTCTCGCCGGGGCGGGGAATGAGGGGGAGCAAGGGCGGAGGCGCCTCGGTGGCGCCGCGCAGCAGCCGGTGAGGAAGCGGCTCCGGGAGGGGAGGGTCGAAGAGGCGCGAATAGGTGCAGCGACCCGGGCGGAGACACGCGGCGCGGCAGGGCTCGTCGGAGATGGCGCAGCCGGTCTGCCGGAGGGCGCGGCCGAGGAGGCCGCGCAGGAGGCTCCCGCTGTGGTGGGGGAGGCGGAAGTCGCCGGTGGGGCGGTAGGCGGCCTCGAGCTCGGTCACGGGGAGCCTCATGGCGCGAGGGTGGCCCATCGGGGGACGCGCGGGAAGAGGGTCAAGGAGCGGTGCCTCGGCGGCTCACGGGGCTCCTGCCGAGCACGGCCTGGGCGGCGAGCTGCCACGGGCCGGGCAGCACCGCGGGAGCGGGGCGATACCAGGCCGCGCTCACCAGATCGCCCGCGCGGCAGAGCCGGTCGCGAAAGTCGCGAGAACGCGCGAAGAGGCGGCGCGGATGACAGCCCTCCGGCGGATCCAGCGGTCCAGCTCGGCGACGCCAGTGCTCGCGAGGACGCGCTCCCGCGCTGCCGTGGCCGCGGATATCTCCAGCCCGCGGGTCGCAAGTGGATAACCTGGCAGTCTCACGGGGACATAGGTACCGTGCAAGGCGCCCTAATCCGCATGCCCCTCCCGCTCCCACACCTGCGCTTCATATAAGCGAGCGGGGGACAGGCCATGCTCAAAACCGCGCTCGCAACGTCCACGCTGTTGTGTGCCCTTCGACCTGGAGCACTCGCAGCAGAGGATCCGGAACCCGAACGTACATCACAAGCACGATGCGACAACGCAGTAAACGATGGAGCGGACGTGTGGCAACTCATGTGCGGCGCTCTGGTGGCGCCTCCCAGGACGAAACGGTAATGCCATGCCGAGCACAATGAAGGTCGCGCAAGGGCTGTTGCCGCGTGCCGATTTGTCACTTGCGAAAACGCGTGCAGAACGCTCGATGAACGATGGGAACTGTATTGCTCGGAGAGAATTCCACGTAAGCACCGGAAAGTGCGCGACAGAGCACGCACGTTCGGCAACGGGAGGTGTCTTGCGGTATGCAGAGGACGGACGCTTGACGATGCCGAGGACGGTGGCACCATCGGCGCATGCAGATCCCCATCGCAGAGCGAGAGCTCACGCTGAAGCGGCCGGACGGTGCCGAAGAAGCGATCCGTGTTCTGCTGTGGAAGCCGGAGTTCAGGCATGAGCGCGGCTGGGAAGTTGATTTTGAAATCCGAGGACCGGGTAGCGAGGTCACGCGCTCTCATGGGTCAGGGCTAGATGCGTTTCAAGCTTTGTACGGCGCGCTGCACATGATACCGATCCTGATGGACGGCCTCGGCACATTGGGTCAGGTGAGCGCCCAAGGGGACGACTGGCACTGGTTTCCGGCTATTCCGCTACTGACGAAGCCGACGCCAGGTAAGCAGCGCTCCACGTAGTGGTACGCGAGGCGCCTCGATGCTGCGCCGACCCCCGGGTCGGGATGTCGAAACACAGGCCGGCGAGCTCGACCACGTTGCCCGCACCGGCCGGCGGGCGGACCCCGGGTCCGAGTCTGCATGCTGCGCAGCCGGAAACTGAGCAGGCGGACGTTACTGCGCGGTGATAGAGGCGGGCCTCGCCCGCGCGGCGAGCTCACCGTCAGGTAACACACGACCACGGCGCACCGCGCCGTGGTGTATGCGCTGCCTACGCCGTGACCGCCTTGCCTGTGTCACCGCCGCACGCCCGGAGCTGCGTCCGCAGCTCCTTGACGCGGGCGGCGAGATCCCAGTCGGCGGCGTCCTTGACGGGTCGCGCGGCTGCCTGAGCAAGGAGCGCGAGGGAGCGGGTGATCGCTTCGCGATCCTCGCTTCCGTGCGGGGCCCAGAGCTCGGCCAGCCTGACGTAGGCTCCTGCGCTCGTGGGGGCGCCTCGATCTGCTCGCGCAGGATGCGCTCCGCCTCGATTCGCTCCCCCGTCACGTACAGCACCTCGGCACGATCGCAGACGAGTGGGGCGTGAGCAGCGGCCGGAGACACCTCCAGAAGCGGATCCAGTGCTCCGTCGCCGTGATGTCGTCATGACGATCCGCGTGATCCTCACCGAGCAGCAGCAGCTCGTGCAGCCCCTCCTGCGACTGCGGCTCGGGGCGCCAGCGCTTCCAGAGCTCGCACGCGGCAAGGGCGACGAAGTCGCGCGCATGCACGTCGGCGTGAGCCGGAGCGAACGGGAGCCATGTCTCTCGAGCCCACCGCACGGCGGAGCCGAACCGCGGCGTCTCCGCGATGAACCTGTCGTGGTCCACCCGGATACCGAGCTGCTCGAGCCGAGCCACGAGCGCGGAGGTCTCCAGCGCGCACACCCTCTCGCGCATCCAGACCGCAGCGTACAGCGGATGCGACGCCCAATGCGCGCGCGAAGCTCAATCGGCGCCGGATCGGACAGGGCCATGCATTCCGGAGCCGTCGACGAATTTGTCATTCCGCGACGGCGACCGCCGGAATCCCTTTCAGGACGCTCGTCCGATGGGGCGCTCCGCATGCCTGTTGGAGCGTGGGTCGTGGGACGAACACGAGCTCGCCTCCATCCGCCATCGAGGTGGAGGGATCGAGCCCTGCGCGCAGTCTTCGTCGCATTCCATTGTCGTGTTGGAAATTCTCACCGCGACACCCAGTCGGCCGTTTTCTTCATGTGGCGCACCCGCGATGGCGTTTGCCCTTGAGTCCGAGGCGCGCGGCGGACACGCCACCACAAGGTCCTGGGAATGGGAACGGCGGGCGACGTCTCCGCGCCGCCAACGCGGCATCCGGCCCTCGGCCGAGGTCGCGCGCGTCGCCGGCGGTGATAGCGAAGGAGGCGCGGTGGGGCGCAGCCGCGCCCGCCGGGCTGCCCCGGGACAGGCCATCATGCCCGGCGGCACGTTGACCCTTCATCCCTTCCACGTTATGACCGCCACCCCATCGCCGGTCACGGGTACGTGGAACCAGGACACGACACCAGGCCTCCCGCCGACCCCAGCCGCGTCATCGCCTCCCTCGCGCGCGACCGGGTGAACCTCGACCTGAAGACGGTCGACCTCTGCTTCCTCGCGGGGCTCTACCTGCGCGCGGACAAGGCGGCCCTGGCGTCCTTCGAGGAGGACGCCCTCGTCGACCTGTTCGAGCAGGTCTGCGACGTCGTCGAGCCCGGCGCCGAGAACCCGCGCAAGCGCGCGACGCACGCGATCCAGCGGCTCCGCGAGCAGCGGATGCTCGCGCGCGTCGACGGCGCCGGCCTCGTGCGCGCGGGCGAATACGCGCTCACCAGGCTCGCGGCGGCGGTCGTCGAGTACTTCCTCGCCGACGAGGCGCTCACGCGCGAGAGCCTGACCCTGCTCACCGGCACCCTCCGCGCGCAGCTCGCCGAGATCCTCGCCGCCGCGAGGAAGGCCGAGGGCGACGGCGCGTGGCGCGCCACGGTCGCGGGGCCGCTCCGCGTCACCGTCGCCGACCTCGTCTCGGGCATCGAGCGCAGGCAGCGCGGCCTCGACGCCCAGCAGGAAGAGGTGCAGGCCGAGATCGCGACCCTGCTGTCGGCCGACTGGTTCAGCGCCGTCGACCGCTGCCAAAGCCTGCTCGACACGACGACCAGCACGCTCCGAGAGCTGAACGAGATCCTGCTCAGGGACACGAACCACTTCGTCGCCCTCTTGCAGGAGATCCAGACGCTCGCGATCTCCGCCGCGAACGCCGACGCCGAGGCGACGGTGCAGCGCGTCATCGAGCACGTCGATCGGATCGCGGCGTGGGGAGCCGCGCGGCAGCGGGCGTGGTCCGAGTACTACCAGTACGTGCACCGCTACCTGCGGGACGTCGTGCGGCTCGACCCCGAGCGTGCGCTCAGCCAGCGCCTGCGCGACCAGCTCGCCGCGTGGCCCTCGCGCCCCTTCCATCTCGTGACGGCGCGCGCGCCCTCGATCCGGCTCCTCCGTCCGCTCGAGGCCCGCGTCGAGCGCCCACCCGTGGCGCGACCTCGCGCCGATCGCGAGGCGGCCCCCGCGTGGGTCGAGCCCGAGCGCCTCGTCGCGGACATCGAGGCGCTCGTCGAGCGGGCCCTGGACGAGGGCGCGGCGACGCTCGCCGCGGTGTCGGCGCGCGTCCTCCCCGGCCTGCCCGAGCCCGTGCGCTACGCGGCGGCGGGGCGCATCGCCGCCGCGGTCGCCCGCCGCGCGCGGGTGCGGAGCGAGCGCGAGCGGCCCTGGGCGCACGTGCTCGAGCGGATCGAGATCGAGGACTGGGCCGTCGAGGGGAGGGGTGCGCCGTGAGGGACTCGACCTTCCTCACGCTGGAAGCGGCGATCGCGGACGAGCACTTCCCCGAGGTCGACCTGATGCTGCGCCGCGGGCGGCACATCGGCCGCGATGACGGCACCGCCTACGACTACCTCGCCGACGCGCAGGCGCTCCTCGAGGGGTTCTACCGGCGGTTCGGCTGCGAGCTCGTCCAGCAGAGCGACGGGTACTTCTACCTCCTCCCCTCGGGCGATCGGCTCGGGCGGAGGCAGCTCTCGTCGGGGGAGATGCTCGTCGGCCAGACGCTCGCGCTCCTCTACCTCGACCCGGCGACGCTCCAGCACGGCGGGCTCGTCGCGCGCGAGGCGCTCCTCGGGCGCCTCTCCGGCCTGGTCGGCGCGGAGATCCTCGTCCGCACGCTGAGCCCGCGCAAGCGCAAGTACGACGAGCGCGTCGCCGCGGAGACGGTGCGCGCGCAGGTCGGGGAGGCGCTGCGCCGGCTCGCGGATCTCGGCTTCGTGGACGTCCTCGACGAGGCGCGCCTCCGCCTGCGCCCGGCCTTGATGCGCTTCGCCGAGCCCGTGCGCGGCCTCGGCGACCGGGGCGCGGCGCTGGAGCGGCTCGTCGCGCGGGGCGAGGTGCTCCTCGGCGACGCGAGCGGCGGCGACGAGCCGGGCGCCGAGGAGGACGCCGCCCCGGACGAGGAGGCCGCCCGATGAGCCGCGCCCGCGCGGCGGCGCTCGCCCTCGTCAACTGGAAGGGGGTCTTCTACGAGCGGTACCTCCTCGACCGCCACGTCACGGCGCTCGAGGGCGCGAACGGCGCCGGCAAGACGACGGTGATGATCGCCGCGTACGTGGTCCTCCTGCCGGACATGTCGCGCCTGCGCTTCACGAACCTCGGCGAGACGGGCGCCACCGGCGGCGACAAGGGCATCTGGGGGCGGCTCGGGGAGCCCGGCCGCCCCTCGTACGCCGCGCTCGACGTCGTCCTCTCGTCGGGGCGCCGGCTCCTCGCCGGCGTCCACCTGGAGCGCAAGGGCGAGCCGTCCGTCGAGCCGACACCCTTCGTCGTGTCGGGGCTCGGCGAGGACGTCCGCCTCCAGGACCTCCTGCTCGTGAGCCAGGGCGACAGCGAGGTGGTGCCCGAGCTGCCCGAGCTCCGCGAGAGCGCGGCGCGCCTCGGCGGGCGGCTGCAGTCGTTCGCGTCGGCCCGCGACTATTTCGCCGCGCTCTTCGATCAGGGCGTGACGCCGCTGCGCCTCGGCACCGACGAGGAGCGCAACAAGCTGAACGAGATGCTCCGGACGAGCATGACGGGCGGCATCTCGCGGGCGCTGACCTCCGAGCTGCGCGCCTTCCTGCTCAAGGAAGAGGGCGGCCTCGCCGACACGCTCCAGCGCATGCGCGCCAACCTCGACGCCTGCCGGCGCACGCGGACCGAGGTGCAGGAGTCGCGGCGGCTCGAGCAGGAGATCGGCCGCGTGTTCGAGGCGGGCCAGGCGATGTTCGCGGCGGCGTTCCTCGCGACCCGCGAGCGCGCGGATGAGCTGTCGCGCCGCGTGGTCGACGCGGAGGCGGCGCGCGCCGCGGCCGCCGGCGCGCTGGACGCCGCGCGGGGCGCGCTCGAGGAGACCGTCGCCGAGCTCGACGCGCTGGAGCGCCGGCGCGGAGCGCTCGGCCAGGTGCTCGAGTCCGCGCGCGCGTGGCACGCGCGGGTGCGGCAGGCGCTCGCGGCGGCGGGCGCGCTCGAGCGGTGCGCCGCCGCCCTCGGCGGCGCCGAGGAGGCGGCCGCGACCGCGGCGCACGCGCGCGCCGAGGCCGACGAGGAGCGGGAGCGACGGCGCGAGGAGCTCCGTCGCGCACAGGAGGGCTACAAGCGGGCGGCGGGCGGGCTCGCGCACGCGCAGCGGGGCATCGAGGAGCTGCACCGCCGCGCCGGCGCCTACCACCAGGCCGTCCGGCGCCTGCGCGAGGCCGAGGCGTGCCTCGGCGCGGCGCCGCTCGCCCCGGAGGGCTTCGGCGGCCGCCTCGCGGCGGCCCGCGCCGAGCTCGACGCCGCGGACCGGGAGCGCCGCGACGCGACGACCCGCCTCGCGGACGCGGACGACCACCGGAGGCGGCACGCGGGGGTGATGGAGGCGCTGCGCGCGCTCGCCGGCGGCGAGGTCGACACGTCGCGCGCGCACGGCGCCGCCGTCGAGGCCCTCCGGCGCCACCGGGAGCTCGCCGCGCTCGCCGGGCGCCTCCCCGCCATCGAGGGAGAGCTCGGGGAGGCCCGCCGGCTCGAGGCGAGGCAGGCGCGCGCTCGCGGTCAGGCGGAGCAGCTCGGCGTACCGCTCACCGGCGAGCCGGCCGCGGCGCTCGTCGGGCGGCTCCTCGGCGAGGTCGAGGCGGAGCGCGCGGACCACGAAGAGCAGGAGCGGGCGGCGAGGTCGGCGGCCGCTGCGACGGAGGCCCTCCTGAAGGACCTCGAGGCCCGGCGCCGCGAGCTCACGGCGCAGGAGCCCGAGTGGCGCGAGCACGACGCGCGGGCCGCTCGGCTGGGAGCGCACCTCGGCGTCGCGGTGGCCGACCGCGCGACCCTCGACGCCGCGCGCTCCGCGCTCGCGGAGCAGCTCGCGACGGCGCGGAGGTCCGAGGAGCTGGCCCGGGAGGCGCAGGAGCGGCTGCTGCGGGAGGCGCGGGAGCTCCTTTCGGCCGGTGGTCCGTTCGCCCCCGAGCTGCTCGCGCTCAAGGACCGGCTCGGCGCGGAGCTCGTCGCGCTCGGCTTCGAGGACGTCGCGCTCGCAGAGGCCGCGGAGCTCGAGGCGCGCCTCGGAGGCCTCGCGCAGGCGCTGGTCGTAGACGATCCGGAGGGCGCCGCCCGCGCGATCGCGGGGCGCCCGGATGCGCTCGCCGACGTGCTGCTCGTCGCGCGCGACGCGGACCTCGAGGGGCTGGCCTCCGCGAGGAGCGCGGTGGAGGTCGGCGAGCGGGACGTCGCGGTCGACGAGGGGATCGCGCTGCGGGTGTCGCGCGTCCCGTCGCGCCCGCGCCTCGGCCGGCGCGCGCGGGAGGAGCGCGCCGCAGACCTGCGCCGCCAGGCCGAGGCGGAGGCGCGCGCGCTCGACGAGGCGAGCGCGCGCCGGCGGGAGATCGAGCGCCTCGCCGCGGACGGCGAGGCCCTCCTCGCCGGGCACGCCGTGTGGCTCGCGGGGGATCCGGCGCCGGCGCTCGCGGCCGCGAGGCGCGCGATCGGGGAGGCCGGAGCTCAGCTCGAGCGCCACCGCGTCGCGGCCGCGCGCCACGCCGAGGCGGCGCGGGCGCTCCGGCCGCGCGTCGACGGGCTGCGCGCGCTCCTCGGCGAGGCGATGCTGCTCGATCCGCCCGACCAGGGCGAGCGCGCCCGCGCGCTCGAGGCGGAGCGGGCGGCGGCGCTGTCGGCGAAGGCGCGCGTGGCCGCGCAGGGGCGGCACGCGGAGCTCGTCGACCGGCAGCTCGCGACGCTGCGCCAGCCGCCGCTGTCCGACGACGACGTCGGGCGCCTGCGCGAGCGCGCCCTCGAGCTCAAGGCGCGGAGGGAGCGCCTCGACGCCGGGATCGACGCGCTCGCCTACGTGCGCGCGAACGTCGAGGCGCTCGGCTGGGACGAGGCGCCGCGGAGGCTCGCCGACGGCCAGGCGCTCGTCCCGGCGCTCGAGGAGCAGCTGCGTGAAGCCGAGGAACAGCTCCGCGCGGCCGAGGCGGCCGCGCGCGGCGCGGACGAGCGGTTCGACGAGGCCACGGCGCGATTCCAGGACGCCGACGGAAGGCGGCGCGTCGCCGCGCAGGAGCGCGCAGCGGCCGCCGAGCGCTTCGAGGAGCTCGGCGTGCCGTCGCCGAGCGAGCAGGCCGCCGCGGCGGCGGCCGGGGAGGTCTCACGGCTCGAGGAGGAGCTCCGCACCCACGACCGGCGGCGCGACGATCTTCTGACGGCGCGCGGCGGCCAGGAGGGCGCCCTCCGCGAGGCGGAAGGGCGGGTGAAGGACGCGGACGAGAAGCTCGCCAGCGAGCGCCGCGAGGCCGAGCCGGCGGTGAAGCGGTGGGACGACCTCCGGGAGCGCGCGGCGCGCCACGGGCTCCTCGGCGGCCTGCTCGCCGGAGCGCCGGGCGAGCTGGGGGACGTGCGCGGCCATGTGAACCTCGTGCAGGAGGCGAGGACGCGGCGCGAGCTCCTCCTCGATCGGCTGCGCGCCGCGCAGGGGGGCGCCGCGCTGCTCGCCGAGCTCCAGGTGCTGCGCGACACCTCGGACGCCGCGTTCGCCGACGCCTACCTCGAGCTCTGGCTCACCGTGCGCGACTGGCTGCGCCGGCGGCTGCCGGCCCAGGTGGCCGAGGTCGACGATCCGCGCGACGCCCTGCTCCGCCTGCGCGACCAGCTCTCCAGCCTCGAGGAGCGCCTCGCCCGCCAGGAGAGCGATCTGCGCGGCGCGAGCGAGGACGTGGCCCGCGGCATCGACGTCCAGATCCGCAAGGCGCGCGGACAGGTCACGCGCCTCAGCAAGAACCTCGAGGGCGTGAGCTTCGGCAGCATCCAGGGGATCCGCGTTCGCCTGAACCCGGTGGAGAGGATGGAGCAGGTCCTGCGCGCGCTGCGCGAGGGCGCGGCGCAGGGGCTCCTGTTCCAGGCGGAGATGCCGATCGAGGAGGCCCTCGACGAGATCTTCCGCCGCTACGGCGGCGGGCGGACGGGCGGCCAGCGCCTGCTCGACTACCGCGAGTACGTCCACCTCCAGGTCGAGATCCGCCGCAAGGCCGGGGCCGACTGGGAGGTCGCGAACCCGACGCGGCTGTCGACCGGCGAGGCCATCGGCGTCGGGGCGGCGCTGATGATGGTCGTCCTGACCGAGTGGGAGCGCGACGCGACCCTGCTGAGGGGGAAGAAGTCCCACGGATCGCTCCGCTTCCTGTTCCTCGACGAGGCGAACCGGCTCTCGCACGACAACCTGGGCGTGCTCTTCGACCTCTGCCAGACGCTCGACCTGCAGCTCCTGATCGCCGCGCCCGAGGTCGCTCGCGCGGAGGGCAACACCACGTACCGCCTCGTTCGCCGCACCACGCCGGACGGGCGTGAGGAGGTGCTGGTGAGCGGCCGGCGCACGCGGGCCGAGGGGTGATGTGGCACATGGCGGGGGAGCGGCTCGCGCTCCTCGAGCTCCTCGTGCGCGGCGCGCTCAGGCGCCGCCGCGCGCAGGCCGCGGCGTGGGACGCCCTCGCCGAGCTGCCCTGGACGAGGCGGACCGGACGGCGGGACGAGCTCGGCCTCGTCGAGGGCCGGCGCGGCGAGCTCGCGGCGCTCCTCGATCGGATCTGGCCGGCGTGGGGCGCGGGGCTCGCGGAGCTGACCGCGCGCGGCCTCCCGCCCACGCCCGACGGCTGGGCCGCGCTCGAGGACGCGCGGCGCGCCGAAGGGCTGCCGGCGCTCCCGGACCGGCTCAACCGGCGGACGGCTGCGGCGCTGGCCGCCCCTCATGCGAAGGCGGCGCTCACCGGGCGGCGGCTCGCCGCCCTCGGCGACGTCGAGGCCATGCACGACGGCTCGGTGAGGCTCCGGCCGCCGGAGGGCCTCGTGGCCCGAACGCCGCGCGGCGCGGTCGATCTCGCGGCCGTCGCCGCCGTGCTGGGCGAGGTGTCGCTGCCCGAGCGTGCGTTGAAGGGGGGGCTCGCGCTCGAAGGGGCCGTCCGCGCGGCGCTCCTCGTCGAGAACCTCGGGGCGTTCTGCGATCTCACGGCGATCGAGGGCTGGCTCTTCGCCCACGTCCCGGGGTGGGACACGGCGACCGTCACCCGGCTGCTCGAGCGCCTGACGCACGCTGCCGTGGTGCATTTCGGCGACCTCGATCCCAACGGCGTCCGCATCTTCCAGCACCTCCGCGGCGTGCGCCCCGATCTCCGCTGGTTCGTGCCGCCGTTCTGGGAAGAGCTCGTCGAGGCGAAGGGCCATCGCGGCGCGTGGCCGGCCGACGTCGACCTGCGCGACACCCCCGATCTCGTGCGGCGGCTCGCGGCGCGCGGCCTGTGGCTGGAGCAGGAGCCGATCGCCGTCGACCCGCGAACGACGGCTGCGCTGGAGGCGATGGTGTGACCGGAGATGAACGCAGGGGCGAGCCACCGTGCCACGAGCTCCCGCCGTCCGCGTACATCGCCGGCGTCGCTGGCGCATTCCGGGTTGGATCGGCGCTGTCGTGGGGAAGGGCACCCTCGAGATATTCGTTCGCAGGATCCCGGATGAAATAGTTCTACCGCCGATGCGACTCCCCTGCTCGCGCAGGTCACCCCCGGGGATCCCCGACGCGCCTACCCCCGCAGCACCGTTACCCGCCGTCCCGACGGCGTCGTCGCCTCCTCGAACCGCGTCCGCTCCTCGATCGGCGCCGCCGCGCTCCTGCAATCGAAGATCGCCAGCACCCCCTCGTCGAGCCCGAGCCGGCGCAGGTACTCGTCAATTTGGCCGAGCCCCTGGTGCAGCGGATCTCCCTTCTTGTCGCGGTCGCGCCAGACCTTGATCTCCAGCGCCACGCGCTGCTCCGCGCGCCGCCCCGCCGCGTCGACATACGGCCACCGCACGAGCACGTCGATCCGCTTGCGCCCCACGCCGACCTCGCGCTCGAGGACGCCGCCCCCGTTCACCACCCGGTGCAAGAACGCCATCAGGACGAGCTGCGGCGCCGCCTCCTGGTAATCGATCCGCTCCACGACGATCTCGCCGTGCTGCCGCCAGAACTCGGCAAAACCGCGGAGCAGCCGGTCCACGTCGAGGTGCCCGTCCGTCGTCCGGTAGCGCTGCGGCTCGGCGTCGATCGCCGCCTCGGCCGAGCTCGCGAGCACGCGGAGGATGATCTCGCGGTAAATAGGGTTGGCGATCCGCACCGGCAGCCCTCGAGCGACAAGCCCGAGATCGACCGCATGCTCGAAGTCCGCGTCGAAGGTCTTGCCGCCCGTCAGCTCCCCGGCGAGCACCGGCTCAAGCACGCGGCGCACGCGCTCCTCCTCGAGGCGGGCGAGGAGCAAGTCGAGGTGCGTCGCCCGCGCCAGGATCACGCGTTCCTTGGCTGCATCGATGTGGGCGGCCGTGATGGGCTGGTCCGCGGGGACCGCGATCTTCTCGACGACCTCCCGCGCCAGCGCGTTCGTCAGCCACGGCTGCCCCTGGGTGAGCTCGAAGGCCCGCGCGAGCGCTTCCTCGAGGAAACGCTGCCCTGTCTCGGCGGTGTGCTGCCCGTAGAGCTCGCGGACCTCGGCCTCCGTGAAGTCGCCGAGGCGGAGCGACTCCTCCTTGATGTTGAAAGGGCTCGAGCTGCCCATCCGGACTGGACCGCCGCCGCTCGCGACCTTGTAGTCGCGGACGTCGCGCGCCCCGCAGAGCACGACCGACCAGGGGTAGGCGACAGGTCGGTCCGGGAATCCCGCGCGGAGCTGGCTCAGCACGGAGATGAGGCCATTGCCGAGGAGCGCGTCGATCTCATCGAACACGATCACCAGCGGGCGTGGGCAGATCTCTGCCCAGCGCGTGAGCTGGGTCTGGAGGTACCCGGCGGCGGGCACCTCGATCGGCGCGGGGGGCCGGAGCTCCGGCGCGAGCTCCAGGCGGGCGGCGTTCTCGACCGCGAGCCATACCCCCTTCACCGCCTGCTCGACGTCCTCGGGGAAGGCGCGCGCGGTCTCGCACGAGAAGTGCAGCGCCGCATACCGCCCTTCCTCCGTGAGGCGCCGGGCGAGCGCCTTCATCGTGGTGGTCTTCCCCGTCTGGCGTGGAGCGTGGACCACGAAGTAAGCTTGCTTGTCCACGAGCGCGTCGAACCCCGGCAGCCGGCGCCCGGCCGGGACCATGTAATGTCGCTCCGGGCGGCATGGGCCGGCGATGTTGAAGGTCCGCACGGGCTCTATGTACCGCGGGGCGCTCCCGGTGGCGAGCGACCGGAGCGCGGGCGGCCCACCGCCGAGCGGCCCACCGCCGAAGGACCCGCTGGAGAGCGCGGCCGCAGCGCGCAGCGGCGAGCGGGAGCGGCCTTCGAGACAGAAACGGCGCCTACCGGAAGAACCCGATCCCGAACGACGTGCACGGCTCTCCGTCGACCATCGCGACCGCCGCGAACTGCTTCTCCGGCGGATACATGTACCCGAACAGCGTGCACATCTCGTCGTCGCCCAGCCCGAACCTGAGCTCGTGATCCGAGGTGTTCCGGAACCTGCACGTATACCGGATGGAGTCGCCGGCCTCGAGCGCGATCGCCGGCTCGTACACCGCGATATCGCCCTCCAGGTCGAACGCGCCGCCCTCGTAGATGCGGCGCGCCTCGCCGCCGGGCTCGCGGACGATGTCGACGTCGAAGGCGTCCGCGTAGCGGTGCGTGTGGGGCATGAGAGAGACGATGTTCCCGCCGAACGTCGTGCACGTGGCGCCGACGCTCCGGGTGGCGCGCGGCGGGACCAGGAAGTCGTTGATGTTCATGACGAACGGCACGAGCTCCTCGGCGCGCTCCGAGCGCGGCATCGTGAAGAAGTCGTAGGCGACCTCGATCACGGCGTCCTCGGGCGACGTGTTGAGCAGGTGGATGTTCGTCGCGATCTCGCGGGACGTGTCGAGCGTGAAGCCCATCCCGGGCGGGAACACGACCGTCTCGCGGCCGACGACCTGGGTGGAGCTCGCGAAGAGGACGTCGGGGATGATCGCCGGCAGATCGCCGTACGGGTCGTCGGCGCCAGGGTGGCAGTCGGGGTACGGGTTCGGCCCGAGGTCCGGATCGACCGGCTTGGCGATGACGTTGCTGTGGTGCAAGCCGGCCGTCGTGTAGACGCGCGCGGCATAGACGGTCTCGTGCTCGATGGCGGGGAAGGGCCATGAGAGGCAGAAGGTCGCCTCCGCTCCAGGCGGCAGGGTGCGCGGCGGCGCGATGATCCTGAACCCGCTGCGGGGCGGATCGGGCAGCGAGAGCCGCGTGAGCGGCGCGCCGAAGGCGACGACGTTGTCCCGGTCGATGCGCTCGTCGGGCTCGTAGCGGGCCGCCGGCGCGACGCACCGGTCGCGAAAGTGCTCCTCGCCGGGCGCGCACGCCGCGGGCGGCGCGGGCCCGTCCCCGGCGCAGCCCGGGAGGAACGGAATCAGGAACCACCACCTCGATCGTGCCCTGTCCCTCGGGACGGAGCGGGTGTTCTGAGATCGCATTGCAGAGCATCTGCGGCGGCCGGCGGCCCACCGGAAGCGCTCGACGTGGATCTCCCCTGCTGCCGCGGCGTGGTCCGGAAATCCGCCGGGGCGGCGCGCGCGCGGACGGCCGCGGTGTTCCGAGGAGTCCAGGCGCGCAAGCACGCGCTCGCTCCGTCCAGGCACCGGCGGCCGCATGGCTGGGCGCCGCCCACGGCGCCGCCTGCGCTGCCCCCGGCACCGCCTGTCTCCACGACGCCGGCTCCAGGGCAACCGACCTCAGCGGTATCGCTGGCCTCCGGCCTCCGCTGCCCTCCGGCCTCTCCACGCCCCGCCGGGGTCATGGCGCCGCCGGCCCACGCCGCAGGTCCTACCATGGCGCGCTCGACCCCTGCGCTGCCCTCGCGGCCGGCTCGGCGCGCCCTGCGCGGCCGCGCTTCGTGGCGTCGACCTGACTGACCACCGGCCACCGGTCACCGGCGTGGGCGCCCACGCGGCGCACCCGTTCGCCCGGGTCGACACCTTGCGCAACAAGGGCGTGACGCGGGCGCCGCGGATCGTCTAGCATCCGCGCAGTTCCGGGGCCGCGCCCCCTACGATCCCCTGCATCGCCCGACGACCACGCAGCGTGGTCCCAGCTCGTGGAGAGGTAGCATTGAGCGAGCAAGCAACCGAACCGGCCCTCCCTGTCACCGCTTTCGAGAGGCGCTTCAAGCACCCCCCGGGGCTCGTGATCCTCTTCTTCGCGGAGATGTGGGAGCGCTTCTCGTATTACGGCATGCGCGGCCTGCTCAAGCTGTACATGGCGAACTACCTGTTCGTCACCGCGCGCGAGGCGTACCAGGGGTGCCGTCAGCACGCGCAGCCGTGCGATCTCATCCCTGGAAACCCGGGTTCGGTGCTCGGCTGGGAGTTCATCCGGGGCCTCTTGCCGAGCGCGCCCGGCGAGCAGGCGTCGCTGCTCTACGGCCTCTACACGGGTCTTGTCTACCTCACGCCGCTCTTCGGCGGCATCCTGGCCGACCGGGTGTGGGGGCAGCGCAGGACCGTGGTGGTCGGCGGCGTCCTGATGGCCATGGGCCATTTCGTCATGGCGTTCGAGAACTCGTTCTTTCTCGCGCTTCTCCTGCTCATCCTCGGCAACGGCGCCTTCAAGCCGAACATCTCGACGCAGGTCGGCAGCCTGTACCCGAAGGGTGATCCGCGCCGCGACGGCGCCTTCACCATCTTCTACATGGGCATCAACCTCGGCGCCTTCATCTGCAACTTCGTGTGCGGCACGCTGGCCGCCGTCTACGGCTGGCATTACGGCTTCGCGGCCGCCGGCGTCGGGATGTGCCTTGGCCTCGTCGTCTACATCATGGGGCAGAAGTACCTCGCCAAGGACAACCTGATGAAGACGGCCGAGGGCGCCGGGGATCAGAAGCACCCGCTCACCAGCGACGAGTGGAAGCGCGTCGGCGCGCTCGTGGCGCTGTGCGCGCTGAACATCGTCTTCTGGGCGGTCTACGAGCAGCAGGGCAACACGATGCAGACCTGGGCCGACGAGAAGACGGTGTGGCCGAGCGTCCTCGGCTTCCAGATCCCGTCGACGTGGTTCCAGTCGTTCAACCCCCTCTGCATCATCGTGCTCGCCCCGCTCCTCGACATGTTCTGGCGCTGGCAGGCGCGGCGCGGCACCGAGCCGACGAGCGTCTCGAAGATGGCGATGGGCTGCACGATCCTCGGCCTCTCGTTCATCGTGATGATCCTCGGCGCGCAGGCGGTCGGCGACGGCAAGGGCAGCCTGTTCTGGCCGCTCTTCTGCACGCTCCTGCTGACGGTCGGCGAGCTCTACCTGTCCCCGATCGGCCTGTCGCTCGTGACCAAGGTCTCGCCGGTGCGGATCGTGTCGATGATGATGGGCATGTGGTTCATCTCGAGCTTCCTCGGCAACACGCTGAGCGGTTACCTCGGCATCTTCTACGAGCGCTGGTCGAAGGACATGTTCTTCCTGATGCTCACCGTGCTCGGCATCGGCGCCGGCGCCGCGATGTTCGCCTTCAACAAGCCGCTCCGCCGCATCATCGGCAGCCAGTGAAGCGCGCCGCCTGACGCCGCGCGCGTCGGCCCCCCGACCGGCGCGCGCCGCGCCAGAGCGGTTTTTTTTCCGCCGCCTCCTGGTACATGCGTCCCAGAGCGGCGGTCACCCGCACAGGAGACGGGCCCAGATCGGCGTTTTCGGCGCGCAAGCGCACTCCTGTGCGCTGAGCACCGAAAACGTCGAGATGGGCCCGTATCCGAAGCGGGTGACCGCCGCTCTCCCTGCCGCCTCAGGGAGCGCGGGCGGCGCCGGGGTCGACGATCCGCTCGTCGAGGGTCGCGAGCCGCCCCTCGGGCAGCGCGCTCCCGATGGCGGCCACGGCGCGGCGGACGCTCTCCAGCGTGCTGCACGAGGCGACGTCGACGAAGAGCCGCCCCGACTCGGGCCAGGAGTGCAGCGCCACGTGCGACTCGCCCACGACGGCGCACGCGGTGATGCCGTGCGGCGAGAACGGGACGACCACGACCTCGAGCAGGGTGAACGGCCCGGCGGCGACGGCCGCCTCCAGCGCGCCGCGGAGCGCGGCGGGGCTGTTCAGGAAGTCGAAGGGACAGCCTTCGAAGTAGGCGAGGGCGACGTACAACCGCATCCGTGGGCAGGGCGCGCGGCGACGGCGGCGCGCAGGCGTGCAGGGTAGCCGAGGGCGGGCGGCGCGGGGCCGGAATCAGAGCCGGCCCGACCCGTGGCGGCGCGCGCCTCGCGCGCGGAAGGGCGCGGGCGGGAGGGATCCCACGCGCCGGCCCGCGCGCGCCGGTCCGCCGAGCTCACCTCCCGGGCGCTCCGGTCGGCTCCGCGGCCCGGACGGCGCCGGCCCGGTCCTCGGCCTCGATGCAGAGGCGGACCTCGTTCAGCACCTCCTGGAGGCCGAGCTGGCCCTTCTGGAACACCTTCTCCGTGCCCACGCGCAGCCGCGCGCGGTCGTCGTCCGTGATCTCCTTGGCCGTGAGCACGATCAGCGGCATCCGGCGCCAGCGCGCGTCGACGCGCAGCCGCTCGATCAGCTCGAACCCGTCCATCTCCGGCATCATCAGATCGACGATGGCCGCGTCGGGGACCTCCGCGCCGCTCTCCAGGAGGTCGAGCGCGACCCGCCCGTTCGCCGCCGGCAACGCGCCGCAGCCCGACCGGCGCAGCATCGCCTCGAGCACCTCCCGGCTCGACGTGTCGTCCTCGACCACCAGGACGCGCGGGCTGCGCCCGTCCCGGAGCGCGCAGCGCGCGAGCGCGCGCTCCAGGGCCTCGCGCTCCACCGGCTTGGTGATGTAGTCCGCGGCCCCGAGGGAATACCCGATGCCCCGCTCCTCGACGATCGAGATGACGACCACGGGGATCGACGCGAGCGCCGGCGTCGACTTGAGGACCGAGAGCACCCGCCAGCCATCCATCTCGGGCATCAGCAGGTCCAGGGTGATGACGTCGGGGAACAGCTTGCCGGCGAGGTGCAGCGCCTCCTTCCCGCCCGCCGCGAGCGCCACGTGGTGGCCGAGCGCCTCGATGTGCCGCTGGAGCAGGTCGCGCACCGTCGCGTCGTCGTCCACCACGAGGACGAGCCGGTGCACGTCCCCAGGACTCGGCGTCCACCCCTCGACGACGGCGCGACCGTCGCCGTCCGCCGCCCCGTTCCGCGGGGCCGCCTCGCCGGGCCTCGCCACGAGCGGCAGCCGCACGCTGAACGTCGAGCCCTCGCCGCTCTGGCTCCTCACCTCGATGGTGCCGCCCATCAGCTCGACGAGCCGCTTCGTGATCATGAGGCCCAGCCCGGTGCCGCCGTACCTGCGCGACGTCGACGAGTCGGCCTGGGCGAAGGGCTGGAACAGCCGCTTCAGCTGCTCCTCCGTCATCCCGATGCCCTCGTCTTCGACCTGGAGGTGCAGGATCGGCCCGCCGGGCGCGCCGTCGAGCGTCACCCGCACCCGCACGGCCCCGTTCGCCGTGAACTTCGCCGCGTTGCTGAGCAGGTTGTAGAGGATCTGCCGCATCCTCCTCGGGTCCGCGTGCAGGGTGATCGGCCCGTCGGGCCGGTGGACCGACAGCGTGTTCCGGTGCTGCGCGACCAGCGGGCGCACGGTCGAGGTGACCTCGTCGAGCAGGATCTGGAGTTCGAACGACTCGGGGTGGAGCTCCATCCGGCTCGCCTCGATCTTCGACATGTCGAGGACGTCGTTGATCAGGCCGAGCAGGTGGGCGCCGGCTTGGTGGATCTTCTTCAGGTCCGACACGAACGCCTGGTTGCCGAGGTCGATCGCGTCCTCCTGGAGCATCTCGCTGTATCCCAGGATGGCGTTGAGCGGCGTCCGCAGCTCGTGGCTCATGTTGGCGACGAACTGGCTCTTCGCCAGGTTCGCGCGCTCTGCCGTCCTCGCCATGGCCTCCGCGTGTGTCTTGGCCTCGGAGAGCTGCCGGTTCACGAGCTCGGCCCTCTCCATCGCCTGCGACAGCGCCTGCTCCGTCTTCCTGTGCTGGACGACCTCCTCCTGCAGCTGCTCGTTCTGGCGATCCAGCTCCTCCTCGACGAGCTCCCGGCTCTCCCAGGACAGGACGAGCCACCACGCGCCGACGCCGATGAGGACCACCACCGCTGCGTACAGCTTGATGAACGCGGCGCTGACCTCCGCCTCTGCCTCGGGGGTCAGGCTGGCGTTCCAGTAGAACAGCCAGAAGAGCCCCGCGACGCCGCCCGCCATGGCGAGGAACACGAGCGCGAAGCGCGGCAGCCGCGACGAGAGCCGCGCCGACAGCCGCTCCGCCATGAAGGCGCGGAGCGCCGTCGCCCGGCGCGCGGACGACCCGGCCTCGCGCGTCTTGCACACGTCGTGGCAGCGCGCGTCGAGCGTGCAGCACAACGAGCAGATCGCCCCCTCGTACACGGGGCAGAACGCCATGTCCTGCGGCTCGTAGCCGCGCTCGCAGACGCAGCACTGGGTGATGCCGTCGTCCTTGCGGCTGGAGAAATGGGTGTTGTGCCGGGCGATGTAATATTTGCCCTTGGTGAGCCACGCGATCGCGGGGGACAGCGCGAACGCGACGGCGAGCGCGACGAACGAGGAGTACGCCGCGGCGGCGGGGCCGAACAGCCCGGCGAAGCAGACCATGGACGCCGCCGCGCCGACGCCCATCGCGCCGACGCCGACCGGGTTGACGTCGTAGAGGTGCGCCCGCTTGAACTCGATGGTTCGCGGGCTCAGGCCGAGGGGCTTGTTGACCACGAGGTCGGCCACGATCGCGCCGACCCACGCGATCGCGACGTTGGAGTAGATCGCGAGCACCTTCTCCAGGGTATGGAAGACCCCGAACATCATGAGGAGGAGCGCGATCGCCACGTTGAACACGAGCCACACGACCCGACCGGGGTGCCGGTGCGTGAGCCGCGAGAAGAAGTTCGACCACGCGAGCGACCCGGCGTAGGCGTTGGTGACGTTGATCTTCATCTGCGAGACGACGACGAACGCCGTCGCCGCGAGGAGCGCGAGGCCGCGGCTCGAGAACACGTGCTCGTAGCCGGCCACGTACATCACCACCGGCCGGAGCGCGGCGTCCACGCTCGACCCGTGCCTCACCGCGAGCGACGCGAGGAAGGCGCCGGCCAGCTGCTTGGCGCCCCCGAGCGCGATCCACCCCGGCCCCGCCAGGATCAGCGCGGTCCACCACAGGCGGCGGTTCGATCTCGTCTTGTCCGGCATGAACCGCAGGTAGTCGACCTGCTCGCCGATCTGCACGACGAGGGAGAAGCTCACGTTCGCCGCGAGCCCGAAGAGGAGCGGGTCGAACGTGTTGCCGCTCGGCGACTTGCCGGCGAAGCTGGCCCAGCCGGACAGCGCCTCCGGATCCTTCCGGAGCACGAAGATGAACGGCAGCACCATGAGGACGAGCCACAGCGGCTGGGTCCAGAGCTGGAACTTGTTGATCAGGGTCACGCCGAAGAGCACGAGCGGGATGATCACCACCGAGCAGAGGAGGTACCCGGGGACGAGCGGCAGCCCGAAGTAGAGCTCGAGGGCCTGGGCCATGATCGAGGCCTCGAGCGCGAAGAAGATGAACGTGAACGACGCGTAGATGACCGACGTGATCGTCGAGCCGATGTAGCCGAACCCGGCCCCTCGCGTGAGGAGGTCCATGTCGAGGTTGTAGGTCGCCGAGTAGTACGTGATCGGCAGCCCCGTGAGGAAGATGATGGCGCTGCAGACCAGGATCGCCCAGAACGAGTTCGTGAATCCGTAATTGACGACCAGCGAGCCGCCGATGGCCTCCAGCGCCAGGAACGAGATCCCGCCGAGCGCCGTGTTGGCGAGGAGCGCCGGGGACCATTTCCGGAACGATCTCGGCGCATAACGCAGCGAGTAGTCCTCCATGGTCGCGTTGGCGACCAGGCTGTTGTACTCGCGCCTCTCCTTGACGATGGTGTGAATGACCTGCATGGTCTGCCGCTCCGCGCCGCCGCGCCCGGGCGCTCTTGCCAGGGTGTTCCACCGCCGCCCGGCGCGCCCTGGCCGGAGCGTCCCGCCCGCTCAGGTCCCTTCCTGCTCGCCCGCGGCGCTCCGCGCCGTCCGCTGCGCCTCCTCGGCGCGCGCCCTGTGCTCCCGGAGCAGGGTGACGTAGGCTTCCTCGCAGCGCCTGAGCCGTCGGAGCTCGAGGCAGGCGCGGATGCGCGCGTGGAGCAGGACCATGTTGAACGGCTTGGTCACGTAGTCCTCGGCGCCGCACTCGATCCCGCGCGCCACGTCGCCGAGCTTGTCGGACGCGGAGAGCAGGACCACCGGCGCGAGGTCGAGGCGCCCCTCGGCCCTCAGCTTGTCCAGGACCTCCAGGCCGTTCAGGTCCGGCATGACGAGATCGAGCAGGATCAAGTCGAAGTCGTTCTCGCGGATGAGCTGCAGCGCCGAGCGTCCTCCGGGCGCCTCGTGCACCTCGTATCCGCGCCGCTCGAGGCACGATCTCAGCATGTCGCGGTTCGCGGAGTGGTCGTCCACGACGAGCAGGCGCCCGCCGAAGTGTCCGGTCCTCGAGCGGGAGAGCGGGGCGGGGGTGGAGGGCTCTTCCTCTCCGAGCGGCAGCGTCAGCCACGGGGCCTTCGGCAGGGCGTTGTGCGAGTACCCCGAGATGAGGTTGCGCAGCGTCACCCCGCCCGCCTGGATCCTGCACAGGATAGGGATCAACGTGAGTCTCTCCTCGGACTCGAACCTCGAGAGCAGCTCCGCGCAGAGGGGTTCGATCCTGCTCGTGTGCGGCGAGGTGACCTCGTCGAGCTCGCGCAGGCTCCGCACCAGCGTCTGCGGATCGGCGCTGACGAGCGCCTCCTCCGAGATGCGCTCGTTGACTTGGCTGAGCACGAAGGCGCCGATCTCTCTGAGCCCGTTGAGCGCGTCGAAGGCGCTGATCGAGGCGTCGAGGGGCAGGCACTCGAGGAGGTGGTCGCCGTAGCCGATGATCGCGGTGAGCGAGGTGCGCAGCTCGTGGCGGAGGTGTGCGATGAGCGATCTCCAGAGCTCCGGCCGTCCGTGCCTGCTCCGCTCCGCGGCGCTGCGCCCGGCGGGGTGATCTGTCGGCCGCTTCATTGCGGCTCCCGTCCGAGCAGCGTCTGGATCTTGGCGGCGAGCCGCTCGATCTCGACGGGTTTGATGTCGTAGTCGTCGCCTCCCGCCTCGATGGCCTGCGTCCTGTCGCCGCTCATCGCGTGCGCGGTGAGGACGATGACAGGGATGTCTTTCGTGCGCGTGTCCCCCTTGAGCCGCCGGGTGGCCTCCAGCCCGTCGATGTTGGGCAACCCGACGTCCATGAGGATCAGCTGCGGCCGCGCGGACCGCGCCATATCCACCCCCGACTCGCCGTCCACGGCGGTCAGCACGGCGTACCCGCGCCGCAGCAGGCGTCGCGACAACATGTCACGGTTCATCTCGTTGTCTTCGACGAGGAGAATGGTGATCACGATGAGCCCCCCTTGTGAACCAGGATTCCCGCGCCCCCGTCCCGGCGCTCCCGCGAGCGTCACGGACGCTTCTGGCCGCAGTCCGCGCGGGCCCCGGCGAGCATCTCCTCGACCGAGTCGTCGTTCGACTCCCCGAGCCCCTGCTGCCGGCCCTGAACCAGCAACGCGCCCTCACCGCCCGCGAGCACCGTGTCGGCCGGCGCCTCTTCCGCCTTCAAGGACACCTGAGCATTCGTGTTGCCCATCTGCTCCGCCTTGGCCGATGTCGACCACCTTACGGGATCGAATTTGGAGGATCAACGAGAAACCGATTTCATGTCTGCCGTGTTGCGCCGAGGGACAATATCCCTCGGTCGCTGCCACGCGCGAGCCCCGTTGTGTCCAGCACGTGTCGAGCGAATCGACTTCAGCTTGGTATCGTCATCGCTGGTGACGATGGGACTCGGAGCCGGTCTATGGGAGATGTCTGTCCTCGTCGGCAGCGGCGTGGCGCATCGACCGAGTTGCCCTGACCTCAGGGGCTGGAGCGCCGTGGTGAGGGGTCGCGCTCGCCGGCGTGGCGCGGGGGGCGCGTCGAGCACCGACCGAGGTACCATAAGGTCCCTCACGGCGCTGCGTCTCAGGCGCGCCTTGTGTGGCGCGCACCATAACGTCCCAGCTGGCATGGCCCGAAGGGAGACATGCCGGGTGGTGTCCCGTGCGCAAGCTCCTTCGTCCCAGTCTTGCCGATTGGCCAGCGCCCCCCGCGCCACGCCGGCGAGCGCGACCCCTCACCACGGCGCGTGCGTCTTGGCAGCCCCCGCTCCCCCCGCTCCCGCCGCTCCCCCCGGAGCCACCCGCCCCGCCGCTACCACCGATGGTAAGCCGGATGCCCTTCCTTGACGGCCACGAACGTCCCCCGGCACGTCGCCGTGACCCGCCCCCCCGCCTCCAGCGTCGCCTCGACCACGACGCGGTCCCCCTCGGCTTCCACGACCTGCGCCCGCAGGTGGACCGCCCCGAGCGGCGTCGGCTTCTTCAGCTTCACGTGGAAGTCCGCCGTCACCGTGCACGGCGGCGCCTCCGCCCCCCGCGCCACCATCAGGTGGTGCGCCGCCGTCCAGTTCGAGTGGCAGTCGAGCAGCGCCCCGATGATGCCGCCGTTGAGCATCCCCGGGAACGCCTGGTGGTGCGGCTCCGGCGTGAAATCGCAGACCACCGCGTCCCCTTCGACGCGGCTCTTCACCCGGAGCCCCTTCTCGTTCGCTGGCCCGCAGCCGAAGCAGCGGCCCTCCGGCGCGTACCTGTCCTGCAGGCTCGCGCCTCCTCCGCTCACCGCTTGCCCCCCACGAACGCGTCGTCCACCAGCATCTTCTGCTCGAGCAGGTGGCTCGCGCGCGACCCCGTCGCCGGGCTCGCGCTCGGCGCGCGGCTCACGCACGTGAGCGGCAGCCGGTCGCCGATGCGCTGCTGCAGCACCGCGAGGATGTAGTACCAGGCGCCGTAGTTGCGCGGCTCCTCCTGCACCCACACGAGCGGCGTCCCGTCCTTGTAGGGCGCGAGCGCGTTCACGATCTCGTCGTTCAGCGGGAAGAGCTGCTCCAGCCGCAGGATCGCCACGTCCTTCAGCCCGCGCGTCTCCCGCGCGATCGCGAGGTCGTAGTAGACCTTGCCCGAGCAGAGCAGGATCCGCTTCACGTCCGCCGGATCCACGCCGCTCGTGTCCGGCAGCACGCGCTGGAACTTCCCCTCGGAGAGGTCCTTGATCGTCGACACCGGCCGGTGCGGCCCCTTCGACGTCGCCGGCACGCGCAGCAGGCTCTTCGGCGTGGCGATGATCAGCGGCTTGCGCCACGGCCGGTGCACCTGCCGCCGGAGCGCGTGGAACAGCTGCGCCGGCGTGGTCAGGTTGCACACCTGGATGTTGTCCTCCGCGCTGTTCTGGAGGAAGCGCTCGACGCGCGCGCTCGAGTGCTCCGGCCCCTGGCCCTCGTAGCCGTGCGGCAGGAAGAGGACGAGGCCGCTCAGCCGGTGCCACTTGTCCTCGCTCGACGTGAGGAACTGGTCGACGATGACCTGCGCGCCGTTCAGGAAGTCGCCGAACTGCGCCTCCCAGATGACGAGCCCGTCCGGGTAGTCGAGGCTGTAGCCGAAGTCGAAGCCGAGCACGCCCGCCTCGCTGAGCGGGCTGTTGTACGCGTCGAAGTGCGCCGGCGCCTCGGCGACGCGCGACAGCGGCGCGTAGCTCGCGCCCGTCTCGACGTCGCGCAGCACCGCGTGCCGGTGGCTGAACGTGCCGCGCTGCACGTCCTGCCCCGAGATCCGCACCGGCGTCTTCTCGGCGAGCAGCGACGCGTACGCGAGCATCTCGCCCGTGCCCCAGTCGAACGGCTCGCCGGCGACGAGCCGCTCGTGCCGCTGCTTGAGCGTCGGCAAGACCTTCGGGTGCCCCTTGAAGCCCTCGGGCAGCTCCAGGACCTTCTCCGAGAGCGCGATGAGCCTCTCCGCCGGCACGCTCGTCGGCACCTCCGGCGTCGCCGCGTCGGGGCCGCCGCGGTAGTGCGACCACACGCCGCCCATCGAGTAGAGCACCGGCGCGAAGCCCTTCTGCTTCACCTCGTCGAGCGCGGCCGCGAGCGCCTCGCGGCGGCGCACCACGATCTCGTCGGCCTTCTCCTCGGTGATCTGCCCGAGCTCCATCAGCCGCCGGACGTAGACCTGCCGGACCGTGGGCTTCTTGTCGATCGCCGCGTACATCCGCGGCTGCGTGTAGCGCGGCTCGTCGCCCTCGTTGTGGCCGTACTTCCGGTAGCAGTACATGTCGATGACCACGTCCGAGCGGAAGCGCGTGCGGTAGTCGATCGCGAGCTGCGCGACGTGCGCGACCGCCTCCGGGTCCTCGCCGTTCACGTGGAACACCGGGACCTTCAGCATCCGCGTGATGTCGGACGCGTAGCGCGTCGAGCGGGAGTCCGCCGGGTCGGTCGTGAAGCCGACCTGGTTGTTCACGATGACGTGCACCGTGCCGCCGGTCGTGTAGCCGGGCAGGTTCATCATGTTGAGCGTCTCGGCGACGACGCCCTGCCCGATGAACGCCGCGTCGCCGTGGATGAGCAGCGGCATCACGCGCCGGCGCGCGTCGGGGGCGCTGTCGGCGAGCCGCCGGTCCTGCTTCGCGCGGACGCGCCCCTGGACGACGGGGTTCACGAACTCGAGGTGGCTCGGGTTGAACGTGAGCGTGAGGTGGATGTTCTTCCCGTTCTCGAGCGTCCGGTCGGTCGAGTAGCCGAGGTGGTACTTGACGTCGCCGCTGCCGAGGTGCCGCTCCGCGTCCTTGTCCTCGAACGCGGCGAAGATCTCGCGCAGGCTCTTGTCCATGATGTTCGCGAGCACGTTGAGCCGCCCGCGGTGCGCCATGCCCACCACGATCTCGTCGACCCCGTGCGAGCCGGCGCGCTCGATGAGCAGGTCGAGCAGCGGGATCAGGCTCTCGGCGCCCTCCAGCGAGAAGCGCTTCGTCCCCGCCTCGTAGGACTTGTGGATGAACTGCTCGAAGATCTCGGCGTCCGAGAGCTTCGTCAGGATCCGGAGCTGCTTCTGGCGGTCGAGCGTCAGGCGGTTGCGCGTCGACTCCATCTGCTGCTGGAGCCACTGGCGCGCCTCCGGCTCCTCGATGAACGTGAACTCGACGCCGATCTGCCGGCAGTACGTCTCCTCCAGCCGGCGGATGATCTCGCGCAGCGTGAGCACCGGCGGCACGCCGGCGAGGTCGGTCGTGGGGAACGCCTTGTCGAGGTCCTCGACCACGAGCCCGAAGTTCGTGAGGTCGAGCTCCGGCGGCGTGGCGGGCGGCAGGTTGAGCGGATCGACGTGCGCGAAGAGGTGGCCGCGCACGCGGTAGGCGTTCACGAGCGCGTAGACCCGCGCCTTCAGCGCCGCCTGCGCGAGCACCTGGAGGTCCCGCGACGTCTCCGTCGAGGTCGGGTGCTCGCTCAGCGTCCGGGCGAACGCGGCCTCCAGCGTCTTCGTGGCCTCGCCGTTCGTCTTCTTCCCGTTCCCGTTCCCGGGCTCCACCGGCCTGAGCACGTGCGGCTGCACGGCGGGCAGGGCGGCCGGGGCGGGCAGCCTGACCGGCGACGAGGCGCCGCCGTTCTTGCCCTCGAAGAACGCGCGCCAGCCGGGGTCTACCGACTCCGGGTTCTCGAGGTACTGGGCATAGAGCTCCTCGACGAGCCCTGCATTGATTCCGAAATCAAGCTGCATCGTGTTCGGCGTGCAAATAACGCGTGTCGGCTCGGCACGCCAGAGTCCTTTTCCGGCGCCCCCGCCCTTGGGGCGGAACTTCGCCCGGACAAGGGGGTCGTGCGCCTGGAGAAACGGTGGGGAGAAGCGGTAGAAGGGGCGCATGGATCAAGACCGCGCAACCGGGGGTCGAGGACCGGCGCCCGCCGTCCCCCCCGCCGCATCGCCCGCTTCTCTCGCTCCTCTGGCCCGATTCCGGGACCACCTCTTCCACGACCCGAGCCTCGGCTTCTGGCTCGACGTGAGCCGGATCCGCTTCGAGGACGGCTTCTTCGCCGCGATGGAGCCGCGCATCCAGGCGGCGCTCGCCGAGATGGCGGCGCTCGAGGGCGGCAGCGTCGCCAACCCCGACGAGGACCGCCGCGTGGGTCACTACTGGCTGCGCGCGCCGGAGCTCGCGCCCGAGGCTGCGCTCCGCGCCGCGATCGAGGGGACGAACGCCCGCATCCTGAGCTTCGCCGCGGACGTGCACGCGGCGCGGGTGCGCCCGGAGCGGGCCGCCCGCTTCCGCCGGGTGCTCGTCGTCGGGATCGGCGGCTCGGCGCTCGGGCCGCAGTTCGTGGCCTCGGCGCTCGGCTCGCCCGCCGACCGGATGCAGCTGCATTTCTTCGACAACACGGACCCCGACGGCGTCGACCGCACGCTCGACGCGATCGGCGACGATCTCGGCGCGACGCTCGCGGTGATCATCTCGAAATCGGGCGGGACGAAGGAGACGCGCAACGGAATGCTCGAGCTCGAGGCGGCGTACCGGAGGCTCGGCCTCTCGCTCGGCGCGCACGCGGTGGCGGTGACGGGGGAGGGGAGCGAGCTCGATCGGTACGCGACGAAGCACGGCTTCCTCGCCCGCTTCCCGATGTGGGACTGGGTCGGCGGGCGCACGAGCGAGCTGTCGGCGGTCGGCCTCTTGCCGGCGGCGCTCCAGGGGCTGCCGATCCTGGAGATGCTGCAGGGGGCGCGCGAGATGGACGAGGTGACGCGCGCGAAGGAGGTGCCGCGGAACCCGGCGGCGCTGCTCGCGCTCGCCTGGTACTCGGCGACGGGCGGCGTGGGCCGGAAGGACATGGTGCTGCTCCCGTACAAGGACCGGCTCGAGCTCTTCTCGCGTTACCTCCAGCAGCTCGTGATGGAGTCGCTCGGCAAGCGGCTGGATCGCGAGGGCAAGGAGGTCTTCCAGGGGATCGCCGTCTACGGCAACAAGGGGTCGACCGATCAGCACGCGTACGTGCAGCAGCTGCGCGACGGGCTCGACAACTTCTTCGTGACGTTCATCGAGGTGCTGCGCGACCGCTCGCCCGCGCGCGGCGCGCTCGAGGTCGATCCCGGCGTCACGACGGGCGACTACCTCTCCGGCTTCCTCCTCGGGACGCGCAAGGCGCTGACCGACAGCGGGCGCGAGTCGATCGCGATCACGATCGAGGCGGTGGACGCGCGCGCGGTCGGCATGTTGATCGCGCTCTACGAGCGGGCGGTCGGGCTGTACGCGTCGCTCGTGAACATCAACGCGTACCACCAGCCCGGCGTGGAGGCCGGCAAGAAGGCGGCGCAGCAGGTGCTTGAGCTCCAGGCCAAGGTGCTCGCGGCGCTCGCCGCGGCGCGGCAGTCCACGGGGCGCGCGCTTCCGCTCGAGGAGGTCGCGCGCGCGGCGGGCTCGGACGATCTCGAGACGGTCTTCTGGATCCTGCGCCACCTCGCGGCGAACCCCGAGCGCGGCGTCATCCGGGAGGTGCCGCAGGGCGGCTCGCCGTTCGACGCGACCTACCGGCTGTCGCGGTGAGCTGAGCGCCGAGGGCGAGCGCCGCCGCGTCGCCTGTGGGGTCGGCGCCGCCGAGCCGGACATCGGGCTCGAAGCCGCGCGTCTCGGCGAAGTCGCCGAGCGGATCGCCGAACGCGCGGGTGCCGAGCGAGAGGGTGACGCCCGAGCGAGGGAGCCGGAACAGGGCGACCTCGCCGACGCTCATGGCCCCGCGGGTGTTCTGGCCGGCGACGAGCGCGCCGGGGATCTGCCGGACGAGCGCGAGCAGCATCTCGCACGCCGAGGCGCAGCCGCCGTCGACCAGGAAGACGGCGCGCCCCGCGAGCGGCCCCGGCGCGCGCCCGCGGAGCGCGGCGCCGCGGGTCGTGAGGTCGACGCGCGGCGGCGCGGCCGAGGGGCGCGCGCGCAGCGCCGCGGCGAGGCGCTCCAGGGCGGCGAGGTGCTCGAGGAAGCGCGGCCGCGCCGCCTCGGGGACGTCGCCGCGCGCGAGCCGCCGGCGGGCGCTGTTCGCGCGCCCCTCGGCGGCCGCGACGGAGAGGACCTCGCGCTCGTCGAGGGCGCGCAGCGGCGCGTCGGTCAGCGCGAGCGCGAAGCGCTCCGCGTAGCGGTAGTCGCCGCCGGCGTTGCCGCGCAGATCGACGACGAAGGCGGGGGCGCGCCGGAGCTCGGCGACGAGCGCGGGCAGCGCCTCGAGCGCCGGCGCGGCGGCGGCGCTGAACGTGCGGACGGCGAGCACCGGCACGCCGCTCGGGGTGCGCGTGAGCTCGACGGGCGAGGCGAGGGCGGGGCGATGGGGTGGGGCGAGCGAGGGCGAGGGCGGAGCGAGCTGGGGCGAGAGCGGGGCGAGCGAAGGCGAGAGCGGGGCGAGGGGCGCCGGCGTGGCGGCGGCTGCGCGCTCGAAGAGCGGCGCGCTGCTGGACGGCAGGAGGGACGAGCGCGGCGGGGCGGCGGCGAGCCGGAGCGGCGTGGGGCCGCCGTAGCCGAACACGAGGTGGCCGTCGGGGGCGGCGAACAGGTCGCGGAGGAGCCGCGCGAAGTCGTCGGGGCGCCACGCGGCGCGGCGGCGGAGCGCGCGCTCCGCTCGGGCGATCGACGGCGGGGAGGGCGAGGGCGAGCGCCCGTCGAGGCCCGCGTAGGCGTGCGCGAAGGCGTAGCGCGCGACGTCGAGATCGCGGAGCGCCTCCGCCGCCGAGACGGTCCGCGGCGCGCGATCGAGGTCGCCGTCCTCGATGCGCAGGCTCGGGAGCGGGCGCGGCGTCGAGGGGCCGAGCGCGGGGGGAGGCGCACACCCGAGCGAGGCGCAGGCGAGCGCCGCGCCGGCCGCGGCACGGGCAGGCCGGCGGAGCGAGCTTCTGGCGAGCATCGCGCGCGAGGGTGCGATGGGGCGCGTCGCCCGCGCAAGCAGCGCCGCGCGGGCTCGTGAAGGAGGGCACGGGCGCACCGCGAGATCCAGGGCCGGCGCGCGACATCTCGGCCGTGGCGAGGTAGATCGGGGGCATGCGCCCTCTGTTCGCGGATCCCAAGACGGATTTCGTGTTCAAGAAGATCTTCGGCAGCGAGGAGCACAAGCCGTTGCTCATCGCGCTGCTGAACGACCTCTTGGAGCTGGACGCGGCGCACCGGATCGTGGCCGTGGAGCTGCTGTCGCCGGAGCAGCGGCCCAAGGTGGCGGAGCTCAAGCACTCCATCGTGGACGTCAAGTGTGTCGACGCCCAGGGCACGCGGTACGTCGTGGAGATGCAGGTGCTCAACGTGGAGGGGTTCGAGAAGCGCGTGGTGTACAACGTCGCGAAGGCCTACACGGGCCAGCTCGACGCTGGGCAGCGGTATCCCGAGCTGAACGACGTCATCGGGGTGACGATCTGCGACTTCGAGCTGTGGCCCGGGCGCGATGGGCTGCGGGTGCCGATGCTGAGCCGCTGGCGGATGCAGGAGCAGCACGGCGGAGCGCGGGGCCTGGGGCAGCTGCAGTTCGTGTTCCTCGAGCTGCCGAAGTACGACGCCGGCGAGAGGCCGCGGACGACGATCGAGAAGTGGGCGTTCTTCTTTCGCGAGGCGAGCAACCTCCGGGTGGTGCCCGAGGCGCTCGCGGAAGAGCCGTTCACGGACGCGCTGGAGGTGGCGCGCGTGGCGCGGTTCACCGATGAGGAGTGGGACGCGTACATCCGCGCGGGCATCGCCCTGCAGGACGAGCGCGGGGCGCTGTCGCTGGCGCGCAGCGAGGGCCGCAGCGAGGGCCGCAGGGAGGGCCAGGAGGACGGCCTGCGCATCGCGGTCCGCCGCGTGCTTGCGAAGCGCGGGCTGGCGCTGCCGGCCGACGTGGAGGCTCGGCTCGCGGCCTGCATGGATCAGGGCACGCTGGAGCGCTGGCTCGACCAGGCCCTCACCGCCGCGACCGCCGACGAGGCGCTGCGCTGAGGGCGAGGGGGCCGCGCTGCCGGCGCCCCTCCTGCGCAGCCTCGGCGCCCTCCTGCGCGCTGCCGGCGCCCCTCCTGCGCAGCCTCGGCGCCCTCCTGCGCGCTGCCGGCGCCCCTCCTGCGCAGCCTCGGCGCCCTCCTGCGCGGCTCCGGCGTCCTCCTGCGCGGTCCTATTTGTGTCCTTCGCAACAAGTTCCCCGTCCTGCGCGTTGCGATTGTGTCCTAAGTGGCAATTCCCGCTTTCGGCACCTCTTCACCAGCTCCGCAGTCCGCTGCGCGCGGCGGTGACGGCGCTCGGCCTATCACCTTCCTCACGTCGCGGCACGCAGGCTGTCTCAACCCCCGATACGGCACATCATTTTCTTCGCGCCGTGACACGCAGGCTCTCCCAATCATCCAACACGGCACATTCCCCGGGAGGCCGAGCTGCTCCGAGAGGCCGAGTCGCTCGGCGAGAGCACGCTCTACTTCCCGCGCAAGGTCGCTCGGCGCGTCATCGGGTCGAGCCGGATTCAGCTCGCCGCCGAGCGCGACGTTGCGGATCTCGCGCGCACCCCGTTCGCCGACGACGAGCCCCCGCTCACGCGCGAGGAGATCCATGGGCTCCGCGACAAGATCGAGCTCCTGCGGGTCACGCAAACGCGCTGGCAGGCGGCGCAGCAGCGGCAGGAGCGGGCCGCCGCGGCGTTCGAGAAGCCGGCCGCCGAGGCCGCGGCGCTCCGGCAGGCGCTCCTCCGCTTCTTCGATCTCCGCTTCAAGAAGAGCCCCGAGGGGACCGGGGCAGCGCGAGGTCCTCCTCGCGCTGCGACGCCGCTACTGCTCTGCGCCGACCTCGTCGAGGAACTGGTTGTAGGCGTCGACCTTCTCCCACGGGACCACGTCGACGCCGAGGTCAAACTGGCTGCCTTCGACGAGCTGCGGCGCGAGGATCTCCTTGATCGCGTCGAGGCCGATGCTCTTGATGCCGTAGACGATGTAGGGCCCGAGGTACCCCTCGTAGTACTGCCGCTGGACGTGCGTGGCCTTGATGCGACCCTGGCGCATAAACCCGGCGGTCTCCGGCGCGAAGTCGAAGGTGACGATGGGGAGGTCCGGCGCGTCCGCGGCGTCCGCGGCCAGCACGCATCGATACGAGTCGATGAACATTCCGATCAGGCCCACGACGGGCGGGTCGGCGTCCTCGATCTCGCCTCTCATCAACTCGACGTCCATGGCTTGGTCATGATAGATGGACTGATGTACCAGAACGTGGTAACCGGCTGCCTCGAACACCTCCCTGGCGCCCTGAGTTCGATTGACACCGTCGACCCAGATCGGGTCGGCCCAGCCGTGGATGAGCACCGTGCCCGGCCCCTCGGGCAGCATCTTGAGCAGGGTGTTCCCTGCCAGGGCCCCGGCATACTCGTTGAGCACCCCGACGTAGATCTGGCGCTTCGAGCTCACCAGGTCGGCGTCGAGCGTCACCACGGGGATCCCCTTCGCGATGGCCTCGTCGAGCGCGGCCGCGTTGCCTTCGCCGACGGGCGTGATGACTATCCCCTCGGCGCCGTCCGCCACCGACTGTTCGATGTGTTGAGTCTGGAATTTCGTCAATTCCTCGAGCTCTGTCTCAGTACTGAAAGGCCCGAGCACGTTCCCCGTGGCCCTCCCGGAGACCCCGAGCTCACCCATGGCTCGGTTCGCGCCCGTGGCGATCGGCGCAAAGAAGCCGTCGAGGGACTTCAGCAACACCGCGATCTGCATCGGTTCGGTCGAGCCCTTGTTGATCTCGGCGACGAGCTCGTCGATGATCGCCTCGATCTTCATCGGGATGAACTCGTTCGGAGGGAGCGGTTGTCGCTTGATGGGCGTGGCCGTCCCCGCCGTGTCCGTATCGCCCTCTCCGCATGCCGCCGTCATCAGCATGAGCCCGATGGCCGCTGCCCATGTTCGCCCAGTCATCTTCATGAGACCCCTCCTCGTATGTTGTCGCTCGTTCGTGCGTGGTTCGTGCGGTCGCGCGCGGTACCTTGGGCGCAGATCAGACCTGGAGCGTGCCCGGGCGTCCGGAGACGACCCGCTCGGTCGCGATGATCGAGGCGGCGGGACGGGCGGCCAGGAGCCTGCGACCGGCGCGCGCCCGGAAGGCAGGCTCGATCCCATCTCGAGGCCCCCGATGGCGACCGCCGCCTCGGGGGGCTCGGCCGCTTCCGAGGCGCATGACGTCGAGGCGAAGGAGGCGAGCCCCACAAGCAGCGCCGTCTGAGTACAAAGCAGGCGTCGGCTGAGACGAGCGCACCACGTGTCTGACCCCCCGGAGCGATTCGACACGGCAGGTAGCATCGATTACCTGCGCGACCTGAGGGACAGCGCATCACAGCGAGGAGCGGTATGTCAAGGGTCGTCCAAGGCAGAAGCTTCAGCTATGGATCGGCAATTACGCCAAGCTGCTGTGGAAACCTCTGTAATCAGGATCCATCGTCGGAGGACGCGCTCCTTGTATGCGGTCAGCGGCTCCTCGGCCGAGAGGTGGGCACGAGGACAGCCGAGAGGTGAGCGCGAGGACAGCCGAGAGGTGAGCACGACGGCCTCCTGCGCTGGAGGCCCGATCAGAACAGGCTCGCCGCCGAGCTGAGCGAGACCAGCGGCGCGCCGGGATCGAGCAGCCCGACAGCGGCACGTGCGCGCGGGACGATCTTCGTGGTTGACCTCGTGAAACCATTTGGTATACTAAACCAGATGGTTTTAGATCACTCGCCCCGGCTGGACCTCGTGTTTCACGCCCTGGCCCACCCGGCCCGGCGGGCGATCATCCGGCAACTCTCGGGCGGGGAGCGCAACCTCAGCGAGCTGGCCGCGCCCCTGAAAATGACTTTCCCGGCGGCCACCAAGCACGTGCGCGTGCTGGAGCACGCCAAGCTCATCCGGCGCCGCGTCGAAGGCCGGCAGCATTTCTGCCGCCTAGAGGCCGCGCCGCTCAAGGAAGCGACGCTCTGGACCGAGTCGTTCCGCCAGCACTGGGAGGCCCGCTTCGAAGCGCTGGACTCGCTGCTCGATGAGATGAAGTCCGAGGAGCGAGCGCGTGCCCGCCGGACCTGAGCGTCTCACCGCCATTCAACCCATTCCGACCCCTCTCGGTCGTCTGTCACGAGTCACAACACCATGAACACCACTTCACCCCAAGGCCTGCAAATCTCAACCCCCACGGACACCACCATCGTCCTCACCCGCACGTTCAACGCGCCTCGTCGGCTGGTGTGGGAGGCCATGTTCACTCCGGACAAGATGCGTCGCTGGATGCTGCCGCCGCCGGGCTGGACCGTGGCCACCATCGAGTGTGATGCGCGCGTGGGCGGCAAGCTCTCGGTGGCGTGGAAGAGCGATGAAGCCAATCCGGTCATGACACTCCGGGGCGAATTCACGGAGGTGGCCCTGCACGAGCACGCCGTTCACACGGAGACGATGGCATTGGGGTCGGGCCAGACGATTGGCTCGCTCGTGGAAAAGCACCAGTTCGCCGATCAGGGCGCCGCCACTGCGATGAGCATCACGCAAACCTACGACTCGAAAGAAGACCGCGACGGCGCGCTCGCTTCCGGCATGGATCAGGGCATGGAAGCCTGTTATCAAAAGCTGGACGCGCTGCTCGGCGAGCGGAGCTAGGGCAACGCTGCCGATCCGTCGCATCCACCGGGGTTTGGGGAGGGCGCGACGACGGATCGCACCTCCCTCTACGGCGATGCCAGGGAGCGCTTCGCGGAAGGCCGCAAGCGCCGCGGGCAGCACCTCGGTGCCGATCCTCTCGCTCGCCGTGGTGCGCACCGAGCCCCGCAGCTCGTGTTCTTCGCCGGAGACCGCTCGCCTCGGTTTCGAGCGGGTGCAGGCCGGAGGGAGAACGCCATCCTGCTATCACCCGAGATCGCGCGGCCGAGAGCTCATCACGGCAGCCGACCTCGTGTTGCCCTCCCTCCTGCCCCGAGTTCGAGCCCCGGCAGAGCGCCCCTCCGCCGTCGCCCACACCACCCTACGAGCACGGCGGGGACGAGCACGACGCGTAGACAGGGGAGGCCCGGCCGGCTCCAGCGGGGGAGCCGGCCGGGCTCACAGACGCGCGACGTCAACAATGATATTTTCTCGTTTCATGGCATGTAATTTGATGGTGAGGTGGTGAGGTGGTGAGGTGGTGAGGTGGTGAGGTGGTGAGGCGATGATGCGATGATGATGAGATGACGATGGCAGCGAGGCAGCGAGGCAGCGATACGTTAAGATTTGTGGTGGTCGCTCCGGTGGGGTTGCGCTCAATCGTCGGCATACGTAGATTCCATCGACCGTCACAGAGAAGCTTTGCCGGCCTACGGGCTCGTCTCGGACCTGGGCGACGCCCCAGGCGAGCGTACACCGTCTTATCCTCGTGGGAGAGAGCATGCATCGTTCGTATCGAGCTCCTTTTCTTGCACATCAACACCGCTCGAGCGCCTCTTCGGTGCGCCTCGCGCCGGCGATGGTTGGTCTCGCCGGGGCACTTGCGTCTTGCGTCGCCGGCAGCACCGAGGGCGGCGACGCCGTCGTCGAGATCGAGGAGTCGGCCGCGGCGGCATCATCGGTCATCGAGGCTGACACGATGTCGCTCAGCGGCTCGGTGGTGAGGGTCTACTCGGACAGCTCGGCGACGGCGTCGAAGGCCGTTCGTTTCTACACCAACGGATCGGCGAAGACGACCGTCTCGGGCGCGCTCCAGCAGGTCGCGATCCGGGCCCGCGCTAACCTGTGCGATGGCTCGCCGGTGGCCGCGGTGTACGTCGACGGCAACCTGGTGCTGAACGCGACGGTCTCCGGCACGACCTACACGACCTACAGCGCAGCGCTGAACCTATCGGCGGGGGCGCACTCGCTCGAGGTGCGTTACTCGAACGACGCCTCGACCTCGCTATGCGACCGAGATCTGGTGCTGGACAACGTGACCGTCACACTGGGAGAACCGCCGACATCGAACCCCTTCGCCGGTGAAAAATTCTACGTCGACCCGCGCTCGCCGGCCGCGACGACGGTGGCCACCTGGTCGGCGGAAGGACGGCAGGAGGACGCGCAGCAGCTGCGCAAGATCGCGGACGCGGCGAAGCCCGTGCGCTATTTCGCCGAGTGGACCGAGACGGGCAACTCGAACGGCGTTGAGTTCCAGGTGAAGAACTTCGTGTCGACGGTCAAAGCCGCCGGCGCCCTGCCGGTCATGGGGGCATACGCCATCCTGCACCGCGACTGCAGCAGCTTCTCCGAGGGCGGCTTCACGGAGGCGAGCCAGTACCGGGACTGGATCGACGGCTTTGCGAGAGGGATCGGGGACGATAAGGCGATTGTCTTCCTCGAGCCCGACGCGATCGCCTACATGAGCTGCTTGTCGGAAGAGCAGAAGATCGAGCGCCTGGATCTGCTCAAATATGCGGTGTATTCGCTCAAATCGAGGCCGAACGCGCACGTCTACATCGACGCGGGGCACAGCGCGTGGCACACGCCCGACGTGGTGATCAGCAGGCTGAAGGAAGCAGGCATCGAGCGGGCGGACGGCTTCAGCACGAACAACGCCAATTTTCAGCTCACCGCGAACGAGATCGCGTGGGGTGAAAAGGTCAGCGCCGGCGTTGGTGGGAAACACTTCGTCGTCGACACGGCCCGCAACGGCCTGGGGCCCTACACCGGCGGAACACACGACGGCGACTGCCCGGCGTGGGCCAACCCGCCCGGCCGTGCGCTCGGCTCCCGGCCGACTGCAGATACCGGCCATCCGCTGGTCGACGCGTTTTACTGGCTCAAGTCCCCCGGCGCCAGCGATGCGGACTGCGGTGGGTTCCCCGCGGCGGGGAAATGGTCAGCCGAATACGCGCTCGGGCTGTGCGAGCGCAGCGTACTGACCGTCCCTTGACGGTGCTCCGCGGCAGCCCCGCCGAGTATCACCTCGAGCTGCGGGGGGCCACGGCGGGCGCATCGAAGGCGCTCCACGTCGAGATCGATGGCGGACCGAGCGTCGAGCCCGCCGCTCGCATCGACGGCATGGCGCCGGATGCTCGCCAATCTCACGCAGTTTCACATCAGGCGTCACAGTCGGGGCAGCCATCACACGAACGCGCGTCGACGGGAGAGGACGCGCCGCGCTTCGCTGCCCATCGCAGCAGCGTGTCCAGCGCCGGGCAGAGCGCTTGCCCCCACTCGGTGAGCCCGTACTCGACCCGGGGCGGCACCTCGGGGTGCGTGACGCGCCACACCATCCCGTCGCGCTCCAGCTGCCGGAGCTGCTGGATCAGCATCTTTTGCGAGACGCCAGGGATGGCGCGTTCGAGCTCCGAGAAGCGCTGCACCTTCCCTCCGAAGAGGCGAAAGAGGATCACCAGCTTCCAGCGCCCCTTGATGAGCTGGAGGGCCTCCTCGACGCGCTCGGCCGCGATCTCGGGGGTGGCGGGCTCTTCGTACTCACCTTCGGGTGCGTACCCCACTTTTTTGTGCGTTCTTGCCACCCGATGAGCCTAGCCCAACTTTGCGTGCGAGGGGGCCCACGTGACGGGCCGCGTGCCGTCGTCCCCCCAGGAGGAACCACCGCCCATGCAAGTACCCGAATTTCGAGATCGGATCGCGCGCCTGGAGATCGACGGATGAACATGCCCCGAAAATTCTCGATCGATCCCGAGGAGTTCGCCGGCAAGCGCGTGCTCGTCACAGGCGGCACCAAGGGGACGGGCGAGGCCATCGTCCGCCGCCTCGGAGCTGGGGGCGCCGTGACCGTGACCACGGCGCGCTCTGCGCTCCCGGCAGGTCAGTCGCCGAACGTCTTCGTACAGGCCGACCTCGCCACGGCAGCGGGCGTGGACGCCGTCGTCCGCACGGTCTTGGGCGAGCTTTCCGGGATCGACATCCTGGTCCACACCCTCGGCGGATCCTCTGCACCGGGCGGCGGCTTTGCGTCGCTCACCGAGGACATCTGGCACGACGAGCTATCGCTCAACCTCATGGCCGCCGTGCGTCTCGATCGCGCGCTCCTCCCGCACATGGTCGCGCGAGGCTCGGGGGTCGTCCTCCACGTTTCGTCGATTCAGCGCCGGCTCCCGCTCCACGACGCGACGATCGCGTACGCGTCCGCGAAAGCCGCGTTGTCCACGTACAGCAAGGCGCTCTCCAAGGAGCTCGGGCCGAAGGGCGTCCGCGTGAACTCGATCGCCCCGGGATGGATCCGCACGACGGCAGCCGACGCCATGGTGAAGCGCCTTGCCGACCACGCCGGTACAGGTGAAGACGCGGCCCGGCAGGGCATCATGAACGCGCTCGGCGGTATCCCCATCGGGCGTCCCGCATGGCCCGAAGAGGTCGCGGAGCTCGTCGCGTTCCTTGCCTCCGACAGGGCGGCGTCCATCCATGGAAGCGAGTACCTGATCGACGGGGGCACTGTGCCCACCGTGTGACGGGAAATACGATAGCCGCGCTTCCGCTGCTTCTGGCGCCCAGCATCAAGGCCGGGCTCGACCTCGGCTGGATCGACCCGAAGCAGAGAGCGGCGGCGGTCCAGCTCAAGGCGGCGCGCCGCTCGCGCCGCCACGCCTACCGCTCGTCGCGGCGGACGCGCCGCCCGGCCGAAATCGAGAGCCCGAGCAGCGGATCGTCGTCAAGGTTCGCGGGCAGCCCTGGGAGGCGCGCACGGGGTGCGCCGGCGAGGGGCACGGAGACAGACATCGTGAAAGACACTGCAAAGCTCCCTTCTGGTCCCGGGTGGGCCGGCGTCGCCGCGGCCAGCGCGTTCATGCTGCTGGGGTTGCTGCCCGCCTGCTCCGACGACAGCTCGGCGAACAGCGCCGGCGCGGGGGGGAACGACAGCTCGGTCGGCGGAGGTGGCGCCTCCGCGGGACAGGGGACCGGCGGGGCGCCTACCTTCGCGCCGCCGAACCCGCTCGCGGCGCCTCTGGTCGAGGGGTTGACGCGGGCGCTCTCCGAAGGTGAGGAGGCGGAGCTGCGGGCGCAGCTCGGGCCGACGGCCTTCTACGTCGATGCGCGAGGGCGGAGCGAGGTGCCCGAGGCGCCGGCGGCGCTGCTCGCCGGCGGGCCGTGGCTCCTCGAGTCGAAGGTCGATTCCCATCATGACGTCTTCCGCGTCAAGGTGCGGCGGGGCGACGAAGAGAGCGTCCTCTTCGGCGCCGTGGACGCCGACGGACGGGCCTCGTGGCTCGCGCTCGCCGCCCAGCCACCGACCGATCCGGCCTCGGCGTCGGCGGTCGTCCGAGCCTACCAGGCCGCGTGGAACGAGCGCGAGCCGGCCGCGCGCGCCGCGTTGATCGAGCAGAGCTGGACGGACGGAGCTCGTTACGTCGACCCGACGGCCGATGAGCTGGGTCGGCGCGGCCTCGACGCGACCATCGCCCAATTCCAGGCCTCGGTCGCGGGGGACATCGTACCGGCGAGCGGAGCCATCGAGGCTCATGGCCTGGTGCACTTCCGCTGGCGCCTCGAGGGCGGGAGCGCGGCATCGCTCGATGGCATGGATGTGGGCTTCGTCGACGCGACCAGCGCGCTGACGCTCATCGCCGGCTTCTTTGGACCGTTCTCGCCGCCCTGAAGCGAGCCCTTGATTAGCCCCGATCGCGGCTGACATTGAGCCACCGCAGCTTGTCGGGATTGGCCATCGCCCGGATGGCGCGCACCACGCCGCCGTCGATCTCGAGCGTGATGACGACGCGGATCGCCGCGTCCGTGCGGTCGCGCAAGAGGAGCGCCGGCTCACCGTTGATGTCGCCGATCGCCCCGTCGAAGGGGCCGGCCGGGAGCCGCGGGGTCGATGCGACGAAGCCCGCCACCGCCTCGCGGCCGCGCAACGGCGCCAGCACGGCGCCGGGAAACCGCCCGCCGCTGTCGGCGTCGAGCACGACGTCCTCGGCGAGCAGGTCGATCAGCCCGCGCAGGTCGCCCGAGCCCACGCTCCGGGCGAAGCGCGCGACCAGCTCGCGGTGGGCCTCGGGGGTGGGCGGAAACCGCGGCCGCTGCCGTTCGAGGTGCTCGCGGGCGCGAGACCCGAGCTGGCGGCAGGCGGCGGGCGTACGCTCGACGATCCGCCCGATCTCGGCGTAGTCGTAGTCGAACAGCTCGTGCAGGACGAAGACCGCGCGCTCGAGCGGCGAGAGCTGCTCCAGCACCACCAGAAACGCCACCGACACCGACTGCCAGCGGTCCAAGGGGGACGAGGCGTCGAGCGCGTCGACCTCGCTCCAGATCGGCTCGGGCAGCCAGCTGCCGACGTAGGTCTCGCGCCGGTTGCGCGCCGAGCCCAACAGATTGAGGCACAGCCGCGTGACGATGGTGCCGAGCAGGGCCTTCGGCGACTCGACCTCGGTCTCGGGCACGGCCAGGTAGCGGATGTAGGCGTCCTGCACCACGTCCTCGGCGTCGGCCCCGCTGCCGAGCATGCGGTAGGCGATCGCGAACAGGAAGCGGCGGTGGCTCTCGACGTCGGGTTTCATGGTGTTGGCTTGCCGCGATCATGGACAGCACGGCCCGAGCTACGAGCCCCAGCTCGGCAGCATCACGCTCGAGCGCACCGGACCGCACACCGCCGCCGCCACCGACGGCGACGGCTGCACGTGGACCTTCGCGGTCCACGGCAACACCGCGTTGCTCGACCCGCCGGCGCAGCGCTGCGGCCCGCTCACGCTCCATCACTGGGCCCTGGCCGGCGACGACGGCCACGCCTTCGAGGTCCGCAGCGGCGAGCGCGCCGGCTGCCGCGTCCTCCTGACCATCGGCGAGCGCACCCGCCAGTAGGCGCTCAGCACGTCCGCGCGCTTGACCACGGCGGGATCACGCGGCGTTACTGGCTGACGCCGAGCGCGTAGAGGAAGTCATTGTAGGCGTCGAGCTTGTCGACCGTGATCACGTCGATGCCGGTGTCGAGGCGGCTGTCGTCGGCCATCCGCGGGGCGAGGATCCTCTTGGTCGCGTCGAGGCCGAGGTTCTTGATGCCGTAGAGGATGTAGGGCACGAGGTAGCCCTCGTAGTACTGCCGCTGCGTGTGCGTGGCGTTGATGAGCCCCTTGCGCATGTAGTTGACGGTCTTCGGATCGAAGTCGAAGGCGACGATGGGGATGTCCGTCCTGCCCGCGTCCTCCGCGGCCATCGCGCACCGATACGATTCGTTGAACATGCCGATCATCCCCACGACGGGCGGGTCCTCGGTCTCGATCTGGGTCCTCATCGATCCGGCGTCCTCGACGTCGCCCATGGCCGTCAAGGTGATTTGGGTCACCACGGTCTTGTAACCGGCTTCCTCGAACACGCGCTGAGCACCCTGCGTTCGTTCCAGCCCGGTAGCCCAGACCGGGTTGACGTTGCCGTGGATGAGCACCGTGCCCGGCGGCGGGCGCAGCACCTTGAGCAAGGTCTCCCCTGCCGTGGCACCGGCTGCCCCGTTGAGGGTCCCGACGTACATGGAGCGCTTCGAGTCCTCCACGTCGGCGTCGAGCGTCACGACGTGGATCCCCTTCGCGACGGCCGCATCGATGGCGGATGCGTTGCCGTCGCCGAAGGGCGCGAGGCCGATGGCCTCGGCGCCCCCCGCGACCGTCTGCTCGATCTGTTCATTCTGGAGCCTTACCGCCTCCTCCTGATCGCCCGGCTCTTCAAGACGCCCGACCACGTTCCCCGTGATCCCGAGCTCGCCCATGGCTCGGTTCGCAGCCGTGGTGACCGGCGCGAAGAAGCCGTTGACGATCTTCAGCAGGATCTCCGCGTGCATGGACTCGTTCGCGTGCTCGTTGAGCTCGGCGATGAGATCATCGACCGTCGCCTCGAGCTCCACCGGCGTGAACTCGGTGACGGGGGTCGGCCTTCGTTTGATGGGTGTGGGGCTCTCCTCCGTGGGGACGTCGGGTGCATCGCTCGATCCACATGCCGTCGTCATCAGCGCGAGCCCGCAGGCCGTCATCCAGCATCGTCCAATCTTCGTCATGAGGCTCCTCCCCGTTCGTGGTTCGTTCGTCCGCGCGCGGCAAACTCTGGCTGCGTGAGCGTCGAGCTTGCATCGGGCTCAATTCCAAGACTTGCATGTGACGGGAGCGGGGCCGAGGTCGACGAAGGCATCACCGTGGATCGTCCACGTTTGCATGAAATGATGCTCATTTTCTCCGTGCTCGTCGAACTCGTATTCTGCGGCCGCCCCGACGTATCGGAGAGGGATCCCCGCGCGCAGCTTGGCCATCGCCGTCCTCAGATCCCGCCACGAGGCGCTCTCGTGGGCGGGGCTGCTCAGGTCGCGGATGATCTGCTGCAGCTCGTATCCAGACGAAGGAATCTCCCCGCGCGTCGCCTGTGCGTACACGAGGCCCATCGCGATGAGGACGACGCCGTCGTAGTAGAAGTGCGCCGCCGGGAACGGCTCCTCACGGTCCCACCGGCGGGAGAAGTGCGCGACGAAGGCGGCGGCGTTCTCGGTCCTGCAGTCGACCGTCTCTCGGGCTGCGTCCGTGATGCGGCACTCGCTCTGCAGGCTGAGCGAAGGTGTGACCCCGACGTATCCATCGAGGGAGCCTGTAGGGATGTTGGCGAGCAGCCTCTCCGTGCGCAGCGCAGGACCAAGAAACCACGTCCCCGGGCGTCCGGAGGCGGTCCATTCGGTCACGATGGTCGAGGCGCTGGTCGGGTAGGCGGCCAGCAACGTGCGCTCGGCGCGGTATTCGAAGCTGGACTCGAGCTCGGTCGTGTACGCTTGTTTGCCCGGCGTGAACGTCGTCGAGGGCAGGACCTTGCCCCCGAGCTCCACGAAGATGGTCATGAACCGGCTGCTGACGTTGGTGTTGTAGTCGTCCCGCGCGGCGAGGCTATTCACGGTGGCGACGCCGTCGCGCACGGCGAGCTTCGCCAGCGCACAGCCGATGGCGAACGGGGAAGGGGCGAGCCGCATCGCGCCCCCCCTCGTATCGCTGCGCGCGACGGAAGGCGCGGCGTACCCCGGCAGCATGTGAAAGCGGTCGAGCGTCCTCATTTCCGGCGTGATCTCACGGACGAGGTCATCCTCTTCGGGCCCTACCAGGTAGGCGACCTCTCCCGTCTGGAGCAGCTCGCGCGCTTGATGCAACCCGCGCTCCACGCTCGAGTGGCTGTCTCGGCTCACGATGTCGAACGGCCTGCCGTCGAGCCCACCCGCAGCGTTCAGGTCCTCGAGCGCGAGCAACATGGCTTTCTCGAGGTTGCCGCCGATGGCCGACTCTCTCCCAGAGAAGGGGAGGATGGCCCCGATGACGACTGCATCCGTGGGGTGACCGGGCTCCTCCGGCGAGCATGATGCCGAGAGCGCGGACACGAGCCCCACGACCAGCGATCTCCTCATGCCGTGCAAGCGGCTGCGAGCAGGGAACCCCTGCTGGTACCGATGATACATGCCCGCCCCCTCGAGACACTGCATCACGTGGAGGAGTGGGCTGTCAAGGACCCATCGCATAGACAACAAGGGGTGATGTGGATATAGGAGGAAGGCTCACATCGTTGACCCTGAACGGCGGTTTTGGAGTCGAGGGGTGAGCCTGCGTCATCGGATCCTGCGAGACCGCAGTGTGCGATTGTGTAGCGTCGTGCGATCCCCGTCGCCGACCCGCCCGGACGAGCTCAGACGGCGCGGCGCTGCTCCGAGCTCCGCGCGCTGGAGGCCGCCGCTGGCGGAGGCCACCAGCGATACCTCACCCCTGCGGCACCTTCAGCGCATCGGCGCTATCGGCTGGCTGGCCGAGGTGTTCAAAGACGTTGGAGCCCATAGCGCCGTGGATCTTGAGTTGATGAAGCTCGGCAGCGCCTTCCTCGGCGATGGGCGGACCCGGCGGCTGGGTGCTCCTGGATGAGCCGGAGCTCCACCTCGGGCCGCGCCCGACAAGAGGGTACCCGGTCTCCCAGGGTGGCGTCGGCGACTACGACGCGCCGACTTCGGAGCACGCCGACGCAGACGCTGTTCCCGAGGGGCGCCGAGGTGGTGCACCACGGCGGGGCGGGGACGACCGCGGCGGCGGCGCGTGTGGGCGTCCCGCAGGGGGTCGCTCGCCGTCACGCGCGTGCGTTTCGCACGTCGCGTGCATGGCATTGTCGGGCGACACGCGCGGCGCGCATAGCCTTCAAAACTGCACCTCGCCTTCCAGATAGAAGACGCAAGAGCCCTCCATCTCGACGCGATCGCCGGCGAGCCTGCACAGCAGCTCTCCCCCGCGCGGCGAAGCCTGGAAGGCGCGAAGCTCGATCTTGTTCAGCCGCTTGGCCCAGTACGGCGTGAGCATGCAATGTGCGCCGCCAGTCACGGGATCTTCGGGGATGCCCTTCGCCGGGGCGAAGTAGCGACTCACGAAGTCGTATTTGTCGTCTCCCGGCGCGGTCACGATCACCCCGCTGCGATCCAGCGCTTTGATGGCGGCAATATCAGGCTCAAGCGTGCGGACCACATGTGCGCTGTCGAGCACGGCCATGTAATTGAACGAGTTCGCGAGGGGACGCCTGCTGGATCGAATCCCTCTAGACGGAAGACATTGATGCCAGGAGCTCCGGTGTCACCGGCCTCCGGTGAAATGGATATATGCCGCACACCTGGAGGCGCTGCCCCGGCGCAGCGCGCCCTGGCACGCCGGCGTGTCGGCGATCGGCGTTCGCTGCACGCCGCAGTTAGTCGACGAGCGCGCCCTCACAACGTACCCCTCTTCCATGGCGTCGCCTCGTCTCTCGGCACGCCGAGCTGGTCCGCGACGAGACCCACCCATTGGAGAAGGCTCGCGCGCTCAACTGGAATCTCCGCAAACAGGGCGTTGAGGTCGCCGAGGCCGGTGGCTTTGATCAAGTGCTTCTCGTTGCATACCCACTGGCCGCGCTCGCACGCGATCGCATGGGCCTCCTCCATGACTGCAGCCGCCGCCTGCCCCGCGACCCCGGCCACGTTGCCGCGCCTCGCGTGCATCCGCGCGTAGTCAAGGCTGAACGACCTGCAGAAGCGCCAGACCCGCGGTGCGGCTATCGCGAGTTTCGGCGGAAACGGCGCCGCCTCGACGTGCCCCCGGAGCGCGACGCACGAATCGAGCTCTGCCGTAAGGCTGTAAGTCGGAATCCCGGCCAGATAACCGAGCAGCGCGTCCCGCTCGAACTCGCCTTCCTGAGCGCGCTTGGTCCAATGCTCGACGACGTCCAGATCCCGTAAGAGGACGTCGACCTTCTCCCCGCCGCACTCGAGCCACGCGCCTCCGTTCATCACGCGTCCCCACGAGCCTGGAGGGAACACGGTCCCGCGCGTGGACAGCGCGGTCAGGTCGATCGTGCCGCGGTAGTACACACCGAGGTCCCAGTCACTCCCCTCGTCGCCGCGATTGAGGGCGCGCGAGCCACCCAGGACGACGGCCACCGTGCCCGGCATGGCAGCCAGCAGGTCGACGAGCTCCGAAACTGATTGCGGGATGTCAGGCATCATTCGATGTAGCGTGCCGTGTGATGTCGCCATTGTCACTTAATGACCTGTCGATAAGCGGCGGGCAACGCCCGTCAGCATCATCGCTTGTTGGGCTGCACCCTAGAACCGTCAGGAGAGCACATCGGCGGCAGTCTTCGCCGCAAGGACGTTGTCGATCCAGCGGTCGAGGGTCGCGACATCCGTGCATGCCTGGATGCGCTCGCTCTCGTGCTCGGTGAGCGGGATCCCTGCACGCGCAAGCAGCCGCAGCAGCGTGTCCCTCTTGCCCTTGAGCTCGCCCTCGCGGATGCCCTCGAGCTTGCCCTCGCGGATGCCCTCGAGCTTGCCGCGATCGATGAGCTTTTGCACGAATGAGGGGAACGTCGCCTCGCCTTCGATCTGTCGTTCCATGACCAACGCCTCCAGAGCCCGCCGCATGGGCTCGCGCAGCCCGTTCCAGATGACCTGAAAGTATACCGCCGCGTGCTCCTGGTCGAGCCGCTCGAGAGCAACGAGCGCCGCCTGGACCACGGCGAGCCCGTTCGGCCCGTTGCCGTGCGCCACCGCCGAGAGCACGGCGAGCTCCGTGTCGTGTTCCGCCTCTGCCGGGTCGGTGATCTCGGGTACGACGGCCGGACCGAGCACCAGCGGCTTGACGTGGCCGAAGCCGAGGCCGACGTCGATGCGCTCCGCCGCCCAGGCGGCCACGTCGGCGCCCGGCGCGACCACGAGGACGACCGTGTCGCAGCGCTTCCTCGCGCGCACGACCGTGACGTAAACGGGCCAGGAGAACTTCTTGTCCGGGTCCTCGTCGCGCTGGATCTCGACCACGATGGCCAGCACGAGCGTGCCGTTCGCGTCTCGGAGCTCGAGCACCAGGTCGGCGCGGAACTCCACCGGGATGAGCTGGTCGAGCGACGATTCGACCACCGCGACCGAGGCATGCTGCGGCACATCGACGTGGAAGAGGGTCACGAGGAAGCGGGGCGCGAGCTCCGGGGTCTCGCGGAACATCTCGACGAGGGCGTTGTGCTCGAGCGTCGGCATGACGCTGGGCCTCTCGCAAAGGCCATACCGACGTGAAACGACGGGAGAACGCGGGGAAAGTGCCGCCTCAGGGGTGGCGGCGCCATGGCGGATCCCTCTGCGTCCGCCGCGTCAGATTCGCTCGACCTCGCAGGCGCGGCTCAAGCCGTCCAAGAAGGAGATGATATCTGCCTCCACAATTCAACCCACCTTGTCCCGGTGCACCATGCGGTCGAGAGCACGCGTGGCATCATGGGCGCTTCGGCTGCGTCGAAAGTCCTAGGAGCAATCCAGAGAACCTTGCTCATCGATGGCTGACCCGCGCCTCTCCGGCGTTCTGACGGTGGATCGTCCGCTCGGTCTGTCGCCGCGACTTGGCAGCGCCGTGGTAGCTCGCGCCGAGTGAGGAGTGAGATGATGTGTGCGCCATCGAGCTCGGCGGCGATCGCGGGGCTCGAGCGCGCGCCGACCTCCAGCCGCGCCTCGCGGCAGGACCGGAGCGGCGTTCTCCCATGAGGGCGGGGAGGTGCTTCCAGAGCTGGTCCCGATGCGGCGCCGATTCCGCCGGCCACGCGGCGGCGCTCGCGTGCGGCGGCCGGATCGAGGCCGCGCCGCGCCGCGCCGCCCGCGCTCGTGCGCCGTTGAGTTCGCGCGCTGTCCGCGTATCCTGGCGTCGCCGCACCGATGTCACCCGCAGTTCCCTGGAGTCGCCGCGCGAGCGCGACCGGAGCCAGCATGCCGACAAGGCCAAAGGAAGGGAGAATCATGCCGCCTCGCCGCCCCGCAGCGCGGCGCCCGCGCCGCGCCCGCGCAGCCGTGGCGCTCGCAGCGCAGGCCGCCGCGGCGACCGCGGCGCTGCTCGGGCTCGCCGCGCCGGCGGCCGCGCAGGCGCCGCACGGGGACGCGCCGCCGGGGCCCGCGCTCGAGAGCGCGGCGGGCGCGCCGGCCGCGCCCCAGGCGCCTCCAGGGGCCCAGCTGCTGCCGGCGCCGCCGGGCTACATCCCGCCGCCACCGGCGCTGCCGCCGTGGGCCAACCCGCGGACGATCGTCTACGAAGCGGGGGATCCGATCCCCCGCGGCTATGCGCTCAAGACCAGGGCGGATCGCGCGCTCGTCGGGGCGGGCCTCGTGACGACCATCGTTCCGTACGCGGTCTCGTTCACGGTCGCGGGCATCGCGTCGCTTGCGGAGGAGGACGAGTTCGCGCCGCTGTTCCTTCCGTTCGTCGGTCCGACGATCGCGACGTCGACCCTGGAGGCCGAGGGGGCGGGCACCTTCTGGCTCACGGTCGACATGGCGCTCCAGGTGGGCGGCCTGATCTTGATCGCCGCCGGGATGGCCAACGAGGATGTCTACCTGGAGCGCCAGTTCGATGTCGGATCGAGCGGCGTGACACACGCCGCCTCGCGCTGGCCGGAGGTCTCGATCGGCGCGTCGTCCGCGGCCTTGCAATGGCGCTTCTGAGCCGGCGAGCCGTCGCCGGGAGCTCTCACCCTGGAGGGAGACGCACGTGACCGCGATCCGCACTGTCCACTCGATGGCCGCGCTGCTCGGCGCGCTCGCGCTCGCCGCGCCGGCCGCGGCGGCGGAAGACGTCGCCCCGTCGCCCGCGCCGAGCGCGCCGCCAGGCCACGCGGCCGCGCCGCCGCCGGGCTACGCGCCGCCGCCGGGCCACGCGCCGCCGCCCGGCTACGCGCCGCCGCCGGGCCACGCGCCGCCGCCCGGCTACACGTTGCCGCCGGGCTACGCGCCGCCGCCGGGCTACGCGCCGCCGCCAGGCGACGCGCCGTACGCGCCGACGCCGGTCATCCTCGGCATGCCGCGGACGTTGCCTTACAAGGAGCGCGGCACGCCCCCGGAGGGCTACCGCCTCGAGACGCAGATGAACCGCCGGATGATCATCGCGGGGACCGCCGTCCTCGGCGGAGCGTGGGCGATCGCGGCGCTGACGGGCGGGACCATCCTCAGCGAGGGGTCGAGCACGAGCGGCGGCTACGCGCCGCTGCTCCTGCCCCTCGGCGGGCCGTTCATCACGCTCGGGAGCGGCGACGACGTCGACTTCGACGACGACGACGGCCAGGTCACCGGCTCGCTCATCCTCCTGAACGGGGTCACCCAGGTGTCGGGCTTCGTGCTGCTCGTCGCGGGCCTCGTCTCCAACCAGGAGGTCTGGGTGCGCAACGACATCCCGCGCGCGGCGTCGCTCCACGCCCCCGAGCTGGTCGTCGGTCCGACCGGCGGCTCGCTCCGCGTCCGCTTCTGAGGCCCGGGCCTCGCGCGCCTCGCCCCGGGGCGCGCCCGACCGGGGCCGCCCTGCCCGGTGACACGCCGGTGACATGGCCGTGAGATCCTCGGCCATGCTCTCCGCTCGGGCCAGCCGGCTGCGCGACTGGGCGCTCTTCGCCGCCGCGGCGAGCCTGCCCGCGATCTGCGTCGGCGTCCTCGGCCTGCGCGCGCTCTCCAACGAGGCCGACGGCGCCCGCCGCGAGGTGGCGCTCGGCCTGTCCACGGCGTCCGCGCGCCTCTCGGGCGCGCTCGACCAGGCGACGGACAGGGCCGCCGCCGCGCTCGCCGCCCTCCCGAGCCACGGCGCCCCCGACGCCGTCGCCGCGGCGCTCTCCAGGATTGCGCCCCCGTTCGCGGCGCCGGTGCTGCTCGCCCCGGACCGATCCGTGCTGCTGCCGCCCCAGGCCGCGCCGCCGGCCGCGCCCGCGCCCGAGGGCTGCGCCGCGCTCGCCCGCGCCGCGGCCGGGCCGGACGCCGAGGCCCGCCCCGGCGCGCGGCGCGACTTCCTCGCGCGCTGCGCCGAGGCCCGGTCGCCCGCGGGGCGGTGGCTCTGGCCCGTCCTCGCGCTCGACGCCGCGGGAGGCGGCGCCGTCTCCGTCGACCAGCGCGCCGTCGCCGTGTGGCTCGAGGCGCACGCGGCGGGGCTCTCCGAGGCGGAGCGGAAGGCCACCGCGCTGGAGGTGGACGCCGCGCTCGCGGGCGAGCCGCGCGAGCGGGCGCGCGCGGCGCTCGCGGCCCCGCGCGCCGAGCGGGACGCGCTCGTGGCCGAGCTCCGTCGCGGAGGCGTCGACGCCGCGCTGCGCGCGCGCCCCGACGCGCGCGGGCTCGTCACGTGGCGCGCGGGCGCCTCCGCGGGCACGCTGCGGGCGCTCCCGGACGGGCGCTCCGCCGGCTTCGTGATCCACGCCGGCTCGCTCGCCGGCTGGCTCCGCGGCGACGCGCGCCCGCTCTCGCCCGACGTCCGCGCCGACGTGCTCGCCGGGGCCGCCGGGCGCGCGCCGGTCGCGCCCGAGGTCGGCGGCGCGCCCGCGGCGCTCCTGACGATCGCGCCGGAGCTCGCCGTGCGGCTCTCGCCCGCAGATCCAGCGGCCGTGGAGCGGCACGCGGCGCGCGGCAAGCGGCTGCTCGTCGGCGTCGGCGCCGCCGCCACGGCGCTCGCCCTCGGGCTGGCCGCGCTCCTGTTCGCGCGCATGCGCGCCGCGCGGCGCTCCAGCGAGCTGCGCACCGACTTCGTCGCCGCCGTCTCCCACGAGCTCCGGACGCCGATCGCGTCGGTGCGCATGCTCTCGGAGCTGCTCGAGGAGGGGCGGCTCGCGCCGGACGAGCACCGCGAGGTGTTCGAGGCGCTCGGGCGCGAGTCGCGGCGGCTCGGCGAGACCGTGGAGCGGCTGCTCGGCTTCAGCCGGATGATGGCCGGGCGCGCGGCCACAGGGCGCGCCCCGGCCCGCGTCGCCGAGGCGGTCGCGGCCTCGATCGACACCTTCGAGGAGCGGAACCCGGAGATGCCCAGGGTCGTGCGCGAGCTCGACCCGGCCGCGGAGGCGAGCATCGACGCGGGCCAGATCCAGCTCGCGGTCGACAACCTGCTCGCCAACGCCCTGAAGTACGCGCCGCTCGCCGCCCCCTACCGCGTCCGCGTCGCGCGCGAGCGGGGCGGCGTCGCCATCGCCGTCGAGGACCGCGGCCCGGGCGTCGCCCGGCGCGATCAGCGCCGCATCTTCGAGCCGTTCGAGCGCGCCGACGACCGGCTGAGCCGCGCCGTCTCGGGCAGCGGCATCGGGCTGTCGCTGGTCCGGCACGTCGCCCGCGCGCACGGCGGCAGCGCCCGCGTCGACAGCGAGCCGGGCCGCGGCGCCGCGTTCACGCTGTGGATCCCAGGACCCAGAGGACCGAAGGAGCAGACGCCATGACCCAGAAGACGCCCGAAGGCAGGCTGGAGACCGTCCTCGTCGTCGAGGACGACCCGACGCTGCGCCTCGGCCTCCAGAAGACGCTGCGCTCCGCGGGCTTCCGCGTCGAGGTGGCGAAGACCGGCGCCGAGGGGCTACAGGCGGCGCTCGCCGCGCGGCCCGACCTCGTGCTGCTCGACGTGATGTTGCCCGGGATGAACGGCTTCGAGATCTGCGAGGAGCTCCGCCGGCGCGACGTGGACCTGCCCATCCTGATGGTCACCGCCAAGGGCGAGGAGCAGGACAAGGTGCGGGGGCTCCGGCTCGGCGCGGACGACTACATCGTGAAGCCGTTCGGCGTCTCCGAGCTCCTCGCCCGCGTCGACGCGGCGCTGCGCCGGCGGCGGCTCGGCGAGGCGGAGCGCGCCGTCGTGCGGTTCGCGGAGGTCGTCGTCGACTTCCGCGCCCACCGCGCGGAGCGGCGCGGGGAGCCCGTCGAGCTCACGGCGCTCGAGATGAAGCTCCTGCGCTTCTTCGTCGAGCGCGAGGGCGCGCTCCTGCCGCGCCAGCGCATCCTCGACGCGGTCTGGGGCGCGGACTACTTCGGCACCGATCGCACCGTCGACAACTTCATCAACCGGCTGCGGGCGAAGCTCGAGCCCGACCCGAAATCGCCGCGGCACCTCGTGACCGTGCGGGGCGCCGGCTACCGGTTCACCCGCGCTCCGGCGCCGGAGACAGAACGGTGACATGGCAAAGACGGAGCCAACAAGGGCGACGCGCAAGATACCCCTCACGCGCTGCCGCACGCTGGCCGCGCGCCGGAGGGAACGAGACGCCATGAACACGATCCATCACCACACCGCCGCCGCCGCCCTGATCCTCGGGATGCTTGCCCCCGCCGCGTGCGTCGACGGGCCGACCCCCGGCGCGCCCGGCGCGCCGAACGGCGAGGCGCAGGCCGACCTCTCCGCCGGCGAGGACCGGCGCGCCGCGGTCGCGCTCGCGATCGAGCAGGCCGAGCGCCGCATCGACACCGGCCGCGAGCTCGGCGCCGCGCGCCGCTCGCTCGACGAGGCGCTCGCCGATCCGGCGGCCGCTCCGGAGCAGCGCGATCAGGCGCGGCTCGCGATGAGCCGCCTGCTCGAGGCGGAGGGGGATCGCGAGGGCGCGATCGCCGCCGTGGAGGCGCTGCTCGGCGAGCGGGCGGACAGCCCGTCGTGGCCGCTCCAGTCCGCGGCCGAGGAGCGCCTGCGGTTGCTGCTCACCGGGCGCGGGGAGGCGCCGCTGCCGGGGGAGCCGGGCGAGCACGAGCACACGTCGCCGTTCGCCCGCGCGCTCGCGCGGTACTTCCCCGCGCCGGAGGCCGGGCCGCGGGAGATCGAGATCGAGGTGCACTCGTTCGGCGGGAGCAGGGAGGTCAGCGACCGGCTCGGCACCTTCGCGCTCGCGCCCGCGATCCGCGAGCTCCGGCGCGAGGCTTGCCCCCGCTGCGACGACAGGCTGCCGATCCACGCGCGGTCATCGCGGACCGGCAGCTGGGTCGGCATCCCGGCCGCCCGCGCGAGGCTCGGATCCAGCCTCGCGGTCTTCTACTTCGACCTCGGCGACCTGCACATCCCCGCGCGGTACGACGCGGAGCTGCCGCTGCCCTCGGCGGAGGTGGTCGAGCGGCTCTCGAAGGGCGAGGGGCTCATCGCCGCGCGCGAGCGCAGCGGCGCGCCGCCGGTGATCCTGATCGCCGCCCCGCGCCGGGCGCAGCTCCCCGCGGTCGAGGAGGCGCTCGCCGCGATGGAGGCGCTGCCGGCGGCGCCCGTGGCGGTGCCGCTGCCGAAGCACCTGCTGCGCGACGAGATCCAGGCCGTTGTGCGGGGCCAGTTCGGACGGTTCCGGGTCTGCTACGAGGAGCTCCTCGAGCGGAGCCCGGCCGCGGCAGGGACGATCCCGCTCGATTTCGCGATCCTGGGCGACGGGACGGTGGCCGACGTGAAGGTCGACCCGGCCACGACGACGCTGCGCGACGCGACCCTGGAGGCGTGCATGGTGGAGGCGACGCGCGCGCTGAGGTTCCCGGCGGCCGGAGAGAAGACCACGGTCGTCTATCCCATCGAGCTCTCGCCCGGCGGCTGAGCGGCCGGCCGGACGCGGTGGGGCTCCGGCACGGCCGGTGGCTGGCTCAGCGCGGGCTCGCGAGCCCCGCGATGAACCCGTGCGGCCCGTCGACGGCGCTGCCGAGCTGGCCGAGATCCAGGTCGAGGTCGAGCAGCCCCGTCGAGCTCCCCGCGGCATAGAGGGCGCCCGAGGCCCTGTCCGTCGCGACGGCCCGCAGGTCCGTGGCGCCGTCCCCTTCGAGCTTGGACGCCGCGACGAGGTTGCCCTCGGCGTCGAGCTTGAGGAGGAACCCCGCCTGCTTCCCCGCCGAGGCCGTGAGCTTCCCGGCCGCTCCCAGATCGATCACGCCGGTGAACAGCCCCGTCACGTAGATCGCGCCGGCGTCGTCCACCGCCACGCCGGCCGTGGTCTGGTCGGCCGTCGCGTCGCCGAACCCGCGGCTCCACGCGACGTGGTCGCCCGAGACGCGCGCGACGAAGACGTTGTCCGTGGCGCCCGCGTCGGGCATGCGCGGGCAGGTGTCCTGAAAGTCGAACGTTCCCGCGTAGTTGCCGGCGATCACGACGTCCCCGCCCTGGAGCAGCGCGGCCCCGTGCGGCGCGACCCTCGGCGCCCCGCCGAGCTTCAGCGTCGTGACGGCCTGGGGGGCGCCGTCGCGCGACGCGTAGCGCGCGACGAAGAGGCCGCGGCTCTCCGAGGTGACGGGCGCCTCCCCGCCGAGCGAGACGGCCCCGTTCGCCGCGTCGTAGTCGCCCACCACGGCCACCGCGCCGGACCCCGCCACCGCGCGGGCGGCGAGCGCTCGCACGGTCACGGCCTCGCGTGTCCCGAGCTCGCGGTGCCACGCGCACGCGCCCCGGGCCGGCGTGAAGGCGGCGACCAGCGCGGACCGCTCCGGAACGTCGGACCTGAGCTCGCACGCGCCGAACGCCTTGCCCTTGCCCAGCGTCTCGACGGCGACGACGACCGCGTCGGACGTCGCGGCGACGCCGCGCGCGGCGGTGCCGCCGTCGGCGTCGATGCTCCACGCCCAGGTGCATCGACCCGTTGCGTCGAGCGCCGCCACGAAGCTGGGCCGCTCGCCGTTCCCCGAGGGCGGGCCGATGCGGCAGCCGGAGCGCTGGCTCGACGGCAGCGAGGCGGTCTCCGCCGCCTCCCCGGCCACGTACGCCGCGCCGGCGGCGACGGCGAGGTGCATCCCCGAGACGCCGGGCGCCGACAGCGTGTACCCGGCTTCACGCGCCCCGCTGGCGCTCCACCGCGCGACGGTGAGCGAGGCCCCCTCGTTGACCACGGCCGTCACCGCGCCGTCCCCCGCCGCGATGTCGCGCACGTCGTCGCCGATCGTGTCGCCCCAGAGGCCCCGCGGCGCGACGGCGGCGGCCGGGTCGACCTGGTTGCAGGCCGGAGCCCCGCCGCCGCTGCCCGCGCCGTCCCCGCCGCCCGCGCCCGCGCCGTCGTCCCCGCCCGCACCCGCGCCGCCCGCACCCGCGCCGCCCGCGGACGAGCTGCTCGCGGACGGGGGCGCGCCGGCCCCGGTCCCCGCCGGGTCCTCCTCGCCGACCTCGAGGCCGATGAGCGTGTTGCAACCTCCCGCCACGGCGGCGAGCAGCGCGGCGCAGGACGCGACCTGAACCTTCCTGAGAGCACATTTCATTACTGTGCGTGCTCTATTACATGCCGCCGCCGGCCTCGCCATCGGTCCAGCCTCGGCGCAATGCCAAGCTGAGCTGGGCGTGAGGTGCTGAGATCGAGGAGCGGAGCGCAGCGCAGTGCAGCCCTCGGGCGGGCCCCGTTCAGCGCAGGACATCGGCTGGAAATATATCCGTTGCCTGGGAATGCACACCCTCGATACCGGGGAGCGCCTTATGTGTTGATCGCGGCTCGCCTGATGCATGCCGCGGGGCGTGTGTTCCCTTGGCGAGCGGGGTTCGGGTGCGGTCGGGCGAGTGGGGGTCGGGGCGATCGCGAGTCGACGTGCGGTCAGCGCGTGATCGAGGGCGGCCGCTGCTTCAGGCGTGCGCTTGCGGGTCAGGGGATGCCCGTGAACCCCGCGATGAACGCGTGTGAATCCTGATCGGTGTCGCTGCCGAGCGGCCTTGGAAAGCCCAGGTCGAGGGTCCCCGTCACCGTGCCCGCGACGTAGACGGGATCTCTGGACACCCGGCCCGCCGCGACGGCCCACAGGGAGACGGGGTCGACGTCGTCGCCTCCGAGCTTGGATCCGGAGAGGATGTTGCCTCTGGAATCCATCTTGATCAGGAAACCGGCCGGCGTCCCCGGCACGGTCGTGAAGCTCCCGGTGTTGTCGAGGACGAGCTCGCCCTCGAACTGCCCCGTGACGTAGATCGAGCCGACCGAGTCCACCGCCACGCCCGTCGCGGTCTGGCTCGCCGTCGGGTCGCCGAACCCGCGGCTCCATGCCACGCCGTGGTCCGAGACGCGCGCGACGAAGAAGTTGTCGGTCTCGGCCGCGTCGGGGAGCTCCGAGCAGCCGTCCCCCCAGTCGAGGCGCCCGCGGTACGTGCCGACGATCACGACGTCGCCGCCCGGGAGCAGCGCGGCCCCGTGCGTCGCCACGAGCTGATCTCCCTCGAAGCTCAGCGTCGTGACCTCCCGCGGCGCGCCGTCGTTCGACACGTACCGCGCGACGAAGAGATCGCGGTCCATCGACTCGAACGGCGTCTCCCCGCCGAACGAGACGGGTCCGTTCAGCGTGTCGTAGTCGCCCACCACCGTCACGAGCCGCGATCCGGCCCTCGAGTCGGCGAGGACCACCTTCGGGGTCACGGGCCCCCGCGCCCCGAGGACCCGGCTCCACTGGCAGGCGCCGTCCGCGGGGCGGAGCGCGGCGAGCAGAACGGACTCCTGCGGGACGCCGCCCGCCGGCGCGCACCGCCCGAACGTCGTGCCCTCGGTCACCACCTCCACGGCCATGACGACCGACTCGGAGGTCGCGGCGAGGCCGCGCGTGGTGGCGCCGCCGCGAGAATCGACGCCCCAGGCCCAGCTGCACTTGCCTGCCGGATCGAGCGCGACCACGAAGCTGGGCTCGTAGGTCGCTTGCAGCACGGGGGCGCCGATGCGGCACGCGGTGAGCCCCTCGGACCTGGGCAGATCGAGCCCTTTCGTCGCGTCGCCGGCCACATAAGCGAAGCCTGGTCCGACAGCCAGGTGCGTGCCCCAGGCACCAGCTGCCGACAGCCCGTAGCCGGCGTCGCGCGCCCCTGCGGGGCTCCACCTCGCCACGGTGAGCTTCTCGCTGCCGTCCGCGGCGACCTCGTTGATGGCGGCCGTCGCCGTGCCCTCCAGCGCCGCGAGGTCGCCGATGTGGAAGCCGACCGTCTCGCCCCAGCCGGAAGGCGGCTCGGTGAGGACCTCGCCCCCAGGGCCGTCGCAGAACGGCCCCCCGGCCCCGCTGCCCGCGTCGCCGCCCCCGGAGCCGGCGCCCCCCGGGCCGGCGCCCCCCGGGCCGGCGCCCCCCGGGCCGGCGCCCCCGGGGCCGGCGCCGCCGCCGCCCGCGCTTCCCGTGGAGGACGCCGCGCTCGGGGCGGCGCCCGCGCCGGCCTGCGACGGGTCCAGCTCGCCGACCTCCAGCCCGATGAGCGCGTTGCAGCCTCCCGCCGCGGCGGCGAGCAGGCCGGCGCAAGACAGGACGGACCGGATCTTCCTACGATCGCGTTTCATCACCTCGGTTCTCCGTTGCGTGCAATCCTCGCGGCGGCCATCGCGCGGGCGCGGGCTCAATGGCAGGCCCTGATGGAGTCGGGATACGTGATCGTCGACTGGCAGAGGGCGTTGCAGTTGCCGAGCGGGCCCCGGCTTCCACACGCGACGTTCGCCAGGAACACGTTGGTCGCCGCCGTACAGACGAGGCCGGAGCAGCTGACCGCGGGGAACTCCCTCTCCTCCTCGCCGCTGCAGTCGTAATCGAAGCCGCCCCCGGACGAGATCGGCGTGTCGTAGAACACGCTGGGCTGGTTCGGGTGGACCAGCCTGTTGTTGTCGTTGCAATCGTTGCCGCCCTCGCACGCGGTCGACCGGTAGCCGTCGCTGTCGACGTCGCAGTCGACGACGCCGCCGCCGGAGCCGGTGGCTGCCGAGCCGCTGCCCGAGGTCGCCGCGCCAGCGCCCGAGCTGGAGGCGGCCGGGCCGCCGCCCGAGGCCGCGCCGCCGTCGCCGCCGCCGCCCGAGACCGCCGCGCCGCCGTCGCCGCTGCCGCCCGAGGTCACCGCGCCGCCGTCGCCGTCGCCGCCGCCCGAGCCCGCCGCGCCGCCGCCCGAGCCCGCCGCGTCCGAGGACCCGGCCGCGGTGCTCGGGGACGCGGAGGCAGAGCTCGCGCCGCCCGCGCCTGCGCCCGCGGAGCCGGTGTCCCCGACGACGACGACGTCCGGGAAGCCGCACCCTCCGCTCAGCGCGGCGCCTGCGGCGGGAAACACGGCGAGCGCGAGACCGAAGCAAGGAGGAATCGAGCGCATCCCTCGATGGAACCCGTCGTTCCCCCCGGCGTCAACCGGCGGTCGGCCCGCGCCAAACGCCGATCCGGACATGGGCGCCGGCGGTCCGGTCGCAGCGCCTGAGCTCGCGTGCGGGGATGTCGTGAGCTCTCGGCGCGGCGTGCCGCGCGCGGCGCGCCGCCATCACAACAGGCCGGCGAGCCGAGCGATAAACCCCTCTCCCTTCTCCGCGATGGGGTGATCGCTGGGCACGAGGTAGAAGGACTTCGTCATCTGACCGGCAATGTAGAGGGGATCGCGCAGCGTCGGACCCGGCGCGACCCGCCACGTCCACACGGTCTCCTCGCCCACGAGCGCGGAGGACGAGAGGACGTTGCCGTGCTCGTTCATCACGATCAGAAAGCTCGCGATCTGACCCGGCGGGGCGGTGAGCGGCGGGCCGTTCCCCAGGTCGATCTCGCCCTCGAGCGTCCCCGTTACGTAGATCGAGCCCTGCTCGTCCACCGCCACGCGGGTGACCAGCTGATCTTCCACCTCGTCGCCGAACCCGCGGCTCCAGAGCACCTGTCCATCCGAGACACGCAGGACGAACGTGTTGTCCTTCTCTCCCGCGGGCGGCATCGACGGGCACTGGTCGTCCTCGAAATCGAAGGACGGACCGGAGTAGGTCCCGGCGATCACGACGTCGCCGTCCTCCATCAGCGCGGCCCCGTGCCGCGCCGCGGCCTGGCGGCCCGGCGCGTTGATCGTGGTGACGTCCCTCAGGCCGCCGTCGGCCAGCCGGACGCGCGCCACGAACAGGTCGCTGTCCAGGGAGCGGGGGAGCGTCTTCCCCTGCATCGCGATGGCGCCATCCGGGGCGCTGTAGTCGCCGATCACCAGCACATCCATCGCCCGCGGATCGACGACGAGCGCCGCGATGCGCACCACCTCCCACGGCCCGAGCGCCTGGCTCCACCGGCATGTCCCCGAGGGGGTCATCGAGATGAGCTCCGCCACGGCATTGTTGGCGCCGGACCCGAGCGTGCAAGCGCCGCTGCTCGTGGTCGGGGCCCCTGACAGCGATAACGCGAAGAGGACCGACTCGGGCGTCGCCACGAGGTCGAGCGGCGTGGTGTTGGACACGGCGTCCACGCTCCAGGCCCATTGGCACGCGCCTTTCTCGTCGAGCGCGGCCACGAAGCTCACCCTGGGGCTGAGATCCGCCTTCGCGCTGATCTGACATCCGCCCGTGAGCACCGGCGTCTCGGCGCCCGGCTCCGCCGAGCCGGCGATGTAGGTGTTCTCCCCGCCGATGGCCAGACGTTCGCCCCGGATGCTGCCTGTCACGAGGGTCGCTTCCATCCCGTAGCCGCTGTCGAGGGCGCCGGCGTCGGTCCACCTCGCGACGGAGAAGGTTTGCGGGCCGTTGACGAGGGCCGTCACCGTGCGAGCGCCCGCCGCGATGTCGACGATCTCCCTTCCGGCCAGCGCGCCCCACTCTCCCGCTGGGGGGTCGCCATCTCCCGCGCGGACGTAGCTGCAGAGCGCCTCTTCGCCGCCGCCGCCACCCCCCGCGCCGCCCGCGCCGCCTCCATCCCCCGCGCCGCCCGCGCCGGCGCCGTCGCCCGCGCTGCCGCCGTCGCCCGACGACGCGCTCGACGAGGTCGCTCCCGCGCCGCCCGTCGAGGGATCCAGCTCGCCGACCTCGAGACCGATGATCGCATTGCAGCCCGCGGCGGAAGCGGCGGCGAGCAGCCCGGCGCCGCACAGGGCTCGAATCCCTCCGACAGCGCGCTTCATCACTTCGGTCCCCCGCCGCGCGGCGCCGTCGAGGTCGCCGCAGAGAGACCGCCATCGCCGGATCTGCGGTTTGCACGCAGGTCGTCGCTCCGGCCGTCGAAGAGGTCTGGACGCATGCCCCGATGAAAGCCGCCGCTCTCCCGGGCGTCAACGGCCCGCCGGAGCGCCTTTCGCGGCGCTCCGGTCGCAGCCTGTGAGGCGTCGTGGGAGCCGCTCGTCAAAACACGACGGTCGCCACGGCGCCCCCGGGCACCACGCCGAGCGTCGCCCGCGGGGCCGAGGACGTCTGCGCCGGGCTGGGCGCCGTCAGGACGAGCACCGCCCCGGCGCCCAGCGCCGCCGCCCCCGCGACGAACGCGACCGTCGAGATCGTTCCAAAGGTGACGCCCTGCTCCTGCAGCGCGATGCCCTGCTGCGTGCAGCGGTTGCGCCCGTCGCAGTACTCCTCCGCGTCGCCCTTCTTTGCGAGCGCGTTCAGCCCGAACACGGCGCCGAGCCCGAGCCCGACCACGCCCACGCCGCCGCTGATCCACCCGGCCGTGCGCCAGGGGAAGCCGCCGGCCTCCCGCGGGGCCTCCTTCGGGGGGAGCGCGGTCCCCGCGCCCCCTCCGGCCGCTGCGGGCTCCTCCGGCGCGACGAGCAGCTCGACCTGCTCGCCCTCGGCGAGCCGCGCGGTGAACGTCTTCTGCATCCGGCCCGGCGCCGTCGCCGTCACGTGGATCTCGCCGGGATCCACCGGGAGCGGCGTGCCCAGCGAGCCCGCGCCGACCGGCAGCCCGCCGCGCTGGACCGCGGTGTCCGCCGGCGCGCCGGGCGCGAGCCGGATGACGAGCCTCGGCACGCGGCCCTCCAGCGCCGCCGCGCGCGCCTGCGCGATCGGCCGCCGGTCGTCGGTCGCCGGCAGGTCGCGCGCGAGCTGCCGGAAGACCGACCACGCCGTCGCCACCTTGCCGCGCTTCTCCTCGCAGTCGCCCAGGTTGAGCAGCGCCCCGGGCGCCGGATCGAGCTCGTAGCTCTCCCGGAGCTTCGCGCACGCGGTCTCGTAGTCCTTCGCCTGGAGCGCCGCCCTGCCGGCGTCGAACAGCACCTCCGCGGCCGCGGGATCGCGCGGCTGCGCGGATGCGCCCGGGCTGGCGAGCAGCACGGCCCCTCCCGCGGCGAGCACCCCGGCTCGGAATCGTCGTCTGCGTGAGCTCAATCCTGGCATCCGTGCGACCTCAACGTCTCCGGTTGTAAGGGTCCTCCGCCGGCGCCGGCGCGGGAGGTGTCTTCGCCGGCGCGGTGGACGGCGCGGCGGGCCCCCGCGGCCTGCCGCCGGCGGGCCTCGTGCTGGGGCCGGGCGGCGAGGGGGGCGCATGCGAGCTCGCCGGCGCCGCCGATGCCGATGCCGACGTGATCGGTGGCGCCGGCGACGACGGCGCCACGGCCGGTACGTCGGCGCCGGACGCCGCGGGCTCGACGCCGGACGGCGTCGCGTGGATCGGCGCCTCGGGCGCGCTCGGGGCGCCCGCGGAAGGCCGCGGCTCGGCCTCGACCGCCGAGGCGCTCGCCGGGTCCGCCGCGTCGCCGGGGGTGCGCGAGCCGAGCCACACGAGGACCGCGCCCACCATCGCCAGGGCCACCACGGCGGCGCCCGCGAGGAGCGCGCCCATGGCCGCGCGCGGCGCCGCGCGGGGCGCGCCGGCGGGGCGCTCCGGCAGGACGGCGCCGCTCGCCGTGCCCATCGCGCCGAACGCCGGCCCCCGCGGCCCGCTGCCCGGGGCGTGCGCCGGCGCCGGCGGGCGCGCGGGGTCGCCGAAGAAGCCTGGGGCCTGCTGCGCCGAAAGGCGCGCGGGCTCGGGGAACGAGGCCGGCGTGTGCGCCTGCACGGGCGGGCGCCCGAGCTCCGAGAAGGGAGCGCGCGGGGGGAGCTCGATCGCCGCGCCGCTCCGCGCCTGGCGGAGCGCGTGCTGCATCGCGCGCGCGTTGGGCCAGCGCCGGTCCGGGTCGAACGCGAGCGCCACGTCGAGCACGCCCGCGATCGCGGGCGGGAGCCCGGGGACCACGCTCGCGACGGGCGGCGCCGGCTGGGTCATGGCCGCGAGCAGGAGGAGCGGCAGCGTCTCGGCCTCGTGCACGTACCGCCCCGAGAGCAGCTGGAACATCGTGCTCCCGACGGCCCAGAGGTCGGTGCGCGCGTCGACCCGGTCCCACTGCCCCTTCGCTTGCTCGGGCGGCATGAACTGCGGCGTGCCCATCAGGGTGCCGGCGCGCGTGGTCGCGTTCACCGGGCTCGCCGCGAGCTCGCGCAGCCGCGCGATGCCGAAGTCGAGCACCTTGAGCTGGCCCTGGCGCGTGAGGAACAGGTTGTCGGGCTTGAGGTCGCGGTGGACGATCCCGCGCTCGTGCGCCGCGGCGAGCACGTCGAGCAGGTCGTCCGCGATGCCGAGCACCTCGGCGACGGGGAGCACCCCGGTCGGCTCGCGCATGCGGCGCGCCTCGACCGTCTCGCCCTCGAGCAGCTCCATGACCAGGAACACCGCGCCGTCCTCGGTGACGTCGTCGTCGAGCACGCGGACGATCCCGGGGTGGTCCACGCGGTTCGCGACGTAGCCCTCGCGCAGGAACCGCGAGCGCGCCTCCTCGTCCTCCGAGAGCTCGCGGCGGAGCAGCTTCACCGCGCCGCGCATGCCGTTGCGGTGCGTGCCGGCGTAGACCACGGCCATCCCGCCGAAGCCCAGCATGCGATCGAGGCGCCACTTGCCGCGGAGGACCCGGCCGACCAGCGCCTCCGCCCACAGGCCTTCCGACTCGGCGCGCGTCATGGGCGAGGACCACCCGCTGACCTGGCCCCGCGAGGTGTCACCTCGTCGGCGAGGCCCTCGGGCCCCAGGGGAAAGGGAAGGCGGACGGGAGCGCGTGGCATGACGGCCGCATGTTACCCCGGTCCGGCGCGCCGCGGCGCGAAACCGTCCAAGGTCCGTGCGCCGGCGCGGGTCCTCGGCGCTCGCGCGCAGCCTCGACCCCCTTGACGTCGCCCGCGCGCGGGGACACGTCGCTCGCCTCGCGAGGGCCCGGACATGCGGCAGGCGGTGAGCAGCGCGGTATCGATTCTCCTCGTCGCCGTGGCGTCGATTCATTGCGGCGGCGCCGGCGCCGCGGACGGCCCGCGCCACGCCGCGGGTCACGAGCAGCGGCCTTTGGGCCCAGAGCACGGCCACGGGGCGCACGGCCACGGAGCGCACGGCCACGGAGCGCACGGCCACCGGCCCTCGCCGGGCGGGCCTGCGACGGACCCGCGGGACGACGAGCTCCGCGCGGTCGCCGCGATCCACGGCGGGGCGGGGCCGTGGGCGGTCGCCGGCTACCGGATGGGGAGGTACGCGATCGCGAAGCTCGGGCTCGCGCAGGGCAGCTTCGACCTCGAGGTCGTCCACCACAGCCCGCGGAACGTGCAGTTCTCGTGCATCGCGGACGGCGCCGCCGCGGCCACCGGCGCGAGCCTCGGCAAGCTGAACCTCAGCCTGGTCGAGGCGACCGAGGCCGGCGTCGAGACGACCTACCGGCGCAAATCGACCGGACAGGCGATCACCCTCCGTCCGTCGGCGGCCTTCCGCGCGCGTTTCCGTGATGTGCCGAGGGAGAAGCTGGGGCCGGCCGGCAGGGAGGTGCTCTCCTTGCCTGACGCCGAGGTGTTCGAGGAGGTGAGGACGCCTCCGGCCAGCTCGCCGGAGTGACGCGCCCGCCCTTCGCTCCGTCGCCCGGGACACGGCCCCTTCGTGGCGGCCGTGCCCCGGCGAGTATCCCGGGAGGGGTCTCCGCGGGAGCGCGCCTCAGTACACCTCGACCTCGTTCAGCCGGGCGTAGACGGGCTGTGCGTCCGGGCCTCGCCGGCAGAGGACACGCAGGCGATCGCTCGTGACCGCGGGGAACGTGTCCGTGCGGAGCGCCTGCGTGTTGCCGGTGACCGCGAGGATGGTTTGCCAGCTGGTGCCGTTCCAGGACTGGAGGTCATAGTCCCGGATCGGGTACGAGGCGGTCGTGTACACCCGGACCTGGGAGAACGTCCTCGGCGCGCCGAAGTTGAGGTCCACCCACTGCGGCAGGCCGCCGCCCGGCGAGGACGCGGACAGGTTGGCCCAGCTGGTCGCTCCCCCCAGCGCGGTGCTGCGGTCGCCGTCGTTGATCCGGGCGGCCGAGTACCCGCCGAAGGTGGACTGCGCCGTGACCGTCGCCCCGGTCGCGAGGTTCGACACCACGGCCGTCCCGCGCTCCCAGTCGAACTTGACGCGCGTCGGCTCCGTGTTCGTGCAGCTCGTGAGCATGGCGGAGCCCGAGGGCTGGAAGCTCACGCACTGGCCGCTGTCGGCGTTCACCAGCTGGACGACGCCCCCGCCGAGCTGGACCACCTCGAAGAGCCCCTTGTCGCCGTAGCCGCACGGCCGCGTCACGGCGGGCGCGTTCGTGAAGTCGGCCGCCGCGAGGCACTCGGACGTGCCCAGGAACTGGAGCCGCACGAGGTTGTCGCCGAACGGGAGGAGCTCGAAGGACGGGAGGCTGCCGGCGCAGCTCGCGACGCCCACGGTCCCCGGGCCCGTCCTCACGAGGCAGTTGTCGTTGTCGGCGTCCCACACCGACGTGTCCATGGCGGTCACGCACTCCGAGCCGTTCCACTTCGTGAACGACGGGCAGGCCGAGATCGCGACGCTCTTGGTCTGGGTATGCCCGCTGCTGACCGCGAGCGAGACCGAGTACGTGTTCCCGGGCACGAGCTCCAGGCCGCGCTGCTTGGCGAAGGCGCGGACGTCGAGCTTGCCGAGGTCCTTGACCTCGGCCGCGCCGAGCGCGCCCTGCGCGAGCGCCCCGCCGGGGCCCTGCACGGTCAGCGTGTACACGTTCCCGGCGGTGCACGAGTCCGCGCCGTTCAGCAGGATGTCCCCGTCGTGCGCCACGCCGACGGTCGCGCTCGCGCTGTCGTTGATCGTGAACGAGCTCTGCCTCCCGCGGACGAAGAGCCGCTTGCGCGTCTCGTTCCACGGGTCGGCGGCGAGCTTCACGCTGTAGTACGCGTTCGGCTGCAGCGAGAGGCCGTGGTAGCTCAGGAAGCCCGCCAGGTTGACGCGGTTCTCGAGCAGGAACGGGAAGTTCTGGCCCATCGGGATCCACTGGTTCGCGCCCTCGTACCACGCCGCCATGTCCGCGCTGGTCCGGCCCACCTCGACGAAGAAGTGATCCTGCGCGCGCTGCACGTGGCTCGACGTCGCGTACAGGTTGCGCGCGTCGATCATGATCGCGTCGTCGTAGCAGGCCGTCACCTCGTTGCGGGCGTCCTTGTTGATCGCGAAGGCGGAGGGGACGACGCAGACCGTGCCGTCCGACACGAAGCCGCTCGGGCAGTCGTTCACCCGCGAGACGCTGAAGCGCACGTTGACCTTGACCGGGCCCCCGACCATCTCGAGGATGTTCGTGTCGCCTTCCTTCGGGAGCGAGCGGTTGAGCTCCCAGATGTTCCTGCCCGCGTTGAAGCAGTAGCGGAGCTCCGGATCGTGCGGATAGAGCGAGGTGTGGACGCTGTTGAACCCGTCGTCGTACTCGTTCACCTTGATGCGCACGTTGAAGCAGTTGCCCTCGCGCTGCTCCACGAGGATGTCCTCGAAGCGGCCGATGTGGATCTGCTCGCCGTTCGCCCGCTTGTAGGTGTCGCCCGTCGTGTTCAGGCCGCCCGACGTGTCGGTGCGCGACACGCCGAACCCGTACTTGAAGTCGCCCTTGCCGATGTTGTCGCCGTCGTTCACCACGTCGATGCGCTCGAGCGTGACGCGCAGCTTGTCGGCGCTGAGGTGGCAGTCGGGCACGGTGTAGCGGCTGGCGTACGCCAGCTTGAGCACGTTGTCCGTGGCGAGGTGGTTGACCTTGTACGAGAGCGGCAGGCCCGGGTTGCTCGGGGACCACTGGGCGCCTTGGTTCAGGTACGTTTGCAGCGCGGTCATCACGTCGCTGCTGTTGCCCGGCGCCATCACGGCCATCGCGAGCGTCGGGTTGCCGCCGAGCGCGGCGACCTTGAGTGAGCTCTGCGAGAGCAGCTGCCTCTGCTCGAACCCCAGGTTGACGCCGAACTGCCCGCCGTTCTGCTCGAACTGCGCGTTGAGCGCCAGCTTGACCGTGCTCTCGTCCGCGTTCGACCGGATGCGCATGATCAACATGCGTCCGTACGACACGTTCTGGATGTAAGCCGGCGGGTTGCGCGGCGACATCGTGAGCGCGGCCTCCTCCGGCTTCACGCTGTCGGCGAACTTCAGCGCCTTGTTCGGGTTCTCCCAGTCCTGCACGGACACCGTGTAGAACTTCTGGCGGAAGTACACGTAGAGATCCGTGCGCGTGTGCGACTCGCTCAGCGAGAAGTCGAGGCCCAGCTTGGCCTTCGCCCACTCGGCGTCCACGCCCGCCTCGAGCAGGGTCTCGTCGAGCTTGCGGACGTCCTCGACCTCGTACTGGAAGTCCGCGGCGGTGAAGGTGCCGCCCGCGCCGGCGGCCTGGAAGATCTGGGCGACGGCGCTGTCGACGTTGCCCGAGTTGAAGACGCTGACGGCGCGCGAGAACAAGGGGGGCGTGCTGCCGGGCGCGATGTTGATGGAGTTCACCGCGACGGTCCCGCCGGACCGGGGCAGCCCCACGAGCTCCAGGATCCCGCTCTCCACGCTGTCGCCCTGGATGATGGCGCCCGGGAAGAGGACGCCGGCGTTCGGGCTGTACGCGGAGATCTCGTCGGTGTTCTTGACCTCGTCGACCTCCCGGTAGGTGCACTTGAAGGTGCCGGTGTTGCGGTACTCGAAGCTCGACCAGTCGCCGAGCTCGGTCTGCTCCTCCGGCGTCGCCGTGATATCGGCCGTGTTGTAGATGATCTCGTTGATGCCTTCCTCGCGCGGGGTGTTGCCGATGGCCTGCTGCGCCTCCCCGACGCCGAGTTCCGGCGCGCCCTCGCCTCCGGCCTCGTCCGCGCCCTCGGGGGCGAAGCAGGCGGCGAGCAGCGGCAGGATGATGAAGGCGCACGTTCTCAAGATGGACCTGTGGTGTCGCATGATTCCTCGTTTCAGGCGTCGTACGGCGGAGCGGTGGCGCCGCTCCCCTCGAAGAGAGTGTTTGTCAGCTCTTGATGTGATTCGAAATTGCCAGTTTGCGACAGGCGATGATCTCTAGACGTCAGCTCGCTCCGTCGCGCGCCGGGGCCGAGCCCGGCGCGGCCGTCCTGTCATGGGCGCTCGGTCCGGGCGGGGCTCAGCGGCAGGTGAAGGTGAACCGGCAGTCACCGGACAGGCAGTGGCTGTCCTTCGTGCACGCGCCGCCCCGGCCGCGCTTGTCCATGCACTTGCCCTCGTTGGCGCCCCAGCCGCAGAACTGGTTCGCGCCGCAGTGCTCGTCGTAGCGGCACATGCAGACCTGGCTCGTGTCGCCGCAGCGGTTCGTCGGGCACTCCTCGTTCACCCGGCACCCCGCCCCGATGGGCTTGGATCCGGGCGTGTAGCACCAGCCCGAGCCGGCGATGAAGCCGCCGCAGTGGCCCGACGCGCACTGGCTGTCGCGGGTGCAGATCTGATGATCCGCCTTGCCGGCCACGCACTCGTTGTCGCCGCCGACCCCTGGCGTCCTGATCGCGCAGTAGGTCCCGCTCCCGCAGTCGGCGTCGTCGTTGCAGACGCAGCGGCCGGGGATCGCGTTGCAGGCGACGGCCGTGCACTGGCCGCTCTCGCACTCCTCGTTGAAGCGGCAGCTCCCCCCGAGCTCCTGGAAGCCCGGGCAATAGGCCGCCCCGCATTTGGTCGGGTAGGCGAGCTCCCGCTCCTCCGCGGTCGCGAACGGCGCGATGCCGCCCTCGTCGAGGTCCGTGGCGGGGTCGGCCATGCCGGCGCGCGGGCCCGCCGCGCGCTCCCACATGCGGATGAACGACTCGGCCGAGGACCGGAGTCCCGACGTGTCCACGCCGAGGCGCTCCAGGTCGGCCACGAGATCGGGCAGGAGGCCCTCGTGCGCCAGCCCCTTCTCGTCGAACTCCGTGCCGAGGGGCGCGGGCCCGTGCTCCCGCTCGTCGCGGGCCTGGCAATCGGCCTCGGCCTGGAACGCCGCCGAGCAGGCGCCGTCCTCGCCGAAGCGCGGCCGGGTCTGCTGGATGAACCCGTTGAGATCGGCGCCGAAGGCCATCGGGACCTTCAGCCCGCGCCGCCCGTACTCGTACGCCTGGGCGAAGGAGCGCGACGAGCCCTGACAGCTGTTCAGGACCGGCGTGCGCGAGTATTGCTTCGTCTCGTCGTGCGCGGTGCGCAGGCCGAAGATGCCGCCGGTCTGCCGGAGCATCCGGATCACCCGCGCCGGCGTGGACTTCTCCGTCTCCGCGACCTTCGGGCCCATGATCTCGCGGAAGTGCCCGTGGGAGATGTACATCGGGTAATAGCTCCGCGACTGCGCCAGCTCGAACACGCGATTGACGCCCCGCTCGGCCATGTGGGCGACGTCGATCAGCATCCCCCGGTCCATCATCTCGCCGACGAGCGCCTCGCCGAGCGGCGTCAGCCCGCGCATGTTGTTGCACTGCGCGTCGACGTCCATGCCGAGCGTCACCCCCGCCAGGGTGGCGTCGCAGTCGGTGTCGATGAAGCAGTTCTCGGTGTACTGCGCGAACTGGAGGATCGGGTTGTGCAGCGCCGCCCCGCCGAACGCGTTGTCGACCTGGTGCACCGGCTGCAGCGTCCGGACCCCGAGGGCGTGGTACTTGTCGAGCGCGGCGCGCATCTTCGCCGCGTCGACGTCGCGGCCGAACAGGTGGCTCGCCTCGATCGACAGCACGATCGCCAGCTTGCCTGCCCCGATGATCTGCCGGGCGTGCGCCGGCGAGAGCGCGACCTCCATCCAGCTCGAGTTCCGCGCCACGAGCGCGTGGGTCATCTGCAGCTGGAGGTCGACGTCGACCATCTCGTCGCAGGGCCGTTCGCGGTTCTGCTCCGGCAGGATCGAGCAGAGCCAGTCGAAGCTCACCGCGGACATCACGATGAGGTTCAGGCCGCGATCGTGCGCGCTGCGCAGCCAGTCCACGTGGCCTTGCTGGTGAGCGATGGTGTCCCAGCGCGGCCACCCCTCGCCGAGCTCCGACCGGTTGAGGTGCAGCCCGGTGTCGCCGTCGGTCCCCTCGATCATGCCCATCGCCTCGGAGCCGACGACGCCGCCGCCCAGGCCGACGAGGGCCGACAGCGTGCCGCCGGTGGAAAAATCCAGCATGGTTGACTGGGGACACCTGTCGAGCAGCTCGCTGAGGTTCTGGCGGAGGCGCGCGTGGTCGCTCTCGGGCATGCCGCCGTCGCAGTCGTCGAGCGCGCCGTCGTGTTTGCCGTGCAGCCATCCGCCGCCGAAGGCCTCTTCGGACATCATGTGGAAGTGCAGGTCCGCGAACCCGCTGATCGCGGGCGCGGCGAGGGCGCCGAGCGGCGCCGGCGCCTCGGCGAGCTCGCCCGGGTCCCCGCCGACGAGCTCTCCCATCGAGTCGTCGGGGGGCGGCGCGACCGCGGAGTCGCAGCCGAACGGCAGCAATGCGACGGCGGCCAGGATCGCTGTCGCGAAGCGGCGCGCGCGGCGTGTGCGGCCCGGACGCGGGGTTGCGCCGGATGAGGTCGACTGAGCACGTTGCGGGAGATGGTCGGGGCAGGTCATCGGAAGAGCATCCTGGGACGGTGGTTTGGCGTCGTCCTGGGAGTCTATGGCCCCGAGGCATCTCCGTTATGGTCGCGCGGCCGATCGAGCGGTTTACATTTTGCGACACGCTCGCATAATGCGCCATCGTGCCGGCACAAGGTTCAAGCTCATCGGGGTCGACGGAGTTCTTGCGGGTGCTTGCGGCTGCGGCGGAGCGGGACGGGGTCGAGGTCGAGGAGGTCCGGCGCGAGGTGGCGCTCCCGAGCGGGTTGCTCGAGAAGCGGGGCGTCCGTATCCCGATCGCCACGGTCCGCCGGGTGTGGAACGGGTTCACGGACCGGGCGGCGGGTCCGCTCCTGGCGCTCCGTGCGGCCCGGCAGCTCCCCATGGGCAGCCTCGACCTCCTGGACTACCTCGCGCAGACGAGCACGACGGGGGAGGAGGCGTTCGAGCACCTGACGCGGTACTTGCCGCTGCTCGCGGACGCCGGGCGCGTCTGGATCGAGGGCGACCGGCAGCGGCTGCGGGTCCGTCACGCGTCGCCCGGCGGCCTCCCGTCGCTGTCGGAGCTCCTGTTCGGGCTGATCGTCGCGCGCAGCCGGGAGCTGTTCGGTCCGGCCACCGCGCCGCAGCTGGTCCAGTTCGCGCACCGCCCCTCGGCCCCGGTCAGCGTGTACGAGGAGGTGCTGGGCGCCCCGGTGCGGTTCGGGGGCGGCTTCGACGATCTCGTCTTCGATCGCGACGTCGTCCGGGCGCCGATCGCCAGCCGCGACCCGGCGCTCCGGGGCATCCTCATCGCGCAGGCGGACGCGGCGCTCGCCCGCCTCGACCTGCGCGGGGTGATCGAGCGCGTCGAGCCCGAGGACGACTTCGTGGCGTCCTTCCGGCACGCGCTGTCGCAGGCGCTCGACGCGGGCGATCCCAGCCTGGCCCGGATCGGCGAGAGCTTCGGGATGAGCGCGCGGACGCTGCAGCGGCGCCTCTCCGCGGCGAGCGTCAGCCACCGGGAGCTGCTCCAGGAGCTGCGGCTGGAGCGGGCGCGGCGCGCGCTCGGCGGCGCCCAGGCCAAGGAGGTGTCGGAGGAGCTCGGGTACTCGAGCCCGAGCGCCTTCCATCGGGCGTTCAAGCGGTGGACGGGGGTGACGCCGGGGGCGGTGGCCGCGGCGCCGGGAGCGGTGGCCGCGGCGCCGGCGGGGGTGGGCTGGGGCGGGCTGCAGGGCGGCGACGGGGAGCAGGCGGCGGCGCGGCGGCCCTAGGACTGCGGCGGCCAAGGAGGAAGTACCGTGGAGCGCCGGTAGCGCCGCGGCAGCGCCGAGGGGGCGACGACGCGCCGCGCTCGGCCTACGACGTCCTCCGCCGCGCGGTGGAGGACGGCGCCACGTACGGCTGGCGACGGGCGCACAAGCACACCGACACGCCTGAAGAGAACGCGATCGTCGACCAGATCATCCAGGGCGTCCTCAACGAGGTCTGCGAGTACTTCGACTTCGACGACGAGGACTGCCCGGCTTGATCGGGTCATCCCTCTTTGCGGCGGTAATGCAGCGCGACCTGGCCGGACTTCAGGCGGCTCGTCGAGACGAGCTCGAGGCGCCGCGAGGGCTCCAGGCCCTGAAACAAGGTTGGCCCGTGGCCGGCGATGACGGGGTGGACGACGAGACGGTACTCATCGATCAGCCCCAGCCGTTCGAGCGCCGCCGAGAGCGTGGGACTGCCCACGAGCACGCCTTGCGGGGTCTTCTCCTTCAGCTGCGTTACGGCCTCACGCAGATCCCCCTCGACGCGGAAGGTGTTGTTCCACGGGAAGTCGCGGCGCGAGGCCGAGACCACATACTTCGGCTTGGCCTCCAGCTTGCGCGCCCACTCCCGCATCGCGCGTGGCGCGTTCTCGTCGCGCGCCACCGCCGGCCAGGCGCTCTCCATGAGCTCGTACGTGACGCGCCCCCACAGCATCGCCCCGGCTGCGTCCATCAGCTGCGTGAAGTGGTCGTGCAGCTCGTCGTCCGCGATCCCCTCGCGATGGTCGCAGCACCCGTCCAGCGTCACGTTGAGTCCGAAGGTCAAGAGGCCCATGGCGCCGATCTACCACGGCGGAGCAGCCGGCAGGAGACTTCCGGTCGCTGGCGCTCGAGCGACGCGGCAGCGGGATGTTGCGGGATGTGGGATCGCGACATCCCGCACCACATCCGCAAGGAAAGCCGAGCGACGGCGCGGGCCTTCGGCGACTGCGGGATGTGGTGCGGGAGAACAAACCCGGCATCCCGCACATCCCGCAGACGCGCTGCCTCCGTCAGGCGAGCTGTTCGGTGCTGACCTCGACGACGTGGGGAGGGTCTTTCGTGAAGTCGCTGTACCGGATCCACGTCGGCCGCACGCGCACGTGAGTGATGCCCGGCCACGAGAGTCGATCGCGTCCATCCGGGTACGCCACGAAGTAGCACTCCCGCACGCGCTCCAGCTCCGTGCCGGCTGGGAAGTCGGCGACGCCCTCGATCTGCGCGGTGATCTCATCGTCCCAGCCGATCACGAGGGCGATGCGCGGGGCCGCGCGGAGGTTGCGGTACCTGCGAGGCAGAGAAAACCGTTGCGATGGCGATGAAGGTCGTCGTGCCGAGCTACCGGACAGGCAAAGGAACATCCGATGTGATCAGCTTCGCCGAGACGACTCGGGCTTCCGCGGCCGTCGCAGGACAGAGCCAGCTCGCCTTGTCGATGAACCGCACCGTCCGATCGAGCCTGCCCTTCCAGCAGCGCGGGGACGATCTTCCGCAGCTCCGCGGCGATCTGGCGGGGTCCGGCGGCGGGGGCGGCAGCAGTCGAAGCCGTTCGGCGACGCGTCCACACAGCGGCCGTGTCAGGCCGCGACGAGCCCGCCGTCGATGGGCAGGGCGACCCCGGTCACGAACGACGCTTCGTCGCTCGCCAGGAAGAGGGCCACCCGAGCCGGCTCGATCGGGTCCGCGAACCGGCCGATCGGGTGGCTCGCGAGGACGTGTCGCTCCACGGCCCCATCCTTTATCCACCTGTCGAACATCGCGGTGTGCGTGCCCCCAGGGCAAATCGCGTTCACCCGCACGTTGCGAGCGGCGAAATCGATGGCCGCGGCCTTGGTCAGCCCGATGACGCCGTGCTTTGACGTCACGTACGCGGACAGACCAGGCGTCGCCACGAGTCCTCCGACGGAGGACGTGTTGACGATCGCGCCCCCGCCGGCCTTGAGCATCTCCGGGATCTGGAACTTCATCGACAGGAAGACGCCCTTCAGGTTGATGTCGATCACGCGATCCCACTCGTCCTCCTCGAGCTCGGGCACGCTCTTGACGGTTTGCTCCACGCCTGCATTGTTGAACGCGACGTCGAGCCGCCCGTACCTCTTCACGGCGGCTGCGACCATGGCGGCGCAGTCGGCCGCGCGCGACACGTCCGTCGGAACGAAGATGGCTTCTCCCCCTCGGGCGACGATCTCCGCGGCCGTCCTCTCGCCCTCGGCCACCCGGCGGGCGGCGATGACCACCTTGGCGCCCTCCTGGGCGAACAGCAGCGCTGCGGCCTTGCCGATCCCCATGTTTCCACCCGTGATGAGCGCGACTTTATCTTGCAACCGTCCCATAGGGTTCGCTCCAGATCTGTGGGCCTGATGAACGACAGGCCATGTCATGCCAGCGCGCGGCGCCGAGGCGCTCTGCCGCGCGTCGAGGAGGGCAGCGCCCGAGTCGAAACGCAGCGAATCGCCTGCGCTCGCGACGTCCTTCAGCTTCGCGCGCAGGTGGGTCGAGGATGAAGACCCGCGACCTCGGGACGGAGCATGTCCACCCTCCGCCGGCGCGGCTTGGGCAAAATTGACGGGACCCGCGCAGCGCGCGATCCACGGAGATGGGCCTGGCGCAGCGCTCTTTGGCCCACTAGGATCCGGAGCATGCCGAGCGCTCTGCCAGCCTGCGATCCGGACGAGCCGCTGCGCATCGAAATCGTGCAACCGAAGGCGCTCTCCGGCGTGACCGTGGCCCGCTGCCGCGGCGATGCCCGGCGCCACCGCTCCGTGAAGGACCGCTTCGCCTCGGTCTCCTTCACGGCCGGCCAATGCGCGTGGTGGGCGCGCGGGCGCACGTGGACGGCGAAACCGGGCGCGCTCGCGCTCATGCTCCCGGGTGAGGTCCATCGCGAGGAGAGCCGCGATGGGCCGGCGCGCTTCCAGGTGGTGCTCTTCAACGACGCGCTGGTCAACGAAGCGCGTCTCTCGCTCGGAGGCCGGCCCTTCGCGCCCCCGCGAAGCCTGTTTCTCGAGCGCGGAGAGCCCGACGGCGCGCCGCTCCTCGCCCTGCACGCGCTCGTCCGCGAGGGCGACGCCGAGCCCCTCGCGCTCCAGACCGCGCTCGCCGAGTCGCTGCGCTCCGTCGTCGCGCTCACCAGTCGGGGTCACGCCGAGCGCGGACGCCCGTACGTATGGGGCGCTCCCCTGCGCCGCGCGTTCGAGCTCATCCGCGAGCGCTTCGTCACCGCGCTCTCTCTCGACGAGATCGCGCTGCACGTAGGGCTCGACAAGTTCCAGCTCATCCGCGCGTTTCGCGACCAGCTCGGCGTGACGCCGTATGCCTATGTGACGCAGCTGCGCATCGGTCGCGCCCGAGCGCTCCTCACGCGGGGCGTGCCGCCGTCCGAGATCGCCGCGCGCGTCGGCCTCTACGACCAGAGTCAGCTCAACCGGCATTTCAAGCGCATCGTCGGCATCACGCCGGGACAGTTCGCGCGTGCCGTGGTGTGAGCGCGCCTCGCAGCGCTCGGCTCGCCCTGGATCGGAACAACCCCGGCATCTCGCTCCAATCGAGCACCAACCCCGCGGATCGAGCCCGCTGCTGACGGCCCTCTCGGTTACGGAGTGGCCCTCAGCAACGGCGTGATGTCCGGATCCGCCTTCTGCATCGCGCGCTGATACGCGGGGCGCGCGCCGATCCGCTGCAGATAAGCCAGGATGTTCGGCCACGGCGAGAGATCGTACGGCTTGAACAGCCGCATGGTGGTCAACGAGAACACCGTCATGATGTCCGCCGCCGTCAGCTCCGGACCGGCGAGATAAGGCGCCTCACCCAGACGTTTCTCCACCGTGGAGAAGACCAGGTTGAACTGCCCCTTCGCCGCCTGCAGCACCGCGTTCTTCTCGGACGGATCGACGCGCTCCAGGTACCGCACCCGCAAGACGACCGGCTGCAAGGTCCCGTTGGCGAAGTGGAACCAGTAGAGGTAGTCGGCGAATCCAGGCTGGCCGCGCTTCACGGCGAGCCGTCCGTCGCCGTAGGTCGCGAGCAGATAGTCAACAATCGCCCCGGACTCGCCGAGCACCAGCGGCCCGTCGGTGATGATCGGCGCCGTCCCCATCGGGTGCAGCGCCTTGTATTCCGGCGGCGCCAGCATGTTGTCCTTCCGGCGCTCATACCGTTTCAGCTCGTAGTCGAGCCCAAGCTCCTCGCAGAGCCAGACAATCCGCTCCGACTGGGAACGCCCGAGGTGATGCACGGTCAGCGTGGTGTTCGTCATGAGCTCATTGTACGGCTGCACGCCGCGGGATGCTTGCCGGTAGCTCTTTGCTTCTTGCTCGATCCTCTCCCGTAGACAAAAAAGCGCCATGGTGCTACGTTCGCCGCGTGAACCTGGCGGATCTCGCCGAGCTCGCTGCGCGCCATCTCCCTCGCCCGGATGGCCGCGTTAGCCAGTACGTGCGGCCGCTGAAGAACCTCGGCATCCTCCGGCACCACCGGCCCACATCGTTCGAAGCCGCGGTCTACGAGCCGGTCCTTGGCCTCGTACTCCAGGGAAGAAAAGAAACGGTGCTAGGTGCCGATTCGTTTCCGATGGGCGTTGGCGAGTGTCTGCTCATCAGTCACGACCTTCCGGTGATCGCGCGCGTCACGAGAGCCCCGTACCTCGTGCTGCTCTTCGATGTCGAGCTGGACACGCTGCGCGACCTGTACGAGGCCATCGCCGACTCGCTTCCCTCCACCGCGCAGCCTCGCTCGCTCGCAGTCCACACCTGCGATGCCAAGCTCGTCGACGCGCTCCATCGCTACCTCGCGCTCGCGGGTGCGCGGACGGACGCGGCGGTGCTTGGTCCGCTCGTCTCGCGCGAGATCCACTACCGGCTCGCGACGGCGCCGTTCGGCGGCATGTTGCGCGATCTGATCCGCCATGACAGCCACGCCAGCGCGATCGCGCGCGCGATCGCACAGCTGCGGCGCGACTTTCGATCGCCCGTCGAGGTCCCCAAGCTCGCGCGCAGCGTCGGGATGAGCGCGCCTTCGTTTCACAAGCACTTCAAGGCGATCACGGCGTCGTCGCCGCTCCAGTATCGAAAGGGCCTGCAGCTCCTCGAGGCCCGCCGCCTCTTGCGCGCCGGCACGCTCTCGGTCTCCGCGGCGGCGTTCGACGTCGGCTACAAGAGCGTTGCACAGTTCAGCCGCGATTACACGCGCAAGTTCGGTGCTTCGCCGAAGCACGACATCCCGGCAGTTTGATCGCTCTCACGTCTGCCGGTGCGCGGCTCAGGTGTCGAGGTGTGCAAGCGCGGTGATGATGCGTTCGGCGGTGTCGGCGGGCCAGGGAAAGACGCGGCTCACGGCACGTTGGTGTGCGAATCCGTGCAGGCCGAGCCACAGCGCGACCGCGTCGGCGACCGGGTCGGTGCTGGTGGAGTACCCGGCGGTGACGCAGCCGCCGAGGGCGTCGGTGAGGATTTTCAGGGCTTCTCGGCCGAGCGTGGTCAGGTCCCGCTCCGTCACGGAACTGTCGCCCAGGGTGGGCATCCAGAGGCCACCGAACATGGTGCGGTAGCGCTCTGGATGACTCCGGGAGAACTCCAGATACGCGTTGCAGACGGCGTACAGCCGCTGTCGTGGATCGTCGCTGGCCTCTTCCACGGCGCAGCGCAGCCTGTTCTCCAGCTCGGCGAAGGCCTGCTGCACGACGGCCAACATGATGGCCGGCTGGTCTGGGAAGTGGGGATAGATCGAGGGGGCGGCGATCCCGACCCGGCGGGCTACCGATCGCAGCGTGATGGCGCGTTCGTCGCCGGTCTCATCCAGCAGCTCGACCGCCGCAGCCACGATGTCGGCGCGCAGGCGGGCGCCCTCGCCGCGGCGGTTGCGGCCGCGGGCCGGTTTCGGTGCGGCCGACGCCGCCGTTCCGCTGTCTCCCATGGTGTTACCTTACACCTAAAAACTTATCGCCGTTAGCTTTCGCAAGCTCACGAAAAGTAATTAAGATCACAGAATGAAGCAGTTGCCGACCGCCTGCAGGTCCGCACCCGCGAGTTGCCTGCGCCGGCCAGGCCTTCGCCGGCCTGGAGGGCGCGCTGCGCTGCGTCGAGGCGGTCGGCGACGCCCCTCGGCGACTGCCCTCGGCGACGGAGTACGGCCGGCGCGGACCTCCGCCCGGCCGGCGAGAGCGCGCGGGCCAGCCGCCTCACGCCGCGTCCCGCCGCCGCCCAGGCGCCGGGACGCTTTTGTCACCGGCATCAGTTGACAAGCGTTAGGTGACGATCATAAGGTTACGCATGTAAGTCGATGCCGCTGGCGTCTCCTGCTTGCTTTCAACACCCCACCGTCTCGGCTCGTACCCATGACCCCGGAGGTTCCCGCCATGTCCATTGCCATCACCGCCACCACCAACGCCCTGCCCACACATGCTTCCAGTGCCTCCAGCGAGGTCGACAACCGCGCGACCTACATCAGCTTCGGACTCGCCTACTTCCTCGGCCACGGCGCCGCCGCGGTCTCCAAGGGAGCCAGCCCCCTGATCGTCCTGCCCAACTGGCTGCCCATGATGCTCCTGGGAACGGGGCTCGCGGTCGGCACCGTCTACGCCACCATCGCCGCCACCCGCGCCCAGCGCGGCGCGAGCAAGCCCGACGCCCTGTCCGGCAAGTTGCTCGGCGCTTCCTGGCTCAGCGCGTTCACCGCGCTGTTCCTCGCCATCACCGGCCTGGCGTACACCCTCGACATGCCCGACCTGCAGACCATGCTCTGGCCTACCGGCTCGGGCTTCATCGTCGGCCTGATCTACGTCAGCGAAGGCGCCGCCCGCCGCAACCTGCTGCACTACGGCCTCGGCACCTGGCTCGCCCTGATCTCCACCGCAGCGCTCTTCCTCGGCACGCCCGGCCTCTTCTGGGTCCTCGCCATCGCCGGCGGCGGCGGCTACGCCGTCGCCACGGTCCTCGAGCCCCGTCGCCTGACCGCGCGCGCGAAGCCCATGCAGCGCCCCTCCGGGATGAAGTGAAGGTGATGTGATCGCGTCGAGGCCATCCCGTCGAAGCGCTGTTCCGGCGCCAGCTCGATCATCTCACCCCCGGCCCTGACCATCGCTGCCGGCACCGCCATCCCCTCCGGCGCTGCCGGCGCGACTTCTTGTGCTTTGGGCATTGACCCAGGCCCTCATTCGATCAATGGTTGCGGATCAATGCTGGACCATCTTCAGGGCGTGCGAAGGGATCCGCTGCGGGACGCGGCACGTGGACCATGGCGCACGCCGCTCCTGCGCTTCCGGGAGAGCTGTTGCCCGGAGGTGACCGATGGCCAAAATGACGTTTTCCGGAGAGACCACGTGGAGCGGTGAGGGCACACGCGCCGATGTGCGCCTGCGCAACCACCGGTTGATCGTCGACGAGCCGCCGGAGCTTGGCGGCAAGAACGAGGGGCCGAACCCGGTAGAGCTGCTCCTCGGCGGGCTCGGATCGTGCCTGACGGTCCTGGCGTCCCTCTATGCCCCGACTCACGGCGTCGATCTCCGGGGCTTCCGGGTGCGTGTCGACGGCGACCTCGATCCGGACGGCTTCCAGGAGAAGGCGTCGGTCCGCCCAGGTTTCCTCGAAATCCGCTGCCACATCGACGTCGACTCGCCCTCGCCGGCGGAGAACGTGCAGGCGCTCGTCGCGCACATCCGCCGGATCTGCCCGGTCCGCGACACCCTCGCCGGCGTCCCGGTGGAGTTCGTGGACGCCGGTGCGCGATCCGAGCTGCCCTCCCGAGAAGAAGAGGCTCGCGCATAGAAGCCGGCGGCGACCGCGCGGTCGTCCGCGCTCGCGCCGGATGTGAAGCGCCGCGACGATAACAATCGGCGGTCTGCCGCAGCTGTCGTTATGTCTGCCACCGCGTGTGCCGCCGTGTCCATCACCGTGGTTGCCGCAACGTCCAGGCCATTGTGTTCGGCGACGCGTTCACGCGATGTGTCAATTGTGCTGCGACACAGAATCAACTTGACAATCGGAGGTGCCTCCGTGTTGTACTGATTGTAAATACCGATCACTTTGATCGGGACGCAGCTTGTCGGACGCCGTACGCATCCGCAATGCTGGAAGCTCTCTCTGCCCATCCATCGCGCTGGGGCGGCAGACCCCGATCCGCGTCCTTGATTGCAAGAAACTGTGAGGTAGTTCTATGTTCCTCTTCATCTCACGCAGCCCAGCTGCATTCCTGGCTCAGGTTGGTTTGCTCGCCACGGCTTCCTGGAGCATCGCGGGGTGCGGCCCCGCGGATCCCCTGGACGGTCCGATCGGAGCTCACGGCGACGCCATCGTCGACGGCGAGCCCGGCGACGAGGTCGAAGAGAGCAGCGCCGGCGAGGGAGCCTCCTTCGCTTCGCGCGAGATCACGCGAGGCCTGCAGGCTCCGATGCGGATCCTCCTGGGGCCGGACGGCTTCCTGTGGTTGACCGAGCGCGTGGCCAAGCGGGTCGTGCGCGTGAGCCCGGCGGACGGCCAGCAGACGACCGCGGTCACCATCGACGAAGCGTTCCAGTCGGGGGGACAGGACGGGGTGCTGGGCCTGGCCCTGCACCCGGATCTGCTCCAGGGCAGGGGAAGAGACTACGTGTACGTCTCCTTCACCTACGACGTCGATCCCGGCCCGGCCGTGGACCGCAGGACGAAGATCCGCCGCTACACGTACAACGCGGCGACCCAGACCCTGGGCAGCCCCGTCGACCTCATCACCGGCCTGCCGGGGAGCGACGATCACAACTCCGCGCGGATCCTGATCGGCCCCGATCAGAAGCTCTATTACACCATCGGGGACCAGGGGAACAACCAGTTCGGCAGGAAGTGCCTGCGCATCCGCGCGCAGGACCTGCCCACGGCGGCCCAGGTCGCGGCGCAGGACTGGCAGGCGTACCAGGGCAAGGTCCTGCGCCTGAACCTCGACGGCTCGATCCCGCACGACAACCCGCGGATCGGCGGCGTCCGCAGCCACATCTATTCGTACGGCCATCGCAACCCGCAGGGGCTCACGTTCGGCCGGGGTGGCAAGCTCTATGCAAACGAGCACGGGCCGAAGAGCGACGACGAGCTGAACTTCATCCTGCCCGGCAAGAACTACGGCTGGCCGCACGTCGCCGGCTACCAGGACGACCAAGCGTACACGTACGACAACTGGTCGGCCTCGAGCCCGACGCCCTGCGAGGCGCTCGAGTGGAACGACTTCGAGGCGCCTCCCTCCGTCCCGCAGCAGGAGGAGAGCGCCTGGAGCCACCCCAATTTCCGGGAGCCGCTCCTCACCTTCTACACCGTCGCGGACGACCACGACTTCACCAGTTCGGTGTGCGGAGAAGTGTTCAACTGGATCTGCTGGCCCACGATCGCGCCCTCCTCGCTCCACTACTACCCCGCGGGGCGCGGCGTCCCGGGGTGGGGGAACTCTCTCCTGATCACCAGCCTCAAGAGGGGCTCGGTGTTCCGGGTCAAGCTGAGCGCGAACGGGAAGTCCGTGGTCGGCGAGCCTGTCCGCCTGTTCCATACCAACAACCGCTACCGCGACCTCGCGATCACCCCGGACCGCCGGACCTTGTACGTGATCACGGACCCGTCGGGGAGCACGAGCGGACTGAACGATCTGGGCACGTCGGTCCTGGACAACCCGGGAGCGATCCTCGAGTTCAAGTACACGGGATCACACTGAGCCAGCGCCCGAGGAGCGGGCCTGCGTCGCACCGGCGCAGGTCCGCGACCCGGCCACGTCGAGCCGTTGCGCTGACTGTGCCTCACCTCAGGCAGAGCTCCTCGACGAGGCTGCGCATCGCGGGGTTCACGGGGAAGTACCGCTCCACCCAGCGCAGGAGCGAAAGCGCCGATTCCGGCGTCCTCTCGTAGCCCTGCATGAACGAGGCGAAATCAGCCGCCATGTCCGGATACTGCTGCTCGATGCGCCGCTCGCGGCCGAACGGATCGCGGAGCACCGGCTCGGGCGTCCTGATGTGCGGGAGCAGCTCCATCACCCGATCGACCGCGTATCCCTGCACGAACCGGTATGCCGAGAGCTTCTCCCCGCGCCGATACCGGCATAGACCGACGTACAGGTTGGTCACCAGCTCGCCCACGCTCCACGCGACGGACCGCTCCTGTCGATCCGCGATCTCCTGGGCCGGGATCCGCAAGGACTCATCGCAGTCGCCCGCCTTCCAGACGAATCGCCCCTCGGCGTAGCGCACCTTGGGCAGCTCCTCTGGCTCGTACACCTCGAGCTCGCAGAAGATCCCGTCCTCGTAGAGCAGCTTGTAGCCGTGCGGCGTGTTCTGGAAGCTCCACGCCACGGGGTGGGCCGCGCTCATCCAGCGCAGATCACGGAGGAGCTCGGCCTTGTGGCCGGGGCGCACGACGGCGTAGAAGTCGAGGTCCGAGTACCTGTCGGCCCGCGCGGTCTCGACGCCCATCGAGCCCAGCCCGATCAACGCGAGCGCCTTGCCGCTGCTCTCGAGCGAACGGCCGATCGCGTCCAGCCGCTCGTGTAGCTGCTCCGGTCGATTCATGACGTTCCTCCCGCGCTGCTCGCCATGTGCTCCACAGCTGGACGCTCCGTCGTACAGTCACGCTGCACGCTCTGGTTCGCATGATGCCTGTGAGCAAGCGGCGGTTCAAGCGCGGGGGAGGGCGACATCCCGGCCCCCGGCGATCGCCCGGATCGCCGGGGGTGATCTCCCGGATCGCCCCGAGCGCGCGCGGTCGACCCCGCTCTCGCCTCGATTCGACCTCGGCCCTGGTCGCGACTGGAATCGTTCACCGGCACTGACAGGCACGGACGCTGCAAGCTGCAGTGACACGAGCGAAGCACGCAGATCGCCGTGAAAACCGGAGGAGGACACATGGGTCGGAGAGATGGTCGCACAGCGCTGCTGACGTTGGTTTGCTTCGGCACTCTCGTGGGGTGCATCACGGCGGCCGACGAGCCGGAAGGCGCGGAGGACACGGCGAGCCAGGGGTACGCCGAGGTGTCCTACGGCCCCGGCTCGGGGTGGAACCTCGTGTGGTCGGACGAGTTCGACGGATCGAGCCTGAACACAGCCAACTGGAACGTGCTCACGAGCAACTACGATCCGGTCACCAACAATTGCAACTTCGGCACCGGAGAGCTCGAGTACCCGCGCGCCTCGAACGTCGCCGTCCGCGACGGCAAGCTGATCCTCTCCGCGCAGCGCACGAGCGACAACCCGGCCGCGCCGCAGTGCACCGGGTACGGCGGGCGCTCCTTCTACTCCGGCCGCATCCACACGAAGGGCAAGGTCGAGCGACGGTACGGCAAGATCGCGGCGAGCATCAAGGTGCCCTCCGGCTACGGGATGTGGCCGGCGTTCTGGACCCTGGGCGCCAACGTCGACTCCGGCGCCAACGCGTGGCCGCGCTCGGGCGAGATCGACATCCTCGAGTGGAGATCCACCGAGCCCACCTGGATGCAGTCTGCGGTCCACTGGTGGAACGGTGGGCAGGCGGACTGGGGGACCGGGGCGAGCCGCGGATCGAGCCTCGCCGATTCCTTCCACGTCTACGAGGTCGAGTGGTCGTCGAGCAGCATGATCTTCAGGCTCGACGGCAGCATCGTGGCCAATAACACGTACTACCATAACGAGGCGGAGTTCCAGCAGAACCACTATATCCTCTTGAACCTCGCCATCGGCGGCAACTGGTACGGCAACCCGAGCCCCGCGAGCATCGATCTGCCGTCGGGCACCACGAAGACCATGGAGGTCGAGTGGGTGCGCTGGTACCAGCAGGGCGGCGGCTCGAGCGGCATCTCCCTCACCAACCCGAGCTTCGAGTCCGGGTTGACCGGCTGGACCAACTGGAGCCCGAACGGCACCGGGGCAGCGAGCTTCAGCGAGACGTACGGCGGCGCGCAATCCGGCTCCTACCACCTCACCCACTGGACCAATGGATCTCCGTTCGAGGTGTGGACGTACCAGACGCGCTCGGGCCTCGCGACGGGCGACTACAAGGTCCGAGCGTGGGTGAAGAAAGCCGGCAGCTACGATTTCAGCCGGCTCCAGGCCAAGACGTGCGGCTCGTGCTCGCCCGTCTACACGACGGTCGGGACCCATGAGGGCTGGACGCAGATCGAGACGCCCGCGATTCACGTCACGGGCGGTTATCTGGAGTTCGGCTTCCACACGAAGGCCACCTCCGGCAACCCGGCCAACTTCATCCACATGGATAACGTCGAGCTGATCCGCCTCTGACCGTCGCGAGGCGGGACGCGGCGCTCACGATGCCCCTCGGCCACCGTGGTGGACCGGCTCGCGGCCGCCAAGCATCGTGCGGCCGTCGAGCGTCGTGAGGCCATCTGCTCGCGCCAGCGCCGTGTCCCACGCAGGCGCACCATGTCCGCTGCCCCCTGCTGCGCGCGCCTGTTCGACGCCGCGCTGGCTTGATCTGCTCCGCGATCTGTCGTCGTCACTGGCTGCTCTATCCTCGCAGGATGCAGATTCATGGTCGCCGTCCGCCATGGCTCCTGAGGAGCCGGCCCTCCCTGCTCCTCGGACCACTCCCGTTCCTCCTGGCCGGCCCGCTCACCGCGTGCGCCCGCGCGCCGGCGCAGGAGATCGATCCCGCCGTGTCGCGCGCGGCGGAGATCGCGCCCGCAGCGCGCGGCGGCGACGCCGCGCGGCGCGCCTTCCCGGAGATCGCGATCGACGCGCCCATCCTGAGCGCGGCGCCGGGCTACGGTCCCGCGGCCGCGTTCGACGGGACGCGTTACCTCGTCGCCTGGACCGACGTCCGCACGCAGCGACCCTCCGTCTATGGCGCGCGGGTCGCGGCCGACGGCACGGTCCTGGATCCCTATGGCATCCGGATCTTCGAGGACACGTCGCCGCCCGCGGCGGGCAACCCGAACCTCGACAACGTCGGTGTCGCCTTCGACGGCACGAACTTCCTGGTCATCGCGGACGTCGCCGGCGAGGTGCGCGGCGCGCGGGTGAGCCCTGCCGGTGTGGTGCTCGATCCTCACGGCTTCGCGATCTCGGCGGGGGGCGACAGCTACGGCCCGACGGTCGGCTTCGACGGGGCAAACTACGTGGTCGCCTGGGCGCGCCTCGGGGGCAGCGCTGGCAACGGCATTTACTGGGCGGAGGTCACCCCGGACGGCGCTGTCGTCAATCCGGGCGGGAAGCTCGTGGTGAGCGGCGTCGCCTGCGGCGATTTGGAAAGCCCGCTCGTGAGCGTGTCGTTCGACGGCGAGCACCATTTCCTGACCTGGATCGGGTGGCGGGAGGGCCTGGGCGTCCAGGTCCGCGGCGCCCGCGTCAGCCCGCTGTCCGGCGTCACGCTGGACCCCGAGGGGCTGCCGATCGGCCCGCTCTTCCCTGCCACGTCCTGCCGGGGCAACCACGCGGCGGCGAGCTTCGACGGCGCAAACCACGTGGTCGCGTGGAGCACCAGCGATTCGACCACCGTCACGAACAACGTCCACGCCGCGCGGGTCACCCCCTCGGGCACGGTGCTCGATCCGGAGGGGATCCTCCTCGGCTCGTCGAGCGCGGATTTCACGCGCATCGGCTCGGTCGACGCGGATTTCAACGGCGCCCGCACCGTGATCGCCTGGAGCGAGGTGGGCTCGGACGACGGCGGAGAGTTCGCCCTTCCCGTGCGCGTCATGCAGCTCGATCCGGACGGCTCGGTGATCACCCCGCTCGCCTCCGAGCTCGAGCGCGGCGTGGGCCCCTCGCTCTGCTCGAACGGGGCGGGCACCCTCGCGCTCTGGGCGCTCCGGGACTGGCCGGACCCGCCGTCTTCCCATGCCCGCATCAAGGCCGCGCGGCTCAGCGAAGACGGCGTCTCGCTCGACAGGACGCCGCTGACGCTGGCGACGCATGCCAACGCCGAGGAGGTGCGGGCCGCCGCGTCGGACGGGGAGAGCTTCTTCGTCGTCTGGAACGACAGCCGCTGGCCGAGCCTGGACGGGCGGGGCCTCTACGGGGCGCGGATCTCCGCGTCGGGCGAGGTCCTCGACCCCGCCGGCATCCTGCTCACCGGCGCGCCGGTCGACGCCGTGAGCGTCGCCTATGACGGCGCCAACTACGTCGTTGTCTTCGCGCGCTGGCGCGCGGACAGCAACAATCCTCTGAGGGCCGTGCGGGTGAGCCCGGGGGGCGTCGTGCTCGACGCGGCGTCGATCGAGCTGCCGGTCTGCTCGCAGGCCCCCCACTCGGTCCCTCCCTCCGTCGCGTCGGACGGCGCGGGCACGCTGGTCGTGGCGAACGGCTGCGACTACGAGGACCTGGCGGTGGCCGCGGTGCGGCTCGACGGGGAGGGCGTGCCCGGCCCCGCGGTCGCGCTCGCTCCCGCGACCGAAGCGACGGAGGTCATGGCGCCGCAGGTGGCGTTCGGCAGCAACAGCTACCTCGTGGTCTGGCACGAGCCCGGGATCCTGCGCGGGCGGCGGGTGAGCCCGGACGGGGAGCCGCTGGCTCCGGCGGCGACAGCGCAGGTGCGGGCGGCTCTGGTGGCGACGGCGCGGTCGGGAGCGGAGGCGCGGGCGGCTCCGGCGGTGACACCGCGAGCGCGGGCGGCACCGCGGGCGCCGGCGGAGGCGGCACCTCGGGCGCCGGCGGAGGCGGCACCTCGGGCGCCGGCGGAGGCGGCACCTCGGGCGCCGGCGGAGGCGGCACCTCGGGCGCCGGCGGAGGCGGCACCTCGGGCGCGGGGGGCCAGCCCGGCGACGATCCCGGCGACGGCGGCGGCTGTGGGGCCTGCGCGGTGGGCTCGTCCTCGCCGCCGGCCGGCGCGCCGGGGATGCTCGCGCTCGGCCTCGGCGCCCTGTTCGCCCTGCGTCGATATCGCGTGACGGGCGAAAGCAAGAACCCTCGTCCACGGTAATCGCCGCCCGCATGCGCGCGTGCCCCGGATCGGGGCCTGGAGCAGGCACAGCGCGCCATCGATGTAAAAGATCGGATCGGTGTTCTTCGTTCTGGCGATGGGCCGAGGAGCGTCTACCCGCGCATCGTGGGCAAGGCCGTGGTGCTGCCGGAGATGTGGGTCTTCATCGCGCTGTTCAGCCGGCGCGCCGCACGGCGACGCCGACGCCGGCGGTGCTCCAGCAGCCGCCCATCGTCCAGGAGAGGGTGGTGTTGGAGTTGGCCACGAGGTAGCCGGCCAGCGCGACCATCGTCGCCGGAGAGGTCTGGCGCAGGTTCATGGTGGAGGTCGCCGCCTCGAGGTTCATGGTGGCGCCGGCGTTGCCGTTGCGCGCCGCCATCACCGTGTACACGAACGAGCCGGTCGCGCTGAAGTCGGTGCTGACCCCTCGGGACGCCGAGGCGCCGCAGTCGGTCGCGCTGGCGTGGATGCCGGTCGTGGTGGTGCTCGCGAACGGGTTCGACTGATGCACGCCCTTCAGCTCCACCACGTTGGCGAAGTACACGCCCCAGCTGCTCGAGTTCGCCATCCGCACCACCACGGACTTGTCGCCGGTGGTGGTCGGCAGCTGGCTGTCCAGGAGGTAGTAGATGCGCGCCGCTGCGTTGAGCTCGCCCGGCACCTGCTGCGCGTTGAAGAGCGTCATCGCCACGCCGGCGTAGGTGACGCTCACCGGCACGAGCGAGTTCTCGGAGGCGACGACCCCGAGCAGGACCATGCGATCGTTGCCCGGCAGCGTCTCCAGCGTGTGGGTCATGGTGATGATCGGCGTCGAGGCCCCGCTGGCGTTCGTCATGCCGGTCTTGTCCGAGTTGACGACGATGATGTCCGGCGTGACCACGCAGTTGCCGCTCGAGCAGATGGGCCTCGCTCCCGAGCACACGTGGCCGCAGTCGCCGCAGTTGCTGGCGGTGCCGAGCCGGGTGGTGCAGCCGTCACCGGGGTCGCCGCAAGCCTTCCAGCCCGCGTTGCAGGTGGGCACGCAGGTGCCGGCGGTGCAGGCGACGGCGCTCGCGTTCATGCTGCTGCACACGTCGCCGCAGTCAGCGCAGTTGCTGACGGTCCCGAGCTGGGTGGTGCAGCCGTTCTCCGGGTTCGCGCACGCTTTCCAGCCCGCGCTGCAGGTGGGCACGCAGGCGCCGCCCGTGCAGGTGGTGGCGCTCGCGTGCGCTTGAAGGCACCGGGTGCCGCAATCGCCGCAGGCGTTGATGTCGCTGGAGGTGTCCTTCTCGCAGCCGTTCGTGCCGTTGCCGTCGCAGTTGCGCCACAGGCCGCTGCACGCCGGCTGGCAGTCGCCGGACCGGCAGCTGTTGCTGGTCACGTGCGCGCCGGCGGCGGTGCTGCACACCCGGCCGCAATCGCCGCAGTGGCTCGCGTTCGTGGCGGTGTCCGTCTCGCACCCGTTGTTCACGTTGCCGTCGCAGCTCTCGTAGGCTCCGGAGCACACGGGGTTGCAGCCCGACGCGCTGCAGGTGTTGCTGACGACGTGGGCGCTGGTCCCGCTCTGGCACACGAGGTTGCAGCCGAGGCAGTTGTTCTCGTCGTTCCACAGGTCGATGTTGCAGCCGTTCTTCGGCACCCCGCAGTCGTCGTACTGCGCGGTCGTGCACACCGGGTTGCAGGTGCCGTCGACGCACTGGTTGCTGGTGGTGTGGATGGTGTTGCACTGGGTGCTGCAGTCGCCGCAGTGCACCTCGTCGGTCCTGACGTTGGCCTCGCAGCCGTCGGTCAGCGAGCTGTTGCAGTTGGCGTAGTCCGCCTTGCAGCCGACGAAGTTGCAGGTGCCGCTCTGGCAGGTCGCGGTGGCGTTCGCGTAGATGGTGTTGCAGTCGACGCCGCCGGCGGCCGCGCAGGCGCCGCAGTGGGTCTGGTTGGAGTTGATGTTCGTCTCGCAGCCGTTGTCCGGATTGCCGTCGCAATCGCCCATCCCGCTGTTGCAGGTCCTCACCTGGCAGTCGCCGCCCTCGCACTTGGGGGTGCCGCCGGCGACGGTGCAGACCTCGCCGCAGCCGCCGCAGTGGCCGAGGCTCGTCTCCGTGTTGGTCTCGCAGCCGTCGCTGTAGCCGCCGCCGCAGTCGGCGAAGCCCGGGTCGCAGCTGTCGATGGCGCAGCCGGTGGCCGTGCATTTGCCGGTGCCGTTGGCGACCGTGCACAGGCCGCCGCACGTGCCGCAGTTCTCCGGATCGGCGGCCAGATCCACCTCGCAGCCGTCCTCGGGATCGCCGTTGCAGTCGCCCTTGCCGGCCGGGCAAACCGTCTCGCCGCACACGCCGTTGCGGCACCAGGGCCTGCCGCCCGCCGTGGGCACACACGGGTTGCCGCACCCGCCGCAGTTGAGCACGTCGCGGGTGATCAGCCTCTCGCAGCCGTCGACGATGTCGCCGTTGCAGTCGCTGTAGCCCTCGTCACACGCGATCTTGCACTCCGACCCCTCGCACGACGCGTCGCCGTGCTCGGCCGGGCACAGCTCGTTGCACCCGCCGCAGTGGCTCGAGTCGGTCGAGGTGTTCACCTCGCAGCCGTTCTCGGGATCGCCGTCGCAGTCGGCGAAAGGCGCCACGCACTCGTCGACCCTGCAGGCGCCGCCCTGGCACTCCGCGGTCGCGTGCGGCAGCGTGCACTTCTGGCCGCAGCTGCCGCAGTTGTCCGCGTCGGTGCGCACGTTCACCTCGCACTCACCCCCGGACTGGCGATCGCAGTTGGCGTAGCCATCCGGGCAGGTGGGGCCGCACACCTCGTCGATGCAATCGTTGCTGAGGCAGTCCCTGCTCGAGCGGCAACTCTTGCCGTCCTGGCAGCCCTCGCAGTTGGCGCCGCAGTCCACGTCGCTCTCGGTGCCGTTGGGCACGCCGTCGGTGCAGGTCGCCGCGACGCATTGGCTCTCCTGGCACACGCCGCTCTCGCAGTCGCTGGCCTCGTTGCAGGTTTGGCCGGTCGTGCACTTCTTGTCGCAGCTGCCGCCGCAATCGATGTCCGACTCCGAGCCGTCGCGGGCGTCGTTCATGCAACCCGCTTCCTGGCAAACGGCGTCGATGCACTCGCCCTCGGCGCAGTCGCGGCTCGCGGCGCAGCCGGAGCCGAGCGGGCATGGCGCACACTCGCCGCCGCAGTTCAGGCCCGTCTCGCCGTCGGACTGCGTGTCGTCGATACAGTGCGCCGGGACGGGCCCGTCTGTGAACGCGAAGTCCGGCACGCTGCACGAAACAGCGAAGAGCCCCGCCGTCAGCGCGGCGGCCAGGAACGCGCGGAGCAGCGCGAAGCAACGCATAAAGCTCGGGGTCGACATCCAGCGAGAAAAGTACCATCCTCTGGCGGATTTCGCGGCCACAAATCGAGGCCGCGCCAGGATCCGCGCCCGGGGCTCTGCCGGCGCGCTCGCACCTCCGACGACGACGCGGCGCGGCGTCGCGCGCCGCGAAGGCCGCGCCGCCACGTTGACAGGAGCGGAGACGTCAAGTCACTATGGTCAACGTAGCATGAGGAATTTTCTACGAATGTTCCGCGTCGCAGCGGTGAGGAATTTTCCACGGATGTTCCGCGTCGCAGCGCTGCGGAATTTTCCACGAATGTTCCTCGTCGCAGCGGCGCTGCTGCTGCTCGAGGCGCCCGCGCTCGCCCAGGACGCCGACGAGCTCAAGCAAGCTCGCGCGCAGTTCCAGCAGGCGACCGAGCTCGAGCAGGCCGGCAACTGGGCCGCGGCCCTGCAGCGGTTCCGCGAGGTCGGTCAGGTGCGGATGACGCCGCAGGTTCGCTTCCACATCGCCGTGTGCGAGGAGAATCTGGGGCGGCTCGTGGCCGCGCTCGGCGGCTACGAGCTGGCGCTCGCGGAGGCCGACGCCGTGGGGCCCGACTTCCGGGCCGAGGTCGAGCAGTCGATCGGCCGGCTGCGCGCCCGGATCCCGAGGCTCGTCATCGTGCGCGGCAAAGGGGCGGCCTCCGCGGCCATCGCGCTCGACGGCGTCGCCCTCGGCGGTACGTCCGTCGGCGTCGAGGTGCCGCTCGATCCCGGGCCTCACGCGCTCACCGCCAAGGCTCCCAATTTCAAGCCGTTTCAACAAACGGTGGAGCTGAAGGAGGACGGGGTGACGCGCGTCGAGGTCACGCTCGAAGCGTTGCCGCAAGAGCTGCTGATCCAGGCGGGCGCCTTGCAGGAGAAGCCGCCGTCCAAGGTGGTGCCGTACGTCGTCGGGGGCGTCGGCGCCGCGAGCCTGATCGGCTCCGGGGTGTTGTTCGTGCTCCGCCAGGGAGCGCTCCAGGATCTGGAAGACGCCTGCGGTCCGGGCGGCAAGTCGTGCCCGCCCTCCATGGGGTCGCGCTACGACGACCTCAAATTCTACCACTACGGCGCGCAGGTGGCGCTCGGCGTCGGCGTCGCCGCGGTCGGCACGGCGACCGCGATCTTGCTCCTTCAGAAGAAGCCAAAAGAGCCCGCGAAGACCTCGCTCGAGCTCGTGCCCGTCGCGGGCGGATCCGAGATAGGCGCGAGTCTCTCAGGAGTATTCTGAGGGGGTTGTGTCAGAGCGGGGTTGCAGATTCATGGGATGCGGGCTCAGCCGTTAAGCAGGCGAGTGAGGGTACGAAAGTACGCTGCAGCGAGCCGAACGACACGGATGAGCCCGCAGCGCACGACGTGCCGTGTTTCGAGCGAGCGCGACCGACGGATCCGGCCGCGCAGCAGCTCGTCAGACAGAGCCTAGAACCCCGGATCGTGCTTCCACGACCTGGTCGGCGCGGGGTTTGGCGTCGGGCTCGGCGACTTGGTCTGCTCGGCGGGCTTGCTCTGACGGCGGGGCGCTGGGCTCGCGTGTGACCCCGGGCGCGAGGCCGTCGCTGTGCTGGCCGGGACGGGGGCAGACGGCTCGCCCGGGGGCGCGCCGGGCTCGGTCGCAGGGGGGGCCGCCGCGTTGGGAGACGCGGGGGCCGGCGCCTCCGCGTTGGGAGGCGCGGGCGCCCGCGCCTCGGCGTTGGGAGGCGCCGGCGCCGGGGCGGCGGGCGCGGCGACGTAAGGAAGAGGGGATGGTGCGTCGGCGCTCTGGAGCTGCAGCACGGCGAACACGCCGGCGGCGACGAGCGCGAGGGTCACGACGGCGAGCGGCACGCGGCTCTTGGTGCGCGCGAACGGAGGGATCTCGTCGTCGGGCGTGGTCGTTCCCACCTCGCCCGGGGGCGCGCGGCGGATGTCGACGGCGTTGAAGGCGCTCACCACCGAGTGACTCGTGCCGGTCACGTCGGAGAGGCCGAGGTTGCCGCTCGGCGGATTGCGGTCGGCGCGCTCCAGCGCTTCGGTGAGGGCCGCGCGCGTTTGCTGGTGCTGCTCCTCGAACAGCTCGCGGATGAAACTGGCGACGTCCTCGTCGGCGGCGCGCTGGTTGGGCGGCAGCGCCTTGTCGAGCGCTCGCCGCAGCTCGTTGGCCGTGGCGTAGCGCTGGTCGCGATCCTTTTCGAGCGCGCGCAGCAGCACGGCCTCGAGCGAGGCCGGGTAGTCGGGCTGGAACGTGTGCGGCGCCACCACCGGCTCCGGCGACGAGATGGCGAACAGCGTCGCGCCCTCGGATTCCTTGCGGAACGGGTGTTTGCCGGTGGTGAGCACGTAGAGCACGATGCCCATCGCGAACACGTCGACGCGCCGGTCGATCGCGTCGCCGCGCACCTGCTCCGGCGCCGTGTAGCTCACCTTGCCCTTGAGCTGGCCGGCCTGCGTCGTGCTGTCGTTGAACGCGGTGGCCTTGGCCACGCCGAAGTCCACCACCTTGGCCACGCCGTCGTACGTGACCAGGATGTTCTGCGGGGAGATGTCGCGGTGCACCAGGCCGACGAGGTTGCCGCTGTTGTCCTTGAGCTCGTGCGCGGCGTGCAGGCCGGCGCAGGCCTGCACCACGATGCGCAAGGCGATCGGGATCGGCACGCCGTTCCGCCTCTTCGCGACCTTCATCACCTGGCTGAGCGGAACGCCGTCGATCCACTCCATCGCCAGGAACAGCACGCCGTCCTGCTCGCCGAGATCGAGGATCTCGACGGCGTGCGGGTGGCGGATCTGGGACGCGAGCGACGCCTCCAGGAGGAACATGCGCTCGAACTGGTCGTCCTCGGACAGCTTCGGCAGCATCGTCTTCACGGCGACGATCTTCTGGAAGCCGCGCGTTCCCTTCAGCCGCGCCGCCCACACCATGGCCATGCCGCCTGATGCGATCGGCAGCAGCAGCTCGTAACGACCCAGCACGGACCCGGGACCGAGCTCGGCCGGGGTGCTCGGTAAGATGTTCGGCGCAGTGTTCACGCTACTCAGGATGTCTACTAAGTTCCCTGAACTGTACGAGTGTGTGACGAAACCAAGCAAGTGCCTAGCGAGAAGAAACACGTCGGAGACGAGTCGCGGCTGTCGCACCCACGCCCCCATCCCCTTACATTGACCGGCAGCCGGCGGCGGCGCTTCGCAGGTGGCAGCTGCCGCGTCCGCAGGTCGTGGGGTGAAGGCGGCCCGTTTAGTGCATGGATGAGTTGTAGATACAACGTTGCTTTTTCAGGAGGCTGGAACGGGCGCCCACGCGAGCGCGACCGTGAGCCGGCAGCCTGCATCGTCGACGTGTCGAGAGGTGTTGGCTCGCTGACGATGAACGCGGACCCGACCTTCCCCTTGGCGCCCGACCTTCGGCCCCGTCTAGCCTGCGTCCAAGACGGCTTTTAATCAGCGCGTGCAGCGCGGCTGTATGATGGGTGGGACGGTCGCGACGAGGAGCTTGACTTTCGGATCATGTCTTGGTTCCTACCCCGTCAACATCGGAGTCAAGTCCGGGTCGCCTTCGGCCATCGCCCGCTGGTCAGCGGGCCGCCCGCCGATGTGCTGCAGATACACGAGAATGTTTCGATAAACCATCACGAGAAGCACGAGCGATCGCGCCACCGGCGCTCAATCTCCGTGCCGATTCGCTCGATGTGTCCCGCGGCCTCTGCCGGAAGGCCGCGCCTTCCTCATGTCAGGATCTCGACATACCCGTCGGTTCCATGCACGCGGATGTGTTGCCCGTCCCGGATCAACTTGGTCGCATTCTCCACGCCGACGACGGCCGGCAAGCCGTATTCCCGGGCGATCACCGCGCCGTGGGTCATCAGGCTCCCCACCTCGGTCACCAGGCCCTTGATGGACACGAACAAGGGCGTCCAGCTGGGGTCGGTGAAGGTGGTGACCAGGATGTCCCCCGCCTCCAGGTCCGCATCGGCCATGTCCAAGAGGACGCGAGCTCGTCCCTCGACGACGCCGGAGGAGACCGGTAGGCCGACGATGGCTCCGGCGGGGAGACCGCCTCGTTTGTACGCACCTCCCACGATCTCCCCATCGGACGTGATGACGCGCGGCGGCGTCAGCTTCTTGTTGAGCTCGTGTTCGGCTTTCCGTTTGCTGAGGAGCTGGTCGTCCAGCTGATGCGTGCGCACGACCTCGCGAAGCTCGTCGAACGTGAGGTAGTAGATGTCTTCAACGTCGCGGATCACGTTGGCCTGCACGAGCCGCTCGGCTTCCTGCAGCAAGGCCTGCTTGTAAACGAAGTAGCGGTTGACGATGCCGTACTTCGGATACTCGCGATAACCGAGGAAGCTCCGGAGCCGGTCGATCATCCGCTGGGCCTCGCTGGCCTTCTGCTCCCCATCCGGCAGCTGCCTCAACCGGCCCAGCAACACGCGCGCTTGCTGCAAGGCCTCCTGCCGCCCCTGCTCGAACTTCCGCTCGCCGGCATGAGGCTCGAAGTTCTTGACGTTGCTCAGGAGCAAGGGGACCAGGGTCGTCGGCTTCTCGCTCCAGCGGGCTCTCGTGATGTCGATCTCCCCGGCGCATCGCATGCCGTATTTGTCGAGGTAAGCCCTCACGGCGTCCCGGGCTTCCCGCCCGCCGTCGAGCTCGGCCAGCTCATCCAAGAAGCCCTCGTGCTTCACGTTCTGCAAATAAGCGACCACGTCCGGATGAGGGCGGATCACGTCGGCGACATGCAACAACGCCAGGCCCATCTCCGACGTAATGTTGTTCGGCACGGACTGGGAGAGTGTATCCGCGGCGTTCCTCTCGCCGAGCCACGCCATCATCTTCTCGTTGATCCACCAGAAAGCGTTCATGGCCGCCATGATCACGCCCATGCTCCGTGGATCGGACAAGGACTTCTTCAAGCGCTGGATGTCCTCCCCGATGAAGTCGAGCAACGCCGTTCCGGTCTTGGTCCGGATGTCGCGCTTCAGCTCCTCGAGCGCGGCCTGGCTGCGCTCGATCAACCCCGCGACGAGCGCCGGGTCGTCTTCGACCTGCGCGTCGAAGCGGCCGGGCGCCGTCCCTTGTTTGCCTGGGCCGGGACGCGCGGCCGTCGGATCGTCGGGCAACGGCTCGATGAAATCTCCCCGCTCGATGATGGTCAAGAGGGCGTCCCTGATGAACGGATCGGAGCGCCCGATGAGATCCAGGAGGGCGTCCCGGCTGGCCGGTGAGGCCAGCTGCTTCGTGGGATCGACGAACAACCTGCCGCCCGCTGCGTGCATGGGGCCAGCAGCGGTCAACTGGAACAAGGACAGCCCCAAGGGCTTCATCGGGTCGGTCATCATCTGCTGGTGGCCGACGGATACGTAGACGTGGTTGCCTCGAGCACCTGCTTCGGGGATGGGGTACAGGGTCGTGATCGGCCGGCTCTGGACGATGTGGAGCTCCTCCTCGACCAGGCACCACTCGATGTCCTGGGGATGGCCGAAATGCCCTTCGATCTGCCGGCCCAGGCGCTCGAGCCGCAGGATCTGCGCGTCCGTCAGCACCTGCACGTCCTGCCGCTCGGGCTCGATCGCCCGTTCTTCGGTGCCGCCCTCCTCCAGGGCGCGCGTGGCCAGCGTCTTCCTGGCGATCGCCTTCTCGATGACCTGGCCGTTCCGCACCCTGTAGCGATCGGCGCTCGCCAGGCCGGCGACCAGGGCCTCCCCCAGGCCGAAGCCTGCCTCGATCGACGACACCTTCCGGTTCGACGTGACGGGATCGGCCGTGAAGAGGATCCCGGCCGCCTGCGGGAAGACCATCTTCTGCACCACCACCGCCATGTGGACCTTGCGGTGGTCGAAGCCGTGCTGGATCCGGTAGGTCACCGCCCGGTCGGTGAAGAGCGATGCCCAGCACCGGCGGACGTGCTGGAGGATCGCCTGCGCCCCGATCACGTTCAGATACGTATCCTGCTGGCCCGCGAAGGAAGCCCCCGGCAAATCCTCCGCGGTCGCGCTGGACCGTACGGCGTGGGCGTCGTCCGCGCCGAGCCTGGAAAGCGCCTGGGTGAGCGCCTCTTGCACGTCCTCAGGGATGGCCGTCCCTTCGATGATCCGGCGCAGCTCGCCGCTGAGCTCGCGGATGCCGTCCCGGTCCTCCACCTCGAGCAACGACAACCGATCGAGCAACCCGCCGATCGACGGCGCTTCTCCCATGATCCGCTGGAAGGCCTCGGTCGTGACGCAAAAGCCCGCGGGCACGCGGATCCCCTCGATCCTGGTCAGCTCCCCCAGGTTCGCGCCCTTCCCCCCGACCACCTTGGCCTTCGTTCGATCGGCCTCCTGGAGACCAAGCACATAGGTTCGCATCCGTTGACCTCCATCGGGGCGTCGGCAGCTCGTTCGCTTCCACGGATCGCCTCGCCCCCCTTGTCGAAGGGCGCCACTGTAACGCGAACCTCCGCGCCGTTCAAACTGGCGCTACGACTGGATTTCAGGCCGTCGTTGACCGCGCCCACACGCACAGGCGTGCCCCTTCGCGTTCTCGACCGCCATCCACGCGGCCACCGAACCGAGGGGGATGTTTGGGGTGCAACTCTACACCTCCGGTCGGATGGCACGTGGCACATTGCAAGTGGCACGTTCCACGTGCCACGCCGTTACGGCGTGCCGTCGTGCCACCGAGCGCTGGCGACGGGGACGGCCGCTGGCGCGCAGGCAGACATACGGGCCTGGTACACACGTTGCTTTGCAACCCAGCTTCGGCAGGGGCATGGGCCATCCCTTTCGGATCCGGGCGAACGTCGGGTCTTGTCGCCGCGGATCTGTCGCATCGAAAGGAGTCATCATGGAATACACTGGGTTGGAGCGCGCTCATCGGAACGAGCCGCGGCGTCGCCGCCTCCTGCGCGCGCCTCGCAGGAGCTCGACGCTCGTTGCTGCGGTCATCATGTCGGCGAGCGTGGGGGCTTGCGGCGGGGTCGAGGGACCGGGCGCGGACGAGCCTCTGGAGCCTGGAAGCGCTCCCGCCGCATTGAATATCGCTGGTGAAGAGTTCAAAGGCTGGCGACAGCTGCCGGCGCTGGCGAACGCCACGTTGGACCCGGCCCTCTGCACCGACGCGGCGCGCGCCTACATCGCCTTCTCGCTCACCTCGAGCGGCTTCCTGTATGGGGTCAGCGACAACACGCCCGGGTTCTCGAGCTGGGCGAAATACACGCCGTCGCAGCGAAAGTTCGGCACGAGCCCTGCGTGTGCCATGATCTTCCCCACCAGCTCCGAGAGGCACTTCATCGTGGTGGCGCGCGGGTCGACGAACCCCCTGAATCAGACGGACCGGAGGCTGTTCTGGAGCTACGGCAAGTGGGTGGGCGGGGCTACGGCCAATCCCCCGGAACCGGTGTCCACCGCGAGCTCGTGGAATGCTATCGACGACAACACGTACGCGAGCGGGGGGAGCCCGGCCATCGCTTCGCGCAACGACAAGGTCGTCGTTACCCTCCTCGCGGACGACGGCCAGCTCCATGCTTACTACAAGGATCCGAACCAAAACTGGAGCAACAGGATAGAGGGGCCGGACATGCCAGCAGGCTGGACGGCGATCGGAACTCCCGCGATCGCGTTCCTGGAGAGCTGGCTGCAGAAGTACACGATCGTCGTCCTCGCGAGGAACGCCAGCTCTACCCAGTTCAGATTCTACTACACCTTCTTCGACGGCACGAACTTCGTCGATGCCACCGGCGGTCCTGCTGCGACGTTCGAGCAGCTGCCGCTCGCGAGCAGCACGGCCACGGCGCCCACGGCGGACAGCGAGCCCGGGCTCGAGTGGGACGGCGACCAGCTGTTCACCAGCACGCTCTACTACCGAGTCGGCGACTTCATCTACCAGACCTCCGGCTTCCTCTACGACTACGGGCAGCACGGAATCCTGCCGATTCGAGGCGACCTGAACAAGCAGTTCCGCAGCGCGCCCTCGGTGGTCGGCGGTGTGCCGTTCGATCAGGGCCGACACCAGGTCCTGGCGCGGGACAGCTCGAACACGCTGTGGCACATCGAGTCCCAGAACGATGGCCTGACCCCGTGACGCGGCCCGGCCGCACCTGAGCGGAGCTTCGCCTGGTATGCACGTTGCTTATCTTCTGCCGCGCGACGTGCCGCGCGACGCACCGGCGTTCGGCTGGTCGACTTTGCGCCGTGATGCCCCGCGGGCAGCGGCGTGTTTCACCTGTGGCGTCCGGCCCAAAGCTGGATCTTGACAGTACGAAGGAGAACAATCCCATGTCCAATATCGATATCATCCGCGCCTGGAAAGACGAGTCCTACCGCCTGAGCCTCAGCGACGCCGAACGTGCGCTCCTTCCGGAGAGCCCGGCGGGTCCTGTGGAGCTCGGTGATGCTGCAGGCGGCGCTGGCGCGAGCGCGATGGCGAAGATCACCCAGCCGGCTTCGTGGTGTATCTGTTCGACCAAGAGCATCTGCGTCTGCGCGATGTGATGCTGACCGCGTTCGCCGAGGCATAAGCCATGTGTCGGATGGGCGCCGCGGGGCACGCGGCGCCCATCCGACGCGCCTTTCTCTCTGACTTCACCGGAGGCTCTCCGTCATGACCCCGCGCCTGTTCGATGTACCCGACTGGCAAAAGGCCACAGCCCTGAAGGAGCGGCTGGTCCTCCTGCGCGCGCGCCCCGGCGCCGGCGCAGCAGAAGATCCGCTGGAGTCGGAGCGGGCGCGGCGCTGGCGCGCGCAGGCGCCCTTCACCGACACCTCCCTCTTCGCACAGAAGCTCGCTTCCGAGGGGCTGGTCGAGGAGGAGTGGAGGCGCCTCGTGGGAGAGCGGGCCTCCATGGTGCACGAACGCGCGGGCGGGCCGCCGTCGTTCGTGCCGGGCCTCGTCGCCGCGTACGAGCGTCCCTCCGACGTCTCCGTGGAGGATTTCCTCCATGACACCGAGCGCCTCGATCATCGTATCCGCGGCGCCGCGGGGTTCCTGGTCGCCGTGGAGCCGCTGCTCCGGCGGGCCCGCGCCCGCCTGCGCGAGGGCCTCCACGCGCTCGTCGAGGCGGCCCCGTTCGTGCCGTTCGATCCCGCGGTGGCCGAGCGGCTGTGGCTGCTCGATCTGCCAGGCGCGATGCTGGCCGTGATGGATCGGACATTCGCGCTGGAGATGCACGTGGCCCGCATGCAGGGCCTGCTCTCCGGCGACACGCCCGAGCAGCGGTTCGCGAGCTTCCTCGAACGGCTGCGCGATCCTGCGGTCGTGCTCGCCATCTTCCGGGAGTACCCGGTCCTCGCGAAGGACCTCGTCGTCTGCGTCGATCAATGGGTCGCCTACGGCCTCGAGTTCCTCCGCCACCTGATCGCCGATTGGGAGGTGATCCGCGCTGCATACTGTCCGTCCTCCGACCCCGGCGAGCTCGTCCGCATCGAGACCGGCGCGGGCGATGCGCACCGCCAGGGCCGATCGGTCCTGCTGCTCCGCTTCTCGTCAGGCCTCAAGCTCGTCTACAAGCCCAAGGCGCTGGCGGTCGATGTCCACTTTCAGGAGCTCGTGGCCTTCTTGAACGCGCGCGGCCTCGACCCCGCGCTGCGGGAGCTCACGGTGCTCGATCGCGGCGCCTATGGCTGGCTCGAGCACGCGACGCCCGCCACGTGCGCCTCCGAGGACGAGGTGCGCCGGTTCTACCGCCGGCAGGGAGCGCTGGTGCTCCTGACCTACATGCTGGGGGCAACGGACTTCCATTACGAGAACGTGATCGCCGTGGGCGAGCACCCCGTGCTCATCGATCTGGAGACGTTGTTCCATCCGTACCCGAGCCCACGCAGGGATGTGCCTGCGCCCACGGACGGGTCCTTCTACAGGTCCGTCCTGCGATCTGGCCTGTTGCCCTCGGCGAGCGACGACATCGGCCTCTCGGGCGTGGACATCAGCGGGCTCGGCACCCCGCCCGGACAGAAGACCTCGGTAGGAATACCCACCTGGGAGGAGGAAGGCACCGATCGGCTGCGCTTCACGCGTAAGGTCATGGGCCTGAACGCTGGCCACAACCGGGCGACGTTGAACGGCGCCCACATCGACGTGATCGACTACATCGACGACATCGTCGCTGGCTTCTCGGCGGCGTACCGGCTCGTGGTCGCGCTGCGCGACGCGCTGCTCGCACAGGACGGCCCGATCGCCCGCTTCGCGCACGACGAGGTGCGCGTGATCGTCCGCAGCTCGCAGCGCTACGCCGTGCTGCGCTACGAGTCTCGCCATCCGAACCTGCTCCGCGATGCGCTCGATCGCGATCGAGCGCTCGACAGGCTGTGGAACGACGTCGCGAGCGTGCCCTCGCTGGCAAAGCTCATCTCTTCCGAGCGCGAGGATCTGTGGCGCGGCGACATCCCCATGTTCTTCACGACGCCGAGCGAGACGACGCTCCGCGACAGCATGGGCCGTCCGATCGAGGGGGTGCTCGACGAGCCTAGCTACCGGCAAGTCCTGCGGCATCTCCGCAGCTTCGACGAGCGCGACCTCGACCGGCAGATCTGGTTCCTGCGCGCCTCCCTCGCGACGTTGGAGACGCGCGCGACGACGGGCCGCCGCCGCCCGCGCCGCCCGCCTGCGGACACGGCGGCGCCGATCGCGCGCTCGCGCTTGCTCCGGGCCGCGCGCAGGATCAGCGAGCGTATCGGCGCGCTCGCGCATGCGGACAACGAGCTTATCTACTACGGCGTGACGCTGCGCGGCGACCGGTGGAGCTTCGGCTCGGTGGAGAACAATCTCTACAGCGGCGCCAGCGGGATCGCGCTGTTCCTCGGCTACGCGGGCGCGGTCACGGGGGATGCGCAGGCGGCCGCGCTCGCGCACGCGACGCTCCGGCAAGCCCACCAGAGCATGGAGCGCGGCGCGGCGAGCGTGCGGGGCATCGGAGCGTTCGAGGGCTGGGGCTCGCTGCTCTACGCCTCGACGCACCTCGGGGTCCTGTGGGGCGATCCCGCGCTCCTCGCCGACGCCGCGGCGATCGCCGCGCGCATCGAGGCGCTCGTCCCCGAGGATGTGCAGCTCGATCTGGTGGGCGGCGCGGCCGGCGCGATCGCGGCGCTGCTCGGCCTGCACGCCGTCGCGCCGTCCGAAGCGGCGCTGCGCGCGGCGGTCGCGTGCGGCGCGCACCTGCTCGAGCGCGCACAGCCCGCCGGCAAGGGCGTCGCGTGGCCGTGCCCCGAGGAGGTCCTCGCGCCGCTCACGGGCTTCGCGCACGGCGCGGCTGGCGTGGCGTGGGCGCTCCACGCGCTCGCGAGAGCGACGGGGCAGGCCCGCTTCAAGGCGGCCGCGCAGCAGGCGCTCGCCTACGAGCGCGGCGCGTTCGTGCCCGGGAAAGGCTGGCCCGACTGGCGCAAGTCCGAGGGCGCATCGTTGTCACAGCCGAGCTACGAGACGGCGTGGTGCCACGGGGCGCCAGGGATCGGGCTGTCCCGCCTGCCGATCGTCGCGGCGGACGGCGACGAGACGGCGCGCGCCGAGGTGCTCGCCGCGCTGGAGCTGACGCTCCAGCAACGGTACGCGTCGGATCACAGCCTCTGCCACGGCGATCTCGGGAACATCGAGCTCTTCGCCGAGGCTGCCCGTGTGCTCGACGAACCGAGGTACCGGGCCGAGGCCGATCGCCGCGCCGCCGTGCTGCTCGACAGCCTGGATCGCGACGGGCCGATCTGCGGCCTGCCGCTCGCGGCCGAGGAGCCGGGGCTGATGGTGGGTATCGCCGGGATCGGTTACGGGCTGCTGCGGCTCGCCGAGCCCACGGTCGTGCCGTCCGTGCTGCTCCTCGCGCCGCCTCCCGCGCGGTCCTCCTGAGCTCGGATGCCTCGGCGATCGATTGTCCGAGCGGACCACGGGCGGCGGGCGGGTCCGGACCGCTCAATCAAGCTCTTCCTTGTTGACGGCGGGCCGGCGAAAAACCATTGACATACGTCAATGACGAATGTCAGCGGACCGATCGATCTACCAAGGACGGACGATCCGCGCTGGAGCGGAGCCGGGTTCTCCGATAGATCTCGCCCCAAGGCGGCATCGGTCCATGGCTCCTCGTCCGGTGAAGGCTGGCTCCACGGTGCGGGATCGCCAGCGCGAGGACACGCGGCAGCGCATCTACGAGGCGGCCATCGCCGTCTTCCGGCGCGACGGCTTCGCGACCGCCCGCATCGAGGACATCGCCAGGCTGGCGGGCGTCAGCCACGGATCGTTCTACTTCCACTTCCCCACCAAGGACGACGTGCTCTTCCAGCACCACCGGGAGCTCGATCAGCGCGTCGTCGCCGCGCTCTCGGCGCTCCCCGAGGACGCGCCGCTGCGTGGGCTCCTGGACACGTTGTGCGCCGCCTTCGGCACGGAGTGGGAGCGCGACAGCTCGCTCGTGCCGGATCTCGCCGCGGCGATGATCCGCAAAGGCATGGTGCGCACGCCCCCCGCGGACATGAGCCCGGTCGGCAGCCTGCTCACCGAGCGCTTCCGCCTGGCGGCCGATCGCGGCGAGCTCCGGCGCGAGCTCCCGATGGAGTGGCTCTGCAGCCTCTTGCTCGGTCAGCTGTTCACGACGACGATCGCCTGGCTCGCCGATCCGGCGCTGCCGCTCAGCACAGCGCTCCAGCGGACCGCCGCGCTCTTTCTGACCGGCGCCTCCGCGAGCAGGTAGACGGCCGGCGCGCCGCGAGGGGGATCCGCCGCGCCGCTGCCGCGCCGGCGGGGCGCCGCGCGCCGAGCGCACGATCGCGCCGCGCCGCGGACCTCCGGCCGTGACGTGCTCACGGCGCGCCAGGGGTGAACGGCGCCCCCGGAGGCGCCCATCGTTCGGGTCTTCAGCACGCGTGGAATCAGGACGCGTAAAAGAAGAGGAGATGATGATCATGATCAACAGGCCTTGGACTATCGTTCTCGGCTCGCTCGTCGCCCTCGTGGGCTGCGCCAGCGAGTCTCCGGTCAACCCTGTGGACGTGAGCCCCCCGGACAAGGACCCCACGGCCACGGCGGGTCCGACGTTCCACAAGGACGTGGCGCCCATCCTGCAGAAGCGCTGCCAGGGCTGCCACTCGCCGGGCGAGATCGCGCCCTTCAGCCTGAACGACTACGCCGACGTGAAGCAGGTCTCGAGCCGGATCGTGACGGTGACGCAGGAGCGGACCATGCCGCCCTGGGGCGCCATCGAGACGGACGAGTGCACGCCGCGCTTCGGCTGGAAGGACGACAGCAGGCTCTCCGACGCGGAGCTCGCGACCCTCGAGGCCTGGCACGACGCCGGCGCCCCCGAGGGCGACCCCGCGGACGCGCCCCCCGCGATCGAGCCGCCTGGGCTCCACGGCCTCGAGGGCGTCAGCGCCACCATCGAGCCCGCGGCGCCGTTCGTGACGGGCGGCGACGACGACCAGTTCCGCTGCTTCGTCATGGATCCGAAGCTCACGCAGGACACGTTCGTGAACGGCATGAACGTGGTCCCGGGGAACTCGAAGGTCGTCCACCACGTGGTGGTCTTCACCGACCCGCACGCGGAGAGCGACGCCCTGGCCGACGCCGATGGCGGCTACGAGTGCTTCGGCAGCTCCGGCGTCCAGGACACCCAGGTCCTCGGCGTGTGGGTGCCGGGCGGGCGGCCGACCGAGTTCCCGCCCAACGCCGGCTTCCTCGTCCCTGCGGGCTCGAGGCTGGTGATGCAGGTCCACTACCACCCGGCGGGCACGGTCGCCGAGCCCGACGCGACCAAGGTACAGCTGCGGTTCCTCCCGGAGCCGCCGGAGTACCGGGTCGTCTTCATCGCGTTCGGCAACTTCCCGTCGCAATGGCCGAACGGCGACGGCCTCCAGCCGGGGCCCAACGACAGGGAGGGGCCCGAGTTCTTCGTCCCCGCAGGGGCCAAGGACCACACCGAGGTCATGAAGGTCACGCTCCCCGAGACGTTCATGGGGGAGTCGCTGGTGGACGGCATCAGGCTCTACAGCGCGATGACCCACATGCATTATGTCGGGACAGACATGCTGGTCGACGTCCAGCGCCCGAGCCCAGAGGGCAGCGATCCGGCCGAGGAGTGCGTGGTCCAGACGCCGCGGTGGGACTTCAACTGGCAGCAGACGTACACCCTCGACGCGCCGATCGAGGAGCTCCCCGTCCTCAAGACCGGCGACGTCATGACCCTGCGTTGCCTCTACGACAACACCATGGATAACCCCTTCGTGCGGCGGGCGCTCCTCGAGGAGAACCTCACCGCGCCGCGGGATATCGTCCTCGGCGAGAGCTCGCTCGACGAGATGTGCATCGGCCTCTTCAACGGGTTCGTCAAGAACTGACGGGCGACGCCGCTACTGGGTCGCGCCGATCTCGTCGAGGAAGGCGCTGTAGGCATCGACCTTGTCCCCCGGGACCACGTCGATGCCGAGGTTGACCAGGTCGCCGTCGATCATCGCGTCATGCCGATCGAGGATCGCCTTGGTCGCCTTGAGGCCGAGGCTGTTGATGCCGTAGAGGATGTAGGGCACGAGGTACCCCTCGTAGTACTGCCGCTGGACGTGCGTGGCCTGGATGAGGCCCTTGTTCATGTAGTCGACGGTCTTCGGGTTGAAATCGAAGGCGACGACGGGGAGCTCCGGCTTGCCCGCGGCCTCCGCGGCCAGCGCGCACCAGTACGAGACGTCGAACAGGCCGAGGAGCCCCACGACGGGCGGATCCGCCGTCTCGATCTCGTTCCTCATCCATTCGACGTCGCCGTCCTCGCCGCCCTCGCCCCAGGTCACCGATCGCACGACGACGCTGTAACCAGCTTGCTCGAGCACGGTCCGGGCGCCCCGCGTCCGCTCCAGGCCGGGGGCCCAGGTCGGGTCGGTGCTGCCGTGGATGACCACCGTGCCCGGCGTCTCCTTGGGCAGCAGCTTGAGCAGGGTCGCCGCGGCCGCGGCCCCGGCGGGCTCGTTGATGGTGCCGACGTAGAGCGCGCGCTTCGACTGCGCCACGTCGCTGTCGAGCGTCACCACGTGGACTCCCTCCGCGATGGCCTCGTCGATGGCGGCCGCGTTGTCATCGCCGAACGGCGAGATGCCGATCCCTTCGGCGCCGTCGAGCACCGTCTGTGCGATCTGATCGTTCTGGTACTCCGATTTTGCGGCCTGATCGTTCGTCACGGCCTGGGCCCCGATCACGTTCCCCGTGACCCCGAGCTCGCCCATGGCCCGGCTCGCGCCCGTGGCGACCGGCGCAAAGAAGGCTTCGATGGTCTTCAGGAGGACCGTCATCTGCATCGGCTTGATCGGGCCCTCGTTGATCTCGGCGACGAGGTCGTCGATCATCGCCTCGAGCTCCACCGGGGTGAACTCGTTCTCGAGGGTCCTCGGCCGCTTGATGGGCGCGGCCTGCTGGTTCGTGCCCGACGTGTCGTCCGATCCGCACGCCGCCGTCGCCAGCACGAGCCCGAGCGCCGCCATCCAGCATCGTCCAATCCTCAGCATCATACCCCTCCTTGTCGTCGATAGGTCGATAGCGCGGAACCCCTGCGCGAGAGTCGATTTGCGTGGGAGTCGAGCGTAGAGCGCGATCACTCCGGCGTGCGGCAGGCCACGGAGACGGGGGGCAGATCGACGAAGGCGTCCCCGTCGACGGTCCACCTCTGCATGAAATAATGCCTGTTCGCCCCGTACTCGTCGAACTCGTATTCGGCGGCTGCCCCGACGTACCGCAGCGGGATCCCCGCGCGGAGCCTCGGCATCGCCGCCCTCAGATCCCGCCACGAGACCGCCTCGTGGTCGGGGCTGTTGAGCTCGCGGATGATGTTCTCCAGCGCGTGCCCGGACGAAGGGATCTCCCCGCTCTTCGCCTTTCCGTACACGAGCCCCATCGCGATGAGGACGACGCCGTCGTAGTAGAAGTGCGCCGCGGGCAGCGGCGTGTCGCCGTCCCACCGGCGCGAGAAGCGCTCGATGAAGGCGGCGGCGTTCCCGGTCGTGCAGTCGACCGTCTCCTCGTCTTCGCCGGTGACATCGCACTCGCTCCGCAGGCTGAGCGACGGCGACACCCCGAGGAATCCGTCGAGGGAGCCCGCAGGGATGTTGGCGAGGAGCACCTCGGCGCGCAGCGCCGGACCGAGGAGCCAGGTGCCCGGGCGTCCGGAGCCGGCCCATTCGGTCACGATGGTCGAGGCGGTGGCGGGGTAGGCGGCGAGGAGCGTGCGCTCGGCGTCCGGCTTGAACGCGGAGTCGATCTTGCTCGTGTACGTCTGCTCGCCCGACGTGAACGACACGGAGGGGAGGATCCTGCCCCCGAGATACTCGAACTGGGTCGTGAACGCGCTGCTGACGGTGGAGTTGTAGTCGTCCTGCGCGGCGAGGGTGTTCACGGTCTTGATGTGCGCGAGGGCGGCGACCTTCGCCAGGGCGCAACCGACGTCGAGCGAGGAGGGGGCGAGCCGCATCCGGCCTCCTCTCGCCTCGCTGCGCGCCACGGTGGGCGCGGCGTACCCCGGCAGCATGTGAAACGTGTCGTTCAACCTCACGTCCTGCGCGATCTTGCCGGCGAGCTCGTTCTCCTCGGGCCCTACCAGGTAGTTGACCCCATCCGTGTAAAGCAGCTCGAGCAGCTGATCGAGCCCGCGCACCGAGCTGGAGTGGCTGTCTCGGCTCCGGACGTAGAACGGTCTCCCGTCGAGCCCTCCCGCGTCGTTCAGGTCCTCGAGGGCGAGCAGCATCGCTTGCTCCAGGTTGCGGCCGATGGCCGACTCGCTACCGGAGAAGGGCAGGAGAGCCCCGATGACGACCGCGTCCTCGGGCCGATCGGGCGCCGTCGAAGCGCATGATGCCGAGTTCAGCGACGCGAGCCCCACGAGCAGCCCGGCGCGCAGGGAGCGCTCGCATCGCCCGCGGTGAGCGGAGACGAACGCCGCCCCGATTCGATAGAAGCAATCCAAAGCGGCAGGCCCCCCCAGGGTGCATGCTTGACCCGGCGGCGATGACAACGCACCAAGGGCGGATCTGTCAAGGGGACGCTGGAAAAAAACAAACGGCGAGAACTCGAGCGGACACCCACACCCTCACGCAACGCAGAACACAGGGGGCCTCGCCCGTGCCTGGATGCCGCGATCTCCGAGGAGCGCGGTCGCTAGGCTGAGAGGTGAGCACAGCGGCGAGAACAGAGGCCCTCCTCAGCGCGGGGCCGCGAGCGCCTCCGGCGCGCCGCGCCTCGAGACACACGGATAGCCGACCGATCATTCCATGGTGGCGGAGCCGCCATCGACCTTGAGCGCGCCAGGAGGACGAGGACTCCATGGGCGAGCGGGCCGGCGCGCGCGCCGGCCTTCGCCTGGCCGGATCCCGAGGCCCGCCGACCGCGCCCGGCAGCGGTCCTCGCCGAGCGCGGACCTCCTCCCCGCCGCGGCGCGGATCCTACACCGGAGCCGCGCGGTCCACGCGCCGCGCCCCGCCCGGGGCCCACCAGCGCAGGCGGGAGGGCGCCGGCGCGCGTCCGCCGAAATTCACCGGAACCGCGGGCCGAGCCGTGCTACTCCCCGGCCGCTGCAATGATCACGCTCGAAAAGCTCACCAAGCGATACGGCCCCAAGATCCTCTTCGAGAACGTCTCGATGCGGTTCGACCCCGGCAAGCGGTATGTGCTCGTCGGCGCGAACGGCGCCGGGAAGTCGACGCTGCTCAAGATCGTCTCCGGCGAGGAGGAGTCGGACCAGGGCACGGTCGAGATCCCGCGGCAGCTCCGGGTCGGGGTCCTGAAGCAGGACCATTTCGCCTACGAGTCCAGCCGGATCCTCGACACCGTCCTGATGGGCAACCGGACCCTGTGGGACGCGATGCACGAGCGCGATCGCCTGCTCGAGGGCGAGATGACCGATGAGGTCGGCATGCGGCTCGCCGAGCTGGAGGGCACGATCGGCGAGGAGGACGGCTACACCGCCGAGGCGCGCGCCGCCGAGATCCTGGAGGGCCTCGGGATCGCGACCTCGCGGCACACGAGCACGGTGAGCACGCTCGCGGGCGGGTACAAGCTCCGCGTCCTCATCGCCCAGACGCTCTTCGCGGGCGCCGACGTGCTGCTGCTCGACGAGCCGACGAACCACCTCGACCTCGACTCGATCCGCTGGCTGGAGTCGTACCTCACCGACACCTTCCGCGGCACGCTCCTCGTCGTGAGCCACGACCGGCACTTCATGAACGCGATCGCGACGCACGTCGCCGACGTCGACTACCAGACGGTCACCGTCTACACGGGCGACTACGACGACTTCATCGAGCAGAAGACGACCGGGCAGCGCCAGTCGGACGCCGACGCCGCGCAGAAGAAGAAGAAGATCGCCGAGCTCAAGGACTTCGTGGCCCGCTTCGGCGCGAGCGCGAGCCGGTCGAGCCAGGCGCAGTCGCGCGTGAAGGAGATCGAGAAGCTCGAGGCGGGCATCCAGGTGCGGCGCACGAGCGTCGTCCGGCCCTACATCAAGTTCGAGATCGAGAAGCCCTCGGGCCGCGACGTGCTGCGCGTCGACGGGATCGCGAAGAGCTTCGGCGACCTGCGCGTCATCGAGAAGCTCGACATGAACCTGAACCGCGGCGACAAGCTCGCCGTGATCGGGCCGAGCGGCATCGGCAAGTCGACGCTGCTCAAGCTGCTCGTCGGCGAGCTCACGCCCGACGCCGGGTCGATCACGTGGGGCCACGACACCAGCGTGGGCTACTTCGCCCAGGACCACCACGAGGCGATCGAGCCCGGGTACACGGCCTACGACTGGCTGTACCGCTTCGATCCGAGCGCGCCGAAGGAGCACGTCCGCTCGGTGCTCGGGAAGCTGCTCTTCAGCGGCGAGGCCGGGCTCAAGAAGACGGAGAACCTCTCGGGCGGCGAGGCGGCGCGCCTGTTCCTCGCGAAGCTCATCCTGGTGAAGAACAACGTCGTGGTGCTCGACGAGCCGACGAACCACCTCGACGTCGAGAGCATCGACGCGCTCCTCCAGGCGCTCATCGCCTACAAGGGGACGGTCATCGTCACGAGCCACGACCGGCATTTCGTGGGCAAGCTCGGCACCCGCGTGCTCGAGCTGTCGGCCAGCGGGCCGCGCCTCTTCAACGGCACCTACGACGAGTACCTCGAGGGCCCGGGGAACCCGGACGCCTTCCGGGGCGCCAAGGCCTCGTAGCGGGAGGCCTCGCCGCGCCGCGCGCGGGGGGCGCGGCGCGCGCGGCGGCCGGCCCTCCTCGGCGGGTCGGGCGAGGATCAGGGGGCGGGGTGGGGGAGCGCCCGCTGCATGAGGACCACGTCGAGCCAGCGGTCGAACTTGTACCCGACGTCGCGGAGCCTGCCGGCGTCCTCGAACCCGAGCGCGCGGTGCAGCGCGAGGCTCGGCGCCTGGTCGCCCGCGATCTGCGCGACGATCGTGCGGTGGCCGAGCACGATCGCGCGGCTCACCAGGTCGGCGAGGAGGCGGCGGCCGAGCCCGCGCCGGTGGTGGCCGTCGCGCACGTACACCGAGTCCTCGACGGAGCGGGCGTACGCCTCGCGCGGGTTCCACGTGGACAGCGAGCCCCAGCCGACCACGGCCCCCTCGCGCTCGACCGCCACGGTGACGGGGTGCGCGGGGCCGTGCGCGAGCAGCCAGGCCCGCCGCTCCGCCGGCGTCGGCACCGTGGTGGCGAAGGTGCAGGTCGAGCGCTCGACGTAGAGCGCGTAGATCTCGTCGATCGCGGGCAGGTCCGCCTCCGTCGCCAGGCGGATGTACACGTCGTCGCGCGGGGACGGCAGCGGCGCGAGATCGGGCGCGACGAAGGCGGCGCGGGCCTCGTCCGAGAGCAGCCGGGCGCGCGAGTAATGGGCGAAGAGCGCCTTGCTGCTGCCGTAGCGGCGGAGCAGGCCGGCCGCGAGCTCGTGCACGCCGGCCCCGCCGCGCCCGGCCGCGTGCTCCGCGACGAGGGCGATCCAGGCGGCCGTGATCGTCTCGTGGTAGCCGAAGCTCGGGGGGTGGCGCGTGTTGAAGGCCTGCAGCGCCGAGCGCATGTGCGCGAGCGCCCCCTCGGGCCCGTGGGCGCGCACGTGGTGCAGGGCGAGGAGCACGTGGCGCGCGTGCGAGAAGTCGCCCTGCGGGAACGCGGCGTCCTCCACGGCCGCCGCGAGCGCCGCGAGGTCGGCCTCGGCGATCGGGCGGTCGGCGAACGGCGGCAGGCCGGCCCCCGCGCTCACCGCGCCCCCTTCCGGGAGGGCCCGCGCGCGGGCGCCTCCGGGGCGCGCTCCGCGCCGCCCTCGCGCGCCGCTCCGGGCAGCGGCGGCAGGGCCGGCGGCGCGGTCTGCGCGGCGGTGGACAGGACGGCCGTCGTGCGCGGGCGCGGCATGGGACGCCGGTGCAGGATGCCAAGCCTCGTTTTGGACCGCAAGCAGGGCCGGCGGCCTCCGCCTCGCCCGCTCCGGCGCGGCTCCAGCGCGCCTCGTCCGGGCCGGGTCAGAGGAGCGCGAGGAGCTCGCCGAGGTCGTCGACCGCCGTGTGATCGATCGCGGGCGGCGCGAAGTGCGGCGTGCGGATCCAGACCGCGTGGAGCCCGGCGTCGCGGGCGCCGAGCACGTCCTTCACCGGGTGATCTCCGACGTAGCAGGCCTGCTCGGCGCGCACGCCGAGCCGCTCGACCGCCCGGCGGAAGATCGCCGGGTCCGGCTTCCGGAGCTGCTCGCGCTCGGAGATGAGCACCACGTCGAGGTGGCGGAGGACGTCGAGCCCGCGCAGCTTGGCCTCCTGCACGTGCACCCTGCCGTTGGTGACGACCCCGAGCCGCTGGCCGCGGCCGCGCAGCGCGGCCAGCGTCGACGACGCGCCGGGCATCGCCGGGGCCACGCGGGCGTACGTGTCCCAGAAGTGCGCCTCGAGCGCCGCCGCGAGGGGCTCGGAGAGCCCGAGCTCCCGGACGAGGCGCGGGTAGATCGCCGATTTGTCGCCGTAGCCGTGCGCGTCGAGCTCCAGCACGCGGCCGACGAAGCGCTCGCGCGGCACCCCGGCGAGCTCCGCCGAGAAGGCCGCGTGCTGGCGCGTCACGACGTCGCGCACCGCGGCCTCGCGATCGAACAACGTGCCGTCGAGATCGAACAGGACGGCCTTGATGTCCCGGAGAGGTGATGAGGCCAAGGGCGAGCTCCCGAGCGACGCCTGCGGAGAGACGGGAAGCAGGCGGAGGACCGGCGCCGGTGCGGCCCCCGCCCGCGCAGCGCTCTCTAGCGCGGCGGCGGCGGCGCCAGGCGATCGATCTCCTGGAGGTCGTCCGCGGTCAGCCGGAAGCCCACCGCCGCGGCGTTCGCGTGCACCTGCTCCGGCGACGTCGCTCCGGCGATCACGGACGCGACCGCCGGTCGGCTGGCGAGCCAGGAGAAGGCGAGCTCCAGGAGCGAGCGGCCCCGGGACGAGGCGTACGCGGCGAGCGCCTCGGCGGCGCTGCGGTTCCGGTCGGTGAGGAAGCGGGCCGTGAGCGGCGCTGCCGGCGCCGCCAGCCGGGCGCCCTCCGGCGCGGGGCGGCCCGGGAGGTACTTCCCCGACAGCAGGCCGCTCGCCAGCGGGAAGTACGGCAGGAAGGCGATGCCGAGGCGCTCGCTCTCCGCGAGCACGTCCCGCTCGGGCTCGCGCTGGAGCAGGCTGTACTCGTTCTGGACGCTCACGAAGCGCGCCGCGCCCGGGCGGACGGCCTGCTCGGCGCCGCGCAGCTGGTCGGCCGAGAAGTTCGAGCTGCCGATCTCGCGCACCTTGCCGGCGCGGACCAGCGCGTCGAGCGCCTCCAGCGTGGCCTCGATCGGCGTCTCGGGGTCGGGCCGGTGCAGCTGGTAGAGGTCGATCCAGTCGGTGCCCAGCCGGCGCAGGCTGTCCTCCACGGCGCGCTGGATGTACGCCGGCTTGGCGCCGCCCCTGCGCTGGTCGTCGAGCGGGACGCCGAACTTGGTCGCGATGATCACCTCGCCGCGCCGGCGCCCGAGCGCCCGGCCGAGCAGCTCCTCGCTGCGCGTCCCGCCGTAGACGTCGGCCGTGTCGAAGAAGTTGATGCCCGCGTCGAGCGCCGCGCCGACGACGTCCGCCGTCCGCTGCGCGTCGATGCGGCCGCCGAAGTTGTTGCACCCGAGGCCCACGACCGACACCTCGAGCGACCCGATCCGCCTCTTCTCCATCCGATCATCCCTTCCAGACGTCACCCTGGCGGCTCGCACGGACGAGGCCATGACGCGCGTCGGCGGGAGGAGAAGCGAGCCGCGGGCCACCGTCGCCGTCGCCGACGACGCCGCCGACGACGCCGCCGACGATGCGGCCGCCGTCGCCGCCGTCGGCTTGCTGGGACCGCGATCCCTGGCGCTCCCGCCGGCCCCCGGCGCGCAGGGCGCCTCGGGGCCGCCGCGTGAAACGCCGGCGGCGGCGCTGTCCGCGGTGCAGCACCAGGGCAGCAGCCCTGCTGGCCCAGGAGCAGCGGCGGCCGCGGGCTGCGGCGCGCAGGTCGCCCGCGGCGGCGTGGACCCCCGGCGCGCGCGGCCGGCCGCCGCCGCTCCCGCCGTGGCCGGCACGGCGCCTGCTCGGGCCGCCCTCATGACCACCATCAGCCTTGCACTCGACACCCCGGAGCTCGCCCAGGCCTACGAGCACGGCAGCGATCGGCAATTCAACCACGGCAAGCTCCTCATCGCCGAGCTGGGCGTGCGGAGCGGCCAGCGCGTGCTCGACGTGGGCGCCGGCACGGGCCGGCTCGCGGCGCACGTCGCGGAGATCGTCGGCGCCGAGGGCAGCGTGGTGGCGATCGACCCCCTCCCGCTCCGCGTCGACATCGCCCGGCAGAAGACCCGCGCGAACCTCGCGACGGCGGTCGGCCGCGCCGAGGATCTCTCCGCCTTCGCCACGAAGAGCTTCGACGTCGTGTACCTGAACAGCGTCCTGCACTGGCTGAACGACGACCAGAAGCAGCGCGCGCTGAGCGAGGCGGCGCGCGTGCTGAAGCCCGGCGGCAAGCTCGGGTTCAGCACCGGATCGCGCGAGCGGCCGCACCAGATCGAGCCGCTGCAGCGCAAGATCCTGGCCGAGCTCGGGAAGGAGGCGCGGGGCACGAACGCCCACAAGCTGACGGTGGACGAGGTCCGGGCGCTGCTCGAGCGCACCGGGTTCATCGCGGACACGGTGGAGATCCGCACCTTCGTCGACCACGCCGCCGACGTCGACGAGATCTTCCGGCAGAGCGGGGCGGGCTCGTTCGGCAACCACCTCTCGCAGCTCAGCCCCGAGGAGAAGCGCGAGCTGCGCGATCGGCTGGCCAAGGAGCTCGAGGCGTGGCGCACGCCGCAGGGGATCCGGCTCGAGCGGAACCTCATCTTCGCGATCGCGCACACGGCGGGCAATTAGTACCGCGTCGCCAAAGAATACAGGGACGCTCGCCTCGCTGTATGCGTACACCCGGGGCGACCGCTTCTATGGTCCCTACCGGGCAGCCACCTGCCTCGACCTCGCGCGGCCGGGGCGTGGTAGAAGACGGCCCCCATGAGCAGGCTCTCCGAGCGCGCGTTTGCCGAGATCGTCGAGGCGGGGTGTCCCTCGTGCGGGGGGCGACAGCTGAACCTGCGCTCCTACGTGGACGGGCTCGTGCCGCTCATGGAGGGCGAGCCGGTCGGCCGGGTCAAGTGGGTCTACAAGGGGGAGATGTTCGTCGACGGGCTGTACGAGATCGCGTGCGGCGCGTGCCAGCACCTGCTGTTCACGGACGATCGCTGCCCGCGGTGCCACGGCGAAGGCGGCCTCGCGCGCGGGCTCACGACGACGAGCACGTACGCCGTCCCGGAGCGGTGCCCGCGGTGCGATCAGATCGAGGTGCGCTTGATCGCGTTCGTGCCGGCGCGCGTGAAGTACGAAGGGAAGCGCGCGGACAAGGCGCAGACGAGCGTCGAGCTGCACGACCCCGGGTTCCACGGCTATCGTGTCGACTGCAAGGACTGCGGCAAGATCGACGAGCGCGTGGACGTGTGTCCGATCTGCGAGGAGCCGGCGCCGGTCCGGGCGCGCTTCAGCTGATCCGTCAGCCGTGAGAGGCCGCTGCCGACCCTCCCGAGCGTCCGTGGGAGGGCGGGCGCCGCTGCCGTTCGGCAGCCGGCGCCCTCGCGCTACCGGCTGTCGCCGGAGCAGATGACGAACTGCGTCGCGCCGGGCAGCGCCTCGCCCTCGCCGGTGAACCGGACCTGCCGGCGCTCCGTCGACGGGCACTTGGCGACGACCTCGGGCTCACCGACCCCGATCCCCGGGTCGACGTAACACCACCCGTTCACCCGCTCGCCCCCGACCTCGACCGGCGCCGGCGGCGCCGTGTCCTGGCAGGCCTTGAGCTCGGCAGGGTCGATGAGCTGCTCGACCTCGCAGACGCAGTTCTTGCCGCTCGCCTTCGAGATCGGGTCCTGGAGCACCTCGCGCTCCGCGACGGCGTGCTGGTCCGGCACCTTCCGCCGCGCCGGGTGCTCGTCGCAGCGGCACTGGCCGTCGGGCACGGTGCGCGCCTCGAGGACGAGGCAGGAGACCTGCCCGTTCTCGTCGGGCGTGAGGGCGCGCGCCAGGCACTGCCCGCCGAGCTTCGTCTTCAGGCGGTCGATGATCGCGCCGACCGCCGGCCGATACCCGTAGTCGGCCTTCTGGTTGTCCTCGAGCTGCTTCGGGCACACCGATCCGACGATGCCCTGGTCTCCGAGATCCCGGATGAGCTGGAGCTGGCGCAGGCCTGGATAGGCCTTCGCCTTCACCTGCCTCGGGCTGTCCGTGCCGTCGGCCCTGTTCTCGCAAAGAGGGTTCTTGCGGTCCACCACGTCGTTGCAGTCGTCGCCCTGCTCCATCGGCGTCTTCAGCGGAAACACGCAGGCATACTGGAGGTCGCCGAACCCCTCGTCGGGGAACCACTCGTGGCCGTTGATGTCGTTGGCGTTGTCCGGCGAATCCGGGCCGGCGATGGCCGTCCCGGTGATCGGGTTCTCCCCGCTCCGGGGCTTGGGGGACTCGATCATGTGCGGATCCAGGGGCGGCGCGTACTTTGCGGGATCGCCGAGGATGATCTCCCAGGTGCTCGAGGCGCCGGCGTTCGGGCGGGCGAGCTCGCTGGCGCTCTTGAAGCCGCCCACGTCGTTGCCGTCGCCGTCCTTGCCCGCGATGAGGTCGGGCTTCCCCGCCTCGTTCACGCGCGCGATGTCCTGCCACGGCACGCCGACGATGCCCGCGAAGAACACGAGATCCGGCGACCGGACCGTGTTGTTCGCGTCGGTCGGGTCGAGATCCGAGAAGAGCGGGTTGGGGACGATCTCGCCGTCGCGGTCCGCGACCGTCGGCTCCGTCAGCGCCTTCGTGTAGCGGTCGATCGTGTAGAGCAGGTCCATCCCGAACCGCCGCTTCTGGTCGAAGCAGCGCAGGTTGTACGGGTCCTCCCCCTCCTCGGTGAGCCGCGCCGGCTCCCCCTCGGGGCCGCAGGTTGGGTCCACCGGGCAGTCGCCCCTCGGCTCCCAGCACGACTTGCAGCACGCGTCCGCCGGGCCCTTCTCCGCGCACTCGCTGCGCGGCCGGAACATCCGCCAGTTGTTCCTGGTATACGCCGCGACATAGGATTGGCCGCCCTCGCGGATCGAACAGTCGTTCTCGTCCGACAGCATGATGATCGCGAGGAGCGAGTCCGGCCGCAGGAACGCGCGGCGCTGCGCCAGCAGATCCTCGTCCACGTCCTTCAGCACCGCGGTGCGGCCCTCCATGGCGATGCTCGCGTACGGCGAGGGGTCCACGAGGAACCGGTACCAGCTCTCCAGCTGCGACTCGTAGCCGCACCCGCGGTCGCCGACGCCCCTCACCATGTTCTTCAGCGTCGGCACGAGGCCGCCGCCGGCGAGGTCGTCGAAGACCGCCTCGCCCGCGGGGCTCAGCTTCTGCTCCGGATCCCAGGCGAGGAAGCCCAGCCCCTGGTAGGTGGGCGGATCGTTGTCATTGCTGCTCGCGTCGTCGACGTCGCTCCGGGCGACGAGGTGCCCCTTGTCGTTCTTGGAGAAGTGCGCGGTCTCGGAGCTCCCCTCCACCGGGCACGAGCCCGCGCCGTGGTCGCCGATGCTCGTGCTGATGATGCCGATGTGGATGTCGGTGATCGGCAGGAACTCGCGCTCCATGCCGGACGGGCACGGATCGCTCGGCAGCTTCGGCGCGGAAGACCTCTTGGGATCCAGCGGATCGACGCACCGGGGGTTCACGAGCCGCCCGACGAGGTCCGGCACGGCGTCCTGGAGGATATCTTGCTTGTCCTTCATCGACGTCGAGTTGTCGATGGTCAGGAGGAGATCGATCTTGTCGACGCGCTGCGGTAGCCGCTCGACGATGGTGTTGGTCGTGCGCGTGTCTTGCGGTTCGATGGGGCGGCTCAGGCACCCTCCGAGGAGCGATGTTCCGCTCACGACGAGGGAAGACGCGAAGAGCGCGGCTGCCCGGGCCGCGAGGGACGGCGGACGGTCGACCATGGATCCTTCCTTGCGCGAGAGATGGAGTGGTCCCTTGCGCGCGTCGCATGCGATGCGCGTGTCGCGCCGGCGCGCTCGTCTCGCGCGGACCTGATGACAGGCGGCCGGGCGCTCGCGTAGTCAGACTTCGCGAGGGGTCGTGCTCTTGGCTAGGTGGCAAGAGATCGACGCCGCCATCACAGAAAGTCGCGCGCGAAGCCGGCGCCGCCACCCTCACGGGAGGCGGCGGCGCGCGCCGGCTCACGGCGTCGTCATCGACCTGGATGGATCTGAAAGGGAGGAGGACAGGAAGAGGGCGGGGGAGGGCGGCGCGGCGGCGCGGGGAGCCCGCGGCGCGGCGGGCCGCCGGGGCTCAGCTCTCGGCGGGCGCGGCCGCCTCGGCGCCGGCGACGAGCGGCGCGTACTGCGTGAGCCACTTGCCCCACCGCTTGGTCTTGCGGCCGGGCTTGCGGGAGCTCTGGGCGCTCCGCTGCTGTTTCTGGGCGAGCTTCTCGGTGAGGTGCTGGTGCTGACGCGTGGGGCGATGCATGGCGGCGGATGCTGCTCGAACGCGCCGCGCTCCGCAAGCCTCAACGCGAGCCTCAAGGCGGCGGAGGCTGCGCCCGCTCCCCCGGGCCGTCCCGCTCCGGCCCCAGCCGGCCGAAGCTGTGGATGCCGTAGAGGAGCGCGGCGAGCGCGATCACCGTGAGCGCCATGCCCGCGTCCGACGGCCCGACCCCGACCAGCGCGAGCCCGGCCACGAGCAGCAGCCCCCCGCCGCCGAGCGCCCGGCGCGCGAGGCGCTCGGCCTCGCCGCGGCGCCGCGTGTCCACGTCCGCCCGCGCGCTCACTGGAACTTCTGCGTCCGCGCGTAGGTGATGAAGTCCTGCACGTCGCGCGTCAGCTGGCGCTCGGCGCTGATCGCCGTGCGCTCGTGCGACTCGCCGACGAGATCGTCGAAGAAGTAGTTGTCCTGGTAGAGGAGGACGATGCGGACCGCGCCGTCCGGCCCGCCGCGCACGATGCGCAGCTTCTCATCGCGCCCGTTCGCGGGCGGGATCGCGGCGCCGAGCTTCTGGGCGTCCTCCCCGGTCACGTAGGCGACGCCGTACGAGCGGCCCTGCACGCCGACGTCGATCCGGACCTTCGCCCCGCTGAGCAGCTCGACCTCGCGCCCGAGCGCCGGCTTCGCGCCCTCCTGCGCCATCGCCCTGCGGATCACCTCGATCGCCCTGCGCTCGTCCAGGGCGCGCGTCGGGTTCGGCGCGCGCGCCTCACCCCCGCCGCAGCCGGCGACCGCGAGCGCGCCGGCCGCCGCCGCGGCGGAGAGCGCGAGGCGCGCGCCCAGGATTGCGCCGGCGAAGAGGCGACGAGCGCCCTCCGAAGGCCGATGCTGAAGGGGTCCGCGAAGGCGGGGCCCCGACCCGCGTTGATGCTTCCTCCACATGAGCGGGATGAGAGTAGCCAACGGCCCGGAGCTTCGCTACTTCTCCCGACATGGCGCGGCTCGCTGCGATCGACATCGGATCCAACGCGATACGGCTTCGCATCGTCGACGTCGATCCTCCGGCGCTCGGGGCGTTCGGCGCCGGCTGGGACCCGGCGCTCCCCGGGCCCTCGAACGGGCCGCTCGAGGGGCCGCGCTTCCACCCGTTCCGGGACGTCCACGTCGACCGCGCGTCCGTGCGCCTCGGACACGACGTGTTCACGAAGGGCCGGCTCGAGTCGGGCGTAATCGGCGCCGCCTGCGAGGCGCTCCGGCGCTTCCGCGCGGCGATGGACGCCGCCAAGGTCGACCGCTACCGCGCCGTGGCGACGAGCGCCGCGCGCGAGGCCCAGAACGGCGACCTCTTCGTCGAGCGCGCCGCGCGCGAGGCCGGCCTCCACATCGAGGTCATCGAGGGCGTCGAGGAGGCGCGGCTCGTCCAGCTCGCCGTCCGCGAGCGCGTCGCGCTCGGCGAGCGGACGGCGCTGCTCGTCGACATCGGCGGCGGCTCCACCGAGCTCACCCTGCTGCGCGGCCGCGGCGCGGTCTTCTCGCGCTCGCTCCCCGTGGGCACCGTGCGCATGGTCGAGACGTTCCTCGAGGATCGCCGCCCCATCGACGCGAGCCACCGGCGGCTCGTCGAGGAGTACGTCGACCGCGTCATGGTCGAGGCGACGCGGGAGATCACGGAGCTGCTCGGCGAGCGGGCGGGCTCCGGGATCGACCTGCTCGTCGGCACGGGCGGCAACATCGAGACGCTCGCGGACCTCTGCCCCGCGCCGGGCTCGCCGCCCGAGGGGCGGGCCATCGACGTGGCCGCGATGTCGCGCCTGCTCGACGAGATGTCGGCGCGCACGCCCGAGGAGCGCGCGCAGATCTACGGCCTCCGCCCCGACCGCGCCGACACCATCGTCCCCGCCGCGACGGTCCTCCGCCGCATCGCCCGGGCGTTCGCGCAGCCGCTCATCGTCGCGCCCGGCGTCGGCCTCAAGGAGGGCGTGCTCGTCGACCTCGCCCACGCCCACTTCGTTGGGCCCGACTTCCGCGGCGAGACCGCCGCCGTCACCGACGCCTGCACCCGCCTCGGCCGCCGCTACCACTTCGACGAGCAGCACGGCGCGCTCGTGGCGCGCTTCGCCGAGCGGCTCTTCGACGACCTCGCCCCGCGCCACCGCCTCGGCCCGCGCGACCGGATCCTCCTGCGCGCGGCGGCCCTGCTGCACGACGTCGGCGACTTCGTCCGGTACGAGGGGCACCACAAGCACAGCTATTACATCATCATCCACAGCGACCTCATGGGCCTCTCCCCGGAGGAGCGCGCGCTCGTCGCGAACATCGCGCGTTACCACCGGAAGTCCCCGCCCAGCATGGAGCACGACAACTTCCGCGCGCTCTCGCGCGACGCGCGCGCCAAGGTGAAGGCGATGGCGTCGATCCTGCGCATCGCGGACGCGCTCGATCGCGAGCACCGCGCCAAGGTCGCGGAGGTGACCGGCCGCATCGAGAACGACACGCTGGTGCTCGAGGTGCAGGGCGCGGAGGACCGCGCGCTCGAGGAGTGGACGGTGGTCGCCAAGGCCGGGATGCTGCGCGAAGCGCTCGGCCTGGAGGTGCGGATCATCGACGCCTCGCCGAGGTCGCACCCGCCGCCCGCCGCGGCGACCGCGGGCAGCTGACGCCGGAAGCTGACGCCGAAAGCAGACGCCGGAATCAGACGCCGAAAGCAGACGCCGGAAGCTGACGCCGGAAGCTGACGCCGGAATCGGACACCGGAAGCTGGCGCCGGAATCTGACGCCGGAAAAACTCGCCGCGCCCTTTGCGCGGCGCCCGGCGCGCTACCATGAAGCCAGGCACGGGGGCAGCCTCGCCTCCGCGACCAAGCGCGGCTGGACCGTGCGACGAGCGCGGCGGTCCCGCCGCGGAACCAACGCGAGCGACCGTTGACACTGGAAACGCCGAAGCTGATGGAGGCCCGCCGCGCCGCCGGCATCCTCGAGTCCGCCCTGCGCGGGCACACCGGCGATCTCACGCTCGCCGACGCGTCGGCGAGGAGCGGCCTGCCGCTGCGCGACGCCGAGAGCGGACTGCACCTGCTCGTCAGCGAGCACCGCGGCCACCTCAAGGCGACGACCGAGGGCGAGCTGCTCTTCCGCTTCCCGCACGGCTTCACCAAGCCGTGGGAGACCCGCACGCGCGTCCAGCGCGCGCTCGGCGCGGTGCTCCGCGGCGCCGCCGGCGCGGCCCGCTTCGTCGTCCGCGCGTGGATCGCGATCGTGCTGATCGCGTACGTCGCGATCTTCCTCGCGATCCTGGTCGCGCAGATGTTCGCCCGATCGAGCAGCGACTCGCGCGAGGGCGGCGGCTTCTCCGGATCGTTCGCCGGCGACTTCCTGTTCCGCCTGGTCGCCGACGCGCTCTTCTGGACGTTCCACCCCTTCTCGCCGTTCGTGTGGACGGCGGAGCCGGCGTGGTCGTCGCACGCGCCGCACGCCGAGCGCCGGGCCCTCGCGCCGCAGAGGGACGAGACGCCGTTCTACGAGAAGGTGAACCGGTTCTTCTTCGGCCCGGCGCCGGCCCCGCGCGATCCGCTCGAGACCGAGAAGCTCCTGCTCGCGGAGATCCGCGCGCAGCGGGGCCGGATCGGGCTCGCCGACGTGATGCGCGTGACGGGGCTGCCCCGCGACGAGGCGGACCCGCTGATGGCGCGGCTGATGCTCGACTACGACGGCACGGTCGACGTGTCGGAGGAGGGCGGCATCGTCTACCGGTTCGAGGCGATCCGCAGGACGGCGGCGGACGTGGGGTCGCCGCCGCCCCCGCCGCCGGTCTGGGCGAAGCGCGAGGAGCTGCCGCCGCTCACGGGGAACGGCGAGGGGGTGAACGCGCTCATCGTGGCGCTCAACGGCTTCAACCTGCTGATGAGCGCCTACGCGCTCGGCGCGCACCTCACGATCGAGAAACTCGGGCTGCTCGCCCGCGGGGAGCCGCTGTGGGCGCTGCCCGCAGGGGGGACGGCGGTCGCGCTCGGCGTGGTCCCGTTCGTCTTCTCGCTCGCGCTCTTCGCGCTCCCGCTCGGCCGCGCGCTCCTGCGCCCGCTGAAGCAGCGTCGGCTCGCCCGGCAGAACGCCCGGCGGGCGGTGCTGCAGGCGATCCTCGCCCGCGTCGGGCCCGCGCAGCGCCGGGAGCCGATCACGGACGCCGCGCTGCGACGGGCCTGGGAGGAGGCGGCGGGGGAGGCGCCGCGCCCGGAGGAGATCACCCGCGAGGTGGCGGCGCTCGGCGGCGACGTCGATCTCGAGTCGGGCGAGGGGATCCGGTACCGCTTTCCCGATCTGGAGATCGAGGCCAAGGCCGTCGAGGCCGAGCGGGAGGCGGCGTCCGAGGAAGAGGCGCGCGCCGGCAAGGTGATCTTCTCTTCGGACGTGTGAGCAAGCCGTCTCGGGCGTCCTCGCCGGGCCGCTGTCGCATCGATGTCGGGGACGTCGGTCGCCCGATGCCAACCGACCACACCGGCATGGCCGCGCGATAAAAGCGGCGCCGGCGTGTGCGCGCGTACGAGCAGAGATTTGCCGCGGATTGACGCGCTCCGGCTCGAACGTCTACGCTACGGTAGCTCTGCTCATGTACTCCGTCGACAACAGGGCCGGTCGCCTCATCGAGGTGAGGCTTGGATCACCGCTCCCGCCCGGGGAGGTCGACGCGTGCATCGCCCGCATCCAGGGGATCGTGACCCAGAACCGGCACGGGGCCATCGTCTGCATCGAGCTGCTCCAGGTCGACGTGCTCGCGCCCGAGAGCGCGGAGAAGTTCCTGGAGATGATGCGCGTCCAGAACGCCACGGTGCATCGGACGGCCTACCTGCTGCCGGTGACGAACGCGATCCTCGGCCTCCAGGTGGAGCGGCTGATCCGGGACGCGCACAACTCGAGCCGGAAGGCGTTCCGCGACACCACCTCGCTGGAGGCGTGGCTCGTCCCGGTGATGACGATGGTGGAGTCGCAGCAGCTCCGGAAGTTCCTGGCGCAGCTCAGCTGAGGCGGCGCCCCCCTTCGTCGCTCGCGGCCGCGGCGTGTGCCCCGCGGAGCCCGCGGCGGTGTCGCCGCGCGCGCGCGCTCCCCGGGGCGGGTCGTCGTCCTCGTCATCCGCGCACGACCGGCAGGTACCTGGGCCGCCAGAACCGCGCTTTCACGTACGCCTCGGCGCCCTCGGCGTCCACCTTCGCGCTGGTCGCGACGCCGTCCGCGAACGCCGCCCGGATGACCGCGACGGCGACCCGCTGGGAGACCTCCTGGAGCTCCTCCACCGGGGGATAGATGAGCCCCTTGTCGAGGTGCTTCTCCGCCGTGTAATCGACGAGCGCGTAGGCCGCCGCGAGCACCATCCCGTCCGTGATCTCGCGCGCGTCGGACAGGATGGAGCCGAACCCGAGCCCCGGGAAGATGAACGCGTTGTTGCCTTGACCGATGGGGATGGTCTTGCCGTCGATCTCCACGGGTGCGAACGGGCTTCCCGTGGCGACGAGGGCGCTCCCCTTCGTCAGGGCGAGGATCTCCTCGGGCAGCGCCTCGCACGAGCTCGTCGGGTTGGACAGGGGGAAGATGATCGGCCGCGGGCTGTTCTCGGCCATCGCCTGGATCATCGGCTCGCTGAACGCGCGCGGCTGCCCCGACAGCCCGATGAGCGCGGTCGCGCGCGCGTTCTGGATCGTCTCGAGCAGCGTCGGCACCGCGCCGGCCCTCTTCCACGAGGCGATCTTCTCCGGGTCCTGCGCGAACTTGCGCTTGTACTCCTCCACCGGGCGGTCCTTCGTGATGAGGCCCTTCGAGTCGAGGACGAAGATGCGGGCGCGCGCCTCCTCCTCGGTGAGCCCGTCCCGGATCATGCCCTGGCAGATGGCCCACGCGACGCCTATCCCGCCCGCCCCCGCGCCGAGGATCACCACCGATTGGTCCTTGATCGACTCGCCGCGCAGCCTGCACGCGCTCGCCACGCCCGCGAGCGTGACGGCCCCTGTCCCCTGGATATCGTCGTTGAAGGACGGGAGCACCTTCCGGTACCGCTCCAGCACGGAGAAGGCAGCTTCCTTGGAGAGGTCCTCCCACTGGATGACGGCGCGCGGGCAGCTGTTCTTCACGGCGTCGACGAACCTGTCGAAGAAATCGAAATAGGCTTCTCCGCGCAGGCGGCGCTGGCGGACGCCGAGGTAGAACGGATCGTGGATGAGGTCGGCCCGGTCCGTCCCCACGTCGAGCACCACGGGCATCGTGTGGAACGGGCTCACGCCGCCGCCCGCGGTGTAGAGCGCGAGCTTGCCGATCGGGATGGCGAGCCCGCCGTAGCCCTGGTCGCCGATCCCGAGGATCGCGGAGGAGTCGGTCGCGACGATCATGCGGACGTCCTCCCAGGGGAAGCCCGCGAGCGCGCGCCGGGCCCGGTCGATGTTGAGGGGAGAGAACGAGACGCCGCGCGCGCTCTGATAGAGGAAGTTGAACTGCTGCACCGCCTCGCCCACGGTCGGCGTGTAGACGATGGGGAGCATCTCCCCGAGGTAGCGCTCGAGCAGCGCATAGAACAGGATCTCGTTGCGCTCCTGGAGCGCCCGCAGGTATTGATACTTGGCGATCGGCGTCGGCTCGCGGCGAAACCCGCCGTACACGCGGGCGAGCTGCTGCTCCATGGTGTTGACCTGGGGCGGAAGCAGCCCGTCGAGCCCGAGGCTCACGCGCTCCTCGGGCGTGAAGGCCGTCCCCTTGTTGGTCATGACCAGCCGGAGGAGCGCGATTCCGTCGAGGTACACCTCCATGTACTCGCGGCCGAGCGCGTCTCTCTTGATGTCGAAGTATTTCGAGATCCTCGCCATGGAGAGCAGCCTAGGCCGTGGCGGCGCAGATCACCAGGTGAGATGTCCGCCGCGCTCACGAGCGGCGCGCGGCGTCTGTCCGCCTTGCCTGTCCGGCGCCGGCCGTCGACGAACTCGGCGACTGGCGAGAGGGGCTGGGGCGGGGACATCGCTGCTCATCGCCGGGCGCCCGGCGCGGTTCGGCTCCTCTCCGAGGCTCAAGGCACGATCGGCCCCGCGTCGCGCCTCGTGGTATAGACGGGCGATGCGTCGTGTCGTCATCGTCGGAGGTGGTCTGGCCGGGTGCATCGTCGCGTACCGTCGCGCGGCGGCGGGCGACCGGGTGACGCTCGTCGAGGCGGCGCCGCGCGTCGGGGGGCAGCTCTGGACCGAGCGGACCGGCGGCTTCGTGATCGAGCACGGCGCCGAGGGGTTCATCGCGCGCAGCGAGGCGGTCCCGGCGCTCGCGGGCGCGCTCGGCCTCGGCGAGGAGCTCGTCGGCCAGGAGGTAGTGCGGTCGTTCGGCTACGACGGCGGGCCGCTGCGCGAGCTCGCGCCGGGCGAGGCGGCGGCGTTCCTCGGCTTCCAGGTGCCGCGCGACGAGCTCGGCAAGGGGATCCGGACCTTCCGCCTCGGCATGGCGCACCTGACCGACGCCCTCGCGCGCGCCGCGGTGGAGGCGCGCGCCGACGTGCGGCTCTCCGCCCCGGTCGCCTCGCTCGCGCGGGCGGCCGGCGGCCTCCGGCTCGATCTCGCCGGCGGCGGCGCGATCGACGCCGACGTGGTGGTGATCGCCACCCACGCCGCGGGCGCGGCCGCGCTGCTCGGCGAGCCGGCGCGCCCGCTCGTCGGCGCGCCGACCCTCTCCAGCGTGACCGTGTCGCTCGCGTACCCGCGCGCCGCGATCGAGCACCCGCTCGACGGCACCGGCTTCATCGTGGCCGCGGCGCACCAGCGGCACGGCTTCCGCGCGTGCACGTTCACGACCTCGAAGTTCGCGGGCCGCGCCCCTCCGGGCCACGTCACGCTCCGCCTCTTCTTCCGCCCCGAGCCGGCCGACCTGGAGCAGCTGGACGACGCCGGCTGGGCGGCGCGCGCCGAGGCGTCGCTCGCGCGCGTGCTCCCCGTGCGCGGCGGCGCCGAGCGGGCGTGGGTCTCGCGCTGGGCGAGCGCGCTCCCGGTCTCCACCCCGGCGCACGCCGCGCGCGTCCAGGAGGTCGAGGCGGCGCTCTCCGGCAGCGGCGTGCTCCTCGCCGGCTCGGCGTTCCACGGCTCCGGCATCGACGCCGCCGTGCGCTCGGCCGAGGCGGCGGCGGCGCGCGTCGACGCCTCGTGATCCGGATCCGCCCTCATGACGAACACCAGCCGACTGCGATCCATCCCTCGTTCCCTCGCGCTCGGCGCCGCCGCCGTGTGCCTCGCGCCGGGCTGCCGCCGCGACGCGCCCCAGCCGGCGCCCGACAACACACCGCCCGCCGCGACGAGCGCCGCCGCGCCGGCGCCTTCCGCGAGCAGCGCCGCGCTGCCGGCCCCGCCGGCGCCGCCGACCCCGCCGGCGTCGAGCGCCCGCCCGCTCACCGAGAAGGAGAAGCAGGCGCTCGCCACGTACAAGGCCGCCCTGGCGAGGGGCCGGCTCGCGACCCAGCGGCGGGACTTCAAGGCGGCGATCCAGGCGTTCACCGAGGCCGTCGAGGCGGATCCGACCGACGCGCGGGCGGTCGCGGAGCGGGGCTTCGCGCACCTGTCCGCCGGCGACAGCGCCGAGGCGGAGAGCGATTTCAGCGCGGCGCTCACGAGCGCGGGGGAGCCCGAGCTCCGCGCGCAGGTCTGGTACAACCTCGGCCTCCTGCGCGACAAGGCCGGCGACGCCGGCGCCGCCCGGGTCGCCTACGCCAACGCGCACCTGCTCAAGCCGTCGCCGGCGACGCGCGCCAAGCTGGCCGGAAGGTCGACCTGCGCGGTGGAGATCCGCAAGACGGACCTAGAGAACGCCGAGATCGTCCCGAGCTGGACCGAGCTGCTGGCGCGGGTCGGCCTCCCGAGCGACGAGGAGGGCGCCGGCGAGGCGGCGGGGGAGGCCGCGGCGAGGGCGCGCCTGTGCGAGCCGAAAGGCGGGATCGACCGCCCGTGCGCGGGCGACCCCCCGTGGATCTTCGCGCGCGACTACATGATGTTTGCCCACCACCGGAATCACGTGGTCCTCCCTCGCAAGCCGGCGGGGTTCGTGGTCGTCGATGGCGGCCACACCGGGGGTTGGCCCGCGCGTTGCCACGGGATCCGCGAGGTGGCCGGATCGGTCCAGGGGGGTCTGCTTGTGGTGGACGCCTCCTTCGACGGCACGGGCTCCGTCTTCGATAAAATGGTGAACGACGAGTTCGTGTGTCTGAACGGCGTGAGCCACCGCGAGCGGACGTACTATGACGTGCGCACCGGCCGAGCGGTGGTGGCGCTGCGCTGGCCGGGGTCGAGCGAGGTGCACGTGAAGGTGGAGGGCGGCCATGTGGTCGTCTCGGGCGCCGGGTGCAACGAGCGATTCCGCCTCGACGCGGGCGCGGAGTAGCCCGCAAAAAAAGAATCCCTCCAAGGAACTTTTGTATTGCGCAGTCTCTCGAAGGAGAGTACTCATTGGGCACGAGAGGATTCGTCATGCTTCGCCATTCCGACAGCACGCAGCGCATCTCCACCCTGCCCAAGGCCGAAGGCCCCAAAGCGCCGATGGGATGGGAGCATCTGCAGGGTGGCAAGTCGTTGGCGTACAACCCCGGCGATCTCGGCGGCGTCTGCCTGTCGCGGAAGCTCGAGAACCCGGAGAATAGCGCCTAGAGGCGGCAAGGCACGCGTCGATCCGCGACGTTTGCGAAGGCCGCCTCGGGGAACCGCAGGCGGCCTTCGGCGTTTCTGCGCGCTGATTTCGCCTCGTTCTCCGGTCGGCCGGGCGGCTTGACGGCATTGCGCTCGGGGTGCAGCCCTGGACGTCCAAGTCCCACGTCCATGGTGACGTGTGGGCATTGCCTGGGTGGGCCGAGCGGCCTGTTGGGTTGTTGAGGGCAATGGTCGCCCTGGGTGGGCCGAGCGGTCTGCTTGGTTGTTGAGGGGAATGGTCGCGCGCGGCGGTTGCGGCGCGCGCAGGGGTTATGTGCGTGCAATCAGGCTTTCGTGAGCCCGGGCGGCTCCGGCTTGTTTGCCCTTTTGCTTCGGAGGTTCGAGCTCTTGAAATGGGAATGGCCTGTCGGCGCGGCAGGCAATGCGGAGGTGCGCCCTCCGCGCGGACTCGTAGCTCAACTGGTCAGAGCAGCCGCCTCTTAAGCGGACGGCTGGAGGTTCGATTCCTCTCGAGTCCACCTCATCGCGCTCCGGGGTCGTCTATGTGGCGAAGACGGCGGTCTCTGAAGCCGCAGAGGCAGGTTCGACTCCTGCCCCCGGAACCGCGCGGCGCGCTCGCTCTGCCGCCCGCTCCCACCCGGAGCGGGCGCGCGGGGAGGGGGCGCCCGCGCCGACCCTGGCCTGCGCGCGGCGCAGGCGGAGCGGTCACCCGGTCCATGACAACCCATCGTGCGCAATTGTGAATGGAGGCGCCTTGCGCCTTCATGTTCCGGTGTAGCTCAATGGCAGAGCGCCCGCCTGTTAAGCGGAGGGTTGGAGGTTCGAGTCCTCCCGCCGGAGCCGCGCGCCCCTCCCCGGGCGCGGATCGCGCCTCGTCTCGACGAGGCCCGCTCCGCGTCCGGCCGGGGGACCGCGCGCGCCTGCCTCGAGCAGGCGCTCCGGGATGTAGCCTAGTGGAAAGGCGCCTCATTTGGGGTGAGGAGATCCGTCGGTTCGATTCCGGCCATCCCGACGACAGGTTTGTGTGGATGTTACTCGTCTGGTGACGAGGGCAGGTTGTGACCCTGCGGAGGCGGGTTCGATTCCCGTACGTCCACCCAGGGCGGGTCGAACGCGCTCGGTTATCATTTCCAGATAGGCCCGAGCGCGAGCACATTATCCGTCCTTTTCTTGCATGTCCTTTTTTGCCCGAGCCCTCGGGCCGGAGGTGGTGTCATGCCCGATTATCGAAAGCACTTCGCCGCGCTGGTCACCCCGCAGCGGCAGAAGGCCCGCGCCGACCAGGCGCGCAACAGCGCCGGAGGGTACACCTTCGCCCTGGACGACTGGGCGAGGCTCGACCGCTGGCTCATCCTGGGCGCCGAGGGGGGTACCTACTACACGTCCGAGCGGAAGCTCACCGTGGAGAACGCCCGCGCCGTCGAGGCCTGCCTCGCCGCGGACGGGCCCCGCGCCGTGCGGCGCATCGTCGAGATCAGCCGCTCGGGGCGAGCGCCGAAGAACGCGCCGGCGATCTTCGCGCTTGCGATCGCCGCCGGCGACGTGAAGCTCGAGACGCGCCGGGCCGCCCTCGCGGCGCTGCCCGACGTGTGCCGCACCGGGACGGATCTCTTCCACTTCGCCCGCGACGTGCAGGGGTTCCGCAAGTGGGGCCGCGGGCTGCGGTCCGCCGTCGCTGCCTGGTACAACGGCAAGCCGATCGACAGGCTGGTGTACCAGGTGATCAAGTACCAGCAGCGCGACGGCTTCAGCCACCGCGATCTCCTGCGGCTCGCGCACCCGGTGGCGCCGAGCCCGGAGCACGACGCCCTGTACCGCTGGATCGTCGGCGGCGTCGAGGCGCTCGCCAGGGAGTCTTCGCGCGGCAAGGCGCTGTCGCCGGAGGCGCTTCCTGGCCTCGTGCGCGGGTTCGAGTCGCTCCGGGCGGCGACGAACCGGAAGCAGGTCGCCGCGCTCATCGCGCAGCACCACTTCACGCACGAGATGCTCCAGACCGAGTGGAAGAACGATCCCGCGGTATGGGAGGCGCTGCTCCCGCACATGCCCCAGACGGCGCTGCTCCGGAACCTGGGCAAGATGACCGCGGTCGGCCTGCTCGCGCCGATGAGCGACGCGTCCCGCAAGGTGGCGCGGCAGCTCACCGACGCCGCGCGCCTGTCCGCGGCCCGGGTCCACCCGATCGCCGTGCTCTCGGCCCTCCGGGTCTACGAGCAGGGCCACGGCGAGCTCGCCCGCCGGCGCCAGAACGCGCTCTCGTGGACCCCGGTCCGCGAGGTCGTCGACGCGCTGAACGAGGCGTTCTACCTCGCGTTTCAGGCGGTCGAGCCCACCGGGAAGAAGCACCTCCTGGCGCTCGACATCTCCGGCTCGATGACGAGCGGCCAGATCGCCGGCGTCCCTGGCCTGACGCCGCGCGTGGCGAGCGCGGCGATGGCCATGGCGACGGCGCGGCTCGAGCGCGAGTACTCCGTGGTCGGCTTCTCGGCGGCCGCGGGCGGTTACGGCGGCAAGTGGGGCGGCGGAGCCTCCAGCCTCTTGCCGCTGTCGATCTCGCCGAAGCAGCGGCTCGACGACGTGCTGCGCTCCGTCAAGGATCTCCCCTTCGGCGGCACCGACTGTGCTCTGCCGATGATCTGGGCGACGCGGAACCGGGTAGAGGTCGACTCGTTCGTCATCTACACGGACAACGAGACCTGGGCGGGCGACGTGCACCCGTTCCAGGCGCTCCGGGAGTACCGGCAGGTCATGGGCCGTCCGGCCAGGCTGATCGTCGTCGGCATGACGTCGACCGGCTTCTCGATCGCCGATCCATCGGACCCCGGCATGCTCGACGTCGTGGGGTTCGACGGGGCGGCCCCCCAGGTGATGGCGGATTTCACCCGGGGTGATGCGTGACAGAGGACGTGACGGACGGGCTCCGCCGGCCCGTCCGTCCCAGGACTGGAGACGTGCGACGGATCCTCGCGGATCCGACCTTGCCGCTGTAGCTCAGCCCGGAAGAGCACCTAACGCCGTTCTTCACCCACTTGCCCGATCCGGGCCGAAGGAGGACGGTTATCGTACCTTGGGATGTCGCGGGTTCGAATCCCGCCGGCGGCGCCGACGACGAGAAAAGATCGAGGGATGGACAAAACAAACAGGATGGATGATCGTCCAATGAGCAATGAACAAGGAGGTGAGATGAAAATCTGACGCGAGCGTTCCGGGGTGATAGTTCAACCGGGAGAACACTACCCTCGCACGGTAGGGATCGAGGTTCGATTCCTCGTCGCTCCACTGGACGGGCCGAAGCACGTGGGTTACCCCAACTGTTCCTTGGAAAATACCCCACGGGCGCCCCTCGCCCGTCCTTTCCCTCGCCGCCGAGGCGGGCCGTCGGCCGGTGAGCCGCACACACGCGACAGACGCGACAGACGCGACCGTCGCGATCGACGTGCGGCCGCGCGGCGCCGGTCGGCCCGCCTCTTTTTTTGCTGATCCGTGCAACGACGGTACCCATGACCACGCGGTGATAGCTCAATGGTAGAGTGCGAGCGTGCCAAGCTCGCGACGAGAGTTCGATTCTCTCTCACCGCTCCAGGCATGAGCCTCGCCCCGGCCGGGGCGAGGCTCTCCTGAACACGTCCCCATCATGCTAGATGGCCCAGGCAGCCGGATTCTCAGTCCGGAAACGCGGGTTCGAATCCCGCTGGGGACACCGGGCCGCTCCGCTCGCCAGCGTGCTACTTCGGGAGCCCGCGCCCGAGCGAGCGAGCCTGCCATTTCACAGCGACGACAGAGCCCTGGGTGTGGCTCAACCTGGTAGAGCACCGGCTTCGGGAGCCGGGGATCGGGGGTTCGAATCCCTCCACCCAGACCCGCGCGCGCGGACGCGCGACGAGTCACCGTGACGGAACGGCATACGTGGCAGGCTGAGATCCTGCGCCCTTCGGGGTATGTGGGTTCGAGTCCCACCGGTGACACCCTGCCCGGGTGGCGAAACGGCAAACGCTGCTGGCTTAGACCCAGCTTACTGGGGGTTCGACTCCCTCCCCGGGCACCTCCGCAGGCAACCTGGAGCGATACCATGAAGAAGAAGAGGCGATAACGAGGTGGGACATGACCGCGCAGACGCTGCTTTTGACGCCATGGATGGTGCCTCATAAGATCATCTCGTGGCAGACCGCTGTCACGATGAGCTTTCTTGGCAAGGTGGAGGTCATCGAGGAGTACGACGACGTCATCCGGTCGCCGTCGGTCGCCATCCGGGCGCCCGCGGTGGTGCGGCTCAAGCGGCCGACGCTCGGGATGAAGCGCGGCGTGAAGTTCTCCCGGATCAACGTGCTCCTGCGCGACGGGTTTCGGTGCCAGTACTGCGGCGTCAAGAAGGCGGCCCGGGAGCTCAACTACGACCACGTCATCCCGCGCGTGCAGGGCGGGGTGACGGGGTGGGACAACATCGTGTCGTCCTGCTACGCGTGCAACTCGATGAAGCGCGGGCGGACGCCGGAGGAGGCGGGCATGAAGCTGCTGCGCGCGCCGGTGAAGCCGAAGTGGCTGCCGCCGGCGCCGGTCGTGGGGCTGGAGGAGCGGCGGATCCCCGAGGCGTGGGCGGGGTACTGCGTTACCTGAGCGCCGGGGGCGACCCAAGCGGCGAAGCGTAGGGGGACGAATGAGCGGGCCGGGGAAATCCGCAGCACGTAACGCGCCCCGGGCTCAGGACCGGCAAGGCGCGCCCACGCAAGTGGTGCGGATCGGACAGCGAGCGAAGGAGAAGAAAGGGGAGCGGTTCGACAACCTGCTGAGCGCGATCAAGGCGCCGTTGCTGAAGGAGGCGTACGAGCGCCTGCGTAGGCGCGCGGCGCCCGGAGTGGATGGGGTCACGTGGGAAGAGTACGGCGAGCATCTCGACGCTCGCCTGCTCGACCTCCAGGATCGCATCCATCGCGGCAGCTACCACCCGCAGCCGGTGCGGCGCGTGCACATCGCGAAAGGCGATGGGCGTACGCGACCGCTCGGCATCCCGGCGCTGGAAGACAAGCTCGTCCAGCAGGCGGCGCGAATGGTGCTGGAGCCGATCTACGAGCGAGCGTTCCTGGGTTTTTTCGTAGGGTTTCCGGCCTGGCCGGGGACAGCACGACGCCCTGAACGCGCTCGCAGAGGCCATCAGCCGGAAGACGAGCTGGGTGCTCGATGCAGACATCCGGTCGTTCTACGTCCGTAACCGTACCTCCCACGGGACCGGATTCGACGCGTCCTCGCGCCGCGCTCCGCCATCGACCGGCCCCGAGCGCCATCGATCCTCGCCGACCTGCGCGCCGCCTTCGAGCGGTGCTTGCTGGAGCACGCAGCAGTGCTTGCTGCAGCCATCACCCGTCCAATTGAAATATTCCTTGCTCGCTTCAATAAAACCCGGTCAGCTTGACACGAGGCCCATGCGTCCGCGGCATTGACCGCTTGCCTCATCCCCCACGACGCCATGGCGCGGCTCTTGCTGAACACGACTGAGCGCGCTGGCAACGTTTTCTGCGCGGTATCGGTCGCAACTCTTGTAGCTCGTCGCCTCGTCGCACGGAGAATGCTCATGACGCGTGTTATCGCGCTCGGTGGATGCGCCTTTTGGGGCACTTTGTGAGCCGACTTCTTGATGGCCATCCGGAGCCTGGAACCCCCGCCGGCGGCATCCGTACGCACATCACCCGGAGCGCCACCCAGCGGGCGCACGCAGGGCTGTTCAAGGGCGCGCAGCGGCGACCGGCAGGGAGCGCACCCTTGACGCGCCCGAGTACGCCAGCACCATCGCGTCCGTGGTGGGCGTGCAGCCGCGCGATGACGGCCATCATTCAGACAGACTTCATGGCCATCAATGAGCTGGCTCGGTGACAGCACGGGGGTGGCGATCTCCAACGTAGACTCGGCATCAGCCCGACGAGCACGCCGTCTTCACCGATCAGAATTCGCAGAGCAGGCGTTTCGGGCTCTATGGCTATCCTGACGAAGCCAAGGCGCTCAGCGAGCTCCGGTCGGCCAGCGCATCTCGCGGCGGCGCGGCGTCATGGAAAAGGCGTTCGTACGTCCGGACTGCAACAGCCCCGCGCCCACACTCGTCTTCACCGACCCCGGCGCGAGCTATGACGTCGAGCGGACCTCGCTACAGCACGGAAAACGGCACGGCGGCAGGCGCGCTGGCGTTTGTCACGGCCGGCTCTTCGCCCGGCTTTTCAGTCAGCTCGGCGGGGCAATCAAGGGGACCGTCAGCGCTCGCCGTGATCGCCCCGAAGCGGACGCGCCCGCCTCGTATCCCGTGTCATGGAATATTTCGAGAATCAGGATTGACAGGACGGTTGCGAGCACCCTACCCTCCGGAGACAAGGACCCTTTCGATACCAGATAAGCGTGCATAGCACGCGCTACACTGCACCAGCCGAGGGACCATTATGAAATTGAGACTGAGTAAATCAGTGAAGAGGGTCGTGCTTCCGCCGCACATCGCGGCCGCGCTCGCGACGCCGGGCGCGACGCTGGGCGCGACGCCGGGCGCGCTCCGCACGCTGCCTGGCAGCTCATTTGGCGGCGCCTACGTGCTCAAGCACAAGAAGAAGCGGAAGAAGCTGTCCCGGGGCAGCCGCGGCTTCGAGAGGCTGGCCAGGCGCTTGGCTCGGGCCAACATCAGGAGCAGCGACGCGTACCTCGATCGGCACCGCCGCTCCAATCGCAAGAAGCGGAACGGCTGGCTGCGCGATCTGTCCTACAACATCATGCGAAGTAACCGCAAGGGGCAGAAGAGCCTGAAGCTCAGCAAACTGTTGTGAGGTAGCGTCGTCACGACGCAGATTGGAGAGGACAGCATGACGATTGATACTACGAATTCCCTCAGCGCGACGACGGATGCTGCGGTAGTGCAGCAGCCGATCATCATCGATCTCGGCAAGAAGAGCCGCAAGCGCGTCAAGAAGCTCCGCAAGGGCAAGCCCGGCAGGCTCCTGGACAAGGTGCACGAGGTCATCGCCGAGATCAGCGAGGCGGGCGCGCTGCCTCGCTCCACCCAGCCGGTCGTCGTCATCGTGCGCGAGCGCCGAAAGAACAAGCTCGGAAGGCTGTGGGGATAGCTCCGGGCGCGGACTCCCGCACCGCGCTTACGAACGCTCGGGAAGCCGATCACCGAAGGGCGTCGGCTACCCCTCGTTACTCCCTGAAGATGCGTAGCTGAGGCTTCAATCAGCTCCCCCGGGAGCCGGCGTGCGCGCCGGCTCGTACAAGCCGCTCTCGGTTACGGCATGTTGAAGAAGAGACTGATCCCAACACCATTGGTCCATCGGACGCCTGTGACAGCAGGCAAAGATCCGCCGCCGAAGCCAGTGCTCAAGTGGCGCCTTCTCTTCTTCACCGGGTTCCTCATCACGGTCCTCTGGTACATGCTCCTCCGACGGGTGAAGAAGCCCTATGGGCCCGGCGGGAAGTATACCCCGGAGTTCATGGCACGCCACGTGCGAGTCGCCATCGAGCGGCTCGGCGGGCTGTGGATCAAGGCTGCCCAGATCCTGGCCATGCGCCGGGACCTCTTCAGCAAGGTCTTCTGCGACGAGCTCGGCAAGCTGCACGACCACGCTCATGGCTTCCCGGGTGAGGTCGCGTGCAAGATCATCGAGGAAGAGCTGGGGTGCCCCCTCGAAGAGGTGTTCGAGCAGTTCGACCTCATCCCCATCGCTGCGGCTTCGATCGGCCAGGTCCACGTCGGTCGCCTCCGTGAAAATGGAGTGAAGGTCGCGGTGAAGGTGCAGCGGCCGACGATCGCGATCTCCTTCGCGCGCGACCTGCAGATCCTGCGCACGTACCTGAGTCTCCTCAAGCTCCTGCAAGTGAGGCCTTGGGCTCGATGGGACGACATGTACTGGTCGCTCAAGCAGACCCTCTCCGACGAGCTCGACTACCGCCTGGAAGTCGCGTCGATGCGGCGGATGCGGCGGACGCTCCGCAAAGACAAGGTCTACATACCCAAGGCGTTCACGCGCTACAGCAAGAAGCGCGTCATCGTCATGGAGTTCATCGACGGCGTGCTGATGTCCGAGTACATCCATGCGATCCATGATCGCCCGGCACAAGCGCACGCGTGGTGCAAGGAGAACAACGTCAAGCCGAAGAAGATCGGCCGCCGGCTCTACCTCAACGTCCTCAAGCAGGGCTCAGAGGACAACTTGATCCACGGCGACCTCCACCCCGGCAACATCATGCTCCTGAAGAACAGCCGATTCGCGCTCATCGACCTCGGCTCCGTCGGGAGCATGGACGTAGGGTTCCTGGAGAAGTACAACCTGTGCCTGAAGGCCATGCTGCGGCGCGACTTTTCCAAGTACGTCGACGTCCTCATGACCATGGCCCCGGGGCTCCCCAACGTCGATATCGACACGATGAAACAGGAGATGATGCGAGAGCTGGAGGCCTGGGAGAGCCTCACCGACGTCAAGGGAGTGCCTTACGAGCAGAGATCCGTGACCGGGTTGAACTCGCGGTTCAACGAGATCATGGGGAGGTACAGGTTCCCGCCCTTCTGGGAGCTCCTGCGCCTCACTCGGACCACGGCCGCGGTCGACGCCTCGCTCCGCTTCCTCTTGCCGGAGATCAACTTCTTCAAGCTGACGCAGCGCCACTACGAGAGCCGACGCGGGCGGATGCTCAAGTACATGGCCTCGAAGAGTAGCCGCAACGAGGCGGTGAGCGCCATCAACGACCTCATGCAGCTGCCGGCGAAGCTGGGGGAGAACATCGTCTTCCAGGCGGAGCTCGTCAGGAAGCGCGCGATAAGCTTCCAGGGGCAGATCTCCAAGGCGGCAGAGGTCGGGAAGGTCCTGGTGTCCATGCTGATGAACATCGGCCTGATCGCCATGGTGCTCATGATCGCCCGCTACCTGAACAAGCAGACCGCGGTGGGTCAAGACGTCATCGCCTACCTGCCGGTGAGGGACCTCTTCGCGTCGATGCCGCGCCTCTCCGGCGGCATGTGGGTCGTCGTCATCATCCTGTCCTTCTATTTGCTCCAGAACATGGCAAAGCTCGTGAGGATCCTCGGGTTCCGCGGGGTCGGGACGAACCCGTACCTCGGAGGCGGCACGTGAAGCGAGCGCGGATGCCCCTCGGCCCCATGACGCGAAGGGGCCTCATCAAGGGCTCTGTCGGGACGGCGGCGACCCTGCTCGTGGGCTGCCATCAACGCGGTTGTGGCTCGACCCCGGTGCCGCGGGAGACGAGGCGGGCCGAGGTCGTCATCGTCGGGGCCGGGCTGTCCGGCCTGATGGCGGCACGCGCGCTGGTGAAGGCGGGCGTCGATTCGGTCCTCGTCGTGGAAGCGCGCGATCGGGTCGGCGGCCTCACGCTGAGCCTCCCCTTGGGCGAGGGGACGATGCTCGACGGCGGCGGCGAGTGGGTCAGCCCCGAGCACACGCGGGTCAAAGGTCTCATCGAGGAGCTCGGGCTGGAGCTGGTGGAGAGCTTCGAGAGAGGGGTGCCGGTCTTCTTCTTCGAGGGCGTGCGCAGCACGGGGATCCTCGAGGTCCTCAACCGCGAGGAGAGGGAGGAGCTGGCCAAGCTCTACGCCGCTCTCGACGGGATGGCGGCGGAGCTGCCGCTCGATGCTCCCTGGAACGCCCCGCGCGCGGCCGAGTATGACAACCAGTCGATGTTCGCCTGGCTGCGGGAGAACACGGCGACCCACTGGGGAATGCGCATGATCGAGCGCGCCATCAACTTCACGTACGGCGTGGAGCCCGAGGACATCTCGCTCCTGGCGTTCCTCGCCCAGATCCGCGGCTGCGGATCGGTCGACCAGTTGATGCCCGTCTCCGCGGAGGGGAACGACAAGGTCGTGGTCGGCGGTGCGCAGCGGATCTCGATCAAGATGGCCGAGGAGCTCGGCGACCGGGTGATCCTCGGCTCGCCTGTGACTCGCATCGTCGACGAGCCGTCGCGGCCGGTGGTCGTCGAGACGGATCGGCTGGCCATCGAGGCCGAACGCGTGATCGTGGCGATGATGCCGGCGGACACGCGGCGCATCAAGTTCGAGCCGGATCTGCCAGCAGCGCGCAGCGGCCTGGTAGCGCGCTGGAAGGGCGTGGCGGACTACAAGGTGCACGTCGTCTACAAGACGTCGTTCTGGCGTGACCTAGGAATGAGCGGGACGGCCCTCGGCGACGGGAAGGCGATTGATTTCGCTTTTGACGCCTCGCCGCTCTCGGGGACGCCTGGCGTGCTGGTCGCCTTCGGCGCGGGCGAGGAGCTGCCGAGCGATCTCGAGACGCGCCACCACGCCGTCACCGAAGATCTGGCGAATCTATTCGGGAAAGACGCCAAGAACACCACCGGCTTCATCGAGACGGACTGGTTGAGCGAAAAGTGGTCGAGCGGCTGCGCCTCGGCGCTGCGGACGGGGGTCTTGACCTCCTTCGGCCAAACCCTGCGCGAGCCGTCCGGTCGAATTCATTGGTCCGGTACCGACACGTCGCCGATCTGGAGCAACTTCATGGAGGGAGCCGTGCGATCCGGGGAGCGCGTGGCAAGCGAGGTCGCCGCCCTGGTGCTCAAGGGCGACGCTTCGGCGCCGCCGGCGAAATCAGGGTGAAACGTTGAGGTGGTAGACTCTCTGTCGGCAGGCAACCATTCACACCCAACGGTCGGCGGACCAGGCGGCGCTGCCTGGGTGTAGCCGACGGCGCCAGATCGCGCCGCGCTTCGCCGCCCTATCGATGCGGAGGGACCCACGTGCCACATCGCGCAGGCAAATGATGCGACCGCCGCTACCTCGGTGCCGCACCAGGGCATTGAATCTCCGGCGAGCATTTGCGAACTGAGAGCCTCGAGGCGATGCACCGGTTGACCGGTTGACCGGTTGATCAGGGGACGGCGTAAAACTATGCAATGATTGGCGAATTTGCTCGCTGGTGTTCCCTGCTTGACGGAGAGGCATGGGTCATGTATTAGGGCGTCGGAGATGTCATTGTCAGGCTCGCGCGTCCACTGTGGCTGCGATGGTCTAGGCGCTCCCCTGGCGCGGCGATGTTGTTAGGGCTCGTGTTCACATGACCATGTGAACACGAGCCCTCCGCCGCGACCCTTCGCCAACTCATCAGCACGAGGCCTGGGCCGCACGCGTGATCCCGCGCTGTGTGTAATGGGCCAATTTCAGTATCCGGAGCAATGGCATGACAGACGAGCGCACCGATCCGCGGTCGACCACGCTGACCGAAGGCGAAATCTGCAGCTTGATGGTGTCCCGGCTGGCGGAGCGGCTGGGCGTTGATGCGCAGTCGATCGAACCACGGGAACGGTTCAATCGCTACGGCCTCGATTCGCGCGGCGCGACCGAGCTGCTCGCCGAGCTCGGCCGGATGCTCGGGCGCCCCCTGTCGCCCGTTCTCGTATGGCAATATCCCACCCCTGAGGCGCTCGCGCGCTACCTGACTGGGGGGGCGAGCGAGCGCGAGGCGTTCGCGGCCCGGCGAGAAGCAGCGCAGAGCGAGCCCATCGCGATCATCGGGATAGCCTGCCGGTTCCCCGGGGCGCCGGACCTCCTCAGCTTCTGGAAGCTCCTCCTGGAAGGGCGCGATGCGATCACCGAGGTGCCTCCCGGCCGATGGGACAGCGGCGCGCTCTATGATCCGGACTTCCGTGCACCTGGCAAGATCAACACGCGCTGGGGCGGCTTCATCGGCGGCGTCGACGGCTTCGATCCCATGTTCTTCGGCGTCTCCCCGCGAGAGGCCGTCGAGATGGATCCACAGCAGCGCCTGATGCTCGAGCTCTCCTGGGAGGCCCTCGAAGACGCGGGCATCTCTCCGCGCTCTCTGCTCGACAGCCGGACTGGCGTGTTCTTTGGCGCCATGTGGCAAGATTACGCCAGGCTGTCGGCGATCGATCGCATCACCCAGCACTCCGCCACAGGGCAGGATCTCAGCATCATCCCCGCGCGCGTGTCGTACACGCTCGGCCTGCGCGGCCCGAGCGTCGCCGTCAACACCGCGTGCTCGTCGTCGCTCGCCGCGCTCCACAGCGCTCGCCAAAGCCTGCTCCTCGGCGAGTCCACGCTCGCGCTCGTCGGCGGCGTGAGCCTCATGATCGCGCCGGACACGTCGGTCGCGCTATCCAAGCTCGGGGCCCTGGCCCCCGACGGCCGGTCGAAGACCTTCGACGCCCGCGCCGACGGCTATGGGCGAGGCGAGGGCGGGGGCGTCGTGGTCTTGAAGCCGCTGTCCCGTGCCCTCCTGGACGGGGATCCCATCTACTGCGTCATCCGCGGGAGCGCCATCAACAACGATGGATTCAGCAACGGCCTCGCCGCGCCGAGCCCGGCGGCGCAGGAGCTCGTGCTCCGGGACGCGTACAGCAGCGCCGGCGTCGACCCGAGAGACGTACAGTACATCGAGACGCACGGGACGGGTACCGTGCTCGGCGATCCGATCGAGGCCGGCGCGCTCGGCGCGGTGCTCGGGAAGGATCGCCCCGCCGATCGGCCGCTCCTCCTCGGCGCGGTGAAGACGAACATCGGCCACCTCGAGGCCGCTGCGGGGATGGCGGGGCTCATCAAGACAGCCCTCGCGCTGAAGCACCGGACGGTCCCGCCCAACCTCCATTTCGAGACCCCGAATCCGTACATCCCCTTCGACGCGCTCCGCCTGAAGGTTCCGACGTCGTGCGAGCCCTGGCCCGAGCGGGAAGGACGGGCCCTGTCGGGCGTGAGCTCCTTCGGATTCGGCGGGACGAACTGCCACGTCGTCCTCGAGGGCGAGAGCCCGGAGGACGTGGTCCTGGTGCCTCTCGCCGCGCAGGACCCGGAGCGCCTCTCCGGGCTGGCTGCCAGGCTGAGGGACATCTGCCTGGACGGCGCTCAACACCTCTCGGTCCGGGAGCTCTGCGCGGCCGCTGCCCCGCACGCCGACCGCGGCCATCACCGGATGGCCATCACGGCCCGGACGCGCGGCGATCTCGCCGCGCGGCTCGACGGTCTCCTGCAAGGCCGCGCGCTGCCGGGGGCGGTCAGGGGCGCCGCCTGGGAGCGGCGCGCCGGTCCGGTCTTCCTGTTCGGCGGGCAGGGATCGCAGTGGCTCCGCATGGGCGCGGACCTGCTGCGCGAGCCGGCCTTCCGGGCCTCGGTCGAGCGGTGCGACGAGGTGATGCGCCCGTACCTCGGCGGATCCTTGGTCGAAGCGCTCCTCTCGAGCGATGCGGCGTGGCTCGAGGATACGGCGTGGGTCGGGCCCGCGATCTTTACCCTTCAGGTCAGCCTCTCGGCCCTCGTCCGGTCGTGGGGCGTGGAGCCCTCGGCGGTGGTCGGGCAGAGCATCGGCGAGATCGCTGCCGCCCACGTCGCCGGGGGCCTGAGCCTGTCGGACGCCGCGCGCGTCATCTGCGCCTGGAGCCGCATCGTGCGGCGCGGCGCCGGCCGTGGCCCCATGGCCGTCGTCGAGCTGTCCTTGGAGGAGGCGCGCCAGCTCCTCCTCGGCCGGGAGGACAAGGTCTGGGTCGCGGGGCGCATCAGCCCGAGCTCCACGGTGATCTCGGGTCACTCCGCCGCGATCGACGCGGTGCTCTCCGAGCTCGAGCGGCGGGGCGTCTACGGCAGAGCGATCCACATCGATTATGCGGCGCATAGCCCGGAGATGGATCCGCTCCTGCCGGAGCTCGCGGCGTCGCTGGACGGGATCCGGCCGCGAAGCGCCGCCGTGCCGTTCTACTCGACCGTCACGGGCGACCGCGTCGATGGCGCGGAGCTCGACGCGAGCTACTGGTGCAAGAACCTCCGGGAGCCCATGTGCTTCGCGGAGACCGTCGAGCGGCTCGCGCGCGCCGGGCACGAGGTCTTCCTCGAGGTCAGCCCACACCCGCTCCTCGCGCGGTCCGTCGGGCAGTGCCTCGCGCACGCGGGCGTGGACGGGATCGCGCTGCCGTCGATGCGCCGAGAGGAGCCCGGGAGGGCGGTGCTCCTCGATTCGGTGGGTATCCTCTACACCCGCGGCCAACAGGTGGCCTTTCGGAAGCTCTATCCCGCGACGCAGCCGGCAGGCGTGGCGCTGGAGGAGCTGTTTCCACCCACCGCCTCGCCCGAGGAGGCAATGCGACCGGACGAGGCGTCCGCGCCTTTGCCGTTCCTGCTGTCTGGCAGGACCGAAGCCGCCCTCGCGGCTCAGGCCGAACGGCTGAGGGCGCACCTCGACGTCCACGCCGAGCTCGAGCTCGCGGATGTGGCGTATTCGCTCGCCACGACGCGGACCCACTTCGAGCGGCGCGCGGTGGTGGTCGCGAGCGGCCGCGGCTCTCTCCGTGAGGCGCTCGGCGCCCTCGCAAACGGTAACGCCGCTCCCAACCTGGTGCTCGGCGAGGCCAAGCTCCAGGGCAAGCTCACGTTCGTCTTTCCAGGGCAGGGCTCGCAGTGGGTGGGGATGGCGCGAGCGCTGCTGACGACGTCGGAGGTGTTCCGGAAGCAGATCGAGGCGTGCGCGGAGGCGTTCTCGCAGTACCTGGACTGGCCGCTGCTGAGCGCGCTGCGGGACGAGGAGGGCGCGCCGTCGATGGAGCGGATCGACGTGGTGCAGCCGGTGCTGTTCAGCATGATGGTCTCGCTCGCGGCGGTGTGGCGCTCGCTCGGGATCGAGCCGGAGGCGGTGATCGGCCACAGTCAGGGGGAGATCGCCGGAGCGTACGTGTCCGGCGCGCTGTCGCTCGAGGACGCGGCGAAGGTGGTGGCGCTGCGCAGCCGCATGCTGAGGAGACACTCCGGCCGCGGCGCCACGCTGGCCGTGGAGATGCCCGCGGCGGAGCTGCTCGAGCGCATGGAGAGGTGGGGCGAGCGGCTGTCGGTCGCGGCGGTGAACGGTCCTCACTCCACGGTGGTGGCGGGAGACCCGGAGGCCGTGGAAGCGCTGCTCCGCGAGCTCGAGTCGGCGCAGGTGTTCGCGCGGAAGGTGCGCACCGATGTGGCGGCCCACAGCGCGCAGATGGATGTCTTCCGCGAGGAGCTCGAGGAGGTCCTCGCGGGGCTCGCCCCGCGCTCGTCGCAGGTTCCGTTCTACTCGACGGTCGCTGCGGAGAGGCTCGACGGGAACGAGCTCGACGGGGCTTACTGGTTCCGAAACCTGCGTGAGCCGGTCCGGTTCGCCGACACGATGCAAGAGCTGCTCGCGGACGGCCACAGGGTCTTCATCGAGGTGAGCTCTCATCCGATGCTGTCGGTCGCCTTGAACGGAGCGCTGGAGGCGGCGGGGCTCTCTGGCGCGGTGGTCGGCTCGCTGCGTCGGAACGAAGGCACTTACGGGCGCGTGCTCCTCTCGTTCTCCGAGCTGTTCGCCCGCGGTCTCGGTCTCGACTGGACGAAGGTCATTCCCAGGGGCGCTCGCGTCCCCTTGCCGACCTACCCCTTTCAGCGGGAGCGTTACTGGATCGAGGCGCAGGCCCCAAGCTCACCGGGGGTTGCTCGCGGCTCACGCGAAGAATCGCTCTACCGCGTCGACTGGACGGCCCAGCCCCTGCCCGCGCGCCCGGCGCTCAGGGGGCGCTGGGCGCTGCTCTCCAGCGGCGGCGTCGACCGCGAGCTGGCAGCGGCGCTTCAGGCCGATACGGGGGCGCTCGAGCGGTACGAGTCCCTCGAGGCGCTCCAGGCGGGCCTCGCGCGAGGAGAGCCCGCGCCCGAGGTCGTCGTCGTCGCCTGCACGGCCCGATCGACGGATCTCGCGCGCGCGGCTCACGTCGAGACCCACGGCGTACTTTCGCTGCTGCAAGCCTTCATCGCCGACGAGCGCCTCGGCTCCTCTCGGCTTGTGCTGCTCACCTGCCGCGCCATCGCCCTACAGCCCGACGAGGATGTGGCAGACCTCGGCCACGCGCCCCTCTGGGGCCTCGTGCGGACCGCGCAGTCCGAGCACCCCGATCGCGCGATGGTCATCGTCGACCTCGACGAGCACGAGGCCTCGCTTCGCGCCCTGCCGGATGCCCTCGCCGGAAGCGAGCCGCAGCTCGCCTTGCGAGCCGGCGTCGTGCGTGTCCCGAGGCTCACGCGCGCAGCGGCGGCTCCCGCGGCGGCGACGCGCTCCCTGGATCCCGAAGGCACGGTGCTCATCACCGGCGGCACCGGCACGCTCGGCGCGCTGCTCGCTCGGCACCTCGTCGACAAGCACGGCGTCCGCTGGCTGCTCCTCACCTCGCGCCAGGGCCCTGCCGCGAAGGGCGCTGAGGTCCTCCAGCGTGAGCTCGAATCCCGAGGCGCCCACGTCACGCTCGCGGCCTGTGATACGGCCGATCGCGACGCGCTGGGGCAGCTGCTCGCCTGTGTACCCGCCGAGCGCCCCCTGACCGCCGTCATCCACGCGGCTGGTGTGCTCGACGATGGCGTCCTCGGCGCCCTGACGCCAGAGCGGGTCTCTCGCGCGCTGCGACCCAAGGTGGACGCCGCCTTGCACCTGCACGAGCTGACCCGAGAGCTCGACCTTTCCGCGTTCATCCTCTTCTCGTCGCTGGTTGGCCTGCTCGGCAGCGGAGGCCAGGGCAACTACGCTGCGGCCAATACCTTCCTCGACGCGCTCGCGCATCACCGCAGGGCGACAGGGCTGCCCGCCCTCTCGCTCGCCTGGGGCTTCTGGGCCGAGCGCGCCGGCATGAGCGCCCACCTGACGGACGCCGACATCGCGCGCATGGCGCGCCTCGGGATGGGAGCCCTCTCGCCCGAGGAGGGTCTGGCCCTCTTCGACCTCGCCCTGGGTCGCCCAGAGGCCGCGCTGGTCCCCGCGCGCCTGCTCACCGCGGGATGGAGCGCAGGGGAGAGCGCCATCCCGCCGTTGCTCCGGGGTCTCGTGCGCACCACGGTGCAGCAGGCGGACGTGGAGGAGCCCGGCGCGAAGGTCTCCCTCAAGCAGCGTCTGGGGGCGCTCGCGCTCGCCGATCGCGAGCGTGCCCTGCTCGACCTCGTGCGCGCCGAGGTGGCCACCGTGCTCGGGCACGTGTCGCTCGCGAGCATCGAGCCTGGCCGGCCCCTCAAAGAGGTCGGCCTCGACTCGCTCATGGCGGTCGAGCTCCGGAATCGCCTCGGCGCTGCCACAGGCTTGCGCCTGCCGGTCACGCTGCTCTTCGATCATCCGACCCCCATCGCCCTGGTCCTGCGCCTGCAGGAAGAGCTGGTCGGCCATGAGTCCCTCAAGGAGGCCTCTCCCCGGTCTCTGCTCAAGGCTTCCGAGAACGAGCCGATCGCGATCGTCGCGATGAGCTGCCGCTACCCCGGCGGCGTGCGCACGCCCGAGGAGCTCTGGGAGCTGCTCCGGGGCGGTACCGACGCCGTCGCGCAGCTCCCCGACAACCGCGGATGGGATCTCGAAGCGCTCTATGACCCTGACCCGGACGCCGCGGGCAAGAGCTACGTGCGTGGGGGCGGCTTCCTCTACGACGCCGACCACTTCGACCCCTCCTTCTTCGGGATCAGCCCCCGCGAGGCGGTCGCCATCGATCCGCAGCAGCGCTTGCTCCTCGAGGTCTCCTGGGAGGCGATCGAGCGCGCCGGCATCGTGCACGCTTCGCTCCACGGCAGTCAGACCGGCGTCTTCGTCGGCAGCATCTTCAACGACTACGGAGCGCGCCTGTACAACGCCCCGGAGGAGCTCCAAGGCTACGTCCTCCTCGGCAGCTACCCCAGCGTCGCGTCCGGACGCATCTCCTACACCTTGGGCCTCCAGGGTCCTGCCGTCACCGTCGACACGGCCTGTAGCTCATCCCTCGTCGCGATTCACCTCGCCTGCCAGGCTCTGCGCAACGGCGAGTGCTCCCTTGCGCTCGCCGGTGGGGTCTCCGTCATGGCGACGCCGACCACGCTCATCGAGTTCTCACGCCAGCGCGCGCTCTCCGCCGACGGCCGCTCGAGGGCCTTCGCCGCGGACAGCAACGGCTTCGGCCCGGCGGAAGGCGCCGGGATGCTGCTTCTCTCCCGGCTCGAAGATGCCCGGCGCAACGGGTATCCGGTCCTCGCCGTCATCCGCGGCTCCGCCGTCAATCAGGACGGCAGGAGCCAGGGCCTGAGCGCCCCCAACGGCCCTTCCCAGCAGCGCGTCGTTCGTCAGGCGCTTGAGAGCGCCGCGCTCTCTGCGGACGAGGTGGACGCCGTCGAGGCCCACGGCACCGGGACCGCCCTCGGCGATCCCATCGAGGCCCAGGCGCTCATCGCCACCTACGGAGAGGCCCATTCGAAAGAGCAGCCCTTGTGGCTTGGATCCATCAAGTCCAACCTGGGCCACACCCAGGGCGCCGCGGGCGTCGCCGGCGTCATCAAGATGGTCCTTTCCATGCAGCACGGGCTCTTGCCCAAGACCCTGCATGCGGACAGCCCTTCGCCCCACATCGACTGGTCTTCGGGCGCGGTCCGGCTCCTGACCGAGCCCACTCCATGGCCGGCCAATGGCCATCCACGCCGCGCCGGCGTCTCTTCCTTCGGCATCAGCGGCACCAATGCCCACGTCATCGTCGAAGGGGCCACGGCCGCCGCGCCGGTCGTGCGGGCGGCGCAAGCACCGACGCCGTCGTGGTTGCCGCTCCTCGTGTCGGGCAAGACCGAAGCGGCCCTCCGGGACCAGGCCGGCAGGCTCAGAGAGCACCTCGATTCCCATCCGAGCCTCGAGCTCGTGGATGTCGCTTCGACCCTCGCCACCACGCGCACGCACTTCGAGCAGCGCGCGGTGGTGGTCGCGAGCGACCGCGTCGCCGCCGCTCGGGCCCTGGACGCGCTCGCCCAGGGTACCTCTGCGCCGAGCCTGGTGCTCGGCCGCGCCAGGAGCGAAGTCAAGCTCGCGCTGCTCTTCACCGGGCAGGGCAGCCAGCGTCCGGGCATGGGACGTGACCTCTACGAGGCCTTCCCCGTCTTCCGCGACGCCCTCGACGCGATCTGCGCCCGCTTCGACCCGCAGCTCGAGCGGCCGCTGCGCGAGATCCTGTTCGCCCCCGAGGGCTCCGAGCACGCTTCGTTGCTCGACCAGACCGCCTTTACCCAGACGGCCCTCTTTGCCCTCGAGGTCGCCCTCTTCCGCCTCGTCGAGGCCTGGGGTCTGCGCCCCTCCCTGTTGCTCGGCCACTCCATCGGCGAGATCGTGGCGGCCCACGTCGCCGGCGTGCTGTCGCTCGATGACGCGTGCACCCTCGTCGCCGCGCGCGCGCGCCTCATGCAGGCTCTTCCGCGAGGCGGCGCCATGATCGCGCTCCAGGCCTCGGAGGCGGAGGTCGCTCCGCTGCTCGTCGGCGAGGGCGATCGCATGTCCATCGCCGCCATCAATGGTCCGCTGTCCACGGTGGTGGCAGGCGACGAAGGGGCCGTCGCGGAGGCCGCAGGCCACATCGCGGCCCTGGGGCGGAAGACGAAGCGCCTCTCGGTCAGCCATGCCTTCCACTCTCCGCGCATGGACGGAATGCTGGAGGCCTTTGGCCAGGTCGCGCGCGGGCTCACCTTCCATCCACCGCGCCTTCCCGTCGTCTCCAACGTCACTGGCAAGCTCGCCAGCGCCGAGGAGCTCGGCTCGGCCGACTACTGGGTGCGCCATGTCCGAGCAGCTGTGCGGTTCCTCGACGGTGTGCGCACGCTCGAGGCCGAGGGCGCGACCAGCTTCCTCGAGCTCGGCCCGCACGGCGTGCTCTGCGCCATGGCCGCAGACTGCCTCTCCGACCAGGCCCAGGCCAGCGCGGCCGTCTTGCCCGCCCTCAGCAGCGACCAGCCCGACCTCCGCGCGCTCACCGCCGCTCTCGGAGGCCTGCACGCCGCTGGCCACGAGCTCGACTGGGCAGCCTTCTTCTCCGCCTTCGGGGCGCGGCACGTCGTGTTGCCCACCTACGCCTTCCAGCGACAGCGCTACTGGCTGGACGCGCCGAAGGCGCGCACCCCGGGCGTCGAGGAGAGGGCATCCGCCCCCGCGGACGCGGGCTTCTGGGACGCCGTGGACAAGGGCGATGTCGGCACACTCACCCAGGCGCTCTCCGTGGGGGACAACGACCAGCAGGCGGCCCTCGCGACGTTGCTGCCGGCGCTGTCGACCTGGCGGCGCAAGCGGACCGAGCTCAGCACCGTGGACGCCTGGCGCTACCGCGTCGCGTGGAAGCCGCTTCGCGTCGCTTCGAGGAGCGACCTGTCGGGCGCCTGGCTGCTCGTGGTGTCGACGGTCGATGACCTCGTCGCCCCGCTGACGGAAGCGCTGACCGCGGCCGGCGCGACGGCCGTCGTTTGCGCGGTCGGCGCGGCGGAGGTTGACCGCGCCCTGCTCGCCACGCGGCTGCGTGAGGCCCTCGGCGCGGGCGTTGCCCCGCGGGGCGTGCTCTCGCTGCTCGCGCTGGACGAGGCGCCGCTGCCCGGGCTGCCGGCCCTGCAGAGCGGGATTGCGCTCACGCTCTCGCTGGTGCAAGCGCTCGGTGACGCTGGCATTGAAGCGCCCGTGTGGCTCCTGACGCGCGGAGCGGTCTCGGTCGCGCGCGCGGAGCCGCTGACGCGCCCGCGGCAGGCGTTCTCCTGGGGGCTAGGCCGCGTGGTCTCCGTCGAGCACCCCGAGCGCTTCGGCGGCGTGATCGATCTGCCCCCCACGCTCGACGCCAAGGCGAAAGAGCGGCTCCTGCTCGCGCTCGGCAATCGAGCGTCAGAAGATCAGCTCGCGTTGCGTTCAACTGGCCTGTTCGCGCGCCGGCTCGCGCGCGCGCCGCTGGGCGATGCGGCCCCCGTCCGATCCTGGAGGCCGCGCGGGACGACGCTGATCACCGGCGGGACGGGCGCGCTCGGCGCGCACGTCGCGCGCTGGCTCGCCCGGCGCGGCGCCGAGCACCTGGTGCTGCTCAGCCGTCGTGGCCTCGACGCCCCGGGCGCCGCCGAGCTCTCGGCCGAGCTCACGAACCTCGGAGCACGCGTCACCCTCGCTGCCTGCGACGCCGCCGACCGCGATGCCCTTCGGGAGGTCCTCGAGGCCATCCCCGCCGACGTTCCCCTGTCCGCGGTCTTCCATACGGCCGGCGTGCTCGACGATGGCGTGCTCAGCGCCCTGACGCCGGAGCGAGTGGCGCGCGTCTTCTCGCCCAAGGTGGACGCCGCGTTGCACCTGCACGAGCTGACCCGCACGCTCGACCTCTCGGCGTTCGTGCTCTTCTCGGCGGTCGCAGGCGCTCTCGGCAACCCGGGGCAAGGCAATTACGCCGCCGCCAACGCGTTCCTCGATGCGCTGGCCGAGCACCGCCGGGCCCTTGGCCTCCCCGCCACCGCGGTGGCCTGGGGCGCCTGGGCCGAGGGCGGGATGGTGGACAAGACGGTTCTGAACCACCTTCGCGGAAGCGGCCTCAACTTGATGGCGCCGCAGCTTGCCATCGCCGCGCTCGAGCGGGCGCTCGACCATGACGAGGCCGCGCTCGTCGTCTCGGACATGGACTGGGCGCGCTTCGCGCCGGCGTTTGCCGCGGGGCGCCCGCGCCCGCTGCTCGACGAGCTGCCCGAGGCGAGGCAAGCCCTGACGGCGCTGGCAGCCTCCTCGATCCGCGAGCCCAGCGCGCCGCTCGTCACCCGTCTCGGCAGCTTGTCGTCGCGTGAGCAGATCGAGCATCTGCTGTCCGTGGTCAAGGGCCACGTCGCCGCGGTCCTCGGCCACGCTGACGTCGCTTCGATCGATCCGGACACGGGCTTTTCCCAGCTTGGTCTCGACTCCCTCATGGGGGTCAAGCTCCGTCAACGCCTCCAGCAGGAGACCTCGGTGGCCCTGCAAGCGACGACGATCTTCGACCACCCTTCGCCCCGGCGCCTCGCCGAGCTGCTGCATGGCGCGCTTTCGCCGCGCCTCGGTCAGGCCGTGCGCGCCGCGGACGAGGAGGGGAGGCTCAGCGTGGCCCCCGCCGCAGGTGACGACCCGATCGCCATCGTCGGCGTCGGGCTGCGGCTGCCCGGCGGCGCGGTGGACCTCGAGAGCTTCTGGAGCGTGCTTTCGCAGGGCGCCGACGCCGCCGGGCCGATCCCGGTGACGCGCTGGAACGCCGAGGAGATGTACGACCCGGACCCCGAGGCGAAGGGCAAGAGCTACGTCCGCGAGGCGAGCTTCATCGACGGGATTGACCTGTTCGATGCTGCCTTCTTTGGCATCAGCCCGCGGGAGGCGAGGCAGATCGATCCGCAGCATCGGCTTCTGCTCGAGGCGGCATGGCAAGCCCTGGAGCAGGCCGGGGTGGTCCCGGCGTCGTTGAAGGACTCGCAGACGGGCGTCTTCGTGGGCATCGGCGCGAGCGAGTACGCGCTGCTTCAAGGCGGCGAGCGAGAGGCGGAGAGCTACTCTCTGCTGGGCACGCACTCCTCGTTTGCCGCCGGTCGCCTCGCCTTCACCCTGGGGCTGCAAGGTCCGGCGCTCTCGGTCGACACCGCCTGTTCGTCGTCGCTCGTGGCGCTGCACCTCGCCTGCCAGGCGCTGCGCAAGGGCGAATGCGACCTCGCGCTCGCCGCCGGTGTGCAGGTGATGCTCGCGGGTGAGCTCTTTCAGCTCCTCTCGCGCACGCGGGCGCTCGCCCCTGACGGCCGCTCGAAGACGTTCTCCGCGAGCGCCGACGGGTATGGCCGGGGCGAGGGCGTCGTGGTCGTCGCGCTCTCTCGCCTGAGCGACGCGCGCGCGCAGGGCCGCCCGGTGCTCGCCCTGGTCCGGGGCAGCGCGGTCAACCACGACGGGGACAGCAGCGGGATCACCGCCCCCAACGGCACCTCGCAGCAGAAGGTGCTGCGGGCAGCGCTCCAGGACGCGCGGCTTTCGCCGGCGGAGGTCGACGTCGTGGAGTGCCACGGCACGGGCACCTCGCTGGGCGATCCGATCGAGGTGCAGGCGCTTGCCGCGGTCTATGGCCGAGGACGTCCTGCGGACCAGCCGCTGCTGCTGGGTGCGGTCAAGACCAACGTCGGTCACCTGGAGAGCGGGGCGGGGCTCGTGGGCCTGGCCAAGATGGTCGCGGCGCTGCGGCACGAGGCGTTGCCGGCGACGCTGCACACGACGCCCCGGAATCCGTACATCGAGTGGGACGCGCTGCCGGTGCGTGTGGTCGATACCCTCGAGCCGTGGCCGCGCCGCCCGGACGGTCGCCCCCGCCGCGCGGGAGTGTCCGCGTTTGGCCTGTCGGGCACCAACGCGCATGTCCTCGTCGAGGAAGCCCCGGCCCTCGAGGAGGACGCCGCCGCGCGAGCCAGCGCAAGCGCGCGCGGGGAGTGGGCTGGGCCGTTGCCGGTGCTGGTGTCCGGGAAATCGGAGGCAGCGCTGCGGGCGCAAGCGGCGGAGCTGTGCGCGCATGTCGAGGCGCACCCGGAGCAGCTGCTGAGCGACGTGGCGTATTCGCTGGCGACGGCGCGGACGCACTTCAAGCACCGGGCGGTGGTGGTGGCGAGTGAGGCTGCCGCGCTGCGGGCGGCGCTGGGCGCGCTGGGCGAGGGCAAGCCTTGTGCGGGCATGGCGGTGGGGCAGGCGAGGGAGGGGGGTCGACTGGCCATGCTGTTCACCGGCCAGGGCAGCCAGCGCCCCGGGATGGGCCGGGAGCTGTACGACGCCTATCCTGCGTTCCGGGACGCGCTGGACGCGGTGTGTGCGCAGCTGGACGGGCACCTGGACCGACCGCTGCTCGAGGTGATGTTCAGCGCCGAGGGCTCGGACGAGGCGGCGCTGCTCGACCAGACGGCGTTCACGCAGCCCGCGCTGTTCGCGCTGGAGGTGGCGCTGTATCGGCTGTGGGAGGGCTGGGGAGTCAAGCCGGATGTGCTGCTGGGGCACTCGATCGGGGAGATCGCGGCGGCGCAGGTGTCCGGGGTGCTGTCGCTCGGGGACGCGTGCACGCTGGTGGCGGCGCGTGGTCGGTTGATGCAGGCGCTGCCGCGCGGGGGAGCGATGATCGCGGTGCAGGCCTCGGAGGAGGAGGCGCGAGGCCTGTTGAACGGGCACGCGGGCCGCGTGGACGTGGCCGGGCTCAACGGCCCCCGGTCGACGGTGCTGTCCGGGGATGAAGAGGCCGTGGTGGAGGTGGGCAAGAAGCTGGAAGCCCAGGGCCGCAAGGCGACGCGGCTGATGGTCAGCCACGCGTTTCATTCTCCGCACATGGAGGGGATGCTGGAGGAGTTCCGCAGCGTGGTGGAGGGGCTGCGGTTCTCGGCGGGGAGCATCCCGCTGGTGTCGAACGTGACGGGGAGGCGAGCGAGCGCGGAGGAGCTGAGCTCTCCGGACTACTGGGTCATGCACGTGAGGCAAGCGGTGCGCTTCCTGGAGGGCGTGCGGACGCTGGAAGCGGAGGGAGTGACGAGCTTCCTGGAGGTGGGGCCGCATGGCGTGTTGTGCGGCCTGGCGGCCGACTGCCTGTCGGAGGAGGCGCAGCGCGGGGCGGTGTTGCTGCCGTCGCTGCGCAAGGGGAGCGCCGAGGTGGAGGCGCTGACCGCGGCGGTGGGAGGGCTGCACGCGCGAGGGGTCGCGCTCGACTGGCAGCGTTACTTTGCGCCGCTCGGCGCGCGGCGGGTGGCGCTGCCCACGTACGTGTTCCAGCGCGAGCGCTACTGGCTGGAGAACACGAAGGGGCGCGCGGCCGACGTCGCCTCGGCCGGGCTCGGTGCGGCCAACCACCCGCTGCTCGGCGCCGCCGTGGCCCTGGCCGACGCCGATGGTCTGCTGCTCACCGGTCGGCTCTCGCTCACGGATCCCCCTTGGATCGCAGGGCACAAGATCTACGACACGGTGCTCTTGCCGGGAACGGCCTTTGTCGAGCTTTGCCTCGTCGCCGCCCAGCACGCGGGGCTCGATCGCGTGGACGAGCTTACCCTCGAGAGCCCGTTGATCGTGCCGCCTCGAGGCGCTGTGCAACTCCAGCTCTCCGTGGGGGCGCCCGACGAGGCCAGCCGGCGCGCGGTGGCCGTCCACTCGCGCCTCGCGGACGGCGCCCCCGACGCGCCCTGGACCCGTCATGCCTCCGGCACCCTGGGCCCTGCTGCCGCCCCAGCGCGCTTCGATCTGGAGAGCTGGCCGCCCGAAGGCGCTACCTCGATGGACCTCACGGGCTACTACGAGCGTCTCGCCGAGGTGGGGCTCGGGGCCGGCAAAGACGACTTCCAAGGTCTCGTCGCCGCCTGGACGCGGGGCACGGATGTGTTCGCCGAGGTCCGCCTCCCGGCCGGCATTGCAGACTCGGCGGGCTCGTATGGCCTGCATCCCGCGCTCTTCGACGCGGCCATGCACGCGATGGCGCTGCGGGGCATCGGCGCCCAGACGGTGTCGTTGCCGTTCGCCTGGAGCGGGGTCTCGCTCCATGCGACCGGCGCCTCCAGCTTGCGGGTGCGCCTGTCGCCTTGCGACACCGAAGGCTCCTTCGCGATCGCCATGGCCGACGCCGCCGGCAATCCGGTGGCCTCGGTCGAGGCGCTCCGCACGAGGCCCGCCGCTTCGACGCAGATCCGCTCCTCGCTCACCACGTCGCACGATGGGCTCTATCGTGTCGACTGGACGACCCCCGCCGCGCCCTCCGCTCCGCTCGCGGGCGCTTGGGTGCTGCTCGGCGAAGATTCGCTCGGGCTCACGGCGGCGCTGGAGGCCTCCTCTGTGCGCCTGTCCCGCATGGCGGACCTCGAGGCGTTGCGCGCGACGCTGGACCGCGGCGGCAAGGCGCCCCCCGATCTGGTGCTCGTCCCCTGCATCGACGCCGCGGGCGCCTCCCCGGCCGCAGCGCACGCCGCCACCCATCGGGCCTTGGCGCTCTTGCAACGCTGGGTGAGCGACGAACGGCTCGCGGGCACGCCGCTCGTGCTGCTGACCTGCCGCGCGATCGCCTCCGGACCGGAGGAGGATGTGCTCGACCTGGCGAACGCGCCGCTCTGGGGCCTGGGGCGCACGGCCCAGTCCGAATATCCCGACCAGTCCATCCTGCTGGTCGACGTGGACGGGAGCGAGGCTTCGCTCGCGGCATTGCCGGCAGCGCTGAACACCGACGATCCGCAGCTCGCTTTGCGCGACGGGGCGGCGCGCGTGCCGCGGCTCGGGCGGCCTCCCGCAGGCGAGATGCTCGTCCCACCTGGCGGTGAGGCGTCGTTCCACTTGCATATCCCCACGCGTGGTTCGCTCGATGGACTGAGCTTCGTCGCGTCGTCGCACGGCACAGCGCCTCTCGCGTCAGGCCAGGTTCGCATCGCCGTTCGCGCTGCCGGCCTCAACTTCCGCGACGTGCTCAACGCGCTGGGGATGATTCCGGGCGAGGCCGGCCCCCTCGGGATCGAGGGCGCGGGCGTCATCACCGAGGTTGGCCCGGGCGTGAGCGGCTTTGCCCTCGGCGACCGGGTGATGGGCATGTTCCCTCGCGCCATCGGTCCGCTGGCGGTAGCGGACGCTCGGATGGTGATCCGGATGCCCGAGGGGTGGTCGTTCGCGCAGGCCGCAGCGACCCCGGCGGTCTTCCTGACCGCGTACTATGCGCTTGTGGAGCTGGCGCGCCTCCAGCCCGGCGAGCGTCTGCTGGTCCATGCCGCGGCCGGAGGCGTGGGCATGGCCGCGGTCCAGCTGGCGCGTCATCTGGGGGCCGAGGTGTTCGGGACGGCGAGCGCTGGCAAGTGGAGCGTGTTGCGCGCCCAGGGGCTCGAGGACAGTCACATCGGCTCTTCGCGTACGCTCGAGTTCGAGGAGCACTTCCGGCGCAGCACGCAGGGTCAGGGCGTGGATGTGGTGCTCAACAGCCTCGCGCGCGAGTACGTGGACGCCTCCCTGCGCTTGCTGCCGCGCGGCGGGCGCTTCGTCGAGATGGGCAAGACCGATGTCCGCGACATGGCATCGATTGCCGAAGCGTACCCTGGAGTCCACTACCAGGCCTTCGAGCTGGGAGAAGCGGGACCCGAGCGGATTCAGCAGATGCTCCGGGAGCTGGTGACCTTGTTCGAGCGCGGGGTGCTCCAGCCCTTGCCGGTCCAGGCGTGGGACGCGCGCCGTGCGCGCGATGCGTTCCGCTACCTCGGACAGGCGCGTCACGTGGGCAAGCTCGTCCTCACGCTCCCTCGCGCGCTGGCGCCGGAGGGGACGGTGCTGATCACCGGGGGAACGGGGGGCCTCGGCGCGCTGCTGGCGCGCCACCTCGTGGACACGTATGCGGTCCGCCACCTGCTGCTCACCTCGCGTCAGGGCCTTGCGGCCCCGGGAGCCGGAGCGCTGCAAGCCGAGCTCGAAGGCAAAGGCGCCCGGGTCACCATCGCGGCGTGCGACGTGTCGGACCGAGAGGCCGTGGCGCACCTGCTGGCGTCCGTTCCGCAGGGCCACCCGCTGACGGCGGTGATCCACACCGCCGCCGTCCTCGACGACGGCGTGATAACCGCCCTCGACCCGGCGCGCGTCGATCGGGTGTTTCTGCCCAAGCTCGATGCAGCCGTGTACCTCTCCGAGCTCACGCGCACGCTCGACCTGTCGGCCTTCGTGCTCTTCTCGTCAGGCGCAGGGCTGCTCGGCACGGCGGGGCAAGGCAACTACGCCGCCGCCAATGCCTTCCTCGACGCGCTCGCCGCCCACCGTCGCGCGCTGGGTCTTGCCGGCCAGAGCCTCGCCTGGGGCGCCTGGGGGGAAGTGGGTATGGCCGCGCGCCTCGCCGATGGGGACCGCGCTCGCCTGCGTCGTCAGGGCGTGCCGCCTCTCGCGCCCCAGGAGGGTCTTGCCCTGTTCGATGCGGCGTGGAGCCGCCCCGAAGCCGCCCTCGCGCCCATCCGCCTCGATCTTGCGGCCCTGCGCGCGCAGCTCTCGGCGCCTCCGCGCCTGCTCGGCGCGCTCGTGCGCGCGGCACCCCGGCGCGCGGCGGCCCACGATCCCAGCACGGCCTCGTCGCTCAAGCAGCGCCTCGCGGCGCTCTCGAAGGCCGAGCGCGACAACGCGCTCCTCGAGCTCGTGCGCAGCCATGTCGCGCCCGTCCTCGGGTTGTCTCCTCCAGAGGCCCTCGACCCGACGAGGCCGCTCCAGGAGCTCGGCTTTGATTCGCTCATGGCGGTGGAGCTCCGCAATCGGCTCGCAGCCGCAACCGACCTGCGCCTGCCCGCGACGGTGCTGTTCGACTACCCGACCGTCGTGGCCCTCGTGCGAAGGCTCTCGGCCGAGCTCCTGCCCAAGGAGGATCTACCGCGGACCGCAGCGCCCGTGCCTCAGGAGCCGTCGGAGCCTGTCGCGGACGAGCCCATCGCCATCGTGGGGATGGCGTGTCGCTACCCGGGGGGTGTCACGAGCCCCGAAGCGCTCTGGCAGCTGCTCGCGCTCGGCGGCGAGGTGAACACCCCCCTGCCCACCGACCGCGGGTGGGCTCTCGACCGGATGTACGACCCTGATCCCGACACCGCCGGCACCACGTACATCCAGCGTGGCGGCTTCATCGCACATCTGGATCTGTTCGACAGCACCTTCTTCGGCCTGAGCCCCCGCGAGGCGGTGGCCGTCGGTCCCCAGCACCGGCTGCTGCTCGAGACCTCCTGGGAGGCCATCGAGCGCGCAGGCATCGATCCCTCTTCGCTGCACGAGAGCCTGACCGGCGTCTTCGTCGGCATCGGCGCCGATGACTACCAGGATCTCGCGCCGAGCATGGATGTCGCCAAGGATGGATACGCGCTGCTCGGCACGGCCACGAGCATCGCGTCGGGCCGCATCGCGTACACGCTCGGGCTGAAGGGCCCCGCCGTCAGCGTCGACACCGCCTGCAGCTCCTCGCTCGTCGGGATCCACCTGGCTTGCCAGTCGCTGCGCGCGGGCGAGTGCACCTTGGCCCTGGCCGGAGGCGCCACCATCTACGTCACCCCGGATGCCATCCTCGCCTTCAGCCGGCTCAAGGCGCTTTCGCCCGACGGTCGCTGCAAGGCCTTCTCGGCGGCAGCGGATGGCATGGGCTGGTCGGAAGGCGTCGGCATGCTGCTGCTCGAGCGGCTCTCGGACGCTCGCCGCAACGGCCATCCCGTGCTGGCCCTGGTCCGCAGCTCGGCGATCAACCAGGACGGGCGCAGCCAGGGGTTGACGGCCCCCAACGGCCCCTCCCAGGAGCAGGTGATCCAGAAGGCCCTCGAGAACGCCGGCCTCTCGCCGGCGGACGTGGACGTGGTGGAAGCCCACGGCACGGGCACCGCGCTCGGCGACCCCATCGAGGCGCATGCGCTGCTGGCGACGTACGGGCAAGGCCGCTCGAGCGAGCGCCCCCTGTGGCTGGGCACCGTCAAGTCCAACATCGGCCATACCCAGGCGGCCGCTGGCGTCGCCGGCGTCATGAAGATGGTCCTGTCGTTGCAGCATGGGCTCTTGCCCAAGACCTTGCACGCGGACCCGCCTTCGCCTCACGTCGACTGGTCTCCGGGCACGGTCCGGCTCCTGACCGAGCCCATCGCGTGGGCAGCCAACGGTCATCCTCGCCGCGCGGGCGTGTCCTCGTTCGGCATCAGCGGCACCAATGCCCATGTCATCATCGAGCAGGCGCCTGCTCAAGACCGAGCGCTCGCCGCGGAGGGCCCGGCCGCGCAGGACAGGGAAGGGGGGGCCGCGCCCAGCGCCTCGGCGCTGGCCCTGCTCGTATCGGGCAAATCAAAGGCCGCGCTGCAGGCGCAGGCGGCGGCGCTCGGCGCCCACCTCGAGTCGCATCCGGAGCTATCGCTGAGCGATGTGGCGTTCTCGCTCGCCGCCACACGGACGCACTTCGACGACCGGGCGGTGGTCGTGGCGAGCGAGCGCGCCGCGCTGCTCGAGGCGCTTCGGGCGCTCTCCGAGGGCGAGCCTTCGCCGCGGGTGGTCGAGGGACAGGCCAAGAGCACGGGCAGAGTCGTCTTCGTGTTCCCGGGCCAGGGCTCGCAGTGGGTGGGGATGGCGCGAGCGCTGCTGACGACGTCGGAGGTGTTCCGGAAGCAGATCGAGGCGTGCGCGGAGGCGTTCTCGCAGTACCTGGACTGGCCGCTGCTGAGCGCGCTGCGGGACGAGGAGGGCGCGCCGTCGATGGAGCGGATCGACGTGGTGCAGCCGGTGCTGTTCAGCATGATGGTCTCGCTCGCGGCGGTGTGGCGCTCGCTCGGAATCGAGCCGGAGGCGGTGATCGGCCACAGTCAGGGGGAGATCGCCGGAGCGTACGTGTCCGGCGCGCTGTCGCTCGAGGACGCGGCGAAGGTGGTGGCGCTGCGCAGCCGCATGCTGAGGAGACACTCCGGCCGCGGCGCCACGATCGCGGCGGAGATGCCCGCGGCGGAGCTGCTCGAGCGCATGGAGAGGTGGGGCGAGCGGCTGTCGGTCGCGGCGGTGAACGGTCCTCACTCCACGGTGGTGTCGGGAGACCCGGAGGCCGTGGACGCGCTGCTCCGCGAGCTCGAGTCGGCGCAGGTGTTCGCGCGGAAGGTGCGCACCGATGTGGCGGCCCACAGCGCGCAGATGGATGTCTTCCGCGAGGAGCTCGAGGAGGTCCTCGCGGGGCTCGCCCCGCGCTCGTCGCAGGTCCCGTTCTACTCGACGGTCGCTGCGGAGAGGCTCGACGGGAGCGAGCTCGACGGGGCTTACTGGTTCCGAAACCTGCGTGAGCCGGTCCGGTTCGCCGACACGATGCAAGAGCTGCTCGCGGACGGCCACCGGGTCTTCATCGAGGTGAGCTCTCATCCGATGCTGTCGGTCGCCTTGAACGGAGCGCTGGAGGCGGCGGGGCTCTCTGGCGCGGTGGTCGGCTCGCTGCGCCGGAACGAAGGCACCTACGAGCGCGTGCTCCTCTCGCTCTCCGAGATGTTCACCTGCGGGGTCGCCGTCCCGTGGACCAGGATCTTGCCCGAGGGGAAGCGGGTGCCCTTGCCCACTTATGCCTTCCAGCGACAGCGCTTCTGGCAGGACGCATCGAAGGCGCGCGCGACCGACGTCGCCTCCGCCGGCCTCGGCGCCGCCAACCACCCGCTGCTCGGCGCCGCTGTGGCCCTGGCGGACGCGGATGGCCTCTTGCTGACGAGCCGCCTGTCGCTCTCGGAGCAGCCCTGGCTCGCAGGGCACAAGGTGTACGACTCGGTGCTCTTGCCGGGCACGGCCTTTGTCGAGCTCTGCCTCGTGGCGGCCCAGCATGCAGGGCTCGAGCGCGTGGACGAGCTCAACCTCGAGGCCCCGCTGATCCTGCCGCCGAGGGACGCCGTGCAAGTGCAGCTCTCCGTGGGCGCACCCGACGAGTCCAATCGCCGCGCGGTGGCCATCCACTCGCGCGTCGCCGACGCGGGCCACGACGCGCCGTGGACCCGCCACGCCTCCGGAGTCCTGGGTCCTCCTGCCGCAGAAGCCCGCTTCGATGTGGAGAGCTGGCCGCCCGATGGCGCCATCCCGCTGGACCTCGAGGGGCACTACGACCGGTTTGCCGAGATCGGGATCGGGTACGGCAAAGACGACTTCCAAGGGCTCGTCGCCGCGTGGGAGCACGGCGCCGACATCCTGGCTGAAGTTCGCCTCCCGGCCGCCATCGCGGGGGCAGCGGGCAGTTATGGCCTGCACCCGGCGCTCTTTGATGCCGCCCTGCACGCGCTGGCGTTGCGGAGCTGCGGTGAGCGGACGGTGTCGCTGCCCTTCGCCTGGAGCGGGGTCTCCCTCCACGCGACCGGCGCCTCCAGCCTGCGTGTGCGGCTGTCGCCTTGCGACGCGGAAGGCTCCTTTGCGGTGACGCTCGCGGACGCCCTGGGCAATCCGGTCGCCTCCGTCGAAGCGCTCCGTGCGAGGCCCACCTCTCCGGCGCAGATCCGCTCGTCGCTCCCAGGTGCGCACGAGTGGCTCCACCGGGTCAACTGGGCCACGCCGGCAGAGCTCTCCGCTTCGCCGCTCGCAGGACCCTGGGTGCTGCTCGGGGAAGATCCGCTCGGGCTCACGGCGTCCCTCGAGGTGTCCTCGGTGCGCGTCTCCCGCATGGCTGATCTCGCTGCCCTGCGCGCGACGCTCGACGGCGGCGCCAATGCACCCGAGGTCGTGATCGCCCCCTTTGCGGGCGCCGCGGACGCGTCCGTCGCCGCGGTTCACGACGCCGCGCACCGCGCCCTCGCCCTCCTGCAAAGCTGGGTGAAGGACGACCGCCTCGCCGGCACACGGCTGGTGCTGCTGACGTCTCGCGCGATCGCCGCGGGCCCGGATGAGGACGTGCTCGACTTGACGCACGCGCCGCTCTGGGGTCTTGGGCGCGCGGCGCAGTCGGAGTTCGCCGGGCAATCCATCCTCCTCGTCGACGTCGACGCGAGCGCGGCTTCGCTCTCGGCCTTGCCCGCGGCGCTCGGCGCAGGCGAGCCGCAGCTCGCCCTGCGCGACGGCGCCCTGCGCGCGCCGCGGCTCGGGCGGGTGGCCGCTTCGGTCGACGCGCCACCGCGCCCCTTTGCCCCGGCGGGGACGGTCCTGGTCACCGGCGGCACGGGCGGCCTCGGGGCGCTCCTCGCGCGCCACCTCGTGGACACGCAGGCTGTCCGCCATCTGCTGCTCACGTCGCGGCAGGGCCTCGCGGCCCCGGGCGCTGACGCGCTTCGAGCCGAGCTCGAAGCGAGCGGCGCTCGAGTCACCATCGCCGCCTGTGACGCCTCGGACCGAGAAGCCCTGGCGCAGCTCCTCGGCTCGGTTCCCCAGGACCACCCCTTGACCGCGGTGATCCACTGCGCCGCCGTCCTCGACGATGGCGTGCTCAGCGCGCTCGACCCCGCGCGCGTCGATCGCGTGTTCTCGCCCAAGGTCGACGCCGCCGTGCACCTGCACGAGCTCACGCGCGCGCTCGACCTCTCGGCCTTCGTGCTCTTCTCGTCGGTCGCAGGGATCCTCGGCGCCGCGGGTCAAGGCAACTATGCCGCGGCCAACGCCTTCCTCGACGCGCTCGCCGCCCGCCGTCGCGCGCTGGGTCTTGCCGGCCAGAGCCTCGCGTGGGGCCCCTGGGGAGAGGTGGGCCGGGCCGCGCATCTCGCCGCGGTGGACCAAGCTCGTCTGCGTCGCCTGGGCGCACAGCCCCTCTCGCCCCGAGAGGGCCTCGCCTTGTTCGATACGGCGCTCGGGCGCTCCGACGCTCTCCTCGCGCCCGTCCGCTTCGATCTCGCCGCCCTGCGCGCGCAATCTTCGGCGCTGCCGCCTCTCCTGCGCGCGCTCGTGCGCAGCTCGACGCGGCGCGCGGCCGCGCAGGGGCCCGGCGCCGCGTCGTCGCTCAAGCAGCGGCTCGCCGCCCTGACGAAGGGCGAGCGCGACAAGGCGCTGCTCGATCTCGTGCGCGGCCAGGTGGCGCCCGTCCTCGGCTTGCCTCATCCCGGAGCCCTCGACCCGACAAGGCCGCTCCGGGAGCTTGGCCTCGACTCGCTCATGGCGCTGGAAGTTCGTAACCGCCTCGGCGCCGCCATCGGCTTGCGCCTGCCCGCCACGCTGCTCTTCGACCACCCGACGGCCTCGGCCCTCGTCCAGCGGCTACGGGAGGACATCGTCCCCGACGAAGCAGCCACGACTCCCCCTATCTTCGCAGAGCTCGACAAGCTGGAGCGCGCCCTCTCCGCGATGACGCCCAACGAGGCCGCGCGCGCCGGCGTCGCGGCGCGCCTGAAGGCGCTGTATTCGAGGTGGACCGGCCTCCACGACACGACGGTCGACAGCGGCTTCGACGAGGAGCTGAAAACCGTCACCAAGGACGCGCTCTTTGAGCTCATCGACCGCGAGATGGAAGAAATGGAGTCGGTTCAGTGACCACTGAGGGAGAGAAGCTTCAGGAATACCTGAAGCGCGTGACGTCCGCCCTGCACCAGACTCGCCTTCGCCTGCGGGAGGTCGAGGCGAAGGACCGGGAGCCTATCGCGATCGTCGGGATGAGCTGCCGCTACGCCGGCGGCGTGCGCACTCCCGAGGCGCTCTGGGAGCTGCTCCGCGAGGGGAGGGACGCCATCGCCCCGCTCCCCGAGACCCGCGGTTGGAACCTCGACGAGCTCTACGATCCCGATCCCGACAAGAGGGGCAAGATCTACGTCCGCGAAGGCGGCTTCCTGCGCGACGCCGATGGCTTCGACGCCGCCTTCTTCGGTATCAGCCCCCGCGAGGCGCTCGCGATCGACCCTCAGCAGCGCCTGCTCCTCGAGACCTCCTATGAGGCGATCGAGCGCGCCGGGATCGAGCCCTCTTCACTTCATGGCAGCCAGACGGGCGTCTTCGTCGGCATCCTCGCGGCCGACTACGGATCGCGCCTCGGCGACAATCGCGGTGAGCTCGAGGGGTACATCGGGGTCGGCAGCGCCTTCAGCGTGGCGTCCGGGCGTATCGCCTACGCCTTGGGGCTGGAAGGCCCCGCCATCACCGTCGACACGGCCTGCAGCTCCTCCCTCGTCGCGCTCCACCTCGCCTGCCAGGCCTTGCGCCGTGGCGAGTGCACCCTCGCGCTGGCCGGCGGGGCCACCGTGATGTCCACGCCATTCACGCTCACCGAGTTTTGCCGGCTGCGCGGGCTCGCGGTCGACGGTCGCTCGCGAGCCTTCTCGGCGGACGCCAGCGGCTTCGGCGTGGCGGAGGGCGTCGGCATCCTGGCGCTCGCGCGGCTCGAAGACGCCCGGCGCCATGGCTATCCCATCCTCGCCCTCGTCCGCGGCTCCGCCGTCAACCAGGACGGCAGGAGCCAGGGCCTGACCGCGCCCAACGGTCCCTCTCAGCAGCGCGTCATCCAGGCGGCCCTCCAGAGCGCCCAGCTCTCCGCCGGAGATGTCGATGCCATCGAGGCCCACGGCACCGGGACCACCCTCGGCGACCCCATCGAGGCCCAGGCGCTGATCGCCGCCTACGGCAGAGCTCACTCCCGCGAGCAGCCCTTGTGGCTTGGCTCGATCAAGTCCAACCTCGGCCACACGCAAGCGGCCGCCGGGGTCGCCGGCGTCATCAAGATGGTCCTTTCCATGCAGCACGGGCTCTTGCCCAGGACCCTGCATGCGGACACCCCTTCCACCCATATCGACTGGTCCACAGGCACCGTCCAGCTCCTGAACGAGCCCATCGCCTGGCCGGAGAGCGGCCGTCCCCGCCGCGCCGGCGTGTCTGCCTTCGGCATCAGCGGCACCAATGCGCATGTCCTTCTGGAGCAGGCGCCTGCCCCCGCGCGCGCTGCTGCGGAAGCCAGCGAAGGCGCTGCTGCGGCTCCGGCAGCGCCATTGTGCCTGCTCGTATCCGGGAAGTCGGAGGTCGCGCTGCGGGCGCAGGCGGCAGCGCTGGGCGCGCACATCGAGGCGCATCCGGAGCAGTCGCTGAGCGACGTGGCGTGGTCGCTGGCCACGACGCGCACGCAGTTCGAGCACCGGGCGGTGGTCGTCGCGCGCGAGCGTGCGGAGGTGCTCTCGGCGCTTCACTCGCTCGCCGAGGGGGACGCTTCTCCCACGGTGGCCCTGGGGCAGGCGAGGAGCGCGGGGCGGGTGGTCTTCGTGTTCCCAGGCCAGGGCTCGCAGTGGGTGGGGATGGCGCGGAGCCTGATGGAGACGTCGGAGGTGTTTGGGAGGGAGATCGAGGCGTGCAGCGGAGCGCTGGGGCCGCATGTGGACTGGTCGCTGAAGGCTGTGCTGCGCGGAGAAGAGGGTAGCGCGTCGCTCGAGCGGGTGGACGTTGTGCAGCCGGTGCTGTTCGCGATGATGGTGTCGCTGGCAGCGGTGTGGCGGTCGATGGGGATCGAGCCTGAAGCGGTGGTGGGGCACAGCCAGGGGGAGGTGGCCGCGGCGGTGGTGGCCGGAGCGCTGTCGCTGGAGGATGGGGCGAAGGTCGTCGCGGTGCGCAGCCGATTGCTGCGGAGGCTGGAGGGCAAAGGGGCGATGGGTGCGGTGGAGCTGTCGGCTGCCGAGCTCGAGCCGCACCTGGCGCGTTACGGGAAGCGTGTGGGGATCGCGGCGTACAACGGTCCGAGCGCGACGCTTGTGTCGGGGGACGCGGAGGCGGTGGAGGCGCTGGTGTCGGAGCTGTCGGGCGCGCAGATCTTCGCGCGGAAGGTGCGCGTCAGCTACGCCTCGCACAGCACCCATGTCGACGAGATCCAGGGTGAGCTCTTGTCGGGGCTCGGCGAGCTTCATGCGCGCAAGGCAGTGCTTCCGTTCTACTCGACGGTGGAGGAGGAGCGGCTGTCGGGCGATGAGCTGTCGGCCGCGTACTGGGTGAAGAACCTGCGCGAGCCGGTGCGCTTCGTGCAGACGACGGACAAGCTCATCCGCGACGAGCATCGCTTTTTCATCGAGGTCAGCCCGCATCCGGTGTTGACGCTCGCGTTGCAGGCCTCGCTGCAAGCGTCCATTCCTCAGGGCGCCACGGCATGCTCGCTGCGCAACGACGACGGGACGCTGGGGCGCCTGTTGCTCTCGGTGGGTGAGCTGTTTGCGCGGGGCTTGGCCGTGGACTGGACCAAGATCTTGCCAGCCGGCCGCCGGGTGGAGCTTCCCACCTACGCGTTTCAGCGACAGCGCTACTGGCTGGAGGCGCCGAAGGGGCGCGCGACCGACGTCGCCTCGGCCGGGCTCGGTGCGGCGAATCATCCGCTGCTCGGCGCGGCGGTGACGCTGGCCGACGCCGATGGGCTATTGCTCACTGGACGTCTCTCGCTGGCGGAGCACCCGTGGCTCGCCGGGCACCGGGTTTACGACACGGTGCTCTTGCCGGGCACGGCGCTTGTGGAGGTTTGCCTGGTGGCAGCCCAGCATGTGGGGCTCAATTGCGTGGAGGAGCTGACGCTGGAGTCCCCCCTTGCCCTTCCGCCTCAGGGCGCGCTGCAGCTCCAGTTGTCGGTGGGGGCGCCCGACGAGGCGAGGCGCCGGGCGGTGACGATCCACACGCGGGCGGCGGAGGCAGGCCCCGAGGCGCCGTGGACCCGGCATGCGTCCGGCTGGCTGTGCCCTTCTGTCGCAGAAGCGCGCTTCGACATGGCGAACTGGCCGCCGGAAGGCGCGACGTCGCTGGACCTCGCCGGCTATTACGAACGTCTGGCCGAAGCGGGAGTCACGTACGGCAAAGACGACTTCCAGGGGCTGGTGGCGGCGTGGAGGCAGGGAGCCGACGTGCTGGCGGAAGTCTGCCTGCCGGCGGGCCTCGTGGAGACGGCGGGCGACTATGGCCTGCACCCGGCGCTCTTCGATGCCGCGCTGCACGCGCTGGCGCTGCTATCGGGCGATGAGATGACGACCTCCTTGCCCTTCGTGTTCGGAGGGGTGGGCCTGTACGCGACCGGCGCCTCTCGCCTGCGCGTGAGGCTGTCCTCCGGGGGTGGGGAGGGAGGGATCCAGGCGAGACTGGCCGACGCCGAGGGCAGGCCGGTCGCCCTCATCGAAGCGCTTCGCACGAGGCCTGTCTCTCCGACGCAGCTGCGCTCCTCGGTGCCTGCGGCGCGCGACGGGCTGTATCGTGTCGACTGGCCGACGCTGGCGGAGTGCTCTGCGCCGCCGCTGACGGGCGCGTGGGTGCTGCTCGGTGAAGGTCCGCGCGGGCTCACGGCGGCGCTGGAGGCGTCGTCGGTACGCGTCTGCCGCATGGCGGACCTCGAGGAGTTGAGCGCGGCGCTGGAGGGCGGCGACGAGGCGCCCGACCTTGTGCTCGTCCCGTGGGTGGGCGCGACGGGCGCGTCTCCGGCCGCCGTGCATGCCACGACCCATCGGGCCTTGTCGCTGTTGCAACGGTGGGTGAGCGACGAGCGGCTGTCGAGCACGCGGCTGGTGCTGCTGACGTGCCGAGCGATCGCGGCCGGAGCGGAGGAGGACGTGCTGGACCTGGAGCACGCGCCGCTCTGGGGCCTTGGTCGTACGGCGCAATCCGAGTACGGCGACCAGCCAATCCAGCTGGTCGATGTGGACGCGAGTGAGGCGTCGTTTGGGGCGTTGCCGTCGGCGCTGAATGCCGGCGAGCCGCAGCTTGCGTTGCGGGACGGAGCGGTGCGCGTGCCGCGGCTGGGGCGGCTCGGGGCGGGCGAGGTGCTGGCGATACCCCCGGGCGAGGCGTCGTATCACCTGGACATCCCGACGCGCGGGTCGCTCGATGGGCTGAGCTTCGTTGCGTCGTCGCATGGGAGCGCTCCGCTCGCGTCCGGGGAGGTTCGCATCGCGGTCCGCGCCGCCGGCCTCAACTTCCGCGATGTGCTCAACGCGCTGGGCATGTATCCCGGCGATGCTGGCCCCCTCGGGGCCGAGGGCGCGGGGGTGATCACCGAGGTTGGCCCGGGCGTGAGCGGCCTTGCCCCCGGCGACCGGGTGATGGGCATGTTCCCTCGGTCCATCGGCCCGCTGGCGGTAGCGGACGCGCGCATGGTGATCCGGATGCCCGAAGGTTGGTCGTTCGCGCAGGGCGCGGCGACGCCGGCGGTGTTCCTGACCGCCTACTACGCGCTTGTGGAGCTGGCGCGGCTCCAGCGCGGTGAGCGGCTGCTCGTGCATGCCGCGGCCGGAGGCGTGGGCATGGCCGCGGTCCAGCTGGCGCGTCATCTGGGGGCCGAGGTGTTCGGGACGGCGAGCGCGGGCAAGTGGGGCGTTCTGCGCACCCAGGGGCTCGAGGACAGTCACATCGGCTCGTCGCGTACGCTCGAGTTCGAGGAGCACTTCCGCCGCAGCACGCAGGGTCAGGGCGTCGACGTGGTGCTCAACAGCCTGGCGCGCGAGTACGTGGACGCGTCGCTGCGCTTGCTGCCGCGCGGCGGGCGGTTCATCGAGATGGGCAAGACTGACGTCCGCGAGGCGTCGTCGATCGCCAGGACCCACCCTGGAGTCCGCTACCGGGCCTTCGAGCTGGGCGAAGCGGGGCCCGAGCGGATTCAGCAGATGCTCCGGGAGCTGGTGACCTTGTTCGAGCGCGGGGTGCTCCAGCCCTTGCCGGTCCAGGCGTGGGACGCGCGCCGTGCGCGCGATGCGTTCCGCTACCTCGGACAGGCGCGTCACGTGGGCAAGCTCGTCCTCACGCTCCCTCGCGCGCTGGCGCCGGAGGGGACGGTGCTGATCACCGGGGGAACGGGGGGCCTCGGCGCGCTGCTGGCGCACCACCTCGTGGACACACATGCGGTCCGCCATCTGCTGCTCACCTCGCGTCAGGGCCTTGCGGCTCCGGGAGCCGGAGCGCTGCAAGCCGAGCTCGAAGGCAAAGGCGCCCAGGTCACCATCGCGGCGTGTGACGTGTCGGACCGAGAGGCCGTGGCGCACCTGCTGGCGTCCGTTCCGCAGGACCACCCGCTGACGGCGGTGATCCACGGCGCGGTCGTGCTGGACGACGGGGTGCTGAGCGCCCTGGACCCGGGGCGGGTGGATCGTGTGTTTCTGGCCAAGGTCGATGGGGCGATGCACCTGTCGGAGCTCACGCGCCCGCTGGACCTGTCATCGTTCGTGCTGTTCTCGTCGGGCGCCGGGGTCTTTGGTAACGCGGGGCAAGGCAGCTACGCGGCAGCGAATGTGTTCCTCGACGCGCTCGCGGCGCATCGCCGGGCGCAGGGGCTTTCGGGTCAGAGCCTCGCGTGGGGAGCGTGGGGAGAAGTGGGCCGAGCGGCGCGCCTTGCCGAGGCGGATCAAGCGCGGCTGCGCCGCCAGGGCGTGTTGCCCCTGTCGCCCCAGGAGGGACTTGCCCTGTTCGACGCGGCGCTCGGGCGCCCCGAGGCGCTGCTCGCGCCGCTCCGGCTCGATTTCGGGGCGTTGCGTGCCCAGACCTCAGCGCCGCGGCTTCTTCACGCGCTCGTGCGCACGTCGCCCCGGCGCGCGGCGGCGCATGGTCGCGGCGCGGCCTCGTCGCTCAAGCAGCGGCTCGCGGCCTTGCCTGCAACCGAGCGTGACAGGACGCTGCTCGAGCTGGTGCGCAACCAGGTGGCGCCGGTGCTTGGTCTATCCCATCCGGAGGCCCTCGACCCGGCGAGGCCGCTGCAGGAGCTCGGGCTCGACTCGCTCATGGCGGTGGAGCTGCGCAACCGGCTGGGCGCCGCCACCGACCTGCGCCTGCCCTCGACGCTGCTGTTCGACTACCCGACCGCCTCGGCGCTGGTGCAGAAGCTCTCGGCCGAGCTTCTGCCCAACGAGGGGTCGCCGCGGCCTGTGGCGCCTGCGCGTCAGGGGCTCCCGGACGCAGCGGCGGACGAGCCCATCGCCATCGTGGGCATGGCGTGCCGCTACCCGGGCGGGGTCACGACCCCTGAAGCCCTCTGGCAGGTCCTCGCCGACGGCATCGACGCGATCACGGCATTCCCCGGAGACCGTGGATGGGATCTCGACCGGCTCTATCACCCTGACCCCGATACCGTCGGCACCACGTACGCCCAGCGCGTCGGCTCGGTTGCCCATCCGGATTTGTTCGACAGCGACTTCTTCGGCCTGAGTCCCCGCGAGGCGGTGGCGATCGATCCCCAGCACCGGCTGCTGCTCGAGACCTCCTGGGAGGCCATCGAGCGCGCAGGCATCGCTCCATCCTCGCTGAACGAGAGCCCGACGGGCGTCTTCGTCGGCATCTGCTCCGACGATTACCAGCACCTCGCCCCGAGCGTGAATGTCGCCAAGGATGGTTACGCCATGCTCGGCACCGCCACCAGCATCGCCTCGGGCCGCATCGCGTACACGCTGGGGCTGCAGGGCCCCGCCGTCAGCGTCGACACCGCTTGCAGCTCCTCGCTGGTGGGGATCCACCTCGCTTGCCAGGCGCTGCGCGCGGGGGAGTGCACGTTGGCCTTGGCCGGGGGGGCGACCATCTTTGCCACCCCGAACGGCCTTATCACCTTCAGCCGGCTCAAGGCGCTCGCCCCCGATGGTCGGAGCAAGGCCTTCTCGGCAGCCGCGGACGGCATGGGCTGGTCGGAGGGGGTCGGCATGCTGCTGCTGGAGCGGCTCTCGGACGCTCGCCGCAACAATCGTCCCGTGCTGGCGCTGATCCGTGGATCGGCTATCAACCAGGACGGGCGCAGCCAGGGGTTGACAGCCCCCAACGGCCCCGCCCAGGAGCGCGTGATCCAGAAGGCGCTCGAGAGCTCCGGGCTGTCGCCGGCCGACGTCGACGCGGTGGAGGCCCATGGGACCGGCACTGCGCTTGGAGACCCCATCGAGGCCCACGCGCTGTTCGCGACCTATGGGCAAGGCCATTCGAGCGAGCGCCCTCTTTGGCTTGGATCCATCAAGTCCAACCTGGGCCATACCCAGGCGGCCGCTGGCGTCGCCGGGGTGATGAAGATGGTCCTTGCCATGCAGCACGGGCTCTTGCCGAGGACCTTGCACGCGGAGACGCCGTCCTCTTACATCGACTGGTCCAAGGGCACCGTCCGGCTCCTGAACGAACCCATCGCCTGGCGAGAGGGCGGCCATCCGCGCCGCGCTGGCGTGTCGTCCTTCGGCATCAGCGGCACCAATGCGCACGTCCTTCTTGAGGAGGCCCCGGCGCCGGAGCGACCTGCAGGCGCAGAGCAGAGCGCAAGCGCGCGCGGGGAGTGGGCTGGGCCGTTGCCGGTGCTGGTGTCCGGGAAATCGGAGGCAGCGCTGCGGGCGCAAGCGGCGGAGCTGTGCGCGCATGTCGAGGCGCACCCGGAGCAGCTGCTGAGCGACGTGGCGTATTCGCTGGCGACGGCGCGGACGCACTTCAAGCACCGGGCGGTGGTGGTGGCGAGTGAGGCTGCCGCGCTGCGGGCGGCGCTGGGCGCGCTGGGCGAGGGCAAGCCTTGTGCGGGCATGGCGGTGGGGCAGGCGAGGGAGGGGGGTCGACTGGCCATGCTGTTCACCGGCCAGGGCAGCCAGCGCCCCGGGATGGGCCGGGAGCTGTACGACGCCTATCCTGCGTTCCGGGACGCGCTGGACGCGGTGTGCGCGCAGCTGGACGGGCACCTGGACCGACCGCTGCTCGAGGTGATGTTCAGCGCCGAGGGCTCGGACGAGGCGGCGCTGCTCGACCAGACGGCGTTCACGCAGCCCGCGCTGTTCGCGCTGGAGGTGGCGCTGTATCGGCTGTGGGAGGGCTGGGGAGTCAAGCCGGATGTGCTGCTGGGGCACTCGATCGGGGAGATCGCGGCGGCGCAGGTGTCCGGGGTGCTGTCGCTCGGGGACGCGTGCACGCTGGTGGCGGCGCGTGGTCGGTTGATGCAGGCGCTGCCGCGCGGGGGAGCGATGATCGCGGTGCAGGCCTCGGAGGAGGAGGCGCGAGGCCTGTTGAACGGGCACGCGGGCCGCGTGGACGTGGCCGGGCTCAACGGCCCCCGGTCGACGGTGCTGTCCGGGGATGAAGAGGCCGTGGTGGAGGTGGGCAAGAAGCTGGAAGCCCAGGGCCGCAAGGCGACGCGGCTGATGGTCAGCCACGCGTTTCATTCTCCGCACATGGAGGGGATGCTGGAGGAGTTCCGCAGCGTGGTGCAGGGGCTGCGGTTCTCGGCGGGGAGCATCCCGCTGGTGTCGAACGTGACGGGGAGGCGAGCGAGCGCGGAGGAGCTGAGCTCTCCGGACTACTGGGTCATGCACGTGAGGCAAGCGGTGCGCTTCCTGGAGGGCGTGCGGACGCTGGAAGCGGAGGGAGTGACGAGCTTCCTGGAGGTGGGGCCGCATGGCGTGTTGTGCGGCCTGGCGGCCGACTGCCTGTCGGAGGAGGCGCAGCGCGGGGCGGTGTTGCTGCCGTCGCTGCGCAAGGGGAGCGCCGAGGTGGAGGCGCTGACCGCGGCGGTGGGAGGGCTGCACGCGCGAGGGGTCGCGCTCGACTGGCAGCGTTACTTTGCGCCGCTCGGCGCGCGGCGGGTGGCGCTGCCCACGTACGTGTTCCAGCGCGAGCGCTACTGGCTGGAGAACACGAGCGCGCACCGCGCCGAAGCCGCCGAGGGCTCATCCTCGGCGACCGACGCTGGCTTCTGGGAGGCGGTGGACAGGAGCGACGTCGACGCCCTGGCGCAGACGCTGCGTGTGGAGGACAAGGACCAGCAGGCATCGCTCGCGAGCTTGCTGCCGGCGCTGTCGACGTGGCGGCGGAAGCAAAAGGACCAGGGCACGGTGGATGCGTGGCGTTACCGTGTCCTCTGGAAGCCGGCGTCGCTGGGGCCGAAGGGAGACGTGTCGGGGACGTGGCTGCTGGTGGTGTCGACGGCCGCTGACCTCGTCGCCCCCTTGACGGAAGCGCTCACGGCGGCCGGCGCGACGGTCGTGGTCTGCGCGGTCTCCGCGGCGGAGACCGACCGCGCCCGGCTGGCCGCGCAGCTGCGCCAGGCGCTCGGCGAGGGCGTCGCGGCGCGCGGCGTGCTCTCGCTGCTCGCGCTGGACGAGACCCCGCTGCCCGAGCAGCCCGCCTTGCAGAGCGGCGTGACGCTCTCGCTGGTGCAAGCGCTCGGCGACGCTGGCATCGAAGCGCCACTCTGGCTCCTGACGCGCGGAGCGGTCTCCGTGACGAGCGCCGAGCCGCTGACTCACCCGTTGCAGGCGCTCCTCTGGGGGCTTGGTCGTGTGGTCTCCCTCGAGCACCCCGAGCGCTTCGGTGGATTGCTCGATCTGCCTCCCACGCTGGATTCCATGGCGAGAGAGCGGCTCGTGTCTGCGCTCGGCAATCAAGCGTCGGAAGACCAGCTCGCATTGCGTTCAACAGGCCTGTTCGCGCGCCGGCTCGTGCGCGCGCCGCTGGGAGATGCGGCGTCCGTCCGAGCCTGGAGGCCGAGCGGGACCGCGCTGATCACCGGCGGAACGGGCGCGCTCGGCGCGCACGTCGCGCGCTGGCTCGCCCGGCGCGGCGCCGAGCACCTGGTGCTGATCAGCCGTCGTGGTCCCGAGGCCCCCGGCGCCGCCGATCTTGCCGCCGAGCTCACGACCCTCGGGGCGCGCGTCACCATCGCGGCCTGCGATGCGGCCGACCGCGACGCGCTGAGCAAGGTCCTCGAGCTCATCCCCGAGGACGCTCCTCTCACGGCTGTCTTCCATACCGCCGGTGTGCTCGATGATGGTGTGCTCGGCGCCCTCACCCCCGAGCGTATGGAGCGCGCGTTTTCGCCCAAGGTGGATGCCACCTTGAACCTTCACGTGCTGACCCGCGCGCTCGACCTCTCGGCCTTCGTGCTCTTCTCCTCGCTCGCAGGGGTCCTCGGCAATGCGGGGCAGGGCAACTACGCCGCCGCCAACGCTTTCCTCGACGCGCTGGCCGACCACCGCCGGGCCCTCGGCCTTGCCGCCACCTCCGTGGCCTGGGGCGCCTGGGCTGATGGCGGAATGGTCGACAGGACGGTTGTGGGCCGGCTCCGCGGCGGTGGTGTCTCTGCGATGCCGCCCGAGCTGGCGCTCACCGCGCTCGAGCAGGCGCTGGGCCGCGATGAGTCCGCGCTGGTCGTCTCGGACATGGACTGGGCGCGCTTCGCGCCGTCGTTCGCCGCAGGGCGCCCGCGCCCGCTGCTCGATGAGCTGCCCGAAGCGCAGCAGGCTCTGGCCGGACTGGATCTTCTCTCGCTCCGCGAGCGCGAAGCGCCGCTCATGGCTCGCCTCCGTGCCCTGGCAGCGCGCGAGCAGCGCGAGCATCTGCTCTCCGTGGTCAAGGGCCATGTCGCCGCGGTCCTCGGCCACGCCGACGTCGCTTCGATCGACCCCGACCGGGGCTTTTCCGACCTTGGCCTCGACTCCCTCATGGCGGTCGAGCTGCGTCGACGGCTTCAGCAGGAGACCTCGGCGTCCCTGCGAGCGACGGTGGTCTTCGACCAGCCTTCGCCCCGGCGGCTCGCCGGGTTCCTGCATGACGCCCTTCTGCCGCGCCTCGGTCAAGACGCCCGCGCCGCCGTGGAGGAGGGGAGCCCGCGCGCGGCCTCCGCGGCCGGCGACGACCCGATCGCCATCGTCGGCGTCGGGCTGCGGCTGCCCGGAGGCGCGGTGGATCTGGAGAGCTTCTGGAGCGTGCTCTCGCAGGGGATCGACGCCGCCGGGCCGATCCCGGTGATGCGCTGGAACGCCGAGGAGATGTACGACCCGGATCCCGAGGCGAAGGGCAAGAGCTACGTCCGCGAGGCGAGCTTCATCGAGGGGGTTGACGTGTTTGATGCCACGTTCTTTGGCATCAGCCCGCGGGAGGCGAGGCACATCGATCCGCAGCACCGGCTGTTGCTCGAGGCGGCATGGCAGGCGCTGGAGCAGGCTGGGGTGGTCCCGGCGTCGCTGAAGGACTCGCAGACGGGCGTCTTCGTGGGCATCGGAGCGAGCGAGTACGCGCTCCTCCAGGGCAACTCCGGCGAGGGGGAGGCCTATACCATCATGGGGACGGCCACCTCGTTTGCCGCCGGTCGCCTCGCCTTCACCCTGGGGCTGCAGGGGCCAGCGCTCTCGGTCGACACCGCCTGTTCGTCGTCGCTCGTGGCGATGCACCTCGCCTGTCAGGCGTTGCGGAAGCGCGAGTGCGGCCTCGCGCTCGCCGCCGGTGTGCAGGTGATGCTCGCCGCCGAATCCTTCCAGCTCCTCTCCCGCACGCGGGCGGCTGCCGGCGACGGCCGCTCGAAGACGTTCTCCGCGAACGCCGACGGCTATGGCCGGGGCGAGGGCGTCGTGGTCGTCGCGCTCTCTCGCTTGAGCGACGCGCGCGCGCAGGGCCTCCCGGTGCTCGCCCTGGTCCGGGGCAGCGCGATCAACCACGATGGAGAGAGCAGCGGGATCACCGCCCCCAACGGCACCTCGCAGCAGAAGGTGCTGCGGGCAGCGCTCCAGGACGCGCGGCTTTCGCCGGCGGAGGTCGACGTCGTGGAGTGCCACGGCACGGGCACGTCGCTGGGCGACCCGATCGAGGTGCAGGCCCTGGCCGCGGTCTATGGTCAAGGGCGTCCTGCGGATCAGCCGCTGCTGCTGGGTGCGGTCAAGACCAACATCGGTCACCTGGAGAGCGGTGCCGGGCTCGCGGGTCTCGCCAAGATGGTCGCGGCGCTGCGGCACGAGGCGTTGCCAGCGACGCTGCACACGACGCCCCGGAATCCGTACATCGAGTGGGACGCGCTGCCGGTGCGTGTGGTCGATACCCTCGAGCCGTGGCCGCGCCGCCCGGACGGTCGCCCCCGGCGCGCGGGCGTGTCCGCCTTCGGTCTGTCGGGCACCAACGCGCATATCGTGCTCGAGGAGGCTCCAGCGCTGGAGGGGAGCGCTGCCGGGCAAGAAAACGAAGGGGCGCCGGCGGCGTGGGATGGGCCGTTGGCGCTCCTGGTGTCAGGCAAGTCGGAGGCGGCGCTGCGGGCGCAGGCGGCAGCGCTGAGCGCGCACATCGAGGCGCATCCGGAGCAGTCGCTGAGCGACGTGGCGTGGTCGCTGGCGACGACGCGCACGCAGTTCGAGCACCGGGCGGTGGTGGTGGCGCGCGAGCGCGCGATGGTGCTCGATGCGCTGGGCGCGCTCGGCGAGGGCAAGGCCTCGCCGAGCGCGGCGCAGGGGCAGGCGAGGAGCGCGGGGAAGACGGTCTTCGTGTTCCCGGGCCAGGGCTCGCAGTGGGTGGGGATGGCGCGGAGCCTGATGGGGACGTCGGAGGTGTTTAGGAGGGAGATCGAGGCGTGCAGCGGAGCGCTGGGGCCGCATGTGGACTGGTCGCTGGCGGCGGTGCTGCGCGGAGAAGAGGGGAGCGCGTCGCTCGAGCGGGTGGACGTGGTGCAGCCGGTGCTGTTCGCGATGATGGTGTCGCTGGCAGCGGTGTGGCGGTCGATGGGGGTCGAGCCGGAAGCTGTGGTGGGGCACAGCCAGGGAGAGGTCGCGGCGGCGGTGGTGGCCGGGGCGCTGTCGCTGGAGGAGGGGGCGAAGGTCGTCGCGGTGCGCAGCCGATTGCTCCGTAGGCTGGAGGGCAAAGGGGCGATGGGTGCGGTGGAGCTGTCGGCAGCCGAGCTCGATCCACACCTCGCGCGTTACGGGAAGCGTGTAGGGATAGCGGCGTACAACGGTCCGAGCGCGACGCTCGTGTCGGGGGACGCGGAGGCGGTGGAGGCGCTGGTGTCGGAGCTGTCGGGCGCGCAGATCTTCGCGCGGAAGGTGCGCGTCAGCTACGCTTCGCACAGCAGCCATGTCGACGAGATCCAGGAGGAGCTCTTGTCGGCGCTGGGCGAGCTTCATCCGCGCAAGGCAGTGCTTCCGTTCTACTCGACGGTGGAGCAGGAGCGGCTGTCGGGCGATGAGCTGTCGGCCGCGTACTGGGTGAAGAACCTGCGCGAGCCGGTGCGCTTCGCGCAGACCACGAATCAGCTGCTGAGCGAGCAACATCGCTTCTTCATCGAGGTCAGCCCACATCCGGTGCTGGCGCTCGCGTTGCAGGCCTCGCTGCACGCCTCGAAGGCGCAAGGAGCGGTGGTAGGCTCGCTGCGCAACGACGACGGGACGCTGGGGCGCCTGTTGCTCTCGGTGGGTGAGCTGTTTGCGCGGGGCTTGGCCGTGGACTGGACCAAGATCTTGCCAGCCGGCCGCCGGGTGGAGCTTCCCACCTACGCGTTTCAGCGACAGCGCTACTGGCTGGAGGCGCCGAAGGGGCGCGCGACCGACGTCGCCTCGGCCGGGCTCGGTGCGGCGAATCATCCGCTGCTCGGCGCGGCGGTGACGCTGGCCGACGCCGATGGGCTATTGCTCACTGGACGTCTCTCGCTCGCGGAGCACCCGTGGCTCGCCGGGCACCGGGTTTACGACACGGTGCTCTTGCCGGGCACGGCGCTTGTGGAGCTGTGCCTGGCGGCGGCGCAGCATGTGGGTCTCGGCTGGGTGGAGGAGCTGACGCTGGAGTCCCCCCTGGCCCTTCCGCCTCAGGGCGCGCTGCAGCTCCAGTTGTCGGTGGGGGCGCCCGACGAGGCGAGGCGCCGGGCGGTGACGATCCACACGCGGGCGGCGGAGGCAGGCTCCGAGGCGCCGTGGACCCGTCATGCGTCCGGCTGGCTGGGCCCTTCTGTCGCAGAAGCGCGCTTCGACATAGCGAGCTGGCCGCCGGCAGGCGCGACGTCGCTGGACCTCGCCGGCTATTACGAACGTCTGGCCGAAGCTGGGATCACGTACGGCAAAGACGACTTCCAGGGGCTCGTGGCGGCGTGGCGGCAGGGAGCCGACGTGCTGGCGGAAGTCTGCCTGCCGGCGGGCCTCGTGGAGACGGCGGGCGACTATGGCCTGCACCCGGCGCTCTTCGATGCCGCGCTGCACGCGCTGGCGCTGCTATCGGGCGATGAGATGACGACGTCCTTGCCCTTCGTGTTCGGAGGGGTCGGCCTGTACGCGACCGGCGCCTCTCGCCTGCGCGTGAGGCTGTCCTCCGGGGATAGGGAGGGAGCGATCCAGGCGAGGCTGGCCGACGCCGAGGGCAGGCCAGTCGCCCTCATCGAAGCGCTCCGCACGAGGCCAGTCTCTCCGACGCAGCTGCGCTCATCGGTACCTACGGCGCGCGACGGGCTGTATCGTGTCGACTGGACGGCGCTGGCGGAGTGCTCCGCGCCGCCGCTGACGGGCGCGTGGGTGCTGCTCGGTGAAGGTCCGCGCGGGCTCACGGCGGCGCTGGAGGCGTCGTCAGTGCGCCTGTCCCGCATGGCGGACCTCGAGGCGTTGAGCGCGGCGCTGGAGGGGGGCGAGGAGGCGCCCGAGCTTGTGCTCGTCCCGTGGGTGGGCGCGACGGGCGCGTCTCCGGCCGCCGTGCATGCCACGACCCATCGGGCCTTGTCGCTGTTGCAGCGGTGGGTGAGCGACGAGCGGCTGTCGAGCACGCGGCTGGTGCTGCTGACGTGCCGAGCGATCGCGGCCGGAGCGGAGGAGGATGTGCTGGACCTGGAGCACGCACCGCTCTGGGGCCTCGGTCGCACGGCGCAATCCGAGTACAGCGACCAGCCAATCCAGCTGGTCGATGTGGACGCGAGTGAGGCGTCGTTTGGGGCGTTGCGGTCGGCGCTGAACGCCGGCGAGCCGCAGCTTGCGTTGCGCGACGGAGGGGTGCGTGTGCCGCGGCTGGGGCGGCTCACGGCGGGCGAGGTGCTGGTGCCGCCCCCGGGCGAGGCGTCGTATCACCTGGACATCCCGACGCGCGGGTCGCTCGATGGGCTGAGCTTCGTCGCGTCGTCGCACGGGAGCGCTCCGCTCGCGTCCGGGCAGGTTCGCATCGCGGTCCGCGCCGCCGGCCTCAACTTCCGCGATGTGCTCAACGCGCTGGGCATGTATCCCGGCGATGCAGGCCCGCTCGGGCTCGAGGGCGCGGGCGTGATCACCGAGGTTGGACCGGACGTGCAAGGGCTGCTCCCCGGCGACCGGGTGATGGGCATGTTCCCTCGGTCCATCGGCCCGCTGGCGGTAGCGGACGCTCGGATGGTGATCCGGATGCCCGAAGGTTGGTCCTTCGCGCAGGGCGCGGCGACCCCGAGCGCCTTTGTCACGGCCTACTATGCGCTTGTGGAGCTGGCGCGCCTCCAGCCCGGCGAGCGGCTGCTGGTGCATGCCGCGGCCGGAGGCGTGGGCATGGCCGCGGTCCAGCTGGCGCGTCATCTGGGGGCCGAGGTGTTCGGGACGGCCAGCGCTGGGAAGTGGAGCGTGCTGCGCGGGCAGGGGCTTACGGACAGCCACATCGGCTCGTCGCGCACGCTCGGGTTCGAGGAGCACTTCGGTCGCACCACGCAGGGTCAGGGCGTGGACGTGGTGCTCAACAGCCTCGCGCGCGAGTACGTGGACGCCTCGCTGCGCCTGTTGCCGCGCGGAGGGCGGTTCATCGAGATGGGCAAGACCGACGTCCGCGAGGCGCCGTCGATCGCCAAAACCCACCCTGGAGTCCGCTACCAGGCCTTCGACCTCACCGAGCTGTCCCCCGACCACATTCAGCAGATGCTCCGGGAGCTTGTGACCTTGTTCGAGCGCGGGGTGCTCCAGCCCTTGCCGGTCCAGGCGTGGGACGCGCGTCGGGCGCCCGAGGCGTTCCGCTTCTTCGGACAGGCGCGTCACGTGGGCAAGCTGGTGCTCACGATGCCGCGCGCGCTGGCGCCGGAGGGGACGGTGCTGATCACCGGGGGAACGGGGGGCCTCGGCGCGCTGCTGGCGCGCCACCTCGTGGACACACATGGGGTCCGCCATCTGCTGCTCACCTCGCGTCAGGGCCTTGCGGCTCCGGGAGCCGGAGCGCTGCAAGCCGAGCTCGAAGGCAAAGGCGCCCAGGTCACCATCGCGGCGTGTGACGTGTCGGACCGAGAGGCCGTGGCGCACCTGCTGGCGTCCGTTCCGCAGGACCACCCGCTGACGGCGGTGATCCACGGCGCGGTCGTGCTGGACGACGGGGTGCTGAGCGCCCTGGACCCGGGGCGGGTGGATCGTGTGTTTCTGGCCAAGGTCGATGGGGCGATGCACCTGTCGGAGCTCACGCGCCCGCTGGACCTGTCATCGTTCGTGCTGTTCTCGTCGGGCGCCGGGGTCTTTGGTAACGCGGGGCAAGGCAGCTACGCGGCAGCGAATGTGTTCCTCGACGCGCTCGCGGCGCATCGCCGGGCGCAGGGGCTTTCGGGTCAGAGCCTCGCGTGGGGAGCGTGGGGTGAAGTGGGCCGAGCGGCGCGCCTTGCCGAGGCGGATCAAGCGCGGCTGCGCCGCCAGGGCGTGTTGCCCTTGTCGCCCCAGGAGGGACTTGCCCTGTTCGACGCGGCGCTCGGGCGCCCCGAGGCGCTGCTCGCGCCGCTCCGGCTCGATTTCGGGGCGTTGCGGGCCCAGGCCTCAGCGCCGCGGCTTCTTCACGCGCTCGTGCGCACGTCGCCCCGGCGCGCGGCGGCGCATGGTCGCGGCGCGGCCTCGTCGCTCAAGCAGCGGCTCGCGGCCTTGCCTGCAACCGAGCGCGACAAGACGCTGCTCGAGTTCGTGCGCAACCAGGTGGCGCCGGTGCTTGGTCTATCCCATCCGGAGGCCCTCGACCCGGCGAGGCCGCTGCAGGAGCTCGGGCTCGACTCGCTCATGGCGGTGGAGCTGCGCAACCGGCTGGGGGCCGCCACCGACCTGCGCCTGCCCTCGACGCTGCTGTTCGACCACCCGACCGCCTCGGCGCTCGTGAGGATCCTGCGCACGAAGCTGGCCGTTGATGCGCCGGCGGAGTCACCGACCGTCTTCGGTGAGCTCAACAAGCTCGAGAGCCTTCTCCTGCACGGGGACCACGACGAACGCACGCGGCAGGCCGCCGCCGCACGCCTGCAGGCGCTCCTGGCGAAGCTGACGGTGAAGGCGCCGGCCGACACGAGCCTCGCTCAACAGATTGACTCCGCCGACGACGACCAGCTGTTCGCGTTGATTGACCAGGATCTCGACGCCCAGGGAATCGCTTATGAGTAACGAGTCGAAGCTCCGTGAATACCTCAAGCGCGTCACTCATCAGCTCCATGAGACTCGTCAGCTGCTGCGAGAGGCGGAGACCAGGTCGCACGAACCCATCGCCATCGTGGGGATGGCGTGCCGCTATCCGGGGGGCGCCACGACCCCCGAGGCGCTCTGGCAGCTGCTCGCTCTGGGAGCCGACGCAATCACGGGCTTCCCCGGAGACCGCGGATGGGATCTCGACCGGCTGTACAGCCCGGACCCCGATCACGTCGGCACCACCTACTCCCGGCGCGTCGGCTTCGTCGCCCGCCCGGACTTGTTTGACAGCGACTTCTTCGGCCTGAGTCCCCGCGAGGCCGTGGCGGTCGGTCCTCAGCACCGGCTGCTGCTCGAGTCCTCCTGGGAAGCGATCGAGCGCGCAGGCATAGACCCCTCGTCTCTCCACGAGAGCTCTACAGGGGTATTCATCGGCATCTGCTCCGACGACTACCAGGAGCTCGCCCCGAGCCTGGAGGTCGCCAAGGACGGCTACAGCTTGCTTGGCACCGTCACCAGCATCGCCTCGGGCCGGATCGCGTACACCCTCGGGCTGCAAGGCCCCGCGGTCAGCATCGATACCGCCTGCAGCTCCTCGCTGGTCGCGATCCACCTGGCTTGCCAGGCGCTGCGCGCGGGCGAGTGCACGATGGCCTTGGCCGGAGGCGCCAGCGTCTTTGCGACGCCCGGCGGGCTCATCGGCTTCAGCCGCCTCAAGGCGCTCGCCGCGGATGGTCGATGCAAGGCCTTCTCCGCAGCCGCGGACGGCATGGGCTGGTCGGAGGGCGCCGGCATGCTGCTGCTGGAGCGGCTCTCGGACGCCCGCCGCAACGGTCATCCGGTGCTGGCGCTCATCCGCGGCTCGGCCACCAACCAGGATGGGCGCAGCCAGGGATTGACGGCGCCGAGCGGCCCCGCCCAGGAGCGGGTGATCCAGAAGGCCCTCGAGAACGCCGGACTCTCGCCGGCGGACGTGGACGTGGTGGAAGCGCACGGGACCGGCACCGCGCTGGGCGACCCGATCGAGGCCCACGCGCTGCTCGCGACGTATGGTCAGGAGCGTTCGAGCGAGCGGCCGCTGTGGCTTGGCACGATCAAGTCCAACCTGGGCCACACCCAGGCGGCGGCCGGCGTCGCGGGCGTCATCAAGATGGTGCTCTCGATGCAGCACGGGCTGTTGCCCAAGACGCTGCACGCCGACCCTCCGTCGCCCCATATCGACTGGTCTGCGGGCACGGTGCGGCTGCTGACCGAGCCGGCCGTGTGGCTGGAGAGTGGCCACCCGCGCCGTGCCGGAGTGTCCTCGTTCGGCATCAGCGGCACCAATGCCCATGTCATCGTGGAGGAAGCGCCCGCGCCGGAGAGCGCTGCCGGGCAAGAAAACGAAGGGGCGCCGGCGGCCTGGGATGGGCCGTTGGCGCTCCTCTTGTCAGGCAAGTCGGAGGCGGCGCTGCGGGCGCAGGCGGCAGCGCTGAGCGCGCACATCGAGGCGCATCCGGAGCAGTCGCTGAGCGACGTGGCGTGGTCGCTGGCCACGACGCGCACGCGGTTCGAGCACCGGGCGGTGGTGGTGGCGCGCGAGCGCGCGATGGTGCTCGATGCGCTGGGCGCGCTCGGCGAGGGCAAGGCCTCGCCGAGCGCGGCGCAGGGGCAGGCGAGGAGCGCGGGGCGGGTGGTCTTCGTGTTCCCAGGCCAGGGCTCGCAGTGGGTGGGGATGGCGCGGAGCCTGATGGAGACGTCGGAGGTGTTTGGGAGGGAGATCGAGGCGTGCAGCGGAGCGCTGGGGCCGCATGTGGACTGGTCGTTGACGGCGGTGCTGCGCGGAGAAGAGGGGAGCGCGTCGCTGGAGCGGGTGGACGTTGTGCAGCCGGTGCTGTTCGCGATGATGGTGTCGCTGGCAGCGGTGTGGCGGTCGATGGGGATCGAGCCTGAAGCGGTGGTGGGGCACAGCCAGGGAGAGGTGGCCGCGGCGGTGGTGGCCGGTGCGCTGTCGCTGGAGGAGGGGGCGAAGGTCGTCGCGGTGCGCAGCCGATTGCTCCGTAGGCTGGAGGGCAAAGGGGCGATGGGTGCGGTGGAGCTGTCGGCAGCCGAGCTCGAGCCTCACCTCGCGCGTTACGGGAAGCGTGTGGGTATCGCGGCGTACAACGGTCCGAGCGCGACGCTTGTGTCGGGGGACGCGGAGGCGGTGGAGGCGCTGGTGTCGGAGCTGTCAGGCGCGCAGATCTTCGCGCGGAAGGTGCGCGTCAGCTACGCCTCGCACAGCACCCATGTCGACGAGATCCAGGGTGAGCTCTTGTCGGCGCTGGGCGAGCTTCATGCGCGCAAGGCAGTGCTTCCGTTCTACTCGACCGTGGAGGAGGAGCGGCTGTCGGGCGATGAGCTGTCGGCCGCCTACTGGGTGAAGAACCTGCGCGAGCCGGTGCGCTTCGCGCAGACGACGGATAAGCTGCTGAGCGATCAGCATCGCTTCTTCATCGAGGTCAGCCCACATCCGGTGCTTTCGCTCGCCTTGCAGGCCTCGCTGCACGCCTCGAAGGCGCAAGGAGCGGTGGTAGGCTCGCTGCGCAACGACGACGGGACGCTGGGGCGCGTGTTGCTCTCGGTGGGCGAGCTGTTTGCGCGGGGCTTGGCCGTGGACTGGACCAAGATCTTGCCAGCCGGCCGCCGGGTGGAGCTTCCCACCTACGCGTTTCAGCGACAGCGCCACTGGCTGGAGGCGCCGAAGGGGCGCGTCGCCGACGTCGCCTCGGCCGGGCTGGGAGCGGCCGGCCATCCGCTGCTGGGCGCGGCCGTGAGCCTCGCAGACAGCGATGGGCTGTTGCTCACCGGGCGCCTGACGCTGTCGGAGCACCCGTGGCTCGCCGGGCACCGGGTTCATGACACGGTGCTCTTGCCGGGCACGGCGCTTGTGGAGCTTTGCCTCGTGGCAGCCCAGCATGTGGGTCTCGGCTGCGTGGAGGAGCTGACGCTGGAGTCCCCCCTTGCCCTTCCGCCTCAGGGCGCGCTGCAGCTCCAGTTGTCGGTGGGGGCGCCCGACGAGGCGAGGCGCCGGGCGGTGACGATCCACACGCGCGCGGCGGACGCAGCCCCGGAGGCGCCGTGGCGCCGCCATGCCTCCGGCACGCTGGGCCCTGTCATCGCAGAAGCGCACGTCGACATGGAGAGCTGGCCGCCGGAAGGCGCCAGGCCGCTGGACCTGACGGGCCATTACGAACGTCTTGCGGAAGCTGGGCTGGCGTACGGCGGGGAGGATTTCCAGGGGCTCGTGGCGGCGTGGAGGCAGGGAGCCGATGTGCTGGCCGAAGTCCGGCTGCCGGCGACCATCGCGGAGACGGCGGGCGACTACGTTCTGCACCCGGCGCTCTTCGATGCTGCGCTGCACGCGCTGGCGTTGTCGGGCACCGACGAAGGGAGGGTGTTGTTGCCCTTCGCCTGGAGCGGCGTGCGCCTGTACGCGACGGGAGCCTCCAGCCTGCGCGTGAGGTTGTCACCTCGCGAGGTGGACGGCTCAATCGCCGTGACCCTGGCTGACGCCGCGGGGAAGCTGGTGGCCTCCGTGGAAGCGCTCCGCGCGAGGCCTGCTTCGGCCGCGCATCTGCACTCCTCGCTCGCCGCTGCGCACGACGGGCTGTATCGTGTCGACTGGCCGACGCTGGCGGAGTGCTCCGCGCCGCCGCTGACGGGCGCGTGGGTGCTGCTCGGTGAAGGTCCGCGCGGGCTCACGGCGGCGCTGGAGGCGTCGTCGGTACGCGTCTGCCGCATGGCGGACCTCGAGGAGTTGAGCGCGGCGCTGGAGGGCGGCGACGAGGCGCCCGAGCTTGTGCTCGTCCCGTGGGTGGGCGCGACGGGCGCGTCTCCGGCCGCCGTGCATGCCACGACCCATCGGGCCTTGTCGCTGTTGCAACGGTGGGTGAGCGACGAGCGGCTGTCGAGCACGCGGCTGGTGCTGCTGACGTGCCGAGCGATCGCGGCCGGAGCGGAGGAGGACGTGCTGGACCTGGAGCACGCGCCGCTCTGGGGCCTTGGTCGCACGGCGCAATCCGAGTACGGCGACCATCCGATCCAGCTGGTCGATGTGGACGCGAGTGAGGCGTCGTATGGGGCGTTGCCGTCGGCGCTGAACGCCGGCGAGCCGCAGCTTGCGTTGCGGGACGGAGCGGTGCGCGTGCCGCGGCTGGGGCGGCTCGGGGCGGGCGAGGTGCTGGCGATACCCCCGGGCGAGGCGTCGTATCACCTGGACATCCCGACGCGCGGGTCGCTCGATGGGCTGAGCTTCGTTGCGTCGTCGCATGGGAGCGCTCCGCTCGCGTCCGGGGAGGTTCGCATCGCGGTCCGCGCCGCCGGCCTCAACTTCCGCGATGTGCTCAACGCGCTGGGCATGTATCCCGGCGATGCTGGCCCCCTCGGGGCCGAGGGCGCGGGGGTGATCACCGAGGTTGGCCCGGGCGTGAGCGGCCTTGCCCCCGGCGACCGGGTGATGGGCATGTTCCCTCGGTCCATCGGCCCGCTGGCGGTAGCGGACGCGCGCATGGTGATCCGGATGCCCGAAGGTTGGTCGTTCGCGCAGGGCGCGGCGACGCCGGCGGTGTTCCTGACCGCCTACTACGCGCTGGTGGAGCTGGCGCGGCTCCAGCGCGGTGAGCGGCTGCTCGTGCATGCCGCGGCCGGAGGCGTGGGCATGGCCGCGGTCCAGCTGGCGCGTCATCTGGGGGCCGAGGTGTTCGGGACGGCGAGCGCGGGCAAGTGGGGCGTTCTGCGCACCCAGGGGCTCGAGGACAGTCACATCGGCTCGTCGCGTACGCTCGAGTTCGAGGAGCACTTCCGCCGCAGCACGCAGGGGCAGGGCGTCGACGTGGTGCTCAACAGCCTGGCGCGCGAGTACGTGGACGCGTCGCTGCGCTTGCTGCCGCGCGGCGGGCGGTTCATCGAGATGGGCAAGACTGACGTCCGCGAGGCGTCGTCAATCGCCAGGACCCACCCTGGAGTCCGCTACCGGGCCTTCGAGCTGGGCGAAGCGGGGCCCGAGCGGATTCAGCAGATGCTCCGGGAGCTGGTGACCTTGTTCGAGCGCGGGGTGCTCCAGCCCTTGCCGGTCCAGGCGTGGGACGCGCGCCGTGCGCGCGATGCGTTCCGCTACCTCGGACAGGCGCGTCACGTGGGCAAGCTCGTGCTCACGCTCCCTCGCGCGCTGGCGCCGGAGGGGACGGTGCTGATCACCGGGGGAACGGGGGGCCTCGGCGCGCTGCTGGCGCGCCACCTCGTGGACACACATGCGGTCCGCCATCTGCTGCTCACCTCGCGTCAGGGCCTTTCGGCTCCGGGAGCCGGAGCGCTGCAAGCCGAGCTCGAAGGCAAAGGCGCCCAGGTCACCATCGCGGCGTGTGACGTGTCGGACCGAGAGGCCGTGGCGCACCTGCTGGCGTCCGTTCCGCAGGACCACCCGCTGACGGCGGTGATCCACGGCGCGGTCGTGCTGGACGACGGGGTGCTGAGCGCCCTGGACCCGGGGCGGGTGGATCGTGTGTTTCTGGCCAAGGTCGATGGGGCGATGCACCTGTCGGAGCTCACGCGCCCGCTGGACCTGTCATCGTTCGTGCTGTTCTCGTCGGGCGCCGGGGTCTTTGGTAACGCGGGGCAAGGCAGCTACGCGGCAGCGAATGTGTTCCTCGACGCGCTCGCGGCGCATCGCCGGGCGCAGGGGCTTTCGGGTCAGAGCCTCGCGTGGGGAGCGTGGGGAGAAGTGGGCCGAGCGGCGCGCCTTGCCGAGGCGGATCAAGCGCGGCTGCGCCGCCAGGGCGTGTTGCCCCTGTCGCCCCAGGAGGGACTTGCCCTGTTCGACGCGGCGCTCGGGCGCCCCGAGGCGCTGCTCGCGCCGCTCCGGCTCGATTTCGGGGCGTTGCGGGCCCAGGCCTCAGCGCCGCGGCTTCTTCACGCGCTCGTGCGCACGTCGCCCCGGCGCGCGGCGGCGCATGGTCGCGGCGCGGCCTCGTCGCTCAAGCAGCGGCTCGCGGCCTTGCCTGCAACCGAGCGTGACAGGACGCTGCTCGAGCTGGTGCGCAACCAGGTGGCGCCGGTGCTTGGTCTATCCCATCCGGAGGCCCTCGACCCGGCGAGGCCGCTGCAGGAGCTCGGGCTCGACTCGCTCATGGCGGTGGAGCTGCGCAACCGGCTGGGCGCCGCCACCGACCTGCGCCTGCCCTCGACGCTGCTGTTCGACTACCCGACCGCCTCGGCGCTGGTGCAGAAGCTCTCGGCCGAGCTTCTGCCCAACGAGGGGTCGCCGCGGCCTGTGGCGCCTGCGCGTCAGGGGCTCCCGGACGCAGCGGCGGACGAGCCCATCGCCATCGTGGGCATGGCGTGCCGCTACCCGGGCGGGGTCACGACCCCTGAAGCCCTCTGGCAGGTCCTCGCCGACGGCATCGACACCATCTCCTCCTTCCCGCTTGATCGTGGCTGGAACCTCGACGAACTCTATGACCCCGACCCGAACCAGCGGGGCAAGTCTGTCGCGCGCGAAGGCGGCTTCCTGTACGACGCGGATCACTTCGATCCTGCGTTCTTCGGCATCAGCCCCCGTGAGGCCGTCACCATCGACCCGCAGCAGCGCCTGCTCCTGGAGCTCTCCTGGGAGACGCTCGAGCGCGCCGGGATTCGCCCCGATGCGCAGCAGGGCAGCCCATGCGGCGTCTTCGTCGGCGTCATCTACCACGACTACGGCGCGCGCCTGGAGCACGCTCCGGGTGACTACGAGGGCTACCTCGGCACGGGCAGCGCAGGGAGCGTGGCCTCTGGGCGCATCGCTTATACCCTTGGATTGCGCGGCCCCGCCGTCACCGTCGACACGGCTTGCAGCTCGTCGCTCGTCGCGCTTCACCTCGCCTGCCAGGCGCTGCGCGCGGGCGACTGCTCCCTGGCGCTCGCCGGCGGGGTCACGGTGATGTCGACGCCAGGTCTGTTCGTCGAGTTCAGCCGGCAGCGCGGGGTCGCCCCCAACGGTCGCTGCAAGGCCTTCTCGGCGGCGGCCGACGGCGCTGGCTTCTCCGAAGGCGGCGGCATGCTGCTGCTGGAGCGGCTCTCGGAGGCCCGCCGCAACGGTCATCCGGTGCTGGCGCTCATCCGCGGCTCGGCCACCAACCAGGACGGGCGCAGCCAGGGATTGACGGCGCCGAGCGGCCCCGCCCAGGAGCAGGTGATCCAGAAGGCCCTCGAGAACGCCGGACTCTCGCCGGCGGACGTGGACGTGGTGGAAGCCCACGGCACCGGCACCGCGCTCGGCGACCCCATCGAAGCGCACGCGCTGCTCGCGGCATACGGGCAAGGCCGCTCGAGCGAGCGCCCCCTGTGGCTGGGTACCATCAAGTCCAACCTCGGCCATACCCAGGCGGCCGCTGGCGTCGCCGGCGTCATCAAGATGGTCCTCTCGATGCAGCATGGGCTCCTGCCCAGGACCCTGCACGCGGAGCCGCCTTCGCCTCACGTCGACTGGTCTCCGGGCACGGTCCGGCTCCTGACCGAGCCCACCGCGTGGGCAGAGAGCGGCCGCCCTCGCCGCGCGGGCGTGTCCTCGTTCGGCATCAGCGGCACCAACGCCCATGTCATCATCGAGGCGGCTCCTGCGGCCGAGCCGGTGACATCGGTCGAGCCGGCAGCCGCAGCCCCGCCCGCGTTGCTTCTGCCCGTCTCGGCCAAGACCGAGGAGGCGCTGCGCGCCCAGGCCGAGCGGCTGCGGGCTCACCTCGTGAGCCATCCGGACCTGCAGCTCGTCGACGTGGCGTATTCCCTCGCCACCACGCGCACGCATTTCGAGCGACGCGCGGCGGTGGTCGCCCGCGACCGCGCAGAGCTCCTCGACGCCCTGGCTGCCCTCGCCACGGATGAACCGGCGGACAACCTCGTGCTCGGTGACGCCACGGCGCAGGGCGGGGTTGTCTTCGTCTTCCCGGGATATGGCTCGTTGTGGCCGGAGATGGCCCACGCGCTGCTCGAGACGTCCGAGGTCTTCCGCGCGTCCATCGAGGCCTGCGAGCGCGCGCTCTCTCCCCACGTCGATTGGTCGCTGCTCGGCGTGCTTCGCGGCGAAGAGGACGCTCCGTCCATGGATCGCGTCGACGTGATGCAGCCGGTGCTCTTCGCGATGATGGTCTCGCTGGCCGCGCTCTGGCGCTCGCTGGGCGTCGAGCCATCGGCCGTCGTCGGCCATAGCCAGGGGGAGATCGCCGCCGCCTGCGTCGCGGGAGCGCTCTCGCTGGAGGACGCCGCCAGGGTGGTGGCCGTGCGTAGCCGCGCGGTCAAGAGGCTCGAAGACGGCAAGGGAGCCATGGCGGCCATCGAGCTGCCGGTCGACGAGGTCGAGGGCATCCTCAGGCGCTTTGGCCGCCGGCTCTCCGTGGCTGGCGTCAACAGCGCTCGCTCCACGGTCGTCTCCGGAGATCGGGACGCCATCGACCTCCTGCTCGGCGAGCTCAAATCCAGAGAGGTCTTCGCCGTCAAGCTGCGCGCGAGCTTCGCCTCTCACAGCGCGCAGGTGGAGGCGATCCGCGGAGAGCTCTCGGAGCTCCTCGCCGGGATCGCGCCGCGGTCGTCCGTCCTCCGGTTCTACTCCACCGTGCAGGGTGATGCGCTTGACGGGAGCGAGCTCGACGCCGGGTACTGGTACCGGAACCTCCGGCAGCCGGTCCGCTTCGCGGACGCCGCGCAGCGGCTGCTCTCCGGTGGACACCGCTTCTTCGTCGAGGTCAGCCCGCATCCGGTGCTGATGATGGCCCTGCACGACACGGTCGAGGAATCGGGGCTCTCGGCCGCCGTGGTCTTCTCGTTGCTGCAGGGCGAAGGCGACCTGGGGCGCCTGCTCCTGTCGCTCGGCGAGCTTCACACCCGGGGACTGGCCGTCGACTGGGCGAAGGTTTCACCCGCAGGCCGCCGTGTCGCGTTGCCCACGTACGCTTTCCAGCGGCAGCGCTTCTGGCTGGACGCGCCGAAGGCGCGCGCCCCTGAGGCCGCGGACGGGCGGTCTGCTCCCACCGACGCAGGCTTCTGGCAGGCCGTGGACAAGGGCGACATCACCACCCTGGCCCGGGCGCTCTCGGTCGAGGACCACGACCAGCAGGCTGCCCTGGCCACCTTGCTGCCGGCGCTGTCGACCTGGCTGCGCGAGCGAAGGGGGCAGAGCGCCGTGGACACCTGGCGCTACCGCATCGCCTGGAAGCCGCTCTCCCTCGGTTCGAGGAGTGACCTCTCGGGGATCTGGCTGCTCGTGGGGTCGACCGCCCATGACCTCACGGCGCCGCTGACACAAGCGCTCGCCGCGGCCGGCGCGACGGTCGTCGTCTGCTCGATCGACGTGGCCGACGCCGACCGTGCCCGGCTCGCCGCGCGGCTGCGTGAGGCCCTCGGCGCGGGCGTCGCGGCGCGTGGCGTCCTCTCGCTGCTCGCGCTCGACGAAACCCCCCTTCCCGCGCTGCCGGCCCTGCAGAGCGGCTTCGCGCTCACGCTCTCCCTGGTGCAAGCGCTCGGCGACGCCGGCATCGGAGCGCCGCTGTGGCTGCTCACGCGCGGAGCGGTCTCCGTCGCGCGCGCGGAGCCGCTGGCGCAACCGCTGCAAGCGCTCCTCTGGGGTCTGGGCCGCGTGGTCTCCCTCGAGCATCCGGAGCGCTTTGGTGGTCTGCTCGACCTGCCGCCCGCGCTCGATGCCAAGGCGAAAGAGCGGCTCCTGCTCGCGCTCGGCAATCAATCGGCCGAGGATCAGCTCGCGTTGCGTCCTACAGGCATCTTCGCGCGCCGGCTCCTGCGGGCACCGCTGGGGGAGATGGCCCCTGTACCGGCCTTCAGGGCGCGCGGGACCGCGCTGATCACCGGCGGAATGGGCGGCGTGGGCGCCCATGTGGCGCGCTGGCTCGCGCGGCGCGGCGCCGAGCACCTCGTGCTGCTCAGCCGCCGTGGCCCTGAGTCTCCCGGCGCCGCCGAGCTCTCGGCCGAGCTCTCGAGCCTCGGCGCGCGCGTCACCCTCGCCGCCTGTGATGCCGCCGACCGAGAGGCGCTCGCCGCCCTGCTCGAGCGCCTCAAGGCCGAAGGGAGCACCCTCGGCGCGGTCGTACACGCCGCGGGCGTCGAACGGCAGATGGCGCTCACCGAGGCCAGCCAGGCTGACCTCGTCGCCGTCGCCTCGGGCAAGGTCGCAGGCGCTCTTCACCTGCACGACCTGCTCCGCGACACGCCCCTCGACGCCTTCATCACGTTCTCCTCGATCGCCGGCGTCTGGGGGAGCGCCAATCAGGGGATCTACGCTGCGGCGAACGCTTTCCTGGACGCGCTCGCCGAGCAGCGCCGCGCGCTCGGGCTCCCGGCGACCTCGATCGCATGGGGCTTGTGGGCTGGCCGAGGCATGGCCGACAGCGCCGAGGTCCAGGAGCAGCTGCGGCGACGCGGCCTGCGCGCGATGGCGCCCGAGCTCGCGCTCGCCGCGCTCGAGCAGGCGCTCGACCACGGAGAGCCCACGCTGGTCGTCGTCGATCTCGACTGGGCGCGCTTCGCCCCGTCGTTCGCCGCGGCCCGCCCACGCCCGCTGCTCGACGAGCTGCCCGAGGTGGGGCAGGCCCTCGCGGGGCCGGATCCGCTCTCGCCTCACGAGCGGGAGGCGCCGCTGCTCACCCGCCTCCGCCCCCTGCCGGCGCCCGAGCAGCTCGATGAGCTGCTCGCCGTGGTCAAGCGCCATGTCGCCGCCGTCCTCGGGCACGCCGACGTGGGCTCGATCGAGCCCGACCGGGGCTTCTCCGACCTTGGTCTCGACTCGCTCATGGCGGTCGAGCTCCGCCGACGGCTCCAGCAGGAGATCTCGGTGGCCCTGCGAGCGACGGTGGTCTTCGACCACCCTTCGCCCCGGCGCCTCGCCCGGTTTCTGCATGACGCCCTCCTGCCGCGCCTCGGTCAGGCTGCGCGCGCCGCAGAGGGGGAGGGGAGCTTGGGCGTGGCCGCCGCGGCCAGCGAGGATCCGATCGCCATCGTCGGCGTCGGGCTGCGGCTGCCCGGAGGCGCCGTGGATCTGGAGAGCTTCTGGAGCGTGCTCGCGCAGAGCATCGACACGGTCGGGCCGGTCCCCGCCGCGCGCTGGAACGCCGACGAGCTCTACGATCCGGACCCCGAGGTCAAGGGCAAGAGCTACGTCCGCGAGGCGGCGTTCGTCGACGGGCTCGAGCTGTTCGATGCCGCCTTCTTTGGCATCAGCCCACGGGAGGCGAAGCACATCGATCCGCAGCATCGCCTGCTGCTCGAGGCGGCATGGCAGGCGCTGGAGCAGGCCGGAGTGGTCCCGGCGTCGCTGAAGGACTCGCAGACGGGCGTCTTCGTGGGTATCGGTCCGAGCGAGTACGCGCTCCTCCAGGGGAGCTCCGGCGAGGGGGAGGCCTATACCATCATGGGAACGGCCACCTCGTTTGCCGCCGGTCGCCTCGCCTTCACCCTGGGGCTGCAAGGTCCGGCGCTCTCGGTCGACACCGCCTGTTCGTCGTCGCTCGTGGCGCTGCACCTCGCCTGCCAGGCGCTGCGCAAGGGCGAATGCGACCTCGCGCTCGCCGCGGGCGTGCAGGTGATGCTCACCGGCGACATCTTCCAGCTCCTCTCGCGCACGCGGGCGCTCGCTCCTGACGGCCGCTCGAAGACGTTCTCCGCGAGCGCCGACGGGTACGGCCGGGGCGAGGGCGTCGTGGTCGTCGCGCTCTCTCGCCTGAGCGACGCGCGCGCGCAGGGCCGCCCGGTGCTCGCCCTGGTCCGGGGCAGCGCGATCAACCACGACGGGGAGAGCAGCGGGATCACCGCCCCCAACGGCACCTCGCAGCAGAAGGTGCTGCGGGCAGCGCTCCAGGACGCGCGGCTTTCGCCGGCGGAGGTCGACGTCGTGGAGTGCCACGGCACGGGCACCTCGCTGGGCGACCCGATCGAGGTGCATGCGGTGGCCGCGGTCTATGGTCAAGGACGTCCTGCGGACCAGCCGCTGCGGCTGGGCGCGGTCAAGACCAACATCGGTCACCTGGAGAGCGGCGCGGGGCTCGCGGGCCTGGCCAAGATGGTCGCGGCGCTGCGGCACGAGGCGTTGCCGGCGACGCTGCACACGGCGCCCCGCAACCCGTACATCGAGTGGGACGCGCTGCCGGTGCGTGTGGTCGACAGCCTCGAGCCATGGCCGCGCCGCCCGGACGGTCGCCCCCGGCGCGCGGGCGTATCCGCGTTTGGCCTGTCGGGCACCAACGCGCATATCGTCCTCGAGGAGGCCCCGGCCCCCGAGGAGGACGCTGCCGCGCAAGCAAGCGCGGGGTGGGCTGGGCCGTTGCCGGTGGTGGTGTCCGGGAAATCGGAGGCAGCGCTGCGGGCGCAAGCGGCGGAGCTGTGCGCGCATGTCGAGGCGCACCCGGAGCAGCTGCTGAGCGACGTGGCGTATTCGCTGGCGACGGCGCGGACGCACTTCAAGCACCGGGCGGTGGTGGTGGCGAGTGAGGCTGCCGCGCTGCGGGCGGCGCTGGGCGCGCTGGGCGAGGGCAAGCCTTGTGCGGGCATGGCGGTGGGGCAGGCGAGGGAGGGGGGTCGACTGGCCATGCTGTTCACCGGCCAGGGCAGCCAGCGCCCCGGGATGGGCCGCGAGCTGTACGACGCCTATCCTGCGTTCCGGGACGCGCTGGACGCGGTGTGCGCGCAGCTGGACGGGCACCTGGACCGACCGCTGCTCGAGGTGATGTTCAGCGCCGAGGGCTCGGACGAGGCGGCGCTGCTCGACCAGACGGCGTTCACGCAGCCCGCGCTGTTCGCGCTGGAGGTGGCGCTGTATCGGCTGTGGGAGGGCTGGGGAGTCAAGCCGGATGTGCTGCTGGGGCACTCGATCGGGGAGATCGCGGCGGCGCAGGTGTCCGGGGTGCTGTCGCTCGGGGACGCGTGCACGCTGGTGGCGGCGCGTGGTCGGCTGATGCAGGCGCTGCCGCGCGGGGGAGCGATGATCGCGGTGCAGGCCTCGGAGGAGGAGGCGCGACGGCTGTTCAACGGGCACGCGGGCCGCGTGGACGTGGCCGGGCTCAACGGCCCCCGGTCGACGGTGCTGTCCGGGGATGAAGAGGCCGTGGTGGAGATGGGCAAGAAGCTGGAAGCCCAGGGCCGCAAGGCGACGCGGCTGATGGTCAGCCACGCGTTTCATTCTCCGCACATGGAGGGGATGCTGGAGGAGTTCCGCAGCGTGGTGGAGGGGCTGCGGTTCTCGGCGGGGAGCATCCCGCTGGTGTCGAACGTGACGGGGAGGCGAGCGAGCGCGGAGGAGCTGAGCTCTCCGGACTACTGGGTCATGCACGTGAGGCAAGCGGTGCGCTTCCTGGAGGGCGTGCGGACGCTGGAAGCGGAGGGAGTGACGAGCTTCCTGGAGGTGGGGCCGCATGGCGTGTTGTGCGGCCTGGCGGCCGACTGCCTGTCGGAGGAGGCGCAGCGCGGGGCGGTGTTGCTGCCGTCGCTGCGCAAGGGGAGCGCCGAGGTGGAGGCGCTGACCGCGGCGGTGGGAGGGCTGCACGCGCGAGGGGTCGCGCTCGACTGGCAGCGTTACTTTGCGCCGCTCGGCGCGCGGCGGGTGGCGCTGCCCACGTACGTGTTCCAGCGCGAGCGCTACTGGCTGGAGAACACGAGCGCGCACCGCGCCGAAGCCGCCGAGGGCTCATCCTCGGCGGCCGACGCTGGCTTCTGGGAGGCGGTGGACAGGAGCGACGTCGACGCCCTGGCGCAGACGCTGCGTGTGGAGGACAAGGACCAGCAGGCATCGCTCGCGAGCTTGCTGCCGGCGCTGTCGACGTGGCGGCGGAAGCAAAAGGACCAGGGCACGGTGGATGCGTGGCGTTACCGTGTCCTCTGGAAGCCGGCGTCGCTGGGGCCGAAGGGAGACGTGTCGGGGACGTGGCTGCTGGTGGTGTCGACGGCCGCTGACCTCGTCGCCCCCTTGACGGAAGCGCTCACGGCGGCCGGCGCGACGGTCGTGGTCTGCGCGGTCTCCGCGGCGGAGACCGACCGCACCCGGCTGGCCGCGCAGCTGCGCCAGGCGCTCGGCGAGGGCGTCGCGGCGCGCGGCGTGCTCTCGCTGCTCGCGCTGGACGAGACCCCGCTGCCCGAGCAGCCCGCCTTGCAGAGCGGCGTGACGCTCTCGCTCACGCTCGTCCAGGCGCTCGGCGACGCCGCCATCCAGGCGCCGCTGTGGCTGCTCACGCGCGGAGCCGTCTCGGTCTCGCGCGCAGAGGCACCGACGCACCCGCTCCAGGTGCTCAGCTGGGGTATCGGCCACGTGCTCTCTCTCGAGCACCCCGAGCGCTTCGGGGGAATGCTCGATCTGCCTCCCACGCTGGACTCCAAGGCGAGCGAGCGGCTCGCGTCTGCGCTCGGCAATCGAGCGCACGAAGATCAGCTCGCGCTGAGGCCAGCCGGCCTCTTCGCCCGCCGGCTCGTGCGCGCGCCGCTCGGGGAGACGGCCCCTCTGCGGGCCTTCAGGGCGCGAGGGACCGTGCTCGTCACCGGGGGGACGGGCGGGCTCGGCGCCCACGTCTCTCGCTGGCTCGCCCAGCGCGGCGCCGAGCACCTCGTGCTGCTCAGCCGGCGTGGCCCCGCCGCCCCCGGTGCTCTGCAGCTCTCTGCGGAGCTCTCGGAGCTCGGGGTACGCGTCACCCTCGAGGCGTGTGATCTCGCGGACCGGCAGGCGTTGGCGTCCGTCCTCCAGCGCCTCGAGAGGGAAGGAGCGACCCCTCGGGCGGTCTTCCACCTCGCGGGCGTCGAACGGCATACGCCGCTCGCCGGGATCACCCGCGCGGAGGTCCTCGATGTGGGTGCGGGCAAGGTCGTGGGGGCGATTCACCTGCAAGAGCTGCTCCGCGACACCCCTCTCGACGCCTTCGTCACCTACTCGTCGGTGGCCGGGATCTGGGGGAGCGCCACGCTGGGCGCCTACGCCGGAGCGAACGATTTCATGAACGCGCTGGTCGAGCAGCGCCGCGCGCTTGGCCTCCCGGGCACCTCGATCGCGTGGGGGATGTGGGACGGCGCAGGCATGGCCGCCGGTACGGAGGCTCGGGAGTACCTGAAACGACGCGGCTTGCGCGCGCAGGAGCCCACGGCCGCCATCGCCGCGCTGGAGCAGGCGCTCGAGCACGATGAGACCACGGTGGTCGTCGCCGACATGGACTGGTCGCGGTTTGCGCCGATCTATGCCGCGGCGCGCCCGCGCCCGCTGCTCGACGAGATCCCCGAGGCAAGGCAGGCCATCTCGGCGCTGGACGCGTCGACGAACGGCGAGGGCGACGCCTCGCTCCTCGCCGCGCTCCGCAGCTTTTCGGAGGATCGGCGGCTCGAGCGGCTCGTCTACATGGTGCAGGTCAACGTCGCGGCGATCCTCGACCACACCGACGTCTCCTTGATCGACCCTGACGGGAATTTCGTCGACCTTGGCCTCGATTCCCTCATGGCGGTCGAGCTCCGCCGGCAACTCCAGCGCGAGACCGGCATGACCCTGCCAGCGACCATGGTCTTCGACCACCCATCGCCCCAGCAGCTCGCCAGCTTCCTGCTCGGCGCCCTCGCCCCGCACATCGACGCGGCGGCTCCCGTGCCCGAGCGTGCGCCCGAGCGCGCGCCCGGGGCCGCCGTCGATTTCAGGTCCGGTCTGTCTCGGCTCATCCTCTCCGCCGAAGAGTCGGACGATCCCTCTCTCGCGGACGAGATCGTCGCCATCGCCACCCGACTCCGAATCGCTCAGGAGGCCAAAGCTCCTCCCGGCTCGAAGGCCGCTGGCTCCAAGATCGTGCGGCACGTCACCGGCACGGCCGAGCTGAACCTGATCTGCATACCGCCAATGGTGCCGGAGCTGGGAGGGGCAGGCTCGTCAGGGAGCTTCTGCTATGTGCGGTTCGCCAACGCCATGCGCGAGCACGGGGCTGGCAACGTGTTTGCCCTCCTGTGCTCGGGGTTCTACGAAGGAGAGCCCTTGCCGCCCGACCTCGCGAGCGTCCTGCGGAGCCACGCCGACGCGGTCCGGCAGTGCACCGCCGGCGCCCCGTTCGCCCTCGTCGGCTACTCGTCCGGAGGATGGCTGGCCTACGAGCTCGCAGCCTACCTGGAGCGGCTCGGGATCTTCCCGGCGGCGGTCGTGCTGCTGGACGCGCTGCCCGGGGCCGGGGCCATCGGCAAGAACGCGGAGAAGTGGGCGTGGCTGCCGGACGACTACAAGGACATCTTCCTCGCGGCGAGGGATTTCGAGGTAACCGCAGGCTCGTACTACCGGAAGCTCTTCGACGGCTGGAGCCCGGCGAGGATCCTCGCCCCGATCTTCCTCGCCTGCGGCATGATCCCGGTCACGGGGGCCGTGTTCGAGGTGTTCCCCACGGGCGAGGACCTCCTCGCGACATGGCTCCGCGCAGGCCTGTCCCCCGCGCACGCGATGGTGCCTTTCCACCATTTCGACCTCATCACCGAGGGCGCCAGCGTCACCGCGAAGGTCGTCCACGACTGGCTCGCCGCGCTCCCGGAGGAGCGGCATGCCGATCGAGGCCTGCGCGCGTCCGAAGCGCTCGGGATAGCGGAGCAAGAGGATTGAGCGGGCATGCGGCGAGGACACGGCAGGTCGGCGCAGCGAAACGCCGCTCTTCGACCGCTCGCCAGACGCCCTCCAGTCAAGCGTTCGATAGCTCATCAAAGGAAATCAACGTGACGATGACCCCGACACTCCCGATCGCTCGCCCTGGCTTTCAAGGACCCTCCAGGCAGCCGAGCCCGTGGCACGTCGCGCTGCTCTCGGCGGGCGACGGCGCGGACCTCGACGCTGCAGTCGACGCGCTGCGCGCGCGCCAGCCCGAGCCGCACGCCGAGGTGATGGTCCGCGTCCTCCACATGGCCCCCGGCGCCGCTCGCCACCGCGCGGCGCTCCTCTTCCAGGATGCCGTGGGCGAGGCGGCGGGTCTTGGACCCGTGGACAAGCGCACCTCCACCGGCGTCGCGGAGCCCGGTGATCGGCCGCTCGTGTTCATGTTTCCAGGGCTGGGCGATCACTACATCAACATGGGTCGCGACCTCTATCGATGCGAGCCCACGTTCCGCGAGCAGGTCGACCTGTGCGCCGAGCTCCTCAAGCCCGAGATCGGCCTCGACATCCGCAGCGTCATCTACCCCGGGCCGGAGGCGTCCGGCGGCGCCTCGGCCCCGGCGGACGAGCCGCAGGGGGCGACCAAGCAGGGCATCGACCTCCGGAAGATGCTCGGACGGGGACGCGAGGCGCCGAGCGGGGCGGACGTGCTGCTGAACCAGACGCGCCTCACCCAGCCGGCGCTCTTCGTCGTCGAGTACGCGCTCGCGAAGGTGTGGCAGAAGTGGGCGCCTCGCGTCGACGCGATGATCGGATACAGCCTCGGCGAGTATGTGGCCGCGTGCATCGCCGGCGTCCTGTCGCTCGAGGACGCGCTCACGCTCACGGCGCGGCGCGCGCAGATGATCGAGGATCTACCCCCGGGAGGCATGCTCGCCGTGAGCTTGCCCGAGGCGCAGGTGAGGCAGCTCCTCGGCGACCACCTCTCGCTCTCCGCGGTCAACGGTCCCGAGTTCTGCGTCGTCTCCGGGCCGAGGGAAGAGGTGCTCGCCCTCGAGAAGCGACTCGCGGAGCAAGGCACGGCGTCCCGGCGGGTCCAGTCGTCGCACGCGTTCCACTCCAGGATGATGGATCCCATCGCGGAGCGCCTGACCCGGCTCGTCGAGACCTATGCGCTCAAGCCCCCGCAGATCCCCTACGCCTCGAACGTCACCGGCGAGCTGATCACCGCGGAGCAGGCCACCGATCCGGCGTACTGGGCAGCGCACCTCTCGAGCCCCGTGCGCTTCGCCGACGGGATAGGCAAGCTGCTCCAGAGGCCAGAGCGGCTCTTCCTCGAGGTCGGTCCGGGGCAGACGCTGAGCAGCCTCGTGCTCCTCCGGCCTGAAGGCGAGCCCCCATCGGAGCGGGTCATCGTCCCCTCGATGAGGCACGCCTACGACGTCCAGCCCGACGGCGCGGTGCTGCTCAAGGCGTTGAGCCGGCTCTGGCTCGCGGGCGCGGCGCTGGACGACAGGCACTTTCAGCCGATTCACCTGCAGGTCGAGCGGAGCGCCCCGGCTCCCTCTCCGGTCACGGCGGCCACGGAGGCCATGACGCCGGCGGCCAAGCCCGCGGACGCCTTCGAGCCGCCGCGCACCAAGGTCGAGCGAGACCTGGCTGCTCTCTGGCAGAAGCTGCTCCCTGCGCAGCCGATCGGCCGGGGCGACGATTTCTTCGAGCGCGGGGGCAACTCCCTCATCGCCACCCGGCTCGTCCTCCGCGTCCAGAAGTCCTTCCGCGTGAACCTCCCGCTGCGCCGTGTCTACGAGAGGCGCACCCTCGCCTCGATGGCCGAGCTGATCGAGGCGATGCAAGCGGGCAAGGACGTCGCCGCCGGCGCGGCGGAGCGCGCCGCGGCGACGGGGGCGCCGCGCCGGGCAGAGCTCCAGTACCGGCTCCCGAACGGCATCGAGATCAACCACCAGAACGAGGGCGAGACCCGCCACTTCTACGAGGACATCTTCGAGCACCGCTCGTACGTGAAGCATGGCATCCGCATCCCGAAGGACGCGATCGTCTTCGACGTCGGGGCCAACATCGGCCTCTTCACCCTCTTCACGCACACCGAGGCCCCTGACGCGCGCATCTACTCCTTCGAGCCGGCGCCGCCGCTGTTCGCGATCCTGAGCCGGAACGTGGAGCGGAACCGCGTCCGGGCCGAGCTGTTCAATATCGGCCTCTCGAACGACGTCCGGGAGGCCTCGTTCACGTTCTACCCGAACAGCTCGGGCATGTCCTCGTTCCACGCCGACGAAGCGGAGGAGAAGCACAACCTCCGGGCCATCATCGAGAACCAGCGCCGGATCGGCGTCGCCGGCGTGGATCAGGTCGCCGCCCACCAGGACGAGCTCCTCGACGTGCGCTTCGAAGCCCAGACGTTCACGGCCAAGCTCCGGCGCCTGAGCGACATCATCCGGGAGCGAGGCGTACCGCGCATCGACCTCTTGAAGGTGGACGTGCAGAAGTGCGAGCTCGAGGTGCTGGAGGGCATCGACGCCGGAGACTTCCCGAAGATCGCCCAGATCGTCCTCGAGGTACACGACATCGAGGGCAGGGTGGACCGCGTGAAGGCGCTGCTCGAGCGGCGCGGCTTCGCGGTCGTCTCCGAGCAGGACGCCCTGTACGTGGGGACCAACATTCACAACGTCTACGCAGTCCGCAGAGGGCAGTGACGTCGACGTCCGAGGGAGTCAGCGATGAACTACGAGATCGTGGGGGTCATTGGCGCAGGGGTCATGGGGTCCGGGGTCGCGCAGAACCTCGCCCAGACGGGGCACCGGGTCGTCCTCGTGGACGTCTCCGAGCCGATCCTCGATCGAGCCAGGCAGGAGATAAGGAACGGCCTGCGCGCGTTCTCGCTCTTCAACAGGAAGGCGGCGGTCGATCCCAAGCAGGTCCTGGAGCGCATCCGCTTCACGACGGATGACGAGGAGCTCGCCGAGGTCAGCTTCGTCGTCGAGAACGTGACCGAGAAGTGGCCGATCAAGAAGGCGGTCTACGAGCGCATCGACGCGATCTGCCGGCCGGACGTGATATTCGCGGCGGACACCTCGGCGATCTCCATCACCCGCATCGCCTCCGTCACGAAGCGGGCGCCGAAGGTCGTCGGGATGCATTTCATGAACCCCGTCCCGATGAAGCCGATGGTCGAGCTGATCCGCGGCTATCACTCCTCGGACGAGACCATCGAGGACGCGAGGCGCTTCCTCGCCGAGATGGGCAAGGAGAGCATCCTCGTCGAGGACTCTCCCGGCTTCGTGTCGAACCGGGTGCTGATGCTGACCATCAACGAGGCCATCTTCCTGGTGCAGGACCGCACGGCGAGCGCAGCGGACGTCGATCGGATCTTCAAGACCTGCTTCGGTCACAAGATGGGTCCGCTGGAGACGGCGGACCTCATCGGGCTCGACACCATCCTCTACTCCGTCGAGGTCCTCTACGAGAGCTTCAACGACGACAAGTACCGGCCCTGCCCGCTGCTGAAGAAGATGGTGGACGCGGGGCTCCATGGGCGCAAGAGCGGGCGCGGGTTCTATACGTACGCGTGAGCCGTCACGGCGCGCGAAAGGGTCGCAGCATGAGCACGCAAGAGATCAGGACGACGGTTTCGCAGTACCTCGCGCGCTTCTTTCCAGGCCACGCCCTGCAGGAGCGCGAGGACATCTTCAGCCTGGGGTTCGTCAACTCGATGTTCGCGATGCAGCTCGTCACCTTCGTCGAGCACCAGTTCGGCATCACCATCGAGAACGAGGATCTCGAGCTCGACAACTTCCGCTCGATCGAGGCGATCTCCCGTCTGGTGCAGCGAAAGACCGCGGGCGCGACGGGCGGCTGAGGCGCGGCGTGGTACCGGGAGAGCCAAGATGAGACACCACCTCACCCGTGAGCAGGCGGAGGCGCTGGACGAGTTCCAGTCCTTCGCCGATCGGGAGATCGTCCCCCTCGGGGACGATCACCACAGGCAGCAACGGACGCGCCCCGAGATCATCCGGCGCCTCGCCGAGCGCGGTTACCTTGGTCTGCCGCTTCCGCGGGAGCTCGGCGGCGGCGGCAGAGACATGGTGACCTTCGGCCTGCTCGTCGGCGAGGTCGGGCGCGGCTGCTCCTCGCTGCGCAGCCTCCTGACGGTGCACACCATGGTGGCCCAGTCGATCTTGCGTTGGGGCACCCGCGCGCAGAAGGAGGTATGGATCCCGAGGCTCGCGTCCGGCATGGCGATCGCGGCGCTGGGCTTGTCCGAGCCGGGCACGGGCAGCGACGCGAAGAGCGTGAAGACGGAGGCCACGCCCGACGGAGGGGATTTCGTGCTCCACGGGCACAAGAAGTGGATCACGTACGGTCAGCTCGCGGACGTGCTGCTCGTGTTCGCGCGGTGCGAGGGAGAGCCCGCCGCGTTCCTGGTCGAGCGTGAGCGGGCAGGGGTCTCGATCGAGCCCATAGAGGGCCTCCTCGGGCTCCGCGGGTCCATGACGGCGAGCGTCCACTTCGACGGCTGCCGCATCCCCGACGAGAACCTCGTGGGGAGGCGGGGGCTCGGCATCTCGCACGTCGCGGCCGCCGCGCTTGACTCCGGGCGGTACAGCGTGGCATGGGGCTCCGTCGGGCTCCTCCAGGCGTGCCTCGACGCCTGCGTCGTCTACACGAGCGAGCGAGAGCAGTTCGGCGTCCGGCTCAAGGAGCACCAGCTGGTGCGGCGGCTGGTGACCGACATGATCACGAACCTCAGCGCGGCCAGGCTGCTCTGCCTGGAGGCCGGGCGCCTGCGGGACGCGAGGGATCCCGGCGCGCTCGCCGCGACGTCGATCGCCAAGTACTTCGCGTCGACGGCGGCGGCCCGGGCTGCCGATGACGCCGTGCAGCTCCACGGCGCCAACGGATGCAGCAGCGACTACCCCCTCCAGCGCTACCTGGGCGACGCCAAGATCGGAGAGATCATCGAGGGGAGCTCGCAGATCCAGCAGATCACCATCGCCGAGTATGGCTATCAAGAGTACGGCGCGCTGCGGAGCCGCGCTGGACAGTCGAGCGGAGCAGCCGGTGTCTGACGTCGAAGGAGCCATGCACGTGGAGCGCAGAGCCGAGAAGGAGCAGTCCGGCGCGGGAGAAGACAGGAATGTCCTCAAGTGTGTCGTCTGGGATCTGGACAACACGCTCTGGGACGGCATCCTCCTCGAAGATCGCGAGGTCACGCCGCGGCGCGCCGCGATCGACGTCATCAAGGCGCTGGACGAGCGCGGCATCCTCCACTCCATCGCCAGCCGCAACGATCACGATCTCGCGATGGCCAAGCTCACGGAGCTCGGGATCGCGGAGTACTTCCTCTACCCGCAGGTCAACTGGAACAGCAAGTCCGCTTCCATCGAGGCGATCGCGCGGTCCCTCAACATCGGCCTCGACGCGATCGCCTTCGTGGACGACCAGCCCTTCGAGCGCGACGAGGTCCAGTTCTCGCACCCGTCGACGCGCTGCGTCGACGCCGCCGACGTCGCGCAGATCCCGGAGCTCCCCGAGGCGAACCCCCGCTTCGTCACCGACGACTCACGGGTGAGGCGGAAGATGTACCTCGCCGACATCGAGCGCAAGAAGGTCGAGGAGGCGCACGGCGGCACGCCGGAGCAGTTCCTCGCCTCGCTCGACATGCGCTTCATCATCGCGCGGGCGAAGGAGGAGGACCTGAAGCGCGCAGAGGAGCTGACCCTGCGCACGAACCAGCTCAACACGACCGGGGACACCTACTCCTACGACGAGCTCGATCACTTCCGCAGATCCCCCGAGCACGACCTGCTGATCGCCTCGCTCGAGGACAGGTATGGCACCTACGGCAAGATCGGCCTCGCGCTCGTCGAGCGCGGTCCTGCCGTCTGGACGCTCAAGCTCCTGCTCATGTCGTGTAGGGTCATGTCTCGCGGCGTCGGGACGGTGCTGCTGAATCACATCCTGGGCCGCGCCAGGGACGCCGGCGTCGAGCTCCGCGCGGAGTTCGTCTCGAACAACAGGAACCGCATGATGTACGTCACCTACAAGTTCGCGGGCTTCCGCGAGGTGAGCAAGGACGGAGACCGCGCGGTCATGGTGAACGATTATTCGCAGATCCAAGGTTTTCCACCCTACATGAGGGTCGAGGTCGAGCCTTGAGCGAGGGGCCACGATCCATGCGAGGTGATCCGGGCGGCCCGGTCTCCGCGCGCCTCTGAAACTCGCCGGCCGATTGCCGGCAAAGTAGCCTCATCAGGAGAGTTATGTTGACCAGCGTGCATCCGTCGGAGCCTCGATCGAGCCTGAAAGACCTCTACGAGGTGGGCGAGGCGCCCCCTCTGGGCCATGTGCCCAAGAACATGTACGCATGGGTGATCCGCCGCGAGCGGCACGGGCATCCGCGGAGCGCCATGCAGGTCGAGGTCGTGCCGACCCCCATCGTCGGTCCGGACGAGGTGCTCGTCCACGTGATGGCCGCCGGCGTCAATTACAACAGCATCTGGGCCGCGCTCGGGAAGCCCGTCTCCGTGTTCGACGTGCATCGTCACCCGTACCACGTGCCCGGATCCGACGCGTCCGGCGTGGTGTGGGCCGTGGGGAGCATGGTCAAGCGGTGGCGCGTCGGTGATGAAGTGGTCGTTCATTGCAACCAGGACGACGGCGACGACGCGGAGTGCAACGGCGGCGACCCCATGCTCTCACCGACGCAGCGGATCTGGGGTTTCGAGACGCCTCACGGATCCTTCGCCCAGTTCGCGCTGGTGCAGGGGCGGCAGCTCGTGGAGCGGCCCAAGCACCTCACGTGGGAGGCCAGCGCCTCGTACATGCTGACGCTGGCGACCGCCTATCGGATGCTCCTCGGGCACCCTCCGCACACCTTGCGCCCCGGCATGAACATCCTGGTGTGGGGGGCGGCGGGCGGCCTCGGATCCATGGCCATCCAGCTCGTGCGCATGGCCGGCGCGAACGCGATCGGCGTGATCTCGGACGACAAGAAGCGTGATTTCGTCATGTCCCTCGGGGCAAAAGGCGTGATCAATCGCACCGAGTTCAACTGCTGGGGGCCTCTCCAGGCTGTCGCCGAGGGCGAGGCCTACGCGGCGTACCTCAAGGAGGTGCGCCGCTTCGGGAAGGCGATCTGGAACATCACGGGGGACAAGACCGACGTCGATCTGGTCTTCGAGCACCCCGGCGAAACGACGTTTCCGGTGAGCTGCTTCGTCGTCAAGCGCGGCGGGATGGTCGTCATCTGCGCCGGCACGACCGGCTTCAACTTGACGATGGACGCCCGGTTCGTCTGGATGCGACAGAAGCGCATTCAGGGGAGCCACTTCGCCACGCTGATGCAGGCGACCCAGGCGAACAGGCTCGTTCAAGAGAGGCGCATCGACCCCTGCCTGTCGGAGACGTTCCCCTGGTCCGAGATCCCGCTCGCGCACGTCAAGATGATGGATAACCTCCACGCCCCCGGGAACATGTCGGTGCTGGTCCAGGCGCGCGCCCCGGGAGCAGGGATACATCCCACGAACAAGGCGTGATCTCCGGCGCGGCCCGGCGCCCTCGACGCGCGCGGTCCAGGAGCACGCCGCTCCGCACGAGATCCCCCGGCGCGCTCGAGGGAGCTCCCCGGCCGGGGAACCCTAGAACCAGAAGTCCATCAGTCGCTTCATGAACTTCTTCGGGTTGAAGTCGATCTTGTGCACGACCTTTATCGGTCCAAATATTTCATTTTGTAGGCTCTTGGCAGGATACTGCTTCATTTTGCGCTTTACCCTGATGACCTTGTATTGCTTCATGCTCTCTCCCCGTGGTTCGCAGGGTCAAGCATACTGCCCGTAAACGAAGATTCGATATCACGCGGGCCTCAATTCCCCGTCCGGCTGAGCCCCGGCTCGCTGACGGCACCTCGCGGCGCCGTTCGACCGCAGTGAACACGTGCCGCTCAGACGGGGAGGAGTGCCCGGCCGAACGCGCCGGCGGGTGGGTGTGTGCGGCGGGGGCGGGTGGGCGCTGGCCATCCGCCCCGCCGTACACACCCACCCGCCGGCGCGCGCGTCGGGATTGGGATGGATAGGGAAGGCCGGGAGGCTGACTGCTGGGGCTTCCGTCGGGGAACGGGCAGGTGCAGGATGGGTGGGGCATGGAGATGCGGGCCACCTTCGAGGGAGGGCAGGACGAGGCCGGGCGGGGGCCTGGGAGCCTGCGCGGGTGGCTCGTCGAAGGGGAGCTCGGGCGCGGGGGGATGGGGCGGGTGTTCCGGGCGCGACACCCGAAGACGCGGGCGCGCGCCGCAATCAAGGTGCTGCTCGGCGACTACGCGCGGCGGCCAGACGTCGTGGCGCGCTTCCGGCAAGAGGCGATCGCCGTCAACATCATCAACCACCCAGGCATCGTGCGGGTGTTCGACTCCGGTGAGCTCGACGACGGGTCGCCCTACATCGTCATGGAATACCTCGATGGACGAGGGCTCCGCGAGTGGGTGCACGAGGTGCCCGCCGCGGAACGGCCGCGGCAGGTCGTGCGGCTCGGCTACCAGATCGCCTCGGCCATGGCCGCCGCCCACGCCTCCAAGGTCGTCCACCGCGACCTGAAGCCGGAGAACATCATGGTCGTCGACGACGAGCTCGCGCCCGGAGGCAGCCGCGTCAAGATCCTCGACTTCGGCATCGCGAAGGTCCTGTGGGGCGGGCTGCCCGAGGTGATGGAGCTCGACACGAACGGGAGCCTCGCCTCCACCCGCGCGCCGACGATCCGCACCGAGCTGTCGGCGCCGTCGAGGACCGTCCCGGGCACCGCGGCTGGAGGCGCGGCCGAAGTGGCCAGGCGCGACGGGGACACGCGGGACTGGGACGCGCACGCCGAGGAAGCGCTCCGGAGCCTCCCGGGGGTCAGCTCGGGGAGGCCCGCCATGATCCACGCGCCGATCGAGGTGCCGGTCGAGGTCGCCTCGTTCGCGGTCGCCTCGTTCGCGGTCGCCTCGTTCGCGGCGGCGAACGCCGCCCTCGAGCTGGCCGGGCCGCGCAGCGAGGGCGCCGGACAGCCCACGATGCCGTTCACGCAAGAGGGCGTGTGGGGGCTCGGGACGAGGAGCTACATGGCGCCGGAACAGGAGCGCCACTCGGGGAGCGTCGACGCCAAGGCCGACGTCTACTCCCTCGGCGTCATCCTGTACGAGCTGCTCGAGGGCCGGACGCCCGACGCGCCGAGCGGGGCGTGGCCGCCGCCGCTCGACGCCGCGACCCCGCCCGATCTCGCCGCCCTCGTGCACCGGGTGCTGTCCTTCGATCCGGACGCGCGACCGCACATGGCGGAGGTCGCGGCCGCGCTGCACCGGCTCGGCCGGGCGAAGCGGGAGTTCGATGAGGCGCTCTCCAGGTGGACCCTCGGCGGCAAGGCGCCGAGGCTCCTGCCGCGCGGCAAGGCGCTGCACGAGCTCTCCGCGTGGGCCCGGGACATCGACGACCTCTCCGCGGCGGAGCGCGGCTTCCTGGACGCCGCCGCCGCGGCCGAGGCGCGCCGCGAGCGCCTCACGCGCATGCTCCTCGCCCTCGGCGTGATCGTCCTGATGGGCATGGTCGCGACCACCACCGTCTTCTGGATGCACGCGACCCGGGCGCGGCGCACGGCCGAGACAGCGGAGCGCGCGGCGCGCGACCACAGCAGGTTCGAGGCGGCCGCCCGCGCCTCCGCGCAGGAGGCGCTCCAGAAGATGAGCGAGGCGCAGAGCGCGACGGCCGAGGCCCTCGCCCTCGCGATGAAGGCGAGCGACGACGCGAAGAGCGCCAACTCCGCCAGGGACGCGATGACCGAGGCCAAGCGCCTCGCCGAGCAGGCCGCGCTCCGGGCCAGGCGCGCCGCCGAGGCCGCGTCCACCGCGAAGGCCGAGGCCGACGCCCGGTACGAGCAGTCGAAGAGCGCCATGGCGCGCGAGATCGCCGGCCTCGAGGCCGAGCGCGAGCGCCTGCTCGCGCAGCTCGGACGCGCCGAGCGGGACGGCGAGCGCGCAAGGGCCGCCCTCCGCGCGAGGGACCACGAGCTCAGGACCACCCTCGCCGAGCTGCGGCGCGAGTCCGCGCGCGCGAGCTGGCTCGACGAGCAGCTCGCCGAGACCTCCGACCGGCTCCACGACATGAAGAGGAAGCTCGACGAGTGCACGGCGCGGCCACCCAGGACGCCGCCTCCGCCCGCGCCCCCGACGGACGACGACACGGCCCCTCCCGAGCAAGGCAACGAGCCGATCGCCGCGCCCCCGGCCGACATGCCATCCCTCCCCGCGCCCCTCCCGTCCTTGCCGCGCGGCTCGACGATCTGACCGGCACGCACGTGCCATCGAGCCCCTGCGGCTGGAGGCACGTGCCGCCCGTGTGCCCGCGCGCGTGCCGCCCGTGTGCCCGCGCGCGTGCTGCCCGTGTGCCCGCGCGCGCGCCGCCCGTGTGCCCGCGCGCGCGCCGCCCGTGTGCCCGCGCGGCGTGGCACCCGCGCCTCGCCGCGCGCGCGTCGCCGGGGACACACGCGCTGCGCGGCGCGCAGCTCAATTCAGCGAGACGATGTTCCGGTGCATCCAGAGCTCCTCGCCCCTGTACTGCACGCGGTACCAGCAGTTCGCTGGATTTTTGCTGTCCGGATTGAATTCTTCGAGCACGGTCACCTCCGCGCCGGCGGGGACACCGGTCACCCCCTCCTCGTGCGCGCCGGGTCCCTGGCGGATGACGCCGCGTGTGTTCGGCGGCAGCACCACGACGCGCGCCATCCGCGACGAGGCAGACGCGGGCGGGATCGAGACGGCCTGCGGGCCGACCTGGCGGAGCGCCCTCGCGAGCAGGGCGCCGAGGGCGAACGTCACCGCGCCCAGCGCCACGAGCGCCGCCGCGCCGCCGGGCCACGGCGAGGGCCACGACGGGACGGCCTGCGGGTCGGCCTGGTGGATCGACCTCATGAACAGGGCGTCGAAGGCGAGCCTCGCCGCGCGCAGCGCCACGATCGCCGCCGCGCCCAGCCCCGCGATCGCCACCGCGCCGAGCGCCACGATCGCCGCCGCGTCGCCGAGCTGCAGCGAGCGCCACCACGGCCGCTTCCTCTGCACCTTCACCGCCGCGGCCTGCGCCGCCTCCAGGAAGGCCGCCTCGGCCGTCGACAGCCGCACCCGGCCCGCCCGATGCAGCCCCACCATGTCCCTGAGCCGGCAGCCGCGCCACAGCTCCTCCGGGCTCCGCCCCGCGTCCTCCCAGCGCCGGGTCGCCTGCCCGAGCTCCTGCCGCGTGAGCAGCGCCTCGCGGTCCTCGGCGATCCAGCCCTGCAGCGTCCCCCACCCGTGGATCACGGCCTCGTGCGCCACCACCACCTCGTCCTCGCTCGCGGTCAGCAGCCGGGCGCGGACCCACCGCTCCAGCTCCGCGCCCGCCGCCCTGCCCGGCGCGAGCGACTCGAGCTCCTCCCGCGACGCGTAACGCCGCGTGTCCTCCGTGTCCCGCCCGAGGTGCACCAGGCGCGTCAAGAGGTCCCGCGAGAGCCGGCGCTGCTCCTCGTCCGCGCAGCCGGCCAGCACCTCGTCGGCGCGCCTGGCGATGGCCCCGTTCAGGCCGCCGATCTCCTCCCACGCCTCCCAGGTGATGAAGCCCCCCGCGCGCCGCTCCCACAGCGCCTCCAGCGCGAACTCGAGCAGCGGCAGCTTCGCGCCGGCGCCGTGCGCCGCGGCCGCCGCGCCCTCGTGCAGCGACGCGAGCAGCGCGTCGACCAGGCCCTCCTCGAACCGGAGCCCCACGCGCTCCGCCGGGCCGACCGTCACCTCCAGGAGCTGCGCGTCGCTCATCGGCGGGATCGGCACGAGCGGCGCCTTCGCCAGCTCGGGGTGGAGCTCCAGGTACTGCGCCAGGAAGTTCGAGCGGAGCGTGAGCACCACCCGCACGCGATCGCCCGGCGCCGAGGCCGCGTGCACCAGGGCCGCCACGAACGCGTCGGCCTCGGCGCGGTCCTCCGCCCTCGTGAACAGCTCCTCGAGCTCGTCCACCACGAGCAGCAGGCGCGGATCGCCCGGGAGGGCCGAGAGCCGCTGCTCCAGCACGCCCGCGAGCCCCTCGGGGCGCTGCGCGGCGGCGCCCGAGACCTCGGCCGGCGGGCCGGCCAGCGAGGGCTTCAGCGACCGGGGCGCGCGCTCCTCCTCGGGGGCGCCGAGCGAGTCGACCATGGCGGCGAGCGCGCGGAGCGGGCTCGCGCCGGGGTGGAGGATCCGCACCTGGAACGGGCGCGGCCCGAGCGCCCCCTCCAGCACCGCGGGGACGAGGCCCGCCCGCACCAGCGACGACTTGCCCGCGCCCGACGGGGCCACCACGGTGACCAGGCGGCCGCCCGCGCCGAGCGCCTTCACGAGCTCCTCCGTCTCCTGATCGCGCGCGAAGAAGAACCGGCGGTGCTCGGCCTCGAACGGGCGCAGGCCGCGGTACGGCCGCACCACGACCGGCCGGTGATCCGGGCCGTCCGCCGCCCGGGCGTAGAGCTGCAGCGAGGCCCAGTCGTCGCTCGACGCCTCGCGGCCGAGCCGCTCGCGCGCCGCGAGGAACGCTTCCTCGAGCGACGCCGAGCCCACGAGCAGCTCCCGGTACAGCACCTCCGCCAGCGCGACCGAGCCGTGTGTGGTGAGCGGATAACGCGAGGCCACGACGGCCGGGACGCCGGCGCGGTGGAGCGCCTGCGCCACGCTGCCGAGCGCGTTGCCGGGCGCGCCCGCGTCGCCGCCGTAGCAGCTGCAGAGCACGACCAGGCGCAGCGTGCCGAGGTGGGGCTCGAGCATCCTGCGGAGGGCGCCCGCGTCGACCATCACGGGGGCCCCGCCGGGCTCGGAGGCGTCCCACGCCAGCCCGAACGCCTCGGCGCTCGGGGCCAGCGGGCCGCCGTGGCAGAGGATGTGGAGCACCGAGACGGGCGGGCCGCCCCCGCTCAGGGCCTTGTAGAGGGCCGCCGGCGAGGCGTGGGGCACGACGTCCCTGGCCGCGTCGAAGGCGCAGTGGCCCTCGGCGCAGGCGCGGCGCAGCGCCTCGAGGTGCGCCTCCGCGGGCACGGCGCCGCCGGCCGCGGACCAGGCGAAGACGATGCGCCCGCCCTCGGCCTCCTGGCCGGGCTCGGGGCCCGCGGTCTCGGTGCCGGGCCACTCGTACCGGAGCAGGCAGCCGCGCAGCTCGCCGAGGTGCTGGCCGCTCGAGCGCAGCGTGAGCAGCTCCCAGGGCAGCGCGTACAGCTCCGCGGCCGACGAGCGGATCGTCAGATGGACGCGGCGGCCGTCGCGGAGCGCCGCGGCGATCTCCTCCTCGCGCGCGCCCCAGTCGGCCTGCGCGAGGAAGTCGCGGAGCCGCTCCCCGAAGCGCTGCCGCGCGAGCGGCTCCGGGCGCGGGCGCTGGAGGGCCGCGAGGTCGCGGAGCACCTCGTCGTCCCACGGAAAGGTCGCGCCCTCGAAGACGCCGTCCTCCCTGCACATCACGTACGACTGGCGGGTGAAGCGGAACGCGAACGGCGCGTCGGTGTCCTCGGCGCGCGCGAGATCCAGCGTCAGATCGAGCGACGTCGTCTCCATGGCTGTCCCTCTCCGGAGCAGGCGCGGGCTGCCTCGGCGGTCCTCGCGCGCGCGCTCCGCTCCCGAGCTGCCTGCCTCGAACCGGAACGGCTCGTGTTCAGGCTTGCTGATTCTCCCACCTCGCCTCATTCCGACGGACATTGGCAATCCCCGTTCCACCGTTGAGGACGGGACCAAGCTCTCGGAATTTCAGGAAATGACGCCGTAGCTGCGTCTTGAGTGGACGTCCTCTCGTCCAGGAGGACGCGCCGGCCGTCAGTGCTGTGACGGTGGCTGTTACGATTTCGGTTGCGGTGGGACGACGACGTGGCCGAGGGCCGCGGCGGAGCGGGGCCGAGGGCCGCGGCGGAGCGCGCCCGAGCTGGCCGGAGCCCTCCCGGTCGTGTGGCGGCGCGACGACCTGACCGGCGGGGGCGCTTCCGTGGTAACGAGGGGTGCCTGGAACACAAGCTCGCGCCCCTCATCTCCGCTCTGTCTCGCGCGTCGACCTTCGAGGACGCCGCCACGGTCACGCTGGAAGCGCTGCTCGAGCTCGCGGACGAAGCGTTTGCCAGCTCGCCTTTCGCCAAACGTGGCCGGGTGTTGCGGGGCATGGTCCACCTGCGTCCGGGGGACGGCTACCGGCGCCTCCTGGTCGTCGAGAGCAGGCCGGACGCGTCCAAGGCGAGCCCCACGTCGATGCCGTCCGCGACGGCGTGGCGCTGGATCTCGGAGCACGAGGCGCCGGTCGAGATCGACGTGACCCTCGGCACGGTCGACGTCGGCCTCACGGGCGCGGTCGCGCTCGCCCACGGGGAGGGCGCCCCGAACTTCGACAGCAAGGAGAGCCGCGCGCGGCTGCTCCAGCGCGACGCGACGCACGTGCTCGCCCTGCCCCTGCGCGCCCCCCGCGGCGCCATCGACGGGATGTTCTCGATCGAGGCGCTCTGCCGGGCCGCCATGGGCCGGGGCCCGCTCTTCGCCGCGTGCCGCGACGCCGCGCAGGTGCTCGCCGCGGTCGCGGCCCCTTACCTCTGCACGCTGCCGCTCCGCCCCGTCGAGGCCGCCGCGCCCGACGAGCACCTCCCGGTGATCGGCGCGTCGATGGCCGGCGTGATCGAGATGCTCCGGGTCTTCGCCCAGCAGGAAGAGACCGTGCTTCTGAGCGGCCCCACCGGCGCCGGCAAGTCGCGGCTGGCCCGCTGGTGCCACGAGCAGTCCTCGAAGCGCGGCCAGAGCTTCGAGACGCTCGACCTCTCCACGGTGCCCGAGGATCTCCAGATGGCGGAGCTCTTCGGCTGGAAGAAGGGCGCCTTCACCGGCGCGCTCAAGGACACCGTGGGCTGCATCGGGCGCGCCGAGGGCGGGACGTTGTTCATCGACGAGATCGACAAGCTCTCGCTCAAGGCGCAGGCCGGCCTGCTCCGCGTGCTCGAGGAGCGGCGCTACCGCCCGCTCGGCGAGGGCGCAGGGGACCGCACCGCCGAGGTGCGGTTCGTGATCGGCACCAACGCCGACCTCTACGCCGAGGTCCGCTCCGGGCGCTTCCGCGAGGACCTCTACTACCGGATCAACGTGCTCCCGGTGAAGGTGCCGCCGCTCGCCGAGCGGCGCGACGAGATCGGGCGCTGGGCCGAGTACATGCTCGATCGGCGGCACCGCGCGGGCGGCAAGGCGGGCGAGGCGCGCCTCTCGCCCGAGGCCGAGCGCGTCCTCCTGGCCCAGCCCTGGCCGGGCAACCTGCGTCAGCTCGACAACATCGTCCGCCGCGCCTACGCGTTCGCGCAGATGGACCGGAGCGCGCCCCCGGAGGTGCTCACGCTGGAGGCGCGCCACATCGAGCGCGCGCTCGGGTACGAGGCCGGCGGCGGGCCGAAGTCGCTGCTCGACCTGTTCCAGCTCACCGCCGCGGCGTTCGTGGCGGAGGCGCAGCGGCGGCGCGCGAGCGGCGGCTCGCTGGACCTGGACCTCGTGGACGCGCTGCGCGGGTTCGTCCTCGGCACCGCGGCGCACCAGCTCGGGAGCCGGGAGGAGGCCTTCCGCCTCCTGGGCAAAGAGGCGATCGTCCAGAGCCGCAACCACCACAAGTCGCTGAAGCGCGAGATGGACAAGGTCGAGGCGCTCTGCAACGCGCTCGGGCTCACGGACGAGAGGGGGCGCCTCTTCGGGGGCATGGGCGACGGCGACGAGCGCTGACGAGCGCTGACGAGCGCTGACGAGCGCCGGCGAGGCGGCCCGGGGCGGAGGCTCGAGGAGCCGGGTATCGCGCCGAACGGAACGCGCGCGATGCGGAAAAACCCGGCTGTCTAACGGAATAGTCGGCCGCTATAGAAGAGTGGATGACGTCGGGGAACGGTGGGACGAGCGACGGCGAGGCCGCGCTGCACACCACACCCGCCGCCGGGGACGAGCTCGTCCCCAGCACGACGCCGATGCCCCGCGGCCCCCGTCCGGGCGAGCGGATCGCGGATCGTTACTGCCTCCGGCGCCGCATCGGCCGCGGGGGGCAAGGCGACGTCTGGGAGGCCGACGACGAGCTCGCGCGCGAGGTCGTCGCCATCAAGCTGCTGGGCGCCGGGTTCGGGGCGGACGCCGCGCGCGTGCGGCGCGAGATCGCGGCGCTCCGGCTCCTGCGCCTGCCCGGCGTCGTCCGGCTGCTGGACGAGGGCGTGCACGACGACCGCGCGTTCCTCGTCATGGAGCGGGTCGACGGCGCCCCGTTCCCGGGAAAACGCGGCAACCGCGCGGACCGCGCGGACAGCGCGGACAGCGCGGACAGCGCGGACGGTTCACAGGGCGCGGCGCCGCGCGCCTGGCCCGAGCTGGCCGACGTGGCGATCGCCCTGCTCGAGACCCTGTCGCGGATGCACGCGGCCGGCGTGATCCACCGCGATCTCAAGCCCGCCAACGTGCTGGTGAGCGCCGAGGGCCGGCCGACGATCCTCGACTTCGGCATCTCGTATTTCGAGTCGCTCGTCGACCCCTCCTCGATCACCGGCGACGACGAGATCGTCGGCACCCCGCTCTACCTCGCGCCCGAGCAGATCAACGGCGACCCGGTGACGGCGCGCACCGACCTCTACACGATCGGCGTGATGCTCTACGAGGCGCTCTCCGGCGTCATCCCGCACAACGAGCCCCACGTCGCGGGCATCCTGCGGGCGCGGCTCCTCGTGCCGCCGGCGCCGCTCCGGGACGTCGCGCCCGCGGCGCCGGCCGCCGTGGCCCGGGTGGTCGACCGGCTGCTGGCGAGGGACCCGGAGGACCGGCCGCGCTCCGCGGCCGCGGTGATCGGCCTCCTGCGCGGCGAGCCGCTGCCCGTCGCGCCGGCGCTGCGCTGGCTCGACGAGCGCGCGCGGCCGCTCGACGAGCGCGCGCAGCCGCTCGACGAGCGCGCGCAGCCGCTCGACGAGCAGGCGCTGCGGGCGCTGTTCGCCGGCCCGGACCGGCTGTTCCACCTCCGCGAGGACGCGGCGCGGGCGCTCTGGGCGCGGACGGAGGGGGAGCCCGCGCGCGTCGCCGACGAGGTGATGGCCTGGGTGCGCGCCGGCCTCGCGCGGTGGGATCAGGACCTGCTCGTGGTGAGCCGCGACGCGATCGATCGGCTCGAGGCGGGCCTCCTCGTGGTGACGCCGCCGCCCCCGGCCGAGGACCCGGCGTCGCCGCTGCCCCCCGAGCTGAGCGAGATCCTCGGCTGGATCGGCGTCGCGTCGCCGAACGCCGACCTCGGGGTGCTCGCGCAGATGATGGAGCGGCCGGAGAGCGAGATCGCGGCGGGGGTCGAGCAGCTCGTGGCCCGCAAGGCCGTGCGGCGGGCCGAGGGCGGGCGCTTCGAGGCGCTCGCACGTGCGCGGGTTGAAGACACCTGGCCGGCGGCGCGGAAGCAGGCGGCGCACCGGGTGCTCGCGGCGACGCTGCCGCCGGGCTCCGAGCGGCGGCTGATCCACCTGCTCGCCGGGGGCGCCGAGCCGAGGCGCGTCGCCGAGGAGGCCGTGGCGCTGGCGACGCAGCGGGCGCAGAACGGGCGGCTCGGCTGGGCCGTGGCGGCGCTGGAGGAGGGGCTGCACGCGCTGCGCCGGTGCGACGGCCCGGCGCGGGCGGCCGGCGAGCTCGGGGTGCTGTCGGTGTGGCTCGACATCGCGCTCTCCCAGTGGACGCCGGTGTCGCTCGATCGCGCGCTCTACGAGCTCTGCCGGTCGAAGGCGCCGCGCGAGCAGATCGCGCCGCTGATCGAGCTCGGGCGCGCGCGGCACGCGCTGAGCACCGATCCGCAGCGCGCGCTCCGGATCGCCGAGGGGCTGCCGCGCCTCCCGGATCCCAGCCTGGAGCGGCGGCGGCACGGCATCCGGATGATCGCCGCGCGCAGCGGCCCGCTGGAGGTCGAGGAGGCGGTGCTCGCGAGCGTCGCCGCGTGGGCAGAGGCCGCGGACGACCCGGCGACGCGCGCGCGGCTCGCGGTGTGGACGGGCCGCGTCCGCTACCGGCAGGGCCGCTTCGAGGAGGCCGCGGCGCTGCACGCCGAGGCGGCGGAGGGGGAGCCGTGGCTCGTGGATCGCATCGCCGCGCGGCTCAACGCCGCGTCGGCCCTTCTGGAGGCGTTCCGCCACGAGCAGGCCAGCGCGCAGGTCGCCGAGGCGCTCGCGATGGCGCGGCGCTGCCGGCACCCGGTCTTCTCGGCGTCCGCCGAGCGGATCCGCCGCGCCGCCGCCTACCGCATGGGCGCGACCCGGGGGGCGGACATCGAGCTCGTCGAGGCGGTCGCGCAGCTCGGGCTCGCCGACCTGGAGGCGCTGGTCTGCATGACCGAGGCCGCCGCCGCCTTCCGCGCCGGGCAGCTCGAGACCGCGATCGACCTCGCGACCCGCGGCGGCCGGCTCTGGTCCGGGGCGGGCATGTACCGGGAAGGGGTCCTGCTCCTGCGCTGCCTGGCGCTCCGGTGCGGCGCGCCCGCGCAGGAGGGCGAGGTGCAGGCCCTCTCGGAGGGGGCCGCGGCGTGCACGGGGCTCGGGGTCGGCGTCCAGGCGCTCGGGCTGCTCGCCCCGCGCGGCGCGCGCCCGGGAGGGCCCGAGGGAATCGCCGCGATGCTCCGGGGGATAGAGCGGCGATTCTGGGGGATTCGAATGGATATCCTCTCGGTCGACGAATCCCTCGAGGCCCTCTCCGTCAGCGTCGGCTCGTGAGCGCGCGGCGGCGCGCGGCGATCAAGGCACCCCTCGCGCCAGCGATCACCGCTGCGCGCTGGGGGGCTGATACCGCTGCGCGCTGGGGGGCTGATCGTGGTAGGTGCAGCTCACGATCACGAGGGCGAACGGGCTCTCCGACGGCACCGCCCCGGCCGCGAAGGAGGCGGAGACGGCGGCGGTCTGCAGATCGCGCGGGCCGAGGCCGATCGCGACGTCGCCGGCGGGCGGCGTGTAGCCGTCGAACAGCATCCAGTGCTCGCGGAGGTGGATGTCATCGAACCACGACGCGAGGACGTAGCCGAGCGTCCGCTGCTTGTTGAAGATCCTGCCCCACCCGGTGTCGAACTGGAAGGGGACCGCCTGATCCTGCTTGGGGAACGGGGGCGCCAGCTTGTTCAGCTCCTCGAGGCTGGGCAGGACCGTCAGGCCCTCTTTCCGGAAGCAATTGGCCTCCACGTACTGGCTGCCCTTCGCCCACGTCTTCCGCACCTTCTCCACGAACGACTGCACGTCGCGGATCTTGGCCCACTCCGAGCTCCGGGGCTGCATGAGGTAGACGGTCCCGTTCGGCGGGGCGGTGTGCTTGTAGCCGGGGCCGAGCAGCCAGTGCTGCACTTGCTGCTTGTTCTCGTTCACGGTGGCGAACGCGTGGCCGAGCGAGGTGTGATTCGCGTCGTTCCCCACGATCTCGACCACCTGGTTCATCGGAAGAATGTCGACCATGGATCCTCTCCTACCTGGGCTGCGCGTTCACGCCTGCGAGATCGGCAGAGCGCTTCGCTGTTCTGCCCCTCGCTAGAGCAACGGAAGGGCCAAGTCGGATCCACGGCGCAGGGCGCGTGAACCGCGCCGATCGCCGGGATCGCGCCCCGCCGGAGCCCCGGGCGCGCGTCCCCTGGGTACGCTCCGTCGTACGCCGGGACGCGCCGCGCGCCCGCGCGCCCGCGCGGCGCCCGTCACCCGATCTTCGCCAGCGCCGCGCGCCCCGCGTCTCGGTACGTGTCCGCCCAGCGCCGGAGCTCGCTGCCGCTGATCCCGGCGCGGGCGGCGATCGCGTCCGGCGCCTCGGCCCCGCCGAGCAGCGCGAGCACCGCCTCCTCCATGCGCCGCGGATCGAGGGCGCCCTTCCGCTCCGGCTGCGGCGCGGAGCCGATCGTCGACGCGGCGGCCGGCTGCGGCGCGAAGCCGATCGTCGACGCGATCGCCGGCTGCGGCGCGAAGCCGATCGTCGACGCGACGGCCGGCTGCGGCGCGCGCCCGCCCTTGCCGGCGTGCTGGCCGGGCGCCCGCGCGATCGGGAGCCGCGCCGCCGGATCGCCGAGGAGCACGTAGCCGGCCAGGTCGTTGCGCAGCATCCACAGGTGGGCTTTCCTGCCGAGCTCCGCGCCGCTCGCCGCGGCCGCGCCGGCCCGCGCTTCCTCGTTGTCGAGCGTCGTCAGCTCGACGCTCGCCTCGGCGAAGAAGCGGAGCAGCTGGTGGTGCGCGACGCCGGCCCGGCCGCCGTCCGCGAGCGCCCGGAAGATCCCCTGGAAGCGCGCGGGGCGGCTGCCGGACGGCGCGCCGGCGTCCTGGAAGCTGTAGGTCCAGGCCAGGTCGACGTGGCCGATCACCGCGAGCGGCCCGTCGGGGTTCTCGAGCGCCGCCTGCGGCAGGGCCGCGACGAACGGCGGCGCGCTCCCCACCGGCAGCCCGGCGAGCACCGCGTCGACGCGGCCGGCGTACTGCCCCGCCGCCCGCATCCGCTCCAGCCAGTGGCGGTAGGCGCTCACGGACGGCGTGCCCGCGCCGTAACACGCGAGGAAGAACCAGACGCCGCCGGGGAGGAAAGGCCTGCTCCGGAGGTCCTCGGCCGCGAGCCGCTGGCCCAGGCCGAGCGCCATCGCGCCCTGGAGCGCGCGCTGCTCGGCGAGCGACCTCCAGCCGCCGCGGGGCGCCCCGACGCCGTGGCTGATGGTGAAGAGCATGCCCGGCTCGCGCCGCGCCGCGTGCTCGAGGAGCGCGTCGAGCGGGGAGGGCACGTCCTCGCCCACGGCGACGATCTCGCTCGCCGGGAACGCCCCCTCCGCCTTGCGCGCGCTCGCGAGCTCCAGGGTGGGCTTCATCAGCGCCTCGTGGCCGAGCGTCGTCGCCGCCGTGCCGTCGCGCACCGTCAGGAAGACCGCGCGCGCCGCGGCCGCGGCCTCGGCGCGCTCCCAGCGGAGCACCTTGTCCGCGTAGGCCGCGTAGCCGCCCTCCCCCGCGAACGCGACGCGGCCGATGAAGGTGTCGCTGGCGAGGCGGAGCTGCAGATCCCACGACACCTGATCGGCGTCGCCGAGGATCAGCAGATAACGCGGCAGGTCCTCCTCGCGGACCGATTTGTCCCAGTAGACCTCCTCCTTCCAGCGGGCCGCGTCGGCGGGGCCCATGCCGGCGGGGACGCGGTAGACGCGCACGTCCGCGCCGCCCTGGGCCTCGCGGCGCGCCTGGCAGAGCGGCGCGACGGCGCCGAGCAGGCGGTCGCCCGCGGGCCCCTCGGGCGCGATGACGCCCCAGCGCTGGTCGGGGAGGGACTCGGGATCCGCGGCGTCGTAGCGGAGGTGCGTCGGGAGCGGGACCTCCTCGGGCCGCGGCGCGGCCGAGAGCGCGGCGGGCGGGATGCCCTCCGCGAGGACGGGGCGGTGGTCGTCGGCGTGCGCGAGGAGCAGTTCGAGGTTCATGGGGCTCTCCGGGGAACGGCGCGCTGGGCGCTCGAGACCGAGTCTCCAGATCCCGGATACCGCTCTTTCTCGAGGGAAAGAAGCCCCGATCGCCGGCGCGCGGGCGGCGGGGTCGTGCTGCCGTTCGGCCGCCCCGCCGCCCCGCCGCCTCGCCGGACGCCGGCCTCCCGCGTCGCGAAGCTGCGTCACCGCAGCTTGCGCCGCCTGCGGCCGGTTCAGCTGAGGGTCGGTATCTCCTCGCGGCCGCGGTTTCCGCCGCGGGCGTCCACGACGCGCACGGTGCTCGCCTGCGGCCCCTCGTCGCCGTCCTCTTCGGTGTAGGCGACGCCCATCCCGATCTTCAGATCGGCGAACGGCGCCGACACGATGCTCCGCTCGTGGAAATAGATCTCCCGGCCGTCGATGGTCGTGATGAACCCGTAGTCGTTGAACAGCTTCGTGATCACGCCGGCCGTGTCCTGCGCCGGGTGCGCCTTCACCTCGCTCCGCTGCGCGCTCGCGAGCTTCTTCAGCTGGCGGCCGGCGCGCTGGAAGACGTCGCGCACCGCCGGCTGCAGCAGGTTCCTCGCGGCCCGCTCCTCGCACACGATCTCTTGCTTGCCGGCCACGTGGAGGTCGACGCGGACCCGGTACTCGGTGCCTGCGCCCTGGCTCGCGTGGTCGAGCTCGACCACCACGGCGCAGCTGTTGATATGATCATTGAAGCGCTGAATCTTGTCCGCTTGCTCCCGGATCAGCTCCTCGAGGGCGGGGCTCTTATCGATATGTCGGAACGTGAGCTCCAGTTGCATGCTCGCTCCTTTCGTGCGTGTCGATGGGACGCGTCACTACTGCAGTCGCTGCGGGTCGCTGACCCTCACCAGGCGATTCCAGTTCCTAAGGGGGTACTTCCGCTTCGGGCACCAGTACTGCTTCGGCCTCGAGATCCTCCGCGCTGTGGCCCGGAGCGCGCGCCGCTCCGGATCTGCCCGGCCATGTGGTTCGGGTTCACGTCGCGCTGCAGATCGTCGGGGGGGTTCTGCTTCGCCTGCGGCGCAGGTTCCGAGTGATTGCTCTTCGCGACCATGAACACCTCGTGTGTGCGCAAAAGGAGCAGTAGCAAGTTCGTTGCCACGGCCGCCCCGCGGCGCGGCCGAGCCCGGTGCTCACCCGCGCGTCGGAGCGGCGCAAGGTTTGCGCAATGCCGCACCTCCAGCGTGGGGGCGCGGCGCGCTGCCACGTCACGAGCGGACTCGTCAGGTGGCAGGGCAAGGAGGGTGGGAGCGGGGCGCCTCGACCCGCTGAGACAATTTGCGACACGCGGGGCGTCTCGCGTCATCGGGCGCCGTGGAGCCGGCTGCGGCGCTGCTTCGGCCTGCCGCGGGCGTGAGCCTGCCTGCTCCGGACGGGCCGCGCCGGCGGCTCGTTCATGAGCTCGCCGGCCGCCTGCGCGCCGCTTCAGCGGATCTCGAAGACGTAGTCCGTGTCGTAGGTGCGGACGAACAGCTTGCCGTCCTTCTCGATGAGGACATCTGGCCCGCTCTTGAGCGGGATCTTCGAGGCGATCTTGCCGGTGGTGCGCTCGAGGACGTAGAGGAAGTCGGGCTCCGCCGTGAAGCCGTAGCCGCAGAGGAGGTGATCTCCGCGCAGCACGAAGTTGCCGGCATTGCAGACGAGCGGGGCGCTCTGCCAGAGGAGCTGCCCTGACGCGAGATCAAGGGCTGACAGGTATGCGTTCTTGCCCTTCGACGAGGCCGCGTAGGTGCGGTGGGCCGTCGCGACGTAGAGCACGCCGTCCCTGGCCTCGGCCCAGCGGAGCTCGCCGCGCACGAACGAGGCGTCCTTGGGCTCGAACTCGGTCGGGGTGAGGAAGCTGTCGACGTCGAAGAACGCGACGACCTTGCGCGCCTTGTCCAGGATCGCGAGGAGGCGCCCGTCGCTCGGGCTCGGGCCGTAGAAGAGCGCGAGGTGGTCTCCGTGATCGATGGCCTTGACGAGCACGTGCTCGCGGTACCGGGCGGGAACGGAGGCCGGGAGGGGGCCGGGGCCGCTCCAGGGGGAGTCCGGGACCTGCAGGAGCGGCAGCGCGACGCCGTTCCTGGTGAACCACTCCGCTTCGTCCGTGATCGCGTTCTTCTTCTCGGAGACCTTCACGAGGCGCGGCGCGGCGGCGCCCCCGCCGGGCGCCGGCCGGACGAGCGTCTGCACGAACGGCGGCGGGGCGAGCTTCACGGGCGTCTTCGCCTCGAGCGCCTCGCCTGCCGCGCCGTCGGCGGCCGCCTGCGCGGGCGGCGCGGCGGCGTCCCGGGGGGGCGGGGCGGGCTGCTGCCCCGCCGGCGCGGCGTCGGCAGGGGCGGCCGGCTGCGGGGCGCCGGCGGCGCCGTGGCGCGCCGCCACGTCCTGCGCAGACGAGGGCGGGGGCGCCGGCTGGCAGGCGCAGGCGGCGAGCAGGGCGGCGACGGCGAGCTTGCGGTGGGGCGGGCGGGTCGGGGTCGGGACGGGGAGCACGCGCGCAGCGTAGCTCATCCGTCCCGAGGCGCGGGGGGCTGGCGCGCCGGGCGGCGCGGGCGCTCAGGGCGCGGGAGCGAAGGAGACGTCGAGCGTGTAGGGGCCCGCGTTGTACAACCTGGAGTAGGTGTCGACGAAGACGAACACGGGCTCGCCGCCGGTGACTTCGACCTCGAGCGTCTCGTTGTAGCCGCCGATCGAGTCGTCGATGCAGGCGACCTCGGAGTCCTCGTCCAGGCAGGTGCTGCGCACGTACAGGCCCAGGTCGGTCTCGGAGGACAGCACCAGCGTGAGCGTGCCGTCGCTCGGCGGCGTGAACGTGTGGACCGTCTCCGGCAGGCCCGTCCCCCCGACGCAGAGTCCCTCGAACAGCGTCGTGCCGGTCGCGGCGTTCCCCGGGTTCATGCCGATGATGAGCTCGGTCGCGGCCGCGCACGCCCCGGAGGGCTCGAAGGCGCACGTGCTGGAGCAGCCGTCGCCGCTCGCGGGGTTGCCGTCGTCGCACTGCTCCCCCCGGTCGACCGTCCCGTTGCCGCAGACGGAGGGCGGGTAGAACGCGAAGGTCAACGTGTAGGGCCCGGCGTACGCCGCCCGGTAGGCGTCGACGAAGATCGGCACGGTCTCGCCGTCGCTCACCTGGATCTCGATCGTCTCCCGGTCGGGCTCCCCGCCGAACGGGGCGTTCTCGTCGGAGCAGTCGAGCTCGGTGGTCGCGTCCGCGCACGTGCTGCGGGCGTAGACGGCCTGGTCGGTCGGCGACTCGAGCTCGACGACGAGCGTGCCCGACTGCCCGGCGGGCGGCGTGTACAGGTGGATCTGCTCCTTCGCCTGGTTGGTGCTGCACTCGCCGTGGGTCAGGCTCGTGCCCTCCGACGTGTCGCCGGTGACCGTGGTCGACGCGACCGGCGTCGCGTCCGCGCACGCGGCCGCGAGCAGCGTGGCGCAGGTCGCGCTGCAGTCGTCGTCCTCGCAGTCTTCGTCCCCGTCGTCGTCGTCGTCCTCGCCGTTGGTGCAGTCCTCGCCGTACTGGCAGAGGCCCGTCGCGATGTCGCACGCGCCGCGGGCGGGACACTGGGCGTCCGAGGTGCACCCCGGGAGGCAGGCCATGATCCCGCCGCTGAGGTCCGTGCAGGTGTAGCCGTCGCGGCAGTCGGCCGACGTGCTGCACAGCGGCACGCAGGCGCCCTCGCCCTCGAACATGCCGAGGCAGACCCCGCCGTCGCAATCGCCGCTCGACGTGGGCTCCTCCGAGGGCTCGCAGAAGCTCGAGCAGAGTCCGGAGGGGAATCCGTGCTCTTCCTCGGAGAGGCAGAGGTCCCCGGTGCACTGGTCGGCCGAGGCGCAGGCGCCGTACCCGTCGCCCGTCCCGCCGCCGCCGGTGCCGGGCTCGCCGCCGCCGCCGCCGGTGCCGGGCTCGCCGCCGCCGCCGCCGGTGCCGGGCTCGCCGCCGCCGCCGCCGGCGCCGGGCTCGCCGCCGCCGCCGCCGGTGCCGGGCTCGCCGCCGCCGCCGCCGGTGCCGGGCTCGCCGCCGCCGCCGCCGGTGCCGGGCTCGCCGCCGCCGCCGCCGGTGCCGGGCTCGCCGCCGCCGCCGCCGGTGCCGGGCTCGCCGCCGCCGCCGCCGGTGCCGGGCTCGCCGCCGCCGCCGCCGGTGCCGGGCTCGCCGCCGCCGCCGCCGGTGCCGGGCTCGCCGCCGCCGCCGCCGGTGCCGGGCTCGCCGCCGCCGCCGCCGGTGCCGGTGGGCTCGCCACCGCCGCCGCCGGTGCCGGTGCCGGTTCCAGTTCCGGTGCCGGTTCCAGTTCCGGTGCCGGTCGCATCGATGCCGCCGGCTCCGCCAGAGCCGCCGTTGCCACCGGAGCCGTCGTCGCCGTCGTCTCCGCATCCTGCGGCCGCCGAGAGCGCCAGCACGAAAAGACCCGCAACAAGTCGTACGTTCATCCACCCGCTCCAACGAAAGAGGGAACTGTCGAGACGCGAGGTGGGTCGCACCCCACGGCGCAGCGCGATGCCATCTTCGGCGCAACCGCATCGCCTGCCAACCCCCCTCTCGCGTGCGCCGTCTGCTTCCGGTGCGCGGCTGTGCGCCGCCGCGTTTTTCGAGCGGCGCCGCGGCTCGTGGGGAGAATCACGCGCGCAGGGCGCAATGCCCTTGCTTGCCTCCGGGACACGTGCGTTTCGCGGCGGTCTCGCGTAGGGTCACGCTGGATGAAGCCCGCCAGCACATTGCTCCTCTCCCAGTCCGATGTCGCCTCCCTGCTCGTCATGGAGACGGCCATCGCCGCCGTGGAAGCGGCGTTCGCGGCGCACGGCCGCGGCGAGGCCGCGATGCCGCCGAAGGTGTACCTGGGCCTCCCGGCCCACGACGGCGATCTCCGCGCGATGCCTGCCTACGTGGACGGGTCGGCCGGCGTGAAATGGGTCAACTCGCACCCGAAGAACCCTGCGCGCTTCGGCCTGCCGTCCGTCATGGGGCTCTACATCCTCAGCGATCCGGCGACGGCGGCGCCGCTCGCGGTGATGGACGCGACCCGCATCACGGCGGTGCGCACCGGCGCGGCGGCGGCGATCGCGTCGAAGCACCTCGGCCGCCCGGACCCCCGCACGATCGGCTTCGTCGGCTGCGGTGTGCAGGCGCGCTTCCTGCTCGACGCGCACCGCGCGCTGTACCGCGCGCCGCTGGAGGTGCTCACCGCCGACGTGTCGCCCGAGGCGAGCGAGCGGTTCGCGGCCGAGGCGGGCGGGCGCGCCGTGTCGGTGGAGGAGGCCGCCGGGTGCGACATCGTCTGCACCTCCACGCCGGCGCGGGCGCCGGTCGTCCAGCGCGCGTGGGTCCGCCCCGGGGCGCACATCAACGCGATCGGCGCCGACGCGCCCGGCAAGCAGGAGCTGGATCCGGAGATCCTCCGGGCCGCTCGCGTGATCATCGACGACTGGGCGCAGGCGACCGAGAGCGGCGAGGTCAACGTGCCGCTGCACGAGGGCGCCCTGCACCGCGAGCACATCCAGGGGACGCTCGGTGAGGTGGTCGCGGGCAAGCTGAAGGGGCGCGGCGATGCGGCCATCACCGTCTTCGACTCGACGGGCCTCGCGATCCAGGACGTCGCGCTCGCCCGCGTCGTCTACGCCGCCGCGCGCAGCAAGGGCGCCGGGACGGCGTTCGACTTCTTTAGCTGAGATCGTCCGCCGGGAGCTACGGTGTCCGCGCGCACCGGACCCCGAGGCTGTAGAAGGGGGCCGACGGCGCGACGTGGACGCGCTTGGACGAGAGCAGGTACTCCGGCGTTCCGAAGCTGCTCCCGCCGCGGACCGCCCGCTCCGCGGTGTCCGTCAGGTTGGCGCAATCGACACATTCGGCCGGGTAGCTCGCGTAGCCGTCGAGCAGCCACTCCCGCATGCTCCCGCCGAGATCCGCCTGCGCCCACCTGCCGTCGCCCTTCGGCGACCTGGAGCCGACGGGCACGATGTCCCCGAAGTCGCTCTGGAACGTGCAGCCCGGGGCGGCGCTGTCGCGGCAATCGTAGGAGGCGTAGCTCGCGTCGATGTCGGTCGACTCCGGCGGATTCGACCACGGGTACTGCCGCTGCTCGGCGCCCCCGGCGGCTGCGTAGTTCCACTCGGCCTCGGTCGGCAGCCGGCCGCCGTCCCACGCGCAGAACGCGAACGCGACGTACCAGCTGATGCAGTTCATCGGCAGGTGCTCGCGGTCGCCGGCCTCGTCGGTCCACGTCCGCATGTCCGGGTGGTCCGGATTGCACAGCACCGCGGCGCTGAGCGCCGCCGCGTCCGGCGGCAGCTCGCCGTTCCAGGACGGGTACCACCCGCTCCCGGGGATGCGCGGGTGTGCGCCCGCGTCCGCGGCCGGCTGGCTCCCGGGGTACGCCGCGACGAACTTCCGGAACCTGCCCACGGTCACCTCGAAGCGGTCGAGCAGGAAGGCGCCGACCGTCGCGGGGTATGCTGGATCGTTGTCCCGGTGGAAGGTGCCTCCGGGCACGATAACGGTCGCGCAGCAGCTCTCGGTGCTCCCGGGGCCGCAGGTGGCGGGGAGCCCGTCGCAGCTCGGGGGCGTGACGCAGGCGGCTCCGCGGCACACGGGCGTTTCCGGAGGACACGGCCCCGGCGCGCTCCATTGGCCGCGGTCGTCGCATTGCTGTAGTCCGTTGTCCAAGCATCGCTCCCGGCCGGGCATACACGAGCCGCCGTCGCCCGCGCCGCCGTCGCCCGCGCCGCCGTCGCCCGTGCCCCCGGCGCCGCCCTCGAAGCCGCCGCCGGCGCTGGCGCCGCCGCCGCCTTCCAGCGAGTGGTAGTCCTTGTTCAATCCAAGGAGCGTCGTGCACCCGCCGGCCATGAAGGCCGACGCTGCCCACCACCACCTAGCGCGCTCGCTCTTCATGTCGCCTCGTATGCCGACTGATTCATGTCGCCTTGTATGCCGACTGATACCAGACGTACAGCGTGTGGCACAGCATGGCGTCCGCAGAGGGGCGCCCGTGCCGATGCTGGCCAGCCAGACCACGGGGCGCTTGCGAGGTGGGTGACCGGTCTTGGTTGCGGCGTTCGGCGGATGCTGTTTCGTGCTAGCAGCGGCAAGAACGGGCATCCGTGGATCCGGCCCGGTGTGAGCGTCCGCACGATCCGTCAATTTGCGATTGCTGGCCGGGCCACGGCTGGCTCAGGTTGGCATCCTGGGATGGTCCGCGGCACACCTCGTGGCCCGCGGCCGGTGGCGTGAATCAGACGGGCACTGCGCCGTCGCTGTCGCCGTCACCGGCCGGTGTTGCCGGGGACGCCGGTGTTGCCGGGGACGCCGGGGACGCCGGCGCTGTCTGGGGCGCCGGGGCGGGGGGGCTCGCCGGGGTGGCCGGACCGGGCGCGGCTTGGGGCGCGGCGGCGCCGCGCTCGGCGGCACCGCGCTCGGCGGCCACGGCCGGGAAGCGCTCCGCGGCGGCGGCGTCGTGACGCTGGAGGTAGCGGCCGAGGTGGAAAACCTCGAGGTAGGCGGCGAGCCAGTGGGTGTAGGCGCGCTGCCGGAGATCCCGCGGCGAGCCTTTGGCCGAGGTCTCGCCGACGTCGATCAGGGCGAGCAGCTCGGTGGCCTCGGCCTCGGCCTCGTCGAGGTAGCTCTCCTTGATCGGCGTCTGCCCCTTGACCGCCGGCCAGTGCTTGCGGAACAGGGCGACGAGCCGGACGGTGTCCTCGGCGTCGTCGCGGATGCCCTTGCCCCGCTGGATGTCGGCCACGACCGCGCTCGCCTCGTCGTTCTTGCGGAAGAGCGGGACGGCCCACGACGAGAGGAGCTCGTCGTGCTCGCGGACCTTGCGCGCGAGCGCGGACCGACGCTCCTTCTGGGTCGAGGTCCACGGCGCCTCGACCGCGAGATCCGCGGCGTAGAACACGAGCGCTCGCGGCTCGAGCGCGTCGAAGTCGGCCTTGCGCTTCTTGGCCTTCGCCGGGGAGAGCTCCTCGGCGAGCAGCGGCACGAGCGGCGCGAACTCCTGCCGCAGCGCCGCGGTGAGCTGGAGGGCGCGCTCGCGCGAGACGCGCGGCCGCTCCAGCGATTCCGAGGGGAGCTCGAGCAGGGTCGGCTTCGCGTCGGCGAGGAGGTCGTTCATTCTCTTGGGTTCAGGGCTCATCTCTGCTCCTGGGTCTTTGGGGTGATGCGCAAGCGGCAAGCGGAGCAGGGTAGTGAGGGGAGAACGGGGGCGTCAAAGCGCCGGCAAGAACCCAGCGGCGGGTCGGGCGTGTGAGGCGCGCGGGGCGGCACGCTGAGGCCTCTGGCATGACCGTAGAGGAGATTCTAGCCGACTTCCCCGATTAGACCGCGGAGGATGTGCGGGCCTGCCTGGCGTTCGCGGCCGACCGCGAGCGTCGGCTCTGCACAGTGCCGCCTATGTGTCGGTGGCTATTCGACCGGCGCCAGCCACGGACGCGCCATCGCCCGCGTCAAAAACTCCCTATCGCGCCGACGACTGCCCCCGCCGGCCCTGCCTTAAGCACCCCTGCGCCGACCCACCTCGGGCTCATGCCGGCCGTCTTGGTGGCGTGCTTCGGCTCGGTCCAGTACAGCACCGTGGCCGCGCCGAGCCCGGCCAGGCCCACGCCGAAGGCGATGGTGCTGACCGTGGCCATCGAGCTCCCGCTGCTCGCGGCGTCGACGCCTGTCGCGTCGCAGGCCTTTTCGTCCGAGGCCTGGATGCTGCTGCCGCAGTGCTCGTCGACGACCCCCTTCTTGCCGATCACGAGCGCCCCCAGGATCCCGCCCACCACGAGCCCTGCGGCGCCGACCCCGCCCGCCACGTAGACGGCCGTTCGACGGCCCGCAGAGGGCGCTGGCGAGCCCGATACAGGCAGCGGTCCGGCATCGGGCCCTCCCGATTCATGGGCGACCCGCGGCGGTGCTGCGTTCACCTTCAGCACCAGCTCCTTCTTTTCGCCCTCTGCGAGTGTGATGCGTTGCTCCCACACAGATCCTCCCGGAGCCTGGGTCGATACCAAATGCTCTCCCGGATCCACCGGCAACGCGATGCCCAGCACGGCCACTGCTTGCACGTGGCCGTCGCGCTTCACCACGGTTCCAGCTGGTGCTCCCGGTGAAAGGGATAGAGAGAGCCTCGGCACGCGCGGTAAGAGCCTCTTGCGCGCGTCTGCAGCTACCTGCGCCCGCTTGCGTTGATTCGCCTGCGCCTTCTGGGCTGACGTCATCCGGTGGAACAACACCAGATACTCCCCGTAGCGCACTACGGCAGTGGCTGTGCGGCCCCGCAACTCCTCGCAGGAAGCCAGCGTGAACAGCGTGCCGGGCTGGGGGTCGAGGCGCTGGCTCTCGGCAAGCGCCGTGCATCCCATTTCGTAGCGGCCCGCATCTATGTGGGCGACGCCTCGATCGAAGAGCGCTTGGGCGGCCGCTGGGTCCTGCGCCATCGCGGGAGCGGAGAGCAGAAGCAGGCCGAGGGCGGCCAGGCGATGCGTAGACTTGTGAAACCTAGGGGGCATGCTCTGGCGCTCAGCGGGGTAGGAGACGTCGGAACACGTGCGCGCGCACGCGCGGGTCGTGGACGATGCTGAACATCAAGTCAGCAGGGGAGAAGGCTAGATGAACGGCTTCCTGCTTTCTGGACAACATGCAAGGTCATCCGGAGCAAATCGGGCCGTTGAAGCGCGGCGACATGGCGGCGGACAGTCAGGTCAAAACCGTCCGTACAGCGAACGCGACGGTACAGGGGCCGGGGTGGTTTTTTTGTAGCTTGACGATGGCCTGGGTCCGGTCGGCGTGGGTTTGGACGTAGGCTCGCGTGGCGGGGTGTTCGCCGGAGACGACACGGGCTGAGGCACAGCGCTTGGCGCTGGCGCCGCGGTGGTCGTAGCTGGCGCCGCGGTGGTCGTAGCTGGCGCCGCGGTGGTCAGCTCTGGGGTTGCCGCGCTTTCGGTGGTCACTTCCGGCCCCGCTGCCGCTGGCACACCGCCGCGCCCGGCGCGCAGAGCGAGCCAGCTTCCAGAACCCAGCAGCACACTGAGCCCCAGCACCGCCAGCCCGCCGACGAGGGGCCCGCGGCTCGGCTTCGCCGGCCTGGACGGCAGGGCGGAGACGGCGGCGCCGGTCGATGTTCCCACGAGCGTCAGGCCAGGCGAGCGCGCGTCGCGCCCCGGGCTCATTGGCGGTGCAGGCACGGTCGTCACCAGCGGCGCGGGCAGCGCGATGGCGGCGGGGACCACCCCGGGCCAGGACGGCGCGCTCTGGAAGGTCCCCCGGCCGCCGTCTACGGGGATGCCGAGCGTCTCGCCAAGGGCCTGCACCGCCTCCATGGCCCGGCGGAACCGCGCCGCCGGATCACCCGCCGTGGCCCGGGCGAACCACGCGTCGAAGCCCGGCGGCAACACCACGCCTTGCGAGCGCGCCCGCTGCACCGGTGGCTCATCGGGGCCGCGGGCCGCCACCATCGCGAACGCGAACACGTTCTCGGCGCTGCTCGCCTCGGGCTGCCAGTACGGGATGCCCACGAGCAGCGTATAGGCCATCATGCCGAGCGCGAAGATATCCGCGGCGGCGGTGAGCCTCGTGCCGCCGAGGAACTGCTCGGGGGGCATGTAGATCGGCGTGCCGAGGCTGCTCGTGTCGCCGGCCGCGGTCGTGCCCTCGGCGACGAGCTTGGCGATGCCGAAGTCGAGGATCTTCACGCGGACCGAGCCGTCCTCCCGCTGCGACAGGAAGAGGTTCGCGGGCTTGAGGTCGCGGTGCACAATCGACGCGGCGTGCGTACGCTCGAGGGCCAGCGCGGTCTGGTAGAGGTAGGTCATCGCCTCTTGTGGCGGCAGGCGGCCGGCGCGCTTGAGGCGCTCGCCGAGCTCCTCGCCGCGGAGCAGCTCCATGACCAGGAAGGGCATCGAGGTCGCCTCGTCGATGCCCGCGTCGAAGACGTCGACGATGTACTCGCTGTCGACCTTCGCCGCGATGCGCGCCTCGCGTTTGAAGCGCTCGCGCATCTCCTCGCTCTGGAAGAGGTGCGCGTGCATCACCTTGAGCGCCCGGTGGCGCTCGGTCTCGAGGTGCACCACCTCGTGGACGGCCCCCATCGCGCCGGCCGCGATGAGGCGCACCACGCGGTAACGGCGCGCGAAGACGGTCCCCTCCGCAAGTATGACCGACACGGCGTAAGGCTCGCGCGCCGGGCGGGCGGCGTCAAGGAGCCACGAGGCCTGAGAGACGCTGCACGCGAGCGTCAGCGAGCTGCGTCTTCGGACCGCGGCATCTGCTGATGCTTGACCTCCGGTGCGTCCGCGTTCCAGCAACGTAGCGATACCGTCCATGGCGCACGAGATCCTCGTGCACCTCCTGAAGAATTGCCCGTCGCGCGCCGCGGACGTCCTCGTCGAGGTGCTGGGCGTCATTCTGCGCGAGCCGCATGAGGACGCGAGCGGACGAGGCGACGGCGAGGTCGGCGCGCTCGTCGAGGCGACAGCAGGCCTCGCCGACGTTCTCGATGATGTGGAGCCAGGTGTGGAAGAGGTGGTCGGCCACGGTGAAGCAGTGATGGCAGGGGTATTGGGCGACGCGTTCTGCCACGCAGGCGGGCAGCGCTTCCATGCGGACGGTGGTCACTGGCGCGGCAGCCGGTCCGGGAGCTCCGCCCCCGGACCCCGGTTTCATCCATTCCAGCTGCCGTCGTCCGACATCGGTCGGGATCCTTGCTTGATTAAGATCGAGTTGCAAACGAAGTGCCATGTTGTCTAAAACATCGTGCCCAAAAACTACGGTGTCCTCGCACATCGGACCCCGGCGAAGCTGTCTCTGTCCGAGGGGTTGTCGCTGCCCGACTGGTCGTCGCTGCCGCGGCGGGAGGAGAGCAGACCCGACTCACCGTCGCCCCAGCCACCGCCCCGGAAAACCCGATATGAAGATCCCTTCAGATTGGCGCAGTCGTTGCATGCGTCCGGGTATTCTGCGTGCCAGTCCAGAACCCACTCCCACATATTCCCGGCCAGATCGGCATGCCCCCACCTCCCATCTCCCGTCGACGACCTCGACCCGACCGGCTGGATGTCGCTGAACGCGCACGACCTCGGCATGACCCGATCTGCCATGCAGTCATACACCGCGTGACTGTCATCGACTTTGTCATCGCTGGCCGAGTTCGACCATGGATACGGCCGCTGCTCCTCCCCACCAGCGGCCGCGTAGTTCCACTCCGCCTCTGTTGGCAAACGGCCTCCGTCCCATGCGCAGAATGCGAACGCCACGTACCAGCTCAAGCAGTTCATCGGCAGATGCTCGGTACCTTCGTCGGTATCCCTCCACGTCTGGTAGGTCGAGCTGCACTTCACGTCGGCCGTCAGCTCCGCCTCATTCGCAGGTAACATTTCCGTCCATTCCACATTCCATCCGCTCCCTTCGATATGCGGGTGCTGCCCCGAGCCCGGCACGGGCTTGCTCTCGGGATACGCCTCCACGAACCTCCGGAAGCGACCCACCGTCACCTCGAAGCGATCCAGCAAGAATCCGCTTACCGTCGCGGGATACTCTGGATCGTTGCTCCGGTTGAAGCTCCCCTCGGGGACCGCCACGCTCGCGCAGCAGCTCTCCTCGCTGCTCCCCTCCGGCCCACATGCCTCAGCCAACCCGTCACAGCTCGGCGGCGTTATGCACGTCCCTCCGCGGCACACCGGCGCCGCCTTCGGACACGGCTCCGCGTCCTCCCACTGCCCGCTCTCATCGCACCGCTGTGGGCGGTTCTCCCAGCAGCGCACGTCCTCCTGGCCGCCGGGCGTGCAGCTGCGAGTCCCACCGTTGCCTTCGTCAAGCAAGTAATACCCGTCGTCCAGCCCCACCAGCGCCGCGCACCCGCCCGCAGTGAAAGCCCACGCCGACCAAAGCCATGCCGCGCGCTTCATCTTCCCCATGCCTCGTCTTACAGTCCCAGCGCCAGGGTTGTCCACCGCCGCGCATAACCGGTGCCGCGCCCTGCTGCGCACGCCAGCCGTCGCGCGGCTCCGGGGCGCTCCGCGGCCGCCCCCTCGTGTCGAGCGAGTCTCGGGCCGAGATGGAACGCGCCCGAGCAGCCCCGGAAACACCGCAGGTCGGGCGAGCCGCCCGCGAGCAGGATACGCAGACTCACGCCATTACGCGCGATCTGCCGAAATGGTGTCTCTATTTCACCCATTCAGAGGCGATATTTCGAATGCACTCCTCCCGGAGCGCTGATATCACCTCCGCCGTGGGCAATCTCGAGGGGTTCGCGAAGCAGACCTGCGCCGAGGAGGCCCCGCGCTTCACCGCCGGCTCCGCCGCATGGCACCGGCCGCCCGAGATCCGCCTCGAGCGCGTCCAGGCCGACGGCTACCTCCGCGTGCTGCGGCCCGACGGCCTCGCTGCCCTCGCCGCGCCCTGGCCGGCGGCGTGCGACCATGACGAGGTGCTCGTCGAGATCAAGATGCCCGGCGACCACGTCGACGTCGTGGCGCTCCAGCGCGCGTTGCTGCGGCGGCAGGCGCGCCAGGTGGAGCGCGTCGAGGAGCGCGAGCCGCGCTGGATGGGCGAGGAGCCGCTCTGGGTCGTCGCTCCCCACCTGCCGTCGTGGCTGCACACCGTCCGGGCGCTGGAGCGGTTCGCCTCCGGCTGCTACCGCGTCGGGCCCTCGCCGTTTCAGTTCCTCTGGATCGCAGCCAACGAGCTGCCGCTGCGTGACGAGCTGGTGTCCTTCCTGATCGCTCGCTCAGGACAGGCCCTCGACGAGTTCGCCCGGTGGGTCGCACCGCGGCGGGATGTGGAATGGGTGATCTCTATGCTAGAATACTTGCCGATGTCATCGAAGACCCGTGAGGACTTGCTGCGACGGTTCGCTCGCTCCGACGACCCGGAGATCGAGGCGCGCCGGCAGTGGATCCTCCAAGCCCTGCTCGCCGACAGCCCGGAGGTCAAGGAGCAGCTCATCGAGAAGGGCCAGCTCACCGAAGCGCGTGCGGCGCTGCGCAGGGTGCTGGCACGCCGCGGCTTCGCGCTCACCGCGCAGCTCGAGGCCCAGATCGACGCCTGCTCCGAGCTGGCCACCCTGCACCGCTGGCATGACCGGGCCGTGATCGCGGCCAGCGCAGAAGACGCGCTGGCGTAGATCCCCGCGCCATCCTCCGGCCTCGCCGACTCCCCAGCGTCGATCGTGGAGGCCAGGCGATGCGGCCAGGCGTTCGCGGCCGACCGCGAGCGTCGGCGGGGCGGCCGAGCGCTCCGCGTGCTGCCGGACCTTGAACTTCGCTGAATCGTCATCGCACCCGACCCAGACATCGCCGCGTGGTGCCGCGGCGCTGCTCGAGCCGGGTATCGCCGGCTCCGTCCCGCGCCCGCCGGGCGGCGCAGGCGCTCTTCGCGCCCCGAGGGCTGCGGCGCCGCGAGGGTGGACTATGGAGCATCGCGCTCGACGCGACCGTGATCGCGCCGACTCTGGATGTGCTCGCGACCCTGACTGCACCCTCTCTCCCGGTCGCCTCCGGTCGCGTGTTTACGCGCGCGCTGCCGGAATCGTGTCTCTATATCTGCCAGGCAGAGCGGTTATTGGACGTGCATCGCCGGTTGCGCGCTGATACCAGAGCGGCATGGGCAAACTGGATGGGGCCGCGAAGCAGACGTTCGCGGCGGGGACGGCACATGCCCCGAAGCCGGCCTCGCCTGGCGGTAGGCGCGCGACGTAGGGCGTGAGCGCCTGCTGGCCGACGGCTATCTGCGGGGGTTATCCCGAGGACCTGGCGTCCCTGGCGGTGCCCTGGCCGGAGGGTCGAGACCACGAGGACGTGCTGGTCGAGCTGAAGGTCGTCGGTACCCGCGTAAGCGTGGTGGAGCTCAAGCGGGTGCTGCTCCGCCGGCAGGCGCGCGAGGTCGAGCGCGTCGAGGAGTGCTCGCCGCCCTGGATGGGCGAGGAGCCGTTATGGTTGGTCGCTCCTCACGTGTCATCCTGGCTGCACACCGTGTGGGTGCTGGAGCGCTGCGCAGCCGGCTGTTACTGCATCGGGCTCTCGTCGTTTCCGTTTCTGTGGATCGCCGCTAGCGAGCTGCCCTTGTGCGACGAGCTGGTGCCCTTCCTGACAGCGCGCTCGGGACAGGCCTCGACGACTTCGCCCGGTGGGTCGCACCGCGGCGAGAAATGGAATGTGTGCTCAACATGGTACAGCACAGGCCGATGCCACCGGAGGTACGTGAGGAGTTGATGCGCAAGTTTGGGCGCTCCGGCGACCCGGAGATCGAGGCGCGCAGGCAGTGGATCCTCCGAACCTTGCTCGCCGACAGCCCGGAGTTTAAGGAGCAGTTCTTCAAGGAGGAGATCGAGAAGGGGATCGAGCAGGGCCAGCTCGCCGAAGCGCGCGCCGGCTTGCGCAGGGTGCTGGCGCGGCGGGGGCTCGCGCTCAGCACGGAGCTGGAGGCGCAGATCGACGCCTGCTCCGATCTGGTCACACTGCACCGCTGGCATGACCGGGCCGTGATCGCGCCCAGCGCAGAAGACGCGCTGGCATAATCCCCACGCACGACCGCGCCGCCAATAGTCCGTGGAGTGGCAAGAGGAGCCGCTCGGGCGGAGTGCTCCTCTAGGAACAACAACCGCAACGATTCGGGCCGCAGGCCGTTGCAGTGACCGCAGCCTTCCGCGCCCCCCTCGACCCTCTTTTCACGTTACAACGGCAAGCGCCGCGGGGTGGGGCCGGGCTCGCCGGCGTGGCGCGGGCGGGCGCGCTGAGCACCGACCGAGGTGCCATAAGCTCCCAGAGGGCTCGACGCCTCAGGCGCGCCTTGTGTGGCGCGCACCATAACGTCTCAGTCATCAAGACCCGAAGGGAGACATGCCGGGCGGTGTTCTGAGCTTCAGCTCTCCCGCCCCCGCCTTGGCGGATCGCCAGCGCCCGCCCGCGCCACGCCGGCGAGCCCGGCCCCACCCCGCGGCGCGTCCCGCTCGGCACGCCGCCCTCTCTTCACACCGCCAGGAACTCCCTCGCGATCTCGTCGTCGAACTGCGCCACGTCCCCCCGCCGCACGATCCCCCCGCCGTCCATGATGAAGTACTCGCTCGCCGTCGACAGCGCGAAGTCCAAGAACTGCTCCACGAGCAGGATCGCCATATCCCCCTTCTTCCCGAGGCCTTTGATCACCTCCCCGATCTCCTGCATGATCGACGGCTGTATCCCCTCCGTCGGCTCGTCCAGCAGCAGGAGCTTCGGCTTCCTCAGGAGCACCCGCGCCAGCGAGAGCTGCTGTTGCTGCCCGCCGCTCAGCGTCCCTGCCGCCCGCCCCTGAAACTTCTTCAGTATCGGGAACATGGCCATCATCTCTTCGAGCGCCGCCGGGCTCGGCGTCGGGTCCTTGTACGCCTCGAACCCCATGAGCAGGTTCTCGCGCACCGTCAAATAAGGAAAGATCCCCCGGCCTTGCGGCACATACCCGATCCCCGCGCGCGCCCGGTCGCTCGGCGATCTCGACGTGATGTCCGCCCCGTCGAGCATCACCTTCCCGCGCCGCGGCTTCAGCACGCCCATGATCGCCTTGAGCAGCGTCGTCTTGCCGACCCCGTTGCGCCCCAGCAGGCACGACACCCGTCCGGGCGCGACGTCCAGGCTGACCTTCGACAGGATGCAGCTCTCTTCGTAATAGACCGCGATATCCTCGACGACCAGCATGTCCTACCGCTCCTCCGCCGCCGCAGCGCCGCCTCGGGCCGCCCCCGCGCCGTGCGCCGCCACCGCGCCGCCTCGCGTCGCCCCGGCGTCGTGCGCCGCCCCCGCGCCGTGCGCCCGCCCGAGGTAGACCTCGATCACCTTCGCGTCGCGCTGCACTTCCTCGACCGGTCCCTCGCAGAGCCGCCTGCCGGCGTGCAGCACCGTCACCGTGCTCGCGTACTTTCGCACGAACTCCATGTCGTGCTCCACCACCAGCACCGACCGGTGCTTCGCGATCTCCTGGACGAGCTCCCCCGTGCGATCCCGCTCGCGCCGGGTCATCCCCGCCACCGGCTCATCCAGCAGAAGCAGCTTCGGCTGCTGCACGAGCAGCATGCCGATCTCCAGCCACTGCCGCTCCCCGTGCGCGAGCACCGCGGCCCGCACGTCCGCGCGCCGCCGGAGCCCGATGCGGTCGAGCGTCTCGGAGATCTCCTTCTCCTGCCGCTCGGACAGCCCGCGCAAGAGCCGCGGCGAGCTCTCCCGGAAGCCCATCGCCGCCTCGAGGTTCTCGAGCACCGTCAGGCTGCCGAACACCGCCGGCGTCTGGAACTTCCGCCCGACCCCGAGCCGGACCAGCGCGTGCTCCGACAGGCGGTGCGCCTCCACCGCCTCTCGCCCGGACTCCCCACCTCCGAAGAACACCACCCGGCCGCTCGACGGCCGCGTCTTGCCCGTCAGGATGTCGAGCAGCGTCGTCTTCCCGGCGCCGTTCGGGCCGATCAGGAACCGGAGCTCCCCGCGGCCGATCGAGAAATCGAGCCCGTCCAGCACCTTGAAGCCGTCGAAGCTCACCGTCACCTGCTGCACCTCGACGATGTTGCCGCGGCTCATTCCGTCGCTCGTCTCCACGTCGCCACCCTCCACGCCAAGATCTCCGTCCCCGCCCATCCGCGCCCTCACCCTCAGCGCACCGGCGCCGCCGGCGCCTCGGGGCCCGCCCCCGCGTCGACCTCGCCCGCGCTCGCCGCCCCCGCCGCAGCCACCTTGTCGCGCGCCGCACCCACGCCCGCGCCGGCGGCGCTCGCGTCGCGCCGCCCGAGCTTCGCCGCGGCGCGGCGCACGAAGCCGGCGACGCCGGTCGGGAGCAGCATCACCGACGCGGCGAACAACACGCCGAAGCCGAGCTGCCAGACCTCGGGGTACGACTCGCTCAGCGCGCTCTTGCCCAGGCTCACGAGGATCGCCCCGAGCACCGCGCCGACCAGCGTGCCGCGCCCGCCGACCGCCACCCAGGTCACCATCTCGATCGACGGCATCACGCCCATCGACGACGGCGAGATGAGCCCGACCTGGCAGACGAACAGCGCGCCCGCGACGCCCGCCATGCCCGCCGACAGCGCGAACACCAGCGTCTTCAGCGCGACCGGGTTGTAGCCGAGGAACCGCACCCGGTTCTCGTCGTCGCGCATCGCCACGAGCAGCCGCCCGAAGCGCGACTGGGTGAGCCTCCGGCACAGGAGGTACAGCGCGCCAAGGCAGAAGAGCGTCACGAAATACAGCACCGTCTGCGTCCCGGCGCCGCCGCGCGCGAACCCGAAGATCGTCTTCAGGTTCGTGATCCCGTTCGTGCCGCCGGTCACCGCCTGCTGGCCGATGAACAGGATCGACGCGATCAGCGTGAGCGCCTGCGTGATCAGCGAGAAATACACGCCCTGGACGCGGCTCCGGAACACGAGGTAACCGACCGCGGACGCCACCGCCATCGGCACGAGCACCGCGGCGGAGACGGCCACGATCGGCGAACGGAACGGCTCCCAGAAGAACGGCAGCGCCTCGCGGCCGCTCCAGCTCATGAAATCGGGCAGGCGCGCGCCGGACGTCTCCAGCTTCAGGTACATCGCCATCGCGTAACCCCCGAGGCCGAAGAAGAGCCCCTGCCCGAGGCTCAGCATCCCGCCGTAGCCCCAGATGAGATCCAGCCCGAGCGCGACGATGGCGAACGTGAGGAACTTGCCGAGCAGGTTCAGGCGAAAGTCGGAGAGCACGAGCGGCGCGACCAGGAGCGGCAGCGCCAGCGCGAGCGGCGCCCCCCAGGTCCAGAGGAACGTGCGAAGCGTCGAGTCTCTAGGGCCCATGTCCGTGTCCTCTCTATCGGGTGCGCAGGGCGAGCAGGCCTGTCGGCCGCCACTGCAAGAACGCGATCACCAGCGCAAACACGAGCGCCTTGCCGAGCGAGGCCGTCGTCGAGAGCTCGAGCAGCGTGTTCGCGACGCCGATCACGAGCGCCGCGATCACCGTGCCGGGCAGCCGCCCGAGCCCCCCGAGGATGACCACCATGAAGGCGTCGACGATGTAGTTCGTCCCGAGCGACGGCCCGATCGAGCCGAGCTGCGTCAGCGCGCACCCGGCCACCCCGGCGAGCCCGGCGCCGAGCGCGAACGTCGCGGCGTCGACCCGGCGCGCCCGCACGCCGAGGCACGAGGCCATCTGCCGGTTCTGCATCACCGCGCGCAGCCGCCGCCCGCCGGCGGAGCGGTGGAGATAAAGGTACACCGCGGTGATGCACGCGATCACGAGCGCGATCAGGAAGACGCGCTTGTACGGCAGCTGCACCCCGCCCGAGAGCGCGAGCCCGCCGCTCAGCCAGGACGGGCTCGACACCTGCACGTTCGACGCGCCGAACAGGCTCCGCGCGGCCTGCTGCAGCACGAGGCCGACGCCCCACGTCGCGAGCAGCGTGTCGAGCGGCCTGCCATAAAGGAACCGGATCATCGTGAGCTCGAGCACGAGGCCGAGCAGGCCCGCGACCAGGAACGACGCGGGCAACGCGAGCAGGAACCAGAGCCCCGCCTCCGTGCCCCCGACGAGCGGCGCGACGGCCTTGCCGATGACGTACGTCGTGTACGCCCCGGCCATGATGAACTCGCCGTGCGCCATGTTGATCACGTTCATCAGACCGAACGAGAACGCGAGCCCCATGGAGATGAGCAGGAGGATCGAGCCGAGGCTCAGGCCGTTGAACGCGTGGAGGAGGACTTCGTTCATGAGAGCAGCACCGATCAGCTGGCAGAGAGGGAGAGAGCGAGAGGGCGCCGGGCTCGCCAGGGCGGCAGCGCGCCCCGGCGCCCCGGCGGCCCGAGCGCGCTACTTCGCGGCGAGGTCCTTCGCCCAGGCGAACGCGGAGAGGAACGGGTCGGGCTGGACCGGCTTGCCCGAGCTCCAGACCTCATCGATGAGGCCGTCCTTCCGCACCATGCCGATGCGCACCGTCTTCCAGGTGTGCTGGTTCTTGCCGTCGAGCTTCACGAGGCCCCCGGGCGCCGCGTACTCGACGCCACCGCCCTGCACGGCCTCCTTGACCTTGGCGACGTCCGTCGACTTCGCCTTCTCGACGGCCAGCTTCCACAGGTAGACCCCGAAATAACCCGCCTCGATGGGATCGTCCGTGACGCGGGCGTCGCCGTACTTCGCCTTGTAGGCCGCGACGAACTTCTTGTTCTCGGGCGTGTCCGTCGTCTGGTAGTAGTTCCACGACACGAGGTGTCCGGCGATGTTCTCGGCGCCGATGCCGCGCACCTCCTCCTCCGCGACGCTGACCGAGAGGACGGGCACCTTGTCGGCGGTGTAGCCGGCGTCCTTGAACTGCTTGAAGAAGGCGACGTTGCTGTCGCCGTTCAGCGTGTTGAAGATCGCGTCCGGCTTGGCCGCGGCGATCTTGCTGATGATCGTGCTGACCTCGGTCCCGCCGAGCGGGAGGTACTCCTCGCCGGCGAGCTCGCCGCCCTTCGCCGCGAGCTGGGCCTTGATGATCTTGTTGGCCGTGCGCGGAAAGACGTAGTCGGAGCCGAGCAGGTAAATGCGCTTCTTGCCCTTCTCGAGCAGGTAGTCGACCGCGGGGACGATCTGCTGGCTGGGCTCGGCGCCGGTGTAGAAGATGTTGGGCGACTGCTCGAGCCCCTCGTACTGCACCGGGTAGAAGAGCAGGCCGTTCAGCTCCTCGAACGAGGGCAACATCGCCTTGCGGCTGGCGCTGGTCCACCCGCCGAACACGACGGCCACGCCGTCCTGCTGGACGAGCTTCCGCGCCTTCTCGTTGAACGTCGGCCAGTCGCTGGCGCCGTCCTCGATCACGGGCGTGAGCTGCTTGCCCAGCACGCCGCCCGCCTTGTTGATCTCCTCGATGGCGAGGATCGTCGCGTCCTTCACCGCGACCTCGCTGATCGACATGGTGCCGCTCAGCGAGTGGAGCACGCCGACCTTGATGGTGGCGCCCTCGGGGGCGGCCGCCGCGGGCGCCGCGCCCGGCCCCGGCGCCTCCTCGCCCCCCTTGCCGCACGCGGAGAGCAGGGCCGCGCCCGCGAGCGCCGCCGCCGCGACGCCGAGCGCCCGCCGCCCGAAAGAGCCCACCGCCGGCCGCTCCTCACCGCTTAGACCAGACGTGATCATCTTCAACGCATCCTCCTTGGGTGCCGGGAGCCCGTTCGATGCCCTGCATCGACGCGGCGCGGCGATCCGAATGCACGAGAGCCGTTTGGAAGTGTGGGAGTCGGCGACCGCCGGAAGGCTCCCGGCTGGGCGCCGGAGGTCCGCCCTGCACAGCAGAGCTCTGACCTCGGGCGACGGCCAGCGACACGACGACGTGGTGTAGCCCTTTTGCCCAGGCTCGTGTTTCCACGAGGTTTCTTCGAGATAAAATCTCGGCCGGCCGGGCCACGCAGCGCGTTTTGCCGGCGCGTCCTGGGTTCCAGGACACAGCGCGGGCGTCGAGCGCGGGCGTCGAGCGCGGCCCCGAGCGGCGCATGGTGTGCGCAGCCCTCGGCGCCGCGTGCACGATCCACCGCCGTTCGGGTGCCGGTGCGGCGGAGTCGCACTCTCCAGTGCGGCGAGAACTCTCTATCAAGAGCGGTTGAGTTCGGGTAGAGTGGTGGACGCTGTCTGTGCCCTGTGCTCGGTCGACACGGGCGAGCGCAGGCGGGGTGGAGCGTATGGAAAGCACCAAGCACTTGGCCGGTGAGACGGAAGGACGATCGTCGCCTGGAGGCGGGGCGGAGGGCCGCGCCGCCGCGGGGCCGCGGGACGAGAACTCGGTGATCATCTCGCTGAGCGCGCTGCTCGCCGTGGAGGAGGCCGCCGCCTCGAAGACGGCCAGCGCGAGGTCGGACCAGGGCGCGAGGAGCGCCGGCGTGGTGGATATCGACGGGCTGTCCGCCGGCGGCGATCAGGAGCGGGCCAGCTACCTCGATCTGTTCCCGTTCGGCGCGCCCGCCGAGCTGCCGGCGTTCAGGCCGCCCGATCTCACGCCGGTGCCGTCCGAGGTGCCGATCGACCTGCTCCCGCGGGGCGGGCGGCCGGCGGCGGGCGGGCGCCTTCGTTACGGCGCGCTCGCGGTCGTCGGCGCCGCGGTCATCGCCGCCGCGGCGTGGATCGGCGCCCCGCGCGAGGCGCTCCACGGCGCCGCGCAGGCCGGCGTGGGGCACGCGGCGCGCGCCGCAGGGGCGCGGCTGCCCAAGGTCGAGGCGCCTCCGGCGGCGGCGATCCCCGGGGCGCCGTCCTCGGGCAAGCAGGGCGACAAGGCGCGCGAGCGCGCGCAGCGGGGCGACAAGGCCCGGGCCGCGGCGCCGGCGGGCGGGGGCGGCGCGAAGACGGCGGAGAAGCGGGCGGCGGCGAGCCGCAGCCCGGCGCCGGCCGAGGCGGCGCCGGCGAAGCGCCAGGGGGGCGCAGCCGCGTCGGGGGATCCCTGCAACGGCGACCTCGCGTGCGCCATGCGGCGCGCCACCGGCGGATAGTCGCCGTACGACGCGGCCGAGGGGCACGGGGGCGCGCGGGACGAGCGCCCTCGCTGTCGGCCTGACGTCTCCGCGAGCCAGGGGCGAAGCGGAATACGGTGCTGGACGAGCTGCGGAGCAGTCGAGTTGCACGGGAGGCGCAGACCTCGCGGCCCTCCGTGCCCGGAGGAGGCGTCCAGTGCTCCTCCGCAGTCCCGCGCTCCTGACAGCCATCGAGGCGAACCGCGGTGTTCGCCGGACGTGAGATCGCCTTCGCGCGCTGCTCGCGCCGTTATGCGCTCGGATGTGCCCGGATACCCCTGGCTTGCCGGGATTGTTGGAGGGCGACCTCGGATCAGGCGAGGTATCGCCGCAGCCGCGCAACACACGAGCGGACTCGACAGCTGGGGAGAGGCTGCGTGAGGCGCGACGGCTTTCAGGCGAGCTCTGCCGGTCAAGCCGTCCATGAACCTGATTTGTGAGGACGGCAGGGCATGTAGTGCATTCCCTCAAAGCAGGTTATCCGCGCGAGGGTGCTTGATCGCCCTCAGACCTCGTGTGCTACGATCTGCTGTTGCTGTAACAGGCGACTGGTGGACGATTTGAACACCATGATGCACATCTGCGGCGCGCCGCTGCTCGACAGGCCCCTGAGGGCAGAGGCGCGCCGCTGTAAGCACGCAGCGGATACCGTCACGAAAATTTTTGGTGTAGGAACAAACCCCGGCGCCCGAATGGCGCTGAAAAACAAAGGAAGCGCTGCTCGGCGACGTCGCGACGCTCGTCCGAGCAGCGCAACCCTTCTTGTGTGGAGGTAGATCATGAAGGCTCTTGGTTTCGCGGCGATCTTGGTCAGCGTGTGCGCGATGGCGGCGTGTAAGGTCGGCGACGGCTCGGGCGGCGACGGCGGCTCGGGCGGCGACGGGGGCTCGGACGGCTCGACGACGACGTCGTCCTCCACGACCGGGGGCGGCGACGAGGGAGGGGGCGGCGCGGGTGGAGGCGAGGTGAACGCGTGCGCGGAGCTGGAGGAGCAGGCGTGCGTCGACTGCTGTGCCGAGGCGAACCCGACCGAGGTGGAGGTCCTGACCAAGCTGGTCTACTGGAACTGCGGCTGCGTGGAGGACGCTGTCTGCGCGACCGAGTGCAACACCGAGGATGCCACCACGGATGTCTGCGGGACCGATACGGCCATGCTCGAGGTGGAGAACGCCAACTGCGAGGCGTGCATCGCGCAGGCCCAGCAGGACGACGACTGCTACTTCGCGGCCCTCGATTCCTGCGCGGAGGAGGACGACTGCGAGGCGCTCACCACGTGCGGGGCCGACTGCGGGCCGTGAGCGGCTGAGAGGCGCTCACCCTCTCCCTGCCCAGACGCTGTCGGACGACCCTCGGCAGCCTGAGCCGCCGATGAGCTCGCCCTCTCTGCTGGAGCGCGCCTGCTCGCTCGCTCCGGCTCGGGCTTGCGCGACGTCCGTCCGACAGCGCCTACCGCGTCATCCAGACCAGCAGGACGTCGGCGGCGTTCGACAGCGCGTCGACGCCGCCGAGGTCGATGCTCCCCCTCACCGTCCCCGCAAGCAGGACGCGGCCGCGGTCCGCGTCGACGGCGACGCCCGCCGCGCGCCGCAGGCCGCCGCTGCTGCCCGGCGCCGGACCGAACCGGCGGCTCCACACGTGGCGGCCCCCGGCGTCGAGCCGCGCGGCGACGATGTCGAAGCCGCCGGTGCCGACGTCGAGCAGACCGCCGCCGAGGTCGGTCGGGCCCTCGACGTCGCCGGCGAGGGCGAGCCCGCCGTCCGGCTCGAACACGAGGCGCGGCGCCGCGCTCGCCCGGTAGGCGAGGCTGAAGTGGTGCTCGCCCGCCGCCCCGAGCCCGGCCACGAACGCCGAGACGCCGTTCGCGAGCAGGGGGCCGCCGCCCAGATCGAGCAGGCCCTCGAACGTGCCGCTCAGGGCGAGCTCGCCGCCCGGGCCGACCTCGATGTCGCCGCCCTGCTGCGCGCGGCCGTCGCCGAAGGCAAGCGACGTGATGGGGTCACCGTGGCGGTCGAGCCACGCGAGGAACACATCGCTCATCCCCGCCGACGCGAGCCGGGGCGCGCCCTCGCCGAGCTGGAGCTCGCCCTCGAAGCTGCCGGTGAGGATCACCTCGTCGCGCGCGCTCACCGCGACCCCCGTCGGCTCCTGGTGGCCAGCGCCGCCGAACATGCGGGTCCAGAGCGGCGGCCCGCCCCCGGCCCCGAACCTCACCACCACGACGTCGCTGCCGCCCGCGGCGCCCAGGCGCGCCGACGCAACCACGACCGCGCCGGACGACGAGATCGCGACGTCGCGCGGCTCTTCCTCGCGCTCGGGGGGGAGCAGCTCCCCCCAGCGCACCTCGCCGTGCTCGTCCAGCTTGACCACGAACCCCCGCCGCACGGGGGCGATGAGCCCGGCGCTGACGATCACGCCCTCGAGATCGCCCAAGACCGCGACCTCGCCCGCGGGATCGACCGCGAGCGCGCGCAGCCTGCCCTGGCCCTCGTCCACGAGCCGGCGCGCCCACGCGACCGCGCCGTCCGCCTCGATCCGCGCCACGAAGACGTCGTGCTCGGCGACGCTCGCGATCGGCCTGGGGCCGAGATCGAGGGAGCCCTCGAGCTCGCCGCCCACGATCGCGAAGCCGCCGCCCGCCGCGACCGCGAGCGCGCTCTGCGGGCCGGGGCCGCCGTACAGGCCGCCGGAGAGCACCGCGCCGCAGTCGACCGCGCCGTCGCAGCCCTCGTCGGCCGGCGTCGCGCAGTCCTCGACCCGGGGCGCGACCTCGCCGGCGCACGGGCCCCAGCGGCCGTCGCCCCCGCACGTCCGCCGCCCCGCGCGGCACACGCCGACGCCCTCGGTCGCCGGCGGCCCGCCGTACGGGCACACCTCGACCGCGCCCGGCGCGCAGGCGCAGGCCTCCTCGGCCGCCGGGCCATGCCCGCCGCCGCCCCCGTCGGCCGCGGGCTCGTCGACCGCGCCGTCGCAGTCGTCGTCGGCGGCGTTGCCGCAGCGCTCGGGCGCGGGCGTCACCTCGCCCTCGCACGGGCCATAGCCGTCGCCCGCGGCGTTGCACCGCTTCAGGCCGGGCCGGCACGCGCCGACGCCCGCGGTCGAGAGCGGGCCGCTGTAGCAGGCCACGGCGGAGAGCGGCGCGCAGGGCTCCGCCACGAGGAGGCCGTCCTCGAGCCCGAGCAGCACGTCGCAGCCGGCGGCGCCGAGCGCCGCGAGCGCGAGCCGCCCGACGATCCCGATCGAGACGCGCGCGCCCATGTCAGTAGCTCCCTCCCACGACGAGAGAAAAGGCGCCGGGGCCGGCCGTGGCCGACGCGGCGACGCGGGGGGAGGGCGCGCCGGCGGGGCGGGGCGATGCGGTCCAGAAGAGCAGGCCGGCCGCGAGCAGCGCCGCCGCGCCCGCCGAGAACGCGACCGTCGAGGCGGTGGCCGCCGACTGCGCGCCCTCGCGCAGCGCGACCCCGGCGGCGTCGCAGCGGTTCTGCGCGTCGCAGTGGCCCCGGTTCGAGGCGTTCCGGTCGGCGAGCGCCTCCGCGCCGAAGGCGGCGCCCAGGCCGAGGCCGACCAGGCCGGCGCCGCCGGTCGCGAGCGCGATCGCCCGCTGCGCGCGCCCGCCGCCGTCGAGGTCGCGGTCGCCGGCGAGCGCGGGCGCCGGGGCGGGAGGCGGCCGCCGCGCGGCGCCGGGCGGCGGTGCGGGGAGGGCGGCGGGCGACGCCGCGGGGAGCGCGGCGGGGAGGGCGCGCGCGGGCTGCTCCGGCTCCAGCGGGGGCACGTTGATGACCACGCGCGCGCCGTCCGGCGGGACCGCGCGCACGGCCGACCAGCGCTTCCTGCCGGGCGCCCACGCCTCGATCGCGTGAGGCCCGGGGTCGACCGGGATCGCCTGCCCCCACAGCGCGGGGAGGACCACCACGCCGTTGCGCCGGATCTCGAGCCCGGGCGCGGCGCCCCCTTCGGGGACCGCGATCTCGAGCCGCGAGAGCCGCGGCGCGAGCGCCTCCGCGAGCGCGGCGGCGCGGGCCGCGCGCGGATCGCCGGCGCTCTTCGCGACGGCCGCGGCCTCGGCGTAGACGTTCCAGGCGCCAGCGGTCCTGCCCGCGGCCGCGAGGCACTCGCCGAGCCGCAGGAGGAGGTTGATCGCGGTCGGGTCGAGCCGCCGGCCCTGCTCGAGCAGCGCGCACGCCTCGGCGGTGCGCCCCGTCGAGAGCAGCTGCCGCGCGGCCTGGTAAAGCGCGAGCACCTGCTCCTTGCGCGCGACGGTGGGATCGCCGGCCTCGGCGCGCGCCGAGGCGAGCGACAGCGAGGCCGCCGCGAGCGCGCAGGCGAGCCGCCGGCGCGCGCCCGCGGCGCGGACGTCCGGACGAGCGGCGCCTCGGCGCACGGCGATCACCAGGGGCTCTCCGGCGCGGGCGTGGGGGCCTCCGCGCCGCGGCCAGGCGCCGCCGCGCCGCCAGGAGCCGCGCCGCCTGGGGCGCCGCCAGCAGCGCCGCCAGGAGCCGCGCCGCCTGGGGCGCCGCCAGGAGCCGCGCCGCCTGGGGCGCCGCCAGCAGCGCCGCCAGGAGCCGCGCCGCCTTGAGCCACGCCGCCCCCGGCGGAGCCGCCCGCAACCGCGCTGCCCGGGATCGGCGCCGGAGCGAGCGGCGTAGCCTTCGGTGAGGGCGCCGCCGGCGCGGCCAGCGCCGCCACCGAGGCCGGCGCGGCCAGGGCGGCGAGCGCGGCCGGGCTCGCCGGCGCGGCCGGCGGCGACAGCGCGGCCGGAGAGGCCGGGACCGCGGGCGCCGCGGGTTTGCTCTCCGAGATCCCGGACACCCGCGCCGGCCGCGCCGGCCGCGCCGGCGCGCGCTGCGTCCGCGCGGCGCTCGCGCGCGAGAGCGGCTCGACCTTGGCCGGCAGGACGAGCCCGGCCGTGTCGCACGCGACCAGCGAGGCGTCGCCGACTTCCCCCGGCGGCGCGTGGCCCGCGCCGGCCGCGCCGGCGCGCGCCGCGATGCCCGCCGCGTCGCGGGGCTCCTCGCGGGGCTCCGGCAGCGGGCCTTCCAGGGCGGCCGCCGGCAGCTCCGCGGCGAGCCCCGGCGACACGCCGGCGAGGCGCTGCGCGCTCGCGCCCTCGGCCCAGGTCGACGCCGGCGGGCGCGGCCACCCGGACGGCAGCACGGCCGCCCCGAGCGCGGCGCTCGCGGACAGCGCGCCGACCGCCGCCGCGGCCAGCCAGGCCCGGCTCTTCGGGCCGCGGCGGCCCTCGCGCCGCGGGGTCTCGGCCGGCCGCACGGCGGTCGGGGGCGGGCTCTGCTCCCGCCACGTGAACGTCGGATCGCTCCGGTGAAACCCCGTGGGCAACGTCGCGTCCGGCGGCCCGCGCAGCGCGAACGGCGCGAGCGCGGCGGCGAGCTCGCCGACCGAGGCGGGGCGGCGGCTGCGGTTCTTCTCGAGGCAGCGCATCACGATCTGCTCGAAGCCCTCGGGCAGGCCGGCGCACACGCTCCCGAGCGGCCGGGGCGGCTGCTCCGTCACGACGATCACGAGCTGCTCCAGCGTCTCCGCGGCGAACGGCAGCGCGCCGCTCACGAGCTGGTAGAGCACCACCCCGAGCGCCCACACGTCCGCGCGCAGATCGACGTCCCGCGGCGTGAGCATCTGCTCGGGCGCCATGTAGCGGCGCGAGCCCATGACCGACCGCGCCGTCGTCATCTCGAGCCCGTCGTCCTCGGGCTTCGTGCACGTGAACTTCGCGACGCCGAAGTCGAGGATCTTGATGAGCGGCGTGCCGTCGGTCCGGTACGTCAGGAACAGGTTCGCGGGCTTGAGATCCCGGTGCACCATGCCGAGCGCGTGCGCCTCGGTCAGCGCGACGCAGGCCTGACGCACGTACTCGGCCGCCTCCTCGACCGGGAGCCGCCCGCGGCGCTCCATGATCGAGCGGAGGTCGTTGCCCGAGAGGTGCTCCATCACGATGAACGGCACCGGCAGCGTCAGGCCCGGCCTCGGCGCGAGCGAGCCCAGATCGAGGATCCGCGGCACGTGCTCGCCCTTCAGCCGGAACATGCCGCGCGCCTCGCGCTGGAACCGCCGCAGCAGCGCCGGGTTGCCGCAGTACTCGGCCCGCATGAACTTGATCGCGACGAGCTCGCCCAGCGAGAGGTGCCGCGCGGCAACCACGGTCCCCATCCCGCCGACCCCGAGCAGCCGCTCCACCCGGTAGCGCTCCGCGACGATCTCGCCGCAGTGCACGGGCACCACTCCCTCTTCATCGCTCACCACGCGCCCCCCAACTCCGTCGATCTGGGATTGCAGACCGGCCAGCCGCGCTCTTGGGCCGGATGGTTCCTTGCAGGGCGCGCTCGAGCGCTCGCCGCAGGTGTCTGGCGAGATTCGATTCTCCGGAGAGGCAATGCGTCGCGTCGCCTGTCGAATTTTCCGGTGCTCCTGTGGGCGCGTGGAGGCCCGCTCGGTGCGTCGAGGTCGCACTGGAGAGGACCTCCGCCCGCGCGCGACCGCGTCCGCTTCCAGCACCTCGGTTCCTTTCCATCGTGCTTCGCGGTAGAGCGGCGCCGTGTCCGCCCCGCCCGCCCTCGTCTGTCGCGGCCTGGTCAAACGGTACGGCGACGTCGTGGCCGTGAACGGGCTCGACCTCGAGGTGCAGCGCGGCGAGTGCTTCGGCCTGCTCGGCCCGAACGGCGCGGGCAAGACGACCACGGTGGAGATCCTCGAGGGGCTGTCGAGCCCCGACGCGGGGGACGTCGAGGTGCTGGGGGAGCGCTGGGTCGGCGACGGGCTCGCGCTGCGCGCCCGGCTCGGGATCCAGCTCCAGGAGACCCGCTTCCCGGAGAAGCTTCGGGTCGCGGAGGTGATCGCGCTCTTCCGCAGCTTCTACCCGCGCGGGCTCGAGCCGGAGGAGGCGCTGCGCCGCGTGTCCTTGCAGGAGAAGGCGAGGGCGCACGTGCGCGCGCTGTCGGGCGGGCAGAAGCAGCGCCTCTCGCTCGCGTGCGCGATCGTGGGCGACCCGGAGGTGCTGTTCCTGGACGAGCCGAGCACCGGCCTCGACCCGGCGTCGCGCCGCGAGATCTGGGAGATCGTCGAGGACCTGAAGGCGCGCGGCCGCACGATCCTCCTGACCACGCACTACATGGAGGAAGCCGCGCGCCTCTGCGACCGCGTCGCGATCGTCGACCGCGGGCGGGTCCTGTCGCTCGGCACGCCCGCGGCGCTCGTCGCGTCGCTCGGCGCGGAGCACGTGGTGGAGGTCGAGGTGGACGGGGAGCTCGCCGAGGAGGAGCTCAGGGCGCTGCCCGCGGTGGAGGGCGTGCGCGTCTCGGGCGGGGCGATCCGGCTGACGGTGCGCGACGTCGCGCGGGCGCTGCCGCCGCTGCTCTCGCTGTGCGCGGCGCGCGGCGCGGCGCCGCGGCGGCTCGCCACGCACCACGCGAGCCTGGAGGACGTGTTCATGGCGCTGGCCGGGCGGCGGCTCGAGGGGGCAGGGGAGGAGGCGGCGTGACGGCGCGGTGGCTCCGGTCGCTCCGCGCCTCGCCGCTCGCGCTCCTCATCCGGGCGCGGGTGATGGAGTTCCTGCGGGAGCCCGAGTCGCTCTTCTGGGTGTTCCTGTTCCCGATCCTGCTCTCGTCGGCGCTCGCGGTCGCGTTCCGGGAGCAGCCCGCCGAGCCGGTGCCGGTGAGCGTCGAGGCGGGCGCGCTGGCCGAGCCGCGGCGCGCGGCGCTCGAGGCCTCGGGGCGGGTCGTGCCCCGCGTGGCGCCGCGGGAGCAGGCGCGGCAGGCGCTCAGGACCGGGAAGGTCGCGCTCGTCGTGCTCGCCACCGATCCGCCGACGTACTGGTTCGATCCCACGCGGCCGGAGAGCCGGATCGCGCGGCTCGAGGTCGACGAGGCGCTGCAGCGCGCCGCCGGGCGCGAGGACACCTTCCGCCCCGCCGAGCTCGAGATGACCGAGAAGGGCTCGCGGTACATCGACTTCCTGATCCCCGGGCTGCTCGGCCTGAACCTCATGTCGACCGGGATCTGGTCGCTCGCGTTCACGTTCGTGCAGCAGCGCATGGGCAAGCTCCTGAAGCTGTTCATCGCGGCGCCGATGCGGCGCTGGCAGCTGCTCGCGGCGCACGTCGGGGCGCGGCTCGTCTTCCTGGCGCTCGAGGTCGGCGCCCTGCTCCTGTTCGCGGTGTACGCGCTCGGCGTCCCGATCGCCGGCTCGCTCGGGTCGCTCGCGCTGGTGGTCCTGGCGGGCGCGATGTCGTTCGTGGGCGTCGGCCTGCTCATCGCCGCGCGGCCCCGCACGATCGAGGGCGTCTCGGGCCTGGGCAACCTCGCGATGTTGCCGATGTGGATCCTCTCGGGCGTCTTCTTCTCGACCGAGCGCTTCCCCGACGCGATCCAGCCGCTCATCCAGGCCCTGCCGCTCACCGCGCTGAACGACGCGCTGCGCGGCGTGATGCTCGACGCGGCGCCGCTCGCCGCGCTCGCGCCCGAGCTCGCGGTGCTCGCCGCCTGGGGCGGCGTCTCCTTCGCGCTCGCGCTGCGGTGGTTCCGCTGGCAGTGACGCGCCCGCGGTGACGCGCGCGCGGGGCGGCCTGCGGGCGGTGTTTCCCTGCCAGCAGCGCGCCAGCAGCGCGGGCGGGCGTTGCTGCTGGGCGAGCACCCGCGGCCGCGGCGCTGGGCGAGCCGCCGCGCCTTCCGCCGCTTCCGCCGCCGCGCCGAGGCTTCCTCCCGGAGGCACGAGGCTTGCGCACGGCACACGGCGAGCGCGGGCGCCGATGGCGCGCCCGCGCGCGAGCGCAAGCACCGAGGACACCATGAGCGACGATCAGCGGAAGATCCGCCTGGGCGCCTTTCTGCCCGGCGCCGGCCACCACGTGGCCGCCTGGCGGCACCCGAAGGCGCAGGCCGACGGCGGGATCAACTTCGACCATTACAAGCGCATCACCCAGACGGCGGAGCGGGCCAAGTTCGACGCGGTGTTCCTCGCCGACGGGCTGGCCGTGCAGAGCCGGCCCGGGGCGCAGGGCCGGACGGCGTACGGCGGCGGCTTCGAGCCGGTCACGCTGTTCTCCGCGCTGTCGGCCGTCACCGAGCGCATCGGGTTCATCGCCACGGCCTCCACCACGTACGAGGACCCGTACCTCCTCGCCCGCAAGTTCGCCTCGCTGGACCACATCAGCCACGGGCGCGCGGGGTGGAACGTGGTCACCACCGGCGGGGGCGAGGCCGCGGGGAACTTCGGGCTCGAGGCCCACCCCGACCACGCGCAGCGCTACGTCCGCGCCCGCGAGTTCGTCGACGTGGTCACCGGCCTGTGGGACAGCTGGGAAGACGACGCCTTCCTCCGCGACAAGGAGACCGGGCGCTACTACGACCCCGAGAAGCTGCACACCCTCAACCACACGGGGAAGTTCTTCTCGGTGCGGGGGCCGCTCAACGTCCCCCGTCCGCCGCAAGGCCACCCGGTCATCGTCCAGGCGGGATCGTCGGAGGCGGGCAAGGAGCTCGCGGCGGAGACCGCCGAGGTGATCTTCACGGCCCAGCAGACGCTGGAGGACGCTCAGGCCTTCTACGCGGACGTGAAGGGCCGGATGGCCAAGTACGGCCGCAGCCCGGACCAGCTCAAGATCATGCCGGGGGTGTTCCCCGTGGTCGCCAGGACGGAGGCCGAGGCCAGGGCGAAGTACCAGGAGCTGCAGGACCTCATCTTGCCGGAGGTCGGGCTGGGGCTGCTCTCGGCGCTCTCGGGCGGCGTGGATCTGTCGGGGTACCCGGTGGACGGTCCGCTGCCCGAGCTGCCGGAGACCAACAACAACAAGAGCCGGCAGGCGCTCATGTTCGACATCGCCCGCAAGCGCAACCTCTCCATCCGCGAGCTCTACCTCTGGGTGGCCGGGGCGCGCGGGCACTGGACGATCGTGGGCTCGGTGGAGCAGATCGTCGACCAGCTGGAGGCCTGGTTCACGCAGGGCGGGGCCGACGGGTTCAACATCATGCCCCCGTGGCTCCCGGGCGGGCTCGAGGACTTCGTCGCGCTGGTGATCCCGGAGCTGCAGCGGCGGGGGCTCTTCCGGACCGAGTACGAGGGCCGGACGCTCCGCGAGAACCTCGGGCTGGCCCGGCCGGCGAACCGCCACGAGGGCAAGAAGTCGCAGGCCTCGGCCGCCTGAGCGCCGTCGCTCCGGTCGGCCAAGGCGCCGCTCCAGGCGGGGCTCCTCGGCGGCCGCGGCGCTTCAGGGCGCGCCGGCGTCGATGAGCTCCAGGCGGTTTCCGAACGGATCGTCCGTGTGGAACCGGCGCACGTCGGGCAGCTCGTCGCTCCAGCGCACGGCGTGCCCTGCGGCCACGAGCGCGGCCGCGAGGTCGTCGATGCCCGCGACCGTGATGCCGGGGTGGGCCTTGCGCGCCGGCCGGAAATCGGCCTCCACGCCGAGGTGGACCGTCACGGCGCCGGCGCGGAACCAGGCGCCGCCGCGCGACGCGAGCGGCTCGGGCTTGGGGACGTGCTCCATGCCGAGCACGTCCCTGTAGAACGCCACGGCGCGCGGCTCCTGGCCCGGGGGCATGGCGAGCTGCACGTGATCGATGCAGACGAGCGAGAAGGGCATGACAGAGCTCTACTACGCGGGCGAGGGCTCGCCACCCCGAGGGGGAGGGCCTCCGGCAGCTTGGCGGCGGCACGGCGGCGCGGCACGGCGGCGCGGGACGAGCGGCGCGGGACGAGCGGCCCGTCAGCGGCGCGCCTGCGTCAGCTGACGGACCGCCGCCTCCAGCGACTGGAAGATGGATATGCCGTGCAGCTCGATCCCGAGATCGACCATGCGCTGCGCCATCCTGGACCCCACGCCCACGAGGCTCACGCGCGCTCCGAGCAGCCGCGTCGCCTGCGCCGTCTGGACCAGCGACGCGGCGGTGTCGGCGTCGACGTGCGGCACGCCGGTCACGTCGAGCAGCACCCAGCGGGCCCCCTCGCGCGCGACGCCCGAGAGCACGGCCTCCAGGATCTGCTGCGCCCGCGCGGCGTCGATCGCGCCGATCAGCGAGATGAGCAGCACCCCCGGGAGCAGCGGGATGACGGGGCAGCCGAGCTCCCGCACCGTGCTCGCGAGCGCGCGCTCGCGCTCGTAGGCGGCGGCCAGCATGTCGCGCTCGGCTTGCAGCGCGTTCTCCATCTCGTGGCGCTCGAACGCCGCGATCAGGAGCGACGACCACATGGCGAGCGGCTGGAGGTTGTCCGCGAAGCTCTCCGTGTGCAGCCCTCCGAGCGCCAGCGTCCCCCAGTCGTACCGCTCGTTCGCGAGCGAGACCAGGAGGAGGTAGCCGCTCGGCTCCTCCGGCGACACGGCCGCGAGCAGCTCGCTCGGGGGAAACAGGCCGACCGGGACCCGGCGCCCCACGAGCGCGGTCAGGTCCCGGGCGCGGGAGTGCACGTTGCGGATGACGAGCTCCGGCCCGCCCGGGCCCGGCTCGTCGGCCCAGAGCGCGATGCACCCGAGGCGCACGGTGGTGTTCCGCAGCCACTCGAGGGGCTCGTCGGTCCATACCTGCTTCGAGGTGAGGAGCGCGCTCATGTCCATGTTGGCGTGGACCAGCTTCTCGAGGCCCCTCACGTTGCGCCGCTCCCACCGGAGCAGGGACCGCTGCTGCGCGAGGCGCACCCGCCCGATGAACGCCTTGACCCGGAGCGCGGCGTCCTGCGCGGGCGCGCTGGCGAGCTGCCGCGCCGCGGTCTCCTCGAGCTGCTCCAGCACCGCGAGGAGGACCTCGACCCTGTCGCTGTGCATGACCGCGGCGTCGAAGGCGCGCTCGAGCGTCACCACGTCCGGCGCGTCCACCCCGGTGAGCGCCGCGCCGAGGCCTCGCACGACCACCTCGGCCTCGGGCCACACGAGGGCCGGATCGCCGAGCGGCGAGGGCGCCGGCCCCCCGAGCAGCGCGTTCAGCTGCCGGCGCAGGTCGCGCTGCCAGTCGCCGCCCAGCGCGTCGAGCGCCGGCGGGGGAGCCCAGGCCTGCCACGCGCCGCCGCCGCACGAGCGCCGCCGCACGAGCTCGGCGGGGACACGCGTCACGGGCTCGGGAGGGGGGACGCCGTCGAGCAGATCGGCGAGCCGCTCGACGGCCGTCCTCCCGAGCAGCTCGGGGTTCTGCCGCATCGTGGTGAGCGGAGGATCGCAGTGCTGGGCGGCGCTGATGTCGTCGAAGCCCACCACCGCGATGTCCTCGGGCACGCGGTAGCCGCGCTCCCGGATCGCGTTGATGGTGCCTATCGCCATCTCGTCGTTGCCCGCCACGACCGCGGTGCAGAACTTCCCGTCGCGCTCGAGCAGCTCCCCGAAGCGCCGCTCGGTGTACCTGATCGTGCACTCGTCGAAGCTGGAGAGGAGGTTGAGATCGGTCGCGAGCCCGCGCGCGGCCATCGCGTGAGCGAACGCCTCGCCCCGCTCGATGAAGTCGTCGGACGTCGACTTGCCGATGTAGGCGATCCGGCGGTGGCCGATGCTGGTGAGGTGCTCGATCATCCGGTGGATCGAGTCGTGGTTTTCTGCGCGCACGACCGGGCAGCGCTGGCCGAGCGAGGGAGCGCAGAAGATCACGCCCGGCTTGCCGTCCGCCAGGAGCTCTTCCAGACCGTCGGTGGTGTACATCGCGATCCAGCCCGCCACGTGGCGGAGCGCCACCCCGCGCGCGAGGACGGACCGGGGCGGCCCGTAGCAGAGGAGGAGCTGGTAACCGCGCTCTCGGGCCGCGCGGTGCATGCCCGTGAACGCCATCGCATTGAAGGAGTTGTCGATGAAGACCGATGTGACCCCGATCACCTTCGGTGTGAGGTGCTCAACACGTCCTGTCTTCATTCCTGCGGTGTCCTCCCCCGGTCCACGCTGGTGAGCCTATCACCGACCTCGACGGAGCGACCCGGAGAACTTCGGTTCGAGCTGACGAGCAAGCCGGGGCGGACGTGTGGTCTGGCCGTCACCTCGGGCTGCGGGCGTGGTGGTGGTCGGGTGCGCGCGTGTGATCGTCGCGGGATGAAAGAGATACCTGGATGAGGTTGTCCGGCAGGAGGAGCGGAGCCGTGCGTGGTCTAGCCGGCGGCGTCGCGCAGCCTCTTCTGGATATCCTCCGACAGACACATCCTCGACACCATGTCCTCGAACGTGTCGCGCCGCCGGATCAGCCGGCTCTTGCCGCCGTCGATCAGCACCTCGGCCGGACGCAGCCGACCGTTGTAATCGTAGCTCATCACGTGCCCGTACGCGCCGGCGTCCATCAGGACGACCACATCGCCCTCCGCGACGTCCGCCGGGAACTCGCGCTCGCTGATCCAGAGATCCGTGTTCTCACAGACCTGCCCGGTCATCGCCATCGGGGCGGCCTTGCCGCCGCGCCCGTTGATCTTCACCTCGTGGTAAGCCCCGTACATCACCGGACGCGCCATCGTGTTCATCGAGATGTCCGTCCCGATGATCGTCCGATACCCCTGCTTGATCGAGATCACCCGGCCGAGCACGTAGCCAGAGTCGCCGACGAAATAACGGCCCGGCTCCATGACGAGCCGCGGCGGCTTGAGGCCGTACTCCTCGCACTTCCGGTGGACGACCGCGGCGATCTCGCGGGCCACGGCGTCGACGTCGAGCGGCGGCTGCTCCCGGCGATACGGGATCCCGAGCCCGCCGCCGATGTCCAGGAACGCGATGTCGAAGCCGAGCTTCCGGGCCACGGGGCCGATCAGGTCGAGCAGCTTGCCCGTCACATGGGCGAAGGCTTGTGGCTTGTTCGCCTGCGAGTGCGGCATCATGTGCACCCCGAGCCGCTCCACCCCGTTCGCGAGCGCCGTGCGATAGGCCTCCTCCACATACCGCGGGTGAATCCCGAACTTCGCGGACGGGCCCGCGAACGGCTTCAGATCCGGCGTCTCGATGTCCTCGCCGCTCGGGTTGATCCGGAACGACATGCAGCGCGGGCGCCCGAGCGCGAACAGGCGCCTCAGGACCCCGTGATCGTCGACGTTGAAGACGACGCCCGCGCGCAGCCCGGCGGCGAGATCCTCGTCCGAGAGGCTGTTGCCCGTGTAGATGATCCGCTCGCCGGAGAGCCCCAGCGCCTGCGCAAGCCGGATCTCGTTCGGGCTCGCCGCGTCCACCCCGGAGCCCTGCTCGACCAGGAGCTTCGCGATCTCCAGGTTGTTGCACGCCTTGATGGCATAGTAGACGGCGACGTCCGGGTAACAGCTGCGCAAGGCGCGGTTCAGGCGACGGAAGTTCTCCCGGATGCGCTCGGCATCGTAGGCATAGAGCGGCGTCCCGTACTGCTCCGCGAGCTCGCGGACCGAAATGCCCCCAATCGTGATCTCTGCCTCTTGCATACTCCTCGTCGCTTGCCTCCGCGAGACGGTTCGTCTGTCCGCAGTACACCAGCTTACCATGTACCACTGACGGCCGGCAAGCTGGGCTGTCGCGCGGCGGGGACGCGGCGGGGCGCGGCGCGCTCGCGCCGGCGTTCGTGCGGGCGGAGCGCTCGCGCGGGGGAGCGCGCGCCGGCGGCTACTTCTCGGCCGTGCGGCTGCTGAACAGGTGGCGCCAGAGCGCGCCGAGGCCGCCCACGAAGAGCGAGCCGTGGCGCTTGTCGATGTCCTCGACCGCGGCTGGGTCGAACGGCAGCGCCTGGGGATCGATCACCTCGAGCAAGGCGCGCTCGTCGTCCGTGGGCGAGGGGTGGAGCCTGAGCCGGCACGAGCTCCCCGGCGTGCGCGGGCCGCTCGGCGGGCTCGCCTGCGCGTCGAGGTGCGCGACCAGGTCGCCCGCGTGCTCGAAGTCGGGCCCGCCGAGGTGCTCGCCGATGAGCGAGGCGCGCACGCTGCGGATCGAGCGACCCAGCGGGTCGTCCGGGTTCGCGGCCTCGACCGAGACGTTGATCTCCGTGTCGATCGAGAGGCTGCGGTTCGTCAGGTTGGCCGAGCCCACCGTGAGGAAACGGTCGTCCACGATCATCATCTTCGAGTGGATGTACGTGGCGCGCTCGGCCTTCTCGTCCTCACCACACGCCGGCAGCGTGTAGTAGACGCCCAGGTAATGGCCCGTCTCGGCCGCCGCCTTCCGCAGCTGGCCGAGCACCTTGGCCTGCGAGAGGCCGACGGCGATCTGCTCCTTCATCGTCTCGGCCTCCATGTTCAGCATGAGCACCACGTCGAGGACCGGCCGGCCCTCGGCGCGCATCCGCCGCTCGATCGCGTCCGCGATCACATGGGAGCTGAAGTACTGGGTCTCGATGTAGATGAAGCGGTCCGCGGCGTCGATGGCGTCGACGAAGAGATCGCGGATCTCCGTGCAGTGCAGGGCGCCGTTCGGCGCGCCGTGCGGGTCGGTGCGGCTCAGCGCGACGCGCTTCGTCGCGAGGGGGATGCCGCCTTCGGGGCGGTAGCTGGCGAACGTCGGCTCGAGCCCCTCGAGGTCCGGCAGCGTCATGGGCGCGCCGCCGGCGCGGCGCCACCGATCGGTGAAGATGTCGGTCAGCGCCCGGGCGACCTCGCGGCCGCGCACGTACGCCTGCACGTCGTGGAACGGCTTGTGCGGCTCCCCGCGGCTCATGCGGTGCGGGTTCTTGTTCGTGTGGCTGCGATCGTCCCAGCGGTGATCGCAGAGATCCAGCCCGCCGAGGAACGAGAGCTCGCCGTCCACGACCACGAACTTCTGGTGGTGCGAGGCGCGCTCGACGTGGCTCGAGTCGAAGAGGAAATGGAGGCGATGGTTCGTCCACTCGAAGACGAGCTGCTGCAGCCACTCGCGCTCGAGCGCGAACACGAGGTGGAAATCCCAGGCCAGGATGTAGATCTGGAGCTCGGGGTTGACCTCGCACAGGTGGTTCAGGAACTTCAGCAGCGTGATCGGGCCCTCGACCTGCGCCTCCCTGCCGCCCCGGAGCAGCGCGACGTCGCTGTCGAACTGCCACCCGGCGAGGAGCAGGTACCGGCGCGCCTTGCACGCCACCCGGTAGAACTCGGGATAGTACTCGTCGGCGTCGATCAAGACGCCGACGTCGTCCACCGGGGTGTCGCACCACGTGTGACGCCGGGGATCGATGATCTTCGCCATCGCCCCCTCCTTAGCCGCGGGCGACGCGCTCGGCCAGCGCTCGGCCGACGGAGGGCGCGGTTCGCCGCGCGTCTCAAAGGATGAGGAGTGCACGTCAGAGGTCTGACACGAAGTCGTCACGGTTCGCTCCGCGGCTTGCCGTCGGGTCGCCGGCCGCGGCGCCGAGGGGCGCCGCGGCCAGGTCGAGGTCGCTCGGTTCGTTCTTCCGGCCAGTTCTTTAGTTCTGCGTCTGGTGCGCTCGTATCGGGCGCACCCTGCATTGGCGCTACGGCTCGGCCCGCTACGGCCTCGCGTGCTCCTCGATGAGCCGCTTCAGGCTCGCGACGTCGGGGCGGCTCCCGCTCGCCTCGGCGATGGCCGCGAGCCGCTCCGCCTCGTCGGGCGTGAGATCGGGGCAGATCCATTCCAGCAGCGCTGCCCAGTCCGGCGTGCCGTCATGAGCATGGCAGTCGTCGGGGATCGGCGTGTTGTCGGGGAAATCCCGGAAAGAAAAGTACGTCATTCCATCTACAGCGCGCGCGCCGCCTCGGCCCGGTCAGGGGGCGCAGCCGATGCGCTCCGGGGCGACCGCCACGTCGTCGTACCACATCGAGCGCGCGGGGCCGTGGAACCCGAGGTAGCCGAAGCTGAACGTCTTGAAATCGAGCTTTTCCCAGTTGGTCTTGTCGATGATCTTGTCGCCGTTCGCGTAGACCTGGACGTCGCCCTTGGTGCCGTCGAAGTAGGCCTCCATGCAGTGCCAGGTGTCCTTGGGGAGCTTCGTGCCGCTGCCGCACGTCGCGGTGGCGCCCTCCTGGAGGACGAGGGCGTCGTGCAGGTTCAGGAGGATCTGGCAGAACTGCTCGGCGACCTCCACGTTGTCTCCCGCGTTGGGATCGCCGTTGCCGGTCATGGCCTGGAAGAAGGCGTTGTGATCGGTCTGGCCGATGTCCACGCTGCTGCGCACGTAGAGCCGGACCCAGAACGTCGGTCCGGGCGCCTCGACGGAGAGCATCCTCCAGTCGTAGCCGGGGTCGCCGGGCTTCACGTGCAGCGAGCTCGCGCCGGCGTGGAAGATGGCCGTGTCGATCACCATGTTGTTCGCCGCCTGATCCGCCTGGTACGAGGGGCGGTACGTCGCGCCCTCGGGGAGCCCCGCTCCCTCGAACCCGGAGCAGAACGTCGCGCTCGGCGGGCACGCGCCGGTCGGCGTGCCGCTGCCGGTGCTCGACGTGTTGGCGGCGCTCCCCGAGCCGCTGCTGGCGCTGGCGCTGGCGCTGGTGGCGCTGCCGCTGGTGGCGCTGCCGCTGCCCGTGACGGGGGTGCCCGAGCCCGAGCTCGTGCTCTCGGAGCCGCCGGCGCCGCCGGCGCCGCCGTCCCCTCCGCCGCCCGAGCCATCGCAGCCCGCCGCGACGGACACCGCCCCGACGAGGGCAACACAGGAGAGCCAACCCGAAGTCAAGCGTGCAGTCTTGTGATGAAAAGTCATGTGGATGCTCGAAGGTGAAGGGACCCGTCCACCGAGGATGCGCGCTGCCGCAACGCAGCACGTTGGCCGGCAGTCCTGAGTGAAACCGTTGCCCGCGCCGGAGCGCGATCCGCTCCGGGGCAGCAGGCAGCTCTTAGCAGAACTGGCCCCTCGCCGGGAGCCGTTCTCGCCGGTTTACGGCAGAGCCTGGGGCGAGCCGGCCTCCGCGCGCTCGCCGGAGCGCCGGCCATGGACGGGGCCGCGCGGGCGCATCGCGGCGGCTGCTCCCGGGCGCTTGACATCCCGCGCGCGTCTGCGCCTGTTAACCCCATGCGACAGACGAGCACGCGCGGGTTCGAGCCGGAAGATCTGCTGTCCTTCAAGATGGTCTCCGAGGTCCAGATCTCGCCTGACGGCCGCTGGGTGGTGTACGTCCTCGAGGAGATCGACCCGGAGGCGGACACCTATGTCTCCAACCTCTGGCTGATCCCCGCGAGCGGCGGTGAGCCGCGGCAGATCACGTTCGGCTCCGACACGAACGAGAGCCCCCGCTTCTCCCCGGACGGCGCCCGGATCGCGTTCGTCTCGGATCGCGGCGGCGGGCCGGCGCAGCTCTACGTCCTCCGGATCGACGGCGGCGAGGCGAAGCGGGTGACAGACCTCAAGTCCGGCGCCGGCGTGCCCGCCTGGTCGCCGGACGGCAGCGCCATCGCCTTCTCGGCGCCGGTCGCGCCCGATGCGCCGCCGGACGCTCCCCGGGTGGTCACGCGGGCCCTCTACAAGAGCGACGGGGAGGGGTTCGTGCTGGACCGCCCGACACACCTCTTCCTCGTGCCCTCCGACGGCGGCGAGGCGCGGCAGATCACGGGCGGCGACGCGAACGAGAGCAGCCCGGCCTGGTCGCCCGACGGGCGCCTGATCGCGTTCAGCCGGACGCGGACCGGCCCCCGCGACGCCCACCGCAGCGACATCTGGGTGGCGACCCCGTCCGGCGACGGGCTCCGGCAGGTGACGGGCCGCTGCCCGATGGCCAGCTCGCCTTCCTGGTCGCCCGACGGCCGGACGATCGCGTTCTACAGCCCGAGCGAGGACGGCGGGTCGCGGCCGCACGTCTGGGTCGCGGGCGCCGCCGGCGACGCCGAGCCGCGCCGGATCACCTCGGAGGACACGGAGGTCGCGTCCTTCCCGCTCGGCAAGCGCATGCCCCCGGCGTGGTCCAGCGACGGCCGCGAGGTCGCCGTGGTGCTCGCGACCGAGAGCACCTCCGAGGTGGCGCTCGTCTCCGTCGAGACGCGCGCGATCCGCGAGGCGGTCTCGGACGACCGGCAGATCACGCAGCTCAGCGCGGCGCCCGCGGCGGGCGCGATCGCGTTCGCGTGGAGCACGATGCGCCTCTGCGGGATGATCGGGAGCGCCCGCTGGGACGGCTCGGAGGCGCGGCAGCTGATCAACGCCAACGAGGCGTGGGCCGAGGGGCGCGCCTGGCCCGAGGTGACGCTGCGGGAGTTCCGCGGCGCCTCGGGCGCGACGAACGCGGGCATCCTGATGCTGCCGCCGGGGCACGAGGGGGGGCCGGTGCCGCTGCTCGTCAACGTGCACGGCGGTCCGCACGCGTATGTCGAGTTCGGCTTCCCTTACCGGCCCTACTGGTACGTGCTGGTCTCCCGCGGCTGGGCCGTGCTCTCGCTGAACCCGGTGGGCTCGGGCGGGTATGGCAAGGAGTTCGCCGACCGCCTGCGGGGGCGCTGGGGCGAGCGCGACCTGCCGGAGCAGCTCGCCGCCATCGACGAGCTGGTCGAGGAGGGCACCGTCGACACCGATCGCGTCGCCATCGCTGGCAAGTCGTACGGCGGCTTCATGGCGGCCTGGGCCATCGGCAAGACGAAGCGCTTTCGCGCGGCCGTCTCGAGCGCGCCGGTCGCGAACCTCGAGTCCCATTTCGGCACGTCCGACACCGGCTATTACGTCGACCCGCACGACATGCGAGGAGAGCTGTCGGAGAAGCGCGACGTGTACCACTGGCTCTCGCCGGTGCGCGACGCCGCCAAGGCAGAGACGCCGACCTTGATCCTGTGCGGCGAGGAGGATCACCGCTGCCCGATCGGGCAGTCGGAGGAGCTCTTCGCGGCGCTCGTGCGGGCGGGGAAGGCGCCGGTCGAATTCGTGCGGTTCCCGGGCGGCGACCACCACCTCGTGGAGCACGGCAAGCCGAGCCACCGGGTCTTTTACAACCGCCGCCTCGTCGAGTGGGTCGAGCGCTACTGCGCGAAGTGACGCCCTCCGTGATCCTGGGTATCCCCCGGGTGTCGCGGGGGCGTCATCGCCCGAGCGCCGCGGCGGCGCGCGCGTCGCCAGCACCCCGCGCCGCGATCATGGTATCCGATCCGGCGGAGGTGCCGATGAACGCCAAGGCCGCGGTCGAGCTGGTGAAGGATCTGCGCGACGAGCTCCGTGACATCGACGAGGGGCTGAAGAACCACCCTTATCCCGACGCCATCGCGCGGGGCGAGGTGACGGCCGAGGGGCTGAGGGCCTTCCCCGGCCACCAGCACCACGTGGTGCTCAGCGACCTGCGCTCGATGGCGATGATGCTCCAGCGCTTCGCGGACACGCCGTGGCGCGGCTTCTGGAGCGGCGTCCTCCAGGGCGAGCTCGTCGCGCCCGCGGCGATCGCGGCCATGGGCCAGAAGCTCGGCATGACGGCGGACGACCTGGATCGTTACGAGGTCACCCCGGAGGGCTTCGCGTACGCCACGCAGATGGCCTGGGCGGCGGCGAACGCCTCGGCGGCCGAGATCGCGTGTGCGCTGCTCATCAACTTCCCCGCCTGGGGTTACAGCTGCGGCAGGATGAGCGAGGCGCTCCGCGCCCGGCACGGCTTCGGCGCGGAGCACACCGCGTTCCTGGACGCGTTCGCGGCGCTGCCCTCGTTCGAGGACACGGCGATCGCGATCTTGCAGGACGGTCTCGACCGCGGCGTGACCCCGCGGGCGGTCCGCCGCACGACGAGGCTCTTCCAGGCCTACGAGAAGATGTTCTGGGATGTGATGCTGGCGCTCGGGCGCGGGCGTCGAGCCACGAGCTAGAACGCCGATGCTCCGCGAGGTGGAATTTTACACAGGCGCGCTGCGGGAGATGGGCTTTGAAGAGGTAGAGGTCCTGCCCGGGCCCTTCGAGATCGTGGTCGCGACGAGGCGCTGAGCTACGGATAACTGACCCTGAGATCCAGCAGGATGGTCCGCCCGCTCTGCGGGCTCGCCCGGATATGGAACGTCTCCTTGACCGGGTACTCGTAACGCGTGTTCGTGAGGTTGTACATCCCGAGCACGTACCGCGCGTGGAACTGCGGCAGCTCGCCCGAGAACGCGAGATCCGCGACGACGCCGCCGCGCGTGCGCGCGTCTTCCTTGACGGAGATCTGCCGCGGCGCCTCGAGGGAGACGCGGAGCGCCGCGGTGACCGCGTCGCCGAGGAGGGGGACGACCGCGCGCACCGAGCAGAGGTGCTCCGGGATGTTGAACATCGTATTGCCGGTGTCCGCGTATTTCGCCCGCTCGTAACCGTAGCTCGCGCCCAGCATCCACCCTTCGCGCCACTCCCTGCGGAGCTCCAGCTCGGCGCCCGCCAGGAACGCGGGCGAGTCGACGTTGACGTTGCGCACCGTGTCCTCGCCGGCCTCGCCGGGGAGGTCCGGGACCGCGGTGATGAACTCCGAGATCCGGCTCACGTGGCCCGCGACGAGCCCGACCCAGTCCTCGTCGAAGCGCTGGGAGAGCTCGACCTCCCCGGTCAGCGCAAACTCGCGCTCCAGATCGAGCTTGCGCGCGGGATCGACGGCGGGCCGCTGGCCGACCGTGGTGTAGTACCGCTCGAAGATGCCGGGCGCGCGGAACGCGCTCCCGCCCATCACCTTCACGAGGCCGCCGGGCCAGGGCTTCGTGATCACCGCGAGCCGCGACGTCTGGATGGGGTCGTACAGGCTGTTGACGTCGACGCGCGCGCCGGCGGAGAGCCGGAGCCACGCGAGCAGCGAGCCCTCGGCGACGACGTACCCGGCGCCGGAGCGGTGGGGCTTGTGGACGTCGACGTAGGTCACGTCCTCCTCCCTGCCCAGCATCGTCGCCTGCGGGTGCGCCTGGAGCTCGCCGCCGATGGTCAGCCGCCAGGACGGCCGCGGCGCCCAGACCGCCCGCAGCTCCCCGCCGAGCCACGTGCTCGTGTAATCCTCCACCGCGGCGGGCGCGAACTCGCCGTGGAACGTCGCGTGGTTCGCGTGGGCGCGCGCCAGGATGTGCACCTCGTCGCTCACGCGCGGCTCGAAGCGGAGCTCGGCCATCATCCGGTGGTCGTCGTAGGCCGTCCTCGGATCGTTGAAGATCGTGCTGACCATGCCGGCCGGCACCTGCTTCTTCCGCATGCCCCAGAACCACTGCGCCGTCAGCGGGCCGTACCAGGCGCGCCCCACGACCCCCGCGCTGTGGAAGCGGTTCGCCCCGTTGACGGTCCGCGTCCCGTCGCCGCCCTCCGCCTTGCGGAGCGCGACCTCGAGGTCGCGCCCCTCCGAGCGCGCGCCCGAGACGCTCGCCCGCACGCCGGCGTCGCGCGCGATCCGATAGTGGAAGCCGGCGTGCGCGTGGAGGGTCGTGTCGTCGTACGCGCCCGCCCCGGCGTACACGCCGGTCTTCGTGTCGCGCGGGAGCGGGACGATGTTGATGACCCCCGAGAACGCGCCCGTCCCGTAGAGCAGCGAGCCGGGGCCGCGGATGACCTCGATATGGTAGACGTCGTTGAGCCCGGCGCGCCCCTCGGACGCGGTGAACAGCGCGCCGTTCATCACGTTGTCGTTGAGCGGGTGCCCGTCCGAGAGGAGGAGCACCCGGCTGTTGTAGTCCCCCGGCTCGCCCAGGCCCCGGATCCCGAACGTGAAGAGGTCGTGATCGTTCGACAGGTACACGCCGCGCACGCCCCGGAGGGCCTCCGCGAGCGTGGGATACCCGAACGCGCGCAGCTCCCTTTGCTCGACGACGCTGACCGACGCGGGCGCGTCGTCGATGTCCTCTCGATACCGGGACGCCGCCTCGACCTGGCGGCTCGGGATCATGCGGAGATCGATGAGCTTTGCCTGCTGGCCCGCGTTCACCTCGATGTCCCGCTCGATCGGGTTGAAGCCGTGGAGGCTGAGCCGGACGTGGCGCCACCCCACCGGGACGCCCTGGATCACGGCGGGCGTGAACCCGACCGAGCGGCCGTCGATCTCGATGAGCGCCTCGCGCTCGTTCGTGCGGACGAGCACCGAGCCCGTGAGCGGGCTGAGCGCGGCGGTCACCTCGACGACCTCGCGCGGCGCGACCGTGACCTCCTGGCGCGCGGTCTGGAAGCCGTCTCTCGAGAAGTAGAGCGTGTGTCGCCCGGGCGGGAGATCGAGCGAGCAGGGCGCCTGACAGGCCACGCGCGCGTCCGCCCGGTCGACGCGCACGTCGGCCCCGTCCGCGCCCCGCGCGAGGGCGCGCACGGTGCCGACGATCCGCGTGAGGGGCACGGCGACGAGCGCCTCCTGCCCGAGCCGGGCGTCGACCCCCTCCACGACCGCGAGCTCGTGGCCGTCGAGCGCGAGGAGGATGCGGTAGCGGCCCTCGGGCACGGCGAGCGGCCGCGGGGTCGAGCCGCGCGAGCCGAGATCGATCCGGTCGAGGTAGATCGTGGCCCCGGGCGGGCTCGTCTCGATCCGGAGCACCGCCACCTGCGGCGCGATGCGCGCGATCGCGGCGTCGATGTCGGCGAGCATCTGGGGGTTCGTCTCGCCGAGCCGCGCGTCGATGTAGTACCTGTGCGCGTCGGCGAAGCGGTTCAGCTCCTCGTACCCGAGCGCGATGTTGAACACGACGTTGCGGTTGGGGACGAGCCGGTTCGACGCGAGGAAGTGCTCGATCGCGCCGCGGTAGTCGCCGCGCTTGAAGCGCTCGCGGCCGATCTCGAAGTGCAGCTCCGCCTCGTCGGCGAGGCCGTCGGCGCGCGCCGGGCGCGCGCCCGACGCGGCGATCGAGGCCGCGAGCAGCGCCGCGAGGGCGCGCCGCGCGGCGCGGGCCCGCGGGCGCGCGCGGGGGGGAGTCGACCCGGGGGCGCGGCGCGGGCGCGGAGGCTCCGCGCTGGGCACCAGCGGCTCTCGCGCGGTGGGCATCGCGCGGAGGATATCACCCGGCGCCGGCCGCAGCGCCGTGAACCGGCGGCGCGGCGAGGGCGCGGCGCCGCGAGCTTGCTGCCCGGGAGACGGTGGTGCAGCAGCCGGCGGGGCGAGATACCGTGAGCCCGATGGAGAACGGAGGCCCGAGCGGCGGCGCGAGATCGCCCGAGCAGTGGAGCGAAGCGGCCGGCGCCGCGGGGCAGGGGCTGAGGAGCGATGGGCTGATCCGTGGGCGACTGCCGGGCCTCGCGGCGGGCAGACTCGGCCTCACCTCCGCGGGCGACGCCGCGGCGGGTCGGGCGGCGCGGCAGCGCACCATCGGCGTCCTCTCGCCCTTCCTCGACGGCTTCTATTTCAGCACGGTCCTGAACGGCATCCACGCGGCGGCGCGGCGGCGCGGCCATCGCACGATCGTGGTGCGCAGCACGCCTGCCGAGCTGCGGGCGCCCTCGCTCGCCGCGGACCAGGTGGACGCGTGGATCGTCGTGCTCGGGACCGAAGGCATCGAGCGGCTCGCGCGCGTCGGGGTCCCGCTCGTCACGGTCAGCGTCCATGTCCCCGAGGCCGGCTGCCCGTCCGTGCTCCCGGACAACCGCGGCGGCATCCGGAGCGCGGTGCTCCACCTCGTCGAGCACGGGCACCGGCGCATCGCGTTCGGCGGGCACTTCGGGGAGTACGACGTCCGCGAGCGCTTCGCGTCGTACCAGGCGACGCTCGCGGAGGTGGGCATCCCGCTCGACCCCGGGCTGGTCTTCGGGTGCGACAACAACTGGTACTCCGGGGGGCACGCCATCGCGGAGGGCATGCTCGCGCGGCGGGGCGAGCTGACGGCCGCGGTCTTCGCGACGGACAAGAACGCGCTCGGGGCGATGATGTCCCTGCAGGCGGCGGGCGTCAGGATCCCCGAGGACGTGGCGGTGGTCGGGTTCGACGACATCGTGGAGGCGCAGTCGTTCGAGCCGCCGCTGACCACCGTGCGCCAGTCGTTCGAGCAGCTGGGGAGGATGGCGTGTGATCTCGCGGCGGCGCAGCTCGCGGGCGAGGCCGTGCCGCCCGACGTCGTGCTCACGTCGAACACGCTGAGCGTGCGGAGCTCGTGCGGGTGCGACGCGGTCGCGGGCGTCGTCGGCGGGGAGGACATCGCGCCGGGGGAGGAGCTCGGCGCCGCCGTGGCCCGGCGGATGGTCGAGCTGCTCCTCGTCCCCCGGCCGCTGCCGCCGGGCGAGCCGCCCGCGGCGGTGTGGCCGGGGGTCACGCGGGTCATCGAGGGGTATGTCGCTGCGCTCGAGGGCGGCGTGCGTGTGCCGAGCGCCGAGATCGATCGCGCCTACCGGCAGGCGGTGGGCCTGAACTCCGATCTCGCGACCTTGCAGGCCACCCTGCGCCTCCTCGGCCGGCTGCGCGACCGGGACGGCGCGCGGCGCGTGCGCCAGGAGAGCGCGGACGTGGTCGAGGCGCGGGTCGACGTGTTCCTGGAGCGGGCGCGGCTCGCGATCTCCCGGGCTCGGCTGGAGGCCGAGCGGGAGTCCACGAGGCAGCTCGGGCTGCTCGTGGAGACCAACCATGACGTGAGCCTCACCTTGCTCGGCGGCGACCACCGCGCGGCGCGCTCGCTCACGTGGCTCGAGGTGACCCCCGTCGTCTGGAGCTGCCTCGGGCTCTGGGAGGATCCGGAGTCGCGCGCGCGCCTCGTGATCTCGGGCGTCTACCGCCGCGGGGGCGGCCCTTCGCCGGCGCCGGGCGGGCGCTGCCCGCAGGAGGTGTTCCCGCCCGCGGATCTGCTGCCGGCGTCGTCGCCGGACGATCCGCTGCTCGTGACCCTGCTGCCGGTGCGCTCGTTCCAGCGCGACTGGGGTGTCCTGGCGATCGTGGGCTCGAGGTTCCTCGAGGTGGCGGGCGACGAGGGCACGGCCGCGATGTGGGCGACGCTGCTCGGCGTGGCCCTCGAGCGCGGCGCGCTGATGGACTCGCTCTCGGCGCGGCACGCGGATCTGCAGCAGGCCTACGAGAGCGAGCGCGCGCTCTCGGCGACGGTGCGCGAGCTGGGCTGCCCGGTGATCCCGCTGCTCGCGGGCGTGCTCCTCGTGCCGCTGATCGGGTCGCTCGACGGGGGGCGCGCGCAGCAGGTGCTCGAGAAGGTGGTCGAGGGGGTGAGCCGGCACGCCGCGACCGTGGTGCTGCTCGACATCACGGCGGTCCCCGCGGTGGACGCCCAGGTCGCCCACGCGCTGGGCCAGGTCAGCCGCGCGGCGGCCCTGCTCGGCGCGCGGGTCGCCCTGGTCGGCGTGCGCCCGGAGCTGGCCATGCGCCTGATCGACGTGGACCTCGGCAACCTGTCCACCTACGGCACCCTGGCGGCGGCCCTCGCCAGGCTCGCGCCGGCGGAGGCGCGGTAGACGCTTCAAGATCTGGTGGAGACGCGGCGCAGGAGCGCCTCCGCGGGCTCGTAGTCCCGGCCCTCTGCCCGGGCCAGCTCGGCCTCGGTGGGCACCAGCTGGCCCGAGAGCGCCCTGGCGAGGATCACCTGCGGGAGCTTCTCGGCGCGCGCCGCGGCGGCGGCGACGCGCTCCTCGATCGGTCCGGCCAGCGCGAAGAGCGCTTGCGCCCGGCGGACGATCTCGGCCTGCTCCTCGGGGGGCGGCAGCGGCACAGGGATGCTGTTGAGCGCCGCTTGCGTGAGCTTCGGCTGCGCGGAGCCGGTCACGTGGTGCTGCAGGTCGAGCCCGTTGAGGAAGGCCTCCAGGTACCCGAGCACGACGCCGGCCTTCGGCTGGACGACGTGAGCGTGGTTGTTCACCCAGAACCGGCCGCTCGCGGGGAACGCCACCGCCGTGCTCCTCGACAGCAGGTTCGCCCCGTCCTCGGCGACGAGCAGGTAGTCGCCGTCGAACAGGTAACCGTCGATCGTGTCGATGATCCCCGAAGCCCCGTAGTACGGGTAAGGTCCCCGGCGCCGCTCCCGGTCGGCGGCTCTCACCGGGACGCGGCGGCCGTCGTGGTTCTCCGCCAGCGCGCCGAACGGGCGGACAGCCCACGACGCGGGCAGCCGGGGCGCCGCGTCGTCGCAGGCCGCGCCGTCGCCCTCGTGCACCGCCCCTCGAGGGGAGCCCGGCGGGGCCTGCGTGAGCTCATCGCCCGGCGCGCCGCCGCCCGGCACGCCGCCGCCCGGCGCGCCGCCGCCCGACGCACGCAGGTCGTCCGTGAGCCGCCCCGAGCACGCCGCGGCGAGCACGGCGCGCCGGAGCCGCCTCAGGAGCAGCGACGCCCGGGCCAGCCGGGCCTTCGACGCGTTCACCTCCGCGAGCAGCGCCTCGACCTTCGCGACGATGCGGCGCTGCTCGGCGAGCGGGGGCAGCGCGATGGGGCGCTCGAAGGTCTCGCGCACCTTCACGAACGGCTGCGCGGAGCCGCCCTTCGCCCAGAAGCCCTCGTTGTCGACGTGGAGAAACAGGTAGTCGAGGTCGATGACCTCGAGGCGCGGCCAGACGACATAGGTGTTCGTGGTCGCCGACCACCGCCCGCGCGCCTTGAACGCCCTCCCGCACCGCGCCCCGACCGCCGACACGACGATCGCCTGGCCCTCGTGATCCCAGGTGTCGCACCACACGTCCGGCCCGGACGCGCTGAACCCCTGGTAACGCCCGGGTCCCGCCCCGGCGTGGAGCTTCCCCTTGATGCGCTTCGAGCTCCCGCTCCGGTGCGAGCACACGCGCGCGAGCGTCGTCCGCGCCCACCCCTCCGGCAGCTCCTCGCTCATCCTCCCGCCGCCTCCGGCGCCCCGTTCACCCCGCGCTCCAGCAGCGCGAGCACGCGGTTCAGCCCGGCGACCGCCTCCTCCAGCTCCTGGATCGCCTCGGTCGCCAGCTCCTCCGGCTCCGGCAGCTCACCCCCCTCGTCGAGCGGCGCCTCCTTGAGCCACTTGAACCCGTCGAGCTTGAACTCCCGCTCCTCGACCTCGCGGATGCCGAAGCGCCGGAACCGGTCGTCCCCGGCGCCCTCCGCCCGGCGCCCCGAGCGCCCGCTCGGGTCGTCGCCGTAACACCGCTCGAACCCGGCGAGGTGCGCCGGCGAGAGCGGCCGGTCCTTCTTGGTGATCGACGGGACACCGGTCCGCGCGTCGTAGATCCAGACCTCCTCCGTCGCGCGGCCCTTCGTGAAGAACACGACGTTCGCCTTCACGCCGGGGCAGTACGGCGTGAACGTCCCCCGCGGCAGGCGCAGCACCGTGTGCAGATCGCAGCGCTCGGTGAGGACCTTGAACACCTCGCCCGCCTGGTCCGCGAACAGGCAGTTGTCCGGCAGGACCACCGCCGCCCGCCCGCCCGGCTTGAGGATCGTCACCACGTGCTGGAGGAAGTTGAGCTGCTTGTTCGAGGTCGTGACCGCGAAGTCGGCGCGCCGCGGCGCCTGGCTCGCCCCCTTCGTGCCGAACGGCGGGTTCGTCAGGACCACGTCGAACCGCGCGTCCGGCGCGGGCGCCGCGAGCGCGTCGCCGAGGGTGATCGTCGGCGCGAGCCCGTGGAGGACCAGGTTCATGAGCGCGAGCCGGCGCGGCCGGGCGACGAGCTCGCAGCCGAAGAACACGCCGCGCCTCACCCGCTCCGCGGTCTCCGGGTCGAGCGCCCCCTCCGCCTCGGCCATGAGCCACTCGTGGGCGGCGACGAGGAACCCCCCCGTGCCGCACGCCGGATCGCAGAGCACAAAGCCCGGATCCCCGCGCGGATCGGGCCTCATGCACCGCACGATCGCCTCGATCACGACCCGCGGCGTGAAGTACTGCCCCGCGCCCTTCTTGCCCTCGGCCGCGGCCTTCTCCAGGAGGCCCTCGTACGCCGCGGCCTTCACGTCCACCCCGAGGCGCGTCCACGCGATCTCGTCGATGAGCTCGATGAGCCTCTTCAGGTTCGCCGGGCTGTTGAAGCGCGGCTGCGAGCCCGCGTAGATCTCCCCGAGCAGGCCCGGGGCCTCGCCGAGCGCCCGGAGGACCTCGGCGTACCGGTCCAGGAGCTCCCGCCCGGCCCAGGCGCGCAGCGCCGGCCAGGAGCAGTCCGTGGCCTCGCCGCCGCCGCCCGGCGCGCCGCGCTCGACGCGCGAGAGATCGATGCCCCGCTCGTCGGCCATCTTCAGGAAGAGCAGGTACGTGATCTGCTCGATGTAGTCCCCGTAATCGATGCCGTCGTGGCGGAGCGTGTGACAGAACCCCCAGAGCTTTCCAGCGACGTCGGTCATGCGGTCACGGCTGCGTTCATGGGGTGGAGGCGCCGCGCCCTGGCGCGGGGAGCGCCGCCTTACCACGGCGAGGCGCTTACGGTGATAGATGGCCGCGCTCGCCGCGGCGCTGGAACACGCCGCCGCCGATGTACTAGGCTCCGCCCGTGCCGCGCGCCCCCGCCCCGCTGCTCGCGCTCCTCCTGCCGCTCTCCGGCGCGGCCGGCGCCTGCACGTCGTCCTCGCTGCCCGACCCGAAGGAGGCGGTGAGGGCGTACGCCGACGCCGCGGCGCGCGGCGACGCCGACGCCATCCACGGCATGCTGAGCGAGAAGAGCCGCACCGCGATGTCGCGCGAGGAGGTGCGGCGGCGCGTGGCCGAGGCGCGCGCCGAGCTGGCCGAGCAGGCGAAGAGCGTCACGGCGCCCGGCGTCGTGATCAAGACCCGCGCCCGCGTCCGGTACCCGGACGGCGAGGTCGCGACCCTCGAGCTCGACGAGCGCGAGCGCGCCTTCCGGATCTCGGCCGCCGACGCCTTGCCCGCGGGCGGCCGCACCCCCGAGCAGGCGCTCGAGCAGCTCCGCCGCGTCCTCGCGCGCCGCAGCTACGCCGGCCTGCTCCGCGTCCTGACGCCGGCGACGCGCAGCGCCATCGAGAGCGATCTCCGGTCGCTCGTCGAGGGGCTCGCCCAGCCCGAGGGCCTCGAGGTGAAAACCGCGGGCGACTCCGCTACAGTGCAGGTGCCCGGAGGCCACGAGGTGAAGCTCCGGCGCGAGGCGGGCGTGTGGCGGGTCGAGGACTTCGATTGACGCGACGGACGGGGCCGGCTCTCTCCCGGCGACAGACGGGGCCGGCTCTCTCCCGGCGACGGCCGCGCCGCCTCGCCGCGGCGGCGCTGGTGCTACTCTCGGCGCTGCTGCTCTCGGCGATCCCGCGCCCCGTGCGCGCCTTCGGCGAGGACGGGGCGTGGAACCCGCGGCCGCTGCTCACGGGCAACGCGCGCTGGGAGGGGGTGCGCGCCACCGCGCCGGCGCGCTGGTCGTTCGAGCTGGAGCGCCGGACGAGCGCGCCCGCGCGCCGCAGCCCGACCACGGTCCGGGCCGACGACCCGTCGCTGCTCGCCGAGCCGTTCGCGCTCTGGGGCGGCGACGGCGACATCCCGCCGCTCACCGCCCGCGAGGTGCTCGGCCTGCGCCGCTTCCTCGCGCTCGGCGGCGTCCTCCTCGTCGACGACTTCGCCCCCGAGCGCGGCGCGTTCGGCCGCGCCGCGCGCCGCGAGCTCGCGCGCGTCCTGCCGGAGGGCTCCCCGATCCCGATCGGCACGGAGAACGTCGTCTTCCGCTCGTTCTACCTGCTCCAGCGCGCCGTGGGCCGGGTCGAGGGGCCGCAGAAGCTCTCGGCGATCGTGCGCGGCGGCATGCCGCAGGTGATCTTCTCGGACCACGACCTCTCGGGCGCGCTCGCCCGTTCCGAGACCGGCGGCCCGAGCGTCGAGGTCACCCCCGGCGGCGACGCCCAGCGCGAGCGCGCGTTCCGCCTCGCCGTGAACATCGCGATGTACGTGCTCTGCTCGAACTACAAGGACGACCAGGTGCACGCGCCCTTCCTGATGCGCCGCCGCGCGATCGACGACGGGCGCCCCCGCTCCGGACCCGCGCTGCCTGGGCTGCCGTGACGTCGAGTTTCCCTCCCGCCGCCCCGAAGCAGGTCTGGGGGAACGACTATTTCGTCGTCCTGGTCGACGAGCCGCGGCGCCTCGTCTGGAACGTGCGCACCGCGAAGTCGTACGACTCGCTCGAGCAGGTCGAGGCCGTGATGGAAGAGCTCAGCCGTGTCCTCGACGGGCTGGGTCGATCGCGGTACGCGCTCCTCGTCGACACCCGGGCGGCCATCGGCCGGAACGACCCCACCTTCGAGGCCACCATGCGCCGGCTCCGGCCGCGCTGGATGTCCGGCTTCCGCCGGATCGGCGTGCTCGTGCAGAGCGTCGTCGGCGCGATGCAGATCCAGCGCTTCGCCAGGGAAGACGGCCTCCGGCGGCTGGTCACGTCGAACGAGGCGGAGCTCATCGAGTACCTCACGCAAGGCGGCTGAGCCTGGAGGGCGCGGCGGCGGCGCCGGGCTGGGACACCCCGCCCCGATGTATTAGGCTGCCGCCCGTGCCGCGCGCCTTCGACTCGCCGCTCGCGCTGTCGCTCCCCCTGCTCTCCGGCGCCGGCGGCGGACCCTCCTCGCGCCGCCCCGCGCGCGCCCTGTCGGAGTCGCCGTGACGCGGAGCCTCGCGCCCTCGGGCGATCTCACCTCGCCGATCGTCGCCGTCGCCTGCGTCGTCGCCGCCCTGAGCTTCGGGCTGCTCGTGCTCGAGCTCGTCCGCGCGCGCGGCCGCGCCGGCGGCGGGCCGGCCGGCGGGACGGCCGGCGGCGGGGCGCCCTTCGGCGCGCTCGGCACCGCGCTCACGGGCGCGCTCGCCGTGGTCGCCCTGCTCGCGGCCATCCTGCGCCCGGTCGCGATCACCTCGCGCGGGAGCCTCGTCGGGCCGAAGGTCGTGGTGCTGGTCGACGGCTCCCGGTCGATGGACCTGCCGGGCCTCGCGGGGACCCGCCGTGACAGCGCCGCGCAGGCGCTCGCCGAGCTCGGCAAGCGCGCCGACGTCCGGCTCTCCCGGTACCTGTTCGGCGAGGGGGCGCCGATCCCGGCCGACGCGGGCGCGGCCCCTGTGCCGGCGCCGGGCGGCAGCGCCGGGCCGGCGCCGGGCGGCAGCGCCGCTCCCGCGCCGGGCGGCAGCGCCGAGCCGGCGCCGGGCGGCAGCGCCGCTCCCGCGGCCGCCGTCGCGCCGGCGCCCGCCCCCGGCCGGCCGCAGCGGCGCTCCGACCTCAGCGCCGCGCTCGAGGCGCTCGCCCGGGCCGCCGACGAGCGCCCTGCCGCGTTCGTCGTCGTCTCGGATGGCCGCCTCGACCGCCCGGGCCCCGACGACACCGCGGCGGCGACGCGCGCCGCGCTGGAGGGGCTCGGCGTCCCGGTGCACACGGTCGCCGTGGCGACCGAGTCCGCGCGCGACGCCAGCGTGCGCGCGGTCCGGACCTCGGGCGCCGCCGTCGCCCACCAGCCGCTCTCGCTGCGCATCGACATCGGCTGCAGCGGCGGCCTGCCGTGCGACGCGGTCCCGGTCGTCGCCCGCGAGCTGCGCGAGCAGGGCGCCCCCACGACGCTCGCGACCGGCACCGCGCGCGTCGTGGACGGCGTCGGCACGGTCGATCTCGGCGTGACGCTCGACCGGGCGGGCACGCGCATCCTCGAGGTGGCGATCCAGGCGCCGGACGGCGACGAGCTGCCCGAGAACGACGTCCGCTACGTCACCCTCGACGTCGCGCGCGACCGCATCCGGGTGCTCCACGTCGCGGGCCGACCGACCTACGACGTGCGCGCGCTCCGGATGTGGCTCAAGGCCGACGCCTCGGTCGACGTCGTGGCGTTCTTCATCCTGCGCACCCCGGGCGACGCCGTGAACGCGACGTCCGACGAGCTCGCGCTGATCCCGTTCCCGGTGGACGAGCTCTTCAGCGTGCACCTCTCGAGCTTCGACGCCGTGGTCCTGCAGGACTTCGACGCCGAGCCGTACGGCCTGACCAAGCACCTCCCGGCGCTGGCCCAGTACGTCGACAAGGGCGGCGGCCTGATCATGGTCGGCGGCCCCAACGCCTTCGTGCAGGGCAACTACGCGCGCACCCGGCTCGCCCGCGTGCTGCCGGTGGATCTCGACATCGGCCGGACCCAGCCGGTGGACCTCGGCGCCTTCGCGCCGCGCGTCACCGCGGCGGGCCGCGCGGCGCCGGTGCTCGCGCCGCTGCTCGCGCTGATCGGCGACCAGATGCCGGAGATGCCGGGGACCAACGTGGTCGGCGACCCGCTGCCCGGGGCGACGGTGCTGATGGCGCACCCGACCCGCACGACCGCCTCGGGCGCGCCGATGCCGGTGCTCTCGCTCGGCGAGCACGAGAGCGGCCGGACGATCGCGCTGACCATCGACGGCAGCCATCGCCTGCTCTTCAGCGCGTTCGCCTCCAGCTCCGCGGGCCGCGCGCACGGCGCGTTCTGGGACGCCCTGCTCGGCTGGCTCATGCGCGACCCGCGCTTCGAGCCGGCCTCGATCGAGCCGCGCGGCGGCTGCCTCGCAGGCGAGGAGACGTCGCTCGTGCTCCGCCCGCTCGCGGGCCAGCGGGGCGCGGCGAAGGTGACGATCGCGCGCCTCGGCAGCGGCGCCGTGGTGCGCACGCTGGAGGCCCGGATCGGCGAGGGCGGCGAGCCGGTCGAGCTCGCGGCCGGCCGCCTCGAGCCCGGCGGCTACGCGGCCACGGTGGAGATCGTCCCCGCGCAGGGCCCCGCGGGCGACGGCGACGGCCACAAGGGCGCGACCACCCGGCGCGATTTCGCGTGCGAGCGCGGCGGCGACGAGTGGGCCGACCCTCGCCCCGACGTCGCCCGCCTCGAGGCGATCGCCCGGGCGACGGGCGGCGCGTCGGTGCTGCCGCCGGCCGCCGGCTCGCTGCCGCTGCCCGCGGCGACGCAGGTGGCGTCCGAGCGCCACGTCGCGCCGCTCCTGCCCCCGTGGGCCTGGACGCTGGCGGCGGCCGTGGCGCTCGGCGCGCACTGGATCGTGCGCCGGCGCGGCGGTCTGGCCTGAGGCGCCCCGGGGCCTCCGGGGCGGCGATTCACATCGTGAGGGAGAGGATCGAGCTGCCCGCGCGGCCCCTCGGCCCGCGGGCCGCCGCGCTTCAAGGGAGCCGCGGCTTCTCCAGCGGATCGGCCGTGTCGCCGATCCAGACCCGGAGCACCCCGAAGTGATCTGGATTCCCGCTGAAGAGCGCGTGGTTCACGATGAGCAGCGTCTTCTCGGCGTCGTTGAAGGCGACGTTGGCGGGCGAGTCGAGGGGGATCTCGTCCCCCGGCGAGCTCTCGATGCGCGCCCGTTCATGCCCGTGCGCGTCGAGCACCGAGATCGCGTTCGCCGCGGCGAGCGTGACATAGAGCTTCCCTGATCGGCCGAACGCGAACCCGTCGGGCGCCTCGCCGGCGGCGTACTCGTGCACGAGCTCCAGGTCGGCCTCCTCGGGCCACTCGACGAGGGGAATCCGGTAGATGTATCCGACGCTCGGATCGGCGGCGGAGAACGTCACCGAGACGTACACATGCTCCCGCCGCGGGTCGAGCCGGATCCCGTTCGCCCCGAACGGGCTCGGCCCGCCTCCGGCGAGCGCGGGGCTCTGGAACCAGATCTCCGGCGCGCCGCCCCCGGGCGAATAGCGGAAGATCGTCGCCTGGAACGAGTCGGTCACGTACGCGTAGCCGTCCTCGTCAAAGGCGATATCGTTCGGGATGGGCGGAAGCTCGATGGGCGCCGGCGCGCACGCCTCTCCCGGCGCGGCCGCCGCGCACGTCGGCAGGTCCGGCAACGGCGCTCCGTAGCTCTCCTGGACGTACCTGTGGCCGACCTTGGTAAAGCGCAGCAGCCCGAGCTGCGTGCTGAGCGCGTAGACCCGGCCGTGGTCGTCGACGGCGACGCAGCTCAGCGCGTGCTCCTGGGCGAGCGCCTCGCCCGCCACCGCGATCGTGCTCGTCAGAACCTTGCTATTCCTGTCGTAAACGAAGATCTTCGACGGGCCGCGGCCCGCCGTGCCGAACGTGGCCGGACCGGACACGTAGACCCGATTGCCATGGACGGCGATGCCCTCGGGGAACCCGGGATCGGCCGGTGTCCTCGCGAACGTCTTGACCTCGCCGTGCCACCACCCGTGCGCCCGGGCCGGACCTGCGATGAACGTCGACACGGCCGAGAGGACCGCCAGGGCGCCGAAGACAAGCAATTTCCCGCTGAAATACGATGAACCCGACAGCTTGTGATGCGACATGGATCCCTCCTGTGCCCGTGGCTCACGGACCGGGGTTTTCTCGAATAGCCGACACGGCCGGGACGAGGCTTGAACCTCCCCGTTTTGTCAGCCCGCAGAGGCTTCCACGATGGGGCCAGTATAAGCCGATCGGCCACTTGTCTGTCGAGTCAAATCCGCTTGGAACTTGAATTGTTGCGCGTGCCGTCGCGGCGCCCCCCGCTGCGGGCATAAACAACCACCTCTTCCTCTCGTTCATGACCAGGTGTCCATGACCAGGTGTTCATGGTCTGTGATTGCGTCCACGCATTCACGTCCACCCCGCTTATGATCGAGCGTTTGTCGCTTTGTCATCGGCTGTTGCCGCCTCGCGCGGCGGCGCGGCGGCGCGGCGGCTCCGCCCCGCGCGCGAAGCTCGCTTTTCCCGGCGGCGATCGCGATCGCGGCGCCCGCCGCTGGCGATCACGCGCGCGCGCTGGGCAATCCGTGGAGCGGGCGCGACGACCCGAGCCTGGACTCGAGCCGCGCCAGCTTGTCGGGATTGCGCACGATCCAGACCGTGTCGATCCCCGCGGGCGAGAGGTCCAGTCCCATGACGGTCGTGAGCCGCGCCCCCTCGTAGATCAGCAGGGCAGGCCCGCCGTTGACCGATCCGATCCGGGCGCTCGCGAGCGCGCCCGCGCGCGCGGCCTTCTGCCAGAGGCCGATGAAGTACCGGGCGATCGGGCCCTTGCCGCGCAGCGTCCGCCGCGCCGAGCTGGCCTTGCCGCCGGAGTCGGGCGTCGCGCTCGCGCCCTCGGCGAGCATCGCGGCGAGGGCGCCCGCGTCGCCGCGCGCCGCCGCCTCGAGGAACGCCCCGAACAGGCGCGTCCGCTCGGCCTCGGTCGCGCGGAAGCGCGGCTGCCGCGCGGCCACGTGCTCGCGGGCCCGGTGCACGAGCTGCCTGCAGGCGGCGGGCGAGCGGCCGAGCGCCGCGGCGACCGCGTCGAACTCCCAGTCGAACACGTCGCGCAGGATCAGCGCCGCGCGCTCGAGCGGCGAGAGGCTCTCGAGCACCACGAGGAACGCCATGGAGATCGACTCGACCCGGTCCATGCGCGCCGCCGGGCTCTCGGCGACGCCGCGCGCGTCGAGGGGCTCCGCGGCGTCGCCGTCGCCGCCAAGCAGCTCGCCGGTCGGCACGGGCTCGGGCAGCCACGGCCCCACGTACGCCTCGCGCCGCGCGCGCGCCGACTTCATCACGTCGAGGCAGAGGCGCGTCACGATCGTGGCGAGGTACGCCCCCGGCGACTCGGGCGCCTCCCGGGCGGCCTGCGCGCGCAGGTACGCCTCCTGGACCACGTCCTCGGCCTCGGCCGCGCTGCCGAGCATGCGGTAGGCGAGGCCGAACAGCGAGCGCCGGTGCGCCGTGAAGCTCGCGGCGCTCACCCCCGCCGCGGCGCTCATGTCGCCGCACCGGACGGGAGCCGCCCGCGATCCGCCGCGCCGCTCACGCCCTGCCGCCGCGGCTCCTTCCCGGGCCAGCCGAAGGTGCCGGCGAGGAGCCGCTCGACGCGGAGCGACGCGACGGTGAAGCGGCAGACGAGCTCCTTCGCCCACGCGCCGAGCCGCCCGGTGAGCACGCGCTCGAGCGGCCTGTCGCGGGGGTCGACCCGCTGGATCAGGCCGCGCCGCCGGCCGAGGCTGATGCACTGGATGAGGAACGCGAAGCGGAACGGCGGCGGCTGCGGGTCGCCTGCGAGCGCCGCGACGATGCCGTCCGCCGCGTACGCCGCCTGCGGCAGCGCCGTGGCGCAGCCCATGCGCAGCGGCGCGCCCTCGGCGTCGAGCGCGGCCGCGGCGTCGCCGACGCCCCAGATCTCCGGGTGCGCGGGCGCGCGCAGCCACCGGTCGACCGCGAGCCGCCCGCCGGCGACGGTGTCGAGCCCGGAGCTCGCGGCGAGCGCCGCCGGCCGGAAGCCCGCGGCGAGGACGACGATGTCCGCGGCGACGCGCTCGGCCGGGCCGTCCGCGGCCGCGCCGTCTCCGCCTCCCTCGCGGGCGACGAGGAGGCCGCCCGCGTCCACCTGGACCGCGCGCACCCCCGTGCGGACCGCGACGCCGAGCTCGCCGAGCGCCCGGGCGAGGTAGGCGCGCCCGCGCTCCGACAGGCCCTCGCCGACGCCCCCGCGCGCCGCGAGCGCGACGCGCAGCGCGGGGAACGCCTCGGCGATCTCCGCCGCGGCCTCGATCGCCGTGAGCCCGCCGCCGACCACGACCACGCGGTCGCCGTCCCGCGCCGCGCGCAGGCGCGCGTGCAGGGCGCGCGAGCTCGCGGCGTCCGCCAGCGCGAAGGCGTGCGCGCGGCCGCCGGGCACGACCTCCGGGTCGGCCGCGCTGCCGGGCGCGTACACGAGCGCGTCGTAGCCGAGCCGCCGCGTCACCCCTGCCGCGGCGGCGTCTCCCCCGTCCGCGAGCTCGACCTCGACGGCCCGCGCCTCCGCGTCGATCCTGCGGACCCGGCCGACCACGAGCTCGACCTGCGCCCCGAGGAGCCGGAAGAGCTCGATCCGGCGCTGCCGCCTGCCGGCCGCGAGCTCGTGCAGCCGGATCCGCTCGACGAAGAGCGGCGACGGGTTCACCAGCGCGACCGCGACGGGCACCCCCCGGCGCGCCGCGTGGCCGACGATCCGCAGCGCCGCCAGCACGCCGGCGTACCCGCCGCCGATCACCACCACCCGGGCGCGCCTGCGGGCGTCCTGCTTGCTTCCTGTCCTCTCGTCCATGGATGCCTCCCGCCCCGCTCTGCAGGGCTCGGCGACAGGACGAGGACGTGATCCCGGTTGTGACATGACCGGACGATCTTCCCGCCGCGCGCGTCAGGGGCCCCTACGGCCGCGCCGGCCAGCGCACCCGCGTCGGCAGGAGCCGCGGGTCGGTGGTCCCGTCGCCGAGCTGGCCGTTCGTGTTGTCGCCCCAGCAGTACATCTCGCCGGCGACGGTGAGCGCGCAGCTGTGGTCGTCGCCGAGGGCCAGGTCCTTGACGTCGGTCAGCGCGATCGGCTGCGGGGTGACCCCGAGATCCTGGGTGCCGTTGCCGAGCTGCCCCTTCGTGTTGTCGCCCCAGAGCAGCACCGCGCCGCCGGCCAGCACCGCGCCGGAGTGCCTCGCGCCGAGCGCCAGCTGGGCCACGTCCATGAGCTCGGGGATCGCCCTCGGCATCGGCTCGGTCATCAGGGTGCCCGTCCCGAGCCGGTAGTGGTCCCCCTTGCCCCAGCAGGACGCCACCCCGGTCCGCGGGGCGGCGCACGTGTGCAGCGAGCCCGCGGCCACCGTCGCCACGTCGGTGAGGCCCATGAGGGGCGTCGGCGTGCTCTGCGCCACGAACGAGCTGATCCCGAGCTGGCCGTTGTCGTTGTTCCCCCAGCAGCTCATCCGGCGCTCGCCCATCTGCTCCCGCAGGGCCGCGCAGGTGTGCGCCACGCCGGCGGTCACCATCTCCACGCCGTCCGCCATCACGAACGGCTCGATCTGATCGTCGTGGTCGCCGTACCCGAGCTGGCCGGAGCCTCCTTCACCCCAGCAGTAGAGGTCGTGCGAGCGCGTCACCGCGCACGTGTGGGCGGCGCCGACGGCGACCCACCGCACGCCCGTGAGGTCCTTGGCGCGCACCGGGGAGAGGGAGCTCACGGCGGTCCCGTCGCCGAGCTGCCCGCTGTTGCCGGCGCCCCAGCACGAAACGCCGCCGTCCGCCATCACCGCGCAGGTGTGCGTGCGCGCCGACGAGAGGCCCGCCGCCACGCGCGCGACCGGGCCGTCGAGGCCGACGACCTGCCGCGGGATCGGGCGATCCTGCTGGAGCGAGCCGTCGCCGAGGTTGCCCCAGGTGTTCCTGCCCCAGCACCAGACCGTCTTGTCCGAGAGCACCGCGCACGTGTAGTCGGCGCCGGCCGAGATCTGCTCGGGCACGACGCACGTTCCCTGGACGCACTGGCCGCTGCACGGCTGACCGCACGCGCCGCAGTGGGCGACGCTCGTCAGGAGGTCCTCCTCGCAGCCGTCCGACGGATCCTGGTCGCAGTCGCCGCGGCGCTCGTCGCACACCGGCGGCTGGCACGCGCCGTCGAGGCAGCTCGGCGTGCCGCCGCTCCGGGAGCAGACGTTGTCGCAGGCGCCGCAGTGCTGCGTGTCCGTGCTCGTATCGACACACGCGCCGCCGCACAACGCGCCGCCGCCCGGGCACCCGCCGCCGTCCCCGCCGTCCCCGCCGTCCCCGCCGCTGCCGCTGCCGCTGCCGCTGCCGCCGCTCGAGCTCGTCGACGGGTCCGGCGGGCGCGCGGTGAACTCCTCGCCGCACGCGCCGAGGGCGACGGCGCTGGCGAGGGCGAGCAGCGCGCTGGAGGCCGCGATGGGCGGCGAGGCGAACGGGAGCCGGCTCTCCCGAGGTCGATGCGTGAAAGCCATGGACTGCGTTTTCCCCTTGCGTTGTGGCGCGCTCGCGCCGCGCGGGCGCGTCGGCTCGGGTCGCATCCTAGACGAGCTCCCGCGCGGAGACGCGGCCGGCCAGCCCGGCGATCGCGCGTTCACCGGCCGCTCTCCGACGGGTGCCAGCGCCGCAGGAGCCGCCGGCCGGCGAGATCGACGGCGCCGAACAGCGCGAGGCCGAGGCCCGATGCGAGCAGCACGGCGGCGAAGAGCAGATCGGTGCGCAGCTGGCGGTAGGCGGAGAGGACCAGGATGCCGAGGCCGGCGGCGCCCTCCGAGAAGCCGGCGACGAACTCCCCCACGATGGCGCCGATGACGGCGAGGCCCGCCGCGATCCGCAGCCCGGTCACGATGTGGGGGAGCGCCGAGGGCAGCTCGAGCTTGCCGAGCGTGGCGAGCCGGCGGGCGCCGTAGAGCCGGAACAGGTCGCGCAGCGCGGGCTCGACGGAGCGCAGGCCGGCGAGGGTGTTCGCGATGACGGGGAAGACCGAGACGATGAACGCCGAGACCGCGACCGCGCGCAGGCCGGGGCCGCACCAGAGCACGAGCAGCGGCGCGATGGCGACGATCGGGACGGTCTGCAGGAAGACGGTGTACGGGTAGAGCGCCCGCTCGAGCGGGCGCGACGAGGCGAGCACGACGGCGGCGAGCACGCCGGTCGCGGCGCTGAGGCAGAACCCGGCGAGCGCGGCCTTCGCGGTGGTGACGGCGCCGGCGAGCAGGGCGGCGGCGTCGCTGACGCCCGCGCGGGCGACCTCGGACGGGGGCGGCAGGAGGTAGGCCGGGACGTCGAGCGCGCGCGCGAGCGCCTCCCAGAGCGCGAGCAGCAGCACGAGCGCGATGAGCGGCGGCGCGACGGCCTGGAGCGGGGTGGGTCGCACGGCTGCGATCCCCTTAGCGCGAGGCCGCCGCGCCAGGAAGGGGGAGCCGCGCGGAGCGCGGGCGAAGGGAAGGCGGGGCAAGGCCGCGGCGCGCCCGCCGCCGAGCGCGCGAGGGCGGCGAGGTGGGATGAAGAGGCCCAGCCGTCGCCGGCGCGGCCCGCGCTCGTCTGCATGGCCGCCAGCGCGTCCGCGTCCGCGTCGCGTCGCGTCGCACAAGCGCGCGTCTCCGCTCCCCCATCGCCCCACCGCGGAGGTGGTCTCGAACCGCAGATTTCTACGCAAAGACGCGGAGACGCAGAGACGCGGAGACACGGAGCCAGGGAGCGCCGAACCGGCGAGCGTGAGATAGCCAGCGTCGTGGAGGACGGGCGAGCGGGGACCATGAAGGCGTCGACGCCAGCACGAGTGAATGCCCACCCGCCTGTCCTCCTTGCGTCTTTGCGGCTCCGCGTCTTCGTCGTGAATCCTCGTCTCTCGCGAGAGCGAAGGTCTCACGCAGGACGGTGAGCGCCCCGACAACCCGCCTCGTGCAGAGCGCGTGTCGCCTGTCAAGCTGGATCCGCACCGCTAGAGTGCTGATGGCGTTCCGTACAGACCCTGGCTCCGCCTGTGTTGCGCCAGCGCTCCTGCCGGAGCGACCTTGCGGTGTCGCGCCAGAATTCCACGGGATCCCGGGGGGATGTGTGCACGAGCGCCTGGCGCTCCGCGAACGGTTCGTGGCACCTTCCGTCCCGTGTCTTCTGGTGGCGGCATTGCTTCCATCGGGCTGGTCGTCCTCGGGGGGGCTTCGGTCGCCGCGGCGCCGGACCCGATCCCCGTGCGTATCGATCTCGACGCGCCGGCGGACTGCGCGACGGCCGACCAGCTCTACGCCGCCATCAGCGCCCGGAATGAGCGCGTGCGGCTGGCGAACGCCGATGAGCCCAGCATGAACGTCCAGGTGCGGCTCACGCGCACCCCACGGAAGGTCCACGGCGAGCTGCGCGTGATCCACGACCGCGGCTCCACCGACACGCGCACCGTCGAGGGCGCCTCGTGCGGCATCGTCCTCCAGGCGCTCTCGCTCACCGCGGCGCTCTCGCTCGACCAGGTCGCCGAGGAGGCCGCCCCCGCGCCCCCGCCCCCGCCCACGACGCCGCCTGCGCCGCCGCCCGTACCCCCACCGCCGCCGCGCGACCAGGCCCCCGCGGCCCCCGCGCCCGAGGCGCCGCCGTTCCGGTTCGAGCTCGGGGCCCAGGCCCTCGTCGCGCAGGTCGTCTCACCCTACGTGAGCCTCGGCGGCGCGGTCGTCGCCCGGATGACACAGCGCTCGAACAGCGCGCTGAGCCCCTCCTTCGGGATCGCGCTGGTCCACGCGCGGAACGACCTGGTGGGCGCGGGCCGCGCTTCCGTTCAGTGGACGGCCGCGGCGCTCACCGGGTGCCCGCTGCGCTGGCACGTCGCCGGGCCGGTCGACGTGCAGCCGTGCGTGTTCGCCGCGGGCGGATGGCTCACCGCCAGCGGGCGAGGGATCACGGACCCGCAGTCCGCCTCGCGGTCGTGGTGGAGCGCCGGCGCCCTCGCGCGCGCCGACTGGGCGCTCGCCACCGACACGTCGCTCGAGCTGGAAGCGGGCGTCAGCGTGCCGCTCGTCCGCCGCCGCTTCATCATCACATCTCCAGAGGAAACCGTCGGCGAGACGCCGACCGTATCGCCGCTCGCCGGCCTCGGGCTCGTCTACCGATTTTAGTTGAACTCCATGATCGCTCCGGGGTGGATCGGGAATTATTGGACCATGCATCGACGCTTCACCCCGCGCCCCGGGCGCGCCGTCAACCCGGCGCCGCGGCGCCTGCTCCGTCCCGCCTTCGGCCGGACGATGTTCGATTGGAGCCATGATTCTCTGGTATTGTCATGCGCCCGCTCGTGGTGAGCGGAGGCGTGGGCCTCGAGATCGTGGCGCCCGCTGCGTTGCCTGACATGGGACTGGTCGACAGCGAGACGCCGGCCGCGAAGGCGAAGCAGCGGGACGCGCGCCTCCGGCGGCTCGTCGACGCGTACCTCGACTTCGTCGGGCGGGTGCTGCGCAACGCGGGGACGCCGGCCGCCGAGATCGACGACGCGGTGCAGCGCACCTTCATCGCCGCCGCGAGGCGGCTCGACGACGTGCGGCCGGGCGCCGAGAAGAGCTTCCTGCTCCAGATCGCGCTCCACGTGGCCGCCCACGCGCGGCGGAGCGCCGCGCGCCGGCGCGAGGTGCCGGCGGCCGAGCCGCCGGAGGTCGTGGACTCGGCGACGCCCGAGCAGCTCACGTCCCAGAAGCGCGCGCGGCAGATGCTTGATCAGGTCCTCGACGAGATGGAGCTCGATCTGCGGACCGTGTTCGTGCTGTACGAGTTCGAAGAGATGAGCATGGTGGAGATAGCCTCTGTGCTCGGGATCCCGCAAGGCACCGTTGCCTCCCGGTTGCGGCGGGCCAGGGCCGACTTTCGCGAGCGTGTGCGCGCGCTGGAGCGCGCGTCGGCGAGCGAGGTGGAGCGATAATGGAACCGCGACGATTGCTTGAAGAGAGCGACAGCGAGTTCGAACGTGCGCTGCTGAACGCGGGCACGTCCTACTCGGCTTCGCCGGAGACGCGCGCCAAGACGCTGGCCGCGCTGGGGCTCGCCGGAGCGGCGTCCATCTCGGCCAGCGCCGCCGCGGCGGGGGCCTCGGCCGTCGCCGCGGCGCCCGCGGCCAGCGCGTCCACGTCGCTCGCGGCGAAGGTCGGCTGGACGAAGCTCCTCGCCGCCCTCTCGGTGGTGGGCGCGGTCGCCGGCGTCCCGGCCGGCTACTACGCCTGGCGCGCGTACACCGCGCCGCCGCCGGCCGCCCTCGACCGGTTCTCCGACGTGCTGGCGGGCCCCGTCGCGCGGGCCTCGCTGCCGCCGCCGCCCGAGGCGCGCGCCGAGGAGCAGCCCGCCGAGGCCGCGGCGCCGGTGGACGACGGCAGCGGGGGCGCGGCGCCGAAGGCGGCCTCGAGGCCGGCCGGATCGGCCGCGGCGCTCAAGGCGGAGCTGGCCGCGCTTGACGCCGCGCGCAAGGCGCTCGCGGGCGGCGACGCCCAGGGGGCGCTGTCTCGCCTGGACGCCTATGCGCGGGCCCACCCGCGCGGCCGGCTGGCGCTGGAGGCCGAGGTCCTGCGGATCGACGCGCTCGCGAGGAGCGGGCGGCTCGACGCAGCCAGGCAGCGCGCTACGACATTCCTACGGCGGCATCCGAACAGTGTGCTTGCCACCCGGGTTCGACGTTATGTAAACGACTAAGCTTCGGTTCATGCATCGCCCCGCCCTCCTCCGCTTGCTCGACGGAGCTCGTCGCACCGGCTGTTTGTGCGTCGCGCTCCTATTGCCTGCGTGCGGAACCACGGTGGATTCCCTGGGCTACGACAGCCCTGGCTACGACGAGCTCCAGCCCATCGCCGGCCCCGAGGAGTACCCCAACGCGCTCCGCGACGTCCTCGGCAAGACCGACGAGGAGATCGCGGCGATGATCGACGCGCGCTTCCAGCAGCTCTTCTACGGCGACCCGAGCAGCGAGGCCATCTACTACGAGCACGGCGAGGACCAGGCGTACATCCTGGATATCTACCACTGGGACGTGCGCAGCGAGGGCATCGGGCTCGGGATGATCATCGCGCTCCAGCTCAACAAGCGCGAGGAGTACGACCGGCTCTGGAGGTACGCCGAGGCCGAGCTCAAGCGCACCTCCGGGCCTGGCGCGGGCTATTTCGAGTCCTCGTGCGACACGCCGGTGGGCCCTCTGCCGTGCTTCGACCCGTTCGGCCAGCAGCAGCTCGCGATGGCGTTGATCTTCGCCCACAACCGCTGGGGGAGCGACTCCGGGGACATCGACTACGAGGCGAACGCCCTCGAGCTGCTCGAGGTGATGCGGTACAAGGAAGCGCAGAACGGGGGCGTGATCGAGGAGGTGACGAACGTCTTCGACGCCGAGACGAAGCTCGTGTTCGACTTCCCGCACACCGCTTCGGCGGGGGTCACCCGGCCGTCGATCGAGATGCCCGCGTACTACGAGCTCTGGGCTCAGGCCACCGGGGACACCTTCTGGTCCGAGGCCGCGGCCAGCGCGCGCGCGCACTGGCAGCGCGCCGCGCACCCGACCACCGGCCTCATGCCGGAGCGCGCCACCTTCGAGGGAGAGCCGGTGTTCGGCTCGCACACGTTCGACTCCGAGGCCTACCGCACGTCGCTGAACATGGCGCTCGATCACATCTGGTTCGGGGTCGATCCGTGGCAGGTGGAGGAGGCCAACCGGCTGCTCTCGTTCTTCTCGGCGAAGGGCATCTACACCTACGGCACGTCGTACCTGCTCGAGGGCGGGACCCTCGACTACGCTCGCGACGGCGCGCTCATCGTCATGAACGGCGTCACCGGCCTCATGGCGACGAACGCGGATCGCGCGGCGTACATCGAGGCTGCCTGGGCGCAGGCGCTGTCGGTCGGCCAGCCTCGTTATTACCCGGGGATCCTCAACCTCCTCTCGCTCCTGGTCCTGAGCGGGCAGTTCCGCGTGTACTGAGCGCTCCGCTCTGCGCGCCTGCGCGGCGCGCCGGTCGGCGGCTCGTGTTGCCGTCCAGTCATCGCCCTGGCTCGCGCGCCCCGCGCCGCGCGCCGGCGGCGCCAGGGTCTCCCGCGGGGGCGCCGCCGGGCTGCTTGCAGAGCCACTCCTTGGCCTTCGACATGTCGTCGAAATAGGCGTTGATCACCTCGACGCTGCGCCCCTCGTACAGCGTGTACCGCGCCAGGATGCTGTGGACCGAGAGCTGCGCCAGGGCGCTCCTCGGCAGGAGCAGGGCCGAGCGACGGAGGCCCGCCTGCGCCGAGCGGGGCATCCAGCTCGACTCGACCCACTCCTGATCCGATTCGGAAATGACCTTCATCCGGCGCCCGTCGCCGAGGAGCCGGCTGGCCCTCTTCAGCGTGACCAGGTCCAGCACCTTGTCCAGCGCGGTCCTGTACTCGTTGCCGTCGGCATAGGCGTCCTTCCACGCGGTGCACACACACCGGAGCTCCTCGTCCCAGTCGATCCGAAGAAAACGCGTCTCCCAATACAGCATGCTCGCTCGCCTGAACGCCGGGGGGGAACTGCCGCCGGTCCAGGATCAGGGCAGCAGAAATGCGGGGAGCAGGCAACCGGAGACGACGCGGAGTTGCACGTGGAGAAAGCCGATCTCGCTGGAGCTGGGAAAAGGTGGATGGGTGAAGGTGGGGTCGCGTGGTGGGGTGCCGTCGCGCGTGCGTGCCAGTCGCGTCTCCGCCGGAACATGGGCTCACTCGAAGCGGAGGTGGAGGACCGACGGCGACTCCGCGCCTCGGGGGAGGCGGGGCTCCCGGCTCACCTCGCGCGGCCTGCGCGGGGGCGCCGCCGCGGCGTCGTCGGCGTCGTCGGCGTCGTCGACGTCGATTGCGCGGAGCCGCGGGTAACGCGCCACCGAGCCGTCCGGGGTGGGGATCTCGAGGCACGCGCGCTGCCCCGGCGGCGTCCGCAGCGGGGGTGACGGCTCGCAATCGACGATGAGCTCCGCGCCTCGCGGCAGGCGCGCGGAGGCCTGCGTGAAGAACGCGTCGACGAGCGCGTGGGGCTGCCGCTCCAGCGCGCCCTCGGCGATGACGAGCATGGGGACGTCGCCCGCGCCGCGGAGGCAATCCATCCAGCCGGTGCAGGCGATGGAGCAGCGCCGCGCGATGGCGTGGCGGTCCGACGCCTGGCTGAGGCGATGCGCGCACTTGAAGTCGGCCACGGGCGGCGGATCGAGGTCGACCCAGCGGAGCGTCCCGTTGTCGACGCGCGAGAAGCGCGTGCAGAGCCCGGCGTTCAGCGCGACGGCGAGGCCGCGCGGGTTCCGCGCGAAGAAACGCCGCACGAGCCGATCGACGGCCATGGTGCGCACGGCCTCGGTCCGGAGCGCGCGCTCGTCGAAGCCCGCCGGGTCGAGGTCGAGCGTGGCCGCCATCGCCTCGGCCCACGGATCCGAGAGCCCGAGCTCCGGGAACCGCGACCGCGCCGCGGCGCGCCCGACCAGCGAGAGCACGACGTCCCCGGGGACGGCCGCGGGCGTCATCGCGCCTCCTCGCGCGCCGGGGCGCGCGCCGGCGCGGCAGGCCGCGCGAGCGCGGGAGCGCCCTCAGGCCGGCGCCTCACGACAGCACCCCGCCGCTGCCCCGGACGACCTCGGTGACGAGCGCGCGCTCCAGGCGGAGCACCGCGGACTTCTCCGGGAGCTCCGCCGCGAACAGGCCGGCGACGAGCGCGGCGAGCTGGTCGTAGTCGGGCGCTTGCGCCTTCCAGTTCGCGATCGGGTAGGCCTCGTAGAGCCCGCGCGTGAGCCGCGAGGGCGTCAGCACGGAGGCGCGCGCCGCCGGGTGCCAGAGCTGCAGGTGCCAGAAGCCGCGCGCGACGAAGTACTCGAACTTGCGCCCGCCGAAGAGGCGCACCTCCCAGCCGGCGACCGAGAGCGCGAGGTCGCGCTCGCGAGGATCGTGCGGCGGCGGCGGCCAGCGCTCTTCCTCGGCGCGCTCGTCGCACGCGAGCCGCGCGCGCTCGCGGCGCTCGAGCTCCGGCCGCAGGGGGTGATCCAGCGAGACAGGGGGGCGCAGGCTCACGGCGTTCCCTCCTGCATGGGCGCGTCGGTCCAGGGCAAAGCGGCGGCCGCGGCGCATCGGGATGGGCGGGGGGCAGGGGACATGGGTCGGCTCTCCTCGGCTTTCTCCGGCGCGAACGAGGCGCCGCTGTTGATATTGAAAGTGATGTTCAATTTCGATATGCGAAGCCGGCGCGCCTGTCAAGCGAGAAGCGACAGAGGTCCCGCCACGGCGAGCCGCCGGGGCGGATCCCGCACCGCGGGGAACCGCGGAGAGGCGAGGCGCGCAGGCTGGCCAGCAGCGCGGAGGGCGTCCGGTGTGCCGCGTCGGGTCGGGGGACAGGGCCCCTGGACGGACGTCGCCTCGACGGGAAGCCTCGGTTGCGTCGCGCGGCGCTCGTGTGGAGAGTGGCAGTGGCCGAGGCGCGCAGAGGTCTACATGATGAGACAGGAAGTTGGTTCAACTGGCCACGTCTTGCGCCGGCTATCCACGTTCATGCCCGGCCGCGCGGCGAGCGCGCGCGGCGCGGAGGCGCTCACGGAGCCGTCGCGCGGCACGTCCGAGCGTCGATGCTCGCGTTCGCTCGGGTGCCGCTCTTCTGATGTGGACGTTCGCTCGGGCACGAGGAGCGGTGAACGACAAGGTGGATGATCAGAGGCGAACCTCCGATAGGATGCGCGCCCGATGAAGCATGCAGAACACCTCCTCTCCCGCGCCCCGAAGTCCTTTGCTGCGCTCCTTCTCCTCGCGGGGGCGCCCGTCGCCTCCTTCCTGGGTTGCGGCGGAGCGGACAGCGCGACGAGCCCCGGCGACGGGCCCCACGCCGGAGCCGGCGGCGGCGTGACCGACGCGAGCAACGCGGGCGGCGGCAGCGGCGTCGCGCCGAGCGGGGCGACGGGCAGCGGGAGCGCCGTGGGCGACGGCGAGGGGGGCGCAGCGCTGGCGGAGGTCGCCGGCAGCGCCGGGTCAGGGGCGGCGGGCGCGGGGGTGGGCGGCGCTTGGATGGGGAGCGCCGGCGCGGGCGCGCTCGGCGTCCCCGGTGCGGGCGGCATCGCCGGCGCGGATCTCCGCGTGGTCAGGATCATCGCCGTGGGCGACACCGGCGAGGGCAACCTCGCGCAGAACCAGGTCGCCGATCGGATGAGCGAGAAGTGCCTCGAGGTCGGGGGCTGTCACGCCGTGATGATGAACGGCGACAACTTCTACGACCACGGCGTGGACGGCACCACCGACGCGCAGTGGGGTCCGAAGTTCGAGCAGCCGTACGACAGGGCGGGCCTGAACGGCCTGCCGTTCTATGCCGTGCTCGGCAACCACGACCACGGGCCCACCAGCAGCGGCGTGCGGCAGGCGCAGATCGACTACTCGCGGCTGCCCGTGGGCGACCGGCCGGGCATGCGGGCGAGCGATAAATGGCACATGCCCGCTTCGTATTACGACGTGCGCATCGGCGACGTCCACCTCTTCGGGATCGACACCGTCGACTTCACGTCCGACGACCAGGAGGACGACATGAGCGCGCGCGTCGCCGCCTCGAACGCCACGTGGAAGATCGTCTTCGGCCATCACCCCCGCTTCACGTCGGGAGATCACTTCTTCGACAACCAGCTGCTCGGGATGGCCGGGATGTTCGAGATGCAGCGGGAGATCTACTGCGGGGCCGACATGTACATGGCCGGCCACGACCACAACCTCGAGCTCATCGACAGGGGGCGCGACGAGCGCTGCCCCCGCACCTATTTCGCGATCAGCGGCGCCGGATCGAAGACGCGCGCGTCGTCCGCCCTGGTCCCGAACGACCCGCGGCAGCTCTTCTTCAACGACGACACCGAGGGCTTCGCCTACCTGCAGTTCGAGCGCAGGACGCTGCTCTTCGAGTTCATCGACAAGCGCGGCGTCGTGCTTTACACGAAGACGCTCACCAAGTGAGCGCTGCGCCCGAGGCGGCCGAGGTGGGCCGAGGGCGTCAGCGCCGCTCGCCGGTGTCCTCCTCTCGCCCGGCGGCGCCCGCGGCCTCGTCGGGGCGCCTTCCGAACGAGATCTTGCCCTCGGTCCCCGCGAGTATCCGCCGGATGTTCGGGATGTGCTTCAGCCAGACGAACGCGGCGAGCAGGAGCGCGAGGCAGAGGACCGGCGCCTGCCGCTCGCCGAGCAGCCAGAGGAAGAGCGGCAAGCCGAGCGCGCCGGCGAGCGAGCCCGCGGAGACCATGCGCGTCGCCCGCACGACGACCGCGAAGAGGGCCAGCGTGGCCAGCGTCGACCGCGGCGCCAGGACCAGCAGCACACCCGCGGACGTCGCGACGCCCTTGCCGCCCCGCATCGCCAGGAACACCGTGTAGTCGTGGCCCAGCACGGCGGCGAGGCCGCCCGCCGCCGCGAGCCACCCGCCCGGCGCGACGCCGAGCCACGCCGCGAGCGGCCCGGCCACGAGCGCGCCCTTCGCCATGTCCACCGCCATCACCGCGAGGCCCGGCCTCCAGCCGAAGGCGCGCAGGACGTTCGTCGCGCCGATGTTCCCGGAGCCGATCGTGCGAATATCGACCCCCCTGACGAACCGCGCAAAGAGGTAGCCTGTCGGGATCGCTCCGAGGAGGTAGGCGAGGACCAGGTAGATTGCCGTCATCGGGCGCCTCCGCGCCTGCGCACGGCGGATGTAGCACGAGGCCCGCGCGCAGGCGCGGAGGCCCGGACCGAGCGCTTCACCCCGCTGTGACCACGCGGACCATGGTACTTTGCAACCATGGCCAACCCTTCGCCCGCTTCGGCCCGGAACGGACGCGCCCCCAAGATCGCGCTGGTGCTCGCCGGCGGCGCGGCGCGCGGCGCCTACGAGGTCGGCGTCGTGCAGCACATCCTCGAGGAGGTCTCCCGCGACCTCGGCCGCGACGTCCCGTTCGACATCCTGTGCGGCACCTCGGTCGGGGCCATCAACGTCTGCGGGCTCGCCGCGTTCGCGGACGAGTCGCGGATCCGCGCCCGCCGGCTCGCCGCGGTGTGGACGCGCCTGCGCATCGACGACCTCGTGCGGCTCGACGTGCGCGGCGTGCTCGCGGTCGGGCAGGACCTCTTGCGCGGCGCCTCGAGCCAGCCGTCGAGCGGCCGGCACACCGCGCTGCTCGACACGGCGGGCCTCGAGCGGCAGATCGCGGACGCCGTGCCGTTCGACCGCATCGACGGCCACCTCGCCCGCGGGCTCCTCTCGGCGGTGACGGTGTCGACCACCCTCGTGAAGAGCGGCCGCACCGTCGTCTTCGTCCACCGCGGCGAGCCCGGCCTGCCGCCCTGGAGCCACGACCCGACGATCACCCCGCGCGCCACCGCGCTGCGCGCCCAGCACGCGCTCGCGTCGTCCGCCGTGCCGATCCTGTTCCGCCCGGTGAACATCGACGGCGAGCTCTACTGCGACGGCGGGCTGCGCCAGAACGTCCCGCTGTCCCCGGCGCGGCGCCTCGGGGCCGACGGCGTGATCGTCGTCAACCCGCGGTACATCGAGCCCGCCTCGGCCGCGGCCGAGCGGGAGGCGCCGGGCTTCCCGGGGCCGCTCTTCCTGCTCGGGAAGACGCTGAACGCGCTGATGCTCGACCGGATCGACAACGACCTCGCGCGCCTCGAGAGCATCAACGGCATCCTCGAGGCGGGGACGCGCCGCTACGGCGAGGGCTTCATCACCGAGCTGAACGACGCGCTGGGGCTGCCGCCCGGGCGCGCGCTCCGGCCGCTCCGATCGCTGCTCATCCGCGCTTCCAAGGACATCGGCGGGCTGGCGGCGGAGTTCGTGCGGTCCCCGGCGTTCCGCGCGCGGACGTCGAGCGTGCTCGGCCGGGTGATGCGGCGCCTCGCCGAGGGGGACGAGCAGCGCGAGGCCGATTTCCTCTCGTACCTGCTGTTCGACGGGGAGTTCGCGGGGCGGCTCATCGAGATCGGCCGCGCCGACGCGCGCGCGCGGCACGACGAGCTGTGCGCGTTCTTCGACAGGGCGTCGAAGGAGTGCGCCATGATGGAAGAGCGCCCGCGCTGAGCGGCGCTGCCGAGCGGGCGCGACGTCGGTTGCCACGAGCTCAGCAGTCGACCCGGAGGCACGGCAGGCCGGCTTACACCTTGCCGGCAGCCGGACCGGTTTCCTTCCAGCCGGGCTGAGAAATGGGTTATTGATCGATCCGACGCGACGGCAGGTGTGCATCTCGCCAGCCCGCAGCGCGAAAACCGGGGGAATCGCGGCGCACACGCGCCGCTCCGCGCACAGGACTCCATGCACACACCCGAGGACATGGTCTCTGTCGACGAGCTCCGGATGCAGCGCGTGATCAGCGCCGTCGCGCTCGCGTCCACGGGAGACATCGATCTCGCCCTGCGGCAGCTCGAGACCGCCGAACAGGACGCCTTTGGCAAGCTCGAGGTGGCGCTGCGCGTGTTCCTCTCCCAGCTGTCCGCGACCTTGCACCAGAACGCGCGGGCGCTCGACGCGCTCGCCGCCTCCAAGGGGGAGCTCGAGGGCCAGCTCCGGACGATCCAGCGCCAGGAGCTCGCGATCCGGGAGCTCTCGGTGCCGATCATCGACATCTGGCAAGGCATCCTCACGCTCCCGCTCGTCGGCCTGCTCGACTCGATGCGGGCCGTCGAGGTGACCGAGCGGCTCCTCGCGCGCGTGGCGGAGGACAGCGACGTCGCGTGGGTGATCCTCGACCTCACCGGCGTGCGGGTCGTCGACACGATGACCGCCCAGCACCTCGTCAAGCTGGGCCAGGCGGTGCGGCTGCTCGGCGCGCGCTGCATCATCACGGGGCTGGGCGGCCACGTCGCGGAGACGCTCGTCGCGCTGGGCATCTCGTTCGAGGAGCTGACCCCGATGCGCAGCCTCCGCGAGGGGCTCAAGGTCTGCCTCGCGCGGTGCGCCGCCACGCACGGCGGCCCCGCCGGTAAGCTCCCTTAACGCCTCGGGCGCCCGCGGCTGGGTCTGCCGGCCACGAACGAGCGGCCCGGCTTTGCGGAATGGCGGCGCTGTGCCAAGCCAAGCCGACCACCGCATGAAGAACGCGATGACCCCGTCTCGCTTCCAGGATGGCCCGGGAGCCCGCCGTCGCTTCGGCGACCAGCTCGATCGCCTCGCGCCCTTCCTCCTCCGCGTCGATCCGCTCGCCGACGCCGTCGTCGCGTCGTTCGCGACCATGCCCTCGGGCCAGGGCTTTCGCCTGCTCGAGGCCGCGCTCGCCCGCGGGATCGAGGCCGTGCCCGACGCGCTGCCCGAGCTGCGCGCGCTCTTCGCGGCGGTCGATCACGTGCCCGTCTGGGTGGACTGGGAGGCGGTGAACCGCGGCGGGACGACGTTCCTCCGCACGGGCGTGATCGGCGGGATGCTCCTCGCCATGCAGTCGCTCATCCTCGGGTACGCCTCGCCCGCCGGGAACAAGCCGCTCGCCCTCTCGGGGCGGCTCCGCGAGCAGGCCGGGCGCCGCCTCGCCGAGACGGGGCGGTTCGTCCACGCGGTCAGCCAGGCGGGCGGCATGCGCCGCTCCGGCGAGGGCTTCGCGATCACCGTGAAGGTGCGCGTCATGCACGCCCAGGTGCGGCGCCTGGCCCACGCGAGCGGCCGCTGGCAGACGGCCCTCTGGGGCGAGCCGGTCAACCAGCACGACATGATCGCGACCGCGCTGCTCTTCTCGGTCGCGCTGCTCGACGGCCTGGACAAGCTCGGGTACCACGTCTCGCCGGAGCAACGCGAGGATCTGATCCATCTCTGGCGTTACGTCGCCCATGTCATCGGCGTCGAGGGGGAGCTCATCCCCGGGTCCTACGCCGAGGCGAGGCGCCTCGCCGAGATGATCTTCGCCACCCAGGGCGCGCCCGACGCGGACTCGCGCGCGCTCGTGGACGCGCTCTTGACCCACGCGGCCAGGAGCGCCCCCAATGCGCGCGAGCGCCGGCGCGCCGAGCAGCGCGCGGCGCTGTTCGCGGGCGTCGCCCGCACCGTGCTGGGCGAAGAGCTCGCCGAGCAGCTCGGCCTGCCGCGGACCAGCGCGCGCCTCGCCGTCCCGCTGGTCCGCGCGCTCGCCGCCGCATCGAGCCGCGCGCACGTGCTGCCGTCGCTGCAGGACTTCGCGCTCGATCTCGGCGACCGCTACTGGCAACGCGCCGTCGCGTTCGGGCTCGGCGGCCTCCCGGCCGACTTCGCCCCTCCGGAGCGCTTCGCCGGCAGCCGGCCGTGAGCGCGCGGCGCGGCCACGGCGCGCGTGGTCGCGGCGCGAGGCGCGCAGGCGGGCAGTCCGTGCAGAGCGGAGCGGAGCAGATGCACTCGAGGCCGGCGCTCGACGGCGAGTAGGCCCAGACCCGATTGTCAGGGGACCCTGGGGGCCCGGCGGTCGGGGTTGAACCCCGCGCCGGTTCTGGGTACGAGGCGTTCCTCATGGAGATCATCCCCTACGGTGGTTGGAAGCGCGCCGCGCGCCTCGTCTGCGGCGAGACGGAGCTCGTCGTCACGCTCGATATCGGCCCGCGGATCATCCGGTACGGCGTCATCGGTGGGCCGAACGAGCTCTCCGAGATCTCCGAAGACCTGGGCGCGACCGGCGGGACCAAGTACCGGTTCTATGGCGGCCACCGGCTCTGGATCGGCCCGGAGGACGAGAAGAGGACCTTGCAGCCCGACAACGACCCGGTGGAGCACCGGGAGGAGAACGGCGCGCACGTGTTCCGGTCCGCGCCGGACAAGTACGGGATGCAGAAGGAGGTCCGCGTCACGCCGGACGCGGCGGCGGGCAGGTTCGTCCTCGATCATGCGATCGAGAACCACGGCGCCTATGCGGTCGAGTTCGCGCCCTGGGCGCTCACGGTGATGGCGGGCGGCGGGGAGTGCCTGTTCCCGCAAGCGCCGTTCTTCCCGCACCCGGAGCGCGTGCTCCCCGCGCGGCCGCTCGTGCTCTGGCCCTACAGCGACATGAGCGATCCGCGGTGGACCTGGGGCAAGCGCGTCATCCGCCTGCGGCAGGTCGCCGGGAAGGGCCCGCAGAAGGTGGGCACGCTCGTGAGCCAGGGGTACGCCGCGTACGCGAACCACGGGAACGTGTTCCTGAAGCGGTTCCCGTTCGTCGAGGGCGCCAGTTACCCGGACATGGGGAGCAACTTCGAGACCTTCACGAACGAGCACATGCTCGAGGTGGAGTCGCTCGGGCCGCTGCAGCGCGTCGAGCCCGGGGGCCGCGCGTCGCACCGCGAGGCGTGGTATCTGTTGAAGGGCGAGCAGCCGCCCGCCGACGACGCCGCGTGCGCGGCGTGGCTCGAGGCGGCGGCGAAGTCGCGGCCGCTCTGAGCCCGAGCCTGAGCCGCCGAACCTGAGCCGGCAACGCGCCGGGAGCGTGCCCGAGGCCCCAGCGGCCCTGCACACGCCCCGTGTCCAAACGCCACAGCTGCGTCAGAACGTCTCGCGCCGGCGCCGGCCAGGAGGGCTTCTCCCCTCGATCGAGCTCGGCACGGCGGCTGCTGAGTTGGCCGCCGTGAGCTCCTATGGCGTCCGCTGAGCTTGTTGCGTCCCGAGTCGCCTTGATCCCTGGCCAGGGCTCGTCGGCGCGGCGGCTGATCCCGCTCCGCGGCGAGCTGCGCATGCGGGACGCCGACGCGCTGTGGCGCGAGCTGTCCGCGGCGGTCGCCGACATCCACGATGGCGCCGTGACGTTCGACCTCACGCACGTCAGCGTCATGGACGGCGGCGTCCTGTCGATGCTGCTGCACCTCCGCGCCGTGCTCGCGGAGCGGGGCGCGCGCCTCGAGCTCACCGGGGCGAACGAGCGCCTCGCGGCCCTCATCGAGCTGTACGGCGGGAACGAGCGGGTCGCGCGGAGGGCGCGGAGGAAGGCGGAAGGGCTCGTCACCCAGGTGGGGCGGGCGACCGTCGCGGTGCTCGACGAGGCCAGGCTCGTCGTCGAGTTCCTCGGGCAGATGGTCGCCGCCACGGTCAACGTCGCGCGCCGGCCGAGTACGGCGAACTGGCGCGACACGCTCCCGTTCGTCGAGAAGACCGGCGTCGACGCGCTGCCGATCGCCCTGCTCATCAACTCCCTCGTCGGCTTCGTCATGGCGTTCCAGGCCGCGAAGCAGCTCGCGGCGTACGGCGCCAACATCTATGTCGCCGACCTGGTCGGCATCTCGGTCACGCGCGAGCTCGCGCCGCTCATGACCGCGATCATCGTCTGCGGCCGCTCCGGCGCCGCCATCGCCGCGGAGCTCGGCACGATGAAGGTCTCCGAGGAGATCGACGCGCTGCGGACCATGGGCCTCGGCCCGGTCAGCTACCTCGTCCTGCCGCGCGCGCTGGCGCTCTTGCTCGTCGTCCCGGTGCTGACCCTGCTCGCGGACATCGTGGGCATCGCGGGCGGGACGCTCGTGGCGTCGACCTCGCTCGGCGTCAGCCCGCAGGCCTACCTCAACGAGACCCTGATCGCCGTCAAGCCGCTCGACGTCGGGACCGGCCTCATCAAGAGCGCGGCGTTCGCGATGACCATCGCGCTCATCGCCTGCCAGCAAGGGTTCGCGACCTCGGGCGGCGCCGAGGGCGTCGGGCGCCGCGCCACGTCGACCGTCGTCTCCTCGCTCTTCTGCATCGTCCTCATCGACACCTTCTTCACCGTCGTCTTCAGGACGTTCAACGTATGAGCACCCCCATGATCGATGTCGTCGACCTCACCGTCGGCTGGGGCGACAGGCGGCTCCTGGAGAACGCGTCCTTCCGCGTCGAGCGCGGCGACGTGTTCGCGATCCTCGGCGGGAGCGGGTGCGGCAAGTCGACGCTGCTGCGCTTCCTCACCGGGCTGGAGCGGCCGCTCGCGGGGAGCATCCACATCGACGGGATCGGGGCGCCGAGCCTCGGCGAGGGCCGCCCGCCGTTCGGCGTCATGTTCCAGCACGGCGCGCTGTTCGGCTCGATGACGGTGGTGGAGAACGTGGCGCTGCCCCTGCGCGAGTGGACCAGGCTGCCGCCGGACGTGGTGCACGCCATGGCGCGCGCCAAGCTGCGCCTCGTCGGCCTGGAGGGCGCGGCCGACAAGCTCCCTTCGGAGCTCTCCGGCGGCATGAAGAAGCGCGCCGCCATCGCGCGCGCGATGGCGCTCGAGCCCGAGCTGCTCTTCCTCGACGAGCCGTCCGCCGGGCTCGATCCGGTGATGTCCGCCGGGCTCGATGAGCTCATCCTCACGCTGAAGCGCGTCGTCGGCCTCACCGTGGTCGTGGTGACCCACGAGCTAGAGAGCATCTTCGCGATCGTCGATCAGTGCATCATGCTCGACAAGGAGACGAGGAGCATCATCGCGCGCGGCCGCCCCTCCGAGCTGCGGAACAGCGATGATCCGCGCATCCATCACTTCTTCAATCGCACCGCCGAGGCCGCCTGATGTTCTCCTCCACGAACTACTTCAAGATCGGTCTCTTCGTCCTCCTCGGGCTCGCCGCCGCCTTCGCCACCGCGGTCGCCTTCGGGGCCAACCAGGTGGAGCGGCGGACGCTCGCCTATTACACGTACTTCAACGAGTCCGTTCAGGGGCTGGATCCCGGCTCCCCGGTGAAGTACCGCGGCGTGACCATCGGGACCGTCGCCACGATTGAAATCGCCCCTGATCGGCGGCACGTGCAGGTCGCCGCGGAGCTCGACTTCGAGAGCATCCGGCGGCTCGGGCTCACGGAGGCGCCGTCCGGCGAGGCGGGGCCCATCCGGTTCTCGGTGCCGCCCGAGCTCCGGACGCAGCTCCAGTCCCAGGGCATCACCGGCCTGAAGTTCCTCGCGCTCGACCTCTTCGATCCCGAGACGACCCCGCTGCCCGAGCTGCCTTTCCCGCCGCCGTCGAACTACATCCCTGCCGCGCCGTCGCTCATGAAGAGCCTCGAGGACAGCCTCATGCGGGCCGCGGACAGCCTCCCCATCATGGCGGCGCGGATCGCGTCGGCCCTGGATCGCGTCGACTCGATGCTCCAGCACCTGCAAGAGGAGAACGTGACCGAGAAGGCGGTCGTCACGCTGGAGGGCGTGAACGGCGTGGTGGCAGAGCTCAGCAGCAGCTTGAAGCGGATGAATCAGGCGCAGCTCCCCGAGAAGGCGGCGGGCACCCTCGTCAAGATGGATGCCGCGGTGTCGCGGCTCGACGCGGTGCTCCGGCGCTTCGACGGGGACAGCGGGCTCGTCGCGAGCGCGACGCGGGCGACGGACGCGTTCGGCGAGGTCGGTCGCAGCGCCCACGGCACGACGCGCGAGCTCGACGAGACGCTGCGCGACTTCCGCGAGGCGATCGGCGCCGTGCGCGATCTGCTCGAGTCGCTGGACAGGGAGCCCGACATGCTGCTCAAGGGCCGTACCGTGAAGGAGGCACCGTGAACCCCGTCAAGACGTTACCGCTCGCGCTGCTCTTCTTGTTCCCGGGCTGCGCGCTCACCTCCAAGGCCGATCCGATGCCGATCCGCTACTTCGCCCCGAAATGGGAGCAGGCGGCAGGCGCGGCGGAGCGCGGGAGCACGGACGGGCCGCGCCTCCGGCTCGGCCGCATCTCGTCGAGCTCCCACCTGCGCAATCGCATCGTGTACCGCTCCTCCGACGTCGAGGTCGCGATGTACGAGGATCGACGGTGGACCGAGGAGCCGGAGGAGTACGTCCGCCGGGCGCTCGCGCAGGCGCTCTTCGAGGAGCGGCCGCTCGTGCAGGCCGTGTCCGGCGCCGGACCGTCGCTCGACGTCGAGCTCCTCGCCTTCGACGAGGTGCACCGGAAGGACGGCCGCGCGGCGCGGATCACGCTGCACTACGCCGTGCAGGACGACCGCTCCGTGCTGGACGCCCGGAGCATGACGGTGGACGTCGAGGTCCGAGGGGACCCGGCGGATCCCGAGAACATGGCCGCGGCGATGGGCGCGGCGCTGCGCGACATCGCCGAGCGGCTCGCGTCGCGCGTGGCGTCGCGGCTCACCGCCGCCGGGGCGGGGGAGGCGCAGGCGAGCGCCGCCGCCCCCTGACGCCGCGGGCCAGGAAACCGCCAGGATACAATACTGACATCATCACGAAATATGCGTGATCCCGCGCGGCCTGCGTGAACAGACGCCGGTCAGGCGCCGTCCGCCGCGTCCGCGGCGCGTGTCGGTTGCGCGGCCACGCGCCTCAGGAAGACCTCGATCGCCTGCGCCGACGCCTCCGGCGCGAGCTGAAGCACGAGGTGCGGGGCGTCCACCGTGGCGCACTCGAGGTCGGGCCGCAGGCGGCAGATCTCGCGGAGCACGCGCGGGGGCACCAGCGCGTCGCCCGCGGCGCCGAGGTAGAGCAGGGGCACGGCGCAGCGCTGGAGCAGCGCGCGCGCGTCCACGGAGAGCACCTCGCGCACGCGCGCGGCCATCACGGCCGGGTCGACGGTCTCCACGTTGGCGGCGACCCGCTCGATCCACGCCGCGGAGGCGCCCGCGCCGACGAGGTAGTGGCGCGAGACGAACTCCGGGGCGCGCCGGCGGAAGAGCCACGGCCCGACGAGGTGCCGCGCGAGCGAGGGGACGAGCCACACCGGGTTCGTGACGAAGGTGGCGACCAGGACGACGCCGACGAGCCCGCCGGGGCGGCGGCACGCGAGGCGCAGCGCGAGCGGGCCCGAGAACGACTCGCCGAGCAGCACGTACGGCCCGCGCGCGGGGAGGCGCTCCGCGACGAGCGCCTCGAGCGCGTCGTAGTCGAGCGCCCTGTCCGCGGGGTAACGGACGACCTCCGGCGCGATGTCGGCGGAGAGCGCGGAGAGCGCGGAGACGAACGGCTCGAAGAGCGCGCCGGTGCCGTCGAGGCCCGGGAGGAGCAGCAGTCGGAGCGGCGGGGTCACGGGCGCCACGTTCGCAGCGCGCTGGCCGCGCGGCAACCCTGCGCGCCGCCGCGCGACCGCGGTCGGGCGCGCGCCGGCGTCGAGCGTGTGACTCCTACTCTTCCGTGGAACAGATCAGGAGCGACGGGCGGCGGGGCGTGCCGTCACGCGACCGGCCCGCGCTTGGCCCGGAGCGCCTCGCGCTGCGTGAGCAGCCACGCGCGCCCTTCCGCTTCCGTGGCGAGGAACTTCACCGGGTACAGCTGTCCCGACAGGAGCTCGATGCTCTTCGCGGTGAGCGTCGCGACGACGCGCATGGCGAAGCTCGCTCCGACGACCGCGACGCCGACGAGGCGCACGCTGCGCATCTCGTCCGCCAGCACCTTGCGCACTGCGGGTGGGAGGGCGCCCGCGCGACGCGCGTCGCAGAGCAAAAGCACCTCGCGGCCGCTCTCCACCACGTGCAGACACGCGGCGGCCAGCGCGTGCGCCATGTCTTCCGAGAGGTCGCCGTCGAGCACCGTGCACAGCAATCCATCGGGGTCTTCGCGGAGCTCGAAGCTCGCGCCGTCGGGGCCGAGGACCTTCATGCCGAGCATGGTAGCCCCTCTGCGCGATGGAGTGGCGAGGCGTGTTGACGCTCAGGATGGCTGCTGCTCGACTGCGCCCGGCTGTCTACAGGCCATCGCGGGGGTGAGCGGCGCCAGTCACGCCGTGGATGGCGCCCCGTCCCGCGGCCGAGGCCGCCCGCCGTCGCGCGCCCGCGATGGGGCGCGCGGAGGTCGATCCTGTGATGTCGACTCGTCCGTGTAACAGACCAGGAGCCACGGGCGCCTGCTCAGGGCGTCTTGCTCGCTCGAACCGTAGGCGGTCCGCGCTGCGGGATCCTCTTCGAGGAGGAGCCCGAGGTTGGGATACGCGCCGGCGGCGCCGGCGGCTGCGGCCTCATTCCGAGACGAGGAGGGTCCCCAGGCACATCTCGTCGAGCGTCCCCTCGCCCCAGTTCATATCGGTGTCCGTCATGTTGTCGTAGTGGCACTCGATCCTGATCTCGTCGCCGGGGTTCCACACCTTGGGCTGCGTGTACCCGTACGTGCCCTGCCAGTGAAAATTCCAGCGCGGGATGTCGAGGAGGCACTCCCTCTGCCCGTCCGCTCGGATAAGCTCCGTGACCGCCTTCACCCCGCGCGTGTGCATGTGGAGCCCGGCGCTGTAGATCGTCACGGGCTTGTCTCCCGAGATGGCGTCGTCCGACGCGCGCTTCAGGAACGCCGAAGGCTCCTGCGTGAAGGCATGGGCCACGTCCTTCGAATGGGCGGGGATATCCATCGTCTTCCGCAGGATCCACGCCGGGTTCGTGAACGGCACCACGAACGCGGGCTTCTCCACGGCGTCCTCGACCATGATCTCCAGGCCCGTCTGGTCGGGGACCGCCTCGGCCGTCAGGGTGTTGTAATGCAGCTGCATGATGACCTTCGATCCCGCCGGCACCTCCATGCCCGTCCCCTCGGGCAGCCGGTTCTCCACCGAGCCGGGGACCCACGCGCCGAGCCAGCTCATCGCCCCCTGACCTCCGCCGGGGCCGCCGAAGCACTCGTAGCCGGGCTCCGGGTCGGCCGCGTCGAGCATCTCGTATTGCTCCACCTGATCGGGCTTCGCCAGGAAGGCGATCATGTGATGGATGATGCTCTTGTTCCCGGGCACGAGGTTCATCCCGGTGACGTACTCGGTGGTCGTTCCTGGCCAGTCGAGCAAGAAGCAGCGGTAATCGTCGGGAGAGACCTGGGGCGTGTACGCCTCCGCCATCGTGAGCGTGTGATCCACGCGCGGCAGCGCCGTGCGCGGCGCCTCGACCTCGGGCGCCGCGTCCTTGGGGTCGCCCGCCGGCGCGCCGGCGTTCACCCACCGCGAGAACAGGGCGATCTCGTCGTCCGTGAGCGATCGGTTGGAGGCGAAGTCGGCGCAGCCCTGCGCGGGAGGCCACGGCGGCATGGTGCGGCCCTCCACCGCGGCGAGGGCGGGGCCCTTCCAGCGGTTCACGTCGTCGTAGGTGGCGAGCGAGAAGGGGGCAATACCGCCCTCCTGGTGACAGCCGGTGCACTTCGCGTCCACGAGCGGCTTGACGTCCCGATAATAGGACTCCGTCGCCGTCCCGCCCTCCGCGCCCGGGTCGCCGGAGCAGCCCGAGAGCGAGAGGCCGAGCGCCGCGAGCGCTCCCAGCGAGACGTTCTTCAGACCGCAGCTCGACATGATGAACACTCCTCTCCTCGTGCGACATCGTCGCAAGACGTGCGTCTCTCGTCGAGTGTACCACCATGCCATGGCGCCACGGCGCGCTCGTCGGGCCGGCGTGGCCGACGTTTGCCGCCCGCCCGCCCGCCCGCCCGCCCGCCCGCCCGCGGCGCCGGCGCTCACCTCCGCTCCTCGTGTCGCCGAGCGTGGGAGAGCGCGCCGCGCAGAGCTCAGCGGGCCGGGCGGGGTGAGGCGTAATAGGGCTGCGGCGGGGCCTCGTCGAACCGCTCCAGCCCGTCCTCGGGGAGCGTGTCCCAGGGCGCCTTCGCGCTGATCCAGATGTGGGCCACCGGCCGCGCGCCCGGGTCCTCGTCGAGCGTGCCGAGCCGCACGCGCCGGATCTCGGGTCGGTCGGGCATGCGGGAGTAGACCGGCGAGCCGCAGCGCGAGCAGAACGCCCTGAGCCGGCCCGGCGACGACTCGTACTCGGTGATGAGCTCCTGCCCTTGCACGATGCGGAACACGTCCGCGTGCACCGGCGCGTTCGTGGCGAACGCCGTGCCGTTCGCGCGCCGGCACATCGAGCAATGGCACTGGACCACGGTGCCGATCTCGCCCGTGATTTCGAACCGCACGCCGCTGCACAGGCACCTTCCGCTGATCACCGCGCTCGCTCCGTTCTGCGGCCGCGCTCACCGCGCCGCGCGCGCAGTATCGCGCGCCGGCGGCACCGTGTGTGAGAGCAAGGCGATCTCGCCGCTCGTCTCGCTCGCAGCCCGAGAGCCCCGTCCGGCCGCCCGTGCGGGCCGGCCGTTCGCCGGGATCTTGCTCCTGCCGGCCCGGGCGCGGCGCACGTTGCGCCGTGGGCGAAGTCCCCGGGGCCGCGCGCGCCAGGGCAGGCGCCCCACCTGTCTCGGGCGGAGGGAGAGGTGCCGACGCCCGCGCGGCGGTGAAACGCAGGGCTGCGACGTCAGCCGCGATGGGCGCCCTGCATAGACCTCCATCGACGACGGGGAGGAGCCCGAGGCCAGCGAGGCCGAGAGCGGCAGAGCGGCACCTCACCACGCCCGTCTTCGCGAATCGAAGGATGACCTTGGGAGACGAGGTGCCAGGGAGGGGCGGACGCGAGCTCTCCTCGTGAGCTCCGGCGGATCTCCTTGGAAGCTGCCGCGCGCGTGGAAATCGATGAACCGTTGTTGGTCGTGTCTCGTGATTGATTGGCTGTGTGAATGGAGGATGACCATGAAGAAATTTGTCCTTGCGATCATGAGCGTTGCTGTCGTTGCCCTGCCCGCCGCCGGCGCGAGCGCTCGCGGGAGCACCCCGCTGAACGGCAAGCCGTGGGTCGCCAGCGAGGATACGTGCTTCTCGAGCGGCTGGAACCAGCTCACGAACTCGAGTTGCTCCGGCTACCGCAAGTGGCTCGTCGACGCGCCGATCGACAACTCGAACGAGTTCCACGACTTCAGCGTCGCGGGCAGGGGCACCGGATCCACCGTCGTCAAATGCTGGGCGGTCAGCAACACGTCGGACGGCCTGTCGGGCTGGTCGGTCTACGCCGATCGCGCGTCGACCTCGTGGGGCTGGCTGAACGAGTCGGCGCCTTCGATCTGGGTCCCTGAGGCGGGGACGCTGCATTTCGACTGCGATATCCCGCAGACGGGAGGGGTCTCGGCCTTCCACTGGTCGCCGTGACCAGCCTGAGCGGTTGACCGCTTCCCGTCGAGAGGCGCGGCGCGGTCAATCGAGGGATCGAGCGGCCGCACGGCGCCGGCGCGCGACCGTCCGATGTTCGCCTCGTGCGACGTCGGGGGGCGCCGGCGCCTGCGGTCGCTCGGTAGTTGGACTGTCCGTTTTTACGAGGGTTGTAATTCTATGAGCAGGATCGGCTTGTCTGCAGCCGTTGTCGTGGTCCTCGCAATGGCGTTATGGGGCATGTCCAGGCAGCGCGACGCCGACGCGAGCGTGCGTAGCCTGTCGAGCGCCGTGGCGCGGGCAGAACAAACCGCCGCGGGCGCGTCCAGCAGCGTGGAGCGCCTGCGGAGGTCCGTGATCGCCGCGCAGAAGCAATCTTCGAGGGGCCCCGTTCCAGGGACCAGAGAGGCGCCCGCGGAGCTCGACGACGAAACAGGCCCGGAGCCCAACACGGAGCCTTCCCGCCTCGAGGAGCGCGCGCCGACGCACAGCGCGGCGGAGGTGCGCGGCGTGGCGACGCACGAGCGCGTCGTGCAGGAGATCTCGGGCCGGTTCGATGCCGAGCCAGTGGATTCGCGATGGGCGGACGAGGCGCGGAACAACGTAGAGGCGGCCGTCGAGCCCTTCTTGTCGACGTCCGTGGACATCCGATCGGTGTCGTGCAAAACCTCGATGTGCAGGCTGGAGGTGGTCCACGACGACGTGGAGGGGTACCGCTCGTTCATGCAGCAGGTACTCCATTCCGAGATTTGCCGGGACTGCTTCGCTGCGAAGACCGGGGAAGCGCAGGATGGCAGCCTCACGATGACCGTTTTCCTGGCCAGGGAGGGTCATGCGCTTCCTCGCGTCGCTCGGGTCGCCACGGCACCCTAGAGCGACAAACGGATTGAACTCACCTGAAACGAGCAGAATCTCGAACAAGATGCCGAAGACGCCGAGACATCATCTCCTTGGCGTCCTTGGCGTCCTTGGCGTCCTTGGCGTCCTTGGCGTCTCACTTCTCGCTCGATCAACGTGATCGGTATTCTAGAACAGCGACAGCTGCCGCCGCGCCCCGATCATCGCGTCGAAGTCCTCGCCCCCGAGCCACCGCAGCACCGAGTCCGCGATCGGCTTGAGCTGCTGCGTCACGTAATGGTCGTAGTCCGGCGGCGCCGTCGTCTGCCCGACCGGCTCGGGCCCGGCGCGGGTGATGACGTACGTCACGATCCTCCCCACGTCCCCGCCCAGCTTGCGCGCCGCCTTCACGTGCGGCGGCGTCGTCTTCGTGTACGCGTCGAGCGGCTTCCGCAGCGCCTTCTTGTAGGCGAGCTCCGCGTCGAACCGGCCCGCGCGGAGCTCCGCCACGAAGGTCCGCACGAACTCCGCCACCGGCCGGTCGTGGAACACGAGATCGAGGAGCTCCCGCTGGAAGCGCCGCGCCACCGCGCTCGCGTCCCGCCGCACCGCCTCCAGCCCGACGATCTCGACCACGTCGCCCCGCTCCTCGGCGACGAGGCCCGCATAACGCTTCTTGCTCCCCTGCGCGGCGCCGCGCAGCTCGGGCAGCAGGAAGCGCGTGTACAGCTTCTCGAACTCGAGCTCCAGCCGGCTCTCGCAGCCGAAGGTCCGCTCGATCTCGGCCGCGACGGACCCCGAGACGAGGGCGCGCAGCTCCTCGGCGCGGGCGAGGGCGCGCGCGGCGTCCGGCTCGCCGCTCTCCACGAAGAGCGAGTCGGTGTCGCCGTAAAGCACCCGGTGCCCGGCCCGCCGCACCGCCTCGGCCGCGAGCCGGATGACGTGCTGGCCGGCGCTCGTGATCGCGTTGGCGACCGCGGGGGAGAACAGGCGCGAGGCGGGGGAGCCGAGCACGCCGAAGAGCGAGTTCATCAGGATCTTGATCGCCGTCGCGCCGCGCTCGTCGCCCGCCCGCCGCGCGTCCGCCCGCTCGTCCCAGAGGCGCGCGACCAGCTCGGGGAGGATGCCCGGCTCGCCGCGCCGGAACGCCGCGCCGCCCGGCGTCCGGATCAAGGCCGCGCTCTCCTCGGCGTCCCAGGCCACGAACGTGAGCGGGTCGATGTTGAACGTGCGAATCAGGCTCGGATAAAGGCTCTTGTAATCGTACACCAGGATGTTGCGGTAGAGCCCCGGCACCGAGTCGAGCACGAGCCCGCCCGCGATCTCCACCTCTCCGTCCGGCGCCTCGCCCGAGACCGACGGGGCGACCTTGCCGCGGGCGCGCAGCGCGGGCAGGTAGAGCGAGTCGATGGCGGCGATCTGCGCGCCCACCCGGTCGAGCTGCATGCCCGTGAGCAGGCTCCTCCGCACCGAGAGCTCGACGAGCCCGGTCTTCTCCAGGAGGTCCCGGACGAGGCGGGCGTCCTCCAGGTTGTACGCCGCGAGGAGCGCCGGATCGTCGCGGTACGACGCCTCGATCTGCGCCCCGCGATCCTCGGGCCCGAAGAGCTTGCCGCGCCCGAGGATCGTCCGCGCGGCGGTCTCGAGGCGGTAGTCGTCGAGGCGCATGAAGGCGCCGCGCAGGAGCGCGAGCCCGTCGAGCACCACGCGCCCCGTGAGCACGACGCGCGCCTCGCGCGAGAAGCCCGGATCGCGGAGGATCGAGATCTCCTCGTCGCCGCGCCCGAGCGCGCACGGCAGCCCGGCCCGGCGGCAGTAACGCTGGAGCGCGGGGAGATCGAAGTCCGGGATGTTCCAGCCCGTGAGCACGTCGGGGTCCGCCTCGGCCACGTGCGCGAGGAAGCGCTCGAGCAGCGCCCGCTCGTCGGAGAACCGCTCGACGTAGTCGGGCAGCCCGCCGGGCACGGGCTCGCCCCGCACGAGGAGGCACCTTTCCCCGCCCGCGCCCGCGAGGCCGATCGAATAGAGGTGCTCGCCGTCGAGGCTCGTCTCGATATCGAGCGAGAGCACGCGGAGGCTCGGGACGAAGCTGGCCGGCGCGAGCTCCGGGTTCCGGTACACGCGCCCGACGCCGGGGCGGCGCTCGAACGGCCCGGAGACCGCGAACGCGCCGCGGATGCCGCGATCGATCAAGAACCGGTAGGCGAAGCGCACGTCCGCCTCGAGGCACTCGACGCCGGCGTCTGCCAGCCGCTCGCGCAGCGAGGCGACGTCCCGCGGGAGCGAAACGTCGACGCGCAGGACGGGCTCTCCGTCGAGCGTCGTGAGCGCCTCCTCCGCGACGCGGCCGCCGGCGATCCGCCGCGCGGCGTCCTCGTCGCGGGCGCGGACGAAGAAGTAGGGCCTGAACCGGTCCTCGATGACGAGCGCCGGCTCGCCGTCCGCCATCACCGCGTGGAGATGGACTTCTGGGCATCCGGCGACGATCCGGGTTGTCGGCGTGAGGATGAAACCACGGTCCGCCATGCGCGAAGACCTCCGGGCGAGCTCATCGCCGCGGGGCGAGGCGGCCATGACCACCTCGACCGAGCCCGCACTTGACCACCGGGGCCGGCGCCCCGCAAGCCCTCTCGTCGCCCGACGCGAGCGCGCCCGACGCCGCGGCGGCGAGGGCCCGGTGCGCGGCGACTGCCCTCCTCGACGCCTCCGCGCGCCGGCGCGTGCGCAGCGCGGTCTCGCTGGTTCCGTCGAGAGCAGGTCCGCAGCTTGCTTAACGCTGAAGACGTACGCAGAGGTCGTGAACCCCGCGGGCGTCCATGGATTCAATCGTCCCTGCAGCGCGCCGCGGGAACCCAGGAAAGGACAGAACCATGATGCGCCATCATTTCAGGCATCACGTCGCGGTGCTCGCCGCCCTCGCCGCGAGCGTCATCGGCAGCGCCGCCCTCGCGGCCGGGGATGAGGACGAGGCTCTCCACGGCGGCCAGTACGTCCAGCAGCAGCAGTTCCAGCAGCGGGTGATTCAGCAGTTCCGGCAGCAGTCGGCGCGGGCGCAGGGATCCCACGCGCAGGTCTCGGACGGGGCGATCGCCGGCGTCGTCTCGGCGACGAACCGCTTCGAGATCTTCCAGGCCACGATCGCCCGCACGCAGGCGCGGAGCCGGGAGGTCAAGGATTTCGCGAGGGAGATGATCGAGGCCCACACCCGGTCGGAGCGCCGCCTGAGCGCCCTCCTCAAGCGGCTCAGGATCGAGACGCAGCCGACGCGGGTGAGCTCGATGATCACCGGCCACACGTCGGTCGTCGGGAACTTCCTTCGGAAGCAGCCGGCCGAGAAGTTCGATCTCGCGTACATCACGACGCAGGTCATGACGCACCGCCACGCGCTGCGGCTGCTGGACGAGCACCTCATCCCGAGGTCGAAGAACGAGGCGCTGAAGCAGGAGCTCCAGCGCGTCCGCGCCGACGTGGTCAGCCACCTGGAGAGGGCGCGCGCGATCCAGGCGTCGCTCGCGAAGGCGCAGCAGGAGCAAGGCCGGTAGCTCCACATCGCCAGGCCCGCCCCTGGCTCCGTGGAGAGGGTAGGCCCGGGGCGCCGCCGTCCGTCGCGCCGCGCGACGAACGGCGGCGCCTCGGGCCGGGCAGCCCGGCGGTACGTCCGCAGGCCTCAGGGCGCGAACACCGCGCGCATGCACCCGTCGGCGCGCTCCTCGAAGAGGCGGTATCCGCGCGGGCCGTCGTCCAGGCACATGCGGTGCGTCAGGAGGAACGATGGATCGATGTCGCCGCGCTGGATGAGCTCGAGCAGCCTCGGGATGTACCGCTGTCCATGCTGCTGCGCGGCCCGGACGACCAGCGCCTTGTTCATCAGCGCGCCCAGCGGGATCTTGTCGGCGAAGCCGGCGTAGACGCCGACGATCGACACCGTGCCTCCCTTGCGGCAGGCGAGGAGCGCGTCGCGCACCACGAGCGGGCGGTCGTTCTGCAGCCGGAGCGCGTGCTTCACCCGGTCGTACGTATACTGCAGCCCCGTGCCCTCGGCCTCCATGCCGACCGCGTCGATGCACGCGTCGGGACCACGGCCGCCCGTCAGCTCCCGGAGCGCCTCCTGGACGTCGACCTCGGCGTAGTTCAGGACCTCGGCGCAGCCGTGCACCTTCGCCATCGCCAGGCGGTCGGGGCGGCTGTCGATCGCGATGACCCGCGCGGCGCCGAAGAGATAGGCGCTCTTGATCGCCATCTGCCCGACGCCTCCGCAACCCCAGACCGCGACGACCTGGCCCGGGCGGATGTCGCAGAGCTCGGCGCCCATGTAGCCTGTCGGGAGCGCGTCGGAGGCGAACACGGCGCTCTCGTCCCGCACCCCGTCCGGCACCTTGAAGGCGCCGTGGTCCGCGAACGGCACGCGCACGTACTCGGCGTGGCTGCCCGCGAAGCCCCCGAAGGCGTGCGAGTAGCCGAAGATCGCGCTCATCGTGTCCCCGAACAACCGCTCGGTCACCACGTGCCTCGGGTTCGAGTTGTCGCAGAGCGACCAGAGCTCGCCCTCGCAATACACGCACCGGCCGCACCCGATGACCGACGAGACGACCACCCGGTCGCCCCGCTGGAGCCGCTTCACCTCCGCGCCCGTCTCCACCACCTCGCCGAGGAACTCGTGCCCGAGGACGTCGCCGCGCCTCATGGCCGGGATGTACCCGTGCACGAGGTGCAGGTCCGACCCGCACACCGACGACAGCGACACGCGGACGATCGCGTCATGCGGGCTCACGATCCTCGGCTCGGGCACCGACTCGACCACGACGTCATTCACCCCGTTCCAGCAGATCGCGCGCATGATCAGCTCCTCTCCTGGCCTCGCCGGCCCGACGGCTGCCCCGCCGTCGTCGGGATCTCGCCCACCTCGATCCATTGCCTGAGCCGCCGCAGATCGCCCCGCAGCCGCCGCCTGGGCGCCTCCGCGAGCACCTTCGCGGCCGCGCGCGCGACAAGCCCCCTCGGCCGCGCGCCGGGCAGGACGACCTTGATCTCCGTCCCCCGCTCTCCCGGCGCCGGCTCGACCGACACGATGCCTGTCCGCCCGCTCTCGCCGCCACGCGCGCGCCCCGCGCCCCTCGCCTGGATCGTCGCCTTCCCCTCGCACGCGCCCGTCCCGGGCTCCAGGCGCTCGACGCCCTGCATGAAGCGCCGCAGGCCCTCGGCGTCGAGCAGCGCGCGGAGCACCGCCGCGCGCGGCCTGCTCACCGTGACGCTGCTCGCGACCCGCGGCGCGGGCGCCCGGAGCGCCGCGAGCAGCGCCGCCGCCGCCGAGACCCAGAGCGCCGGCCGCCCCTCGGACAGCCCGGTGAGCCGCGCGTAGAGGTGGTAAACCACCGTCTGCGCGCGCCCCGCGAGCGCCCTCGCGACTCCCCGCCTCGCCGGCAGCGGCGCGCAGCGCCCGCGCTGCCTCGCCGCCCGCAAGAGCCTAATCAGCGAAGCCCTCTCCGGCTTCGCCGGCGCCGCGACCTCCGTCGCGCCCCGCTCCCGGCCCGCGGCCTGCTCCGCCCGCTGCGCGCCGGCGCGCGCCCGCGCGCGCCGGATCGCCTTCCCCTTTGCCATCTTTCCCCCCTCGACTCTCGTCCAGAGAGCCCGCGACGGCGTGTTGCAAGGACATGGCCACTCACGATGATCCAGCCGCTCACGTCTCCATGACGCTGCGCGACCCCAGCGCCGTTGCGAGCGGCCACATCCAGGAAATTGCGGGGAAACGCGCGGCTCGTGGCGCGCGGCGAGCGCCGATTCCAGCGCGAGAAGAACAAGGTTGCGGGCCCTGAAATTCCGGGCGATACTCTGCGCCGCCAGGACACCTCACAACACATCGAATGTCCGGCGTCAGTAAGGTAAGGCCTGATTCTTGGGCTTCTGCTACGGAGATTACGAACGCATGAAGACTGGAATTTTCTTGCGCAGCTTTAACTTGGCGGTGTGTGGTCTGGCCGTGGCGGCGTTCGTCGCGTGCGGCGACGACGGCGACGGCGGGGGCGGCTCGGGCGGCACCGGCTCCGGGACCGGCACCACGGGGACGGGGACGGACACGGGGAGCGGCACGGGGACGGGCACGGGGGCGGGAACGGGCACGGGGACCACCGGCGCCACCACCAGCGCCACCACGGGCGGCGGCGAGGAGCTCCCGACGATCTCGGACCTGATCGACGACATGGAAGACGGCGACAACGCCATCCGGGTCGTGACGGGCAGGGAAGGGTACTGGTACAGCTTCAACGACGAGACCCCGGACGCGACGCAGACGCCGGCGGCCGGGGAAGACGCCGATCCTTTCGCCATGACCGCGCTCACGCCGGCGCGCGAGCAGAGCACGAAGGCGGCCTGCACCAAGGGATCGGGCTTCGCGACCTGGGGCGCCGGGATCGGCTTCGATCTGCTGAGCACCGACGGCGTCAAGGCGGCCTACGACGGCTCGGCCCACCAGGGAATCACGTTCTGGGCCAAGATCGCCGCGGGCACCGAGGACTCCGTGAAGGTGATGATCTCGGACAAGAGCACGACGCCGGAAGGCGGCCACTGCGATCCCGACGCGGCAGAGATGGGGTGCAACGACAACTGGGCCCGCACGATCACCCTCACGGAGCAGTGGCAGCAGTTCGCGATCGCCTTCGAGGACCTGAAGGTCGGCGGCTGGGGCCTCCCTCCGCTCACCGAGAACATCGACGCGACGGCGCTGTACTCGATCCAGTTCCAGGTCGCGCAGGCCGTCGATTTCGACTTCTGCATCGACGACCTCGGCTTCTACCAGTGAGCGCCTGAGCGCTCGCCGCCCCGAGGGCCTCCGCGTCGGAGGCCCTCACGCCCCCTCCGCCTCTCCCTCTTCAACTCCATGGTACCCTGGGCCGCGGCGCGCGGTGGGCTGCGCGGCGCGACGTGGACGACGTCCACGCGGCGGCGACAGGAGAAGACATGGCGAAGAGGAAGCGGGCGGCATGGATAGGGGCTGCGTGGGTTCTCGCGGCCGGTGGGTGCACCAAGGTCGCGGGGCTCGACGACGGCTACCACCTGCAGGAAGGGGAGGGCGGCGCGGCCGGCTCGACGGGCACCCTGTCCTCGACGTCGGCCACGGGCGGCGGCGGGGCGCCCCCGGCCGTCGCAGAGATGATCGACGACATGGAAGACGGCGACAACGCCATCCATGAGGCGGGCGGCAGGAAAGGATACTGGTACAGCTTCAACGACGGCACGGAGGGCGCGACGCAGACGCCGCCGGCCGGAGCCGGCGCCGATCCTTTCGCCATGACCGAGCTCACGCCGCCGCGCGGTCAGAGCACGATCGGGGCCTGCACGAAGGGATCGGGCTTCACGGAGTGGGGCGCCGCGATCGCCCTCGATCTACTGTACGTCGAGGCGACCAGGATGTCCTACGACGGCTCGGCGTACCGGGGCATCACGTTCTGGGCCAAGCACGCCGCAGGCACCCAGGACAGCGTGAAGGTGCTGATCTCGGACAAGAGCACGACGGCGGAAGGCGGGCACTGCGACCCCGAGGCGACGGAGATGGGGTGCAACGACAACTGGGCCGGCCCGATCCGCCTCTCGGAGCAGTGGGAGCAGCACGTGATCGCCTTCGAGGACATGAAGGTCAGCGGCTGGGGCCTCGCCCCGCTCACCGAGACGATCGACACGACGACGATGTACTCGATCCGGTTCCAGGTCGCGAAGGACGTCGACTTCGACTTCTGCGTCGACGACATCGGCTTCTACGAGTGAGCGCCTGAACGCTCGACTCCCGAGGGGCCCCGCGCCGGAGGCCCCCCACACGCACGCTCCGGCGGGCATTCGTCCGGGGACGCAAAGAAGTGCTTGCATCGCCGCCGCTACCCGGGCAAACGCTAGCGCACCGCGGCACCTGCTCCCCAGGACAATGCCTCTCCTCGAGCTCGCATCCATCACCAAGCAGTTCCCGGGCGTGAAGGCGCTCGACGGCGTCTCGTTCGACCTCCAGGAGGGCGAGATTCACGCCCTGTGCGGCGAGAACGGCGCGGGCAAGAGCACGCTCATCAAGACCCTCTGCGGGTATTACCCGGCGGGCACCTACGGTGGCGAGATCCGGCTCTCCGGCCAGCGGGTCGAGTTCAGCGGGATGCGCAGCGCCGAGGAGCACGGGATCGCGCTGATCGCGCAGGAGCTCGCGCTCGTCCCCGAGCTCACGGTGGCAGAGAACCTCGTGCTCGGGCGCGAGCCCGTCCGGGGAGGGCTCATCGACTGGGCCGAGGTGCGCGCGCTCGCGCGGCGGGCGCTCGAGCGCGTGGGCCTCGACGTCGACCCGGAGCGCCCGATCAAGGACCTTGGCATCGGCCAGCAGCAGATGGTCGAGATCGCGAAGGCGCTGCTCAAGGACGCCAAGATCCTCGTGCTCGACGAGCCGACCGCCGCGCTCACCGAGTCCGGCGTGCGGACGCTGCTCAACCTGCTGCGCGACCTGCGCGCCCGCGGCGTCTCCTGCATCTACATCAGCCACCGCCTCGAGGAGGTCTTCGAGATCGCCGATCGCATCACGGTGCTCCGGGACGGGCGGTCGATCACGACGCAGCCGCGGGCCGAGCTCACGCCCGACAAGGTCATCTCGCTCATGGTCGGCCGCGAGGTGACGAACCTGTACCCGTGCCCGCCGCCGCCGGAGGGCCCGGTCGCGCTCGCGCTCGATCGCTGGTCGGTCGAGGACGCGGGGCACCCCGGGCGGTTCGTGCTGCGCGACGTCAGCTTCGAGGTGCGGGCCGGCGAGGTGCTCGGCGTCGGCGGCCTGATGGGCGCCGGCCGCACCGCGCTCGTGTCGACGATCTTCGGCGCGGCCACGAGCCGCGTCACCGGCTCGATCTCGGTCCTGGGCAGGCCGGCCACGCCGCCGTTCAGGTCGCCTGCGGAGGCGATCGCGGCGGGCATCGCGCTCGTCAGCGAGGACAGGAAGCGCTACGGCCTCGTGCTTGAGTCGACGCTCCTCGACAACCTCACGCTCGCGACGCTGCGGCGGTTCGTGAAGGGGCTCTTCCTCGACCACGCCGAGCGCGAGGTGAAGGCGATCGAGCAGATGAGGGCGCTCCGGACCAAGGCGCCGGGGCCGCTCGCGCTCGCCAACCAGCTCTCGGGCGGCAACCAGCAGAAGATCGTGATCGGCAAATGGTTGATGGCGGGGCCGCGCGTGCTCCTGCTCGACGAGCCGACCCGGGGAATCGACGTCGGCGCGAAGGCGGAGATCTACCGGCTCATCCACGATCTCGCGGCGGGCGGGCTGGCCGTGGTGCTCGTGTCCTCCGAGCTGCCGGAGCTGCTCGGCATGAGCCACCGCGTGCTGATCCTCACCCAGGGCAGGATGACCGCCTGCCTCGATCGGAAGGACGCCACGGCCGAGCGCGTGATGGCCGCGGCCACGAAGAAGGTGACTGAATGAGCGAGGGGAAGCTTGGCGTGCGTATTCCCTGGCGCACGCTCTCGATGGTGGGATCGCTCGTCGCGATCTGGATCGTCTTCTCGATCACGACCGATGGGACGTTCGTGACGTCGCGCAACCTGACGCTCCTCGCGCGGCAGATGTCGGTGACCTCGATCCTGGCCATCGGCATGGTGATGGTGATCGTCGCCGGGCAGATCGATCTCTCGGTCGGCGCGCTCGCCGGCCTGCTCGGCGCGGCGTCGGCGATAACGTTCGTGAACTTCGGCTGGCCGCTGCCGGCGGCGTTCCTCGTGCCGCTCCTGCTAGGGGCCGTCCTCGGCTTCATCCAGGGCACCCTCGTGGCCCGCCTGCGCATTCCGCCCTTCATCGTCACGCTCGGCGGCATGCTCATTTACCAGGGCTCCATTCTCGGCTCCACGGGCGGCGTGTCCATCTCGCCGTCGCGCCCTTACCTGTTCGTCGGCCAGGCCTATGTGCCGCACGCCTTCGGCTGGGCGATCGCCGGCGCGATCAGCGCCTTCCTGGTGTACCGGGCGGTGCGCGCGACCGGCACGGCGCGCGGGCCGTGGATCGGGCTCGCCATGCTCACGCTCGTGTTCGTCGGCGTGATGAACGACTACCAGGGCGTGCCGTTCCCGGTGCTGCTCGTCCTCGTGCTCGCGACGGCGTTCTCGGTGCTCTCGAAGCACACCGCGTTCGGCCGGCACCTCTACGCGATCGGCGGCAACCGGGAGGCGGCCTTCTACTCCGGCATCAACATCAACCGGCACCTCGTCGCGGTGTTCACGCTGATGGGCGTGATGTCGGGCATCGCGGGCGTCGTGCTCACGGCCCGCGTCGGCTCGGCGACGTCGGACGCCGGCCGGATGATGGAGCTCGACGCCATCGCGGCCGCCGTCATCGGCGGCACCTCGCTCCTCGGCGGGCAGGGCACGGTCTGGGGCGCGCTGCTCGGCGCGCTGGTCATGGCGTCGCTCGACAACGGCATGAGCCTGATGAACACCGAGAGCTTCTGGCAGCCGATCATCAAGGGCGTGATCCTCGTCCTCGCCGTCGGCATCGACATGGCCAGCCGCAAAAATCGAGGGCATTGAGCGACGCGTCGCCCGCTTCGGATACGGGCCCACCTCGACGTTTTCGGTGCTCAGCGCACAGGAGTGCGCTTGCGCGCCGAAAACGCCGATCTGGGCCCGTCTCCTGTGCGGGCGACGCGCCGCTCTTTGCTTGGTGGGGGGAGGTTTAGGGGGCGCCGAGCTCGGCGAGCTCCTGCTCCAGCTGCTCCCACTCGGCCATGAGGGCGTCGATGCGGGGGCCGAGGGCCTCTTCCTCGGCCTGGAGCGCGGCGATCTCGGGCTTGGGGGTGCGCTCGAAGAAGCCGTCGCTGCAGTAGAGGTCGTGGATCGCCTTCTTGCGGGCCTCGGCGGCCTCGATGGAGGCGAGCACCTTGTCGCGGCGCGCGGGCAGCTCCTTCTGGCGGTTGCGCCGGCGCTTCTGCTCCTCCCAGGAGCCGCCGGCCTCGGCGGCCGCGGGGGCGGGGGCGGCCTTCTGGTGCTCGCGCTTCGCCTTGAGCACCACCGTGTCGGCGTCGAGGTGATCGTCGCCGCAGCCGGCCAGGTACTCCTCGTAGGTGCCGGGGAAATCGCGCGGGCCGCTCGGCGTGACCTCGAGGATGCGCGTCGCCAGCTCGGAGACGAAGAAGCGATCGTGGGAGACGAAGAGCACCGTCCCCTCGAACGTCTTGAGGCCCTCGATGAGCGCGTGGATCGCCTCCAGATCGAGGTGGTTCGTCGGCTCGTCGAGCACGAGCACGTTGGGGCGCTCGACGAGGATGCGGCAGAAGATGAGCCGCGCGGCCTCGCCGCCGGAGAGCGAGCCGACGCTCTTCTCCACGTCGTCGCCGGAGAACAGCGCCCGGCCGAGCTGCCCGCGCACGTAGCTCGGCGACTCGTCGGGGCACGCGGCCCACAGGAACGAGAGGGGCGTCATCGACCCGTCCACGAGCAGCTCCCGGTGGTCCTGGGCGAAGTAGCCGACGCGCGCCTCGTGGCCCCACGACGCGCCGCCGGCGTCGGGCGCGAGGCGGCCCACGAGGATCTTGAGCAACGTCGACTTGCCGAGCCCGTTCGGCCCGATCACCGCGACCCGCTCGCCGCGCCGGACCGACAGCGACACGTCCCGCAGCACCTGCTTGTCGCCGTACGCCTTGGAGATGCCCCGGGCCTCGAGCACGTCGCGCCCGCTGGGCCGCTGGATTGCGAACCGGAACACCGGCGTGCGCCGCGACGTGTCGGCGAGCTCCTCGACCTCGATCTTCTCGATCTGCTTGAGCCGGCTCTGCGCCTGGCGCGCCTTGGTCGCCTTCGCGCCGAACCGCTCCACGAACGCGCGCTTGTCGGCGATGATCTTCTCGGCGCGCGCGATCTCCGCCTGCTTGCGCTCGCGGATCGCCTGCTTCTCGACCACGAACGCCGCGTAGTTGCCCGTGTAGAGCGTTATCGTCTCGTAGTCGACGTCGAGGATGTGCGTGGCGATGTTGTCGAGGAAGCGCTGGTCGTGGGAGATGACGACGGCGCAGCCCTTGTAGCCGGCGAGGAACTTCTCCAGCCAGCGGATCGACAGGATGTCGAGGTGGTTCGTGGGCTCGTCGAGCAGGAGCACGTCCGAGCCGCCGAGCAGCACCTGCGCGAGCAGCACGCGCAGCTTGAAGCCGCCCGACAGCGTGGAGAGCGGCCGCCGGTGCGCCGGCACGGGGATGCCGAGGCCCTCGAGCACGGCGCTCGCGCGCGCCTCCAGCGTGTAGCCGTCGTGGGCGCGGATGAGGTCCTCGAGATCGGCGATCCTGCCCGGGTCGCCGCCGTCCTCCGCGAGGCGGCGCGACGCGACGAGCGCGTCCCACACCACGCGGTCGCCCATCATCGCGAGGTCCAGGATGATCTCGTCGTCGCTGAGGAACCGGTCCTGCCGGAGCACGCCCACGCGGGCGTCCTTCGGCAGGCTGACGGACCCCTCGGACGCGGGCTCGTCGCCGGACACGATCTTGAGGAACGTGGTCTTCCCCGAGCCGTTGGCGCCCACCAGGCCGTAGCGGGACCCCGCGTTCAGCTTGAGAGAGACGCCCTCGAAGAGGGTCCGATCACCGTACGACTTCGCGAGGTTCGAGGTTCCGAGCATGGAGGCGTGGGGGCTCTTGGCGCGCGGCGCGCGGCGCGCGGTCGGGGCGGAGGGCGCGGCGCACAGGCATAGCACTGCGCCCCGCGGAGGGTGCCGGCGTTCGTGCGCCGCCGCCGGCCCGGGTCCCTCGGGCCCCCGGCCCGCCGGCGCCGGCGCGGGCGGCCTCCGCGGCTGCCCGCCCGCGCGTCAGTTGGCGACGTCGCACTGCGCCTTGTCGGACGCGGCGTCCTTGTTGTTGCCGTCGTTGCACTCGTCGATGGTCCCGTCCGGATCGACGAGGCCGTAGATCAGGATCATGGTGTTCGACGGAAAGCCGTTGATCGTGGCCGTGAAGCTCTCGCTCGCGCCCGGCGCGATCGGCCCCGGGACGACCTGCTCGTGGAGCGCGCTCCCGCCCTGGCTGGGGTCCCCCGCGTAGTACCGGACCAGCACGTCGCTGGCCGGCGCGGAGCCGGCGTTCTTGATGGTCGTCGGGACGCCGACCGTGCCCGGGCAGCTCGCGGTGCTCACCCGGCCGACCTCGATCTGGAGGTCCGGCAGCGCGTCGCCGGCGTCCACGACGGCGGTCAGCTCGTTGTTGTCCTCCTTGCACTCGCGCTCCACGGCGTCCTTGTCGACGACCGCGCGCACGCGGTCGGGCAACGCCCCCTGGGCGCTGTTCGGGGCGCTGTAGCTCACCGTGAGGAGCATCGAGCTGTGCGGCTCGATGCTCGTCGTGAGCGCGATCTGGAGGGGCTCGCCGCTCGCCTCCGTGAGCTCCTCGGACACGGGCGGCGCGTCCCACTCGCCGTAGAAGCTGACGATGACGCCCGGGCCGACGCGGAGGTCGCCGGCGTTCTCTACGCGCACCGTGATGTTGATGTTGTCGGAGAGCTCGCCGCAGACCGCGTCGGGCGACGAGATCTGGATCCCGTTCAGCTGGAGATCCGGCGCGATCCCGTACGACCGCGGGTTCGAGCGGTAGGTGTTGTAGCCGCGCCCGCCGTACTCCTTCCAGCTCTCGGGCTCCTGCTTCGGGATGCCGCCGCTCTCCAGCGCGTTCGTCACGTGGTAGCCGTGCTGGTTCCAGATGCGCCGGGCCGAGACCCAGAGATCGTTCTGCGCGCCCCAGACCTCGAGGCCGTTGTTGTAGTCGGTGCCCTCCGAGCAGAAGGTCGACTCGTTCGACGTGGCGAACACGATCTCCGCGTTGCCGTCGTTGTCGACGTCGGCCACGACCGGGTACTCGGTTCGGGTGCGGCTCGGCGAGTGCTCCTTGAACAGCACCTGGGCGTTCACGCCGTCGTAGATGCGGAAGTAGCACTCGTCGTTGTAGATGACCTCGGCGGCGCCGTCGCCGTTGAAGTCGAACACGCTCGAGCCGGTCGCGCGGCTGGAGTTGTCCTCGGTGACGCGCTGCCAGCCGTTGTGGTAGCAGACGCACGTCCCGCGCTGCGTGTTGCACGTGGCCGCGCCGGAGCTCCCGCAATCCGCGTCCTCGTCGCACGGCACCCCGTTCGGCGTCCGCTCCGGGTTGCCCTGCAGCCCCGTGCCGGAGTCGCGGAAGGCGTTCGGCCACGCCGGGCACTCCTCGGTCGGCTCCTGGAGGTCGAGCATCACGTAGTTCAGGCCGAACGCGGTGCCGACCTCGGGGAAGCCGTCGCCGTCGAAGTCGTCGATGTTCGGCGCGCCGCCGTCGCGGGTCGTCGCGCTGATCATCTGCGTGCGGCGCACGACGGCGCCGGTCTGCCCGTTGAGCACGAAGAAGTAGCCGTTGTTGAAGAGGATCACCTCGGGCACGTGGTCGAGCGGGTTGTTCGGCCCGGGCGCGGCGGCCTGGTCGGTCCCGAGCACGTCGGCCACGGCGCAGAACCCGTCGCGCTGCGAGTTCGGGATCGTGGCCGCGCCGTTGACGCCCTGCCCGTCCCACACCACGAGCAGCTCCCCGTTGCAGAACGCGGTCTCCTCGGGGCTCGCGTAGGGCGGCGTGCACTCGGAGATGCGGGTCACCCCGGCCGGCGGGCGGGGGAGGGCGTAGGCGGTGCTGCCCGCGACGATCTCCTGGCGGGCGTCGCCGGTGATGTTCGCGACGCACGGGATCGGCCCGAGCGCGACCACGGTCTGCAGCCCGTGCATCAGGGTCCCCTGGAACTGGTCCCGGATCGACAGCGCGTCTCCTTCCCCGGCCTCCAGCGTGAACACGTGCCGCCCGACGACGATCTCGGCGAACCCTTCTCCGTCGATGTTGGCGATCGCGGGCGCCGGCTCGGGGTAGCCGCTCCAGAGGTTGTTCGCGAGCAGCCTGGTCTTGCCCGTGTTGCTGAAGATCTGGAGCCCCGACGACTCGGTGATCGCCACGATCTCGGGGACGCCGTCGTCGTCGATGTCGCCCACGGCGAGCGCCGAGGTCGAGTTGAGCGTCGCGTTGGCGCAGGTGTACGCGAGGTCGGTCGCGTCGCCTTCCTTCCAGATCGTGCTGCCGAGCACGGCGAGGTAGTCGCGCCCCTTGTTGGGCCCGCCGCCGTGGATCGCGCGCAGCACGCCGTTCCTGGCGAAGTCGCTGCCGCAGAAGGTCGTGAAGATGATCTCGGGGAAGTCGAGCTCGTTGATGCGCCCGTCGCCGTTGTCGTCGTCGAGGTTGGCGACGAGCGGCGTCATGACGTTCTGCGCCGAGGTCGGGAACGGGCTGCCGATCGCGCTCGAGCTGGCGCGGTTCGCCCCGCCCCACTGGATCTCGATCTGGGGCAGGACGTTCGCGAACGGCTCCGGCGGCAGGAGGCACGTGGGCGGCTCGCCGGTGCCGGTGCAGGAGCCGACCTCGCAGGACGCGTGGGTCGGGCAGTCCCAGTCGTCCTCGCAGGGACACTCTGCCTGTCCCGTGCCTTCGCCGTCGGTGCACGTGCTCTCGAAGTAGGCGTTGCCGCCGCACGTGAACAGCTCTTTGGTCCCGCTGCCGTTCGACACGCACTGCGTGAGGACGTTCCCGTCGCAGGTCCGCTCGCCGGAGACGCACGTATCCTGCTTGCAGAGCGCGCCGTCGCAGAACCGGTCGATGGGGCACTCGAGGTCGCTGCTGCAGCCGATGTCGACGCAGATCGCGCCCCCGTCGGAGGTGATCTGGCATTCCTCGGTCGGCCCGCACTCGAGGTCGTCGCAGGCGTTGTCGACGCAGATGCCTTGTCCGTCCTCCACCTCGCACCGCTGATCCGGCCGGCATTCCACGCCGTCGCAGGGGTTGCCGGCGCCGCTGCCGCCCATGCCCCCGCCGCCGACGGGCATCCCGCCGAACCCCGGGTCTCCGCCGGTGCCGGCGCCCTCTCCGCCGCCGCCCTCGCCTGGCGGAATGGCGATCTCCGGCTTGCTGCAGGCCGCTGCAGCGAGCACTGCGGACCAGGGGATCACGAAGCGAAGGAGCCGCCGGGAGGACGTGAGCATGGGCCGATTGTACGGGGGCGCCGACGGCATGGAAGCGCGTTCGCGCGCGGCGTCGCGAGGCGAGTGGGAGCTCCGCCCACGGTGGGCGTCGCTCGGCGGCAGGGGGCAGCGGCGACGGGGAGCGGGGAAGCGGGCCGTGCGGGACGGCCTCGCTTCGGGGGTTCGTCATGCCCACCATGACGAGGGCCTGAGCAGCGCGATGACCTCGCAGCGCGCGAGTCGAGGTGGACGCCTCCGAGCACGGACACGCCGGACGTGCGCCGCTGAGAGGTCGCTACCCCATCATGAGCCGGCCCAGAGCACCGTGGCGCCGTAGCGGGTGAGCATTTCGTCCATCGTGACGAGCGCCGAGCCCTCGCAGAGCGCCTGTGCCACCAAGAGGCGATCGAACGGATCTCGGTGATGGTACGGCAAGGCTGCGGACGAGATCGCGTGACGGGAGGTTACTGCGCATCAAAGTCTTCGGGGACATCGAACAGGCCTCGGAGCGCCCCGAGCTTGCGCGCCGGCGGCGTGGGGCTACGCGGGGCCGATTCCTCCTCGAGGATGATCACCTCGACGTTTTTGCCCACGAGGGCCGAGAGCTCCGGGATGTGGAGGGTATCGGAGGTGACCTGGGTGTGAATGCGGATCGCATTGGCCATGGTGGGCACGTCGGAGTGTAGCGCGGCGGGGAGCCGGCGACGCCCCGCGGTCAGGGGCGACGAGCCGGGGCTGCCCGTGAGGGCAACCGGGCGCGCTGAGCCCATGCGACTTCACCCACCCCCCACGGACGGAGCGCCGAGCTCGCAGGCACGGTCGGCCCGCCCCTCACGCCCCGCCTCGCTCCAGCGCCTCCTCAAGGGCCCGCACCTCGCGCGCGAACGCCGGCTCGGTGCGCAGCGCGGCGGTCCGCTGCGCCGGCAGGTCCAGCGTGCGGTCGGCGACGATGCGCGCCGGCCGCGCGGACAGCACGACGGCGCGCTCGGCCAGGTAGGCGGCCTCGGTGATCGAGTGGGTCACGAAGAGCACGGTCATGCCGAGCTCGGTCCAGAGGGCGCGCAGCTGATCGTCGAGCCGGGTGCGGGTGAGCTCGTCGAGCGCGGCGAACGGCTCGTCGAGCAGGAGCAGCCGCGGGCGCGTGACCAGCGCGCGGGCGAGCGACACGCGCATGCGCATGCCGCCGGAGAGCTCCGCCGGGTACCGCGCGCCCGCGTCGGCCAGGCCGACCTGGGCGAGCGCGGCCCGCGCGGCGGCGCGGCGCTCCGCGAGCGGCGCTCCGGAGAGCTCGAGCGGCAGGGCGGCGTTGTCGAGCACGCTCCGCCAGGGCAGGAGGTGCGCGTCCTGGAACACGTACGCGATCGGCGCGCGCCCGCCCCCCGCGGCGTCGGCGCTGCCGGCGCTGCCGCCCGCGCCGGCGCCCCCCGCGCCCCCGAGCCCCGCGTCGGGCTCGATGACGGCCGCGCCGGCGTCGGCGCGGTCGAGCCCGGCGACGAGGCGCAGCAGCGTGGATTTCCCGCACCCGGAGGGCCCGAGCAGCGCGACGAACGCGCCGGCGGGGATGTCGAGATCGATGCCGTCGAGCGCCACCACGCCCGAGGCCTTGGCGCCGGGCGCGCGGCCCGCGTCGTCCATCACCGAAAACACGCGCCGGACTCCGGTCAGCCGCACGCGGACGCCGCCGCTCGCCATTCCCATCAGTACCCGGCGTTCTATCCGCGCGGCCGCCGGTTGGCCAGGCGCTCGTGCGCCGCGGCGGCAATGCGCCCGCGCGCCGCGCCGGCCAGGCGCACGTGCGCCGCCGCCGCGCCCGCGCCGAACGGCCGCGGCGCGCCCCGCTAGCTCGACGAGGCCGTGCGCACGCAGCGGAAGCCGCCGCTCGCGAAGCGGTAGTGCGCCTCGAAGCTCGTGCGCGTCCAGGTGCGGAGCGACTGCGCGCCGTACATCCACGAGCCGCCGCGCATCACGAGCAGCGGCTTGTCCGCGGGCCGGGTGTTCCGCGGGTTGTGCGAGGGGCCGTCCGTGTAGAAGAGCGGATCGTCGTAGTCCTCGCACCACTCCCAGACGTTCCCGGCGAGGTCCAAAATGCCGTACGGCGAGGCGCCCGCCGGCAGCGAGCCGACGGGCACGGTCCCGCTCTCGCGGTGGTCGTAGTTCGCGCGTGTGGGCCCTGGCTCGGCGCGCCCCCAGGGGTACTTGCGGCCGTCGGTGCCGCGCGCGGCCTTCTCCCACTCGGCCTCGGTCGGCAGGCGCTTGCCGGCCCAGTTGGCGTAAGCCCGCGCGTCGTCCCACGACACGTACACCACGGGGTGCTCCTCCTGGCCCGACGGGATCTCGCCCCGCCGGAAGTGGGAGAGGAACCGGCTCGCGTCCGGGTCGTCGGGCCGGTACCCCGTCACGTCGACGAACGCCTTGAACTGGCGGTTCGTGACCGGGGTGCGATCCATGTAGAACGCGTCGACGTGCACCTTCCGGCGCTGCTGGCCCATGAGGAACGGCCCGCCGGGCACGAGGATCATCTGCTCGCCGGTCTTCTCGCGGACGGTCGGCGCGAGCGGGCGCGCCGAGGACGAGGGCCGCGACGGGGCGGGGGAGTACTCGGCGAGGGCCTGGTCGAGGCGCGCCCGGAACTCGGCGCAGGACGCCGGCCTGCCGGCCGGATCCTTCGAGAGCGCGTCGAGGATGAGCCGGTCGAGGGCCGGCGGGATGTCGGGGCGGAGCGACGACGGCGGCGCCGGGGCGTCGGCCACGTGCGCCATCATCACCGCGAAATGGTTGGGGCTGTCGAACGGCACCTGCCCCGTCGACAGCTTGTAGAGCGTCACGCCGAGCGAGTAGATGTCCGAGCGCGGGTCCGCGGCGTGGGGGCTCTTCACCTGCTCCGGCGACATGTAACAGCAGGTGCCGAGGAACGCCCCGCTCAGCGTGTACGTCGTCCCCTCGAGGATCTTGGCGATCCCGAAGTCGACGATCTTGGGCATCATGCCGTCCTTGCCGGCCGTGACGAGGATGTTGTCGGGCTTGAGATCGCGGTGGATGATGCCGAGCCGGTGCCCCTCGTCCATGGCGTCGAGCACCCCGCCGAACAGCGCGCGGATCTCCTGGAAGGGGATGCGCCCGCGCCACCGCTCGAGGTGCCGCACCAGCGTGTGCCCTTCGATGTACTCCATGACGATCGCGAGCACGTGCTCGCGCTCGACGAAGTCGTAGACGGCGACGACGTTCTCGTGGTTCCAGCCGCGGAGCACCCGCGCTTCCCGCGCGAAGCGCCGCCGGATCTCGGGGTTGCCCGCGAGGTTCGAGTGCAGGCACTTGACGGCGACGACGCGCTCGCGCGCCCGGTCGTGGGCCCGGTAGACGACGCCCATGCCGCCCTCGCCGAGCGTCGTCTCGATGCGGTACACGCTGATCTCGGTCCCGGGCAGGAGCCGCACGGGCGGCAGCGGCAGCGGCGGCGGGGACGACGGCGCCCCGGCGCCGCGCTGCGTGCCGGGGAGCGCCGTCGCGGAGTAGCCGATGTCGGGAGCGGGGGCGGGCAGGCCGCACGAGGGGCAGAAGCGGGCGTTCTCCGGGAGCAGGGAGCTGCAGCCGGCGCACCGGAGAGAGGTGTCCTGGCCCATCGGTCGGCCGGAAGTCTCGCACAGGTCGGGCCGGCGGTGGGCGGCGAAGCGAGCTCGCGGCGGCGAGCGCGGGGACATCGACGGAGGAGCGCGGCGCGCGTGGTGTAGGATGCCGCGCATGGACGACTGGCTCCACCGCGCCCCCGCCGCGTTCCACGACAAGCGCTTGTTCCGGCTGGGTCTGGCGGCGAACTACGGCATCGACGAGGACGGCGTGCGCGCGGCGATGGACCGCGGCGTCAACCTGTTCTTCTGGACCTTGCGCGCGGGCGGGCTCCGGAGCCCGCTGCGCGAGGCGCTGAAGCAGCGCCGCGATGACGTGGCGGTGGTGGGCGTCGCGCAGATCGGGTGGTTCGGCTGGGGCGTGCGCCGCGGGGCGGAGAAGCTCCTGCGCGAGCTCGGCACCGACCACCTCGACGTCTACCTGCTCGGCTGGCTCGGCGTCGGCGCCGCGTGGACCGACGCGACGGCGCGCGAGATCGTGCACCTGCGCGAGAGCGGCAAGGTGCGCGCGATCGGGGTGAGCATCCACGACCGCCCGCGCGCGGGCGCCCTCGCGGCCTCGTCCCCGCTCGACCTGCTCATGATCCGCTACAACGCCGCGCACCCCGGGGCGGAGCGGGACATTTTCCCGCACGTGCGCGACCGTCGTCCGAGCGTGCTCGCCTACACGGCGACGGCCTGGCGGCGCCTCCTGAAGAAGCCGAAGGGCTGGGCCGGCCCGGCGATGACGGCGGGCGACTGCTACCGGTTCCAGCTCTCGAGCCCGCACGTGGATCTCGCGCTGACGGGCCCGAAGAGCCGCGCCGAGGTGGAGGAGAACCTCGACGCGCTCGCGAAGGGCCCGCTCACCCCGGAGGAGGAGGCGTGGATGCGCGAGTTCGGGCGGGCGGTGCACGGATGAGCGCGCCCGTGGACCCGCGCGTGGTTCCGGTGGAGCGGCGGGTCATCGCCTGCACCATGACGTTCCCCGAGGACGCGGCGCGCGCCCTCGCCGAGGGGGTCGCGCCGCACGCGCTGGCGCTGCCGGCCGCGCGCTCCGCGGAGAACCTCGTCGCCGTGGGGCGGGATCCGGTCGTGGCCGGCGCCGAGGTGGTCTTCGGCCAGCCGCACCCCGACGACGTGTGCGCGGCCCCGCGCTTGCGCTGGGTGCACCTGAGCACCGCGGGGTATGCCCGCTACGACGTGCCGGCCGTGCGCGCCGCGCTCGCCGCCCGCGGCGCGGTCCTCACGACGAGCAGCGGCGTCTACGCCGACCCCTGCGCGGAGCACGCGCTCGCGTTCTTGCTGGCGGCGTCGCGGCGGCTCCCGGAGTGCCTGGAGAACCAGCTCGGCCCGCGCGCCTGGCCCGACGTGCCGGTGCGGTCGCGGAGCGCCCTCTTGCGCGGCCGGCGGGTGCTCCTGCTCGGCTTCGGCGCGATCGGCCGCCGCCTCGCGGCGCTGCTCGCGCCGTTCGAGGTCGAGCTGTGCCTCCTGCGCGCGCGTCCCCGCGGCGACGAGCCCGGCCGCGTCGTCGCCGCGGAGGCGCTCGGCGACGCCTTCGCGTGGGCGGACCACGTGGTCTCGAGCCTGCCCGAGGCGGAGAGCACGCGCCGGCTCGTCTCGCGGGAGCTCCTCGCGCGGATGCGCCCGGACGCGTGGTTCTTCAACGTCGGCCGGGGCGCCACGGTGGACCAGGAGGCGCTGCTCGAGGCGCTCGAGGCGCGCCGGCTGGCCGGGGCGTACCTCGACGTGACGGATCCCGAGCCGCTGCCGCCGGATCACCCGCTGTGGCGCGCGCCCGGTTGTACCATCACGCCGCACGCGGCCGGCGGGCGGCGCGAGGAGCCGGCGGCGCTGGTCGAGCATTTCCTCGCGAACCTGCGGAGGTTCGAGCGGGGGGAGGCGCTGGTGGACCGGGTGATTTGAGGCTGCTGCGTGCCCCGGGCTGCGGGCGTTGCGCTTGCCAACGAAACTGTTGCGAGCGGTGGGCGGCGGGGTAGGTTGACCTCATGGAGGACAAGGCGAAGCTCGTCCGGGAGGTGGGGAACTGGGTGAGCGGCGACCGGTTCTGGGACCGGGAGCAGGAGGTCTGGAACCTCAAGGAGCTCCTGGACGAGGGAGCGAACGTCCTCATCGCAGCGCCCCGGCGGGTGGGCAAGACGAGCTTGATGCGCAAGCTCTGCGAGGAGCTCGAGAAGGGGAACTACAGGTGCCTGTTCCTCGATCTGCAGAGATCCCAGAGCGGCGAGGACGCCATCGTCGAGCTTGGGGTGGCGACGCGGCCGCACCAGACGCTCTGGGACAGGGCCAAGGAGCTCGTGCGGGACAAGGCGGAGCAGATCGAGTCGCTCGGCACCGATGAGCTCAAGCTCACGTTTCGCGAGCACCTGAAGCAGAACTGGCAGGCCAAGGGCGAGCGCCTCTTCGACGCGCTCGCCAGCGCCGAGTTGCCTGTCGTCATCTTCATGGATGAGCTGCCGATCCTCGTGAACCGGCTGCTCAAGGCGGACGAGTACACGATCACGCCCGAGCGCAAGAGGCTCACGGACGAGTTCATGTCGTTCCTGCGCGCGCAGACCATCAAGCATCGATCGAAGATCCGGCTGGTCGTCGCGGGCTCGATCGGGCTGGAGCCGGTGCTGCGCCAGGCCGGTCTGAGCGCCACCGTCAACACGTTCACCCCGTTCGAGCTGCGCCCCTGGGACGGAGAGACGGCCATGGGCTGCCTGGAGGCGCTGGCGAACAACTACAGCGTCGCGCTGCTCGAGGGCGCGGCGCAGCGCATGGTGGAGATGCTCGGCTCCTGCATCCCCCACCACGTGCAGATGTTCTTCAACCACGTCTACAACGACACGAAGCGCCGCGCCCAGCAGGAGGTATCCGTCGACGACGTCGAGCGCGTCTACAAGCACAGCATGCTCAGCACGCGTGGGCACGCGGAGCTGAGCCACATGGAGGAGCGGCTCAAGCTCGTGCTCGGCGAGAAGGACCTGCCGCTCACGCTGGACCTGCTCACCGAGGCGGCCGTCGTCGGGATCCTGACGCCGGCCGCGGAGCTCGTGCTCGCGAAGGACAATGCGGCGGTCGCGGAGCCGGGGGCGCCCCGGGAGAAGCCTCAGGATGTGCTGCGGCGGGTGATGGACGTGCTGAAGCACGACGGATACCTCGTGGACAACGACGCCGGCGCATTCGTGTTCGCGTCGCGCCTGCTGCGCGACTGGTGGAAGGGCCGGTTCGCGTCTCAGTTCATTCCGGCCGCAGCGCGCGAGGCGCCATGAACCCGCCGCTCATGAAGCACAACCCGGCGTTCCTCACGCCGGAGCAGCTGCGGGCGTCCTTCGTGGTGCGCAAGCGCGACCTCGACATCGTGCTCCAGTACATCCGCGACAGCACGGGGCCCTCGAACCAGCACGTGCTCGTGCTCGGGTCGCGCGGCATGGGCAAGACGACGCTCGTGCGGATGCTGGCCGACACGGTGACGCGGGATCCGGAGCTCGGCGCGCGCTGGTACCCGCTGGTGTTCGGCGAGGAGAGCTACACGGTGTCGACGATCGGCGAGCTCTGGCTCGAGGCGATCATGCACCTCGGCGACCAGACGGGGGAGGCTCGCTGGCAGGCGCTCCACGACGAGCTCCGGGCCGAGCGGGACGACGAACGGTTGTGCGCGCGGGCGCTCGCGCGGCTGGTGGGGTTCGCCGAGGAGCAGGGCAAGCGCATCCTGCTCATCGTCGAGAACCTGCACATGCTGCTCGACGAGCAGATGTCGAAGAAGGACGCCTGGTCGCTGCGGCACACGCTGCAGAACGAGCCGCGTATCTTGCTGCTCGCGACGGCGACATCCCGGTTCGGCGCTATCGTCGACGAGGAGCAGGCGCTCTACGAGATGTTCGCCACGTACGCGCTCGAGCCGCTCGATCTTACCGAGTGCCGGGCCCTCTGGGAGGCAGTGGGCGGCGTGGAGGCGGACGAGCGGCGGGTGCGGCCGATGCAGATCCTGACGGGGGGCAATCCGAGGCTGCTCGGCATCCTGGCCTCATTCTCGGCCAAGACGTCGCTGCGCGACCTCATGGAGAACCTGACGCAGCTCGTCGACGACAACACGGATTATTTCAAGAGCCACCTGGAGAGCCTGCCGCCGACGGAGCGCAAGGTCTACGTTATGCTGGCGGACCTCTGGGCCCCGTCCACGGCGCGGGAGGTGGCCGAGGCGGCGCGGATGGAGGTCAACCAGGCGAGCGCGCTGCTTCACCGGCTGGTGCGCCGGGGGGCCGTGGTTGAGGAGGGGCAGGGGCGGAGGCTCAGGTACCGCCTGAGCGAGCGGCTGTACAACATCTATCACCTGCTCCGGCGCCGCGGGGCGGGCGCCGCCCGCGTGCGCGCAGTGGTAGATTTCATGGTCCACCTATACGAGGGGGATGGGCTCGTGGGGCTGCTCGGCCGGATTGCCGAGGAGGCGAACGGGCTCGGGCCGGCGGAGCGGAGGGATCACATCGATGTCATGGAAGGGATCGTGCTGCGCATGCGCAATCCGGAGCTGCGGAGCGACCTTGTCGATTCATTGATCCGGATGGGCGTCCCGAGTTGGCCGGATGTGAGTGAATCGCTCAAGGAGACGTTCCTGCTGACGGAATCCGCGCGCTTGGACCGGGAAGGGCAGCCTCTCTTGGCTGCACGGCTCCTCGCTACGTCGCCAATCCTAAGCACGAAGATGGTTGGCGCCTTGCTACTCATCCTTGCCGGTCTCTGGGACGAGGCCCTGACAGCGACGGAGCAGGTACTCTCTTCGAAGGACGACGCCCCGGCCAAGAGCTCGTTCGAGCCGCTCCTCGTCGCTCTCCGCCAGATCGCCGGGCAGCCCGTCCACGCCCCTCCGGAGGTGCTGGAGGTCGCCTCCGATCTTGTGCGCGGTTTCAAGCTGCTGCAACGTCTGGCCACGCCAGCGCTCGAGCGCCGGCGCGAGCTCTATCACGCTCGAAAGGGGCGTGCCGCTTCTGAGAACTGAGCTGCGAGGCGTCTGTTCGGCGCCTTGAGCGCGCAGGTCACCTTCCATCCTGGCCGACCCGTCCAGCAGGAGTCGGTTGTGGGGGCTTCGCGACCTCTCGAGCCCGGCGACGAAGGGGCGCTCGCCTATGCGGCGTCAACCCCTTCGTTGTACTTGAGGTCGCGTCCTCTGGCGCCCCGTCGCCCGCCTCAAGGCTTGAAACGGCCGACTCAGCCGCCGATCCGGCGATTTCAAGGCTTGAAACGGCTCCCTCACCCGTCGAGTCGGCCGCTTCAAGCCTTGAGCCTCCCCGCTGGGCCGCCGAGCGGGCCGCTTCAAGCCTTGAAACGGCCCACTCGGCCCCCGAGTCGCCCGCTGCAACGCTTGCATCAAGCCTTGCAGCGGACCGCCGGCTCACGCGTCCGGCGAGAGCTCCGGCTGCCCGGCCGGCGTCCCTGTCGGCGCAGGCGGTGCGCCCGGCTGCCCCGGCGGCAGCACATCGCTCACGCCGCTCGCGCGGTGGACCTCGGCGAGGTCGTCGAAGATGAGCGGCATGAGCTCCGGCTTGCCGAGGTGGGCGAGCAACCCGCGCACGAGGAGCTTGTTCGCGTTGTAGACGCCGAGCCACGCCTCGCGCGCGGTCGACACCTCGGGGCCGAGCTCGAGCCGCTCGACCCGCGAGGCGCGCTGCTGCCGCTCGACGATCGCGAGCTTCTCATGCACCTCCCTGATCTCGGCCTGCCACATCTCCGCGCCGCGGATCTTGGCGCGGTGCTTCTCGAGTTCGTCGGCGATGTGCCCGACCGCGGCGGTCAGCTTCGTGATCCGCCGGCGGGCGAGGACGCTCGGCGCCTCACCGCGGAAAAACAGCTTCGGATCGACCGGCCTCCCTTTCAGCGAGTCGAGGTACGACGCGAACCGCACGATGACGTCCCGCGCCTCCTCCAGGACCGCGTTGCTGTCGAGCTCCGGCGCCGGCTTGGGCTGGCGGTCGAGCACGTCCCCGATCGCCTGATCGGCCATGAGCTGCTTGTTGATCGCGAAGTCGAGCATGTCGTCGAGGGCGGGGACCTTGCCCGTCAGGACCGCGGACATCTGCTCACGCGCGAACTTGCCGTAGATTCTCGTCTCGAAAGGATCGATATAGGGGTCTGCCATGGGCGCCTCCTGGGGTTGGTAAAACGGGTCGATGCTTGCCGAGCGCGGCTGTCCTCCGCAATGCCCTGGCAGGAACTCCGCGCCGGCAGGATCTCGACGGGCGCGGCGGGCGTAGGTGATCGCGGGGAGCGGGCTCCGCGCCGCTGCGTCACTCCGGCCGCGCGGCGACCGACGTACGTCGCAGGAGCTCGTCGCGTTCTCCTGCATAGGCGCCCCGAGGGAACTCGCGCCGGTGTTGTTCGAGCAGCAGGCGCATGTCCCCTCGACCGGAGGTGCGCGCCGCCATCACCTGGCGCCACAGCTGGAGCTCGAGCCCGGACCGGGCGCCGCCGCCCTGGAGTGGACCGGGAGCGTGCCGCGGGCTCGACGGGTCGTGCTCCGTTGCCTTCGGAGCGCCGCCCGCAGCGACGGCGACCGGCGGATCCAGCGGCAGCTCCGGGAGCGAGGGAAGATCCTGGTCGCGCCGAACGGCCGCGAGCACCTGCGGAGAGCGCGGCGCGGTCGCGTGGTCGGGGGGCGTCGGGAGGACACCGTCTGGCCCGGGCGCGAGCAGCATGAGCGCGCCCGCCATGGCGCCGGCCGCGGTGCTGGCCGTCGCTCTTCCGAGAGGCCGCGGGCGCGCAGGCGAGGCGCGCCACGCGCTCGCCGCCGGCCTCGCAGCGCCGGGCCCCGCCGCGCACCGGAGCCCGCCGCCGATGTGGTCGGCGGCGCGCCGGAGCAGCCCTCTGCGGAGCGGCCCTCCGGACGCGCGCGCCTCGGCCGCGGCGAATACCGCGGCGAGCGGCGCGAGGAGCAACCCGCGGCCACGGTGGCGCGCTTGCCAGCGCCGAAGTGCCTCCTTCAGGCTCTGCCGCGCGAGCCGGAGGTGGTTCCACGCGGTGTTGGGCGGCATCCCGCGCTCCTCCGCGATCGTCTCGATGGCCTCCTCCTTGAGGTCGTGCGCGACGAGGATCTCCCGTCGGTTCTGCGGTACCTCCTGGAGCAACCCCGCGAGGACCTCGCACCGTTGCTCCGCGATGAGCCGTGTCTCGGAGTCCGGCATGCGGCTGGCGAGCCCGTCCAGCGCTTCCTCGGGCCACGGCTCTTCATAACGCCGGTACGCGCGGTGGCGCTCGTGGGACATCACGTGGAATGCGATGCTCATGAGCCAGGCGCGCAGGGTGCCGCGGCGGGGATCGAACCGCGGCAGCGACCGCGCGGCGCTCCAGAAGATCTCCTGGACCAGGTCGTCCCGATCCGCGCCCTGGAAGCCCTGCTGCTCCACAACCCAGCGGATGACATCCCGGTGCTTGGCGATGATCTCCTCCGGGGTGATCGCGTGTTGCTCGGAGGCCTCGTCGTTCTTTCGAGATTTTTTCCCCATGCATCCGTGTTCCGCGGCGAGCCAGCTCGGCATTTGGAAATCGTCATGGTTGGCGGCGTCGGTTCAGCCCGCGACGACGGCGCGAGCCTGGCTCGATGCACCCCACGCCCTTGGCTCGGTGCATTCCGGAAACGTCTCAAAAATTCTCTGCCAAGTGCTTCTTTTCTACCGTTTTGAGTGGCCCAAGGCAGCTTGACGCAGAAGAAGCTCGCTGCGTAACATTCCGAGGGAATGGGGTCTACAGGCCGGTTGCCACGCGCGGTGGCCGCAGCGGTCGTCGTGTGCAGTCGTGCGGCGCTCGCGGCCGGCGAAGCGCCTCCCGCTGCGCCGCCCGCACCAGCCACGGCGCGCTCCGAGGCGGAGGAGGCGTTCGCGCGGGGTGAGAGGGCGCGGCGCGCGGGGCGGTGGGAGGAAGCCCAGGCATCCTACCGGGCCGCGTGGGAGGCGGAGCCGCGGCCGGAGTTCGCGGGAGAGCTCGGGCTCGCCGAGCTCGCGCTGGGGCGGTTCAGGGACGCGGCGGAGCACCTGCGCGAGTCCCTGCTGGACCGGGAGACGCTCGCGCCGCCGGCGCGGCGTCGCTTCATGGATGGGTTTCAGAGGGCGGAGAGCAAGGTCTCGTCCGCGACGATCTCGGTGAGCCGGCCCGAGGCCGAGGTGCTGGTCGACGGGCGACGGATCGGCCGCGGACAGGCCAGCTACTTCGTGTACCTCGAGCCGGGGCGGCACGAGGCGCGCGGCAGGCTCGAGGGGTATGTCGAGGACGCCTATCCGTTCGAGGCGCAGCGCGGCCGGGAGTCGGTGGTCGGCCTTCACCTGGAGCCGAAGCCGCCGCCGCCGGTTGCGCCGGTCGCGCCGGTTGCGCCAGTGGCGGCCGCTGCTGCACCCGCGGCGCAGAGCGGCCCGCCGGCGGGCACGGTGTTCCGGACCGGCGGGATCGCGCTCGCGTCGATCGGCGTCGCGCTCGGAACCGGCTTCGCCATCGCCGCCGCGGTGCGCGATGGTGAGGCGGAGGCGCAGGCGGATCAGATCCGCCTGCGCAACGGGGAGTCGGCGTGTTTGTACCCCGCGTACGCCGAGCCATGCGGCGCGCTGCGCGAGACGTACGAGGGGCGCAACGCCCTGAAGGCCGCCGCATGGGGGAGCTTCATCGGTGCCGGCGTCGCCGGCGCGGTCGCGCTCTCGTCGTTCCTATGGGCGACGGAGCCCAGCAAGCGCGCCGTGCGCGCGACGGCGTTCGCTGCCGCGCAAGGCGGGGCGGTGATCCTCTCCGGCGCCTGGTGAGGAGGCGCGGGAGACCGGAAGGAGCTGTGCCGATGCGGAGCGTGGTGGCAGGGCTTTCCCTCCTGGGCTTTGGAGGGGTGACAGCGGGGAGCGGGTGCGGCGGCGCCGGGGAGTACGACTGCGCGGAAGAGGTCAAGTGCGAGATCAGGAACGATGACGGCACCAGCAACGGGCACTGCTGGGGGCAGTGCGTCCACGCACCGCATGATTCCTTCGGCTTCCCGATGCTCGTCTGGACGGGGCCCGAGGTGCTCGCGCCATCGTCGTGCGCCGATCTCGTGCGGGTCGTCCCCGGGACGGGCGAGCGGATCCCGTTCGGCGGCGCCACGGTGACGTTCTTCGCACGGACGGTGCCGGAGCCAACGCACAGCTGCCCCACGTGCGCGTGCACGGCGCCGGCGTGTGCGCTCCCGCGGACCGTGACGGCGATGTCGATGGAAGCGTGTAGAGAAGACAGCGTGGGGACGCAGACGTCGCTCCTGCTGCCGGCAGGCTGGGACGGATCGTGTTTGTCGCCCGGCACGGTGCCGTCAGAGCAGCTCGGCTGGCTCTCGATCGATCCGGCGATTTGGGAGCCGTGTGTACCGATCGTGGCGGACGAGCCCCCGCGGCCCCTCTCGGCAGACACGGGCGACATCGCCATCGGGTGCAGCGGTCCGCTGGCGCTGGGTCTGTGTCCGGGCGGGGCGGAGCTCTGCATGCTCGACCAGCAGCCTGCCCATCTGCCCGACGGCTGGCGCCACTGCATCGTCGGGGAGGGGGAGCTCGACTGCCAGCAGCCCGAGGGAGTGGCGGACCCTCGGAAGATCTTCTCGGACAGGTTGGGGGTGTTCTACGAGGGCTTGGTGACCGCGCCCGTGTGCACGCCGTGCACCTGCATGGCGCCGGAGACGAGCCGGTGCGAAGCGCTCTTGTACACCTGGAAGGACGCCGCCTGCAGCGACATGCTGGTCGGCATCGGTGTGAATGAGAGGGAAGGGGTGTGCGTGGATCCTGTGTCGGGATCCACGCTGGCCAGCGTGAGCGCGACGTGGCTCTCGAACGAGCCTGGGACATGCACGCCGACGCCCGGTGAACCCACCAACGTGCCGGTGGACGGCAAGGCCAAGACCGTCTGCTGTCTGCCGAAGGCACTGGAGGCGCCGTGAGGGCACGATCGAGAATACCGGCAGACGGTGGGCGCGCCGCCCGCCGCAGGAGCCAAGGGAAGGTTCATCGTGCACGGGCTCCTCGGGAGCGCGTGGGGAAGGCGGTGAGGTCGCGATGAAGTGGAACAGAAGGTGGTGGCTCCTGCGCGTGCTGAGCGCGCTGTCGCTGGCAGGCCTGGGCGGCGCGATGGGCGCGGGCGGCTGTGGCGGCACGGAGCGGCCGTGCGGCTGGTCGTCGGGGGATCTCTGCACCATCACCAACGAGGACGGCACGAGCAACGGCGTCTGCGCAGGGAAATGCGTGGCCCAACCGAAGAGCAGCTTCTACGGTCCGCTGCTCTTATGGATCGGGGACCCCGACGAGCCCGAGCCGGCGTGCGAGGACCTCGTCGGACTCGACCTTCAGCGTGGCGATATGCAGAAGATCGCCCCGACGCGGTCCTTCCGGTTGCGGTCCATGCTGCCGGGCGACGATCCCTGCCCTCAGTGCATATGCAGCGTTCCGTCCTGCTACATGCCGGAGATCGTCGCGGCGCACTCGGACGCGTCGTGCGAGAACACCCCGGCGGCGACCCTCAGGCCGTTCAATCCGCCGCGGGTCTGGCAAGGCGAATGCACGTCTCCGGGGATCGTGCCGCCGGAGCAGTTCAGCGCGATCTGGATCGCGCCGGCGCGTGACGGATCGTGCACACCGTCCATGCAGGATGGACCCTCTCCGCCGAAGGGCCCTGCCAAGATCGCGGTCGCGTGCAGTGGTGCCGTGATCGGCAATTGGTGTCCATTGCCCGCTGAGCTCTGCATGGTCAACCAGCAAGAGGCCAATGTGCCCCCCGGGTGGCGCTACTGCATGGTCGGGGATGAAGGGAGTCACGAGTGCCACCCGCCGGCCGGTCCAGGGGAGCGGCCCACGTTCTCGGACAAGCTCATCTTTTATGAGCAGGACATCGAGCGTAGCTGCGAGCCGTGCGTCTGCGTGCCGACCGGTCCACCTAGGGAGTGCGTCGCGCGGGTGAGCGCCTACTCGGATCGCGTGTGCAGCGAGGGCGCGCTTCTCGGAGCGACGAGAGTGACGGCCGGCGAGACGGACCGCTGTCTACATCCCGAGAATGGCGCGGCGCTCGGCAGCATCCGCGCCGACTGGGAGGTCAACGAGTTCGGTCTCTGTCTCCCAGCCGGCGGCGAGCCGCGCCCAACCACCGTCTGCTGCCTCCCCGAGCCGACCGGATGACCGCGCGCCTCGCATCGTCGCGGGGCGCCCCGACAAGCACATTCCCGCCTTCGGTCACGCACGTTACGATGCCCGCTTGTGCCCGGACCCGACCCTCCGCACCACTTCCCCAGGACCTCCTGGGGCCTGATCGCGGACGCCGTCGAGCTCACCACCGAGGGCCGGAAGGCGCTGGCCACGCTCCGTGAGCTCTAGCTGAGCAGGCTGCTCCCTCCGCCCGCCGCCGCGGTAGCGCCCGCGCCGGATCTGCTCCGGCTGCCGCCGCCCGATCTGGTCGCCGCCGTGGACGACTGGCGCGATCCGCTCGCCGCGCGTGATCCCGCGAAGTACGGCGGCGTCTGGCTGGCTGGGCTCGCGCCGGTCGGCCACACCGAGCTCGTGGTCGTCGTCCAGAGCCGCGCCGACGAGGCCACCGCGCTCGACGCCGACCCGCGCCTGCGCCTCGTCGCCTGGAGCGGCGTCGCCGTTGCGCTGCTCGGCCTCGCCTTCGCGGCCGCCGCGGCCCGGCGCCGCCAGCGCCGCGCCGAGCAGGAGCCCTAGGCTCCCGCCGGGCCGGCCATCACGTTCCGTCCTCGCGCGGGCGGCCGATCCGGGCGTGGATCTGCGCCTGGACGTCCTCCGGGAGCGAGCGCAGGTAGTCCTCGGGCAGCAGCCGCAGCACCTCGTCCGGCGCGAGCAGGAGGCGCTGCTCGGGCGTCAGCCCTGCGGCCCGCTGCTCGGGCGGCAGCCCGGCGAGCCGCTGCTCGGGCGGCAGCCCGGCGAGCCGCTGCTCGGGCGGCAGCCCGGCGAGCCGCTGCTCGGGCGGCAGCCCGGCGAGCCGCTGCTCGGGCGGCAGCGCCGCCAGCAGCTTCTCCACCGGGAGCCCTGGCAGCAGCGTCTGGATCGGCAGCTGCGCCAGCAGTGTTCGCATCACCTCGTCGAAGCCTTCCAGCTCGCGCATCGCCATCGCGCTCTCCTCCGCACCGACCTGCTCGGCCAGCCACCGGCGGGCCTCGGCCGTGCGCGCCTCGCCGTGACCCAGCAAGTGTAGCAGATCGTCGTCCTCGTCCTCCGCCACGGCGGTGAGCTCGACGACGTACAGCGGGAACGCTCCCCCCTGGAGCTTCCAGTAGCCGCCGGCGAGGTCGAGCCAGGCCAGCCCGAGCGCGGCGGCATCGGCGTCGATCGTTCGGGTACGCGACGGCAGCAGCACCACCCCGGCCAGGTTGGTGCGTGGTCCGAGCCGCCTGGCGGTGTCCGCGTAGTGCAGCGACAGGTAGCCCCAGAGCCGGTCGAGGTTGCAGCGGCGGTAGGTGCGCCGGGCGCTCTTGAACTCGACGATCGTTTCCCTGGGCAACAGCGGCCAGAGCCTTCGCAAGGTGCCGGCCGGCTCGCTCGCCTCGCCCGGCGCGTCGTTGCGCAGCAGCAGGTAGTCGGCCCGTGGCGGCTCGGCCGCGAGGGGCACCTCGCACTGGACCTGGAAGTTGCCCGGGCGGCGCTGGCGCAGCAGCGCGGCGAGCAGCACGTGCCAGGCAGTCCTGGTCGAGCCCATGGGCCCCTGTACCCGGAGCCTCTGGCGGGGGGCAAGGGATCGGAGGGGCGCGACGCAGCCTCGGGCCGCGCACATGCACCGGCGTCAGTCCGCGGCGACGACCGCCAGCAGGTGCCCCAGCCCCTGCCCGCGCAGCGTCTCGGCCTGGAGCCGCTCCGCGACCGCGTTGAGCTCGCCGAGCGCCTGCCCGGCGCCGCCGCCCACGATCGTGCGCAGCGGCCGTTTCCCGGCCGGCGCCTCGATGAGCGCCACGATCGCGTCGGCCACCTCGCGCGGATCGGGCGCGCCCGCCGCCTCGAACATCGCGGCGAGCCCGGCGTTCATGCGCGCGGGCAGCTCCGCGAGCTCGCCGTAGTCGACGAGGCGCGCCGGCTCCGCGGGCCCCAGCATGTTCTTGCCGAGCGCCGTCGGGTACGGCCCGGGCTCCACGATCGCCGACTCGATGCCGAGGGGGGCGAGCTCGTAGCGGTAGGACTCCGCGAGCACCTCCAGCGCCGCCTTGCTGGCCGCGTAGAGGCCGAAGCACGGCATGACGATGCGGGCGAGCCCGGTGGAGACGTGCACGAGCAGGCCGCGCCGCCGCTTCTTCATGAGCGGCAGCACGGCGCGGTTCACGCGGTGTGCGCCGAGCACATTCACCTCGAAGAGGCGCAGCGCCTGCTCGGTCGTGAAGCCCTCGCCGAGCCCCATCGCCGAGAGGCCGGCGTTGTTGACGACGGCGTCGATCTCGGCGCCGCCCTCGACGAGGGCGCGGACCGCCGCCTCCACGGACGTGTCGCTCGCGACGTCCATCTCGACGGTGGTGATCCTGCCGGCCCCGCCGGCGCCGAGCTCCGCCGCGAGGCGCGCGCCCTGGCCCTCGAGATCGCGCACCGTCGCGAACACGTGGTGCCCGCGGCCGGCCAGCGCCAGCGCGGTCAGCTTGCCGAAGCCGCTCGAACACCCGGTGATGAGCACGCCCTGTTGATCCGCCATATCCCGCTCCTTCGAGGGGAAGACGTACCAGCCTGACGCCCGCCGCCTCTACCGCGTTCGAGGCGCGGCTGACGCGTTCGTGACGTCGCGTTCGTCGGCCCCGGCGCAGCCGACCGCGCGCCGGTAGGCGCCCGGCGTCATCCCGGTCGCCTTCCGGAAGAACGCCGCGAAGTGGCTCGCGTTGGCGAAGCCGACCGCCGCCGCGACGTCGACGATCCGGCGCCGCGCGTCGGCGAGCAGCGTTTTTGCGTGCTCGACGCGGATCTGGCCGAGATAGCGGTGCGGCGACAGCCCGGTCGAGCGCTTGAACATGCGCGAGAAGTGGTGGACGTTCATGCCCGCGGCGTCGGCGAGCTCGACGACGCCGACGTTGCGGTCCATGCCCTCGTACAGCAGCTCCTTCGCGCGGCGGAGGACGGGCAGCGACAACCCGGAGCGCGCCGCCGGCCGCACGGCGAGCCCCGCGGCGCGGAGCATGCGCGCCGCGAGCACCACGGCCGACGCCTCGATGTATCCCGCCGCCGCGTCTCCCCCGGTCTCGGCCTCGTGGAGCATCGACAGGGCGAGCTCCCGGCACACCGCATCATCGAAGCGGAACAGGCATGCGGCCTCCCGTCCCCCCGAGGGCGCGATACCCTCTGCGACCCGCCCCAGCAGCACGTCCGGCACATGCACATGGAGGAACCCGGACCGGTCCTTCGTCCAGCACGTGCTCTGCCATCGGGCAGGGATCATCGTCAGGTCCCCGTGCGCGAACACCCCCTCGTGAACGTGGTCTTCCCGGCGCTGCCGCACCCGCGCTGGCGCCCCGAGGTGCACGCCGAGCACATGGTCATCGAAGGCCCCGACGACCCCGTCACACGCCGCCACGTCGCGCCGTACAACAAGCGCGATGTCCCCACCTCGCCCATCAGGCCCAGTGAACGAGGTCGTGAATCGGAACTCCCCCACCGCGCAGCTCTCCTATCCTCCCCTTCGCCCTCACCCTCACTCCACCCGCGCCGAAGCATCCCCGCCGCTCCCCTTCCTCCCTCCGCTCCACGGTGAGCGCCGGCGGGGGGCTCTGCGCGGCAGGGCGCGGGTGGGCGCGCCGAGCACCGACCGAGGTGCCATAAGCCTAAAGCCGGCTCATCGCCTCAGGCGCGCCTTGTGTGGCGCGCACCATAACGTCCCAGTATGCATGGCCCGAAGGGAGACATGCCGGGCGGTGTTGTCAGCGCAAGCTCCCACCCCGCCCGCCTCGGCGGATGGCCAGCGCCCACCCGCGCCCTGCCGCGCAGAGCCCCCCGACGGCGCGGGCCGTCGGATCACCTGCCGTCCCCCCTACTTGGCAAAACTCGACCCGTTCCAAACGTACTTCACCGCCTGCGCCCCTCCCCAGGGAAGCAGCAGCGGCTCGAACCCACCGACCGGCCCCTTGTCCTGATTGAACGGATACGTCTCCTCCGTCCACTCGATGGCTCGCCCCGGCGCAAGCTCGATTCCCACCTTGTCCCCCACGCGCACGAACCTGAGCTCGCCGGCGATCTTCTTGGTCCCGATGCTCCGCGCGACCTCGGCCGCGAAGACCCGCTGGATGCCCTCGCCCTCGATCCGGAAGATGAGCACCACGTCCCGGTCCACGGTCCCGTTCCCCGCCTCCTTCGGCGCCGGCGCCCGCACCGTGCCGTGCACGATGATCTCCGCCTTGCCGTCGCCCGTGAGATCCCGCGCGCTCACCGACCGGATGTCCCCCGGCGAGGCGAACTGGGCGAGCGTCATGAACGCGTACCCCGTCCCCCCGCGGAAGCCCTTCCCGAACACGACGATGTCGCGGTCGTGGAGCAGCACCCGCTCGGGCTCGCGGCCGCCGGCCACGTCGGCCCCCAGATCGAACCGCGGCTTGCTCGACGACGCCCCGCGGTCGCGCCGGTAGAGGGCGTAGACCTTGTCGAGCAGCTCCCCCGGCGCGAGCGCCGGCTTCGCCGCCGGCCGCGCCTCCTCGGCCGCCTGGGCCGGCGCCGGGCGGGGAGCGGCCGCCTGGCGCTCCTCGCTGGCCTTCGTGAACGCGCCCCCGGTCAGCTTGTACAGCTGCGACTTGATCGGACCCCACGGCAAGAGCAGCGGGTCGTACGACTGCTCCACCCCCTCCGCGTAGTTGCTCGCGTCGTAGCGGGTCGCCTTGCCCGGCCGCACGCGGATCGCCGTCTTGGCGCCGTCGGGGACGAAATCGACCTCGTTGACCACCGAGCCCTTGTCGGTCGCGATCGCGATCTCGTGCTGGAAGATCGGCCGCGGCGTGTCGCCGGCGCCGAACTGCATCACGTGCATCACCTCGCGGTACTTCGCGCTGCTGCCGGAGCGCTTCCGCAGGATCAGCTCGGCCTGGCCGTCGCCGGTCAGGTCGCGCGCCGTGAGCGAGGGCAACATCCCCTCCTTGGCGTCGACCCCGAGGTCCTCGAAATAGTACTGCGCGCCCTTCCGGAAGCCGGGGCCGAGGACGACCAGGTACCGCTCGTACACGATCACCCGCTCGCGCATCGCGTCCCCGGCCACGTCGACGACGAGGTCGTAGCTCGGCGCGCCGTGGATCCCCTTGCTCTTCAGGAGCCCCTCGGAGAGCGCCAGCTCCGGCTCGGTCGCGAGCGGCGACAGCGACGCGTACGCCTCCGACGCCGCGCTGCCGACGATCGCGTCGACCGCCCCGCCGTCCGCGTCGTGCACGAAGAGCCCCGCCCGCAGCCCGACCCGCGTCGTCGCCGCCTCGGGGAACGCCGACCACGGGATGCTCGCCTCGAGCGTGTAGCCGCCGCCCCGGGGCGCCTCGACCACCTTCGCCCCCGCCGCCGCCTTGCCGCCCGCGAGCTTGACGCTGCCCGCCGTCTTGCCCGGCTCGCCGGGGTAGAGCGCGACCTCGTGGACCTTCCCGCCCGGGAAGCCGAGCACCAGCGCCACGTGATCGGCGCCGCCGCGCAGCGCGTCGTCGGTCACGTCCGCCACCACGTAGACCCGCGCGTCGTCGTAGGCGATGGCCGCCTGCGCGGCGAGATCGGCCTTGGCCGGCTTGCCCTTCAGCTTGAAGCCGAGGGAGGAGAACGAGACCGGCCACTCCTTCGGGACCCCGTCGAGCTTGATCGTCTTCGCGTCGACCAGCGGCGCCGCGAGCGGCGCGCCGGCGGCGAGGGCAGGGGAGGGGGCGGCGACCGCCAGGGCGGCGGAGGCGAGGGCGGCCAGGCCAGGACCCAGGGCCGGAGCCCCGGGCGCGCGGAGGGGAGAGGTTCGACGTCGCATGAGCTCAGGCTTGGACGCCGTGGCGCGCCCGCTTGTTCTTACCACGAGCGCTTTCTTTCCGGATCGCCCGGCTCGCGCCGCCGCGGGGTGGGTGGGGGGAGGTCGCGGGTGGGGGGGGAAGGCGCGCGGCGCCGGCCTCGGGACGGGCCTCCGCCGCCGCGCGCCGCGTGCCTTGCCGAAGAGAGCGCGGCCCGCGCCGGTCAGCCGCGCGGGTCGGCGCGGACGGCGAGGGCGCCGGGCGCGGCGACCTCCGGGCGGATCCGGCGGTACACGAGCTTCGCGATCTCGACCGCCGGCACGATGAGGGCGGCCAGGCCGAGCAGCAGCAGCCACTCGTTCGCCGACATCGCGTACGTGCGGAACACGGGGCGCAGCGCGGGCACGAGCAGCGCGACCAGGTGGATCGCCGCGCTCGCCGCGATGGCCAGGAGCAGCGGCAGGCTGACGAGCGGCTTCGACGCGAAGATCGAGGTCACCGGGCTCCGGCAGCTCCAGGCGTGGAAGAGCGGCGAGAGCGCGAGCAGCGAGAACGCGAGCGCGCGCGTCCTGAGGAGCGACTCCTCGTCCTGCGGCGACGTCGCGTAGAGCGCCACGGCCGCGAGCCCCATGATCGCGCCCACGTAGAGGATCCCGAGGTAGTCGCGCCGCACGAGCAGGCCCTCGTCGCGCGCCCGCGGCGCCTCCGACATGAGCTTCGGATCCGGCGGATCGATGCCGAGCGCGAGCGCCGGCAGGCCGTTCGTCACGAGGTTGATCCAGAGGATCATGAGCGGCGTCAGCGGGGGCCACTTGCCGAAGAACGACACGACGAACACGGCCACGAGCAGGCCCATGTTCGACGACAGGAGGAAGAAGATGAACTTCTGGATGTTGCGGTAGATGGCGCGCCCCTCGCGCACCGCCTCGACGATGGTCGCGAAGTTGTCGTCCGCCAGCACGAGGTCCGCCGCCTGCCGCGCGACGTCGGTGCCGCCGCGCCCCATCGCCACGCCGATGTGCGCCTCGCGGAGCGCCGGCGCGTCGTTCACGCCGTCGCCCGTCATCGCCACGATGTGGCCGTGGGCCTTGAACGCGCGCACGAGCCGGAGCTTCTGCTCCGCCGTCGTCCGGGCGAAGACGCGCAGGTGCATGATCCGCCGCGCGAGCTCCTCGTCGCTCATCGCCGCGAGCTCCGACCCGCTGAGCGCCTCGTCGCCCTCGTCCCAGAGCCCGATCTCCTTCGCGATCGCCGTCGCGGTGAGCCGGTGGTCGCCGGTGATCATGACCGCGCGGATGCCCGCGCGCCGGCACTCGGCGACCGCCTCCTTCACGCCGGCCCGCGGCGGGTCCATCATCCCGACCAGGCCGAGGAACGTGAGCTCGCGCTCGACGTCGTCCTCGTCGCGGCTGACGCGCACGCGGCGGCAGATCGCGAGCACGCGCAGCGCGGCCCCGCTCATGCGGTCGGCCTCCTCGAGGATCGCCCGCCGGTCGTCCTCGGTCAGCGCCCGCACGCCCTTGTCGTCGGCGAACTTCACGCAGAGCGGCAGGAGCACGTCGACGCTCCCCTTCACGTGCGCGATCTCCCGGCCGCGCTCGTCCCGCGTGATCACCGTCATCCGCTTGCGATCGCTGTCGAAGGGCAGCTCGTGCACGAACGCGTGCGACGGCGCCACCGACTCGCGCGAGTGGTTGCCCTTCGCGGCCAGCGTGAGCAGCGCGGCCTCGGTCGGATCGCCGACGATGTTCCAGCGGCCCGTGGCCTGGTCCTCGTTGAGCGAGGCGTTGTTGCAGAGCGCCGCCGTCGCGAGCAGGTAGGTGAGCGGCGCGGAGAGCTCGACGACCTCCGCGCCGCGCTCGTCGAGCAGCGCGCCGGCCGGGTTGTACCCCTCGCCGCTCACCGTGAAGTGGCGCCCGCCCGCGTAGACGTTCCGGACGGTCATCTCGTTCTGCGTGAGCGTGCCGGTCTTGTCCGACGCGATGATCGTCGCGGCGCCCAGCGTCTCGACCGCGGGCAGCTTGCGCACGATCGCCCCGCGCCGCGCCATGCGCTGCATCCCGAGCGCGAGCGTGATCGTCGTGATCGCGGGCAGGCCCTCGGGGATCGCCGCCACGGCGAGGCTCACGCCCTCGAGCAGGAGCTCGTGCCACGGCCGTCCGCCCCGGATGAACCCCCAGCCGAGCAGCACCGCGGAGAGCGCGAGGCACACCTTCAGGATCACCGAGCCGAAGCGGTCGAGGCGCTCCTCGAGCGGCGTCTTCTGGTCGCCGACCGAGCGGATCATCTCGCCGATGCGGCCGAGCTCGGTGTGCACGCCGGTCGCGGTCACCACCGCGCGCCCCTTGCCGCGCACCACGCTCGTGCCCGTGAAGATCATCGTGACGCGGTCCCCGAGCGGCGCGTCGCGCGCGACCGGCGAGAGCGCGTCCTTGACCGCGGCCGCGCTCTCGCCCGTCAGCGCCGCCTCCTCGGTCGCGAAGCTGATCGTCTGCACGAGCCGCGCGTCGGCCGGGATCGCGTCGCCCGCCTCGATCTCGAGGATGTCGCCGGGGACGACGTCCTCGGCCGGGATGACCACGGTCTTGCCGCCGCGGCGCACGCGCGCGTTCGGGGCGCTGAGCTTCTGGAGGGCGTCGAGCGCGGCCTCCGCGCGCCGCTCCTGGTAGTAGCCGAGGAACGCGTTCAGGACGACGATGAGGAGGATCGCGATCGCGTCGCCGAACCGGTGGAGGAAGCTCTCCGTCTGGTCGGCGGTCACGCCCACGACCACGGCGATGGCCGCCGCGGCGAGCAGCGTGAGCACGAGCGGGTTCGCGAACTGCTCGAGGATCCTGACGAGCGCGCTCTTCTTCTTCGTCTCGGGGAGGCGGTTCTTCCCGTGCTCGGCGAGGCGCTTCTCCGCCTCGGCCTCGGAGAGCCCGCCGGAGGAGCTCACGCCGACGCGCGCGAGGAAGGCGCCGACCTCTTCGGCGTGGACGGGGACGGACTCGGTGGGAGAGACGCTCGGTTCTGGCCGGCGGAGTGCCGTGGCGACTTGGCTCATGGGCGGGCGTGCTCTAGCGCTTCATCCGTGCCTGTTCACGTTGTTCTTCGGCCTCGAGCTCCGCGATGGCCGCCGCGAGCTCGTCCTGCTCGGCCTGGGGCATCCCGGTCGGCGCGCCGCCGGTCCCGGCCACGCGCACCTGCGGCGGGGGCGCCGCCGCCGCAGGCGGCTCGGGCGGCAGCACGCCCATCTTCCGCTTGAGCGCGAGCAGCTCCTCGTCCGCGCCCGCGGTAGCCTCGAGCTGCCCGAACCGGTGCGCCAGCGTGTCGCCGGTGTACTGCTCGGCGATCTCCCCCGCGGCCTCGGCCTCGGCCTCGATCTGGTCGATCTTGTTCGACATCCGGTCGAACGTCTCGAAGGCGGAGGCGTTGTTGAGACCGCTCATGGTCTCCTGGATCGCCTTCTGCGCCTCCGCCCGCTTCTTCCGGGCGATGAGCACGTTCTTCTTGCGCTTCGCCTCCTCGATCTTGTTGTTCAGGAGGCGCAGCGCCGTCTTCAGCTGGTCGACCGCCTGCTTCTGCTTCTGCCACTGGTCCTTGTAGGTGGCGGCGAGCTGGTCGTGCTCCTTCTTGCGGTTCAGCGCCTCCTTGGCCAGCACGTCGTCGCCCGCCTTGATCGCGAGCATCGCCCTGCGCTCCCACTCGGCGGCGTTGGCCGCTTCCTGCTCGGCCTGCTTCGCCAGCCGCTTCTCGTCCGCGATCGAGACGGCGACCTGCTTCTTCGCCTCGATCAGCTGGTTTGCCATGTCGATGACGACCTGGTTCAGCATCTTCTCGGGGTCCTCCGAGCGGCTGATGAGGTCGTTCAGGTTCGACTTGATGAGGGTGGCAAGGCGCGCGAAAATTCCCATAGATCAGCTCCAACTCTCGGGGTTCGCCGGGTCGAAAGGCGTGGCGGGTCCTGCTCAGCTCTGGGCGAGATCGTGCAGCACGGGGACGTGGCGGGCGAGCGCGAGATCGATGTCGCTCAGGATCGCCTCGAGCTCGTTCATGTCGAGGTTCTCGAGCTCCAGCGCGGCCGACAGGACGACGGTGCCCGCCTCGATCCCGTACGAAGCGTGCATGAGATCCGTCGCGTTGTACTCCAGCAAGCGGCGGTAGAGCTTGGTCTGGTGGGCGTCGTCCGCGGGCGTGGGCCCGATCGAGACGCGCACCGCCACGATCGGCGGATCCACGCGGATCGCGATCGGTGGCGCGCCTGGGCCCCCCGAGACGAGGTAGGTGCCGGCATCGTTCTCGAACCGGCGATCGAGCTGCAGGAGGTAGGTTTCGACGTCCTCGGCTGTACGCGGCATGGCGCCGCGAGCCTACAGAATCGCGGCGCCTCGGGCTAGCTCCGGACGCAGGGACGGCGGCGCGCGACACGCGCGCGCTGCATCCGCGCGGCGCTTCGGTTGGCGTCGGTTTCCCCGTTTTTCCAGGCGCACGTGCGGCGTGTTGTCCGTGCGCCCGCGTTGCGCGGAAGCTATCGGCTTTTACCGCCGCTCTCGCTTTTTTCTCCCCCTGGCAAGGTGACGGTGGTACGGTCCCGATCCAGGTTACGTGGCGATCCACCCGGGCGACATTGTTGCAGGCTACCGCGTAACCCGTCTGCTCGGGCGGGGCGGGATGGGCGAAGTCTGGGCTGCGACGCGCGAGTCGGACATGCAGCCGGTCGCCATCAAGGTCCTGCTCGCGCGGGCCGCGATGAAGCCCGACCTCGTGCGGCGCTTCGACCGCGAGGCGAAGATCGCGTCGGCCATCAAGAGCCCTTATGTCTGCCAGCTGCTCGAGGTCGGCGAGACGGACGACGGCGCGCACCTGCTCGTGTTCGAGCAGCTCGACGGCGAGTCGCTGGCGGACCGGCTGAAGCGCGAGCAGTACCTGCCGTTCAGCGAGGTCGGCCCGATCATCGACGACGTGCTCCAGGGCCTCGTGGCGGCGCACGCGGCCGGCGTCATCCACCGCGACCTCAAGCCGGGCAACATCTACCTGGAGCACCTCGGCCTCCCGGATCGCCGCGAGCGCGCGAAGATCCTCGACTTCGGCATCTCGAAGATCACCCGGCGCGAGGAGGAGGAGCCGACGCTCACCGCCTTCGACGCGACGCTCGGCTCGTTCGCGTACATGGCGCCCGAGCAGGTGCGCGGCGCCGCGCGGGCCGACGAGCGGGCGGACATCTACGCCGTGGGCGCGGTGGCCTTCCGCGCGCTCTCCGGGCGGCTCCCGTTCGAGGGCGCGACGGCCGCGGTGCTCGTCGCGATGAAGCTCGACCGCCCGGCGCCCTCGCTCGCCGAGGCGACGGGGGAGAAGTGGCCGGTCGGCATCGAGCGCTTCCTGGAGCGGGCGCTCGACCGCCGGCGGGAGCGGCGCTTCGCCTCCGCCGAGGAGGCGCTCACGAGCTGGCGCGCCATCCAGCCGGCGAACATCACGCGCGCGCGGCGCTCGCAGCGGGGCAGGGCGCCGTTGCCCTCCGAGATCCCGGAGGCGCTCTTCGAGGACAACCCCACGGTGGTCGACGGCCCGCCGACGATGACCGAGAACGGCGGCTTCGCCGACACCGGCCTGAGCGCGCCGCCGCCGCCGCCGAGCGGGACGGGCGGCGCGACGCCGATGCCGTCGAGCGGGACGGGCGGCGCGACGCCGATGCCGTCGAGCCGGCGGGGGGCGCCGCCGCCGCCGAGCCGGCGGGGGGCGCCGCCGCCGCCGCCGAGCCGGCGGGGGGCGCCGCCGCCGCCGCCGAGCCGGGCGGGGGCCGCGCCGCCGCCGCCGCCGAGCCGGGCGGGGGCCGCGCCGCCGCCGCCGCCGAGCCGGGCGGGGGCCGCGCCGCCGCCGCCGCCGAGCCGGGCGGGGGCCGCGCCGCCGCCGCCGCCGAGCCGGGCGGGGGCCGCGCCGCCGCCGCCGCCGAGCAGGACCGGAGGTGTGCCGCCCGCGCCGCCGAGCCGGGCGGGCGGCGGCGAGATTCCTCGGCCGGAGGGCCCACCTTCGCGCCGCAAGACAGAGAGGGACTGATTTGCTCGACGCCACGGTAGGCACGAAGAACAGGGTCGAGGTGCGCGGTGGGCGCATCCGCCCGACGAAGTCGGCCGCCGCGCGCGGCGGCGGGGGCTGGGTCGAGATCGGCACCGACCCGCTCATCGTGGGCCGCAACGCGGCATGCCAGCTGGTCCTCGACGACGCGAAGGTGAGCGCGGTGCACGCGGAGTTCGTCGCCACCGAGCAGGGCGTCCGCGTGCGCGATCTCGACAGCCGCAACGGGACGTTCGTCGGCGGCGTGCGGGTCGGCGACATCTACCTGCTGACGAGCACGAAGCTCCGGCTGGGCGAGACGGAGATCCAGTTCGAGCCGCTGCGCCCCGAGCGCATCACGGTCTCGGCGATCCCCTCGTTCGGCCCGCTCGTGGCGAGCAGCGCCGGGATGCGGGCGATCTTCGAGCGCCTGTCGAAGATGGCGCCGACGGATCTCACCGTGCTCATCACGGGCGAGACGGGCACGGGCAAGGAGCTCGTGGCGCAGGCGCTGCACATGGCGAGCGCCCGCTCGAAGAAGCCGTTCGTGGTCGTGGACTGCGGCTCGATCCCGCCGACCTTGGCCGAGGCGACGCTGTTCGGCCACGAGCGCGGCGCGTTCACGGGCGCGGTCGACAAGCGCCTCTCGCCCTTCATCGAGGCGGACGGCGGGACGATCTTCCTCGACGAGCTCGGCGAGCTGCCGCTCGAGGTGCAGCCGAAGCTCCTGCGCGCGCTCGCCGAGCGCCGCATCAAGAGCGTCGGCGGCTCGAGCTACCGCGAGGTCGACGTGCGGGTGCTCGCGGCCACGCGCCGCGATCTCGTGCGGGCGGTCAACGCCGGCAACTTCCGGAGCGACCTCTATTTCCGCGTCGCGCAGATCAGGATCGAGCTGCCGGCGCTCCGGCAGCGCGTCGAGGACATCCCGGTGCTCGTCCGGAGGATGCTGAAGGATCTCGGCGACGAGAGCGCGTACGAGCGCGTCTCGAACACCACGCTGGAGCGGCTGATGCGGCACGACTGGCCGGGCAACGTCCGCGAGCTCCGGAACGCGGTCGCCGTGGCGTTCGCGCTCGCGGCCGAGGGCGAGGAGATCGACATCGCCGCGCACCTCGGCGCGCTCACCGAGGCGCCGGTGACGGGCAACAACTCGTCGCCGTCGATCCACCCGAGCGGCGGGTTCAACGCGTCGTTCGCGTCCCTGAAGGGCCGCCAGTTCCAGGAGGCGAAGCGCGACGTGCTGGCGCGCTTCGAGCGCGACTATTTCGCCGCGCTGTCCGAGGACGCGAAGGGCAACGTGAGCGAGATGGCCCGGCGCGCGGGCATGGAGCGGGCGCACGTGCGCGCGTACCTGCGCCGGCACGGCATCGGGTCGAAGCAAGAGCAGGAGTGAGCCCGCCGCGGCGCGCGGCGGCGGCCGGTGCCAGCTCCCCCCGCGTCACACCGCCGCCGCCTTCGCCTCCTCCCCGGCCCCGCCCGCGGAGGAGGGCGCGCTCTCGTCGGCCTCGAACAGGCTCTCCAGCTCCCGGGCCGTCTGCTTCACCGCCTCGACGAGCTTGGCCTCGTCGTTGTGCACCGCGTGCCCTCGGACGAGCGCCCGCTCGTCGTGCGCCCTGAACTTGTCGATCGTCGCCCGCGCGTCGACCTCCCGCATGCCGAGCCCCTCGAGCACGCGCGCCGCCACCTCGAGCGACGACAGGAACGTCTCCCGCTCGAGCACCTTCACGCCGACATCCATGAGCTGGTACGCGTGCTGCCGGTTCCTCGCGCGCGCGTAGATCTCGAGGCCCGGGAAGTGCCGCTTCACGACCTCCGCCGTCTTCACCGAGGCCTCGACGTCGTCGATCGCCAGCACGAACACCGCGGCCTTGTCCGCCCGCGCCGCGCGGAGCAGGTCGAGCCGGGAGGCGTCCCCGTAGTAGATCTTGTTCCCGAACTTGCGCACGAAGTCGACCTGCGTCGCGCTCGCCTCGAGCGCCGTGAAGGGGATCTTCCTCGTGCGGAGGACGCGGGACACGATCTGCCCGAACCGCCCGAACCCCGCGATGATGACCTTGGGGTCGTCGTCCTCGATCGCGTCGAACTCCCGCTCGGGCCCGGACTTCCGCAGCCGCTTGAGGATCGCGTCGCCGAGCGCGATGACGAGCGGCGTGAGCGCCATGGAGAGAGTGACCACCACGACGAGCAGGTCGGACAGGAGCCTGTCCATGAGGCCCTGCCCCGCGGCGAGCCCGAAGAGGACGAACGCGAACTCGCCCCCCTGAGGCAGCGCGAGCGCCAGATCGCGCGCCGAGCCCGGGGCGTGCCCGCTCGCCTTGCCGAGCCCGAACAGGACGGCGGCCTTCAGCGCCATCATGCCGACGACGAGCCCGAGCACGAGCGCCGGCCGCTCGACGAGGAGCCCGATGTTCGCCGACATGCCGACGGCGATGAAGAAGAGCCCCATGAGCAGGCCCTTGAACGGCTCGATGTCGGCCTCGAGCTCGTGCCGGTACTCCGAGTCGGCGAGCAGCACGCCCGCCATGAAGGCCCCGAGCGACATGGATAAGCCCACGAAGACCATGAGGAGCGCGGTGCCGAGCACGACCAGGAGCGCCGCCGCGGTGAAGATCTCGTGGGCGTGGGCCGCGGCGATCGCACGGAACACGGGGCGCACGAGGTAGCGCCCGCCGGCGATCACGCCGAGCACCACGGCCACGGCCTTGAGCGAGGAGAGGAGCGCGCTCCCCTCGGCCGCCTCGCCGCTGCCCGGCCCGAGCAGGGGCAGCACCGCGAGCAGCGGGATGACGGCGAGGTCCTGGAACAGCAGGATGGCAAACGCCGAGCGCCCGTGCTGCGACTGCATCTGGCCCTTCTCGGCCAGGATCTGCAGCACGAACGCGGTGGACGAGAGCGAGAGCCCGACGCCCACGATGGCCGCCGTGTCGGCGCGCAGGCCGAGCGCGACGCCGAGCAGCGCGATCAGCCCCCCCGTGACGGCGACCTGCGCGCCGCCCAGGCCGAACACGGCGCGGCGCAGCACCCAGAGCCGGGACGGCTGGAGCTCGAGGCCGATCAGGAAGAGCAGCAGCACCACGCCGAGCTCCGAGAAGTGGAGGATGTTCTCGACGTCGGTGAAGATCTTGAAACCCCAGGGCCCCAGCAGGGCGCCCGCGACCAGGTAGCCGAGCACCGCGCCGAGGCCGATCCGCTTGAAGAGCGGCACCGCGATCACGGCCGCGCCGAGGAAGACAGCGGCAACAGAGAGCAGGCTCATGCGTCGTGGATCTCTCCTTCGAGCTCCACGTACGGAGCGCGAGACGAGCAGGGGTTCCGGGGACGGCGCGATGATAGCGCAGAACGGGAGTCCCTCGACGCGCCGCGGCGCGCGGCGTCGCCTGCCGGCGGCGGGCCCCGGGACCGCGCGCGCCGGCTGTCCGGCCCAGGGGGCGCCGTGATACACACGATCTGCCATGCAGATCGAGCTCATCGCCACGGCGAGCGAAGATTCCGCCTACCTGCCCAGGGTGGGCCTCGGCACCCTCGCGGCGCTCACGCCGCGGGAGGACGAGGTCATCTACACCGATGACGTCGTGACGCCCTTCGACCTCCAGCGCGACGTCAAGGACGTCGACCTCGTCGGCATCAGCGTCGACAGCAAGACCGCGCGCCGGAGCTACGATATCGCCGCCGCCTACCGCCGGCGGGGCATCAAGGTGGTGCTCGGCGGCATCCACCCTACGGCCTGCCCGGACGAGGCGATGCAGCACGCGGACGCCGTCGTGGTGGGCGAGGCGGAGGACGCCTGGCCGATCCTGCTCGCGGACGCGAAGCGCGGCGAGCTCAAGCCGATCTACCGCCCCGAGCTGCCGAGCCTCGCGGGCAGGCCCCCGCCGCGGCGCGACCTGTTCACCTCGAAGAAGTACATCCCGTTCCAGGTCGTGCAGACGATGCGCGGCTGCCCCTACCCGTGCGAGTTCTGCAGCGTCTCCACGGCGAACGGCACCACGATGCGCTTCCGCCCCACCGACGAGGTGCTGAGCGAGCTCCGGTCGCTCGGCAAGCTCATCATGTTCGCCGACGACAACGTGATGATCCACCGGGCCTACTCGAAGGAGCTGTTCACCCGGATGATCCCCCTCAAGAAGCACTGGATCGGCCAGTGCTCGCTCGCCGCGGTCAAGCGCCTCGAGAACGTGAAGCTCATGGCCGAGAGCGGGTGCAAGGCGCTCTTCATCGGCTTCGAGAGCATCGATGAGGAGACGGTCAAGTTCACCGGCAAGCGGCAGAACCGGCCCTCGCAGTACAAGGACACGATGGCGATGCTCCACGATCACGGCATCTCGGTCTGGGGGAGCTTCGTCTTCGGGTTCGACACGGACGACCCCGAGGTGTTCGATCGCACCGTCGAGTTCGGCATCGACATGAAGCTGACGATGGCCCTGTACGCGATCCTGACACCCTATCCGGCGACGCAGCTCTACCGTCGTCTGAAGTCGGAGGGGCGCCTCACCGACGAGCGCTGGTGGCTGCGCCGCGATCACGACGCCGGATCACCTTACTTCGTCCCCAAGCAGATGTCGCGGGAGCGGCTCCGGGAGGGGTGGATGTCCGCGTGGAAGAAGTTCTACTCCTACTCGTCGATGCTGCGCCGGTTCACGCTGACGCGGCAGTCGAGCTGGATCCAGCTGGCCGGCTTCTGGCCGCTCAACTTCATGCAAAACTCCCTGGCTCACCGCAAGATCGCGGGCGGCGAGCAGCGCTTCCGGTCCGGCGTGCACATCGAGGACACGGCCCCTCCGCCCGTGGCGCAGCCGGAGCCGCAGCCGGCCAAGACGAAGAACGGCAGGCAGCTGCCGGTCATCGGCTGACGGGAACACTCCCCCTCACACTCCACGTCTCCCCCCGTCGGCGCCGGACTGCCACCTCCGGCGCGGCGCCCGTCATCGCCGCTCGGCCGCGATGACGCGGCGCTTTGCCGCGGCGCTCCTCGTCGCGACGGACGCCGCGCGCCCGCGGCGGAAGCGCGTCAACTCGCCTGCAAGCGCGCGTCGAGACGACTCGACCATGGAGCCCTGAGAGCCCGCGCACGCGTGAAACGTCTTTTTGACGAAACGCTACAGTGATACTGTTGCATGGCAATTTGCTACACTCGATGGAACTCCTGGAGCGCCGGGGGCGCGGGCGGGTGTGAACCCGCTTGTCATCACGTCGAGGGTTCCTTGAACGGAGGTCTCATGCGTCGTTTTCGTCTCTCCTCCTCACTCGTCTTCTTGCTGGGCGCCGTGGCGTCCAGCGCCGGCGTCGCGGGCAGCTGCAGCGCGACGGGCACGCACGGCGCGAACGCGGGAGGGGGGGGCGACGACAGCACGGCTGGGACGGGCGGCGACGGCGGCGCGGGCACGGCCCCCGACGGCCTCGGCGGCAACCTCGACCTCGACGGCGGGAACGGCGGGGAGGACGTGGCGATGAACCCGTGCGGGAGCGCGTGTGGCCCGACCGAGCTGTGCAACGCGGCCAACATCGGCCTCGACGACGACTGCGACGGCGAGATCGACGAGACGTGCCACTGCACGCCGGGCCAGGCGAGCTCGTGTTTCCGCGGCGATCCGTCGTTCCGGGACGACGAGGGCTGCTTCCCCGGCACCCAGCTCTGCGACGAGACGGGCACGTGGGGCGCGTGCGTCGGCGGCGTGCACGCGGACGAGGGCTGCTTCGGGGGCAGCGTCTCCGTCTGCCGCCCGCTCCAGGCGCCGCCCTTCGCCGACGTGGACCTCAAGGAGGGCACCGGCCCGTTCAGCGACGATGCCGTCCCGGGCACCGAGGTGTGGACGGTGACCTGTCCCGCGGGCATCGACCCGTGCCCTGCCGTGAGCGGGGCGGATCCGGCGGATGATTTCAAGCCGCTCCAGTCGGGCGAGTACACGGTGACGTACACGAAGGGCCTCCGGGGCGGCGGGACCGAGAGCTGCGAGTACCCGCTCTTCGTCGGCGCCCGCGGCCTGCGCGTCGAGCTCGAGTGGGAGCACGACCAAGGGAGCGCGGATCTCGATCTGCACCTGCACCAGCCGGGCAACACGCAGCCCTGGTTGACGTCCGGCTCGCCGTTCGACTGCGGCTGGGGCAACTGTACCATCGAAAAGCTGTCGTCTAACAGGCAGATCCGCTGGTTCAGCGACAGCGCGACGCCCCCTGCCCCGGTGAACTGGTTCTTCGACTCGGTGGAGAGCAACAACACCTGCTTCTACGCCCCCCGCGGGGTGGGGGAGGCGTGGCGGGACCACCGCAGGGGCTGCCACAACCCGCGGCTCGATCTCGACAACGTGAAGTGCAATCCCGCGATCACCGATCCGAACGACGACGAGTTCTGCGCGCCCGAGAACATCAACATCGATTTTCCGCCGCGGGACCAATGGATGCGTATCGGCGTTCATTACTACGGTCAGAGCGGCGTGCAGGGCGACGTCCACCCGCGGATCAAGATCTTCTGCAACAGCGCGCTCGGGGCCGATCTCGGGCCCACGGGGTTCTACTCCCCCGAGCGTCCCGTCGCGTTCGCCCGCGCGGGCTCGAGCGAGCTCTTCTGGCTCGTCGCCGACGTGCTCTTCAAGACGCCCGACGAGTGCGGGCAGGAGACCTGCGTCGTCCAGCCGCTCTACGAGGATGCGCTCCAGAAGACGCCGCTGCTCACCACGGAGGCGTACGTGGAGTCGAACTTCGGTCCCGACTACCCGCCGGTCCCCTGAGCGGCGGCGCGCCGACTCGCCCGGAGCGCCGGCGTTCCGAGCTCCCCCCGCCGGCGTCCGAAGTTCCCGAGCGCGTGCGGTCAGAGCTCCCCCGGAGCGCCGGCGCTCAGAGCTCCCCCCGGAGCGCGTGCGGTCAGAGCTCCCCCGGAGCGTCGGCGCTCAGAGCTCCCCCCGGAGCGCGTGCGGCCAGAGCTCCCCCCGGAGCACCGACGCCCAGCACTCTCCCCACAGCGATCGGCGAGCCGCCGCCCGGCCGGCGGCGGGCGCCGCGCCCCGGTCCTGCCGTTGCGCGGTGACCGCCTCGGCGCAGCCGGGGCGAGGTGGACCCCGGGTCGTCCTGGGGAACTCGGCGCGGCGTAATGGCGGCGTAGTGATCTTCCTGATCGCGTCCATCGGCGACCCGGCGCGCGGCGGCTCGTCGTCGCCGGCGCCGGCGCCGGCCGACGGGTCATGGTGGGCTCGTGCTCGTGCCTTCCTGAACCTGCAAAATCATTCCGTTTGTCACCCGGCTGAAGGTCGTGGCGCACGATCCCCCGTCCACCTGGGCGCGATCGTGCCTGTGAACGCGCCGTGGCGTCTTCACTTTGCTAAGCTACGGTCCTCCTGTCGCGGCGCTTACGGGCGCCAGCCCTGCCGCGACGCCGCGCCGTGTCCCTCGAGTGGAGGCATCATGTTTCGTTTTCGTATCTCCTCCGTGCTCCCCGTCGTGATGACAGCCGCCGCTGCGGGTGCCGGCATTGCGGCCGGCTGCAGCGCCGAAGGCATTCGCCATGACTTCGGCGAGGCGACGACGGGCACGTCGAACGTGGGCGGCGCCGGCGCCGCCGGCGGCGCCGCCGGCTCGGGCGCTGCCGGGACGGGCGGGACGGGCGGCGCGCCCGACGACATCGGCGGGCTGGGCGGCGACATCGACGTCGACGGGGGCGGTGAAGATCCGGGGGACGTGACGGTGAACCCGTGCGGGAGCGAGTGCGGCCCCGTGGAGCTCTGCGGCGTCGACGAGAACGGCGTGGACCACGACGGCCTCGACGACAACTGCAACGGGGTGATCGACGAGACGTGCGCGTGCATCGCGGGCCAGGCGCACGCCTGCTTCCGCGGCGACCCGTCGTACCTGCGCCACGAGGGGTGCTTCCCCGGCACGCAGCTCTGCGACGAGACGGGCACCTGGGGCCCGTGCGTCGGCGGCGTGCACGCGGACGAGATCTGCTACGAGACCGATCTCAGGGGTTGCCATGCGATCCAGGCGGCGCCGTTCGCGAACGTCGACCTGAGGACGGGCCTCGGCACGTTCGGCGGGGATGCGGTCGCGGGCTCCGAGGTGTGGACGGTGGAGTGCCCGGCGGGCGTGGACCCGTGCCCCTCGGTCGGCGGGGCGGACGAGGACGACTTCAAGCCGCTGCAGTCGGGCGAGTACAAGGTGACGTACACGAAGGGCCTCGCGAACGGCGAGACCGAGACGTGCGCGTACCCGCTCTTCGTCGGGGCGCGCGGCCTCCGCGTCGAGCTCGAGTGGGAGCACGAGCCGACCAGCGTCGACCTCGATCTCTATCTCCACAAGCCGAACAACACCCAGCCCTGGACGATCGGCGGCTCGAACGTCGCGTGCGGCTACGCCAACTGCACGATCGACAGCCTCACGGGCGACTCGACCATCACCTGGTTCAGCGACACGGCGACGCCGCCCGACCCCGTGAACTGGTACCTGGATCCGGAGGAGACCAACAACACCTGCTTCTACGCGCCCCGCAGCGTCGGGGAGGAGTGGCGGGACTACGGCAGAGGCTGCCACAACCCGCGGCTCGACCTGGACAACATCTACTGCGATTACAACGTGACGGATCCGGACAACCCGAGCTTCTGCGCGCCGGAGAACATCAACGTCGATTTCCCGCCCAAGGCCGGCTGGATGCGGGTCGCCGTGGACTACTTCGGCGGCGGCTCGCGCATGGACGTGCACCCGCGCGTGAAGATCTTCTGCAACGGCGAGCTCGGCGCCGACCTCGGTCCCGCCGGCTTCTACGACCCCGAGCAGCCGGTCGCGTTCCTCCCGGATGACTCGGGCGACATGTTCTGGCTGGTCGCCGACGTGGTCTTCCCCGACCCGGGGGAGTGCGGCACCAACACCTGCATCGTCCGCCCCATCTACGCCGATCCGACGACGAAGACGCCGTACCTCGCGTCGCGGCGGGAGATCATGGGGAACTTCGGTCCGCCGTACCCCAGCCTCACCTCGCCCTGACCGCGCGCTCCGCCGAGGGGCGCCTCGTCACGCCTCGACGCCGGCCCGCTTGAGGAACGCGAGCGCCGGCCCGAGCGCGTAGGCCGGCGCCCTCCCCAGGCGCAGCGTCTCTCCGTTCGCCAGATGAAGGAGCAGCCATCGCGGCGCGAGCCCGGGCTCATCGACCTCCGCGTCCGCGGCCGGCGGCGTCGACACGCCCACGACCGCCCCCATCGGAAAAATCCGCCGGAACCCGCGGCCTTCCTGGACGATCTCGGCCCGTTCGAAGTCGAGTCGGAACACGCCGTGGAGCCGGCGTCGTCGTCGGGCGGCCAGCAGCGCTGCGGTGGCGCCGGCGCCCCATGTCACGGCGATGAGGAGGATGGGCAGGGGTGCTGCCCGGGCCGTGACGATGCCGGCGATGATGATCGAGGCGACCAGCGCGAACGTGGCGACGCGTCGTACGGCCAGGTCGAGCCCGTCCCCCTGGCAGTCGCAGACGAGCACGTCCGCCCCGTGGGCCAGGATCGCCCCGTCGGCGTTCGAGAGCAGGACGTCCCCCTCCGGCACTGTGTTCCTCCCGATCGAGCAGGCGGCCGGTTTCGATACCGCATTCCTGCCCCCCCGGCCGCTGCTCTTCATCTCCCCGCCCCGCAGATCCGCCCGCCCCCTCGATCGGATCCCCCCCTTCTCCCAGATCTCCAACGTGAGCGCCGTCGGGTGGGGTCGCGCGGCGGGGGCGGGCGGGCGCGCCGAGCACCGACCGAGGCGCCATAAGGCTTCAGGTGGCTCGAGGCTGCAGGCGCGCCTCGTGTGGCGCGCAACGAAACGTCCCAGCCGGCGAGGCCCGAAGGGAGACATGCCGGGTGGTGTCCCCTGCGCAAGCTCTCCCGTCCCAGTCTTGCCGATTGGCCAGCGCCCGCCCGCCCCCGCCGCGCGACCCCACCCGACGGCGCGTTCGGCCGGTCATCCCCTCCGTCAGTCGCCTAACGATCCCCCCGCCGCCCCGTCGATCCCCCCGCCCGCCGCCCCCCCGCAAATGGCCCTCGCCGCAGGAAAATCCCCCGCGGCGCCCCGCCCCCCGCCCCCGTGGCACGCCGTATGCCGCTGTCCCCCTGAACGAGCCACCACGTCAGTCGCGCGCACACGCCGCCGATCGCGGCAAATCGCGCGTGGACGCCGAGGTTCTCGTGCGGGCATGCACGCTCGGAGTCGAGCGCGCCAGAGGAGGGCTCTGCGATGGGTTGGAGTGCGAGACGAGCATTGCTGTCGGCCGTCGTCGTGTGGACGGCCGGCTGCGCCGAGGAGCGACCCGCGATCGATCAAGTCCAGGCGAACGCGCTGAAGAAATCGTTCTTCGTCGGCGCGGACCTGCAGAGCAAGGCGGATGATCCGGAGTTCTGGGCGCGCACCACGGTGATCGACGTGGGCTATGGCGCATCGCAGGACGGGCTCTTCTCCTCGTCGTACGCGCAGGCGGACGTCGCGCGGATCAAATGGGTGATCCAGGAAGATCTGCTCGTCGGCCGCATCACCTACGAGCGCGTGAACGACACCGACGGCAAGGGCGCCGGCGCCGCCACGGACGATGGCGTCGTCGCCGTCGCCTACAAGATCCTCTCCCATTTCGACGTCCAGCCCGAGTACAACCGGACGACAGGGGAGGAGAGCAACGTCATCGTCGAGAACACGACGGACCGTCCCTGGTACGAGCGCGAGTACATGCGGGTCGACTGGTCGAAGAACCTGAACGTCGACTCCTATGATTTCGACACGCTGTCGCTCCTCGGCGTCCACGGCGGCGTGCGCTACGAGCCGCTCGCCTATTACGTGAGCGACCCGAGCCACCCCGACGCGCCCCACCTCGACGTCGAGCAGGGCTACCTCGACGTCACCAACAAGGCCTTCGCCATGCCCCAGCTCGTCGACCTGAGCCGCCTCGGCTGGGGGATCGACAGCCTCCCGGCCTGCATGCTCGACGCCGACTTCACGGGCGGCGCCGCGCCGGTCGGCTCGTGCAACCCGGTCGAGATCACCCTCCGGCAATCGTTCCGCCGCGTCGTCGAGCGCGATTACGAGCCGGCCGAGTGGGACGGCTACCGCTTCCAGGCCTACGGCGCGTTCGTCCGGGAGCGCTACGGGTACGCCCGCAACTACGGCATGAGCGACACCAAATGGCACCGCATGATCAGCCGCTACAACCTCTGGGAGCGCAGCCACTATTACTCGGATCCTGAGGGCATGACGGGCGAGATCCCGTGCTTCACCCCCGAGACCACCCCGAGCGGCGCGGATCCGCACCGCGATGTGGACGGCAACGGGACCGAGGACGAATGCGAGGCCGTCACCGGGGCGACCCTGGAATGGGAAGGCGACCTGGTGCAGGTGGGCCCCGGCTCCCGGTGCGACACCTTCAAGCAGCGCTGCACCCTGCCTTACCAGCGGCGCAAGGCCGTACCGCAGCCGTGGTACGTCACCTCGGAGAGCAACCCCGACTACTTCGACGCCACCGCCGCGGCGGCGCACGAGTGGGACGTCGCCCTGCGCAGCGCCGTCGTCACCGCGAGGTACGCCGAGTGCGCGCGGACGCGCGGCGACGCCGGGCAATGCCGCGCGGCGTTCCCGATCCTCGACGGGCAGATGGACGACGACGCCGATGCCGTCGCGCTCGCGCGCGAGGTCGACGCGTGCCGGCGCGGCGCCGCGCCCGGCGACGCGGGCTGCGACGCCCTCGCCGACTCGCTCGCCGCGCGCCGCGGCTACGCGCCGGGCGTCGTCGCGCTCGCGAAGATGCCCGAGATGCTCGTGCTCTGCCACAGCCCCGTCGAGGCGGACGATCCGGCGGCGTGCGGCGACCGGCGGCTCCCGGCGGGCGTGACCGCCCGGATGTGCCGCGACGAGCGCCGCAAGCCGGCCGGGCGCGACGCCGCGCTGATCGAGGCCTGCGACGCGGCGCTGAACGCGCGGATCGGGGACCTCAGGTACCACCAGGTGAACAGCTTCGAGGCGCCGCAGTCGCCCTCGCCCTGGGGCATCTACAGCGACTCGGAAGACCCGCTCACGGGCGAGAAGATCGCGTCGAGCATCAACGTCTGGACCCATGTGAACGACCTCTGGAGCCAGGGCGTCGTCGACGCCGCCCGCTACGTCCAGGGAGAGCTCAGCACCGAGGACGTCACCGACGGCCGCTACGTGCGCGCGTGGGCCCAGGCGAGCGAGGGCGCCTCGAAGGGCGGCGCGTTGCCGCGGCTCACGCGGGAGGAGCTCGACCGGCGCGTCGCCGCGGCGGCCGGGCTCGACGCGGGCGCCCTCCCCGGCGACGGCGCCGACGCCTTGCGCGACCCGCGCCTCCGCGCGCGCCTCGAGCGGCTCTCGAAGGAGGTGCGCGCCATCGCCGCCGACGCGAGCGCGCCCGACAGCATGCGCGCGGTCTACGCGGCGCGCCGCAAGGCCGCGGTGGGCACGGCGCTCGAGGCGGAGCTCACGACGAAGGCGATGCAGCAGCTCACCGGCGTCGCGGGGCTGCCGCTCACGGACGAGGTGATGCGCGTCGCCTCGCCGCTCCAGGGCGCCAACCCGAGCGTGCAGCGCGACCTCAGGAACCTGAAGGAGATCGCGCTCGCCGGGCGGGGCGCGTGTGTGCTGCACGAGGCGCCGGCCCCGCTCGCGACCGCGGCCCTCGCGGACCTCCTGGAGGAGAAATTCACGAACGATTACGGGCACTTCGGCGAGGGCGACGCCGCCCAGCGGGCGCGGCGCGCCGAGGCCATGCGCCGCTACCTCGCCCAGCGGGCGCACTACGCCGTGATCATCCACGAGATGGGCCACTCCATCGGCCTGCGCCACAACTTCGTGAGCTCGTCCGACGCCTGGAGCTACCGGCCGCAGTACTGGCAGCTGCGCACGAAGAACGGGCGGGTGAAGACCCCGTGCGACACGCTGTCGGACGACGGCGAGCGCTGCGTCGGGCCCCGCTACTTCGACCCCGTCACCGAGGGCGAGCGGAAGAACCTGATCTGGATGTTCATGCACTCGTCCACCATGGATTACGCCGGCGAGCCCACGCAGGACCTCATCGGCCTCGGCGCCTACGACTTCGCCGCGGTTCGGATGTTCTACGGCGACGCGGTCGCCGTACACGCGGACCCGAGCTACCTGGCGGGCTCCCCGCGCGGCAAGGGCACGCTCGCCAAGATCGACAACTTCGGCGGCGTCCTCGGCATCCGGCCCGAATACGACGGCAAAGACATCCATTACTCGGCGCTGCAGAGCAAATACGATCTGATCCGGCCGGACACCTGCGTCGAGGTCGATCCGACCGCGTACATGCCCTCCGGCTGGGACGAGGCGCGGGACGGCGCCTGGCACCCCGTCCTCGACGGCCACATCGTGCCGGTCGACGGCAAGTACACGCGGTGCCGGCAGCAGAAGGTCGATTACGTCCCGTGGCGCACGCTGTCGACACCCGAGGACGCAAAAGGGCCCTCGGTGGATCCCGCGGGGCGCACCCGCGTGCCGTACGGCTTCGCGACCGACCGCTGGGCCGATCTCGGCAACCTCAGCGTGTACCGGCACGACAACGGCGCGGACCCTTACGAGCTCTTCAACTTCTTCATCACGCAGCAGGAGGTGAACCACATCTTCGACAACTACCGGCGCGACCGGCAGACCTTCAGCGTGCGCGCCGCGTCCGAGCGGACGCTGAACCGCTACAACGCGAAGATGCGCGACGGCGCCAAGGGGCTCGGCCTGATCGCCAACCTCTACCGCCAGGCCGCGCTGGAGCTCGGCGTCGACTTCGATACCTTCTGGGGCCCCGCCGCGGGCCGGACCTTCCGCGACAACCTGCTCGCGGCCGGGATCGCGTTCGATCACTTCACGCTCCAGATGGCGCGCCCGCAGCCAGGCGAGCACTTCCTCCCCGAAGGGGACACCGTGCTCCGATCGGCGCGCGACGTCCTGACCGATCCCGGCGAGACGCAGGTGATCGTCCCGAACGGCGCGACAGGGTATTTCGGCGACATCGCCCTCGGCGGCAAGCCGCTCGAGAGCGCCCTCGCGGAAGACAAGGGCGAGTACGACTCGGCCTACACGATCAACGCCGGCTCCTATTATGACAAGGCGTGGGTGGCGATGTTGATGACCGAGTCCGTCGACAACTTCATCAGCGACTCGCGGCTCGACTTCCTCGACGCGCGCCACCGCGCCGTCTCGCTCGCCGACGTCTTCCCCGACGGGTACCGCCGCTGGCTCGCCAACAACCTCACCGGCGACGACGCCATCAAGGGCGTGCGCGTCGAGGCGGATCAGCGCGGCCGGCCGATCAAGGACTCGAGCGGGTATCCGGCGGGCGCGATGGCCTGGACCTCGTGGTGGAGCAAGCGCGGGCCGGAGAGCTGCTTCCCCGGCGAGGGGAGCATCGTGTGCAGCGTCTACGGCGCGCCGGACAGCGCGCCGTGGGACCCGCGCGCCCCGGCCGCGGTCGCCGTCCTCGACCCGCAGGTCGGCTGGGAGCAGCAGAAGTTCCTGATCGCCTGGACCCTCCTGTACCTGCCCGAGAACCAGATGCAGACGTGGCTCGACATGATGCAGATCTGGGAGGTCGGCGCCGACACCGACCCTGGGTTCACGAACCGGATCGAGCTCCACCACCCGTCCGGGAAGGTGTTCGTGGCGAAGACGTTCGGCACCGAGACCCTCTTCGGCAAGGTCGTGCAGAAGGGCATCGGCGCGCGCATCCTGGAGCACGCCAACGAGCTCCTGGCGAAGGCCTACGTCACGGCGCCCGGCCCCGACCTCGACGGCGACGGCGACGCGGACTGGCACGAGGTGACGCTGAGCCCGGAGGGCGGGCAGCCGATCGTCCGGTGGGATCCCACGATCGCCGCCGTCGCTCCGGACGGCGGCACGGAGCGCGACGGCGTCCCCGGATGCCAGGCCGACCCGGACGAAGGCGACGGCGATTACAGCGAATTCTACCAGTGCACGTGCTCGTCGAACCGCGCGTGCGTCGCGCTCGAGAGTTACGTCTCGGTGCCGGTCTTCATCCGCCAGGCGCTGTCGGCATACCGGCTGGGGGATCCCACGCTCAAGGGCATCCACTGAGCCGGCGTCCAGACCCGCCCACGGCGAGCGCGATCTCGGCAGATGTGACGAGGGGATGACGGTGCTGTTGAGCTCGGGTGATCAGGGCGACAGGACCCTTTGTGCTCCCCGCAAACCAGGGGGCTCGTCTCACCGTAGCTGCATCCTGGTAATCCCCTGAACCGCACACGGTCCACGGCGGCACGATGGTCGCGGCATTTTGCCACGCGGGGCAATCGGCCCCAGGGGGAGCGCTCGATCTTGCTGCGCTCGTCCAGCGGGCCTGCATGGCGCGGCTTTTGCTGAACTTTTCCGTGCAATGACGTGCTGTTGGCACCGCCGGCCCGAGGCGCCTCCGATGTCGGCGGCGAAGGGAGGCCGGCAGGGCGCGGTCCCTACACGTTGCACCCTCAGCTTGCCGTCGTGGAGCGCCGATCCATCTGGACAGCCGAGCTCTGGATACCCGGGACGTGAAGAGGAGCACCTCGTCTCCTCGACCCGGGGATGATTTGAAGGATCGGTCGCCCGAAGGCATAGAAAAGAGTCAGCGATGGACTTCGAGAATGGCGCGCACGTCCGGAGAGCGCAGGCACGCGTGGGAACGGTGCTGAGCGGCGCGTGGCGGCTGGATGCCTTGGTCGGTCTCGGGGGGATGGCCGCGGTCTATGCGGCGACGCACCGGAGCGGAGCGCGGGCCGCGATCAAGCTGCTGCACCCCGAGCGGGCGGCGGACAAGATCGACCGGGCCCGGTTCCTCCGCGAGAAGGCGATCGCGAACGCCGTGAACCACCCCGGGGTCGCCGCGGTGCTCGCCGACGGCGTGGCCGAGGACGGCTCGCCGTTCCTCGTGATGGAGCTCCTCGAGGGGGAGACCGTCCTCCAGCGCTGGAAGGCGCAGAAGGGCGCGCTCGCGCCGGACGAGGTGCTCTTCCTGAGCGAGCAGATCCTCGACGTGCTCGCCGCGGCGCACGAGAAGGGGATCGTCCACCGCGATCTCAAGCCGGACAACATCTTTCTCACGCGCGACGGCGGGGTGAAGATCCTCGATTTCGGCATCGCGCGCCTGCGGGTCCCCTCGTCGCAGACCTCGCTGGCGGGGCTCCGCGCCATGGGCACGCCGGCGTACATGCCGCCCGAGCAGGCCCGCGCGCGCTGGGACCTCGTCGACGCGCGGACCGACATCTGGGCGCTGGGCGCGACGATGTTCGCGCTGCTCACGAACCGGTACGTGCAGGAGGCGCCGACGGTGAACGAGCTCTTCTTCCTGCGGATGACGTGCCCGATCCCGTCGCTCGCGAAGGTCGCGCCGTCGATGCACCCGGCCGTGGTGCGGCTCGTGGACCGCGCGCTCGAGTTCGCGCAGGAGGACCGCTGGCCTGACGCGCGATCGATGCTGGCGGCGGTGCGCGAGGCCCGGATCGCGGTCGCGGGCGCGCCGCCGCCCCGGCGGTCGAGCGTGCCGCCGCCGCCCCGGCGGTCGAGCGTGCCGCCGCCCCTGCGGCCGAGCGTGCCGCCGCCCCTGTCCGTGCGCGCCGACGCCGCGCTCGACGCGCGCGCGCCGTCGGCGCGCTCCGGGACGCGGCCCTCCCGCACGCCGGCGCCGCTCTCGACGGTCCCTCGCTCGCTCTCGACGATCCCGCGCGCCCCTTGAGCGCGCCTGCGCGCTGGACCGCAGGCGCGGGCTGACCGCGTGGACGCGCCCGCGCGCCGAGGCGCAGGCGCGGGCTGGCGGCGTGGACGCGCCCGCGCTCCGAGCCGCAGGCTGGCGGCGTGGACGTGCCCGCGCGCCGGGCCGCAGGCTGGCGGCGTGGACGCGCCCGCGCGCCGGGCCGCAGGCTGGCGGCGTGGACGCGCCCGCGGGCTGCGCTGCGCCGCCGGCCGATGGAGCCGCAAAGGCGCGGAGGGCGCAGAGAAGCGGGCGTTCCCTGCGTCTTCCGCGCCTTCGTGGTCCACCCGCGACCCGGCGCCGCGGAGGCGGCCGGGGCGCGCCGGGGCGCGCTGCCGTGGTCTACGCGTTCAGCCCGGCGAGCAGCGCGCTCGCCCGCAGGACGCCGCGGCGCTCCGAGATCCGCCGCGAGAGCAGGCTCTCGTAGATATCCATGTAGCTCGCCATCATGCGCTCGGCCGAGTAGCGCCCGAGGGCGAGCTTCCGGCCGCGCTTCCCCAGGGCCTCGGCCCGCTCGGGGTTCGACTTGAGCGCGGCGAGGTGCTCGGCGAGCGACTCGACCGAGCCCGAAGGCACGAGCAGGCCCGCCTCGCCGTCGCCCAGGAGGGCCGGGATGCCGCCGACGGCGGTCGAGACCACGGGCAGCCCGGTGGCCATCGCCTCCACCATGGAGAGCGGCAGCCCCTCGGACGTCGACGACAGGACGAAGGCGTCCATCGCGGCGAGGAACTCGGGCACGTCGTGCCGCTCCCCGGCGAACACGACGCGATCGCTGATGCCGAGCTCCTCGGCGAGCGCGCGCAGCGGGGCGGCCTCGGGCCCGTCCCCCACGAGCAACAGGCGCCCGTCCTCGGACAGGACGCCCGCGGCCGCGGCCGCGCGGAGCAGCAGGGCGTGGTTCTTGACCTGCGACAGGCGCCCGACCGAGCCCGCGACCCACGCGTCCGCGGGGATCCCGAGCTCGGCGCGCACGCGCGCCCGGGCCTCCGGGTCGGGCCTGAACCGGGAGAGGTCGATTCCGTTCAGGATCACGTGCAGCTTCGAGCGCGGGACCTCGTTGTTCTTCAGCATGAAGTCGGCCGTCGACTGCGACACGGCCACGTGCGCGTCCGCGAGCCTGGCCGCCACGTGCCGCAGCCACGCCCTGCGGCCCTGGTCGAACACCGCGCCGTGCAGCGTGTGGCAGACAGGTACGCGGTGGAGCCGGCCCGCGGCCGTCGCGTAGATGAGCGGCATCTGGTTGTGCGAGTGCACGATGGAGACGTCGTGCTTGGCGAAGAACGCCGCGAGCTTGCCGGGGAGCGTGATGTCGAAGCCGGGGCGCTTCGGGATCATGTGCACCTCGACGCCGCGCTCCCGGAGCTGCTCCGCGCGCGGACCCTGCGCGTTGGTCGCGATGCCCACGACCTTCACGTCATGCCCCGCGTCCCGCTGCAGACCGGCGAGGTCCACCACCACCTGCTCGGCGCCTCCTACCTGGAAGGAGTTCAGCACATGCGCGATCACAAGACGGTTGCGGCGCCCTCGGGTCGTCAGTGCAGGCTGGGTGTTCTTCATAGCGTGGGTTGTGCTCATGGTTCCCCTCTAGGGTGCGCACGGGCGCATGTGGTCTGACCTGAGAGAAACCCCTCCTTCGTGTCGTGATCCCCAGAGGGAAGTTACCACAGAGTTTCGGGGGCAGGCAGGACTCTTCGGAGTCCTGCCAAACATGCCTCTTACCTCTGGGTTGAAGTGAGGGGGTACCTTCATAACGGGCCAACTTGGATACTTGCAATCACCGCTGTGGCAGATGGCAACAGCTGTGGCAAAGGACGACCGCCAGGAACGAACGCGCGCCGGCAGCCCTGCGGGAGCAGCAGGGGAGAACCGGCCAGTGCGCCGGAATAGTTCGCGCGGGACGCGAAATTTTTACGTCATCTTGAAAGGGCCGCGCGTTCATGAGGTCACCGCCCGCGATGCTTGCGAAAAGCGTGCAAGCTGCTTTACGCCGCGGCGCGTCTTTCCAGCGCGGTGTGACAGAGGCGCACGGCGCGCCGCCGATGTAGGGAACTCCCCGATCGCGGCCTTGGCGCTCTTCTGGAGGGCCGCAGAAGCACGTCCCCTGCGGCGAACCGCCTCGCGCGGGCCGCGTAGCGGCCGACACACCCGCTGCGCCGCCGCCGGCGGGGCCGCCCCGAGCGGCGTGAAGAGCTCCTGCGCGCGGCCCGAGGCTGCCCATGGCGCCGGGTCCCCCGGCCAGGTGCTGCTCTTCGGCATCAGCCCTCTGTGCGCATGCTGCTCGGCAGCATCTGTCCCGCGACCCGATATGTACGACGGTGAGCCACAGCGGAGGTTCTGGGGAGTGTTTGTGATTTGAATTGCAATTTGTCCCCCCTGTCCCCGGGGTGCTGGGGAGAGGGGGGACAGAGGCGGGCTCGCGGCGCGGGCTCACGCCAGGTGCGTGGCGCGCTTGCGCTCGTCGGGCTCAGTGCACGGGGAGCTCGGCGCAGACGGCGAACGTGGTCAGCGCGATGGTCTGGCCCTTCTTGCCGTAGCCGCTGTCGAACATGGCGGTGGCCGTCCAGCCCACGCGGCCCTCCTCGGCGGAGTCGAGCGGCGAGTTCTCAACCACCCTGGTGACCGACTGAGCGCCGCCGGAGACCGAGAAGCCGCCGCTGAGGACGATCTCGCCGGCCTTGCAGACCGCCCTGACGTTGACGAACGAGCTCGTGGGATCCGCCTGGCGCGTCACGGAGACGATGCGGATCTTGGTGAGCGCGGGCGGGCCTGCCGGCCCCTGGGGGCCGCGTTCGCCCTGAGCGCCCTTGGGACCCGCCGGGCCCTGCGCGCCGCGCTCGCCCTGAGCGCCCTTGAGGCCGTCGTGGCCGTCGTGGCCCTTGAGGCCCTGCTGGCCGGCGATGCCCGCGGGACCCTGGGGGCCGCGCTCGCCCTTCTCGCCCTTGGGACCCTGGGGTCCGCGCTCGCCCTTGAGGCCGTCGTGGCCCTTGAGGCCCTGGAGGCCCATGGCGCCGTCCTGACCCTTGATGCCCGCCGTACCCGCCGGGCCCTGGGGGCCGCGCTCGCCCTTCTCGCCCTTGGGACCCTGGGGTCCGGCGGGACCCTGGAGGCCGCGCTCGCCCTTCTCGCCCTTGGGACCCTGCGGACCCTGGGGGCCGGCGGGACCCTGGGGTCCGCGCTCGCCCTTCTCGCCCTTGAGGCCCTGGGGGCCCTGGGGGCCGGCGGGACCCTGGGGACCACGGTCGCCCTTCTCGCCCTTGGCGCCGTCGTGGCCGTCGTGGCCCTTGAGGCCCTGGAGGCCCTGGAGGCCCATGGGGCCCTTGGCGCCGTCGACGCCCTTGGCGCCCGGCGGACCCTGGGGTCCGGGGTCACCCTTCTCGCCCTTCGGCCCCTGGGGGCCTTGGGGACCACGCTCGCCCTTGGGCCCCTGGGGTCCGGCGGGACCCTGGGGTCCACGCTCGCCCTTCTCGCCCTTGGCGCCGTCGTGGCCGTCGTGGCCCTTGAGGCCCTGGAGGCCCATGGCGCCGTCCTGACCCTTGATGCCCACCGGACCCGCCGGGCCCTGGGGACCGCGCTCGCCCTTCTCGCCCTTGGGCCCCTGGGGTCCAGCAGGACCCTGGGGACCACGCTCGCCCTTGAGGCCGTCGTGGCCCTTGAGGCCCTGGAGGCCCATGGCGCCGTCCTGACCCTTGATGCCCACCGGACCCGCCGGGCCCTGGGGACCGCGCTCGCCCTTCTCGCCCTTGGGCCCCTGGGGTCCAGCAGGACCCTGGGGACCACGCTCGCCCTTGAGGCCGTCGTGACCCTTGAGGCCCTGGAGGCCCATGGCGCCGTCCTGACCCTTGATGCCCGCCATACCCGCCGGGCCCTGGGGACCGCGCTCGCCCTTCTCGCCCTTGGGCCCCTGGGGTCCAGCAGGACCCTGCGGCCCGCGCTCGCCCTTCTCGCCCTTGACGCCGTCGTGGCCCTTGAGGCCCTGGAGGCCGATGGCGCCGTCCTGGCCCTTGATGCCCGCCGGGCCCGCCGGGCCCGCCGGGCCCTGGGGACCACGCTCGCCCTTCTCGCCCTTGGGCCCCTGGGGGCCAGCGGGACCCTGCGGCCCGCGCTCGCCCTTCTCGCCCTTGACGCCGTCGTGGCCCTTGAGGCCCTGGAGGCCGATGGCGCCGTCCTGGCCCTTGAGACCCGCCGGGCCCTGGGGACCAGAGTCGCCCTTCTCGCCCTTCGGCCCCTGGGGGCCCTGCGGACCGCGCTCGCCCTGGGGCCCCTGGGGGCCCTGCGGCCCGCGCTCGCCCTTGGGCCCCTGGGGACCCTGCGGCCCGCGCTCGCCCTTCTCGCCCTTGACGCCGTCGTGGCCCTTGAGGCCCTGGAGGCCGATGGCGCCGTCCTGGCCCTTGAGACCCGCCAGGCCCTGGGGACCAGAGTCGCCCTTCTCGCCCTTCTCGCCCTTCTCGCCCTTCGGCCCCTGGGGGCCCTGCGGACCGCGCTCGCCCTTGGGACCCTGGGGACCCTGGGGACCGCGCTCGCCCTTCTCGCCCTTGAACCCCTGCTGCCCCACGGGACCCTGAACTCCCATTTGGGAGAACTGCTGATACTTGCCATCGGCCCAGCTTGCGCCTGCGATGGCCATCACGCCCGTAAACCCGGCAAGGACTCCAGCAGAAATCGCGCTCGCTCGATACCTTCGCATGTGACCCCACCTTTCTATCGATCCCGAGCGCCGAGGCGCTCGATCCTGCAGTCAGCCGTGCTCGGAACAGGTGGAGACACAGGCAGAGTGTGAGTCGGGCGAAGGGCGATTTCAGGGCGGATCTCACCCCTGGGCCCAGCCCCGCCTTGCTCGACGAGAGTCCCACCAATACGGATACGAGAAGCCAGGTCGACGCGTCGACGAGACCTCCGCGCGCCGCGCCGTGGCGCGGTCGCCGCCGGATGTCGCCAGCGCCAGGAGGCGCAGGTCGCCGATGCGCTGTGTCTGGAGCAAACCTAAGTTGATGAGGGCGGTACACCAAGCCCCTCTGGAGGGCTTGACGGCCGCGAGCGGGGCGACCCGTCCCGCCGCCGATCCGAGATCACCGCTGGAAAACGGGCCGGGCGGGGAGGCGGGGGGCCGCGCATGGCGCGATGTCGCGGCGCCGCCGATCCCTGGCGCGACAAACGGGTGGAGCGCGAAAATGCGCAGAAGGCGCGCAGGACGAACCACCATGTCAGGACGCCGCGCGAGGGCCGGAGAGGCCAAAAGGACGCGCGGGAAAGACGCTCAGGAAAAGAGAGGATGCCGGCCACACCACGGCAGGACCGAGAGACCCACGACAGCAGGGCGTCCGACCCGGGCCCCGGGGCGCGCGCTGCGCTGCCCGAGCCGCGAGGCCTCCTCGTGGCTCAGGATCGGGCCCCGGCGGTCCCGGGTGGGCTCCGAGCGAGGACGCGGGGGCGCCGGCGCGGCGGACCCGCTACCATGGCGGCATGACCTGGCCTGACATCGACGAGACCGACGCGGGAGACGCCATCCTCTCGACGGAGCGCCTGAACCTCCGCCCCCACCGGCTCTCCGACGCGCCGTTCATGATGCAGCTGAACTCGGATCCGGAAGTGGTCCGCTACACCGGCAACGCGGCCTTCGCCGATGAAGCGGAGGCGCGCGCGGTCGTCGAGCGGCTGGCGAAGCAGTACGCGACCTGGCGGATGGGTCGGTTCGTCGTCCTCGACCGGAGGACAGGGGAGAAGCTCGGCTGGTGCGGGCTGAGGTGGTGGGAGGAGACCGAGGTCGCGGACCTCGGATACCGCTTCTTCCGGAAGCACTGGGGGGCCGGGTACGCCACCGAGTCGTCGAGGGCGTGCATCCGTTACGCGTTCGAGGATCTCGGGCTCCCACGCCTCATCGCGACCGTGATGCCCGAGAACGCGGCGTCGATCCGGGTGCTGGAGAAGCTCGGGTTCCACCGGACGGGGCCGGCCTCGATCGAGGGGATGCCGGCCCTCGGGTTCGAGCTCCGGAGGGCCTGAGCCGCGCTCGCCAGGGCCCGCGGCGTGGCGGAGAGACCGCGGCGCGGCGGAGAGACCGCGGCGCGGCGGAGCGCCGGCTCAGGGGCGCCGGCGCCGGCCGGGAGCGCGGCCGCCTCAGGGGGGGAGCAGGTAGTCGAACGGCTCGCCGACGTTGCCCGCCCAGTCGGTGGGGCGCACGCAGAACCGGGCCGGAAGCTCGCGGGCGCCGAGGACGATGGCAATGCGCCGGTAACGGCGCCACGCGGCCGCAGGATCATCGCAGTCCGTCGTCTCCGGCGGGCCGACGTGGTACTCGAAGTCGGCGAGCTCCGGCAGCGAGAAGATCGGCTCGACGCGCAGGCCTTCGGTCGCGTCGCCCACGATCGAGAGCTCGGGACGGCGCGTCGGCGGCGTCGTGTCGATCGTGGTGAGGACGACCGTGGGGAAGGCGAGCGGCTGCCACGCCCCGTCGTGCACCTCCGTCGGCCCGGCGATCACGCAGAGCTGCTGGACGCCCTCGAGCTCGGGCAGCGGCAAGATCGAGAGCCCCTGCGATGCGAGCTTGATCGGCGCCGAGTAACCCTCTTCCTTGCGGCAGTCGATGCTGCCGCCGCGGCCCAGCTTGTAGCGGAAGAACGCGAGCACGTCCCGCTCGCCCAGCGTCACCTCCCAGGTGTTCGCCGCGCCGGTCGCCGCGTCGCTCGGGCGTGCGCGGGGCGGAGGGTAGGTGAGCACGTCGAGCGCGCGGCCCGGATCGAGCGGGCAGCCCTCGCGGTCCAGGGCGAAGCGCCCGCCCTCGTCGAAGCAGGCGCCGAGGCCGGTCACGCTGACGGCGTAGCTCGCGCGCTCGACCGACACGCCCGGCGGCGCGCCGACCTCGCACGGCCTGCCGAGGAAGCAGTCGCCGTCGGGCGGGCTGCCCTGGGTCGTGGTGTTGACGACCGCATGGACGCGCTGCGCCTCGTCGAGCACCGGCGAGCCCGAGCTGCCGTTCGCGATGTCGGCGCAGCGGTTCCGGTGCGCCCCGAACCAGTGCCAGCCGCGCTCGACGACGTCGAAGGGGCCCTCGTCGCTGCAGCGGGCGCGGCGCAGGAACTCCACCTCGAGCTGCGGCGCGCCGACCACGGACACGCGCCCTCCGGGAGGCGGCGCCGACGGGGCGAGGCCGAGCGGGGTGATCCCGCGGCCCGCCAGCGCGCCGAGCGTGGCGTCGAGCTCGACCACCGCGAGGTCGGTCCCCTTCATGGTCGCGTAACGGACGACCTTCGCCGGGACCTCGACGTGCGCGTCGACGGTGTCCTGGAAGTAGTTGAAGAGCATCCGCAGCTCCGGCGTCGCCTCGGTGTCGACGTGCACCGCGTTCGCCGCCTCGGGCACGGCCCAGTCGTGGGTGCAATGGCCGTTCGTCACCACGTGCGCCGGCGCCTCGGGGCGCCCGGAAGGATCGATGAGGAAGGCCGTGCACGCCCCGGAGCCGAGCCCGCCGAGCAGCCGCCCCACCGCGCGGAGCGGCGCGTTCGCCTCGTCCCGCCCGAGCAGCACCTCGGATTCCCCGTTCCCTGGCCCTGGATCGCGGCCGCCCGCCCCGCCGGCCCCTCCGCCCTCGCCCGAGGCGCCCGCGCCGCCCGAGCCGCCCGAGGCGCCGGCGCCGCCCAGGCCGCCCGGGCCGGCGGGCGGATCCGACGAGGAACAAGATGAGGTGACGAGCGCTGCGCAAAGCAGCGTTCCTGCGAGCGACATCGAGAGCGGACGCGGCATGATCGATCGAGCTCCTTGCTCCGGCGTGAGGGCGGATCTTACCTGCCGCGCGCGCGCCTCGCCCGCGCCTTTCCTGCTGCCATGGGCGCCTGTGCGCCCGCGCGACGTCCCGCGACGGGCTCAGGCAGGGTCGTTTTGCCGCTCGTGCTGAGCGCCTGGAGCGGCCGCCGCGCGGGCTCACGCCGGCGTGAGCCCCGCCGCTCAGTCGCCGTCAGTCGCCGTCAGTCGCCGGTGTACGCGACGCGGTAAATGACCCCGTTCGTGTCGTCGCTGATGAGCAGCGACCCGTCCTGCAGCTGGGCGAGGCCGGCGAGGCGGCCGAAGTGCGCGCGGCCGTCGTCGAGCAGCCACCCCGTGACGAAGTCCTCGAAGCCGGTCGGCTGGCGCGTCTCCTTGTCGAACAGGACGCGCACCACCTTGTAGCCCACGGGCGGGTAGCGGTTCCACGAGCCGCGCATCGCGACGAACGCATCGTTCTTGTACTCGGCCGGGAACTGGTCGCCCGTGTAGAAGCGGAAATCGATGGGCGCGCTGTGCGCCTCATAGACGAGCACCGCGGGCTCGGTGCTGGCGGCGTAGGCTTGCTTCGTGGACCCGGGCGGGTCGTCCATGACCGGGTCCGGGGCGGCCTCGCCGGGGCCGCTCGAGTAGGCGTAGGGCCAGCCGTAGTCCTTGCCCGCGACGAGCAGGTTGAGCTCCTCGGGCGGCACCACGCCGCCGCGGTGATCGCTGCCGTGATCCATGCCCCAGAGCTCCTCGGTGCCCGGATACCAGTCGAAGCCGATGGTGTTGCGGAGCCCCGTGGCGAACACGGAGCGGTCTTGCCGCGTTTGCTGGCCCTTGAACGGGTCGATCAGCACCATCGCGGCGTGCTCGGGGTTCGTCTCCGAGCACGCGTTGCAGCTGCTGCCCGCGGAGAGCAGGAGGGATCCGGTGCCGGGGAGGAAGCGCATCGTGCGCTTGGGGTGCTGGCCGCCGTCGGGCAGATCGGTGAGGAGGGCGGTCGGCTCTCCGAGGCTGCCGTCCGCGTTGACGGCCGCGGCGTAGAGGCTCGTCGGCGTGGCCAGGTACATCGTCTCGCCGTCCTCGCTGAGCGCGATGCCGTGCAGGTTCTCGAAGCCCGGACCCCCCTCGAAGGCCTTGATCCCGTCGTCTGCCTGACCGTCGCCGTCGGTGTCGCGCAGCAGCAGCACGTCGCCGGGCATCGGCCGCGTGACGTAGACGCCCCCGTCGGCGGCGACCTCCATCATGCGGGCGTTGTCCACGTCCTTCGCGAACACGTTGACGGTGAACCCAGGCTTCGTCACGAGGCGCTCGAGCAGGTCCTCGGAGAACGGCCGCTGCTCCGGCCGGAAGGTGCTGTCGTCGTCCGGGCTGTACCCCCCTGCGCCGCTGTTGCCGCCCGCGCCCTGGCCGCCTCCGCCCGCGCCCTGGCCGCCTCCGCCCGCCGCTGGCTCCTCCGGCGGCGCGCCGCCCGCGCCCGTCGTACCGGCCGGAGACTCGATGGGTTTCACGCCCCCCTCTTCAGCGCAGGACGGGATGAGCAGGAGCATGAGCCATGGCGCAAGACGTCGTTGCATGCGAGAGACCCTTTCCGAACCGAGGCAGGCTCCGGCGCCACGTGGGCGTCCGCAGCACAGCACGTCTCTGTGGGTGACCTCGGCTCGAGCGCGGGATGAAAGCACGCCGCGTACCGCGCGGACGGCGCGCGGCTAAACAAGGGCATTTTACGAAGGCGACGGCCTGCGCCTGTGGCAGAAAAGCGGTGGGCAACTCGCCGCGCGTGGCAGAAAGGCACGTGCGGAATCGGAGGTGCGCGGGCGGCGCGCGACGCCGGCGCGCTGGGTTGGAATGGGAGGGCGCCGCGCGTGTCAAGCGCCGCGCGTGTCAGCGCCGCGCGCCCTCGTCATTTCGCCGCGCGCCCTCGTCATTTCGCCGTGCCGGGCGCGCCCGCCGCCGGGCAGCAGAACAGGTGATCTGGCACGAGCATGGCGCACCCGTCCTTCCAGGGGTCGTCAGGCCAGTAGTCCGTCCGGTTCGGCGCCGGATAGAAATACGCCTTCGGCCGCGCCGGGTCTGCGCAGGCGCGGTCGCGCTCCGGAGCCGCCTCCTTGCCCCTGGGCCCGCCGGCCCCGCCCTTCTTGCAGCCCGCGAGCGCGACGCCGACCACGAGGAGCGCGGAGAGCGCGGCGGCCGCCGCGCGTGCCGGGCGGCGAGGGCGCCTGTCGAGGGTCGTCTTCATGGCCCCATCCTGCACCGGCGGGCGCCCCATCGGAAGCCTGGAGGCGCCGCGGCGGGCGCGCGCCGCGGCGGGCGCGCCCGCGGGGGTCGTCGCGCGGCGATCGCTTGCTACACTGCGCGGCCGACGTGCACGCGACCACGAAGCTGATGCTGATCCGCCACGGGGAGACCGACGACAACCGGGCGCAGGTCTTCCAGGGGCAGGCGGGGAGCTGCCTCAACGAGCGGGGGCGCGCCCAGGCCGCGCGGCTGGCCGAGCGGCTGGTCGGCGCCCGGATCCGGCCCGCCGCGGTCTACTGCTCGGACCTCGAGCGCGCCCGCGAGACGGCGGACATCCTGGGCGCGGCGCTGGGGCTCGCGCCGGCCCTGGACGCGGGGCTGCGGGAGGTGCACCTCGGCGCCTGGCAGGGGCTCAGCCGCGCCGACGTGCAGGCCCGCTTCCCCGAGGAGTGGGCCGCGTGGCGGAGCGGGGTCGACGTCCGCCGCGGCGGCGGCGAGACCTACGCGGAGCTCGGCGACCGGATGACCCGCGCGCTCGAGCGGGTCGCCGAGCGGCACGCGGGCGAGGCGGTGGCGCTCGTCTCCCACGGCGCCGCCATCAAGACCCTCGTGGGGCGGGTGCTCCACATGGGCGCGAGCGGGCTGAAGGCGCTCAAGGTGCCGGCGAACACCGGTGTTTGCCTGATCGAGCGCGACGAGAGCGGCGGTTATCACCTCGTGGTCTGGAACGACGCCTCCCACCTCGGCGACGCGCTGGCCGGGGCGCTCTCCGCGCCCCCGGCGTGAGGCGCCCGGCGCGGCGCGCACCGGGACACGAACGGCGCCACCAACCCGCTCTCCGGACAGCAGCGCGCGGCGGTCCACTCGTCGAATAGAATGGTGTGGCTGAAACGCGGCCGACCCGCTGACGACGTTGTTTCTCGGCTCCGCTCACGCGCGGGACGGTGGTTTGACGCCCGGCCGGAGATGCCGTACGCAGGCGAGCATGCGCACGGCCCCTGTCCCGAACATCCCCGCGATTCCCGGGATGAACCCAGGCGTCTTCGTCCTCGGCGGCGGAGGGGGCGGCGGAGGGGGCCGCGGCAAGGGCGGCAAGGGCGGAAAGAACAGCCAGAAGGCCAAGGGCAAGAACGGCGGCAAGGGGGCCGGCGGCGGCGGCAAAGGCGCTTGCGGCAATGGGACCGGCGATCCGAACGGCGGCTCCTGCCCGAAGCACCACAAGGGGAAGAAGAGCGGCAAGGCCTCGAAGGGCGACCCGGTCGACGTCGTCACCGGGAACGTCTTCACGATTCCCGTGCTCGACGTCGATCTGCCGGGCCCCCTCCCGCTCGAGATCGCGCGCGCTTATTACGCCACCTCGGCCGAGCGCGACGTCGGCCTCGGCTTCGGGTGGTGCCACTCGCTGGCGTGGGACATCGAGGTCGGCCGGCGCTCCATCACCGTGTGGAGCGATCAGGGGCTGGGCCTGGAGTTCGACGCCCTCGAGGAAGGCGAAGGCGAGACCGGCCCCGAAGGGATGGTCCTCTTGCGCGGCGCGCGGGGGTTCGTGCTCGACACGGGCGAGGGCAGGTGGCTCGTGTTCGAGGCGCGCCACGGGGAGCGATGGCTCCTGACCGCCGTCCGCGACGCGTTCGACAACACGATCTCGCTCGTCTACGCCGGCGGGCGGCTCGCGGAGGTGCACGACAGCGCGGGGCGCGTCGTCAGGGTCCGCCGCGACCGCGAGGGTCGCATCGCGGCGTGGGAGATCAAGAACGCGCCGGAGCAAGGCCGCTGGATCGCGCTCGGGCGCTTCGCCTACGACGAGCGCGGTCACCTGGTCGAGGCGCGCGACGCGGACGACCACGCCACCACGTACACTTACGACGATGACCACCTCCTGCTCACGCACACCTCGCCGGTCGGCCTCACCTTCCATTTCCGCTACGACGGGGAGCGGCGGTGCGTCGAGACGTGGGGAGCGTACGGCGCCGGCGCGGACAGGAGCCTCTCGGACGGCGTGCCCGCGGTCCTCGCCGACGGGGAGACCGCTGCGAAGGGCATCTATCACTGCAAGTTCATCTACGATGGTGACGGCTACTCCGAGGCGATCGACTCCATCACCGTCCACCGGTACTTCGGGAACGAGCACGGCAAGCTCGACAAGGCCGTCTCCGCTGGCGCCGTGGTCGAGCGCCGGTACGACGAGGGCGGGAATCTCCTCGCGTACACGGACTCGCTCGGCGCGACGACCCAGTGGAAGCGAGACGCCCTCGGCCGCGTGCTCCAGGAGATCGACCCGCTGGGCCGGGTGACGACGCACGAGCGCGACGCGGACGGGCACATCCGCCGGAGCATCGACGCCATGGGCGGGGAGACCCGCGTGGAGCGCTTCGCCGGAGGCATCGCCTGGACCGATCCGCTCGGCGCGCAGTTCGAGAGCCGCTTCGACGCCCGCGGTCTCGTCGTGGAGACGATCGGCCCGAACGGAGGCCGCACGCGGTTCGGCCACGACGCCCACGGCAACCTGGTGGAGAAGGTCGACGCGTCAGGCCACGTCACCCGGTGGGCGTACGACACCTGGGGACGGTGCACGGCCAGGCAGGACCCGTCCGGCGCGACGTTCTATTACACCTACAACACCCGAGGGGATCTGCTGTCCGAGCGCAAGCCGGACGGCAGCGTCGTCCGCTACGACTACGACGCCATCGGGCAGCGCACGAGCGTGATGGGCGAGAACGGGCGCGTCACCCGTTATGTGTATGGCGGGTTCCGCAAGCTCTGCGAGGTGCACGAGGCCGACGGGGCGGTCACGCGGATGAAGTACGACCGGGAAGGCCGGCTCGTGGAGGTCGTCAACCCGAAGGGCGAGGTCCACTCCATCGCGCTGAACGTGGCGGGGATGGTCGTCTCGGAGCGCACGTTCGACGGCCGGCAGCTGCACTACCGGTACGACTCCGAAGGTCGCCTCATCATGGCCGAGAACGGGCTCGGCCAGAAGACCTGGTACGAATACGACCTCGCGGGTCAGCTCATCGAGCAACGTTACGACGACGACCGGGTGGAGCGGTTCGAGTACGACGCGCTCGGGAGGATCGTGCGGGCCGAGGGCCCGTGCGGCGTGTTCGAGTACGAGCGGAACGCGCTCGGGTGGGTGGTGCGCGAGAAACAGACGGTGGACGGGGAGACCGTCGTGGTGGACATCGCGCGCGATCTCGTCGGGAACGTGGTCCGCCGCGCGACCTCGCTCGGCCACGCGCAGACGTGGGATCGGGACATCATGGGGCAGAGCACGCGCGTCGTGCTCGACGGGGGCGAGGAGATCCTGCCGGTGCACGACGTGCTTGGCCGCGAGGTCGCGCGGATCCTGCCCGCCGGCGGCCGGATCGACGCGGCCTACGACGAGCGCGACCGCCTCGTGCAGCGCCGCGTGACGGCGGCGCGCCTCCCCGCGACGGGGCAAGCCGCGTGGAGCGCCCCTTCGGCCGGCGTGACGACGGTGGAGCAAGCGTACCGGTACTCGCCCGCTTCCGAGCTCCTGGAGGTGCGCGACCGCGCCGCCGGTGTGCGGCGCTTCGAGCACGACGGCGTGGGGCGCCTGGCCTTCGCGGGCATCGACGGGCAAGAGGCCGAGCGCTTCGTGTACGACGCGACGGGGAACCTGTACGAGCAGGCGCTGGTCGAGCGGCGTTATGGTCAGGGCAACCGCCTCCAGCAGCGCGGCAGCAAGCAGTACACCTGGGACGACGATGCGCGGCTCGTCCAGGCGCGCACCGCCGGGCGCGACGGCGAGCAGACCGTCCACTATCGATGGGGGGCCAACGGCCTGCTCGAGGCGGTGGAGCGCCCGGACGGCGTGTGCATCACCTTCGCTTACGATCCGTTCGCCCGGCGGGTCCAGAAGAAGGTCGTCCGGCGCTCGCCGGGCGCCGCGCCGGCCGTGGAGTCGACGACACGGTACGTGTGGGATGGCGATGTGCTGGTGCACGAGATCACGCAGCGCCCGTCCGGCGCCGGCGCCCCGATCGTGGAGGCGCGGACCTACTGCCACGACGACCGGGGGTTTCCGTGGGCGCACCAGGACGTGCGCGTCGAGCGCGGGCAGCGGGTCGCGAGCGGCTACTACCATTACCTGACCGACGACATCGGTACCCCGGAGCGGCTGCTGTCGTCCGATGGCTCGGTGGCCTGCGAGATCCGGCGGAGCGCGTGGGGTCGGTTCGAGGTCTCGCCCGGCGCCGTCACGACGACGCCGATCGGCTATCAGGGCCAGTATTACGATGAGGAGACCGGCCTGTTCTACAACCGGCACCGGTACTACGACCCGGAGGCGGGGCGCTACATCAGCGCCGATCCGGTGGGGCTGATCTCGGGCTTCAACGCCTTCGCTTACGCCGAGAGTCAGCCCACGCGGTTCGTCGATCCGCTGGGGTTGATGGCGAAGGCCAAGATCTGGGATCAGCCGGGGGCCGGCAAGAAGAAGGAGATCTCGGGTTACTCCGAAGGCCAGCCGCGACCTCCGCACGAGCCGGACAAGCCGCGCGACGCGCAGGGCAACCCGGAGTACGACCCCGCGGTCCAGGATGCCGTCGACAAGGCGAAGGGCAAGTTCTCCGAGGAAGACCCGAAGACCAAGAAGCTGAAGGATCCGAGCAAGGAGAGGCTCCCGAACACGGCGGGCAAGTGCGCGGAGATCGAGGCGCTCGACAGGCAGGCGAAGGAGATCCGAGGCGACCTCCAGAAGCAGACGGGCTGGGACAAGCTCTCGAAAGACGAGCAGAACGCGAAGGTCCGGAATGAGCTGCGGGAGCAGTACCGGAAGGGCGCAAAGATCCAGGCGTACGACAAGAAGGGCAATCCGATTCCGCCGTGCAAGTTCTGCGCGCAGGTCTTCCGGGAGCTCGGCATCCATCCGGACAACATCAACGCGGATCCCAACAAGGACACGAAGAAGAAGGGCCAGGAGCAGCCCAAGGCCACCGGCGGCGTGCACCACAACGATGCTCCGTGGGACGGCAAGAAGGTGCATGGCACGGAGAGCCCCAGGACCGAGGCGTCGCAGACGGCCGTCGTGCCCCGCACCGACGGCGAGGGCAAACACGTCACGCAGAAGGATCCCAAGACCGGAAAGAATCAGGGAGTGTATTACCCGCCGGAGAACCCGCCCCCGGGCGGTTATCCGCCGGGCGGGCCGCCGGGGGCTTGGCCGGAGCCTGGAGGCGGCGGTGGTGGCGGGGGGGCGTCCGGCGGCAACCCGTACTACGATGATCAGGGCAACTACATCGGCCCGCGCGACAAGCACAAACCGAGGAAGTAGCGCCAGGGACGGGGACAGCTGATGGAGACCTCCTCCGGAGAAGACACGCTGGCACGCTCGCTCGACGCATGGCGCCTCGCGGACCGGTCGTTCGAAGAGGCCGAGTCCGAGCGGGCGCGCGCCGACGCGATACTGCGGCAGCTCCGGGCGAGAGAGCGCGCGGAGCGGACGTGCTGGGCCGAGAGGGAGATCCCCTTCAGCCTGCGCGCGCGAGCGCTCGAGTGCGGGCTGTGGAGCGCGGAGGAGGCGATCGACCGGCTCCGGCGCGTGGATTTCGTGAGCCGCCACGCGTTCGTCCTCCGCCACCTCGGGGTGTTTCCCGATGCCTCGCTCGGCGCCGTGCTGGCGCTCGCGGTGCAGCCTCAGCCCGGCGATGGATCGGCGTGGTTCGCGGACGAGGCGGCGGTGGTCGCGATCGCGGTGCGCCTCGCGCGCGCCGAGCAACACGACGCCGCGCTCGACGCGATCCGCGCGCTCGGCGTGCGCCGCGCCGAGGCGCTGCGCTCGTGCGCGCCGTACCTCCCCGCCGCGGCGGCGGCGCGCGCCGCGGCGGAGATCGCGGCGTGGATCCCGGAGGCGGAGCCGATCGTCGGGTTCCTGTCGTGGTGCGACCTCCTGCCGCTCTTGCCGGCCCGAGATCGCGAGCGCGCCCGCGGGGAGGGGGAGATCGTCCGGCTGCGCGCGGCCCTCGAGGCCGAGGAGGCGGAGGGGACGTCGCGCGGCGGGTTCTCGGCGCGCGGGCGCGCGGCGCACGCCTTCGCGGGCGCGGGGATGCTCGAGGCGTCGGAGGCCGAGTGCCAGGGCCTCGACGGCGTGGATGAGCTGCTGTCCGTGGCGCGCGAGCACCCGGGCGAGTCGCGCGTGCGCATCGCGCGGCTCGCGCTGGAGCGGGCCCGGACGAGCCGGTGCCTGCCCGCGGCGCTCGCGGACGTCGTGGCGGTGTGCCCGGCGCTCGCGGACGAGGCGATCGCCTGCGCTCGCGGCGAGGCGGACCCCTCGGCGGGGGCGGACGCGCTCCTGCGCGTCGCGGCGCACCTCGGAGAGCCGCGCGCGTCGGCGCTGTTCCACGAGGCGTTTCGCCGGATCGAGGCGCTCGGCGACGCCGCCTCGGAGGCGCTCGAGTGGATCGCGGACTGGGCAGCGGAGCACGGGCCGTCGCTGACGGAGGACGAGCGCGCGGCGCTGGGCGAGCGCCTGGCATTAGCGGTGGCGGCGGCCGAGGAGCGCGGGTCGACACACCCGGTCGAGGCGGCGGCGTCGCGGCTCGGGCGGCTGCTGTTCGGCCCGGAGCGCGCCGCGGCGATCTTCAAGGACAGGGGCTTCGACGTGGTGCTCGACTTCGCCGAGCACCACGCCGCCGGGGACGAGCTGGCGCTCGTGATGGAGTTCGCCCGCGAGCTCGCGGGCGAGCGGAGCGCCCGGCTCGCGCGGGCGCTGCTCCAGGGCGGGGAGGAGCTCTACGACCTCCCCGGGTTCGCCGAGCTGTTCTCCCCCGAGGAGCAGCGCGAGCACCTGCGGGCGGCGCTCGCGCGCCATGAGCGGCCAGCCAGCGTGGAGATCCTCGCCACGCTCGGGCGCGCCGCGCGGCTCGCCGCCGGCGCAGACCGCGGCGTGGTCCTCTCGCTCTACCTCGACGAGGCGCGCGAGCGCGGCGGGCCCGTGCGGCTGAGGGGGGTGTCCGCCGCGGCGTCGCTCGCCGAGGGCGACCAGCGCGCGGCGCTCGTGGACGAGGTGCTGGCGCTGGTCGACGAGCGCGATGAGCTCGAAGAGGAGGATTGCGTCGAGGCGATCGCAGCGGTGTTGCCGCTGGTCCCGGCGGAGCGCGCCGCGCAGCTCGCCGGGCGGGTGCTCGATGCGGTCGCGGCGGGGCAGATCGGCAGGACGCGGGCGGGCGATTGGCTGATGGCCATTCCAGATCCGGTGTGGGCCGCGCTGCCGGCGTCCCGGTGGGAGCCGGCGCTGCGCTGGGCGCTGGAGGAAGGGGCGGAGCTCTTCGACCGGGCGGCCTGGCGACAGAAGTCCTTGTCGCGCGAGGTGCGCGTGATGCTCGAAGCGCGGGCCGAGGCGGACCTACCCTCGGATGTGCGCGACGAGGCGGCGTCGCCGGGCGCAGCCGCGGCGGGCGCCGGGGAAGGGGAGCTCTCGCCCGAGGAGCGGCTCCGCCGGTGGGCGAGCGGGGCGGCGTCGCGGTCCAAGGCGGAGCGCGAGGCCTCCGCGCCGGAGGTCGAAGCCGCCGTGCGGGCCCTCCTGGCGAAGCCGGATACCGAAGACGGCGCGCTCCGCGATGTGCTGGCGAGCCTGCCCGCCGCCGCGTTCCGGGCGATCTGGTCGGCGCGCGCGCGCGCCGACGCGTGGCGACGCACCATCGACATCAGCGATCCCGCCCTCTTCGCCTACTTGCCTTCGGAGCACTACCTCCACGCCGAGGCCGTCCTCCAGCTCGTCCTGCGGCTCGGCGGCTCCTCGGCGCTGTGCGACTTCGCGCGCATGCTCGTCCACCTTCAGACGCAGTCTGCGGTGTAGGCCGCCGCGCGGAATCACGTCCTCTCTCCAGCGGACGCCGGAGCACGCGCGACCGTCGCCGCCAGCAGCGAACCCGCTTGTACACCGCGCGGTGCGACGCCGTTCCGTGATGTCGCCAAAGTGCGTCCTCCTTGAATCACCCCCCCTTCCGAGGGAAGCTCTCCACGGTGGACAGGCTGAACTCCAGGGCGCAGACCGCGAGCCTTGACCGGAGCGATCTCTTCGAAGCCAGCCTGGACGCCTCCGCGTACCTGCTCGTGATCGACGGCTCCTCCTCGCGGCGGTTCCCGCTGCCGCGCGAGGGGATGTTGTTCGTCGGCCGCTCGTCGGAGTCCGAGATCTGCGTCGCCGCCGCCGCGGCGTCGCGGCGTCACGCCAAGTTCCTGGTCGCGGACGGCGAGGTGCAGGTCACCGACCTCAAGAGCCACAACGGGACGCTCGTCAACGGCGAGCGCCTCGAGGGCTCGCGCCTGCTCTCCTCCGGCGACGTCGTCGCGATCGGCGACGCGCTGCTCATCCTCCGGCGCGATCCGCGGGCGCCGGACCGCGCCGTCGTCGACCTCGGCCGGTGGCGCCGGCGCCTCGAGGAGGAGCTCGAGCGCGCCGGCGACTACGGCAGGCCGCTCGCGGTGGTCGCCGTGTCGATGGCCGGCATGCGGGACCGGGGCGCCGCCGGATCGAGGGCCGCGGCCGCGCTGCGGCTCATCGACGTGCTCGCCTGGAACGGCGGCGCGCAGCTCGTCGCCCTGATGCCCGAGCTCGGCGCCGAGGCGGCGCACGCGGCCGCGCTCGAGCTCCTGGAGGCGCTCGCGCCGCTCGCGCCGGAGGTCCGCGGCGGGCTCGCCTCGTACCCGGCGGACGGCTGCGACGCCGAGACCCTCGTCTCCGGCGCCGCCGCGGCCGCCGCGATCGCCGCGCCGGGGACGGTGGCCGGCGCCGCGGACACCGCGGTCCGGCACGACGTCGGCGGGCGCGAGATCGTGCTCGCCGACGCGGCGATGATCCGCGTGTTCGAGCTGATCCGCCGGCTCGCCGCGAGCGATCTCTCGGTCCTCGTCCTCGGCGAGACGGGCGCCGGCAAGGAGAACGCCGCGGCCGCGCTGCACCACTGGTCCGACCGCGCCGGCAGGCCGATGATCACGCTGAACTGCGCCGCCCTCCCCGAGACGCTCGTCGAGAGCGAGCTGTTCGGGTACGAGCGGGGCGCGTTCTCGGACGCGCGCGCGCCGAAGCCCGGGCTGCTCGAGCGGGCGCACGGCGGCACCGTGTTCCTCGACGAGGTCGGCGAGCTCCCCCTCGGCGCGCAGGCGAAGCTCCTGCGCGCGCTCGAGGCGCGGCGGATCACCCGCCTCGGCGACGTGCGCGAGCGCGAGGTCGACTTCCGCATCGTCGCCGCCACGAACCGCAACCTCGAGGTCGAGCGCCGCGAGGGCCGCTTCCGGGAGGACCTGCTCTTCCGCCTCAGCACGGCGGTCGTCGAGCTGCCGCCGCTCCGGCACCGCCCGCGCGAGGTGCCGATCCTGGCGCGCCTGTTCCTCGTCGGGGCGCGCGCGCGGGCCGGCAAGGCGGCGCTCGAGCTCTCCGAGGCCGCGCTCGCCAAGCTCGCGGCCTACCCGTTCCCGGGCAACGTGCGCGAGCTGAAGAACGCGATGGAGTTCGCGGCGGCCACCGCGGAGGGCGACGTGGTCGAGCTGTGGAACCTCCCCGACCGCATCGTGGGGCGCGAGGCCGCGGCGGCGCCGTCCCCCGGCGCGCCGTCCGCGCCGGCGCGCTTCCGGCCGATCGCCGACGAGCTGAAGGAGCTCGAGCGCCGGCGGATGGAGGAGGCGCTCGAGGCGACGGGCGGGGTGCAGACGCGCGCGGCGGAGCTCATCGGCATGCCGGCGCGCACGTTCGTGTTCAAGCTGAAGCAGTACGGCATCGACGCGCGCCCGGCGAAGCGCCGGCCCTGAGCCGAGGCGCCCGGCGAGGCGCGGGCCTCAGAAGTCGAACCGCGCGCCGATCCCCGGCGCGAGCATCATGAACACGGGGCCGAGGAGCGCGTCGCCCCCGAAGGTCCCGAGCCCGTCGATCCCGGCGCTCACCCCGTGCGCCTCGGACCACTGCGGCGTCGTCAGGCTGATCAGCACCGGCGCCGCGACCCCCGCGGTCAGCTCGACGTGCCGGCCGAGCGGCAGCCCGATCCGCACCTCGGGCGTCACGTGGAGGAACGCCGCGTCGTGCTGCTCGATCGCGGGATCCAGCGGGTAGCTCCGCGCGTCGCTCGCGTAGAACTCGCCCGTGCGCGTGTCGAGCACCGTGCCGAGCATCTCGCCGACGCCGAGCCGGAAGTGCAGCGGCCAGCGCTCGCCCAGGGTGAGGCCGACCCACGCCCCCACGAGCCCGGCGCGCAGCGCGAGCACGTCCTCCGCCGTGCCCGCCTGCGCCGGCAGCCCGACCGGGGTCAGCGACGCGGTCCGCCCGGAGATCGTCTGCGTCGCCGCGACATGGCCGACCGTCACGCCGAACCCGAGGCCCATGCCGAGCTCGTACCCGGCATGGACCACCGCGCCGCCCCCGACGCCGATCGCCATCCGGCAGTCCTCGCCGCACTGCCTGGTGATGTCGCCCCCGAACGTGGGCACCAGCATCAGCGCCGTCCCGAGCTCCACGACCGCCCGCGCCGGCCGCGCGGGCTTGCGCCAGAACGGCGACAGCTCGTCGCGCCCGAGCCGCACGCGCAGCACCTTCCGCTCGCCGCGCGCCACCGCGATCCGGCGCGCCTCGGGCACGAACCCCGGCGCCGCGATCTCGATCCGGTGCTCCCCGGCGCGCAGCCGGCCCTCCCAGATCCCGCGCCCGACCGTCACCGCGTCGAGCGCCACGCTCGCGTTCACCGGCTCCGGCTCGATCCGGAGCGCCGCCGCGAGCTCCTCGGCCTGCAGCGTGATCGGCGTGAGCCGGTCGAGCTCGATGGAGACCGAGACCGGCAACGTGCCGAGGTCCCCCTCGCCGCGCAGCAGCACCACGTGGTCGCCGGCCGCGAGCCGCCCCTCCCAGGGCGTCTTCCCGACGACGCTCCCGTCCACGACCACGTCGAGCGCCCTGCCGCCCTGCTCGGCGACCCGCAGCCGCCCGGCGCGCATGAGCGCCCGCAGCCGGGCCGCGACGCGCGCGGTCTGGCCGCCCGCCACCTCGACCCGGCGCTCGAACGGCTCGAACCCCTCCTTGGCAAGCCGCACGACGTGGCTCCCCGCCGTCACGCGGAGCGGCGCGAGCAGCGGGAACTCGCCGCGGCTCTGCCCGTCGATCGTGACGCCCGCGCCCGGCTCGGCGCCGTCGATCTCGATGGTGCCGACGAGGCCGCGCAGCTCCACGACCTCGCGCTGCACCACCTCCTTGGCGCCGGCCGGCAGCTCCGCGCCGAAGTCCCGGAGCAGCGCCTCGAACATGTCGAGCGCCTCGTCGTGGCGCTTGAGCTGCTTCAGGCACAGGGCCGCGCTGGAGGTGGCCGCCCACATCGGATGGAGCTGCCGCGACGCCAGGAACTCCGCGAGCGCCGCGGCCCACGACCCCTCGGCGTAGAGCGCCCGCCCCTTGGTGTACCGCGCGACGGCCTCGCTCCGCCGGGCGGCCGCGGCGACCGCCGGCGGCGCGACGGTTGATGCCGGCGCGGGTTCCACCGGCGCGGCCGCTGGCGCGGCTTCCGCCGGCGCGGCCGCTGGCGGCGCGGCCGCCGCCGGCCCGTCCTGCGCCTCGCGCGGCGGCGTGTCCTCCGGCGCGCCCAGCGCCCGGCGCGGCAGGGCCGCGACGAGCTCCAAGGCGGCGAGCAGCCCGATCGCGGCGCGGCGCCTCATGAGCTCAACGGCGCCCGCCCGGCGACCCTGCGCCGTCCACGCCTCACGACCGGGCCGGCGCGCCCAGCAGCCGCGGGCGACGCCGGCCGCTTGCCGGCCTGCGGCGGCGCTGGCCGCCCCCTGACCTGTTCCCCGATCGACATACGCCCCTCACGGCTCGACTGGGGGCATGAGCACGTTTTCCGGTCCCGGCGCCGGCTTCGGGGCCGGCGCGGGCTGTTTCGAGGCCGGCGCGGGCCGCTTCGGGGCCGGCGCGTCCGCCGCCGTCGGCTCCTGGTCCGGCGCGTCCGCCGCCGTCGGCTCCTGGTCCGGCGCGTCCGCCGCCGGGGGTCTGCCGTGCGGCTTCACCGCCGGGACCGCCGCCCTCCTCGTGACGGAGAGCTCCAGCGCGGGAGGGACCGCGCCGGCCTCGGTCACGAAGACGTCGCGCTCGACCTCGTTGCCCCCCTTGGCGATACGGACGCGATGGCGGCTGCCGGGCATGCCGGAGACCGTCACGGCGCCGTCCTTCACCTCCGCCGGCGCGCCGTCGACCTCCACGAGCGCGTCCGCCGGCGCGACCGCCAGCGAGACGTGCCGCACCTCGAGGGCGACCATCGCGCCCGTGAGCGCCGTGGCCGCAGGCGCCTCGAGGGACGGCTCCGGGGCCGCCGCGAGGCGCGCCGCGTCCCCGGGCGCCTCCGGCGGCGCCGCCTCGGCCCCGGAGGGGGCGGCCCACGGCCTCGACAGCAGCACGTAGCCCGCGGACGCCGCGGCAGCCGCCACCGCGATCGCCGCGCCCGCGGCCGCGAGGGTGCGCCGCCGGAGCGGCGCGGCAGGCCGCAGGGTTGCGCGCTCCGACGGCGGCGGCGTCGCCTGGCCGCCGGTGGTCGTGAGGCGCCGCGCGCTGCCCGGCGCGTCGGCCCCCTCGAGCGACACGGTGCGCTCGCCACCCTGCGATGCGGTCGCGGTCGCGGTCGCCTCGGGCGCGTCGCTCCACGCCAGGTCCTCGTCCCACGGCGACGGCGCCGCCCTGGCGGGGGGCGCGCCGCGCGCCGGCACGAGCATGTCCTGCCGCAGCGCGAGCCCGTCGGGCAGCAGCGGGCGCAGCGCCTCCAGCATCGCCGTCGCGCTCGGGTACCGATCCTCCGGCCTGATCTGCAGCGCCCCGTGCACCACCTCGGCCACCTCGCGCGGCACCCAGGGGGCGACCTCGTGCAGCGGCGGCACCGGCGAGGTGCAGATGCTCACGAACAGCTTGCTCAGCGAGCCGGCGCTCTCGTGCGGCGCCTGCCCGGACAGCGCGCAGTAGAGCGCGCTCCCGAGCGACCAGAGATCCGAGCGGAAATCGACGTCGCGGCTGTTCTCCACCTGCTCGGGCGACATGTAGAGCGGCGACCCGAGGAAGCTCCCCGTGCCCGTGAGGCCGGTCGTGTGCGGCATGTCCAGCGCGTCCGCCTTGATCTTGGCGATCCCGAAGTCGAGCAGCTTGACCGTGATCTCGCCGTCCTCGCCCCGCGCCAGGAAGATGTTCGCCGGCTTGATGTCCCGGTGGACGACCTGCGCCTCGTGCGCCCGCGCGAGGCCGCGGAGCGCCTGCGCCGCGATCCGCAGCGCCGCCTCCGCCTCGAGCGGCCCGACGTGGCGGATGAGCCGCTGCAGGTCGTCGCCCTCGAGCAGCTCCATGACGAGGTACAACATCCCCGAGAGCTCGTCGTCGCCGGAGTCGAGGATCCTGACGATGTGCTCGCTCTCGATCGCGCCCGCCGCCCTCGCCTCGCGGCGGAACCGGTGCGCGCCGCCGCCGCGCGAGGCGATCAGGTGCTCGCGGATGACCTTCACGGCCACGCGCCGGAAGGTCCCCGTGTGTTGCGCCTCATACACGGCGCCCATGCCGCCCTTCCCCAGGAGGCGGAGGATCCGGTACTTGCGAGCAAGCGTCGTGCCGACCAAGCCGGCGTGAGCCTACCAGACGCCGCTGCGGCATGGCAACGGAAGCAGGGACACGGCGGCGCCGCGGTTCATGCGATGGAAACGTGATCCGAGGCGGGCCGTCGCGACGCCGGAGGGAGGGCTCGGGGCCGAGGGCGCGCCCGGGGATCCCCCCTCGGCGATCACGGCAAGGGTTGCCGAGTCGGCAGGCCTTGCCGAGGCGCGCTCGCCGGCGCTGCCGCGCGCCGCCGGGCCGCGGCGAGGGCAGGGAGGGCGGCGAGGAGCAGCAGCCCGAGCGGCCGCGCCCCGCGCCCGGAGGCGCCGGACGGCGCGCGCGCGAGGGCACACGAGGTCGTGTCGAAGAACTGCCGGTCCGGGGGGAGCGGCGCGCAGGCGCGCGCGAGATCACAGACGTAACCGGCCGCGCAGTCGTTGATGGAGTCGCAGGTCTCCTTGCAACTGCCGGTCGCGGCGTCACACGTGAAGGGCGAGCACTCCGGGTGCAGCGGCGTGCAGATCCCGTCCGCGCTGGCGCCGAGGCGCCTGGAGCAGGCCTCGCAGCCGCTCGCCTCGCAGGCCTGGTCGCAGCAGACGCCGTCGACGCAGTGGCCCGTCCGGCACTCGCAGGGCGAGCTGCAGACCGCGCCGATCGGGCGAGCGCTGAACAGCTCGGCGCCGGGCTGGACGTCCGGGTCGCCGACGGATCCGGCGAGCAGCACGCGGCCGTCGGGGAGCGCCGTCGCGGTGTGTGCATTACGGGGAGCGTTCATCGAGCTCGAGGGGTTCCAGGTGAGGGACCGGGGATCGAACAGCTCGACGCTGGAGAGCACGCGGCCGCTGAGGGCGCCGCCGGCGACGAGGACACAGCCGTTGCTCAGCAGCGCCGCGGCGTGCCCGAGCCGCTCGACGTGGGTGGGATCCGCGCTCTGCCAGCGCTGGGACCCCGGATCGAACAGCTCCGAGCCGCGGCTCTCGGCGTCGGCGATGCCGCCCGCGATCAGCACCTGGCCGCTGTCCAGCAGGGTCGCCGTGTGCAGGCGGCGGCCGGCCTTCATCGGCGTCGTCTGCGTCCAGGCGTTCGTCGACGGGTCGAACACCTCCGCGCTGGAGAGGAGGGCGCCTGCCGTGCCCTCCTGCGATTCTCCACCGGCGACCAGCACCCGGCCGTCGCGCAGCAGCGTCGCCGTGTGAGCATGGCGCGCGGTGCGCATCGGCGCGGCGGCCGCCCAGCGCTGGGTGCCGGGATCGAACAGCTCTGCGCTCGCGGTCGATGCGGCGCTGCCGTCGGGGAACTCGAGCCCGCCGGTCACGAGCGCGCGGCCGCCCTTGAGCGCCGTCAGCTGGTGCCCCTCGCGCGCCACGCGCATCGCTCCCGCCGCGCTCCACTGGCGCGTCGCCGGGTCGAACAGCTCCGCGGCGGACGTCGGGAACCCGGAGCTCGGGTCGACGCCGCCGGCGACGAGCACGCGGCCGTCCGAGAGGAGCGCCGCGGCGTGGCGGGTGTGCCCGGCGCGCATCGAGCCTGCTCGGGTCCAGGCTCCACCCGCGGGGTCGAACAGCTCGGCGCTGGAGAGCGCGGCCGGGTCGTCGCGCCCGACGCCGCCGGCGACGAGGACGCGGCCGTCGTGCAGCAGGGTCGCCGTGTGGGCGGAGCGCTCTTCGGCCATGGCCGCGGCGGGGGTCCAGGCGTCCGCGTGGGGATCGAACAGGTCGGCGCTGGCGAGCAGGTCCGAGCTGCCGTAGCCGCCGGCGGCCAGGAGCCGGCCGTCCTGGAGCAACGTCGCGGAGAAGTCGGAGCGCGCGGCGCGCATGGGGGCCGCGGACACCCACGTCAGGGATTCAGGATCGAAGAGCTCCACGCTGACCAGGGGGCCGCTCTCGCCGAGCCCTCCGGCCACGAGGACGCGGCCGTCCGCGAGGCGCGACGCGCGGCCGTTGGATCGCGCCGACGCCATGGGGGCGGCGCGGGTCCAGGTGTCGACCGCGGGATCGAAGATCTCGGCGCTCGCGAGGTATCCGACCTCGTCGTCGCCGCCAGCGACGAGCAGGCGGCCGTCCCGGAGCAGCGTCGCGGTGTGGCTGGAGCGGGCGTCGTTCATGCGCCCGACGCGGCGAAATTCCCCGCGCTGCGGGCTGAACACCTCCGCGCTGGCGGGGTCGTCGCCCCCGCCGCCCGCCACCAGCACGCGGCCGTCCAGCAGCAGGGACGCGGTGTGATGGAGGCGCGCCTGGCTCAACGGCGGTGTCGCCGTCCAGGCCTCGGCGAGCGGGTCGAGCAGCTCCGCGCTCCCGAGCGCGTGGGCGCGCTCGTCCCCGGGCTCGCCGCTCGTGCCGCCCACGACGAGCACCGCGCCGCTCGCGAGCAGGGTCGCCGTGTGAAGGTGACGCGCCGACTGCATCCTCGGGCCCGCGGTCCACGCGCCGGTCCGGGGATCGAAGAGCTCCACGCTGGACAGCGGCTCCGCGTCGCCGGAGCCCCCGGCGACCAGCACGCGGCCGTCCCGCAGCAGCGTGGCCGTGTGCGCCCGGCGCGGCGTCGCCATCGACGACACGGCCGTCCAGCGCCCGGTCCCGGGATCGAAGAGCTCCGCGCTGGACAGCGTCTTCACGAGGTCCTGACCGCCCACGACCAGCACCCGGCCGTCGTCCAGGCGCGTCGCCGTGTGCAGCGCACGCGCGGTGGTCATCGCTTCCTCCAGCGGGATCCAGGCCGGGTCGACCAGGACGGCCTCGCCGTCGGCGTCGACCCAGAGCTCGATGGTGGTCCCGCGGGCGACGAGCGAGGCGGCGACGGGGCGGTCCGGCGCGGCATAAGCGAGCGGCGCGGTGACGCTGAGCCGAGGTTCGCCGGCCGGGTCGACGAGCTCGACGGCCTGGCCGCGCTGTTGCGGGGCGGCGCCGTGGATGTCCCAGACGGCGACGGGGGCGGCGCGGGTGACGGCGCTCGGCGCGAGCAGCAGCCATTCCTCGTAGCCGGCGTCGGTGGCGGCCCAGAAGGAGGCGCCGCCGTCGCGGGAGTACATGACGGCGTCGCCCTCGAGGGCGCCCTCGCCCGAGGCGCCGCGCTCGCGGACGTGGACCTCGAAGCCGTCCGGCAGGGCGAGGTGGACGGCGCCGTCGCCGCGCCGGGGCAGGCGCGCGCGCAGCCCTGACCGGGGCGCTTGCCGGGGGAGGGGAGCCCAGAGCGCCTGGGGCGCCGCGAGGCCGCTCTGGGGCGCCGCGAGGCCGCTCTGGGGCGCCGCGAGGCCGCTCTGGGGCGCCGCGAGGCCGCTCTGGGGCGCCGCGAGGCCGCCGAGCGCCTGCAGCCTCGCGAGGAGCGCCGGCGCGGCCGCCTCGAAGCCCTCGCCGGTCGCGGCGAACGCGGCGCGCCCGCGCAGCACCGTCTCGGCCTGGCCGGGGAAGTCGCGCCGCAGGGCGCGCGCGTCGGGCTGCTCGGCGTCCGCCGCGCACCCGAGCGCAGCGAGCGAGCCGGCGGCGACCAGGGCAAGGCGGCGTCCAGCGCCGCGGGCCGATCGGCGCCGCCGCCTCGCCGCGAGGGCAGCGAGCAGCAGCACGCCGAGCGGCAGCGCCCATCGACCCGCGGCGCCGGACGGCGCGCGCGCGGCAGCGCCGCCGAGCGCGCACGAGCTCGTGTCGAAGAAGCTCCGGTCCTCCGGGAGCCGCACGCAGCCGCCCGACAGATCGCACACGTACCCTTCCGCGCAGTCGTTGACGGACTCGCAGCGCTCCACGCAGCTGCCCGTCTCGGCGTCGCACGCGAACGGCGAGCACTCCGGGTGCCGCGGCGTGCAGATCCCCTCCACGCTGGCGCCGCGGCGCACGGAGCACGCCTCGCAGCTGACCGCCTCGCAGGCCTTGTCGCAGCAGACGCCGTCGACGCAGTGGCCGGACTGGCACTCGCACGCCGAGCTGCAGGGCGCCCCGAGCGGCGCTGCGCTGAACAGCTCGGCGCTGGGCAGGTAGTCGTCCCCGTCGACGCCGCCGACGAGGAGCACGCGGCCGTCGAGGAGCCGCGTCGCGCTGTGCCCCGACCGCCGGAAGGCCATCGGGCTCGCGGCGCGCCAGGTGAACGTCCGCGGGTCGAACAGCTCCACGCTGGCGATCGTGCCGTGGACCGGCGTCACGCCGCCCGCGATGAGCACGCAGCCGTTCTCCAGCAGCGCCGCGGGCTGCGACGACCGCCTGGCGTACATCGGGGGCGCGGCCTCCCAGCGCTGGGACTCCGGGTTGAACACCTCGACGGTGGCGTTCCCGGAAAAGGTGTCGCCGCCCGCGATGAGCACCCTGCCGTCGTCCAGCAAGGTCGCCGTGTGCAGCGTCCGGGCATCCCTCATGCGCTGCGTCACTTCCCTCCAGGCGCCGGTCTCGGGGTCGAACACCTCCGCCGTGTCGAACATCCCGTAGTGGTCGTCGCCCCTCGGGAGCACGCCGCCCGTGACCAGCACCCGGCCGCTGCGCAGCAGCGTCGCGGTGTGCGCGATGCGGACCGAGGTCAGCGGGCCCGTTTCCGTCCAGCGCTCGGTCCTGGGGTCGAAGATCTCCGAGGTGGCGAGGAACTCCTTGGATCGCACCATGCCGCCGACGGCGAGCACGCGGCCGTCGTCGAGCAGGGTCATCGTGTGCAGCCGCCGGGCCGTGCGCATCGACGCCGTCGGGGCCCACCGCAGCGTCGCCGGGTTGAACAGCGCGGCCGAGGACACGGCGTCGATGTTCAGATCGTCGCTGGTCTGCCCGCCGGAGACGAGCACGCGGCCGTCCGTGAGGCGCACCGCCGCATGGCCATCGCGGGCGGGGCGCATCGGCTCGGCGGCGATCCAGCGCCCGTCCTCCGGCTGGAACAACAAGGCGCTCGCGACCGGCCGCTTGGCGCTGAACATCTCGTCGCTGACGGGCACGAGGCCGCCCGCGACGAGCACGCGACCGTCGGCCAGCAGGGTCGCGGTGTGGTTCGCCCGCGCCTCATCCATGCGCTCGGCGGGCGCCCACGAGCCCGAGCTCGGCTCGAACAGCTCGACGTCTTTGAGCGCGTTCCAGCTGCCGTGGCCGCCGGCGGCGAGCAGCCGGCCGTCCTTCAGGGCGACCAGGGGAAACACCTGGCGCGCCGCGTTGAGGGACGCCGTGGCGCTCCAGGTCCAGGTATCCGGGTCGAAGATCTCGACGGCGGCCGAGGTGCCGTGCTCGTCGTTCCCGCCGGCGACGACCACGCGGCCGTCCGCCAGGACCGCCGAGCCGCTGTTGCTCCGCCCGGTCCCGAGGCTCCCGGCGCGCGTCCACGTCATGAACGCGGGGTTGAAGATCTCGGCGCTCGTGTGCCGCTCGTCCCGGTACGAGCCGCCCGCGACGAGCAGCTCGCCGCTCGGGAGCAGCTCGGCGATGTGGCCGCTCCGCGCGCGGTACATCGGCTCGGCGGGGGTCCAGGTCCCTGACCCCGGGTCGAACAGCTCGACGCTCGCGAGGCCCTCGCCCCCGGCCACCAGCACGCGACCGTCCGGCAGCAGGGAGGCGGTATGATACCCGCGCGCGACGTTCAGCGACCGGGTTTGCGTCCATGCCTGAGTCCGCGGGTCGAACACTTCCGCGCGGGGGGCGATCCTCGGCGGGCTCCCGTCCCCAGGGTGATTCCGCCAGCCGCCCACGACGAGCACGTCGCCGCTCCGGAGCAAGGTCGCCGTGTGGCCGTGGCGCGCGGACGCCATCGGGGGCGCGGTCGTCCAGCCGTTGGTGCGGGGATCGAAGATCTCCACGCTCTGCAGCGCCTCGTCGTCGTCGAGGCCCCCGATGACCAGCACGCGACCTTCGGGCAGCAGCGTGGCCGTGTGCTCCTTTCGCGGCGCGGCCATCGGGGGCACGACCGTCCAGCGCCCGGTCCCGGGATCGAACACCTCCGCGCTGGACAGCGCCGTCCACCCCCTGCCCGCCTCCTCGTGGGAGCCGCCCGCGACCAGCACCCGGCCGTCGTGCAGGACCGTCGCCGAGTGCTGTTCCCGCGCGATGGTCATGTGCGACGAGAGCGGGATCCAGGCCGGGTCGACCAGGACGGCCTCGCCCTCGGCGTCGACCCAGAGCTCGATGGTGGTCCCGCGGGCGGCGAGCGAGGCGGCGACGGGGCGGTCCGGCGCGGCATAAGCGAGCGGCGCGGTGACGCGGAGCCGCGGCTCGCCGGTCGGGTCGGCGAGCTCGACGGCCTGGCCGCGCTGTTGCGGGGCGGCGCCGTGGATGTCCCAGACGGCGACGGGGGCGGCGCGGGTGACGGCGCTCGGCGCGAGCAGCAGCCATTCCTCGTAGCCGGCGTCGGTGGCGGCCCAGAAGGAGGCGCCGCCGTCGCGGGAGTACATGACGGCGTCGCCCTCGAGGGCGCCCTCGCCCGAGGCGCCGCGCTCGCGGACGTGGACCTCGAAGCCGTCCGGCAGGGCGAGGTGGACGGCGCCGTCGCCGCGCCGGGGCAGGCGTGCGCGCAGCCCTGACCGGGGCGCTTGCCGGGGGAGGGGAGCCCAGAGGGCCTGGGGCGCGGCGAGGCCGTGGAGCGCCTTCAGCCCCGCGAGGAGCGCCGGCGCGGCCGCCTCGAAGCCCTCGCCGGCGGCGGCGAACGCGGCGGGCCCGCGCAGCACCTTGTCGGCCTGGCCGGGGAAGTCGCGCCGCAGGGCGCGCGCGTCGGGCTGCTCGGCGTCCGCGGCGCACCCGGGGGCGACGGCGAGGAGCAGCGCGAGGAGCGGCCGCAGGAGACAAGGAATCAGGGCGCGGTGCTGCATACCGCGTCTTGTACCAAGCCCCACGGAGCAGCGACAGCCGGGCCGGCGCGGGCGTTGATCGCCGGGCCGAGCTTCCTGACGCTACGCCGACGCGCTGACGCCGGCCTTCAGGATCGCGCCCCGAGCTCCGTGCGGAGCTCGATCCGGGTCGGCGAGTTCATGCTCAGCACACGCGCGGTCGCTCGCGCGGTGGGCGTTCGCCCCACGATCACGGCCCCTTCCACCGAGAAGTGCTCGCCCCACGCGTCGAGCCGCGGGTTGAACAGGGGCACGACGGCGCCGGTGGCGGGGTCGATCCCCGTGAGGTTCGGGCCCTTGTGGAGATTGCAGTGATAGCAGGCCAGCGCCAGGTTCTCAGGGCCGTCGCCGCCGCCGTGCTGTCGAGGGACGATATGCTCGATGTGGAACGCCACGAGCGGAACCAGCTCCTGCCGGAGCCCGCAGTACTCGCAGCGTCGCGCGGCGCGCGTCCGGACGAGGTCGCGGAGCGCCCGGGCGATCACGCGCCAGGGGCGCTTGCCAGCACGGATCTGGCCTTCGACTGGAGCACGGTGAGAAAATCAATGGCCGCCACGTAAGCGCTGTACTCGTCGTGTTCGTCCGGCGAGAGCGTCCCTTCGGTGCACTTGTCGGCGAGCTCTTCGATCCGGGCCTGCGTCTCCGCGTCGGCGCGCAGGCTCACCAGCGCGCGGGCGACCTCGGGGGTCAAGCAGCGACCCACGGGATCGAGGAGGCGGGCGATGGCAGCGGCGGCGTCCACGGGCATGGCGGGCAGCATACCAGAAAGACCCGCGGCCCGCCGCAGGTGTGGCCCCGCGGCACCCGGAGATCCGGCCGCAGCGGACCGGGGGCCCCATTCACCGGTCGGCGCGCCCCCTCAACGCGCCGGCAAGAGGACGCGCGCTCCGCCGACCACGGTGACGCCGTCGACATGGCCCGTGAGCGGCCGCTCCGGCAGCACCACATGAAAGTGCGTATTCGATCCCATGTGCGTGAAGATGCCGTGGTGCTGCTTCGAGAAGAAGCCGACCAGGGTCCCCTCCGCGGCGGGGAACGTCCCGCGCACGGACGCCCGGACGTGGTCCGCGTGCCCCCCGCCGGGCGCGAGCTTCCGGCCGTCGATCACATGCCAGCTGAGTTCGCGGAAGCTCCCCTGGATCTGCACCGGGACGGCGCCCTCTGCGTCGAGCCCGCGCTCGCGCAGCAGCGCCTCGATGCGCGCGTCGAGCTGCGCGTCGGGCACGTCGGCGTCGAGCGTCGCCTCTTGCCACCTCGGGACGTTGGCCACCACGAAGAGGGTAGCCTGCTCCTCCGCCCCGTCCGGGCGGACGTCGACCGTCCCATCGTCGCGCGCGTACGCCGTCCAGATCGCGTCGTCGACGACAGTCACCTCCCCGCGCAGCTCGCTGAGCGCGCCGAGCCCGAACGCATGGGGCCCGGGGACGACGGCGCCGACACGCACGGCGGGCCCCGTCTGCCCCTCGTGCATGATCGCGCGGAGCGCGCCGAACGATCGGACCTCCACCGGCGCCTGCGCCTGCGCCGGCGCAGGCGCGCTCGGCGCCGGGGTTCCAGGAGACTCGGTGGAGGGCTGGCAGGCGAGGACCTGAGACAACACCGCAGCTCCGACGACGACGTTAGACCACATCACCCGCGCTCCCGGCATTCGAATGCTCCTCCGCCGCGCGCCGGAGCGCGCCGTTCAGCACGTGCAGCGCCCGCAGCACGGCGCCGCGCTCCGCGCAGGGGATCGCGTCCAGGATCGCCTGGAAGCGCGCCGCGCTGCGCTCGTCCAGCCGCGCCGCCAGCCGGCGGCCCGCCGCGGTGAGGCGCAGGCGCCGCACCCGCGCGTCGTCCTCGCCGACCTCCTGCTCCACCCGGCCGTCGTCGCGGAGCCGCTGGATCAGCCGGGTGACGTTGCTCTTGTCGATGCCGAGCGCCTTCCGGAGGTCCCCCTGCGACAGCCGCACCCCCGCCTGCTCGGCCTCCGCGAGGACCGCGACCGCGTGCGCCTCGCGCGGCGACAGCCGCACCCCGCAGGGCGTCCGCTCCTCGTCCAGGAGCCCGAACCCGCGCACGAAGGCGCGCACCTCGGCGCGGAGCTCTCTCGTGCTCACCCGCCGAGCTGAACACGGATGGTTGCGTATCGCAACCAATTTCGCCAGGGCAGCCCGCGCCTGGGCCCCGCTGGCGGCGAGCCCGACCTTCTCCCCTGCCAGGCGCGAGGACCTCGCCGGCGGGCTCAGCCGCCTTCGCGCCCGATCACCCCTTCACCCCGGGCGCCGGCAACGTGCGCGCGAGCTCCTCGGGGAAGCGCTGGAACCACGACGTGAGCAGCAGCACCTCATCGAGGTCGCCGGGCGGCACCGGCGCGGCGGCGGGCTCGGCGGGGCCGAAGACCTCGGCGGCGAGCCGATCGAGCGCGCGGCGGTCGTCCTCCGAGCGCGGCGCCGGGGCCTCGGCGCGGACGCGGCCGCGCCGGATGAGGTAGACGCGATCGTCGCCCTCGTGCCCGGGGACGGGGTAGAGGAACGAGAGCGACCCGAGCGCGAAGCGGAGCCGATCGAGCTCCGCGCGCAGCGCCGTGAGCCGCTGGACCCGGTCGCGCAGGGCGGCGGCGCGCTCGAACTCGGCGCGCGCGCGGGCGGCCTCCATCTCCTCGCGGAAGCGGGCGATTGGACCGTCGCTCCGCCCCTCGAGGAACGCGCGCGCGAGCGCCACCCGGCCCTCGTACTCCCGCGACGAGCAGCCCGCGACGCACGGCCCGAGGCAGCGCTTGATCTCGTAGCGAATGCACCCGGGCGTGCGCTGCCCCAGCGAGAACAGCGCCTGCTGATCGCTCCAGCGGATCGGCACATCCTCGGCGCAATCGCGCAGCCCGAGCGCGTTGGAGAGCGCGCGCACCGCCTCGCGGACGCGGCCCGCGCCCGTGAACGGGCCATAGTACAGCGCGCCGGCGTCGCGCGCCGGTCCGCGCGCCACGTGGAGCTTCGGCGCCGGCCCGCGCGTGACCTTGATGAAGGCGTAACGGCCGAGATCGCGCTTCATTGCCACGTTGAACCGCGGCCGCATCCGCCGGATATGCCTGAGCTCGGCGAGCAGCGCCGCGAACTCGCTCGGGCAGTACTCCCACGTAATCCGGCTCGTCTCCCGCAGGATGCGGGCCCCCTTCTCCTCGGGATCGCAGCGGAAATAACCGAGCAGGCGCGTCCGTAGCCGCTTTGACTTGCCCACGTAGAGGACCGCGCCGTCCTCTCCGGACATCTGGTAGACGCCAGGCCGGTTCTCGGCCCCTTCGCGCACCGAGGCGCGCAGCAGCGAGAGCCGCTCTTCGTCGCCTGACCTCTTCCGGGCCGGGAGCAACGCCGCACGCGACATCGCCCGTGTTCTTGCGGACGCGCGGCCGCCGCGCAAGCCGCGCCGCCGGCCCCGAGCGCCGCCCCGCCGCCGCGCTCGCCGACGAGAGATGGACTACGCATCCGCCCCGGGTGCCAGCGCCCAAGACGCTTGACAATCCGGCGCGGTTCCTCCTTCCTACGGGCTCGCTGAGCCCGAGCAAGGACCTCGACGAGTAAGGAGATCTCCGTATGAGAACGCTTCGTTTCGCGGCGGCGACGGCCGCCGTCCTGATGGCCGGTTGTCAGGAAGGCGGCACGACGAGCGGCGGGCCCGCGGCCGGCAACGCCGCCCCCGGCACGGGCACCTCCACCGCGGCCGCCGCCACGCCCAAGATCGGTGTCGCCATCTACAAGTTCGACGACACCTTCATGTCCTATGTGCGGCGGACCATCGAGGAGAGCGCCAGGGGCAAGGCGGAGCTGAACGTCGTCGACAGCCAGAATCAACAACCGACGCAGAACGATCAGGTCGATCAGCTCCTCGTGCAGGACTACAAGGCGCTGGCGATCAACCCGGTCGACCGGACCGCGGTCTCGGTCATCATCGACAAGGCCAAGGCCAAGAACGTGCCTGTCGTCTTCTTCAACCGCGAGCCCACCAAGGAAGACATGGGCAAGTGGGACAAGATCTACTATGTCGGCGCCAAGGCGGAGCAGTCGGGCACGATCCAGGGCCAGATCCTCGTCGACTACTGGAAGGCCCACCCGGAGGCCGACCGGAACAAGGACGGCAAGATCCAGTACGTCATGCTGACCGGCGAGCCCGGGCACCAGGACGCCCTCCTCCGCACCGAGTACTCCATCAAGGCGATCACCGAGGCCGGGCTCCAGGTGGAGAAGCTCGCCGAGGACACGGCCATGTGGGAGCGCGTCCGGGGGCAGGAGAAGATGGCCGCCTTCCTGGCGGCGCACGGCGACAAGATCGAGGCCGTCCTCGCGAACAACGACGACATGGCGCTCGGCGCCATCGAGGCGCTCAAGGCCGCGGGCTATTTCACCGGCAGCAAGTTCCTCCCGGTGGTGGGCGTCGACGCCACCCCGCCCGCGCTCGACGCGCTCGCCCAGGGCACGCTGCTCGGCACGGTCCTGAACGACGCCAAGAACCAGGGCAAGGCGACGTTCGAGCTCGTCCACGCGCTTGCCGCGGGGACCGAGGTAAAGTCGACCGTCGCGCCGCTCGACGGCCGGTCGGTCTGGGTCCCCTACCAGAAGGTCACGAAGGAGAACTACGAGCAGTTCAAGTAGGGCGAGCGCGCTCGCGAGCCGATCCTCGGCGCGGGCGGGGCGCTCGGCCTGCCCTTCCCGTCAGCCTTGGCCGGGGATCGGCCGCGGCCGCCCTCGAGCGATGTGGGTCGGGGCCCGGCGCTCGCCGTCCCCTCGTCAAGAGCACAGGAGACGTGATGGCCAGCGCCGACTACGTCCTCGAGATGATCGACATCTCCAAGCAGTTCCCGGGCGTCAAGGCCCTGGACTCGGTGAGCCTCCGCGTCCGGCCGGGCACCGTCCACGCCCTCATGGGGGAGAACGGCGCGGGCAAGTCGACGCTCATGAAGTGCCTGTTCGGCATGTACGCGCCCGACGCCGGCGCGATCACCCTGGCCGGCAAGGCCGTCTCGTTCTCGTCGTCGCGCGACGCGCTCGATCACGGCATCGCCATGATCCACCAGGAGCTCCAGCCGATCCCTTACCGGAGCGTGATGGAGAACGTCTGGCTGGGGCGCTACCCCGTCCGCGGCTTCGGGCCGTTCAAGCTGGTCGATCACAAGAAGATGCTGGAGGACACGCGGGCGCTCTTCAAGGAGCTCCGCATGGACATCGACCCGACCACCTGGGTCGTGAACCTCTCGGTCTCGAAGATCCAGTCGATGGAGATCGCCAAGGCGGTCTCCCAGCGCGCGAAGATCATCATCATGGATGAGCCCACGTCGTCGCTCACCGAGCACGAGGTGGAGCACCTCTTCGAGATCATCGGCAATCTCCGGCGCGAGGGGGTGGCCATCATCTACATCTCGCACAAGATGGAGGAGATCCTGCGGATCTCCGACGAGGTCACGATCATGCGGGACGGCAGGGTCGTGGGGACGTACCCGTCCTCCGAGCTCACGACCGATCTCATCATCCAGCGCATGGTCGGCCGCGACATGACGCAGCGGTTCCCGCCGCGCGAGAACGAGCCGGGCGAGGTCGTGTTGCGGGTCGAGGGGCTGACCTCGACCGAGCCCCGGTCGTTCCGGGACGTGAGCTTCGACCTCCGCAAGGGCGAGATCCTCGGGGTGAGCGGCCTCGTGGGCGCCCAGCGCACCGAGCTGATGGAGGCCTTGTTCGGCCTGCGCGGGATCGCGAGGGGCCGCGTCGTCATCGGCCAGGAAGAGGCGCGGATCCGGGATCCCATCAAGGCGATCGACCGGGGGATGGCGCTGCTCACCGAGGAGCGCCGCTCGACGGGCATCTTCCCGATGCTCGACGTCGCCGACAACACGCTGTCGGCGAGCTGGAAGAAGTACAAGCGGAAGACGGGCCTGCTCGACCGCGGCCGCGCCGAGAAGGAAGTGCGGCGGCTCGTGGAGGCGCTCCGGGTGAAGACGCCGAGCACGCGCGCCTTCATCCAGAACCTCTCGGGCGGCAACCAGCAGAAGGTGATCGTGGCGCGCTGGCTGCTCACGAGCCCCGACATCCTGATCCTCGACGAGCCGACCCGCGGGGTCGACGTCGGCGCGAAATACGAGATCTACGCGATCATCGCGGACCTCGCGAAGCGGGGGAAGAGCATCATCATGATCTCCTCCGAGCTGCCCGAGGTGCTCGGCATGTCCGACCGGATCATGGTGATGTGCGGGGGGCGGATCACGGGGATCCTGGAGGGCAAACGCGCCACCCAGGAGGAGATCATGGCGCTGTCCACGCAGTTCATGTGAGCCACCCGGCGTAACCAGCGTAAGAGGAAGCAACCCATGGAAATCAAGGGCTCCGGCGTCGCCGCCCGCAATCACCTGACGGCCTTCCGGGAGTTCGCCAGCAGACAGGCCATCTCCCTGGTCCTCCTCTCGCTGGTCATCGTGATCGGCGTCATGCGGCCCAGCTTCCTGAGCGTGGCCAACCTCGTGAACATCCTCATCATCTCGTCGGTCCGGGCGATCATCGCCCTCGGCGAGGGGGGGATCCTGATCACGCGCGGCACCGATCTCTCGGCCGGCCGCATCGTGGGGCTCTCCGCCTGCGTCGCGGCCTCGCTCCTCCAGCGGCCGGACTACGCGAGCCGGATGTACCCGGACCTCGCCCCCCAGCCGGTGCTGCTCTGCATCGTCGCGGCGATCTGCATCGGCGCCTTCGTCGGCCTGATCAACGGCTCCGTGGTGGCCTTCCTCAACGTCCCGCCGTTCATCGCCACGCTGGGCACGATGATCATGGTGTACGGCGCCGCGTCCCTGTACGTCGACCGCCCGCCGCTCGGCGCGCAGCCGATCGGCGGCCTGCGCGACGACTTCACGGGCATCGGCACGGGCGCGATCCGCTTCGGCGGCGACTGGGCGCTGCCGTACCTCGTCATCATCGCCGCGGTGATCACGCTCTTCGTCTGGGTGCTCCTCAACCAGACGCGCCTCGGCAAGAACATCTACGCCATCGGCTCGAACCGCGACGCGGCGGTCGTCTCGGGGGTCGACGTCAAGAAGACCCTCCTGCTCGTGTACCTGCTCGCCGGCGCCCTCTACGGCCTCGCGGGCGCGCTGCTCGCGGCGCGGACCGGCGGCGCCACCAACAACTACGGGCTGATGTACGAGCTCGACGCCATCGCGGCCTGCGTCATCGGCGGCGTCTCCACCTCGGGCGGGGTCGGCACCGTCGGCGGCGTCCTCACCGGCGTGCTCATCTTCGAGGTGCTCAACAACGGGCTCGTCGTCCTCGGGGTGTCGGCGTACTGGCAGCAGATCATCAAGGGCATCATCATCGTCGCGGCGGTGTCCGTCGATATCCGCAAGTACCTGCGGAAGCGGTGACACGCCGGCGCGGTGGTGGTCGCTTCGTGTGGGTCTCCTGGCGGCCCGCGGCGCCGACAGCCGGACCCGGCCCACCGGCTCTCCCGGCGAAGCCGGCGAGCTCAGGAGGATCGAGAGCGCCTCCTCGACGATCACGGAGCAGGGCGCTCGCCTGTCCGGCGGCCCCATGCAGCGGTTCGACCGCTGGACATCGCGAGCAAAACACACCAAGAGGAGCATCGAACCATGTACACCTCGAAGGCTTACTCCGCCGCCAGCGCGACCTCGCCGCTGGCCTCCACCCAGATCCCGCGGCGCGATCCGACCGAGCACGACGTGCAGATCGAGATCCTCTTCTGCGGCATCTGCCACTCCGACCTCCACTCGGTCCGCAACGAGTGGGCCAACACCGTCTACCCCATCGTGCCGGGCCACGAGATCGTCGGCCGTGTCACCAGGGTTGGTTCGGCGGTCACCAGGTACAAGCCCGGCGACCTCGCCGCGGTCGGGTGCATGGTCGACTCGGACAGGACCTGCCCGAGCTGCAAGGAGGGTCTGGAGCAGTACTGCCCGAATCAGGTCCTCACCTTCAACGGCCCCGACAAGCACCTCGGGGGCGTCACGTACGGCGGCTACTCCGACAGCATTGTCGTCGATGAGCATTTCGTCCTGCGCGTCCCCTCGGGCCTCGACCCTGCCGGCGCGGCGCCGCTGCTCTGCGCCGGGATCACCACGTACTCGCCTTTGCGCCACTCGGGCATCACCAAGGGCAAGAAGGTCGGCGTGGTCGGTCTCGGCGGGCTGGGCCACATGGGCGTGAAGTTCGCCCGTGCCTTCGGGGCGCACGTCGTCGTCTTCACCACCTCGCCCGGCAAGACGGAGGACGCTCTCCGCCTGGGCGCCGACGAGGTCGTCGTCTCCCGCAATGCGAGCGAGATGCAGAAGCACGCCGGCAGCTTCGACCTCATCCTCGACACCGTCTCCGCGGACCACGACGTCAACGCCCTCCTCAACCTGCTCCGCCGCGACGGCAACTTGACCCTCGTCGGAGCGCCCTCGAATCCCCTGAACGTCGCCGCCTTCAGCCTCATCCTGGCGCGCCGCAGCCTCTCCGGCTCGGCCATCGGCGGCATCGCCGAGACCCAGGAGATGCTCGACTTCTGCGGAAAGAACGGCATCACCGCCGACGTCGAGGTCATCCCCATCCAGAAGGCCAACGAGGCCTACGAGAGGCTGCTCAAGTCCGACGTGAAGTACCGCTTCACCATCGACATGGCTTCTCTCAAATCCGAGTGAACGACGCGGCGCCTGAAAGGGTCACCTTCTTCGACGCCGCCGAGGTCTAGCGGCCGTTCACGAATGAAGAGCGCGTGAGAGGCTCAGGAGAGTCGCATGGCCTCCTGCGCCTCCTGCGCCTCCTGCGCCTCCTGCGCCTCCTGCGCCTCCTGCGCCTCCTGCGCCTCCTGCGCCGCTAGACGATGCGGCGCAGGGCCTCTTTCAGGGTGCCGAGGGTCGTCACGGCGGCGAGCTCGGTGCCGGAGGTCACGAGGGCGTGGGCGACGTTGCGCTGGATGCCCGTGAAGATCATCCGGGCGCCGAGGAGGCGCACGGCGGTGCCCATCTTCAGGAGGTGGGTGATCGTCGCGGGGTCGGCGGCGTCCAGGCCGGTGAGGTCGACGATCACGTGGGATGGCGACGACGCGGCGACCTCGGCGAGGAGGCGGTCGGTCATGGTGGCGGCGCGCGCGCCGTCGAGCGTGCCAATGACGGGGAGCACCAGCACGCCCTCCCAGACCCGGATGATCGGGGTGGACATCGAGATCATCTCGGCGGCCTGACGGCGCGCGAGCTCGATCTGCTGGCGCAGCTCCTCCTCGACCTCGGCCGCGCTCCTCTTCTGCACCTGCTCCAGCGTCGCCAGCCGCTCCTCGTACTCGTCCGCGGCCGACTCGGCCTCGCCGAGCTGCCGCTTCAGCTTGCGGACGTCGTTCTCGAGGCCGCGGAGCGCCCGCGCCGCCTCCCGGTGCCTGCCGACGAGCAGGCGGACGAGCGGCGTCGCCTCCGCGGAGGCGAGCCGCGGGCAGCCGTCGCAGCTCGCGAGCCGGTCGAGGAACGCCGCGAGCGGCAAGGCGCTGCCTGTGGGCTCCAGCGGGCACGTCTCGCAAGGCATGATCAGGCCCTGAGCAGCGCCACGGTGAAGGTCACCTCGTGGTACAGCGACACGCCGCCGGTCGGGCAGAACTCACCGTAGGTGAAGAACCCTATCTTGGGGACACTCGGACCCAGGCGGCGGAACAGCGCCTGGACGTCCTGCCGGTACCGCCAGCCGAGCACGACCTTCCTCGCCGCGCAGTTGAAGAAGAAGGCGAGCGTGGGATCGGGCATCTCGTCGCAGGCGAGCGCGCCCGCGACGCTGCTCGCCTTGATCACATCCTCCTTGGTGGCCCGCATCATGCGCACCTGGCCGCCTTCCGGGATGTCCCCGCCGAGCAGCATCGCCCCGCGCTCCCGGTCCACGCCGCGGACCCCACGGCAGACGAGGATCTGATCGTCCGGCGTCACCACGCCGCGCTGGATCCCGCTCACGAGGCCGAGGGGGAACTCCGTGCTCACCGTGGGCAGGTCGCGGGCGCGCTCGCCGAGGTACTCCTCGTAAAGCTCCAGCGCCGGCCGGCCATCGAGCGCGAGCAGCGTGCTGCCGTTCTCGACCCTCGTGCACGTGCGCGGCGCGCCCATCGGCGTCCAGCCGCTGCGCGCCCGGGTCACGAGCTCGATACGGCCCTTCATCCCGACCGCGACCGCGCTGTTCGTGAGCGCCTCCCGGTTCCAGTACTGGAACGTGCCGGTGTACTTCACGCTGTCCGCCGCCATCCCGCCGAGCACCGGGAACTCCGGGCCGAGGACCGACTGGAGGCCGTCGAGCAGCCGCGTCGCGCTGACCGCGAGCGCGTCCGGAAACAGGAGGAGGAGCGCAGGATCGAACGCCTTGACCTGCGCCGCGAGCGCCCTCCCGGCCTCGTGGGCGTCCGCGCCGATGCCCTCGACCTTGAACGTCCTGAACTCGACATCCCGGGAGCAAAGGCCCATGGCCGTGACCGAGTCGCTCAGCACCTCGTCGCTGTTGATCTCGCCGGCCGTCGAGCAGCCGGCGAGCTGGGTGTCCTTGGGGAGCCGGCTGAAGAGGCCCTCCAGCACCGCCTTGCCGTCGACGTGGGCCGGGGCGAAGACGATGACCAGATCGGGTGCCCGGCTCAGCCGATCGAGGAGCTCCACCGCTGCGAGCCTGCCCGCCTCGCGGGCGTCTTCGTGAACGATGGAGACGGTGGTCGCTTCGATCATGGCCCTCCCGGAGGAAGGCAGAAGATAGCGCCCAGAGTGAATAACACGCAAGGCGCATCGCGCGCGGCACGTGGGATGTGAAGGTGGCAGTCGAGCCCACCGCCGTCGCCGGTCTCCCGGGTCGTGATGGGCTGTGAGGAGCGCGGGCATGGCCCCCTATGCGGCGCCGGCGGGCGGGCGGACCGCGCCGCAGGGGGCGCGATGGGCGCGCCGCTCACCCGGGATTCATGCACATTTCACGCGGCGCTCTCGACGGCGCGCGCGCTGCGCTGCGCGGCGCCGGGGGCCGCGGCGGCGTCGGGCTGGACGCGCGCGGCGAGCATCGGGCGGAACGCGGCCCGGTACGCGAAGGCGAGGTAGATCTCGAGGGCGAGCACGAGCCAGGCCACCGGGTTGCCGGGCGCGAGGAACGTGTGGAAGAGGACGATGTTCACGACGATGGGCGCGAGCACCGTCAGCGCGAGCGGCACATAACGGTTCGTGAGCAGGAGGGCGCCCGCGACGACCTCGATGCCCTTGAGCACCGGGAAGAAGTACCCGCTCGCGGCCAGCCCGCCCGCGAAGGCTGCAGCCGCCGCAGGCACCGGGGGCTGCGGCAGGAACTGCAGGAAGCCGTTGAGGCCGAAGACGAAGAACACGAGCCCAAGGAGCGCGCGGGCGGCGACGGGAGCGAAACGCTTGACGTTGTTCATGACGAGCCTCGCTGAGGTGAGGCGGGCCGCTCTCCACCGGAGCGCCCGCACCTCCTCTTTGCGCCTTCCCGGCACCTGGTGCTATCGTGCAACGGGTCAACGCAGCGTTGCACCAACGCAACCTACCGGTGCACCCCCGAACCTGGTGGAGATCCGCCGCATGCCTGGCCCCCGCGACAAAGCCCGCGCCCGCGTCGCGCCGGCGCCCCAGCTCGACGAGATCGCCGCCTTCGCGCGGGTCGCGGAGATGGGCTCGTTCACGGCGGCGGCGGCGCAGCTCGGGGTCCCGAAGTCCACGGTGAGCCGCGCGGTGACGCGCCTCGAGGAGTCGCTGCGGGTGCGGCTGCTCCAGCGGTCGCCGCGCGCGGTCGCGCTGACCGAGGCGGGGCGCCGCTTCTTCGGCGACGTGGCGCCGCACATCGCCGGCCTGCGCGACGCCACGCAGGCGCTCGACGTGTACCAGGGGCAGCCGCAGGGCACGATCCGGCTCAGCGCGCCGCCGGACGGGGGCGACTCCTTCATCGGGGAGATGCTGGTCGAGTTCTGCGCGCGTTACCCGCTGCTCTGCGTGGAGGTGGATCTCTCCGCGCGTCAGGTCGATCTGGTGCGCGAGGGGTTCGACGTGGCGCTCCGGGCGACGCGCGCGCTCCCGGACTCGTCGCTGGTCGCGCGCAAGCTGCTCGACTCCGACGTGCAGCTCTTCGCGGCGCCGTCGTACCTCGCGCGCCGCGGCCTGCCGCGCGCGTTCGACGAGCTGGCCGCGCACGAGCGGGTGGTCTTCCTGCCCGACGCCCGGCGCGGGCAGTGGCCGATCGACGACGCGCGCGCGGTGCGCGACGCGATGGCGACCGGGCGCATCGCCACCGACAACTTCCAGCTCATCCGCGCGGTGCTCCGCGCCGGGGGCGGCATCGGCCCGCTCCCGCGGCTGCTCGCCGCGCCCGACCTGGCGAGCGGCCGCCTCGTCCAGGTGCTGCCCGAGTGGTCCTGGCGCGCGGGCACCATGTACCTCGTCTATCCGAGCGCGCGGCACATGTCGCGGAACGTGGCGGTGTTCCGCGACTTCGTCGTCGCCTGGGTGAAGCGCATCGCGTGACCGTGGGCGCGGCCTGACGAGGGCGCGGAGCGGCGCTGTTGCACCCGTTGCACCTGGAGTTGCACCCCGCCAGACCCGGAGTTGCACCCCGTTGCACCCGGACCGGCCCGTCGGCGTGGGATGTCCACGATCGCGGCGTCCACGCGGCGATTTCCCCGTGATCCGCGCGGGGCAGGCCAGCAGCTAACCCGTCGTTCGCGCTCACCCGGCGTGACCAGCACGCCGTTCGTTCCCATCGCTTGATGGTACGGGCGTTGCAGTCCCCGGAGTCGCTCTCGGCGAACGAGGCGTCGAGACTCCGTCCTCGCGCCGCAGGAGGGCTGTCGTGTGGTTCTCGCGGCGCTCGCCGCCGCCGGTGCGCAGCGGCCGCCGGTGCCCAGCGCCGCGGCGTTGGGTCTCGACGGCATGGTGAACAGGGGCGCTGAAGAGCGCTCGATGCCGTCGCGCTGACAATCGGAGTCATTTTTTTTTGGATGAGGAGGATGCCATGTTGAACCGTTCTACGTATGCGATCGTCGTGGCTTCGCTGTTCGGGGTCGGGTGCGCCGTCGACGCGGGTGATGAGGGCGTGCTCGACGAGGATCTCGAGGAGCTGGTCGACGCCGCCGACGACGAGGAGGTCGAGAGCGCCGCCCAGGCGGCCACCATCAGCGCGCCGCGGCGGCACTCGAGATTCAGCCGGCATTACGGCGGGAACATCATGGAGGAGGATCATTACCCGGAGTTCGGCGGGATGTGCAGCCCGGGGTACGAGCGGGTGAGGGTCGACGTGAGCTGGTCCGGGAATGGAGCCTGCGAGTTCGCCGGCTGGGTCAACCCGGACAACCCGACGGACTGCCGCGCGAAGCTCCATGTGCACACGAACGCGTTCTGGGGCGGCGGCGAGTGCAGGGCCACGAGCTTCGAGGCGCGCAGCAACCTCTACACCTGCGCCGGCAGGACCACGAATTACTGCGGCGGGGCCGGCCCCAGCGCCGACGGTGGAGGGCCGGTGTGCTTCTGCAACAACTCGTGCACGCTGTACGGGGATTGTTGTCCCGATTATCAGCAGGTGTGCCGCTGAGCCACGCCGTCACATGCGCGTGTGAACGCGTTCACATGCGCATGTGAACGCCTCCCCGGGCGGCGTACGACGTCGATCCCTGCTCCGGGCATCGCCGCGCCGGACCCGGCGGGGCGCTCGGCGGCGCGCCCCGCTCGGCGGCGCGCCCATTGACCGCGGCCCTCGCCGGCGCCAGTTATCCGTCATGAACACGCCAACGTACGAGCTGTATTACTGGCCGGGCATTCAGGGCCGCGGAGAGTTCGTGCGCCTCGCGCTCGAGGACGCCGTCGCTCCTTATGTCGATGTCGCCCGCCTGCCCGCGGCGAAGCACGGCGGCGTCGCCGCCATGCAGAAGCTCATGAAGAGCCACGCGCTCGCGCTCGAGCCCTTCGCGCCGCCGTTCCTCCGCTCCGGCGACCTCGTGATCGCGCAGGTGGCCAACATCCTCTTCTACCTCGGCCCGCGCCTCGGCCTCGCGCCCGACGACGAGGCGAGCAGGCTCGGCGCTCATCAGCTCCAGCTCACCATCACCGATCTGATCGCCGAGGTGCACGACACGCATCACCCCATCTCCGTCGAGCTCTATTACGAGGACCAGAAGCCCGAGGCCCTCCGCCGGAGCCAGGCCTTCCTCGCCGAGCGCATGCCCAAGTTCCTCGGCTATTTCGAGCGCGTCCTCGATCGCCACGGCGGCCGTCACCTCCTGGGAGGCGCGGTGTCCTACGTGGATCTCTCGATGTTCCAGGTGATCGCGGGCCTCCGCTACGCGTTCCCGCACGCCATGGCCGCGTTCGCGCCCAGGATCCCGGGGCTCGTCGCCCTGCACGACCGCGTGGCCGAGCGCCCGGGGATAGCGGCCTACCTGGCCTCGGATCGGCGGGTGCCCTTCAACGAAGACGGCATCTTCCGGCGTTATCCGGAGCTCGATCCGGCGCCGTCGAAGAGACGATGAATCCGGCGCGCTCGACCTGAAGGACGTCACGCCCGAGGCGCCGTGATCCGAGCGGGGCTCGGGCAACCAAGCCACGGACTGTGGCCCCGCGTGCTCCAGGTCGTCGAGGGCTGCCGGAGGCGGCGGAGATGCGGGCGGGGGCGGTGCGCTGGAGGGGTCATCGCTTCGTCCTCGCGGGGGGCGTCGGGTCGCCGCCCGGACGTGCTTCAAGACTCAGGGCGCTTGTGGTAGCGTGCGCCCTCGCCTCGGCGGGCTTCGCCGGTGAGCTCGATGCCGTCAGCTGCCATCAGGTGCATTCGTGCCGAAAGTTGATCTCAAGAGGGAGCTCAAACATCTCTACCAGCCTTCCGCGAAGGAGGTGGTGCAGGTTGAGGTGCCAACGTTTCAGTTCCTCATGATCGACGGCGAGGGCGACCCCAACACATCACAGGAGTATGCCGAGGCAGTGGAAGCGCTGTTCTCCGTCTCCTACACGACGAAGTTCATGGTGAAGAAGGGGGCGAAAGGAATCGACTATGCGGTCATGCCCCTCGAAGGCCTCTGGTGGTCGGATGACCTGTCCGTCTTCACCTCCAACGATAGGTCGAGGTGGAAATGGACGATGATGATCATGCAGCCTCATTTCGTGGAGGAGGCGGTGATTCAGGCGGCCATCACGGAGGTTAGGCGAAAGAAGGCGCTCCCCGCGGTAGGCTCGCTCAGGCTGGAGAGCTTCACCGAAGGATCATGCGCTCAGATACTTCACATCGGCCCCTTTGCTGAAGAAGGGCCGACGATTCAGCGAGTCCATGATTTCATTGGTGCGCGCTCGGCGCTCGCAGGAAAGCACCACGAGGTGTACCTGAGCGATATACGTCGCGCCGAACCAGCCAAGTGGAAGACCATCATCCGCCAACCTATGGAGTGATGGTCAACAGAACGTTCACGCTGACGCCGCTCCGCGGCACGGCTTGACTCAGGCGTCAGGCTGGAGAATACACGCTCTCCCTCACCACCACCCGTCCTCGGAGGTTCCATGAAGCGAGTCACTGGCATCGGCGGCATCTTCTTCAAAGCCAAAGACGCTCCGGCGCTACAGGCTTGGTACAAGCGGCACCTCGGAATCGATGCCCAAGAATGGGGTGGCACGGCTTTTACCTGGACCGACGGTGAAGGTAAGCCGGTCGCCGGGACGACCGTCTGGTCCATCAGCTCGGCGCAAGGCGACCACTTCGCGCCCAGCGCTGCGACCTTCATGGTCAATTACCGGGTCGAGGATCTCCTCGCCCTCGTTAAAGTCTTGCGCGAAGAAGGCTGCAACGTTCTCGAGAAAATTGACGATTCCGAGTACGGGAAGTTTGCCTGGGTCATCGATCCGGAAGGAAACAAGGTCGAGCTTTGGCAACCGCCTGCCGGCCGATGACCAGGGCAGCCGGCCTCAGCACGAATCTGCGGCCTCACCCTTCGGCCAAGGCTTAGCGCCGATCAGGGACGTGCGCCCGCCGTCGAGGCGGGCAGGGCGCGCGCCTGATTCTTCCGCATGACCTCCGCCGTCAGGCGCGCCGCCACGGAGCGCGGTACGAAGCGCGCGAGGTTCGAGAGGATGTAGTTGCCGAAGCCGTGGATGGCGTGTGTTCGTCCCGTCGAGAGGGCGCGCAAGCCGAGCCGCACGACGTCGCTCGCCTTCGCCTTCGCGCCCACGGCCGCGGCCTCCCCGGCGATCTCGAAGTGCCCGATAGTCCCGGGGAGATGCGAGCCACGCTTTCAGCTTCGCGAGAGCACGTCAGGGCGATCGCGTTCACGTGCGCAGGTGCGCTTCCCTTCCTCCCCGACGTTCCCCGATGCTGCCCCGGCAGCCGCGACCCGAGTCCGGCAAGCCGAGCGCGCGCCAGCTACCCGGGGCCGCTGAACCGCCGCGCCAGGGGTTTCGGCGTCGTGAAATGTGAAATATCTCACAAATACTGGTCGATGTCCCTGGCCGATCGATTTTTTTCCCCCTCGTTCTTTTCACCGATGAGTTTCCCTGGGCGGCGGGGTCTTTGGGGTATAGCCGGTCGCGCTGATCCCGAACCGCCGGATGAGCCCCGGCACGAGCTGAAACGAGCAAGGAGAAGGAACATGGCCATGAAGCGCATCCCGATCGCACTGTGTCTGGTCGTCGCCGCCTGCGGTGGGGAGGACAGCGAGCCCGTCGCGTGGAAGGACATGAGCTTCGAGCAGCGCTACGCGTACATGGAGGAGGTCGTCACGCCGCAGATGTCGGAGACCTTCGCCGCGTTCGACCCGAAGTTCGAGGGCATGAGCTGCCCGACCTGCCACGGCGCCGGCGCGACCGACGGCTCCTACGCGATGCCGAGCGCGGAGGTCCCGCCGCTGCCCGACACCCCGGACGCGTTCCTCGAGTACGCCATGGATCCCGAGGTCGGGCGGTGGGCCGATTGGATGTACAACACGGTCGTGCCGCAGATGGCCGATCTGCTCCAGGTCGAGCGGTTCGACCCGACCACCGAGACCGGCGAGTTCTCGTGCAACAACTGCCACACGCTGACGAGCGTGACTCCGTGAGGCCTCGGGGCGCCCCGCCGGCGCCCCCCTCGTTCCGTGCCGCACAGGTTTGTGCAGGGATCCCGAGAGATTTTTAACGCAAAGGCGCAAAGGCGCAAAGGCGCAAAAAAGCAGAGAAATAAACTACAGAGAAATTCTGGTTTGCGCCTTTGCGCCTTTGCGCCTTTGCGTTGAAATCTCTTCTCTCGCCGTGCTCCCCGCCAAGACCTCTGACAGGCCGAGCTAGCCTCACTCGAGGAACTCGCTCAGGCTGCGCAGGAACAGCGCCGGTTGGTCCTGAAACGCGGCGTGTCCAGCCCCCGGGATGGTCAGCGCCGTCGCGCCCCGGATGCGCCGCGCCGATTCGGAGATCTGGTCGCGCGACGCGAGGTGATCATCCTCTCCTCGCGCAATGAGAGACCTGCAAGAGATCTTCTCCACCGCGTCGCCCGGGTATCCTGAAGGGCCGGCGTCGAGCCACATCCTGACGACGGCGCCGGCGAAAGCGTCGAAGTCCGGCTCCGGGTTGAGCCTCTGGTAGCTGTCGTAGGTCGACGGGAACTTCGCGCGCCAGCTCTCCGCGGTGACCTTGGACAGGATCTCTCGCACCGGATCGTCCTCCCTCAGCTCCCAGTGCGCGCCGACGGTGACCAGGCGCCTGATCGCTGACGAATCCCGGGCGGCCATCCGGTAGGCCACGATGCCCCCGTCGCTGAAGCCGAGGATGTCGTACCGGTCGAGCCCCAGCTGGCCGACGAGCCGCTCCACGTCGCCCTGGAGGCGCTCGTACGTGAGCGGCGCTCCGCCGAGCGTGGACTTCCCGTGGCCGCGGCTGTCGACGCCGATCACACGGAACCGCCTGGCGAGGTCCGGCACGAGGACGTTGAAGTCCTCCATGTCTCCGAAGCCGCCGTGCAGCAAGACGAGCGCCGGCCCGGTCTCCTGGCCGACCACCTCGTAATAGAGGCTGGCCCCGTCTATCTCGAGAAAATGACCCGATTGATGATCGAAGTGGTCCATGGTGCTCCCCCGCAAAGATGCCCCGGGCTCCGCGCCGCGCCACGGCGGGGCTCGGCGCAGAGGCCTACCACCGCCCGGAGGGGTCGAAAACCGCCGATCAAGCCGCGGGCGGCGGCGCCGAGCGGCGGCGTGTAGGCGTACGGGGCGGCGCCGCCGCGCCGGAGCGTTTCACCGCGCTCGCCACGCGCACCACGAGGCCGCGCAGGAAGGCGACGGCCTCGTCGTCCTCGACCGCGCTCCGCCAGAGCAGCTCCACCGGCATGCCCTCCAGGGCGAGCGGCAGCGCCGCCGCGCGGAGGCTCGGGCGCAGCGAGGTGATCTCCTGGGCGATGATGCCGGGCACCGTGGCGAGAAGGGCGCTGCCCTCCACGACCGCGCCGACGCTGTGGAAGGTCGACACCGACACCCGCACCCGCCGCTGCACGCCGAGCGTGTCCTCGACGACGCCGCGCAGATCGCCGTTGTACGACACGACGACGTGCTCGTGCGCGAGGTAGCGAGCCATCGTGAGGCGCCTGCCGATCCGGGCGCGCCGCGGATCGAACAGGCACACGAAGCCGCCCGTGAACAGCGCGCGCCGCCGCGTGCCGGCCGGCAGATCGCCGGCGACCGTCACCGCGAGGTCCACCGCCGAGGAGCCCAGCGCGTCGGCGACGGTGCGGAACTGCACCGGGAGGACGACGAGGCGCAGGCGCGGCGCCTCGCCTTCGAGCAGGCGCAGGAGCGGCGCGAGCAGCCACGCCTCGCTCGCGTCGGAGAGGCCGAGCCGCACCGTGCGCTCGCTCGTCCTCGCGTCGAACGCCGCCGGCGACAGCGCGGCCTCGACGAGCGCCTCGAGGTGCGGGCGCGCCGACGCGAGCAGGCGCCGCCCGCGCGCGGTCAGCGCGAGCCCGCGCCCGGCGCGGACGAAGAGCGGCGCGCCCAGCGCCGACGCGAGCCGCCGGAGCGCGGCGCTCACCGCCGGCTGCGTGAGGTAAAGGCGGCGCGCCGCCTCCGTGACGCTGCCCGCCTCCGCCACGACGACGAAGACGCGGAGCAGGTTGAGGTCGAGATCCTTCTCATAACTTCCGTTCATGGGTCGCATACATCTTATTCGCTCGACTTCATCGTGGAGAACCTTACTCTCCCGCGGACAGGGGCCGCGGCGGGCGGCCTCGCGCGGCTCGACGGAGGCCCGGCGCGCGGCGCGCGCTGGGCGCCGCGCGCCGGACGTGCGCCTAACGTGCGCCCGCTGGCGCGCCGCCGGGCGGACGACGCTGGAGCAGGAGAGGGAGGTTGCGATGCGCGTCTTGATCACAGGGGCCACGGGGTACATCGGTTCACGCGTCGCGCGGCGGCTCCGCGCGAAGGGGCACGCCGTGATCGCGGCGGTGCGCGACGAGGCGAGCGCCGCGCGCCTGCGGGACATGGATGTCCCGGCCGAGCCGCTCCGCGCCTCGCTCGACGACGCCGGGATCCTGGCCGACGCGGCGCGGGCGGCGGACGCCGTCGTGCACCTCGCCTTCGAGCACCGCACGGGCGATCTGGCGTCCGCGGTGGGGCAGGAGCGGCGCGTCGTCGAGGCGCTCATCGAGGCGCTCGCCGGGACGGGCAAATGCCTGATCGGAACGACGGCGACGGGCGTCGTGGGCAACACGGGGAAGGTCCCCGTCGGAGAGGATCACCCCACGGAGCCAGGCCACCCGGGGGCCATACGCCGCGAGGTCGAGGGCTGCTACGTGGCCGGCGCGCAGCGGGGCGTCAGGACCGCCGTCATTCGCCCGTCGATCCTCACCCACAGCGACGCGCCGAGCAGCGTGGCCCTGCGGCTCGTCTCGGCCGCGCGCAAGGCGGGCGCGGCCCACCATATCGGCTCGGGCGAGAACCAGGTCACCTGCGTCCACGTCGACGACCTGGCCGACCTGTACGTCCTCGCCCTGGAGAAGGCGCCGCCGGGCCGGATCTACAACGGCGCCGGCGCCAACGTGGCGACGGGCGACGTGGCCCGCTGGATCGGCGGCGCCCTGACGCTGCCTGTCGCGAGCGCCTCGCGCGAGCAGGCCGGCGCGCTCTGGGGGCCGTTCTTCGCCATGCTGCTCGCGCTCGACCACCGGATGTCGAACGAGCGCGCGCGCGCCGAGCTCGGCTGGCAACCCTACGAGGCGACGAACCGCCTGGAAGACGACATCCCGCTCATCGCGGCGCGCCTCGCCTGAGCGCGCGCGCCGCGGCGCCGGGCGGGCGCGCCGCGGCGCCGGGCGGGCGCGCCGCGGCGCCGGGCGGGCCCGCCTCCAGGCGTCACGACCTGCCCTTCGATCCGGACCGGCGGCCGAGGGCGTAGGCCACCCCGGCCTCGAGCGTCCCGCGCGTGGTCACCCCGCTCAGGTCGGTCCCGATCTCCACGAGCGCGCGCGCGACCTCGGGCGAGATCCCGGTGAGGATGACCTCCGTGCCCAGCAGGCGGGCCGCGCCGGCGGTCCTGAGGAGCGAGCTCGCGACCTGCTCATCCATGCTCCGCACGCCCGTGGTGTCGAGGATGGCCACCGCGGCCTGGTGCGCCGTGATGCCGCGGAGGAGCGTCTCCAGGATCTGCTCGGACCGGACGCTGTCGATGGTGCCCACGAGCGGCATCACGACCAGCCGCGCGGCGAGCGGGATGAGCGGCGTCGAGAGCTCGCGGATCGCGCGCTGCTGCGCCGCGATGAGGTCCTCCTGGAGCCGCTGCCGATCCTGCTCCACGCGCCGCTGCTCGGTGAGATCGCGGACGATGGCGCCCTCGGCGTCGATCTGCCCGCCGTCGTCGCGGATGGGGAACGTGGAGACCTCGCCCGGGAAGGTGCTCCCGTCGTGGCGGCGGCAGGTGACGACGGCCCGGGCTGCGCCCGGGGACGCGCCCTCCTTCCGGCGCGCGTCGAGGAGCGCCCGGCCCTCGGCGTCGACCAGGTCGAGCAGGGGAGTCCCGACGACCTCGGCGCCGTACCCGTACATGCGGCGGAACGCCGGGTTCGCGTACGTGATCTGGCCGCGCTCGGTGACCACGATGCTGTCCGGCGCGTTCTCGGCCAGGGCGAGGAAGGTGCGCAGCCTGCCGTTCAGCGACTGCACCTCGCGCTGCGATCGCATCTGCGCGGTGACGTCGAGGCCGTGGAAGACCATCCCGAAGATCTCGCCGTCGTCCCTGCGCAGGGCGGAGTAATGAAACGTGATGAAGGACGTCTCTTCGGCGCCCGGCCACGTGAAAGGCACGTTCGCGGAGATCAGGGGCTCACCGGTCGCGAAGACGCGATCGAGCATCGCGGCGACGCGCCCGCCGAGGGGCGCCGGGAGGACGTCGATCAAGGGCTTGCCGATCGGATCGAGAGCGGGATTCAAGGCGCGCCACGCGTCGTTCACGATCGTGAACACGTGGTCCGGGCCGAGCATCACCCCGACCGCGGCGGGCATCCCCAGGATGGCCTTGTGCAGCTCGTCCCGCTCGCGGCGCGCCTCGTCCCGCTCGCGTGTGAGCGCCGCGTTCTCCTCGCGCAGGCGCGCGAGCTCTGCCGTGAGCGCATCGACATCGACGGACGTCATGGGCCACCTCTATCACATCGCGGCAGACCACAAGCGCTCAAGCGGCGTGCACGGATGACCGAGGCGGCCATCACCTCGTGCTCCTCTGCTCGCTCGGAGCCCGCGGCGGACGCTGGTAGGTCCGCCGCGCACGACCTGACACGCGATCTCCTCCCACCTCGCGGCGCGCCGCATGGACAGGAGGCGCGGCGGCCGCGCTAGGGCGGGAACTCATCGAATTGGGGGAGGTCGTCCGTTATCTGGTGCCACGCCGCCTTGTACGCGACGTGGATGTGATGATCGGGGCGTCTCCTCGGTACGCCGGCGAGCGTGCCGAGCTGCACGTGCGCGAACCTCTGCGCGCGGACCACGTCGTAGAGGGGCGAGAAGCATTGACCGCAGAGGCAGCGGTACCCCTCCTCGGACTCGCCGAGCTTCAAGAGGTGCTCTCGGCCCTCCGTGACGTGGACTTGGTCGATCTCGATCCCGCCGATGGCGGCGCAGGCGGCGCCCGTGCGCCGCCGGCACCGCGAGCAATGACAGAAGAACGCGTAGCCGAACGCATCCTCGACCTCGAACCGCACGACGCCGCAGTAACAGCTGCCCTTCAGCATGGTTCCCCCATCTCCCTCGATCGCCGCTCCAGGTCGCTGCACGAGCGCGGCGATCCGGTGGCGAAATGTAGGAGGCAAACGTACTTCATGATGGCTTCTTTTTTTTCCTCGCTGCATGGTATCCCGACGGCCCGATGCTCGTCGAGCGGACGCCCGTCACGTTCCAGTCCGGAGGGGCGGGCGCCCTGCCGCCCCTTTCGAGGATGGTGAGGTGACGGATGAACGAACATGGAATTTTCGTCGGCCGATGGGGTGTGTCGATAGGCCAGCAACTGCAGCCGTGAAGGATTTTTTGGTCGAGCTCGGCCGCCCTGGAGAAATCAAGCTCGGACACGAGGCATATTTTATAAATACTGTTTATCAACTGGCCCTTCGCGCCCGGCTTCCCCTGGCTCATGCATGCTGGTAGGGTGAGCGCGAGGTGTCTCGCCGCCAGCCGGCCTCGGCCTCGCGGCGGCGCTCAGCGCGCGGCGGCGAGCCAGGCGCGGGCGGCGTCGATGTCGTCGAACAGCATCTGGGCGAGATCCTGGTCGTCGAACCTGGTCACGGACCGCGTCAGCGACATGCGCGCTATCGCCGAGCGCGGCATCACGTAGGCGATATGGCGCACCCCGAGCGCGGCCGTGCGGGGGAGCCAGCTCTCGAGCGCCCACCGCTGGTCGTCCTGCGTGGTGGGCCCGGCGAGGCGGCAATCGGCGAGGCAGCGGGTCGCCTTCTTCTTGCGGATGAGATCGAGCGCGGCCTCGAGCGCCTCGCGCAGCTCCCGGGTGTCGGCGAACGCCTTCCACTCGGCCAGCACCGCCTGAATTTCGGCGTCCCAGGAGATGGTGACCCACCGCTCGTCGAAGTGGATCAAGGGTATCCTCTCATGGCAGCCATCCTAACCGGAATCTGCGCGGATGTCGTCGCCTCGGCGCGCGCGCCGCCGCTCGGCCGGCCTGTCGCGCCTCCTTGGCTGCTGGCCGCTAGCCGCTGGCCGCTGCGCGCGAGCGGCCGCTCGTGGCGCATGCCGCTCGCGGCGCATGTCGGGCGACGTAGGGCAGTCAGCGCCGGAGCTCTTGCGGCGGCGCGGAGAAGACCGTCGAGACGACAACAATCCCAGGAGAGGAGAAGGAGATCACGTTGGCTCGCCGCGATGGCATGGTCCGGCGGACATCATATTTCAGCGATGTCATTGCATTGCAGTGGTGCCGTCGGCTCAAGATCGCCTTGTCCGTCATCGCACGTTGCATCGTTTGCGTTCGCATGCTTTTAATCTCTCCTTCATTGCTTGCACGGCGAAGCGTCGCGCGGCCAACTTCATGACGAGGTCACCTTGCTTCACCACAACACTCCGCTTAGATTGGTATTTTGCCTGGCCGTCGGCCTCTCGACGGCGGCCTGCTTGGGGGAATTGCCCGGAGGCTTCGGCGATCTCGGCACGGGCGGCGGCGGCGCCTCCAGCGCGACCAGCAGCGGCAGCGGCTCCGGCCAGAGCAGCAGCAGCGCTGGCGAGGGCGGCGGCACCACCACCGCGGGCACGGGCGGGGGCAGCACCACGGGCGCAGGCGGCGACGGCGGCGGCAACACCACCGGCGCAGGCGGCGACGGCGGCGGCGGCGGCACCACCGGCGCAGGCGGCGAGGGCGGGGGCACGACGACGGCCGGCACGGGCGGGGGCACGACGACGGCCGGCACGGGCGGGGGCACGACGACGGCCGGCACGGGCGGCGCGGGCGGGGGCACGACGACGGCCGGCACGGGCGGCGAGGGCGGCGGCGCGCCGCCGGGCGATCCGGCCTGCGGCCCGGACACGGCGGCCTTCGCCGATGTGGAGCCGATCCTGACGCTGCGATGCGCGAACGAGTACTGCCACGGCAGCCCGGACGCGCCGTCGGCCGGGCTGGACCTCCGCGCGAGCGCGGCGGTCGGCGAGCTCGTCAATCAGGGGAGCTCCGCCTGCTCCGGCGGTCGCTCGCTCGTCGTGCCGTTCATGCCGAGCAGCAGCTATCTCCTCAACAAGCTCAAGAACGTCGATCTGTGCGGTTCCGGAGAGACCAAGATGCCTCCGGGTACGCCTTTGCCTGAGGCCGAAATCAAGACTATCACCGACTGGATCTGCGCTGGCGCGCCTGACAATTGAAGGCTTTCCGTCTCAGCGTGCCCTGCGGCGCAATCCCCTCTCCGAGGAGGCTTCTGTGCGCCCGAGTCGCTCCGATGACCACAAAGTCGCCGGAGACGCGGGCGATCGAAGAAGAACGGCGGGCACAGCCGTGATCAAATCAGCGCTGGCAGGGAATCACGAACTCAAACCCTTGAAGCGGCGAAGCTCGCGGGCGTCACACTGATTCACTTATCCATCTTGAGTGGAACCCTGCGCCGACGCCGAACTGACCTGGAGAATCTTAATGATCACACACCGCTTACTTGGCTGCCTGTCCATGTCGTTCGCATGCGGTCTGCTCGCATGCAGCACCGCGCCTTCGGGCCACGAGCAGAGCGACTCCCTGGGCGCCGGGTTGACCAGCCCGGACGGCACGATGGCCGCGGACATCGTCATTCAGTCGGACTGGAGAGTCGGGTACTGCGCGAGCGTGACGGTGAGGAACACGGGCGCCAGCCGGGCCACCGCCTGGGGCATGGCCCTCGCGCTCAACGGCTCGACGATCAACAACGCATGGAACGCGCGCCTCACGCCGCAGGGCGAGCAGGTGCGCGCCATCAATGAGCATTACAACGGAACGCTGCAGCCGGGCGGCTCGACGCTGTGGGGGTTCTGCGCCACCGGGAGCGGGAGGCCGACGGTCGTCTCGGTCGACGGGACCGGAGGCCCGGTCACGACGAGCAGCTCCTCGGCGAGCAGCTCCTCGGCGAGCAGCGGCGCAGGCGGCGAGGGCGGCGCTCCGGGCACCGGCGGCGGCGGCGCAGGCGGCGAGGGCGGCGGCACGACCACGGCCGGCACGGGCGGGGAGGGCGGCGGGACCACCACGACCACCACCACGAGCGCGGGCTCGGGCGGCGAGGGCGGCGGGACCACCACGACCACCACGACGAGCGCGGGCACGGGCGGGGAGGGCGGCGGGACCACCACCACCACGACGAGCGCGGGCTCGGGCGGCGAGGGCGGCGGCGGCGACACCACCACGACGGGGACGGGCGCCGGCGGCGCGCCGCCGGGCGATCCGGCCTGCGGCTCGGACGTCGCGGCCTTCGCCGACGTGGAGCCGATCCTGACGCGGCGATGCGCGAACGAGTTCTGCCACGGCAGCCCCGACGCGCCGTCGGCCGGGCTGGACCTCCGCGCGAGCGCGGCGGTCGGCGAGCTCATCGGCCGGCAGAGCGCCGCCTGCTCCGACGAGCGCGCGCTCGTCGTGCCGTACATGCCGAGCAGCAGCTACATCATCAACAAGCTGAGGAACGTCGACCTGTGCAGCGCCAGCGAGAGCAAGATGCCCCCGGGCACGCCGCTGGCCGAGACCGAGATCAAGACGATCACCGACTGGATCTGCGCGGGCGCTCCCGACGAATGAGAGCCGCCTGACCCTCCTCCTCTCCGGCGCCGCGCAGCGCGCCCTCTCCGGCGCCGCGCTGCGCGCCCGCCTGCGCCGGCTCCCAGCGTGACGCCGATGCGTGACGCCGGTATCGACGGCTCACGCCGACCGCGAGCCCTCGAGCGCACCGATCTCTTCGCCCGACGGGGCATGGCTCCACCAGCACGTTCACGCCGCGTGGCACGGCGGGTGTCTCATCGCCCCGTCGGCTGAGGAGGTGATGAACCTCAGCGCCTGGCGCTCGATCTGTAAGATTGGTTACTACAAACCGTGCGATGGCGCGCGTGGCGTTGACGCGCTCCGCCGAAGCGAACCATGGTGATCGCTCGCCAAAAAAGCGCGGAAGGAGCTCGGATCCCTCCGCGGACCCAGGTCGACACACAGGTGTCAGAGGTGGCAGAGCATGAATCAGTTCGTCGAGCGATCAGCGCTTGTTCTTTTGCTGGCGTCAGCTCCCGCGGTCACCGGCTGCGGCGATGGGGAGTTGGACCTGGCCCCGCTCGCCAGGCGCGCCGAAGACGTGCGCGAGCTGTCCTTCAAGCGCGAGGTGCCGGTCCGCACGGTCACGAGGGAGGAGGTCGACGCGCAGGCGGAGGCGGACGCAGCGGCGGCCGCGGAGGAGGAGCTCGCCGCGCTCGCCGCCACCTACGGCCGGCTCGGCTATTTTGCGGCCGACGCCGATCTGCGGGGCATCCTCGGCCACGCGAACGACCTGGTCGGCGCCTGGTACTCCTCCGAGAACAAGGCGATCACGCTCATCGGCGAGGTGGACGACAGCGTCCTCATCCACGAGTACGTGCACGGGCTTCAGGATCAGCATTTTGACCTCGGCGCGCTCCTCGGGGCGGCGCCGACGAGCGACGCGATGCTCGCGCTGAGGGCGGTCGCCGAGGGCGACGCGATGCTCGCCGAGGCGCGCTTCTTCCAGCAGGAGCACAACGGCGGCGATCTGGACGATCTCGACTGGGCCCCGACGATCGGCGGGCTCCTCGAGATCGAGCGGAGGATCCTCGCCGAGAGCGAGGTTCCCGTCCTGTTCGTCCAGTATCCATCGTTCGCCTACGGCTTCGGGTTCGCGTACTGCGCCCACAACCTGACCGGCGCGAGCGCGGAGGAGCCCTTCCCCCAGGAGCCCTTCCCGTTCGACTGGTCACGAGAAGACGCGCTCTTCTCGGATCGTGTCCCCGCGACCACCCAGCAGATCCTCACCCTCGACCGGCACGACCCCGAGGTGCATGTGGGCCTGGAGGAGGTGCCTTCCGGCCTCGCGGATCGGCTCGAGCCGATCAGCGCGGATTCGCTGGGCGAGTGGCTCTCTTACCTGCTCCTGTACCCGCTCGACGGCACACCCGATCTCGGCGACATGCGCGCGCTCGCCGCGACCTGGGACGGCGATCGCGCGCTGTTCGTGCGCGACCGGCAGACGGGCGCCACCGGCGCGGCCTGGGCCTCGGCCTGGGACGACGCCGGGGCCGCCGCCGGCGTGGAGTCGGCGCTCTGGGCGCTCCACGGCGGCAAGGTGATCGACGAGGGCGAGCCGCGGCTCGGGCGGGCCGAGGACGGCGAGCTCCTCTGGATCGAGCGGCGGGAGGAGCGCGTGGTCGCCCTCAAGAACATCGATGAGGCGCTCCTGCCCGCGCTCGCGGAGGCGGCCTTCCCCGCCGGGATCAAGCCGATGCGCCTCACGGTGAGGACACGCCCGTCGCTCGCGGCGTGGCTCTCGCGGCGCCCGCCCGGGCGGCCCTGAGCCGCCGGCCCGCGCGACGGCTCGCAGGCTCATCGACCGCGTCTCACGCGCTTCGCCGCCGCGCTCACGGGCTGCCCTCCGGCGGAGCAAAGGGGCTCGCTCGTTGTCACGCTGCCACGTCACTCCTCGTTGAGCGGCTCCAGGGGCGTCCCCCGCACCATGATCCGTCCGAGCTCGGCGTTATGGTGCTCGATCTCGAGCGCATAGCCGCCGGCGACCAGCCAGCGCGGCGGATACTTCGGATCATACACCCCCTGGCCCAGCGGCGACGGCCCCTTGGGGTCGACGTAGATCTTGACCTCCGCCCGCTGAGCCGATTCGGCTGCGTCCGCCAGGTTATGCTGCTCATGGTAGGGGACCTCGACCACGATGTCCCGCGATGGACTCCGATCCGTGACAGGACCGAAGCGAAGGAACCCGGTGACCGGGGCGGTCGCTACCTTGCCGAGCGTCTTGAGTGTTGAACGGAAGTCAGCCAGCCCCGCGAAATATATCAGAAATTCTTGGAAGTCATCCACTTCGGTGAACTCGCGTCGATCTCCCGAGAGGACGACGACGGCCCTGGGCGTCGCTTCGAGCGAAAGCACGATGTGGGCTTGATCACGTCGACCCTTGGGAGCGAGGACGAGGTGGCGAACGGACGGCGCCGCCCCGCGGCGCACGAAGGCATGGATCAATGGCTCTGACTCGTTGATCCCGGTCACGAACTCACGCAGCACTTCGTCCCACTGGGTCTCCGTCTTCATGTCGACGGCCTGCCCCCGGAGCGCCTGCTTCACGGCATCGCGGAAATTCTGCATGACTCCACCTTCTTGATGTCGATAGGGATCTGTACAGGGAGGTGATCGCTGTACACTGGCTTGTCATCGACGCGGAGAGGCACGCCCTCGGCGTTCAAGAGCGGGATATCTGTATCTCCCATCAAGCTGGTGCAGACACGTGGCCTCCCGACGAGGCGGGGCTCCAGGTGCGCGCTGACGATGATCTGGTCGATGCAGTGCCACAGGAGCTCCGTGCGCGTTCGGCGGTGGAAATAGTAGGTTCCTGGCGCCTCGCCGCCGCCGTCCACGAGCAGCGACCACATCGGATTGTATAACGAGACCGAATGCGTCTTCTCGTTGGAGACCTTCCGGCTGATGCCGACGCCGTCCTTCTTGCGGAGCGCGTACAGCCCCTCACGCCCGGTGATCTCGTCATGGAACGGGTTCGCGTTCATGTCGCCGAGGACGACGAGCGGACCTCCGGTCCAGAAGCCGGCGAGGGTCCGGCGCATACAGCCGGCCCAGTGGTCGCGCTCTCGTTCCGTCGGGTAGTTGACCCGGTCTTGGCCGTGAACGCCGAGGACCTGGAGGTGGGCCCACGCACCGTCGGAGGAGAAGAGCGACGGCCCTTGCATCCGGCGTTCGCTGTCGTAGTCCGCGGCGAGCTCGTGGTTCCGGGTGGGGTCCACGTCGATGCCGGTGCTCCCGACCAGGACCACGTGATGGCTTGGCTCGACCGCTGCAGCGGCAGGGAGGTCCGAGACCTCGCGTCTCGTGTAGATCCGATCTCCCACACAGGTCTCCTTCCTTCATGCCGGCGCGCGACGACCGCGCGCCATGTGTTCATTCGTCATGGCGCCGCACGGGCCACGCCGAGCGGGTGGAAGCGTACTGCTTCCCGAGACAGTACCAGGGAACGGCGCCGCTCCACAGGTGCTGGAGCGGCGCGCTCACGGACCACGTCGGCGCGACGAGGCGCGACGACGCCGGATACGCAGCGTTCGGGGAGGCTTACGAAGGCGCGGTCTGTTACGTGGTTCCGTGAGCGGCTCGGCGCTCGCGTGTCAGCCCGACCCCGGCCAGGTCGCGCCGCTGGTCCGGCTCCGGGCGGGGCGGGCCCCCGATCAGAAGCAGATCCCGAACTCGGTGTAGCCGACCTCGTTGCAGCGCCCGCCGTTCGCGCACAGCTCTCCGAGCTGGCTCACCGGACAGAGCTCGAGGCAGATGAGGCCGGTCCCGAGGTCTCCGCAGAGCGCGTTGGTCACACACCCCAGGGAAGGGTCCTCGCAGGACCCGCCGACGGGGATCTCGCCTGCCCCGTAGCACAAGGGATTCCCATCCGCGAGCTCTCCAGGGACACACCACTCGCCGGCAGCGCAGCCGGCGCCGAACGGGGTGCACACACCGCCGCCGACCTCGGTCACCTCGATGGCGATGTCCAGCTGGCCGTCGCCGATGGTGATGATCGTGCCGTCCGTCTGGAATTGATAGACCAGCTGCGTCGTGGTCCCATCGAAGATGGTGAACGGCACCGGATTGCCGGAGGCGAGCGTCGCCTGCACGGGCACGAACGTGCCCCCGTCGTCGCGCTCCAAGACCCATCCAGGCTGCAGGCTGCTGAGGTAGTCGCCCGTGGGCAGCGCCGCCGTGAGCCTCGTCTCGTCCGGATCGTCCGTGCTGCTGAGGTAGGTGAAGACCGGCCCTTCGATCGCGAAGATCGCGTTGCTCAGCCGGTACACGCGGCCGTTGGTCTGCGTGACCAGGGACATGCTCGCGCGGCCGGTGGACTCCACGTCTTCAGTCCCGTCCGGGCCGCTGAAACACGCCGGCAGCAGCGGCGCCGCCGCGAGACACGCCGCGAACCCGAGCTTCACAAACATCGATCTCGCCATGCTGGACCTCCTGAAATGAAAAGGACCGCCGAGCATAAGACATGGCGAGGCGCGCACGGTATGCGAAGCAGGATTTGGATCGCCGGGCCAACGCCATCCATCGCGAGATGGGGTGGATCGCCTTCTTCGGCGCGGAGGGCCGCGCTCCACCCACCTGGGGTCGCTGGTCGGCGCAGCGTTCATCCAGGGTGAACGTATACCACCACGTTGTAGTCGACGCGGCGCGCGGGAGGACGTGTATGTCTCTCTGCTGCGGGCTTTCCCTTGCGAAGAGGTTTGCTCCGCCGGCGTGGTCACGGCCCGGATCGGGCGCGCACGCGGATCGTCGACGGCGGCGGGGAGCCAGCGATGGAGAGCACCACGGAGCGGCCGTCGTCGAGCGACCACGACGTGCTGCCGGTCACCTTGCCCTCGGCCACGCAGGCGAGGAACTGCTCCTCCGCCTTGCAGTCGTCCGGGACCACGAAGGTCCGCTCTCCCGGCTTGCCGTGCGTCCTGACCAGCGCCGCTTCGGTCTCGCGGAAGGCGCCGGCCCAGCCCTGCGCGTCGTCCGGCGGGCGGATGACGAGCTCGACGGCCGTGAGCCGGTCGCCCGTGAAGTCGAGCTGCGCCGCGGCGCCGGCGAGCCCCTCGGCCGGAGCGCCGCTGCAGCGCCCGGCGCCCTCCTCCTCGCTCCACGTGTGGCCGCCCTGGCGGCACGCGGCGGCGCTCGCCTCCTTCGAGGCGCCGAACGCGAAGCCGAAGGCCCCCCGCGGCCCGGACGGGGGCGCGCTTCCGGCGCGCGCTCCGGGCGCCCGCGTGTCCTTCGCGGACACCTCGGGCTCCGCGGGCGTGTCGTCCGAGGACGTGCGGGTCTTGTTGTACGCCTCGACCGCGTTATCCATGCTGCTATCGGCCCATATGGCGATGGGGATGTTGACGGCGAACACGCCTGCACCCACGCCCGCGAGCGCCCACATGGGCTTGCGCTCGCCGGCGATCGCCTCCCCGAGGGGCCACCCGATGAGCGCGCCTGCGGCCGTCGCCATGATCGACGAGAAGACCCGCAGCCCCTCTCCGCGGCTCGCGGCGGGCTCCGCCGAGGGCTCCCGCTTGAGCTTGGCGACCATGTCCCCGTGATCAATGGGGTGGCCGGCCTGCTTGTACCGCGGCGCGAGGAACCCACGGTCGATCTCGATCGGCATCGTCGCATCCATCTTCGGCAGCGAAACGCAGCCGATCCCATGGAGCGCCAGCGCCGCCGCCATCCACGTCATCGCTTTCATTCTGTGCCCGTCTCCTCCGTGGCCGGATAGAGCACGTGGCGTGCCGCAAGCAGTCCCGCCCGCCTCCGCGGGCGAGGCACCGCCCTCGCTGCGGCGAAGAGGTGTTGCTCGCCGAGGTGCACGTCCCTCCGCGCAAGCCCGCCCGTCGCTCGATGGATCGAACGATCAAGCCACCGGATCAAACGATCACGCCGCGCCCGAGCTCGCCCCCGGCCTTCGGGGGCCGCCCACCTCGGCAAGCCCCCGCGCCCCAGGACGCCTCCGAGCGCCCCTCCCGCTTGCTGCTATCCCCCTCGTGTCACGCCGGACGGGCGCGCCGCTCGAAGACCCGCTGGAGCAGGCAGGAGAACAGCAGGAGGAGCCCGATGACGATCTTCGTCCACCAGGAGCTGAGCGTGCCCTCGAACATGATGAGGGTCTGGATCGCGCCGTAGATGAGCACGCCGAACAGCGTGCCGACGAGCGTGCCGGAGCCGCCGGTCAGCAGGGTGCCGCCGATGACGACGGCGGCGATGGCGTCCAGCTCCATCCCGCCGGCGTGCAGCGCGTAGCCGGACGCCATGTAGAACGTGAAGACGACGCCCGCCAGCGCCGAGCAGAACCCGCTCAAGGTGTAGATGAGCACCTTGGTCCTCGGCACCGGGAGGCCCATGAGCAGCGCGGATTGCTCGCTGCCGCCGATCGCGTAGACCGTGCGGCCGAAGCGCGTGTAGTGCGCGAGGTAGAGCGCCGCGACGAACACGAAGAGCGCGATGACCACGTTCCAGGTGATCGCGGTGTCGAACGGGAACGGGATGCGGTGCGACGAGACGTCGACGTAGAAGGGATGGGTGATGGTGATGGAGTCGATGCTGATGAGGTAACAAAGCCCCCGGGCCAGGAACATGCCCGCCAGCGTGACGATGAAGGCCTGGACCTCGAAGTACTGGATGATCGCCCCCATCACGAGGCCGATGCCCGCGCCCATGGCCAGGACGAGCGGGATCACCACGGCCGGGCTGACGCCGTGCTTCTCGACGAGCGAGGCCGAGACCATCGTGGTCAGCGCGATGACCGAGCCGACCGAGAGGTCGATCCCGCCGGAGAGGATGACGAACGTCATCCCGACGGCGGTGATCGCCAGGAACGCGTTGTCGATGAAGAAGTTGAGGAACACCTGCAGCGAGAAGAACCCGTCGAACAGGAGCGACCCGGCCCCGAACAGGAGCAGGAACAGGCCGACGGTGACAACGAGCGGCAGGTGCTTCGGGCTCACGCGGAAGGCGCGCCCGGTCGCGGCGGCGGTGCTCATTGCGCGCCCACCCTCCGGGGCCGCTGCTTTCCAAGCAGATCCCTGACCTTCCGCGATTGCAGGATGCTGACCAGGAACACGACGAGCGCCTTCACCACCAGGTTCACCTCGGGCGGCACGCCGGCGGCGTAGATCGTGGTGGTGAGCGTCTGGAGGGTGAGGGCGCCGATGACGCTCCCCGCCAGCGTGAACTTGCCCCCGGAGAGCGAGGTCCCGCCCAGGACCACGGCCAGGATGGCGTCCAGCTCGAAGAGCAGGCCGGCGTTGTTGCCGTCGGCGCTCTTGACGTTCGAGCTCACGATGAGCCCGGCGATGCCGGCGCACAGGCTGCACACGGCATAACAGGCGAAGGTGATCGAGCGCGCGCGGATCCCGGTGAGCCGCGCGGCGACCGGGTTGATGCCGATGGCCTCGATGAACAGGCCGAGCGCGGTCTTGCGGGTCAGGAGCCCGAGCACGGCGCCCACGCCCGCCACGATGAACAACGCGACGGGGACGCCGAGGAGGAAGCCGTTGCCGATGACGTAATAGGGGCTGTAGTAGATCGTCAGGATCTGGCCGCCCGTGATGAGCTGGGCGATGCCGCGGCCGGTGACGAGCAGGATCAGGGTCGCGATGATCGGCTGCATGCCGAGCAGCGACACCAGCGCTCCGTTCCACATGCCGAGCGCCAGCGCCACGCCCAGCGCGCTGCAGAGGACGAGCGGCAGCGGGACCTGGGTCACGTCCGCCATGCCGGTCCCGCCGCTCAGCACGAGCTCGCCGCCGATCAGCGCGGCCGCGACCGCGCCCGAGATGGCGACGACCGCGCCGACCGAGATGTCGATCCCGCGGGTGGCGATCACCAGGGTGAGCCCCATGGCGATGATCATGAGCGGCGACGCGCGGTTCAGGATGTCGACGACGCTGCCGTAGAGGTGGCCGTCCTTGACCGTGACCGCGAAGAACCCCGGGTTGTTCACGAGGTTGAAGAGGAGGAGCAGGCCGAGCATCGCCACCGGCCAGGAGGTGCTGCTCCCGGCGAGCCGGCGCAGGGGAGCCGCGATCGCGCTCACGCGTACCCCCCCGCGATGATCCGGTACACCGCCTGCTCGTCGACCTCGTCCGCGGCGAGCTCCGCCACCTTGCGCCGGTCGCGCAGGACGACGACCCGGTCCGCGTAGCGCAGCGCCTCGGCCATCTCGGAGGAGACGAACACCACCGCCATTCCCCGGTCGCAGAGGTCCATGACCTGGCCCATGATCTCGCCCTTGGCGGCCACGTCGATGCCGCGGGTCGGCTCGTCGAGGAGGAGCATGCGCGGGTTCGTCGCCAGCCAGCGCGCGAGGAGCGCCTTCTGCTGGTTGCCGCCGCTCAGCTTGGAGATGGGCACCTCCGCGTCGGCCGCCACGATGCCGAGCCGCTGGATGTAGCTCCTGGCGATGTGGTCCTGTCGGGCCCGGGACAGGTTGCGGAAGATGCCGCGCTTCGCCTGGAGGGCGACGACGATGTTCTCGCGCAGCGAGAGGTCGCCGAGGATGCCCTCGGCCTTCCGGTCCTCGGGGCAGAACCCGAGCCCGCGCGCGATCGCGTCGAGCGGCGAGCCGATGCGCGCCGGCGCGCCGTCGATCTCGATGGTGCCCTCGTCCGCCACGTCGACCCCGAAGAGCAGCCGCGCCGTCTCCGTCTTTCCGGCGCCGAGGAGGCCCGCGATGCCGAGCTCCTCGCCCGGCATCACCGAGAGATCGATGTCCCGGACCGAGCCCTTCTTGCCCAGGCCGCGCGTCCGCAGGAGCGGCGCGCCCCCGCCCGCCGGCCGCTCCGCCCGGGCGCGCCCGGCCCGGGTCGGGCCCTCGTCCGCGACCTCCCGCCCGACCATGTGCGTGATGAGCTGCATGCGCGACAGCTCGGCGATCGGGTACTCGCCGACCAGCTGGCCGTTCCGCAGCACCGTGATCCGGTCCGAGATCTCGAACAGCTGGTCGAGGAAGTGGGAGATGAACAGGATCGCCATCCCCTGCGCCTTCAGGCGCCGGATGACCGAGAACAGCCGCCTGACCTCGTCCTCGGCGAGGCTCGAGGTCGGCTCGTCCAGGATGAGGACCTTGGCGCTGGTGAGCAGGGAGCGGGCGATCGCGACGATCTGCTGGACGGCCAGCGAGAAGCCCGAGAGCGGCGCGGCGACGTCGATGTGAACGTTCAGATCCGCGAGCACGGCGGCGGCCCTCCGGCGCATCTCCCCCCACCGGAGGGCGAAGGGGCTCGACCCCTCGCGGCCGAGGCAGATGTTCTCGGCGACCGACAGGTTGGTGCAGAGGTTCACCTCCTGGAACACGGCGCTGATGCCGAGCTTCTGCGCCTCGAGCGGGCTCGTCGGCCTGATCTCCCGGCCCTCGAGGAGGATGTGCCCGCCGTCGGCGGGGTGCACGCCGGTGAGGACCTTGACCAGGGTGGACTTGCCCGCGCCGTTCTGTCCCATGAGGGCGTGCACCTCGCCGGGCAGCATGCGGAAGTCGACCGACTGGAGCGCCTGCACCCCGGGAAACCCCTTGGAGATCCTCGTCATCTCGAGCACGGGCACGGCGTCGCTGACCATCGCTCACGTCCTCCTCTCGGGCCTCCGCGCCGAGATCTCCGTCGACCGCGCTCCGCCGACCGCGCTCAGTACTTGCGCTTCGGGAACTCCTGGGCGGCGGTCTCCATCGGGAAGACGCCCTCCTCGGTCACGATGCGCTTCGGCAGCGTCTTGCCGGCCTTCAGGTCGTTCACCGCGCTCATGAGCTGCGGCCCGAGCAGGGGGCTGCACTCGACCGTCACGTTGAGCTTGCCGGCCATCATCGCCTCGAACGCGCCCTTCACCGCGTCGATCGAGATGATGAGGATGTCCTGGCCGGGGCGGAGGCCGGCCTCCTCGATGGCCTGGATCGCGCCGATCGCCATGTCGTCGTTGTGGGCGTAGAGGACGTTGATGTTCTTGCCCTCCGCCTTGAGGAACGCCTCCATGACCTCCTTGCCCTTGGCGCGGGTGAAGTCGCCCGTCTGCGAGCGGATGATCTTGAAGTTCGGCTTGTCCTTGAGGACCTCCTCGAACCCCTTCTTGCGGTCGATGGCGGGGGCCGAGCCGACGGTGCCCTGCAGCTCGACGATGTTGACGGTGCCCTGGGGGTCCTTCATCTTCTCGACCAGCCACTTCGCGGCGCGGCGGCCCTCCTCGACGAAGTCCGACCCGATGAAGGTGACCCAGAGGCTCTCGTCCTTGGTGTCCACGGCGCGATCGGTCAAGATGACGGGGATATTGGCCGCCTTGGCCTCACGCAGGACGGGCTCCCAGCCGGTCTCGACCACGGGCGAGAAGGCGATGACGTCCACCTTCTGGGCGATGAACGAGCGGATGGCCTTGAGCTGGTTCTCCTGCTTCTGCTGCGCGTCGGAGAACTTGAGCTCGATGCCGGCGGCCTTGGCGGCCTCCTCGATCGACTTGGTGTTCGCGGTCCGCCACTCGCTCTCCGCGCCGATCTGCGAGAACCCCAGCGTGATCTTCTTCTTCTCTTCCTGGCAGCCCAGCCCCCCCAGGATCACGGCCAGCGCGGCCAGGACCATCACCACCGCAGCGAAAGCACGGCTCCTCTTCATGGCGCAGCTCCTTTTCTCTGTCTTACGCGTCCCGTCCACCGGACGGCCCGCTCGCCTTCGTTCCCTGACGTCCGGCCGTCACTTCTGGCCGTAATACGCGCCCTTGCCGTGCTTCCTGTCGAAGTGCTTGCGCACGAGCGCCTCGGGCAGCCGCGCGGCGCCCGGGTGGATGGTGCGGGTGATGAACGCCATCCGCGCGATCTCCTCGAGCACCACCGCATTGTACACCGCCTTGTCGGCGTCCTCGCCCCACGCGAAGGGGCCGTGCCCCGCCACCAGCACCATCGGCGTGTGGAGCGGGCTCCGCTCCCTGAAGCACTCGAGGATCTGCTTGCCGGTCTCGGTCTCGTAGTCGCCCGACACGGCGTCCGCGCGCATCACCTCGGTGCACGGCACGTCCTCGGCCAGGTGATCGGCGTGGGTCGTCCCGTAGATCGGGATCGGCGTGCCGGCCTGCGCCCAGCTCGTCGCGAAGGTCGAGTGGGTGTGGACGACGCCGCCCACCCCGCGGAAGTTCGCGTAGAGGACGATGTGCGTCCGGGTGTCCGAGGAGGGGCGGAGGCGGCCCTCCACCACGTTCCCCTCCAGGTCGACCACCACCATGTCGTCGACCGACAGCCGGTCGTACGCGACGCCGCTCGGCTTGATGGCGAGGACGCCCCGGTCGCGATCGAACGCGGAGACGTTGCCGAACGTGTAGATGGCGAGCCCCCGGCGCGGGATCTCCATGTTCGCCGCCCAGGCCCGCTCTCGCAGCTCTCGGTAGGTCGCGCTCACGTGGGGGCCCTCAGTGCGCCAGCCGGTAGGCGATGTCGTTCCAGCGGAGCTCGTTCTTCAGCGCGCGGATCTCGGTCCCGACGCCGATGCGGACCAGCTCCACGCCGGCCATGGCGGCGAAGTCCTCCACGTGCTCCATGGTCACCGCGCGGCTGTGCGCGCAGTGGTGGGCGCCTCCCGCGAGGATCCAGGCCTCGCACGCGAGCTTGAAGTCCGGCCTCGGGATCCACACCGCGCGCGCCACCGGCAGCTTCGGCATCTCCTCCTCGGGCGGCACCGCCTCGAGCTCGTTAGCGACCATCCGCATGCGGCCGCGCATGTCGATCATGGCCACGTTCACGGCGGGCCCGGTCCCGGCGTCGAATACCAGCCGGCACGGGTCCGACTTGCCGCCGATGGAGAGCGGGTGGATCTCCAGCGACGGCTTGCGTGCGGCGATCGACGGACAGACCTCGAGCATGTGGGCGCCGAGGACTCGCTCCTTGCCATCGACGAGGTGATAGGTGTAGTCCTCCATGAAGGAGACGCCCCCGCGCAGCCCGGTCGCCATGACCTTCAGGGCGCGGACGAGGCCGCACGTCTTCCAGTCGCCCTCGGCCCCGAAGCCGTAGCCCTCGGCCATGAGCCGCTGCACCGCGAGGCCGGGGAGCTGCTTGAGCCCGTGCAGGTCCTCGAAGGTGGTCGTGAACCCGCCGAAGCCGCCCTCCTGGAGGAACGTGCGCAGCGCCGCCTCCTGCCTCGCCGCATAACGCAGATCGCCGCGGCGCTCGCCGCCCTTCCTCAGGGCGGGAGCGACGGAGTACGCCTCGTCGTACTCCGCCACCAGCCGATCGACCTCGCGCTCGTCGACGTCGGCGATGCGCCCGACGAGGTCGCCCACGCCGTAGCCGTTCACCGACCATCCCAGCTTGACCTGCGCCTCGACGCGGTCCCCGCCGGTGACGGCCACCTCTCTCATGTTCATGCCGCCGAAGCGGGCGATCCTGAGCCGCCGCGCGTCGACGAGCGCGCAGGCCGCGCGCGACCAGACGTCGAGCTTGCCGAGGACGTCGTCGTCCTTCCAGTGGCCGACGACGACCTTCCGCTCGATGCGCAGGCGCGCGCCGATGTACCCGAACTCGCGGTCCCCGTGGGCGGACTGGTTCAGGTTCATGAAGTCCATGTCGATGCTGTCCCAGGGGAGCTCGCGGTTATACTGCGTGTGCAGGTGGGCGATCGGCTTCTCCAGGCGCATGAGCCCCGCGATCCACATCTTCGCGGGCGAGAACGTGTGCATCCACGTGATCACGCCGGCGCACCGCGGCGACGCGTTCGCCTCGCGGCAGACGGCGAGGACCGCCTCGGGGCTCTTGAGCGTCGGCTTCCAGACGACCTTGACCGGGAGCTTGCCCGAGGCGTCGAGGTGCTCGGCGATCTCCCGCGAGTGCTCGGCGACCTGCTTCAGCGCCTCCTCGCCGTAGAGATCCTGGCTGCCGGTCAAGAACCACACCTCGAAGCCTTCTCGAAGATCCTGCATGGTGACTCCGCTCATCACGTCAGCTCCTTCTCCGCGAAGGAACCGAGCTCGACATATTCCCTGTACAGCGCGTCATAGAGCCTCACGCGCGCGGGATCCGGCCGATAACGGGCCTCGGTCCCGGGCGACATCGCGCGCTGCGCGTCCTCGATCGTAGCGTGCAGGCCGGCCGCCGTCGCGGCGAACATCGCCGCGCCCAGGGCGACCGGCTGCTCGCCGGCGCGGACCTCGACGGCCATGTCGAGCACGTCCGCCAGGACCTGCATGGTGAGGGGGCTCTTGCGCGCGACCCCCCCGATGCCGATGACGCCGTCGATGCGGATCCCCTGCGCCCGGAAGCGCTCGACGATGGCGCGCGACCCGAAGGCGACCGCCTCGACGAGCGCGCGGTAGACCCGCGGCGCGTCGGTGGCCAGATCGAGGCGGACGAGCGCGCCCTTGAGCCGCTGGTCCGCGTCCGGCGTCCTCCGCCCGTTGAACCAGTCGAGCGCGAGCACCGAGCTCCGCGCCGGCGGGATCTGCGCGGCGGCCTTCTCCAGCTCGGGGATGATCCGCTCGATGAGCGCGTCGGCGGCGGCGTCCCAGGAAGGATCGGACGCCCCCGCGTCGGCCGGGCGGAGCGCGCGCAGCGGCCAGCTGAGCAGCTGCTTGAACCACGCGAAGACGTCGCCGAAGGCGGACTGCCCTGCTTCGTAGCCGATCGCGTCCGGGAGGATCGAGCCGTCGACCTGGCCGCAGATCCCGGCGACCAGGACCTCCGGCGCGCCCGTCTTCGGGACGACGAGCATGTCGCACGTGCTCGTGCCCATGACCTTGAGCAGGTGGTGAGGCTGGATGTCGCCGCCCACCGCGCCCATGTGCGCGTCGAAGGCGCCGACGCCCACCACGGTGTCCTCCGGAACGCCGAGCGTCGCGGCCCACGAGGGCGAGATCGTCCCGAAGGGCTCGTCCGCGGTCCAGGTCCGCGAGCCGAGGGTGGCCCCGAGCGCGGGCAGGCGCGGGTGGAGCTTCGCCAGGAAATCGCTCGACGGGTAACCGTCGAACTCCGGGTGCCACATCGCCTTGTGGCCTGCGGCGCAGCGGCTCCGCCGGATGTGCCCGAGCTCCTCGGTGCCGGTGAGGACCGTGGGGATCCAGTCGCAGTGCTCGAGGAGGGTGACCGCCGCGCGCGCGACCGCCGGGTTCACCTCGAGGACGTGGAGCGCCTTGGCCCAGAACCACTCGGACGAGTACACGCCCCCCGAGAACTTCGTGTAGTCCACGCCGCCCCAGGCGCGGGCGAGCTCGTTGATGCGCGCCGCCTCGGCCACGGCGGTGTGGTCCTTCCAGAGGATGAACATCGCGTCCGGGTCCTCCTCGAAGCCGGGGTGGAGCGCGAGCGGCCTGCCCTTCGCGTCGGCGAGGACCGGCGTGGAGCCGGTGGTGTCGACCGAGATCCCGCGCACGCGCGAGGCGACGTCGCCGCCCGCCTGGCTCAGCGCCGACCGGATCGACACCTCCATCGCGTGCAGGTAGTCGAGCGGGTGCTGGCGGAACCGGTGCGCGTGCGGGTCGCAGTAACGACCTTGCGCCCAGCGCGGGTAGGGCGCGACCGCCGCCCCCGCGAGCGCGCCGCTCTGCGCGTCCGCGACGACCGAACGAACGGAGTCGGTGCCGAAATCGATCCCGATGACGAAGGTCCCGGTGCTCATGGCTGCCATCTCAGGGCGAAGTCGAAGGAGGAAGTGTCACTGTGAACGTTCACACGCACGATGTCAACGCCAATCGATCCGTCCGCTGCGCTCGGGTCCGGTCGGCTGGTCCATCCGCTGCGCTCGGGTCCGGACGGCTGGCAGGTCCGCTCCGGAGCGGCGCGTCAAGAGCGACGGGCGCCAGCGTGCTCGTGTCGTCCCTCGGGCCGGTCGATTCACGGTCGATTTGCGATTGACGGGCGCCATGTGAGCGTTCACAATAAGCCTGAGCGGTATCCTTTTGCTTCGCCCTGCGTGGGCCGTCACGCGCGCCGCGAGCTTCATCCTTCGATCCAGCTCGGCGCCCCCCTCGTCGCGCCGAGCGCGACGCCTGCGCGCATCCGGAGACCCGAGGAGCGCCGGGAGCGTGAGCGCCTGAGCGATCTGCGTCACCCGGCGATGCCTGGCGAAGTTGCAGCAGAGCAGCGAGGTCCAAGAATGGCTACGATTGCTGTATATTTGCAGCGTAAGCGCAGCATTGCGGCGCTCTTGGTTGGTGGCGTGACCGCGTTCCCGTCCATCTCCCGGGCGGACAATCCCATCGTACAGACCATCTATACCGCCGATCCTGCACCCATGGTCCACAATGGCACGGTATATCTCTATACCGGGCACGACGAGGACAGCGCTACGGATTGGTTCGGGATGAACGAGTGGAGGGTGTATTCGTCCACGGACATCGTGAACTGGACGGACCACGGATCTCCGCTGAAGTTCAGCGACTTCAGCTGGTCGAAGGGAGACGCGTGGGCAGGTCAGGCCATCCACAGGAACGGGAAGTTCTACTTCTATGTTCCCACGACGAGCAGGTCGCTCGGCAGGATGACCATCGGCGTGGCCGTGTCGGACAGCCCCACCGGTCCGTTCGAGGATGCCCTCGGACGGCCGTTGATCACCGCCAACTGCGGCGACATCGATCCGACGCCGTTCATCGACGACGACGGCCAAGCCTACCTGTACTGGGGAAACCCCAGCCTGTGTTACGTGAAGCTGAACGAGGACATGATCTCGTACCAGGGAGACGTCGTGCGCGTGCCCATGCGTACGGAGAGCTTCGGGCGGCGTACCGGGAACGGTGATCGTCAGACGCTGTACGAGGAAGGCCCGTGGCTCTACAAACGTGATGGGCTGTACTATCTGGTATACGCCGCCGGCGGCATCCCCGAGTACATCGCCTACTCCACGAGCCACAGCCCGACCGGCCCGTGGACTTACCGGGGGGTCATCATGCCCACGGAAGGCGGCAGTTTCACCAATCACGCTGGCGTCATCGACTTCAAGGGCAACTCGTACTTCTTCTATCACAACGGCGCTCTGCCGGGCGGTCACGGTTTTCACCGCTCGGCGGCCGTCGAGGGGTTCACCTTCAACGCCGATGGTACATTCCCGACGATCTCGATGACCGAGGAGGGGCCGCCCGGCGCCGGCAACCTGAACCCGTACGTCATGACGGAGGCCGAGACCATCGCCTGGGAGTCCGGCGTCGAGACCGAGGCATGCAGCGAGGGCGGGATCAATGTCACATCGATCGAGAACGGCGACTACATCAAAGTGAAGGGCGTCGATTTCGGCACCGGCGCGGTGTCCTTCGACGCGAGGGTCGCCTCGGCGACCGGCGGCGGCAACATCGAGCTGCGCCTCGACGGCGCGGCCGGCACGCTGGTGGGGACCTGCGCGGTCGGGGGTACCGGCGGCCCCCAGACGTGGGTCACCACCTCTTGCACGGTCGACGGTGCGACGGGGGTCCACGATCTGTACCTGAAGTTCACCGGTGGAGGCGGCTCCCTGTTCAACTTCAACTGGTGGAAATTCACTCCGCTCGACGCTCCGGATCCGGATCCGGATCCGACGAGCGGGAGCTCCACGAGTGTGGGGAGCGGGGGTGCGACGGGCAGCGGGGGCGGGAACGACGGCGGCGCAGCGACAACCGGCAGCGGAGGAACGGCGGGGTCCGGCACGGGCGGCGGTGGCGCCGCCCCGGAGGGCGGCGGCAGCGAGCACAGGGGCGGGTGCTCGTTCCGCACCGGCTCGGGGCCCAGCTCCCCGGCGGGCGTGGTCGGCGCCATGGTCGCGCTGGGCGCGGTCGTCGCGCGGCGGCGTCGTGCGCGACGAGCCGGTCGCCGCGGGGCCCCCGGAGATCTCCGCTGCATGTAGAGAACCACCGGGCGGCCATCCCGAGATCGACCCCGACGACGACGAGCTCGGCGCGCAGAACGGCCCTCTTAGGGCGAAGCCGGAGAAGGAGACCTTCCTGTGAACGTTCACCTGTCCGCCGTCAACGCCAGTCCGCCGGTTTCTGCCGAGCTCGTGCTCCGGCGGCCGGCTCGTCGTCTCCGGAGCGGCGCGTCAAGCGGCGCGGGCGCCGTGCCGCGGTCGTGCTCGATGTGGATTCCAATCCGCCCGGCCGCGACTAAGCTCCGGCCCCGATGGTTGACAAGTCTCCACCGGAGCGGCGCGTCAAGCGAGGCGGGCGCCGGGCCGCGGTCATGGTCGACGTGGCCAAGCTCGCCGGCGTCTCGTACCAGACGGTCTCGCGCGTCCTGCACGACAGCCCCCACGTGCACCCCGACACGCGGGAGCGCGTGCTCGAGGCGATCCGCCAGCTCGACTACCGCCCGAGCTCCGTGGCGCAGGCGCTCGTGACCGGGCGCTCGCGGACGCTGGGCGTGGTCAGCTTCGACACGACGCTCTACGGCCCGGCGTCGACGCTCCTCGGGATCGAGGAGGCGGCGCACGACGCCGGGTACGGCGTCAGCATCGCCAGCCTGAAGTCGTTCAGCCGCGCGCCGGTGGTCGACGCGGTGAAGCGGCTGTGCGATCAGGGCGCCGACGGCATCGTCGTCATCGCCCCGCAGCGGTCGGCGGTGGACGCGCTCCGCCACGTCACCTCCAACGTGCCGGTGGTCGCCGTCGAGGGGGGGCCGGACGACTCGGTCCCGGTGGTCGCCGTCGACCAGCACGGCGGCGCGGCGGCCGCGACCCGCCATCTGCTCGACCTGGGTCACCGGACCGTGTGGCACATCGCCGGTCCGCCCGACTGGCTCGAGGCCGACCAGCGCATCGACGGCTGGCGTTCGGTGCTGGAGGCCGCCGGCGTCGAGGTGCCGCCCCTCCTGCGCGGCGACTGGAGCGCGCGCTCGGGCTACGAGCTCGCCCCGCAGCTCTCGCGCACGCCAGGCGTCACCGCCGTGTTCGTGGCCAACGACCAGATGGCGCTCGGCCTGCTCCGCTACCTCCACGAGATCGGCCGCGAGGTGCCGCGGGACATCAGCATCGTCGGCTTCGACGACATCCCGGAGGCGGCCTACTTCACGCCGCCGCTCACCACCGTCCGCCAGGACTTCTCCGAGCTCGGGCGCCGGTGCCTCCACCTGCTGCTCGGGCAGATCGAGAGCGGACAGCGCTCCGATGCGCGCGTCGTGGTCGAGGCCGAGCTGGTCCTGCGCAAGAGCGCCGCCGCCGCCGTCCCCCGGGGCCGATGAGCTCGCGCGAGCCTCCGGCGTAGACCCGCCGGCCTGGCCATCCATCGGGTGGCTCCGGGGAGGGCCGCGCGCCGTCGGTTTTGTTTGACATCGGCCATGTGAACGCTCACAATCTCGTCCCGGGCTATCCTTTTGCTTTGTCATGGAGGGGGGCCATGTGTGCCCGGGCCCTTCGTCACCTGGGGACCGGTATCGAGCTGCGCGCCGGCCATGTCCGCTCGGTCGTCGCGGCGTTGATCGTTGATTGATGGTGATTGCCGTCTCGCCAAGGCTGCGCCGGGCGAGGCGGGCTTCGCGGTGCGAGCTGTTGCCCTGAGGCATGGTCCCCAGTGCGGGTTCCCGTGCGTCGTCAACCCGTTGCACGATCGGAGTACGAGATGAGGAAATCGTCCTGGAACGGGCTCCGTTCCTCGAGAAGAGTCGTCGCCGCCTGCGCGCTCGCGTCCGCGGCCGCGTGCACGGGCACGCTGGATGACCCGCTGGGCGGCGCGGGAAACGCTGGACCGTCGACGGGCTCGGCCGGGGCGACGGACCCTCCGCCATTCGAGCCCGCGGCCGGGATGCTGCGCCGTCTGACGAGAACGCAATTCCGCAACGCCGTGCGCGACGTGTTCCAGGTGGACGTCGATATCAATGAGCTCGATGCCGACAGCTGGAATGGAAATTTTGCGGTTATCGGCGCCTCGACCGTCGTGACGTCGGAGCGAGGCGTCGAGCAGTACCACGCGGCCATCGAGAGCGCCGTGGACGTGGTGTTCGCGGATTCCGTGAAGCGGGCGCAGTTCATCGGTTGTACGCCGAGCGGCGCGCAGGACGACGCCTGCGTGCGCGGCTTCATCCAGGCGCAGGGGCGCCGCGCGTGGCGCCGCCCGCTCGAGGCCGCCGAGCTCGACCGGCTCGCGACGATCGCCGCGGACGCCGCGACCGAGCTCGGCAGCCCCGTCGAGGGGGTCCGCTGGGCGACGGTGGCGCTCTTCACGTCTCCGAACTTCCTGTATCGGGCGGAGCTCGGCGCTCCGAGCGCCGATGGGTCGCTTCGCCTGACGGGCTACGAGATGGCGTCCCGGCTCGCGTTCCTGGTGTGGAACAGCCTGCCGGACAAGGCGTTGCTCGACGAGGCCGCGAGCGGGACGCTCGACACGGCGGAGGGGATCCGCGCGGCGGCGACGCGGATGCTCGACGAGCCCGCGGGACGCGAGGCCGTCGGCGCCTTCGCCGAGGAGTACATGCGGCTCGATCGACTCGGCACGCAGGCGAAAGATCGGACGTTGTTTCCGGAGTACGGCGCCGCGCTGCAAGAGGGGATGGTCCGCGACATGCGAGGCACCTGGGAGGCGCTCGCGTTCGACGAGCAAGCGAGCGCGCTCGACCTGTTCTCGACCCCCAAGGTCGTCGTCAACACGGAGCTCGCCCAGCTCTACGGTATCGACACGACCGGCCTCAGCTCGAGCACCTTCGAGCTCCGCTCGTTGCCTGCGGACGGCCCGCGCCTCGGGATCCTCAGCAAGGCGGGCTTCCTCTCGCAGTTCGCGAACCAGAAAGAGGGGTCCCCCACCTTGCGCGGCAAGTTCATGCGCGACGCCCTGATGTGCAGGACCATCCCGCCGCCCCCCGGCAACATCGACATCGTGCTCGAGGAGCCGCCCGCGGACAAGCCCCTCACGAAACGTCAGCGGCTCGAGATCCACCGGACCGAGCCCACCTGCGCCGGCTGTCATGGATTGATGGACCCGCTGGGCCTGCCGCTCGAGAACTTCGACGCGATCGGCCGCTACCGCACGACCGACCATGGCTTGCCGATCGACCCGAGCGGCGACTTCGACGGGCAGCCGGTCGCCGACGCGCGTGAGCTCGGCGCGGCCATCAGCTCGAGCGAGCTGGTCGCCCGGTGCCTCGTCCGCAAGTACTACACGTATGCAGCAGGCCACGAGGAGCGAGTCGTGGATGGCAGCGTGCTGAACACGCTGGCCGCCTCGTTCGAGGCGTCGGGGTTCAGGCTGCGCGAGCTGGTCCTCGACGTCGTGACCAGCGAGGCCTTTTCGTCCGTCGCCCCCCAACCCTAATCGCACGGTACCCCCCATGACCATCAAAGCTTTGGACCGACGAACTGTTCTGCGGGGCATGCTGGCGACGGGCGCGGCCGTCACCATCCCGCTCCCGCTGCTGGAGATCATGCTGAACGAGAGCGGCACGGCGTACGCTCAGCCGAACACCCCGGTTCCGCCGATCTACGTCACCTGGTTCTTCGGGAACGGCACCCTGCCCGGCCGCTGGAAGCCGGCGCGCACGGGCTCCGGCTCGGCCTGGGAGCTCAGCCCCCAGCTCCAGCCGCTCGCGGCGCTCAAGTCGTACCTCACGGTGATCACGGGCCTCGAGAACAAGCTCGTGACGCCCGGCATCGAGCACCCCACGGGGTCGGCGGGGGCCACGACCGGCGCGCCGCTCAGCGGGAACGCCGTGCGGGCCGCATCCATCGACCAGGTCGTCGCGGACGGCATCTCGGCGGGGGCGCCGTACCGCTCTCTCGAGGTGGGCGTGACGCCGGCGACCCCGGCCGGCCCTCAGGACTCGCTGCATACGGTCTCGCACAAGGGGCCGAACTCGCGCAACAACCCGGAGTTCGATCCGAGGGCCTTGTTCAATCGACTGTTCACGGGCGGCGCGCAGCCCGACCCCGGCGATGACGGGGCGGACCAGGCCGCGAAGCTCGCGAAGGTCCGGAAGAGCGTGCTCGACTCCATCCTGCAAGACGGCGCGAGCCTGAAGAAGCGGCTCGGGGCGGCCGACACGCAGCGCGTGGAGCAGCACCTCGAGTCGATCCGCGCCATCGAGCGGCGCCTCGACACGATGACCTCGGGGAGCGGTTCGACGGCGGCGTGCAGCAGCCCGACGGCCCCGAGCGTCGGCAAGGATGCGCAGAGCGAGGCCCCCCCGGCGGTGAACACCGCCATGGTCGAGCTCTCGGCGCTCGCGCTCGCCTGCGAGAGGACCCGCGTGCTCTCGTTCATGTTCTCGCTGCCCGCCGCGCACGTCTACTACCGGCACCTCGCGTCGGACATGAACGACGACTTCCACGACACCATCTGTCACGGGGATGCCGGGGATCAATCGGGGCAGCCTCGCGTCGACAAGGGCGTGATCTACACGATGCGCTGCCTGAGCGAGTTCCTGACGAAGCTCAAGGACACGCCGCACGGCAGCTCGAACCTGCTCGACCAGGCGCTCGTGTACGTCACGTCCGACACCGCCTGGGGCAAGGTCCACACGAAGGCGGAATGGCCGGTGCTCTTCGCGGGGAAGGCCGGAGGGCGGCTGCGCGGCGACGAGCATCACAACTTCCCCAACGACAACCTGAGCAAAGCGCTCCTGACGATCGTCCGGATCATGGGATCCAGCGCGACGGAGATCGGCATCGACGCCGGGCGGGTCACGTCGCCGCTCGCGGGCGTCCAGGTCTGAGCGCGGCGCCGCGCATCGTCGCCGACATCGATGCCTGGCGGCGGGCGCGCGGCGAGCTCCCCGTGTGAACGTTCACATAATGCTCCACGGGGCCGGGCGTCCGGCGCAGGCGGCATGGAGGAATGGGATGAATCGGGATCGAGTGTATTGTTCACGGCGTTGGCGGCACGAACGGAGTGATGCGGAGCGTCGCAGACCGCGCCGCTCGACGTGGGCCGCGCTGGCGGGGGCCGCGGCGCTGGCAGCGCTGCTCAGCGGGTGCTCCGATGAGCCCGGAGGAGCGGCATCGACCAGCTCCGGCGGCGGCGGGGGCGCTGCGCCGGGCGTGACCAGCGCGGGGGTGACCAGCGGCGTGACCAGCGGGAGCGGTGGAGGCGGGGTCACCACGGGCGGCGCGACGGGCTCGGGGGGCGACGGCGGCGGCGGCGACGGCGGCGGCGGCGGCGACGCCTCCGGCACCGGTGGCGGGGCGGGAGGTGCGGGAGGCGGGGGAGGCGCGGGCGGGTTCACGCCGTGCCCGACGAACGGGGATCCTTGCAAGATCCTGCCGCTCGGCGACTCCATCACGGACGGGGTCGGGGTGCAGGGCGGCGGCGGTTACCGCATCGAGCTGTTCAAGAAGGCGCGGGCCGCCGGCCAGAACATCACGTTCGTCGGATCCCTGGTGAACGGGCCGACGATGGTCGACGGCGCCCCGTTCCCGCGGAACCACGAGGGGCACAGCGGCTGGAGGATCGACGGGATCGCGGGGCTGGTGCCGACCCCCGCGTTCGCGGATCGCCCGCACATCGTGCTGCTCATGGCGGGGACCAACGATGTGATCCAGAACGATAACCTCTCCAACGCGCCGCAGCGCCTGGGAGCCCTCCTGGACAAGATCGTCACCGCGGCGCCCGACGCGCTCGTGGTCGTGGCGCAGCTCATTCCGGTCACCTTCTCCGACGCCGCGGTGGTCAGCTACAACAACGCGATCCGCGGGATCGTGGAAGCCCGGGCATCCGCAGGGCGGCACGTGGTGCTCGTGGACATGCACTCCGGGTTTCCTGCGTCGGAGCTCCCGGACTCGGTGCACCCGAACGAGGCCGGCTACGTGCGCATGGCGAACGTCTGGTACGGAGCGATCGGCGACCTCCTGCCGTGAGGTGGCGTCGCGCCCTCGCCTCGCCGTTCACGGAAGCCCGCAGCTTGCTGCCTTGACGTAAACTTGGCTTCCGGGCCGAACGCCTGAGCCATAACGGTTTGAGTTTGACTAGTGATCGCATGTGACCGAGTATCGTCACGTCGGTAAGTCCCATGTCGCATGGCTGATCTCGAGCGCTGGTGGGCCGAACGGACACCCGCGCTGCGGGATAGATTGGGAGGCTTGTTCATGCATCGACCTCGGGTCTGGGATCGGATTCGGCGCACGGCGTCCCCCGCCTCGGGGGAGGGGCAGGCCGCCCGGGAGCGCTCCGGCCGGCGGCGCCGCTGGGCGTGGCTCGCCGCGTGCGCCTCGGCCGTCGTGGCGGCGGCGGGGTGCACGGGCACCCTCGGGGGCAACGGCGAGGAGCAACCAGGCGTCGAGCCGCCTGGCGCGAACGCGCAGTGCGCGCCGCGGCTCGCGCGCCGGATCGTGCTGCTCACCGACTTTCAGTTCACGAACTCCGTGCGGACGCTGCTCGGGGACGCCGCCGTGCGGGCCGATCAGGCGCCCGACGAGCGGACCAAGCCCTTCACGAAGAAGGGGATCACCGTCGGTACATCGCTGGTGCACGCGCGGCTCGACAGGGCCGCTTACGCCGCGGAGAGCCTCGAAGGGCGCTTCGAGGAGGTGACGGGCTGCGCTCCGGACGGGGACGACACGTGCGCCCGCGACTTCCTGACCCGGTTCGCGGCGCGGGCGTTCCGGAGGCCGGTCAGCGCGACCGAGCTCGAGGACCTGTGGGAGGTGTTCGCGCTCGGGAGGGAGGAGAGCTACGAGCGCGGCGTGATGCTCGCCGTCGAGGCCATCCTCGCGTCGCCCTCCTTCAGCTACCGGACGGAGCTCGGGGAGAAGGGGCGCGACGGCGTCGTGAGGCTGTCGCCGCACGAGATCGCGAGCGAGCTCTCGTTCTTCCTCACGGACAGCCAGCCGGACGACAAGCTCATGGCCGCCGCCGAATCCGGGGCGCTCCGCGACCCGGAGGAGATCACACGGCAGACCGAGCGGCTGCTCGCGCTGCCGGCGACGCGGCGCAGCCTGAGCACCACGCTGCTCGCGGCGTGGGGGCTCAGCAACCTGTTTGGCACGGAGAAGGATCCGGGGATGTTCCCCGAGTACGGCCCCGCGCTCCAGGCGAGCATGTTCCACGAGACCGAGCTGTTCCTGGACGCGACGCTCTGGGAGCGCGGCGCGGACGTCTCCGAGCTGCTCTCGTCGCGGGAGACGTTCGCGAACGGGCCGCTCGCCGAGGTGTACGGCGTGGAGCACGACGGCGCGCCGGAGGAGTTCTCGCCGGTCACCTTGCCCGCCGATCAGCGCGCCGGGCTGCTCACGCAGGCGTCCGTCCTCGCCACGCTCTCCCGCACGGACAACACGAGCGTGGTCGCAAGAGGGCTATTCGTCCGCGGCGCGCTGCTCTGCCTGCCGAAGCTCCCGTCCCCGCCGGAGACGCTCGCGGACGCGGTGACGGACCTGCTCAACGCCGACATGACCGAGCGAGAGCGCGCCGATGTGCGCGCGATGAACGCGACCTGCGGCGCGTGCCACCGGGGGATCGACCCGTTTGGCCTGATGCTCGAGAACTACGATCCGCTGGGCCGTTATCGAGAGACGCTCGCGGGAGAGCCCATCGACGCGCGCGGCGAGCTGAAGGGGCTCCCCGGGGTGGCCGGCAGCTACGCGAACGCGGTCGAGTTCGCCGATGCGATCGCGCAAAAAAAGGAGTTCGCCGCGTGCCTGACGCGGAACCTCATCACGTACGGCACCGACGACGACCGGCTCGCGCCGGACGACTGTCAGGTCGCGGACGTGGTGGAGGCGCTGCCGGAGGGCGCGCGCACCCTGCCGGCCATCGTGAAGGCGATCGCGATGTCGAGCGTGCTCACCGACCGCACCGAGAGCGAGGAGGAGTGACCATGAACCGCATTTTGCCCTATGCCTCGTCCCGTCGTCGCTTCCTCCAGGGCGTCGGCGCCGCTGCCGGGATGTTCGCGATCCTCCGCGGCCTCGAGCGGGCCGCGGAGGGCGCGCCGAGCCCGAAGCGGCTCCTCATCATCCAGCGGCCGGTGGGCACCGTGTACGAGAACTGGTGGCCGCAAGGGAGCGGGACCGACTTCACGCTGTCGCGCATCCTGCGCCCGTTCGAGCCGGTGCGTGACCGGATGGTGGTGCTGCGCGACCTGAAGCTGCCTTACGAGGGGTCGGTCGGCGGCGGCCACGAGCGCGGGACCGTCCTGATGGCGACCGGCCGGCGGACCAAGCAGCTCTACCCCGGCAACGGCGGTGACGACCCGATGGCCGAGGGGGCGAGCATCGACCAGCTGCTCGTGAAGCAGTCGGCCGATCTGCAGGGGGCGCCGATCGCGTCGCTCCAGGTCTCGTGCGACAAGCGCGCGGACACGCCGGAGGTGTCGACGCGCCACATGTCGTACTCCGGCCCGCGGACCCCGATGACGCCGTACTACCAGCCGCTCGAGGTTTACCAGCGGGTGTTCGGCACGCTGATGCCCGGCGGGACGACGAGCGACAACCTCGAGGCGCTCGCCAGGGCGCGCCGGCAGAAGAAGAGCGTGCTCGACTTCGCGAGGAGGGACCTCGGCCGCCTCCACGAGCTCGCGCCGAGCGCGCAGCGCGAGATGCTGGACGCGCACGTCGAGGCGATCCGCGAGGTGGAGAAGGAGTTCGACGCCGACCCGCGCAGCGCCGATTTCTGCGGCATGGAGCAGCCGCCGGAGGTCATCTCCGTGAGCGAGTACATCGACCCTTACTCCTCGAACCACGTCGTGCGCGAGCGCGACGACGAGAAGCACGCGCGCATCGGCGCCCTGCACTTCGCGGTGCTCAAGGCGGCCTTCCGGTGCGACATCACGCGCGTCGTGACCTTCCAGTGGGCCCCGGGCACGAACCACGTGAGCTTCGGCGATTACTGGCCGCCCGACTCGAACGTCTTCAAGGTCCACCACACGACGAGCCACGATCCCGACACGAGAGATACACTCGAGTTCCTCACGCGCGTGGAGGAGTTCTACGCCACCAAGGTCGCGGGATTCCTGGAGGAGCTCGCGGACACCGAGGACGTGAACGGCGGGACGCTGCTCGACAACACGCTCGTCCCTTACGTGACCGAGGTCGGCACCCGCACGCACAACTGGGACAGGATGCCCTGGGTGATCTTCGGCGGCGCGAACACCGGGCTCCTCGGCGGGCGCGTGTGGGACAACGGCGGCCGCGGCCTCCGGTCGACCAACGACGTGTGGATGGCGTGCGCAGGGGCGTTCGGCCTCCCGGACTTCGTCATCGGGGACAACGACCTCCACACGACGGCAATTTCGGGCCTGTTCGCGCCGGCTTGAGCGTTCAGGCCGTCGTGGCCCGCGGTCCCTGGGAGCGACGAACGGGTTGAACCTGCCTGAAACGAGCAGAAATTCGAAACGCCAAGGCGCCAAGGACGCCAAGAACGCCAAGAACGCCAAGAAGAAGATATTGTCTTGGCGTCCTTGGCGACTGGCGGCTCCTCTTCTCGCTCGAGCAACGCGATCGATGTTCTAGGCCGACCGACACCGTCGGCCTAGTTCGGCCTGTCAGAAGTCTTGGCAGGGATCACGGCGAGAGAAGAGAGATTTCAACGCAAAGGCGCAAAGGCGCAAAAAAACAGAGAGACAGAGAAATTTTACTTTGTGCCTCTGCGTTTAAATAAAAAGAGAAAATTCTGGTTTGCGCCTTTGCGCCTTTGCGCCTTTGCGTTGAAATCTCTCCGGATCCCTGACCAGCCTCGTGAGGCACGGAACCAGGCCCCCGGCTCGTGCTTCAGGCCACGGTTCGATGGTGACGCTCGTCAACCGGGGTACCACGTGATCCGTGGATCATCGGGCGCGCGCACGTAGTCGAAGGCGGCGTCTGCGAGCCGCGCCAGATTGTACTGCGGCCGCCAGCCGAGCAGAAACTTGGCCTTCGTGTTGTCCAGCCAGGTCGAACGGTATGGCGTCTTCACCATCACGCTCGGCAGGCCCCGGGTAGCCTTCAGGTAAGACGCCAGCTCCCCGTAGTCCACCGGCTCATCCATGCAGACGTTGAAGGTCTGCCGGCGGGCCCTCTCGTTGTCGATCGCCATGAGGATCGCGGTGACGAGATCCTCCACATGCACGAAGTTCCGCTTCACCGGCCTGCCGTCAGGGTCGAGCATGACAGGGACGGCGCCCGAGCGGACGTAACCGTCTGCCGCCTCAGCCCCGACCAAATCGCGCCACCTCGGCCCCCCGAACACGTCGCTTCCGAACGACAGCTGGGCCTTGAAGTCGTCCTTCTCCATGATCCACGGCGCGCGCAGGCAGCACCCGTTCAGGTTATACTGGACGTAGTACTGCTCGAGCATGATCTCCTCGAGCACCTTGGACAGCGCATAACAACCCGGGTACGCGCTGTGCTTCTGCGTCTCCGTGACCGGGACGGGATGTGGATAGAAGAAGTGGCCCACCCCGGCGTCGCCCCCGATCAGGATGAACTGCTCGAACGCAGGGCTGACGCGGCACGCCTCGAGCAACCAGAACATGCCTTTGACGGCCACATCCATGACGCTGTCGGGGGTCTCCTTGCTGGTCGCGAGGTGCAGCACGTGGCTCACGCCCTCGACCGCCTCCTTGGCCACGGCGTTGTGCTCGATCGAGCCACGCACCACGTCGAGGCGCGCCGTCCGCTCCAGCATGCGGTTGTGGCATAACGCACGGACCTCCCAGGACTCGAACCTGGGGTCCGACAGGAACCGGCGGATGAAGGCCTGCCCGACTTTCCCTGCCGCCCCGGTGACCAGAACTCGTTTTGTTCCACGCATCTCGTCGCTCCTCGCTCAACCCGGATCGAGCGCCTCCGGAGTGGCTACGTCAGGTTCGTGAGCGGCCCGGTGCAGTACCGCGGGTCGCCGAACGTGGTCCGGGTGTCGCCGAACAGATTCAAGATGGAGACGAGCAGGTTGTTGTGCGAGACGCCGGGGTGACGGACCCAGCGTCCGGTGCGCAGGCCGCCGCCGCCGCCGGCCAGCAGGAACGGCATGTTCGTCTTGCTGTGCGTCGGCGGGTCCGAGATCTCGGAGCCGAAGAAGACGACGCTCTCGTCGAGCAGCGAGTGCCCGCCCATGTCGACCTTCTCCATCTCCTCCAGGAGGTAGAGGTGCTGCTTCGAGTACCAGTTGCAGATGCGCTCGCACTCGGCCGCCCTGAAGCCGCCGTCGTGCTGGTAGAAATGGTGGTGCTCGGACAAGTTGAGCCAGGGGAAGGTGTGCTTCGCCTCGGTGTCGCTCCACTGCAGGGTGCCGACCGCGGTGATGTCGCAGGCGAGCGACATCACCAGCATGTCCGTCAAGAGCTTGCCGACCTTGGGGATCGCCGCGTCGGTCGAGGTGTCCTTGATCGAGCCGGTGTCGGACGAGTTGAGCCCCGTGCGCGGGTTGTAGTCGGACGTGTCGACCATTGTGGGGACCTTGCAAGCGCTCGTCGCGACGGGAACGTTGCTGAGGCTCCGCTCGATCTCGCGGATCTTCGTCAGGTGCTGGTCGATCTTCTGCCTGTCGGCGGCGCCGAGCCGCGCGGACAGGGTGGCGTAGCGCCGGTCGAGGAAGTCGAGGATCGATTGCTTTCGCTCGAGGCGACGGGCGGCGTCGTTGCCGTCGCCGGGGTTCAGCGTGCCGAAGAGGTGGGTGAAGATCTCCACCGGATCGAGGCGCGGCGGGATCGGCTGGTGCGGCGCGCTGTCCTCGAAGTTCGCGGCGTTCATCGGCGACAGCAGGCCGTGGGACTTGCCCGTCGCCCAGCGCACCGCGATCTGGATGCTCGCCTTCGCCTTCTGGCCAGCGGAGATCCGGGAGGCGATCACCTGATCGATGGACGGCCCGCTCCCATAGCCGTTGTTCGAGGAGCCCTCCTGGGTCGTGCCCGTGAGCCAGGCGATGATCCCGCTCTGGTGCTGCTCGCCGCGCGCGCTCTTCATGTCGAGGCCGTCGACGACGAGCAGCCGATCTTGCACCGGCGCGAGCGGCGCCAGGATGGGGCCCAGGGTGAAGCTCGTCTCGGAGCCGGTCGGCCGCCAGCGGTCCATCACCGTTCCACCAGGCGTGTAGACGGCGAGGAAGCGCTTGGCGGGGGCGGGCTGCGCGTGCGCCGCGCGTTCGGTGCCCATGATCTCCAGCCAGGGGAGGGAGACGGCGATCGCGCCGGCGCCCCGCAGCATGGCACGTCGACTCAAACGAAATTTCGACATAACCATCACTCCTCTCCTGAAGCCAGGTAGTGGAAAGCGTCGGTCTGCGTGAGCTCGATCAAGAGCTGCTTCACGTTGTACCCGGACTCCTTGAAGGCGGCCTTGACGGCCTTCCCGGTGCACTCGTCCTCGGCGCGCAGGGTGAGGCCGTAGCCGTACTCGGCCCAGCGCGTCGCGAAGCAGTCCTGCACCTCTTCGGTCTCGGCGAGCTTCCGCACGAGCTCGATCGGCCCGTTCACGGTGCCCTCCGTGCCCGGCACCCCGCCGCTCGCGTCGATGGTGACGTCGTTCTCCGTGGTGCGGAACAGCCCGACCGCATCGTAGTTCTCGAACGCCAGCCCGATCGGATCCATCTGCCGGTGGCACGTCGCGCAGACCGCGTCCTGGCTGTGCTTGCTGTAGCGCTCCCGCGCCGTCGCGCCGCTGTACGGGTCCGGCGGCTTCACCCGCTCCGCGATCGCGCCGGTGGGGAGCGGGATCGTCCGGCACATCAGCTTCTGGACCACGAACGAGCCGCGTTGCACGGGGTTCGTCATGTTCGAGTGCGTCGTCCCGGCCATCATCCCCGCCTGGGTGAGGAGCCCGAGGCGCTGGGTCGTGTCGAGCTGCACCTCCTGGAACTGGTCGCCCGTCACGCCGGAGACGCCGTAAAACGCCGCGAGGGGGCCGTTCATGAACGTGTACGGGGCCGTCAAGATGGACGGCCAGGTCCCGGTCCCCTCGAAGATCTCGTGCTCCAGGAATCGCTGCGTCTCTTCCCGCATGAGCGCGCCGATCGCGCGAGAGAAGGTCGGGAACGACTCCGCCTTTCGCTCGAGATCCGTGAGGTTGCTGATGGGGAGCAGGTTGTCGAAGAAGAACCGGAGGACGGGCCGAGCCTGAGGATCGTCGAGCATGCGCTCGGCGTGCGCACGTACGCCCTCCTTCGTCGAGAGCTCGCCTGCCTGCGCGGCCTCGCGCAGGCGGTCGTCGGGCATCGTGCCCCAGAGCAGGTACGAGAGCCGCGTCGCCATCTCGTCGCCCGTCGGCCGGCGGAGCTCGGGGCGTTCGGGGTCGGGCGCGCCCCACTCGATGCGGTAGAGGAAATCCGGCGATTGAAGCAGCGCCTCGATCACCGTCGCGATGCCGGTGGCGAACGTCGCGTCCTTGCGCCCGACGGTGTACAGCGCGAGGAGCTCGTTCGCCTCGCCGTCGGCGAGGGGCCTCCGGTAAACGAGCGGCGCGATCCTCTCGACGATCGTGCGCGCGCACGCGTCCTCGCCGTCGATCTGCACGCCGCTCGCGCACGGCGCGAGCTTCGCGAGCGCCTCCGGGCTCGCGGTGGCACGCTGGGCGACGCCCTCCGCGACGGTGCCCCACTGCTCGGCCAGCAGGCTGGCGACCGACAGCGCGTCCGCGTCATTGCCGAAGCCGTTCCCGACCTCCTCGGCCGGCAGCGAGAAGGCTGGCTCCGTCGTGTCGCCGAAGATGTAACGAACGGTCTTGTTGTACTCGAAGCGCGTCAGCCGCCGCAGCGGCGCGCGCCCGGGGTACACCACGCCGTCCTCGCAAGCGAGCGGGGCCGTCGTGGTGGGATCCCCGGCGCCGGGCTCGGCGCCGGGCTCGCCGACGTTTCCCGTGCAGCCGGCGGCCAGGAGCAACACGAACGGGATCGCCGACGAACGGCCTCTGAGAGGACACGTCCGCTCATGATTCGAGGACCGGGAACTGGATGCCGCTCCTCGCCACCTCTGGGCACGCTGAGGCCCTATCATCAAACACCCCCTGTCTTACGAGATAGTCAAATGATTACGGCGCAGTCCCTGGCGGGGCCTGCCGCTGGGCAGACGTGTCGGGGCCGTCGTCGTCGATCGAGCGTCCGACGTTCCCCCTGCTCCCCGTCGGAGTGGGCGTCCCCGCGGTCTGCATCGCGGCAGACCCTTGGCAAAATGCCAAGCATCATCGAACGGCAATTACGTCCCCGACGATCGAACGAGCGGGATCGGCGCCGAGATTGGTCGGACGACGAAGAGCTCGGCGCGTATGACCTTCTACCGAGACGAAACCAAAGGATACCGCTTGGGCCAATGTGAACGATCACATGGCCGGTGTCAACGCCGATCGACCTGCCTGCCTCGGCCTCCCGCCGGCTCCCGCCGGGGCACGAGGGCGGGCCCCATGGATGGATGAATCACCGTCGATGCCGCGTCGTTTCCGGGGGGCGGGCCGGTGATGACCGCGGTCCGGCGCCCCGTTGCCCCTGACGCGACGCTCCGGAGGACGACCGCTAGAATTATCCTCCCTCGGAGGATAATCGCGACACGGTCAATCGTTGTTGACATGGACGATGTGAACGCTCACATTGCACCTGAGCGCTTCGCTTGGAGAGCCAGATGTCCCGGAGCGCGATCGACGTGCCGGCCTGGCGAGAGCAGCCGATCTCGAGCCGGGACGGGCCTACAAACACACAGTGATTCTCGCTTCACGGCGGAGTGAGAGGGGCGGCCATGCTTGGCTTCGGCGTCATCGGTACGGGGGGGATCGCCCGTGATTTCACGCGCGCGCTTCAGGACAGCCAGCGTTGCCGGGTCGTGAACGTCGCGGGCACCTCCGCCAGCAAGGCGCGGACCTTCGCGGCGGAGTGGGGGCTCCGAGCGTCCTCGCGGACCGTGGAGGAGCTGCTCGAGGATCCGCTCGTGGACGCCGTTTACGTGGCGTCGCCGCATTCGGCGCACGAGCAGCACGCGCTGGCGAGCCTCGCGGCCGGCAAACACGTGCTGTGCGAGAAGCCGCTGACGCTCGACGCCGCGTCGACCCAGCGCGTCATCGCCGAGGCTGTCCGCCGGAGGCGCTTCCTGATGGAAGGGTTCATGTACCGCTGCCACCCGATGCTGCGCGGCCTCCTCGAGTGCCTGAAGGGCGGCGCGATCGGGCGCATCCTGCACCTGCGCGCCGACTTCGGCTTCCGCGCGAACCGCGATTCCGGTCGGCTGTTCGACCCCGCGCGGGGCGGCGGCAGCGTGCTCGACGTCGGCAGCTACCCGGTGTCGTTCGCGCGCCTGCTCGCTGGAGTTTCGGAGGGCGCGCCGTTCGCGGAGCCTACCAAGCTCTCTGCGTGGGGGCGATTCGGACCCACGGGCGCGGTCGAGCTCGCGAGCGCCGCCATGACCTTTCCGTCGGGCTTCACGGCGGAGGTGACGAGCGCGATCGCCTACGCCATCGGAACGACGGCGGTGATCCATGGCGAGCGCGGCCGCATCGTGCTGCCGGATCCGTGGATTCCAGGGGGTGACCGCCAGGGCTGTCAAAATACGTTTACGGTCCACCGCGACGGCCATACGCCCCAAGAGCTGACGTTCCCGACGGAGAGCTCGGTTCACGCGATCGAGGCCGAGATCGTCGCCGACAGCCTGCCTGGCCTCGAGCCGGAGTGGCCCGCGATGAGCTGGGCAGACACCCTGGGGAACATGCACGTCATGGATACCTGGCGCGACGCGCTGGGCTTCGGGCGAGCCGGCCGGGTGACCGCGACGTCACGCATTGAAGCAATGTATTTCCGAAAGTGAATCAGGAAGGAGACTTGCCGTGAGAGAGACGAAGTCCTGGGGCAAGGGGTGGGCGGTCGTCGCGCCCTTCCTGTTTGCGCTGCTGGCGATGGCGGCGTGCAGCAACGAGGGCGCGGGGACGGGCGCCGCGCCTGCCGAGGGGGGCGGCTCGAAGCCGAAGAGCGTGAAGCTCGCCTTCATCACCAACAACGCGAGCGAGTTCTGGAAGATCGCTCAGGCGGGCATCCGGAAATACGAGCAAGAGAGCAAGGTCCAGGTCGACGTGAAGATGCCGCCGAACGGCACCACGGAGGAGCAGAACCAGATCGTCGAGAACCTCTCGAGCCAGGGCTACGACGCCATCGCCGTGAGCGCCATCGCGCCGAACGATCAGGTGCCGGTGCTCAACAAGGCGGCCGAGAAGAGCAAGCTGATCACGTTCGACTCGGACGCCCCGAAGTCGAGCCGACTGCTCTACATCGGCACCAACAACTACGAGGCCGGCAAGGCGCTCGGCGCCCATATCGCGAAGCTCCTCCCGGACGGCGGCAAGATGGCCGTGTTCGTCGGCACGCTCTCCGCGGACAACGCGAAGCAGCGCCTGCAGGGCATTCAGGACGCGATCGCCGGCAAGAACATCGAGATCGTCGACAAGCGCGAGGACAACACGGACCGCGCGAAGGCGCGCTCCAACGTGGAGGACATCATCAACGCGCACCCGGACCTGAAGCTCGTCGCGGGCCTGTGGTCGTACAACGGTCCCGCCATCGCGGCGGCCATCGAGGCCCTCGGGAAGAAGGGCAAGGTCCTGGCGGCCGTGTTCGACGAGGAAGAGGAGACGCTCAGGGCCATCGAGAGCGGCACGATCTCGGCCACGGTCGTCCAGAAGCCGTTTCAGTTCGGTTACCTGGCGAGCAAGTGGGCGCATGAGCTCGCGACCAAGCCCGACGCGGCGATGGCGCAGATCCCGGCGAACAAGAGCATCGACACCGGCATCGATCTGATCGAACAGACCAACGTGGCGGACTTCAAGAAGAAGCTCGCCGAAATGAAGAAGTGAGCGTGGCTGCGCCCGAGCCGGAGCTGCTCGCCATGAGCGCGATCACGAAGCGGTTTCCCGGCGTGGTCGCGCTTCAGGGCGTCTCGCTCTCGCTGAGGCCAGGCGAGGTGCTCGCCCTCATGGGCGAGAACGGCGCCGGGAAGAGCACGCTCATGAAGATCCTCGGCGGCGCCCAGCAGCCTGACGAAGGCGAGATCCGCATCCGAGGGGAGAAGGTCGCCCTCGAGAGCGTGCGCGCCGCCAAGCGCCTCGGCATCGCGCTCATCCACCAGGAGCTGATGCTGGCGCCGAACCTGGACATCGCGGCCAACATCTTCCTCGGCAACGAAGGCGGCGGGACCGGGCCGCTGCTCCGCCCGCTGCCGAAGGGCGACATGGTCGCCCGCGCCGAGGAGCTGCTCCAGCGGGTGGGCTTGACGCTCCCCCCCTCGACCCCCGTGTCCGCGTTGACCGCCGGGCAGATGCAGCTGGTCGAGATCGCCAAGGCGCTCGCCCTGAAGGCGCGTATCATCGTCATGGACGAGCCGACCTCATCGCTCACGAGCGGTGAGTCCGAGCATCTCTTCCAGATCATCCGCAAGCTCCGGGCGGACGGCATCGGCATCGTCTACATCTCGCACCGCATGGAAGAGGTCATGGCGCTGGCCGACCGGGTGACGGTCCTGCGCGACGGCCGCTACGTCGGGGACCTCACGCGCGCAGAGGCGACGCACGAGAAGATCGTCGCCATGATGGTGGGCCGCGAGCTCAGCGCGCACTACTTCCCCGAGAGGCGGCCGCGGAGGTCGACCGAGCCCGTGCTGGTGGTCGAAGGCCTCATCGTGCCCGGCGCGCCCGCGCCGGTCTCGTTTTCGGCCGAACGCGGGGAGATCCTCGGCTTCGCCGGGCTGGTCGGCTCGGGCCGCACGGAGCTCATGCAGACGATCTTCGGGGTCACGCCGGCGCTCGGCGGACGCATGGCGCTCGAAGGCAGGGAGTTCGCTCCTCGACGACCCAGGGACGCCATCGACCGTGGCGTCTACCTGGCGCCGGAGGATCGCAAGCGGCACGGCCTCGTGCTGCCGCTCGGCATCGCAGAGAACACCTCCCTGCCCAGCATCGGCAGCTATAACCGCTGGGGCTTCCTGGACAGGAAGGCGGAGCGCCGCGTCGCCGAATCGGAGGTGAAGCGCCTGCGGACGAAGGCGCCTGACATTCACCAGCGCGTCGTGAACCTCTCCGGCGGAAACCAGCAGAAGGTGGTGCTCGGAAAGTGGCTCGCCATGAGCCCGCGCGTGCTCCTCCTGGACGAGCCGACGCGCGGCATCGACGTCGGCGCCAAGGCCGAGATCTACCGCCACATGGCCGCCCTCGCGGAGGAAGGCATCACGATCTTGATGGTCAGCTCGGACATGGAAGAAATCATCGGGATGAGCGATCGCGTCGCCGTCATGCACGAGCGGCGCATCAAGGGTGTGCTGACGCGGGAGCGGCTCGGCCAGGAGCGGATCGCGGCGTTGATGACCGGCCACGCCGGCGAGGGGGCGTCGTCGTGAGGCGCGAGCTCGGCATGGCCGTCGCGCTCGTCGTGATGTGTCTGGGGCTCTACGTCTCGAACCCGGATTTCCTCGGCCAGTCGAACGCGATCAACCTCCTGCGGCAGATCTCGATGCTCGGGATCTTCGCGATCGGCATCGGCTTCGTCATCGTCGCCGGCGGCATCGATCTGTCGATCGGGTCCGTGATCGGCCTGACGGGCGTCCTGATCGCGAAGCTCTCGTCGGGCCAGGCCGGCGGCCTGGGCTATTCGTTGTGGATCGGCGTTCCGGTGGCGCTCGGCGTGGCGCTGCTGATCGGCCTCGGCCAGGGCCTCTTGATCACGCGGCTCAAGCTGCAGCCGTTCATCGTCACGCTCGGCGGCATGTTGTTCTTGCGCGGCGCCTCGCAGACCATCGCCCAGGGGGGCACCCTGAGCCTCGGGGGCTCGCCGCTGCTCGACCTGGCGAACGGGGGGCTGCTCAAGGCCGGGAGCGACGCGCTCGTCCCGTATCCGCTCCTGATGTTCCTCGCCGTGATCGGCGCGGCGACCTACGCGCTGCACTTCACGGTGTTCGGCCGTTACGTGTATGCGATCGGCGGCAATCGCGACGCGGCGGAGTACTCCGGCATCAACGTGAAGCGGGTGGAGACGTCCACCTACGTGATCTCGGCGGGGCTCGCCGGCGTCGCCGGCGTCTGTTACGCGTCGTACATCGGGCAGATGTCGCAGCAGGTCGGCGTCGCGTACGAGATGTACGCGATCGCCGCGGCCGTGCTCGGCGGATGCTCGCTCCGCGGCGGTGAAGGCACGGTGCTCGGCGTCCTCATCGGCTCCGCGGTGATGCGCGTCATCGACAACGGCATCAACATGTTCCAGCTGCCGTACGAGGACGCTGACGGCGTTCAACGCACCTGGCGCCTGGACCCGAACTGGACGTTCATCATCATCGGCGGCGTGATCCTCGTCGCCGTGATCCTCGATCAGATCGTGCACAGGGTGCAGGCGAAGCGGCGCATCCGGCGTGCCTCCGCAGGAGCCGCCGAGGCAGCGCAGATCCTCCAGGCGGCCGCGGCCGTCGGCGCTGCGGCGCCGCCGGCCGCGCGAGGGCCCGAGCGCGAAAGCGCCTGAGCCTCGACCCGCTGCCCGTCGGCGAAAGGCGCGCTCGGCCGCCCCCCGCCTCCACGGCGAGGTCGACCAGCGGGAGCATCCTCGTCGAGATGTCCGCGAAGGTGTCCTCGGCCTCGCCGTCCTCCGGCAGTCGATCCGGCAGGGTGGGGCGCGTGCGGTGGATGCGGTAACGCTCGGGCAGACGCGCCCCCGGGAAGGCCCGGCGCAGCTCGTCCATGCCGCCGAGCAGCCCCACGAGCGCGCCCATGGTCGCCGTGCCGTTGTCGGAGTCCCACCCTGACAACGCGCCGATCTGCACCGTCCGCGCGAAGCTGCCCTCGCCGAACAGGAGGGCCAGCGTCCCTGTCGCCAGGTTGATCGCGGACTCCGTGAACCCTCGGTAGACGAAGCCGTACGCCGCGGCGCGCTCCTGGTAACGATGCGCGATGGCGTCGCGGACGCGCTCCCAGTCGTTGTGATCCTCGGATGATTCATACGCGGCGAGCACGAAGTCGATGACGTCGGCGGCTTTCGACGCGTCCGGGAGATGACCCCTGGCCTCGCGGACGATGCGGACGATCTCCTCTCGCCGCGGCTTCTCCGGATCGACGGTCGCCGCGAGCGAGAAGAGGAGCACGTAGAACTGCGCGGCGTGCGCGGCGTGATCGCGCGCCGTGGTCCGGATGGGGAGGTCGGCGATCCGCAGCGCGAGCTCCGGCATGCCGGGCGCGAGGGCGCCGAAGATCTCCGTCGTGAGCTGCGCGTCGATCTGGAGCGCGTCCGGGTTGAGCGCCGGATCGCTCGTGGCGGGGGGCAGCACGCCCCGCTCCATCAGATCACGCGCCCGCCGGTTGGAGACCCAGATGAAATCGTTGAGATGCGCGCGCCACCCGTCCCGGATCATCTCGGGAGAGAGGAAGAGCGTCCCGGCCCCGGTCATGAGGTGCAAGTAGACGTATTCGATGTCGGTGTCGTCGTCGGAAGGGCAGGGGTCGAGGAGGACGAAGTCGATCCGCGCGCCGTCGCGGCCCCGCGGGCTCCCCCAGTCGGCGTCGGTGAAGAAGGGGCGCTCGACGCGCACACCCTCCGTCCGCAGCCCCGTCCAGTTCGCGATACACGCGCCGATCCACATCGCGCGGAGCCGCTCGGCGTACGCCGCGCGATCGAGCCGCACGCGCGGACCGGAGGACATCCCCGGCGCGCCGTGTTGCTCCACGGGCTCGGCGTAGGCGCGGCTCGGCGCCGCGCCCGCGAGCGGCAAGCCCGGCAAGCTCGGCGAGGTCGGCAAGGTCAAGAGGAGCGCCAGCGCGAGGCCGCGCCCTCGCGCTGGAGGCGCGAGCCGGGGCGATCCCTGGACAGGGCGTCGATGGCCGCGAGTGCGCATGAATTGCTCCTCTCGAGTGTACGCCCGGCGCGTCGCGCGTGGCCTCGACAGGCGTCGTTGCAAGGGAGATACCCGCCCGAGCCCGCTCCCCCGGCGCCGTCCCCACGATTAGGTTGAGATCATGAACGCCGGATATCGCGACGCGCGCGCGGCGGGGGCGCGCCTGGAACCCTTTGTCTCCCGCGCGGCCCGTCATCTCCTCGGCGCGTCGCTCGCCATCACGCCGGGCGCCGCGTCGATCCATCCGGTGCTGGAGAGTCTCCTGTCCTTTCATCCCGGGTGGATCACCCGGAGCGTGACCACACACGACCCCGCAGGCGGCAACGACGATGGATATCGCCCCGGGGTCGCGCTCGAGGGGGAGCACCGGGTCCTGTTCCACGCCCGCGGCGAGGGGAGAATCACGCGGATCTGGATGACGGCGCCGCGCGCGGAGCTCGAGAAGCCGGGCCAGGAGCTCTGGATCGAGATCGACGGACGCACGGTATTCCGCGGGCCACACCGCGACTTCTTCGAGGGGCGGGACCTCTGGACGTCGCCGCTCGCGCTCGGCGTCGACGCGAGCTCGGGGGCATTCACCAGCTACGTCCCCTTCGCCTGGTCCAGCGAGGCGAAGATCCGGTTCAAGGGAGTCCCCATCTACTACCAGGTCACCTACCGCGAGGGCCCCGGCGCCGCGTCGGGGCCGTCGGCCGAGGAGCTCGCGCAGTTCATGGCCGAGGACTGGACCGCGGCCCTGCCGGCGCCGTCGCGCCGAGAGGCCCCGCGCCCCGGCGCGCCGCTCGTCCTGGCGGAAGGCCCCGCGACGGTCTCGGGCATCGACCTCCGCATCCCGGCGGCGAGCCTGAAGGACCTCGACGTGAGGATCGGCGGGCAGCCGCCCGTGCCCGCGTCCTTCTTCTTCGGCCTGGCGAGCACGAGCGCCGAGAGCGACGGCGGATGGGCCACGTTCCGGAGCGCGCTGCACGCCGCCTGGGCGCCCGACGCGGCCGGGACAGGCAGGCTCGCGACGCGGCTGCCCGTTCCGCTGGCCGAGGGAGAGGCGCTCTCGCTCGAGGTCGCGCGCAGTCCGTCGAACGCGTCGAACGCGTCGATCACGCGCCTGGAAGCCGCCGTCGACCTCGCGCCGGCCCGCCGCGGCGTGCGGCTGCTCGCGCAGTACCGCGACCAGGCGGCCCCCGGGCGCGAGACGACGATGCCCCTCTTCGAGAGCGACGAGCCGCTCCAGCTCGTCGCCCTGATCGAGCACCTGAGCGGCGGCCGCCCGAGCGACCGGACCTACCTCGAGGGCGACGAGATGATCCGGACCGACGGGATGGCGCACCCGCTGCAGATCGGGACCGGCACCGAGGACTATTTCAACGGCGGCTTCTACTTCCTGGGCGCACACAGCAATGCTTTGAGCGGACTGCACCGCTTCCTCGTCATCGATCCCGAGGAGGGCTGGAAGCGGGCCCGGTTCGTCCACTCCTTGTACCGCCTGCACGTGGCCGACCCGATCGTGAGCCGCTCCGGGCTGCGCTTCGGCATCGAGGCCGGGCCGACCGGCGCCTACACGCCGCTCCAGGTGCGCTCGCTGGGGCTCGCCTACACGTTCTCGGAGGTTGGCGTGATCGGCGAGCAGGAGGTCCACGTGCAAGGGCGGCGGCGCCGCGTGCGTTCGGCCGTCGACGCGGAGCGCTCGGAGAAGCCGCGGATCTTCCGGTTCCGCGAGGGCCGCGGGATCACCCGGATCGAGGTCGCGTGCCCGCCCGAGGCGCGCGGGCTCCTGCTCCTGCGCGTGTACTCCGCGGCGAAAGCCCCGCAGACGGCGCGCGTGCGGCTCGACGGGCGGGAGGTCGGCACAATCCACGAGATGCAGGCGAACCCCGTCCGGTCGATCGCGGAGGACGCGCTCTGGATCGACCTGCGCCCCGGGCAATGCCGCGCCGGCAGGCGCCCGGTCATCGAGGTCGACGCGACGGGCTCGCCGGAGCCGTGGAGCGAGGGCGGCTACAGGCTGCGGTTCTTCTCGGGGCCACCCGCGCCAGCGCTCACGCACGGCCCCGCGGTGGAGATCCTCGACACCGACGACCTGCCCGAGGGCGCGGCTTATGTGAACGATCACACGATGATCCAGCTCGCCGACGGCCGCTGGCTGCTGACGGGCATCTTCAACGCCGCGGGCCAGCCGCCGGAGACCGAGCGTGTGTTCGTGCTCGCCACCGCGCCCGGGCCCGGGCCCGCGCGGTGGCACGACGCGGCCTCGCCGAGCTTCTCGCTTTCGCCCCAGCGCTTCTCCACCCGCGCTCTGCCCGACGAGCGCTGGATCTGGGCCCCGCACGTGGTCCGCGACCGCGACGGCAGCCTGGTCATGATCTTCCACGTGGGCACGCCCGATCCCGATCGGTCCGGCTTCCGGATCGCGCGCTCGCGCGACGGTTTCACCTGGACCCGCGAGGCGCGCACGCTCTTCGAGGACTTCTGCGTCGCCCGCGATCCGATGCTCGTCCGGCTCGGCGCGCTGTGGGTGGTCTATTACACGCGCTGCGCGTCGCTGGAATCACGCCGGAGCGGCGTCGCTTACCGCACGTCGCCGGATCTCGCCCGCTGGGGCCCGCCGGCCATGGCGCTCACGCTCGGGCCGGAGACCGCGATGCACAACAGCGGTCATACCGAGTCGCCGTTCGTGTTCTCGCGGCAGGGGTGGTTCTACTTGACGGTCACGAGTTACCCCGTCGATTACGACGCCACGTTCGTCTACCGCTCGCGGTCGCCGTTCTCGTTCCCGCCGCACCCCATCGCCCGGCTGCGCGCGCACGCGGCCGAGTGGGTCGGGGAGGGGGGCGGCCTCGAGGCGGGGCGGCTGTTCTTCACGCACGCCGGGCGAGGGAAGGGCGGCGTGTTCCTGAAGGAGCTCTACGGCCTCTGAGCCGCGCGGCGCGGCTCACCTGGAAGCCGACCGGACGAACTCCCGCAGCTTTCGGGTCTGGTAGCCGCGCGCGAGCGCCGCGAGCTGGTCGAGCCAGGGGCCGAGGCGCGGGTCGAGCTGCCGTATCCGCTCCGCCTCCTCCAGGACCTTGTGGACGAGCCCCTTGTCCGCGAGCGTCGACAGGACCGCCAGCTCTTCGGCCGGAGGCGCGACGAGGCGCCCGCCGTCCGCGGCGCGCTCTGCGGACGTGTCCAGGGCTTCCGCCTCCTCGCGGCGGATCCACGCGACGCCCAGCAAGCGCGCTACCTTGTCGAGGAGCGCGCTCGCCTGGATGGGCTTGGGCAGGAAGTCGTCGCAGCCGGCGCGGGCGCTCTTCTCCTGCTCGGCCTCGGAGACGCTCGCCGACGACGCCAGGACGGAGACCCCCCGGAGCTCGGGCATCCGCCGGAGTCGGCGGGTGGTCTCGTAACCATCCATGCCCGGCATGGACAGGTCCATCAGGACGAGCGCCGGCGTGTGCTGGGCGGCCATGCGCAGCGCCGCCTCACCGCCGTCGGCCTCGCGGACCTCGAAGCCGAGGGGGGCCAGGAGCTCGCGCGCCACGGCGCGGTTGTCGGGGTTGTCGTCCACGACGAGGATCGCGCGGCGCTCGCCCTGATAACCGACGATCGCGCCCGACGGCTCGGCCTCGCCCGGGCTCGCCGCCGGCTCCGCCTCGGCGAGGGGGAGCGTCACCGTGAAGGCGCTGCCCCGGCCGACCTCGCTCTGCACCTCGATCACCCCGCCCATCTGCTGCACGAGCTTCTTCGTGATCGCGAGGCCGAGCCCCGTGCCCTCGCTCTTCGCGCGCTGCTCCCCCACCTGCTCGAACGGCTCGAAGATGCGCGACAGGTGCTCCGCGGCGATCCCAGGCCCGGTGTCCTCGACGCGGAAGCGCACCATCCGCCCCGCAGGGACGACCTCCTCCAGCGCCTCGACGTGGAGGGAGATGCCCCCCCGCTCGGTGAACTTGAGGGCGTTGCCGAGGAGGTTCAGGAGCACCTGCATCAGCTTCTTCTCGTCGGCGTGGACGACCTTGAGCGCGGGGCCGCGCAGCGCGTGGGTGAGCGTGAGCCCCTTCTCTTCGGCGCGCACCCGGCACAGGCCGACCACCGTCTGCAGGAAGGCAGGGAGCTGGATCTCCCTCACGACGGAGTCCACCTTGCCCGCCTCGATCTTGGCCAGGTGGAGCACGTCGTTGATGAGCGAGAGCAGGTGCTCGCCCGATTTCTGGATGACGTGCAGCGCCTCCCGCCACTTCGGCGGGATATCGGGGGATCGCCCCAGGATCTGGGCATACCCCATGATCCCGTTGAGCGGCGTCCGGAGCTCGTGGCTCATGCTGGAGAGGAAGTCGCTCTTGGCCTGGTTGGCGCGCTCCGCCGCCTCCTTGGCGACGCGGAGCTCGAGCGTGCGCTCCTTGATCTTGGCCTCCAGGTCCCGGTAGAGGAGGGCGTTCTCCACGGCGATGGCGGCCTGCGAGGCGAGCACCGACAGGAGCTCTACCCGCTTCTCGTGGAACGCCCCCGGCACCTCGCGGTGCTCGAGGTAGAGCACGCCGAGCAGGCGCCCTCGGTGCGACAGGGGGAGCGCCAGGAGCGAGAGGACGGCGCGCGAGGCGAGGTACGGATCGGCCGCGAAGCGCGCGTCGGCCCGGGCGTCGTCCACGACGACCGGCTCGCTCGTGCGCGCGACGTAACACGCGACCGTCGGCGAGACCTCGCCGCTCTCCGAGAGCGGCTCGGACAGGCCCGTCTCGATGCGGCCCCCCTCCACCGACAGCCGCGCCACGACCGAGAGCTCCTCTCCGTCGACCAGCAGGAGGACGCCGCGCTGCGCCCCCGCGCTCTCCAGCACGAGCTCCATCAGCCGGCCGACGACGCGCTCCGGGTCGAGCTCGCTCGAGAGCGCCTGCGCCGCGCGCACCGCGGTGCTCACGTCCAGCTCCGCGCTGCCGGTCGCGCCCGTGGTGGTCAACGTGACGGTGCTCGCCGTGATGCGGCGCTCCACGGCCGCGGGCGGGGCAGGGGCGCCGAGCAGGGCGGGCCACCTCGCCTCCAGGTGGGCCACCACGGCGTGCGCGTCCCAGCGGACATAGGCGTCCCTGGCCTCGCGCAGGTACACCGCCGCGATGCGGCTCCTCCCCGCGCCGAGGTGGAACTCGGCGCAGAGCTGGGCGGCGAGGGCCTCGATGTGCCAGAAGCGCTGCGCGCGGGCCAGCTCGATGGCCTCGTCGTACCTGGCCATGGCCTCGTCGGTCTTGCCTTGCACGCGGGCGTGCTCGGCCTCGAGGAGGCGCAGCTTGTGCAGGAAGCTCTCCGGGCAGCCCTCGGCGAAGTACGAGAGGCGCGCGAGGCCGTGCTCGACGTGCTCGCGGAGCCTCTCCTGCTCCTCCGCGCCCGCGGCCTCGCCCCAGCACCTCGCGGCCGCGAGCGCGAGCCAGAGCGGCACGTCGGTGACCGGCGGGAAGCCGAAGATGGACGTGCGGAACTGCTCGGCTTCCCGGGCCCGCGCGAGCGCCCTCGGGTACGCGCCGGCGACGAGGAACAGGTGCGCCTCCAGGATGCGGGCCAGCTCGGCCGTCATCCCGTCTCCGTCGGCCAGGAGCGAGCGCGACCCGCGCGAGAGCGGCTCCTCCGCGAGGAGCATCCCCGCCCGGCCCGGGGTCATCAGGAGGTCGCACCACGAGGCGATCGCCTCGAAGAAGTGGTGTCCGAGCGCGGTCCCGGCGCGCTGCATCAGCCCCCAGCGAGACGCCCGGTGCGCCTCGATCTCGCCGAGCGGCTGGCCACGCCACGCTCGGTGATAGACCAGGTCGCCCTCCAGCCCCCAGCTCGTCCCCTGGAACGAGCCGATCTTCAGGCCTGCCGCGCACGTGCGCTCGAAGATCGGGGCCATCTCGTCCGCGGGGCGGGAGTAGGCCGTGTATTGCCCCTGGAAGGACAGGCACTCTGCCAGGAAGAGGGACCCTACACGCTCGGCCGCGCGCACGCCGGGGCCGACCCAGCTCGCGGCGCGGCGGTACATCCCGGTGGTCAAGGACCACACGTTCGCGAAGCAGACGATGATGAAGGGGGCGACGGGCGTGAGCACGCCCCGCTGCCGCACGCCCTGCACGGCGCGGGTGACCACGAGCGTGGAGAGCACCGGCTGACCGCCGATCGCCGCGCACACCATGAGGTGCATCATCAGCGCGTCGACGAGCACGTGCTCCGGGGAGGGATCGGGGGGCATCCGCTCGAACGCGTCCGGGGCGCGCTCGAACCACCGATCCAGCTCGGCGGACTCCTCGAGGAGCGCGGCGCGGCGCGCCTCGTCCGCGGCCGGGAAGACGATGCCCTGCTCCGCGACCGCCGCGAGCCCGAGCTCCACCCCGCGCGCGAACTGGCCCGCCGCCTGGCAGCTGCGGACGCGGAGCTCCTGCGCCGAGAGCCTGGCGAGCGCCGGCAGCGGCATCGCGAGCAGCCGCTCGCACCGCGCCTCGACGTCGTCGAACTCCCGCAGCAGAAAGGCCGCCTCGAGCCGCTCCAGCGCGATCTCCGCGGACAGCGCCGGGTCGTCGCGCCGCGCGCCGTCGCCGCCGTCGTCGGCGTCACCGCCGTGGTCGCCGTCGTCCAGCAACGCCTGCGCCGTGTCCGCGAGGCTCGCGAGGAGACGGTGCGAGCTCGCCGCCTTCGCGGCGCGCGCGGCCTCGAGGTTCAGCCGCGCCAGCGCCTCGAGCTCCTCCGCGGACTCCATCCGCGCCGAGCCCAGGTTCAGGTGCCGCACCAGCTCCAGGAGCTGCTGCGGCGTGCCCCCGTGCGCCCGGCGCTGCGCCCACAGCCGCCGGCCGATCTCCAGGTGCGCCAGGACGCGCTGCTCCGGCGCGGCCCGCTCGTAGCTCGCCTGCTGCACGCGGTCGTGCAAGAAGCGGTACTCGGCGTCGAGCGCGCCCTCTCCGGCCTGGCCCAGCGCCTGCGCGGTCCGGTAGGCGCCGTCGGTCGGCACCACGAGCTCCTCCTGCAGCGCGGGCCACAGCGCCGCGGTCACCCGGGCGCGCTCCCACCCGCTGAGCCGCTCCAGGTCGTGGAGGTGGAACGTGTGCCCCGCGCACGCCGCGAGCCCCAGGATCTGCTGGGTCGCCTCGGGCATCTCGAGCACCTTGTCCGTCAGCAAGGCGACGACGTTGTCGGTGACCTGGGCCTGCTCCAGCTCCTTCTGGTCCCAGCGCCACGCGCCGCTCTCCGGGTCCCTGACCACCTTGCCCTGCCGGTGCAAGGAGAGCAGCAGCTGCTCCATGAAGAACGGGTTTCCCCGCGTCTTCTGCCACACGACCCGCGACAGCGGCTCGACCCGCGCCGCGTCGCCGCCGAGCGCCCGGGCCACCCACGCCCGCACGTGCTCTTCCGGCAGGGGGCTCACCGACATCCTCGTCACCTTCGCCCCGCTCTCGTCCACCGCGGCGACGAGCTTCCACAGCGGGTGCTCGGGGGGCGCCTCGTTGTCGCGGTACGCGGCGATCAAGAGGAGCTCCCTCCGCTCCGCGTCGGTCAGCAGCGTCCTCAGGATCTCGAGCGTGGCGCCGTCGGCCCACTGCATGTCGTCGAGGAACATCACGAGCGGCGCGTTCGGCGCCGCGACCGCCCGCACGAAGCTCAGCCAGGTCAGCCGCTGCCGGGCGAGCACCTGGTCGCCGTGCACCGGCGGCACCGGCGCGAGCTTGCCCATGACGAGGTCGAGCTCCGGCACCACGTCGGCGATGAGCCGCGCGTTGTCCCCCACCTCGCGCCTGATCCGCTCCTGCCATGCCCGGAGCACCGGCCTCGGGCTCGCCAGCCACTGCTGCATCAGCGCCCCGAACGCCTGCGCCATGGCCGCGTAGGGCGTCGACCGCGCCAGCTGGTCGTGTTTGCCCGAGATCAAGAGCCCGCGCCCCGCCCGCGCGATGTCCCGGTAGACGGTGCGCACCAGCGCCGTCTTGCCGATGCCGGAGGGGCCGCCGATGAGCACGAGCTCCACCGCGCCCTGGGCGGCGCGGGCGAAGGCGGCGCCGAGCTGCTCGCGCTCGCGCTCGCGCCCGACGAGGACGTCCGGCAGCCGCAGCTTGCGCGAGAAATCCTTGGTCCCGAGGGGGAAGCGCTCCACCGTGCCGCGCTCGCGGAAGGCGCGCAGCGCTCGCTCCAGGTCCTCCGCCGCCCCCTTGGCCGTCTGGTAACGCCGGTCGACGTTCTTCGCCAGGAGCCTGGACGTGATCGCCGAGAGGCCCCGGGGCACCTCGGGGGCCACCTCGTCGAGGGGCGGCGGCTCCTTGGCCAGGTGCGCGTGCACCAGCGCCAGCGGGTCGCGCTCGGTGAACGGCAGCCGCCCCGACAGCGCCTCGAAGAGCGTCACGCCGAGCGAGTAGAGGTCGGAGCGCGCGTCGATCGCCCGCGCCGTGCGGCCCGTCTGCTCCGGCGACACGTACGCCAGCGTCCCCTCGATCCCCTCGGGGATGCTCGCCGCCGCGGCCTCCAGCGGCAGCGACGAGGCGATGCCGAAGTCGAGCAGCGTGACCTGCGTGTACGCCGCGTCGACCAGCACGTTCTGCGGCTTGACGTCCTTGTGGGTGATGCCCGCCGCGTGCACCGCCTCGAGCACCCGCGCGAGCAGCGCCCCCAGCCGGAGCCCCGCCTCCACCGGCAAGCGCCCGCGCTCGGCCAGCAGGCGATCCAGCGACCGGAAGCCGGGGTCCTCGAGCACGAGCCCCACCGCGCCGCCGTGCTGCAGGAGCCCCCGCGCCCGCGCCACCCCCGGCACCGCCCCGAGCTGCGTCAGGATGTGGTGCTCGTGCATCATGCGCCCTGTCACGCGCGAGCTCGGCGCGGCCGCCGCAGGGAGCTTGAGCACCACCCGGTCGCCCGAGGGGCGATGGACCGCGCGGCACACGCGGGTCTCGCTCCCCTCGTACACGACCTCCCCCACCGCGTAGTCTGCCAGCTCCATCCCGTCTCAGCTCCTCTCAGCTCCCCTCAGCTCCCCTCAGCTCATCTCGGCCCCGCTCAGCCCCGCTCAGCCCCGCTCAATCTTCCGGCCGAGATGCCGGGCGCGCAGCGGGCTCGCCCGCCGCTCAGCGCGCGCCCCGGCGCTGCCCGACGCCGCGCGTGCGCAGCGCGTGCTCCACGCCCGACTGGAGCGTGGCCTTCGTCACGAGGCCACCCAGGCCGAGGTCGAGCCGCACGAGCGTCTGCGCCACCTCGGGGCGGATGCCGGTGACCACCGTCCGGGTGCCGAGCAGGGCGAGCCCCCGCGCCGCGCGCAGGAGCATGCTCGCGACGGTCTCATCGACCGCCTTGACCCCGGTGATGTCGATGATGAGGTGGTCGGCGCCGCGCCCGCTCGCCTCGCGCAGCGCCGCCTCGACCGCTTGCCTGGCGCGCTCGACGTCCACCGTGCCGACGAGCGGCATCACGAGGACACCGTCGATGATCGGGATGAGCGGCGCGGAGAGCTCGAGCAGCCGCTCCCGCTGGGCCGCGATGATCTGCTCCTGGAGCGCCCCCCGCTCCGCCTCGGCGCGCTCGCGCTCGGTCAGCTGCCGCGCGAGCTGCGCGTTCGCCTCGCTCAGGCTCTGCACGGCCTCCGCCAGCGCCTCCTCGGCCCTCGCGCGCTCCCGGATCTCGTCCGAGAGCCTCCTGTTCTGCTCCTCGAGGGCCCTCGTCGCGCGCCGGAGCGAGATCTGGGTGTGCACCCGCGCCAGGAGCTCGGTGTTCTCGAACGGCTTGGTCACGTAGTCCACGGCGCCCACGCGGAAGCCCTGGATCCTGAACTTCGCCTCCGCGAGCGCCGTCATGAACATGACGGGGATGCTCCGCGTCGCCGGATCGGCCTTGATCAGCCGGCACGCCTCGAACCCGCCGAGGCCGGGCATCAGCGCGTCGAGCAAGATGAGGTCCGGCCGAGCACGGCTCGCCAGCTCGATCGCCTCCTCACCGTCGCACGCGACGGCGACCTCGAGTCCATCCGCGATGAGCGCGCTCGAGAGCACATGCAGGTTGTCCGAGCTGTCGTCCGCGATGAGGACGAGCCCAGGGGGCGGCGTTTCTTGCTCTTGCATGGATTTACGACGATCTCACCGTGGCCGAGCCACCGTCCTCCGCGCGACCGGCAACTCCGACCTGACGGCGATCGCGCAGGCCGCACGCTGTGCGAGGACGGCGCTGTCTCCAAAGTTTTCACCCCCATTACATCCTCCCATATCACGGGATGGGCCGGCGTTGACACGGGTTTTGTCGCGGCAGAGGGGACGTTGGCTGCGCCACGCGAGGGGCTGGTCTGAGGCCCGCGCCGAACACGACGCCGGTCCTGTCAGGCGCGGTAGCCCCGCGGCGCACAGACACGCAGGGGCAGGCGGCTGCCAGGCCACGGCGTAGACCGGAGCAGCGCCCGTGCGGAAGGCCGCGGCGAGCTCGGAGGGCGCGGGCGCGGCGAGCCTTCTGGAGGAGACGTCATGAAGAGAGACCGCTTCCTGCTGGCTTCATCGGTCGTGCGGACGGCCTATGAGCCCGGCTCGGGCGGCGGCCCGCGGAACACGTCGAGCCCCTCTACGGGCGCGAGCTTCACCGGGCGCCCCTCGCGCGCGGACGTGTAGATGGCCTCGATGAGCCGCATGTCCTGCAGCCCCTCCTCGCCCGGCGTGTGCGCGGGCCTGTCGCGGAGCACGCATTGGGAGAAGTGATCCATCTCCAGGGCGAAGTGGTTCTTCTCCTCTAGCTTCCGCTCGCTCGCGTCCTCGATGGGGCTGTCCTTCATCTTGCGCGACACGCGCATGCGGAGGCCGTGGTACGGGAACGCCGGATCCATCTCCGCCCAGCCCTCAGGGCCCATGACGCGGAAGCGCTTCGACTGATGGCAGCTGTAGCTCGTGGAGCAGACCGCGCGCGCGCCGCTCGGGAAGCGCAGGAAGAAGTCGACCGTCTCGTCGACCTCGCGGAACCGCGGGTCGTCGGGCGTGCTGTACGCGGAGCCGAGCACCTCGATCGGCTCCTCGCCCGTGAGGTAGCGCGCCGCGTTCAGGCAGTAGATGCCGATGTCCGGGAGCGCCCCGCCGCCGGCCAGCGCCTTCTTGAGCCGCCACTGGTTCGGGTCGCCCTGGTGCTGGGCGTTCACGGCCATGATCGTCTTGATGGGCCCGATCTCCTTCGCCCGGCAGAGGCGGATCATCTCGCGGTGGTGGGGCTCGTACTGGAGCCGGTAGGCGACCATCAGCTTGCGGTTCGCCTTCTTGCAGGCGTCGATCATCTCCACGCACTCGGCCGAGGTGTTGGCCATCGGCTTCTCGCAGAGCACGTGTTTGCCCGCCTGCGCAGCCCGGATCGTGTACTCGCGGTGCATGCTGTTGGGCAGCACGATGTAGACGATGTCGACGGCCTTGTTGTCCTTCAGGCGGTCGAACGTCTCGTAGCTATAGACGCTCTTCGGGTCGATCCCGTACTGCCCGGCGACCTGCGCCGCCTTCTGCGCGTCGCCGCTGACGAGCGCCGTGGGCCGCGAGTACTTGCACTGGCCGAAGGCGGGGAGGATCTCCTCCAGCGAGAGCCGCCCGAGCCCGACGATGGCGTACCCGACGCGCTTGTCCGGGGCGAGCGGCGCGGGCATCAGCTCCGATTCACGCTCGGTGGGCGCCATCAGGCGCGGCAGCTTGACGGGCGCGGGCGAGTCCGGGGACGCGCCGGCGCCGCTCTCGGCCCTGGCGCACGCGACGGTCAGCTTGGCGAGGGCGCCCGCGACAGCGACGCCGCCGGCCGTCCGCAGGAGGCCGCGCCGGGATACCATGTCTCCGGATCCGCTCATTCGAGTCGCTCCTTCTCGTGCTGGGATGGTGGCATTCCGCCCCACCTCGTGACGTGTTGCCACAGGCTCCGTGGCCGAGTCGCCGCGCGTTCACCCGGGGCGGGTGAGCTCGTAGACGCCCGCGGACGCGCTGCCGAGGGCGATGCCGGCGAGGTATCCGCCGAGCGAGTCGCTCGCCCAGTGCCGGTCGAGCACCAGGCGGCTCAGCCCGGAGGCGGCCGAGGCGAGCGCGAGCGGCACCGCGAGCCAGGGGCCGGCGACGCCCTCGCGCACGAGCACGTACCCGCCGGCGATGGCCGCGGCGGTCGTCTCGAGCGCGTGGCCGCTCGGGAAGCTCTGCTCCCACGGCTCCTTTCGCCCCGGGGGAGGCGCGCGGTGCTTCACCGCGCGGTCGAGGATGCGGCTCAGCGCAGCGGCCCCGAGCGAGGCGCCCGCGACCGTCAAGGCGCCGCCCGTCTTGCCCTGCCGCTCGAGCGCGCCGGCCGCGAGCAGCGACAGCGGCGCGTGGGTGTACCACTTGCCGAGCGGGCCAACGGCCGCCGCGGCCTTCTGCATCTTGCGCTTCGCGCGTTTCTTCGCCTTCCGCCGGGCGCGCTTGTCCCCGTCGCACGTCTCGCGCTCCGCCACGCGGCCGGCGAGCAGCCCGAATCCGAGCGCGGCGGCGACCGCTGTACCGATCAAGGTCGCCGCGGCGGCGACGTTCTTCTTCGGCATCGTTGACCTCGCTTGAGCCGGGCGCCCCGCCGCGGAGCCGCGGGCGCGGCGCCCCGTCCGGGGCCGCGATGCAGCTGCGATGCCATCCCGGCGATGCACTGGCGCTTCGCGGGACGTCGCTCCATCCAGGGCGAGGCCCGGGCGCGCCCCGTCCCGGGATCGAAAGATGCGCCGAGCCGGGCGCAAGCGGCGCCATTCCACGGGCGGGCCGCTCGCGTTACCCCTTGAAGCCATGAATGACATGGTTGCCGAGATGACGGAGCGGCTGCTGGCCGATGCAGGTATTGGCGCCGGCATGCGTGTTCTCGACGTGGGCTGCGGTCGCGGGGATGTCTCCTTCATGGTCGCGCAGCGCGTCGGGGCGCAAGGGCAGGTCGTGGGCATCGACCGCGACGTGCAGCCGCTCGCGGCGGCGCGAGACCGGGCCCGCGAGCTCGGTCTTTCCAACGTGACCTTCGCCGAGGGCGACCTGGGCGCGCCTTCGCCCGAGCTCGGCCTCTTCGATGGGGTCGTCGGCCGGCGCGTCCTGATGTACCAGCCCGACGCCGTGGCGGCCGTGCGCCGGCTCTCCGGCGCCCTGCGCCCCGGCGGCCTGGTCGTCTTTCAGGAGCACGACGCCACGATGGTGCCGGCCTCCGTCGAGCCCCTGCCGCTCCACGAGCGCGTGAATCACTGGATCTGGCGGACGGTGGAGCGGGAGGGCGCCGACATCCACATGGGCTTCCACCTCGCGACCGTGCTCGAGCAGGCGGGCCTCGCCGTCGAGCGCGTGCGCGCGGAGGCCGTCGTGCAGACGCCGAAGATCCTCCACCGCACCGGCGCCATCGTCCGCGCGATGTTGCCTCGCATCGTGCAGCAGGGCGTCGCCACCGAGGCCGAGATCGACGTCGAGACGCTCGAGGCGCGCCTCCTGGAGGAGCGGGCGAAGGCGAACGCCACGTACGTGAGCGACATGGTCTTCGGCGCGTGGGCCCGGAAGCCCGGCTGAGGCGCCACCTCCGCGGCGTGGCCGCGAGGGCGATACAGCCATACCCTCCTGCGCCGGAGCCAATCGGCGTGGTCCCTCGCCGCGGCGCGGGCGTCGGTCGGAGTGTTGCTCCACGTCTCGCCGGCGTCGAGGCCCCGGGCACGAACTCGGGGCCGCCGTCGTCTACTTGGGCACGCTCAGGGCCGTCGCAGATGTCGAGGTGAACGTCGGTCAGCTCGGTGCAGTGCGTCGGACCGCGCCATGCGAAGCTCATAGAGCCCACGAGGGCGGACGACGAGCCCGCTCCCAGACGCAAGCGGGGCGCCTACCGGCCATGGGCCGAGCTTCTGCGCCGCACGCTTGTGATCGATGTCCTCGCGCGTCCAGCTTGCAAAGGCAGGATGAAGCTCGTCGCCATGCTCACCGAGCCGAGGAGCATCGCCCGCTTCCTCACCGCGCTCGGCGAGCCCACCGACGTTCCAGTGCGCTCCCCTCTGTGCCAGCGTCGGGTGAGACAAGCTGCCCCTGGAAATCTGTGGTGAGAGGGCGGAGAATGGACCTGACCCGTGCCGAAGCCTTCCCGTCTCCGATCCGTCGATCCTACCCCCGCCCCAGCGGCGCAGGGCGCTGCGCCCCGCCCGAGCGGCGCCGCCGTCGAGAGCGTGCCGAAGCCGGGCAAGGGGCGGAAGTTCTCGGCGGCGGAGAAGCTGCGCATCGCTCGCGAGGCGGCTGCGTGCACCCAGCGCGGGGACATCGAGGCGTTGCTGCGCCGCGAGGGCATCTACAGCTCCCTCCTGGCGGCGTGGCGCAAGCAGCTCGCCCTCCACGGCAGCGAGGCTCTCGCGGAGCGCAAGCCCGGTCGCAAGCCGAAGCAGGACGCGAAGGACCGGCGCATGCCGAGCTCGAGAAGCGCTCGGCGCGGCTCGAGGAGAAGCTCGCGCTCGCTGAGAAGCTCATCCTCGAGAATGGACGAAGGTATAAGCCGTGAGACATCATATGATAACAATCGTCAGCAAGCAATTCTGGAAAGCGTCTATGAAAAATTTACAGCAGAATCGGTCCTCTCATTGGTTCATACTGGCGTTCGCGTCAGTCGCGCTAGCAGGCTGTGGCGGTGGTACCGATGCCACAGAGTCCTCGAGCAGCTCATCGTCTTCTAGCAGCTCTTCATCCTCCAGCTCCAGCTCTAGTTCATCTTCGAGCAGCTCTAGTTCATCTTCGAGCAGCTCTAGTTCGTCTTCGAGCAGCTCTAGTTCTTCTGGTTCTGCTGGAGGCGGGGATACAACGGGTACGCCTACCCCTGATTTCTCCAAGTATCCAGCCTATACTGAGAAATACACTGACAAAACCGTGATCAATTCAAATCACGCAACGGGTCATGTTGGTGATTTTTTCTTCACTCACTGGAAAGATGGCGGCTCGACATCTTTGACTGTGGACCCGAATGGCGAATTCAGCGTGACCTGGCAGGGCGGTGGCTATAACTATGTCGGTGGTCCAGGATGGCATTACGGAGATGAGAACAGGGTGATCGGCTACCGCCTCGATAACGACAGCGGTGCGAGCTATATCGCCTTGTACGGCTGGGGGTACGACAAGAGTATGCCCACTTCAGACCCGGCACACCTGGTGGAGTATTATATTCTGCAACGATGGAGTTATGACCCCAGCCAGGGTGCTACTCCTGGCAAGACCTTCGTGAGCGATGGTGTTGAGTATTCCACTTACCGCTCGACGCGGCAGCAGCAGCCCTCTATCAATGGTCGCTCCACTTTCTACCAATACTGGAGCAAGCCTGCTCAGCCGCAGGCCCTCGGACAGGACCATAAAATCATATTCGGCGATCACGTGAAGGCATGGGCCGACACCGGCTGGATTGTTCCGAACATGAACAATCTGGACGCGAGTGACGATCCCACCTATCAGGTCATGGCCGTCGAGGTGTTCAACCCCGGTAGCAATGGAACTGCATCTGGTCGCGTTTGGGACGAGACGCCCTAATCGAAAGAAAATGTGGCACTAGAGGAGGATGATCACGGTCCCGAGCGGCGTCGCCGTGTGCCGCCGGATCATCACCCTGGGGCGCGGCGCGCTCGTGTGCTGACGCCCGGGCGAGGCGAGCCGAGGTGGGCTTGATGCTTGCTCCTTCCCCGATGGCGCTCGCCTGAGCGCGGCGAGCCCGGTCGAAATCCGATCAATGGGGAATTGAAGGAGGTTCAGGCCGTGAGCGTGGCGTTGTCGCAGCCGCCGTCGACGCGGCGGAGCGCGAAGACGGACGCCGGGTGCTCGGCTCCTGCATGAAGTGCATCCAAGTAGAGGAGCTCTCCAGCTCTCAGCAGGAGCTCTCCAGATGCGTCCGCGCGACGGGCTTGGGCGACGAGCTCCCAGCCCGCCGCCGCGACGTCACTCGAGGAAGCCGCGCGGCAGCCGCCCGCCATCGGCGCCGACCGCGGGGATGTCGAGCACCTCGTCTTCCGCGACTCCATACCGCGATGGCCGCACCGCTGCCGTGTCGCCGATGTGACCGCTGGGGACGAAGAGCTGGGGATGATCGAAAGGCGCCTGCTGGCGGCGCACCCGCTCGTCGGTGAGCGTGAGCAAGAACGCGACGATGTCGTCTATCTCGCTCGGGGACAGGTGCCGACGCCCGATGCCGAGATCGAGCATGTCGCTGTTCTGATCGTGAAAATCGCCTCCCCGGTTGTAGAACTCGACGACTTGCCGCAACGTGAGCTGGCCGCCGTTGTGAAAATAGGGCGCCGTGAGCTCGACGTTCCGCAACGTGGGCGTCTTGAAGACGCCCCGGTGGATGGTGCGCTCTCCGGGGACCGCGGGCTCGAGCGCTGGGCGGCCGCCGATCAGGTTGGGCGGCGTCGCCGCGTAGGGGTACCCGAGCCCGAAGCGATCCTCCGTCGCGAGCACGGCCATGGACAGCGGGCTTCCCCACCGGTCGTTCACGCCCGCTCCGAGATCCTCTTCGGTCGGTCGGACACCGATGTTGTAGAAGCCTTGATCATAGAGGCCGATCTCGCAGTTGGCGGTGTGCATGCGCTCGATCGGCTCGCACGTCCGCGCGGCCTGGTCGTCGCAGTTCTCCGCCAGCTTCTGGACCGTCGCCCCGGTGAACTCCGGCGGGCTGTGGCAGCCCATGCACCCGGCCTTGTCCTCGAAGAGCTCGAAGCCACGCTTGGCCTGATCGCTGATCGCGGACGTCTCGCCGGCCATGAAACGATCGATGGGAGCCCGGTCCGAGACCAAGGTGGCCTCGTACGCCTGGACGGCGAGGCCGAAGAACAAGGAGAAGTTGAACTCCATCATCGTGTACTCGTTCGCCGCCAGCCCTCGATCGGGGCACGCGACGATCTGCGGCCTGCCCTCGGCGTCGACTCGGACGATCTTGTCCGACTTCCACCAGCGCGGGTGGAACGCTCGTTCGATGAGCTGCTGGTAGCTGAGGCGGAGCCCCGGACGAGGGCGGCGCGAGTCGAGCACGTAGAGGGCGAGCGCGCTGTCGCGCGGGTGCACCTGCTGGTAGGCGAGCGGAACGGCGCTCACCAGCTTCTTTCCGATGTCGCGGAAGGGGCGATCGAAGAACGACATCTCACGATTGCTGAGCGGCGGCTCCACGGCCTGCGAGGCGAGCGAGGAGTCCAGGAGCCGCACCCTCACGAACTCCAGCGAGCCCGGCGTGGAGGCGTGCAGCACCTTGGCGTCCGGATCGCGGTCGCCCCACCCATTGACCCCGTTGAACGACGCCTGCGCTCGGCCGTCCCAGAAATTGCGCAGGTTGTAGACGGCGTTGATCACCGTCGGCGTGTTGCGCTGCTCGACGCGGCGGACGTTGACGCCGCCGACATGGAACACGGGGTCCGGTCGCGCAGCCCCGAGATCGACGTTATGCCCACGCTCCGTCCCGACGAAGGTCCGGGACGCGATGCCCTGCGAGCCCACGATCTCCGGCCGGTCGTGGACGACCGTCGACGTCCGATCCTCGGCGTCGGCGAGCTTGCGCAATGGAAAATCCGACGCGACGAGCTGGTAGTTGGGCCCTCCGAACGTGAAGTCCTCGTTCCCCGCCTGCGGATTGCCGGGGTGGAGCTGGTTCTTCGAGCGCGGGTCGGCTCCGGCGCGAAAATGGCATGAGGCGCAGGCCTGGACGCCGTCGCTGCCGACCTGCATGTCCCAGAAGAGCGCCTTGCCGAGCGCAACGGCGACGCGCTTGTCTTTGACGAACTCGTCCAGGTTGCTCGGCTCGGGGACGCGGATCGCGCCGAGCGGGATCTTCGGCTGCTGCGGGTCGGGAAAGAACTCCTCGGCCTCTGCGCACTCGCCCTCCGGGACCTCTTCCGGCGGCGTATCGATCGCCTGGGGCCGGCGCTCGAGCGCGACGCCGCTCATGACATCACTCGACTCACCGCCGCACGCGGACAGCGCCATACCCCCGAGGAGGAACCCGACGATGAGCCGGATCGCATGGATGGGCGCCATCCCAGCCGCGGAGATCCCCTCGGTGGTCGCGCCGCTCGCCTCCAGCCGCAGGCGCACGCCGTCCTCCGTCCTCGCCTCGTATGCTACCATCGCTCCTGCCTTTCCTCGCGCAATCTTTTGATGGAGATGAAACGCCAAAAGCTTCGCAACGTTTAGCCATCGTCGTGCCATGGCGGCGTTTCCGCGCTCGTGCTCCGCGTCGATGCGGAGTCGGCGAGATTACCATTGAGTTGGCACGTCGAGACGATCGGCCAAGGGAGGGGGAAACTCAGGCGTTTCTGGCGATTGCTGCGCTCCGTGCCTGACGGCGATTGCCGTGCTTGAGCCTGATTGTGCCATCTACAGGCTGAAAACGACGATGTCGGATTATTCGAGGCAAGTTTGATGGAATAATGCGAGTTCGGCGGACAGATGCTGGGGTGATGACGCCGAGGCCGAATTTCTCAGAGAGCCGAGATCGTCGGCTCACCTGGCCGAGACGCCCTCGTCGAGCCATTCCCGCGCGCGCTGGAGCGTGCGGGCGTTCTCCTCGATGGCCTGGAGAAAACGCTCGCGCTGCGCGGCGTCGTCGATTTGGGCCGCGACGTCGAGGAGCCTCGCGCGGGCCCGGGCAATGGCGGACCGGGCCGCCGGGAGATCGCCGGCGGCGAAGAGCGCCTCGGCGTGCACGAGGCGGGCGAGCGGCTCCCCCGCCTCGACCGTGCCCAGCGCGTCGACGAGCGCGATCGCCGTGCCCGCCTCGACGAGCGCCTCGGCGGCCCGGCCGCGCGCGAGAAGCACGCCGGCCAGGATCGCCCGCGCGAGCACGAGCACCGGCCACCCCTCCAGCAGGTCGATCGCGCGCCGCGCCTCGGCCTCGGCCCGGGCGAGATCGCCCGCGCGCCGCAGGTAGCCCGCGTGGATGGCGCGCGACATGCCGGCGCACCGCCGATCGCCCAGCGTGTCGAAGAAGGCGATGGCCTTCGGCAGGACCTCGCGCGCCTCGTCGAGCGCGCCGAGGCGTAAGAGGGACGCGCCGAGGAAAACCCGCGCCAGGCCCATGTAGCCCTCGAGGCCCATGCGCTCGGCGTCGGCGAGCGCGGCGCGGAGGCGCGCCGCCGCCTCGGCGTACGCGCCGAGCGCGAACTCCTGGACGCCGAGCTCCATCCGGCAGAAGCAGGCCTGGCGCAGGTCCCCGGCGCGCTCGTAGGCGGCGACCGTGCGCTCCATCCATGTTCGGCCGGAGGCACGGCGGCCGGCGTACATCGCGCGGTAGGAGCGCTCGCGGAAGACCGCCCCGCATACGGTGGGGTCGCTCTGGAACCGCTCGGCGACGGCGTCGATCCGGGGGTGAAGCGGCGCAGCGTGCGCGCTCTGGCCGTTGATCGCCATGAGGGTCGCCGTCGTTGCGGCCGCCGTCACCAGCGCGCCGGTCACCGCCTCCCCGTCCCAGGAGTCCGCGAGCTCACGCGCGAGCGCGGCGAGGCGGTCGTGCTGCGCCAGCGCGCACATCGCGTTCGCCGCCTCGGACACGGCGGCGTACCAGGGCGCGCTGCGCCGGGGCAGCGCCTCCACGGCCATGGTGGCCCAGCGGGCAGCCTCGGCGCCCTCGCCGCGCCAGGTGTGCGCCCCGGCCCGGTACAGGAGGACCTCGCCGCGCGCCTCGCCTTCCACGCCGAGCTCGAGGGCGCGCCCGGTCCACGAGAGCACCGCGGCGAGGTCGTTCGCCGCGAGCGCCTGCGCCGCGGCGCGCTGGTACCAGGCGGCGGCGCGCAGCGGCTCGCCGCCCCGATCGAAGTGCTCGGCGACCACCGCGGCCGAGGGCTCGCCGGCGCGCTCCAGCCACTCGCCCGCGAGCCGGTGGCCGAGCGCGCGATCGTGGTCGGTGAGCATCCCGTAGGCCGCCTCGCGCACGAGGGCGTGGCGGAAGACGAGCTCCCGCTCGCCCTCGAACCTCGCCTCGTCGCGCGTGTTGATCCACTCCAGCCGCTCGAGGCGCTCGAGGTGCTCGGCGACGGCCGGCGCGCCGCCAGGGCCGCCGAGCAGCGCCTCCACCGCGCCCGGCCAGAACACCCGCCCGAAGACGCTCGCCGCGCGCAGCACCTGCCGCGCGGCGCCGTCGAGGCGCTCCAGCCGGGACTGCACCATGGCCAGCACGGTCTCCGGGAGCACGTCCGGGCTCCCCTCGGCGGTCGCGCGGATGAGCTCCTCCAGATAAAACGCGTTGCCGTCGGACTGCGCCACGAGCCGCGCCGCGGTGTCGGCGCTCACGCGGTCGCCGAGGACCTGCCGCACGAGCCGCTCGCTCGCCCGGGCGCTCAGCTCCTTCACGCGCAGCTCGTGGAGGTCCCTGCCGTCCCAGAGCCCGGGGAACAGCGCGTGCACGTCGGGGCGCGCCAGGGCGAGCACCAGCAGGGGCCGGTCGTGGAGCTGGCGCAGGGCGTCGTTGACGAGCTGGACCGTGGGCAGGTCGCCCCAGTGCAAGTCCTCCAGCACGAGGAGCAGCGGCTGCGCGGCGCACGAAGCGGCGGCGAAATCGAGCCAGGCCCTGCGCATCTGGTCGCCGCGCACCCGGGCGTCGCCGCGGGCGACACGCAGCGGCGTGCTGCCCTCGTCGGGGAACGGCGCGCCGAGCAGCTCGCCGAGGAACTCCGCCACCCGCTGCGCGTCCTCCCGGGGCACGCGCTCGGCCACGCGCGCGCGCAGCTTGTCCCGGCGCGCCTCGAGCGGCTCGCCGTCGCGGATGCCACACGCGCCCTGGATCGCCTGGCGCAGCATGCCGAACGCGGCGCCCTTGCGGAGCGGGTCGCCGCGGCCGATCCAGACCGCGACGGGCTCCTCGCGCTGGCGGACGCGGCGGACGACCTCGTAGGCGATGCGCGACTTGCCCACGCCGGCCGGCGCGGTGACGAGCACCACGCGCGCCCGCGGCTCGTCGATGCACCCGGCGAGGAGGGCCTCGATGGAGCCGATCTCCCCGTCCCGCCCGACGCAGGCCGTGGGCCTGCCGAGCAGCAGGCGCGCGCCCCTGGCGAGCGGCTCCTCGCCGAGCAGCCACAGGCCCGCCTCGGTCTCGGCCACCTGGAAGCGGGCGTCGAGCAGCCCCGCGGTCACCTCGTCGATAGCGACGGGCGCGACGGGCGCCCCGCGCCCTCCGGCCGGCAGCGGGGCGCCCGGCAGCGCCGGCCCGGGCTGCGCCAGCATCCGGGCGGCGCGGTCGACGAGGTCGCCGGCGGGCAGGCGGCCCGTGACCTCGACCCGGCCAGTCGTGAGCGCCACGGGCCGGCCCCCGCCGGCCGCGCGGAGCAGGAGCGCGCAGCGGGCCGCCTGCGCCGCTTGATCCGTGGCGACGCCGCCTTCGAGGAGGGTCGCGAAGACCGACCCGTCGGCCAGGAGCTCGAGGCACGCCCCGAGCGCCTCGACGTCCCGGCGCAGATCCGGCGACACGGCCGCGGGCTGCGTCTCAGCGTCGGGGCTCGCCGGCTCGGTGGACAGCCGCGGCGCCGGACCCATCAGCGCCACCGAGAGCACGCGGCGCTCCTTGCGGGTCAGCGAGGACGGGCTGCGCGTGTCCGGCGGCGCCGGCGACGAGGTGGAGGGCGCCGGCGGCGAGGCGTGCGAGGCGTGCGAGGCGTGCGAGGCGTGCGAGGCGTGCGAGGCGTGCGAGGCGTGCGAGGCGTCGATCGACGCGCGCGCCGCGAGCGCCGCGAGCGCCGCGACGACCTCCGCGCCGTCGCGGGGGCGGTGCTCCGGGCTCTTGGCGAGCATCCGGGCGCAGAGCGCGTCGAGGGCGGGCGGGACGTCGGGGCGCAGGGCGCTCGGCCGCGGCACGTCCTCGAGCAGGATCTTCGCGAGTACGGCCATGAGGTTCGCGCCGGAGAAGGCCGGCTGGCCGGTGAGGCACTCGAACAGCACGCAGCCGAGCGCGAAGACGTCGGCGCGCGCGTCGATGTCCTGCCCGCTCCGGGCCTGCTCGGGGGCCATGTACGCCGGCGTCCCGAGGAGCACGCCCGACCGGGTGAGCCGCGTGGCCGTGGACACCCCGGCGATCCCGAAGTCGAGCAGCTTCACGCGCGCGGCGTCGCGGTCCACGAGGAACAGGTTGCCCGGCTTGAGGTCGCGGTGGACGACGCCGCGCGCGTGGACCGCCGCGAGCGCGGCGCCGACGCGCGCGGCGAGCGCAATGGCCTCGTCCACGGAGAGCGCGCGGCGTCGAATCCGCTGCTCGAGATCCTCGCCCTCGAGCCACTCCATGGCGAGCCACGGCGCGCCCGAGGCGTCGAGCCCGTGCGCGACGTGGCGCACGATGCCCGGGTGCGAGAGGTCCGCGAGCACGCTGGACTCGCGAGAGAACCGCAGGTCGTCGCCGGCGCCGCGCTCGTCGAGGAGCACCTTGACGGCCACGACGTCGCCCGAGCGCCGATCCACGGCGCGGAAGACGGCGCCCATGCCGCCCGCGCCGACCCGGCGCTCGATCTCGAATCGGCCCCCGAGCACGTCCCCTCGCTGCATTGGCTCGAGTATCGGCGTGCCCGGTGGGGAAGTCCATGGAGCGCGCCGGGGCGCCGCCCGGCCAGAGGTCTCGCTGCGCGCGTGTCGATGCCAGGTTCAATGGGAGCGACATCGGGCGGGGCCGCGGCCCCGCGTGTCGCCACGTCACGCGCCGATCGTGGATGGCTCGTAACGCGTCACCCAGGCCTTGATGTGCAGCTCGCAGAAGATCAGGCAAGGCGCGATGAAGCCTGCCTGGGCCAGGAGCGCGAAGACCTCGGCGTCCGAGGCCGGCATCTTCAACGACGCCATCGCCTTCCGTCGTTGCTCCGCCGCCTCGGGCGGCATCCCCTCCGCGAGGGCCCGCCGGTCCTCGACGGCCCTCAGCAGCGGATCGTCTCCGGTCCGACAGCCGATCACGAAGGGCGCCCCCGGCTTCAGCCGTCCGGCGATCTCCCGCAAGAGCTCGAGGCGCGCCTCATTGCCCGGGACATGGTGCAGGACGCCGATCATCTGGGCGCCGTCGAACAAGGGCCCGCGCGCGAGAGCGCGCAGCTCGCAGGCATGCAGGCTCGTCCGCTCGATCAGGCCTTCCGCCGCGAGCTTCTCCCTGGCGACGGCGAGCATCTCCGGCGAGGGATCGACGCCCGTGAAACGAACGCCGGCCCCCGTGTAGCGCGCGAGTTGCTTCACCTCGCTCCCGGTCCCGACGCCGACGACCAGCAGCGACGCAGCCTCCTTGTCGAGGAGCGCCGCGGCCATCACCTCGGCGATGACCTGCTGCATGGCGCCATAAGCCGCCCAGAAGCGGTGCACCGTGTCGTCGTAGCTCAATGCGCGATCACGCCCGAAATGTGTTGCGTGGTTTCCGTGCTCGTCCGTCTTCATCACGCCTCCTCGGCGGACGGTCGCCCGGACCGCCTTCCGCAGAGGAGTACCGCCCTTCGCGCCGTCCCGACAGGGCGGGGCTTTCGATCCGATCGGCGGGGCTTTCTGTCGCGACCCGCCCTCTGCCGGACGCCGCTGGTGCGTGCCCCGGAAGATCTTCGCGGGTCCGACTCAAGCACCTTCAGGCGGAGCGTGTGTCCCGCTCGGCCAGGAGGCGCCTGCTCGCCGCGCGTCGCCGCCCGCCCGGCGGCCGCGCAGCCGTCGAGCGCTCGAGCACGGCGAGCGCCTCGGCGCGCGCGACGGCGCGGAGCTCTCCCTGCAGGCGCACGTCGTCCGTCGTGCGCGCGATCACCATCCCGCCGACGCAGAGGCTGACGATCAGCAGCGCCTTGCGCTCGGCCTCGACGTCGTCCGCGGGGAAGGCGGCCCGGAAGATGCGCGCCAGGTACTCGACCACGGACGTGTAGGCGCCGCGCACCTTGAGGCCGGCGCGCGCCACGTCGGAAGGGAGCGCCATGAGGGGGCAGTGCTGATCGACGTCGCCCAGGACCTCGTCGGAGAGATACCGCTCGATCAACGCCCGCGCGAGCCGCCGAGGCGGGAGCGCCGCCGTCCCGGCCGAGGCCAGCGTTCGCCGCACGAGGAGGTGCGAGGTCATGACGCTCTGCACGGCCTCGGCGTAGAGCTCTTCCTTGCTCGCGAAGTGGTTGTAGAAGCCGCCGCGGGTCAGGCCGGCGCGCTTCATGATGTCGTCGATCGAGACCCGCTCGAAGCCGTGGCGGTTGAACAGGAGGCGCGCGCTCTCGACGATCCTCGCGCGCGTGCGCGCCTTGTGCTCGGCACTGTAGGGCATGACGGTCCTCCGAGGCCCCCGAGCCTAGCGGGCGGCAAAATATGTTCTTGAGCATATTTTGGCGTGCGGCAAGAGTCTCCCCTCGACCCCGCCCGTCGCACGAGCGGGCCAGCGATCGCGCGCGCGCCGCCGCGCCCCCGCTCGCGGCGGACGGGGCGAGACAGCGACAAGGAGGTTCCGAGACATGATCACCATCACCGGTTTCAAATGGGTGCCGCCGTTCGCGCGGGGCCTGGTGCGCGATCTCCGGGTGCGGTGGGCGCTCGAGGAGGCTGGCCTCTCCTACCGGGTCAGGCTGATCGACGCCGCCGACAAGGAGTCCGTCGAGCATCGCGCGCTCCAGCCGTTCGGGCAGGTGCCGACGTACGAGGAGGGGGGCCTCGCCCTCTTCGAGTCGGGGGCGATCGTGCTCCACATCGGGGCGCGGTGCGAGGCGCTGCTGCCCGCGGACGAGGGCGCGAGGGCGCGCGCGGTGACGTGGGTGTTCGCGGCGCTCAACACGGTCGAGGTCGCCGTCCAGCAGCTCGCCGCGCTCGATCTCTTCTACGCCGACCAGCCGTGGGCGAAGAGCCGCCGGCCGGGCGCAGCGGCGGCCGTGAAGCAGCGGCTGGCCGAGCTCGCCGCCTGGCTCGGCGATCGCGAGTACCTGGAGGGCCGCTTCACCGCCGGCGATCTCATGATGTGCACGGTGCTCCGCATCCTGCGCCACACCGACCTGCTCGACGCCGAGCCCGCGCTGGCGGCCTACAAGGAGCGGTGTGAGGCGCGGCCGGCGTTCCAGAAGGCGCTCGCGGATCAGCTGGCGTCGTTCGAGGAACGGGAGGCCTGAGGCCCGCGCTCCTCGAACGATCGCCCTTCCTCCGCAGCCCCCTCCGCGCCCGCGGGGTTCTCCCCGCCGATCGCGACGACCTCGAGCCCCCGAGCGCCGGTCATCAGCGCTCGGGGACGACGCTCGCGATCGCGACGAGGCTCAGTTCTCGAACCGGACCTGGTCCAGGTAGTAGGGGCCGGAGTTGGCGGTGACGTTCAGGTTGAACTGCAGCTTCACGTCGCTCGGCGCCGCGTTGAGCGCGGTGATGGTGGCCGCCGGGAGCGAGAACGAGACCGTGTTGAACTGACCCTTGTTGAGGCCGTTGAGCACGACGTTCCCGATCCACTGGTTGTTGATGCCGGCGGACGGGATCGAGATCAGCGTCTCGATGGTGCCGATCCAGCTCGGGTTCGGCTGCGCCTTCGAGATGAAGATCTCGACCTTGACCTTGTTGCCCACCGGCGTGAGCCCCGCGGTGCTGAAGTTCGGGCTGACGATCGCGTTGAACGACGCGGGCGTCCGGACCTCCAGCGACGAGATGCCCTCCTTCACCCGGCCCGTGTGGACCGCGAGCAGCGCCTGCGACGAGGTCCACGCGCCCGGCTTCTCGAACCCGAGCGTCGGGTTGTTGAGGAGGTAATCGGTCAGCACCTGCTTGCGGAACGGGAGGAACACGCCGGTGAGGGCCGGCGAGATCTTGAAGCGCTGCGGGCCGCTCGGGTTGCTGGGGTTGATCGGCTCCTGCTCCTCGGAGGTGTGGGTGAACGTCAGCGTGTTGGGGAACGGAGAGCTCAGGCCGACGTCGAAGGAGGTCGTCCCGTTGCCGTTGGCGTCCTGCGGCTCGTGGCACCCGGAGCAGGCGAGGGTCTGGGCGCGGGCCACGACCTGGTCCACGGACAGGTTGCCGGTCGTGCCGGACAGGTTGCTGCCCAGCGCGGTCAGCTTGTTCGCGATGTTGGTCCGCAGGGTCGACGACCCGGTGCCGAGCGCGTTCAGGTAGTTGTTCTGGAGCGGGATCATCAGGCTCTCGCCCGCGTTGACGGCGTCGGGCAGGGCCGACGGGTACGCGAAGCGGTTGACGTCGTCGGTGGCGGCGAGCCTCTCCACCACGTCCGGGAAGACCGTGCTGCGGAAGCTCGTGACCCGCGGATCACTCGACGCGGCCGGCGAGAAGAGCCTCGCGGCCGGGTTGTCCTTGACGAACGACGGGGTGATGCTCAGCGAGGGGCTGGAGCTGGTGCCGTGGATGAGCCGGTACTCCCGGAGCGACCAGGTGGGGTTGAGCGGACCGGTGGGGAAGAACACGAACTCGTTGGTCCGGATCTGACCGTGGTTCGGGCCGGCAGCGTGGCCGTAATGATTGATGTGGAAGACGGGCGCGAACCCGGTCAGGCCGTTGAAGTAGAAGTTCAGGAGCTCGTTCTTCCGCGTCGTCACGCTCTTCGCCGGATCCGACTGGTTCTGCCAGAACTGGGCGACCGGGAGGCACGCCGCGCGGCCCTGGCTCGGGTTCGGGTTGGGCAGCCGGGCCTCGAAGATGATGAAGTTGCGCTGGAGGTTCGCGGACGAGTTGGTCGAGGTGGGCGAAGGGAAGCCCCCCTTCCTCGCGAAGACGATCCGGTACTCACCGCAGTCGGAGCCGTCCGGCGGGGCGAGGTCGAAGCGGTTCGACAGGGTCGTGGCGAAGTAGGCGTGATCGGCGTTCGCATTCGCGAAGGGATCGAGGGCGGCCTCGGCCCCGATCTGCCGGGGGCACAGGATCGGCCACCCGTTCCTGGAGCCGGTGGGGACCTGCTGCTCGAAGGGGACGCCGGGATTGACGGCGCTCGGATCGAAGATCGGATAGATGTCGCCCTGGTTCCCGGGCACCTCGTCGCAATGCTGGACGGCGGAGAAGAGCCCGTTGGCGTCGGTCCGGAAGGTGTCGATGAGCTGCCGATGCAGCAGGCTGGGCGTCAGGCCCGTGGCGCCCGACTGGGTGATGAGCTGCTGGAGCACGGCCTGCAGCGAGAAGGCGGACACGATGTCGACGTCCGTGACGATGAGCGACTTGCGCTCGTCGATCGGGAACGGCAGCGTGAGCCCCTGGGCGGCCTCGCCGAGCTCGCCCTCCGAGAGCTCGGACAGCTCGCTGACATCGTCGAGATCGCCGTCGCCCGGCTCGAAGTCCGCGCACGCCGCGGGCATGAGCGCAAGCGCGGCCAGCGCGGTGTACCGCGCCCTCCGCCATGCGCCGGCGGAGCGGAGAACAGACAAAGTGCGCACCGGGATGTTCGAACTCGAGCGATTGGACAGCATGAAACCTCCAGGAAACGGCCACGATGACGAGCGCGCGCCCGTCGGTGGGCGCGCGCTCACGGACGAAGACGAAGAGACACGGAGTCCAGGCGAGCGCGGGAGAACGCCGCGCGCTGCCCGGCGAGCCGATCGGGCGCGCTCGCCCGTTCACGGGCATGCGCCGCCGCCGGCCACGCTGTCATGACAACATGGCCTCATCGACTCGTCGCGTTGACGATCTTGAGACGACCTGCTCGCGCGCGGCTCCCTCCGGCGATGAGCCGGCGCCGAGCGCGACAGGGATGTTAACGAGATTTGCTGTCAGGGCAAGGAATAACATCTCTCGCGAGATGTCTTGTTCAGGGCGAGCGCGCCGCCGCAAAATCTGCTGGATAGGCCCACAAAATGAGGGATGGCGGCGCCGCGCCGGAGCGGTCCGTGGATTCGCCTGCAGTGGTGCGCTGCGCGCTCGCCGGGCGACGCGGGGCGCCGGCGGGGTAGAGCGGCGATGCGGTTATGTGGAGATCACGATCGCTTCGCCGCTGGTGCTCCGGAGCATGGTGGATGACGCGAGGCTCGAGCCGCGGCCATCGCGCTTGGCGTGAGAGATGTCGAGCGGGTGCTCGCGCCCGGCGCGTAGCCGACGTTGGGGGCGACGTCGGAGGCCGGCCGGCGAGGGCTGACAACCCAGGCCGAAGGCGCCGGGCGCCAGGGCGCCGAACGCTGGGCCAGGATCGTCGAGCAGCTCCGCATGACCGCTGAATGCTGGTGAGCTCGCTGGTCCTTCACGCGATCGACGGCGGTCGCGTCGATTTTTTACGTAGCAATTTTTGGTAATTTATATCACATTTATGTGTGAGAAATTGTCGGATTTTGTGCGCCAGCGCATCCTGTCCCTCCGTCTGGGCCTCGACGCCACGATGATGCTGGCGGAGCTGCCCGCCCTCGACCGTCGGGCTCAGCGCCGGGTCCACCTCGTCGAGGGGAGCTGGAGCCGTCGTGCTACATTCGACCCATGCCGCTCGGCGACGAGGTCCCGGAGTGGAAGGCGCTGCGCGACGCCCTGCGCGATCTCGTCACCCGCGCCGGCGGCTGCGCCGCGGCCGTCGTTGACGCGTCTGGCAGCCTCTGGTGCATTTGGCCCGTCGCGTCTACGACGCTCCCGCTTGCCGAACGCTTTCTCGAGCGCGAGCTCGCCGAGCACCGACGTGTTGCCCTGCGTCGAGGCGGACGGCTTCGCGTGGCTCACCCCGCCGAGCCGTCCGAGGACTCGTATCTGGCGGCGTCGTTCGGGGGTATCTACGTGCTCGTGTTGTGGTTCAAGGGATCCTTCGATCCCGACTTCCAGCAGGCCCGCCTCCGGCGCGAGCTGCCCCGGATCGAGGCCCTGACGGTCGCGCTGCCCCCTCCGGATGGGCCGCAGGCCGGCGAAGGCGCCGCCAAGCAGCGCGCCTGAGGGGCCTGCGCCGGCGGCCTCGAACCTCGGTCACAGCCTGAGGGGCACGCGCTCCAACACGACTCGAATGAACGCTGGCACGGTGGCACGGTGGCACGTGGCACGGTGGCACGGTGGCACGGTGGCACGGGCTTGCGCCTGACCGCGCGGGCCGGAGGGCGCTCGCGATCGCGGATGTCGCCCTGCCCGAGGTGCGCCCCGAAGAGGTCAGCGCGACATCAGGCGCTCTGCAATCGTTCGTGTGACATGGCCGTGACGTCAATGTGTAGCCCGAAAGATAACCCGAGACGAGCGGTGCTGTCTGGCGCCTCGCCGGGGGACCATAGCGGCGGCCCACGCGTCGGGCCGCTCTCCTGAGGTCTGGCACCTGGATTGCATTCGCGCGCGACCATTGCGCCGCTCTCGTGCACGGCGAAGGACATTGTGGGGCCAGTCGAGAGCAGGACGACGCCAGGAGCGTTTTGATGGAAAGGATCTTTGCTCATGCGAAACATGTATCGCTTGCGCTTCGGATCAAGGACATTGCATGAATTTGCCCGCCTGCCCCGGACGAGATGCACCGCGATCACGGGCGGCGCCCTCCTCAGCGCCCTCTTGACGAGCGTCGCCTGCACCTCGGACGCGCCGCCGGAAGAATCGGTGAGGGACGCGAAGCTGGCCGCAACCGAGGGCACGACCTGCGTCACCATCCAGCGAGGGACGCTCGGAACCGTGGAGGATGCCACGATCTGGCAGGACTTCCCCGGCTGGATCGACTCGACCACGAGCACGCTCATACGGACCGGCACCTTGGCCGGATGGGGCGTGCGACACGCCCTCGTGCGCTTCGATCTATCCCCCGTGCCCGCCGGCGCGACGGTCTCCTCCGCGACGCTGCGCCTCCTCCAGGTCTGGCGCGGCGGGACCGATACCAGCACCGTCAACATTCACCGGATCACGTCGGCCTGGAGCGAGCCGACGGTGAGCTGGCAGAGCTTCGGGAACGGGAGCAATTTCGATTCGGCTATCGCGGCCTCGTTCACGTCCCTCCCCGCGGCCGGGGTCCGCACCGCCGACCTGACCGCCCTGGCTGCCGCGTGGCTCGACGGGACCTTCCCGAACCACGGTGTGCTGCTCGAAGAGGCGCCGGTCCTCGACACTCAGCTCCGGAGCAGCGAAGGCCCCGTGATCTCCGAGCGGCCCAGCCTCGAGATCTGCTACACGACGTCGGCGGCCTGCTCGGGCACCCTCGACGACGGCGACGCATGCACGATCGATTCGTGCGATCCCGAGCTGGGCATCCTGCACACGCCCCTCTCGACCGATGACGGCGACCCGAGCACGATCGACACGTGTGACCCGGCGACCGGCGCCGTCGCGCACGTCGCCTGCGCGGCGCTCGATCCGACCGTCCCCACGCAGCTCATCGACGCGGCCAGCTGCATTTACCAGGGGCCCGGCGCGCCCCAGACCGGCGTCACGGCGACGATCGACGCCGCCTCGGTCGCGGTCGTCACGGGCAAGGTCGCCACCCGGGCAGGGGGGCCGCTCTCGGGGGTCAAGGTGAGCGTGCTGCACCACGGCGCGGGGGACGCCGAGAGTTATGGGCAGGTGCTCACCCGCGCCGACGGCGCGTTCGAGCTGGTCGTGCGCGGAGGCAAGCCGCTCACGATCCAGTACGAGAAGCCGGGCTACCTCCCGGTGCAGCGGAACGTGACTCCACGGTGGCGGCACTGGTCCGAGGCGCCCGAGGTGGCCCTGATCGAGCGCGATCCGGCCGTGACGCCCGTCGCCCTGGGCAGCGCGACGGGAGCCCAGGTGGCCCGCGGGAGCGTCCAGTCGGATGACAGCGGCGAGCGGCAGGCGACCCTGGTCTTCGCCCCGGGCACGACCGGGACGATGACGGTGCCGGACCCGAACGGGCCTCCTGGCGCGACCATGACGGTGCCCCTGCCGAGTGAGGTGCACGTGCGAGCGACCGAGTACACCGTCGGTCCGAGCGGCCCCGAGAGCATGCCAGGGACGCTCCCGCCTGCCAGCGCCTACACCTACGCGGTCGAGCTCGGCCTCGATGAGGCTGTCGCCGCCGGCGCCACCGACGTGCAGTTCAGCCAGCCCGTCTCGTTTTACGTCGACAACTTCCTGAGCTTCCCGGTCGGCATGGCCGTGCCCATCGGTTACTACGACGCACGGAAGGGCGCGTGGATCCCGTCCGACAACGGGCGCGTCGTGGAGGTCGTCGCCGTGAGCGGCGGCGTCGCGTCCGTCGATGTCGACGGCGATGGCGTCGCCGACAGCGGCAGCGCCCTCACCGGCCTCGGGATCACCGCGGACGAGCTCGCGCAGCTCGGCTCGCTGTACACGCCCGGAACGAGCCTCTGGCGCTCGCGCGTCAACCACTTCACCCCGTACGACTGCAACTGGCCCTATGGGCCGGGACCCGGCGCAGCGCCGCCCCCGCCGCCCCCGCCGCCCCCGCCGCCCCCGCCGGACAAGCGCTGCCCGGAGCCCGGATCGATCATCGAGTGCGAAGGCCAGATCCTCGGGGAGAAGCTGCCGGTCGCCGGCACGCCGTTCGACCTGCACTACCAGAGCGATCGAACGGTGGGACGCAGGGAGCCGTACCGGCTCACCGTCCCCATCACCCCGGCGAGCGTCTCTCCCGACCTCAAGAGCGCCGAGGTCGAGGTGAACATCGCCGGGCGCTTCCTGCGCCACCGAGTCACTTGCCCCTGCGAGCCGAACCAGCAGCACGTGATCGAGTGGGACGGCAAGGATCGCTTCGGGCGGTTGATCCATGGACCTCAGCGGGCGACGATCAGGCTGGGGTACACCTACCACGCCTACTACATGGAGCCCGCCGAGCTGGACCAGGCGTTCGGCGCGCTCTCAGCCGCCGGCGTGCTGCTCTCGAACTCCCCGGCACGGCAGGAGATCTCGTTGTGGCGCGAATGGGAGCAGTTCCTCGGCACGTGGCATAACCAGGCGGACGCGCTCGGGGGCTGGAGCCTGAGCCCGCATCACACGTACGATAGCAACGCCCTAAGGCTGTACAAAGGGGACGGCACGCGGCGGAGCAGCGGGCAGGTGCTGGGCATCCTCGAGCGGGTCGCGGGCGATGTCCCCTACAGCGCAGCGGCCGTCGCCAACAACATCGACGTGCAAGCCGCGTCGGTCGGCGTACCCCACGCGATCGCGGCGGGGCCCGATGGGACCCTCTATTTCACGGATCATTGGAGCCACCGCCTCCGCAAGATCACGCCGGATGGGCACGTCCTGAACGTCGCCGGTACCGGCTCCTATGGATACAGCGGCGACAACGGGCCGGCGACCAGCGCGAGCATAGCGCGCCCGCGCGCCGTCGCGGTCGGTAGGGACGGCAGCATCTTCATCGCCGACACCGAGAACAATCGGGTTCGAAAAATCTCACCCTTGGGCGTCATCACCACGGTCGCTGGCACCGGCACATTTGGTCCTGAAGCTCCTGACGGTGTTCTTGCCACATCTGGGTTTATCAGTCTTCCGCGAGCGCTGGCGGTGGCGGATGACGGCACGTTGTACATCGCGACCGGTGGTCGCGTGCGGAAGGTGGCGCCGAACGGGATCGTCACGACCGTGGCAGGCTCGGGGTCGTGCCCTGACTCGGTGACCAACCACCCCCCGTCCGGTACCCCCGCGCTGCAAGCCAACCTCTGCTCCATCTCCGGCGTCGCGCTGGCTCCCGATGGTCGCGTCTACTTGTCCGACAACTGGCGTAACCGCATCTACTCCGTCGATACGGCTGGTCTCCTGCACCAGCTGGCCGTCATCGGCGATCCCGGAGCCATCGCGATCGACGCCGGCGGTCTCTACGTCGAGAGTGGATTGGAAAGGTCGTCCAAGTACAGCGTGATCTACCGGCTCTCTTTCGATGGGAGCTCGAAGGTGTTCGCGGGGACCGGTGAACAGCGCATGTTCGATCCGGTCTGCGGCGGGAACCATTGCGGCCTGAACGGCCCCCCGACGAAGGCCAGGCTCCTCATGGTGGGCGGGATCGCCACCGGGCCAGACGGCGCCGTGTTCGTAGCCAGCCAGGCTGGGTGGGATTATTCGATGATCGCGCGCATCCGATCGGCGATGCCGGACCTCGTCGGCCAGGATGACTTCGCCATCGCCAGCGAGGGCGGCTCCGAGGTCTACATGTTCAACGACGGGCGGCATGTCAGCACGCTGGACACGCTCCTCGGCATCCCGCGATACCAGTTCGGCTATGACGCAGCGGGAAGGCTGGCGACGATCACCGACGTCGACAACCAGGTGACCACCATCCAGCGGGACAGCAGCGGAGCTCCGACGGCGATCGTGGCGCCCGGTGGACAGGTGACGCAGCTCGCGGTCAACGCGGAAGGCCACCTCTGGACGGTCATGAACCCGGCGGGCGAGACGACGACGCTCACCTATTACCCGGAGGCCGGTCTCTTGCGATCCTTGCTCGACGCGGAGAGCCACCTCTACGAGTTCGAGTATGACGCGCTGGGGCGGCTCACCAGGGACACCGACCCGGCCGGCGGATTCAAGCAGCTCGACCGGGTGAGCACCTCGTCTGGGCACAACGTGACGCTCACCACGGCGATGGGGAGGACACAATCGCATGGGATCTCCGCCGACACCCAGCAGCGCACCCACACCGGCGCGACCGGTCTCTCGGCGAACGAGCAGACGAGCTCCAGCGGCACCACGACGGCGACCTTGCCTGACGGCATCTCGGTCACGACCGAGGTGATCGGCGATCCGCGCTTCGGCATGCAGGCGCCCCTCATCAGCCAGGAGACCACCGTGACGCCGCAGGGGCGCACCCAGGTCGTGCGCCGCTCGCGGTCCGTGACGCTCGCGAACGCCATCGACGCGCTCAGCCTGGCCTCGCTCACCGAGACGTCGAGCCTCAACGGAAAGACCACCACCCGGGTGTTCGACAAGGCATCCAGGACGTGGACGATCACCACGCCGGAAGGCCGGCAGACGACGATCGTCCTCGACGAGAAGGGGCGGTTGTCCCAGCTCCAGGTGCCCGGGCTCTTGCCGATCGAGCAGGCTTATACCGCGACCGGGCAGCTGTGGACGAGGACGCAGGGGGACCGCATCACCACCTACACGTACACGCCGGGCGGTTATCTCGAGACCATCACCAACCCCCTGAACGAGGCGACGACGTATAGCACCGACCCGACCGGCCGGATCCTCAGCGAGACCCGGCCCGACGCCGCGATCGCGTCGTTCGGCTACGACGACAACGGCAACCGCACGTCGGTGACCCCGCCCGGGCGCCCGGCGCACGTGTTCACGTACACCCCTGTCAACCTGTTGCACACGGAGACGCCGCCCGGCCTCGGGTCGGGATCGACCACGACGACGTTCGACTACGACCTCGATCGAGCGCTCACGGCGAAGATCCGGCCGGATCTCTCCACCGTGATCTACGACCGCGATCCGACGACGGGTCGCCTCTCCGGCATCACCCTCCCGGCGGGGCACGGAGCGCTCGTCTACCAGTACTCCCCGACGACAGGCAGGATCTCCAGCGTCGCCGGCCCTGACGGCGTCACTGTCGCTTACCAGTACGATGGAAGGCTCCTCACCCGGCGCACGTGGTCGGGCGCTGTCACGGGCAACGTGAGCTCGATGTACAACAACGATTTCCGCGTCGACTCGGAGAGGGTGAACGGCGCCAGCCTCGTGAGCTTCGGGTACGACGACGACGGGCTGCTCACGCAGGCAGGGGCGCTCACCATCACGCGCGACCCGCAGAACGGGTTCCAGACGGGGAGCACGCTGGGGAGCGTCATCGATTCGGTGAGCTACACCGATCACGGCGAGGTGGATCTGTACTCGCTCGCGGCCGGCGGCTCGCCGCTCTTCAGCGCGGACTACACCCCGGACGCGGTCGGGCGCATTCACGCCGTCACCGAGACCATCCAGGGCGAGACCCACACGTTCGTGTACGACTACGACGCCGCCGGGCGGCTCACGGATGTGTTCAAGGACGCGGTGCTCATCAGCCACTACGACTACGGCGCCAACGGCAACCGGATCGGGCACACGACGATCTCCGGCAGCGTGTCGCCGACTTACGACGACCAGGACCGGCTCACGACGTATGGCACCACGACGTACACCTACGGCGTGGGCGGCGAGCTGGAGAGCAAGACGGAGAACGGGAGCGACGTCACGACGTACGAGTACGACGCGCTCGGCAACCTCCGCTCGGTGGCGTTGCCGAGCGGGACGGTCATCGACTACGTCGTCGATGGGGCGGGGCACCGGGTCCAGAAGCGCGTCAACGGCGTGGCCAGCCAGGGGTTCCTCTACATCGACGAGCGGCGCATCGCCGCCGAGCTGAGCGGCGCAGGCGGCGTCGTCTCCCGCTTCATCTACGCCAGCCGCGACAACGTTCCTGACGTGATGATCAAGGGCGGCGTCACCTACCGGATCGTCACCGACCACCGCGGCAGCCCGAGGCTCGTGGTCAACAGCGCGACGGGCGCGGTGGCCCAGCGGATCGACTACGACGAGTTCGGTAACGTGCTGCTCGACACGAACCCGGGCTTCCAGCCGTTCGGGTTCGCCGGCGGGCTGTACGACCCTGACACCAAGCTCGTGCGGTTCGGCGCGCGCGACTACGACGCGAAGACCGGGCGGTGGACGGCGCGGGATCCGATGGGCTTCGACGGGGGCGACACCAACCTGTACGGGTATGTCCTTTCGGACCCGGTGAACTTCATCGATCCGAACGGCAACTACGCTCTCGCCGGCGCGGCCTCCGCCGGCGCGGGCGCCGTGCTGGTTGGCGGGGCCGTCCTGATCGGCATCTACCTGCTCTCCGAGTGGCTCGGCGACGAGGACATCCCCGAGGATCTCCCCGGACTCCGGGTATGCGCGCAGAAGCTCGCCGATTGCATGGATTGCTGCGAGAAGAAGTATCCGAAGCCGCGGACCAGGAGGGACGACCTGCCGCCGAAGTCAGGGGTCGTCTGCATCGACGATGAAGAGAAGGCCAGCGACTGCGAGATCGGGTGCCACCAGGGCTCCGAGAAGTGCGTGAAGATCGTCGAGATGACCCAGGATCCGCGGCCGGCGGTGTTCGGAATCGAGTGCTGGAGGCCCTAGCGCGACGAGCGGGTTGAACCCGCATGAAGCGAGCAGAAGCTCGAGCCGCCAAGGCGCTGAGGACGCCAAGGCATCTTCTTTACTCACGGCGTCGCTTTCTCATGGCGTACGCGGCGCCTGGCGGTTCACTCCTCGCTCCATCAACGCGATCGATGTTCCAGCCCCGCGTTCCGGATCATTGACGCGCTGACATCCCCCGCGGCCTGGACCTGACCATGACCACCATTCGGCCCGGCGCGCTCACGCCGGCGCCGTCCGGGCGCGAGCTCACGGGCGGCCCGATCCGAGCGGGCGAGGGCATCTCCATCCAGCAAAAGTGCCGCACTCGAAGGTGTGGAAACCAAGGCGACAAACCGGAATGCGCAGGCGCCGGGAGAAAATCGGCCTTCGCGACCGCACCACCTTCCGATGGGCCGCGGGCGGCTTTACAGGGTTTCGCCGAAGGAGGTTCGAGATGGCCAAGGCATCATCCCGCGAGGCGCAGAATGCTCCGAACAAGGCTGGGTCCGCTGGACAGGAAGAGCTCGACGCCGCTGGCGGCGCGGAACAGCAGGGCTCGTCGGGCGAGCAGGCGGCAGCCGGCGCGGCCGGCGGGCCCGCCCTGGAGCCGCTCACCGCGCTGGTCCTGCTCGACATGGCGGCCGTCGAGGCCTACGCCGTGGCGATCCGCGCCTGCCGCGCGCCGGACATCAAGAAGCAGCTCGAGTCGTTCCGCCAGGATCACGAGCGGCACGTGCGCGAGCTCTCCAAGGCGCTCGGCGTGGCGCCGCCCGAGCAGCCCGATGAGCGCGGCATGTCCATCCAGCGCTACACCGAGCTGTCGGCGCGGGAAGATCGCACGGCGCTCGTCGCCATGCGCGGCAACGAGGAGCTGACGAACGACGCGTACGCCTCCGCGCTGGCGGGCGAGCTGCCCGAGGAGCTCCGGAAGCTGGTCGAGGCGAACTGGCAGGACGAGCGGCGCCATATCCGCTGGATCACCGAGGAGATCCGGACGCGCGGCTGGGAGCTTCCGGAGCTGCCCTCGACGCTGGCCGAAGTGGCCTGACCGCAGCGCCTCCCCGGCACCGCCGCGGGAGGACGCGGCGGATACCCGGGACCGTCGGTGGAGGCCTCACCGCGGCTCGCGGCCCGCTGCGCGCTCACCGCAGGTAGACGCCAGGTTAACCCGGAGGGTCGAACAGGGAGGCAGGGAGACGGGGTGGAGGGGTGTTAACCTCGTGGCGTCTAACCCCGCCTCCCCGTCTCCCCGCCTCCCTGTTCGACCTGGGGGCGCGAAAACCCAGAGGAAATTCAGGTTTGCGCCTTTGCGCCTTTGCGCCTTTGCGTTGAATCTCTCGGGATCCCTGGCCAGCCCTGTGAGGCATGGAGCTAGCCGCCCCGCGACCGCGCCGCCGCGGCGAGCGCGATCAGCCGGTGCACTTCCGCCGTGTCCACCGGCTTGGTCAGGTGGTGATCGAACCCCGCCTCCCGGGCCTGCCGCCGGTCCTCCGCCGTCCCCCAGCCGGTGAGCGCGACGAGGACGAGCCCCGCGAAGTCCGGCTCCGCCCGCAGCCGCCGGGCCACCTCGTACCCGTTCATGCCCGGCAGGCCGATGTCCAGGAACACGATCCCCGGACCGAGCTCCCGGGCGGCGGCCAGCGCCTGGGGACCGGTGTGGGCGGTCCGGACGTCGTGCCCCGAGACGCGGAGGAGCGCGGCCAGGCTCTCCGCCCCGTCCACGTTGTCGTCCACGACGAGCACGCGGAACCCCGCCGGGCGGCCGTCCGCCGCCGGCTGCCCGGCCCGCGGCGCCGCGGCCCGAGCCCGCTCGGGCGCGGCGAGCGGCAGCCGCACGAGGAACGTCGACCCCCGGCCCGGCCCCTCGCTCTCGGCGTGGATCGTCCCCCCGTGCAGCTCGACCAGCCGCCGCACCAGGGTGAGCCCGATCCCCAGCCCGCCCTGGGCCCGGTCGATCGAGCGGCCCACCTGGGTGAACATGTCGAACACCTTCGGCAGCATCTCGGCCGGGATGCCGACCCCGGTGTCCGCCACCCGCACGACCACCTCGCCCCCGTCCCGCTGCGCGGCGAGCCGGATCTGACCGCCCGCGGGCGTGTACTTGGCCGCGTTGTTGAACAGGTTGGCGAACACCTGGGCCAGCCGGGTCGGGTCCGCGTCGAGCGCGAGCGGCTCCGCCGGCAGCCGGATCGCGAGCTCGTGCCCCGCCGCCTCGATCAGCGGCCGGCTCGTCTCCAGCGCGCTGTTCAGGACCGCCCGGAGCTCGACCCGCTCCCGCCGCAGCTCCACCTTCCCGCGCGTGATCCGGGACACGTCGAGCAGATCGTCGACCAGCCGGACCATGTGCCCGACCTGCCGCTCCATCATCTCCCGCGTCTTCCGGCCCTGGTCCCCGCTCCCGGCGATCCGGAGCACCTCGAGCCCCGTCCGGATCGGGGCGAGCGGGTTGCGCAGCTCGTGGGCGAGCGTCGCCAGGAACTCGTCCTTCCGCCGGTCCTGATCGCGGAGCTCGTCGTAGAGCCGGGCGTTCTCGAGCGCGACGCTCGCGATGTGCGCGAGCTGGACGAGGATCGCCTCGTCGTCCTCGGTGAACTCCCCCTCGCGCCGGTCGGAGAGCTGGATGAGGCCGAGGTTCGTCCCGCGCCGGTCGACGAACGGTGCGGCCAGCCACCCCCGCAGCGGCGGGAGCCGGTCGCCCTCGCCGCGCGCGCCCTGCCACGCCGGGTGGGCCTCCAGCTCGGCCTGGGTGAGCCGCATCGGCCGGTTCGCCCGGCAGACCACCGCGGCCAGGCCCTCGCTGGGCACCGGGGCGCCGTCGCCGCGCCAGCGCTCGTACTTCCCGGACAGCGACGTGGTGGTGACCGCCTGCGCGCAGTCGTCCCCGGTGGTCAGGCTCGTGAGCGCCACGTGCGCCCCGAGGATCCGCCGCGCCTCGTCGGCGACGACCCGGAGCACGTTGTCGCGGGAGCCGGCCGCGTGGATCGTGAGCGCCGCGTCGGCCACCTCCTTGAGGAGCCGCCGCTGCTCCCGCTCCCGCTCGAGCAGCCGCGCGAGCTTCTCCTCGTCGACCTTGCGCGCGGTCACGTCGACCGTCACCCCGTCGAACCGCCGCGGCGTGCCGTCGGGCGCGTACGCGGTGCCGCCCAGGGCCCGGACCCACTTGATCGCCCCCGTGGCCGGATCGACGGTCCGGTAGTCCACGTCGTACCCGGTCCGGTCGCGGATCGACGTGTCGATGGCCCGCCGGGTCGGCTCCCGGTCGTCGGGGTGGATGTGATCGTAGAACGTGCCGATGGTCACCCGGGCGTCCTTCGGGAGCCAGAAGTGGTCCTTGGTCCGCTCGTCCCAGAGCAGCTCGTCGAACGGCAGATCGCAGTGCCAGAACCCGACGCCGGACAGCCGGACCGCGTAGTCGAGCCGCTCGTCCCGCTCCCGCAGGTCCCGGGCCGCGCGGGCCCGCTCGATGGCCTCCCAGCACCGGTCCACGACGAGCAGGACGAGCTCGACCTCCTCGGGGGTCCAGTGCCGCGGCGTCTTCTGGTGGACCGCCATCGCCGCCGTGAACTTGCCGGCCTTGTGCAGCGGCACGCAGATGACCGCCTGGATCCTCGTCGCCCGGTACGCCGCGAGGTCTTGCCCGGCGCGCGGGTCGGCGTCGACGTCGTCGATCACGTACGGCTCGTTGGCGAGCATGAGCCGCACGACCTCGGGCCCGAAGTCGGCGACCGGCCACCGCCCGACGATGCTCGGGACACCCCGCGGGTGGTCGCCCGTGATGACGAAGACGCGCTCGTCTTCGACCTGGGCGTAGGCGCACCGGTCCACGCCGAGGTGCTCGGCGAGCAGGCGCGCCGTCACGGCCATGACCTCGTCGGGGTCGGCGAGCGGCTGGGTGGCGGCGGCGAGCTCGGCGAGGAACCGGTGCCGGCCCTCGCTGGCGCGGAGCGCCTCGTCCGCGCGCCGCCGCTCGATCGCCATCGCCGCGGTCCGGGCGAGGATCTCGACGTTGCGCCGCTCGGAGGTCGTCGGCCGCCGCGCCGTGAAGAAGTACGTGCCGAAGGTCCCGAGCAGGTCCCCAGCGGCGGAGAGGATGGGCATGGACCAGGCCGCCTTGAGCCCCAGGCCGAGCGGCAGGTGGCAGAGCTGGCCCCAGGCGGGATCGGCGGCGATGTCGGGCGTCACCACGGCCTCCCGCCGGTGCGCGGCGATGCAGCAGGTGCCGACGTCCGGGCGGATCTCGATCCCGTCGACCGCCCGGTTGTACGCGTCGGGCAGGCTCGGGGCCGCGCCGTGCCGCAGCCGCCGGCCGTCCGGGTCGAGGAGGAGGATCGCGGCCTTCGCCTTCCCGTCGGCGTGCTGCTCGACGAGGCGGCACAGATCGGCCAGCACCTCCTCGAGCGGCTCGCCGCGGGCGACCCGCTCGAGGACCTGCTTCTGCCCGTCGAGGAGCACGTCCGTCTGCTTGCTGGCGCGCGCCCGGGCGATCGCCTGGGCGGCGCTGGCGGCGAACCGCGTCAGGCTGGAGAGGAGCCGGGCGTCCTCGGCGTCGAACTTCCGCTCGTCGGAGTGGGAGAGGGCCCAGACCGTGCCCACCGGTCGTTCGCCGTCGTGGAAGGGGGCGGCCAGCGCCTCGACGACCGCGGGCTCCGCGGGGGACGACGGCAGGAACTGGCGCGAGGGGTGCACGAAGAGGAGCGTCGCGTTGCGCTCGAGCACGACGCCGCAGGGGCTCGCGTTCCGGGGCACCGTGCCGCCGGTGTTCGGCGCGAACGCCCCGGTGACGGCGTGCCAGCGGAACACCTCGTGGCCGTCGTCCTCCTCGAGCAGGCTGACGCCCGCCGAGTCGGCCCGGCAGAGCTCGCGGGCGAGCGACACGAGCTTCGGGAGCACGCCCTGCGGGGGCCCGGCCATCGCCGCGGCGAGGGCGAGCAGGGCTCGGTTCTCGGCCGCGTGGTCGGGCTGCCGGGACGGGCGGCGTGCCAGCTCGTCGGCCGTCACCCCGTCGCGCGGGCTGGGTTTGCCCGGCGGGGCGTCGGCCGTGTCGCTCTGGAACGATTGGCTCATGAGCTCACCTTGGCCAAGCCCGCAGGCAAGCTCAAGGACCCATCCGAGCGGCGCGAGCGAGCCGCGGCGCGCGGCAACGGGCTCAGCTTGATGCAGGGATGAGCCTGTCCGCGATGCGCCGCGGAGGGGTCAGCCGCAGCCGGGCACGTCCTTCAGGCTGAAGAAGATCTGCTTGCCGAGCGAGCGCGACAGCTCGACCATCTCGTCGGCGCCCTTCGAGGGGCCGCCGATCCGCAGGCAGGCGTCGCAGCGGGCGACGAGCCGGCGGGCGACGGGGTGGAAGATCTCGTTGAAGATCTCGTCGCCGATCTGCCGCGAGCCCGCGTGCTCGATGAGCGGCAGCGCGTACCACTCGCCGAGGACGGGGAGGTGGCCCGCGCGGAACAGGGCGAGGGCCATGTCGTTCATGGCGTGGACGTTGGCCGCGATCTTGGCGGGGTCATCGTTGGTGCCGGAGCGGTAAGGGCCGGCGACCAGGATCATGAGGGACGGGGAGGCGGGCATGACGTTCGAGACCTCCGGGGCGGGGGAGCGTCGTGGGCCGCGCGCCGTTGCGCGGCGCCACGACGGCCTGCCGCGGCAGTCTAGGCCCGGAGGGGCTGCGCCGTCACGGGGCCTGGAGCTCCTGGTCGGCGCTCTTGAACCAGCGCGTCGCGACGCGGACCGCGTTGGTGGCCGCGCCGAGCCGGAGGTTGTCGCCGACGACCGTGAGGCAGATGGTCTTCCGGTCGCGGTCGCGCGGGTCGGGGCGGAGGCGGCCGACGAGGGCGCGGTCGCGGTCCTGGACGCAGTGCAGGGCGCTGAGGCCCTCGCCTGCGGCGCCGGGGAGGTGCTTCACGTACGGCGAGCGCGCCGGATCGCTCAGGATGCTCGCGGCCCGCTCGAGGTCCACGGGGCGCTCGAACGTGACCCACGCGTTCTCGTAGTGGCCGACGGCGACGGCGACGCGGCAGCATTGCGCGGAGATGCCGAGCTCCGGGATATCGAGGATCTTGCGGCTCTCGAAGATGAGCTTCCGCTCTTCCGAGGAGAAGCCGCTGTCGTCGGTGCCGCCGTTGTGCGGGACGGTGTTGCCGGCGTAGCCGCTCGCCTTGAACGGGAGCCCCAGGCGATCGAGGCCCTGGTATCCCTCGCGCGCGTCCGAGAGGAACGCGTCGAGGGCGACGATGCCGGCGCCGCTGACGGCCTGGTAGGTGCTCACGGTGACCGCGCTGAGCCCGTACTCCTTGCGGAGGGGCGAGAGCGCGAGGGTGAGCGGGATGGTCGTGCAGTTCGGGTTCGCGACGAGCCGCACCGAGTCGTCGACGAGGTTCGAGTTCACCCCGGCCGCGACGAGCGGCACCTTCGGGTCGCCGCGGTAGGTGTTGCTCTTGTCGATGACGCGGTACCCGAGCTCGAGCAGGCGCGGGACGTACCGCTTGCTGTGCTCGTCATCCAGGGCGACGAACGCGAGGTCTCCGCGCGGCGCGTCCTGCGCCTCGAGGCGCGACGCGCCGAGCACCTCGTACGACTTGCCGTCGAGCGTGAGCTCCTGGTCCCGGCTCGCGAACAGGGCGAGCTTGGCGTCGGGCCACGCCCGCGCGATGAGGGTGATGGTTTCGCGACCGACGAGGCCCGTAGCGCCGAGAATGCAGATTCGCATGGCGCGCATTTAGCAGAGCCCGGCGCAGCCGACGAGAGGGCAGCGCCGGGCGGCCGGATGAGGAGGGACGGAAGGCCCGGGCGTGTGGATGGCGCAGGGCGGCGGCGCGTCGGGGCGCGTCGGGGGCGGCAGAGCGTCAGCAGCGGAAGAGCAGGGCGTCATGTGGAAGAAGGGGCGGGGCAGGAGGGTGGAAGGACGGGAACCTCGGCCGGGCGACGGCGCGGCCTCCGTCGCGCGGGCGACCCGCGCGACGGCCCCGAGGCGCCGACCCCGTACGGCCAGCGCCAGAGAGGTCGGCCCTGGTCGGACAAGACGGACGCATGTGCGGCGTGTCGATCGGGTGAGGCGTTTCCGGTTCCTGGCCACCCCGGCGCTCTGCCCGGCGACCGTCGCGGCGGCGCGCTGGAGGCCCGAACGCGCGCGCCCCTTCGGCGCCTGCTCTTCGGCAGACCCTCAATAGCAGCGTTCGTAAGAGCAGCAGACGTACACTGTCCACGGCCACTCGTACCACTGCGTGTCGTCGCTGCAGCTGCAGGACTCGGAGCAATAGCCGGTGGTGCAGGTCCCCGGTACCGCCTGGGCGCAGGCCCATGCCTGGTTGGACGACCTGTAACAGCCCGACCGCAACGGCTTGACGCAACCACCACCTCTCTGCGCCGAGGTGGACGCCTGGCTCTCCAGCGTCGGCGCGCCCTCGTTCTCCTGGCTGACCGGCTCGCCCGGTTCCTCCAGGAAGCCCTCCTCGACGAGGAGCGCGCGTGTCATGTCGAGCTCCGGCGTCGCTTCTGCGAGCGACGCCGCGCGGCCGTTCAGCGTGATCGACGCCTCGTGCTTCGATCGCGAGATCGTGAGATCGTGCCCGGGCAAGGCGAGCGCGATCTTGAGCGACTCGTTCGCGGCGTCCTTGACCGCGGACAAAGTCCCGAGCGCCTCTCCACGGTCCGAGAGGAGCGTGAGCTCGGCCATGTCCGCGCCGCCGCGGGCGGCGTAACGCACGACTCCGTGGCGCTGCAAGGACGCAGGCGCCTCCCGGACGCGCGCGAGATCGCCGTCTGCAACGGGCTCGTCCCCGGCGCTGCAGCCGACGAGAGCGTGTGTCACCGCGAGAGCGAGCAGGATCGATTGCATCTTCATGGGAAGCTCCTCAGGCGCGCAGGCGCCCGGCACGGCGCGCCAGCCGATGGGCGCATCGAAGAGCATCGAGGAGAGGTCATGCCCCTGGCGCGTGGCGCGCGCCCCATGCGCGCATCCCGCCGCCCAGGGGCCGCGGATGCACCCCGGGTCTCGCTCGTTGCCCTTGCCTCTCTGTACGCGGAGGGGCTTCAGCCTCTGACAAGGCCGGTGTCTTTTTTCGACGCGTGACCCAGGCTGGGTCCTGGAGGACGATCGCGCCGCGAGGTATTCCGACTTCTGTTGACGCTGACCGTCCCGGCCGCCTCGCCGCGAGCCCCGCTGCCAGGGCCAGCGGAGCGCACGATGGCCGTCGCGCGGCCTCAGTTCCGGTACTGCCCGAGCAGCAGGCCGGCGTCTGCGGCGCCGTCGGCCACGAAGCCCGCCATGAAGCGGGCGCCGGTCTCCTGGAAATGGGTGCCGTCGACCGAGCCGTCCGCGCGGACGAGGAAGAAGTCCCTGCCCGCGGCTTCACATCCGATCGTCCGGAGGTGGGCGAGCGTCCTCTCGTTGAGATCGATGACGGCCACGTGAAGCTCGCTCCCGAGCTCCCGCATCGCTTGCGAGTGCGCGGCCAGGCCGTTGCCGAACTCGTGGCTGTCCCCGGTGCACGAGCGCCGCGGGGGCGGCGTGACCAGCACCGGGATGGCGTCGCGCGCCTGCGCGCCCTCGATGTACTGCGTCAGGTACGATTTGAAGTCCGTCGCGGGATCCAGGTAATAGGGAATGGTGGCGCCGTCGTGCTCGTACGTGGCGTTCCTGTTGCTGTCGTTGGTACCGAACTGCACCAGGAAGTAGTCTCCGCGCTGGATCTCGTCGAGGACGTCGGCCAGCCGCCCCTCGTCGATGAACCGGCGCGCGGTCCGCCCCCCGATGGCCCGGTTCTCGATGTGCACGCGCGCGTCGAAGAACTCCCCCAGGAACTGGCCCCAGCCCGCCTGGTGAATGGGGCTGTTCGTGTAGGTCTGCACGGTGGAGTCCCCGGCGATGTAGACCGACACGTCCGGCAGCGGGGCGCTCCCGCCGCCGCCTCCCTCGTTCGCCGGGCCTCCGGCCGCGCCGCCGCCGTCGCCGCCTCCACCTGCGCCGCCAGCGCCCGTGCTGCTCGCGGAGGTGGTGCTCGCGGACGTGGTGCTGCTCGCGCCGTCCACGCCGCTGCTGCCGGTGCTGCTGCTGCTGTTGCTCTGCTCGGCGGGCGTGTCGCCGACGTCGGCCGCGTCGCAGCCCCCCGAAGCGAGGCCAATGAACGAGGAAGAGAGCACGATGGTCAAGAAGACGGGTCGCATGCGCATCACAGACTCCGGCGAGAAGACAGGTCAATCACGAGAGCGCCTCGGGGAACGCGCTCGCCGAGCGCGGGGATTATGATGATAGAACTTTCGTCCAGGCGAACGGGTCGCGAGACGACCGCCGAGCGCCGCCCCGCTTCGACCCGTGAGCTGGAGCGCCCTGGATCAATCACGGGTCGATCGAGTTTCTCGTGGAGCCGCGGCGCGATCGCGCCGGAAGATACTTTTTTGATGAGGAAGGAAATCGCTGCAGGCTGGTCGTATCCCCGCCTTCCTGTTCGAACCCGGCCGCCGGCGGGCGCCGCTCAGCTCTCGCCGGCGAGCGCGCGGGAGAGCGCGCGCAGGAGCGCGGCCCCGTCGCCCTCGTAGGCGCTGCCGTGCATGCAGGCGAGCACGCGGGGAGACGTGGCCGCGAGCTTCTCGAGGTGCTTGGGCGCGTCGCGGCCGTGGGCGTAGTAATCCATGGCGCGGCGCATCGCCTCGCTCGGCCCGAGGATGTCGTTGCGCGTGAGGGCGGGGTGGTCGGCGCCTGGCTGCGTGAGCAGGTCGCCGCAGAGCAGCGTCCCGGTCGACTCCTCGAACAGGTAGCCGCACTCCCAGCCGTGCGGCAGGTGGGGCGCGTCGAGCCAGCGCACGCGGCGCTGGCCCAGCGCGAGGACCTCGCCGTCGGCGAGCGCCCGCGGCGCGCGATCGAACAGGTCCGCGTCGACCATCGCGGCGACGCGCCCGCACACCGGCTCGGCCTGCGGGGCGGCGTCGAGCAGCGCGTTCATGGATCCGCACTCGTCCGCCTCGCAATGCGAGAACGCCGCGTACCGAAGCCGCTCGACGGGCATCACCCGCGTTATCGCGGCGCGCACCGCGGGAAAGAGGCTGCGCGGCCCCGTGTGGAAGAGGAGCGGCGCGTCGTCGATCACGAGGTACTGGTTGAACGAGAAAGCGGCCTTGCCAGTCCCGACCGGCGTGTGGATCTGGTACACCCCATCGGCCACCTCGGCGACCCGGGTGTCCCCCTGCAAATTCGTCATCTGCTTCTCCTCTCCAGCCGCGCCGGGCCGCTGCGCCGGGCGCCGCCCCCGCACGGTATCACGGCGCGCGGCCGCGGCGCGTCCGGCCGCCTACGCGCCGGCGAACCGCTCGCGGAACGCCCCGTAGTTCGGCCGATCCTGCCCGCGGTCGTACACCGCGAACACCACCCGCGCGAAGGCGCCGCGGAAGCGCGGGTGCTCGAGCCATCGGGCGAAGACGTCGGCGACCTCGCGCGGGTCGTTGCGGAAGACGCCGCATCCCCACGCGCCGAGGAGCAGGCAGCGGTGCCCGTGCGCGCCGGCCGCGGCGAGCACGAGGCCCGCGCGGCGCTCCAGGGTCGCGCGGATCTCCCCATCCAGCGACTCGTCCCGCTGGATCGCCTCTCCGGCGTTCGGCGCCGGCGCGGTGATGAGCGACAGATCGAAGGGACGCTCCAGCAGCGCGAGCTGCTCGTCCCGGATGAACGGCACGTCCGGCGAGTAGATGAGATGATCGGTGTACAGCAGCGTCCCTGACGCGCGGTTCTGATCGTAGTACTCGCGGTGCTCGGTCAGGCACGCGTACAGCGCGGAGCACCGCGCGAGGTCCTCTTCCTGGGCCTTGGCCCCGCGCAGGAACCCGCCCCCCGGGTTCTTTGCGGACGCGAAGTTGAGGGCCACGACGCGCGTCTCGCCCTCCTTCTGGACCAGCCGCCGCCCCGCCGCCCCCGTGGTCTCGTCGGTCACCTCGATCCGGAGCGGCTGCGCGAGGCGCTCCGTGGGCTCCCACGCGTCGAGCGATCCGGGCCGGTACAGGACGGTGCCTTTGACGGCGGCGCGCACGCCGTCGCGGATGCGGACCGTCGCGCCCGAGGGCGCGACGTACTCTCCCCGGTTCAGGATCTGCACGGTCTCGGTGGCGACGCCGGTGAGCTTCATGGTCGAAGGATCCACAAGCGGCGCCGGAACGTCCAGCGCCACGCGCGCCCGGACCGCGCGTTCGCGCGCGGAATCACCCTGGATGTGCCGTGCGCCGCAGCCGGTCGCTCGTGTGCGCCGCAGCCGGTCGCTCGTGTGCACCGCAGCCGGTGGCTCGGCCGCGACCGCCCCGCCGGCGCGCGATGAAGCGTCATCGGCGCACGGCGAAGCGTCAGCGCCGCACGGCGAACAGCGCCCACCGCCCGTCGCGGGCGACGAGCTCGATCCGCTCGTGCGCGAGCAGCGCGGCCGAGGGCGAGCGGAGGAGCACGTAGTCGAACCGCGCGAGCTCCGGGTGGCTCAGCCAGTTCTGGCCGAGCCCGGGCATCGGGTTCCTTCCGCCCACATACTGGACGATGTTGATGCCGTAGCCGGCGAAGGAGTGGTTCGGCAAGCCGCCGTGGCGCACGGTGGCGATCTCCTGGAGCGAGCGGAGCGGCTTGACCGGGAACGCCGCCGTCGCCCCCCACGCGTCGAGGGGAGCGAGCAGCGTCTGCCCCCGAGAGAGCCTGTCGATGAGCCGGGAGGCCCCGACCGTCTCCTCGTGGAAGGCCATGAAGCGCTCGCAGAGGTGGAGGAGGAGGAGGCCGCTGCCGATCGCCGTCGAGGCGAGCAGGCCCGCCTTCAACACGGGGCGCGCCGGCAGGCTCCAGGCGAAGGTGAAGAGCAGCGCCGAAACCCACGGATGCCGGTTGTTGATGCCCTCGACGCCGAGGCAATACGAGGGGAGGAGGAGGTAACAGGCCACGTTCGCGAGCGCGAGGACGGCGAAGGGGTTCGGGACGTGGTACCGGGCGAGCGGGGAAGGGGAATCGGGCGCCTCGTGCGGCCGGTCGGGCGTGGCGGCGGCGCCGGCGAGGACGAGGAGCGCAAAGAGGAGCACGTACGCGGTCGAGATGGGGAGGAGGACCCCGACGAACTCGAGGAGCTGTCCCGCGTTCTCGAGGAAGGGGGGCCACGCCGCGACCGGCCCCGGCGCTCCGCCGCCGGAGGGCTTCGCGAGCACCATCGTGGCCATCCAGATCGCGAACAGGACGAGCGACGGCGCGGCCGGGAGCAGCGCCCTCCACCGCGCCCGCGGCCCCGGGGCGCGAGAGAGCGCCCAGAGCAGCGCGAAGTCGAGGAGGAGCTGCGCGAACGCGAGCGCGTGCCACAGGAACAGGGCGACCGCGACGGCGGCCAGGCCGGCGCCGAGGCGCGGCGACGGGCGGTCGAGCCAGCGCACCGCGATCGCGAGGCCCAGCACGAGGAGGGGAGGAGCCGTCGCGAACGCGAAGAAGCCTCCGCTCACCCAGTACGAGTGGACGAGGGGGAAGACGAGGAGCACGCACCAGCGATCTCTGCGGAGGACGCGCAGGAGGTGGATCGAGGCGGCAGGGAGGGCGATGGCGTAGAGGGTCAGGAGGATCTTGCCGGCGATCTCGATGGAGGTCACGGCGGCGAGCAGCCGCATGACGACGAGCGGCAGGAGGAGAGGGGAGAGGGGCCAGCCGATCGTGTAGGTGCCGTGGAAGGGCGAGGAGGGATCGCGGTAGTCCTGGAACGCGCGGACGAACGTCAGGAAGGGGGGGTAATCCATCATGGGGAGCAGATCGGTCAGCCAGAAGGGCAGCGCTGAGAGCAGCGTCAGCGCGAAGACCGTCGCTCCGTAGGCGAGATCGGCCCGGGAGAGGCGCGCGGGAGGGGGTGGGAGCGCGTCAGGGGGGGCCGTCATGGAGGGGAGAGTTTACATGAAAAAGTGAGGCCACGAGGATTGGTAACGGTCTGGAACCAGGCGCTCCCACGTCTTTCGTCTTTCGTCTTTCGTCTTTCGTGCTCGTCCTCGTGATCGTGATCGTGATCGATATAATTGAGGGAAGCCATGCTCTCGGATCTGTAGAGGATTCTAGTGGTTGAGAAAGGGACGATTCTGGGCCGAGCAAGAGCAAGTCGCAGCAAGCCCGATCACGATCACGATCACGAGGACGAGCACGAGGGAGGGGAGACGAAAGACGGGAGACGAAAGACGGGAGACGAAAGACGGGAGACGAAAGACGGGCGAATTCGCGAGCTCCCCACCGCGAATCCTCTCTCCTCTCCCTCCCTCGTCCTCCGCGGACCCCACGGGCCACTCATCACTTCGCGAGCTTCATCACTCGCCCTGGATCCGTATTGTTGATCCAGTACACGCTCGTCTCATCCACCGCGATCTCCCAGACCGCCTCCTGCCCTTCCGCGATCGTCTCCGCGATCCCCCCCTCGATCGGCACGCGCCTCACCACCCCCTCCTCCGGCGACGTCCAGTAGACATGCTCCCCATCCACCGCCACGCTCCGCAGGTCGTACCCCTCCTCCGCGAGCAGCTCGTCGTCCCTTCCCTCCACCGTGGCTCGGCGGATCGCGTCAGGCGCATCCGCCCAGTAGACGTACCCCGCGTCGACCGCGATCCCCCACGGCTCGTACTGCCCTGCCGCGATCTCCTCCACCTCGCCTCCGTCGAGCGGAACCCTCCTCACCGCGTCCTGCCCCGACAGCCGAACCGTCCAGTAAACATACCCCGCGTCCACCGCGATCCCGAACGGGTCCTCTTGATCGCTGACGAGCGTCACCACCTCGCCCCCCTCGATCGGCACCTTGCTGATCTCGTTCACCTGGGGATCGGTCCAGTAGACGTGCGTCGCGTCCACCGCCAGCGCGGCCGGCCTCGGCGTGAGCAAGGTCGGCCTCGACGGATCGGTGAGCAGCTCGGGATCACCCTCCCCGTCGCTCCTCGCCCGGTACACCTGACCATCGGAATCGTCGGACCAGTAGACGTACTGCCCGCCCACCGCGATCGCCCACGGCCTGGATGCGCCGTCCGACGCCAGCAAGGTCGGCTCGCCCCCGTCCTTGGGGACGGACATCACGAAGCCGCCGAAGTGGTTGGTCCAGTACACGCGCGCCGCGTCCACCACGACGTCGCCCGCGTGCCGGAACCCGTCCGCGAGCACGAACGGCTGGCACCGCGACGCCTCGCAGTCGCCGCCCTGGCAGCTGTGGCCGCACGCGCCGCAGTGGAGCGGGTCGGCCGCCGTGTCGACACACTCCCCCGCGCAGTACAACTCGCCGGACGGGCATACGCACGCGCCGTCCTCACATACCCCGCCCCCGCCGCAGGGCGTCTCGTCCTCGGCCGGCGCGAGCCCGCAGACGTTGCCGTCGCACACCGCGACCTCGCACGCCGCGCCGCCGGGGCACTCGTCCGCCGAGGTGCACGGCCCCGGCGGCGCGCCGCCCGAGCCTCCGCCGGAGGCGCTCCCTCCGCCGCCGGCCGCGCCCTGGCCGCCTGCGCCGGCCGCGCCCTGGCCGCCCGCGCCGCCCTGACCGTCGACGACCTCGTAGTAGTCCTTGTCCCCTCCGATGAGGGTCGTGCAGGCCGGCGAGAGCACGAGGCCCGCGGCGATCATCCAGCGCACGTGCAACACCTCCATGTCACCAGGCTCCCCGCACCTCGAGCGCGGCGCCGCCCGGGCCGAACGGCGCCACGCCCGCGGCCACCCACGCCCCGCCGGACGCCCCCGTGCTCGCGGGCTCCGGCTCGGTCAACAGCAGCACCGCCGCGGCGCCGGCCCCCGCGATGCCCACCGCGAAGCCGATCGTGCTGGCGAGCCCCAGCGACTTCATCGCGTCGGCCGCCGCCATGCCGTCGGCGTCGCACGCCGTGCCGGCGCAGCGCTCGTCGACGACGCCCTTCTTCTGGATCGCGAGCGCGCCGGTCACGCCGCCCACCGCGAGCCCCACGAGCCCCAGCCCTCCCGCGACGTAGACCGCGGCGCGGCGCCCGCCCGCGCCGGTGTCGGGCGCCTTCGCGGCGGGCGGCGCCATCGCCGCCGCGCCGCCGGCCCCTCTCTTCTCCTCGACCGCCGGCTTCTCCGGGGGCGGCACCTCCGGCGGGCGCTGGCGGGGCAGGGGCGGCATCACCTCGAGCGTTACGGTCTTCTTCTCGCGCTTGTCGACGCGCACGAGGAGCTCCAGCGCGGGCCCTCCGGGCGCCTGCGCCTTGATCGCGTGCTCTCCCGGATCCACCGGCACCGAGGCGCCGATGGCCTCGCGCGGGAGGACCTGGCCGTCGCGCTCGACCACCACGTCGGCCGGCGCGCCCGGCGACAGCGCCAGCTTGAGCTCGGGCACGTCGCGCGCGAGCGCCGCCCGCTGGGCGCGCGCGCTCCGCTCGCGATCGCCCTGGCTGCGACGCTGCTGCGGCGTGAGCGTCGGGTAGAGCGCGAGGTACTCGTCGAACCGGGCGATCGCCGTCGCCAGCCGGCCCCGCAGCGCCTCGCACTCCGCCAGCGTGAACAGCGTCCCGGGCCGCGGATCCAGCGCGTGGCTCTGCGCGATCTCGGGGCAGCCTTGCTCGAAGCGCCCCGCCTCCATGTGCGCGACGCCCCGATCGAACGCGGCCTGGGCGGGATCGGGCTCCGCCGAGGCCGCGCCTGCGGCGGCGAGCGCGCTCGAGAAGCATGCGACGGAGAGGGCGTATCGCGCGGTGTTCATCGGGCGCTCGGGGAATGGCGTGGTCGAGGGGCTGGCCGGATCGGCGCGGCGGCGAGCCTACCTCAGTCGCGCGTCCACCTCTTCCTCTTCGTCGACGCCGGACCGCTCGGAGGCGGCTGCGCGCCCGGCGCCGCGGAGGCGGCGCCGCTCGCCGCGGACGCCGCGGAGGTGGCGCCGCTCGCCGCGGACGCCGCGGAGGCTGCGCTGCTCGCCGCCGGCGCCGCGGGGGCGGCGTCGCCTGCCGCGGGCGCCGCCGCCTCCGCGGCGCCCGCGGCGCCCATCGGCGCGATGCTGGGCGTCGCGCCTGGCGTCGGCTGCAGCTCCACCGCCGTCGCGCGCGCCCCGGCGCCCGGCGCGTCGCCTGCCGCCGGCGCCTGCCCGCGGCCCGCCTGCGTCGCGTAGACGACGGCGCCGAGCAGCCCGCCCACGCCGAGCGCCAGCGCAAGGCCCGCGACCCGCCCCACCCGCGGGCGCGCGCTCGCCGCGGCCTCGCCGCGCGAGGCGCCCGGGGGCAGCGGCGTCTTGTCGGCGTCGCGCCGCGAGCGCGACGGCGACGGCGCCTGGATCGGCGTGCCGGCGGGCACGGACGCGACCGTGGCGCCCGTCTCGAGATCGGCCAGCCACGCCGGCATCCTGCCGACGCTCGGCGGGGGCGCGATCTCCAGCGCCTCGGCGAGCGCGCGCACCGCGGCGCTCGCCGCCTGGAACCGCGCGCCCGGCTGCAGCGCGGTGGCCCTGTCGAACCACGCGTCGAACGCCGGCGGCAGCGCCACGCCCTGCTCGGCGGCCCGCGCGCTCGCCGGCTCGGGCTTCCCGCGCGACGCCGCGGTGAGGATCGCGAGCAGGTTGCCGGTCTTCTCCTCCTTCGCCCAGTACGACGCGCCGACGAGCAGCGTGTACGCCACCATGCCGAGCGCATACACGTCCGTCGCGCCGCTCACCGCGGCCCCGTCGAACTGCTCGGGCGCCATGTAGAGCGGCGTGCCCACGCCGTGCGTCGCGCGCCCGACGCTCGAGCGCTCCGCGAGCAGCTTGGCGATGCCGAAATCGAGCACCTTGACGCGCGGCAGCCCGTCCTCGCGCTGCGTGACGAAGATGTTCTCGGGCTTGAGATCGCGGTGCACGATCGAGGCCTTGTGCGTCTTGTCGAGCGCCAGCGCCACCTGGTGGAGGTACGTCACGACCTCGGCCTTCGAGAGCCTGCCGAGGCGCTCGACGCGGTGATCGAGGTCCTCGCCGCGCAGGAGCTCCATCACGAGGAACGGCATCCGCGTCTGCTCGTCGACGCCCGCGTCGAAGACCTCCACGATGAACTCGCTCTCGATCTCCGCGGCGATCTTCGCCTCGCGCTGGAACCGCTCGCGGAGGTCCGGGCTCTCGAAGAGCGTCGGGTGCATGATCTTGAGGGCGCGCCGCCGGTTCGTCTCGAGGTGCACCGCCTCGTACACCGCGCCCATGCCCCCGACCCCGATGACGCGGCCGAGCCGGTACCGCCCGGCGAACAGGGTCCCTTCCTCGAGCGCGAACGACATCAGCGCCCACCCCTCGCGCCGCGAGCGCGCCCCGCGGCGGCCGCGCGTCGCCTCCGTCCATGCCCCGGCATGGGCGCCACGATTTTCCGGTCGCGCCGGGCCGTCAAGCGCCCCGGCGCGGACCGGCGCGGCGGTGGCGCACGTCGGCGGCCCGTGGGACGATGGCGCCCGATGCCCGAGGTCGATCTCAGCGTCCAGCGCTACTCGGCCGAGGTGATCGCGCACCGGCACGCGCACCACCAGCTCGTGCTCCCCGTCGAGGGGGCGCTCTCGCTCTCGGTGGGCGGGCGCGAGCTCCGGGCGGCGGGGCTCTCGGGCGTGCTCGTGCCGGGCGAGGCGCGCCACGCCTTCGCCGCGCCGGACCCGAACCGCTTCCTCGTCATCGACGTCCCGCCCGCCGCCGCCGAGTCGCTCGGCGCCGCGCCGTGGATCGAGCGCGCCGCGGGCGGCCCGATCGCGCTGGACGGCGCCGCGGCGCTCCTCGTCCGCGCCGCCGCGGCCGAGCTCGACGCCGGCGGCTCCGCGGCGCTGCGCCGGCAGTGGGCGGGGCTGCTCGTGCTCACGCTGGTCGAGCGCGCCGGCCGCGCGCCGGGCCGCGAGCCCGCGAAGCTCCGCCGCGCGCTCCGCTTCATCGAGGAGCACGCGCACGAGCCGCTCACGGTCGCGGACGTCGCTGCCCGGGCGGAGCTGAGCCCGGGGCACCTCCACCACCTGTTCCGCGCCGTGCTGGGGACGACGGTGCAGGCGCGCATCGCGGAGCTGCGCCTCGCGCGCGCGACCGAGCTGCTCTCCCGCACCGATCTCGGGATCGCCGAGATCGCCCTCCGCTGCGGCTACGCCGATCAGAGCTGCCTGACGCGCAGCCTGCGGCGCCGCCACGGCGTGACCCCGGCGGCCCTGCGCCGCGCGGCCCGCGCCGCGAGGCCGGGCGGTCCCGGGCGCGGCGGCGGGTGACCGGGGGGCCGCGACCCGAGCCCTGGCACAGCGGAGCGGAGCCTCGGCCAAGACCGCGGCGGGCCTGCGTTGCACCCTCCGCGGCATGTCCGACACGACCTCCGCCACGCGCTCCTCGCGGCGGGCCGCCGCGCTGGCGGGCGCCCTGGCCATCGCGCTCTGGGGCAGCCTGGCGCTGCTCTCGACCTCGGTGCGGCGCCTGCCGCCGCTCCAGGTGCTCGCCTCCACGTTCGCCGTCGCGGCGCTGCTCGGCGGGGCGCGGATCGCGCGCCGCGGGCGGGGTGGCCTCCGCGCGCTGCGCCAGCCGCTGGCCGGCTGGCTGCTCGGCGTGGGCGGCCTGTTCGGTTACCACGCCCTCTACTTCTACGCGCTCTCCGCCGCGCCGCCCGTGCAGGTCAGCCTCATCGCGTACCTGTGGCCGCTGCTCATCGTCCTGCTGTCCGCGGCGCTGCCCGGCGGCCGCCTTCGCGCGAGGCACGTGGTCGGGTCGCTGCTCGGGCTCGCGGGCGTCTGGGCCGTCCTCACCGCCGGGGACACCGGCAGCCTCAGCGCCGCGCACGCGCCCGGCTACCTCGCCGCGCTCGGCTGCGCGCTCCTCTGGTCGGCGTACTCGGTGCTCCAGCGCCGCTTCGCCGAGGTCCCGGCCGAGGCGCTCGCCGGCACCTGCGCCGCCACGGCCGCCCTGGGCCTCGCCGGCCACCTCGCGCTGGAGCGCACGGTCGTGCCCACGGCCGGCGAGGCGCTCGGCCTGCTCGCGCTCGGCCTCGGCCCCCTCGGCGCCGCGTTCTTCGCGTGGGATCACGCGACCAAACACGGCGACCTGCCGCTGCTCGGGGTGCTCTCCTACGCCGCGCCGGTGCTCTCGACGCTCCTGCTCTGCCTCGCCGGCCGCGCCGAGGCGAGCCCCCAGCTCTTCGCCGCCTGCGCCCTCGTGACCGCCGGCGGCCTGGCGGCGACGGCCCGCTCCGCGCCCCGGCCCCGCCCCGGACGAGAGGATGATTGGTTGCATTGACAACTAATACGGTCGTGCCATGATTCCCTCGCGATGCGCGATCAGTTCACGGCCGAAGGGGCGATCGTCCTCGACAACGCGTTCGGCTACTGGGTGGCGCGCGTGTACCTCGCCAGCCGCGCCGAGATGTACCGGCGCTTCCGTGCCCACGGCGTCGAGATCACGCCCGAGCAGTGGATGGTGCTCGTCCGGCTGTGGGAGCAGGAGGGCGTCACGCAGACGCACCTCGCCGGCCGCACGTTCCGGGACGTGCCCACGATGAGCCGGATCCTGGCCCTGATGGAGCGGGACGGCCTCGTCGCGCGCCGTGAGGACCCGACCGACCGGCGCGCCCGTCTCGTCTACCTCACGGCGCGCGGGCGTCACCTGCAGAAGGCGCTGTCGAGCGAGGCCAGGGCCATGGTGGGCGAGCTGCTCTCCGGGATCCCGGAGGACGACCTCCTCGTCACCCGCCGCACCCTCCAGCGCATCCTCGCGAACATCGAGCCCGAGCGCTGACCGCGGCCCCGCCCCCGACCTTCGGTCCCTTCTCGCTCAATTGCTTGTATTGACAACTAACCAGGAGACACCGCCATGCCCCAGCCTGCTTCCTCCCCGCATTTCCCTGCCCACACGCTCGACACCGCGCCTCGGCCGGCCCGCCCCGTGCTGGAGCGGACCGCGCGCAAGTTCGGCTTCGTCCCGCTCCCTTCCGCCCGCTTCGCGACCTCGCCGCTCCTGGTCCGCGCGTTCGACGATCTCCTCTCGCTCTTCGAGGAGGCGACGCTCTCGCCCGTGGAGCGCGAGGTGCTGGTGATGGTGGTCGCCGGCCACAACGGCTGCGATCTCTGCCGCGACATGCACCGCGGCCTGCTCCTGCGCGCGGGCGCCCCGCCCGCCGTCGCCGCGGCTTTGTTCGAGCGGCGCCCGGTGCCTGACGCGCGGCTCCAGGCGCTCGCCGTGTTCACCGAGGCGACGCTCCGCGCGCGGGGCGAGGTCTCCGACGCCGAGCTCGACGCCTTCGTCCAGGCGGGCTTCACCCCCGAGCAGGCCCTCGAGGTGATCGTCGGCATCGGCACCTACACGCTGTCCACCTTCGCCAACCGCATGACCCGCACCCACACGCTTCGTTGAGCGCCGCTCCCCGGTCCCGAGGAGACCGCAGGCCCCCTGGGAGGGAGGCTGCCGCGCGCGGCCTCCCTCCCAGGGGGCCGCTCAGCCCGGCTCACCCCGCGCCGCGCGCTCGACTCCTCCTAGGGCAGCTCGTCGCTCAGGAGCCCTGCCTTCGCGCTCGGCGTCGCGAACACCTCGTGCACCTCGCCCTCCGGCGCCCACAACCCCGCGCACATCAAGGCTCCCCCCGTGATCTCGGGCTGCGCCGCCGCCCCCCCCACCGCGCGCGCGTGCACGTCGTCCGCGTGAACGCTCACGTTCACATGGACGCGCGGATCCGCCCCCGCGCGCCGCCCCAGCGCCTCGTGCAGCGCCGACGCGACCCCGAGCGCCGCGCGCCGCGCCCGCCGCTCCTCGCCCGCCTCGGCCGGCAAGAGGCGCACGCCGAGCACCTCGTTGCCGGTGGTCGAGGCCAGGATGAACCCCGCGCGCGAGAGGTGTGACTCCGCCATGTCGAGCACCTGCCCGACGTCGGCCGTCAGCGCGTCGTCGATCTCGTCGGCGCCGCCGCGCGTCTTGATCTCCAGGTACACCGCCACCCCCGGCACCGCCGGATCGACCCCGCTTTGCACGCCCGACGCGGGCCCGCCGATCGCCTCCCGCAGCGCCCGCATCAGCTCCTCGACCGAGCCGAACCGCCGCTCCCGCCGCTTCTCCATGCACCGCAGCACCACCGCGTCGAGCTCGAGGGGGAGCGGCACCCGGAGGCTCGGCGGCAGCGGCGGCTCCTCCAGGTGCTTGCGCACCATCTCATCCATGTCGTGTGTGAGGAAGGGTAACCTCCCCACCAGCATGCGATGGAGGAGCACGCCGAGCGCATAGACATCCACCCGCGCGTCGATGTGCCCGCCCAGGATCTGCTCGGGCGCCATGATCGACGGCGTCCCGGGCATTCGCCCCGCCGTGGTCAGCCACGTTGAGCCCTCCTCGGGCCCCATCAGCTTGGCGATGCCGAAGTCGAGCAGCTTCACGGTGCGGGGCTGGCCCGTGCAGATGAAGATGTTGCTCGCCTTGACGTCCCGGTGGACTATCCCGGCCGCGTGCGCCGCCCCGAGCCCGGCGCAGATGGGCTCGAACAGCTCCAGCACCTCGCGCGGCGGGAGCCGCGTCTCGGCCCGGATCAGCGCGTCCAGCGTCTGCCCCACGAGGCGCTCCATGACATAGAAGGGCTGATGGCCGTTCAGCTCACCGACTTCGTAAATTTCTACGATGCTCGGGTGGGAGATCGACTGCAGCGCCTCGATCTCGCGCGCGAACCGCTCGACCACACGGCGGGAGTGGGCCACCGCCTCGCTGAGGACCTTCACGGCGGCCGGCTTCCCTGAACGGGTGTGCCTCGCCGAGTAGACAACGCCGCAGCCCCCGCGCGCGATGAACCCTTCGAGGATGTACTCGCCGGCCAGGGTGCCGGGCGGCAGCTCGCCCCGCGCGGCGGCGCGCTCGCCCTCCGAAAACGGCCTCGTCTCGTCCTCTCTCGTCATCTCTCCTCGTCGCGCGGCGCGTCAGCGCGCCGCCCCGCGCGTGTCAGCGCGCCGCCCCGCGATTCTGTTTCCGCTTCCGCCTATGAGAAAGAGATTTGATAAAAGAATATATGCAGAAATATTTCCTGGTGGTAACTTAAAGTTTGCCACCACCCGACTCTGGAATGCTGGGACCCATTGCCGAAAGGGGGACCATGATGGTTCTTTGCTGTGCTCGGACTGTAGCCCTCCTCGCAGTACCTCTGGTTACTACCGCCTGCATTGGAGCCGAAGTCGACGAAGAACCGGACGAGTTCCTAGCGGAGGCCGAAGGGGCGGCCACCTCTACGAACAGCTTGTTTGCCAACAAGATGGTGTTAAACGCCCTCACGCAGACGGCGCTGACGCCGCTCACCCTCAGTCAGCAGGCGCTGACCCCGGGCACCCTCCCCTCGAGCGCGCGTGCGGCCATCCAGAATCCTGGAACAGACGGTACCCTGTCAAGGGAGCTCTTGAAGTACGTGGTCGGCTGCGCGCTCAGGTCCGACCAGTCGTTCTCGTTCTCGTGGACCGACAGCAGCGGGGTCGTCCACACGGAAACATACGCCGGCCACCTCGGGATGGCGGACTGGTGGGCCTACGGTCCGCTGGCCGATTCCTTCTACCAGCGCTGGATCTCCGCGTGCCTCGCCGCGCGCACGAACTTCTACGGCGTCTCCGTGAACCTCTCCCTGCGCGGCAGCCAGACGTCGCTGGCCTCGTCCTCCACGGAGCGCTCATCCTACCCGACGAGGGAGGGCGCGTTCTGGGGCAACCTGTTCAGCTCGACGCCGTTCCTGCGCTCCTGCCACTCGCCCCCGGGCGTCACCCGTGCGCGGAGTTTGCAGCGTGACTGTGCGGCAGGTCACCTTGCTACCGACCCCGCCACCGGGGCGACGGTCACGCAGGCGTGTGGTCCTATCGCGCTCGCGGGCTCGTGCGATACGCTCTGCGCGACCGTGGCCAGCGACGGCAGCTACAGCAAATGTCTCGAGAATCCCGCGATCTCGTCCTCGGCGCGCACGGAAGTGGTGATCACCTCGTTCCTGCCCCCGTAGGGGCGGCGATGCGCTCCGAGGCCCTGCGGGGAGAGGCGCCGGACGGCGGGCCCTTCGAAGGCCGGCGCTGCCCGTCCTGCGGGCGGCGGAACCAGGGCGCGTGCCCGGACTGCCCCGCGCTCGACCCGCCGCCGCCCGACGAGGCGAGCCCGCCGGACATCACCGACGTCGTCGCCGTCTCGCTGCCCCGCTTCCCCGGCTACTGGACGTCCAGGATCCTCGGGCGGGGCGGCTTCGGCACCGTGTACGAGGCCGAGCCCGAGGGCGGCGGGGCGCCCGTGGCCATCAAGGTCGCGCGCGCCGACCGCCGCGGGGCAGGGCCGCGCCTCCAGCGCGAGATCGAGGCGCTCCTCGCCGTGGGCGCCCCCTGCGTGCCGGCCGTGCTCGCCTCGGGCGCGCTGGACGACGGCTCGCCGTACGTGGTGCTCACGCGCGTCTCGGCGCCGACGCTCGCCGCCCGCCTCGCCGCCCGCCCGGGGCCGCGGCTCGAGGAGGCCGCGCAGCTCGGCCTGGCGACGCTCGCGGCCCTCGAGGTCGTCCACGCGCGCGGGTACGTGCACTGCGACCTCAAGCCCGAGAACCTCTTCGCCGACGGCGCGGGGGCGGCGACCCTCATCGACCTCGGCATCGCCCGCGTGGTCGGGCGGCGCGGCGGCGTGGACGACGAGGAGCTCGCCCTGGGGACGGCCGAGTACATGGCCCCCGAGCAGTCCGCCGGGCGCGCCGACCTCGACGCGCGCGCGGACATCTATGCGATGGGCGTCATCCTGTACGAGCTCTTCGCGGGGCGGCCGCCGTTCTGGGGGCCGCGCGCGGCGGTGCTCGAGGACCACCGGAGCCGCAGGCCCCCGCGCCTGTCGGCCCGCGCGGCCGTGCCGCGGGCGATCGAGGAGGTGGTGCACCGCTGCCTCGCCAAGGACCGGAGCGAGCGGTTCGAGAGCGCCACCGACCTCCGCCGCGCCCTGGAGCGCGCGCTCGGGGACGAGCTCGAGGCGGGCGAGCGAGACGGGACCCAGGCCGCGGGCGGCGCCGAGCGCCGCGCCGTGGGGCTCCTGTTCTTCGAGGGCGCCGCGGATCGCATGGCCGTGCAGCGGCGGATCCGGGCGCTCGGCGGCGAGCTCGCGCACGCCTCGGGCGCGCGTTACGCGGCGGTCTTCGGCCACGAGGGCGCGGCGAGCCCCGCGCGCCACGCGCAGCGCGCGGCCGACGAGCTCCTGCGCGCGGGGCTGTGCGCGCGGGTGCTGATCGATCTCGCGCCCGTCTCGGTCCAGGTCCGCCCGGGCGGCGCGCGGCGCTTCCTGAGCCCGCTCTTCTCGCGCCCCGAGCGGTGGCCGGCCGCCTCCGGGCCGCCCGGGCCGTTCCTCACGCCCGCGGCGAAGGCCGCGCTCCCCGAGGCGCCCTTCGCCGCGCCGGACGAGCTCCCGCGCGAGCCGGAGCCGCGGCCCGACGACGAGGCGCGGGAGGCGACGCTCCCCGGCGCGTTCATCGGCCGCCGGGAGATCCTCGAGCACCTCCTCCACGACGCCGGGGAGGCGATCCGCCGGAGGCTGCCCACCGTCGTGTCCGTGGTCGGCGAGCCGGGGTACGGGAAGAGCCGCCTCTTCCACGAGCTCGGCAAGAAGCTCCGGGAGCTCTTCCCCGAGGCCAGGGTGATCGATCTCCGCGGGCAGGAGCCCACGAGCGGCGCCGAGGACGCGACGCTGCAAGAGCTCGTGCGCGAGGCGCTCGACGTCCCCGACGCGCCCCCGGAGAGCGGCGTCCGCGCGGTGATCGAGGAGCGGCTCGGCCCGGCGCTCGGGGAGGAGCTCGGCTCGGGGCTGGCCATGGCGCTCGGGTGGGTGGACGAGCGGACGGGCAGCGAGGTGTTCCCCGAGATCGAGGCGCTCAAGGCCGCGCCGGGCGCGCTGCGCTCGGCGCGCGTGCGCGCGGCCGGCGAGTGCCTGCGGCGGTGCGCGGCCTCCGCGCCGGTCCTCGTCCTCCTCGACGACGCGCAGTTCGCGCACGACGCGACGCTCGCCGCGCTCGAGTACGCGGCGCTCGCCGACGGGCCGGTCCCGGTGTGGATCTGCGCGATGGGGCGCCCGGCGTTCGCCGAGGCGCACCCGTCCTGGGGCGAGCGGGCGGCGCGGCGCGAGGTCGTCCGGCTCGATCCGCTGGACGCCGAGAGCGCGCGGGCGCTGTGCCGGCGGCTGCTCCTGCCGGCGCGGGACGTGCCGGAGCAGGCGATCGATCGGCTGCTCGAGCGCTCGCAGCGCGTGCCGCTCCTGCTCGTGGAGCTCGTGCACGGGCTCAAGCGCGAGGGGATCCTGCGCCGGCACCCGCGCGGCGACGCGTGGTACCTGGCGACCGACGAGCTCGATCGCCTGCCCATGCTGCCGCAGCTCGATCCGCTCGCGCAGGGGGAGATCGCGGCGCTCGGGCCGGCGCTCGGCGCCCACGCGCGGCTCGTCGCGCTGCTCGGCGCCGAGGTGTCGCTCGACGAGATCGCGGGCGTGCTGGACCACCTCGACCGGCGCGGCGAGGGCGCGGCCTTCCCGCTCGACGCGCGGGTCGGGACCGAGCGGCTGCTCAAGGCCGGCGTGCTGGTGTCCGACCGGAAGGGCCGGCTCGGCTTCCGGCACGCGCTCGTGCGCGAGGCGATCGCGCAGGGCGTCGCCGAGGCCGAGCGGCGGCGGATCCACCTCGCGGCGTACGAGCACCACCGGCAAGCGGCGCACGAGAGCCGGGAGCAGCGGCGGTTCAAGATCGCGTACCACGCGGCCGAGGCGGGGCTCGCGGACGTCGCGGAGGAGGCTTACCTGGAGCTCGCGGAGCGGGCGCGGGCGCGCCACGCCTACGTCGAGGCGGAGCTCCACTACAGCCGCGCGCTCGCGCAGCCGGCCGCGGGGGGCGACGCGCGGCGGAGGGCGGCGTACCGGGGCCGGGGGCTGATGCGCTACCGGCTCGGCCGCTACCACGACGCGCTCGGCGATCTCGAGCGCGCGCGTGCGATGGCGGCCCTCGCGGGCGACAGGATCGAGCAGATCGAGCTCCTGCTCGACGAGGCGACGGCGCTCGACTGGATGAACGAGTACGGGCGATCGAAGGAGCGCGTGGAGCAGGCCAGGGCGCTCGTGCAGGGGGAGCTGCCGCCGGCGCTCACGGCGCGCCTGTCGATGGGCGAGGCGCGCTCGCTGCTGCGCGAGGGCCGAGAGGACGCGGCGGCGCCGCCGCTGGAGACCGCCGCGGCGCAGGCCGAGGCCGTGGGCGACGACGGCTACGAGACGCTGGTGATCTCGCTGCTCCTGCTCGGCTACGTCTATCCCGGGCTGGGCAAGCTCGACGAGGCCGGCGCCGTCCTGGAGCGGGCGATCCGGATGTGCGAGGCGCGCGGCGACCTCCTGCACCTCGGGTCCGCCATCAACAGCCGGGCGCTCCTGCGCGCGTGCGTCGGGGATCACGAGGGCATGATCCTGGACACGTGCCGTCTGCTCGCGATCTCGCGCGAGCTGGGCCTCGGCGCGATGGAGCTCGCGGGGGAGTTCAACCTCGGCGAGCACCTCTACATGACGGGCAACCTGGACATCGCGATGCCGCACGTGGAGCGGGCCGTGTCCCTCGAGCGCCAGCAGCGGGGGGAGGAGGCGCGGCCGGTCGTGCAGCTCCTCCTGGCGAGGCTGCTCCTCTACCGGGGCGATGAGGGGAGGGCGCGGGAGATCATCGAGGCGATCCGGAGCCAGCAGGCCAAGGCCGCTGCGGAGGGGCGCGGGGACATGGAGATGTCGCCCGCGGAAGAGGTGCAGTGTTCGATGATCGACCTGGCGACGCGGGACGCGGGCGACGACGCGTGGGACGAGCTCGAGGCGCGGTCGGCGCGCTTCTTCGCGGGGCAGGAGCAGATCGAGGTCATCGAGGCGCGGGCGATGGCGCGCGCGCGGCGCGGTCGCCACGCCGAGGCGCAGGCGGCGCTCGCGCGGGCGATCGAGGCGGCCGGGAGGATCCCCAACGTGATGCAGGAGCGGCTCGAGCGGCAGCGAGCGAGCTAGCGCCGCGCCCGACGCACGACACGGGCGGTCACGCGCCCCTCCTCCGGCGCGCGATCAGGAGCGCGCCGGCGAGCAGCGCGAGCCACGGGGCCGGCGCGCGCCCGGAGAGGGCGCTCGCGCCGCCCGCGGCGCGGCAGCCGCAGCTGCCGTCGCCCGCGAACCCGCCGCCGCTGCCCGCCGCCGCGGCCTGGCTCACGCTCGTGCTCGCCGCCGCCGCGCCGCCGCCGCCGCCGCTGCCGCTGCCTTCGGGACAACCCTGGTTCGAGAGCGGACCGGCCTCGAGCGGGCAGTCGTCGTACATGTCGCTCACGAAGTCGTTGTCGTCGTCCGTGTCGCAGGCGTCGCCCGCCGTGTCGTCGTCCGTGTCGGTCTGATCGGGGTTCTGGGTCGTGCGGCAGTTGTCGCAGGCGTTGCCCACCTTGTCGTCGTCGACGTCGGTCTGCTCCGGATTGGAGAGGCCAAGGCAGTTGTCCTCCTCGTCGTGCACGCCGTCGGCGTCGGCGTCGATGAAATCCTCGTCGCAGGCGTCGCCCACGCCGTCGTCGTCCGCGTCGGCCTGGCCCGGATTGGCCACCTGAGGACAGTTGTCGTCATCGTTGATGACACCGTCCATGTCGTCGTCGATGTCGCACGCGTCGCCGTGGCCGTTCATGTCGCTGTCGCTCTGATCGGGGTTCGCCGTCCGAGGGCAGTTGTCGGCGCCGTCGAGATCTCCGTCGTTGTCGTCGTCCGGGTCGCACGCGTCGCCGTCGCCGTCTCCGTCGTTGTCGGTCTGGCGCGGGTTGGCCGCGCCGGGGCAGTTGTCGGCGCCGTCGGGGCGACCGTCGTTGTCGTCGTCCGGGTCGCAGGCGTCGCCCGCTCGGTCTCCGTCGAGGTCCTCCTGGAACGGGTTCGCCGTCATCGGGCAGTTGTCGCCCGCGAGCACGCCGTCGCCGTCGAAATCGATCTGCCCGGGCGTCGCGGCGGCGCACGCGGCCCAGGTCGACGACCAGGGCTCGCTGGTCTCGACCGCGCCCGTCACCCCGCTCCCCCCGCTCGCGATCTGGGCGCCCTCGGTGAAGTCCTTCCGGCAGCTCCCGCCGCTGCTCGACAGCGGCACGTGAAGGGCGACGTCGTCCGGCGCGTCGTCCGGATAAGCGGTCGACGCGGTCCCGGGATCCGGGCCGTCGACCGAGACCCCCGTCTTGTCGACAGGGAGGTTCGGCCCCCCCGTACCGTAAAAGACGTAATCGACGTCCTTCACGAGGTCGCTCACGCCGTCCCAATAAAAGAGGATGAGACACTCATGGTCGTTCGTGAGCCCGCGCGTCTCTCCCACCGATCCCGGGAGCGCTGGCAGCATGTCGGGCACGGCGGCGGCCGATTTGCTCTCGCCCGCGCCGAAGGTGCCTGCATTGTAGATCTCGTACGTGGGCAGCGAGCCCCAGCCGCCGAACGTCCTCGTCTCCTCGCACCCCATGCGAAAACACGCGGCGCCCGCGAGCGAGACGGTCTGGATCTCGCCGGGGCCGATCTCGGCGCCGGCCGGGAAGCGCACCAGGAAATCGTTCGTGTTCGGGAGCGTGGCGGCGGCCGCCGCGACGAGCTGGTAATAAGCCCTGTAATCAGCGAGGTAGTAGTCCGACAGATCGACAGGGGCGCTTCCTGGATTGTAGATCTCGACGAACTCCGCCGACGCCGGGTGGACCACGAGCTCCGTGAGCAGGAGCTTCGCCGGGCTCGACACCCGCGCGCGCATGCGGCCGTGGCGCGCGTCGAGCTCCAGCGTGACGACCTGACCGGCCGCCGCGCTGAACGCGCCGTCCGACGAGTCCTGGGGGTCGTAGCTCCAGCCGTCCGCCCCGAGCTTCGTGCTCCACGGGCCCTGCGCCGCGAACTTGAAGAGCGCGCCGGAGAGCGCCGTCCGGGCCGCGAAGCGGTAGGTGTGGACGCCGTCGCCCGCGACGGCGTCGCCGCGGAGGCCGTCGTCGCGCGCGACCGTGAGGGTGGATTCCGGGTTCCAGTCGGCGTCGCCTACAGCTCCCTGCCAGTTTCCGACGGCGACCCACACCTGAGTCGACCCGTCCACCTTGGTGGACGCGCTGCGCGAGTCCGAGGCGGACTCGTTCGCCGGCCTGAACCCCTCCGCGGTGCGATCGCGCGTGTCGTAGTAGAAGGTGACCTGGTAAGGTGCTGTCCCGCCGGCCAGCGTGAAGCGGAGGTTTTCGCCCGTGGCCGTGCCCACGCCGCCGTCGCCGAGATCGATGCCGTTCCGCGAGACCCGGTACTCGACGGCGCCCTGCGCCGCGAACGAGACCGCCGCCGTGAAGATCCCGTCGCCGGCCGCCGCGTCCGGCGCGGCGCCGTCGTCGCGCAGGGCGACGCCGCGCCGCGGGTCCCACGCGCCGAGCTCTGCGGCGGAGCCGGTCACGGTGGGCAAGGCGAGCGCCGTCGAGGGGAGGAGCAAAAGGCAAGTGAAGCTGATACCGACAGAGGAACGGTGTCGTCGCACGGGGCCACCTCGGTGCCGGGACGGAATATCCGGACAAGTGAACCCTAGCGCAGGACGGACAAACAACGAAGTCACAAAGCGGGAGATCAATTCAGCGCTCATGAGGCGCCCTCTCGCACCTCCATCGACTCGCGCTGAGCCCCGCGTTCAGCCGCGGCGCGCGGCGCGCCGGCGTATCCGATGTCGCGGCGCGAGGCGCGCAGGTCGCCCGAGAGGGGCGAGGGGCACTCTCCACCTCACCGCGGGACAGCGGCTCTGGCGGGGCGCGGCGGGTCCTCGTCGCGGCGGGAGATGCCCGCGAGAACGTGCTTTACGCTCGTCTGACCCGCCGGATCGCCCGTCGCGTCGAAGAGGGCGAGCGCCCTCGTGTAGTCGAGCGCCGCTCCCGCGATGTCGCCTCGCTCGCACCGCAGATCGCCGCGCGCCTTGAGCACGGCGGCCTGGCCGGCGCCGTCCCCGAGCCCCTCGAGCAGGTGGAGCGCATCGTCGTAGTCGCGCTGCGCCCCCGGGAGCGCGCCCCGGTGGCGCCGCAGATCGCCGCGGACCTTGAGCGCGGCGGCCTCCCCGCGGCGGTCGCCGCCCTCCCGGTAGAGGAGGATCGCGTTGCCGTAGTCGCGCGCCGCGAGCGCCGTCTGGCGCTCTCGCAGGCGCAGGTCGCCGCGGGCCTGCCACGTGCGGGCGTGGGTCTGCTCGCACCCGAGGGTCGAGAGCAGCTCGGCCTGCGGCAGGTACTCGCGCCGGGACGGGGCGCCGGCGCCCGGCCCGCGCCGCTCCTCGCGGATGCCGGCGGGCAGCCGGAGCTGGCTGAGGACGCGCTCCTCCACGCCTTCGAGGATGTAGAGCGCCCGGTCGTAATCGCGGGCCGCGCCCGCCAGATCGCCCTCCTGGAAGCACAGATCCGCGCGCGCTTTCAGCACGTTGGCCTCGCCGACGCGATCGCGGCAGGCCCGGAGGAGCGTGAGCGAGCAGGTGTAATCGCTCGCCGCGCCCTCCGCGTCGCCTTGATCGAGCCGCAGGGCCGCCCGCGCGAACAGGCCGATCGCCTCCCCGGTCCGGTCGGCCGCTGTCCGGAAGAGCGAGAGCGCCCGCTCGTGATCGCGCGCGGCGTCCGCGGGCTCCCCGTGCCTGCGGCGCAGATCGCCGCGGAGCAGGAGCGCGTGGGCCTGCCCGCGCTCGTCGCCGGCCGCCTCGAACAGCGCGAGCGCCTCGCCGTAGTGCGCCGCGGCGGCTTCGAGCGCGCCCTCGCGGCAGCGCAGTGCGCCGCGCGCGAGGAGCTCCTTCGCGCCGCGGAGGCCGTCCTCTTCTTCCGCCGGCGCCGGCGGCGGGTGCCGGGACGCGGCGCGTTGCGCGCTCGCGCGCAGCGCCCTGCGGAGGACGTCACGGTGCCCCGGGCGGCTGCGGTCGCGGGCGGCCGGGGACACCCGGAGCGTCCCGAAGAGGCCCCGCCGCTTGCCCGCGAGCTCCGACGCCGAACGCCGCGTCCGCTCGAGCGCCGCGAGCGCCGCGAGCGCCCGCGCGTGGAGCGCGGGCAGCGCCTCGCCCGAGAGCCGCGCCGCCTCCTCGAGCAAGCGCTGCTGGACGTCGGTGGCGAGCCCGAGATCGAGCACCGTGCACGCGTCGACGAGCACCCGCGCGAGCACCTCGGCGCCGCGCCGGCCGTCCTGGAAGGGGACCGTGTCCAGCGCGGCGAAGAGCTCGGCGGCGACGCGCCGGCGCATCGCCGCCGCGGGCCGTCCCTCCATGGCCGCCGTCCAGAAGAAGAGCGCCTGCATCGCGTCCGCCGCGCCCCGGTGCAGCGCGTCCCAGCGCGCCGGGTCGGCGGCCGCGGCCTTGCGGACCGCGGCGCGCACCACGGGCGAGAGGCGGTAGGTCTGTGAGTCTTGCTGGAAGGACACCAGGCGGCCGTGCACGAGCGCCTGGAGCGGCCGGGCGGCGGAGGGCGCCGGCTTCCCCGCGGCGGCGGCGACCACGTCCAGCGGGGCGTCCGCCGCCGGCAGGGCGGCGAGCGCGTGCAGCATGCCGGGCGCGTCCGCTCCCAGCGACGCCAGCGCGTCCGCCAGGACCACGCCCACGACGTCCTCCTCGGTTCCCCCGGGATCCAGGCGGGTCGCGTTCCTCCGCAGGTACACCTCGCACGACGTCGCGGTCCGCCGCAGCGTGGCCGCGGCGATCTCGATCGCCGGGGGCAGGTACCCGAGCGCGGCGACGAGCGCGTACGCCCACTGCGCCTCTGCGGCCGGCGGTTCGTCCGTCCCCCATGCACCTTGAGAGAGGACGGACAGCGCGACGGGCACCGAGAGGGGAGAGCGCACCGGGACCCTGAGCACAGCTGTCTTCCGATCTCCGGAAGTGGAGCGGATCCTTAACATTTAGCCTCTATCCATGATGGAATGACTGGTTATCCGAGCAGCTCACCGGGCTTTTGCCGGTGACACCATGCTTGCTGTATTCCCATGAGCCTGGAGATTGCTGCTGTCCTGGAGGAGCTTAGCGCGGCGCAGGGAGGGCTCAACAGCCTTCCCGGCTTTCACGGTTGGCGGCGCGCCGCGCGCTCTGCGTCATTCCGTCACACGGCATCCGCCGTGCGTGATCCTCGTGCTCCTGTCATGCAGCGCCTGACTCCTGACTCGGCCGTTCAGAGCTTCCCTGAGGGGAGCCGCGATGGCGCATGGCGCGACCTCCGGAGCTCGCGCGCGCTCCCGGAGCGCATCGCGCTGCGGCCGAGCGGCGGCTCGCGCGGCGGCTCGCGCGGCGGCAGGATGGATGATCCCGGCGGCGAGCGCGCCAGGGGGTATCGGGGCGCGCCGGCGTGCGCTAGCATCGTGCTGGCGTTTTCAGCGTGGACCTCGGCAGCGCGGCGCGGGCCGCGGCGCCGCGACAGGGGGTGGGGCTTGACGGGCTTTGGGCGCGTGCTGGGACGGTCCGCGGCGGGGCGCGCGATCGCGCTCCTCGCGCTGGCCGCGGCGATGATCGCAGGCAGCTTCGCGCGGGGCGAGGCGCCGCCCGCGGCGAGCGCGGCCGAGCCGGGCGGGCGCTCCACGGTGGACGCCCCTGCGCCGCCGGGGCCGCTCCCGCCGAGCCTCGGCGCGGAGCGGGTCACGGTCGTCGCGATCGCGGGCGCCATCGATCTCGGCCTCTCGCCGTTCCTGGAGCGCGTCGTCGCGGCCCAGGGGGCGAGCGACCTCCTGGTGCTCGACATCAACACGCTCGGCGGGCGCATCGACGCCGCGCTCGCCATCCGGGACGCCTTGCTCCGGGCCCGCGGGCGCACGGTGTGCTGGGTCAACCCGCGCGCGATCTCGGCCGGGGCGCTCATCGCGCTCGCCTGCGACGTCATCGCGGTCGCCCCCGGCGCGACGATCGGCGCGGCGACGCCCGTGCAGATCGGCGAGGACGGCGGGATGAAGCCGGTCGCCGAGAAGGTGGTCTCGTACATGCGCAAGGAGATGCGCGCGACCGCGGAGGCGAAGGGGCGGCGCGGCGACGTCGCCGAGGCCATGGTCGACGCCGACGTCGAGGTCTCCGGGCTCGACGAGAAGGGGAAGCTGCTCACGCTCGACGGCGCGCAGGCGCTCGCGTGGGGCTTCGCCGAGGTCGAGGCCGGCGACGAGGCGGCGCTCTTCCGCGCCCTGGGCCGCGCCCTGCCCGGCGAGATCGCGCGCCCGCGCCTCAGCTTCGCCGAGGAGCTCGCGCGTGTCCTCTCCGATCCGGCGCTCGCGGGGATCCTCATGACGCTCGGGATGCTCGGCGTCCTCCTCGAGCTCTACTCGCCGGGGCACGGCCTCTCGCTCGCCGTCGGGATCATCTGCCTCGCGCTCTTCTTCTTCGGCCACCACGTGGTGAAGCTCGCCGGGTGGGAGGAGATCGCGCTCTTCGTCGCCGGCGCGGTCCTCATCGCGGTGGAGCTCTTCGCCCCAGGGCACGTCGTGCCCGGCGTGGCGGGCGCGCTCTGCGTGGCGGGCGCGCTGATCCTGGCGCTGATCGACCTCGAGCGCGTCCCGGTCGAGGTCGCGTGGCACGCCGGCTGGCTCCCGCGCGCCCTCGCCTCGGTGTCCGTCTCCCTCGCCGCGACGGCGGCGCTCGCCGTGGCCGCCGCGCGCCTCGCGCCGCGGACGTGGCTCGGGCGGCGGCTCGTCCTCGACGCGGCGATCCGGGGCGTCGCGACGGGGGGCCCGTCCGGGGGCGCCGCGGCGCCCGCCTCGCGCGTGGGCCAGATCGGCGCGGCGGCCACCGATCTGCGCCCCTCGGGCAAGGTCGTGCTCGACGGCCGGCGGGTCGAGGCGCTGTCGGAGCGCGGGTATGTCGAGGCGGGGACCCGCGTTCGCGTGATCCGCGCGGACGGGGGCCGGATCGTCGTGCGTCCGCTGGCGGGCGGCGTGGGGGACGCGGGCGGCGTGGGGGACGCGGGCGGCGTGGCGGATGCGGGCGGCGTGGGGGACGCGGGCGGCGCGGCCGAGGAGGGGCGCGCGTGACCCCGGCGCTCCTCGTCATCCTGTTGCTCATGGCGGGGCTCGTGCTGCTCGCCATCGAGGTGTTCGTGATCCCTGGGGTCGGCCTCGTCGGGCTGCTCGGCGGCGCCGCGGTGCTCGGCGCCGTCGCGCTGGCGTGGGCGACCCTCGGGGTCGGCTACGGCCTGCTCGCCCTCGCCGCCGGCGCCTGCGCGACGGGGCTCCTGTTCTGGGCTTTCCCGAGGACCCGGGTCGGTCGCAAGATGGTGCTCGAGGCCCAGACGAGCGGGCGCGGCCCCGACCCGCGGCTCGCCGCGCTCGTCGGCAGGGAGGGCAAGGCGCTCACGCCGCTCCGCCCTGCCGGCACCGTCGAGATCGAGGATCGCGCGGTCGACGTCGTGACCGACGGCCTTTACGTGGAGGCCGGCACGCCCGTGCGCGTCGCGGCCGTGGAGGGGAATCGGGTCGTCGTCGAGCCGCGAAAGACGTAGCCGCGACGCGGGCGGGGAGCCGCGCGCAGGGACCTTGAGAGAGGGGATATGGATATCGTTTCGGTCATTGTGCTCGGCGGGCTCGTGCTCGTCGCCGTCATCGCGATCCTGTACATGGTGCCGCTCCGGCTGTGGATCGCCGCGCAGGCGTCGGGCGCCGGGGTCTCGATGCTCACGCTCATCGCGATGCGCCTGCGCCGGGTCCCCCCGGATCAGATCGTCAACGCGCGGATCAGCGCCGTGAAGGCGGGGCTCGACGGGGTGACGGTCGACATGCTCGAGGCGCACTACCTGGCCCGCGGGCGGGTGGAGGCGGTCGTCAACGCGCTCATCTCGGCGGGCAAGGCGGGGATGGAGCTCGACTTCTCGCGCGCCGCCGCGATCGACCTGGCCGGCCGCAACGTGCTCGAGGCGGTGGCGATGTCCGTGAACCCGCGCGTCATCGAGACCCCGAAGGTCTCGGCGGTGGCCAAGGACGGCATCCAGCTGCTCGCGATCGCGCGCGTGACCGTGCGCGCCAACATCGAGCGCCTCGTCGGCGGCGCGGGCGAGCAGACGGTGCTCGCCCGCGTCGGCGAGGGCGTGGTCTCGACCATCGGCTCGGCCGACGATTACAAACACGTCCTCGAGAACCCCGACACCATCTCGAAGAACGTGCTCAAGAAGGGCCTCGACGCGGGGACGGCCTTCGAGATCCTCTCGATCGACATCGCCGACGTCGACGTCGGCTCCAACATCGGCGCGAAGCTCCAGACCGAGCAGGCCGAGGCGGACAAGCAGGTCGCGCAGGCGAAGGCGGAGTCGCGGCGCGCGCTCGCGGTCGCGCAGGAGCAGGAGATGAAGGCCAGGACGCAGGAGATGCGGGCGAAGCTCGTCGAGGCGGAGTCGACGATCCCGCTCGCCGTCGCGGAGGCGCTCCGCACGGGCAAGCTCGGCGTCATGGACTACTACAACATGCGCAACGTCATCGCCGACACCGAGATGCGCCAGGGCATCGCCGGCACCACGGGGGCCAAGCCCGACCCCGTCGGGGAGTCGTGAGGTGCCGCCGCGGGACGGAGCGGGCCCGCGCTGGGAGTGGCTCGGCCGCCGCGAGGCGCTCGTGCGGCGCTTCGTGCTGGCCGAGGTGCTCGGCCCGCCGCGGGCGCTGTCGCCGCGGCTGCCCCCCGGCGGCGGCGCGGCCGGGGAGCCGCCCGTGGGCGACGACGGACGGGCGCCATGGATGACCTCGAGAGCTACCTCGGCCTCGTCGTCGCGGCGCTCTGGCTGATCGTCCAGATCGCCAAGGCGATGGGCTGGAACGGCGGCGCGCTCGTCCGGGCGTGGTCCGAGCGCGCCGCCGCCCACGAGCGCGCGTCGCCCGACGAGATCGCGCCGCCGCGGGAGGCGCCGCCGCGGGAGGTCCCGTTCGGCGCCCCGCGCGCGATCGAGGCCGAGCGGCGGCAGGCGGCGCTCTTCCGGCTGGACGCGCTCGAGCGGGGCGCGCTCTCGCTCGGCGAGGCGGTGCGCCACGAGCGGGCGAACCGGCGCTTCGTGGATGTGCTCACCGGCTACGTCCCGCAGGAGATCGCGCGCGCGCGAGCGGCCGTCGCCGCGGGCCTGCCGGCGGGCGAGGCGGAGGACGCGGCCGACACCCTCGAGCTCGTGCTCGGCGAGATCGCGGTGCTCGTCCGGCAGCGCCGCGACCCCGCGCTCCTCGCCCAGCTCGGCGACGCGGACGCCCTCGCCGACGCCTGCTACGCCCCGGTGATCGCGTTCGCGCGCGCCGAGGGGTTGCCGCTCCGGAGCGGAGCCCCGGCCACGCAGCTCACGGATTTCGACCTCGCCCTCTGGACAGGCTTCCTCCCGACGTCGATCGCGCCGATCTTCCTCCCGCCCGATTTCTTCTCCACCCCGGCGTACTGGCCGGCGATCGCGCACGAGATCGGCCACGACTTCCTCGCCTCGGTCGAGGGCCTCGAGCCCGCGCTCCGCCGCGAGCTCGGCTTGCCCGGCGGCGCGCGGCCGGCGCGCCTGCGCGCGCTGGACGGCGACGACATCGCGGCGCCCGAGCTCACGGCGGCGCTCGGCGCGTGGTTCGAGGAGATCTTCTGCGACGTCTTCGGCACGTCCATGCTCGGCCCCGCCTACGTGCTCACCATGAGCTCGCTCTTCGCCCGGGAGGACGCTCCGTACGAGGTGATCGCGGTGCACACCGACGCGGCCGGCGCGCGTTACGACCCGCACCCGCCGCCGCACCTGCGCGTCCTCATCGGCTGCATGGCCCTGGAGCGGGGCGGATTCCCCGCCCAGGCGCGCGCCATCTCGGAGGGCTGGGCGCGGCGCCACGCCGGCGCGCCGCTCGACGCCCTGCTGTTCCCGGCGAGGCGCGGGTGGCGCCCGGTCCCGCTGTCGCCTTTCGTCGAGGCGTCCGCGTCGATCGTGGAGCGCCTCCACGCCGGACCGCTCGTGTCCCTGTCCGGCTTCGGGCTCCGGGACGTCCGCGGCGTCGACTACGGCCCGCACATGCACATGGAGGCCTTGCGCGCGCGCGACGTGCTGCGCGCCGGCCGCGTCCCCTCCGCCCGAGACGCGCGGGCGATCGTCGCGGGCGCGGTGCTGGCGGCGCAGGACTACCCCGGGCAGGCGATCGCGATCCTGGCGAACGCGCGCGCGGCCATCCCGGCGGTCGGCACGAGCGAGCGGCGCGCCGACGCGTTCGCCCCGGACGCGGCCGCGCCCGGCGCCGCGCTGACCCGCCGCGACGTGACCGAGGCGCTGATCCTGCGCGAGGCCCTGCTGCCGCCCCGAGCGCTCCGAGGCCGCCGTCGCGCGCGCCTGTGAGGCCGCCGTCGCGCGTGCCTGTGAGGCCGCCGGGCGGCGCTGCTCAGGCGAGGGGGTCGAGCTCGGGCGCCGCCTGCACCGCGGGGGCGGCGTGGATCGTGGGCGCCCGCGGCGCGGCGAGGCTCGCCGCCCCGAGCTTGAGCAGCTCCTGCGGCGAGGCGAAGCCCGCGGCTCCCAGCTTGAGGAGCTCCTCGCGCTGGTACTTCCACACGGTCCGGTAGCGGAAGAACGGCACGGCCGGGTAGAGGTGGTGGATCAGGTGGTAGTTCTGCCCGAAGAGCAGCACGTTGAAGAGCGCGCTGTCGACCGCGCGCGTCGCCCGGTACCGGTCCTGCGCGGCCGTGATCCCGTGGGGATAGTGAGGCAGGTAGTCGAACGCGAACGCGAGGAAGAAGATCGCCACCCGCGCCGGCACGATCCAGTAGAGCAACGCGACCTCGCCGTACCCGAGCGCGAAGGCCAGCGCCACGAGCCCCAGGAAGACCGCCATCGTCGCGACCGTCTCGAGCCGCTCGCCGCGCTTCTGCGCGCGGTAGGAGCGCAAAAATAGATAGTAATAGTAGAGGTCCTGTGTCGCCCACCGGAGCGGCAGGAGCCACCACGGGCCGCGCCCGCTCCAGTGGTCGGGGTCCCGGTCCGCCTCGTTCGTGTGCTTGTGGTGCTCGACGTGGAAGTGGCGCACCGCGAGGAACGGCGCCATGAGCAGCACCCCGGACAGCCGCCCGAGCACGCCGTTGAGCAGCGCGGAGCGCGCGAGCGACCGGTGCGCGGCCTCGTGCATCGGCGTGAACACGGCGTACGCGGCCACGGCCGCGGCGAGCACGGCCCAGAGGGGTGAGACCCAGCCCGCGACGCCCGCGGCGACCGCCGCCGCCCAGAGCGCGTAGGACGCCCCGAAGAGCGCCACCGTGGGCCACTCGATCGGCCGCGTCTGCAGCAGCCCGCTGTCGAGCGGGAGGACGCTCCAGAGCGACGGCCGTCCTGACGGCCGCCCTGAGGGCCGCCCCGAAGGCCGCCCCGAGGGCCGCCCCGAAGGGCGACCAGGGCGACTCTCGTCGTTGGTCATCGTGACACTCCAGGCCGCAGGCCTTCCCGTCGGACGACTGAGTCGGTTCTCGTCGTAGTTCATGGCGTTCAAAACTCCCAGGGGAAGCGTCGGGTCTTCATTTTACGAGCGGACGATGGTCGCCGGATCAAGCGCAAGCGAACGTTCGACCACCTCGGGATCGCGCTCCTCGGGGACCGCAGCGAGAGGTCGTCAGGTTCCAGCGATCTCCAGCGCGCGCTCCCCCACGGCCATGCCCATGAATGAACAGGGGAGCGCCGAGGGCGTTTCCATCCCGAGAAACAACGGGAGTTGCTCGAAGACGAGCACGATTCCAATCTAGCAGCCTCGCAACACGAGCACAACGAGCTTTCGGAGCAACGCGTTGGGGGCTCGGGCTTGTTCCAGCCGCGTCAGTCGCGCCGGTTGCGCCGGTTGCGCCGGTTGCGCCGGCCGCGACAGGCGCGCCGCCTCCAGGGCACGTCGTCCTTGCCGGACCAGGTGCGCCGCGCGCCACGTCCAGACGTCCAGACGTCCAGGCGAGCAGCGCATAGGATGGAGTCTCGCTGGATTCCAGCGACAACCCGCGCGAGCGCCGTTTGTTTCCTGTTTGGCGCCGAGCGCCCATAAGGGGCGAGGCGCAGTCCTTCGTGACCCGGCCCACGGATGAGTACGGTAGAGACACGGGACGCGTCAGAACAGTGCTGTCGCGACCGCCGCGAGCTCAGGCGCGGTGCGTCGCCCCGCCCTGCGGGGCGGCTCTCATGAGCTCGCTTACCTCTGCCGCACAACCCCACGCCAGCGTGTACCCTGCGCCACCGTGGCCATAATTGTGAATGACGCGGCCTTCGCGCTCGAGCCGCACCGCGCTCCGGCAAGGACGCAGTCCAGCGCGCGAACGGAGCAGGTTTCCCGGGCTGAGCCCGCCGGCACGCGCGCGCTGGAGCATCGCGTCAGTACGGTCGGGATCCGGCGTCAGCGGGCGGTCGTCGGGGGAGGGAACAGCGCAACCGCCGACAACGATCTCGCGACGTCGTGGGATAATGTAGACAAGTGAGGATTCGTCCCTTTCATCACCCAGTGCGACATCTAGGGGGATATCGCCTGGCTCGGTGATGGCGACCTGTCCGTAGACGCCGACGAGCTCCGTGTCGCCGGTGAGCGCGCGCGCCCCGAGCCCGGCGCAGTTCACGACGAAATCTCCCTTGACCGCGTCGAGGGATGTCACGTGCTCGATCCGCACCGGACTCGCGAGCTGCGCCTCGAGCCAGGGGAGGTACAGCGCGGGTTCGATGCGCGGCGCCGTGAACCGGAAGCTGTACGGCGCGCCGAAGGGGTGCGGCGTGGGATCGAGCGAGAGGTCCGGGGCGCACGGCGCCCACCAGGGCAGCGCGGGGTCGTCCGCGGCCTCGCGACACGTCAGGACATCCACGCCGGCCTCCGGGTGCTCCCGGGCGATGCGCGTCAGCTCATCGAAGCTCGTGCGCGACCAAGCGTTCACGCGGTCGGGCGGGTTCGCCTGGAATGGATACCAGAGCGCAGCCGCGACGGCCGAGGTCGTCCCCTCGCCGCGGGCCGCCGCGATCACCTGCACGCGGTGGCCGGCGCGCTGGAGCACGACCGCCGTGGTCAACCCGATCACCCCTGCGCCCACGACGGTGATCTGCTGTGCGTGATCGTGAGGACGCTGCACCGTCGCGCTTCTAGCACGGGGCACCTCGGCGTCGAGCGCGCTCGGCCCGCGCCGCGAACACCACGCATCGCGGCCGGCCGCCCGTTTGACCGGCACGGAGGAGCGCGGCTGCCTGCGCGCTGCGAGGCGAGAGCGCGGCGCTCGGCTCCACGTGCGCCGCTGTTCTCCGTGTGCGGTTAGGCGTGCGTCCGCGAGCGTGCGGTCAGGCGTACGTCACGCGCGTGTCCCTCACGGGTCCCTCGCGCACCGGGCCCCGATGTTGTTGACGCGGTCCTCGTGACCGCTCTTGTCGCGCTCGGCTACGCGCAGATCGCCCTCGGGCGCGCGGAAGCTCCCGCCGCGGGTGACCCGCCGCAGCTCGGTGTCGGCGCCGATGAACACGCAGTCGAGGCACGGCAAGAAGAGCTCCTCGCTCCACCAATCCATCGCCCACTCCCACAGGTTGCCGGCCAGATCCGAATGACCCCACCGGCCGTCCCCGAGCGGCATCGACCCGACGGGCAGGATGTCGTTGAGGGTGCAGTCGCCGGCGACGCTCCCATCCGCCGTGCAGCGGTACACGGCGTGCTCGCCGTCGATCCCGGACCCCCATGGGTACTCTCGCTGCCAGTCGCCTCCCGCCGCCGCGTAGTTCAACTCGGCCTCCGACGGCAGCCTGCCGCCGTCCCACGCGCAGAACGCGAACGCCTCGTACCAGTTGATGCAGTTGATCGGCAGCGTCTCGTTCGGGCCAGGCTCGTCGGTCCACGTCGAGATGCCGTGCAAATCGCAGTGGAGCGCCGCCTTCAGCTCGGCCGTGGTCAGCGCGAGGTAATTCTTCCAGTTCTGGTGCCACCCGGTGCCGGAGACCCGAGGGTGCGCGCCGACGCCCACCATGGGTGGGTTCGCCTGCACGCCTCGCCCATCCTTCACGAACTCCCGGAATCGCCCGACGGTGATCTTGTACCGGTCCAGCCGGAAATCGCTGACGGCCGCCGGGTGCGACGTGTCGCGGTGCACGACGCCATCGTAGCTCCTCAGGTAGTTGCCGCAGCGGACCAGCCGGTTGTCGCAGCAGCTCCCCTCGCCAGACCCGCAAACGCTCGCGGTGCCAGATCTGCAGCTAGGAGGCGTGGCCGCCACATCCTCCGAGCCGCACACCGTCGGGCAGCCCGGCGCAGGGCACGTGCCGCACGTCGTCCCCCCGGCGCACTCCACGCAGGCGCCGGCCACGTCACACGCCGCGCTTCCGCTCTCGCCGCACGGCGTCCCCTCAGGCCGCGACAGCTCGGCGCACCTGCCTTCCCGGCACACCGGGTCCACGCACGCGCTCCGCGGCGGCGGGCAGTCGCTGACCGCATTGACACAGCCCCCGGACCCGCCGCTGCTGCTGCTCGCGCCATCGCCGCCGCCGCCGCTGCTACCGTCGCCGCCGCTGCCGTCGCCGCCGCTGCTGCTACCGTCGCCGCCGCTACCCTGGCTGCTGCTGTTGCTGCCGCCCCCGCCGTCGCCGCTTCCGCTGCTCGCCGCCTTGCCGAAGTCACGCTTCTTCGGAGAGCACCCCGCCAGGAGGGAGAGCGCCGTGATGAGCACAAATTTCCTCATGTGCTGCATCCTACGCTATCGAGCTCAGCAAGTCGTAGCGGAGACGACCGAACGTCGCGGGCAGCGCGGCGGGCGCGCGGCCCGCGACGCTCCGGGCGGCCGTCGCGCCCGGAAAATCGGCCTCCGGCGCGTGCGTGGGTGGGGGTGTCTTGGCTGGATTCAGCGACCCGGGTGACTCGATGTCACCCGACGTCACCCAACGTCCGTTACTTGCGCTGACTCGGCTCGATCTGGCCGACGTCGCGGACGGCGCCGTTGGCGGCGCTCGTGGCCATGAGCGCGTAGGCCCGCAGGGCGGCGGAGACCTTCCGGTCGCGGTTCGGCTTGAACGCGTCCGCGCCGCGGGCCTCGGCCGCGCGGCGGCGGCGCTCGAGCTCCGCGTCGCTGACGAGCAGCTCGACGCTGCGCGCGGGGATGTCGATCCGGATCCGATCGCCCTCCTCGACGAGCCCGATCGTGCCGCCCTCGGCCGCCTCGGGCGAGACGTGCCCGATGCTCAGGCCCGACGTCCCGCCGCTGAACCGGCCGTCGGTGATGAGGGCGCACGCCTTGCCGAGCCCCTTCCCCTTCAGGAACGACGTCGGATAGAGCATCTCCTGCATGCCGGGCCCGCCCTTCGGGCCCTCGTAGATGATGACCACCACGTCGCCCGAGCGGACCTGGTTGTCCCAGATCGCGTCACACGCCGCCTCCTGCGAGTGGAACACCCGCGCCGGGCCCTCGAACTTCCAGATCGCCTCGTCGACGCCCGCGGTCTTCACGATGCAGCCGTCCTTCGCCAGGTTGCCGTAGAGCACCGCGAGGCCGCCGTCCTTGCTGTACGCGTGCGCGACGTCGCGGATGCAGCCCTTCTCGGCGTCGTCGTCGGTGTCGGCGAAGTACTTGTCCTGCGAGAACGCCACCGTCGTCGGGACGCCGCCCGGCGCGGCGAGCGCGCGCTTCTTCGCGGCCTCCGTGGCCGTGGGGCGCCGGAGGTCGTTCGCGTCGATCGCCTCGCCCAGGGTGCGCGTGTGCACGGTGCCGACCTCCCGGTGGATGAGGCCCGCGCGGTCGAGCTCGCCGAGGATCGTCAGCACGCCGCCCGCGCGGTGCACGTCCTCGACGTGGTGGTGCGACGACGGGGCCACCTTGCAGATGTTGGGCACGCGGCGCGACATCCGGTCGATGTCCGACATCTTGAAGTCGACCTGCGCCTCGCGCGCGACCGCCAGGATGTGGAGCACGGTGTTCGTCGAGCCGCCCATCGCGATGTCGAGCGCCATCGCGTTCTCGAACGCCTCGAAGGTCGCGATGCTCCGCGGCAGCACCGACGCGTCCCCGTCGACGTAGTACCTCTGCGCGAGCTCGACGGCGCGCTTCGCCGCCTGCTCGAAGAGGTCCCAGCGCTTCGCGTGCGTCGCGAGCAGCGTCCCGTTGCCCGGCAGGGCCAGCCCGAGCGCCTCGTTGAGGCAGTTCATGCTGTTGGCCGTGAACATGCCCGAGCACGACCCGCACGTCGGGCACGCGGACCGCTCCATCGCGGCGAGATCGGCGTCGGTCACCTTGTCGTCGCTCGCGGCGATCATCGGATCGATGAGGTCGAGCTTCCGGATGAGCGGCTTTCCGTCCCGATCGTGCGTCCCGACGATCTTGCCCGCCTCCATGGGCCCGCCGGAGACGAAGACGGTCGGGATGTTGAGCCGCATGGCCGCGAGCAGCATGCCGGGCGTGATCTTGTCGCAGTTCGAGATGCAGAGCAGCGCGTCCGCGCAGTGCGCGTTCACCATGTACTCGACGCTGTCGGCGATGAGCTCGCGGCTCGGCAGCGAGTAGAGCATCCCGGCGTGGCCCATCGCGATGCCGTCGTCGATCGCGATCGTGTTGAACTCGACCCCCCACCCGCCCGCGGCGTCGATGACCTTCTTGGCCCGCTGCCCCACGTCGTGGAGGTGGACGTGCCCGGGGACGAACTGCGTGAAGCTGTTGGCGATCGCGATGATCGGCTTCTCGAAGTCCGCGTCCTTCATGCCGGTGGCGCGCCACAGCGCGCGCGCCCCTGCCATGTTGCGTCCCTGGGTGGATGTACGACTACGGTATCCGGCCATGCTCCGGACCCTACTCCGTTCCAGCCTCCGCGCCTAGCCGACAGGCGAGGCGGGCGCCGGGGTGCGACCTCGACCCACGTGGGCCCCGGCGGCGGGCCCATCGGGGGCCGGCCCGGCGCCGCAGAGGCCGGGGCTGCGGGACAGCGCGGCTACCGCCCCGGCGGCTTGGACCACCGATCCACGGCGATCATCGCGGCGCCGAGCCCGTCGATGTAGGTGCCGTGCCGGAACGAGGCCCGCTTGAGCCCCGCGAGGAGCGTGGTCAGAAGCTGGCGCGCCTCGTCCCGTTCGCGCCGCAGATCCTGGACCTCATCCCGCGACGTCCGGAGAGCCGCAATCTCTCCGGCGTCCTTCGTGACTGTCTTCATCGCTGCATCGGACATGGGTCTCATCCTCCCATAGCCAAAGTAACGCTGTCATGCCCGATTCATCAACTTCTATTCATGGGCTTCAACAGCCTTCGTATCCCGGCCTACCTCGGTGTCGCGCCGCGCCACCACGGTGACGAGCCCGCGCGCGACGTCGCGGTGAGAGACGCGGAAGCCGGCCGCTTCGAGCCGCTCACAGACCCAGTCGGGGGAGAGGCGCAGCTTGCGATAGAAGCTCGCGGACAGCCTCCACCGGCCGTCCTCCTGTCCTCGCGTGTAAACGAGATCGTGCACCTTCACGGTCTCCAGTTCGTACTCGAGGAAACAAGTCATGATCACGTCCGCCGAGTCGTGTACGGGGATGAACCGGTCGACCCCTTCGAGCTCGCGGGTGAGGTCGCGAAACGTGAGCGCGAGCCGCCCGCCGGGCGTGAGCCGCCGGGCGCAGCCGGCGAACATGCGCTCGACGTCGGCCTTGCTGCCGAGGTGAGGGAGCGTGTCGCCCATGCACACGGCGAGCTCGGCGGGCGGGCCCGGCCGCTCGAGCGCCTCGAGCAGATCGCCGCGCGCTACCTCGATGGCGAGCTGCCCCCGGCGGGCGGCGAGCTCGCCGAGCAGCCGCTCGGAGAGGTCGACCGCGGTCACCTTGAACCCGAGCTCGGCCAGCGCGATCGACTGGAAGCCGGAGCCACAGCCGAGGTCGATCGCCTCGGACGAGCCCTCGGGGCGCAGGCCGAGCCGCTCGAGCAGCGCGCGCTGCTCGGCGACCTTGGCGGCGTAATCCCCGAACATCCTCGAGTAAAACTCGGCGAGCAGCGTGTCGTAGTGATCGGTGACCGTGGGCATGCGCTTCGTCCTCCGCGGCCATCCTACCTCCCGCGCGCCGCGCCCCGCACGGCTCCCCCGCCGCTCCGCGCCAGCCGCGTCGCTCGGAAGGCGGGGCGAGGCGGGGCGAGGCGAGGCGAGGCGAGGCGAGGCGAGCGACGACGTCGACCATGTCGCACGAGCGCGCACCAGAATTCGCCTGGACTCGAAAATTTCGGTTCTGGTTTGAAGGAGCCATGATATCTTGGTTGAAAGGCGACTTTCACTCCGACATCGAGCTTCGCGTCGACGATGTTGGAAGGCACCGGAGAGCATCCCGGAGCGATGTTAGGAGGGAGATGTCGCGCTGCTTTGCGCAGCTGGTTCGGTCGGACGGGTCACCATGAGATGCGGCGAGCTCGCCTCGTGCGGAGCGCGCCGATCGCTCGCGCAGGTTCGGCGCCCTTCGAGGGCGCCCCTCGCGAAGCGCGCTGACGGACCTCCGGCGACGACGCCAGTTGAGCTGGGCAAGCGGTCAAGAGAGCCCGGGGCGACTCGGCGGCTCGGCGGGCGACTTGGCAGCTCGGCAGCCTGATGACTCGGTGACACGAGCCACGGGGACTCCGAGACCAGGTGAGCCGGGCGAGCCGGGCCGGCGCGGGCCGCGCGACGCCAGCGCGCAGCGCCGGTGAGCTTCCCTGGGATTCGGCGAGGGGATTCGGCGAGGGGATTCGGCGAGGGGATTCGGCGAGGGGGGACTCCGCGAGGCGAGTCGGAAATCAGCCGGCGGAGCGGAGAGAAAAGGGTTGAGGAACGTGCCAGTTCAAGGTACGATGAAGAGTTTGTATCCGAGGCGTCCGCGGCGCTTCCGGTCGGACGATGGCCGCGTGAACACGTCGAGTGAAGGAGCGAAGTGCATGCGCAACACCGTAAGTAATTGGCTCTCCATGTGCTCGCGATCGCTCGTCGCGGCGGCCGCGGCCGCGCTCCTGTCTGTCACGCCCACGGGGGCCTCGGCAGAGCAGCAGGGCTCCCCGAGAGGGGCGGCGCCCGCGGCGGCCCCCGAGGGCGCGCCCGTCGCGGACTCCGCGCCTGCCCCCGAGTGGGACAGCTACTCCGTCGAGGTCTACGGCATGCTGGTCTCGCGCGCGGGGAAGGTCGCGACGCTGCTCCCGCTCGTCGCGACCTCCGCCACGCCGGTCGCCGCCGGGACCAAGGCCGTGCTCTTCCGCAGGATCGGGGATCCGAAGAGCTCCACACCGGTGCAATGGGTGGAGATCGCCAGGGTCACCATGAGGAAGATCGAGCCGACCGGGAACATGCAGCTCACCATCGACTCGGAGCCCCAGGCGACGGTCGGCGCGAGCGGCAAGGCCTCGGGCCACTTCGTCAAAGGCGCGCGGCTCAAGCTGGCTATCGAGTGACCACACGAGCTTCCATGTCGCCTCTCCGGAGAGCGCCGGAGGCGTGAGCCGCGCCGCCCAGCGCGCCCGGCACGGCCGCGCGGGCTGGGCCGTCGGCGGCGCGCGGCGGCGCGAGGCGGCGCGCCGCCGCGGCCGCGCGCGCCGGGCGACGCGGCCGCCATGCCCGGCGCGGCGGGGCGGCGAGGGCGCGGCGTCACCGCGGATCTCCCCGGGACCGCTCAACATTTTGAAACGCCGCGCGCTAGCGTTGTTGATAGAGTCGTCGGGCGGAGACAAGCGACGCCGATGAACGCCCTTCGATCCTGGCTCTCGCAACTGAATCGCCCCGAGGTGACGGAGTTCGCCGTGGCCACGGGGCGTATGCCCAGCGTCAAGGTCTCGGGCGCCTTCCAGGCCGTCGACCCAGCCGCGCTCTCCACCGAAGACATCCTCATGCTGCTCAGCGCGCTGGGCGGCGGCCGCTTCGTCGACACGCTCGGCGCGAAGCCCTCCCAGTGGCACATCCGCATCGACGGCATCGGCGCCATCGCGGTGGTCGCCGCGCGCCAGGGGGATCTCGTGCACGCCCGCATGACGCGGCTGCAGCCGTCCGCCGCCGGGGGCGCCGCCGCCGGGAGCGCCGCGCCGCAGGCCCGCCCCTCGCAGCAGTTCTCCATGCGCGAGCACCTCGCCCCCGAGGAGGCGCAGCGGCCGGCGCCGCGCGACCCCGAGGCCCCCCGCACGAGCTCCCCCGAGCTCGCGCTCGATCTCCGGGGCGCCCCGCCGCCGCCCGCCGAGCCCCGCGGCGCGCCCGCCGCGCGCGCGCCCGCCGCGCCGGCCCCCGCCGCGCCGCTGGAGCCGCGGCCCCGCGGCGGCGCGCGGGCGCGGCCCTCGTCGGCCGACGTCCCGGACGCGCTCGAGGGGCTGCTCGCCGCCGCCCGCGACCAGGGCGCGAGCGACCTCCACCTCGTCGCCGGCCGCCCGCCGCTCCTCCGGATCGCGGGCGAGCTCGAGCCGCAGGGCGACCTGCTCGACCCGGCGGCCGTCGAGGCCCTCCTGCTCCCCCGCGTCCCCGCGCGCCTCGCGCCGGCGCTCGAGGCCGAGGGCTCGTGCGACTTCGCCCTGGAGCTCGGCGCCCTCGGCCGCTTCCGCGTCAACATCGCGCGCCACCGACGGGGCTACAAGGGCTGCTTCCGCCTCATCGCGCGCAGCATCCCGACCCTCGCGTCGCTCGGCCTGCCCGACGCCATCGGGCTCGCCACCCGCCACCACCAGGGCCTCATCGTGATCACCGGGCCGACGGGCCACGGCAAGACCACGACGCTGACCGCGATCGTCGACATCCTCAACCGCGAGACGAGCCACCACATCATCACGGTCGAGGACCCGGTCGAGTTCGTCCACGCGCGCGGCAAGGCGATGATCAGCCAGCGCGAGGTCGGCACCCACACCCGCTCGTTCGAGAACGCCCTCAAGGCCTCGCTGCGCGAGGACCCCGACGTCATCGTCGTCGGCGAGCTCCGCGACACCGCGACCGTGCGCATGGCGCTGGCGGCCAGCGAGACCGGCCACCTCGTGCTCGGCACGATGAACACGCCGAGCGCGGCGAAGACCATCGACCGGCTCATCGATCTCTTCCCGCCCGGCGACCAGCAGCAGGTCCGCGTCACGCTCGCGGGCGGCCTCCGGCTCATCGTCAGCCAGCGGCTCCTGCCGAGCGAGGGCGGCAAGCGCATGGTCGCCGCCGCCGAGATCCTGCCCGGCTCGGTCGCGCTCTGGAACCTCATCCGCGACTCGAAGACGTTCCAGATCCCGAGCCTCCAGCAGCGGGGCAAGGGCCTCGGGATCATCCGCCTCGACGACTCGCTCGCCGAGCTCGTGCGCGCGGGCAAGACCACGCTGGAGGCCGCGCTCGCCGTGGCGGAGGCCCCGGACGAGCTCGAGGCCGTGCTCGCCGGCCGGAGGCAGCCCGCGCTGCCGCCCGACCGGCGGCCGCCCGCCCCGCCGCCGGCGGACGCGGCGAAGCCCGCCGCGCCCGAGGCGGGCAAGGGCCTGCTCGAGCGCGCGGGCGCGCTCTTCGGAAAGAAGGGGGGCTGACGTGGCCAAGATCGACCGCCTCTTCGACGAGCTCCTGTCCAGGAAGGGCAGCGACCTCCACCTCGGCATCGGCTACCCCCCGCTCGTCCGCGCCCGCGGCGAGCTCATCCCGGTGCGCGACACGCCCCTCGACGCCGCCGAGATGGACGCGCTGCTCTTCGAGATCACGACCCCCGAGGAGCGGCGGCGGATCGAGGGCGAGCTCGACCTCGACTTCGCCTATTCCTACGCCGACAAGGCCCGGTTCCGCGCCAACTACTTCTACAAGACCACGGGGCTCGCCGCCGTCTTCCGCACCATCCCGAGCAAGATCCTCTCCCTCGACGACCTCGGCTGCCCCGAGATCGTCCGCCGCCTGTCCGATCGCCAGAGCGGCCTCATTTTGATCACGGGCCCGACGGGCTCCGGCAAATCCACGACGCTCGCGGCGATGATCGATCACATCAACCGCTCGCGCGCCTGCCACATCCTCACGATCGAGGATCCGGTCGAGTTCGTGCACACGCCGATCAAGGCCCAGGTCACGCACCGCGAGGTCGGCCCCGACGCGGGCAGCTTCGCGAGCGCGATCCGGAGCGCCGGCCGCGAGGACGCCGACGTGATCCTGATCGGCGAGCTCCGGACGAACGAGACGATGAAGCTCGCCCTGCAGCTCGCGAGCTTCGGCGTCCTCGTCTTCGGCACCGTGCACACGAACAGCGCCGCCTCGACGATCGACCGCATCATCAACGCGTTCCCGGCCGACGAGCAGCTCCAGGTCCGCGGCATGCTCTCCGAGAGCCTGGCCGCGATCATCGCCCAGCAGCTGCTCCGCACGAAGGACGGCAGCGGCCGCGTCGCCGCGCACGAGATCCTCGTCGGATCGAGCGCTTTGTCCTCGATGATCCGCGACGGCAAGACGTTCCAGATCACGAACCTGATGCAGGCCGGCCGGTCCGCCGGCATGCAGACGATGGACATGGCGCTGGAGCGGCTCGTGAAGAAGGACGTCATCTCCGCCCAGGCGGCGCTCGAGAAGGCGATCGACAAGGACACCTTCCAGCGCCTCTTCCCGGACGCGCAGGCGCCCTCCTAGAGCGCCGATCGGGGCAGCTCCTAGAGCGCCGATCGGGGCAGCTCGACGGTGAAGCGCGCCCCCTCGCCCTCGACGCTCGCCACCTGGATCGTGCCCCCGTGGGCCCGGACGATCTCGTGCGCGATGTAGAGCCCGAGCCCGAGGCCCCCGTACGACCGCGGCGAGACGGCCCGCTCGAACCGCTTGAAGATGCGCTCCTGGTCCCCGGGCGCGACGCCGAGCCCGTGGTCGCGCACGGTCACCCGCGCGGCGTCGCCGCGGCCCTCGACGCCCACCTCGATCGGGCGCCCCCTGCCGAACTTGACCGCGTTGCCGAGGAGGCTCCGGAGGACCTGCGCGACGCGGAGCCGGTCGAAGCGGCCGAGCACCGGGCGGGGCGCGTCGAGGTCGAGGCGGCAGCCCGCCCGGGCGAGCGCCTGATCGAACTCGCGCGCGACGCCGCGGGTCAGCTCGGCGAGGTCCACCTCCTCGAGCGCCAGGACGAGCCCTCCGCGGCCGACGTGGGCGACGTCGAGCAGGCTCTCGACGAGCCGCTCGAGCCGCTCGACCTGCCCCAGGCTCGACGCGACCAGGCCGTCGAGCGCCGGGCTCGCGCCCTCGGCCTCGAGCTTCTTCCGCAGGAGCCCGAGCTTCAGCTTGAGCGGCGTGAGCGGCGTGCGGAGCTCGTGGGAGGCGACCGAGAGGAACTCCTCGCGCAGCTCCACGGCCCGCTGCGCCTCGCGGTAGAGGCGCGCGTTGTCGACCTCCACCCGCTTGCGCTCGGTGATGTCCGTGGAGATGCCGCAGACGGCGTAGACGGCGCCGGCCGCGTCGCGCAGCGGGAACTTGAGCGAGAGGTACGTGTGCAGCCCGTCGTCCTGCGGGACCACCTCCTCGATGTCGAGCGACCCGCCCGCCTCGATCACCCGGCGGTCGTGCGCCACGAACAGGTCCGCCGCCTCGCGCGGGAAGATGTCGTGATCCCGCTTCCCGAGCGCCTGCTCCCGCGGCAGGTGGAACACCTGCTCGAAGCGCCGGTTGATGAGGAGCAGGCGGCCCTCGCGGTCCTTCACGTAGATGACCGCCGGCGAGTTGTCGATGATCGCCTGGAGCTCCTCCTGGCTCTTGCGCAGCGCCGCGTAGAGCGACGCGTTCTCGAGCGAGATGGCCGCCTGCGACGAGAGCAGATCGAGCACCGCGAGCGTGTCCTCGGAGAACGCGCCGCGCAGGAGGCCGTGCTCCAGGTAGAGGAGCGCCTCGTGCCCCTTTCGCCGCGCGACCGGCATGCACAGGACCGACCGCGGCCTCGCCCGCGCGACGTGCTCGTCCGCGGCGAAGCGCGTGTGGACGGCGTCGTCGAGGATGACCGGCTCGCGCGTCCGAACGACGTAGTTGACGATCGACAGCGGCAGGATCGCGGCGGGCGCGGGCGCGCGCGCCTCGTCGGGGAGCGCCTCGGCGAACGCCTTGCCGCCCTCGATCCGCGCCCGCGCCCGGATCGTCACGCCGCCGCGGGCGGCCTCGAGGAGGTAGCCCTGCTGCGCGCCCGCGTGCTCGAGGACGACCCGGAGCAGCGCCTCCTCCAGCCGCGGGACCAGGATCTCGCCCGAGATGCTCTGCGACGCCTTCACGACCGCGAGCCGGTCGAGCTCCTCGGCGGGCATCGTGACCGTGGCCGTGGAGGCGAGCGGGCGCGCCCCGAGGTGCGGGAAGATCCGGTCGAGCTGCTTCACCTTGGCGTCGGCGCCCCAGCGCGCGTACGACGAGCGCGCCGCGCGCAGGTAGGCGTCGGCGATCAGGTCGAAGCCCCGGTCGCGGTAGAACTGCGCGGCGAGCTCCTGGGCGAGCGCCTCGTTCTGGAGGCAGCCGCCCGCGCGCGAGGTGGAGATGGCCTGCTCGTAGAGGCGCATGGCGGCGAGCTCGTCGCCCGCGACGCGCGCGATCTCGGCGGACACGAGCGCGCGGCGCGCCTCCTGGTTCTCGGGCTGGATCTCCGCCCAGCCGCGGAGCGCCGCCTCGTGCGCGCGCAGGGTGGGGAGGAGCTCCCGCTGCTGCTCCGCCGGCAGCGCGCGGGCGTGGCAGGACAGCGCGAGCGCGGAGCAATAGCAGTGCTCGGCGACCTGGAGCTGCCCCGTCGCCATGCCGAGCAGCTCGCCCGCCGCGCGCGCCGCCGCCACGGCCTCGCCGTAGCTCCCGAGCACGAGCGCCGCCTGGGCCCGGTAGAGGCGCTCGTAGAACGGCGTGAGCGGCGCCTTCACCTCGCGCGGCGCCGCGCCGCCGGCGTCCGCGGCGGCCGGGTCCGGGACCTTGTCGCGCAGCGTCTGCACGAGCCGGTAGAGGGTGCCCAGGAGGTCGTGGACGGCGTGGTACCGGGACCGCCGCGTGAACTCGAGGCGGCGCTCGGCCTCCGCGGCGACGTCCTCCAGGGGATCGCCCGACGCGAGGCGCAGCGCCACGATGTGAAAGCAGCAGTAGGACGCGTAGATCAGCGCGCCGGTCGCGACGGCCTCGTCGAAGGCCCGGTGGAAGAGGCCGAGCACGTCCCGGAACGGCCGGATCCACGGGTCGATGAAGGTGCCGATCATGTGGAGGATCTGCGCCCGGCTCCCCGTCCGGCCCTCGCGCTCGAGCAGCGCGTAGGCGAGCTCGCCGAAGCCGTAGCTCTCCCGGTAGAGCCCGAGGACGCGGCCGATCGTCCCGCCGAACGCCACGTACCCCGGCGGGGAGGTGTCCGAGTTGCCCGCGCGGAGGCTGAGCCGGACCATGTGGCACGCGATGAGGCCGTACAGGCCCGGATCCGTGTAATAGGCCGACGGGAGCGCCGTGGACAGGAGGGCCATCACGGCCCTCGTGTCCGGATCGCGCATGCGCGGCAGGTCGGCGAGCGCCTCGAGGCGGCGGCCGCGGACCTCGCCCCAGACCTCGCGCGCCGCGGCCTCCACCTCGTCGCGCGCCGGGCGGAGCGGGACGTCGATCCCGAAGCGGCTCACGCACGCGAGCGCGCTCCGCGCCGCCCGCTCGAAATCGGCCGTCGTCGTGTGGAGATCGACCTCGATGCGGCAGATCTCCGCGAGATCGAGGCGATCCCGGGCTCGCCGCTTCAGCGCCTCGATGAGCCGCTCGGCCTCGGCGAAGTCGCCGGTCAGGAAGGCGCACCACGCGCGCTCGCGGTGGAGGTCGAGCGCGAGCGCGCGATCCGTCTCCCACGCGTCGTCCGCGAGCAGCGCCATGCCCGCCGCGAGGTAGCCGGCGGCGGCCGCGTAGGCGGTGGAGGCCCGGGCGCGCTGGCCGGCCATCAGGTCGAGCCGCGCGATCCGGTCCCGCTCGCGCTGGTCCGTGACCAGCGCTGAGCCCAGGTTGAGGTGGCCGGCGATCTCGAAGAGGCGCGCCTCCGCGATCTCGGGCGGGAGGTGGGACGAGAGCAGCCGGCCGATGCGGAGGTGCACGGCGGCGCGCTCCTCGTCCGGCACGAGCGCGTACGCCGCCTGCTGCACGCGGTCGTGGAGGAACCGGTAGGTGTCGCCGGACCTGAGGAGCAGCCCCTCGCGCACGAGCTCGGCGTGGTCCTCGTGGATCGTGTCCTCCGGCCGATCGCGGACCACGGCGAGGGTGGCTGCGTCCACGGTGTTCCCCACGCACGCGGCGAGCGTGAGCGCCCGCTGGGCGCCCCGCGGGAGGCGCCTCATCTTCGTGATCATGAGATCGACGATGTTGTCCGCGAAGCCCTTGCCGCGGATCGCGTCGATGTCCCACCGGAACGCGCCCGCGCGGAGGTCCGCCTCGATGAGGCCCTCGCCGTGGAGCATCGTCAGGAACTGCGTGGCGAAGAGCGGGTTGCCCGCGGTCTTCTCGTGGACGAGGCGCGCGAGCGGGGCGACGTCGTCGAGGCTCCGCTCGACCGTGTCGGCGATCAGCCGCTCGACGTCCGAGGCGGAGAGCGGGGAGAGCTCGATCTCGCGGATCGAGGCGCCGGCGCTCCGCGCGCGGTCGAGCATGAGCCGCAGCGGGTGGGGCGGGCCCACCTCGTCATCGCGGTAGGCGCCGATCGCGAGCAGGCATCCGGCCTCCGGGTGGGTGACGAGCTGCTCGAGCAGCGCGAGGCTCTCCGGGTCTGCCCACTGGAGGTCGTCCAGGAAGAGGCAGAGCGGGCGCTCCTCGCAGAACGCGCCGAGGAGACGCCGGAACGCCGCGGCGAACCGGGCCTGCGCGTCGGTCTCCGGCAGATCGGAGAGCGGCAGGTCGGACGCGCGCGGCTGCTCGCCGAGGACGAACGAGAGCTCGGGGATGATCTCGACCATGAGCCGCGCGCCCTCGCCGAGGGCGGCGGAGAGGCGGGCGCGCCACGCGCCGACGATCGCCTCGCTCCCGCCGAGGATCCCGAGGACGAGATCGCGCAGCGACCGCGAGATCGTGGAATAGGGGACGTGCCGGTGGACCTGATCGAACTTGCTGGTCGCGAAGGAGCCTCGCTCCCGCGCCATGGGCTCGCAAAGCTCGCGCACCAGCGACGATTTGCCGACCCCGGCGCCCCCGGACACGAGCAGGAGCTCGGGGCCTCCGCGCGCGACGAGGCGCTCGAAGGCGTCGAGCAGCGCGCCCGCCTCGCGCTCGCGGCCGTAGAGCTTCCGGGGGATCCGGAACCGGCCGGAGAAGTCGTGCGCTCCGAGCGAGAAGGGCGCGATGTGCCCTGTCGTCGTGAGGCTCTCGAGGCATCGCTCGAGGTCCAGCGCGAGGCCGCGCGCGCTCTGGTAGCGGTCCTCCGCGGCCTTGCCGAGGAGCTTCATGACGATCGCGGAGACCGGCGGCGCAAGCCCGGGGACGAGCTCGGAAGGAGGCCGGGGGAACACGGCGGTGTGACAGTAGACCCACTCCAGGGCGTCTCCGGCCGAGAAGGGCAGGACGCCGGTGAGCATCTCGTAGAGCGTGACGCCCAGCGAGTAGAGGTCGCTCCGGTGGTCGATCGCCCGGATCATGCGCCCGGTCTGCTCCGGGGATATGTAGCCGAGGGTCCCCTCGATGACGTGCGGGCTCCGCCCGTCGCTCAGGCTCGCCGGGGTAATGTAGACCGGGGCGAGGGAGGCGAGATCGAAATCCGCGATCTTCACCTCTCCCGAGGCGACGTCGACGAGGATGTTGTGCGGCTTGATGTCCTTGTGGATGATCCCTTTTGCGTGGACGTCCGCGAGCGCGGCCGCGATGCGCGCGGCGACCGCGAGGAATGGGCCGAGCTCCATCGGCGCGCCGAGCAATCGATCCAGCGAGCACCCGCGGAAGTCCTCCAGGACGAGCGCGGGTCGATCCCGGTGCGTCGTGAGGGCGCACGGCTTGAGCGCAAACTGGCTGTCGAGCCTGCGCCCGATCTCGAGCTCGTGGCGGAGGCGCGCGGCGTCGCGGCGATCGGGGTGAGCCGCGCGAGGGGTCTTGATCACCACCCGACAGCCGTCCTCGTTCCGGACGCCGCGATGGACGACGAACCTGGTCCCCTCGGTGAGGATCTCGGTGAGGGTATAGCGGTCCGACGGGGCCATGGCGCTCAACGAGCGGCGGACGGGCGGCGCCGGGAGAGCTGCCGAGGCCGCCATCGCTCGGCCGCGCGGCCCGTTGCGGCGCCCCGGGACCGACCTTGTGCAGGGAGCAACCGGGCGCTCTCTACCGTAGCTTGGTACAAATCGGGCGCCACTGTGTGGTGGGTAGTGTGCGGGCCGGTGCAATGATGGTCAAGCGAGGTCAGCGCATTGAGGCGAGCGAGGCAGGTCGGCGCGGGAGCGATCGATCGCCCCCGCGAACCCCGGGAAGAGCGCTGCGCGACCGCGGCGCCCCCGCGGCCCAGCGCTCTCCGCGCGAGCGAGCGTTTGTTGAGTGTTTGTCGAGAGGGCCTCCAGCCTCCTGGGATAACCGACGATCCGGACGTCCCTGACAAATCAGCTCGGGCCCGAGATGCACCCGACGCCTACGACGCCAACGACGCCAACGGGACCACCGAGACCACGAGACCAACGAGAGACCAACGAGACCCGCGAGGGCCAGCCGGCCTGCCGCCGCGGCGCGGCGCGCGCGGAAGCGCGGTGCCTTGCGGCGGCGCGCGGCGTCCGATAGGGTGGATGGTTGGCGTGGAGGAGCGCGCTCCACGGGAGGACCACATGCCCCAGTACATCGCACCTCACCCTGGCATCGAGGTCTCGGGAACCCCGTTTGCGCTCGTCATCGAGGCCCTGGGGACCCACGGCGCCGTCGCGAAGAAGGTGCTCTCGACGCTCGGTGTGCCGGAGATCGCGGAGGGCGGCTGGTATCCTCTCCAGCTGTTCCTCGATCTGCTGAAGGGCGTGGCCCAGGCGAGCGGGGATCACACGCTGCTCGCGATCGGCAAGATGATCGTGGAGCGGGCGGTATGGCCCGCCATGCCGTCGACCATCGAGGCGTCCCTCGCCATGGTCGACGTGGCCTACCACATGAATAACCGGCTCGACGGCGAGATCATGGTCGACCCCGAGACCGGCGTCATGAAGGAAGGGATCGGCCACTACCGCTGCTACCCGCAGGGGGACCGGGAGGTCGTGATGGTCTGCGACTCGCCCTATCCCTCGGAGCTGGATCGGGGGATCCTGCTCGGCACGGCGCGGCGGGCCGCCCCGCGCGCGCTCAAGCTGCGCGTGGACGTCACGCTCGACGAGTCCCGCCCTTCTCGCAAGCACGGCGCCGACTCGTGCACCTACCGGATCACCTGGTGAGCAGCGTCGAGCTCGACGACGGCGAGATCGCCGCCGTCCTTCGAGGCCACTCCGGGCCGGGGCTCCCGGCCGGAGCGCGGATCTCCTGCGGGGGACTCGGCGGCTGAGAGGAGGCCGCGCGCCGCCGCTCGCGGCGGCGCGCGCCGTGCCTATTCGCGCCGGACGCGGGCGCGCATGTGCTCGGTTCCCGCGAGGCGGGCGACGAACTCGAGGATCCCGTACTCCCCGCTCGCGAGCCCCTGCTGGACTTCATCGATGGCGCACTGGGCCCCGAGCGCTCCGCCGTAGGTGTAGGTCGCCGCGAGGCTGCTCACGCACGTCGTCACCTCCGGCGAGCTGGCGAGCGTCTCGGCCAGGCTCTTCGCGCCGGCCACCGGCCGCCGCTCGTTCCCGACGGCGATGTAGCCCGAGTCGTCGATCGGGAGCCCGCCCTCGTCGGCGCGATAACGCCCCATCTCGTCGAAGTGCTCCAGCGCGAAGCCCGTCGGGTCGCTGTTCTGGTGGCATTTGTTGCACTCTGGCGCCGAGATGTGGACGGTCTCGTAGCGCGCGCGCGTGGTCGTCCTCCCCGGGTCGGGCTTGCTGATCGCCGGGATGTTCTCCGGCGGCGGGGGGACCGTGCCGCAGAGGAACCGCCGGAAGACGAGCAGCCCCCGGTGGGTCGGCGACGAGCCGTCCATGTGCGCGTTCCCGGCGAGGATCGAGCCCTGGGCGAGCAGACCGACGCCCCAGTCGGCAGGCCGGTCCACGCGCTGGAACTCGGCGCCGGTGACGTTGCCGTATCCATAGAACGATGAGAGCTTGTCGTTCAGGAAGGTATACGGCGCGGTCAAGAGCTCGCCGACGCCGGCGCCCCGGGTGTAGATGACGTCCTCGAGGAAGAGGCGCGTCTCGTCCTGCATGAGGGCGCCGTACGTGCTGAAATCGGGGATCTTCTCCTTCGCGATGCCGTTCACCTTCCCGTAGCTGAGCCACTGCTGCAGGAAGCGGCTCATCGCCTCGCGGCCGCGCTGCGTGTTCAAGAGCGCGCGCGCCTCCGCGACGAGCGCCTCCGGCGAGCCGAGCTCCCCGCGCGCCGCCTTGTCGAGCAGCTCCGGGGTGGGCGTCGTGCCCGTGTAGTTGTAGGCCAGCGCCGTCGCGATCTCGTGCTGCGTCAGCTCGTAGCGGCCGCCGTTCGGGGCGCCGATCTCCGAGCGGTAGAAGGCATGAGGCGACTGGATCATGGAGACCAGCGTCCACTTCAGCCCGCGCCGGAAGTCGGATTTCCCGCTCACGGAGGCGTGCAGCGCCAGGAACTCGCCCTTCTCCTCCTCGCTCACCGGCCGGCGGAACAGCCGGAGGCCGTACCGCGTGATGAACTCCGCCGCGCACTCGGGCCCGGGCTGCGTCGCCGCGCACGGGAGCGAGGCGGCCAGCGCGGCGTCCGCGGTCACGATGTCGGCGACGTCCTCCGCCGTGCCGAGGAGCTCCTTGGCGGTCTGCGCGCCGACCTGCAGCGTGCCCGCGTCGTTGGTGAACCCGAAGGTCGATGTCGGGTCGGTCCCCAGCCGGACGCCGGACCACGACGCGCCGAGCTCGGGGAAGATGTCGCGGAGGCTGTTCTCCAGCTCCAGGGCCGAGAGCCGCCGCAGCACGGGCGCGCCGACCCGCGCCTCCTCGCACGAGCTCCCCTCGAAGACCGGCCCCTTCTCGGGATCGTCCTCTCCCCCGAGGCTGCCCGCGCCGCACGCGAGGAGCGATGAAGAGAGCCCGGCAAGCACCCACGTTCGCCAGCGCATCATGACTTCAGCTCCTGGATCGGCTTGGCGTCCTGCCCGCCGATCTTGTTGAGGGGAACGCCCATCACGTCGCCGAGCGTGGCCAGCATGTCGACGTGGTACGTGTCGACGTCGACCACGCGCTGGCTCGCGAGGCGGCCGCCCCCGTTGCCGATCAGGATCGCCGGGAGGTACGAGTGGACGATCCCGGTCCCGAGATAGACGTCGTGGACATCGGAGTTGTGGTCCGCGCCGTCGCCGATCTCGCTGCACACGTAGATCAGCGAGTTGTGGAGGACGGTGTTGCCCGGGTCGAGCGGATCGGGCTGGTCGAGGATCGTGAGCATCTTCTCCGCGAGGCGCGAGAAGAACCAGCTCTGGATGGACGCGAACTCCATCCGGCCCGCCGCGTCCCGGGAGTGGGACGTCGCCCCGTGGTAGGGGTTCGAGCTCCCCGGGCCGCCGGCGAAGCTCATGGGGAGATCGCAGTTGACCCACAGGTTCTGCATCGTGACGACACGCGCGGTGCCGCACACCATCGCGGTCGCGGCGACCTCCAGGTGCGCGTCGATGACGCCCCGCAGGTTCGCCTGATCGAACACGCTCTTGCCGGCCAGCGCGTCGAGCGCCGGGAGCGCCGGCCTCGTCGCGCAGCCGTTCACGACCGGCCTGTCGCCCGCGGCCTTGAGCGCGCGCACCGACTCCAGGTGCACCCCGAGCTTGTTCTGCTCCTTGGTGAGGCCCGACAGCGCGCCCTGCATCCTCTCGAGCTGGCGCTCGGTGAGCCCGAGCGCCTCGTTGCGGAACGCCGTCTCGTCCGCCTCCGGCGCGCCGCCGCCCTGCTGCCCGCCGCCGACGGCGCCGAGCATGTCCGCCGCCGCGGCCGCGGGGTCCTCCGTCGGGCGCACCCAGACGCCGCCGTGCCGGATCAGGTACGAGTTCTTGTCGAACCCGGTCCCGTCCTGGTTCCTCGGGTAGGGGTTCGCGCCGAGGTTGTAGGCGTCGACGCCCAGCGCCTGAGCGATGGTGTGATCGATCGAGTCGGCGCCGGCGCCGTCCTTGACGCCCGTGAGCACCCCGGAGACGGCCTCGTGGTTGCCGAAGCCGTTGATGCCGAGGCCGCGGCAGACGTTGATGTATTTCCCGAACGGCGCGAGCGGCGAGAGCACCGTCGATCCTTTGAGGAAGTCCGCCCCCGAGCCGTAAGGCTCGGCGAACTCCATCGGCATGCCGTGTGGGACGAAGTAGATGAACAGCCGCACCGGCGCGGAGCTCGGCTCGGCCATCGCCAGGTTGCTCATCCGGAAGGCCAGCGGCGCCGCGACGCCGATCCCGAGCGCTTTCAGGAACACGCGGCGTCCCAAAGCAAGATCGCTCTTTTTATGTTTCTTCTCCGGCAAACGCATTGCGTCATCTCCAATCGGGCGAGCAGGTGCGCCCTGTGGATGAACGTTGTTGCTCGCAAAGAAAGACAGGCGGGCGCATTATCTCACGGCGCTCGCGCGAAGCAACTCGCTTCCGCGATCGTCGCGACTCGCGGGCCGCGCCATTGATTCGTTGCAATGCGTTGCGCAATGGTGTGGCAGGAAAGCGACGTTGGAGAGCGCCTGTCGCGACGGCGGGGCGCGGGTCGGCGACGGTGTCCTCCTGAGGGCGCCGCGGGGCGGCCCCGGGCGCGGCGGAGGGGGCTGGCGAGGTGGTCGGGGGAGGGGAGGTCGCGAGGCGGACCCCGGGGGAGGCGGGCGGGGCGCGGCGGCGCGGCGGGCGCGGCCCGATGGCCACGCTCGCCGCGCCGCGCGGCGGGGTCTCAGTGGACGCGGCCGATGCCGCGGCGGATGAACGCCGAGCGGCTGGCGGCCCTGCTGGCCGGCGCGGCGAGCCGGGAGCCGGGCGCGCCCTCGGCTTCCCCGACGGCGGTCGGGGCAGGCTCGCAGACGAGCGCCTTCAGATCCGCGTTCCGGCGCCCCAGGTCGTTCAGGGTGCGCGGCTCGCCGGTCACCGGGTCACCGATGGTGATGCCCGTCATGAAGCCCGACAGCTGCGCCTCGCCGCCCACCGGCCTCGGGAACACGTGGAGGAACCCGGTCCCGGTCTCCTCGGAGCCGTGGCACCCGTTGCAGGTGTTGAGCGAGAACTTGTGCCGCGCCTCGTTGTTCACGATGCCCGGCGCCCGCCACGCCGTGAGGTTGTTGAGGATCGCGCCGGCGAGGAACGGCGCGCCCTGGAACGTCTCGGGCACCGTGTGCTGCTCGGCGACGATCGCGGCCTCGTTCTGGTTCACGAAGTCCGCGAGCGTGGCCGTCCCGTCGAAGCTGAGGTCCGGCGTGAGCTTCACCGTCGTCGGCTCCAGGAAGCCGGTGACAGGCGAGAGGTTGAACTCGCGCAGCTCCCACACGGGCGCCAGCGAGATCTCGTTCGTCCGGAGCTGCCCGAGCGAGCTCCCGTTCGGCTTGCCGGGCGCGGCGTTCCGGCCGGCGAACCGCGTGGTGATCGCCTGGAGGGCCGCGTTGTACTCCTCGGACGGGAAGGGCAGGTTGCCGAGCGCGTGCCAGTCGTTCGCCCACTGGAGCACGTCGGCCTCGGTCGACGCGGGGAGCTTGTACTCGAGGATGACGGTGAACTGCTGCTCGAAGCCCCCGACGACGTTGAACACGAACCGCCCCTCGCCGGCGTTGCCTTCCGCGAGGTTCCGCACGTCGATCCGGTTGACGATGCCGAGCAGCCGCAGCGGCGCCTGCTTGAGATCGAGCGACCCGTCGGGGCTCCTCGGCCAGAAATCGAAGACGGCGTTCTGGATGGCGGGGCGCGCCGGGATCGTGAAGCCGTTCACGACCTGATCGGTCCGCCAGGTATCGAACAGCTGCTCGACCATGGCCGGCGCGGCCTCCGGCGTGGGCGCCATGTCCTCCATCAGCTTCGCGAAGGTCCACGCGCCCGTGCGGGGGTCCTCCGGCGGGCCGTCGAACGTCGTGCGGATGGGATCCTCGACCACGCTGAGGTGCTTCACGAAGAGCTCCCGGCCCGTCCGGACGAAGCAGCCGGTCGGCGCGGCCGACTCGAAGCTGAGCGAGCCTGACCCGATGAACTCCCCCACGAAGAAGTCGTCGATCTGGAACGGGATCTCGTGCACGCCGGGCTCGGCCTCCTCGGTCCCGCTGACCGTGACCGGGAAGTGGGCCGTGCTGCCGGACGCGACCTCGGGGACGAACGTCGTGTCCGGGAAGATGTTGACGCCCGGGGCGCCGCCGAAGATGCTCAGGAAGTAGTTCGCGTTGCCGCACGCGCCGACGTTGTTGTTGGTGACCGCGATATCGTACGACACGGGCGTGTTCGCGGGGACCGGGCCGGCGGTCGGCGGGGTGACCGCGATCGTCGCGGGCTGCTTGATGCAGGAGAGCTCGGCGATCGTGGCGCCGGTCGACGGGCTGGCGGAGAGCCACACCTCGTCGATGAGGCCCTTGAAGCGCTGGTTCGTGTTCTGCGGGTTGTGGCCGATATGGATGGGCGCGCTGATGTCGTTGAGCGTGACCGTGGCCGCGCTCGGCACGCTGATCTGCCCGAACTGCTCGCCGTTGAGGAAGAGGCGCACGAACCTGCCGTCGTAGATGCCGCCGACGTGCGTCCACACGTTGGCGTCGATCTTCGCGGAGGAGGTGATCGTCTGGCTGTTGCTCAGCCTCACGGCAAACTGCGCGCTGCCGTTCTTGATGCTGAGCGTGAAGCTCGTGTCGCTCGAGCCCGTGCCCCGCTCCTGGACGATGACCTGCGTGCCCGTGACCGCGGTCGGCTTGACCCACGCGGCCACCGCGAGGTTCTTGCCGAACGTGAACGAGGGATCGTCGCCGACCGTGACCGTGTCGTTCTTGTGATTGAACTCGACCCCCGGGCCGCTGATGCCCGCGACGCAGGCGGCGCCGGTCGAGCGGGTGGCGTCGTTGCCATTGCCCGACGAGTCGCTCAGGGTCGTCGTCGCGCTGTCGCAATCGTCGAACTTCCAGAAGCCGACGCCCGGCGGCCCGAATACGGGCGGCGGGTCGACGACGCCGCCGCCCTCGCCGCCGCCGGTGCCGGTATCACCGCCGGTGCCGGAGCCGCCCGTGCCGGTATCACCGCCGGTGCCACCGCCGCCGGTGCCGAAGCCGCCGGTGCCGACGCTGGAGCTCACGCCGACGCTGACGGCGCTGCCGATCGGCCCGCCCTGCTCGTCGAGCGTCTGCGCTGCGTCGTCGAATGCACCTTCATCCGCGCCATAACTTCCGCATGCGGCGACGCCCACGGCGAACAGGGCGAGGACCGCAGCCGAGCTGGTTTTGATTGATAGAGGGTGGGCGAAGCCGAAGGAGAGGTTCCGCATCTACGTTCTCGTTGGGTAGGAGTTACCTGCACGAGCGCCCGCCGGTCGCAACGCAGGTTGCGACCGGTGACGGAGCAGGCGTCCATCGGACCCGACTGGGCTGTTCGGGCTTGGGCGCTGTTGCGATTCAGTCAGTTGGCAATTGATGTGCCCGGTCTAAGCAGCGAGTTTTCCCCTGACGCGCTGCCGGTGTGAACACGTGGCCATGTCTCGGAGATCCGATGCTGGCACACCTGGCACAATCTCCTCATACATCAGGCTGCAGGCGCCTGACCCCTGACCAGCAAGCTTCCAACGCGATCGCCTAGAGCGCGCGTCGAAATGCGGCGATGTTCGTCTCGAACGACGCGCGCCTGTCATTGATCGCGCCATACCGCCCTCCTCAAAAGCAGGCGGGAGGCCGGCGCTCCTTATAAGGAGGGGCACCTGACGAGTGACGCGGGAGGCCGGCGCTCCTTATAAGGAGGGGCACCTGACGAGTGAGGCGCCAGGAGGTCGGCGCTCCTTATGGAGAGGGGCACCTGCTGACGAGTGACGCGAGAGACCGGCGCTCCTTCTAGGGAGGGGCACCTGACGAGTGAGGCGCCAGGAGGCCGGCCCTCCTTATGAGGGATGAGGGGGACCTGACGAGCGGAGGGGAGGGGGAGGGGGATCAACGGGCGCCGCGGCGCCGCGCGACGGACGACCGAGGCGTGACTAACCGACGCTCCAGCGCGGGCCCTGCGGCGTGTCTTCGAGCACCACGCCGGCCTCGGTGAGCAGGTTCCGGATGGCGTCCGCCTTGGCGAAGTCCTTGGCTTTGCGCGCGGCCTGGCGCAGCGCGATCAGCCGGTCGACGGCGGCGTCGCCCCCGCGCCCGCCCGCGCCCTCCGCCGGGGGGAGCGCGTAGTCGACGACGAGCGCCGGATAGAGCGCCGGCTCTGCGATCTCCACCCCGAACACCGCGAGGTGACGCGTGATGGCGCGGTACACGGCGAGCAGCGAGGCGCGGTCGCCGCACTGCTCGATCCCCGCCGAGTAGAGCGCGCCCACGTAGTCGAAGAAGGCGGCCACCGCGTTCGGCGTGTTCAGGTCGTCATCCATCGCCTCGATGAAGCGCGTGATGAAGCGCTCGGTGTGCTCCCCGAATTGACCGTGGGTGTAAATGTGCCGCATCCGCGGAATCCGCTCGTCCTCGGACCGCTGGGAGGCGTACACGCCCGGGGCGAGCGGCTCCTCCGCGCCGCCGCGCAGCTTCTCGGCGAGCACCGACGCGAGCTTCTTGATGCGCGCGTAGCCCTGCGACGCCTGCTGGAGCAGCTCCCAGCTGAACGGGAGCTTGCACCGGTAGTGGTGCGTCACGTAGAACCAGCGCGCCTCGTCGTGCCCGTGCCTCGAGACGAGCTCCTCGACGCTGATGACGTTCCCGAGGCTCTTCGACATCTTCACCTCCTTGAGATCGAGGTGCTCGGGGTGGAGCCAGTAGCGCACCCAGGGCCTCCCGCAGAGCGGCTCGCTCTGCGCGATCTCGTTCTCGTGGTGCGGGAACATGTTGTCGATGCCCCCTCCGTGGACGTCGAAGTGGTCGCCGAGCAGCGCCGTGCTCATCGCGGAGCACTCGATATGCCAGCCCGGGCGCCCCGCCGGCCACGCGTCCTCCCCCGTGCGCCAGCTCGGCTGGCTCGCCTCGCTCGGCTTCCACAGGGTGAAGTCCGCGGGGCTCCGCTTCCGCGCGAAGTCCTCCTCGACGCGCCCGCTCGCGCCGACCTCCTGCTCCTCGACCTTGCGGCCCGAGAGCTCTCCGTACGACGGGCAGGTGCTGACCTCGTAGAAGACCTCGCCGTTCACCGCGTAGGCGTGGCCCTTGCCGATCAGGCGCTTCACCATGTCGACCTGCTCGTCGACGAAGTCGGTGGCGCGCGTGTAGACGGCGTAGTCCTTGATATGGATCCTGCGGCAGTCGCGCCGGAACGCCGCGATGTTCCGCTCGGCGACGTCGATCGCGCCCTCGCGCTCGTTCGCGCGCTGCATGATCCGGTCGTCGATGTCCGTGTAGTTGATGATGCTCACCACGTGATAGCCGCGGTACTCGAGGTAGCGGCGGAAGACGTCCCAGAAGGAGTAGGTGCGCGCATGACCGATGTGCATCGGGGCATAGACGGTGAGACCGCACGTGTAGATGCGGGCGACCTTCGGCTGCGCCGTGACAAAGAGCTCTTTCTTCCTCGTGAGCGTATTATGAACCTTGAGCGGCATCGGCGACCTGCGTGATGTGCGGGCTTCTCGGGGGACCGCGTACGCTACCCTGGGCGCGCCAGCGGGTCAACGCGCCGATCCGTGGGCCGATGACGCCCGACAGCGCTGCATGCCGGGAAACCTGGACGGCGGCCCCGCGCTGCGATGTCGCCGCGCCGCGCGCGGATTCGGTTCTTCACCTCGCGCGGGGTCGAGCGGTCGCTTGGTCGCCTCGCGCCTCGCGCCTCGCGCCTCGCGCCTCGCGCCTCGCGCCTCGCGCCTCGCGCCTCGCGCCTCGCGCCTCGCGCCTCGCGCCTCGTCGCCTCGTCGCCTCGTCCGACGGCCTGCCCGCCCGTGGTCGCCGCTTGCGGCCGTACGTCCTTCAGTCTAGGCACGCCGGCATGCACTGTACTTCCCGATCCATCCTGCTCGTCCTCGCCGGCGCGCTCGCTGCGTGCGCGTCCACCCCGCCGCCCGTCGAGAGCGGCGCCGCGCCCGCCGCCCCGACGGCCCCCGCGGCGCCCCCGCCCGCGGCGCCGGCGACCGCGCAGCCCGAGGCGGCGGCGCCGCCCAAGGCAGACCCGGCAGAGGAGAAGAAGAAGGCGGAGCTCGCGAAGCTCGAAGAGGACACGAAGGCCATGGAGGCCAAAGCCGCGGAGGAGGCGGCGCGGTTCAACGACGCCCTCAAGGCCGAGGTGAAGGCGCTCGTCGCGGCCAACTACCCGAACACCGGCGCGGCGCTGCGCGCGGCGCTCAAGAGCAAGCACCGCACGCCCGGCAACGCCGAGCGGGACCCGGCCCGGCACCCGGTCGAGACCCTGGAGTTCTTCGGCCTGAAGCCGACGAGCACCGTGCTCGAGCTCGGGGCCGGCGAGGGCTGGTACACGGAGCTGCTCGCGCCGGTGCTCTCCAAGAAGGGCAAGCTCATCGTCACGTCCTTCGACCCGAACGGCCCCGCGGAGTCGCGCAACACGCTCTATGGCAAGCGGCTGAAGCGCATGCTCGAGAAGTCGCCCGACCTGTTCGGCAAGGTCGAGGTCGTCGTGATCGACCGAGACACGCCGAAGCTCGGCATCGAGGGCAAGGTCGACCTCGTGCTCGCCATTCGCGAGGCGCACAACTGGCACCGGAACGGCAAGTTCGACACCTATGTCGCGGAGGTGTTCAAGGCCCTCAAGCCGGGCGGCGTCTTCGGCGTCGTCGCGCACCGCGCGAAGCCCGACGCGAACCCCGACGAGAGCGCCAAGCAGGGATACCTCCCGGAGCCGTGGGTGATCCAGAAGGTCGAGTCGGCCGGCTTCAAGCTCGGCGCCAAGTCCGAGGTGAACGCCAATCCGAAGGACACGAAGGACTACCCGGAAGGGGTCTGGACGCTGCCGCCGAACTTCCGGCTCGGCGAGAAGGACCGCGCGCGTTACGCGGCCATCGGCGAGAGCGACCGCATGACGCTCAAGTTCGTCAAGCCCGCCCGCTGACGGAGATCGCGAGAGGCGGCGCCCGGCTCGGTCCGGCGGGCGCCGCGCCGGCGGGCGCCGCGCCGGCGGGCGCCGCGCCGCGCTCGCCCGGCGCAGCCTAGGCGGGCTCCGCGGGGCCGGCCGGCTGCCGGGCGGCCACGCGGCGCATCGGGATCGACGCGCCGGGCGCCCCCGTGGCTCGGTGCGAGGTGAAGCCGAGGCCCTCCAGCATGGCCGGCGACGCGTAGACGCCCTGCTCCGCCGTGTCCGGCAGGCACGAGGAGAGCTCGAGCACGTTCCCGCCCACCACGGAGCCGTCCTCGGTCACCACCACCTCGCCGGCGTGCAGGCAGAAGCGGACCCCCACCCGCCGGTCGTGGCCGCTCGACCGATCGAGGCGCTCGGCCAGCGAGAGCGCGGCCGAGATCGCGCGGCGCCGCGCCTCCGCGGCCTCCCGCTCGTCGCGCGGCCAGTCCGCCGCGAGCAGCACGCTCGTGCTCGTGACGGCGAGGGTCGCGAAGCCGGCGGCCGAGAGCTCGGTCATCACCTGCGGGAGCACGGACTCGAAGTCGGTCAAGAACGAGTCGGTGGGCGCCTCGAGCGCGCGGAGCTCGGCGAGGACCTCGACGAGCAGCCCGATCGCGAGCCGCCGGATGCGCCCGGCCACCTTCGTCTCCGTGCGGGCGACCCGCGCCGTGGCGGCCCGGACCTCCTCCAGGAACGTGGTCACGTCCGGGTGGCGACCCGCGGGGTCCTTGCTCATCGCCCGCACGACGATGTCGTCGAAGGCCGGATCGACCGGCGCGTGCAGGCTCGGGCGGGGCGGCGCCTGGTGCAGGTGCAGGTGCCGCAGCACCGGGTAAGCGCTCGCCGAGAAGGGCATGGAGCCCGCGATCATCGTGTAGAGCAGGGCGCCGAGCGCGTAGACGTCGGTCCGCATGTCGACCGGCCGGTTGAGCAGCTGCTCGGGCGACATGAACGCCGGGGTCCCCACGACGTGCCGCGACGAGGTGAGCGCGAGCTCCGTCGTGTCGAGCAGCTTCGCGATGCCGAAGTCGAGCAGCACGACCCTGATCCCCGCCCCCTGCTCGCACAGGATGACGTTCGACGGCTTCACGTCCCGGTGGACGATCCCGACCGCGTGCACCGCGGCGAGCGCGCTGCAGAGCGGGTCGAGGATCGCGAGCGCCTCGTCCGCCGGGAGCCGGCCGCGCGAGAACAGGTGCTGCTCGAGGCTCCTGCCCTGCAGGAGCTCCATCGCGAAGTAGGGCCGCCCGTCCTCGACCCGCCCGACGTCGAGGATCTCGACCACGTTCGGGTGCCGGATCCGCCCGATCGCGTCCACCTCGCGCTGGAAGCGCATCACCACGTCGGGGCGCGTGATCAGCTCCGCGTGCATGATCTTCACGGCCGCCGGCGTGCCCTTCGTCGCGTGCACCGCGCGGTAGACGACGCCGAACCCGCCCTCGGCGATGACGCCGTCGAGCAGGTACTCGCCGGCCCTCAGCGCCGCGGCCGCCGGGATGCTGGGATGGTCGCCGTCTCGGTCGCGCGTGTCGAACGTGCGCTGGTCCCACGTCGGCGCCGAGCCCGCCGCCGGTTCGTCCCCGGCGGGCGCTTCGACCGCGGCGGGCGCTTCGGCCGGCGCCGCGCGAGGCGGCGACTCATCTGCTTCGGGTCGCTTGTTCATACATGACAGCCGCTGACATCGCGCGTTACTGTAGCCCTACGCCGGCGTCCAACCCGACGCTCTGCTTTGTCATCGAGAGCCGGACAATGCACCGCTGTGCCGTATGCCACGGGCGGCTCCTTCCCGGCGCGTCATGCGCCCGCGACGGCTTCACGCCGCCGCCCCGCGGGAACGGCGACGAGGAGCGCGCGACGCCGCGCGTCGAGGGCTTCACGCTGCTCGGTCCGCTCGGCCGAGGCGGCTTCGCCGACGTCTGGGCCGCGCAGCGCGACGACGACGAGGCCCCGGCCGCGGTCAAGGTGGCGCGCCAGGCGACGCGGGCCGTCCGCGTGCGGTTCCGGCGCGAGGCCGCGCTGCTCGAGCGCGTCGGGGTGCCGCACGTGGCGCAGCTGTACGGCTCGGGCGAGCTCGCCGACGGGCGCCCGTACATCGCGATGGAGCGGCTCTTCGGCCTGACGCTGGCCGAGGAGCTCGCGGCGCTGCCCGCGCCGCTCGATCCGGGCCGCGCCGTCGAGCGCGCGGACGCGATCCTCGCGGTGCTGGAGGCGGCGCACGCGCGCGGCGTCGTCCACCGCGATCTCAAGCCCGAGAACATCTTCCTGATCGGCGCGAGCGGCCGCGCGGTGCTGCTCGACCTCGGCCTGGCGAAGCGCGTCGGCGACGCGGGCGACGCGGGCGAGACCCTCGCCGCGACGCGCGCCGGCGACGTCGTGGGCACGCCGGAGTACATGGCCCCGGAGCTGCTCCGGGGCGACGCCGCGCAGGCCGACGTGCGCGCGGATCTCTATGCGTTCGGCGTGATCCTGTTCGAGCTGCTCACGCGGCGCCCGCCGTTCGTCGGGGGCGAGGACGCGATCGAGCACGGCCACCTCGCGCTGCGCCCGCCGCGCCCGGGCGATTTCGCGGAGGTCCCCGAGGCGCTCGAGGAGCTCACGCTCGCGTGCCTCGCCAAGGACCCGAGCCGCCGCCCCGAGAGCGCCGCCGCGCTCCGGCGCGCGCTGCGCGCGCGGCCGCCCGCCGACACCATCCCCCCGCCGTCCGCGCCCCGGTCGTCGCGGCGGCTCGTGGGCCCCGCGGCCGCGGCCGCCGCCGAGGGGCGCCAGCCGGTCGCGCTGCTGTACGCCGAGGCGGGCGCGCCGCTCGTGATGGCGGCGGTGAACGCCCGCCGCGGGTTCCTCGCGCGGCAGCGCGGGAGCCGCTGCGTGGCCGTGTTCCCGGCGAGGGACGTCGACGACCCGGCCCGCGCCGCGATCGCCGCGGCGCGCGAGCTCGCGCAGGCCGGCGGCGTGCGCGTGGGGCTGCACCTGGCCAGCGTGCGCCTCCGCCGGGCGCCGGGCGGGCTGCACGCGGTCTACGGCGCGCCGGTCGAGCGCCCCGAGACGTGGCTGCCTCCCGAGCCGTGGTGTGGCCTCGCGATGACCGACGAGTTCCAGCGCGCGATGCCCGACGAGGTGCTCGCGCCCACGCCGCCGGGCAGCGCGCCCACGCCGCCAGGCAGCCCGTCCATGCCGCCTTTGGACCCGGCGAGCGCCGGCGAGCCGCCGCTGCTCGGCCGCGACGACGTGCTCTCCGCGCTCGCCGCGAGCGCGGCCGAGGCCTTCGACGGCACGTGCCCCGGCCTGTTCACGATGATCGGCGACGCCGGCCTGGGCAAGACCCGCCTCGCGGCCGAGGCCGCGAGCATCGCGGGCGTGACGGCCGCGGACGTGTGCGTCGCGGCGGTGCGCGCGCTCCACCCCATCCACGGCGGCGCCGCGCAGGCGGTGCGCGCGCTCCTGCGGGTCGCGCTCGACGCCCCCGACGAGAGGCCCCCGGACCCGCGGGCCTTCTGCGTGGAGCGCCTCGGCGAGGCGCTCGGCGACGCGGCCTGGGAGGCCGTGGCGGCGGCGCTCGGCTGGAGCTCCGCGAGGAGCGCCCAGTCGCCCGGCGCGTCCCGCCAGGTCCTGATGCTCGCGCTCGCCGAGGCGCTCCGCGGCCGGGCGCGCCTCGGCCCCCTTGCCGTGGTCCTCGACGACGCCCATCAAGCGGACGACGTGCTGCTGGGCGCCCTGGAGTACGCCACGCTGGACGGCGAGGGCATCCGGCTCTGGGCCGTGGTGGCCGCGCGCCCCCCGTTCGAGCAGGCCCGCCCCGGCTGGGGCCAGCGCTGTCAGCGCCACACCCGGGCGACGCTCGCGCCGCTCGCGGAGAAGCCGGCGATGGAGCTCGCCTCGCGCCTGCTCCTGCCGGCGGAGTACCCGCCCGCGGAGACCCTCCGCCGCCTGACCGACTGGGCGGGCGGCAACCCGGACTGCCTGCGGCGGATCGTCCGCTCCCTGAAGGAGGCGGGCGTCGTGCGCCAGCGGGCCGGCGGCGGCTATTACGTCGCCACGGCGGAGGTCGAGGCGCTGCCGCCCTCGCCGGCGTGGCAGTGGCTCGCGGCGCGGCAGCTCGACGACCTGCCGTCGGAGCTCGCGGCGTGCGCCCGCGTCTGCTCGGCGCTCGGGATGTCGTTCGACCGCGTCGAGCTCGAGGCGGTGCTCGACGGCCTCGAGCGCGCGGGCGCCGTCGGCACGATGGTCGACGCGGGCTTCGGGCTCTCGGCGCTGGTCGAGCGGCGGGTCCTGCAGCGCGATCGCGGCGGCCGCGCCGACGAGTGGCACGCGTTCCAGAACGCGGTCTTCCAGGAGGCCGTGTACGAGATGCTCGACCCGGAGCACCGCGCCGAGATCCACCGGAGCGCCCTCGCGTACTGGAGGGCGCAGTCCGCCGGCGGATCGTCGGGCGCGCTGCGCGCGCTCGCGCGCCACGCGGCCGCGTGCGGCGAGCGCGCGGACGCCGCCGACGCCTACCTCGCGCTCGGCGATCTCGCGTCCGCGCGGCACCGCACCGTCGAGGCGGACCAGAGCTACGACGCCGCGCTCCACGTGATCGAGGAGGGCGACGCGCGCCGGCGCGCGCGCGCGCTCGCCGGCCGCGGCAGGAGCCGGTACCGCCTGTGCCGCGTCCAGGAGGCCCGCGCCGATTTCGGCGACGCGCTTTCGCTGGCCGAGTCGCTCGGAGACGCCCGCCTCACGGCGACGCTCTTGCTGGAGGACGCGACCGCGCTCGACTGGGCGTTCGAGTTCGAGGCGTCGGCGCGGCGGGTGGAGCAGGCGCGGCCGCTCGTCGAGGCGGAGCGCTCGCCCGTGCTCGAGCTGCGGCTCCGGGTCGCCGAGGCCCGGACGTTGTGGCGGCGAGGGCGGCTCGAGGAGTCGATCGCGGAGCTCACCGCCTGCGCCGAGCGCGCCGCGGAGCTCGGGGACTACGACGCTCGCGTCCTCGCCCTGATGATGCTGCCCTTCCAGCTCGCGTCCGCGCGCCGCCTGGAGGAGTCCGAGCCCGCCTTCCGCCAGCTCATCGACCAGCTGACGGCGGCCGGCGACCTGTTCCACCTCTGCGCGGCGTACATCAACCGCATCGCGCTGTGGGCCTTGCGGTGGTCTTTGCCGGGGGCGGTCGACGACATGCGCCGCGCCGTCGACCTGGCGCGCGAGCTCGGCAATCCGTGGCTGGAGAAGGTCGCCTCCTACAACGTCTCCGTGCTGCTCTACTGGAGCGACAGGCAGCGGGAAGCGCAGGCGCTCGCGAGGCGCGCCAGGTGGCTGGAGGAGCAGTCCTCGGACCGCCCGATGCCCCAGACGGCGATCCTGCTCGCCGCGATTCATCTCTCGCTCGACGAGTACGAAGAGGCGAACCACCTCGTCGATTGGGTCGAGAGGTCCTGCGAGCTCGGGCCGCGCGACATGCCGGACTACGCGCTGCTCCGGCTGGTCCTCTCGGACCTCGGGCTCCGCCCGCACAGCCCGCCGCCCCCGACGTGGAGCGAGGCCATCCAGCTCGCGCGAGAGCAGCTCTCGATAGAGACGATGGTGCGAATGCTCTACTGGCGTGCTCGAGTGGCTCTTCGTCAAGGACGTAGCGATGAGGCCCGAGGCGCCCTCGCGAGCGCGCGAGAGCACCGGGCCGAGTGCCCGATGTGGCTGCCTCGCTTCGACGAGCTGGAGCGCGCGCTCGCGGATCTACCGCGGAGTCCGGACGCTCCACCAACCCTCTCACCCTGATACAACAAAGGGTGTTCTCCTCGTCCTGATCGGGAGCTTCCGTAAAGGTCTCTTTTGCGCGCCGTGTGCGAGGAATCGCCCCTTTCCGGAGTTGCGTGCCTTTCGGAAAAATGTAACAAGGCGTAATGTTGGGCCGAACGGTGAGGAGCACTCTCGGCTCCGTTTGACCTCCGGAGGAAGATCAGAATGCTAATTAGATCCATCACCTTGGGGATCCTGGGCGCAGGTGTGTTCATGCCGGGGTGCATCGGCCCGGATGACACCTCGGCGCCCTCGGATGAGCTTCCGGCCGAGGTGGCCGAGGAGGTGATGAGCCAGCGCATCCGCTACACGGTCCCGATCGGCCTCAACGGCCTGGATCCAGCTGATTTCTGGGCGCCGGAGAACCGCGCGGCCCTCCGCGCGCTCGGCGGAGGTCCGCTCCTCAGCGGCGCTGTGCTGACCGCGACGCCCCTGCTCGACACGGAGGCTGGAAGGAGCGTGCTCGACCACACGGTCCGCTGCGCCCTGTCCGACGGCCAGGTCGTGCAGGGTCCGGACGGCAAGAAGTTCTACGGCGCCTTCGGCCTCGCGCCGGAGTGGGCCGGGCGCGGGCTCGCCACCTCGGAGCAGCGCTGGGTCTCGGCGTGCCTCTTTCAGCACCTGAACGGATCCGGCGAACACGTCGAAATCTTGCTGGAGGGTCGCCATTCCTCGCTCGCGTGCTCCAGGGACGAGGAGCCGTTCGTCAATTTCAACGTTCGGGATGCCACCATGTTTGGCAACGCCTTCCTGGACAGGCCGACCGTCGCTTATGCGTGCATCGATCCCGATCTCTCGGGGGTCCTCTCGGGCTTGTCGCTGAGCTGCCCGCTCGACCTCAACCTGCTCGTGCTGGAGCGCCTCTGCGGCCACACGTCGCTGCTGTGCGGGGTCTCCTTCGTCGGGCTGTGCAATCTGGCCTGCACGGAGGACGCGAACGGAGACCAGACGTGCGGCTCGTTCCCGCTGGCCGCGGTCCTTGGTCCTCTGCTCGGTCAGATCACAGCCCCCGCGTACTCGGAGACGATCCGGACCGAACTACACGACAGTGATATCGTTCCGCTCTACGGCAGTTGCGGTTTGCTCTGACAACCCCGTCTCCCGTCCTCCGTCTCTCGTCTCCCTACGTCCCGAGCCTCGCCTTCAGCTGCTGAATCGCCTCCGCGATCGCCTTGTCCTCCCTAAAGCAGCACGGATCCGCTCTCCTCCTGCACCTCGCCCCGTGCAGAACCTGGAGCTCAAACAGCGTTCGTTCATCTCCTTCGGCCGCCGCGCGCCCGAACAGCGCCCTTTTCCCGCTGCACGTCGCCCTGCGGAACGCGAACGTCACGCGGAGCGCCGGCGTCGCGCGCGCCATCACCTCGGGTTGCGCGAGGATCTCGCTCGCGCGCCGCGCCGCCTTCGTGCCTCCGCGCGCGCGCACCACGTCCAGCAGCACGTCGAGCCCTCCGCTGCCGAGCCCGCTCGTGAGCAGCTCGAACACCTCGTCAGCCGCCTCGTGGTCTTCCTCGAACCCGATGCCTGCCACGATGGAGAGGACCTCTTCGCGCAGGCCCTTGCTCAGGAGCATCTCGGGGTCGACCTGCGCGAGCGCCACCATCGATCGTGCCCCGAGCACCCAGTTCCTGGTTGCCACGGCGCGGCTCAGCTGCGCGCGCAGCCCCCTGGCGCCGCGGTCGTCTTCCTCGGGCGGTGTGTTTGCCGAGGCCGCCGGGGGCGGCTCACTCGTCGCGGGTGTGGGCTCCGCCGGGGCGGCTGCGGGCGCCGGCGCCGTCGTCGCGGGGCGCCGGAAGGCGAGCCATACCGCCGTGCCGCCGAGCGCGAGCGCCGCGATCGCCGTGGCGGCGAGGAGCGCCCAGCGGCCCGACGCCGCTGCCGGCCGGTGCGCGTGCGCGAGCAGCGTCGCCCGCGGCCCCTTCCAGCCGGGCGACGGCTTGCCTCGGGGCGCCGTCTGCGCGCCCTGCGCCGCCTGCCCCACCTGCGCGGCGTGCGCCGCCTGCCCCACCTGCGCGCCCTGCGCGTCGTGCGCCGCCTGCGCGCCCTGCGCCGCCTGCGCGCCCTGCGCCGCCTGCCCCCGCTCCACCGCCGCGATCCCCGCATCGATGGCCGCGACCGCCTCCGCCGCCGTCGTGTACCTGCGCGCCGGGTCGTGCTGGATCAGCCGCGCCACCGCCTGCTCGACCTCCGCGGGCACCCGGAGGTCCGGCGCCCGCAGGCTCAGCGCCGGCGGCCCCGACGGCCCTTGCTCCTTGAGCCGCGCCACCACGTTCTTCACGTCGAACGGGTGCTGCCCGGTGAGCATCTCGTAGAGCACGAGCCCGAGCGCGTAGAGATCCGCGCGCGCGTCCACCGCGTCCATCCCGCGCAGCGCCTCCGGCGCGAGGTACGCGAGCGTCCCGAAGACCTCGCCCGCGCTGGTGAGGGCCGGGCTCGGCCCCGCGGCCGTCTTGCGGGCCGTGCTCGCCAGGAGATCGACATTGACCTTCGCGAGCCCGAAGTCGATGAGCTTGACCTGATCGTCCGCGTCGATCAGCACGTTGTGGGGCTTCACGTCGCGGTGCACGATGCCCTTCTCGTGCGTCGCCGCGAGCGCCGACGCGAGCTGCCGCGCGATCCGCAGGGCCCGCCCGGGCGGGAGCCTCCCTCTCGCGATCACGTCCCGCAGCGGCGTGCCCTCGACGTACTCGAGGATGAGGAAGAACGATGCGTCCTCCAACTGCCCGAAGTCGATGACCGCGACGATGTTCGGGTGCCGGATGTGCGCCCCCGCAACGGCCTCCCGCTCGAACCGCGCCACGAGCTCCGGCATCCTCCGCGCGACCGGCCGCAGCAGCTTGATCGCGACCTGCTTGCGCAGGTGCACCTGCTCGCCGCGGTACACGGCGCCCATCCCGCCCTCGCCGATGAGCTCGTGGACCCGGTAGCGCCCGGAGATCAGGCTCCCGATCAGCACGTCTCCGCTCGCGCCCCCGGAGAGCGAGCTCCCGCGCGCGCCCAGGGCCTCGATCGACGAGATCTCCTCCACGAGCGCCGAGCTCGAGAGCTCCGCCATGGAAGGCTCGGCCGGCGCTCCGGGCCCCTTCGCCCTGGGATCGTCGGTGGCGGCCGAGCCCGGCGGCTCTTCGGAACGAGGCGTCTCCCGCATGCGCGCAGGATATCAGGTCGGCCGGCGCCCCGGGAAACAGGAGCGGCGCGCCCCCGGGAGGCGGCGCCGCGCGCCCCCGGGAGGCGGCGCGGCGCCCCTCACAGAAGGAACGATACGCCCAGCGAGAACGCGGGATAACCGAGCCGCATCGTCAGCGTGACGTTCTCCGTGAAGTGGAACCGTCCGCCGGCGAACAGGACCGGTGAGACCCCGAAATACCCGCGGTGGCTCAGATCGCCGAGGTAGAACGAGAGCCCCGGCTCGCCGAAGACGGACCAGCGCCGGTGGAGCCAGAAGTTCCACTGCATCACGACCTCGCCGAACACGTAGTCGGTGGCGTCCCCGTACGCGTCGACCTCCGTGCAGATCTGCGTGCCCGCCGGGCCGCGCTCGAAGTTCGTACATTCCCCGCGGAAGTCTCCGTTGCCTCCGTAGTGGAGGGCGTCGAGGCCGAAGCCGAGGCCGACCGAGTCGTTGATGCGCGAGATGAACCCGTCGGGGACGATATCGATGGTGGCGCGGAACCCGGCGCCGACGCCGGAGCCGACGCCGGGGCCGACCGGCTCGAACGGCGCCACGAGCAGGTGCGGCTCCAGCTCGACCTTGTAGTCGGGGCGATCGCCCGGGCGGCGGATCGTCATCTGCGCGGCGCCGCTCTCGACCCATCCGATCGTCAGCGCCGCGAACGAGAGGGCCGCGGCCAGCCGGCGCGGCGTGAGAAGCTGCGATGTCGTCGCTCTCTGCATTGGTCTCGGTCTCCTCAGCATCCACCGCACGCGCGCAGGGTGTCCGAGCACGTCTCCGCCGGGGTGCCGTCGGAGCAGGTGACGTTGCAGCCGGCCACGGACTCGCAGGACACCTGGCACGGGCCGTCGCAGGCGACGGTGCACTCGCTCACGGCCGCGCAGGACACGTCGCACGAGCCCTCGCACTCGATGACGCAGGTCGTGGTGTTGCGGCAGCTCACGACGCTGCCCGACCCGACGACGACGCCGCACCGGTCGGTGTCGTGGCAGTCGTACCTGCAGTCGCGGCCGCAGAAGGCGCCGCACGACGTGGTGTTGTGGCAGTCGAGCTGGCACTCGTCGCCGCAGGACGACGAGCACTCCCTCACGTCGAAGCACTCGAAGGAACACCCGTTGTCGCAGACGGCGCCGCAGCTGTGCTCCATCTGGAAGCAACGCTGGTCGCAAAAGCCACCATCACAGCCGAGGTAGCAGTCGTCGCCGTCGGAGCACTCGCACGCATCCCCATCCACGCAGGCGCCGCTTCTCCAGCAGCTCGCCAGGCCGAGGCCCGCGAAGAGGGTGAGCAGTATCATTGCATAAAAGCGCATGGCCGCGGCAGCATAGCGCACCGGCGCCGGAGGTGTCACGGAATCCGCGAAGATTCCTCGGCTCCTCGTCTCCTCGCCGCCGCCGTCACGCGCAGAGCGGCCTCACCACCTCGTCCAGCGGGAGATCCTCCGCACGCGGGTGTGGCGCGAGCCGTCGCCGGCGAGCCCAATACGCTCGGCGACGTGCGCCGCGAGGTGGGGACCCCAGCCGCCGTCGTCGAGCGGCTCGTCCCCGTCTGCGCCGAGGTTGTAGGCCCAGCACTGCGCGTAGTGCTGCGTGACGTTCTGGTACCTCTCCGCGCAGCTCTCCTCGTAAGGATCGCCGTCGAAGTCCGGTGACGACCACCCCGAGAAGAAGTGTGAAAAGTAGATATCGGCGTCCCCGGAGACATGCGACGGGCTCACGAGCTTCATCGTGGCCGAGTCGATGCCTTCCGCGGTGGCGCGCATGACGTCCATCGCGGTCCCCTCGAGATCCACGATCTCGTCGCGGTACTCCCGGCCCACGAAGTATAGGGATCCGCGGTAGAAGTTCCCGTCGAGCGACGGCTCCCCCTTCACCCCGAGCCGCTGCTCGAACGGGATGGCCCAGAACGGGAGCGTCGTCCCCTCGTCGGAGCCGACGCTGTTGTAGACGAGCGCCCACCCCCCGCCGTCCGTCTCCAGGTCGCAGCGGACGGGGAACTCCGGCGATGGTCCGGCCCCGTCCAGATCGAGGAGGTACACGCCGCTCGGCGAGCCGGGTGGGACGTCGCCGCACCTCGCGTAGCGGCACCCCTCGTTGACCAGGCCGTCGCAGTCCTCGTCGTCGGCGGTGTCGCAGCGTTCCTCCGCGGGCAGCACCTCGCCCGCGCACGGGGTGTAGCCGACCCCGTCGCCGTCGCACGCCCTCACGCCGCTCCGGCAGACTCCGCGGTTCAGCGTGTCCGGCGGCCCGCTGTAACAGGCGTCCTGGCTGCCGGGCTCGCACGCGCGCCCGCCGCCTCCTTCGCCGCCGGCGCCGCCGCCGCCGGCGCTCGCCGTCGCGCTGTCCCCGCCGCCGCCGCCGGCGCCGACGTCACCGAACCTCCGCACCTTCGTCGAGCAGGCCGGCGCGGCGGCGAGCAGCGCGACGGCCGCGCAGCAGGCTCGCGCGATCGAACCCTTCCCGAGCATCATCATGCGACTCTCCGTGGGCATGAACACGCGCCCGGTCCTCTATACACCAGTCGCCGGGCCGCGCGGCGGCGGTCGCGCCGCCCTCGTGCGCGCGGCCTCCCCCTGGTTGCCAGCCTACGGCGAGGCGGGTAGGGTCCGCGCGAAAAGGAGTGGACCATGACCGTCTCTGCAATCTTCAACCCGGCGCGCTGGCGTGAGGTCGACGGGTTCTCGTTCGAGGACCTCACCTACCACCGCGCCGTGGACCAGGGCACCGTGCGTATCGCGTTCAACCGGCCGGAGGTGCGCAACGCGTTTCGCCCCAAGACCGTCGATGAGCTGTACACGGCGCTCGAGCACGCGCGCACGACCTCGGATGTCGGCTGCGTGCTGATCACCGGCAACGGCCCCTCTCCGAAGGACGGCGGGTGGGCGTTCTGCTCCGGCGGCGACCAGCGCATCCGCGGCAAGGATGGCTACAAGTACGAGGGCGAGAGCGCCGGCCAGGCGGATCCGGCGCGGCTCGGCCGGCTCCACATCCTCGAGGTGCAGCGGCTCATCCGGTTCATGCCCAAGGTGGTCATCGCGGTGGTGCCCGGCTGGGCGGCCGGCGGCGGCCACAGCCTCCACGTCGTCTGCGACATGACCCTGGCGAGCCGCGAGCACGCGATGTTCAAGCAGACGGACCCGGACGTCGCGAGCTTCGACAGCGGTTATGGCTCGGCGCTGCTCGCGCGGCAGGTCGGGCAGAAGAAGGCGCGCGAGATCTTCTTCCTCGGGCTCGATTACACGGCGGAGCAGGCCGCGGCGATGGGCATGGTCAACGCCGTCGTGCCCCACGCCGAGCTCGAGGAGGAGGCGCTGCGCTGGGGGGCGATCATCAACTCGAAGAGCCCGACGGCGATGCGCATGTTGAAGTACGGGTTCAACCTGCCCGACGAGGGCCTCGTCGGACAGCAGCTGTTCGCCGGCGAGGCGACGCGGCTCGCCTACGGCACGGACGAGGCCAGAGAGGGGCGGGACGCCTTCCTGGAGAAGCGTCGTCCGGACTTCACGCGTTTTCCCTGGCACTACTGAATACTGGATACGGACAGGATACGCCGGGAGGCGGCGACAGGCCGCGTGTCCCGTGGGCGCGCGGCGGCCCGCCCGGAGGCGCACCGCGCGCGAGAACACGCAGAAACAGCCACGAAACCGGGACGTGCAGGCATGTGCGGCGCTGCGGTACCGGCCGTTACCCAGGTGGTGGTTTTGTAGAATTCCGCCGTGGTCGAACATAACGCGACGTGACTCGCCGCGCCGCGCCGCGCGATCTCGAGTTCACCGAGTCGTGGGATTGCCCGCGACGCGGATGCAGCTCTGCTCTTGACATCTCCCTTCCCACCAATGAATGTAGCGCCGCTGAAAAGCACTGTCGGCATCGTCAGTGTTGCTCGACGGTCAACCTTAGTTTGTTTGGAGACTTTACTAAATGCGTAGTGCCTCTAGATCGGCTTCTTGGAAGCGGTCGTGGTTGTCTTTGGGGGGCTCGCTCCTCCTCGCGCTCGTGGGGGGCCTCGGCGCGGTCGGCTGCGGCGATGACGGCAACGGCGGCAACGGCGGCAACGGCGGCGCTGGCGCCGGGACGGGCGACGGCGGCGGCGGCGGCGACGTCGGCGAGGGCGGCGGCGGCGGCACGCCGGTCGAGACGGTCCCGCCGTCGGGCAGCGAGCTGATCCGCGTCAACCAGGTCGGTTACCTGCCGGCCGCGGAGAAGATCGCCACGGTCGTGGCCGCCGCGGACAAGCCGCACGCGTGGGAGCTCATCGGCGCGGACGACGCGGTCCTCCTGAGCGGCGCGACGCACGTCGTGGGCGACGACGCGAGCTCCGGCGAGCACGTGCACGTCATCAACTTCAGCGCTTTCTCCACGGTCGGTCAGGGCTACAAGCTGCGGGTCGGTGAGGTGACGAGCCACCCGTTCGACGTGGGCCCGGGCATCTACTCGACCATGAAGTACGACGCGCTCGCGTACTTCTACCACAACCGCTCGGGCATCGAGATCCTGGCGGAGTACGTCGGCCAGGAGTACGCGCGCGCGGCGGGGCACGCGGATCCGGCGCTGGAGGCGCCCTGCCCGGAGGACGTCGGGTGCGACTACGCGGGGCTCGACGTCACGGGCGGGTGGTACGACGCCGGCGACCACGGCAAGTACGTGGTGAACGGCGGTATCTCCGTCTGGACCCTGCTGAACCAGTACGAGCGCTTCGCCAAGTTCGGGAGCACCGCGGCGTTCGGCGACGGCAAGATGAAGATCCCCGAGAACAGCAACGGGGTCCCCGATCTGCTGGACGAGGCGCGCTGGGAGCTCGAGTTCATGCTCAAGATGCAGGTGCCCGAAGGCCGCGCCAAGGCGGGCATGGTGCACCACAAGGTGCATGACGAGAAGTGGACCGGCCTGCCGCTGGCGCCGGCCGACGACCCGCAGCCGCGCATGCTGCGCCCGGTCAGCACGCCGGCGACGCTCAACCTGGCCGCCACCGCGGCCCAGGCCGCGCGCATCTGGCGCGGCATCGACGCCGATTTCTCCGCGCGTTGCCTCGCGGCCGCGGAGCGGGCGTGGGCGGCGGCCGAGGCGAACCCGGAGGTCTTCCCGAACGAGAGCGCGGTCGAGGGCGGCGGCGGCTACCCCGACAGCGACGCGAGCGACGAGTTCTACTGGGCGGCCGCCGAGCTGTTCATCACCACGGGCGAGAGCGTCTACAAGGAGGCGCTCGCGGCCTCGGACTTCACCGAGGCGCTCATCGGCGCGAGCGGCTCGTTCAGCGCGATGACGTGGGGCCAGGTCGACGGGCTGGGCGCCATCTCGCTGGCCGTGGCCGGGACCGAGGCGACGGCGGCGGAGAGCGAGGCGGCCAAGGCCAAGCTGGTCGCCATCGCGGACAAGTACCTCGAGGTCATCGGCGCCGAGGGGTACCGGGTGCCCTTCCGGGCGGACGAGAACGGATACCCCTGGGGCTCCAACTCGTTCGTGCTCAACAACATGATCGTGCTGGCGCTCGCCCACGACTTCACCGGGGACGCGAAGTACTTCAACGGCGTGGCGTCGGGCGCGGATTACATCCTCGGCCGCAACGCGATGGACAAGTCCTACGTCTCCGGTTACGGCGAGAACCCGCTCCGGAATCCGCACCACCGCTTCTGGGCCGCCCAGCTCAGCACGGAGTATCCGGCCGCCCCGCCCGGGTGCGTCTCCGGCGGGCCGAACACCGCGCGGCAGGATCCGATCGCCCAGAACGATGCGGGGGAAAATCCGCCGCCGGTCGATCCGGAGTGCGCGCCGCAGAAGTGCTATATCGATCACATCGAGGCGTGGTCGCTCAACGAGATCACGATCAACTGGAACAGCCCGCTCGCGTGGACGGTGGCCTGGCTCGACGAGAAGGGCGGCCAGGCGTCGTCCCAGTGATCCTGGGCGGCTGAGCCCGAGGGCCGCTCGCGGCCCTCCATGAACCGCGAGGGCCGCTCGCGGCCCTCCATGAACCGCGAGGGCCGCTCGCGGCCCTCCATGAACCGCGAGGGCCGCTCGCGGCCCTCCATGAACCGCGAGGGCCGCTCGCGGCCCTCCAGAACCCGAGGGCCGCGCAGCCCGCGGATCTCGCGCGACAACCGCGCGGGGTCTGCTAGGTTGCGCGGCTTTCATGAATCCAGACCAGACGTTCGACGCCTTGCCCGCGCCGCTCGCGGGCGCGCTTGCCCGCCGCGGCTTCACCTCCCTCACGCCCGTTCAACAGGCCGTCCTCGGCCCCGACCTCGCCGGCCGGGATCTCCGCATCTCGTCGCAGACCGGCTCGGGGAAGACCGTGGCCGTCGGCCTCGCCCTCGCCCCCTCCCTGGAGCGCGCCCTCGCCGAGCGCGCGGCCGCGCCGGCGCCCGACGGCGCGCCGCGGACCACGGCGGCGCCGGCCGCGGTGCTCATCGCCCCGACGCGCGAGCTCGCCGCGCAGATCGCCGGAGAGCTCAGCTGGCTGCTCTCGCCGCTCGGCGCGCGCGTCGCGTGTGTCACCGGCGGCACGAGCTTCGGCGCCGAGGCGCGCGCGCTGCGCCGCGAGCCCCTCGTGATCGCCGGGACGCCCGGCCGCCTGCTCGACCACCTGGAGCGCGGGACGATCGACCCGCGCGGCGTCGTCGCCCTCGTCCTCGACGAGGCGGATCAGATGCTCGATCTCGGCTTCCGCGAGGAGCTCGAGGCGATCGCCGGCCGGATGCCCGCCGAGCGCCGGACCCACCTCGTCTCGGCGACCTTCTCGCGCGAGGTCCGCGCGCTCGCCGACCGCTTCCAGCAGGGCGCGGTGAGCGTCGAGGGCACGCGCCCCGGCGCCGCCAACGGCGACATCGCGCACGTCGCGCACCTCGTGCTGCCGGCGGAGCGCGAGGCGGCGATCGTGAACCTCCTGCTCCTCGCGCCGGGCGAACGCACGCTCGTCTTCGTGCGCACCCGCGAGGGCGCCGCCGAGCTCGCGGACAGGCTGACCGCCCTCGGCCTGCCCGCGGGGGCCCTGAGCGGCGACCTCGAGCAGCGGGAGAGGACGCGCACCCTCGACGCGTTCCGCTCCGGTGCGATCACCACCCTCGTCGCGACCGACGTCGCGGCGCGCGGCATCGACGTGCCCGAGGTCGGCCGTGTCATTCACGCCGATCCCCCGGGCGACCCGGAGATCTTCACGCACCGGAGCGGCCGCACCGGGCGGGCGGGCCGCAAGGGGACGAGCGTGCTGCTCGTCGCGCCGTTCGCGCGCGAGCACGCGCTGCGGCTGCTGCGGCGCGCGGGCGTGGACGCGGTGTTCCGGCCCGTCCCGTCGCCGGCCGACGTGCTGCGCGCCGCGGACGACCGGCTCGCCGCGGAGCTTGCCGCGTGCCGGGGCGCCGAGCGCGCCGCGAGCGCCGCCGGCGAGGGCGCCGAGCGTGCCGAGAGCGACGGCGAGGGCGGCGCCGAGAGCGACGGCGAGGGCGCCGAGCGCGCCGCGCGCCATGAGGGCGCCGCAAGCGCCGCGAGCGCTGGCGGGGGCGTCAAGAGCGCCGGCGAGGGCGCGCCCGAGGCGCGGCTCAAGCAGCTCGCCGCGCGTCTGCTCGCGGACATGGACGCGACCGAGCTCGTCGCGGCCCTCCTCGCCCGCGCGAAACACACCGGCCCCTGCGCGCCGCAGCCGGTCACCGTCGTCGCCCCGCCGCGCGCCGAGCCGACGCGCGCCCGCCCCGGGATGCGGCGCGGCGACCCGGAGCACGCCCGCCCCGGGATGCGGCGTGGCGACCCGGAGCACGCCCGCCCCGGGATGCGGCGCGGCGACCCGGAGCACGCCCGCCCCGCGATGCGGCGCGGCGACCCGGAGCACGCCCGCCCCGGGATGCGCCGCGACGACCCGGAGCACGCCCCGCGTTTGCCCTTCGTGCCCTTCCAGGTGAACTGGGGGGAGCGCCACGGCGCCGACCCCCGGCGCCTGCTCGCCCTCGTGTGCCGCCGCGGCGGCGTGTCGAGCCGGGAGATCGGCGCCATCCGGATCGGCAGCACCGCGTCGGTCGTCGAGGTGGCCTCTCCCGCGGCGCCCGAGTTCGCGCGCGCCGTGAACAGGCCCGACGCGCGCGACGCGCGGATCCGCATCGTCCGCGCGACCTCGATGCGGCTCGATCCGCCGGGGACCGGGGGCGATTTCGCGGCGCCGCCGCGCGAGGCGGCGCGGCGCGCGAGCGCGCGCTCGCGATTTACAGAAAGGGAATGCCCGTAAAGCCAGGGCTTTCCTGATTTCTTGTCCGCCTCGACGTGTTGTACATACGTCGGGTGAACCGAAGCACGAACCACAAGCCAGCCAGACGCCGTCTCGCGAGCCCGGCCGCCGTGCTCGCGGGATTGCTCGCTCTCGCCCTCACGGCCTGCGGCGGCACCGTGCCCCCGCCGAACCAGCAGCTCGCCTCCTCCGAGGCCGCGTTCCGCGCGGCGGATGAGGTGGGCGCCCGGTCCGACCCTCAGGCCACCCTCCACCTGAAGCTCGCCCGCGAGCAGATCGATCAGGCGAAGGCGCTGATGCAGAACGAGGAGAACGAGGCCGCCCATCGCCTGCTCCTGCGCGCCCAGGCCGACGCGGAGCTCGCGCTGGCGCTCGCCAAGCAGCGCGCCACGCAGGCCGAGGCGCAGGAGGCGCTGAAGCAGGTCGAGAAGCTGAAGCAGGCGGGGGCCCCGTGAAGCGAGAGGTGAGGTGATGCCTTCCAGATTGATGATGCTGTCGTTCCCAGGCCGATCGCTCGGGCTCGCCGCCGTGCTCCTGGCCGCGTCCGGGTGCAGCTCGGCGCTCCCCCCGAAGGAGCTCGTCGACGCGCGGTCGAGCTACTCGCGCGCGAACCAGGGCCCCGCGTCGACCCTCGCGCCCGCCCAGCTCGACAACGCGCGGCAGGCGCTCTCCCGCGCCGAGGGGGCGTTCAACGAGGACCCCGAGTCCCAGCAGACGCGGGATCTCGCCTACGTCGCCGAGCGGAAGGCGCGCGAGGCCGAGGCGGCCGCGGCCATCGAGCAGGCGCAGCGCGACAAGGCGGCCGCCGAGAACAACTTCAAGGAGCTCTCGCAGCAGCAGCTCGCCAGCGCGAAGGACGCGCTGCAGACCGGCCAGCAGCAGATCGAGCGGGAGCGCCAGGCGCGCGCCCAGGCCGAGAGCGCGCGGCTCCAGGCCGAGAGCGCGCGCACCGAGGCCGAGAAGGCCCGCAAGGAGGCCGAGGACGCGCGGCGCGAGGCCGAGCGGGTCGCGAACGCGGCGCTCGCGAGCCTCAAGGAGGTCGCGGCGGTCAAGGAGGAGAAGCGCGGCGTGGTCATCACGCTCTCCGGCGCGGTGCTCTTCGCCTCCGGCAAGTCCGAGCTCCTGCCGATCGCGAAGGAGAAGCTCAACCAGATCGCGACCACGCTGAAGGACCAGGGGTCGCCGCCCTTGCGGATCGAGGGGCACACCGACTCGACCGGCTCCGCCGACGCGAACCGCAAGCTCTCGCTCGCCCGGGCGGACTCGGTGAAGGCGCACCTCATCAGCGTCGGGCTGCCCGCGGACAAGATCGCGACCGTCGGCCACGGCCCGGACCGCCCCGTCGCGGACAACAAGAGCCCGGAAGGCCGCGCGAACAACCGGCGCGTCGAGATCATCGTCAACCCCACCTCGGCGCAGTGAACCGTGCCCCGCGGGCCGCGCGCCTCCCGGCGTCGGCCCGCGGCGTCGGGTCACCCGCCGGCCGTCGCCGGCCCATCGCCGCCGCGTGAGCTCACGTCGCGCAGGTGCGCGCCTGGTGAGCACGGCCGTGCCAGTTTAGCCCTGGAGCGACCGACGGGCTGAATCCGACTGAAACGAGCAGAATCTCGAGCCGCCAAGGCGCCAAGGACGCCAAGGGCGCCAAGGAGAAGAAGATGATGTCTTGTCCTCTTGGCTCTCTTGGCGCCTTGGCGTCCTTGGCGCCTCGGCGTTTCATTGGTCGCTCGAACGACGTGGTCGGCTTATGCCTCCTCTCCGCCGAGCGCCTCCGGACGTCCGTGGCTGCACGCCCGGCGGCTCATCGCCGGACGTCTCGTGATCTCTGGAGCGAGCCATTTCGCCCCAGCCAGACCGCGGCTCAGTGAGGCATTTTGAGACACCACGAGGTCTGGCCGTCCATGGCCAGGCGTCCGGCTGGACGTCATCGCCTGCGGCGCGCCACCTCCAGAGGAAGAGCATGTCGCGCGAACGGCCGCGGGGGAGGCGCGCTCGACATGTGGCGCCCCGCGCCAATGGCCGGGCGAGGCCTGGATCGGACCGACGGGGCGCCCGCCGCGCGGGCCGCGATCTGCGCCTCGATGCCGTCGTACATGGCGATGAGGTCGCGGTAGCAGCGGTCGACGAGCTGCAGCGCCTCGTCCCGCACCTCCGGAGCCAGGACGAGCGCTTCGAGCTGAGCGTCGGTGTCTTCATCGAAGACGTCGTGCGCCTTCTCGACGTCGAGGTGCGACTGGGAGAAATAACGCAGGCGGCGCGTCTCGCCGATGCGCGCCATGTAGCGCGCGATACGCTCGAAGAACACGTGTCCAGTCGACTCGATCGCGAGGAGCAGCGTGAGCACACACGCGTCGTGGCGGGCGCCGAGCGCCTCGGACATCAGGGCGAAGCTCGCCTGACGAGCGGCGTCGTGAGGCGGGCCGAACAGCTGCGTCCCCGTGGGCGGCTCGATGCCGAGCGTCGCCAGGTCGGCGAGGAACCAGCGGTCGTGCCCGGCATCCTCCAGCCGGTGGCGGTGAACCATGCGCTTGATGTCCGGATCCGTCACCCGCTCGTCGCAGGCGCGCAAGATCTCCTGGAAGGTGAGCGCGAAGAACGTAAAGCAGAACGGGAACGGGGCGAGCTGCTCGAGGGGCGGATCCTTGTCGAGGCGCGCAAAGAATGGATGGTCGTGAAAGCGCGTCTGATGTCGCGCGATGTGTTGCTGGACGATTTTCATGGCCTGGTCATCTCCAAGGGGGGCAATGGCGTGGCCGGGGATCGTCAGGAAATTCAGCAAAATACGTGCCGTCATCGTGTGCGTCCGGCTCACCAGCGGACGTCTCACAGTGAAATCCGTTGCCAGGTAATTGCCGACCGCTCAGGTCGCGCGGGAGTACAGCATGAGCACGACGAAGAAGACGAAGGACGTGGTGCAGGGGCTCGATCGGCGTACGTTTCTGGACGTCCTCGGGCTAGGTGGTCTCGCCCTCGCGCTCGGCGCCGGCTGCGCGCCGGGCGACGGGGCGGGCGAGCCTGGCGAGGGCGATGAGGGGCTGTCGGAAGGGTCGAGCGCCCTCGCGCCCTCGCTCTCGACCAAGCTGACGGCGGACTACGGCGTTCGGTACCCGCTCGTCAGCGCCGGCATGGCGTTCGTCAGCCTGCCTCCGCTCGTCGCGGCGGTCTCGAACGCCGGGGGCATCGGCCTCCTCGGCGCGGCGATCGAGCCCGCCTCGGTGGTGCAGGCGAGGATCCTGGCGATCAAGGCGCTCACCTCGAACCTCTTCGGCGTGGACTTCATCGTCGAGACCGCGACCTCGGGGCCGCTCACCACGCAGGAGCATATCGACGTCTGCGTCGCCGAGGGCGTGCGGCTCGTGGTGTTCCACTGGAACCTCCCGGACGCCGCGTGGGTCGACGCGCTCCACGCGGCGGGCGCGAAGGTCTGGGCCCAGGTGGGCTCGGTGACGGCCGCGAGCCAGGCGGCGGCCCTCGGGATCGACGGGATCATCGCGCAGGGGGTCCAGGCCGGCGGCCACGCGCGGGCCACGATCGACACCAGCAAGCTCGTCAAGGACATCAAGAAGCAGGTCAAGCCGCCGCTGCTCCTCGCGGCGGGGGGCATCGCCGACGGGGCCAGCGTCGTCCGGGCGCTGGCGAACGGCGCCGATGGGGTCGTCGCCGGGACGCGCTTCGTCGCCTCCACGGAGGCGTATGCCCACCCCGACTACAAGGCGCGCCTGGTCGCGGCGGGGCGCGACGCCACTGCGCTCCAGACGTTCTTCGGCCCGGAGTGGCCGAACGCGCGCCAGCGCGTCCTGCGCAACCGCGTCGTCAGGCAGTGGGCCGGGAGGGAGTCGAGGATCCCGAGCCCGCCGCCGCCGCCGGCCACCATCGGCACGACCGTGCTGTTCCCCGGGGTCCTCGACGTGCCTTACGCGATGCCCAAGTTCAGCGCGACCATCCCCACGCCGGACACGGTGGCCGACCTGGAAGAGATGGATATGCCCGCTGGCTCGGAGAGCGTCCTCGCGGTCCGGAGCATCAAGCCTGCGGCCGAGATCGTGACAGAGATGATGAACGAGGCCCAGTCGATCCTGCGTCTCGTCGGGATCTTCGGCACGACCTCGGCCGCCGTCGACGAGGGCGACGGCGGCGACGACTCCTGACGCTCCGCGGAGCGGGCCGCGCCGCGGGCCGGGGCGGCGGCCTTCCGGATTGTGCCGGGCGCGCGGGTTCTGGTAATCACTGCGCGTGATCGCACGTTTTTTCCGCGGAATCTGGCAGGAGTACGCCGTCGATCTGCGCGACCGGATCGACGCCGAGGCCCTGCTTTACCGGACGACCACGCCCGCGGGGGAGGTCACGCGCCGGATGGTGAGCGTGTTCCTCACGGTGATCGGCGTGCTCACGTTCGTCCGCTTCGCCGGCAACGAGAACGACACGCGCTGGATGGTCCAGGGCCTGCGCGCCGCGGGCCTCGACGACGCCGCCGCGTGGCTCCACGACGCGCTGAACACCTCGCCGGACCGCCGCTTCCACCAGCGCGTCGTCTGGGCGGCCGGCCGCCTCGTCGGGTACCTCGTCCCGACGCTGCTCGTCGCGCGCCTCGTGCTGCGCGAGCCGCTCCGGAGCTTCGGCCTCCGCGTCCGCGGGACGGCCCGGCACCTGCCCGTCTACGCGTTCTTCTTCGCCGTCCTCGCGCCGGTCCTCTACGCCGCGTCCCTCGCGCCGGCGTTCCAGGCGAAATATCCCTATTACAAGCTCGCGCCGGGCGAGGCCCTGTGGCCGTGGTTCTGGGCGTGGGAGGCCCTCTACGCCGCGCAGTTCGCCGCGCTCGAGTTCTTCTACCGCGGCTTCTTCCTCCACGGGCTCCGCCGCGTGCTCGGCTACGCGTCGATCTTCGCCATGATGGTGCCTTACACGATGATCCATTTCGGCAAGCCCCTGCCCGAGACCCTCGGCTCGGTGCTCGCCGGCTTCGTCCTCGGCACGGTGAGCCTGAAGAGCGACTCCATCTGGGGCGGTTGCGCGATCCACGTCGCCGTCGCGATGTCGATGGATCTGCTCTCCCTCTGGCATCAGGGGCTCATCGCGCGTTGATCTGCGGCCTCCCGCGCGGTGCGGCGCGGCGCGCCGCGCCCGCTCAGCGCTTCCGCGCCAGCAGCGGCTCGGTCTTTCGCACGCTCTCCCGGGCCGACAGCCGCTCGCTCCAGGCGCGGAGGCGCGGGTGCGGCTCGAGGAGCGACGCCTCGGGCGTCAGCTGGAGATAACGGACGATCGGCAACACCATGATGTCGGCGAACGTGAGCTGATCGCTCGCCAGGAACTGCCGCTCTCCGAGGAGCCGATCGAGCTCGGCGAGGCTCGTCCGCACGACCGGCACCGCCGCCGCCACCGCGGCCTCGTCCGGCGCGAGCCCCCGCATCGGCGCGAACAGGCGCTGCCCGACGATGCCGGGGCCCGCGGCGCGCCAGAAGTAGGCGTCGACGATCCCGACCGTCTGGTTCATGCGCGCCGCCTCGCGCGGATCGCTCGGCTGGAGGGGAGGGGTGGGGACCACCTGATCGAGATACCTCAGGATCGCCTGCGTCTCGTAAAGGACGAAGCCGTCGTGATCGAACGCGGGGACCTTCGCGAACGGGTGCCGCCCGAGGTGCGGCATCTCCCGGTGCGCGCCGAAGGCGACCTCGGCAAACTCATAAGGAATCTTCTTCTCGGCCAGCGCGATCTGCGCGCTCCAGACATAGGTGGATCCAGGCGTCCCGTAGAGGATCGTGCGCGACATCTCGAGCTCCTTCTCGGCATTCTCGGCATTCTCGGCAAGGGAACACGTGAACACGCGCGCGCGGCCCGGCTCTCCGCTGCGCCGCGCGGCTCCTCGCGTGTCGTGATGCGTAAGCCAATACTTACCGATTGTGTCGGCCCCGGTCAAGCGGAAGATCGTTGTTGTGGCGACCCGTGCGCCTGCGCATGCTGGGAGGCATGGATCCCGTCGGTGCGGTGCTGGCGGCGCTCGCTGATCCGACGCGCCGGCAGATTCTCGAGCGGGTGCGCGCGCAGCCGCTCTCCGTGGGCGATATCGCCAGGACGGTGAGCGTGAGCCGTCCTGCGGTGTCGCAGCACCTGCGCGTCCTGGAGGACGCCGGGCTGCTCCGGTGCCACAAGCGCGGCCGCCACAACTTCTACGAGGTGGATCGCGAGGGGCTGAGCGCGCTGCGCTCGTACGTCGAGAGCTTCTGGGACGACGTCCTCGGCGCCTTCCACGCGGCGGCCGTCGAGGAGGCGGAGCGGAAGAAGAGGCACTGAGGGCCTCGGCCCGCGGGCGACGACGCCGACGGCGCGCCCGGCGGCGTCGCGGGCCGACGGTCGTCTTCAGGCGAGCGTCCTGCCGCCGTTCACGGACAGCTTCTGGCCCGTGATGAACCCGGCCGCGTCGGACGCGAGGAACGCGACGGCTTCGGCCACGTCGGTCGGCACGCCCATGCGCCGGAGCGGCACGCCGGCGGCGTAGGCTTCCTTGTTGGCGTTCACCTCGCCTTCGTGGCGCTCGGTCGGTATCCAGCCGGGCGCGACGAGGTTGACGGTGATCCCCCACGGGCCGAGCTCCAGCGCCCAGGAGCGCGTGAGGCCGAGCTGGGCGCCCTTGGCCGAGACGTAGCTGGAGAACTCGGGGACGCCCTGCTCGAAGACCTCGGAGCCGATCTGGATGATCCGGCCGGCGCGGCGCGCCTTCATCCCGGGGACCACCGCCTTCGCGAGGAGCACCGGGCTCTTCACGAAGAACTCGAGCTGGTCGAGGCAGTGCTTCCAGGTCAGCTCCTCGAGCTTGACGTACGGCTGCGGGCCGGTCGCGTTGACCACGAGGACGTCGATCGGGCCGAGGCGGCCCTGCACGTCGCTGACGAGGCGGGCGACCTCCTGCTCGTCGCGCACGTCGGCCTGGAACGCCTCGGCCTGGCCGCCGCTCCGGCGGATGTCCTCGACCAGGCGCGCCGCCCGGTCGGCGCTGCCGAAGTAGTTGACCGCCACCCGCGCGCCGGCGCCCGCTAGCGTGCGGGCGATGGCCGCGCCGAGGCCACGGGAAGCGCCGGTGACGAGGGCAACGCGTTCGGAGAGATCATGCGCCATGAGAGGGCCTCTTCAGGGGAATGGAGGTGGGGGACAACGACCGCCTCCAGCCCGTGCGCCGGGCGGAGGAGGCGCGCGGCCGCGCCGCGCACGTGACCGGGAGCCCCCCCGGCGCGGGATGGCCGGGTGGCGCGCTCAGCCCATCGAGGTCGGCCGCGGGCGAGCGTGGAGGTCGATCGCGGCAGGTGTAAACGACGGTGATCCAGCAATACAAGAACATTCCGTCGTTTTCGTCGCCGAGTTGCCGGATCGATCCATTCGAACCGGCCGTGGGGGGTGTATTAACGCGATGCGCCGCGACGCAAACGTTGGACATGGTACGCTGACCTACATGGATAGGCGTCCAGTTCAACGAGCGCTGCGGTCCATGGTGCATCTCCTCGTGGGTCCGGCTTTCTGTGCTGCGGTGGGGGTCTCCCTGATCCATGCGTGGCTCGGCCGCCATCTCCACGTGCCGCGGCGGGGTCGCGGCGCGCGCCCCGCGGCGCGCCGTGGGCTCCCGCCCCGGCGCGAGCGCGAGCGCGAGGCGCGCTGGGCGCGGCACGGCGCGTGACGCGCCGCGGGGCCGCGCGCGTCGGCGGGGCGCGCGCCGCGACCCCGCCGCGGCTCAGCGCACGAGCAGGAGCCAGAGGAGCGACGCGGCGCACGAGGCGAGCGTCACGGGGACACCCACCTTTGCGTACGAGCGAAAGCCGATCTCCCGCTCGGCGCCGACCGTCTCCACGACGATGATGTTCGCCACGGAGCCGAGCAGCGTGAAGTTGCCCGCGAGGGTGGAGATCAGCGCCGTGGCGATCCAGGCGAGGTGCGGATCGGGCTGGCTCCGGATGTACGACTCCGCGAGCAGGATGAAGGGGACGTTGGAGACGATCTGGCAGCCGACGAGCATCGCGATGCTCAGCCCGAGGATGCCCATCGCCGGCCCGGCTGGCAGGTAGGGGCTGGCGGCGCGCAGCGCCTGCTCGGGCATGCCGGTCTTCTGGAGGCCGGCCACGACGATGAACAGGGCGCCGAAGAACACGAGCACGGTCCACGACACCCGGTCGAACAGGCCGGTCGCGTCGCGCCGGTGCAGGAGGATCGCCGCGGTGGCGCCGCCGATCGCCGTCCACGCGAGGTTCGCGCCGAGCACGAACAGGACCGACACGACCGCGATGCAGGCGAGCGGCACCGCGGCGCTCGGCCGCGAGCTCCCCGGCACCGCGGCGCTCGGCCGCGAGCTCCCCGGCACCGCGGCGCTCGGCCGCGAGCTCCCGGGTGGGGCCGCCGCGCCTTGCGCCGGGCCTTGCGCCGGGTCGCTCGCGGGCTCGGGGGTGAGGTCGAGCGAAGGCGCCCGCGCCGCGATGCGGCGCCGGAGCAGGAGGTGCAACATCGCCGCGGTCACGGCGAGCCCGATCAGCGCGGCCGGGCCTGCCTCCAGCAGGTAGGTGCGGTAGGAGATGCCCGAGAGGTGGCCGACGAGCATGTTCTGCGGGTTGCCCGCGAGCGTGAGCGCGCTGCCGGCGTTGGCGCCCATCGCGAGCGCGAGCAGGTACGGGACCCGATCGAGCCCGGCGCGCCGGGTGGTCCTGTCGACGAGCGGCGCCAGCATCACGCAGACCGAGTCGTTCAGCAGCACCGCCGAGGCCAGCCCGGAGGCCAGCGTGACGAGGTAGAGCAGGCGGACCGGCGACAGGCGCCGCCGCGCGACCCACGCGGCGGCGCGCTCGAACACCCCGGCCATGTCGAGCGACGCCGAGAGCAGCATCATGCCGAGCAGCAGGCCGATGGTGTTCGGCTCGACCGCGGCGAACGCCGCCTCCGGGGTCAGGCCGGCGCCGGGGTCGACCACGCTCAGGAGGACCATGCCGCACGCGCCCGCGAGCGCGCCGGCCGGGCGCCCAATGGGGAGGATAGACAGGCGGCGCGCCCCGATGAGGATGTACGTCGCGGCGAAGACCAGGAGGACGGACCACACGGCGGCGCATCTGAGCGGCCGCGCGCGCGCCTGTCAAACGGGCCGTGGCGGCGCGCGGACTTGCCCGAGGCGGCGGCGCCGCCGCGGTCCGGAGCCGTCTCGCCGCCGGCGTGAATTCCGGGTAAGCAGCGGCGGCCGTGGACCGGCGCCGGCGCGGCGCTCACCCTGGGTTCCGCGGGAACACAAGGCATGGGCAGGCAGCTCTCGACCTCCACGGCGATCCTCCTCGGCAGCGCGATGATCGCCGCCGCGGTCTACCTCGGCCTCCGCCACGGCCCGGCGGCGCGTGAGACGGAGGCGCGCGAGCCGGAGGCGCGCGAGCTGGAGGCGCGCCGCGACGAGCGCGCGCCCGGAGCCGACGCGCCGGCGCGCAGCGCGACGCCGGCGCCTGACGCGACGCCGGCGCCCAGCGCGGCGCCGCGCGATGAGGTCGCGCGGCGCGCGGTGGAGGCGCTCGAGGCGCACCGCGCGGCGCTGACGCAACGCTGCTACACGCCGGCGATGGCGGCGCAGCCGGACCGGCCGGTCGTGAAGTACATCTTCAACATCACCTTCGACGCGCAGGGCCGGCAGATCGCGCGCGGCGTGATCGAGGATCGCGAGACCGCGCGCCCCGAGGTCACGGCCTGCCTGGCCACCGCGCTCCCGCCGCTCTCGATTCCGCCGCCAGGCGCGCGCGTGCGCGTGGACGTCCCGTTCTCGCTGCCGTGACGAGGGGCGCAGGAGAGGTCGGAGCGCTGGCACGACCTGGCGCGACGGACTTGGCCTGGTGGGCGCCCTGGGCCTAGAAGCCCGAGGACTGCGATGGCCGAAGCAGAGCTCCCCGAGGTCGAGAGCACCACCGCGTGGCATCCGATGCTGGTCGCGTTGCTCGAGCTGTACCTGCCCGAGGGCTGGCAGCTCTTGCCCGAGTTCCTGCTGACGCGCCTCCCGCAGCGCGTGGACATCGTCGTCGTGCGCCGCGTGCAGGAGGCGGCCGGCACGGCGCGCAAGATCCGCAGCATCCTCGCTCACCTGCGCCCTCATACGCTGATCGAGCACAAGGGTCCGACCGACGATCTCGAGCCCGGCGATGCGCTGACGCTGCTCGGCTACGCTGCGCAGTACATGCGGATGGCGAAGGTCGGGGACCCGGCGGAGCTGTGCCTCATGGTGGTCTGTGATCGAATCCCCTCAGGGTTCGTCGAGCAAGTGGAGCGGCTGCGCGGCAGCCTGGTCCCGACGGGGGGCGGGCTGTGGCGCGGCGAGCTCGCGGGCCTGTTGCTGCACGGCGTGGAGACGCGCGACGCGTGCCGCGGGGGAGCGACGGAGCGGCTGCTGTATGCGTTCTCGCGCGCCTACCTGACGGTGCCGGAAGGGATCCTGCCGCTGGATGCAGAGGAGGCGCGGGTCTATACTGCCCTGTACCAGCAGGTCGAGCAGTTCCGGAAGAAGCGGGGTAACATGGCGATCAGGGACATCGATGCGGCCCGGAAGAGCTACGAAGAGGTCTTCGCCGAGATCATCGATCAGATCCCTCCCGAGCTCCGCGTCCGGGGCCTCACGCCGGAGCAGCGGCTGCTTGGGCTCACGGTCGAGCAGATCCTCGATGCGCTTCCCCCAGAGGCCCGGGAGCAGCTCGAGATGAAGCTCCGCCACTGACGACCACCCCACGTCGGCGACCCTGCGCGTCTCGGCGCGGCACCGCGCAGGTCGCGCCGGACCCGCGATCCGAGCCGCCGCGCGGCCGGTCGTCGCGTCGGCCTTGACGCACCCGCCTGAACGCCCGATGCCGGAGCGGTGACGCCCGACCAAGCGTTGAAGGAAGCAGCCTCAGGCAACCTTCGCCCGGTCTACCTCGTGCTGGGGGAAGAGCGCTGGTTCGTCGACCGCGTGGTGGCCGCGATCCGGGAAGCGGCGGCGAAGGGGGGAATCGCCGGCTTCAACGAGGACAAGTTCACCGCGGGCGACACGCCGGTCGAGTCCGTGCTCGGCGCCGCCCGCATGCTCCCCATGATGGCCCCGCGCCGCTTCGTGCTCGTCCGCGGCGTCGACCGCTGGGAGAAGAAGGACGAGGGCGACGACGGCGAGGGCGGGGACGACGAGCGCGGCGGCGCCGGCGGCAAGCGGGGAGCGTCGAAGCAGGCGAGCCCGCTCGACGCGCTCGCGGAGTACACCAAGGCGCCCTCGCCGAGCGCGGTGCTCGTGCTCGTCGCGACGAAGCTCCACGGCCAGCGCCGCATCGTCACCGCCGCCAAGAAGGGCGACTTCCTCGTGGCGTGCGAGCCCCTGAACCGCCGCGCCCTGCCCGGCTTCATCACCGCCATCGCCCGCGAGAAGGGCAACCCGATCTCGGGCGACGTGGCCGACCAGCTCGCCGAGCTCGCCGGGCCCGAGCTCGGCTACGTGGTCGACGCGATCGAGCGGCTCTCGCTCTACGTCGGCCCGAAGCAGCCGATCACCGAGGACGCGATCGCGCAGGTCGTCATCCGCGTCCGGCAGAGCACCGTCTGGGAGCTCATCGACGCGCTCGGCCGGAGGCGCCTCGACCGCGCCCTCGCGGCGCTCGCCGACGCGTACGACCCGCGCGACGGCGGGCTGCGCCTGCTCGGCGCGGTCTCGTGGTCGGTCCGCCAGCTCGTCAAGTTCGAGTCGGCGCTCGCCGCGGGCGCGAGCCAGGCCGAGGCGGCCCAGCGCGCCGGCGTGGCCCCGTTCAAGGCCGGCGAGTACGCGCAGACCCTCCGCACGCTCCCGAAGGGCGCGCTCGGCGGCTGGATGCGCACGCTCGCCGAGACCGACCTCGCGCTGAAGAGCAGCCGCCGCCCGGCGCAGGCGGTGCTCGAGACGATGCTCATCGAGATGTGCTCGCGCTGAGCGGGACGCGCCCGCGCCGGGCGAGGTACGGCGCGCCTACCCGAGCAGCGCCTCGAGCGCGCCCTTCGCCCCGAGATCGCTGAAACAGTGGGTCGGGCCGCACGCGGCCAGCGCCGCGGTGTCGTACGTCCCGGTCGCCACCGCGATCGACTCGGCCCCGATCGCCTGGGCGGCCGCGATGTCCTTCGGCGTGTCGCCGATGATGACGACGCGGCACGCCTCGGGCGGCGCCCCCAGCGTCGCTGCCCCGCGCGCCGCGCCGATGCGCAGGAGCTCGTCCCGGCGCTCGTGATCGCAGCCGAAGCCGCCGAACGCGAACCGGTCGTAGATGCCGACGCGCGTGAGCTTCGCCTGCGCGCCCACGCGGACGTTCCCCGTCCCGAGCCCGATGGCGCAGCCGGAGCGCCGGGCGGCCGCGTCGAGCGCCTCGAGCACGCCCTGGTGGACGCGGGCCTCGCCGGTGACCGCCATCTCCTCCGCGAGGAGCTCGACGTAGATCGCGAGGAGCGCGTCGATCGCGGCCTCGGTGACCTCGCGCCCGATCGCCTCGAGCCCGGCCCGGATGATCGCCCGGTCGGTCATGCCGGCGAACGAGAACGCCTCGCACGCGTCGCGCCGGCCGGCGCACCGCTCGAACGCGCGCTCCATGGCCCGCCGGCCTGCGCCGCCGGTGGAGAGCAGGGTGCCGTCGATGTCGAAGAGGAGGACGGTTCCGTGGTGTCTCATCCGGGAGCTCCTGGGCGCGATGTCCGGCGCGGTCGAGGCGGCGGACGGCAGGGCGCCCTCTCATCGTAACGGCCCCGCGTCGCAGCGGCGAGGGTGACGTGTCACGGCGGCCTCATCAGGCCGCGCCGGCTTGCCCGTCGCGCCCCGCCGCGCGCACCGGCCACCGGGCCGAAACTCAGCGGCTCGCGCCGCGGGACACCGATCCGCCCGGCGCTCCTCTGCGGGTCAGCCTGGCGCTCGTCAGCCGGCACGGTGCCCGGACACGCCTCCTCAATAACTGCCCCCACAAACCATTCCCATGAGACGACAAATATTTCCTCGCCATGCCGCTTATTTTTGTCGGTAATTTATGTTCATAAAACGTAAATGACATCGCTTGCGACTTTGAGTTACGCCACGGAGTCTCCACGATCGATACGCGAGGATGCCGGTTAACGTACCGCGCATGGGCAAGCGGCAACTGAGCGCCTCGGGCGTGGTACCCGTGGCAGGCCTCCCCGGGGCACCTGGCGCCGAGTCGTGAGGAGGGGCACCGTGCTCAAGAACGTCGGGCGGCTGGCTGGAGTGTTCGCCGCAGTCCTCGCGGGCGCGGCCTGTCTGGGGCCGGACGAGTACAGGCCGCTCGGGGAGGGCGACTTCGTCCGCGTCAGCGTGTACGGATACAGCGACCCTTTCCTCCGCGACGGGGTCGAGTTCCGCGCCGAGGCGGAGGCCCACCTCAAGCACGTCGACAACATCAACGCGTTCGGCGTCAGGGACAACCAGGAGGGCGAGTACCTCCCCGACACCTTCGTCGTGCACAGCGGCTCGGAGGAGGCGAAGCTGCGCTGCTTCCTGTGGAAGGACAGCTACCCGGAGGACGAGCTCGTCGCTGCCATGTGCCGTGCTCCCTTCCTGGATGCCGCGCCCGGCCGCGAAGTCCGCGTCACGTTCAACGAGTTCCATGATTCCGTGGTCCTGATGCCCGAGCGCCCGACGCTCTCGTCTCCGGAGCAGGACAGCGAGCTCAGCGTGGCGTCCGGCGAGGACCTGGTCCTTGCGTGGGAGCCGCTGGGCAAGGGCGATGAGATGGCGTGGTCCCTCCAGCCCTTCGACGCCGACGCGCCGAGCCCCTGCAGAGACGACGTATCCTGGGACCACGCCTCGGGGTCGATGGACGACGAGGGCTCGTTCGTGGTCCCCCCGGAGGCGCTTCCGGCGGACCTCCCCGCCGAGGGGTGCCGGGTCTCCCTCTATCTGAGGCGTGGTCGCGACGGGACGATGGATCCGGGCATCCCGATGGGAGCGATCTCCGGCTTTCAGTACCACGAAGTTCAGATGACGCTGAGACCTTAGCGCGGGCAGCGCGGCCCCTGTTCGGCTGGGATCGAGCTCCACCTTTGCCGCAGGGCGGGTGAGCAGTTGCATCTGCCGAAGGCGTGCTCGACGGCGCACCTCGCACGGGTGAGCTTCCCTGTCGGGGTAGTGCCTCGTGATTGTGAGAATGTTTGGTTGCTCGACGTAATGCGTGTCGAGCGCGAGCTCTGCATTCCTTTCCAGCGTTCTTGATGCAGCAGCCGTGCGGCGATCTCTGGTAAGACAGCCCGGTCGACGGCGTGAGATCGTCGGCGCGATCCCTTGCATCATGGGCTCGAGGAGCGCCGCGCCGCGCACGCTGCACAGGGGGTTCTTGGCGCTGTGGATGTCCCGGGAGACAAGATCATGCGACGCTCACGAACCAGCGCGACCGCTGCGCTCTTGTTGCTGGCGTGCCCGGCGCTCGCCGGGGCAGAGCCCCTCCCACGGCGTCCTCCGTCGACGGCGCCGGAGCGGGAGATGCTGGACCAGGCCAAGCGGCTGCTGGATCAAGGACGGATCGCGGACGCGCGTGACATCCACTTGACCTTGTGGCGGCTCACAAAGAGCGCTTCCGACGCGTTTCGTGTGGGGATGTTGTCCTTCAGGCTGGGCGACTTCCGCACGGCGGCGGAGTTTCTCTCGATCTACTTCGACATGGTCGGAACGCCCGACGCACCCAAGATCTGGGTCCCGCCGGGCTTCAAGGAGAGCTACGAGCTGGCGCGGGCCAACTTCGCGGAGGCGCGCCGGCACATCGGCGCGCTCGACGTGCGCGTGAGTGATCCGGGCGCTGCGGTGCTGGTGGACGGGCGGCAGATCGGCGTCTCCCCGCTCACGCTCCCCGTGTTCGTCGCACCCGGCCGGCATCGCGTGAGCGCGCAGCTCGGTGGTACACGGGTCGAGGAGCCGGTGGTGGTCGACGCGGGCGGCGAGCGGACCGTCTGGCTGATCGTCCGGAGCGCCGGCGAAGGCGCGCAGGCCCGTCCCCTGGCGAGCGAGGCCGTCGACGTGCCCGGCGCGGCGCCGCCTCGTCCCACACAACGCCCTGCGCTGCGGTGGTGGGTCGTGGGCGGTCTCGCGGCCACGTCGGTCGCGCTCGGCGCCTTCGGGGGCGTCTCCGTCGCGGAGGCGAACGACGCGGCCGGCGATCGGGACGCCGCCTTCGTCCGGGCGCGCTGGAAGGTCTTCCGTTGCCGTCCGGCGCTCCCCGCCTGCGACGCCCATGCGGAGGCCGACCGGCGCGCGAAGACCTTCACGGCCCTTTCGGTGGGCGCCTTCGTCGGGACCGGCCTCGCGGCCGGCGGCGCCGTCGCGGCGGGGTTCCTGCTCGCGCCGGAGGCCAAGGTCCGTGTGGAGGCCGCCGTCGGCACCGCCCCCAGCGTGGCGCTCTCCTTCCCGTGGTAGCCCTGATCTACCCAGCCAGAGGCGTGCCCCGGCGTGACGCCGCCCCCCCTCGCTTTCAGCGGCAATCGACTTTCGTAGGCAATTCGAGCGCTGTCGCCGTAAAGCGATCTGCGCTCGACGTTCGAAGCTCGCTTCGACGCTGCGAGATCCTTCTGCACGAGGAGCCTGGTATCATGGCTTGTATGTGGAATCGGCATCTGCGTGTCTCGTGCGCGGTGTCCCTGGCTGGTGTGCTCTGGGCGGCCTGCAGCGGTGACCCCTACGTCGATGTGGAAGAGGAGCCTCCGTGTGATTCGACGGCGGAGTGCGATCCCGGGAGGACCAAGACGGAGTGCATCGACGGGCGCTGCCAGTGCCCGAACCCCGATGAGGAGGAGATCTGCTGCGAGCCCGGCGCGAGGGAGGAGGAGGGGGACGAGTGCAGGCGGGCGTGTCGGCCCATCGGCGAGTGCAAGGCCGCGCGCTGCGAGACGCCTCGGGACTGCCCCGGTCCCGTCGACGCCCGGTGCGGCGAGGCCGCGTGCATCGCCGGCGTCTGCAGGCTCGCCTTGCCGGAGCAAATCCAGGACCAGCGGCCTGGCGATTGCGTGACCCTACGGTGCGACGAAGCGGGCCGGGTCGTTGAAGAACCCGATGAGGGCGACGCGTTCAATGACGGCAACGAGTGTACGGTCGACACGTGTGCGAGCGGGGTCGGCGTGCACCACCCGAGAGAAGCGGGGAGGGCCGAGGAGAGCTCTGGGCGCTGCGACGGCGAGGGTAACCTGGTTGAGTGTTTGACGGAAGGCGATTGCGGCAATCCATCTTCCGTGGCCTGCTCTCGGCGCGGCTGGTGTGTTCCACAGTGGTGCGTGGACGGGGATTTCGATGCTCCCTTCGGGGAAACAGCGACCGACTGCGGAGGCGCCTGCGATCCATGCACCGCGGGGCAGGCATGCCTGACCATGGGAGACTGTCAGGATCAGGTCTGCACAGAGGAGAGGAAGTGCGCGCTCCCCACATGCTGGGACAGCGTCCGCAACGGCGTCGAGACCGACGTCGACTGCGGCGCGCCATCCTGTCCTGCCTGCGATGCCGGCAAGAGGTGCAACTCGCACGAATCCTGCAAGAGCGGCGTATGCGTGGACGGCGTGTGCCGCGCGGCGACCTGTGGCGACGGAGTCATGAACGGCGATGAGGCTGGCGTCGACTGCGGCGGGCTCTGCGTCGCGTGCCCGCTCTACGTCGACTACGTAGACATCTGACATGAGGATCTATGAACACGAGGAGAAGTTTCGTCACCGCCCTCGGCGCACTCATGAGCGCGCCGTTATGGGTCGCTTGTTCGGACAGCCCGCCGCCGCCCCCCTACGAACCGCCGCCGGAGTGCAGGACCGCAGCGGACTGCGCGCTGCCTTCCGATGTGGACCCGCGGTGCAGCCAGATGGCCTGCATCGACGGCGCCTGCGAGCTCGAGCTGTTCGAGGTGTCGAGGAGCCAGTACCGAGGCGACTGTGAGATCGTCCTGTGTCATGACGGCCGGCGCGTCCTCGAGCGCGATGACGAGGATGTGTGGGACGACGGTAATCCGTGCACGGACGACGTCTGCGAGCCCACAGGGCCTTTCAACAGGGATGTGCCCCCTTCTCCTGCGCCTTCTGGCGCTGGGTTCTGCAACGGTTATGGAAAGGAGGTTGAATGCGTGTACGACGCAGACTGCGCGGACGCTGCGCTCTACTGCTCCATCGACGGCAACTGCGTCCCCCTCGAGTGCAAGAACGGCGTGCTCGACGACGACATCGGGGAGACTGACGCCGACTGCGGCGGGCGCTGCGACCCGTGCAGGATAACGCAGCCATGCAACGACAAGTACGACTGTATCACGGGCGTGTGCGGACCCGACGGGGTATGCTCCGTGGACAGGTGTCTCGATCGAGTCCAGAATGGCAACGAGACCGACGTGGATTGCGGCTACGGCTGCTATCCCTGTGCCGACGGCTACAAGTGCCGGGGTGACGAGACCTGCGAGAGCGGCGTTTGCTTCGGTGGCAAGTGCCAGCCACGCACGTGCAGCGACGGACGGCGGAACGGGGACGAGGAGGACGCAGATTGTGGCGGGGACTGCCCTCCGTGCAATTAGCGAGAGCTCGCCGGCGGGGTCTGTCTTCCCGCCGCCCGTGCCACGTCTTTTGGGGGTTCCACCGCGGCCGCCGCGGGACCATCGAGTCTGGCATCCACAAGGGGTCGAGGCGCAACGTGATCTACGCTCGACGCTTGCTTCGAATCTACGGGATCCTTCTGAGCGAGGAGTTTGGTGTCATGGTGCGGATCTGGAATCGGCATCTGTGTGTCTCCTGGGCAGCCGCCCTGGCGGGTTTCCTCTTGGCGGCCTGCCGCGGCGACGCCTACGTCGATTTGGAGACGCCGCCTCCGTGCGATTCAACGGCGGAGTGTGATCCCGAGAGGACCAGGACGGAGTGCATCCACGGGCGCTGCTTGTGCCCCGACCCCGAGGAGAAGACCTGCTGCAGGCCCGGCGCCAAGGAGGAGAACGGGGACATCTGCGAACGGGCGTGTCGGCCCATCAGCGACTGTGAAGCCACGCCGTGAGACACCTCGGGGCTGCCCCGGTCCCGTGGACGCCCGGCTCCGTGAGGCCGTGGGCGTCGCCGGCGTCTGCCGGCCGGCCTCGCGAGTCGACCCTCGGGGATGCAGTCGACCCAGTCGATCGGGGCCCGCGCGAGGGGGTAGTGGTAGCGGATCCCTTCTAGATCGAGCCGTCGGCCCTCCGAGGGGCGGTCCGTATCGGTTCCGGAACGAGCCGTCGGCCCTCCGAGGCCGTCCGTATCGGTTCCGGAACGAGCCGTCGGCCCTTCGGAGGCCGCTGCGCCATGTCGCGACCTCGCCGCGCCCCCCTCCGAGGTGGGCTCTCGCGGGCCAGATCGAGCCGTCGGCCCTTCGGAGGCCGCTGCGCCATGTCGCGACCTCGCCGCGCCCCCCTCCGAGTCGGTCCGACTCGGTTTGGAGCAATCCGCCCCGCCCTCCGAGGGCCGCTGCGACACCTCGCGACGTGCCAGCGCCCGCCGCCGGGGTGCGCGCCGCGCGCCCACACCCCGCGCGCGGGGCCGCGACTTGCGCTAAGCCTTCCCCCCGATGGCGCTCCACTCGCTTCGCATCTCCACGCTCGCCTTTGTGGCGGGGCTTGCACTCCTCGGATCTCCGGCCTGCAAGAAGGGCGAGGAGGCCTCGCCCGAGCAGGGGCGCCGCCCCGGCAAGCAGGCGATGAGCTTCCCGGTCGAGGTCGTGCCCGTCTCGGCGGAGCGGGTGGAGTACGCCGTGTCCGCCGTCGGGTCGGTCGAGGCGTTCGAGCAGGTGCAGCTCACCGCCCGCGTCGCCGGCGTCGTCGAGGCGGTTCGGTTCATGGAGGGCGACGAGGTCAAGCAGGGGCAGGTGCTCGTCGAGATCGACCCGGCGCGGTACAACCTCGCGGTCCGCGCCGCGCGCGCGACGCTCGACCGCATGACCGCCACGCAGGCCGAGGCCGCCGCGGGGCTCGAGCGGCGCGAGGCCGAGGGCGCCGAGGGCGTGTTCAGCAAGGAGGACATCGCGTCCTGGCGCTCGAAGGCGGCCACGACGGCGGCCCAGGTCGCGGAGGCGAAGGTCGCCGTCGACCAGGCGCTCCTCAACCTCCGCGACGCGTACGTGCGCGCCCCGATCCAGGGGAAGATCCAGACGCGCACCGTGCAGACCGGCCAGCACGTCGCCGTCGGCACGGTGCTCGCCACGCTCCTCCGCCGCGACCCGCTCCTGCTCCGCTTCCAGATCCCCGCCGCCGAGGCCCCGCGCGTCCGGCCCGGCATGGAGGCCCGCTTCCAGATCAAGGGGGACGCGCGCACCCACGCCGCGAAGCTGACGCACGTCGCCGACGCGGCCGATCCCGCGACCCGCATGGTCGCGGTGACCGGCGAGGTGCAGGGCGAGGGCAAGGACCTGCTCCGCCCGGGCACCTTCGCCGAGGTCACCGTGCCCGTGGGCGCGAGCGGCGACGCGCCGGTCATCCCGCTGACCGCCGTGCGGCCGAGCGAGCGCGGGTTCCTCGCGTACGTGGTCGACGGCACCACCGCGCGCGAGCGCGTGCTCTCGCTGGGGCTGCGCACGCCGGACGGGCGCGTCGAGGTCAAGTCGGGGCTCTCCGCGGGGGAGCGCCTCGTGGTGCGCGGCGCGGAGGCGCTGCGCGAGGGCGCGCAGGTCCGCGTCGGGCCGCCGGGCAGCATGCCCGGGGGCGACGCCGCGGGCCACGGCGGCAAGGGCGGTACCGCGCCGCCCGGCTCTCCCCCCGGCGCGGCGCCCGCTGCCTCCGGCGCGGCGGCGCCCGCTGCCCCCGGCGCGGCGGCGCCCGCTGCCCCCGGCGCAGCGGCGCCTGCCGCCCCCGGCGCGGCGGCGCCCGCTGCCCCCGGCGCAGCGGCGCCTGCCGCCCCCGGCGCGGCGGCGCCCGCTTCACCCGCCGGCTCCGCGCCGGCGACCTCCCCTGCCAGCTCGACGCGGAGCGCGCAATGAGCCTCACCGAAGCTTGCCTCAGGAAGCCGGTCTTCGCCTGGATGCTGATGGCGGCGACCATCGTCTTCGGCCTCGTGGCCGTGTCGCGCATCGGCATCAGCCAGTTCCCCGACGTCGACTTCCCCACCATCACCATCTCCGCCTCGCTGGAGGGCGCCGCCCCCGAGATCATGGAGCACGACGTGGTCGAGCCGCTCGAGGAGGCGGCCGTCCAGGTCGAGGGGATCCGGTCGATCACGTCGACGGCGCGCCAGGGCAGCGCCTCGGTCACCATCGAGCTCGACCTGTCGCGCGACGTCGACGTCGCGCTCCAGGACGTGCAGACGAAGATCTCCCAGGCGCAGCGGCAGCTCCCGCTCGACCTCGACCCGCCCGTCGTCTCCAAGAGCAACCCGGAGGACCAGCCGATCATGTGGGTCGGGCTCTCCGGCCCCTTCTCCCCCCAGCTCGTCGCCGACATCGCGCGCTACCGGCTGAAGGAGAAGCTCCAGACGGTGCCCGGCGTCGGCGAGCTGACCCTGGGCGGCTACCTGGAGCGCAACGTCCGCATCTGGCTCGACGCTGACCGCCTCGCCGCGCAGGGGCTCACCGTCGCCGAGGTCACCGAGGCCCTGCGGCGCCAGCACATCGAGCTGCCCGCCGGCCGCCTCGAGACCGAGGGGCGCGAGGTGAACGTGCGGGTCATGGGGGAGGCGCTCGACCTCGCGACCTTCAAGAAGATCGTCGTCCGCGAGGGCGATCCCGGCGCCGCCGCGGCGCCCCCGGCGGGCGCCGGCGTCCAGGCGGCGGGCCCCCCGTCGTCGGCGCGCGCCACGGTGTACCTGGAGGACGTCGCGCTCGTGGAGGACGGCTTCGAGGACGTCCGCCGGCTCGCCCGGGTGAACGGCGAGCCCGCGCAGGGCCTCGGCGTGAGGAAGCAGCGCGGCTCGAACGCCGTCGAGGTCGCGAAGGGGGTCCGGGCCGCGCTCGCGGAGGTCCAGAAGACGCTGCCCGAGGGGATGGAGGTCGGGGTCAACTTCGACTCCACCAAGTTCATCGAGGAGTCGGTCCACGAGATCGAGCTCGAGCTCGGCATGGCCGTCGCGCTCACGGCGCTCGTCTGCTGGATGTTCCTCGGCTCGCTCTCGAGCACGATCAACGTCGTCCTGGCGATCCCGATGTCGCTGCTCGGCACGGTGGCCGCGATCTACTTCCTCGGCTTCACGCTGAACACCTTCACGCTGCTCGGGCTCTCGCTCGCCGTCGGCATCGTCGTCGACGACGCCATCATGGTGCTCGAGAACATCCACCGGCACGCCGAGGGGGGGAAGGACCGCGTCCGCGCCGCCCGCGAGGGCACGGCCGAGATCACCTTCGCGGCGCTCGCCGCGACGCTCGCCGTCGTCGCGATCTTCATCCCGATCATCTTCATGGAGGGGGTGGTCGGCCGGTTCTTCCTCCAGTTCGGCGTGACCCTCTGCATCGCCGTGCTCCTCTCGTACCTGGAGGCGATCACCCTGGCGCCCGCCCGCTGCGCGCAGATCCTCGACGTCTCCCGCGAGGGCCGGAGCCGCGTCGGGCAGCTCGTCGATCGCGGTTTCGAGGCGCTCGCGCGCGGCTACAGCTGGACGCTGGCCCGGGCGCTCCGGTTCCCGGTCGCGGTGGTCCTGCTCGGCGCGCTCCTCTTCGCCGGCGCGGTCGTCACGCTGCAGCGGCTCCCGACGGAGTTCGTCCCGTCGCAGGACCAGGGCCGGCTCCTCGTCCGCCTGCAGACGGCGATCGGCTCGGACATCGAGGAGACGGATCGCCTCTTCCAGCGCGCCGAGAAGTTCGTGGGCGAGAGCCCGGCGGTGTCGCGGGTCTTCTCCGTGATCGGCGGCTTCGGCGGGGGCGCCGTGAACACGGGCATCCTGTTCGTCACCATGAAGCCGGACGGCGAGCGGTCGCTGTCCCAGGCCGACCTCCAGGGCGTGCTCCGCAAGGAGCTGAACGGCTACCCGGGCCTGCGCGCCGTGGTCCAGGATCTCTCGCAGTCGGGCTTCACCGCCCAGCGCGGGTTCCCGGTCGAGTTCTCGGTCCGCGGCCCCGACTGGGAGGAGCTCACGGAGCACAGCGAGCGCATCCGCGCCGAGCTCGCGCAGAGCGGCCTCGTCGTGGATCTCGACACGGACTACCAGCTCGGCATGCCCGAGCTGCGCATCGTCCCGGACCGGGCGCGCGCGGCGGATCTCGGCGTGAGCGTCGAGGCGATCGCGACGACGCTGAACACGTTGATCGGCGGCGGGCGCATCGCGAAGTACAACGACAACGGGCGCCGCATCGACGTGCGCGCGCGCCTGCTCGCCGAGCAGCGGAGCCGCCCCGAGGACCTCGCGCGCATCCAGGTGAGGAGCGCGTCGGGCGCGCTGGTGCCGCTCACGTCGGTGGTCTCCTACGAGGAGCGCCCCGCGCTCCAGGCGATCACGCGCCGCGACCGCGAGCGCGCGATCTCGATCTTCGGCAACGTCGCGCCGGGCCGCTCGCAGGGCGAGGCGGTCGCGCGCGTCGAGGAGCTCGGCCGGGACCTGCCGCCCGGCTACCGCCTGGTGCTCGGCGGCGCGAGCGTGACGTTCCGCGAGTCGATGGGCGGCCTCATCTTCGCGCTCGTGCTCGGGATCCTGGTCGCCTACATGGTGCTGGCGTCCCAGTTCAACTCGTTCCTGCACCCGGTCACGGTGCTGACGATCCTGCCGCTGTCGATCGCGGGCGCCGCGTTCGCGCTGTTCCTGACCGGGCACACGCTGAACATCTTCAGCATGATCGGGATCCTCCTGCTCATGGGGATCGTGAAGAAGAACTCGATCATCCTCGTGGATCACGCGATCGAGGTGAGGCGCGAGGGCGGGCGCACGACCCATGAGGAGATGCGAAGCGACGGCGGGCGCGCGGGGCATGACGCCCACGGCGAGGCGGGGCGCGAAGGGTACCGCGAGGGCGTGAGCGACGCCGGGATGTACCGCGAAGGCGGGCGCGCCGAGCGGGCCGGGGAGGCCATGAGCGCGCGCGCGGCGATGCTGCGCGCCGGCCCGGTGCGGCTGCGGCCCATCCTGATGACCTCGATCGCGACGCTGATGGCCGCGGTGCCGTCGGCGCTGGCGCTCGGCCCCGGCGCCGAGATCCGGGCGCCGATGGCGGCCGCGGTGATCGGCGGGCTGCTCGTCTCGACGGCGCTCAGCCTGCTCGTCGTGCCGGCGTTCTACGTGCTCGCGGACGACGCGCAGGCGGCCGTCGCGCGGTTCCGGGCGCGGCGCCGCGCGCACCACGTGGGCCCGGCGCAGCCGGCCGCGCCCGAGCGCTAGGGGCGGTCGTTGGATTCGCGGCCAGCAGAGGGCGCGGGCACCCGCGACGATAGCGTAGCCATAGCTCGGCCGCGGGGCCGAAATCTTCGATGCCGCGCTTCGCAACGAGCGGGAGCGACGTGATCTCGGATTCCGATTCGAGTCGGACGTGGATGTCACGATCCGCCGTGCCGTAGAGAACCCTCTCCAGTTACCTGAGATCGAGCCTGGCATTCGTCGGGCGCTGGTTCGTGTCCACCCTCATGGTGTCTTCTTCCTCCTCGAAGAACCCTTGGTGCTCGTGATAGCGGTGATCAATCTGCACCACCATGCGGACGCGTGGAAAGCTCGGCTGTGAGCGCCGAGCTGCGTAGAACGGCATTCTCGGTCTAACAAGCCGCTGCTGCCGGCCGCACGTCGCGCCGCGGCAGGCCGCTCGGCCGATGTGCCGTGGGCTTGCGGCCGCCCTCTCCGCCATGGCGCCGCCACCCCTGACGGGAAGTCTTCCTCGCGTTCTCCCGGCGGTTCGCTCCGGCATGGCGTGTGCGAGGGGCCCAGCGTCATGCCGACGCTCGAGCACAACGCCTTCGTCGAGATGTTCCGGGAGACCCCGGAGCTCGCGCCCCACTTCCTCGAGAGCCTCTTTCATATCGATGTGCCGCGGCATGCCTCGGTCGCGGTGGTCGAGTCCTCGCTCGACCAGTTCATCCCGGTGGAGTTCCGCGCCGACTTGGTGCTCGAGCTCCGGGACACGAACGGCACGCTCGTGCTGGCGATCGTCGTCGAGGTCCAGCGCGACGAGGACCCGGACAAGAAGTTCTCCTGGCCGGTTTACGTCACGGTCGTGCGCGCGAAGAAGCGCTGTGGCACGGTCGTCCTCGTGGTCGCACCGGGCGCCGACGTGGCCGCCTGGGCGGCGGAGAACATCGACGTCGGCCTGGGCTTGGGCCACGTCAGACCGCTGGTGCTCGGTCCGGCCGTCGTGCCTGAGATCACGGATCCAGCCGAGGCGGAGCAGGAGACGGAGCTCGCCGTGCTCTCGGCGGTGGCCCACGGCAACGGGCCGAACGGCCTCGCCGTCGTCCACGCGGCGCTCGTTGCTCTCGAGCGGCTCGACCAGGAGCACGCGGCGGTATACTTTCAAGTTATCTGGAACGGGTTGCGCGAGCCCATGCGGCGGGCTCTGGAGGCGTTGGTCATGGAACGACAGATCGAAGGTGAGGCGACGTTCCCCTCATTCGTGCAAAAGCTCATCGATCGCGGCAAACTCGAGGGCAAGCTCGAGGGCATCCGCGAGGGCAAGCTCGAGGGCATCCGCGAGGGCAAGCTCGAGGGCATCCGCGAGGGCGAACTCAAGGGGAAGACGGACACGCTGCTGCGCCTGCTCGCGCGTGCGGGGATCGCGCTCACCGACCACGAGAGCGCGCGCATCCAGGCATGCACGGACATCGCGACCCTCGACCGCTGGGTCGATAACGTCCTTGGAGCGAAGACCGCCGCTGAAGTGCTCTCCTGACGGCTCGGGGACACGGCCCGACACGGCGATGAAGCGGACCCGGAGCGATCCGGTGGCTCACCAGGACGTCGAGTCCTCGTGGAACCGCTGCCAGAGGAAGCCCCACGTCCCGCGCCGATGAGCGCCGGCAGATCGGCCTCGGTGAGGCCGCAGGGCCGAGGTGGTAGGGTCTGGACGTCGCCATGCACGCGCACAAGCTGAACATCATCATCCCGGCCGATCACGAGATCGCCATCCGTCTCCCCGAGGATTTCCCACCCGGCCCCGCAGAAGTGATCGTGCTCGCCACACGAGCTCCGAGCGAGCGTCCCGGCGTAACCACGAGGACGCTGGAGCCTCATCCCGTGCTAGGAAAGATCGTCTTCCACGAGGATCCATCGCTCCCGCTCGACCCCGAAGACTGGCCCGAGCGCTGACGATCGTGCGCGTACTCCTCGATACCTGCGCGTTGCTCTGGCTGGTTGGCGATCCCACGCGACTCTCGACAAGCGCTCGTACAGTCTGCGCAAACTCCGGCGAGACACCATGACCCCCTGGCAGAACCCCCTGCTCAACGACCGCGACGTCGAGTTCCTCCTCTACGAGGTGCTCGACGCGCCCCGCCTCTCGGAGCTCCCGTATTTCGCCGAGCACTCGCGGGACACCTTCGACCTCTACCTCCAGAGCTGTCGGCGGCTCGCGCGCGAGGTGCTCTTCCCGGCGTACAAGCCGATGGACGAGGCGCCGCCCGTCTTCGAGCGGGGCGCGGTCAAGGTGCACCCCGCCCTCCCGGAGCTCATCCGGCCGCTGGTCGAGCTCGGGACGATCGGCGCGACGCGGCCGGCCGAGGTGGGAGGCCAGCAGCTGCCGCTGCTCGTCGCGACGCTCGCCAACGTGTACCTGATGGCCGGCAACCTGAGCGTGTGCAGCTACCTCGGCCTGACGGCCGGGGCGGCGCACCTCCTCGAGACGTTCGGCGACGACGCCCTGAAGGCCACCTTCATGACCCGGCTGTACGCCGGCGAGTGGACCGGCACGATGGCGCTCACCGAGCCCCAGGCGGGCTCGAGCCTCGCCGACGTGCAGACGCGCGCAACCAGGACCGAGGCCGGGCACTACCTGATCCGCGGGGCGAAGACCTTCATCTCGGGGGGCGACCACGACCTCACCGAGAACATCGTCCACCTTGCGCTCGCGCGCATCGACGGCGCGCCGCCGGGCATCAAAGGGGTGAGCCTGTTCGCCGTGCCCAAGCGGCGGATCCAGGGCGGGGAGCTCGTCCCGAACGACGTCGAGGTCGCCGGCGTGATCCACAAGATCGGCTGGCGCGGGCTGCCGAGCCTCTCGCTCAGCTTCGGCGAGCGCGGCGACTGCCACGGCTACCTCGTGGGCAGCCCCCACCAGGGCGTCGCCTACATGTTCCAGATGATGAACGAGGCCCGCCTCATGGTGGGCGCCAACGCCGCCGCGACCGCCTCGGTCGCCTACCACGAGGCGCTCGGCTACGCGCTCGCGCGGCCGCAGGGCCGCCCGCTCGGCGCGAAGGATCCGAAGGCGCCGCAGGTGCCGATCGTCGAGCACGCCGACGTCCGCCGGATGCTCCTCCGGCAGAAGGCCATCGTGGAGGGCAGCCTCTCGCTCGTCGCCGCGACGGCGCGTTACGCCGACCTCGCGGCGCACGCCGAGGGCGCGTCCGAGCGGGAGCGCGCGCAGCGGCTGCTCGACCTGCTCACCCCGATCGCCAAGACCTTCCCCGCCGAGAAGGGGTTCGAGGCGAACGCCCTCGCGCTCCAGGTGCACGGGGGCTACGGCTACTCGAGCGAGTACCTCCCGGAGGCGTGGCTCCGGGATCAGAAGCTCAACTCGATCCACGAAGGGACGACGGGGATCCAGGGCCTCGACCTCCTCGGCCGCAAGATCGTGGCCGGGGGCGGCGCCGCGCTGCTCGCGCTCGGCGACGAGATCCAGCAGGTGGTGGGCAGGGCGCAGCGGGCCGGGGTCGAGCCGGCGTGGTGCGAGCGCCTCGCCGCGTCGGTCTCCCTGCTCGGCGAGCTGACGGCGGAGCTCGCGGGGGCGGGCCTGCGCGGTGAGGTCGAGCTGATGCTGCGGCACAGCGCGGACTACCTCGAGCTCGCCTCCGTGATCGTGGTCGCCTGGCAGTGGCTCGCCATGGCCGCGGCGGCCCGGGAGGGGCTCACCCGGGGCGCCTCGCCCGCCGGCTTCTACGAGGGCAAGCTCTGCGCGGCGCAGTACTGGTTCGCGACCGAGCTGCCCCGCGTCGAGGCGCTCGCGGCGCTCTGCCGCTCGGGGGACGACGCGTACGCCAGGATGCGGCCGGAGTGGTTCTGACGCGCGCGCGACCGGTCATCGGTAAAAAGGAGAGCGACCGAATGAAACGTGCAGTCATCCTGGTGGGGCACGGGGCGCCGGCGGCGGATTGCCCGCGCGAGCTCGTGACGCGGCTCAAGGCGCTGGAGGGCCGCCGCGCGGCGGCCGGCGCAGGCGCGGCGCCGAGCCCGGAGGAGCGCGACCTGGAGGCGAAGATCCGCGCGTGGCCGCGCACGCCGGAGAACGACCCCTACCGCGCCGGCATCGAGCGCCTCGCCGCCGAGCTCGCGCCCCTCCTCGGCGGCGCCGAGCTGCTCGTCGCCTACAACGAGTTCTGCGCCCCGACGCTGCCCGAGGCCGTCGCGACCGCCGTGCAGCGGGGCGCGACCGAGATCGCCGTCGTCCCCTCGATGCTCACCCCCGGGGGCGTGCACTCCGAGGTGGAGATCCCCGAGGCGATCGCGCGCCTGCGCGCCGAGCACCCGACCGTCGCCCTCCGCTACGCCTGGCCCTTCGACCTCGCCGAGGTCGCTCGCCTGCTCGCCGCGCAGCTCGCGCGGGACCTCGAGTAGGACCCCGGAGCTCCCCACCGGAACGGCGGAGCAGGGAAGGATTCCCTCGTCTGTCCCTGGAGCAACAACTTGGAGAGGTTACCTTGTCCCTGTTCCGTGCTTACGCTACCTGACTGGCGCCACGAGACCAGGTCGTCACTGGACGGACGCTGCGTGGCGACCCGGGTCGACATGTCGCTAACCGCTTGACAATAGACCCGAAATACCTCCACCAGGAGAGCGAGATGTACGTCCCGACGACGGCGATCCGGCCTCAGCTCGACATACGCGCCCAGGCGCCCGTACCGACCCGGTTCGGCCTCTTCCAGATGCTGGTCTTCCGCTTCGGCGCGACGACGAGCCCCGAGCAAGGCCTCTCGCCCGATCACGTGGCGCTGATCATGGGCGACGTGCGCGGCAAGTCGGATGTCACGCTGCGCGTCCACTCCGAGTGCCTGACGAGCGAGGTGTTCGGATCGCTGAAGTGCGATTGCCGCGAGCAGCTCGAGTCGGCGCAGGCCGAGATCGGGCGCCGCGGGCTCGGCGTCGTGCTCTACCTGCGGCAGGAGGGGCGCGGCATCGGGCTCGCCAACAAGATCCGCGCGTACCAGCTGCAGGCGTTCGGCCACGACACGGTCGACGCGAACCGCATCCTCGGGCTGCCCGACGACGCCCGCGGCTACGAGCCGGCGGCCGCGATGATCGAGCACCTCGGGATCGAGTCGATCCGGCTCCTCACGAACAACCCGGACAAGGTGGAGGCGCTCCGCGCGCTCGGCGTGCAGATCGCCTCGCGCGCTCCGGCCATCATCCAGGCCAACCCCTTCTCCGCGCCCTACCTCGAGGCGAAGCGCCTCCGGATGGGCCACGCCATCCCGTCCTTGCGCGACAGCGCGGGCGGCGAGAGCGCCGCGCCCAGCGACGCCGAGTAGCCCCGGACCCGGCGGGCGGCTGGCGGCGCGCCCCCGCCGCCGCGCCCGCTCCGCAGGCGGCGCCCCCGCCGCCGCGCCCGCTCCCCCGGCCGCTACTTCTTCGCGGCGTCCTTCAGCCGCGCCTTGAGCTTCGCGGCGTAACCTTCCTTGTTCTCCTGCTTCACCCGGCCGATCGCCAGCGCGTCCGCCGGCACGTCGCGGGTCACCGTCGTGCCCGTGGCCACGTACGCGCCCGCGCCGACCTTCACCGGGGCCACGATCTGCGAGTCGCTGCCGATGAAGGCGCCGGGGCCGATCTCGGTCCGGTGCTTCTTGAAGCCGTCGTAGTTGCAGAAGATCGTCCCGGCGCCGACGTTCGCGCCCTCGCCGATGTCGCCGTCGCCGAGGTACGCGAGGTGGTTCGCCTTCGCGCCCTTCCTGACCACGGTCTTCTTGGTCTCGACGAAGTTGCCGATGTGCGCGTCCGCCTCGATCTGGCTCTCCGGGCGGAGGTGCGAGAACGGCCCGATCTGCGCGCCCACGCCGATCGTCGACTGCGAGGCGACGGAGTACGGCTTCAGCGAGGCGCCCGCCTCGACGACCACGTCCGTGAGGACCGAGCCGACGTCGACGCGCGCGCCCGCGCCGACGCGCGTCTGGCCCCGCAGCACGACCGCGTGCTCGATCACCGCGTCCGGCTCGACGACCACGCCCGCGTCGATCCGGGCGCTCGCGCGGACCGTGACGCCGCCCTTGCGCAGCCGGTCGGCGATGCGGCCGTAGAGCACCTCCTCGGCCGCGGCGAGCTGCGCGCGGTCGTTGATGCCGACGAGCGAGCCGACGTCCCGGGCCACGACCGCGGCGGCGCCGCCCGCCTTCGCCGCCTGGGCGACGACGTCGGTCAGGTAGAGCTCGCCCTGCGCGTTGTCGGTCGTCAGCGCGGCGAGCGCGCGCTCGAGGAACGCGCCGCGCGCGAGGTACACGCCGGGGTTCACCTCGGTGATCGCGCGCTCCTCGGCGCTCGCGTCCTTGTGCTCGCGGATGCCGACCACGCGGCCCGCGCCGTCGCGCAGGATCCGCCCGTAGCCCGTCGGATCGGCGACCACCGCGGTGAGCAGCGCGAGCGGCGCGTCGCTCGCGCCGTCGAGCGCCCCGCGGAGCAACGTGAGCTGCTCCGGGTCGAGCAGCGGCGTGTCGCCGCACAGGATCAGCACCACCTCGGCGTTCGGCTGGACGTGCGGCATGGCGCAGCGCACGGCGTCGCCCGTGCCGCGCTGCTCCGGCTGGAGCGCGGTGCGGACGCGCTTCCCCTGGGCGCCGAACGCCCTGTCCAGATAGGCGGAGACCTCGTCGCGGCCGTGGCCGACGACGACCACGACGTCCGAGGCGCCGGCGGCGAGCGCTGCGTCGACGACGTAGTGGATCATCGGCCGGCCGCAGAGCTCGTGGAGCACCTTCGGTCGGGCGCTCTTCATCCGGGTTCCTTGTCCAGCGGCGAGTACGACAGCGGTGAGCGGGGCTTGTTGGGCGTTCGCCATCGCCCCGCAGCCTATCACCCTCGGGCCCGCCGCCGCGCTCATCGTCGTAGCGCCGATGACACCCGCCCGCGTCCGTCGCGGCAGCGATGACGCGGAACGGAGCGCGGCGCGTTACTGCCGCGGCCGCTCGCCGCGGCCGCGCCGTCGCGCCGTCGCGCCGTCGCGCCGCGTGGGCCGACACGAAGCCGCTACGCACCCGGAGCGGAATCGTCTACCCTGAAGGTGCCTTCGGGAGGTTGTCATGCGCCGGCGTACGTTGCGTTTCTCGGCCGCGGGAGTGTTTCGGCTGGCCGCGCTCGCCGCAGCCGGCGCTGTTGCGGCGTCGTGTCACGAGCCGCTCGATACGGCGCGGCAGGCGCCCCCCAAGGCGACGCTCGGCGACGACGTCTTCGGCGTGCTCTGCGACCGCGTGGGCGCGTCGAGCCTGTACGAGGACCACCTCGGCGCCTCGTACCAGCGCGTCTGCCACTATTACGAGAGCGACGGCGCGTTCCGCTACGACGACAAGGTCGACCTCTCGCTGCTGCCGCCCGTCCGCGGGGAGCGGGCGGAAGAGGCGCGCCGGCTCGGCGTGGCGAAGGTCGAGACGATGGCGCGCTGGCGGAGCGACCTCATCCGCGCGGTGAACGCCGCGGTGCCGGACATCGAGATCGAGAGCCGCGCGCCCGGCGAGGGCGGCACGATCCGGCTGCACGACGCCTTCCTGGAGATGTCGCACGCGCTGGCGCCGCTCTACGAGACGAACCCGTTCGATCCGGAGGGGCCGGCGGTCGTGCCGGCGTCGACGCGGGCGCTCGGGCGGCTCACGGAGGCGCTGGGGGGCAGCGAGGAGGCGACCGGGAAGCTCGCGCAGATCGGCGAGCGGCGGGGCTACCGGCCGGCGAACGTCGCGCTCGGCGCGGCGCGCGCGGCCCTCGAGTACCCCGACCTCCGCGCGATGACGCGGGCGTCGCTCGAGGTCCTCGGCCCCGGCGGGGCGGGCGCGCCGGCGCTCCAGGCGCTGCTCGCCGCCGGCAAGGGCGAGCTGCGCGCCATGGAGCCGGACACGTCGCGCGAGGCGCCGCTCGTGGTCGCGCAGGCCACCGCGCAGCCGAGCCGGCCGCGCACCCTGATCGAGCTCGCGGGCGCGGTCGCGCTCGCCGAGGACCCGCGCTTCGCCGCGAGCGACGGCGCCCCGCCGCGCCCCGTCGTGCGCCGCGACCGGCGCGGCTTCGCGCTCGTCGCGCGCGTCGCTGACAGCCTCCCCGCGCCGTTCGCCGATGAGGACGGCGACGGCCTCGCCGACGTCGACACGTTCGGCCGCTTCGTGGGCACGTCCGGCGCCCCGGCCGAGGTCGATCCGCCGTTCGCCATCCCGGGCGTCACCGCGCTCGCGGAGGGCGTGGACCCGTTCGCGCCGCTTTCGCCGGATCTTTACGAGTACATCGACACCTCCCGCACGCTCGCCGCCGCGGCGCTGCGCTCGGTGGTGCCGCTGGTCGACGCGACCCGCTACGTGGGCGAAGGCGACGCGGAGCCCTGGAAGACCGAGCACGAGGGGCTCATGTACACGCTCGCCGGCGCCTACCTGCTCTACGGCGACCGCGAGGAGGCGACGTACGACTTCGCCCGGGGCGCCGTGGAGCCGCCGGGCACGGCGTGCGCGGGCTGCCTGCCGTACCGGCGCTTCCGGGGCGAGGACTCGCCGCTCGCGGACCTCGCGCACGCGCTCGGCCAGGTGCTCGCCGATCGGGAGTCGGACGTCCTGCTCGTCACGCTGATCGACCTGCTCGAGAACCACGAGGCGGATCTCGCCCGCATGATGGGCTCGGCGCTGCGCATCCGCGACGTCGCCCGCGAGCACGACCGGCTGGCGGCCGAGGGCAAGGAGGCGCCCGCGCAGATCGCCGAGGGGGCGCCGCTCTGGGACGAGCTCGCGGCGGTGCTCGGCCGGATCGCGGACCAGCCGGGCCTCGTGGCGCGCCTGCTCGAGGCGTTCGACGCCGAGGCGCTGCTCACGCCGCGCGGCGGCGCGCGGCACCTCGGCGACGCGATCGCGACCCTCGCCACGACCCGCGACCAGTTCGCGTACGACCCCGAGAACCTGAACGGCCCGGCGATCAACCTCACGGTCGAGCCGCCGGCGCCGGCGGACCCGCGGACGCCGGTGGATCAGAAGAAGCCCAAGATCGGCGACAACCGCTCGGCCATGGAGCGGCTGATTCACCTCATCCACGACACCGCGGGCGTCCGCCAGTGCAACAAGCAAGACGCGGAGCTCATCGCGTTCGGCGTCACGATTCCCCTGCTCACGTACGACGAGTGCGAGCTGTTCCAGATCGACAACCTGGCCGCCTTCTACCTCGACTCGCTCCTTCCCGAAGACCACGACAAACGCGCCGAGCTCGACGTGAAGCCCACGGCCATCGGCCTCCTCGTCACGGACGGCGTGCTCGAGGACTCCAGCGGAATCACGGGCCTGACGAGCCACCCGACGCCGTCCGCGCTCAGCCGGCTCATCTATTTCGGGGCAGACTCGGAGAGGTTCTCCGGCGACCTGCTCGACCTCGATCCGCTGCGTGCGCTCGATAACGAGCGCACGAACGAGTTCATTTCAGGGTCGCTCGAGCCCGCCGGCACGAACCTCTGCCCGAAGAACGGCAAAGGCGTCAACGAGTGTACCTCCCCGGAGGGCCTCATCCGGGTGCGCCACCCGGGCACGACCTTCCTGCTGGAGCGGCTCGGGCTGGGCGCGTACCTGGGCCCCCTCGTCGAGCCGTTCGCCGACGTCGCCCCGGACACCACCGGAGAGGAGCTCCTCGTCGATCTCCTCAGCACGCTTTACCGGCACTGGCCGGGCAAGGAGCACGGCCCGGAGTGCGGCAAGAGCGGCACGCCCCAGACCAACCCGGCCTATTGCTCGGAGGCCGGGGGCAACTCCTATGAGCCGCTCCTCGCCGACGCCCTCCAGGCCGACGACGTCATGGAGTCCACGGTCGCGTTCTCGCAGATGCTGGCGGACGCGTCGGCGAAGATCCCGGTGCAGCGCGGGCCCGGGGCCGGTCAGGTGACGTGGACCAAGGCGCAGGTGATCGAGAAGCTCGCGCGCATCTTCTTCAGCACCCGTTACGCGACCAGCGTCGGCCTGGTCGATCGATGGGGGAAGAAGACGGCCACCTGGGCCGACGGCCGGACCCAGGACCAGCTCACCGTGTTCACCCTCCTCGCGGACGCCCTGAACCGCATCGACGCCCGCTTCGCGCAGAGCACCACGCCCGACGCCGCGACGCGAAAGGGCCAGTGGGACCGCGCCACGGGCGAGCTCGTCGACGCGCTCCTCGCCGTCGAGGGCGAAGGGGACCAGACCCGGTTCAAGAACCGCGCGATCCCCACGATCGGCGCCGCGGTCCTGCGCGTGCTCCGCGAGCAGCTGAACGCACATTGCCCCGATCGCGAGTCGACCGCGAAGTGCCCGTGGGCGCGCAAGGAGCTCGGCGCCAAGGTGGTCGACCTGGTGAGTCATCCGCTCTTCGCCGGCCTCGTCGACGTGGCGGAGTCGGTCCGGGCGCACGAGCCGGCGCGGCGGGAGCTCGAGAAATTCCTCACCTACCTGCTCGACGCGGAAGACGCGGGAGGAGACGGCGAGGTGTTCCAGGCGCTGCTCGCGACGGTGATCGACGGCGTCCAGGTGCTCGCCGACGACGAGACGCTCGCGCCGATCCTCAAGGCCGGGGCGGTGGCGCTGGCCCCGGAGGGGGATCCCGACGGGCCGGGCGCGGCCGACACCGGGCTCAGCGTGCTCAAGGCCCTCGGCGAGGATCAGTTCGACGAGCACCACGTGATGGACCACGTGCTCCCGGGCCTCGTGGCGCCGATGGCGGACGGCCGCGCGCCAATCCAGGTCTTCCTGGAGGCGATCGCCGACGTGAACCGCGTCGACGCGGCGAGCGCCGAGCCGCTCTCGGCCGAGGACTACCGCCAGGTGCTCCGCTCGACGCGGGACTTCCTGCTCGATGAGACGCGCGGGCTCGAGCAGATCTACGCCATCCTCACCAAGCGGCCCCACGAGTGATCCGCGTGAAGAAGCCCACGATCCGCGCCGCGCTGCTCGCGGCCTCGACCGCGGCGGCGCTCGCGGCGTCCCCGGGCGACGCGCGCGGGGCCGGGATCTACGTCACCGATCGCGGCGTCCGCCCGCTGGCCCGCGGCGGGGCGTTCATCGCCGGCGGCGACGACCTCGGGGCCATCGCCTACAACCCTGCGGGCGTCTACGAGGCCGGCGCCCAGGTCCTGTTCGACGTCGGGCTGTTCGAGTGGCGCAGCGAGTACACGCGCCAGGCGCTGCTGCGGCAGGTCGACCCGAACACCGGCGAGCCGACGGGCACGAGCTTCGTGCAGACGATGGACCCGGTGACCGGCAGCGCGCCGGTGCTGCCGATCCCCACGCTCGCGGCGTCGTTCAAGGTGGACGAGCGGTGGGTCGTCTGGGGCGGGGTGTGGGCGCCGTACGCGGCGCTCGCCAGCTACCCGGAGCAGGTGCGGGGCATGCCCGCGCCGCAGCGGTACGCGCTGTTCAACATCGAGGGCTCGACGCTCGCGTTCCTCGGCGCCGGCGCGGCCTACGCGCCGTCTCGCTCGGTCCGCCTCGGCGCCGCGCTGGGGGCGCTGGTCGGCGCGCTCAACAGCAGGGTGGCGCTCTCGGGCTGCGTCCCCGAGCGGATGTTCTGCGCGCCCGAAGATCCGGAGTGGGACATCCACTCCGAGCTCGAGGTGGGGCCCATCGTCGCGCCGACGGGCCAGCTCGGCGCGCTCGTGATCCCGAGCCCGAGGTGGCGTATCGGCGCGTCTTTCCAGCTGCCGGTCTGGGTGCGCGCCCCGGCCGCGATGCGGACGCGGCTCCCCGCGGCGCCCGTCTTCGAGCGCGCCGTCCAGGAGGGCGAGGACGCCGACGTGTCGTTCGAGCTGCCCTGGATCCTCCGCGCCGGCGTGGAGGCGCGCCCGACGGACGACCTGCGCGTCGAGCTCGGGGTCGGCGTCGAGGGCTGGGGCATGCACGACGAGATCCTCGTCGAGCCGGACGGCGTTGTGCTCCGGAACGTCGCCGGGTTCCCCGAGGAGTACCGGGTCCCGCCGGTGGCCGTTCCCCGCAAGTTCGAGAACGCGCTCTCGGCCAGGCTCGGCGGTGAGTACACGATCCAGCTCCTCGACCGGGCGTGGGACCTGCGCGCCGGGCTCAGCGTCGAGCAGAGCGCCGTCCCGCCCGCGTACCTTTCGGTGATGACCCTCGACGCGACGAAGGTGACCGCGGCGGCCGGCGTCGGCGTGCACCTCGGCCCGTGGCGCTTCGACGTGACCTACGCGCACGTCTTCGTCTCCGACGTGCTCGTCGACCCGAGGGACGCGCGGCTCGCGCAGGTGAGCCCCGTGCGGGCGAACCCGCCGCGGAACCCGAACACCATCAACGGCGGCGCGTACAGCACCCGCGCGAACGTGCTGGGGCTCGGGCTCGCCTACACGTTCGAGCCCGCGCAGGCGAAAGCGCCGGCCGCGAAGGGCGCGGCCGGCGCTCCGGCGACCAGGGAGTGAGGCCGGTTATCCGGCGCGCAGCTCGCGCAGGCGCTCGGTGAGCCGGGGGGCGTCCAGCCCGCTCAGGTCCTTGTCCACCGTCGTCTCGATGTGGTTGCTGACCTGCTTGCTCACGGTCCCGCGGAGCAGGCCGAGGAAGTGCGGCGGAGCGATGATCACCAGCGACTCGTACGCGTGCTCGTTCAGCCCCTTCTCCAGCGTCTCGGCGAGCTCCTGGGCGAACTTCTGCTTCTCGACCTCCTTGGGATCGGTGTCCGGCGCGGCGCCCGGGCGGCCGAGGTAGGGTCCACCCCCGCCGCCGCTGATGTTGCCGTTCCCGCCCGGGGTGCCGTTCGGCTTCCGGCCGTGCGCGTCGGCCATCAGATCCCGCACGCGCGCCCGGCTCTCCTCGTGGCTGAAGGAGTCGAGGAGGGCAAAGCTGCTGCCCGCAGACTCTTCGCGATAGAGGTGAGCCCGGCTTGCGTCAGCGACCAGGATCCATGTCTTCCGTGCTGCCTTGTTCGCCATAAGCCTCCACAGGTGATCAACTCTTCCCGTTGTCTACGTTTACGTTAGAGACCGACCCCCCCCAGCGCAAGCGGCCAAAGAGACCAAACCGACGAGATTCGACCGGAGTGCACCTGGCCTCAGGGTACTGGCAGGCTCATCGGCGATGGCGGCGCGTGTGGCCCTGAATTTGAACGCGCCCGGGACGGCGCGGGATCACGCTGGAATGGAGAGGGCCTGTCGGGAAGAGGATGAATGTCGATTACGGCGCTCGGTGTAGTCTCGAGCGCCGGGCTCGGCTGCGGGGCTCCACCCGCGGGCGGCGTTAGCCACCCGCGCGCGCCGTCAACGGAACCTGTCCGTCGCCTCCACCAGCTCGTGCAGGATGCCCGGCTCCATCGCCGAGTGACCCGCGTCCGGTACGATCCGGAGATCGGCCTCGGGAAACGCCCGGTGCAGCGCCCACGCGCTCTCCGCCGGACATACGATGTCGTAGCGGCCGTGCACGATCACCGTCGGGATGTGGCGGATGTGGTGCACGTCGTCGAGCAGCTGGGTGTCCGTCGTGAAGAACCCCTTGTTCATGAAGTAGTGGCACTCGATCCGGGCGAACGCGAGCGCGAAGTCCTCCGCCGCCGTCTTCGCGACGAGGTCCTGGCTCACGAACAGGCAGCTCGTCCGCCCTTCCCAGACGCTCCAGATGCGGGCCGCGCGCCGCTGCACCTCGGCGTCGGGGCTCGTGAGCCGCCGGTGGTAGGCGCCGAGCAGGTCGCCCCGCTCGGCCTCCGGGATGTGCGCGAGGTACTCCTCCCAGGCGTCCGGGAAGATGGCGCCCGCGCCGCGCTGATAGAACCAGTCGAGCTCCTGCTTGCGCAGGAGGAAGATGCCGCGCAGCACGAGCTCCGTCACCCGATCCGGGTGCTTCTCCGCGTAGGCCAGCGAGAGTGTGCTCCCCCACGAGCCGCCGAACACCTGCCAGCGCTCGATGCCGAGGTGCTCGCGCAGCGCCTCCATGTCCGAGACGAGGTGCCAGGTGGTGTTCTCCTCCAGGCACGCGTGCGGCGTGCTCCTGCCGCAGCCCCGCTGGTCGAACAGCACGATCCGGTAGGCGGCCGGGTCGAAGAAGCGCCGCTGCTTCGGCTCCGTGCCGCCCCCGGGGCCGCCGTGCACGAAGACCACCGGCTTGCCGCGCGGGTTGCCCGACTCCTCGAAATAGATCTCGTGAAGGTCGGAGACGCGGAGCCTCCCGGCGCGGTAAGGCTCGATCTCGGGGTACAGCGTTCGTCTGGGCGTGCCTGTCGTCGTCATCCCGCTCCCCATCCGTGGACGTGCGCGCGCAGCCTACGCCAACCGGCGGCGGGAAGGGAGAGGACCTTCCGCGGGGCACCCTGGCCGCGCGGCCTCGCGCGGCCTCGCTCGGCGCGGCGCGGCGGGCGCCGGCGGCTCAGGCGACCCGCGCGGCCTGGCGCGGCGCCGCCTTCGACGCGCCGCCGTAGAGCGCCTCGATCTCGGGACCGTACTTCTCCATCACGGCGCGGCGCTTCAGCTTCAGGGTCGGCGTGAGCATCCCGCTCTCCGCCGTGAAATCCTCGGCCGCGAGGGCGATCTTCTTGATCTTCTCGAACCCCTTGAATTCAGAGGAGATTTTGTCGACCTCCTCCTGGACGTGCGCGACCACCCGCGGGTCCTTCAGCATCGCGCCGGACCCGTCGAACGAGAGGCCCTTGCCCTGGGCCCACACGATGAGCGAGGCCATGTCGGGGACGATCAGCGCCACGTTGAAGGGGCGGTTGTCGCCGTGGACCATCGCGTTGCTGATCAGCGGAGACAGCTTGAGCTTCTCCTCGAGCGGCGCGGGCGCGACGTACTTGCCGTTCTCGAGCTTGTACTGCTCCTTGATGCGGCCCGTGATGAAGAGATACCCGTCGCCGTCGAAGTAGCCGAGATCGCCTGTGCGGAAGCCGCCGTCCTCCGTGAAGGCGGCGCGGTTCTCCTCGTCGCGCTTGTGATAACCCGCCGTGACGTTCGGCCCGTAAACGACGATCTCGCCCTGCGCCGGGTCGTGCGACCGCGACGTGTCGATGACGACCCTCACCCCGGGGATCGGCTTGCCGACGCTGCCGAGGCGGCGGGCGTCCGGGGTGTTCACCGTGATGATCGGCGAGGTCTCGGTCAGGCCGTAGCCCTCGTAGACCGTGACGCCGAGCGCGTCGACGAACTCGGCCACCTCGCGCGAGAGGGCCGCGCCGCCGCTGATCGCGTATTTCAGGTTGCCGCCGAACTTGGCGCGGAGCTTCGAGAAGACGACCCGGTCCGCCGCGGCCAGCGTGAGCCGCTCGACCAGCCCGAGCGCCTCGCCGCGCTGGTGCTTCGCCGCGGCGCGCAGCCCGGCGCGGAACAGGCTCCGGACGATCGCCGGCTTCTCCGCGATCTGCTTGTGTACGCCCTCGTAGATCCGGTTGAAGATCCTGGGGACGCTCATCAGCACGGTGGGCTTCACCTCGGCGAGGTTCAGGACGATCCTGTCGATCGACTCGCAGAGCGCCATCTCGGCGCCGACCGCGATCATCAGGTGGAGCTCGCAGGTGTGGCCGAACGCGTGGGCCCACGGGAGGAACGACAGGCTGCGGTGCCCGCCGCCGAACGGGATGCTCGAGAGCACGGCGCAGACGTTGGAGGTGATGTTGCCGTGCGAGAGGATCACCCCCTTGGGATTGCCGGTCGTGCCCGAGGTGTAGATGAGGCACGCCGTGTCCTTGGAGGAGGGCTGGATGGCCGGGGCCGGGCTCTTCTCGCCCGCGTCGAGCAGCGCCCGGTACGAGGTGGTCTTGGCGCCGGAGGCGCCGCCGCCGTCGCCCTTCGGCTCGGACAGACAGATGAGGTGCTTCAGGGACGGCGCCCTCGCGGAGAGCTCCTCACACTTCGCGAGGAGCTGCGGCGTGGCGACGATCGCGGCCACCGCCTCGCAATCGTTGATGATGAACTCCCACTCGCTCGCGAGCTGGGCCTCGTACATCGGCACGACGGAGACGCCGAGCGTGAAGCAGGCGTACGCCGCGACCGCCCACTCGACCCGGTTGTTGGAGATGAAGGCCACCCGATCGCCCCGCTGGACGCCCAGCGAGGCCAGGCCGCCGCGGAACCTGGCGACGCGCTCACCGAACTCCGCATAGGTGATCCAGTCCCAGCGGCCCTCCGTCTTGGTGCCGAACAGCGGCCGTGAGCCGTATTGGTGAATCGAGCGATCCAGCAGTTCTACCAGGTTCTCCAGGTTCGCCATTGGGCCTCCTCCTCGGCCGTTTTTTTACCATGTTGCCGTGCGGCGCCTGCAGTGTTTCCGCGGCGCGCGGCGGCGTGGTCGGCGAAGCCGGGCCACGGATCTGTCCCTGTGCCGTGCGCGGTGCGCCGTGGGGTGTGCGCGCGCGGCGTGCCGCGCTGCGCGGCGCGGGCGTGGGCGCGGGCGCGGGCATGGAGAGAGAGGGCGTGGCGCCGGGACGCGGCGCGTCGCCGGGCTCGCCGTCCTGGCTGCGCCTGCCTGGGCCACACGCGTGGTGGCGGCCTCGGGCCCCTTCTGTTACAGGGTCATCGCTTCCATGCCCCGGTACGCGATCACGACGTTCGGCTGCCAGATGAACGTGCACGATTCCGAGCGGATGCACGACGTGCTCCGCCGCGCCGGCTACACCGAGGCCGGCGGCCCGGACGAGGCCGACGTGCTCGTGCTGAACACGTGCAGCGTGCGCGAGAAGGCCGAGCAGAAGCTGCGGAGCGAGGTGGGGCGGCTCGCCCGCTGGAAGCGCGAGCGCGGCGACCGGGTGCTCGTCGTGGCCGGGTGCGTGGCCCAGCAGGAGGGGGAGCGCCTCCTCAAGCAGATGCGGGCGATCGACGTCGTGGTGGGGCCGGACAACATCCCGGAGCTGCCCGGCCTGCTCGGCGACCTCGCCCTCGGCGGGCTGCCGGTCGCGCGCACGGTGTTCGACGTCGACGCGCCCCGGTTCCTGATGGCGTCGCCGCCGCCCGGCGCGGGCGCGCAGGCGGGCGCGCCCGCGGCGTTCGTCACGATCATGAAGGGCTGCGACGAGCGCTGCTCGTTCTGCATCGTCCCGTACACCCGCGGGCCGGAGCGGTACCGGCCGAGCGACGAGGTCGTGGCCGAGATCGCGGCGCTCGTGGCCGCGGGGGTCCGCGAGGTCACGCTGCTCGGGCAGACGGTGAACAGCTACCGCGACCCGCTCGGCGCGCTGCCGCGGGCGCCGGGGGCGAGCGAGGACGACCCGGACGAGAGCGAGTTCGCGGCGCTCTTGCGCCGGATCGCGGAGGCCGTGCCCGGCCTCGCGCGGCTGCGTTACACGAGCCCGCACCCGCGGCACCTCACGCCCTCGCTGATCCGCGCCCACGCCGAGCTCGCGGTGCTGCCGCGCCACGTGCACCTGCCGGTGCAGTCGGGCAGCGACCGGATCCTCCGGCGGATGATCCGCCGCTACACGCGGGCCGAGTACGTGGCGCGGACGCGGGCCCTCGTCGAGGCGGTCCCGGGGCTGACGCTCTCGACCGACATCATCGTCGGCTTCCCCGGCGAGACGGAGGACGACTTCGCGGCGACGTTGTCGCTCGTGCGCGAGGTGGGCTTCAAGGGGCTGTTCGGCTTCAAGTACTCGCGCCGCCCGCACACGCCCGCGCTGAAGCTGCCGGACGACGTGCCCGAGGACGTGAAGGGGGAGCGGCTCGCGCGCCTGTTCGAGGCGAGCGAGGCGCTGCTCGCCGCCCACCTCGAGGGCCTCGTGGGGACGACGCAGGAGGTGCTCGTCGAGGGCCGCGACAAGGAGCGCGGTCACGGCGGCGCGGGCGGCACGCTCTGGTCCGGGCGGACGGGGCGGCACGAGATCGTGCACATCGAGGGCGCGGGGGAGCTCGATCTGCTCGGCGAGGTCGTGGAGGTCGCGATCGCGCGGGCAAACAAGCACTCGCTCCAGGCGGAGCTCACCGAGGCGGCGCGCGCGGCGGCCCGGCCGAGGCAGCGGGGCGGCGCGGGGGTTGCGGCCGGCGGGGGTGTCGCGGCCGGCGCGGAGGCGGCGCGGCCGATCCGGCGTGTGCTGCCCGTGATCGCCGCCGAGGGGGGCTGACGTGGCGCTCGTCCTCGACCTCGGCGGCATGTCGCCGCGCTTCGGGCGCGACGTGTTCCTCGCGCCGAACGCGACGGTGATCGGCGACGTGGTGCTCGGGGACGAGGCGAGCGTGTGGTTCGGGGCGGTGCTGCGCGGGGACATCGGCGCGATCCGCGTCGGGCCGCGGACCAACGTGCAGGACCTCGCGTGCCTGCACCTGACGGGCGGCGTCTCCGAGACGATCATCGGCGCGGACGTGACGATCGGGCACGGCGCGATCCTGCACGGCTGCACCGTGGGGGACGGGTGCCTGATCGGGATGGGGAGCATCGTGCTCGACAACGTCTCGATCGGGGAGGGCTCGGTGATCGCCGCGGGCGCGGTGGTGCCGCCGGGGAAGGTGATCCCGCCGAGGTCGCTGGTGCGCGGCAACCCGGCCCAGGTGATGGGGGAGGTGCGGCCGGACCAGGCCGAGCTCGGCAGGATGGGCGCCGCGAGCTACGTGGAGAACGCGAGGCGCTTCCGGGAGGCGCTCGCCGCGGCCGCGCAGGTGGCCGGCGGGGCCCCGGCGAGCGCCGCCGCGACGGGAGAGGTGAAGAAGCCATGAACATCACGGTGAACGGGGAGGCGCGCGACGTGCCGGCGGCGGTCACGGTGCGGGGGCTCGTGGAGCTGCTCGGGCTGACCGAGGGGCCGGTCGCGGTCGAGCGCAACGGCGAGGTGGTGCCGCGGGCCGAGCACACGGCCGCGAAGCTCGCCGAGGGCGACGTGATCGAGATCGTCCACTTCGTCGGCGGCGGCTGAGTCCGGCGGGCGGCTCTGACGCTCGCCGCGAGCCCTCTGTGGAGGGGGAGAAAAAAACGCAAAGGCGCAAAGACGCAAAGGCGCAAAAAAGCCAGAGAAATTAAGAGATTTTCTTCTCTGTTCTTGCGCCTTTGCGCCTTGCGCCTTTGCGTTTTTTTCTCCCCTCTTCCGGCCGTTCGACGTCCTAGCGATCTTCCAGTTCGTACGCGATCCGGCTAGCATGCCGAGCTGCCGTGGATACGAGGGCCCTCGTCTTGGTCTTGGCGCTCGGCGGTTCGGCGGGCGTGGGCGCCGCCGTGCTGGTGCGCGACCAGCTGCCGGCCTCGCCGGTGGTCCGCGGCCTCTCGATCGGCGAGCGCGTGATCCCGGAGGGGGCGTCGCCTGGGACCTGGCTCGCGGCGCGGCGCGACGCGCTCCGGGCGCGCGTGGTCCGGCTCCGCCACGACGACGTGGAGCTCACCGCGACGCTCGGGGAGGCGGGCGTCGAGGTCGACGTGGCGGCGACGCTCGCGGCCGCGTCGGTCGTGGGGCACGAGGGCCCGTGGTCGCACCGGATCCGGGAGGCCCGGCGGGCGCGGCGCGGCGAGATCGACGTGCCGCTCGTCTGGTCGGTCGACGAGGTGAAGGCCCGCGCGCTGCTCGAGCGGCTCGCCCCCCAGGTGTACCGGGCGCCGGTCGACGCGCGGCTCGATCTGGCGAACCGGCGCAAGATCCCGGAGCAGCCCGGCCGGGAGCTCGACGTCGAGGCCTCGATCGAGGCGCTGCGGGCCGGGGAGCACGGCGAGGAGGAGACGATCGCGCTCGAGGTCCGGCACCTGTCGGCGGCGGTGGTCGTCGCGGACCTCGTGAGCGTGGACGTCAGCAAGGTCGTCGCGGCGTACGAGACGAAGTTCAAGCGGCACGGCAAGGAGGCGGGGCGCGCGGCGAACATCGCGAACGCGGCGTCGCGGATCGACGGCACCATCCTGGCGCCCGGCGAGACGTTCTCGTTCAACACCCGCGTCGGCCCGCGGACGCGCAAGAACGGGTTCACGATCGCGCCGGAGATCCTCGGGGACGAGACCGTCCCCGGCTACGGCGGGGGGACGTGCCAGGTCTCGAGCACGCTCTTCGCCGCGGCGCTCTTCGGCGCGCTCGACACGCTGGACCGACAGAGCCACTCCCGCCCGAGCGCCTACATCCCGATGGGCCTCGACGCGATGGTGACCTATCCGGAGTCGGACCTGAAGATCAAGAACACGCTCCCTTTCCCGATCATGATCCACGCGTACCTGCCGTCGCCCACGGTGATCCGCGTGGAGATCCTGGGCGGCGACCCGGTGGCGGAGGTCGCGCACCAGATCGACGCGGAGCACACCGACGATTTCATCCGGCGGATCTACGTGAAGTCCGAGCTGTCGGAGGGCAAGGTGCGCCGCCACCAGAAGGGCTCGTGCGGGTACGACGTGAGGTCGTTCGTGACCGTCCGTTACAAGGACGGCCGCGTCGGCGAGCGGAGTTATACGAGCGAGTACAAGCCGGCGCCGGAGGTGTTCTGGGTGGCGCCGGACTACGATCCGCAGGCGCTCCCGGAGCTCCCGGAGCACGCGAAGGCGGTGGAGGAGCGGCTGGAAGGCGAAGAGCCGCCGCCGGAGGGGCAGGGCGACGGGTTCTCGATGTGAGCGATTGCCGTGCTGAGCGGTCCCGAGCGAGGGCGCTCGGGGCCCGCGTCTTCGAGGAGCTGGCGATGAACCTGGGCGATGTTGTGTTCGTGGTGAGGAGCCAGCGCGCGGCGGTGATGGCCGCGGCGCTGGCCCTCCTGTGCGGGAGCGCGGCATGCAACGCGATCTCGGGGGTCGACGAGCTCGACTTCTCGGGCACCGCCGGCACGACGGGCGGCGGCGCAGCCGGCGGCGGCGGCGGTACGGCCGGCGGTGGTACGGCCGGCGGTGACGCGGGCAGCGGCGGCGCTGGCGGCGCGGACGGCGCGGGCGGCACGGCCGGCGCCGGCGGCACGGGCGGCACGGGCGGCGCCGGCGGCACGGGCGGCGCTGGTGGCGCGGGCGGCGCGGCCGGCGACATCGGTTACGAGATCCCCTGTGGGAGCGGCAACGTGGCCGTCGGCGTCCACGGCCGGAGCGGCTTCTCGATCGACCGTATCGGCCTGATCTGCGCGCCGCTCGCCGGCGACGGCACCCTGGGCACCGCCTTCCAGACCGTGAGCGCCGGCGGCGACGGCGGCTCGCCGGGCAGCGTGATCTGCCCTGCGAGCCAGGTCCTGGTCGGGATCCACATCTGGGTCGACTCCCTGGTCTACCGGATCGAGCTGCTGTGCCAGACGATCGAAGCGTGGAAGATGGGCGACGGCAGCACCAATGTCGTCCCTGGCCTCGGCACTGCCAACAGCACATCGTACGTGGTCAAGTGCCCGACGGGGACCGCCATCGATGAGATCCACGGCGACGCCGACCAGCTCGTGCACTCCGTCAATCCAAAGTGTCGCCCGCTGTGACGGGCCGTTCTCGTCCCGGGTCCGCGCGGCGCCGATGGCGAGAACCCAAGGCGCAAAGGCGCAAGGGGGCAAAAACACAGAAAAATTCTGGTTTGCGCCTTTGCGCCTTTGCGCCTTTGCGTTGAATCTCTCCGGATCCCTGGCCAAACGTATGAGGCACGGAACTAGACGTCAGGCACGACGGTGATCTCCCCGGTCGTGTACAGCGCGGAGGTGTCCCAGGCGAGCCCAGGGGCGAGCGGCAGGGAGATGGTCACTTCAGCGAAGGTGCCTGTGAGCTCGCCGCTCCAGCCGAGCAGGGCCACCGTGTCGCCGGCCTGGAACGACACGGCGTCGCCTGCCGGGAGCACCTCCAGGACGCCATCGAGGCGCACGTCCCCGTCCATCTCGAGGAGCGGCGCCGCGTCCGGGCCTGCGACGGCGATGTGCAGCGCGGCGCTCGGGCCCTGGCTGTAATCGCCGGCCACGCCCGTCGACGGGTAAACCTCTCCCACGGAGAGCTCGCCGGCCTGCGTGTTGATGAGATCGCCGACGAAGCTGCCGGTGCTGAGGCGGCCGCCGGCGAAGTCGAGATCGCCCTCCCGGACCTCGATGGCGCCCGCCTCGAGCTCCCCGCGTACGAGGCGCACGACAGGCCCCGGACCAGGCTCGGCGCCCTCGCTCAGCGGCGCAGCCCGCAGGAGGCCGCCGATGCCGACCCGGCCCCGCCCGTCGATGAGGAGCGACGGGGACGTCGACCACGACGCGAAGATCGTCACGTCGCCGCTGTTGCGCCATGACGTGTAGGGCTCGTTCACCCGGACGAACCCTCCGCCGAACTCGGAGCGGATCTCCGTGTCTTCCGTCACGAGGGTCCCATACGCGCCGACCGTGAGCTCGCCGTAACCCACGGTCCCGATGCGCAGGAGCCCCTCGTTGGTCCAGGCGGCGTCCCAGCCGCGCACGATCGCCGAGCTCGACGCGTAGAGAGGAGACGAGGAGTAGGTCTCGATCCGCGCGCCCACGGTGAAGGCCTGGGCCCCCTGCTCGACGAGCAGCGTCCCGCGGCCGTTCGCGCCCAGGAGGAACGGCCCGGTGTTGACCCACCTCGTCGCGGAGCGCGGGACGAGGCCCAGGTCGGCTTCACGCCCGCCGCCTACGCGGCGCCGTGCGCGGCGTCGCGCCGCGCAGGCGAGTCGTCCGGCGTGAGGGCGTGACGATCCCCCGCGAAAAGGCGCGCGCTGCCGCGCAGCGAAGCTTGCTCGCCGCGCGCGCTCGACCCCTCTGCGAGGCGGCGCAACGCCTCGTCGATCCCGTCAAGGCCTGAAAGGTCGAGCCCGAACTCCCCCTCGAGCACGCCGCGCAGCGCGTCCGCGCTCGCGAGCGTGCGCTGCTCGACGGCTCCGTCGCGGTGCCGGTACGTGAGCTCGCGGTCGAGCAGCGTGATGCGACCGGTGGCGGTCGGTCGCGCCGCGACCAGGCTCCGCACGAAGAGCGACTCGGGGTGCGTCGAGACCCACCAGTTGAAGAGGTCGTAGTCGGCGGCGAGCTGCTCGGTGAAATCGAACCAGTACAGCGCGCGCCACGCCTCACCCGACTTCACCTCGAGCACCTGACCGCCATCCTCTCCGCGCAACCGGAAGGTCTCGAGCGGCGTCTTCTGCTCGACGTCGTGCACCAGCCTGAGCGGCGCGACCGGCGCGCTCGCCCCGAACCCGACGTCGACGAGGTAAGGCCCCTCCGCCAGCTCGACGCGGAGCAGCATGTGGCTGCGCGGCCGGATCTCGCCCTCGGGCAAGCCCCACCGCACGCGCGCCGCGAGGCCGCGCACCTCGAACCCGAGCGCGCGCAGCGCGCGCGAGAGCAGCCCGTTCTGCTCGTAGCAGTACCCGCCGCGGCGGCCGTGCACGAGCTTGCGTTCGATCGCCGCGGGGGAGAGGTCGACGCGGCGTCCCGACCACGAGTCGAGGTTCTCGAACGCGATCGCGCGCAGGTGCAGGACGCTGATGGCGCGCAGCGTATCGAGCGTCGGCGCGCGCGGGCCGTCGTGGCCGATGCGCGCGAGATAGGCGTCGAGCGCGATCATGCCGCCTCCTGTCGCGCGCGACGCGGCCCGAGGGGCCGCGCCCACCCGGCCAGACCCGCGACGTCGCGCGGCGCGCGCCCGACAACGGCGTGCAGCAGGGCGGTGGTGAGCGAGCGCGCCCGAGGGCTGCTGGACATACCGATCATTCGAAGCAGGGACGGATCGTTCATGTGATCATCCTGCTACATGGACGATTGAGCCGCCAGAGGCTTGATTTGTACGGATCGTCCACCAGGTGGTACGATCCCAGGCCGATGGACGAATGGAACGATCTCGCGCTGTTCGTGCAGATCGCGGAGCACGGCGGGCTGTCGTCGGCGGGGCGCGCGCTCGGCGTGCCCAAGTCGACCCTGGGCCGGCGTCTCCAGCTCCTCGAGGAACGGCTGGGGGTGCGGCTCGTCCAGCGCACCTCGCGCAAGTTCATCATCACCGCCGTGGGCGAAGAGGTGCTCGAGCACGCGCGCGCGATGCGCGTCGAGGCGGACGCCGTCGAGAGCGTGGCGCGCCGTCGCGTCGCGGAGCCCAGCGGGACGATCCGCGTCACCTGCTCGATCGGCATGAGCAAGCACCTCGTCGCGCCGCTGTTGCCGCGCTTCATGGCGCGCCATCCGAAGGTCGACGTGTTCCTGCACGCGACCAACCGCCTCGTGGATCTGGTCGAGGAGCGCTTCGACCTCGCGCTCCGCGGTTATGGCGGCCCGCTGCCCGACACCGCGCTGGTGCAGCGGCTGCTCTCGCCGACGCCATGGGTGCTCATGGCCGCGCCGCGCTACCTCGATGCGCGCGGCGTGCCCGCGACGCCGGACGAGCTCCGCACACATCCCGGGCTGTTGCTTGGAGGGGCGAGCTCACGCGCGGTGTGGAGGCTGCATTCCCGCGAGGCGGCCGAGGAGATCCCGTTCGTGCCGCGGCTACATTCCGACGATTCCGCGGCGATCATGAGCGCGGCGGTGGCGGGCCTCGGCATCGTCGCGCTGCCCGACTACTCGTGCCGGCATGAGCGCGCGCGCGGGGAGCTGCGGCGCGTGCTGCCCGAGTGGCACGTCGGCGATCACCGCGTGACGATGCTGGTGCCCTCGCGCCGTGGACAGCTCCCGGCGGTGCGCGCGCTCGCAGACTTCCTTGCGATCGAGGTCCCGCGGCTCGTGGGGCGCGGGACATCTCGCGCCGGCTCAAGCGTCGAGCCCTCCGGTCAACGAGCCCGGGCGCGATCTCCCTCCGGACACCGGGCGAAGGAGGTGAGCGGCGCCCCCGGCGGCTAGGTCACGCCTTGACAAGGCGCCCTTCGATCACGCCTGCTGGCGTGGGCCCGCGCCGCCGTCGGGGAGGGATGCGGGGAGGCAAGACGTATGGTCACCGGTCTCGATCTTCATGCAACCCTGCACCGCATCGTGATGGAGGCGGTGGGCACGTTGCCCGCCGCGCAGCGCGGGAGCCTCCTGGCCCGCGACGGGGAGCAGCTGGTCTACAAGGCCTCCGTCGGCCTCGCTGGCGTGCTGGCAAGCCCGCAGGACGTCGTCGGCGACGCGGGGCCGGCCGCCGTGATCGCGACGCTCGACGCCGAGGACAGCGCTCGGGTCATGGCGGCCGCCGACTGGTACCGCGAGCACCTGCCGGGCGCGCCGGCGCTGCACCTCGTGCCCGCGGGCGCGGTCGTGGTCCTCACCCCGGTGCGCGTGCAGGGACAGACGATCGGCGTGCTCGCCGTCGAGCAGCCGGACGGGCAGGCGCCTTCCCGCGAGCGCTGGGCGCGGCTCCGCGCGCTGGCCGAGAGCGCCGGCGCGGCGCTGGAGCGGCGAGAGCTCTACAACGACAAGGCGCGGTCGGCCCAGGAAGTGCGCGTGCTCGAGGCGGTGCTGAGCGCGGTGGCCGCGCAGACCAGCCTGCATGAGCTCATCGAGATGATCTCGAAAGGCATCAAGAGCGTGCAGCTCAGGCCGCAATGGCGCTCCGTGCACCTCGTCCTGCTGGGCGACGCGCCCTCCGGGGGCTCGCGCGGCGACGCCGCCGCCCGCGAGCTCCGCATCTACCGCGTCCGGCCGCGGGCGCCGCTCTCGTTCTGGAACAACATGCATGACGGCGCCGTCGTCGCGGCGCGCAACCTGGGCATCCACGTGGACGTCCGCAACGCCCTCGGGGGCAACGCCGCCGAGCAGCGCGCGCTCCTCGAGGACGCCATCAACCGGGGCGTGCACGGGATCGCCCTGGTGCCGCTCAACCCGGAGGTCCTCGAGCCGGCGATCGGCCGGGCGGTGCAGGCCGGGATCCCGGTGGTCACGATCGACACGCCGCCCGTCGAGGGCAGTTGCGCTCAAGCCTACATCGGCACCGACAACGTGGTGGCGGGGCGGCTCGCCGCGGAAATGATGGCCCGGCTGCTCCCGGGCGGAGGCAAGGTCGGCGCGCTGACGTTCTGGGAAAGCGCCATCAACAGCCGCGAGCGCATCGAGGCATTCCGCGCGACGGTCTCCGGCACGCCCCTCGACTTCTTGCCGCCGGACGAGGACCGGTTCGACTGCGAGCGCGGGATGCGGCTCGCCCGGGAGGCCGTGCAGACCGGAGGAATTGCCGGCGCCCTTGGCGTCTGCGCCGAGAACGGCCTGGCATGGGGTGCGGCCGCGAGGGCGCTGGGGCGGGCGGGGGAGCTCAAGATCGTCGCCTTCGATCTCCTCACGGACACGCTCGCGCTGCTCCGGGAAGGGACCATCCACGCGGCCCTGGTCCAGCGCGAGCACGAGATGGGTTACCGCGCGGTGCAGCTGCTCCACGGCATGGCATCGAAGGGCGTCGAGGCGGCCCTGGCCGGGCTGCCCACGCGCGCCGGCTCCGGGGGAGGGTCCGCGCTGCGCTTCATCGACACCGGCATCGACGTCGTGACCATCGAGCGCACGCCCTGGTCGCTCCCCCTGTCCGACTACCTGGCCCTGGACACGAACCGCAAGGCGGCGAAGCGGAGGGAGCAGCTCCCCCACGACAGCCATGCGATGGACCTCCTCTTCATCACCGTCGACGCGGGGGAAGAGTGGTTCCGCGAGGAGCGCGCCCCCCTCGACGCGAGGTCGATGGTCGGGCGGGTGCTGAGCACCGCCCGGTCGATGATCGTCGACACGCACTCGAGCGAGCTCCACGACGCGCCCGATGTCGTCGAGGCGCGCGGGAAGGGGGGGCACACCCTGGTCGGCGTCCCGCTGCTCGCCGGCGGGTCCGCGTTCGGCGCCCTGGTCCTGGAGAGCGAACGCCGTGCCGCGTGCTCGCTCGACGATCTCACGATGATCGAGCGGGTCGCCGACACGATGGCCGTGGCGATCCAGAACGAGCGGCTCGTCCGCCGGATCACCGAGCGGACGGTCGAGCTCGAGCAGGCGAACCGGCACCAGGAGTCGCTGCTCGACACGATCCTCGAGCTCTCGAGCCCGGTCGTTCCCATCGCGCAGAGCATCCTCGTGATGCCGATCGTCGGGACGATGGACGCGCAGCGGTCCGGCCGCTTCATCGAGTCGATGCTGCAAGACATCACCGAGCGCCACGCGCGCGTGGTGCTGGTCGACGTCACGGGGATGGCGGTCGTCGACGCCGCGTCGGTGGAGCACCTGCTGCGCGCGGCGCGGGCGGCGCGGCTGCTCGGCGCCGAGGTCGTGCTCGTCGGCATCCGGCCGGATGCGGCGCGGCTGATGGTGGAGCAGGGCGTGGACCTCGGGAGCGTCGTCACCCGCTCGACCCTGGAGCTCGGGTTCGGCTACGCGCTGTCGAAGACCGGCGGCCAGATCGTCTATCGCCGCTCACCGCACCTCCAGCCCTTCTGAGCCGAGTCGATACGGGGCGGCCAGGATCGACCGGCGTCAGCGCCTGAGGCGCCGGATCTCGCGCAATGGCGAGCTGCGCGGCGCGGGGTACGCTGGAGCATGCTGCAAACACCCAAGGCTCGGTCCCGGCGCGGGCCCGAGCGCCCGCGCGCCGCCGGGCTCCATCGTGCGGCGCCGGCCGGCGAGCGCTCCGCGCTCATCGCCAGCCAGGCGGAAGCCGAAGGATGCACGGACGCGGCGTTCCCCGGCATGAGGTTCGTCCGTGTGTCGCGCCCTTCGACCTGTCGGATCCTGCACGCCCTCGGCCCGACGCTCATGGTGGTCGGCCAGGGCAGGACGACCGCGCGCTTCAGCGACCACGAGCTCGAGTACGACGCCTCGCGCTACGCCGTCGTGGCGACGGAGGCGGCCTTCGAGGAAGCGGTGACGGAGGCCGACAGCGCCTCTCCTTACCTCGCCATGAGCCTCGAGATTCCGCCCGACGCGATCGCCAAGGTGCTGCTCGCGCTGGCCGACGCGGGCGCCGAGCCTGCGGCCGAGGCGGCGACGGCCTTCGTCTCGGACCTCGACGCGCCGATCGAGGACGCCGTCGTCCGGCTGCTCCGCGCGATCCGCGACCCGGTGGAGCGCCGGATCGTCGCTCCCTTGGCGCTCGAAGAGCTCGTCTTTCGCCTGCTCCGCTCGGAGGCCGCCGCGATGGTCCGAGGCGCCGTGCGGCGCGATCGCGACGCGGACAAGATCCAGGCGGCGATGCGCTTCCTCCGCGCGAACCTCGAGCGGCCGCTGTCCGTGGAGGACGTGGCGCGGCACGTCGCCATGAGCCCTTCGCACTTCGCCCATCGGTTCCGCGCCGTCGCGCGCGCCTCTCCGATGCGCTACCTGAAGCAGCTGCGCCTCCTGCACGCGCGGGCCCTCCTGCTCTCGGGCCTGCGCGCGAGCGAGGTCGCGCAGCGCGCCGGGTACGAGAGCGCCTCGCACTTCACCCGCGACTTCAAGCGCTGCTTCGGCGCCGCGCCGGGCGACTACGCGGCGCGCTTCCGGGAGCCGTAGCGCGTCGGATCGCAGGATCTGGCAAGAGAAGCGCAGCCCTCGCCCTCGCCGCACCCCCGGGCGCGATCCTAGGCTCTCCGCCATGATCATCCTCACTGGCGCCACGGGGCACCTCGGCTCGTCCGTCCTCAAGCACATCCTCAAGCTGGTCCCACCCTCCGAGATCATCGTCTCCTTGCACAACCGCCTTGCGCGCGAGGAGATCGAGAAGACGGGAGCGCAGGTGCGGGCTGGAGACTATACCGATCCAAGATCCCTGGAAGACGCGTTCCGAGGCGGAGACAAGCTGCTGATCGTCTCCAGCCCGTCCTTCTCCGACGAGCTGCGGGTCGCGTCCCACAGGAACGCGATCGACGCAGCGGTCAAGGCAGGGGTGAGGCACATCTACTACACCTCGCTCGCCTTCGGGTCAGAGAGCAAGGCCGCCGTGATGAAGGCGCACCTCGACACGGAGGCCTACCTGCGATCGCGCGGGGTCACCTACACGATTGTTCGAGAGGGCGTCTACATGGAGAGCTACCCCATATTCCTCGGGTTCTTCGGCGCCGGGGACGACGAGGTGATCGTGCCGGGCGACGGGGGGGTCGCCTGGGCTGCGAGGGACGACCTCGGAGAGGCGACGGCGAGGATCATCGCAGGGGGCGGGTACGACGACGAGACGATAACCCTCGCCGGGCCAGAGGCGTACACGCTCGAGCAGACGACGGCGCTCGTCTCGTCGATCCTCGGCCGCGGGATACGCTTCTCGGTGGTAAGCCGAGACGAGTTCGTGCGCCGGCACAGCGCGCATGGAGATGTCGCGAGGTTCTGGGCATCCACGTATCCGGCGCTGGAGGCGGGCGAGGCGTCCGTCGTGGATCCGCTCCTCGGGGCGGTCCTCGGGCGGCCGCCCGTGTCCTTCGCGTCGAGGTTGCGGGAGCTGCTCGCTCATGAGGCGGAGCCGCGGAAGGAGATCTCAAGCTGGATCGACAATGGACGAGGACCAGCGCGCTGAGCGCTGTCCGTGCTCGCTCGCCCCTACCAGCCGCCGCCGCCGGCTCCTCCGACCCCTCCCCACCCGCCCCCGGTCGAGTATCCGCCCTCGCCGCCAGAGCCGCCAGCGCCGCCGTAGTACTGGTCCGGATCATCGTAGACGTTGATGTCGAGGTTCAGCTTGCCGTTGAGCCACAGCGAGCTGTCCCCGATACCGAAGTTATACTGGGCCCAGCTCGTCGAATGCGGCGAGACATAGATGTAAACCGTCTCCTGCGAGAGCAGCGTGGCCTCGACGTTCGTCGCCGTGCCGTCCTCGATTTTATCGAAGCTCCAGCCCGGGAGCAGCCGGACGTTGTACGGGCCCCGCTCCAGATCGACGAGGATAGAGCTCGCCTCCGGATCGTAGTCCTCCGAGTCGACCGTGATCACGGTCTGGGGGCCAGGGTCCCAGCCGCCGTAACCACCGTCATATCCGCCCGCCCCGCCGTAAACGTAGTCGCGGTCCCGGATCTCGAACGTGGCGTTGCGAAGCCGATACTGCACGCCGGACGGCGCATGCGCCGCGAGCGGCAAGCTGATCGAGCCGAGCTCAGCTTCTTGTCCGCCAGCCGGCGACTGGCATCCGGTGATCCCGGCCGTGAGGAACACGCTGGCCGCCGCAAACAACCCGAAACTCTTGATCATTTTGTTCATGCTAATTCCCCTCTAAGTGCCCCGCTCGGCACCAGCGGCCGTGTGTGCCATGGTCTGCCACTGGTCCAGCGTGGGTGCGCCACCACGTCAAGCAATTGGTGATCCAGCATCTATCGTCCGGCTCTCTGGCGGATTTTAACAGCAATCAGCAGTGTGGCTCAGATTGGCGCAATCGATTGTGCCAGTGCCAGTGCCAGTGCCAGTGCCAGTGCCAGTGCCAGTGCCAGTGCCAGCGGAGGGGGCCCTGGGCCGCAGCGGCTCGCGCGGGCGCCGTGGTCGCGATGGTTCGGCGTGGCGCGTCCGTTCGTGAGCGCCGCGGGTTACGTCATGCGGACCGCGCGGCCCGACCGCGGGCGGTTCAGTGCCCGGCGGACACGGGGCCGCCACGGCCCTTCCCCAGCAAGAACACGAGCGGGAGCGTGGCGATGACGAGGACGGCCGTCACCCAGAACGTGTCGTTGAACGACATCACGGCGGCCTGCAGGTTCACGATCCCGTCGAGGAGGTGGAGCGCCTTGTTGCGCGCGTCCACCGCGTCGAACCCCTTCGCGACGAAGGCCGACGCGTACGCGGCGAGGCGCTCCAGGGTGCTCGGGTCGCTCGCCCCCATGTCGCTCACCAGGACCGCGCGGTGGAACGCTTGCCGGTCGGCGAGCACGGTGGTGAGCAAGGCGACCCCGACGCTGCCCCCGAGCTGCCGCGTCAGGCTGTAGAGGCCGGTCGCGGCGGCGATGTCCTTCTTGGGGAGCGGCCCGAGCGTGGCCATGCTCAGCGGCAGGAACATCAACGTCGTGCCGAACGAGCGGATGATCAGCGGCCAGAACAGGTCGCCCGCGCCCGTCATCGGGGTGAGCGTCTGGAGCTGGAAGAGCGCGGCGAGCAGGATGAGCCCGCCCGCGACGATGAGCGTGCGCGGGTCGAACCGGCCCAGGAGCCGCGCCACGAGCGGCATCGAGAAGGCGGAGGCGAGCGCGCCGGGGAGCAGGAGCAGGCCGGTCTGCTGCGACGTGTAGCGGAGGATCGACTGGGCGAAGATGGGCACGGCGAAGAGCGTGCCGTAGAGGCCCATGCCGATGACGGCGGACAGGAGGCTCCCCGCCCAGAGCGAGCGGTGCCGGAGCACGCGCAGGTCCACGATCGGGCTCTTCGACGAGAGCTCGCGGTGGATGAACAGGGCGAGGCTCACGGCCGCGATCACGGTGAACGTGACGATGAACGGCGAGTCGAACCACTCCTCGGCGTGGCCCTCCTCGAGCACCGTCTGCAGCGAGCCGACGCCGGCCGCGAGCAGGGCGATGGCGATCCAGTCGACGCCCCCGCGCTCCCGCTCGCCCGCGGCGTCCGGCGGCAGGAAGGCCAGGCACATGAGCACGGCCCCGATGCCGAGCGGGACGTTGATGAAGAAGATCCAGCGCCAGTCGATGTTCGTGACGATGTAGCCGCCGAGCGTCGGACCGATCGTGGGACCGGCGATGACGATGGCGGAGAAGAAGCCCTGCGCCATCGCCTGCTCGTGCTTCGGGAACGTCTCGAACAGGATCGACTGCGCCTTCGCGAGCAGGCCGCCGCCGCCGAGCCCCTGGAGCACGCGGGCGACGATGAGCATCGGCAGGCTGTGGGCGACGCCGCAGAGGACCGAGGCGCCGGTGAAGGCGATGAGCGAGAAGACAAAGTAACGCTTCTTTCCGAAGCGATGCCCGAGCCACGCGGTGAGCGGCAGGATGATGACGTTCGCGATGGCGTAGCTAGAGACGACCCAGCTCACCTGGGTGAGCGTGGCGCCGAGCGAGTTCTGCATCTCGGTGAGCGCCACGTTGACGATGCTCGTGTCGACGATCTCGAGCAGCGCGCCGAGGGCCACGGCCACGGCCACGAGCCACCTGTTCGCGCTGGCGGGCGCGCCGGCGTACGCCGGCGGGGCCGCGACTGCCGCCTCTGCCATGGCTCCTCCCCTCCCTACTTGCTCGCGTCGACGGTCAGCTCGACGCTCATCCCGGGGCGCAGGACGAGGTCCGGCGGCACGTCGTGGACGCGGATCCGCACCGGCACCCGCTGGACGACCTTGGTGAAGTTGCCGGTCGCGTTGTCCGGCGGCAGCAGGCTGAAGCGCGCGCCGGTGGCCGCGGAGAAGCTCTCGACCTCGCCGCGCACGGTCACGCCGGGGTAGGCGTCCACCGCCACGCTCGCGGGCTGGCCGGCGTGCATGTGCGCGAGCTGCGTCTCCTTGAAGTTGCCGGTCACCCAGACCTGCCGCGCGGGGACGAGCATCCCCACGGCCTGGCCGGGGGAGACCATCTGCCCGACGGAGAGGGTCTTCTTCGACACGACCCCGTCCTGCGGCGCGACGATGCGCGTGTACGAGAGCTCGAGCGCGGCCAGGTCCCGCGCGGCCTGGGCGGTCTCCACCTGGGCGTGCGCCACGCGGGCGCGGGCGCGGGCCTGCGCGATGAACGCGTCGACGTTGCTCGCCTGCTGGACCTTCGCGTTCGCCTCCTCGACCCGGCTCCACGCCTCCGTGGTCGTGGCCCGGAGCGCCGCGAGGCGGGCCTTCGCCTGATCGAGCGACGCGCGGGCGACGTCGACGGACGCCTGCAGCTGGTCGAGCTGGGCCTGGGCGAGCGCCCCGGTCCCCACGAGCTTCTGCGCGCGGTCGCGCTCGAGCGTGGCCTGCTCCAGGGTCGCCGTCGTCGAGGCGACCTGCGCCTCCCCCTCGGCGATCTGCTGCTTCGACGCGCTCGCGCTGCTGGCGGCGCCGTGCAGCGAGGCCTCGGCGACCGACTTGTTGCTGCGCGCGTTGGTCTCGGCGATGCGCTCGTCGGCGTCCGCCGCGTCGGCGCTCGCCCTGGCCGCGGAGAGGCTCGCCTCGGCCTGCGCGAGCCGCGCGCGCGCGGGCTCGGCGTCGAGCTCGGCGAGCACGTCGCCCGCCTTCACCGCCTGGTTCTCCGCGAAGAGGACCTTCACCACCAGGCCCGACGCGCGCGCGGGCACCGACACCACCTCGGCGTCGATCTGCGCGTCGTCCGTCGCCTCGATCCCGCGGTGCGTGACGTACCAGCCCACGCCCGCCGCGGCGGCCAGCGCGACCGCCGCCGCCGTGATGCCGACCGCCTTGCTCGGCCTCCCGGCCTTGACCGCCCCGGAGATCGCCGCGGGGGCCGCCTCCGGCTCTCCAGGGAGAACGCTCGTCGTCGTGGACATGGTCGCCGCCTGCTCCTCGTCGCCCTCCGGACAGCAGGCGCAAGGAGCGCCGTGTCGCGAAGGCAACATCTTGTTGCGATAGAGAATTACCACGACGGCTACCAAAGGCAACTCATGGTTGCCATAGTTGGATCGAGCCGCCTCCACGCCGCGCGCCGCTGCCCGCCGCGCCGGAGGCGCCGCAGGGGGCCGCGCCGCCGCGCGGTCCGGACCAGCGCTGATCCGGCGGCGCGCCCGCGCATCCATCGAAGTCACCGGCGAATCGATGGATAAAATCGTTCCTCGAAAAGGTGAGATAAAAGGCAACTCAGGATGATCATGTGGTCAGCCATGCGCCCCGGGAATATTCCTCTGGACGGTGGGTGACATCGGTGTAAATCGCCGCGGCAGCCGGGGAACCGAGGGTGAGTTACGGCTCAGCTCGGTCGCGGGCGACAGGCCACAGGCGAGCCCTCTGCGGCGAGAGCGCGTGAGCAGAGGGCAGATGCAGAGAGCGCGAGCACCGGGGGGAAGCGGAGATCCTGAGCGGCAGCCGAGCCGCCGCGACCTCCTCGCGGGCGCGGGGGCTGCCGCGGGCCTGCTGCTGCTCGGCTGCCGCGGCGACCCCATCGACGTGCGCGCTCAGGCCGCGATCGCGGCCGGCGGCAGCCGTGGCTATGCGGGCCCGGCGCTCGATCTCGCGTTCTGGACCGGCTTCACCGGGGGCGACCGGCCGCCGATGGAGCGGCTCATCGAGCGGTTCAACCGCGAGCACGACAACATCACCGTGCGGATGAGCGTGACCCGCTGGGGCGACTTCTATCAGAAGGTGCCGGCGGCGGTCGACAGCGGCCATGGGCCCGACGTGGCCGTCATGCACGCGGATCAGCTGGCCACGGCGGCGGTCCACCGCACGATCCTCCCCCTCGACGAGGTGGCCGAGGCGCTCGGCCTCGGCGCCGGCGACTTCTCCCGGACGCTCTGGGACGCCGGCGTCTTCCGGGGGCGCCGCTACGGCATTCCCCTCGATGTGCACCCCCTCGGCCTCTACTACAACCGCGCTGTGCTGGCCCACGCCGGCCTCGGCGACGCCGCGCTGCCCCGCTCCCGGCGCGACTACCTGGCGGTGCTCGAGCACCTGAAGGGGAGGGGGATCCAGGGATCGTGGGTGTCGCCGGTCCTGTACACCGGCGGCCTGATGTTCCAGTCGCTCCTCTGGCAGTCCGGCGGCGAGCTGTTCTCGGAGGACGGCGCCCGGGCCACGTTCAACTCCGAGGCTGGCGTCGAGGCGCTGAGCTTCATGCTCGATCTGATCAAGCAGGGCTACAGCCCGCGCGACGTCGGCCAGGACGCCGACAGCATCGCGTTCACCAACAACCGCAACGCCTTCATCTGGAACGGCATCTGGATGATCAACGCCTACAGGGCGATCCCCGGGCTCCAGTGGGGCGTCCTCCCGGTGCCCGTCCTCGGCGCGCAGCGGGCGGTCTGGGGCAACTCGCACAACCTCGTGCTCCCGCGCCAGCCCTCGACCGGCGCCGGCCAGGGCCGACTCAAGGCCTCGGTGGTGTTCGTCGACTGGCTCAGCAGGCACTCCCTCGAGTGGGCGAAGGCGGGCATGGTGCCGGCCCGGCGGGAGGCCCGGGAGAGCGCCGCGTTCCAGCGCATGACGGAGCAGGCGATCTTCGCCGAGCAGATCCCGGCGGTCCGCTTCCCGCCGGCGATCGCCGGGATCGACGCGGTGCGGGCGTCCACCCTCGACCTCGCCGTGAACGAGGCCGTGCTGCTGCGGATGGCGCCGAGAGAGGCCCTGAACCGCGCCGCCCGCGAGGCCGACGCGCTGCTCGCGAGCAACCTGAAGAAGTTCGGGAGGGCCTCGTGACGTCGCCCGTCTCGTCGATCGACGCGCCGCTCGTGGATCCCGGCCCGGCCGCGGCGGAGGGCGCGCCCGAGAGCGCGCCCTCGGCCTCCCGGGTCCGGCGCGGCCTCTCGCGCTCGTCGGGCCTCCCGCGCTCGTCGGGCCTCTCGCGCTCGTCGGGGTGGACTGCCTACCTGCTGCTCGCGCCGTACCTCGCGCTGTTCGCGCTCTTCGTCGCGGCGCCGATCCTGCTCGGCCTGTGGATCAGCCTCCACGACTGGGACCAGTTCCTGCCGGCGCGGCCCTGGGTGGGCCTCGACAACTACGCCGATCTCTTCCGGTCCGGCTCGCCGATCCGCGGCAACTTCTGGCGATCGCTGCGCGCCACCGCGATCTTCACGGCGCTCAGCGTGCCTGTCCTCGTGACCGTCCCGCTGCTCGTCGCCCTCGCGCTGAACCGGCGTTTTCCCGGCCGAACGTTCTTCCGGGCCATCTTCTTCGCGCCTTATGTGCTCGGCGTGGCCGTGGTGGCCTTGATGTGGCGGCTGCTGCTCGATCCCCATATCGGCGTGGTGAACCACCTCCTCGGGAAGCTGGGTTTGCCCTCGGACACGGGGTGGACCACGGCGACTCCCTGGGTGTGGATCTCGCTCGTGGGCATGACGGTGTGGTGGACCCTCGGGTACAACGCCGTGATCTACCTGGCCGGCCTGCAGAACATCCACCGGGAGCTCTACGACGCCGCGCGCATCGACGGCGCCAGCCGCTGGCAGCAGTTCCGTCATGTCACCTTGCCGGGGCTGCGGCCGGTGTTCGTGTTCGTCGTGATGACGACCTTCCTCGGCTCGGCCAACATGTTCGGGCAGGCCTACCTGGTCACCGGGGGCGGGCCCGGCAGCGAGACGCGCACCACCATCATGGTCATCGCGGACGAAGGGTTCCGGAACTTCCGGCTCGGCGCGGCGGCGGCCATGAGCTACGTGCAGGCCCTCTTCCTCGCGCTCGTGGGCCTCGGCCTGTTCGCGCTGCTCTCCGGCCGCCGCCGCGGCGAGGAGCGAGGGTGAAGCTCCGGCGGCCCGCGAGCGGCCGTCCCGCGCGCCGCGCTGGGTCCGGAAGGGCCCTGTCGCGATCCGGAGGGGCCCTGTCGTATGCCGCGCTGACGCTGCTCACCGCGGTGTACCTCGCGCCGATCCTCTGGATGGTGCTCACCTCGCTGAAGTCCTCGCCGGAGGCGACGGCGATGCCGCCCACGATGGTCCCCTCGCGGGTGACCGTCGAGAGCTACCGGGCGCTCGCCGGCGCGAGCTCCGAGGCGCCGGTGCTGCGCTGGCTCCTGAACAGCGTCGTCTCCGCCGCGGCCCACGCGCTGCTCGTGCTGGCCACGGCCGCCCCGGCGGCGTACGCGCTGGCGCGCATGGAGTTCCGCGGCAAGCGGCTCGTGCTCGCCGCCGTCGCCTCGACGCTGTTCATCCCGCCGATCATCTTCCTGCCCCCGAATTACCTGATCGTCAGGGCCCTCGGCTGGCTCGACCGCATGCCGGCGCTCGTGGTGCCGCCGGCCGCGTCGGCCTTCGGGGTCATCTTCCTGCGCCAGTTCTTCCTCGGCCTCCCGCGGGAGCTCGAGGAGGCGGCCATGCTCGATGGAGCGAGCCGCTTCGAGGTGTTCTGGAAGATCGTGCTGCCGCTGTCGAAGCCGGCCCTGGCGACGCTGGCCGTGCTGAGCCTCCTCGGCAGCTGGAACGACTTCCTCTGGCCTGTCTACGTGCTCTATCGCCCCGAGCACCTCACGCTCTCGCCCGGCCTCGCGCTGCTGCAAGGCGCCCGCACCACCGACTACGCCCTCGTCATGGCGGGCGCAGTGGTGGCGAGCGCGCCGATCCTCGCGGTCTTCATCGCCGCGCAGCGGTACGTGATCGAGGGCGTCGCCCGCACCGGCCTCAAGGGGTGAGCGGCCCCCGCCGGCGCGGCTCTTCCGGGCCGTTCAGCGCGGCTCGCGCGCGAGCTCCTTCATGAGCCCGTCGCCGGGAGCGGCGTTTACCAGGCGTAGGCCTCCGGCGCCTCGCCGCCCGGGCCCGGGAAGATGTCGTCGAGCCGCTTGAGGTGCTCCGGAGAGAGCTTGATCTCGAGCGCGCGCAGGCTGCCGTCGAGCTGCTCGATGGTGCGGGGGCCGAGGATCGGCGAGGTCACGACGGGGTTCCGGAGCACCCAGGCCAGCGCCACGTCGGCCGGCTTCTCGCCGAGCTCCCGGCAGAACCCCTCGTAGGCCTCCAGCTTGGGGCGGTTCTTCTCGATGCGCGCCTGCGCCTCGGGCGAGGCGCGCCGGCCCTGGCTCGCCTTTTCGAGGGCGCCCCCGAGCAGGCCGCCGGCGAGCGGGCTCCAGGGGAGCACGCCGAGGCCGAACGCGCGGCACGCGGGCAATAACTCGAGCTCGACCGTGCGCGCGTTGAGGTTGTAAAGGCTCTGCTCCGAGACCAGGCCGAGGAAATGGCGCTGGGCCGCGAGGCCGTTCGCCTGGGCGATCTGCCATCCGGCGAAGTTGCTGCTGCCCACGTAGAGGACCTTGCCCTCGCGGACGAGCTGCTCCATCGCCTGCCAGATCTCGTCCCAGGGCGTCTCCCGGTCGATGTGGTGCATCTGGTAGAGGTCGATGTGATCCGTCTGCAGGCGGCGCAGGCTCCCCTCGCACGCGCGCCGGATGTGGTAGGCCGAGAGCCGCCGGTCGTTCGGCCCCTCGCCCATGAGGCCGTAGACCTTCGTGGCGAGGACGATGCGGTCCCGCCGGCCGCCGCCCTGGGCCAGCCAGCGGCCGATGATGTGCTCGGTGACCCCCTCGCCGCGCTTGCGGCCGTAGACGTTCGCCGTATCGAAGAAGTTGATCCCGTGCTCCAGCGCCCTGTCCATGATCGCGAAGCTGTCGGGCTCGCTGGTCTCCGGGCCGAAGTTCATCGTGCCGAGGCAGAGAGGGCTCACCTTCAGGCCGGTGCGTCCGAGATTGCGGTAGTCCATGGGCCGGGAGGGTAGTACACGAAGCCGGAAGGGCCGCCCGGGATTTCACGTCGGGACGGGGAGCAGGGAGAGCAGCAGAGTCCGACAGCGATGCTCCGCGCCGCGCCGGCGCGACTCCCGCGCTTCAATCCCGGCGGCGCCGCGGCGCGGACTGCCGGTCTCCCGGCGGCGCGGCCGCGGCCAGCACCGCGGCCTCGTGCGCGGCGAAGCGCCGCTCCAGGAGGTCGACGAAGAGCCGCACCCTCGCCGGGACGAACCGCCGGCTCGGATAGATGGCGTGCACGGCCGACGCCGGCGCGGGAAGGTCGGTCAAGAGCGGCACGAGGCGCCCGGCGGCGATGTCGGCGGCGACGTCCCAGATCGATTTGAAGGCCAGCCCGTGGCCGGCCACGGCCCAGTCGCGCACGAGGTCGCCGCTGCCCGCGGCGAGGCGGCCGCCCACGCGGACCACCTCGAGGCCGCGCTCGGTGCGGAAGGTCCAGGAGAGGGGGCGCATGCCGGGGCGCTCGAGCGCGATGCACTCGTGATCGGCCAGATCCGCGAGCGTGCGCGGCGCCCCGCGGCGGTCGAGGTAGGCGGGCGCGCCGCAGACGACGCGGCGGCTCCTGGCCAGCCTGCGCGAGACGAGGCGCGAGTCGTCGAGCGCGCCGAGCCGCACCGCCACGTCGACGCCGGCCTCGAACAGATCCACCACCCGGTCGGACAGGCTGACACGCACGGCGAGCGCCGGGTGCGCCGCCGCGAACTCGGCCGCCGCCGGGCCGACCCACTGGCGGCCGAGATCCACCGGCGCGGACACGTGCAGCCGGCCGCGCGCCTCGGCCTGGCCGGCGGAGACCGCGAGCGCGGCCTCGTCCACGTCGGCAAGGATCGCGGCGCAGCGCTCGTAGTACGTCGCGCCCTCGCCCGTGAGCGCGAGGCGCCGCGAGCTGCGCTGGAGGAGGCGCACGCCGAGCGCCGCCTCCAGCCGCGACAGGCGCTTGCTCGCCACCGCCGGCGAGAACCCGAGCTCCCGCCCCGCCGCCGAGAGGCTGCCGCTCCCGACCGCACACACGAACAGCCGCATGTCCTCGAGCTCGACCATCCACACACCCGCCGCGATCCCGCCGAGGGTAGCCGCGCCGCGCGGGATCTTCAACTTTTCGGAAAAGCTGGTTCGGCGGTAGCGACCATTCTCATCTCCAGGGGAAAGGATCATGCTCGACCCGTCGCTTGCAGCGCGCCTTCCCGCGCTCGCCGCGGCGACTCCATCGCTGCCCGACAGGGCTCCTCCTGGCTCACGACGGCCGAGGGGCCCGCCGCTCAAGGAGACACCGACATGAGAAAGCCAGTCCTCGCCAGCGCCCTCGCCCTCTCGCTCTTCGCCGCGATCGCCTGCTCCGCCGTCGGCGCAGGCGCGGAGGATCTGCCCGAGCCGCGGTCGACGGTCGTCGACGCGAGCCTGCCGAAGGCGCAGGCCGACGCCGAGATCCTCGCGGCGCGCCGCTTCTACGCGTTCTGGAACACCGGCGACGCGAGCTACCTCGACGCCGCCATCGCGCCGAGCTTCACCGACCGCACCTTGCCCGAGGGGCGCCCCCAGGGCCCGGACGGCCCGGCGTTCGCGTCCAAGGGGTTCCGCGCCGCGGTGCCGGACCTCCGCTGCGAGATCGATCAGCTGATCGTCGCCGGCGATCGCGTGGTGGCGCACCTGCGCTTCCGCGGCCACTTCACCGGCACCTTCGGCGACCGGAAGGGCGCAGGGCAGGAGGTGGACTTCATCGCCACCGATATCCTGCGCGTCGAGGGCGGCCGGGTCACCGACAACTGGCACATCGAAGACAACCTGACGCTGCTCCAGCAGCTCGGCGTCGTGAGCCGGTAAACCCCGGCGAGATGCGGACGGACTCGTCACGACGCGACCAGAGGCGTTGTTTCACGAGCGTTGCACGCGCTCGACGGGCTCAGCCATCCAGGCGGACCATCGCGCGCACCCGCGCCGGACGACCGCGGGACCCGGAGGTATGGTAAACCCGGGCGTCGCCATGACAGCGCAGCGCGAGGGGCATCTCGAGGGGGTCGAGGAGCGGAGACCGGCATGAGCCGGATCGAGGCGGCGGGCGCCGGGAGAGGGCTGGATCCAGCCGGCGCCGCGCTCTCGGGCGGCGGGGAGATGGGGGCGCTCATCCGCTCCATCGACTGGTCGAGGACGGCGCTCGGTCCGGTCGAGGCGTGGCCGCCGTCGCTGCGCACCGCCCTGTCCATCCTGCTCTCGTCCGAGCACCCCATGTTCCTCTGGTGGGGCCGGGATCTCATCCAGTTCTACAACGACGGCTACCGGCCCATCCTCGGCTCGACGAAGCACCCGGCGGCCATGGGGCAAGAGGGCCGCGCGTGCTGGAGCGAGATCTGGGACGTCATCGGGCCCATGATCGAGAAGGTCTTCTCGGGAGGGGCCACGTACATCCGCGACGGCCTGCTCCTCCTCGATCGGAATGGCTTCCTGGAGGAGTGCTACTTCAACTACGGCTATAGCCCCATCCGGGACGAGAGCGGCGCTGTCGCGGGCGTCTTCGTCGCGTGCTCCGAGAGCACCGGGCACATCCTCGGGCAGCGGCGGCTGCAGCTGCTCGGGACGCTGGCGGCGCGGGCGGCCGACGCGAGGAACCTCAAGGACGCCTGCCGCGTGGCGATGGAGACCCTCGCGGACGCCGGGAGCGATCTGCCGTTCGCGTTGATCTACCTCGCCGACGACGACGGCGCGCAGGCCTCCCTCGCCGGCGCGGCCGGGCTCGACCCGGGCCACGCCGCCGCGCCGCCCGCGGTGGGCCTCGAGCCCGCGGCGGGCGTCGGGGTGTGGCCGCTCCACCGCGCGCTGCGCGAGGACGTGGAGGTGGATCTGTCGGAGCTGCCCGCGGGCGCGGGCGCGCTGCCGGGGGGGCCGTGGCCGGACCCGGCGCGGCGGGCGGTGGTGCTGCCGCTCCCGCGCGCGGGCGCGGGGGCGCGGCCGGCCGGGTTCCTCGTCGCGGGGGTCAGCCCGCGGCTCGTGCTGGACGACGACTACCGCGCCTTCCTGCGGCTCGTGGCCGGGCACTGCGCGACGGCCCTCCAGAACGCGCGGGCCAGCGAGGAGGAGCAGCGCCGGCTCGCGGCGCTGGCCGAGCTCGACCGCGCCAAGACGGCGTTCTTCAGCAACGTGAGCCACGAGTTCCGCACGCCCCTGACGCTGATCCTGGGGCCCACGGAGGACGGCCTCGCGGACGTCGAGCAGCCCTTGCCCCCGCGGCAGCGCGAGCGCCTCGAGCTCGTCCACCGCAACAGCCTCCGGCTCCTCCGGCTCGTGAACACGCTGCTCGACTTCTCGCGCATCGAGGCGGGCCGCATCCAGGCCCGCTACCAGCCCACCGATCTCGGCACCTTCACCGCGGACCTGGCGAGCTCGTTCCGCTCGCTCCTGGAGCGCGCCGGCCTCTCCCTGACCGTGGCGTGCCCGCCGCTCTCCGAGCCGGCCTACGTCGACCGGGATCTCTGGGAGAAGCTCGTGCTCAACCTCGTCTCGAACGCCTTCAAGTTCACCTTCGCGGGCGGGATCCGGGTGTCGCTCGAGGAGGCCGGCGGGTGGGCCGTGCTGTCGGTCGCGGACACGGGCACCGGCGTCCCGGAGGCGGAGCTGCCGCACCTGTTCGAGCGGTTCCACCGCGCCGAGGCGGTCCGGGGGCGGAGCTACGAGGGCAGCGGCATCGGCCTGGCCCTGGTGCAGGAGGTGGCGAGGCTGCACGGCGGCAGCGTGGCCGTGGAGAGCCGCTTCGGCGCGGGCAGCCGCTTCTCGGTGTCGATCCCGCTCGGGAAGGCGCACCTGCCGGAGGACCACGTCGCGCCGGCCTCGTCGCCGGCCTCGGGGCGGCGCGGCGCGGCGCCGTTCCTCGACGAGGCCGCGCAGTGGGTGCGCGGCGCGCAGGCGAAGGCGGCGCAGGGCGGCCCCGCGGCGGGCGAAGGGCCGGCCGTGAAGGTGCCGGGGCACATCCTCGTCGCGGACGACAACGCGGACATGCGCGAGTACCTGGAGCGGCTGCTCGTCGCGCAGGGGTGGACGGTGGAGGCCGTGGCCGACGGCAACGACGCGCTGGAGCGCGCCCGCGCGCACGCCCCCGACCTCGTGCTCACCGACGTGATGATGCCGGGGCTCGACGGCTTCGGCCTGCTCGGGGCGCTGCGCGCGGACGAGCGCACCCGCGGCGTGGCCGTGATGATGCTCTCCGCGCGCGCGGGCGAGGCGTCGCGCGTCGAGAGCCTCGAGGCCGGCGCCGACGACTTCCTCGTGAAGCCGTTCTCCGCGAAGGAGCTCCTCGCGCGGGTCCGCGTCCACGTGGAGCTCGCGCGCCGCCGGCGCGAGGCCGAAGGGCAGCGCCAGTACCTGAACGATCTCTTCATGCAGGCGCCGGGGCCGATCGCGATCCTCCGCGGGCCGGAGCACGTCTTCGAGGTGGTCAACCCGCTCTACCAGCAGCTCGTCGGCGGGCGGGCGCTCGTGGGCAAGCCCATCCGGGCCGCGCTCCCGGAGCTCGAAGGGCAGCCGATCTGGAGCCTGCTCGACCAGGTGTACCGCACCGGCGAGCCCGTCGTGGGCAAGGAGCTCCTCGTGCGGCTCGACCGCCAGGGGAGCGGCGCGACGGAGGAGATGTTCTTCAACTTCGTCTACCAGCCGATGCGCGACCGCGACGGGGCGACCGAGGGCATCTTCGTGTTCGCCTTCGAGGTGACCGATCAGGCGAACGCCCGGCAGAGCGTGGAGGCGCTCGTGAAGGCGCTGCAGCTCGCGGACCAGCGCAAGGACGAGTTCCTCGCGATGCTCGCGCACGAGCTCCGCAACCCGATGGCCTCCATCAGCCTGTCGCTGTCGCTGCTCGAGGAGCTGGAGGGCGACGGGCCGAAGTCGGCGCGTTACCGGGAGATCGCGCGGCGGCAGATGGGCCACCTCGTGCGGATCGTCGACGATCTGCTCGACGTGTCGCGGATCACGCGCGGCGCGGTGGAGCTGCGCGTCGAGGAGATCGATCTCGCGGCGGTGGTGCAGGGCGCCGTCGTGGCGGTGAGGCAGGTGGTGCAGGCGCGGCAGCACGAGCTGTCGCTCTCGGTGGGGGCGGGGGACTTCCGCATGCGGGCCGACGCCACGCGGCTGGAGCAGGTGGTGACGAACCTCCTGACCAACGCCGCGAAGTACACCGCGCCGGGGGGGACGATCTCGGTGCGCCTCACCCGCGAGGCGGGGGGCGGCGCGCCCGAGGCCGTGCTGCGGGTGCGCGACACGGGCCGCGGCATCCCGGCGGCGATGCTCGAGAAGGTGTTCGATCTGTTCACGCAGGTCGATCAGACGATCGACCGGGGCACGGGCGGCCTCGGGCTCGGGCTGACGCTGGTGCGGCGGCTGGTGGAGATGCACGGCGGCAGCGTGGTGGCGGCGAGCGAGGGGCCGGGTCGCGGCAGCGAGTTCACCGTGCGGCTCCCGCTCGGCGGGGGCGCGGCGGAGGCGCTGGCGCCGCGCGCGGAGGCGGTCGCGTCGCGCGCGGAGGCGGTCGCGCCGCGCGCGGAGGCGCCGGCGCCGCCGCGGCGGGCGGCCCCGCGGCGCCGGGTGCTCGTCGTGGAGGACGCGGAGGACGTGCGCCGGGTGATGCGGGAGTTCATCGAGGCCCTGGGGCACGAGGTGACGGTGGCGGTGGACGGGCTGGAGGGCGTGGCGAAGCTCCTCTCGCTGCGGCCCGAGGTGGCCTTCGTGGACATCGGGCTGCCCGGCATCGACGGCCACGAGGTCGCCCGCCGGGCGCGCGCCGCGCCGGGCGGCGAGGCGTTCTACCTGGTCGCGCTCTCGGGGTATGGTGGGCCCGAGGTCCAGGCCAGCGCGGAGCGGGCCGGCTTCGACCTGCACCTGACGAAGCCCGTGGGCGTCGCCAGGCTGCAGCAGGCGCTCGCCGGGCGGCGCGGGTAACACGCGCCGGCGGAGGCGCGCCAGGCGTCCGGGAAGCGCTCCGCCGTCGCGCTCCGCGCCTCGCGGCGCTCGCGCTGGACCGGTGAGGAGCCATGACGAGACCACTTCGGACCCTGCTCAAGTCCCACGGCTTCACGCTGCTCCTGCTCGCGTCGATCGCGGCGGGCGCGGGGCTCGGGCTCGCGCTCGGGGAGCGGGCGGCGGCGCTCAAGCCGCTGGGCGACCTCTTCCTCAACCTGCTGTTCACCGTCGTGGTGCCGCTGATCTTCTTCTCGATCGCCTCCGCGGTGGCGGGCATGAGCAGCCTGCGGCGGCTCGGCCGCATCATGGCCGCGATGCTGGGCGTCTTCGTCGCGACCGGCCTGGCCGCGTCGGTGGTGATGCTCGTCGCGGTCGAGCTCTACCCGCCCGCGGAGGGGCTCTCCGTCGTGTTGCCCGACCGCCCCGAGGTCGCGCCGGTCAGCCTGGGCGACCGGCTGGTGGGCGCGGTCAGCGTGGGGGACTTCAGCGATCTGCTCTCCCGCAAGAACGTGCTGCCGCTCATCGTGGTGGCCTTCCTCGTCGGCGTCGCGACCGCGGCGACGGGCGAGCGCGGGCAGCCGTTCGCGCGGCTGCTCGCCTCGGCGAACGAGGTGATGCTCAAGCTGGTCGACCTCGTGATGTACTACGCGCCGATCGGCCTGTGCGCCTACTTCGCCCACCTCGTGGGGGCCTTCGGTCCGACGCTGCTCAGCTCGTACGCACGCGCGATCGGGCTCTATTACCCGGTCGCGGTCGCGTATTTCTTCCTCGCCTTCACGCTGTACGCGTGGCTGGCCGGCCGGGGGCGCGGGGTGAGGGCGTTCTGGAAGCACATCCCGGCGCCGGCGCTGACGGCGCTCGCGACGTCGAGCAGCATGGCGACCATCCCGTCGAACCTGGAGGCGGCGCGGCGCTGCGGGGTGCCCGACGACATCGCGGAGGTGATCATCCCGGTCGGCGCGACGATCCACATGGAGGGCTCGTGCCTCTCGGCGGTGCTCAAGACGGCGCTCTTGTTCGGGCTCTTCGGCCGCGAGCTCGGCGGGGTGGAGACCTACCTCGCGGTGGTGGGGGTCGCGATCCTGAGCGGCACGGTGATGAGCGGTATCCCCGGCGGAGGGTTCATCGGAGAGCTGGTGATCGTCTCGCTGTTCGGGTTCCCGGTGGAGGCGCTGCCGATCGTCTCCACGGTGGGGGCGCTCGTGGATCCCCCGGCCACGCTCGTCAACGCGGTGGGCGACAACGTGAGCTGCATGATGGTCGCCCGCGTGCTCGATGGGCCGGGGTGGGAGCAGCAGGAGGGGGACGGGTCGGACCTGGTTACGCCGTGATAGGCTTTGGTTCTGGACGGGCGAGCTCGCCCTGCGTACGTCAACCCATCGGAGGACTCCGCCACGATGACTACAGTAGGTATCTATATCTTCGACGACGCTGAGATCCTCGACGTTGCCGGACCTTATGAGGTGTTTGCCACTGCCTCGCGCATGCACGAGCGCGACAACCCTGCGGCCGGTCCCCTGTTTTCCGTCTTCATGGTAGGGCGGACTCGCTCGCCTGTGCGCGCCAGGGCGGGGTTCATTCTTACCCCCGACCATCAACTGAGCGATGCTCCACCGATCGACGTCCTCATCATCCCGGGCGGGGTCGTCGCCGCGGAGCTCGAGCGAGCGGACCTGATCGACTGGATCGCTCGCTCTGCGCCCAAGACGCGGATCACCGCATCGGTCTGCACCGGCGCGTTTCTCCTCGCGAAGGCGGGGCTGCTGGACGGGAAGACGGCGACGACGCACTGGGAAGACATCGACGATCTGCAGAGATTATTTCCATCCGTGAAGGTCGTGGGCGATGTTCGTTGGGTCGACGAAGGCTCGATCGTCTCCTCGGGCGGAATCGCGGCCGGGATCGACATGTCTCTCCACCTGGTGGAACGGCTAGAGACCAGCGAGCTGGCCAGACGCACGGCCCGGCAGATGGATTTCGACTGGCGTAGAGCGTCCATAACAGTAGACCCGTCGCCACAGTGAAGCTGGCCTCAAACCCTAGAACGACAAACGGGTTGAACCCGCCTGAAACGAGCAGAATTTCGAAACGCCAAGAACGCCAAGAACGCCAAGAACGCCAAGAACGCCAAGAAAAAGATATTGTCTTGGCGTCCTTGGCGTCCTTGGCGCCTTGGCGGCTCCTCTTCTCGTTCGGTCAACGCGATCGGTGTCCTAGAGCCAAAGCGGAGGAAACACCGTGGAAGTCAGGGGCTCGGGCGTGGAGCATGTTGGCTAAGCGAGGCTGGAACACGAGGCGGGGGCACCGACCTCGGTCGCCAGGTCCACGACGGCTCGGTAGAGAGGCCGATGCGGTGGAATTGCAGGAACCTCTACTTATGGCATAGTGGACGGCCCTGCGCCACCCCGTCCCGACCATGTCGACCCTCGACGAGAACGCAATTCACGCGATTCACGCGATTCACCCGATTGCCCCCGGAGACGTCCTCCTCGGCAAGTACCGCGTGGAGAACGTCCTCGGGCGGGGCGCCATGGGGCTCGTCGTCGCCGCGCGCCACCTCGCGCTCGACGAGCGCGTCGCGATCAAGGTGCTCCTGCCGAAGTACGCGCGAGACGCGGAGATCCTCCAGCGCTTCCTGAGAGAGGGGCGCGCCGCCGTGCGCATTCGCAGCCGGCACGTCGTGCGTGTCGCCGACGTCGGCACCCTGGAGAGCGGCGCGCCGTACATGGTGATGGACCACCTCGAGGGGAAGGACCTCGCCGCCGTGCTCGCGCAGAGCGGGCGCCTCGCGGTGCCCCTGGCCATCGAGCTCGTGCTGCAGGCCTGCGAGGCGCTCGCGGAGGCGCACGCGCAAGGCATCGTCCACCGGGACGTGAAGCCGAGCAATCTGTTCCTCACGAGCGCCGCGGACGGCTCGCCTTGCGTCAAGGTGCTCGACTTCGGGATCTCGAAGATGACGCACGTAGAGGACCACGCGCTCACGCGGGTGGGGGGAGTGCTCGGCTCGCCGCTCTACATGTCTCCCGAGCAGCTCCGCTCCGCGAGCGACGTCGACGGCCGCGCGGACATCTACTCGCTGGGGGTCGTGCTCTTCGAGCTGCTCACCGGGCGGCCGCCGTTCGTCGCGCACGATCTCGCGCAGCTCGTCTACCTGGTCACGCAGGGGGAGCCGCAGCGGCCGCGCGCGCTGCGCCCGGACATCCCGGAGCCGCTGGAGCAGGTGATCCTCGCGGCGATCGCGCGCGATCGCGATCGCCGCTTCGCGACCGTCGCGGATTTCGCGCTCGCGCTCGTGCCCTTCGCCCCGCAGCACACGCGGGCGGCCGCCGAGCGCCTCTTCGCCGCGCTGCGCGCCTCGCTCCCGGTCGCGGCCTCGCAGGGCGGGGCCCCGCTCTCGGCCTCGGCGGCCGGGCCGCCCACCTCCGCGGCGACCCTGCCCCTCGGCGCGGGAGCGCTCACGATCGCGCCGGTCGGCACGACGAACCGCAGGCAGGCGTCGTTCGAGCGGCGCGCCGCCGCCATCGCGCTCGGGATCGGCGTGGCGGTCGTGAGCGGCGGCCTGTTCCTCCGGAGCCTGTCACACCGGGCGCCGCAGCACGCCGAGCGTGAGGCCGCGCCGGCGGAGGCGGCTCCGGGCGCGTCGGCGGAGCCCCGCGCCGCGCCGCTGACGGCCGCGCCGCCCGCGGTCGTCGAGCCCTCCGCGAGCGCCGCGCCGCCACCCAGCGCCGCTCCCGGCGCGCCGGACGAGGTGTCGCCGCCGGAGGCGCGCGCGGCGGCCACCGCGGCGTCGGAGGCGCGCGCGGCGGCCACCGCGGCGCCGAGGCCCGCGAAGCCGAGCGGCTCGGCTCCCCCGAAGCGCAGCGCGCCGCCGGCGAAGCGGCCCTCTGGCGCCGATCCCTTCTCGCGCGATGTCTTCTGATATCCTCGCGGCGATGACGACGCCGCGGCACACGAGGAGCCCAGTCCGGCGCGGGCGCGCACGGGTCGCACGCCTCTGCGCGGTGGGCGCCCTGCTCGCGGCGTCGATCGCGGGAGGGGGCGCGGCGAGGGCCGAGGACAAGGCGGGCGCCGTGGCGCTGTTCAGGGAGGCGGGGGCGCTCGTCGACGCCGGCCAGCCTGCGCGCGCCTGCCCCAAGTACGAAGAGAGCCTGCGCCTCTACGACAGCGCCAATACCCGCTACTTCCTCGCCGATTGCTACGAGCGCATCGGCAAGATGGCCTCCGCGTGGGCGCAGTTCCTCGAGGTCGCCGCCCGGGTGCACGCGAGCGGCGACCGGGCGAAGGAAGCGAAGGCGCGCGAGCGCGCGGCGGCCGTGCAGCCGAAGGTCTCTCGCCTCGCGGTGGTCGTCGAGGCCGCGAGCACGCCGGGCCTCGAGGTGAAGCGCGACGGCGCGCCGGTCGGTCCAGGCCAGTGGGGCGTGCCCATGCCGGTCGATGCGGGGACCCATGTCGTCGAGGCGAGCGCGCCGGGCAAACGCGCGTGGACGGCGCGGGTCGAGGTGAAGCCGGACGGCGCCACGTCGACCCTCGTCGTGCGCGCCCTGGAGGACGACCCCGCGTCGGGCGACGCGGGCGACGCGGGCGGCGCGGGCAGCGGGCGCCGCGCGCTCGCGCTCGTGACGGGCGGCGCGGGCGTCGTGGCCGTGGGCGTCGGGACGGCGCTCGCCTTCGCGGCAAAGTCGACGTTCGACGAGTCGCGCCCGTTCTGCAACGGCGACCGCTGCAATCAGCGCGGGATGGACCTCCGCGACAGCGCCGTGGCCCGCGCGAACGTCGCGACGGTGGTCTTCGGCGTCGGCCTCGCAGCCATCGCCGGAGGCGGCGTGTTGTGGCTCACGGCGAAGAGCCCGGCGCAGGGCGCGTCGATCGGGCTGGTTCCCACGGTGGGCGGCGCGCTCGTGCGAGGCAGCTTCTGATGACGAGGCAGCTTCTGATGCGTCTCCAGGGTCTCGTCGTCGGTCTCTGCGCGGCGGCGTTCGTGAACGGGTGTGGTCTCGTGCTCGGCATCTCGCCCGGCGAGTACGACCCTGATCCGTTCGGCCTCGCCGGGGGCGCCGGCGGCGCCGGCAGCCCCGGGGGCTCAGGAGGTGCCGGGGGCGCCGGCGCGCCGGACGCGGAGGTCGAGCCGCCTCCCTGCACCGCGCTCCTCGACGACCTGGAGGACGGCGACGGCGCGATCGTCCGGTGCAAGGACCGTGTCGGCAGCTGGTACACGTACAACGACGGCACCCGGAGCGGCACGCAGACGCCGCTGCCCGGCCGCCCGTTCGTGCCGGTCTCGCCCGGGCACGACCCGAGCAACTACGCCGCCCACGTCGCGGGGAGCGGCTTCGTCTCGAGGGGGGCCGGGATGGGGTTCGACCTGAACCTCGCCCCCGGAGGAGCGAAGTTGAGCTACGACGCTTTCGCCTACTCGGGCCTGACCTTCTGGGCCAAGGCGGCGGCGCCGACGCACATCTACGTGAACTTCCCCGACCGCAACACCGATCGTGAGGGCGGCGTGTGCGAGGGCTCCGGCTGCGGCGACCACTTCGGCGAAGGACTCGACATCACGACCGAGTGGGCGCAGTACACGGTCATGTTCGCCATCCTCAGCACGGACGGCTGGGGCGTGCCGGCGCCGGCCGCGTTCGACGCTGCGCACGCCTACTCGGTGGAGTTCCACACGGCGAAATCGACGGTGTTCGATTTCCTCGTCGACGACATCGCCTTCGTCCCGTGAGCGCGGCGCGCCGCTGACTCGCCGGGAAGAAGCGACTGCCCGTATCCGCGGCTGAGCGCGTGCGTCGAGCGAATCCACCGCGACGCGCCGAGCCGCTCCTCCAGCGACGCGAGGTCACGGCGGATCGTCGCCTTGGGCAGGCCGAGCGCCCTGCCGGTCGCGCGGAGAGGACCTCCCTCGTCGATGCGCGCGAACATTGCCAACCCAGGCAGATCCTCGAGCTCTCGCAATGTTTCACCTGTGGAACGCGGCCGTTCCAGAACGCCGCCTGGCGCCGTCCAGGGTATCGCCGCATACTCCGGACGTGATTCTAGAGCACCGACCAGGCTAATTTTCGACAGTCCCTGTCGCTTCGAGGGAAGGTTTGATGGCCTCGCCGCGCCATGATCTCGTCCGCGTCCGGAGGTGCACGGATGGAACGATGGTCGCTGCCGGTGGAGCCGTCGGCGTTCTGGTCGCTCCAATCTCCGAAAGCGCACATGCCTTATCTCAGATCCAGCCTCGTCGTTCAGCCGCTCTTCCAGAGGTGGTATGCATGGTCGCACCTCGTCTCGCCCGCCACGGCCTGCATGAACGTCAAAGGGCGTCACCTGAAAATCATGGAGTCCTTCATCAAGGCACCCATGATCCACGCGATGGCTTGCAGGGACCCCAAGATGCTCGGCGGTCCCTTCATGGACATCGACGTCAAGCAGGTCGGGCGGATCCGTGAGCTCTACGAGCAAACCAGGGTAGAGGCGGCGCGGATGCTGGAGTTCGCCGCCGCTGTCGAGAGCCTCAACACCCTTATCACCCACGAGGCGAAGGGCCATTCCATCGAGCCGCTCTACAACCGCGTGCCTGCGCTCCTGAAGGGCTACGTGGAGCTCACCTACGATCTCAACCATCAGCCAGGCTATCGCCTGGTGGAGCCCCTGCTCTACCACAGCGAGCTCTACCGGCCTGACCTCCAGTCCGTCGCCCTCTCGATCGTCGACAGCGACGATCGTCCCTTCGTGCTCAGCACGCCGGTCCTGGACGGGGCGACGAGCGTCCACCTGCCGATACCCTTCGCCGATCCGCGCCTGGACCAGCTCTTCAAGATGAAGCGGGAGCCCCACCCTCTGTCACGCATCCGCGACCTGCTGGAGATCCCGCACGAGAAGATCGCGCTGTTCGAGACGTTCTTCACCGATCGACCCATGCCCGGGCGCGAGCGCTACCACGGGGCGGGCGCGCGGGTCCGTTATTTCGGCCATGCGTGCATGCTGATCGAGACCCGTGGGGTATCGATCTTGATCGATCCGGTCGTGAGCTACGACTACCGGGCGGAGGTCGAGCGCTTCACGGACGCCGACCTCCCCGAGACGATCGACTACGTCCTGATCACCCACAACCATCAGGATCACGTGCTCATCGAGTCGCTGCTCAAGCTGAGGCACAAGATCGGGACCATCGTGGTCCCCGCGAGCAAGCGCACCACCCTGCAGGATCCCAGCCTCAAGCTGATGCTGCGCCAGATCGGCTTTACGAGCATCCTGGAGCTGGACGAGCTGGATGCGCTCCAGGCAGGCGACGTCGAGATCCTGGGCATCCCCTTCCTCGGCGAGCACTGCGATCTCGAGATCCAGACCAAGCTCGCCTACCTCGTGAGGACGGCGGATCGATCGCTGCTCTTCGCGGCAGACGCCTGCAACATCTCGCCCGAGCTCTACGGGCACGTGCAGCGGATCTGCGGAGACATCGACGTCCTGTTCCTGGGCATGGAGTGCGACGGCGCCCCGCTGTCCTGGATCTACGGCGCGCTCTACACCGAGGAGATCCCCCGCGCCCTCGACGCCTCCCGCCGCCTCAGGGGCTGCAACTTCGAGCGTGCGCGGAGGCTCGTCGAGACGTTTCACTTCAAGGAAGCCTATGTCTACGCCATGGGCATGGAGCCCTGGCTCAAATACATCATGGCTTACTCCTACACGCCCGAGTCCGACCCCATCGTCGCGTCCGACAAGCTGATCGCATGGTGTCAGAAGCAGAAGATCGACGCGCGACGCCTGTACGGAAAGCACGAGTTCCACTTCGAAGGCCGATCCACAGAGGTGCGCGCCGACGCCTGACGAGACGTTCCCTCATCGGAGCAGCCCGAGTCGCCTCACAAGCCGAAGATTCTTGCGTTCTCTGGGACCGGAGGAGGAATGGCTAGATCCGCCGCTGAATTATCCGTGTACGTGATCGGGCAAACGACGCTGCCCGTCCAGTGCTGCGACATCTTGCGGGAGCGCGGTCATCGGGTCCTCGGCGTCATTTCGGACGATGTCACGGTCGCGGACTGGGCGCGCGCAAGAGGGGTCGTGTGCCATGCGCCCGATCAGCCGCTGACGCCGCTCCTCACGGCGCAGCCGTACGACCTGTTGCTCAGCATCGTCAACCCGCTGGTCCTCTCGGAGGAAGTCCTGGCCACGCCGCGTCGGATGGCCATCAACTACCACGACGCGCTGCTGCCAGCACACGCCGGCGTCCACGCCACCAGCTGGGCCCTGATGAACGGGGACAGGGAACATGGCGTCACCTGGCACGAAATGACGCGCCGGATCGACGCAGGCCGGCTCCTCGTCCAGACGCCCATCCAGATCGCGCGGGGCGAGACGGTCGAATCGCTCGATCGCAAGTGCCACGCGGCGGCGATCGACAGCTTCATGCGGCTCCTGGACGGCCTGGAGCAGGGTCGCCTCGAGGTGCTGCCGGAGTCTTCGCGGAAGCGGAGCTATCACGGTCGTACCAAGCGCCCGCCGAGCGGGGGCCTCGTGCCTTTCCACCGCGGCGCGGAGGCCGCGGCGTGTTTCGTCGCCGCCTTGCAGTTCGGGCGTCGATTCAACCCTCTGAGCTTGCCCAAGCTGCTCCACGACGGCGCGCTCTTCCTCGTCGGCGCGGTCGAGCCACTCGCCTCCGCGCCGGCGTCCCCGGGCGAGACGGCGCCCGGAACGCTGCTGGCGGTCGACGCGCTCGGGCTCGTCGTGAGCACGAGCGATGTGCCCGTGCGCCTGACCGGGCTGTCCACGATCGACGGTGCGCCCCTGTCCGGCGCCGGGGAATTGCGCGCGCGCGGCTTCGTGGAGGGGGTCGCGCTCGGTCGCATGGAGCAGGGGAGGGCAGAGCGGCTGGAGGAGCTCTCGACGCGGGCCGCGCGCCACGAGCCCCGGTGGATAACGCGTTATCGAGCGTTCGCGCCCGCCGTCCCCCGCGATCAGGCGCCGCGCGCCGCGAGCGCGCCCGCGCGACCTGCCGGCTGCGCGCGCGTCGCGCTCAACATCGGCGAGCCGCACGATCGTCGGCTCGCGTACGAGGCGTTCGCCGTGGCCGTGATCGCCGCCTACGAGATGAGGCGGCACGGCGGCGTCCTCCCGGGCCTCGGGGTCGTGGAGCCACGCCACCTCGCCGATATCCAGGGATTCGAAGCCTTCTTCACGACGTCGCTCCCGTTCCATCCCGAAGCGGCTCCCACGCTTCCCTGGACGGCCTTCGCCGAACGGGCCGCGGCCGCCCTGCGCGCGATGGGTGAACACGGCCCCTGCTGCCGCGACCTGGCTCCGCGCCTCCGGATGTCCGGCGTGCAGACGCCCTGTGACCTGCCCGTGAGCATCGTCCTGGGCTCGTCGTCGTCGAGCGAGCTCGATGTGCTCCACGCGCCCCTGACGTTCTTCGTCGATCGGGACGAGCGGCTCGTATGGCTCGCCTCGGACGAAGCCGCAGGGTCGGGGCAACACGCGGAGGAGCTCGCCCCCTCCATCGAGGCGTTTGCCGCCTCGCTCCGCGCGCATCCCGAGCGGCCTGTAGCCAGCGCGAACCTGCTCCCCGAGCGCGCCTGGCGACGGATCGTCCACGACTGGAACCAGACCGCCGTTCCCTTCGACGAGCGCCTCTGCGCCCATCAGCTCCTGGAAGCACGCGCGGCGGAGCTCCCCGATCGGATCGCCCTGGTCCATGGCGAGGACCAGCTGAGTTATGCCGAGCTCAATGCCCGCGCAGACCGACTGGCCCACCGGCTGCGCTCCCTCGGCGTGGGCCGGGAGGCGCTCGTCGGGGTCTGCCTGGGCAAGACGATCGAGGGGATCATCGCCTTCTGGGCCTGCCTCAAGGCCGGAGGCGTCTATCTCCCGCTCGATCCGGCGCTCCCCGCGGAGCGCCTTCGCGTGATGGTCGAAGACGCGAACGTCGCCGTCCTGCTCGCGCGCGAGGCCGATGCGGATCGCTTCGCTGGCTCCCGTCCCGGACTCACCTTCTGGAGCGAGCTGGAGCGCGCCGTCGACTCGGGTCCCGAGCTCGGCCCGCAGCGCGAATGCGCCCCGGAAGAGCTCGCCTACGTCATCTATACCTCCGGCTCGACGGGCAGGCCCAAGGGCGTGCTCTTGACCCATCGCGGCCTCGTCAACCTCGCCCTCGAGCAGATCAAGGGCTTTGGCGTCCACGCCGCGAGTCGGGTCTTGCAGTTCGCCGCCCTGAGCTTCGATGCGTCGATCTCCGAGATCGTCATGGCCCACGGCTCGGGCGCGGCGCTCCACCTCCCGCCTCCCGACGCCGCGCGCGACCCGCGCAGGCTGCTGGAAGTCCTCGCGAAGGACGGGATCACGCACGCCACCTTTCCCCCCTCCTTTCTCCTCGCCCTCGAGCCGGAGTCCCTGCCGGCCTGTCTTCATACGTTGATCGTCGCCGGCGAGGCCTGCCCGAGAGAGCTGGTCGCGCGCTTCGCTCGCGGCCGCCGGCTGATCAACGCCTACGGCCCGACCGAAATCACGGTCTGCGCCACCCTCGGCGATTGTCGTCCCGAGGACGAGCTCGTCAGCATTGGCCGCCCGATCGGCAATGTCCAGATCTACGTCCTCGATCCGTACCTGAACCCGGTTCCACCCGGCGAGATCGGTGAAATCTACGTCTCCGGCGTCGGTCTGGCGCGCGGCTATCTCAACCGACCCGAGAGCGAGGCCGAGCACTTCCTCGACAACCCGTTCGCCTCGGGTCCGAGCGCCGTCGCCGGCGCCCATCCGAGGCTCTACCGCACGGGCGATCTCGCCCGCCAGCTCGACGACGGGCGCCTCGTCTTCGCGGGCCGGCGCGATCGTCAGCTCAAGCTGCGCGGTCACCGGATCGAGCCCGACGAGATCGAGACCCACCTCGAAGAACACCCTCGGGTCCGCAGCGCCGCCGTGTTCGCCGCGGGCGAGCACCACCAGCGCCGCCTCCTGGCCTACGTACAAAGCCGCCCCTTCGCCCGCGGCCTGGAGCTCTGGCCATCCACGGCCGAGTTCTACGTCTACGACGACATCCTGTATACCTCGCTCAGCAAGGACCATCGCCGCAACGAGGTTTACCGCGCCGCGCTCCGCAGGGTCGCGGCCGGCAAGATCGTGGTCGAGGTGGGGACCGGCAAGGACGCCATCCTGGCCCGGCTCGCGATCGAGGCCGGCGCTTCCAGGGTCTACGCCGTGGAAAAGGGGGCCGAGGCTGCCGCAAAGGCGCTCGAGACGGTGCGCAGGTTGGGTCTCGAGGATCGCATCGTCGTCATCCACGGCGACGCGACGAGCCTGGAGCTGCCCGAAAAGGGCGATGTCCACCTCTCCGAGATCGTCGGCCCGATCGGCGGTTGCGAAGGAGCCGCCGTGATCGTCAACGCCACCCGTCGCTGGGTGGTCGAGGACGCCACCTTCATTCCCTGCCGCGCCACGACCAGGATCGCGGCCGTCTCCATGCCCGGAGACCTGCTCGAAGACCCTCACTTCAAGGACGTACCCTCGCACTATCTGCGCAAGATCTTCGCCGAGGTCGGGCACCCCTTCGACGTCCGCATTTGCGTCAAGGGGACCGACACGTCCCTGCTCGCCTCGACGGCCGACGTCTTCGAAGACCTCTGCTTCAACGGCGAGGTCCCCACGGCGTCCGACACGACCATCCGGCTCGAAATCACCAGAGACGCTCCCATCCATGGCTTCCTGCTCTGGCTGAACCTCTTCACCGCCGAGGACTTGGTCATCGACACCCTCGAGCACGAGTACAGCTGGTTGCCCGTCTTCTTGCCCGTCTTTCCCGGCGCCCGACACGTCCAGGTAGGCGACTGGATCGAGATGCGCTGCTCGCGGCGCCTCTGCGAGAACGGGCTCAATCCCGACTTCCACCTCGAGGGCCGGATCCTCAGGAGCCAGGGCGATCCTATCCCGTTTCGCTACGACTCCCATCACTTCAAGGCCGTCTTTCGCCACAACGATTTCTACCGCCGCCTCTTCGACGAGCGGGGCAGGGCTCGCGGGCTCGCCGATCATCAGGAGGTGTTGCGCGGGGAGCTCCAGGCCCATCTCGCCAGCACCTTGCCCGGGTACATGATGCCCGACGCGCTCCGCATCGTGGATGCCCTTCCCCTGACCCACCACGGCAAGAAGGATTACGCGACGCTGCTGGAATGGGAGCGAGATCGCGGCCAGGAGAAGCGCGCACGACCGCGACAAGACGGGGCGCTCTCGACCATCACCGCCATCCTCTCCGAGACGCTGGGCCACGACCGGATCCAGCCCGACGACAATTTCTTCGACATCGGCGTGAACTCTCTCCTCCTGCTCAAGATTTCGACCTCGTTGGAGCGCAGGTTCGGGGTGAGGCTGAGCCAGCTCGACGTCTTGGAGCACGCCACCCCGAGGCGGCTCGCCGACCACATCGCGCGCCTGGACCGCGGCGAGGGCAACGCGGCACAGGCGGACGTCGCTGCGGTCCCGAGCGTGCGCGATGAAGAGGCCCGTCCTGGGGGGGCACCCGGCGGTCACGAGCCGATCGCGATCGTCGGAATGGCATGCCGGTTCCCCGGCGCGGACGACGTGGAGTCCTTCTGGCGGAACCTGTGCGGGGGCGTGGAGTCCATCGGTCCACAAGCCGACGTCGATCCGGCCCCGCACGACGAGCGCGCACATCCCCAGTACGTGAATGCCGCCGCGCCCCTCTCCGACATCGAGCGCTTCGATCACAGCTATTTCGGCTATTCGCCGAGGGAAGCCGCGCTCCTGGATCCCCAGCACCGCCTCTTCCTCGAGCAAGCCGTGGTCGCCCTCGAGAGCGCCGGCCACGGCCCCGGATCGGGCGATGATCGGGTCGGGGTCTTCGCCGGCTGCGGCCTGAATTACTACTTCCTGAACAACCTCTACCCGAGCCGCGAGCTGCTGGAAGAGGTGGGGCTCTTCCCGCTCGCCATCGCGAACGACAAGGACTTTCTGTCCACGCGCGTTGCCTACAAGCTCCACCTGGACGGGCCGGCGGTCACCGTTCAGACCGCTTGCTCCACCTCCCTCGTCGCGATCCACCTCGCGATCCAGGCATTGCGACGAGGCGAATGCGACCTCGCCGTGGCCGGCGGCGTCTCGATTCAGGTTCCCCACCGGCGAGGCTACCGCCACCGCGACGGGATGATCACCTCTGCCGACGGCCATTGTCGCCCCTTCGATGCCGCCGCGAACGGCACGATCGTCGGCAACGGCGTCGGTGTCGTGGTCCTCCGCCGGCTCTCCAGGGCGGAGGCCGAAGGCGACCCGATCCGCGCCCTGATCCTGGGCTCCGCCGTCAACAACGACGGCGACCGCAAGGCGGGCTACACCGCGCCGTCCGTGGAGGGCCAAACGGCGGTGATCTCGCGGTCCCTGGCGGAGGCTGGCGTGCCACGCCGTTCGCTCTGCTTCGTGGAGACCCATGGCACAGGCACCGCGCTCGGCGATCCGATCGAGATCCGCGCGCTGGCCAACGTCTTCGCCGGCACGTCGTTCCCTGACCCAGGGCTCATCCTCGGCGCACTCAAGGCCAATATCGGGCACGCGGACACGGCGGCCGGCGTGGCAGGTGTGATCAAGGCCGCGCTCGTGCTGGAGCGACGGAAGGTCCCGCCGGTCCTTCATTTCCGTCGAGCCAATCCCGAGCTGGATCTCCATCGCGCGCGCTTCCACTTCAATGAGCGCTTGGTGGATCTGTCAGACCGCCTGGCCCCGTTGCACGCCGGCGTCAGCTCCTTCGGCATCGGCGGCACCAACGCGCACGTGACCCTCGGAGAGGCCACCTTCGGGAGCACGGTCAACCAGGGCTCCGAGGGCGGCGGCGTGCCCTGCGAACCGCAGCTGCTCGCGCTCTCCGCGCACTCGCCAGAGAGCCTCGAGCGGATGGCCCTGGAGCTCGCCGGGTGGTTGTCCGAACGCGGGACCACCCGGCTTGACGACCTGGCCTTCACCCTCAATGTCGGACGCAAGACCCTGCCCCACCGCCTCGCGCTGGTCGCGCAGGACGCCGGGGAAGCGGCGGCGGTGTTGCGAGCCGGCGGGGTGCTGGCGGCGTCGAGCTCACGCGCCGACGAGAGGACGCGGCTGGCCCTGCTCTTCACGGGCCAGGGAAGCCAGTATCTCGACATGGCTGGCCCGCTCTACCGGAGCGAGCCGCAGTTCCGCGCGCACGTCGATGCCTGTGCGGCCCTGATGGAACCCCACCTCGGCGAGGATATCCGCGCGTCCATCTTCGTCGAAGGCTCCCCGACCGCCGCTGCGGCCCTGAAGCGGACCAGCCACGCGCAGCCGGCGCTCTTCGCGCTTCACGTCTCGCTCGCGCGCCTCCTGCTCGACTGGGGGATGCCCGTCGCGGCCATGCTCGGCCACAGCCTGGGCGAGCTCAGCGCGGCTTGTGTCGCGGGGGTCTTCTCCCTGGCGGACGCCGCTGCCCTGATCTGCGCGCGCGGGCGCTTCATGCAGGCGCAACGGCGCGGGTGCATGCTCGCCGTCTTCGCCGAGGAAGCACGGATCGAGCCCCTTCTGGGCCGGGGGCTCTCGCTCGCGGCGGTCAACGCACCTGCCTCGCTGGCCGTCTCGGGCTCCGAGGAGGACATCCGGCGCCTCCAGGTCGAGCTCGATCAGCTCGGCATCGGCTACGCGTCGCTCTCGACCTCGCATGCCTTTCATTCCGCGGACATGGATCCCGCCATGGAACCGCTCCGCTGCGAGGTGGCCAAGGTCGAGCGCTCCAGGCCTCGCATTCCCTTCATCTCCTGCGTCACCGGCGACTGGATCACGGAGGATCAAGCCTGCTCGCCCGACTACTGGGCCGCGCAGATGCGGCGGCCGGTTCAGTTCTCCGCGGGGCTGCGGACGCTCGCGAAGCTGCCCGATCTCGCCCTCGTGGAGGTGGGTCCCGGGACCCAGCTGAGCAGCCTGGCCAGGGCCTGCTTGGGCGCGGATTGCGCCCCCATCCTGTCCACCCTGCCTCACCGCGATCAGCGTGACCGAGCCCGCGCCCATTTCCTCCAGAGCCTCGGCCAGCTCTGGCAGCTAGGCGCGCCCATCGACGGGCGGGCGCGCTGGAACGGCCAGCGCCACCGCCGCCTGAGCCTGCCGAGCTACCCCTTCGCACGCCACCGGCACTGGATCGAGCCGCCCGCCGGCTCGAGCGCTGCGCGCAGCGACACCTCGCCGCCTCGGGCTGCGTCCGACGTGACCGCCGAGCCACGCTTCTTCCAGCCCGTCTGGCGGCCGACTTCCTTCGACTTCGGCGCGGTGGCGCCCAGCGGCGCCGGCCCGACGCTCCTCATCGCTCCGGAAGGCGACCTCTACGACGCGCTCCAGCGACGGATTGAGCGGAGCGGCACCGAGGTGATCCAGATCCACCCCGCCGGGACCCATCGCCGAACAGGCGCAAGCCGGTTCAAGCTCGATATCGGCTCGGAGCGGGCCTGGCGTCGCTGGTTCGACGATCGCGCCCACGCCGGCCTCGTCACGCCCACTCGGATCGTGCTCGCCGGCGTCTTCGACGGCGACTCCGGCGACCAGCTTCGCCTCGAAGATCCGCGCAGCGCGGTCCCGTTCCGGTGCGCGCTCGCGCTCGCGCGTGTGCTCGGCGACGGCGAGACCGCCCGTCGTGAGTACGACCTGCTCCTGCTCACCCACCGCATGTTCGACCTCGCCGGCGGCGACGCCTGCCACCCCCTCCAGGCGCTCGCCCAGGGGCCCATCATGAGCATTCCGCGCGAGTACCCGCACCTCCGCTGCCGGCTCCTCGACCTCGGCTTCGCCCCCGGGGACACCGGGCAAAGGCCCAAGGCGCTCGAGAAGATCACACGGCTGATCCTCGGCGAACCTCCCGAATGGCTGCTCGCGCTCCGAGGGGACCGCCTCTTTGGCCGTCGCTTCGAGCCGCTGGCCGAGGGCGCGTCCGGCGAACCTGCCATCCCCCTCCGGGAACACGGCGTGTACCTCCTCACCGGCGGTCTAGGGGGCGTCGCGCTCGCCCTGGCAGGCGCGATCGCCGAGCAGGTGCCCGCCAAGCTGGTCCTGCTCTCGCGTACCGCCGCGCCACCTCGCGATCGCCGAGCCGAGTGGCTGGCCTCCGGAGACGAGAAGAAGGTCCGTCGGGCTCGCGCCCTCCAGGCGCTCGAAGCCCGGGGCGCCGAGGTCCACTGCGTGGCTGTCGACGTGGCGGATCCCCGCGCCATGCGCGCCGTCGTCGCGGACATCGAAGATCGGCTCGGGGCCGTCACCGGCCTTGTCCACGCTGCCGGGCTCCCCGCAGCGGGCAGCATCCACCTCAAGGGCGACGAGATGGCGCGCGGCGTGCTGCGGCCCAAGGTCGAGGGCGCCAGGGTCCTCTATGACCTCTTCCACGACCGCGAACTCGATTTCTGGCTGAACTGCTCGTCGCTCGCCGCGCTCCTGCCCGACGCGGGCCAGGCGGACTACGCCGCGGCCAACGCGTTCCTCGACGCCTTTTCCGTCTGGGCGAACCAGCGGCTGGCCTACCCCGTCCTCAGCCTGAACTGGGATTCCTGGCGTGATGCGGGCATGCATCACGAGTGGCTGCGCTCCCTCGACCCGGCGCGGCGCGAGCGGGAACGGCCCGGCGCCATCAGCGATGCCCAGGGGAAACGCGCCTTCCTGGATCTGCTCCGTCGGCCCGAGCCCCAGCTCGCCTTCTCCGTCATCGATCTGAGCCGCCCTGCTTCGGCCGAGCACCCCGCTCGAGGACCCGCGCGCGAGTCCGCGCCCTCGAGCGAACCCCAGCGCCACGTCGCTCCGCGCCACAAGCGACCGCCGCTCGCCGCAGGTTACGCGCCGCCGCGGACCGCCACGCAGGAGCGCCTGGTGTCCATCTGGCAGGACGTGACGGGCGTCGAGCCCGTCGGCATCCACGACTCCTTTCTCGACCTCGGCGGAGACTCCATGCTCGCCACCCAGGTCATTTCCCGTGTGAAACAAACTTTCGGGCTCTCGATGGCGATGAGTCGCGTCTTGTCCAGCGACATCGAACGGTTCGCCGAGCTCCTGGAGCGCGCCGGCGCGCCCGAGGGCCGATCGATGGAAGAAGGGTTGATATGAAGGACGTCGCTCAGCTTCTCGAAGCGCTCCGCGCTCAGGACATCGAGCTCTGGCTCGAGGCGGACCAGCTCAAATTCCGCGCGCCCGAGGGCCGGATGACGGCGGAGCTCAAGGCCGAGCTCCGCGCCTCGAAGGCGCAGCTGATCGAGGCGTTGAGACGAGCGGATCCCGCCCGGGACGACGCCTGGACCATCCGCCGCTGGCAAGAGCCTCGGGATCACTATCCCGCTTCCTTCGCCCAGCAGCGGCTCTGGTTCATTCACCAGCTCGATCCCGACAACCGCATGTACAACATGCTCACCGCCTTCGAGATCGAAGGCGAGCTGGACGCCGGGATTCTCCGGAAGGCCGTCCTCGCGCTCGTGGCCCGCCACGAGCCGTTACGAACCACCTTCGTAAACCGCGACGGCAGTGCCTGTCAGGTGGTCCACGACGCGCTTGCCCCAGTCTTCGACGGGGGCTTCGACGAAGGCGCTCCGCCTCCTGGCGGCGAGGACGCAGCCCTGGAGGCATTCCGCGAGCGCGTCGCGCTCGAGGCGGGCCGGCGCTTCGACCTCGAGCGGGGCCCCCTGCTCTACGTCCACCTCTGCCGCCTTTCCCGCCGGCGGGCCGTGCTCCTCCTCAGCATGCACCACATCGTGGCCGACGGCTGGTCGGTGACCCTGATGATGCGCGAGCTCGAGCACATCTACGGCGCGGAGGCCAAGGGCGTCGCCGCCGCCCTGCCGTCTCTGGACATTCAGTACAAGGATTTCGCGCGCTGGCAACGTCAATGGCTCTCCGGCGAGGTGCTCGAGGAGCAGCTGGACTACTGGAGACGAGAGCTCGCGGGTGCACCACCGCTCCTCCAGCTCCCCGCCGACCGACCCCGCCCGGCCCGTCCGTCGTTTCGCGGCGCCGTCGAGCGGTTCCACGTCGATCCCCACCTCACCGATGGGCTCCAGCGGGCCGGCCAGGGCCAGGGCGCGACCCTCTTCATGACCCTCTTGGCCGGCTTCTCCGCGCTCCTCGCCCGCTACGCGCGCACCGAAGACCTGGTCATCGGCTCGCCCATCGCGAACCGCAACCGCGTCGAGATCGAGCCGCTGATCGGCTTCTTCGTCAACACCCTGGTGCTCCGGGTCGACCTGCGCCGCGACCCCAGCTTCGCCGAGCTGATCCAGCGGGTCAAGGCCGCCACGCTCGCCGCCTACGAGCACCAGGACCTGCCCTTCGAGCGCCTGGTCGAGGAGCTCTCTCCCGAGCGCGGGCTCAACTACCCGCCCGTGTTCCAGGTCGTCTTCGTGCTCCACAACGTCCCCGACGAGAAGGAGAAGAGCAGCCCAGTCCGCCTGAGGCCGTTCTTCGTCGAGAGCGGCACGTCCAAACAGGATATATGGCTCTCCCTCAAACAGGAAGATGGAGGGCTGAGCGGCATCATCGAATACAACGTCGAGCTCTTCGAGGCGGCCACCATCCGCCGCATGATCGGCCATTACGAGCTCCTCCTCCGCGCGCTGGCCGAAGACGTCGGGCGGAAGGTCCACGCCGTCCCCATGGTCACCGATGCCGAGGCGCGCCTGCTGCTCGACCGCTGGCAAAAGGGCCCCCGCGTCGCCCTCGAGCACGACGTCGCCCACCGGATGATCGAGTCGGCCGTCGCGCGCTTTCCCGAGGCGCTCGCCGCGATCGCCCCTGGCGAGCGCGTGACGTACGCCGAGCTCAACCGCCGCGCCAACCGGCTGGCTCGCTCCCTGCGCGCGCGCGGCGTCGGCGCGGACTCCATCGTCGGCGTCTGCCTCGATCGATCCGTCGACATGATCGTGGCCATGCTCGCCGCGCTGAAGGCCGGCGGCGCCTACCTCCCCCTCGACCCTTCCTACCCCGCCGATCGCTTGACCTACATGGTCCGGCAATCGGACATGCGCCTGCTCGTCACGCACGCTTCCATCTTCATGTCCGGCAAGATCGACGTCGACCCGGAGCGCGTCAGCCTCGTGTGCCTCGACCTCGAGAGCGGCATCGACGCCGAGATCGGCGACGATCTCGATCTCCCCATCGAAGGCCACCAGCTCGCCTATGTCATCTTCACCTCCGGCTCCACCGGGAGACCCAAGGGCGTCGCGATCGAACATCGCTCGCTGTGCAACCTCATGGTCGATTTCGCCGCGTCCCTCGCGCTCGAGCCGGGCAAGCGCGTCCTGCAATTCGCCGCCTCCTCCTTCGACGCCTCCGTGGCCGAGATCTTCCCCGCGCTCGGCGCCGGTTGCTGCCTGGTGCTCGAGTCTCGCGCTGCGCTCATGCCCGACGCCGGACTGGTCGACGTCCTGATCCGCGAGCGCGTAAACAAGGTCATCCTGCCCCCCTCCGCGCTGGCCGTCATGCCCGATGCCGAGCTGCCGGACCTGGACACGGTGATGGTGGCCGGCGAGGTATGCCCGCCCGCGCTCGCGGACAAGTGGAGCAGGGGCCGGTGCTTCTTCAATGCCTACGGACCTACGGAAGCCACTGTCGGCACCGTCAAGCACAGGGTCGACGCGACAGGCGGAGCCGCCGTTCCGATCGGGGTGCCACATTGCAATACCACCGCGCGTGTGCTCGACGACCTGCTGCAGCTGGTCCCGCCGGGTGTACCCGGCCAGCTCTTCCTCGGAGGCATCCAGGTGGCACGCGGCTATCTCCACGCCCCCGAGCTCACCGCTGCCCGTTTCCTCCCCGATCCCTACGAGCCCCGCGGCAGGCTCTATGCCACCGGCGACCTCGCCCGCTTCCGCGCCGACGGCGCGATCGAGTTCCTGGAGCGCGTCGATCAGCAGGTCAAGCTCCATGGCTACCGTATCGAGCTCGCCGAGATCGAAGCGGTCTTGAGCGAGCACGAGCTGGTCCGCGACGCCGCGGTCGCTCTCCAGGACATCGGCGATGACGACCGTTGCATCGCCGCCTTCGTGGTACCCGATTACGCCAAGCTGGCCGAAAAAGGAGGCGCGGGCGCCCTCGACGGTCGGCTGCAGCAGGAGCAGCTCCAGCAATGGGAGCAGGTCTTCGACGATTCCTACCTGCTCCCCGCGGCCATGGCGGATCCGACCTTCAACATCTCAGGCTGGAACAGCACCCTCACCGGCGACCCCATCGACGCCGCGGAGATGGCGCAATGGGTCCATGAGACCGTGGCGCGAATCCTGGCGCTGAATCCACGGCGGATCCTGGAGCTGGGCTGCGGTACGGGGCTGCTGCTCCACCGCGTCGCGTCCTCCTGCGAGGCGTACGTGGCCACCGATCTCTCCCGCCAGGCCCTCGACTACGTGGCCGAGCACCTGCCGGCGACCTACCGGGATCGGGTCTCCCTGATCCACCGGGCGGCGCACGACTTTTCCGGGCTGCCGCCCCGCTCCTTCGACACGGTCGTGATGAACTCGATCGTCCAGTACTTTCCGTCCGTCACCTACCTGATCGACGTCCTGAAGGGGGCCATCGAGGTGATACGGCCCGGCGGCCGCGTCTTCATCGGCGACGTCCGCTCCCTCCCCTGGCAGCGCGCCTTCTACCAGGCGAAGGCGTGGTTGAAGGACCAGGGCGCCACCCTCTGCGGCGACCTGGAAGCGCTCCTGTTGCAGGAGACGGCCCGCGAAGAAGAGCTGGTCATCGATCCCGCGCTCTTCGTCGCGCTCCGGTCCGCCTTCGAGCGGGTGACCAGCGTCAAGCTCCTCCTCAAGCGCGGCGCCCACAACAACGAGCTGGTGCGGTTCCGCTACGACCTGGTGATCGGCGTGGACGAAGCCCAGACCGAGCTCGGCTACCGGGACCTGCGCTGGTCGAAGGCGCTCAGCAGCGAGGCGCTCTTCGCCGAGCTGCGCCGCGCGCCGGACGCGCCGCTCCGCGTCTTGGACGTGCCCAACGCACGCCTGACGCGCGAGATCTTCATCGATGACTGGATTCGGACCGGCCACCCAGACATCACGCTTCAGGACGCGGGAGCGCGGTTCCAGCAGCGGGGCGAGGCGGGGCTCGATCCTGAGCAGCTCTGGCGTCTCGGCGAGGAAGCCGGTGTTCATGTCGAGCTCCGCTACCCGCTCTCGCGCCGGCCCGAGTGTTATGACGTGTACCTCAGCCGCCAGCCGCTGCCGGGCCAGGCGTTGTCCGCGTCCCAGAGCGCGGAAGCGCCCCGCTGGGAACGATGGGCGAATCATCCGCTGCACATCAAATGGGCCGGCCCGCTCAAGCAGACCCTGAACCATCATCTCAAGGAGAAGCTGCCCGACTACATGCTCCCCGCGCAGCTCGAGGTCCTGACGGCGCTCCCGCTGTCCCCCAGCGGCAAGGTGGATCGTCGGCGCCTGCGCGCGCTGAGGCCATCGCGCGGCCGCGCGACGGCCTCCGAGGTCCCGCAGACGCCCACCGCCCAGGCCGTCGCCCGGATCTGGTGCGAGCTGCTCGGGCTCGATCGGGTGGGGGGCGAGGACAACTTCTTCGATCTGGGTGGGCACTCCTTGATGGCGGTCAAGCTGATGACCCGCCTCGGCGAGCGATTCGGCCACAGCTTCGGCGTGAACCAGGTCTTCGAGCATCCCTCCTTGGGCGAGCTCGCCGGCCACGTCGACCGGGTCTTGGCCGAACGATCGGCGCCTGCGGCCCCTCCGCCCCCGGAGGGGCCCGGAGCGGTGCGATCCGACTGGGAGCCGATCCGACCCACGCCGGGCCACGGACCCGCGCCCCTCTCGTTCGCCCAGGAGCGCCTCTGGTTTCTCCACCGTTTCGAGGGCCCCGACGCGCTCTACAACATGCCCTTGGCCTTGCGCTTCACCGGCCCTCTCGATCTCGATGCCTTGAAGCAGAGCCTGGCAGACGTCGTGCGTCGGCACGAGTCGCTGCGCACCTGTTTCCACGTGGACGAGCACGGCGCGCCTCTCCAGCGGATCCTGCCCGAGCTGGATTTGCCGTTGCGGTGCGTGGAGACCTCCGGGCGGGAGCACGAGATTGAAGTCCTCGTCGCCGAGGCGAGCCGCCCCTTCTCGCTCGAGGAGCGACCGCCCTGGCGCGCCACGATCTTCCGAGCCTCCGACCGTGAAGTGATCCTGCTGATCACCGTCCACCATATCCTCGGCGATGGCTGGTCGATGGCTCGGCTGGTCCAGGAGCTCGCTCAGGGCTACCGCCTCCACCGCGCGGGCGCGGCCCAGGATCTCGCCGTCCCCGCGATCCAGTACAAGGACTACGCTGTCTGGCAGCGCGAGCAATTCGAGGGCGGCCGGCGGCGTGCGCTCGTCGAGTACTGGCGCGAGCGCCTGGACGGCGCCCCGAGCAAGCTCCGCCTCCCCACCGATCGGCCGTGGCCGGCCGTCGAGACCCATCGGGGCGAGCTCGCCCGCTTCTCCATCGCTCCGGATCTCGCCGACGGCCTCAAGGCGCTCGCCCGCCACCACGACGCCACGCTCTTCATGACCTTGCTCGCCGGGTTCTCGTTGCTCCTCGCCCGCATCTCGGGTCAACGGGAGCTCGTGATCGGAACACCGGTCGCCAATCGCAGCCGCGAAGAGATCGAGGACCTGTTCGGTCTCTTCCTCAACACGTTGCCGATCTGCCTCGCGCTCGACGAGCACGCCAGCCTCTCGGACCTGATCCGCCAGGTCAAGAGCCGCGCGGTGGAGGCCTTCGCCCACGCCGAGATGCCGTTCGAGAAGCTCCTCCAGTCGCTCTCCATCGCGCGCGATCCCAGCCACTCACCCGTGTTCCAGGTGCTGTTCGTGGTCCAGGACGCCCCCGTCTCCGGCTTCGAGGTCGGTGACGTGCGCGTCGAGCCCGTGGACCTGCCCAGCGGGACCTCGAAATTCGCGCTCTCCCTCTACATCCACATCGCCGAACGAGCCCTGGACTGCGCCTTCGAATACAACACGGACCTCTTCGACGCCGAGACCATCGAGCGCCTGAAGCGTTATCTCCTGGAGCTCTACCGGCAGATGGTCGCGCATCCCGAGCGGCCCGTCGCGGCCTTCGAGCCCATGACAGACCGGGAGCGCGCCGCGATCGCGGCGAGCCTGGAGTCGTACGACCCGGCGGCGCCGGCGCCGCCGGAGCCGCTCTCCCTCTTCTCCCTCCACGCCGAGCGCGAGCCGGGTCGGCCTGCGCTCGAGCACGACGGCGCGACCATGACCTACGGAGAGCTCGACCGCCGCTCCAACCGGCTGGCGCACCTCTTGCGCGCGCGAGGCGTCGGCCGCGGAGCGCTGGTGGGCATCGCCTGCCGTCCGTCGTTGGCGCTGATCGTGGCCTTGCTGGCCGTGCAAAAGGCCGACGCGGCCTGGCTTCCGCTCGACCCCACGCTGCCCGCCTCGCGTCTCGGGCACATGGTCCGCGACTCCGGCCTTCGCCTGCTGCTCGCAGACGCGAGGAGCGCGCCCGCCGCCGGGCTCGGGAGCACCGACATCATCGCCCTGGACGCGCTCGATTCACTCCTGTCGAGCCAACCCGAGACGGCGCCCGAGCGCTGCTCCGTGCCGGGTGACCTGGCCTATATGCTCTATACCTCCGGCTCGACCGGCCAGCCCAAGGGCGTCATGGTCACCCGCGGCGCGCTCGCCAACTTCCTCTGCGCGATGGGCAAACGGCCGGGCATTCGTCCCGACGACGTCGCGCTCCTCCTCACCACCATATCGTTCGACATCTCGATCCTCGAGGTGCTGCTGCCGCTGATCGGCGGCGCCAGGCTGGTGATCGTCGACCGCGAGACCGCCGGCGATGCCTTCCGCTTGAAGCGCTTGATCGAGGATCGAGGGATCACGTTCATGCAGGCCACTCCCGCGACCTGGCAGATGCTGGTCGACTCGGACTGGCGCCCGCGCCGTGACCTGACGGTGCTCTGCGGCGGTGACGCGCTGCCCATCGAGCTCTCTCGCGAGCTCCTGGAGCGCCTCCCTGCCTTCTGGCACATGTACGGACCAACCGAGACGACCATCTGGTCGGCCGCCCGCCAGGTGAAGGCCGACAAATCGGGGTCTCGCCCCGCTCGCGCCTACGAGACGATCGGTGAGCCTATCGATCAGACCCGGCTCTACATTCTCGACGATCGGATGCGCCCCGTGCCTCCCGGCGTCAGCGGAGAGCTCTTCATCGCCGGCGACGGCTTGGCGCGCGGCTACCACCGAAGGCCCGAGCTCACCGCGGAGAAGTTCCTCCCCGATCCCTTTTACCCCGATCCCGGCGCGCGCATGTACCGAACAGGCGACCTGGTCCGGCTCCTCCCTTCTGGCGAGATTGAATTCCTGGAGCGCATCGATCTCCAGGTCAAGATCCACGGCTTCCGCGTCGAGCTGGAAGAGATCGAGGCCAGGCTCCACCAGTGCGAAGGCGTGGCGCGCGCTGTGGTTCTGGCCGTGGGCGCAGGCACTGGACGCAGGCTCCAGGCCTTCGTGGTCGGGCGTGACCGTCTGAACCTCGACCGCCTGCACGACCAGCTGAGCGGAATGTTGCCCGCCTACATGCTGCCGTCGCGGTGGACCGTGCTCGACCAGCTCCCGCTGGCGCATAACGGGAAGATCGATCGCAAGGCCCTCGCCGCCCTGGCGGACGCCGGCTCGGCAGCTACCGAGACCGAGGCGACGCTCGGCTTCCAGTCAGCTCTCGAGCATCGCCTGGCCGACCTGTGGCGCGACGTCCTCGGCGTCGAGATCCCGGGCCGCGACGCCCATTTCTTCGAGCTCGGCGGCCACTCCCTGCTCGCGGTCAAGCTCCTCGCCCGCATACAGAGGGACGTCGGCGTCCTGCTTCCGGTCAAGGACGTGTTCCTCAAACCGAGGTTGCGCGACATGTCGCGCGCCATCGAGCGCGCGCGCCGCGGGGAGACGACCACGCCACCTCGGCCCACCGCGCCGGACGGCGCCGCGATCTTCCCCATGACCCATGCTCAGCGCGGCCTCTGGGCGGCCCAGTCCGCCACCGGCGAGGCCGCCTACAACATGCCGGTCGCCTACCTCGTCGAGGGCGAGCTCGATCCGGACCGGGTAAAGGACGCGTGGCGCGCGCTCCTGGCGCGCCACGAGAGCCTGCGCACCAGCTTCTTCGATGACGAGCACGGTCTCTGGCAGCGCGTCCATGAGCCGCGCGACGCGGCGTCCGTCCTGGAGCTGCACGACCTGCGCGGTGCAGCCGAGCCGCTCGCGACGGCGGAGGAGATCGGCGCACGCATCGCCGCGACGCCGTTCGATCTCACCCGACCCGCGCTCGCGCGCGCCGCGCTGATGCGGCTGGAGGATCGGAAATACTACCTCCTGCTCTGCGTGCACCACATCGTGTTCGATGAAGGCTCGCTCCAGGTGCTGATGCGTCAGCTCGTGCCCATGGCATTCGGGTCCGAGCCCGCCGGCGCCGCGCCCGCCGGGCCGGTCCCGCAATACCGCCACGTCGTGGCCTACGAACGGGAGCTGCTCGCCGGTCCGCGAGGCGAGGCGCTGGCCGACTTCTGGCGCGTGCAGCTGCGCGGCGTCGAGCCGCGCCCCTCGTCTTTGCCGCGGGACTTCGCGCGCCCCACCGCCGTGTCCCTCCAGGGAGCGAGCGTCGGGCACTCGCTCACGTCCGAGCTCACCGCGGCCGTCACCGCCCTGCGCGTCGAGGCCGACGCCAGCCTCTACGCCGTCTGCCTGGCCGCCTTGAGCGTCCTGCTTTTCCGCCAGACCGGCCAGGGCGATCTCCTCATCGGCAGCCCCTTCGCCAACCGCGTCGTGGCCGAGCACGATGCGGTGGTCGGCCTGCTGATGAACGTCCTTCCGATCCGCGTCCAGACGAGCCCGGACATGACCTTCGCCGAGCTCCTGGAACGCGTGAAGGAGACCGTCTGGAGCGCGCTCGAGCACCAGCAGTACCCCACCTCGCTCATGGCGCGCCACGCAGGACGCCGCGATCCGTCGGAGCGCACGGCCCTCTTCGACGTCGGCTTCACCTACCACGACGGCAGCGAGGTGCATCCGTCCACCGCCTCCGTGTCCCTCAGGGCCGTTCCCGTCCGTTATCCCTTCGCCAAGACCGACCTCTGGTTCCATGCCTGGCTGGTCGGTGACCGCATCCGCTGGCTGCTCGAATACAGCACCAGCCTCTTCAAGGAGGCGACGGCGCGCACCCTGCTCGAGCGCCTCGATGACCTGCTGCGCCAGATCGTCGAACATCGCGACATGCCGCTCAACCGCTTCTCGTTCGGAGCCCAAGACAGGCCCACGACCCGGAAGCTCGAGATCGATCTTTCGCTGTGAACGCCAGGACGGGGGGCGCCGCGAGCCGACCGGCGGCATCATGAAAGGAAGTCGCTTGTGAGTCTCTACCTCAAGCCCAACATTCAGATCGAGCCCCTCGTCAACCAGTGGCATGCTCACCTCTTCCTCATCGCACCCCAGGTGGCGGCGCTCTTCACCCAGGCCCAGCTCGGCGTCCTGAAGTCCTATCTTCAGATGCCGATGGCCCACGCCGCGGCCCTCAAGGACCCTGCCAAGGTGGGCGGCCCCTTCATCGACCTCAAGGGCCAGCGCGTGGACGAGGTCCGCGCGCTCAAGGCCGATACAGAGCGGCGCTCCGGGGCTCTGCTCGGCCTGGCCGACGCCATCAAAGAGCTCTTCGGGCTGCTCGGACAGCACGCCCACGGCCAGCCCCTCGCCGCGCTCTACGCGCAGATCCCGGAGGCGCTGAGGGGCCTCGTCGAGCTGTTCTACGACCTGCGCCACCAGCCTGGTTTCCGCTTCTTCGAGCCGCTCCTGTACGGTGAGCCGCTCCAGGACGCCTCCCGCCAGAGCGTCGCGCTCACGCACCTCGAGAGCGACCAGCGCGCCTTCATCTTCAGCACGCCGCGCCTGCCCGGCCCCGACGTCGTCCACCTCCCCCTGCGCTTCGATTCTCCTCGGCTCGACGACCTGTGCCGGCTCCGGCGGCAGCCCGCGCCGCTGGGTGAGATCCTGGAGCGCTTCGAGGTGCCGCGGAGCGAGCAGGAGACCTTCACCTCCTTCCTGTGGCAACGCCCGCCCCGGCGCACGCCGGCCTACGACGGCGAGGGCCTGCGCATGCGCTACTTCGGCCACGCATGCGTCCTCTTCGAGAGCGCCGGCGTCTCGATCCTCATCGATCCCTTGATCAGCTACGGCTACCCGTCGCCGGTCGAGCGGTTCACCTTCGAGGACCTGCCGCCCGTCATCGACTACGTCTTGATCACCCACGCCCACCACGACCACCTCGTGCTCGAGAGCCTGCTCCAGCTGCGCCAGCGGATCGGCACCCTGGTCGTGCCGCGCGCCGGCCAAGGCCTGCTCCAGGATCCCAGCCTCAAGCTGGCCCTGCAGCGCGTCGGGTTTTCGCGCGTCGTAGAGATCGACGACATGGAGAGCCTCTCGCTCCCGGACGGCTTCGTCCAGGCGATCCCATTCCTGGGCGAGCACTGCGACCTGAACATCCGGGCCAAGACCGCCTACCTGCTGCGCATGGCGGGCCAGACCGCGGTCGTCTTCGCCGACTCCAGCAGCCTCTCGCCCGAAGTCTACGAGCGGGTCCGCCGCGAGGCGGGCAAGGCGGATCTGATGCTGCTAGGGCTGGAGCCCACCGGGGCGCCGATGTCCTGGGCCTATGGCCCCCTATTCCCGGAGAAGCTCGACCGCGCCCTCGATCAGCAGCGCCGCTCGAGCGGCGCCGACAGCGCTTCGGCACTCCGCATCGCGGAGATCTTCCAGTGCAAGCGCGTCTTCCTCTACGCCATGGGTCTCGAACCATGGCTGAGCTACCTCATGGCCCTCCATCCGGAGCATCAGAGCCAGTCAGCCCGCGAGATCGAGGCATTCACCTCCGCTTGCTCCGAGCGCGGCGTCGCGGTCGAGCCCCTCTACGCAAAGAAGGAGATCGTCTTTCCTCCCGCCTCCAGCGCGAAACGCTTCAATCTTACCTCCTACGGACGGTGCCCGTGAGCGACCTGAGCCTCTATACAAGCGGGGATTTCGCCGAACATCGTCGATTCTGGCTCGATGCCTGCGAAAGGGTCCCCTCGCCCTTCCGCCTGCGCGACCCCGGACGCGCGGCGGGAGACCGGCCGTCGGCCGGGGGCTTCGCGTCCTTCACGTGGGAGCTCTCCGTCAGCGCCGTCGGCGCCGTCCGCGGCATCGGTGGGGAGAGCCCGCTGGGCCAGGACGTCGTCGTCCTGTCGGCCCTCTTCCTCCTGCTCTCCAAATATACCTACACCCGCACCGTCGCGATCGCGACCCCGCCCTTCCTCCCTGAAGAGGGCGAATCGGCCGCCGCGCCGTTCGTCATGCTCGCGGCCGAGGTGGCCGCGGAGGGCTCGTTGAGGGAGTGGATGCTCGCGACCAAGCGGGTGATCACGCAGAGCTACCAGCTCCAGGACTATCCGCTTTCGCTCGTCGACCCCGCCTTCGGCAGCCCGGCCCGCGCCTCCAACATCCTCTTCTGCGACGAGGCCGTCCATGCTCCGTTCCGCGACCTCGATGCCTTCGATCTGACGCTCTCGCTCCGTCGCGACGGCGACGGCATGCAGATCGAGCTCGGCTACCGGCCCGAGCGCTTCTCGCGCGGCTCGGTCTCTCGTTTCTGCCGTCACCTCGAGCGCCTCCTCGACCATGGTCACGAGCCGGCGCGCGCGCTGAGCCAGTGCTCCCTGCTCCTGCCCGGGGACGAGGAGTCCGCCGCGGTGGTCCGCGGCGCCGAGGAGGGGCCCTTCGAGCCCACGACGCTGGTGCGGCTCTTCGAGGAGCAGGTCGCCCGCACGCCCGACCAGATCGCGGTGCGCTTCGAGGACCAGTCCCTCACCTATGCCGAGCTCAACCGCCTGGCCGCGAATCTGGCCGCCCACCTCCGCGAGGGCAGCCGCCTCCAGCAGAGCCCGCTCGTAGGCGTCAAGCTGGAGAAGTCCCCTCGGATGATCGTCGCCGTCCTGGCCGTCCTCAAGGCCGGAGGCGCCTACGTCCCCCTCGATCCCGCTTATCCCGCCGAGCGCCTCCAGGCCATCTTCCGCGACTCCCGGATGAGCGTCCTGCTCATCGACTCGGCGACCATGTTCGGCATCGAGGACTTCGAGGGCGAAATCTTCGTGATGGATCTGCAGCTCGACACCTTGCCCGAGGCCGAGCCTTTCCAGGCCGATCAGCTCGATCCTGGCTCGCTGGCGTACCTTATCTACACCTCCGGTTCCACCGGCACGCCCAAGGGCGTGATGATCGAGCACCGGAGCATCGTCAACACCGTTCGCTGGCGCCGCCGCCACTACGGTTTCGGGCCCGGACACGTGGCGCTCCAGTTCGCCTCGGTCGCGTTCGACAGCTCGGTCGAGGACATCTTCACGCCGCTCTCTTCGGGGGCAACGCTCCTGCTCCCCACGGAGCGCGAACGTAACGATCTGGCCGCCTTGAAACGTCTGATCGGGGCCGCTGGCGTGACCCACCTGCTCCTGGTCCCGAGCTTCTACGAGGCGCTCCTCGAGGAGGCCGGCTCCGCGATGGACGGGCTGGTCGCGGTGACGGTGGCGGGCGAGGCGTGCTCTCACAAGCTCGTCGTCCGTCACCACGAACGCCTGCCCCACACGCGCCTGATCAATGAATATGGACCGACGGAGAACGCCGTCTGCTCCACCGCCGAAACGCTGCGTCCCGACGCGCCCTACATCGGCATAGGAACGCCGATCGACCACGGGACCGTCCGCATCCTCGATCCCCAGATGGCGCTCCTCCCGCCCGGCATCGCCGGTCAAATCGTCCTGGGTGGCCCGGGTCTGGCGCGCGGTTACTGGCGCGCTGACGCCCTGACCGACGCAAGGTTCGTTCACGTGGAGGGGCCGGACGGGGGCGCGAGGGGCTACCTCAGCGGCGATCTCGGGTGCATCCGCGAAGATGGCAAGCTGGAATTCCTGGGTCGGATCGACGAGCAGATCAAGGTCAACGGTTACCGCATCGAGCCCGGCGACGTCGAGCACGCCCTGCGCGGCATCACGGGGATCGAGCGCGCCGTCGTCCGGGGACGCACGCTCGAGAGCGGCAAGACCGCGCTCGTCGCCTGGTTCACCGCCGCGGGATCCATCGACGCGGAGGCCGTGAAGGCCCGGCTGCAGGCGCTGCTCCCCGCCTTCATGGTGCCCGCCTTGCTGATCCGGCTCGAGAGCTTCCCCCGCACCCCCAGCGGCAAGATCGACGTCGCAGCGCTGTCCGCGGAGGACGCGGGCGGATCGGCGGTTCGCGCCCACGTCGCCCCGCGGACGCCCACCGAGATCCGCCTGGCCGCAATTTGGGCGGATACGCTCGACTGCAGGCGCGTTGGCCTGGATGACGATTTCTTCTCCTTGCGCGGCGATTCGATCAACGTGATCCGCCTGCTCAGCAAGGCCAGCAGGGAGTTCGGCGTGCCGCTCACGGTGGACGACGTCTACCGATATCCAACCGTGGGCGCCATGGCGCAACGCCTCACCGAGGTGATGGACCGGGCGCCTGACGACGATCCCGCGCGCAAGGACCCGCTCGACGAGACGCGCCTCCGGCTCGCTGAGTTCAAGGTGCGCACGCTGCGCGAGGCGGGCGACACGGAAGAGACCGACTCGTGGGAGGAGATCTACCCGCTCACCCCGATCGAGGGTGGGATGTTGTTCCAGAGCCTGATCGAGCCTGGACTGTCGGTCTACCACGACCAGTTCTGCCTCGATTTCATCGATCCGCGCTTCGATCCCGAGCGCTTCCGTCGGGCGCTCGCCCTGCTCTATCGCGAGCACGACATGCTGCGCTCCGGGTACCGCCGCAGCGCCTCCGGCGAGGTGGCCCACATCGTCTACCGCGCCGAGGCCGTCGTCCCCGAACTCCATTGGCTCGACCTCCGACCGCTCGGCGGGCGTGACCGCCAGCTGGCTGAGATTGAAGACTTGATGCAGCGTGACCGCGGCCGCCCCTTCGATCTCGCGCGTCCAGGGCTGTTGCGCTTCTACTTGCTGCGCCGCTCCGACAGCGCTTATACGCTGCTCAATGTCTCGCACCACCTCATCCTTGACGGGTGGAGCCACAACATCTTGCTGGACGCGCTCTTCCGTCTCTATGGAGCGCTCGGGCGCGACCCTGCCCATCGGCCCGAGCCGCTCGCGGTCCGCTTCGCCGACGACCTCATCCGGCGCCTCGCCGACACCGACACAGGCAGCCGGCTCGCCTTCTGGAGGCGGGCGCTGGAGGGCTACGTCCGCCTGCCCCTGCCGCTGCAGCGCGTCCATCGCCCGGGCGAAGGGAGCGCGCGGGTCGAGCGATACGAGATCGAATCCGACGCGGCGCTGAACCACCGGCTGGAGGCGCTCGCGCAGCGCCTCGAGGTGGGGGCGAAGCACGTGCACCTGGCCGCCTTCTCCGTCCTGCTCGCGGTCCTCACCGGATCCGACGATCTCACGTTCGGCCTGGTCACGAGCTTCAGGCCTGCCGTCGCTGACGGCGATCGCTTGATCGGGAACTTCATCAACGCCAGTCCATTTCGCATCCGCCAGGATCCGGCCGCCCCTGTCGAGAGCTTGATCCGGGCCGTGCGTGCCCGGCTCCAAGAGATGCGCCCCAACGAGGCGCTGGCCCTCGCCGACATCGCGCGAGTGTTCCAGCTGCGCCCCGACCGGAACCCCTTCTTCGACGTCCTCTTCAATTACATCGACTTCCGCGCCGCGGTTCGCAGCGCCGACGCCATGGAGGTCCGCGAGACCGGCGTGTGCGCCCACGAGCCGACCAGCTACGCGCTCGACGTCACGGTGAGCGGCGGCTCGCGCGGCTTCCGCCTCTGCTTGAGCCACCACCACCCCACGTACCGGCGCTCCGACATGGAGCGTATCGCCCGCGCCTACCTGCGCATCCTCGAATCGATGGTCGCCGACCCGACGAGGCGCATCGCGTCGATCGAGTGGATCGACGCTCGCGAAGCGGGGGAGGCGGGGCGACGGCTGACCGGCCCCGAGATCCCTCTCCCCGCGCGCGGCGAGCCGAGGTCGGTCGACGCCCTCCTCGAGACCAAGCCTGCGACGCCTGGCTCTCCGACGGAACGCGCGTTGCGTAGCGCCTGGACCAGGGTCCTCGGACACGACGGCTTCGGCCTGGACGACGACTTCTTCATGGTCGGAGGCCACAGCATCAAGCTGGTCGGACTCGAGACGATCCTGCGCCGTGAGCTGGCGCGGCCGTTCACCCTGATGGACCTCCTGCATCACCCCACGATCCGCGGCCTGGCCGCCTTCCTGGATGACGAGGCGGCCGCGCCCTCCTCCGGCGCGTCAGCTGCGCTGGCCCCGCTCGGGCCTGCGAGGGCCTGCGGACCACGCACGTCGAGCTCCTGACCCGTGGTTGCTCCGGCCGGCTCGGCCCGATCGTGCGCGATTTCATCCCCAGAATCAGCAGATCGGGCCCGGTATGTATCGTGGCGCTTCCAGCGCGCGCGAGACGTGGGCATGCTCCGGGAACAGCCATGGACACCGACCTCCTGGTGAACCTCTTCGAGCGCCTCAGGCAGCAGCACCCGGCGAGCGCGGGCGAGATCGGCGCGGTCGAGCGGTGGCTGCTCGGCGCGCCGCTCATCCGCCGTTACCGTATCAACCCGCACGTGGTCGCGGCGGACGCCGCGCTCGACGCGGCCGCGGCCATCCGCGTCTTGCTCCACGGCACCCAGACAGGCCTCTTCGACATGCACTGGGACGTCCACTGCGGCCATTGCAACATGCTGACCGACGAGATCGACGACCTCGCCGCGGCCGCCGCCGTCGCGTTCTGCCCGATGTGCGAGCGCTCCTTCGACGTCGACTTCTCGGAGCGCGTCGAGGTGACCTTCTCGCTCCACCCGTCCATCGAGGACCTCGGCTTTCCGCCCGCCTGCCCGCCGCCCTCGGCGCTCCACCCGCGCTACGGCATGACCGCCGCGCTCGGCGAGACCGCCGCGGCGACGGAGGTGCTCGCTCCCGGCCGCTACCGGTACTTCTGCCCGTTGACCCGCGCCAAGGGCGTTCTCCGCGTCGAGGGCGAGCCCACGGACGAGGTGCAGTCCGCCGCGGTCGCGCAGCTCGCCGGGCCGCATTACGACGTCAAGGAGATCGCGGCGCGGCCCGGCCCGCTCCAGATCGCGATCACCAACGCCGGATGGCCGATATGCGGCTTCATCGTCCATCACGACGCCCTGACGGACGAGCTCGACGCGTCGAGCCTGCCGCGGCGGCTCAGCGGGCTGGAGCTGCTCCACGTCCCGGAGTACCGGCGCTATTTCGGCGGCATGGTGCTCTCGGCGCGGGAGCGGCTGACGGTCCGCTCGGTCGCGATCGTGTTCACCGATCTCTGCGGCTCCACGCGGCTCTACGAGCGGATCGGCGACGCCCCCGCGTACAACCTGGTGCGCGATCATTTCGAGCTCCTCATCGGCGCGGTGGAAGAGCGGGGCGGCGCCGTGGTCAAGACCATCGGCGACGCGGTGATGGCCACGTTCCTGGACGAGCGGTCCGCGGCGATGGCCCTGAGCGCGACCATGCGCCGCCTGCGGGATCTCAACGCCGGCCGGCCCGAGGGCGAGCGCCTCGTGCTCCGGGCGGGGATGCACCGCGGCCCGGCGCTGCTCGTCAACCTGAACCAGCGCCTCGATTACTTCGGCCGGACGGTGAACAGGGCCGCGCGCCTGCTCGGCGTCTCGCGCGGCGGCGAGCTCACGGTGTCCGCGGCGCTCGCCGCCGACGCCGGGCTCGTCGACCTGCTGGCCGCCGAAGGGTGGGCGGCGTTCCGCGCGGCGGAGGTCGACCTCAAGGGGATCGAGGGCACCCGTGCCGTGCACACGGCGTGTTTCCCCGGGCTGGGCGCGCCGTAACGCCCTCCGGGCTCACCAAGCGCGCACGTCGCTCGGCCGCTCCGAGAGGCATCAAGCCCGCGGGCGCGGCGGGCTCCGGAGCAGCTCCGCGGGGCCGCGCTCCTCGCAGGAGCTCCCGTGAAGCCCGGCGATCGGGGCCGCGGGGCCGAGCCACTGCGCGGCGCGCTCCAGGGTGCGCGCGTTCTCGGAGACGCACGACAGGAAGCGCTCGCGCCGGCGGGGGTCGTCGAGCCGCGCCGCGGTCGCGAGCAGGCGCGCGCGCGCGTCCGCGATCGCGGCGCAGGCCGCCGGGTGATCGCCGGCGGCCTCCAGCGCCTCGGCGTACACGAGCCGGGCGAGCTCCTCGCCCTCCTCGACCTGGCCGAGCGACGCGAGCTGCGCCATCGCCTCGCGCGCCTCGGCCAGCGCCTCGGGCGCCCGCCCGCGCGCGAGCAGCACCTCGGCCAGCGTCCCCCGGGCCACCACCTGGAACGGCCCCGCCGCGTCGAGCAGCGCCACGCCGCGCCGCGCCTCGGCCTCGGCGGCGTCGAGGTCGCCCGCGCTCCGGAGCAGCCACGCGAGGTAGGCGCGCGAGACGCCCTCGATGCTGCGCCAGTCGCCCCGCACCGCGGCCGCGACGGCCTCCGCCTCGACGGCGAGCCCCTCCTCGAGGGCGCCGAGGCGGCCGAGGGCGAGGCCGAGGTTGTGCCGGCCGGTGATGACGGCGCGCTCCAGCCCCATGCGCTCGGCGTCGGCGACCGCGGCGCGGAGGAGCGCCACCGCCTCGGCGTACGCGCCGAGCCGGCACTCCGCCTCCGCGAGGTTCCCCCGCGCGACGCACACGTTGCGCACGTCGCCCACCTGATCGAAGCAGCGGAGCGAGGCCTCGGTCAGCGCCCGGTAACGGTCGAGGTCGCCCGCGAACAGCGCGCGCACGCTGCGCGCCCGGAAGACCGGGCCGCTCACGGCCGGGTCGCCCGCGAAGCGCCCGGCGACGGCCTCGATCCAGGCGAGCAGCGCCTCGGCCCGGTCGTAGCGCCCCGCGTAGAAGAGCCGCACGGCGAGCCGCGTGGCCGCCATCACCGCCGGGCCGGTCGCCTCGCCCCCGGCGCTCCCGGCCGACGCGCCGCCCGCCGCGCGCGCGAGCTCGCCGGCGAGCGCCGCGAGGTCGTCGTGCAGCCCGAGCCGGCCGGCCGTCTGCCCCACCTCGCCCACGGCCGCGTACCAGCGGGCGCTCCCCCGCGGCAGCGCCTCCGCCGCGACCCGCGCCCAGCGGAGCGCCTCGGCGATGTCCCCGCGCCAGTGGTGCGCCTCGGCCCGCAGCAGCGCGAGCTCGCCGAGCGCCTCGCCGCGCGCGCCGAGCGCAAGGGCGCGATCTGTATGGGAAAATACCGCACCGAGGTCGTTGCCCGCGAGCGCCTGCGCGGCCGCGCGCCGGTAGCCGGCGGCGGCGCGCGCGGGGTCGCCGCCGCGATCGAAGTGCTCGGCGACGACGGCCGCGGAGGGCTCGCCGGCCTGCTCGAGCCACTCGCCGGCGAGGCAGTGGCCGAGGGCGCGGTCCTCGTCGGTGAGCATGGCGTACGCGGCCTCGCGCACGAGCGCGTGCCGGAAGACGAGCTCCCGCTCGCCGGGGAACCTCGCCGTGGGCCGGGCGGTGATCCACTCTCGCCGCTCGAGCCTGCCGAGCTCCTCGTCGAGCGCGCCGGCGGCGGCGCAGCCCGACGCGGGGCCCGGCGCGTCGGTCGCGCCCGCCCGCGCCGGGCCGCCGAGCAGCGCGAGGGCGGCGCCGCGCCAGAACACCTCGCCGAACACGCTCCCGGCGCGGAGGACCCGGCGCGCGGCGTCCTCCAGGCCGTCGAGCCTGGCCTGGACCATCGCGAGCACCGTCTCGGGGAGCGTGTCGCCGCGGCGCTCGGCGGTCGCGCGGATCAGCTCTTCCAGGTAGAACGCGTTGCCGTCGGCCCGCGCCACGAGCCGCTCCACCGTGGCCTCGTCGACGGCGTCGCCGAGCGCCTGCCGCACGAGCCGGGTGCTCGCCTTGCGCGAGAGCTCCTTGAGCCGGATCTCCTGGACGTCCCGCTCGGCCCACAGCCTCGGGAAGGTTGCGTGGATCTCGGGGCGCGACAGCGCGAGCACCATGAAGGGGCGCTCCTTCAGCTTGCGCAGGGCCCCGTCCACGAGCCGCACCGTGGGCAGGTCGCCCCAGTGGAGGTCCTCGAGCACGAGCACGACCGGGCGCGCGGCGGTCTCGGCGTCGAGGAAGTCCTCCCAGGCGAGGCGGATCTGCTCGCCCATGATCTGCGCGTCCTGCCGGGCGCTCCGGAGGGGGAGGCTGTCCTCGTCGGGGAAGGGCGTGCCCGTGAGCTCGCCGAGGAACTCGGCGACGCGGCGCTGGTCGGCGGCCGCGACGTGCTCGGCGACGCGCGCCCTGGTCTTCTCGCGCCGCGCCTCGGCGGGCTCGCCGCCCTGGATGCCGAGCGCGCCCCGGAGCGCCTGCCCGAGCAGCCCGAACGTGGAGCCGGCGCGGAGCGAGTCGCCGCGCCCGATCCAGATCGCCGGCCGCTCGCGGCGCTGGCGGAGCCGGCCGTGGAGCTCGTGGGCGAGGCGCGACTTGCCCATGCCCGCCGGCGCGGTCACCAGCACGGCGCGCGCGGCCGGCTCCTCGACGCACTCGGCGAAGAGCCGCTCCAGGGCCGCGAGCTCCCAGTCGCGCCCCACGCACGGCGTGGGCTTGCCGAGCAGCGTGCGCGCCTCGGCCGCGATCGCGCGCTCTCCCGCGAGCGAGAGGCCGAGCTCGCCCTCGCGCACGTCGAACCGAGCGTCGAGCAGGCCGGCGGTTATCTCGTCGATCGCGATGGGCGTGATGGGCGCGCTGGGAGCGCCGAGCGCGCTGGGCGCGTCGAGCGCGCTGGGCGCGTCGAGCGCGCTGGGAGCGTCGAGCGCGCTGGCCGCGCCGCCCGGCGGGCAGAGGGGCGCGCGCGGGGGCGCCGGCCGCGCGAGCAGGGCGGCGGCGCGGACGATCGCGTCGCCCCACGGCCTGAGCCCGTCGCCGGCGGCCCTGCCCATGGCGAGCGCGATCGGCCGGTCGGGGTACCACGCGCGGATCGCGAGGGCGCAGCGGGCGGCCTGCGCGGCCTGGTCGGTCGGGACCTGCGCCCCGGCGAGCGTGACCGCCACGGCGCCGTCGGCGAGGCGCTCGACGCGCCCGCCGTGGGCCTCGGCCTCCCTGCGGAGCGCGTCGTCCTCCGGGGAGAGGGGCGTCGTCCGGCGGTGCGTCCGGCGGAGCGTCGCGCCGAGCGCCTCGACCGTGGGCTGCTCCGCCGCCGGGGGGGCGCCGACCAGCACGACGCCGAGCGTGCGCCGCTCGCCCCGGGTGAGCGCCGCCCGGCGCGCGCCCGCGCCGCCGGGCGGCTCGGCGGGCCCGGCGGCCCCGGCGAGCGCCTCGGCGAGCGCCTCGAGCACGGCCGCGCCGTCGCGCGGGCGGAGGTCGGGCTGCTTGGCGAGCATGCGCGCGCAGAGCGCGTCGAGCGCGGCGGGGAGGTCGGGGCGGAGATCGCCGAGGCGCGGCGCCTCGTCGAACGCGATCTTCGCGACGACGGCGATGGCGTCCTTCCCGACGAACGCCGGGGCGCCGGTCAGGCACTCGAACAGCACGCAGCCGAGCGCGAACACGTCCGCCCGCGCGTCGACCTGCTCGGCGCCGCGGGCCTGCTCCGGCGCCATGTACCCCGCGGTCCCGAGCAGCGCGCCGGTCTGCGTCATGCGCGTGATGTCCGGCCGCAGCGCGATGCCGAAGTCGAGCAGCTTCACCCGGGCGACGTCGCGCTCGACGAGGAAGAGGTTGCTCGGCTTCACGTCGCGGTGGACGACGCCGCGATCGTGCACGGTGGCGAGCGCCCCGGCGGCGCGGGAGACGAGCGCGACCGCCTCGTCCACGGTGAGCGGGAGGCGCTGGAGGCGGGCGCCGAGGTCCTCGCCCGCGAGCCACTCCATGGCGAGGTAGGGGACGCCCGCGGAGGTGGTGCCGTGGGCCACGTAGCGGACGATGCCGGGGTGATCGACGTCGGCGAGCACCTCGGCCTCGCGCGCGAAGCGCTCCTCGCTCCGGCCGGAGCCGCGGCGCTCGGAGAGCACCTTGACGGCGACCGGAGCGCCGGAGAGCCGGTCGCGCGCGCGGTAGACCTGGCCCATGCCGCCGGCGCCGACGAGCTCCTCGACGACGAAGCGGTCGGCGATCACCTCTCCCTGGCGCATCGCGGCGCAGTATCACCCGGGGCCGGGGCGGCGGGGAGTGTGTCTCGGGGGCTGGCCGGCGGAGAGCACGATTGCGCGGGGCGCACGGAGGTGGCTCTCGGCGTGAGGCGCACTCGCCAGCAGGGCAATGGTAGAGTCGCGCGATGCGCCTTTCCGTTCCGGTGCTCCTCGCCCTCTCCACGGCGGCCTGCTCGTCCTCGCGTCCTCCTGTTGCTTCTCCGGCGGCGCCGACCGTCGCCTCTCCGGCGGCGCCGACGCCTGCGGCAGCGGCCCCAGCGGCGTCGCCCGCCCTCGCGTCGACCGCGGCGGCGTCGCCAGCCTCCGCGCCGGCTCCGGCCGAGGCGCCTCTCGCCGGATCAGCGCCTTCCGCGTCGCCTCCTGCTGCGGCGGGCCCCGCAGCGCCCGTTCCGAAGGAGAGCTCCTCGCCCGTCTCGCACCCGTGTGCGCCCATGATCGGACCGATGGTCGGCGCGACCCCCTCCCGGGGCCCACAGCACGGCGCGGCGCCCCGCGGCGGGGCGGACGCTGGCAAGCCTCAAGCCCAGGCAGGGCGGTTGCCGCCCCCCGTGATCCAGAGCGAGGTGCGAGCCCACTTCGAACAGGTGCGGGCCTGTTACGACGATGGGCTGAAGCGAGATCCGAAGCTTGCGGGCAAGGTCACGGCGTGTTTCGTGATTGAGAAGGACGGCGCGGTCGGCGCACACAAGGTCGCCGGTCCGGCGGAAGACCCCGGGACGATCCCGGATCCGGTCGTGCGCGACTGCATCGACAAGGTGCTCGCGACCCTGCGATTTCCAGCGCCCCAAGGCGGGATCGTGAGCGTCGTGTACCCGATCAGGTTGAGCCCCGGCGACGGACCGCCCGGCGCAGGCGCAGCGCCTGCGGGCGCGCGAGGGCCGGGCGCCGGCGGGCCGTGAGGGGCGGACGTCACGCCCGGCCGGGGATAACCGCGCAGTGGAGCCCGTCCGTGGTCGCTCTCGTCGGTGGGTCGCCGACGTCGCCGTCCGTGGTAGGATCGCGCTCCGTACGAGGAGTTCGGATCGCATGCCTGCCGACGTTACCGCCGAAGTGGACAGGTTGACGGATCTGGCGCTCGCGCTTCCCCCGGCGCTGCGCGAGCTCGTGGCCTACAGGATCTGGGAGAGCCTCCACCCGGAGGAGAGCTGGCCGCTCGCACCGGAGCAGCTCGAGGAGATCCGGAGGCGAGCGACGGAGGTCGAGGCGGGGACGGTGGAGCTCGTGGACGGCGACGACGTGCTCCGCGAGGCGCGCGCCCGGATCGACGCGCGCCGGCGGTGAGGCGGTTTCGGTTCCACCCGCGTGCTCTTCAGGAGTTCGAAGAGGCGGTCGAACACTATCTCGGCCTATCGCCCGACGTGGCATCGCGGTTCGTCGATGCGTTCGAGGCGGCGGTTGGCTTCGTGCGGCGGAATCCGGACGCTGCGGCGCGCGTCGAGGGGGACGTGCGGAGGTGGAATCTACGCAAATTCCCCTAGGCTTTGATCTATCTCCTCTCGAGCGAGCACGTCGTCGTCATCGCCGTGATGCATGCTCGTCGCGAGCCTGGATACTGGAAAAGCCGAATCTCCTGACCAAAGGCTCCGCCGCGCCGCGGTGGCGAACTCCAGGAGCCGGCGCGCGGCCGCAGGTTGGGACACCCCATTGCGGAATGCTGGGCGTTGGACGATGGGCGGGGATGACCCCATAGGAACGATGGGGCAGCGAGGCTGACTGCCCGAGCATCGGGCCCGCCTCCTCGTCGAGCGCGTTCGGCGGGCGCGGCACGGGCTTGGACGCCGGGATCGCGGCGCGGATGCCGCGACGCGGACCGCTCGCCCGATGATGCCGTGGGATGTGCAGCGACGGGAGGGGCTGCGATGAACCCGGAGATCCTCGCTCCAGGGATGGTGTTCCAGGGCCGCTATGAAATCCTCTCGTTGATCCGGGAGGGCAGCGTCGCCGACGTCTACAGAGGGCGGCAGATCGCGAGCGCGCAGCCGATCGTCCTCAAGGTCGTGCGCCTGGTCCGGGACGGAGGCTCCGCGGCCCTGGTGCGGCGCTACCGCATGCGGTTTTTGCGGGAGATGCGCGCCTGCGCGCGTCTCCAGCATCCGAGCATCGTCCGGCTCATCGAGTCCGGGGGGACGGATGAGGAGCCTCTGTATGCCGTCTTCGAGCTCGTGCCCGGGCAGAGCCTGGCCGAGCTGCTGGCCGAGCAGGGCGCGCTCGAGCCGCCCGAAGCGCGGCACCTGATGCTGCAAGTCCTGAGTGCGCTGGGCTGCGCGCACCGGCAAGGCATCGTCCACGGGGATCTCAGGCCGACCCACGTGATGGTGGCGCCCGGGGGGGCGCCGCGGAACGCGCTGGTGCTCGACTTCGGCTTCGGCACGTTCGCCGCGAGCGCGCGTGCCCGCCAGGACGACGCGCTCGCCCGTCGCGGCGAGGCGCTCCCGGCCTTTCACGATTACGCCGCGCCGGAGCAGATCCGGGGCTTTCCGCCGACGGCGCGCTCAGACCTGTACGCCTGGGCGCTCGTGTTTCTGGAGTCCCTCACGGGTCGCCGCACGCGAAGCGGCAGCCCGCCGGCGGCAGGGGGCGTTCCGCGGAAAGGCCGCGCGCCGGCGCGGATCCCTGCCGCGCTGCTCGAGCATCCGCTCGGCGCGATCTTGCGGCGCGCGACGGACGAGGATGTCGCGGCGCGGGTCGTCACGGCCGACGGCCTCCTGAGCGAGCTCGGCATCTGCGAGGTGGACGGGCTCCGCCGGGAGGACCTCATCGAGCCAGACGCGCCGAGCGGCGCCGAGGTGCGGCAGGAGCAGGACCGGGACGCCCGGGAAGAGGGGAACCGGTGCGCCGCGCCCTCGGCGTGCAGCAGCTCGCCCGGAGCTTCGGTCGAAGCCGTCGAGGAGCGCACGCCCGCGTTCGTCGACACACCTCTCGGTGAAGACGCGGCAAACCCGATGCCCGAGGAGCGAGCGCAGGAAGGCATGTCCGCTCCGCTGGAGGCCTGGGCGACGCCGGCGGAGCCCGTCGTCGATGCCCTGCCCCCGGCTGTCGGCAGCACGATCAAGCATTACGAGATCCTCCGCAAGCTGGGCCAGGGCGGCATGGGCGTCGTGTTCCTGGCCCGCGACACGAGGCTTGGACGCCTGGTCGCGATCAAGCTCCTCCTCCGGTACGGCGGGCGCGAGAGCGAGCGATTCCTCGCCGAGGCGCGGGCCACGGCGCGCTGCCGGCACGAGCACATCGTGGTCATCTACGAGGTGGACGAGTTTCGCGGGTACCCGTACCTCGTGCTCGAGTACATCAAGGGCTCCACGCTGCGCCAGTGGATGACCCAGCGCGAGCACCCCGGCGCGACCGAAGCGCCCGACGCCCGCACGCCGCCGGGCCAGCGAGCGCCCAGCGTCGCGCTCGAGCTCATGATCCCTGTCGCTCGCGCGCTGGTCTGCGCGCACGACCTCGGGATCGTGCACCGCGATCTCAAGCCGGAGAACATCCTCCTGGATGACGCCGGATGCACCAAGGTGCTGGATTTCGGCATCGCCAAGCGGATGGAGGCCAGAAGGGTCGCGACGATCTCGGGCGCGCGGTCGGCGCTCGCCGGAGGCGCTGGCCAGCCTCGGACGAGCGCGCCCGTCGGCACGCTCCCGTACATGTCGCCCGAGCAGCTGCTGGGCGGGGGCGTCGATCATCGCACCGACCTCTGGGCCGTCGGCATCATGCTGTACGAGCTGCTCACAGGAAAGCACCCGCTGGATCCATTCTCCCTTGCGCGGATCTCGGACATCGTGAACCTCGATGTTCCCATGCCCAGCCTGAGCGAGGGTCGCCCAGGGCTCGGTGCGCTGGGCGCGCTCGTCGATCGTTGCTTGAAGAAGCGCAAGGACGAGCGCATCGGCTCGGCCAGGGAGCTGCTCGCCGGGCTCGAGGCGCTCCTGCCCAGCCGAAGGCCGATCGCGCTCGGCGAGGACGAGAGCCCGTTCGCCGGCCTGTCCGCCTTCCAGGAGGCGGACGCTGCGCGCTTCTTCGGCCGCGATCGCGAGATCGCCGCCACGACGGCGCGGCTGCGCAACCAGCCGCTCCTGGTCGTCGCGGGGCCCTCGGGGGCGGGCAAGTCGTCGTTCGTGCGCGCGGGCGTGATTCCGGCCTTGAAGCGCTCGGAGGACCGGTGGAAGGCGTTCACCCTGCGCCCGGGGCGCCGTCCGCTGTCCGCGCTCGCCGACGTGCTCGTGCAGGTCCCCGAGACGGCGCCCACGACGGCTGGCGCAGCGGCGGGCTCGCCCGAGCTGTCCGAGCACGACCGGCTCGTGGCCACCTTGCGCGCGCAGCCGGGTTATCTGGGCGCTCGGTTGCGGGCCAGCTGTCGGCGTGAGGGGCCAGGGAATCGCATCCTGCTCTTCGTCGATCAGCTCGAGGAGCTCCACACGCTCGGCGCGGCGCCCGAGGAGCGCGCGGCGTTCCTCGCCTGCCTGGAAGGCGCGGCCGACGACGCCTCGTCGCCCCTGCGCGTCCTGCTCGCCATCCGCTCGGACTTCCTCGACCGAATGGCCGAGGACCGCAATTTCATCAACGACGCGACCCGCGGGCTCTGGTTCCTTCCACCGATGGGGCGCGAGGGCCAGCGCGAGGCCTTGGCGCGGCCGATCGAGGCCGCCGGGCATCGCTTCGAGACGACGGAGATGGTCGAGGACATGCTCCGCACGCTGGAGAGCACGCGCAGCCCCTTGCCCCTCTTGCAGTTCACGGCCACGAAGCTGTGGGAGACGCGGGATCGCGAGCGCCGGCTCCTGACGCGAGAGAGTTATGAACAGCTCGGCGGCGTGGCCGGTGCCCTGTCCGCCCACGCGGACGCGGTGCTCTCGGCGTTGCCGGTGCGCGAGCAGCGGCTGGCGCGGGCGGTGTTCTTGCGCCTGGTCACGCCCGAGCGGACGCGCGCGGTGGTGAGCCTGGACGAGCTCTGCGAGATCGAGCAGGACGGCGAGGAGCACAGCGACGACGGGATCCCGCGGGTGATCCAGCACCTGGCCAGCGCGCGGCTCGTGCTCATCGAGCCCGGCGGCGAGCGCGAGGGCACGACGGTGGAGCTGGTCCACGAATCGTTGATCGACCGGTGGGCAAGGCTCGGGCAGTGGCTCGACGAGAGCCAGCAGGACGCACAGTTCCTGGCCCGGCTGCGCGCCGCGGCCCAGCAGTGGGAGGCAAGCGATCAGGCCGATGGGCTACTCTGGCGCGAGCGCGCCGCGGAGGACGCCCGGGGGTGGCACCAGCGCCGCCGCGCTGCGCAGGGGCCCGAGTGGCGTATCGGGCTCGGCAAGCGCGAAGAGCGCTACCTGCTTGCCGTCGTGACTTTCGCCGAGCGCGCACGCCGGCTTCGCTGGCGGCTCACCACGGGCGCGATCGCCGCGCTCACGGCGATCGCGGTCATGGTATCGTACCTGGCGGTTCGCGCCGGCCAGCAGGCGACGCGCGCCGAGCAGCAGGCGACGCGTGCAGACCTGGAGGCGGCTCGTGCGCAGGCCGGCGCCCGGCAAGCGCGCAACGCCACCCGCGTGGCCGCGGCGCGCGAGCAGCAAGCGGATCCTACCACCGCCCTCGCGCTCCTGCGTGAAATCGAGCCGCCGGACATACCACGAGGGTGGGCCAGTCTCACCCGCTCGGCTCTGTACGGCGGGGTCGCTCGCGAGGTGTTCAGCCATCCAACTACCGTCTTTGATGCGGCCTATAGCCCTGACGGCAAGCGCATCGTCACCGCATCATGGGACAAGACCGCGCGGGTGTGGAATGCGGACGGCACGGGCGAGCCCTTGATCCTTCGTGGTCACGAGAGTTATGTCTTTTCGGCGGCGTTCAGCCCTGACGGCAAGCGCATCGTCACGGCGTCCTTCGACACGACCGCGCGGGTGTGGAATGCGGACGGCACGGGCGAGCCCTTGATCCTTCGTGGTCACGAGAGTCATGTCTTTTCGGCGGCGTTCAGCCCTGACGGCAAGCGCATCGTCACGGCGTCCTTCGACACGACCGCGCGGGTGTGGAATGCGGACGGCACGGGCGAGCCCTTGATCCTTCGTGGTCACGAGAGTGGTGTCTATTCGGCGGCGTTCAGCCCTGACGGCAAGCGCATCGTCACGGCGTCCCAGGACAAGACCGCGCGGGTGTGGAATGTGGACGGCACGGGCGAGCCCTTGATCCTTCGTGGTCACGAGGGTCATGTCTTTTCGGCGGCGTTCAGCCCTGACGGCAAGCGCATCGTCACGGCGTCCCAGGACAAGACCGCGCGGGTGTGGAATGCGGAGGGCAAGGGCGAGCCCTTGGTCCTTCGCGGTCACGAGAGTGGTGTCTATTCGGCGGCGTTCAGCCCCGACGGCAAGCGCATCGTGACTGCGTCCTATAAGACCACACGGGTGTGGAATACGGACGGCAAGGGCGCGCCCTTGGTCCTTCGCGGTCACGGAGGTTACAGCCGTTCGGCGTTCAGCCCTGACGGCAAGCGCATCGTGACTGCGTCCTACGACGGGACCGCGCGGGTGTGGAATGCGGAGGGCAAGGGCGAGCCCCTGGTGCTTCGCGGTCACGATGGTGCGGTCCATTCGATGGCGTTCAGCCCCGACGGCAAGCGCATCGTGACTGCGTCCTACGACGGGACCGCGCGGGTGTGGAATGCGGAGGGCAAGGGCGAGCCCCTGGTGCTTCGCGGTCACAAGGATGGGGTCGTGTCGGCGGCGTTCAACCCTGACGGCAAGCGCATCGTGACTGCGTCCTACGACGGGACCGCGCGGGTGTGGAATGCGGAGGGCAAGGGCGAGCCCCTGGTGCTTCGCGGTCACAAGGATAAGGTCGTGTCGGCGGCGTTCAGCCCTGACGGCAAGCGCATCGTGACTGCGTCCTACGACGGGACCGCGCGGGTGTGGAACGCGGAGGGCAAGGGCGAGCCCCTGGTGCTTCGCGGTCACAAGGATGGGGTCGTGTCGGCGGCGTTCAGCCCTGACGGCAAGCGCATCGTCACCACATCACGGGACAAGACCGCGCGGGTGTGGAACACGGAGGGCAAGGGCGAGCCCCTGGTGCTTCGCGGTCACGAGAGTGATGTCGATTCGGCGGCGTTCAGCCCTGACGGCAAGCGCATCGTCACCACATCACGGGACAAGACCGCGCGGGTGTGGAACACGGAGGGCAAGGGCGAGCCCCTGGTGCTTCGCGGTCACGAGAGTGATGTCGATTCGGTGGCGTTCAGCCCTGACGGCATGCGCATCGCCACATGGTCACGAGGCAACCCGGTGCGGGTATGGAATGCCGACGGCACGGGGGAGCCCCTGGTCCTGCCCGGCTACAACGTGGCGTTCAGCCCAGACGGCAAGCGCATCGTCAGCGCGTCAATAGACGACCCGGTGCAGGTATGGAATGCCGACGGCACGGGGGAGCCCCTGGTCCTGCCCGGCTCCGATCCCTCAGACATCGTCTCATTCATCGCCGTGGCGTTCAGCCCCGATGGCAAGCGCATCGCCACCGCGTCCACTGACGCCGCGTCCGGTAAATGCGCGGTGAGTGTATGGACCGACCTCGATCCGTTTCATGGTGTCGAAGACCCGAGGCTGTGGACCGCGACCGCCTACTGCATGCCAATCGAGCAGAGGTTGGAGATCCTCGGCGTGGATGAAGCTACGGCCCGAGCCGACATGGAAGCCTGCATGCGCCACGTGAACGAGGCACGCGCGACCGCCCCGGAACACCGGACGGATCCGGCCGGCCAACCGCTCGGCTCCTTGGACCAATAACAACACGCAAGATGACGCCGACCGCCGCGGCGCGCGTCACTCCCGGCCGGGATAACACACCCGTCGAAACGGCCAGGCGCTCGACAACCATTCGCGCACCGCCGAGTACAGGTGCTCGTCCAGCCCCGAGGCGAGCTCGCTCTGGCGCACCCAGAGGAGGACCTCCGCCTCGCAGCCCGGGACCTCGGTCGGCTCGATGTAGACGCAGCCGAGGCACGTGCGCTCGTCGAGCGACAGCACCGTGTAGGTGAACGCCGCGCCGATCGCGTGGTTCTTCTGGTGCCAGCCGAGATCGATGAGGTTCTGCTCCAGGGTCAAGCCGCGCGGCCATTCGCCGAACATCCCGAGCCCGGCCAGGTGCTCGACGCTCGTCATGACGGCGTCGTAGTCGCGGACCACGTCGTGGACCGTGAGCGGACGCAGGCGGAGCCTGCTCGTCTCGAGGGTCGTAGGGGCGATGAAACCTTCCGGTGCGAGGCGCTTCCACATGGTCTTGCTCTCCGTCTGTCAGCGACAGATACCCCAGGCGGCGCGCGGTCAGCCAGCGCTGCGCAGGCGCGCGGCCTGCCGGAGCCCGGACCGCCTCCGCCCGGCGGAGATCCGGCCGCCCGCACTGGACTCAGACGTGGAGATCCGACGGCGAGCGACGCAGGCCGAGGCGGGGCGGTGGCGCTCGTCGACGGCGGGCCCTCCGCGAGGTGCGCGCCGGCCGTGAGACGGCTCGGTTCCACCCCCGTGCACCTCTTGGAATTGCTGGCAGCCGGAATGTAGTATGAATCCATGAAGCATCTTCTCTGCGTGGTGGCGATCGCAGCGCTGAGTCATTCGCTCGTGGCGTGCCGCATGGGCCTGGCCCCTCCGTCCGAGTGGGCGGACGGCGGCGCCCCCATGCAGATTCCTGACGCGATGTGGGAGATCAGCAAGGAAGATCGGATTGTGATCTACTCGAACGGAATGGTGTCATGGAACGGCAGGCACGTGCTCACCGTGGATCACCGGGGCCGTGTGTCTGCGGAGCTGCTTCCCGGTGAGCAGTGGCCGTTCCAATATGGATCCACCGAGTCGGCTGCTCGCGATGCCTCCGATATCCAGACGAAGCCCTACGCGCTGATGATGCCCGACGGGCGGCTCATCGGCCCGAACGACAGCCTGTGGGGCGTCATCGAGGTCTCCAAGGCGTGGCTGAAGGAGGATGCGAGCGTCTGGATCAGCATCGGCCCCTCGGGGGAGGTCGCGTACTACGACGGCGAGGACGAGGAGGAGGCGCCGGTGTTCGCCGGGACCTGGCGTGGCTGCGGCGTAACCCCGTGGACGCAGTGGACCTGCACGCTGGTGACCTACCTCTTTCGTGTGTCCAACAAGCTCGCATCGAACAGCATGCGGGCTCGCGGGAATATGGACGCCCTGAAGCACGGCAGGTAGCGCCGAGCTCCAGCAGGTGGCGAACCTTTCGCGTGATCCAGGCTCCCCTGCGGCCCGGGCGTCTCACCTCACGGGCCCGCGTCCTTGCAGCAGCGAAACCCGATCTCGTAGAACCGGAACATCGGCCCGTGCGACTCGTTCGTCCCGCGGCACCCGGCCCACGGCTTGGACCAGTATCCCCCCTTCAGCGACGACCGGTGCGGCCACTCGGGCCGCGACGTGGCCACCCACTCTTCCACGTTGCCGACGAGGTCCATCACGCCGTACGGGCTCACGCACGCGGGATACGACCCCGACGGCTCTCCCTGCCAGAGCCGCTGCGTCTCGGCCGCCCGCACCGCCGGGTCGTCCGACGCGAGCCGCCGCTCGCTGATGCCCCGGTACGGCTTGCCCACGTTGCACGCGGCTGCGTCCTGCGCGTAGCCGTACGGGAACGGGAGCGCGGACGGCCCCTCGCACGCGAGCTCCCACTCGAACTCGGTGCAGAGGCGCTTGCCGGCGGCCGCGCACTCCTTCTCGGCCTCGACGAAGCGCAGCATCACGACCGGCAGCGCGCCGGCGCGGTTCGGCCACTCGTAGCGGTCCATGCAGGTGCGCACCGGCGTCGCGCGCGGCTCGGCGGCGAACAGCCCGGGGAAGAAGCGGTAGCAATGGCCGCCCTGGTAGCTCGTGCAGATCCGCTGGACGTTCTCGTGGTGCGTGCCCTCGACGAGCACCATGTCGGGCGGGCAGACCGCCGCGGCCTTCGGGGCGGGCGGCGGGGCGGGCAGCGCGCCGGCCTGGGCGAGCAGCTGGGCGAGCAGGACGTCGAAGAGCACGCGATCTCGCGGCTCTCTATCCCAACGCGGCGCGCGCCGCACGCGCAGCTTTGCGTCTCCCCGCGCGCTCGCGCTCCCGCGCTCATCGGGGTAGTCTCGCGGCCATGAACAGGACGCTGCTTAGGATGTGCCTACCTTCGCTGGCCGCGCTCGCCTGGGCGGGCGCCTGCGGCGGCAACGTCGTCGTCGACGGCTTCTCTAGCGGCGCGGACGGCGCCGGGGCGGGCACCCCCGACGCGACCAGCACCAGCGCGACGGCCTCGGGCTCGACCGGGGAGGGCGGGGGCGACGTCGGCGCGCGGTGTAAGGTCTACTGCGGCCTCTTCGAGGAGACATGCGGGTATGGAGGCGACGAGTGCCGCGCGCTCTGTGACTGGCTGTTGGTCCAGGCGCCGGAGTGCAACGACCTGCTCTTGCCGTTCCTGAACTGCGCGACGGACAGCGTGAACGCGAACCAGTGCGGCGACATCCGCCCGTCCGGGTGCGACGCGGATCTGCAGCCCTGGGCGCAGTGTGGACCCGGGCTCCGCTGCCGGCAGGGCGAGTGCTCCGGCAGCGGCGGCGACGGGCGCCCCTGACGGGACAGGGGAGCACGTTCGCCATGGAAGACCGGCAAGGCGGCGCAGCGGCAGGGGGCGCGCTCGCCGAGGAGGTCGCGGGCTGGGTGGGGGCGCGGATCGACGCGGCGCACGCGAACCCCGCGACGGGGCTCGTCGCGCTCGCGGTGTACGCCGGGGCGCGGCGCGTGCTCGGCGCCGGCATCGGGCCGCGCGTCGCGGGCGTCGGGGTGCTGCCGCGGCTGCCTCGGCTCCGCGCCGCCGCGGCGCACCCGCTCGTGGCCGCGATGCGGGCGCACCTCGTGGGCCGCCGCGTGCTGGCGATCGAGGTGCGGAGCGACGGCCTCGCGGTGGTGGCCGGCGATCTGCCCCGGGACGAAGGCGAGGACGAGGGCGAGATCGGGGAGACGAGCGCGGCCGAGGCGGGGAAGGGGCGCGCGGTGGAAGGGGAGGGGGGCGCGCCGGCGCAGGCGGAGCGTGCGCCGGCGGGGCAGGGGCGCGCGGCGGCCGCCCGGCTGGAGCTCGCGCCGGGGCGCCGCGGCGAGGCGCGGCTGCTCGACGGCGCGGGCAACCTCATCGTCCGCTGGCCGCCGCAGGGCGGGGCGCCGCCCGCGGAGGTCGTCTACGCGGCGGACCCGCTGGCCGCCGGCGCGGCGCTGGTCGAGGCGAGCGACGACGCCGCGGCCGGGCAGGAGAAGGCGGCGCTCGCGCGCGCGGTCAAGGCGCGGCGCGCGGCGCTCGAGCGCAGGGCCGAGGCGGTGCGCGGCGATCTCGGTCGGCTGGGGAGCGTCGCCCGCCTGCAGAAGACCGGGCAGCTGCTGCTCGCGCAGGGCGCGCGTGTGCCGCGCGGCGCCGCGAAGGCGCTCCTCGACGACTGGGAGACCGGCGGCAAGCTCGAGGTCGCGCTCGACCCGGCGCGCCCCGCGAAGGCGCAGGCCGAGACCTTCTTCGCCAAGGCGCGGCGCTACCAGCGCGGCGAGGCCGTCATGCGCGCCCGCCTCGCCGAGACCGAGCGCGCCCTCCAGGCGATCGCCGCGCTCGAGGCGGACGTCGCGGCCGCAGCGCCGCGGCCGGAGGCGCTGGAGCCGCTCGCGAAGCGCGCGATCTCGCTCGGCGTGGCGCGCGCGGCGCTCGCCGACCTCGCGGCGCCGGGGGAGCCCGGCCCGGCCAGGACCCAGGGCCCCCGGGCGGGCCGGGAGGCGCCGCGGCGGCCCTTCCACGTGTACCGGAGCGCTTCCGGCGCCGCGATCCTCGTCGGCCGGGGCGCCGAGGACAACGACGCGCTCACGACCAAACACGCGCGGCCGCACGACCTGTGGCTGCACGCGAAAGGTGTCGTGGGAGCGCACGTCGTGGTGCCGCTCCCCAAGGGAGCGAGCTGCCCCGCCGACGTGCTCGTGGACGCGGCGACCCTGGCGGCGCACTTCAGCGACGCGCGCGGCGACGTGGTGTGCGAGGTGAGCTACGTGCAGCGCCGCTACGTGCGCAAGCCGCGCGGCGCGGCGCCGGGCGCGGTGACCTTCGAGCGCGAGAAGGTGATCGCCGTCCGCATCGAGGGAGATCGCCTGGCGCGGCTGCTCGCGACCAAGGAAGAGGGCTGACGCCGCCCTGGCGGCCGCCGCTCAGGCGGCGAACGCGGCCCGGACCTCTTCGTTCAGGCGCTCGAGCCGGCTCGCGGGGAGCTCCGCTGCCCGGGCGAGCGACTCGATGATCGCCCGCTCCGCGGCCGACAGGCCCTCGCTCGCGTGCGCCACGGCCAGCGCGACGATGACCCCTTCCTCCACCGCGTCGCAATCCATCAGGATCTCCGCGAGCAGGCGCACCCGGGGCTCGACGCCCGCCGCGGCGATCACCTTCAGGCTCGCCTCGATGAGATAACGGACGAGCTCCGCGTTGAGCTCGGTGCCGAGCATCGGCTCGATCAGCTGCCGCAGGGCGTCGACCTCCTCCGCGTCCACGTTGCCGTCGGCGTTCGCCACGAGCGCGCCGAGGTCGACGATCGGGGTCGGGTTGTACTCGTTCAGATCGAAACGGGCCCTGAGCAGGCCGGCGGCCTGCTGGACCAGCACCGGGGGCTTCATCGCGCCTCTGCCTCCACGCCGGCGATTCGCCTCATGACTTCCCCTCTCGCGGCGCGCGGCGCCGCACCGTATCGGCCTCGGGGAGGCCGAGGCAGAGCTGCGCCCGCAGCGCGCGCAGCCCGGCGAGGACCTCCGCGGACGCGGAGGAGGCCTCGGCCCTCTCGATGGCCGCGTCGAGCGTCGCGAGCCTGCCTGTCTGGAGCGCCTTGAGCGAGTACGTCATCTGCACGAACGTGTCGAACAGGTCGCCGAGCTCATCCCCTTTGCGCAGCCCTTCTCCGATGGTGAGCCGCGTCGTCCCGACCTGGCGGCAGAGGCGCTTCATCTGGTGCACCGGCCCCACGATGCGCTGGGTGATGAAGAGCCCGAGCACGCCGAGGGTGACGAGGACGATCGCGCCGCCGCCGAGCAGGATGTAGAGCAGGCGCCGCTGGTGTGACTCGACCTCGGCGCGCCCCGCCGCGACCTCGGCCAGCTTGCGCTCGTGCTCGCGCTTCGTCTGCGCGAGCTCCTCGTCGAGGGTGTTCGCGAGCTCGGACCCCTCGCCGCCGAGATCGGTGGCGCTCATCTTCAGGATGCGCGCGCTCTTCTCGGCCTCGTCGAGCGCGCGCTCCGCCTCGTGGGCCGCCCGCTGCGCCTGTTCGGTCGCGACGCCCGCCGTCTGCCAGATGACGAGTCCGAGCACCAGCATGACCGCGAGCACCACCGACACCAGGAGCCCCGTGTACTTGAGCTGGAACCGCGGGTTCAGGAGCAGCTTGCGGCGGGCAGTCGGGCGCTGCGTGGCGCGATCCTGGGCGGGAGAGGTCATGAAGTCTCGTCAGCGGGCGGGCGGATTCACCACATGCTCGGGAAGAGCTGGGCCGCGCCGTGCGACCCCCGGGAAACGCACTGCGGTTTCACTGGTACCGCATCCCCCGCGTGGGTCGCAAGGCCCAATCAGAGGTCGAACAGCGTTCCCTGGCGGCTCGGACGCCGGAAGGTCGAGCGGGCTTCTCCGTCGTTGCTTCCGTGGTTGCCTCCGCTGAGGCCGTTGCTTCCGTCCTTGCTCGCCTCGCTGCTTCCGTCGCCGCGCGCCTCGCTGCTTCCGTCGCCGCGCGCCTCGTCGCGCACGCGCGCGGCGTTCTCGTCGCGCACGCGCGGGGCGTTCTCGTCGCCTACGCGCGCGGCGTTCAGGCCGAGGCGCTGGCAGTGCACCTCGAAGAGGCGCTGGATCGCCGCCCAGCGCGGGCCCGCGCCCTGGAAGCGCGCCCCGAAGGCGGCCTCGTTCATCTTGCCGCCGCGCATCTCCTGGATGGCGCGGCGGACCTTGCCCGCGCGGTCAGGGAAGGCCTCCTCGAGGCGCTCGTCGAAGACCGGGAGCACCTCGCGCGGCAGGCGCAGCGGCATCATGAAGGCGCTGTCCGCGCCGGCGTCGCGGGCGCGCTCGAGCAGCTCCGGGATGTCGCTGTCGTTCAGCCCGGGGATCATGGGCGACAGGGAGATCCCGGTGGGCACGCCGGCGTCCGAGAGCGCGCGCATCGCCTCGAAGCGCAGCGACGAGCGGCTCGCGTAGGGCTCCATCTTGCGGGCCACCGCGTCGTCGGCGAACGGGATGCTGAAGTGGACGCGGGCGCGCGCGCGCCGCGCGAGCTCGCCGAGGAGCGCGGCGTCGCGGCGCACGAGCGCGCCCTTCGTGATGAGCCCGACGGGGTTCCGGAACGCGAGGCACACCTCGAGGCAGCGGCGGGTGAGCGCGTAGCTCGCCTCGACGGGCTGGTAGCAGTCGACGTTGCCGGAGAACACGATCGTGTCGCCCTGCCAGCTGCGGCGGTTGAGCTCCTTCTCGAGGAGCTCGGGCGCGTTCGTCTTGACCACGATCTTGCGGTCGAAGTCGGTCCCGGCGCCCCACCCGAGGTACTGGTGCGAGGGGCGGGCGTAGCAGTAGGCGCACGCGTGGATGCACCCGCGGTACGGGTTGACGCTGTACCGGAACGGCAGGTCGGGGCTGTCGTTCGCGGCGATGATGGAGCGGGCCTGCTCCTCGAAGATCTGCAGCGTCGCCGGGGGCGCCTCTTCGAGGTACTCCACCTGCGTCGACGACCACGGGTTCGGAGGGTTGTTGATGGGGCGCGGCATGGCGGTGCAGGCGTAGGGCGAGGGGCGAAGCGCGGGGCGCCGGCGGTGCGGGGGCCGGCGTGGAACCGGGGGGGGAGGAGTGTAGCGCGTCCTGGGCGGGGTGGGAGCGTTTGTTCAGTGGAGCCCGGTGGGCGCCGTCGTGACGGGCTGGGCGGCAGTGTCTTGCGGTGGTGGCCGCCGGCAGCCGCAACCTGGGAGGGCGGGCGCGACCTGGGGAGGGGTATGGCGGGCGCGACCTCTACGGCGGGCGCGACCTGGGAGAGGGAGAGGTAGGGCGGGCGCGACCTGGGAAGGGGTATGGCGGGCGCGACCTGGCAAGGGGCCCCGGGGGGAGCGGATTGACAGCCGAGGAGGGGCCTGCTGGCATGCGGGCGCTCAGGGAGCGACGTGAGGGACAAGATGGCCAATCCGAGACAGCCCGGGTTCGATCTCCGCAGCACGTACCTTCACCTCGCGGACGGGGGCGATGCGCTGCCGATCGAGGTCAGGCCGACGTTCTGGCAAGAGCTGATGTCCGGCGACTCGAAGGCCGCGGACATCCGGCGGATCACGGACGACGGAGGCTGGCTGGTGATTCGGTTTCCCCTGACCGAGGACACGCCGCAGTGGGAGATGCACCCGGCCGGGGACGAGATCCTGGTCCTCCTGTCCGGCGCGAGCGACGTCGTGCTGGAGGAGCAGGGCGGGGAGCGGGTCGTCGGACTGGTCGCCGGGGCGACGTGCAAGGTCCCGCAAGGCGCGTGGCACCGGATCATCGTCCGCGAGCCGGGGGACCTCCTGTCGATCACGTACGGCAAGGGGACGCAGCACCGGCCGCTGTAGCGGCGCTGGGCCTCAGCCTCGCCCGGCGAAGCGGCGGTGGTCGACCATCAGGCAGCGGTTCTGCACGACGGTGATGCCGGCCTCCACCAGGCGCTCCGCCACCTTGTCGTTGCGGATGCCGCTCTGGAGCCAGACGGCGCGCGGCCGGGCGGCGAGCAGGTCGTCGAGGTGCCCGGTGACGTCCTGGCCGCGCCGGAAGACGTCGACGATGTCGACCGGGCTCGGGACATCAGCCACCCGGCGGTAGACCTGCTGGCCGAGGATGACCTTGACCTCGGGGTAATAGACAGGGACGGGGATCACCTCCAGGCCCGCGCTCTGCAGGTAGCTCGGGACGTAGAAGGCGGGCTGATCCGCCTGCGCCTCGGTCTTGATGCCGAGCACGGCCACGCGCCGCGCCGAGCGGACCAGCTCCGCCACCCGAGCCTCGTCGTGGCTGATATCGCGAACGTCGTTCATGGGGGGAGTGTACGCTGTTCAGGCCAGCGCGGCACCCCGGCGTCGGTCCGGGGGAGCGACGCGAGCGCCGCGGGGCCGCCGCGCGCCGCGCGCCAACCGCCGCTTCGACGTCAGGACAGATCGCCCGCGCCGTCGTCTTCTGTCTCTGCTGCGTCTGGCGCGGGGGCGAGGCTCGATGTGTCCTCCTCTTGCTCCTGAGCGGCTTCCGCTTCCTCCCGAGGAGCTTCTCCGGGATTGCCGCTCACGTACCTTTTCCCTGCGCGACCGGAGGCGCGGAGCACGGGGCCGCGGATGGTCTCGATATCGCGCGCGGGGGCGCGGGACATCTCGAGGTTGGAGAGCACGAGCGACACGATCTTGAACCACTGGCTGCGGGCGGACTGGATGGTGGTCCTGGTGGGGGGCGTGGTGGTCTCGTCGGCCTCGAGCTCGGCGCGGGCGCGCTCGATCGTATGGAGCTCGCGGCCCGTGCCGAGCCAGCGCTTCACGATATCGAGCAGCGTGGCTTTGCCGCGGGCGGGGATACCCTTGAGGAAGTCGGCGAGGCCGGCCTCGTCCTCGAGGAGGCGGGCGATGCGCGCGGTGTTGCCCGCCTCGGCGAGCGGCGAGGCGTTGAGGATGGAGAGGCCGCTCGGGAAGAGCTGCTTCTGGACGGCGTCGCACCGGGCGGCGCGCTCGGCGTCGGCCGGGTCCTCGGCGAGGCAGAGCTCGCGGTGCGCATCGATACAGTACGAGACGGCCCGGGCGAGGTGATCGTGGCGCCGGTCGACGTCGTTGCTCTTGTCGACGAGCGCGCGCATCTTCGAGGACGCGCCGCCGCCGCCGCTCGGCTGGACCGCGAGCACGGTCTCGTGAGCCTCGACGACCCTCGGGTGGAGCGCCGCGATCTCGGGGATCGAGAGGAAGAGCTTGCGCTGCTTCGGGTCCTCGACCCACGGCGTGAGGAGCGCGACCATCTCGTCGAGGTTCAGATGCTTCAGCATGAGAGACACCTCCTGAAGGGGGCTGTTGCGGACAGCGCTTGACGGGAGCGCTGCAGAGGAAGGGGCAAAGGAAGTCCTGGGGGGCTGTGCGTCAAGGTGAGGGGTGGGTGGGGATCGTGCTGTGGGGGGAGGGGTAATCGTGCTGTGGAGGAATCGTGCTGTGGGGGGAGCGTGGTGGGGCGAGGGCGTGCTGTGCGCGGATGGGGAAGAGTCTCTGGAGGGCACGTTGGGCGACGTGGGGATGTGCCGCGCGGAACTCGGAGGGGGGCGAGGAGAGGTCGCGATGTGGCGGAGCGGGCTTCGAAGGGGATGCGGGTCGATCTGGGCTCGAGATGGCGGGGTCCAAGGGGGGTGTGGAGAGGTCGCGATGTGGAGGAGGGGCCTTCGGAGAGGGGGCGGGCAGATTGGGGACCCGAACGGGTGGGCTCGGAAGGTGCGCGGCGAGGTCGCGATGTGGAGGAGGGGGCTTCGGAAGGGGTGCGGGTCGATCTGGGACCGCATGGAGAGGGCTTCGGAGGGGCTGCGGGTCGATCTGGGACCGAAGAAGAGGGCCTCGGGGGGGTGCGGGTCGATCCGGGAGCGGAGCGGACGGTCTGTCGATCGGCGGTGTGACGACGACCCGGCTCCTGGCGCACGAGCAAGCGCGCAACGCTCTTCCGCCGGCCCTACGTGGAGGCGAGCGCTTTCCGGCAGGTCTGCACCGTGCTGCGCCGCGCGCCGGGTGCACCAGCCCTGGCAGCCGAGACACCGCCGGAGGAGGCGCCTGTCCTCAGCGCGCCGCCGGGTCCGCCAGCCACGCGGCCAGCGCGTCCGCGGCCAGCTCCAGCCGGACGTCATCGAGGCGATCCAGGCCGAGGCGATCGAACCGTTCGGCCAGCACGGAGCGCTCGGCCTCGGCGAGCGGTCGGCCGAGCTTCTTCTCGAACTGCCTCGCCAGCGCCTCGAGTTGCCCCTCCTTGCGGCCCTCGTCCCGGAGCGACTGCTTGAGCTGCTCGAACCACCGCTGAACTTCCGTCACGATCTCCTCCTCTTCCGCATCCTCGGCCACGCGCGCCGAGGGCTCCGCCGGCATCTCGAAGCGCAAGCGTACCAGCCAGGGCAGGGCGATGCCCCTCTCCCAGGCGTCCTCGGGCAGGGCGGCGAGCTCCCGGATGGCGTCGCGGAGCACGGCGCGGGCGCCGAGCAGCCGCAGGAGCAGCGTCTCGCGGGTGCGCGGCAGCTCGGCGATGACGACGACGTCGACGCGCCAGCCCGGCGCGGCGCGGTACAGGCCGGGACGCCCGGGGACCGGCCCGAAGCCGAACGCGTCGAGCACTGTTCCGGGGCGGCCGCTGCTGAGGATGCACAGCCGCGGGAACGGCGCCTCGCCGCCGGCGCGACGCTCGAGCTCATGATGCCAGTGGAGCTGCTTCCGGACACAACCGCGCAGCTCGCCCGGGCCCGGGGTGTCGTGGAAAGGCTCGAACTGACACGGGTCGGCCGCGAGCTCGCCAAGCAGGCCCAGCTCGGCGAGCGACGCTGCACGGGCAGGATCGGGAACGTACCAGACATCCATCGTCTGGGAAGCGGCAATGACCTCGACCCCAGTGTCGGCGGCGCCGACGCGCGCGAGGGTGTCGCGCAAGACGTTCTTGCCGAAGGCGTCGAATCTGCTGCGCATGACTCGGCAGCAACCATGGGCGGTCGCGCGCGCATCGGCAAGCGAATTGTGGCGCGACACGCGGGCTTGCGCGACGTGCGCCACGGATCCTCCGGTGCGCCAAGGTGCAGGAGCACCCATTACGCATACCGCATCGATGTCGTGCTTATATCGTATCGCCGCGCTGCCTGACGGCGCATGCCGCCGGCGCCGCGCACGCCGGGATATGGCGATGGCAGCGTTTCCCTCGGCCTCATCGGCGGTCTGCTCGGCGAGATCAGCCTGGGCGCCCGGCTCGATGTCGCGGCCGGCGCGAGATCACGCGTGACCCCGACGCGGTGCGCTGGTTCCCCATCGGCCTGGGCTTCGGCAGCACGTTCGACTGAGATCGGAGCCAGTGTCGGGCGGTGGGGCGGCGCAGGAGAACGGCCAGGCCGGCGATCGTGACGTCGCCAGTCGAGGCTACGCCGCGAGCCGGTTGCGCCATCGGAGACATCGCCGGAAAGAGGACATGCCTGTCCTCAGCGTGCCGCGGGATCCGCCAGCCACGCGGCCAGCGCGTCCGCGGACAGCTCCAGCCGGACGTCGTCGAGGCGATCCAGGCCGAGGCGATCGAACCGTTCGGCCAGCACGGAGCGCTCGGTCTCGGCGAGCGGTCGGCCGAGCTTCTTCTCGAACTGCCTCGCCAGCGCCTCGATCTGCCCCTCCTTGCGGCCCTCCTTGCGGCCCTCCATGCGGCCCGCCTCGAGCGCCTCGTCCTGGAGCGACTGCTTGAGCTGCTCGAACCACCGCTGAACTTCCGTCACGATCTCCTCCTCTTCCGCATCCTCGGCCGCGCGCGCCGAGGGCTCCGCCGGCATCTCGAAGCGCAAGCGTACCAGCCAGGGCAGGGCGATGCCCCTCTCCCAGGCGTCCTCGGGCAGGGCGGCGAGCTCCCGGATGGCGTCGCGGAGCACGGCGCGGGCGCCGAGCAGCCGCAGGAGCAACGTCTCGCGGGTGCGCGGCAGCTCGGCGATGACGACGACGTCGACGCGCCAGCCCGGCGCGGCGCGGTACAGGCCGGGGCGCCCGGGGACCGGACCGAAGCCGAACGCGTCGAGCACTGTTCCGGGGCGGCCGCTGCTGAGGATGCACAGCCGCGGGAACGGCGCCTCGCCGCCGGCGCGGCGCTCGAGCTCATGATGCCAGTGGAGCTGCTTCCGGACACAACCACGCAGCTCACCCGGGCCCGGGGTGTCGTGGAAAGGCTCGAACTGACACGGGTCGGCCGCGAGCTCGCCAAGCAGGCCCAGCTCGGCGAGCGACGCTGCACGGGCAGGATCGGGAACGTACCAGACATCCATCGTCTGGGAAGCGGCAATGACCTCGACCCCAGTGTCGGCAGCGCCGACGCGCGCGAGGGTGTCGCGCAAGACGTTCTTGCCGAAGGCGTCGAATCTGCTGCGCATGACTCGGCAGCAACCATGGGCGGTCGCGCGCGCATCGGCAAGCGAATTGTGGCGCCATGCGCGGAAATGCTCGGTTCGCGCGGCAGCTCAGGCGCGCTGAAGTGCAGAAACAACCTTATTACGCACACCGCATCGATCTCGTGCCGATATCGTATCAACAGCCGCCGACGCTGCCAGCCGACACCTGCCGCAGGGCCTCGGCGGCCGTCACGCGACGCGACGTGGGCCCTCCGAGGGCGGCCGCACCCTCACGCCAGCGGCACCTCGCGCAGGCCCACGCCACGCACCTTCGTCCGGCCGATCACCTCGACTGTCGCGCTCCCATCGAGGGCCGGCGGGCGCGTGCGCCTCGGCGGTGATCGCCAAAATCAGCCCTCCGCCGGCTCCTGCCGCGCTCCCCGCCCGCCCGTTGTGGCAGACTCGGCCCGTGAACCTCGACCGGCTCTCCTCGCTCTGGGCCGACCTCTCCCGCGTTCCCGCGTCCTTGCCCGTCGCGCTGGCGGCGGCGCTCGCCGTCTTCGCGCTCGGAATCGTCGCCTACCGCCTGCTCTTCTCGCTGCTCGCCCGGCTGGCGCGGGTCACCGAGACCTCGCTCGACGACGTGCTCGTCCGCCGCATGCGGCTGCCGGCGCGGATGCTGGTCGCGCTGGTCTCCCTGCACACCTACGCGATCCTGCGCGGGGGCGAGCTGCCGACCCTGCAGAAGGGCGTGCTCATGGTCGAGCTCTCGCTCGCGGCGTACCTCGCGATCGAGATCACCGAGACGATGGTCATCGACTACTGGCTCGGCGAGCGCAGGCAGATCCAGTTTCCGGCGCTGGTCCGGCACCTCCTGCTCACGATCGTCTACCTGGTCGCCGGCCTCTCGATCGTCGGCGCGGTCACGGGGATCGACCTCGTGCCGGTGCTCGCGACCTCGACCGTGATCACCGTGGTCCTCGGCCTCGCGCTGCAGGACACGCTGGGCAACCTGTTCGCCGGGCTCGCCCTGCACTCGGAGCGACCGTTCAGCGTGGGCGACTGGATCCTCGTCGACGGGATCGAGGGGAAGGTGGTTTATGTGGGGTGGCGGTCGACGCGCCTCAGGACGTTCTCCGGGGACATCGTGATCCTGCCGAACTCGGTGATCGCCAAGGCGCGCGTGCAGAACTTCTGCGCGCCGGACCGGACGTGCGCGCGCAATATCGAGATGCTCGTCGCGCTCGCGGCGCCGCCCGAGGCCGTCGAGCGCGCGGCGCGCCGCGCCTGCGCGCAGGTGGACGGCGTGCTCCACGAGCCCGAGCCGAGGCTCTGGCTCGCGGCGGTCACGCCGCTCTTCCAGCGCTATGTCATCAAGTTCTGGATCGACGACTTCGAGCGCCACGACATCCTGGAGTCGGCGGTCATGAGGGCGTTCTTCATCGCGTGCCGCGAGGAGGGCGTCGCGCTCAGCCCCGCGGCCGCGCAGCCGGCGATCACCCTCGGCGCGCGCCCCGGAGATCCGGCGATGCAGGTCGAGGTGCTGCCGGCCATCGCGGCGGCGCCGGCCATCGCGGCGGCGCCCGCCCCCGCCGCGGCGCCGGCCCCCGCCGCCCGCAGCGCGATCGACGGGTGAGCGCCGCGCGCTTGACGCCCGGCGTTCACCGGCCGATCCCGGGGCGATGGTGGCCTCCTTCGATCCCTTTCCCGCGCTCGAAACGCAGCGCCTGCGCCTCCGGGCGATCACGCCGGGCGACGTGGAGAGCATCTTCCGCATCCAGTCCGACCCGGAGGTGACGCGTTACTTCGGCCGAGCGGGCGACCGCGCGCTCGCCGACTCGGAGCGGCGCGTCGCCGAGATAGAGAAAGGCGTCCGCGAGAACACCTCGATCCGCTGGGGCGTCGCGCTCCGCGAGGGCGGAGAGCTCATCGGGAGCGTAGGGTTCTGGCGATGGAACAAGCCCCATCGATGGGCGGAGATCGGGTATGACCTCCTGCCCGCGTTCTGGAATCAGGGAATCATGACCGAGGCGGTGAGGGCCGTCCTGTCCTTCGGCTTCGCGTCGATGGACCTCCACCGCGTCGAGGCGCAGCTCGATCCCGAGAACCGCGCCTCCGGGCGCCTCCTGGAGCGGCTCGGCTTCGCGCGCGAGGGGCTGCTCCGCGAAAACTGGTATTACGAAGGGAAGTTCACGGACACCGCGGTGTACGGGCTCCTCCGCCGCGACGCCGCCGGCGCCGCGGCCTGACCGAGCGCCGCGCGGAGACCCGACGCTCAGTCGTTCGGCGCAGGCTCCACCCAGTAAGCCCAGCTGCGGCCGAACCGCGACGGCTCGCCCACGAAGGCGCGCACGTTCCGCACCCTCCATATCGGCTCGAGGACGAGCGACCCCGGCCGCCACTCCACCCATTCGCCCTGCCTGACCTTGATGCCCTGGTCGGCAGGGTTCGCCACGTCGAAGAACTGGAGAGCGAACACCGACCCTTTCGCGGGATCCTCGGGATCGATCATGCAATCCGGGCTCACCGCCACCGCGAACGGCGAACCGGAGATCTCGTTGAGGACGCCGTCCGCCGCGGCGAGGAGCAGCGTCGGCGCCGTCCCTCCGGCGCTCATCCTGCCCTCCCACACCGGCACGTTCCTGATCTCGATCTGCGCGCCGCAGCCCTCTTCGTCCGCAGTGGCGCGCAGCGTGACATCGACGATCGTGCCGAGGGGCAGCCTCGGGACGAGGCCTGGCCCGCTCACGCGGACCGTCGTGACCTGCGCCATGCAGCCCACCATGCTGGGCGGGCATTCGTCGATGAAGAAGATATCGCCCTGCTGGAGGGCGACCGTGCCCCTCAGCCCGAACCCGTCGATCCCCGGGCCCAGCGCGGCCCCGGTGGGCAAGCAGCCGTGCAGCGAACCGTCGGGGAGCTGCAAGCGAATGTCGACCCGGTCGCTCGTCCCCGCGCACTCGCCCGCGGGCTCCTCCTCCGGGGGCGGCTGCACGGGGGGCTCCTCCTCGGGGGGCGGCTGCACGGGGGGCTCCTCGTCCGCGCGCGGCCCGTCCACGACGACGCTCCCGCCGCACCCCGCGGCCGACCCCGCCAGCCACAACACGCAGAGCCCCGCGCCGGACGTGATCCCTGCCGCCGCCGCGCCGTGCCCCCGCCTCGTTCGCTTCATCCGCTCGCTGGCCCCGTTCCCTGGTCCGACTCGCCCCACGCCACCATGACGGCGCTCGTGTTGTGGAACCCCTCCACGCTGCCGCCGAACTTCGCGATCTGCCCGTAACAGGCCATGCCGAACGTCGGGTGCGACGGGCTGTTCGGCGACTGGAGCGCGCGCACCTCCTCGCGGTAGCGATCGCCGAGCAGGCGGAGCCGCGACGCGCAGTCGAACACGAGCGACCCGGACACCGCCGGCAGCGGGCCGAGCACCTTCGTCGCCAGGCTCTTCGCCGCCTGCAGCAGCGAGTCGCTCGCCGCGTTCACCACCCGGACGACCTGCCCGCGCGCGAGGCCGCCGGTCAGCACCACCGCGCCGTCGCCGCGGATCGCGAGCGGCGACCGGATCTTCAGCGCCTCGCCGAACGGCGTCTTCGCGCCGAGCGCGTGCTTCGCCATCGTCTGGAGCAGCCCCTCGCCGCTCGACCGGAGTCCGAGCCGCGACAGCTCCTCCTCGTACACCCGCGCCGCCGGCTGCCCGTCGAGCGTCTTCAGCACGTTCCGCTCGATGTCCGTGATCGTGAAATCCCGGCCGCCCTCGGCGGCGCGGAACCCGTGGAGCACGTCGATGTTCACCCGGTGCCGGTGGCTGAGGCGCACGATGATCGCCGCGTCCGTGAGCGCCTTGCGGCCCAGGAACACCCGCGCCCCCTCGAACGTCCAGCCGTCGCCCGCCGTCCCGCCGAACACCCGCGTGTGCGGCGGCACGCTCTGCCGGAGCGCGGCGACCAGCTCGTCGCCGTCGCACGCGAACGCGTCCGCCAGCACCAGGATCGAGTTCGGCGCGCCGCTCCGCGGGCCGCCGCTCGAGGTGGCCTCGTCGATCTCCGAGAGCGCCGCGCGCACGCTCTTGCCGTGATCCGCGCGCAGCTCGCGCGCCGCCGCGCACCCCACCTCGACGTTCGCCCCGCCGAGGATGGCGCACGCCACCCCGCTCTTCGTGAAGCCGCGCTCCGTGAACGATGCCCCGCCCGTCGTCGCCCCGACCACGGGCACGCCCGTCGCGTCCTCGACCGCCGCGAGGTACTCCTCGTGCCGCGCCCCGCTGGGCAAGGCCACGATCGCCAGGCGCGCGGGCTCCTTCCACTCCGCGACCGTGCGCTCGACCTTCCGGCCGAGGAGCCACGCGTTCCCTTCAAAGGGTCCGAGGGTCATCATCTTCATGCGCCGAAGCTCCTGCCTGCCCAGCGCCGGAGCGCGAGGCTTCGAGTCCAGGCTATCCGCTGGCTGTGCGCCGCGGGACGTTGATACCACGCGCGCGGGACGCCGCTCTACCCCCCCTCGGCGGCTTCTGCCGAGCACGGCCGCTCGCGGATGTGCGGCGCGCGCCGCGGTCTGTCTCCGCGCTCCTCCTGCCGTCGCCGGCGCGCGCACCTCCGCGCCGGCGCAGATCCCCTGTCGCGCACGAGCTCAGCCGTCGCCTCGGCCGTCGCCCCGATCGACGCCTCCTCCGTTGCCCCCACCCGGCCGCGCCGCCCCGCGGACCCGCTCGTCGAGCGACCGGAGCGCCTGCCCGAGCTCCGAGATCTGCGCCTCGATCGCCCGGATGCCGAACGCGCTCTGCGTCGTCGCCTTCGCGAGCGGCGCCACGATCCGCTCCACCAGCGACAGGTGGTGGCCGACGAACTCGGACACGGATCGATCGGTCTCCACCGACACCTCGACCTTCGGCTGCGCCACCCCGCGGAGCGCCGCGGCGAGCCGCTCCATCTCCGGCGCGAGCCACTGCTTCATCTCCCGCGCGCGCGCGTCGCCCGCCTGCGCCGCCGCCGCCGCCTTGCCGATCGCCCCGCGGATCCCCTCGAGCTGCTCGCCCAGCATCGAGAGCGTCCCCGTCACGCGGACGACCGGGTCGTCCTCCTTGCCGCCCATGCGCTTGATCCGCTGGTACCCCTTCTTGATCTCCTCCCAGCGCGCCGCCTGCTCCGGCGTCATCCGGCCGCGCAGCTCGGCGAGCTTGAGGAGGTTCTGCTCGGCGCCCGTGGTGAGCGTCTGCGACTCGCTCACGTAGTGGTCGTCGATGAGCCGGTCGATCTCCTCGGGCGTGTGCGCCGCGACGACCTTCTCGGCCAGCTTGTTCATGTTCCGGTAGCTGCCCTGCAGCTTGAACGGCGGCTCCGTCCGGAAGGCGTCGTCCTGCGACGCGCTCCGGATGTACTCGAGGTTCACCGAGAGCAGCACCTTCTGCACCCGGAAGAGCCGCTCGAGCACGGCCACGATCTCCGCGACCTCCGCCGCCGAGTACGCGTGCTCGAGCTCCGCCGGCGCCACGGCCTCGCCCTGCGCCATGCGGATCAGCTTGTGCACGTCGCCCGGCGCGCGGCCCGAGAGCGGCGCGAGCGTCGGGTTCGAGGTGAGCGCGTTCTCGAGGTAACTCAGCGCGAAGAGCTCCTCCTTGCCGTCGAGGACGTCGCCCAGGTTGTAGGTGTCGGCCCGGTTCGAGAGCATGTCCGGGATCTGGAACCGCGCGCCCGACTCCGTGTACGGGTTGCCCGCCATCACCACGCAGAACTTCTTGCCGCGCAGGTCGTACGTCCGCGTCCGGCCCCGCCAGACGCCCTCGATCCGGCGCTGGCCGTCGCAGAGCGAGATGAACTTCTGGAGCAGCTCCGGGTTCGTGTGCTGGATGTCGTCGAGGTAGAGCATCACGTTGTTGCCCATCTCGAGCGCCAGGTTGATCTTCTCGACCTCCTGGCGCGCCGTCGCGTTCGGCGCGTCCGCCGGATCGAGCGACGTCACCTCGTGGCCGAGCGACGGCCCGTTCACCTTCATGAACACGAGGCCGAGCTTGCTCGCGACGTACTCCATCAGCGTCGTCTTGCCGTAACCCGGCGGCGAGATGAGCAGCAGCATGCCCATCAGGTCGGTGCGCTTCGTGTCGCCGGCCGCGCCCAGCTGCTTCGCGAGGTTCGCGCCGACGAGCGGCAGGTACACCTCGTCGATCAGCCGGTTGCGCACGAACGACGTCAGCACCCGCGGCGCGAACTCCTCGAGGCGCAGCCGCTTGCGCTCCCGGTGGACGATCTCGCTCCGGAGCTTGCGATAAGCGCGGTACCGCGGCGCCCGCTCGTGCAGGAAGTCCTCGATCCTGCTCAGGAATTCGTCGAGGCGCAGCGCGAGCGCACGCTCCTTGATGCGCGGGTGCTGGCCGAGCAGCCCCTCCACGCGCGCCTCGGTCACGGCCGCGCTGGGCTCCCGCTCGATCTGCCGCTCCGTGACGAGCGCGACGGCGGCCTCGAGCGCGAGGTGGCCGAGGTGCACGTCTGGCCCGCCGCCCTTCTCGGCGAACGCCGTGAGCCACGCGAGCGCGAGCTCGAGGCGCTCGGCCGGGTGCTTCTCCAGCTGCCGGAGGTCCTCCTCGAAGGCCGCGCGGCCGCCCTCGTGGCCGAGGCGCGTGAGCAGCGCGTCGCGCAGCGACAGCGCCGCGGCGCTCGTCACGAACCGGATCCGGTCCGCCGCGAGCTCCTCGGCGAGGTACCGCCCCGCGGCGCGCACGTCCGCCGCGGCCGGCGCGAGCCGATGCGCCGCCGCCGCGGCGGCCACGCCCTCCGACAGGGCGGCCGCGAGCGCCGCCCGCGCCTCGCTCTCGCCGAGCTGCGCCGCGAGGCGGCCGAGGCTGCGCGCCCGCCGGTGGGCGAGGTCCCGGCCGCGCGCGTCGAGCCCGGCCCAGTAGAGGCACGCGAGCGCCCGCGCCGCGCTGCCGAAGCGCAGGAGCCCCGCCGTGGACCTGAGCGCGAGCAGCCGGTCCAGGATGAGCGCCGCGTCCGCGTCGTGCACCCCCCGCTCGTAGCCCTCGTCGTGCCGGCCCTCGGCGTAGGCGCGCACCGCGCCGAGCAGCCCGCCCGGGCCGAGCGACGCCTCGCGCAGCCGGTCGATCGTGAGCCCGCGCCGCCCGGCCTCCGCGTCCGCGAGCATCGCGCCCGCGAGGAATTCGCCCCGGTAGATCGCCGGCGTCTCGCTCGCGAGCTCCTGGCCCCAGAGGTCGCGCGCGCCCTCGAGCGCCGGGTCCTCGATCGGCTCGAAGAAGTCGGTCCCGGTGAGGTGCAGCGCGAGCCCGTCGCCGTGCGGGACGAGCGTGAGCTCCAGCGCCTGCGTGCTCACGTTGAAGCGGTGGCGCCCGAGCTTGATGACGTCGCCGCCGCCCTCGAACAGGTCCTCCCGGTCGCGCAGCGACCGCTGCGCGTCCTGCCGCGCCGCCTTGAGCCGCGCCTCGACCTCGTCCCCCTTCACCGCGTCGCCGAGCGCGTGCAGGTCGGCCGCGAGGTCGCGCAGCTTCGCGACCATGGGATCGGACGCGAAGTACGCGTTGAGGTCGTCCGCGCTCGCGAACGCGCGCGCCCGCCGCGCGACCCCCTGCACGATGCGGTCGGCCGCGGCGACGAGGTTCGCGACGCGCCGCTGCCGCTCGTCGAGCAGCGCCTGCCGCCGCGCGGCGACCGCGTCGTTCACCTCCTCGCGCTTCGCCGCGAGCTCGCCGAGGAACTCGTCGAACTCGCCGAACTTCCCCTCGAGCTCCTCGAGCTGGACGAGCAGCTTCGAGAGCTCGGCGTCGCAGCGCTCGGGCGAGTCGCACACGGCGAGCGCGCTCGCCACGCTCTGGCCGAAGACCTTGAACTGCGCCCCGAACTCGGCCCGCCCCTCGGCGCCACGGAGGTCCTTGCCGCGGGCGCTCAGCGTGGCGCGCGCCCGGTTGAGCTGCGCGTACACCTCGCTGATCCCCTCCAGGATCCGGGTCCGGGCCGTGGGGTCGTCGACCTTGAGGCTCGCCACGATGTCGGCGAGCACCGAGAGCCCCTCGTTCACCGCGTCGAGGTCCGCCGCGAACGGCGCGAGCTCGGGCGACCGCGCGACCGCCTCGATCTTGGCGATCAGCGACGCGAGCCGGTCCACGAGCGGCCGGAACGCCTGCTCGCCGAGCAGGAACGTCACGCAGGCCTGGCTCACCTCGTCGGCCCGCGCCACGACCTCGGCCTCGAGCGCGTCGACGCGGCCGAGGTCCATGTACTTGAGCTCGCGGAGCGTGATCAGGTGGCCCCGCTGCCTCCGCAGGGCGGTCAGCGCCTTGAGGAACGCGTCGACGCTCGCCGCGTCCTCCGGCCGCACCCCGCCGAGCAGCTGCCGCTGCGCCTCCTCGGTCTCGGCGAGCGCGGCCTGGGCGCGCGCCTTGATCGCCTCGACCTTCTCGAACTCGTCGACGATGCTCTCCGAGACCGCCCGGAGCTCGTTCACGGTCGACAGGAGGTCGCCCGCCTCGGCGTGGCCGAGCCAGTAGAAGGCGTCGGTCATCCGCTCGGCGGTCTTGATCAGGTCCTCGTACGTCTGCCGGGTCGGCGCGCCGTCCAGCGCCGCGCGCCGCATGCTGAGGGCGTCGGAGATGCCCCGCACGAGGTCGGCGTTGCCCACCTTCGCGAGGTACGACCCGTCCGTCGGCGCCGACGCCGCGAACTCCGCGGTCATGAACGGCGTCTGCCAGATCTGCATCGGGTGGACGCGCGTCGCCTCGTCGCTCGCGGCGCGGAAGATCACCATCTTGCCGTCGTCGAAGAGGCTGTAGCCGTGGCACTGGATGGGGTTCGCGACCTCCTTGCGGATCAGGTTGTACGGGAAGAGCACGTACCGGCCCTCCACGATCTGGTGGAAGACGTAGAGCACGTCCTCCCCGTTCGGCGAGCGGATGGCCCGCTCGAACACGAGGCTGTCGGTGCTCCCCTCGAACCGCTTCGTCTCGCCGGTGACGAGGTAATAGCCGTTCGGGAAGACGATGCCCTGGTCCTCGGGCAGGCTCAGGCAGGCGAGGCCGATCGCGTCGATGCGCACGACCTTGCGGGTGCGGCCGTTGTAGACGAGGTAGCGGTACGACGGCTCGCGGAACGGCTTGATCTTGAGCAGGATCAGCGGCCCGAGCCGGGCGTACTGGATGTCGGCGTCGTCGAGCGCCTGGCCCGCGTCGTCCACGGGCTCACGGTAGATGCCGAGGCCCGTCGTCGTGTTGTTCTCGATCTTGACGGTGAGGTCCCCGCCGACCGTCTCGACGAAGATCTCGCCGAGGATCGACACGTGCGGGTGCTTGCCCGGCACGTGGTCGTCGCGGGTGCTCTGGGTCCAGGCGAAGTCGTGCGGCCGCGGGCGGACGTTGTCCTCCTCGCCGCGGGCGTCGAGGTACCGGACGCGCCCGGTCGCGTCGATGCTCCAGCGGAACACCTTGACGTCGCGCTCGCCCGCGCCGACCTGGAAGATGGCGAGCAGGCGCGTGTCGCTGCGCCGGAGCTGGAGCAGCCGGGGCTCCTTGACGTAGCGGTGGAGGTCCTTGAACTCCTTGACGAAGGCGGGGTCGCCGAGGAACGCACTCTCGCTGACCGCGTCGCCGTCGCCGAGCGGGACGGGCGACAGGTCGAAGCCGCCGTCGGCCTTGGCGAAGCGGTGGAGGCTGAAGACGTCGCCGACGTTCACCTCCTTGAGCCCCATGAACACGAGGTAGCCGACGAGCAGCTTGCCCCGGATGCTCACGATGTCGCGCGGCAGGCAGTTGTTCTCGGTCCGGACGCGCGCGTTCTCGAGCAGCGCGAGGTCCGAGCCGCCGAACACCTCTTTGCGCCGGGCGTTCAGCGCCTCGGCGCGACGCCCGAGCTCCTCGGCGCGCTCGACGAGCCGCCGCCGGATGACCTCGTAATTGCCCCCGTCCAGCGTCTCGGCCGCCTGCGGAGGCGGAGCCCCCGCCTTCCGGGCCGCGCCCTCCAAGGCCCCTGTCGACACCATGCATGCTCCGTGGGATCAGGCCCGAGGGTCCACGCTCCGCCGTTCCCATCGGCTCGACCCCGGCCCGCCCGCGGCCAGCGTACAGCGCTTCCGCGGCGCCCGGGGAGCGAGATGGCCCGGCCCGCGGCAGACGGCGCGGCCCGCGGCGCTGCGGGGGCGCGCGCCGGGAAGTCAAGCCCCGGCGGCCTGCCCCCGGCCGCACGTCGACCCGCGCGCGGGCCGCGGAATTCCCCTGCCGACGGCGCCTCGGGGCGTCGCCGCGCGCCACAAATCGGCTGTGACTTGAAAATTGCTTGCAAGCTCGTGGGCTTTGGGTTGCGATCCACCGCGGACGAGGGCGACTTCAGTGCGACGTCCTGAGATCCGGTCGGCCGCGACGTTCGGCCCCGCGCGCGAGGGCCCTGTGCGGCGCCTGCCGACACCGGCTTCAGCGGCGCTTCTCTATCGGTTCGGTCGAGGCGCATCGTTCGATTGGCGGGACAAGGTGACGCTCTTTTGAAGCGGGTTGGGATGGTGCAGCAATGGGCTTAAGAAGCAGGCTTTCTTCAACGTTCGTCGTCCTGGTCGCGGGCTCGTTCCTCGCCTGCGGAGGCAGCGGCGACGGCAGCAGCGGGGGCGGTGACCCGACGGGCTCGGGCGGCGCAGGCGGCGCGGGCAGCACGGGCAGCGGCTCGGTGACCAGCAGCAGCTCGGGCGACTTCCTCCCGCCGGAGGAGGGCGGGGGAGGCGCCGGCGGCAGCCAGGATCCGTGCGACGGGCCGGACGCCCCGCCGGAGTGCGCGGCGGTCGAGCCGGCGTGCGGCGACGGAGAGGTGAACCCCGAGCTCGAGGAGACGTGCGACGACGGGAACAGCCTGCCCGGCGACTGCTGCTCCGGCGCCTGCAAGGTGGAGCCGAACTGCGCCTGCGAGCCCGGCGCGGGCTGTCACTCGACCATCGTCTGCGGCAACGGCGCCCTCGAGCCCGGCGAGACGTGCGACGACGGCAACACGGCCGCGGGCGACGGCTGCAGCGATCGCTGCCAGATCGAGCCGGGCTGCGACTGCACCTGCCCGACGCCGGGCGAGCCGTGCGTGCGGCTGTACGCGTGCGGCGACGGGCGCATCTCCACCGGGGAGGCGTGCGACGACGGCAACACGGCCTCCGGCGACGGCTGCTCGGCCACCTGCGCGCTGGAGGACCCCGGCAACATCGTCTGCCCGCGGCCGGGCCAGCCGTGCCGGCCGGTCGAGCGCTGCGGCGACGGCAACCTGCGCCCTTCGGAGGCGTGCGACGACGGCAACGTGGAGGGCGGCGACGGCTGCTCGCCGGACTGCCGGATCGAGGCCGGCTGGGTGTGCCCGGACCGGAGGACCTGCTCGTACACGGTCCGGTGCGGCGACGGCCAGATCGGCGGCGACGAGACGTGCGACGACGGCAACGCGGTCGCGGGCGACGGGTGCGACGCCTCGTGCCACCCCGAGCCCGGCTACGACTGCGCGCGCGTCGGGCGCCGCTGCGCGGCGGTCTGCGGCGACGGGCGGGTCGTCGCCGGCGAGACGTGCGACGACGGCAACACGGCGGCCGGCGACGGCTGCAGCCCCGAGTGCACGTGGGAGCCTGGCCTGGTGTGCACGCCGGCCCCGGCCGGCGGCTACGTCTGCCGCAACACGGTCTGCAACGACGGCACGCGGGAGGGCTCCGAGCCGTGCGACGACGGCAACGGCGACCTCGGCGACGGCTGCACGCCGTTCTGCCAGGTCGAGCCGACCTGCAGCGACACCGGCTGCACCTCGGCGTGCGGCGACGGCCTGCGCCTGAGCTCCGAGGCGTGCGACGACGGCAACACGAGGGACGGGGACGGCTGCTCGTCCACGTGCCGGATCGAGCCCGGGTACACCTGCACCAACGACACGACGCTGGGCGACGAGCTGCGCGTGCCGATCGTGTACCGCGACTTCAAGGAGGACGCGCCGAACTTCGAGCCTGGCACCAACCCGCCGGACGCCATCGTGACGGGCATCGTGCAGGCGATGCTCGGCACGAACCGCAAGCCCCAGTTCGCCGCGGCGCGGCCGAACGCCTTCCTGACGAACGCCACGGACTTCAACCGCTGGTACAGCGACTCGACGATCTCGAAGCGGGTCGTGGACCAGCTCACGCTCACGCGCATCGGGGCGACGGACGTGTACCTGTTCGAGGATCACACGTTCTTCCCGCTCGACGACCGGGGCTGGCGGGACCCGACGGTCCCCGCGGCGCAGCGCGAGGCGCTCCTCCCCGCGAACGATCCGTTCAACGGCTGGGCCGGCGCGGGCAACCACAACTTCTACTTCACGAGCGAGATCCGCTACTGGTTCGAGTACCACGGCGGGGAGGAGCTCGAGTTCTACGGGGACGACGACGTCTGGGTGTTCGTCAACAACCGGCTCCGCCTCGACCTCGGCGGCATCCACGGGCCCGTGGGGACCGGCCAGGTCGGCACGGTCGTGGACAACCGCGGGACGGTGCGCATGGATGACGCCGCGCTCGGCCTGACGGTGGGCCGGGTGTACGAGGTCGCCGTGTTCCAGGCGGAGCGCCACGTCACGGCGTCCAGCTACAAGCTGACGCTCGCCGGCTTCAACGCGGCGCCGTCGCGCTGCGAGCCGGTGTGCGGCGACGGCATCGTGACGCCCGACGAGGAGTGCGACGACGGCGACCGCAACGGCGCGGACTACGGCGAGTGCTCCACGAGCTGCACGCTCGGGCTCTACTGCGGCGACAGGACCACGACGAGGCCGTACGAGCAGTGCGACGACGGCGTGAACCTGGGCGGCTACGGCTCCGGGGCGTGCGCGCCGGGCTGCGTGCTGGCGCCCGGGTGCGGGGACGGCGCGATCAACAGCCAGTTCGGCGAGGAGTGCGACGACGGGGTGAACGACGGCCGGTACAACGGCTGCTCGCCGGATTGCTCCATCGGCCCGCGGTGCGGCGACGGGGTCCCCCAGACGACGTCGGGCGAGGAGTGCGACGACGGCGTGAACGACGGCCGTTATGGCGGCTGCTCGCCGGAGTGCGACCTCGCGCCGCGGTGCGGCGATACCGTCGTCCAGGCGGACTTCGGCGAGGAGTGCGACGACGGGGTGAACGACGGCAGCATGGGCTGCACCGGGTGCCGGTTCGACGCGTACTGCGGCGACGGGAGCCCCCAGGCGGCGCTCGGAGAGGAGTGCGATGACGGGACGAACGACGGCGGTTACGGCGAGTGCGCGCCGGGCTGCGTGTACGGGCCGCACTGCGGTGACGGCGTGACGCAGACGCCGCCGGAGCAGTGCGACGACGGGACGAACGACGGCGGTTACGGCGAGTGCGCGCCGGGCTGCGTGATCGGGCCGCATTGCGGCGACGGCGTGCTCCAGTCCGGGCGCGAGGATTGCGACGACGGCAACAACCGGAGCGGCGACGGGTGCAGCGCTGCTTGCCGCAGCGAGGTCAACTGACCTTCTCCGGGGCGTGACGCCCGCTCACGCGGCGGCTCTTCTCACGGGCCGCCGCGTGCCCTTTCTCCCGTCTCCATCACGTCCTCTCACCGGCTCGCCCGGCTGGCGTTGGCAGCCGCGGCGCAGCGCTGAGCTTCGCCGGGAGAACATCCTGTTGTCCGCGTCCTTGACGCCTTCGGTCCGAGCTTCTGCTCTTGAAGACGGATTCAATCCGATTGGCGATGACGCCCCGTGTCGCGGAGGGCGTGCGCGATGCCGCTTTGCAAGGTGCTCAAGGGGGTGATCCCGGAGAGGTCCACGCCGAGCGTGACCAGCGTCTGCGCCACCTCCGGGCGGACGCCCGTGAGCACCACGCGGGTGCCGAGCAGCTGGGCGGCGCGCGCGGTCCGCGTCAGCGCATCGGCGACGTGCGCGTCGACCGCACGCACGCCGGTGACGTCCAGGATCGCGGTGTGGGCGCCCTGGTTGCTGATGCCGGAGAGCAGCGTCTCCGTGATCTGGTCTGCGCGCGCGCTGTCGATCGTCCCCACCAGCGGCATCGCCACCACCCGGTCGGCGATCGGGATGAGGGGCGTGGACAGCTCCCGGAGAGCGGCCTGCTGGGCGGCGATGATCTTCTCCTGCAGCGCGGCCCGCTCGGCCTCCGCGTGTCTCAGCGCTGTGATGTTGGTGACGACGCCGCCGAGGCCGATCGGCTCGCCACGCCCGTCGAGGATCGGGAATTTGACGGTGGCGAAATGAATCTGCGTGTCGCCGAGCTGTAGCATCTCTTCGTACTGCATCGCCTTGCCCCCCGCGAGCACGCCGCGCTCTCTCTCCACGACTTCCTCGATGGCATCGAAGGCCAGGGGGCTCAACTCATGTTCATTCTTGCCGATGACCTCTACGGCGTGCCTCTGAAAGACCTCCGCGTGCGCGCGGTTGACGAACACATAACGTCCGTCGACGTCCTTGACGAAGATGGAGTTGCGCGAGTGGTCCAGCAGCTTCAGGAGCAGCTGAAGCCGCCCGAGCAGCGCGTGCTCGCTCCACGGTGGGTCGCTGGCGTCCTCGACGATCGCCGCGATCTCACGCGCGGCGCCGCGGTCGTCGCGCAGCACCGCGTGGTTCCACCGGCAGAGGCGAGCCTGCCCGTCTTTCGTCCTGCCCTCGTTCGTGACCGAGGCGAACTGGTTCTCCGTCCAGTCGAGCACGAGCGCACGCACCGCGTCGGGGGACACGGGATCTGCAGCCACGAGGTCGGAGAGCCTGCGGCCGACGGCCTCGCCCTCGCTCCAGCCAAAGAGGCGTGCTGCGCCATCGTTCCAGTGCGTCACCGTGCCATCGGGGCGCCAGCGGATCTGCGCCGGCCCCGGCGTGAACAGCCACGCGAGCGCCGCGAGCGCTGCGTGTTCGTCCGCGCTCGCCGCGTCGCACGGCGCTACTCCCTCGGTTGCGCGGACGCTCGACCGCTCCGCCAGCGCGCTCTCCAGCTCCTGGACGCGCGCCTGCAGCGTTGCGATCTCTGCCCTGAGCCGCCCGATTTCCCCCAGCCCGTCATCTGCCATTGGCGAGATACCGACTGTATGCGGAGTGCGCCCGGGGTTGCAAGATTAACGATTGCTAAAGGTACGCAAATCTGAGCAGCCCAAGCGGCGCCTGGACTCACGATGCCGAGCGCTCCGACCCGAGCTTCTGCCGTACGAGGTCGGGCGCAGGAGCTGCGGAAAGTTGGGCTGGAATGCGAACCGCCATGACGCCAAGAAACCAGTGAGATGGGAGGAAATGCAGGGGCGACGCTTTCCCCCTCCTCTTGGCGTCTTGGCGTCTTGGCGTCCTTGGCGTTTTTTTCTGCTGACCCGGGGCAACGTCCCGCAGGCGTGCCCACGGCGGGTGGGGGCTTGAGGGACGACGCCGCTGCGCGGAATCAGAACAGGATGCCGGACATCCCTGCGCGGAATCAGAACAGAATGCCGGAGGGCCCTGCCCGGCCTCAGAACACGTTGCCAGAGGCGCCCGCGACGCCGCTGTTGCCCAGCGAGGTGCCGCCGGCGCCGCCGGTTCCGCTGGTGATGACGTTGCCCGTGGTCGAGAGCGTCGTGTTGAACCGGTAGACGCCGTACGACACGCCGCCGGCACCGCCGCCGCCGTAGCCGCCGCGCCCGCCGGCGCCGCCGCGGCCGCCGTCGCCGCCGGCGCCGACCTCGCCGGTGCACGTCCTGCCGCCGGCGCCGCCGGCGCCGCCGTTGCCGCCGTTGCCGCCGCTGCCGCCAGCGCCGCCGGCGCCGCCGTTGCCGCTCGTGATCTGGTTGGTGGTGAGCCGGAAGCCGGTCGAGTTCGCGAGGAACAGACCGAACGAGCCGCCGCCCGCGCTGCCCCCGTTCCCGCCCGCGCCGCCGCACCCGCCCGCGCCGCCGCCGCCGCCGCCGTTGCCGGCGCCGTCGACGACCCAGGCGGCGCCCTGGCCGCCGCCGCCGCCGCCGCCGCCCGCCCCGTTGCCGTGGACGCCGATCACGCCCGCGTTGCCCGGGAAGCCCGTCCAGAGCAAGGTCCCGCTGGCGACGCTCCCGCCGTTGCCGCCGGGGCCGTTCGCCCCGGCCGCCCCGGTGGCGCCGATCTCGCCCACGCCGCCGTGCCCGCCGGTGGCGCCCCCGGGGCCGCCGTCGCCGCCGGGGGTCCCGCCGGCGCCGACGCCGCCGTCCGCGCCGGCGTTCGCCCCGGCCCTCCCGCCGTCTCCGCCCGCGCCGCCGGTGCGCCCGCAGCTCGACAGGCCCCCCGCGCCGCCGGTGCGCGTGCCGTTCCCGTCGCAGCTGCCCGCCCCGCCGCTCGAGCCGTTGCTGCCCGCCGCGCCGGTCCCGCCGTTCGTCCCCGCCAAGCCCGGGCCCGCCGAACCCGCTTGCAGGACGCTGTTCTTCAACGTCACCGCCGTGCAGCCCACGCAGCGCATCGCGTAGTTCGACGCGCCCGTCGAGGTCGTGTTCGGGGTCTGGATCGTCAGCCGGTCGATCGTCGTCGGCGCCATGATGTTGTTGCCCTCGAGCGCCGCGACATAACCGCCGACCACGCTGCCGGTCGACCGCACGACCGCGACCGACGCGGCCGAGCGCGCCCACCGGAGCGCGGCGTTGTAGCCGCCATAGAGCGAGATCCCGCTCGTGAGGTTCACCCGGTTGGCGGTGTACGTCCCCTGCGAGATGTACACGTGCGTCTTGCCGTTCAGCACCGCCCGGTTGATGCCGCCCCCGACCGAGGCCACCGGGCTCTGCCGCGTCCCGTCGTTGCCGTCGTTCCCGCGCACCACGTCGACGAAGACCGCGAGCTCCGCGTCGCCGTCGATGCCGTCGCAGTTCGCGTCGACGAAGCCGTCGTCGGGCAGGTCGACGTCGCTCACGAACGTGCACGCGTACTCGCAGCCGTTCGAGGCCACCCCGTCGGCGTCGTAGTAGCCCGGCAGGCAGCCCTCGAACGTGCACGCCCCGGCGCCGCACCCGACCACCGCGTTGGGGATCAGCGCGGCGCAGTCCGTACCGCAGGACCCGCAATGCGCCGGATCGGTGGCGGTGCTCGTCTCGCAGCCGTCCGAGTCGACGCCGTTGCAGCTCGCGAAGCCCGCGTTGCAGGCGACCAGGTCGCAGGAGCCGAGCGCGCACGTCTCGGATGCGTTCGCGAGGTCGCACGCCGCGCCGCAGGCGCCGCAGTGGGCCAGGCTGGTCCGCGTGTCGACCTCGCAGCCGTTCGCCACGGCGCGGTCGCAGTCGCCGAAGCCGGCGTCGCAGGCGCTCAGCACGCAGGTGCCGCCGAGGCACGCCTCGGCCGCGTTCGGGAGCGCACACGCCAGGTTGCAGCCGCCGCAGTTCGCGACGTCGGCGAGCGTGTTCACCTCGCAGCCGTCCAGCGCGCTCGCGTTGCAGTTCGCGAACCCGGGGCTGCACGCGCCCATCACGCAGGTGCCGCCGAGGCACGCCTCGCCGGCGTTCGCCACGTCGCACGCCGCGCCGCAGGCGCCGCAGTGGGCGAGGGTCGTGTCCGTGTTGATCTCGCAGCCGTTCGTCGGGTCGCCGTCGCAGTCGGCGCGCCCGGCCTCGCAGGCGCCGAGCACACACACGCCGCCCTCGCACGACTCGGCCGCGTTCGGGAGCGCGCACCGGGCGCCGCAGCCGCCGCAATGGGCGAGGCTCGTGTCCGTGTCGACCTCGCAGCCGTTCGCCGGGTTGCGGTCGCAGTCGGCGTACCCGGCGCCGCAGGCGCCGAGCACACACGCGCCGTCGACGCAGGACTCGGCGGCGTTCGCGAGCGAGCAGCGGATGTTGCAGCCGCCGCAGTGGGTGAGGTCCCGCGTCGTGTCGACCTCGCAGCCGTTCGCCGCGCTGCCGTCGCAGTTGGCCCGGCCGGGGTCGCAGGCGCCCATCACGCAGACGCCCGCGAGGCAGGACTCGGCGGCGCCCGGGAAGCCGCACGCCTCTCCGCAGGCGCCGCAGTGGTCGAGGCTCGCCTCGAGGTTCACCTCGCAGCCGTTCGTCAGGTCGCCGTCGCAGTCGGCGTAGCCGGCGTCGCACGCCCCGAACTCGCACGACCCCTCCGCGCACGTCCCGCTCGCGTTGGCGAAGTCGCAGGCGATGTTGCAGCCCCCGCAGTGGTCCTCGCTGGTCAGGAGGTCGGTCTCGCAGCCGGTCAGCGGGTCGAGGTCGCAGTCGGCGTGGTCCGGCGCGCAGCCGCGGATGTTGCAGTTGCCCCCGTTGCAGAACGAGTCCGTGTGCTCCTTGCGGCAGCTCGTCCCGCACGCGCCGCACGTCTCCACCCCGGTGAGCAGGTTGGACTCGCAGCCGTTCGTCGCGTTGCCGTCGCAGTCCGCGAAGGGGCTCTCGCACGAGGACACCGTGCAGAGCCCGTCGATACAGCCCGTGGTCCCGTTCGGCGAGACGCAGAGCTGGCTGCAGGCGCCGCAGTGGGCCGCGCTGGTCAGGAGATCGGTCTCACAGCCGTTGTCGGGATCGTCGTCGCAGGCCCCCGTGCCCGACGGACAGCTGTTCGACCGGCCGATGAGGGGCACGACGATGTCGGGCGCGGCGGCGCCGCCCACGTCGGCCTCCACGATCGCCCGGTCGGCGGGCAGCGGCCCCGCGACGCCCCGCGAGGTGTACGTCACCTCGAAATGGAGCGCGGAGCCCGGCGCGCGCAGCACCGGCAGCGTCTCGACGGCGCGGATCGTCGCGAGCGGGTTCGCCGGGTCGGGCTCGAAGCGCACCGCCGCGACCTCGAAGTCCGCGCTGGCCACGGCCGCCGCGGTGAAGACGGCGTCCTGCGCGGTCTCGTTGTCGACGCGGAAGAGGCGCGTCCGCTGCCTGCCCGCCGGAACCGCCTCGAAATCGAGGACCTCGGGGCTCACGCACGGATCCGTCGGCCCACCGTCGTTGAGGACGCAGAGCTCGAGCTTCCCGCTCCCGCCGGCGCCCGCCCCGCCGGCGCCTGCCCCGCCGCCGCCGCCCGCGCCGCCGCCGCCGCCCGTGCCGTACGGGCCGCTCGTCGCGACCTCCGAGCTCTCCGCAGCGCAGCCGACCGCGGTGAGCGCGGCGGCGAGGAGCGCCAGCCGAACGGTGAACAAAGCGAATTGCGGACGCAGAAAACCCCGATCTCGCGCCATGAAAACCAGTGGAGCTCAGGGCCCTTGCGGTGTCTACAGCTCTCGCATGGACCACGAAAACGCCGCGGCCCCGCCGCGCCGAGCGCCGGAGGTCTCACCCGTGCTCTCTTTCCTTCGCCGGCCGATGCTGCGTTATAGGGTGGGCTGTCACACCGTCTGTGCGCGCCCGCGCCGTCGGTCCGGCGAGCTTCCCTGCGGTGAAGCCTTCCCAGGGCGGGCGGAGCGCGCGCGGCGGACGTCACTCAATAAGGAGTTCCATGCGAAATTCGATCTCTGGCGCGCTCGCGCTGCTCGCGCTCACGCCGCCGCTCCTCCTGGGCTGCTCCGGCGAGGACACACCGAGCCCCGCGGCCGAGGCGCCGACGTTCCACCGCGACGTCGAGCCGCTCCTCCAGGAGCGCTGCATGAGCTGTCACTCGGCCGGGAACATCGCCCCGTTCGGCCTGACGACGTACGAGGAGGCGCGCACGGTGGCCCCCCTGATCGCGACCGCGACGCGAGAGCGCACGATGCCGCCGTGGAACGCGGCGGAGACCGACGAGTGCCATCCCCCGCACGGCTGGAAGGAGGATGCCCGGCTCACCGACGAAGAGATCGCCCTCGTGGGCGCGTGGGCGGCCGCGGGCGCCCCGCAGGGGGACCCGGCGGACGCGCCGCCCGCGTTCGTCCCCGAGGCCGGCGGGCTCCGCGGCGTCGAGCTCGAGGCCGCGCCGCGGACGCCGTTCGTCGCGAGCGGCGAGGCCGACCAGTTCCGGTGTTTTGTCATGGACCCCGGGATCACGGAGACGCGTTACCTGAACGGCGTTCACATCGTCCCGGGCAACGCCAAGGTCGTGCACCACGCGCTCGTGTTCCTCGACCGGGAAGGCGCGGCCGAGGAGCTCGCGGACCAGGACGGAGGATACGATTGCTTCGGCGGCCCCGGGATAGCGGGCGAGCTCCTCACCGCGTGGGCGCCGGGGGGCGTGCCGCTGGAGTTCGAGCCGAACATCGGCGCGGAGATCCCCCCGGGCGCGCGCCTGGTCATGCAGGTGCACTACCACCCGGCCGGCGCGACCGCCGAGCCCGACACGACGCGCGTGCAGATGCGCTTCACCAAGGAGGTGCCGGAGTACCAGATGGGGGTGGCGCTGATCGGCAACTTCAACTCGCCCTCCGACAAGGGAGGCAGCCTGCTGCCCGGGCCGAACGACGCGGAAGGCGTGGAGTTCCTGATCCCCGCCGGCGCGGAGGCCCACGTCGAGACGATGCAGTTCCGGATGCCCGCGTCGGTGTCCGAGTCCGAGGTATACCTTTATGGCGCCGGCACCCACATGCATTACGTCGGCACCGACATGAAGTTCTCCCTCACACGCGAGGCGAGCAGCGCCGGCGAGCCCGAGGAGATGTGCCTCGTGCAGACGCCGAAGTGGGACTTCTCCTGGCAGCGCGGGTTCTACTACGACGCGCCCATCGAGGAGCTCCCGCGGCTCAAGGGGGGCGACCTGCTCACGATGCGCTGCGTCTACAACAACTCCACCAGCAATCCGTTCCTCGTGAAGGCCCTCAAGGAGCAGCGCCTCCCGAGCCCGGTGGACGTGCACCTCGGCGAGAGCACGCTCGACGAGATGTGCCTCGGCGCCTTGATTTACCTGACGAAGAAAAAGTAACGGCCCCGCGCGGCGCCTGCGGGCCGCGCGGCGCCTGCGGGCCGCGCGGCTCAGACCTGCTGGGAGCGCTGCGTGAGGTCGTCGAGGCCGAGCTCGCGCGCGCGGTCGGCGAGCGCCTGGATCTTCTTCTTGCCGTCGTCGTCCGCGCTCGGGAGCAGCGACTTGAGCAGCCCGGAGAGCGTCGCGTCCGACGGCCGCCCGAGCGGCGCGGGCTGGGTGACGAGCTGCTTCAGATCGTTCGGCAAGCTCGCGTTTCCATTCAGGTAATCGCCGACCAGGGAGCGCACGGTGGCGCTCTGGTCGACCATGCCGTCGACGGACTGACCGAGGGTGACCGCCTTGATGAAGCGGTCGAAGAACGCCCCGTCGCCGCCCACGATGTTGATCTTCGCGTGCTCGAACGCGCCCCGCAGGATCTCGGCCTGCGCGCGGGCGACATCGGCGCGGATGCGGAGCGACTCGAGCTCCACCGCCCGCTCCTTCTCGAGGCGGAGGCGGAACTCCTCGTGCTCGCGGCCGACGCCGTCGAGCGCCTTCATGGCCGCGGCCTTCTCGGCGGTGCCGGCGGCCTCGGCGAGCAGCCGCTGCTTGATCGCGGTCGCCTCGGCGAGGCCCCGCTTCTCCAGGGCGAGCGCCTCGGCCTCGCGCGTCCTCGCCTCCGCGAGCCCCTTCTGCTCGATGCCGGCGGCCTCGGCGAGCAGCCGCTCCTTCGCCACGAGCGCCTCGGCGCGACCCTGCTTCTCGATCGCCTGCGCCTCGGCCTCCTTGACGATCACCCGCGCGAGGCCCTGCTTCTCCTCGCCGGAGGCGGCCGCCTGCATCTTCTCCAGCGTCACGCGCGCCTCGGCGAACCCCTGCTTCTCGATCGCCTGGGCGTCGGCCTCCTTCACCCGGATGCGCGCCAGCCCCTCGGCCGCGGACTCGGCCTGCACGCCCTCGGCGAGCCGGATCTTCGCGCGCGCGGCCTTGTCGCTCGCCTCGAGCTCGGCGTCGGCCGTGATGAGCTTCTCGCGGGCCCGGAACTTCGCCGCCTCCTCGCTCGCCTCGGCGTTCTTGATCTGCTTGACGAGCTGCTCCTGCGCCTCGGCCTCGGCGTTGATGCGCACGACGTCCTTCAGGCGGGTCGCCTCGGCCACGGCGCGCACGTCCTTGATGCGCTCCTCCTCCTCGGCCACCGTCTTCTCGACCGCGATCCGCGCCCGGATCACGTCGGCGATGTCCTTCTTCTGGAGCTCGAGCTCCTTCTCCCGGGCGATCTGCTGGAGGGTCACGTCGCGCTCGCGGCTCACGATCTCGAGCTGCCGCGCCTTCTCGACGCGCTCGACCTCGACGGCGACCTCCCGCTCCTTGTTCTTCTGGGCGACCTGGACGCCGCGCTCCCTCGTCTCGCGGGCGACGAGCGCCTCCTCGTCGTTCTTCTCCTGGAGGAGCAGCGTCTTCTTGCGCTCCTCGCTCGTGATGCGCGCCGCCTCGTTCTGCTCGCGCGCCTGCGCCACCGCGATCTCCTTCGCCTTCTTCGCCTCGGCCTCGGCCCGCCGCTGCTCGAAGCGGAAGACGGCCTCGTCGGAGTTCAGGTTCTGGCTGCCGATCTCCATCCGCTCCTTCTGGCGGAGCTCGTTGGTCAGGACGTTCTGCGCGACGGTGAGCTCGGTGATCTTCCGGATGCCCTCGGCATCCATGATGTTGTCCTTGTCGAGCAGCTCGACCGGCGTCTGCTCCAGGTAGTCGATGGCGGCGTCGGCGAGCACGAACCCGCTCAGGTCCTTGCCGATGACGTCGAGGATGTCGTCCTTGAACTTCTGCCGCTCCTTGTAGAGGTCCTCGAAGTTCAGCCGCTTGCCGACCGTCTTGAGCGCCTCGGAGAACTTCGCCGCGAACAGCTGCTCGAGCGTCTCGGGGTTCGAGGCGCGCGCGCACCCGATGGTCCGCGCGACGGTGCGCACGTCGTCCTGGGTCTTGTTCACCTGCACGAAGAAGGTGACCTTGATGTCCGCGCGGATGTTGTCCTTGCAGATGAGGCCCTCCTTGCCGCGCCGGTCGATCTCGATCGTCTTGACCGAGATATCCATGTACTCGGCGCGGTGGATGATCGGCAGGACCATGGTCCCCGTGAAGGTGACGATGGGATCTTCGCCTCTCGTGTTGATGATCAGCGCCTTGCCCTGATCCACCTGCCGGTAGAACTTGGCGTACATGACCAGCATCCCGAGGGCGACGAAGGCCAGGACGCCGACGAGGATGAGGACGAGGGGGACGGTTCCAGTGGGCACGCGGAGCTCCTTCGCGTTGCTGGGGAGGGGAGGGGCGCGCGCCCGCATCGCCTGATCGCGGGCGTGCCCCGGGCCCGCTCCGAGCCGGGTCGGGGGGCTCATGACGCCCCCTGAGGGGACGAGCGTACACGAAACCGCCAGGGCGACGGGGTCGTTCGGTTGCTGCGACCGTGCGCGCGCCGTGGGCCGCAGGGCGGCGCGGCGGCGACCGAGGTCGTCAGCCGCCGCGGCTGCGTCCGCGCGCCTCGTCGGCGCCCGCCGCGGCGGCCTTCGCCTCGTCCTCTGCGCCCAGGGAGGCGCTCGCGGCGGTCGCGTCGTGCAGAGGGGACGCAACACGCGCGGCGAGGGGCTGCGGCGGGCCCAGCAGCGCGTCGAGCGGCTCGACGCTGAAGACCTCGGCGTTCGGGTCCCAGCTCACGAGCAGCGCGCGGTCGCCGCGGCGGAGGGCGCCCGGTGTGTCGGAGCGCACGTCGAGGATGTGGCTCGCGCCGCCCTCGTCGATGACCGCCTGGCCGAAGCGCTCGTCCACGCGCCCGGTGGAGATGACACACATGCGCCCCACGAGGTCCTTCTTCGACTGCGCGTGCCGGGTGACGAAGAGCGGCGCGAGCGGCCGCACCGCGAGCGAGGTGAGCAGGAGCGCGGCGGTGAGCGACACGAGGAGCACCGCGAGGCCGAGGGCCCAGCGCGGCAGCCCCGAGGAGGTCCAGAGCGGCTCGACGAGCAGGGCCGAGAGCGCGCTGGTGAACCAGCCGAAGGCGGCGATCAGCGTGAGCGTCACGGTCGCCGGCACGCGGTGGAGCTCGAGCGCCGCCAGCAGCGACCCCACGCCGTGCGCGTCCGTGCCCCCGTCGGCCAGCCCCTCCGCGGCGCCCTTGGCGGCGCCCTCGAGCGCGCCCTTGGCGACGCCTTCGATGGCGCCCTTGGCGACGCCTTCGATGGCGCCCTTGGCGACGCCGTCGAGCTCGGGCACGCCGGCGCCGCCGAGCAGGTTGAGGTCGAGGGCGCCGATCAGGACGAACAGCCAGTAGATGAGCGCGAGCGCGAGCACGACCGTGAAGATCACGGCAGGGAACGCGAGCGACGCGGCGAGCACCTCGGCCATAAGCAGACGCGAGCAGGGCGCAGGCGCAGGTGGAGCATGCGCGATGCGGCGCCCGCGACCGGCGCGTTCGATAGGATCACAGGGAGGGGAAGGATGGGGCCAAATTCCGCCGTCCGGCGCTCCGCCGAAAAGGCTTGACACCGCCATCACGCCGACGGCGCCGCGCCCTCGCGGTCTGTCTCCGGGGGCGCCTCGGTCAGGAGGCGTTCCGGCGCGACTCGTTGTTCTTCGGCTCCGAGGACGTCGCGCCGAGCGAGCCCGTCGAGCCGGACGCGCTGGTGCTGGAGCCGCTCGTGGCGGAGCCGGCGCTCGTGGTGCGCTCGCTCGTCGACTGCCCGGCGCTCGTCTTCGTCTCGTTCTGCTGCTGCTCGCGCTGCAGCCGGATCTCGTTCCGCACCTCGTTCACGCCCGAGATCCGCTCGGCGAGCACCTCGAGCTGGTGCTTGAAGCGGCGCTCGCGCACGGTCCCGGAGAGGATGACCTCGCCGTTCTGGACCTTCACCTCCACCTCACTCGCGTCGAGATCCGGGTGATCGGAGATCTGATCGCAAATATCCTCGCGAATCCGCTCGTCCGAGCGCTTGTATCCCTTGGGCGGGCGGCCGCGGGAGCCGCTGAGTCCGCCCTGGCCCTGTCCAGACTGGAAGCCCTGTCCACCGGACTGCCATCCCTGGCCGCCGTAGCCCTGTCCGGACTGCCATCCCTGGCCGCCAACACCCTGGCCGCCGAAGCCCTGTCCACCCTGCTGGTGGTGAAGAGCCCCCTGGTCGCCCCGGAAGCGCGGCTCATGACCTTCGTGGCCGCGGTGCTGTCCTGGCCGCTCGCTCCATCCCTCGTGGCCGCGGTGCTGTCCCGACCGCTCGTTCCATCCGCGGTCCTCGTCGCCCCAGCGCTGTCCGGCGCGCGCGCCGTAGTCTTCGCGCTGTCCGCCGAAGCCGCCCTGGCCGAAGCCGCCCTGGCCGCCACCAAATCCGCCCTGGCCACCGAATCCACCCTGGCCGCCGAAGCCGCCCTGACCGCCGAAGCCGCCTTGGCTGCCGCCGAATCCTCGCTCACCTCCGGGCTGCCCCTGGCCGCCGAAGCTGCCCTGGCCAGCGCCGTAGCCGCCTTGGCCGCCACCGAATCCACCCTGGCCGCCATGGCCGCCCTGGCTGCCGTATCCACCCTGGCCACCGACGCCGCCCTGGCCGCCGAAACCGCCCTGGCTGCCGCCGAATCCGCCTTGGCCGCCGCCGAAACCGCCTTGGCCGCCGCCGTAGCCGCCTTGGCCGCCGTAGCCGCCCTGGCTGCCGCCGAAGTGACCTTGGCCGCCGTAACCGCCCTGGCCGCCGCCGAAGCCGCCCTGGCTGCCACCGAAGCTGCCTTGGCCGCCGCCGTAGCCGCGCCGGGAGCCAAGATCGTCGCGACCTCCTCGGTGGAGGTCATCGCGCTGGCCGCCCGACGCCTGGCGGTAGCCGGAGTCCTCGTGTTGACCCCAGCCGCCGCGCTCCTGCCGTCCCTGCCAGCTGTGCTCGCCGTACCCGCGTCCGCCCTGGTCTCGTTCGAACCCGCGACCGCCCTGGTCACGGTCGTACCCGCGTCCGCCGAACTCGCCCTCGAACCCGCGCCCTCCTTGGTCGCGCTGTTCCCATCCGCCGCGGAAGTCGTCCTGCCCGCCTCGCTGGGCCTGGCGGTGATCGTCTCGCTGAAGAACTTGTTCATAATTACCGCGATGCCCGTAGTTAGCATCGCCGGACGCGCCGCGCTCGCTGCGATACCCTTCCTCCCCTCGCTGTCGCCCGGACCTCTGATCGTCGTCGCGCCCCCGCCCGTAGCTGTGTTCGTCGTCGATCCATCCCTGACGATTAGGCATGACTCCTCCGTCTTTATCGCTGCGACACGAGTGACACGGTCATGAAACTGTATCGCTCTCTTCGTAACCCGGCTGACGCTCGAGGCGCGGGCGTCGCTTGCAGAGCCCGCCGCTATCTGTGTTCCTGGCATCGCGTCACCGGGGAAATCCGGGGCCCCTGTGCCCCAGCGGGACCCGGGGGTCGCAAGGCCCGTTCCACCCAGGGAGGTCGACGTTTCACGTACTTTTCAGGAAGATGCACTCCTCCGCCGCGGGGCTCTCGGTCGCAAACTGCCCCACCGCGAAATCGCAAAGGCGTCCCATCGAGACGTTGTGCCCCACGCCCGAACACCACCCTAAGGGCACTCCTGAGCATTCCTTACGGAGTAACCCAGTGGCCCCTCGTCTCCATTCGGACAACGGCTCCTGCCCATACAGCTATCGGGCCATCACGCTCCTCCGCGGTCGCCACGCCCTCGTCCCGTGAGCGCGGGGACTGGGGCCCGCGCGGCGGGGGCGGGAGGGGCGCCGAGCACCGGACTGGGTGCCACAAGGACGAACTTGCGGCAGCGGACCGTCGCGATCCGTGGGCGCCTCAGGTCGGACGCACGACCCCGTAAACACCGAGCGCCGCGAGGCCCATTCCGGCGACCTGCATCGGGCTCAAGGTCTCGCCGAAGAGGCCGAACGCCATGAGGGCCGCGACCGGCGGCACGAGGTAGAGGAGCGTCGCCACGCCCACCACCGCGCCCTGCCGGATCAGATAGAGCAGGAGTCCGACCGCCCCGATCGAGAGCCCGAACACCGCCCAGAGCAACCCCGCGCAGAGCGGGAGCGTGAGCTCCATCCGCCACGTTTCGGTCAGCAGCACCATCGGCAAGGTGACGAGGGCGGCTCCGATGTACTGGATGACGGCGTTGACGCGCAGGTCGACCCCGCCGCCCGTGCGCTTTTGCCAGAGGGTGCCGAGCGTCATCGACAACATCCCCAGGAACGCAACGCCGAGCGAGGGCGCGGGTACGCCGGCCCCGAGCTTCGGGAACACCACCAGGGAGGCCCCCAGGAAGCCGAGCCCGATGCCGAGCCACTGGCGCGGCGAGACCCGCTCGCCCAGCAGCGGGCCGGCGAGCGCCGCCGTGACCAGCGGTTGCAGCCCCGCGACCAGCGCCGAGATGCCCGCCGGGAGCCCGTGCTTCACCGACCAGAACACCCCGCCGAGGTAGAACCCGTGCAGCAGGGCGCCGGCCGCGAGGCCGTCCCGCCATGACCGCGCGGATCTCGGCCATTGCGCGCGCGCCACGAGCGCAATGACGGCCAGCACGAGCCCGGCGAGCGTGTAGCGCACCAGAAGAAAGGTGAGCGGCTCCGCGTGAGGCGCCACCAGCCGCGCGACGATGAAGCCCGTCGACCAGATGACCACGAAGAGCGGAGGCGCGATGCGGGCGAGGCGCTGGGAGGGCATGAAACGAAGGGCAGGACGAGGCTGGGCGTGCGGTGTTACCGCATGGCGCGGAGCATCGCAACCGGCGCGTTCAGGAGGAGCATCCGTCGTCGACTCGCGCCTTTGATGCTTGGATTAAGAGATGCGGTGACGATCGTCGAGGTCGCCGCGGCCCTGGAGCAGAAGCCCCGACCAGGAGCGACGCTGCCGCGCCGCCGTGGTGGATGCTGAAGCGTCCGAAGCCGGCTGGTCGGGTCAGCTTCGCGCGGCCAGGTGTCACAAAAAACGGACCAAAAGTCTTGTATTTTCGACTTTGTGTCAAAAAAACTTGACATGTACTGAGATCTCGAGTTACTAGTATCCATGCGCAGGGACACACGGCCGCGTCGGAGGGCGAGATGACGTTCAAGGAGTGGAACGCGGCGATCATGTTGACCGGCCAGATGATGATCGCCGGCTGGCTGGTGTTCGATGCCGTGACGACGCAGGGGTGGGACGCGCCCGTGTCCGCGGTGTCGCAGCGGCTGCTCTGGGCCCTCCTCGCGTCGGTCGCATTCAACGTCGTGGCCACGATCGTCGTGACGATCCTCGTCAGCGTCATCCGGCGCGAGCAGCTCAAGGACGAGCGGGCCGACGAGCGCGACAAGGCCATCCTCGCCAGGAGCATGCGAAACGGCTACCTCGTTCTTTCCAGCAGTGGCGGGGCGGTCCTCCTCCTCCTGGCGCTGGGTGGGAGCCCTGCCCTCGGGGCGTACGCGCTCCTGGCCGCGCTGATGCTGGGGGGCGCCGCGGACTCGATCTCGAAGCTCGTCTATTACCGCATCGGGTGAGACGGTGGGCAAGGGACAGCCTCAGATCACCAACACGATCCGCGCGCTGCGATTTCAGGCGAACGAGATGACCCAGGCGGCGCTGGCCGAGAAGGTCGGCGTCACCCGCCAGACCATCGTCGCCATCGAGCAGGGCCGCTACTCGCCCTCCCTCGAGGTCGCCTTTCGCATCGCGGCGGTCTTCGGCGTGCCGCTCGAGCAGGTCTTTCAGTGGAAAGGCGAGCCGCTCGGGTGAGCAGGGCGCGAGCCGCGCGCAGGTCTCGTGCCGAGGCGGGCGCTCGTGTCCTGACGACGACCTTTTCACCGTTCGAACGAACGAGAGGAGCTTCCCATGAAGGCGATCGTGCAAGAGAAATACGGACCGCCCGATGTCCTCCAGCCGAGGGAGGTGCCGAAGCCCGTCCCGAAGGACAACGAGGTGCTGATCAGGGTGCACGCGACCGTCGTCTCGTTCGCCGAATGCGCCATGCGAAGGGCCGACCCCTTCATCGTGCGGTTCTTCCTCGGCTTCACCAGGCCGAGGATCTCCGTCCCCGGCAGCACCCTCTCCGGAGAGATCGTGGCCGTGGGCAAGGGGGTGACGCGGTTCAAGGTCGGCGACGAGGTGTTCGGAGCGACCGGCGCCGAATTCGGTGCGTACGCCGAGTACAGGTGCCTGCCCGAGGACGCGGCGCTGGCCACGAAGCCGGGCCGCGTGACCCACGGGGAAGCCGCGGGCATTTGCGAGGGATTCCTGACGGCGCTGCCGTTTCTCAGGGACGAGGGCAAGCTCACGGCAGGGCAAAACATCCTGATCAACGGCGCGTCCGGGAGCATAGGCACCATCGCGGTGCAGCTCGCAAAGCACTTCGGAGCGGAGGTCACCGGCGTGTGCAGCACGGCGAACCTCGACCTGGTAAAGTCTCTCGGGGCCGATCGTGTCATCGACTACACCCGGGAGGACTTCACCAGGGCCGGGCACAGCTACGACGTCATCTTCGACGCGGTCGGCAAGAGCTCGTTCTGGCGGTGCCGGGGCGCCCTAAAGCCGAGCGGCGTCTATCTCTCCACCGTGCCGTCGCTGGCGATCGTCGCTCAGATGCTGTGGACGTCCAGATCGCGCGGCAAGAGGGCCATCCTGGCGACCACGGGCCTGAGGTCGCCCAGGGAGAAGGCCAGGGACCTCGTCCTCCTCAACGAGCTGGTCGAGGCGGGCGAGATTCGCGCGGTGATCGATCGAGGTTATCCGTTCGACCGGATGGCCGAGGCGCACGCTTATGTCGAGCGAGGGCACAAGAGAGGGAGCGTCGTCGTGACCCTCGGCGGCGGCGCGACGGCGAGCGCCTGACCAGGGCCGTCGCGGCAGCGTCAGCTCAGTTGACGCCCGCCCGTCCGCTCCCGAGCATCCCCCGCCCATGTCTCAACAGCACCGCTCCTCGCCCGCCGTCCTGGACCACCGCACCCTGGCCCGCGACCACCGCCGCCTCGCCGAGATCCTCCGCCCCGGCCTCTCGGTGCTCGACGTCGGCTGCGGCTCCGGCTCGATCACCCGCGGCGTCGCGGAGGCCGTGCAGCCGACCGGCACGGCGCTCGGCATGGACCGGGACGCCGACCACATCGCGCGGGCCGTGGAGCGCTTCGCCGGCCAGCCCGGCCTGTCGTTCGTGTGCGGCGACGTCCTGGCGCTGACCGCCGAGGACCACTTCGACGTGGTGACCGCCGCCCGCGCGCTCCAGTGGGTGCCGCGGGTCGACGAGGCGCTCGCGCGTATGGTGCGCGCCGCGAAGCCGGGCGGCGCCGTCGTCGTGCTCGACTACAGCCACGAGCGCCTGCGCTGGAGCCCCGAGCCGCCGGCCTCGATGGCCCGGTTCTACGCCGCGTTCCTCGCGTGGCGCGCGGCCCTCGGCATGGACAACCTCCTCGGCGAGACCCTCGCCGGCCGCTTCGAGGCCTGCGGCCTCCGCGACATCCGCGTCACGAACCAGGACGAGATCGCCCGGCGCGGCGACCCCGGCTTCGACGGCGCCGTCGACCTCTGGCTCCACGTCATCCACAGCTGCGGCCCGGCGATGATCGCCGCCGGCGCGCTCACCGAGGCCGAGCGCGACGAGGCCGAGCGCGACTACCAGGCGTTCTGCCGCGGCGCCGCGGAGCGCCAGCACGTGGTGCTCCGGGCCGTCGAGGGGACCCGGCCCTGAGGCGCCCGGCCGTCGGCCGCAGCGGACGCGCCCGGCGCCGGCCGGGGCCGCCGCTCACCGCCGCTCACCGCGGCGCGCGCAGCGCCTCGAGGATGGCGTCCAGGCGATCGAGGATCGCGCGGCTCTGGTCCTGCGCCTCCCTCGGCATGCCGGCGGGCGCGCCGAGCGCGGAGGCCGCGAGCGTCGGGCCGAACGACATCGCGAACGCCGCGATCGCCTTGCCCGCCGGGGTGCACGCGTGGACCTCGGCGTAGCCGACCGAGACGCACGTCGCGAGGAACAGGACCGCGTCGAGCACGGTCGCGCAGCGCGGGTTCTCGCCGCGCTCGGCGAGGTAGAAGAGGTAGCCGCCGCCGAGGATCAACGTCGCGAGCGAGTCGATGGAGTCGCGCGCCACCGCGCCCCGGAAGCGCTGCTTCAGCTGGTCGTACGAGAGCTCCCCGGCGCCCCCGGCGGCGAGGCCCATCGCGACCAGGGCGACGGCGCCGCGCAGCCTTGCGTCGCGGCCCAGGGCAGCGGCCGCGGCGTGGTCGATGATCTGCCTCGCGGCGAGCGGTGACGGGTCTCCCAAGGCGCGCCCTCCCCCGCGCCCCGGCGCGGGCCATAACCCTGCCCTCATGTCTCGCACGGACGCGGGCGGAAGGGAACCGGCCCCGCGGGACCGGCCGCGCGTCGCCCAGATTTCACGCGCCTGCGGCGCGCCCCGCGGTTACCCTCGCGCAACCCCGGAGCTCCCATGGCGGCCCAGAGAAGCGTGACGAGATGGCTCGAGCGGGCGCCCGCGCCGGTGTTCATGGCCTTCGCCGTGCTCGCCGCGTTCGCGACCTACTTCTGCATGTACGCGTTCCGCAAGCCGCTCGCGGTCGGCACCTTCAAGGGGTCGATCGCGCTGCCGCTGCTGCCGCCGCTCGATCTCAAGAGCTTCTTCCTCATCGCCCAGGTGATCGGGTACTGCGCCTCGAAGTTCCTCGGCATCAAGGTCGTCTCCGAGATGCGGCCCGAGCGGCGCGCCCTCGCGATCGTCGCGTGCATCGGGGTGAGCGAGGCCGCGCTCGTCCTGTTCGCGCTCGCGCCGGCCCCTTATTCCGCGGTGTTCCTGGTGCTGAACGGCCTGCCGCTCGGCATGGTCTGGGGTCTCGTCTTCGGCTTCCTCGAGGGGCGCCGCGTGAGCGATCTGCTCGGCGCCGGGCTGTGCGTGAGCTTCATCGTCGCGAGCGGCTTCATGAAGACCGTCGGAAAGCTCACGCTCGGCTGGGGCGTGCCGGAGGCGTGGATGCCGGCCGCGACCGGCGCGCTGTTCTTCCCGCCGCTGCTCGCCTCCGTGTGGATGCTCGCGCAGATCCCGCCGCCGTCCGCGGCCGACGAGGCGCTCCAGACCCGGCGCGCGCCGATGGATCGCGCCGCGCGCCGCGCGTTCTTCCTGGCGAACGCGGGCGGGCTCGCGACCCTGGTCGTGGGGTACGTCGTCCTCTCCGCCTACCGCGACTTCCGGGACAACTTCGCCCGCGAGATCTGGGACGCCGTGGGGTACGCCGATCAGGCGGCGATCCTGACCACGGCCGAGCTCCCCGTGGCCCTGGGCGCGCTCCTCTCGGTCGCGCTGGTGATGGGCATCCGGGACAACCGCGCGGCGCTGCTCGCGGTCCACGGCATCATGTTCGCCGGGGCCGCGCTCGCCGGGGTGAGCACCGCGCTCTACCAGGCCGGCGTCATCGGCCCGGTCGGCTGGATGATCAGCGTCGGCCTCGGGCTCTACGTGGGCTACGTCCCGTACAACTGCGTGCTCTTCGACCGGCTCATCGCGGCGCTCGGCTCGGTGGCGACCGCGGGCTTCCTGATCACCGCGGCCGACGCCTTCGGCTACCTCGGGAGCGTGGCGGTCCTGCTCTACAAGAGCTTCGGCCAGGCGAAGCTCTCGTGGCTCGAGTTCTTCCTCGGCTTCAGCTACGCGACCGCGCTCGCCTGCGGCGCGCTCTTCGCCGCGTCGGCGGGGTATTTCTGGCTGCGCGCGCGCGGCCCCGCCGCGAGCCGCGCCCGCGCGGCGAGGCCGGCGCCGGGCGCCTGAGGCGCGCCGTGGACGACTCGTTCCGCGCACCAGCGACCCCTGGCGGGACTGTTTGACGACCGCGAACCGTCGCGCTCCTTCCGATCCTCCTGGATTTGGGGGGAACGTGACGACGGATCGCCTCCCTCGATAGGCGTGGATCCGACGCGGGCGTGGAACTCCGTACCCGCGCGTCGCCTGTTGCGCCCGCGCCCGGTGGGCCTGCCCGTCCGGCCGCGCAGAAAGCCACTCTAAACCTCATCAGGTCACACGCAGGGCACACGTATGAGGAAAGTCACGGCGAGAGCCGTGTCTCTGTGGTGGAGGCGCCGGCAATCGAACCCGGAGACGAATCTGCGGGGCAGATGCACGAGAGATACGGCGATCGCCGCGTCGGACGCGTCGGAGCGGTGTTGGAGGCCATCGAGGGCTCGATTCCTCTCGTATACCCGAGTGCCCTCTCATGGAGCTCCGTGCCCTGGCGTCGGGGCACATGCAGTTCACACAGCGTGACGAACCCGGCGGGCTGCCCGGAATAGAAGAGTGAGAGGCGGCTGCGCGGTCCCTGAGGGGGTCCACCCCATGAGCCTGGCAAGCCGCTTGAGAATCCAATAGGACTGTACCCAACCGAGAGACGACCCGATGCCCTCAGTAACCCATGAAGCCCTGGTGGAGCTGTTCAAGAACCGCCCGACCCTGGCCGCCGAGCTGCTCCAGGACGCGCTCGGCCAGCCGATCCCGGCCTTCACGGAGGCGCGCGTCGAATCCTCCGACCTCGCCGAGATCGTTCCCTCGGACCGCCGGGCGGATGCCGTCATCGTGCTGCTGGTCGGCGAGCAGGAGCGGCCCGCAATGGCGATCGTCGTCGAGGTCCAGCTCGGCGTGGATCTGGACAAGCCATACGTCTGGCCCGTGTACGTGACCCAGACGAGGGCCCGGCACCGCTGCCCGACCCGGCTGCTGGCCGTGACGATCGACCCGAAGATGGCGCGGTGGTGCTCGCAGCCGATCGACACGGGCCACCCCGGCTGGATCCTGACGCCGCTGGTGCTCGGCCCCCAGGGCGTCCCGGTCGTCACGGATGCCGAGCAGGCGAAGGCGGCGCCCGAGGTGGTCGTGCTCTCGGCCATGGCGCACGGGCAGGAGGAGGTCGGGGAGGCGATCGGCGTGGCGTTCCTGGCGGCGGCAGCCGGGCTCGATGAGGAGCGCCGCGCCTTGTACGGGGACCTGGTGCTATCCTCGCTGAACGAAGCGGCGAGGCGGACGTTGGAGGCGATGATGAAGGGCGGATACGAGTTTCAGAGTGAATTCGCGCGCAGCTACGTGGCGAAGGGCCGGCTGGAGGGGATCCTCGAAGCCAAGGCGCACGACGTGCTCGCCGTGTTCGAAGTCCGCGGGCTGGAGGTCCCCGCAGAGGTGCGGGAGCGCGTCCTCGCGAGCACCGATCTGGGCGAGCTGGACCGCTGGCTTCGCCGGGCCGTCGTCGTCAGCGACGCCCGGGAGCTCCTCGCAACGACCGGCTCCTGAACAAACGCCGTCGATCCTCAGGCCTCAGGCTGTCGAGCGCCCGTTGCCGCCGATGTCCCTTCCGTAGATGTCTGGGCCACGCCCACATTCTGGCCGTGATGTCTGCCGCCGGTAGCTTTGGCCGATCAGCAGCCCACTCCCAAGAAGCATCGGATAGGCGAGAACGATGATACCAGGGGTGGATACTTCAAGATTCGGTAACCATCCTTGGTGTACGGAACAGCGTGTCGATCCAGCTCAGGACCCTCGACATGGTCACCTCTTCAGGTGCAGGACACGGGGCACGAAGCCGTCGTGGAGGGTGAGCTCCCAGCGTCACCGTTCCGGGTCTCGCCTTGGAGCTTGACCCGGTAGGTGCCGGTCTGGGCCGCCACGAGGAACGCTAGTTCCCGAGGCAGCGCTCGAGGCCCTCGGGCGCGGTGGCTTCGGGCGTCATCGGCCTGTCGCCGCCGTGCGCCGCCCGCAGCGCGCCCGTGAGCTCGCGCCCGCGCGCGATCTCGCCGAGGACCTCGGCGCCCAGCGTGGGCGAGCGCTCGTAGGTGCCGTAGTCGACCGTGTAGAGCCCGAACCTGGGCGCGAACCCCTCGGCCCACTCGAAGTTGTCGTAGAGGCTCCAGTGGTAGTAGCCCCGCACGTCGACGCCCAGGGCGCGCGCGCGCTCGATCTGCTCCAGCGCGCGCACGATCACCTCGGCGCGCCGCGCGCCCACCTCGGTGGCGATGCCCGACTCGGTCACGACGAGCGGCAGCGCGGGGTAACGCTCGCCGAGGTCCGTCAGCACGTTGTACAGGCCGGGTGCGTGGTGCTCGTACCGCATCGCCGGCACGCAGAACGTCGGGTCGACCGGCGCGAGGCACGCGCCGAAATCGAGCCCGTTCACGCAGGGCGTGAGCGCGAGGACCGGCACGATGCCGCCGAGCTTCCCCGTCACGCCGGCGCGGAAGTAGTACTGGACGCCGAGCCAGTCGAGCGTGCCCGCGACGCCGGGCAGCTCCAGATCGGGCGCGCCGTCGAGATCGCTGTCGAGCTGGCCGCCGAGGACGGTGTCGACCACGAGGTGGTTGTAGACGTAGGCCATGCGGTCGCGCGCCCCGACGTCCTCGGGGTCGTCGCTCGGCTGGTGGTCGCGCGCGGCGACCCAGTCGGCGGCCGACAGCGACAGGCCCACGTCCGCGGCCTCGCCGTCGCCGTCGGCGTCGCCCCGATCGGCCGCCTTGATCGCCCGGTACGCCGCCCCGTGCGCGAGCAGGTAGTCGCGCAGCACCGGCACGAAGTCGCCGAGCAGGTCGCCGAAGAGCGTCGCCTTTCCCGGGGGGAACGTCCCGGCGCCGTAGGCGGCGAGCAGGTAGTTGAACGGCTCGTTCAGCGTGCCCCAGTCGTCGACGCGGTCGCCGAACCGCTCGGCGAGCAGGGCCGCGTGCTCGGCCAGCTCCTCGATCACGAGGGGGCCGCCCTCGGGGTGCCCGAAGCCGCAGAGGTTCTCGTCGGTCGGCCCGGGCGCGCAGTCCGTGTGCCGCGGGTCGTCGATCCAGACCGGGTTCGAGAAGTGGTGCAGGGTGATCACGGGGCGGATGCCCGCCTCGACGAGCGCGTCGAGGAGCCGGTCGTAATGGGCGAGCGCGTCCTCGTCGACGGCGTCGCGCCGCGGCTCGATCCGGGCCCACTCGACGCTGAACCGGTACGAGTCGAGCCCCATCTCCCGGAGCAGCGCGACGTCCTCGATCGCCTTCGTGTAGCCGCGCGCGGCGTCGCCCACGAACGCCGCGCCTTTGCCGAGGCCGCCCTCGTCCTCGGGGAGCGTGAACACGTACCAGTCGGTGGCGGGGTTCCGGTCCTCGATCTGCGTCGCGGCGCTGGCCGCCCCGAGGCGGAAGCTGCCCTTGCCGGAGGCGGCCGAGAGCGAGCCCGGCCCGGCGTACGGGATGCCGGGCGGCGTCGGGCCCGGCGCCGGGGCGACGGTCTCCTCGGAGCAGGCCTGGGCGGCGAGGGCGAGCGCGGCGAGCGCGGCGAGCGCGGCGCGACCCGCCGCGCGGCCTTGCGGACGATGGGTGTACATCGGGCGAGCAGCCTACCGGCGCGGCCCTCCCGGGTCGCGTCCGGCGCGTGGCAGGGCGGTGGCAGGCGAGCCGGGCGTCGCTGCGGGGAGGGGCCGCGGCAGGCCGGCCCGGGCGTCGCTGCGGGGGAGGGGCGGTCAGCGGGGCGGCGGCGGGACCTCGGTCTTGCAGCCGACGCGGAGCTGGACCTGCCCGCCCTCGCGGAACTGCGTGCAGGTCGCGGAGCACATCACGATCTTCGTCGGCGTGCCGCCGCTCGCGGGGTCGACATCGTAGTACCAGCCGCCGACCGTCGGGTCGCAGCTGGCCTCGTCGCCCACGTAGAAGATCGTCGTCGGGTCGCCGCCCGTCGGCGTGTGCTGGACGTTGAGCGTGCCGTAGTCGAGCGTCTGCCCGGCGGAGGGCGCCGGGACCTGGTACTCGCACGCGAGGCTCTGGCCCCGGATGGCGGTGAGCGCGTCGAGGAAGGCCTGGCTCACGTCGGCGCCCGAGGCGACGTCGATGAAGAACGCCGACTCCGTCCCGCCGCCCTGCGCGATGAGGTCCATCGTGGCCTGGGCGCCCTCGTCGTCGCCGTCGAACACGCCGATCACGAAGGTGGAGATGCTCGGCGAGCCGCTCAGCGCCTCCCCCGCGAGCGCCGCGATGCCGTCGGCCGCCACGGGGTCGCAGTGTGTGGGCATCCCGTCGGTGGCGAGCACCGTGACGACGCGGTGGGTCGGGTTCGCCTCGGCGTAGGCGCGGGCCTGCGCGAGCGCGCCGGAGAGGGCGGCGGAGGTAGGCGTGCCCCCGCTCGGCTCTTTCAGGCTGATCGACCGGACGAGGTCCTCGGACACGTTGGCGTCGAGCGGCGCGATCGAGACGGCGGGCGTCGCGTAGTCCTCGGCGGTGCACGAGTACGGGTTCGCGCAGGTGCTCCTCGTCACCCGCTGGCACGTGCCCCCGCCGCCGGCGCAGGTCCCGCCCGCGGGCGCGCAGAGCTCGCGGCTCCGGGAGCACACGCCGAGGTCGACGCACGTGTCCCCGTCCGAGCAGTCCGCGTCCTCGACGCAGACCTCGATGGCCGTGGAGAACGAGTTGCGGCAGACCCGGAGCGCGCACGGACCGTTGTCCCCGCACTGCGCGTTGCTGGTACAGCTCGAGGGCACGTCGTCGTCTTCCAGCGGGAAGTACTGGAGCCCGACGCCGAGCCCCTCGGACTGCGGATCCGTGAAGAAGGCCTCGAGCGCGCCGGTGACCGCGGTCCACTTGGTGTCGCCGTTCGCGAGCCGCTCGTCCATCGAGCCCGACGCGTCGAGCATGATGTACAGGTCGAGCGGCACGAGCTCCGCCGTGCTCGTCTCGCCCGCGCACGACGCGTCGCCGCCGGCGCCGTCACCCGGGCCGCTGCTCGTCCCGCCGGACCCGCCGAGGCCGTCGACGCCGAACCCCGAGTCCGTGCTGCCGCCAGATCCAGTGTTCGCGCCCGAGCTCGCGCCCGTGTTGGTGCCCGTGTTCGCGCCGGCCGACGCCGTCGCTCCGCCGGCTCCGTCGCCGCCGCCGGCCGTGCCGCCGGACCCACCACACGCCGCGAAGATCACGCTGACCCCCGTCGCGGCGAGCGCCACCATCGTTGAGCGGTTTCTCATACGATGAATCGAAACACCCCGAACGACGTTTGTCGAGGCTTGGCTTGCGCGCGCTCGCGCGAGCGCACGTGTCGCACCGCTGTCGTACAGGGTAGGAATCTTCGGGAGTCGCCGGCGTCGTGAGGCGGCTCTCCGGAGCGTGCTCCTGTGCCGGTTCTCAGGCTTGTTTCTTCGGACCGACGAGGCTGCGGAGGACGGCGCGGGCGACCTCGGCGCCGGTCGCGTCGCGCATGCTGACGGGGATCTGGTACTCGGCGCGCTCGCTGGTGGCGGGCACGGGGCACTCGCAGACGGCGCGGAGGTCGCCGCGGGCCTTCTTCAGGTACTCGATGGAGAGGCCGGCGACGATGAACCGGGCGTCGTCGGGCAGCGCGTACGACAGCGCGGTGTTGCCGGTGAGCTCCGCGAGGTTGACGAGCGCGACGGCGTGGACCGAGCTCAGGTGGTTGCGCAGGCCGGGCCGGTCGCGCATGGTCACCTCGGCGCGGCCGCGCTCGAGGACCTCGACGTGGGCATGAATCGTCGCCGTATAGGGCGCCATGACGCCGATGAGCCCGCTGAACAGGCGCTTGCCCCCGGGCAGGCGGTGCAGCTTGTCCCAGAGGTCGCGGAACGTGTTGCGGTTCGAGGTGGCGGCGATCGAAGCGAGGGAGAGGTCGGCGAGTTTCATAGGGTGGCTCCGCCGGCGCGGCGGCGGCGGCGGCGGCACAGTGCCCCAGATCCCCGGCAAGCGCACCTGAATTGACGCGGTCCGGGGAGGCGCCTTTGCCGAGCTGCCGTGGGCGGGCGCCATGTCCGTCCGGATTGTGTAACCCGTGGTACGGACGGCGCGGGCTCCTCCAGCCGAGGCGAACGTGCCGAGACGACCGCTGGCCGAGGGGCAATCGACTCCATGGGGACGCGGGCGGATGATTGGCACTCTTGTGTCGACCTCTCCCGGCCTCCTCGGCCTCAAGGGTGAATCCGAGCACCAGCTGTCTGCGGGGAGTGCGGTGCTTTGCCCGAAGGCGTGGTACGGGTGAACCCCGAAGACGCCAAGAACGCCAAGACGCCAAGGACGCCAAGAAAGTCAATGAATTTGATTCCTTGGCGTTCTTGGCGTTCTTGGCGTTCTTGGCGCTCAAATCTTCTGCGATGCTGCCTGCGCTGATCCCGCACCACCCTTCGGGGCTCATGGCATCTCCCCCGAAGGTCAGAGCGCGGCGGGAGCTCGCCGAGGCGCCTGTCGAGGTCAGCCGCGGAGGGCTGTCCGCGTCGCCGCCGAGAGGCTCCGCTGCCCCGACCATACCCCCTTCCGGGGTGAACCGCGCCTTTGCCGCGGCGCCGTGGGACGTCGACAGTCCTCGCCCGGCACGTTCTCCACGCAACAGGCCGCGGCGCGTCCCCGTGCCGCGCGTGGCGCGTTGATCTCCTGGATCGTCCTCGCCGCGCCGCGCGCGGAAGGCCGCGGCGCGTGACGCATAAACATCGGCTCGGCGCGCTTCTTCAGGGCGGCGGCTTCGCCGGCCAAGTCCTCGCGCCCGTGCCCAGTGCCCGTCCGACCACGGCCGCGGCGCGTGTCCCGGGGGCTGAGCGCTGCAGCCCACGCCGGGAGGGATTGCGCGTCAGGGGGTCATTTCGGTGCGGAAAATCCCACCAAATCGAGACCTATCCACCTCGTGGATGTGAATACAATAAACAATTCGTATTCGTGATGCTTTTCCGCCGGCGCCGCCGCACAAAAAATGCGTGGTTTCGTGAGCTTTGGCCCCTGCGCCCCATGGGTTCGGCCTGGCTCGCCCGTACCGGTCGGTGAGCTCCCGGCCCCTCAACGCAAATCTTCGTTGGCGGGCGGAATTGGCCCGGTATGACGCGACCTCGCCGCCCCGGTCACGGCGGCCCCCCCGAAAAGGAGCGAGCCTTCGAGCTGCTCTTCCGCGAGAGGACGTTCGAGCTTGTCTGGCGCTGGCTGACGCGCTTGGGTATCCCGTTGCGCGACCGCGCGGACCTGGCGCAGGACATCCTCCTGTCCGCGTACCTGAGCTTCGACAGCTACCAGCCCGAGATCTCCAGGCCGGAGCGGTGGCTGAACAGGATCACGGTCCACGCCTCCGCACACTACCGGGAGCGCGCCCAGCACCGGTACGAGGAGCTCGTGCCCGACGAGGACATCCCGAGGCTCGTCGACGAGTCCCGGAGCCCGGAGGAGATGCTGATCTCCGAGGAGGAGCGGCTCATGGTGCTCGAGCTCCTCCAGCAGCTCGACGTCGAGGCGCACTCGATCCTCGTCGCGCACGACCTCGACGGCATCCCGATGACGGAGATCGCGCGGCAGCGCGGCATCCCGCTGTCGACGGCGTACAAGTGGCGCGCGCGGGCGCTCTCCCTGTTCCACGACATCGCCGTGAAGCGGCGGCGCGAGGAGCAGCGGCGAGGCGGGCTCCGCGCGGTGCCCGTGGACGTGGCGGCGATCGTCGCCGCAGCCCGGGTCGCGCCCCGCCTCCCCGACGACGTGCGGCGCTCGATCATCCGCGGCATCGCGGAGTCGGCGCCCCCGATCGAGGCGGGCGGCGCGGGCGGCCTGATCGTCGATGCCCGCGACGTGCTGGGCGACGCGGCGATGTGGGGCAAGCGGGCGCTCGTGAAGGCCGCTCAGAAGGTGCTGTCGAGCGCGGCCCTCGTCGTCCTCGCGTCCGCCGCGGCGACGGCGGCCGTGGGCGCGCTCTCGCTCGCGGGGAAGCCCAAGGGCTCGCCGCCTCTCCTGCAGGGGATGCCCCCCGCGCCCGCGTTCTCCAGGCCGGCGGCGCCCTCGGTCGCCCCGCCGCCGCCGCGGTCGCCGGCGCCGCCGGCGGCCCCCTCGGCGCCCGCCCCGCTGCCGCGGAGGAGCCCCGTGCAGCACCCGCGCTCGCCGCCGCCGCCGGCCGTCGCCGCGCCCGAACCGGCGCCCGAGCCGGCGATGGAGGGCAAGAGCCTCGACCTGACGCTGCTCGAGACCTGCACCGGCGCGGTGCAGCGGCGCGACGGGGCCGCGGCGCTCGAGGCGCTCGAGCGCTACGAGCGCGACGTGCCGCAGAGCTCCTTCGCGTCGGAGCGGGCGGTGCTCTGGATCCGCGCGCTCCGGCTCGCGGGGCGCCACGAAGAGGCGCGCGCGAGGATCACGCGCGCACGGGCGAGCGGCGCGATCGACCGCCGGCTGCTCGATGAGCTGGAGCAGGGGCTCGCCGGGCGGTGAGCCGATCGAGGTGCGGCACCGGTCGCCGCGGCGCCCGTCGCCGCGGCGCCGGCCGGCCCTCAGTCGCCGGCGTAGGTGCCGAAGCTCGCCCGGCCGGTCGTGGAGACCTGCGGGGCCGCCTGGCCGATCTGCACGACCGCGGAGACGAACGCGGCCGGCTTGAGCCCCTCGTCGGGGCCGGCCTCGTTCGTGATGTACTCCAGCCCGATCCCCGCCAGGAAGCCGAACGACGTGGTGTTGCCCCCCGAGCCGAGGATCGGGACCGTCGGCGCCACGCCCACGTAGCCGAGCAGGCCCACCCGGCCCTCGCCGAGCGTCTGCACGAAGCCGCCGAGCTGCGCCGCGATCGGGAACGCCCGGCGCTCCACCGGGTCGTACCGGTCGACCGCGAGCGCGACGCCGACCGCGCTGAGCACGCTCCGCGTGACGAGCGGCCTCTCGAGCCACGGCGCCCGGGTGATCTGCAGGGTCGCGAGCATCGCCGGGACGGTCAGGTACGCGCGGAAGCAGCTCCCCGCGGCCTCGAGCGTCTCGAAGTTGTCCTCGCCGCACAGCGGGACCGAGTGGATGGCGACCGAGCCGACGAGGCGCCGGGCGCGCTCCGGGTCGGAGGGCTCGCTCGAGCGCAGCGAGCTCGCGACGCGCCCCGCGTCGGAGAGCAGCACGACCTTGCCGAGAGGGCTCAGCGGATCGCTGTGAACCGCCAGCCGGAGCCGCGCGTCGCCGTCGAAATCCTCGGCGAGCGGCGGGAGCGGGAACTCCGCGTTGCTCGGCGTGACGATCCACGTGCCCTCGGCCAGGAGCTCGATCGGCGCGCCGCCGCGCAGGACGTCGGTGCGCGTGAGCGAGACGTGGAGCGCGAGCGGCGCCACGAGCCGGTGCTTGGTCTGGCCGGTCAGCCGGATGCGGCAGTTCCCCAGCCGGAGCGGCGTCGGCGAGATGACCACGGCGCCGTGCGCGAGCGGCTGCGGCCCAGGGCGCGACGGCTCCAGGTCGGGCCGCGGGCGCGGCGGCGCGGCCAGCGGGGGCGGCGGCGGCGCGGCCGTCGCGGGGGCGGCCTGGCCAGCGCCCGCCGGCTGTGGACCGGCGCCGCCCTGAGCTGGCGCGCCGGCGCCGCCCTGGGCCTGCCCCAGCGGCGTGGGCCGCTGGCCTCTCCGTGGGGCCGCGGCGAGCCCCGGCGGCCCGGGCGGGGGAGCGCTCCCCGGCGGCGGCGGGAGGCTCGCCGGATCCACGCGCGGCGCGATCGGCGCGGGGCCGCAGTCGACCTTGAGGTCGTCGGCGAGCGGATCGGGGAAGAGCAGCCGCGCGGGGTTCGACTCGACCAGGTTCTCGAGCGGCGGGATCGTGACCCGGTACGTCGCGTTGACGACGTTGCCCGCCGCGGGCTCGTGCAGGTTGAAGGCGGTGACGCGGAGCCAGCCGCCGCCCGGGAACACGCGCAGCACCTTGCCGTCGGGGCGCCCGCAGCCGCCCGACGCCACCTCGAGGACCGGCACCGTGAACGTGCGCTGGAACGGCTGCACCCGCGCGTTGCCGCAGCTGTCGACGATGGCGAGGTAGTGGAAGTCGGCCATCTCCGACTGCCTCGGCCACTGCATGCCGAGCGTCAGCTCGCCCGCGTCCGCCGGCGGCGGCTCGGGCCGGCCGTCGCGGCAGATCTCGACGTGATCCGGCGAGGGCGACGACCTCGGCGGCGCCCCGGCGGGCCCGCCCGCGGCCGCCCTCGCGGGCTCGGCCACGGGCCGGTAGGCGCAGACGTGCCGGTACGAGCGGCGGCCGAGGAGCACCGGATCGAAGTCGAGCAGGCGCTGGCCGTCCTCGCCGAGCCGACCCCAGACCGTGAGCGGGAGCGGCAGCGTCGGGGTCTGGAGCTTGATCGAGCGGAGCATCTGATCGCCGATCGGGCTCTGCCCCGGATCGCCGGTCTGCGCCGCGCAGCCGCCGTCGCTGCAGAGCCAGCGGCCGCCCCGGCGCGCGGCCTCGATCGGGACCGGATCGGTGTCGCGGACGCTCATCCACACGCGGCGCGCGTCCGGGAAGATCTCCGGCCCGGCCGGCGCCGCGGCGCCGCCCGCGCCGCCCGCGCTGGCCGGGCCGCGCACGACCTGGAGGCTGCCGCCGAAGTCGGCGGGGACCGCGAGCGGGGGCGCGGACGTGCTCCGCTGCGCCGGCGGGGGCCGCGTCGCGTCGGGCGCCTCCATCCTCGGCTCCCCGGAGCCCTCGTCCGGGTCGTCCTGCGCCGGCGCCGGCGCGGGCGCCGCGAAGGCGAACGCGAGCGCGGCGCTCGCCAGGAAGAACGCGGGCCGCCGCGCGCTCACGGCGACCCCTCTTCCTCTCCCGGCTCCGGCTCCGGGTCCGGCGGCGGCGGCGCGACCACGGTGACGGGCTCGGAGGTGCACTCGGGGCTCGCGAGCAGGCGGGGCGTCACCCGGAGCTCGGTCGTCCCCGGCGCGACCGCGACGCCCTGGATGATGGTGGCCTCGCTGTCCTCGCCGCGCAGCGTGACCGACGCCTCGCCGAGCGCGATCACCCGGTCGTCGCCGGCGCGGAGGTCGACGGGGACGGCGATGCGCACGCGCTTGGCGTTGTAGGCGCTCACCTCGAAGAGGTCGCCCGGCGTCCCCGCGGTCACGACGCTCCGGAGGGCGCGCACGCGGAGCAGGCGCGGCTCGGGGTCGACGGTGAGCGCCGGGGCCGGCTCGATCACCTTCTGCCCCGAGCTCACGGCGAGCGTCACGTCGCCGCCGAGGTCGCTGAAGCACAGGCTGAAGGGCGGGCTCTCGCCCGTCGCGCCGAGCAGCACGCGCAGGCGCGTCGTGCGCTCGCTGCAGTCCGGCGCGAGCGAGAGGGCGGCCTCGCTGTGCAGCGACTCGACGATGACGGGGGCGTGCTCCACGACGCCGGGGGCGTTCTGGGGCGGCGACGCGCGGACGCGCGCCTCGCGCGCCCGGATCGCGCCCGGGCGCCACGTGGCGCCGAGGTCGTCCGGCAGGGGGCCGAGCGTGCAGGTGAGCGGCAGGTAGGTCGCGAGCACGCGGTCGTTCTCGCCGAGCCCGCCCGCGATGAGCGCGAAGTTGGTGGCGTCCTCCGGCAGGCCCGCGGGGAGCACGGTGATCGGGAGCTCCTCGGTGCGGTCGGCCCAGGCGACGACGAGCCGCGCCTCGCCGGACCAGTCGCCCTCGGACGCGGCGATGAACCGGGCGTAGCCCTGCGTGCCGGCGACGCAGCGGAACGCGCCGTCGCGCACGCCGCACGAGGCGCCGTCGTCGGCCTCGCCGCCCGCCTCGTCCTCGCCCCTCACGTCGTCGCCCCTCTCGTCGTTGATTGCGTGCAGCGCGAGCGCCTCGCTCGGGACCACGCGGACCTCGACATAGGCGCCGTACGCCGGCTCGTTCGTCTCGGTGAGCTGGAGCGAGACCGCGGTGCGCCACGGGCTCTGGCGGGGCGGCACCGGCCTGCCCTCCACGTCGAGCGTGTCGGCCGCGAACAGCGGCCCGGCGACGTCGGCGCGGATGTCGACCTGCCCGCTCGCGGCGAGCGGGTACCCGCGCTCGATGCAGGCGGCGGCGAGCAGGAGCGCGGCGGCGAGGGGGGCCGCGGCGAGCAGGGGCGCCGCCGGCCGCCGCCGGGGGGCGCGGTGCGCGCGGGGCGATGCCGGTCGGGGCGATGCCGGTCGGGGCGATGCCGGTCGGTGCGCGCGGGGCGATGCCGGTCGGTGCGCGCTCACTTCTGGTAGATCTCGGTGTACTCGGTGCCGAGCGGGTGGCGATGCCACGTATAGGCGCTCTGCGGGAACCCGCTCTCGTCGGTGTAGTCGCACGGCCCGAGCTCCCACTCGGTGTGCCAGGCGCTCGCGCCGGTCGCGGGATCGACGGACATCGAGTGGGCGGTCACGTCGTTCTCCGCCGGACACGGGTCGTGGGCGAGGCGCGCCGCCTCATCGACGTAGCGCTCGAGGACCGCGCGCGGGACCCGCGCCACGCCGCGGCCGGGCATCGGGATGAGGAACACGTCGCTGCTGTCAACGGGGCTGGTCATGGAGCTCTCTCCTGGAGCAAGGCGCCATCTCGGCGATGCAGAGGGGCGGCATCAAGGCCGCGGCGCGCGCGGACGCGCGGCCCGGACCGGCGCTGTCGCTTCGCTTTCCGGGTCCTGAGCGGAGCAGGCAGACGAGGAGACACGAAGAAGAGATCCATGTTCCGCTTGGTCCACCGGCCTCTGCGAGCCCGGTCGGAGCAACCTGGGGCACCACCGAGGCGTCGCGCTGGTGCCAGCATACCGGCTTCCGGCGGCGCTCGGCAGCTCTTCGCTTCGCGCGTCGCACGGCACGGCCGCCGGGCGATCTTCGCCCCCGCCTCAGCGGGTGGGGGCGGAGGTCAGCGTGATCATGGCCTTGGCCGTGAGCTTCTCCTCGGCGCCGCGGCGCGCGAAGACCTCGGCCTCGGCGACGGTGATGCGCGCGCCGGGGCGCAGGACCACGGCCGCGCAGCGGAGCTCCTCGCCGAGGGCGGGGCGGAGCAGGTTGATCTTGAGCTCCACGGTGAGGACGACCTCGTCCGCGGCGAGCAGCGTGCCCGCGGCCGCGCCCGCCGTGTGGTCGGCGAGCGTGGCCTGGACGCCGGCGTGGATGAAGCCGTCCTGCTGGAGCTGCCACGGCGCGACGCGGAGGCGCGCCTCGCAGCGGCCCGGCTCGCACCGGACGAGCTCGGCGCCGAGGTGCCGCAGGAATGGGGTTGCGTCGAAGAGGGCGCGGGTGCGCTCGGTGAAGCCGGGGTCGCGCGGGATCATGGCGACGCCCGTTGTGCCACGGCCGGGGGGCGGCCGCCCATCGCTGCGTCCAGAGCGACAAACGGATTGGAATCACCTGAGATGAGCAGAGCTTCGCGGCGCCAAGGACGCCAAGGACGCCAAGGACGCCAAGGACGCCAAGAAGAAGACAATATCTTGGCGCCTTCGCGGCTCATTTCTCGCTCGAGCAACGCGATCGGGTGCTCTAAGGGCGGCGGGGATCCGCGGTCGATCGGCCGCGCGACGTCCGGGGCAGCCGGGGAGCGCTACGGCAAGGCGAACGCGAAGAGCGTGTTGCCCGGCGTCCCGACGCCGAAGCTCTCGTAACCGCTGCCCCAGTACACCGTGCCTCCCGCCACCGCCGGCCCGGCGTTGACGGAGCCGTCCGCCGGGTGGCTCCAGAGGACGGCGCCCGTCGCGGCGTTCAGCGCGAGCACGTCGCCGCTCATCGAGCCGGCGTAGACCACGCCGTTCGCCACCGTCAGAGGCCCCCTGTCCTGCGCGCCCGGCGTGGGATCGGGCGTCTGCCACAGGATGTCGCCCGTGGCGGGATCGAGCGCGCTCCACGACCCCCACGTGATGATCTCCCCGGAGGGGTGCAGCGTATACGCGATCTGGTCGCTGTTGCTGACGGGCACATAAAGCCTGCTGTGGTCCACGGCGACTCCCCACATGATGCCGCCGAGGATCCCGCCGGGGCCGACCAGCGTGCTCCACACCACGGTCCCGTCGTCGCGGTCGAGCGCCCAGAAGATCCCGCTCTTCTGGCCGGCGCCGACCAGATCGCGGCGGCCCTCCCCCGCGCAGGCCGAGAACAGCGTGGCGCCCGTGCCGAAGTCGTAATCCGGGCCCGTCGGGGAAGGGCACCAGTCGTAGCCGTAGAAGCACGCGCCCGTCCAGGCGTCGAAGCCCTGGAGCCGCCGCGCCCACTTCACCGCGCCGCTGTCGAGGTCGAGCGCGAGGACGGCGTCGATGTGGTCGTCCTCCGGGAGGCAGGCCTCGGCGGCGACGGGGTCGTCGCCGGCGGCCTCGGCGCACGCGGCGACGGCCGCGGGCACGGTGTAGTTGTTGCCGGTGGTCACGTAGAGCGCGCGACGCCCGAGGTCGATCGCGGGCGCGCCGCCCCAGACGGCGCCGCCGCTGTAGCCGTCAGGGACGGTGTAGCGCTGCCAGAGGAGCTCCCCGGTGACCGCGTCGAGCGCGGCCACGCTGCCGCGGAACGTGCAGCACGGATACCCCTCGTCCGACGCGAAGAGCTCCTCGCGCGACGAGACGCCGACGTACACGCGGCCGCCGTGCACGACCGGAGACTGCGTGACGATCGCCGCGGGGTGCGGATCGACCTGTGTCTTCCACAGGAGATCTCCGGTGCGGCTGTCCACGGCGAGCACGTGCGCGCCGTCCTGGGTGCCGAGGAACAGCATGTGGCCGTGCAGCGCGGGGCTCGTGCGCGAGACGGCGCTGGCCGTGCCCGTGAGTCCGGCGATCGTGCGCGTCCAGAGCGGGAGCCCGGTCGCGGCGTCGAGCTTGTACAGGCCGCCGCCCCAGTCCGGGAAATAGACGGCGCCGCGGTCGACGGCCGGCGTCGCGGACACATTGCCGCTCGTGGTGAAGGCCCACTTCACGGAGAGCGACGCGACGTTCGCTGGTCCGATGTCGTCCTCGTCGGCCGCGTTGTGCGTGTTCGCGAGATCTTTGCCAAAGACGGTCCAGCGGCCGGCGCCCATGCCCGTGGCCGCGCGGCCCTGGACGATGAGCAGCACGGCGAGACCTGCGGCGGCCACGAACGCGGGCCGCACCCGGAAGATGCACTTCATGACGGTCCTCCCCTGGGGCGCCGGAGGCGGCGGCGAACGGCGAGCCGGAAAGACCAGCTCCGCCGCCGCTTCAACACGGCGCCGGAGGAGAGATGGCGCGAAGCGGAAGAGCTCGCCAACCTGGATAGCGCGAATTTTCGGCGCGAATCGCGGCGGCGTTCAGGGCGGTCCAGGAGCGGGCGCCCGGAACATCGAGGTGCGTCCGGACGCATGCGAGGCTGTCGCGGCGATCTGCGAGCGATTGAGGTGCGTGCTCGAGCACGCAGCAGTGCCTGCTCCCGCCATCAGGGTTGTTGGTGGAAAATTCCAAGAGCATCGCGAGCGGACCCGGTCCGCCTGCGATTGTCCGCGAATCCCGCGCTCTTGCGGGGCTTCGGTCCCCGCCGCACCACCGGCCGCGCCGCGGTACGGCACTTGCTGAGCTCGCCGGTGCCTACGGCAAAGGAGGTCAACGGTATGAAGAAAAAGAAGATCTTGTCGCTCCAGAAGCTCTCGGTGAACGGCAAGAAGAACTCCAGCAGCGAAGGGACGGACGAAGCCGTATCGACCATAAGCTTGCTCATTTGCGACGATGGACCGGGTTCGGCCGCCAGCCTTCTTCTCTGTCTTTCTAACGCTTGATTCTCCTGACCTCTCGCTCGCGCGGCGCGCGGGCGACGGCCGGGAACACGGCGTGCCTCCCTGTCCTACCTGAGGTCCAGTAACGAGCTCAGGGGACGCGGCGTCCGCTGGCCCAGCGGCGATCGATGCGCGCGCCACCGCAGCGGCCGAGGCTTCTCCGGCACATCAAGCTCCGGAGGAGCCTCGGTTTTCTTTTGCGTGCTCATCGAGGGATCATGCAAGGCATCGACAGAAGAGCAAGAGATCGCATCGTCAACTTCACGCTGGTTCACCCGGAGCGTTATGGAGGTCTGGACGGCTACCGGTCGGAGCGCGCGGACTTCAGGATCCTGCTGAAGCACCTCCTGCCGGCGGGCTGGGTGGTAGGAGAGGGCCCGGGCCCATGGTGCGAGGCACACCCGCCGGAGGCCCGGTTCCCTGACGCCGGGTTCAAGCTCCACCTGTCGACGACGCACGAGCGCGCGAGGGAGATGCTGGCAGCGGTCGCGCCCGTCCTCGTGGAGGAGGGCGCGTCGTTCAAGGTGCTCGTCGACGAGCGGATCCTCGACCTCGGCAACTCGACCACGTGGGGCCGCGGGGCGTGCGGGAAGTTCATCACCATCTATCCCGAGGGCGCCGCAAGGCTCGAGCGGATCGCGGAGCGCGTCCACGAGGCTACGCGATCGTTCGAGGGGCCGTACATCCTGTCCGACAGGCGGTACAAGGACAGCAAGGTGCTCTTCTATCGTTACGGCGCCTTCAAGAAGGCGCATCGACTCAACGTGTACGGCGAGCGGATGGCCCTCCTCCGGACCGCCGACGGCCAGCTGATCCCGGACGAACGGCTGCCCTACTTCGCCTTGCCCGACGGGGTGGACGATCCATTCCCCGACGCGGAGGAGGATGACGACGAGCTCGCCCTCAACGGCAGGTACAAGGCGATCGACGCGCTGAGCACCTCCAGCAAGGGCGGGGTCTACCGATGCCTCGATCTCGAGACCAGCACGGAGGTGGTGGTGAAGGAGGCCCGGCCGTTCGTGAACAGGGGCCGGAGCAACCCGCACGACGCCGTCGCCTGCTTGCACAACGAATACCGGATCCTGAAGCGCCTCGCGGGCACGGGCGTGACGCCTCGGCCCATCGAGCTCTTCCAGGAGTGGGAGCACAGCTTCGTCGCCATGGAGCTCGCGAGCGGCGTGCCCCTCGGTCCCTACCTGGCCTCGTGGCGCTCCTCCCTCCTCTTGAAGGGACATCCGAGCGCCGACGACGTGCGGAGGTACTGCGACGAGTTCCTCGCCATCGCGAGGAAGATCCTCGCCGCGGCGCGGGCCATCCACGCGCACGGCGTGGTGATCCAGGACATCTCGCCGCGGAACATCCTGTTCGACCCGGAGCAGGGCAAGGTGACGTTCATCGATTTCGAGGCGGCTTATGTCGACCAGGACGACGCGGAGCGCCTCCTCGTCCCCATCGTCACGCCCGGCTTCGGCGCCGCGCGCAGGATGGGGGAGCCGCCGACCGTCGCGGACGACCACAAGGCCCTGAGCCGGATCCTCGGAGAGCTCCTGTACCCTCCGACGCCCTTCTTCACGCTCGCGCCGGAGCTCCGCGCGCCCATGCTGGCGCACTTTGCCAAGGAGAAGGGCGCCCCGGAGGCGCTCTTGCGGCTCGTCCTCGGCGTGGGCGAGCAGCCCGGGCGGGTGGACGAGCTGCTCGCGGAGGCCGAGCGCAGCATCGACGGCATCACCGGGGCCGCGCCGATGCCGCCCCTCCGGACCGACGGCGATCTCCGGGAGATCGTCGCCGCGATCGGGAGCTACATCGTTGCAGAGATCCAGCGCCGCGAGGACCCGCTGGATCTGCCGACCGACTACCGGCGCTTCGCGACGAACCCGCTCAGCGTCGCTTACGGCGCGTCGGGGGTCGCGCTTTACCTGAAGCGCACGCGGGGAGAGGTCCCCGGAGTGTTCCTCGACGCCCTCGTGCGCGAGGCGTCCAGGATCGGCGACGGGGGCTACGCGCCCGGGCTCTACGTGGGCAGCTCCGGGGTCGCGTGGACGCTCCTCGAGCTCGGGATGCGAGGGGAGGCCGAGCGGCTCATGGACGTCGCGGCCGGGTCGCCGCTCCTCTTCGAGAACGCCGACATGTTCTACGGAGCGGCCGGCTGGGGCCTCGCTAACCTCTTCTTCTTCGCGCAGCTCGGCGACGAGAAGTACCTGGCCCGCGCGCTGGAGGCGTCTGCGCGGATCGCGCCGGAGCTCCGGAGAGACAGGGCAGGGGCCTGCTACGAGAACACGGGTGCGGTCTATCACGGCCTCGCGCACGGCGCCGCGGGCATCGGTTACTTCATGCTGCGGCTCCACCGGGCCACCGGGCGAGAGGAGCACCTCGAGATCGCGCGGGCGCTCCTCGAGTACGAGCTCGCGAGCGCCGAGGAGCAGGAGGACGGGAGCGTCGCTTTCAGGCGCTCTGCCGACGAGCGCGTCCGCTACCCTTACTGGCGGATCGGCGGCGCGGGGATCGGCGCCGTCGCGCTGCGGTTCCACGCGGCGCTCGGGGACGAGCGATACCTCCACATGGCCCGGAAGATCGCCCTCCACCTGGAAGGCGCGTACACCGTCTTTCCCACGAACTTCGCGGGAATGGCGGGGATCGGGAACTTCTTCGTGGACATGCACCGCCGCACGGAAGAGGCGCGGTACCTCGAGGAAGCCCGCCGGTTCGTCGACCGGGTGATGCTGTTCGCGATCGCGAGGCCGGCGGGCCTCGTCTTCCCCGGCGAGGAGCTCCTCCGCGTCTCCACCGATTATGGAACGGGCTCCGCCGGGATAGGGATGTTCATCCACCGGGTCGTCGCGGGCGGCGGGCTCCCGTACTTCGACTTCTGACCGTGCCAAGGAGATAGGCTGGCTCCGTCGACCTGAGTGGTCCACCTCTGGACACCGATCACGTTGAGCCGACCGGGGAATAAAACGCCAAGAGCGCCAAGAGCGCCAAGAACGCCAAGAAGAGAGCAGGAGCTGCTGCTTGCGCGGCAGGAGCCGCTGCTTGCGCGGCAGGAGCCGCTGCTTGCGCCGCAGGAGCCGCTGCTTGCGCTACAAGAGCGGTCCGCCCATGCCCTACGATCTCAAGACCGCCGCCGCCCCGCGCCTCGCGGGCCGCGCACTGCAAGCGTTCGCCGCCGCGCTCGACAACCCCGCCGCCGGCGCGCTTCTCCTGCAGAAGCTGCACAAGGACGTCGGCGTCCTCGCGATGCGGCGCGCCGAGCTCCCGGAGCCGCCTTCCGTGTGCCCTGTCCTGCCCCGTCCCGCGTCGATGTCTGCCACGCAGGCCGCCGCGATCGACCTCGGGGCCATCGCGGCCGGGGCGCCCCCCGCGAACGGCTTCGCGTTCGAGACGGCGGCCGACATCACGCGAGCCTACACGTCGGGACGGACCACGCCGGAGGAGGTCGCCGAGCGCGCCATCGAGGCGATGGAGCGCGCCGACAGGAGCGACCCGCCGCTCCGGGCGTTCATCGCGAGCCGCGCCGACGAGATCCGCGCCCAGGCGCGCGCCTCGGGCGAGCGGCGCCGCGCGGGCGCCGCGCTCGGCCCGCTCGACGGCATCCCCGTGGCCATCAAGGACGAGATCGACGTCGCGGGATACCCCACGACCGCCGGCACACGGTTCCTCCGCGCGGTCGCCCGGGAGGACGCGACGGTCGTCGCGCGCCTGCGCGCCGCGGGCGCCGTGATCCTCGGCAAGACCAACATGCACGAGATCGGGATCGACACGACGGGGTTCAATCCCCACCACGGCACGCCGCGGAACCCGTACGCGCCGGGCCATTACACCGGCGGGTCGTCGAGCGGATCGGCGGCCGCCGTCGCGGCGGGGCTCTGCCCGATCGCGCTCGGCGCCGACGGCGGCGGCTCGATCCGGATCCCGGCGGCGCTCTGCGGCGTGGCCGGGCTCAAGCCGACGTGGAGCCGCGTGAGCGAGCACGGCGTCGTGCCGCTCTGTTACAGCGTCGGGCACGTGGGCCCGATCGGCGCGAGCGTGCGGGACGTCGCCCTCGCCTACGCGGCGGTCGCGGGGCCCGATCTGCGCGACCCCGGCTCGCTGCTCCAGCCGCCGCCGAGCCTCGCGGGGCTCGGCGACGCCGACCTCGCGGGCGTACGGCTCGGGGTCTACACGGCCTGGATGGAGGACGCCGCGCCCGCGGTCGCGGCGGCGTGCCGCGCGGCGCTCGCGGCGCTCGCGGCGCGCGGCGGCGAGGTGGTCGAGGTCGAGGTGCCGGAGCTCGACCGGGCGCGGGTCGCGCACGCGGTGACCATCCTGTCGGAGATGGCGTCGTTCGCCGAGCCTCACGACGCCGAGCACCGGCGCGCTTACGGGCTCGGGGTGCGGGTGAACCTCGCGATCGGCCGCTCGCTCACGAGCCGAGATTACGTGGCCGCCCAGAAGGTGCGGACCCGCGCGCTCGCAAGCTTCCACCGCACCTTCCAGCGGATCGACGCGCTCGTGACGCCGGCGTGCGCGACCACGGCGCCGGCGATCGCGGCGGACGTCATGCCCTCCGGCGAGAGCGATCTCGAGGTGACCAGCGCGCTGATGCGGTATGCGTTCCCCGCGAACCTGACGGGATACCCGGCGATCAGCGTGCCTGCGGGGTATGACGCGCGCGGGCTCCCCATCGGGGTCCAGCTGATGGGGCGGCCGTGGGAGGAGGCGTTGCTCCTCCGGCTCGCCGAGGTGGTGGAGCGCGGCGCGCCGCGACGGCGGCCGGAGGTGCATTTCGACCTGCTGCCGCCGGATTGACGGCTCACGACCCGGTCGACTGATACCGGCGCTCGCCGAGGCGCCATATCCGCAGCGACACGAGCAAGAACAGCACGCCGACGAGCGGCGACGCCCAGCGCGCGGCCTCCGGCAGCGCGGGCACCGTGGGGCGGCCCAGCAGCGCTCCCGCGGGGATGTAGCTCACGAACCCGAGCGGCACGACGAACGTGAAGAACCGCCGGAACCAGTCGCGGTAGAGGCTCAGCGGGTACTGCGCGGCCTCCGTTCCGCCGTACGTCACCGCGTTCATGATCTCGATCGACTCGACCGTCCAGAAGCACATCGTCGCCTGGAGCACGATGAGCCCGTAGAACACGCACGCGCCGCCGGCGATCGCGCCGGCGAGCAGCAGGAGCTTGGCCGCCGTCCACCCCACGTCCAGCGCGGCGGCGGACCACAGGAGCATCACGAGGCCGACCGCGAGCCGCCCGGCGCGCAGGAACTGGAAGTCCCGGGTCGCGACCTGGAACGCCGTCGAGCGCGGGCGGAGGAGGAGCCGGTCGAAGTCGCCGGACCGCACCAGCGTCGAGAAGGTGTCGAACCCGCGGCCGAACGACTCCGCCAGCGCGAACGAGACGTTGACGAGGCCGAACAGCAGCGCGACCTCCGCGAAGCGCCACCCCTTCACGGCGCCGAACCGGTCGAACAGCGCCCACACCCCGAGGAGCTCGATGCCCACGGTGATGAACTGCCCGGCGGACCACATCGCGAACGACGCGCGGTACTGCATCTGCGCGCGCAGCGACGCGGCGGCGAGCCGGAAATAGAGCTTCAGCGCGCCCTGGGACATCAGCCGCCCTGCACCACGAGCCGCCCGAGCCCGCGCGCGACCATCGCCCGGCCGAGCGCCACGAAGACGGCGGTCCACAGCGCCTGGTGCAGCAGCACGCCCGGGAGCGCCCCCGCGGGCAGGTGCCCGAGGTAGAGCCGGAACGGCGCGTCGATCATGCCGCGGAACGGCAGCACGTCGAACCAGGGCTGCACCCAGGGCGGGAACAGCGGCAGCGGGATGATCATGCCGGAGGTGATGAGCACGACCGACGGCGCGAGCCGGGCGATGCCGTCGCTCGACGTGGTCCAGAGCATCGTCGACGTCACCGCCGCCGCGAACGCGCCCACGAGCGCCGCCGCGCCGACCATCGCCGCCGCGAACGCGCCGGCCGCGGCGAGCGACGGCGGCAGCGACATGCCGAGCAGCGGCACGGCCACCGCGAACATCAGGGGCGCGCGCAGCGCCGTCGGCGCGACGCGCGCGGCGATCGCGCGGGTGAGCCAGAGCGCGTGCAGGTCGAGCGGGCGCGCGAGCTCGTAGCCCACGGCGCCGGTGCGGATCATCTCGCGCACCTCGGGGTCGGGGTTCGTCGAGAACGGCAGCAGCTGGAAGAACGCCTGCCCGAGCCAGGTGTAGGTGACCGCCTGCCCGAGCGCCATCGGCTGGGGCGCGCCCGGCGCCGCGTTCCCGTAGAACGCATCGAGCACCATCACCTTGAGCAGCCCCCAGAACAGCTGCGTGCCGAACCCGGCGGCCGCCGCCGCGCGGTACTGCAGGAGGGCGCGGAAGCGCGCGCGGAGCACCGCGAGGTACGCGCGGAGAGGGCTCATGACCGCGCGCCCGCCTCGCCGCCCTCGCCGTAGAGCCGCGCCACGATCTCGTCGATGGGCGGGTTCTGCACGAGGAGGTCGCGCACGGGGTAGCGGGCCGTGACGCGCCCGATGAGCTCCGCCGTCGAGACGGCGGCCGGGTCGAAGCGCAGCGTCACGCGGTCGCCCTCGCGGCGGATCACCTCGGCGTGCGGCTCGGCGATCTCCGCCGCCGGGTCGGTCAGGTCCACGATGAGCCAGCGCTCGGCGGTGACCTGGGCGCGGAGCGCCTCGAGCGAGCCGTCCGAGAGCACCCGCCCGCCGGCGATGAGGATCACGCGCGAGCACAGCGCCTCGATGTCGTCCATGTCGTGCGTCGTCAGGATCACGGTGACCCCGCGCTCGCGGCTCAGCCGCTGGACGAAGCGCCGCACCGCGAGCTTCGAGACGGCGTCGAGGCCGATCGTGGGCTCGTCGAGGAAGAGCAGCTCGGGCGCGTGGATCAGCGCGGCCGCGAGGTCGCAGCGCATCCGCTGGCCGAGGCTGAGCTGCCGCACCGGCGTGCCGAGCAGCGGCGCGAGGTCGAGCATGGCGACGAGCTCGTCGCGCGCGCGGGCGTAGTCCGCGGGGCCGACGCGGTAGATGTCCCGGAGGAGCTCGAAGGAGTCGATGACCGGCAGGTCCCAGAGGAGCTGGGTGCGCTGGCCGAAGACGACCCCGAGCCGCCGCACGTGCTCGACGCGCTCGCGCCAGGGGACGCGGCCGGCCACCTCGCATCGCCCCGAGTCCGGCACGAGGATGCCCGCCAGGATCTTGACGGTGGTGGACTTGCCCGCGCCGTTCGGCCCGATGTACCCGACGAGATCGCCTCGCTCGAGCGAGAACGAGACGCCCGCGAGCGCGTCGACGGCGCGGTAACGCGGGCGCAGGACCCCGGCGACGGCGCCCCACGCGCCCGGCCGGCGCTCGGCCACCCGGTAGGTCTTGCGTAGATCCTCGACGACGATCATCGGCATGGCGGCGACTGCGGTCCTGCGGAGGGCGCGGGAGCATACAGGACCTGCGCCGGTTGAAAAGCGTCGCGGGCGGCGATGGACGCAGCCTCCGCCGCCACGATCGAGGGCTTCGAGGGAGGCGGCGCCCCGCTCGACGCGTCGCTTCAATCGTTCTTCGGCCGCCAGCTCGGCTTCGCGTTCGGCCGCGTCCGCATCCATGCCGACGCCGCCGCCGCCGCTGCGGCGGGCGCGCTCCGCGCGCGCGCGTTCACGGTCGGTCGCCACATCGCCTTTGCGTCGGGTCAATACGCGCCGAAATCGCCGGGTGGCCAGGCGCTCCTCGCGCACGAGCTGGTGCATGTCATGCAGCAGGAGCACCTGCCGCAGGGCCGCGAGCGCGTGCAGCGGGCGCCGGAGGGCGAGCCGCGGCCCGTCCCCGCAGAGGCGACGTCGGAGACGCTCGAGGCCGCCTACCGGCGGCGCGGAGACACGCGACGCGCGGATGCGATCCGCCGTTGCCGCACCGAGAGGCGGTGTGGAATGGTGATCACGAACGCGCAGCTCCGCGCGCTCTACAACCTGGCGCGCTCCTCGGGAGGCGACGAGGAGACGATCAGGAGGGGTCTTGCTGGGCCTGAGTTCATCACCCTCGGTTTCGTGGCATCGGGACCGGCCCTCGGCGGTGCTGCGGTCGGCACGGGGACGGCTGCCGGCACCGGCGTGGGCGCCGCCGGCACCGGCGCGAGCGCTGCAGGGGGCGGCGCAGCGGTCGGCATGGGCATCGTCGTCGCCGGGGTCGCGGTCGTCGCGCTCCTCGCGGTGCTCCTCGGAATCGGGCTCCACGAGGAGTGGCAGATCTCGCAGCTGCGCAGAGCGCTGGAGGATCTCGGGTACACGGTGCTGGACGATCCCCTCCAGGTCTGCATCGGCGGGTGTCACACCTCGCCCGCGCCGCGCGCCCCTGATCTCGGCCGCTCGTTCCCCCCGGGCGACCTCTTCCCGCGCATTCCGGACGCCGAGCAGGCGGAGATGCTTCGGCGTTGGATCGAGGCAACCGCCTCTCCGACGGGGACCACCCCCGCGCCGGACGCGGCCACAAGGACCGGAGAGCGGAGCGAGCCACGCGTGGATTCGCCGCCGCGTACCGCAGCGAGCTGCGCGACGCAGCACCCGGGCGAGATCCTCTGCGACGGGCTGCCGACCTTCTATACTTACCCGAGCGAGCAAGCAGCGCTCCGGGCGCTCAAGGCGCGGACCGGCAATCCCAGCCTGAGCCTGCGCTCTCCCGCGGTCGCCACGAGGGGCCCGTGCGCTGGGCGCGGAAGACACTACAACGTCCGCAGCGGCCGGGACTACGTGGCCAGCATCGTCTGCTGCCCGTGTTGCCAGGATAGTCCGACGGGCCCGCGGCTTACCAACCGCTGCGGCATCGTCTAGGCTTGCGCCATGAGGGACAGAGAGGCCGCACTCCAGCAGCTCAGGCAGGCAGCGTCGGGCATGGACTGGGACGCTGTCCCAGGGGCGTTTTTCCGGCTGCTTTATGGGTTGCCCGCAACGCTGCAGCTGGACGCGGCGCGCTTCCCGATGCGCCGCTACCTGCGAGCGTTCGAGGAGCGCTGGCCCGGCATCACCTGGCCCAGCCACCTCCTGGCGGATACGGCGGCATGGCTGACTCAGAATCACCTCGCCCTGCCCGATGAGCCGGGCGAGACGGGGCCGGCCGACGCGGCCTTCCTGGAGGGCTGCGACGCCCTGGTGGTGGCCGTCTCGCGGCAGGAAGAACCCGGCGTGTTGACCTCGTCGTGCGTGTACTGCGCGGACCGGGGCATTGATGCCCATTTCGTGGCTGTATGGGAGCAAGACGATCCGGAGGCGGTGCGCCTCTGGGCGGGGCAAGCCGATCTCCAGGGGCAAGACCTGGCGTCGCTGCTCGAGGGGCGCACCGCGCTGGACAACGAGGCCGCCCGGCGAACGCGACGGGCGGAGTGGCTGGCGCTGGTCGAGTTCCTGGACCAGCAGGCGGTGGCCGCTGCTCCGGGCGTCGCGGACGTGGCCAGGATGGAGCGCGACCTTCAGCGCTGGGCGGACCAGGAGTACAGCCTGCTGCTGAGGTGAGTTGTGATCGGCGCCCGCGCGACGCGCCCTCCTCCCATGACCGAAGTGTCACGGGCGACGAGATGTGCCTCGGCTGGTTCTACCTGACGCAGTGAGCGCGTTGCCGCGGCCGTCGCGCAGCTCGGAATTCACGTCTCCGAAACGTCCTGGAGCACCTCGAAACCGCGCGCGATCCCGCTTGATCGCGGCTCCGGCCGTCGATAGTCTCGGGCGCTCATGCTGAACCGGGCGGCCGCGTGGGCTTCTCGCCGTATCGAGCGCCCGCTCTCGTGGCTCGAGCTCCGAGAGCGCCACGTCGTCGGGGTGTGTATTGCGCTGCTCCTGATCGCCGGGCTCGTGTACTCGCTCCGGCTCGGCGATGCGCTCCGGTACTACGATGAGCGCGAGTATTTCAAGATCGCGAGTTACCTCGCGGATCGGGGCGAGTACACGCTGAACAGGGATGGCCCCACCGCGTTCCGGCCGCCCGGATATCCCGCGCTGATCGCGGCGCTGCTCCTCTCGGGCGCCGGCGTGGTCCTGATCCGGTTCGCGAACTTCGTCCTGCTCGCGGGCTCGTTGCTCCTGACACACCACCTGGTGAAGCGCGCCGCCGGCGTCCGGGCCGGTCTCATCGCCGTCGGCCTCGCGCTGGCTTACCCGGTGTTCTTTTATACCGCAGGCACCCTTTACCCGCAGACGGTGGCTGCGTTCCTGCTCGTGCTCTCCTTGGCGCTGCTCTTCCGTGGAGCGGGCGCGGCGGATCCTGCGCCTCTGCCGCGCGGGGCGGGCCGCGCGCGGCTCTGGAGCGCGGCGCTCGCGGGCGTCGCGATGGGCGCGCTCACGCTCGTCGTGCCGACGTTCCTGTTCCTGCTGCCGCTCCTGTTCCTGCTGCTCTGGCCGGATCTCCGCTCGGCCGTGGTGGCGGCGGCCGCGCTGGTCGCGGTGGTGGGCGCCTGGTCCGTGCGCAACTACCTGGCGTTCGACTCCTTCGTGCTCGTCTCGTCGAACTCGGGGCTGAACTTCCTGCTCGGGAACTCGGAGCAGGCCACGGGCGGCTCCGGCGTGAACGTCGACATCAGCCATCACCTGCGCGACGCCGCCGCCGCGGGCCTCAACGAGATCGAGCGCGACGCCTACCTCCGATCGCAGGGCGTGCGGTACGTCCTCGAGAACAAGCTGGACGCGCTCGGGCTCTACTTCTCGAAGGTGCTCCACTACTTCGCCTTCCGGAACCAGCTGGCGACGGAGGGCGAGGGCGCAGGTTGGCAAGATCTGGTCATGCTCGCGACGTACGGCCCACTCCTGCTCCTGTTCGTGGCTCGACTCGCGCTCTTTCGGCGCTTCCCGCTGCTTCCGCTCGAGAAGAGGCTCGTCGCGATCTACGTCGCGAGCGCGTTCGCCCACGCGGTGTTCTTCAGCAGGATCCGCTTCCGCCTGCCGCTCGACCTCCTGCTCATCGCCGTCGACGCGATCTTCCTGGCGCGTTTGCTCGGGCAGCGGGCTCCCGGCCCGGAGGGGCCGGCGCCGGCCTGAGGCCGGGGGTGGGATGACGCCCGCGGGCGCGACCGCGGCGCTTCGGGAAAGACGTCGCGGCGCATTTGCGTTGAATTTGCCGTGGCGCGGTGCGGTAATCGGCGCATGACCCCGCCGGGGGCTCGGGCGGTGCGCGGCGTGGACCCGGCGGGGATCCCCGGCGTGGATCGCGCGCCGGGCATGACCATGGACAGGCACGCGTGACGGCCGCAGGAGGCAGCGGCGGCGATCCTCTGGCGGGCGAGAGCATCCCGCCGGCGGCGGGCGAGAGCATGCCGCCCGCGGCGGGTGAGAGCATCCCGCCGGCCGAGGGCGACGGGGCCCGGCGCGGCGGGGCCGGGGGCGGCGAGGCCGGGGGCGCGCCCGGGGCCGAGCTGCGCACGACCGCGGCGAACGGCGCGACGCTCTGGCTCACGCAGTCGCCCGGGTTCTCGCTGTGGCGCGGCGAGATCCCGGCGCCGGATCGCCTGCGGATCGAGGGGCGCGACGGGTACATCCACGAGCTCCGGCTCGAGCCGGTCGGGGTGCTGCGGCTCGGCCGCGCGGAGCGCGTGGGCGACGAGCGCAACGAGCTCGTGGTCCCCGACGCGGCGTCGCGGCTCGCGGCCACGCTGCGTCACGATGGCGTGCGCTGGTGGCTGCGCCGCCGCGAGCAGTGCAGCGTGCCCGTGCAGGTCGGCGCGCGGCACCTCGCGCGCGGGGAGGAGTCGCCGCTCGTGCACGGCACGTTCGTGTGTGTCGGCGGCATGCGCGCGACGTTCTTCGATCGCCGCTACGCCGCGCTGTCGGTCCCCGCCGGCACGGTGGATCCCGCGACGGGCCTGCTCGCGCGCGCGGGCCTGGAGCACGAGTGCGCGACGCTCCTCTCGCGGGGGCGCGAGGGGGCGCTGGTTTTGGTCCGGCCGATCGAGGCCGCGGCGCCGCCTCCGGGGGCGGCGTCGCGCACGGACGAGGCCGCGGCGCCGCCTCCGGGCGCCGCCTCGCGCGCGGCGGCCGCGCTGGTCGCGCTGCACCGCCTGTGGCCGGACCTGCCGGTCGGCGACGCGGACGGCGCCGCCGCGGCGCTCGTGCGCGGGGGCGCCGCGGAGGCGTCTGCCGCGGCCCGCCGCGCGGCGGAGGCGGTGGGGGCCGCCGGGGTCGGGCCGTTCGTGTGCGGCTACTTCACGCTCGCGGGGAACGCCGACGCCGCCGGCCGGGAGGTCGAGCTCGCGGTGCACGCCATCACCACGCTCGCCGCGGAGCGCGCGCGGGGCGCCCCGGGCCCCTCCGGCGCGGCGGAGCTCCGCGGCGGCGCGGCGAGCGCGCGCCTCGCCGCGCCGTCCGAGGTGCTGGGCGCGTCGCAGAGCGGGCGCCGCGCGACGGTCCTGTTTGGCATCGAGGAGCAGAGCGCGCTCGGCGCGGTCGGCCCGCACGTGATCGGGGCGCTCGCGCAGGAGCTCGCGGCGGTGGTCGCGAGCCACGCGGGGCCCGGGGCGCTGATCGCGCCGCTCGCGGCCGGCGTGGTCGCCGCGTGTGTCCCCTGGAAGGCGGATCCGGCGGCGATGGCGAGCGCGGTGCAGTGCGACTGGCACGCCCGGCCGCCGATCCTGGACGGCAAGGTCGAGCACGCGCGGACCCTGTCGTGGGAGCTCCTGCACGAGGCCGACGCCGGCGCGCGCGCGGCGGAGATCTCGCGCGAGTGCAGCGACCCGCACGGCGTGCTCTCGGCGCTGAGCGGCGGCCTGCCGTACCCGATCGCTGGTCGGGTGCGGGCGGCGATCGGGGCGTCGAGCGCGATCGAGCGCGTGAAGATGCTGTTCGACGTGCTCGAGGGCACGTGGCGCTTCATCGCGACGGTGCTCGTGTCGGCCTACTTCAGCGGCGGCAGCGGCGCCCCCGGGGCGGGGCGCGGCGGGGGCAGCGGGGGCGGCGCCGGAGCGAGCGGATCGGGCGACGGGGGCGGCGCGGGCGGCGGCCGTGGCTCGTTCGGCCCGGCGAGCGGCGGCAGGGAGAGCAGCCCGAGCGGGGCGGGGGGCTCGGGCGCCGGGGGCGGCGTTCCCCAGGGCTGGGGCGCGCTCCTCGACTTCTACGGCCGCACGCGCACGCGCGACGGCCTCGCGCTCGGCGCGTGGCGCGAGCTCGCGCGCACCGCGGCGCGCGCGTTCGGCGACCGCGACGATCCGATCGGCTCGATGGCGAGGGAGGTGCTCGACGTCAAGCTGTCGCACAACCAAACGTTCGAGACGCTCTCGAACCTGATGCAGGCCGAGCGCAACCAGTTCGCGCACGGCCACTACACCGAGGCGCGCGCGGCCGCCGACCTGCCCGACTTCGAGCAGATGACGCGCGCGCTGCTCCGCGCGCAGCGCCCGCTCTGCGCGTGGACCCTGGTGACGGTCGAGAAGACCGAGCCGGATCTCTATGGAGATCTCCAGACCGTGGAGTTCATCGATCACACCGGGCCGTTCGCGTCCGGGACGCGGCGCCGTATCGGGCTGAACTCGCCGGTGCGGCTGTCGAACGTGGTCTATCTGGCCCGCTTCCGCGAGGGGCTGATGCTGCCGCTGGATCCGATGGTGAAGCGGCTCTTGCACGAGGACAGGTTCGACCTCTACTGGATGGACCACCTGCCGCGACAGGGGATGTGCCAGCTGAGCGCGGTCGTGGCGGGGAGGGCGGTGAAGGCGCCGTGTGACGCGCGGAGGATGCCGCCGCTGCTGAGGGCGCTGGTCGAGGCGGCGGGCGGGTAAAGCGGGGAAGGGGAGCGCGCGGGGCGGAGAGCGCGCGCCGCGTGGGAGTAAGAACGGAGCCCATCGTCCGAGCACGATGTCGACTCCCGTTCGCTTTGCGCGTCCGGGGCGATCTTCGATGCGCTTCATCTGGCGACGGCGGAGGCGGCCGGCGCCGGCGTGCTGCTTACGTTCAACGAACAGGATTTCACGCGGCTCGCTGATGCCACCGGTCCACGGATCGTGGTGCCCCCTGATCCGCCTGCGGTCATGTTCTGAGCCCCTGCGGACATCGCCGATCACCGCCTCATCCGGGAGCGCTCCGTGCCCTCGCCGAGCGGCGGCGTGGTCGCGCGACGACGAGGGGCGCTCGACGCCCCTGCGCGCCACCTCCGCCGCGCCCGGGCGCGCCTCGCGAAACCCCTACCGCGCCGCCGCGTAGTACCGCGCGAGCCACACGAACGTGCGCTCTGACAAGAACCACGCGGATTGACGCGATAGGTGGGACCATGAACAAACGGATGGGTCATTGGCTGGGTGCGGTCGCGATCGTCAGCACGTCGCTGGCGCTGGTCGGGTGCGGTGACTCCGGCGTTGCGGGAGCGCCCGGCTCCGGCGGCGCAGGAGGCTCCGGCGGCTCCGGCGGCGCGCCCGGCAACGCGAAGAAGAGCTTCGCTTACACGATCACGAACCCCGACGGCGAGAACGGCATCGAGGCGTTCGCGCGCGACCCGGAGACGGGGAGGCTCACCCACCTCGGGCGGACCATGACCGGCGGCAAGGGCGATCCGTTCACGGGCGGCGCGGAGCAGCACGCGCTGGTCTCCGACGGCGAGCGCGTGTTCGCGGTGAACCCCGGCAGCGACGAGATTTCCGCGTTCGCTATCGAGGACGACGGCTCGCTGACGCTCCTCGGTACATCGCCCTCCGGCGGGAGGCGCCCTGTCAGCCTGACGCTGCACGCCGATCGGCTCTTCGTGGTGAACGAGGGCAACCCCCCGGGCGCGGATCCGAGCGACTTCGTGGAGGCCAGCTACGCCGGGTTCACCGTGCGCAGCGACGGAACGCTGGAGCCCATCCCCGGGGCGACCGTCGCGGTCGACAAGGGGCACAGCCCGAGCGATATCCTGTTCAACCATGACGGCAGCCGGCTCGTCGCGGCGCGGCCGGCGGGCAGCTTCCTCGACAGCTTCGAGGTCGGCGCGGACGGCGCGCTCAAGCGGACCGACCAGCGCGAGACCCCTGCCGCGTTCGCGCTCGCGTTCAGCCCGACCGCGCCGGACCAGATCTTCGTGGCGCTCGCCGACGGGCAGGCGGGCCTGCCTGCGCCCGGCGTGGCCGCCTATACGCTGGCAGACGACGGCACCCTCGGCCTGAACAACGTGATCACGGACGCCGATCAGTTCGATCCGTGCTGGTTGGCCGTCTCGCCGGACGGCAGATATCTCTGGGCGGCGGCGTTCCTGCCGAGGACGTTGACGCGGTACACGATCGCGGCGGACGGCGCGATCGCCGCGAGCGGCGTCTATGATCCCGGTCAGACGGGGCCGGGCGCGACGGACATCGCCCTCGATCCGGCCGGCAAATTCCTCTACCAGCTCCGGGCCTTCGACGTGCCCTCGCTGGGGCAGAACCCGATTGTGCCCGAGATCCACGTCCTCCGGGTGGATGAGGAGAACGAGCGCGGCGGGCTGACCCACGTGCAGACGCTGGCGCTACCCGACGATCTCGCGTCCACGGGCGTGATGGGCATGCTCATCGTCGACATCGACCGCTGAGCGGAGCGGGAGCGCCCACCGGGCAGGCCCCTCTCCAAGGCCGAGGTGGGCGAGCTGCTCGCGCAGCACGCGGCAGCGCGTTCCTCTGTGTTACCGTCAAGGTGTCTCACCCTATCCAGAGCGCCAACCGAATTTTGCGGCGGAGTACGCAACAGAGGGCGGGGGTGTGTCGATAGACATGAGATGAGCCGCCAAGACACCAAGGACGCTAAGGACGTTGAAGACGCCAAGGACGCCAAGGACGCCAAGGACGCCAAGGACGCCAAGGACGCCAAGGACGCCAAGAAAGAGGATAGGGGCGAGCCCGGCGCGGAGCTGGATCGCTTCGCCCGCTGCGTCATCGGCGCCGCGATCGAAGTGCACCGAACTCTCGGCCCTGGCTTCCTCGAAGCCATCTACGAAGAAGCGCTGTGCGTCGAGTTGTCCTTGCGCCGTATACCGTTCGCCCGGCAAGTGCCCATCCGCGTGGACTACAAGGGGAATCTCGTGGGCCGGGCTCGTATGGATCTCGTTGTGGATGGTCAGCTCGTCGTCGAGCTCAAGGCCACCGAGTGTATCGCCCCGATCCACGTCGCGCAGGTCCTGTCATATCTCAAGGCGGCAAGACTTCGACTTGGTCTCGTGATCACCTTCAACGTGGCCGTCCTCCGCACCGGCATCAAGCGCGTGGTTCTTCTCTCATAATCTTGGCGTTCTTGGCGTTCTTGGCGTTCTTGGCGTTCTCTCTCTTTCCGTGATGAGCATCCGCAGTAGTGGTCGCGAGCGGGAACAAGACGATACGCATCGTCGGGTGCTGATGGGAGATCGTTGACGGCCACGGAAAGGATCGCGCACGGGAGACGGGAGACGGGGACCGAAGCGGCCGCAGCCGAGTGGCAGGATCGCACGGACAAGCCGGACCGTGTTCCCGTCGCAAGGCCCTGCCGGCGAGGGATCCTCGGCCCCACAAGTCCGCCAGGGGGTGAATCATGCAGCTCGTCTCGAAGGCAATTGCCACGCTCGTCCTCACCTTGCCCTCGATCCTGCTCGCGGCCGACGCGGCCGCCGACGATCGCGCGCAGTCGCGGGTATGCGGCCGGATTTTCCTCGGGTCACCGCCCCGGGCCACGGTGGTCCGCGAGAACGTGGCCGTCGACTATTTCGTGTCTATCAGGGTCACGAGGCTCTCCGTCGTGGCCGGCTGTACCGTCTTTGTCGACGGCCGCCAGTACGACGGCGGCTCCAGCGGTCGTCTGTATTCCCTGGACACGATGGCCGGCGGATACAACTGCTCGTGCAGGTGATCTCGGGCGTTCCACGGGCCGCGTCTCCGGCACGCCGCTGGACGCCCCCCCACAGCCGTGCCCCCGCTCCCCGCGCCGGTGATGGCGCCTGGGTCGTGTCGTGTCCCGCGGACGGGCGCAGCGTGAGCGGCCTCAGCCCGTCGGGACCGCCGCCTCGAACACGCCACGGTAGACGTCGTCCACCGCGATCTCGCACCCGACCGAGGACAGCGCAGCTCCGTCGCCGGGACCGTAGACCCGGAGCACCCAGCTCTCGTCCGCCTGGCGCGTGAAGACCTCGATCCGAGGCGCCTTCTGCGACGCGAGGACGACCTCGCGGATCGACGACACGGTCTGGTAGTGCGCGACCTTGTCGCCGCGGTCGTAGGCCTCGCTCGACTCGGAGAGCACCTCGACCACGAGGACCGGATTCAGGAGCGTATCGCGCCGCTCGTCCTCGAACTCTGGACGACCGCAGACGACCGAGCCGTCCGGGTAGACATAACGATGCGCGGCAGGGATCTTGATGCGCATGTCGGAGTTCAGCGCCGTGCACCCGCGATCACCCAGCGCGTTGCGGAGCAGCCGGCCGATGTTCGCGGCGACGGCGCTGTGCTCGAAGGTGCCGACGGACATCGCGAAGATCTCGCCGCCCGCGTACTCGTGCCTCACGTCGGATGCGCGCTCGAGGGAGAGGTACTCCTCCGGCGAGAGTCTCCGTCGAGGTGCCACGCCCATGAGCGACAGCGTCGCGCGCCAGGTTGGCGATGTCCATGAGCAGACCGGCAGAGCGCGCCCGCGCGAGGGGCCGCGCCGTGGGGCGAGCCAGCGCACGCGCACGGGAGCGGGAGGACGCGGGACGGGGACGGCCGTCCACCTCGCCCCGCGCCGGTGATACCGTCGTCCTGCGATGGACCGCACGCTCGTCGATGAGGGCAGCTCCTCCCGCGATCCCGGCCCTGTCCCCATGCCGCCGGGGGGGCTCGCGCACGCCCCGGGCGACGTCCTCGACCGCCGTTACCTCCTCCGCGTCAGGCTCGGCCGCGGCGGCTTCGGCGACGTCTGGCGCGCCGAGGAGCTCCTGCCCGACGGCACGCCGTTCCGCGAGGTCGCCCTCAAGCTGCTCGTCTCGGACTTCGTCGAGGCCCCGGACTGGGCCGAGGAGGCCAAGCTCCTCGCCTCGTTCCGCCATCCGTCGCTCGTCACGATCTACGCCGCGGGCATCCTCCAGGGCACCCCGCGGACGCCGTTCGTCTCGATGGAGCTCCTCGAGGGCCGCAACCTCGCCGACCTGATCCGTTACCGCGGCCGCATCCCGTGGCGCCGCGTCGTCGCCTGGGCGCGCGACGTCGCCGGCGCGCTCGACGTCATCCACACGCGCGGCGTCGTCCACCTCGACCTCAAGCCCGCCAACCTGTTCCTCACGCACGACGGCGCCCTCAAGGTGCTCGACTTCGGCATCTCGCGGCGCGCCGGCCCCACGCCGTCCGGCCCCGTCTCGCGCGCCGCCGGCGCGGCCCCGGCGCTCGTCGGCGGCGCCGCCCACGGCGCGGTCGCCCTCGCCGGCACCGTCCCTCTCGCCGGCGGCGCCGCGCTGCCCGGCGGCGCCGCGCTGCTCGCCGCCTCTCCCCGCGCCGCCGCCTCCCCGGGCGCCGTCACGCCCCCCGGCGCCCTCGGCGACGTCGGCACCGCCGCCTTCCTCGCCGAGCGCGACGTCTACGCCTCCACCCGCCGCGCCTTCGCCGGCGCAAACAACCCCGCCGCCGCCCGAAGCGTCATCGGGACCCCGGGCTTCATGGCCCCCGAGGTGCTCGAGATGGCCGAGCCCACCGCCGCCACCGACGCCTATGCGCTCGCCGTCTGCATCGTGCAGCTCGCGACGGGCCGCCTCCCGCAGGACGTCCCCGCCGAGCCCGACGACGTCGCCGACCCCGCCCGCGTGAGCGCCTGGTGGGCCGATCTCCGCGCCGCCACCCTGCGCGGCGCGATGCGCGACCTCGCGCGCGATCCCGCCCGGCTCCCGCGCGGGCTCGTCGCGCTCCTCGTGCGCCTGCTCTCCATCGACCCCGCGCACCGCCGGGTCGCGCCGGGGAGGCTGAAGCAGCTGCTCGACGAGGTCTGGGAGCGCCCCCACGGCGTGCCCGACCCGCCGTACCGCGGCCTCGCCCCGCTCTCGTCGACCGACGAAGGGCTCCTCTTCGGGCGCGACGACGACATCGCCCGCCTCGGGCGCGAGCTCGAGTTCGAGCCGTGCGTCATCCTCCAGGGACCGCGCGGCTCCGGCAAGACGTCGCTCGCCTCCGCCGGCCTCGTGCCCCACCTCGCGCGCCGCCACGTCGACCACAAGGACGACTGGATCGAGGCGCGCGTCACGCCGAACGCAGCCCCGACCAGCGCCTCCGACGCCGCCCCGAGCGGCGATCCCGCCGCCACCCCGAGCGGCGACCCCGACGCCGCCCTCGCCCGCGCCCTCGCCGCCGTCTCGCCCGAGCTCGAGACCGCGGACCTCGCCGCCCTCACCACGTTCTGCATGGCCTCCCCCGTCGGCGTCGCGCTGGTCGTCGACCCGATCGCGCCCCTCGGCGCCGGCCGGCTCGCCGCCCTCGTCTCCGCCCTCGCCACCGGCGAGACGCCGCGGGGGCTCCGGCTCATCGGCGTGCTCGACGAGGCCGACGAGCGCGCCGCGGAGCTGCTCGCCTCGCCCGCCGGCGAGGGGATCCGCGCCGCCCTGCGCTACGTCGGCCTTCCCGCCGCCGCCGCCGTGAAGGACCTCGTCGCGCGGCCCGCGGCCCTCGCGGGCGCCGAGGTGCGCGGCCTCGGTCACGTCGCCGCCGAGGTGCAGCGCGAGCTCCGGAGCGGCGGCGCCGCGCTCTCGTTCGTCGCGCTCGCCCTCGACGCGTGGTGGGACGCCCGCGACGCCTCCGGCGCGCTCCACGCCGAGGCCTGGGACCGGCTCGGCGGCGTCCGCGGCGCCCTCGCCCGCCACGCCGACGCGGCCCTCGCCGCCCTCGACGCGCCCAGGCGCGCCGTCGCCGACGAGCTCCTGCTCCGCCTCGGCGCCATGGACGGGTCGCGCGTCCGCTGGGCCGAGGACGAGCTCGTCGAGACCACCTCCTCGCCCGCCGAGGCCGCGGAGGTACTCGGCGCCCTCGAGCGCGCGCGCCTGCTCACCCGCCGCGACCGGACCGTGGAGCTCGCCCACGACGCGCTCGTCTCGAGCTGGCCCCACCTCGCCGCCACGCGCGCGACGCACATGGATCGCCTCATCCTGCTCGAGCGCCTGCGCGAGGCCGCCGACGCGTGGGACCGCTCCGGCGAGCAGCCCGAGCTCCTCCTCCGCCGCGACCTGCTCGACCAGATCAAGGCCGGCGCCGTCGACGTCGATCGGCTCCCGCGGCGCGAGCGCGCCCTCGCCCGCCAGAGCCTGCGGCGCGCCCGCATCCAGCACGCCAAGAAGCTCGGCGCCGCCGCCGCGATCGGCCTCGCGCTCGGCGCCGCCGTCGCCGCCGAGCGGTGGTTCGCGGCGCGCCAGGCGGGCGCCGAGGCCGCGCGCCGGGCGGCCGAGGAGCGCGCCGATCTCGCGGAAATTATTGGTAAATCGCGCCGCACCGAGGATCCGTACCACCGCGCCGCCTGGATCGCCGCGGCCATGGAGCGGCGCGCGGACGACGGCGCGCTGCCGCTCGACCTCGCGGCCACGGCGCGGGGCCTGCCGCGCGCGCACTTCCTCACGCTCGACGGCGCGACGGCGCCGGCGCTGCCGTGGGACGACCGCTGGGTCATCGCCGGCGGGCCGGGGGGCGCGATGATCGTGGCCGACCTGATCCCGCCGGACCCCGAGGTCATCGAGGGCGTGGAGCTCGACGCCGACCCGGAGAGCGTCGCGCGCGCCAAGTCGCCGCGCGTGCTGTCGTTCAGGCCGCACGAAGCGCCGCACGTCGAGCGGGCGCCGTTCGCGTTCGACACGGCCGTGGCCACGCGCTCGGTCACCGGGGAGGTCCACGTCTTCCGGCTGCAGGAGGGCGGCACGGTCGCGCTCGCGGCGGTCTCGCCGGTGCGCTGCAGCAGCGCGGTCCACGTCGCCGAGGCGGCGCCCGTGCTCGCGTGCTCCACCGACGGCGGCGTCGCGCGCTGGGACATGCGGCGCGGCGGCGGCGCGGGCGCCGTCGACCGGCACCCGTTCCGCGGCAACGTGCTCGGCGTCTCGCCCGACGGCGAGCGCGTCGCGGCGGTGCTCGGGCGCAGGGCGCTGCTCTGGGAGCCAGGCGCCGCGGGCGGAGGCGGCGCGGCCGCGGGCGGAGGCGGCGCGGCCGCGGGCGCCGCGCCCGGCAGGAGCGCCGAGATCGCCCTGGTCTCGCCCGCCGTGCTCGGGCGGTTCAGCCCGCGCGATCCCGTGATCGCGCTCGTGCAGCAGGGCAGGACGTCGATCTACGCGTTCGACCGCCCCGGCGCGCCGCTGCTCGAGCTCGACACCGATCCGGCGCCCGCGTCGGCGCGCTGGGACGCGGGCGGCCTCGACCTCGGCGTCTGCGGCGGCGGCGGCAGCGTCTGGCACTACCTCCGCGCGGGCGGGCGCGCCCCCGGCGATCCGCCGCCCGAGGGCTCGCCGTGCGAGGCGACGCCGGGGAAACGCGCGCCGCGGCCGCTGCGCTCGCGCGGCGAGGCGAACGACGTGGCCGAGCGCGACGTCGGGCCGCACATGTTCCTCGGCGGGTGGCGGCTCCCGGACGGCCGCATGCTCACGCGCGACCTGGTCCTGTTCACCCCGGGCCCGCCCGCGGCGGAGCGCCTGCTCGGGTTCGAGGGGCGCGATGCGGCGGGGGGCCCGGAGCCGCTCGACGCGGGCGCCTCGGCCGCGGCGGCGCTGCGGAGCGGGGGCACGGTGGCGTTCCAGATCGGCGGCGAGGTGCGCCTCTACGACGAGGGCACCCGGCGCCGGATGGCCGCGCGCAGGGGGCACCTCTTGCGCCGCTGCGACGACGGCCGCCTCGCGGCGTACCGCCAGGAGGTCGGCGTGTGGCGGGTGTTCGACGCGCTCACGGACGCGACCCTGGAGCTCGTGCCGAGGGCGCCGGCGTTCGTGCTCGGCGTCGACGCCGCCTGCCGGACGCTCTTCACGCAGGAGCTCGACGGCAACCTCGTCGCGACGTCGTTCCGCGACCTCTCGTCGCGCACGCTCGCGGTGACCGACGGCTACGTCTACGACGCGCGCCCGAGCCCCGCGCGGGGCGGCGTCGGCCCTGGCCTGTGGCTCGCGTTCAGCTCGGGCGCGGTGGCGCGCCTCGACGAGGAGCGGGGCGAGGTGCGCGTGCTCGGGTACGCCACGCCGCGGGCGAGCGCGATCGCCGACGGCCCGCTGCCGGGCGACGCGGCCTTCGCCGACGCGACGGGGGTCGTCGTGGTGCGGCAGGGCGGCGTCGCGGAGCGGGTGCTCGACGCGTCGAGCGCGGCGGAGTGGGAGGACATCGCCGCCGCGCCCGACGGCAAGACGATGCTGCTCGCGTCGGCCGACCGGATCGTGGTGCTCGACCTGATGCGGCGCGAGATCGTCGGCGCGATGCCGTCCGAGGGCCGGGAGCGGCTCGCGCCGTGGGACGCCGAGGGCTCGGCGCTCTCGTGGTCGTTCGGCCGGGCCGGCGGGCCCACGGGGATCGTGGTGCCGCGCGGGCTGCCGCTCGCGAAGCGCGTGGGCGAGGCGGTGTCGAACCTGCGGGCGCAGGGCAAGCGGCTCGTGGCGCGGCAGTAGCGGGGGCGAGGGGAGGGGGCGGATGCTGCTTCCGGAGGTGCCGTGGCTTACTATGCTGACCTGAGCCCGTGTGATTACTTCGGTCGCTGGCAGGATGTCCTGCGGGCGGTCGGATGGCTCGAGCCGGGCCATCCGTTCGCGACCGGCCCGGTGCCCGAGGAGCTCTTCGGAGCGCTGGTGCGGCTCCTCTCCGAACCGTGGCAGCCCGTCGCCGCCGGCGGAAGTCAGCGATGTCCTTACTGCCGATTCACGGGCGGGCCGCGCGAGCTTCGATATGAGGGGACGGCGATCCGCGTCGGCGCGAACAACCTATTCGTCCCTGCGAGCGATGGGGTACACGTCGCTCCGAGCTTGATCGCGCACTACATCGATGCCCACGACTATCGCCCGCCTCCGGCCTTCCAGCAGGCCGTCCTGCGCTGCCCGGAGATGAGGTCCATCGCGTACCTGAAGGAGATAAGGGCGCGAGGGCTCGTGATCACACGTCCCGCGGGGTGACGTGCGGAGCCTGGTCCTTGGGCTCGACGTTGTAGGTCGCTGTTCGAGATGACGGCAAAGGGCCTGTCAGAAAACCGTGCCGTGAAGCTCCGGTGACGGCTCCCGCAGGCGCGGCGGGGTTTGGCGGCTCACGAAGACCCGCGCTGGCTCTGCTGCGGTAAGACTGAGCCGGGGTTCGAAGCGCCAAGGACGCCAAGACGCCAAGGACGCCAAGAAACCATGGAGATAGGAGGAGAAAATCCCGGACGATCTTTCCCTCTCCTCTTGGCGTCCTTGGCGCTCTTGGCGCCCTTGGCGTCTCGAGGAGGACGACTGCGAGCCCGGTATGCAGTTCCCGGAGGCCTGAGCTGTCGCGGTTCGCCACGGCGCTCGGAGGATGCCTCGCCCCGCTGAGCACATCCGCGGCCCCTGTGCGGCGAGCTGCGCCAGGCCCCCTGCCTGGCCGGCTCGCCCGCCCGCCCGCCGCCCTTCTCGACACCTCTCCTGACTCCCCACCTGCCGCGGTGTGTCGCTCGTCACCATTCGCGCTGAGCGTTCCAGCTCACCCATTCTCCGCCGACACGCCCCGCCTTCGCCCATGACGCACCGCAGCCCCCGAGCGCTCGTATCCGCGCTCACCGGGCGATGAACACGCCCGCCCTGGGCATCACCACGCGCCAATCACCTGGCCCGCGATTCACCGCGGCGCCCGCCTGTCAGTCGACTCTCACAGGGCCACCGCTCACCTACATGAGCTCCGCCGCAGCGACGGTCAAATGGATTGGCTCCGGTCCGGGAACGAAGTACGCTGTTCGAATCGTGTCAGCTGTCGAACCGAGCCAGAATGCATCGCTCTTCCTTTGCATCACGTTCTTCCCCAACGAGCGCCTGGCCACCGCGGTGCTGCGGCTCGTGTCGAGCTTCTGCGGCATGGTGCTCGACGACGCCAATGTGAGCTCGCGGTTCTACATGGCGGCGCACGAGCTCGCCGAGAACATCACCAAGTACTCCACCGGGCCGCGCGTCAGCCTGGAGCTCGCGCTGGAGGAGGACCAGAGCGCGTACATCATGAAGATCCGCGCGCGCAACGAGGCGTCTCCGGAGCAGCTGCGCGAGGTGGAGCGGCGGCTCCTCGAGCTGAAGACCGCGACCGACCCGGTGAAGCACTACGATGACCTCATCTGCGAGACGGCGATGGTGGAGGGCGTGTCCGGGCTGGGCCTCGCGCGCGTCCGGGCGGAGGGCGGCCTCGACGTCGATTACAAGATAGAAGGCAACGAGCTCACCATCATCGCGCACGCGCCGGTCGGCAGGTGGAGGGGCGATGAGCAGCCTAAGGCTTGAGCCCGTCGCCCTGGACAGCTTCGGGGCCGAGACGATCCTGCGCGACGACACCGTCTCCGTGCGGCTCACCGGGACGGGCGACATGGCGGCTGCCGGGCCGCTCGGCGGCCACCTCAAGGCCCTCCAGCAGGAGGTGGCGCGCCTGTCGGCCCGCGCGGTCGTCTTCGACGTGCGGGCCCTCCACTTCCTGAACTCGAGCTGCCTGAAGGCGTTCATCAGCTTCGTCAGCGGCCTCGCGGGCCTCGGCCTCCGGTGCAGGACGGAGTTCCTCACCGACGCGCGGCTCCCGTGGCAGCGGCGGAGCCTCGCGGCGATCGAGCGCATGTCGCCGGAGCTCGTCTCGATCGCCGACACCTGACCCGGGGGGCTCAGGCCATGACGAAGAAGCGCCGGACCATCGCCCTCCTGATGGACTTCGTGCGGGGCGAATACCAGTCCGAGGTCCATTTCGGGGTCGAGCGCGCGGCCGAGGCGCACGACGTCAACCTCGTGATCGCCTTCGGCGAGACGCTCGCCGTCCCCGGCGTGGCCGAGGCGGCGCAGAACAGCATCTATCACCTCATCGGCCCGGAGACCGTCGACGGCGTCGTCGTCGCCTCGACGACCCTCTGCCATCACGTCGGCGTCGAGGGGATGCAGCGCTTCTGCCGGTCCTACGCGCCGCTGCCCGTCTGCAGCATCGGGGTCGGGATCGGCGGCGTCCCGAGCCTCGTCGTCGACAACGCCTCCGGCATCGAGATCTCGGTGGGGCACATGGTCGACGACCACGGGCGCCGGCGCGTCGCGTTCATCGGCGGGCCGGCCAACAACGAGGAGGCGGAGGCGCGCACCCGCGCGTACCTCCGGGCGCTCGCGGCGCGGTCTCTCCCCCACGACCCGGAGCTCGTCGCCTTCGGCAAGTTCACGATCGACAGCGGGCGCAACGCCATGCGCGAGATCCTCTCGCGCGGGGTCGAGTTCGACGCGCTCGTCGTCGCCAACGACAACATGGCCCTCGGCGCGATCGAGGCGCTCAAGGAGCGCGGCCTGCGCGTCCCGAAGGACGTCCTCGTGTGCGGCTTCGACGACGCGGTCATCGCGCGCTTCGGGAAGCCGTCGCTCAGCACCATCCGCCAGCCCATCAAGCGGCTCGGCGCGCGCGCCGTCGACACGATCGTGCGCATGCTCGACGGCGAGCCGGTCCCGGAGATCAGCCTCTTCCCGGTCGAGCTCACGCTGCGCGAGTCCTGCGGCTGCGGCATGCAGGTCGAGTCCGCGGGCGCGCCGCCGAGCAGGGCGGCGCGGCGCGGGCCGCCCGCGCTCGCCGCGCCGCGGCAGGAGCGGGAGGAGCTCGCGCGCCTGCTCGAGCAGAGCGTCGCGATCCCGGCCGGATCGCTCCAGGGCTGGCCCGGCGCGCTGCTCTCGGCGCTCGAGGAGGAGCTCGCGGGCAAGGAGGGCCGCTTCCTCCACGCGCTCGAGGCGCTGCTCGACGCCGCGGCGCGGGAGGGCGCGCTGCTCGAGCACTTCCAGGGCGTGATCACGCTGCTCCGCGCGCGGTTCCTCGGCGGCCCGGGGGGCCGGCGCGACCCGGCCCTGGAGGACGCGCTGGAGCGCGTCTGGCACGGCGCGCGCATCGTGATCGGGAGCGCGTCCGTGCGCGCCGAGGGCCGGAAGCGGCTCAACGTGGAGCTCGCCGCGCTGTACCTCAGCTGGAGCGCGCGGAGCTTCGCGACGTGCCTCTCCCTGCCCATCCTCCACCGGATGATGGCGTCGGAGCTGCCGCGGATGCAGTTCTCGCGCGCCGTGGTGTCGCTCTACGACGACGCGCAGCGCACGACCATGAAGCCGCTCTTCATGATGGAGGACGGCCGCGAGGTGGAGGAGCCGCCCGCGAGCTTCCCGGCGCGGCAGCTCGCGCCGGAGGGGTTCCTGTTCGGCGCCGAGCGCAGGAGCGTGATCGCGCTCCCGGTCGCCTTCGGCGACGCGGAGAAGTTCGGCGTCGCGGTGCTGAACAGCGGCGCCAACGAGATGGTGTATGACGCGCTGCGCCTGCAGCTCGGCTCCGCGGTGAAGGCAGCGGCGCTGCACTGGGAGGTGGTGCGGCAGGTCGAGCTGCGCGAGCGGCTGGAGCAGGAGAAGGTCCGCCAGGAGAGCGTCGTCGCGGCGCGGATCCAGACCACGCTGGTGCCGGCGAAGCTGGAGGTCGAGGGGCTCGAGCTCTGCGCGGCGATGAAGCCGGCCGCGGAGGTCGGCGGCGACTACTACGACGTCATCGCGACGCCCGGGGGCGGCTGGCTCGGGATCGGCGACGTCGCCGGGCACGGGCTCGCGGCGGGGCTCGTGATGCTGATGATCCAGAGCATGGTGTCGGCGCTGGCGCGCAGCGAGCCGACGGCCAGCCCGGGCGAGATCGTCTCCGCGGTCAACGCGGCGGTGTACGAGAACGTGCGCAGCCGGCTGAAGCGGGACGAGCACGCGACGCTGCTGCTCTTGCGGTACGAGCGGGGCGGGCGGGTGACGTTCGCGGGGGCGCACGACGACATCCTCGTGTGCCGCGCGCGCACCGGGCGGTGCGTGTGCGTCAAGAGCACGGGCGTCTGGATCGGCGCGTTGCCGGTCATCGACGCGATGACGCGAGACTCCAAGTTCGTGCTGGAGGACGGGGACGTGCTCGTGCTCTACAGCGACGGCGTGACCGAGGCGCGGAGCGCCCATCGCGAGCAGTTCGGGCTGGAGCGGCTCTGCGCCGCGATCGAGTCCGCCCAGTCGTCGCCCGTGGAGGTGATCCGCGACCGGATCCTCGGGGAAGTCGAGGTCTGGTGTCCGAGCCCCGACGACGACATCACGGTCGTGGTGGCGAGGTACCGCGCGCCCCGTTGAGCCGTCGGCCGCCTCGACCCCCGGCGCGGCGCGGCGCTCCCGGCGAGCGCGGGATGCGAGCGCGGGATGCGAGCGCGGGATGCGAGCGCGGGATGCGAGCACGCGAGCACGGATAAAGACCTGGAGTCGCCCTCCTCGCCTACATAAGCGCCTGTGCGCCCCCGCGTGCAGAAGGGATTGGATTCGGATCGAAAACGACGTAGGCTGGTGGAATCGTGTCCGGTTCCGATCCGAGCCAGGCTGGCTCCCTGTTCCTGTGCATCACGTTCTTCCCGAACGAGCGGATGGCGAGCGGCGTGCTCCGGCTGGTCTCCAGCTTCTGCAGCATGGTGCTGGACGACGCGAACGTGAGCTCGCGGTTCTACATGGCGGCGCACGAGCTCGCCGAGAACATCACCAAGTATTCGTGCGGCCCGCGCGTCAGCCTGGAGCTCGCGCTGGAGGGGGCGGAGAGCTCGTGCGTGATGAAGATCCGGGCGCGCAACGAGGCCTCGCCGGAGCGGCTTCGCGAGGTCGAGCGGCGGCTGCTCTCGCTGAAGACCGCGGACGACCCGGTGAAGCACTATGACGCGCTCATCTGCGAGACGGCGATGGTAGAAGGGGTATCGGGGCTGGGCCTCGCGCGGGTCCGGGCCGAGGGGGGGCTCGACGTGGATTACACGATAGAAGGGAACGAGCTGACGATCACCGCGCACGCGCCGATCGGCAGGTGGAGGGGCGATGAGCAGCCTAAGGCTTGAGCCCGTCGTGAGGGAGAGCTTCGGCATCGAGGCGGCCCAGCGGGGCGACGCCCTCGGCGTCAAGCTCACCGGCACCGGCGACATGGCGGCGGCCGGGCCGCTCGGGGACTACCTCAAGGCCCTTCAGCCGGAGGTGATACGCCTCTCGGTGAGCGAGGTGGAGTTCGACGTGAGGGCCCTCGGCTTCCTCAACTCGAGCTGCCTCAAGGCGTTCATCAGCTTCGTCTACGGCCTCGCGAGCCTCGGCCTCCAGTGCAGGACGCGGTTCCTCACCGACGCGCGGCTCCCGTGGCAGCGGCGGAGCCTCTCGGCGATCGAGCGCATGTCGCCGGAGCTCGTCTCGATCGCCGACACCTGACCGGGGGGCTCAGGCCATGACGAAGAAGCGCCGGACGATCGCGCTCGTGATGGACGCCGTGGGCGGAGACTACCAGTCCGAGGTGCGCTTCGGCGTCGAGCGGGCGGCCGAGGCGCACGATCTCAACCTCTTGATCGCCTTCGGCGAGGCGCTCGCCGCGAGCGGCCCCGGCGGGGCGGCCGGGCCGAGCAGCTTCTATCACCTGATCGGCGCGGAGACGGTCAGCGGCGTCGTCGTCGCCGCGGCGACGTTCTGCCACCACGTCGGGATCGAGGGCATGCGGGCGTTCTGCCGCTCGTACGCGCCGCTGCCCGTCTGCAGCATCGGGCTCGCCATCGACGGGATCCCGAGCATCCTCGTCGACAACACCTCCGGGATCGAGATGGCGGTGGCGCACATGGTCGACGATCACGGCCGCCAGCGCGTCGCGTTCGTCGGCGGGCCGCCCGGCAACGAGGAGGCCGAGGCGCGCGCCGAGGCGTACGCCCGGGCGCTCGCGGCGCGCGCCCTCCCCTTCGACCCGCGCCTCGTCGCCTGCGGCAAGTTCACCATCGACAGCGGTTATGACGCGATGCGCCAAATCCTGGACGGTGGGGTCGATCTCGAGGCTGTGGTGGCCGCCAACGACAAGATGGCCCTCGGGGCCATCGAGGCGCTCAAGGAGCGGGGGCTGCGCATCCCCGAGGACGTGCTCGTGAGCGGCTTCGACGACGCGGTCATCGCGCGCTTCGCGAAGCCGTCGCTGACCACGGTCCGCCAGCCCATGAAGCAGCTCGGCGCGATAGCCGTGGACACGATCGCGCGCCTGATCGACGGCGCGCCGGTCGCGGAGCGGTCGCTCCTCCAAGTCGAGCTCACGCGCCGCGAGTCCTGCGGCTGCGCCTCCGAGGTGGGCTCCTCGCTCGCGCCGCCGGCCATGCTGGCGCGGGGCGGGGCGTTCTCGCTCGCGGGGCAGCGGGGATCGCTGGAGCGCGGCCTCCGGCGGTGCGTGACGATCCCGACGGGCGCGCTCTTCGGCTGGCCCGGCGAGCTGCTCTCGGCGCTCGAGGAGGACATCGCGGGCGCGGAGGGCCGCTTCCTCCAGGCGCTCGAGGTGATCCTCGAGGCCGCGGCGCGCGAGGGCGCGCTGCTCGAGCACTTCCAGGGGGCGATCTCGCTGCTCCGGGAGCGGCTCCGCCAGCCGCCGCCCGAGGAGGGCGGCGACCGGGCCCTCGACGAGGCCCTGGAGCGGCGCTGGCACGCGGCGCGGATCGTGATCGGGAGCGCGTCCACGCGCGCCGAGGGCGAGCAGCGGCTCAGCGTGGAGCTCGCCTCGCTCTACCTCAGCTGGAGCGCGCGGAACTTCTCGACCTGCCTGAGCCTGCCCAACCTGAGGCGCGTGATGGCGGCGGAGCTGCCGAGGCTGCACCTCTCGCGCGTCGCGGTGTCGCTCTACGACGACGCGCAGCGCACGACGATGCAGCCGCTCTTCTTGATGGAGGACGGCCGCGAGGTGGACGCGCTGCCCGTGAGCTTCCCGGCGCGCCTGCTCGCGCCGGCCGGGTTCCTGGACACGCCCTCGCGGACGACCGTGGCCGTGGTCCCGGTCGCGTTCGGCGACGTCGACCGGTTCGGGATCGCGGTGCTGAACAGCGGCGCGCACGAGATGGTGTATGACTCCCTTCGCCTCCAGCTCGGCTCCGCGGTGAAGACGGTGACGCTGCACCGCGAGGTGGTGCGGCAGGTCGAGCTGCGCGAGCGGCTGGAGCAGGAGAAGGTCCGCCAGGAGAGCGAGGTGGCCGCGCGGATCCAGACCACGCTGGCGCCGGACCAGCTGGAGGTCGAGGGGCTCGAGCTCTGCGCGGCGATGAAGCCGGCCGCGGAGGTCGGCGGCGACTACTACGACGTCATCGCGGCGCCCGAGGGCGGCTGGCTCGGGATCGGCGACGTCGCCGGCCACGGGCTCGTGGCGGGCCTCGTGATGCTGATGATCCAGAGCATGGTGTCGGCGCTGACGCGGAGGGATCCGGGCCAGAGCCCGGCCAGGGTGATCTCGGCGGTCAACGCGGCGGTGTACGAGAACGTGCGCAGCCGGCTGAAGCGGGACGAGCACGCGACGCTGCTGCTCTTGCGGTACGAGCGGGGCGGGCGGGTGACGTTCGCGGGGGCGCACGACGACATCCTCGTGTGCCGCGCGCGCACCGGGCGGTGCGTGTGCATCCCGAGCTCGGGCGTCTGGATCGGCGCGCTGCCGTACATCGACGCGATGACGCGAGACGCCGAGTTCGTCCTCGAGGACGGAGACGTGCTCGTGCTCTACAGCGATGGCGTGACCGAGGCGCGGAGCGCCCACCACGAGCAGTTCGGGCTGGAGCGGCTCTGCGCCGCGATCGAGTCCGCCCAGTCGTCGCCCGTGGAGGTGATCCGCGACCGGATCTTGAGGGAAGTCGAGCGCTGGTGCCCGAGCCCGGACGACGACATCACGGTCGTGGTGGCGAGATACCGCGCGCTCCGCTGAAGCCCCGCGCGCGGAGGGGGATTGGATCCGGCGCGAGAACCACGTAGGCTCGCCAGACCGTGACAGCGCCCGAGCCGAGCCAGCGTGGTTCACTGTTCCTGTGCGTCACGTTCTCTCCGAGCGAGCAGGCGGCGAGCGGGGTGCTCCGGCCGGCGCCTCGCGCGGGTCCGGCCCGAGGGGGGCCTCGACGTGGACTACACGGTAGAAGGGGACGAGCTGACGATCACCGCGCATGCGCCGGTCGGGAGGTGGAGGTAGATGAGCAGCCTAAAGCTTGAGTCTGTCGTGACGGACAGCTTCGGGATCGAGCCGGACCTGAGGGACGACACCCTTGTCGTCAAGCTCAGCGGGACGGGCGACATGGCGGCGGCCGGGCCGCTGAACACCTATTTCAAGGTCCTTCACACCGAGGTGATACGCCTCTCGATCCACGCGGTCGAGTTCGACGTTCGGGCCCTCTACTTCCTGAACTCGAGCTGCCTGAAGGCGTTCATCAGCTTCATCTGCGGGCTCGCGAACCTGGGCATGAAGTGCAAGGTGCTGTTCATGACCGACGCGCGGCTCGGGTGGCAGCGCAGGAGCCTGACGGCGCTAGAGCGCATGTCCCCCGAGCTCGTCTCGATCACGGACACCTGACCCGGGGGGCCTCAGGCGATGACGCAGCGGCGCCGGACGATCGCACTCCTCATGGACTACGTGCGCGGCGAGTACCAGTCCGCGCTGCGGATCGGGGTAGAGCGCGCGGCCGAGGCGCACGACGTGGACCTCGTCATCGCCGTCGGGGAGACGCTCGCCGGCCACGGCCCGTCCGAGTCCGCCACGAACCGCATCTACCGCCTCGTCGGCGCCGATCTGGTCGACGGCGTCGTCGTCGCCTCGGGGACGCTCGGCAACCACGTGGGCGTCGAGGGGATGCGGAGCTTTTGCCGCAACTACGCGCCGCTGCCCGTCTGCAGCATCGGCCTCGCGCTGGAGGGCGTCCCCAGCGTCGTCGTCGACAACGGGCTCGGGATCGAGATGGCGGCCGGGCACCTGATCGACGACCACGCGCGCCGGCGCGTCGCGTACCTCGGCGGCCCGACGCACAACGGGGAGGCGAGCGTCCGGGCCGCGGCGTACCGGCGGGCGCTGCTCGCGCGCGCGATCCCGTACGACGAGCGCCTCGTCGCGATCGGCGAGTTCACGATCGACACCGGCCGCACCGCCATGGCCGAGATCCTGGGCCGCGGGGTCGCGTTCGACGCCGTGGTGGCGGCGAACGACAACATGGCGCTCGGGGCGATCGAGCAGCTCAAGGCGTCCGGCCGCGACGTCCCGAAGGACGTGCTCGTGTGCGGCTTCGACGACGTCGGCGTGGCGCGCTACACGAAGCCGTCGCTGACGACGGTGCGCCAGCCCATCAAGCGGCTCGGCGCGCTCGCGCTCGAGACGGTGCTGCGCCTCCTCGACGGCGAGGCGGTGCCCGAGCGCAACCTCCAGCAGATCGAGCTCACGCGGCGCGAGTCGTGCGGCTGCGCGTTCCAGGCGGCCTCTGAGGCCCCGGCGGGGTCGCCGCGCGCCGGGGCGCTCGCGCTCGGCGGCCGCCGGGACGACCTGGAGCGCGCGCTCGAGCTCGCCGTGGGGATCCCTTCCGCGTCGCTCGGCGCCTGGCCCGCCGCGCTGCTCGCGGCGCTCGAGGAGGAGCTCGCGGGCGGCGAGGGCCGCTTCCTGCGCGCGCTGGAGCGCCTGCTCGACGCGGCGGCGCGCGAGGGGGTGTTCCTCGACCTGTTCCAGGGCGTGATCACGCTGCTGCGCGCGCGGCTCCGCCGGCCGCCCGAGGACCCGGCCGCGGCCGCGACCAACGAGGCCCTGGAGCAGCTCTGGCACGCGTGCCGCGTCGTGATCGGCAGCGCGTCCGTGCGCGCCGAGGGGCACCAGCGCCTCGAGGTCGAGGTCGCCTCGATCGACCTGAGCTGGAGCGGGCGGTGGTTCTCGACGTGCCTGAGCCTGCCCCTCCTGAAGCGCATGCTCGCCTCGGAGATGCCGCGGCTGCACTTCACGCGCGTCGCGATCTCGCTCTACGAGGACGCCCAGCGCACCGCCCTCCGGCCGCTCTATGTGATGGAGGACGGCCGCGAGGTGGAGGCCCCCTCCGAGAGCTTCCCGGTCCAGCAGCTCGCCCCGCCCGGGATCCTGCGCTCGGACGAGCGCCGCAGGACCATGGTGGTGATGCCGATCACGCTCGGCAACACCGAACATTTCGGGGTGATGGCGCTCGACAGCGGCGTGAACGAGATGGTCTACGACGCGCTGCGCCTGCAGCTCGGCTCGGCGGTGAAGACGGTGGCGCTGCACCGGGAGGTGGTGCGGCAGGTGGAGCTGCGCGAGCGGCTGGAGCAGGAGCGGGGGCGCCAGGAGAGCGTGGTCGCGGCGCGGATCCAGACCACGCTGGTGCCGGAGCGGCCCGAGCAGCAGGCGATCGAGGCGCTCGAGGTCTGCGCGGCGATGAAGCCGGCCGCGGAGGTCGGCGGCGACTACTACGACGTCATCGCGACGCCCGGGGGCGGCTGGCTCGGGATCGGCGACGTCGCCGGGCACGGGCTCGCGGCGGGGCTCGTGATGCTGATGATCCAGAGCATGGTGGCGGCGCTGACGAGCAAGGATCCGGGCGCGGGCCCGCGGGAGCTCGTCGTCGCGCTCAACCGGGCCGTGTACAAGAACGTCCGCGGCCGGCTGAAGCGGGACGAGCACGCGACGCTGCTGCTCCTGCGGTACGAGCGGAGCGGGCGGGTGACGTTCGCGGGGGCGCACGAGGACATCGTCGTGTGCCGCGCGCGCACCGGGCGGTGCGAGTGCATCCCGAGCACGGGCGTCTGGATCGGCGCGCTGCCGGACGTCGACGCGATGACGCGGGACGCCGAGCTCGTGCTGGAGGACGGGGACGTGCTCGTGCTCTACAGCGACGGCGTGACGGAGGCGCGGAGCGCCCACCACGAGCAGTTCGGCCTGGAGCGGCTCTGCGCCACGATCGAGGCCGTCCAGGCGTCGCCCGTGGAGGTGATCCGCGACCGGATCCTGAGCGAGGTCGAGGGCTGGTCCCCGAGCCCGGACGACGACATCACGATCGTCGTGGCGCGGTACAGCGCGCCCCCGTAGCGCCGGGCGCCCGCGCCGCGCGGAGCTCGCCTCGCTCGGCCTGAGCTCCCTCGGGCGCATGGAGCGCTGCGCGCTCGCGTCGCTGGACGCGGTGCTCTGCGCCCTCGACGCGCTGGCGCGGCGCCCCGAGGGGCGGGCGCCCGGCGAGCCGCCGACCACGTTCACGTCGGGCGAGTCGCTGCTCGACGAGCACACCGAGGCGCTGCTCGGCGAGGGCCGGCCGGAGCGGCAGACGCGGGTGATGGTCACGCTCCCCACGGACGTGGGGAAGGGCGAGCTCAGGAGGCTGCTCGAGGGCGGCATGGACATCGCGCGGATCAACTGCTCGAAGGGGGACGCGGGCGAGTGGTCCGAGCTCGTCGGGCGGCTCCGCGGCGTCGCGCAGAAGCTCGGGGTCCGCTGCAAGATCCTGTGCGACATCGCCGGCCCGAACCCGCGCGTGAGCAAGATCCCCGGGGATCCGCCGCGGGTGACCCTGCCGGAGTCGGGCGCGCGGCCGCGGCTCTGGCTCTGCAAGGACGTGAAGAACACGCGCGCGTCGCTCGGCGTCGCGGGCGACGCCGGGGGCGGCGACGCGCTCGTCGTCGGCTGCACCATCCCGGAGATCATCGACGACCTCCGGCCCGGGCACCGGGTGTTCTACGACGACGGCAAGCTCGCCGGCACGGTCAAGCTGGTCGCCGACGGCGCCGCGCTCGTCGAGGTGGATTTCGCGCGCCAGGGCTCGGTCAAGCTGAAGCCCGGAAAGGGCCTGAACTTCCCGGACACCGAGCTCGGGATCCCCTCGCTCACGCCGAAGGATCTCGCGGATCTCGACTTCATCGCCCGGAGCGCGGACATGGTGGGGCTCTCCTTCGTAAGGTCTCCTTCCGATGTGGAGCGCGTGCGGGCGGAGCTCGAGGCGCGCGGGGCCGCGCACCTCGGGATCGTGCTCAAGGTGGAGACGACGCCCGCGTTCAAGCAGCTGCCGCGCCTCCTGCTCGCGGCGATGCGCAGCGAGCGCGTGGGGGTGATGCTGGCCCGCGGGGACATGGCCGTCGAGATGGGGTTCGTGCGGCTGGCGGAGGTGCAGGAGGAGCTGCTCTGGCTCTGCGAGGCGGCGCTGGTGCCGGCGATCTGGGCGACGCAGGTGCTGGAGAGCCTGAACAAGACGGGCGTGCCGACGCGCGGGGAGGTGACGGACGCGGCGATGAGCTCGCGCGCCGAGTGCGTGATGCTCAACCAGGGCGAGAACATCGTCGCGACGGTCGCGTTCGTGGTCGACGTGCTGAAGCGGATGCAGGAGCACCAGGACAAGAAGCGGGCGCTGATGCGGCCGCTCAGCGTGTCGCGGCTCGAGTGAGGCGGGGCGCCGGGGGTGCGGGGTTCCGGAGGCTACCCGCCGGCGGGGGCGGCGGCGGCGGGAGAGGTGGCCTCGCCCGGGTCAATCGACCGACGGGACGGTCGCGGTCACGCGGGTCGGCTGGCCGCGCGCGCCCGGCGGCGCGCGGAACGTCGCGCCGGCGAGCTCCCGCCGCATGCACGTGGCGGCCTCGTCGTGGCGGGGGTCGGACGCGCTCCCGATGATCGACGTCGCCACGATGTACCCCTCGGCGTCGATGTTGAACTCCACCCGGACGGCGTCGGGCGGCAGCCGCTTGCCGTCGGGGCCGCGGCAGCGCTGCACGAGGTCCCAGTAGAGCTGCGCCCGCGCCGCCTTCTCGATGGCGGGCGTCGACATGCTGGCCTGCGCCGTGGGCAGGCCGATCTCGACGCGCGGCGCCCGGGCCGGCGCGGGCCCCGGATCGGGCGGGAGCGCGCTCGCCGAGGGCGCCGCGACGCCGGTGCTCGTGCCGATCTTCGCGGCGGTCGAGCCGTCGCCGGGCGGCTTCGCCGCCGCCCGCGCCGCGGCCAGGATCTCCTCGAGCGCGGCCGGGTCGGCGGAGCTCACGGGCGGCGCGCCGGAGGTCCCGGCGCGGGCGGCGCGCTCGCCGGGCGCCGCGGCATCGCGCGACCAGGGGGCGAGGCTGCCGGCGTCCCCCGCCGCCGGCGGCGCGGGCTCCGGGCGATCGCAGGCGGCGAGCAGCGGGAGCAGGACCACGAGCGCGGTGCGCACGCGGAGAGGGTCGATCGGATGCGCGTCGCGCGCAACCGCGCCCGCGGTGTAGCGTAGCCGCGCACGTCGATGCGCGCGCTCCTCGCGATCCTGCGGCTCGGCCTTCGCTCGCTGGGCGCCGCGCCCGGCGCGCGCCTCGCCCTCGTCGTGGCGCTCTCGTCGCTCGCGGGCGCGCTGTCCGGCCTGCTGCCGGCGGTGGCGGGCGTGGCCCTCGGCGCGGTCGCCGGGCGCGCCGCGCCGCCGCCCTCGGGCGGCCTCGGCGGCGCGCTCGCCCGGCTGCTCGCCGGCGCCTCGCCGGCCGTGGTGGTCCTCGCCGCGCTCGGCGCGACGCTCTTGTCCGCCTCGGTGGCGGTGCTGTCCGGCCGGAAGAGCTCCGAGCTCGCCGGCGACCTCACCGCCGCGCTGCGCGTCGCGCTGTTCCGGGCGGCGCTCCACGCCTCGCCCCGCGACGTCGACGCGGCGGGCCGCGCGCTCGTGGAGGCGCGCGGCCCGGGGCCCGCGCCATCGCCCCCGGGCCGCGCGGGCGGCCCCTCGCCGCCGCCCGCGGGGGCCGGCGCGAAGGCTGCGCCGGCCGCGCCCGCCGTCCGGGGCGCCGAGGTCGTGCGGCTCGCGATCGCGCGCGACGCCGGCCTCGTCGCCGACTTCGGCGTCGCCTTCGCGACCGGCCTGCCCCAGGCGGTCGCGACCCTCGTGGTGCTCGCGGCGACGCTCGTCTCGAGCGGCATGGCGCTCGTGCTCGCGGGCGGCGCGGCGCTCTTCGCCGCCTCGCGCCTCGCCGCGGACCGGGCGTCTCGGCGCGTCGGGCGCGCGATGCGCGAGGTGCAGCACGCCGACACCGCGGTGTTCGGCGCGCTCGGCGAGGCGCTCGCCGGCGCGGAGGACCTGCGCCTGCTCGGCGCCCGCGTCCAGGCGGTCAGCGAGCTCACGCTGGCCGCGACCCGGGTTGCGGACGCGCGCCGCCGCTTCGGCCAGGCGCTCGCCGTCTCCGGCCAGATCAAGGGCGTGTTCGCGGCGCTCGCGCCGCTCGTCATCGTCGCCGCGATCGCGGTCTCCCGCGGGGACGCCGGCGCGGGCGAGGTCGGCGAGCTCCTGCTCGTGGTGCCGCTCCTGATGGCGCGCCTCGAGGCGCTCGACGCGCTCCGCGCCGGCTTCATCGAGCGCGCCCCGCTGCTGCGCGCGACGCTCGCGCTGCTCCGCTTGCCGGAGCACCCGCCGCGCCCGGAGGCCGACGCCGCGGCGGCTCCGGAAGCGGCCGCCCGGGTTCCAGGAAACGAGGCGGCCGGTCCAGGAAACGGGGAGACCCGTCCAGGAAGCGAGGCCGCCGGTCCGGCCTATCCGGAGAGCGAGGCGAGGCGTCCGCTGGCGATCACCTTCGACCGGGTCACGTTCACCCCGCCCGGCGCGAGCCGCCCCGTCCTCGAGGACGTGTCGTTCTCCGTCCCCGCCGGCGCGGTGGTCGGCGTCTGCGGCCGCTCCGGCAGCGGAAAGTCGATGCTCCTGCGCCTGCTGCTGCGCCTCGACGAGCCGTCGTCGGGCGCGATCGCGGTGGGCGGCGTGGATCTACGGCGGATCCCGCCCGAGGAGCTGCCGCGGCTCTTCGGCGTGGTGAGCCAGTCGGCGCGGCTGTTCGAGCGGAGCATCGCCGACAACCTCGCGCTCGGCCTCGCGCCTGCGCCGTCGGAGGACCACATGCGCGAGGCGCTCCGCCGGGTGCAGCTCGACGAGCTGGCCGGGGCGCCGGGCGAGCCGGCGGGGGCGCGGCCATCGCGCGGCCTCGCCACCGAGGTGCACATGTCTCCGCCGAGCCTGTCGGGCGGCGAGTCCCGGCGGCTGCTCCTCGCGCGGGTGCTGCTGCGCGAGCCGCGCGTCTTCGTGCTGGACGAGCCGGAGGCGGGCCTGCCGGGAGCGACCGCCGAGGCGGTCCTCCGCACGGCGTGCGAGGTCGCCGCCGGGCGCACCGCGATCGTGGTGACCCACGCGCCGCACCTGCTCCGGTCGACGTTCAACGTGCTGCTCGACGGCGGCAGGGTCGCGGCCGTGGGCGCCCACGAGGTCCTCCGCGAGAGCTCGCCGCTCTACCGGTCGCTCCTGGCCGAGGCGCTGCGGCGGTCCGAGGGGAGCTGAGCGCGTCCGCGCTGCCGCAAGGCGGCGGAGGGGCCGCCGAGAACGAGGAGGCGCGGCGGCCCGCCGCCGGAGGGGGTGACGTCTGCGATCCCCGCCGCCTCGGCCTGGATCGAGGCCGGACTACCAGCACGATCGTGGACCTTGACCCAGGCGATCTCGCCGTCGCCGGTGAGACGCACGACGAAGAGGTGATGCTCGCCGTCGCCCGGCGCCGTCGCGGTGCCCGCCACGGCGAAGCCATCGCCGAACGGCGTGATCGCCGCGGGGCGCAGGCTCCAAGCGTGGCAGTCGAGCCGATGCGGGCAGAGCGCGTGGGAGCGGCTCCATATCACCCCCGCTCTGCCCAGCTTGAGCACGAGGAGCCCTGGAAAGGACGCCTCGCGCTCCGACGCCAGTTGCACGGACGAGCCGACGGCCACGGCCCCTCCTCTCACCTCGACGATGTCGGCGAGCTCGGTTCCGATCAGCGCCGGCCGAGGGAAACCGACCACGGGCAGAGCGCTCACCCGGCCAACGAAGGAGTCAGGCGGCAGGCGCATGTCAGAGGCACTCCTTCTTGCGGATAACGGCGCGAATGGAAGCGCCACCGTCGCCGGATGCCGGGACCACAGCGACGGATATGACATTGTGGAAGAAGCCGTCGATGACCGAGGACCCCCCGTCGATCGCGTCGCGGACGAGGGGGTCGATCTTCCTCCGAATGAGCTCACGGATGGCCGCGGTCAGCGTTATCGCGGTGGGCCCCCCGAAAATCGCGAGCGCCCACGCTGCAGCGGGGAGCACATAGGATGTGTCGGAGCGATCGACGAAGTGCTCGACCGCGCCGTCATGCGCGAAGGGGCGGACCCACACCTTGGTGCTGACGCTCCCGCCGGGGATGCCCGCGACCGCGAGCGACAGGTTCAGGGTGAAGAGCACGAGCCCGCCGTCCTCGACGACGGTGAGGTCGCTGAGCGAGCCCATCGTCGCCACCACGGTGATGCCGCTCACGTCGTACGAGACGCCCTCCCGGAAGCCTTTGGCGACGAAGGCGGTGTGGGCGGAGAGGGTCTGGATCAGTGAAAGCTCGATGTTGTCGTCGTCGGTGCAGCCCGTGTTGTCCACGCCGAGCGTCGCCCAGCCGAGGATCCGGGTCGCGCCCGGCCGCGAGGCCGCAAGCCAGTAGGTCTTGCTGGCCACTGGATCGTCGCGCATCGAGCCGCTCGGGCCGACCGGCGCGTCGTTGAGCGTGATGTCCGCGTGGAGGCCGGCGGGGACGTCCAGCGACCACGAGATCTCCGCGCCTCCGGACCTTGGCCGGATCGAGGGCGGGGTGACGCGGAAGCTCAGGACGGTGATGTCCTCGAGCACCGGCGGAGGATCGCCGGTCCCGCCCCCGCCGCCCTCCGGCATGAGATAGACCGTGTCCCCGGCGGCTCGCCCGGCGACCGCGACGGCGAGCGCCCGCGCGGCGTCGCGCGCCTGGCGCCGCTCCTCCAGCGCGAGCCCGCCCGGTCGAAAGCGGGGCGCGGCCTCCGCAAGATCGTCGGCGGAGAAGGCGAATCCCTCCTCGCGCGCAATGCGCACGACCATCGCGATGTCGGCCGCGGCCCCGAGCCGCGCAAGCAGCGCCACGTCCGACCTCGCGCGGATAAAGAACTCTTCCACACGGCTCTGAGACATGAGACTCCCTCCGACGTGATCGAGGGCGTCGCTTCCAGCGCGCCGCAACGCCGCGATCGCCGGCTCGACACCGGCGTGCGGCTGAGCAGGACCGAGGCCTGGAGAATTCTTGGGGGTGCCAGCTTGAAGCCACAAGGCCGACGATCTGCTCACGTTATGGAGCGGGTCGCCGAGCAGCACCCCTTGGGCGCTGGCTCCTGTCGTCTGATCGGCGAGGCGTTCGCTGGGAAGGCCGTGGGCCCGAGGAACTGCGGCTCCTCGGGCCGGGCACTCGGCGAGATCTCTCGCGCAACCAGGGACGAACGTTGGCGACGAGGTGCTAGCTAGCTGGCGCTCCGCCCCGAGACCTTGTCCCAGGCGTGGCGTACGGCCGTCTTCAGGTGTTCCCAGGTGCCGGGGTTGCGCTCTTCCCAGGCCTTGCCGGCTTCCGCCTCGATGGTCGCCCAGTCATGGCCCTTGAAGTTCTGCGACGTGCCCAGCTGGTACCCGAACAGGTAGGCCGGCGCGACCTGGTCGTAGGCATAACCGCTCTTCGCGTAGGCGCCCGACTCGTAGTGCTTCCGGAAGTCGGCGTCGTACTGCTCGTAGCCTCTCGCGCCGTTGGCGCTGCGCCCGGTCGCGCTCACCGGCTCGACGTGGACCTCCGTGTGGCGCAGCGTCTCGCGGATCTGCTCGGTCCTCTGCGTCACCGCCTTGCTGACGACGACCTCCTCGATGACGCGCGCCTTCTTCGCGACGACGGCCTCCTCGTCGGTCTCGACGAGCTCCACGGTGCCGCCCTGGAAGGTGTCGAGCGCCGCCGGCTGGACCGGCCGGTCCACGGGGTGCCGCTCGACGTGGACGTGCTCCTCGCGGAGCCTCACCGCCTCCTCGACCGGCTGCTCGACCAGGCGGCTCGACACGCGGACGCCGCCGCGGTTCACCTCGCGCTTGCCGATCTGCAGCTCCTCTTCCATCACGGGGACGGCGACCTGCTCCTGCAGGACGTCGGCCCGGAGCTCATCGGTCTTCGCCGTGGCGCTCTTCGTCGTCTGCTGCTGCGACCTGCTCAGCTGCTGGGCTCGTTGGGACGGGGTTACGGCTCGTTCACTGTTGTTCATGATGGCCCTCCATGGTTGTTGTGGCCTGTGGCCACGCCCCCTCGCGCACCACGCGCGAGGGTGGGGATTGTGTCGCCGGACGAGCGACGCTGGCCGCCCGGCGGGACATCTCATTGACCGTCGCGCGGGGGCACGCGCTCGACGTGCACCTCTTCGCTGCGGAGCGTGACGTGCGCCGTCGGGCTGCGCTCGATCGAGCGAAGCCGGGTGATGCGGAGCTCTTCCTTCAGCAAGAGGCGCTTCTCGACGACGAGCACCTCCTCGACGACAGGGACGACGAGCGTGTCGCCCTCCTGCCGCGTGACCGGCGGCTCCGCGACCACCCGATCGATGGCCACCCGCTCGACGAACACTTGCTCGCGGGCGAGCGGCTCCTGCACCGCCTCTTCGCGCTCGTGGACCTCCTTGGTGATGCGGACGCGCCCGGACTCGACCGTGCGCTTGTTCACCTCGAGCTCCTGCGCCACGACAGGCACGATGAGCTCGCCGGCAGCCTCACCCTTCGCCTCAGGCGGTCCTTGCTTGCTGATCGAGTCCTGCACAATGCCTCGTCCACGCTCGATGGCGCTGCTCGGTCCCCACTGGCGCGCTCTCCGCGAGCGCTCCCCGGGCAAAGCATCGTTCGGGCCAGCGACGGCAACACGCATCGGACGCCCGCAAAGGGCGCTCGCTGACGCCTCGTACCACCCGCAGCGGGGCATCGCGCCACAGGTGCAGCAAGGAGAGATTTTTCTACGACGGGTGTGATGCCGAGGAGCGCGGCGTCGGAGGTGATGACCAGAAGGCCACAGGTGAGACAGCAACGCGGTTCAGCTCAGGGCATATCCGTGAGGTGGACTCATGGGCTCGCCGGGGCGGCTGCTGTTCTGTGGTGTGTCTTCGCGTTGTATATCACGAAGGGCGGACAGCCTGCATGGGCTCGCCGGGGCGGCTGCTGTTCTGTGGTGTGTCTTCGCGTTGTATATTACGAAGGGCGGACAACCTGCTTGAACGGACGAGAGCGTAATTGCCGGGGCTGCCCGCCTGGACGGGGAGGTGTCGTGAATCGCAGGGGCTGCCCGCCTGGACAGCAGAGCGACAGGTGGGGTGAATCCGTATGAGACGAGCGGAGTTTCGAAACGCCAAGGACGCCAAGGACGCCAAGAAGAATAAGAAAATGATGGTGGCTTAGTGTCCCTGGTGCCCTTGGCGGCTCATCTCTCGCTCGAGTACCGTGCTCGGTAGTCTCGGCGTCACGAGTCGCAGGGGTTGCCCGCTTGTGCGGACGGATGTGCGAGCGCCTGCGCAGCCTCGGCAGGGCTCGTCGCCTCCTCCGGCACCTCCGGCGACACGCCGGGCGGGCGGTTCGCGAGCCCTCGCGCGAGGAAGACGAGGATGGATGTGGTCCCCCAGGCGAGCGCGAAGGCGACGCCCGCGTCGACGATCGCGCGGTACGGCGGGGACATCTGCCGCACGAGCACGATGAGCGCGACGATGCCCGCGATCAGCGCCCACGTCGCGATCAGCCGGCGGCGCGTGGTGTGGAAGAGCGCCATGCAGTAGAGCGGCGCCAGCGCGACGTGGAGGGGCCGCCGGTGCTCCGCGAGGTGGAGCGCGCGCGCGACGACCCGCGGGGAGAAGTGCTGCTGAAAGCCGCGGTATCCCTCGAAATAGGCGATCGCGACCGTCCAGACCGCGAGCAGGACGAGCTGGCCCGTCGTGAGCGGCTGCGAGGAAAGGATGCCGGCGGCCGTCGCCCCGAGGCGGTAGATGGCCTCGACCAGGACGAACACGACGCCGAGCACGCCCCACAGGACGACGGCGAGGCGGCGCCGCTGCTCGCGGGCGTCCGGGCTCATCGGCTCTGCGCCCGCCTGGAGGCCGCGCGCCGCGACCCGAGCGCCGCGCGCGCGGGCAAACGCCTGGGACGGTGCGCTGGGCAGCCAGATCGCCGCATGGCCTCTTCATGCTAGGAGAGCGCGGGGGCACGTCAACCGCGAACCTCGCGGCGAGGGCCGCCGACCGTGAAGGGGCGCGGCGGTTCGCTCCGGCGCCGTCCGGAGGTAACATCGGCGCCCCATGCCGCTCGCCGACCGCTCCGCGCCGGGTGCCCTTGCGCCGGCCCCGGCGCGGGCCGCTTCGCCGACACCCCACGCGCTGCGCTCGCCGCTCGCCCCCTTCACCGCGCGCCTCCGCGACCTGCTCTCGACCGTGGAGTCGGCGGCGCTGCTCGGCGCCGTGGAGGCGCGCGTGCGCGGGCTCGGGGAGCACCTGCGGTTCGCCTGCCTGGCGCTGCCGTGCTCGGAGGCGCTCGTCGCGCTCGAGATGGAGGCGCTCGGGCGGCTCACGGTGCCCGTCGTCGCGGACGCGGCCGGCTTCCGCGCGTCGGGCGCGGCGTTCCCGCCGAGCGGCACCCCGTTCGCGTACCTGCTCGGCGGCGGCGGCGGGCATGCGGTCGCGCTCGCCGAGGGCGACCCGATCCTCGGCCCGCTGCGCCCGCTGCTGTCGGCGGCGCCGGCGGCCGCGGTCTTCGTGCCGATCCGCGTGGGCGCGGCGACCGTGGGCGGCGCCGCCCTCTTCTCCCACGGCGCGCCGCTCGGCGGGCGGGAGCTCGACATGGCCGAGCGGCTCGCCGAGGTCCTGGCGCTCACGGTGGAGTCGTTCCGCACCGAGCGGGTCGTGTTCGAGCTCTTCGCGCGGGCGATGCCGGACCTGCTCGCGGGAGCGCCGCGCGAAGAGGCTCCCCCGGGGGCGTCCGCGACGCCGACCTCGCTCCGCGCGGCGCTCGAGCGGCACATCCGCGCGCTCCGTCTCACGCCGGAGTACCGGCGGCGCCTCGAGCTCGCGGCCGTGGTGGGGCGGCTCGCCGAGCGCGGCGACGCGGAGGCCCGGCTCGCGATCGACCTGCTCGCGCGGATCGACGCCTACACGAGCGGCGGCGACGAGGACACGCGGGGGCCGCTCGACGAAGGGCAGGGGGGTGCCGCGTGACCGCGCCCGCTCCGGCAGGGCCGCGCGGCGGGGCGGACGGCGGGGCCGGCGGTTCGCCCGGCGCCGGCGAGCGCGCCGGGGCCAGCGAGCGCGCCGGCGCCAGCGAGCGCGCCGGCGCCGGCGAGCGCGCCGGGGCCGGCGTGCGGGTCGCGCTCATCGACTCGGGCGTCGACGCCGCGCACCCGGCGCTGCGCGGCGCGGCGCTGCGCCACGTCGCGCTGGTCCGGCGCGGCGGCGAGCACGAGGTGCTGCCTGTCGAGCCGGGTGACGTTGGCGGCCACGGGACGGCCTGCGCGGGCATCCTCCACCGCATGGCGCCCGGGGCCGAGATCACGAGCGTGCGCGCGCTCGGCGAGGACGGGCGGTGCTCGCGCGACGGGCTCATCGCCGCGCTGCGGTTCTGCGTCCGCGAGCGCTTCAGCGTGGTCAACCTGAGCCTCGGCATCGACATCCCGAGGAGCGCGCCGCTCCGCCCCGGCGACCACCGCTCGATCGTCGAGCTCTACGAGGTCGCGGACGCCGCGTACACCGCGGAGGTCGTGCTCGTCGCCGCCGGCCCGAACGTGGCGTCGTTCCGCACCTATCCAGGGCGCTTCAAGTCGCTGATCGGCGTGGGCAGGGCGCCGTTCCGGGACCCCGAGGCGCTCCGGAGCGAGCTCACGCTCGACCACGAGATCCTCGCGCCCGGCGACGACGTGCTCGCGCCGGCCCCCGGCGGCGGCGAGCGGCGCTGGACCGGCACCTCGTTCGCGGCCCCCCACGTGACGGCGCACGTCGCGCGGCTCCGGGCGGCGCGGCCGGAGCTCTCGATCGAGGCGGTGAAGGCGGCGCTGCACGAGATCGCGCGCGGGGCGGAGCGGAGCGCGGAGGAGCGCGCGGGCGGGGCGGAGCGGAGCGCCGAGGCGGCCGCGGCGGGGGCGCGGCCCGCGCCGGCGGCCGCGGAGCACCCGGAGGAGGGCCGTGCTCCCGCTTGAGCCGCTCGAGGGCGTGTCGCCCCTTTCTCGGCTGCTCCGGAGCGCCCCGGGCGCCGAGGTGCGCGCCGAGATCGAGCGCGTCGAGGCGCTCGCCGGCGGCGACCCCCGTGATCCAGCGGCGGCCCCCGGCGCGCCGCTCTCCGGGGGCCCGCTCGTCGCGGCGGCGCTCGGCTTCGCGCGGGGTGCGCTCGCGCTGCGCGAGGGCGCGCTCGACGCCGCGGCCCAGCACCTCGACGGCGCCGCCGCCGCGTACGGGCGTGAGGGCGGCGCGAGCACGATCGAGGCTCGGGACCTCGCGCGCTGCGAGGCGGCGCTCGCGCGCCTGCGCCAGGGCGCGCGGTCCGCGTGCGCCAATGTGATCGCGGAGCTCGACGCGATCGTGGCCGGGGGGGATCCCGGCCGACGCGCCGCAGTCGTCGCGACGCACTACCGGGGCACGGCGGAGCGGCTCCTCGGCGACGCGGCGGCGGCGCAGCGCACGCTGCTCGCGGCGCTGCGCCGCTCGGAGCCGTTCCTCGACGAGCGGGCGCAGATCCTGAACTCGCTCGGCACGCTCTACGTGGCGCTCGGCGCCCACGGCGCGGCCGAGGCGCTGCTAGAGCACGCCGCCGAGCTCCACCGCCGCCGCGGCGACGCGGTGGGCGAGGCGATCGCCTGCGGGCAGCTCGGGGCGGCGGCGCTCGGGCTCGGCGCGCTCGAGCGCGCCCGCGCCCCGCTGCAGCGGCAGGAGTGGCTCTCGGCGCGCCTCGGCGACGCGTTCGGCCGCGCCCGCGCGCTCACGTTCCTCTCGGAGCTGGCGCTGGAGCTCGGCCGCGCCGACGACGCGCTCGCGCTCGCGACGTCGGCCCGCGAGGTGGCCGAGCGCGCGGCGCCGCCGCTCCGCATCTGGATCGCGTACGCGACGCGGGCGATCGGGCGCGCCCGGCGCGACCTCGGCGACCCTGGCGCCGCGGCGGCGCTCGGCGAGGCGGCGGCGCTGTTCGGCGCGCTGGGCAATCCGCTCGGGGCGGCGCTCGCGGCGTGGGATCGCGCCTCGCTCGAGGCGCTGGCGGCGTGGGAGGGTGCTGCTGCCGGGGCGGCTGCGGTGGGGGCGGGCGCGGAGCCCGCGGCGGGCGCGGAGCCCGCGGCGGGCGCGGAGCCCGCGGCGGGCGCGGCGGGCGGGTGGTTCTCCGCTGCCTGGGCGCTCGGCTCGCTGGGCTTGCCTGCGCGGGTGGCGCAGCTCCTCGGCGAGCGCCGGGAGCTCGAGGAGGCCGTGCTGGGCCCGGAGGCGGACCGCCCGTCGCCGGCCCGTGAGGCCGCGGAGCGGGCGCTCGCCGCCGCGGCGCAGACCGCGCCGCACCTCGCGGTGCAGCGCGAGGTCGAGCTCGTCTACGACCGGCCCGGTGACCTCGCGGCGATCGCCGCGCGCCGGACCGCGGCGCAGCGCAACCTCGGCCGCCTCGCGGCGCTGACGCTCGCGCCGCCGGGGCTCGTCGTGGCCGCGATCGCGTCGCCGCAGCTCGGCGTCGGCGGGCTGGCGCTCCCGAGAGAGCGCGCGTCGGCGGCCTGCGTGGCCGATCTGCCGGGGCTCGCCGTCTGGATCTGGCCGGCGGCGGCGGCGCCCGCCGGGATCTTGTGTGATCTCAATGACTTGTGCGAGTCGCTCGGCGAGGCGCCGCGCGCCGCGCTCGCGCTCGCGCCGGGCGGCCGCGTGCTCTGCCCGCCTTTCGCGGGCGACGTCGGCGCCGAGATGGAGGCGGTCGAGGTCGGCGCGCTGCTCGCGCAGGCCGCCGCGCTCGGGCCGGGCGAGGTGCGGATCGACGCGCGGCTCGGCTGGCCGGAGGAGGTAGGCGCGAAGGTGGACGGCCTGGGGTTCGTCGTGGTGCGCTGAGGCGCTGCCGTTTCCACAAGTCGTGAGATCGATGCACCTGCTCGGACCGCGCGGACAGTTGCCGCTCCGAGCTCCCGCGCCCCATCTCCTCTGGCAGCTCCGGCAGCGGCGAGCGAGCGCTTGAGCGCGCTGTGGGGCGCTGGCATGGTCGGCCTCCGGGATTGCGCGGGACGGGTGGCTGGGCGATAGGGGACCTGATGGCGGCGAAGAAAGCGGCGGGGAGCGCGGCGAGGCGTCGGACGACGCGGACGGCGGAAGGCCGAAAGGGAGCGAGGGCCGCCTATTTCCTGTCGCTGACGCTGGAGAACGTGCGCTGCTTCGGCCCAGCCCAGACGCTCGATATGACGGACGGCATGGGGAGGCCGCGGCAATGGACCGTCATCTTGGGGAACAACGGTGTCGGGAAGACTACGCTGCTTCAGGCGCTCGCGGGGAGCGCGCCGGTGGAAATAACATCTAATCATCGTGGCTCGAGCAAGCATGTCATGAGTTTGCTTGGAGAGAGTTCCCTCCCCGTCGACAGCAATGAGATGTTGAGGGCGAAGGGAACGGTTGCGTGCATCGATGCCAGGATCGCGCTCGGTGATGCGCTGTTGAGTGGCGGCGTGGAATTCCAGCAGTACGAGCTCAAGAGCTGGTTCGATAGCGAAGATGGGAATGGTGGTTACGTATTAGACGAGCTGGAGCTCACGAACCTCTGCTGCTTCGGTTATGGCGCTACCCGTCGGATGGGCGCGAGCGCCCTGAGCGGTACAGGCGCTGATACATCCATTTCTACGCTGTTTCGCGATGATGTGCCCCTGCGCAATGCCGAGGAGTGGCTCCTCCAGGCCGACTACGTCGCCAATAAGCCCTCGCCGCACCAGGAACGGGCCCGCGCCCGTCGCGACGCCGTCCGATCCATGCTCATCGACCTGCTCCCCGAGGTCGACGACATCGAGATCCTCGCCGACCTCGCCGACAACCCCGCGCGCCCCCGCCCCGGCATCCGCCTGAAGACGCCTTATGGCTGGGTGCCCCTCCAGGGCCTGAGCCTCGGCTACAAGACCCTCCTCGCCTGGATGGTCGACCTCGCGAGCCGGCTCTACGAGCGTTATCCGGAAAGCGAGAACTCCCTCGCCGAGCCGGCTGTCGTGCTCGTCGACGAGATCGACCTGCACCTCCACCCCGCCTGGCAGCGCACCCTGCTCGACTATCTCTCCAGACGCTTCCCCAACGTCCAGTTCGTCGTCACCGCCCACAGCCCGCTCGTCGTGCAGGCCGCCACCGACGCGAACGTCGTCGTCCTCCGGCGCGAGGGCGACCACGTGGTCATCGACAACGGCGCCGCGGCGGTCCGCAGCTGGCGTGTCGACCAGATCCTGACCAGCGATCTCTTCGGATTGCCGAGCGCGCGGCCCCCTGCGCTGGATCCGCTGCTCGCGGAGCGCCGGAAGCTCCTTACCAAGCCGCGCCTCTCCGCCGCCGATCGCCGGGCGCTCGATCGGATCGAGCAGGAGATCGGCGAGCTCCCCACCGGCGAGACCCCCGAGCAGATGGAGGCGATGGACATCATCGCGCGGGCAGCGCGCTCTCTGAAGAAAGCTGGCGGCGGGGCCGTGTGAGCCGATGATCCACGTCAACAAGCCCGCCCAGGCCCCCAAGGTGTTGCGGGAGAGAGCAGCCGCAGCGCGCTCGGCCGTCTCCGCCGCGTGCCGGGGCGCCCGCGCCGCGATCCGGCGCGGAGAGGCGACGCTCGCGTTCGACCGCGGCCTCTATGCCCACCAGTCCGTGAAGAAGGCGCTCGACGAGGCGCACCACGGCAAGTGTTGCTATTGCGAGTCGAAAGTGAAGCATGTCGCGGCAGGCGACGTCGAGCATTACCGGCCGAAAGCGGCCGTCCAGCAGGCGCGCACGGCTCCCGTCGAGCGGCCCGGGTATTACTGGCTCGCCTACGAGTGGGACAATCTCCTGTTCTCATGCGGGATCTGCAACGGCACACACAAGCGAAATCTGTTCCCGCTCGGTAACCCCGAAGCTCGCGCTCGTTCCCGACGCGCGAAGCTCTCGGCGGAAGAGCCGCTGCTCGTACATCCCGCGCAAGACGAGCCGGAGCAGCTCATCGGCTACCGTGACGAGTACGCCTATGCGATCGATGGCGACCAGCGCGCTGAGGTCACCGTCAACGAGGTGTTGCGGCTGAACGACCGCCCGTCGCTCCTCGAGCGCCGTCGCGACCACCTCGCCCACGTTCGCAGGCTGCAGGAGATCGCGAACATGCCGGACGTCCCACCAGCGCTGCGCGCCGAGGCCAGCGCTTGGCTCGCGCGGAGCGTCGTCGCAGAGGCCGAGTACGCATCCATGACCCGCACCGCGCTCCGCCCGTCCTCCCCTTGATCAAGGCTGCCTGGTACCGTTCGCCAGGTCCGTCCCCAGGTTCCGCGAAGCCGCGCGCTGCTCGCGCAACCCGCCGCGCTCGGGCCGGGCGATGTGCCGATCGACCCGCGGTTCGGCTGGCCGGAGGAGGCAGCGCGGGGTGTCGGGTCCTCGGCATCATGTGCCCAGACGAGGCACGGCGTCAGGGGACAGGGCCAGGGGCGACGGCCTGCGGCGGTGGTCGTGGCGGCAGCCTGAACCGCAGGTTGAACACGTAGTCGACCGCCGTTGGCTTTCCTTTGAAGAGCACCGGCGTGTAGCGCCATGTCCTCGTCGCGTCGAGCACCTCCTGATCGAGGTACGGCAGCGACTTGATGACCCTGCAACCGGTCAGCTCACCCGAAGTCCGGATCACGCACTTCACGACCATCAGCCCCTCGATCCCGGCTTCGAGCGCCTCCTGCGTGTAGACCGGGTTTCGACCGGAGATCCGTATCGGCCTGCTGATGCCGTGTTTGGCCGGCGCGATCCTCGACCGCTCCTGCGGTGAGGCTCCGCTCGTACCGACGCCGCCCGGGGCGGACGCGGCCGTGCCGCCGCACGCCGCGAGGAGGTACAGGGACACGACAGCGGCGGCTCCGGAGAGCAGCGCCCGCGTGGGCTTCGGTCTCATTCGATGTGGCCTTCACGCTAACCAGGAACGAGTCCGCCGGTCAACCGCTACGGCTTGTCGTGGCGCGGGGGGCGGATCGACGTGTGGCTCGGCCGTCCCGAGGAGGCCGGCGTGGGGGTGGAGGCCTTGCCCTGGGGCACGGGAGCGCCGCCGCCTTTCGCCAGCATTGAAGTTATTGACGTCGATCTAGGGCTTTGAGCGCCCGCAGTCTATGATCGAGCCGGGCGGGCCGGCGCGCCGCCGCGCTGCGCGGCGGCGCGCCGGCGCACCTGAAGCGAGGCTCAGCTCGCTTCCGCGGCGCTCCTCGTGTTGCCCCCCGCGGCGACGGACAGCCGATCTCCGTTCCCGTGATACGACAGCGCGCCTCGCTTGAACCCCCCGTCGTGGACCCCGAAGTCCGCGCCCGCGGCCGCGCGCGCGAGGGCGCCGACCGCGTCCGCCGCGGCGATCCCGCCCATGATCGCCATGCCCGCGGCGCGGCGCGCCCCGCGGGTGTCGGAGAGGCCCTGGCGGCCCACCGCGCGGGCGCTGAAGCCGAGCCGCACCGCGAGCACGAGCAGCGGCGAGACCGGGCCGAGGCGGCTCAGCCATCGCCATTCCGACGGCAGGAAGGCCCGGCCGAGGTGCGGGGTGATCTCGACCGTATCGGCGCCGCGGAGCAGGCGCAGGCGGAGGAGCTCCCGCGCGCCGTCGGGGAAGCGGTGTGTCGTGTGCGCCCGCGGCTCGAAGCGGATCGGCACGCCGTCGGCCTCCAGGCGCATGCCGAGGATCTGGCAATGGCCCCGGTAGATGCCCTCGGCCGGGCGGTAGCGCCGGGCGGCGAAGACGTCGCGGTGGAACGCCACGTTGTTCGCATAGAAATTGCGCGTCGCGCCCTCCCCGAGCGGGCTCGGGAAGTACATGAAATCGATCGACGTGGCGGCGATGCCCAGGAGGTCGTCGCGGTATGTCGTCCGCCCCGCCACGACGCGCGTCGCGGGGTCCGCGAGGAACGGCGCGAACAGGCGCTCGAGCCACGCCGGGTCGGGCCAGCAATCGGCGTCGCCGAAGGCCACGACGTCGGCCGTCGTCGCGTCGAACCCCTGGTTCTTGGCCTCGTAATAGCCCGTGTCGTCCGCGAGGCGGACGAACCGCACGCCCCTCCCCGCGGCCGCCTCGAGGCGCGCCGCGTCGCGCTCGTCGAGGCCGTCGTGCGTGATCACGAGCTCCCGGAGATCGCCGAGCGGGAACGATTGCGCCGACAGGTGGCGGAGCAGCCGCTCGAGGCTCGCGACGACGCGCGCGGGATCGCTCGTCCCGCGCAGGTTGTTGGTCTCTAGCACGAGGGCGGTCGTCGGGCGCGCGGCGTGAGCCGCCGTGTCGACCGGGTGGGAATCGTGAGATGTCATGGGTGAACCTCCTTGGGTGCTGCCTTGTTCGATGCGAGATGAGATGCGAAGCGAGCCCGCCCCGCCGCGGGGGCGGCGGGCGCGAGCCCGGTGAGGACGTCGGTCCACACGCCGTGGATGGCGGAGACCACGGCGGCGGGAGACGGCCTGTCGAGCGCCCTGCCGCCGCGCGCCGCGAGCTCGGCCGCGGCCTCGCGCAGGCGGCGCTCGAGGCCTCCGGGCGCGGCGAGATCCACCGTCGCGAACGTGGCGCTCGAGCGCGCTGCGCTCGCCGCATTCGCCGCGCTCGCCGAGCCCCCCGACGGCGCGGCGAGGAACCGCACGTTCTCCCGCTGCTCCGGCTGGTCGGTGAGCAGCGCCAGGAACGGCACCCCGAAGAGCCGCGCCATGCCGACGGCGCCCATGCCCGGCGCGGACACGAGCAGGTCGGCCGCCGCCGCCACGTCGGCGAAGCGCGCGTCGTAGGGCCGGAAGCCCGGATACTGGGCGAGCCCCTCGGCCACGCCGTGCACGGCGTACCCCTCGGCGGCGAGCGCGCGGGAGAGCGCCGTCGCCAGCGCGGGGTCCGCGAAGTGCGGGTTCAGGTACACCGCCGCGAGGCGCCGATCCGCGCCGACGCCGAGCTCGGCCCGGACCTCGGCGGCCGAGCGCCCGGGCGCCGCGATGAGCGGCAGCAGCCGGTAGCTCCGGCGCGACGGATCGCGGCTGCCCGCGAACGGCGCGTCGAACGTGTGCTCGATCCGCGCGTGGGCCCGGCCGCGCAGCGCGCGGACCAGGGCGCCGAAGCCGCGGTCGACCAGCGCGGGGCAGCGGCCGTGGAAGTTCCCCTCGATCGCGCGCCACAGGTTCTCGCCGTGCACGTGGACCACGGGGCAGGGCAGCGCGTGCGCCCCCCCGTGCCCGCGCGCCCCGGCGAGGAGCAGCAGCGGGTGGAAATCGTTCACCACGTACGCCGCCCCGCGGCACAGGTCCGAGAGCCGCGCGAGGTCCCTCGGGCCGCGGCTCGGCGTGACCATGTACCGCAGCACGCACGCCTCGGTCGCGGCGCGCGCCATGTTCTGCCGCGCGTCGAACGCGACGCTGTAATGGCACGACAGCACCTCGCTCGGCGCCCCGAGCGCCGCGAGGAACGCGCGCCCCTCCTCCGACGTGGTGACCAGCGTCACGCGCACCCCCACGCGCGCGAGCAGGCGCCGCGCGAGGTGAGCGCGCATCAGGTGACCGCGGGCATCCGCGGCCGCGAGCCAGACGATCCGCATCGCAACCTCCCTCGACGCAAGAGGTTGCGACCCCTCCTTGAAATTCGCGCTAGGCGCCGGGTGAATCTTCCGCGGGCTTCGTGTGGACGCCGTGTGAAACGAGCGGCAGCCGGATCGTGAAGCGGGCGCCCTCGCCGGGCGGCGACGCCGCCTCGAGTGTCCCGCCGTGGGCCTCGACGATCGCCCTGGCGAGCGCGAGCCCGAGGCCCGTGCCCTGGCCGCCGCGGCGGCGGGTGAAGAACCGGTCGAAGACGCGGGGCAGGTCCTCGGCCGGGATCCCGGGCCCCGTGTCCGTCACCTCGATCTCGCACGCCCCGCCCCGCGCGCGCACCCGGGCGCGCACCGCGCCGCCCTCGCCCGCGAACGACGCGGCGTTCTCGAGCACGTTCTGGATCGCCGATTCCAGCCGCCCCGGGACGCAGCGCACGTGCGCCTCGGCGACCTCGGTGTCCACGCGGAGCGTCGCGTGCCGCGGGTCCTCGCAGAGGGCGCGCGCGAGGCCGGAGACGAGCTCGCCGGCGTCGATCACCGCGCGCTCCTCGTCGGGCAGGCCGGCCTCCGCGCGCGCGAGCTCCAGGAACTGGCTCACGACGGCGTCGAGCCGCTGGCTGCTGTCGTAGAGCGCCCGGCCGAGGCGCTCGGCGCGCGCCGCGGGCAGGTCGCCGCCGCCGCGCATCGTGTCCGCGGCCGCGCGCACGGCGGCGACGGGGCTCTTGAGCTCGTGGACGAGGTCGACCATGAACGCGTGGTTGCTCCGGCTCTGCTCGGCGATCGCCGCGAAGAGCGCGTTGAACGCGTCGGCGAGCTCGCCGATCTCGCGCGGCGCGCGCGGCGCGCGAGAGAGGATGCCCTCGCCGGACAGCGGCGCCTCGGCGCGGCTCAGCACCTCGTCCCGCAGCGCCTCGATCGGCCGCACGATGCGCCGCACGAGCAGCGCGCAGAGGGCGAGGCCGGAGAGCAGCGCGTACAGCGAGAGCTTCAGGAGCGGGTAACGCACGTCGTAGAGCGCCCGGATCGCGCGCGGCGAGCCCCTCTGCGCGAGCGCGACGACGGGCCCGTCCTCGGCGTCGATCCGGAGCGCCGCGTGGCAGACGAGCAGCTTGCCCCCGAGCGCGCTCGCGCAGCCCTCGTCCCGCCCGCGCTCGAGCGCGCGCTGGATCTCGGCCCGCTCGGGCAGCGGCGCCGACGCCGCGTCGTGGTCCCGGAGGGTCGGGGCGCCCTCGGGGCCGAAGAACAGATCCCCGGCGCGGTCGCGCAGCGACGTGGCCGGCTCGCCGTCGCGGTCGGCGATCACCCGGCCGCGGCCGTCGAGCACGCGGACGCGCGCGCCCTCCCGCGCGGCGGCCTCCTGGATCGCCGCGAGGCGCGCGGCCGTCCCGCCGCCCTTCGCCGAGGCCGCGGCCGTCCCGCCCTTCGCCGAGGCCGCGGCCGTCCCGCCCTCCGCCGAGGCCGAGGCGGGCGCCGCCATCGCGGCGCCCGCCGCCTCGGCGGCGCGGCGGGCGCTCGCGAGCATCTGCTCGGCCTCGATCTCGTCGAGCTGGCGCGCGCCGAAGATCACCGCGACGGGCGCGAGCACCACCGCGACGACGAGGGCGTAGGCCCGGCCGCGCAGCGAGCTCCGCCGCTCGACGGCGTGGGCCCCCTCTTGCAGCAGGGCGCCGGCGGTGCGCCCGCGGAGGGCGCGCAGGAGGCGGAGCGCGCGCACGCCGATCGCCTCAGGGACGGGCCCGGTGCGCGGCGTCGTCCTCGACGAAGAGGATCTTGGCCATGGGGTAGGGGGCGCGATTATCGCCGAGGTGACCCGCGCCGGGAGCGCATTTCGGCCGCGGCGCCTCCGGCGTGCCGCCCGTGGACCCTTGCCTCGCGGCCGAGCGCGCGGCCCCGCGGCCCGCCTGCGGCCCCGCGCCCGCCTCACAGCGCGCGGAGGGCGGGCGCGTCCTCGGGCCGCTCGCGCGCGCCGTCGTGCGGGCGCTCGTGCGGCGAGCTCGCGCGGTGCTGCGCCCGGTACTCCGAGGGGCTGACGCCCTCGGAGCGCCGGAACTGCTCGGCGAAGCGCGACGCCGAGTCGTACCCGCAGGCGGTCGCGACCTCGAGCACGCCGTGGCGCCCGGAGCGCAGGAGCGTCCTGGCGAGGTCGAGCCTCTCCTTCCACAGGAGGGCCCGGAACGACAGCCCCCGCGCGCCGAGCCGGCGGCGCAGCGTCGCGTTGCTCACGCCGAGCGCGCGCGCCACGTCCTCCACCGTCCACGGGCGCGCCGGGTCGCGGCGCACCAGCGTCCTCACCGCGAGCGTGGGATCGAGCGCCAGGGTCGAGGACGCCGTGCGCGCCTCCTCGAGCTGCTCCCGGTGCTGGAGCAGCAGCGTCAGCACGAGGTCCTCCAGCCGGTGGGTGATGAGCAGCGCGTGGGCGCCGGGCAGCAGCAGCGTGTTCACGAGGTGGATCAGCGCCTGGATCGACGGCAGCGCCGACCGCAAGAGGTGCGGCCTGTCCGCCTCGAAGCCGCCGAGCCCCCGCTGGACGCAGAGCGTCGGGTACCGCCGCTGGAGCCGCTCGTCGACCTCGCAGAGCAGCTCGATGGCGAACGTCCGGTAGACGCCGCGCTCCGGATCGGGCTCGTTCACGACCTCCAGCGGCACGCCCGGCGGCATGAGCAGGATCTGCCCCTCGCGGGCGACGAGCTGCGTGTTGCCGTGCGGACCGTCCAGGAGGATCCGCTTCGACCCGTCGAGCAGGAGCGCGATGATCGGCCGCGGCAGCTGCTTGATCGACATCCGCTCGCGCGTGCGGGTGAAAAATTCCATCCACCGGGCCTGCCCGGCGCCGCTCGAGGACGACGCGCGCTCCAGGCGGCCCAGGGCGTCCTTGAGCGATCGCCAGGCCTCGGCGTGATCGCTGGGCTCGAGCAACCGGGTGAGCTGGGTCGTCATCGTCGGCGTGGATCCTTCTGGGGTTGTGTTGTGGAGCGGAGCTCTCCCGAGGCGGGCGGCGCGCCTCGGGGCCGGCGAGATCGGGTGATCTTACCCTGCGTCGTCCGCAGGGCGAAGCGCCCCTCCGGGGGCTCATTTCATGTCGAGCAGGACGAGCTCGCCGTCGTTGAAGAGCGGCACGAGCAGGCGGTTCCGCGCGCGGTCCCAGCCGATGTCGGCGGGGCTCGGGAGATCCGCGGCGATCGTCGAGATGTGCGGCGCCCCTTCGCCGGCGAGGTCGACCTCGAAGACGGCGCTCGCGTCCCAGCTCGACGCCAGCAGCCGGCCGTCGTCGAGGCGCACGAGGCCGTCCAGCGTGCCGGCCGGCAGGGTGATCTCGCGCCGCTTGGCCCCCGAGGCGTCGAACGCGTCGAGCCGGGCGGCGCCCAGGTAGGCGACCCAGATCTCGTCGGTCGCGGAGGCCACGCCGTTCGGGTGCGGCAACGCGGGGTCGGAGAGCAGCCGCGAGGCCTGCCCGTCGGGCGCGATCACGACGAGCGCGTCGGAGCCGGTCGGCGTGATCGCGTCGCCCTCGAGGGTCACGCCGGTGTCCGAGACCAGGATCGACCCATCGGGCATGACCGTGACGTCGTTGAGCAGGCTCGCCCCGGGTACCTCGATGTCCTGGAGCGGCGCGCCGTCGCGCGCGTCGAAGACGCGGACCACGTCGATGTCGGCGACGTAGAGCTTGCCATCGGCGATGGCCATCCCCTTGGGGGCGTTCAGGGTCACGCCCTCCGACGCCCCATCGATCCACGCGAGATCGAGGATCTCGCCGGCGGGCGAGACGCGCGAGATGAACGCCCGGCCGTCCTTGTCGACCGGCGAACCGTCGATGTTCGAGACGAGGTAGACGTCGCGCTCCTCGTCGTGGAGCACGGACTCCGGCGTGTTGAACCCGGAGGCGGTGCGCCGCCCCGGCGCCTCCTGAGACGGTCCCTCCGCGCACGCCGGGAGGGCGGCGGAGAGGCAGGCGAGGCTTGTGGCGAGGAACTTCTGGCGCGAGGTCATGGTCGTGGCTCCTTCGGGGAAAACCGCCCGGCGGCGCGCCGGAACGTGCGCTAACCGTGCGCCCGAGGCGCGCGCGGTGCGCGCCCGCGGAGCTCATTGACGCGCCCGAAACGCTCACCCGCGCAGCGCGGCGGACGGCGCGCAGGGCACGGGCGTTGCTTGACCCCGGGGCAACCCACATTCCACAGGAGGAAGCCATGGAGTCGAACGTCTCGAGCGAGATGAAGCCATTCAGCGTCCTGGCGGGGATCGATCTCTCGCCCGCGAGCCGAGGGGTCCTGCTCCGGGCCTTGTGGCTGGCGAACTCGGAGGAGGCGGGCAGCGAGGTGCACGTCGTCGCGGTCGCGGACCCGGACAAGCGGACGCTGGGCCTGGAGGGCCTCGCCGAGCCCGTGGACGGCCCTTCCGTTGCGGCCCGGCTCCAGGAGCTCACGACCCGCGCCGTCGAGGAGTTCACCGCGCCGCCGCGGACGGTTCACGTGCAGCGCGTCCTCACGCACCTCCTCACCGGCGATCCGACGCATCAGCGCCTGCCCACGCCCGCCCCGCGTGGCCCGAAGAGCCCGGCTGTCGCCAGCGCGCCGCCGGGAGCAACGGGGCTGGTTCAGGCCTCGGAGGCCAGCAGGGCGCGGAAGCTCTCGCGCTTCGTGAGCAGGAGCCAGCGCAGGTTCTTCATGAGCTTGCCCTGCTCCGAGAGGGCGGCGTGGCTCAGCAGGAGCAGCTCGGCGACGCCGATCCCCTCCCGCACGTCCTCGTGGCTGACCTTCGTCCGGCCGTCGGCCGCCGCGCGGCAGCGGGCGAAGCGGGAGATCACGACGGTGGCGAGCGAGAGATCGAGCACGGTGGCGAGCAGGTGGCGGGGCGTCGAGAAGATGTGCCGGCGCTGGAGCACGAGGCGCAGGTAGTCCCGGACGAGCGCCCCTTCCGCGTCGCCGAGGAAGCGGTCGACCGTGCGCACCCGCTGCAGCTTGAACGGCTTCGCCACGAACAGCATGTCGAGGGTGCCCCGGCCGAGCATCCAGGCGACCTTGTTCCAGAAGCTGCGCAGCCCGTGGAACGCGGTCCACGGGGCCTTTCCGACCCGCTGGGTCCCGCGGACCCGCGACGGATAACACAGGCCGCCGAGCAGGTAGGCGAAGAGCACCCGGGCATAGAAGGAAGGTTTGGCGCGCGGCGTGAGCGGCTCGACCTCCTGGCCGAGCGCCTGCCGCAGGGCTGCCTCGACGGGCGCGTCCGTCGCGCGCTCGGCGCCTGGGGGGAGCGCCCGCTCGAAGGCGGTGGTCACGTCGTAGAGCCGCGCCAGCGTCGACGCCGGCGACGTGTCGGCCCCGAGCTGCTCCTCCCATTGCTTCGCCACGCGCAGGTACGAGGACTGGGGGACGATGGTCCCGCTCAGCGTCGCGAGCGCCGTCGACATCCGCTCTGCCCCGCCCGTTTGCTGGAGCTTCGCCTTGAGCTGGCGGTCCACCGGCTGGCCGTAGTTGTCGCGGATCGACGGGCACAGGTGGGAGAGCTGGGCGACGACGACGTCCTTCTCGTCGCGCACGAAGCCGAAGGGGAAGGCCTGGCACGCGCGCGGGATGTACTCGTGGCCGAACTGCTTCTGCATGCCGCAGAGCATGTCGTCGTCGAGGAAGACGCACTGGAGCCGGCCGTCCTTCTCCCGCATGGGCAGGACGCCGCGCGCAATGACCTCGGCCCCCTCGCTCCCGGCGCGCTCACGGACCCATGGCTCGTCGAGGTACCGTTTGGCCTCTTCACCGCTGAAGCGGATGCTCCAGGGCATCCGGCAGCACCGCGCCGGGCAGTCGCGGCACTCGAACCGCTGGTTCGGGGGAGAGGAGAGCTTCGTCGCCATGCGCGGCGGGACGATACACCGCAGCGTGGACAGGCGCCCGGCCGCGGCGCGCCGAAGGCACGTGGCGCCCGCTCGCCCGGCGATGGGGCCGGGCGAGCGGGGCGGGTCGGATCACGACCACAAAATAATCAGCGCCGCCGGGGTCTCAGGGGGGCGAAGACCACACCGGCGGCACTGGCCGGGAATAGAGCACGGTCCGTGCCATACGGAGCAACCCGAGAACCGGGTCGTTGCGTCGCCTACGGAAGCGCTTGCTTTTCGATCCTGAAACATTCGGCTCGCACGCGTGAAGGATTGTTAGAAATCTTTCTTTACGAAGTGATCCCGTTCACAACAAAATATTCCGTGTAGGACGGAACACGGGTTGGGCGGCGGCAGGTCGGCCGCGCCGCCGCGACGCGCGCGTTGACGTGCTCCGTCGCCGGCGCGCATAGTGAGCCCATGAGGCGTTCCGTAGCAGGTATCGTACGTAGTACGGAACCTGGTGCCGGCGGACGTGGGAGCGCGCGGGCGTCGCGATGAAGAAGACCCCTGCGAAGCGGGCCAGCAAGCCGCCGCCGCGCGAGAGGGAGGGGCGGGGAGCCGACCCTGCCCGGAGCCTCGCGCTGCTCTGGGGCTCTCACGGCAAGCCGGGGAGATCGGGGCTGACCGTGCGCGCCATCGTCTCGACGGCGATCGAGCTCGCCGACGCGGGAGGGCTCGAGGCCGTCTCCATGCGTCACCTCGCCGACCTGCTCGAGGTGGGGACGATGTCGCTCTACACCCACGTCCCCGGCAAGGCCGAGCTGACCGATCTCATGGTCGACACGGTCTATGGCAGCCTCTACGACGACGTGGACGCGCCGTCGCGGCAGCCGGGCGGGTGGCGCGGGGCGCTCAGGTACATCGCCACGCGCAACTGGGAGCTCTACCAGCGGCACCCGTGGCTGCTCGAGATCGTCGCGGCGCGCCCCGTGCTCGGCCCGAACGCCACGCTCAAATATGAGGCCGAGCTGCGCCCGCTCGACGACCTGGGCCTCACCGACGTGGAGATGGACTCGGTGCTCACGCTCCTGCTCACGCACGTCGAAGGCGCCGCGAGGGCCCAGGCGAGCGCGAGGCGCACCCGCCAGGAGAGCGGCATGACCGACGTGGAGTGGTGGGTCGCCACCGCGCCGCTGCTCGACAAGGTCGTGGATGCCAGGCGGTTCCCCGTCGCGACCCGCGTCGGGCAGTCGGCGGGGCAGGCGCATCAGGGGGCGTCGAGCCCAGAGCACGCCTTCGGCTTCGGCCTCGATCGCATCCTCGACGGGGTGGGGCTCCTGATCTCCGAGCGGCGCGATCCCACGGCGCGCTGACCGGGCCTGACCGCGCCTCGTCGCGACGGCGCGGCGGCGCGAGCGCGCGAAGCGTCTGCGACGTACGCCCGAACGGCCTGTCCGTGACAGCGCGGGCTCGGCGCGCAACGAAGTCGAGCCCAGCTCGCCGCGGACACAGGGGACACGCAGAACTCACGGGCGCATCACGGCCCCATGGCCTGGTCGTCGTCACGGACGGAAAACCTTGCTTGCGGGACATAACCGAACGGGAGCTCAACACAAGGCTTTGGCAAAGCTCCTGCAAATCGTGACCTGGGGCTGACCGTCGCCGGGCCAGATCCGGTGTACAAGCCGGGCATGGAGCTCGTAATTGTCCTTATTGCCCACTCGACGCTCTCGGTCTTTTTTCAGACCTTCTTCCTGCATCGGTACGCATCGCATCGGATGTTCACGATGTCGAGGCGCTGGGAGCGGACGTTCCACCTGCTCACGTACCTCACGCAGGGGTCCTCGTACCTTGTGCCGCGGGCGTATGCGATCTTGCATCGCATGCACCACGCGTACAGCGACACGCCGAAGGACCCGCACTCGCCGCGGCACTTCGCGGGGCCCGCGTCGATGATGTGGGCGACCAAGAAGCGCTACGACGCGTTGTGCGACGGCACGGCCGAGGTCGAGCCGCGGTTCCTCGGCGGCTACCCCGAGTGGCCGACGCTCGATCGCATCGGGAACTCGTGGACCAGCCGCCTGGCCTGGGGCACGGGCTACGCGCTCTTCTACATCGCCTTTGCCACGCAGTGGTGGCAGCTCCTGTTCCTCCCGCTCCACTGGACCATGGGCCCGCTGCACGGCGCCATCGTGAACTGGTGCGGCCACCGCTACGGCTACCGCAATTTCAACAGCGACGACGACTCGCGCAACACGCTGACCCTCGACCTCGTGACGCTCGGGGAGCTCTTCCAGAACAACCACCACAAGTACTCGATGAGCCCGAACTTCGCGGTGCGCTGGTTCGAGATCGACCCGGCCTATCAGGTCATCCGCGTGTTCGCCTGGCTGGGCGTCCTCCAGCTCCCCGAGCAGCGCCAGGTCGCCCGGCTGGAGCCCGGGTCCGCGCGTGTCGAGGGGTGAACGCCACCCCCGGACGGGGGTGTCTCCTGACGCCCGGCGCGCAGGATCGTGAAAAAGCACCGCATCGACGACATCGGCGTGTCCATGATGAACTTTCGTGGTGCCGCGGCTCTTTCTCTGGTATAGCTGGTGCTCGCGCAGCGAAGGTGATGCGCAGTTGAACAACGTGCCGTCCGGCCCCGTCGAGGCCGAGCGATAGACGAGGCCGTCAGAGCCGATCGAGGCAGCTCCTGCGTGAAGCTCCGGGAGCGCTCCCCCGGCGTGCCTTCCACGTTCGAGAGAAACCCGGTACCTCGGCTCGGTCTCCTCGGTCTCCTCGGTCTCGATGCGGCGCACGCGGCGGTCCGGGTGAGGCCTGGAAGGCCGCGCCCGCCGGTCCGGTCGCGTCACGTGTCGGTTGATTTCGCTCGTCCAGCGCGCGGGCCGAGCACAAGGAAAGTGGACGCCATGAAAGATAGTCTGTCGCGGGTCGTGGATGGAGTGGAAGAGCGGCTCTGCTGGCGCTTCCAGGTGCACGGGAAGAGCGAGGCCACCTACGAGCCTGCCAGCGCTTCGCGCGGCCCGTTCGACCGCGACCGCCAGCGGCACCTCAAGCAGGGCGAGACGTTCCTGCGGCTGGACCGCTCGGGCTCACCCCGGAAATACAACGGGCTCACCTGGCAGCCAAAGAGCGCGATCGCCGGGTCCGGGGCGTAGGCCATGCCCCTACCCCAGAAGCCCGTCACCTCCGCCGAGCTGCTCGCCACCGCGGCCCACCTCAACTTCCGCGCGACGTCGCGGGACCGGAGCGGCTCGACGCTCGGCGTGCTCGTCGACGCGTCCGGCGCGCAGCAATTCCTCGTGATCGCGTCGGGCGGAGCAGAGGGCACCTGGACCTTGTCCAGCGCGCTGCCCGTCGGCATGGTCCCGTTCCTCCTGTACGAGAGCGCCGCCAACGTGCTGCGCGGCGGAAGCCTGAGCGAGGACGGGAGCATCGACTACTACGGCGCGCGGTACACGATCGAATCGTGGTTCGACGGCAATACCCGCGCAGCGAAGGTGAGCGGCAGCGCCTGACCGGCCGGCAGCGCGAACACCCCATGCTCGCGGCGCGCCGGTCGAGCGCGCCGCTGCGCCGCAGCGTGATCCTCGCCGTTCCGTGGACGAGCCCCCGCGGCGCCGGCTCGCCTACTTCAGGAAGGCATTCCGGATCTGCTGGTTGACGTAACCCGGCTTCTCGCGCATCAAGAAGTGCCCGCCATCCTGCACGTATTTCATCGTGTAACGGCTGTACCAGGGCGTGACGAGGTCGGTCCACACGGACGGGACCACCGGATCTCCCATGCCCTGCAGGAACGTCACGGGGCAGTCGGAGATGGTCCGGTCGAGCGGGGTCCAGGGCTGGCTCGTGATGGACAGGTTGGCGCGGTAGAAGTTGAAGCCGCCGTGGATGTTGCCCGGCTTCATGAAGTTGTCGACGTAGATCTCGAGCTCTTCCCCCTGGAAGAGGCCCTTGTCGTACGACCAGTGGTTCAGGAAGTGGCGGAAGTAGGTGCGGCACGCGTCGCGGCTCGAGCCGACCAGCTCGACGGCCATGTCGAGCTGGTGGAACTGCGAGTACCACGACTCGGGGAAGTGCCCGGGGCTCAGGTACCGCCCCTCGAACCCCGGCGTGATGGGGTTGATGATCGCGGCCTCGATCACCTTGTCGCGGTGCTTGCGCACGAACTTGTGCAGCACGATCGCGGCGTAGTCGTGGCCCACGAGGAAGGCCTGCTCGATGCCGAGGCTGTCGAGCAGCTGGGCGATGTCCTCCACGACGCGATCGAGGTGGAAGAGCTCGATGCGCGAGAGATCGGGCTTCTCGGAGTCGCCATAACCCCGCATGTCGGGCACGATGACGTCGAAGCCGTCGGCGAGGGGGCCGATGTTCTTGTGCCACTCCCACCAGAAGCCCGGCCACCCGTGGAGCAGGAGGAGCGGCCTTCCGCGCCCTTCACGCACGAAGTGAAGGCGGATATCTGCGAGCTGAGCGTAATGATGCTTGAAGTCTTCGGGGCGTCGCAAGGTCATGAGCCGCTCCTTCAGGGACAGGCGCGCTGGGGTCGCGCCGCAGCGCGGTGCGGCGGCCAGGAGACGCGAACACGTTTGCGGGTGTCAAGCAGATGATTCGCGCCGTCCGCCGCGGCCCGTCGGTGGTCCAGCGGGCATGGCGGCGAGGGCGGGGAGGGCTCACGACCCGGACTGGATCAGGGCCCGGCGGAGCAGCTCCCGCTGCGCGGCGGCCAGCTGCGCGGCGGCCACAGGAAGAGCGGCGCAGCGCCGCCGGCGAGCGCGATGAGGAGCCCCGAAGCGGCCGGGCTTGACAGATCTCTCCGAACCCGTACAGTGTACGGGACACGTTACGGAACGCTGCGGCACGGCGCGCCCCGCGGGGGCTGCCGCGGCGGTCTGTCCTGCTGGGGCGGCGAGGTGCTCGGATGTACCTCGGCCGGAAGGCCCTCGCCGGACATGGCGCCCGTGCGAGCCGACGAAGGGGGTGTCGGCTCGATGCGCGGCAGCTCGCGTCAGCGCTCGTCCAGAGAAGAGAGGAGAACCATGAAGATCACCGCATCTGCCATTTCTCTCACGGTCGTCGACGTCAAGGCGTCGAGCGTGTTCCTCGTCGAGCACCTCGGGTTTCGCGAGGAGATGTCCGCGGACGGGTTCGTCGCCCTCACCCGGGAGGACGTTGGGATGAACATCGTGTTCCTCCGCCGCGGGATCGAGGTGCTGCCGGAGGCCTATCGCAATCAGTGCGCCGCGGGCGTGATCGTCGCGTTCGTCGTCCGCGGGCTGGAGGGCGAGGAGGCGCGGCTGCGCGGCGAGGGGGTCGAGATCACGCTCCCGCTGCGAGAGGACCCCTGGGGCGAGCGGCTCTTCCAGGTCACCGATCCGAACGGGATCGTCTACGAGCTCGTGGAGTGGGCGAACGGGGTGGGGCCGACGCAGGGCGCAGCCTGAGCTGCCAGCCGGAGCGCGCTGAGAGGGCCTGAAGAGCCCTCTGCTCTCCCGGCCCGGCAGCCAGGCCGGCGCCGGCGGCCGTCACCTGCCACAGGGTGTCACCGGGCACCCGGTGGCAGTGTGTCACCCGCCGTGCTCCGAGGAAACAGCGCGTTTCCCGTCGGCCCGCCGAGCGCGGACCTGGACGGCGCGGCTCCACGCAACCCGAAAGCGCGGCGCGTGCTCCCGAGAGGGGCTCGATCCTCGGGCATCGGCGGGTTTCCGCGCCTGGCCTGCCGGTTGCTGAGGCGGAGGGCGCTGCCGTCGCGAAGAGTCGACGGCCACACCAGAAGGGGAGAACTCGACATGATGTTCGAACGATCCGTGCTCATCCGCCGCGCCCTCATCGCCATCGCCGCCGTGGTGCCCATCGGCGCAGCGGTCGCCACGAGCATGCCGAAGGATGCCGTCGCCGGATGCCAGATCACGGTGAGCGTGCGCAACACCGGGAATCAGGCGTTCACGGTGCACTGGGACGAGAGCAAGGTGAAGGTGTCCGGCGGCACGTGGGACAAGCTCGCGAGGAACTCGTCCGAGGTGGTCGGAGCGGGTCAGACGAAGTCGATCGTCTACGGGGCGCTCTTGGGCTGCGGCGCGAACCGTCGATACCAGATCCACACGAGCCAGGGCGGCGATGAGGAGACGACCTACTTCCCGAGCTCGAGCGACTGGACGAAGGACGAGACGCCCAGGGTGGACGTCTCGATGTGAGGTCGCCTCGAGCGCTGCTCGCGCCGGTCTCGCATCGAGGGAGGGGAGGCTGCGTGTGACGAATCGAGGGAGGTGACGCCGCGTGCGCCGAGGCCGCGGCGGGCCGCCTCCGTGTGTCCCCGGCCTTCGCTCGGACATGGCGGTACGGCGACGTGCGCGACATCGTGTCGCAGGGCCTCGGCGGCCGGAGGCGCTAGCCTGTCTCGCCATGATCCAGCGAGAGCACGGCGGGGCCGCGAGGGACCCGGACCGTTCCCCTCACGGCGCGGGCGAGGTGAGCTCGCCGTTGCGTCTCCGGCCCCTGCGGAGCTCGCGCTGGCGCCGCGCGGCGGCGATGGCCGCCGTCGCCGCGAGCGTGGCGCTCGACGCCAGGGCCGAGCCCGCGACGCCCGGGCAGGCCGAGGCCGAGCTCGTCGACTCGACCCCGGCGCCCGGTGAGCGGGCGCTCGCAGCGCGTCTGCTCGCGCCCTGTTGCTGGGATCAGACGCTCGATGTCCACGAGTCGGAGGTGGCGAGCGCTCTTCGTCGCGAGATCCGCGCCCGCCTCCGTCGGGGAGAGGCCGCGGACGCCATCGAGCAGGACCTCGTCGCGCGTTATGGCGACCGCCTCCGCGCGGCGCCTTCGTCAGGCCTCCTCGGCAAGGTCGCCCTGGGCTTGATGCTCGGCATCGCGGCGACCTTTCTCGGGGTCTTCGCCCTGCTGCGCTCGTGGAGGCGCAGCGCCGAGCAGCCTGCTCCGTCCGACGTCGCCGTCACGACGGGTGTTCGCGATGAGTATGACGAGCGCCTCGACAACGAGCTCCGGGAGCGCGACGCGTGAGCGCGCCGTACTTGGGCGCCCGTGGCGCGGTGGTCGCTCGGCGCGTCCGGCTCCCACGCCGCACGTCCCCTCGCCGCTCCTGGTCGGGGACGCCCTCCCCTCCGCCACGTCGATCACGCGGCGGAGGAGCTCCGTGAGTCGCTGACGGTCGCCGTTCTGCGTGGCCTCCGGCGACACGCCCGACGTGGTGGTCGTCTGGGCGGATCTCATGCTCGTTGCCGCCCCACGCCTGCACCCGGCCGACCACCGAGCGGGCTGAGCACGCGCGACACGAGCGCGATCAGCGTCTCGCGCGCGCGGCCGCGGTCGACGGCTGGATCGCGTAGCCGGATCGCCTTGCTGCCGTCCAGCACGGCGAGCAGCATGGTCGCGAGGCCAGCCGCCGGCAGCGTGTCGTCGACGACGCCGGCGGCCTGTCCGCGCGCGATCGCGCTCGCGAGGAGCTGCTTCATCTCGGCGCTGTGGCGCCGGAGCCGATCCGCGATCGCGGCGTTGCGCTGCGACTCGGCGAGCAGGTCGAAGAGGAGGGACGGCCCCTTGCCGCTGTAGAGGTCGGCCACGAGCGCGGGGAGGTCGCGCGCGTCCTGCACGTCACCCGAGAGGTGCGTGGCCGCTTCGTCGAGCACGAGCTGGAAGAGGCCCTCGAGGATGGCCTCCTTGCTCGAGAAGTAGTGGTAGAGGTGCCCAGGGCTGACGCCCGCCTCGGCGCAGATGCTCGCGATGGATGCCTGCACGCCCTCGGCGGCGAAGCGGCGCTGGGCGGCGCGGAGGAGCTCGCGACGCTTCTTCTCGTGCTGTTCGGGGTTGACGGTGCGCATGCGGCGATCCATTGCTAGAGCGTTCGCTCTAACATTGAGGGGTCGAGTGATGCCCACGATACCGCGCACGCATCTCGGCAAGAACGGTCCGCTCGTCGGCGCGCTGGGCCTCGGCTGCGGCGGGATGTCGCCCAGCCGCGGCGCCGACAGCGACGCCGAGGGCGTCGCCACGATCCAGGCGGCGCTCGACGCCGGGATGAACCTCCTCAACACCGCCGACTTCTACGGCATGGGGCACAACGAGGCGCTCATCGGACGCGCCATCAAAGGCCGGCGCGACCGGGCCTTCGTGAGCGTGAAGTTCGGCATGCTGCGCACCCCGGGCGGGAAGTTCCTCGGGATGGACGGCCGCCCGGCCACGGTGAAGACGTTCGCGGCCTACTCGCTCCAGCGCCTCGGCGTCGACGAGATCGACCTCTACCAGCCCGGGCGGCCCGATCCCGACGTGCCCTTCGAGGAGACGATCGGCGCCATCGCCGACCTCGTGCGCGAGGGCAAGGTCCGTCACGTCGGCGTGTCCGAGGTCGGGGTAGAGCTCCTGCGCCGCGCGCACGCCGTGCACCCCATCACCGCGCTCGAGATCGAGTATTCGCTCGCGTGCCGCTTCATCGAAGCAGAGATCTTGCCGACCGCGCGCGAGCTCGGGATCGGCATCGTCGCCTACCGCGTGCTCGCCGATGGGCTGCTCAGCGGAGCGACGGCGCCGAGCCCTGGCGCGCACTTCGTGGCGCCGCGGATGGAAGGACACGCGCTGGAGCAGAACGTCCGCGCCGCTCGCCCGCTCGTCGACATGGCCGCCCGGAAGCGCTGCACGCCAGCCCAGCTGGCCATCGCGTGGCTGCGCGCGCGCGGCGACGACATCGTGCCGCTCGTCGGCATCAGCCGGCGCGCGCGGCTCGACGAGAACCTCCTGGCGCTCGACGTGCGCGCCTCCCCGGACGAGCTCGCGCTGCTCGACGCTGCGTTCGCGCCGGGCGCGATCGTCGGCGATCGGTACCCCTCGTTCGTCATGAAGTACGCGGCGCGCTGAGCGACCGGGCTACAGCGCCTTCAGCGCAGCGCCCGCGTGAGCACCTCGGCCCAGAAGGGCCGCTCTCGCTCGATGAAATAGTGGCCTCCCGGGCGGAAGGTCGCGGAGAACTCGCCTGTCGTATGGGCGCGCCACCCCAGGATCTGCTCCCCGTTGACGAAAGGATCCACGCGGCCGCCCACCACGGTGATGGGGATGTCGAGCGGCGGCTTCTCCGCGTACGTGTACGTGTTGTTGATCTCGAAATCGGCACGGACCGCGGGGAGCACGAGCCGCCTCATCTCCTCGTCCTCGTAGACGGCCCGGCTCGAGTCGAAGCCGAGATCGCGCAGCATATCGAGCAGATCCAGATCCGGCACGAGGTGGCCCGGCACCCCTGGGACCGGGCTGTATTGCCTGTAATCGTTCTGGATCTGCTCGGGGTGGTACACGTGCGGCGCGCGCGCGCCGGAGACGAACAGGCGCGCCGGCCCGACGCCGTGCTCCCGGCGGAGGCGGTGGGCGACCTCGAACATCATCAGCGCGCCCAGGCAGTGGCCGAAGAACACGAACGGTTTGCCCTCGAGATAAGGCAGCAGGGAAGGGGTCAGCGCCTCGACGAGCGGCTCCATGCGCAGGAAGGGGCGCTCACCGAGCCTGCTCCCGCGTCCGGGGAGGTGGACCACGCCGAGCTCGACGGAGCTCGGCAGGCCCTCGGGCCAGCCGTTGAACACGGCAGGGCCGCCGCCCGCGTAGGGGAAGCAGAGCAGCCGCATCGAGGCCTGTTCGTTGGGGCGCCGGACGACGACCCAGGGATTGCGCATCAGCGCCGGCGCGGGGAGGTCGATGGCGCGGACCGCCGGCGCCCTGGAGGAGGGCGCCGCCGGGGTCGCCGGCGCCGTGGAGGAGGGCGCCGCCGGCGTCGTTGGCGCCGTGGAGGAGGGCGCCGCCGACTCGTGTCGCGCGCCGCTCGGCCCCTGGCCGGGGGTGGCGCCATCGGCCGGTGAGGGAAACGAAGCCGCTGCGTCCAGCTGAGGGAGGACCACGTCGGCCAGCGCCGCGATGCTCGTGTCGTCGAGCAGGAACTGCAGCCCGACGCCGATGCCGTGGCGCTGGAGGCCGTCCCTCAGCTCGAGCGCCGTCATTGAATCCATCCCCAGGTCGTTCAAGGCGCGCTGCGGATCGACCTGGGAAGCTGGCATATCCAGCACCTTCGCCGCCTGGACCTGCAGCCAGGAGACGAGCGCGCCGCGGCGTTCGCCTGCGGAGCGCTCCCGCCACGCGGGATCGAGGGGCGCCGCGGTCACGCTGGCCGGCGATGCGGTCGCGCCGGCCGGCGATGCGGTCGCGCTGGCCGTCGTGACCGTGGCGCCGGCCGGCGATGCGGTCGCGCCGGGCACCGCCTGCGGCGCGCCCACGCCCATCCGCTCCAGGAGCGGCCACCTCCGCCTCGCCTCCTGAAGCTCCCTGAACACGCGAGGATCGACCCGGACCACGGCCGCCTGGACGGTGCCCGCGGCCAGCAGCCCGGAGAGCGCCGCGAACGCCTCGTCCGCGCGCAGCTCCCCCATGCCGGTGCGCTCCAGGTGCCGCCGGTACTCCTGCGTCCCCAGCCCGTCGCCCTCCCACAGACCCCAGTTCACCGTCGCCCCGGGGAGACCGAGGCGCCGGCGCTCGTGCATGAGCGCGTCGAGGAACTGGTTCGCCGCGGCGTACGCGGCGAGCCCCCGGCCCCCCCAGAGCGACGCGACCGAGGAGAAGCCGACGAAGAAGTCGAGGTCCATCCCCTGCGTCAGCCGGTGCAGGATCCAGGACCCCGCCAGCTTGGCGCGCAGCCCGGAGACCAGAGCGCCCCGATCGAGGTGCTCGATCGCCTGCTGGTTGCCCACGCCGGCCGCGTGCAGGACGCCGCGCAGCGGGGTCGCGGCGCGCGCCAGGCCCTCGAACACCCGCGCCATCTCCGCCGCGTCGGAGACGTCGGCGCTCACGACCTCCACCCGGGCGCCCGCGCTCTCCAGCTCGCGAAGCGCGGCCTGCGCTCGCTCGGAGGCCCCCCGGCGCCCGAGCAGCACCAGGTGGCGCGCGCCGCAGTCCACCAGCCACCGCGCCGCCCTGAGCCCGATGCCGCCGAGCCCTCCAGTGACGAGGTAGGCCCCGTCCGGCGAGACGGGAACACCCCCGGTCTCCGGCGGGCGGCGGCGCTCGAGGCGGGCGACGCAGCGGCGCCCACCTCGGAAGGCGACCTGGTCCTCCCCGGCGGCGCTCCGGAGCTCCGCGCAGAGCAGCGCGGCGTCGCCCCCGGCCGCCGCGGGATCCAGGTCGATGAGGCCCCCCCAGAGCTCCGGGTGCTCCAGGGCGACGACCTTCCCCAGGCCCACCATGGGCGCCTGGAGCAAGCCCACGGCGCCCGACGCCGCGAAGACGGGCGCGGCGCCCCGGGTCGCCAGCCAGACGCGCGGCAGCCCCGGGCGGCGCGCCCGGGAGAGGGCCTGGATCAGGTGCAGCAGGCCGCACCCCTGCGCCGCCGCGGCGTCCAGCGCCGCCTCCGGCGCGTCCGGCGCGGGCGCGTCGAGGCTCCACAGATGCACGATCCCGCGCACCGGGCCGCCGCCCGCCTCCAGGAACTCCGCGAGAAGACGCTCGAAATCCTCGCGGCGCGCCGGGTCCACGCAGAGCTTGTCCCGGGAGAGCCGCCCGTACGACGCCCCCCGCACCACCCAGGTGCACGCCTCGCCCCGCACCGCGAGCTGCGCCCCGAGCGCGTCGGCGACGCCGGTGCCGTCCGCCAGGAGCAGCCACCTCCCGGGCGCAGCCTGGGACGGCTGCGGCGCGGGCGGCGCGGGCAGCTCAGCGAGATCCTGCGGCTGCCACGCGACCTCGTAGTAGCAGTCCGCGAGCGAGCTCACCGCCGGCCCCCGCTCGCGGTCCACCCGGAGATCCTCCGCCGCCCGCCGTGCGCCCCCCCGCGGCTCGACCCACCGCTGCCGCTGCCAGGGGTAACTCGGCAGCGGAACGCGCCGGCCACGTGCTGGAAAAATCCGTTCCCAGTCGAGCGCGTGGCCTTGCTCGTAGCGCGCCCCCAGCGCCGCGAGCTCCGCCGAGGGCTCGGCGCCGCGCGCCGGTTGCCGCGCGTCGCCGGCCGGCGTCTCGCCCTGCGCCGCGGCCGCGAGCGCCGCCTCCAGCGCCTCGCGCGAGGGCGCGGCCACCGCGAGCCGGTGCTCCAGGTGGCCGCGCGTGGTCGCCAGGCTGAACGCCAGGTCGCCGAGGCCGATCTCCGGGTGCGCGCGCAGGTGATCGCGCAGCCGTCCGGCCGCCGCGCGCAGCGCCTCCGGGCTCCTGGCCGACAGCACGCAGAGCTCCGCCGCGCGCGCCGGCGCCGCGGGGCGCGGCTCGGCCGCCGGCGCCTCCTCCAGGATCACGTGCGCGTTCGTCCCGCTCAGCCCGAACGCGCTCACCCCCGCGACACGCGCCCGGCCGCCCCGCGGCCACGCCCGGCGCTCGCGCGCCACCGACACCGGCAGCTCGGACCAGGCGATGTGCGGGTTGAGCGCGCCGAGCGGCGGCTGCGCCGGGAGCTGCTCGTGCTGCAGCGAGAGCACCACCTTCACGAGCCCGGCCAGCCCCGCCGCCGCCTCCAGGTGCCCCAGGTTGGCCTTGACCCCGCCCAGGATCAGCGGCCGCTCCGGAGGCCGGCCCTGGCCATACACCGCGCCCAGCGCCTGCACCTCGATCGGGTCGCCGAGCGGCGTCCCCGTCCCGTGGCACTCCACGAAATCCACCGCCGCCGGCTCGAGCCCCGCCTGCGTGAGCGCTGCGCGCAACAGCGCCTGCTGCGCCGGCCCGCTCGGGACCGTCAGCCCGCTGCTCGGGCCGTCGTGGTTCATCGCGGTGCCCCGGATGACGGCCAGGACGTGGTCGCCGTCGCGCTGCGCGTCCGAGAGCCGCTTGAGCACCACCGCCGCGCAGCCCTCGGCCCGGCCGAAGCCGTCGGCCGCCGCCGAGAAGGGCTTGCAGAGCCCGTCGGGCGACAGCGCCCGCAGCCGCGAGAGCGTCACGAACGACCTCGGCGAGAGGAGCGCGTTCACCGCGCCGACGAGCGCCCGGTCGCACTCCCCCTGGCGCAGGCTCTGGCAGGCGAGGTGCACCGCCGAGAGCGACGAGGCGCACGCCGTGTCCACCGCGAGGCTCGGCCCGTGCAGCCCCAGGAAGAACGACAGCCGCCCCGCCACGACGCTCGGGGCGTTGCCCGTCACGAGGTACAGCGCCGAGTCGCCCGCGACGTCCTGCGCCTCGGCGTGCTCGACGGCGCTCACCCCGACGAACACGCCCGTCGCGCTCCCCCGCAGCGCCTCCGGATCCTCGCCGGCGTGCTCGAGCGCCTCCCAGCCGACCTCCAGGAGCAGCTGCTGCTGCGGGTCCAGCGTCCTCGCCTCGCGCGGCGCGATGCGGAAGAACGCCGCGTCGAACGACCACACGTCGCGCAGGAAGCCGCCTCGCTTGACGTAGGTGCGGCCCGGCGCCTGGGGATCGGGGTCGTACCACGCGGCCGAGTCCCACCGGTCGGCCGGCACGTCGGTCGCGACAACGCGGCCGTCGGTCAGGAGCCGCCAGTAGGCGTCGAGGTCCTCGGCGCCGCCCGGCAGGCGGCAGGCGGCGCCGACGATCGCGATCGGCTCGCCGGGGTCCGCGCCCCGGGCGGCCCGCGGCGCGGCGCGCGTCTCCAGGCCGAGGACGTCGGCCGCGAGGTGCTCGGCGAGGCGATCGATCGTCGGGTGGTCGAAGGCCAGCGTCGCCGGCAGGGCCACGCCGAGCGCCCGTTGCAGCCGGGCGCGGAGCTGCATGGCCATCAGCGAGTCGAAGCCCTGCTCCGCGAAGCCGCGCGACGGGTCGACGCCGCCGGGGCCCTCGAGCCCGCGGGCCTCGGCCGCGATCGCGCGCACGAGCGCGCGCAGCTCCGGGCGCGTGGGCCTCGGGGAGCGCGGCGTCCCCCCGGGGGGAGGCTCGCCGGGCGGCGGCACGGGGGCCGGCGTCCGCTCGCCGTAGAGCTGCTCGAGCTCGGCCGCGAGCTCCTGCTCCGCCCGGCTTCGCAGGACCGTCCCCTTCGGGCTGATCGGCAGGCGCGCGCCGCTCGAGGGCGCGAGCGAGAGGACCAGATCCTCGTGCAGCTGCGAGTGCCCGGGCAGGCCGGCGTTCACGTGGGCGAGGGCGTCCGACAGGGCCCCTCGGTCCTCGGCGGTCGGCTCGTCGCGCCACTGGACCACGCAGGCCAGCCGGAGGCGGCCCGCGCCGACCACCGCGACGTGCTCGACGCGGCCGCGGAGCCGGCCGAGCAGCGCCTGCTCGATGGCGAGCGCGTTGCTCTTCTCGCCGCTCACGTGGACGACGATGTCGTCGAGGCGGGTCTGGTAACGGTACGCGCCCGAGGCGGCGCGCAGGAACGTGTCCCTCGTGGGAAAGTCCTGCCCGGGCGAGCTGGCCAGCGTCGGGCAGTCTCCATGCACGATGAGCTGCCCGGTGCCCTCCTCGAGGTGCCAGAAGGCCTCGGGGATCACCGGGGTCATGTCCCGCCAGTCTCCGCCGTCCGGCGAGCCCCGGAACACGGCGCCGAGCTCGGTCATGCCGTGCTGCTGGACCACACGGACGCCGGCGGAGGAGAGCCGCTCGCCGAGCGCCTCGCCGAGCACCGCCCCGCCCACGACGACCCAGCGCAGGCGCGCGAGCGCGGCCGCGCCGCCCGGGAGGTCGAGGAGCTGCTCCAGCATCCAGGGGACCGAGGAGAACATCGTGACGGGGGCTTGCTCGAGCAGCCGGAGCAGCGCGCGGGGGTTGGCCTCGCCGAAGTAGTAGCGGCTCCTCGTGCGGTAGCCGTGCAAGAGCTCGGAGATCAGGCCGAACGCGTGGAAGAGCGGCAGCCACCCCAGGCTGGCGTCCTCCGCGGTCCACGCGCCGCGCCACCGCGCTTCCTCGAGGCGCAGCGACGCGCGCAGGTTCTCCCGGGTAAACCGCACGAGCTTGGGCAGGTTCGTCGTGCCCGAGGTGTGCAGGATGACCGCGACCTCCTGCTCGTCGGAGCCGATCGCCGGGGGGTCCGTGGGCTGGCCGGCGGCCTCCGCGGGCCCGCCGTCGGCGCCGCACGCGGAGGGGATCACGGGCACGGGGGAGGGGTCGCAGCGGCTCACGTCCGGGGTCGCGAGCACGCTGGCGCCGGCGACCTCCAGCAGCGTCGAGACCGTCGTCCAGGGGAGGCGCCGCGAGACGAGGAACGGGACGGCGCCCGCCTTCCAGATGGCGAACAGGTTGACGACGAAATCGGGGTCGTTGTCGGCCCACAAGGCGACGACGCCGCCTCGCCAGGGGCGGAGGGCCAGCGCGCGCCGGTGGACCTGCCGTCCGAACTGCTCGTACGTCGTCGCGACCTGGTTGAAGACATAGAAGACGCTCGACATGACTTCAGGCTCCTCGCGCTGGACAGGGCCGCTTCGTCGCCTCGATGACGGACAGCGCCGTCGGGGAGCCGAACACCCCGGCGAGCTCCAGCCCGGCCCCCTCGAACAGCGCCGCGAACTCCGCTTCTGTCCGCTCTCTCCCCCCGGTGACCACCATCATGTTCAGATCGAGCCACTTGCCGAAATGATCCTCGCTGCCCGAGGGGATCACCGCCTCGATGACGAGCACCCGGCCCGAGGGCTTCATCACCCGCGCGATGTTGGCGAGCAGGGCCGAGCACCTGTCGTCGGGCCAGTCGTGCAGCACCCTCTTCAGCACGTAGGCGTCGGCCGCGTCCGGCACGCGCTCGAAGAAATTCCCCGCCTCGAAGGAGAGCCGCGCGAGGTGCTCGGGGCGCGCGGACAGCGGCGCTTCGCCGGGCGAGCCCTCGTGGAACCGCCGCGCGCCGTCGATCACGTGCGGCAGGTCGTAGAGGATGCCTCGGAGGGACACGTCGCGCTGCAAGATGCAAGCGAGGAGGCGCCCGAGGCCGCCCCCGACGTCGACCACGGTCGCGCCCGGGCCGAGCGCGCCGGCGAAGTCGTAGCTCTCGGCGACGGCGCTGTCGCTGTACATCGCCCTGCCGAGCTCCTTCATCGCCTCATCGAAGATCCTCGCCGGCCCGGGGTGCTGCTGGTAATAGCCGAAGTGATCGACGCCGAGCGCCCTGTCCCAGGAGGGCAGCTCGTCCTTCATGGCGGAGGGCAGATCGTGCCAGGCGAGCGACATCTCCTCGCCGTACATGAGCGCGGCGTTGCGGAGAGAGCACGGCGCGTCCGAGAGGAGGTGCTCCGCGAGCGGGCTCAGGCCATAACGGGGGCCGCCGGGGCCGCCCTCCTCGCGGAACACACCGGCGCTCGCCAGCGCGCGCAGCAGCCGGCGCAGCGCCGAGGGGTGGACGGCGAGCTGCCGCGCGATCTGCTCGACGGGGACGGCGGCGCCGTCGCCGAGCTGCCGGACGGCGTCCGCCACCCCGAGCTTGGCGGCGGTGTAAAGCGCCCTGCTGACCCAGTAGGCGGTCAGCATGCGCACCATGGTGTTGGCCGTGGACATGGGGGTGGCTGTGGACATGGGGGGCGCCGCGGACATGGGTCCTCACTCCACGAAGGTGGATTCGTAATCGCTGTTCCCCAGCATGGCGATGTAGAACCCCGTCCCCTCGACCACGTTGGCGCTGTGGAGCAACCTCGGAGGGATGTAGATCGTCGCCGGCGCCTCCACGGTGTAGACCTCGTCGCCCAGCGCGACGCGGAACAGGAGCCGATCCCAGGTGAGCAAGAGGTTCAGCTCGGCGCAGTCGTGGCGGTGCGGGTCGCAGTAGCCCCGCTCCTCGCGCGCCGCGCCCCGGATCTCGTGCACGGCGATGTGCTGGTTCGCCTGGGGGAGGACCGCCGCGCCGGCCATCAGCCGCCGGACGAGCGGCGCCTCCCCGCCATGGAAGCGCACCGCGTCGAGGGGCTGCACGAGCCCGCTGGAGATGAGTCGCTGATAACGTTTGGTCGTCATTGCCCACGTCCTTGGGGTGTTCACCGCACGTCCACGCTCACCCTGCGCGCCGCGCGGCCGGGCCGCGCGCTCCGCTCCGCGGAGGCGCGCCTCAGCCGGCGTACACCGCGCACAGGTGGGGCCATCATGGGCCGCTCGGAGACGGCGATACCGCACAACAGGCGATACGGGACGCGCTCACCTGGTCCCGATCCGCCGAGGAGACAACTCGCGCCGGCCGACTCCTCGGCCGGACTCGGTTCATCCTCCCAAGATACGGCGTCCCGTCCAGCACGCAACGAGCTCGCGATTACAGGCGATTACAAGCGATTGCGGCCGCGGCGGGACCACGCGCGGCGGCGCGCCTGCGCGAGCGGCGCCGGTGGCGGCTTCCTCAGGCCGCGTCTCGCCCCTCGAGGACGCGCCCCGGCGCCGCGGCGAGGCGCATCCGCAGGCCGGGGTCGGGCGTGGTGAACGCCCGCGTGTTCGCGACGACTGGGTGCGCGGGCGGCTCGAACGTGTACCGCCCGGCCAGCGTCGCGAGGGTGAGCGTCGCCGCGGCCATGGCGTAGTGGTTGCCGATGCACTTGTGCCGGCCGGCGCCGAACGGCAGGTACACGTGCGCGGGCCGGGCGACGCCCTCCGCGAAGTGCTCGGGGTAGAAGCCGTCCGGCCGCGACCAGTGCGCGGGGTGGCGGTGCAGCGTGTACGGGCTGATCGCGACGACCGCGCCGCGCGGGACGGCGACGCCGGCCACCTCGTCCGCGCGGGCGGCCACGCGGCTCATGACCCATACCGGCGGATAGAGGCGCATCGACTCGAGGACGACCCTCCGGGTATAGCGGAGGTTGCGCGCGCCTTCGGGCGTGGGGAGCCGCGCCCCGACCTGCGCGGACACCTCGGCGTGGAGCCGCCGCGCGACGTCGGGGTGCGTCGCGAGCAGATACCATGTCCAGGTCAGCGCGAGCGCCGTGGTCTTGTAGCCGCCCACGAGGAGCGTGGCGATCTCGTCCTCGAACTGCCGCTCTCCCAGGGCGCCGGTCCTCAGCTCGTCCGCGAGCAGGCGCGTGAGCAGCACGTCGGGCGCGCGCGCCGCCGCGAGGCTCGCCCGCCGCCGCGCGATGAGGCGCGCCACGACGGCGCGCATCCGCGAGGCCGCCCTGGCGAAGCGCCGGTTGCCGGGCGTGGGGATCCAGGCCGGGACCAGGAGCGGCGCGCCCATCGTGTCGAGCAGCCGCGCTTCCATCTCCTCGTCGAGCGCGCCGAGCTCGTGGACGTCGTCGCGCAGATCGGCGCCGATCAGCGCCTCGGCGAGCAGATCGAGCGCGAGGCGCCGCATCTCGCCCTCGACGTCCAGCACCGCGCCGACCTGGGTCGACCACCGGGCCCCGACCTCGGCCGCCGCGCGCGTGATGCCGTCCGCCATGTCCTCGATCTTCCTCGGCTGAAACGACGGCTGCATCAGCCGGCGCCGCTGGAGGTGGCCGTCGCCCTCGGCGGTGAACAGCCCTTGCCCGAGCAGGCGGCGCATCACCTCGAAGAAGCGCAGCCCGTCCTTCGTGTAGCCCCCCCGGTCGACGGCGCTCGTGAGGATGCGCCACGCCTCGTCGGGGTCGTTGACGAGGACGTTGGGGCCGAAGAGATCGAACGGCGCGACCCGGCGGTACCCGCGCTCGTCGTCCCTGGTCAGCCGCATGTAAAACGCGAGCGGGTTCGCCTTGAACGCGTCCGCGTTCCGCAGGCTCGCGCGCAGGCCGCGGGGGGCCGCGGGCGCGCCGGGCGCCGCGCCCTGCGCCGTCGCCGGGCCGCTCATGACGACAGCCTGTCCGTCTTCGCGCGCAACGCGGCGAAGAACGCCGGGATCGGCTGCTGCCGCTGGCCCGGCCGCAGCGCCGCCGGGTGCAGCTCCGCGCTCCCGGCCTCGACGCGCTCCCACGCCGCCTCGGGGAAGTGGCGCGCGACCTCCTTCGCGCCGAAGCGCGCCGGCGCCGGGAGCCCCGCCTCGAGGCACCGCAGGATCGGCTCCGGAAAGTCGCCGCCCCGGGCGCCGAGGAAATCGAGGTACGAGAGCGCGCTCCCCGGATAGTCGGTCTCGACGAGGAGCAGGGTGCCGTGCTGGCCCACGAGCGCGCGGCAGCTCGCGACGAGGCGGTCGCGGTGCGCAACGTCGAGGGTGTGGAAGAGCCCGCGGACGAACACGTTGGCGGCGCCGACCTCGGCGCGCAGGCGCTTCCCGGCGCCCGGCTCGGTCATGTCCAGCGCCCGGAACACGGGGCGCGGCCGGCGCGAGGTCGCCCCGGCGCTGCCCCTCGCCGCGCCGGCGGGATCCGCGGCGCCCGGCGCCTCTGCGAGGGTCTCCCGCTCGGCGCGCGCCACGGCCTGCACCGAGATGTCGATTCCGATCGCGGCGGGAAACCAGGGCGAGAGCGCGCGCGTATAACGCCCGTTGCCGCAGCCGACGTCGACCACGGGGCGGGTGGTATCCATGGTGCGGCGGGCCAGGTCGATCGCCCAGTCGAGCTCCTCCCGGGCGCCCCCGTCCCAGAGCACCTCGCCGCCGGGGCCGGTGCGCCGGATGTCCCGCCAGTAGCGTTCCCAGGCGTCGCGCCGGTCTCGGGGCGCCCGCAGCGCGCTGCGGAGGAGGGTGGGGACGAGCAAAGCTCTGCGCAGAAACATGGCGTGTGTCCTCCGGGGATGCGCCCTCGGGAAGGCCTCCCCATCCAATCGAGTTGCGTCGAGGAGCGCGATGGGCGGCGATGGCTCGGTCGATCGGGGTCGCCGGCCGTTCACCGCGCCGCGCGCTCAGGCGGTCAGCGCCGCTTTGCTCTTCGAGAGCTCGAGCGAGAGCGAGAACTGGAGCTCGAGGCAATCGAAGACGGTGTTGATCATGCCCACCGCGATCTCCTGGCCGCTGTCGCCGAGCGCCTCGGCCTTGAAGGCGACGGCGTCGGCCTCGTCGTCCGGATCGAGCGCGGGGTGCGACAGCGCGTGGCGGTCGGCGAGGTAATCGAGCCGCAGCGGCCGCTCTGCCTCGACCCGGCGCGCGAGCGCGCGGGTGTTCTCGAAGAACGCCTCCCCGCTCGCCTCCAGCGCCTCCATGAGCCAGAACCGCAGCACGGGCTCGGGGTAGGCGAACGCGAGCTTGACGAAGGAAGACATGCTCCGCCGCTGCGCCTCCGAGTGCTTGCTCGCGCAGTAGAACTCGAGCGTGTCGCTCGCGCTCCAGCCGAGGCGCCGATCCATGTCGAGCGCGATCCAGTCGCGCAGGTAGAGCTCGTGGTGCGATTGCAGGTCGAGGGCCCAGCGGTTGATGGCCCGCTCGAACCGGTCCGCCGGCCGCCGGTAGGCGAGGGCGTGCACGTTGAGGTCGCGGTATCCCATGCAGTCCGGCGTCCAGAACAGCGCGATGCGCCGGAGCTTCTCCTCGGGATCCTGCCCGTCCCGCGCCCGCATCCAGGCGAACAGCGGGTGCTCGGCCGCCGCCCGCTTCCGCTGCTCGAGGACCTGCTGCACCCGTTCCTGCTCCGGCGCGACGCGCTCGCTCCGCCGGCGGACAGGGCTCCCTGCCGTTGTCCCGGGGTCCGGTCGCGGGCCGTGGGGCGCGGCGGTCGGGCTCCGGATCGTGGACGGCGGCTCGTCGTCGCGGGCGACCCGCTCCGCGTAGCGGAGGAGCCGGTCGCTCTTCACGAGGATCATGTCGAAGAGCCGGCGCACCAGCGCGCAGGCCTGCGCCCGCCGGCCTTCGTCGAGCTCCGCCTGCGCGAAGAGCTGGCCGTCGAAGAGCAGGTGCCCCACCTCCCGCCTCAGGTGGTACGGCCCGAAGTAGCGGTATTCCACGCCGGAGCGCTGCGAGAGCGCGTCCGCGACGCCGGCCGAGGCCGTGAAGAAGACGTGCCCCCAGGCCTCGATCGACTGCATCACGGCGAAGCGGACCAGCGGATCCTGGTTCAGGGTGCACATCTGCATGATCTCCATGCCGTACTCCCGGAAGACGTCGGTCTCGGCGCCCGCGTAGTACCACCCGATCATGTCGCTCGCGCTCCAGCCGAGGCGCCGATCGAGCCCGAGCTTCCGCCAGTCCTCGAGGAAGAGCCTGGAGTGGGTCTCGTCCTCGCGCGTGTGCCGGTTGATGGTGCGCTCGAGGTCGCCCGCGGGCGCGGGGTACCTCATGAACCACTTGTTCATGTCGCTGAAGGACATGATGAAGTTCACGAGGATGGGCGCGAAATCGAACCGGGTCTCGAGGGACGTCGGCCCGTTCGCCATCCACCGGTAGAACGGGTGGGCGGCGATCTCTCGCTTCTTCTGCTCGATGAGCTCGATGACGTGCTTCATGTGCCTTCTCCGCGGCTGGCCGGCGCTCCGTCGCCCGTCCTCGTCAATCGAACAGCACCTGCAGCGTCCGGAGCTCCCGGCCGAGCGGGCGGAACACCATCCAGTCCGGGGCGGCGTCCCGGGGCCGGAGGCGAGGGAACCGGCCGAGCAGGGTGCGGAAGAAGACCTGCGCCTCGAGGCGCGCCAGCGCCTGCCCCATGCAGGAGTACGGGCCGATGGTGAATCCAACCTGGCGGCTCGCCTCCTCGCGCGTGATGTCGAGCCGGTCGGGGGCCGGGAACGCCTTGGGATCGCGGTTCGCCGCGCAGAGCGCGAGCACGATCGTCTCCCCGGCGCGGATGTGCCGGCCGCGGATCGCGAGGTCGACGGTCGCCATCCGGCGCACCGAGGCGACCGCGCCGTGGTACCGCATCATCTCGTCGAAGGCGTTCGGGAGCAGCGCGGGATCGGCCGTCAGCCTGGCGCGCGCCTCGGGGTGGTCGAACAGGATCTGCACTCCATTGCAGAGCTGGTTCGCGGTCGTGTGGTATCCGACCACGAGGAACATGATGCATTGCGCGACGATGTGATCGTCGCTGAAGTGGACCCCGTCGGGGTCCGCCTCCATGAAGGCGCCGAGCAGGTCGGCGCCGCGCTCGCGCCTCCGCCGCTCGACGATGGGCCGAAGGAAGTCGGACAGCTCGACCATCCCGCGCTGGCAGAGGAAGAGCTGTTCGCGATCTCCCATCTCGAGCAGCTGAGAGATGTAGTTCGAGCAGCGCAGGTAGAGATCGACCTCCTCCTCCGGAACCCCGGTCACCCCGGCCACGACGGTCATCGCCAGCGGGTGTGCGATGTCGTTGACGAGATCCATCTCCCCCCGCTGCGACGCCGCCGCGAGCAGGCGGTCGAGGATGGCCTGGATCCGCGGGCGCTGCGCCTCGACGTGCTGCGGCGTGAAGTGGCGCTTGAGGAGCTTGAGGAAGAGCGCGTGCCTCTCCGGATTGCCGCGGTCACCCCAGGCGAGGAAGGTGCGCCGGAGGGCCCCCAGCGCGAGCTGGTCCGACGCGGGCAGCGCCTCCATGCGCTTGAGCTCCTCCACGACGGAGAGCCGGGGATCGCGGAGCGCCGCGCAGACGTCCTGGTAGCTGGTGAGGACCCACGAGTCGAGGTGCGGGCTGAAGTAGACCGGGGCTTCCTCGCGCATCCGGTGGAGCAGCGGGTGTGGATCGAGGAAGAGAGAGGGTTCTCGGAGGTCGTAGACGTGGTTGTTTTGCGAGGGGGCGGTCGAGGTCATGGAGGGAATCGCCCTTTCGCGCGGGAGAGCGCAGTGGAGGGATCGAGGGGCTCCGCGCGACGGAGCGCCGTGCTCCTCCGGAGCGTGGCCGGCGCTGGCGCGAGGACCGTTCGTGTCTCCGAAAAGCAACCGCCGGGCCGCGCTGTCGCGGACGGCCGCGCACGGGAGAAAGCTGCCTGTTCTTGCGCTCGTTGTCCCCGGAGCTCTCCCAGGAACACGGGGGAACGTGGGCCCGGGCGGCGCCTCGTCGCGGGGTGGCACGCTGGCACGTGGCACGTGGCACGCGGCACGCGGCGTGCGGCATCGACCCCGAGCACGCGTCGCCTCTGGCCGCGCTGCGTCCCTCGCCGAGCTCACAAATTCATTGGCATGCTCCGCACCGGGTGCTACCGTTCCTCTCGACGCGTCGCCCGCGTCAACTATGCGCGTCTGATCCTGAAGCCAACCGCTCCGCCACGCGGCCGTCAGGGCTGAACGTCGAGCCACCCAAGGTGGGTGCGACGCCTCTGCGTATTCGCGCGTGAGCAGCCCCGACAGCGCCCGCGGTTCTCCGCGTGAGCTCGCGTCGTGGGCTCCCGAGGACGGAGCGGGGCTGAACAGCGAACGATCCGAGGCCCTGGAGGTCGTTGACCTGCTGGGTGCTGCCTCTCGCTCGCTCGCCGCTCGCGCGAAGCACCGGGCCGGAAGGTTCGTGGCGCGCCGGGCCCGACTCGCCTTCTCCTGGCCGCGGAGCGCTGGTGTGCTTCGTCAGGGAGCGTGTGGCGAGGCGGACCGTCCGCTCACGGGCCAGGCGTGAAGGTGCTTCGAGCACGCGCCGGCGGAGCGCGGTGGGGGAGGATGGCATTCAGCGCCAGCGCTCCTCGCGGCATCGGTCTGTCTTCTGTCCGACGTCTTGTGATGAATGGAGGGTGTATGAGAGCCGGCTCTTCGATTGTGTCGTTCAACCTCGCTGGTCTTCCTGCTGCGATCGGAGGTCTTATGGATGCTTCTTCTCGACGACACGCGCATCTCCCGGTTTCCCCCCTCGAGCTCGGCGCGGCCAGGTCTCCCCTGCGCCGGCCGCCGCCGCGGGGGCCGGCCCCTGCGCAGAAGCCCGCGCGCCGGGATCCGTACCCGCCGCGCCGGCCTCCCAGCATGGACCGCTCCCGGCCGACGCCGATGATCCCGCAGCGCCGCCGCATGGGCGCCGCGTAGGTCTGATCCGGGCTCCCGCGCGCGGGGACACCTGCTGTCCGCTACCCGCGTCCCCGCGCGCTTCCGGCGCGTCCCGGCGCTCCGGCGCTCCCGGCGCGCGTGCTCCCCCTGCGCGCGCCTGCACGCCACCGTGGTGAGGCGGCGACGGATGCGGTAAGGACGTCGCGACCCCGAGTCGCCGCGCAGATCCGCGGCCGCCCGGATCGTCGAGCCATGATCCACGCCGAACCGTTCGAAGCCCGCCTGGTCGCCGCGCGGCCGCTCAGCCCTTTCGTGCGCGAGCTCTCGTTCGAGCGCACCGACGCGAGGGCATTCCACTTTCAGCCCGGCCAGTGGGTCAATCTGGTCCTGCCGCTCCCGGCGGGCGAGGTGAAGCGCGCCTACTCGATCGCGTCCGCGCCCGACGGCTCGCCGCGCTTCGACCTGGCCGTCACGCGCGTCGAGGGCGGCGCCGGCTCGGAGCTCCTGCACCAGATCGCGCCGGGCGCCACCCTCCGCGCCATCGGCCCGCACGGCCTCTTCACCCGCGACCCAGGTGATCCTGCCCCGTCGCTGTTCGTGGCCACCGGCACCGGGATCACGCCGCTCCGGAGCATGCTGCGCGCGTCGCTGCGCGCGGGCGCGGCCCCCCACCTGTGGATCCTGTTCGGCGCCCGCTTTGAGGAGGACATCATCTATCGCGAGGAGCTCGAGGCCCTCGCGCAGAGCTCGGACCGGATCCGCTACGCGATCACGCTCTCGCGCGGCGCCCCCGCGTGGCCCGGCCGCCGCGGGTACGTGCAGGCCCACGTCCCCGCGCTCTACCGGGAGCTCGCCGCGGCGAGCGGCGACCCGGCCCCGCACGTCTTCATCTGCGGTCTCGATCGCATGGTGTCTTCCGTTCGCGAGCTCGCCCGGAGCGAGCTCGGCGTCCCCCGCAAACACGTCCACGTCGAGCGTTACGACTGAGCTCCCCCGGCTCGAGAGCCCGCCTCGACCCGCGACCTCCCGGCCCTCGCTGCGGTCGCCGCCACCACCCCACGGCGCTTCCGTTCACGCCGTCCAGTCCTTCTGCAACCCTTCTGGCCAGGCGGACGAGCCCGCGAAGGTCATCTCCTTCCGGTATTTCATTGCAAGAGGGGACAGGAGAATCCTGAGCAGAATACCCGGCGACTGTGCGGTTTTTTATCAATGTGGTTTCTGCTTGATGAATCGTCTCCGGATCCTACATTACACGCACCCTGGACAAGCGCGGCGCGCAGGCGCTGGGTGAAGCCTGGGCGGCCACGCGGCGGGTGCGTGCGAGGGCTCGAGCGCCTTCTGCGTCCGCAGGGAGGTGATGATGACTCGGAAGAAGATCCTCGCTGGCCGGCGGCCTCTTCCCCCGCGGACGCGTGAGGTGGGCTGCTCCCTTCCGGGCACCGGCGCGGCCCTCATCGTGAAAAGGATCGCCCCGATCGACGCGTTCGGGAGATCGTCTGCCGTCGTAGGGAAGCGCCCGAGCTTGCTGGGAGTCTCCTGACGATGCTCAAGCATTCCCCGGCACCGCGACGAGCCGCCGTCGGCCAGCGGCTCAGCGTGATCCCGAGCGGCCCGCAGTCTCATTACCTCACGGCGGGCAACGTCTTCGCCGCGAGCGAGCCGACCACCATCACCACGATCGTCGGATCGAGCGTCGCCATCTGCCTCTGGGAGCCGACGCTCCGCGTAGGTGGCATCAGCCACTACCTGCTCCCCCGCTGTCCCGATCCGGAGCTCGCCTCCGGACGTTTCGGGGACTCCGCGTTTGCCCTCCTCCTCGAGCGGCTCACCGCGCTCGGCGCCTCGAGCCGTTCGTTCCAGGCCCGCATCGTCGGCGGCGCGTGCATGATCTCCGCCTTCCGGGAGCGGGCGTCGCCGCTCGGGCAGCAGAACGTGGACGTCGGGGTGGCGCTGCTGCGCGCCGCCGGGATCCGGATCGTCCAGGAGGACACGGGCGGCGGCCAGGGCCGGAAGCTCGTCTTCCGGACCGACGACGGGAGCACCACCGTCCAGCCTCTGTGACCGTCACGTGCTGCTTCGCAGCGACCCTGCGCGCCGCGGCTTGAGCGGCGTCTGGGGGACGACGTAGGATGCCGTCCCCGCCGCATCTCCTGCGGGGGCTGCTCGGCAGGTGACCACGTGACGACCAAGAAGACGTTCCGCACCATCGATCCCGCGACGCTCCCGAAGCACTTCGACGCGGCCGCCGCCGAGCAGCGCCTGGCGGACGCGTGGGAGGCGGACGGCACGTATCGCTACGACCCGGCGCGCCCCCGCGAGCAGACCTTCGTCGTCGACACGCCGCCGCCGACCGCCTCGGGCTCGCTGCACATCGGTCATGTCTTCAGCTACACGCACACGGACGTCGTCGTCCGGCAGCGCCGGATGAGCGGGCTCAACGTCTTTTACCCGATGGGCTGGGACGACAACGGCCTGCCCACGGAGCGGCGCGTGCAGAACTACTTCCACGTCCGCACCGACGTCCGCACGCCGTACGAGCGTGGCCTCACGCTCCCCCCGGCGGCGCCGGAGGTGATCAAGAAGGATCCGCCGCGCGTCGTGTCGCGGCCGAACTTCATCGAGCTCTGCCACAGGGTCACGCGCGAGGACGAGCAGGTGTTCAAGGCGCTCTTCCGCCGCGTGGGCCTCTCGGTGGACTGGCAGCACGAGTATGCGACGATCGATGACCACTGTCGCCGGACGGCGCAGCTCTCGTTCCTGGATCTGCACGAGAAGGGCCACCTCTACTCGGTCTTCGCGCCCACGATGTGGGACGTGGATTTCCAGACCGCGGTCGCGCAGGCGGAGGTCGAGGATCGCCCGCAGGCCGGCGCGTTCCACGACATCGCGTTCGTGGTGGAGGGGACGGGCGAGGAGCTCGTCATCGCCACGACGCGCCCGGAGCTGCTCGCCGCGTGCGTCGGCGTGACGGCGCACCCCGAGGATCCGCGGTACCGGCACCTCTTCGGCAAGGTCGCGCTGACGCCCGTCTTCCGCGCGCCGGTGCCCATCTTCCCGAGCGCGCTCGTCGATCGCGAGAAGGGCACGGGCATCCTGATGGTCTGCACGTTCGGCGACGCGACGGACGTGATCTGGTGGCGGGAGCAGGGGCTACCGCTCCGGCAGATGCTCGGCAAGAACGGCCGTGTCGTCCCGGTGACGTTCGGGGAGGGCGAGTGGCAGAGCCGCGATCCGGCCGCGGCGAACGTGGCTTATGCGCCGCTCGTGGGCAAGACGGTGAAGCAGGCGCGCGCGGCGATGGTCGAGCTGCTCCGCCGCGGCGACGCCGCGGCTGCCGGCGCGGGCCCGGCGCTGCGCGGCGAGCCGCGGCCGATCGAGCGCGCGGTGAAGTTCTTCGAGAAGGGCGACCAGCCGCTGGAGTTCATCCCGACGCGGCAGTGGTTCGTCCGGCTCGCCGACAAGAAGGCCGAGCTCCTGGAGTACGGCGAGCGGATAACGTGGCACCCCGATTTCATGCGCCACCGGTACCGCAGCTGGACCGAGGGGCTGCAGGGCGACTGGTGCATCAGCCGCCAGCGTTATTTCGGCGTGCAGTTCCCGGTCTGGTACCCGCTCGACGCGGACGGCAACCCCGATCACGCCCGGCCGCTGCTCGCGGCGCGGGCGATGCTCCCGGTGGATCCGACGGTCGACGTGCCGCCCGGGTACGAGGCGTCGCAGCGCGACCGGCCGGGCGGCTTCACGGCGGAGTCGGACGTCTTCGACACGTGGTTCACGAGCTCGCTCACGCCCCAGATCAGCTCGCGCTGGGGGCTCGATCCGGAGCGCCACGCGCGGCTGTTCCCGGCCGATCTGCGGCCGCAGTCCCACGATATCATCCGGACGTGGGCGTTCTACACGATCGCGAAGGCGATGCTGCACGAGGGGGCGGTCCCGTGGCGTCATATCGCGATCTCGGGGTGGATCCTGGATCCCGATCGCAAGAAGATGTCGAAGAGCAAGGGCAACGTGATCACGCCCATGCATCTGCTGGACACGTACTCGTCCGACGCGGTCCGCTACTGGTCCGCGAGCGCGCGGCTCGGTACGGACACGGCCTTTGACGAGAAGGTGCTGAAGATCGGGAAGCGCCTCGTCACGAAGATCTGGAATGCGGGCAAGTACGTGCTGAGCCAGTCTGCGGAGGTGCACCCGATCTCGGAGGAGCTCGACCGCGCGTTCGTGCACAAGCTGTCGGCCGTGGTGGCGGACGCGACGCGCGCGTTCGAGGAGCAGGAGTTCGCGGCGGCGCTGGAGCGCACGGAGGATTTCTTCTGGCGCTGGTTCACCGACGCCTACCTGGAGCTCGTGAAGGCGCGGGCGCGGGGCGAGGCTGGCTCCGGCGAGGCGGCGCGCGGCTCGGCGGTGGCGGCGCTGCGGCTCGGTCTGAACGTGCTGCTCCGGCTCTTCGCGCCGATGCTGCCGTACATCACCGAGGAGGTCTGGCGCTGGGTGTACGCGGAGGAGACGGGTCATCCGTCGATCCACCGGGCGCCGTGGCCGGGGGCGTCGGATTTCGCGGAGGTGGCGGCGCCGTTGGATCCTGGGCTGCTGGACCTCGCGGCGTCGGCGATGTCGGCGGTCAACAAGCGGAAGGGCGAGAAGGGCGCGAGCGTGGGGCGGGTCGTGTCGGATCTGGCGCTGGGGGCGAACGCGATGACGCTTTCGCGGGTGCGGGGGGCGCTGGGGGACGTGCTTGCGGCGGTGCGGGCGGGGGGGCATGAGCTCGTGGAGCGGGCGGAGCTCGGGAGCGGGGAGTTCGAGGTGGTGCGGTGCGAGGTGGAGCCGGCGGCGGGGGGCGCGGCGGCGGAGGCGGCGGCGACGGAGTGACGGAGTAGGGGAGGAGAGGGCCCTGCTGGGCTGATCGGCCCGAGGGGAGGGAGCTCGTCGCGCGGGGTGGGGGCCCCGCCGAACTCGTCGGCTCATGGCCCCTCCGGCAAGCCGGAGGAGCCATGAGCCGACTCAGACATCGGCCCATCCCCCACCCCGCGCGACGAGCTCCCTCCCCTCGGGCCTACCGTCGTGCTGAAGGGGGAAGGGGCTCCTCTTTGGGGCTGGGGTCGTCGAACGGCTGGTCGCCAGCGTCGCGATCCCGGTTGCGTCGGCTCGCCGGCCGCGGTCCTCGCCATGCTCCGTCGCGATGGTGAACAGGCGATTCCATGACAAAGCGGCGGTATCCGGCGTAATCCCGCCAGCCTTCGCACCTTCGTTCTGGCCGCCAGTGGCTCGGCCGCCGACGCTGCGCGCCCCGCGCGGCCCAGTCACGCCGACAGCATCCGCGTATTCCGAGACGAAAGCGCCGGCGGGGGGCTCTGCGCGGCGGGGGCGGGTGGGCGCGCCGAGCACCGACCCCGGTGCCATAAGGCCTCCTAGGGCTCGGCGCCTCAGGCGCGCCTTGTGTGGCGCGCACCATAACGTCCCAGCTGGCATGGCCCGAGGGGAGACATGCCGGGCGGTGTTCTCAGCGCAAGCTCCTCGCCCCCCGCCTCGGCGGATGGCCAGCGCCCACCCGCCCCCGCCGCGCAGAGCCCCCCGCCGGCGCGTCCCGCTTGGAACTCCGCCCCGCCGTTACTTGCTGGCGAGCTTCGTGAGGTCCAGCATTTCGTCCACGTCCGGCAGCACCACCAGGTCGCACCGCCGGTTCTTCTGCATCCCCTGCGGCGTGGTGTTCGCGGCGATCGGATCCGTGTCCGCGAACCCCGCCGCGCTCCAGTGCCTCGTCGGCAGCTGCCCCTCCTTCCCGATCAGGAAGAGCAGCACCGCCCGGGCGCGCATCAGCGACAGCCCCCAGTTGTCGTGGAACGGCCCGTTCTTGTACGGCTGGCTGTCGGTGTGCCCCGCGACCTGGTAGTCGCGGTTGGCCAGCGACTTGTCGCCGCGGATGACGTCCGCGATCTTCTTCAGGATCTCCTGGCCGTCCTTGCGCAGGGTGTCCTTGCCCGAGTCGAACAGCACGTCTCCGGGCAGCGAGATGACCATCCGGTTCCTGCGGACCTGGACCTCCAGGCCGAGCTTGACCAGCTCCTCGAGCTTCTTCCGGAGCAGGTCGAACCGCGCCTGGATCGCCTCGAGCTGCTTTGCGCGGGCCTTGTACTCCGCCAGCGCCTTCTCGCGGTCCTCGAGCGTCGAGCTCATCTTCGAGATGTCGGCGCCCTGGTCCGCGAGCTGCTTCTCGAGCTCCTCGACGCGCTGCTTCGCCGCGGCGAGCTCCTTCTCGAGATCGGCTTCCCTCTTCTGGCTCCGGTTCTGGAGGTCGTTGTACTTGGCGAGCTGCGCCTTCCACTCCTGCTCGGAGTGGCCGCAGCCCGCCGCCAGCAGCGACGATAGGCCGAGGGTGAGTGCAATGAGTGTCCGTTTCATGAGCGCTTTCTCCATGGCTCCGAGGCGGAGCGGGATGTGCGGGCGGCAGCCTCGCTCAGCTCGGGCGAGAGATCCAGAGGAGAGGACGGCGAGCGCCGGCCGTCCCTGCGGCCAAGGACCGAGGGGGCGGGCGGCTCAGGGCTTCGTCGGCTGCGCAGGCGCGGCCGGCGCAGGCGCGGCCGTCGCAGGTGCGGCCGTCGCAGGCGCGGCCGTCGCAGGCGCGGCCGTCGCAGGCGCGGCCGTCGCAGGCGCGGCCGTCGCCGGATCGTCCGCCGCCGGCTGTGGCTTCTTCACCGAGTGCAGGATGATGAACTCGACCCGCCGGTTCTTCTGGCGCCCGTTCGCGCTCTTGTTGTCGTCGATCGGCCTGTCCGGGCCGTAGCCCTTGGCCACGAGCTGCTTCGGGTCGATGCCCTTCGTCGTGAGGTAAGCGACCACCGCCTCGGCGCGCTTCTGCGACAGCGCGCGGTTCATGTCGGCCGGCCCGGCGTTGTCCGTGTGTCCCGCCACCTCGACCTTGAAGATGTCCGGGTGGAGCTTCAGCGCGGAGACCACCGCGTCGAGCACCGCGAAGCTCTGCGCCCCCTGGATCTTGTCGCTGTTGATCGCGAACTCGATCCGCTGGAGGATCTTGATGTCCTCCTCGCCGACCTGCACCAGGCTCGCGCCGCGGTCCGGGCAGCCGTCCAAGTCCTCGACACCGTTCAGGTTTTCCGGCTGCTTCGGGCACTTGTCCCGGTCGTCCGGGATGCCGTCGCCGTCGGTGTCGGGCAGCTCGTCGGCGCAGCCGTCCTCGTCCTTGAAGCCGTTCTTGACCTCGGGCTGGTCGATGCACTCGTCCTGCCCGTCGAGGATGCCGTCGGCGTCGTTGTCGGGATCCGGGCAGCCGTCCGTGTCCTGCCACCCGTCGGTGTCCTCGACCGCGTCGGCGCACTGGTCGACCCGATCGGGCACGCCGTCCTCGTCCTTGTCGGGGCAGCCGTAGTGCTCCGGCAGGCGCACGTTGCCCGCCTCATCCGGGCACTTGTCCTCGGCGTCGGGGATGCGGTCCTTGTCGCGGTCGGCCACCTGGTCGGGGCAGCCGTCCTTGTCGTCCAGCCCGTTGATGACCTCCGCCTTGGCCGGGCAGCGATCGGCCTCGTCCGGCACGCCGTCGTTGTCGGCGTCGTCGTCCGGGCAGCCGTCTTCGTCGGCGAGCCCGTCCTTGTCCTCGGGCCGGGCCGGGCACTGGTCGACCGCGTTGCTCACGCCGTCGCCGTCCTCGTCTCCGGGCTCGTGCACGAACAGGATCCCCGCGATGGCGCGGGCGGTCGGCACCCCGATCCCCTCGACGACGCCGGCGCCGCCGCCGACCGTGAACGCGAGCCCGAGGTCGCGCGGCGCGATCTGGATCGCCCCGTCGACCTCGAGCGAGTTCGTCCCGCCCTGCGCGCTGAACTGGGTCGCGCCGTACCCCTCGGCGAGCACGCGGAGCGCCGGCGTGATCTGATAGCCGACCCCGCCGCCGTAGCGGAACTCGACCGGGCCGACCTCCGTCGTCGAGATGCGCGCCGTCTCGGGCAGCAGCTTGCCGCGCAGGTTGAGCGCGAAGGATAGCGGCCCCGCGTTGCCGTCGACGATGAGGCGCAGCCCCGCGGTCACGGGCGACGAGCTGCCGAGGTAGCTCCCCTTGCTGGTCGCGTGCCCGAGCGGGAAGCTCACGTCGGCCGCGGCGCCGAGCACGAGCGGGTCGCTGGGCTCGCCGAGGAACCGCACCTTGGCCTCGAGCGTCGGGTCGCCGACGCCGAACGCCCGGAGCTCCTCTGCGGCCGCGGCGCCGGTGGCGGCGCCGATGCCCTCGCCGCGCACGTAGGCGACCGGGAAGCGCAGGCCGGCCTGGAGCCACTGCGTCGGCGAGATCGACGCGAGCATGCTCCACGTCAGCATGTCCGAGACGACCGGCACGTCCCGCTGGCCCTGCGCGTCGGGCGCGGAGCAGTCGGTCGCCGAGACGCAGCTCGTCACGACGAACGGCTCGCGGGCGTAGTCGAACACGAGGCCGGCCGTGATCCCGAAGCCCCCCTCCATCCTGGCGCCCTCGACGCTCAGGTAGTTCTTCGAGCCCGGCGCCGGCTCGAACCGCTGCGCCGAGAACTCCCCTTCGACGGCCGCTTCCTGCGCGTGCGCCGCGCCCGGGGCGAGCCCCACCCCAGCGCCCACGATCGAAAGCAGACACAGCGCTCGCAGCGTTCTCATCTATCCCCTTTCAGGCATCTTCCCGGTGAGCCTTCATGGCGTGCACGGCAACGGGGCGGACGTGCGCCGGGACAGAAGCGCTCCGCGCGGGCGGTGAGGCGAGTACGGCAGCCGTGCCGCGCGGCGGCATCCACCGCGACGTGCTCGGAATCTTCTCGGATATCTTTCAGATTTCCAAGAGGGCTCGAAAAATGGTCGCGCGGCCCCACCGGAGCGCGAAGGGCGACGGCGCCGCCTGACCGGCGGCTGCCCGCTGGTTGTCAGCCCGACCGGGGTTGGGATCGGGCCGACCGGGGTTGGGGTCGGTCCGACCGGGGTTGGGATCCGGCCGACCAGGGTTGGGATCGGGCCGACCTGGGTTGGGGTCGGTCCGCTTTCAGGCGCCGGCTCGGTGCGTTCCGGGTGACGCCCCGACTGCTTCCGGTGGCCGGGGCCGTGCGGTGCCTTGACCACACAAGCCGGGCGTGAGACATCGGCGCCCGGCCCCCGGGCCACCGGGCCTCGGACCTTCAACCTCATCCTGCGCGCGGGGCAGAAAACGCGCGAACGAAACCAAGCAGATGCCCATCTCGTTGCGGTCTCCGGGAACCTCGTGCAGCCCTGGCATCCCTCGCCGCCGCCTCCGGTCGGGGCTCGCGCTCGCGCTCGTGCTGGGCGCGTCCACCGCGTCGGCCCAGCCGGCCCGCCGCCCGGCCCAGCCGCCCGCGGCCCCAGCGCAGCCGCCGGCCGGGCAGACGGGCGCCCCGCAGCCCGGAGCCGCACCTGCCGCCCCCGCGCAGCCGGCCACGGCCCCCGCGCAGCCGCGCGGAGCGCAGCCCACCCCGGCGCAACCTGGCGCCGCGGCTCCGACCCCGGCGCAGCCTGGGGCCGCCCCCGCGCAGCCCGGCGCAGCCCCCGCGCAGCCGACCGCGCCCCAGGTGCCCGCCGGCGGCAGCGACGTCGAGGCCATGGAGCCCCCCGCGGCGACGCGCGAGCCGCTCCTGCCGCAGACCGACCCCGCGGCCGGTCCCACCGCGCCCCAACCGGAGACGCCGGCGGCCTCCGCGGGGCCGGCCGTCGCCGAGCAGCCGGAGCGCAAGGCGACCCAGGGCGAGATCGGCGCCCGGCCGAGCGAGGTCTACGCCGAGGACTGGTGGTCCCACGCCCGGCCCACGTTCGAGTTCCACGGCTACTACCGCCTCCGGTGGGAGCTCTTCAACAGCTTCGCCCTCGGCCGCGTGGACACGCGCGATCGGGCGCTCTGGCCGCAGCCGCTCGACAACTCCTACAGCGCCGCCAGCGCGGTCAACCTCTGCGACCCGAGCGACGCAAGCGACGGCACGCGCACGTTCCGGCGGTGCGAGAGCGACACCCAGGCCGGCGCGAACATGCGGTTCCGGCTCAACCCCGAGCTGCACATCAGCGACAACCTGCGCATCCTCTCCCAGGTCGATCTGCTCGACAACGTGGTGCTCGGCTCGACGCCGGAGGGCTACGCCAACCGCCCCGGCGCGGGGGGCGGCTACGAGGTCGTCGGCCGTGGCGGCTACTCGCCGCTCGGCGCCTTCGCCGGCACCCAGTGGGCGCCGCGCGCCGGCGTCAACTCGACGACCGACTCGATCTCCGTCAAGCGGATCTGGGGCGAGTACATGACCCCGATCGGCCTCCTCCGCTTCGGCCGCATGCCGAACCACTGGGGCCTCGGCATGGTGGCGAACAGCGGCGACGGGTACGACTCGGATTACCAGTCGACCGTCGACCGGCTGATGCTCGTCACCGGCATCAAGAAATACGACCTCTACTTCGCCGGCGCGTGGGACTGGGCCAACGAGGGCGCGACGAGCGCCTCGCTCCAGGAGCTCGAGGGCCAGCCCTACGACCTCGCCCAGGGCGATGACGTCGATCAGTACGTGTTCGTCGCCGTCCGGCGCAAGAACCCGGAGCTCCAGAAGCTCGAGCTCGCCCGCGGCAACGCGGTCATGAACGGCGGCGTCTACTTCGCCTACCGGAAGCAGACGCTCGCGAACGACAGCACCGAGCCCGCGAACGCCGCCTCGCTCGGCCAGACGGGCGACAACGTCGCGCAGGGGTACGTGCACCGGGGAGCGGAGATGATCCTCCCCGACGTGTGGTTCCAGCTCCTCTACAAGAAGTTCCGCTTCGAGCTCGAGGCGGCGATGATCTACGGCTCCCTCGACACGCGCACGCAGGAGAACACCGACTACCAGAACCCCCTCTCGCCGAGCGACACCGGCTGGGGGATCCGGCAGTTCGGGATCGCGACGCAGACCGAGTTCACCGCCATGGAGGACCGCCTCCGGGTGAACTTCGGCTTCGGCTACGCCACCGGCGACGACGACGCGCCCTCGCTCGAGCCCCAGGGCAGCGCCCTCGGCGCCGTCGACCCCCAGAACTCCGCCGACCGCACCTACTCGACCTTCCGTTTCCACCCCGACTACAGGATCGACCAGATCCTGTTCAGGAACATCCTGTCTCGGGTGCAGGGCGCCTATTACTTCCGCCCTGGTGTGGAGTACGACTTCGCCCGTGACAAGAACGGCCAGCGGCTCGGCGGCGGCGCCTCGATCATCTGGAGCCGCGCCTCGGAGTTCGTCCAGGCCCCTGGAAACGCCCGGGATCTCGGCGTCGAGCTGAACGCCCAGCTGTACTTCCAGTCGAAGGACGGCACGCTCAACGACAACCCGGACAAGATGGGCGGCTTCTACACGGCCCTTCAGTACGGCGTGCTCTTCCCGCTCGGCGGGCTCGGCCACCTCCCTGGTGAGACGGAAGACCCGGTCGACCTCGACACCGCACAGACGGTGCGCTGGTATCTCGGAATCCTCTTCTGAAATGAATCAGGCTCAGCCGTCGCAGTGTGTCTGTAAATAAGCGCTGAGGGCGGCAAAATGGCGCGGGCCGACCACCGATCGGCGGTCGTCATGAGTCCTGCATGAGCTATCTCGCCCACAGAAACCTTGATCCCGCGGCCGTCCTGGCCAAGGATAAGGCCGTCTGAGCGGCAACGTGTCGCCGGACTGGATGGGTTCACCGTGGAAGAGGGACGGATTCCCGCCTTTTTCCGGAGGGACGTGATGGTTCGTCGTCTCCTCGTTGCGATGTTGTTGACGGCCACGACGGTGCTCGGCTCGACCTCCGTCTCGACGGCACAGGACAAGGACGCTTCGTCCTTCCGCGATCTGGCGGTGGGCAAGGACTACCGGCTGCGGGTCGCCGCGGCGCTGGCGCTCGGCAAGTCGAGGAGCCCCGGCGCGCGGCCCGCCCTCGAGCGGGCGCTCAAGGATCCGCACCCGGCGGTGCGCGCCGCGGCCGTGGCCGGGCTCGGCGTGCTCGGGAGCAGCGCGGCGGTCCCGGCGCTCAAGGCGGCGCTGGGCTCGGAGTCCTCGGCCAGCGTGAAGCGCCAGATCGAGGGCGCCATCGCCCGGCTCTCGGCGGCGTCCCCGAAGGCGCGTTTCCTGGTGAGCCTCGGCAAGTTCGAGAACCGCTCCGCCGTGAAGGACGCGCGGCTCGGGTCGCTCCTCCGGCAGCACACGCGGGACCTCGTGACGCAGTTCGCCGACATCGAGGTCGTGGCCGACGGCGCCGACGTGGCGGCCGAGGGCAAGAACCGCAAGCTGCCCGCGTTCAAGCTCGACGGCTCGGTCACGCAGCTGAACAGGCGCCACGGGGCCGACGGGGTCGGCTTCGCGGCCAAGGTCGAGTTCGTGATCCGCGAGATGCCCAGCCAGTCGCTGAAGGGCTCGATCAGCGGCTCGGCCCAGGCGGTCGCCGACGCGGCGCGGGCCCGCGGCGGGCGGGAGATCGCCCAGCTGCAGAGCGACGCCGTCGCGGGCGCGATCGAGAGCGCGCTCAAGGGGGCGCCGCTCGCCCTCGAGGCCGCCGCCGGCAACAGCGTCGTCCCCGCCGGCCGCTGAGCCCCGGCGGCGCGGAGATGGCGGCCCGCGCGCTCCGCCGGACGGCCGCCGCAGCCCCCGGCTCGTCGCCGCCGCCGGCGGCCGCGCCGGCTGCGCCGGCGGCCTCGAGCCTGCGGAAGCCGCCCCCCGGTCGTGCTAGACCGCGCGTCCTCCTATGCCCATCGAAACGCCTGCCAGCTCCGACCTGATCCGCCGCACGTTCCTCGAGTTCTTCGCCCAGCGCGGGCACGAGGTCGTCCCGAGCGCGGCGGTCGTGCCCCAGAACGATCCGACGCTGATGTTCGTGAACGCGGGCATGGTGCCGTTCAAGGACGTCTTCACCGGCAAGGACAAGCGCCCTTACCAGCGCGCCGCCTCCAGCCAGAAGTGCATCCGGATCAGCGGCAAGCACAACGACCTCGAGAACGTCGGCGTCACCGCGCGCCACCAGACGTTCTTCGAGATGCTCGGCAATTTCAGCTTCGGCGACTACTTCAAGGAAGACGCGATCGCCTTCGCCTGGGAGCTCCTGACCAAGGTCTTCGAGGTCCCGACGTCGCGGCTGGTCGTCACCATCTACAACGGCGAGGGGGGCTTCCCCGCCGACGACGAGGCCGCGGCGATCTGGCGCAAGGTCACCGGCTTCGGGGACGACCGGATCATCCGGCTCGGCCTGGCCGACAACTTCTGGTCGATGGGCGACGTCGGCCCCTGCGGCCCCTGCTCGGAGATCCACTTCTTCCACGGGAACGAGCCGGACGTCTCGCGCTTCGGCGAGGAGCCCCGCATCGACGGCACCGGCTGGACCGAGATCTGGAACAACGTGTTCATGCAGTACGAGCGCGTGGAGAAGGGCGGCCCGCTCGTCCCGCTGCCGGCGCCGAGCATCGACACCGGCATGGGCCTGGAGCGCATCGCGAGCGTGCTCCAGGGGGTGACGTCGAACTACGACACCGACCTGCTCCGCGGGCTCGTCGAGAAGGCGGCCGAGATCAGCGGCAAGCCGTACACGGGCGGGAGCGCCGACGACGACGTGTCGATGCGCGTCATCGCCGATCACGCGCGGACGACCGCGTTCCTGATGGCCGAGGGCATCATGCCGGAGCGGCAGCGGCGCGAGTACGTGCTCCGCCGGGTGATGCGCCGGGCGATCCGCCACGGCCACCGGCTCGGCATCGAGCGGCCGTTCTTGCACGAGGTCGCGCTCGAGGTCGTCCGGAGGATGGGCGACACGTACCCGGAGCTCCGCGACAAGCGCGAGTTCATCGCCCGCGCCACCGAGGACGAGGAGGTCCGCTTCCGCTCGACGCTGAAGCGCGGCATGAAGATCCTCGACGAGCGCTTCGCCGAGATGCGCTCGTCGGGCGAGAGGACGCTGCCGGCCGGCCCGGCCGCGGATCTCTACACCACCTACGGATTCCCGCTGGACCTGACGCAGGTCATCTGCGCCGAGTCGAACTTCGACGTCGACGTCCAGGGCGCCGAGGCGATCATCCGCGGGGGCACCGAGGCCGACGGCCCGATCGACCCGACGGCGGCCGTGGACGCCGCGCACCGCGAGGCCCGGGGGCGGCTCGGGCAGCCGGTCGTCTTCACGGGGTACGAGCACGAGGAGGGCGACAGCGAGGTCGTCGCCGTGATCCGGGTCGACGTCGAGGGAGAGGGCGAGCGGGCGCGCAAGGTGAGGACGCTGGTCGAGCGCGCGGAGGCGGGCGCCGCGGTCGAGCTCGTCGTGCGCCAGACGCCGTTCTACGCGGAGTCCGGCGGCCAGGTGGGCGACGTCGGCGAGGTGACGGCGGACGGCCTGTGCGTCGAGGTGAAGGACACGCAGAAGCCGCTCGCCGGGCTGGTCGTGCACGAGGGCGTGGTCCGCGAGGGGGCGATCGCGGTGGGGCAGCGCGTGCACCTCGAGGTGGACCACGCGGCGCGCTCGGCGACGCGCCGCAACCACTCGGCGACGCACGTCCTGCACTGGGCGCTGCGCAAGGTGCTCGGCGAGCACGCGCAGCAGAAGGGCTCGCGCGTCGGCCCGGACCTGCTCCGCTTCGATTTCACGCACAACAAACCCCTCACCCGCGAGGAGATCTCGCGGATCGAGGACCTCGTGAACGAGAAGCTGCTCTCGAACGCGAAGGTCACGACCGAGATCCTGCCGATGGACGAGGCGCGCCGCCGGGGCGCGATGGCGATCTTTGAGGAGAAATACGGCGATACGGTCCGGATGTTGACGATGACGCCCGAGGTCGTGGAGCTCTGCGGCGGCACCCACGCGCGGTCGCTCGGGGACATCGGGCTGTTCAAGATCACGAGCGAGGGCGGCGTGGCCGCGGGCGTGCGCCGGCTCTTCGCGTCGACCGGGCTGAACGCGCTCGCGTACGCCCGGAGCGTCGAGGCCGAGCTCGCGCGGGCGCGGCAGGCCGCGAAGGCGCAGGGCGGCGATCTCGCCGAGAAGATCGGGAAGATCGTCGCGCACGAGCGGGAGCTCGAGAAGAAGATCGCCGAGCTCGAGCGGCGGATCCTGGAGGGCGCGGGCCCCGCGCAGGGCGGCGGCGGGGGCGGCATCGACGCGATGCTGGAGGGCGCCCGGGAGATCGGCGGGATCAAGGTGCTCGCGCGCCGGGTGCCGGACGGCACGAACCCGGGCGCGCTGCGCGACCTCGCGGAGAAGCTGCGCGACAAGCTCGGCGACCGCGCGGCGGTGCTGCTCGGCGCGGCCGTCGGCGACAAGGCGCAGCTCGCGGTGATGCTCTCCAAGGCGGCGACCGAGCGGCTCAAGGCCGGAGAGCTCATCAAGCCGATCGCCCGCATCGTCGGCGGCTCGGGCGGCGGCCGCCCCGACATGGCGCAGGCCGGCGGGACCGACGTCGCGAAGCTCGACGCGGCGATCGAGGCCGCGTACGTCGAGGTCGAGCGCGCGCTCGCCTCGTAACGCGCCGCGCGCACCCACGTAGCGCGCCGCGCGCATCCACCCCAGCGGCGGACCCCCATGCCGAGGAGCGCCCGAGGAGCGCACGTCTCCTCGGCGCCCTCGCGGCTCAGATGGCCTGTCGCTCTTCGACCCGGAGGGCCGGCGCCCCGGAGGCCGGCGCCCCGAGGGCCGGCGGCCGGAGAGCCGGCGGGGCCTCCATCACCGGATATCACGCCACTTGGTGCGCGCGAGCGGGAGCAGCGTTTGCGCCTTCCCGCCCTTCGCGCGGCGCACCGGCAGCCGCGCGGGCTCGCCCGGCGCGGCGGCGCGCGCCCGCGCGCCGGGGGCGTGCGCGCCGATCGTGGCGCGGACGATCGGCGGCAGGAACACGGACTCGAGATCCACGCGTGCGAGCGCGGCCGCGACCGTGGCGATGCGATCGGGCAGCGACGCGTTGGCGTCGACAAGGATGAGCCGCTTGCCGAGCACCTTGCAGAGCCCGCCGCGCGGATTGCGAGCGTCGGAGAGGTGCGGATCGAACGCCTCCATCCTGACGGCGATGCCGACCCTGTTGGCCGCCAGGGTGAGCTCATCCAGCAACCGCGAAAGCTCCACCACCCCAGCGTAACCCTCTTATCGAGGAGAGCGCAAAGCGCAAAAGCGATGTTGTCGGTTGTCGCCGCTCGCCGCTCGCCGCTCGCCGCTCGCCGCCCACCGCGCCGCGATGAGCGCTCAAACTCATCTCCCGCCTTCGCGCTCTCCGCTGCCCTCAGCGCAGGATTCCGCGCGCCCGTCCGCCGTCTCCGCCGTCTCCCCTGTCTTGGCCCTCGTCCGACTCCGCGCGCCGGGCCGGCCCGAGAGCCGCTGATGCGCCGCACAGCGCGCTTGTCCGGGTCCCTCCTTCGCTCGCGCGCCGCCCGCCCCGGTCGTCGAAGCGCGCTGCCGCCTCGCGGCCGCTCGATCCTCAGCGCGCAGCCGCAGCGCGCAGCCGGTCTGGGCTTCACGCCGCCCGCGGCCTGGTTCGCCGCGCCTCGGATCGGCCCGCGGCCGATCTCGCGGCGGATCGCGCTCACCGTTGACCGCAGCCGGCGAGCATGCTACGAGCACGCCGTTCCGCGCGTCGTGGCCGAGTGGGAGCGAATGTGCGTTTCCCGGCTGCGGTGGGGTATCCCGCGCGCTTCGTCAGCCACAGTGGACGGGGCGGCCGCGATGGGGACGACGGAGGGCGCCCGCCGGGCGGCGCGCCCGAAGGGCGAACAAAATGACGTTTACGGATGCAGCCGCCGAGGTGCTTCGCCTCGTCGGCAGACCGCTTCACTATAAAGAGATCACAGATATCGCGATCGAGAAGAACCTCCTTAGCCACGTTGGAAAGAGCCCAGAGGTCACGATGGGCGCCCGCCTGGCGGCGACGCTGAAGAAGGACACGGCGGACAACCCCCTCGTGCGGGTCAAGCCGGGCGTCTTCGCGCTCCGCGAGTGGGACGAGAAGACGATCAAGTCCGGGCTCGACGGCAAGAAGGGGAAGCGCGGCGGCAAGCCCGAGGCGGCCAAGGCGCGCAAGGACGAGGGGGAGCAGCTCGCGCTCGACGTGGTCGCGGACGACGAGCCGACGGAAGAGGGCGATACGGGCGCTCTGGCCGTCGAGGCCGAGGCGGAGCCGGCCGAGGCCGAGGCGGAGGCCGACGCCGCGGACGACGACGAGGCGCAGGCGGCGCCTCCCAGCGACGAGATCGTGACCAGCGTGATCAGCCCGGCCGGGCTGAACGGCGTGGAGGCCGCGGAGGCGCACGAGCCTGCGCCCGCGCCGGCGCCGTCGTCGCCGCGCGCCGCGGCCGCCTACCTCGAGGAGGACGAGGGCGAGCTCGAGGACGCCGAGCCGCCGGGCCCGGACGAGGCGATGCGGGCGGAGGCCGTCGCCGGGGCGGCGGAGCTCTTCGACGAAGAGGACGACGACGACCAGCCGATCCTGGGCGGCGAGGACCGGGCGGCGCCCGGCGCGCTCGGGGAGCAGGGCGAGGGCCGCCGCCGCCGCCGCCGCCGCCGCCGCGGGCGCGGGACCACGGACGCCGGCGCGAGCGCCGGCGGGCTGCCGTCGTACGTCGCGACGCCCGTGATCGAGGCGCGGCGCGAGAACGGCCGCGAGCCGCCGCGCTCCGACCGCGGCGATCGCTTCGAGCGCGTGGAGCGCGTGGAGCGCGTGGAGCGCCTGGACCGCGCGGACCGCGCGGACCGCGTCGAGCGCACCGACCGCGCCGAGGGCTTCGGCGCCGAGCCGGTCTACCGCGGCCCGCAGGTGATCGAGCTCACGGGCGGCGAGGGGCACGCGCTCGACGACCTGGCCGGCCGCGACCTCGCCGACGCCGTCGCGGGCATCCTCTCCACCTTCGATCGGAACGCGGGCGCGGTCTCGCTCCGGCAGATCGCCGAGACGGCGCAGCGCCGCGGCCGGCTCGCCGGCGACGTGCAGCTCGTGCAGTCGCAGGTCGCGGCGGCCGTGCGCGCCGACAACGCGCGCCGGATCGCCGCGGGGCAGCGGGCTCGCTTCCGCTTCGCCGGCGGCAGGATCGCGCTGACGGACTGGCTGCTTCCGGGCGACCTCGCGCGGCTGGAGCAGGAGGCGCTCGCCGCGGTGGAGCGTTACCGGGACGCCGCGCGGCGCGCCTTCGTGCGCAAGCTCTCCGAGCTGCCGGGCCATGCCTTCGTCGAGATCTGTGTCCTCGCCCTCGAGCGCATCGGGCTGGGCCAGCTGCGCGCCGTGCGCCGCGCCGGGGCGCCGGGCGGCGAGAGCCACTTCTCCGGGGCGCTCCGCACCGCGGGCGACGAGATCAAGCTCGCGCTGGTGATCCGGCGGGACGGCCGCGAGGTCGGCCGCGAGCGGGTCACCGAGCTCCGCGGCTCGCTCCACCACTACGGCCCCGCGACCGCCGGCTGGATCCTGACCGCCGGTCAGATGCTCTCGGGCGCGCGTGAGGAGGCCGCGATTCCGGGGACTGCGCCCATCTCCCTCTTTGACGGGCTCGCGGTCGCTCGCCTCTGTGAGGACAACGACGTCGCCGTCCTCCGCGCCCGCCTCCCCATCGCGATCCCCGACGTCGATCTGCTCGAGGCGCTCCGGGCGTCCTGAGCGTGGATCACCCCTGTCCGGCCGGAGGCTCGCCCCTCCGGCCGCGCGTGGGGTGAGCCGGCTCTGGCACACCAGCCGAGCGCGGGGCGGATCCCGGCCTCCGCGCTCTCGCTCCTCGACTTTCCCACCCACGTCCTCTGAAGAGACGCGCCGCGCACCGCTTCCGCGGTTGACGTGGTCGGCGATCCTTGTCAGCGTCCGCGCCCATGCGCCATCGCGCGATCGCCTGGACCGCGACCCTCGCCGTGCTCGTGACCGGCTGTGCCTCCGTGGCCCCGCCGCCGTCCCGGTTTCCGACCGCCGACGCGGCGCTCGACCGGATGAAGGAGACCTACGCCTGCGTGAACGGCGTCCAGGGCACCGCCAAGATCGATCACTTCTCGCGCCGCGGGAGGATCCGCGGCGACGTTTACATCCTGGCGGTCAATCCCGATCGGGTCCGCTTCGACATCGTGAGCCCCTTCGGCGCGACGCTCTACACGCTCACGTCGAATGGCACCCTGTTCCAGATGCTCGACGTCGGAGAGAAGCAGCTTTTGCACGGGCCCGCGACCGCATGCAACCTGGCGCGCCTCACCCAGGTGCCCATTCCCGGCCACGCGCTCGTCTCGCTGCTGCGCGGCGAGGCCCCGGTGCTCGTGCACGAGCCCGCGGGCGCCTCGATCTCGTGGGACGGCGACGGCTTTTACCGCGTCCTCCTCCAGAGCACCCGCGACGCGACGGAGGAGATCCACCTCGAGCCGCGCCCCGAGGACTGGCTCCTCCCGTGGGATCGGCAGCGCCTGCGCGTCAGAGACGTCCGGGTCACCCAGCGCGGCGTGGACCTCTATCACGCCGAGCTCAGCCAGCATGAGGCGGTCCACACCGCTGCGCCGCGCGTCGACCCCGAAGGCATCGACGATCCGATCCCGCCGAGCGGCGGAGTCTGCCACGCCGAGATCCCTCGCTCGATCCGCATGCGGGTCCCGAACACCGAGGACGATGTCATCTTTCAATACAAGGACGCGAAGTGGAATCCGCCCCTCCTCTCGGGCGCGTTCACCCAGCCTGTCCCCGGCGGGGTCATCCGTCGTTACGTCGATTGCCAGGATTGAACCGACGCTGTCGGGGGATTCCTGAACATCCCGGTCAGGTGCTCCCCGTGCTCTCTCAGGCGTCCTCGTTTGGCCGGATGACGTAGACGCCGCTCCGGCGAACGTTTAGTAATCTGCAATCCACCTCGCCATGGCGGCGGGAGGAGTCGGCGATGGACGTCGAGCCGGGAACGATCGTCGGCGAGAAATACCTCCTGGAGACGCCGCTCTCACGGGGCGGGATGGGCTCTGTGTGGGTGGCCAGGCACGTCCAGCTGGGCGCGCCGGTGGCCATCAAGTTCATGGACCCGGAGCACGCGGCCTCGCCCGAGTTCCGCGCGCGCTTCTACCGCGAGGCGCGCACGGCGGCGAACCTCGGGAGCCCGCACGTGGTGAGCGTGCAGGACTACGGGATCCAGGGCGCCGTGCCGTACCTCGTCATGGAGCTGCTCCGGGGCGAGGACCTGAGCCGCCGCCTCAAGCGGGTCCGGCGCGTCCCGCTGTCCGAGGCGGCGCGCATCGCGCTCCAGACCGGCAAGGCGCTGCGCCGCGCCCACGAGTCGGGGCTCGTCCACCGCGACCTCAAGCCCGGCAACCTGTTCCTCGCGCGCGTCGACGAGGAGGAGGAGATCGTCAAGGTCCTCGACTTCGGCATCGCGAAGCAGCTCACCGGCAAGCTCCTCAGCGGCGAGACCACGAAGACCGGCGAGCTGCTCGGGTCGCCGTTCTACATGAGCCCGGAGCAGGCGCGCGGCGACAAGGATCTCGACGAGCGGAGCGATCTGTGGTCGCTCGGGGTCATCCTCTTCCGCGCCGTCACCGGCAGGCTGCCGTTCGAGGGCGACGTGCTCGGCGCGGTGCTGTCGAGGATCCTCGTCGAGCCGATCCCGCAGCCCACGCAGATCGCGCCCGATCTGCCGGCGGACGTCGACGCCTTCTTCGCCCGCGCGCTCTCGCGCGACCGCGCCCAGCGGTTCCAGTCGGCGCACGAGATGGCGCACGCGTTCGTCGCCGCGGCGGGCGACGTCGGCGTCCCCCTGCCCGCGCCGTCGGCCCCGCGGGCGGCGCCTTCGACGTCGCGCACGGGGACGTTGCTCGGCCTCTCGCCCGGGGGCGCCGCCGAGCCGGAGCGCCCGGGGGAGCTCGGCGCGCTCTCCTGGTCGGAGGCCGAGGCCCCGCGCCCGCAGGGCGCCGCGCTCACGCCGCTGCCCGATCCGTTCCAGCCCGGCACCCTGACGGCCGCCGCGGCCGTCGAGGTCCACCCTCCCCGCAAGCCCGGCGCGGGCGGGACGCGGCGCTGGCTCCTCGCGTGCGCCGCGCTCTCCGTCGTCAGCGGGGCGGCCGCGATCACGGCGTTGCGGCCCGTCGCGCCCATCGCCGAGGAGCGGGCCGCGCCCGCGCTCGCGCCGGTCCAGCGCCAGCACGGGGCCGAGCGCCTCGCCGCGCCGCCCGTGCCGGCCCCGCCGCCCGTGGAGGTGACCCGCGCGACGCTGCGAGGCGCCGCCGTCGCCGCCGTCGCGGAGAGCGCCGCGGAGGCCGACGCGCCGTCGCGCGCGGCGCCGGCGTCGGCGGAGCCGCCGGCCGCCGCGAGCTCGGCGGCGTCGGCGCGGCCCTCGCCGCGCCGGCTGCTCCGGCAGAGCGACGTCGTCGATCCCTGGCAGCGGAGGTAGAGCGGGCCGCTACGCGAGCGCGTCGCGGATGCGGCGCGGCGCGTCGGTGATCAGCCCGTCGACGCCGAGCGCCGCGAGGTCGCGCGCCTCGCGCGGATCGTTCACCGTCCACACGTTGACCACGCGCCCCTGCCGCTTGAGCAGCGCGATGCGCTCGGGCGACGCGATCGTCCGCTCGATGTGCGCGGCGAACGGCGCGAGCGCCGGCGTGAGGCGCACGGCCGCGTCGTGGTAGCGGCTCCGGTGCACGAGCAGCGCGCGGGGGACGCCGGGCGCCATCACCTTGAAGGACGCCAGCATCACCGGATCGAACGACGAGACCAGCACCGCGTGGCGCGGATCCCATGCGCGCAGGAGCCGCGCGGTCGCGAGCACCACGGCGGCGCGGTCGGGCACGTCCCGCTTCATCTCGACGTTGACCGCGAGCCGCCGCGCGCGCGCGAACGCGAGCACCTCGGCGAGCTGCGGCACCCGCTCGCCGCCGAGGTCGACGCGCCGGAGCTCGTCCCACGAGAGCGACGCGGCCGCGCGCGTGTCCGCGCCGCGGGTCACCCGGGCGAGGTCCGGGTCGTGCAGCGCGACCACCTCGCCCGAGCCGCACACCCGCACGTCGAGCTCGATCGCGTCGGCCCCCTGCGCGGCCGCCTCCTCGAAGGAGGCGAGGGTGTTCTCCGGGGGCGCGTCCTCGCCGCGCACGCCCCGGTGCCCGAAGATGAGCGGCGCGCGAGCGCCCGCCGCGGCGGGGGATCCCGGCGAGGCCGCCTCCTTCGCCGCCTCGCGCGCGCTCCGTCGGAAGCGCAGCTCGGCCCAGGTCACCTCGGCGGCTCCCCGTTGAGCTCCTCCGTGACCGTGCGGGCCACCTCGCGCGCGCGCTCCAGCGCGGAGAGCGGGAAGGACGCCGCGCCCACGGCCGGGTGGCCGCCCCCGTCGTAGCGGCGGCAGATCGAGGCGATGTCGCGATCGCGCGGGACGCCGCACCAGGGGTTATAGCCGATCGAGAGCTTGTAGTGCTGCTTGTGCCGGGAGAGCGTGACCGAGTACACGCACTCCGGGAACATCGCGTAGGTCATGAACTTGCCGACCGCCTCGAGCGGCGCGTCGGAGAGATCGACGAGCACCACGCGACCGATCTTCTGCGCGCCGCGCTCGATGCGCCCGACGAACGTCTGCCGCGACAGGGCGAGCGGCCGCCAGAGCTCCTGGATGTCGGTCGCGCGCGCGACCTCGCTCACGGGCTGGTCGACGAGCCGGGGCACGACCGAGGCGAGGAACGGCCCGTCGCCGTGGTGCTCCACGACGGAGGCGAGCTGCATGATCGGCTCTTCCCGGCTCACGGCGGCCTCGGCCGAGGGGAAGCGCGCGGTGTCGATGAGGTCGGCCCAGCGGACCAGCTCGTCGACGCCGGACATCTCGACGCCGAAGCGATCGCGGCTGACGTCCGCGATGAGCTTGGTGCACGAGCCGTAGGCGGCGTCGTAGAAGACGTGCGGCGCGCCGTCCGCGCCCTGCGAGCGCGAGGCGCCGGCGAGCGCCGCGTCGCGCTCCTCGTCCGAGCCGAACCCGGTGACGTGGTGGTCGAAGTACCACGTGAGCTTCTTCGACGGCGTGTAGCGGAAGTCGAGGATCGCGTTCTCGTCGCCGTCGAGCCACGAGGGAGGGATCATCGTCATGCCGGGGCCATAGCCGCAGGAGCGGTACCGGAGCGCGAGCGGCTCGCCGGGGCGCAGCGCCTGCATCAAGCGGGTGAACAGCGCCGCGCTCGCCATGCCGTCGAAGCAGTGGCCGTGCGTCGCGACGACGACGTCCCTGGGTTTCATCGGGCGAGGGGGTAGCACGCTCCTCGGCCGGCCGCTCGCGGGCCGAGCATGACGCGGCGGTTCTGGTACGCTCCGCGGCGTGCGGCGCGCCCTCGCTCACCTCCATTCGCATCCGTTCAGGCCGCCGCGCCGCTTGCTCGCCGCGGCGATCGCGCTCGCCGCGTCGGGCTGCGGCGGCGGCGCGTCGGGGCGCGGCCCCGAGGTCCTGCGGCCCAGCCCTCCGCCCGCGCCGGCGCCCTCGCCCGCGCCCGAGCCGCGGAACCCGCCGCCGCCGAGCGATGCGCCCGCGCCGGATCCGGAGGCGGCGCGGATGTTCCTGAGCCGCGCCGGGCAGCAGCCGCCCGCGGCGAGCGCGCCGGTGCCGCGGGTCACGGCGCTCGCGCTGGCCAACACCGCGCGCGGCGAGGCGAGGGGGATGGAGCCCCGCGGCGAGGTCGCGTCGATCGCGCTCGCCGAGGGGCAGAGCAGCGCGATCCGCGCGCCCGTCGCGCCCGGCGAGTGCGCGGTGTTCATCGCGCAGGGCGGGCTCGGCGTGATCGAGGTCGATCTCTTCCTCACGAAGGGCGCGTCGCCGGCGCTGGAGATCGTCGCCCAGGACGCCGACAGCGGGCCGATCGCGGTGATCGGCGGCCGGGGCGCGTGCTTCCGCAACCCGGGCGCCGCGCCGCTCGTGCTGGAGCTCCACGCGCAGGCGCGGCGCGGCGCCGGCGTCGTGCTCGTGCAGGGCTTCCGCGATCCGCGCACGGCCGCGCCGCCCGGCGCGTCGCCGCCGGGCGTGGCGCCGCCCGGCGCGTCGCCGCCTGGGTCGTCCGCGGCGGGCGCGTCGCCGTCCGGCTCTTCCCCTTGATCCGGCGGCCGCCTGGCGCGGCGCCGGCGATGGGCGCCTCGCCGCGCGCAACTCGGCGCGCGCGCCGGTCGACACCCGGCGTATGGCGTCGATCGAGATCCACCCCGCCGATCCATCCTACCCCGCGCCGCTCTGGGCCCTCGTGACGGAGTCCGAGGCCGCGCCGCCGACGCTCTACCTGCGCGGCGCGCTCCCGACCTCGCCGGGCGTCGCGATCGTCGGCACGCGCGCCGCCAGCGACGAGGCGCTCCGGTTCGCCCGCGAGCTCGCCGCGTCGCTCGGCGCGGCCGGCTTCTCGATCTGGTCGGGCGGCGCGCGCGGCGTCGACGCGGCCGCGCACGAGGGCGCGCTCGCGGCGCGCGCGCCGACCGTGGTCGTCAGCGGCGGCGGCCACGCGCACCCCTATCCTCGGGAGCACGCGGCGCTCTTCGACCGCGTCGTCGCCGCGGGCGGCGCGCTGCTCTCCCGCGTCCCCGACGACACCCCGCCGATGCCGGCCCTGTTCCTCCAGCGCAATGTGGTCCTCGCGGCGCTCACCGTCGCGACCGTCGTGGTCGAGGCGGGCATCGAGAGCGGCGCCCGCTCGACCGCCGCGGCCGCTCGCCGCCTCGGCCGCCACCTCTGCGCCGTCCCCCGCGCCCCGTGGGATCCGCGCGGGATCGGCTGCGCGCTCGAGCTCGTCGCCGGCGCGCGCGCCGTCACGCGCGCGACCGACGTGATCGACGTGCTCGGCGGCCCTGCGCCTCCGCCCGGCCGGCGGCCGCGCGCGCGGCGCGCCCCACGCACAAGCCCGTCCGCTGCCGCCACGCTGCCGCTGCCGGACGCGGCGTTCGCCGCGCGGCCGGACGTCCCGACCGAAGGAGGGGCGCTCCCGGCGGCCCTAACTGCCGAGGAACGCGCTGTTTTCAGCGCCCTGGGCGCCCGCCCGGCGCACGTGGATGAGGTATGCGAGAAGACGGGGCTTCCGCCCAGGCTCGCCGTGGAGGCACTCTTGACGTTGACGCTCCAGGCCGTAGTAGTAGAGGGGCCCGCCGGGTTGTTTCGGCGGGCTCTTCGTTGAAGGGGCGCGCCGGCTCACCCACCCAGTGCGGTTTCCGGGTGGCCGCCCCCAAGCGGGGGGCTCCCTCAGTTCCGAGGGTCGCCCTTCATTTCACACAAGCCCCGATCGCGTTGCTCAGAAGGTGGTGATGGCCAAGACGCTCGTCATCGTGGAGTCGCCGGCGAAGGCGAAGACCATCAAGAAGTATCTCGGCAACGGGTACGAGGTGTTCGCCTCCAAGGGGCACGTCAAGGATCTGCCCAAGAAGCAGAACGCCGTCGACGTGCAGAACGATTTTGCCGAGACCTACGAGGTGATCGAGGGCAAGGAGAAGGTCCTGGAGGAGCTCAAGTCGGCGGCGAAGAAGGCCGACGAGGTGCTCCTCGCGACCGACCCCGATCGCGAAGGGGAGGCGATCGCGTTCCACATCTCGGAGGAGATCAAGAACCCGAAGCTGAAGGTCGCGCGGGTCGAGTTCCACGAGATCACGAAGAAGGGCGTCGACCACGGCGTCCACAACCCGCGCAAGCTCGACGAGAACCTCTACGACGCCCAGCGGGCGCGGCGCGTGCTCGATCGCATCGTCGGCTACGACGTCTCGGCGCTCGTGTGGTCGAAGCTCGCGTTCGGCCTGTCGGCGGGCCGCGTGCAGTCGGTCGCGCTGCGGCTCATCGTGGACCGCGAGCGCGAGGTCGAGGCGTTCGTCCCGGAGGAGTACTGGAACATCGCGGTCGGCCTCGCCGCGGCGAGCCCGCCGGCCCGCGCGCCGTTCGTCGCGAAGCTCGCCGCCGCCGACGGCCGCAAGCTCGAGGTGACGAACGGCGAGGTCGCCGCGAAGGTCCGCGCCGATCTCGAGACGGCGCGCTACCGGGTGGCGAAGGTCGTGCGGCGCGAGCAGAAGCGCAACCCGCCCGCGCCCTACACGACGTCGAAGCTCCAGCAGGACGCGACGAACTACCTCCACTTCGGCGCCAAGCGGACGATGCAGATCGCCCAGGCGCTCTACGAGGGCATCGATCTCAAGCGCGACGGCGGCCCGGTCGGCCTCATCACGTACATGCGTACCGACTCGACGCGCGTGAGCGACGACGCGATCGCCGAGGTGCGCGGCGTGGTCGCGAAGCGGTACGGCAAGGAGTACGTCCCCGAGCGCCCGAACGTCTACAAGTCGAAGAAGAACGCGCAGGACGCGCACGAGGCGATCCGGCCGACGAGCGTCGAGATCCACCCGGACTCGATCAAGAAGCACCTCAAGGACGAGCAGTACAAGCTGTACAAGCTCATCTGGAACCGCTTCGTCGCCTCGCAGATGAACCCGGCGGTCTACGACCGGACGACGGTCGAGATCGACGTCGCGCCGACGGTCGCGGAGCCGGCGCACCGGAGCTACCTCGCCCGGGCGAGCGGGCGGATCCTCAAGTTCACCGGCTGGCTGCAGGTGACGGAGGGCCAGCAGGAGTTCGCCGGCGAGGACGAGGCCGACGGCGCCGCGGCCGCAGGGGCGGCCGACGGCGCCGCGGCCGCGCCGGCCGCGGAGGCGGCGGCGGCCGACGCGGAGCGCGCGGCGCCGGGGCCCGCGGCCGACGATGACGCCGAGGCGCTCCTGCCCGACATGAAGGAGGGCGAGGCGCTCGTCGTGTCGTCGCCCCCGGGCGTCGTCACGGATCAGAAGTTCACGCAGCCGCCGCCCCGCTACAACGAGGGCTCGCTGGTGCGCGAGCTGGAGAAGCGCGGCATCGGCCGGCCGTCGACGTACGCGGAGATCATCAGCAAGGTGCAGCAGCGCGCGTACGTGGAGAAGCGGGACGGCGGCGCGTTCCAGCCGACGCTGCTCGGGAAGTTCGTGGTCGACGGGCTCGTCCGATCGAACCTCGACATCATGGATCCGAACTTCACGGCGCAGATGGAGGAGGAGCTCGACGCGGTCGGCGCGGGCAACCTCAAGCGGGAGCAGCTGCTCAAGCGCTTCTACAAGAAGTTCCGGGAGCAGCTCGACAAGTCGAAGAAGCTCGCGCCGTGGAAGCCCGAGGCCGAGAAGACGGATCTCGTCTGCGAGGAGTGCGGCTCGCAGATGCTCAAGAAGTGGGGCAAGAACGGCTGGTTCTTGAGCTGCGAGCGCTACCCGAAGTGCAAGGCCACGCGCGACCTCTCGGACACCCGCGGGAGCGCCGCCGTCCGCGAGACCGACATCTCGTGCGACAAGTGCGGCAAGCCGATGATCATCAAGACGGGGCGCTTCGGCGACTTCCTGTCGTGCACCGGCTACCCGGCCTGCAAGAACACGCGCCCGGTGCCGCTCGGCGTCGCTTGTCCGAACTGCGGCGGCGATCTCATCGAGATCCGGCCCCGCAAGAAGGGCGGTCGCACCTTCTACGGCTGCTCGAACTGGAACGCCGAGCAGAAGTGCGACTTCAAGCTCTGGCAGAAGCCGGTGCCGGTCCCGTGCCCGCAGTGCGGCGCGAAGTTCGTCACCCGCACCGCCGGCAAGAAGGCGATGCTCGTCTGCGCGACCAAGGACTGCGGCTTCAAGCAGGAGATCGTCGAAGGGGAAGGGGAGGACGGCGAAGGCGGCGGCGCCTCCCCGGACGCCGCGGCGGCCCTCTCGGCGGTCGCCGCGGCGGCGCCGGCCGCGCGCCCCGCAGCGCCGGCGGCCGCGCCGGCCGAGCGGGCCGAGGCTGCGGCGCCGACCCCCGGCGCGGCCAAGGACGCGGCCGAGAAACCGGCGCGGGCGGCGCGCGCCCGCCGCACCGCGAGCTGACGACGGCCCGCGATCGACCCATCCTGTCTTCCTGGAGAGCTCAATGAACGGAGCGGAGACCCCGCGCGACGTCACCGTCGTCGGAGGCGGCCTGGCCGGCTGCGAGGCCGCCTACCAGCTCGCGCAGCGCGGGCTGCACGTGCGCCTCGTCGAGATGAAGCCGCACAAGAGGACGCCGGCGCAGACGAGCGACCGGATGGCGGAGCTCGTGTGCTCGAACTCGCTGCGCGGCGCCGCGCTCAGCAACGCCGTGGGGCTGCTCAAGGAAGAGCTCCGCCGCGTGGGCTCGCTCGCCCTGCGGTGCGCCGACGAGACCGCGGTGCCGGCCGGGGGCGCGCTCGCGGTCGACCGCGAGCGGTTCGCCGAGGCGATGACCAGGGCGATCGAGGCCCACCCGCGCATCGCGGTGGAGCGGCGGGAAGTGACGGAGATCCCCGCGGCGCGGCCCGTGATCCTCGCGACCGGCCCGCTCACGTCCGACGCCCTCGCGGCGAGCCTCGCCGCGGCGGTCGGCGCGGAGCACCTCGCCTACTACGACGCGATCGCGCCGATCGTCAGCGCCGACTCGATCGACTGGTCGCGCGTGTGGAAGCAGTCGCGTTACGGCAAGGGTGTCGTCGCCCGAGGCGAGCGCCCTGCGCCCGCGGAGGACGCGGCCGAGCGCCGCGACGAGGCCGAGGCCGGCGACGAGGCGTACGTGAACTGCCCCTTCGACGAGGCGCAGTACAAGGCGTTCGTGCGCGCGCTCGTCGAGTCCGAGAAGGTGGAGGCCCGCGCCTTCGAGGAGGTGCGTTACTTCGAGGGGTGCCTGCCGTGCGAGGTGATGGCCGCGCGCGGCGAGCAGACGCTCGCGTTCGGTCCGATGAAGCCGGTCGGCCTGACCGATCCGCGCACCGGCCGGCGCCCCTACGCGGTGCTCCAGCTGCGCCCGGAGGACGAGGCGGCGACCGCGTACAACCTGGTCGGCTTCCAGACGCGGATGAAGTACGCCGAGCAGCTCCGGGTGTTCCGGATGGTGCCTGGCCTCGAGGAGGCCGAGTTCCTCCGCATGGGCTCGGTGCACCGCAACACGTTCGTCAACGCGCCGGTGCTCCTCGGCCCGGCGATGGAGCTGCGCGCGCTCCCGGGCGTGCACCTGGCCGGTCAGATCTCGGGCGTGGAGGGCTACGTCGAGAGCGCCGCGGCGGGCTTCGTCTGTGCGGTCCTCCTCTCGCAGCGGCTGCGCGGCGAGCCGCTCCGTCCGCCGCCGCCCACCACGGCGCTCGGCGGCATCCTCACGCACCTCGGCCGCCCGCAGCCGTCGTACCAGCCGTCGAACATCACCTGGGCGCACATCGCGCCGCTCGAGCCCGCGCACGGCAAGCTGCGCAAGCGCGCCCGCTACGAGGTGATGGCCGAGCGCGCGCTCCGCGACCTCGACGTGTGGTGGGCCGAGGCCGAGGGCCGAGGGGCCGCCTAGACGCCGGTGAGACGCCGGCGTCCCGGTGCCTGCCCCGGGTGACGGGCAGCCCGGCGTCAGCGCGTAGGCCGCGCGACGTCGCGTACGCCGTGGGCGGTGTGGCGCAGCTGTCGCGCGTGGCAGTCTGCCACGTCGCGAATCGCCCTCTGCCGTCCTCTCTGGGCGATCGCGCCCCTGGCGACGTGGCATACGGTCTGCTTCGCCTTTGCGCCGACGGCGCGCGAGCCGCTGCGGCAATCGAGCTGTGGCCGCTCGGCGTTCACGGATGAACATGACCTGCTCGGTGCTGACCTTTCCAGGCTCCAGGGCGAACTCGAGACCAACTCACGCGACGGACAGCGCTCGTTCTCCCCATTCGACGCGTCTCCTACCGGGGATGACGATGGTGCTCGAGTCGCTGCTCGACGACATCGCGCGCGCCCGGGATCGCATCTGGATTTCCACGTACATTTACCGCAACGATCTGATGGGCCATCGCTTCGCCGACGCGTTCGCCGACGCCGTACGGCGCGGCGTCGACGTGCGGCTCCTGTACGACGCGCTCGGCAGCCACGCGACGCCTGAAGCGTTCTTCGAGGACATGCGGGCGCGGGGCATCCGTGCCCGCGCCTACCGCCCGCTGCGCACCGTGCTCCGCGGGCGCGCCCTGTTTCCCCGGGAGCACTCGCGCATCGTGGTCATCGACGGCGCCGGCTATGTCGGCGGCGCTGCGTGGGCTGACGAGTGGCTGCCGCGCGATCAGGGCGGGGGTGGCTGGCACGAGGTCTGTAGCCGGGTGGTGGGCCCGTGTGTGGCCGACATGGAGCGGGCGTTCGAGTACCGCTGGATGCTGGCTGACGATCCCGGAGGCCGTTCGTTCGATTACTGGACGGGCGGCGTCTACGAGGACGTCGAGTTCATCACCGACGCCCCCACGCCGCCGGCGGTGATCTACGAGCGTCACCTGGAGCGTGTGCGCGCGGCGCGGCGTCGCGTGTGGATCGAGAACGCCTACTTCTGCCCGCCCCGCGGCCTCGAGCGCGAGCTCATGGACGCGGCCCGCCGCGGGATCGACGTGAAGATCATCGTCCCCCGCAACTCCGATCTTCCCAGCATCCGCCACGCGAGCCTCGCGAGGTACACGTCGTGGCTGGACAGCGGCATCCAGATCTACGAGTTCCTCCCGTCGATGCTCCACTCGAAGTTCGCCGTCATCGACGACGACTGGGCGACGGTGGGCACGTTCAACGTGAACCCCACGAGCCTTCGCTGGGTGAGCGAGGCCAACCTCATCGTCAAGCAGCCTGCGTTCGTGAGGGATGCTGCGCTCCTGTTCGAGCGCGACATGGCCCGGAGCGAGGCCGTCTGTCTCAGCACCTTGCCCAAGCAGAGCCCGCTCGCGCGTCTCAGAAACGCGCTCTGGAGCCTCAGCCTGGATCTCCTCGAGCCACGTTACGCCTCCGTCGCTGCCACCCGCGAGCTGTGTGATCGCGAGGGCGGCGGCCTCCTGCAGGCCCTCGGCGTCTGACCCCTCATCCCCTCATTGTGCGCTCTTGCCGAGCTGCCCGGCTGCGGCCCTGCCGAAGTCAAACCACCCTCCCTCTCCTTCATGACCAACGGCAAGCGCCGTCGGGTGGGTCCGCGCGCGCCGACGTGGCGCGGGCGGGCGCGCCGAGCACCGACCGAGGTGCCATAAGCTCCCAGCCGGCTCGACGTCTCAGGCGCGCCTTGTGTGGCGCGCACCATAAGCTCTCAGCCGGCGTGGCCCGAAGGGAGACATGCCGGGCGGTGTTCCCAGCGCAAGCTCCCCTGTCCCAGTCTTGCCGATTGGCCAGCGCCCGCCCGCGCCACGTCGGCGCGCGCGGACCCACCCGACGGCGCGTCCCGCTTGGGACCACCCCCCCGTCCTGCGCGTCGCGTCGCTTCTTTACTGGGCCGCCTGAGCGCTCGGCGCGTCGTTGCCCGGCGCGTCTTTCCCCGGCGTCTCTTCGAGCGCCGGCTGGGACACCTCGGGCTCCTGCTTGGGCGCAGCGGCGTCCTCGTACACCTCGTGCCCGTTCCCCGCGGCATCTGCCTGCGGCTTGCAGGCCGTCGACCCCCCGCTCTCCGTCTCTCCGCCAGGCGCAGGGCAAGGCGCGCTGCCGGTCTCCAGCGCCGTCCCGGGGGCGCCCGTCTGCGCGAGGATCATCCGCGCGTCCGTCGTCCCCGCGCCCGCGTCCGCGACCGCCGGCAGCTCCGGCAGCGCGCTCGACGCCGCCGCCGCCGCCGGTTTGCTCGCCGCCGCCGGCGCTGCCGCCACCGCCGCTGCCGCCGCCTTCACGACGCGCGGCGCCGCCCTCGGCGGCACCGGGTCCGCCGCCGGCGGCGTCGCGACGAGCCCCCGCGCCATGCTGGCCTTGAGGGAGCTTACCTCCGCCGCAGGCCGCTCCGGCGCCGGCGTCTCGGCGACGGTCGCCGCAGGTGCTGCCGGCGTCGCCGTGCTCAGCTCCGCGTCCCGCCCCCCGGTGACCGGCGCCACGCTCCACGCCGCGGCGCCCGCCATCAGCACGAACCCCGCCGCCGCGATCCGGCGGAACGGGAAGCGCCCGCGCGACGACGGCTGCATCGACGCCGCCGCCGCGCTGTTGCGGAGGTCCACCGTCGACTCCGACCACGCCCGCTCGCCGCTCTCCTCCACGACCCGGCGCGCCGCCCCCGCGGAAGCCCTGCGCGAGGCCGCGACGGCCGGCAGCGGCCGCTCCATCGGATCCTCCGCGCGGCGCGAGTGCAGCGTCGGCGTCGAGCTCACCGCCGCCCGCGGCGACTGCGCCGGGACCGGGATCTGGCTCGTCCGCTCGTCCAGCCACTGCGCGCGCAGCGACGCGCCGCACACGTCCTCGGACACGCCCCGGGAGAGCAGCCACGTCGCGAGCGCCACGCCGAGCTCGCGCATGCTCCCCCAGCGCTCCGCCGGGTCCTTGCGCAGCCCGCGCTCGATGATCGCCCACAGCGCCGGGTCCGTGCCGCACCGCTCGACGAGCGAGGGCGCCGGATCCTGCACGATCGCGCGCAGCGTCCCGAACCCCTGCTCCTCGGCGTAGGGCGTCTCGCCCGCGATCGCCTCGTACAGCATCGTGCACAGCGCCCAGACGTCCGCCCGATGATCGATGTGACCGTGCCCCAGCGCCTGCTCCGGCGGCATGTAGTGCGGCGTCCCGATCACGGCCGTGCCCGTCGAGCCCGACTCCGTCTCTCGCCAGGTCACCTTCGCGATCCCGAAATCGACGACCTTGGGCTGGATCCTCCCGCCGCCCAGCTCCGCCAGCATCACGTTGTCCGGCTTGAGATCCCGGTGGACGATGCCCCGCTCGTGGGCCGCGTGCATCGCGCTCGCGACCGGCAGCAGGATCGCGATCGCCGCCTCCGGGAGCAGCCGCTCTTCCCGGCAGAGCACGTCCCGCAGCGCCTCGCCCTCGAGGAGCTCCATCACGATGTAGGGAGTGCCGCTCGCCGTCTTGCCGAGATCGAAGACGCGCACGATCCCAGGGTGGCTGAGCTTGGCCGCCGCCCGCGCCTCGCGCAGCAGGCGCTCCGCGATGGCCGGAGAGCGCATCTCGGGCCGCAGCACCTTGATCGCCACGTTCGCCTCGAGCGCGATGTTCGCAGCGACCCAGACGGAGCCCATCGCCCCCTCACCCGCCTTGCGGAGGAGCTGGTACTTGTCGCCGATCATCGCGCCCGACTCGAAGCGTTCACCCGAGGCGTGCTCGAAATCCTGGGTCATGTTGCTCGACATGCGCTCTCCTGCCGCCTGCTCCGGCCATCCGACAGCTCACCACGCCACTGCCCGTGTTCCATCCCGGATTTGGAGCATCGCCCATGCCAGGGGATCCCGCTCGGGGATCGCCTGAAATACGCGCAGGAACCCGGGCGGCAGCGCGCCTCGGCGGGGCAAGTTGCCACGCGCCGAGCGCGAGCGCCCATCGGAAACACATTAAATAAAGCTATCATAGGGGCGTTCTTGGAGGCTCTCGCTCCGGACGTTCTCGGCCCCGGCGTACTCGAGGAGCATCTCGAGGATCTCTTTGTCCCGCTCGGAGTACGCGTAGACACACACGAGGACGGCGCCCTGTTTCAGCCCCGCCTCGTAGACCTGCGCGCGCCCCTCAGGGACGCCCGCGACGACCAGCGCGCCGGCGATCCCGCCCACCGCGCTGCCCGCGCCGGCGAGCGCAGCCGCGACCGGCCCCGCCGCCACCAGCCCGAGCCCCGGGACGACCACGCTCGCGACCGCCGCCGAGAGCGCCCCGCCCATCGGTCCACACACGTCCTGGGTGCGGGGCGCGTCCAGCGTCACCAGGCTGACCGCCTCGCGCCTGTACCCACAGCCCATGAGCCGTTCGACCACCCCATCGGCGTCTGACCGCGTCCTCATGAGACCGGCCACAAGCGTTGCCCTCACGCGATTCTCCTTTCGGAACAGATCGCCTCTCCCCGGCGCATGTCTCTCTGTATTCCGGAGTCCCACACCAACCGGGAGGGTTTAGCAGGCCGCGTGCCACGCCGAAGTGCCACGTTTCCGCAGGGATCCTGTCTGTCGGCTGGGGACGGTCCGCGCACGCACCGGTGCAGAGACGCCACACTGAGGCATCGGTGCGACCCAGACGAACCGTGGTGAGGGGCAGGGGCGGGGCGCCGCGCGACGCCCCGAACAGCGAGGCGCCGGCGGACTCAGCGATGCAGCCAGATCCGGAGCAGCGCGAGCAGCTGCTCCGTGTCGACCGGCTTCGAGATGTAGTCGGTCGCGCCCGCCTCGAGGCACTTCTCCCGGTCGCCCTTCATCGCGCGCGCCGTGACGGCGATGATCGGCAGCGTCTGGAAGGCGGACCGTTTGCGGATCGCGCGCATGGTGTCGTATCCGTCCATCTCCGGCATCATGATGTCCATGAGGACGACGTCGATCCCGCTCGTCTTCTCCAGCCGCTCGATGGCGGCCCTGCCCGTATCGGCGGCGAGGGTGGTCATCCCGTGGCTCTCGAGGACGGTCTTCAGCGCATAGATGTTGCGGAAATCGTCGTCGACGATCAGCGCGCACTTGCCGGACAGCGCGGCGGTCGACTCGTGGAGCTGCTCCACGATCTGCCGCTTCGGCTCCGGCAGGTCCGACACCCGGCGGTGCAGCGCGAGCGCGACCTCGTCGAAGAGCCGCTCCCTCGACTGGACGTGCTTCACGGGCAGCCGCTGCGCCAGCCGGGCGATCTGCACCTCGTCGTCCCCGGCGATGTCGGCCGGCGTGTACACGATCGCGGTCAGATCGGCGAAGCGCCCCGCGCGGTCGAGGTGCTCGATCAGATCGAAGCCCGGCATGTCGGGCAGGCGCAGCCCGAGCACGACCGCCTCGAACGGCTCGCGCTCGACCACATCGAGCGCCGCCTTGCCCGTGCGCACGCAGGACATCGTCACCTCGTCGTCCCCGAGCAGATCGGCCACGGGATCGCCCGCGCCCGCCTCCGGCTCGACGAGGAGCAGCCGGCGCCGCTGCGTGCCGACCAGCGCGCCGAGCCGCGCGAACGCGTCGTCGAGCGCCGTCCTGCTGCTCAAGGGCTTGTTGAGCAGCCCGATCGCGCCCATCCGCCGCGCGCGTGACCGCTCCTCCTCCGTCTCCGTCGTGATCACCTGGACGGGGATGTGCCGCGCCGCCAGATCGCGCTTCAGGCAGTCGAGCACGCGCCACCCGTCGATGTCCGGCAGGTTGATGTCGAGCGTGATCGCCACCGGCTTGAGCTCCCGCACGAGCGAGAGGGCGGTCGCGCCTCGGACCGCCACGACCGCCTTGAAGCCGTGCTCCCGCGCGACGTCCACGAGGAAGCGGGCGAAGATCGTGTCGTTCTCCACGATCAGGAGCGTGCGGTCGCCGGGGCGGACGTTCTCGCTGTCGTCGATGATCTGGACGTCCACGAGCCCCGACATGCGGTCCGACTGCCGGCTGCTGTGGACAGACTCCTCGGCGACCGGCGTGGGGGCGTCGAGGACGTTCGACGGCTGCCGCCGCGCCACCGCGCGCACGGGCCGGTAGGTGCGCGGCAGGTAGAGCGTGAACGTGCTTCCGCGGCCCGGCACGCTGATCAGCCCGAGATCGCCGCCGAGCATACGCGCGATCTCGCGGCTGATCGCGAGCCCGAGCCCGGTGCCGCCGTACTTGCGGCTCGTGCTCCCGTCCGCCTGCTGGAACGCCTCGAAGATGATCTGCTGTTTGTCCGGCGCGATCCCGATGCCCGTATCGTGCACGGACAGCGCGATCACCATGTCGGTCCGGCTGAGCACTTCGTTCTCAGGGCTCCACCCTTCGCGGGCGACCGTCACCTCGAGCACCACCTTGCCGCGCTCGGTGAACTTGAAGGCGTTCGAGAGCAGGTTCTTCAGCACCTGCTGAAGCCGCTTCGCGTCGGTGAGGATCGACGGCGGCAGCTCCGGCGCGAAGGCGAGCTCGAACTCCAGCTTCTTCGCCTCGGCGACGTGCCGGAACGTCCGCTGGACGTAATCCGAGAGATCCTTGAAGCTGATCTCGCCCACGTCGACGACCACGGTGCCCGACTCGATCTTGGAGAGGTCGAGGATGTCGTTGATGAGCGCCAGCAGATCGGTCCCCGAGGCGTGGATCGTCTTCGCGAACTCGACCTGACGCGCCGTGAGGTTCTGGTCGTTGTTCCTGGAGAGCTGGTCCGACAGGATGAGCAGGCTGTTCAGCGGCGTCCTGAGCTCATGGGACATGTTGGCCATGAACTCCGACTTGTACTTGGAGGTGAGGGCGAGCTGCCGCGCCTTCTCCTCGAGCGCCTGGCGCGCCTGCTCGACCTCGCGGTTCTTCCGCTCGACCTCGACGTTCTGCTCGGCGAGCAGCCGCGCCTTCTCGCCGAGCGCGGCGTTCGTCTCCTGGAGCTCCTCCTGCTGGCTCTGGAGCTCGCGCGCGAGCGACTGGGACTGCTTGAGCAGGTCCTCGGTGCGCATGTTCGCCTCGATCGTGTTGACCACGATGCCGATCGACTCGGTGAGCTGATCGAGGAACGCCTGGTGCGTCGGGCTGAAGCGCTCGAGGGACGCGAGCTCGATCACGGCCTTCACCTGCCCCTCGAAGAGCACGGGCATGACGATGATGTTGACCGGGGGCGCCTCGCCGAGGCCGCTCGTGATCATGATGTAGTCGGGCGGCGCGCTGACGAGGAGGATCTTCTCCTTCTCGAGCGCGCACTGGCCGACGAGCCCCTCGCCCAGCTTGAACTGGTTGTCCACGTGCTTGCGCTGCTTGAACGCGTAGCTCGCGAGCAGCTTCAGGACGGGCTCTTCCCGGGACGAGTCCATGATGTAGAAGACGCCCTGCTGCGCCGTCACGACGGGGGCGAGCTCGGAGAGGATGAGCCGGCCGACGGTGAGCAGATCCTTCTGCCCCTGGAGCATGCGCGAGAACTTGGCGAGGTTGCTCTTGAGCCAGTCCTGCTCGCTGTTCTTCAGCGTCGTGTCCTTGAGGTTCCGGATCATCTCATTGATGTTGTCCTTCAGCGCCGCGACCTCGCCCTGCGCCTCGACCTTGATCGACCGGGTGAGGTCGCCCTTGGTCACGGCGGTGGCGACCTCGGCGATCGCGCGCACCTGGGTCGTGAGGTTCGCCGCGAGCTGGTTCACGTTGTCGGTGAGGTCCTTCCACGTGCCGGCCGCGCCGGGGACGCTCGCCTGCCCGCCGAGCTTGCCCTCGACGCCGACCTCGCGCGCCACCGTGGTCACCTGATCCGCGAACGTCGCGAGCGTCTCGATCATGCCGTTGATCGTGTCGGCGAGCGCCGCGATCTCGCCCTTCGCGTCGACGACGAGCTTGCGCTTGAGATCGCCGTTGGCGACCGCGGTCACGACCTTGGCGATGCCGCGGACCTGGTTGGTCAGGTTGCCCGCCATCGAGTTCACGTTGTCGGTGAGGTCCTTCCAGGTGCCTGCGACGCCGCGGACGTCGGCCTGTCCGCCGAGCTTGCCCTCCGTGCCGACCTCGCGTGCGACGCGGGTGACCTCGGAGGCGAAGGAGTTGAGCTGATCGACCATCGTGTTGATGGTGTTCTTGAGCTCGAGGATCTCGCCCTTGACGTCGACGGTGATCTTCTTGGAGAGGTCGCCGTTGGCGACGGCGGTGGTGACGGCGGCGATGTTGCGCACCTGCGAGGTGAGGTTGCCGGCCATCGAGTTGACGGAGTCGGTGAGGTCCTTCCAGGTGCCTGCGACGCCGCGGACGTCGGCCTGCCCGCCGAGCTTGCCCTCGGTGCCGACCTCGCGGGCGACGCGCGTCACCTCGGAGGCGAAGGAGCGGAGCTGATCGACCATCGTGTTGATGGTGTCCTTGAGCTCGAGGATCTCGCCGCGGACATCGACGGTGATCTTCTTGGAGAGATCGCCGTTGGCGACGGCGGTGGTGACGGCGGCGATGTTGCGCACCTGGGCGGTGAGGTTGCCGGCCATCGAGTTGACGGAGTCGGTGAGGTCCTTCCAGGTGCCCGCGACGCCGGTCACCTCCGCCTGCCCGCCGAGCTTGCCCTCGGTGCCGACCTCGCGCGCGACGCGCGTCACCTGGGCCGCGAAGGCGCTCAGCTGATCGACCATCGTGTTGATGGTGTTCTTGAGCTCGAGGATCTCGCCCTTGACGTCGACGGTGATCTTCTTGGACAGGTCTCCCGTGGCGACGGCGGTGGTGACGGCGGCGATGTTGCGCACCTGGGCGGTGAGGTTGCCGGCCATCGAGTTGACGGAGTCGGTGAGGTCCTTCCAGGTGCCTGCGACGCCGCGGACGTCGGCCTGTCCGCCGAGCTTGCCCTCGGTGCCGACCTCGCGCGCGACGCGGGTGACCTCGGAGGCGAAGGAGTTGAGCTGATCGACCATCGTGTTGATGGTGTTCTTGAGCTCGAGGATCTCGCCCTTGACGTCGACGGTGATCTTTTTGGAGAGGTCGCCCGTGGCGACGGCGGTGGTGACGGCGGCGATGTTGCGCACCTGGGCGGTGAGGTTGCCGGCCATCGAGTTGACGGAGTCGGTGAGGTCCTTCCAGGTGCCTGCGACGCCGCGGACGTCGGCCTGTCCGCCGAGCTTGCCCTCGGTGCCGACCTCGCGGGCGACGCGCGTCACCTCGGCCGCGAGCGAGCTCAGCTGATCGACCATCGTGTTGATGGTGTTCTTGAGCTCGAGGATCTCGCCCTTGACGTCGACGGTGATCTTCTTGGAGAGGTCCCCTTTCGCGACGGCGGTGGTGACGGTCGCGATGTTGCGCACCTGGGCCGTCAGGTTCGACGCCATCGAGTTGACGGAGTCGGTGAGGTCCTTCCAGGTGCCCGCGACGCCGCGGACGTCGGCCTGTCCGCCGAGCTTGCCCTCGGTGCCGACCTCGCGTGCGACGCGGGTGACCTCGGAGGCGAAGGAGTTGAGCTGATCGACCATCGTGTTGATGGTGTTCTTGAGCTCGAGGATCTCGCCCTTGACGTCGACGGTGATCTTCTTGGAGAGGTCGCCGTTGGCGACGGCGGTGGTGACGGCGGCGATGTTGCGCACCTGCGAGGTGAGGTTGCCGGCCATCGAGTTGACGGAGTCGGTGAGGTCCTTCCAGGTGCCTGCGACGCCGCGGACGTCGGCCTGCCCGCCGAGCTTGCCCTCGGTGCCGACCTCGCGGGCGACGCGCGTCACCTCGGAGGCGAAGGAGCGGAGCTGATCGACCATCGTGTTGATGGTGTCCTTGAGCTCGAGGATCTCGCCCTTGACGTCGACGGTGATCTTCTTGGACAGGTCGCCCGTGGCGACGGCGGTGGTGACGGCGGCGATGTTGCGCACCTGGGCGGTGAGGTTGCCGGCCATCGAGTTGACGGAGTCGGTGAGGTCCTTCCAGGTGCCTGCGACGCCGCGGACGTCGGCCTGTCCGCCGAGCTTGCCCTCGGTGCCGACCTCGCGGGCGACGCGGGTGACCTCGGAGGCGAAGGAGCCGAGCTGCTCGACCATGGTGTTCACCGTCTTGGCGGTCCGCAGGAACTCGCCGTCGAGCGGCCTGCCGTCGACCTCGAGGGCCATCATCTGCGAGAGGTCACCCTTGGCGACGGCCCCGATGACACGCGCCGTCTCGGCGGTCGGGTGCACGAGATCGCCGATCAGCGCGTTCATGCACGCGATCTGGTCGGCCCACGAGCCGCTCACCTCGCCGATGAAGGCGCGCTGCGAGAGCTTGCCCTCCTTGCCCACCACGCGGCTCAGGCGGTGGAGCTCCTTGGCCAGCTTGTCGTTGAGCTCGACGACGTCGTTGAAGGTGTCCGCGATCTTCCCGTCGAGCCCGGCCCAGTCGAGGGGCAGCCGCACCGAGAAGTCGCCCTTCTTGAGCGCGGTCAGCGCGAGCAGCAGCTGGCGTCGGTCGAGCGCGTCGCCCTCGACGACGTGCGGCGCGGCCCGCGCCCCGTCGGCCGAGGGGGCCCTCTTCGCCCGGACGGCGCCGTGCGACCTCTGTTCAGGAGCGCCCTTCTTGCTCTTGCCGTTGACAGCCCTCGCCTTGCGGGACGTCTTGTCGAGGTCGCTTCGCTGCTCCATGCGGCTGTTCTCCTGACCCGTCCTGCCCGGCGGGGTCGATCGGGTCGATCTGTTGGAGGAAATGAGGGCGCGCGCCGGGCATGGCGGTGCCCCGGCGCGCGGTCGTCGGTCTGGCCAGGTATCCAGGCGCACCCCGTGGGCGCCCTGCTCCCATGGCGAGGTATCGAGAGGACCACGCGACGAGAGGCCGTCTCGCCTTGAGGGCGGAGGCGTCGATCGGCGCGGGCTGCCGCGGGCTGGAGGGGCGAGGCGCCCGCTGCCCGACTGAAAAGATTCCGCCGGGTCCCATCGATGGGTTGGCTCTCGGGCACGGTGGCCATGCGCGTCCGCACGCACCGCGCGGTAGCATGCGTTCGTATACTACGCAGGCGCGCAGCCGGGCAAGCGCCGCGGCCGCGCGCCCCGCGGCATGACGCGTCGCGCGCAGCCCACGGGGCGACCTTCGTGTGCTGCGGCGGTGGGCCCTCGAGGCCGGCCTGATGGAGGTGATCGCGGGGCGCGCGGGGCGCAACACGTGCGCGAGGCGCAGCGCGTGCGCGCGGTGTGCCGTGTCAGGCCACGTCGGTCTTCGGGGGGCGCGGGACCGCTCTCGGCCTCTTTCGCGGCGAGACGATACAGTAGCGCCCGGCCTCCGACGAGAGCTTCTCGTGGATCCCGGACTCCGTGACCTCCCGTGCAGGCCTGATCGGCGGCAGCCACCGCGACACGTTGGCGAGGCACGACGGGCGCTCGGTGGGGGGTGTGGCGTGTTGGTGAGGCCGCTCAGCGCCGTGAGGCCGTTCCGCCGGTGCGCCCTGAGGCCGCTCCGAGACGTGTGACCGCTCCGGCACCGGGCTGTGGGACCGCTCCGGGGGCGCGCTGTGGGAGCGCTCCGGCACCGGGCTGTGGGACCGCTCCGGGGGCGCGCTGTGGGAGCGCTCCGGCACCGGGCTGTGGGACCGCTCCGGGGGCGCGCTGTGGGAGCGCTCCGGCACCGGGCTGTGGGACCGCTCTGCCGGGCTGTGCGGCGGAACCTCGGACGGCGAGCCGTGGTGGGCCTCGGCGCCGCTCTGCGCTGGCAACATGCCGGAGGATGCCCGCCGCTTGGCGGTGGTCGCGGCGATCCGGAGGCGGAGGTCCTCGACATGCTTCGCGAGGCGCTCCGTCTCCTCCGTGAGCCGCGTGAAGTCATCGACCTGGCATCTGCGCTCTGACATAAACGAGGTCCTTTGCTGTTACTTTCAGCTGAGCTCGACTCTCTGGATTGCATCATTGCACGACACATGCCGCGCCGCGGGAGGTCCGTTGAGTAGGACGTACAAGGCGGAACTGTGCACGCGTGTGGCGGATTGTCGCAGCGTGGCAAGGTTGCCTCCACGCGGGTCGCGCGACCTCGTCAGCAAGCCCGAATTGTTGCGGATCTCCGGCGGGTAGGACCGGGGGCGTGGAGGGCGGCACGGCGCGTGCCGTACCGCGGCGCGACAAACGGTGGATGAGTCCGGTGGACATCGCGTCACGGACCGTCCTGCCGCGCTCGCGCGTGCGCAGCGAGGTGTTCCCGGCTTCCGGGCGCTCCAGCCTGCCGCTGCGCGCGGCGCTGATTGAAGGAGCAGACCTGATGCAGCACTACCCCCTCGAATCGTTCCTCGCTCGGCTCGGAATGCCGACCGGCGGCGTCTGGCAGTGGCTTCTCGTCGCCGCGAGCATCCCGATCGGCCTCGGGGTCGCCCGGCTCATCGTGGCCGTCTTCCGGAGCATCGGCTCCGCCATCGTGCGGAGGACGTCGACGCCGTGGGACGAGAAGACGCTCGACGCGTCGATCGGCCCGCTGACGTTGTGTCTCGGGGTCGTCCTGACGGCGAACCTGGCCCGGCTGACGCGGCTCGGGCACGAGCTCGTGAAGGACGTGGCGCCGCTCCTCTCGGCGCTGTTCGTCGGCGGCGTGGCCTGGTTCCTCATGCGCGTCGTGGGGATCCTCTCGGACGTGCTGGACGCGCGCGCCCTGCGGCACCTCGCCGAGGGGAGCGAGTCGTCCCGGGGGCTCCGGACCCAGGCGCGCGTGCTCTCGCGGGTGGCGCGGGTGATCATCGTGGTCGTGACGGGCGCGCTCGTGCTCCTGAACTTCGAGTCGGTGAGGAACGTCGGCGTCTCGCTGCTCGCGTCGGCCGGCATCGCGGGCGTGGTGCTGGGCCTCGCCGCGCAGAAGCCGGTCGGGGCGATCCTGTCGGGCCTCCACATCCTGTTCACCCGCGTCGTCGACCTCGGCGACAAGGTGGTGGTGGACAAGGAGTTCGGGACCGTCGAGGAGATCCGGCTCACCCACGTGGTGTTGAAGCTCTGGGACGAGCGCCGGCTCATCCTCCCGACGTCGCGGCTGCTCGACCAGTCGTTCGAGAACTGGACGAAGGGCGGCTCGGAGAAGCTCGGCACCGTCGAGATCTACGTGGATTACCGCACGCCGGTGGACGCCGTGCGCCAGCGCTTCGAGTCCATCCTGCCGAACAGCGAGCTCTGGGACGGCCGCGTGAAGGCCGTCCAGGTCACGAACGTGACGGAGCGCACCATCGAGGTGCGGTTGCTCGTGTCCGCCAGCGATTCGGGCAAGCTCTTCGATCTGCGCTGCTGGCTGCGCGAGGAGATGCTCCGCTGGGTCCGGGAGCTGGAGGAGGGAGTGTACCTGCCGCAGGAGCGCTTCACCCGGGCGTCGCCGCTCACCGAGGCCGACGAGCGCCGCGGCCCGGCGTCGGGCCGCGGGCCGCGTCGGGTCGGTTCGAACGACGGCGTTGCAGATGTGGCGAGGTGACGGGCCGCTACGTAGCGAAACGCCACACCGCGACATCCCGGCATGTCGCGAATCGGCGGGCGCGCTGGGTGGACCGCTCGTCGTCCCGCAGCGAGATCCGTGACGTGGATCGCATCCCGTCGCTGTCGCGACACCTTGGGAGGCGCGGACAGGCACTTTGCCGGGTCCGCGCCTTTGCCTTTCCCGCGCAGCGACCGCCTGCGGGCGGGTGCGTGACGCACCGGCCCCGGAGCAGGAAAGCGGCATGTGTTTTGCAGCAAGTACAGAAAGATCCAGCAAAATTCCCGTCAGCTGCCGACCGCGTGACGAGGTTCTCGCTGCGCCCCTGGGGGAGGGGGCGATGGCACTTCGACCTGTTCCTACCGCTCTGCCCAGGGGCCTGCGCGAGCATCCAGGAGCATCACGCCATGAATTGGGTCATCAAGGTCACGCGGATTGGCGGTATCGAGGTGGTTGCGCACGCGGCGTTCGGCCTGCTCATTCCTCTTGGCGCGCTCCAGTGGGGGGCGCGGCACGGGGGGAGCGGCGCGCTGTTCGGCTGCGCGCTCGGCGCGGCGTTGCTCGCCTGTGTGGCGCTCCACGCGCTCGTGCAAGGGCTGGTGGCGAGGCGGCTCGGTCTCCGGCTGAGCGAGGTCATGCTCTCGCCGCTCGGCGCGGTCGCGAGCCGTTCGCGCCGCGGCGCGGGGCTCGCGCAGAGCGGCCTTGTCGCTCTTGCGGCGAACGTCGTCCTCGCGGTGGTGTTCTTCATGATCGTCGGCGCCCGGCACGGTGGGGGCGAGCTCCCCTGGATCTCCGTGCTCGAGGCGGTCGAGGCGCCCTCGCGCGAGACCGCGTTCGTCTGGATCGCGAGCGCGAACCTCGGCATTGCCCTGCTCGGCCTGATCCCCGCGTTGCCGCTCGAGGGAGGCCGGGTGTTGCGCGAGGCGCTCTCGCCGCTCACGGGCACGTGGCTCGCGACGTCGGTGCCCGCGACGTTCGGTCAGGCGATGGCGGCGGTATTGTTCTTCGTCGGCCTGTTCGGCGGCCACGCGCTGCTCTGCGTCCTGTCGGCGCTCCTCTTCGTGGGCGCGAGGCGCGAGTGGAGCGCCGCGCAGGCGGTGATGGCTCCGTCGGAGGCCCCGCCCGACCATCGTCCGCTCGAGGGCAGGGTCGTCCAGCTCTGGCCTGGCGAGCTGGTGAGCGACGCTGCGCACCGCGTCCTCGCGAGCCACGAGCCCGACTTCCCGGTCGTCTACGAGGATCGCGTGATCGGCATCGTGACGCGCACCGACGTGATGCGCGCGCTGGCGGCCGGGGAGGGGGGCTCGTTCATCGCTTGGATCATGCGATGCGACGTGCCCCGGGTGGCCGCCGACGTCTCGCTCGACGAGGTGGGCCGGACGATGGTGCAGAAGAACACGCCCGTCGTCGCCGTCTTCAACGGCGAGAGCTACCTCGGCCTGGTGAAGCACTCGGACATCGCCGGCGCCCTCCTGCGTGGTCGGGGGGGGAGGCTGGGGCGCGTCGGCCTCGTGCCACAAGCCGGGTAGCCCGGCCCGAGGAGGGGGTGGTCGTGGAGCGGGGCGGGGGCCCCGCCGAACTCGTGGAACAGCCATGAACCTCCGGCTGCGCCGGAGGCTCATGGCCGTTCCACTCAGACATCGGCCCATCCCCCGCCCCGCTCCACGACCACCCCCTCCTCGGGCCTACCGCCGTCACAAATCGACGAGGCCGCGGCCCATCTTGAAAGTGAAAGGGGGTTGTTCGACGTGGCGCAGGCTATCGTTGGCTGGACTCGGCCCCTCCTGACCGCTGGAGCGCCTGCGGGCGGGGTCGCGCGGCGGGGGCGGGGGGCGCGCCGAGCACCGACCGAGGTACCATAAGGCTTCAGGGGGCTCGAGGCTGCAGGCGCGCCTTGTGTGGCGCGCAACGAAACGCCTCAGCTGGCAAGGCCCGAAGGGAGACATGCCGGGCGGTGTTCCCAGCGCAAGCTCCCTCGTCCCAGTCTTGCCGAATGGCCAGCGCCCCCCGCCCCCGCCGCGCGACCCCGCCCGCAGGCGCGGCCCCGTGGAAAGGGCGGAGGGCTGACCGTGATTAACCGAACGAGTGAGCCAGTCAGTCAGTCAGTCAGTCAGTCGTTGCGCACGAAGTTGAGCTTGAAGGAGACCACGAGCACGAGCGCGTCCTGACTGATGCGCCGCTTGCCCCAAGCAACCCCGATGTGAAGCCCATCGATCGGCTCGAGGTTGGAGGGCAGCTTCACGGTGTTCGTGAGCGTCTTCGTGAAGTTCCACTCCGGCTTCTTGTTCGCGAGCGCCGCGTTCACCGCCTTCATGATCGTGTGATCGATGAGCGAAGGGATCCCGCGGATGTCCGCCTCCTCGAGCTCCACGTTGAACGCGAGGACGTTCCCCTTGTTCCTCTCGATGATCTCAGGGGAAATGAGGACCTTGAGCTGATCCAGCTTGATCGAGGGGTTCACCCCCGCGATGGACCACTTCAGCTCCGCAGGACAGCTGACGCGCAAGCCCATGTCCTCGAGCAAGGTGATCTCCGTCGCCTTGTCGAGGTAGAGCCAGCGGTCCGTCTTGTCGTCATCGTCGAGGTGAATCTTGACAGGAAGGAACTCGCCCAGAATCTGGGCGAGATCCTCCCGCGTGATGATGGCTTCTAGCCACACGGCCGGCGCCTCAGCTCAGGTGATGACCGCTCTCGCCGCCCTGGCGCCCACCCTCGAGCCCGTACATCGAGTTCCCAGGGGCCGCCTCCGACGAAGAACCCGCGCCCTTCACCGCGTCGACCGCGCCGCTCACCTTCTCCTGGACCTTGCGCTCGGCCTGATCGAGACCGCGGCCCGCCTGGCGCTTCATGCCGTCAAGGCGGTTCAGGATGTCGCGGCGCAGGGCCTCGCCCGAGGTCGGCGAGAGGAGCATGGCCACGCCCGCGCCCACCACGATGCCGGCACCCAGGATCGCGAGCGTGCTGAAGGGGCTCCGCTTGCGCGCCAGCCCGACCCAGCCGAGCACGTCGTCGAAGCCGATCGCGCCGATCGTCGCGGCGACACCGGCGACCGCCTTCGCGACGTCCAGCGCCGTCGTCTTGGCGCCCACGGCGGCGACACCCGCGCCGTCCTTGGCGGTCTCGTAGACAACCTTCGCAGTCCCCACGGCATCATTCAGTTTCGTCATGGCCCTTGTCTCCTTGGGTGGCGGACGTGGCGTCCACCGGTTCGTGCCGGGAGACATTGCATGCGCTGGACCAACCGGAAGAGCGCGCCGGACGACCGCAGGCCACGGACACAGCGGGCGCCGTCCGTGGCGAGCCCGTGACGAAATGCCACAGCTGTCGTGGCGCGCCTCGGGCGCGTGATGCCGCGCGCCACACGGGCGCGAGCCCACGACGCCGCGCGCGGCCAGGACGCAGGCCCAGCGCAGGGCGCGACGCCGTCGACAACGGAAGAGGAGAGGGCCGGACGAGCGAGCGCCGGGGGAAGAGCGGGGAAGAGGGAGATGAAGGGAAAAACGCCCCGCGCGGGCGCGCGCAGCGCAGGAGGGGCGGGGGGCTAGCGGCCTCGACCCGGGGCGTGGACCACGCCGAGCAGCACGACGTCGACCCTGCGATCGTAGCCATAGGAGTACATCGGCTGCGTGCCGACCGCCTCGGCGGCGCCGGTCGAGCGCGTCGAGATGCGCTCCGCAGGGATCCCCTCCTTCACGAGGAGCTCCTTCACCCGGTCGGCGCGACGCTGCGCGAGCTGTTGGTTGTAGGCCGCCGTCCCGCGCGGATCGGCCCGGCCGACGAGCTCTATCCTCGCGTTGCTCAGGTTCGAGGAGCGCAGGCAGTCGACGACCGCCCGGAGCTCCTGGTGCTCCTGCGGCAGCGGCTCGGCGGAGTCGAAGGCGAAGTTCGTCTTCGGCAGGCGGCAGACATCCGCGAGGTCCGCCCCGAGGGTCAGCCCGATGTACCGGAACTCTCCCTCCCTCAGATCAGGCCAATCGACCTTGTAGACCCCATCCGGGCCAGGGTTCGGCAGCCGCGGCTCGGCCTGCGCCGGCTCGGGCGGCGGGGCCGACGCGCACGCGCACAAGAGCGAAAGCACAAGCGCGCCCAGGGACAACCTGGGCAGGTTGAACGTTGTCATCACGAACACCCTCCTTTCGCGGTGAACGGCTCGATGGAGAGCGACATGACGCGAGAAGAGCAAAGGGGCAGCGCTCCCCCGGACTCGCCCTCACCGGCGCTCACTTCGTTTCAATCCACCTGGGTTCTTCGGGTGTGTTCAAACTTCGTGCCGGGCCCGCGTCGCGGCGCAACGGCCCCGCGGCGCGGCGCGGCGCGGCGATCTCGGCAGGATCAACCCGGCACGGAGGGCTCGCGGGCCTCGATCTTCGGCCAGGTGAACCGGAACGTGGCGCCGGCGCCGACGGCGGACTCGACCCACGCGCGCGCGCCCTTGCTCTGCACGATCTTCTGCACGACCGACAGGCCGATGCCGGTGCCCTCGACCTTGTCGCGCGCCTTCAGCGTCTGGAAGATGCCCCAGATGCGGTCGTGGTACTCGGGCGCGATGCCCGAGCCGTTGTCGGAGACCGAGAACTCCCAGTACGGGCCGGCGTCGCGGACGCCGATCCGGACCTCCGGGTCGGCGCGGCCCGCGTGCTTCAGCGCGTTGCTGATGAGGTTCAGGAACGTCTGCTGGAGCGGCGTGCGCTCGGTGACGACGACGGGCATGTCGGGCGCGATCTCCACGCGCGTCTCCGGCGGGGGCGCGAGCAGCTCGACGATCTCCCGGAGCAGCTTGCCGACGTCGATCGCGTCGGGCTTCTCGCGGATGCGACCCGCGCGCGAGTAGCTGAGGATGCCGTCGATCAGGTTCTCGAGCCGGTGGACGCGGCCGCGGAGCAGATCGAGCTGCTTCCGGCTCTCGTCCGTCATCTTGTCGTTCAGGTCCTCCTCGATCCACTGCGACAGGTTGGCGATGCCGCGCAGCGGCGCCTTGAGGTCGTGGCTCGTGACGTACGCGAACTGGTCGAGCTCCTTGTTGCTGCGCTCGAGCGCCTGGACGAGCCGCTGCCGCTCCTCCTCGGCGCGCTTCTGGTCGTCGATGTCCGTGTACGTGCCGAACCACCGGACGATGCGGCCCGACCCGTCGCGCGCGGCGACCGCCCGGCCGATGAACCACCGGTAGGCGCCGTCGGCGCGCCGGAGCCGACACTGGCTCTCGTACGGCTCGCCGGTGCGGAGCGCCTGCCGCCACGTCTCGATCGCCCGCTCGTGCTCCTCGGGGTGCAGCATGCGGCTCCAGCCCTCGCCCGCGGTGTCCTCGGGGCTCATCCCCGTGTAGTCGTACCAGCGCTGGTTGAAGTACTCGTGGTGGCCGTCCGGGCGGTTCGTCCACACGAGCTGCGGCATCGTCTCGGCGAGCAGCCGGAACTGCGCCTCGCTGTGCTTCAGCTCCTCCGCGAGCGTCTCCACCTCCTTGCGGACGGTGACCTCGCGCTCGAAGAGCAGCGCGTTCTCGACGCTGAGCGCGGCGCGCCGGGCGAGCTCCTCGGCGAACTGCACGTCGGCCTTCGTGTAGCGCCGGCCCGACTCCGCCTGCACGAGCGTCATCGCGCCGAGCACGCGCCCGCGCGCGGCCAGCGGCACCACGACGGCCGAGCGGAGGCCGAGCTCGCGGGCCATCCGGAGGTGCTCCTCGTCGCGCGTGCTCGCGACGAGCACGGCGTCGGTGATCTCGGGCGTCCACTCGGTCTCGCCGGTCCGGAGCACGTTCGGCACGCCGCGCGAGGCGGCGGGATCGACCGGGTACCGCTCCTCGATCTGCTGCACGAGCTCGACCTTGCGCGGGTCGGTGTGCAGGACCGCGACGCGCTGGATGGCCCCGTCCTGGGCCTGGATGTCCACCGCGCACCAGTCGGCGAGGACCGGGACGACGAGCCGGGCGAGCTGCGCGAGCGTCTCGCGGAAATCGAGCGAGGACGAGAGGATCTCGCCCGCGCTCGCGAGCAGGCTGACGTTCGCCTCGGCGCGCTTCCGCTCGCTGATGTCGAGCACGTAGGTGAGGTTGCGCCGCTGCTTCTCCACGCGGGCCGAGCCGACGAGGACCGCCACGCGCGTGCCGTCCTTGCGGATGTACTCCTTCTCGAACTGCCGCGTGACGCCCTGGGCGCTGAGCTCCTGGATGGCGGCGTGGTGCACGTGCTCGTACTCCGGCGGGGAGAGCTGCTGCCAGGCGAGCACCCCCGCCTTGAGATCCTCGCGGGTGTAGCCGAGCATCGACAGGAAGGCGTCGTTCGCCTCGATCACCCGCCCCTCGTAGTCGCTGAAGAGCAGGCCCATCATGCTCGTGTCCATGATGCGGCGGAACACCTCGTCGCTCGCCTCGCGCTCGAGCTGGCGGAGCGCCGCCTCCTGGCGCTTGATCTGCTCGGCCCGGCGGTGCAGCTCGACGAAGACCGCGACCTTGGCGCGGAGGATGTCGGGGTTGAACGGCTTGACGACGTAGTCGACCGCGCCCTGGGCGTAGCCGCGATACAGCCGGTCTTCGTCCTCGGGCAGGCCGGAGATGAAGATAATCGGCGTGTGCCTGGCCTGATCGAGCCCCCTCACGCGGGCGGCCGTCTCGAAGCCGTCGATACCCCGCATCTTCACGTCCATGAGGATCAGCGCGAACTCCTCGCGGGCGAGGCGCTCGAGCGCCTCCTCGCCCGATTGCGCGGTGACGAGCCGCTGGCGCAGCGGATCGAGCACGGCCTCGAGGGCGAGCAGGTTCGGGCGGTGATCGTCGACGAGCAGAATGCTCGCGACCGGCTCGGAGGGAGCGGAAGGGAGCGAGGCGCCAGGCTGCGTGGCCTTCACCGCGTGAGGGCTCAGCGCTGGCTTGTGTTCGGGCATATCGAAGACGGTTAACGGCGCCCGGACCGTCTGGCAAGCGAAACTGGCGCTCCGGCGCTTCCAGCGCCGCCGCGACTGTCCAGCTTCCCCGCAGTCCGCGGCGCGGGGGGACCGCGGTCGCCACGCTGTGGTGATCTGTCACGTGCGGGGGCCCGGGCGGCGCGCGCGGGGGTCGCGCTGCGGGCCGCGGACGCCGGCTGCGCGGCCGGCCCGGCGCCTGGCATGAGGCCTGCTGAACCTGTCGGCGAGGGATCAGGGCATGCGATTCGGACCCAACCTGGCGTTACTTGTCGGTGCGCTCGCCGGCGGGCTCGCGCTCTCGGCGGCGAGCGAGGCGAACGCGGCGGACGGGGCGGGGCTCTTCGCCCTGCCGCCGAGCCGCCCCGCGCCGACCGACCGCGCGGCGACGCCTTCGCTGCCGCCCGAGACGTCTCCCGGCTCGGTCCTCCAGCTGGTCGAGCGTGCGATCGAGGTCATGGTCGCCCCGGACCCGGCGCACGTGCGCGTGGTCCCCCTCATGAGCCGAGGCGGCGGGGGGCTCAGCGTGGTGCTGCCGGTGTGCGAAGAGGGGTGTGCGCGGTACGCGACGCGCGGAGTCCTCCTCACCACGGCGCGGGGGCTTTCCGACTCGCCCTCGCCGCTCTCGTGGCTCACCGCGCTGGGCGGGCGCGGCGCGCGCGCGGTCATCGGCCCGCCGGGCCTCGCCGCGCTCCGGGAGGACGCCCGCAGCGCGCGCGCGAAGGTGCCTCAGGAGGAGGAGAACGCGCCGCCGGAGTGAGCGCGCCGGCGGGCGGGCCGGCGCGACCTCTCAGGGAGACCGCTTGTCGGCGGCGAGGGCTGCTGAGCTTGGGTTGGTGAGAGGTGCCGAGTCAGCGCAGGAGGGATATCGCGCGACCGGGGAAGATAACCCACCACGTCTCGGGACAGCGGGGCTCGTGGTCTGCGGCGCTCACGGCGAGCCGGCGGTTACGGCGACCGCCTCGCGCAGCGCGCGGAACATCGCCGCGAGGTGGCGCGGCTGGTAGCTGGCGTTGAGCCCGCTCGGGTTCGGCAGCACCCAGACCCGCGTCGCCCCGAGCACCTCCGGCTGCGGGCCGGGCGCGGCGCGGGGCCGCCCGAACGCGATCCTGTAGGCGACGAGGCCGAGCACGGCCAGGAACCGCGGGCGGTAGCGCCGCACCTTGGCCTCGAGCCGCAGCTTGCCTGCGGCGAGCTCGTCGGGCGACACCTCGTCCGCGGACGCGGTCGCCCGGTCCACGACGTTGGTGATCCCGTAGCCGAGCGCCAGGAGATCGCGCTCCTCCGACGGCGAGAGCACGCGATCGGTGAAGCCGCCGGCGTGCAGCGCCGGCCAGAACCGGTTGCCGGGGCGGGCGAAGTGGTGGCCGACGGCGGCCGTGTAGAGGCCAGGGTTGATGCCGCAGAACAGGACGACGAGGTCGGGCGCGATGACGTCCGGCACCGTCTTTCCGGCGGCGGCGAGCAGCTCTTCTTTCGTGGGGCGGCGAGGGGTGGACACGGGCGGCGCTGGACGGCGCCGCTGCAGAGGATACCGTCGTGCCTTCCCCGATGCTCGCGCGCGCCCTCGGTCTGCTCACGGCTCTGACGGCGTCCGCGGCCGTGGCCGCCTGTGCGCTCGCGCCGGCGGCCAGCCCGGAGCGCGACGGAGCGCGAAGGAACGGGGCCGGGGGCGCACGCTCGGCCTCCGGCGCGCCTGGTCCGGACGCGCCTGGCCCGGCCGAGTCCGGCCCCGCCGCGTCCGGGCCCGCCGCGTCCGGCGCACTGGGGGCGGGCGCCCGCTACTTCCATGGGACGGCGGACGGCACCTTCCGGGTGACCCACGGCGGACCGGCAGCGGCCGCCCAGGATCGCATCGTCGCGGGGGGCGCGCGGCTCGAGCTCGCGGGCGACGGTCGCGTCGTCGCGGCAGCCTGGGAGGCCGAGCTGTGGGCGGCCGGCGATCCGGTGATCGGATCGCTCGCGATCGCGCCCCGCCTCGGCGGCGGCTACCTGCACTGGACCCGGAGCCGGGCGTTCCGCTCGCGCGACTTCACCGGGCCGCTCGCGGAGGTGGCGCTCGGCGGCGGCGCGCGCGCCGTGCGGGGCGCGCGCAACGGCCTGCGGGACGTCGTGATCTTCACGGATCAGGGGCCGCGGGCGCTGCCGCCGGGCGAGGACCGGGGCCGCGCGCTCGAGGCGCCGGCCGTCCACGACCTCGCCGCGCTGGACGCGGCGCGCGCGGCGCGCCTCGACGTCTTCGGCCGCGCCGCGACCACGGTCGACGGCGGCGCGACGTGGATCGACGTGGGCCGCCGGATCGGGCTCGCCGCGCGCGGCCTCGGCGTCGCGCCGGACGCGCTCTCGATCGACACGGCGCTCGGGCGGGTGGCCGTCCTGCCGGACGGCTCGCTCGGGCGCCCCGACGGCGACGTCCGCGCGCCGTCCGCGGGCGGCGCGTTCGAGCTCGACGTCGAGGGCGCGCGCGACGGCGAGCGCGAGGCCGCCGCGTCGCGGGATCTCGCGCTGCTCGCCGCGGCCGTCTCCGCCGGCGCGCTCCTGCCGGACGGGACCGCGCTCGGCGTGCTCCCGGGCGGCGCCGCGCGGATCGACGCGCGCACGGGCGCGGCGCGCGAGCGCTCCGCGGGCTGGCTCCCGGACGGGCTCGCCTGCGCGCCCGCGCGCGCGGAGGACGGGTTGCTCTTCCTGTGCGCGTGGGACGACTACGAGGGCCACGGCAGCTTCGTCCTGCGCTCCGAGCGCGGCGAGCCGCCCCGGATCGAGCGCGCCTTCAGCGACGAGGGCTTCTTCGTCGCCGACGACGGCGGCGCCGTCGGCTTCGTCGGCGGCTGCGGCGCGGAGGAGCGCTACGTGAGCGACGAGGAGCGCGACCGTCGCTTCGGCGAGGTCGTCGTCCACCCGAGGATCTGCGTCCGGCGCGGTCCGGGCGCCTGGGTCGAGCGCGCGGCGTCGCTCGGGGGCGCGGAGGTGCTCGTCGGCTGGGCCCCGCGCCGGGACGGCGACGCGGTCGCGCTCGTGCGCGGCGAGCGCGACGCGCTGCCCGCGCCTGCCGGCGCCTCGCGGGTCCGCGACGAGGGGGGCGCGAAGGTCGTGCGGATCGCGCGGGATGTCCCCGGCTGGTACTGGACGCCGCCGTCGCGCGACGGCGCGCCGGTGCTCGTCGACCGGCGGCTGCGCGCGCGCGACGACGGGGGCGTCGACGCGTGGCTCTCGTCGGTCGAGTGGCCCGACGTGGTCCGGCGGGCGAGTCTGGGCGTCACGGTCGCGGCGGACGGCGCGGTCGAGCCCCACGTGCTGCCGCCCGATCCGGCGGGGATGGTGGTGACCGGCGATCACGGCGTGCTCGTGGGGCGCGGCGCGGAGCTCTACGAGACGCTCGATCACGGCCGCACGTGGCGCGCCGCCGGGCGCTCGCCGGTGCCGCCGTCGTCGTTCCAGGGCGCGTGCTCGGCGCTCGGCTGCGCGCTCTCCGGCGCGGTGCGGCTCGGCTGGGGCGCGGGCGACCTCGCGCCGGCCGTCTCCACCACGTGCGACGCGGCGGAGGCGCCGGGCGCGGGCGCCGCCCCGGGCGCGGCCGCGGCGGCGTGCTCGACCGGCGTCGGCAGCCCGCCGGAGCCGCCGGAGCCGCCGGAAGTGCTGCCGATGCTGTCGTGCGCGCCGGTCGGCCTCCCGGCGCCGCTGCCGGGAGGTGCGCCCGCGCTCGACGCTGACCGAGCGGTCGCGGCGACGGTTTACGGCGAGGCGATCGAGATCGTCGCCGACGCAGCGGGGCCCGCGCGCGAGGCGGCGGGGCCAGCGCGCGAGGCGGCGGGGCCAGCGCGCGAGGCGGCGGCGCTGGATGCGGCGACGCAGCCCGACGGAGCGACGCCGCCCCCGGGCGACGCGGCGCCGGCGAAGGGCGTCGCGCGGCGGACGCACAGCGTGCTGTTTCGCCCCCCGTTCGATCTGCGCGGCGAGGCGCTGCGGCTCGGCGCGACCGACCTCGCGCCCGGCGGCGGCCGCGGCGCCCAGCACGTCGCGTCGGTGCCGCTGCTCGCCGCGAGCGGCGAGGTCGCGCTGCTCGTGCTGACCGAGGCGACCGAGCTGCTGCTCCGCCCGCAGGGCGCGCGGGCGCTGCCGGCGTTCGAGCCGCGCCGGGGCGTCGCGGACGGCGCCGTCGGCGGGGCCTCGGGGCTGCTGCTCGGTCCGAGCAGCGCGCTCGTGCTCGGAGACCTCGGGCGCCGCGCGGCCCTCGAGGAGCACACGCCGGAGCCCCGGCAGCCCGCGCGCGTCGTGGGGCTCGATCGCGAGGAGCTGCGCGGCAGGCCGATGACGCTCGCCTTCCGCGACGACGGCGAGGCGGGCGTGCTGGTGCTCGACGGCGGGGCCCCCGAGGCCGCGGGGGCCGCGCCGCTCGATCGCGTCGCCGGCACGGTGGGCGAGGTGGTCGCGCTCGCGCCCTGGGCGACGTTGACCGAGGCGAACGATCCGCGCTGCCGCGCCATGACAGGGGCCTGGCGCGCGCTCGTGGCGATCGATCCCGCGGCCGCGCTGCGCCTCGACCACCGCGCGCTGCCGGCGATCGCGCTCGGGGATCAGGGCCTCGCGCAGGTGAGGTGGGGGCGGGAGCGCGTCTGCCTCGAGGCGCTGCACGTCGTGGTCTCCGACTCGAGGCGGCGCGGCGAGGCCGCCGTGAGCGCGGCGCTGGTCGCCCGGTGGGCGGCGCCGCGCGCTCCGGGAGGCGGCGCGGCGCGAGGCGACGCCGGCGCTGCTGGGGAAGGCGTGCTGAGGACGACGGCGATGGTGCAGCGGCTCGCGTGCTCGGCGGGGAGAGAAGCCCAGAGGGAGAACCGGTAGTCCTGGCTGTGTGAAGTGAGGTCAGGACTGGCTCGTCGTCGGCGCCAAGACACCCTGCCTGTGCCATGCCAGCGCGCAGCCGGTGTGTGGGGGAGTCTAGCGCCGTCCGTCATGGCGGCGGCGCGGGTGCGGCGCCGGCGGGGGCCGGCTCAGCGCACGGGCTCGTCGTCCTCGGCGCTTTCTTCTTCGAGCGCCTCCGCCGCCGGCGCCTCCGGGCTCGGCTCCTCGGCCGTCGATCCGCCGGCGTACCGTTTTCCGGCCCGCTCCGAGGCTTTCAGCACGGGTCCGCGGATCGTCTCGATCGCCTCGGCGGGCGCGTCGGAGAGCTCCAGGTTGGAGAGGACCGCGGAGACGACCCGGAACCACTGGCTGCGCGCGGCGGCGATCGTCGCCCGGGTCACGGGCGCTGTCTTCTCCTTTGCGGCGAGCTCGTCCCGCCGGTGCTCGATCGCCGCGAGCTCCTTGCCCACCTTGATCCACCGCTGCGTGGTGTGGAGCAGCGTGGTCTTGCCGGGCGCCGGGATCGCCTTCAGGAGGGCGCCGATCGACGGCTCCTCCTCGAGGAGGCGGGCGATCCGCGCGGTGTTGCCCGCCTCGGCGGCCGGCGAGGCCTTGACGATGGCGAGCCCGCTCGGGAACAGCTTCGGCTGCACGTCATCGCAGGCCGCGGCGCGATCCGCGTCCGGGGGGTCTTCTCCGAGGCAATGCTCCCGGTGCGCGTCGATGCCCCAGCACACGGCCTTGGCGAGGTGATCGTGCCGCGCGTCGGTCCGCGCGAGCTCCTCGTTCAGGGCGCTCATCGCGCCGGACGGGCCGGTCTTGGCCGGGCGCACCGCGAGCACGGACTCGTAGGCTCGGGCCACCTTGGAGTGCAGCCCGGCGATCTCCGGGATCGAGAGGAAGAGCCGCTTCCTTTGCGCGTTCTCGACCCACGGGGCCATGAGCGCGACCATCTCTTCAATCGTCAGGTGCTTCAACATCGCACAGACCTCCTTGTCCGGGGTAAAGCGTGTCCGGCCAGGAGATGACGCCACGGCCGAGCCCGTCAAGCGGACCGCAGGTTTCGAGCGCCGCGTGATGCAGGAGACGCGCGATGCAGGCGTCGCGCGTGACGCGCGAGACCAACCCGTCCGGGTAAAGAGGAGGTGCCGGGGAGGTGGCGATCGGCGCCGGCGCTCGTGAGCGAGGCCGAGGAGGGGACACGACCTGTCGCCGAGGATGAATTTCAGCCAGCGAGGAGGTTCCGACCAAAAAAAATGATTGCTCTCTTACAAGTGAAGAGGTCGCTACCCCGCCGTGGGCTGCCGTGGAGGCGCCGCGGAGGTCGGGACCTCACGGGTGGCATCGCGACGACGGCGCGGGAGGGTCCAGATGCCCGAGCGGCGTCGCGACGGCGGCGCGGGGGGCTCCGGACACCCGGGCGGCGTCGTGACGGTGGCCCGGGAGGGTCCGGACGCCCGGGGAGGGTTCGGATCGCCGGGGCGGCGTTGATCTTCGCGGTCTCGGTGACGGTTCCGAGCGCCGTGCCGGTGAGCCGTCCGTTGCGCGGATCGCGGCTCAGGACCAGGACCGCGGCGGCCGTGAGCAGCCCGTCGTCGTAGCGCCCGAAGCGCGCGGCGAAGGCGCCGTTGACGATGTCGCGGCCCCACGCGGTGGACGCCGGCCCGCTTGGCGAGGCGGGCGGGGTGTACGACTCGATCTGATCGACCGGCGTGAAGCCGACCTGGTGGGTCGGCCGCGGGCGTCGTACGTCAGGTCCACCGGCAGGATCCCCGGGACCTCGATCTTGACCAGCCGCCGCCGGTTGTCGAGCGTGGTCGTGACCTCGCGGCCGGCCGGCGTCCTGCGGGTGACCATGCGCGTCGCCTTGCTGAAGATCTCGACGAAGCTCGGGGCCTTGGCGGTCCAGCGCCCGACCTCAGGATCGTCCACGTTGTCATTCAGGCGGCGACGATAGGGAGTCTGGGAAGCCGAGGTCCGTGTGACCATTCCAGCGTAATCGGCCTTGTTTTGCCTCGTCCGAGCTCGCGAGCACGCTGCCAATGACAATGTGTGCAAGCTGCAACGCCTGCACAGCGTCGAGGCCGAGCACGCGAAAAATTCGGTCTTTGCGGATCCCTACTATCTGATATGGCAGCGACCACTCGCCGGTGGGCTCCTGTGAAGGTCTGCCAATATGCACAAGTATCTGGCGCGACGGTTTCCCTGTGTCATCCAGAACGTCGATGACGCGTGTGGCGATGATATCAAACCGGGTTGCCATTGCATTCCCTCGGGGCGTAGACCGGAACTCATTGTTTCAGCGGCGGAAATCCGGTGATTCCGGTTCTGTTGCAGTGTGCAAGGCGTTCCGCCTGGGAGGCCCAGCAAGCCGCAGTCTTCGCTCGGCGACAGACTACGCGATCGCGATTGTACTGCTCGTTGCAGGCCGGATTGTCGGACCATTCGTCGTCCGCGCTGTCACTCTCGAGCGTCAACGCGAGCAGGATGCAGAGCCCGACGATGCCGGTGCCCACGGCGGCCGACGCCGCGGCGACGGCGCCCGCCCCTACGGCCATCTCTCTCCATGGCAGGGCGGTGGCCGACCTCCCGGCCGGGTCGGTCCGGTTCACCGGATCGCCGAGGGCGTAGTTGTACAGGTTCGTGTCGCCGCCATCGAACAGCAGCGGGTCCTTCGCGGTCCAGCGCCCGACCTCGGGGTCGTAGTCGCGCGCGCCGAACCGCACCAGCCCGGTGTCCGGGTCGTAGAGGCCTCCGGCGAACCCGAACGGCGTGAACCCCGGGCTCGTGTCGAGCACGACTCTGCCGAACTCGTCGTAATCCATCCGCTGCGCCACGGTGCCCGCCGCCGCGTCGATCACGAGCCGCACGCTGCCGAGCGCGTCGGTCAAGAGCCGGTACGTCACGCCGCCGCGGATCATCACGTCGGGCACGTTGACGCGCTCGCCATAGATGAACCGCGCCACGACGGCGCCGGTCCCATCGAGCTCGGCGACAGGCCTGAGCGCGCCCTCGTAGAGGAACCCCTTGACGAGGGTACCGTCGACCTTCTTTCCAACGCGCCGCCCCAGGCCATCCAGCACGTACTCGATCACCGTGCCGCCCGGCAGGGTCACCCCGCGCAGCTGACCCAGGGCGCTGTGGTCGAACCGCGTCGTCTCCCCCGTCGCGGTGTCGGATCGGCGCAGGATCTCGCCGCTGTCCTGGTAGGCGTACGTCTTCGTGCCGTAGCTCAGCAGCCGGTCCTGGTCGTCGTACGCGCCTACCTCGCTCGCGGTTGCGGTGGTCCTACCGAGCCGGTTTCCGTTCTCGTCGAGGTCGTAATGCGCCGCCAAGACGCCGCCCTCGAACACGTCGGTCAGCCGGCTGGCGGGATCGTAGCCAAAGCGGTTCACGCGGGTCTCGCCCTGGATGGTCTCGGTCCGCTCGACGATCCGGCCGAGCGCATCCCGCTCGACGACCTCGACGACCAGCGCGGTGATGCCTCCGAGCTTCGCCTCGCGCCGCCTGAGCTCGCCGAAGTCGTTGTACTCCACGATCTCGGTCACGCTGCCGAGCGCCGTGCCGGTGAGCCGTCCGTTGCGCGGATCGCGGCGCAGGACCAGGGCCCCGGCGGCCGTGAGCAGCCCGTCGTCGTCGTGCCCGAAATGCGCGGCGAAGGCGCCGTTGACGGTCTCGGAGCGCACGCGGAAGCCGTCGTCATGGGTCCAGTGGACCGCGCCCGCGACGGCGCCCGACCAGCTGACGTCCGTGAGCAGGTGCCCGTCGTAGCCGTACGCGACGCTGACGCCCGCGGGGCCGCTCACGCCCGCGAGCTTGCCCGTGGCCGGGTCGTAGCTCCAGGTGATCGCCCCTCCCGGGAAGGTCGCGCTGGTTCGCCTGCCGGCGTCGTCGTATCCGAAGTCCACAACGACGCCGCCCGGCCTGGTGATCGCGCCGAGCTTGCGGTCGGCGTCGCGGCCCCACGCGGTGGGCGCCGGCCCGCTCGGCACGGCGGGCGGGGTGTAGGACTCGAGCTGATCGACCGGCGTGAAGCCGAACCGGTGGGTCGGCCGGCCGGGCGGCGCGAGCGACTCCAGGTTGCCCGCGTCGTCCCAGCCGAAGCTCACGGTGCGCAGGTCCGGCCTGGTCTCCGCGAGCACGCGCCCGACCGCATCGGTAGCGAACACCGTCGTCTGGAGCAGCGGGTCCACCGCGCCCTCCAGGTAGCCCCGCGGACCGTAGAACCGCCGCGACGTGCGCTCGCCCTGCACCGTCGTCTCGAGCCGTCCGCGGGCGTCGTACGTCAGGTCCACCGGCAGGATCCCCGGGACCTCGATCTTGACCGGCCGCCCCCGGTTGTCGAGCGTGGTCGTGACCTCGCGGCCGGCCGGCGTCCTGCGGGTGACCGTGCGCGTCGCCTTGCTGAAGACCTCGACGAAGCTCAGCCCGTTGATCGTCGTCGTGTCCACGAGCGAGGAAAAGCTCAGCGCGTCCGCCGGGTCCGCCAGGTCCGCGGCGCGGCTCCGCGCGATCGACATCGTCCTTCCGCCCGGCGTCGCGATCGTCTCCAGCCTGGCGAACGGCGACAACATCCCGAAGCGCGGATCCGCGCCCGGGGTCCAGGTCAGCGCGCGACCATCCGGCAGGCTCATGCGCACGGCGCTGCCCGCGCCCCCGGTCGCGGCGCCGCGAAGGCCGCTCGGCAGATCCACGGAGCGCGCCGGTGTGCCGGCCGCGCGCGGCTGCACATCGGTTGTCGTAAGGGGTCATCACGACATCGCCGGCGGTCGCGTAGTCCTGCCATGGCACGTCGACGAGCCTCGCCATGCGCAGGTAGCCATCCGCTTCGTAGATCACCCGGAGCGGTCCGCCGCCGTTCACGACCATCAGGAAAGCGCCGTCCGCGAGGGTCCTTGTGGTGCCGTACTCGGGGTGCCCCTCGATCGAGACGGTGATGCCGGACAGCGGCGCGCCGTCCGTGCCGCGCACCAGCCCGCGGACGACCGCCGCCCGGTGCGGTGCAATGACGCCCGGCGCGACGCCGATCTGCACCGGACTCGGTCCGCTGTACAGGAACGCGGAGGCGTCGACGAGCGCCGTCGCGATCGTTCGATCGAGCATCGAGCACGAGACGCGCGCGATCCCCGCGCTCGGATTGCACGTGTCGAGCGTGCACGGGTCCCCGTCATCGACCACCGGCGGCGTGCCAGCCGCGCACACGCCGGCGCCGTCGCAGGTCTCGTCGCCATTGCACGCATCGCCGTCCGCGCACGATGCGCCGCGCGGGACCGGTGTATGTCGAACGCCGGTCGCTGGATCGCAGCTATCTACCGTGCATGGCTTGCCATCATCGACCGCAGGCGGCGTGCCGGCGACACACACGCCTCTCCCGTCGCAGGTCTCGTCGCCGTTGCATACATCGCTGTCCGGACACGGCGTACCGGCTGGGACCGCCGTCGCGCTCGAATCGACACGACGCACCTCACAAGGCCCGCCGGGCGTACCCGGCGGACGGGGCGGTGTTGTCGTCACCGGCGCCGGATCCGGCGGGGAAGAGCCATTGCCGCACGCGGCGAGCATCCCCCAGGCGACAGGCAGGACCAGGGCACGATAGCTGCTCACGGAAGCCATGACCATCCTCCAGCGATCGTTGCGAACCTCCCAGCGGTGCGCACCGTATTCTCGTCGACAACACGTCGTCAACGTGATGCCGCTCCGATGCGGCTATCTCGAGGTCCGTCCTCACAGCACGATCCTCATGTCGCTTTCGGAGGCGAGCCGATCCCGGACAGCCACGACACCGCAAACCATCAAAGGGGAGGGTGGTCTTCGCCCCGTCATCACCGATGATCGTGTACGCGATCTCCTTCTCGATCGGCTGCGCGCCGCTTGCAGTGTCGTCTCCTTACGGACGCCGCGCCTCTGCAGCTGAAGCCGAACGCGGGCGAGGACACGAGAGCCGCAGGAATGAGGACAGAAGGGGCCACTGAGCTCATGATCTCTTCTCCGGGGAAAAGGTCCCTGCTTGGACTTCGACATCGGGCAGCCGCCGTCCACGCGCGGGGCGGCGCCTCGGCGTGTCGAACCCTCGGCTGCGGGGAACGCAGCCCTCGCCGCGGGCCGCGTCGTCTTCGCCCGGACTAAGGTCGACGCGGCGCCCCGGAGCCGGGGCCACGTCGTTTTCTCGCGAGCGGCCTTCTCGCATGGTTCTCCGGCGCGGTTCGCCCGGGAGCGGCGCCTCGGCGCGCCGCGCCGCCCTGCGCGAGGCCGTCGCCGCACCGCCCGCGACGATGCAATCCACCCTCCCGAGCTCCCCTTCGCGCTACCGTCCCCTCACCCCCCGTGAACGCCCCCGGGACCCCGCGCCACACGATGAGGAGAAGGAAAGGGCAGGGCGCCCCGAGCGCCGGCTCGGCCTCCCCGCGGGCGCCGTCGCGCGCCCTCTCCCGGCTCGCGCTCCTCGCCGCGCCGGCGCTCGCGGCCTGCGGGGCGGCCGAGCCGGCGCCCCCGCCGCGCGGCGCGCCCGAGCCAGCCGGCGCCGCGCCCCCCTTCGTCGCCCAGGGGCCCGCGCGGTACGTCGCGCCGCCGGAGCAGGGCCTCGTCGAGCGTGTGGCCGCGGACGGCGGCGGCCAGGGCGTCGACCGGGTCGTCCTCGACGGCCGCCGCCTCGAGCTGTACGGCCTCGAGCGGATGGAGCCGGTGGGCTCCGGCGGACCGGAGCTCACCGGCGGCGCCGCGTTCCCCTCGTGGTCAGGCGCGCGCGCGGGCGCCGGCGCGCCGCCCGCGGCGCGTTACCTGTTCTGGAGCGGCAGCGACGTCTACGCGGCCGAGAGCTTCTCCGGGGAGCTCCGCAAGCTCGCCGCCCTGCCGGGGGACGTGGTCAGCGCCTTCCCTTGGCTCGATGGGATCGGCCTGATCACGACGGCCGGGAGCTTCGCCGTCCGCGGCGGGAGCGGCGACCTCCGGCCGCTCGGCCTGCCGTCCATCGTCGCCGCCGCGGCGGCGAGCGAGCGCCGCGCGCTCGGCCTCACCGCCTTCGGGCGCGCGATCCTCACGCTCGACGCGGGCGCCTCCTACCGCGACGTCACCGCGGAGCTCGGCGACGCGATCGCGCTCGACGTGCGCGGCGACGAGATCGTCGTCACGCTGGACGGCGGCCTCGAGCGCGCCATCGACCCGAGCGGCCGGCCGGGCGCGCCGCGCGCCCCGCGCGCGCCGCCGCCCGTCGACGTCGAGCCCGGGTGGCTCCGCCGCGCGCCGTTCGCGCTGCTCGCCGACGCCGTCGCCTCGGGCCTGCCGCTGCCCGACGGCGGGGCCGTGCTCGCGGCGGACGGGGTCGTCGGGCGGATCGACCTCGCGACCGGGCGCGCCACCTCCGCCGCAGCCCTGCCGCCGGGCAGCGGCGAGTGCGCGCCGTTCCGCGCGCACGACGCGCTGCTCGCCGTCTGCGCGGGCCCGGATCGCGCGAGCGTGGTGGACCTCTCGGCCGGCGACGCGGCGCGCGCGCTCCGGATCGAGCGCACGTTCGAGCTGCGGGCCGGAACGCAGCGCGACGAGGACCGCTTCGTCGGGGTCGACGGCGAGGCGCTCGGCTACGTCGGCCCGTGCGAGGGGCCGCCGAGGCCGCAGCTCGATCTCGACGCGATCTCGCGCGGGGCGATCGTCCCCGGCTCGACGCAGCGGAGCGCGGTGTTCTGCGTGCGGCGCGGGCCGGGCGCCTGGGTCGAGCACCACCTCGATCCGGCGGACGCGACCTTCGTGTTCGCGTGGATCCCGCGCCGCGGCGGGGGCGCGGTCGCCCTGGTCGCGCGGCCCGGCGCGTTCCTGCGCGACGGCGAGCGCGTCGAGGCGCGCGGCGCGCTGCGCGTCGTGCGCCTCGCGCGCGGCGAGCCGCCGCTCTCGCTCTCGCGGTACGCCGCCGGGAGCCCGGAGCTGCTCTCGCGCGCGCTCGTCGCGCTCGCGGACGGCGCCGTCGAGGGCTGGCTCCCCGCCCCGGGCAGCGCGGGGGGCCTCGCGCCGTTCGCGATCGACGCCGCGGGCCGGCTGCGCCGCCGCCCGCTGCCCGAGCGGGCGCGGACGATGGCGGCGTCCGGTCGGTTCGCGCTCGTGGAGACCGAGCGCGGCGAGCTCTTCGAGACGACCGACCGGGGCGAGCGCTGGGTGCCCGTCGCGCCGCCGCCGGGCAGCGCGCCCGCGTCGCCCGCGTGGTCCTCGTCGCCCGCGTCGTCCTCGTCGATCGAGCGCTGCTCCGCGGTGGGCTGCCGCGTCGGCGCCTTCCTCCGGCTCGGGTGGGCGTCGGCGGCGCCCTCCGCCGCGGCGCCGGGCGCCGCCCACCCGCCCGGCGCGGTCGCGCCGGAGCCGCTCGCCGCGGCCGCGCCCGCGCGCGGCGCCGCGGGGCGCGGCGTGGCCTCGCGCGCGGCGCGGCCGGTGCCTCCGCCGCCGCTCGCGCGGCTCGCGTGCACCTTCGCGGGGCCCGTCGCGGCGGCGCGCGTCCCGGAGTCGTACGGGTTCGGCGCCGTCGCCGCGCGCTCGCCGGCGCTGCGCACGAGCCCGCTGCGGCTCGGCACGCTCGGGGCGCTGACGCTGCCGGCCTCGATCGGCGCGCCGCTCGCGCCGGGCGCCGACGCGGAGCTCGCCTGGATCGCGCCGCTCGACGCGCGCGCCGAGATCCGCCGCGCCAGCGTGCCGCTCCCGGGCGCCGGGCTCGCGAGCCTCGTCTACCGTCCGTACGAGGCGCAGCTCGGGTTCGTGATCGACGGCGGCGGGCGCGTCGCCCCCGTCGCGGTCGGCCCGGAGGAGGTGTGCCTCGCCGACCTGCTCGACGCCGCGCGCGTGACGCGGCCGATCGGCGGCTGCGCCCCTCGCCCGTCGGTCGGCGTCGATCTCGGCGACCGCGTGGTGCTCCTGAGCCCCTGGCACGACCGGCTCGCGGTGCTCGCGGCCGAGCTCCGCGGCGGCGCGGGGCCGCGGCGCGCGGGGCCGGCGGGCGCGCCGCACGCGAGCGGCGCCGCGCCGCCGGCGCTCCGGGAGCTCTACGTGCAGCGCACCGCGCGCGACGTGCGGACCGCGCCGGAGGGAGCGCCCTTCGTGCACGGCGCGGGCGCGCGCTTCGTGTACGGCGCGGGCGCGCGCGCGTCTCGCGAGCCGGTCTTCGTGGCGGTGGACGGGGCCGGCGGCGCGGTGCTCTCGCCCGTCGATCCGGAGCGCGGCACCTTCGGTCCCGAGGAGGCGCTCGCGCCGCTCGGCGAGATCGTCGCGGGGAACGATCCGCGCTGCGCGCCGCGCCGCGACGAGGCCCGCGTGGTCCTGCCGTTCGCCTCGGAGATCGGCCTCGATCCCGGCACCCTGCCGGGGATCACCGGGGCCGGCACGGCCGGCGTCGCGGTGATCCGGTGGTCGCGCGACCGCGCGTGCCTCGACGCGGTGGAGATCAACGTGCGGGACGAGCGCTACGAGCCCGACCTCGGCTATTACGAGCCGGCCGGGACGGTGAAGAAGCTCATCGCGCGCTTCGCGGGGCCGTCGCCCGTCGCGTCCCTCGACGCGCCCGGCGGCCTCGCCGACCGGGGCGCGCGCGGGCGCCCGGACCCGGCTCGGGCGGTGCGAGCCGAGCCGGCGCGGGCGGCGGGCGCGGGCACGCTCGTGCTCGTCCTGCACGGGCAGGAGATCCGGCAGCCGGTGCGGTGCGCGGGGGTCGCGCGGTGAGGCGGCGCGGCGATCTCCTCGTGCGCCGCGCGCTTGGCGCCGCCGCGCCGACCTCCCGCGCCGGCCTCCTCGCCGCGCTCGCGCTCGCCGCCGCGTGCGGCGCCGCCGCGTGCGGCGCCGCCGCCTGCAGCGCCGCACCGGAGCGCTCCCCCCGGCCCGCCGCGCCCCGCGCCGCCGCGCCCGCCGCGCCGCCGCCGCCCTCTCCGGCGCGTTACGTCCTCACGGAGGGCGCCGGCGTCCTCCTCGACGGCGCCGGCGCCGACGGCGACGGTTCGCCGGATCCCCGCCCCGAGCCCGCGCTCTACGAGGGCCTCCGCGTGCGCCTCGAGGGCGGCGTCGTGCTCGCCGCCGCGCCCGCGCCCGAGCCGCTCCGCGGGTTCCGGTCGATCCCGGCGCGCCTCGGCGGCGGGTTCGTCCTCTGGTCCGACGGCCGCGTCTACCGCGCCCGCGAGTTCCTCGGCGAGCTCGCGCCCATCGCCGACGTCGGCGCGCCCGGGGGCGCGCGGCCGTACCTCGCGTCGATCCTCCTGCGCAGCGACCGGGGCCTCCTCGAGGTCGACCCGGCCACGCTCTCCGTGCGCCGCTTCGGGGTCGCCGGCGTCGCCGACGCGGTGGCCCTCGACGCGCGCCGCGCCGCGCGCCTCGACATGGTCGGACGCGCCACGGTGACGCTCGACGGGGGCGCCTCCTGGATCGACGTGCTGGAGGCGCGCGGGCTCGCGACGGCGATGTTGTCCGAGGCGAGCGGCGCCGTCGCGCTGCTCGCGCCGTCCGGCGGGCCCGCGCTCCACGTCACCGCGGCCGGCCTCGTGCCCGCCCCGCCCGCTCCGCCGCGCGACGCGCCGCCGGCCTCGCTGCACCTCCCGCCCGCGCCGGACCCGCTGGGCGACGCTTCCGCGCGCCGCGCGCGCGCCCCCGAGGTGGTCGCGCTGGCGGCGGCGACGGGCGCCCTCCTCCCCGGCGGCAGGGTGCTCGTGGCCCGCGACGGCGACCTCGCCGTCCTCGCCGCGGCGACCGCGCGGCCCCTCGACGAGGCGGCGATCGCCGGCCTCGACCCGCGTTACGCCCGCTGCCAGCCGTTCCGGGCCGGCGACGGCGTCCTGCTCGCGTGCGCGCACGAGGCCGCGCAGGTGCTCCGCCTCGAGACGACGCTCTCCGCGCCGACCCTGGAGGCGACGTTCCCCTCCCGCGGCCTCGACCCCGATCCGCTCGCGCCCCCGCCTGCAGCTTTCCTCGGCGACGACCGCGGCCGCCTCGCGTTCGCCGGCCCGTGCGGGAGCACGCCGCCGGGGCTGCACGACTTCCCGGAGCGCCCGGCGGAGGCCGCGCCGGACGACGACGATCGGTCGCCCTGGACCGCCGCCCGGCCGCCGCCCCCTCGGCGCGAGCCCGGCGAGGATCAGGCCGCGCGCGTGTGCGTGCGCGTCGGCGACGGCCACTGGGTCGAGCGCTGGATCGAGGGGGACGACGCCCGCGGCCTCTACCGCTGGATCCCCGGCGAGCGCGGCGCCGTCACCGCGCTCGTGCTGGGCCCGCGGGCCCGCCGGAGCGAGCGGCGCGCCGCGCGCTCCTCCGAGGGCGTCCGCATGATCCACGCGCGCGGCGACGACCCGGCGCTGCGGGGCGGCCTCTTCCCCGCGCTCGCCGACCCCGCGGCGTCGCCGCGCCTGGTCGACACCGACTTCTGGGAGGACGACGACGGCGCCGTGCGCGGCTGGATCCACCTGCCCGACGCGGCCGACGCCGGCGCCCCCGCCGGCGGCGCGCCGCCCGGGCTGGACGAGCCCGCGCGCGACGCCTCGCCCGCGGCCGCCGCGCCTCCGCTCTCGCGCCGCCGCGGCGGCCGCGTCGCCGGCGTGCGCGTCGGCGCGGACGGCGCCGTCGCGGTCTTCGCCCTCCCGGATGCCGTCGCGCACGTCGTCGTCGGCGGCCGGTTCGCGCTCGCCGCCACCGCCGCCGACCCGCCCGCCTTCTTCGAGTCGACCGACGGCGGCAGCTCGTGGCGCCCCGTCGAGGCGCCCCCCGCGCGCGGGATCGAGCCCCCGCTCGACGCGGGCACCCCCTTCGCCTGCTCGTCGATCGGCTGCGCCATGGGGGATCAAGGGCTCGTCCGCCTCGGCTGGGGCGGGCCTCCGCCGCCGCCGCGCCGCGCGCCGCCGCCCTACACCCCGGCCGCGAGCCCCGCGCCCCCGGCCGCCCCCCCGCCGCTCCTCTCCTGCCGGCTCGATGACGACCCCCCGTCCTTTGCGCCGGCCGCCGCGCCGCGCCGGCCCGCGTCCTTTCCTCACGCCGCCGCCCCGGGCGCCCCCGCCGCGATCCGGCCCCCGGACGCCGCGCCCCCGGTCATCTCGTTGTGGACCTCCCCGTCTTCCCCCCTCGGCGCGCCCCGCGACGGCGCGCTCTCCGCCCGCGTGCTCCTGCCCTTCGCCGGCGCCGCCGCGCCCCGGCGCCTGTCGATCCGCGGCGCCTCGCTCGCCGACCCCACCGGCGCCGTCGTCCCGGTGCTGCTCGGGCCCGGCGCGGCGGCGCCGGTCGACCTCCTGCTGCTCTTCCGCGGGCCGCCCGGGCGGCGCGCGCGGGCGGGCGCGGCGGCGCCCGCGCTGCTTCCGTTCGAGCACGCCGGCGCGATCGCCGCCACGGGCGAGCTGCCGGGCGGCGACCTGCTCGCCTTCGACGCGGGCAAGCGGACCCTCCTCCTCGCCGGGCGGCACGGCACCCTCGAGATCGCCGGCCTCGCGCCCGTCTCCGGCGTCGCGGGCGCGCGGCTCACGCTCGCCCGGCGCCTCGACGCGCCCGGCTTCGCGGTCGCCGGCTACTCCGTCGCCTCCGGGGAGGTGTTCGCGGGGCCGCTCGACGTCGAGCGCGGCCAGGTCGGCCCGCTCGAGCCGCTCGGCTCCCTCGCGTCGCTCGCCGAGATCGGCCCGGAGGGCTGCGGCGGCGCGCGGCCATCCTACCGCTTCCTCGCCGAGCTGCCCGCCACGCTCCGCGTGGCCTCGAGGAGCGGGGCGCCGCTGCTCGAGGAGGACGCCCCCGCGACGGCGCTGCTCGCCGGCGGCCGCGGCGCCCTGTGCGTGGAGGCCATCGAGCTCCGCGCCGTCGCCGCGGGCGCCTCCGCCCCCTCGGACCTCAGCGCGGTCCTCGGCCCCGGCGGGGCCGCCGCGCTCCGCCCCCGCGAGGGCGGAGGCGCCCGGCTCCGGTGCTCGCTCCTGCCGGACCGGCCCTGAGCGACGGCGTGGCTCTCGGAGGCTCCGCGCCGGCGGTGCACTCGTGCTAGGGTCGCCCCATGCCCGCCCTTCGATCCTTGGCCCTGCCGATCGCGGTGGCCGCGTCGATGTTCGGCCTGCTCACCGCTTGTCCGCAGAGGCCCACCAACTTCCCCGACCGCGACGGCGTGATCGCCGCCCAGGCCGAGTGGTGCGCCGCGCTCGCCAAGCTCCAGCGCGCCGGCAAATCCTGGGAGCACATGAACGCCTGCAAGGCCGCGTTCCCGACCGCGTCGCCCACGTACCTCCGCGCGATGACGAGCTGCTTCTCGCGCCGCATGGAGGCCGCCACCGAGAGCTCGCCGGACCGGAGCCAGATCATCCTGGAGTGCAACGACGAGGTGGCCGTCAACATCAACCCGGACGACCCGGTGGCGAAGCCCGTGGTCGAGGCCCGTTGCGCGCGCATGCTGCGCTGCGAGAACGTCCCGGTCGCCACCTGCAAGAGCGCCTTCAGCAAGCTCGAGTCGGCCCAGCGGGCGATGTTCACGACCATCTACAACGCCTCCGGCCGCTACGAGATCGTCGACTGCCTGGAGACGGCGAGCTGCACCGACAACGAGGAAGCCGGCCGCCAGGCCTGCTACCAGCCCACGTCCGACGCGCTGCTCTGGTTCCCGGACTGAGGTGGACGCGGCGCGCGTCGCCCACGCGCAGCGCTCGTCCCCGGGCTGAGGTGGCCGCGATGCGCGGCGGAGATGCGCGTCGCGGCCGTCGCCTCTGCCGCGCCCCGCGCGCCGCCGGGCCCTCTCGTGTGCGCCTCGCTCTCCCGAAATCCCTGGTAGCGTGCTGCGCATGCGAACCGCCCGACCTCGAACCGGTCACCTGCACCAGCTCGGCGCGCGTCGTCAGCGCGCGGAGCCTCGATCTCACGCCCATCCCCGCGCGGCGCGCCGCCTCCCCGGCGGCGGCCGCCGGCTCCTGCTCGCGCGCCTCGTCGCCGCCGCGCTCGCCCTGCTCGGGGCGTGGCTGCCCGCGAGCGCGGCGCGCGCGGCCGGCACCGTCACCATCGCCGATCGTTCGCCCACCGAGACCGACGGGCGGTGGAAGCTCAAGATGACGATCAACTACGGAGGGACGCCGCACCTCGGGCACATCCCGATGCTGTTCTCGTTCACGCCCACGGTGCACTACGAGCGGGCGCTCACCGACCAGTCGCCGGACAAGCCGATCCTCAACCGGATCCCGCTCCACAACCAGCAGTCGATCAACGAGAGCATGGACGTCGGCTTCTCCGACGGCACCGGCAAGGTCTTCGCGATCACCAAGTTCGACTTCGTCCTCCGGCGCGATCACGGCTTCGAGGCCGGCGAGTACGAGCTCGTGATCAAGCGCGTCAGCGACGGCGTGCAGATGGGCCCGAAGCAGAAGATCACCCTGCAGGGCGAGAACGAGATCATGGATCGCCGCGCGATCGTCTTCACCGGCGAGAAGAAAAAGAAGAAGGACGAGAAGGCGGACGCGGCCGGCGGCGACAAGAGCGAGGCCGCCGGCGGCGAGAAGGGATCCTCCGAGTCGGAGACCGAGCCCGTCGCCTCGGCGCCGTCCGACGAGACGCCGTCCGGCGACGCTCCGCCCGACGAGGCGCCGCCCCCGGTGGAGCCGAAGCAGGGCGGCTGCGGCTGCCGGCTCTCGCCGGAGGACGGCGCGGCGCCGCTCGCCTTGCCGATCGCGGCGCTGGGCGCGGTGGCCGCGCTCGCCCGCAGGCGCCGCCCGCGCCGCGGATCGCTGTAACGCGCCCGAGCGCCGCCGCCGGAAGCCCGGGCGGACGGACCGCCGCGCAGCGACCTCCGCGCGGGACGTCCGCGCGCGGCTCGTCGGCGATCGCGCGCCGCGCGATCGCCCTTGCGGTGACCACCCGAGCGCGCAGACAATCCCCGCCGACGCCGCCTGCCCACGACTGCCTCGCGGGCCCGCCGTCCCAACTCAATCGATGAGCTCCCTAGTCCCTGCCCACCAGCACCCCTTGCTGTACGCCGTGTTCGCGCGCGTCTGGCTCCACGAGCTGTCCCGCGCCGCGAAGGCCAGGGTCACGCTCGCCAGCGTCCCCGACGCGGCGCTCGACAGGCTCGCCGCGCTCGGCGTCGACTACGTGTACCTGATGGGCGTGTGGACGCTCGGGCAGGAAGGCCCGCGCCTGTCGCTCGCGAACCCCGACCTCCGCGCCGAGTACGACCGCGTGCTCCCGGACTGGACGGAGGCCGACGTGGTCGGCTCCCCGTTCGCCGTCGCGCGGTACGAGGTGAACCCCGCGTTCGGCGGCGACGCCGCGCTCGCCGATCTGCGCCGGCGCCTCGCGGCGCGCGGCGTCGGGCTCGTCCTCGACTTCGTGCCCAACCACGTCGCGCGCGATCACCACTGGGTGAAGGAGAAGCCGGAGTACTTCCTCCGCGGCGACGACGGCGCCCCGCTCGCCGGGCGCGACCCCTACTTCCCGCCGTGGCCTGACACGGCGCAGCTCGACTACCGCCTCGCCGCCACGCGCGCCGCCTCGATCGAGGCGCTCCGCAGCGTCGCGTCGCGCTGCGACGGCGTGCGCTGCGACATGGCGGCGCTCGTGCTCGACGACGTCTTCCGGCGCACCTGGTCGAAGCGGCCGCCGGCGCCGCGGCAGGCCGAGGCGAGCGGCGAGTTCTGGGCCGAGGCCATCGACGCCGTGCGCCGCGAGCACCCGAGCTTCGCCTTCCTCGCCGAGGCCCAGGGCGACCTCGAGTGGAACCTGCAGATGCTCGGGTTCGACTATACCTTCGACAAGAGCCTTTACGATCGGCTGAGCCACGCCTCGGCGTCCTCGGTCCGCGGCCACCTCGCGGCGACGCCCGACTACCAGCGGCGGAGCATCCGCTTCATCGAGCACCACGACGAGCCGCGCATCGCGGCCGTGCTCCCGCCCGACCGGCGCCGGGCCGCGGAGTTCATCGCCGCGACGGTGCCGGGCATGCGCTTCATCCACCACGGCCAGCTCGAGGGGCGGCAGGTGCGCGCCTCGCTCCACCTCGCCCGCGCCGCCGAGGAGCCGGTCGATCAGGCGTGCCTCGCGTTCCACGAGCGGCTGCTCGCCGCCGTGCGCCGCCCCATCCTGCGCACCGGGAGCTTCGCGACGCTCACCCCGCGCGGCGCCGGCTGCGACGCGTTCGTCGCGTACCGGTGGGAGCCGGTCCCGGCGCGCGGCGCGCCGCGGGCCACCCCGCCGCTCGTGGCGGTGGTCAACTTTGCCCCGTCGCGCAGCGGGTGCCGCATCCCGCTCGACATCGCCGGCATCGCCGGGCGCAAGGTCCTGCTCGTCGACCTCATGAGCGGCAACGAGCACCCGCGCGACGGCGACGAGCTCGTCGACCAGTCGCGCGGCCTCGGCGTCGAGCTGCCCGCGTACGGCATCCACCTCTTCGAGATCCGGCGCTGACGCGCGCCCCGGAGGGCGCGCACACGACCGCGGAGGTCCTCATGTCCGAGCCCGGCGCCGGCGCGCCTTTCCGCCTCGTCACCATCCCGTTCAGCCACTACTGCGAGAAGGCGCGGTGGGCGCTCGATCGCGCCGGGGTGCCGTACCGGGAGGACGCCTACCCGCCGCTCGGCCACGCGGTCCCGGCGCTGCGCGCGGGCGGCGGCCGCACCGTCCCGGTGCTCGTCACCCGCGCGGGCGCGCTCCGCGACTCGACCGACATCCTGCGTTACGCCGACGGCTTCGTCCCGTCGGAGCACGCGCTGTTCTTCCGCGAGCCGGACCCGCGCCGCGACGACGTCGCGTCGCTCGAGGAGCGCTTCGACCGCCAGCTCGGCCCGGCGACCCGCCGCGTCGTCTACTACCACCTGCTGCCCGACGAGGCGCTCTCGTACACGCTGCTCGCGCGGTCGTTCCCCCTGCCCGAGGGCGCCGGCGCGGCGTCGCCCTGGTGGCTCCGGCGCGGCGCGTTCCGCGTGTACTTCCCGGCCGTCCGCGCGCTCATGAACCGCGCGATGCGCATCGACGCCGCCGGCGCCGAGCGCTCGCTCGGCAAGCTCCGCGCCGTCTTCGACGCCGTGAACGAGCGCCTGCGCGACGGCCGCCCGTTCCTCGCCGGCGACCGGTTCTCGGCCGCCGATCTCACGTTCGCCGCGCTCGCCGCCCCGGTGATCTTGCCCGACGGTTATCCGGTGCCGCTCCCCGCCCCCGGCGAGGTGCCGGCCGCCCTCGGCGCGCTCGTCGAGGCCCTGCGCGCCGAGCCGGCCGGCGCGTTCGCCCTGCGCATGTACCGCGAGCAGCGGGCGCTGAAGGCCGGGGAAACGCGCGCCGCGTGAGCCAGGCTCGCCCGCGCGACGCGTGGGCCCGGCTCACCCGCGCCGGGTGAGCCGGGCTCGCCCGCGCGACGCGTGAGCCAGGCTCGCCCGCGTCGCGTGGGACGTGCTCACCCGCGCGCCGGCACGCTCGCGAGCAGATCCCGCACCCCCGGGCCCGCCTTCAGCGGCTCGCGGCGCGCGCCGAAGTGCCGCGCGTGCTCGCGGACGGCCGCGATCGCCGCGTCGGGGGCGAGGCCGTGCCGGGCGCGCAGCCACGCCGCGAGCACGACGCCCGTGCGGCCGGCGCCGGACGCGCAGTGCACCACGATGGGCGCGCCGCCCGCCTCCGCGCGCCGCAGCGCGGCGAGCGCGCTCTCCAGCGCCTCCGGCGTGGGCAGCGCGCCGCCCTCGAGCGGCACGTGCGTCACGCGGAGGAACTCGCGCTGGTAGCGGCCGAGCAGCGGGATCCGGTGCGACGCCAGCTCGCCCTCGTCGAGCAGGCAGAGCACCTCGCGCATGCCCTGCCGGGCCATGAAGCCGAGCCACGACTCCACGGGCGTGTCGCTCGGATCGGGCGCGTCGGCGGTGCTCGGCGGCGCGAGCACGGACGAGCGGATCCCGGAGGTCGACCAGAGCGGCATCCCGAAGCCGGGGCGCTCCGCGCCGTGCACGACGCGGTCGAGCGGCGACGCGGGCGCGAAGTTGAAGGGGACCGGCGTCGCCTGCTCCTGCTCGCTCCGGTAGAAGAGCTCGAACTCCTCGACCGACGTCTCGAGCTCGGGGTGATCGATCGACCCGGGCCGCGCGCGCCGCACCTCGGCGATCGCCTCGGCCGACGACCGGCCCAGCGACACCAGGCGGCACGCGAGCACCACGCCGGTGCGCCCGACGCCGCCCTCGCCGTGGACGGCGGCCGGCTTCGGCGCCCGGCCGAGGAACGCCACCGCGCGCAGGAGGTCCACGCTCGGGATGCGCGTGAAGTCGGCGAGCGGGCAGTGCAGGTGGATCAGCGGCCCGAGCGCGTGCGGCGGCGGCGCCCGCCGCGAGAGCGACACGAGGCTGCGGAAGCCGAGCGCCGCGAGCTCGTCGAGCGCGCCCGGCGCATGCGGGTAGGCCATCCCGGCGAGCTCGCCCGCGATCACGAACGAGAAATTCTCGATCTCACTCATGGTTTTTGCCCGGTGCGCGCGCGCGCGGCGGCTCGCCTCCGCGGTCGCTGGCGAGCGAGGCGCCGGTCGGGGCGGCGAGGTCGCGGACCGTCGAGGTCGTGGGCCTGGATGCGAGCGCATTCCTCATCGTGGGGCGACATTCTAACGGCAGTTCACGGCGGCTTGGCACCTGTCACTGCGGGCGGTTGCTTCCGGCCGTGGGCGGGGGCAGCCGCGGAGCGAGCGGCACCGATCGCACGTCGCTCCTGGTTCCCTCGGCACGGCCCGGCGTGTATGAAGGGCCCGTGGTCCGTTACGCGTTCGCCCGGACGGCGATCCTGCCCCTTCTGGTGCTCGCCGCGCTCGGCGTCGGTCCGGGCTGCAGCGGGGCCGCGTCGCCCCCGGCGGATCCACCGGGCCCGAGCGCGGAGGCGCCCGCGGCGATCGAGCCCACGGCGGCGCCCGCGACGCTCGCAACGCCGAGAGCCGCGCCGTCCGAGCCCGCGCCCCCCAGCCCGGCGGAGGCGCAGGCCTTCCTGGCCGGCGTCGACAGGGAGCTGCGCCGGCTGCACCTCCGGGCGTCGCGTGCGGCCTGGGTGAACCAGACCTTCCTCACCGACGACACGGACGCGATCTCCGCCTCGGCCGAGGAGGAGGTCATGGCGTACCTCAACCGCACGATGAAGGCGGCGAGGCGCTTCGACGGCCTCGTGTTGCCCGGGGAACTCGCGCGCCAGCTCTCGCTGCTCAAGACCTCGACCACGCTGCCCGCCCCGGGCGACCCGGCGGAGCGCGCGGAGCTCGCCGCGCTCGCGGTCGAGATGATGAGCCTGTACGGTAAGGGCAAATACTGCCCTCCGGGCAAGGCCGAGCGGCCCGGGACCGTGAGCGGCATGACGCCCCCGAGGTGCCTCGCGCTCGACGAGCTCTCGAACATCCTGAAGACGAGCCGCAAGTGGGACGAGCTGCTCGAGGCGTGGACGGGCTGGCACGCGATCGCGCCGCCGATCCGGCCGAAATTCGAGCGGTACGTCGCCCTCGGCAACAAGGGCGCCGCGGAGGTCGGCTTCGCCGACGTGGGCGCGCTCTGGCGGGCGGGGTACGACATGCCCCCGGACGCGTTCGAGGCCGAGACCGAGCGGCTCTGGGGCAAGCTGAAGCCGCTCTACGACGAGCTGCACTGCTACGTGCGCGCGCGGCTGCGCGGGATTTACGGCAAGGACAGGATCGGCGAGAGGGCCCCGATCCCGGCCCACCTGCTCGGCAACATGTGGGCTCAGGAGTGGTCGAACGTCTACGCGCTCATGGAGCCGTACAAGGGCCAGCCCTCGCTCGACGTGACGAGGAAGCTCAAGGCGAAGAAGCTCGACGAGAAGCGGATGGTCTCGCTCGGCGAGCGGTTCTTCACCTCGCTCGGCTTCGACCCGCTGCCGGCCACGTTCTGGGAGCGGTCGCTCCTCAAGAAGCCCGCGGATCGCGACGTCGTCTGCCACGCGAGCGCCTGGGACGTGGGCGCTCGGGACGATCTCCGCCTCAAGATGTGCACCGAGATCACCGAGGGGGATCTCATCACGATCCACCACGAGCTCGGGCACGTGTACTATTACCACCAGTACCACGAGCTCCCGATCCTCTTCCAGGAGGGCGCCAACGACGGCTTCCACGAGGGGATCGGGGACACGCTGGCCCTCTCGGTGACGCCGGCTTACCTGAAGACGCTGGGGCTGCTCGACAAGGTGCCTGAGGGCGAGAAGGGGATCATCAACTTCCTCTTCAAGCAGGCGCTCGACAAGGTGGCGTTCCTCCCGTTCGGCAAGCTCATCGATCAGTGGCGGTGGGACGTCTTCTCGGGCAAGACGAGGCCGGCCGACTACAACAAGGCGTGGTGGGCGCTGCGGCTCCGGTACCAGGGCGTCGCGCCGCCGGTGCCCCGCACCGAGGCGGATTTCGATCCGGGGGCGAAGTACCACGTCCCCGCGAACAGCCCGTACACGCAGTATTTCCTCGCGCGCGTCTACCAGTTCCAGTTCCACCGCGCGCTGTGCAAGGCGGCCGGGCACACGGGGCCGCTCCACGCGTGCTCGATCTACGGCAACAAGGCCGCGGGCGAGAAGCTGCGCGCCATGCTGTCGCTCGGCGCGAGCCGCCCGTGGCAGGAGGCGATGCGGGCGATGACGGGCGAGTCCGAGGCGGACCCGGGCGCGATGCTGGAGTATTTCGAGCCCCTGTGGAGGTGGCTCAAGGAGCAGAACAAGGGTGAAGTCTGTGGGTGGTAATCGGGCCTAGGGTGCGTAGGTGAGCTGTGCGCGTCTTCGTCGCTGTTGATCCGGGAGCCGAGCTCCTCGCCAAGGTCGGAGAGCTCCTCCGGGAGCTCTCGCCGCGGGCTCCGTCCGCCAAGTGGGTGGAGCCGGCCGGGCTGCATATCACGCTCGCCTTCATGGGCGAGATCGGAGAGGAGCGGCTGCCGCTCGTCATCGCCGCGGCCGGGAGCGTCGCCGCCTTCCATCGGCCGCTCACGCTGCGCATCGAGAAGGGCGGCGCGTTCGGCACGCGGCGCCGGCCGCGCGTGCTCTGGCTCGGCGTCGGCGGCGCCGTGAGCGCCCTGACCGCCATCCACCGCGACCTCGAGCAGGCGCTCTCGCTGTCCACGGGGTACGTGCCGGAGGATCGGCCGTTCGAGCCGCACCTCACGCTCGCGCGATCGCGCGACCCGCGCGGCGATCCGGCGCTCGACGCGTGCGCGCAGGCGATCGGGGGCGTCGATTTCGGCGAGACGCAGATCCGCGAGCTCATCGTCTACCAGAGCGAGCTGACCCCGAAGGGGTCGCGTTACACCGCGCTCGCGCGGGTGCCGCTCGAGGGGATCGGCGTGCCGGAGCAGGGGCGCTGAGCTTCGCCCGTCGAGGAGACGGCGTCTCTCGATCTGCTCAGCGCTGGCGCGGTCTGCTCAGCGCTGGCGCGGCCTGGGCGCGGGGACGAGCCCGAGGCGCACCGCCTCCTTGTAGGCGAACGAGCGGCTCAGCCCGAGCAGCCGGCCCGCCATCGCCGCGTTGCCGCCGGCCGCCCGGAAGGCGCGCACGAACGCCTCACGACGCGCCCTCTCCAGCGTCTCGACCAGCGGCTCCACGGGCTCCTCGCGCGGCGTGTCCCCGAGCCACAGCGGCTCTCCGGCGGGGGCGACCAGCGGCGCGCCGGAGCGCTCGGCCGCGCCCCCGACGACGGCCTCGACGGGGGCGACGTCCTCGCGCCGCAGCACGAGCCGCCTGCCGGCGGCGCCCTTGCCCTCCGCGATCATCCGGCGCAGCACGGCGCGCTCCACGGTGTTCTTCAGCTCGCGGACGTTGCCTGGAAAGGCGCCCTGCGCGAGCGCGAGCAGCGCTGGCTCGGTGAAGTCCACGCGCTCGGCGCCGAGCTCGGCCGCGAGCTCCGCGGCGAAGCGCTCGCAGAGCGCCGGGATGTCCTCGCGCCGCTCGCGCAGGGGCGGCACGCAGATCGGATAGACCCAGAGCCGATGGAACAGATCGGCGCGGAAGCGCCCTTCGGCGACCTCCCGCCGGAGATCGCGGTTCGTGGCCGCGACGACCCGCGCCTCGACGCGGCGTGCCCGATCCTCGCCCACGGGCTGGATCTCCCCCTCCTGCAGCGCGCGCAGGAGCTGCGCCTGGGCCGAGAGCGGGAGCTCGCCGATCTCGTCGAGGAAGATCGTCCCGCCGTGCGCCGCCTCGAACCTGCCGGCGCGCGCCGCCGTGGCGCCGGTGAAGGCGCCTTTCCTGTGGCCGAAGAGCTCCGACTCGACCAGCTGAGCCGGTATCGCCGCGCAGTTGACGATCACGAGCGCTCGGTTCGCCCGGGGCGACCGCTCGTGGAGCGCGCGGGCGACGAGCTCCTTGCCCACACCCGTCTCGCCCGTGACGAGCACCGGCACGGGCAGCGGAGCGAGCGCCGCGATCTCGCGCTCGATCCGCTGCATCGCCGCCGACCGGCCGGGCAGCGCCGGGCCGCCGGGCGCGCGGCCGGGCGCCCGGCGCGCCTCCGTGGCGAGGGCTGGGGCGGGGCCGGCGTCGAGCCGCAGCGCGCCGGCGCAGAGCCCCGCGAACACGCGGGCGTCCTCGTCGCGCAGGCCGCGGAGGCCGTGGGGATCGCAGGCGTCGAGCGTGAGCAGCCCGGCGAGGCGGCCCTGCACGCGGAGCGGGACGGCCATGCAGGCGTGGATCGGGTGGATCTCGCCGGCGCTGCCGAGCAGCCAGCCGCTGTACGGGTCGGGCTCGCTCGGATCGAGGAACCGGATCGGCCCGTCCGCGAGCGTCGCCCTGCGGAGCCGCGGGTGCTCTGCGGGCCGGAAGCTGATCCCCAGGGCGGCTGGCGACAGCCCGATCTGCGCGGCGACGCCGACCGACCCGTCCTCGGCGGCCGCGAGCACCGAGAGCGCGTCGGCCGCCGTCACCTCCGCGAGCGCGCGCAGGATCCGCTGCAGCACCTCGTCGCGGGCGGTCGCTTCGGACAGGCTGAGCACGGCGTCGAGCAGGGTCACGCGGGTTCCTCGAGGAGACGGATACGACGGCGGTTTCCTTCCGGAAACCACCGCAGGAAACACCCTGGGGTCCGGCGGGGCAAGCGCGGCCAGGGCATTTCGCGGGATATCGCGGGCGTGGCGCCGCCGGGCTGCCGCGCGCGGCCGCGGACCGGGTTTCCCGGAGGAAACCGTCGCCGGTCGCGGCGCGCGCCCGCCCGGCGGGATCGGCGTGATCTGCCGGAGAAACGCCCCTGGCACGGCCCGTGCGATATCCCGCGCGCCGGCGGTTGAACTGGACGGCGAAGACTACTGGCGCGCGGGCACAGCGCCCGGCTCGGAGGGTTGTCATGGGATTGAACGTGGACCTGCTGCGGGAGAGCTTCGCGCTCGTGATCGAGAGGGAGCCCAACCTCACACACCGTTTCTACGGAATCCTGTTCTCGCGGTATCCGCAGGTGAAGCCGCTCTTCGGGCGCAACAGCGCGGAGCAGCAGGAGAAGATGCTCGCGGAGGCGCTCGTCGCGGTCATCGACCGGCTGGAGGATGCGTCCTGGATCGAGGAGAAGCTCATGGCGATGGGGGCCAAGCACGTCGACTACGGCGTCACGGATGCGATGTACCCCTGGGTCGCCGACGCGCTGATCACCGCGATGGCCGAGGTCGCCGCCGCCGACTGGACGCCCGAGCACCGGAAGGCCTGGACGGACGCGCTCGACGCGATCGCCTCGCTCATGCAGCGCGGAGCGAGGGTGTACTGCGCCGACCGGCCCGACGCGCCGGCGCTCGCGGCGCAGGCCGGCGGTTAACGCGCCGGGCCGGCGCGGCGCGCCGGGGGGTCACTCGCCCATCGCCTTCACGACGAGGCGCTTGCGACGCTTGCCGTCGAACTCGGCGTAGAAGATCTGCTGCCAGGGGCCGAGATCGAGCTTCCCTGCGGTGATGGGGACGATCACCTGGTGGTGCACGAGGATCGACTTGAGGTGGGCGTCGCCGTTGTCCTCGCCGGTCCGGTGGTGCTTGTAATCGGGGCCCTCGGGGGCGAGCTCCTGGAGCCACTCCCAGATGTCCTCCCAGAGGCCGGGCTCGTGGTCGTTCACGAAGACGCCCGCGGTGATGTGCATCGCGCTCACGAGCACCATGCCCTCCTTCACGCCGCTCGCCGCGACGACGGCGGCGACGCGATCGGTGATGTTGATGAGCTCGCGCTTCGCCTTCGTCTCGAAGTGGAAATACTCGGTCTTCGACTTCATGGCTCCTCCCTCGCGCGCGGACCGCGCCGCCGGCGCGAGCGCTCCATAACCCACCTGTGACGGGGCGGCGCGAGCGGCGTGCGGGGGCCGCGCGGACGGGCTACGCTCGGGGACCGTGAAGGCCGCGCGGCGACGCCTGATCCTCGACATCGTGGCGAACGACGCGACGTTCGAGCGCACCGAGATCCGCGGCCAGGCGGCGTGGGTGGGCAAGTGCATCCATTGCCTGTCGCACGTCGTGGTCGGGCTCGACGGCGAGCCGATCCAGCGCGCGACCATCGAGCACATCGTGCCGCGCGTGCACGGGGGGACGGACGCGCTCGACAACGTGGCGCTCGCGTGCGGGCGCTGCAACGCGCTCAAGGGGATGCGGCTCGACGCGCGGCGCCGCGACGACCCGAAGCTCACCGCGGTGATCGAGCGGCTCAAGGAGCGCAAGGCGAGCCGGCTGCGCCGCCCGGGGCCGTAGGGCCGAGGGGCCGCTCAGGGGTAGAGCCGCTCGACGCGCCAGCCGTCGCCGTCGCGGAGGTAGAGCGCGCGGTCGTGCAGGCGGCTCTCCTGACCCCACCAGAACTCGACGCGATCGGGCACCAGCCGGTAGCCGCCCCAGAACGCCGGACGGGGCACCGGGCGGCCCTCGAAGCGGGCCTCGATCTCGCGCACCCGCTCGAGCAGCGCCTCGCGCGAGGGCAGCGGCGCGCTCTGCCGCGACGCCCACGCGCCGATCTGGCTGCCCCGCGGGCGGCTCGCGAAATAGGCGTCCGACTCCGCGTCGCTGACGCGCTCGACGCGGCCCTCCGCGCGGATCTGCTCGGCCGCCTTCGCCCAGTGGATGCACAGCGCGGCGAACGGGTTCGCCCCGAGCTCCGCCGCCTTGCGGCTCCCGTAGTTGGTGAAGAACACGAAGCCGCGCTCGTCGATGCCCTTCAGCAGCACGACCCGCGCGGAGGGGCGACCGGAGGCGTCCGCGGTGGCCAGCGTCATGGCGGTCGCGTCCGTCGGCTCGGTGGTTCGCCGCTGCGCGAGGAGCTCGCGCGCGAGGGCAAAAGGATCTGTCGGGTGGGGGGTCATGGAACGATCGCCGCTGTGTATACCGGCAACCGCGGCGCATGGCGAACGCGACGCGACGTTTCGGTCAGGTGTCCGCGCGACGTCCACGCCCGGCAGAGCGCGCCGCGCCCGGCGTCGCGGCGCGCGGTGGACGTCCCGGCGGCGCCCCGGCGGCGCGTGAAGATTTGCAGCGGCGCCGCTGCCGGCCGCGCGGCGGCAGCGCGCGCGTTTGCTTCCACGGGAACGCTCGCGTTGTGGCGGACTGCCTGCTTTGGTACATCGGAGGGCGAGAGCGAGGACGCGCATCGCATGGTCGCACCGGTGAACGTGGGGGACGTCCTCGCGGAGAAATACCAGGTAGAGCGCGTCCTCGGCGAAGGCGGGATGGGGGTGGTCGTCGCGGCGCGCCACCTCCGGCTCGGCGAGCGGGTGGCGATCAAGTTCCTGCTGCCGCAGGCGCTGTCGCGCGCGGACCTCGTGGGCCGCTTCCTGCGCGAGGGGCAAGCCGCGGCGCGCATCCGCAGCGAGCACGTGACGCGCGTGTACGACGTCGGCACGCTCGCGGGCGGCGAGCCTTACCTGGTCATGGAGTACCTCGAGGGGACCGACCTGAAGGCCGTCCTGCGCCGGGACGGGCCGCTGCCGGTCGAGCTCGCATGCGAGCACCTGCTGCAGGCGTGCGAGGCGCTCGCGGAGGCGCACGCGATCGGCATCATCCACCGCGACCTCAAGCCGGGGAACCTCTTCCTGAGCCAGCGGGCCGACGGCAGCCCGCTGCTCAAGGTCATCGACTTCGGCATCTCCAAGATGGCCCTCGAGGCGGAGCCGGCCAGGATCAAGGGGCCCGACGTGACCGAGTCCTCGGCGATGCTGGGCTCGCCCCTCTACATGGCGCCCGAGCAGATGGTCTCGTCGAAGAACGTCGACGCGCGCGCCGACGTCTGGTCGATGGGGGCCATCCTCTTCCAGCTGCTCACCGGCGCGACGCCGTTCCGGGGCGACTCCGTGATGGAGATCTACGACCGCATCCTGGAGGGGCCGCCGGTGCTCCGCGCGCTGCGCCCCGACGTGCCGGAGCGGCTCGAGCGCGCCGTCCAGCGCTGCCTCCAGAAGAACCCCGCCGATCGCTTCGGCAACATCGCCGAGCTCGCCGCCGAGCTCGCCGCGTTCGCGCCGCCGCACGCGCAGATCCTGGCCGAGCGCGCGGCGCGGGTGCTGCGGGTCCGCCCCCAGTCGAGCGCCGGGGGGAGCGTCGCGCCCGCGGCGCCGCGCGGCTCGCTCCCCTCGTCGACGGATCGCGCGGCGCCGTCGTCCGGCGGCACCCCGAACGCGCAGGGCGTGCCCGCTGCGTCCGGGTGGGGCGGCGCGCCCACGGCGCTGCTCGCCGACGGCGCGGCCACGGATCGCTCCTGGGGCGGCACGCGCGCCTCTCCGGGGCAGGGCCGCACCGGGGCGCGCGCCCTCGGCATCGCGGCGGGCGTGGCGCTGGCCCTCGTCGCCGGCGGCGGGTTCACGTGGCTCGCGCTCCACGCCGTCGCGCCGGTCGCGGACGCCGGCGCCGACGCGGCCACCCCCGCCGCGCCGGAGGCGCCTCCGCGGGGCGACACCGCGAAGGAGGCGCCGCTGCCCGCCCAGGTGGCGCCTGCGGTCGGGCTCGCGGCCGACGAGACGGCCGCGCTGCTGGACGGAGGTCCCGCGCCGGCGGCGAGCGCGACGGCCGCGCCGGCGGCGAGCGCGACGGCCGCGCCGGCGGCGAGCGCGACGGCCGCGGGACCACGAAGCCCGGGGCCCGCGCGGTCGTCGACGTCAGGACGCGGGCGCCCGCCCGCGGTACGAGACCCCTTCGCCGATCCGCGATGACGCCACGTGAGCCCAAGAGAGGTCCCGTCTTGTTCTGCCCTCCTCGCTTCCCCTGCGCTTGCCCGGAGCCGAGCCGCGGCGCTGCGGCCTCCGGCGCGGCCCTGAGGGCGCGCCGCGGCGCCCGCGCGCTCCTGTCGACGTTCGTGGTGCTCGCGGCCCTCGCGCCGGACGCGCGCGCCGCGGATCCGCCCAGCAGGGACGAGCGCGCGGCCGCCGTCGCGCTGTTCGATGAGGGGCGCGCGCTGATGGCCGCGGGCAAACACGCGGAGGCCTGCCCCAAGCTGGCCGAGAGCCAGCGGATCGACCCGGGCATCGGCACGCTCTTCAACCTCTCCGACTGCTACGAGCGCATCGGCAGGACGGCGACCGCGTGGATCGGCTTCCGCGACGTCGCGGCCGCCGCGCTCGCCGCCGGGCAGATGGAGCGCGAGCGGGTGGCGCGCGCCCGGGCCGCCGCGCTCGAGCCGCGGCTCTCGCGCCTCCAGATCGTGGTCCCGCAGGAGACGGCGGTGGAGGGGATCGAGCTCACGCGGAGCGGCGTGATCGTCGGGCGGGCGCTCTGGGGGACCGCGGTGCCGCTCGACCCGGGCGAGCATCGGATCGCCGCCGCGGCGCCCGGGTACAAGACCTGGGAGTCGAAGGTCGTCCTCGAGAAGCCCGGCGTGGTGAGCATCCAGGTCCCGCCGCTCGCCCGCGACCCTGGCGCCGCCGCCGCCTCGACCGAGGCGCCGAAGCCGCCGGCCGAGCAGCCGCCTGCCGACCGGCCGAAGCCGCCCCCGCCGCCCCCGCCGCAGGCGAAGGGAGGAGGCCTCCAGCGGCCGCTGGGCATGGTGGCTGTCGGGCTCGGCGTGGCCGGGCTCGGCGCCGGCACGGTGCTCGGCTTCATGGCCAAATCGACCTTCGACGAGGCCAACGAGAAGGGCGAGTGCGACGACGCGGGCAACTGCAAGAACGCCATCGGGATCACGATGCGCGACGACGCGGTCACGCAGGGCAACATCGGCACGGCGGTGTTCATCGCGGGGGCCGTCCTCGCCGCGGGCGGCGCGGTCCTCTGGCTCACGGCGCCATCGTCGTCCGACGTCGCCGAGACGGCGTCCGCGCGCGGGCGCGGGGACGCCCGGACCGCGCCGTGGCAGGCGCGCGTCGGCCTCGGTCCAGGCAACGTGTGGATCGAGGGGAAGTTCTAGGCGGCCATCGCGCAGCCCGACGCCCGCCCGGCCGTGACGCGGGCGCGGGCTCCCCATGAAGAGTCTTCAAAACCTGGATCCCCACCCCTACCGAGTGCCCGGCGGATGTGCTTCGCTGCGCCCGTCCATCAGGAGGATCCTCATGAAGAATGCGTTGACAGTCCTGGTTGCGCTTGGCGCCCTGTGTGTTTTCGGCTGCGAGAGCAAGTCCGAGCAGGTGACGCCCGAGCCGGCGAAGCCCGCGAGCACGCCCGAGGCGGCGAAGCCCGCGCCGAAGGCCGAGCCGGCGAAGCCCGCGGCGGCCGAGAGCGCCAAGCCGGCGAGCACGAGCGGCGGCTGGTGATCCGCGCGGCGCGCCCCGCCGCCCCGTGAGCCTCGAGCATGGACGCCCTGCGCCTCGCGCTTGCGCTCTCGATCGGCCTCGCCGCCGCGGCGTGTGACCGCCGCCCCGGGGCGCCGGCCCACGGCGGCGGCGAAGGTCCCGATCGCCTCGAGCCGCTGCGGCGGCTCGAGGCGGCCCGCCGCGCGTCCGCCGATTTCGCCCGCCTGCCGAGCTCCGACCGGCAGCTCGGCGCCGACCCGATCGCGCTCCGGCCCGTGGATCCGCTCGGCCGCCCCGCCGCGCCGGGCGCGCCCGCGCTGCTCTCGCCGCTCCGCGGCCGCGACGCGCTCGTCCTGCTCGACACGTCGCTGCGCGAGCTCTCGCGCGCCCCCGCGCCCGCCTCGCCGACGGGCGTCGCGGTGATGCCCTCCGGCGAGGTCTTCGCGGGCGGCGAGGCGTCGCCCGTCCTCTTCCGCTACGCTGTCCGCGGCGCCTCGCTCGAGCCCGCGGGGCGCATCGAGCTCGCCGGCCTGCGCGGCGTCCGCGACCTCGCGGCCGGCCCCGAGGGCGTGCTCTACGCGCTCGACGAGCGCGCCGGGGCGCTCCTCACCCTGCGCCCCGGGCCCGCCCGCGCGGGCGGGCGCATCGACGTGGAGCGCACCGACGCGCCGATCGGCGCTGGCCCGTTCCGCGTCGCGCGCGTCGGCCGCCACCTGATCGTCGCCTGCCTCCTCGACCACACGCTCGTCGTGCTCCCGGTCGGCCCGGACGGCCGCCCGCTCGAAGGCCGCGCGGCGCGGATCCGCCACGACGGCCCGATCTGGAGCTTCGACGCGCTCGAGCTGGGCGGCGCCGAGGGCGGCCTCCTGCTCGCCGCGGGCGGCGTCGAGGATCACCGGCTCGACCGGACCGGCGGCTCGTTCGGTTACATCGACTCGTTCGTCTTCCTCTACCGCGTCGACGCGGGCGCGGCGCGCCAGGTCGCGCGGGTGACGCGGCTCGCGGCCGTGAACGTCTCCGAGCTCGGCGTCATCACCCCGAAGGCGCTCGCGCTCTCGCCGCTCCCCGGCGCCGCGGGCGTGCGTGTGGTCGCGACCGGCTACGGCGGCGATCGCCGGGCCGAGCTCGTCTTCCGCGGCGCCGCGGCCGGCCCCTTCTCGGATCCGCCGGAGGTCGCGACACGCCCGCTCGCCCCCGGCGTCGCCGCGATGGCCGCGCTCGGCGGCGGCGCGTTCGTGTATGCGAACCCCCTGCTCGACGCGTGGCAGCTCGACCCCGGCGACCCGCGCGGCGCGGTCGCGACGACCCGCGTGAGCGACGGCGAGGACGCCCGCCCTGGCGAGGTCCGCCTCGGCGAGGCGCTGTTCTTCACGTCGCTGATGGCGCCCTGGAACAAGGCCGAGGGCCCTCTCAGCCGGTTCACGTGCGAGACGTGCCACTTCGAGGGCTACGTCGACGGCCGCACCCACCACACGGGCCGCGGCGACGTGCGCGCCACGACCAAGCCGTTGCTCGGCCTCTTCAACAACCGCCCTCATTTCTCCCGCGCCCTGGATCCCGACCTCACCACGGTCGCCGACAACGAGTTCCGCGTCGCCGGCGCGCTCAGCGGCCACGACCCCTGGTTCTCGCTCTCGGCCGAGGACGCGCCGTGGCTCGCGGAGCTCGGGCTCTCCGGCGAGGCGCGCTCCCCCGAGGCGCTCCGCCGCGCGCTCATGAGCTTCCTCATGGAGTTCTCGCACCGCCGCAACCCCGCCGCCCTCGGCCGCTCGCGCTTCACCGCCCTGGAGCGCGCCGGCGCCGAGGTGTTTCAGGGCCGCTGCGCGCGCTGCCACGCGCCCGTGCTCCGCAGCGACGACCCGGGCTCCGCGGTCCCGTTCGAGCGCTGGGAGGAGCTCGTGCTCGCGCCCGAGGGGGCGATCGTGTGGGGGAGGAGCGGCTACGAGAAGACGGGCGTCGTGCCGTACGTGCACGAGGAGGGGGCCCGGGTGCCGTCGCTCCGGCGGCTCTACAAGAAAAAGCCGTACTTCACGAACGGCTCGGCGAAGACGCTGCGCGACGTGCTCGAGCGCGCGCGGTTCGAGGACCATCGCGAGGCGGGCGGCGCGGGCGGCGCGGGCGGCGCGGGCGGCGCGGCCGGCCCGTCGCAGCGCGCCTTCTTCCACGACGCCGCGGGCGCGGTCGTCGCGCCCGAGGGCCTCGCCGCGCTGGATCCGGGCGAGATCGAGGCGCTGCTCGCCTTCCTGGATCTGCTCTGACGGCCGGGCCCTGGTAAGGCGCAGCGCCGCCGCGCGATCCGCGGTAAATAGGCGCCATGCGACTGCACCCCACGTTCCCTCGCCCCTCCGCGGCGGCCGTCGACAAGGCGCGCCGGCTGCTCGAGCGCGCGCTCGGCCCCTCGAAGGTCATCACGTCGGCGGACGGCTGCGCCGCCTACGCGGGGGACGAGTCGGATCAGCCGCCGGTGAGCCCGGATGCGGTCGTGCTCGCGTCGTCGCCGGCCGACATCGAGAAGGCGGTGCGGGCGGCGAGCGAGGCCGAGGTGCCGGTCGTGCCGCGCGCCGCCGGCAGCGGCAAGTCGGGCGGCGCGGTGCCGGTGGCGGGCGGGATCGTCATCGCCACGATCGGCATGAACGCCATCAAGGAGATCAGCCGCGAGGAGCAGGTGGCGGTCGTCGAGCCCGGCGTGATCCTCGCCGACCTGCACGCCGCGGTGGAGGCCGAGGGGCTCTTCTACCCGCCGGATCCGAACTCGCTCAAGATGTGCGCGCTCGGCGGCAACATCGCCGAGAACGCCGCCGGGCCGCGGGCCTTCAAGTACGGCGTCACGCGCGAGTACGTGCTCGGCCTGGAGGCGATCCTCGTCGACGGCACGCGCCTCCGCACCGGCCGGCGCACGGTGAAGGGCGTCACGGGCTACGACGTCACGGCGCTGCTCGTCGGCAGCGAGGGCACGCTGGCGATCACGACCGAGGCGACGCTCCGGCTCATCGCGAAGCCCCCGTCGGTCATGACGCTGCTCTGCCTGTTCCCGGACGTATACGCGAGCGGGCGCGCGGTGAGCGCGCTCGTCGCCGCCGGCGTCGTCCCGCGCTGCCTCGAGCTGCTCGATCGCCCGACGCTCGACGCGGTGCGCGCGCGCGGCGTCGGCGTCGACGAGCGCGCCGGCGCGATGTTGATCATCGAGGTCGACGGCGAGCCCGCCGACTGCGAGGTCCAGACCGAGCGGGTGGGGGAGGTCTGCATGGACGCCGGCGCGCTCGACGTGCTCGTCGCGCAGGACAAGGCGCAGCGCGACCGGCTCTGGGAGGCGCGCCGGCAGCTCTCGCCGACGACGCGCGCCATGGCGCGCTTCAAGATCTCGGAGGACGTCGTCGTCCCGCGCGACAAGATCCCCGCGCTCCTCGACGTGGTCGCGGAGATCTCGGCGGCGACCGGCGTCCGCATGTTGACCTACGGGCACGCCGGCGACGGCAACCTCCACGTCAACCTGCTCTGGAGCGACCCGGAGCTCGTCCCGCAGGTGGAGATCGCGCTCTCGCGCCTGTTCCGCGCGGTGATCGGCATGCGCGGCACGCTGAGCGGCGAGCACGGCATCGGGACCTCGAAGGCCGAGTTCCTCGCGCTCGAGCAGTCCCCGGAGCTCATCGCGATCGAGCGCCGGATCAAGGCGGTGTTCGACCCGAAGGGCCTGCTCAACCCGCACAAGATCTTCCCGCGGCGCGCGCTCGAGGCCGTCGATCGCGACGACCGCGGCGAGCGCGCCCCGGGCTTCCCGGCCCGCGCCGTGGCCCCCTCGCACGGGGCCTGCTGAGCCGATGCGGGTCCTCGGCATCGATCCCGGCTCGCGCCACCTCGGCTGGGGTTTGCTCGTGCGGCAGGGCACGCGCGTCGAGCACGTCGCGCACGGCGTGATCGACATCGACACGAGCGGGACGTTCGCTAGCCGGCTCGTGGAGATCGACGACGCGCTCGGGCGCGTGATCGAGGCGCACGCCCCCGACGCGGCGGCGGTGGAGAGCCTGTTCTTCGCGAAGGACGCGCAGAGCGCGGCGAAGCTCGGCCACGCGCGCGGGGTCGTGCTGCTCCGGCTGGCGCGCGCCGGCCTGCCGATCGCGGAGTATCCGCCCGCGCTGGTGAAGCGGACCGTGGTCGGCCGGGGCGCGGCCGAGAAGGCGCAGGTCGCGCAGGTGATGACCGCGGTCCTGCGGCTCGCCGCGCCGCCGCGGCCGGACGCCGCGGACGCGCTCGCGATCGCCATGACGCACCTCAGCGCCGCCGGCTTCGCGGCCGCGCTGGCGGCCTCGGGCGCGCCTGCGCCGTCCCGGGCCCGCCCGCGCCGGGCGCGCCTCGCCTGAGCGCGCGCGCCGCGTCCGGCCGCTCGGTCGCGTGCGGCACGCGGCACGCGGCGTCGACGACGGCCGCTCGCGCCGCGCCGCGCAGGCGGTCCGGGCGCCTACACCGTGTGCTATGGAGCGTGCATCGGACGCGCCCGCGCCGCGTCCAATGCTGCAACATGCGGCACGCCCCGGCCTCCTGCGAGGGCGCCGGCCGCCAGGGGAGCCGGCGAGCGATCGCCGGCGCCCCTGTCTCACGACGGGCCCGGGTGATGCCTCGGGCGTTCAAAGGAGATCGGGAAGGATGACGCGAACCTCACTTTACCGCCTCGCCGCTGCGTGCCTCATCGGGCTGGCGGCGCCCCTCACGGTCGTGGTCGCGACCGAAGGCGAGTCCCAGGCCGCGGGCCCCACCGCCGAGGAGATCGGCCGGCGCGTCCAGCAGTTCTACGACTCCACGAAGACCTTCAAGGCGAGCTTCACGCAGACGTACACGATCAAGGTCCAGGACGTGAAGAAGGTCTCCACCGGCAAGGTGACCTTCGAGAAGCCCGGCAAGATGAGCTGGGTCTACGACGCGCCGAACGGCAACCGCGTCGTCTCGGACGGCGTCACGATCAAGGTCTACGAGAAGGACAACGAGCAGATGTTCGAGACGCCGGTGAAGGGCTCGCAGTACCCGGCGGCGCTCGCGTTCCTGATGGGCAAGGGGCAGCTCACGAAGGACTTCTCGCTCCGCTTGCTCGACCCTGCGCAGATGAAGTTCGAGGGCGGCTACGTCCTCGAGGGCACGCCGAAGGAGGCGACGCCCGCCTACCAGAAGATGCTCCTCTACGTCGACGCGCAGACGCACCAGGTCCGCCGCGTGCTCATCCTGGACGCGCAGGGCAACAGGAATCGGTTCGATTTCACGTCCCCGGTCGTGAACCAGCCGGTCACGAAGACCGAGTTCGAGTTCACGCCGCCTCCCGGCACGCGCGTCGTCCGCCCCTGACGCTGGCGCTGCGCCGGCCTCCCGTGGCCTCGCCGGGATGTATGCCCCGCGCGTCCCCGCCGTGGTAGAAATGATGTGGTGCCACGGTCCTACGGGTCTGAACGACAGCACTGCGCCTGCCGCCCTCTCCTGCCGATCGACGCCGCTCGTCTCGGAGGTATGTGGGCGGCGAGGGCGGGTCGCGGCGCGGCGGACGCCTGCTGTCACGAGGGCGCCGCGAGGGCGCTCGATCCATGAACAACCCGTACGGACATCGCCCTGGCTCCTCCGGCGCGCCGCCGCAGCCCCGGCCTGGGGAGCGCTCGAGCGAGCATGCGCCGCCGGCGGCCGGGCATGTCCCGCAGGGGTATCCGGCGCACGGCGCGGGACACACCTCCTCGGGGCCGTCGCCGCATGGGCCGCCGGGCCATGGGCAAGCGCCGCCGGGGCAGGGGGGCTCGCCGCCGGGCTACGCGCCGCCCGGGCATGCGGCTCCGGGGTATCCGCCTGGGCATGCGGCTCCGGGGTATCCGCCTGGGCATGCGGCTCCGGGGTATCCGCCTGGGCATGCGGCGGCGGCTTATCCGCTGCCTGGGCGGCATGCGCCCGTGGCCTATCCGCCGCCGCCTGGACATGCGGCGGCGGCCTATCCGCCGCCTGGATACCCGTCGCCCGGGGCTGCGCCCCCGGGACCTCCGCCCGGTGGGTACCCGCCGCCCGGGTACCCGCCCCAGGGGCACTGGCCCGCGAGCGCCACGCCGATGCCAGGCTACGGCCACCCGCCCCACGGCGCCTACGCGCCGCAAGGTGCCCCGCAGTTGCCTCTCGCCTATGCGCTGCACCGCGCCGGTCACCCCGCGGCGCTTCGAAAGCCCGATCCGGACCGGCGCCGGCGCGTCGCCGGGTTGTGGCTCTGGGCCAACGGCCTCCTCGCGGGCGTGGTCCTCAACGTGATCTTCACGCTCTTCGGCGTGCTCGATTCCGAGGGGAGCATGCTGAGCGCCATGCTCGTGGGCGCGCTCTTCGCGTTCCCGCCGCTCGTCCTCTACCTCTTCGTCCCCATGGTCATCGACCGGTACGATCCGGAGCCGTGGTGGTGCCTGCTCATGGCGTTCCTCTGGGGAGCGCTCGCGGCGACCGGCTTCTCGATCCTGATCAACACCGGCGTCCACGTCGGCGTGTCCCGGAGCTTCGGCGAGCCGATGGGCGAGCTCGTGAGCGCGTCGATCAGCGCGCCGTTCGCCGAGGAGCTCTTCAAGGGGCTCGGGGTGTTCGGCTTCTTCTACTTCCTGCGCCGGGAGTTCGACGGCATCGTCGACGGCATCATCTACGCCACCTTCTGCGCGCTCGGCTTCGCCGCGGTGGAGAACGTCCTCTATTACGCGCGCGCCTCGATGCAGGGCAGCGACGTGCTCGCCGGCACCTTCGTCCTGCGCGGCGTGTTCACGCCGTGGCTTCATCCCCTCTTCACCTCGATGACCGGGATCGGCTTCGGGCTCGCCCGGGAGTCGTCGAAGACCTGGGTGCGCGTCGTCGCCCCCATCGCCGGCTACCTGCTCGGCGTCTCGCTGCACGCGGTGTGGAACTTCCTCCCGGCCGCGCTCGGGCGCGCGATGGGGGAGGTGTTCATGCCGTGGCTCCTGCTCTGGCTGTGCTTCGTCGCGTCGTTCTTCGGGATCATCGTGGCGCTCGTGATCCGCAAGGGGTGGGTGATCCGGGATCACCTGCGCGACGAGGTAGCGCTCGGCATGCTCACCGAGGACGAGCTCGAGCTCGTCTGCTCTCCGGTCGGCCGGCTCCGGTGCACCCTGGGCTGGCGCGGGGCGACCGGCCGGAGCTTCATCCGCGCCGGCGCGCGGCTGGCGCTCAGCAAGTGGCACACGTCGCGCGCGCTGGCGGGCCAGAACCGGACGATCAGCGCGGATTTCATCGCGCCGCTCCGCCACGAGATCGCGCAGCTCCGGCAAGAGCTGCTCGCCCGGGCGCCCCGGTGAGCGGCCGTCACCCGCTTCGGATACGGGCCCATCTCGGCGTTTTCGGTGCTCGGCGTACGGGAGTACGCCTCCGCGCCGAAAACGCCGATCTGGACCCGTCTCCTGTGCGGGTGACGACCGCTCGGCGGCGGCTTTGCCAAGGCGGATGAGGACGAGCTCCGACGCCGTCGCTGGCGTCGGCTTTACCTGTCGGTCGGCGCGGCTGCACAGGGCAGCTGCCGAGGTTCGCGCCGCAGGTCAGCTGCGGGGGGTGGTCGTCTCGTCGGTGGCGGGGCGCGCTGCGGCCTGGGCGGCGCGGTCCTCGCGGCGCTGCACGGGGCGGGCGGGGATGCCGACGACCGTGGAGTTCGGGGCGACGTCGTGCACGACGACGGCGTTGGCGCCGACCCGGGCGCCGTCGCCGACCGTGACGGCGCCGATGATCTTCGCGCCGGCGCCGATGAACAGGTCGCTGCCGAGCACCGGCGTCTGCCGTCGATCGGCGCCGATCGTGACCTGGTGCTCGATGAGCACGTTCGAGCCGCCGCGGACGTTGCCGTTGATGACGACGCCGTCCGAATGGATGAGCACGAAGCCGGGGCCGAAGTCCGCGCCGCGACCGATGACGCAGCCGCCGACGAGGTTGGTCGCCTTGTTGAGGAGCATCTCAACCACCGGCATCCGGTGGACGCGCGCGGCCTGTGTACACCGGTAGAGGATCATCGCCGCCGTGCCGTCGGTGGCCAGCGTCTTCAGGATCGTGGGCGGTTGGGCGTTGCCATAGCACCATGTCGCCTTCTGGCGCACGTCGGCGGCGATGAGTTGCAAAGTCCGCAGCATCCCGGGAAGAATAGCGCATCTCGGCTTCCTCGTGCGAGCTTTCGCGCGCGCGCCCGCGAGGCCCTTCCGCGTCCGCGCTGCCTCGGCTCGCCGCCACCTCGGCGCGCGTCCGTTGCGTCCGCTCCTGCTCGCCCCGCTCGCCGACCCCCGCGCCGCGGCCTCGCGACGCCCGCGCCGCGCGCGGCGTCCGGGCGTGGTGCACACACATCGACCGGCGGGGCATGCCGTGAGGGCGAACGACGGCGAATTCTCACCGGATCAAGGCGCCGCACCGCCCTGTTGCCATCTGGTCATGGGGCCGTCACATCGCTCGGGTACACGCGCTCTTCAGTATGGCGCGGATTTTGGTCATCGAAGACGAGCCGGCGCTTCAAAAGGTGCTCGACTACAACCTCAGGCAGGCCGGCCACGAGGTGTTCGTCACAGGCCAGGGAGGGGAGGGGGTCCGGCTGGCGCAGGACCAACGGCCCGATCTCGTCCTGCTCGATCTCATGCTGCCTGACCTCTCGGGGACGGAGGTGTGCCGCGCGCTCCAGCAGAGCGAAGGCACCCAGCGGATCCCGGTGATGATCGTCTCGGCGCGCGGAGACGAGGTCGACCGCATCGTCGGCTTCGAGCTCGGCGCCGTCGATTACGTGGTCAAGCCGTTCAGCGTGCGGGAGCTCGTGCTGCGGGTGCAAGCCGTGCTCCGCCGCGCGAAGTCCTCCTCGGCCGCGGATCGGTGCATCGAGTTCGGCTGCCTGCGGGTCGACGAGGGCGCCCACCGCGTATGGGTCGACCGCGAGGAGGTCGAGCTGACGCTGCTCGAGTTCAAGCTCCTGGTCGCGCTCTACGAGGCGCGCGAGCGCGTCCAGACGCGCACCGCGCTCCTCGACGGCGTCTGGGGGATCGACGTGAGCATCACGACGAGGACCGTGGACACCCACGTGAAGCGGCTGCGCGACAAGCTGCGCCGCGCGGGCGACTACATCCAGACGGTCCGAGGCATCGGTTACCGATTCGCGGCCTCGCCCGACGTCCCGGAGACCCGCAGCGCGTGATCGCAGCGGCCGCGCGCATCGCGGTAAACGTTGCTGGTCTGTCAATACGCCGCAACATGAGAACAGCAGAGTTCGTTCCGCCCCTCGAGGAACGAGCCGGGCCGCTCGGAGCCGCTCGCCCTCTCGTGGCCGGGCGGAGCTTCGTTCTCTTCACTGGATGGCGCCGGGAGCCTCGATGCATCTTGAGACGTGGAGCGCGGGGGAGGCCGACCCTGACAGAGCGAGGAGGCTCGCGATCGGGGCCATGGCGGGGCTCCTGCTGTTCGCGGGCATCGCGCTCTCCGCCGCGCGCCTGAGCGGCGCGATCAAGCCTCCGGAGCCCGAGGAGGAGGTCGTCGACGTCAAGCTCACCTCCCAGATCCCGGAGACGCCGCCCCCCGCGCCGGCGCCGGCGCCCCCGCCGCCCCCCGCGGCGGCCGCCGCGGCGCCGCGCGCCCCGGCGCCCCGGCGCCCGGCGCTCGTCGCGCCGACCGCGGTGCCCAAGGAGAGCCCGCCGGAGGCCGATCCGGGGGAGGCCAAGCCGAGCGACGACGACACGTATGGCGAGCCGGGCGGCGCTCCCGGCGGCGTCCCAGGCGGCCAGCCGGGAGGCACGGGCACGGCCGTCGCCGCGGCCCTGCCGCCGCCGCCGCCACCCCCGCCGCCCCCGCCGCCGCCGAGAGGGCCGATTCACCTCCCCGAGAACGCGACCCCGCCGGTCGCGCTCTCCAACGCGCTCCCTCCCATCCCCGAGGCGGCGCGGAGCGCTGGGATAGAGGCCACCGTGGTCGTCCGGTTCGTGGTGACCGAGACGGGCGAGGTCTCGAACGTCACCATCGTCCGGGGACACCCCCTCTTCGACGACGTGGTCCTCGCGACGGTGAAGACGTGGCGTTACAAGCCGGCAATTCACGAGGGGAGACCGGTGTCGACCTTCAAGACGGTCAGGATCCCCTTCAGGGCCAAGAGATGACTCTCGCGCATCCCCGCGGAGGCGGCCCCGCGCGAGAGGGACGAAGGAGCGTACGACGATGATGCAGTTCGATCTCGGGCACATCTGGGCGAGCATGGGTTTGCTGAGCAAGCTCGTCGCGTTCGCGCTCGTGCTCATGGCGCTCGCGAGCGTCGCTGTCGTGGTGGAGCGCCTCATCGCGCTCGCGCGCCAGGCGTCCGAGACCAGGAGCTTCGCGAGGGAGGCCCGGCCGGTGATGGAGGCGTGGGACACGGCGCGCCTCGTGGAGATCGCCGATCGGCACCGCCGCTCCGCGCTCGCCCGCCTCGTCGCGGCGGCGGTGCGCCGCTTCAAGCGCGCCATCGACGCGGGCGAGGGCGGCGTGCCCCCGGTGGAGCTCGCGCGCCGTGAGGTGTCGCGGCGCCGCGAGGCCATCTCCGCCGACCTGCGCCGCGGCCTCTCCGTGCTCGCCACGGTCGGCTCGGTGGCGCCGTTCGTCGGGCTGCTCGGCACCGTCATCGGCATCATCACCGCCTTCCAGACCATCGCCTCGACCGGCTCGGGCGGCCTCGGCGCCGTGAGCGCCGGCATCGCCGAGGCGCTCATCGTCACCGCCCTCGGGCTCGGGGTCGCCATCCCGGCGGTGCTTTGCTTCAACTACCTCACCACCCGCATCGCCGCGGTGGAGCTCGCGCTCGAGCGCAGCGCGGGTGAGCTCATCGACGAGATGGAGAACGAGCATGGGCGTTCGAGCGGAGAGCAAGAGATCGGGTCGGCAGCCGCCTGAGCCGGAGATCAACGTCACGCCGCTGGTCGACGTGGTGCTCGTGCTCCTCATCATCTTCATGGTCATCGCGCCCCAGATGGAGCACGGCGAGCGGGTCGAGCTCCCGGCGGTCTTCCAGCCGGACCCGAGGTCGAAGTCGAAGCTCGACCCCATCTACGTGACGGTCACCGGCGCAGGCAACGTGTTCCTGGAGAAGGAGCCCATGTCCGACCTCCGCGCGCTCGGCGACAGGCTCCGGGCCATCCGCGAGAGCGAACCGGAGCGCCGCGTGGTCATCAAGGGCGACTCCTCGGCGAAATACGGCCGCGTGCGGGAGACCTTCGCGCTCTGCCAGGAGGTCGGCTTTTCCGGCATCTCGCTGCAGGTGAGCCAGCGGGGCGGCGGCGCGGCCCCCGGGCCGGAGGAGGGGTGACGCCATGGGGATGAGCGCTCCGCAAGGCGGCGGGGGCCGGAGAGGCGGCGTCGCGCCGAGCATGAACGTCACGCCGCTGGTCGACGTGGTGCTCGTGCTCCTCATCATCTTCATGGTCGTGACGCCGCTGCTCGCGAAGCAGCTCTGGCTGAACCTGCCCAAGAAGGACGACGCCGCGAAGCTCGAGCCACCCCCGGACGACGCCAGCAAGCCCGTGGTGCTCACGGTGGACCAGCGCGGCGTCATCCGCATCAACCAGGCCGAGGTGCAGCGCGCCGAGCTGAAGGAGCGGCTCGCCCGGATCTTCGCGGCGCGCTCGGACGACGTGCTCTACTTCGATGCGGACGACGAGGCCGCCTACGCGGTCGCGGTCGAGGCGATGGACGCCGCGCGCATGGGCGGGGCGAAGACGATCGCCGTCCTGACAGAGAAGGCCGGGCGCTGAGCCCGAGCGGAGCTCAGGCCGGGCGCGGCGTCGCCGCGGGGCGCGGGCGCCCGCGCGCGCACCGAGCGCGTCGACGAGCGCTCGCGGCGCGGTGAACGGGGATGAACGGGGACAAGGGCGCCGGGGAGCTGGCTCTCCGCCGCCTCGTGGAAGGGCGCCGCGGCGCGCCCGGGGATCGATCTGCGCGCCCGCGCTCGGGGCGCGCGAAGGGACAGGTGCATGATTCGCAGAAGGATCTCGGGGGTAATCGCGGCGCTCGTGACGCCGCTTTGCTGGGGGGCGACGGCCCTCGCCCAGGACGACCCCGGGGCGGCCGCGCCGCCGCCCGGAGGGGCGGCCGCGCCGGCCGACGCCGGCCCCGCCGCCGAGGATCTCGCGGCCGCCGACGAGCCGAGCCCGTCGCGTCCGCCTCCCGCCGGCAGGGGCGCGGTGTGGGGCGTCGTCACGGACACCACCTCCAGGGAGCCCGTGCTCGACGCCCAGGTGTCGGTCGTCGGGACGAAGATCAAGGCCATCGCGGATCTCGACGGGCGTTATCGCCTGGAGCTCCCGCCGGGGACTTATCAGCTGAGGATCTGGTACGAGGCCTATACGCCTCAGCGCGTGCAGGACGTGCGGGTGGCCGCCGGGCAGGTGGTCCAGGTCGACGTCGGCCTCGATCCGGACCAGCAGAAGGAGGAGGTCATCGAGGTCGAGTTCGAGCCGGAGCGCGCGAGCGTCGCCGCGCAGCTGCTCCTCCGGAAGAACGCCCCCCACGTGGGCGACGCCGTCGGCGCGAAGGAGATCGCCAAGACCCCCGATCGCAACGCCGCGGAGGCCGCGAAGCGCGTCGTCGGCGCGACCGTGGTCGACGGCAGGTACGTCTACGTGCGCGGCCTCGGGGATCGTTACACGAACGCCCTCCTGAACGGCGCGCCGCTCCCGAGCCCCGAGCCCGACCGGCAGGCGGTCCCGCTCGATCTCTTCCCGTCGCTGGTCCTCAGCGACATCACCGTCGTCAAGACGTTCACGCCCGACGTCCCCGGGGATTTCGTGGGCGGCTCGGTCCAGATCAACACGCGCGAGCTCCCGACCGAGTTCCTCCTGCAGGCGTCGGCGTCGCTCGCGGCGAACACCCGGAGCACGCTCCGAGATCGCCTGACGTACTCCGGATCGAGCACCGACTGGCTCGGGATCGACGACGGCGCGCGCGCGTTGCCCGACGGGTTCCCCGAGCACAAGGTGGCCCGCGGGATCCGCCGGCCGGACGGCACGCCGATCACGAGGGACGAGATCGCGGCCTACGGGAGGGCGATCAACTCGTCGATGGCCACCCGCCGGTCGTTCACCCCGCCGAACGGCAGCGGCAGCGTCGTCGTCGGCGACACCCTGAAGCTCCGCGGCGAGCAGCGCCTCGGCTACCTCGCCACGCTGAGTTACGGCCGGAAATTCGCCCCGCGCGCCGACGAGATCAACCGGACCTACGCGTTCGATCCCAGGAGCGAGAGCGGCCTCCGGCAGCTCAACGACTCCACGCTGGACAGCATCCGCGATCAGGTGTCCTGGGGCGGCTTCGCCAGCGCCACCTACACGCCCCACCGGGATCACAAGGTGACGCTCACCGGGCTCTACAGCCGCTCATCGGACGACGTGGCGCTCCAGTCGCGGGAGCTCATCGAGGAGAGCGGCGGGGCGGTGTACCGCGACACGCTGCAGCGCTTCGTCTCCCGGGCGCTCGCCCTCGGCCAGCTCGCGGGGGAGCATCGCATCGCGGCGCTCGGGAACGGGACGCTCGACTGGAAGGCGTGGGTCTCCCGCGCGACCTCGGACGAGCCCGACACGAGGGAGAACGTCTACGCCAGGGACGACACGAGCGGCGCCTTTTCGTGGGACGACGGCACGCTGAGCGGCTCGCACGTCTTCATCGACCTGGCCGACACGAACTACGGCGGACAGCTCTCTTACTCGCTGCCGCTCCGCCGCGGAGACGCCCCGACCCGCCTGAAGGTGGGCGGCCTCTTGAATTTTCGAGAGCGCCAGTTCGACGCGCGCCGGTTCCGGTTCAAGGCGCTCCGGCTCGCCGACACGACCGTGCTGCGACAGGATCCGGGCCCGCTGTTCTCGGACGAGAACATCGGCGCCCTCTTCGAGCTGGAGGAGACCACGCGCGACACGGACGACTACACGGCCAGCACCGATCTCTACGCGGGCTACGTGATGACGGACACCCACGTCACGCGGTGGCTCCGGGCGATCCTCGGCGCGCGCGTCGAGGCCTCCCTGCTGTCGATGGATGTCCCGGACAACCCCGACAAGGACGTCGACAACGACGACGTGGATCTCTTGCCCGCGGCCAGCCTCGTCTTCAAGACGACCCCTCAATCGAACCTGAGGTTCAGCGTGACGCGGACGCTCGCCCGCCCCCAGCTCATCGAGCTCAGCCCGGCGCTGTCCCAGCCGGGATACAGCGCGAGGGAGGTCGAGGGCAATCCAGACCTCGAGCGGACGAGGGTGATGAACGGCGATGTCCGCTTCGAGCTCTTCCCGACGGCCGGCGAGGTGATGGCGGCCAGCGTCTTCTACAAGCATTTCGAGGACCCGATCGAGGAGATCATCAAGCCGAGCAGCGGCAAGGGGAGGCTGAGCTGGACGAACGGCGACAGCGGTTATGCCGCGGGCGTCGAGCTCGAGATCCGGAAGAGCCTGGGCTTCATCGACCCGCTCTTCCGGGACGTCACGGCGCTCGGCAACATCACGCTCGTGACCTCGGAGGTCGAGATCAACCCCGAGCCGAAGGAGGGCGGGGTCGCGATCCAGAGCACCGCGACGCACCCGCTTCAGGGGCAATCCCCGTTCGTCATCAACCTGGGGCTCGACTGCAGCGTCGAGTCGACCGGCACGAGCGCGCGGCTCCTCTACAACGTGTTCGGCGCCCGGCTCAGGACGGTGGGCAAGAACATGCCGGACGAGTACGAACAGCCGCGGCACCAGATCGATCTCACCGTCGCGCAGCGCCTCGGCGAGCACGTCGAGCTGAAGCTGGCCGGCGAGAACCTCATCGATGCTCCAGTCCGCGTCACGCAGGGCAAAGAGGGCACGGACGACAACATCGTGCTCGAGTACAACGCTGGTACGACCGTGACCTTGAGCGCGGCACTGACCTATTGACCGTGTGCCACGTAATCGTCACGGGGTGAACTCCACGATGTTGCCAGTACGGACCATCCTTATCCAAGGAGGATGAATCTTATGAGGACATTGAGGGTTGCCTTGGTTTGCGCGTCGGCGCTCGCCGTCGCGACGGCCGCCGCCTGCGGCGGTGACGACGACGGCGGGTCGACCTCGAACAACACGTCGACGACGAGCGGCACCGGCGGCAATGGCGGCGATGGCGGCGGCGGCAACGGCGGCGGCGGCGACGGCCCGGACTGCGCCGCCCCGGTGGAGGTCACCGAGGCGATCGACGCCGACACGACGTGGAGCGCCGATAACTGCTACCTCATGAAGGGCACCATCCTCGTCGAGGACGGCGCCACGCTCACCATCGAGCCCGGCACGACGATCATGGGCGACAAGGAGACCCTCGCGACGCTCGTCGTGAAGCCCGGCGCGAGGATCGACGCCAAGGGCACCGCCGACGAGCCCATCGTGTTCACGAGCCAGAGCCCGAAGGGCGAGCGCTCCGCGGGCGACTGGGGCGGCGTCTTGCTGCTGGGAAACGCGCCCATCAACGTCCCTGGCGGCAAGGCGGAGGTCGAGGGCATCGTCGGCGTCGAGTACGGCGGTGATGTGGAGGACGACGACAGCGGCGTCCTCGAGTACGTTCGCATCGAGTTCAGCGGGATCCTGCTCTCCGAGAACAACGAGGTGAACGGCCTCACGCTGGCCGGCGTGGGCTCCAAGACGAAGATCGACCACGTGATGGTGCACCACACGCTCGACGACTGCTTCGAGTTCTTCGGCGGCACCGTCAACGCGAAGCACCTCCTCTGCGCGCAGAACGGCGACGACGGCTTCGACTGGGACTTCGGGTACACGGGAAAGCTCCAGTTCCTCGCCCTCCAGCAGGATCCCACGGTCGCCGACGAGACGAACGGCTTCGAGGGCGACAACGACGGCGACGGGTCCGATAACGCTCCCATCAGCGAGCCCACGATCTACAACGTGACCCTGTGCGGCAAGGACAAGGACGTCGACAAGCAGCAGTACGGCATGCTGCTGCGCCGCACGACCAAGGCCCATATCTTCAACGCGATCGTGACCGGCTTCGAGGCGGGCGTGGACGTCAGGAACGAGGGGACCGAGGTGGAGCTCGCGAGCTCCATCTTCTTCGGCAACGGCGAGCAGAACATCGCCTACGACGAGGCCGACACCGCCGAGGCGACGGAATCGGCGCTCGACGACGACGACGACGGCGGGCTGGACGAGGTCGCGTGGTTCGAGGACCAGGCGTCCAAGAACAGCGTCGAGGACCCGCAGATCGCGGATTGCTTCGCCGCCACGCCGGACTTCCGCCCTGCGGCCACGCTCGCCGAGAACGCGGCGACGCCGCCCGACGACGGCTTCTTCGACGACAACGCGAGCTATATCGGCGCCTTCAAGGCGGATGACACCTGGGCGACGGGCGCCTGGGTCTCGTTCGACGCCGACTGAGGCGGCGCCGTCCGCCTCGGCCGACGCTCGCCCAGGGCGGGCCGCGTCCGCTCCGCTCCAAATGACGAAGGCCGGCTCGCCGGCCGGCCTTATCGTCTCTGACAGCGCTGCTCCGCCTCAGCCGCTCACCGCACCCGCGGCGTGAACCCCGAGATGGCACTCCGATGCTCACTGCATACGCCTCGCGCGTCCGGGCTGTCCTTGAACGACACCCTCCCGCACACCTCGCAAATGCATAGGTGTGCGCGATAGAACTCGCGATCGAGCAGGATGTCGGCGGCGAGCAGGCTGAGCACGATGTCCCCGAGGAAATCGATCTCGCGCGGCGACGCCACCCACACCGGGCGGCCGCCCACGGCGGCCCGGCGCACCCTGCCCCCGTAGATGGCCGCGTTCAGGAACCGGTCGTCGGCGACGGGCGCGATGAGCCCCCGCAGGGCCGTGAGGACGCGGCTGCGCGCCTTGTAAATCAGGTCCTCGAGGTTCGAGCCCGCGTCGGTGCGCGGATCGAGCATCACGGGCGTCGCGCCGGGCTCGCGCACCATCTGGGGCCGCTTCATCAGGCCGGGGGTGACGAGGTGGTCGGTGAACCAGTCCTGGAGGTCCTTCACCGTCCACTCCGCCGCCGGCCACTCCAGGAACTCGAGCGCCCCGCGCAGCCCGGTGATGCTCTGTAGGCCGGGGTGGGTGGGAAAGCTCGGCAGGGTGCGCGATGTGTGCAGGCGACGCGGGGGACGGCGGCTCCCCTCCTCGGTATTGCGGCCGGAACCCATGTTTACCTCAGGGGCGGACCCCCGATCCCGAGTGATGCGAGCTCTTGCAGAGGCCACCATACCCGGATACAAAGCACAACTCGTGCCAAAATGGGGCGATCCAGGCAACCCGGATTTGGCGGGACTTCTGCTCAAGAAGCCGGCCGCGAGCCGCTGGAAGTGGCCGGCCACTGGCCGGCCAGGTCAATGAACGAGTAAGATGACGCCCGATGGACTACTCCACTGTCCGGGTCGCGATCGTCCCTGAGCCATCGGTCGCCGAGCCTGTTCCCGGCATCGTCCTGATCTTCTCGGGGGATCAGCCGCGCTGCGCGCCCATCCCTCTGGACGCCGGGGCCGTGGTGATCGGGCGCGGCGGCGTCGCCGGCGTGCCGCTGGGGGACGACGCGCTCATGTCGCGCCGGCACGCGCGCATCGCGTTCGACGGCGGCGCCTGGACCGTGGAGGACCTCGGCAGCACCAACGGGACGATGGTCAACGGCGAGCCCATCCGGGGCGAGGTCCGGAGGGAGTCGATCCAGGTCGTCGGCGCGGGCACGTCGGTGTTCCTCGCGCTCCCGGACATCCGGAGCTTCGCCCGCGGGGGCGTGCGCGTCGAGAAGGACAGCGTGCTCGGTCCGAGGCTGCAGCAGACCTACGACACGATCACCCGCGCGGCGGCCGGGGGCGACAGCCTCCTCGTGACCGGCGAGAGCGGCACGGGCAAGGAGCTCGCGGCGCGCGCGTACCACGAGGCAGGGCCGCAGGCGCGCGGCCCGTTCGTGGCCGTCAACTGCGCCGCCATCCCGGAAGGCCTGGCGGAGCGGCTCCTTTTCGGCGCGCGGCGCGGCGCCTACTCCGGCGCGACACACGACACCGAGGGGTACGTGCAGGCCGCCAACGGGGGCACGCTGTTCCTCGACGAGGTGGCGGAGCTCGACGCCGCCGTGCAGGCGAAGCTCCTGCGCACCATCGACACCCGGCAGGTGCTCGAGCTCGGCGCGGTCGCGCCGCGCCCGGTCCAGATCCGGATCTGCGCCGCGACACACGACCTGCGCGCGCGCGTCGCCCAAGGCCGCTTCCGTGACGACCTCTACTATCGCATCGGCCGGCCGGAGGTCCGCCTGCCGCCGCTCCGGGAGAGGCTGGAAGAGATCCCGTGGCTGCTCGCGCAGTGCGCCAAGGCGGTCGCCCAGGGGGCGCCGCCGGCCATCCACCCCTCGATGATCATCGCGTGCGCGCTGCGCCGTTGGCCAGGCAATCTGCGCGAGTTCGTGGGCGAGGCGCGGCGCGCCGTCACGCGCGCGCTCGACGAGGGGCGGCGCACGGTCGAGGCGAAGGATCTGGATCCGCTCGCGGGCGTGGGGCTGAGCCAGGACACGCTCGACGCGCGAGCCCGGCAGAGCGGGAGCGACGTGCGCGGGGCGCGCGGAGGCCACCCGCCGCCGCCTGAAGACGAGATCGCCGAGGCGCTTCGCCTCGAGCGGGGCAATGTGTCGCGCGCGGCCAGCCGGCTCGGCGTGCACAGGAATCGAATTCGCCGCTGGCTCGAGAAGAATGGCGTGGATCGCTCCTACTTCGCCGAAGGCGGCGATCTGCCCGATAACGAGTGAGCCGGGAGCGCCGGCGTCGTAGGCACAGGTACACAAGTACGTCAATGCCGCACGCCGCCGGAGCGCGCTTTCCCGGGCGCTGCGCCTCGGCTCACGGTCTCGCCTGGCGTGGGCCACAGGGCCGGAGGGGCGGCCATTCCCCACATCACCTCCGGCAAGGGGCCTGTCTCTCCGAGCGCATCGCGCCGCCTCGGGCTCGTTTCATGGACGAAGAAGAGCCCGGTTGTCGCAGGGCTGCCTCCATCCGACGCGGGGGCGCCCCGCCGGCCCGGCCGGACGCGCAGGCGCCGCGACTTTACAGATGTGATGATGCGGAATGTAATGTATTGTGTAAGCCACATCCCGCCGAGGTGCTGCCACGACGCCACGACGCCACGACGCCACGACGCCACGACGCCACGACCACGGAGAGCCCGACGAACCCGGCCCACACGACGCGCCTGCTCGGGGCGAGCCGCCGATCGCGCGGCGGAGCGCGCTGGCGTGTCCCGCGCGCGCCGCGGCGACAGCGCGCCTCGCCGCGGCGGGGATCGCCGCTGCGGTGAGCCGTCGGACACCTTGTTGTATGCCTACGAGAGCGTACGTCTGCCGCAAGAGACATGCTCGGACGGGAGGAGGAAGGGAGCGCGATGTGCAATGACCTTCTTGGGCTTGACCGGACCGGCGGCTTCATCGATGTACAGAGAGTTGTCTGTCGAGCCCTCGTGCGAGCCCTGTCTCCATCGCGTCACGGGCGGGCGCCGCGCTCCGCGGCTTCGCCGCGGGCGCTGCTGCTCGGCGTCCGCTCCTCGCTCGCCGTCGGGGCCTCCCGCACCGGTATCAGCGACCATCGAAACCCCCCGGCTCCGGCGGTGTGATCGGCGTCATGCGTTCGCGCTTGAACTCGACGCATCGCGGAGAGCTTAGCCAGGACGGCGGGCTGCCTGCTTGAACAGCCCTGGACACCATGAACGCGATCCGTAGACACGCATCAGCCGAAGAGGCGCCTGTCAGCCTACGAGCGCACCACGAGGCGCCCACGAGCTCGGCCGCGGCCGGGCTCGGGCAGCACCCGAGCTCCGGCACCCGACAGACGCACACCCGGCGACGCCCGTTCCTCAGCCGCCTCCTCGCGGCGGGCGAGGCGATTGACGCGGGGGATTGCGGGCGCGCGAGGTCCCTCGTCGAGGGCATCCTGCGCGCCGAGCCCGACACCGGGGACGCCTCCGAGCGCATCTCGGGCGTGTTCGGCCGGGCGCTGCTCGCCCGCCTGGACGGCGACCGCTCGGGCGACGGCAACCTGTACCTGCGCAGCGCCGGCCCGCGGGACATGCTCGCGGCCTTTCAGCTGCTCGTGCACGCGACGCCGCTCATCCGGTTCGGTTATCTCAGCGCGAACGCGGCCATCGTCGAGGCGTTCCAGGACGCGGACGAGCTCCACCTCATCGACATCGGCGTCGGCGGCGGCACGCAGTGGCCGTTCCTGCTGCACCGGCTCGCGGCGCGGCCCGGCGGCCCCCCGCGGGTCCGCCTCACCGGGATCGACCTGCCGTGCCGGGGCCCGGATCCCGAGCAGCGGCTGCGCTGGGCGGGCGCCTTCATCGGGGGCTGGGCGGAGCGGCTCAAGGTGCCTTTCGAGTTCCACGGGGTCGCCTCCGCGGTGGAGCGCGTCGACTGGAGCCGCATCGCGTCGCGCTCGTCGGCGCCCATCGCCGTCAACGCTGCTTTTGCACTGCACCACGTGCCGGACGCGTCGGTGCACCCGACCGCGAACCGCGACGCCATTCTCACGAAGATCCGGGCGCTCTCTCCCCGGGTGCTGACGCTGATCGAGCCGGACGTGGAGCACAACGCGTTGCAATTCCTCCCGCGGCTGTCCGAGGCGATCGGCCATTACTTTGCGGTCTTCCAGGCGCTGGAGGCGCTGCTCCCGCCCCATATCGCCGCGCGCGAGACCATCGAGCAGGTCTTCTTCGGGCAGGAGGTGATGAACGTCGTGGTGGGAGAGGGAGCGGCCCGGGTCGAACGGCACGAGCGCCGGGGCGCCTGGCAGCGCCGCCTCCGCATGAACGGCTTCGAGCCGCTCCGCATCGCGCCGCACGAGTCGCTGGTCCGCGGCGCGCTCCGGCTCAGCCAGGGGTTCGACGTCCGGGGTGACGAGCCGGCGCTGCTGCTCATGCGCAACGGGGTCTCCCTGGTGGCCGCGTCGGCGTGGCGGCCGCGGCAGGTCCCGCCGCCGTCGCGATTCATCTCTGGCCTCTTCCGCCGCACACCCTAGAGCGGCGGTCACCCGCTTCGGATACGGGCCCACCTCGGCGTTTTCGGTGCTCAGCGCACAGGAGTGCGCCTGCGCGCCGAAAACGCCGATCTGGGCCCGTCTCCTGTGCGGGTGACCGTCGCTCTGGGACGCAGGTACGAGAGACGGGGGGAAGCCGCTCTAGGCGGGGGCCGTGGGGACAAGCGGATTTGGGGGCTCGCGGATCGCGCCTCGCCGTTAATGGGGCAAGGAGTCGAGGGCCGTCCAGAGCATCAAGAGGACGAACGCGGCGGCGGCGACGAGACGGCGGGTGCGGCGGCTGCGAAGGCGTGTGAGCCTGGACTGGAGCCACGATTTGTACTCGAAGAGGAGCTCGTCCTCGGGCGCCAGGTGACCGGGGGGGAGAGAGCTCAAACCTTCTCGGCGAACCACCTGGAACAGGGCGGAACCGCGCGCCTGGGCTCGCGCGAGCCGATCCAGCATCTCGCGGCGGCAATCGAGGCAAAACGTCGACGCCTCCCCGGCGCGCTCGTTGAGGCCGAACTCCTGCAGCCTCTGGTGCTCCCAGATCTCACGCTCGCTTCGCCCCTCGTGCGCGCCAGGCCGACCAGGGTCGGACGGGGGGGGGGTGTCCTTGGTGTTCATCGTTGCTCCTGAGGTGCCGCGCGCTGCGCGTCTGCCAGGACTATTCCCACCACCCGAGCGAAGTTCTCACGTTGTGTGCACGGGGGGACGGAATACCCCGGCTCAGCGCGTCACGAGCACCTTGAGCGCCCCGGGCGCCGCAGCGAGGCGCAGCGCCTCGTCGGCGCGCTCCAGCGGGACCCGGGCCGAGACGAGGGAACGGACATCGACGCTGCGGGTCTCGAGGGCGCGAAGCGCCGGCTCGAACAGGCCGCAGCGGGATCCCACCACGGTGATCTCCTGGACGACGAGCTCGGCCAGGTGGACGCTGGAGAGACCAGCCACCGTGCTCTTCAGCACGAGCGTGCCCCGCGGACGGGTCGCCCGGACCGCGGTCGCAAACCCCTCGGCCGTGCCGGTGGCCTCCACCACCAGCTCCGCAGGCTCACCCGTCCAGGCTGGCTGCGCCGGTCCGGCGCCGGCGGCGACCTGGCCCGAGGACGGCCGGGGGATGTGCTCGGTCGCGATGCCCTGCGCACGCAGCAGGGCGAGCTTCTCGTCATGCCGGCCGACCGCAACGACGCGGGCGCCGGCCTGATGGAGCACCTGGGCCACCAGCAGGCCGAGCTTGCCGTCGCCGAGCACGAGCGCCGAGGTGCGCGGCACCACCCGCACCTGCTCCAGGATCTCGTACGCCGCCGCAAGCGGCTCCGCGAACACCGCCTCCTCGTCGCCCACACGGTCGTCGACGGCGTGAAGGTTCGCCACGGGCACCGCAACGCGCTCCGCCAGCGCGCCGTCGGCGCCGACGATGCCCATCACCGTGCGCGCCGAGCAGTGCCGCCCGAGCCCGCGCGCACACATGCCGCAGCGACCGCAGGCGAAGTTGATCTCGCCCACCACACGCCGCCCGAGCCAGGCGGGCGGCCCCTCCACGACGTCCCCGACGAACTCGTGGCCGAGCGTGCCGCGGAAGCCAGCGTAACCTTTGGTGATTTCGAGATCTGTGTTGCAGATCCCCGCGCACCGCACCTCGACCACGGCCATGCCGGCCGTGGTCGAGGGGGGGGCGCGGTCGACGACACGCGCGGTGGTGCCGTCCCAGACCAGCGCTCGCACGGCGGCGTTAACCCGCCGCGATCGCCAGGCGGCGCTTCGCCGGCTGCATCAGGTACACGTCGACCGACTCCGCGGCCCGGCGCCCCTCCGCGATCGCCCAGACGACGAGGCTCTGGCCGCGCGACATGTCGCCCGCGGCGAAGACGCCCTCGACGCTCGTGCGCCCGCCCTGCTGGACCTTCACGTTGCCGCGCACGTCCATCGCGACGCCGAGCTGCTCGATCAGCCCCTCGCGCTCGGAGCCGACGAAGCCCATCGCGAACAGGACGAGCTCGCACGGGATCTCGAACTCGCTCCCCGGCACCGGCACGAACTTGCCGCCTTCCAGGCTCACGCGCGTCGCCTTGAGGGCGCGCACGTGCCCGCGCTCGTCGCCGAGGAACGCCGTCGTCGAGACCGACCAGTCCCGCTCGCCACCCTCCTCGTGCGAGGACGAGGTGCGCAGGACGAGCGGCCACGCCGGCCACGGGTTCGTGACGGAGCGCTGGTCGGGCGGGCGGGGCAGGAGCTCGAGCTGCGTCACGTGCGCCGCGCGGTGGCGGTGGCTCGTGCCCAGGCAGTCCGAGCCGGTGTCGCCGCCGCCGATGACGACCACGCGCTTGCCCGTCGCGAGGATCGCCTCGCTATCCGGGATCACGTCGCCGGCGACCCGCTTGTTCTGCTGGGTCAGGAAATCCATGGCGAAGTGGATGCCCTTGAGCTCCCGGCCCGGCACCGGCAGGTCGCGCGGACGGCGCGCCCCGCCGCAGAGCACGATCGCCTCGTACATCTCGCGGAGCGCGTCGCCGGTGATGTCGACGCCGCAGTGCACGCCCGTGCGGAACGTCACCCCCTCGGCCTGCATCTGCTCCATGCGGCGGTCGATGAGGTCCTTCTCCATCTTGAAGTCCGGGATGCCGTACCGGAGCAGGCCGCCGATGCGATCGTCCCGCTCGAAGACGGTCACGTCGTGCCCCTTGCGCGCGAGCTGCTGCGCGGCCGCGAGGCCGGCCGGGCCGGACCCGATCACCGCCACCTTCTTCCCGGTGCGGTGCTTCGGGACGATCGGCGCGACCAGCCCCCGATCGAGGGCGCGGTCGGCGATGCCGCGCTCGACGTTCTTGATCGTGACCGGCTTGCCCTCGATGTTCAGCACACACGCCGCCTCGCAGGGCGCCGGGCAGACCCGCCCGGTGACCTCGGGGAAGTTGTTCGTCGCGTGCAGCGATGCGATCGCCTCCGGGAGGCGCTCGCGGTACATGTGATCGTTCCAGTCCGGGATGAGGTTCCCGAGCGGACACCCGTCGTGACAGAACGGGATGCCGCAGTCCATGCACCGCGCGGCCTGATCCTTGAGCTCCGGATCGGGGATCGGGAGCTCGAACTCCTGCCAGTCGTTCAAACGCTCGGAAACGGGCCGCTTCTTGATGTCGACCCGCTGGATCTCGAGGAAGCCTCGTACCTTACCCATGGGCGGCCGACCTCTCTCCCGCGCTCGCGGGGCCCGCGTTGGCGGGGACGTAACGTCCAGTGGAAACGTAGGGGGTGGAGGGTGAAAGGAGGGACACGAGCCCGTTCGTCCCGTCCGCACCGTTCGTCGCGGGCGCCGACGCGGCCTCGAGGGCACGCCGGTACTCGCTCGGGACGACCTTCACGAACTTCGCGAGCACGGTCTGCCAGCTGTCGAGCAGCTCGAGCGCCTTCCGGCTGCCCGTCCGCCGCACGTGCTCCTCGAGCAGCGCCCGCACCGACTCGGCGTCGGCCGCGGTCATCGTCTCGAGCGCGACCATCTCCTTGTTGCAGCGCGCCTCGAAGAGCGCGTCCTCGTCGAAGACGTAGGCGAGGCCGCCGCTCATGCCGGCGCCGAAGTTGCGGCCGGTGGTGCCGAGGATGATCACGGTGCCGCCCGTCATGTACTCGCAGCCGTGGTCGCCCACGCCCTCGACGACGGTGGTGGCCCCGCTGTTCCGGACGGCGAAGCGCTCGCCCGCGCGGCCGTTGAAGAACGCGCGGCCGGTCGTCGCGCCGTAGAGCACGACGTTGCCGACAATGACCTGGTCGTCCGCCCGGAACGGAGCTTCCCGCGGCGGGCGCACCGCGACCACGCCGCCGGAGAGGCCCTTGCCGACGTAGTCGTTCGCGTCGCCCTCGAGCTCGAGCGTCATGCCCCGCGAGGCGAAGGCGCCGAAGCTCTGGCCGGCGCTGCCGGCGCACCGCACCACGATGCTGTCCTCCGGCAGCCCCGCGCCGCCGTGCCGGCGCGCGATCTCGCCGCTCAGCATGGCGCCGAGCGTCCGATCGGAGTTCTTCACGCGGGTCTCGATCACGACGGGCGGGCCGCCGTCGATCGTCGCGCGCGCCTGCTCGATCAGCTTGAGGTCGAGCACCCGGTCGAGCTTGTGGTCCTGCAGCTCGACGCAGTGGGTCGGGCTGGTGAGGGCCTCCTTCGGCCGGTACAGCACCTCGGAGCAGTCGATCTTCCGCGCCTTCGGGTGGAGCCCGGTGCGCCGCTGCACGATGCAGTCGGAGCGCCCGACCATCTCGGTCAACGTACGGAAGCCCAGGCTCGCCATGATCTGCCGGAGCTCCTCCGCCACGTAGAAGAAGAAGCGGATGACGTGCTCCGGCGTGCCCGTGAACTTCTTGCGGAGCTCAGGGTCCTGCGTGGCGATGCCCACCGGACAGGTGTTGAGGTGGCACTTGCGCATCATGATGCAGCCGGCCGCGACGAGCGGGGCCGTGGAGAACCCGAACTCCTCGGCGCCGAGCAGGGCGGCGAACGCCACGTCCCGGCCCGTCAGGAGCTTCCCGTCGGTCTGCACGATGGCGCGGCCGCGGAGCCCGTTCATCACGAGCACCTGGTGCGCCTCGGCGAGCCCGAGCTCCCACGGCACGCCCGCGTGGTGGATCGACGTGAGCGGGGAGGCGCCCGTGCCGCCGGAGTCGCCGCTGATGAGCACGACGTCCGCGTGCGCCTTCACGACGCCCGCGGCGATGGTGCCGACGCCCGCCTCGGCGACGAGCTTCACGCTGATGCGCGCCTTCGAGTTGATGTTCTTCAGGTCGAAGATGAGCTGCGCGAGGTCCTCGATCGAGTAGATGTCGTGGTGCGGCGGCGGCGAGATCAGCGTCACGCCGGGCGTGGAGTGGCGCACCTTCGCGATCACCGCGTCGACCTTGTGGCCCGGGAGCTGGCCGCCCTCGCCGGGCTTGGCGCCCTGGGCCATCTTGATCTGGAGCTCGTCGGCGTTGACGAGGTACTCGGCCGTGACGCCGAACCGCCCCGAGGCGACCTGCTTCACCGAGCTCCGCTTCGAGTCGCCGTTCGCGAGCCGGAGGAAGCGCGCGGGGTCCTCGCCGCCCTCGCCGGTGTTCGAGCGCGCGCCGATGCGGTTCATCGCGACGGCGAGCGTCTCGTGCGCCTCCTTCGAGATGCTCCCGAAGGACATGGCGCCCGTGGCGAAGCGCTTCACGAGCGAGGTGGCGGGCTCGACCTCCTCGATCGGCACCGGCGGGCCCGCGGGCTTGAAGTCCCACAGCCCGCGGAGCGACATCGGGTGCTCCTCCTGCCGGTTGACGATCGCGGCGTACTCCTCGTAGCTCTTCGCGTCGTCGAGGCGGACCGCCCGCTGCAGCGTCGAGATCGACTGCGGCGTCCAGAGGTGCCGCTCGCCGAACACGCGGTAGTGGTGGTGGCCGCCGACGTCGAGGACGGACCTCGCCCGCTCGCCGTACGCCCCCTGGTGGCGCGCGAGCGCCTCCTCCGCGATCTCGCGCAGCCCGACGCCGCGGATGCGCGACGCCGTGCCGGTGAAGTACGCGTCGATGACGATCTGATCGATGCCGATCGCCTCGAAGATCTGCGCCCCCTGGTAGCTGGAGAGGGCGCTGATCCCCATCTTCGACATGATCTTGAGGATGCCCTTCTTGAGCGCCTTCACGTACCGCGAGCTCGCCGCGGACGGCGAGAGCTCGGCGCCGAGGGTCTTGTCGCGGCACATCGCCGCGATCGACTCGAACGCGAGGTACGGGTTCACCGCGCCCGCGCCGTAGCCGATGAGCAGCGCCATGTGGCCGACCTCACGCGCCTCGCCGGTCTCGACGATGACGCCGGCGCGCGTGCGTGTCCCCTCGTTGATGAGGTGGTGGTGCACGGCGCCCATCGCGAGCAGGCTCGGGATGGGGGCGAGCGTCTCGTCGATGCCGCGGTCGCTGAGGATGAGGATGCTCGCGCCGTCCGCGATCGCGCGGCTCGCGTCCTTGCAGAGCTTCGCGAGCGCGGTGCGCAGGTTGTCCTCCGGGTCACCGTCGACTGAGAAGTACATCGGCAGCGTGGCCGCCCGGAAATCCGGGAAGACGTTCTTGCGCAGCTTGGACAGATCGTCCTGGGTGAGGATCGGGTGCGGCAGCTCGAGCATCCGGCACTGGCGGGGCGTCTCCTCGAGGAGGTTGCCCTCGCCGCCGACGCAGCTCACGAGCGACATCACGATCTCCTCGCGGAGCGGGTCGACCGGCGGGTTCGTGACCTGCGCGAACAGCTGCTTGAAGTAGCGGAAGAGCAGCTGCGGCTTCTCGGAGAGGACGGCGAGCGGGATGTCGATGCCCATCGAGCCGACCGGCTCCTCGCCGAGGGTGGCCATGGCCGCGAGGATCATCCGCTGGTCCTCCTCCGTGTAGCCGAAGGCCTGCTGGAGGGTCCGGAGCTCCGCGTGCGGGATCGTGTAGAGGCTCGGCACGTCCTCGAGGGCGCGCAGGTCGATCTTGTTCTCGGCGACCCACGCCGCGTACGGCTTCTGGGTCGCGACCCGGCGCTTGATCTCGTCGTCGCTGACGACGCGGCCCTCGCTCGTGTCGACGAGGAACATCTTGCCGGGCTGGAGGCGCCCCTTCTGGATGACGCGCGACGGCTCGATGTCGAGCACGCCGAACTCGCTCGCGAGCACGACGAGCCCGTCGCTCGTCACGACGTACTTCGCGGGGCGCAGGCCGTTCCGGTCGAGCGTCGCGCCGATCAGCCGGCCGTCGGTGAAGCAGAGCGCCGCGGGGCCGTCCCAGGGCTCGATCAGGCAGCCGTGGTACTCGTAGAAGGCCTTCTTCTCGGCCGACATGTCCGGGTCGTGCGCCCAGGCCTCGGGCACGAGCATCATCATCACGTGCGGGAGCGACCGGCCGCTCGCGAGCAGGAAGTCGACGACGTTGTCGAGCGCGGACGAGTCGGAGCCGCCGGGGCGGATGATCGGCTTGAAGTCCTCGATCGCGTTCGCGAAGACATCGCTCTTGAGCAGCGCCTCGCGCGCCGACATCCACGCGGTGTTGCCGCGCAGGGTGTTGATCTCGCCGTTGTGCGCGATCACGCGGTAGGGGTGGGCGCGCTCCCACGTGGGGAAGGTGTTCGTGGAGAAGCGCGAGTGCACCATCGCGAGCCGCGACACCGCGCGCTTGTCGGACAGGTCGGGGTAGAACGCCGAGACCTGCTCCGCGAGCATCAGGCCCTTGTAGACGACCGTCCGGGACGAGCACGACGTGATGTAGAAGTCGTCCGCGTGGGCGGTGCGGCCGGCGCGCTTGCGGATCGCGTAGAGGACCTGCTCGAAGGACTGACGGGGCGCGACCCTGCCGATGAACAGCTGCCGGATCGCGGGGCGCGAGTCGCGCGCGACCGGACCGATGGCGCCGTCGTCGATGGGCACGTCGCGCCAGCCGAGGACGCGCTGGCCGTGGTGCACGACCGCGGCCTCGAGGATCGCTTCACACTGGCGGCGCCGCGACGGGTTCTGGGAGAAGAACGCCGTGGCGATCGCGTAGTCGCCGGGCGCGGGCAGATCGATGCCCTGGGCCGCCACGGAGGCGGCGTACAGCTCGTGCGGGATCTGGAGCAGGACACCCGCGCCGTCGCCGGTGCAGGGGTCGCAGCCAGCAGCGCCGCGATGGGTTAGATTTTCGAGGATCTCGAGCGCTTGGCAAACGACCTCGTGCGTCGCTTCACGGCGTAGCGTGGCGACGAACCCGAGCCCGCATGCGTCGTGTTCGAAAGCCGGATCGTAAAGACCTTGTCGTTGGGGCAGAGGCATGGTGCAGACTTCACACGCGCGTAGCACATGTGGCAGAAGGATTGGAGCCCTACTTTAATGCGCCGCGCCAGCTCCGGCGGAATCGGCCCAAAAACCCGGGGTAACGGTCCCCGGTCGCGGCCCGGCGCCGGGGACCCGGCAGGGGCGTCGCGCGAGCGCGGCGCGAGCGCGGCGCGAGCGCGAACCCCGCGGCAGGCCATCGCGGCGCGGAGCGCGCGCGCGGGTGAACGCGGCGCCGGGCGCGCGGCAGGTGAACGTGGTGGGCGGCGGCGGACGCCCGCCGCCGCGGTGGATGAGGCTGGTTGTTGACGCTGGCCCGGCCGCGGGCGACGTGTCATCCGACGATGAAGCTCTTCGCACTCAGTGATCTCCACGTCGGCTATGCGGAGAACCGCTGGGCCATCGAGCGCATGACGCCGCGGCCGGAGGACTGGCTCATCCTGGCCGGCGACCTCGGGGAGACGGAGCAGCACCTGCTCTACGTGCTCGACACGCTGGGCCCGCGGTTCAAGCAGCTCCTGTGGGTTCCCGGCAACCACGAGCTCTATCGGATGCCGAGTGAGCGCGGCGCGCCGCGCGGGCGAGACCGGTACGAGCGCCTGATCGAGATCTGCCGGAGCCGCGGGGTGATCACGCCCGAGGACCCGTACGTCGTTTGGGAGGGCGAGGGCGGGCCGCACGTGCTGGCGCCCATGTTCCTCCTCTACGACTACAGCTTCCGGCCGGACGGCGTGCCCGAGAGCGGCGCGGTCGCGTGGGCGATGGAGAGCGGCGTCCTCTGCACGGACGAGGAGCTGCTCGACCCGAGCCCGTACGCGAGCCGGCCCGCGTGGTGCCGCGCCCGCGTCGCAGAGACGGAGGCGCGACTCGCCGCCATCACCTCGAGCGCCGCCGGCGCGCACCCGACCATCCTCATCAACCACTTCCCCCTGCGCGAGGAGCTCGTGCGCTTGCGGCACATCCCGCGTTTCTCGATCTGGTGCGGCACCCGGCGCACCCACGATTGGCACACGCGGTTCCGCGCGCGCGTGGTCGTGTCCGGTCATCTCCACATCCCCCGCACGGACTGGATCGATGGTGTCCGTTTCGAGGAGGTGTCGTTTGGGTATCCGCGGCAGCGGCCGATCGATCGCACCGCCGACAGCTGCCTGCGGGAGATCTTGCCAGGGCCGGCCGACGCGGCTCCGCTGGGGACGACGTAGATGCTCGAGCTCGGTCCCGACGTCGCGCACCTCTGGTACGTCTTCTCGGATCCGGTCCGCGACGAGGCCCTGCTCGCGGCCTACCACCGGCTGATGGCGCCGGACGAGGCGGCCCAGCAGGCGCGCTTCGTGTTCCCCGAGCACCGGCACGAGTACCTGCTCACGCGGGCGCTCGTGCGCGCCGTCCTCTCGAAGTACGCGCCGGTCGCGCCCGAAGCGTGGACGTTCGTCCGGAACGCACACGGCCGGCCGCAGATCGCGGGGCCGCCCGGGGTGCCGCCGCTCCGGTTCAACCTGTCCAACACGCGCGGGCTCATCGCGTGCCTGGTCGCGATGGACCGCGACGTCGGCGTCGACGTCGAGGACACCGAGCGCGCGGGCGGCGCCGTGGACATCGCCGATCGGTTCTTCTCGCCCGCCGAGGTGCGCGCGCTGCGCGCGTTGCCCGAGGCGCGGCGGCGGGCGCGCTTCTTCGAGTACTGGACGCTCAAGGAGTCGTACATCAAGGCCCGCGGGCTGGGGCTCGCGATCCCGCTCGACCACTTCTCGTTCCACCTCGACGACGGGCCGGAGATCGGCATCTCGTTCGACCCCCGGCTCGACGACGACCGCGCCGCCTGGCAGTTCGCGCTCTACCGGCCGTCGGCGCGGCACACGATGGCGGCCGCGATCCGCCGGGGCGGGGATCCTCCGCTGTCGATCGAGCTGAAGGAGACGGTGCCGCTGCTCGACCGGTGATCCCGGTCGAGCGGCTGGCCGGCGATCTCAGTCGGGCCGCTGGATCGAGAGCTCGACGTTGCGCCACGCGGGCTCGCCGCTGCCGTCGCTGCCGAAGCCGGAGGTGAGGTCCACGACGCCCCGGCGCCGCCCGTCCTCGGCTACCGGGTCGCCGTCGACGGCGTAGTCGAGGGCGGTGCCCCGGATGGAGACGAAGCCGTTGTCGTCGTCCCAGATCTCGATCACGCGCACCTGATGCGGGTAGTCGGCGAGCGCGGAGGTCTCGAGCTCCCAGTAGGCGTGCCCGCCGCTCGGCTCGACCCGGGTCCACCGGTGCACGTGGGTGTGCCCCGCGAGGTGGAGCAGGACGTTGTCGTAGCCGCCCACGAGCGACTGCCACGCCGCCACGCTGAGCGCGCCAGGGTTCGCGTCGACGCCCGCCGGGGCGAACGACCCGTCGCCGAGCACGCGGGACGCGTGGTGGGACGCGAGGATCACCCACCGCTTCTCGAGCTTCGCGCGATCGAGCGCCGGACGGATGAACCGGTCGACGTCGTCCTGGAGGATCACGCCGATCGACCCGCCGGTGTCGGACGACGTGTCGAGCACGATCACGCGGAGCGGCGTGTCCTTCACGTCGAACTCGTAGAACGCCTTCCCGTACGCCCGCTCGTCCGCTCCGATCCCGTGCCCGTCGCCCGTGGCCCCCACCTGCTCGAGCAGGGCGGGGCGGCTGAGCAGCGCTCGCCCCGGATCGGGCACGACCTCGCCCGTGACCACCGGCGCGCCCGGGAGCGACCAGTCGCGCGTGCCGCCGGTCGACATGCCGCCGATCGCGAGCGCCTTGCGGCCCTCGTCGATCGGGAAGCTCCCCTGGTGCAGCACGTCGTGGTTGCCCGTCACCCAGCGCCACGGCACGGCGAGCCCCTCGGCGACGAACGGATCCTTGGGATCGTTGTCCGGGCCGCGCACGGGGTCGTCGTCGTCGCCCGAGTCGCACTCGACGTGCTCGGCGCCGTCGAGGATGTCCATGAACCACGAGATCTCGTTCGTCTGCGCGTTGTCCGCGTTGTCGCCGCCGAGCAGGACGAAGTCGAGCGGCGCGCTCCGGTGGACCGCGTTGATCGTCCGGACGGCGGCGTTGAGGATCCGGCACTCGTGCCCCTCCTGCGGGCGGAACGCCGAGGCGAACACGCCGGGGGCGTCGAAGACGGCGAGCCGGGCGGGCGACTCGTCGTCGGCGAGCTGCGTGTCGGCGAGGTGGACGAAGCGGCTCAGGAGCCTCGGCCGCGCGCCGCGCGGCGGCGGCGGGGCGCCGTCGAGCGTCGCCGGAACGAGCGGCTGGCCGGGCCCGATCGCGATCTCGCCGTAGCCCTCCGCGAGCAGCTGCTCCATGTCCGCCGGCACGGAAGGGTCCCTGGCCGGCGGATCGATCACCGCGGAGACCACCTCGAGCGTGCGCTCGGTCGTCAGCGGCGGCGCGCCCTCGAGCGGCGGCAGCGGCGTCGGCGCGGGCGGCGGCAGCGGTGAGATGGCCTCCTCCGGCGCGCACGCCGGCGCGAGCAGCAGAAGCGCGGGGAGGAGAGGGAGGGAGAGGCGCGCCCCGCGGCGCCCGCGGCGGCCTTCCTCGACCGCCGGCCGGCCGAACTCGGCCGCTGCGACGCGTACAGCTCGTGTGTGGGTCATCGACCCATGGATGGCCACGCAACAGCGAACGATCAAGAAATGTACACTGGTACGGTAGCACCCACGGTGAGACCCTGTGAAAGGAGAGCGTCCGGAAAGATAGTAATTTAGCCTACTTTTTTCTCGACGGGCCCGCTGGGATCAGTCTGTCGATGCGGGCGGGCTGGACCGTGCTAGGGCGCTGGTCGTGTCCTGACGCGCCGGCGGCTGCTGCTACGATGCGGCGCGTCCGGAGCCCGGGTGCCTTCTCGAGGTTGTTCATGGCCATTTCGCGATTTCTGGGCTGCGCGCTCGCGGCGTCGACGCTGGCGGGTTGCGCCGAGCCCGACCCGAACATCGAGACCCGTTATGGTGCCTACGAGGGGGACGCCTATCCCAACCGGCGTCCCAAGATCGTGATTCCGGAGGGGGGCATGGGCGTGGTGAGCGACAGCCGCTCTGACACGATCTCCCTCCTCTCGCTCGCGACGGGGGAGCGGTTCGGCGTCTACCCCGTGGGCCGCGATCCCGTGACGATCGACGGGCCGCACCACGTGGCGCTGGACGCCCCGGGAAACGCGCTCTACGTCGCGCTGTCGTACCCGGTCGTCGCCGGCGCGGTCGGCCCCCACGCGAGCCACGGATCGAGCGCGATGTACGGTTATGTCCAGAAGCTCGCGCTCGACGACATGCGTGTCCTCGGGCAGGTGCGCGTCGAGCCGAACCCGGGTGATATCGTGATCTCGGAGGACGGCAGCCGCGTCGTCGTCTCTCATTACGATCTCAAGCGCGTGCTCGACAACCCGCGCGATATAGAGGCGGCGCGCTCCTCCCTCGCGGTGATCAGCCCCGACGAGGTCTTGCCCACGGGCTCCGCTCAGCCGGTGTTCATCCCGGTCTGCATGATGGCCCACGGGGTCGCCCTCTCGCGCCCTGACGGCGCCCGCGCCTACGTCGCCTGTTATGGCGAGGACTCCCTCGCGATCGTCGACCTGACCGACCCTTCCGCCGAGGTGGTGCGCGTGCCCGTGGGGCCGAGCCCGTCCCCGTCGCCCGACCCCAACTACGGACCTTACGCTGCGGTCATGTCCCCCGACCAGAAGACCATCGCCGTGAGCAACACCAAGAGCAAAGACGTGCGCTTCTTCGATGTCGCGTCGGGGAAGTTCCACGAGCCCGAGTCGAGCTTGCTGATGCTCGGCGCGCCGTACTTCGTCGCGTGGTCGCCCGACGCGCGCCGCCTCTACGTGCCGACCCAGTCGCCCGACGCGATCGCGCTGTTCGACCTGGACGAGGGACCCGACGCGATCGTCTACCGCGACCTCACCGGGGAATGCGACAAGCCGCACATCGCGGACTTCGACGGGGGCGACGGGCTGTTCGTCGTCTGCGAGGGGGATCAGAGCGAGACGCCCGGCAAGGTGCTCCGGCTGGATCCCGGGACGCTGGAGACCCGCAGCGACACCACGGTGGGCCTCTACCCCGACGCGTTCGTGCGCGTCGCCGCGGAGGCGCAGTGAGGGCGCGGGGCGGTCACGCGGCCGCGCTCGCCTGCGCGGCGCTCCTGTGCGGCTGTCCGGGCGAGCCCGAGACGAAGATCGTCGACGCCACGGCCGCGGAGCACGGCGCGGCGCTCTTCCGCGACCCGTCCGTCGCGGGGACGACCTTCAACGCCTACACCTGCGCGACGTGCCATGAAGCGCGCCCCGGCGAGGCGGGGGACGCCCTCCTGCCCGGCGCCCCGCTCGCCGGCGCCGTGGACAGGCCGTTTTACTGGGGCGGACAGGAGGCCGATCTCCTCGGCGCGATCAACCACTGCCTCTATTACTTCATGCGCAGAGACGAGCCCTGGACCGCCGACGACGGCGACGCTCAGGCGATGTACGCGTTCCTGGAGTCGCTGCCCGGCGACGGAGCGCTCACCGAGGCCGCCGCGTTCACGCCGGTGTACACGCTGAGCGACCCGCCGCCCGGCGACGCGGGCGAGGGAGAGCGCCTCTATGAGCGCGGCTGCGCGTCCTGCCACGGGCAAGCGCATTCGGGGGAGCAGCGGCTCGTCAACTCGGCGCCGGTGATGCCTGAGGAGTGGCTCGAGGATCACCCGCCCAGCGAGTACACGGAGCTCGAGCGGCGGCTCGTCTTCGTCGAGAAGGTGCGGCACGGCTCGTTCGTCGGCTACGGCGGGCAGATGCCGCCGTTCTCTCTCGAGGTGCTGTCCGACCAGGAGCTCGGCGATCTCCTCGCGTTTCTCTTGCCCTGATGGCCCTCGTCGCCCTGATTGCCCCCGAAGCCCCGTGAAGCGCGCCGAGAAAGCGGCGAGGATCGCCGACGTCCTCAATCGACTGTACCCCGAGCCCGCGATCCCGCTCGCCCACGAGGATCCATATTCGCTGCTCGTCGCGGTGATGCTCAGCGCCCAGACGACGGACAAGATGGTGAACGCGGTGACGCCGGCGCTGCTCGCCCGCGCCCGGACTGCCGCCGAGATGGCGGCCGTGCCCGTCGAGGAGATCGCCCGGCTCATCCGGACCGTGGGGCTCGCGCCCACCAAGGCGAAGAACCTGAAGGCGCTGAGCGAGCGGATCGCGAGCGAGCACGGCGGCGTCGTCCCCGCCTCGTTCGAGGGCCTGGAGGCGCTCCCGGGGGTCGGCCACAAGACGGCCTCGGTGGTCATGGCGCAGGCGTTCGGTCACCCCGCCTTCCCGGTCGACACCCACATTCACCGGCTCGCGTTCCGCTGGGGGCTGTCGTCCGGGAGGAACGTCGTCGAGACCGAGCGCGACCTGAAGCGCACGTTCCCCCCAGAGCAGTGGAACAAGCTCCACCTGCAGATCATCTACTTCGGCCGCGAGCACTGCCCGGCGCTGCGCCACGACATGACCCGCTGCCCCATCTGCAGCTGGGCGGCCTCGGCGCGCCGGCTGCGCGGGCGCGGCGCCTAGCAGCCCATCGGCCAGCACGCCCGCCGGCGGAGCACCACCTCTTCGGCCGCCGCCAAGGGCGCGAGGGTATCCGGGACGACTCGTGTCGTCAAGACCGCGGGCGCATTGGTAGGCGCGTGCCGCACCGCCGCATCGCGCTGTAGCGGCGCGGCGCGGCGCGGCGTGTACACCTGCGGGCGCGCCGCCGGCGTCGATTGCATCCGCCGCGCCGCGGCGTGCGCCTGCCTCTCGGCGTGGCGTGCGGTTTTCTTCCTCGCCGCTCGCCTCGGGCGTGCGGTTCGAGTAAGGCACCTCCGTGGCCAAGACCGGGTTCGAGATCATCGGCACAGGGCACTACGTGCCCGGAGAGCCTGTCACCAACGACGACCTCGCGCGGGTTATCACGACCTCCGACGAGTGGATCTACCAGCGATCCGGCATCCGCCAGCGGCATTACGCGCCGGACGGCGTCGGCGTGAGCGATCTCGCGTGCGAGGCGGCGAAGCGCGCCATCGAGTCCGCGCGCATCTCGCCGTCCGAGATCGATCACATCCTGTTTGCCACGATGACGCCGGACTACATCTTCCCCGGCTCCGGGGCGCTGCTCGGCGCGAAGCTCGGCATTCCCGGCGTCCCCGCGCTCGACATCCGGCAGCAGTGCGCGGCCATGCTGTTCGGCCTGCAGACGGTCGACGGGCTGATCCAGACCGGCGCCGCCAGGACGATCCTGTTCGTGGGCGCGGAGGCGCACGCCGGCTTCATGCCCTGGGAGGACTGGGGCGCGCTCGACCCGAAGAACGGCAGGTCCGCCACGCCGGAGGCCCGCGAGCGCGCCGACCGCCACCGGAACCTCGCCGTCCTGTTCGGCGACGGCTCCGGCGCGCTCGTCCTGCGCGCGACCGATCGCGACGCCGGCCTGCGCGGCCACAAGATCTGCTCCGACGGCCGCTTCGCCGAGCTGCTCTACGTGCCCGGCGGCGGCTTCCGCTCGCGCCCCTACTGGAAGGCGGGCTCGTTCGAGGACGACGCCCACATCCCGCGCATGGATGGCCGCGAGCTCTTCAAGTTCGCCGTGACCAAGCTCCCCGCGACCGCGCGAGAGCTCTGCGCCGCGCACAACCTCACGATCGATCAGATCGACGTGTTCCTGGCGCACCAGGCGAACGGCCGCATCAACGAGCACATCCGCAAGGATCTCGGGGTCCCCGTCGAGAAGCTCCCGAGCAACATCGACCGCTTCGGCAACACGAGCGGCGCCACCGTGCCCATCCTCATCGACGAGGAGATGCGCGCCGGCAGGCTGAAGAAGGGGCAGCTCGCCATGGTGCTCGCCCTCGGGACGGGGGTCCACTGGGGCTGCGCGCTCTGGAAGCTCTGACGTCGACGCGCTGACCGGCTCGCCCGGGGCCGCGTGACGCCGGGCTCGAGCGCCGCGCCGGCGCGACGTGCCCGAGCGCCGCGCGCCGGCGTGGCACCGTTCTCGCTTTTCCCTCGCGCTGGCCGAGGGGTGTGCTGCTGCCGCGCGCGCGGCGCCCTCGGCCGTCTGGGCAGGGAAGGAGCACGGCGGGGGTGCAGAGCGCAAATCAACTGGTGCGATCGATCTACGATCGGATCGCGGCGCGGTACGACGATCAGTGGGGCCGCCACCTGCGGCAGCCCCAGGATCGGCTCACGGCGGGGCTCCGGCTGGCGGCCGGGGCGCGGTGCGCCGACATCGGGTGCGGCACGGGCATCGAGACCGTGGAGATGGCCAGGCAGGTCGCGCCCGGCGAGGTGGTCGCGGTCGACTGCTCCGCGGAGATGCTCCGGGCCGCGAGCGCCCGGGCCGCGGCCGCGGGGCTCCCGCTCTCGACGACGTGCGCGGAGGCCGAGCCGTTCCTCCACCTCGCGGAGCCGTCGAGCTTCGACGTGGTCACCCTGCGCTTCTGCCTCGCCTACCTGGACTGGGGCTCGGCCCTGCGTCGCCTCGGGCGCATCCTCCGGCCCGGGGGCCGCGCCGGCGTCCTCTCGAACCTCTCGAGCAGCACGCCGCAAGCGTACGCGGTCTATTGCCGGATGGCCGAGGAGCTCGGCCTGGTCAAGGTGGCGCTGCCGGTCCCCGACGGCGCCGTGCAGATCAGCGAGGCGCTCCACCGCGGCGGCCTCTCCACCGTGGAAGCGTGGACCCACCGCTTCCGGCTCTGGTTCGGCTCCGGCGCGCAGGCGGCAGGATGGCTCCAGGAGAGCGGGTTCGTGACCCACGCGGCGCTGCGGGAGTTCCCCCCGGAGGTCCTCCAGCCGCTCTGTGAGGTGTTTGCAGCCCGGTTGGAGGAATACCGGCAGACTGAAGGCGTCCCGCTCGACTTCGAGCTCGCCGGCGTCATCGCCGCCCGGCGATAAGAAGCGCCGCGCGCGCTGCCCGGGAGCCTCCTCGGGAGCGGGCCTGTCTCTCCCGCATAACGCGCAGACTCAACGGTATGCGCCTGTGCTCGGATGTCCGCTTTCTCCTCTTCTCGCCCACACGGCACCGGCTCTTCTGGCGGCCTCTGCGCAGCTCGCCGAGGCGGCCGCGGCGGCAAAAAACGGCCGGCGTGGCAAATGGCAGCGAATGGAGCGGAGGAAGCGGGGGAAGCGGAGGAGGACGAGGGAAAAAAATGAGCCGCGAGGCAAGCGCGGCCAAAACATGAAAAAAGCGACGACACGCCCGAAACCCAAACTCTTTGCATTGACTTGGACGCTGAAATAATGAATTTTGCATACTGAGGTGGGTGTGACCGGAGACTACGGAGCGTCGATCTTGAGAGACACGCCGACCCAGCTCGGGGTCGGCCGATATCGTCCCATCGCGAAGCTCGGCCGGGGCGGAATGGCCGACGTCTTCCTGGCCATGGCGCACGGGCCGGCGTCGGTGAACAAGCTGGTCGTCGTCAAGCGCCTCCGGAACGTCGCCGACGAGGAGGATCGCCGGGTCCTCATGTTCATGGACGAGGCCAAGCTGGCGGCCCGCATGAGCCACCCGAACGTGGTGCAGACCTACGAGGTCGGGGGGGACGAGGACGGCTACTTCATCATCATGGAGTACCTGGAGGGCCAGACCCTCAAGCGCGTGATGAAGGCGGTGAGCGAGCGCGAGCCCGGCACTGGCGGGCTCAGCCGCGGCGCGTGGCTCCGGATCGTCGCCGAGGTGCTCCGCGGGCTGCAGTACGCGCACGACCTCTGCGATTACGACGGCAGGCCGTTCGGCCTCGTCCACCGCGACGTCTCCCCGCACAACATCTTCCTCACGTACGACGGCGCCGTGAAGCTCGTGGACTTCGGCGTCGCGAAGGCCTCGGGCAACTCCTCTCACACGGAGACCGGCACCTTCAAAGGGAAGATCACCTACATGGCCCCCGAGCAGATCACGTCGGGCAAGACGGTGGATCGGCGGGCGGACCTCTTCGCGGTGGGCGTCGTGCTCTGGGAGCTGCTCGCGGGCCGGCGGCTGTTCGAGGGCGACCAGATCAGCGTGATGCACCAGCTCCTGATGGGGAAGATCCCGCGGCTCTCCACCCTCGTCCCGGGGATCCCGATCGCGCTCGACCAGATCGTCGCGAAGGCGCTCGAGCGCGAGCCGTCGCGGCGCTTCGGGACGGCGCAGGAGATGTGCGACGTCATCGAGAACTACCTGCAGTGGTCGGGCGAGGACGTGCGCAGCGAGCACCTCGGCGCCTGCATGCAGGCGATCTTCGCCGAGAGCAGGGCGAACATCCGGCAGCAGATCAGGACGCAGATCCACCGCGTGAACAGCGTGGGGAGCCTGTTCGAGGTGTCCGGCCCGGTGACGATGAGCGGCATCGGCATCGCGGCGGCCCCCATGAGCTCGAGCTCGGGGTCGGGCTCGGCCCTGGGAGGCAAACTCCCCTACCTCGGCGAGCCCAACCAGGGGCACTCGGGCGTCGAGCGGCGCGTCGCCCCGCCGAGCGACTCCGCGAGCCTGCGCGGGGCCACGATGCCGTCGTCGACCACGCGGCGGCGGCGGCGGCGCAGCTACCTCGTCGGAGCGGCCAGCCTGGTCGCGGTGGCCGCGATGGCGGCCGGCGCGGTGTACTTCTCGAGCAAACGCGCATCGGTGGCCGCCGCTGAGCCCGCCGCGCCCGCCACCGCCGCCGCTCCCGAAGGCGCGCCCGCGAACGCGCCGGAGAAGGGGCCCGCGGAGGCGCCCAAGGTGAGCGTGGCGATCGCGAGCGAGCCGCCCGACGCGACCGTGAGCTGGCGGGGGAAGGTCCTCGGCAAGACCCCGCTGAAGACGGAGCTGCCGCTGGGCATGCAGGTCGTCCTCGTGTCGCGATCCGACTGCTTCGAAGGGACGCTCATGCTGGACCTCGCGTCGGGCGAGGCGGTCGAGCGCACCATCAAGCTGCGGCCCAAGAACTGAGCCCTGGCCCGAGGCCCGCCCCGTCGTCGACCTGCACGCCTGCGGCGAGGTCGCGAAGGGTCGAGGTGCCTTCGCGGGGGCCCTCCGGCCGCCGTGGAGGAGGCAGGCAGGTACCTGTCATTTCTCGTACCGGACGGTCGAGATCACCTTCGTGACCCCGTCGGCGCTCATCGCCGCCTTCATCGCCTCGATCGCTTCCTTCACGCTGGGGACGTTGCCCTGCAGGGTGACCACCCCGTCGCGGACCGAGACGTTCAGCTTCTTCACCGGCTCGTGGTCGCTGTCCGCGAGCTTGCCGGCCACGGTGTTGCGGAGCGCGTCGTCGGGCAGGCGCTTGCCCGGCTTCGGCGACTCCTTGGTGGCGATGACGGAGCCGTCGCGGCCGAAGGTGACCTGGTAGTCGTTCTCCTTCGCCGCGCGTGTCCAGGCGTCGCGCGCGGCCGCGGCGGCGTCCGCGGGCTGCGCCTTGTCGTTCGCGCCTCCGGCCTGCTCCTGCCGCCCGCCGCCCTGCGGCGCGGCCTGGTCCCTGCCACCCGCGGGCGGCGCGGTCTGCTCGCGGGCGCCCTGCGCCTCGCGTGCGCCTCCACCCTGCGGCCTGGCGGCGCCCGCCTGGCCCCCTCGCTCGGCCTGCCCGATCGCCCGGTCGGCCTGGCCGCGCGCCTGCTCGGCTTGCCCACCGGCCTTGTCGGCCTGCTCGCGCGCCTTGTCGGCCTGCTCGCGCGCCCGGTCGGCCTGCTCGCGTGCCTCCTGGCCGATCGCGCGCTCGGCCTGCTCGCGCGCCTGCTCGGCCTGCCCACCGGCCTTGTCGGCCTGCGCGCGCGCCTTTTCGGCCTGCTCGCGCGCCTTGTCGGCCTGCTCGCGCGCCTCCTGGCCGAACGATCGCTCCTGGCCGGCGGGCGCCGCGCCCTTTCCGCCGGGCTCAGCCCCCGGCTCGCGGACCGCCCCTTCGGCGCGCTCGCTCTCGGTCCTGCAGGCCGCGCCCAGGAGGGCGAGCGCGAGCGCCGAGCAGGAGAACCAACGTGTCGTGCTCATCGTGCAGCGGTAGCTCATGGTGCATCTCCGGCCCCACGCCGAGGCAGACGTCATGCCATGGGCGGACTCGTCTCTCCCCGCGGCGCGCGCGTGTTCAGGAACAACCGCCCGGCGTGCGTGTCGGGAACGCCATGGCGAGCCCCTCCTCCCTGGCCACCGCGCGGCCGCGACACCGGACACCGGACGGGCGCTCCGGCCAGAGCCGTCGTAGGCTCGAGGGCGTGAGCGCGGCGTCGCCGGAACCTGCCCCGTCCGACGCCCTGCCGGGGCCGCGCGCCGCGCCGGACCTGCTCGCGAACCGGCCGGGGCTCCGGGTCGACGCGCAGGCGATCAAACAGTCGCTGACGTTCGCGTTCGCGACCGGCGCGCCCGGCGGGGCGCTCGATCGCCACGTCGAGTCGGCGTCGCTGCCCCCGTCGAGCTGGAACCCGGAGCGCTTCGCGCAGCACGTCTTCCTGCCGGAGCTCATCGCGGGCTGCCTGCGCTTCACGGTCGAGGGGCGCACGCACATCCCGAGCCCGGCGCTGCTCGGCCGCGCGCTCTCGCGGCCGCCGAGCGACCGCGACACCGTCGAGCTCCGGCGCGAGATCTTCCGGGAGCTCATCGGCTCGGAGGCGCTGCGCGGCGACCTCGAGCGCGCCTACGCGGCGCTGCGCCGCTGGGTGGGCCAGCTCGAGACGATCTCCATCTCGCGCCGGGAGGGCAGCCGGCGCCGGCTGGACATCCTGGCCGCCGCGAAGGAGGCGTTCGACACGCTCGCCGACGGGTTCGCGGGCGCCCGCTCCGGCCTCGCGCGGATCCCCGCGTTCGGCGCGGCCGTGCGCGGGACCGAGGCGTACCGGCGCCTCGCGGATCTGCTCGCGTACGACGAGGAGATCGCGACGCTCGACGTGCGGATCCGCGTCGGCTCGGACGGCCACGTCCGCGACCTCCGCGCCCTGTCGGTGCGCGAGAACGAGGACAACCGCTTCTACCGGTCGCCGATCGGGCGCCTCGTCACGAGGCTCGTGATGCTCTTCCGGGGGTACCGGTTCAGCGAGGACGAGCTGCTCGTCCGCTACGTGAACAGCGTGTTCGAGGGCATCGAGGACGAGCTCGTGGCGCTCGTCCAGCTGCTCGGGGATCTCGAGTTCTACCTCGCGGGCCTCGCGCTCCACGACCGCGCGCGCGCGGCGGGGCTGTCGGCGTGCCTGCCCGAGCTCGCGTGGGCGAGCGGCGCGCTCGACGAGCCGCGCGGGCGCGAGCTCAAGGGGCTGTTCAACCCGCTCCTGCTCGCGACCTCGGAGCGCATCGTCGCGTGCGACATCGCGGCGGAGCGCCACGACGCGACGTTCATCGTGACCGGGCCGAACTCCGGGGGGAAGACGCGGCTGCTCGAGGCGCTGTCGCTCGCGCAGATGCTGGGCCAGGCGGGCTTCCTCGTGCCGGCCGCGGCGGCGCGCCTCTCGCCGTGCCAGGGGCTCTTCGTGTCGCTGATCGAGCAGGCGCAGGCCGATCACAGCGAGGGCCGCCTCGGGATGGAGCTCCTGCGCATCCGGTCTTTGTTCGAGGCGATGCAGGTCGGCGACATGGTGGTGCTCGACGAGCTCTGCTCCGGCACGAACCCGTCCGAGGGGGAGGAGATCTTCCAGCTCGTGGTGTCGCTGCTCTCGGAGCTCCGCCCCCAGGCCTTCATCACGACCCACTTCCTGGAGCTCGCGGCGCGGCTCGAGCGGGAGCGGCCGGTGGACCGGCTGGTGTTCCTGCAGGTCGAGCTCGATGCGCAGCAGTGGCCGACGTACCAGTTCGTCCCGGGGGTCGCCCGGACCTCGCTCGCGCACCGGACGGCGGCGCGGCTCGGGGTGACGCGCGAGGAGCTCGTCGCGCTGGTCGAGCGCAGCAAGCGCGCGCACCGCCGCCGCGGGGCGGATCCCGGCTGACGGCGGCAGGGCGGCGCGGCGTCGCGCGCGCTCGCCCCGGCGGGTGAAATCTGGTTGTATGCGCCGCCATGGAATACCGACCTCTCGGCAGAACGGGCCTGAACGTCTCCGTGGTGAGCTTCGGCGCGTGGGCCATCGGCGGCACGTGGGGCGAAGTCGACGACCAGGAGTCGCTCGCCGCGCTGCACCGGGCCCTCGACCGCGGCGTGAACTTCTTCGACACGGCGGACGTATACGGCGACGGCCGGAGCGAGCGGCTGCTCGCGCGCCTCCGGCGGGAGCGTCCCGACGAGCGCTTCATCGTGGCCACGAAGGCGGGCAGGCGGCTGAGCCCGCACGTGGCGGCCGGCTACACCGAGGAGAACCTCACGGCCTTCGTGGAGCGGAGCCTGCGCAACCTCGAGGTGGAGGCGCTCGACCTGGTCCAGCTGCACTGCCCGCCGACGGACGTCTACTACATGCCCGAGGTGTTCGACACCCTCGGGCAGCTCGTGAAATACGGCAAGATCCGGTACTACGGGGTTAGCGTCGAGCGGGTGGAAGAGGCGCTCAAGGCCATCGAGTACCCCGGCGTGCAGTCGGTGCAGATCATCTACAACATCTTCCGGCAGCGCCCGGCCGACCTGTTCTTCGCCGAGGCGAAGCGCCGGGAGGTGGGCGTGCTGGCGCGGCTGCCCCTCTCCTCGGGGCTGCTCGCCGGCAAGATGAGCCCCCAGACGGCGTTCGCCGCCGACGATCACCGCAGCTTCAACCGCGAGGGCGCCGCGTTCGATCGGGGCGAGACGTTCTCGGGCGTCGACTACGCCCTGGGCCTCACGATCGTCGAGGAGCTCCGCCAGCTCGTGCCCGAGGGCGTGAGCATGGCCGCGTGGGCGCTGCGCTGGATCCTGATGGAGGACGCGGTGACGTGTGTCATCCCCGGCGCGAAGCGGCCGGCCCAGGTGGACGACAACATGAACGCCGCATACCTGCCGCCGCTCCCGCTGGAGACGATGGCGAAGATCCGCGAGATCTACGACCGGCAGCTCAAGCCGCTGGTCCACCAGCGCTGGTGACGGGCGCGCACCACGGCTCGCGGCGCGCGCCGCGGCTCGCGGCTCGCGGCCTCTAGCTTCCAAGAGCAAGAGCCGCGGCGGCGCGCGCCGTGCTCGGAATCAGAAGAGGCGCGGCAGGAGCCAGCCGGCGAGCGAGATGAGCGACGCCGTGCCGAGGAGCGGCCCAAACCCCTTCACGTCGAAATCGTCGATGAGCTTGTCCGTCGCCCAGAGCAACACCGAGTTCACGAGGATGCCCAGGAACAGGTAGGCCAGGCCGAACGTGAGGAACGCGACGGGCAGGAGCGCGACCTTCACGAGGAAGGTCACGAGCCACCCGAGCAGCAGGTTGAGGAGCGCGAACACGGCGGCGACGCCGACCGCCGTCTTGGTCCTGCGGAGCCGCACGCCGGGCATGAGCTTCGCCCCGACGAGGACCGCGACGCCCGCGGCGATCGCCTGGATGAGGAACGTCTTGATCATGGTGAGCACCTCCCTGGGCCGGCGCCGCTCCGCCGTGGGAGAGCGCCGCCTCGGCGGCGACGCGTCGCGGGCCGGCTTCGCTGGTTCGTGGTGACCCAGGCCGGCGCCCCGCGCAACCCGCTCTACTCCTTCGGCTTGTCGCCGCCGAGCAGCTCGCCGATGGCGGGGGCGCCGCCCGGGCCGAGCGCCTGGGTGCTCTCGATGAGGTGGATCAGGAACTGGCGGTTGTCCGAGACCGAGAGGTTCTGGAGCTCGAGCGCGCCGATGCGGTCCTCGGGGGTGAAGTAGGCCTCCTCGACCTTCTCCATCGAGAGCTTGTGCGGCCCATAGGCCATGTAGTCCGCGCGCGTGTCGAGGATGCTGTAATCGTCGCCGCGGCGCAGCTCGAGCGTCACCTCGCCGGTCACGCCGGGCGCGATCCAGCGGGAGAGCGCGTCCTTCAGCATCATGGCCTCGGGGTCGTACCACTTGCCCTCGTAGAGCAGGCGCCCGAGGCGCCGTCCCTGGGTGAAGTACACGTCGAGGGTGTTCTCGTTGTGAATGGCGGACAGGAGGCGCTCGTACACGGCGTGGAGGAGCGCCATGCCCGGCGCCTCGTAGATGCCGCGGCTCTTCGCGTCGATGACGCGGTTCTCGATCTGGTCGCTCATGCCGAGGCCGTGGCGCCCGCCGATCCGGTTGCACTCGACGAACAGCTCGAACAGCGAGCCGTAGCGCTTGCCGTTGATCGTGGACGGGAGGCCGCGCTCGAACCCGAGGGTCACGGTCTCGGCCTCGACGGCGACCTCCGGCCGGAAGGAGGCGACGCCCATGATCGGCTGGACGATCTTGATCCCGGTGTCGAGGCGCTCGAGGTCCTTCGCCTCGTGCGTCGCGCCGAGCACGTTGGCGTCGGTGCTGTAGGCCTTCTCCGTGCCCATGCGGTAGGGGAGCCCGTGGCGCTCGAGGTACTCGCTCATCTCCTTGCGCCCGCCGAGCTCGCCCACGAACCTCGGGTCGAGCCAGGGCTTGTAGATCTTGAGCGAGGGATCGACGAAGAGGCCATAACGATAGAACCGCTGGATGTCGTTGCCCTTGTGCGTGCTGCCGTCGCCGAAGACGTGGACGTCGTCGTCGCGCATCGCGCGCACGATGGCGGTGGTCGTCACGGCGCGGCCGAGCGGCGTCGTGTTGAAGTACTTCTTGCCGCCGGTCGACAGGTGGAATGCGCCGCACTGGATGGCGAGGATGCCCTCGCGGACCAGCGCCTCGCGACAGTCCACCAGCTTGGCGGAGACCGCGCCGTGCTGCAGGGCGATCGGCGGGATGTCGCCCGGAGAGGCCTCGTCCGGCTGCGCCAGGTCGGCGGTATAGGCGTGCACCTTGAGCCCGTTGCGCGAGAGCCACGCCACCGCGCAGCGCGTGTCGAGGCCGCCCGAGAACGCGATGCCGAGGTGGGTGCCCGCCGGGGGGAGTGAACGGAAGATCCTGCTCATGGCGGCGCAGCATAATCTCAACGCCCGCGCACGCGCGAGCGGAGATCGCGGGGCGGCGGGGCGCTTGGCGGCGCGGCCGGCGCGGGCGGTGCGTGCGGTGCGTTGGAAGAGCGCTCTCCTGCCCAAATGGGGCTCGACCGACTAGGATGCCGCCACGCCGCAGCGCAACCCCTACACATCGTCCCGCGCGACCCTGCTCGCCCGATGAGGTGCATCCCATGCCGAAGATGTCTTACGCCGAGATCGCGCGCGTCGAGGAGCTCCGCCTGGCGCGCGCCACCGCCGCCGTCGTCGCCTGCGCGGAGCCCGTCGCGGGCGGGAGCATGGTCTTCGACGGCGAGGGGTCGTGGGGCAACTTCGCCGTCGGGCTCGGGCTCGACGGCCCCGTCTCCGGCGCGGAGCTCGATCGCGTGGTCGACTTCTACACCACGCGCGGCGCGGAGCCGCGCATCATCGTCTGTCCCTTCGCGCACCCGTCGCTCGTGCGCGGCCTCGCCGAGCGGGGGTTCGTGCTGGTGGAGTTCGTGAACGTGCTCGCGCGCGAGATCGATCCGGAGGAGGACCTGCGGGCGCTCGTGCCGAACGGCTGGCCCAGGGGGCTCGAGATCGCGCGCATCGATCCCGGCGACGAGGCAGAGGTCCGGCTGTTCATCGACGTCTCGACGAGCGGCTTCCGGCCCGAGGGCGCGCCGATCGCGCCTGCGCACCTCGATATCAGCCGCCGCATCGTCGCGTACCCCCGGTGCGACTCGTTCCTCGCGCTCGTGGACGGCGAGCCGGCCGGCGCCGGCAGCGTGGAGGTCCACCCCGACGGCGCCGCGCTCTTCGGCGTCTCGGTGCTCCCCCGGTTCCGCGAGCGCGGCATCCAGCAGGCGCTCATCGTCCGACGGCTCGAGCGGGCGCGCGAGCTCGGCTGCCTGCTGGCGTGTATCAGCGCGAGCCCCGGCATCCCCACCGAACGCAACGCCATGCGGCTCGGGTTCTTCATGGCCTACAGCAAGGGCATCCTCGCGCGGCGGGGCGAGGGCTCGCCAGGATCGCGCTGAGCGCGCGCCGCGCGAGCCCGCGCTGCGCGAGCCCGCGCCACGCGGGATTCAGGATTGCAGGGCCGCTCGTGCAAAAGCGAAAGGATCGTCCCGGACATCCATTCGAAATGCCCGGTGAAGACGGATGGCCGTCATGGCATGTCCGGTGCAATAGCTAGGACCAGCGTCGCTGGCGTGGCCTTTCCCCCCCCAAGGCCCCGGCGGCGCTTTTTCATTTTGTGCTTCGTGAAGCCGCGCTGGCCCTCGCGCGAGGGCCGCGCTGGCCCTCGCGCGGGGAGCTCTCTGTCAGCGCGCCGCGGGCGTCGCCTCGCCCCGCCGGAGCTCGGCGACGGCGTTGCGCACGAGCCGGAGGCCGACGTTGTCGTCCTGCGAGAGGATCGACTCGGGGTGGAACTGCACGGCCGCGACCGGGAGCTCCGCGTGCTCGATCGCCATCACGACCCCGTCCTCGCTCTCGGCGGTGACCTTCAGCGACGAGGGGAGCGCGTCGCGCAGGGCGTAGAGCGAGTGGTAGCGCCCCGCGCGGAACTCGCGCGGGAGGCCCTCGAAGAGGCGGCCGCCGAGCACGTTCACCTTCGAGGCCTTGCCGTGCATCGGGTAGTCGAGCACGCCGAGCTTGCCGCCGAAGTGCTCGACCATGCCCTGCAGGCCGAGGCAGACGCCGAAGACGGGCAGCCGCCGCGCGAGCAGCGCCGAGAGCGTCCCCGAGACGTCGAAGTCGGACGGGGTGCCGGGGCCGGGCGAGAGCACCACGAGGTCCGGGGCGTACACGTCGAGCTCGCTGTGGGGGAAGCCGGCGCGCAGCGTCACCACCTCGGCGCCCGTCTGCCGGAGGTAGTTCGCCAGCGTGTGCACGAAGGAGTCCTGGTGATCGACGAGCAGGATCTTCCGGCTGCCGCCCGGCACCGGGCTGATCGCCGCCGGCGCCGGCGCGGCGACGCCGCGCGGCCGCCGGATCGCGTCGAGCAGCGCCGACGCCTTCACGTGCGTCTCGCGCTCCTCCTCCTCGGGGTCCGAGTCGAAGAGCAGCGTCGCGCCCACCCGGACCTGGGCCACGCCGTCCTTGATCCGGATCGTGCGCAGCGTGAGCCCCGTGTTCATGCCGCCGTCGAAGCCGATCGCGCCGACCGCGGCGCCGTACCACGCGCGCGGCGAGCGCTCGTGGTCCTCGATGAACTGCATCGCCCAGGCCTTCGGCGCCCCCGTGACCGTGACCGCCCAGGTGTGCGCGAGGAACGCGTCGAGCGCGTCGAAGCCCTCGCGCAGCCGGCCCTCGATGTGATCGACCGTGTGGATCAGCCGCGAGTACATCTCGATCTGCCGCCGGCCGATCACGCGGACGCTCCCCGGCACGCAGATGCGGGACTTGTCGTTGCGGTCGACGTCGGTGCACATCGTGAGCTCCGACTCGTCCTTCGCGGACGCGAGCAGGCGCGCGATCTGCGCCGCGTCGGCGATCGGGTCGCTGCCGCGCGGGATGGTGCCCGAGATGGGGCAGGTCTCGATGCGGTCGCCCTCGACGCGCACGTACATCTCGGGCGAGGCGCCGACCAGGTACTCGGCGTCGCCGAGGTTCATCAGGAAGCCGTAGGGCGCCGGGTTGCGCTCGCGCAGGCGGTAGAACAGCTCCGTGGGGGCGACCGGGCACGGCTCGAAGAGCGTCTGGCCCGGGACGACCTCGAAGAGATCGCCGCGCTTGAACGCCTCCCGGGCCGTCCGGACGAGCTCGGCGTACTCGCCCGGCGCGTACTCGTTCTGCGGCGCGCGATCGGCGCCTACGTACGGCCGCGCCGCGCCCTCGCGCGGCAGCCCCTCGGTCGAGCGATCGCCGCAGGTGAACTCGTACCGCGTACGCGTCGCGCGCTCGCGGCGATGATCGACGGCGACGATCTCGTCGGGGAGGTAGAGGACGAGGTCCCGCTGATCGGCCGGGCGCTCGTGCCGGAGCCGGATCGGCTCGAACTGGAAGGCGAGGTCGTACGCGAACGCGCCGTAGAGCCCGAAGAGCGCGTCGCCCGGGACCTTGAAGAGCTCGATGAGCCGCCGCAGCACCGAGAAGATGGACGGCTGGCGGCTGCGCAGCTCCTCGGGCACCCGCTCGCCCGGCGGCCGGACCGCGCCGACCACCTCGTCGCCGCGGCGCTCGACGGACGCGACCTCCGCGACATCCCGGAGCGCCTCGTCGATCGCGGGCAGGATCACGCGCCCGCGCTCGTTCAGCGCGGTGAACCGGAAATCGCGGCCCCGGGAGACGAGCACGAGCGGCGGGTCGACGAAGCCGATGTCCCAGCGCGTGTACCGGCCGGGGACCTCGTAGCTGGACGCCAGGACCACGCCGAGGTGGCTGTCGAGCGCCTCGACGATGGGCTGGATCGCGCCGCTCACGGCGAGCTCCTCGGCCACCCGCTGCACCGCGACTCCCCCCCGTGTGACGTTGCTCTCTCGTTTCAAGATCGCGTCTCCTTTGGCCGGCGAGTATACGCGGTGCGCCGCGCGCCGCACCGGCTTCGCCGCCGGGAGCCTGGTTCCGACGCGCACGTGAGCGCGTGCGCGCGTCAGCCCCGCGACGCCCTCGCCGGACGTGCTCCCGGCGCGGGCATACCGCCGGCGCCCTCGGCGAGCTCCGCGAGGTAGACGGCGCGGAGCAGCGGGTACCTTTTGACGAGGACCTCGTCGTACTCGGCCTCCGGGCTCGACTCGGCGACCACCGCGCCGCCGCTGCCGAAGCTGAGCCCATCGCGGTCGGCGACGAGGGTCCGGATGGCGATGTTCATGTCCATGGTCCCCTCGAAAGCGAGGTACCCGATCGCGCCCGTGTACACGCCCCGCGCGCGCCGCTCGAGCTGGTCGATGATCGAGATCGTCCGGTGCTTGGGCGCCCCGGTGATCGAGCCGCCGGGGAAACACGCCTCGAGCGCGTCGAGCGCGCCCTTGCCCTCGCGCAGGGCGCCCGTGACGACCGAGGAGAGCTGGAGCAGGGTGGCGTGCTCCGTGACGCGCAGGAGCTCCTCGACGTCGATCGAGCCCACCGCGCAGACGCGGCTGAGATCGTTGCGGACGAGGTCCGTGATCATGAGGAGCTCGGAGCGGTCCTTCTCGCTCTCCGCGAGCTCGCGGCGCAGCGCGAGGGTCTCCTCCGCGGTGGCGCCCTTCGGGCGCGTGCCCTTGATCGGCTCGCTGCGCACGCGGCGCGCCCGGTCGACGGCGAGGAACCGCTCCGGCGAGGACGACAGCACCGCGCCGTCCGGCAGCTTGAGGAAGGCCGAGAAGGGCGCGGGGTTCGCGCGGCGGAGCACGCGGTAAAGCGCGAACGGCGGGAGCGAGGTCTGCACCCGGAACTCGTTCGTGAGGCAGACCTCGTACGTCTCGCCGTCGCGGATCTCGGCGAGGATCGACGCCACGGCGTCGAGGTGCTCCCGGCGCGAGAGCCGCTGCGCGACCGCGAGCCGATCGGCGAAGCCCTCCGGGACGGGCGCGAGGGCGGGCTCGGCGAGCTCCGGGAGGTCGCGGAGGCGCGCCGCGATCGCGTCGAGCCACGCGTCGACGGACAGCGGCGGCGCGGGCGGCAGCGGCGGCTCGTCCGCGCCGCTCGCGCAGGCGTACACCGCGCGCTCGGCGTGGTCGAAGGCCAGGACGCGCCGCGCGATCATCATCGTGCTGTCCGGGAGCGCGCGCGATCCGTGGGCGGTCGCGCCGAAGCCCAGGTGCTCCTTCAGCTCGTAGCCGAGGTACCCCACGAGGCCGCCCGTGAAGGGGACGGGCAGGCCGCTCGGCGCGACGGCGCCGCGCGCGAGCTCCTGCCGCAGCGCCGCGAACGGGCTCCCCGTGGACTCGGCCGCGGCGTGGAGGGCCTCCGGGCCGGCGGCGCGCCGCCGCGTCAGGCGCTCGCCGCGGCTCTCGAGGGCCTCCTCGGCGCTCCCCATGAACGAGAAGCGCCCGTCCGCGCCGGGCGCGCTCGAGTCGAGCCAGAACGCGTACGGCGCGTCGGCGAACAGCCCGGCGAAGGCCCGCTCCGGGTCGACCCAAGGGAGCCGCACATGGCGCACTCCCGGCGCGCGCCCGCGGTCGTCGAGATCTGCGTCCCCGAGCGCCGCAGGCGCGCGCCGGGCGCGCGCGACGCGCGCCGCGATGTCACGGAAATTGCTCAGGATTTTTCTTCCGTGCTCGGTGCCGATCGACTCGGGGTGGAACTGCACGCCGTAGAACGGGCGGCCCTTGATCTTGAGGGCCATGACGAGCCCGTCGCCGCGCGTCCGCGCGGTGATCTCGATGTCCGCCGGGAGATCGCCGTCGTCGACGAGGAGCGAGTGGTAACGCACGGCCTTGAACGGGCTGGGCACGCCCTCGAACAGGCCGGCGCCGTCGTGCTCGATCTCGGCGATCTTGCCGTGCGCGACCCGCGGGGCGTGGCGCACGCGCGCGCCGAAGCGGGCCGCGAGCCCCTGGTGGCCGAGGCACACCCCGAGGATCGGTGTCCCGGGGAGCGCGTCGATCACCTCCATGCAGACGCCGAAATCGGCCCGGCGCTCGGGGCGGCCGGGGCCGGGCGAGAGGACGATGCTGTCGATCTCCAGATCCTTGATCTCGGCGAGCGAGAGGCTGTCGTTCCTGACGGTGATCGGCTGCTCGCCGTTCACCTCCCAGAGGTACTGCCCGAGGATGTGGGTGTACGAGTCGTAGTTGTCGATCAGCAGTGTCTTCACGGCGTCGCTCCCGTGGGGCTCGCGCTTTGGCCCGGGCGCGTCGGGCGCGCAGCGCGGCGCGAGGCGCCCTGTCCGGTCGCCGGGCCGGGGGCCCTCGGCGTCAGGGGCGGATGAGGGCCGCGAGCATGGCCTGGAGCTTGAGCTGCGTCTCGACCAGCTCCGCCTCCGGGCTCGACCCCGCGACGACGCCGACGCCGGCGACCATGCGCGCGCGGGCGCCGTCGACGGTGGCGCTCCGGATGCCGATGAACCAGTCGCCGTCGCCGCGGGCGTCGACCCAGCCCACGAGCCCCGCGTAGAGCCCGCGCCGGAACCCCTCGTGCGCGTCCAGCCAGGCCTTCGCCGCGTCGCGCGGGGTGCCGCACACGGCGGGCGTCGGGTGCAGCCGCGCGGCGAGCGAGAGCGCGTCGGGCGCCCCCTCGTCGAGCACGCCGTGGATCGGCGTGCCGAGGTGCATCACGTTGCGGAGGCTCAGGATCGACGGCTCGCTCGGCACGTCGAGCGACGCGCAGAGCGGCCCGAGCGCCGCGGCGACGGCCTCCACCACGAAGCGGTGCTCGCGCTGGTCCTTGGCCGATTTCCGGAGGACCTCGGAGAACCGGCGGTCGGCGTCGACGTCGGCAGAGACCGCGTACGTGCCCGCGAGCGGGTGCGAGGAGACGGCGCGGCCGCGGCGCGAGATCAGGAGCTCGGGGCTCGCGCCGAGGAAGCCGTCGCAGTGGAAGATCGCGCACGAGGGGTAGAGCGCGGTCAGCCGGCGCAGGACCTCCTCGACGACGATGGGCCGGTTCGCCTCGACGTCGACCGGGCGCGCCAGCACGACCTTGGAAAGATCCCCGCGCTGGACGTCGGCGATCGCGTGGGCGACGCGCGCGCACCACTCCTCGTGCGGGATCGCCGAGCGAAGCGTGAAGCTGTCGGGCGAGCGTCGGTGGACCTCGGCCGGCGCGAGGTGCGGCGCCGGGGCGGCGCCCTCGCCGATGGTGGTGACCCACGTGGTGCCGTCGGGCGCCGCGCCGACGATCTGGGCTGGAATGACGAGCGACGCCGGCTCTGTCCGGTCGAAGGGCAGGGCGCCGAGCGCGATCGGGCCGCTGCCCGGGCGGCCGAGGGCGTCGGCGGCGCCGATGGCCGCGAGCACCTCCCGGATCCACGAGACGCCGCCCTCGATGCCGTGGGGCAGCTCCAGCCGGGCGGCGACCCCGTGCGCGACCAGCTGCGCGGTCGGGTGAAGCCAGACGCGGGCGTTCTCCCCGGCGAGGGACGAGACGCCGCCGGGCATCTTCCCGAGCGCGTCCGCGTCGAGCCGGAGGGTGCGTGCGACCAGCCGCGCGGCCAGGTGGGGCGCATCGGCCGAAGAAGAGAGCGTCAGGGGAGCCATACTGCCGTGCGCAGACCGGGGTCGGCTCGCCCGCTTCGGGCAGGACCAACCTGGAGCCGACACGGGGCAAGCAGAGCTACCAGAGCGAGATGGGCGACGAGGGCGACGCCCGTGGCTCATGCCGGAATGCGATCACCGGCCACGCAGACCGGCTCTACCGCCTCCGGAAGGGGTCCGCAAGCGCAAAGCTGTCGCGTTCCTGGGCTGCTCCGTCGAGGCTCCGGCAGCGTGCGCCATGGCGATCCCGCCGCCGCGCCGCCAGCCTGCGCGCCCGCGCGGACGCCGCAGCGATGGTTCATCGCGCGGCGCTTGCTCAACGCGCGCAGGGCGTGGCGAGCATGCCCATCGTGCGGCGCAATGCTCAACGCGCGCAGGGCGCGGTGAACGACGCCCATCGCGCGGAGGGCGTGGCGCGAGCATGCCCATCGCTCGGCGCAATGCTCATCGCGCGGAGGGCGTGGTGATGATCGCATGTGAACAGGAAGGCGGGCGACGACTGACCATTTTCCCTCCACCATGCGAGCCCTCTCTGGGCCAGCGCGACGACGGCCCGCCGCGCCGCCTGGTCGACCGCGCGCACGTCGTGTGATGTGTGCTCCTCTCGCGTACGCTCCTCGTGAAGTACGCCGTCGGCAGTAGGCCAGTAAGGCAACTCCGTACTCCTCCCCGTCTGACACTCTCCGCGCGGCGCAGATCCGGTGGAATCGCGGCGCTATCCCTTGCCCTGGAGCGCGACTCTGTTCGATGCTGCCGCGGGCCTGGCTCCTCGCGGCGCTCATGCGCGGCGCATGTCGGCGCGTCGTCGGCGCCGCCCGCGTCGGCGGTGCCGCCCCCGTCGTCGGCGCCGCCCGCGTCGTCGGCGCCGCCGCCGAGCGGAGGGGCCCTGGCGAAACCGTTCGGATCGAGACCTCAGAAAGGGAACCCGCGATGGAAATCACTCGGCAGCATGATCTCCGCGCATGGAGAACCATAGCGCTGCTCCTCTTCGTCGTCGGCCTGTGCGCCTGTCAGGGCGACAAGAAGCCGCCCGCGGGCGAGAGCCGCCCCGGCGCCGCCGCGACCGCCACGAGCAAGCCCGCCGTCGCCGAGGCGCCGGGCGACACCGCGATCAAGGCGCAGCCCCCCGCGGTGCCGAACGCCGCCGAGGCGAAGAAATACAGCGGGGCCAAGCTGAAATATTACAGCGAGTCGGTGGGCGTGGGCGCCGAGCTCGACAGGGTGCTGATCAAGCAGTTCAACCAGGACACCGGCATCGAGGTGACCCTCATCCCCCGGCCGAAGGACGCGACCGAGACCTACGCCGTCTACCAGCGGCTGTTCCAGGGGCAGTCGGCGGACATCGACGTGCTGATGCTCGACGTCATCTGGCCCGGCGCCTTCGCGCAGAACCTGGTCGACCTGCGCGAGAAGCTCGGCGAGGCGGCGAAGCAGCATGTCGAGAGCATCGTTCAGAACAACACGGTCGACGGCAAGCTCGTGGCCATGCCGTGGTTCACCGACTTCGGGCTGCTCTATTACCGCACCGATCTACTCGAGAAATACGGTTATTCGAAGCCGCCGGAGACGTGGGACGAGCTCGAGCAGATGGCGAAGAAGATCCAGGACGGGGAGCGCGCGAGCAGCCCGAACTTCCTCGGCTTCGTCTGGCAGGGGAAGGCCTACGAGGGCCTCACCTGCAATGCGCTGGAGTGGATCGCGTCGCACGGCGGCGGCGCGATCATCGAGGACGGCAAGATCACGGTGAACAACGCGGGGGCCCAGAAGGCGCTCGCGCGCGCCAAGGGCTGGGTGGGCACCATCTCGTCCGCGGGCGTGACGAGCTACGAGGAGGAGGACGCCCGCAACACGTTCCAGGGCGGGAACGCCGCGTTCATGCGGAACTGGCCGTACGCCTACGCCGCGGGCAACGCCGAGAAGTCGCCGATCAAGGGCAAGTTCGGGGTGGCCCCGCTGCCGCACGAGCCCGGACAGAAGAGCGCCGGCACCGTCGGCGGCTGGCAGCTCGCCGTCTCGAAGTTCTCGGCGCAGAAGGACGCGGCCATCGAGCTCGTCCGTTACCTGACCAGCCCGGAAGCGCAGAAGTTCCGCGCGACCGCGGGCTCGTTCATCCCGACGGTCCGCTCGGTGCAAGAGGATCCGGACGTCGTGAAGTCGATGCCGTTCCTCTCGCGCGCGAAGGACATCGCGCTGGTCCCGCGCCCCTCGAACAGCACCGGCGCGCGGTACAACGAGGCGTCGATCGCGTTCTTCCAGGGGGTGAGCCAGGTCTTGCAGGGCAAGGACGCGAAGGAGGTGCTCGGGCAGGTGGAGCAGCGCCTCACGCGCGCGCTCCGGTAGGCCCCCGACCGCCGGTGACGCGCCGGGGCCGCGCGCCGGGGCCGCCGGCCGCGCGCGCCTCCGGCGCGGCCCGCGGAGCGCAGATACCCGATCTCCCGGACACCGCACCTCGCGAGGACGGAGCGCACCATGAGCACGATGGAAGATCTGAAGGACATGCGCGCGGCGGGCCGCGCGGCGGGCGCGTCGCTCGAGAAGCGGCGCGAGCGGCTCGCGTGGCTGTTCCTCGTGCCGACGCTGCTCGTCGTGGCGTTCGTCGCCCTCTATCCGCTCGCCCAGACGTTTTACCTGAGCTTCACGAACGCGCGCCTCGGCGCCGGGGAGCCGGCGAGGCTCGTCGGCGCGCAGAACTACGTCGACCTCGTGCAGGACAGCTATTTCCACGACGCGGTCCTGCTCACGGTCCTCTTCACGGTCGTCACCGTGCTGAGCGAGCTCGCCCTCGGGCTCGCGATCGCGCTCATCGTCAACTCCCGCTTCAAGGGCCGCTCGGCGGTGCGCGCGGCCATGCTCATCCCCTGGGCGATCCCGACCGTCATCTCCGCCCAGATGTGGAAGTGGATGTACAACGACGTCTACGGCGTCTTCAACGACCTCCTCGTGAACCGCCTGCACCTCCTCGACCGGAACGTCGCGTTCGTCGCCGATCCGGGCGTGTCCTTCTGGGCGGTCGCGGTCATCGACGTCTGGAAGACGACGCCGTTCATGGCGCTCCTCCTCCTCGCCGGGCTGCAGCTCGTCCCGGGCGACCTCTACGAGGCCGCGCGGGTGGACGGCGCGACGACGCTCCAGCAGTTCACCCGCATCACCCTGCCGCTCCTCAGGCCGTCGATGCTGGTCGCGCTCATCTTCCGCACGCTCGACGCGCTCAGGGTCTTCGACATCTTCTTCGTCATGTTCGGCAACCGGCCGGACATGCAGACGATGGCGACCTACGCCCAGCAGACGCTCGTCAGCGTCTCGAACATCGGTTACGGCTCGGCGATCTCGGTCGCGCTGTTCTTGATCATCGCGGTGTTCATCATGATCTATCTCGCGGTGTTCCGCACCGAGGAGGCGTGAGATGAACGGCTCTCCTTCGGGTCCTCGGCAGGGCGGGCGCGGCGCGCAGATCGCCTTGCGCGCCCTGTTCTACCTGCTCGTCGCGGTGGTCGTCGTGTTCACCGTGTTCCCCTTCGTGTGGGCGTTCATCTCCTCGATCAAGCCCGACGACGAGCTCTTCACGACGCCGGTCCGCTACTGGCCCGGCCGCGTGACCCTGGACAACTACCGGCTCGTGCTGGAGAACGGCGAGTTCCAGGAGGCGCTCGTGAACAGCGTGATCGTCGCCGTCACGGTCACCGTGGTCTCGCTCGCCGTCGGCTCGCTGGCCGCGTACTCGCTCGGGAGGTTCCGGTTCCGCGGGCGCAGCGTGGTGCTTTATGTGGTCCTCGCGATGACGATCTTCCCGCAGATCGCCGTCCTCGGCGCCCTGTTCGAGATGATCAACTTCCTCAAGCTCTACAACCAGCTCCCGGCGCTCATCCTGACGTACCTCATCTTCACGCTCCCGTTCACGGTCTGGGTGCTCACCGGCTTCTTGAAGGCGATCCCGGGAGAGGTCGAGGAGGCGGCCTACGTCGACGGCGCGACGCCATGGCAGGTGTTCACCAAGATCATGCTGCCGCTCTCGGTCCCGGGCATGGCGACGACCGGGATCCTCGCCTTCATCGCCGCCTGGAACGAGTTCCTGTTCGCGCTCTCCTTCACCCAGACGCCGGACAAACGCACGGTGACCTACGCGATCCAGTCGTTCTCGACCTCGACCAGCGGGATGTACGAGATCCCCTGGGGGCAGACGATGGCGGCGTCCATCGTGGTGACCGTGCCGCTCGTCGTGCTGACGCTGGTGTTCCAGCGGCGGATCCTCGCGGGGCTCACGGCCGGCGCGGTGAAGGGCTGAGGGCGCCAGGCTGCGCGCTCCGCTAGAGAGAGATCGTCTCCATCGTCGACGCCGATCGCCAGGCTCGCGGGCTGCCTCAGGAGCGTGGCCCGGCGCCACCAAACCTTGTCGCCGTCCCGCTGCCATCGTACGTTGGGTGCGGCCCATGACGAACGCAGCGCTCACGCGCGTCGAGCTCCGTAACTTCACGGCGTTCGCCGACCTCGCTCTCGACCTGTCGCCGGGCATCAACGTCTTCATCGGCACGAACAGCACCGGCAAGACCCACCTGCTCAAGGTCCTCTATGCCGCCTGCGACGTCTCGCGCCTGGAGGAGCGGACCTTCGCGGACAAGCTCGGCCGCGTATTCATGCCGTCGCAGGGCAGCATCGGTCGGCTCGTGCGCAGACAGAAGGGCGGCTCGTCCGCGTCGGTGACCGTCCACCGCGGAGCTGACAACGTCTCCGTGACGTTCGCCAACCAGACGCAGCGCGCTGACAAGGCGACGACAGCTGCGACGCGCTGGAGCGCTCGCCCCATGGAGTGCGCCTACATCCCCGTCAAGGAGATGCTCGCTCACGCACCGGGGTTCCGGTCGCTGTACGAGACACGGGAGATCCACTTCGAGGAAATTTACGCCGATCTCGTGACCAGGGCGTACCTGCCGAAGCTGCGCGGCCCGATCGATGAAAACCGGGGGAAGCTCCTCAAGATCATCCAGGAGCAGATGCAGGGGACGGTCTTCGTTCAAGGAGAGGAGTTCTTTCTGAGGAGCAGCGCTGGAAACCTCGAGTTTTCGCTGCTGGCAGAGGGGCTCCGGAAGCTCGCGCTCATCTGGCTCCTCATCCAGAACGGCACGTTGCTGAGCGGCTCCGTGCTGTTCTGGGACGAACCCGAGACGAACTTGAATCCGGCGGTCATGGGTACCATCGCCGAGATCCTGCTCGAGCTGCGACGCCTCGGGGTGCAGATCTTCGCCGCGACGCACGACTATGCCTTCCTGAAGGAGCTCGCCCTTCGCGCGTCGCCCGAGGAGCCCGTCGCGTACCATGCTCTGTTCCGCCCGGCAGCCGGGGAGGGGGTGAGCGTGTCGACCTCAGCGACGCTCGACGAGGTCCATCCGAACGCCATCCGCGAAACTTTCCTCAGCATCTTCGATCGCGAGGCGGCGCGTGACTTCGGCGGATGAGGCGAGCGCCGCCCCGCGGTCCGTCGCCGAGTCGGGGTTCGAGGTAGCGTTACCTGCAGGCGGGTTCCGCTTCTGCGACATCGGCGCGTACCGTTCCCTCTCGGGCAAGAACCTGAAGGAGATCGACTTCGGGTGGTGGGACCAGAGGTGGCATAAGCTCGTGTTGCTCGAGCTGAAGGGCCGCGAGGTCTGGGACGCTGCGCGGGTCGGCGAGGCGCAGGCATCGTCCCACCTCATCGAGGTCTGCGGCCAGAAGGCCATCGACTCGCTGCTCATGTTGTCGGCCGCGTGGGCCGGCACAGCGGCCTGCGCCGACATCCTGGCGGCGCTACCGTCGGAGTCGCGGGTCTACCCCGGGGACAACAAGGTGAAGCTCGTTTTCCTCGTCGACGTCCCGGAGGGCAAGCGCGAGCTCTTGACCCCGGTCCGGGACGCGTTGAACGCGAAGCTGAAGGGGAAGCTCGCGCTGTTCGGGATCGAGGCGGTCGCCGTGGTGACCCTCGAGATCGCCCAGAAGATGGGGCTCCCGGTCCGGCGCGTGACCGTTGCCCCGCCGGACGGGTAGGGCCCGCGGCATGCCCGGCCGCGCCGCCGCCGCGCGCCCTTCAGCCGTCCTCCGGCAACATCTCGCGCGGGAGCGCCGGGCTCCTCGGGGCGACGGCCGCGTCGGCGAGGTCGCGGACCTTGACGAGGATCGCCTGCTCCTCCTCCGTCTGCGCCTCCTCGCAGTACGACCGGATCTGCCAGAGGAGCTTGCGCGTGCGCCGCAGCTCGAAGAGGAGCCACCGGGTCTCCGGGCGCGCCTCGAGGGGGTGGCGCTCCAGCTCGACCTCGATCTCGCGGATGCGCTCCTCGATCTGCTCCCCGGTCGGAAGAATGCGGCCGTTGCCGTGGCAGTCCTTGCAAAGGTAGGGGCCGGAGTCGGTGTTGATCTCTCCCTCACCGTAACAGCTCGCGCACGTGACCAGCTCGTAAGCGTTCATGGCCGCCACTCTACCCGATCTCCGCGGATCCAGGTGCCGGCCTCGGGTTCCTTGCGATAAAGAGAGGCCTCCTCGTGACCTGCCCTCGTCCCTCGCGTTGCGGCGCGCTCCACGTCCTCTGCCTGTGCGCTCTCGCCCTCGGCGCGCCGCGCGCCGCCTCGGCCGCGCCGCTCCCGCGGCTCGTCGTCCACCGGGCGCCCGAGGCCTCCGATTGCCCCGATGCGACGGCGCTCGCCGCCGCGGTCGAACGCGAGATGAAGCGGCCCGCCCTCGACCCGGGCGACGCCGACGGCCGCGCGCCCGAGTTCGAGGTCCACATCCTGCGCGCCGGGTCCACCTACACCGCCGTCCTCCAGGCCGGCGGCCGCGCCCGGCAGCTCTCGTCGGAGGAGGGCGCCTCGTGCGACGAGCTCGTCGAGGCGCTGGCGTTGACCATCGCCATCCTGCTCGACCGCGAGCCCGCGCCGCCGCCCGCGCCGACCCCGGCGCCCGCGCCGCCGCCGACCCCGACGCGCGCGCCGACCCCGGCGCCCGCGCCGCCGCCGCCGCCCGCGGCGCCCGCGCCGACCCCGCCGGCCGCGCCGCCGCTGCGCCCGGCCCCCCAGCCCCCGCGCTGGGACGTCGCGGTGGAGCTCGGCGCCGCGGAGAGCGTGGGCCTGCTCGAGCCCTTCTGGGCGGCCGCCATGGGCGACGTGTCGCTGCGCACGCGCGCGTGGTCGGTCGGCCTCGGCGCCGTGTGGCTGCCCGCGCACGACATCCCGTTCTCCCCGGGCACCGTCCACCTCGGGCTCGCCGCGGCCACGGCCCGCGGCTGCGCGACGATCGCCGGCGAGCTCGACGGGCTGCGGCTCTCGGCCTGCGCGGCGTCGCTGATCGGCGCCGTCCACGGCGCCGGCAGGGGGTTCGCCACGGACCGCGAGGACAGCGCGCCCTGGATCGCCGTCGGCGGCACGGCCCTCGCCGAGGGCTCCCTCTTCGGCGCGCGCGCGCTGGGCTGGTCCGCGCGCGCGACCGTCCTCGTGCCCGTCGCACAGGCGCGCTTCACCGTCGATCGCCGCGCGGGGGGCGAGGCCGGCGCGCCGGTGACGACGGACGCCGTGCTCGACCCCGCCCCGGTCGGGCTGCTCGTGGGCGTGAGCGCCCGGGTGTCGATTTGGTGATGGCGAGGCAGGCGACCCACCACGAAGGGGGTGAGCATGACCAGACGCGGCAGGACAGGATGACCTTCGGAGAGGTCTATGCAGAGCACTTCCGGTTCGTGTGGCGGTCGCTGCGCCGGCTCGGCGTGCCCGAAAGCGACGCCGCGGACGCGGTCCAGGACGTGTTCCTGGTCGTCCACAGGCGATTGCCCGAGTTCGAGGGGCGGTCGAAGATTACGACCTGGCTCTACAGCATCTGTTTTCACGTCGCCCGCGACCGGCGCAAGCTCGCGCACATGAGGCGGCGCGCCCACGACGACGAGCCGCTGCTCGACTGCGCGGACGACCGGGCCGACGTCGGCGCCGAGGCGGAGCGGCGGCAGGCGATCACGCTGCTCGAGGCCATCCTCGACGAGCTGCCGCTCGAGCAGCGCGCCGTGTTCACGCTCTTCGAGCTCGACGGCATGGGCGGCGAGGAGGTCGCCGAGCTGCTCGACGTCCCGCTCGGGACCGTCTACTCGCGCCTCCGCCTCGCGCGCGAGGCGTTCCGCCGCGCCGTGGCGCGGCTCCACGCGCGCGACCAGTTTCGGGCAGGCGGCCGCGCGGTTGCGAGGTCGCAGCCCGTCATGAAGGCGGTGGCCGCGGGCGCGGGGCTCACCGAGGCGGAGCGCTCGCCGGTGCCGGGGCCGCCCTCGGCGGTCCGCGCGTTGCCGGGCGCCGAGCGACAACCGCTCTGGAAGAGCGCAGGAGGTGGGCGATGAACGACCCCGTGCGATGGCTCGACGCCGAGGGCGGGGCGCTCGAGACCGAGCGTGAGCTCCTGCGCGCGGCCCCGCCGGTGGACCCGCCGGACGGCGCGCAGGACCGGGTGTGGGCGGCGATGGCCGCGCAGCTCGGCCTCGCCGGAGCGGCGTCGCTCGGCGGCGCCCAGGGCGCCGGGGGCGCGGCGCTTCCCGCCGATGCCGTCAGCGCGGCGGGCGCGGGCAAGGCGAGCGTGGCCGCGAGCGCCGGCAAGGCGAGCGCGGTTGCGGGCGCGGGCAAGGCGAGCGTAACGAGCGCGGCCGCGGGCGCGGGCAAAGCGAGCGTGGCCGCAGGCGCGGCCAAGATCGTCACGGCCGCGGCACCCGCGGTGAAGGCGGCGTCCGCCGCCGCGGGCACGGTGTCCGCCGTGGGCGGCGGTGGCGGCCTCGCGGGGGCGGCCGGGGCCGCGGGCCTCGCGAGCATCGTGAAGTCGATGCTCTTCGGCGCCGCGTGCGGCGGCCTGTTCCTCGCCGGCTACGCGGTCGTGGATCCGTCGAGCCCGGCGCCGCAGGCGGAGGTCGTCGCCGTCGCGCCGCCGGCCCTCGCGATGGAGGCGGCGCCGGCGCTCCGGAAGACGCCGGCCGCCGCCGTCGCGCCGCGGGTCGAGGAGGCGGCGGCTGCCGTCGCGGCGGCGCCTGCGGACGACTCCTCGCCGGCCGGCGCGGCTGCGCCGGGCAGCGCCGCCGCGCCGAGCGCGCCCCGCGCGACCGGGACCGCAGCGGCGCCTGCGAAGCTCGACGGATCGTCGCTGCCAGAACAGGCGGCGAGCGCGCCGTCCTCGGCCGAGACAGAGGCCGCCGCGGCGGCCGCGCCGCCGGCCGAGGGCGTCGCGGCGGGGGTGGACGGCGCGGACGGCGCGCCCAGCCCGGCGGCGGCGCCGGAGAGCCGGCTGCGCGAGGAGCTGAAGCTGCTCGGCGACGCGCGCGCGGCGCTCCGGCGCGGCGACGCGGCTCGCGCGCTGACGATCGCCGAGCAGGCGCGCCGCCGCTTCCCGGGCGGCGCGCTGGCGCAGGAGCGGGAGGCGCTCACCATCGAGGCGCTCTGGCACGCCGGCCAGCGCGGGGCAGCGGCGCAGCGCGCGGCGGCCTTCCTCATCGCCTACCCGTCGAGCCCGCACGTCGAGCGGCTCCAGGCGTTCACGCGGTAGCCCTGGCGGCGCAGCCCCGAGGAAACAGGCCTCGGGCCGCGCGCGCCGGGGCGCCGCGGCGAACGCCCCGGCGCCCCGCAACATCACGCGACCGCAGGGCGCAGAGGACACTGCGCACTTCCTCACCTCGCTTCCTTCTTCTCTTCCTCTCCGTCCTCCGCGCCCCGCGGCTCGACTCCCCTGCTCCCCTCGCACATCGATCCGCTCGACTCCGCTGGACACCCGCGTCCTCGCGGCGTCGCGCTGCTTCCATGACGGAGGGGCGGCGCTCCGGAGCTCCGTCGATCCGACGAGATGCGTTTTTTGAAATGGGGAGCAGTCCGAGCGCGCACTCATGCTCCATCACGGCCGGCCTTCGGCGGCGCCCTCCGGGGCGGTCCAGGGAGGAATCATGTCATTCAGGCTCTCACGAACATTCTCGCCCTTTCTCGTCTTGAGCGCGGTCGCGCTCGCTGGATGCAAGGTGGACGTCTCCCTCGGTGGAGCGGGCACGGAGTCGAGCTCGAGCTCCGGAGGAGGCCCCGGAGGCGGGACGAGCTCGAGCTCCGGCGGAGGCACCGGAGGCGGAATCAGCTCCGGAGGCGGCTCCGGTGGAGAGGGCGGCGGGGGAGGCGGCGGCGGAGGAGCTCCGTCGTTCACGCCGGACAAGGTCGATCTCCTCCTCGTGGTCGACAACTCCGGCTCGATGGCGGACAAACAAGAGGTGCTGGACAGGGCGCTCGACGACCTCCTGGGCGGCCTGATCAACCCGCCTTGCGTGGACGCCGCGGGCGTCCCTGTGGAGCACCAGCCGGACGCGCTGAGCGACTGTCCGGAGGGCTCATCGCGCACGCGCCCGCCCGTGCACGACATGCACATCGGCGTCATCAGCAGCAGCCTCGGCGGCCACGGGGCGAGCTCCTGTCCTTCCTCCTTCGCCCCTTCGAATGCCGACATGGGCCACCTCCTCGCGCGGTCCAGCCCCGTGGTCGCGAACGATCTGCCGACCTACCAGAGCAAGGGATTCCTCGCGTGGGACGCGGCCGGGACACTCGTCCCGGCGGGAGACTCCGATCTGCTCACCCTCACCAACAAGCTGACGAACATCATCCGCGGCGTCGGGCAGCAGGGGTGCGGCTTCGAGGCGCCGCTGGAGAGCTTCTATCGTTTCCTCATCGAGCCCGAGCCGTACCAGGAGCTCGTCGTCGAGGACAGCGTCGTCCGACAGCTGGGGATCGACGAGACCGTGCTGATGCAGCGGCGGGAGTTCCTCCGGCCGGACTCGCTCCTCCTCATCGTGATGCTCACCGACGAGAACGACTGCTCGATCAGGGACGAGGGCAGGAACTACCTGGTCGCGGAGACGAGGAACGCCTTCCGGCTGTGGCGGCCCCGGAGCGAGTGCGCCACCAACCCGAACGACCCGTGCTGCGCGTCCTGCAACCAGATCGTGCCCGCCGGGTGCCCCGCGGACCCGGCCTGCACGGGCCCCGACGGCAACGCCGCCAGGCTCACGGCGGCGGAAGACCCGTTGAACCTCCGGTGCTTCGACCAGAAGCGCCGCTTCGGGTACGACTTCCTCTACCCGATCGAGCGGTACACCCAGGCGCTCACCTCTCCCCAGGTGCTCAACCGGGACAAGGAGCTCGTGCCCAACCCGATCTTCTCGGATCTGGACCCGAGCGACGGCAACTCGCGGGTCCGGGGTCCGCAGCACGTCGTGTTCACCGGCATCGTCGGGGTGCCGTGGCAGGATATCGCGCGCGATCCAGCCGACATCGGGGACGGGCTGAAGAACGCGGCGCAGCTCTCCGAGCCGCTCGCGAGCGGCGCGACGACGTGGGACGTGATCCTCGGCGACCCGGCGGACTACGTCCCGCCCCAGGATCCTTTCATGGTCGAGTCGATCGCGCCGCGCTCCGGCGTCAACCCGATCACCGGGGACGCCATCACGCTGCCCGGCTCGGGGCTGAATCCGATCAACGGAAGCGAGTACTCCATCCCCGCCAGCAGCACGGGTGATCTGCAGTATGCCTGCATCTTCCCCCTGCTCACGTCGCGGTCGTGTGATGCCACCAGCGCCAGCTGCGACTGCCGCGATCCGAGCAACGACAACCCCCTCTGCGCGCCGAACCCGGCCGACGGCGGGGACAGGACGCTCCAGGTGCGGGGCAAGGCCTACCCAGGCCTCCGCGAGCTCCAGCTGATCCAGAGCCTCGGGAACCAGGGCGTCGCGGCCTCGATCTGCCCCGCGCAGCTGAGCGACGCCGCGCAGGTCGACTACGGCTACCGGCCGGTCGTGCGAGCCCTGATGGAGCGGCTCGACGGGCTGCTCTGACGGCGAGCGCCGCGCTGCCCTGACGGCGGCGATCGACCGAGGAGACACGCGCACGGGTGGCGCGCGCCATGCAAGCGCCGCCCGTGCGCAACACCGGCGCACACATGGGGGGAGGACCCCCTCACACGCCGCCGCCAACCCGCCCTCGCGGGGGTTGGCACAACCGAGACACAGCCAGACATTCCGATCGCGGTGCACGCGCCGGAGGCCGCGCGCTCCGCGCGAATCACCGCGGCTTTCCAGTGGCACCGAAGCTGCTTGAACGCGGCGCGATGGGACGCCGCCCCCGGAGAGACGTTCTGCTGGGGAGCGCAGGCCACGGTCGCGCTGCGGGTGGCACGGTCGACCGCGCCGCCGGTGGCCGCGTCGGGTTCAAACAGGCAACTCTCGGAGGGTGTGATGCGCCATAAAGGACTGGCTTTCTTGTTGATCGTGATCGGCCTCGTCGGGTGCAAGGGGGAGGACGGCAGCGACACCGGAGAGGCGCCCGGGCCGGTCTCCGGCGAGTCGTGCGGAGGGTTCCTCGGCACGAGCTGTCCCGACGGGCTGACGTGCGTCGACGATCGCTCGGACGACTGCGACCCGGCGCGCGGCGGGGCCGACTGCCCTGGGGTGTGCGTCGAGCGCAGGTTCTGCGGCGGGATCGCCTCGTTCCCGTGCCCCGAGGGGCTCGAGTGCGTGGACGATCCGTCCGACGACTGCGACCCGGAGCACGGCGGGGCGGACTGCGGCGGGATCTGCGTGGAGCCGAGGCCGGAGCCGACGTTCTGCGGCGGGATCGCCGGGTTCGAGTGCCCCGAGGGGCTCGAGTGCGTGGACGACCCGCGCGACGACTGCGACCCGGAGCGCGGCGGGGCGGACTGCGGCGGGATCTGCGTGGAGCCGAGGCCGGAGCCGACGTTCTGCGGCGGGTTCGCCGGGCTCGAGTGCCCCGAGGGGCTCGAGTGCGTGGACGACCCGCACGACGGCTGCGACCCGGAGCGCGGCGGGGCGGACTGCGGCGGGATCTGCGTGAAGGCCGAGCCCACGTCGCCCGCGTGCGGCGGCATCACGGGGCAGCCGTGCCCCGAGGGGCTGGAGTGCGTGGACGACCCGCGCGACACCTGCGACCCGGCGACCGGCGCGGACTGCGGCGGGATCTGCGTGCGGCGCTGAGCGGGCGCGCCACGGAGGCGCGCGGTCCGGCGTCTTCCTCCGCCGCCGCCGCCGCGCGCCCGGCCGCCCGCGGCGGCGGCTCCGCTTCAGTACCGGTGCTTCCAGAGCAGATCGAGGGTCGTCGCCGCCGCCTCCTCCCCGGCGGTGGCGAACCCCGCCCGCAGCGACCACTCCCGGCGGAAGCGCCACTCGAGGCTCACCTCGGTGCGGGCCTTGGCGCCGGCGCCGTCGCTCGCGGAGGTGGTCTGCCCGTCCTGCGCTGACCCGCCCGCCTCGTAGCTCGCGCTCGCCGTGACCCGCTGGCCGAGCTGGTAGCCCACCGTGGTCTTCAGCGCGCCTCCCTCCGTCGTGTTGAGCTGCGTCTCGAAGTTCTGCAGCGGGCCGATGCTCTGGAGGATCATGTTGATCTGCGCGGCCGCGAGCCCCGTGCCCACGCCGGCGGCGACCCCGCTCGTGGCGCCGCCGCTCCCGCTGCCGGACGAGGGCTCCTCCGTCGAGGTGCCGCCCGCCAGCGTGCCCTCCGCGTACGCCTTGCCGAGCAGGAGCTCGGCGATGACCTCGTTCTCCGGGCGCGGAGGCTCCGAGCGGAAGGTGATCTTCTCCTCGGTGATCGGGTTCAGCTCGCCGACGTAGTCGATGTAGATGCGCGTCCCCTCGGGCGTGTCGTGGAACGCCTTGACGTTCAGGTACGGGTTCGAGGGATCGCCGCGCAGCGCGACCACGCCCGGCTCGATCTCGAACTCCTTGCCGATCACCTCGAGCCTGCCGGAGAGGATGTTCACGTTGCCCTGGATCGTCATCTTGTCCGCGACGTTGATGCGGAGCGGGTGCGCCTTGTCCCCGGACAGCGAGGCCTGCACCATGTCGCCCTCGACGCCGATCCTGCCGAGGTGGACCTCCATGACGAGCGGCTTCGCGTTCGCGCTCCGCTGCGCCTGCTCCACCGGCTCGGCCGGCGCCCGCCGCGCCTCGTACTCCTCCCGGCTGAGCGGCGCCGAGGTGGTGATGTCCTCGTTCTCGTCGAGCGGCTGGACGCTCCGGCCGATCGTGGGCGGCAGCTCCAGGTCGAGCGTGGGGACGTCGACGCGGACGGCGATCTGGTCGTCCCGGCCCTGCGCCGAGACCAGCACCTTGCCGCGCACGTCGCCCATGGGGACGCCCTCCAGCGCGATCGGGAGCTCCCGGTCCTTCGGGATCTCGAGCTCGGCGCGCGCGCTCCGGAACGCGAACCCCTCCATCTGGAGCGTCGCCTTGCCGCGGACCTGACCGCTCCCGGCCTGGGCGCGGATGTCGTCGATCCGGAGCTCGCCGGAGGGGGTCGCCGTGACGCGGAACGAGGCGTTCTCGAACGGCTGGCCGATGGTGGCGATGTGGACGAGGCCGTCCGTGAGCCGCATCTGACCGGAGAAGCCCACCTCCGCGCCGAGGCCGAGCCGCACGTCGCCGTCGAGCGTGCCGTCGAGCCGGTTCACCGTGCCCTGGACGAACGGCTCCAGCGCGGCGAGGCGGAAGCGCTCGACCGCGAGCGACACCTCGGCGTTCTTGTCGTTCGTGAGCGTCGGGATCGCGCCGGCCTCCCAGGTCATGGGCGCCTGCGCCTTGGCCTCGAGCCGGCCGCCGCTCCGCCCGGCGAGCCGCACGTTCGCCACGGCCGTGGTCTGCGCGGCGCCGGCCGCCTTCGGGATGGTGAGCGACACCTCGGCGGTGTCGTACTGCACGTCCGGGCCGAGCCGGAGGCCGGGGAGCTCGAGGCGCGCGTCGACCTCGGGCGCCCGGAAGAGGCCGCGCACGGCGACCTCGCCGCGGGCCTGCCCGCTGATCTGCATGTCGGCGAGGATCGGGACCTCCGCGAGCGGCAGGTCGTCGATCTTCGCCTCGAGGCTGCCCTCGCTGAGCAGCGGCGCGCCCCCGCCGCCGCCGAGGAGCGCGGCGGCGTTCGCGCCGACCTTCGCCTTGGCCGTCAGGTACGTGCGCGCGCCGCGGAACGCGTAGGCGTCGAGCTGGGCGTCGCGGCCGTCGTAGACGAGCAGCGTGTCGACCCGGAGCTTGCCGAGCGGCGAGGGTCTGCCGTCGGAGCCCACGTTCGCCGCCGTCGCGCGCGCCACGACCCTGGGCTCGGCGAGCGTGCCCGCGACGTAGAGGTCGAGCCCCGCGCCGCCGGAGAGCACCGGCGTGCGCTTGCCCATGGCGGCCAGCTCCGCGAGATCGTTGAGCTTCCGGCGCGGGACGGCGAGGTGCGCCGCGACGGGCATGCGCGGGAGCGCCTCCATCGGGTCGGCGAGCAGCGCCGGGAGGTCCGCGTCGAACCCGGCCGAGAGCTCCGCGACGAGCCGCTTGTCGAAGACCGAGAGCACGACGTTCGCGTCGCCGGTCTTCGCGTCGAGGGCGCCGGCGGCGCGGACGTCGAGCTTGCGCGACACCCACGCCGGGGCGCCCGTCTTCTCGTCGATGGGCCCCGCGGCGCGCAGCCCGTCGGTGCGGACCAGGAAGTCGCGCACCGAGGGGAGCCGCTGGCCGTCCTCGCGCGCGACCGCGAGGCGCGCGGTGAGCCGGCCCGCGAGCTCGCTGAGCGCGAGCTTGACCGGCGACGCCTGGGCCAGGCACCCCATGTTCCATGCGTCGGCCTCCATGCGCGCCGAGCCGGTGACGGTCTGCCAGGTGCGCCCGGAGAGCAGCGACCCGCGCACCTTGGCGGCGCTGCCGCCGACGAGCACACGCGCGATCGCGCCCTCGCACACCGGCGGGGGCGGCGCCTTCGGGCGCCGGGCCAGGTCGCCGAGCGTGGCCGACGGCTCGCCCGGCGGCGCGCCTTCGACCCGGGCCTGCCGCGCGCCGGGCGGCGGCTCGGGCGGCGCGATCAGCCGGACCAGGCCGTCCGCCGTCATCGCCTCGCCGTCGAGGCGCGCGGTCACGTTCATCGAGAGGCGGGGCGCGACGCCGGGCACGGCGCCGTCCTCGAGCTCGATCTGCACGTGCCCCTTCCGGCGAGCCCCCCGGCCGTGCAGCGACACGTCGAGGTTGGCGAGGCCGGCGACGCCGAGCGGCACGCCGGCGATCTCCTCGATGCGCGCGAGGTCGATCGCGGCGCCGCGGAGGTCGCCCTCGATCTCGTCGCCCGCGAGCGAGACGCTCCCGGTGAGCTCTCCCACGCCGTCGCCGCGCAGCGCGAGCCCGCGGACGGCGACGCCGCGGTCCCACGCGACGCGGGCCACCTCGGCGGTGAGGTCGTCCTGGCCGCGCGCGAGGTCCACGCGGACCTGTCGCGCCTCGCTGCGCTCGATGTCGAGCGCGGCCGAGGCCGCGATCCGGCGCTCCGCGCTGGCGAGCGAGACGCGGACGTGCGGCGCGGTGACGGGGCCCGAGGCGCTCGCGGCGACGCTCTGGAACGTGTACCCCTGCGCGCGGAGATCCGCGCCCTGGAACGTGCCCTGGATCGCGAGCTTGTCGAGCGGTCCCGCGGCCTTGGCGCGGACCTCGCCGCGCCCGAGCCGCACGCCCTCGCCGACGCGCAGCCCGGCGACGCGCACGGTGGCCTTGGCGTCGAGCGCGTCGCCCTTGAGCGCGCCCTCGACGTGGAGCGCGGCGCTGCCGTGGATGCCGGCCGGGACGTGTTGCACGGCGCCGAGGGAGGGGATCTCGCTGCGCACGTCGAAGCGGACCTCGCCCTCCTTCGAGAGGACGACGTCGGCGTCGATCGGCGCCCCCGGCTCGTGGATCTGGGCGGCGGCGCGCAGGGCGCCGCGCTCGAAGGTCGCGCGCGCCTCGGTGGCCGGCACGCGCTGCCCGACGACCTCGAACGGCTCGGTCTTGGCCTCGGCGACGACGCGCGGCCCGCCTTCGTCGTCGAGGAAGATCTCGCCGCGGGCCTCCGCGCTCACCCGGGCGGCCGGGGCCGCGCCGGCGAAGGCGCGGGGGTCGAGCTCGGTCACGCGGAGCTCGGCCGTGATGCGCTTCGGATCGAGCGCGTCGAGCCGGGCGCGGGCGGTGATCTCGCCGGTCACGGCGTCGTCCGTGACGAGCGGGTCGATGACCGCGACGCGCGCCGCGACCGCGAGGTCCGAGAGCTCCCCGTCGGCGGTGACCGTCACCGAGACCGGCCGCGCGAGCGGGACGCTCGGGTCGATCGCGAGGGCGGCCTCGGGGGTGACGCGCGCCGACGAGACCCGCGCCGAGAGGCGCTCGTCCTTCAGGGTGCCCTCGGCCGAGATCGGGATCGCGCCGACGCTGCCCTCGAGCTTCGCGGAGAGCTCCATCGGCGCGTTCAGGGGGACGTTCACGCTGCCGGCGACGCTGGTCGCCTCGACGGGCACCGGCAGGAGCCGCCGCTCGGTGATGCGCACGCGCTCGAGCGCGTACCGGCTGTCGTCCGCGACGACGAGCGTGCCGGCGAGCGCCTCGACGGTCGCGTCGATGGGGCTCTCGGGCGCGACGGTGCCGTGGACCGCGGCGTGATCGAGCTCGACGCGCGAGAGCTCGAGGCGGAGCGGCCTGCCGTCCTCCGCCGGGGGCTCCGGGGAGGGCTTGGGCGTGAACGCCTGGCCGAGCGTGAGCGCGCCGCTCTCGTCCTGCGCGAGCAGGACGTCGGCGTCGGCGACCCGGACGAGCGGGATCGCAATCGCGAGGTCCCCGCTGCCGAGGAGGACCTCCTTGAGGATCGCGAGCGCGTTGAAGTCCGCGTGCACGCCGCTGACGTGCAGGAGCTCCGTCCCGTTCGGGTGGCGCACCGTGACCTTGGCGACGTCGGCGGTGAACAGGCCGATCCGATCGATGTGCGCGATCTCGATCTGGCCCTCCAGGCTGGACCGCAGGATGTCGTTGACGAGCTGCTTCGTCAGGTTGCGCGTCGGGGCGGCGTTCAGGTGGACGACGGCGCCGACCCCCACCGCGGCCACGAACACCCCTCCGAGCCCGAGCACGGCGGCCGCGCGGGCGAGCGCCCGGCGGAAGCGTCCGTGCCGGTGCGGGGCGGGGGCGCTGGGTACTGGAGGCAGGTGGGGATCTTCCAACATAGGGATCTAGCTAGGGAACGAGGTCAGGACCGCATCGCCGCGGGCCCGATGAACTCACAAACCCAGCGAGGCCCGATGGCCTCGCGCGGGTGCTCCCTGAGGGCGTCGCGGCGGGCGACCTCGCGGGGAGCGGAGCCCAGGCCGCACGGGGAACAGAGCCCAGGCCGCGGGCGGGCTGGGCTCTGTTCCCCGCCGCTCGAGGCAGGGCGCCTCGAGCGTGCCGTCTGCTCTCGTGGCGCGGCGCGCGGCGCGCGTGCACGCCGGGGGCGGCGCAGAGGCAGACGTGCGCGGGAGGTGTTACTCGCCGGCCATCCCCGCGCGAGTCGGGTCGTGCGCGGGGACCTCGTGGGGCGGCGGCTCCGGGATCTCGCGGGTGTACGGGCTCCCGGGGACCTCGGGGTGCCGGCGCTCTGCCGGGCTGCCGCCGGGCTGGTGGCCGGGGTCCGGGAGCTGGATCTCGCGATCCGGGGCCACGTGCGGCCCCGCGGGCTTCCCGGGCTGCTCCGGCTGCCCGGGCTGCTCGCCGGGAGAGCTCGTCATCGGCTGCGGGACGCCCGGCCGCCAGACGTCACCGGCCTGCTGTTGCGACGCTGAGTTCATGGCTCCACCTCACTCTCACTTGCTCAGATCACGTGGGCACGCGGCGCCCGAGCGCGAAGGCGATGACGGCGAGCACCAGGAAGGCGATGAACAGGATCTTGGCGATCGACGCGGCGCTGGCGGCAATCCCGCCGAAACCGAAGATGGCAGCGATGATCGCGATGATGAAGAAGGTGACACTCCAGCCGAGCATGATGTCCTCCAAGGGTTCGGGGTGGTCGGTCCGTTGTCTGTAGGCGACGACCTCAACGAGAGGCCTTGATTGCAGCTGCCGTGCCGAAGGCCGCTGAGGCCGGCGGCCCGCGTGTTCCCAGGCGCTCCAGGGGCAGAACGCGGCCGCGCGGGGCCTCGCGCAGCGCCCGCGGTTCCGTCCGGGACCGCGGCGGCCTTCCGTCCCCTGGGGCACGATGCCCCGACCGTGACAGGGTGGACCTGTGCGGGCGCGCGCGGCGGTCCAGCGCGGCCGGGGAGGCGGTGGGGACACGCGGGAACGCGCGGGGACGCGTTCACCGCGCGTGCACCGAGGCTCCATGCGGCCCCCCTGCAAGTTCCCGGATCGGGCGAGCCGGGACGGGCTATAACACCCGGGCCATGCCGAAATCGAAGGTCGCTGTCATCCGCACGTCCCCTGCGACGGTGCTCTCGGACTACCACCGGCTGATGAACCTGGCCGGTTACCAGGATGTGGTCGCCAAGGACGCCGACACGGCGCTCAAGGTGAACATCTCGTGGCACTTCTTCTACCCGAGCTCATCCACGACGCCCTGGCAGCTCGAGGGTGTCATCCGGGCGATGAAGCAGGATGGGTACTCGAAGGACCTGATCCACGCCTGTCACAACCGCACGGTCGTCATCGACGCCCACCTCGGCGAGCGCGAGAACAAGCAGATCGACGTGGTGCAGGCGCACGGGCTGCGGAACGTCCACCTCTACGAGGGGGAGGAGTGGATCCCGATCGGGGAGGCGGTCGGCGACCTGCAGAAGAAGTTCCTCTGCCTGAACGAGGTGTACCCGAAGGGGTTCTCGATACCGAAGCGCTTCATCGGCGAGAACATCATCCACCTGCCCACGGTGAAGACCCACATCTTCACGACGACGACGGGGGCGATGAAGAACGCGTTCGGCGGCCTGCTGAACGAGCACCGGCACTGGACGCACCCGGTGATCCACGAGACGCTCGTGGATCTCCTGATGATCCAGAAGAAGATCCACCGCGGGGTCTTCGCGGTGATGGACGGCACCTTCGCGGGCGACGGGCCCGGGCCGCGCTGCATGGTGCCCCACGTGAAGAACGTGCTGCTCGCGTCCGCGGATCAGGTGGCGATCGACGCGGTGGCGGCGAAGCTGATGGGGTTCGACCCGCTGCGCGACCTCAAGTTCGTGCGGCTGGCGCACGATCTCGGCCTCGGGTGCGGGGACGTGCGCGACATCGAGCTCGTGGGCGACGTGGACGCGGCGAACGAGCAGTGGAACTTCGAGGGACCGTTCAAGGAGATGACGTTCGCCTCGCGCAACCAGCACCGCATCTACTGGGGTCCGCTGAAGAAGCCGGTGGAGTGGTCGCTCAAGACCTGGCTCGCGCCCTGGGCCTACGTGGCGTCGGTCACGTACCACGACATGTTCTGGTACCCGCGTTATGCGAAGGAGAAGATGGCGCCCGTGCTGGAGAGCCCGTGGGGCCGGCTGTTCGCGAACTGGGGCAAGGTGCAGCCCGACGCCGAGGGCCGGGGTTATCCCGAGGTGGGGGAGGCGAGCCACGAGCTCGTCCGGAGCGGGATCCGGCACTTCCTGGAGGGCATGCGCCTCGTGGGCATGGCCGTGGCGGAGTCGCCGGAGATCACGGTGCGCAAGCGGGCGCGGGCGCGCGCGGCCGGCGCCGGCGGGGGCGGGGCGGCGGCGGTGTAGCCGCCGGCGGCTGCCCCGACGCTCCGGCCTGGAGCGCGGCGCCCGGGCGCCGTGCCGCCCGGAGCGAGGGGGGAGCCTCTTGCCGCGGGAACGTTGCGCAGCGCCCGGCGCCTGCACTTGCGGGCGCCGGGCGTTCGTGTGTCGGGGGGGTGGGCGCGGCGGAGAGTGTCACGGCGCCGCTCCGAGGCGAGCGGCGCCCGGCCGAGAGGGCCGCTCAGCCCACCGCTGGCGGCGCGAAGACCTTCAGGTAGAGCTCGTCCACGGCCAGGTCGCAGCCGATGGAGGTGATGTGAAGCCGCTCGCCCGGGCCGAGCACGCGGAGCAGCCACGTCCCGTCGGGCTGGCGGCGGAAGTGCTCGATCTCCACCTGCTTCTGGGACAGGAGGACGTAATCGGTGATCGACGGGATGCCCCGGTACAGCGCGAACTTGCCGCCGCGGTCGTAGCTCTCTGACGAATCGGAGAGGACCTCGAAGACGGCCGTGGGATTGAGCAGCGTATCGCGGTGGTCGTCCTCGAAGAGGGCCTGACCGCAGACGACCGAGGCGTCCGGGTAGACGTAACGGCCTGTCGTTGCGTTCTTGATCCGCAGATCGGACGCGTGCGCCTCGCACGGGCGCGCCCGAAGCGCGCTCCGGAGCTCGCCCACCACGTTCGCCGCGATGAGGCTGTGCTCGCGTGTGCCCCCCGCCATCGCGAACACCTCGCCGCCCGCGTACTCGTGCTTCTGCTCGGAGGACCGCTCGAAGGCGAGATACTGCTCCGGGGAGAGCTTCGCCGGGGGCGCCTTCTGGGCCATGCGGGACCTTAGCACCCTTACCGGATGCCCCGGCCCCCGGGCCGCTCGTGCTCGTGGACCATGACCAGCTTGACAGGACCGGGGCCGTCCGCTTTGATTGAAGGGAGTCGAAAAAGGCGGACCGGTTCGGTGAGCCCGGTCGCTTCCTCCGGGAAGCTCTGTCCGACGCACCAGCGCCAGGACCCACGACGAAAGGGCGCAGTCTGCGCTGCGCCCTGGTCGGGGCATCCATGGGCGAGCAACACCATCACCAGCATCCTGCGGGAACACGCGCCGGCGCACGCCGGTGCCGGGGCGTTCGCGCATGGCGGGTCCCGACCTTTCAACCCCCTGAAAGGACCCGACACATGCATCTCAACCACCTTGATCTGTGCGTACCCGACGTCCGGGAGACCAGCGAGTTCTTCGAGCGCTTCTTCGGCTTCCGGTGCCAGCGGGAGAAGGGGCGCGACGCCCTCGCCATCCTGCAGGACGAGGCTGGCTTCACCCTCGTGATCAGCCGGCTGCGCGCCGGGGACCCGACGAGTTATCCGGCCCAGTTCCACGTGGGCTTCCTGCTCGACAGCGAGGCGGCGGTCCAGGACGCGTATGAGCGGATGAAGGAGGCAATCGCGGAGAACGTGTCTCCGCTGCGCGACGTCCGCGGCGGGCCGGCGTTCTACACGCGGGCGCCGGGCGGCGTGCTCGTCGAGGTGAGCCACCGCCGCTGACGCCGCGAGCGGCGCTCAGCGCGCCGCGCTCGTCGCGTGGGACGGCCGCCGCCCCGACGTCACGGCCGGCGCGGCGCCCGCGGCGAACCGGAGGCGCACCGGCCGCGGGCGGAGCGGCGGCAGCGCGCGCGCGAGCGCCTCGTAGGCGTCGCGCCCCACGCGCCGCTCCTCGTAGACGAGCGTCGCCCAGATCTCGGCCTCGCGCGCCTCCGCCTGCTCGGCGGCGCGCGGATCGAAGCGCATCCCGCGCTCGATGGCGACCGCGCCGGGCACGACCTCGGCGGGCCGGCGCGCCGCGAGGTCGCGGAAGACGCCGGGGCCGAAGCGGTCGTACTGGAGGATCGTGTGCGCGGTCGACACGGCGCCGGCCCACGGGTAGCGGCGCAGCGTCCAGCCTCGGGAGAGGTCGTCGAGGCGCGCGTCGACGTCGGCGCGCTCGGTGTCGGTCTTCCACGGCTCCTTGGGGAGGAAGAACAGGCCGAGCCCGAGCTCGTCGCCCTCGAGCGCGAACACCTCGTCGATCCCGAAGCGCTCCGGGGTCTGCGCGACGAGCGAGCCGTGTGTCAGCCCGAACTCGCCGACGATGTAGACCGCGAGCGCCTCCCGCCGCTCGCGGAGGAAGTCGAGCGTCGCGACCGCCTCGGCGTGCGTCTCGGTGGGAAAGTCCGTGAAGCACATCGCCTCGGCGGCGATCCCGGCGCCCGCGAGGTGGTCGATCACGTCCGAGACCACCTCGACGGGCGCGCCCTTGTCGATGAGGCCGAGCACGCGCGGCGACGCCGACTCGACGCCGAGCGCGCACGCGACGGCGCCCCCGCGGCGCAGCACCTCGGCGCGCTCCTGCGTGAGGTACTTCTCCGGCTTGAGGTCGGTCGCCCATCGTACGTCGAGGCCGGCGTCGAGGATCCCCTGCGCGATCTTCACCAGCGTCTTCGGCGCGACCGAGTCCTGCGAGAAGTAGAAGTGGCGTGTCTTGTGCCGCTCGGCGAGCGCCCGGACGTGCGCGACGACGGTCTCGACCGCGCGCTCGCGGTACGCCGCCGTGCCGACCTCGGCGAGGCCGTAGTGGCAGAAGGTGCACTTGCCCCAGTAGCAGCCGCGCGTGGGGTCGTAGGGGAGCACGAGCGCCGGCGCGAAATACGCGTCGAGCGGGAGCCCGTCGAAGTCGGGCGCCGGGAGCGCCCGGAGGTCCTCCATGCCGTGGCCGGACGCCCAGCGCGCGCCCATCAGGCGGTCGCGCGCGACGACGTTCGGCACGTCGCGGAGGGGCCGGCGCTCGTCGAGCGCGCGCGCGAGCGCGAGCAGGGTGTGTTCGCCCTCGAAGAGGCACGCCGAGTCGAAGGGGCCGAGCGCGCGCGCGAGCCGCTCGCCCGAGAGCCGGAGGAGCATCTGCGTGACGCCGGGGCCGCCGCACGTGACGTGCACGCCGGGCAGCGCCTCCTTGATCTTGTGGGCGAACGTGTACGCGGGCTGGAGCTGGCCCGGGAAACACACGGACAGGCCCACGATGTCGGCGCGCGCGTCGCGGAGCCGCGGGAGGAGCGCCTCGCGGATCCAGCCGTCGAACGGGTCGTGCTCCGGCCGGCTGGACCGGGCGATCTCGGCCATCGAGGTGAGGCCGAAGGGCGTGCGGTAGGCGGTGAAGTCGAGCTTCAGCGGGTGGTGCGTGGCGGAGACGACGCCGAGGGCGGCCTCGACCGTCGCGACCGCGCGCGCGTAGGCGTCCGGATCGAAGAAGGCGGCCTCGGAGCGGAAGGTGGCCTTGGCGGCGTCGATCGCGCCGGGGACGGCGTGCGCGTCGCCGCGCGCGCGGGCGAGCGCGGCGAGCTCGAGCTGCTCGACGTGCGGGAGGGCGGCGCGGCGGTCGAGCTCGGCGATGCGCGTCTCCAGGCGATCGAGGAGGCCGTCCATGCTCCGCGACGAGAGCAGGGCGTCGAAGGCCTCGATGTTCGCATCGATCGGCAGCACCTCCACGCCGTGCGCGCGCAGGAAGCCGGTCAGCATCGGCACCGCGAGGTAAGGCGCGGTGGGGTCACAGGTCGGCGGGTAGACGAGCGCGACGCGCATTTGCGGCGGCGGTCTAGCACAGGGCGGGGGGAGCGTCCGGGAGCGCGAACGAGGCCTGCTTCGGCCTGTCAGGTCGCCAGCGCCCGGCGCCGGTCAGCGTTGCTCCTCCGCGGGAGAGAGCGGCGTCCGGCGGTGCTCTCGCGCGCACGCTTCGTAACGCGCCCGGGCCTCGGCCGCGGATTCGTACAGGTAGACCTGGCGCAGCTCGGGGTGGAGGCAGTCGCGGGTCGCGTCTCGGAGGCGCCGCTGGAGGGCCTCGGCCGAGATCGTCCAGGCCCGCACGGCGCCGTCCTCGGACGCGGTGAGGATGCGCTTGTCATCACGGCTGAAGGCCGCGAAGGAGAGCGCCGTCGGGGAAGGGCCGCTGTCGAGGACGAGGGGCGCGCGAGAGCCGTCGGCGCTCCAGACGCGCGCCGTGCCGTCTTTGGACGCGGTGACGACGCGCCTACCGTCCGAGCTGAACGCCGCGTGGGTCAACATCGCCTTGTGATCGCGGAGGACGACGGGAGCACCCGAGCCGTCGGCGCTCCAGACGCGCGCGGTCTTGTCGCTCGACGCGGTGACGATGCGCTTGCCGTCGGGGCTGAACGCGACGGACGTGACCACGCCCGTGTGGCCTTCGAGGACGACGCGAGCACCCGAGCCGTCGGCGTTCCAGAGGCGCGCGGTCTTGTCGCTCGACGCGGTGACGACGCGCTTGCCGTCGGGGCTGAAGGCGGCGGACGTGACCACACCCGTGTGGCCTTCGAGGACGACGGCGGCGCCCGAGCCGTCGGCGTTCCAGAGGCGCGCGGTCTTGTCGCGCGACGTGGTGACGACGCGCTTGCCGTCGGGGCTGAAGGCGGCGGACGTGACCACGCCCGTGTGGCCTTCGAGGACGACGGGGGCGCCCGAGCCGTCGGCGTTCCAGAGGCGCGCGGTGTCGTCGCGCGACGTGGTGACGACGCGCTTGCCGTCGGGGCTGAAGGCGGCGGACGTGACCACACCCGTGTGGCCTTCGAGGACGACGGCGGCGCCCGAGCCGTCGGCGCGAACGACGCGGGCGGTCCTGTCGTTCGAGGTGATGACGATGCGCTCGCCATCCGGGCTGAGCGACGCCGCGTTGATGCTGCGCGCGGAGACCACGAGGACCTCCGGGTTGCCCGGCGCGGCCGTGCTCCAGACGCGCGCCGCGGCGTCGGCCGAGGCGGTGACGATGCGCTCGCCATCCGGGCTGAACGCGGCCGCGATGAGCTCGGCCTCCTGCATCCGGAGGAGGCGCGTGTTCCGGTAGGTCCGAGAGGCCGGCCATCTCGTCCACACGCGCGCGGCGCCGTCGCTCGACACGGTGACGATGCGCTCGCCATCCGGACTGAGGGCGGCGGCGTTGACCTCGGCGTCCTGCGGCGTGGCCTCGGCGTCACGCGGCATGAGGGCGAGCGGGTCATGCAAGGCCGACATGTCCCACACCCACGTGCTGTCGGACGAGGCGGTGACGACGTACCGGCCGCTGGCGCTGAAGGACGCGAGCTTCACCGTGGACTCGTGGCGACGGAGGGCCGTCGGGGGCCCCGAACCGTCCGCGTTCCACAGGAACAGGGTGCCATGGGACAGGGTGAGGATGTGCTTGCCGTCAGGGCTGAACATGGCGTCGTGGAGGGGCGACGTGTGCTCGAGGGCGACGGGGGTGGGCTGACCGTCGGCGTTCCACACGCGCGCGGTGGAGCGGTCCGTGGTGACGATGCGCGCCCCGTCGGGGCTGAACGCGGCGGCGTCGATCCCGGTCGCCTCGTCTCCGAGGGTGACGAGCGGGCCTGAGCCGTCGGCGTCCCACAGATGCGCGGGGCAGCGGCTCGCCTTGACGCAGCTCTCCACGGTGAGGATGCGCTTGCCGTCGGGGCTGAAGGCCGCAGAGCGCACGTCGGACAGGGTCTGAAGGAGGTCGGGGTCCCCCGGACGGTCGACGCGCCACACGAACGCGTTGAACCTCCTGTCCACCGTGACGAGGCGCGCGCCGTCGGGGCTGAAGGCCGCGGAGCGCACGCCCATGCCGTGGCGGGCGAGCACGATCGGGTCGCCGGTGCCGTCGGCGTTCCAGAGGCGCGCGGTCTTGTCGTCGGACGCGGTGACGACGCGCTTGCCGTCAGGGCTGAACGCGACGGCGTTGACCCGAGCCAGGTGGCCGCGGAGCGTGCTCCTCGGGACTCCTCGCGCCTGCACGTCGAGCGTGAGCTGGGTCCACGCGTCCGCCCTGTCGGGATCGTCCACGGCCAGGAGGAGCGCCGTCGCAGGCCCCGTCTGGTGGCGCGTGAGCAGATCGCGGGCGCTGCCGACCAGGGAAACGTCCCGCGCGCGCCGGGTCTGCTGCGCCGCGACGGCCCGGGCGCTCTCCGCCTGCGCGGCGTGGTGTTTTGCTTCCTCCGCGGCGTCTCGCGCCCACTCGGCCTGCCTCATCGCCTTCAGCTGGGCTTCCAGCGTCGCCTTCTCCTGTCGCTTCGCCTCCTCGGAGGCCTGCGTCGCCAGCGCGGCCTGCTGGTTCGCCTCCTCGTGGGCCTCCTTCTCCCGCTGGGCGTTCTCCTCCGCCGCCCTCTTGGCTGCCTCCGCCTGCGTCCCCGCCTTCTCGGCCGCGTCCCGCGCCGCCTGCGCCTCGTTCCGCTGGTCGATGGCCCAGATCGCCAGCACGCCCATGACCGCCGCCGCCACGAAGGCCAGGAAGACCGTGCAGACGTCGGCCCGGTGCTTCTTCGCCGCGGCCTGCTCGCTGCGCTGGATGAGCTCGCGGGCGGTCTCGCAGACGTCGCCGCGGTACCGCGCCAGGAGGTCGCGCGCGTGGCCGAGCCGGTCGCCGTCGAGCACGTAGCAGGGGAAGCCCTTCGACTCCTCCACCCAGCGGTCGAGCCGCTGCAGCTCCGCGAGCATCTGCCGGTCCTCGCGGACCCAGGCGCGCAGCTGGCCCCAGCTCCGGATGAGCTGCTCGTGGGCGACCTCGACGACCGGGCACCTGCTCGCGTCCGCGCCGCCGGCGAGCTCCCCGCGCGCGCTCATCGGGCCGGCGCCCTCGTCCGCGCCGCTCATGACCAGCAGGCGCTCGCGCACGAGCGTGTCCAGCACCTCGCCGAAGACCGCCGCATCGACGGGGGCTCCCCGCCGCAGCGTGTCGAGCGGGACCCGCCGGCGTCGGTCGAGCCGCGCGTCGCCGTCGAGGTTGACGAGCTGCACGAGCAGCCGCCGGGCCGCCTGCCGCCGGGGGTCGTCGAAGCCCGCGAGGATCGCGTCCGCCCTCTTCTCCAGCGCGCCTCCCACGCCGCCGAGCTCGTTGTACTGCTCCCAGGTCAGGAGGCGCCCCCGGCGCTGCTGCCACATCCGGTCCAGCGTGTACTCGAGCAGCGGGAGGGCGCCGGGCTCGTCGCCGGCGTCCTTGAGCATCTGCTCGCAGAGCCCCTCCTCGAGCGCGAGGCCGGCCCGCTCCGTGGGCCCCTCGATGGTCCTCCGCAGGTGCCTCGCCTTCATCCTGCGGAGGAAGACGCGGTGGGTCTCGTCGTAGACCATGTCCTCCAGGAACCGCTCGCCGCCGTAGAGCTGGATCTCCCCGCAGCGCGCGAGGAAGTCGACGCGCAGGGTCGCGAGCACGCTCACGCCGGATCCAGGGTGGCTGGTCAGCGCCCACAGGTCCCGCACGAGCGCTTCGCGCTCGGCGTGTCTCGGGATCATCGTGAACAGCTCTTCCAGCTGGTCGACGACGAGCAGGAGCGGCGCGTCCGGGGCGGGGCGCGACGCGAGCGCCGCCTGGAGCGACGCCTTCCAGCCCTCGTGCGGGCGCATGGTGGCCACGACCCATCGCGGGTCGCGCGCCCGGAGCGCCGGGACCACGCCGCCCAGCGCCAGCGACGACTTGCCCGTGCCCGAGGCGCCCGTGCAGACCACGAAGCGAGGCCTCGCGGGGTCGTTCGCGGCCACCAGGGAGAGGAGGTCCCCGAGCGTCTCCTCCACCTCGGCGTCCCGTCCGAAGAAGTAGCGCGCGTGCTCCTCCTGGAACGCGAGCAGGCCCCGGTAGGGCCGGTGCACGATGGGCCGGAGGTCCGGCCCGTCCGCCGCGCGGGCGTACATCTGGAGCGACGCCCAGCCCGCGCGGGCGGTGTGCTCGCGCAGGCGGTCGCGGGCGCCGAGGAAGGCGTCGGCGAGCGAGCGCGCCTCGACGAGCAGCGCCCGGTACAGCGCCTCGGTCAGCGCGACCGACGTGTCGACCGCGAGCGGGTAGCGGGACGCCACCACGGCCGGGACGCCCGCGCGGTGCAGGGCCTGCGCGACGCTGCCGAGGCGGCTGTCGAGGGCGCCGGGATCGCCGCCGTGGCACGCGCACAGCACGACGAGCCGCAGGGAGCCGAGGTGATCGGCGAGCGCGACCTGGAGGGTGCGGGCGTCGACGAGCTCCGTGCCGGGCCGGTCGTCGGCGTCGAGGACGAGGCGGTACGAGCCGCCGTCGGCGTCGGGCTGGGCGCCGTGGCAGAGCAGGTGGAGCACGGCGACGGGCGCGGCCCGCATCGCCTCGCGGAGGCGTCCGAGCGAGGCGTGGGGGACGACGTCGCGGGTCCGGTCGAAGTCGGGGTGGCGTCCGTCGAGGCTGGCGTGGCGGATGGCGGCGAGGTGCTCTTCCGCGGGGACGCCGCCGCCGGCCGCGGACCAGGCGAAGAGGATCCGGCCGCCCTCCGGCGGGGGATCGGGCTCGGGCCGCGCGGTCCGGGTGTCGGGCCACTCGTAGCGGAGGAAGACGCCGGGCACGCTGCCGAGGGGCAGCCCCGCGGCGCCGAGCGGGACGAGCTCCCACGGCAGCGCGTAGAGCTCGGCCGCGCCGAGCCGCAGGGTGAGGTGGACCGGGCGTCCTGCGTCGAGCGCCAGGCGGATCCTCTGCTCGTCGAGCTCCCAGCCGAGCTTCTCGAGGAAGAGGCGCAGCTCCTCGGCGAGCCAGGCGGCGGCCTCGGGGTCGGCCCGCTCCCGCTGGACGGCGGCGAGGTGATGGAGCACCTCTTCGCTCCAGGGGAAGCTCCCGCTCCGGCCCGTGCCGCCGTCGAGGTGGCGCACGTAGGAGTGCTCTTCCAGCACGAACGCGAAGGGATGTTCGGTCTCGGTCGCGCGCAGGAGCTCGAGGACGATTTCACAGGGCGCTGCGGACGTGATGTCCGCGCCGTGCGTTGCGGTCACCATGAGGGGCATCTCCTTGGTCTCGCCAGCCGCGCCGGCGAGGAGGGATGCCGCGCTGTACGGCAATGCCTGTGCCGGTCGCTTCCTGCGGTGTGCGAGGGAGGGGAGCCGCGGCGGCGCCCGGGTTGCGCTGACGGTGGCAGCGCCGGATTGTGGGGCGCTGGACGGCGTCAGCGCCGGGCGCGGGATGTGCTGATGGGGTCAGGGCGGCGTCGAGGGGGGCTGCGATCGTGTGGGCTGACGCAAGCGCGTCGAAACGGACGCGCGGCTGCGGGGCGCGGGCGCGACGGACGGGACGGAGGTCGAGGCGCGCGGGGGCGCGAACGCCGCCGGCGGAAGCGGCACGGCCGGCGCTGGCGGAAGCGGCGCGGCGGCCTCGCGCTCGACCCTGCGCGACGCGCTGGCGGCTCGGGCGAGCTTGCCGTATCGCGTGGGCATCCTCCGAGACAGGTGCCCATGCGCAAGATCGTCGTCCACGAGCCCGGCAGCCACGACAAGCTTCGCCTCGAAGTGCACCCCGACCCGAGCCCGGCGCCCGGCGAGGTGCTCGTCGACGTGCAGGCTGCGGGCGTCAATTACGCCGACTGCGTCGTTCGGATGGGGCTTTACGAGTCGGCGAAGAAGTACGTCGGCTGGCCGATCACGCCGGGCTTCGAGTTTGCTGGCATCGTCGCCGCAGCGGGCGAGGGGGTCTCCGATCTCGCGCCGGGAGCGCGTGTTTTCGGCGTGACCCGCTTCGGCGGGTACGCCTCGCGCGTCGTGGTCCCGCGCCACCAGGTCTATGCGCTGCCCGCGCGGCTCACGCCGGAGGAGGCGGCCGGGTTTCCGGCGGTGTTCATGACGGCGTACTACGCGCTCTACGAGCTCCTGAGGCTGCGGCCGGGCATGGTCGTGCTGGTGCACTCGGCCGCCGGCGGCGTGGGCAGCGCGCTCGTGCAGCTCGGAAAGATCGCCGGCTGCCGGGTGATCGGCGTGGTGGGCGCGGCGCACAAGGTCGAGACGGCGAAGCGCCTTGGGGCCGACGCCGTGATCGACAAAGGCCGCGAGCCGCTCTGGGCGGCGGCGGAGCGGCTCGCGCCCGAGGGGTACGACGTGATCCTCGACGCGAACGGCGTCGAGACGCTGCGGCAGAGCTACCGGCACCTGGCGCCGGCCGGGAAGCTCGTCGTGTACGGCTTCCACACGATGCTGCCGCGGCAGGGCGGGCGGCCGAGCTACCCGAAGCTCGCGCTCGATTTCGTGCGGATGCCGCGCTTCAACCCGCTCGATCTCTGCAACGACAACAAGAGCGTGCTCGCCTTCAACCTCTCGTACCTGTTCCACAAGGCGGAGATCCTGCGCGAGGCCATGGAGCGGCTCGTGGGCTGGGTGGAAGAGGGGCGCATCGCGGCGCCGCCGGTGACGACGTTCCCGCTGGAGCGGGTCGGGGAGGCGCACCGGGCGCTGGAGTCGGGCGGCACGGTGGGCAAGCTGGTGCTGACGATGTAGCGTGGATGCCGGGGCCGTCGTGATGGCATGATGCCGCGGGCCTTGATGAACCCGTCCACGCAGCACGTCGCGCTCACATCCCTCGGCCCGGCCGCCGCTGCGACAGTGACATGGCGCGCGCGGGGCCAGCTCCATGTCACCGTCGTCGTGAAGGCGACGTTCGCGCTGGTCCCCGAGGGACGCATGTCCCTCGTGAAGCCGGAACCCATCGCGCCCGACGAGCAGCCGGATCCCTCCGGTCGGGGGCTTCGGACCGCGGGCGACCTCGCGCCGTACCTCGGGCAGTGCGATGTCCTGGTGACCGGCCATGCCGAGCTGCCGCCGGGCTTCTCGTCGCCGGAGGTCGTGGTGCGGCTCGCCGTGGTGCAGGGAGGCCAGGTCTGCATCGACAAGCAGGCGCTGCTCGATGCCTCCGCGCGGGTCGGCGTGGCCCGCTCCCATGTGCGCATCGACGGCATGGGGCCTCTCGGCCGCGCGTCGCCGCAGCGCAGCCGGCTGCTCGGCGCGGCGGATCCACGGCGCCTCGTGGGCCTCTGGCTCGACATCCCCGAGGGCCTCGACGGGGGCTATTTCCAGGCAGCGCCGGCGGATCAGCGCCTCGGCGCGCTGCGCGGCGACGAGTGGCTCGTGCTCGGGGGCATGTTCGCGCAGCGGCCGAGGCTCCGCACGCAGCTGCCGGATGTCCGCGGCGCCGCGCGGCTGTACCGGAGCGACCGCGCGGCGCCGCGGGCTGGAGATCCGATCCCGCTCCGCGCGGACACCGTGCACGTCGACGTGGACCGGCGGTGCTGTGCCATCGTCTGGCGTGGCCACGCGCCCGTGGGCGAGGCGGAGCTCGCGTCGTTACGCGTGCTCGCGGGCGTGGAGACCCCGGCGCAGCCGCTCGCGTGGGAGGATCCCTTCGCGGGCGGCAGCACGCCCCGTGTGTCCCCTGCTCCCTCCGCGCCCGCGGGACCGGCCGTACCGCAAGGCGAGGAGGGCGATCGGCTGGGCGGAACCAGCCCGTTGAGGCCCGAGGAGGTCGCCCGGGTGCTCGCCGCAGCGGCGACGCCCTTCGACGCACGGCGCGCGCATCCCGCGGCGACGTTCACGGCCGCTGCAGCGTCGCGTCGCCACGAGCTGCCGGAGCCGAGCCGCGGCGGCGAGGGGCCGCTCGCGGAGACCGCGATGCTGGACGGGACCAACCCGCTCGAGAAGACGGCGCTGGTCGCGGAGGCCAATCCGCTCCTGGAGACGAACCCGATCCGCCCGGAGGACGTGGCCAGGCTGTTCGCCTCGGCGGTGACGCCGTTCGACGCCCGTCGCGCGCCGGCCGCGGCCGCGCTCGCGCGCCCGGCCACGGCGGCGACGTCGTCGACGGCCGCCGCCACGCGGGTTGCCCCGGCGGCGCCGACGCGGCCGGCCAGCGACGGCAACCTGCTCCTGGAGACGAACCCGATCCGCCCCGAGGAGGCAGCCAGGCTGTCCGCCTCGGCGGCGACGCCCTTCGAAGCGCGCCGCACGGCCGCGGAACTCGCGCGCTCCGCTGCTGCGGCGGTGGGGCCGCCGTCCGCCCCGCCGCGCGCCAACATTACCGCGCCGCGCGCCGACGTCGCCGCGCCGGGACAGCACGGCGGCGGGAGCGCGCTCGAGGGGACCAACCCGATAAGCCCCGACGAAGCCGCCAGGCTGCGCGCCTCGGCGGCGACGCCGTTCGACGCGAAGCGTGCTCCGATCTCCGCGCACGTCGGGTCGTCCTCAGGGGTAGAGCCTGCGAGCGCTCCTTCCCGTCCGCCGCCGTTGCCCCGTGACATGCACCTCGCGCCGTCGCCTCCCGTCGCGCCGCCGAGCGCCGCGGCGCAGCCCGTCGCGCCGCCTCCGGGTCTCGGCGCCGCGAGCGCGCTGCCGAAGGGGCTCGGAGCCCAGTTCCTCGCAGCGATGGCGGACATGGATCCACCTGCCGGCTAGAAGACTCATGGGCGCCAGCGCGGGCGCCGGCCGCCGCATCGCTCGATGATTCGCGCGCGGATCGCTGCGGCTCGCCAGCACGGCGGGCGGTGGCCCTTGCGGCCGAAAGCGCGCAGCTTGTACGATGCCGCACGCTGCATGTTGGCCGCGGTCCGTCTGCGCCCGCGCTGTGCACAGGGGAAGAGCCGATGCACTTGTTTCAGGTCGACGGGCTGGATCACGAGCTTCGCGTGACGCGGTTCGAGGGCCGAGAGGCCATCTCCGAGCTGTTTCATTTCGACGTCCTCGTCGCTTCCCAGGAGAAGGACATCGCCTTCGAGGACGTCGTGGGCAAGACCGCGCTGCTCACCTGGCGGATCGGTGAGCAGCCCCGGCACGTCCACGGCGTCGTCGCGAGCTTCGAGCAGGGCGACGAGGGCAAGCGGCTCACGGCCTATCACGCCACGGTCGTGCCCGACGTCTCCCGCCTGAAGCACCGAAGGAACAGCCGCATCTTCCAGGCGCTCTCCACGCCGGAGATCATCGAGAAGGTGCTCAAGACGGCAGGGATCCCGGGCAGCGGGTACCGCTTTGCGCTGAGCGGCGGCTACCGCGCGAGGGAGTACTGCGTGCAGTACCGGGAGAGCGACTTCGCCTTCATGTCGCGCCTGCTCGAGGAGGAGGGCATCTCTTACTTCTTCGAGCACGACGAGGACGGCCACGTGCTCGTGTTCGCGGATGGCCCCTCCGCCCACGGCCCGATCGCGGGGGAGAGCACGGTCGTGTTCCGGCCGCCGCTCGGCGCGCTGTTCCAGGGCGAGCACGTCTCCCGCTTCCGCTACGCCGAGCGGGTGCGCTCGGGGAAGGTGACGCTGCGCGACTACAACTTCAAGAAGCCCGGCCTGTCGCTGGAGACCAAGGCCGAGGCCGACGCGGACGACGATCTCGAGCTCTACGATTACCCGGGCGACTACGACACGCCCGGCGCGGGATCGAGCATCGCCAGGATCCGCCTCGAGCAGATCCAGACATCGCGCAAGACCGGCAGCGGCGAGAGCGTGTGCCCGCGTTTCCTCCCCGGGCAGAGGTTCACGCTGGCGGATCACGGGCGTGACGGCTTCAACCGCGACTACCTGATCGTGTCCGTGCACCACCACGGCCATGAGCCGGGGCTCGACTCGGGCTCCGAGGACGACGCTCCGCGCTACGGGAACCGGTTTCAGGTCGTCCCCGCCGAGGTCCCCTTCCGTCCCCCGTCGGTGACGCCGTGGCCGACGATCAAGGGGATCCAGACGGCGATCGTGGTCGGCCCTCCCAACGAGGAGGTCTTTACGGACGAGCACGGCCGCATCAAGGTCCAGTTCCACTGGGACCGGGAGGGCAAGAGGGACAGCCAGAGCTCGTGCTGGATCCGCGTGAGCCAGATCTGGGCGGGCTCGGCTTGGGGCGCGGTGTTCCTGCCGCGGATCGGCCATGAGGTGGTCGTCGACTTCCTGGAGGGCGATCCCGACCGGCCGCTCGTGGTGGGGAGCGTCTACCACGGCACCAACGTGCCTCCGTACGCGCTCCCCGCGGAGCGGACGAAGAGCACGATCAAGTCGAACAGCTCGACGGGGGGCGGAGGGTTCAACGAGCTCCGGTTCGAGGACAAGAAGGGCTCGGAGGAGATCTTCCTGCACGGCCAGAAGGACTGGAGCATCGCGATCGAGCACGACAAGCGGCAGTGGATCGGGAACGACGAGATGCTCGAGGTCGCCCACGACCGGAGCAAGGTGGTGGGGAACGATCAGAGCGAGGTGATCGGCGGCAACAAGAGCATCGAGGTCGCGAAGAACCACACGGAGAGCATCGGGGAGAACGAGAGCCTCTCGGTCGGCGTCGACCGGGACGTCAGCGTCGGCGGGGATCACACGGAGTCGGTCGCGGGGAGCCAGTCGATCGACGTGGGCGAGGACCAGAGCGCGTCGATCGGCGGGGACAAGAGCGAGTCGGTGGGGGGAGCGAGCTCGGAGAACGTCGCCAAGGGGAAATCGACGAGCGTGGACGAGGGATACAAGCTGACCGTGGGCAAGGACATGACCGTGACGATCGGGAAGAACGTGAAGGAGGAGGTGAAGGAGAAGAAGACGATGATCATCGGGGAGAAGCTCGCGATCCAGTGCGGGGACGCCACGATCACGGTCGAGAAGAACGGGAACGTGACGGTGCAGGGGAAGAAGATCACGGTAAAGGGCGAGGGGCCGGTCCGGGTGGAGGGGAAGAAGCTCGACGTGAAGAGCGAGGGGGCGGTGAACGTCGAGGCGTCGGGGAAGGTGAAGATCAAGGGGAGCAACGTGGGGGTGAACTGAGGCGGGCGGGAGATCGAGGCGGCGGGGGATGAGCGGAAGCAGGAGCAGAGGAGTCGGGCGATGAAGGACGATGGGCGGGCACCGGCGGCCGAGCTGGGGGGCGAGGCGATCCTGATCGAGGAGGGGGAAGCAGAAGCGGTGACCGCCGGCGTGGAGGGGGCGGGCGAGGGCGCCGGGGAGACGGGGGAAGGAGCGATCGAGGGGGCGGAGGGGCTGCTCGAGCTGGTGGTCGCGGCGCACGAGGCGCGCATCGCGGCGGAAGCGGCGAAGGCTGGGCCGATCGATGGGGTCGTCGTGGGGCGGATCGTGGGGTTCGGGCCGAACGGCGAGCCGCTTGTGGAGGCCGCTGTCCTCGGAGAGGGATCGAGCGGCGGCGTGCCAGCGCGGGCGATGACGGCGCTCGGGCTGGAAGACGAGGGACGGGAGGTGGCGTTGCTGTTCGAAGGAGGGCGGCGCGACCGGCCCGTGGTGATGGGGCGGATGCACGTGGCGGGGGAGAGCGCGGGCGCGGCGAGGCGCGCCGAGGCGACCGCGACCGCGGACGACGAGCGGCTAGTGTTCACGGCGGAGAAGGAGATCGTGCTCCAGTGCGGGAAGGCCAGCATCACGCTGACGCGCGCCGGGAAGATCTTGATCCGAGGCGCTTACCTGCTGACCCGGTCCTCCGGCGTGAACCGGATCCAGGGCGGCTCGGTGCAGATCAATTGATCTCGACGATCGAGGCCGAGGTCTTCGAACAGCACGCCTTGGAGGCGGCGTTCTTGTGGTCGTATCGGGATGCGGCGGTGGTGGATCCGCTTTACGATCTCGAGAGCCTTCGCGAGCTGGACGAGCGGCTGGAGGCGCACGTCGACGGCCTCCGGCTCGCCGGCGACGCGGGGTGGGAGATTTGCAGGAGCGCGATCGACAAGGACGAGCCGGGGAGCCTGTTCGCGCCGATGGTGCTCGCCGTGGAGCGGAGGGACCTGAAAGGCATCGCCGAGGTTCTGGACGTGGGCGGAAGCGTGCCGGCGCTGGCGCGGGCCATTGTGTCGGGGCTGGGGTGGGTGAGCTTCGATAAGGTGAGAGGGATCCTTCCGGGGCTGCTCTCGCACCGGGTCGGGCCTGAGCTGCACACCATCGGGATCGCGGCATGCGCGGTCCACCGGCAGGATCCGGGGGCGGCCCTGGGGTACGCGGTGATGTCGAGCGATGTGCGGCTGAGGACGCGGGCGCTGCGGGCGGTGGGGGAGCTCGGGCGAGGGGACCTGCTGGAGGAGGTGCGGGCGGCGCTGGGCGCCGCGGACGAGGCTTGCCGGTTCGCGGCGGCGTGGTCGGCGGCGGTGCTCGGGGACAGCGCGGCGGTGCGCGTGCTGTGGGGGATCGCGGCGCGAGGTGGGCGCTTCGCGGAGCGGGCGTGCGCGATGGCGATGCGGAGGATGGATCCGGGGACGGCGTATACGTGGCTGTACTCGATGGCGGGGACGGGCGCGGAGGCCGGGGCGAGGGTGGCGCTGGCAGGGGCGGCGGCGCTGGGGGACCCGGGGGTGATGCCGTGGATCATCGAGTGCATGGGGACGCCGGAGCTGGCGCGGGTCGCGGGAGGGGCGTTTGTGATGATCACCGGGGTGGATTTTGAAGAGGCGAAGCTGCGTGGGGCGGCGCCGCAGGGGTTTCGGAGCGGGCCGAGCGACGATCCGGAGGACATGGATGTCACGATGGATCCGGACCAGAGCTTGCCGTGGCCGGATCGGGTAAAGGTGACGTCTTGGTGGAGGGGCAGGGGCGGGGAGTTCAGGAGGGGGACGCGGTACCTGCTGGGGAGGCCGATGGCGGTGGAGTGGCTTGAGGAGGTGCTGAAGAGGGGGAGCCAGCCGGCGCGGACGGCGGCGGGCCTGGAACTCGCGCTACGAGGTGCGCGGCGAGGCATGGTCGAGGTGCGCGCGCCGGTGCGGTGGCGTGGTCGGCAGCCTCTTCCCCGCTGATCGAGCGCACGATGCACTGCCCACAATGGTCACTTTATTGCCGCGCGATTCGAGGGATGAAGCGGTACTCTCGTCGCGTCTTGAGGCCGGCCTGTTCTGCCAAGACCAGCAGCGCCGCCCCTTCGAGGAAGATGTGCCGCTCCGTCGCATAGGCCATCGCATCGCGTACGAGCGTCCCCCGCTTCCGCTCGAAGTACTGCTCGCGCTCCTCTATCATTTGCTCGAGCCCGGCATCGAAGCGTCTTTGGTCCCGTCCCGAGAGTCCCTTCAGCATTGGTAGGCGCGGCGCAGCCATCCCCGCCAGCGCAACCTCGAATCGCTCGATCGCGGCGGGGAGCTCGCGCACCGACCCCGACACCAGCATGTGCAATGCGTGAGCATACCAGAAATCTTCTTCGTACTCCTCGTCTAGGATTGGTTCCCGCGGTGCGACCTCCGCGATGCGCCGTGCCAGGTCGAAGGCGCCGGTAGCAACACAGCCGAGGAGCGGATCCAGTAGGCTCGCGCAGCATAGACGGTGTTGGTGTAACGCCCGCTGCCGTGCGAACCCAAGTAACTGGGCGCGCACCCCTCCGGCCTGAAGGAGGCGGTCGCGGAATTCGCGTGTGTCGGCCTCTGACAGTAGGCTGCTCAATGCAGCAAGGGTATGGAGGCGCGATGCCTCGTGAAGCAATTCCAGCGCGACCGCAGGCGGATTCGCGAGCGTCAGCCGCTGCGAAACTTCATCGAGCAGGAAGAGTAAATTTTCTCTGACCAGACGTAGCCTCATTTCCTCCGGCTCCGACGGCTCCAGTCTCAACACACAGCAGGCCTTTTATGCTCACGGTTCACCCGGAACGTCTGATCCGTCGGCCTCGGGGAGATCTCTGTACTCGCTGCCGTAGTCCTCGATTCTCTGGAACGTTATCCCGGTGCAACCCGCCGCCTGTATCTCGGCCACCAAATCTTCACGAACGAGCACGAGATCCGGCATGTCGGCCAGCCGAAACATCTTTGCGTCAGGTCCGATTCGTGTCTCGTCCAGCGAGAGATTTCTGAAGCGCGCTATCTGATCCTTCAAGACGTGGCTAACGTCAAACTCGGAACGCGTCCTGTCCACGCAAGCGACGCTCCCGAGCAGGTTCATCACATGGTAAGGGCGCTTGTCTGGCCGCCGCTTCTTGTCGAGGATCCGCACGGGTAGGAATTCAAGTAACGCTCCGGAGCGATCCTCCAGGAACACTCGCATTTTTTGCGAGATCACATGGATTAAGACGGTGTTTGGAATAGCGTCCGGAAGCTTGATGCCGTAATCGTCGGAGATTCCCAGCTCCTCGTCCGCCGGGAACCAACCAACGCACGGCTCGCCCTCATTCAGTAGGTAGCTCCTATCGGCGATGCCGTCGGGCAACGCGTCGATCCATGCGAAGGATGGATCCGTCTCGGCGTAGGTCCAGACGTAGAAGCGCATCGCCTGCACTCAGCTCCCCGCGTCGGGGGGGGCCGCGTTGGGGGCGAGCTTCTGCTTCTCGACGTCATTAATATGCGACATGTGAAGCCCCACCATGCGCACCGCAAAATTCCAGAGCGCCTTCTGTAGGCTCTTGAGCTCTGCGACGATGTCTTTCGACGGGCTCCACTTCGTGTGGCTGCTGTCTTCGTTGATCCCCTTCTGCAGCCTCTGTCGGAGCCTCGCCGCCTCGGTCTTTACGAATGTTGAGTATTCGGGGTGGCCCTTCTTTTTGGGAATGCGAAAATGTACCGGTAACATATGAATAAACCTGTGCTCGTACTTTTGTGGCAGGAAAATGATGTTTTCGCCGTTGTTGACGTTGTAGTCGATCTTTCTTAAGATATCGACTTCATTCTTTCCAAGCATGCTTGAGAAGAATTCGATTGGAATCATGTGGTGGGCTTCGTTCGGGTACGGCTTGCCTGCTTTTACCGCGAAGTGCTTGAAGGTGTACCCCTCCGCGTGCTGATTGGTCCAGGGGACTCGTTCCTCGTTTCTTTTCTCTAGTTTTCCCTCCGGCTTGTGTCTCTCCAACCCGCGTCGGATGGTCATTATGCTGTCGTAGACCGCCCTCCTGCCGCCGTTGCCGCTGATGTGTTTAATGCCATTCGCTCTGTATGCTGTGTAGTGTTCGCGGTGCAGCACGGCGATGTTTTCGCTGTCGTTGTTTACGCAATCTTCTCTTCCCATTTTACCGTATCTCCGGAGCTAGCATCAGCATTGCAGCGCAACCCTCCCGGTCCGAGAGGACAGCGAGCGCTTGCCGTCCCGCGTAGCCACGGGACAGCCCGCGAGCAGCGATGCACATCGCCAGCGCGCCTGCTGCTGCCCCCGTCTCCCCGAAGGACGCCGCCGGGAGGACGTGCTTCCATGAGTGTAGCACCGAGCCCTCGTCGAGGCGCACCAGCGCGTGACCCCATTCAGCGGCGCGGGCAGGCTCTCCGTTAAGGTCGACGTAGACAGTCCCCTCACGTGTTGCGTCGGGTCCCGTACGTCCCACGGCCTCGGTCATCACCTGCGCGAGCGCGGCGCCCGCCATGGTGCCGGCCCTCTCCGCAAGGGAGGGGGCGAGCAGCATCGATTGGGGCTTCTGTCCTCGTGGGCTCGCGCCGGTGCGCTCGAGCAGCAAAAAGGCGGCCGCCTCGCCCGGAGCATAACCTACAGGATTGCCCGTTGTTTTGATTCGGCCCGAATTTAGCCCTGCGTCGACGCGATCGGGATCGAGTTCGCTATCGCAGGCCCCCACCACGCAATGATCTAGCCTTTGCCCGCGGAGCGCATCGATCGCCGCGGTGAGGGCGCGCGCGAAGCCGTACCGGCCCACGAAGTAGCGGCGCTGCTCGGGGATCGTCGCGATGCCGCTCTGCTCGCAGCAACGCTGCGCGAAGCGCGCCGCCCACGGCCCGAAAACGGGGATGCTCTCCTCACTGTCGCCGTCCAGCCCGGACTCCGCGCTGGCGGTGAGTGGATCGAGCGCGACAAAAAGGCTGGAGCGGCGCGAGGAGAGCGCTCGCTCCTCAAGGAGCGGCCGGAGGTCGGCGAGCGCGGCAGCGCCGAGGCGCACGAGCCGGCCGATCCCCTCGAATCCGTCGGTGATCCCGGAAACGGGATGACCGACGAGGAGAGCTTCCGTGTTGGTAGCGGCATCGTTGTAGGGCCAGTCCGGCATCTCGTGGCCGCTGTCGATCGAAGCCCGCATCGCCGCCGCGGCACGCACCGCGTTGCCCAGTGAGGTGCACGCTCCTGACCCCATGATCGCCACCGCCTCGGGGTACCCCATCGAGCTCCGAGCCCTCTCTCAATATTCCTTCCCGCACACGGCGCATACCCGCTTCGACGACTGCGCTGCAGGCAGGACCACCACCACCGGCCCCTGCATTACGGGGGACGGCGGCGTGTTCTTGTCGTTGTGTAGCATCAGGTCGAGCGCCCTCGCCACGTTCTTCCCCTCGAACTTCACGTCGAACGAGAAGTTCACGAACTCCGCCTTCCCCTTGGTCTTGCCCGACACGACGCCGCCGATCGAGCCGGCCTCGTCCCCCGTGCTCGTGCTGAAGTTCGAGTCCTTGACGCAGACCGACTCCCCGTCGCACTTCACCTTCTTAGTGCCCTTCGCTGTGTCTCCGCTCTTGGCGATGTTCGGGTAAGGGATCGGCAGGGGCGGTCCCGGCGGCGACGGCGTCTTGCACATGTTCGGGAACGCCACGCTGATCCCGCCGCTCTGCGCGTGGACCACCGACATCATGTTCACGCCTACCGTCACGCCCATCGTCGTCTCCTCATGAGGTCGTTATTCACTGCGACCGTGCTCGTTCTAGCGACCACCCCGAGGGGACCTGTCTCCGCACAGCGCCCGGATCGTCCTCGACGAGGATCGTGCGCACGTCGTGCGGCCCGTCCCAGAGCGCGACATGCCCTCGGTACAGCAGCATCACGTGATCGGCGTCGGTGTCCACGATCACCGTGTCGAGCCGGGTCTCGACCGGGGCATCCCCCTGCCGCGCGAGCTCCACCCGGCATCTCGGGGCGCTGAGCCCCGGCAGGCGGAACGAGAGCCGCCCGAACGATGACGCGTTCTCCACCAATACCGGCTCGTCGCCCCTCAGATATCCCGGCGCGACGAGCCCCGGCGAGGCGGCATTGAAGAAGCGCCGGTCGAAGTCCTTCGGAAGGAGCGGCATCCGCTCCTTCGACCACGCCTCGTCGTACGTTCCGGCCAGCGCGGCCCGCGGCTGCCAGTTCGGCGAGAGGAAACCGAAGCCCGCAGGCGCGACTACCTGGCCGTAGCGTTCGATGGGATCGTCCGGGCTCTCGATGTTCGGCAAGCGGAGACCCTCCTCGGGCGCCGCGTCCGGCGCCCGGAACCCGAGCCCCACGGGATTGCGCGGCTCAAGCGCGTGCCTCGCCGGATCAGGGTGGCTCCGGTCCCAGCCCCCGAAGGCATGCTCGTAGTTGAGCGGGATTCGATCGAGCGGCCGAGGTCGCGATGGGACGAGCGCGCCCGCGCCGCGAACCCACGCCCGATCGCCGAGGACGCGGACGGCCTTCTTAACTGGGCCGACCCGGAACACCACCTGGAGCTCAGGGACCGCATGGCGCGGGGCCTGCGCGTGGCCGATCAGCACGACATCGGTCGCCGGCTTGAGGAAGGCGAACACGGGCTCGATCTTGTAGCTCGACGTGGAGGCGTCAGGCCCCCAGAGCTCGCCCGTGAGGCTCGGCGGAACTTGCTGCTCGGCGCGCTCGAGGCCGCGCACGGGGTGGAGGACGAAGGTCGCTTGCACCAGCACGACGAGGAGCGGGCGGCCCTCTTCGTCCGCAAGGAATAGGGGCTCGAAGGCAAACGGCGTCGTGTTGTCGATCGCAGGATGCCCCATGCACGCGCAGGATCCCCGATCGGCCAGGGCGGCGCAACAGATTCCGCGAACTCATCGCGCCAGACCGCAATCCGCCCTCTGGCTGCGACACCTCACCCCCGGGGTGGATCCCTTGAGCGCCGCCGCCGCTCCTCGTCGCCGCTGCTCCGGGTGTGGAGGCGGGCTCTTCAGGGACATACAGTGTAGTCGACGGCGCCGGGGCCGGCATGGTACAGCCGTGGTGGACGAGAGGAGTGACACCGTGCGCTCCCATGGAAACCGGCGGACCGCTCTGACCGGCGTCTCGGTTCGAGACATCCGCGTGCCGTGGCTCCTGCAGGGCTACTCCTCGCGGCGCGCCGCGGGCCCCGAGATCACCAAGGCCTGATCGGAAGCCAAGCGCCTGCCATTCTCGTGGCTCCGCACTTCGGTCGACTCCCGCTGCCGGCGCGGCGCACGAAGTCCTTGATCGGGCCCTACCCTTCGCCGAACATGATGACCTGGTCACCTGGGCGGAACGGAGCGCGAACGAGCCATGCCGAACTACGTCGTGAATCCTGGGGACACGCTCAGCGGGATCGCGAAGGCGCACGGCGTCGAGGACTGGCACAGCATCTACGAGCACCCGCAGAACAGAGCGCTCTTCAAGAACCGCGGGCCGGACCTCATCCACCCCGGCGAGACGATCTTCATCCCTGAACCCACGCCGCACCGCCGGACCGGCGGGCGGCGATGGCCCCTCCGTCGTTCGGACGGCATTCAGCTCGAGCTGAGGGATCCATGGCAGGCGATGCACGAGGCCTGGAACGCGGCGCTGAGCGACCGGTCGCTCAGCGAGGACGAGGCCGCCCTCCTGGTGGATACCTGGCTCTCTGAGGGCTGGGTCGAAGGCGACCCGAGCGATGCGCTGCACGGTCTCTGCTGCGAGCTCGAAGGCCGGGCGTGGCCCCCTTCCAGCGACGACGCGGCGCGCGCTCTCAAGCAGGACCTCGCGAGGGCGCTCCACAGCGGGCGAGTCGTCGTCGTGCCCTTCGAGCCAGTCGCCGCCGTGCCCTTCGACATGTCGCTGCCCGCGGCGGCAGCCGGGGAGGAGCCCCGCGCCGCCGATGCCACGCCGGACCGCGAGCCGGGGCCGCAGCGCTCGGCCGCGACGCGGGAGCCGTGCGACGTCCAGAAACTCGTCGTCACGGCCACCGTGCTCGGTGCGGAGCCCGCGGTGCGCCGCCTGATGGCGACCCGGCGGCTCCGCGGCAGGCCGGCGCCGAGCGGCGTCTCCCAGGAGGTCGCCTCGCTGCTGCGGAGCTACGACCTCGTGATCGACACCGTGGCCGCGTACCCCTCCAAGGAGGACGCAGCACCGGAGGAGAAGGTGAAGATCGAGGGCCGGGCCGAGTACCACGGCGGCACCTGCCCGGAGCAGGAGCACCCTCTTCTCGTGCTCCAGCCGATCGGCAGCGTCGAGGAGCTGAAGGGCGCGCTGGGCGGCCTCTCGTGGAACGCCCCGTCGTCGGAGCCCAGGGAGTTCTATGCGCGAGGCGTTACCTGGGACTTCAACCAATTCGGCGGGGATTTTGGCCTCCTCTTCCGGTTCATCTCCCAGTTCTTCCGCGAGGACAGCGGCAAGCTCCTCAACCTGGAGGCGCGGAGCTGCGGGCGCCGGGCGGCAGCCGGCGGAACTCCCCTCCAGAGCCTGAACGCGCTCGTCCGGATCTTCCGGAACGACTCGTGGGAGATCTCGCTCAAGATCCCAACGATCGGCAAAGTTTCCCACGAGTACTCCCGCACGCGCGATCTCGCAACCGGCACGAAGAGGCGCGAGACCGAGACCGAGTATTCCGCGGGTCGTCACCGCGGTGAGATATCGACGAAGACCAAGACGGCTGGCGACGGCACCACGACGACCAGGCGCACCGAGACCAGCTATGCCAAGGGCGCGGCGAGCTCGGTGACGACCGGCACCAAGAAGTCAGGGGCTTACTTCCACGGCAAGCAACAGGGCGCGAACGGCGAAGGACGCGAGTTCCGTTGGAGCACGAGCGGGAAGCGCCCGGAGGGCGACGGCTGGTCCGAAGAGGGCGACGGCCATGGACGACTGCTGCCGAAGGACAAGCAGCTCAAGAAGCCGAGCAGCATCGAGCTTGTCGTCAAGTGCAACGACCGCAAGCTGAAGTGCATCGACGAGGCAGAGAAGATCCTCGAGGCCATCAAGGACCTGGCCGAGACCATCGAGGACGCGCTCGAGGCGCTCGAGCGCCTCCCGCAGGTCGGCTGGAAGTTCACCTTCTCGCTCTCGATCCTGGCGGGCTCGCTCAAGCTCAGCTGGGGCAAGGAGATGATCGACGACGCCGTCGGCGATCGTTATCTGCCCGCCAGGACCATCTACAGCCTCGACGCCAAGCTGAAGATCATCGACATCGAGGCCGAGATCTCCTTCGGCTTCGAGGCGGACGCCGGTCTCGGCACCAGGTTCGTCCTCAAGGCGAGCGGCGCCATTGGCTGTAGCGTCCCGCTCTCCGCCAATGTCTACAAATCCCGGGACCCCTTCGACGTGAAGCTCAAGCCGAAGCTCACATGCGAGTTCAAGGCGACGGCCGAGGCGAGCCTGTTCGGCTGGAGCCTGATCTCCGCGGAGGTCAGCCTCGACGGGGGATTCACGGTCGACGGCAAGTTCATCGTCGATCCGGGCCGCACCCTCCGGCTCACGGGCAAGATCAAGCGCAACTCGACCGTGTTCAAGGGCCATTTCCAGTCCGCCGTGGGCTCCGTGCGCTCGTTCAGGCGCGAGGTGTTCCCGGCGGCCGACCTCTGTTCATTCTGAACCATGATCCTGCCGACCGATTCAGTCATCTACGCCGAGCTCGAGCGCCGCGCGTGCGCGGCCGAGCTCCGCGTCAACGGGCTGCCTGTCGCGTACCTGGCTCGCACTGCGGGGGTGTTCGGGACCCGCGCGGCGCATGAATACCTCGTTCCGGGCAAGAACCGGATCGAGCTCTTGATCGAGCCGGGCCCGAAGCCGTCGCTCGCCCGGGCGCAGCGTCGGGAGTCGATGCCGGCCGGTGCCGTGGCAACAAGCCGCCTGGTGCGTTATCCGGCGGGGGCGTTCATCGAGCCGGAGAACGGCGAGGTGCTCGCGCAGCTCGAGTGGCAATCCACCGACGCGGAGGAACTCTTCCCGCGCGTCCTCGAGGCGGAGGTCGACTTGGGCGCGTTCCTCGGCCGGTGGTCCTGGCAGGACGCGCCCGCGCTTACGCTCGACGACGCTCTCGTCGCCGAAGCGGGCGCAGCGTTGGCGCGGCTGGCAGCGGCGATTCGCGCCGGCGATCTCGGGGCTTTCTGGGCGGCGACGGAGGTGCGCATCCGCGAGGCCATCCGGGCCTACCCCGCGCTCGACGAAGAGGCGGCTCGGACGGAGCTGGGCGATTTCCTGGCGCTCTACCGCCAGGGCGCGTCGGAACCCGTATTCGCCCTGCGGGAGGAGCGCCACGACTTCCGACTCGTCGCCGGAGGGCGCGTCCTCCAGTGCGTCGACGACGACTTCCAGCCGAGCCTGCGGCTCCGCGATCCGGAGGACGGAAGCCCCGTCCCGTACCCGATTCTCCTCGCGCGCATCGGCGACCGGCTCGAAGTCGTGCGCTGACCGCCGTCTTCCTGGCAGGCCGATCAAGGCCGCCAGCATAGCTCGCCCAGTAATCTCACCCCCACGGCCTTCGCGCGCAACCTTCGCGGTGATGCTCACAGGAGAGGCAACACCAGCGGGCATCTCCTCCTACTGCCGGCTCTTCATCATTGACGCCACAGTGCGACGAGGTTCCTTTTGGTTCATGCGAATCGCGATGTTCTTCGCTCGCCTCTGGACGTTGGTCGTGCTCGCCTTCGTTGCGGGGCTGCTCGCAGGAGGTTTCGGCTGTGCCGGGGAGGATCTGGCAGCGCCTGAGATGGCACTGCGGCGGAACTTCCCGGAGCAGGCGCGGCAGGTGCTCCAGCAACAGGAAGCGTTCGTGGCGACCGAGCAGGGGTTTGCGTTGGCCCGCGGGACGGAGCCGGAGTCAGGGAGGGAACTCGAGGCAGAACTGCTTCGAGGAACGGCGGGGGCAATTCGACTTCGAGGGCGAGGGGTCGATGTATGGGTGCGGGAGATCGGGGCCGAGGGCGAGGCGCTGCTCGTGGAGCGGACGGTGGCTTATCGGCGAGCGGGGGGAACGTCGTTCTGGGCAGCAGCGCCGCACGGAGTGGAAGAGTGGTTGCATCTCGAAGCGGGGGTGGCCCGCGAAGGGAAGGTGGTCGCGGCGTGGGAGGTGGAAGGAGCGAGGGTGCGGCAGCAGGGAGAGGCCGTGGAGTTGGTTGATGAAGATGGATGGGTGCGGCTACGGGTGACGGCGCCGACGGCGTATGCGGCGGGAGGGCGGGTGGTCAGGGCGCGGATCGAGGGGCGCGGGGGGAGGATTGAGCTGTCGGTCGATGCCGACGGAGAAATGGTGTTAGTAGACCCGTTCTGGGCGGTGGCTGGGTCGATGAGCACCGGTCGCCATCTTCACACCGCGACGCTGCTGAGCAATGGTAAGGTGCTTGTGGTGGGCGGTCTTGATGACGCTGGCGTTCTGGCGAGCGCGGAGCTGTACGACCCGGTGGCCGATACGTGGACGGCCGCAGCGTCGACAAGCACCGGCCGGCACCTCCACACCGCGACGCTGCTGAGCAATGGCAAGGTGCTGGTGGTGGGCGGCATTGGTAGCGGTGGCTATCTAGAGAGCGCAGAGCTGTACGACCCTGTAACCAACACGTGGACGGCTGCTGGGTCGATGAGCACCGGCCGCTTTAGTCACGCCGCGACACTGCTCGACAACGGCAAGGTGCTCGTGGCGGGCGGTTCTGGTGATACAGGTGTTCTGACAAGCGCGGAGCTGTACGACCCGGTGACCAACGCGTGGACTTCCGCAGGGCGCATGGTCACCGGCCGCGCCTATTCCACCGCTATGCTGCTGGGCAATGGCAGGTTGCTAGTGGCGGGTGGATATGGTACCGCTGGCGCTCTGGCAAGCGCGGAGCTATACGACCCGATGGCGAATGCGTGGGTGACCGCTGCGTCGATGACCACCGGTCGCTATCTTCATGTCGCGACGCTGCTGGGGAACGGCAAGGTGCTGGTGGCGGGTGGCGCTGGCGATGATGGCTCTATGGCGAGTGCCGAGCTGTACGACCCTGTCGCCAACGCGTGGGAGACCGCTGCGTCGATGAGCACCAGCCGCTCTGGCCCCACTGCGACGCTGCTTAGAGGCGGCAAGGTGCTGGTGGCGGGCGGCGCTGCCAACGCGGGCTACCGGGCGAGCACGGAGCTCTACGACCCAGTGGGCAATACGTGGGTGGCCGCCGGAACGATGAGCATCGACCGCTCTGGTCATACCGCGACACTGCTCGGCGATGGCAAAGTGCTGGTGGCCGGCGGCATCGGCGGCGCTGGCGTCGCAGTCAGCGTGGATCTCTATCACGCTATGGATCCCGCGGCGGCGTGGATGACCACCATGCCAATGAGCACCGGTCGCCATCTTCACACCGCGACGCTGCTGAGCAATGGCAAGGTGCTGATCGTGGGCGGTCTTGATGACGATGGCGTTCTGGCGAGCGCGGAGCTGTACGACCCGGTGGCCGACACGTTGACGGCGGCAGCGTCGACGAGCTCCGGCCGGCACCTCCACACCGCGACGCTGCTGAGCAATGGCAAGGTGCTGGTGGTGGGCGGCATTGGTAGCGGTGGCTATCTAGAGAGCGCAGAGCTGTACGATCCTGTAACCAACGCGTGGACGACCGCTGGGTCGATGAGCACCGGCCGCTTTAGTCACACCGCGACACTACTCGACAACGGCAAGGTGCTCGTGGCGGGCGGTTCTGGTGATTCAGGTGTTCTGGCAAGCGCGGAGCTGTACGACCCGGTGACCAACGCGTGGACTTCCGCAGGGCGCATGGTCACCGGCCGCGCCTATTCCACCGCTATGCTGCTGGGCAATGGCAGGTTGCTAGTGGCGGGTGGATATGGTGCCGCTGGCGCTCTGGCAAGCGCGGAGCTGTACGACCCGATGGCAAACGCGTGGGTGACCGCTGCGTCGATGACCACCGGTCGGTATCTTCATGCCGCGACGCTGCTGGGGACCGGCAAGGTGCTGGTGGCGGGGGGCGCTGGCGATGTTCGCTCTACGGCGAGTGCAGAGCTGTACGACCCTGTGGCCAACGCGTGGGAGACCGCTGCGTCGATGAGCACCAGCCGCTCTGGCCCCACAGCGACGCTGTTTGGAGACGGCAAGGTGCTGGTGGCGGGCGGCGCTGCCGACGCCGGCTATCGGGCGAGCACGGAGCTCTACGACCCAGTGGGCAATACGTGGGTGGCCGCCGGAACGATGCGAGCCGACCGCTCTGGTCACACTGCGACACTACTCGGCGACGGCAAGGTGCTGGTGGCCGGCGGCATCGGCGGCGCTGGCGTTGTGGCAGGCGCGGAGCTGTACACCCCGGTAGGGGCCCCATGTAGCGTGAACGGCGATTGCCTCAGTGGTTTCTGCACTGACGGCGTCTGCTGCAACGCAGCCTGCGACGGCAGCACCTGCGACGCATGCTCTATCGCAGCCGGCGCTACGACGGACGGCATCTGCGTGCTGTTCACCGGTCCGGTTTGCAATGATGGTGACGCCTGTACACAGACTGACACCTGCCAGGAGGGCGTTTGCCTCGGAAGCGACCCGGTGAGCTGCACCGCACTGGACCAGTGTTATGTCGCGGGTGTCTGCGACCCTGCCACGGGTGCATGCTCCAACCGGAACCAGGTGGACGGCACCGCTTGCGACGATAACGAGACCTGCACCCAGACCGACCTATGCCTGTCGGGCGCGTGCACCGGCATGAGCCCCGTACCTGACGGCTCCCCATGCCCGATGGGCACCTGCGCCGCCGGCGTCTGCGTTACGGGATCCGCGCCGAACGGCACGCCTTGCTCCTCGCCCGCCGACTGTGCCAGCGGATTCTGCGTCGACGGCGTCTGCTGCGACGGCCCCTGCTTCGGCCTCTGCCGCGCATGCACCCGGGCCAAGCGGCTCAGCGGTTCCGACGGCATGTGCGGCCCCATCCAGGCCGGACACGACCCCGACGAGGAATGTGCGACCGGGCTCTCCGCCTGCGGCAACACTGGGTTCTGTGATGGCGCCGGCGCGTGCCAGAAGCAGCCGACCGGCACCGTCTGCCTCCCGTCGTCCTGCCACGGCAGCACCCTTGTGGCGGCTGACACGTGCGATGGCAACGGCACCTGCGTCGACGGCGCCACCCGGGATTGCGGCAACTACCTGTGCGTCGCCGGCGCTTGTTTGTCGAGATGCCAGAGCCACGCACAATGCGTCGCGACCGCGTATTGCGGCGACGAAGTCTGCATGTCCAAGAAGGCGGAGGGCGTCTCTTGCGGTGTGGCAGTAGAATGCGAGACCCACGCTTGCATTGCCGGTGTCTGCCGGCTCGACACCGATAGGGATGGCATCCCCGACGAGGACGACAACTGCCCCGTCGACGTGAACCCACTGCAAACCAACACGGACAGCTCTATGCTCACGGGGGATCTCCTCGGGGACGTCTGCGATCCTGACGACGATAACGACGGCGTCGTCGATAGTGCGGATAATTGCTCTCTCATTGTCAATCCTGATCAGGCCGACAACAATAGAGATGGCATCGGCAATCGTTGCGACTGCACCTCGACCATCGAGGATAAGGACTTCTCTTGCAACGACGGCGACGCATGTACGCAGACTGACACCTGCGTCGCAGGTGTATGCACCGGTGCGAACCCGGTCAAGTGCTCGCAGCCTCCGTCAGGTGACTGCAAGTTCGCCGCATGCAACCGGGCGAATGGAGCGTGCGTTCTGCTGTTCAAGATCGACCGCACACCCTGCCCTGGCGGAGAGTGCCTTGCCGGCGGCTGCATCACGTATGAGACTACCGGCATCGCGGCCTCGGGCAGCGGCGGCGCGACCAGCCAGGGCGGATTCCTGGAGGTTGGTGAATCGAGCTCCTCGACAGCCGGCGAGTTGAGCTCCTCGTCGATCGGCGTCGGCGGGGCGCCGGCGGCATCGGCTGACGGTCCGGACGTTGAACTGCTGCGCTTTCAAGGCAACGGCTGCGACATCGGCCGTGCCGATGCACGCGGCGTGCACTGGTTCCTCATCAGCGTTCTGCTCGCCGCACGACGGCGTCGGCCGGACTGAGCATCCGCGAAGCAGTGCTCCACGCAGGGGCTCGACGCGACGCCGGCCCAGCTTGGTCCGGGGAGCAGGCAACCTGCGGGATGCGCCACTTTCAGGGCGTGACGTAGCAGACGTCGAGCCTGGGATGCGCGTCCGCCCTCGCGTGCTCGCTCGCCCGGAAGCTGTGCTTGCTGGCCCCGAGCTCGCGAAGCAGCATGCCGTGGTTCGGTTGCGACCCGTCGACCCACGCTTGCGCGAGCGCGGTCAAATCACATGACTGCCGCGCGTCGATCCTGGCAGGCGCGACGAACGAGGCCTCCACCGCGGGATCGAACGCGGCGCCGAAGCTCGCATAGGTGACCGTCGCCTCCGACCACGGGGCGGTGACCGCGTGCACGTCCACGGTGCCCGACGTCGCCTCCCATTGCATCGAGATCGAGAGCGTGGCCGACTCGACCGTGGCGTCCTCCGGGATCGCGCCGAGATCGAACGCGAGGAGGCTCATCTTCTCGCCCGAGGAGTGCAGTCCGGTGGCGAGGAACTCGTACGCGCCAGCCCGGTTCCTCGGCTCGCCCGTCGCGATGTACGCGTCCTGGACGCCTCCGGAGACGCCGCGCTCGATCCTCACGCAGACCGGGTCGCACGCGTTGCCGACCCCGTTGCCGTCGATGTCGCCCTGGTCTGGGTTCGCGTCGATGGCGCAGTTGTCGCACGCGTCGCCGACACCGTCGGCATCAACGTCCGCCTGACTCGCGTTCGCGGCAGCCGGGCAGTTGTCCACCCCTTCGCTCAGCCCATCGCCATCGTCATCGACGAACGCGTACACCTCGACATCGAATGACGCCGTCGCCGCGTTCCCCTGGGCGTCGGCGGCGCTGCAGACCACCGTCGTCCCGCCCGTCGTGAATACACTCCCCGGCGGTGGGACGCAGACCACCGGCAGGGGACCGTCCACGAGATCCACCGCAGCCGCGCTGTAGGACACCGTCGCTCCCGCGGCCCCCTCGGGCTCCAGCGCCACGGAGGCAGGGACGGTCACGACCGGCGGCGTCGTGTCGACTACCGTCACCTCGAAGCTCACCGCGCCGGCGTTGCCGGCCGTGTCCACCGACGTGCATACGACCGTGGTCACCCCCAGCGGGAAGAGGCTGTCCGAGACCGGAGCGCAGGCGACCGGCACCGTGCCGTCGACATCGTCCTCCGCGGTGGCGACGAAGGAGACCGCCGCGCCTTCGGGACTGGTCGCCTCGGCGACGACGCCTCCCGGCACGTGGATGGCGGGCGGCGTCGTGCCGTCGCAGTCGAGCACGAGATCGAGATCGAACCAGGGCGGAGGAACGGGCAGCACCTCGGTCTCGACATACGCCTGCGCTGGATCCACGGGTGATACGCAATTGTCCTTTTCGACGTGGACGACGTAATAGCCCGGCACCACATCCCAGCCGAAATGTCCTTCCGAGTCTGTCACGCTCGGATTCGCGCGGTTCGTCGGCGACATGACGGCGCTCCCGTCAGGGACCGGGAGGAAGGGACCGTAGGCCGCGTCGGCCCGGAGGAGCGTGACGGTCGCGCCCACGAGCGGCTCTCCGCGGGTATTGCGCACCCAGCCGCTCGGGTCGATGTACACGTCAAATCGGTAGTCCCCAGAAGTGCCATCAGGGCAGACGAGAGCGAGCGTGAATTGGACCCAGCCATGGAGCTGCCGCTGCAGCGCAACATCTGCCACGTACGTTCCAGGCGGAGACGCCTGGGACATCGCCCCCGTCAACACCCCGTCGCTTCCCTCGATCGTATACGTCGCCGTGGCGCCCTCGCACCCCTCGGTCCTGAGATTGATGGTCGAGTCCCAGTAGACCGTTGGCGTGCGGTTGTGGCCGAGCACGGATGGGGATATCGCCGTGTTGGCAGGTACTCCCGCCTTAGCAGAGAGAAACGTCTCTATGTCCGCGACGATCTCGCCGTCGCTCAGTTCGATGTGTACTTCGCCGGACCGGAAGTAGCGGCTCTCATCGTCCGGGAGATCCGCATCGTCCGGGGGGTCCGCGACGACAGTCCATCGGGGGGAGTCTGCAAGGATCGCTGGGTCGAACCCCTTCTCGAGGAAACGGCCATTCTTGTCGGAGCGGGTGATTTTGCATCGCGATGGATCCAAGAGGGGGAACGGGCATATTGTGACAAGACCTCCGCCGATAGGGTTGTTGTTCGGATCGAGTACCGTCCCGGTCACGATTGTGGACGACGTAGCGATTTCGTTGGTCATTGGGTATCGATATCGGCCGCGCTGGGTCGAATTTATGCTTTGTTCGACGAGTCCTCCGTTCTCGTCCAGCAAAAGGCCGTCCGGGTTCCCGGAATACGGCAGCGCATCTAGGAAGCTCGCCCCATCGAAGATGCCGGCTCGCGCGGCGTAGGCTGGGTCGACGGCGTAGTCCCACTCGACTCTGTCGTAATTGAGCTCTACCTCGAATCCCCCCGCTCCGAGCGCCGGCGTCTCAATGAGCAGCATCTGGAAGCTGTTCAGCTTGTCAGCCTGTCTCTCGAAGCGACCGACGTCGATCCAGTTGATGCACAGCGCGCGGCGGCCTTCGAGAGCGATATGTCCGTAGGTCACTGTCGACGATCCCTCACCTCTCGTGTCGACGTCCGCGAGGAACGCTGCGATGAGAGGCATGATTGGAGCGGTATCTCGCCATAGCCTCCACCACGGGCCGATGGGTGCCTCGAAGGTTGCGAACCCATTGTTGTGAATGTACACATGGGAGTAAAACATCCCGCCGAACAGAACCGTGAATGGCTCGTCGTCAGGGTCAGCCAGGGGGATGGGACCAAAGAGCTCATCATCAGTCTCGGGCAGCGGGTTCTCCTTGCATCCGGGATCTTGTCTGATCGCCGAGCTCGGCGGCACCGGAGTCGTTTGCGCCGCTACCTCGCCCGTCGTCACCGCCGTGGCCGCGAGGAGGGCGATCGTCGCCGCGCCAAGGGTTCTTTTCCGTGCCGAGCGCCGTGTTTCGCCGCTCGCAGCACCGAGACGTCTCATACCTTGCTCCTGTTCCAGTGCACGCGGGTCGGCTGCTACCGGGACACGCCGACGTCCGGACGTGCATCGCGGCAGTCTAGCGGAACCGTCGATGCTCCCGTCAGGGTTTGTGATGCGTATCGCACAAATCCTTGGTTCTACTCTGGTTTTGTGGGATGCTGCGCGCCGCTGGGCTGGAGGGATACGGATGCGGCGCACGCGCGGATCGCTGTGGTTGGCCCTTGTGTGCGGGTCGACGCTGGGGTGCGGAAGCGACGGGCCGCGGGGCGCAACCGACGAGCGCGCAGCGGCGGCGGAGCGGTCGCCCTCGCCAGCGCTTGGGGCAGCGCGCCTGGAACCTGTGCTGGCGCCGGACGTGTACCGGCCGGCGTCGGCGGGTGACGTGCTGCGGGCGTACAATCCCAGGCAAGGATTCGAGGTGACCTTCGCGCCGGATGTCGTCCGGGTGGAGCATCGAGACTGGTACGTCGGACTCACGAGCACGCTGTATGGCTGTGCTGGATACCTCCAGCCGCTCGATGGGGCGGCGCCGGTGACCGATGACGATGTCGTGAAATACCACCGACAGGCCGGCTCGGCCGGCGAGCTGGTGGAGTGGTACGTGAATGGTCCGCGCGGGCTGGAGCATGGGTATACCCTGCCGGCAGCGCCGGGGTGCCGTGCGGCAGGCCCGGGCGACGAGGTTGTGATCGCGCTCGCGCTGCACGGCGAGGTGGAGGCGGAGCTCTCGAACTCGGGCGGAACCGTGGTGCTGCGCGAGCCGGGCGGCGCGAGGCGCATGCAGTACGGAGATCTCCACGTCGAGGACGCGACGGGCAGACCTCTGCCGGCGTGGCTCACGGCAGAACGCGACATCGTGGCGATCCACGTCGATGCCCGAGGGGCGGCGTACCCCGTGGTGGTGGATCCGCTGATCTGGGTGCAGCAGGCGAAGCTGCGCGCGCCCGACGGCGCGGCGAGTGATCTGTTCGGCTGCGCGGTGGCGCTGTCGAGCTACACCGCCCTGGTGGGAGCCTATGGCGACGACGACAAGGGGGACAGCGCGGGGTCAGCTCGCGTGTTCGCCCGGGTCGGCAGCACCTGGATCCCGGGAGCGAAGCTCCTCGCGGACGATGGCGCGGCAGGTGACAACTTTGGCTACGCGGTCGCCCTGTCGGGCGACACCGCGCTCGTGGGAGCGTACGGCGACGACGACGGGGCCGCGAATGCGGGCTCGGCCTACGTGTTCGTGCGGACGGGCGGTACGTGGACCCAGCAGCAGAAGCTGCGGGCCAGCGATGCGGCGGCGAACGACAACTTCGGCTGGTCGGTCGCGCTCTCGGGCGACACCGCGCTGGTGGGCGCCTACCAGGATGACGACGGGGCCGCGAACTCGGGCTCGGCCTACGTGTTCGTGCGGACGGGCGGTACGTGGACCCAGCAGCAGAAGCTCCGGCCGAGCGGCGCGTCCGCGAGCGACAGCTTCGGCTGGTCGGTCGCGCTCTCGGGCGACACCGCGCTCGTGGGAGCGTACGGGGAAGACGGCGGTCTGGTGGATTCGGGCTCGGCCTACATGTTCGTGAGGACGGGTGATACGTGGACCCAGCAGCAGAAGCTCCGGGCGAGCGACGCGGCCGCAGGCGACCGCTTCGGCTCCTCGGTCGCGCTATCGGGCGATAGCGCGCTCGTGGGCGCTTACCAGGACGACGACGGCGGCACGAGCACGGGCTCGGTCTACGCGTTCGCGCGGAGCGGCGAGGCGTGGATCGAGCAGCCGATCCTCCGGGCAAGCGATGCGGCCGCGGGCGACGGCTTCGGCTGGTCGGTCGCGCTGTCGGGCGACAAGGCGCTCGTCGGAGCCGTCGGGGATGACGACCGCGGCTCGAACGCCGGCTCGGCCTACGTGTTCGTGCGGACCGACGGCGTGTGGACCGAGCAGGCGAAGATCGTTCCGCTCGATCTGGCAGCGAGCGACAACTTCAGCGCCCCGGTCGCGCTGTCGGGTGACACTGCCCTCGCGGGGGCTTCCCTGCATGACGACGGCGGCTCGAATGCCGGCTCGGCGTACGTATTCACGCTCAACGGTGGCTCGTGCGCCATGGATACAGAGTGCGCCAGCGGTCATTGCGTCGATGGTGTCTGCTGCGATAGCGCCTGTGATGGCGGCACCTGTGACGCCTGCTCGATCGCGGCTGGCGCGCCGGTCGAAGGCATCTGCGCCGTCCTGGAGGATGGACGCGCGTGTGATGATGGCGACGCGTGCACGACCTCCGAGGTCTGCAGGGCCGGCACCTGCACTGGCGAGAGCTCGGTCGTGTGCACGCCGCGCGACGCCTGCCACGATGCGGGCGTCTGCGACCCCGCGACGGGCCTCTGCTCCAATCTGCCGCGCCCCGATGGGACGCCGTGCGACGACGCCGACGCCTGCACCACCTCGGACGTCTGCGCCAGCGGCGTCTGCGCCGGCGAGCACTCGGTCGTGTGCACGCCGCGCGACGCCTGCCACGACGCGGGCGTCTGCGACCCCGCGACGGGCCTCTGCTCCAATCTGCCGCGCCCCGATGGGACGCCGTGCGACGACGCCGACGCCTGCACCACCTCGGACGTCTGCGCCAGCGGCGTCTGCGCCGGCGAGCACTCGGTCGTGTGCGCGCCGCGCGACGCCTGCCACGACGCGGGCGTCTGCGACCCCGCGACGGGCCTCTGCTCCGATCCGGTTCGGCCCGATGGCGCACCCTGCCCCGGCGGCTTCTGCCTCGGCGGCCTCTGCACCGGGATCGGCGCTCCCTGCGACAGCCCGGCCGCGTGTGCGCTCAGCTTCTGCGTCGACGGCGTCTGCTGCGATTTCCCCTGCGACGCCCCGTGCATGGCCTGCGCGGCCGCCCTCAAGGCCGACGGCCCCGACGGCGTCTGCGGACCCGCCCGGGCCGGGGGCGATCCTCACGACGACTGCGCCGAGGAGACGCTGCTCTGCGGCGCCACCGGCGCGTGCGACGGCGCGGGCGCCTGCGCGCAGCGCCCGCGGGGGACCGTCTGCGGCGAGGCGTCGTGCAGCGGCCCGGCGCTCCAGCCCGCGCCCACCTGCGATGGACTCGGCGCCTGCGTTCCGGGCGACCCCATGGCCTGCGGCGATTACCGCTGCACCGCAGGTGCTTGCCCCTCGGCGTGCTATCGCGATACCGACTGCGTCGATACCGCCTACTGCGCGGGCGGCGCCTGCCTCTCGAAGAAGCCGCTGGCGGCCGGCTGCGCGTTCCCCAAAGAGTGCCTCGGCGGCGCCTGCCTCGCTGGCCGCTGCGCCGTGGACGCGGACGGCGACGCCGTCGCCGACGGCGACGACAACTGTCCCTCGGACCCGGACACCACCCAGACGGACACCGACGGTGACGGCGACGGAGACGCCTGCGACAGCGACGACGACAACGATACGCGCGTCGACGGCGACGACAACTGCCCCTTGTCCGCCAACCCCGAGCAGGCTGACGCGGACGGCGATCGCGAGGGGGACGCCTGCGATTGCGGCGACCCGTCGAAGTTGGATGGCGCCGCCTGCGACGACGGTGATCGCTGCACCTCGGCGGACACCTGCCAGGGCGGCGTATGTGTCGGGTCTTACCCGTTCATCTGCCCGCAGCCCGCGCCCGTGGCCTGCCGGATCGCGGAGTGCATTCCGGCCACGGGCGCCTGCGTGCTGAGCCATGCGATCGACGGCACCCCGTGCCCTGGCGGCGAGTGCGTCGCGGGCGGCTGCCTCATCCGGGAGTCCGCCGTCACCACGACCGCCGGCGGCGGCGGGGCCGGTGAGGGGGGCAGCGCTGGCGCTGGCGCCGGCGCGGACGCAGTGAGCTCCTCGACCGCCGCAGCGGGCGGAGGCGCCGGCGGCGCACCGCCGACAGCCGACCTTTCGGAGAGCGCCCCGCTGCGCCTCCAAGGCAGCGGCTGTGCGCTGGCGACCCGGAGCCCACGCGCCTCCGACGGCGAACTCGCCTCCCTCCTCGTCGGCCTGGTGCTCGCCGCGCGCCGCGTCCGCCCGAGGGCACGAGCCGTCCGGGGCAGCAGCGCGCGTTGATCCGAGCCAGCAGCGCGCACCGACGACCGCAAAACACCAGCTGCACCCGGCGTAACGCGTCACCGCATGTGCACCTCGCGCGTCGCTCCGGAAGCGCCGCGCCGGAACACCCGTTTTACCGACCCGCCTCGCACACGCCTAGTGTCAGCGGCCGGTCTCTTCGCCTGAACGCCTCCGCGTCATTCCGCGACATCTTCCCGAGCGCCCTCCTCTACCGTCTTGGTACCCGCTCCCCGATCGCATAACGTACCCCCTGGCTTCCTCTCGAAGCCGCCGCCGCAGGGAGTTTCGCCGTGAGCGCACCGATCATCGAGGGCCAGGTTCTGGCAGGCAAGTACCGGGTCGAGCGCGTGCTCGGCAAGGGCGGCATGGGCATGGTGGTCGCCGCCATGCACCAGCAGCTCCAGCAGCGGGTGGCGATGAAGTTCCTGCTCCCTGGCGCCACGCAGGAGACGATTCACCGCTTCCTGCGCGAGGCCCGCGCGGCCGTGCGGCTCAAGAGCGAGCACGTCGCCCGCGTGACCGACGTCGACACGCTCGAGGACGGCACGCCCTACATGGTGATGGAGTACCTCGAGGGCGCCGACCTCTCGCAGCGCATCCGCCAGACAGGCCCGCTCGCCATCGACGAGGCGGTCACCTACGTGCTCCAGGCCTGCGAGGCGATCGCCGAGGCGCACGCCGCGGGCATCGTCCACCGCGACCTCAAGCCCGCGAACCTGTTCCTCACCACGGCGGCCGACGGCTCGCAGATGGTCAAGGTCCTCGATTTCGGCATCGTGAAGGCCCTCGTGGACGCGCCGGGCGACACCGGCGCAGACGGGCAGCCGGCCATGGCGCTCACCCGCACCACGGCCATCGTCGGCTCGCCGCTCTACATGTCCCCGGAGCAGCTCCGGTCGGCGCGTTCGGTCGACGCCCGCGCGGACATCTGGTCGATGGGCGTGGTCCTCTTCCAGCTGCTCACCGCCCGACTCCCGTTCGAGACCACCGAGTTCGGGGAGCTGTTCGCGATGGTCACCATGCATCCGCCGACGTCTCCCCGGGCCTTCCGCCCCGACCTCCCGGAGGAGCTCGACTCGGCGATCCTCGCCTGCCTGCGCAAGCCGCGCGAGGAGCGTTTCCAGAACATGGGCGAGCTGGTGCAGGCGCTCGCCCCCTTCGCCTCGGTCGAGGCGCAGGTCTCGGTCCCGAGGATCCTGCGCACGCTCGGCCTGACGGCGGCCTCGCCCTCGAGCGGGCGCCCTTCGATGCCGTTCGGCTCGCGGCCCTCGCTCTCAGCGTTCAATGCGTCGGGCGTCTCCACGGCGCCGCCAGGCCAGGCAGGTCCCGCCAGCCAGGCCGTGCCGGGCCATTCCTTCTCGCAACCTCCCGCCCGCGCCTCGGTGCCGCCGGGAGCGGTGGCGCGCACGGCGCAGGTGACCTCGGGCCCTGGAAGCAGCCTCTCGCCGGACGCGGAGGCGGGCGCTGCGGCCGCGCCGGGCGCCCGGTCGGCCGCGCGGCGCGGGGCGGCGGGGCTCGTCGCCGCGGTCGTCGTGGCGCTCCTCACGATGACCGGTGGTGTGGTCGTCGTCTCGCAGCTCTGGGCGCGCAACGCGGACAACGCCGCGCTGTCTCCGAAGCCCGAGCTGTCTCCGGAGAACACGGCGTCGCAGGTGCTGCCGGCCCCGGTGCCCGATCCACAGCTGCCTTCGCAGACCGCCAAGGTCGAACCGGCGCCGTCGGCCCCGACGGAAGACGCGGCTCCGACCTCCACGACCTCGCCGCCGCCCGCGCCGTCGAATCCCGCGACGCCGCCGGTTCGCAACCAGGTCGCGAGCGCGTCGCTTCCGCAGCCGAAGCCCGCGCCGAGGCCGGTCGCGGCGCCGACCTCGACGACCTCGCGGGCGCAAGCCGGGGCCTCGACCGTCTCGAACACGCCACCTCGCCCCGAGAACCCGCTCGACATCCTGACCCGACAGGCGAGCCAGAATCAGCAGCCGAACTCGGGCGGGAAGGCCACCCCGTGATGTCCCTACGCCGCATCGATCTCGCACGCAGGGGGCGACCGCTGCCGACGAGCGTGCGCTGGGCTGCGGCGATCGCGACCGCCGTCGCGCTTGCCGGCGAGGCCGCCGCGCAGACTGCGCCGGCGCAGCCCGCGACCGCCGACACGGCGGCATCCGCGAGGCCCCTCGTCGAGGTGCTCACCGGCCTCGCCCGCGCAGAGTACGAGGCCGGCCTCGTACTGTTCCAGGACCGCGACTACGCCAACGCGATCATCAAGTTCGAGCGCGCTTACGAGCTGTCGCAGAAGCAGCCGCGCGTGCTCTGGGACATCGCCCTCTGCCAGTGGCACCTCAAGCGGTACAGCCAGGTGCTCGCGACCATCGAGGAGCTGCTCCGCGAGCGCGGCCCGGATCTCTCGCCCCAGGAGCGACAGGATGCCGAGGCGCTCATCCAGGCCACCAAGCCTTACGTGAGCCGCCTCGACCTCCTGGTGAGCGAGAAAGGCGCGGCGGTCTTCGTCGACGGCCGGGCGGTCGGGACAACCCCCCTCGAGCGGCGGGTGCTCCTCGACGTCGGCGAGCGGAACATCCGCGTCGCGAAGCCGGGGTTCAAGGACGTCGCGATCACCCGGAAGGTCGTCGGAGGAGGAGAGACGGCGCTCAGCGTGGTGCTCGAGAAGGAGATCCACCGCGGTCGCCTGATCGTGGCCGCCGAGCCGGACGACCTCATCGCGATCGACGGCCGGGTGGTTGGCCGCGGTGGGTGGGAGGGCTCGCTCCCGAGCGGAGGCCACACCTTGCGCGTGACAGCCCCGGGTATGCTCGCGCACCAGGCCGAGGTCATGCTGAAGGACGACCAGGTGCGCCGCATCGACGTGCGCCTCACGCCGCGAAACGACGGCGGCTTCGAGCGCTGGTTATGGGCCGGCGGCGGCGCGGCCCTCCTCGCGGGCGCCGTCGTGGCGGGCGCGCTGGTCTTTCTCCCCGAGCCGCCAGTGCCGGGCAGCGTCGAGCCGCGCACCGTACGGGTGGCCGGCCGTGGCGGCGGGCTCGCGCTGCGCTTCGGGGAGCCTCGATGAGGCGGGCGGCGCGCGTCGCGGTGGCCCTCGGGCTGATCGCCGTCGGGGGGTGCTCCTCGCCCAGCGAGCTGATGGTCGCGGTCCATACCGATCTCAGCGTGCCTGACGACATCGACGCCGTTCAGCTCGAGGTGCGGCGCGGCGGCGACGTGAAGTTCTTGCGGAAGTACGAGCGCCTCGGGAGCGAGCAGGCCGGCGCCCGGCTCCCCTTCACGCTCGGCGTGGTGACCGAGGAGCCCGGGGTCGAGGTGACGCTCCATGCGATCGCGTGGGCGACCAACGAGCCGCGGATCCTGCGCAAGGTGGTGACCACGGTCCCGGAGGAGCGGGTGGCGCTGGTGCATCTGCCGCTGCACTTCCTGTGCGGCGGCTCGGCGCGCATGGGGGGAGGCCCCCTCGGCGCGATCGACGTCGAGGATGAGTGCGGCGCAGGCGAGACCTGCGTGGCGGGCGCCTGCGTCGCGGCCAAGGTGGATTCGGCACTGCTGCCCGACTATGCGCCCGAGGACGTGTTCGGAGGGAGCAGCGGCCAGGAAGGCACCGGGTGCTTCGACGTGGCGCGCTGCTTCGCGGGGGCCACTGAGATCGCGAATCTCGGCGGCGACTGCTCCTTCGAGGCGAAGGATCCGGTGAACGTCGCGCTGGAGACGGCGCCGGGAGGCTCCCTGCGCGGCCACTGTGACGACCACGCGCGTTGCCTCGTGGCGCTCGATGCGGGCGGCGAGGCCGGCTTTCGCCAGCACGACGGCGTCGTCGCGCTGCCGCCGGAGGTTTGCACCCAAAAGGCTGAGGGCAAGGTGCTTAAGGTGTGGTGGATGCCGGCGGCATCAACGCCGGTGGGCGAGGCCTGCGCGCAGAAGGTCCTGGCGCAGCCGACCTGCGGGCCGGCGTCGGCGGTGGGCGGCGGGTAGGGATCCGCCGGCGTTCTGCCCCACCCGCCGGGCATGCTGCGTCGCGCGCCGGCGCCGCAGGGCGATCAGCAGGCCGGCGATCACCCAGAGCGCGCGGCGCCCTTCCTGCTGCCCGGGGGAGCCTTCCTGCCGCCCGAGGGCGCACCCGTTCCCGCGGAAGCGGGTCGTCGTGTCCTCCGCTGCGCCGGGCGCACCCGTCGCGCCGCCCGCGTCCGGCACTCCACCGTGGCCACCTGTGCCGCTCGCGCCGCTCGTCCCGCCTGCTGCTGTGCCTTCCTGGCCGCCCTCCCCGGAGCCGCCGGCGCCCGCGCTCGAGCTCGCCGCCGGCGCGTCCGGCTCGAAGCAGCCTCCGGCGAGGCAGTATCCACCCTGGCAAGGCGTGCCGTCGGGCCTGTAGATCAGCGCGCACGTGCTGCTCGCTGGCACGCAAATGCGCTCGCTGCAGTCGATGACCGCCGGCTGCGGGCATTCGAACGGTTCCCCGCTGGCGCATACATGTCCCTGGCAGGTGTCGCCCACCGTGCACGCGTTACCGTCGTCGCAGGGGTCGCCGTTGTCCTTACCAGGACTGGCGCAGTCGCACGCGTCGCCCACGCCGTCGCCGTTGCCGTCCCGCTGGTCCGCGTTCCGCGTCACGGGGCAGTTGTCCGCGTCGTCGGCAAGGCCATCGCCGTCGTCGTCGTCCGTGCAGGCGTCGCCCACGCCGTCCTCATCGGCATCGTCTTGCGTCGTGTTCGGCCTGTCGCAGTTGTCTCGGTCGTCCGGGATCGCGTCGCCGTCGGCGTCCAGTTGGCACCGGTTCTCCAAGCACGTCCCGCGCCGGCACGCGCTGGGCGTCTCGCACGGCTCGCCGACGTCGCGCTTTTCGGCGCACTGCGCTGCGCTGCAATAGGCCTCCTCGACACACTCGAGGTCGTCGTCGCAGCGCGATGGACACGCGTCGCCGGCGCACCGATACAGGCCGCAGCTCTGCTCGCCGCCTGGCGCGCAGGTCCCCTCTCCATCGCAGGTGTCGGCGAGCTTCAGCGTGCTGCCGTCGCACGCGGCAGGCCCGCACGCGATTCCGGGGGGCGGCGGCCGCTGGCACGCCCCGGCGCCGTCGCAGAGGCCGGGGGCGCCGCAGGCGGTCTCGCCGGGATCGCACTCCGCGTCCGGATCGGTGCCTTCCGGGACGGGCCTGCAGGCGCCGTCGGCTCCGCAGCGCTCGCACGTGCCGGTGCAGTCGTCCTCGCAGCAGACGCCGTCAGCGCAGGAGCCGCTCAGGCAGTCCGAACCGTCCGCGCACGCCTGGCCCTTCTCTGCGCCAGCTGCTCTGCACTCTCCGGCGCCGTCGCAGGCCATCCTCGGCGGGCAGGCGTCCGGCGTACCGGCGGACACCGGCGAGCATGTTCCCTCTCGGCCAGGCACGTTGCACGCGTAGCATGTGTCCATGCATTCGCTGGCGCAGCAGCGCCCGTCGACGCAGGTGCCACCGTCGCAGTCGGCCGTCGCGAGACATCCGCTGCCGAGGGTGCCCGGATTGTAGAGGTCGACGCTGCGCAGGAGGTCCGTTGCCATCGCCGCCCCGTTGCCGCCGACGAACAGGGCACGGCCGTCTCGGAGCAGCGTAGCCGTGTGGCCCGCGCGCGGCTGGCCGCCGGGCGCGACGCCGAGGGACCTCCCTGCGATCGAGTCGTAGCGGACGTTCTCGGTGTTCATCGTGCGATACCCGTCGCCCAGGAGCATCTCCATTCCCCAGGCGATGAGCGTGGTGCCGTCCTGCAGCTGCGTCACCGTGGGCTGGAGTATGCCGCCCAGGCGAGAAAACCCGTTCGACAGCGCCCATGTGTTCGTCGCCGGGTCGAACTCTTCGGCGCGCTGATAGTAATACTCGGGTCGATCCTCGGCCGGCCCGCCGAGCACGAAAGCCCGGCCGCTCGGCAGTAAGACCATTTTGGGCTCCGTGTGGGGATGATCTTTGTAGAAGGGACCGCTCCAGGTGTCGGTCGGCGGCGTGTAGACCATCGATGTTCTGTCATATGCAAAGAGCACGCGGCCGTCATCGAGGCGCACCGCAGCGCCCCGACCTCCAGGGGTCCGTGCGGTCCAGACGTTCGTGACGGGGTCGTAGAGCTCGGTAGGGCCTGCTCCCGCCACGAGCACGGTGCCGTCTGCGAGGAGAATGGCTGAGCCCGCGCCGTGGCTCCGGCCGGTTGGCGTCCAGCTGTTGGTGACCGGGTCGTACAGCTCTGTGGCTTCGCCGCCGACTACGAGGACTTTGCCGTTCGGGAGCAGCGTCGCTGCATGATTCCTCGCTCTCCCGTAGGTCATCGGCGCTGCATCCGACCAGGTGTTCGAGGTCGGGTCGTAGATCTCCGCGGTCGTGGCCGTCGTGAGATCGGCGCCGTAGCCTCCCATCACGAGCACCCGCCCGTCCGCCAGCAGCGTCGCAGCGTGGCCTTGGCGCGGTGTCCTCATGGGCGCCGCCGCCGTCCACGAGGGGTCGATGAGCACCGCCTCGCCGTGGACCTCTTCGACGCGCACGGTGATGCGCGCGCCGTCCGTCTCCAGCCGGACCGGGATCGACCGGTCCCCCTCGGCGAAGGCGGCGGGGGCCGAGACCCATATCCGCGCCGCCCCGCTTGCGTCGCTGATCCGCACCGCCGCGCCGTCCTGCGCCACGGAGGCTGCGCCGTCGACCTCCCATGCGGCGACAACATCGCCGTCGCGGACCACGCCGCGCTCCAGGTAGAGCCATTCCTCGAGTCCCTCGGGCGTGGCGCTCCAGAACGACGTGCCCCCGGATCGCGCGTAGGCGAGGGCACGACCTGCGGGCCGCGCCTGCTCGGCCATGCCTAGGGCGCGCACGCGCACCGTGAAGCCCTGAGCGGCCTGGATCACGATCTCCTCGGTACCGGCGCGCGGCATGTACGCATCCAGACGGCCGCTCGGGCCGTGTTCGGCAGCGCGGAGGGCGAAGGCATCACCCCGGTCCTCGAACGCGTGGCCGCCGGGAGGCTCCAGGACGTGCGCGGCGAGCCCGGGGAACGCGACGCGCAGCGCATCGCTGTCGGGGGATGAGCGCGCCGCGCCAGGCGTCGCGCCGGCCTCGGCTGCCGCGGCCGGCGAGATCTCGATCCCTGCGCTGCACGCCAGGGCGAGCGCAGGTGCGAGCTCCAGTGCGACGGACCGCCGCCGTCTCCCACCGAGGCGGGAGGTCGTCATTTCCGTTCCAGCACGAGGAACTGCACCCGCCGATTCTTCTCCCGCCCCTCCGCCTTCGTGTTGTCCGCGAGCGGCTTGCTCGCGCCGTACCCCTTCGCCACGAGCCGCTCCGGCGCGATCCCCTTCTCGACGAGCCACTTGCGCACCGCCTCCGCCCGCGCTGCGGAGACCATCTCGTTGAACTTCGGGTCCCCCGTGCTGTCGGTGTGCGCCTGCACCTCGATCCTTGCCCACTCCGGGTGGTCCTGGATCACCGCCGCCAGCTCCTCCAGCACCGGCATCGATCGCTTGTCGATCGCCGGCTGCAGCGCCTGCACCCCCTTCCACCCGATCGGCTCGAGCAGTACGACCTCCTCGCCTTGCACTCGCACCCGCGTCGGGCAGCCGCGCGCGCCTGCGTCCTCGCTGGCCGGCCCCTTCTCCCTCGGGCAGGCGTCGTCTGGATCCAGGAGCCCGTCGCCGTCCGCATCCGTGACCGGCGGCGGCGGTGGCGGCGCGGGGCATCCCGGCTTCGTGTCCTTGCCGTCGGTCGGCCCGCGGTCTTTCGGGCAGAAGTCGAGCGCGTCCTGTAATCCATCTGCGTCCGTATCCAGCGGGCACCCCCGGCGCGCGCTCGTCTCGCCCGCCGCGCCTGCCTCGCCTGGCTTCTCCGGGCAGGCGTCGTCCGGGTCCGTCACCCCGTCCTCGTCCCGGTCCTCTGCCGGGCACCCGTTGCGCTTGCTGTCTGCGCTGCGCGGCCCGGCCGCATACGGGCACGCCTCCTCCGCGTCGAGCAGCCCGTCCCCGTCCGTATCCGCCATCGCCGCCGCGTTCTCGCGGCCTGCGGGCGGCGCCCAGGCCAGCATGCCCACTACCCGGAACGCCGGCGTGCCGAGGCCCTCCCCGAGCCCCGGTCCCCCGGCGGCGCCCACCATGAGGCTGCCGAGCGGCGTCCCAGGGAGCGGCCGCACCCGTGCTTCGAGCAGCACCTCAGCGCGCGTCGCGCGCGAGTGCTCCACCCGCGTCCGGTCGGAGAGGCCCAGCGAGCCGCCCTGGATCGGCGTGGCGGCGTAGATCTCCGGCCCCACCTGCAGCCGCTCGTCCCAGAGCAGCAGCGCCGCGCCGCCGCCGTAGATCACCGTCGAGGGGTTCCCGGAGCTGCGGAACGTGGCGCCCGCCGCCACGCTCCAGACCAAGCGCCGCTCCACGCGCCCGCCGACGAGGAGCTGCGGCGTGACCCGGACCGCCCCTTCGCCCATGTACGCGTCGGTCTCGCCGGTTGGCAGGTGCACGCCGAAGCTGGCGCCGAGCTGTACCGGCCCGTTCTCCTCCCCGAGCGCCCGGATGCGCACGCCGAGGCGCAGATCGCCGACGGCAGGCGAGTCCGGCGCACCTGGCGCCGGCTCGCCCGGCGCCGCCGGCTCGCCTGGCACCGCCGCGCCGTCGCCGGTCTGCGCGACCGCGAGCGGCAGCGCAGCGGCCACGAGCAACCGATCCCACAGCGAGAGCGACGCACCTAGGTGCAGGATTGCCTGGCTCCCCACCACCTCGCGCTGGCGCTCGCCCTGCGCGAGCGCCAGCGGCGCGTCGGCGTAGCTGATCGACGCGTGGCCCCGCGGGACGAGGTGGCCGTCCACGAACGGTGACGGAACCCCGGAGAAGGGATCGCCGGCCGGGGACGGGTCGAGCTGGTCCAGCGCGATGGCGGTTGACGACTGCGCCGCCACAGGCGAGGGCAGAAGGAGCGTGGCCAGCAGCAGTGCCGTCCCGAGCGAGAGCCTCATGGACGCGCGATGCTAATGCACCCGCGTGTCAGCCAGACAGGGCGCGTGCGGCGGCGCTCACGATTTTCCCCGTTTGTGCCCGTCCAGGATCTAGGATGCGGCCCCGCGGAAGCGGGTGGGCTTCCGTCGGAGGACACATGAGGGCGAGCGGATCGCGGCGTGGCGGCCGGGGGTTATGGACCCTGCTCCTGGCGACGGGGCTCGGGATCACGGCGGTTGATGCCACGGCGCAGCCTCGGCCAGCGCCGTCCTCCGCGACCGCGCCGCCAGCGCCGGCGCTGCAGGCGGAGCGGCCACCTCTCTCCCTGTCGCTCCAGGGCGAGGCCAAGGCCGAGTACACGGTCGCGAGCGTGCTCGTCCAGCAGCGCGACTACGAGAACGCGAGCGTGCGGTTCCAGCGTGCTTACGAGCTCTCCCGGGATCACCGCTTGCTGTGGGACGTGGCGCTCTGCCACAAGGAGCTGCGCCGTTACGCGCGGCTGCTCGGGACGCTCGACCAGATGGAGGCCGAGGCCGGTGCTGCGCTCTCGGATCAGGAGCGGCAGGACATCGTCGCGCTCCGAGCGTTCGCCGAGCGGCTGGTGAGCCGCATGGAGATCCTCACCAGCGCGCCGGGCGCCGAGGTGTTCGTCGACGGCGAGCGCGTGGGGACCACGCCCTTTCCGGAGCCGGTGCCCGTGGACATCGGCGAGCGGAAGATCCGGATCGTGAAGCCAGGATTCAAGGAGATCACGCGTACAGAGACCGTCGCTGGTGGGGGTCGCATCGCGTTCTCGGTGACGCTCGACAAGGTCGCTCCGCGGGGGCGGCTCCGGGTGGCCGCCGGACCGAGCGACGTGATCGCGATCGACGGCCAGGTGGTCGGGCGCGGCGCATGGGAAGGATCGCTGACCGCCGGAGCGCACGTGCTCCGGGTGACCGCGCCGGGGATGCTGGCGCATCAGGCGGAGGTACTGGTGCAGGACGGCGAGACGCGGCGCATCGACGTGACGCTGGACGACACCGTGGACCGAGGCATGCCCTGGCTGTGGATCGGCGGCGGCGCCGCGCTGCTCGCGGGCGCGCTGGTCGCTGGAGCGGTCGTGTTCGAGCCGGGGAGGCCGGCGAAGCTCGGGACGCTCGGCTCGTTCCCGCTCTCGTTCGGCACCCCGGGAGGGCGCCGGTGAGGGCGCGCGCCCGATCGTGCCTGGCGGCGGCGCTGCTCGCGTGCGGCGCCGCCGCGGCCGTGCCCGTTGGCTGCTCCGGGACCAAGGGGCAGATGATGTTCGTCTTCAAGACGGACATGTCGCTCCCGAAGGACATCGACGCCATCCGCGTGCTCATCACGCTGGCGGGCGCGGTGGTCTACGACGAGACGTTCCAGCGGCTGGGGACCGACGAGGGGATCCGGCTCCCGGCGACGCTCGGCTTCTACACGCCGGACGACCCCACCCAGGCGCTCCACCTCCGCCTCATCGCCACGCAGGGCGGCGAGGAGAACGTGCGGCTGATGGGCGAGGTGGTGACCACGGTGCCGGAGGATCGCACGGCGGTGCTCGACGTCCCCGTGCAGCTGCTCTGCTACGGCCGGGACGAGGTGGAGCGCGACGAGCAAGGCGCCATCCGGCGGGACGACCTCGGCTCGCCTCGGAGCCGTTGCGGCGAGGGGAGGACGTGCGTGGCCGGCAACTGCGCCCCGCGCGAGATCCAGTCGGTCGACCTGCCCGATTACATCGAGGCGCAGGTGTTCGGTGGCGGCAGTGGCGACGGCGATGGGCTCTGCTTCGACACGACGCGGTGCTTCGAGGGCGAGGAACACGTCCCGATCCAGCTCGACCTCGACGCCTTCGACCCGGATGTCCGGGACACCTGCTGGGCGGTGGCCGACGAGGCGGCACCGGACCTCGAGGGCGTGCAGCGGATCCTCGCTGCGGGCGAGATCAACCTGGCGCTTCTGACTCAGGGCGGCGGGATCTGCTCGGAATCCGAGTGTTACACGCCGCTCGACGCGGAGAGCGACGTGGGCTGGCGGACCGCGGCGGAAGGACGGATCAGGCTGCCAGACGCGGTGTGCGCGAAGGCGCTCACCGGGGAGCTGCGCGGGGTCGCTGCGGTGCGGTCCGGTGGAGGGACCTGCCAGCGGAAGGGCTCCTCGCTGCCCACGTGCGGTCCATGGTCGGCCTCCGGCGGGGACCAGTACACGGTTCCCGATGGCGAGGTGTCGACGCCGCTCGCGCTGGGGCTCGCGCATCCGGTCGCGATCGCCGTGACGGACAGCGGGGTGTACTGGACCGAGACGGGCACGTTCGAGGAGGTCGACGGGCGCATCCAGCCCAGGCACGGGGCGGTGAAATGGGTCCCGCTCGGCGGAGGAAACCCGCTGGTCCTTGCCGACGAGCTGTCGGCTCCGCGCGATTTGGCGGTGCGCCCGCTGGAGGTGCGCCCGCGCGAGAACGCGCCCGGGCAGCAGGAGGTGCGCCCCGAGCTGGTCTTCTGGACAATGCCGGGCGCGGGCGTGGCCGACGGGGAGATCCGGATCGTGGAGCCGGAGCGAGGGGAGAAGGGGGGACTCACGCTGCCCTTCCCCATGCTGGGCAGGCCTCAGGGGATCGCGCTGACGCGGGACACGCTCTACTGGACCGAGGAGTCGACCGGCGGCGTGTTCCAGGCGACGCTGACCGACGAGTGGCTCGGCACGGAGGACGCCGGGCTCGGCACGGCGGGCGCAGGGCTCGACACGGTGGTGGGGCCGGCGACCCCCTTGACCGGCGCCGGGGTGGGTGGGGAGCCCGGGTTCGAGTCGCCCTACCGCGTGGCCGTTGCTGGCGACGTGGTGTGCTGGGTCTACCAGGGGCAGCTGGAGCCGCGGACGGCGGGGGCGGTCGCCTGCCAGCCGCCGGGCGGCGGCGCCGTGCAGGTGGTCGCCGCAGATCAGGTGCTGCCGCGGGCGCTCACCCTCGACGGCGAGACCCCGGGCAACCTGCAGCTCTACTGGGCGACCTACGACGCGGACGGCGCGATCTTCTCGGTCGATCTCGGCGGCCTCGGCGGCGCGGAGCCCGTGGACTTCGCGCCCGTGCGGGTGGCGACGGGGCAGGCGTACCCGAGCGGCATCGCGGCCGACGCAGAGCACATCTACTGGACGAGCCAGCTCGATGGGACGGTGCTCCGGGCCCGGAAGCCAAGGACGCCGGGCGAGGTGGTGGAGATCGAGCCGCTGGCGCGGGACCAGCGCCGGCCGGGGGCGATCGCGGTCCACCGCGATGCGCTCTACTGGATCAATGAGGGCTCGCCAGGACCACTGGAGCGCGACGGGGCCGTCATGCGCCTCACGCTGAGACCGGAGAGGTAGGCTGCCGGGAGGCCTCAGGTTGAATTGAAATTCAAACGGGAGGCTGTCGACAGCCGCCGGGTGAATTGAAATTCAATCCGGAGGCCGTCGAGAGGCTCGGGTCTGAATTGAAATTCAACCTGGAGTCTGCCGGGAGGCCCCAGGTTGAATTGAAATTCAGCCCGGAGGCTGTCGAGAACCGCCGGGTGAATTGAAATTCAACCCGGAGGCTGTCGAGAGCTCCCGGAACCCACTTTTTCTCGTTCCGGCGGAACTCCCGGACGCGCAGGATTCCGACAGGACAAAAAGAACAGCCCTCCGCCGATTTCCGTGACCCGATCGGGGTCGCGCTCCCGATTTACCCTTTCGACGGGACAGCAGCACGCCGGGGGGCGACGGCCCCTCGCGCGGCGCGCTCTGCCCGTCGCCTTGATCCATCGCGCTCCCCGCGTGCGCGTCGAGGCGGTGGTCTGGGCTGATCGCAACCGACGGCCTCCCTTTCCGAGGAGACTTCAGGAGGAGAGATATGCCTGCTGTGACGAAGACGAAGAAGGGCTCCGTGACCGCCGCGGCCGCTGGCGAGCCGCAGTACGCCCCGCCCATCTACACGCCTCTCGCCGGGAGGAAGGCGCTCGAGGCGCTCGCCCCGGAGCTCGATCGCCTCTCCGAGGCCGAGCTCGTCACCGTGAAGATGGATGTCGAGGCGGCCACGTACGCGGCCCTCGGCGTCGCCGGATTCGTGTCCTCGCCCGACGTGCGCGCGCGTTTCGCGCGGCTGCCCCGGGAGGAGTTCGACATCGCCCACGTCGACGAGCTCGGGCTCGCGTGTTTCGCCGCGCTCTACGCGATCGCGGAGGCCCGGTCCGCGGGCGCGCTCGAGACCGACGCGCGGCTGCCGGTCGCGCTCCTCGCCGAGGCGACGGAGGTCGAGGCGCGCATGCAGGCGCTCTGCGAGTACCAGCTCGCGGACGACCCCGCGATCAAGCCGGAGCTCGACCGGCTCCGGCCGGGCACCGGTCACCGCGACCTCGCGAACGACCTGCTCGGCTACGCGCGGATCTACGAGCTGCGCGCCGACGTGGTGAAGGCGGACCGCAGGCACTACCGGGCCGGCGACGCTGCGCGCGCGCGGGAGCTGGCCGGGGCGATGATCCAGAAGCTCTCGGCGGCGATGACCCCGAAGGCCCGTGAGGCCTACGACCGCTACGTGCGCGCCTGGACGCTGCTCAGCCAGCGCTACGACGAGGTGCGGGCGGCGGGGCTGTGGCTGTGGCGGAGGAACGCGCGCGCGCAGGAGCGGTTCCCGTCGCTCTTCGCGGCGGGCCGGCCGAACGTGGGCCGGTCGAGGAAGGCGGCGCCGAAGGGGGACGAGGGGGAGGGGAGCGGCGGGAGCGGAGCCGGGGGCGTGAGCGACGGCGGCGGGGAGGAGACGGAGGTGATGCCGCTGCCGGTGGGCGAGGCGGCGACCCCGAGCTGAGCCGGGGCGAGGGCGCCGGCCAGCGCGCCGGACGGGAACGTGCGAGGGCGGCGGCGGGCGCTGCCGGGCATGCACACCGCGACGGTTTGACAGGACAGGCTTCACCAGGTGGAGCCACGGGCGTACCTTCCCATCCGCCCGTGGCTCCTGAGGCGGCGGGCGAACCCAGAGGCTCCTGTCCTCGTCCTCCGTCCGCACCCGCACCTTCCCATGATCACGTCCGTTCAACTCCAGGAATTCAAGGGTCACCGGGACAGCACCGTCACGCTCGATCGGTTTACCGTGCTCGTCGGCCCGAACGGGTCCGGGAAGACGAGCGTGCTCGAGGCGCTCTCGCTTCAGAGCCACGTCGTGAACTACACGTTCCAAGAGGTGCTTCGCGGTGATTCGTCGCCCGGCGATCTGCTACGCCGGGGAGCCCAGGGGCCAATCGTGCTGAGCTCGTCGGGCACGTGGGACGACGAGGCCTGGAGCTTCAGGACCGTATTCACGGGCTCGTCCATGGAAAACCACTGGAACCGGGGCATGGATGATCGGCATTGGGCCGGTGCCGGCTACCTGCCCCTCCGCGGGTCCGTACCGCTGATCGACAAGATTCTCCCGCCTGCAACCTTGTACAAACTCAATGCGGAGCACATCGCCGCTGCTGCGTACAGCGATGACCTGGCGCCGGGCGTCGGTTACGACGGGGCCAACACCGCTGTTGCCCTCGCCTCGATCAAGCTCGGTCACGATGAGGTGTTCGAGCGAATAGAAGACTCTATCCGCCAGATCATCCCGAACGTGGAGCGGGTCCGCATCCGGCAGGCCAAGGTCCAGCGCCCGAACCCGGCCATGCCCCAGAGGGCCGAGGAGGTCGTCGGGAGCAAGGTGTTCTTCGACTTCCGCGGCGCTCCCGGCGTCCCCGCGCATGCGGCGAGCGAGGGGACGCTGATCACGCTGGCGCTCCTGACCGTGCTGTACGGCCCGAGCCGCCCGAACCTCCTGCTCCTCGACGACTTCGCCGAGTCGCTCGACCCCCAGGCGCAGATGGACCTCGTTCGGCTGGTCAAGCGCATGCTCAACGAGCTCAGCGATCTCCAGATCGTCGCCACGACGCACTCCCCTTATATCCTCGACGAGCTCGATCCCTCCCAGGTCGTCGCCTTCGCGCTCCGCAAGGACGGCACCGTGGCGCAGAAGCGCCTCTCCGATCACCCGCAGGCGGAACAGATGACAGGCGCGCTCTCGACGGGGCAGCTCTGGAGCCTCGATCCGGAGCGAGACTGGGTGCTCGCGGAGACCGATCCGTGAGACTCCTCGTCTTCTGCGAGGGGTTGCGCGTGTTCGTTGAGGAGGTGAAGGAGCGCGTCGTGCCGCTGTCCGAGGGCTCGCCTGCAGGCCCGTAGCAAGCTCGCCCGCGCAGATGGGCGTAGCGGCGGCGGGTCAGGCCCCGCGCCTCATCCGGAGGTCGCGCCGGCGATCCCCGCCCGATCCGCCGCGAGCGCGCCGCCCTGCGCGCGCTCCCGCTCTTCTCGCAGAGCCTCTGCGAACCGCTTCCGCGCTTCCACCCCGCGCCGCTTCGCGGTCCGCTCCGAGCAGCCGAGCGCCGCGCCGATCGCCTGCCAGGTCCGCTCCTCGACGTGGTGGAGCACGAGGACGCGCCGCTCCTCGTCCGGGAGCCGCGACAGCGCGGCCTCCACCGCGCGGATCGCGCGGTCGTACGCGGCGCGGAGCCGCTCGCCCTCCTCGCCCTCCGCCCGCAGCGCCCGGCCCACCAGGCCGAGCACCGCGGCGGCCGCGACCTCATCGCCCATGGCGTCGACCTGCGCGGTCGTCGCCGCGTCGCTGTCGGCGAGGGCGTCGCTCGTGTCTTCCACCACCTCGGCGGCGTCGTACCCGTCCTCGCGGGCGGCGCGCCAGTGCTTCGACTCCTGCCGCAGCGCATCCGAGAGCGCGCCGTCGATGCGCCGCCACGCGAAGGCCGCGAAGGGCACGCCGCGGGTCGGGTCGTAGGCGAGCGCGGCCTCGTGCAGCGCCTGGAGCGCCGCGGACCGGAGATCCTCGGCCATGTAGTGCGCGCGCGTGCGCCGCAGGAAATAACCGCAGAGCTTCTCGGCGAGCGGCACGGCCTCGGCGACGAGCGCCTGCTGGCTGGGGCTCAGGGGCCTCCGCGCCCCGTCGCCGTCGCTCACTGGCGACCCCCTCGGCGGCGCCCCGCCGCGGCGCCCGCCTTCGCCGCGAGCCTCCGGGCCGCCTCCGCCAGCGCCGCGGGATCCCGCCGTTCGACCTCGCCGCTCGAGGCGGGCGGCGTGCGCGGGCGGAGCCTTTCGACGAGCGGCGCGGCGACGGGGTGCGTCGCGAGGAAGCGCTCGGTCAAGGCGCGCAGCGCTTCGAGATCGTGCGCGGGCAGGAGATCGGCGTAGGGCGTGACGGCGTGTGCGACGCGGGCCTCGAGGATGGGATCGGCGTCGTCGGGTTCGGGGCGCGGGCTCGACATGAGGACTCCGGGGGGGCGCGCGGCTCGCCGGCGCCGCGGGCGCTCGGCGCGATGAACGCGCAAGCACGATCAACACCCGACGCTAGCTTTACCGGGGAGGCGCAACAAGGGTAGAGAAGCAAGGATGACCGGGGTGTCGCGAGGGGGCGTCTCGCGAGGTGAGGTGTCGCGAGGTCGAGGTGACGAGCGTCGATGAGCACCTGAGCCCCGGGGCGCTCTTCCAGGGGCGTTTTCTGATCGAGCGCCTGCTCGGGCGCGGAGGCATGGGCGAGGTCTGGGCCGCCCTCGACACGGCGCTCGAGCGGCCGGTGGCGATCAAGGTCATCCACCCCGCGCTCGCGGGGGAGGCGCGCTACGCCGGGCGCTTCCTCCGGGAGATGAAGCTCGTCGCGCGGGTCGCGCACCCGAACATCGTGCGGCTGTACGACGCGGGCGCGACGGGGAGCGGGCGGCTCTTCATGGTCATGGAGCGCGTCTTCGGCGTCCCGCTCCGGGAGATGATCGCCGGCGGCGCGCGGCTCGACGTCGTGCGCGCGCTCCACGTCGCGATCCAGATCGCGGACGCGCTCTCGACGGCGCACGACGCCGCGCTCGTGCACCGCGACGTGAAGCCCGAGAACATCCTGGTGAGCGAGGGCGTGCACGCGCGGCTGCTCGATTTCGGCGTGGCGAAGGACGCGCGCGGCCTCGGGCTGACGCGGCAGGGGAGCGCGGTCGGGACGTCGCGCTACATGGCGCCGGAGCAGATCAGCGGCAGCTCGGCGGCGGATGGGCGCGCGGATCTGTATGCGCTCGGCGTGGTGACGTACGAGATGCTGGCGGGGGCGCACCCGTATGCGGTGATCGACGCGGCGTCGGGGATCGGAGAGACCGAGATCCTGGCGGCGCACGTGCACATGGAGGCGAGGCCGCTGCCGGAGGTGCTGCCGGACTGCCCGGAGGCGCTGTGGCGGGCGGTGGCCAGGTGCCTTGCGAAGCGGCCGGAAGAGAGGTTTGCGCGGGCGGAGGAGCTCGCGAGCGCGCTGCGTGAGGTGGCGCGGCAGGTGATGCCGGCGGAGACGGCGCTGACGGCGCTGGAGGAGGCGAGCGCGCGGCAGCTCTTGCGCGAGGCGGAGGATGCGGCGCGGGAGCGGGCGATCCGGGGAGGAGGGAGCGCGCTGCGGGCGGGGGTGGAGGGGGAGCTGGTGCGGCTTGTGGCGGCGGTGCCCGCGGAGAGAGGGCCGGCACGAGGCGCGGCGGCGGGGGGCGCAGGGGCGCGGAGCAGGCTGGCGATGGCGCAGCGGTTCAAGGTGGAGCCGGCGTGGGGGTTGAGCGTCGCGCGCGCGGGGGAGGGGACCGAGGGTGGGGATGCAGCGACCCGGAGGCCATTGCCGGAACTGCCGGCGCCGGAGCCGGTGCTGCCGGTGCCCGCGCCGGTGCTGCCGGCCGACGCTGGCGTGATGGCGGTCGAAGCTACGCGGCTGGGCGCGGGGACCGCGGCGTACGGTGCGGAGACGAGCACGCTGGTGAGCACGGAGAAGTGGGAAGGGGCGGAGGCGGTCTTGGCGGGAGTGGCACGAGAAGGGCGGCTGGCGAGGACGGAGCCCTGGCGGGAGGCACAGACACGAGCTGGCGCTGGCGTGGTGGGGGTCAGCGTGGCGCCTCGGCGGGCGAGCTGGGGGCTGGTCGTGGTCGGGGTGCTCGTGCTCGGTCTGACGGCGGCGCTTCTTGCCGTTGTGGTGGTCAGGCTCGCGCGGGGGTGAGGCGACGGATGAATCGGCAAGGCTGGACGGCGATCGACATCGTCGGCAGCAAGCAGCTTACCGAAAGAGCGTCCGCTCCGAAGCGCTCAGCCCGGACGCGCCTGCCGTCCTCGCTGCTCAACGTCACGGACTGCACGAGGTTGATCCCTCCGTAAGGCTCGACCCCCTCCGCCTTTTCAATCGTTCTTCCAAGCTCGGTACGGCCGACACGTCCCTGTCCACAGCACACACCGAGGTCTCGGCTTAAAAGCTCCGGAGGCCTGTGCTCCGGGGCCCACGCGCACGATTGTGCTGGTTGCAGCCAAGCCGTACCATGTGAACGATCCTCGCCGATCGACGATGGCCAAGAACAGCAGCAGCAGTGCCGGGGCCCTGGTAGCCGAGCTGCGTACGCCGGTGGAGGGGGATGAGCGCGGGCCAGCCCTGTGCGGAGGGCTCTACATGTACGTCGGCGATCCCGAGAGGGACGGCCTCAAGCTTTCCGTCTACCTCGACCCGAGGACCAGCGAGGTGCCCTGAGCCATGCCTGCCGACAGTCGCTCTCAGCCCACGACCGAGGAGCACCGGCCCCCCTCGGCCGGCGACGGCGGCTGCGGCCGTCCCGTGCTCCTCGCCGCCTTCCCTGGGCTCGCGGCCGTCGCCGTCCCCGCCCCCGGCGAGGTCGTCGGCCGCGGCTGGCTCGTGTCGGCGGGCATCCCCGACACCGAGGTCTCCGGGCGGCATCTCAGCTTCCCGCGGGCGGGAGGTCGCCTTCACGTCGAGGACGTCGGCTCGCGCAACGGCACGTTCCTCAACGGCGCCCGCCTGCGCGCCGGGCAACGTGTCGGCCTCGACGACGGCGACGTCCTGCGCCTCGGCAGGACGCTCCTCGTCTACCGCGAGGCATTCACCGGCGCCCTATCGCCGGCGCCGCCGCTCGGCCGCCTCGTCGGGCCGTGGGGCCTCGCGGCCGTCCGCGCGGAGCTCGCCGCCCTGGGCGCGCGCCGCGAGCTCAACGTCCTGCTCCAGGGGGAGACCGGCACGGGCAAGGAGCTGCTCGCCGAGGCCGTCGTCGAGGCGCTCGGGCGCCGGGGCAAGCCGTTCGCGGCGGTCAACGTCGCGGGCATCCCGGCGAGCGTGTTCGAAGGGCAGCTCTTCGGCTGGAAGAAGGGCGCCTACTCCGGCGCGGTGGGCGACAGCCGCGGCGTGCTCCGGGCGCACCAGGGCGGCGCCGTGTTCCTCGACGAGATCGGCGAGCTGCCGCCCGAAGTGCAGCCGAAGATCCTGCGCCTGCTCGAGAACCGCGAGATCCTCCCGGTGGGCGAGGACCGCCCGGCGCGCGTGGAGGTCGCGCTGATCGCGGCCACGAACCGCCCCCTGGAGGCCATGGTCGAGCGGGGCGCGTTCCGCCGCGATCTCCTGGCGCGGTTCCTGGTGCGGCTCGAGCTCGCGCCGCTGCGCGAGCGGCCGGAGGACGTCTTCGCGGTGCTCCAGGCGCTGCGCGAGCGGCGGGGTGCGCCCTTCGACGTGCGGATGGCCGAGGTGGAGGCCGTCGAGCGGCTGATGCTGGAGAGGTGGCCGGCGAACGTGCGCGACGTGGATCGCCTCGCGGCGATGATCGACCCCTGGGCGCCGCTCACGCAACACGGCGTCGAGCGCGTGCTCGGCCCGTCCGCCGCCCGGGTGGCGCTGACGCGGGAGGCGGCGGAGCAGGTGCTCGCGGCGTGCGGCGGCAATCAGTCGGAGGCGACGCGCCGGCTCGGCGTCTCGCGGGGCAAGCTGCGCCGGCTGCTCGGGCTCGCCTGAGCCTGCGCCGGGGGCGCGAGGGCGGCGGCGCTCGTGAAGTCGCTGGCGAGCTCCGGGGAGACGCGCTCGAAGTGGAGCTCACCTTTCGTATTCCGGTCGGTCCAGTAGCAGCCCCGGAGCTCGGTCGGCCTAGGGCCGTGGACCCGGAGGTACACGGCCCCGCGGTGGATGCGGCTGTGATCCTGGACGCGCAGGTCCGGCTCGTTGCGGTAGATGGCCGCGAGCAGGAAGTCGCCATCGGCCTTGTCGAGGCCTGCAGAGATGCTCGCGGAGCGGGACTCGGCGGTGAAGGTCCGGGTCCTGATCCTGGAGAAGGTCTGCTCGACGACGAGGTAGATGGTGAGCGGCTCGGCGTCCGCGCGCGTGAGCACGCCGCTCCAGGTGCCCCGCAGCACCGGTTGGCTCACGGGCCACGGGTGCAGCAGGCCGAGCCGCCACAGCCACGCGTCCCAGAGCAGCAGCGCGATCGACAGCGCCGACACCACGACCGAGAGCGGCGAGAAGAACGACAGCGGCAGGACCCAGCCGTGCCCGCTCAGGTAGAGCGCCCAGACGGCGGCGCAGAAGAGCGCGAGGATCGTGAGCGGCGCGCGGCTCATCGCGGGAGCTCCTTCGCGCCGAAGACGCGCCGCCATGCCGCCTTCAGGAACGCGTACGCCTGCTGCGGCGTCCGCTGCGCAGGCCCGTAGAAGAGCGGCTGCATCCCGCTCACCTCCGTCAGTTTGTGGCCGGCGACACCCGGCTGGGTGGCGCGCAACAGCCAGCCCAGGACGGCCTCCGTGTCCTTGAGGTAACCGCCATCCTGCTGGTTGAAGTGCTCGTCCGGCGCGTTGTAGACGAGGCACTCGAGGACGAACGCGCGCACCTGGCCGGCGGCGCTCTTCTGCTCGGCGTCCCCCTGCGCGGCCATGTCGGCGCGCAGGTGCTTGAAGATGCGGACCATGCGCTTGAACCGCCCGTTCGTCGCCTTGTTCTTCGCGATGCCGCGATTGTCGTGCTGCTCCGGCCAGTTGATGATCCGCTGCGCGGGCGCGCTGCGCGGGCGCAGCTCGACGCCGCTGTCGCACTCCAACTGTCCGTTCGCCGTCCGTTTGCCGGTACAACGACGGTGCTCCAGGAACACCGCGACGTCGGCCTCGAGACGATCGCCCGAGGCGCGCACGTCGAAGGCCTTGTTGCCGGCGCTGACGTTGCTGGCGCCGAAGCGGGCCCGGAGCGCCTCTGCCACGTCGTCGCGGAATCTGCTGAAGACATTGACCGACTCGTCGGCGCTCGGGAGATGGAGTCTCGCGCGCGTCGCCGGACTGTCGTCAGGAACCTCGTAGAAAGCCGCGTCGCGCAGGACGACGGCGACGTCGATGTCGCTGTCGGCCCGCGTGTTGGTGTTGTTCCGGTACGAGCCGGTGACGAAGACATCGATCCTTTTATGAGCGAGCTTGGTCGCGCTGAGAATCGCCTCCCGGACGGCGTCGTGGGCGCGGCTGCCCCGCGCCTCGTCCGTGGCGTTGATCGTCTCGGCCCAGTCTTTGAGTGTCTGATCCCAATTCCTCGGCATGGTTCATCCCACCTCGGGCGCGCGTGGGCCTGCACATGCAGAGCGCTCATCGCTCCGGCACGGGTACACGCCAGCTGCGCCCGGGCGGGCTCTTCAGCAGCTGGCGTGCCGGCTCGATCAAGAGCGAAATTCAGGGAAATATCGGCCCTTGAGGGCGCGAGGGGCAGATCGCGATCAGGCGACGAGCTGATCGCGATCTCCGGCGCGCCCGACGGCAAGGTCGCGGTGAGGGTGCTGCGCGAGCAGCTTCAGGCCGGAGCTTGCGGCGCTCCGGTCAGGACACGCTCCTTGGTGACGCCTGCGCCACGCCACCGGGCCTTGACGCGCTCATCTCCCTCCATCTACTCACCCGGATCGTCCTCGTCCCCCACGAAGAGGCTGCGCACGGAGAACTCGACCGCATCGAACGGCTCGGCCCGAACGCGCTCCTGGCCCTCCGCCGTCGTCACGAGGAGGTACCCCTCCGCCGTCCAGCGGTACACGGCCAGCACCTCCACCTCCGGATCGACGATCCAAGTGTGCGGCACCTGGCAGCGCTGGTAGGTGCGCAGCTTCTTGAAGAGATCGTTCTGCTTGTTCGAGGGCGAGAGGATCTCGCAAACCCAGTCCGGCCGGATCGCGATCGGGCTCTCATCAGGCAACCGAGGAACCCGCTCGCGTCGCCATCCGGACACATCCGGGCGGTAGACCTGTGGGGCCTCGAAGACGATTTCGACCTCCGTCGTGAAATCCAGCCCCCTGGTCCACGCCCCCGGGCGCGCGGCCCGTACGCACCGGCGATCTCGGTGGTCAGCTCCGCCTGTGCCGCGCCGTGGCGTGGGCCCGGCATGGCCTTGCGGACGAGCTCGCCGTCGACGATCTCGTGAAAGCGCTCCGCCTCGGGAATGGCGAGAAGGTCCTCCACCGTCGCACGGCGGCGTCCAGGCGCGGCGCTCGACATGAGCGCGACCATAAAGCGACTGCGGCAGCGCGACCAGCGGTCGCGCGGCTCCCAGGACGAGCCGTGGCGCAACGGTTCCTGATCCGCCGCTTGCGAGCTCACAAGCACCCGAGCGAGAGGTTCGCTACGCGAGCTCCCAGCCAGCGGTCTCCTGCTCACCACACAGGCGCGCGAACTCGCTGGTATTTTCTTTGAGCCACCTTCGGGATTTGAACCCGAGACCTACGGTTTACGAAACCGTTGCTCTACCGCTGAGCTAAGGTGGCACGCCTCTCGTCGAGGAGGCGCGCAGATTACCCATTCACCGCACCGAGTCAAGCTCTTTTATTCCATTCACGGCGCTCCCCGGGCGGAGCGCTTTCACGTTCCCCCGCGACCGGCCTCCCGCTTGGCCGAGCCCCCCGCTTCGGTTAGGCCCCCCGCGCCGAAGAACTCGCCCAGCCGCTCGGCCAGGGCCTCCGCCGCCGACCAGTGCATCATGTGCCCGGCGTCGGGCAGCTCGACGTGCTCGGCGCGCGCGAGCCGGGCCACCCGCGCCGCCTCGTCCGGCGGGTGCCATCCGGTCGGCCCGCCGCTCACGATCAGCGTCGGGCACGTGATCTGCTCCAGGAACGCCGTGAACACCTCCACGTGGAACATCATCGGCGACGTCGTCCGGTGCATCGGATCGTACGCCCACGCGAGCCCGCCTTCCGGCTCCTCGCGCGTGAGCAGCGGCGCGCGCGTCACCAGCACCTCGCGCGGCACGCGCGGGTGGTTCGCCACGAGCCGCGCGATCGCGTCCTTCATCGACGACAGCCGCCGCGGCGTCCGGTCGAGCTGCTTCATCTCGCGCAGCCACGTCTGCACGCGCGCGACGGCGGCGTCGAGCCCGTTCGACGGCGGCCCCATCCCCTCGAGCAGCGCCAGGCGCTCGACGCGGCCGGGGCACGCGCCCGCGTAGTACACCGCGACCGCGCCCCCCATCGAGTGGCCGACCACGCCGAGCCGCTCCGGCGCGAGCGCGTCGACGAGCGCCGCGATGTCCGCGACGTAGTCGGGGAAGTGGTAGTAGCCGCCCGCGGGGACGCGGGCGCTCTGGCCGAAGCCGCGCAGGTCGGGCGCGACGACGTCGTGCCCTGCCCGCGCGAGCGGCTCGGCCACGAGGTCCCACGTGCTCCCGGCGTCGAGGAAGCCGTGGAGCAGCAGCAACGTGAGGCCCGTCGGCCGCACGTGCTCGCCGCGGAAGCGGTGCACGCACAGGTCGAGCCCGTTGACCTTCCAGGTCTCCGACGACCTACGCACCGCGCGCGCCATCCCGCGGGACGAGGCCCCCGCCATCGCTCCGCCCGCCGCGCTCGCCGCATCCGCTGCGCGCGACGCGCCCGCCGCGCGCGCATCCGTCGCCGCGCTCGCCGCGTCCGCTGCGCGCGCCGCGCTCGCCGCGCGCGCATCCGTCGCCGCGCGCGCAGCGCTCGCCGCGCGCGTCCACCGCGCCCACCGCGCTCACCGCTTCGACGGTGACGGCGTCGCAGGAGACGCCGCCGGCAGCATGATCCCCGTCGCCACCGGCGTCGGCGTGCCCGCCGCCGGCGCTCCTCCCGCGGCCGGAGCGCCCGCGGCCGGCGGCGCCGCGGGCGCGCCAGGTGCCGCCGGCGCCGCGCCGTCCGGCGACCCTGCCGGCGCCGCGCTGCCCGCGCCCGCAGGCGCCGCGCTGCCGGCGCCCGCCGGCTCTGTCGGCAGCGCCGCGCCCGTGAGCTGCGCGGCGTCCCGCAGCACCTCGTCGACGTGCACGCCCGGATCCACCTCGGGGTACACCTTCGCGATCTTGCCGTCGGGATCGACCAGGAACGTCACGCGCGCGGTCATCCCGGCCCGCGTGGGCACCCCGAACGCCTGCGCCCACGTCTGATCCGTGTCGACCAGGATCGGGAACGGCAGCTTGTTCTCCTTGGAGAACTGCTCGTGCGACTCGCGGGTGTCGTTCGACACCCCGAAGACCTGCACGTTCGCCTGCCTGAAGCGATCCCATGCGTCGCGGAACGCGCACGCCTCCTCCGTGCAGCCCGGCGTCCCGTCCTTCGGATAGAAGTACACGACCACGGCCCGGCCCCGCTGATCCGACAGCCGCTGGATCGCGCCGTGCTGATCGGCGGCGAAGACGTCGGGCGCCTGGGAGCCGACCGGCAGCAGCCCCTCGCCGCCATCGGGCCGCTGGGCCGCGCCACACGCGAGCGACACGAAGGCAAAGACGACAGCAACGACGAACAAAACGAGAGCAGTCGAGAAGCGTCTCTTCATCAGAGCGCCACGTTAGCACGCACTCGGTAGGATCGATCCGACGCTTCTGGTACGTTGCGCCCGAGGAGACGAGACCGATGGCGATCTTCGGCAACGGCAGCGGCATCACCCCGCACGCGGTGCGCCAGGGCAGGGGAATCACCTACCCCGATTTCTCTTCGCCCACCGTCGATAAGGTCATGGTCGAAGAGCGCGCGGCCGGGCTCGGCAAGCGCAGCATCAAGGGCCCGGCCAAGGTCGCCGGCCTCAAGCTCGCCATCTCCATGATGGATCTCACCACGCTGGAGGGGAAAGACTCCCCGGGAAAGGTCCAACAGCTCTGCCAGAAGGCGCTGCGGCCGCACGAGCGCGCGGACATCCCCTCGTGTGCGGCGGTGTGCGTCTATCCCAAGCTCGTGTCCGTCGCGAAACGCGCGCTTGAAGGGTCCACCGTCAAGGTGGCCAGTGTGGCGACCGCGTTCCCGAGCGGCCTCTCGACGCTCGCGGTCAAGCTCGCCGACGTGCGCCAGGCGGTCGAGCTCGGCGCCGACGAGATCGACATGGTGATCGATCGCGGCGCCATGCTCGCCGGCGAGCACCACGCGGTCTACGACGAGATCGCCGCCACGAAGGAAGCGTGCGGGCGGGCGCACCTCAAGGTGATCCTGGAGACGGGCGAGCTCGGGAGCTACGACCAGGTCCGCAAGGCGAGCCGCATCGCGATGCTCGCCGGCGCCGACTTCATCAAGACGTCGACGGGGAAGGTCGTCCCCGCGGCGACGCCCCCGGTGACGCTGGTGATGCTGGAGGCGATCCGCGATCACGCGCAGGCGACCGGCCAGCGGATCGGGATGAAGCCGGCCGGCGGCATCCGCACCGCGAAGCAGGCGCTGCACTACCTCGTGATGGTCAAGGAGACCCTCGGCGACGCCTGGCTCACGAGCGACCTGTTCCGCTTCGGCGCCTCGACGCTCCTCAACGACGTGCTCATGCAGCTCGAGAAGGAGCGGACGGGCGCTTACCAGAGCGGCGACTACTTCAGCAAGGACTGACGCGTGTGGCGGCCCGGCGAGGGGCGCCGGGCGAGCGTGGTGACGAAGGGCGCCCGGGTGAGGGTGGTGGTGAATCAGCGGCCGCGGGCGTAGAGTGCGCGGCATGAGCGACAAGAGCACCGCCGCCGCTGGCGGCGACGGCGGCTCGCCCCGCGCAGCGAGCGCCGCGCCGGGCGCGAGCGCCGAGCCCGCCTCCTCGGCGGCCCGGGACGCGGCCGTCGTGTTCGGTGACGCGTGGCGCTACGCGCCGGCCCCCGAGGCGCGCGACCACGTGAAGATCGCGCCGCGCTACGACCTCTTCGTCGGCGGCGCGTGGCGCGCCCCGGAGTCCGGCCGCTACCTCGACAGCATCAACCCCTCCACCGAGGAGAAGCTGTGCGAGTTCGCCGAGGCGGGCGAGCGCGACGTCGATCTCGCCGTGCAGGCGGCCCGCGTCGCTTACGAGAAGTACTGGTCGCGCCTGCGCCCGCTCGACCGCGGCAAGTACGTCTACCGCATCGCCCGCGCGCTCCAGGAGAAGGCGCGCGAGCTCGCGATCGTGGAGTCGCTCGACGGCGGCAAGCCCATCAAGGAGTCCCGCGACGTCGACGTCCCGCTCGCGATCGCGCACTTCTTCTACTACGCGGGCTGGGCCGACAAGCTCGCCCACGCCTTCCCGGGCCGCGACCCGCGCCCGCTCGGCGTCGCCGGCCAGGTGATCCCGTGGAACTTCCCGCTCCTCATGGCGGCGTGGAAGCTCGCCCCGGCGCTCGCCGCCGGCAACACGTGCGTCCTCAAGCCCGCCGAGACGACGCCGCTCACCGCGCTCCTGCTCGCGAAGATCGTCGAGGAGGCCGACCTCCCGCCCGGCGTCGTCAACGTCGTCACGGGCGCCGGCGCGACGGGCGCCGCGGTCGTCGGCCACCCCGGCGTCGACAAGGTCGCGTTCACCGGATCGACCGAGGTCGGCAAGCGCATCCAGCGCGCGCTCGCCGGCACCGGCAAGAAGCTCACCCTCGAGCTCGGCGGCAAGGCCGCGAACATCGTCTTCGAGGACGCGCCGCTCGACCAGGCCGTCGAGGGGATCATCGGCGGCATCTTCTTCAACCAGGGCCACGTCTGCTGCGCGGGCTCGCGCCTCCTCGTCGAGGAGAGCGCGCACGACGCGCTCCTCCACAAGCTGCGCGAGCGCATGGCGACGCTGCGGGTCGGCGACCCGCTCGACAAGAACACCGACGTCGGCGCCATCAACTCGCGGGCGCAGCTCGAGAAGATCCAGGAGCTCGTGGCCGCGGGCGAGCGCGAGGGCGCCGCGCGCTTCTCGGCGAGCTGCGCGCTCCCGCAGCGCGGCTACTGGTTCGCGCCGACGCTCTTCACGGGCGTCGCGCAGTCGCACCGCATCGCGCGCGAGGAGATCTTCGGCCCGGTGCTCTCCGTGCTCACCTTCCGCACGCCCGAGGAGGCGATCGAGAAGGCGAACAACACGATGTACGGCCTCTCGGCCGGCGTCTGGACCGGCAAGGGATCGAAGAGCTTCTGGGTCGCGCAGCGCCTCCGCGCGGGCGTCGTCTGGGCGAACACCTTCAACAAGTTCGACCCGAGCTCGCCGTTCGGCGGCTACAAGGAGAGCGGCTTCGGCCGCGAGGGCGGCCGCCAGGGGCTGCTCGCCTACCTCGAGGTGGACTGATGGCGCTCGGCAACCAGGACGGCAAAGGCCGCGAGGGCGGCGCTCGCGAGGGCGGCGCGCCGGACGGCGCCGGCGGCGACGCGCTCGACGACGCGGGCGCGCGCGTCGGCGTGCGCAAGGCGTACAAGATGTTCGTCGGGGGCGCGTTCGTGCGCTCCGAGTCCGGGAGGTACACGCAGGTGCGCGATCAGGGCGGCGCTCTCGCGGTCGAGAACATCCCGCGCGCGTCGCGCAAGGACGCGCGCGACGCCGTGTCCGCCGCGTCCGGCGCGTTCGGCGGCTGGTCGTCGCGCTCCGCCTACAACCGCGGGCAGATCCTCTACCGCCTCGCCGAGATGCTCGAGGCGCGGCGCGCCGAGCTCGCCGGCTCCCTCGAGCGCGGCGGCCTCGACGCCGCCGCCGCGCAGCGCGAGGCGCTCGCCGCGATCGATCGCGCGGTCGCCTACGCGGGCTGGGCCGACAAGTACCAGAGCCTCTTCTCCAGCCTGAACCCGGTGTCCGGCCCGCACTTCACGTTCACGGTGCCCGAGCCGATGGGGGTCGTCGTCATCGCGGCGCCGCCGCGCCCGGCGCTGCTCGGGCTCGCGAGCTCCCTCTTGCCGGTGATCACGGCCGGCAACACCTGCGTCGTCCTCGCGAGCGAGGTGGATCCGCGCACCGCCCTCGTCTTCAGCGAGGCGCTCGCCACGAGCGATCTGCCGGGCGGCGTCGTCAACGTCCTCACCGGGCAGCTCGCCGAGGTGCTGCCGCACCTCGCGGCGCACATGGAGGTCGCCGCGCTCGATCTGCACGCCGTGGACCCCGCGCTGCAGAAGCGCCTCGAGGAGGCGGCCGCCGGCAGCGTCAAGCGGGTGCGCGCCCGCGCGCTCGGCGAGGCGGCGTGGTTCGACGACGCGTCGGCGACGTCCCCCCGCTGGATCGAGCGGTTCGTCGAGATGAAGACGATCTGGCACCCGGCGGGGCCGTAGCCCCGGGCGAGCGCGGCGCTCAGCCGCCGCCGAGCACCATCCCCGTCTGCAGCGTCCGCCCGGCGACGAGCTCCGCCGCCGCGAGCGGCTTCCGCCCCTCGGCCTGCGCGCGCAGGATCTGGATCGCGCCCGTGCCGCAGGCGACGATCACGATGTCGCGGCCGGCCATCACCACGGTGCCGGGCGGCGCCTCTCCGCGGCTGGCCTCGCTCTCGACGCGCGTGGCCAGGACCTTCAGCGCCTTGCCCTGGATCGTCGTGAACGCGCCCGGCCACGAGGTCATCCCCCGGATGTGATCGTGCACCTCCCGGGCGCTCCGATCCCACCGGATCCGCCCGTCTTCCTTCTTCAGGAGCGGCGCGTGGGTGGCCGCCGCGTGGTCCTGCGGCGCGGCCTCGATCGCGCCGTCCACCGCCCGGCCGAGATCCTCGCGCACGACGCGCGCCGCGAGCGCCCCGAGCGCGACGGCGAGCTCGTCGGCCGTCATGTCGGGGCCGATCGGCGTCCGGTGCACCGCGTACACCGGCCCCGTGTCCATGCCCTCGTCCATCTGCATCAGCGAGATGCCCGTCTCGGCCTCGCCCCCGACGATCGCCCACGTGATCGGCGCCGCGCCGCGGTAGCGCGGCAGGATCGACGCGTGCAGGTTCATGCAGCCGCGCCGGGGCGCGTCGAGCACCGCCCTGGGCAGGATCCGGCCGTAGGCGATCACCAGCGCGACGTCGGCCTCCGCGCCCTTCACCCACGCGGCGAACTCGGCCGTGCGCACCTTCTCGGGTTGCACCACCGGCAGGCCGAGCTCCATCGCCTTGAGCTTGACCGGCGGCGCCTTCAGCTCGAGCCCGCGCCCGGCGGGCCGGTCGGGCTGGCAGACGACGCCGACGACGTCCGCGATCGACGCGAGCGCCTCCAGCGAGGGGACGGCGATGGCGGGGGTTCCGAAGAAGAGCGCGCGCACGCCCTAGCTCTAGCAGGAGCGGCGCCGCGCCACGCGGCCTTCTTCGACGCGCGTCGGCCCCGCTTCAGGGCCGCGCGCCGCGGTCGTCCGGCCCTGCGCTGCGCGGCGCGGCGCCGCGCGGATCGGCGCAGCAGCGGAACCCGGTCTCGTAGAACGCGAACCGCGGCTCGTGCGCGTCGTTGGTCCCGCGGCAGCCCGTCCACGGCTTCGCCCAGAAGCCGCCCATGAGCGCGCCCGGCCACCTCCGGCCGCGGCGCGAGGCGACCCACTCCTCGACGTTCCCCATCATGTCGAAGATGCCGAACGCCGAGACGCACCCGGGGTGCGAGCCGCTCGGGGCACCTTGCCAGAGCCGCTCCACCTCGCGCCGCGCCACCTCGCCCGAGGCGCCGAGCTTCCGCTCGTCGACCTGCCGCCACGCCTTGCCGCTGTTGCAGATCGCCTTGTCGACGCGCCAGCCGTAGACGAGCGGGCGCCGCTCCGGGCCCTCGCACGCGAGCTCCCACTCCTGCTCGGCGCACACCCGCTTGCCGCGCGCCGCGCACCACGCGCTCGCCATCTCGAACGACTGCATCACGAGCGGCTTCGCCCCGCGCTGGTTCGGCGCCTCGAACTGGTCCATACACACCGAGATCTCGGTCGCCGCGCCCTCCTCGGCGGTGATGCCCTCCCAGTAGGCGAAGCAGCGCGTCGCGCTGCCGCTCTGGACCGCCTCGACGCACACATGCTGCACCTCGTCATGGTGTGTGCCGGTGACGAGCCGCATGTCCGGCGGACACATCGGGCTCGGCCCGGGATCGAGCGCGGGCGCCGCTGGCAGCGTGAGCATCGCGAGCGCGAGCGCGCCGAGGCCGAGCAGGGGATCGATCATCGTTCAGCGGGCATCGTTCAGCGAGGGCTCCGGCGATCGCCTCGCGCCGCCGGCCCTCCGGCGCGGCGCCCGGCGGCGCCTCCGTCTCGGCTTGACGAGCGAGCGCTGCAGCGCGCGTTGCGAGAGGGCGAGCGGGGAAGCCAGCGCCGAGCGTACCCTCGTCCAAAAAAATGACCAGGGCTGTGGCACGCCGCATGCGACGTGTCTATGGTGGTTTTCCGTGGGCCTGCTGGCAAAATTCTCGCCAGCAGGCGCCAAGGTCGCACAATTCTCATCCGTCGAGATCCAAGCCAAGATGACCGGGGCGCGCGCGTCGAGCGCGCGGCCCGGCCGCAGGCTCATGAAGGGGTTTACCTCCCCCGGTCGGGTGCCTAGAGGAGATCGCCATGTCCGAGAAAAAGAACCCGCCGATGCCGCCGCGCTCCGAGGAAGAGGTCGTCTTCGGCGACGAGCTGCCGGTTCTGCCGATCCGCAACGCGGTCCTGTTCCCGGGCGCCGTCGCGCCCTTCGATGTCGGCCGCGAGAAGTCCGTCGCGCTGGTCGAGGATGTCGACAACCTCCCCGGCCCGGTCATCGCGATCTTCGCCCAGCGCGATCCGTCGACCGACGATCCCGGGGCTGAAGATCTCTACCCCATGGGCTGCGCCGCGCGCGTGCTGAAGGCGCTGAAGCACAGCTCCGGCAACTACTCGCTGATCCTGCAGGGCCTCACCCGGATCCGGCTCGACAGCGTCACGGCGCACACGCCGTACCTGCGCGCCAAGATCCGCCGCATGGACGAGCCGGCGACGGAGGACGTCGAGGCCGAGGCGCTCGCGATGAGCCTGCGCGACATCGCGAAGCAGGTCATCCAGCTGATGCCCGAGCTCCCGCGCGAGGCGGGCTCGCTCATCGACTCGATCCAGGCGCCCGGCGCGCTCGCCGACCTCGTGGCGGCGAACCTGGACGCGCCGGTCGAGGAGAAGGCGCAGCTCATCGAGACGATCGACGTGAAGGAGCGCATCCGCAAGGTGCTCCGGCTGCTCACGCGGCAGCTCGAGATCCTGAAGATGCGCGAGCGCATCAACTCCCAGATCAAGGAGGAGATGGGCAAGAACCAGCGCGAGTACGTCCTGCGCCAGCAGCTCAAGGCCATCAAGGAGGAGCTCGGCGAGGACGACGGCGATCAGGGCGATCTCGACGGGCTCGAGGACCGCATCGCGAAGGCCAACCTGCCCACCGAGGCGGAGACCGTCGCGAAGAAGCAGCTGAAGCGGCTGCGCACGATGCAGGTCGGGTCGGCCGAGTACACCGTGGTGCGCACGTACCTCGACTGGATCCTCGACGTGCCGTGGACGCAGTCGACGCAGGACAACCTCGACATCGGGAGCGTCCGCAAGGTGCTCGACGAGGATCACTACGGCCTGGAGAAGGTCAAGAAGCGCATCCTCGAGTACCTCGCCGTGCGCAAGCTGAAGCAGGACAAGAAGGGCCCGATCCTCTGCCTGCTCGGCCCGCCCGGCGTCGGCAAGACCTCGCTCGGCCGGAGCATCGCGCGCGCCCTCGGCCGCAAGTTCCACCGCGTCTCGCTCGGCGGCGTGCACGACGAGGCGGCGATCCGCGGCCACCGGCGCACCTACGTCGGCGCGCTCCCGGGCCAGATCATCCAGGGCATGAAGAAGTCGGGGACGATCAACCCGGTCTTCATGATGGATGAGGTGGACAAGATCGGGCACGACTTCCGCGGCGATCCCTCGGCGGCGCTGCTCGAGGTGCTCGACCCGGAGCAGAACAACACGTTCGCGGATCACTACCTGGAGATCCCGTACGACCTGTCGCACGTGATGTTCGTCGCGACCGCGAACGTGGCCGATCCGATCCCGCCGCCCCTCCGCGACCGCATGGAGATCCTGGAGATCCCCGGCTATACGCGGAAGGAGAAGCTCGCGATCGCGCGGCAGCACCTCCTGCCGAAGCAGCTGTCGGAGCACGGGCTCACGACCGAGCAGCTCGAGGTGACCGACAAGGCGCTGGAGGAGATCATCGATCACTACACGCGCGAGGCCGGCGTCCGCTCGCTCGAGCGGCAGATCGCGGGCGTCATCCGCGGCGTGGCCGTGAAGGTGGCCGAGGGCGACACGCAGAAGCGGCGCGTCGACAACGAGGACGACCTGCACGAGTTCCTCGGCCCGGCGAAGTACACGAGCGAGGTCGCGGAGCGCACCGCCGAGAGCGGCGTCGCGACGGGCCTCGCGTGGACGAGCGTCGGCGGCGAGATCCTCTTCATCGAGGCGACGCGGATGTACGGCACGGGCAAGCTCCAGCTGACTGGCCAGCTGGGCGACGTGATGAAGGAGTCGGCGCAGGCGGCGCTGTCCTTCGTGCGCAGCAACGCGGCGAGGTACGGCATCGCGAAGGACTTCCTCGAGAAGAGCGACCTGCACATCCACATCCCCGCCGGCGCGATGCCGAAGGACGGGCCGAGCGCGGGCGTCACGATGTTCACGGCGCTCGTCTCGCTCCTCACCGGCATCAAGGTCCGCCACGACGTCGCGATGACGGGCGAGATCACGCTGCGCGGCCGCGTGCTCCCGATCGGCGGCCTGAAGGAGAAGGTGCTGGCGGCGCACCGCGCCGGCATCAAGCGCATCATCGTCCCCGAGCGCAACCGGGCGGATCTCGAGGAGGTCCCGAAGGAGGTCGTGGACGAGCTGCAGTTCTTCTTCGTCAGCCGGATGGAGCAGGTCCTCGAGGCCGCGCTCGAGCACATGCCCGAGCCCACGGCCGTCACGGAGGAGTCCAAGGACGGCGAGAAGAAGGACCTGGAGAAGTCGGAGAAGAGCTCGATCGCCAGCAACTGAGCTCGGCTGATCGACGATCGATCGGCCTGCCGGGGCGCCGCGCGGCGATGACGCGCGGCGCCTTTTCTTTGTTCATCGGATCGCGCGGCGCCGGCCGCTTCGATGCGCTCGACGTCTCCGTCTCTCCGGGCCGCGCTGCTCCGTCGCGCCGCGCCTTCAGGCGCGCTGCTCCGTCGCGCCGCGCCTGCAGGCGCGCTGCTTCGTCGCGCCGCTTCTGAGGCCGCGCCGCGCGCGTCGGGGCCGAGCATGCGCGCGTGTGCGGGCGGCCTTTCGTCTCGACGGAAGTCAAGCGAATCGGTAGCCTCGACAGCGCATGAGGCCGTGTCCGAACTGCGCGTGGATGCTCAAGGAGACTGACAACGCTTGCTCGATGTGCGGCACGAGCGTGGCCGGCGCGTCTCCTGGGGCCTCCGCGCCGATCGCGCCGCCGCCGGTGCAGGCCGGGGGCGACGCGTATGCCCCGCCGGGCCCGCCGGGGTACGGGCAGCCGGGCGCGGGTGGCTACGGGGGCGCGGCGCCGCCGCCGGTGGTGTCCCCGGGCTACGCCGGGATGGGAGGCGGGCAGGGCGCTTATCCACCGCCGCCTCAGGCGGTCGGCATGGGCGGCGGCGCGTTCTCGTCCGGCGGTGGGGAGGCTGGTTTTCCGGTGTCTCCCTGGGCGCGCGCGGCCCCCTCGGGCGGGCTCTCGTCGCAGCCGTCGTCCCCTCCGATGAACACGCCCGGGGTCGCGCCGGTTCCGCCGCCCATCGCGTCGCCGATCGGCGGCCTGGGGGGCGGCGCGATGGGGCAGCAGCCGATGCAGCAGGGCGGCCCGGTGTTCGGCGCGCCGCCGCAGCGGGTCGCGCCTCCGCCGATGGTGGTGCCGTCGGCGACGCCGGGGATGGTGGCCCCGCCGCCGCTGGTGCAGGGCGGGATGGGCGCGGTCGCGCCGCCGCCGCTGGTGCAGGGCGGGGTCCCCGCGGTCGTGCCGACGTCGATGCCCGGGATGGTGGCGCCGCCGCCGCTGGTGCAGGGTGGGGGCGCGGTGGCGCCGCCGCCGCTGGTGCAGGGCAGGCCGGCCTCGGTCGCGCCGCAGGCCGTGCATGGCGCGGTCCCGGGCGTCGTGCAGCCGATCACGGCGCAGCCGTCGCGGGTCCTCGTGGGCTTCCTCGTGACGTTCCAGAACGACCCTGGAGGCAGCTTCTGGCCGATGTACAGCGGCCGCATGCAGGTGGGGCGCGCCGGGGCGGACCCGGCCACGGAGATCGGGCTCGCCGACGCGAGCGCGTCCTCGCGCCACGCCTCGCTCCACGCCGATCCGACGACGGGCCAGGTCTTCATCGAGGACGACGGCTCGCGCAACGGCACGTTCGTCAACGAGCAGCGCCTCGCGCAGGGCGAGCGCCGCCAGCTGCGCGACAACGACCGGCTGCGGCTCGGGAGCACGACGTTCGTGGTGAAGGTGCTGGTGGCGTAGGCGGGAAGGCCGCCTCGAGGCGGCGGGAGGCTACTCTCCGCCAGCGCCGCCGCTGCCGCCAGCGCCGTTACCGCCGCTGCCGCCACCGCCCGCGTTACCCTCCGCCGCGCCTGTGCACTTGCGGAATCCGTCCGTGTCCGGCTCACAGGGCAGCCCATCGCAGTCCGCTTCCGAAGCGCAAGACTTTCCCGCCCCGCACCGCTTCGCGCAGAGCGTGCCGCCGCAGTCGACGTCTGTCTCCAGGCCGTCCTTCTCGCCGTCGAAGCAAAGCGGCGTGGGAGCAGGGATACGGCAGTTGAAGTATTCGACCACGACAGCGTCCTTCGTGACCGACTTCTTCTCCCCGCTCGCCACCGTCGCGCCGCTCTGAGGGTAATGGATGCTGAGCTTGACGAACCCGTCGTACGCCTCCGTCTCCGTGGGGGCGGCGTCCGGCGGAGGCTGGTTGCCCGCGCTCGCCTCGAGCACGGCGCGAGGCAGCAGCTGGTCTTGCCCTTCGTCCGCGCACTCTTGGATGTCGACCCGGTTGAAGTGGTGCGATGTCCCGTCTGCGCAGCTCACGTCGAGGGTGCTCCTGCCCTCCGGGGTCGTCAGCGTGATCGTCCTGCCGATCGTGCCGGTGCCGTCCGCGCCCGCATCCGGGCACTCCGCTGCGCCGGCGTCCACATCGGCGGTGCACGGCACCTGGACCGTCACCGAGTAGCTATATTCTCCAGAGAACGTGACCGCGCCGCACTCCGCCGCTAGACCGTCGAGGCGCTTGAACGAGACGCTTGTCGGTGGGAACGCCGCGATGTCGAGGGGCGGATCGAAGACGATCTGCCCGACATCGAGGAAGCAGACGTCGAGCGTCTCCCGGCTCGCGAAGATGCCGCTCGGTGAGCTCTCGGCGTCCGACGTCCAGCACTGCTCCGAGGTCTCGTCGCGGAACTGGTGATAGCAGCTGTTCGCGTCGTCGAGGAACGCGCAGATGTTCTCGAACTCCTCGCCGCAGCCGGGCACGGTGACGGCTGCGGCCGCGGCGAGGATCGGTGCGACGGCGGCGGCGAACAAGACGTAACGGCGCATGGGCGCAGTCTACGCGCTCTTGCCGCGCGGGGGCCAGCTTCGCAGAGGTCGGCCGGCGGCGCGGCGACGGCGCGCGCCTCCTCCGCCGGCCGCGCGGCTCGGGTCACAGCTCGGCGTACGGACCCGGGACCACGTACGCGTCGTCGTTGCCCGCGTACGTGAACACCCCCCAGCAGACGAGCTTGTACTTGATCGCGAACGCCATCGCCTCCCTCAGGCTCGCCTTCGGCGCGAGCACGGCGAGGTTCGAGCGCCGGACGCCCCACCAGCCCGGCCCGTGCTGCAGCAGGGCGTCGTGGAGGTCCTGCGTGGCGTGCTGGGAGCTGTCCAGCACCGCGAGGCGCAGCCGGACGAAGGACTTGTCGCTCGCGGGGAAGTCGAACCAGTACAGGTTCGACCGCGCCAGCTTCGGGGTGATGCCGCTGGCGCCCTGGGCCTCCAGGAAGCGGCTGAGATCCTCCGGGGAGAGCTTCTCGGTGACCGTGTGCGTGTCGATCCCCTTGCACGCCTCCGGGCTGATCTTGAACGCCCCCAGCGTGATCGACGGGTCCGGGCCGTTCTCGGGCGTGACGACCTGTCGATCGATGTCCGGCAGATCGTCCGGGTACTCCACCCCGGCGTCGATGCCGCTGCACGCCGCGCCTCCCAGCGCAAGCGTGAACGCCGCCGCGAGCGCGGGGCGTCGGGGCGCGCGGCGGCTCGACGCCGGACGCGCGCGGTGGGGGCTCGGCCTGCTGGGCGGGCACGGCGCGCCGGGCGCCGGTGCTCCGGCAGGCGCGCCCTTGCGACTCGGATTGCTTTCGTTCGACATGGCTCTCTCGCGGCACGTGGGGCACCGCCCCGATCGGCGGGCGCAGCGCTGCCCGGGCCGGGCAATCATTCAATGGCGGACGCCTCGGAGGCAAACTCCTCTGCGAACATTTGGCTGGCGCGCCCCCGCTGGCCTAGAGTTCGCCGTGATGAGGCTCCTCGGAAGGCCGACGCTCGCCCACGCCCCCGCCCACCGCGCCCGGCGCCCGCTCGCAGCGGCGATGGGGCGCGCCGGCGCGTCACGCGCCGCCGCCACCGCTGCGCTGGCGCTCGCGCTGCTCGCCGGCTGCGGCGGATCGCCCACCGCCCCCAGGCAGGACGAGGTCTTCTACCTCCACGGCGCGAGCGGGATGCTCAGCAAGGACAAGGCGAGCTTCGAGGTGTACTTCCCGCCGCTCGACGCCCCGGCGACGGACCGGGTGCCTCGCCGGATCGGCGTCGGCCTCATGGACGGCGACGTCCGCATGAGCCGCCCGATCGACTGGAACGTCGGCGGCGCCGACAACACGCCGGAGCACCGCTTCATCACGTACCAGTCGCCGCGGCAGTTCCTGTTCTCGATCTACGAGCGCATCGACAGCCCCGAGGACCCGTGGCCCGACGTGCTCAAGCGCTACGAGGCGGATCTCGAGGAGCAGGGCGCGCACATCCTCTCCGGCCGCGCGCCCGTCGCCACCGCGAACACGCAGGGGCGCAGCTACCTCGTGAAGGCGAAGATCCCCTCGAAGCCCGTGTCCGAGGCGTTCGCGCACGAGATCCTCGTCCGGAGCCCTCGCCGCGTCCTGCTCGTGCAGATCGTGCACAACGAGAACGTGGACGCGAGCGCCGACGAGATCGCCGCCGCGCTGCAGAGCCTCACCGTCTACTGACGACCGGGCGCGACGACCGGGCGCGACGACCGGGCGCGACGACCGGGCGCGACGACCGGGCGCGACGACCGGGCGCGCCGCGCCTCGCGGCCGCGCCGCGCGCCCTCACATCGGCGGGGGCTCGCCCCGATCCTCGTCGTCCGCGTCGGCGCTGCCGGCGAGGTGCTTCTCGTCGAGCGGGATCGTGATCACGAGCCGCTCCGCCGCCGAGCCGCCGATCCACGCGGTGCGCTTCAGCGTCGCGGCGCGCGGCGACCCGAGCTGGAACCGGGGCGCCTGCTCCGTGTCCACGTGGATCTCGAGCATCACGTCGTGGATCCCCGGCGTGAAGGTCTCGATGATGCCGCGCACGAGCTCCTGGCGCCGTCCCCCGGGCAGGAACGAGAGGTACTCGTCGTAGCCGACCGGGCCGAGCACGACCTTGTAGCGCCCCGAGCCGTCGAACACGTAGCGCCCCAGCGTCAGGCTCTCGCCGAGCTGGTGGTTCATCACGCCGAGCTTGTTCCTGAACGGCTTCTCGATCAGCGTCCAGTGGCCGACGAACTGCTCGATCCGCACGCCGATGCCCCCGAGCATCTCGCCCAGCACCGTCTCGAGGTTGCGCGCCGAGCGCGACTTCGAGGCGAGGATGGGCGCGTAGCGGAGGAAGAAGAAGCGATCGAGCGGCGTCTCGTGGTCGCGGAACCCGTCGAGGCCGACCGCGCAGAACATCCTGCGCGAGAAGGCGTCGGTGCCCTGCTTGCGGTAGGTGACGGGCAGCCGGTACTTCGTCCACGCCCGGTAGAGGAGCGACAGGAGCCGGTGGTGGAGCACGTCGAGCAGATCGCGGATGGGCTGCGGGCCGCCCTGGTAGTCCGACAGCGCGATCTGCTCGACGAAGTACGCGGGCAGCGGCGACACCGAGCCGTACAGGCCGAGGAACGTGGCCGAGACGCGCGCCCGCTGCACCGCGTCCGGGTACTTGGTCAGCGCGAGCTCGCTCACGTCGCTCGACGCGAAGATGAGCGACGGATCGCCGCGCAGCCGGATGCGCTCGTCCTGCACCGGCCCGAGCTGGCCCACGGGCGGCGCGGCGGGGAAGAGCCGCTCGAGCAGGTAGATGAGGCGGTAGTACGAGAAGCGCGGCGCGGACTCCTCGAAGCGCCGGAGCGTCTCCAGCACGGCGGGGTCGGCGCTCGCCGCGCCTCTCGGCGCCGGCGCCCTCAGATCAAGGTCAGGCTGCCGCTCTTCGGCTCCCATTTGTGCACCACGCGTGTGTTCGTGCCGGTGACCGTCAGCTGCGTGAACGAGTTGAGCGAGACGTAGGACCCGAGCATCTCGTTGAGGATGCTCGCGAACAGGTACATCTCCCCCTCGCCGACGAACCCGCCCTCGTCGATCTCGACGTCGACCGCCACGCCGCGCACGGGCGCGCCCCGGTACAGCCGATCGGTCGGCCGCACCCGGATCGACTTGATCGCGGCGAGGCGGAGCTGGTTCGCGCGGGCGGCCTGGCGATCGACGATCGCCTGGAAGTTGTAGAGGTCGACGGTCGCCCGGAGCACCTCGAGCTCGGTGATCGAGCGGTAGCTCATGGCCATGTGGGCGAGCACGCGCCACTGCAGCTCGCGCCCCATCGGCGGCGGCAGGGGCGCCGTGACGCCGGTGAGGTTGGTGAAGCTCGCCACCGCGGGCGAGGTCGCCGTCGGCACCCGGAGGTCGCCCAGCTTGAGCTGCGCCGGGAGGCGGCGGTTCGTGCTCGTCGCCTCGATGCTGATCACGTCGAACTCGGGGAGCGCCCCCGCGTCCTGCGGCGAGCCGAACGACAGGTACATGTCGATCCCGTCGCCGATCGCGGCCGGCCGGAGGTGCGTCTGGTAGAAGATCGTGCGCGCGGCGGCCTCGGGATCGAGCTCGTGCTGGAAGCTGAAGAAGGAGGGGATCTCGACGCGCTGGCTCGTGCGCCGGGCGATCCCGACGACCTTGTCGATGCTGTGGATCTCGAAGGCCGCGGGCGCCGCGCCCGCCGGGCGGCACAGGTACTCGTGCTTCGTCGCCTCGGGCTTGATCGGGTCGCTCGTGTGCTCGAACAGGTTCACGACCGGCGAGCAGAACAGCCGGAGGTTGTCCCTGCCGACCCGGGTGCCCGGCGGCAGCCCGTCCCTGAACTGGAGCAGGATCGCGAACCGATCGGAGACCCGGTCCGCGGTGAGCGCCTGGAGGCCCGTGACCTCGAAGAACGCGAACTTCTGCGGGAGCGTGAAGAACTCCTGCAAGAGCCGGAACCCGGGGTAGACCGTCTTCGGGTACGGGATCAGCGCCTCCTCGTCGGAGAAGCCGGTGAGCCGCACGGCGCGCGCCGGGAGCGACGCGATCGTCGTGTCGCGCCCCGCGGCGTCCACCGCGGCCAGCGCGACCGTGTCGACGTGCGCGCCGACCCAGAGGCGGAGGTCGTCCTGCAGCCGCCGCTCGCCGTGGATGTAGAAGCGGAGCGACGAGAGCGACAGGCCCGCCAGCGCGGCGCCCCCGGTCAGGCGGAGCTCGATGCGCAGCGTCTGCGCGAGCTGCGCGCCCGTGTCGACGCGCACGTCCTCCACCGTGAGCGGCACGAGCTCGACGTCCTGCGTCGTCCGGAAGCGGCACGACACGCCGTCGACCGGCACCGACCCCACCTCCGCGTGACGGGCGACGACGAGCTTCTCGCGGACCACGTTGGGCAGCGGCGTGAACTCGATGATCGACGTCGCCGGGATCTGGCGGAGGTAGTGCGGGAAGAGGAGCGACGCGACCGAGTGGATCACCTCCGGGAGCTCGTCGTCGAGCTTCTGGCGGATCTTGCCCGTCAGGAAGGCGACGCCCTCGAGCAGCCGCTCGACGTCGGGATCGCCGCCGCGCTCCGCGAGCATGGGCGCGATCCCGGGGTAGGCGGCGGCGAACTCCCGCCCCAGATCCCGCAGGTAGCTGAGCTCGTCCTGGTAGTATTTGTTGAACATCCTCTGGTCACCGCCAGTCGACCGCCGAGGCCGAAGCGTGTCAACCGCCGTGAGCTCGGCCGCCGGACAGAAGCTACGTCATCCGGACGTTGCCGCTCTGGTCCACCACGGCGCCGAGCCGGAGCGCCTGGCGCCGGCCGTCAGGGAACTGGACCTGCGCGGTGATCTCGAACTCCAGGACCATCGACTGCATCGCCGCGTCGCTGCGCATGTGCCGGACCTGCACGTTCTTCAGCCGCGGCTCATAGGTCTGGATGCAGTTCTTGAGCGAGCGCTGCACCAGGCCGATCGCCTCGGGGAACTCGTGCAGCACCTCGGAGACCTCCATGAGGCCGTAGTCCGGGCAGGTCAGCGAGCTGCCCTGCCGGGTGTTCAGCATGTGCCCGAGGTGCGCCAGGATGGCCGACTCGAGGTCGTGATCCCGGTTGGTGTGCCGCTCCGTCGAGTGCGGGTCGGCCGCGTGCAGGATGCGGGCAAGGAGCGAAGCGCCGGCCACGGCGCAAGCGTAGATCAGGTCGCGCCCCGAGAGGAAGCCCGCCCGTTCAGCGCGGCGTGAGCCAGTCGTCCTCCGCCGAGACGCCCCCGTCGTGCCAGGTCCAGACGACCTTCTGGTAGGTGAACGCGACCTCCTCCTGCTCGGGCACGCGCGCCTGCGCCGGGTTCTTCACGTTGAGCATGTGGAACTGGATGCTCGAGATGGTCGCGTTGACGAGCTGGACCGTGAAGACCGGCCTCTCGACGCCGAGCGCGATCGACCGGTAGAACTGGAGCTCCCAGCGAGGGATGTTCTCGTTGTGGACCAGGATGTTGAGGAGGAACGGGGTGGACCGATCGAGGTGCTTCGTGACGACGAAGGGCTTGTGCATCCGCTTGCCCGTCGGGCGCCCGGTCACCGGGTCGCGCGGCCCGATCAGCGAGTGGGATACCCCGGTGACCAGGATGCTGCCTTCTCGCCCCTTCTGGGTGACAGAACCCCTGACCTCCCCCTGTCGCTCGCCGACGATTCTGAGGTAGGCGTTCAGGGTCATGCCAAACTTCTGGTCCTGCTGCGCGTAGCGGCCATCTCTAGATCACGAGCGACCCACCCTACGCTCTGCCTGACGAACTGCTGAGCGGCCCGATCCGTCGGTCGAGCTCGCTCGGAATACTGCAGTATTCCTTGCTCGCTCTCCCTAGGCTCGGGCCGCTCGCGACGTTCGTCAGACAGAGCCTAGCCGGTCCGACCCAGAACAACAAACGCAACCGGGCGACCCGAAGGCCGCCCGGAGCGATGAAGCCAGAGGCGTTAGAAGCCGCTGATCACGTGACCGGCGTCTCCCAGTCGTCCTCCGCCGTGATGCCGCCGTCGGTCCACGTCCAGATGATCTTCTGGTACGTGAAGGAGACCCTCTCGGTCTCCTGCTGCTGCGTGGCCAAGCCGCCCGCGGCCACATCCGCATTCTTGCGGGTGTGATCCATGATGAAATCGATGCTCGCGATCGTCGCGTTGACGAGCTTGATCGTGTAGTGGTTCTTCTCGGCGCCGACGCCCGTCTGGGCGCTGATGGCCGTGGTGATGAACTGGAGCTCCCACTCCGAGATGGTCTCGTTGGTGACCAGGGCCTGGAGGAGGAGGGGGGTCGACTTGTCGAGCTCCTTCGTGATGGTGAGAGGCTTGTGCTGGCGCTTCCCGCTGGGCATCCCGGTCGCCGGGTCGCGCGGGCTCACGATGGTGTGGTTCACCGCGACGACGCCGATCTTGTCCTTGCGGCCCGCCTGGGTGACCGATCCCTTGATCTCACCCTGCTTCAGGCCCTTCAGCTTCAGATATGCCTGCATTGCCATGGTCACATACCTCTTCCGTCAAGGACTCACCGCCTGGGCTCAGTCTACGCCCCATTGCGCGCTGGCAGAAGGTCCGCCCTCTCAGGGAGTACAGGTCTGGAATCATAGAGCCAGGGCTGACACCCTGTCTCTATCCCTGATTTCCCAGGGAGTCCCGAGGGTAACTCCCTATGGCGGAGCGTCAAGACTTTTGTATCCCAGATCGGCGTGTGCCGTCGGCTTTCGTTCTGTTCTTGATGAAGTCGCAACATTCCGCCGCTCGCCGTGGAGCGCATGAGTGTAGAGGTGTGCCGAGGCGCCGCTGGCGCCGTCGAGATGCCGGGGCCGCGGCGATGCAGCGGTTCTTCAGCGCTTGCACCACGGCGCGCGCCGGTTCTCCGGTCGACCATCTCGACCGGAGTGGCCGGCCAGGAGGTGGCCGGCCAGGAGGTGGCCGGCCAACGACGGTGGCCGGCCAGGGGGTTCGGTCGCGAACTCGCCTCGGCGAGGCCTTGCATGATACGAAGGTCGCGTGAGCATCGTTCGCTTCGTCTCCGTCGTCGGTCTGGGGCTCGCCGCCGCCCTCGCGGGCTGCGGTGCGTACCCCGAGCAGCCGCACGGCGAGCTGCAGACACGCAAGCAGAACCCGATTCCGGTCTGCACGACCCAGCTCCCGCCCGCGCGCCGCGCGGCAGGCAACAAGGCGGCCGTCCGGACCCTCGACCCAGACCAGTGGCTGGCGGTCATCGTCCCCACCTACAGCGAGGAGCGCGGGATCGGGCCGACCGACGTCGACTGCACCGGCCACTACGTGTTCGCCAACGAGACGCTGCGCGGCGGCATCTCCAAATCCGGGTGGCCGCGCAAGATCGATCCCGACGAGGTCGAGATCCGATCGGGGCCGGAGGGGCTCCGCACCGTCTGGCTGCGCGTGCTCACGTTCGAGAACGGCGACGAGGGCGGTCTGGTCGCGCTGGTGCGCGCCGCCGGCGACCGCGCGGACGTCTTCGGCGTCGGCAGCTTCCGCGCGCCCGCGAAGGGGACCAAGCTGCAGCCGGTGCGGATCGGCAACGACAACCTCGTCGTGGCCGAGACGAAGACCTGCCCCGACCCCGACGACTGCCGGCAGCGGGCCCACTTCTACCTCGCGCGGCGAGGGCGGCTGATCGAGGCGGCCTCGGTCGATCTGGAGCGGACCGCGATCATCCCGTCCGTCACCGAGCGGGGGCTCTACGCCCGCTACATGCTGCGGACCGACGTCTCCTACAAGCCGAACGGCATTCAGCTGCTGGAGCAGGTGCGGGTGAAGATCGTGAAGTACGAGGACGGCAACCGCGACAGCGACCGCGAGCTGCGCCGCGTGGAGTTCCAGCGGTTCCTCCGGGTCGAGCGGGATACGCTCTTCTCGTCGAATGATCCGCTCTGGGAGCGCGTCGTCGGACAGGACTAGAACTGCAGCGGCGGGCAGGGGGCAGGAGAGGGAGCGCGGGGGGGCGGGCGGGGGCCCGCCGAACTCGCAGGACGCGCGCCTCGCCCGCGCGGAGCGCGGACGAGACGCGCGTGGATCTGCTCGGACATCGGCCCGTCCCCGCCCGCCCCCCCCGCGCTCCCTCTCCTGCCCCCTGCCCGCTCCACCAAGGGAAGGAAAGGGGGCGGTCCCGCTCGGGTGACGTTGATCCGTCTGTAGCTGGGAATGAGGGCTGTCCGCCGGCGAGGAAGACGCCCGCCGGCGAGGAGGAAGACGCTCGCCGGCAAGGGAGGAACACCCGCCCGAAGGGCGGCGGCTACCAGCAGAAGAGCGCGTTGCCGTAACCGCAGTTGGGGCGCTGCAGGAACGCGTAGGCGGTGCCGATGGCGAGGCCGCTCAGGAAGCCGGTGGCTCCGCCGATCGCGATCTGGCCCGCGGTCTCGTGCTCTTTCTTGCCGCTGGGGGCGACGCCGCGGGCGATCGAGGTGACGACCGACGCGGTGAGGGGGAGGGCCACATTGCCGATGAAACCGCCGGCATTGAAGCGGCCATCGGAGTAACGGAACGTGTCCACGAGGAAGATGCCCGTGCCGGCGCCCGTCGCGCCCCACGACGCGAAGGCGTGCGTCGACGGGCCGCCGAAGGACTCGCAGCCCGAGTCCGCCAGGGCCGTCTTCGTCTCCTCGACGCTGCAACCAGGGCGGGTCGACTCGATCGCGCTCTTGATCGGAAGGTCCACGAGCAGCGTCAGCGCCGTCATCGTCATGGCGGGCGCCAGGACCGAGAAATGCCAGCGGCCCTTCCAGCCGACCGTGGACTCCGGATCGCTGTAATAGACGCGCGGCATCAGGAAGACGACCGAGGTTCCCAGCACGAGGCTCACGTCCGAGACCGTGGCCCAGTTCTCATCGCGCTCGACCTTCGTCACCTGCGCGGCCGCCTCGCGCGGGGCGAGGAGGCACGCGGCGACGGCCAGACAACCTGCTGCTACGACTTTCTCCCTGATTCGCATGAACGGCGCCTCGCGTTTGGCTGCGCCTCCAGCGAAGACCGGCGTGCCCAAGGCGCGGCTCGCCGCGCAGAGGCCCCGCCGTCGAGGGGCGCTACCGTTTGATCGGATTGCCAGAGACGGGGAAGCGGATGTTCCGGTTTCCCGGCTCGCCGGACGACCCGTAGTCCTCCGCGGCGCTCGCAGCGTACGCCCGGGAGAACTGCTCGCCAAATATTTCCCGAAACGTCTCCTTGTCCTCGCCCGAGTAGTCGCCGTGGCGGCGCTCGTAGAGCCTCCACAGCTCCTCGTACTTGCTGGAAAACAGGCCGCCCCGCTTGCCCTCGCGCTCCAGCTTCTCCTCGAGCGTCTTCGGCGCGAGCTTCACCAGGAGCGACCTCACGCCCCCCATCACGCCGTTCAGGAGCGCGATCTGGTGGCTCATCACGTCGACGAAGATCTCGTGGAGCTGGCGCGCGGCGTCCGGACCCCCGACCGGCGTCAGCAGGACCGTGCCGAGCTCCTTCGCGTCCTTCGCGGTCGCGACCTTGTCGGTCTCCGCGGAACGATCGCGCGCCAGCACCTCGGCCTCGAACTCCTGGTAGCCGTCGCGCAGGCTCACGAAGCACTTCAGGAAGACCTCCATCGTGTCGCGGAGCCGCCGCGCGAAGTTGACGATGCCGGCCACGTCGTCCGGGGGCTTCGTCCCGGGCGAGAGGGCGCCCGCCAGCTCGGAGAGCGCCGCGAACGCGGCGTTCGACGGCGCCAGCTCGCCGAGCGTGCGGTAGTCGACGCCGTAGTACTGCGCGATCTTCTGGAAGTCCTTCTCGACGAGCACCGCGGGGTGCTCCTCGCCCAGCCGGCGCAGGTAGCTCTGGCGCGCGTCGGGCGGGAGGCGCGCGAGGTGATCCCAGATCATCCGGTAGACCGCGGCCCAGGCGGTCCGGTACGCCTCCAGGTACGGGACCACCTGCCGCAGGTACGGGTCCTCGCCGGCAGGCGCGGCGCGCTTCTGCGGCTGCAGCATCGCGGAGAGGTTCTCCCCGCCCGTGCCGAGCAGCGTGCCGTCGTTCGGGGGCTCCGACTTCAGCGGCGCCTCGATGATCGCGAGCCGTATCTGGATCGGGCCGATCGTGATCTCCGGCTGGCCGCTCACGTCGACCGACGTGTCGCGCGCCAGCCGGTGCCCGGCGAACATCGTCCCGTTCGTGGAGCCGAGGTCGCGGACGAGGATCCGACGATCGCGGATGTCCACCGCCGCGTGGAACTGGGAGATGTACGGCCGGTCGATGTGGAGATCGTTCAGCTGGTTCCTGCCGATCCGGACAGGGAAGCGCTCGAACGAAGCTTCGAAGCTTTGGTTGGCCTGGGTGTCGGACACGCGGGCCGAGAGCGCCGCCGGCATGCCGTGCAGACTAGCAGACCCTCTTCGCCGCACGGGAGGGCCTGACGCCCACCCGCACCGCGCGACCCCACGTTCCGAGGGCCCGATCACAACCCCGCAGCGCCGAGGGCTCCCCGCCGCACCCGGTTTGTTGACCCACTTGCCTACATGGTGCGACCTTGGAGCACACATGAGCCTCGTCCACAAGATCCCTCCCATGGTCTCGGCCCTGGCGTTTGGCTACGGGGTTGGGATGGCGGCGCCCCAGTCGGCGATCACGTCGGTGCAGTCGGCGGTCGCGACCTACCAGCTGGGCGGAGCGCGGGCCGGGGCGCCCGGGGCGCCGGCCACCCTGGCGGCGCTCGTGGCCGCACCGACGGCGTACGCGCCGCCGGCGTCCTACGCGCCGCCGGCGCGCGGGTTCGTGGCGACGCCGGGGAGCGAGTCGAGGGAGCTGTCGCGGCTGCGCGACGTCGCGGCGCACGGCGGGGAGGGGGCCGCCTGCGAGCTGGATCGGCCGAGTTACTCGCGGCCCCCGCGCGCGTTCTCCGCGGAGGGCAGCTACGCCGACGACGTCGACGACCTCGACACGGCCGGCGCCGAGGCGCTCTCGAAGCTGCAGCTGCCGGACCTCCGGCTCTCCGTGTCGCGCCGGACGCTCAAGTACGTCCGCTTCTTCACGCGCACCGACCGCGGGCGGCAGATGTTCGAGACCTGGCTGAAGCGGAGCGGGCGATACCAGGAGATGATCCAGGCCGAGCTCAGGGAACGCCGGCTGCCGGAGGATCTCATCTGGGTGGCCATGATCGAGAGCGGCTTCGACCCGAGGGCGAGGTCGCCGGTCGGCGCCGTGGGGCTCTGGCAGTTCATGCCGGCCACCGGGGCGGTCTACGGGCTCCAGCAGTCGCGCCACCTGGATCAGCGGAAGAACCCGCGCCTCGCCACCCAGGCGGCGGCCCACCACCTGCGCGATCTCTACCTGCGCTTCAACAGCTGGGACCTCGCGCTCGCGGCCTACAACATGGGCTACGAGCAGCTGCTCGATCGCATCGATCGGTACGGGACGTCGGACTTCAACGAGCTGGCCCGCCAGGAGGCGATCCCCTCCGAGACGGCCGCCTACGTGCCGAAGATCGGCGCGGCGGCCATCGTCGCGAACAACCTGGAGCGGTTCGGGTTCGACCAGGTCGAGGTGAGCCGGCCGATCGACGCCGCCGAGATCGCGGCGCCGCCGGGCACGCCGCTCAAGACGCTCGCGAAGGCGGCCGGCGTCGCGACCTCGACGCTGCGGAAGCTGAACCCCGACATCCTCGGGGACCGGGTGCCGCCGGGCCGGGGAGACTTCCTCGTGATGGTCCCGCCGGACACGCTGGCGCGGGCGCAGGCGGCGCTGCCGTCGCTGCTCAGCACGGAGCCGCTCGCCACGGACGACGCGTCCATCCTCGACCCGGTCGACCTGCTCGGCGGACGCGAGTTCACCGGGCGGACGCGGACGGTGAACGGCGAGGACGAGAGCCTGCTCTCCCTCCTGCCGAAACCAGCAAAGAAGCGACGCGCGATGCGCGATCCAGTGGCCCTGTCCGCGCCGGACGACGGCGAGGAGGCGCCCGTCGACGACGAAATCGACGCGCCGCGCCCGCCGCGAGGGCAAGGACGGGCCGGACGGGCCGCGCGCGAGGTGATGCTCTATCGCGTCGGGCCAGGCGATACGCTGATCGGCGTGGCGCGGCAGTTCGCAATAGACATCGAGGATGTCGCGCGCGATAACGGGTTGGAGCCCGATCAGAAGCTCCGCGCCGGCGCCCTCCTCAAGCTCCGGGTCCGGCCCGACATGGTGAGCCGCGTCGCCCTGGCCGAGCCGCCGCCCGCGCCAGAAAAGGACGACAAGGCCCGAAGCCCCGCCGCGCCGGGGAAGGACGACAAGGCCGCAGATGCCGCCACACCGGCGTCGCGCGGCGCGGCGCAGCGGACCGAGGCGGCCGGCGGCGCGACGAAGCCGCAGGCGAAGGGGCGCGGCGAGGCCGGGAGCAGCGCGCGAGAGGGCGACGAGAAGAAGCGCAAAGCCCGCGGTTGACGGCGGGGGGCGCGACTCGGCTAGCATGCCGCGCATGCAGCTCGTCGATACCAAGGCCATCGTCAAGCGACTCACCAAGAACTGCACCTCTGCCCTCGAGGCGGCGATTGGCCAGTGTGTCAACGCGCGCCACTACGAGGTGACGCTCGAGCACCTGCTCCTCGCGCTGCTCGACGACGCGAACTCCGACATCGCATTCCTCGTCTCCCATTACGATCTCGACGCGTCCCACCTGCGCGCCGCGCTCCAGCGCAGCCTGGAAGAGCTCAGGAAGGGCAACGCCGGCAGGCCGGTGCTCTCGCCGACCATGCTCGAGTGGATGCAGGACGCCTATCTCGTCGGATCCATGGAGTACGGCTACCAGCGCGTCCGGAGCGGCGTGCTCTTCCAGCGCCTCGTGCAGCAGCCGACCCGCTACTCGGTGAGCGGCATCGGCGCGTACCTCGAGGGCATCTCGAAGGACGACATCAAGACCAACCTCCCCAAGATCGTCTCCGGATCGAAGGAGGAAGCCGAGGCCGTCGCCGCGTCGGCCGGCGCGGGCGCGCCCGGGGCAGGGAAGCTCCCGACCGGGATGGCGAGCGCCGGGCCCGACTCGGCGCTCGCGAAGTTCTGCGTCGACTACACGGGCAAGGCGCGCGCGGGGCAGATCGATCCGATCTTCGGGCGCGAGCGCGAGATCCGGCAGGTCATCGATATCCTGGCCCGGCGGCGCAAGAACAACCCGATCATCGTCGGCGACGCGGGCGTCGGGAAGACGGCGCTCGTCGAGGGGCTCGCGCTGCTCATCGTCGAGAGCACGCCGGAGAACCCGAAGGTGCCGCCGCTCCTGCAGGGCGTCGACATCCTCGGGCTCGACATGGGGCTGCTCCAGGCGGGCGCGGGCGTGAAGGGCGAGTTCGAGAACCGCCTGAAGGGCGTGATCTCCGAGGTGAAGGGGTCGCCGAAGCCGATCATCCTCTTCATCGACGAGGCGCACACGCTGATCGGCGCGGGCGGGCAGCAGGGCGGCGGCGACGCGGCCAACCTGCTCAAGCCGGCGCTCGCCCGCGGCGAGCTCCGCACGATCGCGGCCACGACGTGGAGCGAGTACAAGAAGTACTTCGAGAAGGACGCGGCGCTGGAGCGGCGCTTCCAGCCGGTCAAGGTGGACGAGCCGAGCGAGCCGGCGGCCGTGGTCATGCTCCGCGGGCTCCGGCCGAAGTTCGAGCAGGCCCACAACGTCATCATCCAGGACGAGGCGGTGACCGCGGCCGTGCGGCTGTCGGCGCGCTACATCACCGGCCGGCAGCTGCCGGACAAGGCCGTCGACCTGCTCGACACCTGCGCGGCCCGCGTGAAGGTCGCGCTCCAGCAGCGGCCCGCCGCGGTCGAGGACGCCGAGATCCTCATCGTGAACACCGAGACCGAGCTCAAGGCGCTCGAGCGGGATCAGGACAAGGGCGTGCACATCGACAAGGAGCGGGTCGCCGAGCTCAAGGACAAGCTCGCCAAGGCGAAGGCCGAGCTCGAGGCGGTGCGCGCCGACTACGCGAAGGAGACGGCGGGCACGCAGCGGGTCATCGACGCCCGCAAGAAGATGGACGAGGCCAAGACGACCGAGGAGCGGGACGCCGCCCGCCGCGAGGTGGTCAAGGCCCTCGACGAGCTCAAGCAGAGCCAGGGCGAGGTGCCGCTGATCCGGCCGGACGTCGACGAGGCGATGGTCGCGAGCGTCGTCGCGGCCTGGACGGGCATCCCCGTCGGCAAGATGGTCCAGGACGACGTGAAGGCGCTCCTCGAGATGGAGGGGCGGCTGACCCGGCGGATCAAGGGGCAGTCCCACGGCATCGTGACCATCGCCAAGGAGCTCCGCAGCGCGCGCGCGGGGCTGAAGCCGCTGAGCACGCCGCAGGGCGTGTTCCTGCTGGTCGGGCCGAGCGGCGTCGGCAAGACGGAGACCGCGCTCGGGATCGCCGATCTGATGTTCGGCGGCGAGCGGATGATGACCGTCATCAACATGTCCGAGTTCCAGGAGAAACACACCGTCTCCCGGCTCATCGGCTCGCCCCCGGGCTACGTCGGCTACGGCGAGGGCGGCATGCTCACCGAGGCCGTGCGCCAGCGGCCCTACACGGTCGTGCTCCTCGACGAGGTCGAGAAGGCCGATCCCGACGTGATGAACCTGTTCTACCAGGTGTTCGACAAGGGCATGCTGAGCGACGGCGAGGGGCGGCTCGTCGACTTCAAGAACACCGTCATCATCCTGACGAGCAACCTCGCGACCGACAAGATCACCAACATGACGATCGCGGCGCGCGAGGAGGACCCGAAGCGGCGGCTCGACGAGGACGGCGAGTTCATCAAGGAGATCGTCGAGGCGATCAAGCCGACGCTGTCCGCGCACTTCAAGCCGGCGCTGCTCGCCCGCATGACGACCGTGCCGTACCTGCCGATCTCGCCGGACGCGCTCGGGGAGATCACGCGGCTCAAGCTCGACGGGCTCGTCGACCGCCTGCGCAAGAGCCAGCGGATCGAGGCGTCGTACTCGGACGCGCTCGTGGACACGATCGCGGCGCGCTGCACCGAGGTCGACACCGGGGCGCGCAACATCGATCACATCCTCCGGGCGTCGCTCCTGCCGCAGCTCTCGGTCGCCGTCCTCGAGAAGATGGCGGAGGGGCCGCTCCCGAAGCGGCTCCAGATCGGGGTCGACGCGGAGAAGAACTTCACGATCGCGTTCTCGGACTGAGCCGGCCGTGGCTCGCGCACCGAAAGTTGTACGGGACGCGAGGTTCCGCTTAAAAAGCTGGAGCATGGTCGCGTTCGCCCAGCTCCGACAGCTTTGGATGTGGATCGGGGAGCCGCGCTCGCCGGAAGGGGAGGGCCCGGGGCCCCGCCCGCGGCCGGCGCAGCTCCTCCCCGGCGTGAGCGCGGCGAAGATCGCCGGGAGCCTCGCCGCGGGGCTCTTCGCCGTCGGCCTCGGCGCCGCCCTGCCGGCCGCGATCGTGGCCTGCACGTCCAGCGCGCCGCCTCCGGCGGCCGCCCCCGAGCCCTGCGACGTGCAGATCGTGACGCTCTCGATCTACGCCGCCGACAACATCAACCCCAACGAGAACGGCAACCCGCGGCCCGTCGTCGTGCGGCTCTACCAGCTGAAGAGCAGCGGGACGATGGAGAACGCGACGTACGACCAGATCCTCCTCCGGGACAAGGAGACGCTCGGGGACGACCTCGCCAAGGTCGACGAGGTCGAGGTCTTCCCGAGCGACCTCGTCGAGGTGAAGTTCGAGCGCCTGAAGGACGCGAGCCACCTCGCCGGCGTCGCGCTGTTCCATGGACCGAAGGGGAGCAGCTGGAAGACGTTCTACGAGTTCCCGCTCCCGCCCGGGGAGGCGCAGTGCGGCGGCCGCGAGGCCGACGCGGGGCCGCCCGTGGCCGACCCGAGGGTCGCGTTCTTCATCGACTCGACCAAGATCGATAACGGCGTCGAGTTCGACGAGTCGATGTTCCCCAACTCGAGCTCCGTGCGCCGGGTGAGCCTGCCGAAGAAGGCGGCCGCGCCCGAGGCGCCCGCCGCCAGGAAGTAACGGCGATGGGGCGATCCGGCCGTCCTGGAAGCGACGCGCGCGTGGGAGCCGGGCGCGCGCGCGCGGGAGCCGGGCGCGCGCGCGGCGCCCAGCGCGCGCCCAGCTTTCGCGCCGCGGCGCGCGGCACATCTGGTAAGACTGGACGGGCGACATGATTCACCCGCGCAAGCCTGTCTGGACCGAGGGGCTCTTCATGACCCCTCAGCATCTGCAGCAGTCGGACCTCTACCACGAGACGCTGGTCCACGCGCGCATCAACGCGGTCGTGGGCTACGACTGGGGCATCACCGCCGCGCAGTTCGACGAGCGCGCGCTCTCCGCCGGGCAGGTCAAGATCGTCAAGTGCCACGGGGTCTTCCCCGACGGGACGCCGTTCTTCATCGGCGACCGCGGCGAGGACCAGGTCGAGGCGCGGCCGATCGAGGGCGCGTTCCCGGCCGCCATGGAGGCGCTCGACGTCTTCCTCGGCATCCCGAACCTGCGCGAGACGGCCGCGAACATCAGCCTCGATCCGAGCAAGGTGGGGCCGGCCCAGCGGTTCGTGGCGTCGCAGGCGACGACCCCGGACGTCAACACGGGGCGCAACGACACCTCGATCACCTGGGCCCGCGGCAACCTGCGCCTCGTCTTCGGCACCGAGCCGCGCGACGCGTACCAGACCGTGCGGATCGCGCAGCTCGTCCGCGACCGCGCCGGCGCGATCGTCCTCCGCAAGAGCTTCATCCCGTCGGTCCTCCGCATCAACGCGTCCGACCACATCATGGCCGGGCTCCGGCGGGTGCTCTCGGCGCTCGTGGGCAAGCAGAAGTCGCTCGTCGAGGGGCGGCGCATGCGCACCGCGGCGTCGGTCGACTTCCAGGCGTCCGACGCGACCAAGTTCTGGCTGCTCCACACCGTGAACTCGTACATCCCGGTCGTGTCGCACCTCGTCGACCACGGCCGCGCGCACCCGGAGCAGTGCTTCATCGTCCTCGGCTCGCTCATCGGCGAGCTCTGCACCTTCTCGGCGGACAGCGATCCGACGACGATCCCCAGGTTCAACTACCTCGAGCTCACCGACGTCTTCGACCCGATGTTCGAGCGGGCGATCGCGCTCATCAGCGGGCTCGTCGCGGAGCAGTACGTCATCGTGCCCCTGGAGAAGCGCGAGGACGGGATGTACCTCGGCCGGTTCGAGGACCCGAAGCTGCCGCGCAGCCACGAGATGTTCCTCGAGGCGAAGGGCACGGACGAGGGCACGCTGCGCGAGCGGCTCCCGCGCCTGCTCAAGATCGGGTCGTGGACGCAGATCGGGCACATCCTGCACTCGGCGACGCCCGGCGTGAACGTCGCCATCGAGTACCGGCCGCCGGGCGCGATCCCGGTCAAGCCGGGGCTCGTCTACCTCCGCGTCAACCAGTCCGGCGATTACTGGAACGACATCCTCGGCTCTGGCACGATCGCCATCTACCAGCCGATCGAGCCGCAGAAGGTCGACCTCCGGCTGATCGCGGTCCCGGCAGGGAAGTGACCGTGCCGGGCCGTCCCTTCCAGGTGAGGAGCCCATGAGCCTCTCGCAGACGATGTACTTTGTTTGCTCCGACGTGCTGTCGCTGATCCTGCAGCTCAGGAACTCCCGCGATCTGCCGGCGCCGGACATCCTCCAGCGGCGCGTCCTCGGGCTGTTCGACACGATGATGCAGAACGGCCGGGAGGCGCGGATCCCGGAGCAGGACATGATCGACGCGAAGTTCGCGCTCGCCGCCTTCGCGGACGAGGTGATCTTCAACTCGAGCTGGCCGGGCAGGACGCAGTGGCTCCAGAACCCGCTCCAGTTCCAGTTCTTCCAGCTGAACACCGCCGGCGACGGGTTCTTCACGAACCTCGACAACCTCTACGGGCAGCGGGGGCGCAACCACGTCGCGCAAATTTACTTCCTCTGCTTGGCCCTCGGCTTCCAGGGGAAATATCGTCTGCGCCACCAGGAGGGCCTCGGCGCGGTCATCGAGGGCGTGGGCAACCACGTGGCGGTCGCCGAGGGCGGCGGCGACGCCCTCGCGCCGAACGCCGAGCGCAAGGACGGCGGCGCCGGCGCGGTGCGCCGCGAGCTGCCCTACCTCGCCATCGCGCTCGGGCTGCTCGTGCTGGCCGTCCTCGTGGTCATCGTGCTCCGGCTCGTCGTCGCCTCGGACGCGGAGGACGTGGCCGACTCGATCAAGAAGCTGATCAGCACAGGAACCTAGGCGGACTGCGCCCGTCCTCTGCTGTTCCAGAGGGAGACTTCCGATGTGGCTGTGGATCCTGAGCGCCCTGTTCCTCGCCGTCGTGTGGGGAGTGTGGTTTGTGCTGCGTCCCGCGGGAGGGGACGGGACCGAGGCGTTCCCGACCGCAATCCCGCTCGTGGCGACGGGGGCGGTCGTGCTGCTGCTCGCCGGGCTCGCGGTGTACCGGCGCATCCGGGCGGCGCGCGCGGCGCGGGCGCTCGAGAAGGCGATCGCGCAGCAGGCCCAGGAGCAGGTGGTCAACGCGAAGCCTGAGCGGCGCGCGGAGATCCAGGAGCTCCACCGGCAGATGCAGGAGGGCATCGCCGCGCTCAAGGCCTCGAAGCTCGGCGGCGGCAAGCGGGGCGCGGACGCGCTCTACGTCCTGCCCTGGTACGTGATGGTCGGCCCGCCCGGCGCCGGCAAGACGACCGCGCTCCGGCACTCGGGGCTCGTGTTCCCGTACATCGATCCCGAGCGCACCGGCGTGCGCGGCGTCGGCGGCACGAGGAACTGCGAGTGGTGGTTCACGAACGAGGCGATCCTCCTCGACACCGCCGGCCGGTACACGACCGAGAGCGACGACCACGACGAGTGGATGGCGTTCCTCGAGCTCCTGCTCCAGTACCGCGAGCACAAGCCGCTGAACGGCATCATCGTCGCGGTGAGCCTGAGCGAGCTGCTCGACGCGAGCGACGATCAGATCGACCAGACGGGCAAGAAGATCCGCGCGCGCATCGACGAGATGCAGCAGACGCTGCACATGGTGCTGCCGGTCTACGTGCTCTTCACGAAGAGCGACCTCGTCGCGGGCTTCAGCGAGTACTTCGGCGATCTGAAGAAGAGCGAGCGCGCGCAGCCCTGGGGCGCGACGATCCGCCTCGACGAGCGGAAGGACGAGCCCGGCAAGATCTTCGATCGCGAGTTCGACGTGCTCGTCGAGCGGCTGCACACGCGCCTGACGAAGCGGCTCATCGGCGAGCGCAACCGGGAGGCGAAGGAGCGGATCTACCAGTTCCCGCTCGAGTTCGCGGCCGTGAAGCGGAACCTGTCCGACTTCGTCGCGTCGGCGTTCTCGCCCGCGGCCGGCGCGATGCCCGCGCCGATCCTGCGCGGGTTCTATTTCACGAGCGGCGTGCAGGAGGGGCGGCCGCTCGACCGCGTCGTCGGCGCGATGGGGCGGGCGTTCGGGCTGCGCGCGGCGCTCGGCGAGGGCGAGGAGGACGCGGCGCTCCCGAAGGAGTCGAAGAGCTTCTTCCTCCACGACGTCTTCACGAAGGTCGCCTTCCCCGATCAGGATCTCGCGGCGCGCACCGAGGCGGAGCTGCGGCGGCGGCGCCTCCAGCGGATCGCCGCGGCGGCAGCGGCGGCGCTGCTCGCGCTCCTGTTCATCGTGCCGGCGGTGCTCTCGTACTCCAACAACAGGGCGCTCGTCGCCGAGACGGGGCGCATCTCGAACGAGGTGGCGCTCGTGCGGTGGGCCTCGCGCGAGGGCAACGCGCCGCCGAACGTGGCCGCGAACGTCGAGAAGCTCGACCGGCTGAAGGACCAGGTGGAGCTGCTCGATCGCTACGTCGACGACACGCCCGTCGGGTACGGCTGGTTCATGTTCCAGGGGGACAAGCTGTTCCCTCCGACGCTGGAGCAGTACATCAAGAGCCTGCAGGAGGGGTTCGTCGCGCCGGCGAAGCGGGAGCTCGAGCGGAAGCTCGACCGGGTCCGCGAGGCGGAGTACCTGGACGGCTACAACGCCCTGCGCAGCTACCTCTTGCTCGACGAGCGCATCGAGCACCGGGTGCACCTCGACGAGGAGGCGAAGTGGCAGGTCGGGCGGCTGACCCAGGTCTGGGCCGACATCCTGAAGCCGTCGACCGATCTGCCGGAGAGCGAGCTCAAGGCGCGGCTCACGCCGCACGTCGCCTACTACGTCGACCTCGTGCGGCGCGGCGTGCTCAAGGGCGAGACCCTGAACGATCCGCTGATCCAGAAGGCGCGCGACGACCTCCGGCGGGTCGATCCGACGAAGCGCTACTACGATCGGTTCGTGACGAGCCTCGTCGACGAGAAGTACGACGAGGCGGGGCCGAACACGCGCGAGAACCTGAAGTACCCGCCGGTGAACCTCAACGAGATGTTCGCCGACCGGCCCGACGTGCTGACGGTCGTGCACAGCGCGCAGAAGAACCGGACCGGGACGTGGTTCGAGGTGCCGGGGCCCTACACGGCGAAGGGGCACGCGCAGGTGCTCGAGTCGCTCAAGGAGGGGAGGAAGACGCTCGAGCGCGAGCTCTGGGTGCTCCCGCTGTCCGAGGAGGAGAAGCGGCAGGGCGACCGGATCCAGAAGGAGCTCGACCGCGTCCGGCAGGACTACGACAACGCGTACATCGCGCACTGGGAGGCGTTCTTCCGCGACGTGCAGGTCGACGTGCCGGCGACGAACCGGCAGGCGATCCAGGAGTTCAGGATCCTCTCGACGCCCGACTGGCCGTACCGGCGGCTGCTCCAGCGGCTCTCGGACGAGACGCAGTTCGCGCGGGACGAGAAGCCGAGCGTGCTGACCGCGGACGGCGGCCTGATCGACCAGGCGAAGAGCATGCTCCAGCGGAAGGCCGAGCAAAAGACGGGCACGCAGCTCGACAAGCTCGTCGCCGGCAAGCGGCCGGAGCACTACGATCCGGTGCCCAAGAAGTTCGAGTCGATGGTCAACTTCGGGGTGCCGGCGCCGGCGGCGGAGGGGCAGCCGCCGCCGGCGGCGCCCCCGCTGAACCGGTACGTCGGGCTGCTCGAGGGGCTCGCCGGGGAGATGGGCGTGGTCGAGGACGGGCCGCCGGACACGGACACGTCGAAGGCGACCGAGGCGTTCCAGAACGCCGTGAAGGAGGCCGAGGGGCTCCTGCTCTCGATGGACGAGACCGGACAGCGGCTGATGACCCCGCTGCTCATGAACCCGCTCCGGCAGGCGTACAAGGCGGTCGTGCGGCGCGCGGGCGGCGCGGCGAGCGGGATCTGGGAGGTCGAGGTCTGGCCGCACTACCGCGACAAGATCAAGGACCGGTATCCGTTCAACCTCGCCTCGTCGCGCGACGCCTCGATCGAGGACGCGATGGCCTTCTTCAAGCCGAAGGAAGGGGTGCTCTGGGGCTTCTACGAGTCGTACCTCAAGGGCTTCCACTACCAGGTCGGGCACGAGTACTACCCGAAGGCGCACCTCGCGGGGCAGCCGCAGGCGGCGAAGCCGTTCACGCCGTTCAACCCGAACCTCTACAACTGCCTGCGGCGCGCGGACGAGATCACGGACGCGCTCTTCGGCGGGGGCGCGGAGCCCAAGGTCGTCTTCCACATCAACATGAAGACGGTCAGCCCGATCGTGAGCGAGGTGACCTTCGAGGTCGACGGGCAGAAGAGGCTCTATCGCAACGAGAAGGAGTTCTGGCACACCTTCAACTGGCCGGGAGAAGGGGCGAAGGGGGCCAGGATCCAGGTGCGCGGGGCGGGGGGGCTCGACGAGGAGCTCGTGCGCGAAGGGCCGTGGGGGATCTTCCGGCTGTTCGAGGCCGGGACGACGACCGCCCAGAAGGACAACGACGAGATGTTCACCGTGACATGGCAGATGACCGCGCCGCCGGTGACGGTCACCATGGAGGTGCGGCCGACGCGCGGGAACCATCCGTTTCCGACGAGCTTCTTCCGGGCGATGAACTGCCCTCCCAGCATCGGGGATCGCTTCGGTAAGGGGTGAGCAAATCAGCAACGGAGGCGGCGGGGGAGGGGGTGTCGTGCGGGGGGCCGGCGGGGGCCCCCTCCCGCGAACTCGCGCCTTGTGGTGGCTATGGCGTCGGGGACGGAGGGGCCTAGGCTAGACGGCCACACTTCGCTGCGGGCCGGCGCTCGGGTTCGCGGGGCCCTACCCCGCCGGCCCCCCGCACGACACCCCCTCCCCCGCCGCCTCTTTGTGAATGCGGGCGGAAAGAAGGACGGTCTACACGACGGCGGACGCCAAGCCTAAAGGCCGCACCGAAACGTCGTCCGCCCTTGGAAGGGCTCCCGCCCTCCGAAGAGCCGTCCTCCTTCGGAAGGGCTCCTTCCTTTCGACGCGCCGCCTGCCCCTGGAAGGGCTCTCCTCAAGAGCCGTCGTCCTGAAGAGCGCCCCTCTCGGTCCCGCTGATCTGGAACGGCGCCGGCGGGGAGGGGGTGCCCTGCGCGCGGGGGCGGCGGGGTAGGGCCCCGCGAACCCGAGCGCCGGCCCGCAGCGAAGCGGGTCGCTCATGATCTCGGCGCATCCGTTCCCGATGCCATAGCCACCACAAGGCGCGAGTTCGCGGGAGGGGCCCCCGCCGCCCCCGCGCGCAGGGCACCCCCTCCCCGCCGGCGCCCCCCGCGACCGGCAAGGCCCCCGCGCCGCCGCCGGCAAGGTGGTAGCGCTCGGTCCGCGGTTCGTGGTTCACTTGCTGCCGGTCATGTTCTGGCGCCGCAAGAAGGGCCCTGCCGCTCCGCCGCAGATCGGCTGTTTCGGCAAGCTGCCCGCAACGGGCGATTTCATCCGGCTGAACGCAGGTGGAGACGAGCTCGCCGCCTTCGACCGATGGCTCGGCGCGTCCATCGACTTCGCCCGGCGCGCCATGGGACCCCACTTCGACGCCTACTACCAGACGGCGCTCGGCCTCTTCGTCTTCCACGGCGAAGCCAAAGGCGACGAGCCGCCCGCGCGCGGGCTCGTGGGCGCATGGGCCGCAAGCGGCGACAACGCCGGCCGGCTCTACCCGATCATCGTGTTCGGCTCCTACGACTACGACCAGCTCGTCTCCGCCGGGCCCGCGCTCCCCATCGCCCTCTTCCCGCTCCTCGCCGCCGCCCACGACCTCGCCGCGAACGGCCGCACCATGCCCGTCGACGCCTTCCTGCAGCGCGTCGCGCAGATCTCGCCGCCGTCGCTCGACGACCCCGAGGCGTCCACCGCCGGCTACCGCGCATGGCTCAAGACCCAGCCCATGAAGGCGCTCTGGGACGCCGGATTCGGCACCGACGCAAGCCGCTTCTGGGTCGTCCAGAACATCCTCGACTCGGTCATGCCGTTCCGCGGCCACGAGCTCCCGAAAACCGGGCTCGCGCTCCGACTGCCGCTCGGCGCCGGCGACGCCTACGCCGCCGCCGTGTGGATGGACATGACCCTCCGCCTGTCCAAATGGGGACGCACGCTGATGAATGCGTTCTGGACGCCCCAGCGCACCCTGCTCCTCCACCTCGGACCCCCCCACGTGGGCTCGTTCCGCGAAATGATCGCCCCCACCACCCAGGCCGAGCACATCGCCGACCTCTGCGGACCCCCGCCGGTCGAAGAGCACGTTTCCCGACACGCGCTCGGGCCGGAGCTCGATGCCCTCGTCGCCCGGACCGACCTGTCGCTCGACAGCTTCCTGGAAGCCCTCGGCTGAGCCCGTGCCCGAGCACACGATCCCCCACCCGCCGCATGCGCCGTCGCCCCGGCTCGCCGCGTCGTCGCCGTCCGATTCGCCGTGCGATTTGCCGTCCGATTTGCCGTGCGATTTGCCGTCCGATTCGCCGTCCACGCCCGAGACGTCTTGATATTCTTCGCGCCCCATGGCCGCTGAAGACGCCATCCAGCAATCCAAAGCGCGGGTCGAGGCGCTGTTCGCGCCGATCAACGGCGGCGTCGGCGTCGACGTCACCTACGACGAGGCGTTCGATGCCCTCAAGAACGAAACCGACAAGCTGCAGTCGCTCTCGGGCGGCAAGGTCGACTGGGCGCGCGTCGCGAGCGGCGCCGAAGAGCTCCTGAGCGAGAAGTCGAAGGACTTCCGCGTCGCGCTCTACTACGCGGCGTCGAAGGCGCAGCTCGACAAGCTGCCCGGCCTGCTCGACGGGCTCGTGGTCGTGCAGGAGCTGAACAACGCGTTCTGGGACACGATGTACCCCGCGCTCAAGCGGCCCAAGGCGCGCGGCAACCTGTGCGCCTGGTTCGGAGACATCGCGGCAGGGGCGCTCAGCGGCCTCACGCCCACCGCCGCGGACCGCGACGTGGTGAACGCCATCGACCAGCTGTGCCGCGCCGTGGACGCCGACCTCAGCGGCAAGCTCGGCGACGCCTACGCCGGGTTCGGCCAGCTACGAGGCGCGATCCGCAGCCTCGTCGCAAGCCTGCCCGCAGAGGCGCCGCCGCCGCCACCGCCGCCACCTCCTCCCCCGCCCAAGGCGGACCCGCCGAAGGTCGAGACGGCGCTGGTGCAGGCGCCGGCGGCCACGGCGGTCATCGTCACGCCGGCGCCCGCCCCGCCGCCGGTCGTCGTCACGGCGAACCCGGCGCCCAGCTTCGAGGCGATCGTCGACGAGAACGCCGCGATCACCGCCCTCGGCGACTGTGCGCCGCTGATCGCGCGCGCGGGCAGCGTGCTCCGGGCGGCGGATCCGAAGCGCGCGGCCGCGTACCGCATCCTCCGGGTCGGGCTCTGGGTCCAGATCCTCAGCGATCCGGGCGCCTGGGCCCAGGGCGGCGTGACCGTCATCGCGCCGCCGCCCGAACACGCGCTGCGGGCGCTGCCGGCGCTCACGCGCCAGGGGGCGTTCGCCGATCTGCTGCCGATCGCCGACGAGTACGCGCAGAGCTACCCCCTCTGGCTCGATCCACACCGGCACGTGGCGAACGCGCTCGCGCAGCTCGGCGAGGACTACGCCGAGGCCCGGCAGGCGGTGCTCCTCGAGCTGAGCGTCCTGCTGCTGCGCGCGCCGCTGCTGCCGGGCCTCAAGTTCAACGACGGCACGCCGCTCGCGGACGACGCGACGCAGGCCTGGATCTCGAGCGAGGTGAAGCCCGCCCTCGGCGGCGCCGGGGGAAACGGCGCCGGCGCCGCGGCGCAGCCGGCGAGCTACCTCGACAAGCCCCTCTCCGAGGCCCGCGGGCTCCTCGTGAACCAGCAGCCCATCCAGGCGATGACGCTCCTCGACAAGGCCGCGGCCGCAGCTCCGTCGGCGCTGGACCGCTTCCGCGTGAGGCTCGCCATGGCCAAGATCAACATGGAGCTGTCCCAGTTCGTCTCGGCGCGCGCGCAGCTCGAGGCGCTGGAGCAGATCATCGACCACCACCGACTCACCACGTGGCAGCCGGATCTCTGCGCGGAGGTCTACGCCGCGCTCCACACATGCTACCGTGTGCTTCACCAGAGCTTCGAGGCCACCCCCGAGGCCAGGGCCAAGGAGGCGCTCTGCTTCGAGCGCGTCTGCCAGCTGGACGCCGCGCTCGCCTTGAAGCTTTCGCTGGGGGTCTGAGGCGGATGCGCGTCGCTCCGAGAAGGTTGCCCGGTAGGCGGGCGTTTTGGTCTATGCTCGTGCGGCCTGCGGGCGCTCCGCCCGCTGCCGACGGGGAAAGGAGCCTGCGATGAAAGAGGGATCGGTCGCGCCGAAGGAGCGCGTGAACATCACGTACAAGCCGGCCACGGGGAACGCGAAGGAGGACGTCGAGCTGCCGCTGAAGCTCCTGATGCTCGGCGACTACACGCAGCGGCCGGATCCGCGGCCCCTCGAGGACCGCAAGCCCATCAACGTGGACAAGGACAACTTCCAGAAGGTCATGAGCGAGCAGAAGCTCGCGCTCACCTTCAACGTCAAGGACGTCCTCTCCGAGCAGGAGAACAGCGAGCTCACGGTCAACCTCAAGTTCCGCCGGCTGAGCGACATGGAGCCCGAGGCGATCGCGAACCAGGTGCCGGAGCTCAAGAAGCTGCTCGACCTGCGCGCCGCGCTGACGGCCCTCAAGGGGCCGCTCGGGAACGAGAAGGCGTTCCGCAGCAAGATTCAGCAGATCCTGAGCGACCCGGCCCAGCGCAACAAGATCGTGCGCGAGCTCGGGCTCGACAAGGAAGGGGAGTGAGCGATGGCGACAGAGACACGGGCCGCCGGGAGCGCAGGCGTCCAGACGCTCGAGGGAGGGTCCCTGCTCGACGAGATCCTCGCCGAGACGAAGATGACGCCCGGCGACGAGGGGTATGAGATCGCGAAGCGGGGCGTGCAGGCCTTCATCTCGGAGCTCGTCGCCCCGCGGCGCGAGGGCGAGAAGGTCGACAAGGCCTTCGTCGACGCGCTGATCGCGGAGATCGACATCAAGCTCTCGCGACAGATCGACGAGATCCTCCACCACCCGACATTCCAGAAGCTCGAGTCCGCCTGGCGCGGCCTGAAGTTCCTGATCGACCGCTGCGACTTCCGCGAGAACGTCAAGGTCGAGATGCTCAACTGCTCCAAGGAGGACCTCCTCGCCGATTTCGAGGACGCCCCCGAGGTGCCGAAGAGCGGCCTGTACAAGCTCGTCTACTCGGCGGAGTTCGGCCAGTTCGGCGGCAAGCCGGTCGGCGCGATCATCGCGAACTACGACTTCGGCCCCGGCCCCCAGGACATCGCGCTGCTCCAGAAGTGCGCCGCCGTCGCGGCGATGTCGCACGCGCCGTTCATCGCGGCGGCCGGCCCGCAGTTCTTCGGCCTCAAGGACTTCATGGGGCTGCCCAACCTGAAGGACCTGAAGGCGCTCTTCGAGGGGCCGCAGTACACGAAGTGGAACGCGTTCCGCGAGACCGAGGACTCGCGCTACGTCGGGCTCGTGATGCCGCGCTTCCTGCTCCGGCTGCCCTTCGGCGCCAACACCGTCCCGGTGAAGGCGTTCAACTACGAAGAGGACGTGGTCGGCAAACACGACGGGTACTGCTGGGGCAACGCGACGTACGCCTTCGCCACCCGGCTCGCCGACAGCTTCGCCAAGTACCGCTGGTGTCCGAACATCATCGGCCCGCAGGCGGGCGGCTCGGTGGAGAACCTGCCGCTCCACCAGTACGAGGCGATGGGCGAGATCCAGACGAAGATCCCGACCGAGATCATGCTCACGGAGCGGCGCGAGTTCGAGCTCTCCGAGGAGGGCTTCATCGGCCTCACGTTCCGCAAGGACTCGGACAACGCCTGCTTCTTCTCGGCGAACTCCGCGCAGAAGCCCAAGTACTACGGGCAGAGCGAGGAGGGCAGGGCGGCCGAGATGAACTACCGGCTCGGGACGCAGCTGCCGTACATGTTCATCATGTGCCGCATCGCGCACTACCTGAAGGTGCTGCAGCGCGAGCAGATCGGGACGTGGAAGGAGCGCGCCGACCTCGAGAAGGAGCTGAACGACTGGATCGGCCAGTACGTCGCCGATCAGGACGTCGTCTCCGCGGCGACCCGCGGGCGCAGGCCGCTCCGCAAGGCGCAGATCATCGTGACCGAGGTGCCGGGCAACGCCGGCTGGTACAAGGTCGACATGCAGGTGCGCCCGCACTTCAAGTACATGGGCGCCTTCTTCACGCTGAGCCTCGTCGGCAAGCTCGACAAGGAGTAGCGGCCCGCGCCGGGCGCTGCGCGGCGCGCGGCACGCGCAGCGCCGCGCGCCCGGACGCGAGCGCCGGGCAGGGCCCCGCCGCCGCCTCCGCTCGCCCGCTGGAACGGGCTCGCCCGCCGGCGTAGCCTCGGGGCATGAGGAATCTCTCCAGGATTTGCGTGTACTGCGGGTCGAGCGCGGGCGCGTCGCCGGCGTACCGCGAGGCGGCCGTGCGGCTCGGGGAGCTGCTCGCCGAGCGCGGCATCGGGCTCGTCTACGGCGGGGGCCGGGTGGGCCTCATGGGCGCGGTCGCGGACGCGGCGCGCGCGCGCGGCGGCGAGGTGATCGGCGTGATCCCGCACTTCCTCAAGCAGCGGGAGCTCGATCACCACGGCCTGACGGAGCTCGTGCTCGTCGACACGATGCACGAGCGCAAGGCGAGGATGGCGGCGCTCTCCGACGCGTTCATCGCGATGCCGGGCGGGATCGGCACGCTCGAAGAGATGTTCGAGGTCTGGACGTGGACGCAGCTCGGGTCGCAGGAGAAGCCGGTCGGGCTGCTCGACGTGCAAGGGTTCTACCGACCGCTGATCGCCTTCCTCGATCACATCGTGGCCGAGCAGTTCCTGCGGCCCGGCCACCGCGCCATGCTCCAGGTCTCCGACGACGCGGCGACGCTCGTGGACCGGCTCGCCGCGTGGCGCCCCGTGGTCGAGGCCAAGTGGATGACGCCCGGCGAGACCTGAGCGCCCGGGCGCGGCGCGAGGGCGCCGCGGCGGCGGCCGTCGGCTGACACGGCGCCGTCCGGGCTCGCCGGCGCTGCCTCGGAGAGCCGCTGTCCAGCTTCAGGGCGCTTTTCAGGGCTCCTCAACAGGGATGTCGGCCCACGCCTTCCGATGCATGGGCGATACAAGAGCACCCTTGCTCGACGGGTGATGCAAGAGCACCCTTGCCCGAATCCTGGGTTCGCGGCGGGTGAGCACACGCAGCTTTGTACAGGGCATGACCTGCATGTGCAGCTTTGGCGCTCGCCCGCCGCGAAGCGAGCCCCAAACGCTCGTCAGCTATTACTCGCTCTCCACCCGACTTTGACCATGGCGCGCGGTCCACCGTCAAGCGCCTCGCGCGAAGCAGCCAAAAATCGCGCCTCTCTGCGGTGGTTTCCTTAAGGAATGTCCTAGTTTTGACTCGGGGAGCTCTGTAGATCCATGTCGCCGAGGCGGCCTGTTTCCCTCGCCGGACGCACGCGCGCACCTGCCACACAGCAGCTCATCCATCGCGCTGCCGCGCTTGAGGCTGCGCCCTTAAACACATGGAGATCGCGCGGCGATCACCGTCCGGATGAGCGCTTCCACGGGCGGCGAGGGCGACGTGATCGCACCGCGAGAGCCTCGTCGGGCTGCGCCGAAGCGTGTTGCCGAACGACTGGCACACAGCAGGAAAATCCTGGCTTCGGCGCATTTTGCCCCACTGTGGCAGGTTCGTCCGTTGGCGGCCGCCGTGCGGAGCTCAGCACAGATCCTCCCGCTGTTTCACGCTTCGTTGAACGCGTGTAGCGGATTGCCGCGCGGTTCGTGGGCCGCGTTCACGCTCGCTCGTGAGCCCCGCGTCGATGGCTGCATCCCGGCGTCGGCCCGCGTCTTGCTAAGAGCTCGACCGCCTCCACAGACGCCACGAACAGGTTTGCATCCCCCCATTGGAGTGAAGATGAAGCAGGCCGGGCCCGATCTCATCTGTCTGTCGCACCTACGCTGGAACTTCGTCTTCCAGCGGCCCAACCACCTGATGAGCCGCTTCGCGCGGGAGAAGCGGGTCTACTTCGTCGAGGAGCCCGTGTTCGACGATGCGCCCCCAAGGCTCGAGACGAAGCACATAGAGGCCAACCTGACCATCGTGGTCCCTCACCTCACCACCGGCACCGATCAGGAGGCGTCGCTCGCGCACCAGCGCCGGCTCATCGGCTCGCTCGTGCGGGAGCAGGACATCCGGCAGCCGATCCTCTGGTTCTACACGCCGATGTCGCTGCCGATCGCCGCGGACGTGGAGCCCTCGGTCATCGTGTACGACTGCATGGATGAGCTCTCCGCCTTCCGCGGCGCGCCGCCGGCGCTCCGCGAGCGCGAGCGCGAGCTCTTCTCCCGCGCCGACCTCGTGTTCACCGGCGGCCAGAGCCTCTACGAGGCGAAGCGCGCCCAGCACCCGTCCGTGCACGCGTTCCCGAGCAGCGTCGACGCGGCGCACTTCGGGCGGGCCCGCGAGGGGATCGAGGACCCGGAGGACCAGCGCGGCGTCGCGCGGCCTCGCCTCGGGTTCTTCGGCGTGATCGACGAGCGCATGGACCTCGATCTGATCGCCCGCCTGGCCGAGGAGCGGCCCGACTTCCAGATCGTGATGCTCGGGCCGGTCGTGAAGATCGACCCGGCCACGCTGCCCCGGCGGCCGAACATCCACTGGCTCGGCCAGAAGTCCTACAAGGACCTGCCGGCCTACCTCGCGGGCTGGGACGTCGCGATCATGCCGTTCGCGCTCAACGAGTCGACGCGGTTCATCAGCCCCACGAAGACGCTCGAGTACCTCGCGGCGGGCAAGCCGGTCGTCTCGACCGCGATCCGCGACGTGGTGACGCCCTACGGCGAGAGGAAGGCGGTGCACATCGCCGACGCGACCACGTTCGCGGCCGCCGTCGACGCGGCGCTGGCGGAGCCGAAGGCGGCGCGCCTCGCGATCGCCGACGAGATGGTGAGCGCGACGTCCTGGGACAAGACGTGGCGCTCGATGTCGAAGCTCATCAACGATGCACTCCAAACGAAGCGTTCGGCGGCCATCCGGACGGAAGGGAACGTACCGTGTTCGACTATCTGATCGTAGGAGCTGGGTTTGCAGGCGGCGTGCTCGCGGAGCGCCTCGCGTCGCAGATGAACAAGTCCGTTCTCCTGTGCGACAAGCGGCCCCACATCGGAGGGAACGCGTACGACTACTACAATGAGGCGGGGATCCTCATCCACAAGTACGGGCCTCACATCTTCCACACGGCGTCGCCGCGCATCTTCCGTTACCTCTCCCAGTTCACGCAGTGGCGGCCGTACGAGCACCGCGTGCTCGCGTCCGTGGACGACAAGCTCGTCCCGTTCCCGATCAACGTCGACACGGTGAACGCGCTCTACGGCACGAGCTACTCGCCCGCCGAGGTCGAGGCGTTCTTCGCGCGCGTGGCCGAGCCGATCAAGCACTGCAAGACGAGCGAGGACGCCGTCGTCAGCAAGGTGGGGCGCGAGCTCTACGAGAAGTTCTTCCGCAACTACACGCGCAAGCAGTGGGGGCTCGACCCGTCGGAGCTCGACGCCTCGGTCGCCTCGCGCGTGCCGGCGCGCACGAACTACGACGCGCGCTACTTCACGGACGAGTTCCAGGCGATGCCGCTCCACGGCTACACCCGGATGTTCGAGAACATGCTGGATCACAAGAAGATCCGGGTCCTCACGAACACCGACTACCGGGACATCATGGGAGAGGTGAGCTTCAAGGAGATGATCTACACCGGGCCCGTCGACGCGTTCTTCGACTACCGCTACGGGAAGCTCCCTTACCGCTCGCTCGAGTTCAAGTTCGAGACGCACGACAAGGAGGTGTTCCAGCCGGGCGCGGTCGTGAACTACCCGAACGAGCACGCGTACACGCGGATCACGGAGTTCAAGTACCTGACCGGGCAGCAGCACCCGAAGACGAGCGTCGTGTACGAGTATCCGCAGGCCGAGGGCGACCCCTACTACCCGGTGCCGCGCCCCGAGAACGCGGAGCTCTACCGGCGCTACAAAGCGCTTGCCGACGCGACGCCGAACGTGCATTTCGTCGGGCGCCTGGCGACGTACCGGTACTACAACATGGATCAGGTCGTGGGCCAGGCCCTCGCGACCTTCGACCACATCCGCGAATCCCAGCTCGACTCCACCACCGTGACCGTCGCTGCCTGATGCCTGAGACAGCCATGCCCCGCTCGCACCTCGCACAGATCGGCATCCCTGGGTCGGTGCCGCCGTCCGCGGACGGCAGCAACGCCCAGGGTTACCCCCGGCCCCTGCTCCGGCGACAAGACTGGACGTCGCTGAACGGGCCGTGGGAGTTTGCCTTCGATCCCAAGGGGGAGTGGTGCTCCCCGAGCGACGCGCGCTTCGACAAGACGATCGAGGTGCCCTTCGCCCCGGAGACGCCGCGGAGCGGGATCGGCGACGCCAGCTTCTACAAGGCGTGCTGGTACCGCAGGCGGGTCGACGTGCCGGAGCTCGGCGCGTCCGAGCGGCTCCTCCTGCACTTCGGGGCCGTGGACTACGTGGCCAGGGTGTGGGTCGACGGCAGCTTCGCGGGCGAGCACGAGGGCGGCTACACGCCCTTTTATCTGGACATCACCGAGCACGTGCGGGGGCGCGGCAGCGTCACGATCGTGGTGCAGGCCCAGGACGATCCGGCGGACCTCGCCAAGCCCCGCGGCAAGCAGGACTGGAAGCTCGAGCCGCACTCCATCTGGTACCCCCGGACGACGGGGATCTGGCAGACGGTGTGGCTCGAGCGCGTGCCCCGGATGCACGTCGAGTACCTGCGGTGGACGCCCAACCTCGAGCGCTGGGAGATCGCGGTCGAGGTCCGGGTCGCGAACGCGCCGGTGGAGGGCGCGCGCGTCGGGGTGCGGCTGCGCGTCGGCGACATGACGATCGCGAACGACCAGTACACCGTCGTCGCCGGCGAGGTGCACCGGCGCATCTCGCTCTCCGATCCGGGCATCGACGACTTCCGCAACGAGCTCCTCTGGTGCCCCGAGCGCCCGACGCTGATCGAGGCCGACGTCGTCCTCTACGACCAGGCGGGGATGGCGATCGATCGGGTGAAGAGCTACACGGCGCTGCGCTCGGTCGCCGTGCGCGGGGATCGCTTCCTCCTGAACGGGCGGGCGTACGTCCTCCGGCTGGTGCTCGACCAGGGCTACTGGCAGGACACGGGGATCACCGCGCCCGACGACGAAGCGCTCCGCCGCGACGTCGAGCTCACGAAGCAGATGGGCTTCAACGGCGCGCGCAAGCACCAGAAGATCGAGGATCCGCGGTACCTCTACTGGGCCGACAAGCTCGGCCTCCTCGTCTGGGAGGAGATGCCGAGCGCCTACCGCCACACGCGCAAGTCGATCGCCCGCCTGACCACGCAGTGGCTGGAGGCGATCCGGCGGGACATCAGCCACCCGTGCATCGTCGCGTGGGTGCCGTTCAACGAGTCGTGGGGCGTCCCGAACCTGCCGGACAACCCCCACGAGCGCCACTACGTGCAGGCGCTCTACCACCTCACGAGATCGATGGACTCGACGCGGCCCGTCATCGGCAACGACGGCTGGGAGAGCGTCGCGACCGACATCATCGGGATCCACGACTACGATCCTTCTCCCGAGCGGATCGCCCGCCGCTACTTCGCGCACGACGTGGTGCCGAAGCTCTTGAAGCGGGAGCGCCCCGGCGGCCGCGCCCTCGTGCTCGACCCGTCCGTCAGCCACGAGACGGCGATCGTGCTGTCGGAGTTCGGCGGGATCGCGGTCGCGCCCGGCAGCGACGGGACGTGGGGGTACTCCGCGTGCCGGACCTCGGACGAGTTCGCGGAGCGCTACACTCGGCTGATGAAGGTGATCAACTCCCTCGAGCTCCTCGCGGGCTTCTGTTACACGCAGTTCGCCGACACGTACCAGGAGGCGAACGGGCTGCTCTACGCCGATCGGACGCCCAAGTTCCCGCTGCACCAGATGGCGGCGGCGACGCAGGGGCTGCCGTTCGTCGGACCGAACGCGACGCCGTCGTCGCTCAGCGACGCCGGGCTCGCGGACATGCCCGAGCTGGCGGACATGCCGGGGCTCGTGGACATGGGTGCGCCGCGATGACCACGACCGGCGAGGGGCAGGCGTTCGAGGCCATCTTCGGACGCCCGGCGAAGCTCCGGGCCGAGGCGCCCGGGCGCGTGAACCTGATCGGCGAGCACACGGACTACAGCGGCGGTTACGTCCTGCCGACGGCGATCCCGCAGAAGACGCGCGTCGAGGTGGCGCCTCGAGACGACGGGCTCATCGAGGTCGCGACGCTCAACGTGGGCGACGTGAACGGCGGAGCCCGGCTCTCCTACCGCGCCGGGGAGGAGGCGCGGCGGGGGCTGTGGCTCGACTACGTGCAGGGGATCACCGCGGTGCTCCGCGCCCGGGGCGCCTCGCTGCCCGGCTTCGACGCGCGGATCGAGTCGACGGTGCCGCTCGGCAGCGGCCTGTCGTCGAGCGCGTCGCTGCTCGTGGCGCTCGCGCGCGCGCTGCGCGCGCTGGTCGGCCTCTCCATCGACGACGTGGAGATCGCCCGGATCGCGCACGCGGCCGAGTTCGACTTCGTGGGGGCGCCCGTCGGGATGATGGACCAGATGGCCGCGAGCCTGGCCGACGAGAACACGGCGCTCTTCCTCGACACGAGGACGCTCGCGTTCGAGCGGATCCCCCTGCCCGCGGAGGCCGAGCTGCTCGTCGTGAACTCCGGGGTCGCGCACCAGCACGCGAGCGGCGACTACAAGACGCGGCGCGCGGAGTGCGAGCGCGCGGCCGAGCTGCTCGGCGTGCCGCAGCTCCGCGACGTGGACGCGTCGGTCGAGCCGCGCATCGCGTCGCTCCCGGCGCCGCTCGACCGCCGCGCGCGCCACGTCGTCACGGAGAACGCGCGCGTGCTCGCCGCGGTGGCGGCGCTGCGCGCGGGGGATCTGGCCCAGCTCGGGCGGCTCTTCGACGCGTCGCACCGCTCGATGCGCGACGATTTCGAGGTGTCGGTGCCGGCCGTCGACGCGCTCGTGGAGAGCGCGCGGGCGCAGCCGGACGTCTACGGCGCCAGGTTGACCGGAGGGGGGTTCGGCGGCTCGATCGTGGCCCTAGTGAAGCGCGGCAGCGCGGCGAAGGTAGGGCAGGCCGTCGTGGCCGACTACGCGCGCACGCCGGGCCGCCGGGCCACGCTGCTCGTAGGAGGGTAGAGCTCATGAGAGAACACTCCGGGATCGAGCTTTGGGGCGGGGTGGAGTGTACGGTCAACCGCGTCGGGGACCAGCACCTGGATCAGCTCGAGCGCACGGGGCACTACGCGCGCATCACGGATCTCGATCGGCTCGCCGAGCTCGGCGTCAAGGCCGTCAGGTACCCCGTCCTGTGGGAGCGCACCGCACCCCGGGGCGTCGGGAGCGCGGATTTCTCCTGGGCCGACGAGCGGCTGCACCGGCTGAAGGAGCTCGGCATCGACGTGATCGTCGGGCTGGTCCACCACGGGAGCGGGCCGCTCGGGACCAGCTTGATGGACGACAGCTTCGTGAGCGGGCTCGAGGAGTTCGCCGGCGCCGTGGCGGAGCGTTACCCCTGGGTGCGCGATTTCACGCCGGTCAACGAGCCGCTCACGACGGCGCGCTTCAGCGCGCTGTACGGGCACTGGTACCCGCACCGCCGCGACGACGCGTCGTTCCTCCGCGCGCTGCTCGTGGAGACGCGCGCCACCGCGGCCGCGATGCGCGCGATCCGGCGGGTGCGCCCGGACGCGCGCCTCGTGCAGACGGAGGACTTCGGCGCGGTCGACAGCACGCCCGAGCTCGCCTACCAGGCCGAGTTCGAGAACCAGCGGCGCTGGCTCAGCCTGGATCTCCTGGCCGGGCGCGTGGGCCGCGCGCACCCGCTCCGCCGCTACTTCCTCGACCACGGCGTCCCCGCGGCCGAGCTCGCGCGGATCGAGGCCGAGCCGTGCCCGGCGGACGTGATCGGCGTGAACTATTACCTGACGAGCGACAGGTTCCTCGATCACCGCCTCGAGCACTACCCCGCGTGGACGCACGGCGGGAACGGGCGCCACAGGTACGCGGACGTGGAGGCGGTGCGCGTCCGCGAGGAAGGGATCTTCGGTCACCACCACGTGCTGCGCGAGGTGTGGCAGCGGTACGAGACGCCGATCGCCGTCACCGAGGTCCACCTCGGGTGCACGCCCGAGGAGCAGATCCGCTGGCTGGTCGAGGCCTGGGAGGCGGCGCACGCCGCCCGGGCGGAGGGCGCCGACGTCAGGGCGATCACGTTGTGGTCCGCCTTCGGCGCGTGCGACTGGGACAGCCTCGTCACGCAGGCGCGCGGCCACTACGAGCCCGGGGTCTTCGACGTGCGCGGCCCCGCGCCGCGGCCGACGGCGCTGGCGGCCGTGGCCAAGGAGCTCGCGTTCACCGGCCGCTCCGAGCACCCGCTCGCCGCGGCCCCGGGCTGGTGGCGGCGCGACGAGCGGCTGCTCTACGGTGCGCCGCGCTCGTCGACCCGGACGATCTGCCGCCCGCGCGAGCGCCCGATCCTGATCACCGGCGCTGGCGGGTCGCTCGGCGCGGCGCTGGTGCGCGCATGCGAGGAGCGCGGGATCCACGTGCGGGCGATGACGCGCAGCGAGCTCGACATCGCCGACGAGGCGGTCCTCGAGCGCGCGATCGCGGAGGTCCGCCCGTGGCTGGTGATCAACGCCGCGCGTTACACACGCGTGCACGAGGCCGAGGACGAGGTCGAGGCGTGCCGCCGCGCGAACGTGGTCGGGCCGACCCTGCTGGCGGCGGCGTGCCGGCGCCATGCGTCGCGGCTGCTCATGTTCTCGTCGTCCTTCGTGTTCGACGGGAGCAAATCGGATCCGTACGTCGAGGATGATCCGGTGGCGCCCATCAACGCGTACGGCGAGGCGCAGGCGCAGGCGGAGCGGAGCGTGCTCGACGTGTTGCCGAGCGCGCTCGTGGTCCGCACGGGCAGCCTCTTCGGGCCGTGCGAGGCGCGCAGCTTCGCCGCGCTCGCGCTCGCGGTGGTGCAGCGCGGGGAGCTCTTCCACGCGGCCGACGACCTGTTCGTGTCGCCCACCTACCTGCCGCACCTGGCGCACACCTGCCTGGATCTCGCGATCGACCAGGCCGAGGGGGTGTGGCACCTGGCGAACGACGGGGTGCTCAGCTTCGCCTCGTGGGCGAAGATGATGTGCGACGCGTTCGGCCTGCCCTCCTGGGCGGTGCATGCCTGTCCGGCGCAGAGCCTCGGGCTTCGGGCCAACCTGCCGCGCCAGGGGGGGCTCCACAGCCGCCGGCGCGCGACCTTGCCGACGCTCCCGGAGGCGCTGGAGCACTACGTGAAGCACCGGGCGGACGCCGTGCTGGCGGCGGGCTAGCTCCGGGCCTCACACGTCTCGGCCAGGGATCCCGAGAGATTTTAACGCAAGGCGCAAAAATACAGAGAAATTCTGGTTTGCGCCTTTGCGCCTTTGCGCCTTTGCGTTGAATCCTCTCTTCTCTCGCCGTGATCCCTGCCAAGGCTGCTGACAGGCGGAACTAGGGCGCGGGGGCTCGATCGACCCTGCGGGCGCGGGAGGCCGTGCCGAGCGGGGCGGCCCCCTGGGCGGGAGGGCGTCGCGGAACCAGGTGGGGAAGGGGGACTCGCCTGCTCGAAGCGGCCTTGTCCGATTCGATGGCTGAGGGGGATTCGATAACGAATCGATAACGTCGTTGGCTGTCGCCTCGCGCGGTGAGGGGGAGGGCGCGCGCGGTCCGGTGAGATATGCGCGGGCACCAGGAGCCGGCGTGTGGTGACCGCGGCCGGCTCGAGACATCCCTCCACATTGAACGGCCCTGAGGCGCTCCCTACGAACCGACGCGCGACACCCGCGCGGCGCGGCGCCGGACTGCCGGCCCGGACGAACGGCCATGGCGCAGCGCGAAAAACAGCCACGACCACGCGCCGCTCCATGGGTCAAAAATAACGTCCCGCTTGACCTTCATTCCCTGATTGTGTGTAATCAGATGATCTGCGAGTAGCCTTGGATTGTAAACCGCCAACCCGCGACGGCGTTGAACGACGCGCCCTTCGAGGCGTGGATACCGGCGTGTCACGGGGCGGTGACGGCGGCGGTTACGCCCACGAAACATCGAGGCGGCGGCCGTGTCGCCGGACGCCGTCCACGACGCCACTCCAGCGCTCTCGCGACGGGTCTGCACGGGAGGCGCGCGACGTCCTCGGGCCGACGCTGAGGCTCGCACACGGCGGCTGATCTCCCGTCCTCCTCGAGGCATCTGCCACGGTATACGACATGACCCATCACGATTGCAGCTCTGCGGACTTGTGTTTCCATCGCTCGTTCGAGCTCCAGGTCGGGCGCACGCCCGGGGCCGTGGCCGTGTCCTCCGGCGCCGAGCGGCTCACCTACCAGGAGCTGAATCGCCGCGCGAACCAGCTCGCGCACCACCTGCGGGGCCTGGGCGTCGGGCCCGACGTCCTCGTCGCGCTCGCCGCGGAGCGCTCCCCGGAGGCGCTCATCGGGCTGCTCGCGGTGCTCAAGGCCGGCGGCGCCTACGTCCCGATCGACCCCTCGTACCCGCGGGAGCGGGTCGCGTTCATGCTCGATGACGCGGGGGCGACCGTCCTGCTCACCCAGGCGCGGCTGCTGCCGTCGCTGCCGCGCCACGGGGCGCGCGCGATCCTCCTGGACGGCGATCGCGACGTGTTCGCGGGCTCGGGCGACGAGGACCCGCCGTGCGCCGCGGGCCCTGACGACCTCGCGTACGTCATCTACACGTCGGGGTCGACGGGACGGCCCAAGGGCACCCAGATCGTGCACCGGGGGCTCACGAACCTCGCCCGCGCGCTGGCCGAGCGCTTCGACGTGGGGCCGGGCAGCCGGGTGCTCCAGTTCGCGTCCCTCAGCTTCGACGCGTCGGTGTGGGAGATCGTGATGGCGCTCGCCCGGGGAGGCACCCTGGTGATGGGGTCGCCGGCCGAGCGGATCCCCGGGCCCGCGCTGCTCGAGCGGATGCGCGCCGAGGAGGTGTCGATCGCCACCTTCCCGCCCTCCGCGCTCGCGGCCTTCCCCGAGGGCGCGGAGCGCTCGCTGCCCGCGCTCCGGACCCTGATCGTCGCCGGCGAGGCCTGCCCGGCCGATCTCGCCGCGCGCTGGGCCGAGGGGCGCAGGTTCATCAACGCCTACGGCCCCACCGAGTACACCGTGTGCGCCACCATGGCCGAGGGGCTCGACGCGGGGCGCGACGGCGGCGAGCCCCCCTCCATCGGCCAGCCGATCAGGAACACGCGCTGCCTCGTGCTCGACGCGGCGATGCGGCCGGTCCCGGACGGCGAGCCCGGCGAGCTCTACCTCGGCGGACCCGGGCTGGCCCGGGGCTACCTGGGCCAGCCCGGGCTCACGGCGGCCCGGTTCGTCCCCGATCCGTTCGGCGCCGCCCCCGAGGACCGGCTCTACCGGACGGGAGATCTCGTGCGCCGCCTGCCCGGCGGGGACCTCGTGTTCCTCGGGCGCGTCGACCACCAGGTGAAGATCCGCGGCCACCGCGTCGAGCTCGGCGAGGTCGAGGCCGCGCTCGGGCGCCACCCCGACGTCCGCGCGGCGGTGGCCGCGGCCCGCGACGGCCGCCTCGTCGCCTACGTCGTCGCGCGCCCCGACCCGGAGGCCGCGCCGCCGGACCCCCGGACCGTCGTGCCCGCGCTGCGGAGCTTCCTCGGCAAGATCCTGCCCGAGCCCATGATCCCCTCGGCGTTCGTGCTCCTCGACGCGCTGCCGCTCAACCCGAGCGGGAAGGTGGACCGCGCGGCGCTGCCCGCGCCGGACGCCGTCCGGTCCGATCGCGCCGGAGAGCTCGTCGCCCCGCGCAACCGGATCGAGGCGACGATCGCCGCGGCGTGGGCCGAGGTGCTCGGGCTCGAGCGGGTCGGCATCCACGAGGACGTCTTCGACCTCGGGGCGCACTCGCTGCTCGCCGGGCGGGTGCTGTCCCGGCTGCGCGCCGCGCTCGGCGTCGAGCTCCCCCTCCAGAGCCTGTTCGACGCGACCACCGTCGCGGCCCTGGCCGGGGTCGTGGAGTCGCTCCCCCGGCAGCGGCACCGCGCCCCCGCGCCCCTCCGGCCGGCGCGGCGCGACCGGCCCATCCCCCTCTCGCACGGGCAGCGGCAGATCTGGCTCCACGCCTCGCTCCACCCGGGCGCGCTGTTCTACAACGAGCCGTTCTCCCTCCGCCTCACCGGCCCCCTCGACGCGGACGCCCTGGGGCGCGCCCTCGACGAGCTGCTCCGGCGCCACGAGATCCTGCGGAGCACCTTCGCCGTCGTCGGCGGCGAGCCCGTGCAGCAGATCCAGCCCCCGGCGCCGCTCGACCTGCGGCGCGTGGAGCTCTCGGAGCTGCCGGCGCCATCGTCCGAAGCGCGGTGGGAGCGCGCCGTCGCGCTCGCCACGGACGAGGCCCGGCGCCCCTTCGACCTCGCCCGCGGCCCGCTCCTCCGGGCCACGCTGGTCCGCCTCGACGAGGCCGATCACGTGCTGTTCGTGGTGGTGCACCACATCCTGATGGATGGGATCTCCATCTTCGACGTGCTCCCGAGGGAGCTCCACGCGCTCTACCAGGCGTTCGCCGCGGGCAAGCCGTCGCCGCTGCCCGAGCTCGCGATCCAGTACGCCGACGTCGCGGTCTGGCAGCGGGAACAGCAGCTGAGCGGCGCCCTGCAGCCGCAGATCGACTACTGGAGGCGGCAGCTCGCCGACCTGCCCACCCTGGAGCTGCCGACGGACAGGCCGCGCCCGGCCGCGGCGGACCTCGCGGGCGCCCGCCACTGTATCGCGCTGCCGCGGGAGCTCACCCGGCGGCTGAAGGCGCTGGCCCGGGAGGAAGGCGTCACGCTCTTCGTGGTCCTGCTCTCGGCCTTCAAGGTGCTGCTCCACCGGTACGCGCAGCAGGACGAGATCGTCGTGGGCACGTCCGCCTCGTGCCGCCACCCGCCGGAGACCGAGGACCTGCTCGGCTTCTTCCTGAACACCCTCGTGCTGCGGACCGACCTGCGCGCAGACCCCACGTTCCGGGAGCTGCTCGGCCGCGTGCGGGCGGTGAGCCAGGCCGCGCTCTCGCACCAGGACGTACCGTTCGCCACGCTCGTGCAGGCGCTCCAGCCGAAGCGCGTCCCGGGCCAGAACCCGCTGTTCCAGGTCGCCTTCGTGCTGGAGCCGCCCGTGCCGGCGATCGATCCGGGCTGGAGCCTGAGCCAGCTCGACGTGGACACGGGCGCCTCCAAGTTCGACCTGATGCTGGAGCTCGACGAGCGCGAGGACGGCATCATCGGGCGGATCGAGTACAGCACCGCGCTGTTCGACGCGCGCACCATCGAGCGGATGGCGGGCCACTACGAGGCGCTGCTCGCAGGCGCCGCGCGCGACGTCGATCAGCGCCTCTCCCGGCTGCCGCTGCTCACGCCCGCGGAGCAGCGTGAGCTCCGCGCCCTCGCCGTCGCGCCGCCCGGACCCGGCTCGGACGCCTGCGTCCACCACCTCTTCGAGGCGCAGGTCGAGCGCTCCCCCGAGGCCGTCGCCGTCGTCTTCGACGACGGCGCAGGGAATGTAACGTCGCTTACGTACCGGGAGCTGAACCGGAGGGCCAACCAGCTCGCGCACACCCTGCTCGGCCTCGGCGAGCGCGAGGCGCCGGCGTCCGGGGCGACGCGCGCGCCCGGCGAGCGCGGCGTCGCGCCCGAGGACCGGGTGGCCGTGTGTATGTACCGATCGATCGAGATGATCGTCGCGCTCCTCGGCGTGCTGAAGGCGGGCCTCGCCTTCGTGCCCCTGGATCCGACCTACCCCACCGAGCGCCTCGCGTTCATGCTGGAGCAGACCCAGGCGCGGGTGATGTTGACCCAGGCCCGCGTCGGCGAGGTGCTGCCGGGGGGCCGCGCGCGTGTCCTCTGCCTGGACGAGGGGTGGGAGGAGATCGGCCGGGCGCGCGACGACAACCCGGCCCTGCCGGCGTCGCCGGACCAGCTCGCCTACGTCATGTACACGTCGGGCTCCACCGGCCGGCCGAAGGGGGTGGCCGTGCCCCACCGGGGCATCGCCCGGCTCGTCAAGGGCACGACGTACGCGAGCTTCGCGCCGGAGGAGGTCTTTCTGCAGCTGGCGTCCGTCTCGTTCGACGCCGCGACGTTCGAGATCTGGGGCGCGCTCCTCAACGGCGGCCGGCTGGTCGTCATGCCCCCCACGCCGCCATCCATCGAGGGGCTGCTCCGGGTGATCCGCGAGCACGGCGTCACGACGGTGTGGCTCACGGCGGGCGTCTTCCACCTCCTCGTGGACGAGCGCGTCGCGGACCTGCGCGGCGTGCGCCAGATCCTGGCCGGGGGAGATGTCCTGTCGCCCCAGCACGTCAATCGCGCGCTCGCCGAGCTGCCCGGGTGCCGCATCATCAACGGTTATGGACCGACGGAGTCCACGACCTTCGCCTGCTGCGCCACGGTGACCGGCCCGGTCGGCCACACGGTGCCCATCGGCCGCCCGATCCCGGGGACGAGCGCGCACGTGCTCGACGAGCACCGGAACGAGGTCCCGGCGGGCGTCCCCGGGGAGCTGTACATCGGCGGCGAGGGCCTCGCGCGCGGCTACTTCGGCCGGCCCGACCTGACGGAGGAGCGGTTCATCCCGGATCCCACGGGCTGCGCGTCGGGAGGGCGACTGTACCGGACCGGCGATCGCGTCCGCCTGATGTCCGACGGACAGCTCGAGTTCCTCGGCCGCATCGATCATCAGGTGAAGGTCCGCGGTTACCGCATCGAGCTCGGCGAGATCGAGGTGGTCCTCGGCGCGCACCCGGGCGTGCGCGAGGTCGTCGTGGCGGCGCGCCCGGATCGCTCGGGCGACAAGCGCCTCGTCGCGTACGTCGTCCCGCACGGCGGCAGGGCGGAGCCCTCGTCCCGGCGGCCCGGGCAGAGGGCGCGCCCCTCCGACGTCGATCCGCCGGGCGGGATCGAGCGCGCGCTCCGCGATTTCGTCCAGCAGCGGCTGCCCGACTACATGCACCCGTCGGCCATTGTGCTGCTCGACGCGCTGCCGCTGACGGGCAACGGCAAGGTGGACCGGGAGGCCCTGCCGGCCCCCGACGAGCTCCGCCCCGCCGGCGCGCCGATCGTGGCGCCGCGGGGCTCGCTCGAGGAGCGGCTCGCCGCGCTCTGGCAGGACGTGCTCGGCCTCGAGCGCGTGAGCGTGCACGACAACTTCTTCGACCTGGGAGGCCACTCGCTGCTCCTGATGCGCCTCCACGAGCGCATCCGGGACGCCTTCGGCAGCGACCTCTCCATCGTCGACCTGTTCGCGCGCCCGACCATCACCGCCCTCGCCGCGTTCCTCGCGAGCGGCGGCGGAGCAGGGGGCGAGAGGAACGAGATCTCGGAGGCCGACGCGCGCGCGATGAAGCAGCGAGAGATCCTGAAGCGCAAGAAGCTGGCAGCGAAGAGCAGGCAGCATGGATCCGCTTGATCAACCCGTCCCCGAGGACCAGATCGCGATCATCGGGATGGCCGGCCGCTTCCCGGGCGCGAGGAGCGTCGACGCCTTCTGGCAGAACCTGCGCGACGGCGTCGAGTCGATCGCCGCGCTCTCGGACCAGGACCTCGCCGCGGCGGGCGTGCCCCCGGAGGTGGCCTCGGACCCGAGCTACGTCCGCGCGCGGGCCGTGCTCGAGGACGTGGAGTGGTTCGACGCCGCCTTCTTCGGGATGACCCCGAGAGAGGCCGAGATCCTGGACCCGCAACACCGCCTCTTCCTGGAGTGCGTCTGGGAGGCGCTGGAGCACGCCGGGTACAACCCCGAGGCGTTCAAGGGATCCATCGGCGTCTACGCGGGCGCGAGCGGGCACGACACGTATTTCCTGAGCAACCTGTATCCGAATCACGAGCTCAGGAACGCGATGGACTACCAGGTTTACGTCGCCAACGACAAGGACTTCCTGTGCACACGGACGGCCTACAAGCTGAACCTCCGGGGGCCGAGCGTGGCGGTCCAGACGGCCTGTTCGACCTCGCTCGTGGCCGTCCACATGGCCTGTCAGGCGCTGCTCACGTACCAGTGCGACATCGCGCTGGCCGGCGGCGTGGCGGTCAACGTCCCGACGCGGTCGGGTTACCTCTACCGGCACGGCATGATCCTCTCGCCCGACGGGCGCTGCCGCGCGTTCGACGCCGAGGCGCAGGGGACGGTCATCGGCAACGGCGCCGGCGTGGTCGTGCTGCGCCGGCTCGAGGACGCCCTCGACAGCGGCGATCACATCGAGGCGGTGATCCGCGGCTCGGCCGTCAACAACGACGGCTCGGGCAAGATCGGCTTCACCGCGCCGGGCGTCGAGGGGCAGGCGCAGGTCATCGCGCAGGCGCTCGCGATGGCGAACACCGATCCCGAGACGATCTCCTACGTCGAGGCCCACGGCACGGGCACGCGCCTCGGGGATCCCATCGAGGTCGCGGCGCTCACCCGGGCGTTCCGCGCCCGCTCCCGCGGCCAGCGCAAGGGCTGGTGCGCGCTCGGCTCGGCCAAGCCGAACGTCGGGCACCTCGACGTCGCGGCGGGCATCACCGGCCTGCTCAAGGTCGTCCAGGCGCTCCGCCACCGGCAGATCCCGCCCACCTTGCACTTCAAGACGCCGAACCCGGAGATCGACTTCGCGAGCAGCCCCTTCCACGTCAATGCGGCGCTCGCCGACTGGGAGCCCGGCGACGGGCCCCGCCGCGCCGGCGTGAGCGCGTTCGGCATCGGCGGCACCAACGCCCACGCCATCCTCGAGGAGGCGCCGTACGCCGCCGCGGCGCCGGGCGGGCGGTCGTGGCAGCTGCTGCTCCTGTCCGCGCGAACGAGGACCGCGCTCGACACGGTCACCGAGAACCTCGTCGGCTACCTCAAGGCGCACCCCGACGTCAGCCTGCCGGACGTCGCCTTCACGCTCCAGGTCGGCCGCAAGACGTTCCCGCACCGCCGCATGCTCGTCTGCAACGACGCCGAGGAGGCGGTGTCCCTCCTGTCGACGCTCGGGGAGCGGCGGGTCCTCGCGCACGTCGAGGAGGCGGTCGACCGCCCGGTCGTGTTCATGTTCCCGGGGCAGGGCACGCAGTACGCCGGCATGGCGCGGGAGCTCTACGAGCGGGAGCCCACGTTCTGCGCCGGCGTCGATCTCTGCGCGGCCATGCTCCAGCCGGAGCTCGGGCTGGATCTCCGCGACCTGCTCTACCCGCCCCCGGAGCGGGAGGCCGAGGCCGCGGCGCTGCTCAAGCAGACGCGCTACGCGCAGCCGGCGCTCTTCGTGATCGAGTACGCGCTCGCCACGCTCTGGATGGAGTGGGGCGTCCGGCCCGCGGCGATGATCGGCCACAGCCTCGGCGAGTACGTCGCGGCCTGCCTCGCGGGCGTCTTCGCGCTGGAGGACGCGCTCCGGATCGTCGCCCGGCGGGGCAAGCTGATGCAGGGCATGCCGCCCGGCGCGATGCTCGCGGTCCCGCTGCCCGAGGAGGAGGTGCAGGCGCTGCTCGACGGCGGCGCGCTCTCGCTCGCGGCCGTCAACGGCCCGTCCGCGTGCGTCGTGTCCGGGCCCGAGGACGCCGTCGAGGCGCTGTCGGATCGGCTCTTCGAGGAGCGCGGGATCGAGTGCCAGCGCCTGCAGACCTCGCACGCGTTCCACTCCCGCATGATGGAGCCGATGCTCGCCGCGTTCACCGCGGTCGTGGCCCGCGCGCGCCCGAGCGCCCCGAAGATCCCGATCGCGTCGAACGTCACCGGCTCCTGGCTGTCCGCGGCCGACGCGCAGAGCCCCGAGTACTGGGCGAGGCACGTGCGCGAGCCGGTGCGCTTCATGGCGGGCCTCGGCGAGGTGCTCGCCGATCCGTCGCGCGCGCTGCTCGAGGTCGGCCCGGGGCGGGTGCTCTCGACGCTGGCCAAGCAGCACCCCGCCCGCGGCGCCCGCCGGGTGATGCTCTCGTCGATCCGGCACGTCCACCACCACCAGTCCGACATCGGCTTCCTGCTGGAGACGCTGGGCCAGCTCTGGCTCTCCGGCGTCCCGGTCGAGTGGTCGGGCTTCTACACCCACGAGCCCCGCCGCCGCGTGCCCCTGCCGACCTACCCGTTCGAGCGGAAGCGGTACTGGATCGACCCGCCGGCGCCCGCCGCCGCGAGCTCCGCGCGCCGGCCGCAGCGCAGCGCGCCCGAGCCCGCCGGCCTGATCCACCTCCTGGCCTGGAAGCGCTCGGTCCTGTCCGGGTCCATGAAGTCCTCGGCCGGACCGCTCGGGCGCCGGTGCTGCCTCGTCTTCGCGGACAGCTACGGGCTCGGGGCGCGGATGGAGATGCGGCTCCGCCGGGACGGCCACAAGGTCGTCACGGTGCGGCCGGGCGACGGCTTCGCCGCGACGGGCGAGGGCGAGTTCACCGTCGACCCCGCGAGCCGCGCGGACTACGCGGCCCTCTTCGGCGCGCTCCGCGCGGCGGGCGTGTCCCCGTCGCGGATCATGTTCCTCTGGGGCGTGACCACGCCGCCGCGCGCGCCGCTCGACGCGGCCCGCCTCGAGGCGGCCCAGCGGCTCGGGTTCGCGAGCCTCGTCGCGCTGGCCCAGGGCATCGGCGACGCGGGCATCCGCGACGAGGTGCGGCTCGGCGTCGTGACGAGCCACATGCAGAAGGTGACCGACCCGGCCGTGCTCTGCCCGGAGAAGGCCGCGCTGCTCGGCCCGTGCGAGGCCATCCCCAGGGCGTACCCGAACATCTCGTGCATCAGCATCGACATCGACCTGCCGGAGCCGCGGACGCTCCAGGAGGGCCGGCTCATCGATCAGCTCCTCGCGGAGGTCTCGCTGGGGCAGACCGAGCCCGTCATCGCCTACCGGAACGGCGAGCGCTGGGTCCGGATCTTCGAGCCCGCGCGCATGGATCGCGCCGAGGGCCTGCCGCCGCGCCTCCGCGAGGGCGGCGTCTACCTGATCGCCGGCGGGCTCGGCGTCGTCGGCTCCGCGCTCGCCGAGCACCTCGCGAGGGTCGCGCGCGCGAAGCTCGTCCTCGCGGGCCGGACGGCGCTGCCGCCGCGGGAGGCCTGGGAGGGCCTCACCGCCGCGGGCGCCCCCCGCGACGAGCGGCGGCGCCGGATCGCCGCGGTGCTCGAGATGGAGCGGCTGGGCGCCGAGGTGCTCCTCGCGACGGCGGACGTCACGCGCCTCGACGACATGCAGCGCGTCGTGGCCGAGGCCCTCCAGCGCTTCGGCCGGATCGACGGCGTGATCCACGCGGCCGGCGTCCACCGCGCCGTGCCCTTCCCGCGCATGACGCGGGAGGAGAGCGCGGCGATCCTCGCCCCGAAGCTCCAGGGCGCGCTCGTGCTCGACGAGGCGGTCCGGGCCGTCCGGCCCGATTTCGTCGCGCTGTGCGCCGCGCGGACGGCGAGCGTGCGCGGCGCCGGCCTCTCGAGCCAGGCCGCCGCGACCGCGTTCCTCGACGCCTTCGCGCAGCGGCGGGCCGCCGGCAACGGCCCGCTCACGATCGCGATCGAGTGGGACCCGTGGCAGCGGCAGGACGCCGCGCGCGGCGAGGCGCCCGAGCGCGCGCCCTCCGCGGAGGAGGGCCTCTCGCGCGACGAGGCGCTCGACGCCTTCATGCGCGTCCTCACGAGCCCCACGCCCCACGTCCTCGTCCTGAAGCGGGACGCGCAGTCGAAGCAGAAGCCCTCGAGCAGCTCGGTCGCGCCGCCCTCGCGGGAGATCGAGTCCGAGAGCATGCCGAGGTCGGTGCACCCCCGGCCCGACCTCAACACGGCCTACGTGGCCCCGCGCGACCCGCTGGAGCGCGCCGTCGCCGAGACCTGGGAGAAGCTGTTCGGCATCGAGCAGATCGGCGTCCACGACGACTTCTTCGCGCTCGGCGGGGACTCGCTCCTCGCCGTCCAGCTGATCTCCCGGCTGCGCAGCGTCGTGAACATGGATCTGCCCGGCCACAGCCTGCTCAACGCGCCGACGGTGGCGGCGCTGGCCGAGCTCATCGCGCAGTCCGACTCACCCTCCTCCACGTCGCTGTCGCGGCGCTCCCCCGCGCGCTTCTTGCCCGCGTCGCTCGTGCGCATCAAGCCGGGCACCGAGCGGCCGCTCTTCCTGATGCACCCCGTCGGAGGGCACGTCTACTTCTACCATGATCTCGCCACCTGCCTCGACCCGGCGCAGCCCGTGTACGGGCTCCAGGCGCAGGGCATCGAGGGCAAGGCGCCGCCGCTGACCCGCGTCGAGGAGATGGCGGCGCGTTACCTCGAGGCGGTGCGGCGGCACATCCAGCCGGAGGGCCCTTACGTGCTCGGCGGGTCGTCCTTCGGCGGCATCGTCGCCTTCGAGATGGCGCACCAGCTCCTCTCCGGCGGCGAGCGCGTCGCGCTGCTCATGATGATCGACACGCCCGCGCCCACCGCGGTGTTCCCCGAGGATCTCGACAGCCCCGAGCGCCTCGCCTACCTGATCAGCGGCGAGGCGAGCCCCCCCGTCCCCGCGGAGGAGCTGCGGCACCTCTCCCCCGACGAGCAGCTGCTCCACGTGCTCCGGCGCAAGAAGGGCGTCTCCCGGATGTTCCCGAAGCTGGCGCTCCAGGAGCTCGCCACCTTCCGCAAGATCGTCACCACCAACATGCAGGCGATGCTGAGTTATGCCGCCCGCCCTTACCCGGGCGACGTGCTCTTCTTCCAAGCGAGCGAGCGCGACGAGATGACGGTGGACAAGCCGTCCCGAGGATGGCGCGATTTGATCCAGGGCGAGCTCACGGTGCACGAGGTCCCCGGCAATCACATCACCATGAATTTGCTGCCGAACGTGCAAGTCATGGGCGACCGCCTGCGCGCCGTCCTGTCGGCCGCGGGACATCAGGGCTCTTGTTGACGTGAAGCCGTCTGGCTCTTTACCCTGGCGGGGCGAGGCGAGGGCGAGTCCTCGGCGCACGAGGCGGAGCGCCGGCGCGGCACGGGCGCGCGGCGGAGGTGGAGAATGTCGAAGATCAACGCGGAGCAGGCGCGAGAGGAGCTCATCGCGCTCTTCCAGGCGTGGACGAAGGCGGTAGGGGCGGTCAAGGACTACAGCTTCATGGACCGCCACCTGGCCGAAGGCTGGCGGTACGTGGATTACAGCGGCGTGCAGCGCGGCAAGGACGAGTACCTCGAGCTCGTCGGTCGCATCTTGTCGTACACGCAGGAGATCCGGCGGTTCGACGTGCGCATCCTCGGCGACGGCGTCGCCGTCGTGAGCGGGATCTACCGATCCACTGCCGAGCTCAAGGGAGATGTCAAGCTCGATAACACCATCCACTGCTGCTCCGTCTGGGAGAACCAGGGGGGCGTGTGGAAGTCGATCGTGCACCACACGACGAAGATTTCGGACGCCTCTTGAATCCACGCCCCCGCGGCGCCCCCGGGCGACACCGCCGCTCCGGCGGCGTCGCGCCGCGCCGCCCTGCGCGCTCCCGCGACCGAGCCCCGCGCCCGAAAAGCCGGAGGAGCGATTGACAGGGATCTTGCTTCTAGTACCGTCCACCTAGGATCGTCTCGTTCACGATCACCAGGGTTCCTATGGATCTTCGTCAATTCCTGGCGCACGCGGTCCAGATCGCAGCGGCGCTGTCGAAACTTCATCGATCGGGCATTCTGCATCTGGATATTCGCCCAGCGAACATCTCGACGCACCCGGAGACCGGGGAGGTTGCGCTCCAGGGCGGCCTCGGCGCGTCGCGCGGCGACATGGGCCTCTCCGACCATACGAAGATCAACCCGCTCTCGCTGCCGTACGTCGCCCCCGAGCGGACGGGGCGTGTCGACTGGCCGATCGACGAGCGCGCCGATCTGTACTCGCTCGGCGTCACGCTGTACGAGATCCTGTCCGGCAAGCGGCCTCACGAGGCCGAGGACGCGCCGGGGTGGGCGCACGCCCACATCGCGAGGCCCCCGGTGCCGCTCTCGGAGGTGGTCCCGAACGTCCACGGGGTCGTCGCCGCGATCGTCATGAAGCTCCTCGCGAAGGCGCCGGAGGATCGTTACCAGACCGCCCTCGGGCTCTGGTCGGACCTCCAGATGTGCCTCACCGAGCTGGAGGAGCTCGGGATGATCGACATCTTCCCGCTCGGGACGTCGGACATCCCGGACCGGCTCCAGCTCCCGACGAAGCTCTACGGTCGGAAGCGCGAGCGCGCGCTCCTGCTCGAGGCGTTCGAGCGCGTGGTCGCGACGGGCACCGCCGAGCTCGTGCTCGTCGCCGGCTACTCGGGCATCGGGAAGACGTCCCTCGTGCGGGAGGTGCAGGAGCCCATCGTGCGCGAGCGCGGGGCCTTCATCTCCGGCAAGTTCGAGCAGCTCCAGCGCGACATCCCGTACCGCACCATCGCCCAGGCGTTCGGCGAGCTCGTCCGGCAGATCCTGACGGAGAGCCCGCAGGCCCTCGCGGCGTGGCAGTACCGGCTGCGGGACGCGCTCGGCGAGGAGGGCGCGCTCATCACCGACATCATCCCCCAGCTCGCCCTCGTCATCGGCGAGCAGCCGCCGGTGCCGCCGCTCGCGCCGGCCGAGGCGCGCAACCGGCTCGTCCGCGTGTTCCACGCCTTCCTCGGGGCGGTCGCCCGCAAGCGGCACCCGCTCGTGCTGTTCGTGGACGACCTCCAGTGGGCGGACCCGGCGAGCCTGCGGCTCCTCCGCGATATCGTCGCCGTGCCCGAGAAGCGCCACCTCCTCATCATCGGCGCCTACCGCGACAACGAGGTGAGCCCCTCGCACCCGCTCACGGGCGCGCTCCAGCAGATCCGCGCGGCCGGCGCGCGCATCTCGACGATCAGCCTCGAGCCGCTGCCCCACGAGAACGTCCTCCAGCTCGTCATGGACACCTTCCGCTGCGACGACGAGCACGCGGCGCCGCTCACCCGGCTCCTCGTCCAGAAGACGGGCGGCAACCCGTTCTTCGTGGGCCAGTTCCTGATGGAGCTCTATCGCGAGAAGCTGGTCCGGCTCGATACCGACAGCGCCGTCTGGTACTGGGACATCGAGGCGATCGCCGCGCAGAACCTGACCGAGAACGTCGTCGACCTGGTGCTGAGCCGCCTCCGGCGGCTCGACGCCGAGGCGCAGCGCGTCCTCACCATCGCCGCGTGCCTCGGGACGCGCATCGACGCCGAGGTGCTCTCGGACCTCTACGGCGAGTCGCCGCAGACGACCCACGCCACCATCGCCCCGGCGATCCGCGATGGGCTCGTGGCGAGCCGGGACCAGACGTACAAGTTCCTCCACGACCGCGTGCAGCAGGCCGCTTACCTGCTCATCCCCGAGGAGAAGCGCGCCGAGACGCACCTCCGCATCGGCCGCCTGCTCCTCGTGCAGACGCCCGAGGACTCGCTGGAGGATCGGCTGTTCGAGATCACGAACCAGCTCAACATCGGCTCGTCGCTCGTGCGCGATCCGGGCGAGCGGCGCAGGGTGGCCGGCCTGAACCTCCGCGCCGGCAGGAAGGCGAGGGCCTCCGGCGCCTACGGATCGGCGGTCAGCTACTTCTCCGCCGGCGCGTCGCTCATCGGAGAGGACGACTGGGCGGAGGACGACGACACGCTCGCCTTCGCACTCCACCTCGAGCGCGCCGAGAGCGCGTGCGTCAACGGGGAGTTCGAGACGTCGATCCGGCTGTGCTCGCTCCTGCTCGAGCGCGCGCGGACCCGGCTCGACAAGGCGGCGGTCTACTCCGTCCTGATGCAGAACCACACGGCCCGCTCCGCGCACGATCACTGCGTCGCCGTGGGGCTCGTGTGCCTCTCGCTCCTCGGCATCGAGATCCAGCCTCACCCGACCGACGCGGAGGTGCTCGAGGAGCTCGCGCGCCTGCGCGACGCGCTCCGCGAGCACACCGCCGAGCAGATCCTCGCCCAGCCGAGGATGACGGAGCCGTCGATCATCACCGCCATGAGCGTGATGGCGGTCATGTACGCCTCGTCGTTCTATACGGACCCGAACCTCAACGATCTGCTCGTCTGCCACATGGTCCGGCTCAGCCTGCGCCACGGCAACGCGAACGCCTCCGGCATCGGGTATGCGAGCCTGGGCAAGGCGCTGTGCGTGAGGCTCAACGCGTACCGGGACGGCGACCGGATCGGGAAGGTGGGGTACGACCTCACGGAGGCGCTCGGCGCCGTCGAGTACAAGCCTCAGGTGACGAACATGCTCGCGTCCGTCATCTCCGTGTGGACCCGCCACGTCGACGCCTATGTGAGCTACTCCCGCGTCGGCATCCAGGCCTCGAACGACGTCGGCAACCTCACGTGGGGGAGCTTCAACTACCTCCAGCTCGCGCTCGCCCAGATCGTGCGGGGCGACCCGCTGGAGGAGACGTACAAGGTCACCGTGAGCGCGGTGGACTTCGCGACCAAGGCGAAGATCATGTTCATCGTGGACGCGGTGACGAGCATGCAGCGCTTCGCCCAGGCGCTCCAGGGCTTCACGCGCCAGCTCGGCACGCTGAGCGGGGACGACTTCGACGAGCAGGCGTTCGCGGAGCGCCTCGAGAAGGAGAGCTTCCCGAGCGTGCGGCTGGTCCTTTACGTGATGAAGACCGCGCAGCACCTCCTCTCGGGCGACTACGAGGCTGCGGCCGCGGCCGCCGACGCCGCGGAGCGCAACATCTCGGGCGGGAACGGCATGATCCTGTCCGCCGAGCATGAGTATTACGCGGCGCTCGCCAGGGCGTCCTATGCGGCGCTCGCCCCGGAGGAGGCGCAGGCCGCGCTGCGGGCTTCGCTCGCGAGCCACGAGCAGCGCCTGGGCGTGTGGGCCGAGAGCTGCCCCGGGAACTTCGCCGGCAAACACGCGCTCGTGTCCGCGGAGATCGCGCGGGTCGAGGGCAGGCACCTGGACGCGGCGGCGCTCTACGACCGCGCGATCGTGGCCTTCAGGGAGAGCCGCTTCATCCACCAGGAGGCCATCGCGAGCGAGCTCGCCGCGCGCTTCTACCTGGATCGCGGCTACACCGGCCTGCCCGGGCTTTACCTGAGGGAGGCGGTGGCGGCGTACTCCCGCTGGGGCGCGAGCGCCAAGGTGAGGCAGCTGGAGCAGCGGCACGCGCTCGTCCTGGATCAGGAGCAGCACCGCGCCACCGGCAGCAGCGTCATCGCGATGGCCGCGGAGGCGATCGACGCGCAGACCGCCGTGAAGGTCTCGCGGACGTTGTCGAGCGACATGACCCCGAAGGAGATGATGGAGTCGCTCATGCGGCTCGTCGTCGAGCACGAGGGGGCGGAGCGTTGCTGTCTGCTCCTCACCGGGGACGGGCTGCGGCTCGCCGCCGAGGCCGTGGTGGACCGCGAAGGGACCAGCATCCGCGTGTTCGAGCGGAGCACGGCGCCGGTCGCGACCCGCGTTCCGGCGTCGATCGTCAACTACGTGGAGCGGACGCGGGAGCGGGTGCTGCTCAGCGACGTGGCGGCGAGCAGCGCCTTCGCGACGGACGAGTACCTCGTGCGGGAGCGGCCGAAGTCCGTGCTCTGCATGCCGCTCATGAAGAGCCCCGGCGAGGTGGGCGGGCTCCTGTACCTGGAGAACCGGCTGGTGCACGGCGCGTTCATCCTGCGCCGGCTGTCGCTCCTCGAGTTCCTGGCGGCGCTCGCGCTGCAGAACACCGTGCTCCGCGGCGAGCTGGAGCAGGAGGTGGACAGGCGCCAGCGGACCGAGGAGGCGCTGCGCCGGAGCGAGAAGGCGCTGCGGGATCTGGCGGAGTCGGCCGACGTGATCTCGTGAGCTCGTGAAGCTCGGGGGGCCTGCCGAGCTGGGCGGCCCCCAGCGAGGGTGGCCGCCGCGCGGCGCGGGGGACGGGCTGAACTCGCCTTGGACGTCGTGTCCCCTCCGTGCTGCGCACTCCGGAGACACGACGTCATCTGGGCTCAAACAACAGCCCGTCCCCCGCGCCGCGCGGCGGCCACCCTCGCTGGGGGCCTGCGGTCGGGTGGAGTCGGGGGCGAGGTTTAGGCGCCCTCGAGGACGTGGCCCACGCGGGCGAGGAACGGGTTGTCCGACACGGAGAGGTGGATCTGCACGAAACGCCAGCGGGATTCATGGCGCTCCACCGTGCAGGTCAGACGGAGGGCGGGCAGGTCGAAGCGCACGCCGGCCATCTCGGTGTGGATGCCGAAGCCGGCCGTCCCGGCGCACGCTGCCGCCCCACCGGCCAGGAGGCGCACGTGGATGTCACCGGTGATCCTGCACTCGAGAGCCTTCAGGACCTCGCTCTGTCGCCGGAAGGAGCGCTCGACGTCGGCCCACCGGGTGAAATGCAGCTTGTCGTGCGTGCCGTAGAAGATCAGCGCGTCATCGTGAACGAACATTCCGCCTAGCGCGTCGAGATCGCCTTGTGCGAAGGCGCGGGCGAAATCGATGAGCATCTGGCGAACCGAACCTTCGGGGCTCGCCGGTTGTCTTTCCGAGGACTCCATACGACTGGCTGCTCCCGCGTCGAGACGACGCCTGATCTCGGCCGAGAATACGACGGGCCGGGGCGACGCGCGACCCCGGCGTCCCTGTGCAGCCCGCTCGCCCGTGTGCCGGCGGGTCGCCCGCGGGCGGACCGAGCCGCGCCGTCAGGGCCTGCGCGCTGCGGCCGGTTCACGGCCGAGAGCCCGGAAGACACGAGGCGGGCGCCGCCGAGGGCCAGCTCCCGGCGCCCTGATCCGGTCCACGCGCCCACGCGGCAGGATGTGAACGCCTCTGGGCCGCCTCGTGCCCGACCCGAGGGGAGGTGATAATCTCGGCTGGATGCCGCCTCACCACCTCGCTCAGGTCAACATCGCCTTGCCCCTGGAGCCGCTGGACTCGGCGTTGCTTGCCGATTTCGTGTCCGCGCTCGACCCTGTCAACGCGCTTGCCGACGCCGCGCCCGGGTTCGTGTGGCGGCTGAAGGAATACGGCGGCAACGCCACCGCGGTGCGGGCGTTCGGCGACGATCGGATCCTCGTCAACATGTCGGTGTGGGAGTCTGCGGAGGCCCTGTCCGACTTCGTCTTCCGCAATCCCGAGCACGCCGCCGTGATGCGCCGCAGGCGGGAGTGGTTCGTCCCGATGCGGGAGGCCATCACCGCGCTGTGGTGGGTCCCGGCCGGGCACACCCCGACCGTCGCCGAGGCCGAGGAGCGGCTCGAGCACCTCCGCCGGCACGGACCGACGCCCCGCGCGTTCACCTTCCGCCACCTGTTCTCCGCGCCGGACGTGCTGGCCGCCCCCGTCCCCGGCGACGAGGCGCTGCGCTGTCCGGCCGGCTGAACGGGCGCTCGCGGCGCGCCTCGTCCTGGACATGCCCGGCGCGCGGGCCGAGATCGTCGCGTCGTCGCGCGCGGGCGGCAGAGCAAGCTTCCGGCGGATCTCCTCGGCGTGTCCCCGGGGGGTCCTCGGTATGCTCGCGCCGATGATGAGATTGACTTGCTGGACTGCTGGTCTGCTTGCCGCCGCAGCCTCGTTGATCGCCCTCGAGTCCAGCGCGGACGCGTGCGGCGCCTCGTCGTCGGGTCTCCAGGGCACCTTGCCGGAGAGCGGTGCGACGTACCCTGCGAACGCGGCGATCTTCTTCGAGGGGTACGACATCTCGCTGGAGGGGGTGTCCGTGACGGTGGACGGCGAGCCCGCGCGCCTCGTGGCCGTGCCGGACGTCCTGGCCGGGTACACGCTCGCCGGGCGGATCGAGCCGACGCCCGGCAAGGGGCAGGGGATCGTGATCGAGGGCGACTTCTGCGCGCCAGAGCCGTCGTGCGGGGTGACGAGGATCGAGCTCACGGCCGGCGACCCCGACACGACCGCTCCACCGGCGCCCGCGGCGCTTTCGTTCGACGTCTACCAACACGCTGCCCACGCGCCGAACAATTGCGAGTCGCCCAGCAGCATCAGCTGGTGGATCACGGCCGCGGGGGAGGCCGCGGGCGCTGGAGAGAGCCCCGTGATCTACAAGGTCGAGGGGTTCCGGGACGACACGTTCACGGAGCTCGCGTTCTCGTGGAACCAGCTCGTGGAGGCCTCGCCGGTCGAGATGAACCTCCGCGCGACCAGAGACGTGCTCGGCGGCACCGACGCCCCGGAGGCGCTGTGCTTCAGGATCCAGGCGACCGACGCGGCCGGGAACGCCGCGAGCGGGGCGGTGCACGCCTGCAAGCCGTGCAACTACCGAACGGATCCGGAGGGAGCTGGGCCGATCGAAGCGAGCCCTCCGGACGAGCCGGAGTGGACGTCCGCGGATCGTTATCCCGGAGGGACGTGCGCTCCAGGGGAGGGGGCCGGCGCCGGTGGAGACGGCGGCGGCGGCGGGGAGGGCGACAGCGGCGACGGCGAAGGCGAAGGTGACGGCGGAGCTGGCGACGACGGCGGCAGCCTGGACGACGACACGATCGTGCGTGGCTGCAGCTGCCGGGCGGCCGGCAGCGACGGCGCGGCCGGAGGTGGGGCCCTCGGGGGCGCGGCGCTCGCGCTGCTCGCCTGGGCCGCGCTGGTCGGGCGACGGAAGCGCTGAGTCGGGCTCCGTCGGAGGGCCCTGAGGCGCGCTGCCGGAGGTGCTGAATCGCGCTGCCGGCGGTGCCGCTCAGACCACCCGCGCCAGCACCACGACCGAGTAGCCGACCGCCGGCTGCTTGCCGGGGTTGTGGTACGAGTGGCGCTGGTCCCCGCGGAACACCGCGACGTCGCCCGCACCCAGCGAGAACCGCTCGCCGCTGACCACGAGCTCGAGCGTGCCTGTCTCGCACGTCAGGTACTCGCGTGTCCCGGGGGTGTGCGGGACCCCCGTCATCCTGCCGCCCGGCGGGATCTCGATGCGATCCATCTCCATGCCCGGGATCGGGTCCGGGAGCAGCTTGCGCACCAGCGCCTGCCCTGGGGAGCGCGTGGGCAGCCCGTCGCGCGCGTAGAGCTGGCAGGCGGCGCGGGGCGCGGCGAGCATCTCCTCGATCGAGACCTGGAGCGCCGCGGCCGCGCGGTGCAGGACGCCGAGCGTCGGGTTCGCCGCGCCGGACTCGAGGTGCGCCCAGGTCGCCCGGGGCACGCCGGCGAGCTTGGCCAGCTGCTGCTGCGTCAGCCCGCGGGCCTCGCGCAGCTGCTTGATGTTCTTCGCGAGCCTCCCTGAGAGCGCCACATCCTGGTCCATGCCCGGACATTAGCACGATTCCAATGCGTTGGAGACCTGTCCAACACATGAGCGGGCGCGCGTTAGGGTGTGCTCGAGGAGGAATCACGATGAACAACGAATCGACCGGAAGCGAGACGCTCATCCAGGCCGGCGACATCCCGGCGGCGCCGCGCGACGTCCACGCCGCGCGCGACGTCCACGCCGCGCGCGACGTCCACGCCGCGCCGTTCGCGCCGCGCGCGGCGCTCGTGACGGGGGCGAGCCGGGGGCTCGGCGCGGCGCTCGCGAAGGAGCTCGCCCGGAGGGGCGCGCAGGTGGTCCTGGTCGCGCGCGAGCGCGCGCCGCTCGAGGCGGTGGCCGCCGAGATCAACGCGCAGGGCGGCGTCGCGCACGCGCTCGCGGCGGACATCGGCGACAAGGGCCAGACGTACGCCATCGCCGGCGCGGCGGCGGCGCTCGTGGGGCCCATCGATCTGCTCGTCCACAACGCGAGCACGCTCGGCAGGACGCCGCTGCCGATCCTGCTCGACACCGAGTGCGAGGATCTCGGCCGGGTGCTCGAGGTCAACGTGGTCGGCCCCTTCCGCCTCACCAAGGTGATCGCCGGCGCGATGGCGCTCCGGCGGCGCGGGGTCGTCGTCCACATCAGCTCGGACGCGGCGGTGAACGCTTATCCGCGGTGGGGCGCTTACGGCCTCTCCAAGGCGGCGCTCGATCACCTCTCCCGCACCTGGGCCGCCGAGCTCGAGGGCACGGGCGTCTCGTTCTACTCGGTGGATCCCGGCGAGATGAACACGAGGATGCACGCCGAGGCCATCCCCGAGGCGGATCCCAGCGCGCTCGCCGATCCCGCGGACGTCGCGCGCCGGATCGTCGCGCTCGTCGCCCGCGCCGGCGAGGTGCCGAGCGGCGCCCGCGTCGAGGCCTCGCGCCTCCCGGAGGCGCCATGAGCCCCGCCACCTGGCCGCGCGACAACCCCCTCGAGGAGCGGCTCCTGCACGTGGATCCGCGCCTCGGGCGCCTCCGCGACGGGCGCATCGCAGACCTGCCCGCGCTGCTCCAGCCGGGCGATCTCCTGGTCGTCAACGACGGCGCCACCCTGCCGGCCTCGCTCCGCGGCGCGACCGAGGGCGGCGCGCCGGTGGAGGTGCGCCTCATCGGCGAGCTGGCCGACGAGGGCCGCTACGCGGCGCTCCTCTTCGGCGCCGGCGACTGGCGCACGCGCACCGAGGACCGCCCGGCGCCGCCCGCCCTCGGCCCGGGCGACGTGGTGCGCTTCGGCGACGATCTCTCGGCCGCGGTCGAGCGCGTCTCGGCGGCCTCGCCGCGCCTCGTCGAGATCGCCTTCCGCGAGCGCGGCGCGTCGCTCTGGTCGGCGCTCTACCGGCGTGGGCGCCCGATCCAGTACGCGTACGTCGCGGCCCCGCTCGAGATCTGGCACGCGCAGACGCGCTACGCGAGCCGCCCGCTCTGCGCCGAGCTCCCCTCGGCCGGCCGTCCGCTCGTGTGGAGCCTCTTGCTCGACCTGATCCGCCGCGGCGTCCGCGTCGCCTCGCTCACGCACGCCGCCGGGATCTCGTCGACCGGCGATCCGGCCCTGGACGCCCTGCTCCCGTTGCCGGAGCGCTTCGACATCCCGGAAGAGACGGTGTCGGCGGTGCGCGAGGCCAAGGCGGCAGGCCGCCGGGTCGTCGCGGTGGGCACCACGGTCACGCGCGCCCTCGAGGGCTGCGCCGCCCAGCACGGGGGCGAGCTCCGCGCGGGCCCGGGCGTGACGGATCTCGTCCTGCGCCCCGGCTTCCGTCCCAGGGTGGTCGACGGGCTCCTGACCGGCGTGCACGACCCGACGGAGAGCCATTTCCGGCTGCTCGAGGCGTTCGCGCCGGCAGAGCTGCTCCACCGCGCTAACGCCCACGCCGAGCAGGCCGGGTATCTCTGCCACGAGTTCGGCGACTCGTACCTTGTCCTCAGCTGAGCGCCTGGAGGTGAATGGAATCACGGGGGCGGGAGGCAAGGAGGAACCGCCGTGACGCGCCGCCTGCCCCCGTCCGGCGGCGCCCGGAAGCAGGGTGCGGCGACGGGGCGGATCCGGTAGAGGATGGCGCTGTCCATGGTCGAACCGCACGAGACCCCTTTCACGTTGCTGGGCGGCGAGCCGGCGGTGCGCCGGCTGGTCGAGCGTTTCTATGACCTCATGGCCCGCGACGAGCCGGCGCTCGCGCGCCTCCACGTCTGCGACGAGGGCGGCCAGGTCTGCCGCGAGAGCCGCGACCGGTTCGCCCTCTTCCTGATCGGCTGGCTGGGCGGCCCGCAGGACTACATCGCGGCGCACGGCCACCCGCGGCTGCGCATGCGCCACGCCCGCGTCCCGGTCGATGTGGCGATGCGCGACGCCTGGATGCGCTGCATGCGTGCGGCCATGGCTGAGCTCGACGTGCCCGAGCCCCTCCGCGCCTTCCTCGACCAGCGCCTCGGCGAGGTGGCGGACTTCATGCGCAATCGACCGGGCTGATCCAGGTGCGAGCCCCGGATCGTACCCGGCTTGGCGCGGGTCTTGCTGAAAACTTCAGCATGAAAACACCGAAGAAGGACGAGCCGGCAAGGACGATCCCCGGGCGCGACAAGGCGGCGCCCGCCGCGGGGGAGGACCAGGCGAAGGAGTCGACCGAGGGCGACCCGGCCGGCGGCGCTGCCAAAGGAGCGTTGGCCGGCGGCCTGCTCGGAGGTGGTGCCGGCGCGGCGATCGGCGCCACGGGCGGTCTGATCGGCGGCGCGCTCGGCGAGGACGAGGACTCCGGCAAATAGCCTGTCCGATCCGCTCAGCGGAGGGCCGAACCTAGGTGGAAGCCTTCGGGCTCTCCGCCCGTGCCTTCAGCGACCTGTCTTCGGCGCTTGAGCGCCGAGCGGCGCGTCGTCCGCGCCGACCTACACCGCGCAGACCGGGCCGGCGCCATCGAAAAGCTGCTGTCCAATAGGCATTCCGCGCGCTCCAAGGTACGGTTGGTCGCGGCTTCGATGGAGGTTTTTCAATGCGCGCTCTTCGATTCGTTATCTTGTCGCTCGCCTGTGGTCTGTTGCTCGGCGCCTGCGGGGACTCCTCCGACGCGCTCTCTCCCGAGGACTGCGAGGACGCTGGCGGCTACACGATCCCCGACCCCGGCGACGGCAGCAGCCAGCGCGACGGCTGCCCCGCGGGCGAGGAGCTCCTCGGGAACGTGGAATTCGGCATCGAAGGCGGCATCTGCTGTCGCCGCTGACGTCGGACGCCCGGGGAGCCCCGCGACGTTCGCTACGTGAACGTCCTTCGTTGACCGCTCACGAGAAGCGAACGCGCAGCGACTGCGGACCCCGGTCCTGGAAATTGGATCCCGCGTAGCTCAGCCTCTCCTCGGCGAGCTCCCACCGCGGCAGGGAGAGCAGCCCGCGGAGCGCCTCCTCGGCCTCGATGCGGAGGAGCGGAGCCCCCGGGCAGTAGTGGACGCCGCTCCCGAAGGTCATGTGCCGGTTCGGCTGGCGGGTGATATCGAAGCGGCTCGGCTCCGGGAACAGCTCGGGATCACAGCCCACCGCCGCGGTCATCGCGAACACGAACTCCCCCTTCGCGATCTTGACGCCGCGGATCTCCGTGTCCTCGGCGCACAGGCGGTTGATCGAGAGGATCGCGGGCTCGCAGCGCAAGCCCTCCTCGATGGCGCCCCGCAGAAGCCCCGGATCTCGGCGGAGCCTGGCGAGCTCCTCCGGGTGCTTGAGGAGCGCGACCACCGTGTTCGCGATCTGGTTCATGGACGTGACGAACCCGGCCCCGACCATCTGGAAGCATTGCACCGCCGCCTCCCCCTGGAGATCCGGGCTCTCCTCTTCCGCCGCGATGAACCGGCTCGCCACGTCGTCGCGCGGCGCCTTCCGGCGCTCCTCCACGAGGCGCGCCATGTAATCGGCCATGTCGCTCGTGCTCTGCTTCACCGTCCTCTTCACCTCGTCCGAGGTGAGGTTACCGCCCGTGGGCTTCACGATGTCGGTCGACCAGCGCATGAACATCGGCCGATCGGCGTCGGGGATCGAGAACATGTCGGCGATCGTGGTGATGGCGACGACCTCGGCGAGGCCCGAGACGACGTCCACCTCGCCCTCGTCCCGCTTCACCATGGCCTCGATGTCGGCCTGGGCGCTGAGGAGGAAGCACCGCGTCGGCTCGAAGAAGTAGATCGGCGCCTCGGCGCGGAGCCGCTCGAACGTGGGGAACGGGTCGGCGAAGAAGCGCTCGCTCGTGAGATCGATGCCAAGGTGCTCGGTCATGGGATCCTCCTGCGTCTGGCGCGTGGCGCGCGCGAGTCCATCGCCGCGCCGCGCCGCGCCGCGCCGCGCCACGCCTCGCCTCGACGAGGAACAGCAGCACCCGCGCGGCGCCGGCGCGCCCGGCGCGCGTCATCGTCGGCGCGCCTGCAGCCCGCGTTTTGCTCACCTCCTCCTCTATGTGGTATGCGGGCGCGACTTCGTCGGCCGTGTGACCGCGCGCGCAGGGGCTCCGCCCGGTGAGGGAAGCCGCCGCCGTGGCCGTGGCCGTGGCCGCGGCAACCGGTTGAGACGTCGAGACATCCAAGCGAGGCCCGCGCGCAACACGAGGTAGGGCGCGCATGTCGCGGCCCGGATGGTGGCCCAGATGGCCGTGCGCTGGCCGGCCATTCCGGCCGACGGGACGGCCACGCGGCGGGCCGACACCAGGCGGAGAAGCCATGTGGCCCGAGATCTCCGCGCCCGATATCAGGCCGAGATTTTGCAATCTCTACAGCCGGCTGCCGACGCTCGCAGGGAAATGAAGGCGAGCCCGGTACAGCCTCGATCTTGGCCCGCGCATGTGCGCTGGTGTAGCCAAGAGTGGGAAGAGGTAGACGTGCGAACCCTGGGCTTCACAGTACTGACACTGCTCGGCGTCGCGGCCTACGGCTGCGGCAGTCACTCGGACACGGAGGGGGGCGACGCTCGAAGCGTCGAGATTCGCGATCTGTCGGCGGAGATGTCCGGCGCTTCGCAGGCCGCGCCTCCGCAGGCGGAGACGCCGCCGGCGCAGGCAGAGACGCAGCCGGCGCAGGCGGAGGCGCAGCCGGCGACCGATGGGCCGCTGCAGACGGACACCGACGGGCCGCTGGCCGAGCCCACGGCGAGCGAGGCGGCGGCCGCTCTGCCTGGACGGACCGATGGCTGCCCCGGCGGGATGGTGAGGGTGGAGGGTGAGTATTGCCCCGCGGTGGTGCAAGAATGCCTCGAATACCACCCCGAGTGGACGAAACGCCACGGCGAGCCGGGTGTGGCCGCCCGGTGCCTGCGTTTCCGTGAGCCGTCGCGGTGCGTCGCCAAGAAGAACGAGAATCTCTCCTTCTGCATGGACCGTTACGAGTACCCGAACGTGCCGGGCGAGCTGCCGCGCACGTTGACCTCGTGGGAGCAGGCCGCGGATCTCTGCGCGGCGCAGGGCAAGCGGCTGTGCACCGAGGCCGAGTTCAACTTCGCCTGCGAGGGCCCCGAGCAGCTGCCTTACGCTTACGGCTACGAGCGGGACGCCGAGACGTGCAACCAGGACCGGGACTACCGTTTTCCCGACCACTCGCAGCGGCTGCTCCACTACGAAGCGTGCCAGCAGAACGAGCGGTGCGCCGCCGAGCTGGCGCGCCTGGACGGCCGCGAGCCGGCCGGCGCGCGCGCGGCGTGCGCCTCGTGGGCGGGCGTCTTCGACCTGAACGGCAACGTCAACGAGTGGGTGGTGCGCACCGACCAGAAGGCCCCCTACCGCAGCGGGCTCAAGGGCGGATGGTGGGGTCCCATCCGGAGCCAGTGCCGTCCGATGACGACCTTTCACAAGGAAGACGACTACGGCTACGAGGTCGGCTTCCGCTGCTGCGCGGACGCCGAGCCGCAGGCCGTGGAGTGAACGCGGCGGACCCGCGACAAACACCCCCCGGGACGCACGGGCGAGGGGCGGCCCGAAGAGGGTGCGCGCCTCGCCCGTCCCGTGGGTGAGGGCCGCGCTCCTCCCCGGCAGGCGGCGCGGCCCCCCGGGTGCGTGATGCAGCCCTCGGCGCCCTGACCGCAGCTGCGGGCAACTGTACGCGAGCGCAGCAGCGCCCGACGGCGCCGGCGCGCTGCAAGGCGCCGGCGGCGACTCCACCCGATCGAGCTCACCGGGAGCCGCGCTCGCCGCCCCGCTCCGCGAGGACCTTTTCGACCACGGCGAGCCCCTTCACCGCGCGCGGGAACCCCGCGTAGACCGATACCTGCATGACCGTCTCGACGATCTCCTCGCGCGTGCAACCGACGTTGAGCGCGTAGCGGATGTGGTTGCCGAGCGGCACCTCCGAGTCGCCCACGGCCGCCAGGGCGGCGACGGCGGTCAGCAGCCGAGTCCGCAGGTCGAGGCCCGGGCGTCGAACACAGCGTGGCTCACGGTCCTTCTCCTGGCGAATGGGATCGCAGCGTTGCGGAGCGGATGTTATGCCGCGAGCCAGAGATTGCAACGTTGCTGTAGGAACGATCGCAGGGCGCGCGATCGGCGCAAACGAGCGGACAGGATCGTGATCAAAAAGCTGCTGTCCGGGAATCTCGTCGACTCAAACCCGTAGAGCGGCGGAGCGCGCGGGTATCCTTCTGATTCACTTATCCATCTTGAGCAAATCCCGCGGCTCGGACGGTCCGCCATGGAGAATTACGATGCGCATGACTCGCTTGCTTGGGTGCTTGTCCGCTTCGTTCGCATGCTGCCTGGTCGCCTGCACCGTCGGGTCGCTTGAAGAGGAGTACAGCGACTCCCTGGAGTCCGAGCTGAGCAGCCCGGACTCCGCGCTCACGGCGGAGCTCGCGATCCAGTCGCAGTGGGGCAGTGGGTACTGCGCGAACGTGACGATCACGAACGCGAGCGCCGCCCGGACCACCGGCTGGGGCGTGGTCGTCGGGCTGAACGGATCGACGGTGAGCAGCGCGTGGAACGCGCGCACCTCGCCGTCGGGCGGGCAGCTCAGCGCCACCAACGAGTCCTACAACGGAGGGCTGGCCCCGCGCGACGCGACGAGCTTTGGTTTCTGCGCGAACGGCACCGGCAGGCCCACGCTCGTCTCGGTCACCGGCAGCGGCGGATCGAGCACCAGCGCGAGCTCTTCCTCCAGCAGCAGCTCGAGCTCGTCCTCGAGCTCCTCGTCGAGCAGCGGCGCGGGCGGCGCCGGTGGTGCGGGTGGCGCTGGCGGTTCGGGCGGCGCGGGGGGCTCAGGCGGCGCCGGCGGCGCTGGTGGTTCGGGCGGCGGGGGCGGCTCCGGCGGCGGGACCTCGACGGGCGCCAAGTTCGTGGGCAACATCACGACGAACGGCGCGGTGCGCGACGGCTTCGCGAGGTACTGGAACCAGATCACGCCCGAGAACGAGGGCAAGTGGGGCGACGTCGAGAGGTCCCGCGGCGTGAAAGACTGGAGCAAGCTCGACGCGATCTACAGGTACGCGCAGACGAACAACATCCCGTTCAAGGGGCACACCTTCGTGTGGGGCAGCCAGCAACCGAGCTGGATAGCGAGCCTCTCCAGGGCGGATCAGCAAGCCGCCGTGAAGGACTGGATGCGGTCGTTCTGCGCGCGCTACCCCCAGGTGAAGTACATCGACGTCGTGAACGAGCCGCCGCCCCACACCACGCCCTCGTACAAGGACGGCATCGGCGGCGACGGCGGCAGCGGCTACGACTGGATCGTCAACTCGTTCAAGTGGGCGCGCGAGTACTGCCCGGGCGCGGTCCTGATCCTCAACGACTACAACAACATCGAGTACGAGGGCGATCACAACAACTTCATGAGGATCGCGAGGGCGGTGATCAACGCGGGCGCCCCGGTCGACGCCCTCGGCGCGCAGGCCCACGACGCCTACAAGCTGAGCACTCCCACCGTGAAGGGGTTCATCGACAGGCTCGCCTCGCTGGGCAAGCCCGTGTACATCACCGAGTACGACATCGGCATCGCGAACGACGAAGAGCAGCGCAGGGTGATGGAGAGTCAGTTCACGATGTTCTGGAACCACCCCGAGGTCAAAGGCATCACGCTCTGGGGGTACATCGTGGGCGCCACCTGGAGGGCCAACACCGGCCTCCAGCAGCCGAGCGGCGCCATGCGGCCGGCCATGACCTGGCTCATGAACTACCTCGGCCGCCGCTGACGGGCCGCTGCGCCGTCCGCGCGGGCGGCGCTCCGGTGACGATTTCCTGAATCCTCCGTCCCGCGCCGGGGCTTCTCCCGGGTGACAGGACGGAGGAGCTCATGAAATGTAACGTCGGGAAGATGGATCGCCTGTTCCGTGGCCTGGGCGCGCTCGCCCTCTTTGCGTGCGCCTGGGCGGCGCCGCTGCCGCTCGCGGCGCGCCTCGCCGCGTTCGGCCTGCCGGGCGTCTACGTGATGTTCACGGCCCTCGCGGGCACGTGCCTCGGGTACACTCTCCTGGGCAGGTCGAGCTGCCCTGCCCCTCGCGGCTGAGGCGCTGCATGGAAGCGTCGACCCCCCACGACACCGTGCTCGCGGCCGCGGCGCGCGGCGACGACGGCGCGCTGGAGCTGCTCGTCCGCGCCTACCACGACCGCGTGTACCGCTTCGGGCTGCGCGTGTGCCGCGACGCCTCCGACGCGGACGACGCGGTCCAGGAGGCCTTCACGAAGCTCGCCCGCCGGCCCGACGTCGCGAGCCACCCGGGGGTGCTCTCCTGGCTGATGACGGTGGTGCGGAACCTGTGCTTGCGCATGCTGCGCCCGTTCGCGCGGGAGCGCGCGCGCCTCGGCGAGCGCGTGGACGACGCCGACGCCGACGTCGTCCACGCGCTCGCCGAGCTCGACCCCCAGGCGGCGCTCGAGCGCTGGCGGCTCGTGCGGGCCGTGCACGAGGCGATCGCCGGCCTGGAGCCGCCCTACCGGGAGGTGCTCGTGCTGCGCGACGTCGAGGGGCTGACGGGCGAGGAGGTCTGCGCGACGCTGGGGCTCAGCGAGGCGGCCATGAAGAGCCGGCTCCACCGGGCGCGGCAGGCCGTGCGCACGGAGATCCTCCGGCGGGACGCGCCGCCGGCCGCGCGGGGAGGGTAGGGGGATGCTCGCGAGCAGGAGCGTCGCGGCGCACCTCGCGCGCGGGGCGATCGGCTTCGGGGCCCTCGCGCTCGCGGTGCACCTCGCGCCAGCGTCCCCGTGGGCGGCGATCGCGCTGGTCGCCGTCGCGCTCGCGGCGCTGCGCGGCTGCCCGACGTGCTGGACGCTCGGGCTGATCCAGACCGTCCTCGCCAGGGCGCGCGGGCGGCGCGCCGAGGGGAGCTGCGAGGATGGCAGCTGCGCGCCGAATCGACCTTGAGGCGCCCGCGGCCCGACGCGCGGCGCCCGGAGCGTTCCCGTGAGCAGGAACCTCTGCTAGGCCCTGCCCCGGACTCCATGGAACGAGGTCATCCCCATCCCGCACCTCCACCGCCGCGGCCGGCGCGCCGCCCGAGGGCGCGCGGCTGGCTCGCGGCGTGGGGGCTGGCCTTCGGCGCCGTCGCCCTCGCGTCGACGGCGGCCGCGCAGACGGCGGGGGAGCCTGCGGCGCCGCTCCCGTCGCCGGCCGCGCCGGCCGCGCCCTACGCCGCGCCGGGGCTCCCGCCGGGGGCGACGTGGGAGGAGGCGCTCGCCGCGTACGAGGCCCGCATCGCCGGGATCGAGCGCCAGCTGCGCCTGCTCGATCAGGCCGGCTCCGACGAGGAGAGAAATGGGGCCAGGAGGCGCAGGCTCGAGCTGGATCTCGAGGCGACCGAGGAGGAGCTCGGCGAGTTCATGGAGCGGACGACGGAGCGGCGCAGCGCCGTCCTGATGTTCTCCGGGCTCGGCGTCGCCATCCTCGGAGGGGTCGCCCTGGTCAGCGGCGTTGTCCTGATCGCGGCGACGCACGATCGCCCCGTGGGCGCAGACGAGCGCCGCGACGGATACGATGAAGCGGTCGCAACAGCGCTCGTCGGGGGCGCCGCGGTCGCCGTCGGCCTGCCGCTCTACGTGATCGGCAAGCAGAGGGTGCGGAAAGGCCCCGAGTCCGGCGAGCCTGCCGCCGCGGCGCGCCTCCTCGTCGGTCCGGGCGCCGTCGCCGCGCCGGGCGGCGCAGGGGCCCTGGGCGTGGGGCTGCGCGTGGCATTCTGAGCGCCCGCTGCGCGCGGGCTGCGCGCGCCGCCGGAGGTGGATCGCGCCGTGTGTGCGCGTCGAGGCGAGCTGGTCCTCTCGGGGGGTGAGGCCTGGCGCGGGGCGGATCCCGCTGTTCCGCCTCGGGGAGGGCGCATAGCCTGAGAGCGTCGCCCTGCGGCGCGCCGCGAGACCACGCCGGAACGCGCACCGAGAAGGAAGATCGCATGAACCCGTATGCACCTCCGACCGCACCCACCGAGCATCGCCCCGCGCCCGGCGAGCAGATCAGCCCGGAGCGGCGCGCCGAGATCCAGCGGCAGCTGAAGCGCCTCAACACGATGAGCTTCGCGTTCGGGTTGCCGGGGCTCGTGCTGCAGTCGATCGGCCGCACGACGGAGAACGTGCTCCTCTCGGCCGGCGGGGCGGTCCTGTTCATCATCGCCCTCGTGAACTACGCGAAGATGCGCGGCCGGAACGGCGCCCTTGGCCTCCTCGGCCTGTTCACCTGCGTCGGCCTCGCGATCCTCTACTTCCTGCCGAAGCTCTGCCTGAACTGCCAGGCGAAGCACCCGTACCGCGCCAAGCAGTGCGAGCGCTGCGGCGCGCCGCTCGGCTCCTGAGCGGGGCTCGCGCAGCGCTCGGCTCCTGAGCGGGGCTCGCGCAGGGGGAGCGCGAGGGCGGCCGCCCGAACACCGAGGTGCCGTGAAGGAGAGCGTTATCCTGCCGGTGACGCGGGCCGTGAGCCGCGCGCGTGCGCCGCGGTCGCCGCTCCGCCGCCGAGGGCGCCGCGCTCCGGCAGGACCGTCGGCCGGCGCCATCGTCGCGCCCTGCCGAGCGCCGGCGATGCCTATTCCGAGCTCACGGCCGCGCGCGCCCGCACCAGCGCTCGAGCGCGTCCCCGAGGTCGGCCATGCGCCACGCGCGCCGCGCCGCGTCGCTCGCCCAGGCGACATGGCCGTCCGGCCTCACGAGGAGCGCCTCGACGCCGGCGAGCTCGCTCTCCCGGTCGGCGACCGTCGCGCGGACGAGCTCGACGCGATCCCGCCGCGCCCCGACCGCGGCCTCGATCCGCGCGTCGCCGACCAGGTCGAGCAGCACGTACCGGCCCGCGTGGAGCAGCTCGTACAGGCGCGTCGCGCCGCGCGCCGTCTCGAGCCCGCGGTCGGGCGCCCTCCGGCCGGACAGGGCGTGCGCCGCCGCGCCCTCGGCGGGCGGATACGCGACGTCGAGCGCGCTGATCTGCCCGGCGAGGTGCCTGTTCACCACATCCATGGAGAGCAGCTCGCTCATCACGCCCCGGAGCGAGAGGCCGGGCCCTGACACGTCGAGCAGCCTGGTCTGCGCCTCGGTGTTGCGCAGGAGCGCCTGGCCGACGGGGTGGCGCTCGTCATGGTAGCTGTCCAGCAGGTGGGGCGGCGCCCAGCCCTTGACCGCGGCGGCGAGCTTCCAGCCGAGGTTCGTCGCGTCCTGCAGCCCCACGTTGAGCCCCTGCCCGCCGGCCGGGAAATGCATGTGCGCGGCGTCACCCGCGAGGAACACGCGCCCGACGCGGTAGCGCTCGGCCAGCCGCGTCGCGTTGCCGAAGCGGGACAGCCAGCGCGCGCGGCGCATCCCGAAGTCCGTCCCGAGGATCCGCTGCACGGAGGTCCGCAGCTCGTCGAGCGTGACCGGCTCGGACTTGCTCGCGTGCATCCGCAGCGGATCGAACACGACGAAGCGGTAGAGCCCGCCGCCGAGCGGCGCCGCCAGCACTGCGCCGTGGGGGCCCGTGCGGGGAGCTGGCCTGCCTGCGCCCTCCGCGATCTCGACGTCGCCGAGGAGAGCCGTCAGCGTCGCGTCGCTCCCCGGGAAGCCGACGCCGATCGCGCGCCGCACCACGCTCGCGGCCCCGTCGCAGCCCACGACGTAACGCGCGCGCCCGCGGAGCCGCCCCTCGGGGCCCTGGATCCACAGCGCGACGCCTCCCTCGCTCTCCGCGACCTCGACGACCGCGTGCCCGCGCAGGATCTCGGCCCCCAGCTCGCGCGCCCGCTCCTCCAGGAGCTCTTCCGTCTGCACCTGGGGCAGGAACAGCGTGTACGGGTGCCGCGTGTCGAGGCGCGAGAAGTCGAGCCGCGGCTCGAGCAGCGCGAAGTGCCCAGCCGGGACCGGCGCTCCGCGGCGCAGGAAACGATCGATGATCCCGCGTTGATCGAAGATCTCGAGGCTCCTAGGGTGCAGCGTGAGCGCGCGCGACTGCTCGGTCGGCGCCGCGAGCTGCTCCAGCACACACACCCGGACCCCCGCGAGCGCGAGCTCGCACGCCAGCATCAGACCGACCGGACCTCCGCCCACGACGAGCACGTCAGCGTCCACCGCCATTGAGACCTCCAGGGCCAAGAACTTGAACACCGTTAGAGTAAATCGAACGGTGTTAGAGTCAAGGCGGCGGCCCGTCGTGCGGGCTCGAAGCGCCATGGCATCCCCGCTGGAGCGGGTAGAGTCGCGCATCGAGCGTGGGTCCCCGCGGTCCGGCCCCGCCCTGCAAAGGAGACTTCGATGAGCCGCTACCCTGACCATGAACCTGCGTGTGTGGACTCGCCCGCGGACGCGATCGAGCTCGTCATCGACGCGCGCCCCCGCGACCTGGGCGGCTTCACCGTGCGCCGCGTGCTGCCGTCGATCCGCCGCCGCCTCGTCGGCCCCTTCGTCTTCTTCGATCACATGGGTCCGGCGAGCTTCGCTGCAGGGGAGGGGATCTCGGTGCGCCCTCACCCGCACATCGGGCTCGCGACGCTGACCTACCTGTTCGAGGGGGAGATCCTCCACCGCGACAGCCTCGGCACCGCGCAGCTGATCCGCCCTGGCGACGTCAACTGGATGGTCGCCGGGCGCGGCATCGTCCACTCCGAGCGCGGCGACCCGGCTCGGCTGGCGGAGGAGACGCGCCTCCACGGCGTCCAGTGCTGGATCGCGCTGCCGGTGGAGCACGAGGAGCACGCTCCCCGCTTCGAGCACCACCCCGCGGCCACGATCCCCGTGGTCACCCGGCCCGGCGCGTCGCTGCGCGTGATCGCGGGGGAGGCGTACGGCGCGCGCTCGCCGGTCGGCGTCCTGTCGCCGACGCTCTACGTGCACGCCGAGCTCGACCCGGGCGCGGCGCTCCCGCTGCCCGACGGCCACACGTCGTGCGCGGCCTACGTGATCGAAGGGGCCGTCGGCTGCGACGGCCAGCGGTTCGAGGAGGGGGCGATGCTCGTGTTCCGCGCCGGAGCGCCGGCGGTGCTGCACGCGCTCTCCCGGAGCCGCGTGATGCTGCTCGGCGGCGCCCCGCTCGACGGCGAACGCCACGTCGTGTGGAACTTCGTCTCGAGCTCACGGGAGCGCATCGAGCGCGCGAAGCAGGACTGGAAGGCCGGGCGCTTCCCCAAGGTCCCGGGCGACGAGGTCGAGTTCATCCCGTTCCCTGACGCCTGAGGGCGCCGCCGGCGCCGACGCGGCGTTCCGTCCACCTCCATCGAGCGGGGGCTGTTCACGAAACGGCTTGACCTGCACCGCGGCGCTGTCCTACATATTTAGAAAATGAAAATCATTTTCAATTCGGCGTGGGATCTGGCGGGTTCCGCGGGTGGGCTGGTGGCCCGCGATTTCGGGCGGCAGGTGGCGGGTCGAGGCGCTGGTCGGCGCGTATTTCCCGGCGTCGGGTGCAGAGGGGGGAGGTGGTCGTGAGGGAGCCGGCGGCGCCGGGATTGCTCGGTCGCGGCCGCCCGGCGGCTCTCCAGCGTTGGGAGAACGACGAGCCGCGGCGCGGCGCGGAGCGGGCGGGCTCGCTCGCGCGCGCGAGGAGCCCGCTCGGGCTCGCCGGCCCGCGGCCGTGGCACTGCTCGCCGCGTGTCCTCCGGATGATCGCGGCGCTCGCGCTCTCCCGCGAGGAGATCGGCGTCCTGGTGGGAAGAGAGGACTGCGGTGAGGCCGCCGAGGAGCTCTCCGGCGAGGTGTTGCGCGTGCTCATCGACCGCGTGATGACGAGCGCCCGCGCGGCGCGCCGGCTCGCGGGCGCGCTCGATGCCGCGCTCGTCGCCGGGTCCCAGGTGTGCAGGCACCCTGGGCTCTGCGTCGCGGAGCTCGCGGCGCGCTGGGCGGGCGCACGCGCCGCAGCATCATCGACGGAGGCGGCGGCGCTGCTGTGGGCGAGCGCGCGAATGCCGGGATCGCCGATGCGCTTCCTGGAAGAGCGGATCGCCGATGATATCGAGATGCGCGCGCTCCGGGCCATGGCGGTTTCGGCGAGCACGGCCAGCGCGGCTCGCTGGTCGAGCGCGAGGCGACCGGCGCGCCGCGCGGGCGAGCGACGGAGCGAACGAGGCTTCGAGGACGTCGCCCTCGTCCGGCGAGGACGGCAGCGGTCGGTGGGCTGACTGTGGTTGGCGCGCTTTGATTGTGGTCGTCGCGCTCTGACTGTGGTCGGTGCTTCGTATTCGCCTGGCGCGCCGGGCGCCAACCGAGATGAGTTCGCGGGGTAGGGGCGATTCCTTTCCCGGTTCGATTCATACCTTGATCTGGTTGGCCGCCTGACCAGGAGCAGCGCAGTTCCGTCGGAGGCGGAGTAGCGGCCCGTCGATGTGTGACGGTGACGGTGAGGGGGCCGGCGTGGCATCCTGATCCTGAGCGCTTGTGCTCCGGGAGCCAGCCGATCGCGCATGACACCAATGAATACGAGTGACGAGCTGACGCAGCTGCGCCGGCGGGTCGAGGAGCTCGAGAGGAGCGAGGCGCGCTACCGGGGTATCTTCGAGAGCTCCCCGATCTCCCTCTGGGAGGAGGACTGGTCTGCGGTCAGGCAGCACCTCGACCGGATCATCGCGTCGGGCGTCACCGATCTGGACGCGCACTTCCGAGCCCATATCGACGACGTCTTCACGGGCATCGGGTTGGTGAAGATCCTCGACGTGAACAAGGCCACGCTGGAGCTTTGCCGCGCCGCGAGCAAGGAGCAGATCCTCGCCGGGCTGTCGGTCATCTTCGTCGAGGCCGCGGTGGCGACCTTCCGCCGCGAGCTCGTCGCCCTGGGGAACGGGGCGACGTCCTTCGAGGAAGAGTCCTTCATCTCCACGCTCGACGGTGAGCTGAGGACCGTCACGCTCCGGCTCGCGATGAGCGCGGGCGCCGAGCAGACGTGGGAGCGCTGTTTCGTGTCGCTCCTGGACATCACGGATCGCAAGCGGGCCGAGGAAGCGCTGCGCCAGAGCAAGGAAGAGACGATCCGCGCGCAGATGACCATGCTGGTGCAGCTGTCCACGCCGGTGATCCCCATCAGCGACGACGTCATCGTCATGCCGCTCATCGGAGCGATCGACCGGGCCCGGATGCAGCAGGCCACGGGCGCGCTGCTGGACGAGCTGACACGGCGCCAGGCGAGGGTCGCCATCCTGGACATCACCGGCGTCCCGGGGATGGACGCGGAGGCCACCCAGGGGATCCTCCAGGCGGCGAGCGCGGTGCGGCTGCTCGGGGCGAAGGTGGTGCTGACGGGGATCCGCCCGGAGGTCGCGCGGTGCCTCGTCGATCTCGGCTCCGACCTGCCCGACATCGTGACCCGCGGAACGCTGCAAGCCGGGATCGCGTACGCGATGCAGGGCGGCGTGCGGGCGCGGTGATTGCGCGGGACCTCGCCAGAGCGAGGGGTCGCTGGGAGCGGAGAAGCGCCTGCGGTGAGCCGGCGCCGCGCTGTGCTCGCGGCAGAGGTGGCTTCGAGGACGATCCTGGGCGAAGTCGCGCACCCCCGCTGAGCGGCGGCCCGCAGCCGGCGCGAGGTATCGCTCTGACGGGCATCAAGACCGTAAATATCATCGATGAAGTGACTAGTTTCACGAGCACCAGGGTGCGGCCAGCGCGGGTCGTATTCATCGCCACTTCCTGGAGACTACCGGCGTGCGCGGATGGCGGCGATCTCACCGAGATCGAGCAGATCTTTGGCCCGACCGGCCGCGCGCTTTGCGCGTTCAAGTGCGTCAAGCCCCAAGATTCGCACCGCAGCCCCGTAGAGCTGGATTTCCTCCGAGCCCTGCACCACGTCGTCAAAGCTACCTACTCCGGGCACTTCGCCCAGCAGGTCCACCGCGCCTATATCTGTGCTCAGTGTGAAGTTGAGCCCGCTCCACAGCGTCTGCTCGTCCCAGAAGAAGGGCAGCTCAGGAGGAAATCCGCGGAGCGTCGGATGGAATGGGGCCAGCGCGTGCGCGAGGTGACGCAAGTTCTCGCGGGTGCGCGAGTAGCAGAGATCGATATCGTTGGTCGTGCGGCTCGAGCCTTGGATCACCAGCGCGAGCCCGCCGATGATCACGAAGTCGACGCGCTCGCCGGTGAGCGCCTCAACGATGCGCCGGAAGTCGGTGACCATGGGCTGCCTTTGCCTCTTCGATGAATTCCAGCGCCTTCCGCATCCGCTCGACCCTTTCTGTGGGAGTCAATCGGAGGTTCTCGGCAATGAGCGATGGATCAACCCCGGAAGGGATTCTTTCAAGGATCCGCTGGTCCCAGCTCTTCTCGGCGTCGAACGTGTCAGCCTCTGTCGGTTCGGCTTGGCGGTCACGCATCGGATCGGGCTCCTGACCCACTCTACCATGGCGGCAACACTTGACGACAGCGAGCGAGCATGCGTCCCCAGGACGACCGTCGGGCGTCACCCTGACTACGTACGCCCGTCGCAGTCGTCCCGCTTCGGACGGCAGAGTTCGCGTGGCTCCGCGCTGCGCCTTCACGGCGGCGCCTCTCCGGCTCCTCCGGGCGGAGCGCGGCGCCCCGGGCGCCGGCTCGCCCGCGCCTTGGCGTCGCGCCGCGCGAGGGCCTGGGCGAGGCCCTCGGCGAGCGTTGCGGCGGTGGTGAGGGCGCCGAGGTCGACGCCGAGCTCGACCAGGGTCTGCGCCATGGAGGGCGAGACGCCGACGATGGTGCACGCGGCGCCGAGCAGGCGGGCGGCGGAGGCGGCCTTGAGCAGCTGCGCTGCGGCCTGGGCGTCGAGCGCGGGCACGCCGGTGATGTCGACGAGCACCTCCGCGGCCTGCTGGGCGGCGATGGCCTCCAGCAGGCGCTCGAGGAGCTGGCCTGCCCGCGCGTCGTCGATCATGCCGACGAGCGGAACGCAGAGCACGCCGTCGCCGACGCGGATGACCGGAATGCTCATGGCCTGGATCGCGTCGCGCTGCGCCTCGATGAGCCGCACGGTCCGCTCCAGCTCCAGGTTCCGCGCTTCCAGCGACGCGCGGAGCGCTTGCTGCTCCTCGAACAGCGCCTCGTACTTGCGCTGAATCGTGGCCCCCTCCGGAACGGAGAAGCTGAACATCATGATCTCCAGGAGGCGCCCCTCGGCGTCGCGCACCGGCACCCCGTAGGCGCAGACCCAGTGCGCCACGCCCCCTTTCTCCGAGACCTCGTCGACCTTTCGGGTGTCGTAGAAGTTCGGGGGGAGCGCGAGCTCCTCGCCGCGGAAGAGCCGCTCCACGTAGGGCTTCATGCCGTTTCTCTCGGTCTCCCGGTCCTCTAGCTGGTTGAAGCTCGACCTCAGGAAAGCGGCGGCCGGCACCTGCCAGAGCCTCTCCCACCCGGGGTTGACGTCGCGTGGCCTCCCGTCGGGATGGTAAAGGCACACGCTGATGTCGCGCGCCCTCATCACCGTGCGCCACCGATGGGCGTCCTCGCGGAGCGCTCCGGCCTCGCGCTCCAGCGCCTCCAGCCTGCGGCGAAGCTCTGCCCGCTCCTCGTCCCCCTCGTTCCCCATGCGACGGAGTCTCGCCCGAGACGCGCAGCGCCGTCCAGCCATGGGAGGACACGCGTGCTCGCTGCGCGCGTGGTCAAAAACGAGCGATCACAGGGGCGTCTCTCCGGCCCTTCCGGGTGAACCGCGGCGCCCCGGGCGCCGGCTCGCCCGCGCCTTGGCGTCGCGCCGCGCGAGGGCCTGGGCGAGGCCCTCGGCGAGCGTGGCGGCGGTGGTGAGGGCGCCGAGGTCGACGCCGAGCTCGACCAGGGTCTGCGCCATGGAGGGCGAGACGCCGACGATGGTGCACGCGGCGCCGAGCAGGCGGGCGGCGGAGGCGGCCTTGAGCAGCTGCGCTGCGGCCTGGGCGTCGAGCGCGGGCACGCCGGTGATGTCGACGAGCACCTCCGCGGCCTGCTGGGCGGCGATGGCCTCCAGCAGGCGCTCGAGGAGCTGGCCGGCCCGCGCGTCGTCGATCATGCCGACGAGCGGAACGCAGAGCACGCCGTCGCCGACGCGGATGACCGGAATGCTCATGGCCTGGATCGCGTCGCGCTGCGCCTCGATGAGCTGCACGGTCCGCTCCAGCTCCAGGTTCCGCGCCTCCAGGGACGCGCGGAGCGCTTGCTGCTCCTCGAACAGCGCCTCGTACTTGCGCTGGATCGTGGCCCCCTCCGGAACGGAGAAGTGGAACATCACGAGCTCCCTCGGGCGCTCGTCGGCGTCGCGCACCGGCACCCCGTAGCAGCAAATCCAGTGCGCCACGCCCGCCTTGTCCGCCACCACCTCGACCTTGCGGGTGTCGTAGAACATCGGCGGGAGCGCGACCTCCTCGCCGCGGAAGAGCCGCTCGATGTAGCGCATGGCGCCGCTCCTCTCGGTCTCCTGGTCCTCCAGCGCGTTGAAGGAGGACGCCAGGAAAGCGGCTGCAGGCGCTTGCCAGAGCTTCTCCCACCCTGGGTTGACGTCGCGTGGCCTCCCGTCGGGGCGGTAGAGGCTCACGCTGATGTCGCGCGCCTTCATCAGCGCGCGCCACCGGCGCGCGTCGTCCCGGAGCGACCCGACCTCGCGCTCCAGCGCCTCCAGCTTGCGGAGAAGCTCGGCCCGATCCTCGTCCTCCTCTCGTCCCATACGGTGGAGTCTCGCCCGAAACACGCAGCGCCGTCCAGCCGCCGGAGGGCTCCTCGTCCACCCGCCCGCTCGCGCCGCCGGCGAACCACAGCACCACCGGCGCGAGCATCAGAGAGACATCGGCAGCGGCTCGCCCTCCCGCGCGAGGTAGGACACGACGACGACCTTTCCATCGGACGGATCGCTGACAGGCATCGCGAAGAAACCACCGTTCCACGGCTTCTTCTGCGGATCCATGAATGCGCCCTGAACGAACCGCTGGAACTGCTCGAGATCCGCGTGCTCCGTCTCGATGCGGCACATCGAGCTGCGGCACTCGAGCGAGCGCAGGGACGAGCTGTCGGGGAGCGCGGCGCTCAGCTTGTCGCGCGCCGTCTCGCGCGCGGCGGCGGTCCACTGCGCGTCGATCCCTTCCCCCGCGAACACGTCCTGAAGCCGCTCGCTCACCTCGGCCATGGTGGCGGTCCGCTGCTCGGCGGCCGCGGGCCCCTCGGGCTCATCGCCGGGCTGCGTCGGCGCGGCGGCTCGCTCCTCAGGCGCCGGCGGGGGCGCGGGAGACGTCCGCTCGGCCGCCTCGATCCGGCGCGCGAGGCGCCGCACGGCGGCGGCGCTGGCCGCCTCGCTCCGCGCCTCGTCGAGGTCGCGCGACAGCGCGCCCATGTCGTCGCGCATGCGCGCGATCTCTTCCTGCTGGCGCCCTCGCTCGAGCACGAACATCGTCGCTGCGCCGATCGCCGCCGCGGCGAACGCGCCCTGCCAGATCCTCTTCATGGATACCTCCGTTGCGCGGCAAACAGCGCCTTTCCGCGGGAGCCCCCCGGCTCCCACGGAAAGGCGCGGTCGATCGACCTCAGTAACGGACCTGGTTCACCTGACCGCCAGGACCGACGAAGCAGGCGGCGTAGGCGGTGCTGTCGGGGTTGTAGAAGGTGCCGGGAAGCACGATGTCCTGCCGCGACCCGAAGGCGGGCAGGTTCCTGTATGCATCTCCCCAGATGCCGCCCGTGGCCCGGTCGACGCCGATCGTCGCGCACCTCACATTGCTGGCCGAGTTCGTCCCATACGCGGTCACGGTGACGTTCGCCCAGTTGTTGAACGGCCCCGGATCCATCACGAGCGGCAGAATGAGGAGCTTCTCGCTGCTGCAGTTGTTGACCATGCTGCCATACCACTCGCCGAAGCAGCCTGCGTCCGCCGGGTTCTGGGCGCGCCCGATGAACGCGACGGTGCTGCGGGCCGAGGCGGGCAGCGCCACGGCGGCCAGGGCGACGGCGGAGGCGGCGATGAGGGCGCTCTTCACGATACGGTTCATGGGGATCTCCTTCTGAATGGCGATTCGATTCATCGCGTGATCGCGACGTTGCGCCATTCAGCACGCGCCGTGCCGGGCGGGAGATCGCCTGTTTTCACGGGATTCGCCGCGTGCGCTGCGACAGCACGGGGGCAATCTCCCGCCGCCGCCCTCGTCCGGTGCGACGCCGCGGGGACATCGGCGCGCGCGCCGCACCGGAACACGCGCCGCGGCTGGAACACGCGCCGCGGCGGAGCGCCTCACAGCGGGATCGACGCCGAGCTCGCCCCCTGCGCCGGGACCTCGCGCCCCTCCCGCTCGCCGCGCGGCCGCTGCGTCGCGGCGTGCAGCGCGAGCCCCAGGGCCACGGTGCCGATCACGCTCAGCGCCGGGAAGTACTGCATCCACGAGGACCCGCCGCCGTGCCGCGGCCATGCGATGTTGGCGATGAGCGCGATCCCCCAGAGCACGGCCGCGGCGTTCAGCGCGATCCCGGCCCGCCCGAGCGAGAACACCTCGCCGCGGGCAGAGGCGCGCCCCGGCCAGCCGCCCAGCCTGCGGACGAGCATGCCCGACGTCACGAGCAGGTACGAGAGGTTCACGAGGAGCACGGCCGACTCGGTGATCAGCACGAACAGCTGCGCCTCGCCGTAGTTCACGACGAGCATGCCGCACGCGAGCGCGCCCACCGCGATCGCCGGCGCGACGGGCGTCCTCGTGCGCGGCGACACCCGCGACAGCGCCGCCGCGCCGGGCAGCGCGCCGTCCCGCGCCATCGAGAAGGCCAGCCGCGAGGCGCCGGTCTGGATCGCCAGCGTGCAGACGCACACCGCCAGCGCCACGTCGGCCAGGAACACCTTGCCGAGCGTCGGGCCGAGCGCGCCCACGACCACGTACGAGAGGCCCTCGGTCGACAGCCGGCCGTCCGTGAGGCTCGGCGCCGCCATGAGCGCCGCCACGATGAGCAGCGCGCCGCCCACCCCGGACGCCACGATCGCCTTCAGGATCGCCCGCGGGATGATCCGCCGCGGGCTCCGCGTCTCCTCGGCCAGCGACCCGGCCGAGTCGAACCCGTACAGCACGTAGGCGGGCATCAGCGCGGCCGCGAGCAGGCCCGCCACGCCCGTGCCCAGCGAGGACGGCGGCCCGTAGACCGGCGCCAGCACCACCTCCGGGCCGCGCACCGCGTGCAGCAGCAGCGCCCCGATCAGGAGGACCACCCCGCCGAGCTCCGCCAGCACGCCGAGGTCGTTCACGCAGGCCATGACCTTCACGCCGGCCATGTTGATCGCGGTCGTGAGCACGACGAGCCCGGCGCCGAGCAGCACCGCGTTCGCCGCGCCGTCGCGCGACGTGAGCGACGGGTCGCCGCCGAGCAGCTGGAAGCCGCCCCAGAGGCTCGGCAAGATCGCCTGCAGCGCGATCGCCGCCGCCGCGACGCTCACGACGTCGCCGACGAGCTTGAGCCACCCCGCGAGCCACCCCGGGTAGCCCGACCAGACGCGGCGGCCCCACTGGTACACCGAGCCGGCCACGGGGTAGTTCGAGCCCACCTCGGCGAGGTTGAGCGCGACCGCGAGCTGGCCCAGGAACACCACGGGCCACGTCCAGAAGAACCGCGCGCCGCCGAACGCGTAGCCGATCACGAACAGCTGGAAGACCGTCGTGAGGATCGACACGTACGAGAAGCCCGCCGCGAAGGCCGAGAGGCTGCCGAGATCCCGCTTCAGCTCCTGCCGGTAGCCGAGGCGCGCGAGGTCCTCGGCGTCGCTCCGGTCCGCCGCCGCCGCGGCCGCCTCGCTCGATCCAACGTCCACCTGCGCCATGCCCGCGCTCCTTTCGCTCCCGCCGCCTTCGCCGCCGCCCTCGTCCCTCGCGCCGCGCCGCGGCGCCCCGCGGCCGCCCGGCGCCCCCGTCGCGATCGCGCTACACATCGGCCGACACCCCCACGAGCGCCTGGCCCGCGCTGACCATCTGGCCCGGCCTGCAGCCGATCCAGTCGACCGCGCCGGCCACCTCGGCCACCACGGCGAACTCCATCTTCATCGCCTCGAGCACGGCGACGCGCTGCCCGGCCTCGACGCGCTCCCCGGGCTCCACGTCGACCTTCCACACGCTCGCCGTGAGCGGCGCCGTGACCGGCGAGAGCCCGGCCGGGAGGCTGCCCTCCACCGCCGCCCCTGCGCCCTCGAGCCGCGCGCCCGCGCGGCGCACCCGGTCGAACTCGCCGTCGGCCTCCCACCGCGCGCGCTCGGCGTCGAACGCGGCCCGCTGCCGCGCCTGCGCCACGCGGATGCCCGCCGCGTTCTCGGAGAGGAAGTGGTGGTGCGCTCCGAGGTCGAACGTCGCCTCCTCGATGTGCACCTCGCCGCGGCCGGCCACCATGTCGGCCCGGAGCTCGAGCAGCTCCTCCGGCGACACGAGGTGGAAGCGGAGCTGGTCGAAGAACCTGAGCAGCCACGGGCGCTCGCGCGTCGTCTGGCGGAACGGCCGGTGGCGGCTCCACACCGGCACGGTGCGGCCGAGGAACTGGTACCCGCCCGGCCCCTCCATGCCGTAGACGCACAGGTACGCGCCGCCGATGCCGACCGCGTTCTCGGGCGTCCAGGTGCGCGCCGGGTTGTACTTCGTCGTGACCAGCCGGTGCCGCGGGTCGATCGGCGTCGCGACGGGCGCGCCGAGGTACACGTCGCCGAGGCCGAGCACGAGGTAGCTCGCCGCGAGGAAGATCTCCTGCACGGCCGCGATGTCCGGCAGCCCGTTGACCCGGCGGATGAACTCCAGGTTGCTCGGGCACCAGGGCGCGTCGTCACGGACCGCGCGCTGGTAGCGGGCGATCGCCTCGCGCGTCGCCGGGTCGTCCCAGCTGAGCGGCATGTGGACGATGCGGCTCGGGATCCGGACCTCCTCCGGGGCGGGCAGGTCGGCCTCGACCTCGCGGAGCAGGTCGATCGCCTTCGCCACGGTGAGCCGCGCGCCGTCGACGTGCACCTGGAGCGAGCGGATGCCGGGCGTCAGGTCGACCACGCCGGGCACGCGCAGCTCCTCGAGCCGCGTCATGAGCAGGTGCGCGCGCACGCGCAGGTCGATGTCGAGCACGGGCGGGCCGAACTCCACGAGCACGTAGCGGTCGCCGCTCTGCCGGAAGACCACCGCGGGTCGCCCGTCGCGCTCCGGCACGCGCCCCAGCACGGGCTCGCCGCGCGGCGCGGCGGTGCCGCTTCCGGTAGCCCCGTGTGCGGCGGCGCCGTTGGCGGAGGCGCCGTTGGCGGAGGCGCCGTTGGCGGAGGCGCCGTTGGCAGCCCCGTTCGCCGCGGTGGCCCCGTTCGCCGCCGCGAGGCCGCGCCGCGCGACGAGCGCCTCGCACCGCCGCGCCAGCGCGTCGGCCTCCGCGGGCATGATCGACCGGAACCGCACCTTGTCGCCCGCGCGCAGCTGGCCGAGCTTCCACCGCTCGGCCGCGGCCACCACGAGCGGACACACGAACCCGCCGAGGCTCGGGCCGTCCGGGCCGAGGAGGACCGGCATGTCGCCGGTCAGGTCGACCGCGCCGACCGCGTAGGCGTTGTCGTGCAAGTTCGACGGGTGCAGCCCGGCCTCGCCGCCGTCGGTGCGCGCCCACGTCGGCGCGGGCCCGACGAGGCGGACGCCGGTGCGGGCCGAGTGGTAGTGCACCTCCCACTCCGCCGCGTAGAACGCCTCGATCCCCTCGCGCGTGAGGAAATCCGGCGCCCCGTGCGGCCCGTCGAGCACGCCGAGCTCCCACGACGCGCCGATCTCCGGCTGCGCCTCGCGCGGCAGCGCCGCGGGATCGAGCGCGGGGTCGACCTCCTCGCCGAGGCGCAGCACGTCGCCGGGGCGCAGCGGCCGGCCGGCGTGGCCGCCGAAGCCGCCGAGCGTGAACGTCGCGCGGCTGCCGAGGTGCGCCGGCACGTCGAGGCCCCCGCGGAAGAGCAGGTACGCGCGCGCGCCCGGCCCCCGCACCGGCCCGCAGGTCAACGTCGCGCCCGGCGCGACCTCGACCGGCGTCCACGGCGGGACCTCGACGCCGTCGACGAGCACGCGCATCGCCGCGCCCGCCGCGCAGACGACCGCGCGCCGGTGGAACACCAGCGTGGGCCCGTGCACCTCGCACTCGAGCCCCGCGGCGCCGGCCGGGTTGCCCACGACGCGGTTGCCGAGCCGGAAGGACAGGTCGTCCATGGGGCCGCTCGGCGGAACGCCGACCGACCACAGGCCGAGCCGCCCCGGCCAGTCCTGCACGGTCACCGCGCCCGGCGCCGCGGTCACCTCGATCGTCGGCGGGCGGAACGGCAGCGCCGCGAACGTGCCCGTGTGGTGCCGCACCCCGCGGAAGTCGGGGTGGTCGAGCGCGGCCGCGACCCACTCGCGGTTCGTCTCGATCCCGGCGAGCCGCGTCTCCCCCACGGCCTCGCGCAGCGCCCTCACCGCCGCGGCCCGGTCCGGGCCGTGCACGAGCAGCTTCGCGAGCAGCGGGTCGTAGTGCGCCGAGACCTCGGTGCCCGTCTCGACCCACCCGTCGATCCGCAAGGGCCGCGCGCCCCCGCCGTCCGGATACCGCACCTCGGTGAGCAGCCCCGCGCTCGGCAGGAAGCCCCGCGCCGGGTCCTCGGCGTAGAGCCGCGCCTCGATCGCGTGCCCCGACAGCGGCGGATCCCCGCCCGCGAAGAACGCGGCGTCGCCCGCGGCGATGCGCAGCATCCACTCCACGAGGTCGACGCCCGCGCACAGCTCGGTGACGCCGTGCTCGACCTGGAGGCGCGTGTTGACCTCGAGGAAGTAGTGCTCGCCGCGGGCCGGATCGACGAGGAACTCGACGGTTCCCACGTTGCGGTAGGCGACCCTGGCGGCGAGCGCGCGGGCCGACGCCGCGAGCGCCGCGCGCAGCCGGGCGGGCAGGTCGGGCGCGGGCGCCTCCTCGATGACCTTCTGGTTGCGCCGCTGCACCGAGCAGTCGCGGTCGCCGAGCACGAGCACGTTGCCGCGCCCGTCGCCGGCGATCTGGACCTCCACGTGCCGGGGCGCGGCGAGGAAGCGCTCGAGGAAGACGTCGCCCGAGCCGAAGTTCGCGCGCGCGAGGCGCTCCACGCGCTCGAACGCGGCCGGGACCTCCTCCGGCGCGTCGCAGCGGGCCATGCCGATGCCGCCGCCGCCGGCGCTCGCCTTGAGCAGCACGGGGTAGCCGATGGCCGCCGCCTCGGCGGCCGCGTGCGCCGCGTCCCGGAGCACGCCCGTGCCCGGCAGGAGCGGCACCCCGGCCTCGACGGCGATCTCCCGCGCCCGGTGCTTGCTCCCGAAGGCCTCCATCTGCGCCGGCGTCGGCCCGATGAAGGCCGCGCCCGCCGCCTCGACGGCGCGCGCGAAATCTTCGTTTTCGCTCAGGAATCCGTAGCCCGGGTGCACGGCGTCGGCGCCCGAGCGGACGACCGCGTCGACCACCGCGTCGACGCGCAGGTAACTCTCCGCGGGCGTCTGGCCGCCGAGGCGGACGGCGTGGTCGGCGAGCCGCACGTGCTGCGCCGCGCGGTCGGCGTCGGAGAACACGGCGACGGACTCGATCCCGAGGCGGCGCAGGGTGCGGAGGATCCGGCAGGCGATCTCGCCGCGGTTGGCGACGAGGACGCGCCGGAACGGCGGGGCGGACGGCGCGCTCATGGCCGCACCACCACCATGCGGATCGGCGTCGGGTTGAACGCGTTGCAGGGGTTGTTGATCTGCGGGCAGTTCGAGACGAGCACGAGCAGGTCGAGCTCGGCGCGCAGGTCGACGTGTTTGCCCGGCGCGGACAGGCCGTCGACGATGCCGAGCGTCCCGTCGGCCTCGACGGGGACGTTCATGAACCAGTTGATGTTGCCGACGAGGTCGCGCTTGCCGAGGCCGTACGGCGCGGCGGCCATGAGGAAGTTCTCGACGCACGCGTGCTGGTGCTTCGTGTGGTGGCCGTAGCGCACCGTGTTCGACTCGCAGGAGCAGGCGCCGCCCGAGGTGTCGTGCCGGCCGCAGCTGTCGTCGACGATCGTCATCATCACGCGGCCGCGGTTCGATCGCAGCCGGGCGCCGGTGGTGAGGAAGATGTTCCGCTGCGCCACGATCGTGTCGGCGGCGCTGTAGCGCTCGGCGGTGTCGGCGAGCACGTAGGCGAGGAAGTCGACGGCCTGGTTGCCCTCGAGGTCGACGACGCGGAGGATCTCGCCGGCGCGGACGATCTTGGCCCAGGGCGCGCGCGCCGGGACGACCTCGTCGGAGACGAGCGCGCCGGCGAGGCCCGCGAGCGCGGGGTCGCGCAGGGCGGCGACGGCCTTACGGGGCGCGGCGGGCGTCATCGCGCACCTCCCCGGAAGGCGAGGGACGAGAGGCCGAGCGCGAGCTCCTCGGCGGTGTTCTCGAAGGCGCGGCGCGCCTCCGGCGTGGCGTTGCGCGCGGGGTCGTCCGTGTCCGCCGGTCGGCCGCGCCAGGCGGTGAGGCGGACCTTGCCGGCGCGGTACGCGGGGCGCGGGTCGAGGCGGTGCGGGACGGCGGCGACGCTGACGAGCAGGTCGAGCTCGGCGCGCAGGAGCACGTGGGCGCCGGGCCGCGAGGCGTCCGGCAGGAAGGTGATCGCGCCGTCGGGCTCGATGCGGACGCCCTTGAAGAGGTTGACGGGCGGGGGCAGGTCGCGCTCGCCGAGGCCGTGTTTGGCGAGGGCGAGCAGGAGCCGCTCGCGGCCGGAGCGGAGGGCGCCGCCGTGGGCGTCGCTGCCGTAGCGGGCCTCGACCTCGCCCGGGAGCGAGGTGCCGCAGAAGGTGTCGTGGCGTCCGGCGGTGTCTTCGACCATGGAGGCGAGGACGCGCCCCATGTCCGAGAGCAGCAGGTAACCCGGGCCGGGATAGGCCTGCCACTGGAGCTTCACCGTGTCCGGGATGCAGAGCCGCTCGATGGGCCGGTCGGCGCGGTGGAGCACCAGCGCGACGCAGGTGTCGCCCTCGAGATCGACGATCCGGAGCCGGCTGCCCGCGGGCAACACGCGCGCGGCGTAGCCGCCGGCGCCGATCGTCTCCTCCCACAGGACGTCGCGCGCCTCCACGCCGGCCGGCGGGTCGCTCAGCGACGTGCTCGGCACCGTGGGTTGCGTCTCGACGACGCTGCCTTCCTGGGCGCGCGCATGCGCGCGCGCCGCGTACGTTGTAGCCGTTTCCGACATCGCCCGCCTCACTTTCGATAGACAATCGAAACTGCGAGGACGACTATCCGGGGGCCGGGTTTCTGGTCTGTTTCCAGGCGATGAAATGCAAGGTGCGAGCGTTTTTTCGCGCGCGCGGGTACAGGGAGGCGAGCGCGCCGTGGGCGCGCACCGGGCCGCGAGGTCGTGCGGCGGTGCTCCTCGGGATGCGCGCAAGATGAGAGACGATGTGAAGACAGCGAGTTCTCCTCCTCGGCGCCACAAGCTCGGGTCGGGCGCGGAGGTCACGTCGGGCGCCGGGCCGCGCGCGGACGCCGGGCAGGGCGCCGAGGGCCGGCCGCGCCGCATGGGCCGGCCGCGCAAGGCGCCGCAGCCGAGCGATCTCGCGCCGCGCGAGCAGATCCTCGCGGCGGCGGGGCGGCTGTTCGCGGAGCGTGGGGTCGTCGAGGTCTCGATGCTCGAGATCGCGCGGGCGGCGGGCCTGCGCCAGTCGTCGCTGTACTACTGGTTCCGGGGCAAGGAGCCGATCGTCGCGGAGATCCTGCAGCAGGTGAACCGGCTGCCGCTCGGCTACGTGCGGCGGATCGAGGCGAGCGGCGGCGCGGCGGACGTGCAGCTCTGGCGATTCGTGCGCTTCGACGTGCAGACGGTGTGCGGCTTCCCGCTGGAGATCACCGAGATCCACCGCTTCAGCGATCGGGATCCGGGCGCGTTCGCGACGTACTGGGCCGAGCGGCGCGCGTTGACCGAGGCCGTGGCCGCGATCATCGGGCGCGGGGTAGGGGAGGGGACGTTCCGCGAGGTGGACGCCTACCTGTGCGCGCTCACGGTGCTGGCGCAGGACGAGAGCGTGCAGAACTGGTATCGGCCGTCGGGGGCCCGCGGCGTGAAGCCGCTCGCCGGAGGGGATCCGGCGGCCGCGGGCTACCGGCCGGAGCAGATCGCGGAGCTCGTGGCGGACCAGACCGTGGGCGGGCTGCTGGCGCGGCCGTCGAGGCTCGCGGCCCTGCGGCGCAAGGTGATCGCGGCGGGCGAACATGGGCAGAGGGCGGAATGAACCGGCGGAGAGGGAGCCTGCGACGTGCAATGACCTGCTCTGGGGCCGCGGCGGCGAGGGCCGCTCCATGACCACGCGTGAGCCAGGATCCGGCGCGCCGCCGCTCGCGCTCGCGCCGCGGCTTTTGGCGACGTGCCAGCAGTCGAGCCACGGTCGAGCCTGGCTCGCGGCGCTGCCGGCGCTCGTCGCCGAGCTCGTGCGGCGCTGGTCGCTCGCGCTCGACGCGAGCCCGGGCGGGACGGACGCCACCTGCTCGTTCGTCGCGCTCGTCCACCGGAGCGGCGGCGAGAGAGCCGCGCTGAAGATCGGCTTGCCGGAGCCCGAGTCCGAGCACGAGATCGAGGGCCTACTGTTCTGGGATGGCGATCCCAGCGTGCGAGTGCTCGAGTCGGATCGCGCCTCGGGCGCGATGCTGATCGAGCGCTGCGAGCCTGGCACCCCGCTCTCGACGCAGCCCGAGCCCGTGCAGGATGAGGTCATCGCGCGCTGCCTGCGCCGGCTCTGGCGCGCGCCGCCGCCGCCACACCCGTTTCGTCCGCTGCGCGACATGACCCGTTACTGGGCGGACGCCGCGCGCGCGCGCGAGCACACTTGGCCCGATCGCGGCTTTGGCCGCGCGGGCCTCGAGCTCTTGCGCGAGCTCTCGCTGCCGCGCGGCGGCGAGGTGCTGCTCGCGACGGATCTGCACGCGGGCAACGTGCTCGCCGCCCGCCGCGAGCCCTGGCTCGTCATCGACCCGAAGCCGTACATCGGCGACGCCGCCTACGACGCCACTCAGCACCTGTTGAACTGTGTGCCGCGTTTGTCCGCCGATCCCTGGGGTACCGTCTCCCGATTCGCAGCGCTGCTCGGCGTGAGCGCAGAGAGGGTCCGGAGCTGGCTCGTCGCGCGCCTCGCGCAAGCGGCGAGCACGACGCGCCGCGCGTATGGCCTGAGCGGGGCGGAGGCGGTGGCGCTGGCGCGCGCGATCGAGCGATCGGCGGGTTAGAGCCAATCGTCTTGTTTTTCCCTCCTTCCGCCCCTCGGGCGAAGGCACGGTGATGGAGCTCCGGGAGCAGGACGTCTGCTTCTGGCCGCCGTCCGGTGACAAAGGCGGCGTTTTTCCGTATAGTGCCGCCGTCGCAGGAGACACCTCATGGACGAGATCTACGCAGGAAGTTACGAGGCTGCCCTTGAGCGCAGCGCCAAGCTCGAGGCCGACCTCACCGCGAATCCGGGCAAGTACCGGGTGATGACCGGCGACCGCCCGACGGGCAAACTCCACATCGGCCATCTGTTCGGCTCCCTGCTGAACCGCGTGCGCCTCCACAGGCTCGGCGTCCACACCTTCATCCTGATCGCCGACTACCAGGTCCTCACCGACCGCGACACCTTCGAGAACATCGCCGAGAACATCAAGCAGCTGACGATCGACTACCTCGCCGCGGGGATCGATCCCGAGGACGGAAAGACCGTCATCTTTCCTCACAGCCACGTGCCCGAGCTCAACCAGCTCCTGCTGCCGTTCCTCACCCTGGTGACGAACGCCGAGCTCGACCGCAACCCGACCGTCAAGGAAGAGATCCAGGCCGCGGGCCTCAGCCGCATCAACGCCGGGATGTACACCTATCCCGTGCACCAGGCCGCGGACATCCTTTTCTGCAAGGGGAACGTCGTGCCCGTCGGCAAGGACCAGCTCCCGCACCTCGAGCTCACCCGCACGATCGCGCGCCGCTTCAACGAGCGCTTCGCCGCGAAGAAGGCCGTGTTCCCCGAGCCCCAGCCGCTCCTGAGCAAGACCCCGGTCGTCCTCGGGCTCGACGGCTCGCAGAAGATGAGCAAGAGCCGGAACAACGCGGTCATGCTGAGCGCCACCCCCGACGAGACCGCCGCCCTCATCAAGAGGGCGAAGACGGACTCCGAGCGCGTCATCACGTGGGATCCCGTGAACCGGCCCGAGGTCGCGAACCTCCTGACCCTCATCTCCCTCTCCACCGGGAAGGAGCCGCAGGCGATCGCCGACGAGATCGGCGACGGCGGGGGAGGCAAGCTGAAGTCGATGCTCACCGAGAGCCTGAACTCCTACCTCGCGCCCCACCGCGCGCGCCGCGCCGAGCTCGAGGCGAATCCAGACTATATCCACGCCGTGCTCAGGAAGGGCGTCGAGGAGGCGAGGAAGTTCGCCGCCGCGACCCTCGACGAGGTCCGCGACGTGATGAACATGAAGATCTGAGGATCGTCGCGGCGAAGAGGCGGATGTCCGCGCGCGTCAGAAAGCGTCGGTCTGGACCGTCAGCGCGGCTTCGTCGAAGATCTCGGGGTGCGAGAAGAACGGGAAGCTCAGCGTCGAGCTGCCGAGGATCGCCTCGAGATCGTCGCCCACGGCCGTGAGCGTCACCCCGCTCCCCTCTCCCAGGCGGATGCCGGTGACGGCGTTCTCCTGGAGGATGTTCCCGTGCCCCGCGGATTGATGCCAGTAGTTGAACGTGGTGAGCGGGCTCGACGGCGCTGACGGATCAGGCAGGGTGATGGGCCCTTCCAGGTCGAACGCGAGGCCGACGGGGCGCGGTACGGAGATGGCCAGGTCGGCCTGGGTGCCCGAGGTGTTCGTGATCTCGTACGACATGAAAGGCGTGTAGCGCGCGTTCACGCCGAGCAGGCGGAGGCGAGCGGCGAGGATCGGGTGGGTGGTCGCGAACGCGATCTGGTAGAAGCTGCGATCGCCAGCGCCCGTCGGAGGAACGACGCCGACCCCGAGCTGCGCGAAGACGCCCGGCTGGGCGAGGTGACCATTCACGCTGATCTCGGCGCAGTCCGCCGACTGCGCGACCACGATGGCCATTCCGGGAACGGCCTCGATCACGGTGTAGTCGTCCGGCACGAGCGGCGCCACGGAAGCGAAGGGGGCGAGCCCCACACCGGCGAACTCGGCGCAGTCGAGGTACCGAGCGGTGAAATCGGGCGAGGCGAAGATCGCCTCCTGCGACGCGGCGATCTCCGGGGCGTCCTCCTGGTCGTCCGGCGCCCCCGTCGCCCCGCAGGCTGTCACGAGCGTCAGCGGAAAGATCATCACGAACGTGCTCTTCATCATCGGTCCTGTCGACTCCAATCCGGGACTTCTCCCGGGCAAATGTTAAGCCCGCCTCGCCGCCGCGCCGATGGCCATCGACGGGGCCGCCGGACGGGCTTCTCGGCGCTTCGGTGCAGTAACTGAGCCCACGGCGGCCCGGGAGCCCTCGGCGGCTTGGACCCCCGCTGAAAGCTCCGGGAAGCTCAGTAAGATGTTGAAATAATTAGCTTTCCATAGGGTGTCGGAACGCGAAGGGCCCTCGACGTCAACCGACACGTGCAGCGTGGCTGCACGGTGGGACGTACGTGCCACGTGCCAGCGTGCCACGTGCCACTCCTGTGCGGCCGCGCCAGATTGCACGCGCCGGGCCTCCCGCTTCACGTCTCCAGATCGCGCTTCAGCCGCTCGAGGAGATCGACCGCGACCGACGCGTAGCGGCTGATCCACCGGTCGTGGATTCGCTTGATGGGGAGCACGTTCAGGTAGTTCCAGCGGTGGCGCCCCTCACGTTTGACGATCACCAGCTCGGCCTTCTCCAGCACGCCCAGGTGCTGCATCACCGTGCAGCGATCCCAGTCGGCGAAGTGGGCGCAGAGCTCGCCCGTGGTCTTCGGCCCGTCCGCGAGCAGGTCCAGGATCTCTCGCCTCCGACCGTCTGCCAGCGCCTTGAAGACGAGGTCATCCGGATCAGCGCTTGACATGTTATAAGAATATAACATGATGCGACGACGGTCAACGGGAGCGTGTAGGTGGCCGATGCGGGCGGTGCGTCCGTGTCGGTGTGTCGGCGCGCCGGTGCGTCGTCGGCGCGTCGGCGCAGTCGAGGCGTCGCCGCGAAGAGGAGGCAGCATGGAGCTCAAATTTCAGGTGCAGACGAAGATTCAGAAGCCCGTTCACGAAGTCTTCGATGCGGTCTACAACCCGAAGAAGCTAAGCGGGTACTTCACGACGGGCGGCGCGAGCGGGCCGCTCGACGAAGGGACGACCGTCATGTGGGCTTTCGCCGACTTCGATGGAGGCAAGCCCTTCCCTGTCTACGTCAAGCAGGTCATCCCCGACAAGCTCATCACCTTCGAGTGGGCGGCCGGCGAGCCCGACCATGACAGCGACGGGAAACCGGTGAAGGAGCTCCCCTACAACACGAAGGTGGAGATGCATTTCGAGGCCCTGGGCCCGAGCGCTACGCTCGTCCGTATCGCCGAGTCGGGCTGGAAGCAGACCGCGGAGGGATTGCAGGCCTCCTACGGGAACTGCCAGGGCTGGATGCACATGGCCTGCTGTCTGAAGGCGTACATCGAGCACGGCATCAACCTGCGCGAGGGCTCGTTCTGAGCCGGAGGCTGCACGTCATCGTGCAGCCGGCGCAGGGCCGCACGGCTGGCCTCGTCACCGCCTCGGCGCCGGCGCCGAGCACCGCGCCGGAGGTTGTCGAAGCTGCCGGAGCGCCTCGAGGCCGAGGCGCCGCGCGTCACCGCGGGATGGGCACGAACTCGGTGCACGCCTCTTCGATGGCCGTGAGGGCGTTCGTGAGGCCGTTCTCGAGGCGACCTTCGCACAGGTCCCAGAAGAAGCCACGGCCGTCGGAGGCGAACGTGTCCACGAGCCGCTGCATGTTCTCGGCCTCATCCGCGCTCCCGTAAGCACCCTGGCAATCGGTCTTCCCGCCGATGCCGAGGAACACGACGTTCTTTGCGTCGCCCTTCGCGGCGACGAGCCGATCGTGGATCGCTTGCGGCTGCTGGCGCGGGACGGGCTGCTCGTCCTCGTCGGTGATCGCCACCACCACGAGCAGCGCATCGTCGCGGAGGAACCCGGCGTTCTCGCCGGTCGAGAACGGCGGTTCCAGCGCGGCGGCGGCGGCCGACGCGGGCTGCTCGTCGTCGCTGTCGCCGCTGCACTCGACGTCGTCGCCGTAGAGGTCTGCGGCGCACTGGAACTCGCGCGTGATCTCGGTGCTCGAGCTCTCCATCCACGGCTTTCCGCTCTGGAACGAGCACTCGCCCGCGGCGCCGCGTGTGTGAAAATTCGCGGGACGGGGGCAGGCGTCGAGCACGCCCGCGCGGAAGTCCTTGATACCGTCCATCTGGAGCAGCGCCTCCGCGAAGGCCGGGAACACGACCTCGCGCATCGATTCCTGTTCCTCGCTCATGCTCTGGGAGTTGTCGAGCGCGAACACAATGTCGATGTGCTCGCACCCCGAGCTGTTCGGGCCGTCGGTCCCTGTCCCGCCGCTGTCCGCTCCGCCGGACCCGAGGCCGAGGGGGTCACCCCCCTGCCCGAAGATGTCATCCCCCTGCCCCTGGCCTCCCGCGCCGTCCGAGCCTGAGGCGCCCGGCGAGCCGCTGCTCTGGCCTTCGCCCGAGGTCCCGCCGCACCCCGCGAGACCAATCATCCCTGCGCAGAGCCCCGCGCACCATGCCCTGAGATCCATGCCGAACTCCTTCTCCTTCGGGGCGTCGTGCCCTACCCGTTCGTGTAGCACGGTCCCCTGCAACATCGACCGCCGGCGTGCTGAGCGTATCCTGTGAGGGTGATGTTTTGCGCCCTGCGCAGGACGCAGGGCCATAACCGCTCGCGCACGTCTCCGGTCCTGACGGCAGACTGAGCAGCAGGCGGAGCGCGTGGTGAACGCCGCGGACCGTCACGTCATCCCGCGAGGCGAGCGAGGTGGTCACCTCTGCCCCAGCCGGAGTCCATCTGCAACAATCGCGTGGTGCTGCAACGCAAACCGAGGTGGCCGCCGAGCGTCCCTTGTGTCCGCCGCTTCGTGTGGGCCTGATCCGGAAGACCCGGAAATCCTGGGGCAACCTGCCGATCACCCCACGTGGCGAGCGCGTCGTGGGGACGGTGTCTTCACGACGTTGTGCACGACCGTCTCAGAATGAGATCGGTACACGCCCTGCAAGTGCTCCGAACGGTCGGCGCGAGCTCTGGGTCTCCGTCCGTCCACGCAATCATCGTGCAGTGTAGCCCGCATGAAACCGCTGATCTCGCTCATCCTCTGGGGCAGTGGGCTTGTCGGCGCGAGCGCCGCAGACGCTGCCAGGACGTTCTCTCCGCCCGTCCACGATGGGCGCAGGATCGAGCGCTGCTACGCCTCGCCGCGGTACAGCGGCGCTGACGCTTGCGGGGACGACTCCGCCCAGGAGGTCGCGGATCAGTTCTGCAGGGACAGGGGTCTCCGCCGCTCCACGTACTGGTCAGCTACCTACAGCAAGAGGAAGGTCGCCGCCTGGGCGCTCGAGGAGCTAGGCGCTTGTGGCATCCTCGTCCATCGGTGGACGGACCACGAGGGCAGGAGCTTGTTTGCACGGATCGACTGCGAGTGAGGCGCAACGCGCGAGAGCGCGCGGCGCGCTGGAGGCCGCTCGCGCCGCAGCGCGGCGGCGCCGCCGATCCATGCCCTGCCGCGAGCGTGTCAATCGGTCTCGGGGCGCACCGACGCGGAGATGATGCCGTCCGTCTCGGCGGGCGAGCCGTCCGCGTTCCTGGGATCGTCGATCTCGATGGTCGCGTAGACCGCCTTCAGCCGCGCGGACGAGCGGTCCGCCGCGGGCCTGTTCGGCTCCTCGCCGAGCAGCGGCTCGACGCGGGCCTTCGACGTGTCGAAGACACGGAAGAGCGGCAGCCGATGATCCGGGATGAAGTAGAGATCGCCGTCCGCGCCGCGGAAGAGCGTGCCCGATACGTGCTCTTTGCCCTCGTGCACTCGCGGGCGCGCGTCGGACACCGGCTCTTGGGCCTCCGCGTCAACCGAGAGCGTCTTTGCTGCTTGTTGCTCCGCCATGAATCAGGTCCTCCTTAGGACGGCTCGTCGACGTCGCCGAGAAGCGGCCAACACGGGAGTTAGGCCACCATCGACAATTCTAGGACAGCGCCAGGCGCTCCACAAGCGCCACAGGCGGAACTAGCGCTCGCGCAGCCGGACATAGTGGTACTCGCGGAGCAGCGCGCGCAGGAACATCGGCTCGTCGCGGAACCCGGCCTGGAGCGCGGCCTCCGCGAGGTCCCGGGGCGCGGCGCCCTCGCCGCGCCGCTCGATGTACCACGCGAGCAGCTCTCCCCGCGACAGCGGCGCCGCGGCCAGATCCGGGTCGGCGAGGCCGGCCTCCTCCAGCAAGCGCTGCTTCTCGCGGGCGCGCGCCCAGCACCACACATAGAGGTCGTCGAGGCGCAGCTGGTCCACGACGTGCGCGCTGAGGTGCGGCGCCGCCCAGCGCTGCACCGCCGCGACCTGGGCCTCGCTCTCCATGAGGCGCGCGAACTCCTCGGCGCTGAGGCCGTTCGCGCGGAGCCAGCCCTCCATCGCCTCGGCGGTCAGCAGCCCGCGCGCGCGACGAAAGCTCAGGATGGTCGCGTCGACCTCCTCGTCGAGCGGGCGCGGCGTCTGCTCGTCCGAGAGCGCCCTCGAGAGCAGCCGCGTCAGCGCGCCCTTGCGCGCCAGCGCATAGGCCACGGGGTGAAGCCGCGCCTCGTCGAGCAGCGCGCTCTGCATCCACGAGCCTTCCCCCGGCTCGGCGAGCGGCTCGCCGAGCGGCGCGGCGGCCTGGCGCAGCGAGTCCCAGAAGATCGTGGCCTCGAAGTGGTAACGCACCTGCTTCGGCGTGAGCCCGGCCTCGAGCCTCGCCCTGATCGCGCGCAGCATCGCGAGCGCGTCCGCGCGCTTCTGATCGACCTGGCCTCCCGGAAGGAAGCGCTTCAGGGCCGACAGCTCGTCCGGGTCGAGCCCCTGGGCGGAGGCCTCCGAGAGCAGCCGCGGGTAGCTGCGGTCCGGATAGAACAGCTGCTTCGCGATCCGCAGCAGCGCGGCGTGGGTCGCCGGCCGGAGGATCCCGCGCGCCGCCGCCGCCGCGAGCGTCGCGCGGATGTTGACCATCGCCGCCGAGAGCGCGCGGTAGCCGTAGGCGGCCGGCGCGTGCGCGACGGCGACCTCGTCGTCGTCCTCCAGCTCGGCCCGCTGGAAGGCCTCGAACACCGCGCCGACGCCCTCCATGCCGAACGGCGACAGCTCCGCCGCGCGCAGCGCGCCCATGCTGGCGCTGCCGAACACGTGGACCCCTTCGCGCATCGCCCACAGGATCTCCTTGTGCCAGACCGCCGGCACGCCCTCGAAGTAGCCGTCGACGATGCCGATCACGGTCGCGCCCCGCTGCGCCGCGCGGTAGACGTCGCCGTGGGCCACCGGCGGCAGGATCACCGCGTCCAGCACCTCGGCGGCGTCGGCGGCGGCCAGGGTCGGTCCGAGGAAGAGGTGGACCGTCATCCGGCCTGCCCCCGCTGCGCCCGGGCGCGCGCGCCGGGCACATAGCTGCGGTCGCCGGACAGCGGCTCCAGGCCGGGCACCACCACGCGCACGACCGGGATCCCGAGCTCCGGTCGGGTCAGCTCGATCGCGATCGCCCGCGTCACCCCCGCGGCGCGCAGACGATCGAGCTCCCAGGCGACGTCGGCGTTGAAGGTGTCGGCGTGAAAGGTCGGGCCCTCGGCGAAGGGGCGCCGCGGGCCGGGGCGCCCGAGCTCTTCACGGGCAGCCGCGGTGACGTTCGGGTCGCGCTGCCGCACGTACTGGCTGGGGTAGCGGTCGTCGCGCGAGCCGGCGATCTGGGTCAGCCGGCTCTGGGCCGCCTCGGTCAACGCGCGCAGGAGCGCGATCTCCCGCGCGGGGTGGCAGCCCATGCCCTCGGTGACGCCGAGCCTCCGCAGGGGGTTGTCGTGCCGGTCGCAGATCTTGCACAGGAAGGCGGGGATGCCGATGTCCGACGTGATCTCCCAGACGCCGACCGCGACGTCCGCGCGCTCGTACCTGTCCAGCACCGCGCGACAGGCCCCCTCCGGGATGCTGTCGAGCTCGATCCGGGTGGCCGCGCGCGACGCCGGGCTGCGCTGCCGCCACAGGGTCGTCGCGTCGCGCTCCACCGCCTCGCACAGGCCGTGGCTGATCGCCTCCAGCGCGCCGTTGCCGGAGGCGAGGCCGTTCGAGCTCGCGACGAAGCCGACCATGGTCCGGTGCATCGCGACCGTGTAGTTCGTGTGCACCACCTCGAACGGCACCCACGCCGGCTCGCGCTGGAGCAGGTCAATCCCCTCGACCCAGAGGATCGGCAGGTCGGCGTGGAACTGAGCGCCGGCGATGCGCGGGAGCGCCTCGACCTCGGCGACGCGGTGGGTGTAGCGGAGCTCCTCATACGAGGCCAGCTTGAGCGGCAGGTCGATCCGCTCCGCGTGGTAGGACTCGACCGACTCCATGAGGCCGGACGCCTGGGCCGCCGGGAGGTCCAGCCCCTTGCCCTGCGACACGGACAGCGAGCGGGAGTTCGGCCTGCAGACCATCACGACCGGAATACCGATGTTGTCGAGGCCGGTCACGTTGGCGACGCGGGTGATGCCCATGACGGGCATCAGGCGGCGCACCCGGCGCAGCGTCTCCTCGGGCTCTACCTGGCGGTGAGTGCCGGCGAAGTAGCCTTTGGGGACCGGGGTGTCCATCGCGCTCGGATCGAACCGGAGATGCATGTCGCCTCCAACGCAGATTCACGACGACTCGGCCCTCGGATCGCTCGCGCCGGCGCGCACGTCTCGCCATCTGAGGGGCGTCAAGCAAGCGTACGCGCATCCGGGGTCGCTCCAGGGCCGGCGCGCCGTCATTGCCCTGCGGGAGGCGCGCCTGCGGCGTCGCCGTGGTCCTCCCTGCGGTTTCGTTTCAGCCATTCGACCCCGTAGTCCACGAGCGCGCGTTGCGGCATCAGCAGGGCCGTGGCGGCGCCGGCGCGGCCGCGGCGTTCCAGGCCGGTATCCCTCGCGAAATCCGCGCCGGCGCGGTCGAAGTCGGCGCTGTCGGTCGCGAGGTCCTCGAAGGCGACCCACTGGCGCACCCCGTCGACCAGGAGGGGCGCGTGGTGCACCGTGCGCCGCTTGCCCGCGAAGTCGGAGCGGTGCTCGGAGAGGTGGAGCGAGGTGTTGTTGAGGTGGCCGACGCCGAGCAGCAGCACCCAGCCGTCGAGATCGTAGATGCGCGAAAGCGGCGATCCGTCGCCGAGGGCGGGCGAGAGCGGATGGTTCGCCGTCACCGCCTCGGCGTGCCGGCCCCAGGCGGCGAACGACGTGTGCGGGTGCGCGCTGCGGCGCACGCCCTTCTGCTTGCGGAACGTCTCGGCGACGGCGCCCATCAGCCGTGTCGGCGTGAGGTCCGGGTCGTAGGCCGGCATGGTCCTCCGGATCGGCTCCCACCACGACTCCGGCACGGGCGGCTCCTGCCAGAGCGCCGGGTCGGACAGGCCGGTCGATTGGGTCGGCATCACCAGCGTGCCCTCGGGCGACAGGACCTCTTCGAGCGCCAGGATCACCGCGACCGGCCCGCCCGAGACCCAGCCGAGCTTGCTCAGCGATGAGTGGACCAGCAAGGTCATGCCGGGGCGAACGCCCAGCGCGGTGAGATCCTCGACCAGCGACGGGATGGTGACGGGTACGTCTGGGTACGTCCGGATGATCTGATCTTCGCTCATGGCGGCCCGGTGATTGCATTCCACGCCGCGAGGATCAACACCGGAGCATCGAGTCAGCCTCCCGCCGAGGGGTCCTCGTCGTCCTTGCGCTCGAACGCGGCGACCACGGCGCGGCGGTGCATGTCTTTCAGCGCGTCGCTCCTGTCCCTGCGCCGGACCAGCTCGTCGAGATCCCCGGGGCCGATCAGCACCACCAGCATGTCCTTCTCCGCCTTCCGGAGCTGGAGCGTGCGCACCGTGCTCGCGAGGCCGCCGGGCGCGACGAGCAGGGCGAGCCGGCAGCGACGGTATCGCCCCTCCATCTTGCCCCAGAGGTCGCGCAGCTCCTTCGTCCCGACGTGCTTCGACCAGTTCTTGCACTCCACGAGGATGTACGGCGACTCCTTCTGCCAGAAGGGGTCGGCGGAGCTGTTCTGCATCAGGATATCGAGCTCCTCGACCTCGTTTCTGAGCCGGCTGTCGAGCCGCTCGAACCCGGGGATGCTCTTGAGGAGCAGCGCGATCAGCCGCTCGAGCAAGAGGCCCCGGCGGCTCCGATCGCGCTCGGCCTGAGCGGATGCCCACGTCTCCTGGATGGCCTGCTCCGTCTCGTCCGCGTCCAGCGAGCCGAGCCAGCGCTCCCGCACGGCCTCCATGGCGTTGCGCACCTTCACCCGGAGCAGCGCCTCGAACACCGGCGTCTTCTCGAGGTAGTCGTAGGCCCCCTCGCGGAAGGCGCGCTCGACGGCCTCCTTGGAGGCGTACGCGGTCGACAGGAGGACCTTGGCCCCGGGCGCGCCGCGGCGCGACTCGGCGATGAGGTCGAGGCCGGTGTCAGGACCGCCGGGACCCTGGAGCTTCTGATCGACCAGGATCACGCTCCAGCCCGGCTCATCCAGCCGTCGCAGCGCTTCTGCGTGGCTCTTGGCGGTCTCGACCGTGTAGCCCTCGGAGGAGAGCACATCGTCGTAGGTCTCCAGGAAGCCCGGATCGTCATCGACGATCAGGATGCGCCCGTAGCCGTTCATCTATCCCTCATGTCCCTGGCTGGTATCACGATCTCGAATCGGGCGCCGCCGAGCGGGCTGTCTCCGCAGGTTACGGTGCCATGCATCTCTCCCTCGAGCACCTGCCGCACCAGCGCCAGCCCCTGTCCGCTGCCGCCGGGCCTCAGCGCGACCCCGGGCTCGAAGATCGCGCGGCGCTGCTCCGGCGGAACGCCCGGGCCGCTGTCGTCCACCCGCAGCACGATCCGGTGCTCTTCCACCTGCATCGAGACCTCGACGATGCTCTCCCGCCCCGCGATGGCTTGGGCGGCGTTACGGAGGAGGTTCGTAACGGCGAGCACGAACCGCGCGCGAGGGCCAACCGCTGAGGGCGTTCCATCGGGGGGGACGTAGCGGAGGCTGCCGTTCAGCTCGGCGGACACGCCGGCGATGGCGTCGCGCACCGCGGCGGCGGCGTCGAAGGGCGCCTCCGCCTCGACGCCGAGGTTCGCGACCCGGAGCATCTCCTCAGCGAACGCGAGGGCGCGCTGGATACCTGCATCCACGCGGTCCCGATGCCGGCGTAGCGGCTCGACGTGCGCCGCGTCCCCGAGGTCTCGAACGAGCCGCGACAGGGCGCTGTGCGCCGGAACGAGCGCGTTTCTGATCTCGTGGACCACCATGCGAGCTTGTAGCGCCGTCGCGCTTGCCGCGCTCTCGCGCATCGCGCGCTCCGAGTCCGGCCGCGCGCTGTCGAGCGTATGCGCGACCTCATCGCGCAGGAGCGCGTTAGCCAGGACGGCGAACGGCGTCGGGCGTTGCTCGGCGATCTCCTCGAGGAGCGGCCGGGCTTGCTCGAACACGGCGTACGACCAGCCCATCCTGCCAAGGCTTGGATCCTGGCCTTCATAACGAAGCAGCCGCATGGCACCAAGGCGGCGGATGCTGGACAGAGAGTAATTCCAGTCGCCATGTAGAAGTTCGTTCAGGTCGATCTCGCGCTCTGGTTCTTTGAGCAGCTGCGCCGCGACCTCGGGCGAGGCTCGCCACTCGTCGGCTGGGCCAAGCGACTGGGCTGCTTCCAGCGCGAGGAGCCAGCGGACGGCGTCGCTGCCCGGCAGCTCAAGGAAGGCACCGCCGATCCTGGTGAGGACATGACGCTCTTTCTGTCTGCGTGTAGCCCTGATCTCGAATGCGTACCGGACGGGAGATTGCCATCCATCGCGCGATCTTCGCTGCCTCTGCTGCGATCGTGCTGTATCCGCCAGCCGTCCGATCTCTTCATCGAGACCTCGTGAGCCGGTGGATGCATTCGCCACATGGAGCTGCCAGCTGATCGCGACATTGACCAGACGGGTGAGCTCCTCCGACGACGCGTCGGGCGCCAGCGTTTCCAGGATCTGATCGGCGACCTCTTCCACGAAGGCGGGCAACGACTCCCTCAGTTCCTCGATCTGCCTCTCCTCTTCCTGCCAGATCTTCTGCTGCATCTCCGGGGATTGCTGGCGGAGGCGCTCGGGGCGTTCTTCGACGTCGCGATCGTAGCAGGTGGCGAAGTGCCTCCGGTGCGCGGCGAGATCGGCGCGGAAGGCAGGGACGCCCTCCGGGGCGCGCTCGACACGCTCCAGGTAGGCTCGAAGCCGCTCCAGGAAGCCCATGCGGCTACATCATGCCGCACGCTCACCGGTGTCAACCTCGACAAGCCATATACCAGCTCGGACGGCCAGCTGGACCGCCGAAGCGGCGGCCCGGCCTGGGGGTGGAAGCGGTCGCGGTGCCTCTGTGGGCGAGGGGCTCCGGAGACGTCATACCCCCGGGGCCTCGCTTCGACGCGGCGGAGCGTGCACTCGCCGGCCCCGCGCCTTTCCCGCGGGTTTGCTCGGCGCCCCGCGTCGATCCTCGGCATCCTTCAGGGCCGGCAAGACCCCTGCCTCCGATGCTCTCTCCGGACCCGCGGGCGTCACGAGACGGTGACAGGCATCCCGAGGAACCGGCTGTACTGCTCGATGGCCAGCTGCAGCGCGGCGTGCTCCCTCTTCTTGAGCCGCACCGGGATATTCAGGGTGATGGCGACGGTCTTCCCTTTGACGTTGCGGCGCCAGCCGCCGACGACCAGCCCGTCGAGGACCACGAGGTGCGCCATGAGCGCGCCGCTGGATGCGCTCAGCCGCGCGGGGTCGAGCGTCGCGCTGTGGTCCTTGTAGGCGATCACGTACTCGTCGTAGTTGGGTAGCAGGTGAACCAGCGGCGCCTTGAGCCCCGGGGTCATCGCCGGTCCGCTCGCGCGCCAGTACGCCTTGCCGTCGATCGCCTCGTGTTCCAGGTGCGTCCCTGCCATCTCGATCCCGGCCTTGACCTCGGCCATCGTGAGCCCCGACCACCAGGCGAAGTCCTTCGCCAGCGCCGGCCCGTGGCTCGCGAAGTAGCGTCGCGTGAGCTCGGCCAGCGCTTCGTCGCGGCCGAGCGCCCTCGTCCGCGGGACCCGCTCGTCGAGCAGCGCATAGGTGAACTGCTTGCCGCGCAGGGCGCCGCTGCAGAGCAGGCCGTCCAGCTCGGCGCGCATCAGCAGGTAGGCGAGCCTGAGGCCGCTCGCGGTAATGCCCGCCGCCTCGTACACCCGCGCGATCTCGGTGCGCGTCAGCTGGGCGCCGCCCTGCAATGCCCTGGCGAGCGCGTCGCTGCTCCTGGCAAACGCGGCGTCGTCGAGCTCGAGCTTTCGATACATGGCGGCGTTCGCGGCGTTCACGCGCGGGGCCGTGAGCGCCAGCATCCAGCGGATGTCCCGGGGCATCACGATGTGCCACGTCGGCCGCAGGAGATGGGTACGGAGGATCTTGCCGTCGTTGAACAGCCGATCGAGATCGGCCTCCGTGACGCCCGTGGTCCGCTGCGCGATGGCCCATTTCGCCCCGGCGTAATCCTGGGCCTGCACCGCGCATAACCATTGAACCACGTCCTCGGGCCTCTCGCACGGGGGCCCCACGAGGCGCTCGTTGTGGAGCCGCTGGCGGGCGATATCGAGGGGAGGCACCGTCAGGCCCTGATCACCGTCACCTGCCGTCCTCCCGGCGTGGTCGCCGGCGCCGCGCCGAGGCGCTCCGGGAGCGGCGGTGCGTCCGGCCGGCGGTCGAAGAGCACGAGCCACCCGGTCGAGAGGCCCAGGCCGGCCAGGTAGCCGTCGATCTGCCTCAGGCCCTCGTCGAGCGGATCCGCCTCCCTGGGGCGCCACACCTTGATCTCGATGGCCAGCGTCTCCCCCGGTACCGCACGCAAAGGTCCATCCGCCCGCGCCCGATCGCGGGGCAGGCGGGAGAGCACGGGCACGGTGTAGTGGCGCTCGGGCTCGTTCGGGCCGGCCGTGTTGAAGAAACGCGACACGCAGGGACAGCTTTCGACCGGGCGGGGCCGCCCGTCAAGCCGTCGCCCTCGCGGAGGAACCGCGGCTTCGCTGCTGGTACAAGGGGCGACGTGAGACGCCTCGCCGCCCTGGCCGCCCTCGCCCTCGCGCTGTGCGCCTGCGCCGCCAGCGCGCCCCCGAGCGCCCCGCGCTGCTTCACCGGCCCCGTTCCGAGGGTGGGCCGGCCGGCGCGGGACGAGCTGTTCGCGCTGACGCGGCGCGAGCGGGAGCGCGCCGAGCGGGCGCCGCCGCTCGTGCGCGCCCGGATCCTCGAGGCCCTCCCGGCGCTCTTCCCGAGCGTGGGCGACCTCGCCCTCGCCCCGCGCTGCGGCGCGGAGCTGCACGACGAGAACGCGGCGGCGCTCCGCGGCGCTCCGCTCGTGTTCTCGCGCCTCCTCGTCGCGCGCCTCCGCACCGTGCACGACGTCCGGCTCCTCCTGCCGCTCGTCGCGCGGAGCGAGCAGAGCATCACCCCGTACCAGCGCGGCCCCGACGAGCCGGGAGCGCCCCCGCCGCGATCGCTCGTCAGGCACCTCGCCCTCGCGGGCATCCCCGCGGCGTGGGCGGTGAACAACGACCCGGAGGCCCGGCGGCTCGTGCTCGACCGGCTCCGCGCGGGCGGCGACGCCCGCGCGCTGATCCTCGTGCACGGCGGCGCCGCCGCGCTGTTCCGGGAGGCGCTGCGGGGCGACCCCGCGCGCGCGCAGGGCGGCGAGGGGCCGTCGCTCCTGCGCGCGTGGCTGCCCGACCTCGCGCGGCGGCTCTCGGGCCCGGCGGACCGCGCCTCGCTGGAGCTCGTGCTCCTCCGGCTCGCCGACGTGGGGACGTACGCGGCGGGCCTCGGGGCCGGTCCCGAGGCCCGCGCGCTCGTGGGCGACATCGTCGCCCGTCGCGGCGAGCTCCCGATCGCGCAGGGGATCCCCGGCGCGGCGCGAGACCTCGCCGAGGTGGCGCGCGGGGCGCTCCACGACCTGGAGGCGCCGCAGGCGTCGGCCTCCGAGGCCGCCCTGCCGCCGGCCTCCGAGGCCGCCCTGCCGCCGCCCCGGCGCGACCCCTTCTCCGTGTGGCGGGACTGGCTCGACGCCGAGCCCGCGGGCGGGAAGGTGCCGGCGGCGGACGCGCTCGCGCGGGTGCGCGACCTCGACGGCGAGCTCGCTTCCCTGCGTTTCTACGCGCCCCGCTGCCGCGTGATCGAGGAGCTCGGCCAGTGGCTCCCGCCGGACGAGGCGCCGCGGCGCTTCGACGCGCTCGTCGCCCCGGCGTTCGACGGCGACCACATCCGGGTGAGCACCGAGACCCTCTGCCGCCTGGGCGTGGCGCTCCGGCTCAGCGGGGTGGACGAGGCGCGGCGGGTGAAGCTCCTCCTCCGGCTGCTGTCCGCGGCGCCCGAGCAGATCGGCGCGCGCGACCGGAGCGGCGACGAGCGCGGCCCGGCGATGGGCTGGCCGGCGGACGAGGAGCCCGTGGGCGAGGTGGCCGCGCGCGCGCTCGCGCGGAACCTCGGCTGGGTCGAGCGCCACGCGGACCTGCGCGCGTGGCTCGCGCAGGCCGCCGCCGCGCCGATCCCGACCGGCAGGGCGGCCGCCGCGCGGTGGAGCATGCTCCAGCCCGCCTTCGAGCGCGTGGTCGCGTGGCACACCTCCGGGGCCCCGGACGCGCGGCCGGAGGCGGCGGCCGCGATCCTGCGCGCGTGGATGGAGTCCCTCCGCGCGGGCAAGGCGGCCGCGGGGGCGACGGCGACCCACCTTCCCGCGGTCGAGGTGGCGAACGCCCGGCTCCGGGCGCTCGGGGAGCTCGGCCGGCGCGCTGGCCTCGCCGAGGAGGTCGGCGCGTTCCTCGCCGAGCGAGAGGGCTCGCGGTCGGCGGTGATCGCGGCGTACCTGCTCTCGCTCTGAGGGGGGCCCGCGCCGAGGGGAGCCCGCGCCGCCGCTCGCGCGTCGGTCAGGGGCAGCCGACGCGCCACGCGTCGAGGTCGAGCTGCTTGATCACCGTCGACAGGCCGAGCGGCTTCGTGGCCGCACAGACGGCGCTCGCCTGCGACGCATCGACGTACTCCGCGTGGAAGACCGCCTTGCCGGCGCGGATGAACGGCGTGAGCATGTCGCACTCGTCGTACGCGTAGCACTCCTCGTTGAGCGCCCAGTCGAAGCTCCCCACGAGGTCCCTCACCTGCGCGAGGTCGTTCTTCAGCCCGATCGACAGGCCGCGCGCGTGGGCCTCGGCGGCGAGGAAGCGGTTGTAGTCGAGCTGCGTCGCCGCGGTCAGCGGGAAGCCAGGGCGATTGTCGTAGCCGTCGACGTTGTCCGGCTCCACGCCGTCGCAGCGCTTCTGCTTCGCGAGATCCAGCCGGGCCTTCATGATCTCGCGCACCTCGGCGCTTCGGGTGTCGAGCCACCGCTCGCCCGGCCAGCCGTCGAGCGCCCTGCCGAGCGCCGCGGCGGGGAACCTCGAGGCGTCGCTGCGCCACTCCTCGTAGCTCCCGCCGCTGAAGTAGCAGACCACCTTCTTCCCGGCCGTGTGCAGCGCGTCGATCGTCGCCTGCGGGGCGTCGAAGAGGTCGATATCGTACATCGCGACGTCCAGGCTCGTGTCGATGGTGCCCGTGAGCTGCCATTGCCACGTCGTGCCCGGGGCGGGGGTCCAGACGCCGCCAGTGGAGCCGCCGCCGGTGGTCCCGCCGCCCGTGGAGCCGCCGCCGGTGGTCCCCCCACCGGTCGTCCCGCCGCCGGTGGTCCCGCCGCCGGTGGTCGTTCCCTTGAGGATCAGCTGATCCAGAGCCGAGCTGTCCGCGGAGCTGCTCGTCGCGTACCGGATCTTGAGCGCCCCGCCCGACACGAACCGCCCGTACGGCGCCGGCAGGTTCAGCGTCGCGTTCGTCCAGGTCCAGCTGCGCGCGAACGTGTTGTCGCCGACCACGACCCACGCGCCCGCGGCCGCGTCCCACGCCTCGAAGGTCCAGCGCATCGCGGACTTCGCCGGGCCGAGGTAGTTGACGCCCAGCGAGAGCGACGCGAGCTGGGCCGCCGTGGTGCCCGCGGGCAGCGTGTACTCGCACGTCGCGCTCGAGCGCGGCGCGAACTCCACGTACCTGTCCCACTCGTCCTGCTCGCCCGTGAGGCCGCCCTCCGCCAGCGCCGCGGCCGTCTGGCCGGCGCCGATGCGGCCCCGGCTCAACGTCAGCTTCGAGCACGTCATCGCGATCTCGCCCGCGAGCGCGTCGCCGCTCGACGAGGCGACCTCCGCCCCCGGGTCCACGTCGATGCGGCACCCGCCCGCGGCGAACGCCATGGTCAGGCCGGCAAGGGCATGGGGGAGGGCGCTGCAGCGCGCGAGGGGGGACGTCGGGCGGCCGAAATAAGGCATGATCTCTCCTCCTGAGCTCGTTCCCGAGCTCGCTCATAAGTGCGTGAAGGTCCGCGCACGCGGGGCGACGCGCCCGAAGGCGCTCGGTCCGCGACGGCTCTCGGGGACGGCTCGCCGCGAGGGCGGCCCCGCGTCGTCCGCGTGCGCGCCGAGCAGGTATTGCAAGGCGGGCGCCAGCGCCGCCGCCGCGCGGATCGGCGCGGATCCGCGCGGCGGCGTTCGCGGGGGTTGCGCAAAGGTCGTACACTGCGCAACCCTCGGACGGCATGGCGGAGCGAGATCCTCGACACGCAGCCCCTCGATCGGGCGTGGAGCTGCCCGCCGCCCCGGCCGAGATCGCGACCGAGCTCGACGCCGCCGAGAGCTCGCCCGGCCAGGGGGCGCCCCACGGCCAGGTCTCGCTGATCGTCCGGCCCGGCGACGGGGCAGCGCGGGTAATCGACCTCACCGACGGCGACGCGATCGCGATCGGGCGCGCGCCGGAGTCCGCGGTCTGCGTCGACGACGCCCGCGTGTCGCGCCACCACGCCCGCATTGAGCGGCGCGGCGACCTCGTCGCGCTCGTCGACCTCGGGAGCCGCAACGGCACGTCCGCGAACGGCGCCGTCGTGCGCGGCGCCGAGCGGGCCCTCGCCGGCGGCGACGTGATCCGCGTCGGCCCGGCCGAGATCGTCGTCGCCATCGCCGCGCCGCCGTCGGCCCAGGCGGCTCCGGACGCCGCGCTGGAGGCCGGGGCGGGCGCCTCCTCGGACGCCGACTTCATCGTGGCGGACGAGGCGATGGTGAAGGTCTTCCAGGTGGTGCAGCGCCTCGCCCGCGCCCAGACCACGGTGCTCGTCCTCGGCGAGACGGGCGCTGGGAAGGAGGTCGTCTCCGAGCAGATCCACCGCCAGAGCCCGCGCGCCGCGGGCCCGTTCGTGCGGCTCAGCTGCGCGGCGCTGCCCGAGGCGCTGCTCGAGAGCGAGCTCTTCGGCCACGAGCGGGCCGCGTTCACCGGCGCGGACCGCCGCAAGATCGGCTATTTCGAGGCCGCGCAGCGCGGCACGCTGCTGCTCGACGAGATCGGCGAGATGCCGCTCGCCATGCAGGCCAAGCTGCTGCGCGTTCTGGAGAGCCGCCGCGTGGCGCGCATCGGCGGCACGCAGGAGATCGATCTCGACGTGCGCGTCGTCTGCGCCACGCACCGGGATCTCCAGGCCGAGGTGGCCGCCGGGCGGTTCCGGCAGGATCTCTATTACCGCATCAGCACGTTCGTCCTCCGTGTCCCGCCGCTGCGCGAGCGGCGCGCCGAGATCGCGCTGCTCGTGCACCGCTTCGCGCGCCAGGTCGCCGAGCGCATGGGCGAGCGGGCGCCGCGCTTCGCGCCGGCCGCGATGCGGGTGCTCGAGGCGCACGCGTGGCCCGGCAACGTGCGCGAGCTGCGCAACGCGGTCGAGCACGCGGTCGTGCTGGCCGAGGGCGGCGTGGTCGAGGTCGAGCACCTCCCGGCGTCCGTGACCGGGGGCGACGCGGCCCCGCCGAGCGCGGGCGCGCCGGTGAGCGCGGGCGCGCCGGTGAGCGCGGGCGCGCCGGTGAGCGCGGGCGCGCCGGCGAGCGTGGGCGCGTCCGGCGCGCTGGCGGAGGGCGGGCCGATGCCGGCGCGCCTGGCCGAGCTCGAGAAGAAGAGCATCGAGGAGGCGCTCGCCGCCGAGGGGAACAACCAGACGCGCGCGGCGAAGCGGCTCGGCATCTCGCGGCGCGCGCTGCTCTACAAGCTCGAGAAGTACGGCATCCGGCGGTGAGCGTGGGGGATGCGCTCGGGGTGCCGAGCGCGATACGCGGAGCGCGACCGTCCTCGCCTGTCCATTGACCATCCTCGCTGTCAAAACGGTCGCGCAACCGCTTTGCTCGATCGCGCTCTGCGCGTGGGGGGCGGTAACAGCGGTTCAATTCGCATTGGAATTCTGCCGGACGGCGGTTCAGGCGCGCGCGGCTGGTCCATGTCTCTCGGATGGAACATCATCCAGGCATCAGGGGGTTCTCGCGCGACCCGCCGTATCCAGGAAGATGGATCCTCCACGCGGGCGCGATGACGTGAAATGCGCGGACTTCGCCGCATGTCAGCCCCTCGCTGCCATGTGCCCTTGAGGATTGCTGAAGCCGGCGAGCGGCCTTAGAGCCCCACCAGGATCGCGGCGCCGAAGCGCACCCCGCGCCGCCTGCGCGTCCGGGGTGGAGGGATCTTTGCGCCCCGGAGATGCCCGCGATCGAGGAGCGGCGGAAATGGTGCGCACGGTTCCGATGTTCGTCATCGCCTTGCCCTGCGGCGCTCTCGCGCTCATGGCGGCCTGCTCCGAGCCTGCTCCTCCCGCGACGCCCGCGGAGCCGCGGCCCGTGCCCCCCGCGACGCCCGCGGAGCCGCGGCCCGTCCCCCCCGCGACGCCCGCGGAGCCGCGGCCCGTCCCTCCCGCGACGCCCGCGGAGCCGCAGCCTGCTCCGCCGCCGACGCCGGAGGAGGCCAAGCGATTCCTCGACGCGGCGGAGTCGAGCCTCCATGAGCTCAGCACCCACAGCAACCAGGCGGCGTGGGTGGCGTCGACGTACATCACCGAGGATACCCAGATCCTCGCGGCCGCGGCGGCCGCGGAGCTGCTCGCGGCGCAGACCGACTACGCGAAGCAGGCGGACCGGTACCGCAGTCTCGATGTGCCCTATGACGTCCGCCGGCGGCTCGATCTCCTGCGCACCTCCCTCACGCTGTACGCTCCCGCCGATCCGGCGAGGACGAAGGAGCTCACGACCATCGCGTCGAGGCTCGAGGCCGCTTATGGAGCGGGCAAGTACTGCCCGGCGAGCGGCGAGTGCCTCGATCTCGAGGCGCTGAGCAGGATCATCGCGAAGAGCCGCGATCCCGAGGAGCTGAAGCGGGCGTGGGTCGGCTGGCGCACGGTGTCCGCGCCCATGCGCGCCGATTTCACGCGGCTCGTGGAGCTCGCGAACGAGGGCGCGCGCGATCTCGGGTTCGAGGACACGGGCGACGCCTGGCGCGCCAAATACGAGCTGCCGCAGGGCGCCCTGCCGCGGGAGGTGGATCGCCTCTGGGAGCAGGTCAAGCCGCTCTACGACGCGCTCCACTGTTACGTGCGCGGCCGGCTCGCCGCGCGGTATGGCGAGGGCGTCGTGCCCGGCGCGCGTCCCATCCGGGCCGATCTGCTCGGCGACATGTGGGCGCAGGACTGGAGCAACGTCTACGATCTCGTCGCGCCCCAGGGGGCCGCGCCCATCTACGATCTCGACGCGGCGCTCCGAGCCAAGGGGCTCACGCCGGTCGAGATGGTGAGGACCGGCGAGCGCTTCTTCGTCTCGCTCGGGTTCGAGCCGCTCCCGGCCACCTTCTGGCAGCGGTCGCTCTTCGTCAAGCCGAGGGATCGCGACGTCGTGTGTCACGCGAGCGCGTGGGACATCGACGACGAGGAGGATCTGCGCATCAAGATGTGCATCGACATCACGGCCGAGGATTTCCACACCATCCACCACGAGCTCGGCCACAGCTTCTACCAGCGGGCGTACCGCCGCCTGCCGCTCCTCTACCGCGACAGCCCGAACCCCGCGTTCCACGAGGCCCTCGGCGACACGATCGGGCTGTCGGTCACGTCGGAGTATCTCCATCGGATCGGGCTCGTGGCCGAGCTGCCGCCCGCGTCGAGCGATCTCTCGCTCCTCCTCCGCGACGCGCTCGCCAAGGTGGCCTTCCTGCCGTTCGCGGTCCTGGTCGACAGGTGGCGCTGGGGCGTCTTCTCCGGGGACATCGCGCCGCCCGAGTACAACCAGGCCTGGTGGGAGCTACGGACGAGGTATCAGGGCGTCGCGCCGCCGGTGCCCCGCTCCGAGTCGGACTTCGATCCCGGCGCGAAGTACCATGTTGCGGCGAGCGTCCCCTATATCCGGTACTTCTTCGCGCACGTCCTCCAGTTCCAGCTCCACCGCGCGCTCTGCGAGGAGGCCGGGTACAAGGGGCCGCTCCACCGCTGCACGATCTACGGCAGCGAGAAGGCCGGCGAGCGGCTCCGGCGGATGATGGAAATGGGGCGGAGCCGCCCGTGGCCGGCGGCGCTCGAGGTGGTGACGGGATCACGGCAGATGGACGCGGCGGCGATGCTCGACTACTTCGCTCCGCTCAAGTCCTGGCTCGACGCGCAGAACCGCGGCAGGACGTGCGGGTGGTAGGCGCCCTCTGCGCGGCGCGCGGCCGGCGCTACCCGCTGCAGCAGCGGAACCCGATCCCGTGGTAGGTGTCGGCGCGCTTGCTCCCTTCGCGCGCGCTGCACTGGAGCTGCTCGGGCGAGTCGCCGCTGTCGAACGATCCGCCGCGCGTCGTGCAGTCGTCTTCGGGGCCGACGTCCCCCGAGCACGAGTCTTCCCACTCGCGGACGTTGCCGCTCATGTAGAGCAGCCCGTGATACCCGCCCTCGCACGCGGCGCCGGCGTTGACCGCCACCGGCTCCTGGCCATCGCCGTTGCACTGCAGATCGAGCTCCCCGGTGGAGTAAGCGCGGGTCCCGCCCTTGCTGCAGGCCTCGTACCACTCGCCTTGCGCCCCGTCCGTGTCGCCGCCGTACGGCAGCGCTCCGCCGTGGATCTTGCCGCAGAGGCGCTTTCCGAGGCTCTTGCAGTACGCGTGCGCGTCGCACCAGTCGACGCAAGTGGCCGGGTAGTCGTCGTCTCTGCGGCGGGTAAGGCAGTCGGGGGGCACCATGTCCCCGGGCTCGTCGACGGTCTCGTCGAACGCGAAGCTGTCGTTGAACGCGCAGAACGGCTCCTGCGCCGCGACGTCCGGCCCCGTCTCCAGGAAGCGCCGGTAGGCGGCGTTCGACACCTCGGTCTGGTCGATACAGAACGTGCTCTGGATCGTCACCATGCCGGCGGGACACTGGCAGGTGGACGCCGCGCAGGAGGCCGTCGCGCAGTCGGCGTCGGCCTCGCAGGCATCGCCGTACAGGCACGAGGCGTTTCCGGCTCCGGGCTCGCAGGTGAGGCCGTCGAGCGGGCGCAGCAGCGTGCACGCCGAGACGAGGGCGGCTGCGGCCGCGGTCGCGGCGCCGAGGCCCGCCGCGGCGGCCGCGGCGCGGAGCGTCGCGCGGAGGCCCATCAGAAGGTCCCCTCGACGCCCGCGGCGGCTCCGGCGATGAACGGCCGGACCACCGGCCGCGGCGCCCCCGAGCGGGCCTTCGGCGGCGCCGCCGCGGCGGGCCGGGTGAAGTAGAGCCACGCCGCGGCGCCCAGCGAGAGGACGCCCACGCCGAGGCCGACGTCGGCCACGGCGTGCTGCACCCGGATGGCGCTCACGTCGCCCTCCGCGCAGCGCGGCGCGCACGAGGCGCGCAGATCGGCCTCGGCGCCCAGCGACATCGCGCCGGCGGCGGCGAACACGGCGAGCCCCGCCACGCCGGCGCCGCCGAAGACCCACACGAGGGCGGGGACCGAGCTCGCCGGCGCGTCGGACGAGCGGCTCGCGGCAGGGCTCTCGCGCCGCTCGGGCTGCGGCGCGCGCGCGTCGGCCCCGGCCGGCGGCGCGCCCAGGGTCACGGTCAGCCTGCGGTTCTTCTCGCCCTCGCGGATCACGACGTGCTCCTCGACGGCGGGGCCGCCCGCCGGCTCGTAGCGGAACGTGTGTGCGCCCGGATCGACCGGCACCGCCTTGCCGTCGAGCGCCGGGGCGACGAGGCGCCCGTCCACGAGCACGCGCACGTCGAGCCGCTCTCGCCCGCGCGCGTCCCTCGCGGCGATGACCACGGACGGCAGGCTCTGCTCCACCTCGGCGAGCCACGGCCCGCAGTCGGCCACGGCCGCCGCCGGGCAGCTCGGCTGCGAGCAGGTGATGAGCGCCTCCCGGGCGTCGAGGAGCCTGCCTTCGCGGCGGAGGTCCTGCGCGCGCTCGTAGGCGGCGGCGCAGGCCTGCTTGTCGGCGTGGGCGCGCGTGCCGGCGAGCGCGAGCGCGGCGGTGAGGGCGAGCGTGAGGGCGCGGCGCGCGCGCGCGGGCGAACGGGCGTTCATCGGATTACAGGCACTCGGGTTTGAGCCGGCGGATGCCGGCGCGGTCCACGGTATAGGGCGGGGTGCAGCGGTTCGCCGCGGCGCCCGAGGCGCGCGTGGCCGGCGTGGAGGTGCGCTTCGCGGGGGCAGGGGTGCGCCTCGCGGGGGCGGGGGCGCGCGTCGCGGGCGCGTCCGGCGTCGCGCGCGCGGTGCGTTCGGCGGCTGGCGCCGCGGGGCCGCTCGGCTCAGGCGTCGCGGTAGAAGCGGCTGGCGCAGGGGCTGCGGCCGGCGCGCTCGACGCCTCGCTGGGCGCGGGCTGCGCCGGGGCGGTGCTGGCCACAGGCGCCGGGGCGGTGCTGGACGCGGGCGCCGGAGCCACGCTGGCCGCGGAGCGCGCCGCGTCCTCCGGTCCGGTCGGGCTGCGCCGAGACCAGTGCGCCGCGAGCGCGACCGCGCTCCCGAGGAGCAGCGCGCCCAAGCTGAGCGCGAGCAGCGGGCGAGTCGGCGCTCTCACCGTGCGAGCCTCCCCGCCGCGCGCAGCGGGCACGACGGCGATTCCGCTGGGCATCCCGGACTCGGGCGTGTCCGTCGCGAGCGCCACCAGCTGGCGGGCGCCGGCCGGTCTCGCGGGCGTGGTCTCCCGCGTCCCCGGCGCGGTCTCCCGCGCCCCCGGCGCGGTCTCCCGCGCCCCCGGCGCCGCCTCCAAGGCCCCCGCCTCGCTCGGCGCCGCCGCGCGCCCGCCGTCGCGCGTCGCTGCGCCGGCGCGGACCGGCCCCCCGGGGCCGCTCGGGCCCGCCGCCGACGCGCTCTCGATCGCCGCGACCCGCGCGTCCCGCCTCGCGAGCACCTCGCCGGCGAGCCGCTCCACCCACTCGCCCAGCGCGCGGGGCGACGCGAGCGGGACGGCATCCTCGACGGCGATCGCGAGGTCCCGGGCCGTCGCATAGCGGCCTTCCGCGTTCCGCTCGAGCGCCCGCAGCACGATCGCATCGAGCGCGGGCGGCACGTGCGCCGCGACCGAGCTCGGCGGCGGGATGGGCCGCTCCAGCACGGCCGCGACGATCGCCGCCTCGTCGGCGCCGTCGAACAGCCGCTGCCCCGCGAGCGCCTCCCACAGGACGACGCCCGCCGCGAACACGTCGGTCCTGCGCGTCACGTCCGCGCAGAGCACCTGCTCGGGTGACATGTACGGCAGCTTGCCTTTGAGCTGCCCGCCGCGGGTGGTGCTGAGCCGCCCGCGCGCCTTGGCGATGCCGAAGTCGAGCAGCCGCGCGGTCCCGTCGGCGCCGACCAGCACGTTCTCGGGCGAGACATCGCGGTGCACGATGCCGAGCGGCTCGCCGGACTCGCTGCGCGCCTCGTGGGCCGCGTGCAGCCCGTGGAGCACGCCGCAGGTGATGCTCGCCACGACGGGGACCGGCGCCGGCTCGCCGCGCGCGCGCGCGGCCCGGAGCAGCCGCGCGAGCGACTCGCCGCGCACGTACTCCATGACCAGGAACACCTCCTCGCCGTCGAGCAGGAGGTCGACGGTGGCGACCACGTTCGGGTGCTGGATGCGCGCGACGATGCGGGCCTCGTCGAGCAGGCTCTCGGCGATCTCGGGCGCCGCGGCGAGCTCGGGGTGCAGCCGCTTGATGGCCACGGTCCGCGAGAACCCCGCCTCGCCGACGAGCCGGCCGAGGTGCACGGACGCCATCCCGCCGGACGCGATCGGCCCGTCGATCAGGTATCGACCGATCCGCCTGGGCTGCGGGGCCTCGGGGTTCATGAGCGGCGGATGATACACGGCGCCCACGCGCGCGTGGCGTCCTGTCATCACCTCCGGGCGGCCTCCGCAGCGCGCCGCGCGTCGCCCTCCGCGCCGCGCGATCCCTGAGACCGGCCGTGCCAGCGTGCCAGCCTGTCGACGTGCCGACGTGCCAGCGCGCTCGGCGTCCGACGTGCCGTATCGCCGCGGGAGCTGCGCTGTCGCGGCCGCGCTGAACCACGTTGGCTCGGCGCCTGCACTGTCATCGACCTCAAGCGAGCGACGAGCCCGGCCCGCCGTGGAGCGGCCCTGCCCGCGCTCGCCGGAGCATCTCCGGATCGCGGCATCCTCCGCCGGCCCGGACGACGATCGGAATCCACCCTTCACTTCAAGGAATGAACTGACATGCCGACCTTTACCGACACCGTGTTGCCGGGCTCAGCGGACCTGGACATCGGCTCGCCCGCGCAGCGGTGGAATCACGCCTTCATCCAGAGGCTCGACGCCATCGGCGCGTCGACGTTCACCGGCCCCGTGAACCGGGTCTACATGGTCAGCCACGCCACCCCGGGCGATGACCTGGGAGAGAAGATCGCGCATGCCATCGGCGAGCTCCCGGAGGGGGGCGTCATCGACTGCCGGGCGCTCACGGGCTCCCAGGTGATCGGCGAGACCGTCGACGTCCACCGCCCCGTGCACATCCTCTTCGGCGCCGTCACCATCGACTGCGAGGCCGCGGTCGCGTTCTCCATCCGCGCCGAGCTCTGGATCGAGGGGATGCGGGGGCAATCCACCCTCATCGCGGCCGTGGACGGCACGCTCTTCGATGGCAAGAGCATGGCCGTGCATTGCAGGTTCTTCCGCTGCGAGGGCATGATCCTCAAAGGAGGCCGCAGCCGCATCCTGTCGCCGTCGAAGCCCCTCGACCCTGACGTGGATCCGACGGTGGACTCGTCGCGATGCTTCGTGACGCCCGACTCGCTCGCCGACCCCAAGAACCTGTTCGCGGGCGGGCAGTACCAGTTCCTCAACAACATCATCACCGGATTCGGCAGCTACGCCTTCCAGCTCGGCCGCTCGACCTACTTCGTCACGATCTGCTTCAACAATTTCACCTACAACGTGGGCGACATCAAGTTCGATCGTTACTCGGAGCTGGAGGTCTACGCGAACCAGTTCCAGTGGTGCGCCGCGAACCGCGCGACCGATGCGGTCACCGTCCAGGACAAGCCCAGGATCTACGCCGCAGGCTCCTCGGCGACCAGCATCCACGAGAACGATTTCGAGCTCAACTGGCACTCGAACCGGGGGGTCGCGCCGACGGGCCCCGACATCCACATCTCCCCCAAGGTGGACGGCGACGGCTACATCCTGATACGCCACAACAAGTTCGGCGGAGAGGGCGAGAACGCGGGCCGCGTGAAGATCCGCGTCGAGGCCCTGGACGAAACCACGGGGGCGCGCACGTCGAAGGTGGCCGAGAACATCCGCGTCGAGGGGAACACCTTCATCGGCCTGGGCGGCGAGCAGACGTGCATCGAGCTCTTGACCCCGCTCGGCCAGTCGTCCGTGTCGGACAACTACTTCTCCGGCTTCGCCACCCTCGTGCACGACCGCCAGGAGCTCTCCTCGATCGCGGAGAAGCCCAACAACAACGTCTTCGTGGGCAACCGCGTGTACTATGTGAGCACCGCGGATTCCCCCCCGCGTCCGCCCGTCGTCTTCACGAAGGGCGGCCGCGGCTTCGCTGTCGTCGAGGACCCGCTCGCGTCGATCGACGCCCGCCAGCGCTGGCGCCCCGTCCGTCACGAGGCTGCGGAGCTCAGGAATCGGCTCCCGGACTCCGAGGGGCTCAGCGGCGACGTGTGGAGCGGCGTCGGGACCGGGCCGGATCAGGTCTCGGTCACGCCGGCGGGGCTCGGCCCGACGAACGCCAACGCCTTCAAGCTCGAGCGCAACTCGGGGCCCGGGGCGAACGGCGCCATCAACATCTTCGCGCTCATCGACAGGACCAACCTCGGCAAGCAGGTCGTCGTGAGCTTCTGGGCGAAGGCGGGCACGGCGTCGGACTTGACGGTGACCCTCCACGACGTCCCCGGCGGGCTGCACGAGTTCAAGACCTTCAACCTCACGGACCGGTGGGAGTACTACGCTCATTGCTTCGCCGGGCTGAACCCCGACGCCGCGTTCACGCGCTTCCGCATCTACCCGAGCTACAAGGGCCCGATCCACGGAACCGTGTACGTCTCCGCGCTCCAGGTGTCGGACGAGGACACCCCGTACCTGCCGACGAAGCGATTGAACCCCCAGGTCGCGGCGCTCGAGCCCCGCGCCGAGGGCACCTACGGCGCGCGGCACGGAAAGCCGATCGATCTCGCCGGAGGCCTGCGCATCGGCCCCGAAGGCGCGCTGGTCAAGCAGCTCGCGGTCCACACCGGCGTCATGTCGTCATCCCCCGGCGCCGTCGGGCCGAACAGCACGGCGGAAGCGACCCTCGCCGTCCCCGGCTTGTCCGCCGCGGACGCCGTCCTCTCCGTCTCCAAGCCGTTGCCTCAGGATGGGCTTCACGTCGTCGGGTGGAGGGTGGGCGGGCCGGGGGAGCTGGCCGTCACCTTCACGAACAGCTCCTCCGGCTCCATCACGCCGACTCCATCGGAGAGCTACTCCGTCGTCGTGCTGAGGACCTGATCCGGCCTCGCAGCGTCGTCCGGGCTCACATCGACGAGGGGAGGCCCCCGGGAGAGGCCCGCCGCTCGCTCCGCCGAAAGCGCGCCCTCCCCGATCCCGCCCGCTGCGCCCGGTTCACCGCGCACGCGACCGCCGCGAGCGACGCCATGACGATGCTGCGGTGTGTCCCCACCCCGAAGCTCCGCTCGCCCCCGATCGAGACCGCCACATAGGCCGCCGCCTCCGCGGACGCGCCGCTCCCGCGCGCGTGCTCTGCGTAGTCCTCGACCGCGAGCGCGACCCCGGCCTCGCGCGAGAGCGCGCGCGCGAACGCGTCGATGGGCCCGCCGCCCCGGGCGCCGAGCGCCCGCGCCTCGCCGTCGATCTCCACCTGGAACTCGTGCCGCTCGTCCGCGCCCTCGCTCGTGCTCCTGTACCCGACCACGCGCACCGGGGCGCCCTGGTTCACGTACTCGCGCTCGAAGATCGCGAGGATCTCGGCCTTCGGCACCTCGCCTTCGGTGCGCTCCGCCTCGCGCTGCACGGCCTGGCTCAGCTCGACCGCGAGCCCCTTCGGCAGCGCGTAGCCGTAGTCCTGCTCGAGCACGTAGGCCACCCCGCTCTTGCCGGACTGGCTGTTCACGCGGATCACCGCCTCGTAGCTGCGGCCGACGTCCTGCGGATCGATGGGCAGGTAGGGGACCTCCCACAGCGCGCTCCCGCCCTCGCGCAGCGCCTGCCAGCCCTTCTTGATCGCGTCCTGGTGCGACCCCGAGAACGCGGTGTACACGAGCTCTCCGGCGTACGGGTGGCGCGGGTGGACCGGCAGGCGATTGCAATGCTCGGCCATCTCCTTGAGCGCCTCGATGTCACGGATCTCGAGCTCTGGATCGACGCCCTGCGAGAGCAGGTTGAGCGCCAGCGTGATCAGGTCGACGTTCCCCGTGCGCTCCCCGTTCCCGAACAGCGTGCCCTCGACGCGGTCGGCGCCCGCCATCACCGCGAGCTCCGCCGCCGCCACGGCGGTGCCGCGGTCGTTGTGCGGGTGCACGCTCAGCACGATGCAGTCGCGCTGCTTCAGGTTCCGGTGCATCCACTCGATCTGATCCGCGTACACGTTGGGCGTGGCCATCTCGACCGTCGCCGGCAGGTTCACGATCATCTGCCGCTCCGGGGTCGGCCCCCACACGTCCATCACCGCCTCGCAGATCTCCTTGGCGAAATCGAGCTCGGTGCCCGTGAAGCTCTCGGGGGAGTACTCGAGCACGACCTCGGTCTCGGGCATGCGCCCCGCGAGCGCCTTCACGAGGCGGGCGCCGCGCACGGCGATCTCCACGATCCCGGCCCGATCCAGGCCGAACACCACGCGCCGCTGGAGCGTGGAGGTGGAATTGTACAGGTGCACGACGGCGCGGCGCGCCCCGCGGATGGCCTCGAAGGTGCGCTCGATCAGCTCGGGGCGCGCCTGCGTGAGCACCTGGATCGTCACGTCGTCCGGGATGAGCTGCTGGTCGATGATCCGGCGCACGAAATCGAAATCGGGCTGCGACGCGCTGGGAAAACCTACCTCGACTTCCTTGAAGCCCATGCGCAAGAGCTCGCGCCACATCCGCAGCTTGCGCTCGGGGCCCATGGGCTCGACCAGGGCTTGATTGCCGTCGCGGAGGTCCACGCTGCACCAGCGCGGCGCCCGCTCGACCACGCGGCTGGGCCAGCGCCGATCGGGCAAATGGATGGGTTGAAACGGCTTGTATTTGTGGACAGGCATCGTGGACATGACGAAGACTCCCGGAAGCAAAGATGGGAGTCGTCGCGACGACGATGCGAAACCCCCATCGGGATCATGAACCGAGGGGGCAAGCTGCGAGGGACGACGTCGTCAGCAGCGCGCGCAAAGCCCCCTAGGCCAGAGGCCTAGGCAGGGGCATAGCGAGCGCGCGCGAGGGACGAACATCGCGGCGGACTCTAGCGGACGTCCGCTTGTTTGTCCAGAGGGGCGCGACGCGGGACGGCAGGGCCCGAGCATCAATGGTAATGCGCAGCCGCGACGGAACGGCATGCTCGCGCGCCGGTCTGCGCTACGCTCTGCGTCGGTCACGACCTCGATGCGATCCACCGATGGGCAGCCCACCGCCGCAGGGCCCGTCTCCGAGGCGGCCGCGCGCCGCCACGAGCGCGTCGTCGAGCGGCTCCTGCGCCTGCAGAGCATCACCGCGGCGCTCGCCGGGGCGCGCACGCTCTCGGAGATCGCGGGCACGATCATCGATCAGGGGATGCCGGCGCTCGAGGCCGAGGTGGGCGTGGTCGCGGTGCTCTCGGCCGACGGCGCCGCGCTCCGCAACCTCGGCTTCAAGGGCGTCCCGACGGACACCGAGGCGGCGTGGGCCGAGTATCCGGTCGACTCGCCGGTGCCGGTCGCCGAGGCCGCGCGCCTCGGCGCGCCCGTCGTCGTGCGGACGCGCGAGGAGCGCAACGCGCGCTACCCGGTGCTCGCCGCCGTGCACGGCGTGGAGCACGGCGGCGCGGTGGTCGCGTTCCCGCTGATCGTCGAGGAGAAGACGGTCGGCTCGCTCGGCTTCTGCTTCCCTGCGTCGCGCGAGCTCGACGCGGACGATCACGCGTTCCTCGTCTCGATCGCCCAGCAATGCGCGCTCGCGATCGAGCGGGTGCGCTGGCACGAGGTCGCGGAGCAGGAGATCGCGCACCGCCGGGCGTCCGAGGAGGCGCTCCGCGGGCGCGAGCGCCAGCTCACCGCGCTCGTCGCCGAGCTCAAGCAGACCCAGGACGCGCTCCGGGAGGCCGACCGGCGCAAGGACGAGTTCCTGGCGATGCTCGCCCACGAGCTGCGCAACCCGCTCGCGCCGCTGCTGAACGCGGTGGAGCTGCTCAAGGTGGCGGGCCCGCAGGGGTCGATCGTCGAGCGCGCGCGGACGATCATGGAGCGCCAGGTCGGGCACATGACGCGCCTCGTCGACGACCTGCTCGACATCTCCCGCATCTCGCGCGGCAAGATCGCGCTGTCCTTCGCGCGCCTCGACCTGGTCGAGCTCGTCCGCGCCGCGGCGCTCGACTACCGGCCGCTGCTCGAGGCGCGCGGCGTGCGCCTCGAGCTCGCGCTGCCGGACGCGCCGGTGTGGCTGCACGCGGACGCGACGCGGCTCACGCAGGCGCTCGGGAACCTGCTCCAGAACGCGAGGAAGTTCACGGACGAAGGCGGCGTGGTGCGCGTCTCGGTCGCGCCCCAGCGCGCGCCCGACGGGCGCGGCGCCGTCTCCGTCGAGGTCGCGGACACCGGCATCGGCATGGAGCCGGCCATCCTGGAGCGCATCTTCGAGCCGTTCGCGCAGGCCGAGCAGGGCCCCGGCGCGAGCCGCGGCGGCCTGGGCCTCGGGCTCGCGCTGGTCAAGGGGGTGGTCGAGCTCCACGGCGGCAGCGCGCGCGCCGCGAGCGCGGGCGTCGGCCGCGGCGCGGCGATCACGATCACGCTGCCGCTGGGCTCGCCGGTCGAGCGGGGCGAGGGCGCGCCGGGGCCGGCGGTCGCCGCGCGCGGGGGCGGCGGCGCGCGGCGCATCCTGATCATCGAGGACAACGTCGACGCGGCCGACAGCCTGCGCCTCTTGCTCGAGCGCCGCGGCCACGCCGTGTCGGTGGCCCACAGCGGCGCGGACGGCGTGACCGCCGCGCGCCTCTCGGCGCCCGACGTGATCCTCTGCGACATCGGCCTGCCCGGCGTCCTGAACGGCTACGGCGTGGTCCGGGCGCTCCGCGCCGAGGGCGGCATGACGGGGACGTCGATCGTCGCGCTCACCGGGTACGGCCAGGAGGACGACCGCAGGCGCGCGCACGCCGCGGGGTTCGACGCCCACGTGACGAAGCCGGTGACGCCGGCGACGCTGGAGCGGCTGCTCGCCGAGCTGCCGTCCGCGCCCGTCGCGGCGCGCGCCGTCCCGGAGTGAGCGCCGTGGTGGCCTGGCGCGGCCGGCGGTCCTAGGCGCCGCCCGGCGCGGGCGGCGGTCCTAGGCGCCGCCCGGCGCGGCCGGCCGCGGGGCGAGCAGCGGGTGAAGCTCGGCCGTGCCGAGCCGCGCGAGCCCCGCGAACTCGTAGGCGTCGTCCGTCGCGCCGATGTGCTGCGTCGCCGCGTGGATGTCGCGGAAGCAGCGCTGCAGCGGGCTCGCCGCGTAGAGCGCGCTCCCGCCGCCGGCGCGGTAGGCGAAGCTCGCGACCTCGGCGGCGACGTCGGTCGTGTAGGTCTGGACGAGCCGGATCGTGGCCCAGTGCTCGAGCGTGAGCGGCTCGCCGGCGCGCGTGTGGTCCCACGTCTGCCCGAGCGCGTCGAAGGCGTAGGCGCGCGCCGCGGCGAGCTTCGCCTCCGCGCGCCCGAGGTCCATGTGGAAGGCCGCGTGGCTGCCCAGCGGGAGCCGCGGCCAGGCCTTGATGCGGCGCGGCGCCGCCGCCGTGATCTCGTCGAGCGCGCGCCGCGCGACGCCGAGCGCGAAGCCGGCGTGGCAGGGCGCGAGCAGCGCCACCAGGGGGATCTCGTAGAGCGCGCCGCCGCGGCGCCGGGGGGCGTTCGGGAAGGCGCAGGTCAGCGCCTCGGGCACGAACACGCCCTCGATGCGGTAGTGCTCGCTCCCGCTGCCGCGCAGGCCGGCGACGTCCCACGTGTCCTCGATCACCACCTGCTCGCGCGGCACGGCGACGCTGATCATCTCGGGCGGCCCCTCCGGAGGGGCGCCGTCCTCCGGCGCCACGACGGCGCCGCTGAACACCCAGCGCGCGTGCCGCACGCCGCTGCCGAAGGCCCAGCGCCCCTCGACCACGTAGCCGCCCGCGACGCGCCGCGCGACCCCGCTCGGGACCTGGAGCCCGGCGAACGTGGGGAAGGGCCCCGCGAACACCTGCCGGACGCCCTCGTCCGGCAGGTAGGCCCCCGCGAGCGCGGCGATCCCCGCGCTGATGATCAGCGACCACCCCGCCGAGGTGTCCGCGCGCGCCATCGCCTCGAAGACCTCGAGCTGCGTCAGCGGATCGCTCTCGGCGCCGCCGAGCGCGCGCGGCGCGACCGTCGCGAGCAGGCCGCTCGAGTGCAGCGCGTCCACGACGGCGGGCGCCAGCGTGCGTAGCCGCTCCGACGCTTCGGCGTGGGCGATCGCGACGGGACTGACGCGCTCCACGGCCGCGAGCAGGCGCTCGCGCTCTGGGGATCGACGGGGCTCGGACATGCGGGGCTCCTTTCGGGTTGTGCCGCGCGCCCGCCTGCTCAGGTCGGCCGCGCGTCGAGGAAGACACCCGCGACACCGCGAAGTTTCCACCGTCTACATTTTTGCTCCACCGGGCCGTCCGGCCCGCGCCAGGCCACGCGCGCCCGCCCTCGCGCGGGGCGCGCGTGGCCTGGCCGCCGGCCGGGGGCCTTCGTGGTATCGTGCGCGGCAGCGCTGTGGCTTCCCCCTCGAAGCGCCGCCGCCCGCGCGCGCGCACCCCTCCTGTCGCCGCGCCGCGCCCCCAGAGCCGGCCGTACCACCACGGGGACCTCCGGCGCGCCGTGCTGGAGGAGGCACTCGCGCTGATCGAGGAGCAGGGGAACGCGGGCTTCACGCTGCGCGAGGTCGCGCGGCGCATCGGCGTGTCTCACACCGCTCCCTACCGTCACTTCGCGGACAAGCGCGCCCTCATGACGGAGCTCGCGATCGAGGCGGGCGCGGCGCTCGGGGCGCAGATCGCGGCCGCCCTCGACGCGGCCGGGAGCGACCTCCGGGCGCGCTTCCTCGGCGCCGGCCTCGCCTACGTCCGTTTCGCGCTGGAGCACCCGGCGCCGTTCCACGTCATCTACTCCAGCGAGGTCGACCGGGACGACCCGCGGGTGCAGGCGGCCACGTCGCGGAACCTCGGGATGCTCCTCGACTTCGTCGGCGAGGCGCAGCGCGCGGGCGCGTTCCCGCCCGGCGATCCGATGGCGCTCGCGGTCCCCATCTGGGCGATGCACCACGGCCTCGCGGGCCTCGCGACGTCCGGGTCCCTCGCCAAGGCCGGGCCGCTGGAGCTCCGGCAGGTGGTCGACGACGCCCACGCGCGCCTGCTCGACGGCCTGCTCAAGCCGAGCCGCCCGTCGCGTTAGCGCGCGCCGCGGGCGCGGCTGTGTCCGGCGAGCGCTTCCATCGAGAGCGCCTCGTGTACAATTACAGCTGGGGTGCCTGCGAGCGCGAGGAGAACACGCGTGCGAGATGGCGAGCGAAAGCAGATCAGAGGACAGGACCGATCCAGATCACGGGCGCAGCCTTGCTCGTGCCCGGCCTCGCCGTCCCGAAGAAGGTCCTGGTCCGCGACGATCTCGCGAGGCCGTTCGCGGTCCCGGTGCCGATGACGTTCGGCAGGAACAGCGCCGGGCTCGGGCTCGCGGGCCGCTTCTGATCCGTCGGAGCGCACGCCGCGCCGCGCGCGGCATGCGGGGCGCTCCGGGTCCGCGGCGCCGGAGCGGGCCGCGGCTCGGGGTGCTCTTTGCTCCGCCGCGACGCGGCGCTCGACGCGCGCGCCCGGCGGGTCTCCAATGTGCCGGCCGCGGTCCGCTCGCGGGGCGCGGCGACGCCGCTTGTCCCAGCGCGCCTCTGCGCGGAAAGGTGCTCATGTCGCCTCGTCGTTCCCTTGTCGCGGGCGGGATCGCCCTCGCGCTCGCCGTCCTTGGAGCCCCCTCGAACGACGCGCACGCGTGCGGGGGAGGGTTCTTCACGCGGCCTTCCGAGGCGGAGCTGACGCGCGTGACCGGGCATCGCGTCGTGATCTCGATGTCGAGCACGCAGACCGTGCTCTGGGATCAGGTCCAGTACGACGGCGACCCCTCCGAGTTCGCCTGGGTCCTGCCCGTCAAGCCCGGCGCTCGCCTCGAGATCGGCGCCGACGCCTGGATTGAGGCCCTCGACGCCGCGACCACCCCTGTGGTCCACCCGCCGCCTCTCGACTGCGGCGGGGATGAGCCCTCCAGCTGCGCCTGCAGGGACGTCGGGATGTCGGGCACGTTCATCCTCAAGTTTCCGGAGTACAGGACCCCCGATCCCGAGCAAGTGACGGTGGTTCACAGCCGCGCCGTCGGACCTTACGAGACGTACACGCTATCGACCGACGCCGAGGGCGCGCTCGACGTGTGGCTCACCGAGCACGGCTTCGGGATCCCCGAGGGCGCGCGGCCCATCCTCGACGATTACGTCGCGGCGGGCTTCGACTTCATCGCCGTTCGCCTCCGGCCGACCGCCGGCGTGGACCAGATGAAGCCGCTGCGCGTCGTCACGCCGGGCCTGGTCACCACCTTCCCGCTGCGCATGCTCTCCGTGGGCGTGAAGGACACCGTCGCGCTCTCGGTGTTCGTCGTCGCCGAGGGCCGCGTGGGCGTGCAGGGCTTCCCGGGCGCGGAGCTCGATCCTGCCGAGGTGACCTGGGAATTCGTCGAACGCCGCTCGGATTACCCGGACGTCCGGGCCGCGAAGCTCTCCCCGGAAGGCGGAGAGGCGCCGTGGCTCACGGGTTACGCGCTCGGCGCCACGCTGCTCACGCCGCGGCAGGGTCACGAGCTCGCCGGCCCGGACGGCGTGCTGGTGGACACGATCGCCGACCTGTATTTCACCCGCGCTCACGCGAACGGCGACGTCGCGGAGGTGTGCTCGTCAACGTCCTTCGAGGAGGCCGCGCTCGCCAAGGACGAGGTGGTGGATCTCTGTCCGGCCGACGACGCGCCCTGCGCCGAGCTCGGGCCGGGCGAGGTCGACGCCCGTGTGTTCACGTGCGGCGAGGCGCTGGACGACCTCGGCGTGGCGCTGGTCGGCCTGCACCCGGCCGACGTCTGGCTCACCCGGCTCGACGCCCGGCTCCCGGTCGAGGCGCTCGCGAACGACCTGGAGCTCGCGCCGGGCGGCATGCTCACGCCGCCGGCGACGGGGGAGGTGAGCAACCACCTCTTCGTCGAGAAGGGCGAGAACGGGGACGTGGCGTGTATTCCCGGCGCCGCGCAGGGCTCCGGCGGCAGCGCCGCGCAGGGCTCCGGCGGCAGCGCCGCGCAAGGCGCCGGCGGCACGGCCGCGCTCGCCGCGCCGCCCCGCCCTTCGCAGGGCGGCCGGTCGCGCGGCTTCGAGACGGGCGCCGCCTGCGCCGCGCTGGTCCTCGGCCTCGGCCGCCGCGCCGCGCGCCGCCGTCGCCGCGCGCGCTCCTAGGAACAGACGGGTTCGGAACAAGGACATTTCAAATCGAGGGAAGTGATGGAGCTGACGGGAGTCGACGAGCGTGGTGTCAAGTTCGTGGAGGGCCAGCCGGACCAGAGGCTCATGTCGAGCGTCCAAGATGCCAATCGAGTGATCGAGGCCTGCTTCTCGGACCGGCTGGATGCTGCGCTCCTCTACCCGGCGAACCTCACGGCCTCCTTCTTCGACCTCAGCTCTGGAGAGGCAGGCGAGATCCTGCAAAAGCTGAGAAACTACCGGATTCGCCTCGCCGTGGTGTGCCCGCCGGGGGATGCCGGCTTCAGCAGCCGCTTCGGTGAGATGCTGGCCGAGGAGCGCCGCGGTAAGCACTTCGGGGTGTTCGAGACGCGTGTCGCTGCCATCGAATGGCTCCGCCAATCGTCCGACGCCGGCTAGTTCGGCCTGTCAGAAGTCCTGGCAGGGATCACGGCGAGAGAAGAGGAACTTCAACACGAGGGCGCAATGCACAAAAATACAGAGAAAATTCTGGTTTGCGCCTTTGCGCCTTTGCGCCTTTGCGCCTTTGCGTTGAAATCTCTCAGGATCCCTGGCCAAACCCGTGAGGCACGGAGCTAGCCGCGGGGCGATCACCCTCCCTGGGCGCCAGGCAGCGCAGAGCCCCTGCCCGGGGCACGACGCTCACGCCCGCGCCGGCTTCTCCGCGACCGCGCAGATCGTGTTGACCTGGGCCGCGAGCGCCCCCCGCGCGCGCAGCGGAGCGAGCGTGTCGCGCCGGACGGCCTCGAGCCCCGGCGCGTCCAGCTGGTCGATGGTGCTGCGGTAGCCTGAGCCGAGGGCGATCGTCCACCAGTCGTCGGGGGAGGCGAGGGGCTGCTGCCACGCGTCGCTCTCGATGGAGACGTCGTTCACGCCGGCCGCCGCGAGCATGGCGCGCAGCGCGGGCGGGCTGTCGATGCGCTCCCAGGGGCGGAAGGTCTTGTAGAGCCCCGGGCGGTGCGCCTGGATGGCGTTCCAGAACGCGCTGTTGCCCGGCTCGAGGACGTCGGGACCCCAGGTGGTGATGGCGAGGGATCCGCCCGGCCTGAGCCACCGCCAGAGCCGGCGTACGGCGGCGGGCATGTCCTCCGCGAAGAAGATGCCGAACACGCACACGACGGCGTCGAGCTCGCCGGGCGCGAGCCCGAGCGCCTCGAAATCGGCGCAGCGGAACTCGATGTTCGAGAGGCCGAGGGCGCGCGCCCTGGCGCGGCCGCGCTCGAGCAGGGGCTCGGCCAGGTCCACGGCGAGCACGGACCCGGTGGGACCAACGACGCCGGCGGCGGGGATCGCCGAGGCGCCGCTGCCGCAGCACACGTCGAGCACGCGGTGGCCGGGCCGGAGGGGAACGCGGTCCACCGTCCTCCTGCCGGTGCGGGCCCAGAACGCGAGCGGCGGGGCGTCGAAGTGATCCGCGGCGGCGGAGTAGGTGGCCGCGGTGCGTGTCTTGTTGGGATCGAGGTGGCTCATGGCGCTTGCCATGGCCGACGCGCCGGGGCCGGCGGCATTACACCCTGTCGAGCCCGCGCCGGCGCGGCCGCTACTTCTTGCGGCAGCCGCAAGCCGCCGCAGGCGCCGCCTGCGGGGCCGGCTTCACACAGGTCGTCAGCAGGGAGGCCAGGACAGCCATCAGGATCGCGACGCGTACCTGCATGAGCCGCATCCATGCTACCGCGGCCCCGCGGCGTCAACTCCGCGGAAGCCGGCCTGTTCCGCCGCTGCGCGACCCCGGCCGACGGGCACCTCGGTCGCGCTCCGCCGCTCCGCCGCGTCGCGGCCTCAGCCGAGCGGCACCTCGAGCGACACCTCGTCGAGCCCGACGCCGAGGAAGCGGCGCGGGCGGACCGTGACGGCGACCTGCGTTCCGCCCTCGCCGCGGCTCGCCTTCGCCGCGAGCTCGATGCTGGCGGGCGGCGCGCCCTCGAACAACGTCCACAGCGCCCCCTCGACCACCGGCTGGACCTCCGCCGGGTCGCTGTCCGCGGGCAGCTTCGTCGTGAGCGCGCGCAGGAACTGGACGACGCGCGCGACGAAGAGCTGATCGACGAGCGAGACGCGCTCGAGGCGCTCCTCCGGCTCGGCGGTGGAGCCCTCGTACGTGAGCTTCTCGGGCGGGACGTAGGCCGTCGGTGCGGCGAGGACGTACACCGCGTCGCTGTTCGGGGCCGCCGCCAGGAGGAGCACGCCGCTCTTCGCGAGCTCGCGCTGGGTGTCCGTCGACACGAACGCCTCGGTCGGGATCGCGACGCCCTCCTCGCCCTCGTACGCGCCCTGCACCTCGTGCACCGGGAGATCCCCGAGCACGCCGCCGCCCTTGGCGCCGGCGATGCGGCACGGCCACCCCGTCTCGCGGAAACTCCCCGCGACGAGCGCGCCGACCAGGTACACGGGCGAGAGCCACACGCGGCCGCCCTCGTCGCTCGGCTGCTCGACGATCGCCGCCTCCCGGACGCGCGAGGTCGACTTGTCGTAGGGCAGCCGCCCGAGCGCACGGTTCATGGCGATCGCGACCCAGCGCATCGGGGGCCGCGCCGCGGCGGCGCGCCACGGCGCCCGGTGCGGCGCCCGGAACAGCGCGCCCTTGTTGTCGAGCCGCTCGACGCCGCGGAGATCCTCGACCCCGAGCAGCCCCGCCTCGCCGCTGACCACGGCGGGCAGCGCGTGCGCCTCGGCGACGCGCGCGATCTCCTCGAGCCGCGCGAGCGAGGCGGCGCTGCCGTCGATGGCGACGTCCACGATCGCGACCGACGCCGGCGGCTCGGTGCTCGCCGTCTGCGCGAGCGCCCGCGCGAGCGCGCCGGCCGCCTCGTCCGGCCGCGCGCTGACGACCTCGATCCTGACCCCGGGCGCCGCCTTCGCGCGGTCGACGAGCAGGCTCAGGCCGCGCCACGCCGCCTCCAGCCGCCGCACCTCGGGGTGCTGCAGGATGGCGCCGATCTGCGCGCCGATCGCACGCTCGATCTGCGCGATCGCCTCGGCGGGGCGCGCGGGCTGCCCCGCGCGGGGGCGCGCGCTCGCCGCCACGGTCGCGATGAGCTGCGAGAACCGCCCTGCGTCCGCGCGCCTCTCCTCCGCGGGCTGCTGCCCGGGGCCGCCCGGCGCCGCCGGCGCCGCGGCCGCGGCGTCGCCCCCGCCGAGGTCGACCAGCGAGAGCAGCGCGTCCACGTCGGCGCCGGCCGCCGGCGCCGGCGCCGCGGGGCGCCCTGCTGCCGCCGCCGCGGGCGCCGCGGGCTGGGCGGGCGAGGCGCCCTCGCGGTCCGGGAGCAGCCCGAGGATGTCCCGCACGAGCGGCGAGCCGCCCCAGAGCCGATCCAGCTCGACGCGCGCCTGCTCGGCCGTGGCGGACCCGTCGCGGAGCCGGTCCAGGACGCGGCGGCCGTCGAGCAGCGAGCGCAGGAGGGGGACCTCGGCGCAGAGCGCGTCGGGCCGGAAGCTCTTCAGGCCGGCGGGCGAGAGGTCGACGCGCGCCGGCCGGCCCCCCGCGAGCACGCTCGGCACGTCGATCGCGATCCGCGGCCGGAGCACCGTGAACAGGTGATCGAACCGGCTTGCGTCCACCCGGATCGAGCCCGCCGGCGGGCTCGCCCCGGCGTTGTGCGGATCGCGCGGGGTGAGATCGGCGACCACGAGCACCCGGAGCGGCAGCAGCGGCCCCCGCTCCGCCGGGCCCGCGTCGTCGCCCACGTTGAGCCCGAACTTCTCGCCCAGAACGCCCTTGATCGTTTCCGCCATCGCCCGCGAAGCATAGGCGTCACCACGCGGCGCGAGAAGCGCTAAGCTCCGCGCGCATGCAGAAGACGGAAGGCGGTTCTCCCTTGAACTTGAACCCTGAACCCCACGCCGCCAGCGATCGCAGGCGCCTCCGCGGCGGTGCCCCCATCCAGATCGGCCTCCTCGGCTGCGGGACGGTCGGCGGCGGCGTCCTCCGCCTGCTCGCCGAGAACGCCGGCTACCTGGCCGAGCGCGCCGGCGTGCCGCTCGTCGTCAAGCGCGTGGTCGTGCGCGACCTCGAGAAGGAGCGCGTCTCGGCCCTGGATCGCACGCTGCTCACCACGCGGCCGGAGGAGGTGGTCGACGACCCCGCCATCGACCTCGTGGTCGAGGTGATGGGCGGCGACACCCCCGCGCGCGCGCTGATCGAGCGCGCCATCGACCGCGGCAAGGGCGTCGTCACCGCGAACAAGCTCCTCCTCGCCGCCCACGGCCCGGCGCTCCTCGCGCGGGCCGCGGCGCGCCAGGTCGACCTCGCGTTCGAGGGGGCGGTCGGCGGCGGCATCCCCATCATCCGGACGCTCCGGGACGCGTTCGCGAGCGACTGGGTCGAGCGCGTCACGGCGATCCTGAACGGCACCTGCAACTACATCCTCACGCAGATGCGCGACACGGGCGTTTCGTTCGACGCCGCCCTGCGCGAGGCGCAGGCGCTCGGCTACGCCGAGGCCGACCCGACGCTCGACGTCGACGGCCACGACGCCGCCCACAAGCTGATCGTGCTCGCGATGCTCGCCTTCGGGGCGCAGGTCGACAGCAACGACGTGCACACCTCCGGGATCCGCAGCATCGAGGAGGCCGACCACCGTTACGCCGATCGCTTCGGCTACACCATCAAGCACCTCGCGATCGGCCGCGACCTCGGCTCGTCGATCGAGCTGCGCGTGCACCCGACGTTGATCCCGAAGCAGAGCGTGCTCGCCAACGTCTCCGGCGTGCTCAACGCCGTGCTGCTCGAGGGGCGCGCCGTCGGCCCGTCGCTCGTCTACGGCCGCGGCGCCGGCGACCTGCCGACGGCGGTCAGCGTTGTCTCCGACATCCTCGACGTCGCGCGGTCGATCGCGTCGGGCGTCGCGGGCATGCAGGGCCGCGGCATGTCGATCAAGCCGCGTCCGGTCCGCCCGCTCGCCGAGATCGTCTCCCGCTACTACCTGCGCTTCGCGGTCGAGGATCGCCCCGGCGTGATGGGCCGCCTCGCCGGCGCGCTCGGCGACGCGGGTGTCAGCATCGAGCAGATCGTGCAGCAGGGCCCCACCCTGGCGGGCGCGGCCGGCGACGCCGCGGTCGACGTGGTGCTCATCACGCACGACGCGCGGGAGGGGCTCGTGCGGAGCGCGCTCGACGCGATCGCGCGCGAGCAGTTCCTGCGCGAGCCGGTGCGCCTCTTCCGCATCGAGGGGACGTGACGTCCCACGCCGACGCGCCGCTCGGCGTCTTCGACTCGGGGCTCGGCGGGCTGACGGTGGTGCGCGCGCTGCGCCGGCGCTGCCCGGCGGAGGACATCGTCTATCTCGGCGACACGGCGCGGGTCCCGTACGGCACCCGCTCCCCCGAGACGGTGGTCCGCTACGCGCTCGGCTGCGCGCGCGTGCTGATCGGCCGCGGCGTGAAGGCGATCGTCGTCGCGTGCAACACGGTGAGCGCCGTCGCGATCGACATGCTCCGGGTCGAGCTCGATCTGCCCGTCCTCGGGGTGATCCTGCCCGGCGCGCGCGCCGGGGTCGCCGCGTCGCGCGGCGCGACGATCGGCGTGCTCGGCACGGCGGGGACGATCGCGTCCGGCGCCTATCCGCGCGCGGTGGCGTCGCTGAGCACGCGCACGGAGGTCGCCGGCCAGGCGGCCCCGCTGCTCGTCTCGCTGGCGGAGGAGGGCTGGCTCGAGGGCGAGGTCCCGCGGCTCGTCGCGCGGCGGTACCTCGAGCCGCTGATCGGCGCCGGCGCCCGCTCGATCGTGCTCGGCTGCACGCATTTCCCGCTCCTTCGCGCCCCGATCGAGGCCGAGGCCGCGGCGCTCGCGGGCGGCCCGATCCCGATCGTCGACAGCGCGTCGGCCACGGCGGAGGACGTCGCGTCGTTCCTGGCCGAGCGCGGGCTCGCGACGTCCCGCGCCGGGGCGGGCAGCCTCGCGTTGCTCGTCACCGATCTCCCGAAGAGCTTCGCGGCGGTGGCGTCCCGGTTCCTGGGCGAGGCCATCGGAGGGGACGGCGAACGCCGCTCCCCGACCCATGTTGGAGCGGACGGCGAGAGCCGCTCCCCGGCCCACGGTGGAACGGACGGCGGCCAGGCGCCTCCCCGTGGTATCGACGTCGAGCAGATCGACCTGTAAGAGGCAACGGTTTCGGCCCGGGGGTCCGGGCGCAGCGGAGGTTTTCCACACGATGACGCAGCTCAGGTGGCTTTCGGCCGGCGAGTCGCACGGCCCGGAGCTCGTGGCGACCGTCGAGGGCATCCCGGCGGGCATGCCGCTCCTCGCGGAGGACGTCGACGAGGATCTGGCGCGACGCCAGCGCGGCTACGGGCGCGGCGGGCGGATGAAGATCGAGACCGATCGCGTCCGCCTCGTCGCCGGTGTGCGCGGCGGCGAGACGCTCGGCGGCCCCATCGCCATGGTGATCGAGAACCGCGATCACGCGAGCTGGGCCGGGCGGATGGGCCCCGAGCCGTTCCCTGAGCCGCCCGAGGCGCTGACCCGCCCGCGGCCGGGCCACGCGGATCTCGCCGGCGGCCTGAAGTACGGCCGGCGGGACCTGCGCGACGTGCTGGAGCGCGCGAGCGCGCGCGAGACGGCGGCGCGGGTCGCCGTGGGCGGCGTGTGCCGCAAGCTCCTCAGGTCGGTCGGCGTCGAGGTCTTCGCCCACGTCCTCTCCATCGGCCCGGTCGCGGCGCAGGTCTCCGCCGCGTCGGGCGGCGGCGAGCTCTCGCTCTCCGAGCTGCGCGAGCGCGCCCGCGCCTCGGACCTCGCGTGCGCCGACGCCGAGGCCGCGCAGGCCATGCGCGACGCGATCCGCGAGGCCGCGCACCGGGGCGACACGCTCGGCGGCGTCTTCGAGGTGATCGCCACCGGCCTGCCGCCCGGGCTCGGCAGCCACGTGCAGTGGGATCGCAAGCTCGACGGCCGGCTCGCGCAGGCGCTGATGAGCATCCAGGCGATCAAGGGCGTCGAGATCGGCATCGGCTTCGAGGCCGCGCGCGTCCCGGGCTCCTCGGTGCACGACCCGATCGGGTACGACGAGGGCGCCCACGCGTTCACCCGGCCGTCGAACCGCGCCGGCGGCCTCGAGGGCGGCATCACGAACGGCATGCCGCTCGTCTGCCGGGCGGCCATGAAGCCCATCGCCACGCTGAAGCGCGCGCTCCCCTCGGTCGACGTGAGGACCAAGGAGCAGTTCGACGCCGCCTTCGAGCGGAGCGACGTCTGCGCCGTCGCGGCCGCCTCGGTCGTCGGGGAGGCGATGGTGGCGATCACGCTCGCCGGCGCCCTGCTCGAGAAGTTCGGCGGCGACAGCCTCTCCGAGATCGCGCGCAACATCGACGGCTACCTCCAGCAGGTCCGCTCTTACTGATGATCATGGAACTCCGCTCCGAAGCACCTCCGCTCCTGCTCACCGGCTTCATGGGGACCGGGAAGTCCACCGTGGGCCGCCTCGCCGCGCAGCGCGCGGGCCTCCCGTTCCTCGACCTCGACGACGCGATCGTGGAGGAGGCCGGCGAGAGCGTCCCGTCGCTCTTCGCCTCGCGCGGCGAGGCCGGCTTCCGCGCCCTGGAGGCGGCGGTCCTGCGCCGTCTGCTCGCGGCGCCGGGCCCGCGCGTCATCGCCCTCGGCGGCGGCGCCCTGGTCGACCCGGCGCTCCGCGGCGAGGCGATCGAGCGCGGCTGTGTCGTCGCGCTCGGCGCGACCCCGCGCACCATCGCCGCGCGCACGGCGAGCGGCGCCCGCCCGTTGCTCGACGGCGCCCCCGATCGGGAGGCGCGGATCCGCGAGCTCCTGTCCGCGCGGTCCGCTGTCTACGCGCAGGCGCACGCGCGGGTGGTGACGGACGGCGTCTCGCCGGAGGAGGTCGCCGCGCGGGTGCTCCGGGTCTACGCGGATCGTCCGCTGTTCGTGCCGCTCGGCGACAAGAGCTACGCGGTGCGCTTCGCGCCCGACGGCCCGGCGTCCGTGGCCGACGCCGTGGCTGCGCTCGCCCCCTCGTCGGTCTTCGTCGTCACGGACGAGAACGTGAGCCGCCTCTGGGGCGCGCCGCTGCTCGCCGCGCTCGCCGCGCAGGGCAAGCCGGCCGCCGCGGTGACGGTGCTCCGGCCGGGCGAGGAGCACAAGCGGCTCGCGGCGGTCGAGGCGGCGCTCACGGCGATGATCGACGCCGGCGCCGACCGCGACGCGCTGGTGCTCGCGCACGGCGGCGGTGTGGTGACCGACATCGGCGGCTTCACCGCGTCCACGCTCCTCCGCGGCGTCCGTTGGATCGCGGCGCCGACGACGCTCCTGTCGATGGTCGACGCCTCGGTGGGCGGCAAGACGGGGGTCGATCTCGGCCCTGCGAAGAACGCTGTCGGCACGTTCCACCAGCCGTCCGCGGTCGTCGCGAGCCCGGCGGCGCTCGCGACCGAGACCGATCGCGCCTTCCGGAGCGGCCTCGCCGAGGTGGTGAAGTCGGCGTGTATCGGCGACCCGGACCTGCACGTGCTGCTCGAGCGCGAGGCGGACCGCGTCCTCGCGCGTGATCCCGTCCTGCTCACCGAGGTCATCCGCCGTTCGGTCGCCGTGAAGGCGGCCATTGTCGCCCGTGACGAGCGCGAGTCGGGCGACCGTGCCCTCTTGAACTTCGGCCACACGCTCGGGCACGCCCTTGAGGCCGAGGGCGGCTTCGTCCGCCTGGCCCACGGCGAGGCGGTGTCCCTCGGCATGGTGGCGATGCTGCGGGTCGGTTGCGAGCTCGGCGCGACCGACCGCGCCGCTGCCGACCGGGTGGTCCGCCTGCTCGCCCGGTTGGGCCTCCCCACCCGGATCGAGGACGAGCCGGTCTCCGCCGCGCTTCGTTTCCTGTCCCTCGACAAGAAGCGCCGCGGCTCATCCGTCCGCACCATCCTGCTCCGCGACATCGGCAGCACCTTCGCGGAGCCGATGCCCTTGGATCGTCTGGCCGCGCTGCTCGAGCGTGCTGCGACGGCCGCGGCCTGAGCTCCGCCACCGTCCGTTCCCCTGCTTCCTGCAGCGACCATCGTAGTCACGCCGGGATTCTCCCGACGACGTGTCATGTGGCGCTCCGACAGCGCATCCCCCGTGTCTCTCGCGCGCTGCTCGGGTCGTTTCCACTGGGTTTCCCTCGCTGAGTGGCTCGGGAGGTTGGGCAATGCCCTCCTGTCGTGGACTCGCGCGGTGTGCCTGAGACAGCGCTGTTCGTGTCAGGCGCCCTGGTGTCGATGGTCCGTCGTGTTCTCGTGCGTGTTCCTTGCCGGGCCCGCCCGAAATTGTGGCGACGGTGGACAAATCCAGTGTGGTTCCAATGAATCGGAAAAGCGCCCTGTTTCCGCCGCCCCGTCCGCTTCGCGCTATTCTTCCCGGCGCAGATGGTGACCGCGACAAAAAAACGGGTCCTGGTGGTGGAGGATGAGGAGGACACGGCGGCGATGATCGCCCGTTTTCTCAGCGACGAGTTCGACACCGTGATCGCGACGAACGGCGTTGACGGCCTTGCGCTGGCTCAGCAGGAGCCCCGTCCTGATCTGGTGATTGTGGACATCATGATGCCGAAGCTCGACGGCGTGAGCATGACGAAGCGCCTGCGCGAGAACGAGCCGATGCGTCGGGTGCCCATCATCTTCCTGACAGCGAAGTCCGATCCGATGGATATCGTCGCTGGCATCCAGGCTGGCGCCCGTCACTACATCACAAAGCCCTTCGTCCTCGACGATCTCAAGAAGAAGGTCCGCAAGGCCGTCTACGGCCGCTAGCCGTTCAGTCGCTCCTTCCATCCCACCGGCGCCTCCCCCCGCGCTCGCCGTCGTCGCCGCCTCCCACCGTCAGCGCCAGCGGGTGGGGCCGCGCTCGCCGGCGTGGCGCGGGCGGGCGCGCCGAGCACCGACCTGAGGTGCCATAAGGCTTCAGTTAGCTCCACGTCCCAGGCGCGCCTTGTGTGGCGCGCACCATAACGTCTCAGCTGGCATGGCCCGAAGGGAGACATGCCGGGCGGTGTTCTCATGCGCAAGCGCTCCGCCTCCAGTCTTGCCGATTGGCGAGCGCCCGCCCGCGCCACGCCGGCGAGCGCGGCCCCACCCGCTGGCGCGTCCGCTCGGCACGCCCTCCCCCCGCCGCCGCGCTGCGTTGTCGCAGCCGCCGCCGCGAGGCCCCTAGCTCCCGTTGCGCGCCGTCAAGGTGGCGGCCTTGAACGCCCGCTCGAACAGCTCCAGCGACCGCGAGATGCTCGAATGGACCCGCCGGATCTCGTCCGCCGACGTGGTCGCGAGCTTCACGATCTCGAGCGCCTCGCGCGGGTGCGCATCATCGTAGTTCGCGTGCGCCGCGAGCCACGTCAGCGACTTGCTCCCCTCGCCGTAGAGCTTGGTGAACCCCGGCAGCACCACGCGGGACCACTCCCCCGTGATCCCCTCGATCGCGTAATTGACCGCACCGACCGCCTCCGCGAGGGAGCCCCGGTACGACACCGACCAGAGCCACTCGAACAGCGACGCGACCTCGGGGCTCGGCCGGTGCCCGGTGATCTCCGCGGCGCTGATGCCGTGCCCCGCCGCCCAGTCGAGGTACCAGCGCACGTGCAGCGCCTCGACTCGGATGTTGCCGATCAGCCAGTCCCGCACGAGGAAATCCCGCGGCGACTGCCCGTACGTCGTCTTGGCCAGGCTGAGCCCCATGTACTTCGGGAACGCCTCGACCACGCAGAAGAACTCCCGGAGGAGCACGCCCCAGGTCGCCTCATCGATAGGCTCCGTCATCGTCCGCGCGACCGGAGGCGTGTACACCGCTGCCTTCCACTGGTCGGCCAGCGACTCGAGCATGTCCTCGACCCAGACCGGGTGTGGCGTGGCCTTAAGGCTGTCCTTGACTTCCTTATGCCGCTGTGAGCGAGGTGACAGCATGTATTTCCCTGGGGTTCGGCTGGTGCGGTCTCCCTCGTGACTGCCGCCGGTCAATGCCCGCCTGCATCCGTCAGGCTGACCGGCCAGGCGGCCGTCAGAAGACGGGTCGCGGCGCGGACAGGATGCTGGCCTCCGAGCGCACAAGGAGGATAGGCCAGCACGTTGACCTCACCCTTGGAGGCTTCGTGTACATGTGTCCCGCCTGCACCTAGTCTTGATCGGAGAGAACCCTCAAGTCAATAGGCAAACGGGGGCGTCCCGGCGCTTCAGCGCGCCGCGTGTTGTGCTCTTCCTCTCACGGCGCCCGCGTCCGTCACCACACGACTTCGGAGAGGCACTCGGTCGCGCCGCGGAACCGGCACCGCTGGTGCGTCACCTTGGGCGTCGACGCGCCGCACAGGAGCAGCGCCTGCTCGACCCAGCCGCAGACGCCATCTCCGCAGTTCATCGCCGACGGCCCCTCGTCGTCCCCGGTCGGGCCCGTGATCGTCAGCACCCACTCGCGCGGCTTCACCATCCGCGGCACGACCTGCCCGGCGTCAAAGTAGCGTGACCAGATCATCCCGGTGCGGGCCACGATCGTGTCGGGCATTGCAATCGAGAGCGCGAACTTCAACACCGTATTGAGGTCGCGATCCGCCACGAAGCGAGCAAACTTCTTGACCTCCGCCGCCTGGTCATTGGCGGACCGCACGTGCGTTCGCAGCGCCCGGTTCCAGACGCCGATCGGATACCAGCTGCTCGCGAGCAGCGGTTGATAGAGTACGTCCCGGTCTGACTTGGGAAGCGACGTCACCAGCCGCTCCCAGGCGCCGGCGTCGCGGTTGGTCGTGACGAACGACCGGAGGTTGACCAGCAACGTTCCTTTGCACCGTCCGGCGGGGATCTTGCTCTTCGTGTCGTACGTCTTCATCGCGGCGAACCTACGGCGGCAAGGCCCCGGCGAGGCCGCGCCCGATCGCGGGCGCGGCGCGTGCGACCCCGGGCGGGAAGCCCTGCCCGGGGGCGCATCGTCGAGGCGACTCCAGGAGTCGTGGTTGTACTTTGCAGGGGAGCGTGAGTTCGCCTGGATGGCAAGAGATGATTACGCGCGAGCAGGCGCGCGACATATCCAGCAGGCTTTACAATCCCAGCTGGTTATCCAGCTCTCTTTTCGCCCCCCTGGGGAAGGAGCTCCTCGACGCGAATTCAGGTATTTCCTGACTCTAGGAAGGGCCTCCCGTAATCCGGGTGACGACAGACATCGCCTTCATGACGGAATTTTGCGCCGTCACCGGCGTCTGCACGTCGCGCCTCGCTGTTGCCGTCCCCTCCGAACCTCGGTACCCCTACGCCATGAGTGAATCCACGACGGGGCGGCCGGCCGCCGGCCACGCGGAGCCCGAGCTGCCGCACATCGACGTTGCCGAGCGGGGGGCGCCGCGCGAAGGGCGGCCGCAGGTCATGGACCGGCGGCTGTTCATGCAGCTGCTCGTGTTCCGATGTCCCTCCGCCGAGGAGCCGGCGGCGCTGACGAACGCGGTCGGCCGGGCCCTCACCGAGCACGGCGCCGCGGCGGTGGTGTACGAGGACGTGAGCGATCCGCGCGGGATCGCGGTGCTCACCTGGGCCGAGGACCCCGCCTTCTTCGTCCAGACGGTCCGGCCGGCGCTCAACCGCGCCGAGCTCCGGGCGCTGGAGCTTCGCCCCGATTTCACGATGCTGGGGCGCACGTACTCGACCGGCTACGAGCAGGAGCTCGAGTACTGGATGCTCCGGCGCCCGCCCGAGACCGTGCTCAACCCCGCGTGGTCGTGGGCCGTGTGGTATCCGCTCCGCCGCAGCGGCGCGTTCTCAAAGCTCGACGGACGCGAGCAGGGCAGCATCCTGCGCGAGCACGGCACCATCGGCCGGGCCTACGGCGCGCAGGACCTCGCGCACGACATCCGCCTCGCGTGCCACGGCCTCGACGCCCGCGACAACGAGTTCGTGATCGGGCTCGTCGGCAAGGAGCTCCACCCGCTCTCGCACATCGTGCAGACCATGCGGAAGACGCGCCAGACCTCGGAGTTCATCAGCCAGATGGGCCCCTTCTTCGTCGGCCGCGCCGCCTTCCGCAACCCCGGCCGCTGAGCCCGCCGCGCCGGCCGCTGGAGCCGCCGCGGGAGGGACCCCGGCGCCCGTCAGCCCATCCCGGCCAGGCCGGAGAACGCCCTCGCGAGCGCGTCGAGCCGCGCCGCCGCGCGCGCCTCGGCGGCGTCGAGCGGCTCGCCCGCCGCGACCTCCTCGCGCACGTCGACGTAGAACTTGATCTTCGGCTCGGTGCCGCTCGGGCGCGCGATGATCCGGCTGCCGCCCTCGAGCTCGTACACGAGCACGTTGCTCGCGGGCAGGACGAGCGGCGCGGTCCCGCCGTCGCGCACCGTGCGCGTGCGCGCCTCGAAATCGCGCCACGCCACGACCGGCACGCCGCCGATCTCGGCCGGCGGGCTCTGCCGCAGCGCGGCCATGATGGCGGCGATCTTCTCGACGCCGTCGACCCCGCGCAGCGTGTAGGCGCGCTGCCCGCTCACATAGAGGCCATAGCTGCGCGCGAGCTCCTGGAGCGCGTCGAGCAGCGTCTTGCCCTCGGCCTTGCGCACCGCCGCGAGCTCGGCCAGCAACGCCGCGGCCCCGATGCCGTCCTTGTCGCGCACGACCGAGCCGATCGTGTAACCGAGCGCCTCCTCGAAGCCGAACACGAAGCGGGCGCCGGTCGAGCGCTCGATGTCCATCGCCCGGTTCGCGATCCACTTGAACCCGGTCAACGTCTCCTCGTAATGCACCCCGAGCGCCGCGGCGATGACGCCGAGCATCGGCGTCGAGACGCACGACGAGAGGACCAGGCGGCGACCACCCTCGCCCTCGGGGGCCTTCCCCTCGGTGAGCAGGTAATGGCCGAGGAGCACGCCGACCTGGTTGCCCGTGAGCTGCACGTACTCGCCGTCCGGGCGCCGCACCGCCACCGCGAGCCGGTCGACGTCGGGATCGTTGGCGAGGACGAGGTCGGCCCCCTCCTTTTTCGCGAGGGCGAGCGCCAGGTCCATGGCGCCCTTCTCCTCGGGGTTCGGGAAGGAGACCGTGGGGAAGGCGCCGTCCGGCTCAGCCTGCTCGGGCACGGTCGTCACCCGCGTGAACCCGGCCTGCTCGAGCGCCGCGCGGACGAGCCGGCCGCCCACGCCGTGCAGCGGCGTGTACACGATGCGCAAGTCGCGATCCCCGTCGTCGCGCACGGCGAGGCCGCGGATGGCGCGGAGGTACGCCGGCTCGAGCGCCTCGGGGAAGTCGCGGACGAGGCCCTTCGCGCGCGCCTCGTCGAAGGGCATGCGGGGGACCTGATCCGCCGGCGGGGACGCGTCGATCGCCGTCGCGATGCCCGTGTCGTGGGGCGGGACGATCTGCGCGCCGTTGTCCCAGTAGACCTTGTAGCCGTTGTATTCGGGCGGGTTGTGGCTCGCCGTCACCATCACGCCCGCGGCCGCACCGAGGTGGCCGACCGCGAACGCGGCGATCGGGGTGGGGCAGGGGACCGGCGAGAGGTGGCTCGGGATCCCGGCGGCGGCGAGCGTACACGCGGTGTCCTCCGCGAACTCGCGGCTCCTCCGGCGGGCGTCGTACCCGATGACGACGCCGGCGCTGCGCGCCTTGTCGCCCAGCGTGCTCAGCAGGTAGCGGGCGAGGCCGGCGGTCGTCCGGAGGATGACGGCGCGGTTCATCCGGCTCTCGCCGGCGCCGAGCACGCCGCGCAGGCCGGCCGTGCCGAACTCGAGCGGACCGGCGAAGCGCTCGGCCAGCTCGGCGCGGACGCCCTCCTCGCCCGCCCTGGCCGCGTCGATGAGGCGGCGCAGCTCGCCCTGGGTCTCCGGATCCGGGTCGTGGGCGAGCCACCGCTCGGCGGGCTCGAGGACGAAGTCGTGGCTCACGACGCCGCCTTCCTCCCCGCGGCGAGCGCCTCGGCGAAGTGCGTGTCGTACTGTCCGCCCCGGAAGTCGCCGTGCCCGAGGATCTGGCGCAGGAACGCGAGGTTCGTCGCGGCCGGGCCGGCCGGGCCGGCGAGCTCGATCGTCGTCTCGGCGAGCGCCCGATCGAGCCGGGCGATCGCCGCCTCGCGCGTGGGCCCGTGGGCGACGATCTTGGCGAGCAGCGGGTCGTAGAACGGCGTCACCTCGAGCCCCTCGGCGACGCCGGTCTCGATCCGCAGGTCGTCGCCCGCGTCGGGCCAGCGGAGCGCGGCGATGCGGCCCGGCTGCGGGGCGAACTTCTTCGCGGGATCCTCCGCGTAGAGGCGCGCCTCGATGGAGTGGCCGCGGTACGTGTGGCCGAGGACCTCCGGCGCGAGCGGCTCGCCCGACGCGATGCGGATCTGGTGCTCGACCAGGTCGAGCCCGGTGCACATCTCGGTGACGCAGTGCTCGACCTGGAGCCGCGCGTTGACCTCGAGGAAGAAGAGCTCGCCGCTCTCCGCGGCGACGAACTCGACGGTGCCGGCGCCGACGTAGCCCGCGCCGGTCACGACGCGCAGCGCGCTCTCGTGGAGCGCCTTCCTGCGGGCGTCGCCGGCGTCCCCCTGGAAGAACGACGCGGGCGACGGCGTCTCCTCGATGATCTTCTGGTGCCGGCGCTGGGCGCTGCACTCGCGCTCGCCGAGCGCGACCGCGCCGCCCTTGCCGTCGCACAGCACCTGCACCTCGATGTGGCGCGGGCGCTCGATGTACCGCTCGAGGTACACGCGCGCGTCGCCGAACGCGGAGCGGCCGCGGTCGGAGCACGCGGTCAGCGCGCGCGGGAGCTTCACCGGGTCGGCGACGACCTGCATGCCGATGCCGCCGCCGCCGCCCGCGGCCTTGACGAGCAGCGGGTAGCCGATGCTCTCGGCGGCGCGCTGGGCCGCCTCGACGTCGGCGGGATCGACCGGGCCGCCGGTGCCCGGCGGAGGGAAGACGTCCGCCGCGCGCGCGGCGTCGCGCGCGAGGATCTTGTCGCCGAAGACGTGGAGCACGGAGGGCGGCGGGCCGATGAACGTGACGCCCGCGGCCAGCACGGCCTCGGCGAAGGCCTGGTTCTCGCTGAGCAGCCCGTAGCCGGGGTGGACGCCGTCGGCGCCCGTCGCGCGCGCGGCCTCGACGATCGCGTGCACGACGAGGTAGCTGTCCCGGACCGGAGGCGGCCCGATGCGCACGGCCTCATCGGCCAGCGTCACGTGCGGCGCGCCCGCGTCGGCGTCCGAGTACACGGCGACCGTCGCGATCCCGAGCCGTTTGCAGGTCCGGAGCACGCGGCAGGCGATCTCTCCACGGTTGGCGACGAGGATCTTTTTCAGCACGCCGACAGCTACGCCCCCGCGTGGCGGGGCGTCAAGGGACCGGCGCGCGCCGTCAAGCCAGAGCTCGCCGCACCTTGGGCTTGGCCCCGAGCAGCACGAGCTGCCCGCACGCGGCGGACACATCATCCCCGCGCCGACGCCGCACGAAGCACGAGTAACCCGCCTGCGTGAGCACGTCCTGGAAAGCCGCCACGCGCTCCAGGCCGGGCGGACCCAGCGAGGAGGCCTCGATCGGGTTCATCGGGATGAGGTTGATCTTCACCGGGAGCCCCCGGAGGAGCTTCGCCAGCCGGCGCGCCTCCGCCGGATCGTCGTTCTGGCCGGCGACGAGCGTGTACTCGATGGTGATGCGCCGGCGCCGCGGCAGCGGGTAGGCGCGCAGCGCCTCGATCAGCTCGTCCAGCGGGTGCTTGCGGTTGATCGGCATCAGCCGGGAGCGGGTCTCGTTGTCCGACGCGTGCAGCGAGATCGCGAGCGCGATCTGCCCGCCGAAGTCCGCGCCGAGCCGCGCGATCTCCGGGACGAGGCCGGACGTCGACACCGTGACCCGCCGCGTCGAGAGGTTGATCCCCTCGGGGTGCGTGAGCAGGCGCAGCGAGCGCGCCGTCGCCTCGTAGTTGTGGAGCGGCTCGCCCATGCCCATGTAGACGACGTTGCGGAGCTCCTCGCCCTCGTCGAGCATCGCGCGCCCGAGCAGCACCTGGCCCGCGATCTCCTCGGGCCCGAGGTGGCGCTTGAGCCCCGCCACGCCGCTCGCGCAGAAGGTGCACCCCATCGCGCAGCCGACCTGGGTGGAGATGCACTGGGTGACACGGACGTGCGGCGCCGCGTTGCCCTCCGGGGCGTTCTCCTCGGCCGCGTCGTCCTCGTCGTCGTCCAGGTCGGCCGCCGCCGCGTCGGCGTCGAGCTGCGCCCGCGAGCCGGCGCCCGACACCGCCGGGAGCAGCACGGTCTCGATCGTCGCGCCGTCGCGGAGGCGCAGGAGCAGCTTGCGCGTGCCGTCCTCGGAGCGGTGGACCCGCTCGGGCGTCACCACGTCGCCGAGCCCCTCCGCGGCGAGGTGCTCGCGCAGCCGCGCCGACAGGTTCGTCATCGCCCCCGGATCCAGGACGCCGCGGCGGTGGATCCAGTGGAAGACCTGCTTGGCCGCGAACGACCGCTCGCCGCGGGCGGCCAGGGAGGCCGACCACTCTTCAGGCAGGCGAGCGACGGGGTGAAGCGGGGCGGATCGCACCTCCGTGGCGTAATGCGCGCCGCGCCGAGCGGCAAGGGAGCACGAGCGCGGCCGCGCGCGCGGCGTCACCCCGTCGCCGCCGCGCTCCGACTCGGCCCTCGGCCCTCCGCCTCGGCTCGGCCGCTGCGTCAGCCGCTCTGGCTCTCTTGGCTCTCCAGGCGCATCGACGGGGGCTGCCCGTCGCGCTCGCGGCGCGCCGCCCGGGCGCGGCTCGCGGCGTCGAGCACCTCGCGTGTGTACCGCTCGAACGCCTCGGCCCGGTGCATCGCGGTGTGCTCGGCGAAGACGCGCTGGCGCGCGCGCTGGCCCACCGTGAGGCGCCGGTCCTCCTTCATCTCCCGGAGCTTCCGGAGCACGTCCTCCGGCGACCGGACGAGGAGGAGCTCCTCGCCAGGCTGGAAGAACGTCTCGATCCCGGGCCAGGCGTCGCTCAGGACCGGCGTCCCACACGCGGCCGCCTCGAACAGGCGCGCGCTCGGCGACCACCCGGACTCGACCATCGCCCGGCGGGTCAGGTTCAGCGTGAACCGCTGGGCGTTGTAGAAGATCCGGTGCTCGTCCGGCGGCAGGTGCTCCGTCCGGGAGACGTTCTCAGGCCACGTGAGCGACGACGGGTATTGCGCGCCCGCCACCGTGAAACGCCCCCGGCGCATGCGCCGCGCCGGCTCCAGGAGCAGCCGCTCGACGGCCGCCTGCCGGTCGTCGCTGTAGGTGCCGAGATAGCCGAGGTCCCAGCGCATCGGCGCCGGCTGCGGATAATAGACGTCGGTGTCGGCCGCGCAGTAGAGCGCGCGCGCCCGCAACGCGCCGTGGCCGCGCTCGAGCCGCTCCAGCGTCGGCCCCCCGGTCGCCGAGAGATAGAGGTCGTACCGCGGGATCAGCGCCGGCGTGAGGTACGCGTGGTCGCCGTGCGCCAGCCGGCCGAGCGTGAGCGGCGTGTCGAGGTCGTAAAACGCAGCCTTGCCGCGCGCCTCCTCGGTGAGCCACGCCCCCACGATCGCCCCCTCCGGCACGAAGGAGCCGACGATCACGAGATCGGCTTCGCGCACCGCGCGTGAGAATCGATCACGGAGCTCGGGAATGCTCGAGTACAACTCGGTCCGGCCGTAAGGCGGGTTGGGCATGTCGCGGTGCTGCTCATAGAGGGGGAGGTTCCGCTCCAGAAAGAGCACCTGGTGGCCGCGGGACGCGAGCGCCCGGAGGAGGGCCCGGTACGTCGTGGCGTGGCCATTGCCCCACGAAGACGTGATGGAGAGCCCGAGAAAGACGTAACGGTAGGTAGGTGTCGTCATAACGTGGTGGCAGCGAGGGTTGAAGGATCCCGGGAGACGTGCTGAGCCCGGACGAGCCCGGTCCCGCGGCGCTCCGCGGCGGCGCCGGGGAGGCCCATCGTGGCCTCTCCTGCGCCCGCGCAGGTCGGATCAGCACGTCGCTCCGGTGGCCCTGGCGCCGCGCGAGCGGGCGCGGCGGCGGGCGAGCGAACGAACCCGGATTAACATGCGTGCTCTCGCTCTGCAATCCTGTGAGATGCTGTTTCTGGACTGAAGGTGCGTATTCTTCGCCAGAACCCAGGTCGTAATGCCCGGGCTGATCTCATGATGAGAAAGAGTGGTAAAGCGCAAACGGCGCCGAGAGTCCGAGGTGCTCCTGCGGAAAGCACAGCGCGCGACCGTCGATTGTGCAGCAAACCGGGCAGCGATTCCGGAACGGACTAATCGGGAGCGTGGACGAGAAAGTTAGAGATGTCGTCGCAATGGGGGCGCGGCGTGGATCCAGCCGCCTGCGAGCGGCTCCGAACGAAGCGCAGCGGGCAGACCCTGCTCGGGAACGCCGGAGCAGCTTTTGTCGTGAGACGTCGCGCAGCGGGCCCGGCAGGCGGCGGCAGCCGCGGGAATGGCGGCCCGAGGCGGCGGGGGTCCTCAAGGAGAGAGGCGCGCGGCCGGCGGGCTCGGCGAGCCGCGCGGCCGGCGGGTTCGGCGAGGCGCGGTGGCCGGCGGGCTCGGCGAGGCGCGGTGGCCGGCGGGCTCGGCGGGCTCGGCGGGTATTCCGTGATCGCGGGGAAGATCGCCGAGAAATCGGCGCACTCGAGCAAATGGCGGGGGCCTGGGTCGTCCAGGCTCGAGCGGCGAGGGGCCGCGCGAGAGCGGCCGTGACGTTCAGGTCGCGGGGCGGAGCGCCTGCCAGCCCTCGATCACCTCGGCGATGCTCGCGAAGCGGCGGTCCGGGTTGTGGGCCAGACCGCGGTTCACGAAGACCTCGACCTCGCGGTCGACGGGCGGCGGCATCAAGTTGCCGAGGCGGCGCGGCGCCGTCCTCGCCTTGAGGTCGGCGAGCATCATGAGGTTGCGCGCGGCGTAGGGCAGCTCGCCGGTGAGCGCCTGAAAGACCACCGTCGTGGCCGCGTAGATGTCGGCCCGGTGATCCACCGCCTTCGCGCTCGCGATCTGCTCGGGCGGCACGTACCTGACGTCGCCGAGCTTGCGGCCGCTCAGGGGCGGCTCCTCGTCGCCGTCCGCGGAAGGCAACCTGCACGAGCCGAGATCGAGCAGCGTCAGCCGCTCGCCCTCGGGGCCCCGATCGAGCAGCACGTTCGCGGAGCAGATGTTGCGGTGGAGGATGCCAATGTCGTGGAGCTCGGCGATCGCCAGCCAGAGCTGCTCGACCAGCGGGTGCAGGGCGGCGAGCGGGATCGACCCCCGCCGGGCGAGGCGATCGACGAGGAGCTCCCCCTCGCGCAGCTCGAACACGATCACGCGGCCGCGCTCCGGATCGTCGCCGCCGCCGATCGACGGGAGCGTGTGGGGGCCGCGCAGCCGCGCGCACGCGATCGCCTCGCGCCGGAAGCGCGCCGCGGCCTCGGCCAGGGACATCCGCTCCGGGGCGCCGAGCACCTTCAACGGGTCCACGCGCTCCTCGAGCTCGCCGAGCACCTTCACCGCCACGCGTCGGCCGGCGCTCGTGTCCTCGGCGCAGAACACGTCGCCGAGCCCCTCGCGGCGGAGGTGCCGCAGCACGCGGTAGCGTTGGAGCAGGATGGTTCCAGGCACGATTGACAAGAGCGGCCTCCCTTCGCTTGACAAAAAGGGGTCCAGCGCGTTCCGGTCGCCTCCCCCCACTCCCCAGTTCTGGTCATTTACCATGAGGGCGTGGCGGAGGAAGCGGCGCGAGCGTGCGAAGAAGCGGCCCTGGCCCCCGCGCGCCGCCCGCGCCGCCGGCGGCCCGGCCGCTGCGCCAGAGGCCGCCTGGACGAAAGGCGGCGTCGCTCCGCGGCGCCAGGGCGGCCGGCGGAAGCAACCCTGTACCAGCCGGCGTCGCGGCGCGCGGCGCGGGAGAACCCGCGCGCGGGCCCTTTCGACGCTGTAGAGTTGCCCCTCTCGGCGCTCTATGGCGACGATAGCGACTAAAGCGCGGCGCTCGGCGGTGATTGCATGAGGGGGTGGGAGACTCGACAGCGCCCCACCTCGCGCGACACGCCTCCACCCCGAACCGCTGGCCATCCAGGTGAACTTCGCGTAGCTCCCACTTAGGACGGACGGCGTCCTCGGGGGTACGGCAGCAGGGGCAATGCGCGCGGGAAACGTCATCGACGGCCGGTTCGAGATCGTGGAGCTCGCGGGCGCCGGCGGCATGGGCCACGTCTTTCGCTCGCACGACCTCAAGACCGGCGAGATCGTGGCCCTCAAGGTGCTCCAGAACGCCGGCTCCCAGGACTCCGGCCGCCTCGCGCGCGAGGCGCAGGCGCTCGCGACGCTGCGGCTGCCGGGGGTGGTGCGTTACATCGCGCACGGCCTCACCGACCTCGGCCACCCCTACCTCGCCATGGAGTGGCTCACGGGCGAGACGCTCTCCCAGCGCCTCGCCCGCCAGGCGTTCTCGCTCGACGAGAGCCTCCGGCTCGTCCACCGCGTCGCGATCACCCTCGGGAGAGTGCACCGGCTCGGCGTCGTCCACCGCGACCTCAAGCCGAGCAACCTGCTGCTCGTCGACGGGGCGATCGAGCGCGTCACGCTCATCGATTTCGGCGTGGTGCGCATGTCCGGCCTGGATCAGGAGCTCACCATGCCGGGGGCCATCCTCGGCACGCCCGGCTACATGGCCCCGGAGCAGGCCCGCGGCGAGGCGCACGTCGACGCGCGGGCCGACGTCTTCGCGCTCGGCTGCGTGCTCTACAAGTGCATCTCGGGGCGCGCGCCGTTCCGCGGGGCGCGCGGGCTCGCCGTGCTCGTCAAGGTGCTGATCGAGGAGCCCCCGTCGCTCCGGTGGCTCTCCGACGAGGTGCCCGAGGCGCTCGACGAGCTGGTCATGCGGATGTTGTCGAAGGCGCCCGAGGGGCGGCCGAGCGACGGCAGCGCGGTCGCCGCCGAGCTCGCCGCGCTCGTGGGCCTCCCCGGGCCGACCGGCCCGATCAGCGCGGTGAGCGCCTCCATCCCGCCCGTCTCGGCCGTCCGCCCGCCGGAGCTCACGACCGGCGAGCGCAAGGTGATGTGCCTCGTGCTCGCGCGCGATGGGGGCGCGGGCGAGGCCGAGGTCGACCAGCAGGAGCGCGCGCAGGCGCTCTCGGCCCTGGCGGCGCGCCACCGGGGCCAGCTCGAGCTCATCGAGGCGCGGCTGCCGCTCGTCGTGCTCTCCGGCGCCGGCGCGACGACCGACCTCGCGGCGCAGGCGGCCCGCTGCGCGCTCGCCATGCAGGCGCTGCTCGGCGGCGTGCCGGTCGCGGTCGTCACGGGCCGGGCGGAGATCGCCTCGCGCCTCCCGATCGGCGACCTGATCGACCGCGTGGTCCAGCTGCTCCCGATGAGCCGCGCCCCGTCCCGCGCGGCGGTGCGCATCGACGAGGTGACGGCGGGGCTGCTCGGGGCGCGGTTCGAGGTGACGTCCGACGACGACGGCGGGCGCTGGCTGCACGGCGCGCGCGAGGAGCCGGACGCGGTGCCCCACCTGCTCGGCCGGGTCACGCCGTGCGTCGGGCGCGAGCGCGAGCTCGCGTTGATCCGGGACGAGCTCGCGCGCTGCATCGAGGAGTCGACCCCGAGCGTGGTGCTCGTGACGGGGCCGGCGGGCATCGGCAAGTCGCGGCTGCGCCACGAGCTCGTGCGCGGGATCCGGAACGGCGGCGAGCCCGTGGAGGTGTGGCTCGGGCAGGTGGACCCGATGAGCGCCGGGTCGGCGTTCGGGCTGCTCGCGCACGCGCTGCGGCGGGCGATGGGCCTGCTCGACGGCGACCCGATCGAGGAGCGGCGGCGCAAGGTGCGGGCGCGGGTCGAGCGGCACCCGGCGCTCGACGCGGGGCGGGTGGCGACGTTCCTCGGCGAGCTGGTCGGCGCGCCGTTCCCGGACGACGACGTGCAGCTGCGGGCGGCGCGCCGCAACCCGATGCTCATGGGCGACCAGCTGCGGCTCGCGTGGGAGGACTTCCTGCGGGCCGAGTGCGCGGTGCAGCCGGTCCTGCTCGTGCTCGAGGACCTGCACTGGGGCGATCTGCCGACGGTCACGATGGTGGACGGCGCGCTCCGCAACCTGAAGGACCGGCCGTTCATGGTGATGGCGCTCGGCCGGCCCGAGGTGCACGAGATCTTCCCGAAGCTGTGGGACGAGCGGCGCGGGCACAAGCTGCGGCTCGCGGGCATCTCGCGCCGGTCGAGCGAGCGCCTCGTGCGGCAGGTGCTCGGCGACGCCGGGAGCGCGGCGCTCGTAGCGACGCTGGTGGAGCGGGCGGACGGCAACGCGTTCTACCTGGAGGAGCAGATCCGCGCGGCGGCGGCGGGCAAGGGCGCGGACCTGCCGGAGACGGTGCTGGCGATGGTGCAGGCGGAGCTCGACGCGCTCGACGTCGGGGCGCGGCGGCTGCTCCGGGCCGGGGCGATCTTCGGCGAGACGTTCTCGCGGAACGGGGTCGCGGCGCTGGTCGGCCGGGCGGAGGTCGAGCCGCTGCTCGACGAGCTCGAGGCGCGGGAGCTCATCGTGCGGCGCGCGGTGGAGGGGGCGCAGGACGCGGTCGAGTACCGGTTCCGGCACGCGCTCGTGCGCGAGGCCGCGTACGGGATGTTGACCGAGAGCGATCGCCGCCTCGGCCACCGGCTGGCCGGGAGCTGGCTCGAGCGGGCCGGCGCGGCGGATCCGATGGCGCTGGCCGAGCATTTCGAGCGCGGCGGCGAGCCGGCGCGGGCGGCGACGTCGTACTTGCGGGCGGCCGAGCAGGCGCTGCTCGGCAACGACCTCGGCGCGGCGATCGATCGCGTGGAGCGGGGCATCGCGTGCGGCGCGGTGAAGACGACGGCGGGGGCGCTGCGGCTGTGCCAGGCGGAGGCGCACCTCTGGCGCGGCGAGTTCGCGCTGGCGGAGCGGCGGGGCGCGGAGGCGCTGGATCGGCTGACGCCGGGCTCGGCGGCCTGGTTCTCGGCGCTGACGCAGCTCGTGATCGCGGCGTCGAAGCGCAGCAACCACGACCAGGTGGAGCGCTGGCTGCACATGGCGCAGGCGACCGAGCCGCTGTCGGCGGCCGCGCGCCCCGCGCGCAGCGTGTGTTTGTGCGCCGGGGCGGGGCGCCTCGTGTTCGGGGGCAGGTACCAGCTCGCGGACGAGCTGCTCGACGCGATCGAGCAGGAGGCCGAGGAGAGCGCGCAGGAGGCCGAGGTGCTGGCGCAGCTGCACCAGGCGCGCGCGTACCGGGCGATGGCGAGCGGCGATCCCGGGGCTTGCCTCGCGGGCTTCGAGGGGGCGCTCGCGGCGTTCGAGCAGGCGGGCGATCGCCGCAACGCGTGCTGGGCGAGGAACAACCTGGGCTTCTGCTACGCGGAGCTCGGCGGCTTCGAGGGCGCCGAGGCGGCGCTGCGCGCGGCGCTCGCGGACGCCGAGCGGATGGGCCTGTCGGACGCGCGGCTCGGGGTGCTCCACAACCTGGGCCCGGTGCTCGCGGGGTGCGGTCAGATCGAGGAGGCGCGGAGGGTAGAGGAGGAGGCGATCGCGACGTCGCAGGAGCTCGGCGATGCGCGCATGGAGGGCGCGTCGCGGACGTACCTCGCGCGGATCCTGCTCTTGTCGGGCGACATTGCCGGGGCCGAGCGCGAGGCGCGCGCGGCGGTGGCGATCCTGTACGGGGCTCCGCCGCTGCGCGCGTTCGCGTACGCCGTCCTCGGGCGCGTGTTGCTCGACGCGAAGCACCCGCAGGACGCGCTGGCGGCGACGACGGAGGCGTTTTGCCTGCTCGAGTCGATGGGCGCGGAGACGGGGGAATCGCTGGTCCGCCTCGTCCATGCCGAGGCGCTCGAGGCTTGTGGTCACGAGCGGGAGGCGAGGATGGCGATCGCGTCGGCGAGGGAGAGCTTGCTGGCCCGGGCGAGGAAGATCAGCGATCCGGTCTGGCGGGCGCGGTTTTTGGGGAACGAGCCGGACAACGTCGCGACGCTGGAGCTGGAGAGGACGTGGCTGAAGCGGGCGTAGCTCGCCGGGGAGGGGGAGCGGAGGGCGCGTTGGTCGGGGGACGATAACGATTCACGAGGCCCGTCTCCCGTCCTCCGTCTTTCCTCTTCGCGCGCGTGCGCATGCTCGTTGTTATCGTCTTTCCTGGAGCGCGAGGGGCTCATCTCCTCCAGGTAGAAGCACCTTCAGGCGCCCAGGATGGGCACCCCGGCGGCGGCCCGAACGTGCCTACTGGAGGCAGAATAGGTCCTTGGGGATGAGTCGCCAGCGGTCTGGAGCGCCCTCAAAGTCCAGGACGCCTCGTGTCGCAAGTGAGCCGAGCTCCGTATCTAAGCAGTTCGCGCTTGCACTGCTCGCGAGCTTCTGGATCTGCGTAGGCATGTGCATTGATTGTCGAGAAATTCGAGAAAGCTAACACAGCAACACACATGCAGCGTCCGAGCGTGATCATGTCGTGCTCGACGCGCGCCTGCGCGTCCCGGGGACCGCCGCCTGAGGGGAGGGCGGCGCCCGGTTCACCTGAACTCGGACCCGGCGAGCACTTCCTGCGAGGTGCGCAGGTAGTTCAGCGGGGAGTGATCGCCCCAGGAATAACGCGTGGGCAACCACTTGAGGAGAGGCAGCCCGGAGAGCTGCGTCTGGGTCCACGCCAGGACGCCGACCAGCGTGCTGCCGAGGAACGTCCTCACCTGGCTCACCGACTTGCTCCGGTACATCCAGCCCCCGTCGCCCGCCCCGTACTCCCTGCCGAAATGTACGAAATGCCCTGTCGTGCGCGGCGGCAGACACGGCACGATGTCCTTGCCGTAAACGTGGCGGAAGAGCTTTTTCCCGAACTCCTCCTCGAAGCGCGCGGTGAAATCGCTGAAGCCGACCATCGGCTGCCCGTACGTGTAGACGCCGCGCAGCTTCTGCCGGAGGCCGTCCAGCGTGGGATCGACGTGGAGCAGCGCCGCGGCGACGACCGCGAGGGCGCCGCCCAGGCTGTGACCGGTGATGTAGAGCGCCTCGATCCCTCCCTCCTCTCCCGATGGGCAACCCTGGCCGCGACCGCGCAGCGCCTCCGCTCCTTCCGCGAGCGCGGCGTCCGCCTGCTCCGCCTCGCCGCAAGGGCGAGACGCCCCGACGCAATCCTTCACCTCGGCCCTCTCCCGCCTGGCAACACTGCAGATCGATTCACCCTTCAGCGCGGACAGCAGCAGCGACGAGAGCGTCGGCCAGAGCACCAGGGCGGCGCGGTAGAAGCCGCCATGGACGTGCCCGGCGGTGAAGAAGGCATCCGGCCGGGCGCTCGCGTCCGTCAGCCAGTTGACGGTGTTCTGCAGCCCGGTGCCGCGGAAGACGAGGATCGCGAGCTTCTTGTCGCGGCTCTGGACCAGGTACGCCGTCGTGTCCACGAAGAGCGCAGGGTTCGCGTTGGTGACGCCGACGGTCTCGTTGTACTCCGCGACCCCGCGGCGGTGTATCAGCCTGGCGAAGGTGTCGATGTCGGAGTACGACCACGCGGACGCTATGCCGAGGAGATTGGCGATGTTGCGGTCGTGGACTCCCTCCCTTACATTCAGCATGTAATTGGGGATGTTGATTTCACTGCAGGCAGAGATCCCCCGGAGGCTTCGGGGTGCCTCCATGACGTCGGTCTCGTGTTCTCCCTGCTCCGGTCTCGCGATACGGACACCCTGGATGATCATGCTCCACCTCTTCTCTCGCGCCTCACCGCGGTCTGGCCTGCGACGGCGACGGATGGATCGCTGTCCTTCCAGCGCTCGATGCCGCCTGCGCCAGCGCCGGATCGAGCCAGAGCCGACGTGCCTTTCGGTGGAGTTGCACCCGCGGTGCCGCAGCTGCCGTGCAACGGCGGCGCAGCAGCTGCTGGAGGCGCTGCGCGCGCCTCACGGGCGCGGCCTCCTTCGCCGGCGCTGCTGGCCTCGTGAGCGCGCCGTCTCGCCGGCGCTGCCTGCCTCGCGAGCTTCCTTCGTTGATGGGATAGTGCCCGGTTGGGGGAGACGCCGCACACGCTGGATTCCGGTGTGTGCGGCGTCTTCGGGCCATTCCGACCAGGTCGGAGGCCCTTCAGAGCGCGTCCAGGGCGCTCAGCCGTCGTCTCTCTCCTCCGCGCCGCCGCCGCAAGGGACCTCGCCGCCTGCAGGCGGCCGCCGCGCCGGTCGCGCCGCCGTCCTTCCGCCTCCTCGGCCGGCCCGCGCGCCCCGCCGCGTAGAGCGACGGGAAACGCTCATTCCGCTGCGGGTCGTAGCGCAGGAGGCACAGGCCGACGGTCTGCACCTCGAAATAGAGCGCCACGAGCAGCGTCCACGCGCGCTGGAGGAGCTCGTACGACGCGCGCGCCCTCGGCGTCATCACGAGCGCGAGGGCGGACATGATCTCCCCCGCGAGCCGCCGGGCGTCGGCGACGTCGGTCGCCCGGTAGTGCTTCGGATCCTTCGACATGACGTCGGCCTGCGCCTCGTAGATCTCCGCGTAGCCGAGGAGATCGTTGGCGCGATCGAGGTGGCCTGTCCCGGGGCTGAGCCGCCGGACCACAGGCCCGAGCTCCGGGTCGTCGTCGAAGTAATGCTCGCAGACCTTCTGCATGCGGGCTTCCACCTCCGCCGCCTGCCTGTCCACGCCCGCGGGGACCTTGGTCTCGGTCCTGAACGCGCCGGCGGCGTCCGCCTGGCGGTAGGTGTGGATCACGAGCAGTCCTGCTGCATTGTTCCCTCCGCCGTGGCGCAGTCCTGCTGCATTGTTGATTTGCTGAGAAAATTCTCTCGTTTGGTTCACAAAAGATCACGAGCCTTCGCGCCGCGTCGCGTGGTGTCGAGGCGTGCTGTCTGCTGCACCCAAGAGCGTTCCGACGGGCTAGACTCGCGCGCATGCCGTCGGCGAGGAGCTCGGATGTCACGCGGGAGGTTTACGGCGCGCACTTCGGGGAGCTCTTCAATTTCCGCGAGGTGTGGCGGGAGGACGACGGGGCCTCTCCGTTCGTGGTGCTGCGGTTCTGGACGGGGGCGCGACCCGTCGTGTACGCGTCGATGGGCGCGGCCGGTCACGAGATCGTGCTCGCCTCGGCCGTGCCGTTCGCCCCGTTCGATTGCGCCGTCGAGGCGCTCGCCGGCGCGGCCGCGGCGTATCGGCCCCTCGATCTCGTGCCTCACGCCATGACGGGCTCGCCGTTCGAGGCGGTGCTCTTCCTGCCGCCCGGGGAGGGCACGCTGGATCTCGGCCTCTCCGGCGGCGCTCCCCGGCACGCGCTGCGCGCCGTCCCGCTCACCCGCGCCGAGCGGCTGCTCGCCCGGGAGGACCGACACAAGGCGCTCGACCTCCTGCGAAAGGCCGGCGCGCTGGTCGCCGATCCGCTCCGGAGCTGCGCCCTCGACCCGGAGCGCACGCGCCGCTTCTGGGTGCACCGCGCGCCGTGGCTGCTCGCCGGGCTGAACGAGCGCCTGCGCGACTCGGCCGCGTACAGCGAGCACCTCCGCGCGCGCGGCGCGCTGGCGGGGCGCATCGAGCCGCACGAGCGCATCGACCGGATGCGGCGCGCGCTGATCGCCCGCATCGAGGCGGCGCCGCTCGGCCCGCGGAGCGACGCGGAGGCGGCCGTCGCGCGCCACCGCGCGGTCGCCCCGGTGGGCGGCAGGCTCATCGAGAAGGCGATCGGCCCCTTCCGCACGAGCATGTCGCCCTTCATCGAGGAGGCCATGACCGAGCTCATGGTCGCGGTGATCGCGACGCACCCCGAGTCGGTGCGCCTGTTCCGCGAGGCGCACGGGGCCCCCTCGGCCGAGGCGCCGCGCTTCGACGGGCGGACGATCTCGCTCCTGGCCGACGTGGCCGCGGGGTGGCACCTCGACGTGGATCCCGAGGAGCTCGTCGCCATCGGCCAGCGCGCGTGCGAGCTGGCGCGCGCCGAGCGCGACGCGCCGCGGAGAAGGCCGCTCGAGCAGCACCTGTGGGGCAGGGTCTTCGGCGCGATGTACGGGCACGTCCACGCGATCCCCGAGGAAGGGAGCGCCGGGTCGAGCAGCGAGCGCGCGAGGATCGCGGCGATGTTCCAGCGCGTCGCCGAGAGCGAGACCTTGTTCGCGCGCCTGCCCGAAAAGGACGAGCTCCACGCCGGGGAGGACGACGCAGAGGAGCCGCCCGAGGACGACGAGGACGACGAGGACGACGAGGACGACGTGATGGACGACGAGCTCTTGGACCACGACGTGCCCGACGAGGTGCTCCCTCCGGCGCTCTCGCGCCTCGTCAGCACGTGCGACATGATCGTGTTCCGGATGATGCTCCTTCACGAGCTCTCCGAGCAGAGAGCCGCGCTCCACTGACCGTCTCGCGCGGGCCGCGCCACGGACCCGCGCGGGCCGCACCACGGACCCGCGCCGGCCGCGCCATGGACTCGCGCCGGCCGCGCCGTTGACGCGTCCGGCACGCCATGGTGCGATCGGGATCCGGAACGAGCTCGCTCCACGATGCACCATCGCTGGCACCTCGGCTGCTTCCCTGAGAAGGTGTGGATCGCGCGGCGCTTCGATGCGCCGCCGCCCGAGGGGGCCAGCGTGCTCCCGGCGCTCGAGGCGGCGTGGCTCGTGGCGTCGTGGTTCTCCGACGACGCCGGGAACCGTCTCATGCTCGCGGAGATCGGCGAGGCGCTCGGGCACCCCGTGTCCACGGGCGCCGGGCTCGACGCGAGCAGGCTCCGCGCGCGGCTGCGGGAGGCGCTCGCCGAGGGGAGCCTCTACGCCTACCGCACGCCGTTCACCTCCGGCGGGGCGCCCATCCTGACGACGCCCGAGGTCCCCGGGTCCGGCGGACCCGAGCCCCCGGCCGAGGAGGACAAGAGCTGGGTCTCGATCCAGCTCATGGACGACGGGAACCCGCCGCAGCCCGTCCCGTTCAAGAAATACCGCATCGAGCTGCCCGATCAGTCGGTCCGCGAGGGGCTGCTCGACGAGAAGGGGAAGGCCCTCCTCCAGGGCATCCCGCCGGGCGTGTGCAAGGTGTCATTCCCCCAGTTCCACGGCGACGACTGGCAAGCCGGATGACCGGCGCTCGCCGCGGCCAGCCGCGCCGCGCCGCGCTCCGCGTTCGCCGCGGCGGTCAGAAGAGCCGCGGCGGTCAGAAGAGCCGCGGCGGTCAGAAGAGCCGCGCCTCGACGCCGAGCGCCAGGAGGGTGAACCCGAGGGCGAGCGCGAGCAGCGCCAGCGCCGTGGTCAGGCCGAGCTGCCGCACGTCGAGGCCGGGCCGCACGGGCGCGAGCTCGATGCCGGGCAGGGGGCGCAGGCCGCGCGAGAGCAGGCCGAGCGCCGCGGCGCCGGCCGACCCCGCGGGCGCGGCCGGCTGCTCCAGGGCGGCGCGCTTCGGCGAGCTGCCCTGGAAGGCCACCCAGAACACGATGGGCTCCGCGATGCGATCGCCCGCCCGCGGGCGCGCGCGGTCGGGCAAGAACGCGATCGTCCGGCAGTAGGCGCACTCGACCGTCTGCGCGTCGGTGGGCCGCACGCCCGCCCCGCACTGCGGGCAGGTGAGCGCCAGCAGGCCGGCCTGGGTGTGCTGCACGCGGACCACGGCGCGGTCGATCCGCTGCTCCGCGGCCACGACCGCGCGCAGCGCGCCCGCGTAGTGCAGCGCCTCGGCGGGCAGCTCGTACTGCGCGGTCGCGGCGCAGCGAGGGCAGCGCGTGGCGACCCGCGCGCCCGCGACGTGGAGCTCGAGCAGCGCGGCGCAGCGCGGGCACACGGGGTGGCCGGGCGCCGCCTGGACGTGCATCGCGCCGGCGTCGTCCTCGGCGAAGGTCAACGTCTCGCCGACCGCGCGGTGCGGGTTCTGGTCGCCGATCCACACGTCGGCGCTCGGGAAGCGGCCCTCGGGCTCGGGGCCGGCGAGGTCGCCGACGGCGTGCGCGAACGAGAGCGCCCCGCCCCAGTCGCCCTTGTCGAACCGCTGGAACGAGCCGCACTGCGCGCAGTCGACGCCCTGGTCGAGCTCGATGCCCGCGAGCGGCGAGAGGAAGCCGCAGGCGCGGCACGTGATCGCGCAGCGCAGCGCCACCCAGGTGACGTCCCCGGAGCGGGGCGCGGCGGCGCGGGAGGTGGCGAGCGGCCGGCGGCACACCGCGCACGTCGCGCCCCGCGTCGGGGCGACCACGCCGCACCCGCCGCACACCTGCACCCCTCCGGGCGACATCCCGCTCCACGCCGGCGCCACGCTTGCCATGAACGGCCATCCTACTGCGGGCCGCGCGCGCCGTGGCGCCCTTTCCGGGGGGCGGCTCGGCCGGATGGCGCGCCGGCGCGGGCGCGCAGCGTGGTACGCTCGCGGAGGTGAAGCTCGTCTCGACCGACCCGTCCGAGCTCGGCGTCCTCAGCGTGGGGCAGTTCGCGCACGGCATCCTGGCGTTCGGCCAGTTCGCGCGCGGGTTCATCGCGATCGGGCAGATCGCGGTGGGCGTGGTCGCGATCGGCCAGGTCTCGTTCTCGGTGCTCGGCGTGGGCCAGGTCGGCGGCGGCGTCGCCTGGTTCGCGGGCATGCTCGGCGTGGGCGGGCGGGGGGTGTGCCTGCGCCTCATCCCCGGCCTCGATCGGCCGCGCGATCCGCCGCCGCTCGTGCCCGTCGACGCGGCGATGCGCGGCGAGGTCCGCGGCTTCGTGCGCGCCGAGGTGGTCGACGGGCCGCGCGGCGCGAAGCTCGCCGTCGGCGGCCACGTCCTGCCGGTGAAGATGAGCCCGGCGCTCCTGGGCGCGCTCACGGACGCGCGCCGCGCCGGTCAGGTGCGCGAGATCTTCGCCCACCTGGGCAGGATCGGGAACGTGGTCGTGTGCGACCGGCTCATGGAGATCCCCGGCGCCCGCCCGAGCACCTTCGGGCTGCCGTTCCAGATCCTGCGTTTCCTGCTGCTCGTCGCGCTGGCGACGGGGTGGTGGTACACGTTCACCCGCGTGGAGGGCTGAGCCGGCCGGCCTCGTGCGCCGGGGCGCGCCCCGGGAGCGACGCGGCGCCGGGCGCAGCGGCGCCGGCTGCAGCGGCGCCGGGCGCCACCGCCGGAGGAGCGCCGGGCGCCGCCGGGGCGCTCAGAGGGACTCGCAGAGGTACCCGGCCGGCCGAGAGGCCCTGACGTCGAAGCCGCTCTTGCCCGGCACCTCGAACGAGGTCCCCGCCGGGTACACGCGCCACTCCTGGGCGCCGTCGAGGCGGATCGTGAGCTCGCCTGTCACCACGGTCATCCGCTCGGGCGCCTCGGTCGAGAAGTGGAACTCGCCGGCGTCGATGACGCCCACCGTCTGCCGGCGCCCGTTGCGCTCGAAGCCGACGCTCTGGACGTTGCCGTTGAAGTAGCTGTTGTGCTGGAGCATGGCGCCCTCCTACCGCGTCACGCCCCGTGAGGCTAGCAGAGACATGCCCAGAGACGCGCCGGAGCCGCGGCCGCGAGGCGCACGTGGAGAAGAGCAGCTTCGCGAAGCTCCTGTGCAGCTCCGCCGGAACGACTCGTATGTTACGGGAGCCTGCAGACGTAAGGCAGCGCGTACTCACAAGGCATGTCGTTCCAGTGGCCGTCGGCCCAGCTCGCCATCTGCGCGCAGTGCTCGCCGTCGCCGGCGTTGTTCGGCTCGCCGCCGGCCCAGCCCTCGTACTCGTACGGCGTGCCGTCGGCCCACACGAAGTCCCCCTCGGACGCCGCGTCGGTGAGCCCGATCCACCAGCTGTCCTCCTGGACCGCGCTGGCGGCCGAGAAGACGAGCGTCTGCTCCGCGGAGTCGTGGATCGACACGAGGTGTCCGCCCTGCGCCACGCAGTCGAGCTCGGCGTCCTCCCATGTCGCCGCCGCGAAGCAGAACGCCAGGGAGCCGCCGTCCGGATGCGGCTGCGGGACACATTGCGGGCACGACGGATCGTCGTCGACCCTCCCGTCGCAGTCGTTGTCGACGAAATCACACAGCTCGGGGGCGCCCGGGTACACCGACGGATCGTCGTCGTTGCAGTCGCCCTCTTCCTCGCAGCCGGGCGAGAGGTCGCCGTCCACGTCGACCGCCGACGGGTCCACGCAGGCGAGCGACGTCCGCAGGCTGGCGGGGCGGTCGTTCAGGAAAGCGATGGTGGCGTCGATGTATGCGCCGACGACATCGGGGCCGACGTCCCGGTGCGGGTCCTCGAGCACGTCGGCCCAGATCGAGGCGCGCAGCGCCTCGGCGTCGCTCGCCAGGTCGAGCTCCGACACGCGCTCGAGCACGCGCTCGAACGCCTGCGCGAGCGCCTGCCGGCACGGCGGCGAGGCGGTGCACATCTGCTGGAGGCGCCCCTCGCCGCCGAAGGGGTAGAGATCGTCCTCGAAGGTCTGGTCGAGGCCCCACGGCAGGAAGGTCCAGCGGCCGTCGTCCGGGCGCCGCGCGATGAAGTAGTTGTTGCGATACCAAGCATAACCGTCCCAGTGGCCGAGGAACGTCTCGGTGGCCGCGAACGCGAGGTAACGATCCATGTCGATGCGCTGCGACGCCTCGTCGAGGAACGCGTCCGGGCTCGTCACGCCGTCGAGCGCGTCCGCGAGCTCGTAGAGGTCGGCGAAGCCGACATCGTCGCCGTTGTCCTGATCGAAGGTCTCGATGAGCGAGGCGTCGAGATCGCTCCCGTAAGCCCCCTCGTAGAGATTGCCTTCGTGGTCGCCGAACCATCGATCCAGGAAGCGAGGGTTGTCCGCGGCCTCCACGGCCGTATACAGGCCGTAGAGCGAGCCGTTCACCCAGACCGTCGCGTGGGCCGCGCGCGACGCGGGCACGTCCATCGCGCGGAACAGCGTGTAGGCGAGGCGCTCGTGGAGCATGCTCCGGTCCTGGACCATGTTGTTGAGCGCGAGCTTCTCCAGGCCGAGCAGGGTCTGATCGTCGGTGAACTCATCGAATTTCAACAAGAAGGCAGCCTTCTCGTCCAGGGTCCGGAACGAGCCGCGCTCGCCCTTGAGCCGCACGCCGACCGTGGAGAGCGCGATCTCCTCGCCGGCGAGCGTCACCTTGAGCTCGCCGGGGACGTACTCGTAGGGATCGGCGTTGAGCTGAGCGATCGACCCCCGCGATAACGTGATCTCGAACCGCGGGATGTCCGTTCCTGCGAAGAGCGGCTCTGCGGGATCCATGGCCGGGGGCGGCTCGCCGCCGGATCCGCCGGTGCCGCCGCCCGCGCCGCCCGCGCCGCCCAGACCGCCGGACGCGCCGGCTCCGTCAGGTCCGCCGGTGCTGGCGCGGCCGCCCGCCCCGCCAGCGCCGCCGCCGCCGCCGCTCGGCTGGGGCTCCGCCGAGGAATCGCCGCATGCTGCGAGCAGCGCAAAGGATATCGCGAGCGGCCCGGCCCAGCTCCAGGAAGGTGCCAATGAATTTGTCACGTTCCTCCTCTTTTACATGGGGCGTTCGCTCCTTGCACGCCTCATGGAGTCACCACGTGTCGAGAAACATCGCGGCCGCTGCCGCGAAACATCCCGAGATGGTCTCGCGGTGAGCCTACGCCGCAGCGAGTCCGCGCCCCTCGTCCAACGTGCTCCCTTGTGCGTCGGTGGAGCCAGCGCAGGAAGCCGAGCATAACCCACGGCATCACCGGCGCCGGGGTCGGGCTCGGCCCCACGCTGCACCCGGATCCGGGCTCGTCGCGCGCGCTGTCGCCGCCGCTCGGGTCTCCGCCGCCGCCTTCGGCGCCCGTGCTCCCGCCCGGCGAGCTCCCCTTGAAACAAGCGCCGCCGAAGCAAGCGCCGCCCTGGCAGGGCGCGCCGTCCGGCTTGGTCGGGGTGGAGCACTGGCGCGTCTCGGGATTGCAGACGCCCGGGGCGTGGCAATCGTCCATCGCCTCACAGACCACGGGATCCGCGCCCACGCAGGCGCCGGCCTGGCAGGTGTCGGTCCGGGTGCAGGTGTTGCCGTCGTCGCACGCCGCCCCGTCGGCCTTCGGCGCCGGGGCGGAGCAGGCGCCGCTGGCTGGATCGCAGGTGCCGCGCTCGTGGCACGGGTCCGGCGCCGGGCAACCCAGGAGGTCGCCGCCCACGCAGACGCCGTCGTCGCACCAGTCCTGGCGGGTGCAGGCGTCGCCGTCGTCGCACGGCGTGCCGAAGTCCACCGATCCGCTCACGCACGCGCCCGTCGACGGGTCGCACTGCCCCGCGGTCTGGCACGGGCCCGGCGCCGCGCAGATCACCGGGTCGGCGCCGAGGCAGGCGCCGGCCTGGCAGAGATCGGTCCGGGTGCAAGCGTCGCCGTCGTCGCAGGCGGGGCCGGTGAGCGGGGCGCCGGCGCAGGCGCCGTCGCGGCAGGCGTCGGCGTCGGTGCAGGGGTTGTCGTCGTCGCAGGCGGGGCCGGTGAGCGGGGCGCCGGCGCAGGCGCCGTCGCGGCAGGCGTCGGCGTCGGTGCAGGGGTTGTCGTCGTCGCAGGCGGGGCCGGTGAGCGGGGCGCCGGCGCAGGCGCCGTCGCGGCAGGCGTCGGCGTCGGTGCAGGGGTTGTCGTCGTCGCAGGCGGGGCCGGTGAGCGGGGCGCAGGCGCCGTCGGCCGCGGCGCCGGCCGCGCGCGAGCAGGCGTCGCAGGGGCCGGCGTCGCAGGCGGCGTCGCAGCAGACGCCGTCGGCGCAGAAGCCGCTCGCGCAGCTGTCCCCCGCGGCGCAGGCGCTGCCGAGGGGCTCCAGGTACAGCTCCGCGCGCGCCACGTAGCCGAAGGGCGCGCTGGCGCCGCCCGCCACGAGCACCCGGCCGCTCCGGAGCAGCGCCGCGGTGTGACCTGCGCGGCTCGTGCTCATCGGCTCGGTCGGCGACCAGGTCCTCGTCTCGGGGTCGTACAGCTCCGCGCTCGCGAGGCGACCCAGGAGCAAGTGGGCGCCGCCCGCCACGAGCACCTGGCCGCTCCCGAGCAGCGTCGCGGTGTGGTTCGAGCGGGCCTGGATCATCTCGCTGTCGACGCGCCAGGTCCTCGTCTCGGGTTCGTACAGCTCCGCGACCGTCGAGTCGACCGTGCCTTGGCCGCCCGCCGCGAGCACCCTGCCGCTCCCGAGCAGCGTCATGGTGTGGGCCGCGCGGGCCTGCCTCATCGGTGCGGTGTTCGACCAGGCATCCTTGGCCGGATCGTACAGCTCCGCCGTGTCCAGCGCGGCGCCGCGTTCATCCAGGCCGCCCGCCACGAGCACCTCGCCGCTCTCGAGCCGGATCATGGCGTGCTCCAGGCGGGCCTGGCTCATCGGGGCGGCCGGCGACCAGGTGTCCGTGGCCGGGTCGTACAGCTCCGCGGTCGGCAGCGCGTGGTCCTCGTCGTCCTCGCCGCCCGCCACGAGCACGCGGCCGTCGTCGAGCAGCGCCGCGGTGTGCCTTGCGCGGAGGGCGCCGATCTCGCCGGCGTCCGACCAGGAGTTCGTGGCCGGGTCGTACAGCGCCGCGGCCCGCGGCGGGTGGACCTCGCGCATGTCGCCGCCCGCCACGAGCACGCGGCCGCTGTCGAGCAGCGTCGCGGTGTGGAACGCGCGGCCGGTGCTCAACGGGGCGGCCTCGGACCAGGAGCTCGCGGCCGGGTCGTACAGCTCGGTGTGCGCCAGGTTGTTGGGGGAGGTGTTGCCGAAGCCGCCCGCCACGAGCACCTTGCCGCTGTCGAGCATCGTCATGGTGTGGGCGGCGCGGCCGACCCGCATCGACGGCGTGCTCAACCACAGCGGATCGATCAGCACCGCCTCCCCGGCCGCGTCCACGTGGAGCTCGATCCGCGCCCCGCTCCCGGCGAGCCGCGCGGCGATCGGCCGCCCGCCGGCCGCGTACGCCCTGGGGGCCGTCACCGAGAGCCGCACCACGCCGGCCGCGTCGACCACCTCGACGCCGTGGTCGCGCTGCCGCACGATCGCTCCCTCGACCTCCCACGCCGCTGCCGGCTCGCCGGCGCGGACCGCGCCCGCCTCGAGGTGCAGCCACTCCTCCGCGCCGCCCGGCACCGCGGTCCAGAACGACGTGCCGCCCTGCCGCGGGTACGCCACGGCCCGTCCCGCGAGCGCGCCCTCGCCGAGGGCGCCGAGCTCGCGCACCCGCACCTCGACGCCGCCGAGGCCGCGCAGGCGCACCGGCTCCCGGCCGTCGCGGGGCAGGGCGACGTCGACGCCGGCCCAGCCGCCGCGCGCGGCCGACGCGATCGACGCGGCCGGCGCAAAACCGCCTCCGGCGACGACGAACGCCTGGTCTTGCTCGAGCACCAGCGCCGCGTGATCCGGAAAGCGCTGCCGCAGCGCGCTGGCGGGCGCGGGCTCGTCGCCGTGGCCGGCGCAGCCGCTGGAGCCGAGGGTGAGGAGGAGGGCCGCGGCGAGGGGCTTCATCGGATGTCCTCTCGGCATTCAATCCCAGCTCAGGGCCCGCTGCGAGGTTATCGTCTGTAATCCTCATCCTCGCTCTCAGCGAGGGGGTCGGTCCGAGAAGAGCGGCGCGAGGCGAGCCTCGACCTCACCCAGGAACGCGGCGAGACCGTTGTCTTTTCCTCGCCCGCGCAGATGACCAAGATCCGTCGCCGTCCAGCATCGCGCCTCGCGCTCGCCATCGCCGCGGAGCAAGATGCCGAGAACACGCTTCGGGCTCCTCTTCGCCGTCTTGCTCGACGCGTCGAGCTCGTCCGAGCGGGCGGATGGATCGAACCCGAGCTCCCTCCGGAGGTCGGCAAGCGACGCCGTTTCCTCCTTGGTCTGCGGGATGAAGCCGGCGAGCACCCAGCACTCTCGCATCGGATGAGCCACGCCGAGCAGCACCTGGAAGGGCCAGGGGAAATCCTCTCGCGCCTGCTCCAGCCCTCGCCTGCGCTCCTGTGGTTTGCCGTCGCTGTCGCGCACCATCAGCACGGCGGCCGGCTGCGGCTCCTGCGCGACGAAGCAGCGGAGCGCGAGCACGGCTGTGCGCGCGTCCTCGATGGCCGGCCTTCCGCCGAAATGTCCATGCCTCCGCGGCACGGGGTGCCGGCGGACCTCCTCGTCGACCGCGCTCCACGTGACGAACGGCGCGCTCGCGTCGATTCCACGGAACGTTCGCGCCTCGTCGAGTTTGCCCGCCAGGGCGGGCACCGCGTCGAGGAGGACCCGGTCGACGAGACCAGGGACCGTCCTCGCGTCATCGGGCCCTTCGACGATCACCCCGATGCGGAGCGGCGCCGCGCTCATCCTCGCTCCAGCGGAGCGATCGCCTGCTTCGCGACCCAGTCCTCGCCGACGAAGCTCCAGAGCTCGCCGGAGCGCGTCGTGCTCTTCCACCGGTCGAAATCGGGGTGGTCGGCCAGCCGGGCGCAGGCCGTGGAGCCGTCGGGCAAGAGCGCGGTGAGGAGGACGTCCTGCGCATCGAAATGATCCAGCAGGTAAGGCGAGTGGCTGGTGGCGATGATCTGGAGATCAGGGACCATCTCCAGGACCTTCCGGATCTGCGCGATCAGGTCCTCCTGCGCGCGTGGGTGAAGCGCCTTGTCGATATCGTCGAGGAGCAGCAATCGGGGTCTTGGCTCCATCCACAACGCTGTCAGCAGGCCGATGACGAGCAGGGTGCCCTCGCTCGCGAGTGGTGCGGGGACGTCCGGAGCACCCATAAAGTCGAGCAAGAGCTGTTGGCCCCAGTAGGAGCGATCCACGGCGTGCTGGATCGGCTCGTCGTCCCCGATGCGGACCTCTTGGTGCTCGACTCTCTGGACCTTTGCGCGGCGCGTGCGGATCCGCTCCAGGGTCGGGATGACGTTGCGCGCAGCCTCCTGGATCGACTGAAATACCTCCGGGGTGCGCCCCGCGGCGTCTGCCAGGACCGACGCGAGCCCGCCACCGTCCGGCTCAAGGCGGGGCGTCTCCTCCTCGCTGTATGAAGGCTCTGCGAGCGTCGCGACGTCCAGCCGCAGCTTGCGCGCCGAGCCGAGCTCTCTGGCGAGCTCCGCCATTTCGCGGCGGACGTGAGCCTGCGACGCGCCTTGTTGACGTGGTGGTTGTTGTGACTCCGGCCTCAGGGGGCCCGGCTCGCCGAGCACCCGCACTCCCTCCTTTGTGTCGGAGGTCTTCTCGAAGGCATCACCCCAGCGTCGCCCGACGATGCCGCGCCAGCCGGAGCTGCCGTTCGTGTCGTCCTCGCAGTCGACGGCGATCTCTACCTGCGCGGTCACATCATGGAAGGTGCCGGTGGCCGCGAGCCTCATGGGCCCCGAGCTGCGCCGGCTCTTCAGGTTGGGAGGCGCATATACGCCTTGCATGATCCGCGCAAGCGGCCTTCGGGTCGCCTGCGCGAGGTAGTGCAGGCCGTCGAGGAGGCTCGTCTTTCCGGAGCCGTTCGGCCCGACGATGACCATGAAACGCCCGAGGTGAACGTCCACCCTGCGCAGGGACTTGAAGTTGGTGAAGGAGACCTGCTGGATCATGGTCGTCGCCGCCTGCCGCGCGCCGCGCGCGTCACGGGCTATATAACCCAGCGCCGGCGGACCGGACGAGCGTACGACCCCGGATCCGACCGAGGCTCCCGCCGGAGCTCCGGAAAGACCCTCAACCCTCCGCGCCGCCCGGCAGCCGCAGCGTCACCAGCAGCCCGCCCCCCTCCGCGTTTCTCGCCTCGACCTCGCCGCCGTGCAGCAGCACCGCCCGCTGCGTGATCGCGAGCCCGATCCCCGTGCCGCCCGCGCCGCGCGCGCGGTGGTCGTCGACCCGGTAGAACGGCTTGAAGATGTCCGCGAGCGCCCCCTCCGGGACGCCCGGCCCGCGGTCGCGCACGCGCAGCTCGGCGAGGCCGCCTCGGCACTCGAGGTCCACGCGGACCGCGGTGCCCGGCTCGGTGAAGCGCACGGCGTTGCGCAGCACGTTCTCGATGGCGCGGCGGAGCAGCTCCTCGTTCCCGTCCAGCGCGCAGGCGTCGCGCGCGCCGAGCTCCACCGAGCAGCCCTGCTGCTCGGCCTCGAACGCGGCGTCCTCGACGATCTGCTCCACCAGGGCCGTGAGGTCGACCCGCTCCGTGCGCTCCATGCCCCGGCCGGACTCCAGCCGGCTCAGGGTGAGCAGCTCGCCGATCATCCCGTTCAGCCGATCCGTCTCCCGCTCGATCCGGTCGAACGCCGGCTCCACGTCCGGCGGCGAGCGCCGGCGCACGAGCTCCAGCGCGATGTTGAGGCGCGCGAGCGGCGACCGGAGCTCGTGCGAGACGTCGCGGAGCAGCCGGCGCTGCGTCTCGAGCAGCTCCTCGATGCGCTCGGCCATCCGGTCCATGTCGCGCCCGAGCGCGAGCGTCTCGCCGTCGGCCCCCGTGAGCCGCTGCGACACCCGCACCGACAGGTCGCCCGCCGCCATCCGCTGCGTCGCGCCGCGCAGCACCCGGATCGGCCGCGACAGGTAACGCGCGAGCAGCACCGCGACGAGGCCGGTCACGCCGACGATCGCGATCAGCCGCTGCGGCAACGTGTCCGGCATGATGAAGAACACCCACGGCGACCGGACCGGGCTCGTCCCGACCGCGACCAGCGACGGGTCGCGGCGCAGGACGACCGCCGTGACCTCCCGGTCGGCCACGACCTCGACGGCGATGCGGTCCGCCGCGCTCCGCGCCCGCTCCGCCGCGTCGAGGGCGCCCTCGATCGGCTCGCCCATCGCGAGCTCGCCGTCCCGGTAGACCGCCACGCGCTGATCCCGCACGTCGAGCGGCGCGAGCGCCTGCTCGCACCCGGAGAGGCCGTCCCGCGCGCAGAGGATCGCGCGCTCGGCGCGGAGCTCGAGCGTCCGCGTGCCCAGGCGGCGGCGCAGCGCGCCCGGCTCCGACGCGAACGCCCAGCCGTGGATCACCGCGAACAGGCCGACGAGCAGCGCCATCGCGAGCCACAGCGAGACGAGCAAGCGCAGGAAGAGGCTCTTCACGCCCGCTCCCGGGCGAGGATGTACCCCGCGTTGCGGACCGTCTTGATGCGCTCGCCGCCGCCCGGACCCGGGCCGAGCTTGCGCCGGAGGTTCGAGACGTGCATGTCGATGCCGCGGTCGTACGCCGCGAGCCTTCGCCCGAGCACGCGCCGCGCGAGCTCCTCGCGCGAGACCACCGTGCCCGCCTGCCGCACCAGCACCTCGAGCAGGTCGTACTCGGCCGTCGTGAGCTTGACCTCCTCGCCGCGGACGCGGACGCGCCGCGCGGCGGGGAAGACCTCGAGATCGTCGACCGAGAGCGCCTGCTGGGCGTCCGCCGCGCCGGCCCCCGCCGGCGGCGCCGCGCGCCGGTGGAGCGCCCGCACGCGGGCCACGAGCTCGCGCGGGTTGAACGGCTTCGGCAGGTAGTCGTCGGCGCCCATCTCGAGGCCCACGATGCGGTCCACGTCCTCCCCCCGCGCCGTGAGCATCAGGACCGGGACCCGGGAGGTCTGCCGGAGCCGCGTGAGGACCTCGAAGCCGTTGAGCCCGGGCAGCATCACGTCGAGCACCACCAGCGTGAACGGCTTCTCCTGCGCGCGCGCGAGCCCCGTGATCGCGTCGCGCGCGCTCTCGACCGCGTACCCCTCCTGGCCGAGGAGCTCGGCCAGGAGCTCGCAGAGCTCGGCGTCGTCGTCGATGACCAGGATCTGAGGGGGATCCGCCATGCCGGGACTGTAGCGCCGGCGTCGCGGCGCCGTGTAAGGGCTGGTCAAAAGCGTCTTTACGAATCCTTACACGAACCGGACACCTCTTGAGACGACGCCCCCTAGCTTGCGGTCCATGACGCTTACTCGCTCCGTTCCCATGCCGTGGCTGGCTGCGCTCGCGCTGGCCGCCGCGTGCTCGTTGAGCAGCGCGGCGCGCGCCGAGACGCTCTCCGCGGAACAGGCCGTCGGCCGCGCGGCCTCCCAGAACCCGACCCTGCGCGCGGCCCTGCTCGAGGTCGCCGCCGCGCGGCAGACCGTCCTCGCCGAGCAAGGCGCGCGCAAGCCGGTGCTGTCGGCCTCGGTGACGGGGCGCTACGCGGAGACGCTCGGCGGCACGGACGCCGACGCCAACCGCACGGTCGACAAGTCCGTCACGTCGAGCGTGGCCCTCCAGTACACCACCGACGTCGGGACCGCCCTCGAGGTGGGCGCGTCGACGGGCACGTCGTGGCGCTCCATCACCGGGAGCCCGATCGCGAACGGCACCTTCGGGCCGAACTACGACGCGGAGGCGCACGTCTCCGCGCGGCAGCCGCTCCTCCGCGGCGCCGGGACCGACGCCCAGCTCGCGCCCATCGCGGCGGCGGAGGCGTCGGCGGTCGCCGCGGAGCGGGACCGCGACCTCGCGGCGAGCCAGACCGCGCTCGACGTGCTCGGCGCCTACTGGGAGCTCTGGTACGCGGAGCAGGCGATCGCGGTGCAGGAGCAGGCGCTCGCGGCCGCGCAGCGGCAGCTCGCGGACGCGAAGGCGCGCGCCGAGGTCGTCGGCACCGGCACGCGGGTGGACGTCCTCCAGTTCTCGACCACGGCCGCGTCGATCGCCGACGCGCTCTCGCAGGCGCGCGCGAACCGGGCGGCGAAGGCGATCGAGCTCGGGCGCGCGCTCGGCATGTCGCCCGAGCAGGCCGCCTCGCTCGCCCCGACCGGCGAGCCGCCCTCGCTCGGGCCCGTGCCCACCGCCGCCGCGCTGACGCGCGCCATGACCGAGCGCTCCCAGGAGCTCGCCGCCCTGCGCGCCGACCTCGAGGCGCAGCGCGCGCGGCTCCGCGCCGCGGAGGACGCCGACCAGGTCCGCCTCGACCTGTTCGCGACCGCGTCCGTAGGGACCCTGTGGGTGAACGAGCCCGCGACGGGGCTGGCGCTCCAGGGCGGGCGCCCGGCGTTCGGCGTGCTCGGCGGGCTCGACCTCGAGCTGCCGTTCGGCGGCGGCCGGGCGTCCGCGGACGCGGCCCGCGCGCGCACGCAGCTCGCGGCCGCCGAGGCCCGCTACCAGGCGCGCGCCGACGCGATCGCGGCGCAGATGAGCTCGCTCCGCGTGAGCCTCGTGGCCGCCGCGGATCAGGTCGCGCTCGCCGCGGAGGCGGCGCGCATGGCCGGCGAGCTCGCCGAGGCGGAGCGGCAGCGGCTCAAGCTCGGGATCGCGACGTCGTCGGACGTGGTGCAGGCCGAGCAGACGCTGCGCGAGGCGGAGCTCCGGAGGCTGCGGGCCGTCGTGACGGAGCTCGCGTCGCGCTTCCAGCTCGAGCACGCCGCGGGCGCGCTCCTCGATCGCTTCGCTTCGGTGCTCTCCAGGAGGTCGTCATGAACGGGAAGAGGAAACGCTACGTGATCTCCGGCGTGGCCGCGGCGGCCATCGCGACGTTCGCCATCGGCGGGTACGCCTGGTACCAGGAGCCGTCGAAGGCGCCCGCCGGCCCCACCGTCGAGGTCCGGCGCGGGAGCCTGACCGAGACCGCCGCCGCGTCCGGGAAGATCGAGCCCGACGTCCAGGTCGAGGTGAAGTCGCGCGCCTCGGGCCAGGTGATCGAGGTGCTCGTCGATGAGGGCGACACGGTCGCGGCCGGGCAGCTCCTGGTCCGCCTGGATCCGACGGACGCCGAGCGCGACCTCGCCGAGGCGCGCGTGGCGCGCGACCGCGTGAAGGCCGATCTCGCGGCGGCGCGGGCGTCGCTCTCGGTCGCGGAGCTGGACCGCAAGAACGTCGAGGTGAGCCAGGAGGTCGCCGAGAAGAGCGCCGAGCTCGGCCTCGGCTCGACCGACGCCGCCCGCACGGCGGCGCACGCGACGAAGATCGCGGGCGCCAACACGACGCTGCGACGGGCGCAGCTGGGCTCGGCCGAGGCGCAGCTGAAGGCCGCCGAGCTCGCGGTGCAGGACGCGGAGACGCGCCTCAAGGAGACGCAGATCTACGCGCCGATCGCGGGCACGGTGCTCGACGTGGCGGTGGAGAAGGGCACGCTCGTCTCGTCGGCGCTCACCAACGTGAGCGGCGGCAGCGCGGTGATGACGCTCGCCGACCTGTCGAACCTGCGCATCGTCGGCGCCATCGACGAGGCGCAGATCGGCCGCGTCGCCGTGGGCCAGCGGGTCGACATCCGCGTCGACGCCTACGGGGACCGGGTGTTCCAGGGCGTGGTCGACCGGGTGAGCCCCCTCGGCAAGGAGGTGTCCAGCGTGGTCACGTTCGACGTCGAGATCGTGGTCAAGGACAAGGACGCCTCGCTGCTCCGCTCGGGGATGAGCGCGGACGTCGAGATCGTGACCGCGGAGCAGAAGGACGTGCTCCTCGTGCCGCTGCTCGCCGTGCAGTCCGCGGGCAAGCGGCGGTTCGTGCGGCTCGCGAGCGGCGAGGAGCGGCCGATCCAGACCGGGGCGACGGACGGCTCGCAGATGGTCGTGCTCGACGGGCTGACCGAGGGCGACGACGTGCTCGCGAGCGCGCCCGCCCCGGCCCCCCCCGCCGGGCAGGGGCAGGGGCAAGGCCAGCGGCCGGGCGGCGGGCAGAACCCCATGCGCGGCATGGGCATGGGCATGGGGCGCCCGGGGGGAGGGCGCTGAGATGGACGTCCCGGTCTTCGTAAGCTGTCTTTCCAAAGTCTACCACGCCGATCGCGCGGACCTCGCGGTGCGGGCGGTCGACCGCATCGGGTTCGAGGTGCGCCGGGGCGAGTCGGTGGCGATCATCGGGCCGTCCGGGTGCGGGAAGTCGAGCCTCTTGAACATCCTCGGGTGCCTCGACCGGCCCACCGAGGGCACGTACCGGCTCGGGGGGCGCGACGTCGCGGAGCTCGACGACGACGAGCTCGCGGCGCTCCGGAACCGCCACATCGGGTTCGTGTTCCAGAGCTTCAACCTGCTGCCGCGGATGACCGCGGTGGAGAACGTCGAGCTGCCGCTGCTCTACGGGGCGGTGAAGGACAGCCGCGGGCTGGCGGAGCACGCGCTCGAGCGGGTCGGGCTCGCCGCGCGCGCGCGGCACCTGCCGTCCGAGCTCTCGGGCGGGCAGCGGCAGCGCGTGGCGATCGCGCGGGCGATCGTGACGCGGCCGTCGATGCTGCTGTGCGACGAGCCGACGGGCGCGCTCGACAGCCGCACCGGGCGCGACGTGCTCGAGCTCCTGCTCTCGCTGAACGCGGACGGGACGACGCTCGTGATGGTGACCCACGACCTCGGCGTGGCGCGCTCGCTCGCGCGCGCGATCCACATGAAGGACGGCCGCATCGTGGCCGACGGCCCGGCGAGCGCGGTGGTGGCGGCGTTCCACGCGAGCGAGATGGAGGCGACATGCTGATCAAGGAGACCGCGAAGAGCGCGTGGCGCTCGCTCGCGAGCAACCGCCTGCGCACGTTGCTGACGATGCTCGGCATGATCATCGGGACGGCCGCGGTGGTCGCCGTGCTCGGGATCGGGGAGGGCGCGCGCAGCAGCGTCGAGGGGCGGATCCGGTCGCTCGGCGCGAACCTGCTCATGGTCCGTCCGGGGTCGGCGTCCGCGGGCGGCGTCCGGTCCGGCACGGTGAAGACGTTGACCGAGGGCGACGCCGAGGCGCTGCGCGCGCTCGACGGCGTGGCGGCGGTCGCGCCCGAGCGGAGCGGGAGCGCGCAGCTCCGGTACATGGCGAGCAACCTGAACGCGTCCGTCACCGGGATCACGCCGGCGTACCTGGAGGTGCGCTCGATCGGGACGGGGAGCGGCGTCCCGTTCACGGATCTCGACGTGCAGCAGCGCGCGCGGGTTGTGCTGATCGGCGCGAACGTCGCGCGGCAGCTCTACCCGGGCGTCTCGCCGCTCGGCACGCGGCTCCAGATCAACGGGAACGCGTTCCGCGTGGTCGGGGTGCTCGCGGAGAAGGGCTCTGGCATGGGCTCGCCGGACGACGGGGTGTTCGTGCCCCTGTCCACGCACGAGTCCGTCCTGTTCGGACAGGACCACCTCTCGACGATCTCGCTGCAGCTCGCGAGCGAGGATCGCTCGGCCCAGGTGATCGCGCAGCTGGAGCAGCTGCTCCGGCTGCGCCACCGGCTGGGCGCGGATCAGCCGAGCGATTTCGAGGTGCGCTCGCAGGCCGAGATGCTCGAGACGATGGGGCAGATCACGGGCACGTTCACGACGCTGCTCGGCAGCGTGGCGGCGGTGTCGCTGATCGTGGGCGGCATCGGCATCATGAACATCATGCTGGTCTCGGTGCGGGAGCGGACCCGCGAGATCGGCGTGCGCATGGCGGTGGGGGCGCGTCGCCGGGACATCTTGCGGCAGTTCCTGGTAGAGGCGGTGGTCGTGTCGCTCGCGGGCGGGGTGGCCGGGGTGGGGCTCGGGTACGGGGCGGCGGTGCTGCTGTCGCAGTTCGGGCAGTGGGCCACCATCGTTCCGCCGTACGCGATCGGGCTGGCGCTCGGGGTCTCCGTGCTCATCGGGGTCACGTTCGGCGTGGGGCCGGCGCGGCGCGCGGCGCGGCTGGATCCGGTGGAGGCGCTGCGGTTCGAGTGAGCCGCTCTACGGCAGATCCGCCAGGGGACCCTTCTTGTACGCGGCGTCGTTCCCGAAGTGCGCGTCTTCGTGGCCGAAGGCGCGCAGGATCGATGTGTAGACGTTGTGCAACGAGACGTCGGTCTCGTAGTCGGATTGGGCGGGATCCGCGCTCGCGCGCTTGTTGTAGTTGACGTGCCGGCCGCCCGGCCACCTGCCGCCCGCCTTTCCAGCGAGCAGGACCGGGATGTCGCGGGGCGAGTGCCCACCACCGCACCCGAACTCGCTCGTGAAGAGCACGATGCTGTTGTCGAGCATCGTGCCGTCGCCCTCGGGGGTGCTCTTCAGCCCGTCGAGCAGGCGCGCGAGGATCTCCATGCGCCAGTTGCGGTTCGCGAGGATCGTCGCGCGCCAATCCTCGAGCTTGTCGGGCTCCGCGCCGCTCGGGCCGACATCGAGGCCAGCGTGGCCGAGGCTGTGGCCGAGATCGGTCGTGTAGGGCTGAGGCAACCAGCTCGTCAGGACGTCGGCGATCTGGAAGGTCGCGACCTGCGTGAGGCCGCAGCGGAACGCGTGCAGGAGGATGTCGACCATCAGGGGAGCGACGTCCTTTATCCCTCCCTCCGTGTAGGATCCGTATCCCTGGTACACGGGCGCGCCGCTGACGCTCGGCTTCGTGCAGGCCGCCAGGTTGGCGACGCCTTCAAGCTTCTTCTCGAGGCTCCGGATGTGCTCGGCGTGCGCGTCGAGCAGGTGCCTGTCGGCCGCGCTCACACGCCCCTTCAAGGCCGCGAGGTGTTCGCTCACGCCGTCGAGCACGCTCTTCCGCTGGGCGCGTATCCGGAGCTGCTCGGGCGTCGGACCCGCTGGGGAGTCCGTGACGTCCTTGAAGAGCCGGTCGAAGGCGCTCGTCGGGTCCGCCTCGGTGGAGACCTGCTGCCCTGCCGCGCTGTACAGCGGCTCTCCGTAGTTGTGTCCGTCGACCATGAGATCGATGGACGCGAACGGCGTCGGGCTCTCGCCAGCGAGCCGCTGGGCGATCACCTGATCGATCGACGGGCCGAGCGCCTTGGCGTCGTCGCCGCCTGAGGTCGTGTCGGCGCAGGTGAGCACGGTCGCGTTGGCGCAGCCGTGGTGCCCGCCGTAATCAGCCTGGGCCACCGAGGCGGCGTCGTCGACGCCGCGGAGCAGGGTGATGTCACCTTTGTGGGCTTCGAGCGGCGCCATCTCTTCGCCGAGGACCTCGAGCGCCGGCCCCTCGTCGCCGGGAGCCCAGAGGTCGAGCATGCTCCAGGCGCCCGGCTTCCAGGGATCCCCTTTCGCCCCCGACGCGTGGCGAGACGAGATCGTACCGCCGTGGCTGAAGAACACGATGAACCGTCTGGCCCTGCCGTCCGCGGCCCACACGTCCCCGTGCGTCGCCTCGAGGAACGGGAGCGCGATGCACAGGCCGGTCGCGGTTCGGAGGAAATTCCTTCGGTTGAGGGCGGCGCGTTTCATAGGTTCACTCCCCGGCTCGGCGCAGGTGCAAGAAGGCGTTGCTCGTCGTGAGGGCGAGGATGAGGTCACGCAGGCTGCCGCCGCTCTCGGGCGTCGGCGTGGCCGCCTCGATCGAGGCGAGATCCTGGTCGATCGGGACGCGTCGGAGCGCCGTCTGGAAGAAGTGCTTCGTGAGGCAAGCGCGCGCCGCGGCGCTCGCCGCGATGGCCGCCGACATCTCGACGGCGCCGTCGACCTCCACGCTCTCCGCGTCCGGACCGATCGCAGGGAGCCTGCCGCGCGCCTCGATGTCGAGCGTGTACGGGCCGGTCGCGTCCTCGCCCTCCTCCTGCGGCTGCCAGCGCCCGAGCGCGTCGTAGTGCTCGAACGCGAAGCCGATGGGGTTGATGGCCGTATGGCAGGTCGCGCAGACGCCGCTCGACGTCTTGGCCTCGACATCCTGGCGGATCGTCCTGCGCACCAGCTGGCCGTTCTCCTCGACGGCGCCGCCTTTGACCGGCACGTCGCTCGCGTTGGGAGGCGGAGGGCCGAGGGAGCTGCAGAGCACCTGCTCCAGGATGTACGCGCCGCGGCGGATCGGCGATTTGACCTCGATGCTGCCGAACACGCTCAGGAAGGCCGCCCTCGTGAAGATCCCCGCGCGCTGATCGCGCGGGAGCGACACCCAGGAGAACGTGCTGTCGTCCGCGGGGCCCTTGACCCCGTAGAGCGCGGCGAGGGGCCCGTTCACGTACGCGTCCGTCGTCGTGAGCAGCGTCTCGAAGCGGCCGTCCCCCTCGAAGAGCACGCGCTCGGCGAGGGCCTCGATCTCGGCGCGCATGGCGGCGCGCAGCGCGGGTGAATCCTCGGGGTAGATCGTGGGGCTCTTCGGCGCCTTCTCGAGCGAGTCGTGTTGTTTCGTGCCGTCGAGCTCGAGCCAATCGACGAAGAAGCGCCTCGCCGTGGCTCGGGCGCGGTCGTCGGAGAGCAGCCGCTCCGCGTGCTCGCGCACGCCCTCCGCCGTATCGAGCGCGCCGGACTCCGCGGCGTCGAGCAGCGCGTCGTCCGGCGTCGTGTTCCAGAGGAAATACGACAGGCGCGCCGCGCGCTCCCAGCCCGTCAGCGGGCGGACGCCGGAGGCGAGCGCCTCGCCCCCGTCCCCTTCGCGGCCGAGCTCGACGAAGTAGTAGACGCTGGGCGACTGGATCATGATCTTGAGCACGACGAGGAGGGCGTCCTCGAACGATTGCTCCTTCCGCGCCTCGGCGTACTGGCCCTTGAGCATCGCGACCTCGGCCTCGTCGAGCGTGTGCCGGAAGGCGCGACGCCCGAACGTCCGCACGAAGCTGTCCACGCACGCTTCGTCCTCCGCGCCGCTCGTGTCGCACGGGAACACCGGTTTACCCCACGACGGGCGTCGAGCGACGATCACCTCCGCCGCGGCGTTGAGCTTGTCCACGGCGAGGAGCGAGGCGACCTCTCCCGCGTCCGGGTCGAGATCGAGCTCGAGCGCAGGATCGCCGAACAGGTCGCGCATCGAGCTCGTGAACTGCTGCGGTGTCATCCGTCGCATCCCCGCTGGAGCGACGTCGACCAGCCCGCTCTGGCTCGAGGACCCGTCGCGGTCGTCGCCGAGGCGGCCGACGCAGCCCTGGGTCAGGCCGGACGCCGCGAGGACGACCGCGCCGAGGAGCGCCGTCCCTCGTCGCGTCGACGAGGCGCAGAGGTCGAGAACTTCGAGGGATTTCAAACCCTTCTTCCGCTTCATGGCTTCAGTCCTCGCGCGATCATAAGGAAGAGCAAGGAGGCCGCTCCCCGCCAGCAGATCAATAGATCAAAGCAAAGTCTCTGTATTTGTCAAATTGTTACATCTTTAGTGATATAATCCGTGGCCGCGACTCGTCCGGAGGCGCCTGGGTCGTCATCGAGCTTCTTCGGCGGCTCAGCGGCGCGCCGCCTCGTCGCGGAGGGGTAACCGAGGAGTCGCCAAGGTCGTCCTGCCGGGAATGTTCCATGTGTGGAAGGTGATGGCCGAGGACGAGATGTCGTCCCAGATCCGCACCTCGTGCGCGCCGCGCTCGGCAGCCCGACGAACGGCGTCGAGCGACCGCCGAGCTGGGGCTCGTCCCTGGGGTGGATACCTAGCCATTTCGTGCGCGCGAGCCAACTCGTAGGAGTCATGGTGTTCATGCATCCCGTGCATGTCGATGCCGTCATTGCCTTGAGTGACGCGAGCGGTATGACGGCAAGGGTGGCCCGACCTTTACCAGCGCCGATTTCTACGACAGCGCGCTTGGGATGTTGAATGGCATGGTCACCTAGGGGCTTGCGGTTTCATGGCCCTCCGGGGCAACGGCGACTGGCCCTGTGGCCCCGACCAGCGCCGCCGGTCGCCGTTGCCGGACCCTGGCCATCAGGACCGGCCTTACGGTCAGGACCGTCTGTGCGCCGATCGTGCAGGTGAACGGCCGCCCTTCGCCCATGTGCGGGCCGGGCATCGCAGGCGTACATGTGTGCTGCTGTCCAAAACCCACGCTGCTCAGCTCGCCTGAAAACCGCGCCCGCACGGCGACGATCGCCGCGGCACACGTCGCCCCGCTGCTCGTTTCCAGCTATCCTGTCTTGGGCATGACGGTCCTGCTGCAGAACGAGTACCTGACGGTCGTCGCCGACCCGGCCCTCCACATCGTCCGGACCACCCGTTCTGAGCGCCCGTATCCTTCGCCCGAGGATTTCATCCGCTTCCACACCGAGGCGCTCCAGATCTACGAGTCGCTCGTCCGCGGGAACCTCGGCCACCTGGTCGACCTCCGCCGCGTGCCCATGAACAACGATCCGGCGTTCGAGGCGGCGACGAGGCGCACCCGCGCCATGGTCGTCCAGGAGTTCGCCTGCGCCGCCATCGTGGTGCGGACCGCGGTCGGCGCGCTGCAGGTGAACCGGCTCCTACGTGAGGAGCAGAACGACCATGTAGCCGTCTTCCACGAGGAGGACGTCGCGATGACCTACCTCACCGAGGAGCTCGCCACCCGGCTGAACCGCGGCAGCTCCACGCAGCTCAGGCGCTCGCACAGCTCCCGTCCTTCCGCGCCGCGGCTCGTCAGGACACGCTGACGGAACGTCGCGCAGCTCCCACGGAGCGGCCGCGCGCCGGCGCCCTGCAGCAATCCGCCCAGGCGCGGCGTCTTCCCGCGAGCGCTCCGCTCCTCTACCATGAGCCATGCTCGCCGGCGGGATGGCTTGTCCGGGCTGCGGCCTCGCGCTCGACGCAGCGGAGCGCGGCTGCCCCCGGTGCCCCGGCGCGAGCGCCGCAGTGCGCTGCGGCGGCTGCTACCAGGTGAACCCGCCCGACGCGGAGCGCTGCGCCGGCTGCGACCACGAGCTCGGCCTGGAGCCGATCGCCGAGCCCGACCCGCTCCGCTGCCTCGACTGCGACGAGCCGTTCTCCGCGTTCCGCGCCGCGACAGGCCTGCTGCGCGACTGCGGCCGGTGCGGCGGACAGCTCGTCGATCATGCGCTGCTCCGCGACCTCCTCTCGCACCGCGAGATCTACGGCCGGAGCGCGCCGCGCCCGCCGCCGCGCGCGGGGGCCCTCGATGTCCGCGTGCGTTATGTCCGCTGCCCGGTCTGCCGCCAGCTGATGAACCGCAAGAATTTCGCCGGCAAGAGCGGCGTCATCGTCGATATCTGCAGGCAACACGGCACCTGGTTCGACCGCGGCGAGCTCCCCCAGCTCCTCGCCTTCGCCGAGACCGGCGGAACGGCGAGGGCGCGGCAGCAGCAGGCCGAGGACGACGAGCGCTCGCGCCGGCAGGCGGCGCTCGCCAAGGACGCCGCCCGGCGGGCGAGCGCCATGGCGCCGGCCTCCCGCTGGGAATCCCGGCGGACCGCGGTGCGCGAGCTGCTCGATCTCCTCTGGGAGATCACCCGCTGAGCCGGTGGCCCGGGACGTCGGGCGCGGGCGAGCGGGCCGCGCGCGGCCGGGGGCGCCGCCGGCGCCGGATTACATAACTTACCTGGACCTTAACACTAGTTCACAACTCAGCGTGCGTGTCGCGTGATGAGCCCCGCGGAAGCGAGAGGTGAGCCGTAACTTACCCGGACCTTAACACTAGTTCACAACTCAGCATGCGTGTCGCTCGACGAGCCCCGCGGAAGCGAGAGTGAACGCGGCGTCGCACAGAGTGCACCGTCGAAGTTCAAGCGTGTAGCGTCGCTGCACGAAGGGCGAAAAGCAGCTAAATGCTTGCCCTTCAACTCATGTGTGCTTTCTGTGGTCCCTTATGATGGACTCAACTTCTCGCTTCGCCCGGACCCTTGGACGTCTGACCCTGTGCGCCGCGCCTCTCCTGATTGCCGGTTGTGCATCGGGAGATCTCGCCGGCTCAGAATTGTTGGACGACCACGTATCCGGCGTCTCGTCGTCGGCCAGCCTGGTGCCGACGAGCGATGTCGCGCTGAACAACGTCTGGGGCGGCGGCGGTACGGCGCCCATCTACAAGCTGGTCGACGACGGCACCTCGTTCTCGTCGAGCGACGGCGGCAGCACGTTCGCGCGGAGCGCGCCGGGGGCCACGAACGCCTCCTTGCTGCTCGGCTACTCGGGCGCGCCGGCGGGCGGCGCGAGCGAGGTCGTCGTCAACTACCAAGCCTGGGCCATCAATGGCGGCGCGGGGACCATCCGCGTGAACCTCTACGACGGCGCGACGCTGATCGGGGCCGGGCCGGCGCGCGCGCTGAGCGCGAGCCAGCAGAACCTGAGCGACACGTTCGGCGGGCTCCACGTGGCGAACGCCAACCAGCTCCGGACAGAGCTCGTCTTCCAGAACACCGCCGCGAGCGGGTCCCTCGTCTCCTCGGTCGTCTGGATCGACGTCACCCCGCCGGGCGACGACGAGCCCTCGGGAGGAGAGCCCGCCGTGTCGGACAAGCTCGTGCCGAGGAACGGCGCCTGGTGGGGAGGGTACGCGCCCGCGAGGAACTTCGGGTGGGACTGGGGCGCTGCGATCGAGGACCTCGAGGCGAAGGCTGGCCGCAAGCTCGATCTCGTGTACCGCTACCACGACTGGGGCACGAGCGACAACGGCGTCTTCCCCGACGCGCACGAGACGGAGCAGTTGAATAACGGTTACGTCGTCCACCTGTCATGGGAGTCGCGCCGGTACTCCGCGGGCCAGAACGTCACGTGGACCGAGATCGCGAACGGCTCGCAGGACGCCGTCATCGACGCGGCCGCGCAGCGGGTCAAGAACGCGCCCGGCAAGATCATGATCGCCTTCGACCACGAGATGGACAACGTGGATGTCCACAGCGCGGACGGGCCGGACGCCGATTACGTCGCGGCGTACCGGCGCGTCGTCGACAGGTTCCGCGCGGCGGGCGTGACCAACGTCGTGTGGGTCTGGACGCCCATGGGCTGGAGCGGGACGCGCAGCCGCCTGCCCGGCCTGTACCCCGGCGACAGCTACGTCGACTGGCTCGGGTACGATCCCTACAACTTCTACGCCTGCAACGGCACCGGATGGAAGGACCCCGCGACGACGATCGGGAGCCACTACGACTGGATGCACCAGCCGGCGCAGATGGCGTGGCACGGCGACAAACCGTACATCCTGAGCGAGTTCTCCAGCCACGAGGATCCGGCGGACCCGGCGCGCAAGGGCCAGTGGCTGCGCACCTTCGTCGACGCCCTGAAGCGGTACCCCGACATCAAGGCGGTGCAGATCTACAGCTCGAACGTGACCCTCAGGAGCGCCTGCCGCCTGAGCGTGGACTCGAGCCCGGAGGCCGTGGCGGGCTACGCGGCCGCGGGCAGCGACCCCTACGTGAACCAGCCCCACGACTGAAGACCCGCGCAACCGGCGAAGGGCGCAGCACCCGGCATGACGTGCCGCTGCGACAGGACGCTCCCCCGACCCGCGTCGGCCAGCCCGTGATCCGTGCGGGCTGCCCGGCGCCGCGATGCTCTCGATCGCCAGGCGAGCGGCCTCGACCGCCCGCGGCTCGCCGTTCATCTCCATAGATCCGCCCCTCCTTGGCCGCGGCGGCCACCCGCACACCCCTTGGGATGTACCCGGTCGTCCGTTATAACGGACGATTGAGGCGCGTCGTAATCGTCGACAAGCGTACAAAAATCGCTTGATGAGCCTAACCTGGTGAGGCTATAATCCGTTATAACAGACGTAAGAAGTGGTTTGTATTACATGTGGACGTGTGAGCTGACACGGCTCCATGGCTGCATCCGTGGATTGATCCCGCGATCCGCGTGCGAGGCGCTCGGTTGCGGCCGGGACGCCCGCCTCGCTCGGTGAGGCGAAGCGGACGCCCGCCTGGGCGGCCCTCCTGCCGTGTCCAGGTGCCGCCGGCTTTGCCTTGGCCGGGCGTCCGGGCGTGCCTGTCCGCGCAATCGAGCGCTGCGCACCAGTGGAAATTGAAATCGTAATCCCCGCGCGCGCAGCGGTCGCGCGGGGCGATGGCGCTCGGTCGAGCGCGGGCGCCGCGCAGGTGCCCAGCGCCTGTCGGCGCGTCCACGGCGCGCATGCCCTTGGAGACTCGGTCCGACGACCGGCCAGCGTCCTCTCTGCGAAGGCCCGCGCCTGCGCAGGAAGGCACCGCCGACACCCCTCACGCTGGAGGCTGAGCCATGCGACGTTTGTTTCGTCGAAGAGTCACGACGGTTGTGCTCTCTTTGCTGGTCCTGCTCGGGACGCTGGGTGTATGGGACCGGTATCTCAATTTCCTCCAGGCGGAGGAGCTCCCGGACTCGGCGTCGGTGGACAGCCTCGAGGTGATGGCGCAACGGTACCGGGAGCAGGTCCAGCCCATCGTCAAGGCCAAGTGCTTCGCCTGCCACAGCGCGACCGAGGAGCGGCCCTTCTTCTATCACGTCCCGCTCGTCAGCTACGTCTCGCAGCCCTACGTGGACGAGAAGATCCAGCGGGCGCGGGTGAATTTCGACGTGGCGAACGACTTCCCCTACCGCCGCCGCAGCTCGGCGCTGGAGTTCATCTTCAAAATTCAGCACGCGGTCGAGGCGAACGCCATGCCGCCGCTCGCCTACAAGACGCTCCACCTCGGGCACGCGCTCAGCAGCGCGGAGCGGGAGCTCATCCTGCGGTGGGCAGCGGAGACCTCGATCTCCCTGGAGCGCTCGGGCACGCAGGAGGTCCGCCCCTCCATCGCCGGCATTCCCTCCGAAGAGCTGCCGCACGTCATCGCGAAGGGGATCATCGCCGCCTGCCCGCCGGCGGCGCCGGACGACGAGGAGGCGCGCGACCTCTGCGCGGAGCGGCTGAAGGGCTTCGACGTCCTGCGCGACGCGATGAAGGAGCCGTTCTTGTGGTCCCGGCAGAAATACGAGGGGGACTTCGGCTTCGAGCACACGAGCGCGACCTTCATGAACCCGCTCGTCTGGCGGACGGTCTACATGTCGATCTTCTCGTTCGAGAGCAACTACCGGGTCGAGAAGATCGGGGGGCTCACGATCATCCACCTCCCGTACCACTTCCGCAACAAGCTCGACCCCGGCTCGTTCCCGTATCCGTTCTGGCATCAGCCGGCGAAATGGGACGCGTACCAGACCACGGTCGAGCTGCTCCTGGTCATGAAGCAAGACCGGGTGATCGGCGCCCTGAGATCCGCCGAGAGCGACGAGAGCCGGCCGCGGGTGCACAGGGAGTGGGATCACGAGTGGACCTGGCGCGGCAAAGACGGCGGCGAGGAACCCCATTTCACGCTCTACCAGAACCTCTTCTCGAGAGAGAACCCGCACGTGCAGGACCTCGACAGGTCCTACCGGAGGCTCTCGGAGGCGTTCCGGAAGCACAATTGCCTCGCCTGCCACGATCCCGAGAACGCCGCCGGGATGCGCATCCTCGAGCTCTTCAACTTCCCGAACCAGGCGCTGGCGGGGCGCAACCGGATCCTGCGCATCCTGCAAGACAACGAGATGCCGCCGCTCGGCGGCATCAAGGACGAGCAGCACCGGGCGGAGCTCCTGACGCTGGCGAAGGACTTCCAGCAGCACGCGAACGACGCGCTGCGCTTCGAGAACGAGAACTACGTCATCCAGGACGAGGTCGCCGCGAAATAGGAGGGGTTCCTCGGGGAGGGCACACCCATTGCTCCGATAACGACATGACGACATGACGACATGTCGACGAGTGAGGTGCGGACGGTGACGGTCCGTGTGCGCGCGCCGTGAACGCGGCGGAAAGGACGAGGCGATGAGCAACGTGAAATGGATCTCCGATGCGCTGGCGGCGAGCGACCAACCCGGGGAGGACGAGCTGACGAGCGCGGGTCTCGCGCCGTTCAAGTCCGTCGTCAACCTGCGCTCCCCGTCGGAGCAGGGGTTCGTGCGCGACGAGCAGGCGCGCGTGGAGGCCGCCGGCCTTCGTTACCTCAACCTGCCGGTGAGCCCGGTGGAGGCGACGGAGGAGATCCTCGACCGTGTCGTCGAGCAGACGAACGATCTGCCGCAGCCCGTGCTCTTCCATTGCGCGGCGGGCGCCAGGGCGGGTGGGCTGGCGCTCGCCGCCTGGGCCGAGCGCGAAAAGGCGGACCGGCATCGCCTGGAAGAGCGGGCGCGCGAGGCGGGGGTGAAACCGGAGCAGCCGCACCTCAAGCTGCTCCTCGAGAGGCTGGCCCGAGGCAAGTGAGCCCGGCGCGCAGCGATCGCTCCAAGGTCCGGGGCGATCGGCGTCATCGTGTCCACGCGCTTGATGAACGTGGGACGTGCGTCTCGTTCGCCCTCACTCGGCGCCGGCGAGGAGCGGCGTCGACAGGGGCGCAGCGAAGTCCTCGCGGGAGGGGAGGGGCGTCTGTGGGCCGTCGCCCGACGCGAAGATCGCCTCGAGGAGCGCGCCGGTGATGCGGCCGACCTCCGGGAGCTCCCGCGGGCGAGGCCGCGGCAGGTCCACGGCGACGCTCTCGACGACGCGGCCCTCGTCGAACACGAGCACGCGATCCCCGAGCAGGACCGCCTCCTGGACGTCGTGGGTCACCAGGATGGCCGTGAAGCGGTGCTGGATCCACAGCGACTCGACGAGGCGCTGCACCCCGATCCGCGTGAGCGCGTCGAGCGCGCCGAACGGCTCGTCGAGGAGCAGGACCCTGGGCTCGTGCACGAGCGCGCGCGCCAGGGCGACCCGCTGTCGCTGGCCGCCCGAGAGCACGCCGGGGTACTCGTCCTGCCGGTCGAGCAGGCCGACGCGGTCGAGCACGTCGCGCGCGCGCTCGTGGCGCTCCTTGGGCAGGCCGATGCAGACGTTCTGGAGGACGGTTCGCCACGGCATCAGCCGGGGCTCCTGGAAGACGACGCGCACGGCCGCGGCGCCCGCGTTGCCCTCCTCCGTCGCGATGCGCGCCGAGCCGGCCGTGGGCGACTCGAGGCCACACAGGATGCGGAGCAGGGTGCTCTTGCCCGAGCCGCTCCGCCCGACGATGGTCAGGAACTCGCCAGGACGGATGTCGAGCTCAATGCCCGCGAGCACGGGCCTGTCGTCGAACCGCTTCTCCAGCCGCTCGAGCAGGACCCGCGCGCCATTCCTGGGATCGTCCGGTACGCTCATGGTTCACCTCGCATCCATTCGTTGCAATCGAGGCTGCCAGGGGAGCAGGCGGCGCTCGGCCCACCGCGCCAGGGAATCGGCCAGCTTGCCGAGGATCGCCCAGAGCACGATCGTGAGCACGAGCAGATCCATCTGCATGAACTCGCGCGCGTTCATCGCGACGTAGCCGAGGCCCTGGGTGGCGCCGATCGTCTCGGCGACGATCAGCACGAGCCACGCGAGCCCGACCGCGAAGCGGAGGCCCACCAGGATCGACGGCAGCGCGCCGGGGAGGATGACCTCGCGGTAGAGCGCGAACCCGCGGACGTCGTAGACGCGCGCCATCTCGATGATGTGCGGGTCCACGCTGCGCACGCCGTGGAACGTGTTCAGGTAGACGGGGAAGAGCACCGTCACCGCGACGATGAAGAGCTTGGCCGTCTCGCCCAGCCCGAACCACAGGATGACGAGCGGCACGAGCGCGAGGGCGGGGATCGCCCGGAGCATCTGGATAGGCCCGTCGACCACGAGCTGGAGCGGGCGCGAGAGCCCGGTGGCCAGGCCCAGGATGAGCCCGATGCCGGCGCCGATCGCGAGCCCGCCGAGCGCGCGCAGCGCGCTGACGCCGAGGTGCGCCGGCAGCTCGCCGCTCGCCGTGGCGTGGATCGCGGCCAGCACCACCTCCGAGGGCGACGGGAGCAGGGTCTTCGGGATCGCGCCGAGCCGGGACAGGGCCTCCCAGAGGACCACCAGCACGATCGGCGCGATCCAGGGGGCTAGGCTCCGGCCGAGCGCGCCCGCCGCGCGGCGGGCCTCTGCCGCGCCGGCCGTCATCGCACGCCTCCGTAGGCGGCCGCCGGCAGGAACGCGTCTTCCACGCGGATCTGGCGCGGGATGACCGTGAGCCGGTGGAGCGTATCGGCGATCTCCTGCTGCTTGCTCAGGATCTCGGGCGTGATCGGCAGCAGGCCGAAGGCGCGCCGGCGCTCGGCGATGAGGAACGCCTCGTACCCGACGCCCGACGACGCCGCGAGGATCTTCGAGGTCTCCTCCACGTGCTCGCCCTCCCACTGGCTCAGGCTCTGGTACTCGTCGAGCACCGTCCGCAGGAGCTCCGGCTGCTTCTCGGCGAACTCCCGCCGGGCGACGTAGAAAAGGTGGTTGTCGACCAGCCCCTCGCCGCTCTGGAGGGTGCGCGCGCCCGCGATCTCCGCGGCGGCGAGGAACGGATCCCAGATCACCCACGCGTCGACCTTGCCGCTCTCGAACGCGCTCCGCGCGTCCGCCGGGGCGAGGAACGAGACCTGGATGTCGTCCAGCGTCAGCCCCGCCTTCTCGATGGCCCGGACGAGCAGGTAATGCACGTTGGAGCCGCGGTTGACGGCGACGCGCTTGCCCTTCAGGCCCGCGACGGTGGTGATCGGCGAGTCCTTCGGGACGATGATCGCCTCGGCCTTCGGGGCCGGCGGGTCGGTGGCGACATAGACGAGCGGCACCCCGCCTGCCTGCGCGAAGACAGGGGGCGTCTCGCCGACGTGACCGATGTCCACGGCGCCGGCGCGCATCGCCTCGAGCAGCGGGGGCCCGGCGTGGAACTCGACCCATTCGGCGCTGGCGTTCTTCGCCCCGAGCGCCTTCTTCAGGCTGTCCGCGCGGTCCTTGAGGAGATACGGGGTGCCGATCTTCTGGTAACCAAGGCGGACCACCACCGCCGCGCGCCGGTCCTCTGCGGGCGCCGCAGCCCCCGCGTCGCTCGCCGTCGCCGCGGCGCCCGGCTCAGCGCCGCGGTTGTCGCAGCCGGACAGGGCGCACGCCAGGGCGACGCATCCAAGCAGCCCGGCGCGGAGCATCGTGGGGGAGGTGAGCCTGATCATGGGGGGTCTCCTGGGCGTCGTCCGGTTCGTGGGTACAGCGTTGGTGGATTCCAGTTATGCTGCACACGACGAACAATTCCCCCCCATGGATGCAAATTCAGGGAACAGGCAGTCCCCGTGCCACGCAGGAGTCCTGATCGTCCTTCCATGCGTTTGCTGGGGCGCTTTCTCGGTAGAGGTCGTCGGGGGCTGCTGCTCCAGCAGCACTTGATCAGCAGCAATTGCTTCTGGAGCAGCAGTCCAGCCGGGCGCGGAAGGTCGCTTTCCTGATGCTGGACCGCGAGCGCTCTGCCATAAGGCGCGGCCATGACCTGTGACATCCGAGGAAAATGGGCGCTCATCACCGGCGCGAGCCGGGGCATCGGCAAGCAGATCGCGCGCGGCCTGGCCGAGCATGGCTGCAACCTCGTCCTGCACAGCCGTGACGCGGCGCACACGCGGGAGCTCGAAGCGGAGCTCGCCGGCCGGGGGATCCGGGTGAGCGCCGTCTCGGGCGAGCTGTCGGATCAGGCGGCGGTCGACCGCCTGGTGGACGAGGCGCTCGCCGCGTCGGGCGGGATCGACATCCTCTACAACAACGCCGCCATCATGACGCCCTTCCGCGCGTCGCACCTCGAGACGCCGGCCGAGGACTACCGGCTGAGCTTCGAGGTGAACGTCATCAGCCCGATCCGGATCACGTACCGGCTGCTGCCCGGGATGCTGAAGCGCGGCTGGGGCCGCATCATCCAGGTGACCTCCGGCATCCAGGACCAGCCCGAGCTGATGGCCTACGCCGCGTCCAAGGCCGCGCTCGACAAGTTCGTGCGCGACTCGGTCCCCTCGCTGCGCGGCACAGGCGTCCTGATGAACCTCCTCGATCCCGGCTGGCTGCGCACCGACCTCGGCGGCCCGCGGGCGCCGAACGCCGTGGAGTCGGTCCTCCCCGGCGCGCTCGTCCCGGCCTTGGTCGACGGCGAGGTCCACGGGGTGTTCTTCCGCGCGCAGGACTACGCGCGCCCCGCCTCCGCCGCGAGCTGACCCTCCCTCCGCCCCGCAGCGCCTCCCCCCGGGGGGGCGCGATTGACGCGCGCCGCGCGCCACCCCCCGCAGGATCCGAACGAGCCGATATGCATCCTCTGCATGGGGTGCATGCTGACGAAGAATTGGAGTCATGTCGCCGGCCGATGTAGGAGCTGGGCATGTGACCGGGACGACGATCTCTGCGAGGGCTGGCGCTTCAGGGGCGCCGCAGGCGAGGCCGAAGGAGGGCTCGCCGCGGGGCGCACCTCCAGTGCGTTGCCCTCGCAGCGCCGCCGTGCGATGGGGCCGGCCACGGAGGATCTCGGAATGACCCTGCTCGATCACGTATCGTTGAACGTGTCCGACTACGAACGCTCGAAGGCCTTTTACGAGAAAGCGCTCGCGCCGCTCGGGGTCAAGCTGCTCATGGAGTACGGCGTGGCCGGCGGGTTCGGCCGGGACAACAAGCCGGACTTCTGGATCGCCAAGGGCCCGGGGAGTTACCAGAAGTCCGAGCAGCTCGCGATCATCTCGCCGGTGCACCTGGCGTTCACCGCGCGGAGCCGCGAGGAAGTGGACGCCTTCTACCAGGCGGCGCTCGCCGCGGGCGCGAAGGACTTCGGTCCTCCGGGGATCCGCGAGATCTACCACCCGAACTACTACGGCGCGTTCGTCCTCGATCCCGACGGCCACAACGTCGAGGCCGTCTACCACGGCCCCGCGTAGGCGACCCGCCTCGCCCGCCTGCGCAGCCGCGGGAGGCCCAGCGCCGCTCCGATCGAGCGGCCGCTGGTCGACGTCGGCCGCGAGGGCGCCCGACCTCCTCACGGGCCGCCGGTCCGCGCAGAGCGCGACGGACCGGCGTTGCCAACCACCCAGCTCTCCCGACATCCAGGGACGTGCACCCCGGCGCCGCCCAGCCGATAACGCGGCGTCGCTGCACCGCCACGGGGGCGACGCGCCCTCGTGTGCGTCCAGCGCTGCGCGCCCGGGCGGCGCCGCGACGGCGGAGGAAGCGGCGCCGCGGCGCGGGGGCAGCCGAGCGGACGCATGCAGTGGCTCCGAGCCGTCGAGCCCTCGGCCGGACACCTCCCGTGCAGCCACGTCAAATTGAACGGGTGATGGTGAATTGATGGCATTTCAAGGGTGTGCGCATTCCGCATGAAACAGACGTGATTGCATCAGGTCGCGCCAGAATGGCATGGTCGCGACGCGTACAAAAAGCTGTCGTCGACTTGACTTCTCCCGGGCCAAATCAAATATGGCCTGACCTGGCGGGGACTCGATAGCACCGGCTGCCTGCGCGCCGCGCCGCGCCGGAGCTTGGCTGGTCACGGAATGCGCCGTGATCCACGCCGAACCCGCTGATTTCTTGCGTCGGCCCGGGCCCTCGGGTCGAGCAGCGCGCTCCGCGGCCGGTATGCGCCGAGCGGCGCTGCCCCATTGCTATGCAGACCTCTTCAAGACCCCTAGAAGAAGACGACGTGGCGTCTCCGCCGCCTCGCGCCGTCATCGTGGGCGGCGGGATCTCCGGGCTGGCGCTGGCCATCCTGCTCTCCGAGCAGGGGATCGGGGTCCGCGTGCTCGAGAGACGACCGGATCCCCGCGTGGCCTACGAGGAAGGACGCACGATCAACTTCACCCTGTCCGGCCGCGGGCTCCGCGTCCTCGAGCGGCTGGGTCTCGCCGAGCGGGCGCTCGCCGCCTCGGTGCGGATGGCGTCGCGCGTCGTCCACCTCCCGGGCGGCGGGGAGGTGGCCCAGCCTTACGGGAGCGCATCGCAGGTGCTTCACGCCCTCAAGCGGCGCGACCTCATCGTGGCGCTGCTCGAGCGGGCGCTCGCGAGCCGGGGAGTCGAGGTGGAGTTCAACGTCGCCCTCGACGCGCTGAGCCCGGCCGGCGAGCTCCGTTTTCTCCGGCAGGACGGCGCCCCCGCGCGCCTCTCGCCCTCCTTCATCGTCGGCGCGGACGGCATCCACTCGTGGGTGCGCGACGCGATCGGCGAAAGGGAGACGGTGGTCGTCGAGCAACAGGCGTTCTCCCACGGGTATGCGGAGCTCACCATCAGCCAGGAGGACGGGCGGCGACTCGACCTCTCCCCACGGTCCCTGCACGTCTGGCCTGGACGGAGCTCGGCGCTCGTGGCGATCCCGAACGTCGACGGCTCCTTCTCGTGCTGCTTCATCGTGGACAAGGCCGTCGGCGCGGAGGCGATCGAGCCGGCCTTGCTCGCCGATTTCCCCCACCTCCACCGGGCGAGCGGCAGCCTGCGCGACTCGGCGCGGCGCGCCAGGTACAGCGCGCTGCTGAGGACGCGCGTCTCGACGTGGTGCAGCGGCGATCGGCTGGTCCTCGTCGGCGACGCAGGGCACGCGGTGTATCCGTTCTTCGGACAGGGGATGAACGCGGCGCTGGAGGACGCGCTCGCGCTCGCGACGGCGCTGCGGCGCCACCCGTCCGACCGGCGCCGCGCGTTCGCGGAGTACCACGCCGCGCAGAAGCCCAACGCCGACGCGCTCGACGAGCTCTCGATCGGCCACTTCGAGTACCTGAAGGAGCACGCGGCCTCCGCCCGCCAGCACGGGCGGCACCTCATCAACACCGCGCTGGAGCGTCTGGCTCCCTCGTTATGGCGCCACGAGTACGCGCTCGTGGCGCACAGCGACCTTCCCTACGCCGAGGCGCGGCGGATCATCCAGCGACAGGCGGCGCTCCGCGGCGCGCTCGGGCTCACCCTGGCCGAGCGGGTCCTCGCGGGCGCGATCACTTGCATCCGGTGGCTCCGCAGGGCGGCGCCAGCAAAGAGGTCCTCTCATGGTTGACGATACGACCGGTGTGCGCGTCATCGCGCGACACGACATCCCTGCCATCACGACGGTCGAGGTCGAAGGTGCGGTGTTCGATCTCGGCGAGCACCGCGACTTCCGCCGGCACGCCGCGATGGCCGGCTTCATCCCCGAGAACGCCCGGCTCGCCGTCGCGTGGACCCGGCTCGACCCCGGCAAGAGCCTCGCGCCGCACGTGCACCCGATCCCCTCCATGATCATCGTCTGCCAGGGCGAGGGGCGCCTGCTCGGCGAGCTCGAGCGCCCCCTCGCGGCAGGCGACATCGTGCTCGTGCCGGCGGGGCGCTCCCACGGGTTCTCGGGCTCCGAGCCGAGCGGCATCGTCGCCCTCTCGGTCCAGTTCGAGCAGTCCGGCCTCTACGAGCGCGCCGAGGCGCCGATGGTGCGGCCTCCCTCCGCCGCGGACCCGCTCTCGGAGCTCGTCGCCTACAGCCGGCGCCGCCTCGAGGCGCACGTGAACACGCCGTACTTCCAGCTCCTCCGCGGCGGCCTCCTGCGGAGCCCAGAGGCCCGGGCGGTGTTCCTCGACCTCTTGCAGCGGTGGTCGGCGACCTTCCAGCGGCTGATGCTGCTGCGCCAGGCGACCTGCGTCGAGCCGTCCTTCGCCGAAGGGTTCTCGCGCCACCTCCAGGAGGAGATCGGCCACGATCGCATGCTGGTGCCGGCGCTCGGGGCGGGGCCGCGCTGCCGCGACGCCATCGTGGAGGCGACCGGGGAGTGGTTCGTGGCGCAGATGCTCACGCGCGACAACGCCGAGAAGGCGGCGCTCGTCCACCTCGTCCTCGAGGTGAGCGCCCACGCGTTCCATAGCGAGGCCGCGCGGGCGTTCCAGGGCGAGGTCCACCTCGCCCCGTACTTCAGCGTCCACGGCGAGGCGGACGACGGGCACGCCGAGCTCGGCGAGGAGCTCCTCCGGGACCTCGCGCCGGAGGCGCAGGAGCGGCTGGGCGCGATCGTGCGCGACGGGTGGGACATGCTCGAGGCGATGCTCGACCGCATGGTGGTCCTCATCCGGCGCGCGGCCGAGGCGTCGTGAGGTCGCGCCGCGACATCGAGGCGCTGCGGGACGTATTCCTCCGCGGCCTGGATCCGCCCCGGCCCGTGGTCGAGCTGGGGCGGCTCCCCCACGTCGCGGGCGGCTACCCGGTCCCGCGGGCGGCGTCGCGCGTGCTCGCGCTGCCGACGCTGATCGGCGCCGGCGCGGTGCTGAATTTCTCGACCCCGGCGCCGTCCGCGGGGCGCCTCGCGGCGCTGCGCGAGGCGGCCGCGGCCGCGGCCGCGGCGCAGGTCCTCGTCCCGCACGTGCGCCGCGGCGAGGACCCGCGGGCCCTCCGTGAGGCCGGGTTCTCCAGCGTGCCCGCGGGGCACGAGTGCGTCGTCCGGCTGGCGGGCGCCACCGACGTCGACGACCCAGACGAGGTCGACGCGCTGCTGCGGGCCCGCATCGGCGCGCGGCAGCTCCGCGACCTGCGCCGGCGCGAGCGCGCCTGCGAGGCCGAGGTCACCTGGGAGCTCCTGCGCGCCGGCGACCTGCGCGACCGCCGCGCGCACCTCGAGGCGCTCGTCGCGCTGCACGAGGATCACGCGCGGCGGCACGGGAGCGACCACAACCCGTACGGGCGCGCGTCGATCGAGCGGCTGCTCGAGTCGGCGCTCGCGCCGCGGCTGCGCCTCCTGTTCCGCGCGGACCGCCGCGACGGCGCGGTCGTCGTCGCGGGGCTCCTGCTCGTGAGCGAGACGGGCGAGGGGATCTACTACATGTCGCAGGCGATCCGGCGCGGCCACGAGGCCGCCCAGCACAACCTGTACGTCTCGACGTTCTACCGCCTCTACCACGAGGCGCGGCGGCTCCGGATGGACTGGGTCCACCTGGGCCGGGGCGGCGTCGACCAGAAGCGGCGGCTCGGCGCGGACCTGTTCCTCCCGCTCGATCACTGGATCTGGAGCAGCGACGAGGCCGCGCGGCGCGAGCTCGCGGCGCTCGGCGGCGCCACGCCGGCGCCGGTGCCAGTCGACGACGCGCCGTCGCGCCACGCGCGCCCCACGGTCCGCTCGGCGCCCATCCCCGGGCCGCTCCGCGAGCGCCACCGGCCGCGCCTCGACGAGGTCGACCTCTCGAGCAACACGAACGCGTGGCTCGGGGGGGGCGCGCGGTACCCGGACGTCGACCAGCCCGAGCTGAAGCGGCGGTACCTCGAGATCACGGCGGAGGTCGACCGCGCGCGGGGCGCCGCGGAGCTCCCGCAGCTGTCCCCGGAGAACGTCCTGTTCACGAGCGGGGGGGTGGACGCGGTCCTCCTGCTCCTGCTCGCCTTCGCCGACGCGGGCGACGTGGTCTGCACGACGCCGCCCACGTTCGAGGCGTACGCCCACTGGGCGCGGCTGCTCCGGATGGAGGTCGCCGCCGTCCCGCTGCGCGGGCCCGCGCTGAACGAGCTCGACGTCGCCGCCATCGTGCGCGCCCGCCCGAAGCTCGTCTTCCTGTGTGATCCCAGCAACCCCGTCGGGTCCCGGCTCGCGCCCGAGCAGGTGCGGGAGCTCGCCGCGGCCGCGCCGGGGCTCGTGGTCGTCGACGAGGCGTACGTCGAGTTCAGCGAGCGGCCGTCGTCCCTGGGCGCCCTCGCCGTGCACTCGAACCTCGTGCTCGTGCGCACGCTCTCGAAGGCGTTCGGGCTCGCGGGGGCGCGGTGCGGGGTCACCCTGGCCGATCGCGCGATCGTGCGCGCGCTCGAGCGCGTCCAGGTGCCGTTCGGGTTCTCGTCGCCCGCGCAGGCGGCCGTCGCCGAGCGGCTCGCCGACATGGGGCCCGTGTACGACTCGTGGCGCGCGGTGCGGCGGGAGCGCGAGCGGATGCGCGCCGCGCTCGAGGCGAGCCCGGCGATCGCGCGCGTGTTCCCTTCCGAGGCGAACTTCCTCCTCGTGCTGCCGCACGACCCGGCCAGGATGCGCGCCCTGCTCGCGCGCGAGAACATCCGCGTCGCCGAGGCGGGCCACGTGGTCCCGGGCTCCTTCCGGATCTCGGTCGCGCGCCCCGAGGCGAGCCAGCGCCTCCTTGATTTGCTCGCCGATCTGGCGACCATCGACACCCAGGAGCTCTAGATGGACACGATCTCTCCCCAGGACTGGACTGCGCTCTGCGGCCTGATGAACGGGTGGGTGCACAGCACCGCGCTCGCCGCCGCGTGCGAGCTCCGCCTCTTCGACCTCCTCTCCCGCCGCCCGGGCGCCACGGTCGAGGACGTCGCCGCCGGGCTCGACGTCTCACCCCACGGCGCGCGGGTCCTCCTGCTCGCCTGCAGCGCGATCGGCGTCGTCCAGCGGGACGCGGGCGGCGCGTACACGAACACGGCGCTCGCCGAGTCGTACCTGCGCAGCGACGCGCCGCACTCGATGGCGTCGTTCGTCGCGTTCAACCATGAGGTCCAGCAGGTCGGCTGCCACCACCTCGCCGAGTCGCTGCGCCAGGGCCGCAACGCCGGGCTCGACGCCTTCCCCGGCCCCGGGGACACGCTCTACCAGCGGCTCGCGGCGAACCCCGCCTCCGAGCGGCTGTTCCAGACCGCGATGGCGGCGTACACCCGCCTCGCGCCGGCGATGATCGAGGCCGAGGAGCTCGCCGCGGCGCGCGTGCTGGTCGACGTCGGCGGGGGGGACGGCACCAACGCGGTGCGCCTCTGCCGGCGGTTCCCAGGGCTGTCGGTCACGCTCGTCGACATCCCCTCGGTCTGCGCGATCGCGCGAAAGAACGTCGAGGCGGCCGGGCTCGCCGCGCGGATCCGCTGCGTCGAGGCCGACATGTTCCGCGACCCGTGGCCGGAGGGGGACGCCGTCCTCCTGTCGCACGTGGTCGAGATCTTCTCGGAGGAGCGGGTCCAGTTCCTCTACACGAAGGCGTGCGAGCGGCTGCCGCCCGGGGGCCGCCTCTTCGCGTGGACGCTCACCTGCGCGGACGACGAGTCGGGCGGGCTGCAGGCGGCGAAGTCGTCGATCTACTTCGTCGCGGTCGCCTCGGGGCACGGGATGGCCTACCCGGCGTCCCAGCACGAGCGCTGGCTGAAGGGCGCCGGGTTCGGGCAGCTGCGCCGGCACGACGCGCGCTACCTCGACCACACGCTGCTCGTCGCGACCAAGCCCGGCGTATGACGGACGAGCAGCCCGCCCCGGTCCCGCGCGGCTGGCAGCGCGCCCTCGCGCCCTACCGCGGCCTCCCCTTGCGCGTCTGGCTGCTCGCGGCGGTCGTGCTCGTCAACCGCGCGGGGACGATGGTCGTGCCGCTGCTCGTCCTCTACCTGACCGAGCAGCGGGGCTACACCCCGGCGGACGCGGGCAAGGTGCTGGCCGTCTACGGGGTCGGCGCGATCCCCGGCAACCTGCTCGGCGGCGCCTTGCTCCGCCGCCTCGGGGCGGTCCGGGTGCAGATCGCGTCGCTCTGCGCGAGCGCGGCGCTGCTCGCGCTCCTCGCGGCGGCCTCGGGCACGCTCGTGCTCCTCGTCGTGCTCGGGCTGCTCAGCTTCGCGACGGAGGTCTTCCGGCCGGCGAACGCGGCCGCGCTCGCCGCCTGGACCGAGCCCGCGACGCGGCGCCGCGCCTTCGCCCTGAACCGCACCGCCGTGAACCTCGGGATGTCGATCGGCCCCGCGCTGGGCGGCGCGCTGGCGGCGCTGGACTTCCGGCTCCTGTTCCTCATCGACGGCGCCACGTGCCTGCTCGCGGCCGGGCTCCTGGCCGCGTTCGCGGGCCGCGAGCGGGTCGAGGCCGCGTCGACGCAGGGCGCCGCCGCCCGCGCGGCCACGCCGCCGCTGCGCTACGCGCGGCTCGGCGCGTTCCTGCTCGTCTTCGGGGTCATGATGTTGATCTTCTTCCAGGTCAACGCGACGTACCTCTTGTTCCTGAAGACCGATCTCGGCCTCGACACGGGCGGCGTCGGGCTGCTCCTCTCGCTGAACGCGCTCGTGTGCGTCGTGGCCGAGATGTGGGTCGTGCACGCGACCGAGCGGTTCGACGCGGGCCGCGTGCTCGCGGCGGGCGCGCTCCTCGTCGCGCTCGGCTTCGGCCTCTCGCCGTGGTGCCAGGGGCTCTTTGGCGCCGGCGTCCTGGTCCTCGTCTGGACGCTCGGGGAGATGCTGGTGCTCACCACCGGGACGGCCGCGACGGCGGCCTTCGCGCCCGCGGGTGATCCCGGCCGCTACATGGGGGCGTTCTTCGCGACGTTCTCGGCGGCGTTCATCCTCGCGCCGATCGCGGGCACGGCCCTGTACGAGCGCGATCCGGCGCTCCCCTGGCACGTCGCCCTCGCGCTCGGCCCCGCCCTCGCGCTCGGCTTCCTCGTCCTCGGTCCGCCCAAGGACCGGCCCGCCACGGAGTAACCGATCCATGCACATCCTCCTGATCGGGGGCCCTCGCCCCATGCACCCTGCGGTCCTGAAGCGCGCCCGCGTCACGCACGTCGTCCGGCGCTCCAAGGCGGCCGCGCCCGATCTCGCGGCGGCGTACGTGCGGGTGCTCGTCGTCCGGGACGACGAGCCCGACGAGGCGATCGCCGGCTGCGCGCGGGCGATCGACGCCGTCGATCCGCTCGATCGCGTCGTGTGCCTCCACGACGAGGAGCAGCTCACCGCCGCGAGCGTCGCGCGCGCGCTCGGGCGGCCCTTCCTCCACGCGCCGGAGATCGTCGCGCGCGCGCGCGACAAGCGGCGCATGCGCGATCACCTCCGGGCGGTCGGGTTCGAGGAGGTGGAGTCCGAGACGGTCGAGGGCCTCGATCGGCTGCTCGCCTTCGCGTCCCGCGTCGGCTTCCCGCTCATCGTCAAGCCGATCGACGGACAGGGCAGCATCTCCATCCACAAGGCGCGGAGCGAGCGCGACCTCCGCCGGATCCACGGAGAGATCGTCGCGCGCCCGGGCGCGCCGCGGTACGTGGTCGAGCGCTTCCTCGAGGGCGAGGAGTACAGCGTCGAGGCCCTCTCCGAGGGGGGAGTCCACCGCGTCCTCGCCGTCACCGGCAAGCTCTGGCACGACGACGAGAGCTTCGTCGAGACCGGCTACATCGTGCCCGCGCCCATCCCCCCGCAGCGCGACGCGGAGATCCGCGCCTACGTCCGGGCGGCGCTCACGGCGCTCGAGATCCACGACGGCCCGACCCACACGGAGCTCAAGTACACGGCGCAGGGGCCGCGGCTCATCGAGACGCACACCCGGGTCGGGGGCGACTCGATCGCGGAGCTCGTGCGCCTGGCCACGGACGTCGACTACATCGGGCTGGTCGTGCGGCAGGCGCTGGGCGAGTCGGTGCTCGGCGAGATCCCCGAGGAGCCGGCGTTCCCGAGGGCGGCGGCCGTGCGCTTCTCGCTGCCTCCGGGCTCCGGGCGCGTCGAGCGCGTCGAGGGGGTCGAGGAGGCGCGCCGCATGCCCGGCGTGGCGTACGTCGAGGTCTTCGTCGCGCCGGGGGCCTGGGTCGACCCACACCCTTCGTACCCGAACCGGCGTGTGATGGCGGGCGCGATCGGCGCCGACCGCGAGGAAGCGCTCGGCCGGGCAGAGCGCGCCCGGGACGTGGTGCGGCTCGTGCTGAGCGCCGGAGACCCGGCGCACGGCTGACGGGCGACTGGCCTGCTCACCATCCCAGCTGCCGCCGCGCGTCCACTACGGGACTCGCTTGCTCTCCATGGCTGTTGCGCGTAGCGCCAAATGGCTGTTGCGCATGGCGCCAAGCCGCTGTGATCGGGCGTTCGTCCCCGAATCCGGCGAGGCGAGCGCGCCCACAGCACAACCTGACAGCATGGCTGTACGCGGCGTCTCCGTGGGAGGCCTTGACTTCCGGGCAGGTGTCTTCTTGTCCCACCCTCTCGCACAAGGCATCTCCCGTCCGAGCGATCGCGTCAGAATGCAGCGAATACCACGGGATACGTTGACAACCCCGAGCCCGTGTGGTTGGTTATCCCACTCTTCCCGTCCTTCAGGAGCGTGCTCGATGAACCCTCGGCCCTTAGCCCTTCTCTCCCTCTCGTTCGTGTTCGCCGCACTGGCGTGCTCCTCTGGCGCCCCCGACGACAACAACAACAACCCCACCTCCGGCGCCGGCAACGGGTCGCCGTCGAGCGGCACCGCCGGGGACGTCGGCGATCCCGGCGACATCGGCGATCCCGGCGACATCGGCGATCCCGGCGACATCGGCGCCGGCGGCGGCGGCGGCAGCGGGAGCGAGTGCAACAGCACCCTCAAGGTCATCTACCGCGACTTCAAGGAGTCACACCCCGACTTCGAGATGGATTTCAGGGGCGACGGGGTCCGCCGCGGCCTGGTGAAGCCGACGCTCGACGGCGACTTGAAGCCGCAGTTCCTCGATACGACGGGCTGCTACCCGGATCTGCAGACTCCGCTCGGCTGCAGGGACGGGACGGTCACCCAGCCCGTCATCATGAACGCGATGACCTTCGACCAGTGGTACCGGGACGTGGACGGGGTGAACATGACGTTCGAGAAGGAGCTCGTCCTGCAGGAGTCTCCGACCCAGCCGGGGCAGTACGTCTTCGACAGCACGAGCTTCTTCCCGCTCACGCCGCAGGAGGGGTTCGGGATCACCCCGCCCAACGGGCAGAACCAGAACTTCCTCTTCACCACCGAGATCCACCTGAAGTTCGGCTACTCGCGGGGCCAGCGGTTCACGTTCATCGGCGACGACGACATGTGGATCTTCATCAACGGCAAGCTCGCGCTCGACCTCGGCGCCATGCACGGCCCCGAGACGGGCGTCATCGACTTCGACGCCCAGGCCGCCGATCTGGGCATCTCCGTGGGCCGGACCTACTCGATGGACATCTTCCACGCGGAGCGCCACACCGAGGGCTCGAACTTCCACATCGAGACGAACATCTCCTGCTTCACGCCCGTCGAAGTGCCGAGGTGAGGCCCTCCCGGGAGGCGAATCGCCCTCCCGGCCCCTCCGCACAGGCAGCCGCGAGCGCGCCGCGCGCCCCTCCGCACAGCCCGCCTGGAGCGCGCCGCGCGCCCCTCCGCACAGCACACCTCGAGGGAGCGCGCCGCCGCCGCGCCGGTCCCCTCTCGCGCCGGCCAGCCCCCGAGGTACAACGTGCTCCATGCTGCTCACCCGCGCTGAAGCCACCGGGTTCCGCGAGACCTCCCTGCACGCCGACGTGATGCGGTTCGTCCGCGCGCTCGCGGACCGCGGCGACCCGCGCCTCCACCTCACGACCTTCGGGGCGAGCCCGGGCGGCCGGGAGCTGCCGCTGCTCGTGCTGTCGAAGGACGGCGTGCGCACGCCGGCCGAGGCCCGCCGCGCCCGGCGGCCTGTCGTGCTGATGCTCGACGGCATTCACCCGGGCGAGGTGGAGGGCAAGGAGGCCAGCCTCGCGCTCGTCCGCGACCTGCTCGACGGCCGGCACCCCGACTGGCTGGACACGCTCGTGCTGCTCGTGGCTCCGCTCTTCAACCCCGACGGCAACGACGCGCTCGACCCGCAGAACCGCCGCCTCGACCTGAAGAAGCTCACCGGCCAGCCGGGGCCCGTCGTCGGCACCCGCACCCAGAGCCAGGGCATCAACCTGAACCGCGACTACCTCCGCCAGGCCGCCCCCGAGATGCGCCTGCTCCAGCAGCGCGTGTGCATCCCCTGGGCGCCCGATCTCACGATCGACAACCACGCGACGAACGGCTCGGTGCACCGGTTCCACATGACCGTCGACGTGCCGCACACCGTCGAGTCCGGCCGCGCCGAGCCGATCGCGATGGCGCGCGACCGGCTGGTCCCCGACGTGATCGCCGCGGTCCGGAAGCGCGGCTTCGAGAGCGGCTGGTACGGCAACTTCGTCGAGGACGAGCGCGTTCTCGAGGCGGGCAGCGACGTCGATCCGGCCGCGCCGGTTGGCCTCGGGTGGATGACCTATCCTCACCACCCGCGCTTCGGCTCGAACTACCGCGGGCTGACGGGCCGGCTCGATCTGCTGCTCGAGTGTTACAGCTATCTGCCCTTCGAGGAGCGCGTGCAGACCGCGTCGGCGTGGCAGATCGAGACCCTCTCCTGGGCCGCCGCGCACGCCGATGCCGTCCGGGAGGTCGTCGCCGCGAGCTCCCGGCCGCCGGATCGCGTCGCCGTGCGCTACCGCCTGGAGCCGACCAGGACCCCCGTCGACATCCTCACGCGCAGCCCGCGGACGTTCGACGGCGCGCCCGTCACGGTGCGGGTCCCGCACCACGCGCGGTTCGTCGGGACGGCGGTGGTCGACCGCCCGCGGGCCTACCTCGTGCCGCCGGCCATCGCCGAGCACCTGCGCCTGCACGGGCTGCGCGTCGGGCCGGCCGAGGGCGCGCACGACGTCGAGGTCGCGCGGGTGACGTCGCTCGGCGCCGAGGGCGGCCGCGCGATCCTCGAGGCGGCGCGCGTCGGCGAGGTGGCGGTGCGGTGGCGCGAGGAGACCCGGCGCGCCCCCGAGGGGTGGTCCCGGGTCGACACCGATCAGCCGCTGGGCGCGATCGCGGTGTACCTGTGCGAGCCCGAGAGCGACGACGGCGCGGTCGAGAACGGCCTCGTGCCGGCGCCCGAGGTCGGGGACGAGCACCCGGCGTGGCGGCTCCGGTGAGCGCTCCGCCGCGTCACGCCGCGGCCGACGCGGCGCGCTTCGCCTGGACGATGGCGCCGGCGAACCAGAGGAACTCGTCGAGGAACCTGGTGGTCAGCTTCGCGACGCCCTCGCTCTTGATCTGGAGCGCGTCGTCGAACACCCCCTGAACCTCCGGGACGAGCAGCTTCGTGGGCAGCGCGAACGCCCCGAGGCTCAGGACCACGTGCTGCAGCTGCGTCGACGCGTTGATGCCCCCCATCTTCCCGGCGGAGGCCGCGACCACGCCGATCGGCTTCTTGTTGAACTCCTCCCAGAAGTAATCCAGCGCGTTCTTCAGCGCGCCCGAGAAGCTCCCGTGATACTCCGGCGTCACGAACAGCAGCGCGTCCGCGGCGCGGAGGCGCGCGCTCAGGCTCTCGACCTTCGCCTGGACCTGCGGGTGACGGCCCGCGCGCTCGTCGAGCACCGGCAACGGGTCCTCCGCCAGATCGATCAGATCCGTCGAGACGCCCCTCTCCCGGAGCTTCTTCTCCAGGTAATAGGCTACCTTGTGCGACTGCCTTCCCGCCCTCACGCTACCGAGCACTATCGCTGTCTTCATGGTGCCGTCCTCCAGCAACGACCGGCGCGCCCTGCCCTGGAAGCTCAGGCGAGCGGCCCCGCGGCCCGGATGGAGCCTGGAAGCCGCGCGGCGCCTGCGCTGCCGATGCTCGCCTGAATCAGTTGATTCCAGGGTAAACCGCGGTGTCCATCCTGTCAGAGGCCACGCCAACGGATTGGACAAAGGCCAATCCGTCGTCACGGGGGCGGCTCTGGCGCCGGCCTCCCGCTGCCGTCCCGCGCGGGCGTCGCGCCGCGCGGCCGCGGGCTCACTTCGCGTCGGCCGGTGCGCTCGGCAGCGCGACGGCGAGCTCGACCCGCCCTGCGGGCAGCTTGCTCTCCGCGAGCGCGGCGCCCGCGGGGTCGTTCCCGGCGTGCCCGACCGCGGAGAGCCGCGCGCCTTTCACCGCGCACTTCTCCTCGAGGACCTGCGCGACGCTCGCCGCGCGCGCCGCGGACAGCGACCAGGGCGTCGGATGGTCGCGCAGCAGGACGGGCGGCGTCTGGTCCGGCGGACCGCTGACCGCGCCGACGCGGATCGGCGCCTCGTTGCCGGCGGAGAGGGCGCTCGCGACATGGCACAAGAGCAGCTGCCCCTGCGGGCTCACGTCGAGCTTGTAGGGAGCGAACACCGCGCTCTCCGGCAGCGCGACCACGGCCTGTCCGTCCGCGACGGCGATCGCTGCGACTCCCTTCTTGATCTGCTTGTCGAGCTTCCCTGAAAGCTCGGTCTTGAGCTGCTCGACCCGGTCGAGCCCCGACCTCCGCGCGGCCTCGATCTGCCGCCGCTCCGCCTCGAGCTTCTCGACCTGCGCCGTCTTTGCGTCGAGCTCTCCGCGCACCTGGCTCAGCGTCTGTTCGAGCTCCTTGGCCTTTTGACTGGAGGTCTGCTGCTCCGCGATCAGGAGCAGGTGAGCGCGGCGGAGCGGCACGTAATACGCGGCGACGAACGTCGCGCTCCCGACGAGGAGGAGCGCCGGGAGCACCCGGGACCAGCGCCAGAAGCCGGGGGACCGAGCGCTTTTGCCGGACGTGATCGCCTCGTCACCCATGCTCAATGCCTCCATGCTTCGCTCCGTGGCGCGCGAGCGTACCGGCCCCGCGGAAATCTCGCCAGCACCACGGCGCGGCGGCGGAAGTCTGGAAAAATCCGCACTGCCTCGAAAGAGCGGGGCGCGCCATGTCGGTGTGTACAGGTGCGACGGTGTCGTGGCATCCTCGAAATCGAAGGGAGGACGTTTGTATGAAATCGCCGTCCGCCACGGCCACGCGCGCTGCACCGCCGCCTCCGACGAGGCGCGCAGCACCGCCTGTTCCGGCCCCGCGCGGCGCGCCGCCCTCTCCGGCCCCGCGCGCCGCCGCGCCTGCTCCGGCCGTGCGCGCTGCCGCGCCTGCGCCGCCCCCGCGCACGGCGCCGCCGCCTCCGCGCACTGCGCCGCCGCCTCCGACCAGGCGCGGCGCGCCGCCGCCGCCGCCCCCGCGCACCGCGCCGCCCGCTCCCACGCGCGCTGCGCCGGCGCCCGCGGCGAACGACGAGAGCAAGAGCCTTTGGCATGTCGCGGTCACGCCGGACGACATCAAGGTGCTTACGGCAGAGAAGATCTCGGATTTGCGTCGTCTCAACGTCATCAACAAGTCGACCAAGATCTGGCGGCCCGGCATGACCGAATGGCAGCCGATCGGCGACCTGACCTTGCTCGAGCCGGCCCCGACGGAATCGGCGCGGGCCGCTGCGCAGCCCGCTTCGACCGGGCGCGACGCGCAGCCCGCTTCGACCAGGCGTGATGTGCAGCCCGCTTCGACCAGGCGTGATGTGCAGCCCGCGTCCGCCAGGCGCGAGGCACCGCAGCCCGCGTCGGCCAGGCGCGAGGCGCCGCCCGCTCCGGCGAACGACGAGCGCGAGGGCCTCTGGCACGTCGCGATCGCTCCTGATGACGTGAAGGTGCTCACGCTGGACCAGCTCGACGATCTGTTTCGCCTCAATGTTATCGACGAGTCGACCAAGATCTGGCGGCAGGGGATGGTCGATTGGCAGACGCTGGGGGTGGTGGCCGGGCTCGAGCCCGAGTCGACGCGGTCCCAGAGCCCGGCGAGCGCGAGCCGTCCGGTGGCGGCGGCCGTCCCGGCGGCGCAGCCCGTGGAGGACGATCACCCGACGCCGGTCGCATCCCCCCTGTCGTCCGGCGCCCCGCTCTGGGCGATGAACGATTCCGCACCCCTCTCGCGGGCTGCGGCGCTCGACCCGCCGGCGGTGGGCGCGGCCGCCCTGGTCAGCCCGGCGCTGCCCGCGGCGGTCCCGGCGCGGCACGGGCTGGCCGGCGCAGCGCCTCGCGCGGGCGGCGCGGGGCGAGCGCAGCGCTGGATGCTCGCGCTCTCGGTCCTGGCGGGGCTGGCGGTGACGCTCTACCGCAATGACGTGCTCCGCGACGCGGCGCACTCCGCGGGGCAGGACCGCGCCTACCAGAAGCTCGAGTCCGCGCTCGGCGGGCCCGGGTTCGGCACCCCGCGCTCGCTGGAGAAGCTCGGGTTGTCCTCGGGGAAAACGCGGTAGATCGGGGCGCGCGCGGCCGTGCGCCGCGCGGCGCGCCACGGCTCCGGTCAGCGGCGGCGTGGAGCGCGCGCTGCGATCGCCGAGGGGCGGGCGAGCCGCTCGGACAGGGCGTCCGGCAGGACGGCAACCGTTCGAAGCGTCGCAATCCGGCGCGTGGTTGTCAGCATTCCGACGGGCATATCGTGTCAGCATTCCGACGGGTGTATCGTGCGTGGATCTCTCGCAATGAGGCGCCCGCGCCCGGCGCTCCGGCGCGCGTGGGCTCGCGGCGAGCCTGGGTGCGGAGATGACCGCGCGCTCTGACGACCTCTTATCGCGCCTCGTGCTCCCGCCAGAAGGCGAATGCCTCGTCGAGGTAGATCTCCTTGGCGCCGTGGCCCACAGGGTGCTCGGCGACGCGGACGGGCCACCCTGCGCCGCGCAGGACGTCGGCGAGGGCGCGGGCCGAGCCGCCCACGGCGTCATGGGTGCCGAACCCGATGTAGAACGGCCGGGGGGCGAGCCTCGGGAGCTCGGGGGTCGCGCGGCCTCCGCCGCCGGACATCGCGCCGAACCCGTCCGCCTCGATGTCGCCGCCGAGCGCGAGCGCCGCGGCGAAGAACGCACCGGACGAGGAGCCGGCGACGTACACCCGCGAGAACGAGACGCCGGCGAGCTGCTCCAGCTTGCGCCGCTTCTCCGCGAACGCCGCGACGAACCCGGCGGCATGCTCGCGGTACGCGGCCCCGCCCGTCGGCCAGCCCCACCAGCGCGCGAACCCCTTCGGCGCGAGGCCCACCTTGCCGCGCGGCATCAGGGCGGCGACGCCCGCGCGCCGGGAAGCGCGCACCACGACCGTCTCGAAGTTGGTCTTCTGCTGGCTCTCCTTCGTCGGCGGGACGATCCCGTGAAGGTAGATGAGCAGCGTGCGGGTCGGCGCGTCCGGCAGCACATAACAGGTCTCCTCGTCGAGCGCGTCGACGCCCGGGATGCACCAGTCCGTCTCGATGGCCGGAGGGCGCGCCGGAGGCCACGGCGTCGCGGCGGCCTGCGCGCTCGCCGCGGTGGCCTGCGCGCTCGCCGCGGTGGCCTGCGCGCTCGTCGCGGTGGCCTGCGCGCTCGCCGCGGTGGCCTGCGCGGTCGCCGCCGCGGCCTGCGCGCTCGTCGCCGCGGCGGCGGGCGGGCCGGCGGCCGGGGCCGGCGGCGGCGCGGGGCCGGGCTGCGCGTCGCCGGCCGCGGCGCCGGCGTGCACGGGCGCGGGCCTGCTCCTCGGAGCGTACGCCCCGCCGGAGCACGCGCAGGGCACGATCGCGAGCGCGGCGAGCCACCGCATGATCTTCCGGCTCTGCGCAGCGCCGCTCATCGGTCCTCACCTCTCCGCCGCGCCCCGCCAGGCCGCGGCAGCGGACGCACTCTACCCTGTGGTTCTGCGCTCTTCTTGTCTACCATCGGCGCGTGCGCGCGGGCTGCACACCGGAGCAGGAGTGGTGAACGTGAAAGAGACGGTCGTCATCGTGGGGGCGGGGCAGGCGGGCGGGGAGGTGGCCAGCTCGCTTCGGCAGCAAGGCTACGAGGGGCGGATCGTGCTCGTGGGAGACGAGGCGCACCCGCCCTACCAGCGGCCCCCGCTCTCGAAGGGGTTCCTGCTCGGGAAGCTGCAGCTCGCGCAGCTCTACCTCAAGCCGGAGGCGACGTACGAGCGGTCCGCGATCGAGCTCCGGCTGCGCACGCGGGTGGACGCCATCGATCGCGCGGCGCAGGAGGTGGCGCTCTCGGACGGGAGCCGCCTGCGCTACGACAAGCTGGTGCTCGCCACGGGGGGGCGCGCGCGGCGGCTCGGCCTGCCAGGGGTGGACGAGGGGCAGCTCGGGAACCTGCTCTACCTGCGCTCGATCCCCGACGTGGACGCGCTGCGGGCGCACCTCGTGGCCGGGCGGCACCTCGTGCTCATCGGCGCCGGCTACGTCGGGCTGGAGGTGGCGGCCGCCGCCGTGGAGCTCGGAATGAAGGTGACCGTGATCGACGTGGCGCCGCGGGTGCTGTCGCGCGTGACCGGGCCGGAGGTGTCGGGGTTCATCGAGGGGGTGCACCGCGCGCGCGGGGTGACGTTCAGGATGTCGGCCGTCGTGAAGGAGCTCGTGGTGGACCCCTCCGGCCAAGCCGTGCGCGAGGTCGTGGTGGCGACGGGCGAGGGCGGCGAGGAGGAGCACATCGCGGCGGACGTGGTGCTCGTGGGGATCGGGCTCGTCCCGAACACCGAGCTGGCCGCCGCGGCCGGGCTCCCGGTGCACGACGGGATCGTGGTGGACGAGCTGGCGCGCACGTCGGACCCCGCGGTGCTCGCGGTGGGCGACTGCGCGAACCAGCCGAGCGCGTACGCGGGGCGGCGCATCCGGCTGGAGTCGGTGCCGAACGCGATGGAGCACGCGCGCGTGGCGGCCGCGACGTTGCTCGGCAAGCCCGCGCCGTCGCCGGCCGTGCCGTGGTTCTGGTCGGAGCAGTACGGCATGCGGCTGCAGATGGTGGGGCTGTCGGCAGGGTACGACCGGTGCGTGATCCGGGGGTCGATGGAGGCCAGGGCGTTCGCGGCGTTCTACCTGGCCGGCGGGCACCTGCTCGCGGCCGATGTGATCGGGCGGCCGCCGGACTTCCTCGCGGCGAAGAAGCTGGTCGCGGCCAAGGCGGTGATCGATCCGGCGGTCCTCGCCGACGAGACCGTGCCGCTCGCCTCGCTGGGCGGCTGAGCGGGCCGCGGGCGGGGCCTCGGTCCCCCGGTCGAACGGCCACGCGCTCGATCCGAGCGCCGCGCCATGATGGCGGATGCCCAGGTGCGTCTCGTCCCCCACCCAGGTGCGCCTCGTCCCCACCCCGGCGCTCGGCTCCACCAGAGCTTGCCAGAAACAAACCATACCGTATGGTTTGTTTCGAAGGTGAGGGTGCTCATGGATTCGCTTCTCTCGAGCGCAACGGTCATCGCCGGCGTCACCGCCGCGATTCATGCATTCGTCGGTGGTCCTGAGGTTCTTCCTCCGCTGCATCGCGCGCGGGTGGATCGGCTCGTGACCGCCACGCACGAGCTTTGCTGGCACGGCGTCACCGCGACGCTCGCGCTCATGGCCGCCGGGCTGGCGTTCGCGTGGGCGAGGGGAGGGGAGGCCGCGCTGATCGTGCCTTTCGCCGTCGCCGCGCTCAGCGTCCTGTTCGGGGGCATCGCGCTGGTCCTCGGCGTCTCCCGGTTCGGGACGCCGTTCGCGATGCCGCAGTGGGTGCTCTTTTTCCCGCTCGCGCTCGTGTGCGCCCTCCGGGCGGCTGGCGTTGTGGTCCGAGCGGGGGACCTGTTCGCCTGGATGTCGGGCGGGATCCTCACGGCGCTCGCGGCGCTGCACGTCTACTGGGGTCTCGGCGGCGCCTGGCCCGGGGACGCGCGGCACGACAAGGTGGAGATCGTGGTCGGCTTGCCGAAGGGGAGCCGCTTCCCGTCGCTCGGCCTGTGCCTGCTCGTCGCGTTCCTCCTCCTGTCGTCCGCCGCGCTCGTGCTGGGGCAGCGGTACGGCCGCGGCGCGCCGGCCGCCCTGCTCCGGCTCGGCGCGTGGGCCGCCGCGCTGGTGCTCGGGGCGCGGGGCCTCGGCGGCTTCTTCGAGGCTCGCCTGCGGCCAGCCACCCGCGCGCTGCCGTACCATCGCATGAACCGCCTCGTTTATTCGCCGCTCTCGCTCGCCCTCGCGGCCATGGTCGCGGGCGCCACGCTCGACTGACCCCCCATGGCGCGCACCTCGAGGAACGACTGGCTGGATCAGGGGCTCGATCTGCTCCGCGACGGCGGCGAGGGCGCGCTGACGATCGAGAGCCTCTGCGCGAGGCTCGGTCGAACCAAGGGCTCTTTCTATCATCACTTCCAGGACATCGCGGCGTTCCTGGACGCGCTCCTCGCGCGCTGGGAGGAGCGGCAGACGTCGGCGCCCATCGACCACGCCGAGGGCGGCGGAGCCCCGGAGCAGAGGCGGCAGCGGCTCGGGGAGGTCGTGAAATCGCTGGACGGCCGGCTCGAGATCGCCGTGCGGGCGTGGGCGCTCCGCGACGAGCGCGCCGCGGCCGTGCTCCGGCGGGTCGACGCGCGCCGCGTCGACTACCTGGCGTCCCTGTTTGTCGCCGAGGGGCGCGCGCGCGACGCCGCCTTGCTGCTCGCGCGGCTGGAGTACGCCGCCTTCATCGGCGCACAGCAGCTCTTCTCCGACCTGCCGGCCGAGAGCCAGAGCGCGCTCGAGCTCGCCCACGAGCGCGCTCTCGAGCTGCTCGCAGCGGACCAGGAACCCGCGAGCGCGTCACGCGGCCGGGGGCCTGCACGAAAGACCCGCGCGCGTACGCGCTCCTAGGTCCTGGGCTCGCGCCCAGCGGCGCTGCGGCGGGGCGCTCGAGCTCACCCCGGTCAGCGGAACAGGACATCTGCGACGGCCTTGTCGAACAGCGGGTAAACGTCCGCCGCCTGGAGCTGCACGGTGAACGTCCCGGCGGCGTAGCTGGCCAGCTCGTAATCGCCGAAGTGGACGGCGAGCCCTTGATCATTGACGCAGAGGTCGGTCCCCTCCGAGATCTTGCCTCGCTCGACGGGGAAGCCGTTCGCGCGCGCGCGCTGGACGTTCGGATCCCGGTCGAGCGCCTGGGCGACGAGGGTGTCGAGCTGCGCGCGGGCCGCGGGCTTGATGTGCTGGTACAGCCGGAAGACGCGGCCGGAGGTGGTGTCGAGGACGACGCAGTCGCTCTCGTGGTAGTCGTGCGCGCCGCCCTGATAGCTGCTTTCACTGAACCTCAGCCCCACGTGCCCGCGCCGCACCCCGGTGACCGAGTAGGTCCGGTTTCCGGACCAGGAGCCGAGGCCCGCCTGCGCCATCGCGGCGGCGCCGTCGCACCAGTCGTCCGACAAGGCACCTCGGCCGAGCTCGTCCAGCGCGCGGTTGGCCGAGCGCTCCAGCGCGTTCTTCCCCGTCCCTGCGAGCTGCGGGACCACGGTCGAATAGGAGCATTCCTCCAGGTCCGCCGAGCGGCGCACCGGATAGATGCGGACGGTGCCGCCGACGCGTACGATGTCGACGAAGCTGGACGGCGAGGGGAAATCGAACGAGAGCGTCTTCGACTCATCGGGGCTCCACCACGTCCCGAGCACCCGGGCAGGGCTGACGAACACGCCTTTCAGCTTGCCCGTCAGCGCGCCAGCCTCGTTGCGCTCCTCGAGCACGAAATCGCCGTTCTCCGTCACGCTCCCTGAGAGCAGCAGGTCCTGCGACGCGTTCCCGTACCGGTAGAGGCCGGTGACCGCCGCTCCGTCCTTCTTCAGCTTGAACCAGAGGATCCGGCTCTTGCCGAGCGTGCCGGCCAGCGCCGCCTCGTGCTTGAGCGCTCCCCGGAAAGGCCGCCGCTGCCGTCCGTTCAACGCGAGGGTCAGCTCCCCCTCCTTTTCGAAGGCGCCTGAGACCACCCCGTCCGGCTGGACGCTGAGCGAAAGGCGGGAGGGTCGCGGTCCGGCGCTCGAGAGGGCGCCCCGGTCCCCGGAAAACGCGCCCTCGAACCGGAGCTCCACGCGCTTCGCGCTGCTCCCTCGCGGGGTATACCCGAACCGCGCGTTGCCTTGCGCGCCTGTCCACTCGAGCACGAGATCGAACGGTGCCCCATCGCCCAGGGTGCCTTCGTAGACGGCATAACGAAGCCCTGCGTAGGGCGACGAGGGCGTGCCGGGCCCGACGGCTGGCGATGAGGGCGCGCCCGGCTCGACGGTTGGCGAGGGGGTTGCGCTGGGCTCCACGGCACCGCTCGCGCTCGGAGCGGCCTGGCCCGCAGCGACCCCGGTTGAAGCCGGGCTGGCCGCGCCGTGCTCGGCGCCGCTCCTCGCGGTCGCCGCCGAGCGCGGCGCGACCGGGCGCCGCTGCTCCGCCTCGTGCCGCCGCGGGACGCTCGCCGGAGCGCATGCGGCCATCAACAAGACACACCCGATCCCGGCCCGAGCTACGTGGCAATTCATCCAAAAGGCCACCGTAGCACCGGCCGTTCCCCCATCCCAGCGCCGTATCGCCCAGGTTCACCGAGGCTCCACCAAGACCGTAGGCCCTCGGAGAGGGTGCTCGTGGCGCGGGGTGGGGGATGGGCCGATGTCTGAGTCGAGCAGAGTGTGCCTCCGGCTCCGCCGGAGGTGCACTCTGCTCGACGAGTTCGGCGGGGCCCCCACCCCGCGCCACGAGCACCCTCTCCGAGGGCCGCGCCGCCCGGCAAAACCTCAAGCCCTTGGGCCCCCGCCGCTCACACCCCCAGATAAGCCTTCCGCACTTCCTCCCTCTTCGCCAGCTCCCGCGCCTCCCCTTCCAGGTGGATACGCCCCTCCGCCAGCACATACGCGTAGTCGCTCACCGCCATGGCCATCGCCACGTTCTGCTCCACGAGGAGCATCGTCAGCCCCTCCCGCTTCAGCCGTCGCAGCGACTCGAACAGATCGAGCACCAGCCGCGGCGCGAGCCCGAGCGACAGCTCGTCGAGCATCAGCACCTCCGGCTCCGCCATCAGCCCGCGGGCCACGGCGACCATCTGCTGCTCGCCGCCGCTCAGCGTGCCCGCCTTCTGGCGGCGGCGGTCCGCGAGGCGCGGGAACATCTCGAACACGCGCTCCAGGTTGCGCCGCTTCCGCGGCTGCGCGCGCCTCGAGAAGGCCCCCATCTCCAGGTTCTCGTGCACCGTCATGTCGGCGAACAGCTGCCGCCCCTCCGGCACCAGCACCAGCCCCTCGCCGGCGCGGGCGTGCGCGGGCAGGCGCGTCACGTCGCGGCCCGCGAAGACCACCGAGCCGCGCCACGCCGGGAGCAGCCCCGTCACCGCGCGCAGGAGCGTCGTCTTGCCGGCCCCGTTCGACCCAACGAGCGCCGTCAGCTTCCCCGGCTCGAGGCGCAGGCTCACCCCCCACAGCACCTGCACCTCTCCGTAGCCCGAGGCCACGTCAGTCACGTCGAGCGCGGTCGCCATCCGAGCCTCCTTCCAGCAGATCCTGCGCGAGCTTCGGGTCGCCCAGGTACGCCTCGATCACCTGCGGATCCTCGGCCACCTCCCGCGGCGTCCCCCGGGCGATGAGCTTGCCATAGTCCAGCACCACGATCCGGTCGGAGAGGCTCATCATCGCCTGCATGAGGTGCTCTATCATCAGGATCGTGACCCCCTGACCGCGGATGTGGCGGAGCGTGTCGATCATCCTGGCCACCTCGGCGGGGTTCAGGCCCGCGAGCACCTCGTCGAGCAGGAGCAGGTAGGGCCGGGCCGCGAGCGCGCGGGCCAGCTCCAGGCGCTTCTTCTGCGCCACATTCAGGCTGCCGGAGAGCTGCGAGGCCCGCTCGGCGAGGCCCACGAGGGCGAGCACCTCGTCCGCGACCCGGGCCGCCGCGGCGCGCCCGTGGCGCTCGCGGCCGTAACAGGCGCCGAGGATCACGTTGTCGCGCACCGTGAGATCGTGGAGCGGCCGCACGATCTGGAAGGTGCGCGCCAGCCCGAGCTGCGCCACGCGGTACGGCGGCCGCCCGGTGATGTCCTGTCCGCGAAAGACGACGCGGCCCTTCTCCGGCGCGTGCACGCCGCTGATCACGTTGAAGAGCGTCGTCTTGCCCGCGCCGTTCGGCCCGATCAGGCCGAGGATCTCCCCCTCCTCGACGGCGAAGGCGACGTCGCTCAGCGCCAGGAGGCCGCCGAAGCGCTTCTCGATCCCTTGCACCGCGAGCATCACTCGAGCACCCCCCGCGCGCGCGGCAGCCGGGCGCGCAGCCAGCCGACGACCCCGGAGGGCACGAAGAGGACGATGAGCAGGAGCACGACCCCGGCGAAGGCCAGGTGGAGATCCTTGAAGAGGGGGCTCGTGAGCAGGAAGCTGCGCAGCCGGTCGTACGTGGCCGCCCCCAGGACCGGTCCGAGCGCCGTCCCCGCGCCGCCGAGCATCACCATGACCAGCGCCTCGATCGACATGTGCAGCCGGAAGGCGTCGCCCGGCTCGACATTGCCGTTCTTGAAGAAGTAGAGCGTGCCGACGACGCCCGGGAAGAACGCCGAGAGCACGTAGGCGAGCGTCTTCAGCCGCGGCGTGTTCACGCCCATCACGAGCGCCGCGTCCTCGTCCTCGCGGATGCTGAGCAAGCCGAGCCCGAACCGCGAGCCCTTCACCAGCAGGCTCACGACCACCACCGAGATCGCCACCGCGAGGAGCAGGGCGTACGTCAGCCACAGCGCGCTGGCCGGGCCGCCGTACTCGCCGTAGACGGAGAAGTTGATCGACATGCCCGTCGCGCCGCCGAAGGGGGAGAAGTTGTTCACGAAGGCCCGCGCCGCCTCGTTGATGCCGATCGTGGCCAGGGCGAAGTAGGCGCCCCGCAGGCGCAGGATGGCCGCGCCGAGCACGCCGGCGAGCGCCGAGGCGGCGAGGCCTCCGGCGAGCATCGCGAGGTAGAGCGAGAGCCCCCGCTGGCTCAGGAGATAAAAGCCGGTGTACCCGCCCAGCCCGAAGAACACGATGTGGCCGAAGCTCACGTACCCCGCATAGCCGAGCAGCAGGTTCAGGCTGGAGGCGAGCGCGATGAACGTCAGCAGGGTGAACATCGTCTCGCGCAGCGTGTCGTCGCGCGTCGCGAGCGGGACGACGCCCGCGACCAGCACCAGGAGGGGCGTCAGCCAGAAGGCAGGGTGTCGGTAGGCGCTCATGTGCGGGCTCCAAATAGGCCGCTCGGGCGGACCAGCAGCACGAGGACGAACAGGGCGAACTCCACGACGGGCACCCAGCTCACGGGGAGGAAGATGGGGATGAGCCCCTCCAGCATGCCCAGGAGGAGCCCGCCGGCGAGCGCCCCGATGGGGTTGCCGAGGCCCCCGAGGACGCCGATGACGAACGATTTCAGCTGGTACGACTCGCCGCTCAGGATGGTGAACGGGAAGAAGGTGGCGATGAGCCCTCCGGCGACCGCCGCGAGCATCGTCCCGAGCCCGAAGCTGAGCCCGAGCACGCGGGAGGACGGGATCCCCATCAGCTCCGCCGACGCGCGGTTGCTCGCGACCGCGCGGATCGCCATGCCGAGCCGCGTCCGGCGGAGGAACAAGGTGAGGGCCGACGCGACCAGGACGGCCATGAGCGCCGCCATGAGGCGCGTGCCGGGGAGCGCCACCGGGCCGAGCCGCGCGGTGCCGAGGGAATAGTCGATGTTGCGCGGGGTGGTGGTCAGGAAGGCCGTGCCCAGCCCGATGAAGATCATGTTGACGGCGAACGTGGCCAGGAGCGTCGTCAGGTGGTGTGGCGCGTGGATGACCCGGTGCACGGCCACGGGGTAGATCAAGAGGCCGAGCAGGAGGCCCGCGCCGGCCACCGCGAGCAGCCCGACATAGGGGTTCAGCCCGAGGTGCGTGAACAGGAAATAGCTCGCGAACATCCCGAGGGCGATGATGGCCCCGTGGCTCAGGTTGATGACCCGCATGATCCCCCAGATGAGGGTCATCCCCATGGCCGCGATGCCGTACACGAACCCGAGCATGAGCCCGTCCACGACCGACGTGAGCAGCTGATTGACCCCGGCGCCCGCCTGCGCGCGCGCGGGGTACAGCGGCTCCGCCGCCCTGGCGTCTTCCGGCCAGACGACCCGCTTGACCAGCTTGCCTTGCTCATCCTTCTGCCACTGGATGTACACCATCTCGTGGCCGATCTGGCGCCCGTGCCGCTTCGCGCTGGTGTCGTATTTCGTGTGGCCGAAGAAGGTCAGCATGTCCGTGCCGTCGAGCGCCGCCTTGACCTTCGCCGTGTCCAGCGAGCCGGCCCGCGCGATCGCCTGCTCCAGGACCAGCCCCGCCGCGTACCCGCCCGCGCTGTGGTAGGACGGCGTGTCGCCGAAGCGCGCTGTGTACCGCGCGACGAAATCGCTCACGGGCGGCCCGTACCAGGCGAGGTTCGCCGCCCTGGCGGCCTCGGCGCTGTACCTCACGCCGGGCTCCCACTGGCTCGGCCCGATCACGCCGAGCGCCGCCCCGCCCAGCTCCCCGAACCTCGGCTCCGGCGGCGCGACCAGGAGCGCGATGAACTTCGCCCGGATGCCCTTCTCCGAGAGCTGCCTCGCGAAGGTGCTGCTGTCGGCGAAGTGGCCGCCGCCCATGATGGCGTCGACGTCACCAGGCATCCTGTTGATGAACGGCGCGAAGTCCGTCGTGCCGGTGGCGTAGCCCTCGAAGAGGACGACCTCGTAGCCCTTGCTCGCGCCGTAGTCCCTGGCCGCCGTGGCCACGTCCGTGGAGAACTTGTCGCGCTCGTGGACGATCGCGACCTTCTTCGCGGAGGCGTCCAGGCTGGCCAGGAGATCGAAGGCGCCGGCCAGGTAACGGCTCGCGGGCGTGTACGTCATGAAGGCGAGCGTGTAGCCCTTCTCGTGCGTCGAGTCCGACGAGGCGCCCGTCGTGATCATGACGCGGCCGTACTGCTCCGCGATGACGGCCGCGGCGTCCGTCAGGCCGCTGCTGTACGGGCTGATGAGGAAGTCGGCCTTATCTTCGTTGATCAGCCGGGTGTAGAGCTGCTGGACGCGATCCTTGTTGCTCTCGTCATCATAGAACCTGATGTCGAGCGCGACGGCGCTGCCGTCGGCCAGCCGGATGCCGCCGGCCTTGTTGACATCGTCCACCCACATCCTGATGCCGTTGGTCTGGCGGGTCGACTCGACGTTGACGTTGCCCGTCAGCGACGCCGTGAACCCGAGGATGGCCGTCCTCGACGGGGCCGCGGCCGTGCCCTGCGCAGGCTGCCCTCGCGCAGGCGAGGGCGCGCCCCACGCGATCGACATCAGCGTCAAGAGGAACACCACGAGCTTCCGCATGGCGGCATCCTACACGGGGAGCGCCGCCGCCGAGGAGGCGCCGCCCGCGGTCGCGCGCGGCGGTCGCGCCGGCTCTTCTTGGCATCCCCGGCTCGCTCTGCTTCCCTCGTCTCGCCAGACGTCGCGCGCGCAAGACCCTAGCAGGTCTCGCGCGCCCGCTTCCGACGCGGGCATCGGGGCCTGCCAGTACGGGGGCACCAGCGCCTCATGCCGCTGCCGAGCATGCCGGGATGGTATGGTGATGTGTGTGTTTGTCTCCTTTGGCTGCCGCCGACGTCGGCTCACCGGCCGGAGGTCACGGCGGTGGGCGAACGCGCGAGCGTCCCCCGGAGACGTCGGTGCGTACTGCGGCACGCGGATCGATACGAGTGAGGGACGTGATCGATAGGAGGCGTCGGCGGACCCAGCCGTGGATCGGCTCTTGCTATCTGGAGGAGGGGAGGAGGGGAGGAGGGGAGGAGGGGAGGAGGGGAGGAGGGGAGGAGGGGAGGAGGGGAGGAGGGGAGGAGGGGAGGAGGGGAGGAGGAAGGGAAGAGGGAGGAGGCAGGTCGACGCCGCCCGGAGCGGCGTCAGCGAGGTGCCGCCGCGCCTCGCCGTCGCGCCCAGGGCGATGAACGGGAGGCGACTATGCAACTCCGCCGCCACCGGCGCGGCACCGCCGCGCGGGCGGCGTTGCAAGGTGCGTGTCAGGGAGGCAGGATTGCCGCGGGCGCTCAGGGAGGGAGAAAGAACTCTGGCCCATCCAAAAGTGTGGTAGGCAAACTTGCATCGGAGCCCGCTTTGCTATAACATTCAAAGTATCGCCCAGATCTAACAAAACTTCGACTTTCATCGGGTCAAACCCGAACGACGCGCATTGCCTATGCGTGTGCTTCTACTGCTCGGCTAGTACAACGGTCGCGGAGGACAACCCCCGCGCAGCGTCATTACGATCCGCAAAGAAAATTTCGTTCGCGGCGGATATCGCGATGACGTTCAGAGGAATCAACGGGCTCGCTCGATGGTATCGCATCGCCCGCGTCGCGGCGGCGGTGCGGGTCGTCGGGCGTGACGGGCGCCATCTTCGAGCCTCCGTCGCGTGGAGCGCGCCGATTCCTTGTCTAGCCGAGCGCTGATTCGTGGTCCTCGCGAGCTGTGATCTCGAGGCCCCGAGTCCGATCACGACGGCGGAGATTCAACCGACGCACGGCCCATATCCTGGAGCGAGAAGGAGCCATTCACGTGAAAGACAATACTCGTTTGGGCATCCGGTGGGCTACGGCCATCCTCGTCGGAGCCGTTCTCGGCGCCCCCGGCACCAGCCACGGCGCGGCCGGTCCCCTCGGCCCTTACGATATAGATGTAAGCGAGCTCACGGTTTCGGGGATCCAGAGGGCGTACAGGACCCGTCGATTCACGGCAGAGGCCCTCGTGCAGGCGTACCTCGCCAGGATCGACGAGTACGAGGCGTCCTACAACGCCTTTACATCCATGAACCCCAACGCGCTCGCGGAGGCGCGCGAGATCGACAGGAGGCGAAGGAACGGCGAGGTCCTCGGCCCCCTGGCGGGGATCCCCGTCGTCATCAAGGAGTCCATGGACTACGTCGGCTTGCCGACGACGGCTGGCTGGGCGCCGCTCAGCTCCCAGGCGGCGGGCGGCATCGATCTGTTCCCGATCAAGAACTCGGTCGTCGTCGCTCGGCTCATCAACGCGGGGGCGATCATCCTCGGGAAGACCAACATCCCGGCGTTCAGCGACGACGGCACCCGGGCGAACAGCAGCTGGGCTGGCCCCACGTACAATGCCGTGGACAGGGGCCTGGTGCCAGGGGCGAGCAGCAGCGGCTCGGCCACGGCCGTGGCCGCGAACTTCGCCGTGCTGGGCCTCGCGGAGGAGACGGGGGGATCGATCCAGAACCCCGCCGGCGCGCAGAGCCTCGTCGGCATCAAGACGACGTTCGCCCTCGTCCCCACGACGGGCATCGTGCCGCTGGCGGCCAGCACGAGGGACGTGGTCGGCCCCATCGCGAAGACCGTTCATGACGCCGCCGTGTTGATGGATGTCCTCGCGGGCTATAGCCCGGACGACCCCAAGACGAGCGCCGCCATCGGGAAGCTGCCCCCGAACGGTTACACGAGCCAGCTGAGCAAGACCGCCCTCTGCGGGAAGCGGATCGGGTTGTACGGCCAGGGCTGGCGCCTCAACGCCCTGTCCCCGGAGACGCAGGCGCTTTACGACGCGGCCGTCGAGGAGCTCGAGATCGAAGGCGCGACCGTCGTCGAAGATCCCTTCATCGGGAGGGGGTTCGCCGATCTGGCTCTGGCCGGCGAGCCCTACGACATGCGGGGGACCGAGTCGGTCGCCTACGACTTCCAGCAGTACCTGAAGGGGGTGACGTACCAGGGGGTGGTGGTGGGCTCGATCGACGGGCTCTCGGCCATCACAGGGGTCTCCCCGTTCGCGCAGAACGGCGGTCCGCTGGCCTGGTACGTCGACAAGCTCCCCGTGCTGGCGTCCTCGCTGAGCCACCCCGACGACGCGCCCGACCTGTCCGGCTTCTGGTCGCTGCGGGACCAGTACCTGAACACCTTCAACTCCGTCATGGAGGACAACGATCTTGACGTCCTGGTGTTCCCGCAGACCTATGACACGATCCCCGCGCTGATCGGCGATGGCACCTATCCGGCGACCGCGGAGTCTGCGATCAACATCGCAGCTTTGCCCGGGGTCGTCGTGCCTGCTGGTCAGTACAGCGATGGAGCCCCCTTCAGCTTGATCTTCATCGGTCCTCGCTGGAGCGAGGCCGCGTTGCTGGGGCTCGCTTACGACTACGAGCAGGCGACCCATCACCGGATCGAAGCCGAGCTGACGCCGTAGCCGGCGCACGGCAGGTCGCTCCCGGAGCGACACGGGAGCGAGACCGGCGCCCGCCGCCGAGCATCACGCCCGGCGGAGCGCCGGAGCAGCCACCACGACCCGGCCGCGCCGCAGCGCGCATTACGCACCCGCGCCGCGGCGTGCACGACGCAGCCGCGCCGCGGCGCGGTTCGACCGCGATCTCCTCCCTGCCTCGACCGCCAGGCGCGGCGCCCGCTGCACTGCCCCGATCGTCAAGGTCCCGGCCGCCCCTTGTGCTCGTGGCGTTGTGGTATGATGTGTGCATGAGCTGGAGTGCCGGTGAGCACCACGCGAGCTCGCGATGCCGGGCGATGTTGAACGGGTGAGAAATGCGCGCCGCTGGTCGGAATTGTACCGGCATGAGACAACCAGCGAATACCAACAAGGCGTGTGCGGAGACTGAAAGGGCGGGCGACGGGGGCGCTCTCGGTGGAGACGACTCGCGCCATCGGGAGAGGGCAGTCGCGCCGCGCCATCCGTTGTCGTGGGAGGCGCGGGCGACGGCCGCGCGGGGAGGTGCGGCGTCGAAGATCGCGAGGTTCTCGGCGGCAGCGGTGTTCGTCGCGCTCGTGACCTATCTCGGCGTGGGGGTCGGCGCGAGCGGGTGCGGCGACTGCACGAGCGGTGTCACGTGCGAAATCGCGTCCGAGTGCCCTTCCTGGAACTACGTGTGCACCAACGGGGAAGCAGGGGTGGCCGAGGGGTGCTCGGGCAGCGGATGCTGCCGAGAAGGGACCGATCTCTGCGGGGAGATATGCGAGCAGTTCGGCGCCGAGATCGAGCGTTGCGCGCTCTGGACCGAGTTCGAGTGATGCAGGCCGCCGGGATATCCCGGCGCGGTTAGCCGGCGCGGCGCGAAGCCCGCGCCGCGCGCCGCGAACACCCCACCGCGGTACGACGGAGGTCCTCCACGGGGCTCGCCGCTCGCGAGCCCTGGAGGTGAGCCCTCACGCGCCGCCGCCCGCCTCCACCCAGATGGGCTCGGGGTCGTCGAACCCCTTGAGCCGGAACGCCCCCGCGCGGCGGAAGCCCGCGCGCGCGGCCTCGGGCAACGCGGCGATCGCCGACCGCGAGAGCGTCACCAGGCCAGGGTTCGGCAGCGTCGCGCTCGCGCGATCGGCGCCCGGCTCCTCCGCGCGGTCGTCGTCGGTGACCGCCTCGATCCGGAAGAGCCGGTGGACCTCCGTGCCGATGACGTCGTGATCGCTCATGCGCACCGGACCCCAGTGGATGACGATGCGCAGCTGCGCGGGATCGTCGACCGCGAGGCGCAGCGTGCGGGCCGCCTCGAGCGCGCGGGCCACCGTGGGATAGACCGCGAGGTAGCCGTCGCCGACGCCCTTCAGCAGGCGGAGGTTCGCCGAGCTGCGGAGCGCGCCGCGGAGCCGCTGGAGGTGGTCGACGAAGCCGGTGTCGCCGAGGTCGCGGATCATGCGCGTCGACCGGACGATGTCGATGAGCAGCATCGCCACCTCGACCCGGTTCGTCAGCTCCGGCTCGACCCGCCGCGCGGCAGGGAAGAGATCGAGCAGCGCGAGGTGGAGCTCGTCCCAGTGGATCCGCTCGAGCTCGGCGCTGAGGCGCGCGAAGGCCGGGGAAGCGGCGATCGCCCGCCGCGCGGCGTCGACCGCCTCGCCGTCGGCGACGTCGGCCGCCAGGCGATCGAGCAGCGAGAACACCGCCTCGGCGATCTCCTCGTCGGCGTCCGGACGACGGAAGAGCTCGCGCTGGACGTCGACCACGAGGTCCGCGTGCCGGGGCCAGGGCTCCCCGTGGCCGATGACGACGTGCCGGATCGCGTTGAACCGGCCGCCGCCGGGGAGCGGCTCGATCAGCGCGCGGAGGGAGGGGTGGAGGAGGTAATACCGCGAGCGCGGCAGCTCGTGGCGCGAGCCGATCACCGCGTCGTGCGGTTGGCGGAAGCGCTGGACCTGGCCCCCGGCCGCCCGATCGCCGCCGAGGACGCCGAGCAGGCCGCACTCGAAGAGCTCGCGGAAAGGGTGGTAGACGTCGTCGGAGGTCCGGCCGTGCGCGTCGAAATACGCGCGATCGACCCCGTGAAAGCGGCACCAGACCTCGACCACCTCGTCGTACGTGAGCACGTCGCAAGGGAGCAGGCCGAGGAACTGATCGCGCTTGTCGCGGTGGCAGAGCACCTCGAGGAAGACCCGCATCTCGTCGAAGATGTTGGCGACGAGGAGGCCGGCGCTGGTGTCCTGCACGATCCGCGTGAACGTCCGCTCGTCGAGGGCCCGGCGGTTGCGCGAGATCTCCGAGGCGAGGATCACGAGGTCGCGCGGCCGCCCGAGCGTGTGGCGGTAGAGGAAGTCGACGGCCCGCTCGCCGCGCGCCGAGCGCCCGGTGCTCACCACGTCGAGGTGGATGAACTCGCGGAGCGGCAGCCGCTCGTAATAATAGGTGAGCTTCTCGAGCAGCTCGAAGAGCTCGTGTTTGGCGTAGCGCAGCGTCGACGTCGCGCCGAAGAGGTTCGTCTTGATGTCGGACTCGTAGGCGGAGAACGCCTCCTCGCGGATCGCGGCGAAGATCTTGACGTGCCGGTTGGCGTTCATCAGGTCCCACGCGGCCTCGATCATCCCCGCTTGCATGTGGATCCAGGCGGCCCGCGGCAGGCGCCGGAGCGCCTGATCGAGCTTGTCCACGAAGATGTACGTGCCGCTGTGCAGCGAGCGCAGCCGCCGCTCGAGCGGGCCCTCCATCGCGTCGATGACCTGGTTGATCTGGCGGACGGTCAGCGACAGGAGCTCCTTCACCACCATCGTCGGCTCGACCGGCCGGCCCTCGAGGAACCCGCGCAGGCCCCGGGGGAGCGGCGCGAGGTCCTCGGGATCGCCGACGAGGGAGGGGTGGTACGAGACGATCGACAGGCGGAAGCTGAAGCTCCAGAGCCGCTTGCACTCGTAGAGCCCCGACATGAGGTCGGATCGGGTCTGGTCGACGCTGGCCAGGTCGCCCATCAGGTCGAGGTAAGGCCGGCCCTCCGGGATGAACTGCACGGCGGCGTGGCGGCGGTCGCGGCCGGTCGCCGCCAGGTAGATGTCGCTGAGGACCGAGCGCTTGTACGTGAGCAAGAGGGTCTTGCCGAGCCCCTTGCTCCCCGAGACGAAATGCTTGTTGGCGCTGTCGAGGAACTCGCGGACCACGGCGTTCTTGAACGTCAGGTCCTTGAGGGCGCCGATGTCGATCTGGTTGGCGTCCGAGGCCCAGCTCTGGTGGTGCGTGGCCTCGGGCTGGATCTCGAGGGGCTTGTCGACGACCGGCTCCGGCGGGCGCCCGGCGAGGGCCCGGAGCGCCTCGAGCAGCTCGCGGGCCGAGGCGAAGCGGCGGTCGCGGTCGCGGTGCGTCGCGCGGGCGAACCAGGCGTCGAAGCCGCCCGGAACGTCGGAGAGGCGCGAGGGCGCGAGCGGGGTGACGTTGCAGATCTGGTGGACCAGCTCGAAGAGCGAGTCGCCGCGGAAGGGCCGGCGCCCGGTCAGGCACTCGTAGGCGATGACGCCGATCGACCACAGGTCGGCGCGCAGATCGACCTCGCGGGCGTTCGCGAGCTGCTCCGGGGCCATGTAGCTCACGGTGCCCAGCGTGGAGCCAGCGTCGGTCTGCGGCGTCCCCTTCGGGTCGAGCCCGAGATCCCCGAGCTTGACGACCCCGAAGTCGAGCAGCTTGCAGAGCGGGCGCTCCTCGTCGTCGACGAGGAAGATGTTGGCCGGCTTGAGGTCGCGGTGGATGACGTTCGAGGCGTGGGCCTTGCCGATCGCGCTGCAGACGTCGCCGAGGATCGCGACCGTCTCGGCGTAGGAGAGGGGGCCGCGGGCGAGCCGGTCGGCCAGGTCCTCGCCGCGGAGGAGCTCCATCACGATGAACGGCGCCCGCGTGGCCGCGTCGATGTTCTGGTCGAGGATCTGGACCACGTTCGGGCCCCGCAGCCGCGCGGCGGTCTGCGCCTCGCGGAGGAAGCGGGCCCGCGCCTTCTCCGTCCCGACGATCGCCGGATCCATCAGCTTGAGCGCGACCTGCGCGCCGAGGTGCGTGTCGGTCGCCCGGAAGACCCGGCCCATGCCCCCTTTCTTGAGGAGCTCCTCGAGCCGCCAGCGCTCGCCGACGACATCCCCCTCGCCAAGGTGGCTCCGGGACCCGGGCGATCCGCGCTCGCCAGCGGAGGACACCCAGGGATCGTCCGACGGGCGGGCACCCTTGTCTGACATGTCGTTCAGCCTACCAGTCCCTGTGCGTCAGGAGAACCTGGGCGTATACAAAAGCCCATGGCGCACGCCTTGACCGCCGAGATCGCCGCACGGTTCGCCGTCATCGCGCTCGGGCACGTGACGCGGGAGTACCCGAACAAGCTGGATCACGTGATGGAAGGGCCCGCGGACGTGAGGGGCCCGCGCGACCTGCACCCCCTCTTCTACGGCAGCTTCGACTGGCACTCGTGCGTGCACGGGTACTGGCTGCTCGCGAGGGTCCATCGCCTCTTCCCCGGCGCGCCCGGCGCCGCGTCGATCCGCGGGCTCCTGTCGGCGCAGCTCACGGGCGACAACGTCGCCGCCGAGCTGGCCTATCTCCGGCGGCCGTCGAGCCGCGGCTTCGAGCGCCCTTATGGCTGGGCGTGGCTCCTGATGCTCGCGGCCGAGCTAGCGCGGTACGACACCGAGGAAGGCCGCCGGTGGTCGGCCGCGCTGGCGCCGCTCGGCGGCGCGTTCGCCGAGGTGCTCCTCGAGTTCCTGCAGAGGGCGACGTACCCGGTCCGCGCCGGCGCGCACACGAACACCGCCTTCGCGCTCGCGCTCGCGCTGGAGTACGCCGAGGTGAAGGGCGACGCGCGGCTGTCCTCGGGCTGCGCCGAGGCCGCGCGGGCGTGGTACGGCCGCGACGTGGACTGCCAGGCGTGGGAGCCGTCGCAGGACGACTTCCTCTCTCCCGCGCTCGTCGAGGCCGAGTGCATGCGCCGGGCCCTGCCAGGACCGGAGTTCCGCGGCTGGTTCGCGCGGTTCCTGCCGCGCGCGGCGCAGGGCGAGCCCGCGACCCTGTTCGACCCCGCGATCGTCAGCGACCGGAGCGACGGCAAGATCGCCCACCTCGACGGGCTGAACCTGAGCCGCGCCTTTTGCTGGCGCTCGCTCGCGGCGGCGCTGCCCGCGGGAGACCCCGTGCGCGCCCGCGCCCTCGACGCGGCGGAGCGGCACCTCGACGCGAGCCTGCCGCACGTCGCCGGCGACTACATGGGCGAGCACTGGCTCGCGAGCTTCGCCCTCCTCGCGCTCGGCGCGGGCGCGCCGTGACGGCGAGCCGTTCATGCGCCCTCGCCGCTTCACCGCGTTGACCCTCGCCGTCATGGGGGACTGGCCACCTTCCGGAGAGCCCGCCTGACGCGACGCCGCGACGTCACGCCGCGAGGACACAAGAAGAGGAGAGAGGGGCATTCGCGCTCATGACGCCCCCTCCTCGCGCGGCGTCTCCCGCTCTCCGCGAGGATCTCCACATACCCGAGCTCCCCGTTCACCCGCACCCGCTGCCCGGTCCGGATCCTCTGCGTCGCCCCGGCCGCGCTCACCACCGCGGGGATCCCGTACTCCCGCGCCACCACCGAGCCGTGCGTCATCATCCCGCCGACCTCCATGACGAGCCCCGCGGCGTTGATGAACAGCGGCGTCCAGCCCGGATCCGTGAACGGCGCCACCAGGATCTCCCCGCGCAGCAGCGTCTCGCGCGCCGGATCCAGCACCACGCGGGCGCGCCCCTCCACGACGCCCGCCGAGGCCGCGGTCCCCACGATCGCGCCGTCCGGGAGGCCGGCCGCGTCGTGGGTCGCCGCCGGGCACTCGCCCTCGGACGTCATCACCTTGGGCGGGGCGAGCCGCTCGAACCGCGAGAGCTCCGCGCGCGCCCGCGCGACAGGCCCCCTCAGGTCCACCCCGGGGTCCTCCAGCGCCGCGAGCAGCTCCTCCTCGCCGAGCAGGAACACGTCGTCCACCCCATCCAGCCGCCCGGCGCGGACGAGCTCCTCGCCCGCGGCCTTCACCTCGCGCCGGACCAGGTCGAGCAGCTGGATCATCAGGTACTTCGGGTGCTCCCGCAGCGCCATCTGGTGCCGCGCGATCCGGACCAGCCGCGCCGCGGCCCGCGCGCGCACGGCCCCGAACCGCCCTTCCCGGGCCGCCGCGACGAGCCGCGCCGCCGCCTCCTCGCCCAGCTCGCCGAGCCGCACATGCCGCCGCCGGTGCTCGCCGACCTCGCCTTGCGTGAGGTTGCCGGCCACCGCCTGCAGGATCAGGCGCGGGTCGTCCCGGTAGCGCCTCCGGCTGAGGTCGATCTCCCCGGGGCCGCGCATCCCGTACCGCCCGAGGAAGTCCTCGAGGGCCCGGAGGAAGCCCGGCCCGCCGTCCAGCGCGCGGAGCCCCTCGAGCGGCGCCCCGGCGGCCGCCGCGCCGAGCGGCGCCCCGGCGGCCGCCGCGCCGAGCGGCGCCCCGGCGGCCGCCGCGCCGAGCGGCGCCCCGGCGGCCGCCGCGCGCAGCGCCTCGGCCAGCGCGGGGTAGGGCCGGGCCACGTCCGCGAGGTCGCCGACGGCGTGGTCCATCTCCGTGGTCACGTTGCCCACGAGGCCGCGGCCGAGCGCCTCGAGATCGCCGGGCCGGGCCCGCTCCCCCACGAGCCGCCGCAGCGCCGTGAAGGCCAGGATGCCCGCGGCGACCATCGGCACGCCCCGCCGGAAGAACGGCGGCAGCGCGCCCCCCAGCACCTCGCCGAACGCGCGCCGCAGCCGCGCCGGCCCCGCGGGCGCCGCGGCGAGCCGGTCGGCCGCGTCCCGGACCGCCCGGTCGACCAGCGCCTCCATCCGCGCGCGCGCCGCCTCCGGCCGGCGGAACAGCAGCCAGCCGGCCACCCCGCCGGCGACGGGCGCCGCCCAGCGCAGCACGGCGAACGCGCCGGCCGCGGCCCCGGGGCGCCGGGCCTCGGCGCGGAGCTCCGGCCGCGCCGCCACCTCGCCGAGCGCGCGGGCGGCGAGCGCGTCGCCGGCCGACAGGAGCCGCGGCAGCACCTTGCCCGCGACGGGGTGGAGCAAGAGCGGCGTCACGTCGATGTAGAGCCGCCCGCCCGCCTCGAGCATGTGCGGGTTCGGGGCGGCGGGATCACCCTGCTTGCCGAAGGGGAACAGGCGCCGCCAGACCGCCACCGCGAGCGGCGGCATCGGGTCGGTCATGACCTGCAGCTGGCTGAAGCAGACGTACACGCGCAGCCGATCGTCGCCGGGCGCGGGCCGCGGGAGCGGGTAGAGCGACGTGATCGGCCGCGACTGGACGACGCTGAACGCGCCGCCCTCGAGGCACCACTCGATGTCCTGCGGCGCGCCGTAGTGCCGCTCGATCGCCGCCCCGAGGCGCGCGAGCGCCTGGATCTGCGCGTCGTCGAGCGCGCGGGCGCGGCGCGCGGGCCCCTCGAGCGGCTCCTCGCGCGTGCCGCCCTCCGGCAGCGGCCGGATCGCGCGCTGCTTGTCCGCGACGGCGATCTCGACCTCGCCCGGGCGCCGCTTGTCGAGCTGGTAGCGGTCCGGGGTGACCAGGCCGGAGACCAGCGCCTCGCCGAGCCCGAAGCTCGCCTCGATGGTCAGCCGGTGGCGGTGGCCGGTCACCGGATCGGCGGTGAACAGGATGCCGGAGACGTCCGGCATCACCATGCGCTGGACCACGACCGAGAGCTGCACCGCGCGGTGCGAGAAGCCGTTCTGGATGCGGTAGAGGATCGCCCGGTCGGTGAAGAGCGACGCCCAGCAGGCCCGCACCGCTCGGAGGAGCGCGTCCCGGCCGCGCACGTTCAGGAAGGTGTCCTGCTGGCCGGCGAAGGAGGCGCCGGGCAGATCCTCGGCCGTCGCCGAGGAGCGCACCGCGTAGGCGTGCGCGGCGCCGGCCGCCTCCCAGGCGCGGAGGATCGCGGCCTCGATCTCGGCCGGGACGGCGACCTCGAGGAGCCGGCCGCGCACGCGCGCGCCCGCCGCCTGGACGCGGGGGAGATCGTGCGGATCGAGCCCGTCGAGCTGCGCCCAGAGCCACGCGGCGTCCCCGGAGGCCTCGAGGAAGCGGGCGTACGCGCCGGTCGTGACGCAGAACCCGGCCGGCACCGGGAACCCGGCGCTCGCCAGCTCGCCGAGGTTGGCCCCCTTGCCGCCGACCTGCGGCAGGTCGCGCGCCCGCACCTGCGCGAAGGGCAGGGTCCAGGGAGCGCCCTCCTGGCCGGAGCCGGGCGTCGCGGGGTGTTCCACGGGAATCGAAGCTGCTGCATTCATGATCTCCTCCATTGCACCTGACGCCGGTCACCCGGCGCCGATCCCGACCTCGAATTGCGCGCGGCGAGCGGCGAGCGAGGAAGAAGACGACGGCTGGCTCGATAGGGCGAAGACGTCTTCACCCCGCGCGATAGGGCTCCTCTCCGCGCTGCGATGCTGGTCGCTGCCGACTGGCCTGCTCGGGCCCGTCGATGCGCCGCCGCGCTGGTCTCGACCGACTGGCCTGCTCGCGCCGCTCAGCGCTGCTGCGCTGGTGGGCCGGTCAGGCTGGCCTGCATGAGCAGGCTCACGATCTCGTCGACGCGCTCGGGCGGCGGCGGCCGCGGCGGGCCGTCCCCGACGAGCAGCCCGTCCATGAGCACGTGCGTGAGCAGCCCGCCGATCGCCATGCGCGCCGCCGTGTCCACGCTCGGGAACGACACGAGCCCGCGCGCCTGGCCGTGCTCGAGCAGCCGCCTGAGGCCGCCCAGGATGCGCGTCGGCACCGTCTCGCGGACCATCACCCCGAGCTCGGGCATCCGGGGGATCTCGGCGACGATCACCCGGACCAGGCCGAGGTAATCGGGCTGCATCATGGTGGCGAGCACCGCGCGCAGGAAGCCCGCGAGCGCCTCGCGGAACGCCTGCGCGCCCTCGGGCAGGGGCGCGCCCGGGGCGAGCCCCCGCGGCCCCGATGCGGCGAGGAGCTCCTCGATGACGCTCTGCAGGAGCAGCTCCTTGCTCGGATAGTAGACGTAGAGCGTCCGCTTCGAGACGCCGGCCTCCGCCGCGAGCGCGTCGGTGCTCGTCGCGCCCACGCCGCGCTCGAGGAACAGCCGCCGCGCCGCCGCCCTGATCTGCGCCTGCTTCGCCGCCTTGCGCTGCTCGATGCTCGCCATGGCGCCCGCTCCTGAGTAAACGAAACCGTACCGTTTACATAGGGCGCCCGGCGGGGGTGTCAAGGGGCGCGCGCCTCATCTCGGCGCCGGCGCCTTCGTGCACTCGAGCAGCATCGCGTAAGGGCGAGCGCGGTAGTTGCTCCAGAACTGCTCCCCGTGCGCCGCGATCCCTTCCGGAGACACCTCCGGCGAGCGCCACTGGATGTCCACGAGCCCCGCGCGCCGCAGCGCGGCCTCGTAGCCGGCCCGGGTCCAGTACTGCGTCAGGATCGTGATCTCGATGTCGCCGCTCGACACGTTCACCGTCATCGGCGCCGCGTCCTCGAGGCGCCCCTCGACGGAGGCGCGGAGCCCGTAAGCCCGGTAGAACTCGGGGTCGTTCACCGCGAACCCGTCGTTCGGCTGGAGGGCGACGAACCTCCCGCCCGGGGAAAGCGCCTCCGAGACGCCCTTGCACATCGCGAAGAGCTGCTCGGGCGACGCGGCGTGCGGGAGGACGAAGCAGGCCGTCACGATGTCGAACGGGCCAACCGCGCCCGCGTCGATGAGGTCGCGCTGCACGTACTCCACGCCGAGCGGGCTCTTCCCCTCCTCGCAGCGCGCGGCCTCCAGCATGCCTTCCGAGATGTCCAGCCCGACGACCCTGCGCGCGCCCCGCTGCTTGAGCACCCTCGTGATGACGCCCGTGCCGCAGCCGACGTCGAGGATCGATTTGCCCTCGATGTCGCCGAGCACCTTCATGAAAGAGAACTGATCCACGTAGCGACGGACGTCGATCGCCCCGAGCCTGCGGTAGGTATGTGCAAAGCTGTCATACTGACTCGACATCAGAACCTCCCAGCTGGCGCGTCCGGTCGCCACCGGCCGCGTTCAGGGCACGAGCCGCTCCGCACGAGGAACGCCGACCTCCGGTGGACCCATTCTCGTTCAGGACGCACGTGCCCATTCGTCCACAGCGTACAGGAAGGGCTGCGTTGTTCGCCAACCCGTTCTCGCTCGTCGAGGGGCGAGCGGGTCGCCGACATGTCGGCGCGCAAGGGGTGCGATGCGCGCTCTCCGTACGGCGTCGTCACGACGGCGACGCTTTGCGCTCCTGTCGTCCCGTGGCGGAGATGAGCCCACCGATACGCGCCTTGCGTGCGGCCGCTGTTCGAAGCGGTCGCGTCTTCAAGACCTTGCGACTGGCATTTCGTGTCTTGGCGGTATTGGTGCTTTTCGAGAAAACTTGATTGCTATTGCGGTGTTGCCCCGCGCGCGCGGCCGCGGGCCAACACCTGCCGACGCGGCCTCCCGCGCCTCTCGCGCCCCTCGCGCCTCCCGCGCCCCGCCCGCGCGGGAGCGCGCATTGCGCACATGCCGCCGCCTGACCTCACGGCCGCCGGCGTCAATCGGCGCTGGCGTGCACGACGGAATTCCATGAGATACTCGAGGCGCCATGACACCGGGGGAGCGTCTGGGGGCGCGTTATACGATCGAGCGGCAGACCGGGAAGGGCGGCCTCGGCGCGGTCTACCGCGCGCGCGACGCCGTGAGCGGCGCGCCGGTGGCCATCAAGGTGCTCCGGGAGCCGACCGAGGACAAACGCAGCCGGTTCGCGCGAGAGGCGCGCGTGCTGGCCGCCCTCTCGCACCCGTGCATCGTCCGGTACGTCGCCCACGGGCTCACGCCGGACGGAGAGCTCTACCTCGTCATGGACTGGCTCGAGGGCGAGGACCTCGGCGCGCGGATCGCGCGCGGACGGCTGGAGCCCGCCGCCGCGCTCAAGGTCGCGACCCGGGTGGCCGAGGGGCTCGCGTTCGCGCACGCGCAGGGCATCATCCACCGCGACATCAAGCCCCAGAACATCTTCCTGCCGGGCGGCGACCTCGAGCGGGCGACGATCGTCGACCTGGGCCTCGCGCGCCTCGAGGACGCGACGTCGTCGCTGACGCGCACCGGGGCGACGGTGGGCACGCCGTCGTTCATGGCGCCGGAGCAGGTGATCGGCGACGGCGAGGTCGACGCCCGCGCGGACATCTACTCGCTCGGCTGCGTCCTGTTCACCTGCCTGACCGGCCGGCCGCCCTTCACCGCGGCGCACCCGCTCGCCGTGCTGGCCAGGGTGGTCTTCGAGGAAGCCCCCCGCCCGAGCGCGCTCGCGCCAGGGCTCCCGCCGGAGCTCGACGCCTTCGTGACGCGGCTGCTCGCGAAGCGGCCCGACGGGCGCCCCGACACGATCGCGGCCCTCGGGAAGCTGCGCGCGCTCGCGTCGCTCGTCGCGGAGGCGACCCCGAGCCCGCCCGTGTCGGTCGGCCTGACGCGCCGCGAGCGGCGCCTCGTCAGCGTCATCCTCGCGCTCGCGCCCGGCGCGGGCGGCGGCAAACACGCCCTCACGCGCGCCGACTCGGCCGCGATCACCGCCTCGCTCAGCGACGCCCCGCTGCTCGGCGCGCTCTACGACACGTCGCACGCGCTCCGGCAGGTCGCCGTCCGCCACGGCGCGCACCTGGAGCTCTTGCGGGACGGCACCCTCGCGGCCGTGCTCACCAGCGCGGGCTCGCCGACGGACCTCGCCCTCAGCGCCGCGCGCTGCGCGCTCGCCCTCCGCGACCTCCTGCCCGGCGCGCGCGTGGCGCTCTCGACCGGGTGGGACGAGCTCGAGCGGACGCAGCCGATGGGGCAGGTCATCGATCGCGCGGGCGCGCTGCTCGCGGGGAGCGCGGCCGGCCGCGCGGACGGCGCGGCCCCCGTCCTGCTCGACCGGATGACCGCGGACCTCCTGGGCGATCGCTTCGAGGTGTCGCTCGACCGCTCCGCGCTCGCGCTCGTCGGCGAGCTCGAGCCCGCGGACGATGCCCGCAAGCTGCTCGGCAAGCCGACGCGGTGCGTGGGGCGGGACCGCGAGCTGCTCCTCCTGCAGTCGACGTTCGACGAGTGCGCCGCGGAGTCCGAGGCCCGCGCGGTGCTGGTCACCGCGGAGGCGGGCGTCGGCAAGTCGCGCCTGCGCCACGAGCTCACGCGCCGCCTGGCCGCGCGCGGCGGGGACGGCTTCGAGGTCTGGATCGCGCGCGGCGATTCGATGCGGGCGGGCGCGCCGTTCGGCATGCTGGGCCAGGTCGTCCGGCGCGCGGCGCGGCTGCTCGACGGCGAGCCGCTCGAGGCGCGGCAGCAGAAGCTCGCGGCGCGCGTGGCGGAGCACGTCGCGGAGCCGCTCCGGCGCCAGGTCACCGAGTTCCTGGGCGAGATGGCGGGCACGCCGTTCCCGCCCGAGGCGAGCGTGCTGCTCCGGGCGGCGCGGCAGGACGCGAAGGTCATGGGCGACCAGATGCAGGCGGCGTGGGTGGAGCTCGCGCGCGCCGAGTGCCGGGCGCGGCCGGTCCTGCTCGTGCTGGAGGACCTCCACTGGGGCGATCGGCCGACGGTCGACTACGTGGACGCGGCGCTCCGGCTGCTCGAGGGCGAGCGGCTCATGGTGCTCGCGCTCGCGCGCCCCGAGGTGCGGCAGGTGTTCCCGGATCTGTGGAGCAAGCGGGCGCTGACGGACCTCAGGCTCGCGGGGCTGTCGCGGCGGACGTGCGAGAAGCTCGTCGGCGAGGCGCTCGGCGCGATCGACGCCGAGGCCGTCGCGCAGATCGTGGAGCGCGCCGGGGGCAACGCGTTCTTCCTGGAGGAGCTCGTCCGCGCCGCGGCGGACGGCCACCGGGACGGCGTCCCGGGGACGGTGCTCGCGATGATGCAGGCGCGCCTGGAGGGGCTCGCGCCGGAGGCGCGGCGGGTGCTGCGCGCGGGCAGCGTGTTCGGGGGCGTGTTCTGGCGGGGCGCGGCGGGCGCGCTGCTCGGCGCCGAGGGGGACGAGGCGCACCTCGACGTCTGGCTCGCGGAGCTCGAGCGCAGCGAGCTCATCACACGCCTGCACGAGCCGACGTTCCAGGGCGAGGTGGCGTACGCGTTCCGGCACGCGCTCGTGCGCGACGCGGCCTACGAGATGCTGACCGAGGAGGACCGGCTGCTCGGCCACCGCCTCGCGGGCGCGTGGCTCGCCCAGGCCGGCGAGACCGACGCCGTGGTCCTCGCCACGCACTTCGAGCGCGGGGGCGAGCTCGAGCGCGCGATCGGCTGCTACCGGCGGGCGGCCGAGCAGGCGCTCGGCGCGAGCGACTGCAAGGCGGCGGTCGAGCGCGCCGAGCGCGCGATCGCCTGCGGCGCGGCCGGCGAGGCGCTCGGCGAGATCGAGACGCTCCTCTCGGAGGCGCTCCGGGTCCTCGGCGCGGGCGCGGCGGCCGAGCAGCACGCGCTCGCGGCGATGCCGGCGCTGCCCGAGGGGGGCGCGTGGTGGTGCCGCGCGGCGTGCGTGGCGTTCTGGGCGTGCGCGATGATGGGGCACGCAGAGACCGTCGTCGCGCTCGCCAGGGCGATGTGCGCGCGGTGGTCGGAGCCGGCGGTGAGCGGGCCCGAGCTCATCGCGATGGCCCAGGCGGCGCAGGTCCTGCTCTACAAGATCGGCGAGACCGAGGACACCGAGGCGCTGGTGTCCCGGATCGACGCGTCGTTCGCGCGCTTCCGGCACGACCCGACCGTGACCGCGCCCATCCTGCGGCTGCGCGTGCAGCGCGCCGTCCTCTCCGGGGATGTCGGCACCGCCCGCGAGCTCTGCGAGGTGTCGGAGCGCTGCTACGAGTCGGCGGGCGACGTGCGCGGCGCCTGCGGCGTGCGCATCAACGCGGGCCACTACTGCAACGAGCTCGGCGCGTACGCCGACGCCGCGCGCCTGCTCCGCGCCGCGCTGGCCGACGCGGAGCGGCTCGGCCTCACGTACCTGATGGCGTTCGCGAAGGAGAACCTCGGCCGCACGCTCTACCTGCTCGGCGAGCTCGGCGAGGCGCGCGCGCAGCTCGACGACGCGTTCCGCACGTTCGCGGCCGCCGGCGACCGGCGGCTGGAAGGCGGCACCTACGTGTACCTCGCGGAGGTGTCGATGCTCGCGGGGGACATCGCCCGCGCCGAGCAGGAAGCGCGCCGCGGCTGCGAGATCCTCGCGGATTTTCCGCCGCTCATCCCCTGCGCGGAGGCCACGCTCGCGCGGGTGCTGCTCGCCGGGGGGCGCGCCGCCGAGGCCCTCGAGGCCGCGCGCCGGGCCGACGAGGCCGCCTCCGCGCTCGCCGCGTCGCTCGGCCACCTCGAGGAGGGGGAGTCGCTGATCTACCTGGCGCACGCGGAGGCCCTCGAGGCGTGCGGCGCGCGCGAGGAGGCGCGCTCCGCGATCGCGAACGCCCGCGAGCGGCTGCTCTCGCGCGCGGCGCGGATCACGAACCCGGCGTGGCGGGCGAGCTTCCTGGAGAACGTCCCCGAGCACGCCCGCACGCTCGCGCTCGCCCGCGTGTGGCTGGGCGAGGGCGACGGGGCGGCGGTGGCGTGAGGCGCCGGCGGGCGCCGCGTCGCTCGAGGGCGCCTCTGGTCTGGGCGTGAGGGCTCGCCGGGGGCCTCACGTCTCGCGGAGCCCGGAGCCACGAATCCAGTCGCGACACCGCTACTGATTCGAGCCGATCACGTCGAGGAAGTCGTTGTAGGCGTCGATCTTGTCCGCGGGGACCACGTCGAGGCCGGTGTTGACGCGATTATCGTCGACCATGTGCGGAGCGAGGATCGCCTTGGTCGCGTCGAGGCCGATGTTCTCGATGCCGTAGAGGATGTAGGGCACGAGATAACCCTGGTAGTACTGACGCTGGGTGTGTGTGGCCTTGATGAGCCCCTTGCGCATGTAGTCGACGGTCGTCGGATTGAAGTCGAAGGCGACGATGGGGAGGTCCTTGCCCGCGGCCTCCGCGGCCATCGCGCACCGGTACGAGATGTCGAACAGGCCGATCATCCCCACGGCGGGCGGCTCCGCGGAATCGAGCTGGGCCGTCATCCACTCGAGGTCCTCGGCCTCGCTCGTGGAGCTCCAGATCGCGTGACGCACCAGGACGTCGTAACCGGCCGCCTCGAACACGCCCTGGGCCCCCCGCGTTCGATCCATCCCGTTGCTCCACGCCGGGTCGGTGTTGCCGTGGATGATCACCGTGCCCGGCGGCGCCGGCAGCATCGCGAGCAGAGTCTTCCCTGCGGTGACCCCGGAAGCCTCGTCGAGGGTCCCGACGTAGATCGCGCGCTTCGAGGCCGGGACGTCGGTGTCGAGCGTCACCACGTGGACGCCCTTCGCGATCGCCTCGTCGACGGCGGCCGTCTGGCTCTCGCCGAAGGCCGCGATGCCGATCCCCTCCGCGCCGTCCGCGACCGCCTGTTCGACCTGCCGGACCTGGTTCTGCTCCGCCTCGTCCGTATCGCCCGACGGCGTGAGGGACCCGAGCACGCTCCCCGTGACCCCGAGCTCGCCCATGGCCTGGTTCGCAGCCTTGACGACCGGCTGCCAGAAGCCGACGGCGGCCTTCAGCACGACGGTCATCTGCATCGGCTCGGGCGAGCTCTCGTTGATCTCGACGATGAGCCTGTCGACCGTCGCCTCGATCTCCTCCGGGATGAATTCGTTCTGCGGAATCGGGTGCCGTCGTATTGGCGTGGAATCCTCGCCCTCGTGAGGCTGGCTCGAACCGCACGCCGCCGTCATCAGCATAAGGCCGAAAGCCGTCGTCCCCCATCGTGCAATCCTCGTCATGAAGTCCCTCCTCGTCCGTCGTTCGTTCGATCGTGCGCGGTGCTCCTGCGTGAAGAAAGCGCTCGCTCCGAGCTCATTGCACGGTCCGGCACGTGACCGAGACCGGGGCGAGGTCGACGAAGGCGCCCTCGCGGATGGTCCACCTCTGCATGTAATCGTGCCTGTTTGCCCCGTACTCGTCGAACTCGTACTCGGCGGCGGCCCCGACGTACCGGAGAGGGATCCCCGCGCGGAGCTTGACCATCGACGCCTCCAGGTCCGTCCATGAGGCGGCCTCGTGGCCCTGGCTGTTGAGCTCGCGGATGGTCCTCTGCAGCGCGTGTCCGGACGGGGGCGCCGCCTCGGCCGTCGCCTGGGCGTACGCGAGGCCCATCGCGATGAGGACGACGCCGTCGTAATAGAAGTGGGCCGCGGGGAAGGGCGCTTCCCCGTTCCACCGGCGGGAGAAGTGCCGGGCGAAGGCGGCGGCGTTCCCGGTCGCGCACTCGACCACGTCCTCGGCCTCGTCCACGACGCGGCACTCGCCCCGCAGGCTGAGCGAGGGCGCGATCCCGATGTGCCCGTCGAGCGAGCCTGGAGGGATGTTGGCGAGGAGGACCTCGGTGCGCAGCGCCGGGCCGAGCAGCCAGGTGCCGGGGCGCCCGGAGACGGTCCACTCGGTCACGATCGTCGATGCGGTCGCGGGGTAGGCGGCCAGCAGCGTGCGGTCGGCGCCCGTCTCGAAGGTGGACTTGATCTTGGTCGTGTACGTGTGCTCGCCCGGCGTGAACCTCACCGAGGGGAGGACCCTGCCCCCGAGCGCCGCGAAGTGCGTCGTGAACTCGTTGTTGACGCTGCCGTTGTAGTCGTCCAGCGCGGCGAGGCTGTTCACCGTCTCGATGTCCTCGCGGAAGGCGAATTTCGCCAGCGCGCAGCCGATGGCGAACGGGGGAGGGGCGAGCCGTATCCAGCCCCCCTTCGTCTCGTTGCGCGTCACGGAGGGGGCGGCGTAACCCGGCAGCATGTGGAAGAGATCGAACTCCTTCACGTCCCGCGTGATCTCGCGGGAGAGATCGTTCTCCTCGGGGCCGATCAGGTAAGATACCTGATCCCTGTACACCAGCGCGAGCAGCTGGTTCAGCCCACGGTCCCAGCTCGAGTGGCTGTCTCGGAGCACGAGGTCGAACGGCCGCCCGTCGAGCCCACCCGCGGCGTTCACGTCCTCGATCGCGAGCAGCATCGCCTGCTCGAGGTTGCGGCCGATGGCCGACTCGCTCCCGGAGAAGGGCAGGAGGCCCCCAATGAGGACCGCGTCCCCGGGGTGCTCGGGCGCCGTGGACGAGCAAGATGCCGAGAGCAGGGATGCGAGTCCCAAAAGCAGCCCGGTCTCCGTGCAGCGCATGGTGGTCTAGGTTAAACCGACCATACGATGGCCCGCCATGTCAAGAGGACACGAAGGAATGGGCGAGCGATGGAGTCAGGGATCCACGGTCATTGGCTGACGTGGCCTCATGTGGACGTATGCGGCCGTATGCGGCCGCATACGACACCATAGCGCCGTATGCGGCCCGATAACCGCGGAACATGTGCGCCTGTGTGGCCGCTCGACGAGCGCCGCTTCGCGCCGTCACGCCGCGTCAGGCATGCTCCGCTGTTTCGCCCTGGCGCGCCCGACGGCGCTTCATGACTCGGGCTCGTTGCCCCACGGGTTGAAGTCGTGGACCTTCCCGGGCGCCGGCTTCTCGCCCTTCGAGAACGCGTCGAGCAGGGCGTCCTGCAGCGGCTCTTCCTCCGCTCTCCGGTACTTCCCGGCGCGCTCCGACCAGGCGATCTGGCGCCGGAAGGTCTCGACCAGGGGGACGGTGGTCCGGAAGCCGAGGTCGCGCGCCGCCTTGCTGTTGTCGAACGTGGATCCGTACTGATAGATGAACTTCACGCCGACCATGCGGCGCGGGGCGACCTCGTAGAGCCAGTCGGTCGGGATCGAGACCACGGGGGCCTTGCCGCCGGCGGCCTCCTCCAGCGCGGCGAAGACGCCGGCCCAGGTGGTGTGCTCGTCGCTCGTGAGGTGATAGGCCTGGCCATAAGCCTTCTCGTTGCCGAGCGCGTTGACGAAGCCCCGGGCCACATCCGAGACGTGCGCGATGGCCCACGGCGCCGCGCCCCCGTCGTGCACGATGAGCGGGAGCCCGCGCCGCGCGCGGTCGGCCATCGAGTCGTCGAAGTAGAGCGCCCCGAGGGCCGTGTGCCCTTCGCCCGTCGTGAACGACGGCCGCAGGATCGTCGTCTTCAGCCCGCCCTGGCCGTTCGCCGCGAGCAGCGTCGACTCGATGCGCGACTTGCTCTGGCCGTACTTCGTCACGGGGCGGTGCGGCTCGTCGTCGGTCGCCGGCGTGCGCGTGAGGGGCCCGCCGTAGACGCACACGGTCGAGCAGACGACGAGGTGGCCCGCGCGGCCCGAGAACGCCCTGAGCAGCGAGTCGGCGTTCTCGGGCGCGAACGCCACCATGTCGATCACCGCGTCGAACGTGCGCCGCTGCATCTCGCGCTCGAACTCGGCGTACTTCCACCGGTCGCCGACGATGACGTCGACGTCCCCCTCGAAGCGCCGCTCCGTCACTCCCCGGTTGAAAAGCGTGACGTGATCGCCGCGCTGAAGGAGCTGCTCGACGATGGCCGTCGAGATGAGCCCCGTCCCGCCGATGATAAGAACTCGCATGCAAGCACCTCGATCGAATGCGCTGGTCCGACGCTCGCCGTCGCGCAGGGACGAGCCCGTCCGGCTTCATGTCCAGAGCGGCTCTCCCCTGTCAAGCGCGGCGCGCCTCCGGCGGCTCGGCGACCTCTCGGTAGAGGCCGTCCGGCGGGGCTCGGCACACCTCGCTCGTCCGCGGTGAGCGGTCGCGCGCGGCCCGGCTTTCGTGCGAAGCTCGGCGAGCATGTCCGATCCTCGCCCGACGCTGACGGTTCAGGACGTTCCGGTGGAGTGGCGCCTCGACGACGGCGATCTGCTCTTCGGAGGGCTGTCCTCCGCGCTCTTCTGGACGAACCCCTCGCTCTTCCACATGCTCTCGCCCCTCGTGGAGGAGGTCGGCGTCGATCTCTTCCGGCTCCTCGTGGCGCGCTCGTCGAGCCTGGGCACCGAGGAGGATTACCAGGGCATGGTGGCGAAGTCGGGCGACGCGATCGAGCACGGCCTCCTCGCGTGGGGGCGCGCGATCAGCGCGGCCGGGTGGGGCGCGTTCGAGCTGCCGGCCTTCGATCGCGCGGCGGGCGTGGCGACCGTGCGGATCCGGAACCCCTGGGAGCTCCGCATGCAGGGGGAAGGCCGCCTGAGCTGGGGGTGCCCGTTCCTGCAGGGCAAGGTGATCGGGCTCTTCAACCAGGCGTTCGCGCGGCGCTGCTGGGCCGACGAGATCATCGACACGGGGGGCGCGGGGCCCGCCGTGGAGTTCCGCGTCCACCCCTCGGACCGGACGATCGACGACGAGCTCGACCGGCTGAGGCTCGTCCGCCTGCGGGCGCGGCAGCAGGAGCTGCGGCAACACATGGCGGAGGCCGCCCAGGAGCTCCGGCGCAAGGACGAGGAGGTCGAGCAGAAAGAGCGGCTGATCCGCGCGCTGTCCGCGCCCATCATCCAGGTCTGGAACGGCGTGCTCGCGGTGCCGCTCGCCGGCGTGTTGTCGCGGGAGCGGGCAGAGCCCATCTGCGAGGAGCTGCTCCACCGCGTGACCTCGATGGCCGCGACCCACGTCCTGCTCGATCTGACCGGCCTGTCCGAGGTGGACGAGGCCGCGACCGGGCAGATCGCGACGATCGTCACGTCGCTGCGGCTGCTGGGCGCCGAGTGCGCCGTGGTCGGGCTGTCACCCGAGCTGGCGCGGACGATGGTGGAGCTCGGGATCTCGCTCTCGGGCGTGCGGACCTACCAGACGCTCGCGGACGCGCTGCGGCAGGCCGTCGGCTTGACCAAGCGGGAGCCCGCGCGCCGGCGGCGCTGATCGGCGCGCCGGGGAGCGTCGCTGCGCCTCGGCGGCCTAGCGCCGCCCGCCAGAGGTCCGGCCATGGTCGGCGCGACCTCTAGGCGCGGGCCGGAGACCCGAGGGCGCGCGTGTGGCCTTGCAGCTTCAGTATTCGCTGATCGAGCGCGAGGTTCTCCCCGACGGCGAAGACGAGGTTGACGTCGTACGCCTCCGAATGGGCTCCAATGTAAGCCGATATAGCCCCTCTACCGCCGCGCATCGCGGCCTCAGCCCGTCGATTCGATCCTGAGATTGAACGCTCGCCCCGCATCGAATTCGAACTCGATGGCCCAGATCATGGATGCAGGTCGAGCGAACGATCCCTACCGGGTCGGTCGATGTAATCGATGTAAGATGCGTCGCCGCCCTCAGTTCCAGAGTGCACCCCTTCCTCCTCGTGGTGTACGCTCGTTCGACGCGGTGGATCCATGTCGCTAGGTTTCATCCAAGGAACGCTGTTCGACGGTCGGTACCGCGTCGTGTGTGGCATCGCGACCGGCGCGATGGGCACCGTCTACGAGGTCGTGCACGTCGAGACCGAACGCCGGCGGGCGCTCAAGGTGATGCACCCGCACCTCGCCGAGAACCCCGCGTTCCAGGCCCGGTTCAAGCTGGAGGCGCGCATCGCTGCGCGCATCGCGACCGAGCACATCGTCGAGGTGTTCGACGCCGGGATCGACGCGGAGACCGGCATGCCGTTCCTCGTGATGGAGCTGCTCCGCGGCGAGGAGCTCAGCACGCGTATCCGCCGCGCCGGGCGCCTGTCGCCGGAAGAGACCGTCGCCTACCTGCGCCAGACCGCGGTCGCCCTCGACAAGACTCACGCCGCCGGGGTCGTCCACCGCGACATCAAGCCGTCCAACCTCTTCCTCGCACAGAGCGATGACGATGACGAGCTCCGGATCAAGGTGCTCGACTTCGGCATTGCCAAGCTCGTCGCCGAGACCGCGCTCGGCGCGGCGACCACCGCGGCCCTCGGGACGCCGCTCTACATGGCGCCCGAGCAGTTCAGCGGCAGATCGATCTCCAAGGCGGTGGACATCTTCGCCCTCGGGATGGTCGCGTACACGCTCCTCGTCGGCAAGGCGTACTGGCTGAACGACATGCGGGAGTTCAGCAACACGCTCGCGTTCGCGGCGACCGCGATATTCGGCCCGCAGGAGCCCGCGTGTGCACGCGCGGCGAGCGAGGGGGTGCAATTGCCCCCGGCGTTCGACCCGTGGTTCGCGAAGGCGACCGCGCGCGAGCCCGAGGCGCGCTTCACCTCCGCCTCGGCCGCGGTCGAGGCGCTCGCCGAGGTCTTCCACGTGGCCCCCGTGACGGCGAGGCCGTCGGCTTTCGTCTCGGCGACGGAGACGCCAATCGGGCGTGGTAGCCAGGGGCTGACGACGGCGGCGCCGGTGGCCGATGAGCCGAGCACGGGCGCGGAGACCCAGGTCGCGCCCGCGATGCCGAGGTACCGCTCCGTGATCGCGGCCGCAGCGCTCGCCCTGCTCGGCGGAGGTGCCTTTGCCTTCTCCTCGCTGGGCGATGGCGGTCCCGCCCTCGGTACGACCGGGCCCGCGCAGGCGGCGCCCTCGCCGGCGGTAGCCGCCCGCGCCGCGCCGTCGGCGGCGCCCATCGCGTTCGACCTCATGGCGCCTGCCCCCAAGGCCTCCGCGCCGCGCGTGGACGTCGACCATGCGGCGCTCACCGCGGCGGCTGTCGCCGCGAGCGCGAGCGCGCCGGCGGCGCTTCTATCCAATGGCGCGGTGCCGCAGCCCAGCGCGACGCCGCAGCGCGTGGCGCCGAAGCCCAGCGCCGCGCGCAGGCGCTCGCCGCCCGTGCAGCCGGCGTCCTCGTCATCCACGTGGCCGGAGGAGCCGCTCTACGCGCCGGACTGAGCGCAGCGACAAGGGCAGCGGGCCTCCTGACTTTTTTCCTGGGACACCATACCAGACATGGTATTTCTTTCTGCGAATGCGCCATTCCTGGTCCTGGGCCATCATGAGCGGATTGCTGAGCACCGCCATCGCCGCTCCGGCCAGCGCACAATCCGACGCCGTGGCCGCGGCCGAGTCGCTCTTCAACCGTGGTCTCGCCGACATGCTGGCAGGTCGATACATTACAGGCTGTCCTGCCCTCACCGAGAGCCATCGCCTCGATCCTCGCCCGGGGCGGCTGTTCACGCTCGCCGAGTGTGAGGCCAAGTGGGGCCGCATCGCGACGGCGGTCGCGCGCTACAACGACTACCTGGCGATGTACTCCCGCATGCCGGAGGCTGAGCAGTTCAAGCACCAGAAGCGCTACAAGATCGCGCGCGAGCAGCGCGACACGCTCGCGCCGCAGGTGCCGCAGCTCACGCTGTCGCTGCCGAAGGACGCCCCGGCGGGCACGGTCGTGCAGCGCAACGGCCTCACCCTGGCGCAACCTTCGCTCGGCATCGCGCTCCCCGTCGATCCGGGAGAACACGTCGTGACGGCGCAGGCGCCGGGAGGGCCGTTGACCGAGGCGCGGTTCACGATCGGCAGGTCCGAGTCGAAGACGATCGAGATCGAGGTGAAACCTCCGGTCGAGGAGCCGCCGCCCGAGAGGCGGGCGGATGTGCCGCCAAAGGCGGATGTGCTGCTGCCCAGGGAGGCTGGCTTGCCATCTGGACATCGGGTGAGCGGCCCTGCGCTGGCGGCGCCGGATGCGGGGCCAAGCGGCCGGCGTGTGGTGACCTACGTCGCGGGCGGGCTCGCCGTGACCGGGCTGGTCGTCGGGTCGGTAACGGGGTGGATGGCGCTCGACGCGAGCCGCTTGGCGGACGAGGAGTGTTCCGATCTCGGCGATGATGTGGCGGCGTGCAGCCCGGTCGGGAAGGACGCCGGGGCTCGCGCGAAGGACCTGGGGCTGGTGAGCACGATAGGCTTCAGCGCCGGGGCGGTGCTGGCCGGCACGGCCGTGGTGCTCTTCCTGACGGAGCCGTCCCCGTCCCGCCCGCCGGCGAGCGCGGTGAGCTGGTCGCTGCTCGCGGGGCCGACCGGCGGTTCCATCGTGGTGAGCAGCCCCTGGTGAGGTACGTCCTCCGGATTCCTGGGCGCGCCGCTCGCCCGGCTGGAAGCCCGGCTGGCGCCTCAGGGGTCAGCGTGTCCGGGCGGTAACGCCTGCGTCGGCGGGCGGAGGCACGACCACGAGGGAGCCGCTCACTCGTAAAACGCGACGTCGTCGACCCAGACGTTGAAGTTCTGCTTGGAGTTGAAGCGAAACTGGATCGCCCAGAGCTGCGTCACGTCCACCGCGTCGAACTTCTCGCCCCATCCTGTCTGCTTGAGGTTCGCGAACGGGATCTCGTAGTACTTCCAGCAGGGCGTCAGCACGACGATCGTGCGGAAATGGTCATCGCACACGCCGTTGGTGCCGCAGATGCCGCCGTCTTTCCATGTCTGCACGTCGGCGACGTCCACGATCATCCTCGTGTAAGAGCCGCTCTCGGCGTAGGCCCAGAACGCGATTCCACGGAACCTGGAGGCGTCGTAGACGCCTTCCGTCCCGGCCTCGACGGCGTTCAGTCGAAAGCCGAAGAGGGCTCCCCATAGCGAGAATCCGACGTCCGCCTCGGAGTTCACGGCCAACGTGCTGTCGCCGCGCGGGAGCTCGATCTCGCTCGTGTAGAAGTCGTCGGCCCGGGGGAGCTGCTCGCCGTTCATGTCATTGGCCGCGTACCAGTACCCTCTCCGAGGGTTCACGTCGTCCTCGATGGGGATGATGTTGATGTCTCCATCCTCCATATCGTCGATCAAGAGCGGCGGGGTCGGCGCCTCGCCCGCCGGCATCTCGACGACACATCCGCCTCCGGCGCCGCCGCCTCCGGCGCCCCCGGCGCCCCCGGCGCCTGCGCCTGCACCTCCTGCGCCCCCGCCTCCGGCGCCTCCGGCTCCCCCGGTTCCGGAGCTGCCGGCGCCACCGGTGCCGGCGCCTCCGATTCCTTGATCCTCGACGACCAGGTACTCCTTGTCGAATCCGAAGATCTGTGCACACCCGATCCAGGACATCGCGATGACGCACACACTGGCATGTCGAATGGCCATTCGCGTACCTTTCAACGTCATGGAGCGAAATTCTCCGGATACTCTCACGTGCAGCTTATGAAACCAGTTCGTCAAAGGGAAGGGCGTTGCTGCGCGGAGCTGCCGGCCGGGCTCGCTGCCTCCCGGACACCTGCGCGGACGGCGTTTCGAATGCAGAAAAAACATTGTACGGAGACGCCATAGAAGCGCACACGCATGCATGGTTCTCGGCGGATCATGGGCCCATGTAGGGCTGACGCCATCCTGGGCCCACAACCGCCGCAAAATGGCGCTCGATGCGCCGATTCGCAGCCCACGCTCGCCGGTTGGACCAAGCCCCGGGCTTCAGGGAGCTCGCCGTGACCGAGCCAGCGCGTCGGGCTGCTGCGGTGGTCGCCTCGCTCGCCAGCACCCTGAGCCGCGCGGTCGCCCTCGGGGATGAACGCTACTGTTTCCGGCGGCCGCTCGTCATCGACCGGTTTTTGTGGCGGGGTTTCTGGCACGCGAAACCGAGCCTCTAGCGGCTCGGCTTCGCGATCCCTCCGGGGGCCTCGTCCAGCCAGAGGACGGCGGTCACGCCGCGCGGGTAGAAGCGGCTGCCGACGGGCACGCCGCGCTGCATCTGGTCGGAGAAGGCCCAGTAGCCGGAGCCCTCGATCTGCCAGCGGACGTGGGCCTCCTCGTGGCGGTCCTCGTCGGGGAGATCGGCCTTCAGGATCGCGCGCGCGACATGCTGGCAGAGCGCGATCTTGCTCGCCCAGGAGTTGTCGCTGCTGCTCGACAGCTTCCAGCCGCCCTCGGGGAACAGGCACAGCCCGGGCTTCAGCACCGCCTGCAGGTGGCGGCGGAGCACGCGCACGAGCTCGGCGTGCTCGCCCTGCGCAAGGAGGCCCTCGAGCAGGCCCATGGCGTGCGGGTACAAGAGGCCCTCGATCGCGGGGATGATCGCGCTCGGGCAGCTCCCGTCGAGCAGGGCGGGGATGTACCCCGACGCCTCGTCGAAGGCGGAGGTGATGGCGCGCGCCGACCGCAGGCTCGCCGCCGCGGCCTCGGCGGCGCGGGGGGAGTCGCCGCACCGCTCGAGCAGGTGCGCGAGGACCACGTAGGACGCCCACGTCTTGCCGGCGAGGTAGAGGTTGCCGCGCGCGCGCCCGAGCGAGTGATCCAGCGAGTCGTAGGTCGTGATCTCCGCGCCGGCGCCGCAGCGGCTGCTGTCGAGCGCCATCACGCCGCCCCGCGCGCCGGGCTCCGGGGCGTCGCGGTGGAGCAGGCTCTCGAGCAGCTCGGCGAAGAGGCCCTTGTGGCGCTCGAGGAAGCCCTTGTCGCCGGTGCGCGCGACGTACACGCCGGCGCAGCAGATCCAGTTGGTGAGCTGCTCGTGCGTCATGTAGCTGAAGCAGAGGGCGTCGAGGTTCGGGCGCTCGTAGCTGGAGTAGCTCGCGGGCGAGAAGTGGTTTCCGACGCCCATGTCGTGCGTGAACGACACGCCGCCGGGCAGGAGCTCGCCCTGCGCGCCGGGGCGCTTCACCTGGTCGCGGTAGCTGTAGCGGTCGACGTAGAGGTCGAGGATGTTGCGCACGGCCCAGGGCGCGTAACGCAGCTCGAAGAAGAGGTGATCGATCGCGAGATCGAAGGTGTTCATCATCTCGTACTCGCCCTCGTTCACGACCCAGAGCGGCGCGGGCGGCGAGGCGTCGTCGAGCGCGGTGTCGAGCCACTCGGTGGACCCGAAGTAGCCGTGCGTGGCCTGCGCGAGCAGCCATTTCTGGGCGGGGCTGAGCGGCGCGCGCGCGAGCTCCTCATCCCGCGCGAGGGCCTCGCGGACGAGCGCCTCGCGGTGGTCGAGCGCGAAGGAGAGCACGTCCTCGAGGCTGCGGTGGTAGCGGGTGTAGGCGTAGCGCGCCTCGATTCCGGTGGTGATGGTCCCGGCGTCGTGGAAGCCGAGCGCGATCCACAGCTCGCGGCGGGCGCCCGGGGGGACCTCGACGCGCAGGCCGCCGCTCTTGCCGAGGCGGAACAGCCGGTCCTGGCTGCCGTCGAACGCGTGCTCGGGCGCGAAGGCCTGGAAGGCAGTGACGCCGGGCTCCGGGCGGCAGGCGAGGCCCCAGCGCCGGCCGTGCGCGACGCCGACGAGGCGACCGTCGGTCGTCGCCTCGAGGTCGCGCAGGCTCGCCGCGTCGAGCGCGAAGAGGCCGGTCATGGGCTCGGCGCCGCCGGTGTTGTCGAGCTCGAGGCGCGCGAAGACCGCCGGACAGCAGCGCGCGGCGACCTCGGCGGGCGGCGCGGTGCGCGGGTCCGGGATGGGGCCGAACGGCGAGAAGAGGGTGAGGGTGAGCTTGCCGGCGCGGATGGTGTCGCTCGCCCAGCCGAGCTCGCGGCGGATGTCCTGCTCGCCGAAGACGCGGCGCATCCGCGTGTCGCGCGTCAAGGTGACCCCGAAGGGGACCTCCGGGCCGCTGGCCGCCTCGAAGTAGGGCAGGCAGAAGAGGTCGCCGTCGCCCTCGCGGTAGCCGATGTAGAGGTTCGAGTCGCCCGGGCGGCCCACCTGCGAGGCGAAGCCGCCCCGGCGGTTGAAGCTGCCGAGCGTGAAGGAGGCAAAGGCGCCGACCGGCGCGTGCTGGACATTGTAGGAGGGGTTCACGGCGGAAACATACCGTAGTCGCCGCGCGAAGCGCGCCTGCGGAGCGGCGGGGGCGGCCGAAAAATGGGAGTTGCCGCGGGGGTGTCCGTTTCGCGCGGCGCGCGATGGGATCGGCGGCGGCCGGCGCGTGGAGGGGCCGGCCGCCGGTGGTGGAGGGGAGGGGCTCAGTACGGCGTGAAGCAGACCGCGAGCCGGGGACGATCGCCCTCGGCGTGGTGCTCGCTGGTGCGGTAGGCGGTGCGCGCGGCGGCGTCCTCTTCGAGGAGGAAGCCGTGGTTGGGATACGCGCCGTCCACCCACGCCTGGACGAGGGCGGTGAGGTCCAGGGTGCTCGCGCCGTGCGGGACGCCGATCATGGTCGCCTCGACCTCCGGCGCGTAGCTCCCGGCGAAGCTCCTCCAGGTGACCTTCGCCTCGTCCCACGCAGCGGTGATGCGGTGCGCGCGGATGGTCTGCGCGCCCGAGCTCACGGCCGTGGTCGTGAACGAGGCCGACGTCACCGTGGCGCCGGGCGGGATGGCGTCGAGCGCGAACCGGAACAGCGCGTGTTTGGTGAATCCGCCGCTGCTGCCCGAGTGGACGTACGCCATGTCGCCCTCGTTGTACCGCGGGTAGGCCGCCCAGACGCTCGTGTCGGCGACCTCGCCGGAGAGGCCGCGCTGGAAGGTGAGGCACACCGGATCGCAGGCGTCGCCCGCGCCGTCCGCGTCGCTGTCCTCCTGGGCGGGGTTACTGTCCTCGGGGCAGTTGTCGGCGTCGTCGCAGGCGCCGTCCGCGTCGGCGTCCGCGCACGCAACACACGTCGCGGTGCAGCCGTCGCCGTCGACGAGGTTGCCGTCGTCGCAGGCCTCGCCGGGGTCGAGCGCGCCGTCGCCGCAGGCGGGGGCGGCGGCGCCGCTCGCGTAGGCGAAGACGAACGTGTTCGGCGCGCCGAGGTCCGCTCCTCCGGGCGCGTCCGGCTGAGCGAGCGAGTACGCCTCGGCGCCGACCGCCGCGAGCGCGGCGAGCGCGTCGGCCTCGCTCCCGGCCGCGCCGTAGAACACCCGGAAGACGTGGGCGTCGCCGGGCTCGAGCGCGCCGAAGTCGAAGTCGAACAGCGCGCCGAGGTCGGCGGGGCCCGCGTCCGTCACCGGGCCGGGGCGCGAGCCGGTGAAGCGGAAGGGATCGGCGCTGCTCCAGCTGCCGGCGTCGGTCCGGAAGAGCTCGGGGACGCCGCCCGGATCGATCGTGACGAGCTCCCGCGAGAGGGCGGGAGAGAGGCTCCAGTCCATCACGCGGCGATACCGCAGGTCGGCGGCGCTCTCGCCGGTGTTCTCGATGGTCACCACGATCTCGTAGAGCGCGGGGGTCGCGGCGGACGGGCGGTAATCGTGGGTGACGCGGAGCGCGCCGCCGATCTGGACGGTGGAGACCGCGCTGTCCGGCGTCGCCGAGAAGCCGACGCGCTGGAGCGTGTACGGCGCGCCGTCGACGCCGCGGTTCGCGTAGCCGGAGAGCCAGGTCGCGGCGTCGCCCGCGCCCCAGCCCTCGGAGAGCGACCACGCGCCGAGGCCGGCGTTGCCCGTGGGCATGTAGCGCAGGCCCATGGTGCCGATCCGGAGCGGGTCGCCCGCGAACGGCACGTTGAGGTGGCCCTCGCAGTTCACGCCCAGCTGGACCGTGCCGTTGTCGATGATCGCGCCGCAGGACGCGTCGCACACGTCGCCGGCGCCGTCGCTGTCGGTGTCCCGCTGGTCCGGGTTGGCGTCGTAGGCGCAGTTGTCCTCCGGGTCGCAGACGGTGTCCCAGTCGGAGTCCCCCGTGCCCGTCAGGAAGCACGGGTCGCAGGCGTCGCCGACGCCGTTGTGATCGCTGTCGCTCTGGTCGGGGTTCGGCGTCGTTGCGCAGCTGTCGCAGAGGTCGCCCGCGCCGTCGGCGTCGCCGTCTTCCTGCCCGGGATTGACGAAGTAAACGCAGTTGTCCTCCCCATTGCAGAGGCCGTCGCCGTCGGAGTCCCAGTACCCGGCGCCCGAGCAGTAGTCGCAGACGTCGCCGACGCCGTCGGCGTCGCGGTCCTCCTGGCCCCGGTTGGGGTCGTAGCGGCAGTTGTCGCTGACGTCGCAGTGGCCGTCGTGGTCGGAGTCGGCGATCCCCGTGGCCCAGCAGACGTCGCAGGCATCGCCGATGCCGTCGTAATTGCTGTCGAGCTGAACCAGGTTGGGCGCGTCCGGGCAGTTGTCGCAGGCGTCGCCGAGGCCGTCGGCGTCGCTGTCCACCTGATCCGGGTTGGAGACGTCGTGGCAGTTGTCCACGTCGCTACAGATCGCGTCGCCGTCGTGGTCCCAGCCGCCCGCCCCCCAGCAGTAGTCGCAGAGATCGCCTGTGCCGTCGGCGTCGCTGTCCTCCTGGCCCGGGTTGTGGTCGTAGACGCAGTTGTCCGCGTCCTCGCAGAGGCCGTCGCTGTCGGAGTCCCAGTTCCATGCGCCCACGCAGGGGTCGCAGGCGTCGCCGTACCCGTCGGCGTCGCTGTCCTCCTGGCCCGCGTTGGGATTGTAAATGCAGTTGTCGATGTCGTCGCAGCGGCCATCGCGGTCGTAATCGCCGCCGCCGGCGGCCCAGCAGGCGTCGCAGGCGTCGCCGATGCCGTTGTAGTTGCTGTCGCGCTGGTCCGGGTTGGCCGCGGTCGGGCAGTTGTCGCAGGCGTCGCCTACGCCGTCCGCGTCGCCGTCCACCTGGCCCGGGTTGGTGACGTAAGCGCAGTTGTCCGCGGCGCCGCAGAGGGCGTCGCCGTCCTGGTCCCAGTCGCCGGCGGCCCAGCAGGCGTCGCAGGCGTCGCCGATGCCGTTGTAGTCGCTGTCGAGCTGGTCAGCATTCTCCGCGCCCGGGCAGTTGTCGCAGGCGTCGCCGAGGCCGTCGGTGTCCGCGTCCGCCTGGTCCGGGTTGACGGCGTAAGAGCAGTTGTCCTCGAGGTCGCAGAGGCCGTCGCCGTCGTAGTCCCAGGGGCCGGCGCCCACGCAGTCATCACAAGCGTCGCCGTACCCGTCGGCGTCGGCGTCCGCCTGGTCCACGTTGGCGGCGCCGCCGCAGTTGTCCTCGAGGTCGCAAAGGCCGTCGCCGTCGTGGTCCCAGGCGCCGGGCCCCGGGCATTCGTCGCAGCGGTCGCCGATGCCGTCGCCGTCGCCGTCTTCCTGGCCCGGGTTGTAGCCGTAGGTGCAGTTGTCCCTGTCCTCGCAGAGGCCGTCGCCGTCGTCGTCCCACGGCGAGTGCCCCGCGCAGGGGTCGCAGGCGTCGCCGCGGCCGTCCGCGTCGCTGTCCTCCTGGCCCGGGTTGGGATTGTAAAGGCAGTTGTCGATATCGTCGCAGCGGCCATCGCGGTCATAATCGCCGATGCCAGCGGCCGAGCAGGCGTCGCAGGCGTCGCCGAGGCCGTTGTAGTCGCTGTCGCGCTGGTCCGGGTTGGCCGCGCTCGGGCAGTTGTCGCAGAGATCGCCCACGCCGTCGCCGTCGCCGTCCTCCTGGCCCGGGTTGGTGTAGTAAGCGCAATTGTCCGCGGCGCCGCAGAGGCCGTCGGCGTCCTGGTCCCAGTCGCCGGCGGCCCAGCAGGCGTCGCAGGCGTCGCCGATGCCGTTGTAGTCGCTGTCGAACTGGTCGGGGTTCACCGCGCCGGGGCAGTTGTCGCAGGTGTCGCCTGCGCCGTCGGCGTCCGCGTCCGCCTGGTCCGGGTTGACGGTGTAGGCGCAGTTGTCCTCGAGGTCGCAGAGGCCGTCGTTGTCATGGTCCCTGAAGCCGGCGCCCAGGCACGCATCGCAGGCGTCGCCGAACCCGTCGGCGTCCGCGTCCGCCTGGTCCGGGTTGGCGGCGTAGGCGCAGTTGTCCTCGAGGTCGCAGCGCGCGTCGCCGTCGTAGTCCGATTCGCCGTTGCCTGCGCAGAAATCGCACGCGTCGCCGGAGCCGTCGGCGTCGGCGTCTTCCTGGCCCGGGTTGGGAACGTAATAGCAGTTGTCCCGGTCCGCGCAGAGGCCGTCGCCGTCCTCATCCCAGTTCGTGTTCCCCGCGCAGGGGTCGCAGGCGTCGCCGAGCTCGTCGGCGTCGGCGTCCTCCTGTCCCGGGTTGGGACTGTAAAGGCAGTTGTCCTCGTCGTCGCAGCGGCCGTCGCTGTCGTAGTCCCAGCCGCCCGACGCCCAGCAGCGGTCGCAGGCGTCGCCGATCCCGTTGTAGTTGCTGTCGCTCTGGTCCGGGTTGGCCGCGCTCGGGCAGTTGTCGCAGGCGTCGCCGAGGCCGTCGGCGTCGCGGTCCTCCTGGCCGGGGTTGGGGACGAAGGCGCAGTTGTCCGCCGAGGTGCACGCGCCGTCGTTGTCGTAGTCCCAGTCGCCAGCGTTCCAGCAGGCGTCGCAGGCGTCGCCGACGCCGTTGTTGTTGCTGTCGACTTGGTCCGGGTTCGCGAGGTCCGCGCAGTTGTCGCAGGCGTCGCCGATCCCGTCCGCGTCGGTGTCCTCCTGGCCCGGGTTGGGGACGTAAACGCAGCTGTCCGCGAGATCGCAGGCGCCGTCGCCGTCGTAGTCCCACGCGCCCGCGCCCGCGCAGGTATCGCAGGCGTCGCCGAAGCCGTCGGCGTCGGCGTCTTCCTGGCCCGGGTTGGGGATGTAATAGCAGTTGTCCTCGAGATCGCAGCGGCCGTCGCCCTCGTAGTCGTCGGCGCCGGCGCCGGCGCAGGTGTCGCAGGCGTCGCCGATGGCGTCCGCGTCGGCGTCCTCCTGGCCCGGGTTGTAGACGAAGGAGCAGTTGTCGGCGCTGTCGCAGATCCCGTCGCCGTCGTAGTCCCAGTCGCCGGAGAGCCAGCAGGCGTCGCAGGCGTCGCCGATGCCGTTGTGGTCGCTGTCGCGCTGGTCCGGGTTCGCGACATGCGCGCAGTTGTCGCAGGCGTCGCCGGCGCCGTCCGCGTCGCCGTCCTCCTGGCCCGGGTTGTAGGCGGGATAGCAGTTGTCCGCGTAGTTGCAGGCGCCGTCGCCGTCGTCGTCGGCGTAACCCTCGGTCCAGCACGTGTCGCAGGCGTTGCCGCGCCCGTTGTAGTTGCTGTCGTGCTGGTCCGGGTTGGGCACGCTCCGGCAGTTGTCGCACGCGTCGCCGACCCCATCGGCGTCGGTGTCCTCCTGTCCCGGGTTGGTCGAATCCGGGCAGTTGTCGCGCTGGTCGCAGAGGCCGTCGCGGTCGTCGTCCCAGCCGCCCGGGCCCACGCAGTGGTCGCAGGCATCGCCGATTCCATCGGCGTCGGTGTCCTCCTGCCCGGGGTTTTCGCTGTAGGTGCAGTTGTCGCCCTCGTCGCAGTGGCCGTCGCCGTCGTAGTCCCCGGCGCCTGCGCCCGAGCAGCTGTCGCACGCGTCGCCGTAGCCGTCCGCGTCCGCGTCGTCCTGCGTGGGGTTATAGACGTCGTAGCAGTTGTCTCTCTCGTCGCAGAGGTGGTCGCCGTCGTAGTCCCAGGTTCCTGGGCCCCTGCACGGGTCACACGCGTCCCCGGACCCGTCGGCGTCGCTGTCCTCCTGGCCCGGGTTGTGGTTGTAATAACAGTTGTCGACCTCATCGCAGAGGCCGTCGCCGTCGGAGTCCCAGGTGCCCTGGCCGGGGCAGCCGTCACACACGTCGCCGAAGCCGTCCGCGTCGACGTCCTCCTGGCCCGGGTTGTGGCTGTAATAGCAATTGTCGCCCTCGTCGCAGACGCCGTCGCCGTCCTGATCCCAGACGCCAGGGCCGACGCAGGTGTCGCAGCGGTCCCCGCGGCCGTCGGCGTCGCCGTCCTCCTGCTGCGGGTTGCGATCGTGATCGCAGTTGTCGCTGTCGTCGCAGACGCCGTCGCCGTCGTAATCCCAGCCGCCCGACGCCCAGCAGGCGTCGCAGGCGTCGCCCGTCAGGTTCCAGTTGCTGTCGCTCTGGTCGGGGTTGTACGCGCCCGGGCAGTTGTCGCACACGTCGCCGATGCGGTCGCCGTCGGCGTCCTCCTGCCCCGGGTTGCGGGCGTCAGGGCAGCTGTCGCTCTCGTTGCAGACGCCGTCGCCGTCGTAGTCCGATCCGCCCGACGCCCAGCAGGCATCGCAGAGGTCGCCGATGCGGTTGTAATTGAGGTCGCTCTGGTCGGGGTTGTGCGCCTCAGGGCAGTTGTCGCAGGCGTCGCCGAAGCCGTCGGCGTCGCCGTCCTCCTGCCCCGGATTGTGGCTGTAGTAGCAGTTGTCCTCGTCGTCGCAGAGCCCGTCGTTGTCCTGGTCCCAGGCGCCCTCGCCGGCGCAGCCGTCACAGAGGTCGCCGAAGCCGTCGGCGTCGGCGTCCTCCTGCCCTGGGTTGTAATAGTACGTGCAGTTGTCGCTCCCGTCGCAGCGGCCGTCGCGGTCCCAGTCCCAGGGGCCTGCGCCGAAGCACGGGTCGCAGGCGTCGCCCACGCCGTCTGCGTCGGCGTCCTCCTGGCCGGGGTTCACGTTGTAAATGCAGTTGTCGCTCCCGTCGCAGCGGCCGTCGCGGTCCCAGTCGGCGCCGCTCGCGCAGGCGTCGCAGGCGTCGCCCACGCCGTCACGGTCGCTGTCGCGCTGGTCGGGGTTGGGCGTGCCCGGGCAGTTGTCGCAGGCGTCGCCGCGGCCGTCGCCGTCGCTGTCCTCCTGCCCGGCGTTCGCTGCGCCGCTACAGTTGTCGCACCCGCCGCCGACGCCCGCCACGATCCCGTCGCCGTCGAGGTCGGCCTCGCCCACGGAGGCCTCGAAGCTGAACCCCTCTTCGACACACAGGTCGCGGTCGGCGCAGAGCTGGCCCGGGCCCCCCGGCCGCGCGTCGAAGACGCAGGCCGTCTGCGCGCCCTCCGGCGCCTCGACGTCGACCCGGACGAACCCCCACGCGACCTCGGCGCCGTCGACCGCCTCCACGCGGACGTCGTTGCACTGCGACGGGTCGAGCAGCGCGAGCACCGCGGGATCCGTGTACCTCGCGACGAGGGGCGTCTCGTTGCACACGCACTCGTTGGTGCTCGGCGCCGTGTCGATGTACGTCCCGCCCACGTACAGCGCGAAGCCGCCGGGCGGATACGCGCAGTCCGCGTGGTTGATCGTGAACGTGACGGCCTCCGGCGCCGCGTGGGCCGGTTTGAGGCACAAAAGCACCGTGAGCAGGCCAAAAAGCGGCGCGAGGCCGGCTTTGCCGCGAACGAGCATGTTCTCTCCTGGGTTCACATCCCGCGGCAGACCTCACCCGGATGGCTGGCGACGCCGAGCCCAGGTCGAGGATCTCCTCGAGTGTAATTGTCCCGTGTGCCTGGGCGCCTCTCCGGCGTCAACGGGAAAGAAGGGAGGCTGCGTTATGTATGGGATCTGAGTCGACTCTCGATGATCTCGCGCACGATTCCGACGCTCGCGGCCAGCCTGGCCCCGGCGTCGCGGAGGGGAGCGCCGCGGCGGCTCGGGGCGTGGCGGAGGGAGAGGCTCAGTACGGGGTGAAGCAGACCGCGAGCCGGGGGCGATCGCTCGCGACGGGGTGCTCGCTGGTGCGGTAGGCGGTGCGCGCGCCGGCGTCCTCTTCGAGGAGGAAGCCGTGGTTGGGATGCGCGCCGTCCACCCACGCCTGGACGAGGGCGGTGAGGTCCAGGGTGCTCGCGCCGTAGGGGATTCCGGTCATGGCCGCCTCGATCCCCGGAGCGTAGCTGCCGGCGAAGCGCCTCCAGGTGACCGTCGCCTCGTCCCAGGGGGCGGTGACGCGGTGCGCGCGGATGGTCTGCGCCCCCGAGCTCGTGGCGAACGCCGTAAACGAGGCGGACGTGACCGTCGCGCCGGGCGGGATGGCGTCGAGCGCGAAGCGGAACAGCGCCTGTTTGACGAAGCCCTGGCTGAGCCCCGAGTGGGCGTACGTCTGCTCACCCTGGTTGTAATCCGGGTAGGCCGCCCAGACGGTCGCGTCGGCGACGTCGCCGGAGAGGCCGCGCTGGAGGGTCACGCACACCGGCTCGCACGTGTCGCCGCAGGGGGGCTCGTCGCACGCATCGCCGACGCCGTCGAGGTCGCTGTCGGTCTGGTCGTAGTTCGCCACGCCCGGGCAGTTGTCGCAGGCGTCGCCGAGGCCGTCGGCGTCGCGGTCCTCCTGCCCGGGGTTGAAGGCGCCGCCGCAGTTGTCGAGTTCGCCGCAGAGGCCGTCGCCGTCCCCGTAGTCCCAGTCGCCGGGGCCCACGCAGTAATCGCAATGTGTGCCGATCCCGTCGCCGTCCCCGTCGTCCTGCCACGGGTTCGGCGTGAAGAAGCAGTTGTCCACGTCGTCGCAGACGCCGTCGCCGTCGTAGTCCCCCCGGCCCGCGACCATGCAGGGCTCGCAGGCGTCGGGCGCGCCGTTCCAGTTGTAGTCGATCCCGCTCTGATCGGTGTTCGGCACGCTCGGGCAGATGTCGCAGGCGTCGCCGTAGCCGTCGGCGTCGGCGTCCTCCTGACCCGGGTTGTGGAGGGGGACGCAATTGTCACTCTCGTCGCAGGCGCGGTCGCCGTCGTAGTCCTCGCGGCCCGTCGCCCAGCACACGTCGCACGCGTCGCCGACGCCGTTTCCGTCGCTGTCCCGCTCGTCGGGGTTCTGCGTGTCCGGGCAGCTGTCGCAGGCGTCGCCCACGCCGTCGGCGTCTCTGTCCTCCTGACCCGGGTTCGGGGTACCGAAGCAGCTGTCGTCCCGGTCGCAGAGGCCGTCGCCGTCGTAGTCCCCGTCGCCGGCGCCGACGCACCGGTCGCAGGCGTCGCCGTAGCCGTCGCCGTCGCTGTCCTCCTGCGCCGGGTTGCCGCTAGAGCTGCAGTTGTCCTCGCCGTCGCAGAGGCCGTCGCCGTCGTAGTCCCAGGCGCCTTCGCCCACGCACGTGTCGCAAGCGTCGCCCACGCCGTCGGCGTCGCCGTCTCCTTGCCCGGGATTGACGGCGTACCAGCAGTTGTCCGCGAGGTCGCAGACGCCGTCGCCGTCCTGGTCCGTCACCCCGGGGGCCAGGCATTCACACGCGTCGCCGCGGCCGTTATGGTTCCTGTCGCGCTGATCGGGGTTGTGCACGTCGGGGCAGTTGTCGCAGGCGTCCCCGACCCCGTCGCCGTCGCCGTCCTCCTGCCCGGGGTTCGCGTCGTGACCGCAGCTGTCGCAGCCGCTGCCGATCCCCCACGCGACCCCGTCGCCGTCGGTGTCGGCCCCGCCGACCGCCGGCAGGAAGGTGTACCCCTCGCACACGTTCTGCGCGCCGCAGCGGTCGCCGCCAGAGGCCCAGGCCCGCGCGTCGAAGAGACAGGCCGTCTCCGCGCCCTCCGGCGAATCGACGTCGACCCGCACGTACGCCCACCCGATCTCCGCCCCGCCGGCCGCCTCGACGCGGAAGTCGACGCACTGCGACGGGTCGAGCAGCGCGAGCACCGCGGGATCGGTGTACGTGGCGACGAGGGGCGTGTCGTTGCAGACGCACGCGTTCGTGCTCGGCACCGTGCCGATGTGCGCGCCGCCCACGAACAGCGCAAATCCGCCGACGGGCTCGCAGTTGATGTGGCCGATCGTGAACGTGACAGACTCCGGCGCCGCGTGCGCCGGCTCCAGACGACAAAGAACCGCGAGCACGCCGAAGAGCGGCGCGAGTCCCGCCTTGCCGCGACCAAACATGGTCCCTCCTGAGTTCACACCTGGCGGCAGACCCCATCTCGAGGCCCGCGATGGCAAGCCCAGGTCATGAGATCTCCTCGGGTGCGATGATTTCATTGCGCATGGTCGACTCGGCGCGTCAATCGGAAAGCGCCCACGTCGTGCCATGTGCGCGATTTCGATCCTCGCGCCCCTCGCGCTGCTGTCGCGCGCTCGCCGCCCCGTGCGCGCCCCGTGCGCGCCCCGTGCGCGCCCCGTGCGCGCCCCGTGCGCCGGCGTCGCCGCGAGACGTCCGCTGTCGCCGCGCGCCGGGGGGGACGAGCGCCGGGTGTGACGCGCGACGACGGTGTGGTCGGCGCGGCGCCGCGATGTTCCGTCCTCGGGACGCCATGGCCGACGGCGATCTCGTGATGGATTGAGGTATAAGGGCCTATCGGGTCCCCGTCGCGCCGGCGCAGCGCCGCTCGGCCGGGCCCGCCGCGCTCGAGCGGAACGGCCCAGACCACGAGAAGACCACGTCATGTTGACCTTCGCGACCCTGTCCGCGCAGTGCCGGGCGATCTCCCAGGCGGCGTTCGAGCGGAGATACCCCCACACCTGGCTGGTCCGGGAGCTCGGCCCCGAGGATCAACCCCCGCCGTCGTTCAAGACCGTCTTCGCCGGCACCTCGCCCGGCGCGAGCGTCCACACGTCGGCGAGCCGCCATCGGATCTCGTCCGCCATGAACGCGGCCTCGCGCCAGTGCGAGCTCTTGCCGGTGATCAAGCGCCCGGAGAGCCCCTGGCAGGATCGCATCCTCGTCGGACGCGCGCTGAACAGCGATATCGTCCTCCGCGACCCGTCCGTGTCCAAGGTCCACGCCCACATCTCGGTCCAGGGCGCGACCACGGCGATGATCCACGCGCGGAAGAGCACCAACGGCACGTTCCTGAACGACCGGCCGCTCGAGCCGCTCTCGGACGGCGTGGCCCTCCGCAGCGGCGACGTCCTCCGCTTCGGCAACGTCGTCTGCGAGTTCCTCCTGAGCGGCGATCTCTACCGGCTCGTCGCCCGCTGAGGGCGCGCCCGGTCAGCTGCGCCCCGGGTGGGGCGCGCGGAACAGCACCTCCACCGGGCCGGCGTGGGTCGAGACGACGCAGCTCACCTCCACCGGGTCGCCGCCGCGGAAGGCCTTCGCGAGCTCCTTGCGCCGCTTCATCAGCTCGACGAGGCCGAGCGCGAGCGCCTCGGAGGCCGTGAGCTCCCGCGGCGTCGGCTTGCGGCCGATGAGGTCCTCGTCGACCATCGCGAGCGTGGGGTAGGCGTCCGGCCCGGCCAGCTCCCACCGCTGCTCGGCGACCTCGGCGCGCAGGGCGGGGTGCAGGTCGTCCGCGCGGTCGAAGCTCAGCGAGAAGAAGCCCGCCGGCAGCGACGCGGGGGGCTTGCCCTCAAGCTTCTCGATCTCCTCGAGGTAGAGCTCGAACCCCCGCGCGCCCTCGAAGAGGAGCACGCCGTGGCCCTGGCCGGCCTGCCCGACGACGCAGAGCGCGAGGTCGCGCGCGCCGAGCGACGGCATCGACAGGGCCATGACGTCGGCGTCGCTCGGCACGGCCTTCCACGGCGCCGCCCGGTAGAGCGCGGCCGCCGCGCGGAAGAACGACGCCATGGCATCCGCCTCGATGCCGCCCCCGAGGAAGCTCGGCGGCGGCCGGCCGTCCCGCTCGCCGAGGTGCGCCTCCAGGTCCTCGGCCACGGCGTCGATCTCCGGCGTCGGCGCGACGCGCACCTCGATCGCCGGGTCGATCCGCGCGCGGAGCGCGTCGGCGAGCGCGGGCGACGCCACGCGCACGCGCCGGGGCAGGCGCGGCTCGCCCTCCATGGGCTCGCGGGCGGCGGCCTCGAAGCTGTCGACCGCGCCCGCCACGGCGTCGCCCGGGCGGAGCGCGACGCAGCCGAGGACGGCGCCCCGCTCGGTCATCCAGACGACCGCCTCGGGCCGGTACGCCTCGTCGCCCTCGTGGACGAAGGTGCGGAGGGAGAAGAAGCCGCCGATCCACGCCTCGTCCGGGCGGGGCCTGGCAGGCGCGCTCTTGGTGGGCCGCTTCTTCTTCTTCGGGGCGGGCATGGGGGACTCTACTCGCTCGCCGGGCGGCCGTTCCGCTCTTTCTTTTGCAGCGACGGGGCGATGAGCTCGGCGTCGCCCTCGTCCCAGCGCAGGTAGGTCACCGCGCGCCGCGTCTGCTCGTAGGCGCGCACGAACAGCGCCACGGCGCGCGCGCGGCGGTCGGCGGCGACGGCGTCGGAGCCCGGGTCTGCGCCGTGGTGCTGGCGCACGCCGAGCGCCGCGAGCAGCTTCGGCCCGAGCTCTCCGGCGCGCTTCACCTCGTCCTCGGTCGCCCCCGTCCTGCCCGCGATCTCCGGCCAGTTGTGGTTGAACAGCGCCGACAGGGCGACGAGATCGTTCGCGGTGTCGACGTGGCCCTCGCCGGCGCGGATGTCGTCGACGGCGTCCTTATCGAACAGCCCGCGCCGGGCGAGATCGTCGGCGTCGTCGAGCAGGCTCGCGCGCAGCGCGACCGCCTCGTCGAGCAGCGGCTTCACCTCGTGGCCCGGGCCCGACTCGGGCAGCGCGAGCAGGTGCGCGTACCAGGCGGCGAGCGCGTAGAGCTCCAGCTTGTCGAGCAGCGCGATCTTGTGCTCGGGCAGCTGCTTCACGATCGCCGGGCGCAGCGCCGTGAGGCCCGGCAGCGCGCCGAGCACCAGCGCGACCGCGCGCGGCAGGTCGATCGCGATCGGCGCGAGCGCGGCGGCGCTCAGCTCCCCGAGCTCGGGCGCGATCCGGTTGAACGCGGCGGCCGCCCGGGGCGGCGCCGCGGGCCTCTTCGGCGAAGGCTTCCTGGGCGGGGTGGTGGACTTGATCATGCGGGCGCGCCCTCTCTTCCGGCTCCCGTCGCCGCGGCGCGCCAGCGCGCCGCGTCCGCGCGCCAGGATAGAGGGGAGTCGGCCCGCGGCAAACACGTCTCGCGCGCCTCGCGGGGTGGAGCGGGGTGGAGCGGGGTGGACATGGCCGGCCGCGGCCGGCGCCGGCGTCCGCCCTGCGGGCAGCGGCTCCGGCGCGGCGCCTTTCGCCTGGCGATCCCCGCGGTGCCCTGTTATCGGTCGTCGCGGTCCAGCGCGGGGCGTGACACCGCTGCTGCTCGCCGACCGTCCAGGGGACTCGATGCCTGAAGAGACCAGCAGAGGATCCTGCCGCTCTCCCGCGCCGCGCAGCGCCCGCCCCGCGGCGCGGCGGCGCCTCGGGCGCGCCGCGCTCGGGCTCCTCGGCGCGCTGGCCGCCTCGGCGCCGGCGGTCGCGGTCCGGGCCCAGCCGACCCCCGCGGCCCCGGCCCAGCCGACCTCTGCGGCTCCGGTCCGGCCGACCTCTGCGGCTCCGGTCCGGCCGACCCCCGCGGTGCGCGCCGACGCCGACCTGCTGCGCCGGCAGGCGCAGGAGCTCTTGGCGAGCGGTCGCCCCGAGGCGGCCTGTCCGAAGCTCGAGGAGAGCGATCGGCTGGTCCCGTCGGCCGGGACGAAGCTCGAGCTCGCGCGGTGCCACGAGAGCACGGGCCGCCTCGCGAGCGCGTGGGCCCTCTACACCGACGTCGCCGCGGCCGAGGCGGCGGGCGGCGACGCGAAGCGGGGCGCGGAGGCGCGCGCGCGCTCGGCGGCGGTGGCCGAGCGGCTCCCGGCGCTCACGATCAGCGTGTCGGGCGAGGTGAAGGAGCTGCCGGGGTTCGAGGTGACGATCGACGGCGACCCGGCGCGGCGCCTCGGCGAGCCCCAGCCGGTCGCGCCGGGGAGGCGCCTGGTCACCGCGACCGCGCCCGGCAGGCGCACCTTCACGCGCGAGGTCGAGGTGAGCCGGCCGGGCGAGCGCGTCGCGGTCGAGATCGCAGCGCTCGCGCCGGCCGAGGGCGCCAGCGAGGGGGCGCCGGAGCCCGCGCCGGCAGCGTCCGGCAGCGTCCGGCGGCGCTGGCCGGCGCCGGACCGATCGCGGCCGGATCCGATCCACCGCAACCTGATGTGGGTCACGGGCGGGCTCACGCTGGCGGGCGTCGCGCTCGGGACCACGTTCGGGGTGCTCGCGATCACCACCTGGGACAAGGTGGAGGACGCGTCGGCGGGCTGCGACAACCCGGCGCGTTACCGGGGCTGTCCGCAGCGGGTCCACGACCTGTCCAGCAGGGCGATGTCCTACTCGACCGTCTCCGATTTCTCGTTCATCGCCGCGGGCGCGGCGCTCGCCGGCACCGCCGTCCTCTGGCTGACGTTGCCGGAGGCCGCTCCGCGCGCGAGCGCTCGCGTCGAGATCGCGCCGGGGGTCTTCGGCGGATCGGTCCTTGGGGTGTTCTGATCACCGTCCTCGGGGTGTCGTGATGCAGATGAGGTTCGAACGGCGCTGCGCGCGGCTCTCGCTGGCGAGCGCCCTTGTCGTGGCGAGCGGCGCGGGCTGCGCCGAGATCGCCGGCCTTCAGTACATCGGCGAGGAGGAGACCGGCGAGGGCGCGTTCAGCGGCCCCGGCTACACGTGCCAGTGGGCGATGTCCTTCGGCGACGCCGACACCCGGCTCGGCGGGATCGCGGCCGATCGCGACGGCACGTTGTGGCTTTCGGGCGGCTTCAAGGGCGACATCGACGTCGCCGGGGGCGAGGAGCTCAGGGCCGGGGGCGACAGCGAGGACGTCTTCGTCGCGCACCTGGCGCGGGACGGGAACCACCTCTGGAGCAAGCGCTTCGGGAACGCCCAGAACGACAGCGGGACCCACGTCCATCGGGCCACCTCGATCGCGCTGGGCGGCGCCGCCGTGTACGTGGCGGGCGATTTCACGGGCAGCCTGTCCTTCGGCGGAGGCTGCGGGTTGCCCGACGAGGCGGGCGCCGAGGAGACGTTCCTGGCGAGGATCGACAAGAACGATCCCGGCGGGGTCGCGACCTGCGTGACGCGCGGCTCCGGCGAGCTGGACCACGCGGGCGGCGTCGCCGTGGACGGCAACCGCGTCGTCGTCCTGACGTCGCTCCAGGGCGGGGCGAACCTGGGCCTGTCCAGCTACGACGCGCAGACGCTGGAGGGCCCCTGCGACGCCGTCTTCCCGGGCCTCATGGGCGCGCGCTTCGAGCCGTTCGCGCTGCGGGTGCTCTCCGGCGAGGCGTTCGTCGCCTCCGGGTTCGAGGGCCGGGTCCGGCTCGGGTTCCCGGGGTCCCAGGAGCTTCTGCCGCCCGGCGGGGGGCCGGCGCAGGGGACCGACGCCTTCGTGGCCGCGTTTCCGTCCGCCTGGATCTGCGATGCCTCCGTCGGCGAGGGCGCGCAGCTCCGGGTCCAGCACTACGCGTCGCTCCCGGGCGATCAGCGCGTCGCGTCCGTCGCGCCGCACGGCGCCGGCAGTTACCTGGTCGGCTCGTTCGAGGGAGAGATCGACCTCGGCGGCGCCGAAGGGCAGCCTATTTCCAGTGGTGATGGAATAGACGGGTTCCTTGTCTCGCTGGACGAGGCGGGCGCGGTGAGGTGGGCGCACCACGTCGATGGCGGCGCGGTGCGCTGGGCGCAGACCGTCGACTCCGGCGCCGCCGATCAGGTCGATGAGGTCGTCGTCGCCGGGCAGTTCCAGGAGCGGCTGGGGCTCGGCGGGGACGTCCCGCCGCTGCGCGGCGAGGCCGGGGGCGAGGACTCCTTCCTTGCGCGCTTCCGGGGCGAGGACGGCGAGCTGGAGTGGCTCGGCGGGTTCAGCGGCCCGGGAGACCAGGAGATCCAGGCGCTCGCCGTCTTCGGGACCGACGTGTTCGTCGCGGGCTCCTCCAGCGCAACGTTCAAGCTCCTGAACTGCACGGTGGAGCGCGAGAAAGGTCAGCTCTTCGTCGCGAAGCTCTCGATCTCGTCGCGCTGAGGCGCGCCGGGCCGGGGCGCGTCGCCCCCGGCGGCCGATCGCGGGCCGCGGAGATCGCCGGGCAGCGGCGCGCGCGCGAGCAGCGCCCGCGCGCACGGCGCGACGACCTGGGCGAGCGCGCGCTCGCGGATCTCGCGCCGCTGCCGTGGCGAGAGCACGCCGAAGCCGAGCGTGCCGGCGGCGTCGCCGCGATCGTCGTCAGGCGCGTCGGGCGCGGCGGGGGCGCGCTGCGCGGCGGCGGCGAGCTCGTCGGCGACGACGCCCGCGAGGGCCGGATCGCGGTCGATCATCCAGGCGGCGAACCGGAACGCGAGCTCGGCGTGGCGCGTCTCGTCCTCGGCGATCTTCTCGAGGGCGCTCCGGACCGCGGGATCGGTCGCGTGGAGGGCGGCCTCGGCCGCCTCGATCGCGGCGACGGTCTCGCCGATGCACCCCTCGCGGACGGCGGTCACGAGGATGGCGCGCGGGTCTGCGCCGCCGAGCGCGCCGTCGATGGAGAGCGGCCCCGGGCCGACGTCGCGGCCGGCGAACGCGCTCGCCAGCGCGAAGCAGAGGCGCGCGTGCTCGGTCTCGTCGCCCATGGCGGCCTGCGCGGCGGCGACGAGCTCCGGCGGCGCGCCGAGCGAGAGCAGCTGGAGGGCGAAGCGGGCGAACGCGGCGATGGATGCGTGCTCGAGGAGCGCGGCGCGTGTCCAGTGGGCGGCGAGCGCGGCGCGCTGCGTGTCCGAGAGCACGTCCTGGCGAGGCGACCCCGGGAGCGCGGCCGCCGGCGCGCGCCAGTCGCCGCGCGCCGCGGTCCCGGCGGTGCGCTCGACGCCGTCCACGAGGAACGGCCGGCCGATCACGCAGAGCGGCTCCGTGCAGGTGTGGCGCAGGCCCTCCAGCGAGCATTGCTCGTCGCCGGGGCAGTCCGCGTCGACGGCGCACTCGTCGGCGGGCGTCTGGCAGGCGAAGCCGATCCCGTCGCAGCCGGGGTTCAGGACGTAGCTGGAGCAGAGCAGGCGGCCGCAGTCGTCGTCGCTGGTGCACGAGGAGATCACGCATTGCCCGACGGGATCGCCGCACAGGCAGATCTGCCCCGCGCCGCAGTCCGCGTCGGTCGTACACCCGTAGTGGCAGAAGCACCCCGGGAGCACCTCGCCTCCGGTGGAGGTGGCGCAGTAGCCGTTCGGCTGGTCGGTGCAGTCCGCGTCGCTCTTGCAATTCCCCTCGCCGCCGAGCGGGTCCTCGCACGACTCGGCGCGCGGGAGCGGGCTCGGGCAGGCGACGACCTCCGCGCGGTGCAGCCAGCCGCCGGCGCAGCGCACGTACCCCGTGTTCTGGCCCGCGATGACGACGGGCTCGGGATCGTCGCAGAAGAAATCGAACGCCTCGGAGGAGCCGGTCCCCGTGCTTCCTCCGGAGCCCGTGCCCCCTCCGGAGGCGGAAGAGGAGGTGGTGGTGCTGCCCGAGCCTCCACCCGGGCCGCCGTCCGTCACCTCGACGTCGCAGCCCATGACCGGCGTGATCGCCAGCACCGAGAGGAGCCTCGCAGTCCAAGAGTCGATCGAGACGAGCAAGCGCATGGATTCACCTCGCGCGGAGATCCTAGCCCGGATCCACGCTCCCGTCGCCACGTCACCTCGTCGCCGGCGCCACGGGTGGACGACGTGGACCTGGTGCTGCGCCCTCGCCCTCGAGACCAGCGGCGCGGAGGAGATACCGTGATTGGGCGGGGGCGTCGCGCCCTGGTCAGCCCGGCTCACCGCCGCGGCAGAGGGCAGCCGAGTCCGCTGGAGCGGACTCCGTCGCCGCGGACCGGGTCCGCTCCAGCAGACGACGACGGAGGCCACCTGCGACCGCGCGAGGCGCGGGCGGAGCGGGGCCGTGCGGAGACGCCGCTCTCGCGGACCGCGACGGCGACGAACGGCGATTGCGCAGCCGGTCAATGCCGTATGGCACATGCGTTGCTGAAGCCACGAATCGAACGACTCGATAGAGCTCCGGAGAGCTCGATGGATATCGAGCGGATTCGAGGGGAAGCATCATGAACATGCGCAACGTTGGACAGCGAAGGTCATTTCTTTACTCCCTGACGGCCCTCGTGCTCCTGCACGTGGGCTGCGCGGCCGAGCCGATCGAGCTGGTCGAGCTTGGCGACCGTGAGGATGGCGAGGACACGACGGCGCGCGACGAGGTCCTCGGCGCCGACCCCGACCTGATCCCGATGGAGGAGGCCAGCGGCTTGGCGGCGGGGTTCCTCGCCAGAAAGGCCGCTGCGAGCCGGGGTCGGCAGGTTGCCGAGAGCCATGTGGAGCGCGACGGCGACGTGCCCGTGCTCTACGTCTTCAACTTCACGGAAGGCGGCTTTGCCGTCGTGTCCGCGGACAGGCGGCAACCCCCGATCCTCGCTTACGCAGAGGAGGGCGCGTTCGACATGGCAGCGCTCAGGGAGGCGGCGCTGCCCGGAGGGGTGGCCGAGTGGATGGACCACGCCAGGGAGAGCACCCGCGGCCTCAGGAGCGGGACGCTCGCGGCTCCGTCGTCTCACGAGCCGCCTGAGCGCCTCACCGATGACGTCACCCAGGGGCTCGTCGTCGGCGGCGGTCCTGGGTGCACGGACTATTACGAGTATTCGAAGTTGTTGAACGTCCAGACACGGTGGCACCAGGGCTGCGGTTACAACGACGAGGCTCCGACAGCCAGCGGCGGGCCGTGCGGCCGCGCCTGGGCGGGGTGCGTGGCGGTGGCCATGGGGCAGATCATGAAGTACCATCGATATCCTGGCGGCTACGACTGGGCGGCCATGCCCGACTCCAGTGGCTCCGCGGAGACCTCCCGCTTGCTGCGGAGCGTCGGCGATCGCGTGGGCATGCATTACGGCGCGAGCGGCTCGGGAGCCTCCATGTCGGACGTCGACGACGCGCTGGAGGATCTAGGGTACTCCACCTCTGCGCGGCTCGTCGATTTCAGCTTCTCGACGGTGAAGCAAGAGATCGACGCCAACAGACCGGTGATCATGTCCGGCACCAGAGACTGTGACTTCTTGGGATTCCCGACCTGCGGCGGCCACGCGTGGGTCGTGGACGGGTACGAGGAGAACTATTACTGCGAGACCCGTTACTTGTATCAGTACCTGCACGTCAACTGGGGCTGGAAGGGCGAAGGGGCCAGCAGCTACGATGGCTGGTATCACCCCTACAGGCTGAACCCTGGCGGTGCGAACTACAATTATCACCAGGAGTTGATCGTCGGCATCGCCCCGTGATCCGGTCGCGGCGGCAGGATGATGTACTGGTTCAAAGCGCCCAGGGTCATCGAGGAGTTCGAGCGCATGCGCGCTCATTACGTGCAGTTCATACAGGCCAGCTTCACCTCAACGCGGGAGAGCCCCGAGGAGTGATCCAGCATGAGCACGACCGACGACGACGGGACGCCCTCTCTCGACTCCCGGCGGGTAACTTGACAAGCAGCCCCCTCGGGTAAAATGTACCCGCCCCATCCAAGAAGGACATTGCATGCTCTGGCCGGAACCCGTCACCTTGCGCGGGCGCCATGCAGCGCTCGAGCCGCTTGCTCACGCTTACCACGATGATCTCGTCGACGCCGTGCGCGACGGCGAGCTGTGGGATCTTTGGTACACCTACATCCCGCGCCCTGAAGGCATGCGCGACGAGATCGAGCGTCGGTTGTCCCTTCAGCGCTCCGGTTCGATGCTGCCGTTCGTCGTGATCGATGCGCGGAGCGGCCGCGCGGTCGGCATGACCACGTACATGGACATCGACGCAGCCAATCGACGCGTGGAGATCGGCTCGACGTGGTACCGCAAGAGCGTGCAGCGCACCGCGCTCAACACCGAATGCAAGCTGCTGCTGTTGCAACACGCGTTCGAGGCGCTGGAGTGCATCGCGGTGGAGTTCCGGACGCATTTCTTCAACCAGCAGAGCCGGCGCGCGATCGAGCGCCTGGGCGCGAAGCTCGATGGCGTCTTGCGCAGCCATCGTCGCGCGTCTGACGGCACGCTGCGCGACACGTGCGTGTACAGCATCATCGCTTCGGAGTGGCCGACGGTGCGCAGCCACCTCAACCATCAGCTCTCGAAAGCTCGCGAGCCGACGCCCGCACGTTGAGCCGTCGGCGTCGTTATCCCGGCAGGGAGCCTCTGGCTCCCGGGACGTTCGCTTCCTCGGCTCCCGCACGCGCGCATCACCGTCCCTCCACGATAGCTCCTCCCGCTCCTGGAATCCGCGTGGGCCGCCTTCCGTTACGCTGAGCGCGCCTCATCGGACTCCGTCCGCCCGCGGACCCACGTCGTCATCTCGCGGGCCGGTCCGAGGAGGCGCATCACCCCGAGGAGGTGCTCATGAAGGTGAGGATTGTCGTGAGTTACGTCCCCCGTTATCGCAGGGGGCACCACTTCCACTTCGTCCCTCCGGTCACCGGGATCCACCTCGCGGCGATCACCCCGCCGGAGCACGAGGTCGAGCTCTTCCACGAGCAGGTGCGCCCCGTCCCCGTCGACGCCGCGCCGGACGTGGTCGCGCTCTCGTTCTTCTCCGGCTTCGCGCGGCGCGCCTACACGCTCGCCGATCAGTACCGCGCGCTCGGCGTGCGCGTCGTCGCTGGCGGGCCGCACGTTTCGTACTGGATCGAAGAGGCGCTGGAGCACGTGGACGTGGTGGTCACCGGGGAGGCCGAGGCCGTCTGGCCCACGGTCCTGCGCGATCTCGCGCGAGGCACACACCGGCGCGTCTACCACGGCGAGCCGACCTCGCTCGCCGGGCTGCCGACCCCTCGCTACGATCTGCTCGAGCGCCGCTTCCTCGTCCCCCGCGTGCTCCAGGCGACGCGCGGCTGCCCGTTCACGTGCAGCTTCTGCACGGTGCCCGACCTCAACCCCGGCTTCCGCGTGCGCCCCGTCGACGAGGTGATCCGCGACATCGCCACCACGCATTTCCCCCACTTCTGGCAGGAGAAGGTCGCCTGGTTCTGGGACGACAACCTGCTCGTCCACCGCCGCTGGGCCAAGGAGCTCCTGCGCGAGCTCGCCGGGCTCGACCGCTGGTGGCTCACGCAGGCTTCGATCGATATCGTCAAGGACCGGGAGCTACTCGACGCGATGGAGCGGTCCGGCTGCATCGGCATCTTCCTCGGCATCGAGAGCCTCGACGAGGCCGATCTGAAGAGCGTCGACAAGCGCCAGAACCGCGTGCGCGAGTACCGCGAGGCCATCCGCAAGCTGCACGATCGCGGGATCTGCGTGATGGCAGGCTTCATCTCCGGCTTCGACGATCAGACGCCGGAGGTCATCGCCGCCACGGCCGGTCGGCTGAACGAGATCGGCGTCGACGTGCCGTTCCTGAGCATCCTCACGCCGTTCCGGGGCACGCCGCTGTACGACGAGCACCTGCGGGACGGGCGGATCCTGGAAGAGCGCGACTGGCCCCATTACAGCGGCTACGGGGTCGCCTTCCGGCCGGCGCGCATGTCCCCGGAGCAGCTCCTCGCCGCCCACCGGCAGATGTGGAATCGCGCCTTCAGCCCCGCGGCGGTGCTCGAGCGCCTCGCGCGCGGCGCGCGGTCCCTGAGCCGCGGCGCGATGATGCTGTCGGCGACGATGAACGGCTTTTACGGCCTGAAGCAGGTCACCGGCAACGAGCCGGCCGCGCCGCCGCTCGAGCCGCGAGGGGCGATCCGGCACCCCGCGCCCGGGGACGCCCCGGCCCGGCTCTCGCGCCTCGGCCTTAAGCGGGCGGAGGTCGCAGAGCGTCCGTAAACCTGCCCCCGCGCGCCAGCAAAGCTGACCCCCCGAGTTTCTCCTTCACCCTCCGCGCCGGGCCTGCTATGCAGCGGACCCGCCTTCTTCTTCACATTCACACGATGCCTGAACTTGACTCCCCTTGGGCGATGCCAGGCGCATCGACCGGGAGCTTCACTTGGAGAGCACGATGGGTCACGGCTTGACTACGGAGTCCTTTGCTCGGTCGCGGTGGTCGCGCGTCTTCATGCACCTCGCGTTGCCGGCGATGATGCTGCTCGGATGTGATGGCTCGCCCGGGGATTCGTCGTCGGGCGGCGGCGACGCGAACCCGTCCACGTCGACGTCCCAGGCGAGCGGCGGCACGTCGACCTCAGCCGCGATATCCACCTCGGCGTCGTCGGGGAGCGGCGGTGACGGCGGCGCGGGCGGCAGCGGCGGCGCAGGTGGCGCGGGCGGCAGCGGCGGCGCGGGCGGCAGCGGCGGCGCGGGCGGCAGCGGCGGCGCGGGCGGCAGCGGCGGCGCGGGCGGCAGCGAGGCGTCGACGTCGGCCGTGAGCTCCACCGCGAGCGGGACGGGCGGTGACGGCGGCGGCGACGCATCGACGTCGACCGTGAGCTCCACCGCGAGCGGGACGGGCGGCGACGCATCGACGTCGGCCGTGAGCTCCACCGCGAGCGGTGCGAGCGGCAGCGGCGGCGCGAGCGGCACCGGCGGCAGCGACGTATCGGCGTCGGCCGTGAGCTCCACCGCAAGCGGCGCGAGCGGCAGCGGCGGCGCGAGCGGCACCGGCGGCGCGAGCGGCAGCGGCGGCAGCGACGTATCGGTGTCGGCCGTGGCCAGCAGCTCGAGCGCGACGACCTCGACCGGGGCCGGGGGAGCCACGGGGGGGACGCCCGTGGAGGAGCATGGCCGCCTGCAGGTGACGGGCAACCGGGTCGTCGACGAGCACGGGGCAGAGCTCCAGCTCAGGGGCATGAGCCTGTTCTGGAGCGTCTGGGAGGGAGAGAAGTTCTACAACACCTCCGCCGTCAACACGCTCGTGGACGGCTGGGATGTGAGCATCATCCGCGCCGCGATGGCCGTCAACACCTCGGGGGTCGGCTACGTCCGCAACCCGGACGCGGAGAAGCGCAAGGTCAAGACGATCGTCGACGCCGCCATCGCCCGGGGGATCTACGTGATCGTGGACTGGCACGATCACGAGGCGATCGCCAACAAGGAGGCGGCGAAGCGCTTCTTCCGGGAGATGGCGGCGGAGTACGGCGGCCAGCCCGGCGTGATCTTCGAGATCTTCAACGAGCCGGACCACGAGAGCTGGGATCAGGTGAAGGCGTACGCGGAGGAGTTGATCGGAGAGATCCGCCGCGCCGGCTCCGAGAACCTCGTGATCGTCGGGACGCCGACGTGGTCGCAGGACGTGGACGTGGCCGCCAGGAACCCGATCAGGAGTTATTCGAACATCGCCTACACGCTGCACTTCTACGCCGCCACGCACCAGGAGTCGCTGCGCACCAAGGCGCGGAACGCGCTGGCCGCGGGCCTCCCGCTGTTCGTGACCGAGTGGGGCACCTGCACCGCCAGCGGGGACGGCGCGCTGAACCTCGGCGAGGCGCAGACCTGGCTCAACTTCCTGAGCAGCAACAACATCAGCTGGCTCAACTGGTCGATCGTCGACAAGCCCGAGAGCTGCGCCGCGCTCAGGGAAGGGGCGAGCTCGGGCGGCCCCTGGTCGGACGGCCAGCTGACCGAATCGGGGCGGTGGGTCAAAGAGAAGCTGCAGGCGCCCTGAGACGCACGGCGCCCCCCGGCGCTGCTCCCCGATCTCGCGCGCTGGGCGGCGTGCCGCCTTGTACGGCGGCCGCCGCCTTGGCAACCTGGTGCGCGGTCTGAAGAGGGCGAGGGCCGCCGGAGCGTGACGCCAGCGCGGCCGGCGGCGACGGACCCGAGGGGACGCGCATGCCGAGCAGAACGAAGGAACAACCAGAGCCCGCGCTGCCGAAGGGCATCGGGAAGCCAGCGACGCGGGCGCTCGCCGCCGTCGGCGTCTCCCGCCTGGAGCAGCTCACGCGGTTCACGGAGGCCGCGCTGCTGGCGATCCATGGCGTGGGGCCGAAGGCGGTCGGGATCCTCAAGGCTGCCCTGGGCGCGCAGGGGAAGTCGCTCGCAGAGGACGAGTAGATACAGCGGAGCGCATGGTCCCTCCGGGCGCTTCGGTCAATGGCCGAGCAGGCATGCCATGTGACGATGGGGACACGCTGGCGTTCGGGTTCGTGCCGCGGAGCGGGGGAGGGGGGCGCAATCATGAGGAAGTCCGTGCGAGGGGCGCTGTGGGGCGGTCTGGGGGTCGTCGCGATCGGGGCGATCGCGTGGCTGAACGTCGGCGCGCTGGTCCGGCTGGCGATGACGCCAGGGGGGCGCTTCGACGCGGCAGGGCTGCCGCCCGCGCCGGACTACGCGGATCCCCGGAGCTGGAGCGCGCTGCCGGAGCGGGACGACGCCGGGGACCCGTCGCCGACCGGCGCGCCGGCCGTGGACCAGCGCCGCGCGGCAGCCGACGTGTTTTACGTGCACTCGACGTCCTACGTGGGCAGCGGCTGGAACGCCGGCACGGAGGACGCGGCGACCAACGAGGCGACCGATCGGGGCGCGACGGGCATCCAGGCGACGCCGTTCAACGGCTGCTGCGCGGTGTACGCGCCGCGGTACCGGCAGGCGAACGGCATGGCGTTCACGCGCCCCTCCGCCGACGGAGACCGCGCGATCGAGGTGGCGTACGGCGACGTCAGGCGGGCCTTCGACGCCTTCAACGCGAGGCGCGGCGCCGGCCGTCCGTTTCTCCTCGCCGCCCACAGCCAGGGGGCCGTGATGGCGGAGCGGCTGCTGTACGACGCGATCTCCGGCACCGCGCTCCGGGACCAGCTCGTGGCGGCCTACCTCATCGGCGGCGCGGTCAGCGCCGACGGGCTGCGCGAGCGCGCGCCCGACATCCCGGCGTGCGGAGCGGCCGATGACGTCCGCTGCGTGGTCGCGTGGAACGCGCGCGGCGAGGGGTACGTGCCGAGCGATTTCGAGATGCACCGGCCGGACCCCCGCGAGCGGCTCTGCACGAACCCGCTGTCGTGGCGGACGGACGGAGCGCTCGCGCCCGCGGCGCTGAACCTCGGCGCGGTGTTCCTCGAGAGCGACGACAAGGCGCCGCGCGCCGGGTTCGCGGGCGCCCAGTGCGTGGGCGGCACGCTCCTCCTCCACGACGTGGGCGCTGCCCCCCGGGACCTCCCGAGCCGCGTCCTCGATCACGTGCTCGGCGACGGGAACTACCACGCGATCGAGTTCCAGCTCTTCTTCATGAACCTCAGGGAGAACGCCGCGTCGCGGGTCGCCGCGTTCCTCTCGGGATCCACGTGAGCGCGTGAGCAGCCCCGCGCCCAGGTGGAAATCGTGCGGTGCGACCACGCGAGATCGCGCACCCTCGAGGACCGCGTAGCGCGGCTCACCGTTGCTCGTCGGGATCCTGCGTTATCCGAAGAACCCGCCGAAAAGGTGCGCGATCTGCGCCGCTCCGTCGGACCCGTGTCCGCACACTGGGCGAATCTGCCACGAGGGTTTTGCCACGATGTGACGAATCACCCCAGCGCTGCGCTGGCACCAGCATCCCGCCGAACGGCGACGGGAGAAGCTCCCCGGTGGGATAAGGATCCCACGTACGCAGAAAGGGTGGCCTCGGCCGGGGCGCGCGCATCGAGGCACATGCTTTGCAAATGTCGTTCATGACCGCCGACTCGCCCCCACCGAAGTTTCCAGCGGGCGGCGCGGCGTAGACATCCTGTCTCCATCGTCTCAGACCATACCTGGCCCACACGCGCGCTCCACGCCGGGAGCGGCATCGCCGCCTCCCCGTGAGGAGCTGCGCGTTCGCTGAGGCGCGTCGAGCTCATCAGGAACGGAACACTCGCGCTGCGCAGGGGCGGCTCTGCCTTCCTTGCGCCTGCCGCGTAGGCACGCGCGGGCTCGTCGTAACGCACGTACCGGCTCAGGCCACCCGTCAACTCAGGAGAGAGACATTATGATCCATGACAGCGCCATTCCAAAATTGCTTGCGGGCCGCTACAGGGCCGAACGATGGATCTCGGCAGGCGGCATGGGGACCATCTGGAGAGCTCTGGATCTCAAGCTGAAGCGCCCGGTAGCCCTGAAGTTGATGTCGGACAGGTATGCCTACGACGCGCGGGCCCGCGCGAGGTTCGCGCGCGAGGCGAGGGCGACGGCCAAGCTCGGCTCGGAGACGGATTTCGTCGTGCAGATCATGGACTTCGACCTCGACGCCGGGACGCCGTTCATCGTGATGGAGCTCCTGCGCGGGGAAGACCTCGATGCGCGGATCCGTCGGTGCGGGCCGCTCTCCATGCAGGAAATGGCCGTCTTTTTGCGACAGATCGCCCTCGCGCTGCGGGAGGCGCACGCGATCGGGCTCGTGCATCGGGATATCAAGCCGTCGAATCTCTTCATCTCCTGCGAGGATGAAGAGGAGAGGATCAAGATCCTGGATCTCGGCATTGTGAAGGAGATCGGCCCAGGAGCGACCTCGACGTCGGGCGAGCTCCTCGGCACGCTCCAGTACATCAGCCCGGAGCAGCTCGACGGCGACGCGCTGGATCACCGCGCCGACCTCTGGTCGCTCGGCCTCGTGGCGTACCAGGCGCTCTCGGGGCGGCTCCCCTTCCAGACCGTGGGCGAGCAGATGACGCTGCTCTCGGGCGGCCGGGTACCCCGGATCTCGCAGATCGCGCCGGGTCTGCCCGTTGAGCTGGACGGCTTCTTCGAGCGCGCGTTTCAGATCGATCCCGCGCTGAGGTTTCAGACGGCCGAGGCGCTCGCCCGGGCCTTCCTGGCGACGGCCAAGGTCGCCTGGCGGCCGCCGGTCCGCGGGCGGGGGCGCGCGGCGAGCCCACGCCCGCGGAGCGGCAAGCCGACACGCCCGTCGAGAGCGCGGCCCGAGCCACGTTGAGCGAGAGCACCGATCACGTTGCTCGAGCGAGCAATGAGGCGCCAAGGCGCCAAGGCGCCAAGAGGAAGATGGGCGCTAGGGCCCAAAAATACAGAAGAAATTCTGGTTTGCGCCTTTGCGCCTTTGCGCCTTTGCGTTGAAATCTCTCGGGATCCCTGGCCAGCCTCGCCAGGCACGGAACTAGGGTCAGTCCACGGCCGCCGTCACGACCCACACCGCGCCTGCCATGCGCACGCCCTCGGGGCCCTGGTGGGGCGCGATGGCCTCGCGCACCTCGGCCCGCACGCGATCGAGGAGCGCCGGCTCGGGCTGCGCCTCCCGCAGCGCCGAGGCCGTCGGACCCATCTGCAGGAGGAACTCCACGGTCTCGTCGAGCGATCTGCCGCCTGCCACCGAGAGCTCCCGGTCGACCGGCTCGTGGTGGACCCGGACGAACCCCGCGCGCGAGAGGAGGTCCCGCACGCGCGCGGCGTCCGCGAACGCGAAGGGGCCCGGCGCGTGCGGGTCGGGCTGCGGCAGCGGGATGTGTTTGGCCGCGGCCGTGGCGGGCACGCGCAGCCAGGGGTTCTCCTGGAGCGACCGCCAGCAGACGAACGCGAGCCGGCCGCCCTCCCGCAGCGCCGCGCGCAGGTTCGCGAAGGCGGCCTGGGGCTCGGCGAAGAACATGACGCCGAAGCGCGAATAGAGGACATCGAACGGACCGGGCAGCGCCGCGGTCTGCGCGTCGGCGTTCAAGAACGTCACGTTCGCGGCGCCCGCAGCCCGCGCCGCCTCGCGCGCGCTGCCCAGCATCGGCGCCGAGATGTCGACGCCGACGGCGGACCCGTCCGGGCCGACGCGCCGGCCGATCTCCAGCGTGGTCTCGCCGATGCCACAGCCGATGTCGAGGACGCGCTCGCCGGGGGCGAGCCCGGCGCGATCCATGGCGAGCAGGCCCAGAGGCCGGATCTGCGCCGAGATGATGTCGTGGAGGACCACCCATTTGGGGCCGGCGACTTCGTTCCAGTAACGGATCTGGTCGGCGTTCGGGCCAGCAGCTTCGATCATCGTTCCTGCTCCTTTCGGTGCGCGCGCGGCCCGCGCCGCGGCGATGCGCGACGCTCACCGCGGGGCGACCGCCGTGCGGGCGGCCGATTCTCGTGGATGAGGAGCGTGATCTCAACCAGCGTGCACGGATCTGAACCAGCGTGCACGGCGCGAGGCGCCCGCGCCCACGACACGAAGCCACGACACGCGGGCCACCAGGCCGATGGCCGTCGACCTCCGGCGATGCGCTCGCCCGGGCGCGTTCAGCGCTGCTTCACGGCCGGCGCGCCCTTGACCGGTCCGCCATCGCGACCGGCCTCTCTCGACGTCGCGGGCACGCTCCCGGTCCCGTTCGGTTGCCGCTCGCCGTCCTCCTGCGCCGCCGTCGAGGCCTCCTCCGCGACCGGGGGCTTGGGCATGTCGCTCGGCTCCTCGTACTCGTCACCCCGCTCCATCCCGCCCGAGGCGCCCACCGCCGCCTGACGCGCGGCCTCTTTCTTGATCTCCTGGATCTTCCGCTCGTCCATGTGCTTCCTCCACCGCAGGGTACAGCATCGAAGGTGGGCACCCGTCGATCCAGGCGCCCGTTCCTGGACTACATGGCGCCCGCGGCGCTCGGGTCAAGCCGGGGAAATTGCCGGAGCGGTGGGATCACGTCGTCCTGCTGCCCGGCCTCGAGCTGCACGTCCGCGGCGACGCGACCGCCGTCGTCCGACGGCTCGCGACCGAGATCCACGCGCGCTACGGGGCGCACCCGCCGGACGGCGAGCCCAGCAACGCCGCGTCGCGGCGGTAGACTACATCACGTCTCCTCGGTGCCTGGTGACGACGAGATCGTCGTTGTCGCCGGTCGCGCCGCCGCCCTCGCGCGGACCGTCTGCCTTGCCGTTCTCGCCGACGCTGGACAGCGTATACCCCCTGCCGTCCGGGCTCCGGCTGTACACGAGAGGGCCTGTCCCACAAGGATCCTGCGCGACGGCCGGGAGCGCCTCGGGATAACGGCCGTCCGCGTGCGCCCGCTCTGCGGCGATGGCCGCGCGCGCGAGGAGGTACGACGCCCGCAGACGGCAATGGCGCCTCGCGAGGCGCTGGAGCTGCTCGGGGTCCAGGACGAAGGCGAGCCCCGTGGCCTCGATCGCGAGCGGGTCGGTGGCGACCTCCTGGAATCGCGCGGCCGCGGCAGGATCGCGCTCCGCGTCGCGCGCGATCTGCTCGGCGCGGCGCAGCCGCACGTCCAGCAGGGGGAGCACATGGCCGAGCACGGCTTCGGTCGGGAAGAGCAAGCCGAGCGCGGCGACGCCCGTCGACGGCTCGGGAGGAGGGACATGCTCGGGCAGCGGTTCCAGCACGCTCGGGCTCATCGCCTCCTTCCGGAGCCGCAAACGCTCGTTGTGGAGCGCCTCGGAGAGCAGCGGAAGGTGGCGCCCCCGCCCTTCGAGCTCGCGGTCGACCGCGGCGAGCTCCGCCTCGGAGAGCCGGGGCGCGCCGGCGGCGAGCGCGGCGATCCCGAGGTAGGCGTGCTGCGCGGCGTCGCTGCCGACGAGGTTGGCGATCGTCAACCCGGCGGACATGTCCTCGCCGACCTTGGCCACGGTCAGGTACCGGTCGAGGGCGCCGCGCACATCCCCCTTGGCCGCGAGCCCGTATCCCTCGATCACGACCATGCGGCTCGTGAACAGGATCGGATGCACCGGAGCATAGTCGACCCACGCGACGTCGTCGGCCAGCTCATAATGGGAGCACCGCGCCGCCTGCCGGAAGGCGTCCATCTCCGGACGGTGCCGCTCGATCTCGGCGACGAGCTTGGGGGAGAGCGGCGCGCCGGGCCCGGCGTCCAGCGCTTGCTTCATGAGGGTGTTGTAGATGCCGTGCTGGACGTTCGGTGTCCTCGCGTAACTCGCCACGCAGCCGTCGCCCGCGGCGCCCTCGCCGGCGGGCCCCGACCCCTCGCGGATCTGCGCGCGCGCGGCGTCCCATTCGGCCTCGGCCGCATCGCGGTAATCGCGGAGGCGGGACTGACCCCAGGCCGCCGCCCCGACCCGGAACAGACCGAACAGCGCGGCAGCCGCCGCGAGCCCGAACCCAAGACGCTTCAGCTTGCCGCGAGGGCGACCTTCGTTGTCCGTCATCGGCTGGTAAAAGCCCCAGCGCGAAAGGCCATTCCGCGCCTATTTGTCAAACGGATCACGCGGCGCTGCTCGGCCCGGGCGCGACGATTCGCCATCTCGCGCGCCCGGCTTCCGTCCCCCAGCTTGCGTCCTCGTCGCTTGCATCCTCGTTTGGCCTCAGCGCGCGCGTCACAATGTCATGGATCCTGTCGCCGCCTTGACATCTCGCGGGGGATCGCTCTTCCTGGCGCCCGTGTACTCCTTCATCGCTGCCTTCAACTTGCCGGGCGCAGACGGGCAGGATCCAGGCGCCTTCCTTCGACGGACGGCGCTCATCGTGCGGGAGCTGATGCCCACCGTGGGCCCTTCCGTTCAGATCGCGACGACGGTGCTGCCCGAGGTGGGCGGCGGCTGGTCGCTCCTCCTGCCGGAGCCGATGCCGAGGCTCGGCCTGCTCGGACAGGAGGTCACGGATACGCACGCCGTCCTGATCTTCGGCGATCTGCAGCGCCGCGCCAGCGCGTCGGCCGCGAAGGCCGTCCTGAGCGCCTGGACGTCGGGCGGCGGGGACGCCGTCGCCGCGCTCGACGGCAACTTCTCCGCGATCGTCGTCGATCGCGCGGAGCGCACGGTCGCGGTGGTGTCGGATCTGCTCGGCCGCCGGACGTTGCGCACCCTGCATGCCGGCGGCGCGCTGTACGTCTCCGCGCACGACGTGGCGCTCGCGGCCACCGGGGCGTGCCCCGTCGAGATCGACCGGGGCTCGTCGTGCTCGATCGTCGCCGCCGATTGGTCGATCGGCGGGCGCCCCCTGCTCACGCGCGTCGAGCCGTGTGATCCGGCGCACTGGCTGCGGTTCCAGGGCGGCCGCCTCGAGCGGCTCGCCGCGCCGCTCGGGCTGTTCGAGGGCCGCATCGACGCCCGCGACACGGCCGCCGTCAAGGGCCGGATCGAGCAGATCGTCGACATCCTGCGCGCGAACACGGGCGCCGTCGCGGCCGAGTACGATACGGTCAACGCCGACCTGACGGCGGGCCTGGACAGCCGCGCGTCCTTCTCCTTGCTCGCGTCGGTCCTGCCGGCAGAGCGCATCGTCGCGAGGACCTCCGGCGCGCCCGACTGCCTCGACGTGCGCGTGGCCCGGCGCATCGCCAAGCTCGCGGGCGTACGCCACGAGCCTCGCGCGCTGGAGCCGCCGGTCTGCGACGATTTCGGGCGCTACTCGAGCCTCATCGCGTTCCACATGAACGGCGACTCGAGCGCGAAACGCGCCATCGACCGGTACCCCGCGTGGGACGAGGGGCGCCCCCTGAGCGTCGACGGCGGCGGCGGCGAGATCTTGCGGGGTTACTATTACGGGCGTCCCGGCCAGTACCGGCGCGTCGCCCGGGCCAGCGCGGGCGACATCGCGTCCTGGTTCGTCCGGAAGTGGCGGCGGCTGAGCGCCTTGCCCTGGCGCTCGCCCGACGCGGCCGCCGCCGTCCACGAGCGCGTGCAGACGGCCGTCGAGGTGATGTTCCGGCGCTCGCCCGACGTGCACGACGTGCTCGACCAGTTCTACCTCTTCGAGCGTTATGGACGCTGGGGCGCGATCACGTCGCGCTTCACCTGGTGGAAGTCCTGGACTCCCTACGCGAGCCCGGCGGTCGTGCGGCTGGCCTACGGGCTGCCGTCGCCGATAGGCACCTACGCCGCCGTCCACGACGCCGCCGTGCGCCGCTTTCTGCCGGAGGCGCGGACGATCCTGGTGAACAACAACGCCCTGCTCCCGCTCCAGGGGCCTGGGCTCGCGCGGAAGGTGGCGCGCGACCTGCTCTATGTGTCGGGGGAGCTCTGGCGCGCGGCGGCGGCGTGGCGCGCGCGCGCCGTCCGGGAGCAGCGCTCGGTCGACGCGCTGCGCGCCGACGCGATCGCCGGGCCGCTGCACGACTACGCGCGCGACGTGCTCCTCTCGCGCGACAGCATCGCCGTGGAGCTGCTCGGGCACGACGCCGTCGCGCGCTTGCTCGACGAGCACCGGGCGCACCGGCGGCACCTGGAGGGCCTGTGCAACCTGCTGAGCATCGAGCACTGGCGGCGCCTCGTCACGGCCGCCGCGGCGCGGGGGGCCGGGTAGGGCGCTCGGGGGGCCGGGTAGCGCGCTCGGGGGCGCCGGTCTCGGGGGCGCCGGTCTCGGGGTCGCGGCTCGCCGGAGGCGGCCCGAGGGCGGCGCGAGGGCGATCGGCGCCGCGCCGCCGCTACGGGGCGAGCCGTTCCATCGCGTCGCGCGCCGCGCGGCGGAGCGCCTCCCCCTCGTAGACGACCACGCCGGCGTGCCCGGTGTCGAGCCACCGGAGCTCGCTCGCCCTCCAGTGCGCGTGGAGCGCCTCGACCTGCTCGGGGAACACGTAGCCGTCGCGGCGCCCGCCGACGATCACGGCGGCGTCGGGCCGCCGCGGCGCCGGGTGGCGGTCGAGGTCGGCGACGCCGAACAGGGCGCCGAGCCGCGCCCGCGCCGCCGAGGGCCCGCCGAGCGCCTCGAGCTCGACGCTGACGGACAACATCCCCTCGGTGAACACCGGCACGGCGCTGCGCCCCACGCCGAAGACGGCGACCGCGAGCGGGCGCGCCGTCACCGCCGCCGCCAGCGCCGCCGAGGTCCCGCCCATGCTGAAGCCGGCCACGCCGATGCGCTCGTATCCATGGCCGGCGAGGTGCTCGATGAGCGCGCGGGTCTCCTCGACCGTCGCGAGGTTCATCAACAGGTGCTCGGCCACGGTGCGGATCGCCGTGGCGCGCTGGCCCTCGGGCCGGCGCAGGCCGTACATCGCGTTCTCCAGGAGGATGACCTCGATGCCGTCGCGGGCGGCGAGCGGCCGGAAGAGCCGCGTCCGCGACGCGAAGCCCTCCTCGCCCGACGCCGCCAGCGCCACGTAGACCGGCCGGCGGCGGCCCCGCTCGGGCGCCGCGGGCGCGATGCGGCGCACGAAGGCCGTGCGCGCGCAGGGCGGCAGGCGCGGGAGCGCGGCCGTGAAGGAGCCGTCGGTCACGACGACGGGCCCCTCGCGCCGCGGCGCCGCCCACGCGACCGCCGCGGCGCGCGGCGGCTCCGAGAACCGCGCGATGGCCGGGACCTCGGCGATCACCTCCTCGTCCCCCCAGCCGGCCTCGAACAGCCGGCGGCGGCGGGACAGGACGGCGTGCGCGTGATCGAGCCAGTGGACGGGTCGCGCGCGTCGCACCGCGATCACGCCCCCTCGTCCAGCACCACGCCTCGGGTCTGGAAGCGCAGCACCTCCTTGCCGTCCTGGTTCCAGCAGCCGCCGCTCGCCGAGAGGCGCACGCGCCCCGCCTCCGGCACGACCTCGGTGATGGTCATCTCGCAGCGGATGGTGTCCCCGGTGAAGACGGGCCTCAGGAACTCGAACTGCATCTTCCGCGCGAGGAAATCGATGTCGCCGCCGAGCCGGGTGGGGAGCGTCGCCGTGAGCAGGCCGTGCACCACGCGCCGGCCCTGCGCGTCCGGCCGGGCGTGGTGGCGGCCGGCGTCGCCGGAGATGCGCTGGAACTCGAGGACGTCCTCGTCCGTGAAGCGGCGCTCGACCACCGACACCTCGCCGACCTGAAAGGGACGCTCACGCTTCATGCCGCCATCCTCCTGCCCTGGGTCTCGTGAGGCCGAGCCCCTGTCGGACGTCGGTTTACCATCGTCGCCGGTCCAGCGGCGCGCGGCGTCGTCGCGGCGCCGGCGGACGCGGAGGGCGCGGAGCGGCTCCTTCGGGCGCTACGCCAGCTCCTCGACGCGCCTCGTGGTGCCGTTCGATTCAGGGGCGCGCGCCAGGGCAGGGGACGGCGCGGCTTCCGGGGCCGTCGCGGCCGCGAACGCGATCCCGCTCTGGAGATCGCGGCGGGTGACGATGCCGGCGAGGTCGATGCCCAGGCCGACGATGGCCCGGGACACCTCGGGCCGGATGCCCGTCAGGACGACCTGCGCCCCGAGCAGCCGGACCGCGCGCGCCACCTGCACGAGGGCGGCGGCCGAGTGCGTGTCGATGTGCGGCACGCCCGTGATGTCGATGATCGCCACCCGCGCCTGCCGCTCGACCACCTTGTCCAGGAGGTGCTGCATCATCTGCTGGGCCCGCACCGAGTCCACCACGCCGACCAGCGGCAGCACGAGGACCGCCTGGCTGAGGGGCACGATGGGCGTCGACAGCTCCTGGAGCGTCTTCGCCTGCTTCCGGAGCGTCTCCTCGAGCCGCTTTCGCTCGGTGATCACCTCCGTGAACAGGATGATCCCGCCGATCTCGCCGCTCGTCGTGTGCCAGGGGTAGATCTTCCACCGCACCCAGTCGACGCTCCCGTCGCTCCGCGGGAACGGATCCTCCTCGCGCCCCTCGGACGCCCCCGCGAGGCAGCGCCGGTGGACCTCCCTCCACCCCTCGGGGATATCGGGGAAGATCTCGTAATGGCTCCGGCCGATGATCTCTCGGTCGCTCAGGCCGTAGTCGATCAGCCACCGGTGACTCGCCAGGATGTAGCGCATGTCTCGATCGAGCATGGCCACGGCGGCAGGCGTGTACGTGACGAAGAGGCGCACATGCTCCTCGCGCCGGAGCAGCGCCGCCCGGAGGTGATCCCGCTCCTCCTCGGCGCGCTCCTCGCGCTGGCGCAGCGCCGAAAGGAGGTGATCCCGCTCCGCGGCGGCTCGCTCGAGCTCCTCGACGCGCTGCCGCAGGCGCTCGTTCTCGCTGACCAGATCTCTCTCAGTAACGATGGTTTTGTGATCTAAACTACAATCCGTGCCATCCCCGGGTCCCATTGTGTTCTGTATATCAAAAACCGTCCGTTCATGGTGACCGGAGCTGCGCGGCACAGGCGTGTTCCGATTCGACCGGTGCGAGGACCGCGGCGTCGCTCGCAGGGTTGTTTGCGGGCCGTGTTCGCCTCAACGAGCCCGGGTCGGTCGAGGTGATGAATGAGCACCTCGACGAGCCCGGGTCGGGCGAGGTGATGAATGAGCGCAGACGCGTGGAGGCTCAGTCCATGGGCCCAGGGCTAAGCGAGCGCCGCTCGAGTGCGGTGACCGCGACGCAGGCGCCGCCTCCCTGGGCTCGCCGAGCTCATGGCTCCTGGGCGAGCGCGCAGAGGAGCTGCTCGTGCAGGGCGGGAGATCGGCTGAGGAGCACGCCGGCATCGAACCGCGGCGTGGGCTGATTGTAGCGGAGCGGGCGCCCGGCGAGGTCGGTCACGGCGCCGCCGGCTTCCCGGACGATCAGGTCGACGGCGGCGAGGTCCCACTCCCAGGCGCCGAGGCGGCGGCCTCCGGCGGGGACGCCGGCGATCACGTCGACGGAGGCTGCGCCGGGCAGCAGCGCGCGGGCGCAGAGGCTCCGGGTCGCGACGACGACATCCGCCGCCTGGAGCCGCGAGGCGACGCGCTCGAGGCGCGCGAGGTTCTCCGGCGCGCCGAGCCAGCCCTTGGTGGCGACGACGGGCCGCCCGGGGCCGAGGGAGAGGCGGAGCGGGCGGCGCGTTTGCTCCGGCTGCTCGATCCAGGCGCCGCTCCCGGCGACGGCGCTCAGGAGGATCCCCGTCGTCGGCTGGTAGGAGGCGGCGACCACCGGAGCGCCGCCGACGGCGAGCGCGATGAAGACGTCGAAATCGCCGGTGCGGGCGACGAACTGCGCGGTCCCGTCGATCGGGTCGACGATCCAGCACCGGTCGTTCGCCCGGCGCGCCGGCTCGTCCGCGCCCTCCTCGGTCAGGAGGGCGTCGCCGGGGAAGGCCGACGAGAGCGCGGCGCGGATGGCCGCGTCGGAGGCGTAGTCAGCCTGCGTCACCACCGTCCCGTCGGCTTTCTCGGAGACCGCGGCGCGCCCGTAGAGCCCGAGGATCACCTCCCCGGCGGCCCGCGCGGCCGCGGTCGCGACCTCGAGCTCGCGGGCGTACGGCGCGGTGGTCGCGTCGCGTGAGCTGGACATGGGCAGACCGGTTAGCGCACCCGGTCGCCGGCACCAAGCAGGCTGTCGGCCACCTCGCTAACGCCCTGTCGCGGCGGCTGGCGCTGCTGCGGGAGGTCGACCAGCAGCGCCACCGCGGGCGAGGGCGCTCCGCCCGGCGCGGCCGTGCGCTGAGTCGGCGCTGCCGCGCGTTACGATGGGGGCGTGGCTCACGTCCCGTGACGGCTGTTGCGATCCTGCGCCAGGGCCCTGGTAAGGTGCTGAGCCAACGCGAGGGGGGACGCACGTGAGCACCAGCACGCAAGGGGACGGGGCGTGGGAGGCGGAGATCGCGCGGCTCCGGGCGCGGGTCGCGGAGCTCGAGCGGAGCCTCGAAGAAGCGCGGGCGCAGCGCGCGCCCGAGCCCAGGCTGGAAGGCGTCTCGTACCAGGCCATCTTCGACGCGCTGCCCGTCCCGCTCACCGTATACCGGTCCGACGGCACGATCATCGCGCTCAACGACGCGGAGTGCGCGCGCTTCGGGACGACGCGCGAGCGCATCGCGGGCAAATTCAGTGTCCTCGCCGACCAGCAGGCGGTGGCGAGGGGGTACGCCGGGAGCTTCCAGAAGGCGCTCTCCGGGGAAGAGGCGAAGATGCCGCCGACCTTCTACGAGACCGTCCCGAGCCCGATGCACCCGGGGCCGAGCCGGCGGGTGTGGTCGCAGGCGACGTACGTGCCGATCCGCGACGAGAGCGGCGTGCGGCTGGTCGCGGCGGTGAGCGTGGATGTCACGGCGCAGGTGGAGGCCGAGGCGAAGCTCCGCCAGAGCGCCGCGCTGCTGGAGGCGGTGATCGAGAACGCGCCGCTGCTCATCTACGTGAAGGACAGAGAGGGCCGCCACAGGATCGTGAACCGGAAGCTCGAGGAGTTCGTGGGCAAGCCCCGGGACGAGATCCTGGGGAAGACCCTGGACGACGTCGTGCCCGCGCTGGTCGCGGACGAGCTCCGGGGCATCGACGCCGACGCGGTCGCCTCCGCGGTGCCCGTCAGCACGGAGGTCCGCCTCCCGGCGGCCGACGGGATGCACGTCTATCTCGGGACCACGTTCGCGCTCCGCGACGAGGAGGGCGGGGTCGTGGGCACCTGCGGGATGGGCACGGAGATCACCGAGCGCGTGCGCGCGGAGGAGCAGGCCCGGAAGCTCCAGGAGGACATGCTCCGGATCCAGGACGAGACCCTCCGCGCGCTCTCCACGCCGCTCTTGCCCATCGCGAGCGGGGTGCTGGTGATGCCCCTCGTCGGGGAAGTGAGCCGCGAGCGCGCGGCGCAGGTGATCGAGACCCTGCTCGACGGCATCTCGCGCCAGCAAGCCAGGATCGCGATCCTCGACGTGACCGGCGTCCCGCAGGCAGGGCCCTCGGTGACGGACGCGCTGCTCCGGACGGCGCGGAGCGTGAGGCTGCTCGGGGCCGAGGTGGTCCTCACCGGGATCCGGCCGAGCGTGGCGCAGGCGCTCGTCGAGCTGGGGGCGGATCTCGGAGGGATCGTCACGCAGGGGACGCTGGAGCAAGGCGTGGCGTACGCCCTCTCCGCGCGGCGGGGCGCGTCGTTGAGCCGAGGTGATGGGCGCCGTCAGCCCGGCTCGTAGCGGCCTGCGCTCTTCGGCGCGAAGCGCGCGAAGCGCGCCGGTACCTCCTGGATTGCCGCGCGCAGCTCACGCGCGCGGATCTCTGCTGCGGCGCATACGTCAACAACCGCGCGTATCTCCCGCCCGACGAGCGCGGGGGCCTGCGTGGCTCGCTTCCCTGCCCCTTCCGCGCTAGCTTCGCGGGACGATGTCCCGGCAGCTCGATCGACCTCTGCTCCTGCGGGCGGCGGCGCTGCTCCTCGGAGGCGCCGCGCTGGGCCTCGGCGTCAACGCCGCGCGGCCGGCGGGCGTGGCCCTCGTCAGCTTCGAGCCTCCGACCACCTGCACCTCGGCGCCGGAGCAGGACGCGCCCGTGGTCCAGATGACCCCGCTCGCGGCCTCGGGCCTCTGCGGTCAGCCGGGCATCGTCTTCGCCGATACCCGCACGGCCGAGCGCTTCGCGGCCGGGCACGTGGCCGGCGCCATCCACCTGCCCTGCGACGCCACCGCGAGCGGCGCCGAGGTGGCGCTCAAGGGGCTCGGGCACGCGCAGACGGTCGTGGTCTACGGCGAGTCGACCGAGGAGGCCGACGAGGTCGCCGCGACGCTGCGCCGCCGCGGCCTCCAGGCCGAGATTCGCGTCCTGCACGGCGGGTTCGCGGCCTGGGAGCAGGAGGGCCTGGCCTGCGCCTCGGGGCCATGCCGCCACTGCGCGAGCGCCAGCTCCCAGGAGGCGACCCCGTGAAGACCGCGCTTCTCTGGCTGCTTCGCCTCGGCCTGGGCGGCATGTTCCTCGCGGCCGGGGCGCTGAAGTTCCTCGATCCCGCGTCGTTCGCGATCGAGATCCACAACTACCAGCTGTTCCCTCAGCTCGCCCCGCTGCTCGCGGCCACGCTCCCGACCGTGGAGGTCGCCGTGGGCCTCGCCCTGATCGCCGGCCCGCGCCCCTGGCTCCGCGCCGGCGCGCTGGCCTCCACGCTGCTCCTGCTGGTCTTCACGGTGGCGGTGATCACCGTGGTCGCGCGCGGGGTGGACGTCACCTGCGGCTGCTTCGGCGAGGATTCGGGGCCAGTGACGGTGCTGACGGTGTTGCGCGACGTGGTCCTGGTCGCGGCCGGGGTGCTGCTCTTCCGGCTGGCGGGGGAGCCGCCCGCGGGCCCGCAGGCAGAGCGGGCGCGACCCCACCCAGGTTGATCGAGCCCACCCACCAGGTTGAGCGACGTTCCGCGGTTTGATCGAGCCGCGAAGCGGGCGCCGGCGTGAAGAGCACACGGACGTGCGCGGCGTGTGTGCGCAGGAACGGTTGCATCGCCGTCCCTGATCGTCGCTGCGCTCCCCGCGCCGTCGCTGTCGGGGCGTGACCATTTCGGCTCGTCGGAACATGCAGCCGCCCCGGTCGAACGTTCGCGGGGTTGATCGCTTCGCGTCGACCCCGTGGGGGCGCGTCGGCATGGACGCGGTGCGCACCCTGCTCGGCTGTTCCCCCCGGCGCTCGCAGGCTCGCCTGTGCTGCGCGATGCCCTTGCACCGCTGTTCGAACTCTTCGCTCCACCACTCCTTTCGGTGCCGTGGCTCGCGCTCCAGAGCCTCGACGCCGGCGTGCTGGACGAGCTCGCGTCCCCGCGCCTGGACGCGAGGACACGCTCTCATGCGCTCTGTTCGACGCGCGACGCGCAGTCCCGCGGCCGCGCGCTCGCGACGGACCCGCGATCGACCGGCTACGGCGCCTGCGCACCATCCACCACGGCCGCGAACTCCGGATCGGTCAAGCTCTTCATGAAGGCTACGACATCCGCCTTCTCCTCTGGCGTGATGGTGAAACCCCTCATGAGCGGGCTCTTGTTCGGGTTCTTGCTGCCCACACCCGCGAACGGCCCGTCGTCGATGGTCCTGCCTCCTGCGGCGTAGTGGTCGACGACCTCCTCCAGGGTGGCCACGCTCCCGTCGTGCATATAGGGCGCCGTCAGCTCCACGTTGCGCAGCGAAGGAACGCGGTATTCCCCTTTGTCCGCCGGGTCGCCGGTGAACTCGAACACCCCTCTCCGCCGGGCGGATAACTCCCGTCCGGGCCGAGGTTGTAGAGGCCGGTGTTGTGGAAATCCATCTCCTCCTGCTTCATTTCGGCGCTCCGGAAGGCAGTCGTGAAGTTGATCCCGCTGTGGCAGTGATAGCACTCGAGCCGCTCGGAGAAGAAGAGGTCCATTCCGCGCAACGCGGCCTCGGACATCGCGCCCGCCTCTCCGCCGTACGTATAACGATCGTACGCGGAGCGCCCGGAGATGAGCGTCCTCTCGAACGTCGCGATCGCCTTCACGACGGTGTCGAGCGTGATCGGCTCGCTCTCGCCGGGGAACGCGGCGACGAACGCGGCTTTGTACGCCTCATCGCCGCGGAGCCGGCCGAGGACGACGTCCTCGGCACCGGTGATCCCGAGCTCGACCGGGCTCTCGCCGAACATCGGGACGAGCGCCTGCTCCTCGAGCGACGACAGCGTGGGGTTGCCCCACGTGAGCAGCGGGAACCAGGCGACGTTGGCCAGCCCCATCGCGTTGCGCGGAATCGCGTCCCCCGTCGAGCCGGTCGGGATCACCTTGCCGTCGGCAAGCCCCCTGTCGCGCTCGTGACACGAGGCGCACGCCATGTTCCCGTTGCCCGAGAGGCGCTGGTCGAAGAACAGGAACGCGCCTCCCAGCCGCGGGTCTTGAGCCCGCAGTCCGGATCCACCCAGAGCTGATGGCCAGGCAGCACGCGCGCCTCGCGCTCGAGCAAGTCGAGCCTATGCCCGGTCACGGCGCCTGCTCCGTCTCGCCGGCGAGCGCGACCGCGCCGCGCACGCCGTGGTTCGACGCGCCGAAGAGATTGTCCGGATCGAGCGCGCGCTTGACCTCGCGGATGGCCGTCCGCGCGCCCTCGGAGTACACCTCGTCGAGGAAGCCCTGCCGGATCTTCCCCACGCCGTGGTGGTGCGAGAGCGTGCCGCCGGAGGCGAGGATCTCCTCACGCGCCGCATGCTCGAGGGCGGCATACTCCGCAACGGGATCGGCGACGCCCTTCGCGTAGAAACCGAGATAGAAGTACATCGCGACGCCCGTCGAATAGATCTGCGTGAGCCGACCGGTGAAAAAGGGGCGTCCGGGTAGCCGGCGGCGCTCGTGCTCGAGCTCCACGCGGCGCTTGACCCGCTCGTAGAGCTCGAGCGCGCGCGACCATGGAACGCTCGTCTCGAAGCTCTCCGCGATGGCCCAGTGCTCGAACGCCAGATCGCGGATGTACGCGATGCCGAAAGTGAGCTGGTAGCCACGCTCCCCGTTGGCGGCGCCTCCCTGGAGGCCACCATGGCGCGCCGCGATGGCCCGGAGCGTTCGCTCCTGAAAGGCGACCTCCGCGGCCGTGCCTTCGAAGACCACCGTCGCCACGCACATCTTGTGCGGATCGAAGCCCTTGATCCGCGTCACCACGAGCGCCTCTGCTTGGCTCTTGAGCTTCGCGGCGAGGCCCTTCGAGGCCGGCTTCAGTGCCTGTCCGAAATGAAACTGGGTGTTGTCCATCACGCGCACGCTCGCAGGAACGGCGCCGCTCTGTTGCAGGTCGTAGAGGAACTGGAAGCCGTGATCGAGGTCCGGGAAGATCACGCTCGCGTAGCGCTGCACCTCGGGCAGGGGCCAGACCTTGACCACCGCGCTGGTGATGACGCCGATGTTACCCTCGCTCCCGAACAGGAAGGTCTTCGGGTTGACGCCGACGCTCTCACGCGGGCCCACGGCGGGGCGTGCGATCACGCCTCGAGTCGTTACTGCCGTGACATCGAGCACGATGTCCTCGATATTGCCGTAGCGGTTCTTCTTCATCCCGCTGGCGTTCGTGGCGATCCACCCGCCGAGCGTCGAGAACTCCGCGCTGTCGGGCTCGTGTCCGAGCGTCAGCCCGTGCTTGGCCAGCTCGGCGGCGATATGCCGGCCGGTGGCGCCCGCCTCGATGCATGCCGTGCGGTTCACCGGGTCCACCCAGCGCAGCTTGTTCATACGGCGCATGTCCAGCACGACGACGACGCGCGCTTCGTCGACGGGCAAGCGCAGCGCGTCGGTGACGTTGGTACCGCCGCCGAAGGGGACGAGGCAGGCCCCGCGCGCGTGCGCCACCTCGACGAGGCGCTCCACCTCGGCGTGGGCCTCGGGGAAAACGACGAGATCGGGTACGCGGGGGAGCCGACCGTAGCGAATCGCCCAGATCTCTGCCCCGGTGTGGCCGTGGCCATGCCGCAGCCGGACCAGCGGGTCGTCACTCACCTGATCGTCGCGGAGGAAGCCGCGGAGCGCCGTGAGCAGCGCCTCGTCGCGCCGCGCGGCGGGAACCGCGGGCGGATAGCGCGGCACGTTGCGGTTGTCGTAGGCGAGCGGAGCCTGAAGAATGCCCGACAGCCACGGCAGCAACTTCGGTAGATCGAGTCCGCTGATGTTGTAGCGGCGTCCCGTGAGCGTCACGTGGCCGTCGGGCTTCACGACGAAGCGTGTGTCCTTGAAGCCCCAGCCGTCGAGCGCCTCCTCCTCGTCACCGAGCGGCGCGGCGGTCGCCGGCGTCCCGCCGCCACCACCCCGCGCAACCCAGCCCAACCGGCTCGCGACGTTCGCTCCTGCGCGCTCGATGCGCGACCGCAACCCTCGCTCCTGATCCATGTCATCACCTCGGTCTCTGCACGCCGGTCGGAATCTCCGCTTTCCCGGCCCAACGGGGTCAGAAGAACGCCTTCAACAGGCCGATGGCGCCCTGCTTCCAGGGCACGCGATGGGTCACGCCCGAACGGCTCTCGAACTCGCTCCGGTGCGCCCGGTACCACTCGAGATTGCGCACCAGCGCGTCCTTGTTCGAGTACTTCGGCGCGAAGCCGAGCAGCCGCTCGGCCTTCTCGATCGACACGAACGAGTCCTTCGACGCCGTCTCGTAGACCCACTTGTAGAGCGGCGACACGCCCATCGCCTCGAGCGCGCGCAGGCCGAGCACCGCCGGCGCCGCGGGGAAGGGCACGATCTTCTTGCCCTTGCCCACCGCGTCGAGCACCGCCTGGTAGTCCTCGCCCATGGTGGTGAACTCCTTCGCGCCGATGTTGAAGGTGTCGTTGACCACCGACGCATCCTTCGTCATGCACAGGTAGATGGCCTCGCAGAGGTCGGCCACGTCGAGGAGCTGGTAGCGGTTCTTGCCGTTGCCGATCATGGGGAAGCCCTTGCCGTCGAGCGCCCAGTCGTAGAGCAGGGCGAAGACCCCGAGCCGCTCCGGACCGATGAAGGACTTGGGCCGGATGATGGGCACCACGAGCCCCCGGCCGCGCTCCTCCAGGCACACGAGCTCGGCCTGGATCTTGGCCTGCCCGTACGGGCCCACGCCGTCGAGCCGGTCGTCCTCGCAGAGCGGGTGGTGGTCGGGGATGCCGTACACGGCCGTGGAGGAGATGTGCACGGCGCGCTCGACGCCGTGACGGCGCGCGGCGCTCATGACCACGCGCGTGCCGATCACGTCGGTCGTGTAGATCTCCTCCGGCGTGTACAGGGGCAGCGCCGCCGCCGTGTGCACGACGAAGTCCTGCCCCTTCACCGCCGCGTCGACGACCGCTGCGTCGCGGATGTCCCCGCGCACCTCGCGGATGCGTGACCGCTCGGGGTAGTCGAAATCCAGGAGATCGAGCGACGTGACCTCATAGCCGCGCTCGAGCAGGTGCCGCACCAGATTGATCCCGAGGAAGCCCGCGCCGCCCGTGATCAGGACCTTCTTCTTGCTCATCGTCTTGCAACCTCGCTTCAGGGAAAAGAGAGCCGCCGACGCTCACGCGCCGTGCGCCTCGATGATGGCCCGCGCCTCGGCCGGTTGGCGCTTGCACTCGAGCAGCGCTCCGAGCAGGAGCGGCGCCACGATGGTCGCGTCCGACTCGATCACGAACATGGGCGTGTCCGCGGTCAGCTTGTCCCAGGTGATCTTCTCGTTCGGCGTGGCGCCTGAGTAAGAGCCGTAGGATGTCGTCGAGTCGGAGATCTGGCAGAAGTAGGCCCAGGGCCGGGCCGCCTCGCCGAGATCGTATTTGAGCGACGGCACCACGCAGATGGGGAAGTCCCCCGCGATGCCCCCGCCGATCTGGAAGAACCCCACGCCCGCGCCGGCGCTGAGCGCGCGGTACTGATCGTAGAGCTCGGCCATGTACTCGATGCCCGACTTCACGATGCTCGCGCTGCACTCGCCCCGCTTCACGTAGGACGCGAAGATGTTGCCGAAGGTCGAGTCCTCGTGGCCCGGGACGACCAGCGGCAGCCCGGCCTCCGCGGCGGCGAGCAGCCAGCACTCCTCGGGCGGTCCGCGGTGGAGCGCGGGTTCGACCGCCCGGATCAGCTCGTAGAAGTACTCGTGCCAGAAGCGGCGCTCGCCGCGCGCCGTCGCCCGCTCCCACATGGGGACGATGTGCTTCTCCACCGCACGGAAAGCCTCGTCCTCGGGGATGCTGGTGTCGGTCACGCGCCGCATCCGGTTCTCGAGGATCCGCGTGTCGTCCTGCTTGGTGAAGTAACGGTAGTCGGGGAAGTCGCGGTAACCGTCATGCGCGACGAGGCGGAACAGCGACTCCTCCAGGTTGGCGCCGGTCACCGACATGCCGTGGATGAGGCCGGCGCGGATGGCGGGCGCCAGCGTGATGCCGAGCTGGGCCGAGGACATCGCCCCGGCCACGGCCCAGAACATCTTCCCCCCGCGATCGATGTGCTTCCAGTAGGCGAGCAGCGCGTCGCGCGTCGCGCGGGCGTTGAAATTCTTGTAGTTGCGCAGAACGAACGTGAGCAGGGGCAGCGTCGTGGACGCGCTCTTCGTCCCAGCCATGTTTCACCGAGCCTCGGCGACCACGGAGGTCGTCCCGGTGGTCTCGGGTCGCGCAGGCCACCAGGGACGCTCTACGGACCGGCGCAGGCCGGGCCGCCATCGCAGCGTCGGGTGGCTTCATGGATCCGTAGCACGAATCCGGAGGATCGTGTCAAGACCGTCTCGGTGGGCGGGTACCTGTGTGCGCGACACGCGCCGCCCGGGCAGGGCGAACGCGTGAGGTCCCGCCGTCGCCGAGACTTGTCGGGGGCACGCGTCCTGGCGGGCAGCTCGAGCTGATGAAGCGGCTGACACGCGTGAGAGCACGGTTCGGCTTTCTCAGGCTGCACCGGCACGAGCTGTTCGATGGATGGTCGCGCACGAGATGGACCGGGTGCTGCTGGAGCGGACCGTGGCGCTCGTTCGGTCCGGCGCGATGACCGAGGGGGAGCGGCGTGCAGTGTCCAAGGCGCTGCGGGTGGCCGTCGATAGCCGCCCTTTCGCCGGGGCCGGGCGGTTTGCCCCCGAGGAATGCGGCGCGTGCCCCCTCCGAGCCCAGTAGCGTTCTAGGGCCGACCGCTGGCCGGGGCGCCGTGGCCCTCCTGGAGGTGCCGCGCGAGCAGGCTGTCGCCGAAGTCGTCCTGCAGATCGCGGAACACCGTGTGGATGTGATCGCCGCCGCGGTTGTCGTACTCGATGAGGTGCGTGGGGCCGTGGATCCGGTAGTAATGCGACTGCTTCGGCGCGGCGCTGCCCGCCCAGGCGAAGTGCAGGCGCTCCACGCCGGCGCGCGCGATGCGGTGGAGGTGCCCGTCGGCGACGTCGGCCGGGAAGTTGCGGGCGTAGACCTCGAGGAGGCGCAGCAGCGCGGCGCGCTGGGCCGGGGTCATCTCGGCGGCGGGCAGGCCGTCGAAGCCCGGCAGCGTGGCCCGGCGGGAGGCTTCGGTCACGAGGTCGGGCGGCGCCGAGGGGGCGATCACGGCGCGCTGACGCTGCGCGGGGGTGAGCGAGGCCAGGAAGGCGCGGCCGAGATCCTCCTCGACCGCGAGCACACGCAGGCCCTTCCGGGGGCCCGAGGGCACCTCGGCCGGGTTCGCGCCCAGGAACGCCGGGGTGGTGGCCACGCCGCCGCCGGCAGAGGTGAAGTTGAGCGAGACGTGGTGTCCCTCGAAGCGAAAGCCCCACGGGTCCTGGGGCCCGGGCTCGCCGAAGAGGGCGAGGTGGTAACGGCCCGGATCGCGGAACGCCGGGTTGCCCTCGATGCCCCCGAGGATGCCCTCGAGCAGCAGGACGCCCTCCACCTTGCGGTACCCCTCCGGGCTGAGGCCGGCCCGGAGCAGCGCGTGCGCGGCGCTGCGCTCGCCGCCGTCCATGTCGCCGAGCGCGAGGCCGGCGCGGCGGCGCGGGACGTAATGCCAGTCCTCGCGCTCGCGGCTCTGGAACGCGAGCAGCGCCCGGCCGCGCGCCTCGCCGTCGAGGCCGCCCAGGAAGGCGCGCGCGGAGGCCGCGATCGCCTCGGCCGTGGCGAGTCCCGCCGCGCCGCCCGGCGGCGGCGCGGCGCCCGGAGGCCCCGCGGGCGGCGGCGGCTCGGGCGCGGCGCCCTGCCCGGCGGCCTGCTGGGCCGGCGCGGCGGGGCTGCCCGGCGCGGCGGGGCTGCCCGGCGCGGCCGGGCTGCTCGGCGCGGCCGCGGGCTCGCCGGGCAGGCCTTCCTGGGGTCGCATGCTGTTGCAGGAGGTCGTCATCACGAGCACGAGGTAGAGGGTGAACCGCGAGCCTGGTAGGGCGTGCGTCATGAATCGATCTGGAACGGGTAGCCGTCCGCGGCCACCGGGATCGGCTCGGCGCCCGGCGCACCGCGCGGGCAGACGGCGAGCACATGGGCACCCGCTTCATCCAGCGCGGGACGATGGAGGCGCCCGAACGTCTCCTTGCGGACCTTTCCCTGCGCGTCGAGGTACTCGCACTCCCAGCCGGACAGAAAACCGTTATGGCGCAGCTCGCGGAGCTCGCGGAGCGGAAGGTGCACGAGCTCGGGGGCCCTCGCGGCGCGGCGCAGCCCGCGGAACCTCGCCCAGGTCTCGCGGAGGAACCTGAGGACCAGCGCCAGCATGGCGGCGCAGGTCCCGGCGCTGCCGGCCGCGACGAGCAGCCGTGATACCCTCAGGGCCGGCTCCGCGCTCGTCAGGAGCTCGTGTCCGTCCGTCCGGACCTCGATGTCCGGCAACACCTCCGGGGCCCAGGCGACCATGTAGGTCACCTCCTGCTCCTCGCCGGCGACACGGAAGCTCACGACCAGATCCGTGAGGTAGTCGTCGGTCCAGTCCGTATGACCGCGGCGCGATACGACGGCTTGGCCGTCGACGGCGACAGGGGCCGCGGCGGCCCAGCGGCTCGGCTGCGTGAGCACGGCGCGCGCGATGTATGCCGCACCCACGCCGGCGATCCCCGCGACCGCGCCGAGGGTCGGGACGATGAGCGCCGTCAAGGCGGCGGCGCTCAGGAGATAACGCGCGCGCAAGCGCAGCCCTCCTCGGGCGAGGCGCCGGCGGAGCTCCGCGTGCGCCAGGGCGCCCGCGGCGCGCCGCGCCGCCTGCGCGTCCGAGCTGCGCAGCATGTAGCCCATGGGCGCGAGCGCGAAGCACACGAGAGCGAGGCCGAACAGGGTCAAGACGCCCACGCGCGTGTTGCCCGGGCCGTCCTTGAGGGAGAGCACGAGCGCGGCCTCGTCCGCCGCCTCCCGCAACCCCCTGTCCACCAGCAAGGACCGCTGTCGGTCCGTCATCGTATCGAAGGCGCCGAGGAGCGCTCGACCGGGCGGCGGGCACAGCGGCCCCTCCGCGCTCACCAGCGCCACCGCCTCGCCGATCGAGGGCGCGAGCAGACGGCCGTACCGCGTGCCGGCGAGCTCCACGCTCCCCTCACACGAGAACTCCGCGTCCGTCAGCTCCACCCATACCGCCCGTGTTCGAGCGAGGCGCAGCGCCTCTCCCGCGCTCAGCCGCTCGGGCGCGTCTCCGAACGACGCCAGCCGCTGCCATGTCCGGAGCGCGAGCACACAGAGCGTCACGCCGGCGATCAGCCCGAGCGCGACGCCGATCCAGGGGCGCCGCTTCAAACCACCCGCGATCCCATTGGCGAGGTCGCTCAAGCCGCTGCTCCTCGACGGCCTTGTACTACGATGGCACGCCGAGCGGCAATCGATCCCGAGGAGCCCGCTCGAGGCCCAAAGGCCCGTCCGGCCGCGCGCCGACGATAACGCGCCGCTGTCTATTCGCGGGCGGTGGGGTGTTACGATTTCCGCCATGGAGATCGCTCCCTTCCTCGCCGCGCTCGAGCTGCAAACGCACCACGACCGCGTCCGCCGCGTCGTGGAGCTGGGCCGCGCCGCCGCGCGCGGCGACGCCGGCGCCGCGGCCCTCCTCGGGGCGCTCTCGGGCAGCGCGCAGCCGTACGAGCGCCTCCTCGCGCTCATGAGCGTGTACGGCTCGGAAGACGGCGCGCGCGTCGCGGCGGCCCTCTCGGACCCGTCCCGCGCCGTGCGGGGGCGGGCGAGCCGCATGGCGGCCCGCTTCTGCGACGACGCGCAGGCGCTCGCGGCGCTCGACGCCATCGTCGAGCGCCGCGCCCTCCGGCGCGTGATGACCGATCTCGCGCGGCGGAAGCGCCAGGCGGTCGTGGACGCCTTCCTCGGCGCGCGCCTCGCGAACGGGCTCGAGCCGACGATCGTGGACCTGCTCCCGCTCGGCTCCGAGCCGCTCGTGTCGGCCCACCGGCGCGCCGTCGACGAGGCGGGCGGCCCGCTCTGCCTGGCGCGGCTCGCCGGGCGGCACCCGGAGGTCGCGGCGCGCTGGTTCGGGGAGCCGATCGAGCGCTCGCGCTCGCTGGACGTCCGGCAGCGTTACCGCCTCGCGCCGCTGCTCGTGCCGCTCGCCCGGCGCGCGCCCGACGCCGCGCTCCGGCTGGTCCAGGCGCTGTTCGCGCTCGGCGAGGAGCCCTCGTTCGCCGCCGACGCCCTGCGCTGGCTGGTCCGCGCGCGCCCGCGCGCCACGTTCGACCTCCTCAAGGCCTGCCACGAGGGCGGCCGCCCGGCGCGGCCTCCGGGCGCCTTCGAGGTCGTCAACTTCGACGCGGTCGCGCCCGCGCTCGGCGCCGAGCGCCTCGGGTACCTCGTCCGCCGCGCCTGGGGCGCGCTGAGCGACGGCAAGCGGGGCGTGCGGTGGTTCCTGCGGCTGTCTCCCGGGGACCGGGACGCAGTCCTCGAGGCCTTCCTCCACGGCGGGCGAGGGGGCTTCGGCGCGTTCCTGTTCCGCTACGTGAAGGCGGCGTCGGCCGAGGAGCGCGCGATCCGGGAGCAGGCGTTCGAGCGCTGGTCCTGCGCCGCCCAGGCCGCCGACGGCACGATCGCGCCCGAGGTGCTCGACTTCCTGCCCCGCGACCTGCGCGAGCGGGAGGCGCGGAGGCACCTCGTCGGCTGCCCCGCGCTCGTCGCCAAGCCGGACCGGCGGGTGCGCTACGCGCGCCTCTTGCCGTTCGCGGAGGCCAAGGAGGTGCTCGCGCCGCTCCTGGGACACCCGGAGGGCGACGAGCGGGCCAAGGCGCAGGCGGCGCTCCTCGCGAGCGTCCTGCACGACCGGGGCGCGCTCCCGGACGCCCTCGCGAACGTGCGCGCCCGCAAGTTCGAGCAGGATCCGGTGCGGCGGGCGATGATCGGCGCCCTCGCCGCGTTGCCCGTCGCCCGGTTTGCGCCGGAGCACCTGGAGGCCGTGGGCGTCGTGGTGCAGGACGCGCTCGACGCCGCGGACCTGTCGCCGGCCACGGCCTCGGCCGTGGAGCGGCTCGTGGTCCGGCTGTTCCGCGTGGACGGGGCGTGGGGGGCCCGCTGGCTCGCGAAGCTGCTCGCGGCGCGCGGATCGGCCTCGACGTCGGGGCTGGGCGAGGGGCTGACGAGGGCGGAGGCCGAGCGCCTCACCCCGGCGCTCGCGCAGCTCGCGCGCGCGTGGACGACCGGCGAGCGGGCAGGGGCGGTGCTCTGGCTCGCGCGCAGCCTCGGCGTCCGGCTCAGGGTGGTGGCGCCGGTGCTCGAGGCGCTGGAGCGGCTGTCCCGCGAGCTCCCGTTCGTCGGCGTCGCGGCCGAGGCGCTGCGCCTCCTCGGGCGGCACGACCGGCCGCGGTTCGCGCGGCTCGTGCCCGAGCTCCTGCGCGAGGACCGGAGCTTCGTCCTGATCGGCGCGGTCGCCCGGCACGTGAGCCTGAGGCGCCAGGACCTCCTCGATCCGCTGCTGGAGAGCCGGCCCATGACGGGCAGGTTCGCGACGGGCCGGACGCACTGGGTGATCGATTTCGGCGCGGGCCATGGCCGCTGGACGGCGAGGCAGCAGGAGCGGTATGCGGCCGGGCTCGTCGTGTTGCTCCGGGACGAGGCGCGCGACGTCCCCACGCTGCGGTTCGCCATCTCCACGCTGGTCCGGCTCGCGTACGTCGACGCGTCGGTGGTCACCCCGTTCGCCTCGGATCCGAGGCCGCCCTTGCGCGAGATGGCTGTCCGGGGCCTGCCGTGGCTCGACGCCGGCCAGGGCGTGCCCGTCCTGATCGCGTGCCTCGGCGACGATCGCGCGCGCTGGGCGATCTACGCGCTCCGGAAGGCCTTCGCCGAGATGCCCCGGGCGCGGGTGCTCGCGGAGCTCCGGGCGGTGCCGACCACGAAGGTGACCGTGGCCAAGGAGGTCGTGCGCCTGCTCGGCGAGATGGGCGGCGACGACGCGTACCGGGACCTGCTCCGGCTGGACGCCCCGGGCGCGCACCGCGATGTGCGGATCGCGCTGCTCCGGGCGCTCTGGGACCACCTGGACCGGCCCGAGACGTGGGGCGTCTTCGAGCGCGCGGTCCGGGATCCGGACTGGATCGTGGCCTCGAAGCTCGCGGACGTCCCGCTCGGCAGGCTGTCGACCGAGGCCGAGCGGCGCGTCTCGGGCCTGCTCGCGGCGATCCTCGGGCGGGCGGAGCCGGAGGCGCGGCTGGATCTGCTGCGGCGGGCGGCGCACCTGCCGCTCCGGGACGAGGAGCGGTCGCTCTTCCTCCGGCTGCTCGGGCACCTGGACGCGCCCGCGCCGGAGGAGGCGGCGGAGGCGCTGGCCGCCGCGCTCACCCGGATGCAGCCGGCGGAGGTCGAGGTGGTGGTCGGGCGGCTCCGCGAGCTCGTCCCGAAGCGCCGCCACCTCGTGGCGCTGCTGTCCGTGGTCTCGTCGCGGCTCGGCCCCTACGCCGCGCCGCACCAGGTGGCCGTCGGCAAGGGGCTGCTCGCCGCGCTGAACGCGGACGCGCTGGCCGCGCCGCAGTACCTCGGGCTCGCGGCGCGCCTGCTCGACTGGAGGGCGCTCGCGCAGGCGCTCTCCGACCTCGGCCGGCGGGATCTCTTGCACCACGACGTCATGGTCGCGGCGATGTCCGCGGTGCACGCCTGCGTGCACCCCTCCCTCCTCGAGCAGCAGCTGCGGGAGAGCCCCGATCCGCGGCTGCGGCGGCTCGCGCTGGAAGCGCTCCTCCAGGCGGCGTCGCCGAAGAGCGGCTGGACGGCGGAGCGGCGCGCGCTGCTCGAGCGGTACCGGCAGGACCCGTCCCCCGCCGTGGCGGGGCCGGCGTCGTTCGTGATGCCGCCGTGAGGCGCCGGGGCCGAGGCGCGCTCAGGACCAGCTCGGAGCGAAGTCGAGGCGCGCGAGCCGCTCGAGCACGAGCGCGACGCCGTCGTGATCGTTGGAGCTCGTGACCTCGTCGGCGGCCGCGAGCACGTCGGGATGGGCGTTGGCCACGGCGACGCCGCGCCCTGCCCAGCCGAGCATCGGCAGGTCGTTGGGCATGTCGCCGAACGCGATCACCTGCGCCGCCGCGATGCCGTGCTCGGCGCAGTACGCCTCGAGCGCGAGCGCCTTGGTGACGCCGGCCGCGGCGACCTCGACGAAGCTCGAGCCGGAGTGCGTGACGCTCGCGAGCGCGCCCGCGTGGGCGCGCGTGATGTGCAAGAGCTCCTCGAGCGGCCGGCCGGGGTGCTGGACGATCAGCTTGGTGACGCCTTCGCTGCACAACGCGACCGCATCGCCCCGCCGCATCTGCGGGTCGTCGCGATCGTTCGGGTGCTCGCTCGGGATCACGTAGCCGCGCTCGCACCCGTACAGGATCCCCGCCTCGATCGCGAAGGCCACGCCGGGTACGGCCGCGCGCAGGCGCTCGATGAGCGCCGACGCGGAGGCAGCCGACAGCCGGTTCTGCCGCAGCACGGCGCCGGTGGTCACGTCATAGACGAGCCCACCGTTGCTGCAGATGGCCGTACCGCGCAGGCCGGTCTGCGCCGCGACCTGTCGCACGCGCCGGGGCGGTCGCGCGGTCACCGACATGAGCGTCAGCCCAGCCGCCTCGGCCACCGCGAGGGCGCTGCGCGTCCGCTCGGAGATCGAGCCATCCGTCCGAAGCAGCGTGCCGTCGAGATCGAGCGCGACGAGTCGGAGGGCTCCCATGCGGACCAGGCGACGCGTAGCACGCTTCGGGTGGTTGCCCAACCTGGGTCGGGTCGAGGGAGCGGGGCCGGTTCGCCTCGCGAGCGCGAGCGCCCCAAGGGGGCGCGGTGCGCGTCGCGCCAACCTGGGTCGGGCTACTGCCGCGGCGCGATCTCAAATCACGGCGCCGTCGCTCTCGTAATCCTTGCGTGGAGCCCCGCCGCCGGCGCGCAGCGCCCTGCGGGGGATCAGTCGATGACGTCCACCCCTCATGACGCCCTGTTCAAGTCCACGTTCTGCCACCCGGAGCACGCCGCCGCGGCGCTGCGCCAGGTGTTCTCCGCCCCGCTGGCCGCCCGCATCCACTTCGCGTCGCTGACGCTGCAGCCCGGCAGCTTCATTGATCAAGAGCTCGCCGAGAGCCACAGCGATCTGCTGTTCACCGCCACGCTGGAGGAGACGTCGGTGTTCCTCTACGTGCTCTTCGAGCACCAGAGCACGACGGACCCGCTGATGGCATTTCGTCTGCTTGGGTACATGGTGCGGATCTGGCAGGCCTACCTGAAGCGGCACCCCAAGGAGACGCGCCTCCCGGCCATCCTGCCGGTGGTGCTGCACCACAGCGAGACCGGCTGGACCGGGGCGGTCGCGTTTCAGGAGCTGCTGGACGTTCCTCCGGGAACGCTGGCGCTGATGGCCGAGCATGTGCCGCAGTTCCGGTTCGTGCTGGACGACGTCAGCGCGGAGCCGGACGAGGCGCTGCGAGCGCGCGCGATGACGGCGCTGGGGCGGCTGGTGCTGTGGTGCTTTCGGCATGCCCGCGATCCCGAGCAGCTGGTGGCCCGTTTGTCCGAGTGGGACGAGGTGGTCCAGGAGGTGCGTCGCGCGCCGGACGGGAGGGCTGCACTTGCGCTCGTGTGGCGGTATATTTTGACCATCGCCGACCCACCCCAGCCCGAGGAGCTGATGCAGAGATTGCTGGTGGCGGCGGGACCGGAGGCCAAGGAGGAAATCGTGACCATCGCAGACTACCTTCGCGAGCAGGGCCGGCTGGCGGGCGAACGTGAGGGCCGGCTCGAAGGGCAGCGGAGCACGTTGCTCAAGCTGCTCCGGCTGCGCTTCAGCGACCTGCCGGAGCCGATCGCGGCGCGTGTCCTCGCCGCCGATGCCGCGCAGATCGAACGCTGGACCGAGCGCGTGCTCACCGCGCCCACGCTCGACGACGTCCTGACCGCGCGTTGATGCGCCTGGCTCGCGTCGCGGCACCACGCGGAGGCCGCGTCGTCGCCGTCCGCCTCGGGCTCGCGAGCGCCTCGGAGGGGGCATTGATCCACACCGACCGGCGCTTATCTGCCTCCCACCACGACAGCCGGGCGGTGGGACCGCCTCGGGAGTGGTGATCCAGGGGGCACGGGGGCGGTGGGACCGCCTCGGGAGTGGTGATCCAGGGGGCACGGGGGCGGTGGGACCGCCTCGGGAGTGGTGATCCAGGGGGCACGGGGGCGGTGGGACCGCCTCGGGAGTGGTGATCCAGGGGGCACGGGGGCGGTGGGACCGCCTCGGGAGTGGTGATCCAGAGGGCACGGGGGCGGTGGGACCGCCTCGGGAGCGGTGATCCAGGGGGCACAGGGGCGGTGGGACCGCCTCGGGAGCGGTGATCCAGGGGGCACGGGGGCGGTGGGACCGCCTCGGGAGCGGTGATCCGGGGGCACAGGGGCGGTGGGACCGGCTTCGCCCTGGAGCCGCCCTCCTGCGCGCAGCTTCCGTGCGAGCGGGCGGTTTCCCGGGGCCCCGCGTCATCCTGCACCGGGATGGCCGGCGACGTGGGGGCCCCAGAGCGTCCCCTGGTTCCGCAGAGGTCTTGGCAGGGATCACGGCGAAAGAAGAGAGATTTCAACGCAAAGGCGCAAAGGCGCAAAGGCCGCCGGCGGCTGTGAGCTCCGTCGCTCATGGGGGTTGCTCCTTTTGCGCTCAGCGCTTCCCTTCAGCGCGCCGCGCCCGGCGCGGCGCGGTCGCCCTCCGCCGGGCCTGCCTCCTTGCCCGCCGCGATCCCCGCGAACGCGCCCGCGAAGCGGCGGCGGAGCTCGGCGTCCTCGACCAGCTTGTCGCGGAGCGTGCGCGACAGCTCGACATGATAGAACGGCGCGCCCACCTGCCGCGACCAGCGCGCCTGCACGTTCGTGCTGCCGCCGAGCTTCTTGATCTCGGCCGGGTAGGGTAGGACTTTGCCGTCGCCGACGGCCGCCCGGAGCGGCCCGAGCAGCCGGTCGAGATCGGCGCCGGGCCCCACGGCGCTGACGACGGCGGCGGCGTCCGGGGCCGAGCTGTCCTGGAAGCCGTGCAGCTGCACCGCCGGCGCGCCGGGGAAGCTCTGGAGCAGCGCCCGGTGCGCCGACAGGAAGAACGATCGCTCGGCGTGCGCCACGTCCGCGAAGGCGAGCGCCGCGGCCGTGCGCGCGCGGGCGGCGAGGTCGTCGTCGCGAGCCCCGCCGCGCCCGCTGTCCCGCTCCCCGCCGCCCGCCGCTCCCCGCCGCCCGCCGCCCGCGCCCTGCGTCGCGCCGGCCCCGCCCTGCGCCGCGCCGCCTGCGCCCTGCGCCCCGCCGCCCGCGCCCTCCTCGTCCGCGCTTCCGCTCCCGCTCTCCGCGCCCTCGTCGTCCGGCCCCGCGTCGCCCGGCCTGGGGCCCCCGCCGTACCGGTGCGACGTGTTGACGATCAGCGCCCGCGCCCGCTGCGCCTCGAACAACGCGAGCGCGATCGGCAACGTCCCCCGGTCGAAAAAGGTGTGCGGCGCCTCGACGATCAGCGGCGCCGCGGCCCCTGCGCGCAGCACCACCGCGGCCGCCCCGCGGCGGCGCGAGCCGTCCTCGGACAGCACCCACAGATCGCGGCCCGGGACCACCCGCAGCGCGAACCCCGCCGGCGCGGCCGGCGGCGGCTGCCGGCCCTGCGCCGCGCGCGCCGCCGCCGTCACCCAGGCGCCGTACGCCGCCTCCTCCGCGTCGTCCGGCGGCTCCGCGACGAGCCGCCGCCCGCCCCGCCGCAGCGGCTTGATCTGCTCGTCCAGGGCCTCCTGCTCGCCGGTCCCGGCCTCGGCCCCGGGCTGCGCCGTTCCCGCTGCCCCTGCCTCCGGCGCCACCGCCGCCGGGCCCGTCCCCGTTCCCGTCCCCGGCGCCACCCCCGGCACGCTCTCCGGGCACCGACACACCCCCTGCGAGCACCCGGCAATCGTGAACAGCACCACGTACCCTGCGCTCTTCATGGGATTTCGCCGCTTCCCGCCGCCCGATCCCCCCTGCGTCTCCACGTCTTCTTTATCTTTCTCTCACGCTCCGGCGCGTGAAGCCAGACGGACGCGCGCGTTCGTCTGGCTTCACGTGTTCCTCCTCGCGCTCGCCCTCTCGCCCCCTTCTCGCCTCCCTCTCGCCTTCGCCGCGCTCTCCCTCGCTCTCCCTACGCCGGCCCACCTGCGCCAGACACCGCCTCCTCGGCCTCCTCAGCGGGAGCGGTTTGCGCTACGTAGCTGCCCCATGCCTCGCCCCTTCGATCCCGTGGCGGTCCCGCCGCTGCCCGAGCAGGCCGGCCGCACGTTCCCGCGCCTCGTCGAGCTGATGCAGCGCCTGCTCGCCCCCGACGGCTGCCCCTGGGATCGCGAGCAGAGCTTCACCTCGTTGCGACGCTACGTGCTCGAGGAGGCCTGCGAGGTGATCGACGCCATCGACGGCGGCGATCGCAAGGAGCTGTGCGGCGAGCTCGGCGACCTCCTGCTCCAGGTGGTCTTCCAGGCCGAGCTCGCCCGGGCCGAGGGGGCGTTCGGCCCCGACGATGTGGTCGCGGCGATCTGCGAGAAGCTCGTGCGGCGCCACCCCCACGTGTTCGCCGACGAGAGCGCCGAGAACGCCGACGAGGTGCTCCAGAACTGGGAGCGCATCAAGGCGGCGGAGCGGGCGCGGCAGGGAAAGGATCGCGGCGTGCTCGGCGGCGTGCCCCGGAGCTTGCCGGCGCTGACGCGGGCGCAGCGGGTGGGCGAGAAGGTCGCGCGCGTCGGCTTCGACTGGCCGGACGCGCGGGGCTCGCGCGCGAAGGTGGAGGAGGAGCTCGGGGAGCTCGACCGGGCGTTCGCGAGCGGCGACAAGGACGCGATCGAGGAGGAGCTCGGCGACGTCCTCTTCGCGCTCGGCAACCTGGCGCGCCACGCCGGCGTCGACGCCGAGGGCGCGCTGCGTCGGACCATCGACAAGTTCACCCGTCGCTTCGAGCACGTCGAGCGGCGGGTCGTCGAGCGGCACGGGGGCTGGCCGGCGAAGGCGGCCGACGACACGCTCACCCTCGAGGAGCTCGACGGCTACTGGGACGAGGCCAAGCGCGCCGAGCAACACACCTGACCGCGGCCCTGGTCTGCTCGCGGGCTCGCCTCGCTCGCCGGCGCCCTGCGCCGCGCGGCGGCCAGGCTGCCGGAGGCTGGACGTCAGCCCGGGTCGGGCCCCTGCTTCGCGGCGGTCCCGTCGATGGGCTCATCGCGCCCGGGCGCGGGCGGCGATGTTCTCCAGGTGCCGTTTCAGCACGTCCGCGCTGATGGGCTTGACCAGGTGCACGTCGAACCCGGCTTCTTGCGTCGCGCGGCGATCCGCATCCTGGCCGTAACCGGTCATCGCGATCAGCGAGAGCCCGGCGAGGTCCGGAATGCGGCGCAGCTCCCGGGCGACGTCATGGCCGGTCATGCCGGGCATGCCAATATCGAGCAGCACGGCGTCCGGCCTGAGCTGCGCCGCGAGATCGAGCGCTGAAGGACCGTCGAACGCGAGGTGCACCTCGTTGCCCATCCGCCGGATCAGCATCGCCATGCTCTCGGCCGAGTCCCGGTTGTCGTCGACGACGAGGACGCGCAGCTTCTGCCCGGCTCGCTCCGCGGGCGCGCTCGGCGAAGGCTGCGCCGCAGGCTGCGCCAGCCGCGGCAGCTGCACGACGAACTCGCTGCCGCAGCCGGGGCCCTCGCTGGCCGCTCGGACCCTCCCGCCATGCAGCTCGACCAGGCGGCGCACGATGGTCAGGCCGATGCCCAGCCCGCCGTCCGCGCGGTCGAGGCTGCGATCACCCTGCGTGAACAGATCGAATACGTGCGGCAGCAGCTCGGGCGATATCCCGACGCCGCTGTCGCTGACGCGGAGCGTCGCCCGCGTGTCGTCCGCCTCGAGCGCGACCCGGATCGAGCCGCCCGCCGGCGTGAACTTCGCCGCGTTGTGCAGCAGGTTGGTCACCACCTGCGTGAGCCGCGCCAGGTCGCCATTGATGAAGAGCGGCTCGCCTGGCAACCGTACCTCCAGGACCTGCTCGCGCGCGTCGATCCAGGCCCGTGACGCTTCCGCCGCGCGCTCCACGACGTCGGTGAGATCGACGCGCTTGCACTCCAGCATGATCTTACCGCGCGTGATGCGGCTCACATCGAGCAGGTCGTCGACGAGCCTTACGAGCTGGCCGACCTGTCGTTCCATCACGCCGGCCGCCCAGGCGACCTGGGCGCTCGCCTGGGTCTCGAGCCTGAGGACGCCGGTCGCGTTGGATATCGACGCCAGCGGATTGCGCAGCTCGTGCGCCAGCATCGCCACGAACTCTTCTATGCGGCGAGCGTTCGACTCGATGTGCTCGAGGCGCTTGCGCTCGGTCAGGTCGCGCGTGACCTTGGCGAAGCCGCGCAGCTCGCCGCGCTCGTCGCGGATGGCCGTGACGACGACGTTCGCCCAGAACATGGAGCCGTCCTTGCGCACGCGCCAGCCTTCGTCCTCGAAGCGGCCGTCGCGCCGCGCCGCGGCGAGCACCGCCTCTGGCCAGTTGCGCTCGCGCGCCTCGGCCGGATAGAAGCGCGAGAAGTGCGTGCCGATCGCCTCTTGCGCGGAGTATCCTTTGATCTTCTGCGCGCCGGCGTTCCACGTGGCCACGCGGCCCTCGGTGTCGAGCATGAAGATGGCGTAGTCCTTCACGCTCTCGACCAGCATGCGGAAGCGCTCCTCGCTCTGCCGCAGCGACTCTTCCTGGCGCTTGCGCTCGGTCAGGTCGCGCGTGACCTTGGCGAAGCCGCGCAGCTCGCCGCGCTCGTCGTAGATGGCCGTGATGACGACGTTCGCCCAGAACATCGAGCCGTCCTTGCGCACGCGCCAGCCTTCATCCTCGAAGCGCCCTTGGCGCCGCGCCTCGGCGAGCTCTCTCTCTGGCCAGTTGCGCTCGAGCGCCTCGGCCGGATAGAAGCGCGAGAAGTGCATGCCGATCACCTCTTGCGCGGAGTAACCTTTGATCTGCTGCGCGCCGGCGTTCCACGTGACCACGCGGCCCTCGGTGTCGAGCATGAAGATGGCGTAGTCCTTCACGCTCTCGACCAGCGTCCGAAATTGTAGGTCGGCGTTGAGCTTTGTCGCAGCCATGCGACAGAGCTTACTGCATGGGCAGACATTGGCGTGCCCGGGGCGCCGGAGCCTGGCGTCCAGTCGAGCTCGGCCTGTGCCGCGCGCTACATAGCGCGCGCCCTCGCCGGGGCAGCAACCAGAGCAGCCTTACCGCATAACCAGGGAAAACCTTACCGGTGCGCTGCCGGGCTCCCGGGCAGCGACCCCCCCGGCTCACCGGCGGCTCAGCCCTGCAGTGCGCCGTCGCTCAGTCGCGCACCGCCGTCAGCACGAAGCGCTCGCGCACGCGCGCCTCTTCCGACTCGTGGAGCACGTGGATCTCGTAACGCCCCGGCTGCGCGACCGCCACGCTGAGCGGCGCCTCGTCGCGGTACCGGGTGAGCCGGAGCGCACACCGCTCCTGCTGACAGTGCTGCTCCAGCGCCCCGCCCTCGCCGTCGGGCAGCCGCACGCGCACGTGCTCGGGCACCTCCAGGTGGACCACCGCCGGCCCGTCGGCGTGGTGGTGAGTCCACAGATCGAGGTGCATCCACGCCTGCCCGTCGTCAGGCAGGGCGACGGCGAGCTCCTCGGAGCGCTCGATCGCCGGAGAGCTCTCGTCCCCGCCGCCCGCGAGGACGGCGGCGAGCGCGGCCGCGGCGAGCGCCGGCGCCGCGAGGATCGCGCCCCATCGCCAGCGCCCGCTCGTCGGCTGGGGTCGCTCGGGGCGCTCCGCCGGCGGGCGCTCCCGCTGCTCGGGCAGCTTGCTCAGCGCGCGCTCGATCAGCGTCTCCGAAGGGCTCATCGAGCGCAGCGCCCGCATGCTCGCCGCGAGATCCGGCGGAAGCGGGGGCAGATCGTGGTCGTGTCCGCTCACGTCGATTCCTCCCGCGCCGCGACGACGCGCTGCGCCGCCATGCGCTCGTATGCATCGCGGAGCCGCGCGCGCCCGCGGGCGTGGCGGCTCTTCACCGTCCCCTTGGGGATCCCGAGGAGATCGGCCACGTGATCATAACCAAGCTCCTCGATGTCGCATAGCACCACCACGGTGCGAAACTCCTCCGGGAGCTCCTGGAGGCAGGCCAGGAGCACGGCCGTATCCTGGCTCAGGATCGCGGTCGCCTCCGGGCTCGGGACCTCGGCGTGAGGCAACACGCCGAGGACCTCGGTGCACGCCTCGACGAGCCGATCGAGCAGGCCGCGGCGCCGCGCCTCGGTCCGGCGGGCCTCCAGGTACTCGTTCCGAGCGATCCCGCAGAGCCAGACGCCGAGATCGGAGCGCCCCTCGAACGCCCCCGCGTGCAGGTAGGCCTTGAGCAGCGCGTTCTGGAACAGATCGTCCGCTCGATCTCGATCGCCGCACAAAGAGACGCAGAATCGATAAAGGCGCGGCAACGTCGGGCGCACCGCCGACTCGAAGTGCGCGCGCGATTCACCGAGCAGGGGTCGCGATCCGGTCATGAGGGACGTTCGGGCGTCTAGATCGTCGGCGCCCCGAACTCTAGCGTGGAAAGGACGGCGGGGGAGCGCCGGCGGTCCGCGCCGCGGCGGCGCGAGGAGCGGCACCTCGAGGGAGGGGAGGCTGTACATCGGCGGCCCTGGGACGGAACGGACCCGCGCCGAGGTTCCGGGCCGACCGCACGAAATCGCCACCTGACGCGGGAACCGCGCGGCGCGTCGTCCCGTCTTCGGGCGTGTCCTGACGAACTGTGGGCGCCACGACGCCCGCGTAGCCGAGGCCGATCACCGCCATGTCCAGGTCAAGCATTCCGAGCGCGCCGGCGTCCACGCCGGCGAAAGCGCCCTCGTCTTCCCCTTCCTCGTGGAAGAGCGATCTCGTCTCCGGGTTCCTCGTCTTTCTGATCGCGCTGCCGCTCTGCCTGGGCATCGCCATGGCGAGCGGGTTTCCGCCCATCGCCGGCGTGCTCACCGCGGTCGTCGGCGGCATGGTCGCCACCTGGCTCGGCAGCGCGCCGCTGACCATCAAGGGGCCTGCCGCGGGCCTCATCGTCATCGCGCTCGGCGCCGTGCAGGAGCTCGGCGGCGGGGACAACGCCGTCGGCTACCGCCGCGCGCTCGCCTGCATCGTCGTCGCCGCGGTCACGCAGATCGCGTTCGCGCTGGCGCGCGCCGGCAAGCTGGGCGACTTCTTCCCGTCCTCGGTGGTGCACGGCATGCTGGCGGCCATCGGGATCATCATCTGCTCGAAGCAGATCCACATCCTCCTCGGCGTCACGCCGAGCGCGAAGGAGCCGCTCCACCTGCTCCTCGAGATCCCGCGCAGCCTGGCCCGGCTGAACCCCGAGATCGCCGCGATCGGCGTCCTCTCGCTGGTCCTCCTCTTCGGCTTTCCGGTGGTCGCCAAGAGATCGCGCTGGATGCAGAAGATCCCCGCGCCGATGCTGGTGCTGGCGGTCGCCATGCCGCTCGCTTACGTCTTCGACCTCGAGCACGAGCACACCTACACGCTGGCCGCGACCCACACATCGTACGCGATCGGGCCGAATTTCCTGGTCAACCTGCCGGGTAACCTGCTTCAGGCCTTCGTTTTCCCGGATTTCAGCCACGTCGGCACGCCCGGGTCGATCAAGTACATCGCCATGTTCTCGCTCGTGGGTAGCATCGAGTCGGTGCTCTCCGCGAAGGCCGTCGATTCGCTCGATCCCGAGAAGCGTCGGTCCGACCTCGACAAGGATCTGCTCGCCACGGGCGTAGGCAACCTGGTCGCGGGCCTGCTCGGCGGACTGCCGATGATCTCCGAGATCGTCCGCAGCTCCGCGAACATCGGTTACGGCGCGAAGAGCCGCCTGTCGAACTTCTTCCACGGGACCTTCCTCCTGCTCTTCGTCGCCTTCGCGCCGGGGCTCATCCACCGGATCCCGCTCGCCGCGCTCGCCGCCATGCTCACCTTCACGGGCGTCCGCCTCGGGTCCCCCAAGGAGTTCGTGAAGACGCTCCGGATCGGCCCGGAGCAGCTCGCCATCTTCGTCACCACGGCCGCGCTGTGCATCGCCTCCGATCTGCTCGTCGGGGTCGCCGCCGGCATCGTCGTGAAGCTGCTCATCCACGTGATGAACGGCGCGCCGCTGCGGACCCTCTTCCGATCCGAGGTGGAGGAGCGCGTCGAGGGGGGGCGGATCGTGCTGCGCGTCAGGCACGCGGCGATCTTCAGCAACTACCTCAGCCTCCGGCGGCGCATCGCGAGCCACGCGAGCGCGCCCGACATCGAGATCAACTTCGCGGACGCGCGCCTGGTCGACCACACGACCCTGTCCAACCTGCATGAGCTCAAGGCCACGCTGGCGCACAAGGGGCAGACGTTGACCCTGGCGGGCCTCGACGGCCACGGCCAGATGTCGTCGCACCCGCTCTCGGCGAGGAAGAGGGTCGTCATCACCCCCGTCGCCGAGCGCTGAGCCGCGGCGAGGCCCTCCGCCGTGAAAGCGGGCGGACCTCGCCGGGGCCCGAGAAGCACCCCTTCCATCCGGTATCTTCATGAGCAGCGAGCCTTCCCCAGATCACGACGCGAGCGCCGCCCGAGGCGGGCGCCTCGCCGCCGCCGTCGCGCACGCCGGGCATTTCCTGCCGGCGCAGGGGCCGATCGGCGTGTTCGTCCACCACAACACGCTGCACGCGTTCCAGCACCTGCCGTTCCACGAGGCGGTCGCCGCGGCGGCCGCCGTCTTCGAGGCCGAGCCGTACCTGTCCGAGGCGGAGTACCGGGCGCACATCGCGTCGGGCCGGATCCGCGACGAGGACCTCGAGGCGGCGCTCGCCGAGCGCTTCGCCGGGCTCGCTGACGAGCGCGCCCACGATCGTCAGGGACCGCTGTCGCGGCGCGAGATCGAGCGGCTCGCCCTGCGCTACCCGATCGAGGCGGAGACCGCGGCGGGCCTCCTCTGGCGCACCTCCGAGGCCGGGGAGACGCGCAGGCTCCGGGCCGACGTCCCCCCCGAGCGTCGCTTGCGCATCGTCCAGGGCACCGAGCGCTGGCTCGCGGCGCGCCCCGAGCTCGCCGAGCGTCTCCGCGACCGCGGCGGCCGCGACCCGGAGTCGCTCGCCGCCCTCGCGCTCTGGGACGTTTGCCGCGCCGTGCCGCTGCCGCCCGCGCCGCCCGCGGAGCCGCCGCTCGTCGATCGCGTCGGCGTCGACCGGTCGCACCGCGATCTGCTGCTCGAGATGTGCGGCGATGACGCCGCCGAGCTCGTCGATCCGCTCGTGATCCGGCTGCTCGGCGCCTACCTCGACGAGGGCGTCGCGCACTGGGCGATGCCCGATCGGGCGCAGGGGCTCTGGCGCTGCTTCCTCGACATGGTCCTCGGGGGCTCGCGGCCCGCCGCCGCGGCCTTCGCGGGGCTCGACGCGGAGCTCCGCCGCCTCGACGCGGAGGGCCTGTCGCCGGCCGACGTCGTCGTCCGCGCCCTCGAGGAGCTCGGCGTCGCCGAGGAACACTGGGAGGGGTACACGCTGCGCGTGCTGCTCGAGCTGCCGGGCTGGGCCGGCATGATCCACCGCCTCGAGCACACCCCGGGCGACCGGCCGGAGGGATCGCCGCCCGCGTCGTTGATCGAGTACCTCGCCGTGCGCCTGACCCTCGCCCGGCGCGCGCTGCGCGACGTCGCGCGCCGGCGGCTCGGGTACGAAGGGCCGCTCGCCGGGCTCGCCGAGCACGCGCGACGCGCCCCGCCGCCCCGCCGCCCCGCCGCCCCGCCGCCCCGCGCGCCGGATCACGGCCGGCCGTTCCGCCTGTTCCAGCTCGCCCAGCTCGCGGGCCTCTCGGCCGCCGAGGTCGAGCCGCTCTCGGAGGCCGAGCGGGTCTCGGCGCTCGAGGCGCTCGAGGCGTTCGACGAGCTCGCGCGGCGCCGCGTCCTGCACGAGGCGTACGAGCACCACCACCGGGTCGAGGTGCTGCACGGGATCGCCGCGAACCTCCGCCGCCCGGAGGAGGACCGCGCCGTGTCGGAGCCCCGGTTCCAGCTCGTCTTCTGCATCGACGACCGCTGCGAGGGCATCCGGCGCCATTTCGAGGAGCTCTCGCCGCGGCACGAGACCTTCGGCGTGGCGGGGTTCTTCGGCGTGCCGATCCGCTACCGCGGCCTCGACGACGCCGGCCACGTGAGCCTCTGCCCCGTCGGCGTGGAGCCGGCGCACGAGATCGTCGAGCGGCCGCACGAGGAGGAGGCGGGCCAGCGCCGGAGCGCCCGCAGGAGGCGCTGGGCGCGGCTCGTGCACGCGCTCGGGCGCAGCACCCGCACGATGGCGCGCGGGGTGCTGCTCACGCCGACCCTGGGCCTGCTCTCCACCCTCCCGCTCGTCGGTCGCATCCTCTTTCCGCGGGCGACGGCGCGGCTGCGCCGCGCGCTCGAGCGGCGCCTGCTCCCCCCGGTGCCGACGCGGCTCCACAGCCCGCACGAGGAGGGCTCGGCCGAAGGCGGCGAGGGGCGGCCGTTCACCGCCGCGCAGAAGGCGGCCCGGGTGGCCGCCACGCTGGAGAACATGGGGCTCACGCGCGGGTTCGCGCCGATCGTCGCCGTGCTCGGCCACGGATCGACCAGCGTGAACAACCCGCACCAGTCGGCGTACGACTGCGGCGCCTGCGGCGGCCGCCACGGCGGCCCGAACGCCCGGCTGTTCGCGGGCATGGCGAACGACCCCGAGGTCCGCGCCCTGCTCCGCGCGCGGGGGATCGACATCCCGGACGGGACCCTCTTCCTCGGCGGCCTGTACAACACGACGACGGACGAGATCGTCCTCTACGACCAGCACCTCGCGCCGGCGTCCCACCGCGGCGAGCTCTCGGCGCTGCGCGGCGCCCTGGACGCGGCGCGCGAGCTGCACGCGCACGAGCGTTGCCGGAGGTTCGCGCTGGCGCCGAAGGACGGCGGCCCCGCGCGCGCGCTCGCCCACGTCGAGGCGCGCGCCGCCGACCTCAGCGAGGCCCGCCCCGAGCTCGGGCACGTCACCAACGCCGTGTGCGTCGTCGGCCGACGCGCGCTCACCCGCGGGCTGTTCCTCGACCGCAGGGCGTTCCTCGTCTCGTACGACCCGGCGGAGGACAAGACCGGCGCGATCCTCGAGCGAATCCTGCTCGCGGTCGGCCCGGTCGGGGCGGGGATCAACCTCGAGTACTACTTCTCCTGCGTCGACAACCGCCGCTACGGCGCCGGCACCAAGCTCCCGCACAACCTCGTCTCGCTGCTCGGGGTCATGGAGGGATCGCTCAGCGACCTGCGCACCGGCCTGCCGAAGCAGATGATCGAGATCCACGAGCCGGTGCGCCTGCTCGTCGTCGTGGAGGCGAGCACGGAGACGGCCGCCGCGCTGTGCGCGCGGCAGCCGGCCCTCCGCGAGCTCATCGGCAACGGCTGGATCCAGCTCGCCTGCGTCGACCCGGCGACGGGGGAGATCGCGCGCTTCCACGGTGGCGGCTTCGCGCCGTTCTCTCCCCCGGACCACCCCGTTCCGGCGGTCCTGCGCTCCGGCGACTGGTACGCCGGAAAAGCCGGGTTCGTCCCGCCCGCGCTCATCCGTGCCGCGTCCACGCGGCGAGAGGCCGAAATCCATGCTGTCTGACGTCCTGCTCGGCAAGCTCGCCGCGCTCGCTGTGCTCTCCCCGGCCGCGGCCTTCGCCGCGCTCGGGGCCTACCTGCTGCTCCTGCGCACGCCGAGCGAGCGCGTCGTCCAGCGCGTCGTGCTGTCCGCGCTCGCGGTCTCGCTCGCGGCGTCGCTCGCGATCTGGGCCTCGGCGGTCGCGGCGCCCTACGCGTTCCTGCCGGTGGCGCTCGGCCCCTGGTTCAAGGTCGGCGGCTACGAGTTCGACGTCGTCCTGCTCGTCGACCGGCTGTCGGCGACGATGATGGTGCTCGTCTCGCTGATCGCGCTCGTGGTCGGCAGGTTCTCGGTGGCGTACCTGCACCGCGAGGCCGGGTTCGCGCGGTTCTTCCTGCTCCTCGCGCTGTTCTCGACCGGCATGCTGGGGCTCGTGTCCGCGGGCACGGTCGACCTGCTCTTCGCCGGCTGGGAGCTCGTCGGGGCGACGAGCGTGCTGCTCGTGGCCTTCTTCCACGACCGCGCGGCGCCGCCGCGGGCGGCGGTGCGCGTCTACATCACGTACCGGCTCTGCGACGTCGGGCTGCTCGGGGGCGCGGTGCTCATGCACGATCTCGCCCACTCCTCGCAGTGGGGCGAGGTGTTCGGCGGCGGCCCCTGGCCCGGGACCGCCGCCCCGCTCGGCCCCGGCGCGGCCACGGCGCTCGCCCTGTGCCTGTTCGTCGCCGCCATGGGCAAGAGCGCGCAGTTCCCGCTGGGGAGCTGGCTGCCGCGGGCCATGGAGGGGCCGACGCCCTCGAGCGCGCTCTTCTACGGCGCGATCTCGGTGCACGCGGGCGTGTACCTGATGCTGCGCGTGGCCCCGCTGCTCGAGCGATCGCCCGCCGCGAGCGCGGTGATCGCGTGCGTCGGGGCGGCGACCGCCGTCTACGGCACGATGGTGGGGCGCGTGCAGGCGGACGTGAAGAGCGCGCTCGCCCACGCGACGATGACGCAGGTCGGGCTCATGTTCGTGGAGATCGGGCTCGGGCTCTACTGGCTCGCGCTCGTCCACCTGTTCGCGCACGCGTGCCTGCGGTGCCTCCAGATGCTGCGCGCCCCCTCGGCGCTCCGCGACGCGCAGGAGATCCGCGCGGCGCACGCGGGCGAGCCGCTGCCGCACCTCGGGGTGGCCGGCCGGCTCCTGCCGCCGGCGCTCGTGCGGCGCGCGTACTGGCTGTCCCTCGAGCGCTTTCACCTCGAGCCGCTGGAGGAGCGCCTCGTCGCCGCGCCGCTGCTGCGCGTCGGGCGCCTGCTCGATCGGATCGAGCGCCGCTGGGTGGCGGCGCTGAGCGGCGTGCCCGAGCGCGCCGCCGACGAGCCCGGCGCGCAGGCGGCGCGGCGCGCGCGCGCCGCGCCTGGTGATGGCGCGCGCGCGATGGCGTTCCAGCCGACCGCGCGCGACACCGAGAGGGCGCAGCCATGAGCGCCTTCCCGCTCCTCGGGGCGCTCGTCCTCGCGCCCGCGGCCGCGGCGCTCCTCGCCTCGCGGGCGCGCACCGACGAGGGCGCGCGGCGCGCGGCGCTCGCCGGCGCGGCGCTCACGCTGCTCCTCTCGCTCGCGCCGCTCGCGCTGTCGTGCGCCGGCGTCGCGCTCGCCTCCGGGGGCCCCGCCCTGCCGCTCGTCGGCGTGCGCCTCCGCCTCGGCGTCGACGGCTACACCACCGGCCTGCTCCCGCTGCTCGGCTTCGTGCTGCTCGCCTTGATCGCCGCGGGCCCGCGCGCCGCGCTCGATCGGCGCGCCGCCGCGGCGCTGCTCGCCACCGCGAGCGCCATCCTGGCCGTGTTCTGCGCCGCCGACCTCGCGGTGCTCGCGGCGGCGTGGATCGCCGCGCTCGTCCCGGGCGCGCGCCTGATCGGGAAGGTCCGCGCCGAGGACCCGCTGCTCCGGCGCACCTGCCGCATCTTCCTCGTGGGGGGCACGGCGCCGCTCGTCCTCGCGTTCGGCGCCATCGCCGTGATCGCCGCGCGCCGCGGCGCCGCCTTGCCGTTCGACGTCGACGAGATCGCCCGGGTCGGCGTCCCCGAGGCGTGGCAGGCGCCGATCTTCGCGCTCCTCGTGGTCGCCGTGCTGATGCGCATGGCCGCCGTGCCGTTCCACGGCTGGCTGCCCGTGCTGCTGGAGCGCGGCCCGCTCGGCGTGACCCTCCTGCTCGCCGAGATGCCGGTCGGCGTCTGCGTGCTCCTGCGCGTGGCGGTGCCGCTCTTGCCCGCGGCCTGCGCCGAGGACATGCCGATCCTCGCCGTCCTCGGCCTGATCAGCGCGCTGCACGGCGCGGTGCTCGCCCTCGTCCAGACCGATCTGCGCCGGCTGCTCGGCTACCTCGTGGCGAGCCAGAAGGGGCTCGTGCTCCTCGGGCTCGCCACGCTGAACGCGCAGAGCGTGAGCGGCGCGCTCCTGCAGAGCGTCGCGTCGTCGATCGCGATCACGGGGCTCGCGATGGTCATCGGCGCGCTCGAGGCGCGCGCCGGCACGGCGGACATGCGGGCGCTCGGCGGGCTCGTGGCCCGGACGCCGCGCATGGCCGCCTTCTTCTTCCTGCTCGCGTGCGCGGCGATCGGGACGCCGGGGGCGCTCTCGTTCGTGGGCGAGGACCTGCTCCTGCACGGCATCCTGCACGTGCACCCGGTGCTGGCGGTGCTGGCGCTGACCGCCGCGGCGATCAACGGCATCACGCTGTTCCGCGCGTTCCAGCAGGCCTTCCTCGGCCCGCTCGCGCGCCCCCTGAGGGGCGCCGCGGTCGAGGCGCTCCTGTTCCGCGAGCGGGCGTTCCTGCTCGGCATGGTGGCGCTCACCGTGACCCTGGGCGTGGCCCCGTCGGGGCTGCTCGCGCTCCACGGGCCGACGGTCGAGCGGGTCCTCCACGCCGTCGAAGGCGGCGCCGGGGGCGCGCCTGCGTCTCATGAGGCTCAGAGCAGCGGTCTCGCGGCCCGCGACGGCGAGGCTCAGAGCAGCGGCCTCGCGGCCCGCGGCGGCGAGGCTCAGAGCAGGTAACGCTCGCCCGAGTCGGGCAGCACCGTCACGATCGTCCCCTGCACCTTGCGCGCGACCTCCACGGCCGCGTGCACGTTGGCGCCGGAGCTCGGCCCGACCAGCAGCCCCTCCTCGCGGGCGAGGCGCCGCCTCATGCGGGTCGCGCTGGCCTCGGTCACCGTGAGGATCTCGTCGATCAGCGAGCGCTCGAGGATCGCCGGCACGAACCCGGCGCCGAGGCCCTGGATGCCGTGCGGGCCCGGGCCTCTCCCGGAGAGCACGGCGCTCTTCGTGGGCTCGACCGCGCAGATGCGGACCGCGCGGCCCAGCCGGTCCCGGAGCACGCGCCCGCAGCCGGTCAGCGTGCCGCCGGTGCCCACGCCGGCGACGAAGGCCGCGATGTCGCCGCCCGTCTGCGCGAGGATCTCGTGGCCGGTGGCGCGCGCGTGCGCGCCGGGGTTCGCGGGGTTGTGGAACTGGCGGCTCGTCCAGGCGCCGGGCGTCGCCTCGCAGATCTCGATCGCGCGGGCGACCGCGCCCCCCATCCCCTGGCCCTCGGGCGTGAGGACGATCTCGGCGCCGTACGCGCGGAGGATGTGCCGGCGCTCGACGCTCATGTCCTCGGGCATCACTACCACGCACCGGTACCCGCGCACGGCGGCGATCATCGCGAGGCTGATCCCGGTGTTGCCGCTCGTCGCCTCGACGATGGTCGACCCCGGCTTGAGCGCCCCGTCGCGCTCGGCGCAGAGCACCATGCCGAGCGCCGCCCGGTCCTTGACGCTGCCGCCCGGGTTCATCGACTCGAGCTTGCCGTAGACGACGCCGCCCCCCTCGGGCGAGATCCGGGCCAGGCGGACGAGCGGCGTCCCGCCGATGAGCGCCAGCGCGTCGGGCACGACCGGACCGACGCGGACCTCGCCGGCGGGCGGGGCAGGTGAGCTCTCGCCGGGCGCATCGGGCGGGCTCGGCTGTCCGCCGCCCGGACCTCGAGGGGACGACATGCGACCAGTGTACATAGAAGAGCGGCGGGCGACCGCCGCTCTGGTTCCGCGTCGTGCGAGGGCCGGAGGCGACCGTGCTAGATGGAGATCTCGGAGAGCACGCCGTAGTGATCCGAGGCGGCGACGCCGTCCTCGACCTCGTCGAAGACGACCCGCGACGAGAGCGGCTTGCCTCGCACCTGCTTGTCCGGGCCGCGCACGAAGACGTAATCGATGCGGCGCGGGTACTCGTGCGTGATCGCCGCGAACGGGTTCCGCAGGGGATCGAAGGTGAAGCCCGGGCCCTTGCCGCTCTGGTCGAACGTGTCGGCGAAGTACACGCTCTTCTGGTTGAGGGCGTGCAGGCCCTTCATGAAGCGGATCTCGGTGGACTCGGGCTGCGCGTTGAAGTCGCCGACGACGATGGGCGGCAGCCCCTCCATCGGCGCCTCCCGCATCACGATGTCGGCCACGGCGGCGACCTGCGCCTCGCGCACGGCGCCGTGGTGGAACTTCCAGTTGAGGTGGGTGACGAAGAGCGGGAGCGCGCCGTGCGGCGAGTCGATCTCGGCGAACAGGAGCGCGCGCTTCTCGTCGGTGTCGCCGGTGGGCAGGGGGAACGTCTGGCTCCGCGCGATCGGCCAGCGCGACAGCACGGCGTTGCCGAAGAGCACGTTGCCGCCGAGGTCGTGCGCCATCCCGAAGGCGACGTCGTAGCCGAGCCCCTCGGCGACGCTGTGGGCGAGCGAGCGGCCCTCGTGCGAGAGGACCTCCTGCAGCCCGACGAGGTCGGGCGAGAGCTCGCCGAGGCCCCTCCGGATGAGCGCGAGGCGCGCCTCCCACGGGCCCTGCCGGTTCCAGATGTTCAGGGTGAGCACCCGGAGGGAGTGGCGGACGACGATGCCGGAGCTGCTCTGCATTGCGTCGCGGATCCCGGAGCCTTCTCGAGGACGATCCATGCCGACGGGCTACGCCAGCTGCGCGCCCGGATCCAGCCGTGATACGAAGGGCACGGCGCAAGCCGCTGCCCTCCCAGCGTGGGAGGGCGACCTTGACCGGGAGAACCCTGGATGATCGCGTGTGCTCCTCGAAGGGGGCGGCCAGACCTGCCCGCCCTGCGTTCTCGAACCTCGCTCCGCCTCGCCGGAGCCCTCGCCCTGCTCGCGCTCCTCGCCGGCGCCGTCGCCGGATGCGAGAGCAAGATGGAGGCCAAGGAGTGCGACAAGCTCCGCGGCGACGCCTTCGAGCTGGTGAACAAGGCGCAGCACTGCAACACGGACGCCGACTGTCGCCAGAGCGAGTGGCCGGGCTGCGCGAAGCCCGTCAGCCAGGCGACCTTCGACAAGATCAAGCCCATGGCGGAGAGCTACAAGACCGGCAAGTGCGACGAGCCGAAGGTCGACTGCAAGAGCCCGCCGCAGTCGTACTGCAAGCAGGGGCTCTGCGTGCACCGCGAGCTCGGCACGGGCGAGGGGGCCGGGAACACGCCCACCGATCAGATCCAGATCCAGTGATCCGGCCCCGCGCCCCGGTACACGCTTGACGCCCGGGCCCGCAGGGGCCACGGACGCGGCCGTGATCGAGGGTTTCTATCGGGGCAAGCGCGCCGTGGTGACCGGCGCCGGCGGGTTCATCGGCAGCCATCTCGTCGAGGCGCTGGTCCGGGAGGGCGCGCGCGTGCGGGCGCTCGTCCGGTACACCTCGGGCTCCCGGCGCGGGCACCTCGACCGGCTCCCCGAGGACGCGCTCGCCGGGGTGGAGGTCGTCCCCGGCAACGTCGAGGACGCGGGCGCGGTCCGCGCGCTCGTGCGCGGCGCCGACGTCGTGTTCCACCTCGCGGCGCTGATCGGGATCCCGTACTCGTACGTGGCCCCGCAGCAGTACGTGGCGACGAACGTGCAGGGCACCCTGAACGTGCTCGAGGCGGCGCGCGAGCACGGCGCGCGCGTGGTGCACACCTCGACCAGCGAGACGTACGGCACGGCGCGCTACACGCCCATCGACGAGGCGCACCCGCTGACGGGCCAGTCCCCGTACTCGGCCACGAAGATCGGCGCCGACAAGCTCGCCGAGAGCTACCACCTCTCCTTCGGCCTCGAGGTCGCGACCATCCGCCCGTTCAACACCTACGGCCCGCGGCAGTCCTCGCGCGCCATCATCCCGAGCGTCATGCAGCAGCTCGCCGCCGGGAGCGCCGCGCTGCGCATCGGGAGCACCGCGCCGGTGCGGGATCTCAACTTCGTGACCGACACCGTCGCGGGGTTCCTCCTCGTCGGCGCGAGCCCGCGGGCCGTCGGGCAGACGCTCAACGTGGGGAGCGGCCGCGCGATCTCGATCGGCGATCTGGTCAGGCTCATCTTCGAGGTGACCGGCAAGCGCGCGGAGCTCGTGACGGACGAGGCGCGGGTGCGCCCCGACGCGAGCGAGGTGATGGTGCTGCTCGCCGACTTCCGCCGCGCCGCGGAGCTCGTCGGTTACGCGCCCCGGGTGACGCTCGAGGAGGGCCTCGCGCGCACGTACGCCTATGTCGAGCGCCACCTTGCCGACTACCGCCCGCGCGAGTACGCGATCTGACGCGCGGCGCCGCGCGGGGCGGCGGCCTCCGCCCCGCGCCCCGCCCTCCGGCTGGATGGAACGCCATGTGGAAGATACCTCTCAGCGATCTCTCGTTCGGGCCTGAAGAAGCGGAGGCCGCGCGCCAGGTCGTCGCCTCGGGCTGGCTGACCATGGGGGAGCGCACGGCGCTCTTCGAGCAGAAGCTCGGCGAGGCGCTCGGCACCCCGCGGGTGCTGGCCGTGACCAACGGCACCGCGGCGCTCCACCTCGCGTACGTCGCGCTCGGCGTGGGTCCGGGCGATGAGGTGATCTGCCCGAGCCTCACGTTCGTGGCGACCGCCAACGCCGCGCTCCTCTGCGGCGCGACGGTCGTGCTCGCCGACGTGGTCGGCGAGGGCGACCTCGGCCTCGATCCCGCCGACGTCGCCCGCAAGATCACCCCGAGGACGCGGGCGATCGCGGTCGTCCACTACGCCGGCTACCCCTGCGACATGGACGCGATCGCCGCGATCGCGGCCGAGCGCGGGGTCGCGGTGGTCGAGGACGCGGCGCACGCGCCGCTCGCGACCTACCGGGGCAGGGCGCTCGGCACGCTCGGGGACGTCGGCTGCATGAGCTTCTTCTCGAACAAGAACCTCGCGGTCGGCGAGGGGGGCGCCGTGATCGCGAGGGACGACGCGCTCCACGCGCGCATGCGGCTGCTCCGCGCGCACGGGATGACGACGCTCACCCTCGACCGGCACAAGGGCCACGCGTTCACGTACGACGTCCTGGACGCCGGCATGAACTACCGCATCGACGAGATCCGGAGCGCCATCGGGCTCGTGCAGCTCGGCCGGCTCGCCGAGGGCAACGCGCGGAGGCGGGCGCTCGCGGCGCGTTACCACGAGCGCCTGGCCGGCCTGCGCGGCGTCGCGCTCCCGTACCGCGATTTCTACGCGCGCGGGCTGGGCGAGAGCGCGCACCACCTCATGCCGGTGCTCCTGCCCGAGGGGGCCTCGCGGGAGGCCGTGATGACGGCCATGAAGGCGCGCGGGATCCAGACGAGCGTGCACTACCCGCCGATCCACCGCTTCTCGCACCACGGCGCGTCCGGGCGGGTGCGCAAGGAGGGGCTCTCGCGGACCGACGCGATCGCCGACCGCGAGCTCACGCTCCCGCTCCACCCGCGCCTCTCGGAGGCCGACGTCGACGCGGTGTGCGAGGCGCTCGCCGGCTCACTCCGGTAGGTACCGCTGCCGGTTCTTCTCGAACTCCTCCTGCGCCTCGGCGAAATCGTCGCTCCGGCCGATGTCGAGCCAGTGGCCCCGGAAGGGGAGGGTGGCCACCTCCTCGCCGGCGTCGAGCAGCGCGTGCATGAGGTTGTCGAACCCGAAGGGCCGGCCCTCCGGGATGAACGGCAGCACGCCGCGGCTCATGGCGTAGATCCCCATGCTGACCCAGAACGTGTACGTGGGCTTCTCGCGGAAGCCGACGACGCGCCCGCCGGGGTCGAGGTCGAGCACGCCGAGATCGATCTTCGACGCCCGCTCGCAGACGGCGACCGTGAGCGGCGCGCCGGACGCCTCGCCCGCGCGGTGGAGCGCCGTGAAATCGAGGTCGCACAGGATGTCGCCGTTCATCACGAGGAAGCGCTCCGGCAGGTCGCGCTCGATGACCCGGAGCGGGCCCACGGTCCCGAGCGGCGTCTCCTCGCGGTGGTAGGAGATCCGCAGCCCGTACCGGCCCCCGTCGCCCACGACGGCCTCGATGAGGGCGGCCTGGTGGCCGATGCACATCACCACGTCGCTGATCCCGGCGCGCGCCAGCTGCCGGAGGAGGATCTCGACGATCGTGTGATCTCCGATCGGCATCAGCGGCTTCGGGATCAGCGCGGTGTAGGGGCGGAGCCGGGAGCCTTTGCCGCCGGCGAGCACGACTGCCTTCATGCGGTGACGTATACCCACGCGCCGCTCGGACGGGGGGCCATTCCGCGAGCGCCGCGGGATCCAGGCGAAAGCAGGGCGAGGCCAGGGCGAGGCGAGGACGCGGCCAGGGCGAGGCGAGGACGCGGCGAGGACGAGGCGAGGACGAGGCGAGGACGCGGCGAGGACGAGGCGAGGACGAGGCGAGGACGCGGCGAGGACGAGGCGCCGACGCCCTCTTCCGGCCGTCCACATCCTCTTCGATTGACTCTCTTCCGGCTGCTCTTTAGTGATCGAAGAACGCCCCGCGTCAGGCTGGCCCCTGCGCGGGTGGGTTCAACCCTCACAGGCGATATGGGCAGCAATCATGACGATGGTACCCTCCTCCCGAACCACCGCCAGGAAGCGCCGGAAGCTCGGATACCGCGGCAGCGGCACCCTCGCCATGTGCAGCCCCGGCCCGCTCCCGGGCGGCCCGCTCTTCCGGCAGCTCTGCGCGCTCGCTGACCGCTTCTCCGCGGTCGAGGACGATCCGGCCGCGGCGCAGATCGGGACCGTGCTCTCGCTGCTCGCGTTCTACGCGACCAGGCCGAACGACCGGGATTTCCGCCTGCCGTTCGGCTCCTTCCTCATGGACCTCGCCCTGGACGACGAGGCGCGCGCGCGGGCCCGGGCGCCCGGCCAGGGCGCCGCCGCGCCGATCCCTTATGGCCTCCCGCTCCTCGCTCGCTGACCGGGCCTGCCGATGAGCACACGAGAACAACCGACGCGCCCCGCGGGGCGCAGCAAGCGGACGGCATCGGCCTCGGTCGTGCTGCTCGTGAGCGCGAGCGAGCAGCTCGCCGAGCGTTGCCGGCGGCTGGTGTTCGTCGAGGGCGCCGACCTGCTCGCCTGCGATCTCGTGTCGCTGCGAGGGAGCGCGGCCTGGCTCAACCCGCTGGCCATCGTGATGACGCAGGACGTGCGGGCGTTCGATCCGGAGGGGTTCGTCGAGCTGTCGCGGCGCATCGGCGCCGAGCTCGTCGTGCTCCCGTCCGAGAGCGTCTCGGACACGCAGCTCACCGCGATGATCACGGCCGCGCTGGACATCGCGCAGCGCCGCCGCGCCGACTGATCGCGGCGGGGCGCGCCGCCTCAGTCGCGCGGCGGGAGCACGTCGCCGGATCGGCTCGCGAGCAGGCAGCCCTCGTCGAAGCCGAGCTTGCACGCCTTCGTGAACAGCTCGACGGCCTTCGGCGCGTCGAGCGGCACGCCAGCGCCCTGCTCGTGGAGGTGCCCGAGCTCGACGCAGGCGGGGGCGTTGCCGCGGTCGCAGACGTGGCGGAACAAAAGGGCCGCGCGCTCCGGGTCGGCGCTCGCGCCCTCGCCGCGGAGGTACGCCCTGCCGGCCGCGAGGCAGCCGAGGTTCGCGCCCGCGTGGCAGGCGCGCACGTGCCAGTAGAGCGCCGCCTCGCCGGCCCCGTCTCCGTCCGCGATCCGGTCGTGGTACACGTCCCCCAGCCGCAGGCACCCGCGCGCGCTCCCCTCGCCGCACGCCTCCTTGAACAGCCCCATCGCCCGCTCCACGTCGACCGAGACGCGCTCGCCGCGGAGGTACATCGCCCCGAGGGTCACGCAGTCCTCGACCTGGTGCTCTTCGCAGCCGGTCGTGCAGCCGGCGAGGTCGTCCTCCTCGCAGGGCAGCCGAAACGGCAGCGGCGCCGCCTCCGCCGTCGCCGCGGCGGCCGGCGCCCTCGCGGAGGCGGATGAAGAGGGCGGCGCGGCGTGGCGCGCCTGGGTCGAGGCGGCCGCGCCGCAGCCGCAGAGGAACAGCGCGCCGAGGAGCGCCTGGGCGAGTTCGCGCACGTGCATGCTCGAACTCATGACATACACGCAGCGCTCGCCCAAACGCCGCCACGGACGCGCCTGCCTCGGACGTGTGGCCAGGCGAGCCGCGTGGGCATGCGAGCCGCGCGGCCAGGCAAACCGCGCGGGCAGGCGAACCGGGAAAATCGGGCGCTCTCCGGGGCTGGTCCCGCGCCGTTCCCCGGTGTACACGCTGCGAATGCCCTTGATGAGCCCTCCTCCGCTGAAGAAGCTTGATGAGCCCAACCTCGAGGCGCTCATCGAGCTGATGTTCCTCGCGGCGTTCGCCGACGGCGAGTTCAGCCAGGAAGAGAAGCTGCACTTCGTCCGCAGCGTCGAGTCGCTCACGGACCGCCGCATCCCCCAGAGCACGATGGACGAGCTCATCCATGGGGTCATCGAGCGGCTCCAGAAGGAGGGCCGCCCCGCCTTGCTCGCGTCGCTCAAGGAGCGGCTCGCCAGCCCGCCGGCCCGGAAGGTGGCCTTCTCCCTCGCCGTGCAGGTCGTGGTCGCCGACGGGGTCGTCAGGACCAGCGAGCGCGACCTCTTGCTCGAGGTCGCCGCGGCGCTCGACATCGACCAGACCGAGGCCGTGGATCTCCTGCGGAAGCTCGCCGCTTCCTGAGCTCTGCGGAAGCTCGCCGCTTCCTGAGGAGCCTGCCGCCGCGCCCCGGAGCGCGTCGCGCCCGGGGCGGCCCGGGAGCCGACCCAGGCGCAACGGGGGGGAGCCGGCGCCTGATTCTTCCGGAGCCCGGCGCGGGGGAGCCGGCGCCTGGTTCTTCCGGAGCGCGGTGCGGGGTGAACCGGCGCTGTCGTTTTCGGGTACGATGGCGCTGCCGTGAGCTGGTCCTCCACCGGTAGCTTCCTGATCCCCTTTCCGGTCCCGGGCTCGGCGTTGACCTCCACCCGGGGGACGTACGTGATCGGCGCGCTCATCGGCGACGGCCAGTACGGCTCGGTCTACGAGTGCATCGGGCCGTTCGATCAGCCGTACGCCCTCAAGATGCTGCGGCCGGCGAACAAGCCGTACCAGGTCGTCAAGGAGGAGTGGTCGCGCGAGATGCTCCGCCTGGAGAGCTTCCGCCACCCGAACATCGTCTACATCCACGACGCCTTCGAGGTGAACTACCTCTTCTACCTGGCGCTCGAGCGCTGCGACACGAGCCTCCGGGCGCTGCTCGGCACCCCGTTCCAGCCGCCGTTGCTCGTCGAGCTCGCGCGCCAGCTCCTGATGACGCTGCAGTACCTGCACGACAACGGCGTCGTGCACTCGGATCTGCATGCGGGCAACGTGCTCATCTCCCAGCTCGACCACCGGCCGCTCGTCAAGCTCACCGACTTCGGGGTGGCCCACCAGCTCGACGGCACCACCCGCTGGTTCCGCCCGCAGGTCGCGAACCCGAAGATCCTCGTGCCGGAGCTCGTCACGGCGGGCTACACGACGACGCAGAGCGACCTCTACCAGCTCGGGCTGCTCATGTACCAGATGCACACCGGCCAGCCGGCGATCGACGTGAACGCCCCGTACGAGGAGATCACGCGGCAGATCGCCGAGGGCACGCCGCGGCAGAAGGCCGAGGCGCTCGGCACGCCGCTCAGCCAGGTCATCGCCAAGATGCTGCGCCGCCGCGACGCCTACCGCTACCACGCCGCGCGCGACGTCTGGGACGACCTGCGGCAGCTCCGCTGGGCGTAACGCGCGCCGCGCCGGCATCACGCGCGCCGCGCCGCGCCGGCATCACGCCGCGCCGCGCCGCGCCGGCATCACGCGCGCTCCGCGGGGCCGGCGCGCATCGGCCCGCCCCGTCGAGCGGGGTGGCCGCCGCGCTCACTTCGCTTCTTTCGGCGCCTCTTTCTTCTCGGCCGGCGCCGCGCCGCCCTTGTCGCCCTTGGCCGCGTCCGCCTTCGCTGCGGGCTTGGCCTGCTTGTCGGCTGCGGGCGCCGTCTTCCCGCCCTTGTCGCCGGCCGCGTCCGCGCCCTCGGCCGCGCTCTCCTTGCCGCCGACGCTGAGCAGCTCGATGTCGAAGACCAGCGTCGCCTTGCCCGGGATCTTCGGCGGGCTGCCCGCCTCGCCGTAACCGAGGCTGGAGGGGATGGTGAGCTTGCGCTTGCCGCCCACCTTCATCCCGACCACGCCCTGGTCCCAGCCCTTGATGACCTCTGCCCCGCCGATCGTGAACTCGAACGGCTCGCGGCCGACCGACGAGTCGAACTCGGCGTTGGTCTTCAGCAGGCGCCCCGTGTAGTGGACGCGGACCCTGTCCCCGTCCTTCGCCTCGGGGCCGGTGCCCACGACGACGTCTTCCTTGATGAGGTCGGCCGGCTCGGGCTCGGGGGGCTTCACGACCGGCATGGCGAGCTCCGGCTCGGGGACCTTCTCCTCGCAACCCGCGACCGGGCCGAGGACGACAGCGCAGGACAGGGCGAGGGCGATTCGCGAAAGATTCATGGCGCCACCTCTTACGCACCCGGCGCGGGGCGATCAACGGTCACCCTCCGCCCCGGCCGGCCCGGGTTTCCGTTGCAGCGCTCCGGCCCGCGCGGTTAGGGTGCGGCCACCGTGGCTCGCGCGTTCTCCGTCGCTGCCCTGGCGATCGCCGAGGGCGGCGCCAATGCCGTCGGCGCGGTGCGCCTCACCTGCGGCGAGGCGGAACTCGAGGTCGAGCTCGTCCGCGTCGCCGGCTACGCCGAGGGGTTCGCCCTGGGCGCCGTGGCGGCGCCGGTCCGCTTCGGGGTGCCGTACACCGGGATCCGGGGCCTGTTCCGGCGCGGCAAGGCGCTGTGCGTCGCGCTCGATCCGTCCGCGTGCTCGCCCCACAACTGCTTCGTGCTCGCGCGCTTCGAGGGCGACCTCCCCGAGCTCCCCGGCGTGACCTCGCCGGCGGCGATGGAGGCCATGGAGAGCGCGTACCGCGCGCGCCTCCGCGCCCGCCTGGCGAGCTGGATCGCGCCGGCGCCGGTCGGCGTGCTCGCGGCCGCGTTGTCCCCGGACGACCTCGCGAGCGGCCCGCTCGGGACCGCGTCGCTCGCGCTCCTCCTCGCGCTCGCGACCTGGCTCGCGCTGCGCTTCGCCGCGCGGCTCGCGACCTGGGGCGGCCCGCCCTCGGACCGCCTGCGCGACGCCTTCGTGGCGGAGCTGTCGCGCCGCATGGGCTTCGCGTCGTCGGAGCAGCTCGCCTCCGGGGCGGAGCGGCTCGCCGCCGGGGCGGAGCGGCTCGCCGCCGAGGCGGAGCGGCTCACCGCCGAGGCGAGGCGGCTCGCGGCGGCCGGCGCGCCGGCGGGGTCCGGCGCGCCGGCGGGGTCCAGCGCCCGGACCGGGTCCGGCGCGCCGGCGGCGGTCGCCTTCGCGCCCCGGCCGACGCCGCTCGCCCCGCCGCCCGCCGCCGTGCCCCGCGGCGCCGAGGAGGGGCTCGCCGCCCTCCCGCTCCGGGCCCGCGTGCTCGTGCCCGCGGCGCTCGCGGTGGTCGGCATCGTGGCCACGATGGCGTTCGTGCAGCGGTTTGCGGCGCCCCGGGACGCGCCGCAGGGCCGGCCGCAGGCGGCGCGCGGCGTCCAGCCGGCGGCCCGCAGCGCGTCCGCCGCGCTCCTGGCCAGCGAGCTGAAGGAGCGCGCCGAGCCGGCGTTCCCGCACTGCCTCTGCGACCGCGCGGATTCGCCGCTCTGGAAGGAGGGGGTGCCGATCCTGAGCGTGCTCGGGGCGACCGGGCCCGACGACGGCGCCGGGGTGATCGCGCCGATCCTGCGGCAGGAGAGCGCTGAAGATGACGACGGCGAGGAGGCGCGCGACGCGGAGGCGGCGCGCGGCGCGGAGGCGGCGCGCGGCGCGGAGGCGGCGCGCGGCGCGGAGGATGCGCGCGGCGCGGAGGCGGCCGACGCGGGCGCAGGCGGAGGCGCGCGGCGGCCGGCGCGCGGCCGCTACGACTTCGATCTCGCGGTGGTCAACAACAGCGGCGCTCCCCTGAGCGACTTCCGCGTGCTGCTCACGTTCGCGCGGCGCGACGCCCGCGGCGAGCGCGCCGGGATCACCGAGCGCGGGCTCTTCTGGGAGGGCGCGCTCGGGCCCGGGCGCGCGGTGAAGTGGCACGTCGAGGCGCCCGGCACCGAGGTGAAGATCGAGCCGGGCGTGACGGGCCTGCTCAACGGCGAGACCGGGGTGGCATCGCCCGACGCCTTCTTCCAGCTCACGCGCGCGCGTTACCGCGTGGTGCGCATCCACGCGGCCATGATGCTCGCCTGGCTCCGCGACCCGCGCGCCCGCGAGGCGGTCCTGTCGCTCATGCCCGCCGCCGCCGCGGAAGAGGCGACGCTCGAGCGGATCCGGCGCGCGACGGCCGACGTGATCCCGTGCTCGGTCGCGGCGGAGGCAGGGCGGCTGCGCGCGTGCCTGTTCAACGGCGGCGTGGCCCCGCTGCGCGGCGTCGCCGTGCGCGAGGTGGCGGCGGGCGAGGGCCGAGCGCCGCGCGCCTGGCCCGTCGCGGCGACCCTGCCCGTCCACGAGGGGGTGGAGGTGACGCTTCCCCTCGACGGCGCCGCGCCCGAGGAGCTCGAGGTGGTGCCGGAGGGCCGATGAGGTGACGAAGGGCGCGACCGCCGTCCTCGCGCGAGCCGCCGTCCTCGCGCGAGCCGCCGCGCTCGCGCGGCGCGCGTCGCCGGCGGCCGCCGCCGCGGGGCGCCCCTCCGCGCGCGCCGCGCTGCTCGCCGCCCTGGCGCTTCTCGCCGGATCCCGCGAGGCCGCCGCGTGGTCGCCGCTCGACCTCGAGGTCGTCCCCCGCTGGGGCGAGCTGCCCGTCCGCTACCACGTCAACGAGAAGACGATCCCGGCGGAGGTCTCCGGCTTCGCCGTCGCCAGCATCGAGGCCGGGTTCGCGGCCTGGTCGAGCCCCCCGTGCACGGCGTGGGCGACCCAGCTCCTCGGCGACACGGACGACACCTACGACTTCGACGACGGCAAGAACGTGTTCCACTGGATCAGCGACAGCTGGCCGGCCGCGCTCGGCGACGCCGACGCGGTCCTCGCCATCACGATGCCGGTGTGGGACCCCGACGACGTCATCGACGACGCCGACACGGTCTTCAACAACGTGGGCTTCTGCTGGAACGACGGCGGCGACGGCGGCTGCGTCGACGTGCAGTCGCTCGCCACCCACGAGCAGGGGCACTTCCTCGGCCTCGGCCACACGAACGTGCTCGGCGCGACGATGCTGGTGTTCTACCCGGGCGGCGTGTCGCCGCGCTCCCTCGAGGACGACGACCTCGAGGGCGTCTGCGCGCTCTACCCCGCCTCCGGGGCGCCGATCGCGAGCGCGACGGCGGGCGCGGGCGGCGCCGGGACCGGGGCCGACGAGGCGCCGGCGAGCGGCGCCGGCGGCGGGGATGCCGAGGACGACGCGGGCTGCGCCTGCGCGGCCGCCGGCTCGCGGCGGGGCGCCGGCGGCGCGCTGCTCGTCCCCGCGGTCGCCGCGCTGCCGTGGCGCCGGCGCCGGCGCCACGGCACCGCGGCGGCGGGATCCACGCGGGAGGGCCCGCTTTACAACCCAGCGCAGCCGGGGCAAACGTGCCGCCATGCCCGAGCCGAGCCCTGCAGCGTTCGACGCGGAGGTCGCGCGCGCCCTCCGCTGTCTTGAGGCCGACAGCGACGCCCCCGCCCTCGACCCGCTCGGCGATCCGGCCGGCGCGGCGCGCGCCCTCTCGGCGCCGGGCGCCGCGCCGCTGCTCCTCCGCGTCGCGCCGGAGCTCGGCGCGCCGGGCCGCGACCAGCACACGGCCTTCGCCCCGGCGCCGCGCGACCCCGTCTGGCTCCGGATCGAGCCCGGCGCGAGCGCCGTCCGGCTCGCCCCGCTGAGGCTCGCCGGCGACGTGGCGCGGTTCACGGCGGGCGGGGCAGGGGAGGGCGCGGCCGGGGCGCGCGAGGCCGTGCGCGTCGAGGTGACCGCGGCGCAACGCCCGTGCTGCGGCGCGGCCACGTGCGCCCGCGAGCGGACCTACGCCGCCGCCTGGCTCGCGCTCGCCGCGCCTCCGTCCTCCAGCGCGCGCGCCGGGGCCGCGCAGCGCCTGCTCGTCGCCGAGGCGCAGGATCTCGACGCCGCCCGCGCCGGCGCGCTCGTCGAGGCGGTGGCCGCGCCGCTCGCGGCCGCGCTGCGCGTCCCGCTGGAGACCGCGCGCGGGACCGAGCCGCCGGACGCCATCGCGCCGCGACCCCTCCCCGAGGCCGCGCCCGAGCCCGCGCCCCCGCTCTCCGCCGGCGCGCTCGCGCGGTTCGCGATCCGCAGTGAGGGCGAGCTCCTCGTCCTGCGGGACCACGCGAGCCGCGGCCCGCGCGGGTCCGCGACGCGCAACGGGCTCATCGGCGGCGCGCTGCTGATCGCCGCGCTCGCCCTCTGGATCCAGGTGATGCGCAGCGCGTCCGCCGGCGACGGCGGCGTCGCCCTGGGCGTCGGCAGCGCCGCGGCGCTGCTCTCGCTCACGGGCTACGCATTCCTCGGCGTCGCCAGGTTCTCGTCGCGGTACGCCGCGCGCTCCGCGCCGGTCGCGTCGTTCGCGCCGGGCCGCTTCGTGGTCGCCCCCTGGGTGAGCCGCACCGGCGCGATCGATCTGCGCCCCGAGGGCAGGCTCGGCGCCGCCATCTCCGCCGGGGAGGTCCACGGCGTGCACGCGAGGCCTCGCGGCGACCGCTTCGCCGTCGAGATCGAGAGCGACCACGGCCCGATCGACGTCCTCCTCACGGACCGCGAGGACGTCGCGCAGTACTGGCGCGCCGCCACGGACCGCGCCGTCGCCTCCGTGCGCCACCCCGGCGGGCCCTCGGCGCGGCAGCGCCTCCGCGCGCGCGCGCAGACGCAGCAGGCTGCCGAGGCGAGCTGATCCCGGAGCAGGCTGCCGAGGCGCGCTGATCCCGGAGCAGGCCGCCGAGGCGAGCTGATCCCGGAGCAGGCTGCCGAGGCGCGCCGATTCCGGAGCAGCCGCCGAGGCGCGCCGATCCCGGTCCTCCACCCGCGCGCTCCGCGCTGAGCGCCGCGTGTGGCCTCGGCGCGCCGGGTCCGCGCGCGGCGTCCGCGATCCGCTTGCACGCCGGCCTCATCCATGTAATGAACATGTTCAGTGAACGCGTTCACTGAAAAGCCAGACCGCGCTCAGGGTCGCCGCGACGCCCAGAAGGAGGCGACGCGCGCCCGGATCCTCGAGACCGCGCGCGACCACTTCGAGCGCCACGGGTTCGAGGCGGCGAACGTCCGCGCCATCGCCGCGGACGCGGGCGTCGCGGCGGGCACGGTGCTCCTCCACTTCCAGGACAAGCGCGACCTGCTCCACGCCGCGCTCTTCGACGACCTCGCCGCCGCCGCGGCCGAGGCCGTCGCCGACGAGCAGCCGGGGACGCTCGAGCAGCAGCTCCACCGGCTCGCGGCCGCGTTCTTCGCGTACTACGCCCGCCGGCCGGCGCTCTCGAAGACGCTGCTCCGCGAGGCGCTCTTCGCCGACCCGCCCTGGCAAGAGCGCTTCACCGGGCAGGTCGCCTCGGTGCACGCCCGCGTCGCCGCGCTGTTCGACGCCGCGCGCGCGCGCGGGGAGGTGGCCGAGGGCGCCGACGCCGCGCTCTTCGGGGTCGCGTTCTTCTCCTTCTACTACTTCACGCTGATCGCGTGGGTCCAGGGCGCCCATCCGGCGCCCCTCGCGCTCCTCGATCGGCTCGTCGCACAGCACCTCTGCGGCCTCCGCCCCGCAGAGCACACCGGGAGGTCTCGATGACGTCATCGATCATGTTCGAAAGCCCCGAGGCGCGCGCGCGCATCGCGTCCTGGTACGAGCGGTTCCGCGACAGGCTCACGTTCCCGACCCAGTCGCGCGAGGTCGCGACCCGCTTCGGCGCGACGCACGTGCTCGTCGCCGGCCCCGAGCACGCGCCGCCGCTCGTCTGCCTGCACGGCGCGCTCGCGAGCTCCGCGCACCTCATGGGCGAGCTCGGCGCGCTCGTCCAGCGCTTCCGCGTCTACGCGGTCGACGTGATCGGCCAGTCCGTCAAGAGCGCCGACGTCCGCGTCCCGCCCGGCGGCCCCGCCTACGCCGAGTGGCTCACCGACGTCCTCGACGCGCTCGGGCTCGCGCGCGTGCACCTGCTCGGCGTGAGCTGGGGAGGCCTCGTGGCCCTGCGCGCGGCCGAGTTCGCGCCCGCCCGGATCGACCGGCTCGTCCTCATCGTGCCGGGGGGCCTGGTGACGGGCTCGGTGTGGCAAGGCATGGTGCGCGTCGGGATCCCGATGGCCCTCTACCGCGCGTTCCCCTCCGAGAAGCGCCTCGCCCGCGTCGCCGCCGGCATGTTCACCACCCAGGACGACGTGTGGATCCCCTACATCGGCGACGCCCTGCGGAGCTACCGGCTCGACTTCCGGCTCCCGCCGCTCGCCAAGCCCGAGACCCTCGCCGGCTTCACGCGCCCGGCGCTCGTGTTCGGCGCCGACGAGGACGTCCAGTTCCCCGGCGCGCAGCTGATCGCGCGCGCGAAGGCGCTGATGCCCCGCGCCGAGACCGAGCTGCTCGAGGGGTGCCGCCACTCGCCCCCCACCGACGACGCCTTCCGCGCGCGCCTCGGCGCGCGCATCGCGCGTTTCCTCGCGCCGCCCGCCGCCTCGCCCGGGCTCGCCGCCCCGGCCGCGTGAGCGCGTGAGCGCGTGAGCGCGTGAGCGCGTGAGCGCGTGAGGCCAGCCGAGCGCCCGCCGGCGCGGACCGCTCAGTGGCCTGACACGTCGTCCACGTGCGCGAACGCCTCGACGAGCCGCGCGCGGACCTCCTCCCGGAGCGGCGGGGCCTCGATCGAGCGCGCGTTCTCGAGCAGGTGCGCCACGCTGCTCGTCCCCGACAGGATCACGTGGGCGCCGGGCTCGTCCCTGCAGAAGCGGTACGCCGCGTCGGGGAGCGACGCGACGTCCGCCCCCGCGAGCAGCCCCTCCAGCCCTCGGGCGGCGAGCTCGCTCGGCACCTTGCCCCGCGCCGCCAGCTCGTCGAGCAGCTCCTTCAGGCGCTCGGGCCGGCTCAGCGCGCGCCGGACCGCGAACATGATCAACGTGCCCACGTTCTTCGCCCGCGTCAGCGGGAATACCTTCGCCCGCGCCGACTGGTTCAGGAGGTTGAACCCGACCATCACGACGTCCCACAGGTCGTCGCGGAGCGCCTGCTCGAGCGTCGCGTGCGACGGATCGGCGGCGAACGCCTCCGTGATGCCGAGGAAGCGGAGCTTGCCCTGCTCGCGCAGGCGCAGCAGGACGGGGACGATCCGCTCGCGCAGGTCGGCGTAGTGGTGCGGGAGCACGCCGTGCAGGTGATAGATGTCGACGTGGTCCGTGCCGAGCCGCTCGAGGCTCGCGTGCAGCGACGAGACCACGTCCTCCGCCCGCAGCGGCGCGTCGAGGCGCGTCGTCTTCTTCGTCGAGATCACCACGCGGTCGCGCGGCACCTCGCGGAGCGCCTTGCCGATGATCCCCTCGGTCCCGTACGCCTCCGCGGTGTCGATGAAGTTCACGCCGCGCTCGATGGCCGCGCGGACGAGGTGGATCGAGTCCGCCTCGGCGATGCGCCCGGAGCCGAGGCGGCTGTCGCCCCCGGCGCCCAGGCCGAGCACGCTGACCTCCAGGCCGGTCCGGCCCAGGACGATGCGATTCACGTGGTCCTCTCTCTCTGTGGTTCGATGAGCGTTGGACGCCGCGACGCCGCGACGCCGCGACGCCGCCGCGGCGACGTCGCCGCCCCGGGGGTCACTCCTTCGGAGCGACCTTCCACGAGGTGAAGCGCTGCTCCAGCCGCATGAGCAGCTGGTTGAACGTCAGCCCGAGCGCGGTGATCGTCACGATGCCGACGTACATGCTCGGGATCTGGAAGTTGTATTGCGCGTAGATGATGAGGTAGCCGAGCCCCGCCTTGGCGCCGATCATCTCGGCCGCCACGAGGACGAGCAGCGAGTACGCGCCCGCCAGGCGGATGCCCACGAACACCGTCGGCACCGCCGCCGGCAGGATGACCTTCCGGAACAGCTGGAGCGGCGACAGCCCCATCGTCCGCGCCGACTTGATGAGCAGCGGATCCACCCCGCGCACCCCGCTGATCGTGTTGAGCAGGATCGGCCAGGTGCACGAGTAGATCACGAGCGCCACCTTCGACGCCTCCCCGATCCCCAGCAGGAGCAGGAACACGGGCAGGAGCGCGAGGGCCGCGGTGTTGCGCAGCACCTCGAGCAGCGGGTTGATCGCGTCCGCGACCGCCTTGTACCACCCGATCGCGAGCCCGAGCGGCACGCCGATCAGGATCGCCAGGCTGAAGCCGAGCAGCGAGCGAGACAGGCTCGCCTTGATATGGCTGAGCAGCTGCCCGTTCCGGAGGAGCTGCCACCCCGTCGCCAGCACCTCGGACAGCGGCGGCAGGAACGCGGCCTCCACGAGCCCTACCCGCGGCGCAGTCTCCCAGATCGCGGCCACGAGGAGCAGGATCCAGGACCGCGCCACGGCGCGGCCGAGCCGCCGCCCCAGGTCGCTCACGAGGTCGGGTTGCTGCGCTTGCCCGTGCAGCTCGATCGACTGTTCCAAACTAGCCATTGACCGCCACCACGCCCGCGACCGGGCGGCTCTCCACCGCCACCTTGAGCTTCTTGCTCCGCTCCTGCTCCTCCGCCTTGAGCACCTCCTCGCGCAGGAGCGTCCAGATCTCGTGGCGCAGCCGGCCGAACTCCGGCGACGACCGCGCGTCCTCGACCTGCCGGAGCTCCGGCGGGACGTCGATGATCCGCTTCACCCGGCCAGGCCGCGACGTCATGATCGCGACCCGCTGCCCGAGGAACACCGCCTCGTCGATGCTGTGCGTGATGAAGAGGATGGTCTTGCGCGACTTCTCCCAGATCCGGAGCAGCTCCGCCTGCAGCGACTCCCGCGTCTGCGCGTCGAGCGCCGCGAACGGCTCGTCCATCATCAGCACGTCCGGGTCGTAGGCGAGGCTCCGGGCGATGGCCACGCGCTGCTTCATGCCGCCGGACAGCTCGTGCGGATAACGGTCCTCGAAGCCGGAGAGGCTCACGAGGTCCAGGTACCTCCGGGCGATGTCCCGGCGCTGCGCCTCCGGCACACCCTTGGCCTCGAGGCCGAACTCGATGTTCCCGAGCGCCGTCCGCCAGGGGAACAGCGCATACTGCTGGAACACGATCCCCCGGTCGAGCGCCGGGCCCTTGATCGGCTTGCCGTCGAGCAGGAGCCGGCCGGTCGTCGGCTCGGAGAGGCCGCCGAGCAGGTCGATGAGCGTGGATTTGCCGCAGCCGCTCGGCCCGACGATCACCATCAGCTCGCCGGCCCGCACGTCGAGGCAGAGGTCCTCGATGGCCGTGAACCGCGCCGCGGCCTTGCTCCCCGCCGCGCCCTTGACGGCGAACGTCTTGCTCACGCTCTGGAACTGGATCTTGTTGATCATGGCTACTCCTGCTGCCCGCGCTGGAGGACGGCGCGATCCGCCTTCGGATCGGCCTTCCAGAACGGGTTGAACTCGTTCGTGTACAGCTCGCCCAGCTGGACCTGCCCCGGCTTGAGCTCGCCGTCCCTCACCAGCCAGTCGATCCACACCTGGAACTCGCTGTCCGAGATGAGGCCCCCTCTGCCGGCCACCCCGGTGCTCCGCCAGTACTTGAGGATGGACGTGTCCTCGTTCCGGCCCCGCTGCGCGACGATCTTCTCGAACCGCGCGATGACCTCCTGCCTCGGCGTGCGCTGGGCCCAGTCGATGGCCTTGGCCACGGCCTCCACGAATTTCCGCGCGCTCCTCGGGTTGTCGCGGATGAACTCCTTCGTGAGCACGTAGCTGCCCGCGGTGAACGCGCCGAACAGGTCGTAATCGGTGAACAGCGGGTGGACCCCGCCCCGCTCGATCGCCTTGTCGCGCAGGATGCCGCCGAGCGTGGCGACGTCGACCTGCTTCTGCCGGAGCGCGAGCTCGCTGTTGATCGGCGGGATGACCACCAGGGTCACCTGGCTCACCTCCTCGCGGCTCAGGCCGTTCCGGAGCAGGTACTCCTTCAGGATGAACTCCGAGTGCGCACCCAGCGTGTTCACCGAGATCTTCTTGCCGATGAGATCACGCGGGCTCTTGATCGGGCTGTCGTCGAGGACGTAGAAGCCGCTCCAGGTCTCCCGGTCGACGCCGTAGTAGCCGATCACCGCCTGGATCGGCGCCCTGGCCGCGAACAGCTTGATGACGGCGCCGTTGAAGGCGCCGCCGAAGTCGGTGTCACCCGTCACGACCGACTGGATGTTGTGTGGTCCGCTGATGGAGCTGCCGACGAAGTTCAACTTGAGCGGCGCGAGGAAGCCGAGGTCCTCGGCGAGCTCGGGGAACGAGACGCCGACGCCCCCCTCGTAGCGGAGCTCGAGCTTCTCGTAGCCCTCGGCGCCGTCGCCGGCCGCCGGCGAGGAGCCCTTCGAGCAGCCGGCGACGACGAGCGCGACGAGCAGCGCCGCGAGGCTCCGCCACGCGAGCTCGACGACACGGGGCTCCGCGGCACGGGGCACGACGAGGTGGGGCGCGACGAGGGGTGGGGGGCTGTAAGGGGCTGGGCCGAGCGGCCCAGGTGCATGTCGAAAGTCGAGCCCATCCTGCATAAAAGCCTGTGAATCCCGCAACCTGGTGCACACCGCGGCGCTGCGCTGAGCTCATCGAGCCAAGGCTGCGGGGCGCCCTCGTCGAGCGTGCGGGAGGTGATGAGCACGCGACGTACCAACCCGGGGTCCATCCTACAGACGTAAATCCGCTATCTTGGACGGCGGGTTGTTGCTCCCGCAGCAGGTGATGCGCGGGAGGTGCTGCTTCAGCAGCAAACAGGCGGCTCCGGCGCGGTCCCGCCGGGGGCAAGCGGGCAGGCCGAGGCGGCCGGAGGCAGATCTCGACGGCTGGCGAACGTTCGGGTTAAATTTTCACATCATGGGTGTTAGCCCCGCGTCTCCGGAGGAAGTCGACGCCGACGCGCTGGCGCGGCAGCGCGCGTTGCTGCTGCTTCAGCAGGCCCCGCTGGCGATCGTCGAGTACCGCCGCGACCTCACGATCGAGGGCTGGAACGCGGCGGCCGAGCGCTTGCTCGGCTACCCGCGGGAGGAGGCGCTCGGCCGCCGCGTGGACGAGCTCTTGCCGGCGTCGGGCGAGCCAGAGGCGTGGCGGCGGCTCCTGGAAGAGGATTCTCCTCATCTCCGCACATGGACCCACCTCCGCAAGGACGGCGCCGAGGTGTGTTTCGAGTGGAGCGCCGCGCGTGTCGTCGATGAACGCGGGGAGGTGCGCGGCGTCGGGGCGTTCGGGCAGGACGTGACGGCGCGGAGCGCGCAGACCCGCCGCTACCGGGAGAAGGAGCAGATCCTGCGCACGATCACGGAGACGCTCCCGATCGTGGTCTGGGCGACCGATCGCGACGGGATCTTCACGTTCCACGAGGGCAAGGCGCTCGAGCAGGCGGGGCTCGAGCAGGGGCAACACATCGGCAAGAACGTGCTCGAGCTCTATGGCCAGGACGCCGGGCTCGATGTGATGCGGCGGGCGCTCGCGGGCGAGCCGGGGTACTCGAGCACCTCGACGCACGGCGTGTCCTGGGAGAACTGGCAGATCCCCATCCGCGACGAGCGAGGCGAGGTGGGCTCGGTCGTCGGGCTCACGCTCGACGTCAGCGACACGAAGCGCAGGGAGCAGGAGCTCCGGGCCAAGCTGGAGCTGATCGAGCGGCAGCAGCAGGTCATCCGCGACCTGTCGACGCCCATCATCCAGGTCTGGGACGGCGTGCTCACGCTGCCGATGATCGGGATCCTCGACAGCTCGAGGACCGCCGAGGTGATGGATACGCTGCTCGAAGCGGTCGTCCGCACGAGCGCGCGGTACGCCATCCTCGACCTCACCGGCGTCGAGATGGTGGACACGAAGACCGCGAGTTACCTCCTCGATCTCGTCCGCGCGATACGGCTGCTCGGCGCGGAGGGCATCGTCACGGGGATCCGGTCGAACGTGGCCCAGACGATCGTGTCGCTCGGGATCGATCTGAACAGCATCACGACGCTGTCGAACCTCCGGGCGGCGCTCCAGCACTGCATCCGCCAGATGAGCAAGGAGCGCGCGGCGGAGCAGGCCCGCAGAGGGCAGGTGGGCTGAGGGCAAGCCCGCTAAGGGCAAGGTGGGCTGAGGTCAGGCCCGCAGAGGTCAGGCCCGCAGAGGGCAGACCCGCAGAGGGCAGACCCGCAGAGGGCCAGGTCGGTCAACCGCCCCCGGGCGGCTCCCGCGCGGGCCGCGCCGCGCCGGGCGGCGCCATCATCTTAGCCAGCATCTCGACGAAGACGCGGACCGCGGCGCGCGCGGGCGCGGCGTGGACCGCGAAGAGGGAGCGCTTCGACCGGCCGTACTCCGGCAGCACCTGCCGCAGGCTGCCGTCCGCGAGCTGCTCGTGGACCGCGTAGTCCGGCAGGTTGGCGAGGCCCAGGCCGGCGACCGCGGCGTCGCGCAGCATCAGCGTGTCGCTGGAGCGGAGCGAGCCGCTCACCGGGATGACGCGCTCCCCCTCGGGGCCCACGAGCGTCCAGCGGGCGACCGGCTCGAGGTTGAACGTGAGGCAGTCGTGGTCGGCCAGGTCCTCGAGGCGCCGCGGTGTCCCGTGGCGGCGCAGGTACCGGGGGCTCGCGCAGAGCACCCGCACGTCGCCGGTGAGCCGCCGCGCGACCAGCGACGCGGGGGAGATCTCGACGGCCAGGCGGACCGCCACGTCGACGCGCTCGGCGACAAGATCGACGATCCGGTCGGTGAGATCGAGCTCGATCCGGAGCTCCGGGTACCGCGCGCGGCAGGCCACCACGGCGGGCGCCACGCGGATCTGCCCGAGCACGGTGGACGCGGAGATGCGCAGCGTCCCCCGCGGCGTCCCGTCGAGGTCCGCGACGGCGCGCTCCGCCTCCTCGACGTCCGCGAGGATGCGGCCGGCGCGCTCGGCGAAGAGGTGCCCGGCGTCGGTGAGGCCCACGCGGCGCGTGGTGCGCCGGAGGAGCTGGACGCGCAGGCGCTCCTCCAGGCGCGCGACCTGCTTGCTCACGGACGACGACGTGAGCCCGAGCGCCTTCGCCGCCGCCGAGAAGCTCTGTCGGCGCGCGACCTCCAGGAACGCCCTCATCTCGCCCAGGTGGCCGCTCGCCGGATCCATGCGATTGTTTCCCTCCGCGACGCAATCTTCGTCGGCCGACCAGGGTTATCACGCCCCCCTTCGAGGGCTAGTTTCCTGGTGAGCGAGGCGCCCGCCTCGCGTCGAAGGAGGGATCCATGCTTACGCTGGTTCACGGCCACCTGGGCGCCGCGGCGCTGTTCCTCGTCCTCGGCTCGGCGCTGGCCGTCGATGTGGTCGCGTCGCCGCCCCCCGCGGAGAGCGCCACGTCGGCGGCGCGGCCCTCGCCGGCCGCGCCGCCGACGGGCAGCGGATCGGCGCCGTGCTCGCGCTGCGATCCCACGGCGCCGGCGGTCGAGGTGAGCCGCTCTTTCCAGCGCCCGGCGTCCGCTCACGCGACGCGATCGATCGCGCCGTCGATGCCTTCCTGCTTCGAGCAGTGCGCACAGCAGTAGAACGCCCCGCCGGCCTCGACGCCGTGGCCCACGATCCTGCAGGCGCAATGGGCACACACGGGCGCGAGCTTGTGAATCGCACACTCGAAGCAATCGAACGTGTAAGTCGCGCCGCCCACCATGATCTGGAAGGCTTTGTCGTACGTATTGCCGCAGCAGTCACACGTGGTCATGGAAACCTCTCGGCGGTTGGGGATGCCGCTCGACCGCCCGGCCGACGCAGCTCGGCTAGGCGATCACGCCGGGATCCTTCGGAGGCTGTCCCGGCGCCGGCGGGTCCTCGATCTCCGGCGAGCGCTCTCCCGGCTCGGGCGGAGGCGGCGGGGGATCCCGACGCGGCGGTTCGTCCGGGTCGGGATCACCGCGCGGGGGCTCTGCCGGCACCGGATCGATGACCGGCAGCTCCGTGTCGGGGTCACCGACCGGCGCGGGGGTGGGCATTCCTCGGGACGGGGGCGGGGTAACCGGCATCGACTGTCCTTTCCTCGCGCGTCCACTCGTGGGTTCGTGTTGACGCGGTGAGATCAGGACTGCATGAACCGCGCCAGCAGCGGCGTCGCGCCGCCCGTTGCACGACCGCGACGCGCCGCTTCGTGAGCGGCTCGCGACGGTTCGCCCGCGGCCGAGGCGACGCGCATTTCTGTCACACTGGGGCGAATCCGCGGCCGCTCACTTCGGCAGGCCGCCGAGGAGCTGCTCGACGGCCTTCGAGATGCGCGCGGCCTCCAGCACGTCCGGCAGCACCAGCACGCCGAGCACGCTCAGGCCGATGCCCATCAGCGAGCCGCCGGCGATCACGCCGGCGCAGATGGCCTCGGTGTTGTCCGCGGCCAGGGTGTACCAGGGCCGCTTGGCCTCCGCGGGCGACGCGCCGAGACCGCCGGGCGACGTCTGGCTCAGCCGCTCCTCTCGCTCCTGCGCCGCGGACCACCGCGCGGCGCGCCGCTGGAGCAGCCAGAAGACGAAGGAGCCGAGGAACATCGTCCAGATGTCGGTGAAGCTCAGGATGAACGCGAGGCCGAGGGCGACCGCGGAGAGGGGGAATCGATCCTTCGTGAGCTGCCGCGTGATCTCGACGAGGACGCCGACGATCGCGCCGATCAGGATCGCGGACTTCGCGGTCGGGTGGAGGAAGTCGAGCCCCTTCATCAGCACCTCGGCGACGGCCTTCCACGTGAGCGCGGCGGGGACCGGCATCTTGTCCGTCCCGTAGCGGCCGATGTCCCCCTGGATGAGCACGAGGTACCAGACGGGCACCGAGAGGACGAGCCCGGAGACCGCCCCGAGCACGTGCCCCACGGCCTGGTGGCGCGGCTTGCCGCCGAGCATGTAGCCCGGCTTGATGTCCATGAGCAGGTTCGCGGTGTTGCCCGTGACCTCCGCCGTGATCCCGGCGGTCATCAGGTTGGTCGAGATGTTCTTCGGCGCGAGGAACCCGTAGCTGAGCTGCGTCAGCTTGCCGAGCGGGCCGATCGGGGTGATCCCGGTGATCGCCGTCGAGTTGACGGCGATGAGCGAGAAGACGAAGACGAGCGGGATCGCGATCACCCCGAGCCACCAGGAGATGCCGAACCAGAGGTGCCCGAGCGCGACGACGACCAGGCCGACGGCGGGCACGCCGATGAGCGACACCTTCATGGGCAGCTCGATGTCCGCGAGCACGTCCGTCCTCCCCCCCCTCTTGCCGATCCCCCTGAACGCGTCGAGGATGACCTTGGGCTTGGAGAAGAAGGCGTAGAGCGAGGACGTCGTCATGCACGCGACGCCGCCCCAGAGCGCCCAGATGGTGATCTGCCCGAGGCCGTAATGGCCGTTCCTCGGCAGGATGATCCCGCGCTCGATCAGGATCGGGGCCAGGATCCAGTAGTTCAGGACCCCGCCGACGAGGAGCGACACGCCCGCCCGGATGCCCATCAGGCCGCCGGTGGCGATGAAGATGAGGCTCGTGTCGAACCGGATCGTGAGCTCGTTCAGGGGCACGCCCCGGAGGGCGGGGGACAGCCCCCAGCGCTTGAGCAGCTCGGCGAAGCGGCCGTTATAGAGGAACTCGTCGTAATAGAGCGGGATGTTCTTCAGCGCGAAGAGCACGCGCATCACCTTCTCGTCGCGCAGGAGCTCGATGGCCGCGCCGAGGAGGCCGCTGCCGATCAGGAGCTTCGCCTTGAAGAGGCCCTCCTTCTCGTCGCTCTCGTGCAGCGCGTCCATGACGACGCCGGCGGCCATGCCCTCGGGGAAGGGGAGCTGCTCGTCGTTGATGAAGCGCTTCTTCATCGGGAAGGCGAACAGCACGCCGAGCACGGCGAGGACGAACATCCAGACCATCGCCTGGCCCATCGGGATGATGGTGGTCGTGACCATCGAATAGGCCGCGAGGCTCGTGAAGAGCGGCATGTTCATGTATCCGGCCGAGGTCGCGATCGACTGCATCGCGTTGTTCTCGAGCACGGTCATGTCGCGGCCCAGGCCGAGCCTGGAGAGGACCTTGAACAGGGCGAAGGCCAGGATGACGCTCGTGATGCCGACCCCGAGCGCCCAGCCGGTGCGCGCGCCGATGTACAGGTTCGTGAGCGACAGGAAGGCGCCGAGGAGCATGCCCGTGACGGCGGAGCGCCACGTCAGCTGGGGCATGTCGCCGCGGTAGACGTTCTTCAGCCACCACGTGTCCTTCTCTTCGAGGGACATCGTCTGGATCTGCTCGGGCGTGAGCTGCTTGATGGCCATGGCGCGGCGACCTCCGCGCGCCTTCTACCATGGTGGGCTGCACGCGGCGCGGGCCTTCCGCCGCGCTGGCCGCCGCGCTGGCCGCCGCTCTGGCCGGCTGGTCGGCTCAGGAGATGCTCAGTCGTCCTTGCCGCTGCCGATGAAGCCGTCTTCGCGGCGGGAGAAGAGGACGTTGAACGTGGTGAGGGTCCCGTAACAGCCGGTGATGTAAGCCTGGAGCTGGACCTTCTCCGCGTCGCTCAGCCCCTCGTGCGCGTTGAGCTTCTGCTCCAGCACCCGGAGCTTGTCGCGGAGCATGACGATCTTGTGGAAGAACACGTCGAGCGGGATGCGCTTCTCGGCCGTGCCTTCCTTGCCCGGGCGGAGCACGAGCTCCCCGCCCTCCCAGCGGCCGCCCATCTCCGCGCGCCCGACGCCGAGCTCCTCGGACAGCACCTCGCGCAGCACGCGGCGGAATTCGTCGATATCCATGTCGATGTCGATCTCCCTTGGAAGCGTTGAGCGGAGGGGCGCCGCGGGCGCGCCGGTCCGGCGCTCCGGCGACGGCGCCCGCTCCGGCGCGCGCGACCTGCCGCCCGAGCCGCGCGGCTGGCCTGCGGCCCGGGGCGGCGGGGGCGGCGGGGGCGCGCCCTTCGGGCGGTAGCGGGCGCACGTCGCGGTCGCCTTGATCGGCGGGGGGTACACCTCGAGCGCGCACTCGCCGACGCGGCCGCGCACGGGATCCTCATGCACCCGAGTGTATGCCGCGCAGCTTCCGCACCGGCCCGCGTAATCGTTCAAGGCGGCTTCAGTCTACCAGCTTTGCGCGCGACCGGCAGCGTCTTCTGGCGAGCCGGTCGCGCCCGGAGGGCCACGAGGACGAGCACCTCGACGCGCCCTTCGTCCAGCTCCGCGAGCGCTTCTTCTTTGCGCCGGGCGACCTGGAGAGCGTGGTCGTCGATCGCGAAGGTGTGACGAAGCTTCAGCCTCCCTCCTCCGACCCGATCCCGTATCGCTTCATCAGCCGGTAGAGCACGTACCGGCTCGACAGCCCCAGCGCCTGCGCCGCGCGGGTGACGTTGCCGCGGTGCCGCTCGAGGCTCGCCCGCACCTCCTCGGCGGACGGCTCCGGCGCCTCGGGGGGGCTCGGCTCCGCCGGAGGCGGCCTGTCCCCCGCGCTCACCTCCGGCGCCGCAGGCGGCGCCGGCGCCGCCTCGCCATCCGAGCGCGTCGCCCCGCCGCCCCTCCCTTCGAGCGCGACGCTCCTCTCTTCGATCGCGTCGCCCCTCCCTTCGATCGCGCCGCCCCTCCCTTCGATGGCGTCGCCCCGCCATTCGATCGCGTCGCCCGCGCTCGCCGACATCGCCTGCCACAGCAGCGCGGTGAGCTCGCGGATGTTCGTCGCGTAGCGGCGCGCGAGCAGGTGCGAGAGGAGGCCCGCCTTGACCCGCGGCTCGGCGGCGCCGCCCGCGGGCAGGAACCGCCGCATCGCCTCGGGGCTCTTCTCGACCGCGCGCGCGAGCAGGTGGCGCACGAGCAGCGGGATGTCGTCGCGCCGCTCGTCGAGCCCCGGCACCTCCAGCCGCACCACCAGCCGGGCCCCGAGGTCGTGCTTCAACGCCGACGCGTCCCGGTTGGTCGCGCCGATCAGCCGGAAGCTCGAGCGCCGCGCCGACGACGCGCCGAGCGCGTGGTACTCGCCCCCCTCGTCGAGCACCCGCAGGAGGTTCGCCTGCAGCTCCTGCGGCAGCTCCCCGATCTCGTCGAGGAACAACGTCCCCCCGCTCGCAGCGCCGACGAGGCCAGGGCGCTCCGGCATCCCCGGGTTCGGATAACCCTTCACGTTCCCGAACAGCTCCGCGTCGATCAGGCTCTCCGGGATCGTCGCCGCGCTCCGCGCGATGAACGGCCCCCTCGCGCGGGCCGACAGGGCGTGCACCGCCCGCGCGCAGAGCTCCTTCCCCGATCCGCTCCCGCCGAGCACCAGCGTGTGCTCGTCCACGGAGGCCGTCCACGCGATGCGGTCGCGCAGCCGCCATACCGCGGGGCTCTCCCCCACGATCCCGAAGCGATCCGCCGCGCCGAAGGGCGGCGCGCCGGCGAGGCTCGCGCTGCGGAGCGGCTCGATCGCCCACGGCCGCCGCGTGCAGAGCAGCAGGAGCTGACCCCGGAGCAGCAGCGCGTCGCCGGGCCGCAGGGTGCAGCGCTCGACGCCCTCGCCCCCGACCTCCATGGGGCACTTGCCGAGGCGCTGCACGCGCAGCGCGCCGTGCTCCAGCGTGACGCGGAGCTGCTCCCGCGACAGCCCCGGGCTCGCGAGGGGCGCCGTGCGCTGCTGCGCGCCGGGGCGCTGCCGGACGAACACCACCCGCTCGCCGCCCGCCCCGCCCGCGGGCTCCCCGCGCCCCAGGATCCGCGCCCCGCCCTCCGGCTCGAACAGCGCCACCTCGCCCGCGCGATCCGGCTCGGCGGGGGCCCACGCGATCATCAGCGCCAGCACCTCCGCGCGCTCCGCCGGGACCGCCGCGCTCGCGCTGCCGGCGTCGAGGGTGGAGGAGCCTTCTGGCATGCCGGGCGGTGTCCGCGCCATCCGAAGCCTCGGTCATACGCGCGCGCTCGATCCGCCGTCAACGCCTGGTGGTAATCTCCCCGAGCACCCGGGACCTTCATGGCGCGCCCCCACGACGAGCCGGCCGGAGACCTCACCGCCCCGTTCGACGAGACGATAGAGGTGGACCGCGGCGGCGGAGGCAGCGCCGTCGTGCGGACGGCGTCGGCGCGCGGCGCGGCCCTGGAGGTCCAGCTCCCCGCCCGCTACGAGGACCTCGGCGCGATCGCGGCCGGCTCGTTCGGCGAGGTGCGGCGCGCGCGCGACACCCTGCTCGATCGCGTCATCGCCATCAAGCTCCTGCGCGCGGAGCACGCGGCGGCGCCCCACCTGCGCCGCCGCTTCCTCGTCGAGGCGCGCATCACCGCGGCGCTGCAGCACCCCGGCATCGTCGCGCTCTACGACCGCGGCGAGCTCCCGGACGGCCGGCTGTGGTTCACCATGAAGGAGGTCCGCGGCCGCACCTTGCGCGCCGTCATCGACGAGCTGCACGCGAGCTCGGGCCAGGGCGGCTTCGGCGCCACGCCGACGGGCTGGACCTTCCGCCGCCTCGTCGACGCGTTCGTGCGTGTCGCCCAGGCGATCGCGTACGCGCACAGCCGCGGCGTCGTCCACCGCGACCTCAAGCCCGAGAACCTGATGGTCGGCGAGTTCGGCGAGGTGCTGGTGATGGACTGGGGCCTCGCGCGCCGGGTCGACGTCGCCGATCCGGACGAGGGCGGGATCAGCGGCCCGCCGGGGGGCGCCCTCGCGGAGGGCCTGACGCATTACGGCGACGTCCTCGGCACGCCCGCGTACATGCCCCCCGAGCAGGCCCGCGGCGACACCGCGCTGCACGGCCCGGCGAGCGACGTCTACGCGCTGGGCGCGGTGCTGTATGGCCTGCTCACGGGCGCGCCGCCGTACCGCGGCCGAGACGGCCGGGAGATCCTCGCGGCGCTGCTCGCGGGCCCCCCTCGGCCCGTCATCGAGGCGGCGCGCGGCGGCCCGCCGGTGCCGGCGGAGCTGTGCGCGGTGGTGGAGCGGGCCATGCGCCGCGAGATCGCCGAGCGTTACCCGAGCGCCGAGGCGCTCGCGGCCGACGTGGTGGCGTGGCTCGACGGGGTGCGGCGGCGCGAGCAGGCGATGGCCGCGCTGGATCAGGCGCGCTCGCTCGCGCCGGAGATCGCGGCGCTGCGCGCGGAGGCGGCCGGGGCCGAGGCGAGGGCGCGCGCGCTGCAGGCCGAGCTGCGCCCCTTCGACCCCATCGAGAAGAAGCGCCCGGCGTGGGCGCAGGAGGACGAGGCCGCGCGCATGGGCCGCGCCGCGGCGCTCGCGGAGGCGCGGTGGCTGGAGGCGGTGCACGGCGCGCTGAGCCTGGATCGCGACCTGCCCGAGGCGCACGTGATGCTGGCGGATCACCACCGGGCGCGCCTCGTCGAGGCGGAGCTAGGGCACCGCGACGAGGACGCGGCGCGCGCCGAGGAGATGCTGCGCATCCACGATCGGGGCCGGCACGCGGCGTTCCTGCGGGGCGACGGGGCGCTGACGCTGGCGACGGAGCCGCCGGGCGCGGCGGTGATCGTCGAGCGGTTCGTGCTCGAGGACCGGCGGCTCGTGCTCGCGCGCGAGCGGGTGCTGGGCCCGACGCCGCTCGTCGAGGCCCCGTTGCAGCGGGGGAGCTACCTGCTCCGGCTGCGCGCGCCGGGGCGCGCCGAGGTGCGGTATCCGGTGCTGATCGAGCGGGATGGCTGCTGGGACGGGTGGGCGCCGGCGGAGGAGAGGCCGCGCCCGATCGCGCTGCCGGCCGAGGCAGATCTCGGGCCGGACGATGTGTACGTGCCGGCGGGGTGGTGCTGGATCGGCGGCGACGCGGCGACGCCGGACAGCCTGCCGCGCCAGCGGGTGTGGATCGATGGGTTCGTGATGCGGCGGTTTCCCGTCACGACCGGTGAATACCTCGAGTTCCTGAACGACCTCGTCGCGAGCGGGCGCGAGGCTGAGGCGCTTGCGGCCTGCCCGAGGCCTCACGAGGCCCTCTCGGAGGGCGCCGGCGAGCCCGCGCTCGATCGCGATCGGTCCGGGCTGTTCTGCTTGCCGCCGGATCGGGATGGGCTGCGCTTTCGCCCCGAATGGCCGGTGGTCCTCGTCGACTGGCACGCCGCCACGGCGTATGCGCGATGGCTCGCCGCGCGGACGGGGCTCCCGTGGCGATTGCCCGACGAGCTGGAGCGCGAGAAGGCGGCGCGCGGCGTGGACGGTCGCCTGTTGCCGTGGGGCGATCACGTCGAGCCGACCTTCGCTTGTGTGGTCGGCTCGACCCCCGACGAGCCCAGCCTCGAGGGGGTGAACGGTCATCCGTTCGACGAGGGCCCTCATGGCGTCCGCGGGCTCGCGGGGAACACCCGCGACTGGTGTCAGAACGTCTGGAAGCACGAGGGGCCGTGCGTCGAGGGAGGGCGGCTCCGGCTCGAAGCCGCGGCGCTGGACGACCCGGACTTCCGGGTGATCAAGGGCGGCGCGTGGGCCGGCGGGATGATCATGGGCCGCGCGGCGGCCCGCTTCGGCGGGCGGCCGTCGATCCGCCGGCCGGTGGTGGGCTTCCGGGTGGCTAGGTCGTGTTGATCGTCCTTCTGTAACGGTACACCGCGCCGAGCGCGCTGCTGCCGTGCAGGTCCCAGGAGCGGGGCTCGTCCGTGATGAAGAGGAGTGAGGTGCCCCAGTTTCTCCGCACGAACTCGACCTCGCCGGCCCACGCGCCAAGAGGCCGCGACACGTTCACCCGCAAGCCATATTCCTCTCCTTGAGTCATCTGGAAGTCGCGACCGGAATCGCTGTACTGTTTCCAGTCACCAGCGGCCAGGTTCACCGGGCTCGTGAAGGACGCATCCGTCGCCTTGAACGGCAGGCCCGAGCCGTCCTTCGTCCAGTTTGCGCTCTGCTTCTTGAAGGTGAGCCCCACGAACGCATCCGTGCAGTAGGCGGAGCCGTTGTATTTGCCCCATTCGGGCGGGACATTGCTCGTGTGGATCCTCCAGTACTCCGTACCTGAGGCGAAGCCGCCTCCCGCTGTTCTGGTGGCGATGATGTCGAGCAGGACCAGGCCATCCTTCGACAGGAGCTGGTACCAGGCGTAGTCTTTGCCGGAGGACGGATCGAGCTGCACGCCCGGCCGCTTCGCGTCCGGCTCCGCGCTCGTCGCCTCCCCCGCCGCCGCGCCGTGGTGGAACACGGGCAGGTTCCCGAGCTGGTCCACCAGGATCGGGTGCTGCCGGAACGACAGCGCCGAGAGCAGCGTCCTCGCCCGGAACAGGAGCTCCGCGTGCGACATGGTGCTTCGCCTGAACTGCCCCTGTTGCTCGATGTTCCACTGCTCCAGCGCCACCGTGAACGCCCACGTGAACGCCCCGTGCCAGTGCCCGCCCAGCATCGCCTGGTAGGACGGCTCGTCGCGACCGGACGCGCAGAACACGCTCCGCGCGAGCTCGGGTGTCCGGGCGGGCGCCTTCCCCTCCGGCGATCCCGCCGGCGTCAGGCTGGTTCCCCGCTGCGCCTTGCCGGCCGGACCGCCCGCGGCCGCGAAGCAGCAATCGAGCACCACGGTGAGGTTGTCGGCCGGGCGTTTGCCGCCGGGGAGGTCTTCGCCCTCCTCGAAGATCGCGCGCAGCTCCGAGAACGAGATGGCGTGCTCGAGCGCGGGGCCGGTGTTGCTCGGGCACAGGACGAGCTCGCCGTCCTTCTGCGCGCCGTGCCCGGAGTACGCCATGAAGCCCGGCAGCGCCATGAGCTCCTCCTCGCGCCGCCACCGCTCCCACTCGAGCTTCACGGTGAACACCAGCATGCTGGCCAGCCACCGCGCGCTCTCCTTGCATTGAAGGGAGGTCGCCTCCCCGAGGCGGACGCTCGGCGCGCCCGCGTCCTCGATCCGCGGGGACATGGCCGCATCATGGATCTCCATCGGCGCGAAAGCGCCCTGCCTCCCCCTCGACAGCCATTGCTCGACGCGGCGCCTGGTCTCCGCCTCGTCCTCGCCCGGGTGCAGCTCGGGCACCAGCTCCCGCTCGGCCCGGATCAGGTCCTCCGCATCGAGCGCCGGCGTGGTGAGCACCCGGAAGTGCGTGTAGCCCAGCCGGCGGCACACCTTCCAGTACGCGAGCACGTCGTTGCGGCCCGCCAGGAGATCCTTGCCGCCGTCCTCGTCGTGGTCCCGGTAGCTCTCGACGCCGATCAGGAGCGCGACGCCGCCGATCCGGGAGAGCAGCTCCCTCGTGGCGGCGAGGACGGGCTTCACTTCATCCGGAACCTCGGATGGATCGGCGTGGGCTTTGTCGGTCATGGTCTTCTCCGTGAGGTCGTGAGGGCCATCGGAAATTGCCGGCCATCATCGAACGCCGGCGGTCGTTCAGCAAGGCGCACAGCACGGCGCATACCACCAGATGGCAGCGTGGCCGCGAGCGCATGCCGCGCCGTGCGAGGCGCGGGTGTGCGGCCGACGTCCGGCCGGTGTGCGGCGGGTGTGCGGCGGGTGTGCGGCCGACGTCCGGGCGGCGTGCGGCTGAGGGGCGCACACGGGCGCGCACAGCGCGTGACCCTCGCGGCAGCAATGAAACAAGGAAACGCGCGCTGGCACTCCTCCTGCAATGGACTTTCACCGACTCTCACCGGCAGCGGACGCCGCGACGAGCGCGGTCGACGCTGCGATACCGACAGCAAACCACGAGGAGAACACCATGGGACACGGCGCCAACATGACGATCAACAACTTCTCTCCTTACAACCTCCAGGTGGCGGTCGTGCGCAAGCACTGCATCTATCCCCAGGGCTCCGGGGGCGCGGGCGCGCCCGGAATCGACGCCTTCAACAAGCGGCTCACGCCGGCCGAGCCGACCTTCAGCGGCTACATCGAGAACAAGAACACCTCGACCGGCGGCGATCTCTGCGCCACCGACACCGGGTACTTCGAGCTCTCCTTCACGGTGATGAGGGGGGACACGCCGGATCCGCGGTACACGCCTTCCAGCATGACGATCGCGATCCCGCACGACCATTTCCAGAAGGGCGACAACAACAGCAACGGGGCGGTCAAGGTCGAGCTGAGCATCCTGAACGGCACGCAAGACACGATCTCGGTGGGACTCAAGGACAACGTCTGAGTCTCGCCCCTCTCGGCGAGCGGGCGAACTGGCGAGCGTGGAGGGCGAGGGGCGGCGCGCGCTGCGGCGCCGCGGCTCCTCGCCCTCCGCGCCGTCGACCCCTGCGCGGAGGATGAACCATGAGATACGCCGACACCGCAGCGTGCCAGTCCGGGGGTCATTGCCGGCTCTGCCGCGACCGGGAGAGCGGGCGCAAGTTCCGTCTGGCCGTCTTGCAGGACTTCGAGGTCCCCGGCGGGGAGGTCGATTTCGAGTGCCCGCACGGCATCCCCTGGGATACGGACGTGGAGGTGAGCCGCTTCTCCGGGGCGATCACGCGCGCGCGGGCCGCCGCCCAAGGGGCCCTGTCCGTGCTCAGGACCTCGCTCGGCGTCGGGCTCTTGGCGCGCCCGGAGGTGGAGGCGAGGCTCTCCGTCTGCCGGAGATGCCCCGGCGGCCTCGCGGTGATGCGCGGCGACGACGTGTACACCTGCGGCAGGCTGCTCGAGGTTCACCGGGCGCAGGGCCGCTCGACGTGCGGGTGTGTGCTGCGCATGAAGGCGGTCGACGCCGAGGAGGACTGCCCCAACGGCTGGTGGCCGCGAGCGGGGTAGCGGCCTCGTGCTCGCCCGCGCTGGAACGGGCGTCGCGATCGCGATAGGCGACAACGTACGAGCGCCGTCGTGAATCGCTGTCGTGGCCTCGGCGAGCAGGCTACGATGCCGGCATGCGTGCCCCGGCCTCATTCCCCGCGCTCCTCTCCGCCGCCCTCGTCGCCCTCGCCGGCTGCGCCCCCGAGCCGCCGCCGCGCGCGCCGTCGGCCGCGGCCGCCGCGCAGCCGGCGGCCGCCGCGCAGCCGGCGGCCGCCGCGGAGCCCGCGGCCGCCGCGCAGCCGGCCGCGAAGCCGGAGCCGAGCGCGGCGCGGCCGCCGCTCGAGTTCATCAGCGACGATCTGCCCCGGGCGCGCGACAAAGCCCGCGCCGAGGGCAAGGCGCTGTTCGTCGATGCGTGGGCGCCGTGGTGCCACACCTGCCTGAGCATGAAGCATTACGTGCTGACCGATCCGTCGCTCCGCCCGTTCGCCGATCGCATCGTGTTCGCCGACATCGACACGGACCGCCCGGAGAACGCGCCTTTCCTCGAGCGGCACGAGGTGACCGTGTGGCCGACGTTCTTCGTGCTCGAGCCCGCGAACGGGCAGGTGGTCGGGCTCTGGCGTGGCGCGGCCTCGGTGCAGGAGCTGCGCGATCTGTTCCGCGAGGCGCTCCAGGCGCTGGACGCGCAGGCGGCCGCGGCGCTGCCGGCGGACGACCCGAACCGCCTTTTGGTCGAGGCGAAGCGGGCCCAGAGCGCCGGCGATTACGCGGCCGCGGTGCCCGCCTACCAGCGCGCCCTGGCGAAGGGGGGCGAGGCCTGGCCGCGGCGCAGCGACGCGCTGCTCGGCCTCCTGTCGACGCTCTACCGCAAGAAGGACGCCGCGGCGTGTGTGGACCTCGGCAAGGCGCACGTCGGCGAGGTGAAGGGCGCGGCGCTGCCCGCCGATTTCTCGAGCATCCTGCTCTCCTGCGCGGCCGCGCTCCCCGACGCGGGCGCGCAGCGGGCCGCGCGCGAGGCGGCCGTCGCCCGGCTGCGGCAGATCGTGGCGAGCCCGCCGGCGGACGCGAGCGCGGACGACAGAGCGGACGCGTGGGGCCTGCTCGCCGAGGGGCTCGCGGCGCTCGGCGACGCGGCCGGCGCCCGCGCGGCGAACGAGGCGAAGCTCGCGGTGCTGGAGCGGGCCGCGAGCGAGGCGAAGACGCCCGAGGCGGCCGCCGCCTACGATTACGGCCGGGCCACGGCGTACCAGGCGCTCTCGCGCGGCGAGGAGGCGGTCGCGATGCTGAAGCAGCGCGAGGCGCAGATGCCCGCGTCCTACGAGCCGCCCGCGCGGCTCGCGCAGGTGCTCCACGCGATGGGCCGCGAGGAGGAGGCGCTCGCCGCGGTGGACCGCGCGATCGGCCGCGCCTACGGGCCGCGCCGGCTGCGTTACCTGAAGCTGCGCGCCGAGATCCAGGAGAAGCTCGGGCGCAGCGCGGAGCAGATCGCGACGCTGCGCGAGGAGGTGGCCGGGTACGAGGCGCTCCCGAAGGGGCACACGAGCCAGGCGGCGCTCGACGACGCGCGGCGGCGGCTCGCGGCGGCGGAGAAGGCGAGGGGGGGCGGGAAGAAGCGGTGAGGCGGGCGGCGGTCGCGCGCCGCGGCGGGGCCGGGCGTGGCCGATGGCTGCGGGCGGCGCACCGCACGGGCGCCGCGGCGAAGGTTTGGCCGGTGTGTTCCTCTGCGGCGGCGCCTATTCCGGGATCGAACGGGGCGCCGCGGGCGCGGCGGTAAATAGCCAGAGTCGCACCCTGGCGTCAAAGGGCGCCTCGCCGAGCGGCTTCTGCCTGCTCACCTCGACCTCGAGCGTGACCTCGGTGTCGGTCTGCTCGTCGGTGCGGGACGCCTCATTCCACGGGAGAACATGGCTTTCGACGTCAAACAACCCACCGCTGCCCGTCCAGACGAAGAGCGCGATGTTCAGGCCGATGGGGATTCCGTCGGCGCGAGCCCGTTCGTCCAGGTGTCGACTGGCGCGGAATCGGATATGGATGGAGGATTCTCCGACTCTGGCGATGCTCGTGCGGAGCAGTATGAATGCCACGAAGTCCGGATCTACTTTGCTCGAAGCCAGGCACCGTAGGATGTGTGGGCCATAGTCGACCCCTGTGATTCTCAAGAAGGTTATGAAGGGTAGCCATGGATTCGACGATCGGCTGCGAGCGAGTGAGTCGAAGACTTCTTCGGGGAATCCGCCCTCGTAAGCTCGTTGGGCGGCGTTCTTGATGAGGGCGCCGAAGCGTCCATGCATGATTCGCTCTCCAAGGAGCGACAGGGCCTCTTCGGCGACGAGAGATAACTCGCGGCTCTCGTAGGACCGCTCGAACCACCATGCGGGGATGAGCTCGTTCACGAGCCGCTCTGCGGCCGACGTGGAGAGGTGGGGATCGTCCGCGAGCAACCCGGCGAGCAACGAGGGCACTCCGGGAGATGGTCTACCCGGACGTCTTCCGGCGCTCTCGACCAGGCTCTGCGCCAGCCGGTCCAGGCGGCCGTCATCGCCGCGCAGCACGCCGAGCTCGCCGGCGGCGAGCAACAAGATCTCTCGGTGCCGGGCCAGGTAAGCGCGCTTCGGATGGGCCGCGAGCCGCTCCAGCGCGTCGGAGCGGACGAGCTCCCAGGCGGCGAAGTACTCGGCGAGCGTCAGGTGCAGAAACGCGTACGTGCCGGGCGCCTGCTCGACGAGCAGCCCGAGCGCGTCGCGGAACAGCGAAATCACCTCCTCGGCTCCGGAGACTCCGCGGAACGTGCCGGTCGCGAGCGCTTGCTCCACATGGGTGCGCAGCGTCTCTTCGCTCACCGTCGATGCGCCGTGCTCGATCATGCGGAGCGCGAGCGGACCGAGCAGCCGGACCGCATCGACCGCCTTGAGCGGCGCTGCCGCACCCGCGCCGGCGAGGCTGCGCACCCGGTTCCATCGCTCGACCAGCACCCGCGTCGCGTGCGCGTAGAGCTCTACCCGGTGGTCAGGCAGGCGCACGCCGGCTCGATGCACGATGGCGAGCACCGTCAGGAGCAGCGGATTGCCCGCCAGCGAGCGCACGCCAGGGTTGCCGAGCACGTCCGCTGCAAGCCGGTGTCCCTCCTCGCGCCCCGCGTTGCGCGCGGCATCCGATGAGCCAAGCCGAGCGACGGCGTACAGCTCGCACCATCGCACCAGGAATCCACGAATCTCATCCTCGGTGAAGGACGAGAGGACGAGCTGATGTGCTTCGAGGGCCCCAGGTTCGTACCCGGCGAACCGGCTGGTCGCAATGATCCTGCAGCTCGGCGCCTGTTGCTGAAGCTCCCGGATGGCCCGGAGCACGTGGCGCCGAGCGGCCTCGTCGCCCGCCTCGTCCACGCCGTCGAGCAGGAAGACCGCCTGACGCTCGGCCACCGCGCGCTCTACCAGGTGTGCGGCCGGCTCACCCGCCCGCAGCAGCATCTGCTCCGCATACTCGAGCAGCGTCATCGGCTGCGGCGCCTGTGCATAGGCAGCCAGCGAGACGAGCAACGGCAGCGGCGCCTCTGCGACGCCGACCGTGGGAGGGCGGCTCGTCGCGGCGAGCGAGAGCCAGCGGAGCAGGAACGTCTTGCCCGACCCGGGATGTGCGAGCAGGACGATGGGCAAATCCCGCGGCAACGTGCGCAGCCACTCACGTACGGGAAGCTCGCCGCCGTGGAGGCCACCTTGCGGAAGATCCGCCTGGCTGATCGTCGCCGCGCTCATCTCCTGGAAGATCTCCTCCACGGAGAACGACACGTCCTCGGCCTCCGACCGGATGAATCCTCTCAGATCGAGCCGACCGAAGCGCTCCCCGTAGTATCGCGCGAGCGAAGCCCGTGCGGCCTCGACATCGATGTTCTGATCCGGCTCGAACCGCACTTCCTCGAGAAAGAGCCGCGCAGAGTACAGGTCGGGCGCATGCCGCTGAACGTCGGTCAGCTCGAAGGACGAGACCAGGAGAACCACGAGCGCGCCGTGCGTCGTGATGAAGTCCCGGCGGCCGTTCAGCAGCGCGAGGAGCTGCGCCGCCTTCGCCCTGTCGGCAGGGAGCCCCGGGACGACGATCCGCGGCAGTCCAGGCGTCCGTGCGGTCGCCTCGTCGAGGGCCACGACCTGCGCCGCCATGCGCGGAGCCAGCTGCCCGGCGATCAGCGCGTGCTGCGCCGACGGCACCACCACGATCCCGATGCCGGGGAAGAGCGGCTCCAGCCGCTCGACCAGGGCGGCCGCCGCCCCGGCATACCGGCCGTCGCCCGGCGTCATGCGTCGGCGTTCCCTCCTTCGTCCACGGCGGCAGCGACCCGGTCCACGTCGCGCTCGAGCAGCGGATGCACCACGAAGCGGGGCAGGTTGCTGTCCTCCGCCGGGGGGTACGCGAGGATGCGCCCGTCCGCGAACAGCGTCGCCGCCCCCTGGTCGCCGGGGAGCAGCTTACGTGCCCTCACGACCCCGAGGATGCGCAGATGCTCTGTGTTCAAGCCGCGGCCGAGCTGCTGCGCGATGACCTGGATGCCCGCCTTGACATGCGCCTTGGTCAGTTTCCCCTCTCCCGCGGTGAGCGCTCGTTTGACCGACTCGTACGCGATCTGGACCGCGTGCCGGGGCAGCCCGCCGCTGCTCTGTGCGATCCGATTCAGCCATGCGCCGGAAGCTACCACGATCCGCCGGCGCCGCCGGCGCGGCGTCAGCGAGCCGCCGGCGCGGCGTCAGAGCCGCCAGCGCGGCGCCGGCGCCGCGCCCTCAGGCCGCGCTCGCCGCTACGGACAGGCGCCCTCGACGGCCACGCCGGTCGCGCGCAGGCGCTCGGTCGCGGGCTCCTCCGGGAACGTGAGGGTGACGTCTACGTCGACGGCGCACGGGGCGACCGCCCCCGTCTCGCGCCACGACAAGCTCCCGGTGGCGGCGGTCGCGTTCACGGCCGTGTCGGAGGGCTGCGGGTCCGAGCCCTTGCAGTCCTCGGCCCGGTCCGTGACGAGCGCGCGTGACAGGCCCCAGCCCTCCGGGAGCACGACGTCCAGGCCGGCCGCGCTCTCGGTCGGCGCATCGATGTAGAGCAGCACGCACCGGCCCGCCGCCTCATCGGACTTGCGCACGACGACGTGATCGAGCCCGCCCGGCCAGTAGAACGCGGAGTACTCCCCGCCCGCCATGCAGGTGTCCCCCGCCGCGACGTCCACCCCGGCCCGCTGCGCGACGCATTGGTTGCAATAGAACTGGCCATCACACCCGCAGACGCCCGGGCAATCCGCCGGGCACACCTCGGGCCGGGCGGAGCACCGGCCCTCGCCGTCGGCCCTGCCGCACAGGTCGTCCGGGTGATCGCAAAACTCCGTCGCCGCGTCGCACGTCGCGCCGGCGCGCCCGCCGCAGGCGAGCGGCGCGCTGCCGCCGCCGCCGTCGCCGCCTCCGCCGCCGGTCGCAGATCCGCTGGAGCTGTCCGCGCCGCCGCCGCCGCCCGCTCCGCCGCCGCCGGGCGGGGTCTCGACGGTGTTGTCGCAGGCGGCGAGGAGGAGACCAAGGAGCAATGAAACCAAGTTCGTCGGTCGCATGGGCTCATCATGTCACGTCCGGCGACAGGCGAGGAGCGAAGAGCGCTCCTCGCGGCGGGCGAAATGCCCTGCGCTCCTCGCTCTCCGCGCGCCCTCCTCTGGAGGCGCCCGGCAGCTAACGGCGCCCTACAGCGTCGGCAGCACGCCGCGATCCTGGCGGAGCGGGAATGCGGTCTCGAGCCGGGCGATGTCCTCGGCGGTGAGCTGGAGATCGCCCGCGGCCGCGTTGTCGAGCGCGTGCGCGGCGCGCGCGGCCTTCGGGATCACGAAGACCGACCGGCGGCGGAGCAGGAAGCGCAGGGCCACCTGCCAGGGCGTCGCGCCGTGGGCGGCCGCGATCGACGCGAGGACCTTGCCCGTCGGGGTGTTCGGCGACGGGAACCGGCCCGAGCCGAAGGGGCTGTAGGCGACGACGGCGATGTTGTGCCGCTCGCAGAGCGGCAGCACCCGGTGCTCGATCGCCCGCTCGAGCAGGTGATAGAGCACCTGGTTGCAGGCGATCTCGTTCATCCCGGCGATCGCGATCGCGCGGGAGAGCTCCGCCTGGTCGAAGTTGCTGACGCCGAAATAGCGGATCTTACCCTGGGCCCTGAGGTCCTTGAAGGCGCGGAACGTCTCCTCGAGCGGGTGCGACCCGGGCCAGTGGAGCAGATAGAGGTCGAGCCGGTCGGTGCCGAGGCGCTTCAGGCTGCGCTCGCAGGCGGCGAGCGTGCCCGCGTAGCTCGCGTTCGTGGGCAGCACCTTGGAGGCGAGGAACACCTCGTCGCGGCGCCCGGCGATCGCCTTGCCGACGAGCGACTCGACCGCGCCCGAGCCGTACATCTCGGCCGTGTCGATGTGCGTCATGCCCGCGTCGAGCCCGCGGCGGATGGCGTCGATGCAGCCCGCCTCGTCGTCCCCCTCCATCTGCCAGGTGCCCTGTCCGACGACCGGCACCGCCACGCCCGTGAACCCCAGGTTGCGCTGTTCCATGAACGATGACCCTCCGCTTCAGACCGCGGGAGGCGCGCAACGTCCCTCTCTCGTCCGAGGTGCGCCCCCGCCCTGCGTGGAATCGCTGAAATCGCCGTGGGAGGCAAGCCCGCGAGCGCTCTCGAGGCGCCGAGGCCGGTTGTTTGCGGCGCCCGCCGCTGGCCTGAAACCATGGAAAATTCCTCGATTCAGGACGAGGTAGCCAGCCGGTGAGCGGCTGTGTGGATTCGCCGCGACCTCTGGAGGGAGATGGGTCGATGCGCCGCGTGCTGATCGGCTCGTTCGTGTTCGCTGCCGGCCATCTCCGGATCAGGTTCGACGACGACGGCTTCGACGATTTTCCGGACCCGGCGAACGAGCGCGATCTCTGTGATCCGGCGGTGGATCGGGGGCTGCGTGATGGACGGCGTCGCCGACCGGCGTGGCGGAGGGGAGTACTCGGTGACGGTGACGCTCGCGGACATCGCGTGTGAGAACTGCACGCTTGAGCGCATTCAGGTCATGACCGACCGGAACCCGGCGACGCTGTACTATCGCTGCGCCGAGCTGGCGCTCCGGTCGTCGGGCGAGACGGGCGAGGGCGGCGGCGCGACGACGGGAGCAGGCGGCGGCGTGGCGATGGGGGCGGGCGGCGGCGCGGCGACGGGGGCGGGCGGCGGCGCGGCGACGGGGACAGGCAGCGGCGCGGCGACGGGGGCGGGCGGCGACGCGGTCAGCCGCCGCCGCGCCCGGGCGGGGCCGGTCCGGGGCGGCGGCTGCCGTGATCCCCTGAGCCGGCGTTCCCGGGCGTCCGCCGGCCGTCGAAGCGGGCGATCTCGTCGATCGCGAGCGCGCCGCCGTCGGACGGCGGCGCGAGCCAGAGGCCGTCGAATCGCGCGACCAGCACGGTCACGTTGTCGCGGCCTCCGGCGCGGAGCGCGGCGTCGATGAGCGCGCCGGAGGCGGCGGCCGGGTCGGGGTGGGCGTCCAGGGCCGCGGCGATCTGCCGGTCGTCGACGAGGTCGCTCAGCCCGTCGGTGCACAGCAGCAGCGTGTCGCCGCGGCGGAGCTCCACGGCGGAGAGCGCGATGCTGAGGTGCTCCCGCAGCCCGAGCGCCTGGAGCATGACGCCCCGGTGCTCGAAGGTGGCGGCCTCCTCGGGCCTCATCTTGCCGCTCTCGAGCAGCGACTGGACGAGGGTCTGGTCGCGGGTGATCTGCGCGAGCTCGCCGCCCCGGAGGAGGTAGGCCCGGCTGTCGCCGACCTGCGCGAGCAGCAGGCGCTCGTCGCACAGCGCGGCCACGGTGGCGGTGGTCCCGCTGTTCCGGTGCTGCGCGCTCCGGCGGGCGTTGTCGAGCACGGCGCGCCCCGCCTCCGCGAGGGCCGCGAGCAGCCCGCGCTCGAGCGCGTCGCTCGTCCGCGGCGCGGATCGGGCGAGGGAGGCGTGGACCGTGCGCGCCGCGAGCCGGCTCGCCGCGTCGGGCGACGAGGCCCCGCCCGAGCCGTCGTAGACGGCGAGCGAGAGGGCGAGCGGCGGCTCCACGGCGACCTGGGCCGCCGGGGCCGCGGGCGCCGCCGGGACCACGGGCGCCGAGGCGGTCCCGTAAGAGAGCCCGCGCGCGAGATCGCTGATCAGGAAGGCGTCCTCGTTGTGCTCGCGGTGGCGCCCCACGTCGGTCCGCGCCGCGATGGCGATCGGCGCGGCGTGCTCGGCGGCGGACGAGCGGTACACGGGCATGCATGCATCGTAGCCCGAGGGCGCGGTCTGCGGGAGGGCGCCGGCTCGGCGGGTCGAGAAACGGCGCCGTCGCGTGACGGATGCCGCGGGCAGGGCGTATCGGGGCAAGGATGGCGGCAAGGACGAAGCCGGCCGCTCGCGGCGCTCTGCGCAGCGCGATGCACGTCGTCGCGGCCGACCCTCCACGGCCAACCCTTCTGCGCAGGGTCGCGTGAGGCGCTCGAGGGGGCCCGAGGTGAAGGGGAACCTGGGAGCTACGAGCGATGTGTTCTCCCGGGCGTCGAGAGCGTTGATGAGGCCGGTGTCTGTCGCGACGGCGGTGGCGACGAGGCGAGCCGAGGGCGGGGCCGCGCTGGAGCAGGGCGCCCCCTCGGCGAGATCGTCGTCGGAGGAGCCATGGGCGACGGGCGTGGCGGCGACCTTGTTCTTGCAGAGCCCCACGCGCAGAGGAGCATCGGCTCGACCTCTTGGGCGGTTGTGAGCTTTGGCCATGAACAGGGGCCATGCGCACGGCCGGGAGGTGCCGAGAGCGTTGTCAATGCGCCGAGAGGAGCTGGAGCTTGCTCGGGGAGGCGCCGCGCGCGTCCCGTGGCGGAGGCTCGGCGGGTGGAGAGGGGGAAACCCGGGTCGGGAGAGGCACGGCGGGGGTCCGGGAGAGGGGCCCCCCAGCTTGGTGTATCGGCGCTCGCGGCCGGAGTGACGTATCCCCCCGCGGCGAGGGACGCGTTCCCTGGCGGCGGAGGACACACCCCAGCTCGGAAGGCGAGCGCCCCGCGGGGGATGAGGCCGGCGAAGTGGGGGGTGAGTGCGGCGAGGTGGGGGGGCGACCGGAGCGGGGTGGGGGACGACCGGGGCGGGGTAGGGAATGACATGACGGGAGGCGGGGGGGAGACGGCGCGAGGTGGGGGAAGCAGCGCCGGAGACCGGGGGGGCGAGCGGGCGACGTGGGGGAGAGAGTGGCAAGGCGCCCTGGAAGGGCGGAAGGGCTGGGCGAGGAGAGGAGGGGGCGTGGTAGTAAGGAGGAGGGCGGACCGGCTGCGAGCGGTGAGTGATGCGAAAAACCCGGGGGGCGCTCGCAAGGCTGGCAGGTGTTTGAAATGACGCAGGATTCGGGGGGAGCCGGGGGCGCGCGGAGCGCCTCCGGTGACCCCGGCGGGGGGTGGAACGGGAACCTCTCGCAAACCGGGTTGCAAGTACGCGAAATGTCTCGTATCCTGCGAGGGCACGTTCCGCCGCTGAAAGGCGGCGGCCCCATTGAAGCCTCACCACGGAGGGGCGCGTTATCACCCCTTCCAGCGTTCCGCCGCTGAAAGGCGGCGGCCCCATTGAAGCCAGCCCGGCTCGAAGACGCGCGCGACCGCGGACACCAGCGTTCCGCCGCTGAAAGGCGGCGGCCCCATTGAAGCCTCCCGATGCGTCGCCGGCGGCAAATCTCCCACGACGTTCCGCCGCTGAAAGGCGTCGGCCCCATTGAAGCATGATCCAGCCGTCGCGGAAATAGTCCTGTCCCAGCCGTTCCGCCGCTGAAAGGCGTCGGCCCCATTGAAGCCTGATGTGGCACGCAAGGTAGATGGTGAGGGTTTCTTCGTTCCGCCGCTGAAAGGCGGCGGCCCCATTGAAGCCCGTCGCGTGAGAACTCCGCGCGCGCCGTGTAGACCGCGTTCCGCCGTTGAAAGGCGGCGGCCCCATTGAAGCGGATCGTCAGGCCACGGCTGGCCCTCCACACACTTCGCGTTCCGCCGCTGAAAGGCGGCGGCCCCATTGAAGCGACCCACGCACGCCCTATATTCCTCGTCGTACCAGCGTTCCGCCGCTGAAAGGCGGCGGCCCATTGAAGCCGGACGAAGCCGCGCACCAGCCCCCAGAGCTTCTCAGCCGTTCCGCCGCTGAAAGGCGGCGGCCCCATTGAAGCTGGAGGTGCGGCGGGCACATCACGAGCACCCGGCGCGTTCCGCCGCTGAAAGGCGGTGGCCCCATTGAAGCATCGAATGCTTCGCATCAACCGTCATACTTTGCCGAACGTTCCGCCGCTGAAAGGCGGCGGCCCCATTGAAGCCCGCCGGCCGACTTCGTGGTTTTGGACGAAACGCGGCACGTTCCGCCGCTGAAAGGCGGCGGCCCCATTGAAGCAGGTCGTCGCGGAAGAACTGCGCCATCTTCGGACGCCCCTTCCGCCGCTGAAGGGCGGCGGCCCCATTGAAGCGTGATGAAGACCAGCATGCGCTCCCCACCCTTCGTATCCTTCCGCCGCTGAAAGGCGGCTGCCCCATTGAAGCGGCCGCTCGGCCATCATCCGCCCGCCGTTCGGCACGACCTTCCGCCGCTGAAAGGCGGCGGCCCCATTGAAGCTCGATGTAGAACATGGTCGAGTTGAGGATATAGAATCGACTTCCGCGGCTGAAATGTGGCGGCCCCATTGAAGAGTTCGCTCGCCAGCCGGGGCTTCTGCGCGCAGACGGGCCTTTCGCTGAAAGGCGGCGGCCGTATTCAAGCGGCGTCGCGCACCGAATCGAGACGGCGCTTGCCCCACCTTCCGCGGCTGAAAGGCGGCGGCCCCATTGAAGCTTCCGCGCCGCTGAGCATGACTACCACCCGCACTACGGCCCTTCCGAAGCTGAGACGAGTCGATCGCGTGAACGGTCCCGTCACGATCATGGCCGCGTCGTCGAGCGCCGCGAGCGCCCGGAAAAGCCTTCCGAGATGAAGAGATTGTCCTTTCGATGGCGGGTGGGGGCCGAAGCGCTGCTCGATGCGCTGCCGAACCTGCGAGCCGCGCCGCCGGTACCGATTGAAGGCGCGGTGGCGTACGACGCCAAACGCGCGTGGGTCTGTCGGTTCGATGCGCGAGCAAGCCCCTTACCTCGGCCGGTTCGGCACGGCCTCGGCGTAGTGCCGGTAGACCGTCGAAAGGCGGTCTCAACCGCGGCGACGGGGGAGGGAAGGCAACGCCGCGAGCTGCTGGCAGAGAGCTACCGCTCGGGCCTGATCCGCCGGGGTGGGTACCGAAGGCAGACGGGACGGCCAGCGCGGTCTTGCATCCAGAGCCAGTCCCACCAAGCTCAGCCCCTCTGGTCCGAGCTGGGCAGCTTCCGGTCAGCCGGGCTCGTCGAGCACCTCGTCGATGGATGCAGCGACGACGGCCTTCTCGAGCCAGCGTTCCAGCTGGTCTGGATCCCGCTGGGCCAGGATGCGCTCGCGCGCAGCGTCCGGTACGGCGATGCCGCGGACACGGAGCACGATCAGCACATTGCCTGCTCGCATCTCGGCGCGCCCTTCGGCACGCCCCAGCTCCCGCGCTTTCTCCCAAGTGTTGTGCATGGTCGCGATGAACTCCTGCTCCTCGGGCATCCGGCTCGGCTTTTTCTGAGCGCGCGTTTTGGCATCCAGGGCCACTCCCACCCGGCTCGCCCCGCTCTGTTTCGAGCTGGGCAGCTTCCGGTCAGCTGGGCTCGTCGAGCACCTCGTCGAGCGATGCAGCGACGGCGGCCTTCTCGAGCCAGCGTTCCAGCTGGCCTGGATCCCGCTGGGCCAGGATGCGCTCGCGCGCAGCGTCCGGTACGGCGATGCCGCGGACACGGAGCACGGTGAGCACGGCGCCTGCTCGCGTCTCGGCGCGCCCCTCGGCGCGTCCCTCGTTGCGCCCCTCGGCACGCCCCTCGTCGCGCCCCTCGGCACGCCCCAGCTCCCGCGCCTTCTCCCAGGTGTTGTGCATGGTCACGATGAACTCCTGCTCCTCGGGGGTCCGGCTCGGCTTCTTCCCGAGCGCGTGCTGCAAGTTTAGCAGGATCTGCTCGGCCACGGCACGCTCGTGCGCGTCCGCGGGCAGCCTGCCGAGATCTTCGATCGCCTGCCGCAGCAGCGGGCCTGCCGCCATGAGGCGGACGAGGAGCGTCGACCGATCGCGGGGCAGCTCGCTCGCTACGACGAACCCCACGCGGAGGACGTCCTCGCCGAAGAAGTAGACGCCGGCCGGCCAGCCGGGCGCGCGGGTGAGCTTGAGCTTGGTCAGGAGGGCCGTCGGCGCACCGGCGGTGATGATCCAGAGGAAGGGCTCGACGAGCACTCCGGGGGAGCGCTGCTGTTTCTCCTGCCGCTTGCGGTGCACGCGGCCCTTGCGCGCGCGCTGCTGCCAGAAGGCGATATGTTTCGCCAGGCAGGCACGAAACTCCTCGCCGTCCGGAGCGTGACCGTAGATCTCGATCAAGCAGAGCACGGCCGCGAGCCGGCCCAGGAGGCCGAGACGCGCGCGCTCGGCTTCATGCGCAGGGTCGGGCTCATGGCGGAGGTCGGCGTGCTGGGTCTCCGGGGATATCTCGTCGTGGGCGACGGTGGCGCCGGAAGGGCCGAGGGCCTCCTTGCCGATCTGCTTGGCGAGCTGGTCGAAGCGGTTGCGCACGGTGGCGGGAGACTGCCACGCACGCGCATGAAGACCCAGCGCATAACGCGTGAGCGCGCCGCGCAGCCCCGTTGCTTACTCGCCGTCACTTTTGTCACGATTATTGAGATCGAGCCCTTCATTCATGCAGGAGGGGTCGAGTTCGTTCGAGAGGGCAGTCAGATCCGGGCCAGCGCTGTAATCGCTTGGAACACGTCCCGGATCCGTCTCGCGGCTCTGCCGCCGGCGGAGCCCGCCAGCGGTCACGACATCGCCTCCCGCTCGCGGCGCCCCGCCCGCCGGTCCAGCCTCATCCGCCTCACCCCTTCTGTTCACCCGCCCCCTGCGGTAGCAATGGCCTCGTGCACCTCCACCCCGGCGTCCGCGTCGATCGCTACACCCTGATCGAGCCCCTCGGCCGTGGAGGGCAGGGCGCCGTCTGGAAGGTCCACGATCCGCTCGACGGCAGCCTCCGCGCCCTCAAGCTGTTCTTCCTCGGCGACCTCGACGCGGCCGCGGCGGAGCGCGCCCGGCGCGAGGCGCGGGCCGTCGCCGGCGCCGCGCATCCGGCCCTGGTGCCCTGCCGCGCGCTCTTCGAGGTGCCCGCGGAGGGCGTCGTGGGGCTCGTCTTCGACTTCGTGCAGGGCGAGGCGCTCACCGGCGCCGCGGCGCGCATGTCGCTCGCCCAGCGCGGCGCCGCGCTGGCGCAGCTCGCCGCCGCGCTGGCCCACGTCCACGGCCTCGGCCTCGTCCACCGCGACCTGAAGCCCGCCAACGTCCTCGTCACCGACGCCTTCTGGGGCGCGGCCGAGGTCCCGGGCGGCGTGCGGCTCATCGATTTCGGGATCGCCGCGCCCGCGGGCAACCCGAGGCCCCTGACCGCCACGGGCTCGGTCATCGGCACCGTGGCGTACATGGCGCCCGAGCTGCTCGCCCCGGGGCGATGGCTCCCGCTGCGCGAAGGGTTCGCACGCGACGTGTTCGCGTTCGGGGTGCTCGCGTGCGAGCTCGTCTGCGGAGCCCACCCGACCGGGCTCGCGCCGGACGCGCCGGTCGAGGCGTTCGTCGACGCCTACCTCGCGGCCGAGCAGGGACATCGCCCCTGGCCGCCGCCCGCGCCGGACGCCCTCTGGGCCGAGGTCCTCCGCGTGTGCCTCGCCATCCAGCCGCGGCAGCGGCCCGCCAGCGGCGCCGCGCTGCTGCCCAGGGTCGAGGCCGCCGCGGCGGCGGCGCGGCCTCGACCTGGCGCGCCGCTGCACGCCGCGCCGCCGCACGCCGCGCCGCCGCACGCCGCGCCGCCGTACGCCGCGCCGCCGTACGCCGCGCCGCCGCACGCCGCTCCGCCGTACGCCGCGCCGCCGCACGCCGCGCCGCCGTACGCCGCGCCGTCGCGCGCGAGCGCGACGGACCTGCACCTCGGGCCGACCGAGTTCCAGGTGCACCCCGCGCGGACCTCCTCAGCCGGACCGCGCTCCAGCGACCCGCACCGCACCAGCGATCCGCACCGCACGACGCCGATGCCGTCGCCGCCCTCCGCGGCCGTGCGGCCCTCCGCCCCGACGTTCACACCGTCGCCTCCGTCCGTCAGCGCGCGGCGGTCCGCGGCGACGCCCGTCTCCACGTCGAGCACCTACGCCGCGCCCGCGCCGCCCCGCCACGAGGCCCAGCCGCCCGGCAAGACGGCGCGCTCGGCGCTCCTCGTCGCGCTGGGGCTGGCGCTCGGGGTCGCCGCGTCCGCAGGCGCGGCGATGCTCGCCAATCGCGCCGAGCCGGAGGCCGACGAGGCGGCGCTCCCGACCGTCCCCGCGGCGCCAAGCTCGGCGCCGGTGCGGCCCGACCCTCCGCCCGCGGCCGACCCTCCGAAGCCGCTCGAGGTCACGCCGTGCTGCAGAAAACAGGGCGACTGCCTCGCCAAAGGGATGACCTGCCAGCCCGCGCCGTGCGAGGACGCCCCGCTCCCGGATCGCTCCTGGTGGCTGCGGCTCACCGGTGTCGCCCGGCGGCCCGAGGGCGAGAGCAGGTTCAGCGAGGACATGGCCAAGACCCACCCGGCCGCACAAGCCTGCATGCGCCGCAACGCCACGGGCGAGGAGATCTGCATCCCCTTCACCCAGGATCCGGCCACGCGAGGCGAGCCCATCGCGCGGCTGCCGGTCACCACCGGAGAGCTGGTGCGCGGCGAGGTCGCGATCCGGGTGCTGGAGGCCGGCGCGACGCTCCTCGACGGGCGGACCGCGGAGAACCGCGACTGGCTCAAGGGCGGCGTGCTCTGCCAGGGATTGCTCCTCTACGTGGGAGAGAAGGCCAGCGCGTCGGTGCGGGTCGGCGTCGCGCTCGACGCGGAGTGAGGAGCGCCGCGTTCATGTCCACAGCGTCGCATCAATTCGACGTCGATTCCTTTGCCGGGCGCTCATCGATCTCTCCCTCTGCCATTGTTTCGTCCGCGTGATGCGCAGAGTGCATCCGCGTGGCCGCGCACGCAGGGATGCAAGGCTTCTGGCGTCAGGCCGCACGAACGCGTCGAATCCCGACAAATAGCCGTCAAGAAATCGTCACGCCCCCGCATGGACGAAACAGGGCATCACGCACACAAAACTTAACTTGAGCCCCGAGAGGTACGTCCGTACGGTGGGACACAGTTCCGCTGTTCTCGCGGCGTTGATGCTCCGCGCGAGGTTGCGGGGCCGGCGCATGGGGGGCGCGACGAGATCGTGCGCCTCATGCCACCACACCCCATAAGGAAAGACTATTTATGAACAAGCTGCGTACGGTGGCGATCCTGAGTGCGCTCGGTCTCATGTCCCTGGCCGGCGCCTGTGGTCCCGCGCTGGAGCCGGGTGATGACGCCGCCGAGTCGGTGGCCGGCGAGCGCCTCGACATCGTCGAGGTGGACGAGGCGGCCGGCAAGCTCGTCGTGAAGTTCGAGAAGGACGGCCGCACGATCACCTATGACATGCGCCTCGGTCCGAAGATGGAGATCCCGCCGAGCGCCGAGGAGCTGGCCGCGAATCCCGAGCTCCCGACCTACCAGGTCGACGCGCTGGTCCGCGACGCGAACGGGCAGATCTTCCAGATGCGGATGGGCGGCGACTCGTTCATCGACGCGAGCTGGGCGATGCCGCACGTCGAGGGCTTCGACGAGGCAGGCCGCGTGAAGGACATCCAGCTCATGCGCGCCGCGGTCCCCGCGTTCCGCAAGCTGAAGCTGCCGGAGAGCCTCGACCAGCTCCGCCTGACCGGGATCGACATCGGGCTCGGCGTCGAGGAGGCCCCCGAGAAGCCGGGCCTCACGAACGACGCGCCGGCGGCCCCGACGACGATCGAGGGCACGCTCTCCCCGCAGGTGAACGTGGTGAGCGGCGGGAGCTCCGTCGTGAAGTGGGACTACCGGATCCGGAACAAGAACCTCGCGGGCGGGCTCGGAAACCACACCGGGGTCCACCTCCGCGGCTGGACGTCGAGCAGCATCGTCTTCAACGCCGACAGCTGCAACCACGGCTCCTGTGCCAGCTCGTCGTCGATGGCCACCCACTGCACCATGAGCGGCTTCCGCACCGACGACGGCACGCACACCCGCTTCTTCTACTCCGAGACGTCGACGAGCACCGGCTCGTCGAACGGCGGCTGCACGACGCACTACGACTGGGACAGCACCTCGGTCAACGGCGGCGCGCACAACTGCAACGACGACGCCGAGCTCCAGGGGAACGCGATCTACCACGACAGCTCGCAATCCACGACGGGCGGCTCCTGCAGCTCGCTCGGCTTCCACAACTGGTCGCCGGGCTGCCACTGATCTAGTCCGGACCCCCAACGCCCGATCCGAAGCCGGCCGGCCCCGCGAGGGGCTGGCCGGGCCTCGCCCCCACGAGCGCCGTGTCGCGCCGCCTCCTGCGCCCCTTCCTGCCCCCTCGCCGCGGCGCCACGCTCGCGGGGATCGCGCTCGCGGTCCTGTTCGTGATCGTCTTCGCGATCCGGCTGCCCGAGCCGCTCGGGCCGGACCAGGGGCTCTTCGCGTGCTTCGGCCGCTGGGCGCCGCGCGGCTGGCTGCCGTACCGCGATCTCTTCGACAGCAAGCCGCCCCTGTTCCTGTACTGGTTCTCGCTGCTCGCGCTCGTGCCGGACGAGCTCCCCCGCGCGCTCTTCTGGCTCGAGGGGGCGTGGCTCGCGGCGACGCTCGCCTTCTCCTGCCGCTGCGCCTCCCGGGCGTGGGGGCGCGCGGCGGGGGTGGCCTCGGCGGCGCTGCTCCTCGCCTTCGCCTGGGCGCCGGGGTTCGGCGGGTTCTGGTCGCGCGCGCAGGCCGAGGAGATCCTCGCGCTGCCGATGATCGGGTCGGCGTGGCTCGCGCTGCGGGCGCTGGGGCGCGAGCGGCTCGCCTTCGCTTCCGGACTGCTCGCCGGCGTCGCCGGCCTGATGAAGGTCCCCGCGCTCGCGATCGCGGCGGCCTGGGCGATCGTATTCGTCGCGCACACCCGCGGCCTCGGAGCGCTCCGGCGCGTCGGATGGCTGCTCGCCGGCGCGGCGGTCCCCTGGGCCGCCGCGCTCGCGTGGTTCGGCGCGCACGGCGCGGCGGGGGCCTTCACCGGCGCGGTCTTCGCGCACCAGCGCGCGTACGCGGCGCTGATCGCGCCGCCGTGGAGCTCTGTCCTCCCGCGGCTCGCGGCGACGCTCGCCGACGTCGCCGCGCTGCCGCTCGCGGCGGCGGCCGTGGGGCTCTTCGCGCTCGCCCGCCGCCGTGCGCGCGAGGCGTCGTGGCTCGCGGCGTGGACCTGCGCGACCTTCGCCGCGATCGCCGCGCAGCGGCAGCTCGCGGGGTACCACTACCTGCTCGCGGCGCCGCCGCTCGCGGTCGCGGGTGGGTACGGCGTCGCGGCCGCCCTGCGCGCCGCGCGCCGCCGCGGGCGGGCCCGCGCGGCGGCGGTCGTTGCGCTCGCCGCCGTCGCCCTGCTCGCGGCGCGGAGCGGCGCCGCGTGGTGGGAAGCGTACGCGCCCGGGGCCGCCCACCTCGCCGGGCGGACGAGCCGACCCGGCTACCTGCGTGCGATCCAGCCCGGCGCCTTCTCGATGGTGACCGAGGAGGAGGCCGCGCGTGTCGTCCGGGAGCAGACGCGCCCGGACGAGGGCATCCTCGTCTGGGCGTTCTCTCCCGGGATCTACGCGCTCGCCGATCGGCACCCGACGACGCCCTACGCGTTCCACAAGCTGATGCTCACCGAGGCGCCGCTCTCGGCGCGGATCCCCGGCCTCGAGGCGCGGCGCGCGGCGCTCCTCCGGCAGCTCGCGATCGACCCGCCGGCCTACGTGATCGTCGGCAACGGCGACACGAACGCCTTCGAGCCCGTCGACTCGCAGGGGACGCTGCAGCGGTTCCCCGAGCTGCGCGATCTGGTCGCCCGCGACTACGCCGTCGAGCGGCGGATCGGCCGACTGACGCTCCACCGGCGGAAGCCCTGACCGCCGGGCCGCGCCCGGGGCGGCCGCGCCGTCACCTCACGAGCGCGTCGAAGGCCGCCCAGAACGCCGGGTCGGGGAGCGTCGCGCGGTGCGCGCGCGCGATCTCCCGGGCCCGGGAGCGCGCGTGGCCCGGGCTCGCCGCGGCGGCGGCGCGCAGGGCGCGGAGCGCGGCGTCGGTGTCGCCGCCGTCGAGGTGGAGCGCCACGAGCTGCATGTGCTCGACCGCGTAGTCCTGCGGCGCGCGCTTGCCCGCGGCGATGTTCGCCTCGAGCGCGCGGATCGCGCCGGCCCGGTCGCCCGCGCGGGCGCGCGCGGCGGACGCCATGCGCCGCGGCGCGAGGTCCCACGGGTCGAGCGCGGCGGCGCGCTCCCAGGCGTCGGCCGCCTCGACGGTCCGGCCGAGCGCGTCGAGCGTGTTGCCGAGCTCGAGCCACGGCCGCGGGTCGCCCGGGTCCGCCTGCGCCGCGCGGCGGAGGTGCACGGCGGCCCGGTCCACGTCGCCGAGCCGGCGGTGCGCGAGGCCGCGGTAGAGGTCGCGCTCGCCCGCGGGCGTCATCGTCGCCTCGGGGACGGGGACCGCGCAGGCGAGCGCGAGGGCAGCCGCGGCCGCGATCAGGGCCGCGCGCGCCCGCGGCGCTGCCCGCGCGACCGCGGCCACGCCGGCGGCGGCGAAGATCGCGAGGACCGGGACGCTCGGGACGCGGTAGCGGGCCGAGGCGAAGAAGAACGCGTAGACCGCCGCCTGCGCGGCGACGAAGGCGAGGGGGAGGAGCAGCCGCGCGCGATCCCGCAGGCTCGCGGCGATCCCGACGAGCGCGAGCGGGAGGAGCGCGACGTCGGGCCAGCCGGTCGCGCGCGGGCCGACGAGCGCGCGGAGCACGCGCGACTCGGCGCGCACGGCGTAGAGGTCGGTGTCGCGGGGGATCTCGACCGCGTGGAAGAAGAGCCAGAGCTTGCGGAGATAGAGGCCGAGCGCGTCGATCGGGTGGGCCGCCCAGAACGCGAGGCCGCGGCGGAAGAACCACGAGGACGCCGCGCCCGGCTCGGAGATCCGCGCGGCGCGCCACGGCTCCTGGGTGAGCTCGGTCCAGCGCGGGCCGGGGCGGATGGCGAGCGTCTCGAGGTAACGGTCGTTGTTGCCGAGGAAGAAGTTCAGGCCGCCGTTCGTCGAGATGAGCACGAGCTCGCCCGAGCGGAGATAGTTGTACGCGGCGACCGGGAGGAGGGGGACCAGCACGGCCGCGGCGAAGACCCACGGGACGACGCGGCGCTCGCGGGTGCGAAAGAGCACGAGCGCCGCGAGCGCCGCGAAGGGGAGGACGACGGGCGTGAAGAGCGCGGCGAGGCCGAGGAGGGCGCCGGCCGCGGCGGCCCGGAGGACGCTCCTCGGCGCGTCGAGGAGGAGCACGAGCGCCGCGAGGTCGAGCAGCCCGGCCCACGCGGCGGGGAGGAGCTCGCCGCCGGCGAAGACGAGCAGCCCGTGGAGCGCGACGACGGCGGCCGAGGCGACGGCCACGCGCGGGCCGAAGAGGCGCCGGGCGAGGGCCCAGGCGAGCGCGCACGCGGCCGTCCCGGCGAGCGCCTGGAGCAGCCGCGGCGCGTAGAGCCCGTCCCCGGCGACGCGGAAGGCGGCGGCGAGCACGAAGAGGATGCCGGGCGGCTGCCAGAAGGGGCGGCGGTCGAAGGGGGAGCCGCCGAGGAGGCGCCGCGCGGCGGTGGCGTAACGCTCCTCGTCGAGCGGCGGGTTCTCGAAGAGGACGTCCCCGCGCAGCTCGTGGAGGTAGAGGAGGCGCACGAGCAGCGCGACGGCGAGCACGGCGCCGAGGGCGAGGCGCTCCCGGCGGCCCACGCCGGCGTCGCTGGCCGCGGGAGGCCCGGGGGGCGCGGGGAAGGCGCGCAGCGGGCGCCGCAGCCGCCCGAGGAGGCCCGCGCGCCCCGCGCTCACGACACGCGCCACTCGGCGACGACCTCGCCGCTGTCGGTCGCGAGGGCGAGCAGCCTCCCGCGGTCGTCGGCGACGACCAGCCGGTCGCCCTGGAGCCGCAGGCGCACCGCGGTCGCGCCCTCGAGCGCGACGCGCGCCCGCTCCACCCACCGCGCGACGCCGAAGACCACGACCTCGCACCCCGCGTCCGACCGGTGCGCGAACGCGGCCAGCTCGTCCGACGCCGCCGCGTCGCCCTCGGGCCGCGTGGCCTTGAGCGGCAGCGCTCGCCAGGGTCTGCCTTGCTCGAGCAGCCCGGCCTCCAGCGCGCCGCCGTCCTCGCCGGCCTTCCACGCGGCCACCACGCCCCGCGGAGAGAGCGCCGCTCCGCGCAGCGCCTCGCGCGCCTCGACCTGCCAGCGCGCCCTCATGCAGAGCGCGGGCAGCTCGTACGTCCACACCTCGGCGCCCGCGAGGAAGCTGCACGCGCGCGCCCCGCGCGCGACGGCGCCCGCGCCTCCGCCCGGCGTGTCGAGGCGGAAGAGCGCCTGCCACCCGTCGTCCAGCGCGTCGATCGCGTGCGCGCCGCCCTGCGCGCCGACGAACCACACGGCGCCGTCGAAGTCGGCGGCGAACCACGCGAGGCGCGCGTCGCACCACGCGCGGGCGCGGCGCCCGACGAGGTCGATCCGCGCGATCCGGTGCGCCTCGCCGCGCGGGGCGAGCGCGAGGGCGCGATCGCCGTGGTCGGAGATCACGAGCCGGTGCGCGGGCTGCGCGAAATGGACCAGCGTCCTGCCGTCAGGGGACAGGAGGCGCACCCCCGCCTCGCCGAGCGCGACGAGCGCGCGGCCGCCCGGCAAGAGGGCCGCGTCCAGCACCGGGAGCGCGCCGGCGTCCCCGGCGCGGCGCGCGACGACCCGGCTCGCCGGCGCGTCCGCGCAGCGCACCGGCCGCACGTCCACCTCGGGCAGCGCCACGGGGAGGCCGCGTCCGCTGAAGTCCACGACCACGGCGGTGGCGTCGTCCTCGGCCTGCGCCTGCCCCGCAGGATCCCGCGCCTGCCCCTGCTGCGCGCGCGCTCGTTGCACGAGCGCCTTGCTCGCCTGCCGCGGATCCGCGTGCCTCGCGAGCAACGCGCGGATCGCGCCGTCGTCGACGGCGCGGTGGACGCCGTCGGTGCAGAGCAGCAGCCGGTCGCCGCGGCACAAGGTGACGTACAGGACGTCCGGCTCCACCGCCTGGGCCGCGCCGAGCGTCTTCGTGATGATGTTGCGGTACTCGGACGTCTCCGCCTCCGCGGCCGTGAGCTTGCCGCTGGCGAGCAGGTCCTCGACCAGCGTGTGATCGCGCGTCACCCGGAAGAGCTGGCCGGCGCGGAAGAGGTACACGCGCGTGGTGCCGACGTGGGCGATCCAGAGGCGGTCCGCCGCGTGCGCGACGACCGTCGCCGCGCAGCGATAACCCCACACCTCCATGGAATCGAGCCACTGGACCTTCCGCCAGAGCGCGCTGCCTGCCGCCGCGAGCGCCTCGCCGAGCCGCTCCCCGAGGAGGTCTGCCGCGACCGGCCTCGCGGAGAGCTCGTCGAGCACCTCCCGCGCCACCAGCTCCGACGGCGTCGTCTGCGCGTCGACGCCGCTCGATCCGTCGAGCACCGCGAAGAGCGCCCCGCGCCACGGCAGCGCGCGCCCGGCGCTCCCGTCGCCCTCGCGCGGATCGCCCTCCGCGCCGAGCACCACGAGGTCGCCGTCGCGGTCGCGCCGGTTCGCGCCGCGCGCGGCGCTCGACGCGGCGGAGAGCCGCACGTCGTCCGGCGCCGCGGCGCCGCCGCCGGCGAGCCCGCGCGCGTCCGCCGCGAGCAGCGGGTCGCCGGCGGCGGCGAGCAGGCGCTCGACGAGGCGCTTTTCGGCCGGCTCGCCCCGGCGAGGGAGGAGCGCGCGCGCGCAGGCCCGCGCGAGCAGGCGCGTCTCCGGCGTGGGCGCGCCCTCGAGCAGCTCCCGGCCGAACGCGGCGTGCGCGAGCCGCGCCTCCGCGCCGTCGTCGTCGAGCAGCGCCCGCGCCCGCGCGGCGACGTCCGCGAACGCCTCGGGGGCGAGCCGCGCCTTGCGGGCGAGCATGCGCGCGCCGGTCAGGCCGCCGACCTCGATCCCGCGATCGATCCACGCGGCGGCCAGGGGGCGCGCCGGCTCGACGGGCCAGGCGGCGTCCGCCGCCGCGGCGTACGCGCCGGCCGAGGCCAGGTGATCGGCCCAGAGGAGCCGCAGCGCCGCGGCCCGCTCGCGGTGCGCGGGCTCGAGCCGGGCGACGGCGTCCGCGAAGGCGCCGGTGCGGCGCGCGATGCGCACGGCGCGGTCCGCGTTGCCCGCGAGGATCCACTGGCGGACGACGAGCCCCGGCGCGAGCTCCCGCCCCTCGGCGAGCTCCGCGGCCAGCTGCAGCCGCCCGTGCCGCTCCAGGAACGACACCGCCTCTTCGCTGGCGCCGAGCAGCTCGGCCAGCACGAACGCCGCCTCCTCGTGGCGGCCCTCCGCGGCGAGGCGCTCGAGCGCGCGGCGGTACCGCGCTCGGAGCGCGGAGAGCAGGTCGTCCCCGAGGTAGAGGGAGGAGGCCGCTCCGGTCTGCGCGAGCGCGATCCCGAGCTGCTCGCGCGGCGTCGGCACCGTCAGCGCCGGCGGGCCCGCGGCGCCGCCGGGGCCGCCGGCGATCGGGATCGCGTGCCGGAGCGCGCGGTCGAGGTCGCCGGCGTCGAACATGTCCAGCGTCTGCGCCAGGTACTCGGCCTGGCGCCGCCCGACGAAGGGCGCGAGGCGCGCCCGGATCAGCCACCGCGCGGCCGCGGTCTGGAGCGCCGCCCCGAGCCGGCGGAGCCAGGCGCCCTGCGTCCGCCCGCGCCGCGCGACCAGCACGACGGCGCCCTTCGCAGCCGGCCGCCCGCGCCGGCGGGAGAGCAGCGCCGACAGGAAGGCGACCGCCCGCGCGAGGCGCGCCACGCCGGCGAGGGCGCGGCGCAGGAGCTCCGGGGGCGGCGGCGGCGGCGGCGCGCCGGCCGCGCCGCCGCGGGCGAGCGCCTGCGCGACCTGCGCGGCCTCGCGCGGCAGCGGGCCCAGCGCGAGCGCGCGGCGGAGGTCCACCGGGGGAGGCCCCGCGATCGCCGTCGCCGGCTCGACCAGCGGATCGCCGAGCGGCGCGACCTCCGCGAGGCCGAAGGCGCTCACGTCGAGCCACGCGGCCGGGTCCTCGGGCTGCCCCTCGTCCGGGCCGACGACGACCACGGCGCCGCCGACGACGAGCAGGGCCGCGCCCGCCGGCGGGGCGAGCGCCGCGAGCTCGTCGCGGTCGAGCGGCGCCGCGGAGAGCGCGCCGCCGAGCGCCACGAGCGGCGCGCCGGGCGCGCGCGCGCAGTCGACCCACGCGGGCGCGCGGAGCTCGACGAGCAGGCCCGCGGCGATGCGCCGGACGCGCGCGGGCGCGAGCGCGACGACGCGCCGCCGCGCCGCCGCCTCGCCCGCGCGCGCCTCGTCGACGAGGAAGCCGGCGGCGCGGACGACGCCGCGGTGGACGAGCCGCCGCGGCCTCACCGCGCCTCCAGGGCCGCCCGCAGGACGAGCGCGCGCGCCGCGATCGAGTAGACGCTCAGCGTGCCCGCGGCGGTCGTGAAGGCGACCTGGGGGCCCGCGACGCTCGCGCTGGCGTGCGCGATGGGCGCGTCGGCGGTCACCCACGTCTCGGCGCCCGCCGCGCCGACGCGCTCGACGCGGGTGCGCGTCCGGTCGACGACGATCAGGCCGGGCCCGGCCGCTCCGCCGTGATCGTCGACGCCGATCACCTCGTCGCCCTCGCGGACCGAGACGCGGCGATCGGCGCCGTCCTGGAGCCGCGTCACCGCCCACTCCAGCGGCGAGGTCTGGAGCGCCGCGAGGCCCGTCGGGCCGAGCACGGCGCCCTCGCAGCCTCCGCGGCGCGGGCCGGACGCCTCCTTCACCTTGAGCGCCGCGCCGTCGGGGGAGGTCGCGAAGGTGAGCAGGCGCGGCGGGTCGTCCGCGGTGATCGCCACCACGTCGCTGGCGCGATGGGCGATGGCGAGGACGCGCTCCTGGAGCACGTTCACCTGGCTGCCCGCGAGGCAGAGGAGCCGGCCGCGCGGGTCGCAGCACAGGAGCAGCCTCTCCGCGAGCGGGCAGAGCAGCGCGAGCTTCGTGTCGACATCGTTGAACGGCGGCGGTCCGCCCCACGCCGAGGCGAAGGCGGCGCTGCGCACGGACGCGCCGCCGCGCTTCGACATCTCGTGCACGAACAGCGCGCCGCCGTCGTGCGTGAGGAGCATGGTCTTGCGGTGGCCCTGGGTCTGGCCGACGCCGGCGAGGCGCTGGTTCCCCGGCGGGCAGAACAGGCGCGGCTTCGGCGGGGTGACGACCCGCGGCGACTGGGGGAAAGGGAACGTCACGAGCGCGCCGCGCTCGCCGTACAGGAAGAGCCGCCTCCCATCCTGCCCGAACACGATGTTCGACGCCGGCGCCACCGCGGCGCCCGCCGCGCGCGTGGGGACCGCGGTCGCGACCTGGAACGGGTCGCGCAGGAGCCGCACGGCGACGTCCGCGGGCGGCAGGGCGAGGTGCACCTCGCGCGGCGCGACGCCGGCCCCGGCGACGCGCACCGCCACGCCCGCGGGGGCGCGCGGATCCAGCCCGTCCTCGACCTCGATCCGCCGGCTCGCGAGCTCCGCGCACGCGCGCGCCGCCGCCGGCGCGCCGATGAGCCACGTCTCCGCGGCCGCCGCGCTTCCCGCGCCGGCGCCCGTCCCGCCGGCCGCGCCGCCCGCGCGCCTCGCGGCGCCGGCGCCGCCCGCCGCCTCCAGCGCGGACCGCCAGCGGCGGGCGTCGCCCTCGCTCGGCCGGCGGGCGCTGCGGCGGCCGAGGAGCGCGAGCACGCTCGCCGCCGTCACCTCCTCGACGAGCGCGCACGCCTCGTCCTGGAGCACGCCCCACGCGAAGCTCGCCCCGGCGTCGCGCGCGCGCTGGGCGAGCAGCACGAGCGCCGCGAGGTGCACGACCCGCGGCGCGCCGAGCTGGTCGCAGCCCGCGTCGAACAGCGCCACGCACCGCCGCGCCGCCGCGGGGCTCCGGTGGGCGCGCTCGACGAACAGGAGCTCCGCCGCGGCGGCGCGGCGCAGGAACTCGTCCGGCACCTCCTCCGCAAGCGCCCAGTCGGTCGCGAGCAGCCGCTCGTAGGCGCCGCGCCGCCCGATCCCGCCGAGCCCGTCGGGGTCGTCCGCGCCGCCCTCCGGCGCCGCGCGCGGGCGCGGGCCGACGAGCAGCGAGAGCTTCTCGACGACGCCGCCCAGCGAGAGCGCGATCTCGCGCGGGAAGATCGCGAGCGCGGCGCTCCACGGCGCGAGCGCGCGCGGCAGCGCGATCACGGCGCCTCCGCCAGCCAGCGCGCGACGCGCCCGCGCGCGAGCGGCGACGCCGCCGCGCACGGGACGAGCTGCCCCGGCCCCGGCAGCACCGCGATCGGCGGCGCCGCCGCCGGGAACCGCCGCGCGAGCGCGCGCGCGAAGAGCGCCGCGCCGGCGCTCGGCCGCGCGTTCGTGGGCAGGAGCAGCGCGGGCGCGTCCGCGTCGGTGCCGAGGTACACCACCCCGTCGACCCACGGCAGGTCCGCGGCGTCGCCGAGCACGACGATCGCGCGCGGCCCCGCGGCGCCGCGCAGCCGCGCGAGCGACGCGTCGTCCAGGCGGAGCAGCCGCGCGCCGAGCGCCCGGGCGGGCTCCCCCCACGCCGCCACGGCGCTCGCGGGCAGCGGCGGCTCGCGCGGCGTCCAGGAGACCGGCACGAGGCTCATCGCGGCGCGGCGACCTCCGCGTCGTCGTCTGGAAGTTCTCGTAACTGCTCGACGATTCGCTCCCGGGCGCGCGCGAGCTCCGGCGGCGTGGCCTCGGCGGAGAACCCCGCGTCGATCTCGCGCGCGATCGCCTCGAGCTTGAGCCGGAAGGCGCCCGCGCCCTCGTCGCCGCGCGGCCCGTCGAGGAGCCGCTCGGCCTGCGCGGCGAGGCGCGCGGCGCGGGCGCGCGGGCCGAGCGAGCCCTCCTCGGCGGCGGCGGGCAGGCTCGTGTTCTCGGAGGGCGCGAGCAGGTCGCGCAGGGCGTCGCGCGCGATCCGCTGCCCGGCCTCGGTCGGGATCGCGAACACGAGCGGCCAGAGGTCGCGCTCGTCGGGGCGGCCGCGCCCGGCGAGCACCGCGGCCGCGGCCACGAGCCGCTGCACGCGCGCGGCGCGCCGGTCCGTGAGCTCGACGCCCGCGCCGCGGACCCGCCGGAGCGCGTGCGCGAGCAGCGGCCGCGTCGCGGCGAGATCCGCGGCGCGCGCCGCGGCGGCCAGGGCGTCGAGGTCGGCGAGCGAGGCCTCGGGCGCGCGCTGCGCCTGCCCGTGCGACCACGCGGCCTCGAGCAGCGCCTCGAGCTCCGGGTCGCCCACGGGCTCGACGAACACGCGCACGAGGAAGCGGTCGGCGAACGCCGCGAGGTGCTCGTGGTCGGGCAGCTGGTTCGAGGCGCCGACGCACACGCGCAGCGGGCACGCCACCGTCGTGTGCCCGCGCCGGAAGCGGCGCTCGTTGAGCAGGCCGAGCAGCGTGTTGAGGATCGCGGTCGAGCCGAGGAAGACCTCGTCGAGGAACGCGACGTCGGCCTCGGGGAGCATCCCCGCGGTCTCGGTCTCGACGAAGCCCTCCTTCAGCCGGCGCAGGCTCACGGGGCCGAAGACCTCGCTCGGCTCGGTGAAGCGCCCGAGCAGGTACTCGAAGTAGTTGCCGCCGAGGCCCTGCGCGATCCGCCGGACCGCCTCGCTCTTCGCGGTGCCGGGCGGCCCGAGCACGAGCGCGTGCTCGCCGGCGATGGCCGAGAGCGCCACGAGCTCGACGAGCGCCCGCCGCCCCACGAGCCCTTCGGAGCTCGCGGCGACGGCGCGGCGCACGGCCTCCCGGGCCGCGGCGAGGTCGGTCACGGCGTCCATGCGGCTCGGGTCAGCCCGCGACCTTGACCCAGGACGGGCGCGCGCTGAGGCGCTTCCACCAGGCCGCGACGTTCTCCCGGCTCGCGATGAGCGCCTCGGCCTTCGACGCCACGAGGCTCCCGAGGTACGGCATGAACGCGATGTCGGCGAGCGAGTAGCTCGAGCCCGCGAGGTACTCCCGGCTGGCGAGCGCCTTGTCGGCCACGTCGAGCACCTTCGCGACCTCGGTCGTGGCCGACTCGACGATCGACTCGTCGCCCTGCTGGCCGCGCATCGGGAGGAAGATCCGCTGGAAGAGGATCTTGATGACGGGCGTGGAGAAGTACGACTGCTCGATGCTGAGCCACTGATCCATGAGCGCCTTCGACCTGAGCTCGGTCGGCGTCAGCGGAGCCCCCGGGAGCTTCTGGTCGAGGTACCGCATGATCGCCCTCGACTCGTACAGCGAGAAGTCCCCGTCCTCGAGCACCGGGATCACGCCGAAGGGGTGGCGCGCGAGGTGCTCGGGCTGCTTCTGCTCGCCCTTCATCAGGTCGACGACCACGAGCTCTGCCGCGTGGCCCTTCTCGGCGAGCACCGTCAGCACCTTGCGCGTACACGTGCTCATGGGATGTCCGTAGAGCTTCATGGGAGACTCCTTTCGTAGGTCGGTTGGTAGCGTTGCTGCGTGAGGCGCCGCGCCGGCGGCGGCCTCGGCGGCGGGCTAGAGTAGATGGATTCTCCGCCGTGCCAACGGTGGGGTGGTGTCGGCCCGGCGGCGGCGCGGCGTCAGCCTTCGCGGCGCCGGTCCTCCTGCCACTCGGCGTCGCGGGCGGCCGCGAAGACCGGGAGGCGGGCGAGCCACCGCGCGCCGGCGTTCGGGCGCTCGAGCGCGATGCGCAGCGCGGCGATGAGCTCGAGCGGCGCGGCGTCGAGGCCCTGCTCCTTCGCGGCCCAGCCGAGGCCCGCGAGCACGGCGTTCGCGACCTCGTAGCTCGCGGTGTGCATGGGCGCCGGGGGGACCTCCGCCGGGGCGGCGAAGTGGCGCTCGCACGCCGCGGCGTCGAGGGAGTTCCAGCCGGCGCAGACGATCGGGCGGACCGCGTGGATCGAGCACGCGCCGCGCTCGTCGAGCAGCGGGCAGGGGACCTTCGCCTCGGCGCGCTCGAGGCGGGAGAGGCCGCGCGTCGCCGCGTCGGCGGCCCGGACGTGATCGAGCAGCGCGGCGAGCTCCGCCTCGGTCCGGGAGGCGCGCAGGTGCGCCGCGATGCGGAGGACCTCCGGCGCCATCACGAGCACCTTGCTCACGCAGCAGGTCGAGCACCCGGCGCGGCAGGCGATCGGGCGCTCCGGCGGCTCGGCGGCGGCCGCGGCCTCCTCGAGCGCCTCGGCGCGCGCGAGCGCGTCGCGCGCCGCCCGGACGGCGCCGGCCTCGCTGCGGTCGGCGAGCGAGAGCGCGAGCGCGGCGCGCTCGCCGTCGGCGATGCCCTCGAGCACGGCCGGGGTGTACCGCGTCGCGCGCGGGGCGACGGGCAGGGCGCGCCGCTTCTGGCTCATCGCGGCGCTACTCGATCTCCGGGAGCCGCCAGTCGATCTCCGGCGCGCCGCGGGCGCGCAGGGCGGCGTTGATGGACGAGAACGGCCTGCTGCCGAAGAAGCCGCTCCGCGCCGACAGCGGCGACGGGTGCGCCGCCTTGATGACGGTGTGGCGACGCGCGTCGATGAGCTTCGCCTTCTTCTGCGCGTGGCCGCCCCACAGCACGAACACCACCCCGTCGGGCCGCTCGTCGACCTTCCTGATCACGGCGTCCGTGAACGTCTCCCAGCCCTGATTCTTGTGCGAGTTGGGCGTGTGCGCGCGGACGGTGAGCACGGTGTTCAAGAGGAGCACGCCCTGCGCGGCCCAGGCGCTCAGGCAGCCGTGGCGCGGGACCTCGAAGCCCGGCACGTCGGTGATCGCCTCCTTGAACATGTTGGCCAGAGACGGCGGCGGCTGGACGCCGGGGCGCACGGAGAAGCACAACCCGTGGGCCTGCCCCTCGTCGTGGTACGGGTCCTGGCCGAGCAAGAGCACGCGGACGTCCTCGTACGGCGTGAGCTTGAACGCGGCGAAGACGTCCTCCTCGGCCGGGAAGACGCGGTGCGCGCCGCGCTCGGCCTCGAGGAACCGCGCGAGCTGCTGGAAGTAGGGCTTCTCGAGCTCGCCCGCGAGCACGCGGCGCCACGAGTCGGGGAGGTCGATCTTCATCGCGGATCAGACCCCTTCCTTCGGGCAGAGATCGCCGAGCCGACACTCGGCGCACTTGGGCTTCCTGGCGACGCAGGTGTAGCGGCCGTGCAGGACCACGGCGGGGCCGAAGAAGGTCCATTGCTCCTCCGGGACGAGCCGCATGAGGTCTTCCTCGATCTGCTCGGGCTTGTCGCGCTTCGAGAGGGCGAGCCGCCCGCTGACGCGCGCGACGTGGGTGTCGACGATGATCCCCGAGGGGAGGTTGAACGCCGTGTTCAGCACGACGTTCGCCGTCTTCCTGGCCACGCCCGGCAGCGACGTGAGCTCGTCCATGGTCTCCGGCACCTTGCCGCCGAAGCGCGCGACGAGCTCGCGGCAGGCGGCCTGGACGGTCTTGGTCTTCTGGCGGAAGAAGCCGGTCGGCTTGAGCTCCTCCTCGAGCACCTCGGTCGGGGCGTTGGCGTAGGCCTGCGCAGTGGGGTACTTCTTGAAGAGCGTCGCGGTCACCCGGTTGACGCGCTCGTCCGTGCACTGCGCCGCGAGGATCGTCGCGACGAGCAGGTCGAGCGGCGTGTCCCAGTTGAGCTCGTAGCGCGCGTCGGGGTGATCCTCGCGCAGGCGTTGAAGGAGGAGGGGTATGCGGCGTCGGGCGTCCATGCGGTTCGCGCCGCAGGATATCCCAGATGAGGCCGCAGCTCGACCTCGCCGGGCGCGGGCGTCAGCGGCGGCGGGCGCGGGCGTCAGCGGCGGCGGGCGACGGGGCCGGCCGCGCGCTTCTGGCCGAAGTAGATCTCGAGCAGCTCGCGGCCGACGAGGTTCGCCTTGGTGCGCCACGTGATGTCGTTGGCCAGCATCACCGAGACGGCGATCTCGGGGCGATCGGACGGCGCGAACGAGGCGAACCACGAGAACATCCGCGACGGGCGGCCGCCGACGAGCGTGCCGGTCTTGGCGGCGACGGGCATCGCGCCGAGCGCGCGGGTGCCGTCCGGCTTGCGGAACGCCTTGGCGCAGGTGCCCCGCCGGGTCGTGACCTCGAGCATCGACCGGAGGGTGCGCGCGACGTCCGGCCGGAGCCCGCGCCCGCCGGCGCCGCGCTCGGCGAGTGGTCCCGCGCCGTCGCGGCCCCGGGCGGCGGCGCCCGGCGACGCGAGCAGCGAGAAGGGGACGCGCTCGCCGTCGTTGGCGATCGTCTGCATCGCGAACAGGGCGCCGAGCGGGCTGAGGCGGCCGCTCCAGAAGCCCGCGGCGGCGCGCGCCCGGCCGAGGGCGTCGGCCGGGATCTCGATGGTGCTCGGGGCTACCGCGACGTCGATGGGCACCTCGCCGTCGAAGCCGAGATCGCGGGCCTTGCGGCGCAGATCCTCGGCCGTGAGGTGCTGGCTGGCGAGGCGGGCGAAGACGCCGTTGATGCTGCGGCCGAGCGCCTCGCCGAACACGGTGCAGGTGTCGCCGCGCCCCTCCAGATCCCGCGCGCGGATGGCGCTCTCTCCGCCCGTGTAGCAGACGGGCGTGGCGATGTTGACCTTGCCCCCCTCGAGGAGCGCCGCCGCGGTGACGAGCTTGAACAGGCTGGCGCTCGGCGCGAGCGGGGTCGCGACGTAGTCGCGCTCGCCGCGGCTCGCCCAGACGAGGATGCGGCCGGTGCGGACGTCGGAGGCGACGATGGCGGCCTCGGGGGCGCCGGAGCGGGCGAGGAGGCGCTCGGCGGCGCGCTGGAGCTCGGGGTCGAGCGTGAGGCGCACCGGCTTGCTCGACGCGCCGACGGTGGCGTGGACCGCGCCGCCGGCCACGTGGAGGTGGCGGACGCCGCGAGGAGCCGGGGAAGCCGTCGCCGGCGCGACCCACACGGAGAGCGCGGCGGCGAGCGCGAGAAAGAGACGCGATCGCACCGCGCGGAGATGCCAGGGGGGGCGCGCGTGGGCCAAGTTCCCCGCAGCGCCAGGATCCGGCGCGCCCCCCACGGGCCGGGGCGAGGTCCACGCGAGCCCCGAGCCCGCGCCGGGTGCTGTTCGTTCATTGCGCTCGAGATGAGACGTCCGGGATGCATGGCGCCGCGCCCCGGAGAGTGCCTCTCTCGGGCCCGCTGCTCCCGCAGAAGCCAGGCGTGCGGATGAACCGGTCATCGAAGGAGATATGTTGTCCTGGACCGATTCGAGTCCACCTTCGCGGGCGTGGTGGACGAGCCGAACCCGTCGCCACTTCCGTCTCCGCTGCTTACTTCCGCAGCGCCCTGCGCGACGCGAGCCAGGGCGCGGCGAGAGCAGCCTCCGAGCGAAACGAAAACCTATCCCCGCTCAAAAAAAGATCTGGACATGCGAAGTACACATTCATTACTTTGAACAATGGTCCTGTGCGCATTCGGCATCCAATCGGGACCAACCTCGCTGGATTCGATCCGAGTCCGGTGAGCTCCAAGTAAGTGATGCAGCGCGCTGCGGGCACGCAGCGATGCCGCCGGCTGCGCCGAGATCTCCCTCGGGCACGGCGCTCCTTTTTGTGGAGCGTGAAGGCCTGAGGCGAGGCGCCAAGAACCGTCACCGTGAGGCCGCGAATCAGGATCGTAGACCGCGGCGGGATGTTCTTTTCGGGGGCTTTCCCCCGCAAATGCCTGGACAGCTCGATTGCCGCATTGATAACTTGAACGATGGACCTGTGCGTATCCGCGCTCCGGTTCAAGCCGACGCCTCGCGTACCTGATCCGATCGTGATCAGCCAGCGGGGGGCGGCCCGACCGGAGCCCGCGAAGCCGACCTTCGCCTGACCCGTGTGTCACGGCGCGCGCGGCTCGGATGACGCTCCATCGCGGTTTGATCCCAAGAAGGACCTGAAAGGAGCCACCATTGAAGCAGATAACGATCGCCTCCTCCGCCGCCCTCGCCACGCTGCTCATCACCGCCACGAGCCTCGCCAGCACGGGCGCGCCGACGCCCACGTGCACCGTGATCCAGCGGGGCGTCCTCGGCGACGTGTACAACGCCGAGATCTGGAGCCTCGCCCCGAGTTATCACGTCTCGAGCCCCTTCGAGGTGAACACGGGGTACTCCAGCGAGGTCGGTGAGAAACGCGCCCTGTTCGGCTTCGAGCTCGGCGCCATCCCCGCGAGCTCGCTCATCACGTCGGCCAAGTTCTACGTCCTGACCTACAGCAGCACGGCCCAGACCGTCCGCGCTCACGAGGTGCTCGCCCCCTGGAGCGAGGACACGGTCACCTGGAACAACCTCGGCGGCATCGATCCGACGTCGTTCACGTCGTTCGTGTCCGGCGGCTCGGCGTGGCGCGAGCTCGACCTCACGCAGCTGGTTCAACAGTGGGTCAGCGGCGTCTCGCCGAACTACGGGATCCTCCTCGAGGAGGACGAGAACGGGAAGACCTCGTACAAGGGCAGCGCGCACACGGACCTGTCCCAGCGGCCTCTCCTCGAGGTCTGCTACACGACGCCGAAGGGCTCGATCGGCGACAAGGTGTGGTTCGACGCGAACGCCGACGGCATCGAGGGCGGCTCCGAGCTCGGCATCGCCGGCGTCGTCGTCGACCTCTTCGGCGACGTGAACTGCGACGGATCCGCCGATGGAGACGCCCTCGGGACGACCGCGACCGACGCGGCGGGCGCCTACCGCTTCGGCGAGCTCGACGCGGGCTGTTACGTCGTCGGCGTCGACGACGCGACGCTCCCGCTCGGGCACCAGCTGACGACCGACAACGATCCGCTCGCGGTGTCCCTCGACGCGGGAGAGAACGTGACGAACGCCGATTTCGGCTATGTGACGTACTCGTCGATCGGCGACACGGTCTGGCTCGACAGCGACGCCGACGGGCTCTACGAGCCGGAGATCGGCGAGCTCGGCGTGAACGGCGTCCAGGTCGAGCTGTTCCAGGACGGCCAGCTGGTCGATTTCACGGTCACCGGCGACAGCCCTTACACCGGACAGCCGGGCTTCTACCTCTTCGACACGCTCCCGGCGGGCACCTACTCGGTGGTCGTCACCGCCGACAACTTCATGACGAGCGGCCCGCTCGCCGGGCAGGAGCCGACGGCCGACCCCGACGGCGTGCTCGACAACGTGGGCACGGTCTCGCTCGGCTGGGCGCAGGACCTCCTCGACGTGGACTTCGGCTACCAGCTCTCCTGCGGCAACGGCGTCTGCGGCGGCGATGAGAGCTGCTCCACCTGCGCCGTCGACTGCGGCGTCTGCCCGCCCACGTGCGGCAATGGCACCTGCGAGGCCGGCGAGGACTGCGCGAGCTGCAGCGCCGACTGCGACGTCTGCCCGCCCACGTGCGGCGACGGCACCTGCGACGCGAGCGAGGGCTGCGGGAGCTGCTCGGCCGACTGCGGCGCCTGCCCGCCGGTCTGCGGCGACGGCACCTGCGAGGCCGGCGAGGACTGCGGCACCTGCTCGGACGACTGCGGCGCCTGTCCCTCGATCTGCGGCAACAACGTCTGCGAGAACGGCGAGGACTGCGCGAACTGCGCCGGCGACTGCGGCGCTTGCCCCGCGGTCTGCGGCAACGGCACGTGCGAGGCCGGCGAGAACTGCCTGGAGTGCCCGAGCGACTGCGGCATCTGCCCGCCGGTCTGCGGCAGCGGCGTCTGCGAGGTCGGCGAGACCTGCTCGAGCTGCGCGGCCGACTGCGGGGCGTGTCCGCCCGTCTGCGGCGATGGGGTCTGCAAGGCGGGGGTCGAGGACTGCTCGAGCTGCGCGGCCGACTGCGGCGCCTGCCTGTGCGCGTCCCCCGGCACCGGCACCCCCGGCTACTGGAAGACCCACCCCGGCTCGTGGCGCGTCTCGCACCTGACGATCGGCGGCAAGACGTACACGAAGGCCCAGCTCCTCGACATCATCAGCCGTCCGACCCGGGGCGACGTCACGTACATCCTCGCGAAGCACCTGATCGTCGCCAAGCTCAACGTCGGTATCGGCAACCAGTCGAGCTGCATCGAGGCCACCATCGCTGCGGCGGATCAGTGGCTCCGGAGGAACCGCCTCGGCAGCAACGTCAGGGACGGGGGCTGCCGCTCGCCGTGGGAGACGGGCGAGCCGCTCGCCGACAAGCTCGACGCGTACAACAACGGTCGCCTCTGCGCGCCGAGCCGCGATGACGTCCGTTGTGACGATCGCGACGACCACCACGGCCACCACGGTCACCACGGCCACAGCTGCCGCGGTCACTAGGACCTGCGACAGGCGAGCAGGCCTTGAGGCCGGCGCGCGGCGCGCGGCGCGCGCCGGCGTGCGGCGCTACCGCGCGACCTTCTGCTTGCGCGCGGCGTGCGCCGCGCGCAGCTCGTCGGCGCTCAGCTTGTTGTCGCGGTTCCCGTCGGCCGCCTTCACCCTCTCCCAGCGCTTGTCGCCCACCTCGTCTCTGGTGAGGAAGCCGTCGCCGTTCTTGTCCTTCCGGGCGAAGCGCTCCTTCTGCCGCGCTTCCCGTGTCTTCTTGTGCTGCTCCGCGCGCGCCTTCAGCTCGTCCGCCGACAGGAAGCCGTCCTTGTTCGTGTCGGCGCTGCCCAGCCGCTTCTGCGCCTTCTCCGGGAGCTCGGCGACGGCCAGCTTGCCGTCGCCGTTCTTGTCGAAGCGCTTGATGCGCTCGGCCGGGTTCATGGGGCGGATCTCGCGCCGGGCACCCTTGTCGTGGCGCGGCGCCGGCGTGTCCGCCGTCCCGCCCGCGCTGCTCGCTGCGTAGGCCGCTCCGCTGCCCGCGAGCACAGCCGCCGAGAGGAAGCTGCCGAGGACGAAGCGACGGATCGCGCTGTGGGTCTTGTTCGAGGAGAGGGGGGAGGTCATCGAGGTCGTGCTCCTTCAAGGGCCAGCCGTTCTTGCTGGCTTCTGCTCCTAGGACGCGCCCACCCCGGCCCGCCCTACGCGCCCTCCGATCTTTTTTTGCCGGCCTCTTCGGTGACCGTCCCCGCAGGCCCTGCGGTGTCCCGCAGCGACCCCCGCGACCTTTCGCAGAGAGCACCCAGCTCCGTTGACCTGAAGCTCCTGAGCCCGCGCGGCGACGCCGGCGGCGACGCGCGGGCTCAGGAGGCTCCGGTCCGCCGCGGTCCGGTCTCCCCCTTGACTTCGAGCGCGCTCTAACTCTTACGGTGGCGAGCGTCGAACGGCCGCGGACCTCCGCCGCGGCAAGGAGCCCACCATGCACACGCGCAAGCTCGGTCCACTCCAGGTCTCCGCCCTCGGCCTCGGCTGCATGGGCATGAGCGACTTCTACGGCCCCCGGGACGAGGCCGAGTCGATCGCCACGATCCATCGCGCGCTCGAGCTCGGCGTCACGCTGCTCGACACGGCCGACATGTATGGCCCCTTCACGAACGAGGAGCTCGTCGGCCGGGCCATCGAGGGCCGCCGGGGGAGCGTCGTCCTCGCGACGAAGTGCGGCGTCGTCCGCGATCCGAAGGACGCCACCGCCCGCGGCATCAACGGCACGCCGGAGTACATCCGCGCGGCCTGCGACGCGAGCCTCAAGCGGCTGCGCGTCGACGTCATCGATCTGTACCAGCTCCACCGCGTGGATCCGAAGACGCCCATCGAGGAGAGCGTCGGCGCCATGGCGGAGCTCGTGAAGGCCGGCAAGGTGCGCGCGATCGGGCTCTCCGAGGCGGGCGCGGCGACGCTCCGGCGCGCCCACGCGGTGCACCCGCTCGCGTCGGTGCAGACCGAGTACTCGCTCTGGTCGCGCGAGCCGGAGGACGACGTGCTCGCGACGTGCCGCGAGCTCGGCGTCGGCTTCCTCGCGTACAGCCCCCTCGGACGCGGCTTCCTGACGGGGCAGATCAAGCGCTTCGAGGACCTCGCGCCGGACGACTACCGCCGCATCTCGCCGCGCTTCCAGGGCGAGAACTTCCAGAAGAACCTCGATCTGGTCGCGAAGGTCGAGGCGCTCGCGAAGGAGAAGGGCGTGAAGGCGTCGCAGCTCGCGCTCGCCTGGGTGCTCGCGCAGGGGGACTTCATCGTGCCGATCCCCGGCACGAAGCGCAGGAGCTACCTCGAGGAGAACGTCGCCGCGGAGGCGATCGCGCTCTCCGAGGGCGACCTGCGGCGCCTCGACGAGGTGATGCCGAAGGGCGCGGCCGCCGGGCTGCGTTACCCGGAGCCCGGCATGCAGCTCGTGAACCGGTGAGCGCCGGGGCCGGGGGGTCGACGGCGAGCGCTCACGCCTTTTCCGGCACCCCGGGCTGCCTGAGCACGCGCAGGGGGCCCTCGGACGAGGCGAGGCGCGCGAGCGCCGGGTCGGTCAATACCTCGAGCAGGTCGCGCTCGGCATCGTCGATCAGGCACCGCCGCCGCACGAGGCGGACCACCTGCGAGTAGTCCACGTGGTCGAGGTCGTGCGCGAGCCCGAGCGGCTGCCACAGGGCGTGCGCGCCGTGCCTGTGGGCGGCGCCCTGGTCGTACCAGCCGTAGTTGGCGGCCCGGTCGCGGCTCCCGGCGAGGCGATTGGTGAGCACCCAGTGCTTGCCCACGTTCTCGATGAGCCCCGTCCGGCCCGCGACCTGCTCCTCGACGCGGCGGTGGTGATCGAGCATGCGGGCGGTGCTCGCCATCGCCGCGTCCGGGGCGCCGATGCACGGCTTGATGCGCACGCTGGCCTGCTCCCAGACGAGGTCGCAGATCCGCGTCGTCGGCATGGCGCACTCGAGCAGATCCGCGATCTGCTGCGTCGTCCGCGCGGTGGCGTTGATGCGGACGGAGTCCTCTGCGTCGCCGATCCGGAGCGCGTCGGCGCTCACGAAGAAGGTGGCGCGGCGGCCGCCGTGCTCGCTGTGCACCGGGGCCCAGCAGATCGGCGCCAGGCGGCCGGCCCGCACCGCCTCGAGGATGGCGTCCTCGCGAGCGCGCCCGGCGCGCTCGGGGAGGCGTGCGACGAAATCGGTGCCTCGCAGGACATCGGTCATGGTTCCCCCTTGGCGAGCGCGCCCGCGCGTCGCTCTGGGCGCGCGGCGCCGTCCGACCGGGACGTCGTGTGCTGGCCGGCTCGCTCGGTTGATTGTGTGGAGCGCGCGAGATCCGCGCAAGGCGCGCGTGGCCTGGGGATCACCTCGGCGGCGCGTCGACCGGCGTGATGCCGCAGGGCGGCGCGGCGCGCGAGGCGCGTCGCGAGGTGGGTGAGGTGAGCGAGACGGGTGAGGTGGAAGGAGGCTGGGGAGGCGGGTGAGGTGATCGCGGCGGAAGAGACGGGCGAGGCGGGCGAGGCGGGTGGGGCGATCGAGGTGGAAGCGGCGGACGAGGTGAAAGGAGGTTTGTTCGGACTTCCGCCGAGCGCGCGCTCCTGCTTCGTTTTGCGCGGCTCGTCTGCTCGCCCTAAGCTCCGCCCCATGTCGCCCCCGGCGAGCCGTCCCTCCCTGCGTCCCTCCGGGGCCTTCCGCGCCGTTCCCCGCCTCCTCGCCGTCGCTTGCGCGGCCGCCCTCGCCGCGCAGACCGCCGGCTGCGGCTCCAGCGCCGTCCAAGGGCCCGACACGGCGGCCGCGATCGCGTCGATCGACGCGCGCCTGCGCGGCAGCTTCCGGCTCGTCCGTTTCGAGCCGGAGGTCCCGCTCGAGCCGATGCTCGCGTCGATGCTCGAGTTCCAGTACGCGCACCTGATCGTCCGCTTCGACGGCAAGCGCATCCTCGCGGATTCGCCCGGCCTCCACGTCGACCGCGCCTACGAGATCCGCGACCCCGTGTGGGATCGCTTCAAGCTGATCTCCTACGACGAGGCGGGGATTGCCTACGAGGCGGTGTGCGAGTTCTCGAGCCAGGGAGAGCTCATCGTGTACGCGCAGACGCCGCCCTGGAAGGGCGTCGCCACGCTCCGTCGGGCGCAGTAGCGGGCGACGGGCTCCGCCTCTTCCGCTTCGGGGCGTCGTGGGCTGCCTTCGCCGCCGCAACGCCTCCGCGGCCGTACACCACGACGGCGGGGCGCCACGGCGCGTTCGGCCCGAGCACGCCGCTGAGCCTCAGTAGCGGGCTCGGGCGCGCCCCGTAGATGGATCCCCGCGCGCGACCCTAGTCCGCAGCCGAGCTTTGACCAGACGGCACCGCGCCTCCTGGCGCGCGAGCGCCTCGATACCTTCCGCGTGAGCGCACCGTTGAACAGTCTCAGAGCGGGCGGGCACTCACCGAAGTAGCACCGACGCCAGGTCGCCGGCCCGTCCGTAGACCTGGGTCGCCGGTGCTCTCACGCGCCAAGTCTCCCGCTGTTCTCGGGAGCTCGCGGCGCGCGTTCTTCTTCCACCCAATTCTTTTCCCCGAGGAGCTCGCATGGATCGTAGTCGTTATTTGTTCTCGGCGCTGTCCTTCCTATCCGCTCTCGTGGTCGTCGCGTGCAGCGACGCCGAGAACGGCAACGCGGAAGCGCTGCCGTGCGACGTCGACAAGATCCTCTCCACGAAGTGCCAGACCTGTCACGGGGCGTCCCCGAAGTTCGGCGCGCCGTTCCCGCTGGTCGACCGGAGCGATCTGCTCGCGCCCGCGGTGAGCGATCCCAACAAGAAGGTCTACGAGCTCGTCGCCGCACGCGCCCGCGACACCGCGCGCCCCATGCCTCCGCCCCCAACCGAGCGCCTGACCGCCGCGGAGCTCGCGATCTTCGATCAATGGATCGCCGCCGGCATGCCGGCCGGTAAAGACACGTGCGTCGACCCGGGCGGCGGCGGAACCATCGACCCTCCGACCCTGAGCTGCACACCGGATGTCCTGCTAGCGCCGTCCGCGCCTTACGTCATGCCGAAGGACGTCCAGGACCAGTATATGTGTTATGGGGTCGATGTAGAGATCGGCCAGAAACGACACCTCGTCGGGATCGCACCCCAGATCGACAACAGCACCATTGTACACCATATCCTGCTCTTCAAGGCGGATGAGGCGTCTCCCTCGACGCCCACGCCCTGTGAGGGGGGCGACATCCAGGGGGCTCTTTTGTCCGTCTGGGCGCCCGGCGGCACGGCCACGGAGCTGCCGCTGGAGGCGGGCTTCCCGCTGGAAGGCACGGCACACTTCGTAGTCCAGGTGCACTACAGCAACATCAAGGGCCTCGACGGGCAGCAAGACAGCACCGGCTTCAACGTCTGCACGACGACGGAGCTCCGCCCCAACGACGCCGGCATCTTCTCGTTCGGCACAGAAGACATCAACATCCCGCCTCACGGCTCGCTCGACGTGAGCTGCGATTACCAGTTCCCGCGGGATATGGGGGCGATTTCGGTAATCAGTGTTATGCCGCACATGCACAATCTCGGCAAGCACCTGTCGAGCAACACGGTGCCCACGGACGGCAGCGAGCCGAGCAACCTGGGGCTCGCCGATCCGTGGAACTTCGACAACCAGATCTGGTACGACAACGATACCATCCTTCGAGGCGGCGACACCGTGAGGACGCGTTGCGCGTGGGACAACCCGGGCAACAGGGCCGTGGAATTCGGGGAGCGGACGGTGGATGAGATGTGTTATAATTTCGTGATGTACTATCCGTCTCAAGAGATAGAGTTGACTACTCCGACGGACGACGCGTCCTGTGTGACGACAAAATAGGCCAGCTCGTGCAAGACGCGCGGCCTGTGCCCAAGCGGAGGCGCGCGCCGTTCGGTGAGAGCGCTCGTAAGCCTGGCGAACAGGAGCACCGCGCGCGCCGCCGGGCGCCTTCGAGGGTCTCTTCGATCCGCGCGCCACCCCGCCCTCACACGCCTTCCCCGTCGCCTTCGGTACCACGACGCTGCGTTGCATCGCATGCGGCGCGAGCACACGGTCGTAGATCACGAGCGGAACTCTGGGCGGCGGTACCAGCGCCGCGAGCCGCGCCAGCAGCTCGACCGGCGTCATCACGCGGAGGGTGCCGCCGCGCCCTCCGTACTTGACGCGGTAGGTAAATTGCGGCGCGGCGGGCAGGTTGCGTCGGCGCCACGATGACGCGGGTTTGTCGGCAGCTAGATCGTGGCCTCGTCATCCCTCAGAAGCCCGTCAATCTTGCTTAGCAAATCTCGCTTGACCCGCTGCCGGTTCAGTTCGTCTTCGTAACCGGCCTTGACAGATGCCACCTTGACAGCGCCCTTGATCATCATCAAAGCATTGATCGCTCGCTGCGCCTCATCGTCATCCAAGTCGCGCCGAAAGTGGACAACGAGGCCCTTGACGCTCATTGCAATCCCACTCCCCGCACAGAGATCTCGCTGGCTTCCCGAAGCAAAGCGCCCAGCCATCGCCATGGGCACTACCCCCTTGCGGCTCCGGGGTCGACGATGCTGAGCGCGGGGCGGCGCCTACTCGCGATCCGAGCGGACCCGGGCGGACAAAACGAGAGGGTCGGCGAGGTGCTCTCCCCGGCCCTAAGGACGCGCGCCTGGATCTCCCGGCGGGCGAGGGCCCCCGCTCCGGCCGGCGTTGTGGGGCCGTGGATCCGCGACGGAAAGCTGCCCGCCGTCCGGCGGCGTACAACTGGCGCCGCTGAAGATCATCTGGAACGTGCTGCGCGAGCCCATGCGGCGGGCTCTGGAAGCGCTGGTCATGGAGCGGCAGACCGAAGGCAAGGCGACTTTCCCCCCGTTCGCCCAGAAGCTCATCGAGATGGGCGAGCTCAAGGGCTTCCGGGACGGCGAGCTCAAGGGCCTCCGCGATGGGAAGCTAGAGGGCCTCCGCGAGGCCCTGCTGCGGCTGGTCGCTCGAGCTGGGATCCCCCTGACGGAGGACGATCGCGCCCGCATCCGAGCGTGCGACGACACCGTGACCCTCGAGCGCTGGATCGACAACGTCCTCGGGGCGAAGACCGCCGCCGACGTGCTCTCCTGAAACGGCCCCTACGGGGCTGCGGACGCGAGGTGCCGGAAAGCCCTCGACCGTCCACGTAAAACGGTCGACGTCCCGCTCGACCTGAAGCCCGAGCTGCGCGACCTCTGCGCCAGACGCCGAGGCGTCCGGGGTGAGCTGTCGCGCCCTCGGCGGGCCGCTCGACGGGGCGAACATGGTGTACAAGGGACCGGCGACGTGGCCGAGTCGAGCGCACAGCAGAAGAGCGACCCGCACGGGTGGCGCAAGGAGGGGAAGGATCTGACCGCGGCGGTCGCCGGCGGATCGATCGTGGGAATGCCCCTCCTGTACACGATGGAGATGTGGTTCCGCGGGATGATGCTCCCGGAGTGGCACCTCGGGGCGATCCTCGCGTTGACGCTGGTCGTGACCTTCCTGTGCTCCCTGGAGTCCGGCTTCCGGAACGAGGACACCCTCCTCGGTACGGTCATGGAGGCCGTGACGTCGGTCGGGATCGGGATCGTCCTCTCGGCCGCGATCCTGACGCTTGTCGGCGAGATCACGCTCGACAGCGCGCCCCGCGAGGTCGTCGGCAAGGTCCTCCTGCAGGCAGCCGCGGTGAGCCTCGGGGTCGCGTTCGCGAACGCCCAGGTCCGCGACAAATCCCGCACGGGGGACGACCAGCAGGACGAGAAGGCCCCCGAGGGGGATCCCGAGGCGCTCCAGCTCCGGGCGGACCTGCGCGACTTCTCCGCGGCGGCGGCGGGCTCCCTCTTGTTCACGCTGAACATCGCGTCGACGGAGGAGGTCGTGATGATCGCGTCGCGGCTCTCGCCGTGGCGGCAGCTCGCGATGCTCGGGGTGAGCGTGGCGCTCTGTTACGTCATCCTGTTCGCCTCGGGGTTCGAGAAGCACGAGGTGTACGTCAAGAGCGTGTTTCAGAGCCGGGCGTTCGAGACGCTGATGACGTGCGCGGTGTCGCTGCTGGTCGCGACGGCGCTGCTCTGCTTGATCGGCGAGCGCGAGACGACGGGCGACCTGCCGACGCTCGTCGCCAGCGTGGTGACCCTCGGCCTGCCGGCGATCGTCGGCGGCGCGGCGGGAAGGCTGGTGGTGTGAGCGACGCGCGGGAGCAGGCGCAAGGCCCCGGCCGCGGCCGGCAGGAGAGGCGCTTTCAACGGCTGCTGGCCGAGTGGGTCTCGCTCGCGGTCAGCACGGCGTTGATCCTGGCCCTGGCCGTGTTCCTGGTGTACGCGGGGCTGACGAACTCCGAGGGCTCGGTCGTTCCGGAGGTCCAGGCGCTGCCGGATCGGGCCGAGCAGCAAGGCGGGATGTGGGTCCTGCCGGTCCGGGTGAAGAACGAAGGCAGGCAGACGCTGGGCGACCTCGGCGTGGAGCTCCGGTACACGCCGCCCGGAGCCGGGGAACCCGAGCGGGTCGAGGCGACGATCGACTACCTCGGCAAACGCTCCGAGAAAGAGCTGTACTTCTATGTTCCGGGCGACCCGAGGGGCATGGCGGTCGAGGCGAGGGCGCTGCACTACCAGATCAAGTGACGGCGCCGTTCTCCGACATTCCGCACGTTCCGCACGTTCCGCACGTCCCGCGCGCCCTGCGCCGCGACGGGCTCACCCCCGCCGCGGCTTCCGCTCCAGCCACGCCCGCTCGCCCCACGGGCACGTGAACTCCAGCGGCTTCGTCAGGATCCACAGAACCGGCAGCGGCGGCGGCGCCGGCGGCGTCGGCCCGGCGCCGTCCGTGAAATACACGACGCCGGCCACGCGGCGCGCGGCCAGGAACTCCGGCGCGAACACCGGGCGCAGGTCCGTGCCGCCGCGGCCGGCCACGTCCCCGAGGCGGCCCTCGAAGGCGTAGACGCGGCTCACCTCCGTGTCGCACTCGACCACGGTGATGCGCGCCTCCTCGCTCATCGCCTGGAGCTGGCGCGCGATCTCCTCGAGCTCGTCGCGGCGCATGCTCATCGACGTGTCGATCGCCACGAGCAGCGACGGCTTCGCGATCGCCCGCGGCGCGTACGTCCTGCCGGGCACCTCGCCGACGCGGCCCGGAAAGCGGCGGTTCGGGCGCGCGTACGTGTGCACCGGCGCGCGCTCCCGCGCCACGAACATCCGGAGCGCGGTCTTCCAGTCGAGGGGGCACACGCGCGGGCCGAGCACGTCCGTGAGCTCCTCGATCAGCCGGCCGGGCGACTTGCCCGCGACCAGCATGCCGGGCAACGCCGCGGGGTCCCCGCCCTCCGCGAGCTCGCCCGCCTCCTCGGCGGCGTGCAGCAGCAGCTGCCGCGTCTGCTCCACCGCGCCCGGCTCGCGCGACGGGCGGCGGAGCACGCGGTGGTCGTCGACGGCCTCGCCGCCGCGCTGCGCGAGCCTTCCCTCCCGCGCGGCGCTCACGAGCAGCTCGTAGCGCTCGAGCGTGCTCTGGCCGGCGCGCAGGCCGAGCGGGGCGTACGGCTGCCAGCGGATCGGGTCGGGCAGCGGCTCCTCGATGTACTCGTTGGCCGACATCTCCAGCGCGAGATCCATGAGCTCCGGCTCGTCCGCCCCCGCGAACTTCGGGTGGCAGAGGTGCCCGAGCGCCACGTGGTGCACCTCGTGCAGCAGCACGCCGCGCAGGAACAGCGGCTCGTTCATGAACGACTCCACGTTGACGTGGAGGAAGAAGCGGCCCTCGAACAGCGAGACCGCCATGCGCTTGACCGAGGGGTCCGCGACCGGCGCGAGCCGCGCGAGGATCGCCGCATAACACGGATATCGTTCGAGAAATCCGGGGTCGCGCACGAACGCGTCGAGCCACGCCGCGAGCGCGTCCTCGGGCACCTCGGCGCCCCCGGCGTGTTCCCGCGCCGGCGCAGCGGCCCCCCTCGCCGGCGTCGCGGCTTCCCGCGTGCGCTCCGCGGGCCCTCGCGCGCCCTCCGCGGTCGCGCGCCCCCGGATCTCGGCCTCCCTGGCCCCCTTCATTGCGGCCGGATCGGCGTGACGCCGTGCTTCTTCAGCGCCGCCGCGAGCCGGAGGGCCCAGCGCTCCGGCAGCTGCGCGAGCAGCTGCCCGAGGCACGCCCGCGCGACGTTGCTCCGCCGCACCTCGACGAGCTTCGCCTGCTGCGCGAGGTGCGCCGACAGCGCGGTCACGAGGAGGCCCACGCGGTGCTGCCGCAGCGGATCGGCCCGCCACGCGAGCACCTTCTGCTCGGCGGCGCCGCCCGCGTAGTTCTGGAGCAGCTCCTCGGGGCGGACGTCGATGAGGACCGTCGCGGTCGCGTTGCCGCCGAGCGCGTCCTGGAGGCGCTCGCGGTGGTCGCCGGGCAGGTCCGCGAGCAGCGCCTCGAACGCCCCGAGCGACAGCTTGCGCTGCGCGGCGAGCACGCCCACCTCCGGGCCCTCGAGCAGCGGCGCGAGCCGCGTGGTCACCTCGTCGAAGCGGTCGGTCTCCCCGCGCTCGCGCGCCGCGCGCAGCGCCTTGCCCGCGGGCGAATTCGCGCCGTAGTCGGCGAGCAGGGCGCGCAGATCGAACGGCAGCCGCGACGACCACGACTCCTTCGACGCGAGCAGCAGCTCGACCCAGCTCGGGGGCAGGTAGCCGCCGAGCACGTCCCGCAGGAGCACGCCGTCGGCGAGCTCCTCCGGGCGCAGCGCGCCGAGCACGTGCGACGCGTAGGTCCAGGTGCGCGGCGGGACGTCGTCGAGGATGCGCTCGTGCCCCTGCGCGAGCGCGATCACGCCCGGGTGCACCCCGTTCACCTGCGCCCAGGCGAGCCACGACGCGCGGTCGGCGCGGACGTTCAGGTTGAGGAACCGGGCGCGGAGGGCGCGATCGAGCGGCGTCACCTGGTAGTCCGCGGACTCGGGGTTCACCGCGGCGAAGCAGACCCAGCCCGGCGGCAGCTCGTACTCGTGGAGCCGCCGGGCGCTGAGCAGCTGCAGCGCCGGCTGCTGGATGTACCGCTCCGCCCGGTTGAGCTCCTCCAGCATCAGGATGCCCGCGCCGTCCTGCGGCAGCACCGAGGGCGCCGCGTAGGCGGTCCGGCCGTCCCGGATGACCGGCAGGCCCACGAGATCGGGCGGCTCGAGCAGGCTCAGATCGAGCACCACGGTGGCGATGCCGAGCCGCTCGGCGAGCTGCCGGACGAGCTCGCTCTTGCCGATGCCCGTGGGCCCCTCGAGCAGCACCGGGCGCCGCGCGCGGTAGGCGAGCTCGAGCACGGCCTCGAGCCGCGGTCCGACCGGGATGGGCGCGGATCGCCCCTCGAGGAGGCTGGGGGAAACGGCGGCGGCCGGCCTGCCGGGCGCATTGCCATCGGATCTGGGCTTCGTCACGGAATCGAGGGTGAATCGAGGGTGAATCGAGGGTGGATCGAGGGTGGTGCGGCGCGCGAGGCGCGCGAAAAGGACGCTGAGGGCAGGGGATCCCAGCGGCTCGACCCCGCCGTCCCCGGCGGGCATCCGGCGCGTTTTCCCTGCCCGTGCGATCCGAGCTCTAGCAGCCGCTGCGCGGCCTGTCATTGCCTACACGCCGCGTGGCCTGTCACGAACGCGCGACGGCGAGGCGGGCGGCGGCGCGCTCAGGCGCCCAGCAGCAGCCCGAGGGCGGTCGCGAGCGCGGCGTCGCCCCACGAGGACGGCGCGGAGAGCGCCCGCGGCACGAGGACCGTCACCCGGTGCGGCTGGCCTCCGCAGCTGCGCGACCCCTCGTAGACCCGTCCCGCCCGCGCGAGATCGTAGCTGCAGCGCCCGACCACGCCGGTGAGCTGCCGCTCGTCCAGCCGGTAGTCGGACAGGGCGCCCGCCAGGAGGCCGCGGGCGCGGAGCCCTGCCTCCGCCCGGGTCACCGTGAGCTCCAGCGGCATGGCGCCGACCACGCCGGCGGCGCGTTGCCCCGTCGCGGCGACGCTCACGGCCCGGTTGAAGGCGATGCCCCGGATCGCCTGCTCGGCGCGCTCGTCGCCCGGGCGCCCGGGTTTCCCATGGTCGTAGAGCCCCAGGTTCACGTCCGGTCCGACGACCTGCCCCGGCTCGACGTCGGCGCTGACGATCTCGCCCCGGGCGGAGACCAGAAGGAACTCGCTCGGTCCGGCAGCGCTGAAGATGTCCCCGCGCGCGGCGTAGTCGCCCGGCGCGGACGGCGTCGATCCGCACCCGGCAGCGAGGGAGAGAGAGAGCACCAGAAGCAGCCTCATCCGCATCGCGAGACCTCCACGCCCGAGCGGGCACGCCCCATGTGATGCCGGGGACGCCGGATCGGTAGAGCCGTCCGCGTCGCGCGCCGAGGAGAACAGCGATTCGAGGAGAACAAGGGCGAATCGCCGGGTTCCATGCCCGCGCCGGCTCGCTGGCTCGCTCGCCCCGGCGGGCGCGTGACACGCTCAGCGGGGCGGCTCGAGCGGGGCGCAGGTCGACACCCCTGCGCCGACGATGCGGAAGCCGACATTGGTCATGTAGGCCGTGTCGACCGAGCCATCCGAGGGGCGATAGCGGGTCACGTTGGATGTTCGAGACGGATTCGTGCCCACGGTCGGGGCGGTGTAGAAGTAGAAGTCTCCGCCCCAGAACGAGAACGCCCACGCGCCGGGGACCTCGATGTCCGGCAGGGGCGTGGTGTCGATGATCGCGCCGGTCGTCTTGTCGATCTCCGCGTGCTGGATCGGCGAGGTGGTGAAGAAGCCGAAGAGGCGCCCGTCCCCGGTGCCGGTGAGCTCGGCGGAGGCGTCGCGCAGCGGGCCGGTGAACGGCCCGATGTGGGTGATCGAGTCGCCGTCGAGCCTGCCGAGGCCGAGGCTCTGCGCGCCGTCCGCGACGCTCGCCAGGAACAGCTGCTCCTCCGACGGGCGCGCGGCGTCGCTCGAGAAGCCCATGCCGAGCCGGGACCACGAGGGGCCGAGCGCGATCGAGGTGGGCTCGCAGCGCGCGTCCTCGGTGCTCACCTTGAACAACGTCCCCGCGCTGTCGTCGCCCTCCACGTAGTTGACCCACGCGGTCGCGTTGCGGTCGACCGCCATCGAGTTCGGCTGCATCTGGGTCGGACAATCGATGTAGCCGATCTTCGTGAACTCCTTGCGATCGGGCCGGAAACTGTAGAGATCGTTCTCCGCCGAGAGCACGTACACGAGGGCCGCCCGCTCGGTGCAGTCGTTCTCCGTGCTCCCGTCCCCGCCGCCCTCGCCCTCGTCGCCGCCGAGCCAGTCGTCGTCCTGGCCGCCGGCGCTTCCCGCGCCGTTTCCCGCGCCGCTCCCGGCGCCGTTTCCCGCGCCGCTCCCCGCGTCGTCCCCGCGCCCGCCGGCGTCCCCCGGGCCCAACCCGCCGCCATCGGCGCTGCAGCCAGCCGCTGCGAGCGCAATCCAGAAGCACCACCGTGCGATTCGCATTCCGCTCTCCTTCCGAGCGCTCACCTATACCTCCACACGACTGCCTTTGCCCGCGAAGAGCTCACCGCGCCCTCTGTCCGCGAAGAGAACAGGGCAGGGTGGATGGAACATCACGTTCGCAAGCTCGGAGGGTCGGACGTCACGGGGCCACTCGGGCCCTGTCCCAGGCGGCTCCGGGGCGTCGGGCGCGGGCGGCTGCGCGAGCGCGCGTCGGACGGGCGGCGGCCTGCGCGCCGCCGAGCCCGTCAGGGGACGGCGATGGGCTCGGAGGGTTCGCAGCAGAAGTGGGCGGCTTGCAGCTGCTTCACCTCGCCCGTGGGCTCGCCGCCCTTCGGGGCGCACGCGCCGGGATCGTCCCTGAGCCACTCGGCCGACATGCTCCCGAGCCGCAGGTCCGGCCCCGCGACGCATTTCGGCCCGGCCAGCGTCACCGTCTCCGAGCCGAGGAGCTCTCCGCAGGCGCGGTCGCCGTAGGCGGACACCAGCGCGGTGCACGCGCTCCCCTCGGTCGGCTTGCACGCGCACGGCGAGCAGTCGCGCCTGTCCTCGAAGTCCCGGTAGAACGTGCGCGGCTCGGGGTACGCCCGCGGGCAGGACGGCGTGTCGTTGCGCAGGTAGCGGATGCACATCGTGAAGTCCGGCGGCTGCGGATCCGGGGACGCGACGCACAGCTTCCTGGGATCCCTGCACGTGTGTTTTCCCGCCCAGCCGGCGCAGCCGCGCGCCTGCAGGGCCCAGGGCGCAGGCTGCTCGACCGGCGCCTCCGGGGCGAGGGCCACCGGCTCGCAGGCGCGCACCGTCGGCGCCTCGATGAGGAGCGAGCCGAGCTCTTCCGGCCCCCCCGCGGCCGGCGCCGCGCACGCGCCGTCCCACTCCCCGGGGGCGGCGAACACCACGCGGTCCTGCCCGTCGCACGTGGTCGAGGAGCTCCCCGCGAGGGCCTGCGGCAGCTCGCAGGAGGCCTCGGTGCAGCGGCAGGCTGGACAGCGGTAGTCGACGAGCGCCTGGCTGAAGTCGCCGTACCCATCGAACACGAGGTTCGGCGCCTCCGTCGGGCACTGCGGCGCAGGCGCGCCGCCGCGCGTGTCGCCGGTCCAGAGGAGGATGGGATCGTCGAAGCCGAGGGGCTGGAGGGCCATGCACCTGCCCAGGCAGGGCGCGCACGGGTCGTCGCACTCGAACGGCTCCAGGCCGTAGCAGGGATCCTCGCACGAAAACACCTCGAGTGCGCCGTTGCTCCAGCAGCCCGCGAAGCTCCCGAGGACGGCGACCGCGAGCGCGGACGCGAGCACGGCATGATGCTTCTTCATGATCACGACCCTTCCTCTGGAGTTGCTTCGATCCGCGCTCCCAGGCAGGGCGCCGCCCCCGGCGCCGCGTCGCGCGCTCATTGCACGACGATATCGAGGAGGCGATCCGGGCGGAGCGCGCGGCGCCGTTGCGACCGCGGAGGAGCGGCGACCGCACGCGCCAACGCCAACTACATACTTGCGTCGTTGAGGGCAGGAAAGCCCAATCGTCGGCTCAGGCGCCATGAATGGATGCATTACGACCGGTTGTAAAAAATTCTCAGCTCTTTTTCGATTTCGGTGTGTGATGGGTGAGACTCCGATTCTCCGGGGGCGGACAGTCCGTGTACGCAACGCGGGGTCCAGCGCGTGTGTGTTTGGGGCGGAGCCGGCCCTGGAGGCGGGCCACGGCGGCGAGGGAGGCCGCCGCGGCGGCCGCAGCGCCGGGGTGGGTCGCAGCGTCGGGTGGACCGCAGCGCCGGGGTGGGTCGCAGCGCCGGGGTGGGTCGCAGCGTCGGGTGGACCGCAGCGTCGGGTGGACCGCAGCGCCGGGGGGGCTCGCAGCGGCCGGCGGCGCAGGTGTCGGGCAGGGGTCGACCCGAGGGAACGGCGCGGGCGCGTTCGCGCCTGCGGGCTGGGGTATACTGCGGGCCCCACGCCGCCGCCCGGCGCCGGTGCGTCCGCGGCGGAGCTCGAACGCCCTGTGCCCAAGCCGCCCCCCGCCGTCATGATCTCGCCCGACGAGGCGCGGGTGTACCTCGTCGGCCAGCTCGGGCTGGCCACGGGCGAGCTGCCTGCGGGTGGGGAGGGGATCCGCGCGCTGATCCGGCGGCTGCGCTGCATCCAGCTCGACCCGCTCGACGTGATCGGCACGAACGCCGATCTGGTGGCGCTCGCGCGGGTCGACGGCATCGCGCGCGGCGACGTCTACCGCCACCTGTTCCCCGGGCACGCGTTCGAGCACTTCGCGAAGGAGCGCTGCCTGCTGCCGGCCGAGGCGTTCCCGTACTACCGCGAGCGCGCCGCCGAGACGCCGTGGTGGCGGGTCGCCGAGCGGCTGCGCAGGCTGCCCGAGCGCGTGATCGACGAGGTGCTGGCCGAGGTCGAGGCGCGCGGGCCGGTGAGCGCCCGGGAGCTCACGGATCACGGGGCGGTGCAGCCGCTCGACTGGAGCGGCTGGAAGGGGACGGGGCGCGCGACCGCGATGGCGCTGGAGGTGCTCTGGACGCGGTGCCAGGTCGTGGTCTGCGGGCGCGCGCCGCGCGGCAGCGGCGGGCGCGGCGGGCGGGACGAGAAGCGCTACGACGTGCCGCGCCGCGCGCTGCCGCAGCTCGACCACGAGGCCGGTGCGCCCGAGGATTTCGCGCGGTGGGCGCTGCTCGACCGGGTGGAGGCGGCGGGGCTCCTGTCGCGGGCGGGCGGGGCGCACTGGTCGGCGCTCTCCGGCGTGCGCACCTCCGCGCTCCCGGACGAGCTCGTGCGCGAGGGGATCCTGGAGGAGGTGGAGATCGCCGGCTCCTCGCGGCGTTTCCTGGCCCCGCGGGGCTTCCGCGGCCGGGTGTTCCCGCCGGTCGACGACCGCCTGCGCATCCTCGGCCCGCTCGACCCGCTGCTGTGGGACCGGGGTCTGGTGAAGCACGTCTTCGGGTTCGAGTACGTGTGGGAGGTCTACAAGCCCGAGGCCGAGCGCCGGTGGGGCTGGTACGTCTGCCCGCTGCTCCACCGGGGGCGCCTCGTCGGCCGCATCGACGCGCGCGTGGAGGGCGACGTGCTGCGGGTCGACAAGATCTTCCGGGAGCGGGGCGTGCCGCTCGACGACGACGCCCTCGACGAGGCGCTCCGCCGGCACGCGGCGGCGTGCGGCGCGGCGCGCGTGCGGAGGCCGCGGAGGGCGAAGGCGAGGTAGCCGGCGCGCGGCGAGCGCTCACCGGCGATGGCTGCCCGGGAGACTCATCCTCCTGTGCTGGTCACGCGCGCGCCGGCTCCGATCGTGCGCCTGTCCGGCGACACGCGGACCACGTTCCGCGATCCGCCGGATGCCGTGTCTCCCTGGATTCTGGCCGTGGTTCATGGGAGAGCACGCGCATGAGACACCTCTCTGATCGTTCGATGGGAATCCTCCTGGCCGCCGCGCTCTGCGGCGCTGCGTGCGGAGCTTCCTCGCCGCCCGGATCGAGCCCGCCTCCCGAGCAGGAGCCGACCACGCCGCCGACGCCGACGACGCCGCCGACGCCCGAAAACATCGTCGTGGGCAGCGATCCGTGCCAGAGCGACGCGGACTGCGTGCCCGTCTGCGGATGCCATCCCGCCGCCTGTGTGGCGAAGGCCAGCGCGCCCGCCTGCGAGCCTGGGAGGGTCTGCACGGAAGAGTGCCGGGCAGGGACGATGGATTGCGGCGGCGGCTGTCTTTGCCAGGACGGCCGGTGTGCGGCCCGCCTCATGGACGTGTCGACGCGCTGATGCGCGGAGGGCGAGCGCAGAGCGCCGATCGCGCTGGAGTCCCGAAGAAATCAGCGGAACTCCCGGCAGAGCGGTCGGGCTTTGCAACTCACCAAATTCAGGAACCTTTTGGCCTGTTCGGTGCTTTAGTCGCCCCACGGAGGAGCCGCCGTTGCTCCACAGCCCAGGGGACCGGGACACGGCGCTCGCTCTTCGCAGGGGCCGAGGCGGGTCACCTTGGCGATGCCGAGGGTGAGTGTCCAGAGGAGCTCGTTCGGCTGGGGGGTGGCGCGCACGTCGTACTCGGCGCCGGTCGTCAGGGTGAGCCCCAAGCTCTCCTGCTTGAGCTGGTACCTGGGCCGGCTGTGCGCGTGCACTGCGGGCCAGATGATGAGCTCCCGGCAACGGGAGAGCGACGCGTCGCCGTCGAACAACGAGGTCACGCCGAGCTCGACGGAGGGGGCGCCGAAGCCGATCGCGAGCGTGCTGTCGACGTGCCCGAGCTCGACGAGGGCGAGGCTCGCGCCGAGGTGCGGGAGGAGAGGCGCACCGAGGCGGACCGGGATGTACATTAGCCCGAGGCCGAACGCGACCTGCTGCGCGTCGGGACCGACCCGGGCGCGGAGCTCGGGACCGTCGAGCAGGTGCTCGTCTCCCGTGAGCTCTCTGACGCGCGCCGCTGCCTGGTGACGGCCCGTCGTGAGAGAGTGCGCATATCCCAGATCGGCCGTACGGACCGACGAGCAAGCCGTGCACAGCAGCGCGAGCGCAATCGGGAGGCGCAGGGCCGCAGGAGAGCAAGACGATCCGAGGGCGTCAAGGCGCCGTCGCGCTCCTGCCTCGCAACGTGTCAGCGCTCCCGCGAGGGAAGTGTTCCGCTCGACGACGCCGCGCCGGACGAGGCGCCCTGGTCCGAAGCCGACGCCGCGGGCAGGCCCGGCAGGCCGTCGATGCTCGTCGCGTTCTTCTCCTGCCGGTAGCGCACGAGGCCCTCCGGACCCTTCCGAACAGCCCATTTCGACAGCGTGTCTCGCTCGCGCTCGAACGTCATGAGCGGCACCGCATAACCACACGACGTCGCGATGCGATCGAGCGCGACCTGGATCACCGACCGGACGCCGGGGAGCCGCGGGAAGAGGCCGGCCAGCGCCTCGAAGCGCGGGTCCTCGGGGAAGATGGGCTCGCCGCGGCCCTGGAGGCGGACGATGCGGGGCGGGCCGGCGAAGGCGCAGAACATCAGCGTGATGCGGCCGTTGTCGCGCAGGTGCGCGATCGTCTCCACGCCGCTGCCGGTCAGGTCGAGGTAAGCCACCGTCCGCGGGTCGAGGACGCGGAAGGTGTCGTTTCCCTTCGGCGAGACATTGACGTGCCCACCGCTGCCCGAGGGCGCCGAGGCGACGAAGAAGACGTGCTGCTCGGTGATGAAGGCGGCGAGCTCGTCGTCGAGCTCGGAGAAGGTTCGGCCCATCGCTCAGCTTTATCACGCCGCGCGCGTCCCGCTGCCGGACGTCGCGCTCACGCGGAGGTGCGATTGGAGCACGCGAGGGCGCCGTGGAGGAGGGCAGATGCCAGGCCGAGGTCGCGGCGCGGCATGATCGGCTGAGTGGTGAGCTCTGCGTGATAGGGACAGCGACGCGGCAGGATAACGGCGTCTGCAGGAGAACGGCGAAGTCCCCGTCACCGGCGCGCGGCGACGGCGGGGAGGGGGCTCAGCCGAGCCGCGCCACGGCGCCGGCCGGGGCCGCCTCGATCCCGAGCCCCTCGAGCAGCGCGGGCGTCGCGAAGAGGCCGGCCGGCAGGCCCTCCGGGAGCCACGCCGCGACGTCGAGCAGCGGGCCTCCCGCCGGCGCGCCCCCGGCGAAGCGCGCCGGGGCCGCGTGCAGGCAGAGCGCGACGTGCACGCGCGGGTCGCGCGCCGGCCGCGACGCGAGCGCGCCGAGCAGCGCGCGCGCCGCCTCGACCGCCGACCGCCGCGCGGCGCGCTCGCCGCCGGGGAGCGCGCCCGGATCGAGGACGTAGAGCGCCGCGTGGCCGGCCTCGACCGCGGCGCGGAAGCCGCGCTCCGCGAGGCGCGCGAGGGCGGCGGGCTGGATCGTCTCCAGATCGTCGAGCAGGCCCGGCTCCGCGTCGTCCAGCGCCGCCCCGTCGGCGCGCGCCTCGACGTGGAGGGCGACCGCCGGCCGCTCGGCGCCGGCCGGGAGGGCCGCGCGGCCCGCGGCGCTCCGGAGCTCGGCGAGCAGCGCCGCGGCGCTCTGCTGGCGCCGCCCCGGGTCCTTGCTGAGCGCCCGCAGCACCACCTCGTCGATCGCGGGGTCGACCGGGGCGCGCGCGCTCGGGCGCGGCGGGCGGGCGTGGAGGTGCAGCTGCGGCAGCAGCGCCGACGTCGCCGGGAAGGGCGTCTCGCCGGTGAGCAGGACGTGGAGGAGCGCGCCGAGCGCGTAGACGTCGGTGCGCTGGTCCGTCGGCAGGCCGCGGATCTGCTCGGGCGCCATGAACGTCGGCGTCCCGACGGTCTGCCGCGAGCCGGTGATCGCCGGCCCCGACTCGTCGAGCAGCTTGGCCACGCCGAAATCGAGGAGCACCACGCGCCGCGCCCCCCCGCCGGCGTCCGCGAGGAAGACGTTCGAGGGCTTGATGTCGCGGTGCACGATCGCCTGCGCGTGCGCCGCCGAGAGCGCGTCCGCGAGCGGATCGAGGATCGAGAGCGTCTCGTCCACCGACAGGCGCCCCTCGGCCGCGAGGTGCGCCCGGAGGTCGACGCCGTCGAGCAGCTCCATCGCGAAGTAGGGGCTCCCGTCGGCGAGCTCGCCGACGTCGTGGACGGCGACGACGTTCGGGTGCCGGATGCGCGCGATCGCCCGCACCTCGCGCTCGAAGCGGAGGGCCGCCTCGCGGCTCGAGGCGAGGTCGGCGTGGAGCACCTTGAGCGCGCGCGCGGGGCCGCCCCCCGCCGCGGCGACCACGCGGTACACCGCGCCGGAGCCGCCGTGCCCGAGCAGCGACGCGACGACGTAGTCGCCGACCCGATCCCCGGACGAGAGCGCGCGCCGCTCGCCGCCGGAGGAGCGCCCCCGCGCCACGACCGTGACCATCGGCGCAGGCTCGGTGGCGTCCCGCTTCACAAGAGGCAGATCGTAGCATGCGGGCCGCGCCCCGGCCGCGCTCGCGGGCCTCCGGGCGCGCCGCGCCCGTGCTCCCTCCTCGGCGCGCGCATTCCTGTCGCCGTCGCCGCCGTCACCGATCGAGAGGTCGTTTGCCTCGCTGCCCACGCTGCCACATCCGGATCCCCGCCGCGCGCCCGTGCCCTCGCGACGGCTTCACGCCGCCCGCGGCCTCGGCGGCGGGCGGCGGCGTCCCGCCGCGCGTCGAGGGGTTCGCCGTGAGCGGCGAGCTCGGCCGTGGCGGGTCCGCCGTGGTCTGGGCGGCCACGCGCCGCGACGACGGCGCCGCCGCCGTCATCAAGGTGGCGCGCGCCGGCACGGCGCTCGCGCGGGCGCGCTTCGCGCGGGAGGCGGCGGCGATGTCGCGCGCGGGCGCGCCGCCGGCGCCCGCGCTCCTCGCGAGCGGTCAGCTCGAGGACGGCCGCCCGTACCTCGCGATGGAGCGGGTGCGCGCGCCGACGCTCGCGGCGTGGATCGAGGCCCGCGCCGCGCGCGCGGGCGCGGGCGCGGCGGCCGACGTGCGCGAGGCGGCCGACGCGCGCGAGGCGGCCGATCTCGAGGGGGCGCTCGCCGTCGCCGGGGCGGTGCTCGCGGCGCTCGGCGCCGTGCACGCCCGCGGCGTCGTGCACCGCGATCTCTCGCCCGACAACGTGGCGATCGACACGACCGGCCCTGCCGTGCGCGCCACGCTGCTCGACTTCGGCCGGGCGTGCGCGCCGGGCGACGGCACGGACGCGCCGGGCGACGGCGCAGCGTGGGCCGGCCCCGAGCGGACCCGCTCGGGCGTGGCGGTGGGCACGCCCGAGTACATGGCCCCCGAGCAGATCCGCGGCGAGGCCGCGGGCGACGCGCGGACGGACCTCTACGCCTTCGGCGTGATCCTCCACGAGCTCCTCGCGCTGCGGCCGCCGTTCGTCGGCGACCGCAGCGCGATCGAGCACGGTCACCTCCACCTGCGCCCGCCGCGCTTGCCGGCCGAGGCGGGCGCCCCCGAGGCGGTGCAGGCGCTCGTCCTCGCCTGCCTGGCGAAGGACCCCGCCGAGCGCCCGGCCAGCGCCGAGGCGCTCGGGCGCGCGCTCGCGGCCGCGCGCGGCCCCACGCCGCCCGCCGCGCTCGGGGCCGTCGGGTCGTCCGGAGCCGCCGAGGCCCCCGAGCCGGCTGCGGGACCCGCGCCGCCCGCGCCGCTCATCGCGGAGGGCCGCCGGCTGATGGCGCTCGTCGCCGTCGAGACCGCGGCCGACGCGGCGCAGGTGAGCGCCGCGGTCGCGCGGCGCGCGGGCTTCGTGGCGCGGCGCCGCGGCCGGCGCTTCGTCGCGGTCTTCTCGGGCGCCGACGTCGAGGCGCCGCTCGCGGCCGCGCTCGCCGCCGCCGAGGACCTCACCCGCGGCGGGGGCGCGCGCGCCGCGGTCCACCTCGCCGCGCTTCGCAGCCGTCCGCGCGGCGACGGCCCGCCCGCCGTCTACGGCGCGGCGGTGGAGCAGCCCGAGACCTGGATCCCCGACGGCCCGGGCCCCGCCGTCGCGCTCACCGACGCGGCCGCCCGCGCGCTCCCGGCGGCGCGCGCCCCCGCGGGCGCCGGCGCGGAGGTGGATCCGCTGCGCGCGCGCGCCGGACCGCCGCTCGTGGGCCGCGACGACGCGCTCGACGCGCTCGCCGCGAGCGCGAGCGCCTGCTTCGCGCGCGGCGCGCCGGGGCTGTTCACGCTCCTCGGCGAGCGCGGCCTCGGCAAGTCGCGCCTCACGGCCGAGGCCGCCGCGCGGGTCCGGCACCTCCGGCCCGACGCGGCGGTGATCGCCGCCGCCGCGGAGCCGCCCGTCGCCGGCGACCCGGCGCGGCCGCTGCACGATCTCCTGCGCCAGGCGCTCGCCGGCGCGCCGCCGGGCGACGAGCCCGGCCCGCGCGCGCTCGCCGCCGCGCTGCGCGCCCGCGCGCGCCGCTCGCCGGTCGCGGTCGTCCTCGACGACGCGCACTGGGCGCCCGACGGCCTCCTCGACGCGCTCGAGGTCGCGACGCTCGACGGCGAGCGCGGGGCCCTCTGGGTGCTCGTCGCCGCGGAGCCCCGGCTCGCCGCCGCGCGCCGGGGCTTCGGCGCGCGCGCCGCCCGGCACGACGCGCTCACCCTGGCCCCGCTCGACGCGGCCGCCGGCGCCCGCCTCTCGGCCGCGCTGCTCGCGCCCGCCGAGTACCCGCCCGCGGCCGCGCTCGAGCGGCTCCACGGCTGGGCCGGCGGCAACCCCGCGGCGCTCGTGGAGCTCGCCGCCGCGCTCAAGGAGGCCGGCATGGTGCGCCGGCGCGCGCGGACGGGCAGCTTCTACCTCGCCACCGCGGCGCTCGATCACCTCCCGCCCTCGCCCGCGTGGCAATGGCTCGCCACCCGCCAGCTCGATCTGCTGCCGCGCGAGATCGCGGCCTGCGCCCGGCTGTGCGCGGTCCTCGGCGTCACGTTCAGCGCCGCGGAGCTCGAGGGCGTCCAGCGCGCGCTCGAGCGCGGCGGCGGCGCGACCACGCCCGTCGACGCGCGCGCCGGCCTGCGCGCGCTGCGCGACCACGGCCTGCTCGAGCAGCGCGCGCCCGACGGGTTCGCCTTCCGGAGCGCCGCGCTCCGCGACGCGCTGTACGGGATGCTCGACCCGTCGCACCGGGATCGGGTCCACCAGGCGGCGCTCGAGGTGTGGCGGCGCGCGCCGGATCCGGGCCCGGACGCGCTCGAGCGCCTCGCCCAGCACGCCGCGGCCGCGGGCGCGCGCGAGGAGGCCGCGGCCGCGTCGATCCGGCTCGCCGAGGGCGCGCTCGCGGCGCACGAGCACGTGGCCGCCGACGCCCACGCGACGCGCGCGATCGAGGTGCTCGGCGAGGCTCCTGGCGAGGCGCCCGGCGGCGCCGGCGGGGTGGCGAGGGCGCGCGCGCTCACGCTGCGGGGGGCAGCCCGCTACCGGATCTCGCGCGCCCGGGAGGCGCTCGAGGACCTCGCGGCGGCGGCCTCCGCCGCGCGCGCGGCGGGCGCCGACGTGCTCCTCTGCGAGGCGCTGCTCGAGCAGGCCGCGGCGCTCGACTGGGACAACGACTTCGCCGGCTCGGCGGAGCGCGTCGACGAGGCGCGACCGATCGTCGCGCGGCTCGGCGACCGCCGGCTCTCGCGCCGCCTCGTCGTGGCCGAGGGGCGCTGCGCGTGGCGGGGCGCGCGCATCCCGGAGGCGGTCGACAAGCTGAGCCGCGGCGCGGCGCTGGCCGAGGCGGACGGGGACTACGAGGCGCGCGTCGTGGCGCTCCTCCTGCTCGCCTGCGCGCTCGTGGTGGAGGGCCGGATCGAGGAGGCCGAGGCCCGCTTCGACGAGGTGATCGCGCTCGCGGCCTCGGCGAAGGACAACGTCCACCTCTGCGTGGCGTACTGCAACCGGTTCTTCGTCTGGACCGTGAAGAAGTCGGTCGAGCGCGCGGTGGACGACCTCCGGCGCGCGGTCGAGCTGGCCCGCGAGGTGGGCAACCCGTGGCCCGAGCGCGCGGCGACGGGCAACCTCGCCGAGCAGCTCTTCTGGAACGGGAGCGACGACGAGGCGGTGGAGCTCGCCCGGCGCGGCCGCGCGCTCGAGGAGCGCTTCATGGAGCGCCCGGTGATCGAGCTCTCGCTGATGCTCGCCCGGCTGCACGCCGCGCGCGGCGAGGACGCCGAGGCCGCGGCGCAGGTCGCGTGGATCCGCGCGAGCTGTCCGCCCGGCCCGTCGGCGCCGAACGCGCAGGCCCTGCTCGACGCGGTGGGCCTCGCGATCGGCGCGCCCGGCGGCGCGAGCTGGGAGGAGACGCTGGCGCGCTCGCGCGGCCTGCTCCCGATCGAGCGGATCGAGGCGCTCTACTTCCTCTCGCGCGCCGCGCGGCGCGCCGGCCGGGAGGCCGACGCGCGCGCGGCCTTCGCCGAGGCCCGGCCGCTGCTCCCGGAGGGTTTCTCGTTCGCCCGGCGCTTCGCCGCGCTGGGGTTCGACGGGTGAGCCGCTGGGCGCTACCGCCGCCGCCGCCGCCCGCGCGAGGCGCTCGCCGCGCGCGTCGCGCCCGGGCTCAGTCGAGCCGTGGATCCGGATCGGCGACGCCGATAGGCGCCGTTTCCCCGGCGGGGGCGCCGCCGATCGGGTCGACCTCTCCGGTGGGCACGTTATCCGGCGAGGACTTGGGGGGAGAGGCGGTGTTCACCGTGACGACCTCCCCGTACGGCCCCGAGCTCGGCGCGGTCCCGCGGCAGTCGCCGTAGGTGTCCCGATCCTCGCGGCAACGGTCCTTGCAGGATCCGAGGAGCGTGAGCCCACACGCCTCCTCGTCGAGGTGACAGGTGCGCCCTTGTCCCTCGAACAGGACGCTGGTCGAGGTGCCCCTGCACGCGAACCGCTCCGGGGCGTCGAGGAAGAGGTCGCCGAAGTACGCCGCTTCCTGCTCGCCGTAGGCCCTCTCTTCCTCGGGGGCGGCCGGGAAACGCGGCCCGCGCAGCGAGATCGCGACCTGCTTGCCCTGGCTGTTCATGTGCGCGAGCAGGCACGCGCTCACCCAGCGCTGCTCGTCGCCGGAGAGCGCGCGGTCGGCATACCAGGCGGGGGCGAGGCCGTGACCCCCCTTGAAAGCGTAGCTCCCGCCGTTGAGCTGGTTCGGGATCACGAGCGTCTGGTCGTTCCTCAGAGCGCAGTACGTCAGGTAGGCCATTGCCTGCAGGAGCGACCCTCTGTTCGCGCCGCTGCTGCTCACGTTCGCGGCGAGTGAGCCGGACGCGGCGGAGAGGCTGCGCGCCTTGACGCCGTGGAGAAGGCGAAGGAACACAGGGCCTTGCGCGAACGTGCCGGAGAAGCCGTTCAGCGAGATGACGTCGGGGTGGTTGCCGGAGGGCGCGGGGAGCGGGGGCTCGCCGTCGCTGATCACGGCCTGCGCCGATTCGCCGAGCGCGGGGTAGGGGTCGTCCGTCGCGGCGGCGCAGCCGAGCGCAGCGGGGCTCGATCCGAGGAGTGCCAGGAGGAGGTACAGGGGAGTTCCTTGTTTCGTCATTGGTGCCGCGACGCGCTGTTGCAGCGCCCGTGCCGGCAGCCCGTGCCGGCAGCCCGTGCCGGCAGCGTGGTGCCCGCAGCGCCCGCGCTGGGCGGCAGGCCTCGCGGATCGCCGGGCAGGGCGCGCGGCGCGCCGCCGCCCTGTTGGCGCGCGCCCACAGCTGTAGGCGCGCGCCTACGGTGGCCCCCGGAGGGCCGGCCGGCCGGCCTCTCCGCGGCGCCGGCGCTGCTCGACGGGCTCGGGAGCGACGCGGCGCCGTCCCAGCCGTGGCGCGGCTCGGCGCGCGCCCGCCCTGCGATCACCACGCGCCGGTGACGGGGATGTCGTCGGGCAGCCCGAACTGGAGCGCGCGGTCGGCGCCGTCCCAGCCGTTGCCGTTCATGTCGAGGAACCACATCCCGTTCGACGGCCGCCACACGCCGACGAGGCTCCGGGCGGTCCCGCTCCAGCGTCCCACCACGGGCTTATCCCCTGCCTGGCCGAGCCGGATGGGCAGCTCGCCGTCATATCCATTGCCGTTGAGATCGAGGTGGAACTCCCCGTTCCGGAAGACGCCGACGCGCGTCCGCCCCGTGCCGGTCCAGTCGCCCACGAGGGGCACGTCGCCGCGCAGGCCGAACTGGAGCACTCGGTCGGCGCTGTCCATCCCGTTGCCGTTCATGTCGAGGAGCCAGTACATCATGCCGTCGGACAGCACCCAGACGACGCCGGCGCGCGTCTGCCCGCTGCCGTCCCAGCTCCCCACGACCGGCGTGTCCCCCGGATCGCCGAAGTGGATGACGCGATCGGACGGGTCGTACCCGTTGCCGTTGAGATCGAAGAACCATACGCCGTCCCGGAAGACGCCGACGCGCGTCTGTCCCGTGCCGGTCCAGTCGCCGACCACGGGCACGTCGCCGGGCAGCCCGAACTGGAGTTGCCGATCGACGCCGGGCGACCACCCATTGCCGTCGACGTCGAGGAACCACATCCCGTCGGCGTCGCGAAACACGCCGGGCTTCGAGCGACCGCCGCCGGTCCAGTCGCCCACGACCGGCGTGTCGCCGGTGACGGAGAAGCTGATCGCGGCGTCGCCGTCCCACCCGTTGCGGTTGCGATCGAGCACCCAGGTGCTCAGCGCACGGAAGACCCCGACCCCGGTCGCCCCAGGCCTGGTCGGGGCGACATCGTGGCTCGATTCGTTGTACACCGTGATGACCTCCGGGTATGTCGCGCCGCCGTCCCCGCACTGCCCGAAGATGTCCCCGTCTCTGGAGCAATGCTCGGCGCAGGGCCCGAGGACCTGGAGCTGGCACTCCTGCGCGGATTCATGGCAAGTCCGCCCTCCTTTCCTCGCCACCGCGCTGCTCGTCGCGCCGATACACGCGAATCTCTTCGGATCCGGGGCGAAGAGGTCGCCGAAGTACGCGGCTTCTTGCGCGGTGTAGGCCGTCGCCTCAGAGGGGGTGATGGTCAGGCGCGGCGCGCGCAGCGAGATGCGGACCGGCTCGCCGAGCTTGTTGGCGTGCGCGAGCAGGCACGCGCTTACCCAGCGCTGCTCTTCCTGGGTGAGCCCGCGCTGGTCGCCCCAGGACGGGGCGAGGCCGTGGAGACCGTTGAACTGATAGAGGGCTGTCCGTTGCTGATTCCCTACAATGAGTTTCTGGCCGTGGCTCAGGGCGCAAGATATTGTGTACGCCATCGCGTCGCGGAGCTGCTCGTTCTCCACGCCGGTCACCTTGGTGAAGATCAATTCGGACGCGCTGGAGAGGGGGGCGGCCTTGAGGTCGCCGAGGAGGCGGAGGACGCGGGGGTCCTGCATGAAACGGCCGTCGAGGCCGTTCAACGAGATGACATGAGGCATCTGGGGGATGGGCGCCGGCGCCGGCGCCGGCGGCTCGTCGCCGCTGAGCACGGCCTGCGCCGATTCGCCGAGCGCGGCGGGCGTGTCGTCCGCCGCCGCGACGCAGCCGAGCGCAGCGGGGCTCGATCCGAGGAGTGCCACGAGGAGGTAATGGGGAATGTCTTGTGTTTTCATGGTGTCGCGGCTCCGCATTGCAGCGCCCGTGCCGGGCGGGCAGCGCCCGTACCGGGCGGCGGGCCTCGCAGATCGCCGGCGCTGCCGTCCTCACGGCGGCGCTTTGCGCGCGGCGTGTTCCTGTCCCTGTAGGCGCGCGCCCACAAGGTGTAGGCGCGTGCCTACTCGTCGCGCGCCGACAGATCGTGGCGGCGGAGCAGCTCGTGCAGGTGGCTCCGGTCCATGCGCGCCGCACGCGCGGCCGCCGAGAGGTTGCCGCCGTGGGCGCGGAGCAGCCCCCGGAGGTACGCGCGCTCCCAGCGCGCCGTCGCCTTCTCCTTGGCGGCGCGGAACGAGAGCGCCGGGTCGAACGCGCCCTCGGGCGCGGACGGCGCGGCGCTGTCCGGCGCGCGCTCGTCGTCCTCGTCGCCGCCGTCGCGCCACGGCGCCGCGTCGCCGAGGAGCACGGCGCGCTCGACGGCGGCCCGCAGCTCGCGCACGTTGCCGGGCCAGTCCTGCTGCGAGAGCGCCTCGATGAGCTCCGCGGGCGGGCTCGGATCGCCGTCCGTGACGAGCTGCTCGTAGAAATGGGCGACGAGCAGCGGGATGTCCTCGAGCCGCTCGCGCAGCGGCGGGATGCGGATCCGCACCACGTTGAGGCGGTAGAACAGATCGGCCCGGAAGCGGCCGCGGTTGACCTCCTTCCGGAGGTCGCGGTGGGTCGCCGCGACGACGCGCATGTCGAGCGGCACCGGATCGAGGCTGCCGACGCGCTTGACGACGCGCTCCTCGAGCGCGCGGAGCAGCTTGGGCTGCATGTCGAGCGGCAGCTCGCCGATCTCGTCGAGGAAGACGGTGCCGCCGCGCGCCGCCTCGAAGGCGCCCGGGCGCGACGCCACCGCGCCGGTGAACGCGCCCTTCACGTGCCCGAAGAGCTCGGCCTCGATGAGGTTCGGCGGGATGGCGGAGCAGTCGACCACGACGAAGGGCCCGCCCGCGCGCGGGCTGCTCTGGTGGATGGCCTCGGCGACGAGGCCCTTGCCGGTGCCGGTCTCGCCCTCGATCAGCACGGTGGAGGCGCTCCCCGCGATCCTGGGCAAGAGGGCGAACAGGCGGCGCATGGCGGCGCTCTGCCCGAGGGCGCGGCCGTAGCGCTCCTCGTCGCTGAGCGGCTGGCGGACCTCCTCGTCGAGGTGGTCGAAGCGCAGCGTGGTCTCGCCGACCCCGAGGGTGGTGCCCGCCTTGAGGTAGGCCGAGCGGACGCGGTACCCGGCCATGGTCGTGCCGTTCTTGCTGTCGAGGTCCCGGAGCAGGAATCCGTCGGCCGTGGCGGTGATGGAGCAGTGGTGGCGCGAGACGGTCGGGTCGGAGAGCGTGAGGTGCGTGCCCGGCGCGGTGCCGATGACGAGCTCGGGCTCGTCCGAGACCCGCGTGAGGCCGCGCTCCGGGCCCTCGAGGACCTTGAGCCGGAAGCGCCGGAACACGAGCTCCCTGGAGCGGGACACGAGCGCGCGGGTCTCGTCGGGCGAGGCGGGCGACGGCGGGCCGTGCGACATCCGGCCGAGGCTACCACGGGGCCGCGGGCGGCTGCTGGCGGGCTCAAAGGGGGAGGCTCCGGGGGGCGCTCGACGGGGCGGCGACCCGCGCGGGATGCCCCGGGGCTTCGGGAACGGGTCGTCGACCTGCCCGGGATGCCCCCGGGCTTCCGGGAACGGGTCGGCGTGGTGTTTGCGCAGGCCGATCGGGTTCTTTCCAGGGGTCGATCACCTGCCGGAGAGGCCGGGGGGCGTCCGGAACCGGGACGTCGACCTGTCCTGCGACCCTCCGGGCATCACCCGCCGCTCGGGCGCTCGTAGGCGCCGATGTCAGGCGCCGCGCCCTGGGGCCGCGCGACCGGGCGGAAGCAGCCCTCGACGCCGCCCACGCTGGCGATGTACGTGTAATCGGGCGCGTACTGCCACCACGTGACCGGCTGCCCCGGTTGCTGCTTCAGGCACCTCGGATCGAACCCGATGTCGTCCGTGGGGGCCGACGTGCTCGTGCCCGCGTCGATGAGCTGCGTCGCGCCACTGGTCAAGTGGAAGTCGAGCACGCCCGACGTGCTCGTGAAGAACGGCGCCGCGGCCCCGCCGTTCAGGAGCAGGTTGTTCGACTGCGTGACGCCCGTCGCGCCGAAGAGGGCCTGGTTGCCGCTCGACGCGACCGCGACGTTGTTGCGCACCACGGCGCCGGCGCGCGAGCCCGCGTCCGAGAAGAAGATCTCGTGATGATATTGGACGTTCGGGTCGATGCCGTTGCCGAAGCAGGTGTTGTTCGCGATCACGGCGTTCGGGCTCCTCGTCAGACGAATGCACGACCCGCCGTTGCGGAAGCCGATGTTGTTCTCGAACGTGGCGCCCGTGCTGTTCTCGTCCAGGATGAACCCGCTGCCGTCCGACCGGTTGCTGGAGATGTCGATGTTCTCGAACGACACGTTGCCCCGCACCACGTTGTCGAGGGCCGTCCCGCCGACCTGGAACAGGTTGACCCCGCTCGACCAGGACGGGAGCTTGTTGCCGTTGTGCGCGACGATGCTGTTCTCGATGCGCACGCCGGTGGCCTTGTAGAAGGCGATGCCGTTGATGCCGTTGTTCTCCGCGATCGTGTACTTGAGCTCGATGTTGCTGGAAGGGCTGTTCCAGCCGTTCGAGAAGCCGCTCGACGTGTAGTTGCGCGCGGCGATGCCCATCACCCGGATGTACCGGACCGCCGTGTTGACCGGCTCGAACCCCGAGCCGTCGCTGCCGTTGCCGTCGAGGATCGGGAGCTCGCCCGGATAGTTGCGGAACGTGATCCAGGCGGTCGCCGTGCCGGACTTCGTGGGGTGGATCCCGTTGGACCAGCCGGTGTAGGTGCCGCCGCGGATGTAGACCGTATCCCCCGCGTTGGCGGCGCTCACCCCTTTGCCCACGGTCTTGAACGGCCGCGCCTCCGTGCCGGGATTGCTGTCGCTCCCGTTCGTCGCGACGTAGTACTGCGCGCCGCTCGTGCTTCCCCCACCGCCCGAGCCGCCGGCTCCACCCGAGCCGCCCGCGCCGCCAGCACCGCCCGCGCCGCCGGCTCCACCGGAGCCGCCCGCGCCGCCGGTCCCTCCGGCGCCGCCCGAGCCGCCCGCGCCGCCCGCTCCACCGGTGCCCGAGCTGCTGCTGGAGCTGCTGGAGCTGCTGGAACTGCTGCTGGAGCTGCTGGAGCTGCTGGAGCTGCTGCTGGAGCTGCTGGAGCTGCTGCTGGAGCTACTAGAGCTGCTCTCCACGGGCCTGAGCGAGAACTTCTGGTTTTCGCCGTTCGCCCAGCTCCATTGCTGAAGGCCGGTGCCGTCCGTCGTCGCCCGCCCCATGACGTCGAGCGCCTTGCCGCTGCTCCGGATGCTGACCCGCTGGACGCCGGTGGAGATGTCGGTGAACGAGAATTGCTGGCTCCCGCCGGTGCCGCAGGTGGACTGGACGATGGTGGCGCCGTCCGCGGTCGACGCGCCGTTGACCCCGAGGCAGAGGCCGCTGCTCACGTTCTTGAGGCGGTAGTACCCGCTGTCCGCGGCCTCCGCGCGGAACTGCTGTCGCGTCGTGCCGTTGCAGGTGGCGATCTGCGCCGCCGCCGAGCTGGCCGTGCTCCCGTCCCGGATCTCCACGCACTTGTTGCTCTGGGTGCCGACGAGCGTATACACCGCGCTCGTATCGACCGTGATGGCGCCGTCGAGCGAGGCTCCCTCCTCGGCCTCGGCGTCGTACGCCTCCTCGGGGTCGATGACGCACGACACGGCGAGGATGCCCGTCGCCGCCGCGAGCAAGGCCCCCTTGGTCCGAAATCTCATCTTGTTCTCCTGGTCCTGTTAAGCAAGTGAATTGCGAGCCCGCGCTGCTCGACGCCGCGCTCGCGTCGGTCGCGGCGCGCGCCGGGCGCTTAAGGCTCCCGCGTGGCCGCCGTGCTGGCCGTTGCCGCTGCTGATGAACTTCGAGATGCGCGCAGAGCGGATAAGTTTATTCTGTATGCGGCAGGCAACTCGGGCAGGGGACTTCTTGTTCCGAGTCAGGACCTTTGTCAAGACTGTTGCTTATTGCGAGCGGGCCTGTCCCTCACGAAGGTGGGATACTATCTGATGCTGAGTGATGAGGGTGGGCTGGGGCAGGATGAGCGCCGCCCGTGTCCGAGAGCGGTCCTGGATAAGGCAGGATCCACCCATGTCCGGATGGCGAGCTCGTGTGTTTGTGATGGTATAAGGTGATGACATGCGCACGTCGAAGGTGACACCGTGAGCTGTGGCGCCCGCGCAGCCAGGACCGCCAAGGCTCGCCTTCGCCCTGCGGGGACGGGCTGGGTCCGCTCGGTCCCCGCGACGTCGGCGCGGCAGTTCGTCCTTGCCATCCAAGCCGTACTACCCACCGGGCTTTCGCCGCGCGGCTGGCTTTGCTAACCCGGGAGCGCCCGAGCGCTGGCCACCCCGGTCCCCCGGCGGCGCATCCGCGGCATCCGCGTGAGATCTCCCAGCGCACTCTTCACCATCACGCTCCTCGCAGCCGCCAGCCTCCACGCTGACGCAACACGCGCGCAGCCTGCAGCCCCCGCTGGCCAGCCGCCCGCCGGGGCGGCGGCAGCGCCGCCCGCCGACGTGCCCGCCGCTGCGCAGGCTGCGCCGCCCCCCGAGACGGCCGCCGCGCCGGCGGCGCCGCCCGAGACGGCCGCCGCGCCGCCCGAGGCGGCTGCCATGCCGGCAGCGCCGCCCGAGGCGGCTGCCATGCCGGCAGCGCCGCCCGAGGCGGCCGCCGCGCCCGCCGGCATCGAGGTGACCGTCGAGGGGGACCGGGCCCCGCCGGGCTCCGTCTCGCTCTCGCGGCGCGACATCCGGGAGCTGCCAGGCGCCCTCGGCGACCCCTTCCGCGCCATCGAGGTCCAGCCGGGCGTGACCTCCATCGCGAGCGGGCTGCCCTACTACTACATCCGCGGCGCGCCGCCGGGGAACGTCGGTTACTTCTTCAACGGCATCCAGGTGCCGCTCCTGTTCCACGTGGGCGCCGGGCCCGGGGTCATCCCGGCCTCCATCGTCCAGCGCCTCGAGATGCACCTCGGCCCGTACCCGGCCGACATCGGGCGGCTCGCCGGCGCCGCGATCGAGGCCGAGAGCGGGCCGCCGCCCGACTCGTGGCGCGGCGAGGGGAGCCTCCGGTTCGTCGACCTCGGCGGCGTCATCGAGGGGCCGATCGACAAGGACCGGCACGTCCTCTTCGGCGGCCACTACGCCGCCGGCGCGGCGCTCGTCTCCGCGCTCGCGCCGAGCGTCGACGTCGGCTACGCCGACTACCAGCACCGGCAGACGTTCCGGCTCAGCCCGGAGGAGCGCTTCACCGTCTTCGCGTTCGGCGCGTACGACTACCTCGCCAGCATCGACGAGGGCGACGCCGAGGACCCGACCACCGTCCTCCTGGACAGCGACTTCCACCGCGTCGACCTGCGCTACGACCGCGAGGACGCCGCCGGCGCCCGGCTCCGGGCCGCGCTCACGCTCGGGCTCGACCAGTCGCGCCAGGTCGGCGTGGAGCTCGCGCAGGCCTGGAAGCTCAACGCGCGCGTGAGCCTCGCCCGGCCGCTCCTCGCGGGGCGCGCGCTCCTGCGCGCCGGCGTCGACGCCGCGGTCGATCGCTACCACATCGTCCCCCACCTCCAGCCGCCGGACGACGAGCCCGCCGAGGGGACGGCCCAGCTCGACGAGAGCTTCCCCAAGCTCTTCCGCAGCCGGCTCGACCTCGCCCTCGGCGCGTGGGCCGACGCGCTGCTCGTGCTCGACGACCGCTCGACCATCACCCCCGGCGTGCGCGTGGACCACTACACCTCGCTCGGACAGAGCGCGCTCGCGGTGGACCCGAGGATCGTCGGCCGCTTCGGCGTCGGCGACCGGGTGCGGCTCATCCCCGCGATCGGCGTCGCCTCGCAGCTGCCCGGGCTCGCCCCGCTGCCGGCGCTCCAGATCGGCGGCATCCCCGGCGGGCTCCAGCGCAGCCTGCAGTCGAGCTTCGGCGTCGAGGTGGGCCTCGGCCCGGTCGAGCTGAGCGCCACCGGCTTCCGCCAGGTGACCTTCGGCCTGAGCGATCCGATCGGCACCGGCCGCGGCTCGACCCTCAGCGCCGAGCGCTTCCTGACGCGCAGCCTCGGCGACACCTACGGCCTGGAGCTCGGCGCGCGCGGCGCGCTCCGCCGCAACCTGTTCTTCCTCGCGTCGTACACCCTGTCGCGCTCCACGCGCACGCGCGGCGCGGCGACGCTGCCGTCCGCCTACGACCGGACGCACGTCGCGCACGTCGCGCTGCTCTACGACCTCGGCAAGGGCTGGCGCGGCGGCATCCGCCACGTCTTCTACACCGGCTTCCCCGCCGACGAGATCGCCCCCGGCCGCGCCGCGAGCGAGCACCCGGACCGCATCCGCCCGTTCTACCGGCTCGACATGCGCCTGTCGAAGCGCTGGGCCCTCGGCGCGCGGAGCTACCTCGGCCTGGTCTTCGACCTGCAGAACGCGACGCTCACCAAGGAGGTGTTCGACGTGAGCTGCGACGACCGCGGGTGCACCCCGGAGACCTTCGGCCCCATCACGATGCCCGGGCTCGCGATCGAGGGGGGGTTCTGACGCGCGGGGTCCTCGTTACTCGAGGCGCGGCGTCGTCCACCTCATCCACCGGGCCAGGTCGGCCCTCGCCCCGTCGGCCCGGAGCACGGTGGTGCTGTCGGTGCCGCCGCCGACGAGGAACTTCTTCACGTACGCCTCGAGGACCGCGCGCTGCGAGGACGGGAACGCGCAGTGGGTATGGTAGCTGGTCTGCCAGTAGCCCATCTTGTCGGGCACGCCGAGCCCCTCCCAGATCGCGTGGGCGATGGACCCGGCCGTGAAGGTGCTGTCGATGCCGAGCCAGTCGACCTGGTTGTCGATGACGAGCAGCGCGCGCGGGGCGACGAGGCCCATGACCATGTGATGATCGAACGGCAGGTTGTTCACCCGGCTGCCGAAGTTCGTGCCGAAGTTCGAGCGGAACCACGGCTGCTCGTTCGCCGCGTTGGACAGGGTCTGCACGTTCTCCCCGGCGGCGGACTGCGCCTGCGAGACGCGCCAGCTCGCCGAGCCGCCGGCGCCCGACTCCTGCGGGATCGTCAGCGCGATGCGCTCGTCGAACGCACCCGCCATGAGGGCCCCCTTGCCGTTCCGCGAGCAGCCCGTCACGGCGATGCGCCGCGTGTCGATGTTGGCCGCCGGGGTCTTCTCCAGCGCGTCGATGACCCGGCTGATGCCCCAGGCCCACGCGATCATCGAGCTCGCCGCGTGGCTCCTGCCGTAGAGGTCGTAGAACTTGCCCGTCCCGCGCGAGCCGCCCCCGCTCTGGGCGCCCATCCCGTTGTTGTCGAAGTTGGCCGTCGCCACGCCGTTCCGCGTGAATACGCTGGTGTCCAGGTTGTTGCCGCCGACGCCGATGACGAGCGGGATGGCACCCGCAGGCGCCCCGGAAGGCCGGCTGATGTCGATGGAGAAGGAGACGCTCCTCCCCGCCTCGTTGACGCCGACCGTCAGCCTGTTCCCCGAGAACGACCCCGTGACATTGTCTTTGTTCACCGCGGGCTTCGGTCCGGACTCGTACTCCTCGACCTGCGCCTTGATCTCTGCGCGTCGACAAGCCCACTCCGACTTCCTCGTGATCCGTGAGCCGCTCACGTTCAGGAACGGATCCTGATGCGTCTCGAACGCCGGGAGAGCCGACGCGGCAGGCAAGGCCGGCCTGGGGCAGCTCGCGCCGCTGTCTTCGACGGGGCCGGTGCCGGTGGTGCCGCCGCCGCTGCCGCCCGCGCCGCCGCTGCCGCCCGCGCCGCCGCTGCCGCCGGAGCCGCCTGCGCCGCCGGAGCCACCCGCGCCGCCGCTGCCGCCGGCGCCGCCGCTGCCGCCGGCGCCGCCGCTGCCGCCGGCGCCGCCGCTGCCGCCCGCGCCGCCCGTTCCGCTGCTCGACGAGGAGCTCGAGGACGCGCTCGAGCTGCTGCTGGAGGAAGAGCTGCTGCTAGAGGACGTGGTCGTCGTGGTGCTCGAGCCGCCGCTGCCGGTGACCGAGACGATGGTGGGCCTCCCGCTGCCGTTCGCGCAGAACCCGAAGGTCGTCGCTGCGGTCGTGGACAGCCTGCCGTTGTAGCTCAGGTTGCGGGCGGTCAGCTGCCCGCCCGACGAGGAGGTGGTCGCGTTCCACGAGTTGTTCACCGTCGAGCCGTTGAGCCCGACGACCACGGTCCAGCTCGTGGCCGTGCCCGTGAGCGACACGTCAGCGCAGTATCCACTGGACCACTGCGACCGGAGGATGATGTCCGCCGACACCGACCCGTCCGCGCTGGTCAGCTCGGAGTCCAGAGATTCGCTGTACTCCTCATCATAGGACCCGACGGTGCAGGCGATCAGGCAGCCAGCGAGCGGAGCGGAGACGTAGCCAAGCAAGCGAGTGATACGCATTAAGGTTCTCCATGGTGGGACCGGTTGAGTCGCGGGCTTCTGCTCAAGCTGAAGATGTGAACCCGCGAGACGCCTGCGAGCTCCCTCGATCCCTTGTTAGAGCCCAGAATTCCCGGCCAGCGCGCTTTTGATCACGGTTGAGCCCGCGAGCCTGTGCCGACCACGTGCCTGGATCCGGAACCGCAAGATGTTCGTTCACTCTCCTGGAAAAGCGACGGTATGTCGGTTTGCGCGTCTCCCCGACATGGGCTCCAGCCCGCGAGGCGCGCCAGCTCGCCGAGCCTCCGGCGCCCGACTGTGGGCAACGAGGTCCTCGTTCCGAGCGTCACAAGTCTGGCCAGGGATCCCGAGAAGTTTCAACGCAAAGGTGCAAGGACGCAAAGGACGCAAAATACACAAAAATTCTGGTTTGCGCCTTTGCGCCTTTGCGTTGAAATCTCTCTTCCTCTCGCGGTGATCCCTGCCAGGACTCGTGACAGGCGGAACTAGGCGGAGCGCGCCGGCGCCGGCGGCCCCTCGAGAGGGACCAGCACGGTAGGGGCGAGACCGCTCGGCATGCCGGCCGTGGCGCGCACGCGAGCGCGCCAAGGCCGCCGCACCTCGGGCAGGACATGGACGCCGGCGAGCTCGCGCCACGCCGCGATCGCGGTGGGCTCGGCCGCGCCCGCCGCGTGGTGGACCGTCGCCAGGGCGGCGGCGAGCGCCGAGGCGCGCTCGACGACCGCGATGCGCTCGACCGCGTCGAGCGGCAGATCATCCGCCGCGGCGCCGTCGCCGGGCGTCCGGTCGAGGTCCGTCGTCTCGATGAAGCAGCGCAGGGCGCGCGAGAGCGCCTCCAGGTGGCGCGCCTCGAGGGGCGGCCGCTTCCGGGACAGGAGCGCCGTCACGCCGGCAAGCGTGTGGGGCAGGCCCGGATGGCGCCCCGTCTCGACGCAGGCGACCAGCACGTCGAGCAGGTGCGCAGGGGGCGGCGCGAGCCGGCCTGCCTGGCCGAGATCGATCCAGATCAACAGGGCAGAGACTCCGTCGCTCACGTCCTCGCCACGGACGCCGAGCAACGCGCGGTGCAGGTCGACGGCGACGTGGTCGGGCTCGGCGACCCCGAGCAGCAGGAGCGACGGCAAGAGAACCACGGCGGCCGTCTCGTGCCGGCGCAGCGGCCCGGCGAGCGCCATCACCTGCTCGCGCGCCCGGCGATCGGCGGGATCGAGGTAGGGCACGAGGGCCGTCGCCACCGTGGCGCTCACGTCGCTGATCGTCTCCCGCGCGCGCCAGCCACGGAGGGGGCCGAGCTCCGGCGGCGAGGGGCTCTCGGCCTGCCAGAAGGCGATGAGCTTGTCGAGCAGGAGGAGCGCCTCCTCCGCCGTCCACGCGATCCGCGGCGCCGCGACGCCGCCCTCGTGGACCTCGGCGATCGGGGCGGTGGTCTCCTTCAGGGACTGGAGGAAGGGCGCCATGTGCCGGGCGTCGCGCAAGCAGCCGAGGACGATGCCGCGCGCTTCCCCCGGTCGCCGCTCGGGGAGCCTGAGCAGGACCGACGGCGAGACGCCGATGTCCGCCGGCGTGACGTGCGCGTCGGTCCGGCTCCAGACGGCGCCCGCGAGGCTCTCGAGCTGGTCCTGGGTGAGCGCGCCGGCGAACGCGAGCGCGGCGAGCCTCCGGGAGGAGCGCCGCCGCAGCTCCGGTGAACCCTCCCTCGCCCAGGTCAGGAGGCGGCCCACGACCGGCGTCCACCGCGCGCCGTCCGAAGGGGTGAGCGGGGGGAGGTCGCTCCAGCGAAGCAGCGAGAACGGCTCCGCCCACGACGCGAGCTCGCTGACCTTGACGCCAGGCTCCTCGGGCATCGGGAACGCCAGCAAGGCGCCCATCCAGGAGGCGAGCTGCTCGGCGGTCGCCGCGTGAAGGACACGGCGGAGCAGCCGCTCGAGCGGGGCGTGCAGCATGAACTCCCGCTGGAACACGGCCGACGTGGACAGGGTGCGGGTGAGCTCGAAGAGCGCGGTCAGCTCGGCCTCGCTGAGGCGGAACGCGAGCCGGGAGAGCACCTCGGCCGCGCCCTCGATGCGCCGCCGGTCCCCGTGGTCGTCGTGGACCCTGGGGCTGGGATCCTGGGCCCGGCGCGCCAGCGCGGCGGGGAGCGCCGAGGACAGCCACGCATACAGCACGTCCACCTCCGCCGCGGGAAGGCGCGCGATCGCCGCGCGATCGAGCAGCCCCGAGCGCGCTTCGCCCTCGTCCAGGGCGCTGTTGGCTCCAGCCCGGATGAGGAGGCCCACGACGAGGCGGGGCGACGTGCTCCAGAGCTGGCGCAGGGCCGCGCGGAGCGCCGGTTGCGCGAAGATCAGCTCGGGCCCGTGATGGAGCGTGTCGAGGAGCGCCCACGCGCTCGCTCGCCCGGACGACCAGCTCGCCGCCCCGCGCGCGGCCCCCGGGTCGAAGCCTCGCGCCCTCTGGACCCGCATGCTGGTGTCCTCCTCGAGCACCGCGTGCTCCCGCGCGTGGAGGTCGTCCCAGGGATTGCCGTCGTCGCGCGCGAGCTCGCGGAACCGGCGCTCTCGCCTGTCGTTCATTCTGTATGGATCGCTCAGATCGGGAGCATAGACGGCGATCACCTGAAGCAGGAGCAGGAGCCATCCTTCTTCGGAGAGGCTCCTGTGATCGACGCGGGCCCGATCGCGGCCGAGCCGCACGCGCTCCAGCGCCCGGGCGGCGATCTCCCGCGCCTCTTCCAGCAGGCCGAGCTCGGCGAGCACCGCGGCGCGCTTGGCCTCCCAGAGGGGAAGGGATGGATCTCCGGGCCAGTCGCGCGACGCCTGGAGCGCCTCGTCGGCCTCGAGCCGTATCAGGTGGTGCCAGCACGTCGCGTACCACCACCGCGCCCGCCACGTGGAGCGGACCGCCGCGACCCGCCGCAGGCGCTCCATCCAGCGCTCGTGGAGCGCGGCGTCCTGGAGCTGCCAGGCATGGCGCACGAGGGAGAAGGCGAGCTCGACCCACACCTCGGCGAGGTCATCCCACCGGAGCGACGGCGTGGCCGCGCTCGGCGTGAGGGACGCGCCGGGGAGATCGATGAGCCGCGGGAGCGGGTTGATGCGCTCGAGGGTCTGCTCGATGAGCGGCGGGAGCGCGCCCGGCAGCGGGACGAGCGCCGTCTCGGCCCGCCAGGCGATCTCGCGGAGCGCCTCGGCCCGCGCGGCGAGGGGGAGCTCCGCGAGGAGGCGCGCGCCGCCGTCGCCGTCGAAGAGACGAAACCATTGCGAGGTGGCTTGCCAGAGCGCGATTCGCGCAGGCTCCGGGCAGACCGCCCAGCCCGGATACGCCGCGCGCTCGCCCTTCCAGCACGTCAGGAGCTCCGCGAGCGTCGCCTGATCCAGCGCGCCGCGCGGCCGATCGAGGCGCGGCGGGGGCTCCGGCGCCGCCGGGGGAGCGAGGAGGGGCGGGGAGGGCGCGGCCAGCGCGACCGCGCTCGCCGGCGGGTCGAGCCTGGGCCACCGCCTCAGGTCGATCGGCTCGCCGGCGTGCAGGCTCTCCAGCAGCCACGCGAGCGCGGCGCGGTGGCGCTCGCCGGGGAGGGGCCAGTCGCGAGGCGGGAAGAGCGGGCCGAGGTCCACGGGAATGACCTGAAGGTGCCGGTAGTAACTCCGCGTGAGCGTCGTCAGGTCGAGGACGCCGCAGAGGTAGAGCCTGGGCGCCGTCGCGCCGAGCTGATCGCGGAGCCAGCCGGCCCATTGCAGAAAGTCCGGATCGGAGCCCGAGAAGCCCACGAGGCAAAGCACGTTCTCCGTCGCCGACTGCCGGACGAGGCTCACGAACGGGGCGAAATCCGCCGGGTAACGCCGGTAATCCTCCTCGGTGAAGATGAAGCGCCGGCGCGCGGGGAGGCTCCCGTGGAGCTTCACGATCCGCGGCCGCTCGGCGCGGGTGAGATCGGCCGGAGCCTCGACGATCTCGTACTTGCGCTCTGGCGCGCGGCGGCGCGCCCGCTCGAGCAGGGTGTCGTGGTTGGTCGTGAAGACGTCCGCCCACGGCAGCTGGAGCAGGCGTTGATGGAGCGGGCCAGGCTCGTATTTGCCGTCGGGGATCAGATCGAGGAGCAGGTCGTCGAGGCGCCCGCGGCCGCAGGTGTCCTCGACCATCTGGCCGAGCCGGAGGGGGTCCAGCTCGGAGGTCCCTGGGTCGACGGCGCTCCTGAGCCCGGACGCGATCTCCGTCCACGACGGGAAATCGGGCACGGCCGGGCTCAGTTTATCGGCGTTGCGGCTCATGCCGGCGCCGACGAGCGCGGCGGCGCGGCTCTCGGGGCGCCACAGCGCTTCCCGCAAGGCCTCGATATGGATGCAGTCTGGCAGGTCGTCGGGTCGCATGCGCTCGGCCGACGCTACGCGAGGCGGCGCGCGGCGTGAACCCTCGCGGCTCGAGCCCGCGGCCCCGCGACCTCAGCTGCGCGTTCCCATGCGCGCGGGGGCGCCGCGCCTCAGCCGTGCGCGTCGGTCAGCCGCTGCATCTGCTCGTCGCTCAGGACGAGATCGAGCGAGCCCAGGTTCTCTTGCAGCTGCGCGGTCGTGCTGGCCGCGATGATCGACACCATCGCGGGCTTCCCCTGGCGGAGCCACGCCAGGACGACCTGGTTTCGCGTGCTGCCCGTCTCCTGCGCGACACTCTCCAGCACGCGCAGGCGCGCGTCCGTGTCGGCGCCGATGAACTTCTCGGGGAGGGGGCGATCCGGGCGGGTGTAGGCGCCGAGCAGCAGCGAGGAGAACGCCACGATCGTGAAGTCCTCGTTCATCCTGCAGAAATCGAGGAGATCGTCGTCCACGTTCACCTGGAACGTGAACCCGCGCTCCGGGACCTCGATCCCGCCGGTGCCGGGGCGCGGCCGCAGGTAAGAGTGCCACTGCTGCGCGCAGCGGTACGGCGACCAGCCGTTGATCCGGCTGAGCGTCCGTGCCTCCGCGATGCGCCACGCCGTCATGTTGCTGCAGCCGAGGTGCCGGACCTTCCCTTGTTTCACCAGCCGGTCCAGCGCCTCCAGCGTCTCTTCCAGCGGCACCGTCCGCTGATCGACGTGCGCGTAATACAGGTCGATCACGTCCGTGCCGAGCCGAGACAGGCTCTCTTCCACCGCGCGGACGATGACGTTCGCCCTCAGCCCTTCGGCGGACTCGAGCCCTGCTCCGGGGACCGTGGGCTTGCCGCCGACCTTCGTCGCGAGGAAGATCTCGCCGCGGTTCTTTCGCTCCTTCATCCAGCGGCCGAGGAGGCTTTCGCTCTCCCCTCCGACGCCGCCGCTCACCCAGAAGGCATAGTTGTTGGCCGTGTCCAGGAAGCGGCCGCCTCGCTCGTAATACTGATCGAGGAGCGCGTACGAGGTCCGCTCGTCCGTCTTCGTCCCGAAGTACATGCAGCCGAGGCACAACGCGCTGACCTGCGTGCCGGTGCCGCCAAAATCGATGGTCTTCATCTTGCGAGCTCCTCCGCCGTTCGGACAGCCAGACTTCGACATAGAGGAATCTTTTTTTTCTCGGTGAACCCCGAAATACACCGCGCGGCGTGCCGACACAAGCCGGTCCATCGCGCGCCGTGGTCAGCGCAGCGGGCCAATGGGCTCACGGTGCGCGCATCCCCACGGCCTCCAGCGACTGGCCGTCTTTCGCACCGGACAGCGGGCCTGGCCGGTCGAGGCGGCTCACGCGTGGAGCACCTCGAAGAGCTGCTCCAGCATGCGGTAGGTCAGCCCCCAGACGACGCGCTCGCCCACGAGCAGGCAAGGCAGCTCGATGACCGTCCCCTCGTGGGTGTACGCGTACTTCGACGCGCTCTCGCCGCGCGCGAGCGGGCCGAGCGGCGTCCAGATCGCCTCGGCCACCTCGTCGCTCAGGGTGAGCGCCGGGGTGGAGCGCAGCGCGAAGACGAACGGCGCGATGATCATCCCGACGCGCCGCCCGCGCACGACCGCGGGGAGGTCGGGCAGGCGCGCGAGCAGGGTGCCGTGCGCCTCGAGGTCGATGCCCACCTCCTCGCGCGTCTCGCGGATCGCGGTGGCGAGCAGGCTTGCGTCCGTCGCGTCGCGCCGCCCGCCCGGGAGCGCCATGTGGCCCGACCAGGGGTCGGCGGGGTGCTCGGCCCGGCGGATCAGGAGGAGTTCGGCCTCGGCGGGCGCCGGCGCCTCGGGCCCCGCGGGGCCGAGCGCGGATGGGGGAGAGCCCTCGGGCGCCCGGAGGATCGCGGCGACCGCGGCCTGGCGTTCCTCGGTGGGCGCGTCGGGCGAGGGCTCGCGCCCGGCGAGGCGGGCCATGATGGCGGCGAGATCGTAGGAAGGGAGCACGGCCGGGAGGATAGCACCGCGATCCTGGCACCCCGGACGATGTACGGTAGCGCCGATGAAGACGCCTGCGGATCCAGTGAGCAGCCCTATGGAGGCGCCGGTCGATCCGGTGCTCCAGGACCTCCGCAGGGCATACGAGAGTGGACAGCTCGTCCTGTTCGTCGGCGCTGACGTCCCCGCTGCGGCGGGACTCCCGGATTGGCGGAGGCTCACCGAGCAGATGGCGGCGCGCCTCCGGGCGCGCGGCGCATCGGCGGGCATCCTTGCGGAGATCGAGGAGCTCGCGCAGAAGCAGCGGTACATCGAGGCGCTGTCGGCCGTGAAGCTCGCGCTCGGAGCGCCGGAGTTCTGCGCCGCGGTGGAGCAGGCCCTCGATGACGGCGGGCGCGACGTGCCCGAGATCGCGCGCGTCATCGCGTCGATGAGGCCCAAGCTTCGGGCCGTGCTCACCACGAACCTCGATCGCCTCCTCGAGCGGGCGTTCGAAGGGGAGTGGGACGTCCTCGCGCGAGCGCCTGCCGACATCGCAGCCCGCCGCGGCTACATCCTCAAGCTCCACGGGACCCTCCGCGAGCGGGACACGTGGGTGTTCACGCGCGAGCAGTACGACCGCGTGATCTTCGCCTCGCCAGGCTTGCAGGTGGCCATCAAGGCGCTGTTCCACGCGTGCCCGATCCTCTTCGTCGGCTTCAGCTTCGCCGACGACAACCTCGACCACGCGCTCGGCGAGATCCGCGCGCTGGCCGGCGAGCAGCCGCCACCGCACTTCGCGCTCCTCCCCGAGGACACCGTGACGCCGTTTCGGCGGCGCAGGCTCGAGGCCGCGGGGGTCAGGATTGTCGCCTACGAGAGCCCGGACAGCGCGCACGCCCGCGTGGCGGCGATGCTGCGGTGGGTGGCGCGGGGGGGCAGCGAGGGCTGCGACGGCGTGATCGTCGGGGCCCAGGGCATGGAGCAGAGCGATTTCCTCACGCGCGTGGAGCGCGTATGCCGCCTGAAAGAACCGGAGGACGCGAGCATCGAGCGGCTGCCGGCACCTCCGCCGTTCGGTGCCCTCCTGCGCGTTTCGGCGCGCAGGGGGCGCATCGTGCGGACGCACCCCGTCGCCGCGATCGAGCAGCCGGTGACTGACGAGATGCTTCAAGCGTTCTTGGAGCGCATCGACGCGCCGTACCGGAGGGATGATCCAGGGCTCGTCTCGACCCTCGTCTACCGGGGCAACACTGCGCCGGAGTCGCTCGTCCGCGCGGCGGAGCGGGCCCGGGTGAACCTGGAGAGCTTCATCGAGTACCAGGGGTTGCTCGACTTCACGCACTATCTCGAGCGGCAGACCCAGCGGCTCTCGAGCGACCTGGTGTACCCGCCGTCGCTCTACGTCGAACAGCGCCTCAATTTCAAGGTGGGACTCGACGAGCTCGAGGAGGCGGACGCGCTCTCGACCGTGGCGGAGTGGCTGGATTCACCGCGCGGCCGGTTCGTCGTCCTGCTGGGCGACTTCGGCACGGGCAAGACGTTCCTGCTCCACGAGCTCGCGCGGCGCATGGGCGCCGGCAGGGGACCGGTCGTGCCGGTCCTCGTCGAGATGCGATCGCTGGAGAAGGGACGCACGCTCGAGGAGCTCCTGGCGCAGCACTTTGCGAGGGCGCGCTTCGATCGCTTCCAGATGGAGGCGTTCCTTTACATGCTCTCCGAGGGGCGCATCGCGCTCCTGTTCGACGGCTTCGACGAGCTCGCCCTCCGCGTGAGCTTCGACAGGGCCGAGGAGCATTTCGATACGCTGATCCAGGCGGCATCCGGGAACGCGAAGGTCGTCGTCACGAGCCGCACGCAGCACTTCCTGTCGGACCGGCGTGTGGAGACGGCGCTCGCGAAGCGGGCTGGATCGCTGCCCGGTTACCGGCTGGCGAAGCTGTCGCCGTTCACCGAGGACCAGATCCGCCGCTTCCTGGTGAACCGGCTCGGCGGCGAGGGCGTCGCCGAGCGGCGCTTCAAGCTGCTCGGCGGCGTGAAAGACCTGCTCGGGCTCGCGAGGAACCCGAGGATGCTGGGCTTCATCGCGGGCATCGACGAGAGCAAGCTGACGGAGGCCGCTGCCAGCAAGGGGGAGGTCACGTCGGCGGAGCTCTACAGGCTCCTGCTCGAACAGTGGTTGCGCAAGGAGGACGAGCGGGCGCACCCGAGGGGCGCGCAGGTAGGCCTCACGCTCGAGCAGCGGTGGCAGGCGGTGACCGAGCTCGCTGTACAGCTCTGGCAGCGCGGCGAGCGCACCGCGGACGTGAGCGCGCTGTCGCCCGAGCTCTTGCTGGCCGCGCAGGAGCTCGCCGCGAGCAAGCTGGATGCCGGCGTCGTCGCGCACGAGATCGGCGCGGGGACGCTGCTGGTGAGGGACGAGGAGGGGAGCTTCTCGTTCGTCCATCAGTCGGTGCTGGAGTGGCTCGTCGCGCGGCGGGCGGCGGAGGACGTCGCGGCAGCAGGCGAACCTGCGTCGCTCAGCCTGCGCGAGATGTCGGAGCTGATGGCCGACTTCTTCGCGGCGCTGGCTGGCGCTGACACCGCGGTGACATGGGCCCGCGCGGCGCTCGCGTCTGGCTCGAAAGAGGTCGCGAAGAAGAACGCCTTGCTCGTGCTCAAGCGGCTCGGAGTCGAGGCGCACGTCGGGGTGAACCTGGCCGGGCACGACTTGCGCGGCCGCGACCTGTCACGGCAGGACCTGCGGGGCGCCGACCTGACCGGCGCTGACCTGACCGGGGCTCGGCTGGTCGAGGCCGATCTGCGGGGCGCCTCGCTCGAGCGCGCGGTGCTCCAGCGGGCGGATCTCTCCCGGGCGCGCCTCGGAGGCGCGAACCTCCGGGCTGCCGAGCTCTCATTTGCCCGCCTGCTCGGCGCCGACCTCCGCGACGCGTCGCTCGCAGGGGCACGCCTGCGCGCCGCGGAGCTCGTCGGCGCGGAGCTCAGCGAAGGAGCGCTCGACGGCTGTGTGACGGCGGGCGCGGCGATGCCGGAGCCGGCGCACGTGGAGCCGATGATCGCGCCGGCATCGGACTGCAGTGCCGTCGCCTTTAGCCCGGACGGCGTCTTCCTGGCGTCGGGTCACGCGAACGGATCGGTCCGTATCTGGGATCTGGTGACCGGCGTCGTGCGGGTCGTCCTGGTTGGTCATGAGGGCAGCGTCCAGAGCATGGCGTGGAGCGTGGACAGCGGGACGCTGGCGTCTGGCTCCGAGGACGGCACGATTCGTCTGTGGGACGTCGCGCGCGGCGCCGCCCGGCTCGTCCTCAGAGGTCATGGAGGCAGGGTGTGCTGCGTCGCCTTCAGCCCCGATGGAGCGAAGCTCGCCTCGGGCTGGGAGGACGCGACGATCTGGCTGTGGGATGTCGCGAGCGGCGCTGTCGTCAACGTCATCGAGGGGTATCCGGGGGCGGTGCCTGGAATCGCGTGGAGCCCTGACGGGAGCACCCTTGCGTCGGCGCATGAGGATTTCACGGTCCGGCTATGGGACGCCGGCAGCGGCTCGGCTCGCGCCGTGTTCTCCGGTCACCAGCGCCGCGTCCAGTGCGTCGCGTGGAGCCCGGACGGCGCGACGGTCGCGTCGAGCTCGTACGACTCGACCATCCGGCTGTGGGAGGTCGCGACGGGCTCTGCCCGGCTTGTCCTCAAGGAACACAAGAGCTGGGTCGTGACGCTCGCCTGGAGCCCGGATGGGTCTACGCTTGCGTCGGGCTCCTACGACTCGACCGTGCGGCTGTGGAACGCCTCGACCGGCGCGGCGTGGCTCGTACTCAGGGGACACGGGGGACTCGTGGCAGGTGTTGCGTGGAGCCCCGACGGCGCGACGCTCGCCTCCGCGAGCCTCGACGGGACGATCCGGCTGTGGGATGCCTCGACCGGCGCTGTTCGGCTCGTGCTCGCGAGCCCTCTCGATGTGGTGTGGTCCGTCGCGCTCGACCGGACGGGGGGGATGCTCGCGACGGGATCGCAGGCCTCAGGCATCCGGCTGTGGGATATGACGACCAGCACGATCCGTCGCGGGATCGATGTGCCTGCGCGCGTCTGGAGCCTCGCCTTCAGCCCTGACGGCGCGACGCTGGCCTCGCGCTCCGAAGGCACCACTGTCCAGCTGTGGGACGTCGCCAGCGGCGCCGCGCGGCTCACCCTGGAGGCTCATGCGAGCCATGTCCTGAGCGTCGCGTGGAGCCCGGACGGTGCGGCGCTCGCGACCGGCTCGCAGGAGTCAGGCCTGCGGCTGTGGGACACCGGGACCGGCGATTGCCGGCTTGTCTTCAGGGGGCATCAGGCCGCCATCTGGAGCGTCGCCTTCAGCCCCGACGGGAAGATGCTCGCTTCCGGTTCCGGCGATTCGACCATCCGGCTGTGGGACGGCGCCACCGCTGCTGTGCGGCACGTGCTCGCGGACCACCAGGGCCTTGTCCGGAGCGTCGCCTGGAGCCCCGACGGTGCGACGCTCGCGTCAGGCTCGTACGACGCGACGATCCGGCTGTGGGACGTGATGACCGGCGCCTGTCGGCTCGTCCTCAAGCAGCATCAGGGCTGGGTCATGAGCGTCGCGTGGAGCCCCGACGGCACGATGCTCGCTTCCGGCTCGGGTGACTCCACGGTGCGGCTCTGGGACGCGGCGAGGGGCGCCCCGCGGCTCGTGCTGAGAGGCCATCAGAGCGGCGTCGCCAGCGTCGCTTTCAGCGCCGACGGGTGCATCCTTGCGTCGGGCTCGGGCGACTCCACGGTGCGGCTGTGGGATGTCGCGACCGGAGCATGCCTCGCCGTCCTCCTGTGCGTTCCGGAAGGCTGGGCCGCGTTCACGCCGAGCGGTCGCTACAAGCTCGGTGGCGACACGGGGCGAGCGTTCTGGTACGCGACCGGGCTCTGCCGTTTCGAACCCGGCGAGCTCGATCCTTACGTTCCGTCCTTGTGCCGTGTCCGCGAAAGTGAACCGCTGTATGAACGTCCTTCGAGGCAAACGGTCAAAACGATAGATCCGCGTGCACCGCATGCATTGCTCCGCACCCTGAGCCCGCACCTCGCGCAGGCAGCTCGCCTTTATGGCGTCGGTCCCGACCCCGAAGAGGACGACGTTGGTACGAGGTCGCCTGACCTGACGGTCTCGATGAAGATGAGGGGGGAAGTAGAGTCAGTATTCAAGCTCGCCGTGGAGGTCGCCTTCTTGATCGTGAGCTGCCAAGGAATCTTGGGGCCTGGCGAGCGGCCCGAGTTCGTGCGTGTCGTCGCGAACGTGTTCGATGCGGTCGACCTCGACCCGATTGCCTCGCTCGTAGACAATCTGGCCGAGTCGCTTGCCAGAGACGGCTTGGAGCTAAGAATGCGTCGGGTCGCATGGATCATCCCAGAGCGGGGCACCCGATTCGCGCTGATTTTCTTCGCCGCTCTGGTGGCTCAGCAGTGTGATGGTATCGACGAGCTCAGGCGGAGCGCGCTCGACAAGCTCGCGCACGCTCTTGAGCTTCCGCACAGCGCCGTCGCTTCTGCCTTGAAGTTTTTTGAGCATCCAGCTGGCTTGCGGAGCCTCTAGGATCTTCCGTGTCGACACCTCCTCCCTCGTCGGGCACGCTCGCCGGCGACCCATGACCCCCTTCTGGATCTACGCGCTCCTCTCCGCCGTCGCCGCGGTCGCCACGGCGATCCTGGCCAAGATCGGCGTGGCGGGCGTCCCGTCGGCCCTCGCGACGGCGATCCGGACCGTCGTGATCCTCGCCTTCCCCTGGGGGATCGTGCTCGCCGGCGGCCAGCACCGCGACTCACGCTGATCACCGCCGCATCAGCGTCTCGCTGCCGGCGAGCGTGCCCCCCAGGGTGGCCCAGCGCCCGGTGAGCTGCTTGCCCTGGATCGCATAACTCACCACGCCCACCTGCTGGCCCGGCGACCATCCCACCACGAGCTGATCGCCGGAGCGGATGCCCACGCCTTTCAACACACCCGTGCTCAGGGTCCAGGTTACTGCGTAGGTCTCGCCCGCAGGCGCGATGAGCACCGTCCCCTGGCGAGCGCCGTGCGCGATACGGTAGCTGCCGCTGAGCCCCGCGGGGCCTTGCAGCTCCTCGGCCTGCACTTGGCCGGGGCGGTCCGTGGAGATCCAGTGGCCGTGCAGCCGCTCGCCGTCGATGCGGTAGGCGGCCGCGCCGTACTGGCCGCCGTTGGCCCATCCCACGGCGAGGGTCTGATCCTGCACGAAGGCGATGCCCTCGTAGCCGGATCCTTTCGTGATGATCCAGGCGATCCGGTATGTGTCCCCGGTCCTCGACAAGAGCACGTTGCCGGCGTAGCTGCCCTGTCCGCCCGGATTCCGCGAGGCGGTGATATCGTAGGTGCCGGCCACGTCGACAGGGCTGCTCGTCGGGGGGCTCGTCAGGTTCGACGACGGCCGCGGCGGGGTGCTCGTGGTCGCGCCGGGGCCGCCCTGGGACGACGGCAGCGGTGGCGCTGCGTCGGGCTCGTCGGCGGCCATTCGCCGGAGCAACAGGACACCGCCGACGACAAGGGCCATGACGACGAGCAGCCCGCCGCCGGCGATCGCGAGGACGAGACCCGAGGATGCCTTGCGCGGAGGTGAGCTGGGCGCCGGCGCCAAGGTGCCGCCGGTCATGCCGCCGACATCGGTGCGGGCGATACCCGGGTAGGTGGGGGCGGTGTACGGGGGTTGAGCCGGCATGGAGTGAGCCGGCATGGAGTGAGCCGGCATGGAGTGAGCCGGCATGGAGTGAGCCGGCATGGAGTGAGCCGGCATGGAGTGAGCCGGCATGGAGTGAGCCGGCATGGAGTGAGCGGGCACGGAGTGCGCGGGCATCATGGGTTGAACCGGCACCGGCGGGCCGTGCGACGAGGTCGCGGACCTGTACGACGCGGCGGCGAGCACCGGATCCAGCGCCGCCATCGCCTGGCCCGCGTCGGCGAAGCGCGCGTGGGGCTCGCGCGAGACGCAGCGGGCGAACCAGGCGTCGAAGCCGGGCGGGATCAGGTGCGCGCAGCCGTGGTGCGCGGCGCGGGCGGACGGCGGCTCCAGCGGGTTGAACAGCACCTCGCGCATGAGCGACATGACCGAGGCGCTCCGCCCGCGGCTCGGCTCGAGCCAGTACAGGCGCGCGGTGAGCAGGAAGAAGGCGATCAGCCCGAGCGACCACACGTCCGACGCCGGCGTGACCCGCTGCGTGAGCTCGGTCTGCTCGGGCGCCATCCAGAGCGGCGTGCCGACCGAGGACGTCATCGCCGACATGGCCCGCGTCTCGGCCACGACCTTCGCGACCCCGAAGTCGAGCACCTTGATCTTGAAGCGGACGTTCTGCTGCCGCGGGCGCGCGACGAAGACGTTCTCAGGCTTGAGGTCGCGGTGCACGACGCCCGCGCGGTGCGCCGCCGCGAGCGCGTGGCAGAGCTGCCCCATCATCTCGTGCACCTCGTCGGGCGGCAGCGCGCCGCGCTGACCCACCACGGCGGCCAGGTCCGACCCGTCGAGCAGCTCCATGGCCAGCCACGGCGTCTGCGTCGCCGGATCCACGCCCGCGGCGACCACCTCCACCACGTGTTCGCTCTCGATGCGCGCGCCGACCCGGGCCTCCTGCTCGAAGCGCTCGCGGAAGCGGGCGTCCTGCGCGATCTGCGCGTGCATCAGCTTCACCGCGCGCGGCTTGCCCGTGGAGAGCTGCTCCGCGACGAACACCGCGCCCATGCCGCCCTGGCTCAGGGGCCGGACGATGCGGAAGTCGCCCCCGAGCACGGTGCCGGGGGCGAGCGGGACGGCGATGGGCGGGGCGGCGGTCATGGCAGGAGGAGCACCCCCGGGGTGCAGGCGCGCTCCGGGCGGTCCGCAGTGTAGCCCCGCGCGACCGTTGCTGGAAATCCCCGGGGTACGGCGCGCCGCGGTCAAGTTCTTGCATCATGAAGCGACGTCGAGAGCGCAGCAGCGCGGCTCGGCGAGCGCGCGTGAGCCCGGATCGCCGGGCGGAGGCGCGACGGGAGGACACCATGGACTACGACCGGATCGGACGAAGCTACGATAGATACCGGGTCGCGGATCCGAGGATCGCCGCCAGCATCCACAGGGGACTCGGGCGCGCCTCCACGGTGGTGAACGTCGGCGCCGGGGCGGGCTCCTACGAGCCTACGGATAGAAGACGCCTGGTCGCGGTGGAGCCGTCCGCCACGATGATCGCGCAGCGCCGGACGCCGGGCGTCGAGGTCGTCCAGGCCAGCGCCGAGAGCCTTCCTTTCCCGGATGATTCTTTCGATGCCGCGATGGCGATCCTGACGATGCACCACTGGGCAGATTGGCGTCGGGGACTCCGCGAGATGCGCCGGGTGGCGCCCCGGATCGTGATCTTGACGTGGGACTCGAGCAGCGGCGGTTTCTGGCTGACACAAGACTACTTCCCGGAGCTGATAACGCTCGATCGCGCGCTCTTCCCGGCGATCGAGGAGCTCCGCGACGCGCTCGGCGGCGCCAGCGTCGAGCCGGTGCCGATCCCGAGCGACTGCACCGACGGCTTCCTCGGCGCGTACTGGAGCCGGCCGCACGCCTACCTCGACGCGGGCGCGCGAGGCGCGATCTCCGCGTTCAGCCGGCTGGACGACGTCGACGCGGGCCTGCGCCGGCTCGCCGACGACCTCGAGAGCGGGCGCTGGCACCGGCGGCACGGGCACCTCGCGGAGAAGGGCTCGCTGGACCTCGGATACCGGCTCGTCGTCTCCGGCGACGCGACGTCGTCTCCACGTGTGCCGCCCAGCTCGCCGCCCGGGTGAGCGCGCTGCTGCGTGGGCAGCAATCGTGTGCCCCGGTGTTGCTCCCGCAGGAGCAGGCCGCTATATGCTGGCGCGCCGCTCCCGCACGGCGGCGCGGCTGCTCCTGTCCTGCGAGCCGCCGACGGCGCCGGCCCGCTCCCCGAGGCCGCAGCGGGGCGGGCGCGGAGGTGGTCGTCGGGCGTGATCGAGCTGCGTGACGTCAGCAAGGTATACCGGCAGGGCAGCCGCGAGATCGCGGCGCTCGCGGGCGTCTCCCTGCGCGTCGCTCCGGGCGAGGTGCTCGGCGTGCTGGGGCATAGCGGCGCCGGAAAATCCACCCTCATCCGCTGCGTCAACCTGCTCGAGCGGCCCACCGCCGGCGAGGTGCGGGTGGAGGGCCGGGACATGCTGGCGCTCGGCCCGCGGGAGCTCCGGCAGGCCCGCCAGGGCATCGGGATGATCTTCCAGCACTTCAACCTCTTCTCCTCGCAGACCGTGGCGGGGAACATCGCCTATCCGCTGGCGATCGCGGGCTGGCCCCAGGACCACATCCGCGCGCGGGTGTAAGGAGCTCCTGTCGCTCGTCGATCTCTCGGACAAGGCGCAGGTTTACCCGGCCCAGCTCTCCGGCGGGCAGAAGCAGCGGGTGGGGATCGCCCGGGCGCTCGCGCCGCGGCCGCGCGTGCTGCTGTCCGACGAGGCCACCTCGGCCCTCGATCCGGAGACGACGCGCGCGGTGCTCGGCCTGCTGCGGGACATCAACCGAAAGCTCGGGCTCACCATCCTGCTCATCACGCACCAGATGGAAGTGCTCAAGCAGATCTGCGATTCGGCGGCCGTGCTGGAGCAGGGCCGGGTGGTGGAGCAGGGCAAGGTCGCCGACCTGCTCGCGCGCCCCGGCACCCGGCTGAACGCGTTATGTTACCCGCGGTTCGCCGCGGGCGACTGGCCCGTCCGTCCCGGGGGCCGCCTCGTGGGCCTCTCCCTCGCCGGGGACTCCGCCGCTCAGCCCGTGCTCGCCCTGCTGGCGCGCCGCTTCGGCGTGGACTCGACCCTGCTCGAAGGCACGCTGGAGCGTGTGGGAGGCGCCCCGGTGGGCCGGCTCCTGGTCGAGCTCACCGGCGCCCCGGAGGCGCTGGAGCAGGCGCTCGGCCACCTGCGCGAGCAGGGGTTCTCGCCGGAGCTCATCGCGCATGCCTAGCGAGCTCCTCGAGTCGCTGTGGGTGGCCACCGTCGAGACGCTCTACATGACGTCCGTCGCCGCGATCATGGTCCTGCTCGCGGGGCTCCCGCTCGGCGTGCTGCTGGTGATCACCGACCGGGGCGGGCTCTGGGAGCGGCCGCTGCTGAACCGGTCGCTCGGCACGATCGTGAACGTCGGGCGCTCCGTGCCGTTCATCATCCTCATGGTGGCCATCGTGCCGCTGACCCGGCTGCTCGTGGGCACCACCATCGGCACCACGGCCGCGATCGTGCCGCTGGTGGTCGCGGCGATCCCCTTCATGGGGCGCGTCGTCGAGCAGAGCCTGCGCGAGGTGGATCCAGGGCTCGTGGAGGCGGCGGTGGCGATGGGCTCCACCCACCGGCAGGTGATCCTCCGGGTGCTCTTGCCCGAAGCGCTGCCGTCCCTCGTGCGCGGCGCGGCGCTCATGGTGATCAGCCTGCTCGGATACAGCGCCATGGCGGGCGCCGTGGGCGGCGGCGGCCTCGGCGATCTGGCCGTGAAGTACGGCTACATGCGCTTTCGCACCGACGTGATGCTGGGCTGCCTCGTGGTGCTGCTCGCCCTGGTGCAAGCCGTCCAGCTGCTCGGGGACAGGCTCGCGTCCCGCTTCGACCGAACGAGCTCCCGGGGCGCCGGGGCTCGCGATTGACCCTCTCTCCCAGGCGCCTCGGCCGCGCCGCCTCACGCGCGTGAACCCTCTCCAGGACTGACCATGAAGCGAACCCCAGCGATCGTGCTCTCCGCCCTCCTGCTCTCCGTCGTGGCGCTGCTCTCCGCCTGCAAGAAGCCGGACGAGCCCGCCGGCGCCGGCGGCGCACGCACCTTGAAGGTCGGCGCCACGCCCGTGCCTCACGCGGAGATCCTCCGGGCGGCCGCCCCGCTGGCCGCGCGGGAAGGCGTGGCCATCGAGGTGGTCGAGTTCACCGACTACGTCCAGCCGAACATCGCGCTCGCGGACGGCCAGCTCGGCGCCAATTACTTCCAGCACGTGCCCTACCTGGAGCGGTTCAGCGCCGACCGCCACCTCTCGCTGACCAGCGCGGCGGCGGTGCACCTCGAGCCGCTGGCCCTCTACTCCACCAAACATGCTCGCCTCGAGGACCTGCCCGAGGCCGCGCAGGTGACGATCCCGGCCGACCCGACCAACGGGAGCCGGGCCCTCCAGCTCCTGGCCCAGAACGGGCTGTTGCGCCTCCGCGAGGGGGTGGGCATCGCCGCGACCGTGAAGGACGTGATCGACAACCCGCGCAAGCTCGCGCTGCGGGAGATCGACGCCGAGCAGCAGCCGCGCACCCTGGCGGACGTGGACGCCGCCGTGATCAATGGCAACTACTTCCTCGAGGCGCAGAAGAACCTGAAGCTGGACGCGAAGGTGCTCGCCCGCGAGTCGGCCAAGGACAACCCGTACGCGAACGTGCTGGCGGTGCGGAAGGGCGATGAGGCGCGGCCCGAGGTGCAGGCGTTGATCAAGGCGCTGCGCTCCGAGGAAGTGCGGCGCTTCATCGAGTCCACGTATGGCGGCGCGGTGGTGCCGGCGCTCTGACGCAGCGTCGCCGCGGCTGCCTCACGAGCGCTCCCCCGTCGCGATGAACACTTGACATCCTCCGATCGGTTTGACTTTCCTTTTCGCCGGACCCCGCGCATCGTGGCCGAGGGATTGAGGAGGAGCGCCGTGGAGACCACCGCACCCATCGTCGACCTGTCCCGGCTCCCGGCGAGGATCGACGCCCCCGCGGCCTGGTACGGCCCCGAGCTGGCGCGGAGCGACGCCTGGATCGAGCACCTCACGCCGGCGGAGGTCGAGGAGGTCGACGCCGCGGTCCGGCGGTTCGCCGAGTCGGGCGCCGATCCGGCGCGGATGCGCCGCGAGGACTTCCCGCTGCCGACGCTCGCGGCGCGCCTCCGGCGCGTGCTCGCCGAGGTGCTCGAAGGCCGCGGCTTCGCCCTCCTCCGCGGGCTCCGCGGCCCGTGGCTCGACCGGAAGGACGCCCGCGCGGCCGCGATCGCGTTCCTCGGCATCGGCAGCCACCTGGGGAGCGCGCGGTCGCAGAACGCGAAGGGCCATGTCCTCGGGCACGTGAAGGATCTCGGCCTGTCGAGCCAGGACCCGAGCGTGCGCATCTACCAGACGCGCGAGCGGCAGACCTTCCACACGGACTCGTGCGACGTCGTGGCGCTGCTCTGCCTGCGGACCGCGCGGGTGGGCGGGCTCTCGGCGCTCGTCAGCTCGATCACGCTGTACAACGAGGTGCGGCGGGCGCGCCCGGATCTGGCCGAGGTCCTGTTCGCGCCGATCGAGACGGACCGCCGGGGCGAGGTGCCGGCGGGCGAGAGGCCTTATTTCCGCATCCCCGTGCTGAGCTGGCATGCCGGGCTGCTCACCGCCATCTACCAGCGGCAATACATCGAGTCGGCGCGCCGTTTCCCCGACGTCCCGCCGCTCACGGCGCGGCAGGTCGAGGCGCTGGACCTGTTCGACGCGCTCGCCAACGACCCCGCGCTCCACCTGACGATGGAGCTCCAGCCTGGCGACATCCAGCTCGTGCACAACCACACGCTGCTCCACGACCGGACGGCGTTCGAGGACTGGCCCGAGCCGGACCGCAAGCGGCACCTCCTGCGGCTATGGCTCGCGCCGCCGGGCGCCCGGGCGCTGCCGCCGGTGTTCCGTGAGCGGTTCGGGTCGCTGACGCCCGGGGACCGCGGGGGGATCGTCGTGCCGGGGATGCGGCCCGTGGTGCCGCTCGAGGCAGGGTGAGCGCGTCGAACGGCGAACCGCCAGGGCGCCGGGACATGTCTATCTCTTGGCGTCCTTGGCGTCCTTGGCGTCCTTGGCGGCTCATCTCCCGCTCGATCAATGTGAACGGTGCTCTAAGACCTGCTCTACGTCGGGGCGGTATATCAGCGACAAACATGCGGCAGTGCGCCCGGCGCCTTCGCCGTCACCCGGAAGCGGGCTTCTGTCGGCGACCTTCCGGGCGCTTCGTGGCCTTGCGCGCGCCAGACCCGCCGCCCGTCAGCTTGCCGCTCCCCTGCTCGTTCAGCTTCTTCTCGTACCAGGGCTTCGTGGCCTGCGCGCGGATGGCGTAGGCGAGCGCGATGGCGCCGAGCAGCGGAAAGGCGACGTAGGCGGCGGAGTGGGCCGTTACGTCGGGGCCAGCCGCGCTGGCTGACGGCCATGACGGGACATAACGCGCCTTCAGCTGCTCGACCCCGCGGAGCCGGCCGAAGGTGGCATGGGACACCTCGTCCGAGAAGACGACGCCGTCGGCGGCCCGCATCGCGACCTCGAAGCGGGGATGGTCGTCATCGCTGTCGTCCTCTCGCAGCTGCGTGACGCGGACATCCACCGTCTCGCCCAGCCAGCGGCGCGCGTGGAAGCCCGCGAATGCGGCGTTGAACGCGAGCCACGCGACCACCGCAACGACGGCCCACCGCCGGTGGAACGCCGCCCGGCGCGCGAACCGCTCGCCGAGCGGCTCGGACGAGACGAGCATGGGCTGCCCGCGCGAGGGCACGAGCACATACCCCAGCGCCTTCTCGCGGTAGCCCTGGGCCGACGCCTCGGGATCCGGCGCGCGGCGGAGCTCGCCGCGCGCGAAGACCCTCTCGCCGGGCGCGATCTCGGCGATCCGGACGCGCCGGGTGGGATCGACCCGGATCATGCCGTCCAGCGCGTCGACGAGCGCCACGTCCTCGCCCGGCTCCACGCGGACGAGGCCGCCGGAGGCGTGGCGAAGGTAGAAGGGGTGGACGTGGACCCTGCGGCCGGTCTCGGACCACAGGTGCCTCCAGACGCCGGAGCTCTCGGACTCGGTCCCGTGCTGCTCGACCTCGACGCGCACGGCGACGTCCGCCCCTTGCGCCAGCTCCACGGTGCCCACGACGACGGCCTCCCCGGGCGTGAGCGCGGCGTCGCCCTTGACCGCGGCCCCGGCCCGCGCGGCGGCGCGGCGCTGCCGGAGCGACAGCCGGAGCGCGATGGCGGCGATGACGAGCAGGCCGGCCGTCGCGACGACGTCCACGAGGAGCGACGACATCCCGGCGTCGAGGTGATAGCGGCTCACGAGCAGCCACAACCGGTGTCCCATGGCCCGCCATGAGAGCGCAATCGGCGACGCCCGTGCGAAAAACCCGGCGCCGCCGCGGCGTCGTCTCCTCGCCGACACCGGGCCTCGCCGCAAGGAGCGGCCGTCCGGTGATCCCGGCGAGCGCGCCGAGATCCCTTGCCGTCCCGCGCGCCCCGCGCCTACACCCGGCCGCGCCCACCCCCGGAGCAACGATGTCCGCGCCGCCGCCTCCCTTCCGCGTCCACGAGCCCGGAGCGCCCGGGCCGGTCGTCGTCGAGGTCCCGCACGCGGGGCTCTGCGTCGACGAGGCCGCGGCGCGCTTCACCCGCGTGCCGGAGCGCGCCCTCGCGGCCGACGCCGACATCGCGGCCGACGTGCTCTTCGGCGACGCCCCGCTCGAGGGCGCCGCGCTCGTCGTGGCCACGCTGAGCCGCTACGTGATCGACCTCAACACCGCCCCGCGCGTGCCCACGCCGTACGAGGACAAGCTCCCCTACGGGCTGCGGGAGGTGCGGCGGCGCTCCGCCAGCGGCGAGCAGTGGCTCGAGAGCCCGCCGCCGCGCGCCGAGGTCGAGCGCCGCGTCCGCGAGGTGTTCGCGCCGTACCATGCCGAGGTCGCCGCGCGCCTCGCGGCAGCGCGCGAGCGCCACGGCGTCGCGGTCCTCGTCTCCGCGCACACGTACCCCGACACCCTGTTCCCGGGCGCGGCCGACGTCGTGCTCGGGACCCGCGGCGGCGCCTGCGCGGCCGGCTGGGTGCGCGACGCGGTCGCCGAGGTCGCGCGCGCGCACGGCCTCTCGCTCGCGCTGGACGACCCGTTCCCCGGCGGCCACGCGCTCGAGCGGCACGCGCGCCCGGGCGACGGGGTGCACGCGCTCCAGATCGAGATCTCCCGCCGGCTCTACTGCGACGCGCGCGCCCTCACCCCGCGCCCCGAGGACGTCGCCCGCCTTCGGCGCTTCACGCGCGGCGTCGTCTCCGCGCTCACGGCCGTGTCCGCCGCGCGATGAGCCCCCGCACCCGCCGCGCGATGAGCCCCGCACCCGCCGCGCGATGAGCCCCGCGTCCGCCGCGCGATGAACCCGCCGCGCGTGCCCTCGACCCGTCACCGTCCCGAGACACACCGTGCAGGTGCGCGCACATCCCACGCTGGATCCACCGCATCCACCGCGCCGTCGACGAGCATGGGCTCGTTGACGCCGTGACGCGGAGCACCGACATTCCGCCCTCGGCACCAAGGCCAGGGACGGGGAGGCTCTCCATGCGCCACGACGAATTTTCGCTCACGTGCTCGGCGCTCGCCGGCGCCACGTTCATCGGGTTCCGGGGCACCGAGCACGTCTCGCAGCCGTACGAGTTCGAGCTCTTCTTCTCGGTCCCCGCGAACACCGACGTGCGCAAGGCGGTGGGCGAGCGGGCGACCGTGCGCACGAGCCGCGGCGCGGGGAACGAGCCGTTCGTCCTGCACGGCGTCCTCGCGAGCGTGCGCCTCCTGCACCAGAACGCCGATCGCGCGCTCTACCAGGCGCTGCTCGTGCCGAAGCTCTGGCTCCTGCGCCACTTCTGGCGCAGCCACGTCTTCACGAACCAGCCGGTCAAGGAGTTCCTCTCGGCGACGCTCCAGAGCGGCGGGCTCGCCGCCAGCGACTTCCGCTTCTCGATCGACGAGGGGGACTACCCGATCGAGGAGTTCGTCGCGCAGTACCGGGAGACGCACCTCGCGTTCTTCCACCGGTGGCTCGAGCGCGAGGGCCTCTACTACTTCTTCGAGCACCCCGACGACGGCTCGAGCGAGGTCCTCGTCATCGTCGACGACCGCGGGCTGCACGACGACTTCCCGGGCGGCGGCGCGGTGCGTTACGTCCCCCTCTTCGGCGACGACGTGACCGCGCCGATCGGCCTGCACCACCTCGAGCAGGACGTGCAGTGGCTCCCGAAGAGCGTCACCATCGCCGACTACAACTACACGAACCCGTCCGCGTCGGTGAAGGGCGAGAGCAGCATCACCGCGAACGGCCTGGGCGCGATCCGCGAGTACGGCTACCGCGTCTTCGTGCAGAGCGACGCCGAGCGCCTCGCGCTGGTGCGCGCGCAGTCGATCGGCTGCCGCGAGGTGACCCTGCGGGGGAGCGGCGACGTGCTCGGCCCGCGCGCCGGGTACCGGTTCTTGCTGGAGGACCAGCCGAGCGACGTCGGCGAGAACTGGCTCGCGCTGGAGGTGCACCACGCCGGGTCGATCGCCGGGATCACGCCGGAGCTCGCGCGGCTGACGCGGCTCTCGGACAAGGAGACGTACGGCGTGAAGCTGCTCGCGATCCCGGCCGACGTGCAGTTCCGCGCGCCGCAGACGACGCCGTGGCCGCGCATCTACGGCTTCGAGAACGCCGTCGTCTGCGGCCCCGCCGACAGCCAGTACGCCCAGATCGACGGCGACGGCCGCTACCTCGTCCGCTTCGAGTTCGACACGAGCGGGCTGCCCGACGCGCGCGTCTCGACGCGCGTGCGCATGATGCAGCCCCACGGCGGGACCACGGAGGGCTTCCACTTCCCGCTGCGCAAGGGCACCGAGGTGATGATCGCCTTCCTCGGCGGCGACCCGGACCGGCCGTTCATCGCCGGCGTGGTGCCCAACGCGCACCGGCCGAGCGTGGTCGGGGAGCGCAACCACAGCCAGAACATCATCCGGACCGGGAGCGGCAACCAGCTCGTGCTCGAGGACGAGCAGGGCAAGGAGTTCATCTTCCTCCACACGCCGAACAACCGCACCGGCATCTACATGGGCGTCCCGAGCGCCGGCCACGGGTCGGTCTACACGGGCGACGGCGAGACGCAGATCGGGTCGTTCCTGTCCCCGGAGAACGCCGACCCGGCCATCGCGGGCAGCAGCCTCGTCAGCGTCTCGTTCAGCTACCTCGAGACGACGGCGGCGAACGGCGGGTCCTGGATCGGCGGCGACTCCTGGGAGAACGTCGGCGGGAACAAGTCCAGCATGGTCGTGGGCAACCTCTGGGCGGGCGTCGGGGCGACCTACACGCTCCAGGTCACCGGCGCGGCGAACGAGACGTACTACGCCACGCGCACGACCACGATCAAGACGGGCCGCGTGGACACCGTGGAAGCCGGCGGCATGAAGCAGACGATCACCGGCGGGATGGAGCAGACCATCACGGGCGTGACGAAGCAGACCATCACGGGCGAGACGACGCAGGACGTCCACGGCAAGTACACGCAGACGATCGAGCCGGAGGGCTCGTCCACGGTGACCGGTCCGTGGACGCACAAGGTCACGGCCCAGAGCTTCGACGACTACAAGAGCTGGAAGACCGAGGTCGCCACGACCTGGAACGGCCACTTCGGCGGGAACGTCGACCTGTCGAGCGACACGAGCTTCGTGATCAAGGCGCCCGACGCGAAGATCTCGGCCTCCAACGCGAAGTGGGAGGTGCTCGGGGCGACGTTCGACCTCTCGTCGGCCAAGCACGAGCTCTATCTGTACAAGGGCGCGAGCGGCATCCTGAAGACCGACCACGCCGCGCTCTACCAGACGCTGTACGGGGTCAAGCTCGAGCTCGTGGGGATCAAGCTCGACTTCATCGGGATGGACAAGAAGGCCGCCGCCCTGAAGCTGGCGGAGGCCGCGTTGATCCTGGCGCTGAGCGGCTCGGCGAACATCAGCACCGCCCCGATCAAGGTCATCTCCGCCTTCGTCACGAAGATCTGAGCGCCGATGCGAGTCGTCAAACCCCTCAAGGCGCCGGTGCTCACGCGGGTCGTCGAGATCGCGCGGCGGCTCAGGTTCCACGTGGGCGCCATGGTCGCGTTCCCCCTCGACGCGCCGCGCGCCCTGCTCGACGAGATGACCTTCTGGCAGGCCGCGACCGCGGCGCTCGGCGGCCTCCCGCTCGACGACGGCATGGCGAAGGCGCGCGGCGAGCTGCTCGTCGCGGGCCGGTGCCACGCCCCGGAGGGCCGCCGCGTCGCCGCGTCGTTCGTCCGCGCGCGGCTCGGCTCCATCGACAAGCGCCTGGCCGTGCTGGGCGACCGGCACTGGACCGGCCACGGCTTCACCGAGCCGGAGCCGTTCTCGGAGATGCCCGTCGACTGGGCGCACGCGCTCGGCGGGCCGAAGGACGCGGCGAACCCCTACGGCAAGGGGATCGAGGAGGTCGAGCGGGGCGGGCAGCGCGTCCGCCCGCTCCCGAACGTCGAGCACTACGGCGCGCTGATCCGCTCGCCGTCGGACCGCCCGGGCCCGGCGTCCTTCCTCCCGATGGACGTCACGTTCGCCCAGCGCCGCGCCCGCGCGGGCACGTACGGCGCGGACTACGCGGAGAAGTGGGCGCCCGGCCTGCCGCCGGACGTCGATCCCTCGTTCTTCAACGTCGCCCCGAGCGATCAGTGGAGCGCCGAGCCCTTCCGGGGCGACGAGGCGTTCCTCGTCGAGAACATGCACCCGGCGCGGCCGCGCATCGAGGGCGCGCTCCCCGGCCTCTGCGCCCGCGTGTTCGTCACCCGCCGCGACGCGGGCGGCGACGTGTTCCTGGAGCTCCCCGTCCGCTGCGACACGGTGTGGCTCTTCCCCTCGGCCAACCTCGGCGCCGTGATCTTCCACGGCGCGATGCCCGTGACCGAGGACGACGCGGCCGAGATCGTCGACCTCGTCGTCGCCTGCGAGGAGATCGGCCGCCCCCGGCCGATCGAGCACTACCGCGCGGCGCTCGCCCGGCGGCTCGACAAGGACCGGGGCGCGATCGCGGGCCTCAGCGACAGCGATCTCATGCCGCCGCGCGAGTCCGGCGTGGCCGCGAACATCGGCGGGTTCGACATGATGCAGTGGATGAGGAGCGAGAACCTGGCCGCGCGCAACCAGCGGCGGGGCGCCGAGCGGGCGCGGGAGCGCCGCCGAGAGGAGCTCCTGGCGGACGGCATCGATCCGGCGCGCTACGGCCTCGACGCGCCGCTGCCGGACGAGGAGCCGCCTCCGCCGGTCGACGACCTCGACGCGCTCGTCGTGTACCTGGACGCCGCGTCCCGCAAGCTGGAGGAGGAGGAGGCCAGGGCCGCCCGCATGAAGTCCGAGGCCGAGGCGCGCACGAAGGCGCAGGCGGCGGACCTGGGGGTCTCCGAGGAGACGCTCCGGCGCGCCGAGACCAAGGAGGAGCCCCCTGGCGGCCCGCCGGCGTTCTCGGCGCGGGCGCAGATCGCGCAGTACGCCGAGCTGGCCGAGGCGGGGCGCCGCGGCGGCGTGCCCAACGTGGAGCTCGAGGCGATGCTCGCCGATCCGGCGTTCCACGAGCAGCTGGTCCGCCTGGAGCTGGCCGCGCGCGACGGTTACCGTCGCGGGGCGCACCTCTTGCCCGCGGCCCCGCCGATGACCCCCGAGGCCGCCCTGATGGCGCGCGTCGTCGTCGACGCGGCGCGCGAGGCGGGCGAGCCCCTCGACGAGCGCGATCTCACCGGCGCCGATTTCCGCGGGCTCGACCTGCGGGGGCTGAGCTTTCAGCGCGCGCTCCTCGAGGGGGCCGACCTCAGGGGGTGCGACCTCTCCGGCGCGGTGCTCGAGGGCGCGGTGCTCGCGAAGGCCGACCTGACGGGCGCGAATCTGTCGGGCGCGCGCCTCCGGGGCGCGAACCTCGGCAAGGCGAACCTCGAGGGCGCCGCGCTGGAGGGCGCGGATCTGACCGAGGCGGTCCTGATGGGCGCGAAGCTCGCCGGGGCGCGCCTCGCGCGCGCGAGGCTCGAGCGCGCCGACGTCCTGCAGGTGGCGTGGGACGGCGTGGATCTCTCCGGCGCGGAGCTCGTGGCCTGCATGTTCCTCCAGACGAGCCTCGCCGGGGCGAACCTCGCCGGGGCGAACCTCGAGCGGGCGATGCTGCTCGAGTGCGCGCTCGACGGCGCGGACTTCTCGGGGGCACAGCTGAACAAGGCGACGCTCATGAGCTGCACGGGGGCGCGGGTGCGCTTCGCGGGGGCGCGCTTCTCCGAGGGGGTCGCCCTCCACAAGAGCGCCCTGCCGGAGGCCGATTTTCGCGACGCCGTGCTCGACAAGACCTGCTTCCGGACGACGGACCTGCGCGGCGCGCGCTTCGATCGGGCCCAGATGACGATGGTCGACCTCTCCGAGGCGGACGCGACGGGCGCGATCTTCGACCAGGCCGTCCTGAAGAACGCGCTCTTCATCCGGACGAACCTCGACCGCGCCTCGCTCCGCGGGTGCAACCTGACCGAGGCGATCCTCTCGAAATCGCGCGTGGCCGGCGCCGATTTCACGGGCGCCCAGCTCTGCCGCGCCGATCTCACCCGCGCGCGCGGGGACGACCGGACGACGTTCGCCGAGGCGGCCGTCGACTTCACCCGGTTCGACCGGCACGGGGCGCAGGCCGCGGGGGGCGCGACATGAACCGCGACGAGCTGCTCGACAAGGTCCGCCACGGCGAGCCGATCCAGGCCGCGGACCTCTCCGGGCTCGACCTGACGGGCGCGGATCTCTCGGGCGCGGTGTTCGACCGCGTCCGCCTGCCGCGCGCGCTGCGGGGCGCGCTCCTCAAGGAGTCGACGTTCACGGAGTGCGACCTGTCGGGCGTGGACGCCGCGAGGGTGGATCTGCACCTGACGACGTTCTTCCGGTGCCGCCTCGACGGGGCGACGCTGGCGGGGGCGAGGCTCATCGCCGCGAGCTTCGCCGAGTCGTCGCTCGAGGGCGCGGCGCTGTCCGGCGCGGAGGCGCAGGTCGCGACGTGGGCGAGCTGCTCGCTCGCGCGCGCCTCGCTCGAGGGGGCGAACCTCGACCGGGCGAACCTCATCGAGGTCGCGGCCGGCGGCGCGAACTTCTCCCGCGCGAACCTCGAGAAGGCGACGATGTACAAGCTCGACCTGCGCACGGCGCTGCTCGACGGCGCGAACCTGACGCTCACGACGCTGCTGGAGTCCCAGCTCGGCGCGCGGGCGTTCCAGGGGACGAGGCTCTTCCGCACGCAGTTCATGCGCGGCAGCGTCGCGGGATCGAGCTTCGCGGGCTGCGACGCGACGCAGTGCAACTTCACCGGGGCCGACGTCTCGGGCTGCGATTTCTCCGACGCGATCCTGGCGCAGGCGCTCTTCGGCGAGGCGAACGCGGCGAAGGCGCGGTTCCCGCGGGCCATGCTCCGGAATGCGATCCTCGAGCGGGCGGCGCTCGCGGAGGCCGACTTCTCCGGCGCGGAGCTCGTCGAGGCGTACGCCGCCTTCGCCTCGTGCCCCGGCGCGCGTTTCGTCGGCGCGAAGCTCGCGTATGCGGATCTGTCGCACTGCGACCTCTCCGGCGCGGATTTCTCGCAGGCGTCGATGTTCCGCACGAAGCTGCACCGCGCCCGGCGCGACGGCGCGCGGGTGCCGGGCGGGGCCGGCTGGCTCGGCGACGACGAGAAGCTCGCCGCGCTCGAGGACTGGGCGCCGCGGCGCGGCGGTGAGCGCGATGCAGAGCGCCAGTGAGCCGTTGATCTTCCCCGCGAGCGCCGCGAAACTGGCCTGGCGGCGCGCTCGCCCCGGAGGGGCGGGGCCAGGCCGAGGAGACCCGAGATGCAGAGCAGGGCGTCCCGCGAGCCGGTGACGGAGGCACACGACGACAGCGCCGAGGAGGACGTCCTCGCCGCGGTGGATCTGCCGGCTGCGGGGGCCTCGCCGCGGCGCGCGCCGTCGCTGGAGACGGGCGTCGTCCGGGGCACGGCGTCGGGCCTCCTGGTCGAGCTCGGCGGCGGCCCGGTCCTCGCGCGGCGCGCGAAGAGCTGCCTCACCGCGCCCGACGCGGGGGATCGTGTGCTCTGTGCGACGGACGGCGATCAGGTGTTCGTGCTGGCGGTGCTCGAGGGCGAGGCGGGCGCGACGACGCGGATCGCCGTCGAGGGCGACCTGAAGGTGCAGGCGACGGGGCGGCTCGGGCTCGGCGCGGGCGACCAGATCGAGATCGCCGCCGCGAAGGAGGTCGGCCTGTTCGCGGGCAAGCTCCAGGTCCGCGCGCAGGCGGCGGTGGCGGCGATCGAGGAGATGGGGCTCGTCGGCCGGTCGCTCGACGTGCACCTCCAGAAGGCGGTCGTCGTCGCCGAGCGCCTCGAGGCGCGGGCCGACCGCCTGGTCCAGCGCGCGAAGCAGGCGTTCCGCTTCATCGAGGCGCTGGAGCAGGTGCGCGCGGGGGTCATCGACGTCCGCGCGGAGGGCCTCGCGGCCGTGCGGGGGGAGAACACGATCGTCGCGGCGCGGACGCTCGCGAAGCTCGACGGCGAGCAGGTCAAGATCGGCTGAGGCGCCGCGCCGCGCGGCGCGGCGGGCGCCAGGAAGGACGAGGGGAGAAGCGATGCTCGCGAAGACGACCGCAGGGGGGATGTGCCTGGCGTTCCCCGACGTGTGCCTGACGCCGACGCCGGCGCCGGTGCCGATCCCGTACCCGAACATCTCGCTTCATCCGATGAGCGTGCTGTTCGTGCCGAACGTGCTCGCCACGTGCGCGCCGGCGCACAACATGCTGACCTTCGCGCCGCTCACGATGGGGGACAACCCGGGCGTCGCGCTCGGCGTGGCGTCCGGGATGGTGATGGGCCCGTCGCGCAACATCACCGCGGCCTTCACGGTGATCGTCGGCTGCGCGCCGATGACGCGCCTGACGAGCCTCTCGCTGCAGAACAGCACGAACACGGTGGGCATGGCCATCGTGCCGAGCGTCACCACCGTCCTCGTGCTCTCCCCGTGAGGGACGCGCGCTCGACGGCCGAGGGCGACGCGACCGCGCGCGAGGGGGGCCGGCTCGCCGAGGCGCTCGCGAAGCTCGACGAGGCGATGCGCCCGCCGCGGGGCGGCAGCCTCGATCCGGAGCGGCGCCGCGTGGCGTCCCGGCTCGCGGACCTCGCGCGTTGCGAGGACGACGACCTTCCGGCCTTCGCCCGGCGGCACCTGCCCGGCCGCGCGGTGGAGGAGCCGGCGCTGCGCGCCGCGCGCGAGCTGGTCCTGGCGATCGGTCGTGTCCTCGGCCCGGAGGGCGAGGGCGCCGAGGCGCTGGGGGTGCTCCAGGACGTGCACCGCGCGCTGGAGGAGCGGCTGGCGGAGGCGAGGCGAGCCGCGGCGCAGCGCGAGGCGGAGGCGGCCGCGGCGGCGGAGGCGGAGGCGGCGGCGGCCGTCGAGATGGCGAGCGCGCCGGGGCTGGTCGGGTCGCTGGCGGTGGCGAGCGCGCCGGGGCTGGTCGGGTCGCTGGCGGTGGCGAGCGCGCCGGGGCTGGTCGGGTCGCTGACGGAGACGCTTGCGCCGGGGCTGGTCGGGTCGCTGGCGGAGACGAGCGCGCCGGCGCAGGTCGGGTCGCTGACGGAGACGCTTGCGCCGGGGCTGGTCGGATCGCTGACGGAGACGAGCGCGCCGGCGCTGGTCGAGTCGCTCGCGCCGCTCTCCCGGCCGGGCGGGGTGCTGCCGTTCGTGTCCGCACCAGTCGCCGGATCGACACCCGTCGCCGGATCGACACCCGCGTCCGTGGCCGCATCGGCTCCTCAAACGGAGCCGCCGGCTCGCACGACGGAGCCGCCGGCTCGCACGACGGAGCCGCCGGCTCGCACGACGGAGCCGCCGGTTCCTCCGACGGAGCCGCCGCTGCCGAGCGCGGAGGCCAGGCCCGCGGGCCAGAGGAGTCCCGAGGCGGAAAGGCCCGTCCACTCGGCGCTTCCCTTCATCCACGCGGCAGCGGCATCCGAGGAGCGCCCGCAGCCGCCCGTTGCGCGCTTCAATGCGGCACTTCCGTTCCAGCGCGCCGTGAGCCTCGAAGAGAACCCGCCGCGCGAGCCCCCTGCGTCCGTTGCGAGCGCCCAGCCGGCCGCCGGTGCGAGCGCCCAGCCGGCCGCCGGTGCGAGCGCCCGGCCGAGCGTCCCGCCCGCCTCTGCGCCAGGCCCCACGGCCGGCGGGGACCCCGGCAGCATGCGCTCGCCGCCCCCGCTCACGCTCAATCAGTACGCCGGCCTCGTCGTCGCGTGCGAGCTGTACCCCGCGTACGTGGAGAGCACGCAGGCGCGTTACGGAGTCCCGACCCCCGCCGCGCGCGCCGCCCTCGACGCCTTCTGGGCCGCCCGCCTCGCCGCCGATCCGGCCCTCGCCCAGCGCTGGCCGGAGCTCTGCGACGCCGCGCGCAGGTACTTCCTGCAATCGCGCTGAACGCGACCCGGGCCGCCCGGCCGATCGACACGATCGACGCCGCGACCTCTTCGCCTTATCTCGTAACGCAGCGCGTCATAAGCCGCACGTGTTCAGCCGTTGCGGTCCTGAGTAGCCTTACCCTCCGATGAGCGGAGGACACGACGCGGAGGCGGGCGCGGCGGATCGCGCGCTCGTGCTCGTGCTGGTGGGCGCGCTCCTCCTCGTGTCGCCGGCGCGCCTGCTCTGGGCGCGCGGCCTGCTCGCGGTGGCCGCGGTCCTCGCCGTGTGGATCGCCCTGATCGCGCTCGCCGCGCTCGCCACGCGCGAGAGCCGCGGCGAGGGCGACCGCGCCGAGCGAGAGCCGCCGCCATGATCGACGTGCGCGTCCTCCTGCTCGCCACGGTGGCCTGGCTGGCCGCGCTCGCCGCCGTCGCCCTCGCCGCGAAGCGCGAGCGGCTCCCCCGCGCGCTCGCGCGGCACCCCCTCGTGCTCGCCCTCTCCCTCGGCGTCTACGCCTCGTCGTGGACGTACTACGGCGGCGTCGGCTTCGCCCAGCGCCACGGGCTCGTCTTCCTCGCGGTCTACCTCGGCCCGACCCTCGCGTGCATCGCCGCCCCGCTCCTCTGGTCGCGCGTCCTGCGCATCACGCGCGAGCAGCGCCTCTCCTCGTTCGCCGACCTCCTCGCCTTCCGCTTCCAGAGCCCCGCCGCGGGGGCCCTCGTCGCCGCCTTCTCCCTCGTCGCCAGCATGCCCTACGTCGCGCAGCAGTTCCGCGCGACCGAGCAGTCGGTCCGCGTGCTCTCGGGGCCGGGGCACGAGGACGCCGTCGGCGCCGTCTTCTGCGCGCTGCTCGCGCTCTTCACCGCGTTCTTCGGCGCCCGCCCGTCCGCCGAGCGGGGGCGCGAGGACGGCCTCTCGGCGGCGGTCGCGTTCGAGTCGGCGGCGAAGCTCGCCGTGCTCGCGGCCGTCGGCGTCGCCGCCGTGGTCGGCGCGTTCGGCGGGGCGGCCGGGCTCGCGGGCTGGCTCGGCGAGCACGCCGCCGAGGTCGAGGCGCTCGGCCGCCCCGTGCGCGAGGACAGCGGCTGGACCTCGATGCTCGTCATCAGCTTCGCCGCCGCCTTCCTGCTGCCGCGGCAGTGGCACATGGCGTTCGCCAGCGGCGCCGACGACCGGGCGCTCGCCAAGGCCGCCTGGGCCTTCCCGCTCTTCCTGCTCGCGCTCAACCTGCCCGTCCTGCCCGTCCTCTGGGCCGGGACCCGCCTCGCCCCGGCGGAGCCCGCCGACAGCTACGTGCTGCTCGTCCCCCAGCTGCTCGGCCAGGGCTGGCTCGCGCTCGCCGCCTTCATCGGCGGCATCTCCGCGGCGAGCGCCATGGTCATGGTCACCGCCGTCGCCCTCGCCAACGACAGCGCCACGCACCTGCTCCTGCCGCTCGCCCGGAGGACGCTGCGCCGCAACGTCTACGCGCGCGTCCTGTGGCTCCGGCGCGGGCTGCTCACCGCCATCCTCGTGAGCGGGTGGCTGTTCTACCGCGCGCAGCCGCACCACGGGCTGCTCGTCGAGAGCGGCATCGCGTCGTTCGTCGCGTTCGCGCAGCTCCTGCCGGGGCTCTTCGCCGTGCTCTTCTGGGAGCGCGCGACGCGCGCGGGGTTCATCGCCGGGCTGCTCGCCGGCATCGGGACCTGGACGGCCACCTGCCTCGCGCCGCTCCTGCCCCCGATCCCCGGGATCGATCCCGCGTGGCTCGACCTCCTGCGCGAGGGCGCGGACCACGGCGGCCACGCCGCCGGCGCCCTGGACGCGGCGCGCGCGGCCGCCCGGGACACCTGGTCGCTGCCCACGTTCGTGTCGCTCGCCGTCAACGCCGGGGCGCTCGGGCTCGTCTCGCTCCTGCGCCCGCCGGCCAAGGAGGAGCGCGAGGCCGCGCGCCTCTGCAGGCGGCGCGAGATCGGCCCGTCGGTCGAGCGCGCGACCGTGGCGTCGAGCGTGGGCGCGCTCGAGGAGCGGCTCGCCCGCCTGCTCGGCCGCGAGGCGGCCGGCGTCGAGGTCACGCGCGCGCGGATCGAGCTCGACATCCCGCGCGACGAGACGCGGCCCACCGAGCTGCACGCCCTCCAGGAGCGCCTGCACCGCAACCTGTCGCCGCTCGTCGGCCCGGTGCTCGCGCGCGCGGCCGCGGAGGCGCGCGATCCGGCCGACGATGGCCGCGCCGCGCGCGGCGCGCTCACCGAGGAGCTCCGGTGGCTGGAGCGGCGCCTCGCGCGCGGGGAGACGCGGCTCGTCGGCGCGGCGAAGGAGCTCGACCTCCTGCGCCGGTGGCTCCGCTCGGTGCTCGCGCAGCTCCCGCTCGGGGTCTGCGCCGTGGGCTCCGACGGCGCCGTGAGCCTCGTCAACCGCCGCCTCGAGGCGCTCGTCGGCGTCGAGGAGCGCGATCTCGTCGGGGCGCCGCTCGGCCGGCTGCCGGCCCCGTTCGCGGAGCTCTTCGCCCGCGCCGCCGCCGCCGCCTCGGCCGGCGAGGCCGGCGCCGACGAGATCACGGCGCACGTGGGCGGGCGCGCGCGCTCGCTGCGCGTCCACCGCGCCGCGCTCGACCCGATCGACGCGCGCGCCGCCTCGGGGGGCGTGGTCCTGCTCGTCGAGGATCGCACCGAGCAGCGCGCCCTCGAGGCGCAGCTCGCCCACCGCGACCGCCTCGCCCAGCTCGGCCGCCTCGCCGCCGGCGTGGCCCACGAGGTCGGCAACCCGCTCACCGGCATCACCTGCCTCGCGCAGAACCTCCGCGCCGAGGCCGACGGCGCCGAGCGCGACGAGATCCGCGCGCGCGCCGGCCTCATCCTCGGCGAGGCGGCGCGCATCGAGGCGATCCTGCGATCGCTGCTCGAGCACAGCCGCACCGGCGCCGTGCCGTCCCCCGGCGAGATCCCGCGCGCGCGCGTCGGGCGCGTGGCGATCGCCCAGGTGGTCGCCGAGGCCGAGCGGCTGATCCGGCTCGACCGCGCGGCGCGGCACGTCCGGGTGGAGCAGGCCTGCCCCGAGTCGCTCGTCGTCATCGGCGATCGGCGCGAGCTCGTGCAGGTCTTCGTCAACCTGCTCGCGAACGCCCGCGACGCCTCCGAGGAGGGCGCGACCGTCTCCGTCCGCGGGCGGATCGAGGCGGGCCAGATCGTGATCGAGGTCGAGGACCACGGCAGCGGCATCCCGGGGGAGCTGCTCGCCGACGTGCTGGAGCCGTTCGTGACGACGAAGCGCGACCCGAGCGGCACGGGGCTCGGCCTGCCGCTCTCGCGATCGATCGTCCAGGATCACGGCGGCACCCTCGCGCTGCGGAGCGCGGTGGGGCAGGGGACGACGGTCGTCGTGAAGCTCCCGCTCGCGGGCGCCGGCGCGGGCGCCGGCGCGGGCGCGGGCGAGGCGCGGCGCGGGCAGGAGGCGGAGCCGTGAGCCGGATCCTGCTGGTCGAGGACGAGGTCGTCATCCGCATGGAGCTCCGGCGGCTGCTCGCGCGCCACGGGCACGACGTCGTCGAGGTGGGGTCGATCGCCGAGGCCGAGGCGGGCCACGATCTGCGCGCGTTCGATCTGGTGCTGGCCGACGTGCGCCTGCCCGGCGCGCCCGGCACGGAGCTCGTCGGCCGGTGCGGCGGCGCGCCGGTCGTGCTCATGACGAGCTACGCCACGGTGAAGGCGGCGGTCGACGCGGTGAAGCGCGGCGCCGCGGACTACCTCTCGAAGCCGTTCGATCACGACGAGCTCGTCGCCCTCGTCGAGCACCACCTCGCCGGCGCCCGGCCCGCGCGGAGCGCGCCCGACGACGCCGCGCCGCGGCCGTCCCCGGTGCCGCCCGCGCCGGCCGCGGCGCTCACGGCGCCCGCGGCGCCCACGTCGGATGACGACGAGCTCGACGGCCTGGTCGGCGGCTCGGCGGCGATGCGCGAGGTGTTCGCGCAGGTGCGCAAGGTCGCGCCGAGCGAGGCGACGCTGCTCGTGCTCGGCGAGAGCGGCACCGGCAAGGACACGCTCGCCCGCGCCGTGCACCGGCTGAGCCCGCGGCGGCAGCTCCCGTTCGTCCCGGTCCACTGCGCGGCGATCCCCGAGGGGCTGATCGAGGGCGAGCTCTTCGGGTACGAGCGCGGCGCCTTCCCTGGCGCGCTCTCGGCGCGCGCGGGGCTCTGCGAGGCCGCGGAGGGCGGCACGCTCCTGCTCGACGAGGTCGGCGAGCTGCCGCCGCGGGTCCAGGCGCGGCTCCTCCGCTTCCTCCAGACCGGCGAGGTGCGGCGCGTCGGCGCGACCCGCGCCCGCCGCGTCGACGTGCGCCTGATCGCCGCGACGCACCGGGATCTCGCGGCGATGGCGCGCGAGGGCTCGTTCCGGAGCGATCTCTACTTCCGGCTGCGGGTCCTCGAGATCCGCCTCCCGCCGCTGCGCGAGCGGCCCGGCGACGCCGTGTGCATCGCCGAGGCGCTGCTCCGGCGGCGCGCGTGGGCGGGGGGCCAGGCGCCGCTCGCGCTGACGCCGGAGGCGCGCGCCGCCATCGCGGCGGCCCCCTGGCCGGGCAACGTCCGGGAGCTGGAGAACGCCATCCACCGCGCCATGGTCCTCGCCGAGGGCGGCGAAATTGGGGAGGCCCTGCTCGGTCTCGACGCGCCCCCGCGGCCGGCCTCGACCGCGCCTCCCGCGGACGTGCGCGAGTCAGAGCCCCTGTCCGACTCGCTCGAGGGCTATTTCCGCCGCTTCGTCCTCGAGCACCAGCACGAGCTGACGGAGACGGAGATCGCCCGCCGCCTCGGCATCAGCCGGAAGGCGCTGTGGGAGCGGCGCCAGCGGCTCGGGATCCCCCGGCCGCGCTCTTGAGCCGCTGACGCGGCGCGCGCAAGCCCCGCGCCGCGCCGGTCGCCGCGATCCGCCGGTCCGGCGTGTTACCGATCGTAGCGCCGCGTCACCGGGTGTTACCGATCGTAGCGCGGCGGCCCCGCGAGAGACCCACCGTGTGCTCCACCGGCGGCACGGAGGGTATTCCCTGAACTCTGCCCGTGGTATTTAGGTCATGCAAATCAGGGTTCAAAAATTCCTTACGCCGAGGGGCTGGTCGAGTGGCACAGACATCTCCTGAGACGCTTCCCGTGACCATTGGGGGCCGCGCCGGCGAAAGCAAGCGCGAGGTCGTGAGCAGCTCCACGCTCTGGAAGGTCATCTTCGCCTCTGCGGGCGGCACGATGATCGAGTGGTACGACTTCTATATCTTCGGAAGTCTCGCCGCGATCATCTCCACCCACTTCTTCCCGAAGGACAACCCCACAGCGGGCTTCTTGCTCACGCTGGGGACGTTCGCGACCGGCTTCGTCGTCCGCCCGTTCGGCGCGCTCGTGTTCGGGCGCATCGGCGATATCGTCGGCCGCAAGTACGCCTTCCTCGTGACGCTGCTGCTCATGGGCGGCGCCACGGCGCTGATCGGCTTCCTGCCCACCTACGACACGATCGGGCTCGCCGCCCCGCTCGCGCTCGTCCTGATCCGGCTCGTCCAGGGGCTCGCGCTCGGGGGCGAGTACGGCGGCGCGGCGGTGTACGTCGCCGAGCACGCGCCCGACGAGAAGCGCGGCTTTTACACCTCGTTCATCCAGATCACGGCGACGCTCGGCCTGTTCGTCTCGCTGGCGGTGATCCTCGGGACGCGCGTCGCGCTCGGCGAGGACGCCTTCAAGGAGTGGGGCTGGCGCGTCCCGTTCCTCCTGTCGGTCCTGCTCGTCGCGGTGTCCTTCTACGTGCGCGCGCGCCTCAAGGAGTCGCCGATCTTCGCGAAGCTCAAGTCGGAGGGGAAGACGTCGACGGCCCCGATCAAGGACAGCCTCGGCAACAAGCGCAACTGGAAGGTCATCCTCATCGCCCTCTTCGGCGCGACGGCCGGCCAGGGCGTCGTCTGGTACACGGGGCAGTTCTACGCGCTCTACTTCCTGCAGAACACGCTGAAGGTCCCGTTCATCACGGCCACGATCGTGGTCGCCGCCGCGCTCGCGCTCGGCATGCCGTTCTTCGTGTTCTTCGGCTCGCTCTCCGACCGCATCGGCCGGAAGAAGATCATGCTCGCGGGCAACCTCTGCGGCGCGATCGGCTTCTTCCCGGTGTTCTGGGCGATGAAGCAGAACGCGGACAGCCCGGTCGTGCTCACCGCCCTCATCTTCGTGCTCGTGCTCTTCGTCACGATGGTCTACGGCCCGATCGCGGCCTACCTGGTCGAGGCGTTCCCGGCCAAGGTGCGTTACACGTCGCTGTCGATCCCGTACCACGTCGGCAACGGCGTGTTCGGCGGGCTCTTGCCGCTCATCGCGTCGTCGGTGACGGTCGCGACCGGCAACATCTACGCGGGCCTCCTCTATCCGATCGGGGTGGCGCTCATCACCGTGGTCGTCGGCGGGCTGTTCCTGAAGGAGCGGAGCGACGTGCGCCTCTGGGAGGAGCTCGATCGCGAGGCGTGACGGCGCGGGGCGCCGAGCCCTCGTCGCGCGGAGCGCCGCAGCGCGCCTCCGTCCCAATCCAGCAGCAGCGATGGCAGGCGCTCGCCCGAGCCTCGTGATCACGACCGCGCGTCGAGGCTGCAAGATACTTCACTTCAGCAGGAGCTAGCATGCGTATCCCGCTCTCATTCCCGGTTATCTTCGCGGCGTTCCTGGCATGCTGCGGCGGCGAGGAGGAGAACCCGGGGACCGGCTCGACGACCAGCGGCGCGTCCAGCAGCGCGAGCGGCAGCGGGTCCGGCTCCGGCACCGGTGGGGGCTCGACGACCGGCACGGGGGACACCACGACCTCCGCTGGCCCGGGCGGCGGCGGCGGCAACGGGGGTGGTGACGGCGGTAACGGCGGCGGCGGCGGCGGCGGCGGCGGCAGCGGCGGTAACGGCGGCAGCGGCGGTGACGGCGGCGGCGGCAGCGGCGGTGACGGCGGCAGCGGCGGTAACGGCGGCAGCGCCGGCAGCGGCGGTGACGGGGGCGGCGGCGGCGACGTCAGTCCGGGCGAGCCCTCGGGACTGCCGGCGCCGCCTGGCCGCGGCGTGCCCCGGCCGTCAGGCGCCCCGGGCAACCTCGTCGTGCTCGACTGGGCGGGGTTCAGGGGCGCCGCCTCGTACACGTTCGACGACTCCCAGCCGTCGCACATCACCCATTACGCGGCGCTCCAGGCCGAGGGCGTCCCGATGACGTTCTACATCAACAGCGGCAGGAACGACCTCCCGAACTTCGACGCGACGTGGACGCGGGCGGCCGCGGACGGCCACGAGCTGGGCAACCACACGGCGCACCACTGCCACGCCAACATGACCGAGTGCGCCGGCGGGTCGGCCGGCACCCTGCTCGCGGAGATCGACGCGTGCACGGACTACATCGTCGAGAACTACGGTCAGAACGTCTGGACCATGGCCTCTCCTTTCGGCGACGGGGGCTGGGTCGATCCGGCGCGGGAGAGGTTCTTCCTGAACCGCGGCGTCAACAGCGGCATGATCGCGCCGAGGGACAGCTCGAACGCCTGGAACCTGCCGACGGAGATGGCGGTCGGAGGAGAGAGCGCCAGCGCGTTCAACGCCGACCTCGACGCGGCGCTGTCGACCGGGAAGTGGGTGATCTTCCTGTTCCACACCATCCTGCCCACCGACGCCCACTGGTACGCGGACGTCGACCTCGCCGCCATCACCGGGAGCATGAGGCACGGCAAGGCGCAGCCTGAGCTGTGGCTCGACACGGTCGTGAACGTCGGCGCCTACTGGGTCGGGCAGAAGGTGGTCTCCTCGGCCACGCGCGCCACGTCCGGCAGCGACACGACCTGGACATGGGCGCTGCCCGAGCACTTCCCGCCAGGCAAGTACGTGCGCGTGCGGGTGGACGGCGGCACGCTCAAGCAGGGCGGCCGCGCGCTCGCGTGGGACGACCACGGCTACTACGAGGTCGCGCTCGACGCCCGCTCGCTCACCCTCTCCCCTTAGAGTGGCGGTCACCCGCTGCGGATACGGGCCCATCTCGGCGTTTTCGGTGCTCAGCGCACAGGAGTGCGCCTCCGCGCCGAAAACGCCGACCTGGGCCCGTCTCCTGTGCGGGTGACCGCCACTCTGGGGGGCGTGTAACAAAGACGGAGAGGATCACAGGCTGTCATTGCGTGCCTGTCCCGGGGCGGATGTCCCGGAGGCACCGTGCCATCCTCTTCGCACATCCAAGAGAATAGCCTAACACCGTCGTGGAGTGTCCCATGCGAACGATGTTGATGAACAGCCTTGCTGCCACATTCCTGCTCGCGCTGGCGGGCTGCGGATCGTCGAACGACAACGGCTCGAGCGGCGGCGGGGGTGAGGCGGCCTCCTCCAGCACGAGCGGGGCGGGCGGCGCGAGCAGCTCCTCCAGCACGAGCGGCTCGGGCGGCGCGAGCAGCGCGTCCAGCGGAGGGGGCGGGGGCGACGGCGGCGCGCCGAGCACCGGAGACGGCGGGAACAACGCGGGCGGCGGGGGCGCCGGCGGGGGCGCCGGCGGCGGCGAGCCCGGCAGCGAGACCAGGATCCCGTGGGACTGGGCCGGGATCATCGGCACCGGTCAGAGCCTGTCCGTCGGCACGACGCCCGTCATGTCGACCACCCAGCCCTTCAACAACCTCAAGCTCTCGCTGGGCAACGCGAGGGTGCCGCCCTTCGATCCGAACAACGCCGCGTTGACGATGGTCGACCTCGTCGAGCCCATCCGGCCGCTCGCCACCGGGTATCCCGCGCCCTACCCGGGCAACATCTACGGTGAGACGGGGCACGTCCCGATGGCCAACCAGATCACGACCCTCGTCGACGCAGCGGCGGGCCGCGACTACGTCAGCGTGCACACGGTCGTCGGCGAGAGCGGGCAGGGGATGGTCGCCCTCAAGAAGGGCGCCACGGACACCGGCACCACGGGTCGAGCCTACGCCGCGACGTTGTTCGAGGTCGCCGCGATCGCGCGCCTCGCCCAGGCAGCCGGCAAGACGTACGGCGTCGGCGCGATCTTCCTGACGCACGGCGAGACGGACTCGGGGAGCTCGACGTACGGGGAGGAGGTCGTCAAGCTCTGGAGCGACTACAACGCCGATCTCAAGGCGCTCACCGGACAGACCGAGAACATCCCGCTGTTCATCTCGCAGCAGCACGGTTATCCGAGCGGCGCAAACCAGCGGGCGGTCTCCACGCTGACGCAGTGGCGGCTCGGGGTCGAGCACCCCGGCGACATCGTGTGCACCGGCCCGAAGTACCACCTCCCGGGCTTCGGCGACGGCGTCCACCTGTCGGCGGCGGGCTACCAGCAGATGGGCGAGAAGTACGGGCAGATCTACTTCGAGAAGGTCGTGATGGGCCGCGACTGGCAGCCGCTGCAGCCGACGCGCGTCGAGCGCAGCGGCCGCGTGGTCACCGTGCATTTCCACGTGCCCGTGCCGCCGCTCGTGTGGGACGAGCGGCTGCCCGCGCCGACCGCCTGGGCGAACGGGCGCGGCTTCGAGCTCCGCCAGGGCAACACGAAGATCAACATCAGCTCCGTCGAGATCGACGGCGACTCGGTGAAGATCACGGCCGCCAGCGACCTGCCCGCGAGCGGCCTCATCGTGGGGTATGCGATGACCACGAACCAAGCCCCGAGGCCGAACGGGTTCCCCACCTGGGGTCAGCTCCGCGACTCCGATCCGTTCGTCGGCTCGACCACGCGCGCCGCGCAGCCGAACTACAGCGTGTCGTTCGAGATGTCGGTGCCCTGAGGGGCCGCGGCGCCGAGCATGTGCTCGAGAGCTCGCCGGCGACGGCCGCGAGCTCTCGGTCGTCTTCCGGTGAAGCGCTTCCTACACGGCGTCGCGAGGGGGCGGCGCTCGGCGGGCCCGCCTGCGGCGCGAGCCGAGGAGCAGCGCGAGCCCGGCGGCGGCAGGCTGCCAGTCGAAGCCCGAGCCCGCCGCGCTGCAGCCGCTGCCGGAAGGCGGGGTCGTGTCGGGACTGACGTCGTTCGCGCCGGCAGCACCCGCGCTGGCGGCAGCTCCGCCGTCACCGGTCCCGGCGCCCCCCTCGCCAGCATCAGCGCCTCCAGCACCAGCGCCTCCTGCACCAGCGTTAGCGCCACCATTGCCGGTGCCAGCGCCTCCTGCGCCGACGCCGCCATTGCCGGTGCCCCCTGCGCCAGCGCCTCCTGTTCCAGGACCAGCGTCAGCGCCGCCGTCGCCAGTGTCGGCGCCCCCTTCGCCAGCGCTAGCGCCTCCTGTTCCAGCACCAGCGCCTCCTGCTCCGGCACCAGCGCCTCCTGTTCCAGGACCAGCGTCAGCGCCGCCGTCGCCAGTGTCGGCGCCCCCCTCGCCAGCGCTAGCGCCTCCTGTTCCAGCACCAGCGCCTCCTGCTCCAGCACCAGCGCCTCCTGCTCCAGCGCCAGCGCCTCCTGCTCCGGCACCAGCGCCTCCTGCTCCGGCACCAGCGCCTCCTGCTCCGGCACCAGCACCTCCTGCTCCGGCACCAGCGCCGCCAGCGCCTCCTGCTCCGGCGCCAGCGCCAGCGCCGGCGCCCCCCTCACCAGAGCCAGCGCCGCCGTCGCCAGCGCCGGCGCCCCCCTCGCCAGCGGCGCACTCCGCGCTGCTCGATGGAGCTCCGGCGCACACCCCTGCATCGCAGGAATCACCGATCGTGCATGTGTCGCCGTCGTCGCACGGGACGCCGTGGGCGGGTGTGCACACCCCGTCCTGCGTGCCTCCGGCCGCGATGGAGCAGGCGCGGCACTCACCATCGCTGCACGCCGACGCGCAGCACACGCCGTCCACGCAGATCCCGCTCGCACATTGCGTGGCGGCGGAGCAGGGCGCGCCGTTCATCAAGGGGGCGCCGGTGTACACGACGGCGCTGCGGGTGCTCTCGCCCTCGTGCGTCGACCAGAGGAGCGTGTACCCACCCGCCACGAGGAGCCCGCCGTCATCGAGCGACGTGGCGGAGTGATAACCTCGCGGAGTTGGGATAGAGCCGCCCGGCGACCACGTGTTGGTGACCGGATCGTAGAGCTGGACCCGATTGTAGACCGTGTGGGCGTGCTCCAGATAGACCGAGCTGCAGATGGTCCCTCCCCAGGGAAACGCATAGTAGATCGCCTCGATGCCTCCGCTGATCATGACCTGGCCGTCGGAGAGCCGCGCCGCCGCCTCGCCGAGCACGCCGAGCCCGGTCATGTAGGTCCAGTCATCCCACGAGCCCGTCTCGGGCGTGTCGCCCCACTTGCCCGGCGCCGCGGTCCACGCATCCGCAGCAGGATCGTAGACCGCGGCGGCGCCCGCGAGGCCCGTGACGAGCACACGTCCGTCGAGGAGCTGCGTCGCCGTCAGCCAGCGAATGGGATCTAGCGGCGCCGCGGCCGACCAGGTCGCCGTCACCGGGTCGAAGATCTCGACGGCGCCGGCGACCGGCCCGGACATGCCGCCCGTGGCGAGCACGCGTCCATCGAGCAGCCGGGTGGCCTGGTGACCGGCGCGGACACTCAGCATGGCGGGGCCTGGGGCCCATGTGTCGGTCGCCGGGTCGTAGATCTCGGTGCTCGCCGTCGCCGTGGACCCGGTGGCTCCGCCGGCGAGGAGGACCCGCCCGTCGTCGAGCAGCGTGGCCGTGTGTCTCGCCCGCGACACCGACGGCGACGAGGCCGCTCGCCATGCATCGAGCGCGGGATCGTAGATCTCGGCGCTCGGACCCTCGGCCTCTCCGCCGACGACCAGCACCCTCCCGTCCGCGAGGCGCGTCGCGGTGTGATCGCCGCGCGCAGCAGCCATCGGGGCGGCCGAAAGGAACGCGCCCGTCGCGGGATCGTAGACCTCCGCGCTGCTGAGGGGCGTCGTCGAGTACGCCGGATCGCAAATGAACCCGACGTCCTCGCCCAGGAATCCCCCCGCGATGAGGATCCTGCCGTCGTCCAGCAAGGTCGCCGTGTGCTCGGCGCGCGACGTGAGCATCGTCCCGGTCGCCACCCACAGCGGGTCCACCAGCACGGCCTCCTCCGGCGGCGCGTCGACCCAGAGCGAGAGCGTCGCGCCCGCGGCGTCGAGGCGCGTCGAGACCCTCCGGCCGCCGCGCGTGTAGGCCGACGGCGCGGTCACGGCGAGGCGCGCGACGCCGGCCTCGTCCGCGAGCTCGATCGCCTCGCCGCGCCGCCGCAGCGTTGCGCCCTGCACCGACCACACGGCGACCGGGGCATCCGGCCGGAACGTGCCCGGCCGGAGGAGGAGCCACTCTTCGTAGCCCCCGCGCGCGGCCGTCCAGAAGGAATACCCACCGTCGTGCGCATAGGCGACGGCATCTCCGCCGGCGACCTCCCGGGTCCCCACGAGCCGCCCGGCGCCGAGCCCCCTGCGCTCGCGGACGCGCACGTGAAAGCCGTCCGGCAGCTCGATCCGCACCTCGTCGCTCCCGTGCTCGGGCAGGTGGACCGCGAGCCCCGGCGCCGATGCGCCGCTTTCCGTTCCGATCTCGTCGCGCGCCGCCACGGAATAGCCGTGCTCGCCGCGCGCCAGGGCGCCGCCTGCGGCGAGCACCAGCCCGGCCTGCTCCGGGAAGAGGGCGCGCAGCTCGGCCTCGGCGGGGTCGAGCTCGTCCTGCATGTCGCCCGCACAACCGGCGGAAAACACGGCGGTGAGCGCCATGAGGCAGAGCCGGAGCGCGATAGAGACTCCCGCGCCGCGGCGGCGAGCCGGCGCGCCGCAGGGCCGCCGCAGCGCGCGCGCCGCGGGCTCGCCGGCGCGGGGCGGGCGCCGCGCGCCGCCGGATGGCGGGCCGCCGGGTGGCGGGCCGCCGGGTGGCGGGCCGCCGGGTGGCGGGCCGCCGGGTGGCGGGCCGCCGGGTGGCGGGCCGCCGGTGGTAGATGGAGACGGACGCACGGGGGGCGTGGGGTCGTTGAAGCCATGCATACGGCTGCTTCGATGCGTTCGCTCGGCCGGTATTCATGCCGGGCACCGACGCGACGCCACGGCGCGCACTCGACGCGCGCTCGATCCAGCTCGCCCGCGAGTCGCTGGTCGCCGGGACCTCCGGCGTTGAACGAGCCAGCGCGGCCCCGCCGGCCTCCGGCTACCCGGGCTTGCGGTACCGCGCCACCAGGATCGTGATGTCGTCGTCCAGGCTCGGGCACCAACCCTCGACCGCCCCGAGGATGTGATCGCGGATCACCTCCACGGGCGCGGACTGGGACGCTTCGACGGTGGCGCAGAGCCGGTCCAGCCCGAACTGCTCGCGATGCTCGTTGCGCGCCTCGGTCACGCCGTCGCTGTAGAGCACGAGGACGTCTCCGTCCTCCAGCACGAGCTCGGCGTCCGGCGTCATCGCGTCGATCTCGGGCAGCGCGCCGATGAACACCCCGCTCGTCGGGATCCTCGCGCAGCGCCTCGTGCGCGGCGAGCAGACGAGGATGTCCTCGTGCGCGCCGGCGAACGTCACGCGGCCGTCGCGCGTGTACCGCATGAGCAGGAGCGTCGCGTGCTCGTCCCGCTTCAGGCGGTCGCGGACGTTCTTGTACACCGCCCGGTTGACCGCGCACACGATCCCGCGCGGGCCCGCCGCCGCGGGGCTCGACGCCATCACCGACACCATGCTCTGGATCATCAGCACGATGAGCCCCGCCGCGAGCCCGTGCCCCGCCACGTCGCCGATCCCGATCCAGCCCCCGTCCGGCGTCGCGATCACATCGTAGTAATCGCCGCCGACCTCGGCGGCAGGCTTCATCGTCGCGCAGAGCTCGAGCCCCTCGACCGAGAGCTGCTCCGGCACCAGCGTCGTCTGGATGCGCGCCGCGACGCGGCTCTCCTCGCGGACCTTCTCCTGCTCGAGCCGCTCGCGCAGCTCCACCTGCCGCACCACCTCCCGGTGCAGCGTCGCCGTCTTCACCGCCGAGCCGAGCTGGAGGCGCAACGCGTCGTACATCATCTCGTTCGCCTGGTCGTCCACCACCCCGAGGCCGAACTTCTCGACCCCGCCGAATGCGACCGGGAACGTGATCACGCTCCAGCGCTCATCGGCGCTCAGGAACCCCGGGGGCGCGAGGAGGTGCGCCGGGAAGCTCACGGGCGGCACCTCCACCTCGCGGCCGCCCTCCATCCAGAAGAACAGCCGCATGGTGGAGCGCTGCGCGTCGTCGAAGAGCGACACGGCGACGCGCGAGAACTGGAGCTTCGGCAGATCCGCCGCCAGCATGGACCGGAGCACCGGCAGGCTCAGGCACGTGGAGAAGTGCCTCATCCCGTAGTTGAGGTCGATCGCGGCGAGCTCCACCTTGAGCCGCTGCTCCCCCTCGACATGCACGGACGCGCTTCCGATGGCGATCCGGGAAGCGTGCCAGATCTGCTCCAGCGTCTCGTTCAGAGCGGCGTCGCCGCCCTGCTCCGGCGCCCGCTGGAGCCGCGCGCGCAGGAGCGAGATCACGGACTGGAACTGCTCGAGGAGCACCCCCTCGCGCCGGGCCGCGTCAAGGAGCTCCTCGAGCCCACGCAGGAAGCGGCCCCTGTCCCCGGCGAGCTCTTCTTCCAGCGCCGAGAGCAGCCTGTCCGCCCATCCGTCGAGCGAGCGGGCCGAGATCGTGACCGCCTGCGCGAGCGCGCGCTCCAGGGACGCCCGCTGGCCGGCGAGCGAGCTCGGATCGCTCCACGCGGCGGCCCCGGGAGGGAGAAGCAAGGGCCCCCCCTGGCGCCCGCAGCCGCAGGACACGCGCCGCGTCAGCTCTACGCCCACCAGCCGGAGCACCGGGACAGGCTCGCCCTCGATCATCTGGAGGACCGTCTCCACGGCGAGCCCCGCGAGCTCCTTGATGGGCTGGCGAACGGTGGAGAGCGACGGCTTGGTGAAGCGCGCCGTGCGGATGTCGTCGAAGCCGCACACCAGGATATCGCCGGGCACGTCGATGCCCCGCTCCTTGAGCAGGTCGATCGCGCCGAGCGCCATGCAGTCGTTGGCGGCGACGATGGCGTCGAAATCGACCCCACGATCCAGGAGCTCGCGGATCGCGGCGTGCCCGCTGGCCACCGTGAACGCGCCGGACATGAAGAGGCGCTCATCGTAAGCAATGGAGCGCGCCGCGAGCGCCCTCCGGTAACCGCTGGCGCGGAGGAGCGCCTCTTCATTGTTGGTGGGACCGCTAATATACGCGATCCTCTTGCACCCGTGCTCGTCGACCAGGTGCAGGACCGAGATCTCGATCCCGAGGGAGTTGTCGACCATGAGGCTCGGGATATCGTCTATCGCCATCCCGATGCTGCAGAGCGGCAACGACGAAGATCGGCAGAACTCCCGCACGGCGTCGATACTGACGAGATGGCAGAGGGTCGACGAAGCGACGATGATGCCGTCGACGATCTCCGAACCGATGATGTGGTAGAGGCTCCTCCTGGCGGCGTCGGTCGACCCGTGCGGGGGGATCAGCTCTCCGAACGCGAACGCGATCAAAAGGTTGACGCCGTGCGCCTCGGCGGCGCGCTCGATGCCGGACCGCACCTCCGACTGGTAGTCGCCCGCCATGTTGTCGATCAACAGGGCGATTGTCGGGCGCCTACTCGTCATGGCCTGCGGCTCATCGCGCAGGAGCTCGCCGCGCGCCGCGGAACGGCGGCGCAAAGCTGCCCGACCTCCACGGACGTTTTGCAGGGACGCTGCGAGGCCTCCTGTCTCGATCCGAACGTTAACATGATCGCAGCATTGTACGTCGTTCTTCGACCGGAGCCAACGCTTCTGTTCACCCAGGTGACCACAAGCACTTCTTCGCACGCCGGCACGCGCGCTTCGCGCACGCGCACGCGTCGCGCTGTCGCCACTGTCACCGAGCGCGCTCGCCTACGACAAGCCGCTGTGCGCCTCGCTGGATGGCTTCACCTTGCACGCGGCGACACGCAAGGTTGGCGCGACCTGACCGAGGGTTGCGGTCCTCGCGAGCCCACTCGACCGGACGACCTTGCCAACCGGAGGGTCTCTCCGTATCATAACTGGAATGATCCTCCGTTTGTCCTGGAGTGGTCCGTCAAAGAGAGTCCATGAGCGGCACGAGACGGCCCACTTCGAGACGGGCAAGCGAAATGGCCCTGTCCTGAGCTGCACCCTCACCGGGACCGAAGGAGATATCGTCATGTGAAGGGCTGAGCGCGCCCTCCCTGGCCTCCGGGCCGCGGCCTGTGGTAGCTAGATCGGGTGACCGAGCCCACACTCGACCCCAGCCGCACGCCGACGCTCGTCGGCCGCTCCAGCTCCCATTTCACGCGCGTCACGCGCCTCTTCGCCGCGGAGCTCGAGGTCGCCTACGCCTTCGAGGTCGTGCCCGACCTGCGCTCCGTGAACGCCGCCGACTACGCGGGCAACCCCGCGCTGCGGTTGCCGATCCTGCGGACCGGGGCGACCGAATGGTTCGGTTCGCTCAACATCTGCCGCGAGCTCGCGCGCCGGGCGCCGGCGCAGCGCCGCGTGGTCTGGCCCGAGCACCTCACCGACGCGCTGACGGCGAACGCGCAGGAGCTCGCCGTACAGGCCATGTCCACCGAGGTGACGTTGATCATGAGCCAGCTCGCGGGCGTGCCCAAGGACGACGCGCAGCTCGCGAAGCCGCAGCAGAGCCTGCTCAACATGCTCACCTGGCTCGACGACAACGTCGAGGCCGCGCGCGCGCGGCTGCCCCAGGATCGCGACGTCAGCTACCTGGAGGCCTGCCTGTTCTGCCTCGTCACGCACCTCGAGTTCCGGAAGATGCTCGACACGAGCGGCTACCGCGCCCTGACGGCCTTCCGCGACGAGTTCGGCCAGCGCGCCTCGGCGCAGGCGACCACGTACCGCTTCGACGCGCCGTGATCCCGCCCGGCGGGGCCGCGCCCGGAGGCCGGGCGCAGCCCGAGGCCGCGCGGCGCGCGAGGATCCCCGGGCCGCGGCGTCAAGGCCGCCAGGTGTACGGCGGCGCGACCGTCACCTCGGTCGCCGAGGAGACGCCGCTCCAGTCGTTCGGGACGAACCCGTAGAACGTATCGCTCGACTTCGACGTGGAGACGAACTCGACGTCTCCGAGCAGGTGCGCCGTCCCGGAGACGGACTGGCCGCCGCCGAACCAGCCGAGCGGATAAAACGTGGTCTGCACGAGCGCCGAGCCGCTCACGTTGAACCCGCGCGCCTGGACGCCCGCGCCGCCTTGCCCGACCAGGCTGAGCGCGCCGATCCGGCCGCCGGAGATCGTGCCGTTCACGATGGTCGCGTGATCCTCGACGCGCACGTCCCCGCTCACCTCGCCGCCGACGATCCTGGCGTACGGGCCGACGTAGACGCCGGGCGGCGTGCCCGGGGGCGCGCAGCCGCCGCCGTTCGAGTGCCTCACCGTGCCCGACGGGCACTCCGCGATCCGACCGCCCTCGAAGCCGGCCGGCCACGCGCCGCCCACCTCCACCATGTACGGATAGCGATAGATCGAGGGGTACGCCGGGCCGTCCGAGGGATTCGTCCAGACCAGCTTCTGGTACTCGGTCGGCGTCGCCACCACGACCAGGTAGACGCTCTCGCCCGGGCTGACACAGAAGCTCAGCTCGCCGTCGGCCCCTCGCTGCAGCGGGGAGTAACGCGCCTCGGTCAGCTCCGGATCCGTCGCCACGAGGCCCCAGCGCCAGCCGGAACTGGCGCCCTCCTGCGCGACGCCCCGGAACACGACCCGCACGCTCGTCGCGCCCGGCTCGGGGTGCAGGCGCACGACGTTGTACCCCCAGCGCTGCGGCGCCCAGTGGTACGGCGAGACGAACCGGCGGCGCTCCGCCCAGCCCTCGTCGAGCGCCTCGAGCCGCGTGAGCCGCAGCCGCCGCTCCGTGCGGCCGCGCGACGTCAGGTCGACCTCGATCGCGCCGTAAGCCCGGCGGTACACGCTGGCCTGATCGCCGCCGTCCGCGGGCGGCGGATCCCGGTAGTCCCAGGTGACGTTGTGCATCGCCCACTCGCCGAACAGGTCGTTGAGCTGCTCGATGTCCCAGCCCCGGCTCAGCATCAGCTTCTGCCACGGGTCGCGCTGGCCGCTCGGCGCCTGATAAGCCCACATGTCGTTCACGGCGTCGTAGCAGTGCTTGTCCTTGAGGAACTCGAAGAACTGCCAGTTGCAGTAGCGGTCGCGCGTGTTGCCGTAATAGAGGTGCGGCATGTTCGGCAGCATCTCCGAGCAGTGCACGTTGTCGCGCCAGATCTGGTGCGGCATCCAGTTCGCGTGGCTCTCGAAGATCCAGCAGCCGGTGCCGCCGCAGTCCGGGAACGCCTGGGTCATCGACTGCACGCCGTGCATGAACTCGTGGGCGAGCCCCCACGGGTCCCTGGCGGCGCCCGGGCCGACCCACATCCCCATGTAGCTGATGCCGTTCCGGGTCCAGCCGCCGCCCCAGAGCGGGAAGTCGTTGTCGAAGTGGACCGCGGCCTTCCACTTGTCCGCCGAGCTGCAGTACGGCTCGGGGAAGAAGATGGGGCTGCCGAAGTAGCTGTCCCAGATGGTCTCGAGCGTGTCCGCCGCCGCCCGCGCCTGCTCCAGCGTGATGTCGGTACCCTCCGGCCAGTAGAAGGCGAAGTGCTCGGACTCGTGGCGCAGCGGCTCGCGGGTCTCGCCGCCGTCGCGCGGCGCCGTCCAGGCGCCGGCCGTGCAGCTCGCCGGCGCGCTCTGGCAGCCCGTCGCCCAGGCCGTGCTCGTCGTGCCCTGCTCGCACGCGCCGGGTCCGCCGCCCGCGCTGCCCGTCGAGGCGCCCGCGCTCGCCGTGGCCCCACCGCTGCCCCCCGCGCCCGCGGGCTGCGGCGCGCCGCCGGAGCCCGCGGGCTCCCCGGCGCCGCTGCCGGACGCCCCCGCGCCGCCGCTGCCGGACGCCGACTCCGGCTCACGCGCCGTCGAGGGCTCGCCACACGCGGCGAGCAGGCAGGCGACGGCGACCGCCGAGCCCTTCAGGAGCCGCGCGCGCGACGTGCGTTGGGCGCCCGCTCGCGCGCGGCTCGCGCTGGCGGAGCTCAGAGGGGCGGCGCGGTCGCCCATCGCCGGTGAGCCACAAGCCTGATCAAGCATGCTGCATTCTCTTTCGGGTCGAGCCCGCCGGGCAAACCAAATCACATGTCCGACGGCGTCCCGCGGCGGGAGAAAATGGCGATGTCCATGTGAGGTGTCGCAGCGCTCACGTCCCACGCGAACACGAGGCTGCGCTGTCCACCCGCGTGTGTGCCAGTGTCGCATCGGGGGCGTGGAGGACACCCCGACCCGGGGCTACTCTCTCCTCCAGACACCTGTACTATCGTCGCGGGGGGCTCGCGAGCATCCACGATCCAATCCGGAGAGCACCATGCGACTGAAGGGGAAGACGGCATTCATCACGGGCGGCAACAGCGGCATCGGGCTGGCGACGGCGCGCCTGTTCATCGCGGAAGGGGCGAAGGTGACGATCACCGGCCGAAACCAGCGGACGCTCGACGCCGCGGCGGCCGAGCTCGGCCCGGATCTGCTCGCGGTCCAGGCCGATCTGCAGGACGTGCCGGCCATCGAGCGCGCGGTCTCGCGGGCGGTGGAGGCGTTCGGCAAGCTCGATATCGTCTTCGCCAACGCCGGCGTCGTCGGCGCGACCCCGGTCGGCGGGACCAGCCTCGAGGCGTTCGAGCGCATCATCAAGACGAACCTGACGGGGGCCTTCTTCACCGTCCAGGCGGCCGCGGCTCACCTGAACGACAGGGCGTCGATCATCCTGAACGGCTCGGTGCACGCGGTCATGGGCATGCCGGGCTTCTCGGCCTATGCGGCCACGAAGGGCGCCGTCCGCTCGATGACCCGGGTGCTGGCCTCGGAGCTCGCGCCGCGCGGCATCCGCGTGAACCAGGTGACGCCCGGCGCCCACCGCACGGGGATCTGGTCGGAGTTCGCGCCCGACGCCGCGGCGATGGACGCGCTGGAGAAGGGCATCGCCGCGACGGTCCCGCTGCGGAGGATGGGCGAGGCGGACGAGGCCGCCGCGGTCGTGCTGTTCCTGGCGAGCGACGCGTCCTCCAACGTCACCGCGGCGGAGATCGTGGTCGACGGCGGCATGACGGGCGCTCCGTTCGGCGCGCCCATCCACGGCGCCCGCTGACCGCCGGCCGACCCGCACCGGGCCGGGGCCCTTCCTGCGCCGCTCCAGCGGCACAACCTTGCCCATGCTGGTTCTGGACAGGATGCCCCGCGGCGTCGGGAGCTGGAGACGTGGTGTGTCGCAAGGACGGGCGATCGCCATAGCCCCATTGGATTGGTGTTACCTATCGTAGCGCGACCGCGCCGGGTGTTACCGAAGGTAACACGGCGTCATCTGATGGCACCACCCGCGCGTTCTCCCGGCGATGAAAGGGTAGTCTCTCGAGTCCTCGTGTGGTACATCAGGTGTCGCGTGTGAGGAGCATGGCGCCGACTCGCGCTCTCCCGCGCGTCACGTCGGCGCCGACGGCGGGCAGCGCTGCCATCGACATGGGCTCTCCTGTCGGTCCGGACGCCGCTGTACGCGGCGGCGGACCGGACCCGCTGCGGGTCGAGATCAAAGAAGTTTTCTCCTCGCGCGGCGCCGCTCCCACGAGCGAACACCAACGAAGCAACCTTTCGAGCGTTGAGGCACATGAGAAAAATTCTTTGGGCTCTCTTGTTTTTGTCGGCCGCCGCCTGCGGCGATGACTCGACCGGCAACGACGCGACGACCGGCGGGTCCGGCACGACGACCGGCACGGGCAGCGCGACGACGGGCTCCGGCGGGTCCGACGCTTCCGGCGGCGGCGGCGCGGGCGAGGGCGCGGGCGGGGCGACCGCGTCGAGCGGCTCCGGGAGCGAGGGCGGCGGCGGCAGCGGCGACGGCGGCGGCGGCGGCACCCCGGGCGAGGCGCGATGGGTCGGGACCTGGGGGACCGGCCCGCAGCTGACCGAGCCGCACAACAACCCGCCCGAGCCGGGCCTCTCCAACAACACGCTGCGCCAGGTCGTCTATACCTCGATCGGCGGCAGCCGGATCCGGCTGCGGCTCTCGAACGAGTTCGGCAACGGTCCGGTGACCATGAACGCCGTCCACATCGCGAATGCGGCGACCGCCGGCGCCATCGACGCGGGCACCGACAAGGCCCTGACGTTCTCGGGCGCCGCCTCCGTGACCATCCCGCAGGGCCAGGCCATCTTCTCGGACCCGATCGACTACGCCCTCGCGCCCCTCACCAGGATCTCGCTCACCATCCAGTTCGGCAATGTGCCGACCGAGATCACCGGGCACCCGGGCTCGAGGACCACCTCGTACATCAAGACCGGCGATGCGGTCTCGGACGCGGCGTTCGCTTCGCCGGTGACCACCGATCACTGGTACTACATCACGGGCCTCGACGTGGTGGATCCCGACGCCTCGGCCCTCGTCGTCCTGGGCGACTCCATCACCGACGGCCGCGGCTCGATCACGAACGAGAACACCCGCTGGCCCGACTACCTGTCGCGCCGGCTGCGGGCCAACGAGGAGACGGCCGACGTCGCCGTGCTGAACATGGGGATCGGCGGGAACACCGTGCTGACCGGCGGCCTCGGGCCGACCGCCATCCAGCGCTTCCAGCGCGACGTCCTGGATCAGCGCGGGGCTCGCTACCTGATCATCTACGAGGGGGTGAACGACATCGGCGGCAGCTCCGACGCGGGCGTCGCCTCCCGCCTGATCGAGGCCTTCAGCGACTTCATCGACGACGCCCACGCGGCAGACATGCTCGTCTACGGGGTGCCCATCCTGCCGTTCGGCGGCAATGAGGGGTACGACAGCCCCGCGCACCAGCAAGCCCGTGATGAGGTCAATGAGTGGATCCGCACGAGCAACAAGTTCGACGCGGTGATCGACCTCGACGCCGCGGTGCGCGATCCCAACGACCCCACCAAGCTGCTCTCCACGTACGACACCGGGGACCACCTGCACCTGAACCCCCAGGGCTACGAGAAGATGGCAGAGTCCATCGATCTCGAGCTGTTCACCCAGTAAAGACGGCCAATCCAGGCCGATCTCCGGCGGCGCCGCGCCGCCGGACGACATCGCTGCTCCCACGACCGGCCCCCTCGCCGGGGCCGGTCAGCCCGGCGCCCCTCGCCTCATCGCGCCCGCGCCGCCCGGCGCGCGCACACCGCTTCGTAGGCCGCCTGCAGCCGCTCGGCGACGGCGGGCCCGTCGCGCTTCGCCGGCACGCCGAGGTGGGCCTCGCGCAGCTCGGCCATGAACTGGTCCCACAGGGCCGGACCGCCCTCCTCCAGGAGCTGCGCGCGGATGCTGAGCTCCTCGCTCACCGGCAGGTGCCGGCGGCCCCAGGCGCCGAGGTGCGCGAAGAGGGGGACCAGCTCGATCGCCTTGTCCGTCAGGCTGTAGACCGCCTTCTGCTTGTGCGTGGGATCGTCGGTCTTCGTGATCATCCCCGCGTCCTGGAGCGACTTCAGGCGATCGGCGAGGATGTTGGACGAGATCCCCTCCTCCGATCGGGTGAGCAACTCGCGGAAGTGGCGGCGTCCGCCGAACATCATGTCGCGCAGGACGATAAGGCTCCAGCGGTCCCCGAAGACCTCCAGCGAGAGATTGATCGGACAGCCCGATCGGTGCGTGGCGCTCATCCAGCGGCTCCCTGAAAAAACCGGTTGCACTTTCGCACCGGTGCTCCTATCCTGCAACTAGTTGCTTTTTGAAACCGGTTGCGAAGGCATACCAGGAGCGGACGATGTGGGATCAAGCGAAGCGCGCGACGGTGAAGGGCGTCGATCGCCGCCGCGTGCTGGCGGGGATCGCGGCGCTCGTGGCCGCAGGGGTGGGCGGCGGCTGTCGCCCCGAAGAGGAGGAGCAAGGGATGGGCGAACGAGGGTTCTCCGAGGCGGGGCTCGGGCGGATGCGCGCGGTGATGGCGGGTCACGTGCAGCGGGGCGATCTGCCCGGCGTCGTCGCGCTCGTCAGCCGGGGCGGTGACACATACGCCGACGCGATCGGCGCCATGTCCTTCGGTGACGCCGCGCCGATGCGGCGCGACACGATCTTCCGGATCGCCTCGGTCACCAAGCCGATCGCGGGCGCAGCGGCCATGATGCTGGTCGAGGACGGGGCGCTTCGCCTGGATGAGCCGGTGGACGCGCTCTTGCCGGAGCTCGCGAACCGCAGGGTCCTGAGGGCCCTCGGCGGCCGCGTGGACGACACGGTGCCCGCGAGGCGCCCGATCCTGGTCAGCGACATCCTCAGCCTGCGCATGGGCATCGGCGCGATCATGACGCCGGGCGACACCCCGATCGTGCAGGCCATGATGGAGAAGGGCGTGGCGGTGGGGCCGCAGCTCCCGTCCGCGCCGAGCCCCGATGCCTGGATGGAGAGCCTGGGCTCCTTGCCGCTGATGTTCCACCCGGGCGAAGCGTGGATGTACGACACGGCCATGAACGTGCTCGGGGTGCTGATCGCCAGGGCCTCGGGCAAGCCGCTGGAGGACTTCCTGCGCGAGCGCATCTTCGAGCCGCTGGGCATGAAGGACACCGGGTTCAGCGTGCCGGCCGACAAGATTCATCGCCTGCCCGCGTGTTACGCGCGAAACCCCGAGACGGGGAGCTTCGGCGTCTTCGACCCCGCCGGCCCGGAGAGCCGGTTCAGCCGCGCGCCCGGCTTCGCTTCGGCCGCCGGAGGCCTCGTCTCCACGGCCGACGACCTCCTCGCCTTCGCCCGGATGATGCTGAACAAGGGCGAGCACGGGGGCGAGCGGCTCCTCTCGGCGCGCTCGGTCGAGCTCATGACCACGGACCACATCACCCCGGAGCAGAAGGCCGTCTCGCCGTTCAGCCCGGGGTTCTGGGACAGCCGCGGCTGGGGTTACGCGCTCTCCATCGTCACCAGGCCGGCGCCGGGCGACCCGCGCGGCTTCGGGTGGGACGGCGGTTATGGCACCTCGTGTTACTGGGATCCAGAGACGGGCGTGATCGGCGTGCTGCTGACCCAGCGCATGATGGACTCGCCCAGCGCGCCGCCGGCCTTCGTCGACTTCTGGCGCTCGACCTACGAGGCGGCCGAGGCGTGAGGAAAACGCGGCGGCGCGACGGCCGCCGCGGACACGCCCCACGTATTCCCTACATCCGTCCCGCGCGGTGAGGGCGTGAACCGCGGCGCGCGCCGGTCTCGAGGGTGTTAGCTTCTAGGCTCCGTTCCTGTCCGGGGACGAGGAGGAGCGACATCAATGAAGCTTTCGGACTACGCCGAGCGCGACGCGACGGGGCTGGCCCAGATGATCGCGGCCCGGGAGGTCTCGGCCGAGGAGGTGCAGCGGGCGGCGCGCGAGGCTGTCGAGCAGGTCAATCCCGCGCTGAACGCGCTGGTCGGAGATCTGTTTGACGCGCCGCTTTCCTGCGAGGCCGACGGGCCTTTCCGGGGCGTCCCGTTCGCGATCAAGGATCTCGCGATCCACGCGGCGGGCGTGCCCACGCGCCTCGGGAGCCGTCTGACCGGGCCGGGGATCCCTTTTCCTCATGACACCGAGCTGATGGCCCGCTTCCGGCGGGCCGGGCTCGCCGCGATCGGCCGCACGGCGACGCCGGAGTTCGGATTCAACGCCTCGACCGAGCCTGTGGCGGGCGGCCCGACCCGCAACCCGTGGGACGTCGCCCGCGCCGCCGGCGGCTCGAGCGGCGGCTCCGCGGCGCTGGTCGCCGCGCGCGCGCTGCCGGTGGCGCACGCCAACGACGGGGGAGGGTCGATCCGCATCCCCGCGGGCTGGTGTGGCCTGGTCGGGCTCAAGCCGACGCGGGGCCGCACCCCGCCTGGACCCGACTTCGACGAGATGCTGAGCGGCCTGGCCGTCGAGTTCGCGGTGACCCGCACGGTGCGCGACGCCGCCGCGCTGCTCGACGCGGTGCAGGGCGCCGGCGTGGGGGACAAGTACGAGATCGGGCCCCCGAGCCGGCCTTATTCCAAGGAGATCGGCGCGCCGCCGGGGCGCCTGCGCGTCGCGGTGACGACGCGATCCTGGTCGGGATCCCCCGTGGATCCGGAGCATGTGCAGGCGGCCGTGGCCGTCGGCCGGGAGCTCGCCTCGCTGGGGCACGTCGTCGAGGAGGCCAGCCCTCCTCTGGACTGGGAGGCGTTCTTGAGGTCCCAGCTCACGATCTGGACCTGCTTCGTGGCCCACGGCGCGCTGACGCTCTCCGAGGCGCTCGGCGTCCCGCTGGGGCCGGAGGTGCTGGAGGCGACGACGCTGGCTTCCGTCGAGCACGCCAGGCGCCTGACCGCGATCGACGTCTACAACGCGAATCAGCTCTGCAACACGGCCCGCCGCGCGGTCGCGGCCTTCTTCCAGCATCACGACGTCCTGCTCACGCCGACCGTCGCCACGCCGCCGCCGCCGATTGGCTATCTCGACGCCAACGACGCGCGCCTCGGCGCGCTCGGCTGGCTGGAGAAGCTCTTCGACGTCATCCCCTTCACGCCCCTCTTCAACGTCACCGGGCAACCGGCCATGAGCCTCCCGCTCGGCCAGACCAGCTGCGGCCTGCCGATCGGCGTCCAGCTCGTCGGCCGGTACGGCGACGAGGCGACGCTGTTCCAGCTGGCGGCGCAGCTCGAGCAGGCGCTGCCGTGGCAGCAGCGCCGCCCCGAGGCGGTCGTCGTCCGTTGACAGCTGGAGCGCGCGCTCGACGTGCTCTCGGGCAAGTGAGGGCGCCGCCCGGCGCGACGGTGGAAGTCATCGGCCGGCCGATCTCCTCCGGCGCAGTACGCCGTGCCCCGATGTAAGACCGCGCGGCGCCCGGCTGCCCGGCGTCGGCCCTCCGGCGGGGTGATCGGGGTCGCTTGTGCCCGTCCCCGCCGCGTCCTATGGTGGCGCGGCCGATGCTGCTGGGGCACGACGCGCTGAGGAACCTCTGCCGGGCTCGGGATCTGCTCGCCGAGGTGCACGAGCCGCAGCTGTCGATCGAGGACGTGGCGCGGCGGGCGGCGATCTCCCCGTACCACTTCATCCGGCAGTTCGAGGCGGTGTTCGGCGTGACGCCACACCAGTATCGCATCCGCCGCCGGCTGGAGCTCGCCAAGCAGCTCCTCGCGGCCGGGCATCACTCGGTGACGGACGTGTGCATGGAGGTCGGGTTCTCCAGCCTGGGCAGCTTCAGCGCCCTCTTCGCGCAGCGGATCGGCGTGCCGCCTTCGGTGTACCGCCGGCGTCTGCGCGCGATGGTCCAGGTGCCGGGGGAGCTCCGGTGGGAGCTCGTCCCGGGGTGCCTCACCCTGATGGGGCGGCTCCCACCGGGCGCGTTTCGCAATTTTCGAGAAGCCTGAGCCGGGCGGTCCTGGCAGAGTCGCCCTCGAACCGTCCCTTCAGCGAGGTGATCGATGAAGATCAAGCTAAACAGCATCATAGTCGAGGACCAGGACCGAGCGCTCAAGTTCTACACCGAGGTGCTCGGCTTCAAGAAGAAGCACGACATCCCCCTCGGGGAGTACCGGTGGATCACGCTGGTCTCGCCGGAGGGGCCCGACGACATCGAGCTCGTGCTGGAGCCGAACGCCAACCCGGCGGCCAAGACGTACCAGCAGGCGCTGTTCTCGCAGGGCATCCCGCTCACGGCGTTCGAGGTGACGGACCTCAAGGCCGAGTTCGCGCGCCTCAAGGAGCGCCAGGTCGCGTTCACCAGGGAGCCCACGGCGGCGGGCCCGGTCATGATCGCGGTGTTGTCGGACACCTGCGGGAACCTCATCCAGCTGTACCAGCCGCTTCAGTAGCGCGCCGTCCGTCGCGCGCCGCCCATGGAAGGGGAAGGCCGGCGACCACAGCCAATACCGTCTTACGAGAGGCGCCGACGAGCCTGGCGACATCGACGATGCCGAGCAGCGGGCCGCCGGCGTGCAGCGAGGCAGACGGCTCGCTGTCCACGTTGGGCACGAGTGTACGAGCCCGGCGCAGCCCCTCGCTCCGTGCCTCGCGCTCGGGCACGCAGCGCCGGTGGCATCGACCGTGTCTCATCGTACGATGGACGGCGCGCCCGCGAGGACGGCGTTCTCCGGGGCGCCGCTGTCGCGCGTCGGGCACCAGAACGACTGCTTCCTCGCGAGCGACGACGACGCCGGCACCTACCAGCTGCCGGGCGAGAGGGAGTACGCCATCGAGGACTCCGCGTTCGTGCCCGTCGGGGGCGAGACGTGTGGTCTCAACCCCCCACGCAGCCAGTGCGCCTCGGCGCTCGCCGAGCTCTCCCTGCATCACTGGAGCTTCCTCCACACCGACTATCACCCCGACGTGATCGCGGACTGGAAGGCCGAGGGCTGCTTCGAGACCATCGCCTGCCGCCTCGGCTACCGATTCGCCGTGATGGGTCACGAGTCCCCCGGACAGGTCGCCCGCGGGCAGTCGCTGCCCCTCCGGGGGCGTGTGTTCAACGACGGGTACGCCCGGGCCTTCAATCCGCGCCCGGTCTACCTCGTGCTCCAGCAGGGCGCCGCGTGGCACGTCCTCGAGGTCGACGCCGAGCCGCGCCGCTGGGCGCCGGGCGCCGGGAGCGATCTCTGCCTGCAGGCGCAGGTTCCGGCCGATCTCCCCCCGGGCGACTATCAGCTGGGCCTGTGGCTCCCGGACGGGTCCGAGCGCTTGCGCGACGATCCACGCTACGCGATCCGGCTCTCGAGCGGCGCGACGTGGGACAGCGCGAACGGCGTAAACCTGCTCGACGCCACGGTCCGGGTGGTCGAGTAACCCCTCTGCCCGCGGGGCACACGGCAGCTCCTCAGCGCGGCAGCCGGAGGTCACCGTTATCGCGGCGGGAAGCGGCGCAGTCCATCCGGCCGAGGGCCGTTCCTCCTGGAGGGGGCTTCGCTACGCTTGGCATGTCTGTTGCTGTTCGCAGGTCTCGGTTCCCCCGCTTTGTCGTGGCACATTTGGACCGGGGGAGCGGGAGGCATGACATGACGCGAACGATGATGAGCTGGTTTGGGCGCGGGACGAGGGGGGCGCTGCCGCTGCTGGCGCTGCTCTGCGCCTGCTCGAGTGGACCCGGCGGCCCTGATCCCGGCGCCATCGCCGATGTGCCGAGCGAGCTTGACCCTGGCACCGAAGTCACGGTCTCCGCGCCGGCCGGTGTTGACGCCCTGGTAAAGAGGCTCGAGGAGGCACGGCGCTCGACCGCGGACGAGCTGCGAGCGAGCCACGCCGTCGAGTTCGAGCCTGACCTCGGCTACGACCCGCTCACCGCGGCGAGCCTAGACCAGATTCTGGCCGCCTTCTACCCGTCTCCCGACGCTCCGAAGGAGCGCCTGGCGCAAACGGGCTTCGCCATCGGCGCGGACAGCCGATTCCCGTCGTTTGCCCTTGGCTACTCCCAGATTTACATGGCGGATCTGCCGGTGTTCATCAGCAGCGACATGGTGCTGGAAGCCATCTACCGCTCGCACGACAAGATCCTCCAGCAGCTGGAGAAGGAGGCGCTGCGGCCTCGACTCGAGCGCTTGCTGACCGCGATCCGCAGCTCGCTGATCGAAACGGCCGACACGCTGGATCCGGAGGTGGCCTCCGATCTGAACTTCTATCTGGGCGTGGCTGTGTCGCTCTTGAACGGCGGCAAGGTCGACCCCCGCGAGCATCCAGGGGTACAGAGCTTCGTCGACGCCGCCATGGACGCCGACGGAATACAGGAACGCGTGCTGTTCGGCGTGACGCGGAGCATCGACTTCTCCCAGTTCAAGCCGCGCGGACACTACGCCGGCGATCGGGAGCTGGAGAGCTACTTCCGCAGCATGATCTGGCTCGGCCGCATCGACTTTCGTCTGATCGAGACGCAAAGCGACGGCAGCCAGCTCTTGCGGCGCAGGCAGGTCGAGAGCGCCATCGCGCTGCGCCGGCTCCTCGACCCGAGCGCGTTCGCGGAATACCTGTCGATCGACGCGACCATCAGCGCGTTCGTGGGCGAGCACGACTACATGACGCTGCCGGAGGTGGACGATCTGCTCACCGCGTTGAACGCTCCCGAAGGGATCGCCGCCGTCGACGACGCGTCCCTCGCCGGCGCGCTCGTCGAAGGTCAGTTCGGCGAGCAGCGGATCGCCAGCCACGTGATGCGGCGCCAGGCCGGCGGCGCGGGCACCTTCCCCTTGAACCTGAGCTTCGCGCTGTTCGGTCAGCGCTACACGGTCGACAGCCATGTCTTCTCGAACCTGGTCTACGACCGCCTGCCCACGCGCGTCGTGCCCGACCCGCTCGACGTGGCCTTCGCCGCGCTGGGCAACGACCAGGCGATCGGCCTGCTCGGCGACGAGCTCGACGCCGAAGCCGGCTATCCCGGTGAGCTCTCCGCGCTGCGCGTGCTGGTCGACGAGCACCCCGAGCAGTACTGGGAGGGCAGCCTGTACACGAGCTGGCTCGGCGCGCTCCGCACGTTGTCGCCCGGAGCGGGCGCCCCGGCGGAGGACCTGCCCGCGGTGGCCCGCAGCGACGCCTGGGGCCGCCGGCTGCTCAACACGCAGCTCAGCTCGTGGGCGCAGCTCCGCCACAACAACGTGCTCTACGTGAAGCAGTCGTACACGTCGAACGCGTCGTGCGAGTATCCGGACGCCTACGTCGATCCCTACCCCGAGTTCTTCGAGGCCGTGGTCGGCTTCGCCGAGCGCGCGCAAGCGCTCACCGCCGCGCTCGACCTCGAGCCGAGCTTCGGCAGCCAGGTCGAGGACTACTTTGCGCGCGTCGCGCGCATCAACCTCACGTTGGCCGAGATGGCGCGCGCCCAGCGCAGCGGCCAGCCGCACACCGAGGAGCACCTCGCGTTCATCAACCGGGCCGTCACGGCCAACGTGAATTGCGACGGGACCGTGCTCGGCCACACGGGCTGGTACAGCGAGCTCCACTTCGACCCGCTGCAGGCCGTGGAGATGGATCCCGCCATCACCGACGTGCACACCGACATCGGCGGCGACTTGCCGGTCTCTCGCCCGCCCAGCGTGCTTCACGTGGGCACCGGCTCGCCGCGCCTGATGGTGGTGACCGTCGAGTCCTGCCAGGGTCCCCGCGCGTACGCGGGCGTCGTCTCCGCCTACCACGAGGTCCTCGAAGAGGGCCTGGTGCGCCTCACCGACGAGGAATGGAAGACCCGAGTCTACGGCGACCTGCCGGCCGTGCCCTGGCTCGCTCCGTTACTGAGCGAGTGAGCGCGGGGACCCCGCGCTTCACGAGGCGATCGGTCGGCTGATCGGGCTGCCGGCCGCGCCGGAGGCCCGAGCAAGCTTGGGCCGATGGCGAAGCGCTCGTGTCCTCGCGTGAAGTGGGTAGGCGCACGTCCGACTGCCTACGACAATTCATGCAACCACATGCGCCGACACCCTCCTGCGCTCGGGGCCGTCACGAAGACTCCAAGATCCCGTGATCCAAGTCACTGTACATACTGGTATTCCGCATCTATAGCAGTTCCCCCCCGCCTGGAGCTCCAGCCGGGGCGTTCGCGCCGTGCGCTCCAGCGGGCATGGAGCCGCGGCCCACGCGAGAAAGGTGCCTTCTTATCCATGCAAAGAACATCGAGTTTGTGCGCGCTGGCCGGCCTCGCGATCGGGGCTTGCACCCTCGACGCCGGGATCTCGGGGTCCGGGGATGACGGTCCGCTCGGCGAGGCGGCGCAGTCGCTCGTCACCGATTGCGATTACTTGAATCCGGCGCTCTGGCCGCCGCTCCCGCTGCCCGTCGACTTCGACCGCGAGCTGCTCATCCGCGATGTCGCCGTCGTCGACGACGTCTGCCGCACCACCTGGTCCGGCTCCTGCCCCTCCGGCGGCTCCCCGGCCGCGTGGACCTTCGGCATGCTCATGCGCCAGATGGCCGGCGGGACGCCGGTCCACCAATTCGTGGCCGAGTGGCTGCACGCGTGGGAGGTGCCGAACGTCGTCAACGGCTTCGCCGTGCCGGCGCGGCCGGGGATCCGGCCCACGCTCATCGATCCGTGGCTCGTCGCCAGCGGCTGCGCCGCCGGGGCGCCCATCGTCGGCCCGGGCGCCTGCCCGCTCGACATCAGGAGGGCGCCTTTCCGCCTCCTCGCCATCCTCAACCGCGCCGATCTGCAGGACCCGTCCCCGCTCTACGGCGGCCCTCCGAGCGCCGGCGAGGTGCGGTTCGTCTTCGGCCTCTTCGATCTGCCGAGCGGCAACCCGCTCCCGGCCACGGTCATCCTCGAGTACAGCCTCCCGTCGCAGCGCGGCGGGGCTCCGGCCACGACCTTCGACTGGGCGAGCGCCTTTCACAAGCTGAGCGACCCGTCCCTCGGGCCGATCGGCTCGCCCCCGTACCTCGCCTACCTCGAGTCGCTGCTCACCGACATCACCTCGCCGGGGGCGGAGCCCGGCGCGCTCAACTTCGGCAGCGCCATCGCCCAGGTGCGCACCAACGAGATCATCTTCGGGCCCGACTGGAAGCTCCGCGAGAGCACGCTCCAGCAGGTCGGCCTGGGGCCCAACGCCGCGTTGCTCCTGCCGGACACGACCAAGCAGACGCCGGACGACAGCCTGAACGCGTCGGGCGCGCTCGACGGCTACCTCGACCCCAACGCGCTCTGGACCGGCTCGCCCAACCTGATCGACTTCACCCAGACGCCGATCCCGGTCCCGCTGCTCGGCGGCGAGTCGACCTCGCCCCCGCCCGGGCCTGGGCCGTTCTGGGATCACACCGCGACGACGCCGCTGAATCCCATCGAGCGCCACCATTTCGCGCTCGCCACGTGCAACGGCTGCCACAGCCCGACCGAGCTGGCGACGCCGTTCACGCACATCCACCCGCGCCCGCCGGGTGTGCAATCCGGCCTCTCGCCGTTCCTCTCCTCACCGCCCATCCCCGCCGGCGGGCCCATCGGCCTGCCCGCCGCGGGCACCGAGCTCACCGTGCCGGATCCCGCGGGCACGGGCGCCATCTTCTCGTACCATGAGCCGTGGCGCCGGGTCTGCGAGACGACGCGCATCCTGAACGGCGTGACCGTGCCGTTCACGCGGGCCAACGGCGCCCACTGACCTGGTAGCCGCGCATCCCGAACGGCGTGACCGCGCCGTTCACGCGGGAGGGCGGCGCTCACTGACCAGGTGACTGACCAGCTACCGGCGGCCCCTCGACCGCCTTGCTTTCCCTTCCCCCGCGGGCTAGAGGACCCGGCCGATGTCGAGGCGTGAGGGGCGTTTTGGCAGCACGCGCGGCGGCGCCCCGGGCGCCTGCGCGGCCATGAGCGACGCTCCAGCGCCTCCTAGCCACGAGGTGACGTGATGGAACGCCAGTTCATCGAGGTCCGCGGCGCGCGCGAGAACAACCTCAAGGACGTCTCGCTGGACATCCCGAAGCAGAAGATCACGGTGTTCACCGGCGTGTCCGGCTCCGGGAAATCTTCGCTGGTCTTCGACACGATCGCCGCCGAGGCGCAGCGCCAGCTCAACGAGACCTTCACCGCGTTCGTGCAGGGCTTCTTGCCGCGTTACGGCCAGCCCGACGTCGACCGCATCGAGCACCTGAACGCGCCGATCATCATCGATCAGAAGCGGGTCGGGGGCGGCTCGCGCTCGACCGCGGGGACTTACACGGACATCTCCGCGTTGCTGCGGCTGCTCTTCTCGCGGGTGGGAGAGCCCCAGGCGGGGCCGGCCTACGCCTTCTCGTTCAACACCCCGCAGGGGATGTGCCCGGAGTGCGAGGGCATCGGCAAGACCGTTCAGCTCGATCTGGAGAGGTTCCTCGATCGCAGCAAGTCGCTGAACGGCGGCGCGATCCTCCACCCGGACTTCAAGGTCGGCAAGTGGATGTGGAAGATGTACCCGCTCTCGGGCCTCTTCGACAGCGACAAACCGATCAAGGACTACAGCGACAACGAGCTCCACGCCCTCCTGTACGGCGCCGACGTGAAGGTCTCCTTCGGCGAGTTCGGCTCCAAGTACGAGGGCCTCGTCGAGCGCTTCACCCGCATGTACCTCAAGAAGGACGCGGCGGCGATGTCCGACCGCAACCGGGCCGTGTTCGAGCAGTTCACCACCTCGCAGACCTGCCCGGCGTGCCACGGCGCGAGGCTCAACCAGCCGGCGCTGAACTGTAGGATCAACGGCCGGAACATCGCCGAGCTCTCCGACCTGGAGGCGACGGAGCTGATCAAGCTCCTGGAGGGCTTCACCGATCCGGTCGCCGTGAGGCTCTCGGCCAGGCTCACCGAGCGCTTGCAGCACCTCGTGGACATCGGGCTGGGTTACCTGAGCCTCAGCCGGGAGACCTCGACCCTGTCCGGCGGCGAGTCGCAGCGCGTGAAGATGATCCGGCATCTCGGCAACAGCCTGACCGACATGTTGTACATCCTCGACGAGCCCAGCGTGGGGCTGCACGCGCGCGACGTCGCCCGCCTGAACACCCTGCTGAAGAAGCTGCGCGACAAGGGCAACACCGTGCTGGTCGTCGAGCACGATCCCGATGTGATCGCCATCGCGGATCACGTGGTGGACATCGGCCCGAAGGCCGGGGCCCACGGCGGCAGGGTGGTCTTCGAGGGGAGCTACGAGGCCCTCAAGGGCGCCGACACGCTGACCGGGAAGTTCCTCAAGCAGCACCTGCCGATCAAGCAGAAGGTGCGGAAACCCACCGGGCATCTGCCCATCAAGAACGCCACCCTGCACAACCTGAAGAACGTCACGGTGAACATCCCCACGGGGGTGCTGACCGTGGTGACGGGGGTCGCCGGCTCCGGCAAGAGCACGTTGATCAACGAGGTCTTCCTGGAGCAGCACCCGGACGCGATCGTGATCGATCAGTCCCGCGTGACGGCGAACAGCCGCTCGGCCCCGTCCACCTATACCGGGATCATGGACGACATCCGGCAGGCGTTCGCGAAGGCGAGCAAGGTGAGCGCCTCGCTCTTCAGCTTCAACTCGGAGGGCTGCTGTCCGAACTGCAACGGCCTGGGCGTGGTGTACACCGATCTGGCGTTCATGGAGGGCATCACCTCCACCTGCGAGATCTGCGAGGGCAAGCGCTTCAAGGCCGAGGTGCTGGCGTACACGCTGCGCGGCAAGACGATCAGCGACGTGCTGGACATGACCGCGGAGGAAGCCCTGGCCTTCTTCACCGAGAAGAAGGTCAAGGCCGTGCTGCAGGCCATGAACGACGTGGGCCTGGGATACCTGAAGCTGGGCCAGCCGCTCAGCACGATGTCGGGCGGGGAGGGGCAGCGCCTGAAGCTCGCCACCGAGCTCCACAAACAGGGCAGCATCTACGTGATGGACGAGCCCACCACCGGGCTTCACCTCTCCGACATCGGGCTGCTCATGGGCATCATCGACCGGCTGGTGGACGCCAGGAACACGGTCGTCCTGATCGAGCACCACCTGGACGTGATCCGGCAGGCCGACTGGATCATCGACCTCGGCCCGGAGGGGGGCAGCGCCGGGGGGGAGGTGCTGTTCGAGGGGCCGCCGCAGGAGCTGAAGGGCTGCGCGCGGAGCATCACGGCGCGGTTCATCTGACGACAGCGGAGCGGCCACAGAGCGGGCGGCCCAGCTGTCGCGATCACGTCGCGCTCGCCCGAGGAGGGACCGCCGCCTGACCCGAGGTGTCGATGAACCGGACGTCGCGTCCGCGGCACTCGGCCTCTTCGGGCGATTCCCACATGTCGCTCGCCAGGTCGAAGATAGGAGGCGGAACCACCATGGAGAACGTGTCGCCCTTCTCGCGGTTGCGCTGCTCCACCCGCTCGCGGCGCAGCTCGCGGGGCGCGTCCAGCACGTAGATCGTCAACGCGTACCCTGCGGCGTCCACGCGTCGGTAGAGCCGGTCGCGGTCGCGCCGGAGGATCAGGCCGATCTCCAGCACGACGTTCGTGCCCACGTCGATCATGTTCCTCGTGAGCTTCCAGATCTGCTCGACGCAACGCGCGGTGCGTTCGATGTACCATTCCATGACCCCCGACTCCGGCCGGTCGGGTCTGAACAGCTGCGCCATCCACTCGTCCAGGTTCAGATTGACGGCGGAGTGCTCGCGGCAAAGCTGCCGTGCGAACGTCGATTTGCCTGCGCCCACCGGACCGATGATGAGATGGATTCGCGCCATTGCCGGAGGCTACCCCGCCGGGCGGCCGCGAAGCAAGGGAGCGCCTCGCCCCCGTCAGCGAGCGCCGGCGACCGCGCGCCACCACGGGATCGGCGCGCGGTCGTGATCGGGCTCGAAGGCCTCGCCGATGCGCGGCGTCACGACGCGCGCGCGGCGCTCGGCCGCCAGGGAGAGCAACGTCTCGGCCGGCTCGTCCCAGCCGTGGAGGGCGAGGTCGAACGTGCCCCAGTGGACCGGCAGGAGCGTGCCGCCGCCGAGCATCTGGAACGCGGTCAGCGCGTTCTCGGGGCCGAGGTGGATCGCCCCCCACGCGGGGTGGTACGCGCCGACCTCGAGCATCACCAGGTCGAAGGGACCGTGGCTCCGGCCGACGTCCGCGAACTCGGGGGTGAGCCCCGTGTCGCCGGAGAAGAAGACCTTGCGCCGCTCTGCCTCGATGACCCACGAAGCCCAGAGCGTCTTGTTGCCGCTCGTCGGCCCGCGACCCGAGAAGTGCTGCGAGGGCGTCGCGGTGAACCGGACGCCGCCCACCACCGCGCGCTCGTGCCAGTCGAGCTCGGTGATCCGCGCGGGGTCGACGCCGAGCGCCTCGAGGTGCACGCCCACGCCGAGGGCCGTGACGATGGGGACACGCGTGCGAGCCAGCGCCTCGATCGTCGGAGCGCAGAGGTGATCGAAGTGGTCGTGCGACAGGAGGACCACGTCGAGCGGCGGCAGCTCCTCGAGCGCGGCCGGGACGGGGTGGAAGCGCAGCGGGCCCGCGAACGAGACGGGGGAGGCGCGCTCGCCGAACACCGGATCGGTGAGGACGCGGCGGCCGTCGATCTCGAGCAGCACGGTGCTGTGGCCGAGCCACGTGACCCTGAGGCCGGTCGCGCTCCGTCGCGTCCAGGCCTCGTGCGGCCGCACGAGGGGCAGCGGACCGGGCGGCACCCGCCGCTCGCGACCGAAGAAGTACTCGCCGAGGATGGGCCACGCCGAGCCATTCATCGCCGGGCCGGCGCCCGACGGGTTCCGGAACTTGCCGTCCTTGAACTGAGCGGAGGCGCGGGCGCGCTCGATCCGGAGCCCTTTGCGACGCTGAGAATCGTTCATGACGGGACGACCTCCTGCCTGGCGCAGCGCCTGGCGAGCCAGAGTAAGACCGTGACGGCGATCAGCGCGGCGCCGATGCCGATCCACACCGAGGGGGGCGCGTCGCGCAGGGCGTCGAAGACCCGCTCTCCGAAGTACGCAGTCGCCAGCAAGGGAAGGAGATACCCGGCCAGCGAGCCCCAGAAATGGGTCGAGAAGCGCACCCCGGAGACGCCGAAGAACACGTGGAGCATGGGCGGCATCCAGAGGACGAGGCGGAGCATGAACACCGTGAAGAACGCCCGCCGCCTGAGGGCCTCGTCGTAGGCGCGGAAGCGCGCGGGCACCCGCCTCGCTACCCAGTCGCGCGCGACGAAGCGCGCGAACGAGAAGCCGACGACGCTCGCCGCCATGGTGCCCGCCATCGAGAGCGCGAACGCCACCGGCCAAGGCCAGATGAGCGGCGCCGCCAGGATGAACACCGTACCCGGCACGCCGAACGGCTGGAGCGCGGCGTACGCCGCCACGAACGCGACATAACCCCACGGCCCGAGCTCCACGAGCGCCTGCTTGATCCGCGCGGGCTCGCCGAAGATCTCGAGCAGGCCCGCCCGCTGCGCCGCGACGAGGAGCGCGACCACGGCGGCCACCGCGCCGATCTTCGCGCCCCGGAGGGCGCGGCCGGCCGCCGCCAGGCCGGGCTGGGGAGCAGGCGGCGGCGTCGCGGCCGGCTCGCCGGGGGAGGCGGCGCCGCCGCCTTCCGGGGGCGCGACATCGGGCAGATGGTCGGGCGAGCGCACCGGACGATGTTTACAATCCGGGCTCATCTTGTCAAGGTGATGGTTGACAAGTTGAGGCCATCCTGTCAAGCTTGGTCATCGTGAGCGAAGAGAGCTCCACGGGCAGATCCGCCGACGACCAGCGGCGCCGCAAGCTGATGGACGCGGCGCTGACGGTGTTCCTGCGCTTCGGATTCCGGAAGACGTCGATGGACGAGGTGGCGCGCGCCGCGAACGTCTCGCGACAGGGGCTCTACCTCCACTTCGCCGCGAAGGAGGAGCTCTTCCGCGCGTCGGTGGAGTACTTCCTCGACACCTCGCTCGCCGCCGTCGCGGCCGCGCTCGCCGACGCGGAGCGCCCGCTGGAGGAGCGGCTCGTGGCCGCGTTCGACACGTGGACCGGCCGGTTCGTGGGCGCGCTCGGGTCCGACGCGGCGGACCTCGCGGCCGCCACGAAGGATCTCGTCGGCCCCATGGTCGCCGAGCGTGAGGGGCAGTTCGTCGAGGCCGTGGCGGAGGCCCTGCGCGCGTCCGGGCTGGTGGACGCCTACGCGCCCGCGGGGGTGACCGGGCGCCAGCTCGCGGACACCCTGTACGCCTCGGCGCGCGGCCTGAAGTACGCCGCCGCGACGCGCGAGGCGTTTGTCGAGGGCATGTCCGTCGCCGCGCGGGTGATGTGCCTGCCGGGGCGGGCACCTCGAGAGAAGCGGACCAAGCAAAAACCGCCGAGCCCTCGCCCCGTGGGCGGCCGGCCGCGCAAGGCGCGCGGCGCGACGCGATGACGAGGGGCAAGCGGCATGAGGATCCCCCTCTTCACGGGCGCGTCGGGCGCGGAGCGCGCCGCGCCGGGGCCTGCGTCCGGGGCTACCAGTGGCGGCACAGGTCGTCGAGGTAGAACTCCTGTCCTCCCACGCGGACGTCGGTGATCACGGCCCCGGCCAGCGGGGTGATCGTGACCCTGCCGCGCTCGATCCCGGCGCCCACGACGAAGTTGACGTCGATCAGCGCCCCTCCCAGGACGACGCCGTTCAGCGCGCTGAGGTTCGGCACGTTGACGAAATCGCCGTTCACGGCGAGGTTCACGTTCCCTCCGAGGTCGGCGTAACGGAAGCGGACCCAGTCCGACGGCGTGTTGAACACGAGCGCGAGGTTGATGTTGTTCTCCTCGAGCTCCTGGGCGGGCGAGCCGGCCGCGTTGTTCGACGCGACGATCTCCGCGAAGCCGCCGAAGGTCCAGCCACCCCCGGGGAACTCGAACGGCGTGAACGCGGCGGTGGCGTTGAGCGCGGGGACGACAGCGCCGACCCCGAACGTCGTCCCGGCCGCGAGGCCGGAGAAGTCATGGCAGGCGCTCGCGGCCGCGGCGGTGCCGGCCTTGAGCGTGACGGCGCCGAGCGCGGCGGCCGTGGTGATGGCGAGGGTGAACATGGAGCGAGCGGTGCGCATGGTGGTAGTTCCTTCCTTGGCTCTCGAAGCGGAGGCGGCCGGTTCACGCAGCGGACCCAGCGTGGGTCCGGTCGCGGCGGCGCCTCTGGCGGAGAGGCATTGCAACAGCGGCGCCAGCGCGCGCGGAGGTCTCGACCTCCACGGACGGCCACCGAAGGGGAGCGGCCTTTCGAGCTGAGAGCGGGCCGGGATCAGGCGGCGCGACCGCCGCCGCGCGTCGCGCGACGGTCCCGCTCCGGGGGGTGGCTGCCACAGGTCCAGCTGTCCGCTGGCACATCGGCGATGTCACATTTCCTGTGTCGGTGACAGGGACACCGGTTGCGTGGCGTGTGTACGCATTCGCGAGCTGACCGGCCCGCTGGGAGGGTGGCCGCGCGGCGCAGGGGACGGGCTGAACTCGCCTTGCACGTCGTGTCCCCTCCGTGCTGCGCACTGCGGAGACACGACGTCCTGTGGGCTCAGACAACAGCCCGTCCCCTGCGCCGCGCGGCGGCCACCCTCCCAGCGGGCCTACCGCAATCGAAGGGAGGTGCGGCGCAGGGAATCGTTCATGAGAAGCAGGGCAGGGGAGGAACGGAGGGCCCTCGGACGGCTGCGCAGACGAGCGACGCTGGGGGACGTGCTCGCGGGGAGCGATCGGGATGGGGGCTCGGGCGGGGGCCGCGAGCGGCTGCGGATCGAGGGGGCGCCGGGATCGCCGCGCGCTTGCCGACGTGCACGCCGGCGGGAGGGGGAGGCGAGGGACCGCGAGGGGCGCTGCGCCGGCCCGCTCAGATGAAGTCCAGCGTCCTGCAGAAGATCTCCAGCTTCCTGATGTGGCCGTTCGTCGTGTCATAACTGAGCTGCATCCCCGTCATCACCTCCTGGTCCTCACAGGAGAGGAGCACCTCGTCCCCGCCGTACCCGAGCGCGTCGGCCGTGTAGAGCGGCGAGCTCGACGCGATCGCCTGGCCGGCCGTCGTCTTCTCGGCGTACTGGATGTTGATGTTCTTCACGTGTCCGCTGGCGTTGTTCACCGTCAGCGTCACGCCGGTGGGGTAGGCGTCGATCGAGGGGATGTCGATGGCGTGCAGGACGGTGTCTTGGAACCCCGAGAGGAAGAAGTTCTTCGTTCCAGACGCCCCCTGCGGGAGGGTGTCGTCCGTAAGATCGTACTGCCTACACTGCCCCCGCATCCTGCCGATGAACTGGCCGACGTTGCCCTCGTACACGTCGAGGCCGGTCAACATGTACTCCGGGCCGTACTCGACTTGACACTTGACGTAACGGACCGCGAGGTTGGCTGTCGCGCCCGAGTCCCACGTCGGGTTGACGGTGACCGTGCCGATGGTCCAGTCCTCCGCCTCGGCGGCGGGCGCGCCCTCGGCGAGCGCGTCCACCGCGGGATCGAAGTCGGTCGCGTCGACGGCGCAGCCAGGAGCGAAGACGGCGAGGAGGGCAGCGAGGGTGATCGTGGATCGAACGATAGGCATGGTGAGGTTTCCTTTTCTTGTTCTCGAGCGGAGGCTGCCTGTCCGCCCATCGGACCCCAATGTGGCCCGGCCGCGGCGGCGTCTCCGCCCGAGGCCCATCGCAAGAGCGGGACCAGCGAGCGCGGCCGCGCCGAGATGGCGAGCCGTCGCGCGTCGCGGCCGGGCGGCTCCGCGCAAGCGCCCGGCCTGCCGCTGGCCAGACCGTCCCCTGTCACACCGACCCTGTCACACCGCCTGTGGCAGTGGCAGCCGCGCGTGTCCGGGTCAGCCCGCCGCGGCGGTCAGGGCGCCACCCGGCGCAGCGCACCGCCGGCGGCAGGGGGCGGCGCGCGCTCGAGCCCTTCGGCGAACGCGTCGGTCATGAAGACGCCCGCCCCGGTCGCGCCGGGCGTCCAGGAGCGCAGCGCCTCCGGCGCGGCCGCGTGCAGGGCGAGGCGGGGGACGACCTCGGGGCTCGCGTCGGCCCGCGCGCCGAGCTCCGCCCAGAGGTCGAGCGCCCAGCCGAGCGCCCGCTCTCGGGCATGCTCGTCAGGGGCGGGCAGCGTCGCCAGCAGCGCGTCGGCGCTCTCGACCACGAGCGTGGCCCCGAGCCGGCAGAGCGCCGCCCGCGCCGCCTCGAGCAGGCGCTCCACGTCGGCGAGCGCCTCGTCGCCGGCGTCGTCCGGCGCGGCCAGCCCGGCCTCGACGAGCAACGCGACACCCGGCCCGCGGCGCTCGTCGAGGCCTGCGCTCGCCGGCGCGGCGCCCCCGGAGGCCGGCGCGGCGCCTCTGGAGGCCGGCGCGGCGCCCCCGATCGCGGCCGCGGCAGCCCCGGTCGCCGGCGCAGCGACCGCCTCGCGCAGGTCGGCGAGCAGCTCGGTCACGCCCGGGTAGCGGTCCGCCGGGGCCTTGGCGAGGCAGCGGCGCACCACGGCGTCGAACGCGGCCGACACCGGCGCGCGCTCGCTCGGGCGGGGCGGGGGCGCGCTGAGGTGCATCTCCTCGGTCTCGACCGCGTCCGCGCCCTGGAACGGCAGCTCGGCCGTCACCAGCTGGTAGGCGAGCAGGCCCGCCGCGTAGACGTCGGTGCGCGCGTCCACCGCGCCGCCGAGGATCTGCTCCGGCGCCATCGTGAGCGGCGTGCCGAGGACCAGGCTGCTGCTCTTGCCGCCGCGCCCGCCGCCCAGCGGCTCGAGCAGCTTGGCGATGCCGAAATCGACGAGCTTCACGCCGAGCGCGCCGCTCACGCCGGCGCGGGGGCGGACCATGACGTTCTCGGCCTTCACGTCGCGGTGCACGACGCCGATCGCGTGCGCGGCCGCGAGCGCGCCGAGGACCTCCTCGAGCAGCGCGACCGCCTCGGCCGGCGAGAACGCGCCGCGCGCGCGGAGCTCGGCCGCGAGGCTCCGGCCCTCCACCCACTCCATCACGATGTACGGCCGGCCGTCATCGAGCGCGCCTACGCCGCGGACCTCGACGATCGCCGGGTGCTCGAGGCGCGCGAGCACCTCCGCCTCCTGCTGGAAACGCCGGAGCATCGCGGGCAGGAGCGACAGCTCGCGGCGGAGCACCTTCAGCGCGACCGCCGCGCCGCCGTCGAGCGGCCAGGCGCGGTGCACGACGCCGAAGCCGCCCCCGAGGCGCACGTCGTCGAGCAGGTACCCCGCGACGACCGCGCCCGCGGGGAGCGCGTCGCCGGCGGCGCTCCTCGACAGCTCCAGCGGACGACCCGAGATGACGGCGGTCTCTTCCTGGATGAGCTCGGCGCGCGTCTCCATGGTGGGCGCTCTCAGTATACTCGCGCCTGATGCGCTGCTCCGAGTGCCATCGCCGCGTCCCCACGCGCCCGGGCGCGGCGTGTCCAGGGCACCCCCTCGCGGCGCCGACGCGCGCTGCGATCGAGCCGGTCGAGCCGGAGCCGCCCCCGCGGATCCCCGGGTTCTGCGTCGAGCGGCTGCTCGGGCAGGGCGGGTTCGCGCGCGTCTACGCGGCGACGCGCGAGGGCGACGGCCGCGCCGTGGCGCTCAAGGTGGCGCGGCGGCAGGACGACGGCCGGTTCGCGCGCGAGGCCGCGGCGCTCGCCCGCCTCGCGCCCCCGCTGGTGCCCGCGTTGCTCGGCAGCGGCCACGCCGCCGATCGGCGCCCGTTCCTCGCGCTGGAGCGGCTCCAGGGCGGCTCGCTCGCGTCGTACCTCGCGGAGCTGCCGGGCGCCGGCGCGGCCCCGCTCGACGCGGCGGCGGCGATCGTGGGCGCGATCGCGGCGGCGCTCGACGCGGTGCACGACGCCGGCCTCGTCCACCGGGACGTCAAGCCCGAGAACCTGTGGTTGCGGTCAGGCGGAGGGGTCGCGCTGATCGACTTCGGCCTCGCGGCGCCGGCGCGCGACGCGCCCGCCGCGGAGGACGCGCAGGGCGCGCTCGGCGCCGAGCTCACGCGCACCGGCGCGATCCTCGGGACGGCGGAGTACATGGCGCCGGAGCAGTGCCTCGGCGCGGGCGCCGTGGGCGCGCGGGCGGACGTCTACGCGCTCGGCGTGGTGATGTTCGAGCTGCTCACCGGCCGGCCGCCGTTCGTGGGCGAGCCGGCGGCGGTGCGGCAGGCCCACGTGGCGCGTCGGCCGGAGCCGCCCTCGACGTTCGCGCCGCTCCCGCCGGCCGCCGACGAGGCCGTGCTCCGCTGCCTGGCGAAGGATCCGGAGGCCCGGCCGGCCCGCGCGGGCGACGCGGCGCGCGCGCTCGCGGCGGCGCTGGAGGCGCGCGGGACCTCGGCCAGGGGGCGCGCCGGTGGGGCCGACGCGCGCACTGGGGGCGGGGACGTGCGCACTGGCGGCCCCGATGATGCGCGCACTGGGGGCGGGGAAGCGCGCACTGGGGGCGGGGACGCGCGCACTGGCAGCCCGGACGCGCGCACTGGAGGCGGGAACGCGCGCACTGGGGGCGGGGAAGCGCGCACTGGGGGCCCCGAGGATGCGCGCACTGGAGGCGGGAACGCGCGCACTGGGGGCGGGGACGCGCGCACTGGGGGCGGGGACGCGCGCACTGGGGGCGGGGACGCGCGCACTGGCAGCCCGGACGTGCGCACTGGCAGCCCGGACGTGCGCACTGGCAGCCCGGACGTGCGCACTGGCAGCCCGGACGTGCGCACTGCCGCCCCCGGCCAGCGCCGGTCCGTGGCGCTGCTCGCCCTGCGCACGTGCGAGCACTCCGACGCACTCGCCGAGAGCGCGCGCGCGGAAGGGGGCGTCCTGGCGCGTTTTCGCGGGGAGCACACGGTGCTCGCCTTCCCCACCGCCGAGTCGCCGGGCGCCGGGGTGCACGCGGCGGTGCGCGCGGCCCGACGCCTCGCCGCGGCCGGCCTCGCGGAGCCGCCTCTCGTGATCCACCTGGCGCTGCTCCGGGTCCGCGAGGGCACTCGCGGCGTCACGCTCGCGGGCTCCGCCCTGGAGACCGCCGAGACCTGGCGTGCTGCCCCCGGCAACGCCGGCACCGCGCCGCCGGCGATCCTTACGGTCGAAGCCCAGCGCGCGCTCGCGGAGAGCGCGCCCCGCACGCCGCCCGACCCGCGCGACACCCCGGCCGACCCGCGCGACACGCCCCCCGACCCGCGCGACACCCCGCCCGCCGATCCCGGCGAGCCCCCCCTGCGCGGCCGCGACGCCGCGCTCGCCGCGGCCCTCGCCGCCGCCCAGGACGCGCTCGCCGGCGGCGGGCCGGCGCTCGTCACCGCGCTCGGCGCGGAGGGGCACGGCAAGACCCGCTTCCTCGGCGCCCTCGCGGCTGCGCTCCGCGCCGGCGGCGCCACCGTCCATACCGCGGCGGCGCTCCGGCCGGAGGCGGCCGAGCGCGGCGCGACCCTCGCCGCGCTCCTGCGGGCGGCCCTGGATCTGCCCGAGAGCGGCGACCTCGACGCGAGCGCTGTCCGCGCGGCGCTCGCGCGCCGCCTGGGCGAGGCGGAGGCCGCCCGCGCCTGGCCGGCCGTGGGGCTCGCGTTCGGGCAGATCTCCGCCCGGGATCCCGCGGCCGCGCCCCTCCTTTCGGCCGCGGGCGCGCGCCGCCACGCCGAGGCCCGCGCGCTCGCGGCCGCCCTCGCCGCCGCCGCCCCGCTCGCGCTGCTGCTCGACGACGCCGACCTCGCGGACGCGGCCGCGCTCGACGCGATCGAGCTCGCCACCGCGGAGGGCAACCCGGCGCGCCTCGCGATCGTGCTCGCGGCCCGGCCGTCGATCGCGTCGCTCCGCCCGGGGCTCGGGGAGCGCGCCGCCCGGCGCCTCGCGATCGACCTCGGCCCGCTCGAGGCCGATGCCGCGGGCGCGCTGCTCCAGGACCTCCTGCGCCCGGTGGAGTTCATCCCCCGCGCCGTGCTCGACCACCTGCACGCGCTCGCGCGCGGCGTCCCGCGCGACCTCGTCGAGGTCGCCTGCGCCCTGCGCGCCGGCGGCGCGATCCGGCGCGCCCGCGGCGGCAAGGGCTGGTCCCTCGCGCCGGACGAGCTGCTCTCGCTGTCCGCCGCGCCGCTCGGCGAGCGCCTCGCCGCGCGCGCGCTCGCGGCCCTACCGCCGCCGCTCGTCGACGTGCTCGAGCGCGCGGCGGTCGTGGGCGACGACCTCACCCCGGCCGACCTCGAGGCCGCCCTCGACGCGCCGGGCGCGCCGCCGCCGCCCGGCGCGCTCGACCCCGGCGTCGGCCTCGCGCGCCTCGCCCGGGCCGGCGTGCTCGTCACCCTCTCGGCGTCGCCGCCGCGGTACGCGTTCCGGCACCCGCTGCTGCGCGAGGCCGTCGAGGCGCACGTCCCGCCCGCCCGCCGCCGCGCGCTGCACGCCGCCGTCCTCCGGCGCCTGCTCGACGCGCCGCCCGCCGCCGGGGCGCGCGCCCGGATCGCCCGCCACGCCGCCGCCGCGGGCGACGCCGCCGCCGCCGCCGCCGCGCACGCCGCGCTCGCCGAGGAGGCGCTCGCCCGGCACGACGTCGTCGAGGCCGAGCAGCGCTTCACCGCGGCCCTGCGCCTCCTCGACGATGGCGACGCCGCGGCGCGCGCCCCGGCGCTCGCTGGCCGAGGCCGGGCGCGGTACCGCCTGCAGCGCCTCGACGAGTCGCTCGGCGATCTGCGCGCCGCCCGGGCGCTCGCCGAGGCCGCGGGCGACCGGGGCCGCGCGGCCGAGCTCCTGCTCGAGGAGGCGACCGCGCTCGACTGGCTCGAGGACTTCCCCGCCTCCGCCGCGGCCGCCGCGCGCGCCGCGGAGCTCTGCGAAGGGCTCGGCGACGCCCGGCTCGACGCGCGCTGCCTGCTCGCGCGCGGCCGCTCGGACTGCCGCGGCCAGCGCGTCGACGAGGGGATCCCCAGGGTGGAGCAGGCCGCCCGGGACGCGCTCGCCCTCGGCGACCACGAGGCGCACGTCATCGCCCGGCTGGTGCTCGTCCCCTCGCTCTCGGTGGCCGGCCGCCTCGACGAGGCCGAGCGCCACGGCGAGGCCGCCGTCGCGGCCTGCCTGCGCGCCGGCGACGTCTTCCACCTGTGCGGCGCCTACATCAACCGGGTCTTCATGTGGGTGAAGCGGCGCGAAGAGGGCCGCGCCGTCGCGGACCAGCGGGAGGCCGTCCGCCTCGCCCGCGAGCTCGGCCACGCCCAGCTCGAGCGCTGGGCGACGTTGAACCTGTCCGAGCTGCGCTACTGGATGGGCGCGCTCGACGAGGCCCTCGCGCTCGCGCGCCGCAGCCTCGACCTCCAGCGGCGCTACTTCAACCAGCGCCCCTCGCCGGACGACCTCCTCCTCCTCGCCCGCATCCAGCTCGCCCGCGGCGAGCACGAGGATGCGGCCCGCTGCCTGGCCGAGGCCCGCGCGAGCGTCCCCGAGCTCGACCTCACCCCCTGCGCCCGGACGCTGGCACGCCTGGTGCAATTGGCCCTGGACGACCGGGCAGCCGGTCGGTTCGACGCTACGGCGTGGCGCGCGCTCGTCGAGGAGGCGCGGCACACCGCGATCCTCCACGAGCACGTCGAGGCGTTGCTCGGCGCGGTCCTCTCGGCCGTCCGGGCGGGCGCTGCCGGCGAGGCGCGCGTGTTCCTGGCGGAGGCGAGGTCCGTGTCGGCGGGCTTCTGGGAGCAGCGGTTCGACGAGATCGAGCGCGCGCTCCTCGCGCCGGGATCGACCAGCGCAGCGTGAACCGAGGGCCGGCTCCCCGGGACGACAAGAAAGGAATCTGACCGCGTGATGACCTACCGGATCCCTGGGTTGTTTGTGCTCTGTGTCGGGCTCTCGACCGCCGGCGCGGGGTGCGCCGTCGCCGGCGACGACGCCCCCGCGCTGGCCAGCGCGCCGCGCGGCGCGCTGGCCAGCGGCGGCTCATCGAGCGGCGGGTCGGCCAGCGGGTCGGCCAGCGGGTCGGCCAGCGGGTCGATCAGCGTGGTGACCGACACCGTGCTGGAGTCGGTCATGGACGCCGTGCAGGGCGTGTGGGCCAACGGCCTCTCCGCCGAGGCGCTCACCCGCAACGCGCTGATCGCGAACCCGCGCGCCAATCCCGTGATGGTGGACGTCGCGCTCTCGACCGAGAGTTATGACGACGTCCGCGGCGAACCCGCGCTCCGCTTCCAGCTGCGCCACGAAGCCACGCGCGACGTGATGAAATACCTCGTCTCCTGCGCCCTCGAGCGGGGCCAGAGCGTCTCGTACACCGACACGTCGACGGGCGAGGAATACACATTTCCCGGCGAGATCGGGATATGCCCCCACTGGGCCGTGGGCGGGGTAGGGGCGAAGTGCCAGGAGCTCGTCTCGGCGTGCCTGATCTCGCGCGTGAACGCGGAGGGCCGCAACGTCACGCTCTCGATGCGCGGCCAGGCCTTCCCGGAGCACCGGCCGGGGCTGCTCACGCCGGCGCCCTCCGTCCGCGTGGTGACCGTCACGGAGGACGGCGATCTCATTCCGAGCTTCGCGCGGTGCACGACCGACGCCTCGGGGGCGTCGCGCGACTGCGGCTGGACGGCCGGGCACGTCGGCTCCTGCACCCCGTACTCGTACGTGTTCCTCGGCGCCGGCACCGAGCCCCTGGGCGACTGCGATGACGACCCGTCGAGCGCCGCGGGGCTGCCCGACGGCGACACGGTGATCCGCGTCTGCGACGGCATCCGCGGCTGCGATACCGGCTCGACCGGTTATCTCGAGCAGAGCAAGGTGCGCTGCAGCGGGCGCAGCGAGCCCGCGCTCCATTTCGTGTGCCCATCGAGCGGTCATTTCAGCGTCATGAGGGGCCCGTCGAGCGTCCGCCCCGGCGTCGCGGATCCGGCGAGGGGCGTGGCCGCGTTGGTCCCGAGGCGCCGCGGCTTCAGCGTCGCGAGCCGCCTGCGGGTGGACCCCGATCCGCCGCCCGGCGCCATCTCCCGCCGCGAGGCGGAGTTCGAGCCCGCGGTGTACCCGGCGCCGGAGGCGAGCGTCTTCCGCTGGCGCGAGGGCGCGTTCTACGGAAGGCTGTGGGGCAATTCTCCGCTCCACCCCAGCCTCGAGGAGGGAATGAACGAGGTGACGGAAGACGGCGTCTTCCATGGCGCCAAGGCCTCCGGGGGGGTCGTGTACAACCACGCCTTCGCCTGCACGGGCGAGTACTGGACCGAGCAGGCCGCCTACGTGGGGCACCGCCTCTGCGCCGGCGCCGGGGCGGAACAAGACTGCGTCGCGCACTCGGTCGGCGCCTGCGGCGACGCGCGCTCCTTCACGGACTGCCCCGCGCTTCACCAGTGCTCCGTCGACGACGGGGGGCTCGTGGAGGGCGACCGCGATTTCCAGCAGTGCAAGGGCAGGCGCGGGGGCATATGGCGCCATCCGATCACGGTCTTTCTCAACCACCCGTCGGACGTCATCCGCGACGCCCCGTTCGCGACGGCGGTGCACGGCGCGTTGTTCGTCAACGCGCCGCTCTGCCCCGGTTCGGAGGCCGCTCCGTCCTCCGCCGAGCTCTTCGGCATCCCCTGAGCGCTCTGCTGTCCGCCGTCCGCCGAGCGCTCACCCGTCCCGGTAGTCGGCGGGCTCGATGCCATAACGCGCGATCCAGCGGTGGATCTGCGTCCTGCCCTTGCCCATCGCCCGCGCCACCGCGCTGATGTTCCCCCGGTGCTCGCGGAAGAGGCGGATCAGCGCCTCGCGCCGCTCCTGGTCCTCCGCGGCGGGCCGCTGCCGCTCGCTCGGCGCGGCCTCCGGCCGCGGCGCCTCGGGCGGGACGCTGCCGCGGGGGGCCGCGACGGGCGGCGGCAGGTGGTCGAGCTCCACCCGGCCGCTGCCCGCGAGCACGACCGCGGTCGCCAGGCACTTCTCCAGCTCGCGCACGTTGAGCCGCCACTCGCGCAGGAGGAGCGCGCGCGCCGCCTCGCAGCTCATCGAGACCTCCGCCGCGCGGTCCGGGGCGGCGCGGCGGAGCAGCGCCGCGATGAGCAGGCCGAGGTCCTCGCGGCGCTTCCGCAAGGGCGGCAGCTCGAGCACGAAGCCCGACAGGCGCGCGAAGAGATCGCCCCGGAAATCGCCGCCCTCCACCATCGCCGGCAGATCGCGGTGCGTGGCCACGACCACGCGGAGGTCGACCTTCACCGGGCGCGTCGCGCCGACCGCGACGACCTCGGACTCCTGCAGCACGCGCAGGAACGCGGTTTGCGACGCCGGGGGCAGGTCCCCGATCTCGTCGAGGAAGAGCGTGCCCCTGTCCGCGGCGCGGATGAGGCCGGGCCGGTCCTCGGCCGCGCCGGAGAAGGCGCCCTTCTTGTGGCCGAACAGCTCGGACTCGACGAGGCTGTCCGGCAGCGCGCCGCAGTTGATGGCGACGAACGGCCCCGGCCGGCCCGAGAGCGCGTGGATGGCGCGCGCGATGACCTCCTTGCCGGTGCCGCTCTCGCCCTGGAGGACGACGGGGATGTTCGCGGGCGCGATGGCCCGGAGCGCCGTGAAGCGCTCGGCCAGCGCGGGCGCGAAGGTGGCGAGCCCGAACGGCTGGCCGTCCGCCGGGGGCGCGTCGCCCGTCGCGTCGTCCGCGGCGGGGACCTCGCGGAAGAGGAAGAAGGTGTGCCCGAGCTCGATCAGGTCCCCCTCGGCGAGCGGGGCGCTCCGCTGGGGCACGCCGTTCACGAAGGTGCCGTTGGTCGAGCCGAGATCCTCGAGGCGGAGCCGGCCGCCGTCGCGCGTGATCCGCGCGTGCCGCGACGAGATCCAGCCGTCCTCGAGGCGCACCTCGAGCAGCGCGCGCCCGCCCTCGCTCCGCCGCCGGAACGAGCGCGACGCGCCGCGCCCGAACGACACCTCGTCGACCCCGTCGAGCGAGAGCCGCGCGGGTGGATCCAGGGGCCGCTGGCATTGCAGGACGAGGAAGAGGGACGGCCGCGGCTCGGCGCCCGGTCCGGCGCGCCGCTTCGTGCGGACCAGCGTGGTCGAGTCCTCCCGCATCGCGGCTAGGCGCCCCCTCTCCGCGCCGGCGGGGACACACGCCGGGGAGGCGCTCGGAGCTCGACCGGGATCCGCATGACGCGGCCTCCGATCTACCACGAGCGCGCGCCTCGCTTGAGGGGCAGCGCGGACCAAATGGCCGCGCTGCCCCGCGAGCGAGGCGTCGCGCGACGCCCATTACATTGTGGCTGTCGTCCCGGCGGCGGCGCGCGCGGAGGCCGCGCGGGCCCTGGAGGTGATCCGCGCGGCGGCCGGCGGGGCGATCAGCCGAGCAGCGGCCGGAAGGCGTCCGGGAGGACGCCCCGCGCGGCGGCGCTCCGGAGCTGGTCGCGGCAGACGGCGCACGCCGGCGCGTGCTCGCGGTAGCTCCGGGTGAGGCCGTCCACGCGGAAGATGCCCGCGGCCGCGGCCTCCGTGTCCGGGTGCACGTGGTGCTGGACCGGCGCGCCGAGCTCGTGGAGCGGCGCGCCGTCGCGCCGCAGCGCGAAGAGCGAGAAGGGCGCGTCGTCGGGCGGGCGAAAGGCGTCGATGGAGTAGAGGCCCGGCGCCTCGCCCTCCGGGTCGGCGTGCCCGGCCAGGAAACACACGTCGCCGACGTAGGAGACGAGCCGGTCGAGGTTCGACGCGACCGCCGCGGGGATGGCGCAGCGGAGCCACCGCGCGAAGGTCGCTCGCACGGCCGCGCGGACGGCCGCGTCGGCCGCGGCGTCCTCGTCCACGAAGAAGGCGCGGTCGATCTCGCTGGCCGCCGAGGGGTCGCGCGCACCGCGGATCGACGCGAGCGCGGACAGCGCGACCTCCACGTCGAGCGGCGCCCCGCCGCCGCGCTGCTCGGCGCACGCGGCGGCGAACGCCGCGGCGTCGACCTCTGTCGCGAGGCCCGCGCGACGCAGGCGCGCGAGCGCTTCCTCGGAACTCGTCATGCTCATGGCCGCTCCACGCCGCCCGGTTGTCCTCGGATCTCCTGGAGGGAGGGAGTGACGCACAAAAAGACGGGAAGGCAGAAGGATCCTCGATCCGTTTCTGCCTTCCCACCTTCCTGTTCGAGCGCGGCCATCCGTGATGGCCACGGGCGCCCGCGCCGGTGGGGATCGCGGTGATCGGCAGGTCCCACGACGACCTGGCGATCGCTGCGATTCCGCCGGATCAGCGGGTACCGCCCTGATCAGCGGGTGCCGCCCTGGCTCCCGGTGCCCTGACCCGGGGTGCTGCCCGGCGCGCCAGCGCCCGGGCTCTGCGTCCCGCTGCCGGTGCCGGTACCCGTGCCGCGCTTGTTCTGCTGGTTGCCCGAGCTCGTGCCGCCCTGGAAGCCGCCCGGGATGCCCGTGCCGGTCCCCGGCGAGGTCCCCGTGCCGGCGCCCGGCAACGTGCCCGTGGTGCCCGAGCCCGTGGTGCCGGAGCCCGTCGCGCCCGTGCCGGTGGTGCCGGAGCCCGTGGTGCCCGAGCCCGTGGCCCCCGTGGTGCCGGAGCCCGTGGTGCCGGAGCCCGTCGCGCCCGACGTGCCCGAGCCCGTGGTGCCGGAGCCCAGGCCGGACGCCCCCGTGCCCGAGCCCGTGGTGCCAGAGCCCAGGCTGGAGCCCGTGCCTCCGACCGAGGACGGATCGCTGCCAGGTCCCTGGGTCCCGCTGGCGCCGCTCGTCCCGACGCCAGAGCCCGTGTTGGTTCCACTGCCAGGTTGCGCGCCCGAGCCCCACGGCGACTGCGTTCCCGTGGTGCCCTGCGAGCCGGCGCCGGACGCGTCATCCGCGCTGCGCGGAGGCTGCGACTCGTGCGAGCATCCGAGCCCCGCGAAGGCGATCACAGCCGAGAGCGCAACAGAGTGAACGAGAGTTCGCATATTCATTCTCCTCACTGCCCCCCCAAGCGGGCGCAGCGATCAAGCGACCTCCGGAAACGATCCGGAGCCTTTGTGAGCATCAGAGCTCTTGATGAGCGGTGCCGGCCGAATGCACGGCCCGAGCCACCCGTCGGACACCGCGGAAAACAGGGCAACTCCTCACGACGCCAGAGCAAGCTCAGCCGCGATATCGTGTGAGGCGATCTGCCTCAGCTGTGACACCGCTGCTGTCGAGCCTGGCGCCCGATCTCAGCGGCAGCGCGCCAGCTTCAAGCGGGAGCGCGCGCTCTCCAGGGCGGCGGTCGACCCCGTGTGCTCGTCGAGGCTGACGGACGTGATCAGCGGGTCCGGCGACGTGTCGACGCGCACGGCGACCGAGAGCGCGCCGTGCTGACACTGCAGGCCGAAGCGCGCCGACGTCGCGCTCTCCACCACGGCCGAGCCGTCCAGCGCGCACGCGCCCATCCGCTGGCCGACGTCGTGCAGCTCCTGCAGCAAGGTCTGGTGGTCTGTATCGGAGAACCAGCCTGGCCGGAGGCTGCGGTCGATCCTGCCCGGCTGCGCGCGCCCGATCGCGGAGGCGACCGCCTGGGCCGCGCGGCGCACGGACGGGGAGGGGGGGACGACGCGCGCGACCATCGCGCCGGTCGCGTCGAGCTTGCCGAGCACCTTGCGGTTCAGCGACTCGAGGTCGGCGCCGGCCACGTTGGCGAGCGCGACCACGCCGACGCCGCGCTGCGGGAGGAGCACCACCGAGGCGGAGTAGCCGTCGATGAGGCCGTTGTGGAAGACCACGTGGCCGAGGTCGCAGTCCTCGCGCACCTGCCAGCCGAGCCCGGGGCCGTCCTCGCCGCCGGCGGCCGGGAACGCCGAGCCGTTGCGCGCCATCATGTGCGACTCGCGCACCGAGCTCCGCCGCAGGGCCGCCGCCTCGGGCTCGTCGCGCGCGGGCCAGGCGGCGAGCTGGAACCCGACGAAGCGGCCCATGTCGGAGAGGCTCGCGTAGAGCCCCGCCGCCGCCTCGGAGGCCCCGAGCCGCCAGGGCTGGATCGGCGTCAGCGCGCCGCCCGAGCGCACGTGCGGCGACGCGAGCGCGCCGGCAGGCACCTGCGATGCGTCCCAGGCGGTCTCGCTCATGCCGAGCGGGGCGAGCAGCGCGTCGTTCATGAAGCGCCGGTAGGGGACGCCGGCGGCGCGGCCAGCGAGCAGGCCGAGCAGGGAGTAGCCGAGGTTCGAGTACGACGTCTCGGTGCCCGGCGCGCTCTCGAGCCCGAAGCCGTCGAGCGTGGACAGGATCTCGCGCTCGGTGACGTCGCGCTCCGTGGACGCCGGGGAGAACACCCCGAGCCGGGGCAGCCCCGAGCTGTGCGTGAGCAGATCGCGCACCGTCATCGGCCGCGAGTCGCGCGTCGGGTAGACGACGCCGCCGAGCGCGGGCAGGTAACGCGCCGCCGGGGCGTCGAGCGACAGCCGCCCCTCGTCGCGGAGCCGCAGGATCGCCGCCGCCGTCAGCGTCTTCGTGACGGATCCGACGCGGAAGCGCGTGTGCTCGTCGACCGCGCCGCCGTGCACGACGTCGCGCACGCCGATGACCTTCCGGATCGCGAGCTCGCCGTCGATGACCACGCCGAGCGCGAGCGCAGGCAGCCGCTCCCGATCCGCGGTCCGCTGCGCGAGCGCCTGCACCTCCGGCGCCGCCGCGCGGAGCTTCTGCGCGCGCGCCGGATCGAGGAACCGCGGCGTCGGCGCGGGCCCGCTGGCGAAGCGCTGCGTGAGGGCCGGCGCCGGGGCCGCGACGGGGCGCGGCGGGGGCGCGGGCGCCGCGCACCCGCTCGCGAGCGGGATCGACGCGGCCACGACGGCCGTCGCGAGGCGAACGCTGAGGGGAACTGCAATGGTCCGCAACTCTAAGCGAGCATTATCAAGCCCCGATCGCGCTCGTTCAAATTGAAACCTGGGGGGCGGCTGATTTTTACGTAGGGGGAGACGGAAAAAAGCGACCGCGCCATACCTGCGGCGTCCGGCTCGGAGGAGGTGATCTGCGCACTCCGTCCCAGCGGGGCACACCGCGGGTCGCACCGCGGGCCACACTGGGGGCGCGCCAGCGATCGGGGGTATCCCCGAGGCTCCGCCAAACCCCGCTGCCACAACTCCGCCACAACCTCTCCGCGATCCTTCCTTCTCGCGGGCGCAGCCGCGCCTCGCCTGCCGGGTACTCCCATCGACGTCTGCGGCGGCGGCCAGCGCCAGCCTCGGCCTGGGAGACCGCCCGTCGCAGCGCTCACCACCACGGAGGTCCGCGTGCAAGCGCAAGCTTCGTATCTATCCATCCCCTCTGCGCCGGAATCCGGCAGAGACTCCGCCCTTCCAGAGCACACCCCCGACCGCGAGGAGCCCCCGGCGGTCACCGCTGCTTCCGCCAGCGCCGCCGCCCCCCCGGATCCCACCGCGCCCGCGCCGGTCGCCCCGCCCAGCTGGACAGCCTCGCTGCTCGGCGAGCTCCCGCCGGAGCGCCTCCGCGACAGCCTCTCCCGCTTCGGCGTCGGCCTCGGCCTCGCCTCGCTCTATGGCGTCGGGCTCGGCGCGCGGCACGGCGGCGCGTCGTTCGTCCAGCACGCCCTCGGCGTCCCCGCGGCGATGGTCGCCGTCGCCTGCCTCGGCGTCCCGGCGCTGACCATCGTGCTCACGCTCTTCAACGCCCCCCTCGACCCTCCGCGCGCCCTCTCCGCCACCGCGCGCGCGGCCGCCGCGACCGGCCTGGCGCTCGGCGGCCTCGCCCCCGCCGCCGCCCTCTTCGTCGTCACGAGCGAGAACGGCGGGACCGCGGCCGTCATGGCCCTGCTCGGCCTCGCCGTCGGCGGCACCATCGGCCTGCGCGTCCTCCTGCGCGACCTCAAGGCCGCCCTCGCGCGCAAAGGCAACCTCCTCGGCCGGGCCGCCTCCGGCGCGGCGTTCCTCGGCTTCGCCGCCTTTGCCGTCGCGCTCTCCCTGCGCGTCTGGTTGGACGTGCTCCCCGTCTTCAGCAGAGGCGCCTCGTGAGCGCCGCCATCCTCGGCCGCCTCCTCCGCGCCCCCGCCGAGATCGCCGCGAGCTGCCGCGAGGACCGCGACCTCCGCGCGATCTCCCTCGCGTCGCTCGGCGCCATCGGCCTCGGCTCCGCCGTGTTCGGCGGCGTCGTCGGCAGCTTCCGCGGCCGGGAGCAGATCCTCTACGCCGCGCTCAAGGTCCCGCTCGCGATGATGATCACGCTCGCGCTCTGCGCCCCCGCGTTCCACGCGCTCGCCGCCGTCCTCGGCCGCCCGTGGCCCCTCAGGTCGATCGTCGCCCTCGCCCTCGCGTCCGCGGCCCGCTCCTCGCTCGTCCTGCTCGCGTTCGCGCCCGCGCTCTGGCTCCTGATCGACGCGGGCCTCGGCTACCACGACTCCGCGCTCGCCGCCTCGCTCGCCTACGCCCTCGCGGGCCTCGCGGCGCTCGGCGTGCTCGTGCGCGGCATCGGCGCGGGCGACGGCCGCGCGCTCACCGCGGCCGCCTTCGTCGCGATGTTCTTCGCCGTCGGCGGGCAGGCGGCGTGGATCCTCCGGCCCTACCTGCTCCGGCCGCGCGCCGAGGCGATCCCGTTCCTGCGCGCCCGCGAGGGGAGCTTCGCCGACGCGCTCATCACGAGCGGCCGCTCCTCGCTCGGCCTCTACGACGAGGACCCGTGCTGCCTCGGCGAGCTCGACGACGCCGGCCGGCAAGCCTGCGCCGACCTCACGCCCGGCGACGTCGAGCGCGGCGCCCCCGAGGGGGATCTCCGATGAGCCTCCGCGACCTCGCGGCCCTCTACCTCCTCGCCGGCCTCGCGTGCGCCGTCGCGGTGTACCGCGCGTCGCTGGAGGGGCGCCGCCGCGCCGCCCTCTCCGCGGCGCTCTGCGTGCCGCTCTGGCCGATCTGGGCGCCCGTCGCGCTCACCTCGACCTCGGCGCGGGGCGAGGGCGGCGAGCGCCCGCGCGCCGCCTCGGCCGCGGCGCGCGTCCAGGGCGCCCTGCGCGAGGGCGTCGACGCCTGCGCCGGCACCGCGTTCGAGGCGCTCCTGTCGCGCGAGGCCGCCTCGCGCATCGAGGCCGAGGTCGCGCGCGCCGCCGCCCGCCACGCCGAGCTCGACGCGCTGCTCCGCCGGGTCGGCTTCGACGAGGCCGCCGCCGCCGAGCGCGTCGCGGCGCTGGAGCAGGGCGGCGCGGGCGGCCGGGCCCTGGCCACGGCGCACCTGCACCTCGACAACATCCGGCGCCTGCGCGCCATGCGCGACCGCGACGCGCGCGCCCTCGAGGAGCTCGCGGACCTCGTCCACGCGCTCCGCACGCAGCTCGTCCTGGCGCGCTTCGCCGGGTCCTCGGTCGAGGGGGCCTCTGGTATCGTGTCCGAGGTCTGGGCGCGCGTGGAGGGCCTCGGCGTGGCCATCGGCGGGCAGGACGGCGGCGCCCCGGAGGCATCGATCGAGACGTGAGCAAGCACATCCTGGTCGTCGACGACGAGGCGCACATCCGCGAGGTCCTGCTCTACGCCCTGCAGAAGGAGGGCTACGCCGTGACCGCGGTGGCCGACGGGCGCGCCGCGATGGACGCCGCCGGCGCGGGCCAGGTCGACCTCGTGGTGCTGGACGTCATGCTCCCCGAGATCGACGGCCTCGAGGTGTGCCGGCGCGTCCGGGCGGCGAGCCGCACGCCCATCCTCTTCCTGTCCGCGCGCGCCGACGAGGTCGACCGGATCGTCGGCCTCGAGCTCGGCGGCGACGACTACCTCATCAAGCCGTTCTCGCCGCGCGAGCTCGTGGCGCGCGTCCGCGCCCTCCTCCGGCGCGCCGAGGCGCCGGCCGCGCCGCCCGCGCCGGCGGAGCCGCGCGCCGCGGTGCTCCGCCACGGCCCGGTCGAGGTCGACATGGACCGCCACGAGGCCCGTTACCTCGGGCGGATCGTGCCGCTCACCGCGACCGAGCTCGGCGTGCTGAGCGCGCTGCTCGAGCGGCCCGGCGTCGTGCTCTCGCGCGGGCAGCTCATGCAGCGCGCCTACCGCTACGACAACCTGATCACCGAGCGCACCATCGACACCCACGTCCGCCGGATCCGCGCCAAGTTCCGCGCGGTCGGCGGCGATCCGATCGCGACGGTGCACGGCGTCGGCTACAAGGCGCAGGGGGCGTAGCCGGCCGCCGCCATGATCGAGCGCCTGCTCCGCGAGCTCGGCCGCATCCGCGTCCGCCTCCTGGTCGTCAACCTCGTCGTCTTGCTCGTGCCCGTGGCCGGGCTCGAGTTCGCGCGCATCTACGAGCGGCAGCTGCTCGCCTCGCTCGAGCGCGATATGGCGAACCAGGCGGTCATGGTCGCGGCGATGCTGCGATCGGACGCCGGCCGCGGCGTCGCCCCCGGCGCGCCGGAGCACGCCGAGATCCTGACGCACGCGGCGCGGCACACGCGCACGCGCATCCGCCTGCTCGACGGCGCGGGCGCCGTGGTCGCCGACTCGCACGAGAACGGCCCGCCCGAGGGCCCCGAGCCCCCCGGGCCGACGTGGCTCCCGGGCGGCGAGGATCTGACGGACGGCGCGCGGCCCTCGCGCTCCTCGGCGCGCTCCGGGGACGGGCCGCGCGAGCGCTGGCCCGACGTGCCGCTGCGCCCCGAGGTCCGCGAGGCGCTGGCCGGCCGGCGCGCCACCTGGACGCGCGTCCGGGAGCGGGAGCCGGTGGTCATCCTCTTCCTGGCCGAGCCGATCCGCGCTGGCGGCGAGGTGCTCGGGGCGGTCTACGTGGCCCGCTCCACGCGCCCGGTGCTCGTCGAGCTCCACCGGATCCGCTCGGGCCTGCTGCGTGTGCTCGTGGTCGCGAGCCTCTTCACGGGCCTCGTCACGCTCGCCCTCGCGTGGTCGATCTCGCGGCCGCTCGGCAAGCTCTCGCGCGCCGCCAAGCGCATCGCGGCCGGCGAGCGCGACGTCGTCGTCCCCACCTCCGGGAGCGGCGAGATCCGCGAGCTCGGCGAGTCGTTCTCGGCGATGAACGAGCGGCTCGCGGCGCGTCTGCGGTACATCTCCGAGTTCGCGGCCGACGTGGCGCACGAGTTCAAGTCGCCGCTCACGTCGATCCGCGGCGCTGCCGAGCTCCTCGACGAGGGCGCGGCGGACGACCTCGAGGCCCGCCGGCGCTTCCTGCGCAACATCGAGCTCGACGTGGCGCGGCTCGATCGCCTGGTGTCGCGGCTGCTCGAGCTCAGCCGCATCGACGCGTCGAGCGAGGTGATGACGATCGTGGATCTCGAGGCGCTCGCCGCGCGCGTGGCCGAGCGCGCGAGCACCCCGGATCAGCCGGTCGCGCTGCGGTACGAGACGCCCGCGCGGATGATCCGGGCGCGGCAGGCGGATCTGGAGACGGCGCTGCTCAACCTGGTGGACAACGCGGTGAAGTTCTCGCCGCCGGGGGAGCCTGTCGTGGTGACGGTCGAGGGCGGTCAGGGCGGCAGGACGGCGAGGATCTCGGTGCGCGACCGGGGGCCGGGGATACCGCCGCAGCACCTCCCCCGGATCTTCGATCGGTTCTTCACGACGGACGAGCGCCGCGACGGGACGGGGCTCGGGCTGTCGATCGTAAAGAGCGTTGTCGAAGCGCATGGCGGGGTGGTGACGGCGGAGAGCGCGCCTGGCGAGGGGGCGTGTTTTGTCATCGAACTGCCGGTGCGGCAGTAGAGGAGGGGAGGGCGGCGCTCCGGGGCGCCGCGGTCGCGCGCCCGGAGTTCGCCATGGCGCCGCCACCCTCGGCGCGCGCGCCGAGCCCCGAAGCACCGCGGTTTCGCGCCCTCTTCCGCCTGGCACACGCCCTGCGAACGGCGCGCAGCATGGGAGACGCCGATATTGCTTTGCGCCACATCGCCCGCCGACGTCCGGACGACCTGGCGCGCGCTTTCGTCGCCGGGGGCCGCTCCGTCGAGGCCCTGGGCTGGATCGACACGCAGGTCACGAAGCTGGAGCGCCGCCTCGACAGGGCCTTGCACCTGCGCGTCGACGGCGAGCCGCGCGTGCTTCATGTCGAGTTCTGCCTCTCGCTGCGCGACGACGTTCCGGATCGCATGTTCGAGTACCTCGGCTTCCTGTTCACCGCGCTTCGCATCGACGCGCCCGGAGAGCCGGTGCCACCCATCGAGAGCGTCGCCGTGGTCCTCTCGGGCGGCAGGCGGCGTTTGCCCGCGATGGGGAGGCGTCGCACGGCCTGGCCGAGGCGTCCTTTCAGCGGCGTTCAGTTCAGGATCGACGCGGTCTACCAGCGCACGATCGCCGAGCTCCGAGCGCGCGGCAGCCTGCTCTGGCTCGTGTTCGCCCCGCTCGCCAGCGACGCAAGTGAGGCGGCGATGCGGGATATCGTTGCGGAAATCTGCGCGAGGGCAGCGAATTACGAGGAGCGGACCGATCTCATTTCGGCATTTTTCATGATGGCGGCCGTCGATCCCTGGAGACACAATCTGCTGAAGGAGGCCATGATGCCGGCGAAGGACTTCGAGGACATCGAGGACATCTGGAATGTACCCATGATAGAAGTGCTCCGGCGCGCGCCGGGCACCAAATACCTGATCCGTAATCTCATCCTGCACGAAGCCAGGAAGGAGGGCAGGCGGGAGGGCAGGCAGGAGATGGAGACGGAGATCGCGGAGCTGCTCGGACGCCTCTTCGCGCGGCGGATCGGGCGCCCGCCGACGACCGAGGAAGAGCGCGCGATCGTCGAGCGCACGCGGGCGATTGGACCGGTCAAGGTCGAGGATGCCTTGCTCGATCTCGAGGGCGATGCGCTGGTGCGCTGGCTGTCCGAGCCGGTCCAGCGGTGACACGCCTCGGGGAAAGGCGCCCTTCGCGCCAGCCTCACGACGGACTTCCCCCCTGTCCCGGGGACATGCAAGGCCGCCGGCGCAGCGCACGTGCCGTGGCGCGATCGCACCTTCAGCACGTCGATCCACCGGCATCCACGCGGCGGCCTGGCGCGCCGCGCGGCGCTGGAACCGCCTGATCTCCCGTGATATCCGGTGCGGGTGCGCCACCCCGGGCTGCTCCCGTTCCGGCGGTATCCCATCCGGCGGCAGCTCGAGGAGTCCGACTGCGGGCCCGCGTGCCTCGAGATGATCTCCGCCTACCACGGCGCGAAGCACGCGCTCTCGACGCTGCGCGAGCTGTCCCACGTGCGGGCCTCCGGGACGTCGCTGCTCGACCTCACCGAGGCCGCGGCGCGCCTCGGCTACCGCGCGCGGGGCGTGCTCGTCGAGGACCCAGGCGACCTCGAGGACGAGGAGGGCGGGATGCTCCCGGCGATCGCGCACTGGGACGGCAACCACTTCGTCGTCCTCTACGCGGTCAGGCCCCGGGAGGTGATCGTCGGCGATCCCGCGCTGGGGCTGCGGCGGATCCCGCGCGAGGAGCTCCCGGGCCACTGGAGCGGGATCCTGCTGCTCCTAGAGCCCACGGAGGACGTCTTCCGGGGGAAGCCGCCCGAGGGCCCCGCGCCGCGCCGGCAGAGCGGGCTCCGGCGGTTCCTCGGCGGCATGCGCCGCTACCGCGCCCTGCTCGCGCAGATCCTGCTCGCCACGCTCCTGCTCCAGCTCCTCGGGCTCGCCCAGCCGTTCCTGCTCCAGGGGCTCGTCGACAAGGCGCTCGGCCACCGCGACACGAGCCTGCTCGCCGCGATCGGCGCCGGCCTCGCGGTCCTGCTCGCCGCGCAGATCGCGCTCACGATGCTCCGCGGCGCCGCCCTGTTCCTCCTCTCGAGCGGCTACTCCGTCCTGCTCCTGACCGCCTTCTGGAAGCAGCTCCTCTCGCTCCCGATCGCGTTCTTCGCCCACCGCCACCGCGGCGACATCCTGAAGCGCATCGAGGATCACCAGCGGATCCGCCGCGTCCTCCAGGGGGCGTCCTCGTCCGCGCTCCTCGATCTGCTGATGCTGGTCGGCTACGGCGCGCTCCTCTTCACCTACGATCCCGGCGTCTTCGCCATCTTCCTCGGCGGCGCCGCCCTGTACGCCGCCTGGACTTTCTCCTTGCTGCCGCAGCGGACGCGGCTCGATCACGACCGGTTCCGTTACAGCGCCCACGCGGCGCGGCTCGAGATGCAGATGCTCGGCGGCATCCAGACGCTCAAGGCCTGCGGCGCGGAGCGGCAGGCGCGGACGGCGTGGGAGCGGCTCCAGGCGGGCGATTTCGCCGCGAGCCGCCGCATCTGGCGCCTCGACACCCTCCACCAGGGCGGCGCGATGCTCGTGAGCCAGGCGATGTACCTCGGCATCCTGCTCTACGAGGCCGATCTCGTGCTCGCGGGGGCGCTGACCCTGGGGCAGATGATGGCCACGCTCGCCGTGCTCGGCCTGGTCATGTCGCCGATGCAGAGCCTGGTCCTGTTCGTGCACGAGCTGCAGGACGTCGTGGTGTCGCTGCGGCGGGTCGAGATCGTCCACGAGGCCGAGCCCGAGGCGCTCGAGGCCGGCGGCGAGGGCGCGGCCGGGGCCGGCGTCGCCCGCGAGGGCGGCGGTGATCGCGCCGCGGCGCCGGCGCGGGCGCTGCCCCCGCCGGCGTTCGCGCGCGCGCCCGGGATCCGCCTGGACGGGGTGACGTTTCGTTACGGGTCGCCGAACGAGCCGCCGACCCTCGACGGGGTGAGCTTCACCATCCCGGCGGGGCGCATGACCGCGATCGTGGGCCGCTCCGGCGCGGGCAAGACGACGCTCGCCCACGTCCTGTTCGGGCTCTACCGGGCGGAGCAGGGCCGGATCTTCTACGATGACCAGCCGATCGAGGTGATCCCGCCCGCGCGCCTCCGCCGCGCGGTGGCGTACGTCTTCCAGAAGACCGACGTCTTCGACGGGACGCTCGCCGAGAACATCGCGCTCGGCGACCCCGAGCCCGACGAGGCGCGCCTCGTCCACGCCGCGCGGACGGCCCGGCTCGACGACCTGCTCGCGCTGCCGAACGGCCTCGCGACGAGGATCGGCGAGACGGGCATCCGCCTCTCCGGCGGCGAGGAGCAGCGCCTCCAGCTCGCCCGGGCGATCTACCGCGATCCGCGCGTGCTCTTCCTGGACGAGGCGACGAGCCACCTCGACGCCGAGAACGAGCGCGCCATCACCGAGGCGATCCAGCGCGAGGCGGCCGGCCGCACGCTCGTGGTCATCGCCCACCGCCTCTCGACGGTGCGGAGGGCAGACCACATCGTGGTGCTGGAGCGGGGGCGCGCGGTCGAGCAGGGCACCCACGAGGAGCTGGTCGCGCTCGACGGGGGGCGGTACCGCGCGCTCGTCGAGAACCAGATCGAGCAATGATGGACCCGGAGCGCGACGAAGATCTCGTGCTGACCCCGGAGGTGCGCGCGATCGTGGCGCGCAAGGGCCGCGGAACGCTCGCCGCGACGGTGATCCTCGCGGTCGTGCTCGCCGCCCTGGCGGCCGCCGCCGGCGCCACGGCGCTCGCGCCGCTGTTCGGCTAGTCCTTCGCCTCCCGCCCCTGTCCGTGCCCGCGCGCCGTCGAGCGTCATGCAGGCGCCGCGTTCACCACGGTGCAGAGGTGGCGCGGTAGGTGATCTGGCCGCCTGTCTTCGACAGCGCGTAGGTGAACCCGAGCTCCAGGGTCGAGCGGGTGACGACGCTCCCGAGGTCCACGCCCTGCTCCACCATCAGCCGCGCCGCGGCCGGCGTGATGCCGACGAGCACGACCTCGGCGCCGAGCAGCCGCGCCGCCCGCGCCGCCCGCACGAGGTGCTCCGCCGAGGCGGCGTCGACGGCGGCCATCCCCGTGACGTCGACCAGCACCACGCGCGCTTGACGCTCGGTGATGTCCCGCAGCATCGACTCGATGAAGCGGCCGGACCGCTGCGCGTCCATCGCCCCGACGAGCGGCATCACGAGGATGCTCCGCGCGATGGGCACGACGGGGCTGGAGAGCTCGCGGATCGTGTCGAGCAGCGACTCCTGCTGCCGGTTCGCCCGCTCGAGCTCGTGGGTCCGCTCGGTGATCCGGTGGACGAGCTCCGCGTTCTCGATCGCCACGCCCATCGTGTCGGCGACACGCTCGATCACCGCGAGCTCCTCGAGCGAGCACGCCGCGCGACGCTCGCTCTCCAGGACGAGGGCGCCGAAGGCGGTCCCGCCCGCGAGGAGCGGGACGCCGACCAGGGTGTGCACCCCCCTCGCGCGCGCCTCGACGACATCGGGCGCGTCGTGGAGCTCGCTCGAGCGCGTGTCGACGATGATCGCGCCGGCAGTGCTCAGCACCCGCCCGACCAGCGACTCCGCGTCGAGGGGGGCGCGCTCCTCGCGGAAGCCCTCGTCCCCAGCGTTCAAGCCGGAGACGAGGAGCTCGATCGGGCGGCCGGCCTGGATCAACCGGCGCCTCCGCCTCGTCGCCTTGCGGGTCGCGTCGAGGGCCAGGTAATCGGAGAGCGCGAGAGACCAGGGCGTGCGCTCGAGGGTCACGACGTCGACCCCGGTGTCCATGAAGCGCAGCGTGGACGCTCTCCCGGCCACCGCCCGCGCCGGCAGCCCGGCCAGGGTCGCCTCGACGCCGTCCAGCGCCATGTCGTGGAGCAGCTGCACCGCGCGATAGCCCATGTCGTGCTCGCGCTGGACAATGGCCGCGTGGATGGTGCCCTCCCTGAGCATCGTGATCGTGTCATTGAGGAGATCGAAGGCGACGATCTTGAGCTTGCCCTCCCGTCCCAGCGCCCTCGCGGCCATACCCCAGAACGGGCCGTTCGCGGCGGAGACGCCGAACGCGCCGGCGATGCCTGCCTCCACGGCCTCCCGCGAGAGCCGCAGCCCTTCCGCCAGGCTGTACAGGTCCTCGGTCGGCGGCTGCACGTCGAGGGACGTGCCGGAGACCGCCGCGCGGAACCCCGCGATGCGCTCCATGCTGTTGACGGAGCCGATCGAGAACGCCTGCGCGCCGATCTTGCCTCCGTGCGGGAGCAGCCGCGCCATCAGCTCCCCGGCGAGCCGCCCCGCAGCCACGTTGTCGGTGCCGATGTAGGCTGTAGCGCTGCTGTCGTCGACGGGCGGCGTATCGACCGTGACCACCGGGATCCCGGCCGCCGTCGCGCGCCGGATCGCCGGCTCGAGGATCTGCGGGTTCATCGGCGACACGACGATGCCGTCCACGCGCCGGTCGATGCCCTCGTCGAGGAAATCGCGCTGGGCGACGTCGCCGCCGGCGCTGGTGCTGGCGGTGCGGACGTCCACGTGGATGCCCAGGCTGCGCCCTGCGACGAGGGCGCCGTCACGGATGTTGTGCCAGTACGCAACCGACGGTCGTCGCGGGAGGTGGTAGATGCGGATCTCGCGGTCCGTGGCGGCGCCGCGCGAGGAGGAGCCCCCGCGGGGAGCGTCGCTCAGCAGGACGAGGTGCACGGAGCCCCACTGCGGCCTGAGCTGCACGCTCTTGATGCCCTTCGAGATCATCTCGACGAGCTCATGCGGGCTGGTCCGCGTGGCCACGGCGTTCAGCACCGCCTCGAGCACACGCACCTCCTGGGCCGTCTGAGCCTTGTCGTTGTAGAGCTCTCGCCGCTCCAGCGCCGCGCCGGCGCTGTCCGCCAGCGAGACGAGCCGCGCCCAGCGCTCGCCGGAGGGCGCCTGCCCGTCCGGCTGCTCGACGGCGAGCACGCCGATCGTCTGTTCATGCACGCGCACCGGGGTGAGGACCACGACCGCTCCCGCGGGCACGAGGTGCAGCGCTGAGGCGCCCGGCAGGTGCGCTCGGTACCAGTCGGCGGCCGCCGCGACTCGAGCGCTGTCCGGGGATTCGAGCATCGAGATCGCGCTGGCCGGCCCCGCATCGACGAGGACCTGCGGCGAACTCGCGAGCACGCCGTCGAGGCCGACGGAGGCCCTGTGGACCAGCCGATCCCCGTCTCGGATCAGCAGGCTCCCGCGCCGCGCGTGGGGCAAGCTGCCCACGGCTTGCTCCACGATGCCATGGAGCGTTGCAAAGAGATCCAGACCGGTGCTCATGCGCTCTTCGCCCCGTCACCCACCCCGACGACGGCGAGGGCTCAAGCCAGCAGGCGCGATGAACGGCCTCCCTGTCAAGGGGCTACCGAGCATCGACGCCAGCTCGGGCCGCGCATGGCTCGACCCATGACGGTCGTGGGGCGGTTGGTGCGCCAACATAAGCCGGCAGGGAGAAGAGGATGACAATCTCGACGCAACCGCGAGATGTAAGCGCGAGCCCGCTCTTCGATGTCGGCCGTCGCCATCGCAGACGAGAGCGCCTGCTCGATGAGCGCGGAGGTGCGCTCCGGGGTGTTACGGCTTTCCCATCGCGTCTCGTAAAACAACGGCTCATCCCACGGTGTTCATGCAGCTCATCCGTCGGTCGGACGTCCCGCCGAACTCCCGAGGAAAGCACCGGGGCGCGACCGTTCGTCACCGCGGGCTCGACCTTCGGCGGCGCGGCGCTAACGCGCCGCCCGCGCGAGCGCGCTCGCGAGGCGGCCGAGGATGTCGGTCCCCGCGCGCGCGTCGAAGCCGAGGAACATGGCCGAGTCGTTGAGCTCCAGGATGCGGAGCGTCCCGCGCGCGTCGCGCTTCAGGTCCATCCCCGTCCACCGCAGGCCGAGCACCCGGGCCGCCGCGAGGCACTGGCGCTCGACCTCGGGCGGGAGGTCGATCCGCGCGATTTCCTCCTCGTTCTGGCGGTAATCGAGCGCGCTCGTGGCGATGCGCAGGCTCGCGATGACCTCGCCGTCGAGCACGTAGACGCGGATGTCCTCGCCCGGGAGGAGCTCCTGGAACGTGACCGGCGCCGCGTCGAGCGCGGCGAGCCGCTCGTCCGTGAGGTCCTCCGGCCCGATCTCGCGCGTGGCGGCGCCGCCGAGCACGGGTTTGTAGGCGATCCGCCGCCCCGCGGAGAAGCGCCGGACGGCCTCGGGGTCGTTGCTCCAGAGCGTCTCGGGGACCGGGAGCCCCGCCGCCTTGAGCGCCGCGAGCTGCATCGGCTTCACGCAGCGCCACTCGGACGAGGGGGGGTTGTAGAGGGGAACGCCCGCCTCCTCCCAGCGCGAGAGCAGGCCCCGCAGCATCGCCGCCTTCTCCCGGAACGCGGTGAGCGTCGACGCCCAGTCGTGCTCCATCGCCTCGCGCGCGTCGACGCCGAACGCGAGCGGGTGGGCGTACATCCCGCGCAGGTAGACGGCCCCGGGGCGGCCGATCGCGCGCCCGTCGGCGACGACGTCCGCGAGATCGTCGCCGAGCGAGATCCGCGTCCGCTCCGGGAAGGACAACGTGTCGAGCACGACCGCCTCGACGCCCTCCTCGGCGAGCCGCTTCGCCACGGCCTCGACGTGATCGTCGTCCGGCGAGCCGACCACGATCACCGGCCCTCTTCCGCGATGACCGCTCATGGTGCATCCTCCTTCACGCTCTCCTCCAGCCCGCCCCGCGCCGGCGGGAGCTCCTCGAGCAGCGCCGGCCGGGCGCACCAGGCGTCCACGTGCCGCAGCGGCGCCTCGCAGCGCCGGCCGTCGAAGAAGATCGCCGGAAAGCCGTCGGCATACCGGTCCTTCAGGGCGCCGGCGCCCCCGACGAGCGCGAGCGCCCCGGCCCTCGCCCGCGCGATCTCCGCCGCGTCCAGGCCGAGCTCGCCGCCCAGCGCCGCGGCGGGATCGCCGCTCAAGAGCCGCGGGAGGTCCCGCTTGGCGGCGCGGAACGCCGCGAGCAGCGCCGCGCCGCCGCGGGCGACCCCGATCGCCGCGAGCGCCTCGCAGAGCGCGCGGTCGGCGGGGTCGGCCGGATCGCGCGGGGCCACGCCGACGTGGGCGCGCACGAGGCCGGGGTGCCTCTCGACCAGGGCCGCGAGCTCGTCGAGGGCAGGGCCGCAGAGGTGGCAGGACGGGTGCGCCAGCGCCACGACGGCGTGGGGGGCGGCCGCGTCCCCGACGAGCACCCCCGCGGCGGCGCCGTCGATCGGCAGGCGCGGCTCGGCCGCGAGCGCCGCGAGCGAGGCGAGGGGAGAGCCGGCGAGGCGGCGGAACCTCCGCCGGAGGGCGTCGAGATCGGCCGCGTGGGCGACGTGGGGCACCGTCGACGAGAGGAGCAACCCGAAGAAGAGCGCCTGCGCCAGGGCCGCGGCCGCGACGTCGCGGGCCGGCGGCGCCGGCAGCGCCCCCGAGAGCGCGAGCCACGCGAAGACGGCGGCGCCCGCGGCGGTCGCGCCGTGGGCGGTCATGCAGAGCGCGCAGGCGTGCCTCCCGCGCGCCTGCGCCGCGACGAGCGCCGCCGAGGCGGGCAGGGCGAGGCAGAGCGAGGCGCCGGCGGTCCAGAGCGGCGCGGCGCTCGCCGAGAGCGCGGCGGAGGCGAGCCCGAGCAGGATCGCGCCGAAGAACGCGAGCCCGAGCCCGGACAGGGGCACGCCGGCGATTGCGGCGTACTCCGACAGGAGCACGCTCTCGCAGCCGGCGCCCCCGCGCGCGCCGCAGAGCGGCGGCGGGCCGCTCCCCGGGGTCCACGCGAGCGCCGCGAACATGGCCGCGAAGCCCGCCGCGGCGAGCGCGGCCGTCGCCGCGAAGCCCGCCTGGAGCGCCGCGGGCTGGCGGAGCGCCGCGAGCGCGAGGAGGGCGAGCGCCGCGGCGGCGAGCGCGGCGCGCACGGCGCGCACGTCCGGCGAGGTGCGCGGGCCCGCGAGGTCGAGCCGGAGCCGCCACTGCTCGAAGAGGAGCTCCCGGACGCGCCGGCCGAGGTAGCCGCGCTCGGCCGAAGGCGCCGCCGTCTCGCCGGATTTCTCAAGGAAAACAACGACTCCCGACCACATCGCCGCGAGCTCGTCGCGCGCGATCGCGCGGCTGCCCTGCTGGGAGTCCCAGAGCCGGTAGCCGGCCGCGGTGACCTCCTCGAGCAGGCCGAAGCCGCCGTGGGGTCCGGCGTCGAAGTGGAGCACGGCGGGGAGCTCGCCCGGCTCGGCCTCGTCGAGCACGTCGAGCGCGCCCTGGCCCGCCGTGGCCGAGAGCCCGAGCGAGCGCGCCGCGTCGACCAGGGCGAGGAGCGAGCCGGGGTGAGCGTGCCGCGCGACGAGCTCCCGGGCGTGTCGCCGCGAGCAGCGGATCCGGCGCCGCCTCGCGACCTCGGCGAGGACCTCGGCCGGACCGTCGGCGGGGGCCAGGAGGTCGCGCGTGCGGGCGGGGATCATCGCGGGGAGCTCAACGTAGCGAAAAACCGTGGCGGGAAAATGGGCTCGGCCCGCGGGCGAGCCGGTCGCGCGCGGGCCGAGCCCGGGAGGAGAAGCTCAGCAGCCGGAACAGCCGCCGGCTTCCTCGCCGCAGGCCTGCGTCGTGTACTTGGGACAGTTCGGCCGCGCCTGCTGCGTCTCGCCGCCCTGGATCCTGGCGAGATCCTGCACGAACAGCTCCTTGATCTTCTTGACCTTCTTCTCGACCTTCACGTCCTTCATCGCCCTGCTCCTTTCGGTGGGTCGGCGCGCTGGCGCCGACCTCGGAATGACCCTGAAGAGCGACCCGGCCGAGGCCGGCTCATGTCGCGTTCGGGGGTGGTCATGGAGGCATATCGCCGGGCGGCTCCACGGGGCAAGTGACGATTTTCTGCTCTCACGTCCTGGGTTGTCGATACGCGTTCATCGACCCCGATTTGGAGGGGTAAGTGGGCCTCTTACCCGGCTGTCGTTTACACTTCTTCACTTCTTTCTTTCAATGCCGCTGGACGCTTCTCTTGAGCACGGTTGAAGGCACACGTGCAGGTGGTGCCGCGTTCTCGCCCTGACGCACGCGCCGCTCGACGACGAGAGATCGCCATCGAGCAGCTCGTCGTCGAGCGGCTCTGCGCGATCCTGCTCGAGGATCACTCGCTCGCGCGGCGTCCTTGCGCCTTTACGCCTTTGCGTTGAAATCTCTCTTCTCTCGCCGTGGTCCTTGTCGAGACTTCTGACAGGCCGACCTAGGACATCCGAGCTACTCGCTCCCGCCCCTCAGGAACACCGTGTCGTCCAGCCCGTCCCGGTCCCGCGCCCCCCGGCCTTCCCGCCCCCCCTCGTCCTCCTCGCCCAGCTCGGCGCCCCCCAGGAACATCCCGCTCAGCTGCTCGATGAAGATCTCCAGCGTCTCGGCGTCGTAGAGCACGAACGTCACCTGCCGCAGGCGGCTGCCGCCGAGCAGCAGGTGCTCGTGCAGCGCCGCGAACGCGGCGAACGCGCTCGCCTCCGGCGGCACCCGCGCGACGCCGGTCCCGAGCGCCGGGATCGCCAGCGTCCGCAGCCCGAGCTCCTCGGCGAGCAGGAGCGCCCGCTGCGTCGCCCGGGCGATGCAGGACGCCTCCTTCCACGCGCTCACCGCGTGGAGCACATAGCGGCAGCTGAGCTCCCCGGCGCCCGTCGCGATGCACTCGCCGAGCGCCCGGCGCCCGTCGCGCATCGCCTCGTCCTCGACGCGCTGCCCGCCCCGCCGCCGCAGCGCGCCGCCCACGCCGCTCCGCATCTTCATCTCGTCGTTCGCCGAGTTCACGATCCCGTCGGCCGACGCCTGGGCGATGTCGCCCAGGATGCACCGGATGCGCACCGGGCCGACCTGGAGCGCCCCCCGCTCGAGCTGCACCACCTGCGGCGAGGGGCGGAGATCGCGCGCCAGCGCGCCGAGCTTCCGGATGAGCGCGCTCGCCGACGCGAGCCGCTTCGCCGGGGTACGCTCCAGCATCCTCGCGAGGAAGTGCTGGAAATAGGCCTCCTCCGGCGTGCGCGCCTTCGGGAACTGCACCTCGCCGTCGCCCAGGATGTCCCGGAGCTCGACCAGCGGCGGACGCCCGTAATAGAGGTCGTAGGCGGTCGCGCCGAGCGAGTACACGTCGCAGCGCCGGGAAGGGGTCTCGCCGCGCAGCGCCTCGGGCGCGATGAACCGGGGCGTGCCGCCCGCCACCACGTGCGCCCGCCCCTGGCCCACGGCGACGCCGAAATCGCCGAGCCGGACGCCGGTCTGCGGCGACCCGAAGAGGTTCGACGGCTTCACGTCCCGGTGGAGCACCCCCGTCTGGTGCGCGCTGTGCAGCGCGCTCGCGACGTCGCGGACCGCGAGCGCCACGAACCAGAGCGGCAGCCCGCGGCCGAGCGCCTCGCCGCGCCGCTTTTGGAGCTCGGCGAGGTCGAGGCCGTCGACGTACTCCTCGGCCAGGTACGGCACGCCGTCGTGGATGCCGACGTCGACCGCGCGCACGACCCGCGGGTCGGGGATGCGCGCCGTGAGCCGCGCCTCGTTCCGGAGCCGCATGAACGCGTCGCCGGGGTGGTGGGCGGTGTCGAGCAACGTCTTCAGGACGACCGGCGACGAGAGCTCGCGGTGCCGGGCGAGCCAGACGCGGCTCATGCCCCCCTCGCCGATCGGCCCCCAGACCTCGAAGACGCCGCACTCTACACCGGTCAAGTCCATGCGAGGCCTCCCGCCGGCGGCATCATCCTGCGGCCCGGCCCGCCCGCGCAACCCGCCGCTGCGCGGGGCCCGCGCTGCGGCGCCCGCGGGATCATCCGCCGCCGACGGTGGCCCGGAAGAGCTGGCCCTGTCCCTCGATCGTGTAAATCCCCGAGGCGAACGGGATGAAGGTCGACTCCCCCTGCCGGAGGTCGCGCGCCTCGCCCTGCGCGCCGGCCAGCCGCGCCTGTCCCCGGGTGCACAGCACGATCTCGGGCCCGCGCCGCTCGGTGCTCCGCCACGCGGCGGGGGCGTCGAGCTCGATGCGCGACAGCCGGAACTCCGGCGCGGGGGTGTCGTAGAACAGCTCCGCGCCAGCCAGGCGCGGCGTGACGCGATCGACGCGCCACGGGGAGAAGTCGAGCACCCGCAGGAGCTCGCCCACGTTGACCCGCTTCGGCGTGAGCCCGCCGCGGAGCACGTTGTCGGAGCTCGCCATGATCTCGATGCCGACCCCGTGCACGTACGCGTGCAGCCGGCGCGGCGGCAGGTACAGCGCCTCGCCCGGCTCGAGGTGCACGTCGTTGAGCAGGAGCGCGATCACGACGCCGACGTCGCCCGGATAGAGCTCGTTCAGCCGGAGCGCCCAGGCGCAGGGCCGCGCGAGCCACCCTTGGCCTGCCCGCGCGCGGGCCCCGCACGCCTCGACCACCGACGCGACGAGCTCCCGCCGCGCCGCCGGCTCGAGCGCGAGCAGGCCCTCGACGAGCCGCGCGACCGCGGCCGCGTCGATGGGCCCGTTACCGCGCGGGACGAGCGCGTCCCCCGGCCCCCCGGCGAGCAGCTCGAGGACCTCCGCCAGGGCGTCGGCCGGCCGGAACCCGCAGAGCGCGTCGAACGGGGTGAGCGCGCAGATGAGCTCGGGTTTGTGGTTCGGATCGCGGTAGGTGCGCTCCGGGGCGTCGAGCGGGACGCCGGCCGCGTTCTCCGCCTCGAACCCGCGCCGCGCCTGCGCCTCGTCCGGGTGCGCCTGGAGCGAGAGCGGCTGATCGGCCGCGAGCACCTTGAGCAGGAAAGGGAGCCGCGGGCCGAAGCGCTCGATCGCCGACGCGCCGAGGAAGGCCTCCGCGCGCTCGGGGATGGCGTCGACCAGGCGCTCCCTCCGCCCGTCGAGCTCGATGTGCGACGACGCGGCCGGGTGCGCGCCCATCCAGAGCTCGGCCTGCGGTTTGTCCGAGGGGGCCTGTCCGAGCAGCGAGGCGATGGCCGTCCGGGAGCCCCAGGCGTAGTCTTGAACGCGGTTTTCGAGCGGGAACATGGCGGGCCTGCGAGGGCGTGATCCTACAGGATCGCGGGCGCGCCGGTGCAGTAGGATTGCGCGCCATGAAGAAGATCCACACGTCCCTGGGCCTGGCCAGCGCGCTCGCCGTCGGCTGCAGCGGCGCGGCGCCCCCGCCGGCAGCGCCGCCCGCGGAGGCGGCGTCTCCGGCGCAGCCGCCCGCGCCGGCGAACACCGCAGCTCCGGTGGAGTCGCCCGCGTCCGAGCCGCGCCGGCTCCGCGTGGCGCTCTATCCCTACGTCCCCGATTACAAGGGCATGAAGGAGCTGGTCACCGCCGCCTTCAAGAAGGAGCGCCCCCACACGGCGCTGGAGCTCGTGGATCTCGGGAACTACTACAAACCGGCGGAGAAGGACTCGATCGTCCAGTCGGACGCGCACGTGATCGAGATCGACTCGGTCTTCCTCGACGACCTGCTCCCGAGCTTGCAGCCGCTCCCTGCGTCCGTCGGGCTGAACGAGGCCGACTTCCACCCGGCCGCCGTGAGCGTGGGCAAGAAGGGCGACGGCTGGGTGGCGTTGCCTCACTGGCTCTGCTCCAATTTCCTCTTCACGACGAGGGATGCGGCGCCGAGGCTGAAGACGTTCAGCGACCTCCAGCGGCTCGCCAAGGCGAGCTTGCCTGCGGCCGGGCTGCTCGTGGATCTGATGGGCAGCAGCACGCTGGGCGAGCTCTATTTCGACGCTCAGGTCGACGCGGCCGGCGACGTCGCGAAGGCGCTCCCGGCCGGGGATCCGCTGGCCGTCGGCGGGACACCCGGCCTGAAGGCGCTGCTCGCGCTGCGCGGCCTCTGCGCCGGGGGGGTCTGCAGATCCGACTCCTACCATGACGACCCGTCGATGTACGGGCGGCTCATGGCCCGGAAGCGGGGCGTCGCGCTCGTCGGGTACTCGGAGATCCTGAACGCCTTCGTGGACGAGGCGCGGAAGAAGTGTGACGGCGCGCCGTGCCTCGACGAGGGCGCGCTCGAGGTGCTCCCGTTCGCCCTCTCCGACAGGGGCGACAAGCCGTTCGTCTGGGTGGATTCCCTCGGGGTGAAGTCCTCCTGCACCGGCGACTGTCTGGAGGACGCCGCGGCCTTCCTCGCGATGATGAACCGCGACGATCTCCTCCGGGCGGCGCTGATCCCGGAGGGGAGCGCGGCGCCTCGGTACCTGATGCCGGCGAAGCAGACGCTGAGCGCCGCGCTCGACAAGGCGGCTCCGTATTACGCGAAGCTCCGCCCCATCGTCGCCGGCGCGGCGGCGGCGCGGGGCCCGAAGCTCGGGGCGACGCTCCGGGCGATCGGCGGCAAGATCGACGACGAGCTCGCCAAGGCCGCTCCACCGGCGTCCGGCGGCCCGAAGTGACGCGCGGTTCCGCAGGGCAGCCTCGCGGGAGCCGGTGACTCCTTGCGGCACCTCTCCCAGCGCGGTCCCCCTCCGTGCTCTGGACGCCGCTCCGTCTTACGCCGTACTCTCGGCGGATGAACGCGACCAAGGACGACGCGAGGTTCACGCCGGTCCTCGCGAGGCTGCGCGACGCCGCGCTCGCCTACCCGGAGTCGGCGGAGGAGTTCCCGTGGGGCGACCGTGTCTTCAAGGTGCGCGGGAAGATCTTCGCCTTCCTCAACACCCACGAAGGCAAGCTCATCGTGACTGCCAAGCTGCCGGAGTCGGGAAAGGTCGCGCTCATGCTGCCGTTCGCGGAGCCGACCGGGTACAACCTCGGAAAGAGCGGGTGGGTGACGGCGCGGTTCGGGCCGAAGGACGATGTGCCCGAGGCGATGATGCTCGAGTGGATCGAGGAGAGCTACGGCGCGGTGGCGCCAAAGCGCCTGTCGCAGGCGCTGGGCAGCGCGGCCCCGGCGCCTCGTGCGAAGGCGGCGCCGGCGAAGCGCGCTGCGGCGGGCCGGCGAGACGGGCAGGGGAAGGCGGCGGCGCCGTCCAGGAAGGCGGCGGCGCCGTCCAGGAAGGCGGCGGCGCCGTCCAGGAAGGCGGCGGCGCCGTCCAGGAAGGCGGCGGCGCCGTCCAGGAAGGCGGCGGCGCCGTCCAGGAAGGCGGCGGCGCCGGCGAAGCCAGGGAAGAAGAACACGCCGGCGAAGGCCGCGGCGCCCGGGAAGAAAACGTCGCCGGCGAGGCGAGCGCAGCCCCGGAAGCAGGGTTGATCTGCCTGACCGGCCGACGCGCCCAGACGTTGACCACGGCGCGCGGCGGGCACCGTTGTGGTGGGTGATGCGGCGCCGCTGTGCCCGTCCCGGGGGGGCGACCGTGTTACAGAGTGTCTGTATCGTATCTTATCGTCGCGCTCCGTCGCGATATCAAGGGATCCATGGCCATGATGCCCACAGCCGAGTCCGCACCGCTCGTCGACAAGGCGCGCAGCCTCGCTCCGCTTATCAGGGAGCACGCGCAGCAGGGAGAGCGCGAGCGCCGTCTGCCCGACCCCGTCGCGAAGGCGCTCAGGGAATCGGGGATCTTTCGCATGTGCCGTCCGCGCGAGGTCGGCGGGATCGAGGCCGACCCGGTGACGGCCCTGCTCGTCATCGAGGAGCTCTCGCGCGCCGACGGCGCTGCCGGCTGGTGCGCGATGATCTGCGGCAGCACCGGCGTGTTCGAAGCGTACGTCCCGGTGGACGGCGGCAAGGAGATGTACGCGGATCCGCAGGCCGTCACGGCGGGGGTCGTCGCGCCCACCGGTCGCGCCGTCGAGGTCGACGGGGGCTACCGTGTCACCGGGCGGTGGGCGATGGCCAGCGCATGCCACCATTGCGACTGGCTCGGCGGCGCCGCGGTGGTCTTCGACGGGGCAGCGCCGCGCAGGCTGCCGGCGGGCATTCCCGAGTGCATCGTCCCGCTGTTCCGCGCCTCCGAGTGCAAGATCCTGGATACCTGGAGCGTGTCCGGGCTCGCCGGCACCGGGAGCCACGACTTCGAGGTCGCCGACGTGTTCGTGCCGAGCAGCCGCTGTATCCGTCTCCCGCTCACGGCGCCGAGTTATCCGGGTCGGCTGTTCGCATTCCCGTTCTTCGGCTTCCTCGCGGCGGCGGTCGCTGCGACCGCGCTCGGCATCGCGCGAGGCGCGGTGGATGAGCTCGTCGTGCTCGCGACGACGAAGACGGAGGCCGGGGCGACGAAGCCGCTCGCGGCGCGGCCGTCGACGGCGCTCGCCGTGGCGGAGGCCGAGGCCACGCTGGGCTCCGCGCGGGCTTATCTCCTCGAATCGGTCCGCGCCGCCTGGGACGCCGTGCTCGGCGGCGAGCCGATGACGATCCAGGAGCGAGCGCGCCTCCGGCTCGCCGCGACGAGCGCCGCCCTCAGCGCGGCGCGCGCCGTCGACCTCGCCTACACGACGGGCGGCGCCGCGGCGCTCTACGCGAAGAGCCCCCTCCAGCGCTGCTTCCGCGACGTCCACGCCGTCACGCAGCACGCGCTGGTCGCGCCGCATACCCGCGAGGCCCAGGGGCGCGCGCTCCTCGGGCTGGACGTCGAAGCATCGATGTTGTGAAGGCGCCGCGCTCGCGGGGATCGACGCGGCGTCCGCCGGGGCTCTGCCTCGGCCCTTCTTGCCGAGCTGGGCGGCCTCCCTCGCCGGGGGCCTCCCGCCTTCGCGGGACCAGGGGGGCCGCTTCAGGGGTCTGCGTCACCGTTCCGGTAGTCGCGAAGGAAGGTCAGGATCTCGCGAGCGCCCTCGATCACGTCGTCGTAGGTGAAGACGGTGATCCCGGCGAGGAACCGGTTCTCCAGCGCGAGCCGGTCGCGCTCGCGGTCGTCCTTCCGGCGACCGATGACCACGAAGCCCCGCGGCCGGCGCAGGTCGACGTGGACGCCGCGCAGCGCCTCGTAGCTGCCCGGCCCACCGCGCTCCTTCTCGGCCAGATCGATGTACTCGATGAGCTGCCCGACGGCGCGCGAGCACTCCTCGCTCTGGTGGAGGCGGCTGTTGTAGGCCTGGAACACCGGCTGATCGGGGCGCTTCAGCTCCCACAGATCCGGGAAACCGTCGTGCCGCACGAACATCAGGTCCACCTTGGCGCCGCGTCCCACCTCGTGGGGTGAGCGGCAGTCCCGGTACTTCGGGCCGAGGATCACGCGCCAGTTCTTCTTCAGGAAGTCCCGGTAGACCTCCTCCTTGTGGCTCTGCGCGACGAGCGCCTCGAACGCGCGCACAGCGCGGCTGGCGACGTAGACCGGGCTCTCCAGGGCGATCGCGACGGCGCGGAACAGGGCGTTGCGGAGGTCTCGCTCGTCCTTGAACAGGAACTGCCCGCCGCGGTTGCGCTGCATGACCTCGCGCATCAGCTCCCGGTTGCGGCTGTGCGCGGTGGCGACGACCACGGGCCGGAACGGGTCCCCCCGGAGCAGCCCCTCGAGCGCCTTGAGGCCCTGGTCGGTGCTCGCGTCCGCGCGTCCCGGCTGCGACGGGATCTGCAGATCGAGCAGCACCACGTCGGGCCGCACCGAGCTCGCGAGCGCGACGCCGTCCTCGGCGGCGGCGGCGCGTGCGACCTCGTACCCTTTCGCCTGCAGCCAGCCGGTGTAGTCCTCTGCGTTCTGGTCGTCGTCCTCGACGAGCAGGATCCGCTTCGGTGCGCTCTCGTTCATGGCGCTTCCCTCCATGCCACCAGATCCACGAAGAAGCACGTGTCTTCCTGGCCCGGATCGAGCCCGAGCCGGCCGCCCATGCACTCGACGTAGCGCCGGGCGATCGCGAGCCCGAGGCCCGTCCCGCGCGGCTTTCCAGCGCCGCCGGTCTTCGTGGTGACGAGCGGCTCGAAGATGCGCTCGCGGTCGCCTGGATCGACGCCGGCCCCGTTGTCCCGCACCTCGATACGGATGTTCTCTCCCAGACGGTAGGCGCGCACCGCGACGCGCGGCGACGGCCGGCGGGAGGCGGCGACGGCGGCATGGAAGGCGTTCTCGAGGAGGCAATGCAGCGCTTCACGGAGCGCTTCGCGCAGCGCGCTGATCCGGAGATCCATCGGGATATCCAGATCCACGGAGACCGCCGGGTAGCGCTGCCGGAGAGGGGCAAGCACCTCATCCGCCAGCGCCCCGGCCGCGATGGCCTCCCTGGTCCCCGTAGGCTCGTCCTGCCAAAGCCGCGTCCTCTCCGCGAGGTTGCCGAGATAAGAGATCTCTTCCTCGAGGCGGGAGAGGGGGCGTCCCAGCGCGACGCCTTGCTCCGGAGTGAGCCCTTCGCGGAGATCCTCGACGCACTGACGCATCGCTCCCACCGGGCGGTTGAGGTGATGGGCGAAGGTGAGGTGCAGCTTCCTCTCGACCTCCTCCTGGATCTTCTGCTCCATGCGGCCGATCGCATTGGCCGTGAGGCGGGCAGCGATCTCCGGGGCGATGACGGTGAGGAAGAGGAAGACGAAATGGGGCAACTGATAGCGGAGGAGGATTTCCTCATTGCCCGCCCGTACGTCACGGGTAATCTCGCGCGCGATAAGGCAGTCTCGGACAAGGTTGTTGGTGAAGCGGCGACCGTCTTCATCGGTCCACCCATAGTAAGAAATCTGGTTGGCCGCGTCCTCGCCGATGTAATAAGAACCCAGCGCGAACTCCAAGAGAGCCGCTTGCTGGATCCATGCGTTCGTGTTGTCCTCACGCTGCCGATCTATGGAGTCGATAACGTGCTCGACATACGCCGCCACAACGGAGGCGATCCACGCGTCGGTCGTGGCGTTCGTCTCGAGCGGTGTCCGGGATTGTATCGATTTCAGGAGGAAGGGAAGGTTGGGCAGCCGGCGCGCCAGCGAGCGGAAGTCGTCGTTGCTGCGGAGCGCCGTCCGCATCCGATCGGCCGATGTCGGATCCTCGATGTGCTGTTCAAACCATCGGTCGATCTCGTCGGCCGAGGGCGGCAGCAGGTGAAGTGTCACGGCGCTGTGCGCCTCCTGGTGGAGCAGAAAGTCGTCCAACCGAAGGCTCCGGACACCCGGCGGCAATTCATCCGCCTTGAAGTGCTCTGGGAACACGATCGCCGGGATGAGCAAGCCCAGGAGAATTCCCAATCTCGTGAGCGATCGCTGCCGGTAGGATATAAGGAGCGGTCTTGATGTGTCCGGTTCCTTGAGATGCCGGACAGCTGCGCGATAGAGCGCTTGCCACAGGACGGCTTCCCCACTCTCATGATCGTGCCCCCCGAGGATCAGGGATGGCCCCGTCTCGGCTTGCGCCCAGGCATCGATGTACGGCTCGACCTGCACGGTCTCCCCCGAGTCCAGCCGCGCGCGGCGAGGGAGGTACGGGGCGCCTTGATGGGAGCGCTCATGGCTCTGCACGAAACCCTGTAACTCTTGCCTGACGTCCAGGATTTCGAAGATCCAGCGACGAAAGGTGAGCAGGTTCGATCTTCGGCGAGCGAGATCAGGCTCATAACCGCGAGGCAGCGAGCCTGCCATGATGATGGCGACGGCGCGGTCAGCCTCGGTCGCCTCGCGCGCGGCTTCCAGCTCGGCGAGCACCGCGTCGGGATCCTCCGGCGGCTGAGTCAGGGCCCGGAAATATGTCCGCGGACGGATGAAGCCGGTCCTCGGGACCGCGAACCAGTCGACCGTCCCCGGCGTCACGCCCACCCGCTGCTCGACCTCGAAATCCGCCTCTCGAAAGATGGCTGCGGCCTTCTCCTGCGGCGAGAGGCCCGCGAACGGCTCAGGCGGCTCTGTCACATCCATCCGTCGCTCCCCGGCTTCCGGCTACACACGTAGTCGGAGTTCGGGCGCAGCACAACCTGGGCGTCGTGTCTCCAGCGTGTGCAGCACGCGGAGACGCGACGCCCCAGGCGAGTTCGGCCCGTCGCCCGCGCCGCGCGGCGACTTCCTCCTCGGGGGGGGCCGGTCCCCAAGCACAGGCGCCCCGCAAGGCACCAGTGGCAGGGGCCCGAGCGCCGTCCCGCCCTCAGCCCTTCTTGCGCGGCGCCTTGAGCGACAGCTTGAGCAGCACGTCGTCGCGGATGAGGTCGTCCTGCTTGCCCGGATAGACGATCCCGAAGTCCTTGCGGTTGATCACGAACTCCGCGGTCCCCGACACGGCGTCGGCTCCCTCGGTGATGTTCGCCGGGAAGGAGATGCTCTTCTTCACGCCGTGAAGATCCAGCTCGCCGGTGACGGTGTGCGTCGCGCCGCCCTCGCCGCCGGCCTTGATCTGCGTCGAGGTGAAGGTCGCCTTCGGGAACTTCTCGACGTCGAAGAAGTCGGCCGACTTCAGGTGGCCGTCGAGCTTCTCCGCGTCCGTCTTCACCGACGCCGTGTCGGCCTCGATCGCGATCTTGCCGCCCTCGGCCTTGCCGCCGGCGAGCGTGATCGAGCCCGAGATCTTCTCGAACTTGCCCTCGTGTTTGCCCGTGACCTTCGAGCCGACGAAGCCGACGGTCGACGCCGCCACGTCGAGCGGGAGCGTCTCGGCGGCGCCGGCGGGCTGCGCCTGCGCGGCGGGCTGGGCCTGCGCCGCGGGCTGGGTCTCCGCCGCGGGCTGGGCCGCCGGCGCGGCGGACGAGACGGTCGCCCTGGGCTTGTCCTTCGTCGGGTCTTCGCACGCGGCGAGCGAGATCATGAGGGCCGCGGGGACCAGGATACGAGCGATGATCATGAGAAGAGTCCTCCTTCAGTCGATCAGCCGAACTGCACCGAACGCTTCGTGAACGCGCCGTACGTGAGGCCGGTGATCGGGAATGCCACCGGCTCGCTCACGTCGATCGACGCGCCCATCGCGGCGACGACAGGCACGAAGTGCTCATGGGTTGGTAACGCCATCCGCACGCCCGGCGCGCGCCTCCGGTAGTCGAGCAGCGCGTCCACGTCCCGGCGCCCGAGGACCTCGGCGCACCAGGCATCGAACTCGCTGACCCAGGCCGGCGTGACCGCATTGCCGCGCCAGTCTGCCGCGCGCAGGTTGTGGGTCAAGAATCCGCTGCCGATGACGAGCACCCCCTCGTCCCGCAGCGGCGCAAGCGCACGCCCGAGCTCGAGCAGCGGGGCCGGCGTGAGGGCCGGCAGCGAGATCTGGAGCACCGGGATGTCGGCGCCGGGATACATACCAATCAGCGGCACATACGCGCCGTGATCGAGGCCCCGGCGCGGATCCTCCGCGACGGGCTGTCCGAGCGCGCTCACGAGCTCACGGACGCGCCGCGCGAGCGCGGGGGCGCCCGGCGCGGGGTACTTCACCTGGTAGTACTTCTCGGGGAAGTTATAGAAGTCGTAGACGAGCGGCGCCGTCTCGGTGGCGCCGAGGGTCACGGGCGCGTCCACCCAGTGGGCCGAGAGCATCAGGATCGCCTTCGGGCGAGGCATCCCCTGCGCCCAGGCGCCGAGCTCCGCGACCCACGCGGCGTCGTCGAGCAGGAAGGGAGAGCCGTGCGCGAGGAACACGGCGGGCATGCGGCCCTCGCGGGCTCCTCCCCGGCTCTCGGGTCCTCGGGTCTCGTGGCTTCGGCTCTCGGGTCCTCGGGTCTCGGGCATGGGGCTGCTCTCCGTCGAGGGCCGGCAAGCGCCCGCGAAAGGCGCCGCGCCGCCCGCGGCGAGCAGGAGCGTGAGCGCGGTCCGGCGATCCATGGAGCTCACCCTAGGTCGTTTCCCGTTGTGGTACAATCATCGGCCGATGCAACGAAAGGTTTCCAGAACGGAAACACTCGACGCGGACCTGCTCGACCTGCGGGCCTTTTGCCTGGTGGTCGATCTCGCGTCGATCACGGCGGCGGCGAAGGCGATCGGCGAGACGAAGGGCAGCGTCAGCCGCCGTATCACGCGCCTCGAGCACGCGCTCGGGGTCGAGCTGCTCCGGCGCAGCCCGCGCCTCGTGCAGGCGACGGAGGACGGCCTCGCCTACCGGCTGCGGGTGGGCCAGGCGCTGGAGCTGCTGGAAGACGCGCGCGCGGCGGTGCAGCAGGCGCGCGAGAGGCCGACCGGGCACCTGCGCGTGACCGCGCCGTTCGATCTCGGCCTGAGCCTGCTCGCGCCGCTGTCGGCCGGCTTCGCGGAGCGCTTCCCGGAGATCTCGCTCGAGATGCTGCTCACGGAGGCCTTCCTCGACCTCGACGCCGACCAGATCGACGTGGCGCTGCGCGCGGCCGCGAGCCTCCCGGACTCGTCGCTGATCGCCCACAAGCTCCAGCCGCTCGAGTCCCGCCTGTTCGCGGCGCCGGCCTACCTCCGCAAGCACCGGCCCCCGCGCCGGCCCGAGGACCTGGAGGCGCACCGGCTGCTCCTCGCCCAGACCACGCGGGGCCGCGCGACGCTCGCGTTCCGGTCGCGCGACGGCCTCGAGCGGGCGGAGATCCGGGTGCGCGCGGCGATCGCGGCGTCCGACTACTCCTTCTGCCGCGAGGTCGCCCTGGCCGGGGCGGGGATTGCCCTCCTGCCCACGGTCAACGTGCGGCGCGATCTCGAGGCGAAGGCGCTCGTGCCCGTGCTCGAGGGCTACGTGCTCGAGAGCGACGCAACCCTCTTCCTCGTGCACGCGGGGACGCGCTTCCTGCCGCCGAAGGTCCGCGCCTTCCGCGACTACCTGCTCGACGCGTTCGGCGCCCGCGGGCGGCGCGAGCCCGCGGCCTGACCCATCCCGATGGGCGCACTCGCGCGCATTGCGCTCTGGACGGTTTTCTTGTCACCCCACGTCGACCCACGTCGATTTCCTGCTCGCCGGCGGCGCAGTGTTAAGAAAACCGCCGCTCTGCACGAATTCACCTGCGCGCTGCGAGGCGTGGTAAAGGGGGCCGCCGTGGCTGATCAACTCACCTCCGAGCTTGCGTCGCTCCGTATTCGACGTGACGTCGACCCCGACCGGCGGAGCCCGGCGCGCACCGCGCTCATCGTGGTCGCCGCGCTCGCCGCGGCGGGCGCCGCCGCCGCGTACGTGGTCCCCAGGGCGCAGAGCGCGGTCTTCAAGACCGAGGTGTCCTTCACCGAGGTCGCGCTGGTCTCGCCGGCGCAGGCGTCGATCACCGTCACGTCGACCGGGTATGTCGTCCCGCAGGTCGTCTCCCGGGTCGGCACCAAGGTGATGGGCCGCTTCGCCCGGGTCCACGTCAAGGAGGGCGACGTCGTCAAGGCGGGAGACGTCCTCGCGGAGCTCGAGGACGCGGACCAGCGCAGCCTCATCGCCGCGGCCGAGGCGAAGGTCGCCGCGGCGCGGGCGCGGGCCGCCGCCTCGCGCGCCAGCCTGGTCGAGATCCGGCAGCAGGAGGCGCGGGAGCGGTCGCTCGTGGACCAGGGGGCGATCGGCCGCGCCACCGTGGAGGACATGGCCGCGCGCATCCAGGCCATCGAGGCCTCGGCCAAGGCCGCCGAGGCCGAGGTCAAGGCCGCCGCCGCCGACGCCGAGAGCCTCCGCGTCACGCTCGCCGACCGGAAGATCCGCGCGCCCATCGACGGCACCGTCGTGGCCAAGCCGCCGGAGGTCGGGGAGATGGTCGGCCTCGAGAACCCGATCGTCGTCGAGATCGCCGACTTCGGGTCGCTCGTCGTCGAGACCGACGTCCCCGAGACGCGCCTCCACATGATCGCGCCCGGCAAGCCGTGCGAGATCGTGCTCGACGCGTACCCCGCGAAGCGCCACCGCTGCACGACCCTCGAGATCGGCAAGCGGGTGAACCGCGCCAAGGCCACCGTGCCGGTCAAGGTGAAGTTCGTCGACGCGGCGACCGACGTGATCCCCGACATGAGCGCGCGGGTGAGCTTCCTCTCCGAGGCCCTGTCGGAACAGGCGATGAAGGAGCCGCCGAAGCGGGTCGTGCCCGAGGCCGCGCTCGTCGAGCGGGCCGGGGCCAAGGTCGTGTTCGTGGTCCACGAGGGCCAGGCGAAGATGGTGCCGGTCAAGGTGGGCGGGCCCGCGCCGGGCGGCCTGGAGCTGCTCGACGGCCCGACGCCGGGGACCCGGCTCGTGGCGAGCCCGCCGCCCGACTTCGCCGATGGGCAGAAGGTCAAGGAGAAAGAGAAGGGGAGCTGATGACGGAAGCGTATCGCGAGGGGAAGCCGAAGCCCATTGTCGAGCTGCAGGGCGTCGGCAAGACGTACTTCCGCGACAAGGAGCCGATCGTGGTGCTCGACGAGATCACGCTCGACATCCCCGAGGGGTCGTTCGACGCGCTCATGGGCCCCTCGGGCTCGGGCAAATCGACGCTGCTCAACCTGATCGCCGGCCTCGACCGGCCGTCGCGCGGCACCGCGCGCGTCGCGGGGCAGGACCTCACCCGGATGAGCGACGGCGAGCTGGCGCGCTTCCGGTCGAGGACGATGGGGTTCATCTTCCAGGCGTACAACCTGATGCCGGTGCTCACCGCGGCCGAGAACGTCGAGCTGCCGCTCCTGCTCACCGATCTCTCGCGGTCCGAGCGGCGCAAGCGCGCGCAGACCGCGCTCCGCGTCGTCGGCCTTGAAGAGCGGATGAACCACTACCCCCGCCAGCTCTCCGGCGGGCAGGAGCAGCGGGTCGCGATCGCGCGCGCGATCGTCAACGACCCGACGATCATCGTCGCCGACGAGCCGACCGGGGATCTCGACAGGAAGAGCGCGGACGAGATCCTCTCGCTCCTTGAGAAGCTCAACAAGGAGTTCAAGAAGACGATCCTGATGGTCACCCACGACCCGCAGGCGGCCGAGCGCGCGACGGTCACCCGCCGCCTCGACAAGGGAAACCTGTCATGAGCCTGCTCTCCGTCGCCGCGAGGAACGTCCTCCGCAACAAGTTCCGCACCTTCCTCACAGTGGTCGGCGCGGCGGTGGCGGTGCTCGCGTTCGTGCTCCTCCGGACGGTGCTCACGGCGTGGAACGTGGCCGCCGACTACGCGGCCAAGGACCGGATCGGGACGCGGCACAAGGTGTCGTTCATCCTCCCGCTGCCGAAGCGCTACATCGACACGATGCGCGAGGTCCCCGGCGTCACCGAGGCCAGCTACATGAACTGGTTCGGCGGCAAGGACCCGAAGGACGCGAACAACTTCTTCGCGAGCATGGCGGTCGATTCGAGGACCTTCTTCAAGGTCTACGACGAGATGGTGGTCTCGCCCGAGGACATGGAGCGCTGGCTCGGCGACCGCAAGGGCGCGATCGTCGGCGACGTGCTCGCGAACAAGCTCGGGGTGAAGATCGGCGACACGGTGATGCTGGAGGGGACGATCCACCCGGGACCGTGGCAGTTCACCGTCTCGGGGGTCTACCGCGCGACGCGCAAATCGGTGGATCGATCCCAGTTCATCTTCCACTGGGACTACCTGAACGAGTCGATCCCGGAGCGGCAGCGCGACCAGGTCGGCTGGATCGTCGCGCGCATCAACGATCCGTCGCAGAGCGCGGCGATCAGCGCGGCGGTCGACAAGATCTTCGACGAGAAGGACATCCAGACGGCGACGATGAGCGAGCGGGCGATGAACCTCTCGTTCATGGCGATGATGTCGGCGGTCCTCACGGCGCTCAACGTCGTGTCCGTGATCATCCTCGCGATCATGATGATGATCCTCGGCAACACGATCGCCATGGGCGTCCGGGAGCGGACGCGGGAGTACGGCGTGCTGCGCGCGCTCGGGTTCGAGCCGAAGCACGTGCGGCTCTTCATCATCGGCGAGGCGGCGACCATCGGGCTGCTCGCGGGGGTGGTGGGGCTGGCGCTCTCCTATCCCATCGTCGAGCTCGGGATGGGCCGCTTCCTGGAGGAGAACATGGGCAGCATGTTCCCGTACTTCCGGATCGATCCGGCGACCGCGGTGGCCGCCCTGGGGCTCGCCATGGTGCTGTCGCTGGTCGCCTCGCTCATCCCGGCTTACCGCGCCTCGAAGCTGTCGGTCACGGACGCGCTCCGGCGCGTGGCCTGAAATGCGGAGGGAAGATCTCTCATGATCCCGGTCGCTTACAACCTCCGAAACCTCACGGTCCGCAAGACGACGACGCTGGCGACCGCCGGGGGCCTCGGGCTCGTGGTGTTCGTGTTCGCCTCGGTGCTGATGCTCGCCAACAGCATCGATCGCACCCTCGGCCGGTCGGCGCAGGGCGATGTCGCGGTCGTCATGCGCAAGGGCTCGGACGCCGAGCTGGTGAGCGGCATCGAGGAGCAGCAGATCGGCGTTGTGCTGGCGAGCCCCGAGGTCGCGAAGCGGCCGGACGGCAAGCCGGACGGCGTTGGCGAGATCGTGGGCGTCTTCCTCCTCGACAAGCTCGGCACCGACGGCGTCTCCAACGTCCAGGTGCGCGGCGTCCCGGAGGACGTCCTGGCCTTCCGCCCCAGCGTGAAGATCGTCGAGGGCCGGCCGGCCCAGCCGGGCACGGACGAGGTCGTCGTCGGCAAGGCGATCGAGGGCCGCTTCAAGGGCCTCTCGATCGGCGGGTCGTTCGAGCTGCGCAAGAACCGGCCGGTGAAGGTGGTCGGGGTGTTCTCCGACGGCGGCTCCTCGTACGAGTCCGAGGTCTGGGGCGACGTGCACACGGTGCGCGCGGCGTTCGGCCGGGAGGGCTCGGTGTCCTCGGTGCGCGCGCGGCTCGCCTCGCCCAGCAAGTTCGACGCCTTCGAGGCGTCGATCGAGCAGAACCGGCAGCTCGGCCTCGAGGTGATGCGCGAGAGCGACTATTACGAGAAGCAGTCCGAGGGGACCCGCGTCTTCATCACGGCGATGGGCGTGATGATCGCGGTGTTCTTCTCGATCGGCGCGATGATCGGGGCGATGATCACGATGCACGCGTCGATCGCGAACCGGCAGCGCGAGATAGGCACGCTCCGGGCGCTCGGCTTCTCCCGGCTGAGCATCCTGACGTCCTTCCTGCTCGAGTCGATCTTCCTCGCGGCGATCGGCGGCGTGCTCGGCTGCCTCGCCGCGCTGGCGATGGGCCTCGTGCGCTTCTCGATCGTCAACTTCGCGAGCTTCTCCGAGATCGTGTTCACGTTCGAGCCGACCCCGGGGATCATGATCGCGTCGGTGCTGGTCGCGATGATCATGGGCCTGCTCGGCGGCTTCTTCCCGGCGCTGCGCGCCGCGCGGATGAGCCCGATCCTGGCGATGCGGGGGTGATCCCCGCTCACGGCGGCGTCTCCGCCGGCACCCCGACGAGGTCCGGCGGCTCGGCGCCGGGCAGGCCGGCCGGTTCGGCCGGCCGGTAGGGCCCCGCGGCCGCCGCGTACCCCTCCATCCCCATCTCGGGCTCGTCGAGCCCGGTGAGCTCAACCTCCTCGGACACCCGGTTGCCGACGAGCTTGTCGATCGTGCGGAGCGCCGCGGTGGCGACCGCGCCGACGTAAAGCACGTTGGCCGCGAGCCCGACGCACTGCGCGGCGAGCTGGCGCGCGTCGCCGTAGAGCAGGCCGCGGACCGGGCCGGCGACGCCGTTGAGCCCGTGGCCGTAGGTGCCGTCGGCGAAGAGGCCGAGCGCGAGGACGCCCCAGGTGCCGTTCATCCCGTGGACCGCGATGGCGCCCACCGGGTCGTCGATCTTGAGCCGGGTCTCGACGAACACGGCCCCCCACACGACGAGCACGCCGGCGATCGCGCCGATCGCGATGGCCGCGGGCGCTGCGACGAACGCGCAGGACGCGGTGATCGCCACGAGGCCGGCGAGCATCCCGTTGCAGAGCATGGTGACGTCCGGCTTGCCGAAGCGCCTCGAGACATAGAGGTACGACGAGAACGCGCCGGCCGCGGACGCGAGCATGGTGTTGGTGGCGACGATGCTGATCCGGACGTCGGTGCCGGCCAGGGTCGAGCCGGCGTTGAAGCCGAACCACCCGAACGCGAGGATGAAGGTGCCTGTCACGAGCAGCGGAATGCTGTGGCCCGGGATCGGGCGCACCGACCCGTCGGGGCCGAACTTGCCGAGGCGCGGCCCGAGCATCCTCGCGCCGACGAGCGCCACGGTGCCGCCCGTCAGGTGGACGACCGAGCTGCCCGCGAAATCGACGTGTCCGTGGCCGAGCCCGAAGTGTCTGCCCAGCGCCGAGAGCCACCCGCCGCCCCACACCCAGTTCGCGTAGACGGGATAGATGACGGTGGAGATCACGAAGCTGAAGAGCACGAAGGAGGTGAATTTCCAGCGCTCCGCCATCGCGCCGGTCGGGATGGTGGCGGTCGTGTCCATGAAGGCCATCTGGAACAGGAACATCGCCGCCACGGCCGGGGTGAAGCACTCGGGGGTGAGGAAGAACCCCTTGAGCCCGAGCAGGCCGAGCTCCTTGCCGTCGATCGTGACGGCGAGCTCCCTCGAGAGCGTGGCGTCGCCCCCGAGCGTGGCCAGCGCGCCCACGCCGCCCATCTGGAACGCGAACCCCACCGACCAGAACCCGAGGATGCCGATCGCGTACACGAGGTAGTTCATCCCCATCGTGTGCGCGACGTTCTTCGCGCGCGTGAGCCCCGTCTCGAGCAGCGCGAACCCCGCCTGCATGAACATGACGAGGAAGGCGGCGATCAGGATCCAGACGAGGTTCAGCGCGGTCTGCGTGTGCGCGAGCGCGTGCTGCGTATCCGCGAGCTGCCTCGTGAGCTCGGCAAGGGTAGGATCGGCCATCGGAAGTACGCTCCTTGGAACAATGTGTAACCCCATCTGCGTTTCTTGATGTTTTCGCGTGCGCCGCGCGGCGCCCACCCTCCCGCCGACCGAACGCCCCCCTTCTCCAGGTCCAATGGTGAGCGCCGGCGGGTGGGGCCGCGCTCGCCGACGTGGCGCGGGCGGGCGCGTCGAGCACCGACCGAGGTGCCATAAGGTTTCAGGAGGCTCGAGGTCCCAGGCGCGCCTTATGTGGCGCGCAACGAGACGTCCCAGCTGGCGAGGCCCGAAGGGAGACATGCCGGGCGGTGTTCTCAGCGCAAGCTCCTATGTCCCAGTCTTGCCGGATGGCCAGCGCCCGCCCGCGCCACGTCGGCGAGCGCGGCCCCACCCGCCGGCGCGTCCCGCTTGGAACTTCCTCCCCCCGGAACCGCTTTGACGAGCGCCGGTATCGCCGCCCGCGTTCACTTGCAGGCGACGGTGACCTCGGCGCTGTACCCGCTGAGCAAGCTGCCGTGGCCGGCGCGGATCCGGTACTTGACCCGGACGCCCGGCGGGACGGCCCCCACGACGTGGCGGTAGGTGGTCTGATCCGTCACGGTGGCGATCGGCTTGTACGCGCTCGGCTCCGGGTCGACCGGCGCGCCCCGGTAGAGCTTCCCCACGGCCGCCTCGACGACGTAGCTCGTGCCCGGCTCGTTGCCGCTGAGCCACTCGAGCACGTTGGTGCGGTTGGGCTGCACCAGCACGAAGAGGCGCCTCGGAGGCTCGAGCGCGGGCGGCGCCTGCGAGCTCGCAGGAGCGGACGACGCCGGCCCCGCGGAGGCGGGCGGCGGCGCGGCGCGGGCCGGCGGGCGGCCGCTCTCCGCCCCGGAGGGCTCGCTCGAGCGCGGCGCGCCGGCCGGCAGCAGGCCCATCTGCCGGAGCAGCGCGGCGGGGATCCGGTCGTGGCGCCGGAGCTGCTCGGCGATGGGCCCCACGACGCCGAGCACGTCGGCCAGCACCTTGGGGCGGGCCTCGAGGGCCGCGTCCAGCGCCGCCTGGGCCCCGGCGCAGCGCCGCTCCGCCTCGACGACCTCGGCGTCCACCCGCGCGACCGTGCGCTCGGCCTCGCCCGCGAGCGCCTCGGCGTCGTCCACCCGCAGGGCCGCGCTCTCCAGGCCCGCCCGGGCGTCCGCGACCGCGGCGACGTGCCCCTCGTCGAGGCCGAGCTGGGCGCCCGCGCCGCGGACGAACGCGTCGAAGCTCTGGAGCCACGGCAGGAAGCCGCCGTGCTCCTGCCCGCCCAGCACCGACGCCCAGATGCCGCTCGGGACCGTCGGCGGCTCGGGCAACACGCTGGGCGGCGGCGGCGTCGGTCTCGACGACGGCGCGGGCAGCCCGGGATAACTGGGCCTCAGCTTGAGCAGGCGGCCCAGGGACACCACCGCCTGCTGCGGCGCGAACGGCGCGAGCCCCTCGGCGAGCTCCGCGACCGTCTGCACGCGCCGGTTCACGTCCTTCTCGAGGCAGCGCAGGATGAGCTGGTCGAGCTCCGCCGGCACCTCCGGCCGGAAGGAGCGGATCGGCCGGGGCGCGTCGGCGGCGATGCTCATGCAGATCGAGGGCAGGCTGCTCCCCCGGAACGGGCGCCGGCCGGAGACGAGCTGATACAGGATCACGCCGAGCGCCCAGATGTCGGTGCGCGTATCGACGTGCTTCAGGCTGCGGATCTGCTCGGGAGACATGTAGTGCGGCGAGCCGACGATGACGCTCGTCACGGTGAGGCTCGACTCCAGCGCGCCGCCGAGGTCCGGCGCGATCAGCTTCGAGAGGCCGAAGTCGAGCACCTTGACGAGCGGCGACCCGTCCGCGTAGCTCGTCACGAAGAGGTTCGTGAGCTTGAGATCGCGGTGGACGATCCCGAGCGAGTGCGCCTCGGCGATGGCCTCGCAGGCCTGGAGGACCATCCCGGCGGCGTCCGCGGCCGGGATCGGCTCGCCGCGGGACCTGAGCAGCTGCGAGAGGTCGACCCCCGAGAGGCGCTCCATCACGATGTAGAGGAGGCCGCCGTCGAGCGTCCCCACGTCGAGGACGCGGGTGACGTGCTCGCTCTGGATCGCCATCGCGAACCGCGCCTCGCGCAGGAAGCGCGCGCCCGCGTCCGGGAGCACCTGCTCCGCCGTCGGCGACAGGAACTTCACCGCCACGCGCTGCCGCAGCGCCACGTGGACCGCGGACACGACGAACCCCATGCCGCCGGCGCCGAGCATCCCCTCAACCCGGTACTTGCCAGCGACGGTATCGCCTTCCTTGGGAAGGCCTTCGGGGAGCGCAGGGAGTGGGCACATGCCAGGACCGCTGGAGTATCGAACGGAACCTCGGCGGATGAATATCCGGACCCGTGTTTCCTCGTGGTTTCAATGCCGATTCATTCTCTGCGAGCGACGCGCGCGCGCCGGACTCCGCCCGAGCGTGTGGAGTTCCCTTCTTCGCCGGAGAGTGCCATCCTCCTCGCCATGACGAGCCGCGCTGCGCCGCGCGGCGCAGGAGGTCGGCAATGGCGGATTGGCTGCCGAGGGAGCTCGCGGAGCTCGATCGCTGGCTGAAGGACTTCGAGGCTGTCGCGCGGTCGTGCCGTGGCCTCTACGGCCTCGACGATCGCGCGCTCGGCCGGATCGCGGGCGCGCGGGAGCAGCTCGGGCTGCTGTCCGAGCGGCTGCGCCGGAGCGAGGGCGCCGCCGCCGAGGCGCGCGGCGCGGCGGAGCGGGCGATGGCGGGGCTGGTCGACGCCGAGCGGAGCCGCGCCGACGCGAGGAAGGAGCTCGCGGCCGCCCTCGACGCGAGGAAGGCGGCCAGCGCGGAGGCGGCGAGGGCGGTGCGCCCCGTGGTCGATCTGCTGCAGCGCAAGCGGCAGGCGAGCGCGCTCGCGAGGGCGGGGGCCGCGTCGAGCCGGCGCGCGAGCGGCGCCTCCTCGCCGGCGCCGCCGAGCAGCGGCCGCATCTCGTCCTCCTCGATCCGGCTCGCCGCGCCGGCGGATCTCGCCGTGACGGCGCACCCGAACCGGGTCAATCACCTCCGCTGGCGCGGCACCGGGGAGCCGGGCGCGCGTTATCTCGTCGAGGCGTCCGTGGGCAAGCTCTACCGCGGCTCGCCGGTCCCGCCGGAGAGCGCAGGGTACAGGCTCGTCGGCACGGTGAACGACGAGACCACGTACCAGCACGCGGTCGGGCAAGCCGCGCCGGGCGTCCACGTGAAGTACCGCGTCCGCGTCGCCCGCGACAGCCTGACCAGCGATTACAGCGCGGAGGTCACGGTCGCCTGCAAGTGAGCCGTGCGCGCGGGCGCGCGAGGCGAGCGGCGCCGAGCCACGGGGGAGGACCGCGGGGCGGCGCGCGACCGGAGGGCGGAGTCACGCGGGCTGGCTGTAATGGATCCGGCCGCCCGTCTTCGACAGCGCATAGGTGAACCCGAGCTCCAGCGTCGAGCGGGTGACGACGCCCTCGAGGTCGATGCCCTGGTCCACGATCGTCCGCGCCGCGGCCGGCGTGATGCCGACGAGCACGACCTCGGCCCCGAGCAGCCTCGCCGCCCGCGCCGCGGTCACGAGGTGGTGCGCCGCGACGGAATCGACGGCGGCCATGCCGGTGACGTCGATCAGGACCACGCGCGCGTGGCGCTCTGCGATCTCGTGGAGCATCGACTCGATGAACCGGCCGGAGCGCCGCGTGTCCATGGTCCCGACGATGGGCATCACCAGGATGTTGTGCGCGATGGGCACGACCGGGCTGGAGAGCTCCACGATCGTGCTGAGCAGCGACTCCTGCTGCTGGTTTGACCGCTCCAGCTCGTGGGTCCGCTCGGTGATCCGCTGGAGGAGCTGCCCGTTCTCGATCGCGACGGCCAGGGTGTCCGCGACGCGCTCGATGAGCGCGAGATCCTCGGGCGAGCACGCGTCCTTTCGCTCGCTGTCGAGGACGAGCACGCCGAACGCGCCCCCGCGCGCGAGCAGCGGGACGCCGACGAGCGTGCGCGTCCCGCTCCTGCGCGCCTCGGCGGCGTCGGCGCTGCGGTCGAGGCCGCCCGCGCCGACGTCGAGGACGACCGACTTGGCGGTGCGGAGGGCCCGCTCGACCAGCGAGCCCTGCTCGAGGCGGGCGCTCTCCTCGACGGAGTCCACTTCCTCCGCGTTCACGCCGACGACGAGGATCTCCATCGACCGGCTGGCCCCGGCGCATTCGCGCCGCCGGTTCGCCGCCCGGCGGCTCGTGTCCAGGGTCATGTAGTCGGAGAGCGCGCAGGACCAAGGGGTGCGCTCGAGCGTCACGACGTCGACGCCGGTGTCGATGAAGCGCGGCGAGCGCCGCGCGCCGTCGCGCGGCGGCGGGAGCCCGGCCAGGGTCGCCTCGACGCCTCTCGAGATCATGTCGTGGAGCACCTGCACCGAGCGATACCCCATCTCGTGCTCGCGCTGGACGACGGCCGCGTGGATGAGGCCTTCCCTGAGCATCGCGACCGTCTCGATGAGGAGATCGAACGCTACGACCTTGAGCTCCCCGCCACGGCCGAGGGCCCTCGCGGCCATGGCGAAGGACGGGCCGTTCTGGGCGCAGGCGCCGAAGGCGCCGGCGAGCGGCCGGCGCTGCAAGGCCTCCTCGGCGAGGCGCAGCCCGAGCGACGTATCGAACAGATCCTCGGACGGGGGCTCTACCGCGATGGCCCTGTCGGCGACCGCCGCGCGGAGCCCCTCGACGCGCTCCATGCCGTTGATGGTGCGGGCGGAGGCCACCTGGGCGGCCACGTTGCCTCCGCCCGGGAGGAGCCGCGCCATCATCTCGCCGGCGAGCCGGCCGGCCGACAGGTTGTCGGTGCCGATGTAGACGGCCGCGCGGCTGCCTTCCGCGGGCGGCGTGTCGAACGCGACCACCGGGATCCCGGCCTCCGCGGCGCGCCGGATGGCCGGCTCGAGGCCCGTGGGGTCGACCGGGGGCACGGCGATGCCGTGCACGCGCCTCCGGATGCCCTCGTCGACGAGGGCGTTCAGGGTGGCCGCGCGGTCGGCGATGCCGATGCGGAAGTCCACGTGCACGCCGAGGTGGCGCCCCGCGAACAGGGCGCCGTCGCGGATGTTGTTCCAGTAGGCCACCGGCGCCCGCCGCGGGACGCGGTAGACGCGGTAGACGCGGTCCTGCCCCGGGGCGCCCGCGGGCGCGCCCCCGCGGGCGGCCTCGTCCAGCATGACGAGCGTCACGGCGCGCCACCGCGGGGCGAGCTGGACGCTCTTGATCCCGTTCGAGATGATCTCCACGAGCCGATGCGGGCTGGCGCGGGCGGCCACCGCGTTCAGCACGTCCTCGAGCAGGCGTGTCTCGTAGGCCGATCGCGCCCTGTCGTCGTAGAGCTCGCGCCGCTCCAGCACGGCGCTCGCGGCGTCGGCCAGGCCGACGAGCCGCGCGCGGGGCTCGCCGGCTGGGGCCGCTTCTGCCGGCAGATCGAGGGCGATCACGCCGATCGGCTGCCCGTGGACGCGCACGGGCGTGAGGGCAACGGCCGCGCCTTGGGGCAGGAGGTCGAGCGCCGGCCCGTCCGGCAGGTGGGCCCGGTACCACGCGGCGGCCGGGACGACGCGCGGCCCCTCGGCCGCGGCGAGGGGCGCGAGCGCGCTGGCCGGTCCCGCGTCCGCGTGGAGGGTCAGCGGGCCCGGGAGCGCGCCCCGGGCGCCCGTCGCGGCTGCGTAGACGAGGCGTTCGCCCTGGCGGAGCAGCAGGCTCCCGCGCTGCGCAGAAGGCAAGCAATCCACGGCGTCTCGCACTATGCGATGCAGCGTTGCGAAGAGATCCAGGCCATTGCTCATGCGTGTTCGGCGCCCGCATCCCCATCCAGAACCGAGAGCACGGCGAGCGTTAGCGCCAGAAGGCGCGATCTCGAGGCCTGTTGTCAAGGGCTGACATCGCTGTCTGACGCTTCCGGCGCCGTGCGGCGCGGGCGCTCGTCGCGTGCGGGCAGCGCCGAGGGAGCGCTGCGGAGCGGCTCGCGCGCGCCATGCCAATGCATGCCGTGGGTGTGACCACGGTGGCTGTCTGGCCTGCACGAGCGGGATCGCAGGCGGCTCCCGGCGCGCATCACCGACCGAGGACATGACCGGGGCTGTCTCGCGCTGCGCGAGGCAAGCGCCGTGTCGAGCCGAGCCGATCGGGCGGAGATCAAAGCAACCTCGGCGCTGCTGCCGACACGCTCCTTCGCGGTGATGGATCCCAGGAGGCGCCTCGGGACCTCCGCCGCCCCGCGCGGCACGCGGCCTCGAGCGCTGGCGCCTCCCGGAGACCGCTCGAGGCGACGGGAACCGGCGGCGCTCCGCGCGCATCCAGGGCCGCTGAGCGGGCGGCCGCGGCGGGGGAGTGCTCTCCTGGACTTCGCCGGCCGAGGACGCCGATACTTGCGCCATGCAGGCAGGGGATGTGCTTGGAGGTCGGTTCGAGATCGTGAGCCGGGTGGCCGCGGGCGGCATGGGGGCCGTCTACCGCGCGCTCGATCGGCTCTCGGACGAGGACGTGGCCGTCAAGGTGCTCCTCCAGGATCACGGCGCCACCGACGACGAGCGCCTGTCCCGCGAGGCCGTGGTGCTCGCGGACCTCTCGCACCCGGGCGTCGTGCGCCACGTGGCGCACGGGCGCACGCCCGCGGGCGCGCCCTGGCTCGCCATGGAGTGGCTCGAGGGGGAGGATCTCGAGCAGCGGCTCCGGCGAAAGCCGCTCGAGATCGACGAGGCCGTCGCGCTGGTCGAGCGCGCCGCCGGCGCGCTAGGGGCGATCCACGCGCGCGGGATCGTCCACCGCGATCTGAAGCCCGGCAACCTGTTCCTCGTGGACCGCGACCCCGCGCGCGTGAAGCTGCTCGACTTCGGGGTCGCCCGGCTCGCCGCGATCACGCGCATGACGCAGCCGGGCGTCGTGCTCGGCACCCCGGCGTACATGGCGCCCGAGCAGGCCCGGAGCGGCCAGGGCGTCGACGCGCGCGCCGACGTCTTCGCGCTCGGCTGCGTGCTCTTCGAGTGCCTGACCGGCCAGCCGGCCTTCTCCGGCGCGCACCTGCTCGCCGTGCTCGCGAAGATCCTGCTCGAGGACGTGCCGCGCGCGAGCGCGCTCCGCCCCGAGGTCCCGCCCCACCTCGACGCGCTCTGCGCCCGGATGCTCGCGAAGGACCCGGCCGAGCGCCCCCGCGACGGCGCGGCGGTCGCCGCCGAGCTCTCGGCGATGGGCCTCTCGCCCACGCTGCTCCTGCGGACGCCGGCGCCCGCGAGCTCGCGCGGCCCCTCGTCGCTGACCCGCAAGGAGCGGCGGGTGGTCTCGGTGGCGCTGATGGCCTCGGCGCCGCAGCGCTCCACCGACGCGGGGCGCCGCGCGCCGTTCGCCGACGCCGAGACGCTGGTCGCGGCGGTCTCGCCGGAGCTGTGCCGGCACGTCGAGGCGCTCGGCGGGTTCCTCGAGCTCCTGACCGACGGCTCGATCCTGGTGACCCTCCGGGAGGGCGGGGTCGCCACCGATCTGGCGGCGCAGGCGGCCCGGTGCGCGCTCGCGCTCCGCTCGGCCGACCGCGACCGCCCCATGGCGCTCGCGACCGGCCGCGTCGAGGTGACCGGCGGGCTGCCTGCCAGCGATCTCATCGACCGCGCCGCGCGGATGGTGGCGCAGCCCGCGCCGGCGCTCCGCGGCGCCCCCGCGCTGTCCGCGCCCGCGTCCGGGCGTAGGGCGCCGATCGCCATCGACGAGGTGACGGCCGGGCTGCTCGACGCCCGCTTCGAGGTGGTCGAGACCGAGGCGGGCCTGTGGCTCCGGGGCGAGGAGGCGCTCGCGCAGGGCGCGCGGATGCTGCTCGGCCGCCCCACCGCCTGCGTGGGCCGCGACTGGGAGATCTCCACGCTCGAGGGGATGCTCGCCGAGTGCGTCGAGGAGTCGCGGGCGCGCGCGGTGCTCGTGGTCGCGCCGGCGGGCGTGGGCAAGTCGCGCCTCGCCTACGAGCTCGTGCGCCGCGTCGGGCAGCGCGACGAGCCCGTCGCGGTCTGGATCGGCCGGGGCGACCCGCTCCGCAGCGGCGCCGCGTTCGGGATGCTCCGCCTGGCGCTCCAGGGCGCGTGCGGGATCCGCGACGGCGAGCCGATCGAGGCGCGCCGGGAGAAGCTGCGCGCGCGGGTGGCCGAGCGCGTGCGCGGGGAGGACGCGCAGCGGGTCGCGGAGTTCCTCGGCGAGCTCGTCGGCACGCCGTTCCCCGACGAGGACAACGTGCCGCTGCGCGTCGCCCGCAACGACGCGCGGCTCATCGGCGATCAGATGCGCCGGGCCTGGGTGGATTTCGTCGGCGCCTCGTGCGCGGCGCAGCCGTTGCTCATCGTGCTGGAGGATCTGCACTGGGGCGACCTGCCCACCGTCCAGTTCGTCAACGACGCCCTGCGCCGGTTCGAGGACCGCCCGCTCCTGGTGCTCGCCCTGGCGCGCCCGGAGGTGCACGCGTTGTTCCCCGGGCTCTGGGCCGGCAGGAACCTCCAGGAGATCCGCGTGAAGGAGCTGAGCCCGCGGGCGAGCGCGCGGCTGGTGCGGCAGGTGCTCGGCGAGCGGGTGAGCGACGAGACGCTGGCGCGTGTGGTGGCGCAGGCCGAGGGCAACGCGTTCTACTTGGAGGAGCTGATCCGCGCGACGGCGGAGGGGAGCCGCGACGTGCTTCCGGAGACGGTGCTGGCGATGGTGCAGTCCCGCCTCGAGCGCCTGAACGGCGCGGCGCGGCGGGTGCTCCGGGCCGCGAGCGTGTTCGGTCAGGTCTTCTGGAAGGGCGCGGTGGAGGCGCTGCTCGGCGGCCCGGACGGCGTCCCTCAGCTCGCGGAGCACCTCGACGAGCTGGAGCGGCTGGAGTGGATCGGCGCGCGCGCGGACGCGCGGTTCCAGGGCGAGCGCGAGCTCGTCTTCCGCCACGCGCTCGTGCGCGAGGCGGCGTACGGGATGCTCACGGACCAGGATCGCGCGCTCGGGCACCGGCTTGCGGGCGAGTGGTTCGAGCGCGTCGCCGAGCCTTCGGCCGCGGTGATCGCCGAGCATTTCGATCGTGGCGGCGAGCCGCTGCGCGCGGCCGCGTGTTATCACCGCGCCGCGGCGCAGGCGCTCGCGGCGAACGATCTCGTGGCGGTGCTCACGTGGACCGAGCGCGCCCTGGAGCTCGGCCTCTCCGGCGAGGCGCGCGGGGAGGTGCTCCTCTTGCGGGCGGAGGCGCACCACTGGCGCGGCGAGCTCACCGAGGCTGCCCGCTGGGCGGCGATGGCCGCGGAGGCGCTGCCCCGGCGCAGCGCGCCCTGGTATGCCGCGATGCGCACGGCGGCGATCGTGATGGGCCGGCTCGGGCAGCACGACCGCCTGGCCGAGCGCGCGCGCGCGCTCGCGGACGCCTGGACCGGGGAGGCTGTGACCGGCGCGCTGGTGACGGCGACCGCGGGCACGGCGCTGTACCTGATGCTCGCGGGTCTCTACGCGGAGGCCGCGCCGCTGCAGGAGCGGATCGACGCCGTAGCCGAGCGTTTCCGCGACGATCCCACGGTGAGCGGCGCCGTCCTGTGCGAGCGCGCGTACCGCCACCTGTACGCGGGCCGCTTCGGCGCCGCCCGCGCGTTATTCCTGCGCACGGTGACGTACCACGAGTGCGCGGGGGATCTTCGCAATGCCTGCTTCGACCGGATCAACCTCGGTTTCCAGGAGTATTTGCTCGGCGCGTATGACGACGCGGTGGCGCTCCTTCGCTCCGCGCTGGCCGACGCGGAGCGGATGGGCCTCGACGGCTGCATGGCGATGGCGAGGGGCCAGCTGGGCGCTCTGCTCTGCCGGCTCGGCGCGCTCGACGAGGCGCGCGTGGCCGAGGAGGAGGCGATCGCGTGTTTCGAGGCGCAGGGCGATCGGCGGCTCACTGGCGGCGTCTCGCGCGCGTACCTTGCGCACATCCTGCGGTGCGCGGGAGATCTTGCCGAGGCCGAGGCGGAGGCGCGGCGTGGTATAGCGCAGCTGGGCGAGGCGATGCCGCTGCTCGTGTATGCGCGGGCGACGCTGGCGCAGGTCCTGCTCGCGCGGGGCCGGTCATCCGAGGCGCTCGCGGAGGCGCGCGCGGCGTTGGAGCTGTTCGAGTCGCTGGGGATGACCGAGGAGGGGGAATCGCTGGCTCGGCTGGTGTATGCGGAGGCGTTGTATGCGCTGGGCGAGCTCCCGGCGGCCCGAGCGGCCATTGCGACGGCGCGCGCGAGGCTGCTCGAGGTGGCGGGTCAGATCGGGGATTCCGGCAGGAGGGAGAGTTTCTTGGGGCGGGTCGATGAGCATGCGCGGACGCTGGAGCTCGCGAGGGAGTGGCTCGAGGAGGGCATCGCCGCGTCCGCGTGAGCGCGCCAGTTCCGAGCGTCACAGGTCTGGCCAGGGATCCCGAGAGATTTCAACGCAAAGGCGCAAAGGCGCAAACCAGAAATTTCTCTGTATTTTTGCGTCTTTGCGCCTTTGCGTCTTTGCGTTGAAATCTCTCTTCTCTCGCCGAGATCCCTACCAAGACGTGTGACAGGCGGAACTAGGGAAACCGCAGCGTGGCCGCTCGTCGCGAGGCGTCCTCGTGTTCGCACTGCCGTCTCCCGTCTTTCGTCTCCCGTCTTTCGTCTCTCGTGCTCGTCTTCGTGCTCGTGCTCGTGCTCGTGCTCGTGCTCGTGCTCGTGCTCGTGCTCGTCAGGCCGCCTCGCCTCTCACTGGGACTTCCTCTGACGACGCCCCCGATTCGGCTCAGCCCCCGCTCCTGAACCCCCCTTCGAACCGCTCCCCACGAACGCCGCCAGGTGCTCTCCAGTCAGCGTCGCCCCCCCCGCCACCAGGTCGGCCGGTGTCCCTTCGAACACGATCCGCCCGCCGTCATGCCCCGCGCCCGGCCCGAGGTCGATGATCCAGTCGGCGTGCGCCATCACCGCCTGGTTGTGCTCGATCACGATGACCGACTTGCCGGCGTCGACCAGCCGGTCCAGTAGCCCGAGCAGCTGCTCGAGGTCGGCCAGGTGCAGCCCGGTGGTCGGCTCGTCGAGCACGTAGACGCCGCCGTCCGCGCCCATGTGCGTCGCGAGCTTGAGCCGCTGCCGCTCGCCGCCCGACAGCGTGGTGAGCGGCTGGCCGAGCCGCAGGTAGCCGAGCCCCACGTCGGCCATGCGCTGCAGGATCGCGTGCGCGGCCGGCGTACGCGCCTCGCCGGCGCCGAAGAAGCCGACCGCGTCGTCGACCGACAGGTCGAGCACCTCGGCGATGTTGCGCCCGGCGAGCCGGTACTCCAGCACCGACGCCTGGAACCGCCGGCCCTCGCAGTCCTCGCAGACCGTGGTGACGCCGGCCATCATCGCCAGGTCGGTGTAGATCACCCCGGCGCCGTTGCAGGTCGGACAGGCGCCCTCGGAGTTGGCGCTGAACAGGGCAGGCTTCGCGCCGGTCGCCTTCGCGAACGCCTTCCTGATCGGCTCCAGCAGATCGGTGTACGTCGCCGGGTTGCTCCGCCGCGACCCGCGGATCGGGGTCTGGTCGACCGACACCACCCCGTCCCGGCCGCACACCGAGCCGTGGATCAGCGAGCTCTTGCCCGACCCGGCCACGCCGGTCACCACCACCAGCACGCCGAGCGGGATGTCGACGTCGACGTTCTTCAGGTTGTGCGTGCGGGCGCCGCGCACCTTCATCACACCCGACGGCTTCCGCACCGACGGCTTCAGGGAGGCCCGGTCGCTCAGGTGGCGCCCGGTGAGCGTGCCGCTGGCCCGCAGCCCGTCGACGGTCCCCTGGAAGACCACCTCGCCGCCGCCGGCGCCGGCGCGGGGGCCGAGGTCGACGACGTGGTCGGCGATCGCGATCACCTCCGGCTTGTGCTCGACCACGAGGACGGTGTTGCCCTTGTCGCGCAGCCGCAGCAGCAGGCCGTTCATCCGCTGGATGTCGTGGGGGTGCAGCCCGGCCGTCGGCTCGTCGAAGACGTAGGTCACGTCGGTGAGCGACGACCCCAGGTGGCGGATCATCTTGGTGCGCTGCGCCTCACCGCCCGACAGCGTGCCGGACGACCGGTCGAGGCTGAGGTAGCCCAGCCCGATCTCCACGAACGAGTCGAGCGTCCGCCGCAGCGTCGAGAGCAGCGGCGCGACCGACGGCTCGCCCAGGCCGCGCACCCACTCGGCCAGATCGCTTATCTGCATCGCGCAGGCGTCGGCGATGTTGATCCCCTTGATCTTGGAGGACCGCGCGGCCTCGTTGAGCCGGGTGCCGCCGCACTCGGGACATGTGGTGAAGGTGACCGCGCGCTCCACGAACGCCCGGATGTGCGGCTGCATCGCGTCGACGTCCTTGGAGAGGAACGACTTCTGGATCCTCGGGATCAGCCCCTCGTACGTCAGGTTGACGTTGTCGACCTTGATCTTCGTCGGCTCCTTGTAGAGCAGGTCGTGGAGCTCCTTCTTGGTGAACTTGCGGATCGGTTTGTCCGCGTCGAAGAAGCCGCAGCCGTTGAAGATGCGGCCGTACCAGCCGTCCATGCTGAAGCCGGGGATGGTGAGCGCCCCCTCGTTGAGCGACTTCTTGTCGTCGTAGAGCTGGGACAGGTCGAAGTCGGAGATCGATCCCATGCCCTCGCATCGCGGGCACATGCCCCCGTTGACCACGAACTCGCGCTTCTCGGTCTTCTTCCCGGCGCCCTTCTCGATCGAGATCGCCCCGACCCCGCGGACCGACGGGACGTTGAAGGAGAAGGCGTTGGACGAGCCGACGTGCGGCTTGCCGAGGCGGCTCCACAGCACCCGCAGCATCGCGTTGGCGTCCGTGACGGTGCCGACCGTCGAGCGGGCGTTGGCGCCCATCCGCTCCTGGTCGACGATGATCGCGGTCGTCAGCCCTTCCAGCACGTCGACCTCGGGCCGGCCCAGCGTCGGCATGAACCCCTGCACGAACGCGCTGTAGGTCTCGTTGATGAGCCGCTGCGACTCCGCCGCGATGGTGCCGAACACCAGCGACGACTTGCCCGATCCCGAGACGCCGGTGAACACGGTCAGCCGCCGCTTGGGGATCTCGACGCTCACGTCCTTCAGGTTGTTCTCGCGGGCGCCCTGGACGCGGATCAGGTCGTGGCTGTCTGCGGTGTGTTGTCTGGAAGAGGCCATGTTCGCGATCATGTCATCGAGCATCGATATCGAACGAGGTGGATCCGGCTAGATGTCGAAGCGCGCCGTGAGGTGCTTCACCGCCGCTTCGCCGCGCGTGAGCGGCTCGACGATCGTCCGGAGGCTGGGGTCCGCCAGCGCCTGGAAGATCTCGTTTCCGGCCACGGCCGCGCGCTGCATGAGCAACGCATATGCGCATGCTTATTGCTTGTCAAGCGCGCGGGACGGGTCGCCCCCACCGGCGGAACCCTCGGAACGTCCGTCGCGCGTGCCGGAGCGCGCCGCCAGGTGCGTCGGAACACCGCGCCGGGCGCCCCGGAGCGCCCGGTCACATCCGTCGGAACGAGCCGTCATGTGTGCGCCGAGTCGGCCGTCACGTCGGACCGGAATACGCAACCTCGCTTGGAGCTCGGACACGACCACGACCGTCGTGCACCGCGCCGCCCATGAGCGGAGCGATTGCCGCGTGACCCTTGCGATCGGGCTCGGGTATGATGATGGCATGATGACCACGATTCGTTTCACCATCCCTTCCTGCGCCAGGATTGGCGCGTTCCTCGTCCCGTTTTTACTCTGCCACTGTACCGATGCCGGACCAAGCTCGGGTGGACATGATGCCGGCGGCGCTGGTCAGGGGGAAGCCGCCTCGGGCGGAGGTGGCGGCGGCGGCGGCGAGACGGCCGGAAGCTCGAGCGGGGGAGGTGGATCCAGCGCAACGAGCTCGTCCTCTTCCACCTCGGGTTCCGCCTCGGGGGGCATGGGCGGCATGCCGGTGTTCGAGCCCAGCTTCATCCTGGGCGCTGATATCTCCAGCATCCAGGAGGCGGTCGACAACGGCGCGACGTACACGGACACGGACGGGAACGAAAAGGGGATGCTCGAGCTGCTCAAGAACCACGGATTCAATTACATCCGGCTCCGGACGTTCGTAGACCCGAGCGCTCCCTACGGATATGCCTTCGGGACCGGCGGCTCTTGCGTGAAGGAAGAGGCGTATTGCGACAAGGACCACACGATCGAGTTCGGCAAGCAGATCAAGGCTGCGGGCATGGGGTTCCTGCTCGACTTCCATTACAGTGACACCTGGGCCGATCCCGGCAAACAGATCATCCCCGAGGCCTGGCGGAATGCCCGATCGATCGCCGAGATGACGAGCCTCTTGAAGGACTACACGAAGGACGTCGTCGCCGCGCTCGTCGCCGCGGGCGCGCGCCCGGACATGGTGCAGATCGGCAACGAGATCACGCCGGGCATGCTCATCCATGTGCCGTCCTCGAGCACAGACTGCTGGGGCAGCAATTCGGTCGTCAATCCGGAGGGCCTCACCGGGCGAGCGACGAACCAGAACTGGGACAACCTGGCCGCCCTGCTCAAGGCAGGCATCGCCGGGGTCAAGGAGGTTGATGACACCATCAAGATCATGCTGCACGTCGAGAACACCGATGACGTCGACGGGGTCACGTGGTGGGTCAACAGCGCAAAGACACGAGGCGTCGCGTTCGACGTCCTCGGGCTCTCCTGCTACACGGCATTCCAGGGGCGACCTGAAGTTTGGCAGAACACGTTCAACACCCTGGCCGATACATTCCCGGATCTGTCATTCGCGATCGCGGAATACAACCCCGAGCGCACGAAGGCCAATCAGATCATGCACGACCTGCCGGACGGCAGAGGGCTCGGGACGTTCATCTGGGAGCCGGCGCAGAGCGGTTCATGGGGCTCGTCCCTCTTCACGTCGCAGCAGGGCGGCACGTACAGGGCCAACAGCGACGACTTCGCGGAGTTCGACGCGATCAAGGCGAGCTTCGGCCTGTGACGTGGTGCCTCAGCCCAGGCTGAGCTCTCGGACCGCCGCTCCCGCTCGCGGCCTCGTCGCGGGTCGACGAGAGCGGCGTCGCTCGCCCGATTTCCGGCGAGGGGACTCCCCGCGCGGGGCGGGGGCACGCGGCGGCGCGGCGCTGGCGCTCTGGTCGACGCGCGCATTGACTCGCTCGCGCCGGGCTGCCATCGTCCCGCGAGGGAGCGCCGCCATGTTCACTCGCTTGCTTTCGCTGCCCCTCGCCGCGCTGGCCCTCGCGTGCGCCTCCCCGGAGCCTGCGGCCGCGCCCGCGGGGCCCGCTGCGCCTGCGCCGACCCCTGGGAGCGCCGCGCTCACGTCGGGGGGTGATCCGGGTTTCGACCACGATGTATCGGGCGTCGTCGGATCGCCGCCGCCGGCGTGGGACGTGGGGCCCTGGTACAACTCGGCGCCGCTCACCCCGGCGGACCTGCGCGGCAAGGTCGTGTTCGTCCGCTGGTTCATGTCGCCGAGCTGCCCGTTCTGCAGCGCCACCGCCCCGGCGCTCAAGGCGCTGGACGAGCGTTATCGGGCGCGAGGGCTCGTCGTCATCGGGATGTACCACCACAAGGACCCCGAGCCCCTGGATCCGGAGGCGGTCGAAGGCTACCTGGAGCACTTCGGGTACAACTTCCCGGTCGCGATCGACCCGGACTGGCGCACGCTGAAGCGCTGGTGGATCGATGGCCATCCGAAGCGACAATACACGAGCGTCAGCTTCCTCCTCGATCGCGCGGGGCTGGTGCGCCACGTGCACCTCGGGGGCAAGCTGGAGCCCGGTACCCCCGAGTTCGCGGTCGTCGAGGAGCGCGTCCGCGCGCTGCTCGACGAGCCCGCGCGCTGACGCCGGCTCCAGCGTCGCCTCGACCTCCGCGGCGGCGCATCGGGAGATGCGCGGCCGCGACGGGTGTCTCATCCCGGGTGGCGTGTCACCACGATCAGCAGGGCCGCCAGGCAGGTCACCACCCCGAAGGCGGCCGCCGCCCCGATGAGCAGGAGCCGCTGGAGCCTCGCGACGCGCGTCGCCGAGAGGATTTCCTGCTGGATTCCATGGTAGATCTTCTTCGTCTCGCGCAGGAGGTGCCGCGCCGCGGTCGCGTCCCGGGCGATGCGGCTCACCTTGAGGCTCTCCGGCCGGCCGCGCACCATGGCGCGGAGGATCAGCACCATGAGCTCGTCTTGCCAGAACTTCTCGGGGATGGCGTTGCGGCGCTTCAGGTAGTGATCGTTCTTCGCCAGCGCCCTCGGCGTGAGCGGCAAAGGGACGTCCTCCAGGGAGCCCACGAATTTCCCGAGCGCCTCCACGTCCTGCTGCTGCTCGGTCAGGATGAAGTAGAAGAGCGCGCCGACCGCGTAGAGATCGTGCGCCTCGCCGAGCTGGCGCACGAGGTGGAACTGCTGGTTCTTGTCGTTGAGCGGCGGCTCGCCCCGGAACGAAGCGATGAGCTCGCCGTTCGATTGATCCCGCTCGATCCGGATGATCTCGAGATCATGGTTGTGCCGCGGGTCGCGCTCGTCGGCCAGGATATCGGTCTCCATCAGGTCCGTCGCGAGGGGCTTCGGGATCCTGAAGCGGCCGCCCTCGAACGCGAGCGGCTGCGCGATGCGGAACTTGTGGCGGCAGGCTTCGGGCGAGAGGAAGGGGTGTTTGATGCTCCCCCCGGCGACCTCGTCCTCGTACCAGCTGCGCGTCAGCTCGTTCTTGTCGGAGAGGCCGAAGTCGATGACCCGGACGTGGGATCGCGGGGAGCTGATCATGTCCTCGAGCACGTCGCGGAAGTCGATCGTCGCCTCGCGCTGCCGCACCGCGGCCTCGGCGCTGGCGGCGCTGATCATCAGGTTGTCGGGGGCGAGGTCCTTGTGCACGATGCTCTTCTCGCTGTGCAGCCAGGCGACCGACTCGGCGAGCTCCACCATCATCCGGACCTTCTCGAGCAGGATCGCCTTGTGGAAGAGCACGTGGGGCCGGTCCTGCCGCCACACGTCCTCGATCCAGGTGCGCGCCCGCCTGTGCCACGGATCGCCGCGCTGGGCCCGACCGTCGAGCTCGATCCAGGGCTGGCCGTACCGCGCGCACAAGGCCTGCAGGTCGCCCCGGCGGTGCCCGACGAAATCGACGAGGCTCTCCTCGAGCAGCTCCATCACGATCGCCTCGCGATCGACGAAGTTCAGGATCCTGCCGGCCTTCGCGTGGGGGCCTTGCGGGCAGCAGCGCTTCGCGGGGTGCTCTAGGAGCTCGAAGTACTGCTCGTTGATGTAGCGGCCGGAGAGCTCGTAGCCGCACGCCGCGCAGTGCAGCGCCGGGTGGCTCTCCGTGGGGTTGTCCTTGCGCTCCAGGGGCACGCCGCACCCCTTCGGGCAGGCGGGGTGGTAGATGTTGCCGCAGCCGCACATCACCATCGGCTCGAGCTGGATGATGTCGAGGGTGCTGACCACGTTCACGCCGACGTCGGCGGTCATCTCCTTGAGCAGCTCGATCTCCTGCTTGAAGAGCCGCTCCTCGGCGCTCTTCGCGTAGTCGTGGAGCACCTTGATCGCGACGAACCGCACGTGCTGGCCGGCGCTCAGCTGCTTGCCCTTGTACACCTTGGCGAATTTCCCGTGACCGAGCTCGATCGGCTCGCAGCCGCCGTTCGGGTCCTGGTTCATGAGGAACTGGTAGCTGACGTTGGCCTGGACGGCGCTCAGCGACGCGCCCGGCGGCGCGCCGCGGAGCGGGCCTCGCGGCGGCGGGCCCGGCGGGGGACCTCCGGTCGGTCCCGGGGGTATCGGTTGCGTCGACTCCGGCTTTTGGACCAGCGTCAGCATGATCATCACCTCATGATGCCAGGGGGTTCACCGCGCTCGAGGCCGCGAGGGCCTCAGAAGATGCTCACGCACACGAGGTGGATCGCCCCGTCCGCGGGCTCCACGGTCGACAGGACCACGAGCTGCTTCGGGGCCTTGCCCGTGGCGATCGCGACGTGGAATGGCGCGATCTCCAGGAGGGGCCGCCGCGCGCCGCCGCTCGCCGCGGTGCTGCCGACGTGGATGCGCTGCACCCGCGCGCGGCGGTGCCCCACGTCGAAGCACATGTTCCGGGCGGTCTCGGGGATCTGGAGGCCCTCGACGCGCGTCGAGGGGTCGCCAGCGTTGTGGTAGAGGCTCGCGCGCGGCTCGCCGGCGAGCGCGGCGCGCCGGTCCACCTCGATGTAGAGCGCGTTCGCGCGAGGCGACACGAGCAGCGGCGCGGGCAGGAGCGCCGGAGCGGCCGCGAGGACGAGCGGCGTCGGGATGCGGCGGCGCTCGTCGAGCGCGAGCGACTGGAGGACGAGCCTCCGCCCGTCGGGGAGCGCGCATTGCTGGTAGGTCCCGTCCGGCGGGGCGGCGATCTCCAGCAAGCCGTCGGGCTCCGGCGCGACGGCCCGGTGATCGGCCGGGGCGACCAGAGGCGCCGTCGGCGCGGCGCCGGGGGCCTGGGCGAACCAGGGCGCCTGGTCGAGGGGCTCGGGGGGACGCCCGGCGAGGCTCGCCCCGAGCGCCTCGAGGCAGCGGGCTGCGGCCTCCGGGTGGGCGAAGCGCCCGCCGGCCTCCCAGAGGATCGCGTCGAGCTCGTCCGCGATGGCGGCGGCGCTCTCCGGCCGGAGCGCGGGATCGCGCGCGAGCGTGCGCAGCACCAGGTCGTCGAGCCGCGGCGGTACGTCTCCCCGCGTCGCGCGCAGGGAGGGGACGGACGCCTCCATGACGGCCATGATCGTGGCGACGTCGGTGTCGCGCCGGAACAGCGGCTGACCGCTCAGGAGCTCGTGGAGGATCACCCCGATCGAGAACACATCGGACCTCCGGGTCAGCGGCGACGCCGCCGCGGCCTGCTCCGGCGACATATAGGCGAGCTTGCCCTTGAGCTGAGGGCAGGCGGTGGCCTCGACCAGCCGATCTTTGGCCCAGACGATCCCGAAGTCGATGATCTTCACCGCGCCGTCGTGGCAGCACATGACGTTCTGCGGCGTCACGTCGCGGTGCACCAGGTTGCGCGGATTGCCCAGCTCGTCGCGCAGCTCGTGCGCCGCGTGGAGCCCCCGGCACGCCTGGGCGAGGAGAGCGGCCGCGAGATCCGGCGGGAACGCGCGCCCCGCGGCGCCGACCTGGGCCCGGAGCGAGGCCAGGGTCACCCCCGGCAGGTACTCCATCGCCATGTAGAGGACGTGTCGCTCCTCGCCGAAATCGAGGATCCGGACCACGTTGTTGTGGTTGATGCTCGCGAGGACGCGCATCTCCTCCACGAACATCCGGGCGGCGTTCGGGACATTCCTCGCCAGCTCCGGGAGCATCACCTTGAGCGCCACATCGCGGCCGAACCCGAAAGGGCCCATTTGCTTCGCCAGGTACACGGCGCCCATCCCGCCGGAGCTGATCGCGCCAACCACTTCATAACGGCCGAACGTGAAGGGAGCGCTCATGCGTGGTGTTGGTGCGTAGAGGGGGCGTGTGTCCGTCAGGGCCGGACATCGAGCCATTTCAACGGTCACAGCCCGGTAAAGATGAAACATCTCCAGTGGTCTGGACAGTGGAATTTAATCTCGCTGATGGAAATGTGCGCAAAGGGCGTGGTGTGTCCGAGTCGTACGCCAAGGACGCCAAGGACGCCAAGGACGCCAAGGACGCCAAGAACGCCAAGAAGAAGAGAATATCTTGGCGTCCTTGGCGTCCTTGGCGCGTAATTGATCGCTCCATCAACATGATCGGTGTCAGAAGAATCGTTCCTCGAGCGCCGGGGCACGAACCGCACGTGGCCGGTGAGGCGGTCGTCGAGGGCCGCGGCGGCGTCACCGCCCGCCGGCGTGAGGTGGCCCTGGTCGCCGCGTCCGGCGGGCGCGCGCGCCGGGCGGCCTCAGGTGCAGCGGGCTTGTTTGTCCCGGCTCCCGACAGCGTGGTAACATCTTGTGATGTCCGAATTTCACGCCCTGCGTCGCGCGAGTATCGTTCTATTGGCCGTGCTGCTGTCGAGCTGTGGAGACAGCGAGCATGAAGGGAGCGGCGGCGGCGACCCTGGCAGCGGTGGCACGGGCGGGGGAGGGGGGATCGGTGGTGAGGGCGGCAGCGGCGGCAGCGGCGGCGGCCCGCTCGGCCTCGATCCGCACGTCGAGGCGTGCCTCCGGATCAACGCGTGTGATGCCGACGGCGGGGTCCCGCTGGGGATCCACGCGTGCCTCTCCCAGGAGCTCGACGCGCGCTGGGCGTGGGCGACGATCGGCCCGCGGCGGCTCGGGCTCGCCGCGATGGAGTGCAAGCTCGCTGCCGCCGACTGCGCCGGCGTCCGCGCGTGCACGCCGGCGGTCGAGGATCTCGGGGCGGCGTGCGGGGAAATGCCCGGTTCGGACCTGTGCGAGGGGGACGCCTGGGTGTACTGCGACGAGCTGGGCGCGCCCCTCGCCGCGATGGACTGCGCGGCTGCCGGGCTCTCCTGCACCTCGTCGTTCGTCGCCGGGTGCGGCGCCGAGCCGTGCGACTATGCCACCACGTCGCCGGAGTGTGATCCGGACGACCCGAACGTGCTCATCGAGTGCAGCTCTGCTGGCTTCCTGACGCGCGTCCATTGCCCGAGCCAGTACAACCTGGTGCGCGTCAACGGCCCTGAGGGAGACGAGGTGTTCTCGATCGCGGGGGAGACCTGCGGCTTCGACGAGCAGCGCGGCGCGTTCGGCTGTGTCGGCACGGGCGAGGCGTGCAGCTTCTTCTCGCAGCGGTGCGACGGCGCCGTGCTCGAGACCTGCGCGGGCGGCAAGCTGAGCCGCCGCGACTGCGCCGCGGTGGAGCCGGCCGGGCAGGGCTGCGGCATCATCCAGAGCGGGCAGTTCGCCGGCGCGGCCTCGTGCGGCCTGGTCGGCGGCGCGTGCGACATGGGCGACGACGAGGCGTGTGACGGCTCGGTCCTCCGGTACTGCGGCTTCGGCACGCCCGCGGAGGTCGATTGCCGGGCGGCGGGCTACACGGGCTGCGCCGCGGCCGAGCAGGGCGGGCGCGCGGTGGCGTACTGCGTTCCGTGAGGCGGTCTCAAGGGGGGCCGCCGCGAGCGGGGCAGTCCGCGACGGCCCTCTGGAGTGCGGCGCGGAGCCAGCGGTGGCCGTCGTCGTCCTCGGCGCGACCTGGCCAGACGAGCGTCAGCGTGTAGCGCTTGGTCCCGACGGGGCACGGCCGCACCACGAGGTCGAGCTTCCGGGCAAGGGCCTCGGCGACGCGCGCGGAGACGGTGAGCAGCAGGTCGGAGCCGGAGACGATGAACGGCGCGACCAGGAAATGGGACACGGTGAGGGTCACCCGCCGGCGCAGCCCTCGCTCCGCGAGATCGTGATCGATGGCGCTCTGGTCTTCCCCGTGCGGCGACACCATCAGGTGCTCGCAGGCGGCGTAGCGCGCCGCGGTGAGCGTCTTCCGGGACGCCGGGTGGCCTCGTCGCATCACGCAGACGATCTCCTCGGCCGCGAGCAGCGTGGACCGGCACCCGTCGGGCACCGGCCCCCCGCGTCCGAGCTTCGCGTCGAGCTCGCCGCGCCGCAGGAGCTCGTCGAAGTCCGCCGGGATGTTCCGGCAGCGCAGGTTGATGTGCGGCGCCTCGGCGGCGAGGATCCTGGCCAGGGGCGGGAGCACGAGCAGCTCGAGGTTGTCGGTCGCCGCGAGCCGGAAGGTGCGTCTCGACGATCTCGCGTCGAACCGCTCGACCGGCTTGAAGACCTGCTCGAGCCGCGCGACGGCCTCGGCCGCCTTCGGCGCCAGGTCCACCGCCCGCGCGCTCAGCGTCATCTGCCTGCCGACCTGGACGAGCAGCGGATCGTCGAAGTGGGCGCGCAGCCGCGAGAGCGCGTGGCTCATCGAGGGCTGCGTCACGCCGACCCGGCGCGCGGCCCGCGTGACGCTCCTCTCCTGGAGCAGGGCGTGCAGGGCCACGACGAGGTGGGTGTCCACCGACTGCAGGTGCATGTTCGATGGATACCACGGGGATCCATCGACGGCGTCTATGGGATGGCGCGCCGACTGTCGATTCGACGGCCGTCCTGTCGGCGCTTATTCCTGGCGCGTGGCGGGGCGCGCCGCGACGGGGCGCTCCGGCCGCCCAGCCCGGTCCTCCATCCCAGGGAGCAGCGCATGATCATCGAGTACATCCGTTATACGATCCCCGCGGAGCAAGAGCAGGCGTTCCTGTCGGCTTACCGCGACGCGGCCGCGGAGCTGAGGGCCTCCGAGAACTGCCTCGACTACGAGGTCTCCCGTTGCGTCGAGGAGCCGACGAGCTTCGTCGTGCGCATCCGCTGGGACTCGCTGGAGGGCCACCTGCAGGGCTTCCGCAAGGCGGCGGCGTTCCCGTCGTTCTTCGCGAAGGTGAGGCCGTTTTACGAGCGCATCCAGGAGATGCGGCACTACGCGTTGACTGACGTCGCGGGGCCGGGAGCCGGCGGCTGAGCGACGCGTGGACGACGTGCTCCTCCGCGGCGAGGAGCAGGCGGATAGGGGCCGGGGGGGCGCGTGGGATCAGTCGTCGGTGTTATGGTTACCTCACGAAGCGGACGGTGATCGGCGGCGTCCACGTGCTCACCGGCGCTCCGGATCTGTCTCGCCCTGGTGCATAACGCCGCGTCGCGGCGCACTGCATTGCCCACTGACCGAAGCCGCTTCCGGAGTCCTCAAGGAGGTATACCGCGCGAGCAAAGCCGTCGGTCCCGACGTACACCATGATTTGGGCGCTGCCCGCGTGGATGTTGTTCCTGTCTGCCTCGTCGGGGAAAGGACAGCCCCATGTCGAAGCACCCGGTGGAGGGCCGCGCATCGCGTCTCGCTGCACGACATCCGGCAGTGGGGCGGTCGTGGCCTGACGCTGGTTGGTTGCCTGACACGCCGTCGTGGCCACCGAGGGCAGGAACACGAGCGCCGCGAGCGCTCCGTTGGGTCGTGCCATCAGCGCACGATATATCATGGAGGCGTGTGTGAAGCGAGCGCTGGCCCCCTCATGGCCACGCGGTCGTCCGCCGCACGGTGCCGTGCTCGTCCAGGCGCGAGGTCGTGCGTCCGAGCGCGTCGTACGCGAACGTCGTCACCCGCCCGAGCGCCCGTGACGGCGTGCGGGTGCAGCGGATTGTCGTAGCGCAGCGCGCCAACGTCGGACTTCTCCTCAGCCGCTGCTTGTCCGCGTAGTAGCTCCGCTGGGTGACGACGCCGTTGCCGAACGCCTCCTCGCGGAAGCGGCCCGCGTCGTCGACGTCGGTCAGGGGCCAGTAGGCCGAGCCGGTCGCGCTGTCGCGCACGGCGAACATGCGGCCCTTCGGCCCTTCAACCCCGCGGTTCAGGGGCCGCCCAGTCCGCTCACGGAACGCCACGATCAGCGTTCATAAACCCAATCGGGGTAGGCATCGTTCTCAGCGTAGTAGATTAGAAGGCGAACCTTTTCGTCATGGGTAGGTCGTCTGTCCTCAAAGATGCCGAGAATTTCATGCGCAACATGCACCTCTAAGAAGTACTCGAACCCTGCGTTTTTGACATGCCTCGGGACGCCGAGCTTCTCGTCCGGCGCGGCAGAAATGCACTCGGAGGATGAGGTCCACGGTCGTCGAACACAGAGTATGGCGTCCTCGTCTAGCGCGTCCAATTGTCTCACGGCCTCGTCAAGCGTCACGTCCGCCCTCGCAGTTAGAAGTTTGAGCCCCACAGTTTGAATCCACCCACCCCGCCGGGGTGGACTAGCGGCTGCCATGGTCCGCCCTGATGCTGCGAGGTGGGAATCAGCTGCATCACGCCAGGTCGTTCCGGGACGTGATGCCAGGTCCATCCGGGGGGTGATCGTTGAAGTGTTGTGCCGGCGTTGCTCGTTGGGACCTCAATCCCGAGATCTCGAATGGCGGACGCTAGCTCCGGACTCGCCCTTGTGTCAGCAAGGAGAGCGTCGTTGGCAGCCTTGAAATGCGCGCCGCGAGAGCCTGCTCCGACTTTGGGGATCATCGTCTCAAACGCGACCGAGTACCCTCTCGGAGCCGCCCTTGCAACCCCCGTCGCAACCGCCGACTCCTCGACCGCTGCTCCCAGTCCTCTTCCTGCGCCGAAGACGGTAGCGGCCGCAAGGAACAGCGTCTTTGTCCCCGCCGCGCCCGCGCCGCGGTAATCCTCCCGGCCGATCGCGAGCGCCGTATCCGCGCCGCCCCGCCCGATGTGGTAGAGCGGGTTGACGGCGTTCACCGCGCCGAGGAGCCCGTCCTCCTCGTAGCCGCTCCACATCGCGTCCGCGAACTCGTAGCCGCTGTAGATCCCGAGCGTCAGCGCGTTCAGCACGAGCAGCCGCCCGATGCCCACCCCGATGTCGCGCGTGCCCTCCGCCACGCCCAGCATGCCCTGGCCAACGAGGGTGGCCACGCCGCCCGCGCCCGTGTGCTCCGGGGCGGTGGTCATCGGCTGCGGCATGTGCCCGGACGAGGTGCCGGTCGTGCCCACGTCGACGGGCGCCGCTGTCGCGCCGACCTCCGCGGCCTCGCGCGAGCCTTCTATCGATGGGCTTTCTGCCCGGTGATAAAATGGGTGGCTGCATTCAATCCCCCAGCATCCGGCCCCCTGAATCCTCTGCACCTCGGGATCCTTGTGGTATTCGGGATCGATTGGCGGCCGCTCATACTCCGCCTGAAAACCGCTCGGATCCACGTAGCTGAGCGGGCTGTTACGCACGTAGCTGTACGGGTTCCAGCTCTGGCCCGACAGCGGCGCTTGCACGATCGGATCGGTGGTCAAGAACCGCCCGACCCGCGGATCGTAGACGCGGCCTTTCATGTTGACGAGCCCGAGCTCGTCATCGTCCTCGTGCCCGGTGAACCCCCGCGTCGTCGTGCTTTCGAACGACGCTGGCGGCGGCCGCCCCCACACCGGGTCTCTCCGCTGCCCGAACGGGTCGTAGCTCCGTCGCTCGACCACGGCGCCGTCCTCGTCCGTGAGCGCGTCGACCGAGCCGAGGTGGTCGACGTGCACGTACCGCGTGCCCGGCGCCTCTCCGCCGCGGGTCACAATCGCCACCACCCGCTCCGGCGAGTGGACGTGGTACCGGTGCTCGGCCCTTCCGGTCGCCGCGTCGGTGACGCGCTCGTACAGGTCGCCGAAGTAGATCGTCTCCTCGTCCGGCGTGGTCTTGCGGATCCGCTGCTGGTCGCCGTCGTAGGCGAACGTCACGACGCTGGCGCCTTGTGTAATCTGCTCCGGCAGGTCGAAGGGCGTGTAGCGCACGGTCACGCCGCCCGGACGCGCGATCTGGTTGCCTACAGCGTCGTAGCTGAAGCTGCTCGTGGCCGTGCCCTCGCCGGTGACGGCGTGCGGGTGCAGCGGATCGTCGTAGCGCAGCGCGCCAACGTCGGACTTGAGGCGGAGATTGCCGTCGGGCGCGTAGTCGTACTCGAGCTCGCAGGGCGCCGAAGCGCTCTCGGTGGCGCTGAAGTACGCGCACGTCAGCCGCGCGAGCGCGTCGTGGCGGAATCGCTCGTGCCGGTGCTGCGGCTGGCGCGCGTCGGTGCGCCGGGTGAGGTGCAGCCGGTCGTCGTAGCCGTAGTCCAGGTCCTGCACCGCGTCCGCGCCGCTCTGGGTGAGCACGCTCTTCAGCCGCTGCTTGTCTGCGTAGTAGCTCCGCTGGGTGACGACGCCGTTGCCGAACGCCTCCTCGCGGAAGCGGCCCGCGTCGTCGACGTCGGTCAGGCGCCAGTAGGCCGCGCGGGTCGCGCTGTCGCGCACGGCGAGCACGTGGCCGTGCGGGTCATGGTCGTGCCTGACGAAGAACGGCGCCGCGCCGGCGGGCGCGGGGTAGGTGATGGTCTCGACGCGGCCGAAATCATCATAGTCGAGCCTGCTCTTCAGCGCCGCGCGCTCCCCGTCGATGCGGAGCGTCGCCGTCTCGAGCTTCCCATCTTCGTTGTAGGTATACGTCTTCTGACCATCGGGGCTCGCGAGCGTCTCCAGCTTGCCGATGCCATGCGCCGCCGTATCCCAGGTCCACGTGGTCGTGCTTCGTTCGGCGCCGTGCTCGTCGAGGCGCGACCGGGGGCGCCCGAGCCCGTCGTACGCGAACGTCGTCACTCGCCCGAGCGCGTCGGCGCTTGTGATGACCTCCCCGAACCCATCGTTGGTGACGACCGTCGTGCCCCGATCCGGGTCCTCGCGCCGCCGGACGCGGCCGAACGCGTCGTGCGCCGTGGTCGTGACCGCGCCGCCCGGATCGGTGACGGTGGTGAGCACCCCGAACGGCCCGTACCCGTACCGCGTGACGCCCCTCGCCGCGTCGGTGACGGCCACCGTTCGTCCCAGCGGGTCCTTCTCGACCACGGTCACGTGATCCAGCGCATCGGTCACCCGGACCCGCAGCGCGTCGTGCTCGGTCTCCACCACCGCCTTCCACGGCGTCGTGTGCCGCACCTCCCGGCCGACCGCGTCGTGCTTGTAGACGTCGTAGAGCATCTCGCGCTCCGGCGTCCCCTCGCGCACCGGCACCGAGCGCCGCGCGATGTGCTCGCCGCGCGCGTCGTAGGCGATCTCCTGCATCAAGCGCGGCGGCGCGTCCCTCGCGCCGTCCACGGAAGGCCCGTGCCACCACCACCGGATCGGCCGTCCCCGGCTGTCTACCTCGATCTCGTCGTCAGCGCCCCCGGCGGTCGTGGTCCGCTGCGTTACGCGCCATGCAGCTCCCGCCGGCCCGCCGTCCTTGGTGCGCGAGAGCGCGACCGTGGTCTGCGTGCCGTCCGGCCGCATCTCCAGCCCGAGCCGGCCGAAGCCGTCGTGTTTCCACTCGGTCACGAGCCCGTTCGGATCCTCGAGCCTGACGAGCGCCCCGAGATCCGGATCGTAGTCGACGCGCGTGGTGTGGCGTTCGGGGTTCACGTGCTTCTCCGGGAAGAGCCCCTCGGCGTCGTACTCCGTGCTCCACGACCGGTGGTGCCCGAACGCGTCCTCCGCCGCGACCCCTGTGATGTTCCCGAACGCGTCCCGCGCGTACACGATGTCGAGCTTCGTGTCCGTAATGCCCTCGTCGCTATCGATCGACTCCGTCTCGACCTCTCCGTAGTCCGCCGTCGTCCGCGCCAGCGTGCGGCACTGCGAGCTCCCCGCGGCCGTGCTGCACTCCTTCTCCGTCTGGAGCTGCCCGAGTACCCACCGCTCGGTGTCGTTCTTGTACGTGCGCGTGACCTCCAGCGTCAGGTCGACCCCGCGGGAGGAGACCTCCTCGCCGCGCACGTTGCCGAATGCATCGAAGTCCGTCACCGTCGCGACCGAGTCGCGCACGGTCGTCGCCCCGTGGTCGCCGCCGCCGCGCTCGACCTGCTCGACGTACGCCCGGGCCGTGGGCGCCTCGCCGCTCTCCGGCGGATAGACCCCTTGCGCCCGCCGCAGCTGGCGCTCGGTCGGGAGCGTGAAGTAGCTGGCGCCCTCGCTCGTCGGCACCAGCTCCCGCTTCACGTCGAGGAACGACATCTCGATCTGGTCCGGCCTGGGCTGGCCCGGCAGCCCCGGAGCCCAGCGCCATTCTTGCTTCACCCGCCCCGCGAACGGAAAGACCTGGAGCTCTTCATCGAACGTCACGTTGTCGTAGCGCTCGGCCGCTGCCGCCCCGGTGTCGACCTCGACCACGACGCGCTCCCCGAACCCGAGGAACCCGCGCCCGAGCCGGTGGTAGCGCCCGTCGCGGTAGCGCACCTCGAACCGCCGCAGCCGATCCGCGCCGTTGTTGAGGCCGTAGCCGCTGACGACCCGCCTCGGCCCCACCGCGCAGCGGCGCGGATAGTCGCACCCGTTCGCCGCGTCGTCCCGCGCCACGTAGAGCAGGCCCTCCCGCTCCGGATCTCCCGCATCCAGGTCGTTCGTGACCGACACATCCGTGAGGTGCCCGTACGACACGCTCACGTTCGGCACGAACCCCGCCTCACCCGGCTCGTGCGCGTTCATCCCGTCCGAGATCGCGACGAGGAGATCCTGGTCGGCGGCGAGGTTCCGGAAGATCGTGAACACCCCGCCGATTGGCAACACCACATCCTGCGCTCCGTCGCCGTTGAGGTCCCCGACGCGCGGCCCGCGCGGATTGGCCAGCGTCGTGGCCTCCCCGACCCGCGCCTCGAACGGGATCCGCGGGTCCACCAGCGTGAACGCCGGTCCCGACTCGTCGCCCGTCGCCCGCAAGATCGCCCAGGAGGGCAGGTCGAGCGATGAGCCCGGCAGCATGCCTGGAGGAACAGGCATGAGGAGATCTTGCCTCCCGTCGCCGTCATGGTCCAGCGGCACGGCGAGCGGGAAGAACAGGTCTTGATCGGGAATGCCGAGCAGATCGCCGAGGCTCAGATCCATGAGGCTCCGGGTCGGCCAGTCCACGAAGGTCGGCCCCGTGTTCACGTACGTGCGGAGCGCGGCATCGCTGAAGCCGGACTCGACGGCATCGGGCAGGCCGTCGGCGTTCACGTCGAGGAACACGACGCGGCCGCCCGCAGCCAGCGTGGGCAGCTCGGTGTCGGTCACCGCCCAGCTCCGGTCATGCCGGCGGCTGAGCGCGGAATACGTCGAGGCGAGGATCCTCTCCGCGCCGCCGCTCGTCAGCACGAACGGGACGACCAGGTCGACCCTGGAGTCGGCGTCGATATCGACGGTGTGAAGCTCCGTGTCGCAGAGGGTGCCGTCGAGCGGCGCGATCCGCTCCCCCGCCACGTCGAAGCCCACAGAACCCGCGCCGCGCGCGGGTTTCCAGAGGTGGACGGTCCACTCCGGATCGAACGGGGTCTCCGTCAACTCCTGGCCGTGATCCTCACACAGGATCAGATCGGACACGCCGTCGCCGTCCACATCCGCGAGGTGCACCGAGCCGCCGGGGCTGCGCAGGACCGGCGGCTCGCGGGCGCCGCGCAGCGGGAAAGGCCGGCGGATGCCGGTGTCGTGGACCTCGAACGTCCGATCCGGCCGGCTCAGGAGCACGAGCAAGGTGTCGCTCGTGCCGTAGACGTCATGGAGCAGGATGTCCGTGCGGCCATCCTGGTCGTAGTCCACCGCCGTCCCGAGCTCCGGCTGAAGCGTCGACGGGTCCGCGGGCCCGAGCGGATCGACGACGGCAGGCCACTCCTCGGAGAAGGCCAGCGTCGCCGGGCCCAGGTGGGCCGGCGACGCCGTCGGTCCAAGGTTGCGCGCGACGCGCCAGTCGGTGATCGGATTGGACGGCGTGCTGAGCGCCGGGTTCGTGTCCGGCACCACGAGGTCGTCGAGCCCGTCCCCGTCGATGTCCGCGAGCATCGGGCTGGCCCGATCGGACGTGGGCTTGAGGACGTCCGTCGCGATCCGCTTGAACCCGGTCTCGCCGCGGCTGTACTGAAATCGCGTGGGCGGCTTACACACGCCGTCGCCCGCGCACTCCTCGACTTGCGTGAGCAGCGTCCGCCGCGTCGTCGGGCTCGCCTCGTAGCGGAGCGCGTAACGCCGCACCAGCGTGTCGCCCGCGCCGAGCATCTGGATCTCGTCGAGGCGCAGCGAGCTCTGGAGCGCCATCCCGCCCGCATAACGCCTGCGGACCTCGGCCGGCTCCTTCGTCGCGTACACGAACCGCACCGCGCGCGAGGGGTCGAGCGCCGGCTCGCCCTCGAAGCTCGTGTACCGGATCTCGTCAATCGCGTACTCCGCCGCGAAGCCCTCCTCGGCCTCCGCGACGCAATAATCGTACGTCATGGCGTTGCCGCGGCCGTCGCGCGCCTTGGTCGCGAGCCACGCGCGCGGGGCGCCGCCGAGGGCGAGCGGCCGACTGCTCTCGCTCTTGCCGTACTCGATGACGAGCCCCGACGGCAGGTGCGCCTCGAAGAAGAGCGCCTCGGCGGGTGCGTCGTCTTCTGCATCGTAATGCCCGACCACCTTGACCATCGTGTCGGGCAAAGTCCTGTACTCGACGGCGCCCGGCGCTCTTCCCACGACGACGAGGCGCCTTCCGTCGAGGCAGAGCGCGTCGTCGCCGTCGTACGTCACCGCGCGGATCTCGTCGTCATCCTGCGCTCGATTCTTCGGGCAAGGAGCGATCGCGGGCAACCCGGCGATGGAGAAGCCCACCCCGAGGACTCCCTCACCGGCGGCGCTGTCGTAGTGGAGCGCGAGCTGTGGCTCCACGCCCGCGCGCCCAGGGACGGCGATCAGCGACATGACGTACGTCGCTTCGCCCGTGCTCGTGACGGAGAAGGTCCCCGGGATGGCGCCCGCGGCGACGGTCGGAACGCCCGATCGGCGGCCGGTTCGTGGCGGCTCGCCCGGGTCGCGCGTCCGGCAGGCGATGATGCCGTGAGGACGCACGGGCGGAGGCTCGGACATGCACGTGCACCCCGCCTGCGCGAGCACGCAGGTCACGAACATCAAGAGCGGGATCAACGCCCGCACAACCTGTTGCGGAACCGGCGCCATCGCGGCCTCCCTTGCATGGAGAAGCGCACGGCGCTGCGATTCGTGTCAAGCGTCGGACCGCCACACGGGACGGCGGTGGATGCGGCGTTTCTGGGATGGACGCGCTCGATCACGCCATGGCGGTATGCACCGCACCCTGGTGACGCGACGTCACGAGCGATGGAACTGAGGATGATCTTCGCCCGACCGGTTCACGGCGTCGGCGCGGGAGCGAGCTGCTCGACCTCCGCGTCGGCGTCCTCCTCCTCGACCTCGCCGTCGTCCTCCTCGATCTCCTCGATGACCGCCTGCGCGGCGCTGCTCGCGATGCGCGACTGGAGCTTCGGCGTCACGTCCTCGAAGGCGTCGCCGTGGAAGTAGTAGCCGATCTTCCGCAGGTCCGCGTGCCGGCGGACCATGAGCGTCCAGAGCCGGTCGCGCATCTTCTCGGCCTCGCCGCGCTGCCTCGAGGCGGGGCGGCGGGCGCCATCGGGGGTGAGGTTGTCGAGCAGCCACTCGCTCGCCGCCTGCAGCTCCGCGAACTCTCCCTCGGTGAAGGGGTGTTTTCCGCGGAGCACGTCCGCGTGCTCCTCGTAGAGGTGGGCCAGCGCCATGCCGTCGCTCGCCATATCGTATTTGCCGCTGCCGGCCCGGATCTCCGCCACGACGTCCTTCGGCAGGAGGCCGCGCCTGGCGAGGGTCTCGGCGAGCGAGAGCATCGGCTCGCGCAGCTCGGCCACGATCTTGAGCTTCGCCTCGATGTGGCGGGAGCTCGCCGGCCTGGCGGTGACGCGGGTCGAGGCGAACACGAGCGCCCGGCCGAGGTCCGGCAGCGCGAGCACGTCGTCGAGCGGCAGCTCGGGCAGCGCCCTGCGGACCCGCTCCGGATCGGCGCAGACCGCCTCGACGCCCTGCTTCACGTTGGCGAAGGCGATGCGCACGTCCGCGCGACAGAGCTCGACCTCCCGGTCCGGGATCGCGAGCGCCTCCGGGGTGAAGCGCTTGTAACAAGCGCGGTAGGAGTGTTTTGCCGTGGGAGGCGACACAGGCGCCTTCCCGCTGTCTTCTTTCCTGGTCTTGGCTTTGGCCATCCCGGAGATGTACCTGCAGGCGAGCGACCGTGAACCGCGGCAGCACCGGGACGCCGCCGGAAGCAAGAAAGGGACGTCTGGGTCCCCGGCCGGAACGTGCAGCGGCTGCCAGAGCAGCCACGCAGGTTCGCCGGCACCCCGCACTGTGAACGGTGGGGCACACGTAGTGTCACTCCGGACGCTCCCCTGTAAACGGCAGGGCACACGTAGTGTCATTCCGGATGTTCCCCTGTAAACGGCAGGGCACACGTAGTGTCATTCCGGATGTTCCCCTGTAAACGGCGGGGCACACGTAGTGTCACGCAGCACGTCGCCGTGGCAGCGCGATCGTCGACGCGGGTTCCACGCTCGCGTCTCCGGCCATGCCCTTGTGCCAGCGAGGGCCCGTCGGGGTGGCGCCGGCCCCCCAGCGACGCCGGAGGAGGCCGGAACGTGTCCCGAGCGCGTCCGCTCGCAGGGGTCCTCCTTCGGAAACCAGCTGGCATCAGCCCGGGCAAGGCCCGGCGCACCCCTGCCCGCCGCAGTCGACGCCCTCCTCGTCCCCGTTCATCACGCCGTCGCTGCACGTGGGCGCCTCGCAGAGCCCGCTCCAGCACACGCCGCTCGTGCAGTCCGCGCCGGTCTTGCAGCCCCGGCCTGGCGCGCAGCGCGGGCACGACGTCGTGCCGCAGTCGACGCCGGCTTCCTCGCCGTTCTTCACGCCGTCGCTGCACGTCGGGATCATGCAGCTCCCGTTGGTGCACACGCCGCTCACGCAGTCCGTGGCGGCGCGACAGCGGTCGCTCGGCTGGCAAGGCCGGCACGGGCCGCCGCAGTCGAAGCCGGTCTCCCCGAGCCCGGAGTCTCTTGCGCCGTTCTCGCAGTGCCGTGGTACGCACCACACGCCGTAGCACACCAACCCAGCAGGACACAGAAGCGTCGGATCTTCAGCAGAACACTGCACGCAGTCGCCTTCATGGCATCGCCCCGCGCCCGACGCCGGACAGGTGACCCCCTCGAGTAACAGGTTGCGTGGCACGTCGACCTCGCACACGTCGAGCGTGCACTGGTTGCCGTCGTCGTAGACGTCGTAGGCCGGCACGCTGACCACGCGCCCCTCGGCGGTGCACTCCTCCACCTTGCAATCGCCGCGAACCTGCGAGCCGAGCGGTCCCTCGTGGATATCCACCGCGCACGCGCCGTCCACGCACCGCCCCACGCCGCACCGTGGGTCCGGTGGTCCGGCGCACTCCGTATCGCTCTTGCAACCCCCGGCCGGCACGGGAACCCCCGAGCACTCGGCCGTATCCTCCGCGCACTCGTTGCAGTAGCGGCACTCGAGAAAGCAGCTCGGCTCCTTCTCGCCGCGCGCGCAGCAGACGACCTTGCCCGGCTCGCCGCACTTGCAGTCCCCTTCGATGCAGATCGTACCTGGCACGTACTGCTCGTCCGACTGGCAATGATCCGTGGTCGCGCACTCTCCACCGATATAGGGCCCGTCGCCGCAGGCGAAGAAGAGCGCGGAGCTGATGAGAAAGATGATTCCAGCGGCACAATGCCCTATGGGCCTGCCCATGTGTCCAGTCCTCCGGCACGAGGCTGCGGCGCCGGCACCCTGGCGGCCCCAATCCGCCGGAGTGTCGTTACCAGGTTGTCACGGCGGCGCAGTATGCCCTGTTCGACCCGGCTCCGTCACGCAAGTTTTCGCCAGTTGGCGCCGCGGGCGAGGCGCCGTTCGCTCAGCGCAGGCGCGATGTCGAATCGCAGATAAATGACTGCTCTTCGGCGTAAGTCATGGCAACGCGATTGCCTTCGCGTCGCCGCGCGGGAACATGTGCAGCCGGGTTCGCAGAGCGCCTCGTAACCAAGGAGACCCGCCTGCGCCCGCCCACCTCAGCGCCGGCGGGGGGCTCCGCGCGGCGGGGGCGGGTGGGCGCGTCGAGCACCGACCGAGGTACCATAAGCTCTCAGCGGGCTCGAGGTCTCAGGCGCGCCTTATGTGGCGCGCAACGAAACGCCTCAGCTGGCAAGGCCCGAAGGGAGACATGCCGGGCGGTGTCCCGTGCGCAAGCTCCCTCGTCCCCAGTCTTGCCGATTGGCCAGCGCCCACCCGCCCCCGCCGCGCGGAGCCCCCCGCCGGCGCGCGCGACTGGGCACCACGCTCCGTAGCGTCAGCCGCCCCCCGCCCCAGGCGCCCCCGCCTTCCGCTGCGCGCTGTCGCACACCCACCGAACCACCCCCGGAATCACCCCCTGCGCCATCGCGCTCACCCGCGACCCCACGTCGGGATAGATCTCGAACCGCCCCCGCGCCATGCCGTCGGCCATGCTGCGCGCCACCGCGTCCGGCTCCAGCGTCTTCACGTTGCCCGCGATGGCCTTGGTCTCCGCCGGCTTGTACCGGTTCTCGAACGCGAGCTGCGGCGTGTCGGTGTCGGGCGGCATGCACACGCTCACCCGCACCCCGTGCGGCCACATCTCCGCGCGCAGCGCCTGCGAGAACCCGATCAGGGCGAACTTGCTCGCCGCGTACGGCGTGTAGCCGTAGATGCCGATGACGCCCGCCAGCGACGACACGTTGAGCACGTGCCCGCTCCCGCGCGCGACCATCGCCGGCAGCACCGCCTTGCACAGGTGGACCGCCCCGAAGAAGTTGACGTCCATCATCCCCCGGAACTCCTCGAGCGGGAGCTCCAGGAACCGCCCCGGCATCACCGCCCCGGCGTTGTTGATGAGGTGGTCGACCGGCCGCGCCGCCAGGATCGGCTCCATCACCCGCGCGACGTCGTCCGCGCGGCTGATGTCGAGCTCCAGGACGTCGACGCTCGCGGACGGGTGCTCGCGCCGGATGCTCACCGCGGCCTCCTCGAGGAGGGGCCGGCGGCGCGCGACCAGCGTCACCTCCGCGCCGTACCCCGCGACGAGCCTCGCGAACGAGAGCCCGATGCCGCTCGATCCGCCGGTGATGAGGACGCTCTTTCCCTGGAAGTAAGTTCGGGTATCCATCGGGCGCGGAACCTACCCCAGGACGGCGCCGGGCGCGAGACGCTCGTTTCGGCGGCGAAACCGCCGCCGGCGAAGCGAGCGTCTCCCGCCCGGCGGCCCGCGGACGTGCGCCCCGGTGGCCGCGCGCATCAGCGGTCGCGCCGCTTCTTCTTCAGCGCATCCTTCAGCAGGCTCCCCGCAGCGGAGCCGATCGTCTCGACGGCGAGCAGCGCGGCCGCCGCCGACACCGCCTTCACCGCCCTTCGAAGGGCACGACGGGTCTTCTTCTTCATGGCGACTGCATGAGCTCAACCTCCGGGTGAGCTCCTCCCGAGATGCCATTGGCCAGCTTGGATGTCTTGATCGCGCTCGCCCAGCCCTTCACCTTGCTGGTCACCGTATGTCCGGCGCCCGTCAAGTAGCCCTTCGCCCTGCCGCCGTACAACCCGGCCGCGAACGCCGCGGCCAAGCTCGACGCCCCAGCTGCCGCCTTGAGGACCTTCCGGCCCACCTTGTTGAGCTTCTTCTTTTGCTTCTTGGACAGCTTCGTCTTCATGCCCTTCGAAGCAGCACGCCGCATGCCACAGCAGCCGAGTTGAAGGAGCCGTCACCGGAGTGATGAGCCATCGTGACGCCCCGCGCGCCGGCCAAGGGCGTTTCGCCACATCCGTGACAAAAATGAGGGTCGTACTTCCCCGGCGCCGACCCCGAGCGCCGCGCCGGACCCAGCGGGGCGTGGTCCGCGCGGAGAACGCCCCCGGGCGGCCGGAGGAGGGCCCCAGGGCGGCCGCCGGCGGTCAGCGCCTGGTGCCATCGGTGTCCCGCCCTACAACTACGCCTCGGCTTGTCAAGCGCGATCCGCGCCGCCGGGCGAAGTTGCTGGAATGAGAGGCGATCGCGCCGCCTCGAGCACGGTCGCGCCGCGCGATCCCCGCCCGGTGCCGCTGGCGATCGGCGCCGAGTTCGTCTACTCACCGGTGTAAGCCGGCTCATGCGAGATCTCAGGTAACACGGGGAGCCGGGATGCGCGTGGGAGACGTCATCGACCGTCGCTTCCAGATCGAGCGCCTCGCCAGCTCGGGCGGGATGGGCGACGTCTACCGCGCCGTCGATCTGGCCACGGGCGAGCCGGTCGCGCTCAAGGTGCTGCAGCGCCGGGCCCTCCAGGAGGCCGTCCGGTTCGCGCGCGAGGCCGAGGCGCTCGAGTCGCTCTCCGCCCTGCGGCACCCGGGGATCGTGCGCTACGTCGCCCACGGCGCCACCACGGTCGGGCAGCCGTACCTCGCCATGGAGTGGCTCACCGGCGAGACGCTCACCGAGCGCCTCGCCAGGAAGCCGCTCAGCCTCTCCGAGAGCCTCGCGCTCGGCGCGAGCGTCGCCTCCACGCTCGGCGTCATCCACCGCGCCGGCGTCGTCCACCGCGACATCAAGCCGAGCAACCTGCTCCTCGTCGGCGGCGCCATCGAGGGCGTCACCCTGATCGACTTCGGCGTCGTGCGCCTCGGCGCCATCGATCGGCACCTCACCATGCCCGGCACCATGCTCGGCACGCCGGGGTACATGTCGCCGGAGCAGGCGCGCAGCGAGCCGAACATCGACGCCCGCGCCGACGTGTTCTCGCTCGGCTGCGTGCTCTTCAAGTGCCTCACCGGGCGCTCGGCCTTCCAGGGCGCCGACGGGCTGTCGGTGCTCATCAAGATCATCCTCGAGGACCCGCCGCGCCTGCGCGAGCTCCGCGGCGACATCCCCGAGGCGCTCGACGATCTCGTCGCCCGCATGCTCGCGAAGCCGCCGGACGTGCGGCCGCGCGACGGCGACGCGGTCGCGGCGGAGCTCAAGGCCCTCGACGAGCTCGGCGGCGGCGCCGTCAGCAGCAGCCGGCCCTCGACGACCCTGCGCGGCAACGAGATCCTCACCACGAACGAGCGCAAGATGATGTGCCTCGTGCTCGCGCGCGACGTCACCGGCGACGCCGAGGCGACGCGCTCGCAGGAAGAGGACCTGGAGCGCAGCAAGGCGCTCATCGCCGTCGCCGAGCGCTACCAGGGCGAGCTCGAGATCCTGGAGTCCCGCTCGCCGCTCATCGTGCTCTCGGCCGCGGGCGCGCCGACCGACCTCGCGGCGCAGGCGGCGCGCTGCGCGCTCGCCCTGAGCGCGCTGCTCGGCTGCGTCCCGGTGGCGCTCGTCACCGGCCGCGCCGAGATCTCCGCGCGGCTGCCGGTCGGCGAGCTCATCGACCGCGCCGTCCACCTGCTGCCGCCCGCGAACGCCCCCGCCGGCGCCGACGCGGTGCGCCTCGACGAGGTGACCGCGGGGCTGCTCGGCGCCCGCTTCGACATCACCCGCGACGCGGCCGGGCTCCGCCTCCACGGCGAGCGCGAGGCGCTCGCCTCCACGCCGCCCCTGCTCGGCAAGCCCACGCCGTGCGTGGGGCGCGACCGCGAGCTCGCGCTGCTCGAGGCGGCGTTCTCGCACTGCGTCGAGGAGTCGACGCCGAGCGCCGTGCTCGTCACCGCGCCCGCGGGCGCCGGCAAGTCGCGCCTCCGCACCGAGCTCGTCCGCAGGCTCCGCGACCGCGGCGAGGACATGGAGGTGTGGCTCGGCCGCGGCGATCCCATGGGCGCCGGCTCGTCCTTCGCCCTGCTCGCCTCGGCGCTCCGGCGCGCGATGGGCCTCTTCGACGGCGAGCCGATCGAGGCGCGCCAGCGCAAGATCCGCGCGCGCGTCGAGCGTTACGGCGGCGGGGACTCCGCGCGCGTCGCAGCGTTCCTCGGCGAGCTCATCGGCGCGCCGTTCCCCGACGGCGACAGCGTGCAGCTCATGGCGGCGCGGCGGAGCCCGGTGCTGATGAGCGACCAGATCCGCCTCGCGTGGGAGGAGCTGCTCCGCGCCGAGTGCTCGGCGAGGCCGGTGCTGCTCGTGCTCGAGGACCTGCACTGGGGCGACCTGCCCAGCGTCAACCTCGTCGACTCGGCGCTCCGCAACCTCGGCGACCAGCGGCTCATGGTGCTCGCGCTCGGCCGGCCCGAGGTGCGCGAGCTGTTCCCGAAGCTGTGGGCGGGGCGCGGCGTGCACGAGGTGCAGCTCTCCGGGCTGCCGCGGCGCGCGAGCGAGCGGCTCGTGCGGCAGGTGCTCGGCGACGAGGTGCCGCCGGACCTCGTGGCGACGATCGTCGACCGCGCCGACGGCAACGCGTTCTACCTGGAGGAGCAGATCCGCGCGATCGCCGACGGCAAGGGCGCGGACCTGCCCGAGACGGTGCTGGCGATGGTGCAGGCGCGCATCGAGGCGCTCGACGTGGAGGCGCGGCGCGTGCTGCGGGCGGCGAGCATCTTCGGGCAGACGTTCTGGCAGGGCGGCGTGGCGGCGCTGGCGGGCGGGGCGCTGGTCGCGCCGAAGCTCGTCGAGCTGGAGCAGCGCGAGGTGATCGCCCGCCGCGGCGAGGGCAGCCTGCCCGGCGAGGTCGAGTACAGCTTCCAGCACGCCATCGTGCGGGAGGCGGCCTACGAGATGCTGACGGAGGGCGATCGGCGGCTCGGGCACCGGCTCGCGGGGCACTGGCTGGAGCGCGCGGGCGCGGGTGATCCGATGGCGCTCGCCGAGCACTTCGAGCGCGGGGTCGAGCTCTCGCGGGCCGCCGCCGCCTACTGCCGCGCGGCCGAGCAGGCGCTCCGGGCGCAGGACCTCGCCGCGGCGATCGAGCGGGCCGAGCGGGGCATCGCGTGTGGCCCGGGCGCGCAGACGCTCGGCGAGCTGCGCCTCGTGGAGGCGGAGGCGCACGTCTGGCGCGGGGAGCTCGCGCTCGCCGAGCAGCGCGGGACCGAGGCGGTCGAGCGGCTGCCCGCGGGGACGGCGGCGTGGTTCTCGGCGATCAAGCAGGTGGCGGTCGCGGCGGGCAAGCTCGGCGGGTTCGACCGGGTGGAGCGCTGGATGGGTGCCGCGCAGGAAACCGAGGCGGTGGCCGAGGGGGCGCTGGTCGCGAAGCACATGTGCCTCGGGGAGGGCGCGCTGCTGCTCGTGTTCGGGGGGCGTTACGCGTTCGCGGACGCGATGATCGAGGCGATCGAGGGCGACGGGACCGACCTCGCGGCGCGGGAGGTCGAGGTGGTCGCGCGGCTGCACGAGGCGAGGTCGGTCCGGGCGCTCGTGAACGGGGATCCGGGCGCGTGCCTCGCGGGGCTGGAGGCGGCGCTGGCGGCGTTCGAGCGCGCGGGCGACCGGGGGAACGCGTGCGCGGTGCGCATGAACGTGGGCTACATGCACGCCGAGCTCGGCGACTTCGCGGGGGCGGAGGAGGTGCTGCGCAGCGCGCTGGCCGGCGCGGAGCGGATGGGGCTGAACGAGCTCGTGGCGGCGACGCTGAGCAACCTGGGGCACGTGCTCGGGCACCGGGGGAGGATCGAGGAGGCGCAGCGCACGGCGCGCGAGGCGATCGCGCTGGCGCAGCGGCTCGGGGAGCCGCGGATCGAGGGGAGCGCGCGGACGTACCTCGCGCGGATCGCGCTGATCGCGCGGGATTACGAGGGGGCGGAGCGGGAGGCGAGGACGGCGGCGGAGATCCTGCAGAGCGCGCCGCCGCTCCGGGCGGCGGCGGTGGCGGCGAGGGCGAAGGCGCTGCTCGGGATGGGGAGGTTCGACGAGGGGCTGTCGGCGGCGGGGGAGGCGTTCTCGATGCTGAGGGCGATCGGGGCGATCGAGGAGGGGGAGTCGGCGGTGCGGCTCGTGTACGCGGAGGCGCTGGCGGCGAACGGGATGGAGGGGGACTGCGCGGCGGTGATCAGGGCGGCGCGGGAGAGGTTGATGGAGAGGGCGGGGAAGATCAGTGATCCGGTGTGGAGGGAGCGGTTTTTGACGCTGCCGGACAACCAGAGGACGATTGCGATGGCGGAGAGGTGGTTGGGGTAGGGGGGAGAGGGACGGGGAGGGAGGGCGTGCACGGCACGGCGAGATGATCGAGCACGAGCACGATCACGAGGACGAGCACGAAAGACGAGAGACGGGGGACGGGGGACGGGGGACGGGAGAGGGAAGACGAGGGGGCGGCGAGCTCAGTCCTCGGTGGCGGGGGGGAGGCCGGCGTTCTTGCGGAGGGTCGCGATCAGCTTGTCCAGGGCCTCGCGGTAGCTCTTCTGGGCTGCCTCGATGCGCTCTTCGAGAGACTTGTCGATCTCCTTCGCCTGGGTCGCGGACGAGTCGAGCATCGCCTTGCTGCGGCCCAGCTCCTCGATGCGGGCCTCGGACGCCTTCTTCTCCTCTTCGGTGCGGGCTCCAGAGGACTGGAAGGCGCGCTCCTGGGCAATGGAGTCGTCGATCGAGACCTTGATCGCCTCCATCTCCTCGAGCATCCGGCGGAGCCGCAGCTTGTGCTCGACCAGATCGATGTGGACGACGTAGCTCGCGAAGGCCACGGCGTCGGCCTGCTTCTCCAGCGCGGCGGCGTTCTCCTTGCCCAGCGAGGAACGGTGGCGATCGATGCGACGATGCGCCTCGTTGCGGTCGCGGACGTACTTCTCGATCTGACGCTCGACGCCCTCCTCCAGCGCATGAGAGGTCGCGCCGGTGACGTCGACGTCGCAGCCCTTCTGCTTGACGACGTACTGCGCCGCGCCGCTCACCTTGCGGGTGAGGTCCTCCTTGTTGTCGTTGAAGAACCCCAGCGCGCCGTCGACGGCGCGCACGCGCTCCACGTAGTCGTAGCTCCGGCCGGACGCGTCGGCCTGCTCGATGACCTCGACGACCACCTTCCAGTCCGGCTCCTTGAGCTGATCCGGGTAGGAGCCGAACTGGCCGGTCACGCCCTTCGCGCCGTCCTCGCGCTCCGAGAACGACGCGGCGGTCGCCTGGAGCTCGGCAGGGTAACGCTCGGCGTAGCCGCTCTGCGGGGCCGAGGAGGCAATCTCGGGCTCCGGCTTGGGCGCGCTGCAGCCGCCGAGCACGGAGAGTTGGCCGGCGAGGAAGAACACGCCGGCGACGAGGCGGGATCGGGTCATGGGGGGAGGCTATAGCCCAAGTCCGGCCCGGCCGGGCACGCTCCGCACGGCTGACAGGAGCCGCCCGCGCAGCGGTGGAGCGGTGCGTTATGTTAGGCGATTCACAAAATGTGAGGGGTGACGTGACGTTGGCGGGGGCGTGCGCGCCAGGGGTGTGAAGCCGTCCACAGAGCGCCCGAGCCGCGCGGCGGCACGCGGGACCGCTGACCCGCGCGGGGCACATGACGCCCACGCCGTGCTCGTCATCTCCCGTTGGCCAGGTCATCTATCAGCTGGTCGAACTCGCGGTCCTCTCGAGCGCGCTGCTCGTCTTCGGCGAGCATCTCCTCGACCCCCTCCCGGAATCGAGCCACGCGCCACTGGTGTCTGCGCTGGTATCTCTCGTGATTCCTTCCCCCCCGCCCCTCCCAGATCTGCTCGAACAGCTGCAACGCGAGGCTTGGATCGTAGTCCTGCGCTGCTGTGGGAGAGTCTCTATTCAACGCTCTCCACATCCGCCGGACCTGATCTCTCACCGCTCCTTCCTCCTGTTGCTCTTCTCCCTCTCCTTCTGCCCTTCCATCGGCTCCGTCTTCCCTGGCGAACACCGGCACCCCGGATGGATTGTAGCGCGCATCCACCAGCGCCATCTGGATCCCCGACGGAAGGCACCTGGAGAAGCTCCGCCCATTGTACATCGTATTGAGGAACCCTCGCGTCCTCGCATGGTACAGCCGCTCGATCCACGGCGGCAGCAGCCGGAGCGCACCGCTGTTAATCGTGCCGCTGCGCACTAGCTCCCAGTCATCCCACACCTGTCTCTGGGTCACCAGATCTCCGGTCGCGGTCCTGAAGTGCGAGTGGTTGGCGTTGATGAACCTCCCCGCTTCGGCTTGTCGCGCCGTGAGGGAGCCGCCGGGAACGTCGACGAGGTATCCGATGCCGATCGTTACCCATCCTCCTGAATCTCTATAGAAACTGGGTTTGATCCTCTCTATGTCAATGTGAAACTGCCGCAGCTGCTCCCACTCGGCTGTTCTCTTCCATAGCGGAACGCACATGCTCGTGACACCAAAGGTGGTTGAGGTTCCCGCTTGTCTGTTCGAGAGGCACGGCGTGCCGCTCGCGCTCCGCCGGGCCGCATCCAGGCGGCCGCCCCGAATTCGTTCTTTGCGCCCCGGACGGCCTGGACTGTCCTCCTCGACGTGGTCACGCGGGCGCCCGAACGCTGACGAACTCGTCTACGTGCACCTGCAGCGCCCGTGCAGCCGCGGTTCATCGCGCCCCATGGTACAGGATCGCAGCACGAGCCTTCAAGGACGTGATGGCCGGATGAGGGCACGTAGGCGCAGCGCCGGAGCGGAACGTTAACGTTATCGAGGCGTCGCACGAGCCGCGAGCGCATCGAATGCCCGCGTGAGGCGCCGTCAGCGCCCTGTCGGGACGGGCGCAGCCCGTCGTCGGCGCGTGTCGAGCGCCCCGCGAAGCCATGCTGGACAACCGATCGCGCGGCCGTTAGGATGCCGGCCCGGCGCAGCGCTTCAACGCGAGAGGTGATCTGATGCCGCGGCTTGAGCTCACGTTCGAATCCGGAGAGACGTCGCTGGACGTGCGACGCTTCGACGTCCTGGAGAGCATCTCTGGCCTCTTCTCGCTGTCGATCCTGGCGCGCTCGCCGAACGCGGACATCGATCTAGAGTCGATCGTCGGCAAGCGGGCCACCTTCCGCATCGAGAACGGGCTTGAATTCGCCCGCGCCGGGGCACGCCTCTGGACGGGCGTGTGCAATCAGATCGAGCAGCTTCAGGCCGAGACGACCGGCCTCTCCACGTACCAGCTCCAGATCGTGCCGGCGCTGTGGCTGCTCACCCAGCGGCGGAATTACCGCATCTACCAGCACCTCGCGATACCGGACATCGCCGACAGGATCTTCGACGAGTGGGACATCGCGCCGGCGTGGAGCATCGACCGCGACAAGTACCCCAAGCTCGAGTACAGGTGCCAGTACGGGGAGAGCGACTATACCTTCCTGTCCCGCCTGCTCGAGGAGGCGGGGATCGCGTTCACGTTCCCCGACGACCAGGCCGGCGGCTCGGCGCCGAGGCTGAGCGACAAGCTCCACCTCGCCACGCCCCGGGCGCCCCCGGCGCTCCCGTTCTTCGACGCGCCGAACGACGCGGCCAGGAACGAGTACGTCACCGACGTCGCGCTTAGCCACGAGGTCGAGCCGGGGGCTTACACGATCCGCGACTACGACTTCCGCAATCCCGCCTTCCCCCTCTTCGGCGAGGCGCCCAAGGCGCCCGCGCCCGAGGACAAATACGAGCAGTACCACTACCAGCCGGGCGCGCTCCTGATCGAGGGCGGCGGCCAGGACCGGCGCGGCAACACGCCGTCCTCGGACGACAAGGGGGTCGCGCGTTACGACAAGAAATACGGCGATGCGCTCGCCGAGCGGGCGCTCGACGGGCGGCGCGCCACGAGGCGGAAGGTCACGTTCGAGACCAACGCGCTCGACCTCGCCCCAGGTACGGTGTTCTCCATCGAGAACCACCCCCACGCGGCGCTCGGCGCCGGCAAGAAGCTCCTCGTGACGGAGGTCCAGATCCACGGGGCCGTGGGGGCCGAGTGGACGCAGACGGGTCAGGCCGTCTTCGCGGACGTGCCGTACCGCCCGCTGAAGGGCACGCCGAAGCCGCTCGTCACCGGCGTGCAGAGCGCCATCGTCGTGGGGCCCTCCGGGCAGGAGATCCACACGGACGAGTTCGGGCGCGTCCGCGTCCAGTTCCCCTGGGATCGCGAGGGGAGGAGCAACGACAACAGCTCCTCCTGGATCCGCGCGAGCCAGGGCTGGGCGGGCACCGGGTTCGGGGTGATCACCATCCCGCGCATCGGTCAGGAGGTGCTGGTCGGCTTCCTCGAAGGGGATCCGGATCAGCCCGTGATCGTCGGGCGCGTGTTCAACAGCCATAGCCGCGTCCCCTATGACCTGCCGCAGCACAAGACGCGCAGCACGTGGAAGACGAGCAGCTCCCTCGGGGGCGGGGGCTTCAACGAGATCATGTTCGAGGACCTCGCGGGCCAGGAGCTCGTCTTCATGCAGGCGCAGAAGGACCAGCGCCGGCTGGTCAAGAACGACGAGACGATCACCGTCGGCCACGACCGGCAGAAGCTGGTCAAGGCGAACGAGACGGAGGTGACCCAGGGGAACCGGGCGGAGTTCACCCGCGGCGACCGGGTGGAGCTCACCGACGGGGACCGCACGACGGTCGTCGGCGGCGCGCTCCGCAAGCTCGTCCGGGGCGACGAGGTCGAGCGGTGCGAGGGCGATCTCCTGCTCTGGGTCGGCGGCGAGCAGCACCTCATCGTCAAGCAGGAGAAGCGGGAGCTCGTCGAGAAGGACTGCCACCTCAAGGTGAACGGGAGCCGGAACGAGGCGGTGGGCGGGACACAGTCCCTGTTCGTCGCCGGCGATCAGCACGGCAAGGTGGGGAAGAACTACGCGCTCGAGGCCGGCCAGGAGATCCACCTCAAGGCCGGGACGGCGCTGGTGCTCGAGGCGGCGTCGGATCTGACCATCAAGGGGCCAGGCGGGTTCATCAGGATTGACGCGGGCGGGGTGACGATCGTAGGCAATCTGGTGAGGATCAACAGCGGCGGGGCCGCGGGCTCGGGCAGCGGCGCCAGCCCGGCCGAGCCCGAGGAGCCGCGGGAGGCTCAGGTGGCCGAACCGGCGCGGCCCCAGCCGGACGACGTGAGCAGGACGGGGATCGGACAGTAAGGGGAGGAAGGGGGAGGGCGATGCCGCCTGCAGCGCGGGTGACGGACATGCACGTATGCCCCAAGGTGGAGCCGGGGCCGGTGCCGCATGTCGGCGGGCCGATCCTGCCGGCCGGGGCTCCGACGGTGCTGATCGGGTTCATGCCGGCGGCGCGGGAAGGGGACATGGCGGTGTGCGTCGGACCGCCGGACAGGATCTCGAGGGGCGAGGCGTCGGTGCTCATCGGCAACAAGCCGGCGGCCCGGCTCGGGGATCCGATGGAGCACGGCGGGGCGATCGTGCTCGGTTGTCCGACGGTGATGATCGGATCGTCGCCGCAGGGGGTCGCGCTCTCGGCGGCCACTGCGCCGTTCTGTGAGGAGTGCGAGAAGAACAGGGACCGGGGCTCGGTGTGACGCAACGAGGGCGGCGCGCCATCGTGGAGGCCCGCTGGGCCAAGGCCGCTCCGGCGAACAGGGCCGTGATCGAGCCCGGGAGTGCCCTTCGCATCGGGCGGACCGAGCGGGCAGATCTGGTGGTAGCGGCGGACAGGGCCCTGTCGGCGGTTCATTGCGAGATCCGCTGGGACGGCGCGACGTGCCGGGTCGCGGACCTCGCGAGCCAGGAGGGGACCTGGCTCGACGGCGAGCGGGTGGACGAGGGCGAGGTCAAGAACGGAGGCTGGATCCGCGCGGGGGGGACGGTGTTCGTCGTCTATTTCGAGGGGGCGACGCCGCCGCGGCGCGAGAGCGGGCTCAAGGGCGGCGGCCTGGACCGGCCGACGCCGCTCCAGCAAGACGTGCTCGCGGCGCTGCAGGCGGAGCCGGAGCCGCTCTATGGCGTGCTCGACGCGTCGCGCGGCCTGCGTGTGCTCGAGGTGCTGCGGGAGTCGGTGGAGGAGTATCAGTCGCTGTACGAGGGCATCCAGGGGGAGGCGCTGGCGATGCAGGCGCCGTACCTGGTGCGGCTGCCAAACGGAGCGCGGCTCCTCGAGCAACTCGTGCTGGAGGGGTGGGGGAAAGGGTGGGGGATTTACCTCACATGCCGGCGGCCGTTCAAGGAGGTGCGGACGCATCTGCGGCGGTTCTTGATGGTGGTGAACGACGAGACCGGGGACCGGATGTACTTCCGGTTCTATGATCCGCGGGCGCTCCGGCTGTTCCTGCCGACGTGCACGCCGCGGCAGAAGGCGCAGTTCTTCGGCGAGACCGGGGCTTTCCTGGCCGAGGGCAAGGACGGAGAGGTGTTGCGGTTCGGGGCACAAGCGGCGCCGGTCGTCCTGACGGCCCGAGCGGAGGTGTCGAGCCTGGAGGTGGGCGATGATCCGGGTGCATGAAAAGCAGCTCGGGGAGATGAAGAGAACGCTCGGGCTCGAGCGCTTCGAGGACGAGATGGTCATCCACCTGCATCGCTTTGCGCCCAGGCACGCAGCGGTCATCGGTGACGAATGGGTGCGCCGCACCATTCGGCTCGGGGTCGAGCGGGCGCGAGCCTACGGCGTGACCAACCCGGGGCTCCTGCGGTTCTACGTCGAGCTCATGTTCATGTTCGGCAGCATGTTCGACACGGATCCGCTGCAGCCGTGGGCGGGCGCGATCCTCAAGGATCCTAGCATCCCTGACGAGGCGTCCCGGGTCGACCGTCTCTACGACGCCATGCTCTCGTACCTCGATAACGTCGATCCCGAGCGCACGCTCTCCCTCCAGGCGCTGCGCAATCTTCGGCACCTCCTTCGCGAGGATCCCCCCGTCGCGGCGCTCCGCGTGGAGGAGGTGGCCCTCGACACCATGGCGCGGGTCTACCCGCAGCGCTGCGCATATCTCGGCGAGCCGCTGCTACGACGGCTGATCCGCCGAGGTGCCGAGACGGCGGGTCGGTACGATCTGGGGACGGATCGAGGGGTCGTCCTCATCACGGGGATGATGTTCGGGATCGGGCATGGCTGCGCAGAAGATCCGCTGTTTCCATGGGTGCAGGCCACGCTGCACGACACGGCGATCAAGAGCGCGGAGCGACGCGTCGCGCGCCTGCATAAGCGGGTGGCGATCTACCTGGAACGGGCGCTCGAGTACCTCGAGGGGAGGCGGGCCAATGGGCTGCTGCAATGAGGCGCCGACGCCGACGAGGCCGGCGCCCGCGCCGCCGCCGCCTGTGGTCCAGGCCTGCCCGCTGAATTGCACGTACACCGCCGTCTGGGTCGACACCCGGGCGTACTGCGGCGACAACGCCAGGATGGAGGCGGTCATCACGCCGGCTCCGCCGGACGGACCAGCGACGGTCGAGGTGCTCCTGGCGAACCCCGGCGGGACGCCGAGCTCGGTGTCCACCATCAACACGCGCGTGGCGGGAGGGCGCGTGGACGCGACCTGGGTAGCCAAGGCGGCGTCGGCCAGCTGGCGCACCGATCAGATGCAGTTCCGCATCCACGTGCCGGGGGCCACCGTCACGGGGATTTCGAGCAACACGTTCGCGTTCCGTCAGCGACCGACGACGGACTGGATCCTCATCAACACGGACAGACCTGTCCCTGCGAGCTGCGGCTCGACGCCGCGCAAGGTGATCTACGACGCCAGGCTCGAAGCGAGCACGGTGCACCAATCGCTCAAGCTCCTGTCGCATGGCGACGCCAGCGTGACCGACGCCATCAAATCTTCCTTCGAGGCGCTGGTGAAGACTCAGGCCGAGACGATCTGGAACAACGGCTTCACCAGCAAGAAGTTTCACCGGCGCAGCTGCCAGCGCGGCGCGTCGTGCGACTGCACATTCGATTGCTGCAAGATCGGGTTCCGATTCGACTTGAATTTTGCCGCCGGGCAGCATTGGCGGGTCAAGATCATTCCTGATCCGAACCCGGCGTCACCCTCGATCACCAGCTGGACGCTCTATGACACCAGCGAGTGGGCCTACCCACCCAAAGCGCCCTCCACCACCTACGCACACGAGGCCGGGCATATGATTGGGCAATACGATGAGTATGTGACCAGCTGCAACGATCCGGCGCCGGCCGGCACACAGTACCGGCAACCCGCACCCGTGCCATCGGGCGAGGAGAACTTGATGTCGCACTCCGGGAACACCATCTTGCTCAACCGTCACTACCGGTGGATGCTGCGCTTCCTCAATGACAACGCTGGAGGTGACCTGTATGAAATCATCCCGCCGGGGCCGTGATCCGAGCTGCCGCATGAGCTACCCAGGGTCCTCCCTGCTGGTGTCGTTCTTGCTTGGGCTCATCGGCTGCTGGTCTGGAATCACGGGGTGCAGACCGGGGAAGCATGAAAAGAGGGACGCGATGGAATTCTCGGCGTTGACCTACGTGGTCGGCGACATGCCGGAGGCTCCTCAGGTGCTGACCGTCAAGGCTGACGGTGAGGCGCGCTATATCTCGCACACGAACGAGCGTTTCCCTGAACTGCCCGAGATCGGCGTGTATCAGGCGACTCTCGCTGTGAGCACCTTGAGATCGATCGGCGAGGTGTTCACCAGGGCCGGCTTCGCTCTGCTGCCTGACCACCGAGACAGGATGCCCGAGGGGGCGCGGTTCAGGTCGGTGCGCATCACGACCCGGACCGCGGAGATCGAGAAGCTGGTGGGGCCCGCGGCGCCGGTAGACCCGAGGCTGCAGCAGGTCTTCGATCGCCTTGACGATCTCGTTCGGGAGGTCATGACGCGCCCGCAGCGGGTGCTTCGGGCCGAGCTCCTGTCTCCAGCAGTGGATGCCACGAGCGGCCTCAGCGTCGAGCTTCAGCTGTCGAACATCGGAACGGAAGAGCTCTGGTTTCGTTCGCCCTCCCACGTGGTCACGCAAGGGAACGGCTGGCTGCGCGTCTCGGTCTGGCCGGCGGTTCCTGATCCGGGCTCGATGTGGTCGGAGCAGATCGTCTTCGTTGAGCCGACGCACATCGAGCCGTTCGAAGGCGCCGGCGCGCTTGCCCTCCGACCCAGCGCCTCGAGGCGGTTCAGGCTGAGCGGGGCATTCTCCGGCCAGCCGGGACGAAGGTACATCATGCGTATCACCTTCTGCAACTTCATGGAAAGGCTCGATGACAAATCCCTGAACGTCGGCCAGGTGCTGACGAAGACGTCGGAGTTCACCGTGCCCTGAGCGGCTTTTCGCTGCGAGGAGCTCCGCCGCGCGCCGCCGCTTAGGGCTCGACGTGGGCGGTGTTGAGGGTTGCGCGAGAGCGAATTCGGTATGCCGATACTAGACCTCACCGTTGCCTCCGGCGAGACCTCCCTCTCGGTCAGGCACTTCGCCGTCCATGAGGGCATCTCCACCCTGTTCACCGTCTCGATCACGGCCACCTCCGAAGACCCCAGCATCGATCTCGACACCATCGTCGGCCAGCCGGCGTCCTTCCATGCCGCCCGGGACCTCGCCTTCTCCTCCCTCGGCGGCGCCCGCCGCTGGTCAGGCCTCTGCAGCTCCATGCAGCTCGCCAGGGCCGAACCGACCGGCAAGTCGACCTACCACCTCCACATCGTCCCGCGGCCATGGCTGCTCACCCACCGCCGTGGCCACCGCATCTTCCAGCACCTCTCCATCCCTGACATCGCCGACAGGCTCCTCGCCGAGTGGGACATCGACCCCGCCTGGCAGATCGACCGCGATCGGTACCCGAAGCTCGAGTACAAGGTGCAGTACGGCGAGACCGACTTCGACTTCCTGAGCCGCCTCCTCGAGGAGGCCGGCATCGCGTTCACCTTCCCGAACGACGACGCGGGCGGCTCGCGCCTCCTGCTGGACGACGCGCTCCATACACGCACGCCCCGCGCCACCCCGCCGCTCCCGTACGTCGACCACCCCACCGAGGCGGCGGACCACGAGCTCGTGACCAGGATCCGCCTCTCTCACGACGTCCGCCCTGGCGCGTATACCGTCCGCGACGTCGACTTCCGCAACCCGCCCTTCCCGTTGCTCGGCAAAGCCGAAAAGGCCCCGGCGCCGGAGGAGCGCCACGAGCAGTTCGACTACCGGCCGGGCGCGTTCCTGGTGGCGTCCACGGGAGCCGCCGATACACCCGCCGCGGACGACAAGGGGTCCTACCGCCACGACCAGCCCTCCGGCGACGCGCTCGCCCAGCGCGCCCTCGACGCGGCGCGGGTCGACAAACGCCGCGTCTCGTTCGCGACCAACACCGTCGACCTCTGGCCTGGCATGGTCTTCTCGATCGGGCAGCACCCCCACCCCGAGCTCCCCGACAGCCAGCGGTTGCTCGTGACCCACGTCTTCATCGAAGGATCGCCGGTGGACGCCTGGCACATGTCCGTGAGCGCGGTCTTCGCCAGCGTGCCCTACCGCCCGCCCCGGAGCACGCCAAAGCCGCAGATCCACGGCGTGCAGAGCGCCACCGTCGTCGGGCCCGCCGGCCAGCAGGTCCACACCGACGAGTTCGGGCGGGTGCGCGTGCAGTTCCCCTGGGACCGCGAGGGGGCGAGGGACGACTCGAGCTCGACCTGGATCCGCGTGAGCCAGGGCTGGGCGGGCACGGGCTTCGGCGCGCTCGCCCTCCCGAGGGTGGGGCAGGAGGTGCTCGTCGCCTTCCTGAACGGAGATCCGGAGCAGCCCGTCGTCATGGGGCGGCTCCACAACACGACCAACCCGGTCCCGTACAGGCTCCCGGAGAACAAGACCCGGAGCGGCTGGAAGAGCGACACGTCCTCCGGATCGGCCGGATGGAACGAGATCCTCTTCGAGGACCTCGCGGGCAGCGAGCTCGTCTCCATGCAGGCGCAGAAGAACCTGCGCCGCCTGGTCAAGCACGACGAGACGATCACCGTGGGCAACGACCGGGCGAAGACCGTCGCAGGGAACGAGACGGACACGACGCTCGGCGCGCGGATCGAGGTGACCGGCGGGGATCGAGCCGAGGAGATCTCCGGAGCCCGCACCACGGCGGCCCTTGAGGGCCTCGCGAAGCGCGTCAAGGGCGACGAGCGCGAGCGGACCCAGGGAGACCAGATCGGCCGGGTCGGCAAGGACCGGCACGCCGTCGTCAAGAGGGCGAAGCTGGAGCTCGTCCACCAGGACTTCAGCCTGACCGTGAACGGGCGCCGGAACGAGCACGTCGGCGCGCAGTCCCTCTGCGCCGCGGAGCAGCAGGAGAAGGTGGACGGGCGCTGCGCGCTCGAGGCGGGGATGGAGCTCCACGAGAAGGCGGGCACGGTCCTCGTGGCCGAGGGGGCCGCGGACGTGACCCTCAAGGGGCCCGGCGGCTTCCTCCGGATCGACGCTGGCGGCGTCACCATCTCGGGAACGCTGGTGCTGATCAACGAGGGCGGGTCGCCGGGATCGGCCGCCGACGCCCGGACGACCGCGCCGGAGGAACCCAGAGAGGCATGAGCGAGCACACGGACAGCAGCGTCTCCGTCCTCGGGCTGTCGGACGTGCCGGTCGGCTGGCTCGTCTGGCACCGCCCGCCGAGCAAGCCGGTGCTCACGGTGGTCTGCCGGGCGACCTTCGTCCTGCGGCCCGGCGAGGCGGTGCTCGCGGGGGAGCAGGAGCCGCTCGCCGCCGCCGAGCAGCCGTACCCCGGCGGCGCGAGCCTCGGCATCTACGCGCCCGCGGACCTCATCCCGATGAAGCCGCACGCCGACGTCCTCCTCGTCGGCCACGCGTTTGCGCCCGGGCGCCAGCCGGTGCGCTCGCTCTTCGTCCGGCTCGCGGTCGGCGAGGTGGACAAGCGCATCGAGGTCTTCTGCGACCGGCAGTTCGACCTCCAGGGGGAGCTCCGCGAAGGTCCCCGGTTCGCCAGCATGCCGCTCGTCTACGAGCGGGCCGCGGGAGGGCCTCACACGCCCAACCCCATCGGCGTGCGCCCTGACGTGCGCGACATCTACGGGCGCGTCACGCTGCCCAACCTTCAGCCGCCGGGTCTCGAGATCGCATCGGCGAGTGATCCCGTCGCGCCGATCGGGTTCGGTCCGATCGCGAGGGGCTGGCCCTCGCGCCGCGCGCTGCTCGGCCCTGTCGCGGCCGCGCGGCTGCCCGACAGCTGGCGCGATCAGGTCCTGCCCGGCGACCTCGATCCGGAGCATTTCCAGGCGGCGCCGAGGGACCAGCAGGTGCAGGCGCTCCACGCCGACGAGCGGCTCACCCTCGAGAACCTGCACTTCCAGCACGCGCGGCTCGTCACGCGGCTCCCCGGGCTCCAACCGCGCGCGTTCGTCGAGGGCTGGGGCGCGCCGCAAGGGGTGGCGATGCGGGCCGACACGCTCTGGATCGACGCCTCGCGCGGGCTCTGCACGATGACGTGGCGCGGCCAGATCCGCCTCGAGCACGCGACGCAGCCCGCTCGGGTCCTCGTGGCCATGGAGGAGCCCGGGCTACCGCTGACCTGGGAGCGCATCACGCAGCTCCGGGACGCGGCCGTCGGCGCGACCCAGCAGGCTGCGCTCGACGCCGAGTCCGAGAGGCGGACGATCGCGGTGTCCCCCGAGATGACCCCGGCGCGGACTTCGCCCCTGCCCTTTGCGGCGGTGCAGGCTCCCCGGGCGCCGCACGAGTCCTCCCCGGATGGCGTCGGGTTGCCGTTCCGCCCTCCGGGCGCGCCGCGCCCGCCGCCGATGCCCATGCCGCCGGCGCCATCCGACGACGGGACGGGGACGATCGCCATGCCGGCGGTCCCGGAGATGCCCGCGGCCGCCGCATCGTCGATCCCTCCCGCGTCCGCCTCGGCGACCGCGACGCCGCTCCCCATGGCGCCGCCGGTGCCCCTCGCGCCGCCCACCTCGGCGACCGCGACGCCGCTCCCCATGGCGCCGCCGGTGCCCCTCACGCCGCTCACCTCGGCGACCGCGACGCCGCTCCCCGTGGCGCCGCCCCTGTCGCCCCTGCCGCCCCTGCCCATCACCACGCCCGCGAAGGGCGCCGCGCGGACGCCGCCCCTGTCACCCGCGCCGCGCGCCGCCGCGCCCGACGCGCTGCACCTCGTCTGGTTCCATCCACCGTGCCTCGCGCGCCTCCGCAAGGACCCTCGCCACGCGCCCGTCCTGGAGGCGCTCGACGAGCAGCCGCTCGACGAGGATCTCGACGACCCCACACACGCCGAGGCCACGGCCGACCTCGAGGATCGGCGCGAGGCGTTCGAGATCCTCGCGCGCGGCCCGATCAGCGCCGAGGGCGCCACGGCCGCGCTCGCCAGGGCCGCGCTCGGCGACGGGCGGCTCTTGCAGCCGATCGTCCTCCTGGCAGGAGAGCTCGTCTTTCCGTTCGACCAGCTCGAGGCGCTCAAGGCGATGCTCTCCGCGGCCGCGCCCCACGCCGGCGCAGATCCGGAGGCCAGGGCGGTCCTCGACCTGGTGAAGGAGTTTCTGGGCACGCCGGGGCTGCCCGGCGCGCCGCTCGTCGCCGAGGGCCTCGAGGCGCGCATCCGCGAGACCTTCGAGGCGCACGGCCTCTTGCCGGCGGGCCAGCTCGACGCGCTCGCGGCGCGCGCGCTGCTCGGCGGCCGCCACTTCCAGCGCCGGGCCCTCTTCGGCGCGCCGCACGTGCGCGCGCTCTTCCACGGCCTGGCCGAGGGGCCCATCCCGGCGTACCTGTGCGAGGAGCTCGCCGCCAGGCTGCCCGCGGCGCAGCGGCTCCGTGTCCGGATGCTCGCCCACGTGCACCCCGCGGCGGATGAGCAGGAGACCCACCCGGCGGCGCTGCGCGCGGCGGCGCTCGGGATCGTGAGCCCGTCGACGGTGCGCCGCTGAGCCACCGAGGAGCAGCCTGCCCCATGCCCGAGACCCTGGAGCTTGTCTGGATTGACCCCAAGAGCACGGCGCGCATTCGCAAGCGACCGCCCTGGCAGCGCCTCGTCGACGACGCCGTCCGGGACCCGCCTGCCGCAGCGCCCGCCGGGCCCGAGCTGCCCGGCCAGGCCGTCCCCACGGAGGACCGCCACGACGTGTTCTTGATCCTCGCGCGCTCCGCCGCGACCGACGGCCACGGCGTGGCCGCGGCGCTCTCCGACGCGGTCCGCGAGGACGGCAAGTTCGCCCCGCCGCTCGTGCTCGTCGCGGGAGAGCTGCGCTTTCCGTTCGACGAGCTCGAGGCCCTGAAGGCCGCCGTGACCACGGCGACGCCGTTCGCCGGCGGGGACGAGCCGCTCAAGGCAGCCGTCGCTGCCGCGAACGATTTCCTGAAGACCCCAGGCCTGCTCGCCGCGCCCGCCGTCGTCGAGGGGCTCACGGACCGCATCCGCCAGGCTTTCGGGCGGGTCCGCCGCGCGGTGCCGCCAGGCTACCTCGACGCGCAGATCGAGCGCGCGCTGCTCCAGCACCGCCGTTACCAGAAGCGCATGTTCGCCGGAGCGCCTCACCTCCGCGCGCTGCTCCAGGGGCCTTCGGACAAGGCCCCGATGCTCGTGTACCTCCCCGCCGACCTCGCGACGAAGCTCCCTCTCTACCAGCGCTTTCGTGCTCGCCTCATCGCCGCGGCGCACCTCTCCATGGATCAATTCGAGCCGCACACGTTCGCGCTCGAAGCCCTCGCGCTGGCGCGCCAGATCGCTCCGGCCGCGCCGCCTCGGTGACGGCGGATCGCCGAGCGGCGCGGCGGAGCGGAAACGGGCGGTCCGCGCGGGCGACCAGAACGGACGCGTTCGGTGGTAATAGGGGAGCCGCCTCACGGGCGGCGCACCCGCGCCCGCCCGGAGGTCCCACGATCATCTCGGAGGTCTCATCGTGACGCGTAAAGCCCTTCTCTCATCCCTTGCGCTGGTCTCGCTGGCGGCGTGCGGCGCCCCGCAGCAGCCCGCGGTCTCCCCGGAGCCGAGCCCGGCGCCGGCCGCGCAGGAGACGCCCCCGGCCGCGGCGCCCGCCGCGAGCGAGGCGCAGGCGCCGGCGGAGCCGGCCAAGCCGCAGGCGGAAGCGCCGAAGGCGATCCAGCCCGCCGTCCTCGTGAAGGACGTCGGCTTCTCCTCGCCGGAGTCGGTCCTCTACGACGCCGCAGACGACGTGTACCTCGTGAGCAACGTCAATGGGCCGCCGGGCGCGGCCGACGGCAACGGCTTCATCTCGAAGGTGAGCCCGGAGGGGAAGGTCCTCGAGCTCAGCTGGATCGCCGGGGGGCAGAAGGGCGTGAAGCTGGACGCGCCGAAGGGGCTCGCGATCCAGGGCGACACGCTCTACGTCGCGGATATCACGGTCGTGCGCCAGTTCGACCTCAAGACGGGCAAGCCGAAGGCCGACATCAAGCTCCCGGGCGCGACCTTCGTGAACGACGTCGTGGCCTCCGGCGACGGCAAGATCTGGGCGACGGACACGGGCGTCAAGTTCACGGACAAGCCGATCCCCGAGCCGACGAAGTCCGAGAGCGTCTGGGTCATCGAGAACGGCAAGGCGAGGAGCGTCGCCAAGGGCGAGGAGCTCGGCCAGCCGAACGGGCTCGCCGTGCTCAACAAGGCGGTCTGGATCGCCAGCCTGGCCGGCGGGGAGCTCTACCGCGTCGACGACAAGGGCAAGAAGCAGGACGCGCAGAAGATGCCCAAAGGGTTCCTCGACGGGCTGGTCGCCGCGGGCGACACGCTGTTCGTCACGAGCTGGGAGAGCAACGCGCTCTACCGCGGAAAGCCCGGCGGCGCGTTCGAGGTCCTGGTGCCCGACGTCAAGGGGCCCGCGGACCTCGGCTTCGACACGAAGCGCAGCCGGGTGCTGCTCCCGCTGTTCCTCGACAACGCGATCGCGGCGTACGACGTGAAGTGACGCCGCGCGCCTGAGCTCCTCGCGGAACCGCGAGACGAGCTCGGCAGCCTACCCGCCGCGCGAAGCGCGGGCGACATCCGGAACCCTGCGAGTCCGATGCACGGCGTGCATGAGGTCCATGCCGCCTGCGAGCTGGAGGCGCGCCGGCCGGAGAGCTATGCTGATCCTCAGAAAATAAGATTATTTCACATTACTTAACACACTGGCGCTCCGATCTAATCATGGGAGCGTGAGAGAGCGCGGCGCCGCTCTCCGCCGGGGGACGGCGGGCGTCGCTGCCGCACGAGGTGTTTGCGGCGTCGCGTGACGCGCGGCTCACGCAGGCGCCTCGGACTCGAAACGAGCCCGGAATGCGGGGCGCTCTCAAGCGAAACGCGCGCAAGGAGCTCGCTTGGACAGCGGGATCGGCGGGCGGCCCTTTCCCGGCGAGCGCGCCGGATGTGCAGCAGTATTTCCGGGGTGTTGCGAGAGCCATCGACACCGAGGGGACGCCGTCCAAAACCTGCTCCCGCCAGCATGGCGACAAGAGCAGATGGGAGCGAAAGCTGCCGCCCTAGCGGATTCACCCACGATATCTCCTGTCGCGTCCTGTCGCGTCCTGTCGCTCCCGCCGCCGCGAATGGTTCTTGACATATCGAGTCGTTTTGCTTATTGGTGGTCCACAAGGCATAGATCGTCCTGTGTTACAGAATCGTAATTTCAGGCTGCATTGGGCGAGTGTCGCGTTCTCGCAAATAGGGAGCTTTTTCACGACGATCGCGCTGCCGTGGCTGGTGCTGACCATCGCGAACGACGACCCGATCAGCATGACGACGGTGCTGGCGGCGGGCAGCATCTCGAACGGCTTCTTCATCCTCGCCGGCGGCGGGCTCGCGGATCGCTTCTCTCCGATGAGGACGCTCCTCGTGAGCCGAATCGCGTTCGTCCTCGTCATGGCGAGCCTGGCCGTGCTGACGTGGCTTTCGTTCGTGCCGCTGTGGCTGCTCACCGTCTATGCGGTGGTCCTGGGCACCCTGGGGGCCGTGGGCGTGCCGGCGAGCCAGTCGCTCCTGCCCGCGATCCTGAAGCCGTCCGAGCTGGGGCACGGGAACGGCGTCATCATGGGCACGCTGCAGGTGGCCCAGATGGTGGGGCCGATCCTGGCCGGGTGGCTGCTCTGGTTCAGCCGGCGCCTCAGCGGGGTGGCCGAGGGCAGCCCGGAGCCGGCGAGCATCGCCGCGGCGTTCGCGGTCGACGCCAGCCTGGTGCTCGTCGCCGTGGTGCTGATGTCCTTCATGAAGGTCGCGGTCGCGCCGTCGCCCTCGGTGCGGGTGCTGGAGCTCCTCCGCGAGGGCGTCCGGTTCTGCTGGAGGCAAACGGGCATCCGGCTGGTGATCGGGTACCTCGTGCTCGTCTCCTTCTTCCTCCACGGGCCCCTGATGGTGGGGCTGCCGCTCCTGACCAAGCTCACGCTGGGCATGCACGAGCGCGGGCTCGGCGTCCTTTATTCGATGATCGGCTGCGGGACCATCCTCGGGGTGATCCTGGCGGCGCTGACGAAGCCGAGCGCCAGGCGGCTCGGGGCGATCGTGCTCTGCTGTGATCTCGTCGCGGGCATCGCCTTCACCACGCTCGGCCGCGTGGACAGCGGGGTCGCCGCGGGCGCCCTGCTGCTCCTCCTGGGCGGGGGGCTCGGCTTCACCATGGTCGCGGGCACCACGTGGTTCCAGACCCGGACGCCCCCCGAGTACATGGGGCGGGTCATGAGCTTCGTCATGTTCGCGCTCTACGGCCTGGCCCCGCTCTCGGGGACCATCGCGGGGTACCTGATCGACGCGACGTCCGTCGGCCAGGTGATCAGCGGCGCGGGGCTGGTCATCGCCGCCGTCTCCGGCGTCGGCCTGCTGATCCCGCGTGTCCGTCGCATGGGGGATCTTCCGGCGTACCCGCAGGCGACCGTCCGCGTTCCGGCGTCATGACAGCCGTCGGACGCCCGCGCCCACCCACGAGGACCGCCGGCCCGAATGCGCGGCCAGCGGTCGAGCAGCGCCATTCGAAGCGACGACCGAATCTGGGGAGTCCATGAAAAATTCGAGTCATCTGACGCATCGGATCAAGATGTCCAGCGATATCGCCATCGTCGGTATGGCGTGTCGCTTCCCAGGAGGAGCGAACAGCCCCGAGGCGTTCTGGGATTTCCTGATGGCCGGCGGAGACGGCATCGTTCCGGTCCCGGAAGACCGCTGGGACAGCAAGGCGTATTTCGATCCGGATCGGGACAAGAAGAACCGGATGTACGTCGACCGGGGCGGGTTCATCGGGGGCATCGACCTGTTCGACCCCCTCTTTTTCGGCATCTCCCCGGCGGAGGCGAACCAGATCGATCCGCAGCACCGGTGGCTGCTCGAGCTCACGTACGAGGCGCTGGAGAACGCCGGCCTGAGCGCCCGCGCGCTGCGAGGGAGCGACACGGCCGTCTACGTCGGGCAGTTCATGCACGACTACGAGCAGCTGCAGCTCGACGGGAGGGCCCACAGCCTGATGAACAGCCACTCCGCGACCGGCCCCTCGATGACCCTGACGTCCAACCGGATCTCGTATGCCTTCGACTTCCGGGGCCCGAGCGTGACGCTCGACACGGCGTGCTCCTCGTCGCTCGTCGCGCTGGACATGGCGTGCAAGGCGCTCCTCGACGGCGACTGCCAGCTGGCGGTGGCCGGCGGCGTGAACATCCTGCTGCGGCCGGAGATCACCATGGCGCTCTGCAAGGCGTCGATGCTGTCGCCCGACGGGAGGTGCAAGAGCTTCGACAGGGCGGCCAACGGCTACGTGCGCAGCGAAGGCGCGGGCGTCGTCCTGCTGAAGAAGCTGTCCGACGCGCAGCGCGACGGGGACGACATCCTGGCGGTCATCAAGGCGTCTGGGGTGAACCAGGATGGTCATACCGTCGGCATCACGGTGCCGAGCGGCGATGCTCAGCAGGCGCTCCTCTCGCGGTCGCTCGAGCGCGCCGGCATCGGCGGCGCGGAGATCCAGTACGCGGAGGCGCACGGCACCGGGACGGCGGTCGGCGACCCGATCGAGGTCAATGCGCTGGGCGCCGTCCTCGGCGCGCGGCGCGACGGCGCGGACCCGTGCGTGATCGGCTCGGTCAAGAGCAACATCGGCCACATGGAGCCTGCGGCGGGCATCGCCGGGCTGATCAAGACGGTCATCGCCCTGAAACGCGGCGTCATCCCGGGCAATCTACATTTTCACGAGATCAATCCGGCGATCGATCTGCAAGCGCTCAAGCTTCGTGTCGCCGCTTCTCGGCTGCCGTGGCCTGACACGAAGGGCGGCACGCGCAAGGCGATCGTCAACTCCTTCGGGTTCGGCGGCACCAACGCGAACGTGGTCCTGGAGGAGCCGCCGCAAGCAGCCGACCGCAGCGCCACGCAGGCGCCCGTCGTCAACGGCCACGCCAAGGTGCTGGTGGTCAGCTCGAAGACCGAGCAGGGCCTGAAGCAGCTCGCCGGACGGTACGCGGCATTCCTCGCGTCCACCGCGGCCGCGGTCGCGGACGGCGGGGACGCGGGCCGCTCCGAGCTGCATGACATCTGCTACACCGCGGCGGTCCGGCGCGAGCACCACAAGGTCCGCCTGGCGGTGACGGGATCCAGCGTGGCGGAGCTCCAGCAAGGGCTCGAGAGCTTCGTCGAGGGCCGCCCGTCGCCGTCCTGCGTGAGCGGCCGTGCTTCCACGGAGGATCGCGCGCGGATCGGCTTCGTGTTCTCGGGGATGGGGACCCAGTGGGCGGGCATGGGGCGCGAGCTCTACCGCGCGGAGCCCGCGTTCCGGGCGGCCTTCGAGCGGTGCAGCGGCGCCCTGGAGGTGTACACCGGCTGGTCGCTGCTGGAGAAGGTGCTCGCTGCCGGCGACAAGGACGGCATCGCCGACACCGCGATCGCTCAGCCCGGGATCTTCGCGGTGCAGGTCGCGCTGAGCGAGCTCCTGAAGACCTGGGGCATCACGCCGAGCGCCGTGGTCGGGCACAGCGCCGGTGAGGTGAGCGCCGCGTACGTGGCAGGAGCGCTGAGCTTCGAGGACGCCGTGCACGTCGTCTACCACCGGAGCCGCCTGCAGGCGACGACGGAGGGGATGGGGAAGATGCTCGCCGTCGGCGTGAGCGAGGCCCGGCTGCCGGCGTACCTCGCGGGCCTCGAGGCCAAGGTCTCGGTGGCGGCGATCAACAGCGACGACGCCATCACGCTCGCGGGAGACGAGCAGGCGCTCGCGGCGATCGCCGCGCGGCTGGAGGCCGAGGGGGTCTTCGCGCGGTTTCTCAAGGTGGGTGTTCCCTACCACAGCCCGGTCATGGACCGGCTGAAGGCGCCGCTGATCGAGGCGCTCGGCAAGATCGTGGTCAGGACACCTCATACGCCTCTTTACTCGACCGTCTCGGGGCAGCTCACGCGCGCCGGCGACTGGGGCCCGGAGTACTGGTCGCGCAACGTGCGCGATCCCGTCCTGTTCAAGGCGGCGATCGACGCTGTCGCTCGGGACGGGGTGCGGATGTTCCTGGAAGTGGGCCCTCACCCCGCGCTGGCCCCGTCGATCGAGAAGAACCTCGCCCGGAGCGGCCTGGAGGGGGCGGTCGCCACGACGCTCAAGCGCGATCAGGACGACGTGGCGATGATGGCCCGCGCGCTGGCGAGCTTGCACGTCGCTGGCCACGAGGTGGACTGGCGGCGGCTCTACCCCGGCGCAGGGCGGCTCTCGCCCCTGCCGAACTACGCCTGGCAGCACGCGAAGTACTGGAACGAGCCCGAGGAGATCCGGCGCGCGCGGATCAAGAACGTGAGTCACCGCGGCGGCTTCTCGGAGGCAGGTCACCCCTTGCTCGGCGGCAAGCTCAGCTCGAGCTCGCCGATCTGGCAGCAGGCGATCGATCTGGGGGAGCAGTCCTACCTGGCTGATCATCAGGTCGACGGAGACCCAGTGTACCCTGGGGCTGGCTACATCGAGATGGCGCTCGCCCTGGCCGGCAAGCAGTACGGCCGCCCTCGGATCACCCTGGAGAACATCGAGTGCAAGCGGGCGCTCTTCCTTCACCGGGACAGGCCGACCTGGCTGGAGAGCAGCGTGGGAGCCGACAAGAGCTCGCTCGTGATCAGCGCTCTGGACGCGCAGTCAGGTCAGTGGATGGTCCACAGCGAGGCCGTGATGGTCGACATCGAGCCTGCGGCGCCCGCCGATCGCGTGCCGGTGGCGGAGCTCCGCGCCCGCTGCCCCTCCCCCCTCGACAAGGCGAGCTTCTACGAGCACTGCCGCCGCATGGACCTGTCGTACCAGGGGCACTTCCAGGCGGTACAGCGCGCCTGGGTCATCAGCAGGGACGAGATCCTGGCGGAGATCTCCGTACCGGAGGACTGGGCCGCGGAGGGCGAGGGCTACCTGCTGCATCCGGTGCTGATGGACGCGGCGTTGCAGGCATTGCTCCCCGGGGTCGATACCAGCCACCTGCCCGTGAAGATCGCGACGCTGCATTACCACCGGCGGCCGCGGCACGACTCCTATTCCTACGCGACGGTCACCCACCGCGGCGCCGGCGTGATGCGTGGCGACGTCGTCCTGGCTGATCCCGACGGCACCATCACCGTGGAGGCCCGCGGCATCGAGCTGAAGGCGACGCGTGCAGAGGACGCGAGCGCCGGCGACGCCGCGTCGCTCCTGTATCACTTCTGCTGGGAGAAGCGGGCCGACGCGCGCCCGGAGGACGGCGGGGCCGTCGCCGGCGCAGGGACGTGGATCCTCCTCGGCGACGGGACGGGCGTCGGGCCGCGCGTGGCCAGGGAGCTCGAGCGGCGGGGGCAGTCGGTGCTTGTCATCCCGGCGCTCGGCTCTCCGGCGGCGGAGGCGCGCGGGATCCCCGGAGAGATCCGATCGAGCGACGACCTTTTGCCGATCCTCGAGCAGTGCGCCGCGACGTGCCGTGGCATCCTCTACCTGCGGGGCCTCGGCGGGCGGCCGTGCGAGGGGCTGACCGCGCCGGAGGTGCTCGAGAGTTGCCGCGACACCGCCGTGGTGCCGCTCTTCGTTGCACAGGCGCTCGACCGGGTGTCGTGGCGCAGCCCTCCGCCCGTCTACTTCGTGAGCCAGGGAGCGCACCAGATCGAGGCGTCCGATCCGGCGCCGCAGCCGGCGCAGGGCGCCCTGTGGGGCTTTGCCCGCGTGTTCGCCTCGGAGTTCCCGGCCCACGCCACGACGCTGGTGGATCTGGCCGCGCACGCCGACGACAGCCTCGTCGCCGAGCTCGTCATTCATCTGCTCGCCGGCGAGTACGAGCAGGAGATCGCGTTGCGACCGGGCGCGATCTACTGCAATCGCCTGAAACAGCTCGGCGAGGCGGAGCTCTGCGAGTACGCCGAGCAACCGCGGCTGCCGGCCCAGGGGCGCCCGTTCCGGATCGCGAGCAAGCCGAGCTCGGCGGACGGGCGCCGGCTGATCGCCCTGTCGTTCGCGCTGCCCGAGCCAGGCCTCGACGCCGTGACGTTGAAGGTCGAGCGCGCGGCCGTCACGCAGCGCGAGATCGAGCGCGCGATCGGGGCGCAGGCCGAGGGCATGAGCCCCCTGTCGTTCGAGCCCGGCTTCGGCTGCGTGGGCGTCGTGACGCACGCCGGTCCCGGAGCGCGCGTGTTCGCCCGGGGGAGCGAGGTGGTCGGGTTCGCGGGCCCAGGGCTCGCCTCGCACGTGGTGGCGCGAGGCGAGCTGCTCGTCCCCAAGCCGCGCCGCCTGTCCGCCGACGAGGCGGCGATGCTGCCGGCGGTGTACCTCAGGGCCCACTATGCGCTGACGCACATCGCGAACCTGCAGCCGGGCGAGCGCGTGCTCGTCCACGAGGGCGCGGACGCGGTCGGGCTGGCCGCCATCCAGCTCGCGCGACGCGCGGGGGCCACGGTGTTCGCGTCCGCGCGGACCGCGGAGAAGCGCGCGAGGCTCCGCGCGCTGGGGGTGGCCGTCGTGGTCGACTCGAGCACCTACACGTTCGTCGACGAGATCCTGGCGGCGACCGGGGGGCGCGGGGTGGACGTCGCGCTCAACCAGCTCGGCGGGCAGCTCGTGAGCAAGACCCTGGCCGTGCTCAAGCCGATGGGCCGGTTCGTCGAGCTGGGGCGAGCGCCGATCCCGTCGAGCTCGGCCGTCCTCGAGCAGATCGTGGCGAGGAACATCACGTACCGCGGCGTCGATCTCGACGTCCTCCTCGCAGAGAACCCCGCCCTGTGCGGGCAGATGCTGCGCGAGCTGTGCGAGATGGCCGACCGCGGCGCGCTCGATCCGATCCGCGCGAGGTCGTTCGCGAGCACGGAGGCGGACGCGCTCGTCTCGTACGTTCGAGGCGAGGAGGGGAGCGGCGCCGCCACCCTGTCCTTCGACGGCGCAGACCAGCGGGTGGCGCCGGGCTTCGAGCGCGCCGTCGTCAACCCTCGCGGCACCTACCTGGTGACAGGCGGGCTGGGCGGGCTGGGGCTCGAGGTCATGCGCTGGCTCGTCGCGGAAGGCGCCCGCTCCATCGTGCTCATCGGGCGGAGCGAGCCTGCCGGGAGCGCGCTCGCCGCCATCGATTCGGCGCGGGCAGAGGGCGTGGTCGTGACGACGATGCGGGCCGACGTGGCCGAGCCGGCCGACGTGGCGCGTGTCCTCGGCGCGATCGCCGAGCGCCTGCCGCCGCTCGCCGGGGTCGTGCACGCGGCCGGGGTGCTCGACGACGGCATGATCGCGGGCCAGAGCGAGGAGCGCTTCGCGCGCGTGCTCGCCCCGAAGATCAAGGGGGCGTGGAACCTGCATATGCAGACCGAGGCCGCGCACCTCGATCTCTTCGTGTTGTTCTCGTCGATCGCGTCGGTCATCGGCTGGGCAGGGCAAAGCAATTACGCCGCGGCCAACGCGTTCATGGACGCGCTCGCGCACCACCGCCGGGCCCTCGGCAAGCCGGCGCTGTCGATCAACTGGGGACCGTGGGCCGGCTCGGGCATGGCTGCGAACCTGGACGAGAGGGATATCCGCCGCATGAGGGAGGCGGGGCTCACCGCGCTCGACGCGTCCCCCGCGCTCTCGGCGATGGCGCGGCTCCTGAGCTGGCACGCGCCGCAGGCGGGCGTGTTCGAGGTGGACTGGTCCTCCGTCTTCAAGCACGAGCTCGATCCGGCGCGGAAGACCGTGTTCCGGAGCCTGCTCGGCGCCTCGGCCGCGGGCGCCGAGGCCGACTTCGTGGACAGGCTGAGCGCGGCTCCCGCGGCGGAGCAGCTCACCCTGCTCGCGGATCAGGTCAGCGCGCAGCTGGCCGCGGTGCTGGGCCTCGAGTCCGCGAGCGGCGTGGATCGCGGCGCGAACGTGTTCGACTACGGGGTCAGCTCGCTCATGGCGATGGACCTCGTGAGCCGGCTGCAAGGCGCCCTGAAAATGAAGCTGTCGGCGACGCTCGTCCAGAAGCACCCGACGGTCGACGCCATGGCGAAATGCATCGCCGAGCAGCTGAAGGTGCGGGACACGGCGGAGAGCGGAGACGAGCTGTACTGGGATCCCGGATCGCCGGACGTCGTGGTGAACCGCGAGGTCAACGGCCGGTTGCCCGCGCTCAACACGTCGGTGCTCCACTGGATGCACGAGGGGCACACCGAGCATTTCAACGTCGGGGCGATGCTGGAGATCGACGCGTCGATGTTCGATCGGAAGGCGCTGCGGACCGCGCTCAACATCCTGTTCACGCACCACGACGGCTGCCGCGCCCAGGTCTTCCCGGGCGACTCCGGGATGCAGGCCGAGATCATGCCGCTCGGGGACGGCGTGCGCATCGTCGAGCACGATCTGCGAGGGCTCGGGTACGAGGCCGGCGTCGCTCGCATGACCGAGCTCAACAACGAGCTCCACAAGAGCCTCACGTTCAGGCGCGGCGACCCGCTGTACCGCGCTGCCTATTACCAGATCGACGACGAGAACCCCCATCGCTTCTTCCTCGTCTTCCACCACTACATCTCGGACGGCTGGTCGCAGCGGCTCCTGGCGGGCCAGCTCCCGAGCATCTACCTCAAGGTGCTGAACCGCGAGGCCGTGAGGCTGCCGGTCAAGTCCTACACGCTGCTCGACTGGACGCGCCGGATGCACGACTTTGCGCACGGCGAGGCCGTCCGCCAGATCCCGTACTGGCTGGCCACGATCGACAGGGCGCGGCGCGGCGAGATCGCGGACGAGAAGACGCCGAGCGGGCAGCGGCGGATCGAGGACTACGGCGTCCATTACACGACGCTCGAGCGCGACACGGAAGAGCGGATCAACGAGTATTGCCGCGCCCACAACGTCGAGCTCACCGATCTCGGGACCTACGCTCTCGTCAAGGCGTTCTCGAGGCTCACCGGCGCCGAGTCGCTCTGGGTCGAGCTCACCACCCACGCGCGGACGGGGGTATTCCCGGACGTCGAGGTCCCGGAGCTCTTCGGCCAGATCTCGGAGCTCGGGGCCGTCCTGTTCGAGCTCCCGCAGGGCAAGCCCGCGCTGGAGCAGATCGCGGCCGTCCGCGAGCAGCGCCTCGGCGTGCCGAACGCCGGGATCGGGCTTCGCGCCCTCCGCTTCGTGAACCGGAGCGCCGAGGTCCGCGAGAAGATCGAGGAGCGGTACGCGCCGCAGGTCGGGTTCAACTTCGATCTGACCGAGTACGCGGGCGAGGCTGGTGAGAAGAGCTGGTTCCGGTTCGCGCGCGAGGGGATCGGCGACGCGCACGGCAAGCACGTGCGCAAGCCGGCCGACGAGGTGCGCCTCGCGTTCTATGTCCACCTGTTCCGGCACGAGGGGCGCATCGTCGTGACGATCGCCCACCATCGCGACAGGTTCCGCGAGGAGACCATCACCTCGATCGCCGAGGACTTCATCTCGCTGATGACGCGGGTCGCAGAGGGCGAGGCGAGCGCGCTGCCCGGCGCCGCCGCCGAAGCCCCCGCTCGCGTGGCGAGCAGCAGCCGCGCCGCTCGCCAGCTCGCCGTGCAGTGAAGCCAGCCCGAGCTGCCGGACGCCCCGGCAGCTCGGATGACAACATCGGTGATCTCACCGCCATACCCTTAGAGGAGCCATGCGTTACTCATCCTTCGGTCCTTTCTTGGCGCTGGTGCTGTCCTCGGGCGCCGCCTACTCCGAGCCCTCAGCGCTCTCCGTCCACGAGCTCGCCGCGCCGCACCTCGCGGCCGGATCGTCGCGCGGAGGAGATCATGACGTCACGAGCGCTCTCCGCGGCCTCGCGGGTCGGTTGAGCGAGCTCGACCTGGAGCTCGAGCCGATCAGCAACGAGGACCCTGACGCGACAGGCTCGCTGTCCGACTACGAGACGTACATCCCGGTCACGTCGGCACAGCCCGTCCCGTCGTACGAGAGGATCTTGCTGAACGCCTACCTCGACGATCCGGGCGACGCGGATCTCGCGAGGATCCTCGGCGCCTACCACTTCCTCAGGTCGCAGCCGGGGAGGCGCGGGGTCACCACGGACCAGGTGAAGCACGGGATCTATGCCTCGTACTTCCTCCACCGGGCGGTCGACCTTGGCGCCGGCGAGCGATGGATCACCTACGCCCTGGGCGAGGCGGAGGCCCGGCTGCGCCGGGTCGAGAAGCCTTACCTGACGCCCGTGCTCGAGGAGAACCTCCCGTCGCACCTCTTCTTCATCGACGCCTTCAACTACCACGAAGGCAACCGCCACCTCGCGGTCGACAGCTTGCTGAGCGAGTTCATCCGGCAGCCCAACAACCTGGCGACGAACGCTTACCTCGGGGCGTCCAACATCTGGGTCGGCGGCGAGGCTCCCTACAATGACCCCACCATCCTCTACAGCTTCCTGCTCAGCAGCTACTTCGTGGTGCGGGCCGTGGAGATGGCGGAGGTCGTCGAGAATGCCTGGCTGGAAGATCCCGAGAGCAACCCGCAGTTCCGTCTGTCGTCGATCCTCGGCGGATGGGCAGTGCCGGCCCGCCGCTGGCTGGCCCTCGTCCACGGCGACGCGGAGGCGGTGCGCGCGCTCGACGCGGAGCACCGCCTGTGGCTGTCCATCAACCGCGCGTTCCACAGCGCCAGCGTGGGCCTCATGATGTTCGACGAGCCCGAGAACCTCGCGGAGGGGTTCGGCGCCTACATGCAGGGGTTCGAGCACTGCGCGGAGTTCCCGGGCGTGCGTTCCTGCATCGATCGGCCCAAGATGACGTTCAACCGGCTGTCCTTCCTCCTCGGCGCCGTGGACTATGCGCTCAAGGTCGGACAGCTGGATCTCGCTCGAGGCCTGCTCAGCGCCAGGTGGGACGTCTCGATGGACTTCGGGTACGAGTCCTGGTTCCTGGGGCAGGAGGCCTGGGAGCACCGCGAGGACAACCTGACCGCGATCGCCGCGCTTTACGCGAACGGCGATCCCGGCGACGATCCCACGAACTTCCTGCTGAAGTCGCACAGATGGGGTCCGAACACCATCACGTGCCAGACCTGCCACCAGACGCAGGGGCGCGTCTGGCCCGAGGAGGTCATCGAGCAGTACCGCTACGAGCCGGCTCACGAGGACGTGGCCGTCGTCGGCGACTGGCCCGAGATCACCACGACCTGGTACGGCGCCAGCCTGCCCGCGTCGTCTCGCTGAACCGGAGGCGAAGGCGGGCTCACGCCGCGCCGGCGCGCGCCGGCGCGGAGGTCACGCCCGCGCGTCGAGCGCCGGGCCGGGCGCCGCGTCCGACCGATCGTGGACGAGCAGGCCTTCCGCGAAGTAGCTCTGCTTCCGCGCCGGCTCGCCGCGGCTCCCCCCGCACCGCTCGGCCCGCTCCGGCGCGCGCCGACGGGCTCGTCGCGACGCGCCGCCGCAGCGCACGCCCCGCCGGGAGCGGCAGATTCGGGCCAGCCGCTGGCCAGCGGCCTCGCGCAGGCAGCGAGGCGAGCTGCGGGGTGGCCAGGGCGGCCCGTCGTCTCTAGGAGGTACCCGGGAGGACCACAGCGAGATGGGTTCCTTGTCATACCTTTGGCCACCCACGATCGATCGGCGGGAGAACCGCGGCGGCCATGGCGCCGCCTGACGGCCGAGGCGGCGCGCCGGGGGGCGGCGCGGGGCGGGCGGCTGCCTCCGGCCCGTCGCTGCTGCGCGCGCTGCGCCACCGCAACTACCAGCTGTTCTTCGCCGGCCAGCTCGTGTCGCTGGTCGGCACCTGGATGCAGTCGGTCGCCCAGTCCTGGCTCGTCTACCGGCTGACGGGCTCGTCGCTGCTGCTCGGCACGGTCGGGTTCGCGACGCAGATCCCGGTCTTCTTGCTCGCCCCGATCGGCGGCGCGGTGGCGGATCGGCGGAGGCGCCACCGCATCCTCGTCGCCACGCAGTCGGCGGCGATGGTGCTCGCGCTCGGGCTGGCCGCGCTCACGTTGAGCGGGCACATCGCGGTCTGGCACATCCTCGCGTTCGGCGTGATGCTCGGCACGGTCAACGCCTTCGACATCCCGGCGCGGCAGTCGTTCGTGGTCGAGATGGTCGGCCGGGAGGACCTCGCCAACGCGATTGCCCTGAACTCGTCGATGTTCAACGGCGCGCGCATCATCGGCCCCGCGGTGGCGGGCGTCCTGGTCGGCGCGATCGGCGAGGCGTGGTGTTTCCTCGCGAACGGGGTGAGCTTCCTCGCCGTCATCGCGAGCCTGCTGGCGATGCGCGTCCCGCCCCGCCCGCCGCCCGCCGGGCCGCGCCCGTCGGCGCTCGCGGCGACGGCCGAGGGCTTCCGTTTCGTCGCGCGTACCGGCGCGATCCGCGCGCTGCTCGTCCTGCTCGGCGTCGTGAGCGTCACCGCGATGCCGTACGCGGTGCTGATGCCGATCTTCGCCGACCGGATCCTCGGCGGCGGGGCGCGGGGGCTCGGCACCCTGATGGGCGCGTCGGGCATCGGCGCGCTGCTCGGGGCGCTGGTCCTCGCGGGCCGCAAGCGGCTCCGGGGGCTCGGCGCGTGGGTCGCCGCGGCCTGCGCGGGGTTCGGGGCGGCGCTCGTCCTGTTCGCGCTGTCGCGCACCTTCTGGCTGTCGGCGCTGCTGCTCGTGCCCGTCGGGTTCTCGATGATGGTGCAGATGGCGGGCTCGAACACGCTCGTGCAGGCCATGGTGCCGGACGCGCTCCGCGGGCGTGTCATGGCGGTCTACGCGATGATGTTCATGGGGATGGCCCCGCTCGGCGCGCTGCTCGCGGGCTCGCTGGCGGACCGGATCGGCGCGCCCGCGACCGTGGCCTCGGGCGGCGTCTGCTGCATCGTCGCCGCCGCGGTGTTCGCGCGGCGGCTGCCTCTGCTGCGGCAGCAGGCGCGGGAGCTCATCATCGCCCAGCAGATGGCCGCGGGGACGCCCGCCGAGCAGCTCACGCAGCCGGTCGCGGTGGACAGGCTCGCGGGGGGGCAGGGGGGCGGGGCGGGGAAGGGCGCCGCGGAGGAACCGCGGGCGGCGCGGCCGGCGTGAGCGGCGCAGCAGGCGTGAGCGGCGCGCCGGCACCTCGCATGCACGCAGCGGGCGATACCTGACGCTTGCGTGTGCACCGGGAGCGCACCGCGCGCCGGGCGAGGGAGGGAAACCATGGGGCGCGATGACGAGGAGCGACGCGACGAGCCGCTGGCGCAGGGGAAGGGGCGCGTCGACGAGGTCGATCAATCGAAGGGGATCTTCCGGCTCGACGGGCCGCACCCGAAGGACGCCGAGCTGCGCGCGCCGGGCACGATCGGCGGCGGCCCGTACGAAGAGTCCGGTCGCGGCGGCCCTGCGGGCTCCCTCGAGTCGAGGGACCCCGGCGCCGGCGCCGGCGCCGGCGCGGCGGCGGGGGCGTCGCCGGAGGAGCAGCCGGAGGCGAGCGACGGTCCGCCGGAGGAGGCCAGGCCGGCGGGCGCGCTGCCGCAGCACGTGGAGCAGAGCGCGGGAGAGCGCACGTCCGCCGGGGGCTAGTTCCGAGCGTCACGAGTCTCGGCCAGGGATCCCGAGAGATTCGAACGCAAAGGCGCAAAGGCGCAAAGCAGAATTTTTCTCTGTTTTTGCGCCTTTGCGTTGAAATCTCTCTTCTCTCGTCGTGATCCCTGCCAGGACTCCTGCCGAGGCGCGAGGGCGGGTGCAGGGCGGTCGCGTCGACCCGCATCGCGGGGGTGAGCGCGCAGCTCAAGAGCGTCTTCGTGCAGCTGCGATGGCCGCTCGGGGTCGAGCACGTCGCCTTCTCGGGGGTGGCCGACGGCGGGCGCGCCGTGACGGAGAAGGTGAGGCCGTGAGCGCGACGCGGAGGCGCCCGGCGCCGGGCTCGCGGCGACCAGGCGGCGCGCAGGATGGAGGAGCCGGAGCGCGATCCCGTGGTACCATGATCCGCGATGAGGCCGGACCCCTTGAAGCTCGAGGAGATCCTTGCCGCAGCGCGGCGCCTGCCCCGGAAGGCGCAAGCCGAGCTCGCGGAGACGCTCCTGCGTGAGGCGGCGATGCCTGTCGGCGAGCCGTCCGGACAGCCCGGGATCGAGGCGCTGCGCGGGATGAGCGAGACGGAGCTCGTGGCGCTGTCCAGCTCCGTGGTCGCCCCTGCACGCCAGCGACGGATGAGGGCGCTCCTGCGCAAGAACACCCGGGGTGAGCTCGGGGAGAGCGAGCGGCAGGAGCTCGACGCGCTGCTGGAGGAGGCCGACCGCATCGCACTCCTGAAGGCCAGGGCTGCCTATACGCTCGCCCAGCTCGGGCGCCACCGCACGGCTGCGGCGTGACCGCCGGCCGGATTCCCGTCCGGCTGCGAAAGCTGATCCTCGCTCGCGACGCCGGCCGGTGCGCGTTCTGCCGCTGCGCCGAGAGCCTGATGGGCGTGACGTTCGAGATCGACCATGTCGTGCCTCGCTTCGCGGGTGGCACGACCACGCTCGACAACCTCTGCCTCTGTTGCCCGACGTGCAATCGCCACAAAGCGGCGCGCACGCACGCGGCGGATCCGGCAACCGGAGAGAGCTCTCCCCTTTTTCATCCCATCCAAGACGTCTGGGAGGAGCACTTCGAGTGGCGTGACGGGGCGACGCTCGTCGCCGGGTGCACAGCCAGCGGGCGTACGACCGTGGCGGCTCTCCAGATGAATCGCGCCGTGATGGTGGAGCTGCGTCGTTACTGGGCGGCGACCGGTGTCCATCCGCCGCAGGGCCGCGCCGGATGACCTCGAGCGACGCGAGCCAGGCGGTCGCCCGAGCGCCGACGAGAACAGCGCCCAACCCGGCAGCCCGGCTCGCGACGTGTGCCTCACGCCGAGCCGGGCGCGGTCCCGCCGGCGTCCTGCGTGCTCACCGCGGGGCCGCGGCGCTCGCCACACCCAGGGCGATGTACTTGCTGAGGGTGCCGAGCACGCCCATCTTGTCGCGGAAGTTCTTCATGAGCCGGTCGGGCAAGACCAGCTCGTCGAACAGGAAGCCGCCGAGCGCGGACAGCGCGCCGGTGAGGGCGCTGCTGCGCTGCCGGGTCGCCTCGAGCGCCTTCTCGTAGCCGATGCCCCACACGAGCAGGCCCCCGGCGAGCACCGCGACGCCGGCGGGCGTGACCACCGGGTCGAACCGGTCGCTCGCGCGGCGCCCCCCGAGCCCGACCGCCGTCGCCATGGCGTTCATCGACGCCCAGGGCGACCCGCGCTTGAACGTCGACGCTGCCATCATCGTGCACATCGTCGCCGCCGTCATCACGGCGCCGGTGCGCAGCCCGCGCGTCACGATCTCGCGCATCCTGTCCCCCTCCTGAGGGCGCTGCGCCGCCGCGCGCGGCGGCGGCTCGGGCGACCGGGGCGCCGCCTCCGGGGGCAGCGCCGTGGCCTCGGGCGGCAGCGCCGTGGCCTCGGGTGGCGCCGCCGCCGACGTCGCTGGCGAACGCGCTGCCTCGGCGGCTCCAGGCGTCACGCCGGGCGGCATGGCGGTCGCCTCGGGGGGCAGCGCCGTCGCCTCGGGGGGCAGCGCTGTCCCCGGGGCAGGAGAAGGCGTCGCCTCGAAGCGAGGGACGATCGCCTCGGGCTGGTCGTCCGGCGCGCCCTCCTGGCGGCCGACATGGAGGTAGTCCTCGCGGCCATCATGGTACGTGTAGGGGACCGGCTTCGGGCCACCCTGGTGCTCCGTTTCCGACGTGGCTTCGGCGCGTTCCGGGTTCATTGGATTCTCCATCGGGTACCTTTCGATGATTTCAGCGAAACGTGGGATGCCGAGCCATGTGCCAACTCCATGCCAAGGGCGAGTTGGCCAGTTGACATCGCCGAGATCACCACCATCGCAGGGCCGGATGTAGGCCGGCGGGAGGGAGCCCGCATCGAGCCTCCGCCCGGGCGCTCCGTCCTCCGCGGCGCTCAACCGTGGTTTGGCGCTCGCATGGCTGCGCTCGCGGAGGCGATCATGAGCAAAGCCCGCCCGTTCGATACCGGTGTCGCCGCGAGGACGTCACGCGCCGTGAAGGTGGCGGGCGTGCTCTTCGGCATGGGCGCCGGCGGCCTGATCGACGGCATCCTCTTTCACCAGCTCCTCCAGTGGCACCACCTGATCTGCTTCAGCTGCCACCCGGGCGCGACGATCGACGACGTGAGGAGGAACATCGTCGCGGACGGCCTGTTCAGCGTTGTCGCGTTCGGCCTCACCGTGGCAGGAGTCGGCAAGCTCTGGCGCGCCCTGCGCGCCGGAGGAGACCCTCTGCCCGGGCGGATCCTCCCGGGCGCCGCCGCCGCGGGCTGGGGGGTGTTCAACCTCGTCGAGGGGGTGATCGACCATCACCTCCTCCAGATTCACCATGTCCGTCCAGGGCCCGGTCAGCTCGGGTGGGATCTCGCGTTCCTCGCCTTCGGAGCCCTGCTCCTCGCGCTCGGGCTACGCCTGATGCGGGGAGCGCCTCGCGGTGCGGCGCCTCAGCTGTCAACCGGATGAGGGGAGCGGCGGGCGTGCGCCTTCGTCGGGCGGCCCTGGCGGCGCTGCGGGCGGGCGCGTGGCCTTCGTCGGGCGGGCCGGGACCCTCCGGAGCTCCACCTTCGGCGGGTGTGCGCCGAGCTCCGTGATGAAGATATCGACCTGCTTCTGCTCCTTGCCCTTGGAGATGCGGACGCGGTGCACGCTCCCGAGGGCGCCTTCGAGCTCGACGCGCCCTCCGGACACCCGCGCAGGCCTGGAGTCGACCTCGACCGAGGCGTCGCCGGGAATCACCGCGAGCTGAACTCGCCGGAACGGGGCCGCCGGCGCGACCATGGGCGCTCGCGACACGCCGGAGACCCCCAGGCTCGACGGGGGCAGCGATTCTGGCTCCAGCGGCGCCGCGGCTCCGGTCCTCCCCGCCTGCGACGGGAGGCCTTCCGGGCCCTTGTAGGCCCTGAAGACGCCGAGCGCGCCGAGGAGCACCACGCCGGTCAGCGCCGTGGTCATCGGCCTCGCCCACCGCGCTCGCCTCGAGCTTCCCGCTCCCGGAGCCCGCCGCGGCGCGCCCTGATCGTCGAGCGAGGTCTCCACCGGCGCTGACGAGTCGCCGGGGCGGGTCGCGGCCGGATTCACCTCCTTGTTGCCGGAGGGCACCTCGCCCGCCGTCGCCGGCTTCCCGGCGCTCGCCGACGCGAGCCCGGCGACCAGCGTCGCCTCCGGGCGCGCCGCCGCCGGCCCGGCGACCAGCGTCGCCTCCGGGCGCGCCGACGCGAGCCCGGCGACCAGCGTCGCCTCCGGGCGCGCCGGAGGGGCCTTGTTGCTCCGCGGAGCCTCGCTGTCGACCGGCGCCGCGCGGTCGCCCTCGGCGACATCGGTCCTCCCCGCGGCGCCTTCGGCCTCGACCCCGGCCTCCTCGTCGAGCGGCGCCTGCTCGAGGGTGGGCGCGTAGGACGTGAGCCGCCGCGCGCTGACCGCGGGGAGCATCATCGACTCGTGGAGCTCGGCGCCGCCCTGGAGCAGCGGGCGGATCGCCTCGAGCATGGCGGCGGCGCTCGGGTATCGCTTCTCGACCTCGAGCGCGAGGGCGCCGTGGAGGACGCGGGAGACCTCGAGCGGGACCCAGGGCGCCACCTCGTGGAGCGGCGGGGGCGGGCTGCTGCAGATGCTGAAGATGAGCCTGCCGACCGTGCCGACCTGCTGGTGGGGCGCGTGGCCGGCGAGGGCGCAGTAGAGCGCGCTGGCGAGCGACCAGAGGTCGGTCCGGTGATCGACGTCGCGGCTGTTCAGCACCTGCTCGGGCGACATGTAGAGCGGCGAGCCGAGGAAGCTGTCGGTGTTCGTCAGCCCCGCGGTGTGCGGCATGAGCAGCGGATCCGCCACGATCTTCGCGATGCCGAAGTCGAGCACCTTGACCGTGAGCTCGCCGCCCGGCCGCTCGGCGAGGAAGAGGTTCGCCGGCTTGATGTCGCGGTGGACGACGTGCGCCTCGTGCGCCCGCTGCAGGCCCGCGAGCGCCTGGGCGCCGATGCGCAACACCACGTCGGCGGGCAGGGCGCCTGTCTGATCGATGCGCTGCTGGAGGTCCTCCCCCTGGAGGAGCTCCATGACGATGTACGAGGTGCCCGTCTCCTCGTCGGTGCCCGCGTCGAGCACCTGGACGATGTGCGCGTCGTCGATCGCGCCCGCCGCCACCGCCTCGCGGCGGAACCGCTGCACCCCGCCGCGCCCGGGGGCGAGGCGCCGGCCGTTCAGGACCTTGACCGCGACGCGCCGGTGCATCGCCGCGTGCTCCGCCTCGTACACGGCGCCCATCCCCCCCTCGCCGAGGAGGCGCAAGAGCCTGTACTTGCGGTCAAGCGTCTGGCCTATCAAACAAAAAGCAGCCTAGCGAAGCGCTCCACGCGCCGCAACGAAGCATCCCGGCCGCGCGCAGCGCCGGCGCGGGGCGCTCACGCGGGGCGAGAGGCGATGCCGTCCTCGGGCCAGGCCACCCGGACGAGGCTGCGGAGCAGGGCCGCCGAGGGCTCCTGCGGGGCCGCGTCGGGCCACGGGAGCTCGCAGGACAGCTGCACCGCGGCGAACGGCGCCCGCCTCGCGACCAGCACATCGCAGCGGCCGCGCCGCGCGGGCGGCGGAGCGTCGCGCGGCGCCGCCGGCGGCGGCGGCGAAGAAGAAGAGCGATCTGGCGAGAGGCCGTCTGGAAACGCCGCGAGCGACTCGAGCACGTCGTCGAGCTCGTCCGGCGCGAGGTGCCTTTCGCGCGGCGCCGCCTCGCCGGTCCCGTCACCGCGGACGAGCGCGCGCCCGCTCGCCTGCGCCCGGAACGGAGCGGCGGACGACGGGGCCCGCGCGATCTCGATCTTGGCCCAGCGCCGCGCGCTGGAGCCGGGCGCGACGCCCTCGAGCACGAGCAGCCAGTCCGGCGCCGGCTGCTGCGCCAGGGCGCGCTCGGCCCAGCGCCGGAGCGTCCGCGGCCCCACCTGCGGGGACAGCCCCGCCTGCCAGTCGCGGAAGGCGAGCTCCTCGCGGCACGCCGCGCCGGGCAGCCACGCCTTCCCCGCCCCGAGCGCCTCCCAGACGACGATGCCCGCGGCGAGCGCCGGGCCCACGCTGATGCACTGCACGAGGCCCGGGATGCAGACGGCGGCCGCGGCGAGCACCGCGCCGCCCGCGGCGGTCGACGCGGCGAGCTGGACCGCCCCGAGGCCGAGCTCCCACGGGCGGCAGCGCGCGCAGCGCCGGCGCAGCTCGGCGCTGCTCAGCTCCCTCGGATCCCAGGCAACTCGGGTCATGTCCTCGCTACCCGCCCGGACGGCGGCCAGGCGCTCGGCAGCGCGCGGGGCCCGGTGCCTCCCCGGCTGTCCGACCGCGCTGCTGCTCACGGCTGCTCACACCGCATACCATACCGCGTTCCCGGCGGCGCGCGCGCTCAATCGGCCCCGCCGGGGAGGGCGATCGGCCCCACCTTGGCGCCGGTCGCGCGCAGGTAGTCGTCCGGGGACAGGAGGATCTGCGTGCCCCGCACGCCGGCCGAGACGGAGACGACATCGAACAGCGCGACGGTCTCGTCGGCGTAGACGGGATAGGCCTTCTTCGCGCCGAGCGCCGTGACCCCGCCCCGCACGTAGCCCGTGAGCGGCTGGACCTCCTTGAGCGGCACGGTGTCGACCTTCCGGTCCCCGGTGAGCCGCGCCAGCGCCTTCAAATCGAGCTGGGCGTTGCCCGGCACGACCGCGAGGCAGACGCCGTGGCGATCGCCGCGCGCCACCAGCGTCTTCCACACCTGCTCCGGCGGCAGGCCGATCTTCCTGGCCACCGTGGTCGCGCTCAGGTCCTCGGGATCCACCTCGTAGGTGCGCAGCTCGTAACGGATGCCGAGCCCGTCGAGGATGCGTGCCGCGTTCGTCTTCATGAGCACGTCCATGGTAAAAGCGGCTCGCCTCGATGACGACAGGGAAGAAGGTCCCCGAGGGCCGCCTGAACCGCTTCGCCCGCCTGGCGGGCCTCGGAGCCCGCACCGGGGCGGGCCTGCTCCTGTCGCGCGGGGGCGAGGCCGCGGCCGAGCGCGCCGCGGAGCAGGTGGTCGAGGTGCTGGGCACGCTGCGCGGGCTCGCGGCCAAGGTCGGCCAGATGGCGAGTTACGTGGACGGCATCCTCCCCGAGGGCCAGCGGGAGGCCTTCGAGGGGGCGCTACGCTCGCTCCGCGCCGCCGCGCCGACGTCCCCGCCCGAGGCCATCCGCGCGGTCGTCGAGGAGGACCTCGGCGCGCCCCTCGGCGAGCTCTTCGCGGCCTGGGACGACGCGCCGTTCGCGAGCGCCTCGATCGGCCAGGTGCACCGCGCCGCGCTCGCGGACGGGCGCGAGGTCGCGGTGAAGGTCCAGCACCCGGGGATCGATCGGGCGCTCGCCGCCGACCTCGAGAACGCCGGCATGATCCAGGCGGCGGTGGGCGCGGTGGCGCCGAAGGCGCTCGACGCGAAGCGCGTGTTCGCGGAGGTCAAGGCGCGTTTCCTCGAGGAGCTCGACTACGGCCTCGAGGCGGAGCGGCAGCGGCGGTTCGCGGCGCTCCACCGGGGCGACCCGGGCATCCGCATCCCCGAGGTCATCGGCGCGCGCTCCAGCCGCCGGGTGCTCACCACCGCGCTCGCGCGCGGCGCGACCCTCGAGGAGGCCGGCGCGCGCGACGAGCACACCCGGCGCGTGTACGCCGAGACGCTCTGGCGGTTCGTGTTCAAGGGCAACCTCGTCGGGGGCATGTTCAACGCGGATCCGCACCCCGGCAACTACCTCTTTCACCTGGACGGCGCCGTCACGTTCCTCGATTTCGGCTGCGTGGAGCCGATCGACGGCGCCCGGCTGGAGCACGCGCGCGCGATGCACGTCGCCGCGCTGCGCAGGGACGAGGCGGCGTTCGCGCGGAGCGCCGCGCGGATCCTGGGCACGCGCGGCGGGCGGTTCGAGGAGCTCGCGCTCGCCTACTCGCGGCGGTGCTTCGAGCCGCTCTTCGGGTCGCCGCTCCGGGTGACGAGGGATTACGTGCTCAGCCTCGCGGAGGGGGTGAAGGCGATGAAGCAGCAGATCCTGGTGAAGGACAGCGGCTTCGTGCAGCTGCCGCCGGGCATGGTGTTCATGAACCGGCTCCAGTTCGGGTTCTATTCGGTGCTCGCGCGGCTCGACGTGGAGGTGGATTACGCGGCCGTCGAGGCGGCGTTCCTGCGCGACGCGGGGCTGCTCGAGTGAGCCGCCGGGCCTCCCTGCGCGCAGGTGCGCCCGCGCTCTGCCGCCGCGGCGTCAGCCGACCGCCCTGGCGAGCTGCGCGATGGCCGCGGAGAGCAGCTCCGGCTCGACCGGCTTGGCGAGGTGCGCGCCGAAACCCGCCGCCAGCGCCCGCGCGTGGTCGTAGGTGCGGGCGTAGGCCGTGACCAGCGCGGCCGGGAGCGCGGGCTCGCCCCGCTCTGCCTCGATCGCCCTGAGCCGGCGGAGCAGCTCGTAGCCGTCCATGTCCGGCATCCCCAGGTCGCTCACCAGCACGTGTGGTCTGCCTCCGGCGGTCGCCGCCGACAGCACGTCCAGCGCCGCCTGGCTCGACGCCACGGCCGTCACCTCGGCCCCCTGCTCTCCCAGCATGTAGGCCATCACCTCGCGCGTGTCGGGGTCGTCTTCCACGAGGAGCACCCGGAGCCCGTGCAGCGGTAGCGCAGCCGCGGCCGCGCTGGCCGCGCGCGGGCCCGCCGCGGCCAGCGCGTCGGCCCGGTCCACGGCGCCGACGGGGAGCGCCACCGTGAACACCGAGCCGAGCCCCTCGCCGAGGCTGTCCACGGAGAGGGTGCCCCCGTGCAGCTCGACGAGCTGGCGGCTGATGGCGAGCCCGAGCCCGAGCCCGCCCTGTCGCCGCTGCGCCGTCATGTCCGCTTGCCAGAAGCGCTCGAAGATGTGCGGGAGGAGCTCGCGGCGGATCCCGCTGCCCGTGTCCTCGACCACGATGCGGACCTCGCCCCCGCCGCGCTGCACCCGGAGCGAGACGCGCCCGCCCGGCGGCGTGAACTTGACGGCGTTGCTCAGCAGGTTCCAGAGCACCTGCTGGAGGCGATCGGGATCGACGCGCGCGAGGCCAGCCTGGGCGTCGTACGCGGCGTCGAGCTGGATGTGCTTGGCCTCCGCGGCGGGGCGGATGGCGTCCACCGCCGCACCGGCGACCTGCGCCAGATCCGCCTCCTGGAGGTTCAGGTGCATCCTGCCCGCGAGCATCCGCGAGACGTCCAGCAGATCCTCGACGAGCTGCGATTGCGCCCTGGCGCTCCGCTCGACCGCCTGCAGGCCCTGCTGCATCTTCAGCGCGTTCACCCGGCCGCTGCGCAGCAGGCGCGTCCAGAGCAGGATCGCGTTCAGCGGGTTGCGGAGCTCGTGGGACACCGTGGCGAGGAACTCGTCCTTGATCCGCGCCGCGCCCTCCGCCTCCTGCTGCGCCGCCAGCGCGGCCTGCCGCGCCGCGTGCTCCCGCGCGACCAGATCGCGGACCTCGCATTGCCGCCGCCGGGCCCGCAGCGCCGCCTGGACGGCCGTCGCGAGCGCCAGCTCCCGGACGGGCCGGTCCAGGACCGTCAGGTTGCCGGCCGAGCGCAGCGCCGCGATGGCCTGCTGGTTGGACCGCGCGAGCGGCACCGCGTCCGCCAGCAGGACCACGGGCAGATCCGACCACGAGGGCTGCGCGGACAGCGCCGCGAGGAGGTCTGGCATGGCCGCGGGCGCCAGCGCCTCCTCGGTCAGCAGCAACGCCCCCGCGCCCTCCCGCAGGGGGCCCGTGAGCTCCGCCATGTCGCGGCACGGGAGGGGCGTGAGCCGGCACCGGCGGAGGACCTCGCACAGCAGCGGGGTGTCCCGCCCCACCGGCGCCACCACCAGGACGCGCTCGTCGCACGGCGGGGTATCCGGCTTGGCGCAGGCGTTATCCACCGCTGCCTCCCTCGTCGCGCCGCACCACGGTCCGCGTCACGCCTCCGCTGCTGCTCCGGACCTGGCCAGCGCTGGGCGGCTCGGGGACGCCGCCGAGGATGTGGCGGAGCTCCCGCAGCGGCTCCTCGCCGACACGTATCCCCTCGGCGCTGATGGACAGCTCCCGGATCGTCGTCTCGTGACCGCCCCGGCGCTTCTTGACGGCCGCCACGCACCTGCGGATGCCGCCGTCTACCTCGAAGAGACGCAGGACGAGGAGCGAGTCGGACAGGTAGCTGACGTCCACGCTCGGTATGGCGCCGACGCTCGTGAAGCCCTCCTGGGTCACCACGACGAGCGTGAGCACCCCGCGGCCGCTCAGGAAGTTGAGCAGCTCGTGCAGCTGCACCGAGTTCGCCGAGTCGTTCCCCATCGCGTTGAAGTACCCCGTGAGGCTGTCGATCACGACGAGCCTGGCGCGGTTGCCCTCCACCGCCGCGCGGACCCGGTGCGCGAACTCTCCCGCGGAGATGTCCGCCGAATTGAGCTGCTCGATCGCCAGCCGGCCGCTGTCCTCGTGAGGCTGCAGGTCGATGCCCACCCCTCTGCACCGCTCCTTCAGCGTCTGCGGGCGCTCCTCGAAGAGAAACATGGCGGCGGCGTCGCCCCCTCGGGCGGCGGCGCACGCGTAGACCGCGCAGAGCGTGCTCTTGCCGGCGCCGGACGGACCGATGAACAGGCAGGCGGTGCCCAGCTCCAGCCCGCCCCCGAGCAGCTCGTCGAGCGCCGCGATCCCGCTCCGAATGCACCGGAACTCGTCGTACTGCCCGCCTTGGTGCGCCTCCACGCGCGGGTAGACTTCCAGCCCGCCCGTCCGGATGCGGAAGTCATGGTAACCGCTCCGGAAAGCGGTCCCGCGGACCTTCATCACCCGCAGGCGCCGCCGGACCTCGCCGTAATCCGGGGCGGTGTACTCTAGGTGGATCACGCTGCCGGCCAGGCTGTGAAACTCGGTGTTGGGGGGGCTCTCCAGCTCCCTCTCCGAGGGCCAGTCGCCGAGGAACAGCGCCGTGCACCCCCGCGCGACGAGGAACTGCCGGAGCACCGCGATCTCGCGGTGGTAGCGCGGCGCGCTGCCGGCCAGGAGGCCGATCACGCCGATCGAGTCGAAGATGACCCGGCGGGGCTGGGTCTGCTCGATCACCTGGCGCAGCTGCCGGGTGAGCTCACCGAGCTCCACGTCCGCCGTGCGCAGGACCGTCTGGTCAGCGGCGAGGCTCTCCGCGATGTCGTCGGGCGAGAGAGCGTACACGGTCACGCCCTCCAGCGACCACCCGTGGGAGCGGGCGATCGCCTCCAGACCTCTCTTGGTTTGGGCGAGCGTGATGTAGAGCCCGCTCTCCCCCGTGTCGGCCCCGGCGAGCAGGAATTGCAGCGCGAGCGTGGTCTTGCCGGTGCCGGAGGCGCCCTGGACGAGGTGCATCTCCTCGCGCGGGAATCCGCCATGCAGGATGGAGTCCAGGCCTGCGATGCCGGAGGCTGCCCGCTGCTGGTCGAGAGCGGTTGTTTGGTCCGGTTGAGTTCCCCCCATCGATCCAGTCTAGAGCGCGGGACTGCGCATGTCCGGCGGGGCGCCTCAAATCCAGGGCGGCCATGCGAGAGGGGATGTACGCGGCGTGTCCGCGCCCGTCGCGTCTCGCGCGTTCGCGCGGGAACGGCGGCGCGCGCCTGCCAGTTCCGCCTGTCAGAAGTCTTGGCAGGGATCACGGCGAGAGAAGAGATTTTCAACGCAAAGGCGCAAAGGCGCAAAGGCGCAAAAATACAGAAGAAATTCTGGTTTGCGCCTTTGCGCCTTTGCGTTGAAATCTCTCGGGCTCCCTGGCCAGAACGTGTGACGTCCGGACCTAGTCCAGCAGGGCGAGCAGGCGCATCACCGCCGGGTTCACGGCCCGCGCCGGGTAGGCCAGCGCGATGTCCACGGTGGGCACCGGCGCGGTGAAGCGGCGCAGCCGCACCCGGGGCACCCGAAGCGCGCGGGCGCGGCCCGCGGGCACGGCGGCCACGACGGCGCCGCCGGCCACGGCGCGCAGGAGCTGCTCGTCGTCGGGCTCGTGCCGCACGAGGTTGAACCCGCCGCGCGGCCAGACCTGCCCGACGATGCGGTCGTACATGCCGGGGCCGTTCTCCCGGGGCCACATCACCGCCGGCACGCCGAAGACCAGCTCGCGCGGGATCGTCCGGCGCTGCGCCAGCGGGTGATCCGCGGGGACCGCGAGCAGCAGCTCCTCGGTGTCGACGAAGCGGCAGCGCAGGCCGGGCTCGGTCACCGGCGGGCGCACGAAGGCGACGTCGAGCCGGCCGGCGAGCAACCCGGCCACGTTGGGCGCGGTCCAGCCGGTCTCGGCCACCACCTCGACGTACGGGTTCTCGGCCCGGAAGCGGGCGACGAGGGCGTCGACCCGGCCGCCCCGGGCCGACCGGGTGTACGCCAGCCGGATCCGGCCGCCCTGACCGCGCACCGCCGCGTCGATCCGCTCCCGCGCCGCCGCGGCCTGCGCGAGCAGCGCCGCGGCCTCGTCGGCGACCAGCCGGCCGATCGGCGTGAGCGCGCACCCCCGGCCGCCGCGGTCGACCAGCGCGGCGCCGACCTCCTGCTCGAGCGCCTGGATCTGCTGGCTCAGGGCGGGCTGCGCGATGCGCAGCCGGCTGGCGGCCCGGGTGAAGTGCAGCTCCTCGGCGAGGACGGCGAAGTAGCGCAGCCGGCGCAGGTCCATGAACGTCCGATGATAAGCGATCCTTATGAACCGGTAAGCAGCTGGTCTTGGACAGCCGAGCCCGCCCGCCGTTCGCTAGGCGCATGAACCATGACGTGGTGGTGGTGGGCGCCGGCATCGTTGGTCTGACGTGCGCGGCGCGGTTGCAGGAGGCGGGGGCGCGGGTGGCGGTGGTGACCGCCGACGAGCCGGCGCGGACGGTCTCGCGGATCGCCGCGGCGGTTTGGTATCCGACCCATACGGTCGGTGATCCCCGGGTGCTCGACTGGGCCCGGCGGACCTTCGACGAGCTGGCCGCGCAGGCGGTGCACGGGGTGTCGGGCGTGGTGATGCGGCCCACCCGGATGCTGCTGCGGGCGCCTTCTGCGCGGCCGCCGTGGTGGGCGGCGGCGGTCCGCGATTTCCGGGTGGTCCGGCCGGCCGACGTGCCGGCGCCGTTCGCCGGAGAGTGGCGGTTCACCGTGCCGACGATGGAGATGGGCCCGTACCTCGACTGGCTCGTGCAGCGCGTGACCGGCGGCGGGGGCGTGCTGCTGCGGCGGCGCATCGACCGCCTCACCGACGTGGCCGACCTGGCCCCGGTCGTCGTCAACGCCGCCGGCCTGGGTGCTGGGGGGCTCGCCGACGATGCGGGGGTGCATCCGGTGCGCGGGCAGGTCGTCCTGGTCAGCAACCCGGGCCTGCGCACGTCGGTGCGCGACGAGGACAACCCGGCCGGCGCGACCTATGTCCACCCGCGCAGCCGCGACGTCGTGCTCGGCGGCACCTTCGAGCCCGGCGTGTCGGACGTCGCGCCGAGCGCCGCGACGGGTCAGGCGATCCTCGCGCGGTGCATCGCCCTGGTCCCGGAGCTCGCCGGGGCCCGGGTGCTCGAGCAGGCCGTCGGCCTGCGCCCGGCGCGGCACGGCGGCGCCCGGGTGGCGGTCGACGCGGCCGGCCTGCACGGCGGGATCCGGCTCATCCACGTTTATGGCCACGGCGGTGCGGGCGTGACCCTCGGCTGGGGCTGCGCCGACGAGGTGGTGAGCCTCGCGCGCGGGCCGAGCTCGTCCCGCACGGGCGCCGCGGCGACGTGGGGAAGCTCGGCCGCGCCGGGGCGAGCGCGCTGATGGCGCTTCTCCCGAGGCGCTCTCCGGTCCCGCTCCTGCTGTTGCTGCGCTACAATCCAGGCCATATGATGCAGGTGTCCTTGGACGAAGCGCTCGCCCGCCTCGACGAGCTGATGGGCGTCGCTCGCGGTGGCGAGGCGGTCGTGATCGTGCATGGCGGGGTTGCGGTGCAGCTCGTTCCAGTGCCGATGCCTGCCGGGAGATCCGGGAAACGGCGGAGGGCGGGCGGCGCCGCCGGGCAGATCTGGATTGCTCCGGATTTCAACGCTCCTCTCGACGACTTCGCGGAGTACGAGCGGTGAGGTTGCTGGTGGATACGCACGTCTTCCTGTGGTTTCTGGCGAACGATCCGCAGCTCAGCGTGGAGGCGCAGCGCGCCCTCGAGGAGCCCGCGAACGAGCTCGTGATGAGCGCGGCGAGCCCCTGGGAGATCGCGATCAAGGTGAGCCTCGGCAAGCTCACGATCCCCGGCGACATCGAGGTGTTCATCAATCAACACATGATGATGAACGACATCGCGCTCCTCGATATTTCTCTGCGACGCGTCGCGCGCGTCAGCAGCTTGCCATTTCACCACCGTGATCCATTCGATCGACTCATGATCGCGCAAGCGCTCGTCGAGGACATCCCGATCGTGAGCCAGGATGTCGCCTTCGACGCGTACGGCGTGAAGCGCATCGGGTGACCTGGCGTTCGGCCGCGCGCCGCGCACGGCACGACACGGGCGCTCGCGCCTGCCCTCGGCGCCCGGGCGCTGCGCCGGCGGTCAGCGGGGCCGGCGGTCGTGGAAGAGGAGCATCTCGATGGTGCCGGCCTCGCGCAGCCAGGGCTGGTCGTGCGGGCCGGGCAGCACCCGGAACGTGTGCGGGAGGGAGCGCTTCGCGAGCTGCGCGGCGAGGGCGCTGTTCGCGTCGTGGAACGGGTCGCCCTTGCTGGTGAGCAGGTGCAGGTCGCGCGGGCCCGCCGCGGCGACGGCCTTGGCGAGCCGGTCGGCGTAGCCCGGGGCGCGGTGGGCGCTGATGGCGGACTGGACGCCGCCCCAGGCGCCGAACAGCTCGGGTCTGCGGAGGAAGACCTCCAGGCCGATGTAGCCGCCGAGCGAGCAGCCGTCGAGCGAGGTGCGGACGGCGTCGTCGAAGACGGGGGCCTCGGCGCGGGCGCGCGGCAGGACGACGTCGGCGAGCCAGCGCGTGTAGCCGTCGAGGGCGGCGGCGGGGTTCGGGGCCTTGTGCACGTTGGGCGTGAACGGGCACGCGACGGCGAGGCCGCGGAACGGCTGCGCGGCGAGCGCGGCGTTCACCTCGTCGAGCCGCGCGTCGGTCCAGTCCTTCCGGCGCGCGGTGCGGCCGAGCGGCGGGCGGCGGAGCCGCTCGTAGGCCGAGCCGAGGCCGTAGCGCTCGAGCCAGGCGTGGGCGCCGAGGCGCTCGTCGCCGGTCTCGCCGAGGCCGTGGAGGAGCACGAGCAGCGGGACGCGCTCGCCCGGGGCGAGGTGCCTCGGCACGAGCAGCGTGAACCGCCGGCCGAGGGTGCGGTCGCCGGGGACCTGGAGGTCGCGGACGTCGAAGGCGGGCGGGGGAGGCGCGGGCGGGGGAGGACGCTGCGCGGCAGACGGGGCGGCGCCCGCGGCCGCGGTGTCCGCGAGGGCGCGGCCTGGGGCGAGGGCGGCGGCGCAGAGGCCCAGGAAGAGGCGCCGGGGGACGTCCATGCGGCGAGTGTCGCAGCTCCGCAGCGGCCGGCCAGCACGCGCCGGCGGTCGGTCCGCGCCGGCGCTCTGCTCGCGCCGGGGCAGGTTCGCTCAGCTCGCGAACTGCGCCACGCCTACGCCCACGCCGAGGCCTGGCCGGAACGCCCCGGGCCGCTCGCCCGCCGCGGTTCGCTCTCTACTGGACGGGCGGGGGGTGTCAGGCGCACAGTGCGCGCCCGAGGACCCCATGGCCACGACACACGACGTGACGGACGAGGCGCACGATGACGCGGAGCAGACACCCCGGATCCGGCCCGAGGATCAGGACCCGAAGCTGTGGCGGGGGAGCGGGTGGACGGCGCGGGTCATCAAGAACGAGGACGACGACGGGTGGGCCGTGGAGATGACCTGCGACGGCCAGAGCGAGCCGGCGCTCGTCGGGCCGTGGACGATGGGCCGCGACAAGAAGAACCCGAAGCCCCTCGACGCGAGCGCCTTCGCCACCCTGGTGAAGACGGCGAACGAGGTCGTGGCGCGACACGTCCAGCAGCGCCGGGCGATGCTGCACCGGAGCGTGACGGCGGTGGTCGAGGACGGCGCGCGGATCCGGGTGGATCTCGACATCGTCCCCGACGAGGACGACCCGCACGCCATCCTGACCGGGCGAGACCAGGCGGGGGAGACCGTGAAGCAGTCGAGGGTGCCCGCGAGCTTCAAGCTCACCGCCGAGAGCGCGCGGAAGTGGCTGGAGGGGGGCCTCTCGGAGGCCTAGTTCGGCAGAAGTCTGGGCAGGGATCACGGCGAGAGAAGAGAGATTTCAACGCAAAGGCGCAAAGGCGCAAAGACGCAAAAATACAAAGAAAATTCTGGTTTGCGCCTTTGCGCCTTTGCGTTGAAATCTCTCGAGATCCCTGGCCAGACTCGCGAGGCACGGAACTAGCTAGTACCGAGTCGCCTCAGGACACGCCCCGCCGTTTGATGCTGGACCGGAACGCCTCGGGATACGCTACGCTCGGGTCCCCTTCATGGCTCAACACCCCGTACACCGGATCTGTCTCACATCGTGGGAGCTGCTTCAGGTCTTCCACGGGCCCGTCATCCCTCGCCAGGGAGAGCTGCTGCTCCTCGAGAAAGACGGGCGCGAGTCGAAATATCGCGTGGAGCGCGTCATGTACAAGTTGACCAGCCATGACGAGCTCATGGCCACGGTCTTCGTGGAACCAGCGTGACGCCCTTCGTGTACCGAGCCGCCCTCGATGGTCGGCTCGGGAATCAGCCGTCGCCGTCGCGTGCTGACGAGCTCACTCCGCGTCGTCCATGGGCAGGGTGACCGGCTCGGACTCCCAGCACCAGTTGTCCTGCGAGTACGCGACGCAGGCGAACGTGAGATCCTCGAAGCGATGGGCGCCCACGAGCTCTCCGCCGACGCGGACCTGGACGTCGATCCACGCCGGGTCTGCGTGCGGCGGCGGAGAGTCGACGTAGACGACGAGCGCGGTCGCGACCTCCCCCGACCCGCCGCCGGAACCGCCGCCTCCTCCCGCGCCGTCGCCGCCGCCCGCCTCGACCTCGACCTTGACGCCGCGCGGCTGGTCCGGGTCCGAGACATCGAAGACGTCGCCCTCGCTCGTCTCGACGACGAACGTCATCGCGGCGACCGGGACCGGCTCGGCGAGCTCGACCCTCGCGGTCGAACACCGGAACGCGTCGCTGCCGCCGACGCCCTCGTAGAAGCACTCGTCGGCCGACGTGACCTCGGCAGGGTCCTTGTCGTCGGGGGCCCCGCCTCCGGCCGACGTGCTGCTCGTGGAGCCCGGCCCCGAGGTGGCGCCGCCGCCCCCGCCGCCCCCGCCGGTGTCGTCGCCGCATGCGGCCGCCGCGAGCACGGCCGCCATGATCGAGAAACTTAAGATCGTATGCCTTGCCATGACGTCAGCATAGCAAGGTGCGCGCCTCGTCCTCCGCGCCTGAATCGCGCTGGCCGCGGCGTTGTGCGCCACGTTGCTGGCCGACGCGCGTCGGTGGACCGACGATCACGCCGCCGGAAGAGGCGGGCGCGCTGGCACGCTGGCACGCTGGCACGCTGGCACGCTGGCACGCTGGCACGGACCAACAGCAGAGATGTGACGCTCTGGAGGCGAGAGGCCTCCCCGCTGTTCGCGGAGGTCAACCATGAACCGCGACGGGTTTATCTGTTTGACATTCGGGAATGGAGGTGTTTGCTCCGATGCCTAGTCTAGCGACATCGGTGTTCTCACAGGGGCGGCTTCCCCTTGTCGTAGGCTGAGCGCGCGCCGATCCGGCGAGATGAGCGCGCCTCTACGCGAGCATCGGCTGGTACGCTTTCTGCACACGGGGGCGCGACGGCACGAGGAGTGCCGTCTCCAGGGCCGGATCGATCGAGAGGAGATCCGCGATGCGCTTCCAATCCCCATTCCAACGGTGGCTGTTCATCTTATCGACATGGCTGTTCGGCGGGGCGCTGTCGGCCGGCGGCGCCGGCTGCGCGCTCGGCCCCGAGCCGCCCGCGAGCGACGACCTGCGGCAGCACTTCCCCGAGCAGGCAGCGCAGGTCCTCGACGCCGGCGAGGCGCTCGTCGCGGTCGAGGGCGGCTTCGCGCTCGCCTCGACGCGTGATCCGGGCCGCGAGCTCGACATCGAGGCAAGCTTTCAGCGCCGCGGCGGGCTGCACGCCGCGCTGCCGGCCCGCGGCGAGGGCGAGATCCGGCTTCATCTGCCCGGCGGGTTCGAGGCGCGCGTGCGCGAGCTCGAGGCCGAGGGCGAGGGCGAGCTCGCCGGGCGCGCGGTGGCGTATCCGCGCAAGGGCGGCACGTCGTTCTGGTCGGCGATCGACGAGGGCTACGAGGAGTGGCTGCTGCTCGACGCGGGCGTTGCGCGCGCGGACGCGCCCGCAGCGGCGTGGGAGGTCGAGGGCGCGACGCTGCGGCAGGAGGGCGACGCGGTCGAGGTGGTCGACGAGGCCGGCGCGGCGCGGCTGCGCGTGACGGCGCCGGCGGCGTACGCGCGCGGCGGGCGGCCGATCGCGGCGCGGCTCGCGGTGCGCGGGGCGACGATCGAGCTGTGGGCCGACGCGGGCGGCGAGCCGGCGCTGATCGACCCGATCTGGACGCCGACGCTGACGTCGATGAGCGCGGCGCGCAGCGCGCATACCGCGACGCTGCTCCAGAACGGCAAGGTGCTCGTCGTGGGCGGCTCCATCGGCAGCGCCGTGCTGGCGAGCGCCGAGCTCTACGATCCGGTCGCCAACAGCTGGTCGTCGGCCGGGTCGCTGACCACCGCCCGCCGCAGCCACACGGCGACGCGGCTGAACAACGGCAAGGTGCTCATCGCGGGCGGCAGCAGCATCAGCAACGCGCCCATCGCGGGCGCCCAGCTCTACGATCCGAACACGAACAGCTGGTCGTCGGCCGGGTCCCTGGCCGCGGCGCGCTTCGCGCACACCGCGACGCCGCTCGACAACGGCAAGGTGCTCCTGGTCGGCGGCATCGGCGCCGGCTCGACCTACCTGGCGAGCGCCGAGCTCTACGATCCCGGGTCCAACAGCTGGTCGTCGGCCGCGCCCATGGCCACGAGCCGCCAGGCGCACACGGCGACGTTGCTCGGGGGCGGGAAGGTGCTCGTCGTCGGCGGCCGCAACGGCAGCTACCTGTCGAGCGCGGAGCTCTACGACCCGAACAGCAATACGTGGTCGTCGACCGGATCGCTGGGCGGGAACCGCGCCTTCCATACGGCGACGCGGCTCCTGAACGGCAAGGTGCTCGTGGCGGGCGGCTACCGCCCGACCTCGAACGAGATGTCGAGCGCCGAGATCTACGACCCTGGGACGTTCACCTGGATCCCGGCCACGTCGATGGACACCCCGCGCAGCTCCCACACGGCGACGCTGCTCGAGGGCGGCCAGGTGCTCGTCACGGGCGGAACCACCGCGGCCAGCACGGCGAGCGACACCGCTCAGGCCTACGACCCGGCGACCAACACCTGGATCACGGTCGACAGGAAGATGAGCAGCAAGCGCGCCCAGCACACCGCGACGCTGCTGGACAACAAGAAGGTGCTCATCACGGGCGGCCTCAGGTACGGGACCATCAGCACCGAGTACCTGGCGAGCGCCGAGCTCTACTACCACGAGGCCGAGAAATGGAAGTATGTCGCGTCGGCGGCCGGGGGCCACTTGTACGGCTCCGCGGTGCGTCTCCAGGACGGCAGGGTGCTCGTGACGGGCGGCATCAACGGCAGTAACGTGGTCGTGAGCACCGCCGAGCTGTACAACCCGACGACCAACACCTGGACCTCCGCGCCCAGCATGGCATCGGCCCGGAAGACCCACACGTCGACGCTGCTCGGGAACGGCAAGGTGCTGGTCGTGGGGACCGACTACACCGTCCCTACGTCGGTGCCCGCGCAGCTCTACGACCCCGCCGCCAACTCGTGGTCGAACGTGCCCTCCACGAGCGTCGATCTCGCCCGCTTCGCACCTACCGCGACGTTGCTCCCGAATGGCAAGGTGCTCATCGCCGGTGGGGGGACGACCACTGCCAGCGTGCATGTGACCACCGCGCTCTTCGACCCGGTGACCAACACCTGGTCGCCCGCCGCGAACATGACCGAGCGCCGCATCGGCCACACCGCGACGCTGCTCCAGAACGGCAGGGTGCTGGTCACCGGGGGTTATGGCAACGGCTATCTCAAGACCACCGAGATCTACAACCCGACGACCGACACGTGGACGGCCGGGCCCAACATGACCGTTATCCGCTCGGAGCATAGCGCCACGCTGCTCCAGAACGGCAAGGTGCTGGTCTTCGGAGGGTACGGGGGGGTCGGTGTGAATGAGCTGTCGAGCACCGAGATCTATGACCCGGGGTCGAACACCTGGTCCGCCGTCTCCACCACGATCCTCCTCAGCCCCCGAGCCGGGCACGCTGCGGTGCGGCTCAACGACGGCAAGGTGCTGGTCTCGGGGGGGAACGCCGGCAGCGACGTGCTCCGGAGCGCGCAGATATACGACCCGGCATTGAACGACTGGACCATGACGGGGCCGATGAACCAGGGCCGTATACTCGATTTCAGCATGGCGACCCTGCTCGCGGACGGCAGGGTGATGGCCGCGGGCCACGCCGACGCGACCGTCGAGATCTACACCCCCTGACGCCGGCGCATCCTCGCGCAATCACGGCGGCGCCCCGCCGCTCCACTCGGCTCGGCTGCCCATCGGCTCCCCTCCACGCCAGCACTACGCGATCAACCGTCCACCGGCCAGAGGTCGCCGAGCGGATACCCCGGCGATGACCGCGGTCCGGCGCCCGTCCCTCATGACGCGGCGCTCCGGACGAGCCCCGCCAGCCTTGTCCTCCCTCGGGCTCGAGGATACCCGCGGGCCTGTCGATTCGTGTTGATGCCAGCAGTGTGAGCGTTCACATCCGTGGCGGCGGGGTCGGATGTTGCCTCACCTTGCTCGGGTCGTCCTGCGCCCCGAGGCCTTCGTCATCTGATCGATCTTGGTCGATTTTGACACCGATACGGTTTGCTCGGCGTCGCGGAGCCGACTGCCGATCGATGGCAGTCGGCGCCTTGTCACGGTGATCCACCAGAGGACGCGACAAGCCTCGCTTACTGTCGCACAGAGTCGAGCACCCATCAACGGAGGGCGCGCTGGCACGCTGGCACGCTGGCACGCTGGCACGGGTCGACAGCAGCGGCGCGACGCCTTGGAGGCGCAAGGCCTCTCCGCTGTTCGCGGAGGTCAATCGTGAACCGCGACGCTTTATCTGGCTGACATCGACTGGTACGCTTTCTGCACATGGGGGCGCGCAGGCACGAGGTGTGCCGTCTCTAGGGCCGGATGGTTCAAGAGGAGATCCGCGATGCGCTTCCAATCCCCCTTTCAACGGTGGCTGTTTATCTTATCAACGTGGTTATTCGGCGGGACGCTGTCGGCCGGCGGCGCCGGCTGCGCGCTCGGCCCCGAGGCGCCCGCGGGCGACGACCTGCGGCGGCAGTTCCCCGACCAGGCAGCGCAGGTCCTCGAGGCCAGCGAGGCGTTCGTCGCGGTCGAGGGCGGCTTCGGGCTCGCCTCGACGCGTGATCCGGGCCGCGAGCTCGACATCCAGGCGGCGCTCCAGCGCCGCGGCGGGCTGCACGCCGCGCTGCCGGCCCGCGGCGAGGATGAGATCCGGTTTCATCTGCCCGGCGGGTTCGAGGCGCGCGTGCGCGAGCTCGAGGCCGAGGGCGAGGGCGAGCTCGCCGAGCGCGCGGTGGCGTATCCGCGCAAGGGCGGCACGTCGTTCTGGTCGGCGATCGACGAGGGCTACGAGGAGTGGCTGCTGCTCGACGCGGGCGTTGCGCGCGCGGACGCGCCCGCGGCGGCGTGGGAGGTCGAGGGCGCGACGCTGCGGCAAGAGGGCGACGCGGTCGAGGTGGTCGACGAGGCCGGCGCGGCGCGGCTGCGCGTGACGGCGCCGGCGGCGTACGCGCGCGGCGGGCGGCCGATCGCGGCGCGGCTCGCGGTGCGCGGGGCGACGATCGAGCTGTGGGCCGACGCGGGCGGCGAGCCGGCGCTGGTCGACCCGATCTGGGCGTCGGCGTCCTCGATGAGCGCGGCGCGCAGCGCGCATACCGCGACGCTGCTCCAGAACGGCAAGGTGCTCGTCGTGGGCGGCTCCATCGGCAGCGCCGTGCTGGCGAGCGCCGAGCTCTACGATCCGGTCGCCAACAGCTGGTCGTCGGCCGGGTCGCTGACCACCGCCCGCCGCAGCCACACGGCGACGCGGCTGAACAACGGCAAGGTGCTCATCGCGGGCGGCAGCAGCATCAGCAACGCGCCCATCGCGGGCGCCCAGCTCTACGATCCGAACACGAACAGCTGGTCGTCGGCCGGGTCCCTGGTCGCGGCGCGCTTCGGGCACACCGCGACGCCGCTCGACAACGGCAAGGTGCTCTTGGTCGGCGGCATCGGCGCCGGCTCTGCCTTCCTGGCGAGCACCGAGCTCTACGATCCGAACACGAACAGCTGGTCGTCGGCCGCGCCCATGGCCACGAGCCGCCAGGCGCACTCGGCGACGTCGCTCGGGGGCGGGAAGGTGCTCGTCGTCGGCGGCCGCAACAGCAGCTACCTGTCGAGCGCGGAGCTCTACGACTCGAACAGCAATACGTGGTCGTCGACCGGATCGCTGGGCGGGAACCGCGCCTTCCACACGGCGACGCGGCTCCTGAACGGCAAGGTGCTCGTGGCGGGCGGCTACCGCCCGACCTCGAACGAGATGTCGAGCGCCGAGATCTACGACCCTGGGACGTTCACCTGGACCCCGACCGCGTCGATGGCCACCCCGCGCAGCTCCCACACGGCGACGCTGCTCGACGGCGGCCAGGTGCTCGTCACGGGCGGAACCACCGCGGCCAGCACGGCGACCGACAGCGCTCAGTCCTACGACCCGCTGACCAGCACCTGGATCACGATCGATAGGACGATGAGCAGCAAGCGCGCCCAGCACACCGCGACGCTGCTGGACAACAAGAAGGTGCTCATCACGGGCGGCCTCAGGTACGGGACCATCACCACCGAGTACCTGGCGAGCGCCGAGCTCTATTACCACGAGGCCGAGAAGTGGAAGTATGTCGCGTCCACGGCCGGGGGCCACTTCGACAGCTCCGTTGTGCGGCTCCAGGACGGCAGGGTGCTCGTGACGGGCGGCGTCAACGCCAGCAACGTGACCGTGAGCACCGCCGAGCTGTACAACCCGACGACCAACACCTGGACCTCCGCGCCCAACATGGCATCGCCCCGGAGGGGTCACGCGTCGACGCTGCTCGGGAACGGCAAGGTGCTGGTCGTGGGGAGCGACTACGCCGCCCCTGCGTCGGTAACCGCGCAGCTCTACGACCCCGCCACCAACTCGTGGTCGAACGTGACCTCCACGAGCGTCGATCTCGTCCGGTGCATACCGACCGCGACGTTGCTCCAGAATGGCAAGGTGCTCGTCGCCGGCGGATCGGACACCACTGGCACCGTGCTGTCGACCACCGCGCTCTTCGACCCGGCGACCAACACGTGGTCGCTCACCGCGCCCATGACCATGCGCCGCATCGCTCACACCGCGACGCTGCTCGGGAACGGCAAGGTGCTGGTCACCGGGGGGTTGAGCCTCGGCTATGTCAAGACGACCGAGATCTACGACCCGACGACCGACACGTGGACGCCCGGGCCCGACATGAGCGCCGTCCGCGTGGATCACACCGCCACGCGGCTCGACAACGGCAACGTGCTGGTCGTCGGAGGGTACGGGGGGGTCGGTACGGGCGACCTGTCGACCACCGAGATCTATAACCCGGTGTCGAACACCTGGTCCGCCGGCCCCTCGATCATCAACCGATCCTTGCACGGCGCGGTGCGGCTCAGCGACGGCAGGGTGTTGATCGCGGGGGGGGAGAACGACAGCGGCGCGCTCCGGAGCGCGCAGATCTACGACCCGGCCTCGAACACCTGGACCGTGACGGGGCCGATGAACCAGGCCCGCATGTTGTATCCCACCGTGACGACCCTGCTCGCGGACGGCAGGGTGATGGCCCTGGGCCACACCGACGCGACCGTCGAGATCTACACCCCCTGACGCCGGCGCACCCTCGCGCGATCCCAGCGGCGCCCCGCCGGGCGGAGCTCCCGGCCTTCAGGCGACATCCCACGTGAGCTCGTGCTCATGGCACATCGCCCTCCGGACGTGGGGGTGATGACGGGCTCCCCCGCAGCACCTTGTCCAGAAATTCGCGCACGTCCTCCGGGAGCTTCCGGTGGAACGCCTCGCGGTCGAACCCGATGGGGTCGCTGGCGGGCAGGAAGCCCGGGCTACACATCGGGGGAGGGAACGGGCTCAAGAAGGAGAAGTGGCCCGCGTTCTCGACGATCTTGAGCGTGACCTGGGCCGGGTCGGGGACGAGGTCGAGGACGAGCTGCCCTTGCCATCGCGGCGTGATGCGGTCGTGCTCCGCCACGAGCAGTCCCGCGGCTCTTCGCCGCTCGCGGGGAGCCAGGTCGCGTACAGGTATCTCACGGCGTGGAAGAGCGTGTCGTCGCCTCCGATGTGCCGCAGGACGGCGCAGCGCCCGCCGGGGATCGTCTTCTCGACGACGCCGAGCGGGTTCTCTGGCACGGGTCGGCGGGTCGCCGCGCAGATGTCGGCGCGGTAGGCCTCCGGCGGGGTACCGGCCGGGTCGTCGTAGAGGACGTTGAAGGTCGCGCTGACCCTCGGCGGCAGCTTGTTCTCCTTGCGCCACGCGATGAATCGCCGCACGGACTCCAGGATGAGCTTCGGGTCGCCCCGGTGCTCGAGGGCGGCGACACGTGTCTCCTCGAAACGGGTGATCTTCACGTCGCCGGCGCGATCGTCGGCCTGCATGGGGAGGGTCCTTGTCTCTCTCAAGCGTTCGTGGGTCGCGTGCCAGGGATCCCATCGGGGCTGCTCCCGGAACTCGGACGGGGTCTGCCCGAAAGCCTTCTTGAAGGCGCGCGCGAACGCCTCGGGGCTCTCGTACCCGCTCGCGATCGCGACGTCGATGATCCGCGCTTGATCCTGCCCCTCCAGGGCGAGCCGGTACGACGCGCGCCGCAGGCGGACGAGCTTCACGTACTCGTGAACGCCGATCCCGAAGCTCTCCGAGAATTGCCGTAGAAAGTGGTACTTCGAGAACGCGGCGACGCCGCTCAGCCGATCGAGCGTCAAGTCCTCGTCCAGGTGGGCGTCGATGTGCTCGAGCACCCTGCGGAACCTCGCGAAGTAGGCGCTCGCGGTGGCGTCGTTCAATGCGGTATCTCCTCGGCGAGAGGCAGGGTAGCGAGGGGCGGCCCTCCCTGCCTGACCGAAGTTGCTGAACTTCGGGCAGCCGTCGCGTCGTGGACCATGGGGTACGCCGGCGAGGGGCAGGGGCGACACGCGCAGACCTCGCCGCACAGCGCGGCTCCGCTATGCCGGCGCCGCGACGAGGCCAGAACTGATGTTCCTGTTCAAGCGCAGCTCATCCGGCAAAATAGGCCGGCTGGGCGAGGTCGGCGAGCAGGGTCGGCCCGGTGGGCTCCCAGCCGGTGAGCTCGCGCGTGCGGGCGCTCGACGCGGGCGCGTCGGTCCCGGCGAAATCGGCGAACCAGCCGAAATGTTCGCGCGGGCGCGGCTCGACCGGCAGGTCGAGCGCGCGGCCGATCGCCTCGGCGATCGCGCGGAAGGGGATCCCCTCCTCCGCGTTCGCATGATAAACGCGGGCCGGCGCACCCGCTTCCAGCGCCAAGCGATAGAGCCGGCCCGCGTCCGACACGTGCACCGCGGGCCAGCGGTTGGCGCCGTCGCCGATGTAGGCCGACACGCCCTTCTCGCGCGCGAGCCCCGCCAGGATCGCCATGAAGACCTGGTCGCCGATCCCGTGCACCGTGGGGGCGAGCCGGACCGTGCCGGCCCGCACGCCGCGCTCGGCGAGCGCGGCCGCCGCCGCCTCGGTCTTCCTGGGAAAGCTGGGATCGGAGAGCGGCGGCATGTCCGCCTCCGTCGCGACCCGGCCGGGGGCGATCAGCGCCAACCCCGAGGTGACGAGGATCGGCTTGTCCGTCCCGACCAGCGCCTCGCCCATCACCTCGATCGCGCGCCGGTCCTGCTCGCTGCTCTCGGCGAACCTCGAGAAGTCGTGGTTGAAGGCGAGGTGGATGACCGCGTCGGCGTTGCCGGCCGCCTCGGCGAGCCGGTCGACGTCGTCGAGGGTGCCGCGCAGCACGTCCGCGCCCTTCGCGGCGAGCCCCGCCGCTCTCTCCTCCGAGCGCGAGAGGCCGAGCACCTGGTGCCCGGCGCCCAGCAACTCGTCCACCACCACGTTGCCCACCCAGCCGGTGGCGCCCGTTACAAACACGCGCATCACAACACCTCCTGAACCGTTCGCCGGCCATTGTTGGGGGGCGCGTCTTCGGGGTAAAAGCTGAGAGCTTATCCAGGTATAACCCTCAACAGGCTGGATCCCCTATGCCCGACAACGGCTCGCTCGGCGCCTATCTCCGCGAACTGCGCACCCGGCTCGATCCGGCGGCTCTCGGCTATGCCAGCGGCCGGCGGCGCACGCCCGGGCTTCGGCGCGAGGAGGTGGCGCAGCGCGCCCGGATCAGCGCCACCTGGTACAGCTGGCTGGAGCAGGGCCGCGGCGGCGCGCCCTCCGCCCAGGCGCTCGACCGGCTGGCCAAGGCGCTGATGCTGACCGAGGTGGAGCGCGAGCACCTGTTCCTGCTCGGGCTCGGCCGGCCGCCGGAGGTCCGTTACCAGCCGTCGGGAGGGGTGACGCCGCGGCTGCAGCGCGTGCTCGACGCGCTGGACGCCTGCCCCGCCATGATCCGCACCGCGACCTGGGACGTGGTCGCCTGGAACCAGGCGGCGGCTGATCAGCGACAATTACTTCTGCCGCCTGGCGACAACTAGATTTGCCGGTGTGGCGGCCGTGCGGACGGCCTGTGCGACGGTGCGGAGCTGAGGGCTCCGGCCGGGTGCCGGGGCTCGAGGAGCCCGGATGGTCAGCGACAGGCAGGTCCGCGTGCTGAGAAAGAAGCGGATGGAAGGCAAGACGTTGGAGGCGGCCGCTGCGGCGGCCGGGATGAGCGAGAGGACGGCGCGGACGTGGCAGCGCGGGCCGCTGCCCTCGGAGACGAAGCAACCGCGGACATGGCGCACGCGACCGGACCCGTTCGTCGAGGTGTGGGCGACGGAGATCGAGCCGCTGTTGGTCGCGGACAAGGAGGGGGAGCTGGAGGCGAAGACGATTTTCGAGGAGCTTGCGCGCAGAAAGCCGGGCGTGTTCGAGCCAGGGCAGCTACGCACGCTCCAGCGGCGCGTACGGGAGTGGCGTGCGCAGCACGGGCCGGAGAAGGAAGTCTACTTCCCGCAGGAGCACACGCCGGGGCGCATGGCATCGATGGACTTCACCCACGCCACCGAGCTCGGCGTCACCATCGCCGGCGAGCTGTTCGTGCACCTGTTCTTCCAGCTCGTGCTCGCCTACAGCGGCTGGCGCTTCGTCGAGCTCGCGTTCGGCGAGACGTTCGAGGCGCTCGTGAAGGGCCTGCAGGGCGGGCTGTGGGCGCTCGGCGGAGTGCCCGAGAGGGTTCGTCTGGACAACCTCTCGGCGGCGACGCACGAGCTGGTGAAGACGGGTGGTCGCACGTTGACACGGCGGTTCGCCGAGGTGGTCGAGCACTACGGCCTTCAGGCCTCGCGCATCCAGCCCGGCGAGTCGCATGAGAATGGAGTCGTGGAGAAGGCGCACCACCTGCTCAAGAGCGCGCTGGAGCAGGCGCTCTTGTTACGTGGCAGCCGCGACTTCCTGACCGTCGAGGCGTACATGGCATTTGTCGGGCGCGTCGTCGAGGAGAAGTTTCACCGAGGCCGTGAGGCGCGGCTGGCCGAGGAGCGTGCGGCGCTCAGGCCACTGCCCTCCAGCCGCGTGCCCGAGTACACGCGGGTAGTCGTCGCAGTGCGCAAGTGGAGCACCATCCCGGTCGCGGGTCGGATCTACTCGGTGCCCTCGCGGCTCATCGGGCACGAGGTCGAGGCGCGGCTGTTCGCCGATGTCGTCGAGGTCCGGTACGCCGGCAAGCTGGTCGAGACGATGCCGCGGCTGCGCGGCGAGTACGGCCATCGCATCGACTACCGGCACGTGATCTGGTCGCTGGTGCGCAAGCCCGGCGCCTTCGCGGCGTATCGCTACCGCGAGGACCTGTTCCCGTCGCTCGTGTTCCGGCGGGCCTACGACGCGCTTCGCGAGCGGCGTGGCGACCGCGCCGACGTGGAGTATGTGCGCGTGCTGCACCTGGCTGCGAGCACGGGGGAGCGGGCGGTGGAACAGGCGCTCTCGGCGCTGCTTGAGCGGGGCGAAGCGTTTGACTACGCTGCGGTCAAGGCGCTGGCGCAGCCGGAGACACCGGCGGTGCCCGCGCTGCGCATCGGCGCGCCCGACCTCGGTCAGTACGACGCGCTGCTCGCGGCCGGAGGCGCGTCATGAGCGCCCTGACGTACACGCCCGAGATGGGGGCTCGGATCACGGCGCTGCTGTCGGAGTGGAAGCTGCCGACGGCGGCCGGCGAGCTGGTGCGGCGGCTTGTGGCCGGCGGCCACGGTGAGGCGCTCGGGGTGGTCGCCGAGGTGCTGGAGCTCGAGGCCGCAGGGCGCAAGGAGCGGCGCACCGACAGGCTGCGACGCGCCTCGAAGCTGCCGCCGGGCAAGACCTTCGACACGCTCGACAAGACGCGCGTGCCGCAGTCGGCGCTGCTGCGGGTGCAGGAGCTGTCGCGAGGCGACTTCGTGGACCACGCCGGCAACGTGCTGCTCTTCGGGATGCCCGGCGTGGGCAAGAGCCATCTGGCCTGCGCGCTCGGCCACGCGCTCATCGATACGGGCAGGAGCGTGCTGTTTACGCCGACCTACCAGCTGGTGCAGCACCTTCTGGCAGCCCGGCGCGACTTGAGCTTGCCGCGCGCGCTGCGGGCGCTGGACGTCTTCGACGCGATCTTGCTCGACGACCTGGGGTACGTGCAGCAGACGGCGGAGGAGGCGGAGGTGCTCTTCACGCTGATGGCCGAGAGGTACGAGCGCCGAAGCTTGATCATCACGAGCAACCTGGTCTTCATCGAGTGGGACCGGATCTTCAAGACGCCGATGGCGACCGCGGCGGCGGTCGACAGGATCGTGCACCACGCGACGATCATCGAGATCGAGCGAAAGAGCGTGCGGGCAGAGGAGGCGAAGAAGCGCAACGCAGGCAAGAGGAACAGCGAGGACGAGGGATGAGAGAGACCGCGGCGATGCGCTGCGACGGGGTGGGGGCGCGGGGCGCGTCGGGCACCGTGCCGCCACGGGGGGCGCACGGCCGAGGTTTCGATGGCGTGGGCGCGGGAGGACGAGCGATGCGAGTGGCAAAGGAGGGCGGATGAACGGAATGGCCGTGGCGCGCTGGGACGGCGGTGGGGGCGCGGGGGCGCGTCGGGGCACCGCGTCGCCACTGCGGGCGCGCGGCCGAGGCCTCGATGGCGTGGGCGCGAGGGAATGTGAGGCCGACGGAACGACAACTACACGAGGAGGAAGTGCGCGAGGAAGCGGCGGGAGCAGGGCGGGGAACGCGACGACAACTACGGCGGAGGTGACGACAACTACACGAACGAGAGCGAGGGGGGCGAAGTGGGACGGCGACGAGAGGAAGGACCTGGCTGCGGCCGGCAAAAATAGTTGTCGCTGACCGGCAAGAGTAGTTGACGTCGATCAGCGGCCGCCGTGCTCACCGACTATGGCGCGCTGCCGCCGGCGGAGCGCAACGTGCTCCGCCTGCTCTTCCTCGATCCCCGAACGCGCGCGGCCCATTTCGACTGGGAGAGCGCCGCGCGGTTCGTCGTCGGCGTGTTCCGGGGCGACGCCGCCCGCGCCGGGGCGGCCGCGACCGTGCAGCCGCTGGTGGACGAGCTCTGCGCAAAGAGCCCCGACTTCGCCACGATGTGGCGCGACAGCGAGGTCCACGGCGCCTGCGAGGGCGTGAAGCGCCTGCGCCACCCTGTACTCGGAGAGATCGTGCTCGAATTCTCGGCGTTCGCGGTCGATGGCCGGCCGGACCTCGCCATGCTGGTCTACACGCCCCTCTCGGCCGACGACGCGGCCCGGATCAGGGCGCTCGCCGCCGCCCGCGCCGACTGAGCGGCGCGCTCAGCCGGCCGAGCCGGGCTCCGCCACGCCGCGGTGGGCGCGCGCGGCGAGCGGAGGCTCACCACGTCGACGCGAAGGTCTCGAAGCCTCACATCGAGCTGGTCGAGGGAACGCCGCTCGATTCTCTGCCCATGATCACGCCGAATGGGGGGCAAGGCCAGAACGGCTTCCATGCCCCCCGAGGGCATCACTACTCCAGCACCGTCTCCATGTCCCAGTCAACCCACATGTCTTTCCATTCGCTGACCGGCTGTTGAACGCCATTGTCCAGGATGTTCAGCACGTCCGTGTTTGCGCTGGTATTGCCTTCGAATGCTCGCTTGAACATCTCGCCTGCGAGGGCGGTTTGAGAGCCCGATGCGCCGCAGTGGTTTGCGCTGTACATCTGAAAACCCATGCGCTCTGGAACGCCGAGCGCATTCCATACCGGTTTTGCTGCCCATGCGGAGAGCGCTTCGCAGGTTCCACCCAGGTGACACCATGAGTTCCTGCCGTTGGCATTCGTGAAGTGCACCAGATGCCGTGGAGCGATGGTCGCCAGGATCATGTGCGTATCGAAGGGGAGGTTGTATACCTTCGAGGGATCATTCCGGAGCCAGCGGGCCGCGTTGGTCACCCAGGGTCCGCAGATGCCGCTGTCTTCGAGGTTGTCGATGCTCTGCGGCTTGGCATCTGAGCACTGCCAGACAGAACCACCTTCACCGTGCCTGAACCACTCTGCCTGGCGCAGGTTGGCTACACCACCGCCGCCCGATTCCACGATGACAACCACCGGTGCACGACTGAAGACACCCGCCAGGTAAGCGCCTTTCCCGCATCCGGAGCACCCCGACACCATCACCTTTGTGGGATCGTGGCCGCTGCCCGGGTTCTGTTCCAGCACGTCCATCACCCGGTCGATCATCCATCCGTTGGCGATGTTGGTGTTGAGCTCGGACAGGCCGAAGAGATTTCTGATCTTGCCTTCAAATCCGCTTCCAAACGACAGCGATTTGCTTCCTGACGGGAAAATCCCGCCCGACAACTTGAGGGCGATCACGTCGCCGGATCCGCTGATGCTCGCCGAGAAGCTCTCCGTTTTTTCACCCACCTTGGCAGTGATTGAAACGGTGCCTCCGGATACGGTCCCGGTCACTTCATCCGGTTCGGAGGGAACTGGACCGTAGAGGTACTTGGCTGCCATGGCCAGGATTTCCTTGCGGCGGCACTCCCACTGTTCTTTGGTGGTGACCTTCGTTCCGTCGAAGAACGTGAACGGATCCGGGAGCTTCGGGTTTACCTCGGTCAGGCCGTTCGGTTCAGGCAAAGTGGGCAGGGTACACGTGAAGGCGCCGCCGCCTGTCCCGCTACTCTGGGAGCCGCCCGTGCCGGATCCGCCCGTCGGAGCACCGCCGCCCGTACTGGCGACTCCGCCGGTCGCGGAAGCACCGCTGGTCGCGGAGCCTCCACCCGTGGTGACTCCCCCGCTCCCGCTCGGTGACCCGCCGCCTGTGCCCAGAGCATCTCCCCCGGCGCCGCCGGATCCTGTTTCTGAAGAGCAGCCAGAGAGGTTCAAGAGGGCGAGGACGGGGACCGCGAGAGCGGTTAATTTGTACGAGGCACGAGAACGGACAGACATGAAGGCCTCCATGTTTCGAGTGCAGTGGCGGAATGCGACACGCGGCGCATGACACGTAGTGCGTGACGCGCGGGAAAACAGCCGTGCTTATGGTGGACGGTAGGTGAATATTTGTGTTTTCGCGCTGGTGACGCTGCTTTCGTCAAGCGTGCGAATTTGCGCTGTGACTATGCCAATGGCACGTGAGCGAGCCCTCGCGCCCGGGTCGTCACCTTCGTACCATCCATCATGGTGAAGGAGTCGTGCAGCTTGTCATACGCCTTCAGATCGCTGAAGGCGGGCATGTTGGGCACGGGACAGTCCGCGCCGGGAGGCTCGACCCCAACCAGCGTCGTGTCCCCGCCGCCCGTCGGGTCCGAGCCGCCGACGCCCGCATCGCTCGTGCTGGGGCCGCACGCGGCGAACAGGGGGAGGAGGGCCGTTAGGGGGAGAGGTTGGGAGAAGGCTGGCCGCAACGACACCATCAGACGCCCATTCCCAGCGGAGGGCGGTTCGATCACGCTTATCGCTGGAAATCGTACGACCGGAGCGGGCGGCGTTTGGTCAGGATGCGCGGCGTCTGGTCAGGATGCAAATGTTCAACAGGTGCGTAATCGATGTGATCCATCCGGATCGTCTCCGGGACCACCTTGGCGTTGCCCCATCGCGCTTCACAGCCCCGCTCCCGCTCGCCGGAAGGTCGTGAGCGTGCACGACGCCCGGCGGCTTGGGCACCACCGCGCTGCGCCACGTGGCGTGTGGCGCGAGCACGCCGTTGGAGATCACGAGCGGATATCTGGGCGGCGGTACCAGCGCAGCGAGCCGCGCCAGCAGATCGACCGGCGTCATCACGCGGTGGGGGGCGCAGCGCCCTCCGTACTTGACGCGGTAAGCAACTTCAGAGATCACCTCCGGCGCGCTGGAGTCGATCGACCTGAGCTGTTCGAGACCACAGAGTCACGGCTGAACATTCGCTTGCACGGCTCGCGAACGGCCGTACGGAGACGTGGGTGTCCGATCGGACCGGACACAGCTCGTCGCGGAGGTCGAGCTCGGTCTTCCGCAGCTCCGTGGCGATGCGAGCCCGCTCCTCCACCTCGCGCTTGAGCTTCTGCAGCGCCTAGGCCAGGAGTTGACCGGTCGCCCAGGCGGGCGACCACAACCTGGTCGGGTCTGCCGCAACCTGGGTCCGAGCTTGATCGGAGGTGCCGCAACCTGGGTCGCCCTGCCTCCCGGGGGCAGGCCTGCGGTCACCCGGTGCCGGTCGGCGTCCAGGACGGGGCATCACTCGCCGGGAACGACTCGTCCGACGCCTCGTCTTCGCGCTCCTCGGCGGATTCCTTGGGGGAGAGCGCGCCGCCGCGATTGACCGGCGCCTCCGACGTCCCCGACCCGGAGGGGCGATCCGCCTTGTCCTCGGGCTTGGCGGACTGGCCCTCAGGGGCCTCCTTACGCTGCTCCGTCGTCGCCTTCTCGTTCGTGTTCATGCACCACCTCCAGCGTTCTCTGTTCCTTCCCTCGACTCCTGGAGCCGACGAGGCGGGCCGCAAGGGGGGACCCCGAGCCGGACCGCGGACACTGCCCGTTCCGCGGTGAACCGGCGTATCCATGGGCGTCTCTCCTGACGGATTGATCCGGAATCTGCCGTAGGCGGAGCGGGAGGGCGGGCGAGGGGGACGTTTTCCTCAGCGCGCGGCCTGCGCCGGGACGAAGCGCTCCATCACGGCCTTGCGCAGCAGCTTCGGGGGCAGGATGCCCTGGGCGAGCACGAAGTCGTGGAACCGCTGCGCGTTGAAGCGGAGTCCCATCAGGGACTCGACCTCGTGGCGCAGGTCCATCAGCTTGGTGAACCCGTAGAAGTACGACGTCGCCTGCCCGGGCGCCCGGAACGTGTAGCGCTCGACCTCGGACTGCGCGAAGGGCGCCGACAGGACGACCTCCTTCTCCAGGAAGGCGCGCGCGGCCTCCGGCGTGATCGTGCCCGCCTGGAGCTCCGGATCGAGGAAGGCGCGGGCGGCGCGCAGCAGTCGGTACTGCAGGGAGACGAGCTGGCCTTCCGGCGGCATGTACGGGAGCAGGATGGCCTCCGCGTAGAGGGCCCACCCCTCCACGTTGGCGCTGTTCTCCGCGAACACCGCCCTCGCGATCGACACCCCGCGCTCGACGAGCGACGCGAACTGGAGCTCATGGCCGGGGCGCGCCTCGTGGGCGGTCAGCGTCCACGAGGCCGCTGCATGGGTGAAATCGTCGATCTTGCGCATCGCCTCCGAGGTGCCGGGCGGCGCGGGCAGGCTGAGCGGCAGCACGAACTCCCCCTCTTCACCCTGGTTGTCGAGCAGCCGCGGCGGCCGCATGTGCGGCGCCGGCGACTCCGCGCTCTCCGCGGCCGTGCCGAGCCGGATGCGCGCCGGCCTCTCGGGCAACGTGACGAGGCGCTCCTTCGCGATAATCGCCTCGATCTGGGCGAGCCGCTCCCGGTAATGCGGCAAGATCGCCTCGCCCACGAGCTGCTCCTGCTTGAGGGCGCGGATCACGTCGCGGTAATCCGAGCTCGGCAGGTTGCGCGCCTTCGCGACGCGCAGCGCGAGCTTCTGCATCTGGCCCTGGAGGTCGTTGAAGGCCGCGTGGGCGAGGCGCGCGAGCTCCGCGGGCGGGACATCGACGCCGAACGCCTCGAGCGCGAACGCATAGAGCGGCGGCGGCAGCGCGAAGCCGGTCCGCGCCTTCGGGAGCACCTCGGTCCGCAGCGCCGCGTCGTAGGCCTCGAGCTGGCGAGTCAGCGCGGCGAGCGGCTCCTCGTGACCGGCGATGGCGTATTTCCGGAAGAGCTCACCGATGCCCTCCCGCACGCGCGCGTTCGTGGAGAGATGCCGCTCGATCTCCATCCTGGATGGGGTGAGCAATCCAGGTTTCGCGAGGTCCTCGATGAGCCCGGCCTTGGCCCGCTGGGTGATGGGGGTGTAGCCCGCGTCGAGACCCGCATAACGCCGGAGCCGGGTGAGGGCCGACGCGCGCCGCGACGGTGAGATCCGGTCGTCCAGCAGGCTCGCGATGCCCTGGAACACGAGCCCCGTGACGTGCACGTAGCTCACGCTGTGCTTCTCCTCGAGCTCGGATGCGCGGATGGCCCTGTCCGCCGCGTCGACCAGGATCTGCAGGTCCTCGGCGACCGCCGGGTCTCTCTCGGCCTCTCGCCGGCTCTGGAGCTCCACGAGGGCCGCGCGGTAGGCGGCGCGCTCCCGCGCCTCGACCCCCGGCGAGAGGTCGGTGATCTCCTGATCCACCCGGGCGATCCCCAGCGATCCGGCGTGCTCCGGCGAGAACCTCGCGAGCACGTCGAGGAGCACCTGGGCGTGCTCGTTGCTGCGCTGCACCCAGGCCGGCGGCCGCCTGCCCGCCGCGGGCGCCTCGCCCGGCGCGGCCGCAGGCGGCGCGCTCGGCGCCGCCGCGGACAGGGGAGCCGGCGCGAGGGCCGGGGGCGGCGCCTCGCCGGCGCACGCGACCAGGGGGACGAGGGCGAAGAGGCGGAGCGCGCGCAGGGGCATGACGCTGCTCTTGCATGGGCGGCGCCGAGCGCCAACGGCCTCGAACCGCGCACGCACGCGCGTCTGCCAGGCGTGTGAGCTCACCGCGCGAGGGGGATGTCACGCATCCGTCCTCGCTTCCGACACGCTTCTTTCCGTGATATCCGCCCGCGGAGGTCCCTTCCATGTCTCGCTCGCCGCGCTGTTTGTCGCTGATTGCCACCCTCGCCGCGCTGAGCTGCGGCGGCGCCCCCGCGGGCAAGCCCGCCGGCGCGCCCCCCCGGCCGGCCGCGGCGGCGCCTGCCGTCGACGCGCCTCCGCCCGCCCCGGAGCGCCCTGCGCTCGCGGCGATCCCCGACGACGCCGCGAGCGTCGTCTACCTGAGCGGTGAGCGGCTCCGGGCGAGCAGCGTTTACGAGGTCTACCGGCAGGTGATGGCCTCCGACGTGCCCGAGCTCCGGGGGTTCCGCGCGAGCTGGAAGGAGCTCATCCAGCGCTGCGGCTTCGATCCCGTCGAGGTGGTGCAGGAGATAGCGGTCAGCGCCCGCGCCAGTGCCCCGGACGGCCTCGAGCGTCCTGTCCTCGCGGTGGCCCTCGATCGGCCGCCGGCCGCGGCCGTCGCGTGCATCGAATCCTTCTTCGAGGGGGCGACGCGGACGTCGGTTGCCGGTGCGCCCGCGGTGCGGCTGCCTTCCGGTGCGGTCGCGGCCAGCGCGGGGAGGTTGATGCTCGTCGGCGCGGAGCCCGCCGTCGCGCAGGCCGCTGCGCGCGTGGCGTCGGGCGCGCCGGCGTCGCTCCCTCCGCGCGCTGCGGGGGCCCTCGCCGAGCGCCGCGGCGCGGTCCTCGTGGCCGTGGTCGATCTTGCGGCCGGGGGCGACGATGTCGTGGAGAGCGCGACGGTGGCGCTCGAGAGCGACGCCGCCCACACGGCCCTGCGGGCGGAGGTCGATGCCCGCACGGAGGCGCTGGCGTCGGACATGGCGGCGACCGTCGACGCGATCCTCAAGCAGCCTGCGGTGGCCCAGGGCCTCCCCGGCGTGCGCGCGACGAAGGAGGGCCGCAGGCTCACCGTCGAGGTGCGCGCCGACGGCGACGTCGCGACCCAGGCCGCCACCCTGGGCACGCTCGCCGCGCTCGGCGTCCACGGCGTCCGCAAGTACCTGGCGAGCGCCAAGGCCGCAGAGGCGAAGACCAACGTCTCTTCCATTGCGACGCTGCTGGCGGCGCACGTCCTGTCGATGCCCCCGGCGAAGCGCCGCATGCCCGCGTCCGCCCCGCCGACGCCCAGCGCCGTGCCGAGCGGCACGAAGCACATCCCCACCGAGCAGGACTGGAGCCATCCGACGTGGAAGGCCCTGCGCTTCGACGTGCGTGAGCCCAGCTATTACAGCTACGAGATCCTCACGGCCAAGGACGGCCGCAGCGCCGTCGTCCGCGCGACCGGCGATCTCGACGCCGACGGCGTGTTCTCCCGCTTCAGCCTGCCGGTGACCCTGAAGAAGGATGGATCCATCGACGTCCCGCAGGAGCTGCAGATCGAGAACGAGCTCGAGTGAGCTCGCGCCCTTCCCGAATTCGCGCCCTTTCCGAGCTGGCCGCCCCAGTCGAGGTGTTCCTGGCGCCCGAGCGCTGATGTTCACGAGAGGGCCCGAACCAGAAAATCGGTAGGCCCCTGGGGAGGGGGGTCGTGGCGCGGCGCGGGGAGGGCCGATGTTTGAGCCTGAGACATCTCTCCTCCGGCTCCGCCGGAGGGGAGATGTCTCAGGCGAGTTCGGCGGGGCCCCGCGCCGCGCCACGACCCCCCTCCCCAGGGGCCGGTCCGCCTCGGATCCCCGCCTCCCGTCTCACCCTCGCCGCCGCCTCCACCTCCGCAGCGCCGTCCCCGCCGCCGCCGCCCCGAGCGCCGCCGCCGCCCACCTCGGATCCGCTGCCGCCGATCCCCCGGGAACAGCGCACCCGCACCCGCCCTCCACGGGCACCTCCTTCGCCGGATCCACCATGACGTTCACCTGGTCCGTCGCCTCCAGAACGCCGTCGCTCACCGTCACCTCGAACGTGAGCGTCGTCGCCGCCGCGACCTCGGGCGCCACGAACGCCGCCAGCGCGCCCTCGCCGCTCAGCTTCACCGCCGGCCCCGCCGTCTGCGCCCAGGAGAACGTCAGCGCGTCCCCGTCGGGATCCGAGCTCCCCGACGCGTCGAGCGCGACCTCCTCCCCGATCGCGACGGCCTGGTCCTCCCCCGCGTCCGCGACCGGCGCGGCCTGGCATGAGGCCGTGTCCTCGACCATCGTCGCGAACGGCGTGTTCGTGATGCCCGCGAACCCGATGTCGTCGACCTCCCAGCCGACGTCGCCCGCCGCCTGGTCCGTGCCGATCCGGAAGCGCACCCGCGCCGTCTTGCCGGCCAGCGCCGTCCCGAGATCGACCGTCACCTTGTCGGTCGCCGGCCACGAGGCGTTGCGCGCGACATAGGCCCTCCGCCGGCCCAGCGGATTGCCGGACTCGCTCGTGAGCCTCCCGCCGTAGCCGGGATCCGCGAACCGGTCGATGTCGTCCCACGTCTCGCCGCCGTCGACGCTGATCTCGATCACCGCGCCGTCCCAGAACGTCCCGTCGCTCATCTCGAACTGGTGCCGGTGCGCGAACGTGAGCACGAACGGCTCGGTCGCGCTGACCTCGAGCGGCGGCGACACGAGCGCCGCGTCGGCGTACGTCCCGACGTCGACCCCGCGCCACACCCGGTTCGGCGCGACCCCCTCCGCGCGCGCCCAGACGAGCTCGCTCGCGAAGCCGTCGACGGTCCACGCCGTCGTCTGGGTCTCCACGTCGTCGACCGCCGACGACGCCAGGATCTGATCGTAGTTCACGCGCCGCACCAGGGCCTCCACGCGGCTCGGCGAGCACGCCTCCGCGCTCTTCAGCGTGAGGCTGAGCTTCAGGTCCTCGGCCGGCTTCACCGAGCGATCCAGCCTCACCGCCACCTTCGCGGTGCCGGTCGCGAACGGCGCGACGTCGCCGAACGACACCCGGCCGCCGTCCGGGAACGTGACCCCGCCGCCCGGCGCCTCGATGGAGGCCACCGCGTCGGTCAGCGGCGCCGCGCCGCGGTTCGCGATCTCGATGGCGATCGTGCCGGACTCCTCGGCGTCGAGCAGCCCGTCGCGGTCGCACGACGCGGCGCTGTCGTCGAGCTCCGCGCGCACCAGCGAGATCTCGGGCTGCACCCGGAAGCTCTCGACCACGCCGGTGAGGTCGTTCGAGTCGGCGCGCGGCGACGCGGCGCACGTGCCGGCGCCGCGCCGCGCGAACCCCTCCGCCAGGGCCAGGAAGTCGCCCTCGTCGCCGGCGAGCGCCGCGGCGAGGAGCGCGTCGCGCTGCTCGGTGTATGTCGGGTTGGCCGGGGCGAGCTTCATGCCGGCGACCACGTAGTCGGACATCCGCCGCCGGCTCTCCTCGAACGGGCGGGGCGGGGTCAGGCCCTCGCCGCGCCGGATCAGCGCGGCGTAGGCCTCGAGCAGCATGCTCGCCCAGACCTCGCCGGCGTTGTGCACCTCGGCGTTGCCGGGCGCCCCGACGTTGAGCGGGTGATCGGGGAGGCGCTCGCCGTTCGAGATGTGCCGGAATGTCAGCCCGTTCTTGGCGAAGTCGACGGAGTAGGGCGCGCGGCGGATGCCGAAGTAGCTGTCGCCGAGCGCCGCGCTGCCGTAGCCGGAGAGCGGGTACGCGCCGCTCAGGTCGTCGCCGTCGCGCAGCGCCATGTGCAGCGCGATGAAGTCGCCCCACCCCTCGCTCTGGGCGCCGCACATCTGCGTGCCGCACGGGACCAGCCGGAGGTGGAGGTAATGGCCCCACTCGTGCGCGACGATGGTGTTGTCGATGGTGCCGTCGCGCTCCACGGTGGGCTCGCGGCGCAGGGTGACCAGGAGCGGCTCGACCGCGCCGGCGAGCGCCGCCTTGAGCGCCGCGCCGTCGGCCATCGAGACGCTCTGCGTCGGCGTCGCCACGTCGGCGTCGCCGTAGAGCCGCGGCGCCCCCTCGTCGTCGCGGTTGTTCGCGATGATCACGCCGACCGCGCCCGCGCGCTGCGCGTTCTGCGCCTTCTCCGCGAAGGTGCATTCGCCCCGGTCGACGAGGGCGATCTTGCCGGTCAGGTCGATCGCGATCGGGCCGCACGCGTCGCTCCTGGGCGCGACGCCGTCGTCGGCGAGGGCGAGCTCGCCGGTCACCTCGTAGCTCCGGGGCCCGAACGAGGCGGTGTTCGAGCCGTAGTTGGCGTTCTGCGGCGCGACGCTCAGCGACTGGAGGTCGGGCCCCGTCCACAGGTACATCTGCATGCGCGGGGACGCGCCGTCGTAGGTCGCGTCCATGTTCGCGTTGTCGCGGCTCTCGCCGGGCGCGTCGTCCTGCGCCTCGGCGAGCAGCGGGTCGCCGTCCTCGCCGCCCCGGCCGAGGTTGTCGCGCTGGGCGTTGCCGGCGGCCTCGTCGAAGCCGGAGTCGTAGTACCAGTCGTGGAGCCAGTTCGTGACGTAGAAGATCTGGGTGACGGCCGCCATCACCTGCCCGGGCGCGGCGAGCGGCTCGGCGGCCGGGTCATAGGTGTAATCGAACGCGAGCGGCCCCGAGAGCGCGGCGCGCGTGTCGCCCCGGGAGAACCCGTCGGGCGCCTTGTGGTCGGCGTAGGCGTCGACGTTGTTGCCGCGGGTCGAGGTCGCGTCCGCGGGCAGCCACGGATCGGCGGCGCCGTCCGGGTTCGTGTTGAACCCCTCGATCGAGAGGAGGTTCGGCGCGACGAACCGCGGGAGGAAGCCGTCGGGCCGCCCCGTCGGGTGAGGGGAGAAGTCCTCGAGCGGCCCGTCGAGCGGGGTGTGCGGGGGCGCGGTGTCGGCCCAGACCCGGTAATCGAACGCGGCGGCGTGGGAGAGGTTCTCCCGGTAGAGCATGCGCCCGTCGCCGGCGGCGAACACCCAGGCGTATGCCGCGGAGCTCGTGCTGCCGGCGTCGCCCGAGAGGAGCTCGACGAAGTAGCCGGGGACGAGCCGGTCGGGGAGGGGGAAGAGCACCTTCTTGACCCGCGCCGGCTGTGTGAAGCGCAGGCCGCCGACGCGGTCGCGCGCGTGGGTGGTGTCCGCGAGGTCGAAGAGGTGATAGCCGCCCTTCGGCGCGGCGTGCTCGCGCAGGTCGACCGTCTTGATGGCGAGGCGGTGCGCGTCGCGGACGGCGTGGACGACCGCCTGGGCCGGGGAGCCCGAGAACGCGCGGGTGCGCTTCGCGCCGGGCGCGGGCGCGGCGGCGCCGGGCGGCAGCGGGGCGGCGGACGCGTGCAGGTTGCCCGAGAGGGCGACGAGCGCGAGGTCGCGCCGCATGAGGACCTTGATCTCGCTGCGGAAGACCGGGACGCCGTCGACGTCCTGGCCGAGCGTCACGACGACGCCGCCGCGCCCGGTGTCGTGGATCTTGCGCACCACGGCCGTGTCGAGCGCGGTGCGGGGCAGGCCGTAGAGGCGCGCGTGCCGCTCCAGGTGCCAGCGGGCGGCGGCCTCCGCGGTGCCGTGGGTCGCGGGCGGGCGGCGGCCCGGCGTGGACGCCCACACGAAGGTCGGCACCCCGCGCTGCGGATCGGTCGACGCGACGAGCCCGCCCGGACCCGCCGGCGGCGCGACGTGCGCGACGCTGGCCGGCAGCGCCGGAGGCGCCTTGAAGTAGGCGTCGTAGTTCGGTCGTTCCCGCGCGTGGGCGAGCGGGGCGGCGAGCAGCGCGAACGAGAGCGCGGTATACCGGGCCGAAACCTTCATGCTTCCAGATCTCCGAAGGAACGATGCTTGATTGAGCGGAGCACGCACCGCGCAACACGCCAACACACGCTGCACCCGGGGCGCCGCGCGCCCGCCGGTCGCACTTGCGACGGCGGGCACCCTACCTGCGGCGTGCGTGCAGGGGAAGCTCGGCGGCGCGCCTCCGTCATGGGCCGTAAGGCGCCTCTCATGCGGTTTCCACTGTCGCCGTTCACAGGAGTTGCGTCGGGGGGAGTGAAGCCAGGAACGGAGAGGAGCTCTTTCAGGCGTCGTTCATGAGTCCATGAACTACAGGCTCGCCCTGCGCCAGGTGAGATGCGCGCATGGCTGGCGGACGGGGCGGCGCCTCGGGGCGGCCTCGGCGCCCGGTGCAGCCGAGGACGGGTGTACTGCCGTGTTTGCTGGCTAGTCCGTAAAGCCGGCGGGGTCGCGGGCTCGTCCGTCGAGGCCGGGGCGCTCGTGGACCTATCGGTTGGCGCCCGACGCCGGGGCGCTCGTGGTCTCGTCCGGAGGTCGCTCGCGGTCTCGTCCGGAGGTCGCTCGTGGTCTCGTCCGGAGGTCGCTCGTGGTCTCGTCCGGAGGTCGCTCGCGGTCTCGTCCGGAGGTCGCGCGGCCAGGGGACGTGCTCCGTCGTGGGCGCGCGATCTGGCTCACCCGCGAGTATGACAAAGGGGTGACACGCGCCCCGGCGTCCGGGCACTAGCCTCACAAAACCAGCCCGTGATCCACAGCTTGCACGTCGAGACCAAGCTCCTCTCCGAAGAGCTGTGCGCTCTTCTGCGACAGGTCGATCCCGCCGTTTTCGTCTTCCGCGACGAGCCCGAGGTGCGCGCCCGGGTCGACCGGGTAGTGTCGCGCCTCCGGGCGCTCGTGGTGGCCACCGAGCGCGAGGACGCTGGCGGGGCGCTCGAGCGGCTGCGCGAGCGCCTCCGCGCGCTGCTCGCCGCGGTCGAGCGCGCGACCCCGGCCCGGACGCCCTCGCCCAAGGCGGCGTGGATCGCGTTCCAGCGCGAGGTGCAGCCCGCGTACGAGTCGCTGGCGCTGACCCTGCGGGGCGTCATCGCCGCGCCGCCGAGCGTCCGGCCGACGAACCACGCGCGCAGCCTGTGGCATGTCGGGTCGGGGCTCGCGGTGCTGGGGCTGGTGCAGCTGCTGCCCGAGCGCGCCTGGCTCGTGGCGGTGAGCGGCGCGTTCGCGGCGACGGCGTGGTCGCTGGAGGTCGCGCGCCGGATGAGCGAGCGGGCCAACGAGCGGCTGATGCGGTTCTTCCGGCTCATCGCCCATCCGCACGAGCGCTACCGGGTGAACTCGGCGACCTGGTACATGACGGCGCTGCTGCTGCTCGCGCTGTTCGCGACGCGGCAGACCCAGTCGGTCGGGGTGGTGGTGCTCGCCGTGGCGGACCCGGCGGCGGCGCTCATTGGCCGTCGCTTCGGCCGCACGCGGCTGCTGGAGGGCCGGTCGCTGGAGGGCACGCTCGCCTTCGTCGCGGCGGGCGCGCTGAGCGCCTTCGTGGTGCTGTCGGCGCTCGGCCCCGCGCCGCTCGCCGCGCGGCTGTTCCTCGCCGCCGTGGCCGGCCTGGCCGGCGCCGCCACCGAGCTGTTCTCGTCGCGCCTCGACGACAACTTCACGATCCCGCTCGCCGTCGCGGCGGCGGTCACCGTCGCCGGCTGATTTCAAGCAGCGAGGGCGCGCCCGTCGGGCACGTCGCCACGCCGTGACCATGGCCGAGCCGGCATGCCGCCGTCGCGCGTCACGGACGAGGCCTGTCGCCGATCTCGACCGCAAGGCGATCGAGGTACTGTCGCATGAACTCGGCCCGACGGGCCCCTTCGCGGCGTCCGGCCGAGGTTTGAAGGGTCTCGGCGGTCTTGAACAGCTTCACGTAGAAGTGGTCGATCGCGTTCTCGCGGTCGTTCCACGCCCGCTGCGTGGCGAACGGATCCCGGGGGTCATAGAACCGGACGCCGAGCAGCCCGCCTACGGCGAAGCAGCGGGCGATGCCGATCGCGCCGAGGCCATCGAGGCGGTCGGCGTCCTGCACGACCTTCGCCTCGAGGGTCCTCGGCTCGATCCCGGCGCTGTAGCTGTGGGCCTCGATGGCGTGGGCGATGTCCGCGAGGAATGCCTCCGGGTACTCGACGCTCCGGAGGAAACGCAGCGCCTCCTCCGCGGAGAGCCGCGAGGCCTGGGAGCGCCTCGGGTCGTTCTTCGGGACGTTCACCAGGTCGTGCAGCCAGGCGGCCGGGACGACGACCTCGAGCCTCGCGTCTTCCTCCGCCGCGAGGGCCTTCGCCGTGGCGACCACACGCGAGAAGTGCGCCAGATCGTGGGCCGGATCGTTGCCCAGATCGGTCTGCTCGAGCTTCTCCACGAAGAGCGTTTCCCAGTCCTTCATCACCCGGCTCTTATCCGCGGCCACGGGCGCGCGCAACGGCGAGAGGGCGACCCAACGAACTCGAAGCTGGAGCACGGTCTGTCAGCGCGGCTGGCGAAGGGAACCGCCTCGCTTTGAACTACGGCGCTGAATGAGAGGCCGATCCGCGACAAGAGCTATGAGCCTCGGCAGGTGCGCGCGGGCGTCCGCCGTGCTCGGCCCGTGTGAGCTTCACATGCTCACGAGCGAACGGACGCTACCACGTCACAGCGGCGGTGGCGTAGGGCGTAGTGTGTGCGCGCGCCATCTCCGATGACCTTGTCGCAACACGTGCCCAGGGACCTTCCAACCGTCGGCAGACGCGCCACGCCATCAAATTTGAAGCAGGACGTAGCGCGTGCTGCTCACGTAATCTGGAGGCGCGGCGCACAGCTCGCCGCAGGGGGAGCCTCGTGGAGCTCATTCTCATCATCTTGTTCGTGGTCGCATTGGCCACGGCGGCGTTCTTCGCGTCCAAAGAGCACAAGACCAGCGGTTCGCTCCGGCAGGTGGAGGGCTCGCTCCGGCAGGCGGAGAGCGCTCTCCAGCAGGCGAGAGGCGAGCTCAAGCTGGCGCTCGACACGAACGGAGGTCTCAGCCGGCACATCGCGAGCCTGCAGGAGCAAGTCCAGCGCCTGAGCCGCTACCAGACGATCGCCGACGCCGAAGCGGCCGCGGCATCGATACGCATGCAGACCGAGGGCTGGGCGGCGCAGCTGCGGGCGCACGCGGAGGCCGCTGCGACCGAGCTCACCACGGGCGCCCGACGCGAAGCCGATCGCCTCGTCGCCGACGCACGCGCCGCGCACGCGCAGGCGCATGCCGCGGCCGACGCGCTGAAGGCGCAGGCCTCGGCGGAGGCGCAGGCCGCCCAAGCTGCGGCGCGCGCCTCCGTTCAGGCGACGCTCGCTCAGGCTTCCGCGGACGCGGCGCGGCTCGTCGACAATGCGAACCGGCGCGCCGAGGAGATCGCTGGCGCTGCGCTCACCGCGCAGCGGGAAGCGAAGCGCCTCGAGCAGACCGCGCAGGCTATGAAGAACGTGATCGAGGGTTACGGCGACCGGTATGTGATGCCGACCGCCGGTCTCCTGGACGAGCTCGCCGAGGAGTTCGGCTTCGCCGAGGCAGGACAGCGCCTCAAGGCCGCGCGCGGCAAGTGCCGCGACATGATCAGCGATGGCGAGGCGGCCACGTGCGACTACGCCGAGGCGAACCGGCGCACGACGGCCATCGCCTTCGTGCTCGACGCGTTCAACGGCAAGGTCGACACGATCCTCGCCGATGTTCGACACGACAACTTCGGGACCTTGCAGCAGAAGATCCGGGACGCGTTCATGCTGGTGAACCAGGGCGGGCGCGCTTTCCGCGAGGCGCGGATCCTGCCCGCGTACCTCGACGCGCGGCTCGAGGAGCTCCGGTGGGCGGTAATCGCGCAGGAGCTCAAGCTGAAGGAGCGCGAGGAGCAGCGACAGATCAAGGAGCGCATCCGCGAGGAGGAGAGGGCGCAGCGCGAGTTCGAGAAAGCGAAGAAGGAGGCGGAGAAGGAGGAGGAGACGATCCGGAAGGCGATGGAGAAGGCGCGCCGGGACGTGGAGAAGTCGAACGACGAGGAGCGCGCCAAGTACGAGCAGAAGCTCCTCGAGCTGTCCGAGCGGCTCCGCGCGGCGGAGGAGAAGAACCAGCGCGCCGTCTCGATGGCGCAGCAGACGAAGGCCGGACACGTCTACATCATCTCGAACGTGGGATCGTTCGGAGAGCACGTCTACAAGATCGGCATGACACGGCGGCTCGAGCCCCTCGACCGCGTCCGGGAGCTCGGCGACGCGAGCGTGCCGTTCGAGTTCGACGTACACGCGATGATAGCGAGCCAGGATGCTCCGGCCCTCGAGCGCGCGCTCCACCAGCGGTTCGTCCGGAGCCAGGTGAACAAGGTGAATCCTCGCAAGGAGTTCTTCCGTGTCCCGCTCCACGACGTCCGGCAGGAGATCGAGCGCATGGCGCTGGAGGTGACGTGGACGCTGGCGGCCGAGGCGCGGGAGTTCCGCGAGACGCAGGCCATCGAGCGCGCGATGGTGAACAAGACCTTCGACGAAGCCGCCTGGCTGCAGGCACAGGCGAAGGCCGAAGCGGCGCCGGCCTTTGAGCGCGAGTCCGCCGAAGCTACCGCCTGACAACGACGAGCGTCGGGGCCATCACGGACGGGCGCGGTCCGGATCACCGCGCCGCCGTCCGCCAGGGCAGGTGCGCTACTTCTCTGCCGGCTCGACCGCCGTCTCCCCGAGCACGGGGTGGATGTAGCTCACCCACCCGATCACCGCGAGCGCCGTGCCGTACTTCTTCTCGACGACACCCGAGATGATCGTGGGGGGCAAGCGCTCGTAGCGGAAGCCCTTCCCGCGATACCGGCGCTGGAACACGCCCTCCATCGCCCGGTTGATCGCGTCCTCCGCCTTCGCCTCCGCCTCGAGCCTGCTGCCGCCGGGGCAGCGGTTCATGAACTCGACCGCGAAGCCGCCGAGGCGGCGGGACTCCTGATCGTAGACGTCCATTCTGCCGAGCGCGGCGACCAGCACGTCGCCCCTCTCTCCGCTGGCAGCGGCCACGATGGCGTCCATCACCGCGCCGTGATGGAAGCTCTCCGCAGCCACCTCCAGCGGCACCTCCTCCGCCTCCGGCGGGAGCACCGAGGAGTACTTCACCAGGTTGACCTTCCCGAGCCCGGCGGCGACCAGGGCCTCGTCGAACGAGCCTGTCTCGTGCGGATCCTCGCCGCTCCCTTCATCCGTCTGCCCGAACCCGGACGTGACGATGTACGCCTTCGGGATCCGGCTCCCGAGAACCAACCCCTTTGTCTTCCTGGCCAGCACGTTCATCCCATCTGTCGAAGGATCGTCTCGTGAGCTCCACCCGGGCAGCCCACGTCGCCCCGCCCCGCGGCGGTCGCGCGGGCAAGGTAGATTGCTGGGCGGGTGCAAGCAAGGCGCCCACCGGCCATCCGGGCGGCTGCGGTGCGCCCGGATGAGGCGCCGCGGTGATGGATGAAGGGATAGCCGTCGAGCGCATCCTCCGGCAGGTGTACCCCGTTCAGGTCCACGCCGATCACCTGCGCCGAAGCCAGCGCCCGCGCGGGCGGCGATCGGCCTGGAGCGTGGCGTCGTACCCGGCGTAGGGCCCCACGTGAAGGTCCCGCGTGTCCTGCGCGGCGCTGAAGGTCCCGCGCTGAACGGCAACGCACTGGAGCTCGCAGGCGTCGCCGATGCCGTCCGCGCCGGCTTGGTCCGCGCAGCGCAAGGGCACCGAGACGGGGCGCAATCCAGAGTTCTCTCTGTATTTTTGCGCCTTTGCGCCTTTGCGCCTTTGCGTTGAACTCTCTCTTCTCTCTCCCTGACCCCTGCCAGCACCCCTGACAGCGGAGCTACGAAGGCATCTTGTTCCGCTGGTGGAGGATGAGCTGCGTCCGGTTCATCAGCTTCACGCCCGCCGCATCGAGCTCCTCCAGGATCGCGACGCGCAGGTTGTGCATCGTCTCGTCCTCGTCCACCGCCTTGTACCAGGCGGTCAACGTGAGATCGAGCGAGCCGTCCTCCATGTCGGTCAGGAACACCGTGGGCGCCGGCGCGGGCGTCACGCCGCCGGCCCGCCGGCCCGCGCGCACCAGCGCCTCCATCGCGGGCCCGAGATCGCGCAGCCTGCCCTCCACGTTCACCGTCACGGCGCCGCGCAAGAACCCGCGATCCGAGAAGTTCACGATCGCGCCGTTGGTCACCGACGCGTTCGGGATCACGATCTTCTCGTTGTCCGTCGACACCAGCGTCGTGTTGAAGAGCCCGATGTCCTCGACGAGGCCCGTGAAATCTCCGACCTTCACCTTGTCGCCGAGCTGGAAGTGCTTGAAGAAGAGGATGAGCACCCCGCTCGCGAAGTTGCTCAAGCTGCCTTGCAGCGCCAGCCCCACCGCGAGGCCCGCCGACGCGACCACCGCCACGAGGCTCGTCGTGTGGATGCCGACCGTCTCCATCGACGCGATGAACGTCGCCGCGAGCACGATGTAGCGGAGCATCGACGCGAGGAACCGCGCCAGCGCCTGATCCAGGTGGGTCCGCGACAGCGCCCTGACGGCGAGCCGGTACGCCCACTTGCTCCCGAGCCAGCCGGCGACGAGGATGCCGATCGCGGTGGCGATCGCCTTGAGCGTGGCGAACGAAGGTACGAGGTCGGGGAGGCTGATGTTCATGGGCGGCGGCCGCGCGGACACCGCCCGCGCGGCCCCGGGCGTAGAGGATCTGCCCGCTGGCCTCAAGGGTGGCGGGCGCGCCCGGGCGCGCCGCCGGCCGCGCCGGAGATCGCGCTACGCCGCCGGGTGGGAGTGGTCGCCGGCCGCCCGCGCGAGCGGCGCCGGGAGCTGGCTCAGGTGGAGGTGCTGGCTGGGCACGGGCAACCCCAGCTTGCCGAGCTCCTCGCGGATGATCTTGTTCGTCGCGAAGTAGACGTCCCAGTAGTGATCCGTGTGGCAGAAAGGCCGGACGGCCAGCACGGGCCCGGCCAGGTTGAACTCCAGGATCTCGACCGAGGGCGCGGGCTGCTTGGCCACGTTGGGGATGAGCGCGAGGTGCGCCCTGAGCCGCGTCATCGCCGCCTCGTGATCGGCGCCGTGCGCGAGCTGCGCCACGCAGTCCACGCGACGAACGGGGTTGACGCTGAAGTTCTGGATCGTGTCGTTGAAGATCTTGGCGTTGCCCACGATGGTGCGGACGTTGTCCGGCGTGTCGAGCGTCGTGCCGAAGAGGCCGATGGAGTGGACAGTGCCGGTCACGCCGCCGGCCGTCACGAAGTCGCCCACCTTGAACGGGCGGAGCAGGATCATGAAGGTGCCGGCCGCGAGGTTCGACAAGAGGCCCGACCACGCCATGCCGATGGCGACGCCCACCGCGGCGAGCAGGCCGGCGAAGGTGGTCGTCTCGACGCCGAAGACGCTGAGCACGGCGAGGATGAGCAGGATGTTGAGCAGCACGGACACGGCCGACTGCAGGTAATGCGCGAGCGTCACGTCGAGCTTCTTCAGCGCGCTGCTGCGCTCCATCATCGACAGGATGGCCCGGACGATCATGCGCCCGATGACCCAGACCAGGATCGCGCCGACCACCTTCGTGCCGACGCTGACCCCGAGCGCGACGCCCATGTCGATGTACCGCTGAACCCTCTCGTCCATCTCATCCTCCTGGCGGCGCTGGCCGCACGCGGGGGGCATGCCCTGCAAGGCGCATGCGCGCGCGACGCACATGCATCACAAAGCGCATGTGCGGGTCGGGCGTGCGCGCGAGCCAGGCGCTTCTGCGCCTGGCTCGCGCGACGTCCCCCCTTTCCGGCCAGCTATATCACGCGACGGGCGCGGACCGCGATGACATCGATGAGGTGTTCAGGCATCAGCCCTGCGGCGTGTGCACCTCAGACGGCGGCGCGACGTGACGCGCGCTCGCCGCGTCACGGCGCGAGCGAGAGGCCACGCACGTACTCGGCGAGCGCCCGCTCCGCCGCGGCCACCGCCTCGCGCGCGGCCGGGAGCTTCGCCGCCGCCGCCGCGATCCGGTCCTCCTGCGCGCTCAGCGCCTCCAGGTAGCGCGCCGCGAGGGCGCTCCCCGCCGGCACCACCTTGAGGTTCTCGCGCACGCGCTCCTGCTCGCCGCGCAGCGCGGCGAGCTCCGCCTCCAGGGCGTCGCGCGCCCTCTGCCGGTCCTGGACCGCGGCCCTGAGCTCCGCGAGCCGCGCGAACGCCGCGCGCAGCGCCTCGGGGATCTCGCGCGACGAGAGGTACACCCCGATCTGCTCCGCGGAGAGATCCGCGAGCGCGATGGTGTGAGAGACGGGCCGCTCCAGCGCGACCTCGAGCCGCGCGGTCTCGCCCGCGGCGACCTCGCGGCGGATCCGGTAACGGTCGCTCGTCGTCTCCACGCCTTCCCGCGGCGCGGCGAGCTCCCAGCCGTCGAGGCGCGGGTGCTCGATCAGGACGACGCGCGGCTCCCGCGCGGCGCCCGCGATCGTGTAGACCGTCACCCGGCGGGCGGTGCGCACGATCTCCAGCACGCCGCCCTGGATCCTGGCGCGCGACAGCGCCTCTTCGCTCCGCTCCTCCCGGTCGATACGCACCTTACGGTCCACGGCGAAGCTCACGATCCGCGACTCCCCCGGCGGCAGCGGCCCGAGGCGGGCGTCGCCGGCGTGGGCGACCTCCCCCTGGTCCGAGCGCTCGTACACCGTGATCGCCCCGGGAGGCAGGCTCTCGCCGCCGTCGTTCCGCAGCCGCACGGCCGCGAGCGGGCTGCGCGCGCTCGTCTCCGGCTGGTAGAGCCACAGCCGCTCGGCCGGGATCTCGCGCGCGACGATCGGCAGCAGCGCCGTGTGCCCGCTCGCCAGCGAGATCGGCGCGGGGAAGTGGAACACGACCTGCGTCGTCGACTCCTCGGCGTCGGGCGCGCCTGCGGCGAACGCGCCCGCGGCGAACGCGGCCGGCCCGGCGGGCGCGGCGTCCCGGGCCTCGGCCGGGTGCGCGCGCCGCGCGACCCTCGCCGTGAGCGCCGAGGCGCCCTCGTCGAGCCGCGGCAGCACCCGATCGGCGACGTCGACGGGCACCTCCGGCCGGGGCACGTAATAGATCTCGTAGAGCGCCTGGCGGAACGTCACGGGGTTGCCCGAGACGAGGGTGAAGTCCACGTCGCGCCAGTCGCCGCCGCTCTGGTTCTCGACGACGGCCCAGCCCGCGAGCGCGCCGGTCTTGCCGTGCGGCGCCTCCGGGAGGGTGAGCCGGTACGTCGTCTTCCAGAGCGGCGCCTCGACGACGTACGCCACCCGGACCACGCGCTCTTCCTCCCCCGCCGCGGACGCCGCGCGCACGACGAGCTCCCGGCGGTTCCGCTCGCGCTGCCTCGCCAGCCCGCGCAGCGCCGCGCCGACCTGCTCCGAAAGCCGCGCCTCGGCGAATTCCACGCCCGCGAGCTCCTCCAGCACGACCTGCCTCAGCGCGCCGTCCGACATCAGCGCGAGCCGGTGCCTGCGCTCCGAGCCGCCGCCCGGCAGCGCCACCTCCGCCGCCGTCACCGCGACGATCCGCCCGGCGACGACCCCTCCGGGCCCCGAGGTCCGCACCTCGGCGCCGCGCAGCGCGTTCAGCAGAGCGGCCTCGGACTCGAGCGCGCCCTCGTCGAACGGGAGCTCGCGGAAGAGGTCCCGCAGCGGCTCCCGCCCGGGCAGCGCAATGCTCCCCGCAACCCCCCGGTCGTCGTAGACCACGATGCTCTTCAGCACGTCGTCGACCTGATCGAGCCGCACCTCGAGCCGGAGCTCGGCGTCGCCTCGCACGCGCGCCTCGTGCTCGAAGTACCCGACCCCGCCGGTGGAGAGCACGACGCGCCTCAGCGAGAGCGCGCCCCCCGCGGTCCGCTCCCGGACCCTCTCCGGCGCGTCCGCCGCGGGCTCTCCCGTCGTCGACAATCCATGGTCCATCGCCGCCTCCCACTCGGCGGAGGCGCGCCCCGCCGACGGAGCGCCCCCGCCCGGGAGGTTCCATAACGCCCGCCCGGGGGGCGTCAACGACGCTCACCGGGCGCGATCGCGGGGCGCTCCGCGGCGCGGCGTCAGCCGGGGCGCGAGGCCTCGAGCCGCTTCACCACGGCGAGCGCCTCGTCGACGTGGCGGGTCGCGCGCAGCTGGGAAGAGAAGACATGTCGAACCACCCCGTCGCGATCGATGACGAACGTGACGCGGCCCGGGAGCAGGCCGAAGAGCGACTTCACGCCGTAACGCGCGGCGGTCTCCCCGCCGGGGTCGCTGAGCAGCGTCATGGGCAGGCGGTGCTTCTGCGCGAACTGCTCGTGCGACGCGGCCGAGTCGGCGCTCACGCCGAGGACCTCGGCGCCGGCCTCCGCGAACGTGTCGTAGTGGTCGCGGAACGAGCACGACTCCGCGGTGCACCCCGGCGTGTCGTCCTTGGGATAGAAGAACAGGACAACCGTCTTCTTGCCGCGGAAGTCCGAGAGCTTCACGACCTCCCGCTTCTGCGATTGCAAGGCGAAGTCAGGGGCGGTCTCGCCGACGGACAAGGTGGATTGGCCGAACATGGCGTCTCTCCTACCCGATGCGCCGCGCGGCGTCCAAGCCCCGGGGACCGGGCGGGCGGCGATGCGCCGCGGGCCAGGCCAGGCCAGGCGCCGGCGATCGGCTACCCTGGGCGCCCATGGCCACCACGTTTGCTGCGTTGATCTACCGACCCGACCAGATCCCGGACCGCGCGCTCGCGCAGGGCTTCGCCGTGGCGCTCGGCGGCTGGGACGTCGCCGCGCCGCGGCTGTTCGTCGCGCCGCTGCCGGGCGTGCCCGGCTTCTCGGCGGCGTTTTACGCGAGCGGCGAGCCCGCCGGCGCGGCCGGCGACGAGCTCGATCACCTCGCCGATCTCTTCGAGGACGAGCTCTCGCCGCCGGTCGCCGTGCTCGACGCGGCGGCGGAGCTCGGCCACCCGGAGGCGAAGGTCTTCGCGCTCGTGTTCTCGGAGGAGGTCGTGCACGACGACGGCTGGCGCTTCGAGGCGAGCGGCTACCTCCGGTACTTCGTCCGGGAAGGGGAGGAGGGCCTCGAGGCCGGCGTGCAGACGCCCGACCGCAGCGATCTCCTCGAGATCGACGTCGACCTCCCGGAGGGCGCGACCGAGCAGGAGGAGCGCGACGCCACGGACCGCGCGATCCGGCCGCACCGGGGCTCGACGTTCCTCGCGGCCGAGCTGGGCGCGCCGGTGCTCGGCGCGCTCATGGGCGCCCTCTTCGCGCCGGAGCGCCGCGTCGACGTGCGCCTCGTCGAGCCGGGCCCGGCGTCGATCGAGGCCGAGACGCGGCGGCTCAACCGGGTGCTCCGGCGCGAGGACGGCCGCGGCGCGCCCGCGGCCCCGCCGCCCATCGGCGGCGTCGCCCCGCCCGCCGCCTACGAGGCGTTCGCGCGCACCTACGACTGGACCGATCCGGCGGACCCGCAGGACCTCTACCGCGAGCTCGCGATCGGCGCCGTCGAGGGCACCCTGCGCTTCTTCCGCGAGGACGAGCTCCGCGCCCTCGCGCGCGAGCCCGGCTGGGAGGCCGCCGCAGGCCGCGAGCTCTACCCGATCGCCAAGCTCTCGGGCTCCGCGCTCGGCGGCGCGCCGGCGCAACGCACCACGATCGCGCTGGGCGCGGACGGCGAGCAGCTCTGGGTCGTGCGCGACGGCGCGAGCGCGGCGCCGGCCGGACCGACGTTCGGCGAGCTGCTGCGCTACCTGTCGCTCGGCTGGTCCCGCCGGAGCGACGCCGAGGAGGATTTCATCGGCGCGCTGATGCTGCGCGCGCGGCTCAGATCGCTGGCCGGATGAGCCCGCACGCGCCGCGCGCCGCGCCGCCGCCGCGCGCCCCTGGCGTCGTCAGCGAGCGCGCGCAGCGCCGCGGGCGAGGGCGAGCGTCGCGCGCGAGATCGGCGCGGCGTGAGATATCGGATCTCCAGGCTGTCCTGATCGAGGGGACAGTGCTCGGCTGAACAGGAAGACGGGAAGACAGGAAGCATCGAGTCGTGACTTCCTGTCTTCCCGTCCCCCTGTTGGGCCCGATCGAGGCAAAGTAGAGCGCCCTCTCCGCACGTGGGGCGCTTTGCTACGTCAGGATCCATTAAATATACATGGTCTGGACCTGGCGCACGTGGCTGATCGGGCGGATCGAGCTCCTCTCGAGATCGTCAAGGGCCAGGTTGAGCAGCTCGGCGTCCCGATCGTTTCGAGCGAATACACTCACGAGAATGCCGCCCCGCCTGACGCCCGCCTCGTAGCGCTCCGCCCAGTGCTTCGGGACGCTCAGGCTGAGGAGGATCTCGCGCAGGCCGCCGGTCATTCCGCTGCCGACCGCGGTCGCGACCGCGGCCGCCAGGGGGCCGGCCACCACGAACCCGAGCCCGGGCACCACGACGCTCATCGCGATGGCGGCGCCGAACGTGTGCGTCGGCGTGCTTCCGTCCGGGATCGCAAAGCACCTGTGGCGCGTCGCGTCGGTCATCAGCATGCTGATGTCCTGTCGCGTGTAGCCGCAGTCGATGATGCGTTCGGCCGCAGCTTCTGCCTCATCGCGCGTCTGCACGAGGCCATTTACGAGCTTCGCCATTGAAGAGACCTCCTTCACGTCGAGCGCTCCCCGCTCCGGGCCCCCGGCGACGATTCCCGCATGACTCATGCCAGAATAAAAATTCTCACGAGCAGGCGTGATTTCGTCGATTCTTCTCTGAACCGCGGAAGCAGGGCGAGGCGGGATGTCGCACCTGCGCTCGGGGTGCCTCGGTCTCGTGGCGCAAACTTTCGCGCCTGCCGGCCGAAATTTCCAGGTTTTGCAGGAGCACCGCGGCCGATGCCCGCATCCGGGCGTCACCGCAATGGCAGTCCCGGCGCGTTCCGCGTGTGGTGGAGCACGGGACGGGGCGATCGGCGCGAAATGGCGGTCAGAAGCCGATCGTGTCTTCGACCGGCGGGGGAGGCCTGGGGGCCGCGGGGCGGCCCGTCGCGGACGCTCTCGGCGCGGCGCTGCCGCGGGGCTCCGCGGCGTTGCGCGACGGCGCGGCGACCGTGCCGGGCTTGCTCGCCGGCGCGCCCGTCTGGGGCGCCCCAAGCCCGGGAGCTGCCGGCGCCGGCGCGCTGGCGGGCACCGCCGCCGCGTCGCCGGCCGGCGCCGGCGCCGGCGCCGCCGCGGCGCTGGCCGGCGCTGGCGCCACGACGCTGCCAGGCTTGGCGCCCGGGAGGGCCTCCGGAGGTGCGGCGGGTGTGGGCTGCTGGAGGGGCTGCTCCTCCGACGTGGGTGTCACGGGGGGCGCCTGCGTGCTCCTCGTGATCAGGAACACGACCACCGACAGCAGCGCCCCGAGGGCGAGCGCCGCCGCCGCGAGCGCCGGCGCCCATCGCCGGGACGACCCTTGCCCCGACGTCGACATGCCGGCGAGCGTGCGTCCCGGCGTGCCGGTGCTCGAGAGCCGCGCGCCCGGCGGGCTGGACGACGGGGGCGGGGGGCCGAAGCTCACCGGCTGCGACGGGGCCGGGGTCGCGCTCGGGCGGCTCGTGGTGGGGTCCCCGAGGGACGAGCCCTCGGTCGTGAACGACACGTGCGACACCCCGAGCACCGCGCCCGAGAGCGCCTCCGCCATCTGCCGCGCCGACGAGAAGCGCGCGGCCGGGTCGAGCTGGAGCGCCTTCTTCATCCACGCGTCGATCGCCGGGGAGAGCTCCGGCCGCACCGCGCTCGGGGGCGTGAAGATCCCGGTGTGGAGCACGACCGACAGCGCGCCGAGCGTCTCGCCCCGGAACGGCACCTGGCCCGTGAGCGCGTGGTAGGCGACGACCGCGAGCCCCCAGAGATCCGCGCGGTAGTCGACGTGCTTCGCGCTGAGCAGCTGCTCGGGGCTCATGTAGAGCGGCGTCCCGAGCACGCTCCCGGTCGACGTCATGCCGAGCTCCCCCGCGGCCCCGCCCTGGACGCGCTTGGCCACCCCGAAGTCGACCACCTTCACGAACGGCTCGCCCTCGACGTCGAGCAGGAAGATGTTGTCCGGCTTGATGTCGCGGTGGACGATCCCGAGCTGGTGGGCCCGCCCGAGCGCCTTCGCCGTCTGCCCCACGATCAGCGCGACCTCCGTGGGCGCGAGCACGCCGAGCCGCTCGATGCGCCGCTTCAGGTCCTCGCCCTCGAGCAGCTCCATCACGATGTACGGCGCGCCGTCCGGCGTGACGCCGTGATCGAAGACCTGCGCGACGTGCGGGCTCTTGATCTGCGCGGCCGCCATCGCCTCCCGCCGGAAGCGCTCGACGAAGCCGCCCTGCTCGGCGTACGCGGGCGACATGAACTTCACCGCGACCTGCGTGCCGAGCGCGAGGTGATCGGCCACCCACACGCTCCCCATCGCGCCCTTGCCGAGCTGGCGCGATAGCTTCAAGGTGCTCGTCACCTGCTGTCCGGCGATCATCGACTTCCGTCTCCTCGGCCGAGCCGCAGGCCCGACGAGGGGTGTGCCGCGGGCAAAGTAGTCCTCCGGGCGCGTGCGCGCACAGCGTACAACAAACGCCCCGGTGCGTCACCTGCCGGCGCGCGGACGGCGGACGCAACAGGTCCTCTCGGATAAGCTCCCGCCATGCGCGAGGGGACCCTGGTCGCGGGTCGGTTCGAGGTGCATCGCCTGGCCGGCGCCGGCGGGATGGGGGCGGTCTACCGGGCCACCGACCAGCTGACCGGCCGGCCTGTGGCGCTCAAGGTCGCGCCCCCGGAGCTCGCGGCCCGGTTCCGGCGCGAGTCGCGCCTGCTCGAGGCGGTGCAGCACCCGCTCATCGTCCAGCACATCGCGCACGGCGCGAACGACGACGGCGCGCTGTGGCTCGCCATGGAGTGGCTCGACGGGGCGACGCTCGACGCGCGCCTCGCGCAGGGGGCGCTCCCCGTGGCCGACGCGCTGCTCGTGGCGCACCAGATCGCCGAGGCGCTCGCCGCCGTGCACGCCCTCGGGATCGCGCACCGCGACCTCAAGCCGAGCAACGTGCTCCTGCGCGACGGCCGGATCGACGGCGTGGTGCTGCTCGACTTCGGCATCGCGCGCGCGGCGTCGGCGACGGCGGCCCGGTCGACCACCTTCGTCACCGAGGCGAGCTCCCTCGTCGGCTCGCTGGGCTACGTGGCGCCCGAGCAGGCGCGCGGCGACGTGGACGTCGACGCGCGCGCCGACGTCTTCGCGCTGGGCGTCCTGCTCTTCGAGTGTGTCGCCGGCCAGCGCCCCTTCGCCGCCGACGACCCGCTCGCGGAGATGTGCCGCATCCTCCTCGAGGAGCCGCCGCGCCTGTCCGATCGCCGCCCGGAGGTGCCGCCCTCCGTCGACGAGCTCGTCGCCCGCCTCCTGGCGAAGGACCCGGCCGCGCGGCCCGCCGACGGGCGCGCGGCGGCGGCCGCGCTGGCGGAGGCGCGCGCCCTGCTCGCGCGGTCGCCCGGCGAGGGCCCCGGCGGCGCGCCGGCCTCGGTGACGGACGACGAGCGGCGGCTGCTCAGCGTCGTGCTCGTGGGCGCGGCCGCGCCGCTCGTGGGCGCCGGGCCGTCGCCGGGCACACACGGCGGGGGAGACGGCCGCGCGGGCGCCGCCGAGGAGCGGGAGCCCGAGAGCGCCCGCGACGCCGACGACGAGGTGGTGGTGGGCCTCGCGAGCGCGTTCGGCGGCGAGCGCGTGCGGCTCGCGGGCGGCACGCGCATGGTGGTGCTGTCCTCGCAGACCGAGGAGGCGCTCTCCGGCCGCAGCGGCGCGGGGACGACGGTCGCGTTCGACCTCGCCGCGCGCGCGGCGCAGTGCGCGCTCGCCCTGAAGGCGGCCTTGCCCGCGCGCCCGGTCGCGCTGGCCACGGGCCGGGCGCAGCTGCGCGGGCGCCTGCCCGCGGGCGACGTGATCGACCGCGCTGTCGCCCGGCTGCGCGAGGCGCAGGGCGAGGTGCGCGTGGACGAGGTGACGGCGGGGCTCGTCGCGCCGCGCTTCGAGGTGGAGGGCGGCGGGCGGTCGTTCGCGCTGAAGGGCGAGCGGGACCCGGCCGCGCCGGAGCGCACGCTGCTCGGCCGCGCCACCGCGTTCGTGGGCCGCGACCGCGAGATCGCGATGCTGCGCGGGCTGTTCGAGCAGAGCGCCGAGGAGCCGGTGGCGCGCGCCGCGCTGGTGCTCGGCGAGGCGGGCATCGGCAAGTCCCGCCTGCGCAGCGAGCTCGTCCGGGCGGTGCGCGCGAGCGACGCGCGCGCGTCGGTCTACGTGGCGCGGGGCGACCCGGTCGCCGCGGGGGCGCCGTTCGGGATGCTGGGCGAGCTCGTGCTCGCGGCGGCCGGCTGCGCGCCGGGCGACCCGATCGAGGCGCGTCGCCGCAAGATCCGCGAGCACGTGGCGCGCGCCGTGCCCGAGGCGGACGCGCGGCGCGTCGCGGGGTTCCTCGGCGAGGTCGCGGGCACGCCGTTCGACGACGACCCGGGCTCGGAGCTCCACGCCGCCCGGGAGGACACGTTCCTGATGGCCGAGCAGGTCCGCCGGGCGGCGCTCGACTGGCTCGCCGCCTGGTGCGAGGAGGGGCCGGTCGTGGTGGTGCTCGAGGACATGCACTGGAGCGATCACGGATCGGTGGCGGTGCTCGACGAGGCGCTCCAGGTGCTCGCGGACCGCCCGCTGCTCGCGCTCGGCTTCGCGCGGCACGGGGCGATGGAGACGTTCCCCGGGCTGTGGGCGCAGCGCGGGGTGCAGCACATCAAGCTCGGCGCGCTCAGCCCGCGGGCGGCCGAGCGCCTCGTGCGCAGCGCGCTCGGCGAGGAGCTCGACGCGGCCGAGGTGGCGCGGCTGGTCGAGCTCGCCGACGGCCACCCGTTCTTCCTGGAGGAGCTCGTGCGCGTGCGCGCCGAGGGCCGCGGGGATATTCCGCCGACGCTGGTGGCGCTGATGCACACGCGCATCGAGGCGCTCCCGGCCGAGGCGCGGCGCACGTTGCGCGCGGCGAGCGTCTTCGGCGGGAGCTTCTGGCCCGCGGGGGTGCGGCAGCTGCTCGGCGGCGGCACCTCGGCGGAGTCGCTCGATCGCTGGCTCAAGAGCCTGCTCGCCGAGGAGCTCGTGGTCCGGCGCGGCGGTTCGCGGTACCCGGGGCACGACGAGCTCACGTTCCGCCACGCGCTGGTGCGCGACGCCGCTTACGGGATGCTCACGGACGGCGACCGCGCCGCCGGGCACCGGGCGGCCGCGCGCTGGCTGCGCTCGGTGGGCGAGACCGACGAGCGCGTGCTCGCCGAGCACGCCGAGCGTGGAGCGTCCGCCCGGGAGCATGGGTGAGGTGATGAGGCGGCCGCGCGGGCGAGAGGTGGCCGCGCGGGCGATGAGGCGGCCCGCGCGGGCGGCCGCGCGCGTGTGCGGGCGGCCGCGCAGGCCACGCACAAGCGGCTCGGCCGAGCGTTCGCGAGAGGCCCGAAGTTGATGAATTTCCATTGACGTGATAATCGTCCGCCCAGAATATCAATCATGGAATCCGCTGATCTGGGCGCAGTTGGTCCATACGAGCTGCTGTTGCAGCTCGCGACGGGCGGCATGGCGGAGGTCTTCATCGCCCGCCGGGCCGGCGCGGCGCCTGCGGAGGCGGGGCGCGAGCCGCTCGTCGCGCTGAAGCGGATCCGGGCCGATCTGCGGACCGAGTCCGGGTATTCGTCGATGTTGCTCGACGAGGCGGGGCTCGCGTCGCGCGTCGCGAGCCCGAACTTCGTGCAGGTCCTGGATCGCGGGATCGACGAGGGGGGAGCGCCGTACATCGCGATGGAGCTGGTGGTGGGGGTGACGTTGAAGCAGCTCACGAAGTCGCCGGATGCGCTCGGGATCGGCGACGCGCTCGACCTCATCGCGCAGGCGGCGGACGGGCTGCACGCGGCGCACGAGGCGCGCGACAGCTCGGGGGAGCTGCTGCAGGTGGTCCATCGGGACATCTCGCCGTCGAACATCCTCGTGGGCGTCGATGGGCGGGCGCGCATCTGCGATCTGGGGCTCGCGTGGGCGCTGCGTCGGACGACGAGGACGAAGACGGGGATGGTGAAGGGGAAGCTGAGCTATTTTTCCCCGGAGCAGGCGCACGCGCGGCCGTTGGATCGGCGATCGGACGTGTTCTCGCTGGGGGTTGTGGCGTGGGAGGTCTTGGCGGGGAGGAGGCTGTTTGTCGGCAGCAACATGCTGTCGATCCTGCATGCCGTGCTGGAGCGGGAGGTTCCCCCGCTCTGGACCGAGCGGGACGGGGTGGGGAGCGCGGTGACGGACGCGGTGGCGAGGGCGCTGGAGCGCGATCGCGAGGCGCGGTGGCCGACGGCGGCGGAGTTCGCGGGGGCGCTGCGGGGGGCGGCGGAGCGGGAGAGGCACGCTGCGTCGAGGGAGCGCGTGGGGGGGAGGGTCGCGGAGCTGCTGCCGGAGGCGCTGAGGCCGCTGGCGGCGGGGTATGGCGCTGGGGGGCCGCTGGCGACGAGGGAGAATGTCGCGGTGTTGAGGGCGATGCGGGCGGCGGGGGTGGTGGGGGAGCGGGAGTCGAGCGGGGGATGGCGGTGAGGGGGCGCGCTCGGGGGTGAGCTAGTTCCGTGCCTCACAAGGCTGGCCAGGGAGCCCGAGAGATTTCAACGCAAAGGCGCAAAGGCGCAAAGGCGCAAACCAGAATTTTCTTTGTATTTTTGCGTCTTTGCGTCTTTGCGCCTTTGCGTTGAAATCTCTCTTCTCTCGCCGTGCTCTCTGCCAAGACTTCGGACAGGCTGAACTAGAGCGCCGCAGGCTCGCAGGAGGCACCGTTCGTCTTTCGTCTTTCGTCTTTCGTCTTTCGTGCTCGTCCCTCGTCTGCGTCCTCGTGCACGTCCTCGTGATCGTGATCGTGATCGATTGTTCCGTCTCCCGTTCTCCACTTTCCCCATCCCCCCTTCACGCAACATATCCTCGTGAGAGGATTTGAGCGATCACGATCACGAGAGACGAAAGACGAGCACGAAAGACGAAAGACGAAAGAGGGTGAGCGCCGCTCAGGGGTCTCTTGAGCCGTATTGGCGGCGGAGGTCGTGAGCGCTCGTGCACAGCGCACGAGCACCCCGAACCGATCACCATCCGCTCACTCAGCGCTCCCCACCCTCTCCCGGGGCCCGCTGCCGCGACGGCGCCCCCGCCTGCGGCGCCGCGAGCGCCATCGCCGCCTCCGCGAGGCGGGAGGCGGCCTGCGCCACGCCGCTCCTCGTCCACAACGCGGCGGGCGCCTCGGGCGGCGCCAGGAGGTGCGCGGTGGGGAGCCCGACGCAGAGCGCGCCGGCCAGGGCCGCCGCCGCCAGGCACGGACGGCGCTGGCGCGCCGGCGCGGCGGGCGCCGGCGCGCCAGCGGCGATCATGAACGCCATGATCATCCGGTCCAGAGAGGGAAATCGCTCCGACGGGCTCAGGGCGAAGGCCCGCGCGAACCAGCCCTCCAGCGCCGGCGGCGCGGCCGGACAGAGCGTCGACAACGAGGGCCGCGCGCCGACCAGGATCGAGGCCAGCACGGCGGACAGGTTGCGGCCCGGGAAAGGCTGCTGGCCCGTGAGCGCCTCGTGCGCGACCACCGCGAGCGACCACATGTCGAGCTGAGCATCCGCGCGGCCCTCACACGTGTGCTCCGGGCTCATGTACGCCGGAGTCCCCAGCACCACGCCGTCCGCGGTCCGGCGGCGCATGTCCACGGGACGCTCCTTCCCGATCCGCTTCGCGACCCCGAAGTCCGTGATCTTGGCGCGCAGCCGGCCGTCCGGACCCTCGAGGAGCAGGATGTTCGACGGCTTGACGTCGCGGTGCACGAGCCCGAGGCCGTGCGCGACCGACAAGGCCTCTCCGACCTGGCAGAGGATCGCCGCCACGTCGACGGCCGGCATCGGCCCCCGCTCCTGCATGAGCTGCCGCAGGGACCGGCCGTGCACGTACTCCATCACGAAATACGGGCCGGCCGCGGGATCCTCGCCGGCGTCGCGCACGGCGACGACGAGGTCGGTCTTGCGCCCGAGCTCCGCCGCGACCTCGGCCTCGAAGCGGAACCGCGCGATCGCGTCGGCGGCCCGGCCGCCCGGCGGGACGAGGAGGAACTTGAGCGCGACGTCGACGCGCAGCACGCCGTCGTGCGCGCGCCACACCTCGCCCATCGCGCCCCGGCCGAGCGGCTGCGTCAGCCGGTACCGACCGGCGACGAGGCGGCCGCGCTGCGGCCCTGCGCGCGACCCGTCCCGCCTCGCGCCGCGCGAGGACGCCGGGCGGGAATCAGGCTGTCGCTCCGCCGCCGCGCACGCGGCGCGAGCGGCGTCTTTTCTCTGGGAATCGGGTTGTGGATCGAAAGAAGATGTCTGCATCACGATCGATAACCTCCGTGCCACCCCCGAGTCCCAGGCGCGTTGATGAGCCTCGAAGGCAACGCGCTGGGATCAGGGCCCGGGGCATATCCACAGCGTACCGTGACCACGGGGGTCTGACTACGGCGGAACGACGGTGGGCGCCGCAGCGTCGCGCCGGCGTCTCGCCCGCGTGTGGCTCCGTGTCGGTAGAGCGCGGAGAGCCGTCGACAGCCGTGCGCTTGTCGGTCGCCCTCGCCCCTAGGCGCGCGTCCTGCGGTGGTATACGAGGGGGCCTCACCCACAGGAGGCAGACGCAACGACATGCTCGTCCTTCACGGCTCGAACGGTTCCCCTTTCGTCTCTCGCGTCCGCATGCAGGCCTATGCCAAGGGGCTCGAGATCGAGCTCCGCCCCGCGGCGCTCGGCACGCCCGAGTTCCAGCGCCTGAACCCGATCGGCAAGATGCCGGTGCTCGAGCACGACGGCTTCGTCCTGCCGGAGAGCCTGGTCATCTGCGAGTACCTCGAGGACGCCTTCCCGACGCCGTCCTTGCTCGGCGCCTTGCCGCAGGAGCGAGCCCAGGTGCGCCTGATCTGCCGCACCGTGGATCTCTACTGTTCGGGCGTGCTCCTGCTCCTGTGGGCGGCGGCCGACCCGAGCTTGAAGGTCAACCTGGCGGAGGAGCGCGAGAAGCTCGACAAGGGCCTGAACGCGCTGGAGTCGTTCCTGTCCGCGGACGGCTTCGCGGCCTCGGACATGCTCACGCTCGCCGACTGCGTGCTGGCGCCGTGGCTGTTCTACGGCGCGATGTTGACCAAGCAGGGCGACGACGCGCTGACCCGCCGCCCCAAGATCGCGCGGTATGTGGAGTTCGCCGGCCACCAGGAGGTGGTCCGCAAGATCTGGGGTGAGATGGACGAGTCGTACCGCGCCTTCATGACCAAGTGGCGGGCGAAGCAGCAAGCCGCGTCGGCGACGTAGACAGGGGAGGGCCAGAGGCCGAGTACAAAGGCAACGAGTCCGGCTGCACGGCTCACCTGGAGCCGCAGTGAACCGCCGCGGCGAGGCAGCCCGCGCGCGGGGCGGCGAGGCGGCTCACGGCGACCGCGGCTGGTCCCCAGTGCCGATGCCCGGCAGAAAACGCCCCACCTTCGCGCAGTAGGCCGCGTAAGCGTCGCCGTGGGTGCGGAGCAGATAAGGCTCCTCCACGAAGCGGACCTGCAGCTCTATCGCGACGACCAGCGCAACGAACGAGGCGAGCGCGGCGGCGTTCGGGAGGATCAGCACGATCCCGAGCGCGGCCAGCATCATGCAGCTGAAGATGGGGTTCCGCACGACGGCGAACGGGCCTCCCGTCACGAGGCTCGTGCGCTCCGCGTCGCTGACGCCGATACGCCACGACGCGCCCATCGCGCCCTGGGACCACAACGTGCCGAGGATGCCCGCGACGGTCGCGACGGCCCCGAGCCCGACGACGAGGTGGCCGGGCTCGACGAGCGGGCCAATCCAGCCCGCGAGCTCCGCGACGGGGGCCGCGACGCCGAGGAGCATCGCGAGCGCGAAGAGCACCCCGCCGAGCCAGGGCAGCGACCCGGGAGGGCCCGAGATGCCGCGGAAGCCCGTCGATCCCGTCGCGCGGCGCTGCCGGATCGACCGCCATCCGAACGCGAGCGCCATGTAGACGGCGTACAGAGCGAGGGCGAACCAGGGACGAGTCATCTCAAGCTCCTAGGTTGCAGTTGAAACGGCCTGCTCGGGGCCGCCCACCACGCTGTAGAGCACCGGGAGGACGAGCAGCGTGAGCAGCGTGGAGGAGATCACGCCGCCGATCACGACCGTCGCGAGCGGGCGCTGGACCTCGGCGCCGACGCCCGTGTTCAGCGCCATCGGCACGAAGCCGAGCGAAGCGACCAGCGCCGTCATGAGGACCGGACGGAGGCGCTGCTCGGCCGCGAGCTCGATCGCGGTCCGCGCCGGCATCCCGGTCGCGGTGAGCTGCCGGATGGTGGAGACGAGCACCATGTCCCCGAGCACCGCGACGCCCGACAGCGCCACGAAGCCGACGCCCGCGGAGATGCTGAAGGGCAGGTCGCGGAGCCAGAGCGCGACGACGCCGCCGATCGCGGCGAACGGGACGCCCGTGAAGACGCGGACCGCATCGAGCAGCCGCCCGTACGTGAAGTAGAGCAAGAGCAGGATCAGCCCCAGGGCCACGGGCACCACGACGAGCAGGCGCGCCTGCGCCCGCTCGAGGTGCTCGAACTGCCCGCCGAAGCGGACGTAGTAGCCGGGCGGCAGCTCGACCTCCCGATCGAGCCTGGCCCTCGCTTCCTCGACATAGGTGCCCACGTCGCGGCCGCGGACGTTCGCCTGCACGACGATCCGGCGCTTCGCCCACTCGCGGTTGATCGCGGCCTCTCCCTCGGCCGTGCGGATCTTCGCGAGCCGCGCGAGCGGGATACGCTCCCCACGGGCCGCCGTGACCAGGATGCGGCCGATGGAGGCGGCGTCCTCCCGGTAGCGGTCGTCGATGCGCAGCACCACGGGGAAGCGGCGCTCGCCCTCCTGCATCTGCCCGACCTCCCGCGCGCCGAGGGCCTCGACCACATCGAGGACGTCGGCGGCGGCGATGCCGTGCCGGGCGATGGCGTCGCGGTCGACCTCGATCTCGAGCACGGGCTGACCCGTGAGCTGCTCGGTCACCACGTCCGCGGCGCCAGGGATCCGCTTGAGGACGGCCTCGATCTCGCGCGCCTTCTGCTTCAGCGTGTCGAAGTCGTCGCCGAACAGCTTCACCCCCAGATCGGCCCGGATCCCCGCGACCATCTCGTTGACGCGCATCTCGATCGGCTGCGTGTAGATGACGCGCATGCCCGGCATCCCGGCGAGCTCCGACTCCATCGCCTGGACGAGCTCGTCCTGCGTCGCGGCGCGCTTCCATGCCTCGCGCGGCCTCAGCGTGATGAACATGTCGGACAGCTCGAGCCCCATCGGGTCCGTCGCCACCTCCGCGGTGCCCGTGCGGGTCCAGACGCGCTCGATCTCGTCCGGGAACCTCTCGAGCAGGACCCGCTCGAGCTGGGTGCCGTAGCGGATCGACTCGCCCGCCGAGACGCCCGAGAGCCGCACGGTGTTGGCGACGAGGGTGCCCTCGCGGAGCCGCGGCACGAACTCGGCGCCGAGCCGCGTCGCGAGGAAGACCGCGTTGCCGAGGAGCAGCGCGGCGCCGGCGAGCACCGCCCAGCGCCACCGCAGCGCGAGCTGCAGCGCGGGCCGGTAAGCCCGCTTGAGCAGGCGAACGAGCACGTTCTCGCGCTCCTTCATGCGGCGCGGCAGCAGCAGGCTCGCGAGCGCCGGCATGAGCGTGAGCGACAGGATCATCGAGCCGACGAGCGCGAAGATCACGGTGAGCGCCATCGGCCGGAACAGCTTCCCCTCCGACCCCTCGAGGGCGAGGATCGGTAGGTAGACGATCATGATGATGAGCTCGCCGAACATCGTTGGCCTGCGGACCTCGATGGATGCATCCAGCACGACGTCCGTCGTGCTCCGGTCGCTCGTGTCCTCCGAGAGCCGCCGGACCGAGTTCTCGACCATGATCACCGAGCTGTCGACGACGAGGCCGAAATCGATGGCGCCGAGGCTCATCAGGCTCCCCGCCACGCCGGCGCGCAGCATCAGATCGAAGGCGAAGAGCATCGACAGGGGGATGGCCGAGGCCACGATGAGCCCCGCGCGGAGGTTGCCCAGGAAGGCGAAGAGCACCGCGACGACGAGGAGCGCGCCCTCGAGCAGGTTCTTCTTCACGGTGCCGAGCACCTTGTCGATGAGCTCGGTGCGGTCGTACACGACGGCGACGTCGATCCCCTCCGGGAGGCTCTTCTTGACCTCGTCGAGGCGCGCCTTGAGCCGCGTCGTGACGTCGTGGCTGTTCTCGCCCATCAGCATGAAGCCCAGGCCGAGCACGACCTCCCCCCGGCCGTCCGCGGTGACCGCGCCCCGCCGGATCTCGCGCCCCTCGACCACCCGGGCGACGTCGCGCACGCGGATGGGGGCCCCGCCCTTGGCGGCGACCACGATGTCCTCGATGTCGCTCACCCGCGTCGCGATGCCGATGCCCTGGATCAGGCTGGACTCGCCGGCCTGGTCCAGGTTGCCCCCGCCCACGTTGGCGTTGTTCCGCTCGAGGGCCTCGGCCAGGTCGTGGAGGGAGAGCCCCCGCGCCGTGAGCTCCGCCGGGTCGACGAGGACCTGGATCTGCCGCTCGTCGCCGCCCCAGGCGTTGACCTCGGCCACGCCGCGCACCGAGCGGAGCTGCGGCGCGATGACCCAGTCGTGGACGGTGCGCAGCTCGCTCAGCGACTTGCCCTTGCCGGTGACCACGTAGTGGAACACCTCGCCGAGCCCGGTGGCGACCGGGCCGAGCTCCGGGCGCTCGATGCCCGGCGGCAGCGCCACGGTCTGGAGTCGCTCCATGACGACCTGGCGGGCCAGGTAGATGTCCGTGTCGTCCTCGAAGCGGGCGGTGACCTGGGAGAGGCCGAAGCGAGAGAGCGAACGGACCTCCTCGAGCCTGGGTAGCCCCGAGATCGCCTGCTCGACGGGCGTCGTGATCTGGCGCTCGATCTCGACGGGGGAGAGGGCAGGAGCGACGGTGTTGATCTGCACCTGCACCGGCGTCGTGTCCGGGAAGGCGTCGATGGGCAGGCTGCGGAACGCGAGGATGCCCGCCAGAGAGAGGCCGATCGAGGCCAGGATCACGAGGGCTCGGTGGCGGAGCGACCAGGTGATGATGGCGTTCAGCATGGCCCGCGCCTCAGTCCTGGCCGCAGCAGCCGGCGCCGATGCTCTCCTTGAGGGTCTCGGTCTTGAGCAGGAAGCTCCCTTCGGTCGCGACCTCCTCGCCCGGGCGCACGCCCTTCTTCACCTCGACCAGGTCGCCCTCGGTCGCGCCGATCTCGACCCGCCGCGCCTCGAACTGGTCCTCCGCGAGCCGCACGAACACGAGCTTCACCGTCCTCGCGCGCTGCACCGCGGAGCGGGGCACCATGACCGCGGCGCGCGCCGGGGCGAGGATGCGCGCCCGGCCGAACATGTTGGCCCGCAGCGCGCCGTCCGGGTTCGCGAGCGGGACGCGCGCCTTGGCCGTGCGCGTGGACGGGTCGATGGCCGGCGCCACGTACGTGATCTCCCCCTTGAGCTCGCGCCCCTCGATGCCGTCGACCTCGATGACCACCGGCTGCCTCGGCGAGACGGACGGGAGGTCGGTCTCGGGGACGTCGAGCTCGGCCCACATGCTCGAGACGTCGACCACCTCGAACAGGGTCTCCTCGACGCCGACGAGCCTGCCCACGGTCGCCCTGCGCTGGGTCACGATGCCGGCGAGCGGGGTGGTGAGCGTGTAGCCCCCGCTCCCGCCCGCGCTCGCGCCCACGACGGCCAGGGAGGCCGCGAAGGAGGCGCGCTCCGCGCGCGCAGCATCGAGCTCCTGCTGCGCGGCGAGCACGCTCCGGCGCGACGAGATCCCCTCCTTTTCGAGCTGCTCCTCGCGCAGCAGGTTCTCCTCGGCGATCTTGAGGCGCGACAGCGCGCTGGCCAGCCGCGATCGATCCGCCCCCACCTCGGCGCTGTCGATGACGGCGAGCGGGGCGCCCTTCTTGACCTCCGCGCCCACGTCCACGTGCAGCTGCCGGACGACCCCCGCGGCGCGGGCGTTGATCTCCGCCACCTTGAGCGCGTCGTAGACGATCCTGGCGGTCACGGGGATGCCGCCGCCGCCCTGCCGCTCGACGGCCTTCGCCGTGAGGATGCCGGCGAGCCGGGCCGTGTCCTTGGTCTTGAACTTGACCTTCGTCCCGTCGGCCGGCGCGCCGTCGCTCGCCACGTCGGCCGCCGGCTTTCCGCCGCGCTCGGGGTGGCAGATGGGGCAGATGGACTCCGGGAACTCGTGCTCTTTGCACCAGTCCCCCTTCGCCTGGAAGATCGGGGCGAGCTTCGGATTGCACTTCGTGCAGAGCGCCTGGAGCACGCCGTGCTCCTTGCACATGGCGCCCTCGACGGCCGACGCCGCGCTCGGCTTCGCCTCGGCCTTCGTCGGCGCGGCGTTGCCGGTCCCCTGGGCCTCGCACCCTGGAAGAGCGGCGAGGAGCAGGAGCGCCACGAGGGTAACCCGGCCGGGCATGTCAGCTCCCCTTCGGCGGCCTGACGATCTTCAGGTCGGGGTTGCACTTGAGGCACTGCGACTCGGGCAGCCCGTGCTCCGCGCACCAGTCGCCCGTGGCCTTGAACGCCGGGATCAGATCCGGGTCGCAGCGGGTGCACTGCGACTCGGGCACCTCGTGCTCCCCGCACCAGTCCTCGTGGGATCCGGGCTTCACGTCGGCCGGCGCGTGCGGCGCGTGCGCCGCCTTCGCCTGCGTCTGCGCGGGCGCGGCCTCGCCGGCGCTCGGCGCCTCCTTCGAGCACGACGCGGCACCGAGGGCGAGGATGCAGAGCACGAGCGAGATGGAACGAAACTTCATGGGCCGGTTCTCCGTGCTGTGAGATCGGTTCATTCGAGGACTCCTCTCTGTCACGCCTGGGCCTCTCTTGCATGAAACAAGCGGTAGAGGACCGGCAGGATCAGGAGCGTGAGGGCCGTCGACGAGATGATGCCGCCGATGACGACCGTCGCGAGCGGCCGCTGCACCTCGGAGCCGGTGCCGGTCGCGAGCGCCATCGGGACGAAGCCGAGGGCCGCGACGAGCGCCGTCATGAGCACGGGGCGGAGCCGCGCGATCGAGCCGTGGAAGACGGCATCGTCGAGCGACTCGCCCCGATGGCGCATGTTCTCGATGAAGGTCACCATCACCAAGCCGTTGAGCACGGCGACGCCCGAGAGGGCGATGAACCCGACGGCCGCCGAGATGGAGACCGGCAGCCCGCGGATCCAGAGCGCGAAGATGCCTCCGGTCAGCGCGAGCGGGACGCCGGTGAAGATCAACAAGGCGTTCTTCAGCGTCCCGAAGGACAGGAAGAGCAGCCCGAAGATGAGCCCGAGCGCGGCCGGCACGACGAGGGCGAGCCGCTCGCGCGCGGCGATGAGGTTCTCGAACTGCCCGCCCCAGGCGGTCCAGTAGCCGGCCGGGAGCTTCACCTCGGCGTCGAGCCGCTGCTGCGCGTCGGCCACGAAGCTCCCGAGGTCCCGCCCGCGCACGTTCGCCTGCACGACGACCCGGCGTTTGCCGTTCTCCCGGCTCACCTGGTTGGGCCCCTCCTCGATGGTGATCCTGGCCACCGAGCCGAGCGGAACGAACGCCGTCCGCTGCTCGACGTGCCCGGTCGTGGAGGCGGGCCGCAGGGCGGCTCCCCGGGCGTCCGCCTCCGGGAGCGGAACGGGCAGGTTCTGGAGCGCGCGGATGTCGCCGCGGATCACCTCGGGGAGGCGGATGACGAGGTCGAAGCGCTTGTCGCCCTCGAACACCTCGCCGGCGCTGATGCCCCCGACCGCGGCCTCCACCACCGCCTGCACGTCGGCGATGTTGAGCCCGTAGCGGGCGGCGGCGTCCCGGTCGATGTCGATCGTGAGCACGGGCAGCCCCGTGACCTGCTCGACCTTGACGTCGGCGGCGCCCGGCGTCTTTCCGAGGATGCCGCCGATCTGCTGCGCGTGCTCGAGCATGACGTCGAGGTCGTCGCCGAAGACCTTCACGGCGACGTCGCTCCGCACGCCCGAGATGAGCTCGTTGAACCGGAGCTCGATGGGCTGGCTGAACTCGTAGTTCTGCCCGGGCAGCTCCTTGACCACCTCCTCGATCGCCTCCGCGAGCTCCTCCTGCGTCGTCGCTTTCTTCCACGCGCTCCGCGGCTTCAGCATGAGGTAGGTGTCCGACACGTTGGGGCCCATCGGATCGGTCGCGACCTCGGCCGTCCCGGTCCGGGCGAAGATGTGCTCGATCTCGTCCGGGAACCGCTCCTTGAGCACGCGCTCGAGCTGCATCTGCATCTCGACGCTCGTGGTGATCCCGATCGAGGGGATCCTCGCCGGCTGGAGCGCGAGGGCGCCCTCGCTCAGCTTGGGCGCGAACTCGCTGCCGAGCCGGGTCGCGGCGAACCCGGAGATCGCGAGCAGGGCGAGCGCGCCGATCACCACCGGGCCGCGGTGGGCGAGGGCCCAGCCGATGATCCGCTCGTAGCCGCGCCTGGCGGGCCGGAAGAGGAAGTTCTCCTTCTCGTCCACCTTGCCGGTCAGGACGAGCGCCACGAGCGCGGGGATGAACGTCATCGACAGGATCGTCGCGCCGGCGAGCGCGAGCACCACCGTCTCCGCCATCGGCCGGAACATCTTCCCCTCGATGCCCGTGAGCGTCAGGATCGGCAGGTAGACGATCGCGATGATGATCTCGCCGAAGATCGTCGCCTTCCGGACCTCCTGCGACGCCTCGTACGCGAGCTCGATCCGCTCCTCCCGGGTGAGCACCCGCCCGAGCCGGTGCTGCTCCTCGGCGAAGCGCCGGACGCAGTTCTCGACGATGATCACCGAGCCGTCGACGATGAGCCCGAAGTCGATCGCCCCGAGGCTCATCAGGTTGCCGCTGATCTTGCCCTCGACCATGCCGGTGATGGCGATGAGCATCGAGAAGGGGATGGCGAACGCGGCGATGAGCGCGGCGCGGACGTTGCCGAGCAGGAGGAACAGCACGACGACGACCAGCGCCGCGCCCTCGAGCAGGCTCCGGGTCACGGTGCTCAGGGTCGCGTCGACGAGGTAGGTGCGGTCGTAGACGGTCTTGGCCGTGACCCCCTCCGGGAGCGACTTGTTGACCGACTGCATCCGCTCGCTGACGCGCTGCGAGACGGACCGGCTGTTCTCGCCGACGAGCATGATGGCGGTGCCGATGACGACCTCGCGCCCGTCCTCGGTCGCGGCGCCGGTGCGGAGCTCGCGGCCCACGCCCACCTCGGCGACGTCCCCGACGCGGATCGGGACCCCGTCGTGATGGCCGACGAGGATGCGACGGATGTCGTCCTGGCCTCGAACGAGCCCGGTCGCGCGGATCAGGTACTGCTCGCCCTTGTGCTCGATGTAGCCGCCGCCCGCGTTGGCGTTGTTGTTCGCGACGGCCTCGAGCACGTCGCGGAACGACAGGCCGTAGCCGACGAGCTTCGCGGGATCGGGCGAGACCTGGTAGAGCTGTTCATAGCCGCCGATCGAGTTGATCTCCGTGACGCCCTGGACCGTGCGGAGCTGCGGGCGCACGATCCAGTCCTGGATGGTGCGCAGGTCGGTGAGCTCGTACGGCTGGCCGTCGGGCCGCCGGGCCTCCGGCGAGGCCTCGAGCGTCCACATGTAGATCTCGCCGAGCCCGGTCGCGATCGGGCCCATCTGCGGCTCGCCGAGGCCGGGCGGCAGGCTCTCCTTGGCTGCCGCGAGGCGCTCGCTCACGAGCTGGCGCGCCCAGTAGATGTCGGTGCCGTCCTTGAAGATGACCGTCACCTGCGACAGGCCGTAGCGCGAGAGCGACCGGACCTGCTCGACGCTGGGGATGCCGCCCATCGCCCACTCGATCGGGAAGGTGACGCGCCGCTCGACCTCGACGGGGGACAGCGCCTTGACCGAGGTGTTGATCTGCACCTGGACGTTGGTGATGTCGGGCACCGCGTCGATCGGCAGGCGGCTCCAGTTGTAGACGCCGAGCGCCCCGACCGCGAGCGTGAGGACGACCACGAGCCAGCGATGGCGGACCGAGAACGCGAGGAGCTTCGCGAGGAGGGTGAGCATCGGGTCCTCCTCAGTGCGCGTGGTCGTGGCCCGCCTCGGATTTCCCGAGCTCGGCCTTGAGGAGGAAGCTGTTCTTGCCGACGTAGCGCTCCCCCGCGGCGATGCCGTTCAGCACCTCCACGAGCTCGGCGCCCTGCTCGCCTGGCGCCTTGCCGTAGCGGCCAGGCTTGATGGCCCGGGCCTCGAAGGCGTCGCCCTCCTGGACGAAGACGACGTCCTTCCCCTCGACGCGCTGCAGCCCGTCGTACGAGACGACGACCGGCGCGTCGACCTCGGCGACGGCCACGTCCGCGGTCACGAACAGGCCGGGCCGCCACGCGGCGCCGGGGTTCTTCAGCACGACGCGCGCGGTGGCCGAGCGCGTCTGCTCGCCGACGACGGGGCCGACGTAGGCGATCTCGCCCTCCGCGGGCTCCTCGATGCCCTCGGCCCGCACGCGGGCGCGCTGGCCGGCGCGGACGCGGGCGAGGTCCTTCGCGTACACCGTGACGTTGACCCAGATCGTCGAGAGATCGGCGACGACGAACGCCTGCGTGTCGTCCTTGAGCACCTCGCCGATGTTGATGTGCTTCTCGATGATCGTGCCGTCGATCGGCGCGATGAGCGCGTACGCGCCGCCCTTCGCGCCGGAGCCCGCGCCGGACGACGCCTGGAGCTTCTGGGCGGCGCTGCGATGCTCGATCCTCGCCTCGGCGAGCGCCTGCTTCGCGGCGAGGTACTCCTTCTCGGCGGCGATCTTCTCGTTCCAGAGCGCCTCTTCACGTTTGAAGTTCGCCTCCGCGAGCTCGAGCCGCTCCTTCGCGGTCAAGAGCTCCCGCTGGAGCTCCGCGAACTCACGGCTGTCGAGGAGCGCGAGCACGTCACCCTTCTTCACGGTGTCGCCGAGCTGCTTCCTCACCTCGCGCGCCGTGCCGGAGACGCGAGGCGTGACGTGGGCGAGGGCTTCGGCGTTGAGCGCCACTTCTCCCGGGAGCGAGACGGCGTCCGCGACGCTGCCCGGGCCGGCCGTCAGGATCTCGAGCCGCGCGTTGTTGAGCGCCTCGGGTGACAGCTTGATCTTGCCCTCTTCGTGCTCGCCCTCTTCGTGTTCGCCGTGGCCGTGTTCGTCGTGCCCTTGTGCGCCGTGCTCGTGTTCGCCGTGCCCATGGGCTGCCGTTTCGGGCTTGCCGTGGTCGTGTCCCTCGTGCTCGTCGGCGTCGTGGTCGTGAATCGAGTGGTCGATGAGCAGGGTTCCCGTCACCGCGGCGGCGAGGAGGAGCAGAACTCCCCCTGCCAGCGCCGCGAGCTTCGCGCGGGTCAGCTCGATCTTCACCTTGGCGTCGCTCATTGCGGAACCCTCCCCGCGGCGACCAGCAGCTCGATCTTGGCGTTCGCGTGGGCGTGTTCAGCGTCGAGGAGCGCCGCCTGGGCGTCGAGCGCCTCGCGGCGCACGAGGAGGACACTCGCGAGGTCGTTCTCTCCTAGCTCGTAGCCTCTCGTCGAGAGCGCCACGGCCTGCGTCGAGAGGCGTGTGGCAGGCGCGAGATGAGCGAGCGCGTTCCTCGTCGCCACATAACGCGCGTAAAGCCCCTGGATCTCGCCCGCTGCGCTCGCCCGGCTCGCCGCAAGGCGGGCCGTTGCCGCGTCGACTTCAGCCTCGGCCGTCGCCACCCCCGCCCGGTTCGCGTTCAGGATCGGCACCGGCAAGGCGAGGCCGATCATCCCGATGTTCGCCTGGTCGTCCCGCTCGTACTGGGCCAGCAGGCTGACGGTCGGCCATCGTCCGGCCCGCTCCCGGCCTGACCGCGCCCTGGCCGCCTCCAGCGCCGCCATGGCGGTGCGCACGTCGGCCCGCTGATCGGCCTCGCGGAGCAGCGTCGCAAGGGGAGGCGGCGCCTCCGGCGGCACCAGCGACCCCGTGACCGCGCTGTCCTTCGACCCCAGACCCAGCATCGACAGGAGTCCCAGCATGTCGGCCTCGCGTGTTCCCAGGGCGACCGCCTCGGCGGCGGCGTCGCGCCCCTCCTGGAGCCTCGCGAGCATCACATCGACCTCCGGCACTTCCCCCGCCTTCTTGCGCTTCTCCGACGCGGCGACGAGCCGCTGGGCAAGCGCGCGGCGCTCGGCGGCGAGGGCGACCTGCGCCTCGTCGCGCAGCACGAGCGCGTGCTGAAGGAGCGCGGCCAGCAGGAGGCGCCGCTGGGTGCCCTCGGCGGTGGTCAAGGCAGCGCGCTGCTCCGCCTTGGCGGCCTCGACGCGCGCGCCTCGCTGCCCGCCCAGCTCGATCGGCCACGAGAGCGAGGCCACGGCAGCGGCCGGCCTGCCCCCGTCGGGGTTGAAGCGGATCCCTCCCATCCCGGACAGGACCGGGTTTTCGAGCGAGACGACCCCCGCGGCGGTGACGGCGGCGCCGGCGACGGCGGCCTCGGAAGAGGCGACGCGCGCGGCCGGCGCGGCGTGTACGAGCTCGGCGATCCGAGCCCGGGTCAGGGAGGGCTCGGCGGCGGCCGCCGCCTTCGGGATCACGAGGTGGAGGGCGGTCGAGGAAATGACGAGCAGACGACGGAGATGCGTGCGGAACATGGACGGGCAGCCCTCGAGCGCATCCAGCGCTCGCGCGAAGAACCGCGGTTGTGCCCGGTCAGGATCGCGCGTGAGGACAGAGCCCCCGGCGGCGTGGCGCGGAGGCGCTCATGCGCCCGACCGCTCCGGCCGTGCTCGTGCGTGCGACCCCTGACGCGGGCGCCTCAGGCGCGCGGGCGTCGGGGGGGCCGCTCGAGGCGGCAGGCGGAGGCGCGCCCGGGCATCTCCGGCGGCGACCAGGCGACGATCTCGTAGGCCTCGAGGAGGAGGTAGGGCAGCACCTCGCCGAGCGGCAGCGTCATGGGGATGCGGCCGCAGGCGCAGTCGTCGCAGCCGGGCGGGCAGTCGTCGTGCGCGCCGTCGTCCGGCGCCAGGTCGTGGTGCTCCTCGGCGGACGAAGGCACGAGGCTCGGGTGCTCGCACGCGATCGCCACCCCGAGCGCCTGGAGCGTGTGCCCCTGCGCGAGGACGCCCACGGCGAGCAGCACCGAGAGCGCCGCGCAGATCCAGCGGCGGATCGCGCTGCGGGCACGGTGATGTCGCCGGACGCGGGGCATCGGAGCGAGGGTGGAGGAGGTCGGGGCGAGCGTCAAGGAGGGCGCGCGGTCGCGCCGCGATCACGCCGCGGTCGCGCCATCAGGGCAAGATCGGAGGAAGGCGCGCGGCCGCGCCTCACCAGGGCGAGACCTGGTGGACGAACTGCGACGCCTCGAAGGAGTACGCCCAGAGCGACGCGTCGCGCTCGTCGTAGAGCCAGGCGTGCACGCGCGGCCCGTCGACCCGCGACAGGAGCGGGTAGGTGAGCAGGTGATCGAGCTGGGTCAGCACGTTCTCCTGGGCCGCCGCCTCGCGGAGCGCCTCGCCGCCGAGGTCGCCGTAGTTGCGGCGCACGAGGTCGAGCGTCGCCTGGGCCGCGGGCACCTGCGACAGGAGCCGGGAGGCCGCTGCGTCGCGCTCCTGATCGAGGAGCGCATCGAGCGCCGCGCACCGGAGGTGGCCGCAGATCACGACGTCGTGCGTCTCCCGCATCGAGAGCGATAGCGTGAGCAGCGCGTTCTCGGAGGTCGCCTCGTCGCTCCAGGGCGCCACGAGGTGCGCCGGCGATCGCACCTGCGCGCAGGGGTTCCCCCGCGCGGAGAGCCCCAGCCGCTCGAGGGGAAGCGCGGCGTCGAAGCACGAGACGAGCAGCGTGTGGCGCGGATCCAGCGCGGCGGTTGCGCGCCGGCGCCGGGTCGAGGCCGGAGGGGGCGTCGTGGTGCTGGAGGAAAGATGCATCGTCGTCGCTCCTGGACCCGGGGGCGGTCCGCGGGCGTGAGTCGGAACGAGGGCGCGTCGGGTTCCCGCAGCTGCGCATCCACGGGCAAGACGGAGGGGGGAGCGGGCGAGAGGGCGGAGCGGGCGATGGGGCCTGAGCGTCCGGCGCGCTCCGACGGCTGGACGTCTAGGGCGCGCCACGGGCGGCGGCGCCGAGACCCTGGTCCAGCGTGGCTTCACGCAGGCATCGACGCGCGCAATAACCTCCGCACCGCCCCCGCGTCGGGCAGCCGGTAGGCCGCGAGGCTGCGCTCGTTGCCGACGTGGATCGTACACGCCGACGGCGGGAGCGCCGCGAAGATGTCCTCGTCCGTGCGGTCGTCCCCGATCGCGATCACCGCCGCCCTCGCGGGCACGTCGTCCAGGATGAGCGGCACGACCCGGCCCTTGTGGACGCCGCGGGGCCGGATCTCCAGCACCTTCGCGCCGCCGAGCAGCTCGAGCGCGCCCCCGTCGATGTGCTCCGCGAGGCGCGCCCGCAGCTCGCGCGCGTGCTCGCCCGCGAGCTCGGGCTCCGCCGCGCGGTAGTGCCACGCGAGGGTCACCGTCTTCTCCTCGATGAAGCTGCCCGGGGTGCGCCGGGTGACGTCCTCCAGGAGCGCCCGGATCTCGCCCTTCCACGCGGCGGCGTCGGGCTCGAGCGCGACCCAGTCGTCGCACGTCCTCGGCCTCGACCAGAAGCCGTGCTCGGCGTGCAGGTGGAGCGGCAGCGCGCCGAACCAGCGCTCGATGTCGGCGCGCCGCCGGCCGCTCACGACGTGCACGCGGTCGCGCTCGGACAGCGCCCGCAGCAGCGCGAGCAGCTCCTCGTCGGGCGCCGCGAGGTCCGGCACCGGCGCGAACGGGACCAGCGTGCCGTCGTAATCGAGGATCCACACCCGCTCGGGCGCGCGCCGGACGTGCTCGACGACGCTCTCGGGCACCTCCCGCCGCGCCGGCACGGCGGCCGCCCCGGGCCCCGCCGCCGCGGCGCGATCGAGGTCGTCCAGGAACGACTGCGCCCACACGTGGACGTCGTGCGCGGCCACGCGCCGGCGCAGCGCCGCCATCCGGACCTGCTGCTCGGCCCGCGGCATGGTGAGCGCCTGCTTCACGGCGGCGGCGACCGAGCCGATGTCGTACGGGTTGACGGTGATCGCCTCCGCCAGCTCGGCCGCGGCCCCCGCGAACTCGCTGAGGATCAGGGCGCCGTCGTCGTCGACCCGCGCGGCGACGTACTCCTTCGCGACGAGGTTCATCCCGTCGCGGAGCGGGGTCACCAGCATGACGTCGGCCGCGAGGTACAGGGCGACCACCTGCTCGACCGGCAACGCGCGGTGCATGAAGTGGATCGGCGTCGCGTACGTCGTGCCGTGCTGCCCGTTGATGCGGCCGACCATCTCGTGCACGACCCGCCGGAAGTCCGCGTACGCGCCGGACGCCCCCCGCGTGGGCACGGCGAGCTGGATGAACCGGACCTGCTCCCCGAGCTCCGGCTCGCGCTCCAGGAACCGCTCGATCGCGAGCAGGCGCCGCGGGATCCCCTTCGTGTAGTCGAGGCGATCGATCCCGAGCACGATCCTGCGGCCGCGCGCCTCCGCGCGGATCCGCGCCGCCTCCTCCCGGACGCCCGGGTGGCCCGCGAGCCGCTCGATCTCCGCGGCGTCGATGCTGATGGGGTGAACCCCCAGCGCGACCTTGCGCCCGTCGTGCTCGATCGCCGCCTCGTCCGGATCGCTCGCGAGCACGTGCGCCGCCGACGCCGCGAAGTTCCTCCGGTAGGCGGCCGTGTGGAAGCCGAGCAGATCGGCGCCGAGCAGGCCGCGCAGGATCTCCTGCCGCCAGGGGAGGATGCGGAAGACCTCCGCGGACGGGAAGGGGACGTGGAGGAAGAATCCGATCCGCGCCCCCGGCAGGCGCCGCCGGAGCAGCGCCGGCAGGAGCATCAGCTGGTAGTCGTGCACCCAGATCGCGTCGCCCGGCGCGTACTGCGCGGCGACGACGTCGGCGAAGCGCTCGTTCACGCGCTGGTACGCCTCCCAGTCGAGCTCCGCGTCCAGGTTCACCTTGTCGAGCAGGTAGTGGAACAGGGGCCAGAGCACGCCGTTCGAGAAGCCGTCGTAGAAGCGGCGCTGCTCCGCGGCGCCGAGGTGCACGGGCGCGGCGCGCAGCCCCTCGAGCGCCGCGTCGGCGTCCTCCCGCTGCTCGGCGGAGAGGACCCCGACGTCGCCCGGCCAGCCGATCCAGAGCGCGTTCAGCCGCTCGTGAGGGCCGCGCATCGCCGCGGCGAGGCCGCCCGCGGAGCGGGTCAGGCAGAGCGCGCCGCGGTCGACGCGCACGCTGATCGGGAGACGGTTGGAGACGATGAGCAGTCGAGGCATGGAACTCCCCTCCTCTGCGGTGGCCCGGGCGGCGCTCGCGAGGCGCGGATCGACCCGCCCGCCGAGCGCTCCGCGCGCCGGCGCAGGGGACGGCCGCGCGCCGCAGGGCGCGCCGCCGCGGGCCGTCGGACGCGCTGAACGCGCGGCGTCCGCCCGCGAAATCGCCGCGGCATCGCGGCGCCAAAATACTTTGAACTCAAATCATATTGCGCGGCGCCGCGCAAGGCGATCCGGCGTCGGGAGCTCGCGTCTCGATCGCATTTCGATCGCGTCGCGAGCGGCGTCGCGGCGCGTCACGCTCGTACGCCTCCAGCGCGCGCCGCGGGTCGGTCAGGTCGAACCCGTTCCGGGAACATTCGCTTGATGAGGAGCTCCGGGATCACCGCATCGCGGCGGAGCAGCATCCGTGCCCAGGTGGCTTGAGAGTTGCTGCCTGCCGACGCATGACGAAGACGAAAAGGACAGCCGCACTCCCGCTCCGCCACTCCATCGCTCTCCTCGCCCTCCTCGCCTCCATGGCCGGTCCCGCGGCCGTGGGCTGCGCTCCCGAGCCGGAGAACCTGCCCTGCTCCAGCGACAGCGCGTGTCGGCGCCTCGACGACGACCTCGCGTACTGCGTCAACTCCCGCTGCGTCGAGTGCCTCTCGAGCGCCATCTGCGGCGCGGGGAACCAGTGCGTCGACGGGCGCTGCGTGCTCCGGTGCCAGGACGCGCGCGACTGCCGATCCGGCCAGCTCTGCCGCGAGGGCACCTGCGAGGACCGGTGAAGTGCGACATCGTGTCGCATCTGGGACAATGGATCGCATGAACACGCAAAGCGGCGAGGGACGGAGCGCGATGGGGCTGACGCTCCAGCTCTGGCTCATGCTCCTCGTGCCGATCGTCCTGGCCGTGGCGCTCTACGGCGCGGCGATCCACACGACGCGGCACCAGTTCCTCCGCAGCCAGGCGACGGCCGAGCTGCGCCACCACGCGAGCCTGGTCGAGGCGGCGATCGGCGGGGCCGTCGAGCGCGGCCAGGTCGAGCTGCTCAAGCAGCGCATCGAGCGGCTCGCGCAGGCCGAGCGCATCCTCGGGATCGCCGCGTTCGACGAGCGCGGGGCGCCGATCCTCGTGACGGACCCCATCGCCGGCGAGTCGGCCGAGCTCGCGGCGCTCGCGCGGCGCGCGCTCGCGACGGGCTCGGAGATGGAGGAGGAACGCACGCTCGGCGGCGGGCCGGCGCTCGTGCGCACCGTCACGTTCTCGCAGCGCGGGCTGTCGGTCGTCGCCGTCGTCGTCCGGGAGCTCCGCTACCTGGACGCCTTCGCGCGGAGCTCGAACCGCGGGCTGGCGCTCGCCGGCGCCGCGCTGCTCGCGGCCATCGCGCTCATCGCCGCCTTCGCGAGCCGGGCGACGGTCGGACGCCCGGCCGGCGCGATCGTGGCCGGCGTCGAGCGGGTGGCGCGCGGCGAGCTCGAGGTGACGGTGCCCGAGGCGGGCGCCGAGGAGCTCCGGCGCCTCGCGCGGGCGTTCAACGCGATGACGGCCTCGCTCACCGAGGCGCGCGCCCGCCTGGAGCAGGAGCAGGCCGCCCGGGCCGCGGTCGAGCGGAAGCTGCAGCAGGCGCACGCGCTGTCGGCCGTCGGACAGGTGGTCGCCTCGATCGGCCACGAGATCGGCTCCCCCCTGAACGTCATCCTGGCGCGCGCCCGCCGCCTCGCCGACCAGCCCGGGTGGCCCGAGCCGGCCCGCGGCGAGCTGGAGACGATCGCGACGCAGTCCGAGCGCATCTCCCGCGTGGTCGCGCGGCTGCTCTCGGTCGCGCGCCCGCCGCGGCTCCTCGGCCGCGGGAGCGACGTCGCCCAGGTCGCGCGCGAGGTGCTCGCGTTCCTCGGCCCGGAGTGCCGGCAGCGCGGGATCGCGACCCGGATCGAGGACGACGGGGCGCCGCTGCACGTGGTGCTCGACGCGGACCACCTGTTCCAGGTGGTGTTCAACCTCTGCCTGAACGCCGCGCAGGCGCAGCCGCACGGGGGCGAGATCGCGGTGCGGCTCGCGCGGCGCGACGGCCGCAAGGCGGCGCTGGAGGTCGAGGACCGGGGGCCGGGCGTGCCCCCCGAGCTCGCCGAGCACGTCTTCGAGGCGTTCTTCACGTCGCGGGGCGACCGCGGCGGCACCGGGCTCGGGCTGGCCATCGTCGAGGGGCTCGTGCGCGAGGCGGGCGGCGTGGTCGAGCTCGTCCCCACGGCGCACGGGGGCGCCTGCTTCCGCGTCACGCTGCCGCAGGGCGCCGCCGCGCCGACCCTGGCCGCGCGCGCGGGGGAGGCGCGCGCGTGAGCGCCCGCGCCAAGGTGCTCGTCGTCGACGACGAGCTCGAGATGGTGAAGCTCGTGGCCGACATCGCCAGCGACATGGGCTACGAGCCGGCGACGTTGACCGCGCCGCTGCTCGCGCTCCCGCTGCTCGAGGAGCGGGAGTTCGACCTCGTCGTGACCGACGTGCGCATGCCCGAGATGGACGGGATCGAGCTCATCGAGCGGATCGCGCGCTTCGACCCCCGGACGGCGATCATCGCCATGACCGCGTTCGGCTCGATCGACACCGCCGTCCGCGCCATGCGCGCCGGCGCGTTCGACTACCTGCCGAAGCCGTTCCAGCCCGCGGACATGGCGCTGCGCATGGAGCGGGCGCTCGGGCAGCGGGCGATGACGGTCGAGCTGACCGCGCTCCGCTCGGAGGTGGCCCAGCGGTTCTCGATCGCGGGGATGGTCGGGCGCAGCCGGGCGATCGAGGAGGTGATCGCGCTCGTGCGGCGCGTGGCCGACAACCGCGCGACGGTGCTCGTGAGCGGCCCGAGCGGCAGCGGCAAGGAGCTCGTGGCGCGCGCGCTCCACGGCGAGAGCCGGCGCCGCGGGAGGAAGTTCGTGGCGGTCAACTGCGCGGCGATCCCGGAGTCGCTCATCGAGGCGGAGCTCTTCGGGGTGCGCAAGGGCGCCTACACGGACGCGCGCAGCGACCGGCCCGGGATGTTCCAGGAGGCCGACGGCGGGACGCTCTTCCTCGACGAGGTGAGCGAGCTCGCGCTGCCGCTCCAGGCGAAGCTCTTGCGCGCGCTCCAGGAGCGGGAGGTCCGCCCGGTCGGCGCGGTGTCGGCGGAGCCCGTCGACGTGCGCGTCATCGCGGCGACGAACCGCGATCTGCGCGCGGCGGTCGCCGAGCGCGCGTTCCGCGAGGATCTCTTCTACCGGCTCGCGGTGATCGAGATCGCGATCCCGCCGCTCAAGCACCGCGCGGACGACATCCTGCCGCTCGCCGAGCATTTCCTGGCGCGCGCGGCCGCGCACGCGGGCAAGCCGATCGCCGGGTTCTCGGGCGCGGCGGTCAAGCGCCTGCTCGCGTACGACTGGCCCGGCAACGTCCGCGAGCTGGAGAACGCGATCGAGCGGGCGGCGGCGCTCTGCGACGGCGCGCGGATCTCCCCGGACGACCTCCCCGAGGGCGTGCGCGCCCGGCGCGGGGCGCCGGACTTCCTCGAGGCCGCGGCGGATCGGCTGATGACGCTCGACGAGCTCCAGCGCGAGTACGCGCAGCTCGTCCTGCGGCGCGCGGGCGGCAAGAAGCAGCGGGCGGCGGCCCTGCTCGGCGTCGATCGGCGGACGCTCCAGCGCTGGTTCGGCGGGGGGAGCGACGGCGAGGAGGGGCCCTGAGGGGCTCCATCGGAGGACAGCGGTGTGCGGCCGCGGGGCACCGGCACCGCGGCCGCCGCCTTGCTTGCCCGACCCCGGGCGGCACGGAAGGAGTCGAAGCGTGGACCAGACAAGGAACAGCGTGATGAGCCCGTGGGGCGAGCGGACGCCGTACTTCGGCGAGCACCGGTGGCCGGCGCGGGTCGACGAGCAGACGGACGAGGCGCCGGAGCGGTGGGTCCAGTCCTGCTGCGTGCTGTGCACGAACGGGTGCGGGCTCGACATCGGCGTCAAAGGGAACCGGATCGTCGGCGTCCGCGGCCGGGCGCAGGACGTGGTCAACCACGGCCGGCTGGGCCCCAAGGGGCTCCACGGCTGGGTCGCGAACAGCAGCCCCGACCGGCTGACCCGGCCGCTGATCCGCACCGGCAAGAAGCCCGGCGACACGTTCCGCGAGGCCACGTGGGACGAGGCGATGGAGCTCCTCACCCGCCGGTGCAGGGAGGTGGTCGCGCGGTACACGCCCGGCGCGATCGCCCTCTACAACAGCGGGCAGCTGTTCCTCGAGGAGTACTACACGCTCAGCGTCATCGCCCACGCCGGGCTCCGCACGAACCACATCGACGGGAACACGCGGCTGTGCACCGCGACGGCCGGCAGCTCGCTCCGCGAGACGTTCGGCCGCGACGGGCAGCCGTCGAGTTACCGGGACTTCGACGTCGCCGACTGCATCCTGCACGTGGGCCACAACATCGCCGCGACGCAGACCGTGTCGTGGATGCGCGTCCTCGACCGCCGCCGGGGTCCGAACCCTCCCCGGCTCGTCGTGATCGACCCGCGGACCACCGACACCGCCCGGGAGGCCGACGTCCACCTGGCCCCGCGCCTCGGCACGAACGTGGCGATGCTGAACGGGCTCATGCACCTGATCATCCGGAACGGGCATATCGATCGGGCGTTCATCGACGCGCACACGGTCGGGTTCGAGGCGCTGCGGGAGAAGGTCGCGGCGTACCCGCCAGAGCGCGTGGCCGAGATCACCGGCGTCCCCGTGGGCCAGCTGGACGCCGCGGCCCGCCTGCTCGGGACGAGCGAGCGGCTCCTGGCCACCGTGCTCCAGGGGGTCTATCAGGCGCACGAGGCCACGGCCGCGGCGTGTCAGGTCAACAACCTCGTCTTGATCCGCGGCATGATCGGCAAACCCGGCTGCGGCGTGATCCAGTCGAACGGCCAGCCCACCGCCCAGAACACGCGCGAGACCGGCGCCGACGGCGAGTTCCCCGGGTTCCGCAACATGCAGAACCCGGCGCACGTGGCCGACCTCGCGCGCGTGTGGAACGTGGCGCCGGACGTGATCCCCACCTTCGCGCCCCACACCCACTGCACCGAGCTGTTCCGGCTGGCGGAGCAGGGGTCGATCCGGATGCTCTGGATCATCGCGACGAACCCGGCGGTCTCGCTGCCCAACCTGGCCCGCGTCCGCAAGACGCTGGCGAAGGAGGATCTCTTCGTCGTCGCCCAGGACGCCTTCCCGACCGAGACCACGCGGTTCGCAGACCTGGTGTTGCCGAGCGCGATCTGGGGGGAGAAGACCGGCACGTTCACGAACGCCGATCGGACGGTGCACATCTCGTACAAGGCCGTCGACCCGCCGGGCGAGGCGCGGCCGGATCTCGACATCTTCATCGATTTCGCCCGCCGCATGGGCTTCACGGACAGGGACGGTCAGCCGCTGATCAAGTGGGACACGCCCGAGGGCGCGTTCGACGCGTGGCGCGCGTGCACCGAGGGCCAGAACTGCGACTACAGCGGCCTGACGTATGCCAGGCTGACCGGCGGCTCCGGCATCCAGTGGCCGGTGAACGGCGAGCACCCGGACGGGACGGAGCGGCTGTACACGGATCTGCGCTTCCCGACGGGCGCCGACGAGTGCGGGAGCTACGGGCATGACATCGAGACCGGCGCGGCGATCACGCGCGAGCGGTACGCGGCCAACGACCCGGCGGGCCGCGCGATCCTCAAGGCCGCTGACTGGCGCGCTCCGCCGGAGTCGCCCGATGACGAGTACCCGATGTGGGTGACGACCGGGCGGCTCGTCTACCACTTCCACACGAGGACGAAGACCGGCCGGTCCCCCGCGTTGCAGGAGGCGGCGCCGGACGTGTTCGTGCAGATGAGCCGCGAGGACGCCGCGCGCATGGACGTGAGCGAGGGCGACATGGTCGAGGTCACCACGCGCCGCGGCCGGGTGCGCGGGGCGGCCAGGATCGGGGATATCCTCCCGGGGCACCTGTTCATCCCGTTTCACTACGGGTACTGGGACGAGGAGGGGACGGACGGCGCCGAGCCGGACGGGCGGCCGCGGGCCGCGAACGAGCTGACGATGACGACGTGGGACCCGGTGAGCAAGCAGCCGGCCGTGAAGTTCGCGGCGGCCAGGGTGCAGAAGGTGAGCGCCGCGCGCACCGCCGTCGCCGCGATCGCCCACGCGGCGGAGCAGGTCATCGAGCGAGCCGGCGCCGCGGCCTCGGCGGTCGCGTCGGCGATCGTGCGCCCCGGCGGCGACGCCCCGGAGCGGCAGCGCCTGGCCGATTACCTGGGCCTGCTCCGGCTGGCCCACGAGCGGTTCATCGACGCGTGTGACGCCGCGTCCGAGCACGCGCTGAACGAGGGCGAGCTGTCGATGGGGCTCGCGCGGCTCCAGGAGTTCTCGCGGCAGTCGCTCTCGTGGCTGGAGCCGGCGGCGCGGCCGTACGACCCGGCCCTGCCGGCGGGCGACGCGAACGAGCTCGGTTCATTGCCGGAGAAGATCCGCCTGAACCGGGCCAGAGAGGGCCGCCTCGGGCAGCTCCGCGGTCTGCACGAGCTGTACGTGCTCGCGGCCGACCTGCACATCACGCTCGTCGCCGTGAAGAAGACGGCCATGATGCTGCTCGACCGCACGCTCATGGCGAGCTGCGACCGGATCGAGGAGAACACCCATCGCCAGCAGGCGTGGCTCCTGAGCCAGGTCAACGCGAGCGCGCCGCAGATCCTGGGCGTCCCGTTCTGACGACGAGGCGGCTGACGCCGGGCCTCGGCGCGGTCGCGTGCGCCGCCCTTGCCTCGAGCGACGCCGCGCCCGCCGGGCCTGGCCCTACCCCACGGTCGTCGGCCCGACGATGGCGGCCGACGACGGGGATTGAGGGTTGATCTGCTGCTCGACGGTGATGAGCAGCTCGAAGCTGGCGTGCGGCACGGTCGTTTCGACCAGCTTGCCGTCACGGCCGTCGGCGTCGTAGTCGAGCACCCCGACCCGCCGCCACGGGGTGTCGGCGCTCGGGCGCTGCCAGACGACGAAGTGCTTGCAGCCTGCCTCGATCCGCCCGGGCGGCGCGAGGTGAACGACGTCCACTGCCAGCCTCGTGGTCGCGGCGTCGGAGTCGACGTCCGCGGTGATGTGCGCATCGGCGCCGGGCGCGAGCTGTGTTCCCTGGACAGTGTGCTCGCTGGGGCCCGCGCAGCCGGCGAGCGCCATGCTCGCCAGAAGCGCGAGCGTGAGCCCGATCCGGCGGTCGACCCGTCGTCCCGCGTCAACGTGTTTCATCTCGCCACCTCGATCACCTTTCTGCTCCACGGCGGCCGCGCTACCCCCCCTCGGGCATCGAGTCCGGGCTGGCCGGTACCGTAGCCGCCCGGCCGCGTCGTCGCGGTTTCTCGCCGTGTTCAACGAGGCAGTTTCAGCAAGCGTTGTGCCGAGATGGGATGTGAACCTGGCGACGAAGAGCGACGAAGAGCGACGAAGAGCGGCGAAGAGGCGAGCGGATGCACATGGCCGAGCCCGCTTCATGCGCCGAGGGCTGCGGCTTTATACGGCGCACCCTTACTTCGCAATGCACATCAGGCTGGATGTTGGCTACGGCATGACCGGGCTAGATTCGCCGCTGTCACACGTTCGATGGGCAGCGAGGCGAGAGATGAAGGAGAACCACGATGAACGTCTTCGATGAGGTGCTGCGAACGGTGACTCGACCGAGGCGGCATGATCTCGGGGATGCGGCGGCGCTTGCGGCCGCGCTCGGTATCGGAGCCGGCTTGATGTACACGTTCGATCCGGATCGCGGCGCGCAGCGCCGGGCGAGCGCTCGCGACAAGGCCGTGGGCCTTGCCTACCAGACGGGTGTGTTGCTCGACAGGAGCGCCCGCGACCTCCGGAATCAGAGCCGAGGCGTGCTCGCGAACGCGAGCGCGATGGTCCGGCAGGAGACGGTCTCCACGGAGGCGAGCCGGCCGCTTTCCACGCGCGCGCTGATGGGTGCGCTCGGCATCGGGCTCTTGGGTTACGCGGCCAAGCGCCGCGGCCTGCTCGGGGCTGTGCTGGGCGTGGCCGGCGCTGCGGTGCTGTTCCGGGAAATCAAGGGCCGCCCAGCCAGGCGCCGGCTCGATGTCGCCGTGGCGCGGCAGGCCGTGGACTTCCGGCGGACGATCACGGTGCGCGCGCCCGTCCGGGAGGTGTTCCTGGCCCTCATCCAGTTCGAGAGCTTCCCCCGGTTCATGTCGCACCTGCGCCAGGTGGAGATGACGGGCGACGGCCGCATGTGCTGGACCGCCGTTGGACCGGCGGGCATCCCCGTGTCGTGGGATGCCGAGCTGACGCAGCTCGTGCCGAACGAGGTCGTCGCCTGGCGCAGCCTGCCCGGCGAGCCGATCGAGAGCGAGGTCCTCGTGCGGATCGAGCAGTGTCTCGAGGGCACCCGCGTCGACGTCGAGATGTCGTACAGCCCGCACGCAGGCGAGCTCCGCGACGCGGTGGCGGCGCTCTTCGGCGCCGATCCGCAGCGCGCCCTGGAGGAGGACCTCCTGCGCTTCAAGACCTTGCTCGAGCAGGACAGGACCACGTCGCCCGGCGAGGAAGTGCTCCTCGGGGATCTCCAGGGCGCCCGTTGAATCCACCGCCGCGCTGCGGCCGCAGCGCGGCGGACCACGCCGACAGGTGAACGGAGCGCCCGGGCTCTACGCGCGCGCCTCTCGCTGGGAGATCGAGCTCAGCAGCGCTGACGACCTCGCCTCGCCGTCCCTGTCGGCGATATCCGACAGGCTGATCACGCCGATCGGGTGCTTCTGGTCATCGACACAGATGATCCTCGACTTCTTGTGGTCGCTCATGAGGCGAGCGGCCTGGCTCAGATCCTCGTCCGGCCGGCAGCAGACGACCTCTCGGGTCATGACGTCTTCTGCCCGTGTCGACGCCGCGCGACGGTGCTCCGCGAGCACACGGATCGCGAGGTCTCGATCGGTGAGGGTGCCGATGACGGCGCCGCCGTCATCACAGACTGGAACAAAACCGATGTTCCGCGCCCGCATCAGCTCGGCGACGTTCTCGACGGGCTCGCTCGTCTTGCAGCACGCCACGTCGGTCTTCATGAGCTCGGAGCAGTTCATTGCTTTCCTCCTGGAATCGAACCCTGGATTGCAGTCGAGACGTCCATCGTCCCGCCTCCTGGTCCAGCAAACGACGGTCCATTTCGCCCACGACACACACCCGGTACGGAGATGGCGTTTGCTGTCTCGAGGCGAGCGCGAGGGCTCTTCACCGTGCGGCAGCGGGCGATCGGTCGCCGCGCGCCCCCGTCACGCCGATTGCAGCCGCCAGATCGCGGGCCTGAGCAGCAGGAGCGGCGCCGCGAGGCCGCCTACCACGCCGAGCCATACCGTCGTCTCCAGGCCGAGCGGACCGGCGAGCCAGCCGGCCGCCAGGGTGCCGAGGAGCAGCAGCGCGCCCGTGAGCACGTGGAGCGTGGCGTTGACCCGGCCGAGCACGTGGAGCGGCAGCATGGCTTGCCGGGCGCTCACCGCGTGGATCATGAACGCGACCATCAGCCCGTCGCCGAGGAGCTGGTGCAGGACGAGGGCGGGGACGGCGAGCGGCCCGAGCCGCGCGGCCAGCGGGATGAGCAGGCTGCCCGCCTGGCCCACGGCGAGGCTGAGGATCATGGCGGGCCCTGCGCCGAAGCGGCGGCCGAGCCAGCCCGCGACCACGCTGCCGCCGAGCGCGCCGATCCCGCCCACGCTGATGATCAGCCCGGTCGCGGCGGCGTCGAGCCGCAGGTGCTCCAGGAGATAGAGCATGTAGAGCGCGAAGAAGAACCCGCCGGAGAGGGCCTGGGCGCCGAGGGCCATGAACGTCGGACCGACGACGGGGTGGCCGAAGCCGTGGCGCAGCCCCACCCGCAGGTCCTCGATCAGCGAGGCGCCGCCCGCGGCCGCGTCGCCCTCGGGCAGGGCCGGCGCCTCGGCCGCCCGGATGCGCCCGAGGAGCGCCGCCGACCAGAGGTACGACAGCGCGTCGGCCACCATCGTGACCGGGGCGGTGAGCAGCTGGATCAGGATGCCCGCGGCGCCCGGGCCGGCGATCTCCGCGGCGGCGTCGGTCCCCTCCAGCTTGGCGTTCGCCTCGACCAGGTGGTCTTGCCCGACGAGCGACGGCAGGTAGGCGTTGTCGGCGATCTGGAACAGGGAGGTCGCCATGCCCACCAGCGCGGACACCACGTAGAGCTGGATCTGGCTGAGCCCCCCGGCCCACGCCGCGACGGGGACCGAGAGGATCAGCGCCGCGCGCACGAGATCCGCGCCGATGAGCAGCGGCCGCTTGCGCGAGCGATCGACGAGCCCGCCCGCGAAGAGCCCCACGAGCAGCCCCGGCGCGGCGGACAGCGCCGCGAGGAGCGCCACGCCCGCCGCGTCCGCGCCGAGGCTCACGATGGCGATGATGGGCAGCGCCGTCCGGCTGACGCGGCTGCCCAGCGCGCTCACCGCCTGCGCCGCCCAGAGGCGCAGGAAGTCAGGGTGTTGCCAGAGGCCGTCGCGGGGGAGGGGCATCGGCGGGGAGGGGAGCAGAGGGGCGGGGCGGGGCGGGAGCCGAGGGGAGGGGCGGGAGCAGAGCAGAACGCGCGGCGTAAAGCGAGGGAGTTGACCGCCGCAGCACAGCCTCGACGGAGGAGGCGTGTTGTTCAAGCACCTGAGCGCCCCAGGTCCGGGCGCACAGCGGTGCCTCCTTGCGTACGGGAGCCAGCGCCGGCATCCTTGTTCGATGCTTCTTCGCTTTGCAACGCTGCGGGGAACCGGCCCGCGCTGCGCCCGCACCCTCGCGTTGCTCGTCATCCTGTCAGGCTGCGCGGGAGAGGTCGTTGACCCTGCGGGGAGCGGCGCCGGCGACACGACATCATCGAGCTCCAGATCGAGCGGCTCCGGCGTCGGTGGGAGCATCGGAACCAGCGGCTCCGGCGGCAGCGACGGCAGCGGCGGCGAATCCAGCGGCTCCGGCAGCGGCGGCGGCGACTCGGGCGGCTGGACGACGCTGATCGACGGGACATGGGAGCTCGCGCCGGGCACCGAGGGATACTGGTGCACGCGGAAGACGATCGAGGAGGACACCTACGTCAAGGCGTTCCGCGCGCTGGCCCCGCCCGGCACCCACCACACGCTCCTCCTGCGCTCGAACGGCGGATCCCCTGACGGGCAGTCTGCGTGTGGCGCGACGCTCGGCGCCGACATGCTCCACGCCTCCGGCGTGGGCACCGACGACCTCACCTTCCCCGAGGGCGTCGCGGTCAAGATCCCGCGCGGCACGCAGCTCATGCTGAACCTGCATCTGTTCAACACGAACCCGAGCACGCTCGAAGGGGTATCGGGGACGCTGGTCCAGCAGGTGCCCGAGAGCGCCGTCGAGCAGGTGGCAGAGCTCGTGCTCGCCGGCACATTCGACATCTCGATTCCTCCGAACGGGTCGCAGACGGTCGAGGGAACATGCCGCTTCCCCGGCGATTCGACGATCTCGGCGGTGTGGCCGCACATGCACATGCGCGGGACACACATGAAGGTCACCTACGAGGGCGCCTCCGGGTCCAAGGTGCTGCACGACGGGCCGTTTGCCTTCGGAGATCAGAAGAACTACCCGCTCTCCCCCGTGAAGGTGGCCGCAGGCGAGGCGATCCGCGTCGAGTGCACGTACGAGAACCCCACGCCGCACCCGATCGGCTTCGGCGACAGCTCGACGAGCGAGATGTGCTTCGCCGGGCTGTACCGGTACCCGGCGCTCGCCGCCGCCTGCCGGTAGACGCGCCGCCGCGGCGCGCGCCGTGGACCGCGCCGCCGCGCCGCGCCGCGCCGCGCGCCGCGCCCGCCGGCGTGGTCGTGGCGGCTCACGGGCGGCGGCTGCATCGCAGGAGGCGACCGGGCGGGGCCCGGCGCTCGCCTCCCGCTCGCGTCGGCGCGCCGCTGCGGCTAAAGCCACCTCCCGTGGACCCCTCCGCGCCCACCCTGGAGCTCTCCGCGCCCGCCCTGGAGCCCTCCGCGCCCATGCCCCCGCTGCTGCGATCGCCGGCCGTCAGGATCGCCGCCGCGCTCGTCGCTGTCGCGATGGCGCTCGTCGGCCTCTTGCCGCTCTTCGACGGCCCCGGCTACGAGAGCGCCCTCGCCGCGGGCCTGCTCGTCCCGTCCGCCGCCGCGATCGCGGCCGCCCTCGACGTCGCGGCGCACCGGCCCGAGCCCGACCTCGCCTTCCGCCGCGGCGTCGCGACCGGCGCCCTCCTCGCGGCCGTCGCGTACGCCACCACGCTCGCGCACGGCCTCCGCGCCGGCTTCTGCGACGTGCTCGGCGGCTCCGCGCACTTCGCCCTCGGGCCCGGCCTCGGCGCGGCGCTCGGCGGCGCCTGGGGCGCCGTGGCGGGCGAGATCGCCGCCGGCATCCGGCGGGACGACGCCGCGCCCCCGCCGCCCGCGTGGCGGCGCCGGATCGTCGCGGTCCTCGCCGCGCTCGCCGCGCCGCTCGGCTCCGCCGGCGTCAGCGTCGTCCGCTTCTACACGAGCCCGATCGTCTTCGCCTACGACCCGTTCGCCGGCTACTTCAGCGGCACCTTCTACGACACGGTCGTCGACGCCTCCGGGCTGCTCACCTACCGCGCCGGCACCCTCGCCACCCTGCTCGCCGCGGCCGTGCTCGCGCACCACCTCGCGCACGACGCGGGTGGCCGCATCGCGTTCCACCTCCAGGGCCGCCCCGGCCTGCTCCTGCTCGGCGCCGCGGGCGCCGCCGTGAGCGTCGCGACCCTCCTCGAGGGCGCGCGCCTCGGCCACTACCAGACCTCCGAGACCATCGCGGCCGAGCTCGGCGCGCTCGCGGAGGGCACGCGCTGCGAGGTCGTCCACGCGCGCGGCATGCGCGACGGCGACGTCCAGCGCTTCGTCCGCGAGTGCGACGCCCACGTCGAGGCCGGCGAGCGCTGGCTCGGCGCGCCCGCGGAGGCCGCCGGCGAGCCGCTCCGGGTCCGCGCGTACCTGTTCGAGAGCGCGGCGCAGAAGGGCGCGCTCATGGGCGCCTCGCGCACGTACATCGCGAAGCCGTGGCGCCGCGAGGTGTACCTGCAGGCCGCCGGCTACCCCCACCCCACGCTCGGCCACGAGGTGATGCACGTGCTCGCCGGCGCCTTCGCCCGCGGCCCGTTCAACGTCGCCGGGCGCCTCGGCGGGTGGCTCCCCGACCCCGGCCTCATCGAGGGGATCGCCGTCGCCGGCTCGCCCCGCGAGGGCGAGGACCTGAGCCCGCGCGCGTGGGCCAAGGCCATGAAAGATCTCGGGATCTTGCCGCCGCTCTCGCGCCTCTTCGCGCTCGGCTTCCTCGCCGAGAACTCGTCGACCGCCTACACCGTGAGCGGCGCGTTCGTCGGCTACGTGCACGAAAAATACGGCCCTGACGCGGTGCGCGCCTGGTACGGCGGCGCGGCGCTGCCGGAGATCACCGGCGCCTCCTGGGCCGACATGGAGCGCGCGTGGCACGCCGATCTCGACGCGCTCTCGCTCCCCGACGCCGCCAGGGCGCAGGCGAAGGCCCGCTTCGACCGCCCCGCCCTCTTCGAGCGCCGCTGCCCCCACGTCGTCGACGCGTGCGCGCAGAAGGCCGAGCAGCTGCGCGCGCGCGGCGACCACGCCGGCGCGATCGCCGAGTACCAGCGCATCCTCGAGCTCGACCGGAGCCCCGTGACCCGCGTCGCGATCGCGGAGACGCGCCTCGCCAGCGAGGCGCCGCGCGCGGCGAAAGAAGACGCCGTCCGCGAGCTCGAGGCCATCGCCGGCGACGCCGCGATCCCGCGCCACCTCCGCGACCGCGCGGCGGAGCGGCTCGGCGACGTCGCGCTCGCGGCCGGCGACCGGGAGCGCGCCGTCTCCTGGTACCGCGAGGTCGCCGGCCGGCTCGTCGACGAGGACCGGCTCCGGACGCTGGACGTCAAGATCGCCGCCGCGCACGACGACCGCGCCCGCGCCGCCGTCGTCGAGCTGCTCATCGGCACGAGGGGCGGCAGCCCGGACCGGGCGCGGGCCGCCGAGCTCCTCGGCACCTGGGCCGCGCAGGCGCCCGGCGACGGCCTGCCGAGTTACCTCCTCGGCCGCCACTACCTGAACGACGGCCGCTTCGACGACGCGGCCGACCGCCTGGAACGGGCGCTCGCGGCGCACCTGCCGGTCCAGCGCGTCTGGATCGAGGCGAAGCGGCTGCGGCTCGTGGCCGCGTGCGCCCTCGGCGACGCCGAGACGGCCCGGCGCATGTTCACCGCGTACGCCGCCCACGACGGCGCGGCCGGCGCCGGCCCCGCCGTGAGCGAGGAGCGCCGGGACGCGGCGCTGCGCCTGCTCGAGCGCTGCGCCTGGGCAGCGGCGCCCGGCTCCGCGCCCCCGGCGGCCGTCCCCGGCGGGGCCGCCGGAGAAAAATGAAGAATGCCTCTCGTCCCCGGGCGCCGCCGTGGTCAGATGGCGAGGAGATGCACGCTGCGCCTGCGAGCGAGAGGTACGGCCGCCTCGTCGCGCTGAACGCTGTCCTCACCGTCGTCGCCCGCCACTCGAACCTCCTGCTCCCGAGGCCGTTCGAGGAGCTCGCCGGCGCCGTCGGCCGGTTCGCCCCGTTCCAGCTCTTCTCGGTGGTGTTCCCGGAGCCCGACAGCGAGCTCCGCGCGTACGCGGTCTTCCACGGCGACGCGCTCGCCACCGCCCCGTTCGGCGCGCGGATCCCCGCGCCGGCGCCGCTGTTCCGGCGGGTGTTCGGCGAGGGCAGGGCGTTCTCCTGCGACGACGCCCGCGCGGGCGACGCGCTCTCCGGCATGGGCCCCGCGGAGGGGTGCCTCTCGTACGTCGCGATCCCGGTGCGGATCGCGCGGCCCGGCGGCGAAGGCGCCGCCCGGCCCGCCGCGCGCTCCGACCCGCCCGGCGCCTCCGGCGGCCCCGTCATCGCGGCGCTGCTCGTCGGCTACGGCGAGGCCGCCGCGGCGGCCTCGGCGCCGGCGGCGCTCCTGGAGGAGCTCGCCGAGGCGCTCGGCGCCGGCCTGGATCGCTCGCTGCGCGTCGTCGCCGGCGAGCGCGAGGCGGCCGAGCGGCTGCTGCGCATCCGCGAGCTCGAGGAGCAGCACCGGAACCTGCTCGACAACGCGCCGCTCATCATCTTCCGGCTCGATCCCGAGACCGGCGAGCTCTCCTTCCTGAACCGCCACGCCGAGCGCCTGCTCGGCGTGCCCGTGGCCGAGGCGCTGGAGACGCCGGGCTTCCTCGGCGAGGTCCACGCCGACCCGGAGGGCGTCATGTGCTTCGAGGACGCGGTCGCGCGCGCCCGGCTCGGCGCCCCCTCGGCCTCCTACGAGGCGCGCCTCCGGCGGCGCGGCGGCGACGCGATCACCGCGCGCGGCACGGTGTACCCGCTCGTCTCGGATCGCGGCCGCGTGGTGGCGATCGAGGGCGTGCTCGCCGACGTCAGCACCGAGCACGCGGCCCGCACGCGGCTCATCCAGGTCGATCGCCTCTCCACGCTCGGGACCCTGTCCGCGGGCGTCGCGCACGAGATCAACAACCCCGCGGCGTTCATCCTGCTCGGCCTCGACATGCTCGACCGCCTGCTGCGCGGCCCGAACGTCCGCATGGAGGGCGCCGCCGCGACGAGCGCGTCGGATCTGCTCCAGGAGCTGCGCGACTCGATCCGGCGCATCGTCGACATCGTCCGCGACCTCAAGCTGTTCGCGAGCCCGCCGCAGCCCGACGGCGCGCGGCGCGCGCTGACCGACGCGAACCGCACGGTCGAGTCGGCGCTGAGCCTCACGCGCGGCCAGATCATCGAGCGGGCGCAGATCGTGAAGAACCTGACCGAGGTGCCGCCGATCCTCATGGAGGACGGCCGGCTCGGCCAGGTGATCGTGAACCTCCTCGTCAACGCGGCGCAGGCGATCCCGAAGCCGAGCTCGAAGCTGGCGGCGCGCGAGCACACGGTGACGGTCGAGACGCGCAGCGACGGCGAGACGGTGGAGATCGTGGTGAGCGACACCGGGGCCGGCATCGCCGAGGAGAACCTCCCGCGCATCTGGGCGCCGTTCTTCACGACGAAGGGCCCGGAGGTGGGCACCGGGCTCGGCCTCTCGATCAGCCGCGAGATCATCGAGCGCGCGGGCGGGCGGATCTCGGCCGAGAGCCCTGTGCCCGGGAGCGACCCGCCGTGCGGCGCGCGCTTCGTCATCTCGCTCCCCGCGGCCGGCCGCGCGGAGGAGGCGACGCCGAGCGTGTCGCCGCTGCCGCGGCTCGTCTCGAAGCGCGCGCGGGTGCTCATCGTGGAGGACGAGGCGGCGCTCGCGCGCGCGCTGGAGAGCCAGATCGGCCGCGTGCACCAGGTGACGCTCGCGCCGAGCGCGGACGCCGCGATGGGGATGCTCGCGGGCGGCCAGCGCTTCGACGTGGTCCTCTGCGACCTGCGCATGCCTGGCATGTCCGGCGACGTCTTCTACACGCGGATCCGCGAGAGCGACCCGGCGCTCGCGCAGGGGTTCATCTTCATGACGGGCGTCGGCTTCGGCGCCGACATCGAGCGGTTCCTCTCCTCCGCCGGCCGCCCGCTGCTCGAGAAGCCGTTCTCCGCCGAGGACGCGCTGTCGGCGATCGCCGAGGTCGTCACGGCGAACCGGGCGGAGGCGCGCGAGGGCAAGTAGCCGGGCGCGTTCAGCCGAGGATCTGCGCGCAGGCCCGCTGGAGCTCCCGCAGCATCTCGGGGGTGGCCTGGAGGGTGATGCGCTCGCTCCGTCCGCCCTCCTGGTAGCTCAGCGTGAGCACGACGACCGGCGCCTCGATCTTCGCCCCGCGGCTCGCGGCGGAGATGGTGTCGATGCGCCAGTCGACGCCGGCGAGCAGCTTGCCGTGGTCGAGCAGCGCGCCCCGCAGGATCTCCCGCCGCACGACCGCCTTGGCCTTCTCGTAGCCGGCGAGCAGGACCGCCTGGATCTGCTCGCCCTCCTCGACGGACGCGGGCGTGAGCGTCGCGAGGTCGGTCGCGAGGGCGGCGCGGTCGAGGTCGCGTTTGCTCGCCTCGCGGACCAGGAAGCGGCACGCCTTGAGCACGCGCGCGAGCCCCTCGGCGTCGACCTCGTGCCGGCGGCAGAACTCGTCGAGGAGCCGCTCCACCGCGGCGGGCACCGGCTCGGCCAGGCTCGGCCCGAGCGCCTCCCAGAGCCGCTGCCGCGCCCCCGCGGGCAGCTCCAGGAGCCGGCGCAGGTCGGCGGCGAGCTCCGGCGGCGGCGGCGCTCCCCCCAGGCAGCGGAGGCGAGGCAGGGCGGGCGCTTCCTGGGTCGGCGTGCTCATCGCGACGCCGCTCACTCGCTCAGCTTTATCGGGACGTAGAGCGCCCGCATCTTCGTCATCGTGCCTTCGCGCGTGTACCCGGCGAGGCCGTAGAGGAGGTTCCACCAGTGCCCCTGCGGCGTCTCGCCGTACGAGAACACGGGGAAGAAGTGGAACTCCCACTCCGTGCCGCCCCGCACCTTCTGCTCCCTGTAGAAGGTGTTGAGCGCGAGCTGCGACACCGAGTTCTCGTCCGCGAACCGGTAGTAGAACGGCAGCGCCAGCGTCGTGCGCGACGTCGGAGACGCGAAGTCCCAGAGGAACGGCGCGACGACGAGGTGCGTCGAGCTCCGGTTCCTCCCCGCGTAGAAGAACGGATAGATGTCCGTCTCCCAGCCGGTGAGATCCTTCGTGTGCCGGAAGAACGGCGTGATCCACGTCGTGTCGCTCAGCCCGTGCCGCTTGAAGCGACCGTAGAACGGGAACACCGCGATGTCGTCGCTGCGCGGCTCCGTGTTCCGGTAATAGAACGGCAGCAGGAACGTCCGCGTGAGATCGATGTCCGGATCCCGGTATTGCCAGAAGAGCGGCGTGATCATGTCGAGCTCCGTCCGCCCTCGGTAGCGGGCGTAGCCCCAGGTAGCGAACGTGCTCTCCCCCTCCTCGCCGCGCGCCTTCACGAAGAGCGGCGTGACGAGAAGGCTCGAGTTGCCCTTGTAACCGTAGTGGAAGAGCGGGAACAGCGTCGTGCGGTCGTAGTTCTTGCCCCAGCTGTGCCAGTAAAAGGGCATGACGTTGAACACGTCGCCTTCGCGCGAGTGCTGCCAGAGCAGCGGACCCCACAGGTTCGTCGAGCGGTCTCCGACGTCGCTGTAATGGTAGTAGTGGAGCAGCGGCGGGATGACCTCGTACTCGCTGCTCTCGTCGCGACCATAGAAGTAGAGCGGCGCCAGGCCGAGATCGATGTCGTCCGCGGAGCGCGTGTCGCACGCCGGGCCGCCCTTCCAGCTGCAGAACAGGGGGCCGACCAGGTTGAAGCCGCCCCGCGCCGTGTGGTGCGTGAAGGTGAGCAAGGGAGGGATGTGGAAATACCCGCTCCCATCGTCGCTCTTGCCCTCGAAGAAGAGCGGGGCGAGCCAGTTGTCGTGCCGGCCCGGCTCGGCCTTGCGCCCGGGGCTGGCGGGGCGGCCGGCAGACTCGCGGTGCATGAACGGGCCGACGACGGTGGTGTAGGTGTTCTCGTCCCGGAGCTTCCAGAAGAACGGGAAGAGCACGTCGGCGTCGACGTCCTTGCTCCGGCGGTTGTAGTAGAGCGGCGTCACCATCGTGGCGCGATCGCCGGGCATCTTGCGCTCAGCCCACAGCGGGAAGAGCGTCCGGAACTGGTAGCTGCCGCTCCGCTCGCCGTAATACAGCCCGTACCAGTCGCGCTGGATCTCCTCGGCGCGCCCGACCTCCCACTCCCCGGGGTCGTTCGTGCCGATCTGCTTCTTCACCGCCGGCGGCACCGCCAGCGGGTCCTGCGGCAAGGTGGGCTCCTGGGTCTGGATCGGGCTCTCGCCGGTCGTCGTCGGCGCCGCGTGGGTCTCCGGCGTGCCGGGCGGCGGGGACGAGCTCGTGGGGGGCGGCCCCGCGCCGGGCTGGCCGAAGCCGATCTGCGCCGCGGCCACGGAGGGCGCCGCCAGCGCGGCGGCGAGCGAGAGCGCCGCGCAGGCCCGCCTGCATCGCCTGCTCTGCACGCCCGCCTCGCGCGCTCCAACGTCCCGCGCGCCCCGCGCCCGGCGCGAGCCGCCGTGGCCGTCCATCGTCTCGGAGGTCAACGCGCTCCCCGCTGGCCGCCGCCGGGTGAAAACTCGAGGGCCCGATCCGCGAGGACCCGCGCCGCCCCCTCCAGCGGGATCTCCTCCTGCACGTGCGCCACCAGATCCTTGATCTGGACGACGCCGCGCTCGATCTCCGCGTCGCCCAGGATCACGCAGAGCCGCGCGCCGAGCGAGTCGGCGCGGCGGAGCATCGCCTTGAGCCGGCCGCCGCGCCCGTCGAGCTCGACGGCGACCCCGAGGTCGCGCAGCTGCTTCGCCAGGAGGAGCGCCCGCTCCGCGCCCACCTGGCCGAGCGGGGCGAGGTAGCAGCCGGGCCGGCGGCGCGAGGCCTCGCCCTGCATCATCGTGAGCAGCCGCTCCATGCCCATCGCGAAGCCGATCGCCGGCACGCTCGGCCCGCCGAGCCCCGCGACCATGTTGTCGTAACGGCCGCCGCCGCCGAGCGCGCTCTGGGAGCCGAGCTCGCCGGCGGTCGCCTTCACCTCGAAGAGCGTGCGCGTGTAGTAGTCGAGCCCCCGCACGAGCGACCGGTCGACGACGTACGGCACGCCGAGCACGTCGAGGCAGCGGAGCACGCCGGCCCAGTGGGCCTGGTCCGCGTCGTCGAGCAGGTCGAGGATCGACGGCGCGTCGCTCGCCGCCTCGACGTCGCGCGGATCCTTCGAGTCGAGGATGCGCAGCGGGTTGCGCTCGAGGCGGCGCTGCGAGTCCTCGCTGAGCTTGTCCTTGCGCGGCGCGAAGTGCGCGAGCAGCGCCTCGCGGTAACGCGCCCGCGTGCCCGCGCTGCCGAGCGAGTTCACGTGCACGACGAAGTCGGCGACGCCGATCCGGTGGAGGAAGCCCGCGACGAGATCGATCGTCTCGGCGTCGCAGAGCGGCCCCGGATCGCCGAAGAGCTCGCAGCCGGCCTGGTAGAACTGGCGGTAGCGGCCCTTCGCCGGCCGCTCGCCGCGGAACATCGGCCCGAGGTAGTACCAGCGCGTGACCGGCTCCTTGGCGTGGACCGCGTGCTCCACGTACGCGCGCGCGGCGCCCGCCGTGCCCTCGGGGCGCACCGTGAGCTGGTCGCCGTGCCGCTCGAAGGAGTACATCTCCTTCTCGACCACGTCCGTCGTCTCGCCCATCTGGTGCTGGAAGAGCTCCGTGGGCTCGAGCAGCGGCGTGCGCACCTCGGCGTAGCCATGGAGCTCCGCGTGGAGGCGGAAGGCCGCCTCGAGCTTGTGCCAGCGCTCCACCTCTTCCGGGAGGATGTCGTTCATCCCCCTAACCGCGCGCAGTTCCATCGCGCGGCGCTTATGGTCGGTACCGTCGAGCGGGTCAAGCCAGTCCTCGGCTCTCCCGTGCGCCCGGGGCCTCGCCAGCGCGCGGCCCGAGGGCTATGAGCTCCCGGAGAGTCATGGAGAAGACGCGCGCAGCGGCGATCGATCTTGGCAAGGCCCGCGTCGGCGTGGCCGTCACCGACGAGCTCGGGCTGTTCGCGCACCCGCGGCCCCTGCTCGACGGCCGGAACCGGCGGGCGCTCCTGGAGGCGCTCGCGGCGCTCGCCCGGGACGAAGGCATCACGCGGTTCCTGGTGGGCCTGCCCCTGGAGATGAACGGGGAGGAGGGCCCCGCGGCGCGGCGGGCGACGGCCTTCGCCCAGGCGCTGGCCGACGCGACCGGCGTCGAGGTGGAGCTCGTCGACGAGCGGCTGACCACGGTCGAGGCGGCACGCCGGCTGCGCGACGGCGGCGTCTCGGGTCGCAAGAGCAAGGAGCGCGTCGACGGCGCGGCGGCCGCGCTGCTGCTCCAGGCGTGGCTAGACGGCCGCCGCTGAGCGGCGGTCACCCGCTTCGGATACGGGCCCATCTCGGCGTTTTCGGTGCTCAGCGCACAGGAGTGCGCTTGCGCGCCGAAAACGCCGATCTGGACCCGTCTCCTGTGCGGGTGACCGCCGCTCTGTTCGGCGTTCTACCAGCGCCGAGCGGCACTGGCGCCTAGCGCTGCTCGCTGCGGAGCAGGAGGTGGGCGCCGATCGCGCCCACGGCGCCGATCCCGAACAGGACGACGTCCCAGGCGGGCCACGCGACGCCGGCGGCGCGCCGGAGCACGACGGACTCGACGACCCGCACGAGCAGCGAGGAGAAGCCGTAGGCGCAGAGCCCGACCACGATCGGCCGGCGCAGGTGGTCGGCCAGGTCGACCGCCTTCATGCTGTTGTTCCAGACGTTCCGGCGCACGTGGCTCGCGCCGATCAGGGCGGGGGTGATCAGCGCGAGGCCGATCCCGGACGCGAGCAGGACGGCCTCGAGGCCGCTCAGGTTGTCCGTCGCCGAGCCGCCGCGCGACAGGCGGATGATCCCCGTCACCAGCGTGATCAGGCCGCCGGCGACCCAGAACAGCCCGAGCACCGAGAGCAGCAGGATGAGCGGCCGCGCCATGCTCACCTGCTGCGCCTGGCGGAGCTGCATCGTCGGCGCGGCGCGCGGCGCCGACGGCAGCGACGTGCGCGGCCCGGGCGCGCCGGGGGCGGGCAGCTCCTTCACCTCCGCCTCGCTCGCGTCGTAGAGCGCGAGCTCGGCGTCGAACTCCTCCATCGTCTGGTAGCGGTGGGTGGGCTCCTTCGCCATGGCGCGCTGGATGATCATCTCCAGCGGCTCGGGGATGCTCGGCTCGAGCGAGCGCGGGCGCGGCGGGTCCTCGGTGAGCACCGCGGTCAGCGTCGCGGTCGGGTCGTTGCGATCGAACGGGCGGCTGCCGGTGAGGGCGCAGTAGAGGATCGCGCCGACGGCGTAGATGTCCGCCCGGTGGTCGACGCGCTCGCCGCGGGCCTGCTCCGGGGCCATGTACGACGGCGTGCCCATGATCATGCCGGTCTGCGTGAGCGCCGCGCCCGGCGCGTCGTCGACCTTCGAGATGCCGAAGTCGATCACCTTGGCCGTGGGCGCCGCGAGATCGCCGGTGAGGAAGACGTTCTCCGGCTTCATGTCGCGGTGCACGACGCCCTTCGCGTGCGCCGCGGCGAGCGCCTTGCAGATCTGCCGGACGATGCGCACCGCGGGGCCGATCTTCATCTTGCCGACCTCCGCGAGGTAGTCGGCGAGCTCCTTGCCCTCGAGGAACTCGTTGACGAGGAACGGCCGCCCCTCGGCGGTGCGGTGGACGTCGAAGACCGTGACCACGTACGGGCTCTGCACGGCGGCCGCGGCCTCGGCCTCGCGCTGGAAGCGCGAGATCACCTGCGGCTGCCGCGCGAACTCCGGGTGCAGCATCTTGATCGCGAACCGCTTGCTCGAGATCCGGGTGTGGCGCGCCTCGTAGACGCGCCCCATACCGCCCTCGCCGACGACGCGCACCACCGTGTAGGTCTCGTTGAGCGTCTTGCCGACGAGCTCGTCGCGGAGCGTGTCCTCCGACTCGTCGAGCGTCGTGGCGTCGCGCGGGCACACCCTGAACTCGGCCGGGTACCGCACCCCGCAGGTGGGGCAGACCTTGGGCATCGTGTTGTCGCCCCCGGGGGTCGGGAGCGAGTTGGCCGTGGTGGAGAGGCTCGTCATCGCGGTCGCGATATGCAGGTCCGACTGCGATCCGCGTGCGTCCGACTGCGGTCGGGTGGCGTCTTCGGGGGGCCGGAGGGTGCCGGGCATCGCGGACCGAGGGTAGCCAATCGGCCGTTCTGGGGGTGACAAATCGCGCCATGACCTTGCGGCGGGCCACCGGCGGCGCGGCGGCGCCGCGGCGTCAGGCAGGCGCGCCGCCGCCGACGCCAGGCAGACGTGCGGCCGCGGCGCGGCCGCGCCAGGCAGACGTGCGGCCGCGGCGCGGTGGCGAGACGTGCGGCCGCGGCGCCGCGCGAGCCACGCAAGACGCGGCAGCGCGGACGACGGACCCGTCCGATCACGACCGCGTTGACGGATCGAAGCGCCTGCGTATACTCGCGCGCCTCTGCTCACTGGCCCGACCTCGTGGGCTGCCGCCGCTCCGGGCGGGAGCGCGCAGTCGGGCGTCGCTTGGCCAGTCGCCGCGGTCGAAAACCGCCGGCCCGGGCGCTCGGCAGCGCCCCGGTGAGGCCATGGAGAGCCACCCATGCTGCATTCCGTCCAGAAGACCGATATCATCCAGAAATACGCGATCCACGAGGGCGACACCGGGTCGCCGGAGGTCCAGATCGCGCTGCTCAGCGAGCGGATCAACCAGCTCCAGGAGCACTTCCGCACGCACCAGAAGGACCACCACTCCCGCCGCGGCCTCCTCAAGCTGGTGAGCCAGCGCCGCCGTCAGCTCGACTACCTGAAGCGGGTCGACATCGAGCGGTACCGCAACCTCATCAACCGCCTCAACCTCCGCAAGTAACTCCCCACCGGCGCCGCCCCCTCGCGGCGCCGTCGCGGATGTGGCAGGCCGGCCCGCAGCGAACCCTGCTGTGGGCCGCCGGTCCGTCCTGCCGCCCTCGGCGGGTCCCTTCCAGCTGCCCTCCTCCTCGTTGTGCCTTCCGTTCCGGCGAGTCGGCGCTGCATACCCCTGAATTCCTGCTTTTTGCGCTGGCGAGAGTGAAGCGGACGCTCTAAGGAGGTCCGTCAGTGACCATGGAACGGCGGGGCAAACGGCCCCGTCTTTCCCGGGCGCGGGCGCCGCGCGTCTTCGTCTTCGCTTCGTGCGCAGCAGCTCGCCTCCTGCGCAGGGACCGAGGAAGAAGAGCAGCCTCTCGCGCTCGGCGTAGCGCCGCACGCAGCGGCCCTCGCGATCGCGAGAAAGAGCTGAGATCCCATGTTCGTTCGTGAATCCGTCATGGTGGGCGGCCGTGCCCTCACCCTCGAGACCGGCCGCCTAGCCAAGCAGGCGCACGGCGCCGTGCTCGTCACCTTCGGTGACACGATGGTGCTCGTCACCGCCGTGTCGCAGGACGAGCGGCCCGGCCTCGACTTCTTCCCCCTGACCTGCGAGTTCGTCGAGAAGACCTACGCCGCCGGCAAGATCCCCGGCGGCTTCTTCAAGCGCGAGGCGCGCCAGCGCGAGGAGGAGATCCTCTCCAGCCGCCTCATGGACCGCCCGCTCCGGCCGCTCTTCCCGGACGGCTTCAAGCGGGACACGCAGATCATCGCGACCGTCCTCTCCAGCGACAAGCAGAACAAGGCCGACGTGCTCGCCCTGACCGGCGCGAGCGCGGCGCTGCACATCTCGGACATCCCCTGGGGCGGTCCGGTCGTGGGCGTGCGCGTGGGCCGGCTCGACGGCGAGTTCGTCGCGTACCCGACCGTCGCCGACCTCGAGCGCTGCGACATCGATCTCGTCGTCGCCTGCTCTCGCGACGCGATCGTGATGGTCGAGGGCGGCGCCGCCGAGGCGACCGAGGCGGAGATCATCGACGCGCTGATGTTCGCGCACGAGACGGCGCAGCCGGTCCTCGAGCTCATCGAGAAGATGCGCGCCGCCGTGGGCAAGCCGAAGAAGGAGTTCGTCGCGCCCGAGCTGCCGGCGGACGTGAAGAAGCGCGTCGCCGAGATCGTCGACGAGGACCTCAAGTCCGCGACGCGGGTGACCGACAAGAAGGCGCGCTACGACGGCTACAGCACGCTGAAGAAGAAGCTCACCGAGGCGCTGCTCGGCGAGCTCGGCAGCGAGAAGTACCTGCCCCTCGAGCGGCTCGTGAAGGCCGAGTTCGAGGAGCGCAAGGCGCACGTCGTCAGGACGTACGTCACCGAGGAGGGCCGGCGCATCGACGGCCGCGACGGCCGGAGCATCCGCCCGATCATGTGCGAGGTGGGCCTCCTGCCGCGCGTCCACGGCAGCGCCCTCTTCCAGCGCGGGGAGACGCAGGCGATCGTCACGACGACGCTCGGCACGTCGACCGACGAGCAGAAGATCGACGGCCTGATGGGGGAGACGTGGAAGCGCTTCTACCTCCACTACAACTTCCCCCCGTTCTCGACCGGCGAGACGAAGCCGCTGCGCGGCCCCGGCCGGCGCGAGATCGGCCACGGCGCGCTCGCGGAGCGCGCCCTCTCCCGGATGATCCCGGCGCCGGATCAGTTCCCCTACACGATCCGCATCGTGTCGGAGACGCTGGAGTCGAACGGCTCGTCGTCGATGGCCGCGGTCTGCGGCGGGTGTCTGTCGCTCATGGACGCGGGCGTGCCGATCAAGTCGCCCGTCGCCGGCATCGCGATGGGCCTCATCATGGAGGGCCAGCGCTACGCCGTGCTCTCGGACATCCTCGGCGACGAGGATCACCTCGGCGACATGGACTTCAAGGTCTGCGGCACGGCGCGCGGCGTGACCGCGATCCAGATGGACATCAAGATCGCCGGCCTGAGCCGGCAGATCCTGATGCAGGCGCTGGATCAGGCGCGCGAGGGGCGGCTCCACATCCTGAACAAGATGCTGGAGACGCTGCCGACCACGCGGCCCGAGCTCAGCCAGTACGCCCCGCGGATCACCACGGTCCGCGTGAAGCCCGACCAGATCCGCCTCATCATCGGCCCCGGCGGCAAGACCATCAAGGGCATCGTCGACCAGACCGGCGTCGCGATCGACGTCGAGGACGACGGCACGGTGAACGTCGCGTCGTCCGACTCCGACGCGGTGAAGAAGGCGCTCGACATCATCAAGGGCCTCACGGCCGAGCCCGAGGTCGGCGCCACCTACAAGGGGACGGTCAAGCGCATCACCGACTTCGGCGCGTTCGTGGAGATCCTGCCGAACACCGACGGCCTGCTGCACATCTCGGAGATGGCCCACACGCGCGTCGAGCGCGTGGAGGACGTCCTCAAGGAGGGCGACTCGCTCGACGTGAAGGTGCTGAGCGTCGACCGCGACGGGAAGATCCGGCTGAGCCGGCGCGAGCTGCTCCCGCTGCCGGAGGGCGCCGAGGGCGATCGCGCGCGCGAGCGCATGGCGCAGGCCCGCGACGCCGGCCCGCCGCCGCGCCGCGACGGTCCCGGCGGCCCCCCGCGCAGCGGCGGCGATCGCGATCGCGGATCGCGGCCCGGCATGGATCGCGACCGCGGCGACCGCGGGCCGCGGGAGCGCCGGGAGCGCCGGTCCTGACCAGCGAGCAGGCGAGGGGAGGCGATGCTGCGCTGCGGCGCCGCTGAGCCTCCCCGCCGCTCGGTCCTCGTCACCCCCGCCACCTCACCGCTCTCCCCAGAACGCCGCCTTTCCCGGCGGTTTGTGGCGATCTGCTGCCGCTCATGGAGGCGCATCGCAGCGCGCCCGCGGCTGCTGCGATGACGCACGCCGCGAGGGGGGGCGGGCTGGCGGACCGCCGCGCCGGGAGCATCCATCCGGCGGCTTTGTTGGAATCCGGTGAAGCACGCATGGCCCGTTCACAATCGGGGTAGAGTCCCGACCCCTGCTCGTGGCATGCTCCGCCCGTGCTCGTACGCAGAGCGAAAATAGTCTGTACCATTGGCCCTTCGTGTGACTCTCAAACGACGCTGGAGCAGCTCATCCGCGCCGGTATGGATGTCGCTCGACTCAACTTCTCCCACGGCTCGCATGAGGATCATGGCAAGAACATCGCCACGGTCCGCGCGGCGGCCGAGGCCTGCGGAAAGCCGGTGGCGATCCTGCAGGACCTCTGCGGCCCGAAGATCCGAGCCGGTCGCTTCCCCAACAACACCTTCGAGGTGGCTGATGGGGCCTCCGTCTGGCTGACAGAAGCCAACCGGGACAGCCCCCTTGCCCAGCCCGGCGAGATCCCGATCCTCTACGAGGGGCTCGCGTCCGATCTCCAGCAGGGGGACGTGATCCTGCTCGACGACGGCCGGGTCGTCGTCACCGTCACCAAGGTGGACGGCGAGCGCGTCCACGCCGCCGTGACGCAGGGCGGGCGCCTGCGCGATCGCGTCGGCGTGCACCTGCCCGCCCGGCGCGTGCGCATCGCCTCGCTCACCGAGAAGGACAAGGCGGATCTCAGCTTCGGCCTCGCGCAGGGCGTCGACTACGTCGCGCTCTCGTTCGTGCGCAACGCGGACGAGGTGCGGCACGTCCGCGACATCTGCGAGGCCTGGGGCCGCCCCACGCCGATCGTCTCGAAGATCGAGACGCCAGGCGCCATCGACAACCTGGAGGCGATCATCCTCGCCTCCGACGGGGTCATGGTGGCGCGCGGCGATCTCGGCGTGGAGTTCAACCCGGAGCGGGTGCCGATCATCCAGCGCGAGATCCTCGGCCTGGCGCGCGTGCACCAGAAGCCGGTCATCGTCGCGACCGAGATGCTCCAGTCGATGGTCACCGCGACGCGCCCGACGCGCGCGGAGGCGAGCGACGTGGCGACGGCGGTCTTCGACGGCACCGACGCGGTCATGCTCTCGCAGGAGACCGCGACCGGCGCGCACCCGGCGCTCGTCGTGCGGATGATGTCCCGCATCGTCACCGAGGCCGAGCAGAGCGCGTTCTACCGCTACCTCTCGAGCGAGCAGCCCGGGCAGCGCGCGAACGTCGCCGAGGCGACGGCGCGCGCGGCCTGCGACATCGCGCGGGACATCGGCGCGCGGCTCATCGTGGCGTTCACCGAGAGCGGCCTCACCGCGCGGTACGCCTCGAAGGCGCGCCCCGTCGTGCCGATCGTCGCCTTCTCGCCGAACGACACGACGCGCCGCCGGCTCGCGCTGCTCTGGGGCGTCGTGCCCTCTCCCATCGACGCGCTCCGCAACTCCGACGAGATGATCGAGCGCGCCACGGCGTACCTGGCCGCGAACGGCTTCGTGTCGCCGGGCGACAAGCTCGTCACCATCTTCGGCGCGCCGGTCGGGGTCTCGGGCTCGACGAACGCGATTCGGGTGAAGGTTGTTGAATGAGCCTGCCCGCCCGCGATAGGGGCTCGACGGGCGAGCAGGACTCTCTCTCCAGACAGCGGGGCGCGGAAGGCCTCCCGAAGCTCGACAAGTACGAGCTGATCGAGGAGCTCGGCCACGGCGGCATGGCCACGGTCTACCGCGCCCACGACCCGCGGCTCCGCCGCGAGGTCGCGGTCAAGATCATCCACAAGCACCTCCGGGAGAACGCCGAGGTCGGCGCGCGCTTCGTCGCCGAGGCGCGCGCCGCGGCGAAGCTGCGCCACCCCGGCATCGTCGAGGTCTACGACGTGTCGAGCGAGCAGGACGGCGAGCGTTACCTCGTCGTCGAGCTGCTCCGCGGCTCCACGCTGCGCAAGATCCTGAGCAACCACCGCGAGATGCCGGCCGAGATCGGCGCCGCCGTGGTGCTCGAGCTCTGCGAGGCGCTCGAGCACGCGCACGCGTCGGGCATCATCCACCGCGACGTCAAGCCGGAGAACGTGCTCGTCGAGCTGCCGTGCGACCGCGTCGCCAGCTGGGACGGCGAGGGCGTCGTCATCAAGCTGACCGACTTCGGCATCGCGAAGATCCTCGACGCCCAGGGCGTCACCTCGACGGGGCAGGTGCTGGGCTCGCCGGCGCACATGGCGCCCGAGCAGATCGAGGGCGGCGAGGTCGACGCGCGCACCGACGTCTTCGCGCTCGGGGTGCTGTTCTACGAGTGCCTCGTGGGGCACCTGCCGTTCGAGGGGAAGAACCCGGCGCAGGTGCTCCGCAAGGTGCTCGAGGGGATCTACCCCGAGGCCGAGCGCGAGCGGCCCGCCGTCGGCGCGCGCTGGAGCCGGATCATCGCGGGCGCCCTCGCGCACGACGTCGCGGCGCGCGCCGCGAGCCCGCGGGCGCTCGCCGAGCAGATCCGGGCGGAGCTCTCGGAGCTCGGCGTCGTCGAGCCGCGCGCCGAGCTCGCCGCCTACTTCGCCGATCCGGCGGGTTACGCCGAGCGGCACGTGGCGCGGCTCGTCCCGCGCCTCGTGGCCCGCGCGGAGGCCGGCCGCAAGCGCGGCGACGTGCCGGGCGCGGCGGCGGACTACAACCGGGCGCTCGCGCTCGCGCCGAACGACCTCTCCATCCTCAAGCGGCTCTCGAAGCTCAACGCGAGCCGCACCCGGCGGAAGCTCGCGCGGCGCGCCCTGGCCGTCGCGCTCGGGTCGGTGGCGCTCGGCGTCGCCGCGTTCGCGGTCGCCCGCGCGGTCAGCGTGCCGTCGCCGCCGCCGGCGGCCGAGGACACGCCCGCGGCGCCCCAGCCGCTTTCGCCTGCGGGCATCGACCCCCTCATGCCGGCGCCGAACCTGCCTGCGGTCGCCCCCGGCGCCGAGCCCGTCGCGTCCGCGCCCCGCGTCCGCGGCCGCCCTCAGCCGGCGCACGTCGCGCCGCCCTCCTCGGCCTTGGCGGAGGCCCCGCTCGTGCGCGACGTCATCTTCCAGCTCGTCCCGAGCGGCGCGAAGCTGGTGCTCGACGGCGTGGAGACCACCTGGTTCGGCGCGAACCGGGTCATGCCGCTGAAGATCGGCGCTCACACCGTCCACATCAGCGTGCCGACGTCGCGGTGCTGCAAGCCGTACTCGGGCGTCATCACGGTCGTCGCGCCGAAGCCCGGCGTCACGGCGCCGCAGCGGATCGTCCACAAGCTGGAGATCCTGCCGAGCACGGTCGTCCTGAGCGGCGCGCCGCCCAACGCGCAGTACGCGTGCCCGCAGATCGGCCTGATCGGCTACGCGGGCGCGCCGCAGACGGTGACCTTGAGCGACGTGTTCTGGAGCGGGCGCTGCCAGTTCATGCCCCCGACGCCGGACGCAGCGCCGCGCGCCGGCAACGTGACGATCGTGGCCGGCGAGACGAACACCGTCACCTGGCCGCCGGGCTGACGGCCGCGGGCGCTTCGGCTGACGGCCGCGGGCGCTTCGGCTGACGGCCGCGGGCGCTTGGGGGCGGCGCCGCGGAGCTCCGGCGGAGCGCATGCGGTCATTCCGGCGTCAGCTCCTGAAATCTCAGCATCCCCGTCGAAACTCCGCTACATGACGGCGAACCCCCTCCGCATGGCTGCGCGAACTCCAGGCGGGAGCTCTCCCGGCGCTCGCTTCCCGTCGGTCGGGAGTCGCCGCGCCCTGCCGGCGCTGCGGCGGCTCGCGGCGGCTGCCGCGGGTGTGCTCGCGCTGAGCTTCGCGGGCGCGGCGCGCGCCGACGAGGCGCAGCAGTTCGAGCTCGCGAAGACGCGCTTCGACGCCGGCCACTACGAGGAGGCCGTGAGCCGCTTCGCGGTGATGCTCGACCCGGCGAACGCGCCCTGCGATCGCGGCGCGACCGAGGCGGAGGGCAAGCCGTGCCGGATCACCGATCCCGATCTGATCGAGCGGGCGCGCGGCCTCGCCGCCGCGGCGCTCGTGGCGCTGCGGCGCACCGCCGAGGCGGACGTGTACATCGAGAAGATCCTGATGGACAACCCGTCGTACGCGCCGAACCCGGCGGTGTTCCCGCCCGAGGTCATCGATCGCTTCACGGCGGCCCGGGCGCGCGGCCGGGCGCGGATCGAGGAGATCACGCGGCAGAAGGCCGAGGCGCAGCGGGAGGCGCGGCTCCGGATGGCGCGGCGGCGGGAGGAGGAGCGCCGCTGGATCGCCCAGCTCCAGCGCCTCGCCGGGAGCGAGCGGGTGGTGGAGCGCAACTCCCGCTGGATCGGGATGCTCCCCTTCGGGGTGGGGCAGTTCCAGAACGGCGACGAGGGTCTCGGCTGGTTCTTCCTGGTGAGCCAGGCCGTCGCCGGCGGTACCTCGATCGTCTCCGCGCTGGCGCTCTCCAGCTACGAGAACGTCGACGTCACGCCCGGCGCCGCGGCGGGGCAGAACGTCGACATCGACTTGCTGAACAGCCGCATCGGCACCGCGGCGGACGTGAACCGCGTCGCGTTCGGCGCCTTCGCGACGCTCGTCGTGGCCGGGATCGCCCACGCGCAGATCACGTTCGTGCCGGAGCGGGTGTCGTTCCGCCCGCGCCCCGTGCCGCCGCCCCCGCCGAGCTTCACGGCCGCGCCGACGATCTCGCTGCTCCCGGGCGGCTTCTCCGCGGGGCTGCTCGGTCGCTTCTGAGCGGCCGCGCCGCGCGGCTCCCGAGCGGCCGTGTTGCGCGGCTCCCGAGCGGCCGCGCCGCGCGGCTCATGCCTTGCGCGCGGCGGCGATCCAGAAGCCGCCGAGCGCGGCGAGCGGCGAGTCGCAGAGCGCCCACTCCGCCCGGTGGAGCAGGCGTCCGAGCCCCGGCACGCGCATCGCGGCCGCGAAGGGGGTCACGATGCGCACGCCGCGCGAGGCGACGACGCGCACGTTCCCTGGCATCAGGGCGGCGGCGGCGCGGGGCGCGTCGAAGCGCGTGAAGACGGCGCTCTCCCGGGTCCGGTCGCTGATGGCGCCCGCCGGGCCGAGCTTCTTCACGAGCCCCCGCAGGCTGTACGGGTTGTAGAACTCGGCGATCACGTGGCCGCCGGGCCGCACCACGCGCGCCATCTCCGCGAGCGCCGCGCGCACGTCCTGCACGTGGGCGAGCACCTTGAAGGAGCAGGCGACGTCGAAGCTCTCGTCGGCGAACGGCAGCGCGGTCGCGCTCCCCTCCACGACGTCGAGCCCGCGCGCGCGAGCGCGCTCGAGCATGCCGGGCGAGAGGTCGACGCCGCGCGCCGAGCGCGTGAACGCGCCGATCCGCTCGAGCAGGAGCCCGGTGCCGCATCCGACCTCGAGCACGTCGCCGCCCTCGCCGAAGCGCCGCACGAAGTCGACCTCGAGGGCGTCGACGAGGTCGTGGTAGCCCCCGCGATCGCGCCCGCCGCGGTGGGCCTCGTAGCGCGCCGAGAACTCGTCGTAGTACGCCCGCGTCGCGCGCAGGTGCTCGTCCGTCTTGGCCTCTGCCGTCCGGGCTTCCATGGGCTTGCTATACTATGCAGGCAAGCTCGAGGTGACCCATGAAGCCCGGCGACCACCCTGATTTCTTCCGGTTCGCGCCGCCCCCCGGGACGTCCCGCGAGAGCTCGATCCGCCTCGATCGCGAGGGCCGCTTCTGGCACGACGGCGCCCGTGTCGACCACCCGGCGCTGGAGCGCGGCCTGAGGTCGTGGATCGCGCGGCACCCGGACGACGGCCGGCCGATCCTCACGAACGGCTACGACTGGTGCTACTTCCAGGTCGACGACGCGCCGCTCTTCGTCGACGCGCTCCGGATCGACGAGGGCGGCGCGGTGACGCTGCTCCTGTTCGACGGGACCGAGGAGCCGCTCGATCCGGCGACGCTCGCGCTCGGCGACGACGGCGTGATGTACGCGCGCGCCCGCGGCGGCGCGCTCTGGGCGCGCTTCTCGAGGCACGCGCAGGTGCAGCTCGCCCCGTTGCTCGTCGAGGCCGAGCCGCCGACGCTCCACATCGGCGGGCGCGAGATCCAGGTGCCGGCGCGGGGGGCGAGCGGAGCGTAGTCGGCGCCCGCCGCTCAGTACCGGTACTGCCAGAGCAGATCGATCACCCCCGAGGTCATGTCCCGCTCGTCGAGCCCCAGGGTGCCGCGGAGCGTCCAGTGCTTGTCGAAGCGCCAGTCGACGGTGAGCTCGGTCCGCGTGCTGCTGTCGGCCGCCGCCCTCCCGGGGGTCAGCCCGGCCCCGCCGCTCCCGCCCGCCGCCGCGCTCGGCGCCGTGCTCTCCTGGAAGGAGGCCTGCGCCGTCAGCTCGTCGTTCAAGCGGTAGACGAGGCTCGTGCGCAGCGTGCCTTCCGACGTCGTGCCGAACCGCGTCGACAGGCCGCGCAGCGGGGCGATGCCGCTGAGCAGCGCGTTGAACTGCGCGGCCGCGAGCTCGCTGCCCACCGAGGCGGCGACGCCGCCCGCCGCCTGCAGCCCCGACGTCTGGGCCCCCACGGGCTGCGCCCCGTCGGAGAAGTCGGCGCCGAACAGCAGCCGCGCCAGGATGTCCTGCTGCGAGCTCGGCGGGTTCGAGCGGAAGCGCAGCTTCTTGTCCGTGATCGGCCGGAGGTTGCCGATGTAGTCGGCGTAGATGCGCGTGCCGTCGGGGGCGTCCCAGCGCGCGGTGACGTTCAGGTGAGGGTTCGAGGTCTCCTCCTCGCGCAGGCGCACGCGCCCGCGCTCGATCTCGAACTCCTTGCCGAAGATCTCGAGCGCGCCGTGCGCGATGACGACGCCGCCCGACACGCGCACGTCCTCGCCGATCACCACCCGCGGCGGCGCGTCCTCGGCGCTCGACAGGAGCAGCCGGAGCCCCGCGCCCGTGACGATCGCGTTGTCCACGTCGAACGTCATCGCGTAACGGAGCGCGTCCGCCGCGCGCCGCTGCTTCTCCGGACCGAGCGGGTGGGAGACGGAGATGTCGGGGTTGTCGTCCAGGGGCTGCACGTCGCGGCCGCTCGTCGCCGGCAGCGAGAGCCGGAGCGTCGGGACCGTCGCGTGCACCTCGAGCTCCCCCGGCTTCTTCTGCGCGATGAACGTCAGCGCCCCCGAGGCCGTCCCGAGGGGGACGCCCTCGAGCGTGAGCGGCAGCGCCTGATCCTCGGCGATGGTGAGCGCCCCGGCGCCGTCGCGCAGCTCGAGGCCGGCGAGCCGGAACAGCGCCCAGCCCTGCGCCAGCCCGGTCATGCCCGCGGCGCGGAGGCCCTCGATCCGCACGACGCCGTCCTCGGCGGTGATGCGGGCGCCCACGTCGCGCAGCTCCTGCCCGAACTCCGGGATGTGCACGACGCCCTCGCTGACCTCGAGCTGCGCGCGCAGGGTGCCCCCGGCGCCGCCCGAGCCGAGATCGACGTGGAGGTCGCCGTCGAGCACGCCGTCGACCTTGCTGAGCAGCCGGCTGACCAGGGGGTGCAGCGCCGCGAGCCGGAAGCGCTCCGCGGAGACGGTGAGGTCCGCGCGCTCGCCGTCGGGCACCGGGAGGATCCCGTCCTGGAAGCGCACGCTGGCGCGGGCGCTCGCCCGGAGAGCGCCGCCCTCCTTGCCCTCGAGCACGAGCTCGGAGACGTGGAGGTCCCCGCGCCCGGGCTCGGCCGCGGGGTCGATCTGCACCGAGAGCGCGCCGCGCTCGAACGCGACGTCGTCGCCGATCGAGAGGCCCGGCAGCGAGAGGCGCGCGGTCAGCTTCGGCGCGACGTTGAGGTCGCGCATCGCGATCTCGCCGCTCACGTACCCGCCGATGCCGCTGTCGCCGAGCAGCGGGATCTCGCCGAGCGGCACCCGCCGCAGCGTCGCGCGGAAGGCGCCCGTCCACGCCGGGGGCGGGCGCGTGCCCTTCAGCGCCCGCGGCGAGGGGGGCGAGAGCAGGCCGTCCAGCGGGGCGACCACATCGGCGGTGACCGTCGCGATCTCGTCCGCGCCGCGCGCGACGTGCGCCCTCAGCGTGGCCTTCTCGCTGTCGTACGTGAGCCACACGTCGAGGTCGGCGGGGAACGCGAAGTCCGCGGCCGTCCGGGGGTCCCCGGGGGCGTAGGTGAAGCCCGACCAGAGGGTGCGCGCCGTCAGGCGCGGGCGCGCGACGGTGCCGCTCGCGTACGCGTCGACGCGCACCTCGCCGCCGAGCGGCGGGAGCGCGTCGCGCACGAACGACGGCAGCGTGGCGAACGCGCTGAACGCGCGCCGCGGGATCGACACGTTCGCGGCGATCGGGGACCCGAGGAGCGACGCCCACCGGCCCGCGCTCGGCCCGGCGAGCGCGGCGAGGTCGAGATCGATCGAGCCGGAGGCGTCGCCGAGCAGCCCGCCGTCGTACAGGGTGAGCGACGCGGTGGCCTTGCCGGTCGGGCCGTCGAGCGCGCCCCTGAGCTGTACGTCGATCGACCGCGACTCCCAGGCCGGGCGCTCGGCCCCGAGGGGGTGAGGGCCGGCGAGCGCGAGGCCCTGCGTCCGCACGAGCACGTCGTGCAGCGAGGGGAACGGCTCGCCCGGCGCGCGCGAGATCCGGAAGCGGGTCGTCAGCTTGCCGTGCACCTCGCTGACGAAGCGGGCGATCGGCATGAGCTGCGCGAGGCAGCGGAGGTCCCAGTCGTCCGCGGCGACCTCGGCCGCCCCGACGAGGGCGGCCCACGTCTGCGGGCGCAGCAGGGGGCCCTTCAGCGTGCCCTCGGCGCCGGACAGGCGCACGCTCGCGATCGGGCCGGCGCACCGCGGCGGCGCCCAGGGCTCTCTCGGCGCTCCGGGGGCCCGGGGGGCCTCCGCGGTGATGCTCACGAGGCCGTCGGCCTTGACCTGGTCGCGGTCGATGGTGGCGGTGAGCCGCGCCGAGACGCCGGACACGAACGCGACCTCGCCGCCCTTGAGGTCGAGCTGCACGTGGCCCGAGCGCCCGGTCCTCGGGTGGTGATCCAGCGCGACGTCGACGTCCGCGATCCCGCGCACGCGGAGCGGGATCCCGAGCACCCGCGCGACGCGGCCGAGGTCGATGGAGTCGCCCTTGAGCCGCCCGGTGACGTCGTCGCCCCGCACGGCGAGCCGGCCCCGCAGCGCGCCGAGCTCCGAGGACGCGAGCTCGATCCCCTCGACGGCGACGCCGCCGCCCGAGGGGCTGATCGCCGCGATCTTCCCCGCGACGTGGGCGCCCTCGTGCTTCATCTCGAGCTCGACGTCGCGGAGGGCGCCCGTGGCGGAGCTCAGCCGGGCCGAGGCGCTGAGCGCGTCGTCGCCGTCGGTGAGGGCCGCGCGGAGCGACGGCGCGGCGAGCGGGCCGGAGATCTGCGCCGTGACCTCGTCGAACGTGCGGCCGCCGGCGAGCGCCTCCTCGCCCGAGAGCGAGGCGTTGATCGCGAGCGCGTCGATCGGCCCGGAGACGCGCCCGGTGATGCGCGCGCTCGCGAGCCCGAGATCCGGGCCGGCGCGGAGCCCGGCGAACGCGCCCTCGACGCGCGCGTCGAGCGCCTCCCCGCGCAGGGTCCCCTCGACGCGCACGCGCCCGGCGCCGTCGACGGCCCCGGCGAGGCGCGGCGCCGCGGCGATCGCCGGGACGTCGGCCGTCGCCGCGAAGCGGATCCCCTCGCCGCGCGGCAGGAGCGAGATCTCGGCGTCGATGGGCGCGCCCGGCTCGTGGAGGTGCGCGCGCGCGTGGAGCTCGCCGCGGTCGAGCACGAGGTGGACGTCCGCCGCGGGCACCGGCTCGCCGAGCAGCTCGGTGGGGGACGTCCGCGCCTCGAGCGCGAGCCGGAGCTCGTCGCCGAGCTCGACGCGCACCTGCCCCTCGGCGGTGATCGCGGGCGCCGCCGCGGCCGGCGCGCCGCCGCGATCCGCCGCCGCCTTCCGCCCGGCGGCGGATCGCGGCGGCGCGCCGGCGCCTGGCAGCTTCGGCGCGCCGGCGCCTGGCAGCTTCGGCGCGGCGGCGCCCGGGAGCGCGCCGGCCGCGGCGCCGGCGCCTGGGAGCGCGCCGGTCGCAGCGGCCTCGAGGCGCACGCCGAGGAGCCGCAGATCGACGTCGCGCGCGTCCACGTCGGCGTCGAGCCGGACGGGGCCCGTCACGTCGAGCCGCCCCGCGACGGCGACCGTGCCGCCCGCCGGGCCGGAGGGATCCGCGGTGATCGACGCCCGGACGTCGAGCCGGGGGAGGTGGCCGTCCACGGCCACGCGCGCGGCGATCGGCTCGGTGAGCGGGTGATCCGGGACGAGGCTCCGGAGCTGCTCCGGCGTGGCGCGCGGGACGCTCGCGTACGCCTCGAGGTGGTCCTCGTCGAGCACGGCCCGCGCGGTGACCTCGACGTCGGCGAGCCGGCCGGCGAAGCTGCTCCACATCCGGACCGTGTCGCCGGCGCGGAGGTGGTAGTTCGCCGTGCCCGCGGTCGTGGCGGGCAGGAGGGCGCGATCCACGAGGCCCGTCTGCTCGACGTCGACGGCGACGCCCTCCCGGCCGACGCGCACCGACCCGACGAGCCGGCTGACGTCGGCGTCGAGCGCGCGCGGGGGCGCGAGCTGCCCGTGCACCCAGCCGCGCCCGATCTCGATGCGCGAGAGGGCGACCACGACCTCGCGCGGCGGCTCCCTCGGCGCGGCCGGGGGCGGGCGGCTCGGCGGCAGCGGCGTGAACGTGTCGCCGAGGGTGACGCCCCCCGCGGCGCTCTGCTCGACGAGCACCTCGGCCTGCTCCACCCGGATGTACGGGACCTCGACGCGCAGCGGGCCGGCCCCGAAGAGCGCGCCGCCCAGCATCGCGAGCACGTCGGCGCGCGCCTCGACGCCGCTCGCGCGGATCACCTGCTTCCCGGCGGGATCGAGCGCGACCGCGCCGCGGATCCGCACGCCGTCCAGGCGGAGCGCGTCGATCTCGTCGGCGACGATCCTGCCTTGGAAGAGCGATCCCAGGAGCCGGTTCGTGGCGTCCCGGGCGACGCGGCGCGCGACCGGCATGTCGAGGTGGAGCGCGACCCCGGCCGCCGTGGCGCCGGCGAACACCGCGGCCAGCCCGAGCGCCGCCGCGGCGGCAGACGCGGCGCGGCGCATACGTCCCGGCGCGCGCGGCGGGCGCGTCGAGGCGGATCGCCGCGGCTCTGGTGCGGGGTCGGGCGTCACCGCGTTAGCTTAGTATGCGAGAGGCGCGCCGACCGCGCTCGCCGCTCCGCAGGCGGGAAGCGCGCGTTTGTACGCGGGAGGTGTACGCGGGATGCGCGCGCGGCCGTGCTCGGCGGCCCCGGGGCGCGGCGGGGCGCCGGCCCGGGTCACCCGGCGAGCCGCTCCAGCTCCACGAACAGCGCGCCGAGCTCTGGCTTCGCCCGGAGCGGCGCGCAGAAGCGGCTCGCCATGTGGAGGAGGTCCGACTCGATCTGATCGGCCCTGCGGCCGATGTCGGCCATGCGCTCCTGCGCCTCCCGGCGCCGCGCCTCCAGGTGCCGGTCGAGCTCCTCGAGGCGCTCGCGCAGCTTCTTGATCTGCGCGTCCACCTCGGCCACCTCCTGCTCGCGGGCGATCGCCTCGCTCTCGGCCTCGTAATCCGCCTTCCTCGACGTGTACCAGCCCTCGACGAGCTCGGCGAGCCGCCGGTAGCTCGCGGCGAGCTCGAGGTAGGGCTCGAGGAAGCCGCTCCGGCCCTCCCAGCGCACGGCCTCCTTGTGTGCGCTCATGACCGCGGGGATGTACGCCTGCGTCGCCGCGCTGAGCGGCGCCACCCGGGCGCGGAACGCGCGGGCCTCCTCGCGCGTGATCGAGGCGTCCACCGTGAGCGCGTCCATCGCCCGCCCGATCTGCAGCCGGCCCTCGCGCCACTCCTCGGCGACGCCCTCGAGGCGCCGCTGCTCGTCGAGCGCCCTCGACCGGAGCTCGGCGTGCTCCCGCACGAGGCCGCGCAGCCCGTCGAGCTGCCGCTGCAGATCCGCCGGCGGCGACGGGCCGAACGCGCGCGCCGTCATCTTCTCGAAGAGATCGAGCCGGTTCACCCAGGGGTCGCGCCCGGCGATCCGCGAGCGCACCGCCGAGTCGCGCGCCGGCGCCTCGGGCGGCGGGGGGAGCGCGATCCGGCTCGCGGCCGCGATCTCCTCGAGCTCCGCCAGCACGCGGTACGCGTCGACGGGGCGGTCGGCGGGGTCCTTCGCCATGAGGGCGAAGACGAGCCGGTCGAGCGCCTCCGGCATCTCCGGCGCGAGCTCCCGGAGGTGCGGCGGTTGCTCGTTGATGTGCTTCAGGATCCAGCTCGCCGGGTCGGGCGCGTCGAACGGCAGCCGCTGCGTGATCATCTCGAACATGATCACCCCGAGCGAGTAGAGGTCGGCCGGGGGGCCCGCGTCGATCGTCGTGCTGCGCTCGGGCGCCATGTACTGCGGCGTGCCGAAGATCTCGCCGAGGTTCGTGAGCCGCACGTCCTGCGCGCACCGGGCGATGCCGAAGTCGAGGAGCTTCACCCAGTCGCCCTTCATCAGGAAGACGTTCTCGGGCTTGAGATCGCGGTGCACGACGTCGAAGTCGTGGGCGCGGCCGAGGGCGCGCGCCATCTGCACCCAGATGGGCAGCGCCCGCGCGAGCGGCACGCGGCTGCGCTCGACGAGGTCGGCGAGGCTCGTGCCCTGGAGCAGCTCCATCACGAGGAAGGGCAGGCCGTCGTCGGTGTCGCCGTGGTCGAAGATCTCGATGATGTTCGGGTGCGCGAGCCGCTGCGCGTGCCGGGCCTCGCGCCGGAAGCGCTCCCGCGTCGTCGTGTCCTGCGCGAACTCGCGGCTCAGGATCTTGATCGCGCACGGGGTGCCGATGATCTTGTTGTGCGCCCGGTAGACCGTGGCCATCCCCCCGATCCCGAGCGCCTGCTCGACGACGTAGCGGCCGCCGATCGACGTCCCGATGCGGGGGTCCTTCTCGGAGACGAGCGACGAGCCGTCGATGAAGCAGAAGGCGCTCTCGGCCGGGTAACGCTGGTGGCACTGCGGGCAGGTCTTCATAGAGGGCACGTCGGCTGCAAGGCTACTCTACGGGGGGCCGCTCTCGAGGGTCAACGCTCGGCGCGCCTCCTCTGCAGCGCCGGCGCGCTTCCGGGACCTCGTCAGCGTTGTCGCGTTATGTTCCGGGGACGTCATGGATGAGCCTCCTCTGCGCGCGGTGGTGATCGGCGCGGGCGCCTCCGGCGCGGCCGCGGCGCTGCTGCTCGCGCGCGCCGGCGTCCCGACGCTGCTCGCCGAGCGCGCGCGCCGCGTGGGCGGCTCCGCTCGGGCGTACGAGCGGGACGGCTTCCGCGTCGACGCGCGCACCTACATGCTCTGCCGCGGCGAGGCGGGGCCGCTCGGGGACGTGCTGCGCCGCGCCGGCCAGGCCGACGCGATCACGTTCTGCGAGGGCCGCGATCCGGCCGCGCTCGCCTTCGCCGGCGCGGCGCGCGGGGCCCGCGGCGACGGGCCGCGGGCGCGGCGCGCCGTCGTCCCGGGCGAGCTGCGGCGGCTGGCCGGCTTCGCGCGGGACCTCGCGCGCGGGCTCGATCTCGCGCCCCTGGAGGCCGCGCGCGCCGCGCGCCTCGTCGCGCACGCGGCGTCGATGCGCGACGCCGACCTGGCCGCGTGCGACGACGTGACGGCTGAGCAGTACGTCGCCCGCTTCCTCGCGCGCCCCGCGGCCGCCGCCGGGCTCGCCGGGCTGCTCGCCCTCCCGCTGCTGCTGCCCGGCGCCGAGGCGTCGGCGGGCGAGGCGCTCGTCGCGCTGCGCCAGCTCGTCCGCGGCGGGCAACCGAGGTACCCCGAGGGCGGCGCGGCGCGGATCCCCGACGTCTTCACCCGCCTCGCCCAGGGGCTCGGCGCCGCGGTGTGGACGAGCTCGACCGTGCGCCGCGTGCTCGTGCAGGGCCGGCGCGTGTGCGGCGTCGAGCTCGCCGACGGAACGACGGTGGCCGCCCGCATCGTGGTGAGCACGGCCGGCCTGCCGACCACCGTCTCCGCGCTCGTCGGCGAGGCGCATTTCCCCGAGCTGTACGTGGCGCACGTCCGGGCGCTCAAGCCCGAGCCGAGGCGGGTGGAGGTGAAGATCGGGCTGCGCCGTCGGCTCGTCGCGGCGAGCGCGCTCGCCGGGCTCGACGGCGGCGACGGAGCGTCGCCCTCCCCGTTCTACGCGGTGGTGCCGACGAGCTTCGATCCGTCGCTCGCGCCGCCCGGGCACGAGCTGCTCTGCGCGTGCGCGGTGGCCGGCGCGGGCGGCGGCGCCTCGGTCGACGGGCTCATGCGCGCGCTCGCCCGCGCGGTGCCCGGCCTGCTCGCGGACGTGGTCTTCGTCGACGGCACCGTGGAGGACGGCGCCGAGGCGCCCGGCGCGCCGGGCGGCGAGCGCGCGCTCGGGACGGCGCAGACGCCCGGCCAGGTCGGCCGCGCGCGCCCGGCGGTGCACACGCCGGTGCGAGGGCTCTACCTCGCGGGGCGCGCCGCCGGCGGCCGCGGCGCGGGCATGGAGCTCGCCGCGTCGAGCGCGATCGAGTGTGTCGACCGCATCCTCGTGGATCTCGGCCGCGACCTCGGCGCGCCGCCGCGCCCCGATCTGACCGAGATCGCCGGCGATCTGCTGGAGCGCGCCGCGGTGTCCACCCTGTCCTGGATCGCGCGCCCGCCAGGGTGACCGCCGCTCTGTGGGGCGTGTACCAAAGACCGAGGAAAAAACGCTCTAGTTCGGTCTGTCGGAAGTCCTGGCAGAGATCACGGCGAGAGAAGAGAGATTCAACGCAACGGCGCAAAGGCGCAAAGGCGCAAAGGCGCAAAGGCGCAAAAATACAGAGAAATTTCTGGTTTGCGCCTTTGCGCCGTTGCGTTGAAATCTCTCGGGATCTGTGAACAGACCCGTGAGGAACGAGGGGCGGTCGGATGAGCTGCGGCGCGGCGCGTGCGGCCGGCGCGTCAGCGCGTCAGCGCGTCAGCGCGTCAGCGCGTCAGCGCGTCGTCGTGCCGCGGCTCCCGCGGGCGAGGGCGTCGAACGGCAGCTTCTGGTCCTCGAACACGGCGTCGAGCTCCTCGCTCCCGCACTCGCGCACGCCAGAGCGCGGCGACAGCTCCGGGCGCGCCGAGGACGGCGGGCCCATGCGCGCCGACAGCGGCGGCATCGTCCGGATCGAGGGCGGAGGCTCGGTGCCCGAGATGACGCTGGGCTGCGTCGCGCGCACCGAGGGGGGGCTCGGCAGGGTCGACGCGGAGGGCGCGCGCGAGCTCGAGGGCGGCGGGGGCGTGAGCCTGCGCGAGGGCGGCGGGCCGCCCGCCGCGCGCGTCGACGGCGGCGGGGGCGTGAACCTGCGCGAGGGCGGCGGCGCCACGTTCGGCACGCGCGTCGAGGGCGGCGCCGCGGTCGGCATGCGCGAGGACGGCGGCGCCGCGGTCGGCACGCGCGAGGACGGCGGCGCCGCGGTCGGCACGCGCGTCGAGGGCGGCGGGCCGGACATCATGCCCGCGCTCCCGGCGAGCGGCGCGCCGCGCATCGACGGGGGCGGGCTCGACATCGGGCCGCCAGACGCGCCCTGCTGCGCCGGCGCGAGGTGCGGGGCCGGGCGCGAGGGCGGCGGCGGAACCGAGCGGGGGACGCCGGGCGCAGCGTACGGGCCGGCCTGCCCGCGGCTCGACGGCGGCACGGAGCGCGACGACGTCGACGGCGGGGCGCGGAACGACGGCGGCGCCACGGACGAAGGCACGGGTGTGAGCGAGCGGCTCATCAGGGGCGCCCTTACGGAGGGCGGGGTCCCGGCGCGCGACGAGGGAGGCGGCAGGGTGCTCTGCGGCGACGACACCTCGCCGCGACGCTGGGCGAGCCGGGGATCCGCGCTCGGGGCGACCGCCCTCGGGGCCGATCGGGGCTCGGCGCTCGACCCGCCCCGCGGGCTCACGGTCTCGCTGCGCTGCGCGCCGATCATCGTATAACGCCCGCTGCCCTCGTCGCGCCGGCCCGCGTCGCGCGACGCGCTCGTCTCGCGGAGCGCGCCGCTCAGCATCGCCTCCAGCTCGCGCTCGCTGACCTCCTCGTCGAGCCGCAGCAGCGTCGATCGGACGTCGCGCGCGAGCGCCTCGAACTCCACCGGATCCGTCGCGTAGACGCCGTTGGACATGATGATCGCGAGCGGCCGCCGCTCGGCCGCGATCGTGGCGACCGTGGCGGTCTCGCAGCGGTGAAGCAGCACCCCGCAGCCCGGCGCCACCGTGAGGCACAGGCTGAAGAGCGCCGGCCACGCAGGGTCGAGGACAACAAGAATGCTCGGAACGTGGAGCGGGGTTGCAGTGATCTGCGCGCGACGATCCATGGCAGATCGAGGATAACTGAAACTGATGGACGGATCGTACTGCTCTTTCTCTATGTCGGTCATTTTCGGTCCGGTGGCTCGTGCATCGATAAGGCCAAAGGCGCAGGTCTCCTACAGCTTGATTGCTTGTGTGCAGTGCTGCGGTCATCGTCGCGCCGCCGCGCCGCTGACGACGCGGCTGCCGCGGCCGCCCGGCGAGGTCTCCGCTGCCGCGCGCCGCGCGCGGCGCTGCCGCGCAGCGACCTCCGCCGGGATGAGCGGCGGAGGTCGCATGGACGCGGCAGCGTTCGTGTCGCGGTGGGCGCCACGAGCCGAGTGGAGGCCGAGCGATGACCTGGTGCGACGTCCGCGCCCCGCACGGCCGCGCCGCCGTGGCCGCGCGCAGGTGACGTTCATGTGGAGCGGGTCACAGGCCGGTGTAGATCGTGGCGAACGAGGCCGCCTCGCCGCGGAGCAGCAGGTTGAGCCGCGGGTTCGGGACCTTGAAGGTGTGGATCTTCGCGTTGCGCACGTCGAGCACGGCGAAGGCGCCGCCCGGCGTGCTCTCGGCGAGGCCGTTCATCAAGAGGTTCAGCACGACCGAGACGCGCTTCGACGACAGGGGCTCCCCGCGGAAATACATCTTGATGACGTGCGGGGTCCCGTCGATGACGAGCCCGAGCTCCGGATTGACGTTGATCTCGAGGTCGCCGAGGCGGTACGTCGCGACCGGCGGCTCGAACCACGTCATCTTCCCCGAGGCGAGGAACTTGCGGTATCCGTTCACCACCGACGGATAGATGCGACGGCGCCGCTCGTCGTGCTGGGCGGCGAGGAACGTATCGAGCACGCTCGTGGGCTTTCCGCTCCTGTGCATGTCGACGATCGCCTCGCGCACCTGCCGGTAGAAGTCGGTGTGGATCTCGTCCTTCCGCTCCTTGAACTCCCTGACGCCCGTCAGCTTGGGCGTCCCGGCCTTGAGCACGAAGTCGACAAAGTACGTGAGCGAGATCTTTTCCATGAAGAAGTCTCCTCCAGATCGAAGCAGTTCGGTGCGCGTCCCGCGCGGGGCGTCCGAGGGGCGCGCCGTCCGCGCCGCGTCGTCCCTGATGTCTTACCATGGATAGCCACCTTCGACCCGTTCGGAAAGGGATCGATCGGACGGACATTGTCCCAACCCGGGCGGGTCGGACGGCGGGCCCCCCTGGCGCGAAAGCCCGCGGAAAACCTGTGGAAAACGCGCGGCGCGCGGGCCGCCCGCGCGCGCTTCCGCGCCCCGGCTTTGCAGGGCCGGAACCATAGGATGAGAGGGGGTGTACGGCGCGACGATAATCGACAGAAAACGACTGTTATGCGGTAGTTTCTCGGCGGGAGAGAGCCAGAGCGGCCGGCCGTCAAGAGACGTTGTCAGGGGTCGGACCATGTCCGTCATAGCCGCAGAGACCTCGGCGCCGAGGGCAAGAGACGCTGTCAGGGGTCGGACCATGTCCGTCATAGCCACGGAGACCTCGGCGGCGCGAGCGGTCCGCCCCCGGGCGGCGGGCGCGGTGCGCGCGAGGTGCCCCCGGCGGGCGATCCCGTCCGACTCCCCTCTCCGAAGGAGGATCGAGGCGCGGTGGATTCCAGTGTTGAGCTCGGTATGGTCGCGTGGCCCCATCCGAGGTAGAAACGTCGGCCCTGCCATGCGTAATTCCTTGCTCCTCCCGCCCGTCTGCGCGCTCGGCATCGCGCTCGCCCCCGCGGAGGCGCGCGCTCACACCCCCTCGTGGACAGGCCTCGCCGAGGAGCTCGCCGAGGCGCTCGCCGAGATGAACTTCCACAGCCAGCTCCAGGTCGGCGTCGCCGCCATGCTCGCGAGCGGCCTGAGGCCGGGCGGGATGGAGCTCCGCGGCACGGTGAACGTGCACGGGTTCGGCGCCTCGGTGGGCGCGCGGTACGAGCCGTATCCCTCGGGCGTGGGCGTGCTCGCGTCCCTCGGTCTCGAGCTGCGGCCGCTGGCGCTCGCGGAGATCAACTTCTTCCGGGCGCTGGACCCTTATGTCTGGGTGGGCGGCGAGATCGGCGGCGGCAGCCGCGGGTTCCGGTTGGCCCAGGACGTCGGCCTCGGGCTCGACATCGGGCTCTTCTCGCGGGTCGATAGCAACCGGGAGAACCTCCACCCGGCGCTGACGCTGCGTTACCAATACCGCGCCGTCCAGACACCGGACGATTTGCCGAGCCACCTGCTCCACATCGGCGGGGCGCTGCGGATCGTGGAGTGAGGACACCCCTCAACGGCACGCGCTGATCTGCACGTCGTCGAGGTTCCAGCCCGACATCGGCGCGCCGCCGAAGGCGATGACGGCGCTGTAGCCGAACCGCACCCTGAGGCCCGGGTTCTTGTGCCGCGTGATGTCGTAGGCGACGTGCTTCCACGCGGCGTCGGTGACATCCCCGTTGGGGGTCTCGTAGACGATCTGCCAGCGGGACCCGTCGAAGACCTCGACATGGCCCTTGTTGCGGTAGGTCGTGTTCAGCCAGCGCCAGAAGGACAACGTGAGCCGCCCGAAGGCGCCCGCGTCCACGGCGGGGCTCGTCAGGTAACGCTGCGGGTGGGACGTGGCGATGCTCGGGCTGCCGCCGAGGAGCACGCCCGCGATCCCGTTGTCGCCGGTGGGCGTGTGATCGACCGCCGGATCGGGCATACCCGCCCGCTGATCACGCGACGGCCTCGCCGGCCCGATCTCCCATCCGGCCGCGAGGTTCCACCGCGCGGCGTTGTCCGAGAAATCCTCGGCGAAGAGGACCTCCGGCGAGGAGCACGGCGCCGCCGGATCGCCCCTCCCAGGGGCGCCGCCGAGCGTCGCCCGGTGCATCCCGAGGACCCCGTGCTCCGCCGGGATCCAGGGCTCGTCCGCCGGGCCGCCGGTACAGCCCGCCGCGGCGAGGCCGCAGGACAGCGCGGCCCGCTCGATCCAGGTCTTCATGATCGCTCCTCGCAGGTGCAATGCCTCTCGGGCGGGCGCCATTCCGCCTGGCGCGCCTCGCCGCGTCGAGAGCGGGTATTCTAGAGCGAGATGAAGCCGCAGGTAGCCTGGGCGAGCGGCGCCCGATGCGGGGACGCCGGCGTCATGGCGCCTCCGTCGTGCTCCCCCTGACGCCCCTGAGACGGCGTGTCGCGCCCCGGCTCGAGCAGCCCCGCAGGGCGCCGGAACGGCCGGTCGTCACGGATGGGACGCCGGAGCGGGCGGCGGGGACGCCGGGACGTTCCGGCGCGAGATCGTCTCGCGCGTGAGCACGTCGGTGAGCATCAGCGTGAGGAGCAGGCCGACGAGCAGCATCGACACGATCATGGGGAGCGCGTTCGAGAACCGCTGCTCGATGAGGTGCATGAAGAAGAGCAGCACGAGCGCCGTCTTCGCCGTGGCGATCAAGAGCGCAGCGACGACGTCGGCCTCGCCGAGGTGCGCGAGCGACAGGAGGTACGAGGCCAGCGTGAGCGCCATGAGGACGAGCCAGACGATCACGTACGTCCGCGAGGAGAGGTGCTTGACGGTCATGGGAGCAGCGTGCCCTCAGGGGTGCATCAGGTAGAGCATCGGCCAGAGGAATATCCAGATGACGTCGACGAGGTGCCAGTACAGCCCGCCGAGCTCGACGTGCGTCTCGTTGCCCGCGCCGTACCGCCGCCGGAAGCACCCCCACGCGAGCCAGCCGAGGACCACGAGCCCCGCCGTGACGTGGACGGCGTGGAGGCCGGTGGTCAGGTAGTACGTCGTGAAGAACATCTTGGCGCCGTCCGTCGGGAGCTCGGCGAAGCGGTAGGCGGCGCCGGGGAATATCCCCTCGCGGAAGTGCGCGGCGTACTCGACGCCCTTCAGCGTGAGGAACGCGAGCCCGAGCGCGATGGCCCCGACGAGCAGGCGGCCGGCCCGCGCGGGGTTGTCGAGGCGTACGGCGTAGACGCTCAGCGCGACGAGCAGGCTGCTCGTCAGGAGGATCGCCGTGTTGGCCGTGCCGATCGGGGCGCTGTTGTGCGCGATGCCGGCGGAGAACTCGGCGCCGAACATCGCGCGGTAGGCGGCGTAGAGCCCGAAGAGGCCGGCGAAGAGGAGGACCTCGCTGGCGAGGAAGATCCACATGCCGAAATGCGCGGCGTGGGTCTGCTTCTCGAGATCCTCGAACTGCATGGCGAGCCGCGCCGGGGCGAGCGGCTCAGCGGGCGGGTGTGACTCGGGCATTCGCCTCCTCCTCGGTCAGGTGGTAGTCGTACGGACCTCGCTCGACGGCCGGCGTCACCGCGAAGTTGTGCTTGGGCGGGAGGGGCGGCGTCATCCACTCGAAGCTCCGCGACCGCCACGGGTTGTCGGGCGCCCGCGCGCCCCAGCGCAGGGCCACGAGCAGGTTGATCAGCGCGAGCACGAGCGCGCCCGCGAGCAGGTAGGCGCCGCCGGTCGAGAGCACGTTCAGCCACTGGTACTGGTCGGGGTAGCTGTAATAACGGCGCGGCATCCCGGCGTTGCCGAGCAGGAACTGCGGCAGGAACGTCAGGATGAACCCGCAGAACACCCCGAAGGACGTGAGCAGGCCCATCGGCTCCGAGTACATGCGGCCGAACATCTTGGGGAACCAGTAATGCGCGGCCGCGAGGAACGCGGTGAGCGTGCCGCCGACCATGATGAAGTGGAAGTGGGCGACGACGAAATACGTATCGTGCCAGTGCACGTCGAGCGACTGGGTCGCGACGGCGACGCCCGTCATGCCCCCGAAGACGAAGAGGAACAGGAACCAGAAGAAGTAGAGCATCGGGGTGTTGAAATGGATGGACCCCTTCTGCAGCGTCGCCACCCAGGTGAAGACCTTGATGGCGGAGAAGATCGCGACGAACATCGAGAGCGCGCCGAAGATCCCCGCGTCGAGCGCGCTCATCCCGGCCACGAACATGTGGTGACCCCACCCGGTGAACCCGATGAACGCGATGCCGAGCGACGAGATGGCGATCGCCCAGTACGACGCCGGCTGCCGCTGGGAGAAGGTGCAGACGACCTCGCTGATGACCCCCTGGGCGGGGATCACCATGATGTAGACCGCGGGGTGGGAGTAGAACCAGAACAGGTGCTCGAACAGCACCGGATCGCCGCCGAGCGCCGGGTCGAAGATGCCGAAATGATAGATGTGGTCGAGCCCGACGAGCAGGATCGTGAGGCCGAGCACGGGCGTCGCGAGCAGCATGATGACGCTCGTCGCGTAGGTGGCCCAGACGAAGAGCGGCAGCCTGCCCCACCCGATCCCGCGGGCGCGCATCGTGTGCGTCGTGGCGATGAAGTTCACCGCCGTCATGATCGACGAGACGCCGAGGATGAAGATGCCGATCACGACCGGCAGGACGGCCGTGGGCGTCGTCGTGCTGTAGGGCGGATAGAACGTCCACCCGGTGTCGGCGCCGCCGGCGATCGCGGCCGCCAGCGTGATCACGGCGCCGGTCGCGTAGACGTAGAGGCTCGCCAGGTTGAGGCGGGGGAACGCGAGATCCTTGGCGCCGATCATCAGCGGAAGGAGGAAGTTCCCGAACACGTTCGGGATCGACGGGATCATGAAGAGCCACACCATGACCACGCCGTGGAGCGTGAACATGCGGTTGTAGGTCGACGCGTCGATCACCGTGCGCTCGGGCGTGAGGAGCTCGGTCCGGAGGACGAGCGCGAAGACGCCGCCGAGCAGCAGCATGGCCACCACGATCACGTAGAACATGAGGCCGATCCGCTTGTGATCGATCGTGAGCAGCCAGGAGCGCACGCCCGCGTCGGCGCGGAGGTAATCGGGCTCGGGCGCGCCGTGCGGGAGCGCCGCGCCCTCGTGTGTCGGTCCGTTCATCGCGTGGTCCCTCCCGGCGCCGCGCCGCCGGTCCCGCCCGCGCCGGGGATCTCGGGCACGACGGGCCCGCGCGGCACGTCGCGGATCGATTTCATGAGCTCGATGATCGCGGAGATGTCCGGCGGCGTGATGATCCCCAGGTACGACGGCATGACCGGCTGGAATCCGCGGTGCATCGCGGCGAGCGGATCCATGATCGACTCCGTGATGTAGGCCTCGTCGGCGATCCGCTCGCCGCCGCCCTCGAGCGGCACGGCGGACCGGTAGAGCCCGGCCCAGGTCGGGCCGATGTGCGGCGTGCCGTCGAGCGTGTGGCAGCGCAGGCAGCCGTGCCGGGCGGCGGCGTCCTCGCCGCGGGCGGGCATCGGCCGCTCCGCGGCGGCCTGCCCCGCCTCGGCCCGGGCGGCGGCCTCCTGCGCGAACGCCGGGGTGCTCGCCGCGCCGCCAACGAGCCAGCGCTCGTAATCGGCCGGGTCGAGCGCGATCACCTGGCCCCGCATCTCCGAGTGGCTCGTGCCGCAGTACTCGGTGCAGAGGATGGGGTACGCGCCGGGCTCGGTCGCCTCGAACCAGGCCGTGGTCACGCGGCCCGGGAGGACGTCCTGCTTGATGCGGAACTCGGGCACGAAGAAGCTGTGGATGACGTCGCGCGACGTCATGACGAGCCGGACGGGCCGCCGCGCCGGGACGTAGAGCACCGAGATCATGCTCTCTCCCTGCGGATAGCTGAACTTCCACATCCACTGCTTGGCCGTGACGTAGACGTCGAGCGCCCCCTCCGGGGCCGTGCGCAGGTCGATGAACTGGCGCGTGCCGGCGTTCCAGAAGGCGAGGAAGATGAACCCGAGCGCGAAGAGCGCGAGCGTCTCCAGGATGAGCGCCGGCCGCGCGAACACTCCGGGGTGCGGCCGCGAGGTGTCCTGGATCCGCCGGCGATACCGGATGAGGAAATAACCGCCGATCACCGTGATCAGGGCGGCGCCGCCCATGGTCACCAGGATGACGACGTAGTGCAGGCCGTCGATCTCGCGCGCCAGCGAGGCGCGCTGCTCCGGCAGGAAGAGCAGCTGTCGCAGGAGCTCGTTCATCGCGCGCCCTCCCGGCCCTTCTGCCGCGCTCGCCGCCCGAAGAAGGCGAGCATCGCGCACACCGAGGTCAGGATCGCGGTCGCGCCCAGCCGCAGGAAGCCGGTCACGTAGGGGCCGTAGCGGCGGCTCGCGGGGTCGTAGCGATAACACGTCATGAGCACGCGCTCGACGGCGGTGCCGACCTGACCGCCGCTGGCCTCGAGCAGCGCGAGCCGGAGGTCGCGGGCGGAGAACTGGACGCCGTAGAGAACACGGGAGATGCGGCCGTCCGGCGTGAGCACGAAGACGGCCGCGGGGTGCGCGTACTGGTCCGTGTCCGCGTCGTAGGCGAAGCGGAAGCCGAGATCGCCGGCGAGGGCGCGGATCTCGGGCAGATCGCCGGTGAGGAACGGCCAGTCGGCCCGGCCCGCGGCGTCGCCGCCGAGCGCCGCCAGGGTGGCTGTCCGCTTCCGCTCCGCGGCCGCCGGCGTGTCCCTGGGGTCGAAGCTCACCGTCAGCGCGCGGTACTGCTCGCCGAGGCGGTAATCGAGCTTCTCCAGGCCGGAGACGAGGCCGCGCAGCACGAGGCCGCAGAGCATCGGACAGCGGTAATAGGCGAGCACGAGGAGGACCGGCCGCCGCCCGTCGAAATGCTCGGCGAGCGGCGCGCGCCGTCCGGTCATGTCCGTGAACGGGAGCGCCGTGTCGATGGCGCGCCCGAGGCGCTCCTCGATGTCGGCTCCGCGCGCGGCGGGGGGCTCCGCCGCGACCGCGAGCGGGGCGCGCGAGCACACGAAGCTCATGAGCGCCGCGGCGGGCAGGTGCCTCCGTTTCATCGGCTCTCCTCCACGACGAGGCCCATCGCGTCGTCGATCGGGATCTGCACGAGGCCGCGGCTCCGGTCGGCCCAGCCGAAGCGCCTGAGCTCCTCGCGCTTCCGCCGGTTCAGCATCGCGCCGAGCCCCTCCTCGCCGGTCTCCCTGCGCATGAAGATCCGCCGATCCACGCCGGCCACCTCGCCGCGCTGCCCGGCGGGCTCCTCGGCGGGCTGGAGGCGCCTGCGCGCGGCGTGGAGCTCTGCCTCGCGCCCGCGCAGGATCATCCGCGACCAGAGGCCGAGGATCACGAAGATGATGACGACGGCGAACGCGACAGCCAGGATCCGCCGCCAGGGGACGAGATCGTCTTCCTGGCGCACGTCGGGACGGCGGTAATGGGACGTCATACGCTCTCGTATCGGAAGGCGGCCGGCAGCGCCGGGTCGTTGACGGGGACGAGCGGCTTGCCGCGCAGCCGCAGCGCGGCGAGCGCGACGCACGGGCCGACCACGGCGAGGAGCGCCGCGAGGTCGAGCCAGTGGTACGGCGCGCGCTCGCCCGGGGCGTCGGGCACGACCAGCCAGTGAAGATCGATGTAATGCGCGGCGAGGATCCAGGCGGCGACCGCCGCCAGCCAGGCCGGCCTGCGCTTGATCCCGTAGTTGAGCAGGACCAAGAAGGGGATCACGAAGCGCGCGAGCACCAGCGCGAGGCTCACGGCGCCCCACGGGCCGTGCGCGCGGTGGAGGTAGAACTCCGCCTCTTCCGGCCGGTCCGCGAGCCACATCAGCATGAACTGAAAGAACGCGGCGTAGGCCCAGAAGATGGTGAACGCGAGGAGGAGCCTGCCGAGCGCGTAGTAATGCGACGTGTTCAGCCCGGGCAGGAGCCCGGCGCGGTCCGAGGCGAACGCGATCACCGTGAGCAGCGCTATCGCGGCGACGAAGCCGCCGGCGAAGACGTAGACGGGGAACATCGTCGAGACCCACGTCGGCTGGAGCGACATGAGCCAGTCGAAGGCGGCGAACGAGAGCGCGAGCGCGACGAGCGGCAGGCCGGCGACGCTGATCGCGCGCAGCCGCCCGCCCAGCGCGAGCTCCGGGCGCGCGTCGCCGCGGAGCGACCCGTGGCGGAGCAGGGCGGCGAGGACCAGCCAGACCACGAAGTAGATCCCCGTCCTGACCAGGAAGAAGGGGAGGTTCAGGTACGGCGTCTTGTGGAGCACGATCGCCCTGACGTGCTCGTCCTCGATCGACTCGGGCCGGAGCCACTCGCCGTACAGCGAGCCCAGCCCGAACAGGAGCGGGACGAAGAGCACGGCCAGGGCCGGCAGCGCCCCGAGGATCGCCTCGACGAGGCGGCGGACGGCCACGGGCCAGGTCGCGCCCATGGCGTGGCAGGTCATGAGGAAGATGAGCGCGCCGACCACCGTGCTCACCGCGTAGGTGTAGGCCGCGAGGTAGGCGTAGAAGAGCCGGGTCGGGTCCACGAACGCGCCGGCGACGAGCAGGAGGCCGCCGAGGAGCGCGAGGCCGAGCGACCACGCCACGATCGCGCGGCCGCCCCGGAAGATGGGGATACGTGGGTTCACGGGAGCTCCTTCTGGGCGCGCTCGCGGAGGGGCGGGGGGAGCGCGTCGAGCGCGGCGGCGCGGCTCTTGCCGAGCGCCTTCACGTACGCGACGATCGCCCAGCGCTCCGCGAGCGGGATGTGCGGCTCGTACGAGCGCATGAGCCCGTAGCCCTCGACGATGACCTGGTAGATGCGGCCGGGCGGGAACGCCTGCACCCGCGGGTCGACGAGCGACGGCGGGCGCCGCTGGGTCATGTTCCGCGCGACCTCCGACTCGCCGTCTCCGGCGACGCCGTGGCACGCGGCGCAGAAGATCTCGTATCGCTCCTGGCCGTACCGGAGCAGATCGAGGGTGACCGGAACCGGGATGCGATCCGCATGGGCGCCGCCCGCGACCCCGCGGGTGAGCGCGGGATCGCCGGTCATCCGGTCGTTCGGCACCGTGCCGTCCGGGGGGCGGCGCATGACCGCGCCGTCGTGGAAGATCTCCGCCGGCTGGTAGGGGACATAGCGCTTCTGGCGGATCATGCGCTCCAGATCGAGCGCGTCGGCCTCGCCGGGCTCGCCCTCCTCGAGCGCCGCCGCCGCCGGGTCCCGCCTGCAGGCAGCGAGGCAGAGCGCCGCGGCGAGCGCGGCACGCGCGGCATACCAGCCAAGCGGCAGGAGGCGCCGGCGCATCACCGTCGCTCCTTGCCGGCCCAGGCGACGGCGCGCGCGCCGAGGACGGTGAGATCGCGCTCGGCGATGGGCCGGATCAGCGCCGGGTCGCGGGCGTCGATGCCGATCCAGAACCGATCGATGGAGGCGCGCTCGAACCCGGGGACGTCGAAGACCGGACTCCAGAGCTCGGGCAGCCGCGCGAGCAGGAGCATCACGACGAGCCCCGAGAGGGCGGTCGCGAGCACCATCATCTCGAAGGTGATCGGCACGAAGGCCGGCGGCGCGTGCGCCGGCCGGCCGCCGACGTTCAGCGGGTAGTCGTAGGCGTTGTTGTGCCACTGCACGAGGTAGCCCCCCGCCGCGCCCGCGATCGCGAACGGGAGGAGGATCCACGAGAGCGGCGAGCGTCGGAGCCCGAGCGCCTCCTCGACGCCGCGCACCGGGTACGGCGTGAACGCGTCGAGGCGCCGGTAACCGCGGCTCCTGAGCTCGGCGATCGCCCGGAGCATCGCCTCGGGCGTCTCGAACTCCGCGAGCAGGCCTGCGCGCATCAGTGCTCCTCCTTGCTGAGCTCGTGGTTGAGCTCCTTGACCTCGGCCACGGGGATGAACGGAAAGAGGCGCAGGAAGATCATGAACAGGAGCAGGAAGAACGAGATCGTCCCGGCGAACATCGAGATATCGACCCACGTCGGGCGGTACGCGTGCCACGCCGAGGGGATGAACTCTCGCTGGAGCGACATGACGATGATCACGAACCGCTCGCTCCACATCCCGACGTTCACGAGGATCGAGATGATCCAGAGCAGCGCGGTGCTCCGCCGGACCCGCGAGGACCAGAGCAGCTGCGGGACGATGACGTTTCCGAGGATCTGCGCCCAGAAGACGGCCGCGTTCGGCCCGAAGGGGCGCGCGACGAAGTACTGGTAGATCTCGTACTCCGAGCCGCTGTACCAGGCGGCGAACCACTCGATGATGTACGCGTAGACGACGATGAGGGCCGTGACGAGCGTCATCTTGGCCAGGTTGTCGAGGTGCCGCTCCGTGACGACGTTCTCCAGGCGGAAGATCCGGCGCGCCGGGATGAGCAGCGTCAGCACCATCGCGAAGCCGGAGAAGATGGCGCCGGCGACGAAGAACGGGGGGAAGATGGTCGCGTGCCAGCCCGGCACGAGCGCCGTCGCGAAATCGCTGCTCACGATCGAGTGGACGGAGACCACGAGCGGCGTCGCCAGGCCGGCGAGCAGCCCGTAGAGGATGCGGTAGTGGCGGTAGGCGTGCGCGGAGCCGCGCCACCCGAGCGCAAGGATCCCGTAGGCGATCCGGCGGCGGCGATCGGGCGCCCGGTCGCGGAGGGCCGCGAAGTCGGGGAGGAGCCCGACGTACCAGAACACGAGAGAGACCGTGAAGTACGTGAAGATGGCCGCCGCGTCCCACGGCAGCGCGCTCTTGTACTGAGGCCAGACCGCCAGCGTGGAGGGGTAGGGGACGAGCCAGTAGGCGAACCACGGCCGCCCGAGGTGCAGGAGCGGATAGAGGCCCGCCTGGATGACGGCGAAGAGGGTCATCGCCTCGGCGAACCGGTTGATGCTCGTGCGCCAGCGCTGCTCCAAGAGGAGCAGGATCGCGGAGATGAACGTGCCGGCGTGCCCGATGCCGACCCAGAACACGAAGTTGATGATCCCGAACGCCCAGCCCACGGGGATGTTGTTGCCCCAGACGCCGATCCCCGTGACGACGGTGTAGGTGATGGTCGTGGCGAGCAGGGCGGTCCCGGCGCCGGCGAGGGCGAACGCCGCCCACCACAGCCTCGATCGCGGCTTCCACACGACCGACAGGAGCTGCTCGGAGAGGGCCTCGTCCGTGGGCCTCCCGAGGAGGAGCGGCTGCGTCACGGCTCGTCGAGCTCCGGGTTCTTGTTGTTGATGCGCGCGAGGTAGACGTTCCTCGGCCGGGTGCCCTGGTCGTGGAGGACGACGTAGCTCCGCGGCTCGCCCCGCCACGCCGCCATCTCCGTCTCGCCGTGGAGGAGCGAGTCGAACTGGATCGCCCGCGTCGGGCAGGCCTGCTGGCACGCGGTGACGACCTCCCCCGGGCGGATCGAGCGCCGCTCGATGCTCGCCGCGATCTCCGCGCGGCGGACGCGCTGGACGCAGTAGGTGCATTTCTCCATGACGCCCCGCTCCCGCACGGTGACGTCGGGGTTGCGCTGGAGCTCCGCGAGCCCGGCGTTGTAGGCGTGGAGCTCGGTGTAATCGAACCAGTTGAAGCGCCGGACCTTGTAGGGGCAGTTGTTCGAGCAGAACCGCGTCCCGACGCAGCGGTTGTAGGTCATCTCGTTGATCCCGTCGGGGCTGTGCGTCGTCGCGTTGACGGGACACACGTACTCGCACGGCGCCTTCTCGCAGTGCTGGCAGAGCATGGGCTGGTGGACGACCTCGGGATCGCGCGGATCCCCGGCGTAGTACGTGTCGATCCGGAGCCAGTGCATCTCTCGGCTGTTCAGGACCTCCTCCTTCCCCACCACGAGGACGTTGTTCTCGGCCTGGCACGCGACCACACACGAGCTGCACCCGGTGCAGATCGTGAGATCGATCGTCATGGCCCATTGCTCGAGCGCGCCCGCGGGCCCCACGCGCGCGGGGAGCAGCGACGGCAGCGGCCCCTTGAACGCCCCGGTGAAGTCGGGGTGCTCCCGGTAGACGGCGAGGGAGGTCGAGAGCGCGATCGGGCGCCCGTGCAGGCCGAAGTGCGTTTGCGTCAGGGCGAGCGGGTGCTTCTCGCCGGGCCGCCTGCGCACCGCGAGGCCGGCCGCGAAGGACGGCGCGTCCGCGGTGCGGAGCCGGTAGACGTCGGCGCCCACGCCGGCCGCGATCACCTCGGCGCCGCTCCGCCCGTACCCGAGCTGGAGCGACACCGTGCCGTCGGCGTGCCCCGGCGCGACGAGGACCGGTATCGAGACCGTCCGTCCCTTGAGCTCGAGATCGACCACGTCCTCGCTCTCGAGGCCGAGCGCCTCCGCCGTCGCGGGGCTGAGCAGCGCGGCGTTGTCCCAGGTGAGCTTGGTCATGGGATCGGGCAGCTCGAGCAACCAGGGGTTGTTGGCGAAGCGGCCGTCATAGACGTTGGCGCCCACCGAGAAGACGACCTCGAGGACCTCCGCCGGCGCCGGGGCCTGCGCCGCGATCTGCCCGATCGCCGCGGCGATCCCGTCGGCCCGGAGCGCCGTGGCCTCGCGCGGCGCCGCGCTCCCCGGGACGAGCCCGCGCCGCAGCGCGTCCTCCCAGAACGCATCGAAATCGGCGCCGCCCCGGCGCGCCCTCCACGCGCCCCGGAGCAGCTCGCGCGCGCCGATCGGCGGCTCGCCCGCGAACACCGCGAGCACCTCGGCGGCGGTCCTGCCCTGGAAGAGCGGCTCGATGAGCGGCTGGACCATCGAGATCGTGCCGTCGTAGGCGCGCGTGTCGCCCCAGGCCTCGAGCTCGTGCGCGGCGGGCACGAACCAGTCGCAGCTGGCCGCGGTCTCGTCCTCGTGGAGCCCGAGGTAGGCGCGGCTCGGGACGGCGCGCAGCAGCGTGGAGAGCTCGAGATCCGCGGGCGCCGTGTAGGCCACGTTGTCCTCGAGGATCACGAGGGTGTCGACGCCGCCGCGCCGGATCTCGTCGGCCAGCGCGGCGAGCTCCTGCTCCGCGCCGCCCGCCGTGATCAGGGTCGCCGCGGTGGCCCACGCCGCGCGCTCGCTGCCGAGCGCCGCGTTCATGAGGTGCGCGAGCGCGTGCACGGGCGGGGGTTGCCGCTCCCCCGCGACGACCACGCTCGCCGCCGCGCCGCGCGCGAGGTCGCGCGCGAGCGCCTCGACGAAGCGCCGGTGCTCCGCCCGCACCCGCGCCTTCAGCGGATCGAGCGCGCCGAGCGCGCCGAGCGTGTCCGCCGGGAGCGCGCCCGGGCGCCCGCCCAGCGCGCGCAAGAGCTCCGCCGCGACCGCCGCGGCGAGCGCCGGCACCTCGCTCGGCCGCGCGCGCAGCCGATGGTCGGCCATGCTCCCCGTCGGGCTCAGCCCGGGCTCGATGACGTAGAGCCGGTTCATGGTGCCCGCCGGCGAGCCGACGCGCCGCCGCTCGGAGAACTGGCGCGCGTACGCGAGGCTGAAGGGCATCGACGCGAGGAAGTCCGCGTCGAGCGAGAGGATGACGTCCGCGGCCCGGAAGTCGCGCTGGGCTTGCAGCGGGGCGCCGAAGGCGAGCTCGGCCCCGCGCGCCGCGTGCGGCGAGCGCGCGGGCGCGTAGAACGTGAACCGGGCCGCCGGATGGCGGGCGAGGACGCGCCCGATGAGGTCCGCGACGAGCGGGGAGCCGGTGGGCTTGAGGATGAAGCGGAGCCCTGCGCCGCGGTCGCCGCGCGGGCCGCCGAACTGCTCGACGAACGCCTGCCACGCGGCCGGCGTCGCGCCGCGCCGCGCCGCGCGCGCCCGGTGCTGGTCGTAGAGGGCGAGCACCGACGCCTGCTCGTGGACGCCGGTCGCCCCGAGGCTCGCCGGGTGCTCCGGATTTCCCTCGACCTTGGTCGGCCGCCCCTCGTGGTTCTCGACGAGGATGCCCGTCGCGAACCCGTCGAGCTCCAGGCTGGTCGCGTAATACCGGAGGATCCCCGGGGTCACCTCCGGCGGCGTCCTCACGTAGGGGACGATCCGGTCCGCGGGCCTGGAGCTGCACCCGGAGGCGCCGGCGAGCGCCATGCTCGCGCCGAGGAGCTTGAGCCAGCTCCGCCGGCTCACCACGTCGGGCCTGTCCTCGCCGCCGCGGCCGTCTTGTCCCTCGCGGAGCTCCGGCCCCTCGAGCAGCTCGGCGAGGCTCCGCCAGTACGCCTTGCCCGTCTTGCCCTGGAGCGCGGCGCTCCCTGTCGATTCGTTTCGCTCAGCCATCGTCCCTCTTCAGGTCGTCTTCGGATTGGCGCCGTCGCCGCTGCTCCCCTTCGTCCACCGCTTGCTCTTCCCGCGCTTCCTCTCCCGGTCTCGTGCCCCTGCGCGCGTTCACCGGTGGCAGGTCGAGCAGTGCACGAGGCGCCGCACGCCGAGCTCCTCCGCGATCTGCCGGCCGATCCGCTCCGCGTCGGGCCCGGCGTCCCACTCCATGTCCACGATCGCGGAGCGCGGGCGGAGGTGCCGCTCCGGCGCTCGGTGGCAGTCGAGGCACCAGCCCATCGTCATCGGGGTCGCCTTGTGGACGTCGGGCATCTGGTCCACGCGGCCGTGGCACGTCACGCACCCGACACCCTTGTTCACGTGGATGGAGTGGTTGAAGTAGACGAAGTCCGGCACGTCGTAGACGCGGTTCCAGGGGATCGGCGTGTCCGAGAAGTAGCTAGTCCGGACGAGCGCGAGCTTGGGGCTCTGATTCCAGATCTGGCTGTGGCACCCCATGCAGAGCGCCGTCGACGGCATGCCCGCCGTGCCCGCGCGCTCGACCGTGTAATGGCAGAACCGGCAATCGATGGCGTCGTCCTGCACATGGTGCCTGTGATCGAACTGCACGGGCTGCTGGACGGGCAGGTTCTGGCCGGTGTTCCAGTCGGTGCGCACGTAGATCATCGGCGCCGCGACGGCCCCCGCGACGCCGAGCACGCCGAGCGCGACGGCGATCCGGAAGGCGGTGTTGCTCCAGCGTGGAAAAACGGATGCCATGCTCTCGTGGGGGCCGGCCTCGCTCACCGTGCGGCGATGCGGCCGTCTCCATCGATGCAGCGGTCGCCGAGGTCGTTTCGAGGACTCGCGGTCTCCCTCGCTCCGGGGCCGGCGCGCTAGGGCGCCCCCGGAGCGGCGCCGTCCGGCGTGGCCGCGGCGTCGCGGCGCGCGAGCGTCCGAGTCCTTGCTTCGCGGCGCGTGCGGTCGCGAAACACCCGATCTCCGCCTCCCGGGACGGAGATCCGCGATATCATGCCGTCATGAAGCTGCCGCGCTCGACCTCGTCGTCCCTCGTGGCCATCAGTGTTCCCGTGGCGGCGGGGCTCGCGGCGTTCGCCTGCTCGAGCCAGGAGTTCGTCCTGCCGGCGCCGACGTTGGACGCCTCGGCCGCGGGCGGCGGCGGAGCGGGCGGGAGCGGTACCGGTGGGAGCGGCGCCGGCGAGGCAGGCGCGAGCGGCGCCGGCGGGAGCGGCGGTGGCGGGGCGAGCGGGGGCGGCAGCGGCGGCGGGGCAAGCGGGAGCGGCGCCGGCGGGAGCGGCGGCGGGGCTGGCGGGAGCGGCGGCGGCGGGGCCGGGACAGCGCTCGACTGCTCGCCGCCGAGCGGGGGTGAAGGCGCGCTGAAGCTCACCCCCGTCGCGTCGGGCATCACGCGCCCGCTGCTCCTGAAGTCAGCGCCGGGGGATCCCACGCGGCTCTTCGTCGTGTCGCAGCCCGGTCAGATCTTCGTGCTCGCGGACGGCGCGCCCGAGCCCGCGGTGTTCCTCGACATCCGCGAGCTCATCGCCTACGGCGGCGAGCGCGGCCTCCTCGGGCTCGCCTTCCACCCGGACTACGCGGCGAACGGCCGCTTCTTCGTGCATTACTCGGACAAGGTGACGGACGGCGACACGCGGGTCGTCGAGTTCAGGCGCGGCGAGACCCCGGACGTCGCCGATCCGACCCCGGTCGCCACCTACCTGGAGCACGAGCAGCCGCAGAACAACCACAACGGCGGATCCATCGAGTTCAGCCCGCGCGACGGATTCCTCTATCTCGGGCTCGGCGACGGCGGGAACAGCAATGATTACGGCCCCGGCCACTCGGCCACCGGCAATGGTCAGGACCTCACGACCCTGCTCGGGAAGATCGTGCGCATCGACGTCGCGACGCACCCCTACGGCATCCCGGAAGGGAACATGACCGGCGAAGGCGTCCGGCCCGAGATCTGGGACTATGGCCTGCGGAATCCCTACCGCTTCAGCTTCGACGGGTGCACGGGCGACCTGTACATCGCCGACGTCGGGCAGCAGAAGTGGGAGGAGATCCACATCGAGCCGGCGGGGCAGGGCAGGAAGAACTACGGCTGGCGCCTCATGGAGGGCCAGCACTGCTTCGTCCCGGCGGAGAACTGCGATCCCGGGGGGCTCACCACGTTGCCTCAGGTCGAGTACCCGCACGCCGGGGCTGTCATCGAGGATTGCTCGGTCACCGGCGGCTACGTCTACCGCGGCAGCAGGATCCCGTGGCTCCGGGGAGCGTACTTCTACGGCGATTTTTGCAGCGGCAGGATCTGGACGGTGACGTACGAAGGCGGGGCGACGACCGCGCCGGTCGATCGCACGGCCGATCTCGAGGCGCTCGGCTTCAGCATCGCCGGCTTCGGGCAGGACAGCGCCGGCGAGGTCTACGTCGCCGACTTCGGCGGCACCGTGTACCGCGTCGATCCGGAGTGAGCCCGGGTCAGCGTGTCTCGCCGCGCCGCGCAGGAGCTCACATCGACCAGCGGAGCCCGGCGTACCGCGCGCCGAGCACGATCTCGGGCCGGCGGGAGGCGGCGCGCTCTTCCGACGGGACGGGCACACGCCGGGAGCCGACGGTGGCGAGCGCGATGCCGCCTCCCATGCTGCCGACCCCGAGGACGACGAACCCGAGCCCGATGGTCTTGCCGACGTAGCTAAAGTCGTATCCGCTCTCGGACGGCTCACCGTCGATGTAAGTTACCGGCTCCCGGTCGGAGCCGATGATCATGAGTGCCCCGAAGAGCGTCGAGACGGCGCCGACGGCGGTCAACGCGACTCCTCCAATCACCATCCCCGGGCTCTTGATCCGGAGCTGCGGCGGGCCGGCCGGCGGCGCCGGAACCGCCGCGGCCGGCGCCGAAAGCGACGGCCCGGCGACGGGCGCCAGGACGGGGCCGTCGGCCTGCGGCGCAGCGGTCGTGGTCGGCGCGGCGGTCTGCGGTGCGGCGGTCGGCGCCGACGCGCCCGCGGGCAGCGGCTGCGCAGCCGCGGCGGACCGCGCCTGCGCCGCCACCGGATCGGCCCGGGCGTCTCGACCACCCCCCGCGAGGGCGGTGAGGAATATCGTGAGCAGCAATAGGCGCCCGAGGCGCTGTTTCGACGAACTCATCCTGTGGCTCTCCCTGCGATCGTCGAACAGGTTGCCGCCAGCCGGCGCAACCGGACATCGAGCTCCCCGGCTCGGCCTCTCCGACTACGAGCAGGATAATGGGAGCGAGGTCCACGTCGCGGACTTCAGCGGGACCGTTTCGTGCTCCGGTCTCCGATCGGGCGTGAGCTTCTGGGCGCTCGCCGCGCTCGGCGCGCCGGCATTCACATCGACCAGCGGAGCCCGGCGTACCGCGGGCCGAGCACGAGCTCGGGCGCGGCGGAGGCGGCGCTCTTCGCCGGCGCGACAGGCACCTTGCGCCCGCCGAGGATCATGAAGGTGACGCCGACGCCCGCGGTGATGAGCCCGCCGACGACGATCGCGCCGCCCAGGGCCTTCTCCTCTTCGGGGTCGGAGACGGTCTCCTCGCACGCCCCGGGCTCCGCGCAGGCGACGGTCACGGCCCCGCCGAGGGTGACGAGGGCACCCACGCCGGTCAGGACGATGCCGGTGACGAACATCTTCCGGCTCTTCATCCGGGTCGGCGGCTCGGCCGGAGCGGCGGGCGCCTTCCCCGCGACGGGCGCCAGCGCGGCGCCGCCGGCCGACCCGGCGGGCGCCGCGGGCCTCGCCGCGGCCGTCGCCGGCCTCGCTGCGCCCGCCGGCGGCGGCGGGGCGGGCGTGGCCGGCGCCGCGCCCGCGGAGAGCGGCGGGACGGTCACCGTCTCCGAGGCCCCCGCCCGGGTGAGCTCCACCGTCCTGGTGAACGGCGCCCGCCCCGGCGCGGCGGCCTCGATCGTGTGCTGGCCGGGGTCGACGGGCACCGGGATGCCCCACTGCGCGCGCCCCACGAGCGCGCCGTCGCGCTTCACCTGGAGATCGGCCGGGGCGCTCGGGGGCGCGGTGATCGTCAGCCGGATGAGCTTCGGCTCGAGCGCCGCCGCCCGCTGCCGCGCCACCTTCTCGCGCTCCAGCTGGCCGGCGGCCTTCGCCGCGCCGGCCACCTCGAGGAACATCGACCAGGCGCTCGCCGTCCGGCCGAGCTGCTCGTAGCAGGCCGCGAGGTTGAACTGGGTCCCGATGCCCGGGTCGAGCCGCTGGCTCTCCTCGAGCTTGGGGCACGCGTCGGCGTACTTGCCCTGCGCCATCAGCTGCTTGGCCGCGTCGAAGAGCGCCTGCGCGGCCGCGGTGTCGGCCCTGGCGTCGCGGCTGCCCCCGGCGAGGGCGGCAAGGAACATCACGAGCGCCAGCAGGCGCCCGAGGTGCTGCATCGGCAGGCTCGTCATGGTGGTCCTCACTTGCGATCGTCGAACAGGTTGCCGCCGGCCGGCGCCGGCGCGGCGGCGGGGGCGTGGGCCGGACCGGCCGCCGGCCGCGCGGGCCGCGACGCCGGCGCCTGCGCGGGCCGCTGCGCGGCGCCCGCGGGGAGCGCCGCGGCCGGCCTGGCGCTGCCCGGCGCCGCCGGCTCGGCCGGGGCGAGGTCCGGGGCGGCGGCGAGGCTGGCCGCGGGCGGCGGGGCGGCCTCCCCGCCGGGCGCGACGGCCGGCGCGCCCGCCGCGGACGCGGCCGGCGAGGCGGCCGCAGGGTCGACCGGCGACGGGATCGCCGCCGCCGGGGCGCCCGCGGCCGCCTCCGCGGCGGGCGCGCCGCCGCGCGCGCGCAGGGCGAGGACCCCGAAGACCCCGGCCGCGGTGACCAGCGACAGCCCGACGCCGGCGAGCACGAGGGCGAGCCCCCCCTGGCGCTTGCGCGGCGCGAGCATCGTCCCGCTCCACGACGGGGCGGTGCTCATCACGGTCGGCGAGGTCGTCCCGCTCCGCGACGCGAGCTCCGGCCGCGGGGGCGCCGAGCTCCGCGAGATCCCGCTGATCCGCTCGACGGAGAGCCGCGCCCGCCCGGTCGCGAGCGGCGCGAGCGCCTCGGCCAGCTCCCCGACGTGGCGGAACCGCCGCTCCGGCGCCTTCTCGAGGCACCTCAGGATCACCGCCTCGAGCGCCTGGGGGACGTCCGGCCGGAACGCGGCGAGCGGGCGCGGGGTGCCCTGCATGATCGCCACGCAGAGCTGCGGCATGGTCGCGCCGTCGAACGGCGGCGCGCCGGCGATCAGCTCGAACAGGATGACGCCGAGCGACCAGATGTCGCTGCGCGCGTCGACGTCGCGGGACGACTTGAGCTGCTCGGGCGACATGTAGAGCGGCGAGCCCATGATCGCCTTGGTGTCGGTGATCCGCGGGTCGTCGCCGCGGGTCACGACCTTCGAGATCCCGAAATCGAGCACCTTCACGCACGGCGAGCCGTCCGCGCGCCGCGTGAGGAACAGGTTGGCCGGCTTGAGATCGCGGTGGACGATGCCCGCCGCGTGCGCCTCCGCGAGCGCCTCGCAAGCCTGGAGCACGTACTCCACGGCGGCCTGCGGGGGCATCGGCCCGCCCGCGCGCACCGCGTCGGCGAGGTCGCTGCCCGACAGGAACTCCATGACCATGTAGGGCGTGCCGGAGTCGAGCGTCCCGACGTCCATCACCCGCGCCACGTGCTCGCTCTTGATCTTCGCCGCGGCGCGCGCCTCGCGCACGAAGCGCTCGGCGAGCGTGTGGGACTGTGTCGCCGAAGGGAGCAGCAGCTTGATCGCGACCCGCTCTTCCAGCTGGAGGTGGGTCGCGGCGACGACGACGCCCATGCCGCCGGCGCCGATCACCCGCTCGACGCGGAATTTGCCCGCGAGCACTTGCCCCTCTCGAACCAGCCGGTCGGCTTCGTCGTGTGTCGGCGAGGTGCTCGTCATGGATCGGTCCCTTCGTCAGGCCGGGGCGCGGAGCGCGTGAACCGCGCGATCTTCGCGGAGAATCCGGCGCAAAGCCAGCCCACGATAGCCGCCTGGCGGACGCCGATCAATCTCGGGGCCGTGCTCCGTCGGGTCGGGCTCCCGGCGCGCGCGGCGCCTTCCCGCGGCCGGCGCGGCGTCGCCCGGCCGTCCGTCGCCGCGGCCTCCGGGCGCGGCCGCGGCGTCGCCCCGCCGCCGCGGCCTCCCGCCGGGGGCGCTTCCCCCGGGCGTGAATCCGAGAGAAGATCGCTCACGCCATGGAGCACGGCCACCCCGGCAGCGAGAGCGAGCGGCGCCAGCGGATCCTCGCCGCGACGGAGCGGCTCCTGCGCCGGTACGGCCCCGCCAAGACCACGGTCGCCGACATCGCGCGCGAGGCCGAGATCGCGGTCGGCGCCGTGTACCTGGAGTTCGCCTCGAAAGACGCCATCGTCGAGGAGCTGTCCCAGGGGCTGCACCGCGCCGTCATCGCCGCCATGCGCGCCGCCGCCGCCGCGGAGGACCGCCCCTTCCGCGACCGGCTGCGCGCGGTGTTCGACGCGCGCGCCCGCTCGTTCCTCGAGCTCGCCGACGCGGGCGCCCACGCGTGCGACCTCGTGCACTGCCAGAGCCGCGCCGTGAAGGCGGCCCACGCCCGCTTCCTCGACGAGGAGCGCGCGCTGCTCCGCGACCTGCTCGAGCGCGGCGCCGGCGCGGGCGAGCTCGACGTCCCCGAGCCCGAGCTCGCCGCGCGCGCGCTCCTCAGGGCCTATGCGAGCTTCTCGCCACCATGGCTGTTCCAGGGCCCGCGCGAGGAGATCGAGGCGACGATGGGCGCGGTGCACCAGATCGTCCTCTATGGCCTCGTCGCCCGCGCGCCGAAGCGCTGAATCCGCAGGCGCGGCGCGCCTCTCTCAAAGCGAGCTCTCGCCCGATGCGCTCAATCTCGCAGGCAGAGAGTCCTCCCGGGACTTCCCGTGAATTCCTGTGACAGCCGGGGATCGCTGGATTAGCATCCGCGCCTTGCCGCCGGTCAATCGGCGCGTCGTCGGAACGGAGCAGGGCCTTGCAAGCAACTGTGGGCTACCGGAGCGAAGAGGTAGTACAAACAACAAACGATCGTTGGAGCATCGTCCGCGCCGTGCGCGAGAGCGACGAGCGGCGCGTGCTCCTCAAGGCTCACATCGACTCACCTCGTCACACGGCTGCTCTGGCGGCGGGCGCGCTGCTCAACGAATTTGAAATCACCCGGTCTCTCGATCCGGCGCGGGTGCTCAAGCCCGCGTTGCTGGAGCTCGGCGGCGAGGCGCCCGTCCTCGTCTTCGAGGACGAGGAGCTCGCGCCGCTCGACTGGCTCCTCCTGCGCTCGCCGCTCGAGATAGACCGGTTCCTCGCGCACGCCGCGAGCATGGCGGACGCGCTCGCCGCCGTGCACCGCGACGGGGTGACGCACAAGCACCTCCAGCCGCAGAGCTTCTTTGTCGATCAGGCGAGCGGGTCGGTCCGGATCGCCCACTTCATGGCAGCGACCCGGCTCCGGAAGGAGCACCCCCAGGCGCAGACCGCGGTGGAGGAGGGGAGACTGCCGTACATGTCGCCGGAGCAGACCGGCCGCATGAACCGGACGCTCGACTGGCGCACAGACCTCTACTCGCTCGGGGTCGTGTTCTACGTGATGCTCGCGGGGCGCCTGCCGTTCGACGCCGCGGGGCCGCTCGAGTGGATGCACGCCCACCTCGCGCGGCCTCCCGCGCCGCTGCCGGAGGACTCCGTGCCTCCCGCCGTGGCGGCCATCGTCATGAAGCTCCTCGCGAAGGACGCCGAGGAGCGCTACCAGAGCGCGGAGGGGCTCTCGACGGACCTCAAGCGGTGCCAGCGCTCGCTGCGCGCGACGGGGCGAATCGACCCGTTCCCGCTCGGCGAGCAGGACATCTCCGGTCAGTTCCGCATCCCGCAGCGCCTCTACGGGCGCGAGGGGGAGGCGCAGCGTTACCTGGCCGTCTTCGACCGCGTGCTCCAGGGCAGCCGCGAGATGATCATGATCACCGGGTATGCCGGGATCGGCAAGACGTCGCTCGTCCAGGAGATCTACAAGCCGCTCACCCGCGAGCACGGCTATTTCATCTCGGGCAAGTTCGACCGGCTCCACCGCGGCATCCCTTACTCCGCCGTGATCCAGGCGCTCCGGGGCCTGCTCCAGCAGGTGCTCGCCGAGAGCGCGGAGCGCGTGGAGCAGGCCCGGGCGTCGCTGCAGAAGCGCCTCGGGAGGAACGCGTCGCTGCTCGCCGAGGTGCTGCCCGAGCTCGGCATCCTCCTCGGCGCGGACAACATCCCACCCGTGCCCCTGGAGCTCAGCCCGGCGGAGACCCAGCACCGCCTCCTGCTCGCTTTCCGCGGGGTCGTCCGGGCGTTCTCGGCCCGCGAGCAGCCGCTCGTCCTCTTCCTCGACGATCTCCAGTGGGCCGACGCCGGCTCGCTCTGGCTGCTCGAGGGGCTCATGGACGGCGAGGACCTCGGCCCCTTCCTCCTCGTCGGGTCGTACCGCGACAACGAGGTGAGCGGGAGCCACCCGCTGCTCATGACGCTCAAGTCCCTCCAGGCGAGCGCCGTGACGGTGAACACGATCCAGCTCTTCCCGCTGTCGTTCGCGTCGCTCACCCGGCTCGTGGCCGACACCCTGCGGCGCGATCCGTCGTCCGTCGAGCCGCTCGCGCGGCTCATCATGCACAAGACCGAGGGCAACCCGTTCTTCGCGCGGCAGTTCCTGCAGGCCCTCGAGGCCGACGGGCTCGTCTACTTCTCCCCGGAGGAGCGCCGCTTCCGGTGGGATCTCGAGAAGATCGAGGCGCGCGGGTTCACCGAGAACGTCGTCGAGCTCATGAGCGGGCGGGTGCGCAACCTCGACGCCGGCACGGTCGAGGTCCTGACGCTCGCCGCGTGCATCGGGAACACCTTCGACCTCGAGACGCTCGCCGTCATCGCCGGCCTCGAGCGGGCCGAGATCGCGCGCCGCCTCGAGCCGGCGATCCGCAACGAGTACGTCCTCGGGAGCACGGGCGGCCTCGCGGTCGCGCCCGCCGAGGCGGCCTCCTCGGGCCGGTTCCGCTTCCTCCACGACCGCGTCCAGCAGGCGGTCTACGGGCTGCTCGATCCGGCGCAGCGCCAGGCGATCCACCTCAAGATCGGCCGTCGGCTGCTCGCGAGCACGACCGCGGAGGACCGGGCCGAGCGCATCTTCGAGATCGTCGAGCAGCTCGATCAGGGGCTCGAGCTCGTGCGCGACGCCGAGGAGCGGCGCGCGATCGCGCAGCTCAACCTGGAGGCCGCCGTCCGCGCCAAGCAGGCGACCGCCTACGCCGCCGCCCGGCGCTACCTCGCGGCGGGCCGCGCCCTGCTCCCGGAAGGCGCGTTCGCGGAGTCGCCCGCGTCGTCCACGTCCACGCCCACGCCGTCCACGTCGCCCACGTCGCCCACGTCGCCCACGTCGCCCACGTCGCCCACGTCGCCCACGTCGCCCACGTCGCCCACGTCGCCCACGTCGCCCACGTCGCCCACGTCGCCCACGTCGCCCACGTCGCCCACGTCGACTTACGCGCTCGCGTTCCGCCTGCTCCGGCAGCTGGCCGAGGTGGAGTACCTGCTCGGCGCCGTGGACGCCGCCGAGGAGCTCGTCACCGAGGCGCTCTGCCGCGCGAGGACGCCGGTCGAGAAGGCCGACCTGCTGAAGCTCCGGATGGTGCAGTACACGATGCGCGGCCGCTTCACCGACACGGTCGAGGCCGGGCGGGAGGCGCTCGCCCTCGTCGGCGTCGCGCTGCCCTCCCGCGCGGGCGAGGCGGAGGTCGCGGCGCTCGTGGAGGCCGAGGCCGCGCGCGTGAAGCAGCTGCTCGCCGGCCGCGCGCCCGCCTCGCTGATCGACGCGCCGGAGATCGCCGACGAGGGCCAGCGGCTCGCCGTCAGCGTGCTCAACGAGCTGATGGCGCCGCTCTACATGCTCAAGCTCGAGAAGCTCAACTTCTTCGCGTGCTGCAGCATCGTGCGGATCTCGCTCGAGCACGGCCTGACCCCCGAGGCGTCCTACGGCTTCGCCATGTACGGCGGCCTGATCGGCCACTTCTACGGCGACTACCACCAGGGCTACGCGTTCGGCCGGCTCGCCGCCGACATCGGCCTCCGGTTCCGCATGCAGGGCGACTTCTGCCGCGCCTGTTACATCCTCGGCAACAACATCCAGTCGTGGGTGCGGCCGCTCGCCGAGACGGACGCCCTGTTCCGGGACGGCTACCGCGCCGGCCTCGACGCGGGCGACCTGCAGTTCGCGGGCTATTTCCTCATCTACCTGCTCCTCAACCCGCTCTTCCGCGGCGTCAGCGCGCGCGCGCTGCTCGGCGAGCTGCCCGCCTCGCTCCGCTTCGCGAAGCGGACCAAGCACACCGTGGCCACCCACAGCATCCTCGGCCTCCTGCTCGCGCTCCGGGACCTCACGGGCGAGGAGGCGGCCGTGCCCGAGGAGGCGCTGACCGAGGAGCAGTTCCTCAAGGACTGCGAGGCGCACCAGACCCGCTACGCGCTCTGCCACTACCAGATCCTCAAGGCCATGTGCCTCACCCTGCACGGGCGGCCCGAAGACGCGCTGCGGGTCGCGGACGAGGCGGAGGAGAACCTCGGCTTCCTCGCCGGGAAGTTCCAGACCGCGGCGCTCCGGTTCTACCGCGCGCTCTCGCTCGCGGCGCTCCTGCCCGCGGCCGAGGGCGAGCGCCGCGCGCGGCTGCGCGAGGACCTCGACGCCTGCCGGGAGCGGCTCCGCGGCTGGACGCAGAGCTGCCCCGCGAACTTCGAGCACAAGCACCTGCTCGTCGAGGCCGAGACCGCGCGCGTCGACGGGCGGCTCGACGACGCGGCCAGGCTCTACGAGCAGGCGATCGCGTCCGCCCGCCAGCACGCCTTCGTCAACATCGAGGCCGTCGCGTGCGAGCTCGCGGGCCGCTTCTGGATGTCGCGCGGCAGGACGCGCACCGCGCTCGACTTCCTCACGGACGCCATCGCCGCCTACGACCGCGCCAGGCTCGACCGCAAGGTCTCGCTGCTCACCGAGGAGTTCCCGCTGACCCGGCCCGCGCGCGACGGGGTCGCCGCGCGGGCCGCGCGCGCGGACGTCTTCGACGTGGAGACGCTGCTCAAGGCCGCGCGTGTGCTCTCCCAGGAGCTCGTCGTCGAGCGGCTGCTCGGCAGCATGGTGCAGGTGCTCGTCGAGAGCGCCGGCGCCGAGCGGGGCACGCTGCTGCTCGCGCGCGGCGACAGCCTCGTGCTCGTCGCGAAGGGCGTGGCGCACCCGCCCGAGTTCGGCGCGTTGCCCTCCGTCCCGCTCGAGGAGGCGGGCGCCGAGGTCTGCGCCGCCGCGGTGCGGCTCGCCGTGCGCACGCGGCAGACCGTGATCTCCGCGGACGCGTCCCGGGACCCGGCCTTCCGGGACGACGCCTACGTGGCCGCCACCAAGGTCCGCTCGATGCTCTGCGCGCCGCTGCTCCTGAAGGGGCGGGTGCTCGGCGCCATCTACCTCGAGAACAACCTGTTCGAGGGGCTCTTCGGGCCCGAGCGGCTCGAGATCCTCCACCTGCTCGCCGCGCAGTCGGCGGTCTCGTTCAACAACGCCCTCGTCTACGAGAACCTCGAGAAGATGGTGGAGGAGCGCACGCGCGAGCTGCAGCGCACCCAGCAGAAGCTCGTCGACGCCGCGCGCAAGGCGGGCATGGCCGAGGTCGCGGACAGCGCCATGCACAACGTGGGCAACGCGCTGAACAGCGTCATGGTGCTGCGGATGCAGCTCGCCGAGCGGCTCGCGGGCTCGCGGGTCGCGCGGCTCGCCCAGGTGGCGCAGCTCATGAAGTCGCACCAGCACGACCTCGCGGCGTTCCTCGAGAGCGACCCGCGGGGCCAGCGGCTGATCGACTACGTCGACGAGCTCTCCCGGCACCTCGCGGCCGAGCACGAGGCCGCGGCGAGCGAGGTCGCCGAGCTCGGCGAGTGCGTGAGCCGCATCCGCGACATCGTGTCGGATCAGCTGCGGAACGCCGGGATGAAGATCATCGTCGAGCCGGTCACGGTCGCCGCGGTCGTCGAGGACGCCCTGCGCGTCGGGCTGAACCGGGCCGAGCGCACGCACCACGGCATCGAGGTCGTCTGCGAGCTCTCGGACGAGGCGCGGATCGAGACCGACCGGCACCGCCTGCTCCAGATCGTGACGAACCTCGTCACCAACGCGCGGCGGGCGGTGTGCCACGCCGCAAGCCCGGCCCGGCGCGTCCTCGTCCGCTGCGCGCCGACCGAGGGCGGCGGCTGCTCGGTGGAGGTCGAGGACACCGGCGTCGGCATCGCCTCGGATCACCTGGCGCGGCTCTTCCAGCAAGGGTTCACCACGTGGCCCGAAGGCACGGGGCTCGGCCTGCACTCGAGCGTGCTCGAGGCCCGCCTGCTCGGCGCGGCGCTCCGCGCCGAGAGCAAGGGTCCCGGCCACGGCGCCAAGTTCACGCTCGAGCTCCCGGCCACGGCGCCCCGGCGCGGTAGCATCCACGCCGAGGCCGGGACCTGAGGGGCCTCCTCGCTCGACGCCCCCGCGCGGCCTGCGCGGCGGCGCGCCGATCTCTCGTGCATGGCAGACCCGGCCCGCTCAGATTCAGGTAAAGGGGACCGGCGCGGGCCGAGGTAGAGATGAACAAGGCGAGCGTGCTCCACAGAACACGGATCCTGATCGTCGACGACAACGCGTCAATCCATAACGATTTCAGGAGGATACTGAAGTCCGGCCCCTCGCGATCCTCGCTGGAGGAGCACGAGGCCGAGCTCTTCGGCGACCTCGACGCGCCGCCGTCCCTGCCGGCGGTCGAGCTCGATTTCGAGCTCACGACGGCGCACCAGGGGGAGGAGGGGGTCGCGCTCGTGCGCGAGGCGCGGGCGCGCGGCGAGCCTTTCGCGGTGGCCTTCGTCGACTTCCGGATGCCGCCCGGGATCGACGGCGTCGAGACGCTGCACCGGATGTTCCGGGAGGACCCGGACATCCAGGCCGTCTTCTGCACCGCGTACACCGACATGTCCTGGAAGGAGATCGCGAGCCGGCTCTCGCTGCTCGACCGGTACCTGATCCTCAAGAAGCCGTTCGAGCCGATGGAGGTCCGGCAGATGGCGGCGGCGCTGAGCGCGAAGTGGCGCCACGAGCGGGAGCGCGCGACGGCGCACGCCGCGCTGCTCGAGCGCGAGGCGCACCTCCGGGCGCTGGTCGACGCGCTGCCCGAGGACGTCCTGCGGGGCCTCCAGCTGCGCTAGGGAGCACGAGGGCCTCCTGCGCGATCGGGAGATCGCGCAGGAGGCGCAGATCGAGGCGCTCGGGACGAGCAGCCGGCGCGGCGCCCGCGCGCCGCGGCGCGGCTCAGGAGCAGGCGCCCTCGACACATGTGCTGCCGCTCGGGCAGTCGCAGTCCACCTCGCAGGAGATGGCCGGCTCGGGCGGGGGCTCGCAGTAGCCGGCCTCGCACGACTCGCCCTCGGGGCACTCGCACGAGGCCGCGCAGGGCAGCTTGCAGGTCCCGTCGACGCACGCGCTGCCGCTCGGGCAGTCGCAGTCCGCCACGCACGCGGCCGGCTCCCCCCCTTCGCCGGCGCTGCTGTCGCCGCCGTCGCCGTCATCGCCGCGGTCCGGGCGCCCGATGCCGGGCGCGTCGGGCGCGTCGGGCGCGTCGGGCGCGTCAGGTGCATCGGGCGCGTCGGGTGCGTCGGGCGCGTCGGGTGCGTCGGGCGCGTCGTCCCAGAAGCACTCCTCGTCTTCCCAGTCGCAGTCCTCGCCGGTGTTGATGTAACAACCGCTCATCGTCGTGGCGAAGAGGGACAGGGAGAGGCCGAGGCCGTAGGTGAAGGCCGTGCGCATGCTCATTGGTCATCACTCCTGATTGGCGCGGTGAGTCCAAGACAGCGGCGCCGCCCGCCGCGCGAGGCGCCTGCTGATCGTTCGACCCTCCGTGCCCGGCGCCGTGCGGTCCGTTCAATCACCCGACGGCGATCGCACGACTCCGACGCCCACCCTCCGGGACCCCGCCGCCCAGGCCCCCCGCGCGGCGGCTGGAGCGGGCCCCGGCGGCCGCTCTCGGGCCGGTTCGATCCGATCGACCGCCGCGGTTGAACGTTCCGGACCCCTCCGGGCACGAAATGGACACCCCGGCATGAACGGTCCCGTTTTCCCCGGGCACGAAGGCGTGTGCCCCCGGTCGCCCCCAGCCCTCCGGTGCTCCCTGCCAGAAAACAGGCGACGCGTCGGGGCACGATTGGATGTAACGATGACGATGCGCCGATGGAGCGAGACGGGACACCGCGGGCCTCGGGCCTCGCGCCGGGACAGCCGGCGGGGGTCGCTCACCCCGAGCCGGCCCCCGCGCCGGGGAAGTGGAGCCCCATGAGGACCGTCGCGCTCCTCGTTCCGTTCCTGTTCTCTCGCGGCGCGGAGCGCGGGCAGGCCGCGGAGGACACGCTCGTCGAGCGGCTGCAGCGCGGGGACGCCGCGGCGATCGGCGAGGCGTACGACCAGCACTACGACGCCGTGCGCGGCTTCGCCCGCAGGCTCACCGGCGACGACGCCGCCGCAGAGGACCTCGCGCACGACGTCTTCGTCAGCCTGCCGCAGGCGATCCAGCGGTTCCGCGGCGGTTCGTCGCTCAAGACCTTCCTCATCGCGATCGCGGTGAACCACGCGCGCCACCACGTCCGGGCCGCGGCGCGCCGCCGCGCCGCGATGGAGCGGCTCGCCCTGGAGCCGGAGGAGGCGGACGCGTCGAGCCCCGAGCGCGAGGCCGGCCGCGCCGACCTCGCCCAGGCCCTGAACCGCGCCCTCGACGCGCTGCCCGACGCGCAGCGCGCGACGTTCGTGCTCTGCGAGGTCGAGGAGCGCAGCTCGCGCGAGGCGGCCGAGATCCTGGGCGTGCCGGAGGCGACGGTGCGCACGCGGCTGTTCCACGCCAAGCAGAAGCTCCGGACGCTGCTGGAAGAGAGGACCCCATGAAGGACGACGTGCTCCGCGAGGCCACGCGCGCGCTGCGCGAGCAGGCGGCCGCGTCGCGCGCCAGTCCTGCCGAGACGCGCGCCCGCGTGATGAGGACCCTGAAGGCGCAGCGCGCCCGCCGCCACACGGCGGTCCGCGTGCTCGTCCCGATGGCCGCCGTGCTCGTCGGCTCGGTCGCGTGGGCGTCGGCCACGCGCTGGTTCCCGGAGACGTGGAACGACATCGCGTCCCAGCTCGGCCTGAGCGCGGCGCAGGTGCCCGAGGCGCCGCCCGCGCCGCCGACCCCCCGCTCCGCTCCCCGCCGCGCCGCCGAGGCCGAGGCGCCCGCGCCGCTGGAGCCAGCGCCGAGCGCCGAGGCGCCCGCGCCGCCGGAGCCGGCGCCGAGCGCGGAGGCGATCGCGCCGCCAGAACCCGCGCCGAGCGCCGAGGCGCTCGCGCTGGCCCCCTCGCCGCCGCCCGCTCCCAGCGCGGCGCCGGTGAGCGCCCGGCCGCGGCGCGCGAAGACCCCGGCCCCCCAGCGCGCCGCGCGCCCGGCGCCGTCCGCCGCGTCCCGCGAGGCGGGCCTGCCGCCCGAGCCCGCGACGGCGTCCCCGCTGCCCGCCCCGCCGCCGGCCGCGCCCGACGCCGACGCGCTCTACCAGGCCGCGCACCGCGCGCACTTCGTCGAGCGCAACCCCGCCGCCGCGCTCGCGGCCTGGGACGTCTACCTCGCCGCCGCCCCGCGCGGTCGCTTCTCCGTGGAAGCGCAGTACAACCGCGCCCTCTGCCTGGTCCGCCTGGGCCGCGCGGACGAGGCGCAGCGCGCGCTCGAGCCGTTCGCGCGCGGCGCGTTCGGCGCCTACCGGCAGACCGACGCGCGCGTGCTGATCGATGCGCTGCGCGGCGACGCTGCTCGCGACCGCGGCGAGTGAACGAACGCGCCCCGAGCGGGCACAGCACGGTCGATGGACACACACAGCACCGCCTCTCCCGCCGCTCGCCGGGGCCCCTCGCCGCGCGCTGCGCGCGGCCTCCTCGCGCGCGGCGCGGCCCTCCGCGCGGGCGCGCTCGCCCTCCGCGCGCTCGCCGCCGCGGCCACGTTCGTCGCGGTCTCCGCGCCTCCCGCGGGCGCCTCCGCCGAGGAGCCGAGCGCCGCCGGCGTCGACCTCGTCGTCGAGGACGCTCCCTGGACGCTCGATCCCGAGGCGGTGCGCGCCGCCGTCGGCCTCGAGCTCGGCGGCCCCGTGACGCTGGCCCCGGCGAAGGCGGCCGGGCGGCCCACGCTCGTGCTGCGCGGCGAGCGGGATGGCCGGGTCACGCTGACCTACGCCGCCGAGGATGATCGCCGCATCGAGCGCACCATCGATCTCCCCCAGGACCCCGGCCGCGCCGCCGAGGCGATCGCCCTGCTCGCGGGCAACCTCGTCCGGGACGAGGCCGCGGAGCTCGCCGCCGCCCTCGGCAAGCGCCCGGCCGCGCCGTCCGAAGCGCCTCCCGCCGCCGCGCCGCCGCCCTCCGCGGCGCAGGCGCGGCCGGCGACGCGGCCCCCGGCCCGGGCCTCCGCGGCCGGGGCACCCGCGGCCGAGGAGACCGCGCCCTGCGCGGCCGAGGGCGCCCGCGTCGTCCTCTTCGGCGCCGACGCCGCCCCGTTCCTCGGCACGTCGACCATCACCGGCACGAATGTCGTCCGCCGCTACTCGCTGAACTTCGTCGGCGGGTACACCGCCGGCATCGCGGGGGCCGAGCTCAGCGTCGGGTTCAACATCGCCTCGTCGTTCCTGTGCGGCGCGCAGTTCTCGAACGCCGCCAACATCGTGGCCGGCCCGGCGCGCGGCGCGCAGATGACGTTCGGGCTCAACTTCGCCAGGTCGCTCTCCGGCGCGCAGATCGGCTCGCTGAACGTCGCCGCCGGCCCGGTCGACGGCGCGCAGATCGGCGTCGCCAGCGTCGCCGGCCCGGTCGACGGCGCGCAGATCAGCACGCTGAACGTCGCCGTCGGCTCGGTCGCCGGCGCGCAGATCGGCGTCGCCAGCGTCGCCGGCCCGGTCGACGGCGCGCAGATCAGCACGCTGAACGTCGCCGTCGGCCCGGTCGCCGGCGCGCAGATCGGCGTCGTCAACGTCGCCGCGGGCGCGTCGATCGGCACGCAGATCAGCGCCGCCAACGTCGCCGCGGGCGCGTCGATCGGCACGCAGATCGGCGTCGTCAACGTCGCCCACGGGAAGGTAGGCGGCGCGCAGATCGGCGTGATCAACTACGCCGACGAGTCGACGTTCTCGCTCGGGGTGCTCAACTTCATCCGCAAGGGCCGTTTCCACCTCGACGTCTGGGGTCAGGAGTCCGGGATCGTGATGGCCGGGCTCAAGCACGGCAGCGATCACATCCACAACGTCTACGGGCTCGGCGTCCGCCTCGCGGGCGACCGCCCCCTCGCCACCTTCGCGGTCGGCCTGGGCGGTCGCATCTCGATCAGCGAGCGCGTCTACGCCGACATCGACGTGCTCGGGTACGGGCTCCACGACCTCCCGTCGCTCGAGCCCGTGGCCGCGATCTCGCAGGCGCGCGCGCTGCTCGGCGTGCGCCTCTCGGAGGATCTCGCGATCTTCGGGGGCCCCACCTACAACCTCTCGTTCGCGAAGACCGACGTGGACGCCGACCTGAGCCCCTACGGCAGCACCACCTTCCCCTTCGACGGCGTGAACGCGATGCGCGGCTGGCCCGGCGCCACGCTCGGCGTGCAGCTGTTCTGAGCCGCGGCGCGCTGCCCAGCCCGCTGGCCGTCAGCGCGGGTTGACGGAGCCATGAACGAATTTACTTTCCGTTCATCGGTTCACGGAGCTCGCCCGGGCGGTCGCCGCCGGCGGTCTACGTGAGCGTCTCGACCGCGCGCCGCGCGCCTTGATCGGCGCGGCGCGCGGTCGTCCACGTCGTCCACGTCGTCCACGGCGTCTACGTCCGATTACGTCCGATTACGTCCGATTCACGCCACACATCCACCGTCACCGGTTCCGGCAGGACGGCGCGAGCCGCCGCTGCCCAAGGAGTCCGCATGAGCCAGCTTCGCAGCGGCGCCAGCGCGCCTCGATCTCCATTCCCCCTCCTCCCCCTCCGCACGGGCGTGCTCTTCCCTGGCACCGTGCTCACGCTCCCGGTGGGGCGCGCCCGCTCGGTGGCGCTGCTCAACGCGGTGCACGCCGGCGACGTCATCGGCGTCATCGCGCAGCGCGATCCGAAGCGCGAGGATCCCCAGCGCGAGGATCTCCACGACATCGGCACGTTCGCCCGGGTCGTCGACGTCACGCGCGTCTCGAACGGCTACCGCCTGGTGATCGAGGGGCTCGATCGCTTCGCGCTCACGGCCCTGGTCGAGACCGAGCCCTACTGGCGGGCCGAGGGCGCCGTCGCGCCCGAGTTCCTCGGCGACGCCGAGGAGGCGCGCCTGCTCGCCGCGTCGCTGCGCGAGCGCGCCCGCGAGATCGGCCCGAGGATCGGCACGAACCTCGCCGAGATCGCCGCCGCGAGCCGGGCCGAGCCGGGCCTCTACGCCGATCAGGTCGCCGGCGCGCTCGGCCTCCCGACCGAGAAGGAGATGGAGGTGCTCGCCGAGCTGCGCGTCGTCCCGCGGCTCCAACGGGTCGCCGGCCTGCTCTCCGAGGCGGCCGCCATCGCCGACATGAAGAAGAAGATCGACGCCGACGTGCGGCGCGAGCTCGGCAAGGGCCAGCGCGAGGCGATCCTGCGCGAGCAGCTCCGGGCCATCCAGAAGGAGCTCGGGGGCGGCGACCAGGGCGAGGACGAGCTCTCGATCCTGAGGCGGCGCCTCGACGAGGCCGGCCTCTCCGAGGAGGCGCGCGCGGTCGCCGACCGCGAGCTCCGGCGCCTCGAGTCGGTCGGCCCGCAGAGCGCGGAGCACAACGTGATCCGCACCTACCTCGAGTGGATCGCCGACCTCCCGTGGAGCGCGCGGGCGACCGTGAAGGACGACCTCGACGCGGTCCAGGCGAAGCTCGACGAGGACCACCGCGGCCTCGACGACGTGAAGCGCCGCGTCCTGGAGCACATGGCGGTGCTCAAGCTGACCGGGAAGTCCCGCGCGAACATCCTCTGCTTCGCGGGCCCGCCCGGCGTGGGCAAGACCTCGCTCGGCCAGTCGATCGCCGATGCGACGGGCCGCCCGTTCGTGCGCATCTCGCTCGGCGGCGTGCACGACGAGGCGGAGCTGCGCGGCCACCGGCGGACGTACGTCGGCGCGCTGCCCGGCCGCGTCGTCCACGCGCTGAAGAAGGCGAAGGTGAAGAACCCCGTCGTGCTGCTCGACGAGGTCGACAAGCTCGGCGCCGGATGGCGCGGCTCGCCCGAGGCGGCGCTGCTCGAGGTGCTCGATCCCGAGCAGAACCGGACGTTCCTGGACCACTACCTGGAGCTCCCGTTCGACCTCTCGGAGGTGCTGTTCCTCTGCACGGTGAACGACCTCGGCGCGCTCTCCGCGCCGCTCCGGGACCGGCTCGAGATCATCGAGCTGTCCGGCTACACGCCGGACGAGAAGGTCGCGATCGCGCGGTCGCACCTCCTCCCGAAGCAGCTCAAGGAGCACGCGATCGACGAGGCGTCGCTGTCGGTCACGGACGAGGCGCTCGCGGCGATCGTGCGCGACTACACGCGCGAGTCCGGGGTGCGGCAGCTCGGCCGCGAGATCAAGAAGCTCTGCCGGGCGATCGCGCTGGAGGTGGCGCGCGCGGCGGACGGCAAGGTCCCGCGCGTGGTCATCGAGGCGCGTGATCTCGGCAAGTACCTCGGCAAGGTCCGGTTCTTCAGCGACGTCGCGGAGCGCACGAGCGTGCCCGGGGTCGCGACCGGGCTCGCGTGGACGCCGGTGGGCGGGGACATCCTGTTCATCGAGACCTCGCGGATGCCGGGGAAGGGGAGGGTCGAGATCACGGGGCAGCTCGGCGACGTCATGAGGGAGTCGGCGAAGGCGGCGCTCACCTACGTGCGCAGCCACGCCGGGGAGCTCGGGGTCGACACGGCGAAGCTCGAGGCGGAGGACCTGCACATCCACGTCCCTGCGGGCGGCGTGCCCAAGGACGGGCCGTCCGCGGGCGTGACGATGTTCACGGCCCTGACGTCGCTCCTCTCGGGGCGGCGGGTGCGGTCCGACACGGCGATGACGGGGGAGTGCACGCTGCGGGGGCGGGTGCTTCCGGTCGGCGGGATCAAGGCGAAGGTGCTCGCGGCGCACCGGGCCGGGATCACGCGGGTCGTCTTGCCGCAGAAGAACGCGCGCGACGCGGAGGAGATCCCGAAGGAGGTGCGGGAGGAGCTGGAGCTCATCTTCGTCGACGACATGAGCCAGGTCATCGCGGCCGCGCTGGAGGACGCGCCGGTCGAGGCGGCTGCGGCGGCGGCGGGCGCGGCGGCGGCTGAGCCGGCGGCGGCTGCGTAGCGGGAGGGGAGGGGCGGCTCACCGCGGGCCGCCGCGCCGGCGGGGGGCTGTGCGCGGCGGCGCGCGGGTGGGCGCTCGCCATCCGCCAAGACTGGGGCGAGGGAGCTTGCGCAGGGGACACCGCCCGGCATGTCTCCCTTCGGGCCTTGCCTCCTGGGACGTTTCGATGCGCGCCACACAAGGCGCGCCTGGGACGTGGAGCCCGCTGGGAACTTGGTGCACCTCGGTCGGTGCTGGATCGCGCCCACCCGCGCGCCGCCGCGCACAGCCCCCCGCCGGCGCTCACTTCATCTTGTGAGGGCGGCAGCGCTGAAGCGCTCAGCGGACGCGATAGATGCGGAGCACGGCGATCGTCCGCGCCTCGCGATCGATCGCGAGCACCACGTCGTGGAAGCCTGCGCTGAGGAGGTGGTAAGGCGGCTCCCAAGCGAGCTCGCCTTCGCCCGTCTCCGCGAAGCGAACGACCGCCCGGTCGATCATGAAGGCCGAGTGCATCGGGAGGTTGTAGAACGTCACCAGCGCGGGGAAATTCCAGACGACGCGGAGGCTCATTCGCCCCGCTCGCGCGCCAGCTCTTCTAGCGCCCGCGGCAGATCCTCGTGAGCGATGAGGCGCGCTCGGCCCGCCGCGATGTCGGCCAGGTCTTGCTCGAGCTCGGCACGCTGCTCGGGCGTAAGCCTCTCCACACGCGGCGCACGGTCGATGGCCGCGAGGATGGGGTCGCTCGGCGAGGAACCGGGGCGGGAGATCATGGATCCAGCGTGGATCGGAAGGGGGCACAGGAGCAAGGGGGGCTGTGCCCCGGCGGCCCCTCTAGAACAGCTCGCCGATGCGGCGAAGGAGGCTGCCGCTCGAGTAGAGGGCGCGCAGGCCGCGCTTGAACCAGCTGTAGGAGGTCTCGGTGTAGGGGAACCACATCGGGTCCTTCGAGCCGATCGAGATGCGGTCGGCGTTGATGTGCTTCACCTCGCACATCTGCCGGAGGCCGTCCTCGCCCATCACCCGGCCGAAGCCGCTCTGCTTGATGCCGCCGAACGGGGCGTCGGGGAGGGCGCCGTTCGTGAGCACGTCGTTCACGAGAACGCTGCCGGCTTGCAGGCGCTCGGCGAGGCGGCGGGCGTGATCGGTGTCCTGCGAGAAGACGTAGGCGTTCAGGCCGAGGTGGGACTCGTTCGCCAGACGGATCGCCTCCTCCTCGGTGGCGACCTGCATGAACGGCACGACGGGGCCGAAGATCTCCTCCTTCATCACCGCCATCGCATGATCGCAGCCGGCGAGGATCGTCGGCTCGAAGAACTGACCCGGGCCAGGCACGCGCTTGCCGCCGGCCTTGAGGCTCGCGCCCTTCTCGACCGCATCCTTGATGAGGTGCTCGGCCACCTCGATCTGGGGCGGGAAGATGATCGCGCCCACGTCGACGAACTCCTTGCTCGGGTCGCCCTGGTGCAGGCCCTTCGTGATCTCGACGGCGCGCTCGAGCAGGCGATCGTGGATCTCGCGGTGCGCGTAGACGCGCTCCACCGCCACGCAGACCTGGCCGGAGTTCGCGAAGCCGCCGAACACGATCGCCTGGGCCGTGCGCTCGACGTCGGCGTCGGCGCAGGCGATGAGCGGGGCCTTGCCGCCGAGCTCCATCACGCACGGGATGAGGCGCTCGCCGCAGGCGGCGGCCACGCGCTTGCCGGTGCTCACGCTGCCGGTGAACACGAGCATCTGGATGCCGGCGTCGATGAGCGCCGCGCCCGTCGGACCGTAGCCGGTGACCACCTGGAAGAGATCCTCCGGCATGCCCGCGCCGTCCCAGATCTCCTTCTGCTTCAGCGCGATGAGCGGCGTCACCTCGCTCGGCTTGAGCACCGCAGCGTTGCCCGTCACGATCGCCGCCAGCACGTCGCGCAGCGCCAGCTGGAAGGGAAAGTTCCAGGGCGAGATCACGCCGACCACGCCGCGCGGCGTGTAGTGGACCCAGCTGCGCCGGTGCTTGAAGAGGTGGAGCTTGAGCTCGCGCGGCTCGAGCGCCTTCGGCGCGAGATCCGCGAAGTACGTCGCCATGTCGGCCGCGACCAGCACCTCGTGGAGCAGCGCCTCGTGGCGCGGCTTGCCGCACTCGCGGGAGATCAGATCGACGAGCTCGTCGGTCCGGTCGACGATGGCGTCGCGGAAGCGGAGCAAACGCTGGCAACGCTCCTCGACGGGCAGCGCGCCCCACGCCTCCTGCGCGCGCCGCGCCCGCGCCACCGCGGCCCGCACCTCCTCGGCGCCCATGTTCGGGACCTCCCCGAGGAGCTCCCCGGTCGCCGGCGCGTAGCTGCGGATCGTCGCACCCCCATGCCCGTTCACGCCAGGACCGCCGCCGTTGCTCCCGATCGCGCGCTCGCTCACCACCTGACCCATGTTCGATCCCTCCGCCTGCCGACCCCGCGCTCCTGCCGGACCACCGCCATGGCGCGCCGCTCGGCGCCGGGAACCTACCCCTCCTGCAGAGGTACAGCAATTGAGCATTTGCCGCGTTTCCCGGCCGATGTGCGCGCAAATCAGCCCACGACGTCCGCTGTTGCGCTCCGGACAAATGGTGGGCACATCGCCGTTGCGCCAGGGTCAAGCCGCAAAACGCTGCCGCATCTACCCGTAGGGACGAGCCTGGTTGGCGTCGCGGGCGGACTCTCGGCATGACGTCGGCGACAGGAGCCGGTATAGGCGTGACCCCTGACATGTTGGAACAACGAGAACTCGATCTCATCGCGGCCGTCGAGCACCCGGATCCCCACCATGTGCTCGGAGCGCACGAGGACAAGGGCGACCTGGTGGTCCGGGTCTTTCGCGCGGACGCCTCCGAAATCACGGTGATCCCGGGCGATCCGTCGCTCGGCAAGCGGCCGGCGCGGCGCGTGCACCCCGCGGGCATCTACGAGGCGCGTTTCCCGGGCGTGGCCTACCCGGCGGACGGACGCTTCCGGTACCAGCTCGAGCTGCGGTTCCCGGACGGCGCCTCGTCCGTGGAGGACGATCCCTACGGCGCGCGGCCCACGCTCGGCGACGTGGACCTGCACCTCGCCGCGGAGGGCAAGCACTGGGGGCTCTACAACCTCCTCGGCGCGCACGTGCGCGAGGTCGACGGCGTCCGCGGGACGTCGTTCTCGGTGTGGGCCCCGAGCGCGCGGCGCGTGAGCGTCGTCGGCGACTTCAACCACTGGGACGGCCGCCGCCACGCGATGCGCAAGATGGGCAGCGGCTTCTGGGAGATCTTCATCCCCGGCCTCGGCGACGGCACGATCTACAAGTACGAGGTCAAGACCGCCCAGGGGCACATCACGCTCAAGACCGACCCCCTCGCCCGCTCGATGGAGATGCGGCCGGCCAACGCCGCGCGCGTCTACACGAGCCGCTACACGTTCCAGGACGGCGAGTGGATGGCCCAGCGCGGCCGGGTGGACTCCCGCAAGAAGCCGATGGCGATCTACGAGGTCCACGCCGGCTCCTGGCGCCGCGTCCCGGTCGAGGACCCGCAAGGCACCTGGATGCGCTGGATGACCTACCGCGAGCTCGCCGACCACCTCGTCGAGTACGTGGCCCAGCTCGGCTTCACGCACGTGGAGCTCATGCCCGTCATGGAGCACCCCTTCGACGGGTCGTGGGGCTACCAGGTGTCCGGCTACTTCGCGCCGACGAGCCGCTTCGGCGACCCCGACGACCTGCGCTACCTCATCGATCGCTTCCACCAGAAGGGGATCGGCGTGATCCTCGACTGGACCCCCGCCCACTTCCCGAAGGACGCGTGGGCGCTCGGGCGGTTCGACGGCACGGCGCTCTACGAGCACCTCGACTCCCGGCTCGGCGAGCACCGCGAGTGGAACACCTACATCTTCAACTACGGCCGGCACGAGGTGCGGAACTTCCTCGTCGCCAACGCCCTCTACTGGCTCGATCAGTTCCACATCGACGGCCTGCGGGTCGACGCGGTCGCCTCGATGCTCTACCTCGACTACGCCGCGCAGAGCCCGCACGACTGGGTGCCGAACCGGTACGGCGGCCGCGAGAACATCGAGGCCATCGAGTTCATCCGGGAGCTCTCGAACCAGGTCCACGACCGCTTCCCCGGCGCGATCCTGTGCGCCGAGGAGTCCACCGCCTGGCCGTCCGTCACCCACGCCACGTACGTCGGCGGGCTCGGCTTCGACTTCAAGTGGAACATGGGGTGGATGCACGACACGCTCGACTACTTCAAGCACGAGCCCATCCACCGCGCCTTCCACCACCACCAGCTCACGTTCGGGCTGCTCTACGCCTTCTCGGAGAAGTTCCTCCTGCCGCTGAGCCACGACGAGGTCGTGCACCTCAAGAAGTCGCTGCTCTCGAAGATGCCCGGCGACTACTGGCAGATGCTGGCGAACCTGCGCGCGCTCTACGGCTACATGTGGGCGCACCCGGGCAAGAAGCTGCTCTTCATGGGCGGCGAGATCGGCCAGTTCAGCGAGTGGAGCGAGGCGACGGAGCTCGACTGGGGCCTGCTCGCGTCCCCCGCCCACGCGGGGCTCAAGCGGCTCGTCGAGGACATCAACGCGCTCTACAAGAAGCACCCGGCGCTCTACGAGCTCGACGACGAGCACCACGGCTTCCGGTGGATCGATTGCACCGACAACATGCAGAGCGTGATCTCGTTCGTCCGTTACGCGGAAGGCGCCGGAGATCCGATGTCGCCCACGGGCGCACACGTGGTGTTCGTCGGCAATTTCACGCCGATGCCGCGCCATCAGTACCGCATCGGCATCCCGCACCGCGGCGTGTACCTCGAGGCGCTCAACACGGACGCGTCCGAGTACGGCGGCAGCGGCGTGGGCAACATGGGCCGGGTCGAGGTCGAGGACGTCCCGTGCCACGGGTTCCCGCAGTCCGTCGTGCTCACGCTCCCGCCGCTCGCCGTGCTCTGGCTCGTCCCCGAGCACACCGAGCATCGCTGAGCGCTCGCGGCGCTGCCGCGCGCCGCGTTGAAGCGCGCGCGGCAGGCGCCGCGCCCATTCCCGCGGGCCTCCTCCCGCTCCCACGCCCCCCCACCTCGTCAGACCTGCTCGACCGCGCGGAGGCGCCGTGGGGGCCTGTCGCTCAGGCGCGCCAATCCACCTCGCGCCGCGCCTTCCCGCCCGCTCCTCCGCGTCGAAATGTTGCGGAGAGGCCCTGTCGGGCGCGGCACCTCTGGCACTGACACGGTCGCGAAACCCGCTTGCCACGACCGAGAAAGTGCTTTACTAAGGAAATTCCGCACATCGTGCAGGGGGTGTTGTTCCGTCTGGGGAGGCGGGAGCGCCGTCCTGCTTTCGGCCAGCGAGGGCGCGGCCACGACGTGACACGTTCACCGGCAGCGCCGAGCCCTCAGCCGAGCAACGCGCTGGCCGCTAGAATCTGTTCTTACTGTACGATTCTGCTGGTGTTCCGTGATGGACGTGCGTTATCTTAACAGGCTTACGTCGAGCCGAGGCGGGGTGCTTAGAACGATGAGCGGAAGCAACACAAGGCTCCTTGATCCCACCAAGGCGGCGGTCGCCCAAGGGGGGACCTCTCGCTTTCTCTCGCAGCCACCCCTCTCGTCGTGGCCGGGCGCGGATCCCACCCGAGGAGGCGAGATCCGGAGGGTCCTCGTCATCGACGACACCCCTTCTATCCATCGCGATATCCAGAAGCTCCTCTGTCCGGACTTCGGGGCATCGGCGGCGCTCGACGAGCTCGACGCGGCCATCTTCGGGGCGCAGGAGTCTCGCCCGCGGAGCACGTTCCAGGTGGACGGAGCGTGCCAGGGTCAGGAGGGCCTCGAGAAGGTGAGGCGGATGCAGCGGAGCGGCCGTCCGTATGCGCTGATGTTCGTCGACATGCGGATGCCCCCGGGCTGGGACGGCGTCGAGACCATCGAGCGGATCTGGGCGGAGTATCCGGACATCGAGGCGGTGATCTGCAGCGCCTACTCCGACTACTCCTGGCACGACGTGATCCGCCGCCTGAAGCGGCCCGAGCTGCGGCTCCTGAGCAAGCCGTTCGAGAGCAAGGACGTGCTGGAGCTCGCCTGGTCGCTCACGGCCCGCTGGCTCCGGCGGAACGTGAAGAAGTGACAGCGCCGCGCTGCAGGGATGTCGAGGACGCGGCTCCCGTGCGGCCGCGGGAGACCGCCGCGCGGGCGCTGCGCTGCGCTCCTGCGCTTCGTGGGCTCCGGACAGGCTCCGGGGAGAATTGAAATTCAGCTGGGAGGCTGCGGACAGGCTCCGGGTTGAATTGAAATTCAACCTGGGGCTGCGGACAGGCTCCGGGTTGAATTGAAATTCAGCTGGGAGGCTGCGGACAGGCTCCGGGTTGAATTGAAATTCAACCTGGGGCTGCGGACAGGCTCAGGGGAGAATTGAAACTCAGCCGGGACGTCGCTGGCGCGACAAACGGGTTGAACCAGCCTGAAACGAGCAGAATTCGAAGCGCCAAGGACGCCAAGGCGCCAAGGACGCCAGGAAGAAGAGAATATCTTGGCGCCCTTGGCGCTTGATTTCTCGCTCGATCACAAGGATCGGTGTTTTAGGCCGCCTCGTCGGGCCCCGCCGGGCCCCGCCGCGGCCGCCTGGGCAACCACATGTCCACGGTCGAGACGAGCGCCATCGCGCCGAGCGAGAGCAGCATGGCGACGCCGGAGATCGGCATCAGCGCCGCCGCGCCGGGCGCGCCCCGGATGAGCCACGGCGCCGCGATGTGCAGCCCGCTCGTGACGACGGCCGCCGCGACGCCCGCGGTGTGGAGCCAGGGCGGCAGCCGCGCGAGCAGCCAGAGGTGCGCGAGGATCAACACGTAGACGGGCACGGAGAAGAGGTGGAAATGGGTCACCTCGAGCAGCTTCCGCTCCGAGACCTGCTCCACCAGGACCCGCGGCGTCTCCGGCGCCCCGGGGAGGTCGAGCTCCGGGCCGAGGTCGAGCGCCGGACCGTCCGAGGCCGCGGCGGGCGCTTGCGCCGGGGCGGGCGGGGGCGCCGCGGCCGGCGCGCCGGCGTAGTACCCCGCGGCGCCGGCGTCCTGCACCATGGCCCCGTAGAGGCGCCACGAGACGAGCAGCCCGACGATCGACGCGACGGCGAACGCGGAGTACAGGAGCTTCGCGCCCAGCGAGAGCGACCTCAGCCGCCCCGCCGCCGCAGTGAAATCCCTCACAACGCGCCGCGCTTGAGCGCGAGCTGGAGGACGAGCGCGTCGCGCTTGACCCCGAGCGCCACGGAGCGGGACGAGATCGACGCGCCCGAGACGATGTCGATGTCCTTGCCCGCGGTGATCGGATCGCTCGCCGTCTTGCCGTGGAACTGCGCGCGGAAGCGATCCCCGCGGACCTCATCGCCGTACGCCTCGCGGTACTCGAGGATCTCGATCCGCTCCACCGCGCCGGCCGTCGAGAACTTCACGGCGAAGTCGATCGGCTCGTGCATCCCCTTCTCTTCGTCCTTGATCGCGTAGCCGTCGACCTTGCCCTCGGACTCCGCGACGTACACCACCCACTCCCGCTTGAGCGGCGCGCCGAGCTTCTTGCCGAGCTCCTGCACCTCCGCGTCGCTGAGGACGAGCTTGCGGTAGCCGACCTTCTTCGAGCTCGCGAAGAAGCTCTTCAGGACAGCGGGCACCGTCCAGTACGTCGCGCCGTGGGCAGGTAACGCTGCAAGGACGAACGCGAGCGCCGTCCCTGCGGCGAAGTGGAGGGTGCGGCCAGAGAAGGGGGAACGCATCAAGACTCGGACGAACCTGTCATTCATGAAAGTCAAAGTCAACAGCGTTCCGTGCGGAGCGCGTGAGGCGCTCGGCCCCGTGCTGCGCGCGTGGCGCCGGGCCGCGTCGCTGCGGGCGCGCGGCGCGCCTCAATCGCGCACGCGCACGTCGAGGTAGCGCTCGGCCTCCGCCACCCACGCCTCCGGGCTGCGGCCCGCCTCGACGTGCGCCACGGCGTCGGCGGCGATCGCGGCGCAATGGTCGAGGTTGCAGTGCAGGAACAGCGCCTGCCGCCCGAAGGGGAGCACGCCGAGCGCGGCGGCGCGGCGCATCGCGCGGCGCCAGTCGTGCAGCCAGCCGCGCCGGTAGAGCGGGTAGACGCCGGGGACGAAGCGCTGCCGCGCCTCGACGGGCGCCACGCCGCGCGGGGCGATGCCCGCGCGCACGAGCTGATCGAGCAGCTCCTCGAGCGGCCGCCCGGACGCGAAGTCGCGCCCGCGGCCCCAGGCGCCCTCCGGGATCTCGACGCACAGCACCGTCTCGCCCGGGCGGCGGAGATCGGGCGCGTAGTTCTGCAGCTCGGAGACGCGGCCGAACCAGAAGCGCGGGTCGGGGCAGTAGTACGTCTCCGGCGCGCCGAGCCGCGCCTGCGGGTACGCGAGGTAGACCAGGTAGAGGCCGCGGTGCTCGAGCGGCGCGTCGGGGACGAGATCGCGGAGGTCCCCCGCGAACAGGACGGGCGCCGCGCCGCCGCCCGCGAGGCCGGCGAGGTCCGCGGCGCCGACCCCGGTCCCGCACGAGACCGCGACGCCGGCCTCCGCGAGCCGCGCCTCGAGGTACGTGATGATCGACGCGATGCCGCCCGGCGGGTAGATGAACCGCGCGAGCTCCGCCGCCTCGCCGCCGCGAGCGGGGCCGAGCCGCTGGAACAGCGCGAGCGGGCTCGTGGTGCTGATCCGCTTCTTCGCGACGGTCTGCGAGAGCTCGGCCGGCGGGATGCCCCAGACCTTCTCGGCGTAGGGCCTGTAGAACGACGCGTAGGCCGCCGCGCCGACGCGGTCGCGCACGAACCGCTCGAAGCCGGCGTCCTCGCCGGCGCGCGCGCGGTCGTGGTCCCAGCGGGCGAAGGCCGCGCGGCGGCCGCGCTGCGCCGCGAAGCCGAGGGCCATCGCGGCGCCCGCGCGGAGGCCGAGCGCGCGCAGCATCGCTGGCGCGCTCGGCGGGTAGGGGACGTGGCGCTCGCCGAGCACGAGCACGCCCCGGCGCGGGCGCGAGAGGAGCGGGGAGCGCTCGTGCATCTCCCGGAAGAGCGGCTGCTCGAGGGCGGCCGGGTGGAGCCGGTGCGAGCCGAGGTCGCAGGGCAGCCCCCGGAACAGCTCGGCGCCCGCGAGGCCGCCGGGGCGCGCGGCGCGCTCGAGCAGGCGCACGCGGCGGCCGGCCCGGGCGAGCAGCAGGGCGGCGTAGAGGCCGGAGATGCCGGCGCCGACGACGACGCGCTCGGGCGGCGCGTCCGCTGGGCGGAGTGACATGGCGTGCCCTCGACTCGACTCGACGTGTGCGCGCGCGCGCGCGGTCAGTACATGAACCCGAGGCCGAAGTTCAGCTGCGTCTGATCGAACCCGAGCCTGCGGTCGCGGAGCTGGTAGTCGGTCTTGAGCACGACGCCCTGGGTCGGCCGGTACGAGACCCCGAACGTGTACTCGCGGATGTCGTACGACGCGTTCGGGGCGAAGCCGTCGGGCACCGCGGACTGCGTGTCGTACGCCTCGACGCGCGCGAACGGCAGGAGCTCGTGGCCGAGGCCGAGCGGGCGGAGCACGTCGTACGCGGCCTCGACGTAGCCGCCGCGGATCCGGGCGCCGACGGGGCTCGTGGGGTCGATGAAGTTCGGCGCGCCGCTCCCGTTGAACGAGAGCATGAGCGCGCGCGCCTCGGGGAGGTGCCACTCGGCGAAGAGGAGCCGTGCCTCCAGGCCGCTCCTGCGCCAGCGCGCGTCGATCGACCAGCCGAGGACCGGGACCGAGAGATCCACCGGGGTCCGGTCGCGCAGGAAGAACTCGCCGTCGCCGTTCGAGCCTGCGTCGCTCGCGTACGCCGACGCGCCGGCCACGACGCCGAGCAGCGGCTCCGCCTCGACGCGCGCGACGGCCGCCCACGCGTTGGCCCTGGCGAGCCCGCCGCTCTGCCGCCCGCCGGCGAGGCCGCCCGCGCGGAAGCCGAGCGGATCGAGGCCGGTCATCGCGTAGGCCTCGAAGCGCAGCCAGTCGAGCGGCTGCCCGAACGCGCCGACCGCGATCTCGCGCCAGGTCGAGGGGATGACGACGGTCTCCACCTTCGGCCGGACCACGCCGTGGAAGACCGGCGGCTCGTGCCACTGGTTGATGATCCCCATCGGGACGAGCACGAGCCCGGCGCGCAGCCCGAGCGCGCGGCCGGCCACGCTCCACTCGAGGTAGGCCTGCTCGAGCTCCGCGGCGCCGGGGCAGGTCGCGCAGGAGAGCGCGTGCTCGACCTCGAGCTCGACGTAGGACCGGATGTCGTCCCGGAACTCGTGCGCGACGAAGAGCACGAGCCGCGGGACGTCCGCGACCCACGCGCGTTCGCCGTCGCGGCCGGTCGTCGTGCCGCGGGCGTGCACCTCGCCGTAGCCGCCCACCGAGGTGCTGCTCGCGCTCGCCCCGGCGCTCCGGAACCGCTGCTCGGTCAGCCCGCGGACGAGCTCGTGCTCCGGCGCTTGCCCGGCCCCCAGCCCGATCGCCGGCTTCGCGTCGGGCGGCAGGGCGGCTTGCTCGGGCGGGAGATCGAGGACCGGACCCTCCGCGGCCGCCGCAGGGGGCGCGGCCGCAGCAGGGGGCGGCGCAGCGGCCGCAGGGGGCGCGGACGCTGCGGCAGGCGGCGTAGCGGCCGCAGGGGGCGCGGACGCAGCAGGGGGCGGCGCAGCCGCCGCGGGAGGGGCGGCCGCAGCGGCGGGCGGCGCGGCCGCGGGCTGCGCGGCGGAGGGCGCGGCGGCAGCGAAGGGCAGCAGCACGCCGAGGAGGACGCCCGCAGAGCGAGGCCACGAGGACGAGATCGCGTTCATGACGAAGAGCAAGCGCCCGGCCAGGCGCTCGGCAGGGCGGCAGTCTTCGCGCCCTTGAAAACGGAGGTCAACATCGTTTTCAGCGGGACGGCGCGCCGCGCAGCGGGAGTGAATGCGCTTGACTTGCTCGAGGCGCGACGGGGCGCGCCTCGAGCAGGGCGAGATCGCTCCAGAGCGCGTCGACGTAGCGCGACCGCGGGCGCGCGAAGCGGAGGGAGACCCCATAGCCGCGGGCGGCGAGCGCGGCGCGCGCCTCGCGCGAGAGCGCCTCGCTCGTGATGAGCGCGCCGCCGGGGCCGGCCTGCTCGACGGCGCGGACGAGCTCGAGGTCGCCGCGCACGCGCACCGCCCGGCGGCCGGGCGCGCCCTCCAGGATCATCCGGTCGAGGTCGCGCGTGACCACCGGGCGTGGATCGCCGTCCGCGCCGCGGAGGAAGCCCACGATCGCGGCGGCCGGCGAGGGCGCCTGGTGCTGGCGGGCGAGGGAGATCGCGTCCGCCAGCCACTGCGCCGCGAGGGCGGCGACGATCGCCGCGGGCGCGACGTCGCGGAGCGCGCGCCGGCGCGCCGCCGCCGGGGCCGCCCGCGAGAGCGCCGCCGCGCCGGCCGCGAGCGCGACGACGAGGAGCGGGACGAGCGGGAGCCAGTGCCGCGGTTTGTACGCGGTGTTCTGCCCGAGCAGCGCCCAGGCGAAATACGCGAGCGCCGAGGCCCAGAGCTCGGGCTGCTCCCGCGCGGCGCGCGCGACGCGCGCGATGCGCGCGATGCACCAGAGCGGGGCGGTGCCCTCGCGGACGGCGCCGGCGGCGAGCGGCGCGGCGAGGAGCGCGGCGAGGAGCGGCGCGCCGAGCCAGCGCGCCGGCGGCGCGTCCGGCCACGCCCCGCCGAGCCCGTTGGCCCAGATCCCCCAGACGACGCCGTGGAGGCGATCGAGGGGCGACGAGACGGTGATCGCCGTCCCTCCCCAGCGGGTGAAGTGGCCGATGCCCTGCACCCACGTCGTCGCGACGAGGTCGCGCGGCGGCGCGATCAGCACGAGCGGCACGAGCCACGCGAGCACGCCGGTCGCGAGATCGCGGCCGCGCGCGAGCCACGCGGCGCGGCCGCCCTCGCCGAGGGCGATGACCGCGAGGCAGGCGAGGGCGACAGGGAAGTACGAGAGGCGCACGCCGAGCCCGAGGCCGAGCAACATGAGCGCCCACGTGCGCATGCGCGCCGCGCGCGCATGCGCCAGCGCGGCCTCGCCCGCCTCCGCCAGCGCGGCCTCGCCCGCCGGCGCGACGCCGGGCGCCGCGGGCACGGCGGCCGCTGCCTCGCGGCAGCGCCGCCGGGCGCGGGCGCAGAGCCAGAGCGCGGCGGTCGTCCCCGCGGCGCCGGCCATGTCGCTGAGGAGCTTCTGCGAGGACAGCCACAGGAACGGCGACGCGAGCGCGAGGATCCCGGCGAACACCGCGGCGCGCCGCCCGGCCACCTCGCGCGCGATCAGGGCGGTGAAGACGACCGTGGCCGCGCCCGCCGCGGCGCTGACCAGGGCTAGCGCGCCGCGCGGCGTCGCCCCGAGCAGCGCGAGCCCCTTCGCCGCCGCGATGACCACCGGGTAGTACGGCGCGTGCGGGCGGAGCGCGGCGACGTCGAAGCGCTCCACGCCGAGCGCGAAGCGGAGCGCGTCGATGTCCTCGTCGTAGTCGATGCGGAAGAGCAGGCGCGACGCGAGCGCGGCGGCGGCGAGCGCGGCGAGCGCGGCCCGATCGCGCCGCCCCTCCGTCACGAGCCCGAGCCGGATCCCGATCCCGGCGCGTGCGTCGGCGCGCCGCAGTCCGGCTGGTCTGCAGGGTCTTGCCCGGTGCTGGTCGAGCCCGCGGTCGCCCCCGAGCCGGACCCGGAGCCGGGCAGCGGCGCCGCCGGCGTGTCGCACTGGTCGAACAGCTCCTCGCCCGCGTAGTCGAGGCACGCGGTCGCGAGCGACACCACGACGAACGTCGCGCTCACCGCCACGAACGCGGTGCGCAGTGATCCCCAGGAGCCCGAGCCGGCCACGCAAGCACCGTGCCGCCGACGCACAGCACTGTCAAGCGCCCGCGATCCGCGGGCGTGCGTCGACTGCGCGGGCGGCGCGGCGCCGCGCGTCGCGCGTTTTTTGCTCCTCCCGGGGTGGTGCAAGTAGGTTCGCGCGCATGGAGTGGCTCGAGTCGATGCACCGGATCCGCGCGCTCAAGCTGGAGCTCGCGCGGATCGATCCGCGGCGGGGAATGCCGATCGCGCCGCCGGCGGGGGCGTCCGAGGCGGCGATCGCGGGCGCCGAGCGTCGCCTCGGGATGCCGCTTCCGCCGAGCTACCGGGAGCTGCTCTCGCGGCACGACGGGTGGCCGCAGCTGTTCGCGGGCGCCAGCCTGCTCGGCGTGCGCGCGCTCGCGCGCGGCACGTTCCTCGGCGTCGGCCGGATGGTGCTCGAGCACTGCGAGGCCGAGGAGGCGCACGGCCGCTCCGACGTCGAGCGCGCGCCGGCTGCGCGCGGCCGCGCCGGTGCGCGCAGCGCCCTCGTCCCGTTCGGCATCGACGCGGCGGCCGAGACGGTCTTCGCCTGGGACACCGAGGCGATGGGGACCGGCGGCGAGCCCGAGGTCATCCTCTGGACCAACGACATCGGGCTGCGCCTCTCGGGGTTCCCGGAGCTCCTCGAGGTGGTGAGGGACATGCTCGCCGCGGAGCTCGACGATCGCCGCAGCCGCGCCGCGTCGCACACGTCGCTGACGCCGATGCCGCCGTCGGTCGCGCCGAGGAGCCGCGCGCGCGCCGTCGCGGTCCCGCTCGTGCCGGCGCCGCGGACGCCCGCGAGGAGCGCGCTCGCCGGCTGAGCGGGCGCTGTCGCGCGGGCCAGGCCGCGGCGCGCCGGCTGTGCGCGCACGTCCGGCGGCCGCGCGACGAGCTCGAGGCGCCGTGGGGGGCTGCGCACACCGGGGGGATTGACCGGTTGTTGCCGCGCGCGGCGCGGGACGTGGTGTACTAGGCGGAGCATGACGGAAGCCCACCAGCAGCAGCGCTACCGGGTCATCGAGCGGCTCGCTTCGGGCGGCATGGCCGAGGTCTTCCTCGCGGAGAGCGCGGGGATCGAGGGCTTCAAGAAGCAGGTCGCGATCAAGCGCGTGCTCCCGCACCTCAGCGAGAAGAAGCGCTTCATCGCCATGTTCCTCGACGAGGCGCGCCTGTCCGCGCACCTCTCCCACTCGAACGTCGCGCAGGTGTTCGACATCGGCGTCGGCGACAACGCGTACTTCATCGTGATGGAGTACGTGGACGGCGCCGACCTCAAGGCCGTCCTCGAGTCGATGCGCAAGGCGAGCCGCACCCTCCCGGTCGAGTCGGCGGTGTTCATCACGGCCAAGCTCTGCGAAGGGCTCACGTACGCCCACGAGCTCAAGGGGGCCGACGGCCACCCGCTCCAGATCGTGCACCGGGACATGTCCCCGCCGAACGTGCTCATCACCAAGTACGGCGAGGTGAAGATCGTCGACTTCGGCCTCGCCAAGGCGACGAGCCAGCTCGAGAAGAGCGAGGCGGGGATCATCAAGGGCAAGTTCAGCTACCTCTCGCCCGAGGCGGCGCAGGGCCTCGAGGTCGATCACCGCACCGACATCTTCGCGGTGGGCGCCATCCTCTGGGAGATGCTCTCCGGGAAGCGGCTGTTCCTCGGCGACACCGACTACCAGACCGTCAAGCTCGTGCAGCAGGCGCAGATCCCGGCGCTCTCCGGGATCAACAAGGCGGTCCCGCCCGAGCTCGACCGCATCATCGCGCGCTCGCTCGCCCGCGAGCCCGGCGACCGCTACGGCTCGGCGCGCGAGTTCGGGAGGGATCTCACGACCTTCCTCTACAAGTTCGGCCGGCCGGTCAGCGCCTACGACATCGCGGAGCACGTCCGCAGCGCCATGGCGCTGCGCAGGCGCGCCCCCGCCTCGGACAAGGCGTCGTTCATCGACAAGCTGATCGAGGAGACCCTGCTCGAGTTCACGTCGATCCCGGACGACAACGCGGCGCCGAGCACCTCGCGGCTGAGCGAGCCGCTCAAGATCTCGGCGTTCGAGGACATCGGCAAGTGGGCCGACGAGATCAAGGTCTCGGCCCCCGGAGAGGACCTCATGCGGCGCTCTCTCGCCGCGGTGTCGGTCGAGGCCGGCAACCTCGCCGCGCTCGAGGAGACACACGACGGCGATCCGCCCCTGGATCTGGACGCGGAGCAGCCGTTCGATCTCGTCACGCCGGACCAGCCGCCCGCGGCTCCGCCGCGCGAGCGGAGGGTCGAGCCCACCCTGGCGTCGCCGACACACGTCGCCCCCGGGCCGCAGCGCCCCGCGCCACCGCCGCCCTTCGCGGCGGCGCCGCCACCGCCGCCCTTCGCGGCGGCGCCTGCACCGCCGCCGTCACCCGGGTTCGCCCCGCTCGCCCCGGCCACATCGAGCGAGCTGGAGCCGAACCCAGCCCGTCCGCTCAAGGGCGGTGGCGGCGCCGTGAAGGCCGTGATCCTCGTCGCCGCGCTGGCGGTGATCGCGGCAGGCGCGTGGCTCGGCGGTCTGCTCCAGCCCTGACGCCTGCGACGGGCGCGCGGCTCGCCGCCGCGCTGGCGGCGCTCGCCGCCGGCGTGCGGCGCGGCGGCCTGCTCCAGCCCTGACGCCTGCGACGGGCGCGCGGCTCCTCGCGGCGCGCGCTCGTCCGGCGCGTTACGCGTTCTCGTCCTCGTCCTCGTCGTCGTCCTGCTCTTCGAGCTGCCTCTCGAGCTTCTCGATCTCCTCCTCCTCGGCGTCGATCGGCGGGGGAGCGGCGCGCCCTTCCTGGATCGCCTTCTGGCGGGCCTTCTCGGCGGCGGCGCGGGCCTGGGCGACCTTCTGCAGGATGGCGGGCTTCGGCGCCATCATCAGCGTCATCGTGCGCTGCTCCATCATCGGGCGCACCTCGACGTTGGCGATCTCCTCGCAGTGCTGGACGATCCAGTCGAGCTGCTCCTGCGCCTTCTCCGGGTGCGTGATCTCGCGGCCGCGGAAGCGCACGGTGAACTTCACCTTGTGGCCGGCCCCGAGGAACCGGTGCGCGGCCCTGGTCTTGAACTCGAGATCGTGGTCGTCCGTCTTGGGCCGGAGCTTGATCTCCTTGATCTCCACCACACTCTGCTTGCGCTTCGCCTCGCGGGCCTTCTTCTTCTCGTCGTACTTGTACTTGCCGAAGTCGAGGATCTTGCAGACCGGAGGATCCGCCTTCGGGTTGACCTCGACGAGGTCGAGCCCCTTCTCCTGTGCCCGGCGCAGCGCCTCGTGGGTCTGCATGATGCCGAGCATCTCGCCATCATCGCCGATGACGCGGATCTCCGGGACGCGGATGCGCTGGTTGATGCGGATCTGCGGCCCCCTCTGGGCCTGCCGCGGGTCGAAGCGTCTCATCGCCATGTGATATTTCGCAGCCTCCTTGTGTTCTGTGCTTCCGAGAGCGACGGACCGCCGCGCTGCGACCGGCTCCGGTCGCGGCGACCATCACCATGCCAATGTCGCCCGACTCGGCGCTGCAGGCAACGGCAGCAAGCACAGCAGCGTTGCGGCGCCGAGGGGGACCGGAGTCCAGGCCTCGCGGGCTCGACGGGGGTGGGGAGGGGGCCTGCCGGCCTCAGCATCCGGCCGGAACGGCAGGTCACGAACCGGACGCGCGCACGGCGAGGCGGGGGGGCTTGGCCTCGGCGGCGAGCCGGTCGGCGAACTCCTCGAGCGGCATCGCCCCGAGGTCCTTGTTGAGGTCGCGCGACCTGGGGGCGACCTTGCGGCCCTCGGCCTCCTTGTCGCCGACCACGACCACGTACGGCACGCGCGTGAGCCGCGCCGCGCGGATCTTGGCGCCGAGCTTGTCGGAGCTGAGGTCTGCCCGCGCCCGGAGCCCGCGGCGCCGGAGCTCGGCCACCACCTCCGCCGCGTAGGCGGCCTGCTTCTCGCTGACCGTCACGACGATCGCCTGCTCCGGCGCGAGCCAGGCCGGGAACGCGCCCCCGATGTGCTCGAGGTACACCGAGAAGAACCGCTCCAGCGAGCCGAGGATCGCCCGGTGGAGCATCACGGGGCGATGGGCGGCGCCGTCCGCGCCGGTGTACTCGAGCTCGAAGCGGTCGGGCAGGGCGTAGTCCACCTGGATCGTGCCGAGCTGCCAGCTCCGGCGGAGCGCGTCCTCCACGTGGAACTCGAGCTTGGGCCCGTAGAACGCGCCCTCCTCGGGCGCGATCTCGAAGGGGAGGCCGGCCTGCTTCAGCGCGTCCGCGAGCGCCCCCTCCGCGGCGTCCCACTGCGCGTCGGTGCCGATGCGCTTCTTGGGCCGGGTCGCCAGCTTGATGTCGATCCTCGCGAACCGGAACGCGGCGTACACCTCGAGCAGCAGGCGCAGGAACGACTGGATCTCCTCCTGCATCTGCTCGGGCGCGCAGAAGATGTGGGCGTCGTCCTGGCAGAAGCTCCGGACCCGGGCGAGGCCGTGGACGACGCCGCCGCGCTCGTAGCGGTGGAGCCGCCCGAAGTCGGCAAGCCGCCACGGCAGCTCGCGGTAGCTGCGCCGCCGCTGCCCGAAGATGAGGCAGTGGCTCGGGCAGTTCATCGGCTTCTGCGCGAGCCGCTCGAGCTCCGCGAGCTGCTCCAGGACGGCCGCGTCGCGCTTCTTGTCGGCCTCCTGGTACGCCGCCGCGTCCGCCTCCCCCGGGGAGACGCCGAGCCGGAGCGCGAGCCGCGCCGCGTCGAGGTGCTCCGCCGTGACCGGCAGGTACATGTTCTCGCGGTAGTTCGGCAGGTGCCCGCTCGTGTCGAACAGCCGCTTGTCGAAGATCTGCGGCGTGATGACCTCTTCGTAGCCGTAGTCGACGTAGAGGTCGCGCATGTACTGGACGAGCGCGTTGTAGACCTGAGCGCCGCGCGGGAGCATGAACGGCATCGCCGGCGCGACCTCGTGGAACATGAAGAGCTCGAGCTCTTTCCCGAGCTTCCGGTGGTCGCGCTCCTTCGCCTCCGCGAGCAGCTTCAGGTGCTCCTCGAGCGCCGCCTGGCTCGGGAACGCCGTGCCGTAGATGCGCTGGAGCATCGGGTTGCGCTCGTCGCCGCGCCAGTAGGCGCCGGCCACGCTCACCAGCTTGACGGCCTGGAGCAGCGACGCGTCCGGCACGTGGGGGCCCTCGCAGAGGTCGACCCACTCGCGCTCGCCGTCGCTGTGGCGGTAGAGCGAGACCTCCTCGCCCTCCGGGATCGCGTCGATGAGCTCGCGCTTGTACGTCTCGCCCATCTGCGCGAAGAGCTCATGCGCCGCCTTGCGGTTCACCACCTCGCGCCGGAACGGGCGGCCCGCGGCGATGATCTCGCGCATCTTCGCCTCGATCTTCGCGAGATCCTCGTCCGTGAAGGGGCCGGACGGCTTGTCGAAGTCGTAATAGAAGCCCGCCTCGATGGCGGGGCCGATCGTGACCTTCGTGCCCGGGAAGAGCCGCTGCACGGCGTCGGCCATGACGTGCGCCGTCGAGTGCCGGATGATGCGCAGACCGTCGGGATCGCTCGTCCGGACCGGCTCGACTTTGGTCGAGGCGTCGCGGAGGAAGGGGGTGTGCAGATCGAGGAGGCGCCCGTTGACCCGGGCGCCGATCAGGGTGCGATCCTTGGCGATATCGTCGGCGAGAGCCTCGCGCACCGTGGTGCGGGCCGCCGAGGCGGCCTGGGCGGTCTGATCGAGGGCCATGAAACCTCGCAGGCTAGGTCTCCTGCTGATTTGTAGGCGCGGCCGGTTTCGAACCGGCGACCCCTACCGTGTCAAGGTAGTGCTCTACCACTGAGCTACGCGCCTATGTCCCCGCTCGGCGGCGCGGGGCCGACGAAACGGAGAGCGCTCCCTATCAAGGGGGAATGAATCCGTCAAGCGATCTATTTCTCACGTCGACGATTTGGCGCGCGTTCGCGGTTTCCTGCGCGACCATGCCGGGTCCGCATGGCCAGCCGGCCGGCCGCGAGGGCGCGGCGTGTGCCGGTCTCTGCGTGTGCCGGTCTCTGCGGGGTGTGGGGGCGCGCGAGGCGTGCGCCGCGCCGGCCGTGCGAGGTGTGGTGATCCCGGACCGCGGGCAGCGCGGCCGCGCGCTGGAAAAACCTTCTCTCGCGGAGTTACGTCCAGACGTGGGCGACGTGATCGTCGCTTCACGTGAAGCCGCTCCTCGCCTGGAATCCCGTCGCGCTCGCGCTTGACCTCGCGTGCGGCTCGGGTGACGAACGGCTGGATGGCAGTGCCTGACGGTCTGGGCTCGCCGCCGGATCCGGCGGCGGTGATCGCGTATGTCGAGGTGGCCGCGGGGAGCGCGCTGTCCGCCGCCCACGCGGCCGTGCCGGGCGATCTGCCGATCGAGCGCGCCGCGTGCGCCTCCGACGCGATCCGTAGCGCCGTGGCGCGCTCGCGCGCCGGGCAGCGGGCCAGCGTCGTGCTGGGCGCGCACGAGCTCGTCGGCGCCCTCGCCGCGCTGGGCGAGGCGGCGGCGACGCGGACGCCCGTCACGGTGCACGTCGTCGAGCGGCGCGGCGGGCCCGCCGTGGGGCGCGACGATCTCGCCCCGGCGCTCGACGTCGGCGCGGGCGTGCTCGTCACCTGGAGCAGCCAGGAGGCGGCCGACATGGCGCTGGTCGCGCGCCGCGCCGCCGAGGACAGCGAGACGCCGTTCCTGCACCTCGTCGACGCGATGCCGTCGGACGTCGCCGCGCTCGGCGCGGTCCGCGATCTCGCCGCGCGCTTCCTGGGCGGGGATCGGCCCGCGCCGACGTTCACCGACGCGGCGCCCGGCGAGAGCGACGGCGACGGGGGCCCGCGCCCGCAGAGCCGCGGCGTCGCCCGGAAGCGGGCCGAGCGCAGCTTCTCCGCGCGTGTGCCGTTCGCGCTCACCAGCGCGATGCGGGAGCTCTGCGAGCTCACCGGCCGCCCCCTCGGCGCGCTCGAGCGCCTCGACACGGCCGACGCCGAGGAGATCGTGCTCGCCGTGGGCTGCGCGTTCCCGGCCGCCCGCGAGGTCGTGCGCAGCCTGCGCGCGCAGGGCCGGCGCATCGGCCTCGTGGGCCTGCGCGCGATCCGGCCGTTCTTCGGCGCGGACCTCGTGAAGACGCTCGGGCGCGCCAGGGCGGTCGTCGTGATCGAGCCGCTCGACGTGCCCCTCGCGCCGTCCGGCCCCGTCACCGCCGGCGTGAAGGCCGCGTTCGCGGACGCGCTCACCTGGGCGCCGGGCTTCCCCGGCGTCGGCCGCATCCCGCCGATCATCTCCGCGACGTTCGCGACCATCGACGGCACGATCACCGAACGCGAGGTGCGCCTCTCCCTCGCCGAGATCGCGAGCGGCGAGCGGGCGCGCCGGCACGTGGTCTTCGGGAGCGACGGCTGACGTCCGCTGACGTCCGCTGACGTCCATGCCGCGGGCGGACCGCGGCGCGCAGCAGGGCGGGGCAGCGCTGGAAAAGGCGGCAGGGCTGGATTCCGGTCATGTCCGGGTGAGGCTGTCCGCCTAGCTCCTTGCGCGACCTCGGGATCCTGGGTATGGAGGCGAGCCCCGGGGGGTTGGGTGAGGCCCGTAATTTGCGGGCGAGCCCCGTCGGGACCCGGAGACACGCGTCACCTTGGCAAGCTCAAACTGGTTCCAGCCGAATCCCGCCCCCGGGCGAACGGGCGCCGCGCCCGCGACGCCGGTCGAAGGTCAGCCGCCGCCGTCTGGCGGCCAGGAGCCGGCGCCCTCGCCGTTCGGCGGAGGCGCCTCCTCGTTCCTGATCCTGGCGCTGCCGCTGCTGCTCATCTTCCTGATGACGCGGAGCCAGAACAAGAAGCAGAAGCAGCTCGAGTCGAGCCTCAAGGTGGGTGACCGCGTCTTCACCCAGTCCGGGATCCTCGGCAGGATCACCGACCTCAGCCCGAACTCCCCGAGGGTCAAGCTCGAGATCGCCCCGGGCGTGAACGTGCAGGTCCTGAAGAGCGCGATCCAGGGCCCCGATCCGGGCGAGGCCGCGGCGGAGGCCAAGGCCGCCGACAAGGCGAAGGAACCGGCGAAGGACAAGAAGTCGTAGGCCGGCGCTCGGCCCACCAGGAAGTTTTACCCGCCCCCGCGGCGCCACACTCCATGCTCCTAAACATCTTCCAGTACGGGTTTGCCGGCATCGCCGGCCTGTGCCTCCTCGGCGCGTGGCTCAGCCGTTCGCGGCGCAGCGTCTTCGCGTGGGCGGCGATCTCCGCCGGCTCCGCCGCGGTCGCCGCCCACTACAACGTGTTCTGGGCGCTCGTGACGTTCGGGCTGATGGTGCCGTGGGCGCTGCTCTGCGCCGGGCCGTGGCTCGATCTCGCGTGGCGGGCGAAGACGGGCTTCGTGCTGTTCCTCGCGCTCGGCTCCGCGGTCGCCATCTACCCGACCTACCACGACGAGCGGTACGGCCGGCCCGATCAGGCGGGGCTGTCGTCCGAGGAGCGGTCGGAGCAGGAGACCAAGGCGCAGCGCGGCGAGCTCGGGTTCAGCCGCTTCCTCACCTCGAACATCCCGTTCCGCATGGTGCGCGGGCTCGATCTGAAGGGCGGCCTCCGCCTGGTCTACACGGTCGACGTCGACGAGGCGATCAACGACAAGCGCGACCGGTACTACGACGACCTGCGCGCGGCCCTCGCGACGGCGTTCGGGTTCCACGAGGGCGACAAGCCGCCGACGATCGAGGAGATGCAGAAGCTCCCGTCGAAGCTCCGCATCGAGAAGTCGCGCGAGAGCTCCGACACGATCACGATCACCTTCAACGACCCGGCCGACGCCGAGAAGATCAACGACGAGTTCCTCAGGAAGTTCCTTGGCGAGCTGCAGATCCAGCGCTCGGCGGACCGCAGCGTCGCGAAGTTCCGGATCCGCGACGAGGTCTCGAGCGGCATCCGCGAGCGGGCGGTGACCCAGGCCAAGGAGACGGTGCTCCGCCGCATCGACGGCCTCGGCCTCAAGGAGGCGAGCGTCACGACGCGCGACGAGGACGTCATCGTCGAGGTCCCCGGCGACGACGACCGCGCCTTCGACCAGATCCGCGACATCATCAGCCAGACGGCGCGGCTCGAGTTCAAGATGGTCGACGACGACACCGACTTCTTCGAGCCGATCGCGAAGAGCGCGAAGGAGGCCGACCTCCCGAAGGGCCTGACGTTCTCGATCGAGAACGCGCCCGTCGGCCCGAACAAGACGAAGCCGGTCCACTTCGCCCGGATGGTGCGCGGCGAGCACGAGGAGATGCGCGACACGCTGAAGCGGCTGCGCGAGTGGGTCGGCACGCTCCAGATCCCGCCGGACAACGAGGTCGGCTACGGCAAGCTGTACGAGTACGACGAGGAGAAGGACGCCGTCGAGGAGATCGGCTGGCGCACGTACTTCCTCTTCAGCAAGGCCGAGATCACCGGCGACATGGTGCGCGACGCGCAGGCGCTCCCCGACCAGAGCGAGGGCAGCCTCGGCGGCTGGTACGTCTCGATGGAGTTCACGCCGACCGGCGCCGACCGGTTCGAGGACATCACCGGCAGGAACATCAAGCGCCGGTTCGCGATCATCCTCGACGAGAAGGTCGAGAGCGCGCCGGTCATCCAGACGAAGATCGGCGGCGGCCGCGCGCAGATCACGATGGGATCGCAGAACCCCGACCAGCAGCTCCAGGACGCGCGCAAGCTCGAGCTGGTGCTCCGCTCGGGCGCGCTGCCGGCCCCGATCTCCCCGTCCAACGAGCAGCGCATCGGCCCGTCGCTGGGCAAGGACGCCATCCACCAGGCCATGAAGGGCGCGATCGCGAGCAGCGCCCTCGTGCTCGGGTTCATGGTGCTGATCTACAGCCGCGCCGGGCTCATCGCGGACATCGCCGTCGTCTTCAACCTCGTCCTGCAGGTCGCGATCCTGGCGATGTTCGGCGCGTCGATGACGCTGCCCGGCATCGCCGGCCTAGCGCTCACCATCGGCATCGCGGTCGACGCGAACGTGCTGATCAACGAGCGCATCCGCGAGGAGCTGCGCAACGGCAAGAGCCCGCGCGCGGCCGTCGACGTCGGCTACGACAAGGCGTTCAGCGCCATCCTCGACGGCCACGTGACGACGCTGATCTCGGGGCTCATCCTCATGCAGTACGGCACCGGCCCCATCAAGGGCTTCGCCGTCACGCTGATCGTCGGGATCGCCGTCAGCCTGTTCACGGGCGTCGTGTGCACCCGCCTGATGTTCGACTGGGCTGTCCGCGGCCGGAAGATCAAGACGCTCTCGCTCGGCTGACAAGAGGAGCGCGCTCGCCCACCCTGATGGAGACCGCGGGCGCGGCTCTCCGATTTTGAACGAGACCGCCGAGGCGGCTCTCCGATTGAGACACGACGATGGAACTCATCAAACCTGGCCGCCAGTTCGACTTCATGAGCAAGCGCTGGCTCTTCATCGGCTTCAGCGGGCTCTTGCTCGCCCTCTCGATCGTCGCGTTCTTCGTGCCGGGGCCGAAGCTCGGGACCGACTTCAAGGGAGGCACCGAGGTGGAGGTCGCGTTCAAAGCCCCGACCTCCAGCGCCGAGGTCCGCGAGGCCGTCACCAAGGCGGGCTTCGACGCGCCGGACGTCGTGTCCGTCTCGGATCCGGCCAACCCGAACCGCTTCCTCATCCGCGTGCACGAGGTCTCCGCGCTCTCGGAGCAGCAGAAGGCGGCGGTGCGCGACCACATGTGCCTGCCGCCCGAGAACGTCCCCGTCCCCGAGGACCGCTGCCCGCCGGCCGTGCGCGCCTCCGAGGTCAAGTTCAGCCCCGGCGGCGACAAGATCTCCGCCCGCTACGACGCCCCGCCCGACCTGGAGGGGATCAAGAAGCAGATCGAGGGGATCGAGGGGGTCGACCTCAGGCCCGGCGCGAACAACCCGCTCGTCGTGAGCGAGCGCGACCACAAGGTCGAGCTCTACCTGAAGTCCAAGGGCGACCAGCTGATGGACGGGCTCCGGCAGCACCTCGGCGCGGACAAGGTTCCGGATCAGGCGCTCCGGGTCGAGTGGATCGGGCCGAAGGCCGGCGCGCAGCTGCGCGACGCGGCCATCAAGAGCATCCTCATCTCGATCTTCTTCATCATGGCGTACATCGCGTTCCGGTTCGACATCCGGTTCGCGCCGGGCGGCATCCTCGCGCTCGTCCACGACGTCGGCATCGCGCTCGGCGCGATGATCATCACCCAGCGCGAGATCACCCTCTCCACCGTCGCCGCGCTGCTCACGATCGTCGGCTACTCGATCACGGACACGGTCGTCGTCTACGACCGTATCCGCGAGAACCTGGTGAAGCACCGCGACATGAGCTTCCCCGCGGTCATCAACTTCTCGCTCTCCGAGATGCTCGGGCGCACCATCCTCGTGTCCACGACGACGACGCTCTCCCTGCTCATGTTCTTCATCTACGGGACGGGCGTCATCAAGGACTTCGCGTTCGCGCTCGTCGTCGGCATCGTCGTCGGGACGTACTCGTCGATCTACGTCGCGGCGCCGCTCACCGAGTGGATCGACCGCAAGTTCTTCGGCGGCGCGGGCTCGTCGCTGAAGCGCAAGAAGGTCAACCGCGTCCGCGCCCAGAAGCGCGCGGACGCCGTCGTCTGATCGCCGCGCCGTGGTCGCGCTCGCCCGCGCCGCCCGGCCCCAGGCCGTAGACGCCCCCATCGCGCCGGTGTACGCGCTGTCGCGATGACGAGCACGGCGACGGAGGCCTGGAAGGAGATCGCGGAGCGCGACGCTCCGACCCCCGCCTCGCCCGCGGCGCGAGGCGGCGCGCCCGCCGCGGATCGCCTCCCCGATCCCGGCGAGGCGTCCCCGGACGCCCTCGCGATGGCGCGCGAGCTGGGGCTGTCGATCACGGTCGCCGACATCCTGCACCGCGCCGGCCGGGCGCCGGACGACGCGACCCGGCGCTTCCTCGACCCGCGGCTCTCGCACCTCACGTCGCCCGACGGCATGGCCGACCGCGAGGCGAGCGCCGACCGGATCGCGCGCGCGGTGCGCGCGGGCGAGCGCATCGTCGTCTTCGGCGACTACGACTGCGACGGCATCACCGCGACCGCCATCATGACCGGCGCGCTGCGCGCCCTCTCCGGCCGGGTGACCCCGCTGCTCGCCACGCGCGCCGAGGGCAGCTACGGCCTCTCGACGCCGGCCCTCGAGCGCGTGAAGCGCGCCGCGCCCACGCTGCTCATCACGTGCGACTGCGGGTCGAGCGATCACGAGCGGCTGGCGGCGGCGCGCGCGGCCGGCATCGACTGCGTCGTCATCGACCACCACCTCGTGCCCGCCGAGCCGCTCCCCGCGATCGCGTTCCTGAACCCGCACCGCGCCGACTGCGGCTTCCCGTACAAGGGGCTCGCGTCGTGTGGCCTCGCGCTCACGCTGCTCGCCGCCGTGCGCAAGAAGCTCGGCTCGTCGCTCGATCTCCGCCCGTACCTCGACCTCGTCGCCATCGGCACGGTCGCGGACGTCGCGCCGCTGACCGGCGACAACCGCGCCCTCGTGCGCGCCGGCCTCGGCGTGCTCCAGGCGGGGGCGCGGCCCGGGCTCCGCGCGCTCGCGGCCCTGGCCAACCTCGATCTCGGGCGGGGCGCCTCGGCCGAGGACATCGCCTACCGGATCGCGCCCCGCCTCAACGCGCCGGGCCGGCTCGGGGACCCCGACGTGGCGCTGGAGCTCCTGCTCGAGCAGGACAGCGTGACCGCCTCCGCGCTCGCCGCCACGGTCGAGCAGGCGCAGATGAAGCGTCGCGCGATCCAGGACGAGATGCTGGCGTCCGCGCTCGCCGAGATCGAGCGCGCCGGCTTCGACCGGGACCCGGCGATCGTCATCGCGCGCCAGGGCTTCCACCCCGGCGTGGTCGGCATCGTCGCGGGCAGGCTCACGACGCGTTACGGCAAGCCGACGATCGTCATCGCCCTCGAGGGCGCGAAGGGGCGCGGCTCGGTGCGTGGCCCCGCCGGCGCGCGGCTCCACGACGCGTTGTCCCGCTGCCGCGCCGAGCTCGACGGCTTCGGCGGCCATCAGGCGGCGGCCGGCGTCGAGGTGCGCGCGGACCGCGTCGAGGCGCTCCGGGCGGCGTGGTGCGACGCCTTCCGCGAGCAGGAGCTCCCGGCCGCGGGCGCGCTCGCGGCCGCCCACGCGCGGCTCGACGACCGCGACGACCCGGCGGCCGTGGCGCGCGACCTCGAGCGCCTGGAGCCGTGCGGCGAGGGGAACCGCCCGGCCTACGTCCTCGTGCCGGGCGCGGCCGTGCGCTCGGCGAGGAACCTGAAGGGCCACCTCAAGCTGGAGCTCAGCGTCTCCCGCCGCGAGATCGCGTGCTTCGGCTTCGAGCTGGGCGAGCTCGCGACGCGCTTCGCGGGCGGGCGCGTCGACGTGGTGGGCCGCCTCCGCCGCGACGCCTGGCGCGGCGGGGACGCCGTCGAGATCAGGATCGAGCACATCTCGGGCCCGCACTGAGCGTTCGCGGCGGGTCCCGGCGGCGTGCTAGCGTCTCCGCGTGGCTGAGCCGATGATCCGGTTCTCGCATGTGCGCAAGGCCTTCGGCCCGAAGGTCATCTACCGCGACCTGAACCTCGAGGTGTACCCGGGCGAGACGCTCACCGTCATGGGGGGCTCGGGCGTCGGCAAGAGCGTCATGCTCAAGCTGCTGATCCGCCTGCTCAACGCCGACGGCGGATCCATCACGTTCCACGGCGAGGAGCTCACGACCCTGAGCGAGAAGCGCATCGCCGGGGTGCGCCAGCGCATCGCGATGCTCTTCCAGGGCGGCGCCCTGTTCGACTCGATCTCGGTCGGCGAGAACGTCGCCTACGGGCTGCACGAGCATTACCGCAAGGAGATGACGGAGGCGCAGATCGCCGAGCGCGTGCACTGGGCGCTCTCCCTCGTCGGCCTTCCCGGCATCGAGCAGATGCGCCCGGGCGACCTGTCCGGCGGCATGAAGAAGCGCGTCGGCCTCGCCCGCGCCATCGCGGTGCAGCCCGAGGTGCTGCTCTACGACGAGCCGACGACCGGCCTGGATCCGATCAACACCGAGCGCATCAACCACCTCATCAAGGGGCTCAAGGCGGCCCTCAACGTGACGAGCATCGTGGTGACGCACGACATGAAGAGCGCGTTCTCGATCTCGGACCGGATGGCGATGATCTACCGCGGCGAGGTCATCGCGACGGGCACCCCGGACGAGTTCCGTGCCTCCAAAGATCCGCATGTCGCCGATTTCATTACCGGGACCGCCCCCGTGAACGAAGACGTCCAGACCCTTCTCGGCGCGTGACGATCTCCCCGAGATAGCTCAAGATGCCCTCCCGCATGGGCAAAGCGCGCGATCTGAAGGTCGGACTCTTTGTGCTGGCGGGGCTCTTCCTCTCCGGACTCGTGATTTTCCTGATAGGCGACGAGCGGCGGCTCTTCGACTCGTCCGTTGAGTTCACCACGAACTTCGCCGACGTGCAGGGGCTGAAGCCGGGCGCGCCCATCCGCATGGGCGGCATCGACATCGGCCACGTTGCAGAGGTCGGGTACGGCCCCGACCCGAAGGACAACACGATCTACGTCAAGCTCGAGATCGTCGAGAGCGAGTCGAGCCGCATCCGGGTCGACAGCAGGGCCCAGATCGCGAACAAGGGCCTGCTCGGCGACAAGATGCTGGAGATCACGAAGGGGCAGAGCACGGAGTCGCTGCCGCCGGGCGGGAATATTCCAGGCGAGGTGCCGACCGACGTGATGGGGCAGGTGAGCGGCATGGCCGAGAAGGCCGAGGCGACGCTGACCAACATCCAGAAGGTCACGGAGAGCATCGCCGACGAGAAGCTGCACAAAGATCTCCACGAGACCGTCGCCTCGGTGAACACGCTGATGAAGCAGGTGACCGAAGGTGATGGTTACCCGCGCCGCTTCCTGACCGATCCCGAGGAGGCCGAGCGCATCTCGCGGGCCGTGGCGAGCCTCGACCGCGTGAGCACGGAGCTCGTGGGCACGCTGCGCGAGGTGAGGGGGGTCGTCTCGCGCGTCAAGGAGGGGCCGGGGTTTGCGCACGACGTCATCTACGGCGACGGCCCGCAGAAGCAGATCCAGCAGTTCGGGAACGCCGCGGACGAGGTCGCGATGACCCTGCGGGGCATTCGCGAGAGCGACAGCCTCGCGCACGACGCGCTGTACGGGGGCAAGGGCGACGGCGCCGAGGCGCTCGCCAACGTGACGGCGATGACGGGCGACCTGCGGGCCATCGTGCACGACATGAGGGCGGGCAAGGGGACCCTCGGCGCGCTCCTCGTCGATCCCTCGATCTACGAGGACATGAAGAGCCTGCTCGGCAACGTGCAGCGCAACGACGTGCTCCGCGCGCTCGTGCGCTACTCGATCAAGAAGGACGAGGAGAAGCCTGCTGTCCAGGTCGGGGGCACCACGCCGCCGCCCTCGCCGTAGCGCCCCACGTCCGAGCGACGCCAGCGGAGCGCGCGCGCCGCGACCTCCCGGCGTCCCCGCGCTCAAAGGGACGCACCCAGCGGAGCGGACGGCGCACGGCACATCCAGGCCTCCCGCGCAAGCGCGAAACGACGACGCCTCGCGCTGCCCCCGTTCCCCGCATTCTCTCCTCCGATTCGCCGAAGCGCAGGGAGCCCGCTGCGCAGCGGCGGTCGAGGAAACCCGCTGCGCAGCGGCGGGTGCGTGTGTCTCGGAGGCTGAACCTCGGGCGGGGAGCGGCTCGCTCCGCGTCCAGCGCTCGCCGCTGCCAGGGTCGCCCGGGCCCTTTCTGAAGAAGTTTCGACATCGGCAGCGAGTTGTTCTTGTCGAACGCCGATCTCTGGGTTAAAAGCGCCACGTCTTCCGAAACGGCCGGGTGACAACCGGCTGGTATCGGGCGCATAACTCAGCGGTAGAGTGCGTCCTTCACACGGACGAAGTCGCAGGTTCAAGTCCTGCTGCGCCCACCCCGACCCGTCTTTCCGGCGAGCTGTTCCGCCGCGCGGCGTTTCTATCGAACTCGCAGGCGTGCTCGCCGAGGTAATCCTTGGCGGAACGAGCGCGGATCGCGAGCGCGCCACGTGTTGGGCGTGCCGCGTCCGTGGCCGTCAGGGGGCGGCGCTCGAGGCGGCCGGCGCCGCTGCCGCCTTGTCGTTCTTGCGCTTCTCGATGGCGCTGGCGGCGGCGCGCAGATCCTTGTGCAGGCCGCCGCACTTGATGCACTTCCGCGTCCGGAAGACCCCGCACCGCTGCGGAGTCAGCAGCTGCTTGATGTAGTGGAGCGCGCGGAGGTCGCCCTCCTCGCGCGCCCTGGCGATCAGCGGCTTCGGGGGGCACTCCGTGAGCCGGCGCAGGTCGTCCGCGATGACCAGCGCCGGGGACGCGAGCTGCCGCACGCTGCCCTCGAGCAGCAGCTTGCTCGCGCTGTCTCGGGGGTAGTCGCCGAACTTGGGCGCGGTGACGACCTCGTACAGCAGGTCGGGCCCGCGGCTTCCCATGTGCTTGGCCATCAGGTCGAGCGCGGTGACGGCGACGTCGGGCGTGCCGTTGGCGGCCCTCAGGATGAACTGCTTGAGCTCGTCGTTCTCCGTCGCCTCGGGGGCGACCTCGAACAGCCGCTTCGCCGTGAGCAGCGCGGCCGTGGACGCCTTCTCGCGGGCCTGAGCGAGCGCGAGCTCCCGGAGGACCGCAGGGTCGTCCGGATAACGCTGCGCGAGCGCGCCGAGCGCAGCGCTGCCCGCGGCCTGGGCCTTCTCGATCTCGGCCGGCTGCGCCCGGGCAGGCTCCGCCTTGGCGGGGGGCTCGGGCTCCTCGCCCGCCGGCGCCGACGCGGCGGCGGCAGGCGCGGGAGCCGACGCGGCGCCCTTGTCGCCGCGGGCGCCGCTGCTCGGCGCGGTGGCCGTCGCGGGCCCCGGCGCCGCGATGGCGTCTCGCTCGAGCGCCGTCACAGCCGCCGGGCTCCGGAGCGCGACCGCGCCGCAGACGATGCCGGTCGCTGCCAGCAAGCCGAGCGCAGCCATGGGGGCGGCCGCCTTGGGGCGGCTCAGCCCTGATTCACCGACGTGATTCCCGGACCCGCTCATCGCAGCGCTCTCTCCCGCGGTGAACCTGCGGCGTGGCGATCAGCCGTAAGGGTCGTCCGACTTCGGCGGCTTCGGCGCGGCCGGCCTCGGCCTCGGCTTGGGCGCCGCGGGCGCGGCCGTTGTCTTGGGCGCCGCGGGCTCGGCCGTCGTGGTGGGCGCCGCGGGCTCGGCCGTCGCGGCGGGCGCCGCGGGTTCGGCCGTCGCGGTGGGCGCCGCGGGCTCGGCCGTCGCGGTGGGCGCCGCGGGCTCGGCCGTCGCCTTCGGGGCCGTGGCAGCGGGCGCGGCGGCGCTCGCGGGCGCCTCGGTCGTCGCCGCGGGCGCCGTCGTCACGGCGGGAGGGGCCGTGTCCGTCGCTGCGGGCGCGGGCTCCTGCGGCTTGGGCGGCTCCGCCGGCACCACGGGGGCCGCCGCGGGCTGCTCCGGCGTGGTCGGTGCAGCCGGCGACGCCGGCTTGGGGTCGCTCTGCCCGAACCCGAAGAAGAGCCAGAGCCCGCCGCAGATCGCCGCCGCGACCAGCAGGATCGTGAGCAGCCGCCCCGTGCCGCTGCTCTCCTCCTCCTGCGCGAGCGGCGTGCTGGCTGCGGACTTTGCGGCGACCGCCTTCTCTTCTTTCGGCTTGGCTGCGGCCGGCTTCGGCTTGGAGCGCTCGTCGGCCGCCTTCGGCTCCTGGCGAGCCGGTCGTGCAGCCGGCTCCTCGGTCGGCGTCACGCTCGCCGCCTCGGCCGGCTTCCTGGCCGCGGCGGCGGCCTTCGCGGGCTTGGCCTCCTCGACGGGCGCCTCGGCGCGCGCGTCCCTCTCGTTGGCCAGCTGCGCCACCGCCACGACCGGCACGGCCGCGGGCTCGGCCAGCGGCCTCACCGGCGCCTCCTTCGGCTCCGGCGCGGCCTCGACCTTCTTGGGCGGAGGAGCGTCGATCAGCGGCTCCTTCGAGGCGTTGATGTCGTCCAGCGAGCCGCCGGCCTCCGCGAGCGCCTGCTTCAGCAGCTCGGCCGCCTGCTTCATCATCGTCCGCTCGTCGGGCGGCGGCATCTCCTTCTCTGGGTTGGTCTTCGGGAAGAAGCTGCCGCCCTCCGCGACGTCGTCCTTCTTCGTGGCCTCGCCCTTGCCCGCGTCGCCCTTCGGGCTCGCCCCGATCGAGCCGAGCCCGAGCATCGTCGACGCCCGCTTCACCTGCGCGGCCTTGGGGCCCGCGGGCTCGGCCTGGGGCGCGCTCGCGGTCGCGGTCGCGGCCGCAGCCGTGGCCGCAGCCGCGCTCTCGTGGAGATCGTCGCCCAGGTCGGAGCGGTCGGTGATCCCGGCCTCGAACGCCGAGCCGGCGCCCGCCTGCGCGTCGACGAGCCGGGTGATCACCGCCTTGGACTTCTCATCGATCTTGATGAACTTCACCCCCATGCCCGAGGGGTGCGCGTCGCTCGCCTGCGCGGCCTCGCGCTTCCACACGACGCGGCCGACGCCGGCGATGACGGCCTGCTCGTCCTGGAGCCGGATCTCGAACTTGAGCAGCGTGCCAGCGGGGAAGGGCGACGGCGTCTTGATGAAGATGCCGCCACGGCTCACGTCATGCGAGTGGTGCTCGATGAACTCGTCGACCGTCGCGCTCTTGTAGCGGACGGTCATCTGCAGCACTCTCGCTCGCGGATCTTTGCGTGTGTCCTGGGCCATCAGGGTAGAACTCCGGTCTACTTCGCGACTCGCTCCTGCGGATGTGGTTCGTATGTTACCCAAGGTTCGCCGCGAGGCCCAAAGGCTAACACGCGACGGTCGGTTTACCGAACGCTGCCATGGCTTCCGCCGAGCGAGCGCGCTGTGCGCGTGCGTGCGCGTGTGCGCGCGCGCGTTCGTGCACCGCGTCCCGCGCCCCGCCCTTCGTGCTGCAGGGCTCGGCGATACGAACGTCCGCGCGCGTCTGTCGTGATATGTTCGCGCCGACTGGAGAATGCGCCGGGATGGCTGTCCGGGACCACTTTCGCGCTCATGCGAGGCGCCGCGTCGATCTCGGGGCGACGCTCCGCGATCGGCAGTCGATCGAGGAGCACGGCGTTCGGATCCGCGACCTCGGGCTGGGCGGCGCCGGCATCGAGCTGACCGAGGCCCAGCTGGCGTCGGAGCTCCTCGATCCCGAGGCGCCGGTGACCCTCGAGGTCACCACGCCGAACCTGTGGGATCCCCTGAGCCTGCGCGGCCGCATCGCCTGGATCCGCCGCGGCGCCGCGGGACGACCGGCCCGCGCCGGCGTCCGCTTCGAGCACCACGACGCCGGCGCGCTCTACGCCCTCTACCAGCTGCTCGGCACCGAAAACTTCGACCTTTAGCGCGGGGGGCGCCCGCTTCGGATCCGGGCCCATCTCGACGTTTTCGGTGCTCGGCGTACGGGAGTACGCCTGCGCGCCGAAAACGCCGATCTGGGCCCGGCTCCTGTGCGGGCGCCCCCCGCGCTGCTTGGGGGCGGCGTGGGGGAGGGCTCTTGAGGGGCGCCCCCCGCGCTGCTTGGGGGAGCGAGGCGTCGCTAGAAGCCGAAGACCGGGCCGATGGTCGGAGCGATGACGAGGCCTAGCGTGGGCCACATCAGCATCAGCTTCAGCTCGGCCGAGACGCCGAGGTTCGGGGTGATGCCGTAGGTCACGCCGGCGCCGGCGCCGGAGAAGTTCAGGCCGGTGATCTGGTAAGCCTCCAGGTCCTCGACCAAGCGGCTGCTCGCCGGGCACCTGTTGCTCCCGATGCCGGTCTGCAACCCGCCCTCCTCGTTGCGGCGATCGCAGACGTCCACCGGGACCGAGGCGTTCACCTGCGCAAGGCCGATGGGCGACAGGAACACGTACGGACGGAAGCCGCCCTTCTCGACGATGCGATCCCCCAGCAGGAAGTAAGTCGCCCGCAGCTCCGCGTGGATCGGCATGAAGCTGAGCGCCTGGAGGTGAGGGTTCGACCGCTCGTCGCCCGCCCACGTCACCGGCGCATCCTTGGACGTGGGCGAACCGCCGAACGCGAACCCGAGCCGAACGCCCGCGAGCAGCGGCAGGTTCGAGAAGATCTGGCGGTCGTACGAGACCATCACGCGGCCCCCGGCTGCCCCGAGCCCGCCCTTGACCCCGTTCGTCCCGGGAAGGTCGATCGGCTCCCCGTAGAACTGCTTGCCATCGCCGCCCGGATAGAAGCAGGCGTACGCCGCGTCGCTGCCCGAGCAGACGTAGTCGGTGCCGCGGATCAGGAGCAGGTCGAGCTGGCCCCAGAGGCCGATCACGTTGCGGTTGCCCTTGCCCGTGGCAGCCCCGTCCGGCGCGCCGCCTTCGGCCCCCTGCTCGCAGGTCCCGTTCAGGCACACGAGCCCCGACTGGCACTCGGTCGTCTCGTCGCAACTCGCGCCCCAGCCCTTGTCGCCGCGCTTGCCGCCGCCGGCCTCGGGGCAGCCCGGCAGGCCAGGCGGGCAGTCCTCTTTCGCGGCGCACCGCTTCGGCGGCTCCTGCCCCGGCAGCGACGGCTCCGTCTCGATCTCGTTCTTGATCGGCACCCGGTGCGGCGCCTTCAGCGAGCCGGCGGTGCCCACGGGGTCGCCAGCCTCGTCCCGCAGGATGATGTAGTACCGGATGTCGCCGGTCGTCGTGACGTCCTCGCACGGGATCTCGACCCCGAAGCCGTCCCCGACGCGCCCCATCTCGAGCGACTTCCACTTCTGCGAGCCGAACGGCTTGTACCGCAGCGTCGCCTTGGACGCGTCGATCTCCTCCGGGATCTCGATGTAGACGGGCACCGGCGTGTTCACCGCCTGCTCCGCCACCGGCGTGTGCGAGACGTCGCCCTCCGCGATCTTCGCCGGAGGCTTCCCGCCGCCCTCGCCCGGCGCGGCCTCCGCGCCCGCCTTGCCGCCGGCCTGCGCTTCCTTCTGCGCATCCTTGAAGGCCTGGGCCAGCTCCGGCGTCGTCAGCGCGTCGATGAGCGCCGCCTTCGGGTCGGCCTGGAGCGCGAGCACGAACTGCGCCTTCGCCTGATCGAGCTTGTTGCCGCCGCCGTAGACCGTGCCGAGCGCGATGTGCAGCTTGCCGATCACCGGCTTCGTGCAGGCGTTCTTCTCGCAGCGCTTCAGGGCGTCCTTGAGCTTCTTCTCCGCCTTGTCGAACTCGACCGAGAGATAGTCCTCGTCCATCGCCTGGTCGTGCAGCTTCATCGCCTCCGCGTCCCGCTCACCGGCGGCGACGGCCGCCGCCGGCGCGCCGAGGACGAACAACGAGGTCAGAGCGAACGCGAGGCGAGCGCGGCGTGAACGACGAAAAAACACGGGGTCATACCTCCAGGAAGTGCTGGGGAAGGGCTCTTGCTTCTCAGGATCGGAGCCGCTCCAGGCTCCAGGTTGTGCGGTCGAGATCGGCGTACCGGCGCGCCGGGCGGCGCGCTCGCGGCTGCTTGGCTACTGAGGTGCGGCCTCCGTGCGGACGAACTGCACGCGCCGGTTCAGGGCGCGGTTCTGGTCGGACGTGTTGGGCACGATCGGCTGCTCCATGCCGTACCCCTTCGACGTCAGCCGGGCCTCGTCGATGCCCTTGGCCACCAGGTACTTCTTCACCGAGGCCGCGCGGCGATCCGACAGCTTCTTGTTGTACGCCGCGGCGCCCTTGTTGTCGGTATGCCCCTGGATCTCGATCTTGATCTTCGGGTTCTGCTGCAGGACCTCCACCACGGCGTCGAGGATCGGGAAGCTCTCCGGCCGGATCTTGTCCTTGTCGAACTCGAAGTGGATCTGCTGCGTGATCTTGATCTCCTTCTCGGTGACGATGACCAGGCTCGGCTTCTTCGGGCAGCCCGGCTTGTCGCCGCCGACCACGCCGACCTCGTTCGGGCACTGGTCCTCGAGATCGACCACCGTGTCCTTGTCGTTGTCCGGCTCCGGGCAGCCGTCGGCGTCCTCGTAACCGTCGGGATCCTCGGGGTCGTTCGCGCAGCTCTGGCCCGTGGTGTCCTTGTCGTTCGCGTCGAGGATCGTGTCGAGATCGTTGTCGAGCTCGGGGCAGCCGTCCTCGTCGAGGTAGCCGTCCTTGTCCTCGGGCGACAGCACGCAGCTGTCCTTGGAGTCGGTGATGCCGTCGCCGTCGGTGTCCGGATCGTCGGGGCAGCCGTCGTCGTCCTGGAAGCCGTTCCAGTTCTCGGCGTCGCAGGGGCACTTCTTGTCCTGCGGATCGAGCAGGCCGTCGCCGTCGCAGTCGCCGGGCTTCGGCGGCGGCGCGTCCTCGACGAACTCGCGCTCGGCGCACTTCTGCGGCGGCGAGAGGTCGTACGCGGCGTGGGCGTTCGCCTTCGCCACGTCGAGGTGCTCCTTCGCGCGCACGAAGAAGCCCTGATCGAGCTCGACCGAGGCGAACGAGAGGTGCGACTTGGCCATGGCCAGCTCGCGCGGCGCGCAGCGCAGCGCGCCGTTGCGCTCCGCCTGGTTCGCGATGCTCGTGAGCCCCTCGATCTCGCCGCGCATCACCGGCACCTGCGAGCACGAGGCGACCGAGCCCGCGAACGCCATGATCACGACGGCGCCAGCGCGGCCCGTTCGGCGGACAGAAGCGCGATGTGTCCTCCGGATGCTCATCGACCCGCGCCCTCGTGCGCCTGCTTCGCCAGGTTGATCGCCTTGTCCGCGTACTCCTCCGCGACGTCGGCGAAGTCGATCGCGTCGCCGTAGTCGGCGGCGGCGGCCTCCTCCCGAGCCTTCCAGAGGTGCTCTCGCGCGGTGTAGTACTCGTACGGCGCGTACTTCTCCGCCCCGAGCGCCTCGGCCGTCTCGAGCTTGCTCGAGGCCGAGTTCGCCGTGAATGCGTAGATGGTGCCGCCGCAGCCGCTCGTGAGAGCCGCCGCGAGCACCATGCCCGCGCCTGAAATCAATGTCCCGAATCGCCGCCCGTGCGTCGTCACGATCGCGTTCTTTCTGGAGCGGGCCCCTTTAGACCGTTTGCCCGGTCGTGGCGACGCTACCAAGTGCGCTCGGCGCGCGTCAACCGGCTCGGGGAAAGGAAAGGTCGGTTCGCGTCGGTTCGCGTTGGTTCGCGTCGGTTCGCGTCCGTTTGCGTACGGCTACAGCTTCCGGTACACGCCGACGACCACGCCGAGCAGCATCGCAGGCTTGAAGTCGCTCGCCCGCACCAGGATCGGGGCCATCGCCGCGTTCGCGGGCTGGAACCGCACGTAGTCCTTCTCGGGGAAGAAGTACTTCACGGTCGCCTCGTCGCCGATCAGCGCCACCACGATGTCGCCGCGCTGCGCGGTGAGCTGCCGCCGCACGAAGATGTAGTCGCCGCTGAAGATGCCCGCCTCGATCATCGAGTCGCCGGTGACGCGCAGGCCGAACACCTCGCGCCCGCCGCGCACGAGGGTCCGCTCGATGCGCACCGTGTCGAGCACGTGCTCCTCCGCGAGGACCGGCAGGCCCGCCGCGATCCGCCCGACCACGGCGATCTCGACGAGATCGTCCTCCTGGTCGTTCGCGGGGGCGTCGCTCCCGCCGGCCACGAGCGCGCCGCGGAGCTCGGCGCTCCCGCCGCCGCCCCCGGCGCCGTCGAGGTCGCGCGGGCGGAGGGCGCGCGACTTCATGTCCTCGCGCGTGAGGTAGCCCTTGCGCTCGAGCGCCCGGAGGTGATCGTTCACCCCGTTCGTCGAGCGGATCCCCATATGCGCGCCGATCTCACGCAGCGTCGGCGGATACCCGCGCTCGCTGATCGACTGACGGATATAGTGAAGCACCTGCTGCTGTCGGTCGGTGAGCCCCTGCATCGACGCGCAACCTACTGAACGGTTGGGTAGATGTCAAAAAAGTGTGGGGGACCCCGTTCACGCCCGCGATTTCGCTGCGGTTTTCAGGGCGCACGGCGGGGCGCCCGTCCGCGCGGTGAGCCCGAGGGCGCGTCGAGCGTGCAGGGTGAACCGAAGGGCAGCGGCGCGTGATCAGCGCGAGGGAGGCCCTACGGCTGCTTGCCGAGGGTCGTCCGCGAGCTCATCGCCGCGCGGGGCTCGAGCATCGCCCGCAGCTCTTCGGGATCGGCGGCGGCGGCGAACGCCTCCTCCGGCGTGATCATCCGGCGCTGGTAGAGCGCGGCGAGCGACTGGGCCATCGTCTGCATGCCGCTGCCGGCCTGGCCCATCTGCATCTGCGAGTAGATCTGGTGGAGCTTGTCCTCGCGGATGAGGTTCCTGATCGCCGCGTTCGGGATCATGATCTCCATCGACATCACGCGCCCCGGGCCGTTCGCGCGCGGCAGGAGCAGCTGCGTCATCACCGCGACGAGCGTGAACGAGAGCTGCTGGCGCACCTGGGACTGCTGGTGCGGCGGGAAGACGTCGATGATGCGGTTGATCGTCGAGATCGCCGAGTTCGTGTGGAGCGTGGCGAACACGAGGTGCCCCGTCTCGGCGATCGTCAGCGCGGCCTCGACCGTCTCCAGGTCGCGCATCTCGCCCACCAGCACGACGTCCGGATCCTGACGCAGGGCGTAACGGAGCGCGTCCTTGAACGACGCGGTGTCGGAGCCGATCTCGCGCTGGTTCACGAGCGAGAGCTTGTGCGGGTGCAGGTACTCGATCGGATCCTCGATCGTGAGGATGTGGAGCCGCTGCTCGGAGTTGATCTTGTCGATGATGCTCGCGAGCGTCGTCGTCTTGCCCGAGCCGGTCGGGCCGGTCACGAGCACGAGGCCGCGGGGCTTCGCGGTGATGTCGAGCACGACCGGCGGCAGGCCGAGCTCGTCGAAGTTCATGATCCGGAAGGGGATCTGCCGGAACGCGGCCGCCACGGCGCCGCGCTGCATGTAGATGTTCGCGCGGAAGCGGGCGAGCCCCTTCATGCCGAACGACAGGTCGAGCTCGTTGCGCTGCTCGAACTTCGCCATCTGCTCCTCGTTCAGCACCGAGTAGCAGAGCTGCTTCGTGTCGCTCGGCATGAGCGGCGGCAGCTTGAGCGGCACCACCGTGCCGTCGATGCGCAGGAGCGGCGGCGTGCCGCTCGTGATGTGCATGTCGCTCGCGCCCTTCTCCACCATCGCGCGGAGGAGCTGCTGGAGCGTGTACCTGAGGCCCTCCTGCGGCGCGCCAAGCTCGGTGGTCATGCGCTCAGTCCCCCATCGTCACGCGGCCGACCTCCTCGGTCGTGGTGACGCCCGCGAGCACCTTCTCGATCCCGCTCATCCGGAGGGTGAGCATCCCTCCCTTGATGGCCGCGGTCTTGAGCTCCGCCGTGGACGCGCCCTGGAGGACCATCTCCTTCAGCGGATCGCTGAAGCGCATGACCTCGTACAGCGCGACGCGCCCCTTGTAGCCCGAGCCGTTGCACGTCTTGCAGCCCGCGCCGCGCACGAGCTCCGCGCGCGCCGCCTGCTGCTCGGTGAAGCCGAAGTCGAGGAGCACCTTCGCCTCCACGCGCAGCGGGACGCGGCAGTCCGGGCAGATCTTGCGCGCGAGGCGCTGGGCGAGCACGAGGTTCACGCTCGCCGTGATGAGGAACGGCTCGACGCCCATGTTGAGGAGGCGCGAGATCGTCGACGGCGCGTCGTTCGTGTGCAGCGTCGAGAGCACGAGGTGGCCGGTGAGCGCCGCCTTCACCGCGATCTCGGCCGTCTCGAAGTCGCGGATCTCGCCGACCATGATGATGTCCGGGTCCTGGCGGAGGAACGAGCGCAGCGACATCGCGAAGTTGAGGCCGATCTCGTCGTGCATCTGCACCTGGTTGATCCCGTGCAGGTTGTACTCGACGGGATCCTCGGCGGTGCTGATGTTCGAGCCGATCTGGTTGAGCTCCGAGAGCGCCGAGTAGAGCGTCGTCGTCTTGCCGGAGCCGGTCGGGCCGGTGACGAGGACCATGCCCCACGGCTGGCTGATCGCCCACTTGAAGTCCGCGAGCGGCTTCGGATCGAAGCCGAGCTTCACCATGTCGAGCTGGAGGTTCGACTTGTCGAGCAGGCGGAGGACGATCTTCTCGCCCCAGATCGTCGGGAGCACGGAGACGCGGAAGTCCATCTCCCGGCCCTTGCCCATCTTCAGCTTGATGCGGCCGTCCTGCGGGAGCCGCCGCTCGGCGATGTCGAGCGAGCTCATGATCTTGAGGCGGCTCGAGATCGCGTTCTTCAGCTTGATCGGCGGCTGCATCTCCTCCATGAGCACGCCGTCGATGCGGTAGCGCACCCGGAGCTTCTTCTCGTAGGGCTCGACGTGGATGTCGCTCGCGCCCTTCTTGATGGCGTTCAGGAGGATGGCGTTGACGAGCCGGACCACGGGCGCGCCCTCGGCGGCCTTCTCCAGCTCGAGGACGTTCACGTCGTCGCCCTCGACCTGGAAGCCGACCTCCTCCTCCTCGAACTCGCTCAGCACCTCGTCGTAGGAGGGGCCGACGTTGTAGGCGCGCTCGATCGCCTCCGTGATCCCCGTCTCGGACGCGACGACCGGCTCGACGTTGAAGCCGGTGAGGAACTTGATGTCGTCGATCGCGTGGAGGTTCGTCGGATCGGCCATCGCCACGACGAGCGCCGTGCCCGAGCGGGAGATCGGGATGATCTTGTGCTTCTCGCACACCTCCCGCGAAACGAGGCGCGAGACCTCCGCATCGATCTCGTACTCGTCGAGGGCGACGGCCGGGACGCGGTACTGCGTCGAGAGGAAGGTCGTGATCTCGCCGTCGGAGATGTACCCGAGCTTGGCGAGCGCGTACCCGAGGTTCTGTCCTGTCTTGCGCTGCTCCTCCTGCGCTTGCCGGAGCTGCTGGAGGCTGATGAGCTTTTCGCGGACGAGCAGTTCGCCGAGGCGGTTCGTGGTCGACATCGAGGCCGCAAATCCTGCGGGCGGGGAGGAGGGGAGTCAACGCTGGCGGTTGGGGCGGGCGCGCATCAAGGGTAGGATGTCGGATGGCGAGGATGGCGTGGCGTGAGTCTCTTTGAGTGGTTCGGGCTCAAGCGCGGGGACGGCCGACGCAGGGCGGCAGAGGCCAAGGAGCTCGCCGGCGATCTCGCAGGGGCGGTCGAGCTGTACCTGGAGGCCGGGATGCCGGACGACGCGGCCCGGGTGCTCCTGCTCCGCGCCGACGCGGAGCGGAGCGTCGAGAAGCGGATCGCCTTCTGCGCCTCGGCGTCCCGTACGGCCGAGAGCCCCGAGCTCCGGCGCGCCGCGCTCGGGCGCAAGGCGCTGCTCGCGTTCGATCTGGTCCGCGCGCGGGGGGCGAGCGTGATGCGGGGCGAGGTGCTGGCGGTCGCGCGCGAGCTCGAGGCGGCGGGCGAGCTCGAGCGGGCGGCGGACGCGTACGCGCTCCTGGGCGACGCCGAGTCGGAGGCGCGCGTGCTCGCCGCGGCGGGCGCGATCGACCGGCTCGAGGAGCGGCTCCGCGCCTCGATGACCGCCGAGCGGAGCCAGCGCGCGCTCGACGTGGCGCTGCGGCGGATCGCGGATCTCGACCGGATGGCGGAGCGCCGCGAGGCGATCTCGGTGGCCGAGGCGTGGATGGCCGAGAACCGCGACAGCGAGCAGGTGGCCGACGCGCTGCGCGGCCTGCGCGCGCGGCTCCTCGCGGGGCCGATCGTCTCGATCGAGCAGGGCGGCGCCCTCCTGCGCTGCGCGCTCGGCGAGGAGGTCACGATCGGCCGGGGCGAGGCGACGATCGCGGTCGCGTCCCGCGCCGTCAGCAGGATCCACGTGCGGATCCGGCGCGGCCCGTCCGGGGTCGAGGTCGAGGATCTCGGGACGCGCAACGGCACCACGCTGGCGGGCGCGCGGCTCACGGCGCCGCTGCCGGTGGGCCGCGGGGTGCAGATCCTGCTCGGCGGCGAGGTGCCGTGCGCGATCGCGCCCGGGGAGGAGCGCGGCTGCGTCGTGGAGATCGCGGGCGAGCGCCTCGTGGCCCCGCTCGGCGACCTGCCGGTCGGCCCGTGGCGGATCGGCCTCGACCGGGCCGGCGCCTCGGCGTTCGTCGTGCTGAAGACGCCGCCGGGGGCGCCGCCGCCGTTCCTCGGCGACTACCAGCTCGCCGCGTCGGTCGAGCTCTGCGCCGGCGACGCGGTCGCCGCGACGCGCGGGGGGACGGCGGTCTTCCGGCTGCCGGCCGCGGACCGGGCGCCGGCGGGTCGGCCGCCCGGCCGCCCGCCCGACCGCCCGAAGGAGGGCGGGCCCGCGTGAGCCTGTGGCGGCGGCTCAGGGAGCGCCTCGGCGGCGCGAAGGCGCCGGGCGGCGCGCCGTCGAGCCGCAGCGGCGGCGGCGCCGGCGACGACGTCGCGCCGCCCGCAGGCGAGCGCGGGCGGGCGGCCGGGGGCGCGCGCGCGGCCGCCGGCGCGAGCGCGCCCCCGCGCGCCCGGCCCGCGCCGCGCGGCGGTGACGCCGGCGACGACGTCGCGCGGCTGCGGAGCGCGGGGACGCGGGCCGGCCCCACGACGGACGAGGTGATCGCGATCCTCCGGCGCGCGCGCGGGACGCTGCGGGAGGCGGACGCGGTGGCGCAGCTCGTCGCGGCCATGGAGGAGCGGGTGCTCCCGGATCCGGTCCGGGTGGCGTGCGCGGATCTGCTCGCGGCCCGGGGCGACGAGCAGGGCGCGCTGCGCGTGCTCGAGGGCGCCGCGCTGCGCGATGCCGTGAGCGGACCGCGCGCGGCGCGCGCGCAGCCGGTGTCGTCGACCGCGGGGCTCGTCCTCGCGGCCGACCTCTACGCCGCGATGGGGCAGCTCCCGCGGGCGCTCGGCGCGATCGAGCGGGTCCTCGTCCGCGAGATCGGCGCGCCCGGCGCGCGCGAACGCCACCAGCGGTGGCGGGCGGCGCTCGGCGCGGAGCGGCCGGCCGCGCCCCGCTCGGACGACGTGACCGTCGTCGCGCCCTCGGCGGCCCGGAGCCCGTTCCGCCTGCTCCGCGAGGTGGCGCGCGGCGGCGCCGGCGTCGTGTACGAGGCCGAGGACGACGTGCTCGGCCGGCGCGTCGGGTTCAAGGTCTACCACGGGCGGGGCGGCGACCGGTCGCACCTCACGCGCGAGGCGCGGCTCGCCGCGGCGCTCGCGGGCCCGGGCATCGTGCGCGTGTTCGACGCCGACCCGGACGAGGGGTGGATCGCGCTCGAGTGGATCCCACGCGGCTCCGTGCGGGACGTGCTCCGCTCCGGCGACGCCGCGGCGCTCGCGCCGATCGCGCGGTGGGCGCGGCCGCTCGCGCGCGCGCTCGCCCGCATCCACGAGCGCGGCTACGTCCACGCCGACGTCAAGCCGGCCAACGTGCTCCTGCGCGAGCTCGGCGAGCCCGTGCTCACCGACTTCGGGCTGGCGAGGCCGCTCGGCGCGCCGTCCGCCGGCGGCAGCCCGGGGTACGTGTCCCCGGAGCGGCTCGCGGGCCGCCCGAGCGATCCGCGCGACGACGTCTACGGTTACGGCCGCGTGCTCGAGGACGTCCTCGTGCGCCTCGAGCCGGTCGGGGCCGAGGACCTCTCCCCCTGGAAGGAGCTGTCGCTGCGGTGCCTCGGCCCGGACCACGAGCGGCCCCAGGACGGCGCCGCGCTCGTCCGCGCCGCCTGCTGAGCGCCGCGCCGGCTCAGCAGGTATCTAAGCACTTCATGTAGCGCTCGAACGCGGCCTGGTCGGTCCCGTCGAACGCGCCGCAGGGGACCTCCGCGGCGCACGCGGAGGCGCACCGGGCGGCGCCCTCGCACGCCGCCTCGTCCGAGAGGCCGCTGCCGTGGTAGCCGCACTCCTCCATGTGATCCTCCGCCTCGTCGCACACGCCGCCGCACCCGGATCCGAGGGCCACCGCCAGCGCGAGCGCCGCGGCGGGCGCGCCCCTCGAGCGCCCGCGTCCGGCGGCGCGAGCTCTGCGGTAGCGCCCTAGCGCTTCCGTCCACCAACCACCCCTGCCTTCGCTCATCGGTATTTCTCTCCCGGAGTGATACGTCGCGCAGGGGACCTTACCCGAGGCGGCGTCGCGCGCAGGGCGGCAACCCGCTTCGCTTCGGGCGCGGCCCTGATAGATTGCTCACCTACATGCGCGCAGGCAATGAGGAGAGGGCGATCTGATGCGCCTGGCGATCGTCGCCACGCCCGGCTTTCACCGCGATCAGAGGCCGGCGCCGGGCTCGCTGGACGGTGACCTCATCCGGGCCCGCCTCTCGCTCGACGACGCGGGCTTCCGGGTGGTCGACGTCGATCCTGCGCGGGATCTCGCGGAGCAGCTCGACGCGCTGTTCGACGAGCTCACGGCGACGAGGAAGACCCTGGTCGACGCGGACGAAGCCGCCCGCGACGAGGCGTCCTCCCTGTTCCTCTTCTATGCCTCCAGCGCCGTCGCGCTGTCGCCCGAAGGAGAGCTCTTCCTCTGCCTCGATCCCGAGAACCCCGGCATGGGCGACGCGCTGGGCGACATCGCTTCGGTGTTCCGCGATCGCGCCCGCGGCGCGGTGCTCTTCGTGATCGAGGGCCACCACGGGCCCGGGGTGGCGTCGCGCGACGTGGTCGCCGCCGCGGAGCGGGCGGTGGCGTCCGAGGGGACGGGGATCGAGCTCCTCGTGGCGGCCCACCCGATCGGAGAGGTCGGCAGCGAGGTGCCGTCGGTGTTCACCCGCGCCTTCGTCGAGCACCTCGACGAGGTCGAGCCGGAGCGCGGCCTCACCGCGGCGGCGATCTTCCGCCGCGTCGAGGGGAGCCCCGAGCTCGCCGGCGCCATCCCGTGCTTCGCGCGCGTGCGCGGGCGGGGCGCCGTCGCGGTGCTCGCCCCGCGCGACGGCGGCGCCGGCGCGTCCTCGTCGGACGCCGAGGCGCCGCCGAGCGAGGCCTCGGGCGAGGCGGAGATGGCCACCACGCCGGCGCCCGCGCCGGACGACCCCGTCGCGCAGTACCTCGCGGCCGGCGACACGCTCGCCGCCGCCTGGGACCTGGAGGGGGCGCTGACGGCGTACAAGAAGGCGCTCGCGCTCGTGGGCGCCGCGCACCGGGACGCGCGCGCGGAGGTGCACCTGCGCATCGGGTACGCGCGGTGGCGCCAGGAGAAGCGCCGCGACGCGATCGCGAGCTTCGAGAAGGCGCTGTCGCTCGCGCCCGAGCACCGGCCCGCGCTCGAGGCGCTGGTCGAGCTCCACCTCGCCGAGCGCGACTTCGCCGCCCTGCGCACCGCCGAGGAGCGGCTGCTCTCGCGCGTCGAGGGCGACGACGACCGGTTCGTGCTGCTCGTCCAGTACGCCGAGCGCTGGGAGGTCATCGCCGGGGATCCGGGGCGCGCGCGCGAGGTGCTCGAGCGCGCGCGCGAGCTCCGCCCCGACGACGCGGCCGTCCTGCGCGGCCTCGACCGGCTGTACGGGGCGGCTGGGGACGTCGACGCGGCGCTCGACGTGCGCCGCCGCCTCGTCGATCTCGTGGAGGATCCACGTCAGAAGGCGCAATCGCTCCTGGAGCTCGCGCGCGCGATGATGCAGGGCGAGGCGCGCGCGACCTTGAGCGAGATCACGCGGGAGCAGACCGGCATCGACCTGCTCGAGCGAGCGCTCGACGCCGACCCCACGCTGCTCGATCCGCTCGCCCTCATCGCGATCCTGCTGGCCGCGCGGCAGGAGTGGGGCGAGCTCGAGCTCGTGTACCGGCGCATGCTCGACCGGGCGCAGCGCATCGCGGACCCGCGCACGCGGAGCGATGTCACCTGGGAGGTCTGCCGCCGCCTCGGCCTGCTCTTCCGCGACCACCTCGAGGATCCGGGCTCCGCGCTGGACGCGTTCGAGGGCGCCGTGGCCGAGCGCCCGGACGACATCCCGGGGCGGCTCAGCGCGGCGTCGCTCGCGCGGAGCGCGGGGCGGTTCGAGCGCGCGGCCGCGCACCTCCAGGCCGCGGCGGTGCTGGATCCCGGCAACGTGCAGGTGTTCCACGACCTGTTCGACACGTTCCAGAAGCTCCGGCGCCCCGACCAGTCGTGGGCGGCCGCGAGCGTGGCCGTGTACCTCGGCGCGGCCGAGGCGCGTGAGCGCTTCGTCTTCGAGGAGCACCGGCCGGCGGGCGTCGTGCAGCCCGCGCGCGCGGTGAGCCCCGCGTCGTGGGAGCTCCTCCGCGCGGCCGATCGCGATCGCGCGCTCGAGGAGGTGCTCGCGTCGGTCGCCGGCGCCGCGATCCGCGCGCGGCTGGCCCAGCGCGCGCGAGAGAGGAAGCTCCCGCAGCTCGATCCCGCGGCGCGCGCGGACGCCGAGCGGAACGCGGCGGGCGTCGTGCGGCTGTTCTCCTGGGCCAGCCGGTGCCTCGGGATGCCCGCGCCGGCGGTCTATCTCCGCAAGGACGCGCCGATCGGGGTCGCCGCGGTGCTGGTGGAGGAGCCGAGCGTCCTCGTCGGCGGCGAGGCGCTCCGCGGCCGCACGGCCGCCGAGCTCGCGTTCCTGGTGGGCAGCCACGTCGCGTACCACGTCGGCTCGCACCGCCTGCTGCTCTACTTCCCCACGCTCGAGGAGCTCGGCGTCTGCCTGGCCGCGGCCGTCAAGCTGGCGCGCCCCTCGGAGCCTGTCCCCGCCGAGCTCGAGGCCGCCGTGCTCGCGCTGATGCCCCTGCTCGACGAGCGCCTGACCGACGGCGAGCGCGACGCGCTCGAGGCCTCGGTCTTCGAGCTCTACGAGATCCGCGCGCCCCTCGATCTCGCCCACTGGGTGGGCTCGGTCGAGCGGTGCGCCGCCCGGGTCGGCTACCTGCTCACCGGCGACCTCTCGGTCGCGGCGTCGTCGCTCTCGCGCGCGGACGCGCCGGGCGTGCTGACGGCGGAGGAGAAGGTCGGCGACCTCCTCTCGTTCACGGTCTCGGACGCCTACCACGCCCTCCGCGAGGAGCTCGGCGTCGCGATCGAGCCGTAGCGGAGCCTCCGGGGGAGGCCCCGTCCGGCCCGCTCAGTCCTTGCCCTGGAGGTAAGCGAGGTAGGCGGCGTGGCTCGGCGGGCGGCCGAGGAAGCGGGCGACGAGCTCGCTCGCCTCGACGCCGCCGCCCTTGGCGAGCACCTCCTCGCGGAAGTCGCGCGCGACGGCGGGGTTCAGGAGCCCTTCCTGCTTGAAGCGGGTGAGCACGTCGCGCGAGAGCGACAGCGCCCACTGGTAGCCGTAGTAGCCCGCGTCGTAGGTGATGAGGTGCCCGAAGCTCGACTGGAGGTGCGTCCCCTTCACGAAGGTGAACGACTCGTTGGCGCGCTGCGCCTGCTCCACGACCTGGGTCGTGTCGAGGCCCGGGTCGCGGGCGTGGAGCTCCAGATCGATCGACGCGAGCGTGAGCTGCCGCTGCGTCGCGAGCGCCCGCCCGAAGCTGCGCGCCCGGGTCATCGCCTGGAAGAGATCGTCCGGGATCTTCTCGCCCGTCGCGTGGTGCTTCGCGAACAGGTCGAGCACCTCGCGCGACCACGCCCACTCCTCGAACATCTGGCTCGGCGCCTCGACGAAGTCGCGCACGGTCGCGGTCCCCGAGTAGGAGGCCAGCTCCGAGCGCGTGAGCAGGTGGTGCAGCACGTGCCCGAACTCGTGGAAGAAGGTCACCACGTCCTCGTGGGACATGAGCGCCGGCTGCGCCCCGGGCTTCGGGAAGTTGCACTCGAGCGCCGCGACCGGCGTCTGCCACGACCCGTCGTCGAGCCGCTTCGCCGTCCGCACCCCGAACATCGCCGCGTGTTTGTACTTGTCGGGCCGGCTGTAGAGGTCGAGGTAGAACTTCCCGATCACCTTGCCGCCGGAGCGCACCTCGTGCGCGGTCACGTCGGGGTGCCAGGCGTCCGCGGGCACCTCCTGGTACTCGAGGCCGTACATCCGCGCGGTGATGTCCATGAGCCCCCGCTTCACCGCGCCGATCTCGAGGTAGTCCGAGAGCGCCTGCGAGCTGAACTGGTACTTCGACGCGCGGACGCGGTCCTCCAGGTAGTAGCGCTCGGAGGGCGGGAGCTTGTCCGTCGGCTTGCCTCCGAGCCGCACGTGCTCCTTCATGAGCTCCGCGAACTCGGCCCTGGCGGGCTCCTTCAGCGCGGCCCTGACCTGATCGAGGAACGCGCGCACGGCGCCGCTCGCCTTGGCCATCCGCGGCTCGATCGCGTAGTCGGCCCAGCTCTTGTAGCCGAGCAGCTTCGCCTTCTCGGAGCGGAGCGCGAGCAGCCGATCGAGCAGCTTCAGGTTCTTCTCGCCGCCGCGGTTCGTGAACAGGACGAAGAGCTCGAGCGCGGCCTTGCGGTCCTTCGCGTAGGTGACGAACGGGAAGAAGTCGGGGTAGTCGGTCGTGATCTCGACCTTGCCGTTCGCCTTGGGCGGGTGCTTCGCCGCGTACTCCTTGGGCAGGCCCTCGAGCGAGGCGGGCGCGATCTCGATCGCGCCGGTCGACGCGGACAGGTTCGCCATGAACTCCTGTCCGATCCGGGTGATCTGCTCGTTCAGGTCGCGCAGGCGCTCCTGTCGGTCCTTCGGGAGCGAGAGCCCGTTGCGGCGGAAGTCGCGGAGCACGTCGGCGAGGAGCCGGGCGCGCTCTCCTTGCAGGGCGTCGCCCTTGTCGGCGTACGCCTTGATGACGGCGGCGAGATCGCCGTCCAGCCACATCGCGGTGGTGAACCGGTCGACCTTCGGCTCGCAGAGCCTCGCGGCCTCGCGCACGGCCGCGTCGGGGTGGGCGACGCCCATCAGGTAGGGGAAGTCGCCGGCGCTGTTCACCTCGAGCACCGCGCTGTCGAACCGCCCGAGGGTGGCGGCGTAGGTGAGCTGCTCCGGCGGCGCCCCCTTCAGCGCCTTGATCGCGCCGAGGTGCTCCTCCGCCGCGCGCAGGTGATCGTCACAGAGCTGCTTCACCCCGCTCACGGTGCTCCCCAGCGCCACGGGATCGAACTCCGCGCGCGCCGGGGGCTCCGCCGGCGGCGTCGCCGTCGCGGGGGGCGCCGGCGCCGGCGCGGCGCTGCCGAGCGCGGGGGCAGGGGAGGCTGGCCCGCTCGGGGCGCCCGCGCTGCAGGAGAGGAGGAGGAGCGAGAGGAGCCCGGTGCGCGCGGGCGTGAAGCCGACCCTCATGGCGCTCCGGCTATACCACGGGGCACCGGGAAGCTCGGGCGGGAGTCGCCGTCGGCAGCGACGATCCGCGAGGAGATCGCGGCGCGCCGCGGCGCCAGCGCCTCGATTCGGCGCGGGCGCCGGCGGGGCGAGATCTTCAGTTCGTCTGCGGCGGCAGGTAGGCGAAGAGGCAGTTGTAGCTGCGGCTCGTCACATCCTCGGCGGGCGTGCCGGACGACACCTTGGCGAGCAGCCTGTTCTCCGCGACGGTCGCCGGGAGCGCGAGCCCGTCGATCAGCGCCTCCTCCGTATCGCTCTCGGTGGACGTGTAATCGGCGCCGATCTCCGTGCCGTCGCCGTTCAGCAGCTCGACCTTGAGCTCGCGGAGCCCGGAGCCGTGGCGCTGCGCCCCGCAGAAGGCGGAGACCGTCCAGCCCGCCTCGACGTTCTCGGGCAGCGGGATCTCGTAGAAGTCGACATCCGGGGTGTCCCCGTCTGTGACGAGCTGCCCGTCCACCACGTAGCTCGTACCGCGCCCTTGGTTCTCGAAGGAGGCCAGGTCGCCTTCCGGCGTCGCGGCGTCGTTGTTGGCCACGTCCTCGCTCTCCGCGCCCTGCGACTCCACGCGGTTGTGGAGCAGGATGTAGAAGTCGTTCGCGCCGACGTCCCCCGGCGCGCGCTTGACGAAGACGAAGTACTTCCCTTCCTCCCCGATCTGGACCGGGACCTCGATGTCGCCGCCCTTCGAGGCGTCGACCTTCGCGTAGGCGGTGGTCAGGTCGGCCGCGCTGAAGACGGCGACCTCGCTGACGTCGACCGTGGAGCCGTTGCCGTCCGGTCCGGTCGGGCCGTAGACCTCGAACCGGGCCTTGAGCCCGCTCGCGGCGGGGGGGGTCTCCGGCAGGGTAAACGAGTAGACGTCGACGTCCGTCGCGCTCTCGAAGCCGCCGAACACGAACGTCCTGTAGTACACGGTCTGCTGGTTCTCGACCGTGGAGTCGTAGCCCAGCGCGCCAGCCTGCTCCGCGTCGTCGTTGGGCTCTGTCTCTCCGACGAGGCTGTCCTCTTCGTCGGCCCCCACATTGACCGTGAAGATGCGCACGCTGTAGTCGAAATCGAGGATCTCGTCCGCGGAAGCGCATCCCTGCGTGCCGAACGCAGAGGTGCACTCCTCCAGGCGGAGGTAGTAATCGCCATCCGCGGGGAGGACGGTGTACAGGAGGCTGTCGTTGATAACTCCCGGGGTCTGGTCGTCGTTCTGGGCGAGCTGGGTGCCCTCGGCGTCGAGCAGCGTGACGACCAGATCGGGGTACGTCGGATCGCTCGGGTCGTCATCCGGCTTCGCGTCAGTTTCGATGGCCAGGATTTGCCCTTTGGTCCCGCTGAAGCGGTAGAAGTCCTGGTCCGCATCGACCGGCTCGAGCGTCGCATCCACCCAGGCGGCGAAGTCGATGTCCTCAGCCGTCTCGATGCTGTTGTTCTCGTCGCCTTCCCCGCCCGCGGACGAGGTGGTGGCGACGACGCTCGTGCTCGAGGTGGTCGACGAGCTCGTGGCCCCTCCGGCCCCGCCGGCGCCCCCGTCTCCGCCGCTGCCCTCGTCATCCCCACCGCAACCCGCAGCAGTTGCCGCGACCGTGCCGATTACAACAAGACCCAACAAGTACATCGACCTCATGGCACCTCCAACGCTTGCTGCGTTCTGTGGTCCCTCGTCGTTTCCGTGAAGGAATTGTACGCCTACACTGTTGGACCTCGTAGGACAAGGACCGGCACGATTTCGTCGGGTAGGTTCGTGTTGTCCACTTGACTACACGGCCCGTCTTCATTGCGGGCTCTTCAGCGGCGCCGGCAAGGCTGCACGGGAGCAAGACGCCCTCGGGCGCCACCCCTCAAGCGGGCCCGCGGTTCCGACGTCCTCGCGTCGCTGCCGCGCTGAGGTGCGCGGCGGCGATGGCGCGCTTCGCCGCGCGCTCTACTCCGCGGCCATGAACGGGTAGGCGACCGCGCGCGGCGGCGCGAACGTCTCCTTCACGACCCGCGGCGAGACCCACCGCAGCAGGTTGAACAGGCTGCCCGCCTTGTCGTTCGTGCCGGATCCGCGCGCGCCGCCGAACGGCTGCTGCCCGACGACGGCGCCGGTCGGCTTGTCGTTGATGTAGAAGTTCCCCGCCGCGAAGCGGAGCGCGTCGCCCGCCGCCTCGATGAACGCCCGATCGCGGGCGAACACCGCGCCCGTGAGGCCGTACGGCGACGTCTCGTCGCAGACCGCGAGCGCCTTTTGCTCCTCGCCGTCCGGGTAGACCCAGACCGTGAGCACCGGCCCGAACAGCTCCTCCGTCATCAGGGCGTGGCGCGGATCGGCGGTCTCGATGAGCGTCGGCTCGACGAACCAGCCGTCGCTCCCGTCGTGCGCGCGCCCGCCGCCGCCGCAGACGAGCGAGCACGCCGGATCCTTCTTCGCCGCGGCGATCCGATCCGTGAGCCGGGCGTGCGCGCGCCCGTCGATCACCGCGCCCATGAAGTTGCGGAAGTCGGCGACGTCCCCCATGCGGATCGCCTGGATGTGGCCCGCGAGCCGGTCCCTCAGCGCCGGCCAGATCGAGCGGGGGATGTACGCGCGCGACGCGGCCGAGCACTTCTGCCCCTGGTACTCGTACGCCCCCCGCACGAGCGCCACCGCGAGCGCGTCGACGTCCGCGCTCGCGTGCGCGAAGACGAAGTCCTTGCCGCCGGTCTCGCCCACGATGCGCGGGTAGCTCCGGTAGCGCCCGATGTTCTCCCCGATGCGGCGCCAGATCGACTGGAAGACCGCGGTCGAGCCGGTGAAGTGGATGCCGGCGAAGTCCGGGTGATCGACGCAGGCGTTCGAGACGAGCTCCGGCGGACCCATGACGAGGTTGATGACGCCGCGCGGGAGGCCCGCCTCGATCAAGAGCTCCATCACGAAGTGCGCGGAGTACAGCGCGTTCGCCGACGGCTTCCAGACGACGGTGTTGCCCATCAGCGCCGGGGCCGCGGGCAGGTTCGCCGCGATCGCGGTGAAGTTGAACGGGGTCGCCGCGAAGACGAAGCCCTCCAGCGGGCGAGGCTCGGCGAAGTTCCAGGTGCCCGGCGCGCTCGCCGGCTGCTCCGCGGCGATCCGGTGGGCGAAGTGGACGTTGTAGCGAAAGAAATCGATGAGCTCGCAGGCCGAGTCGATCTCCGCCTGGAACGCCGTCTTGCTCTGCCCGAGCATCGTCGCCGCGTTGAGCGCGGGGCGGTACCGCGTCGCGAGCAGCTCGGCCGCCTTCAGGAACACGGCGGCGCGCGCGGTCCACGGCGTCCGCGACCAGGCGGGGTGCGCCCGCCGCGCGGCCTCGATCGCGCGCGCCACGTGCTCGGCGCCGCCCTGGTGGGCGCGGGCGAGCAGCAGATCGCGCCGGTGCGGCGCGCGGACCTCGTCGAGCGCGCCGGTCCGGACCGCCTCGCCGTCGATGATCATCGGGATCTCGATCGTCTCCCGCGCCTTGCGCTCGAGCTCCGCCTTGAGGGCCGCGCGCTCCGGCGTGCCAGGGGCGTACGCGAGGACAGGCTCGTTCTGGGGGGGCGGCGGCGTGGCGATGGCGTCGATCATGACGCGAGTCTAGCGGGGGACCCGACGGCGCGCAGCGCTCCGGCGCCGCGCTGCGCCGTCGTTTTCGGCGCGCTGAGGCCGCGCGCACCGCGCCGGCGTTGCCTCCTTCGTTTGCGCCATCGCAAGGATGTCGGCTTTCAGGAGCAGCCTGCCTTGGGCGGCGGCCACGTCGACGCTACCCTGGCGAGATGCGCGAGATCCTCACGCCGCCCGATGTGATCTTCGATCCGTCCACGGGCGCAGCGCGCGTCGGCTCTTACCGGGGCGAGCTGCCTCGCGTCGACATGACGCCGCTCGCGCCGCGCGGCCTCGACCGGCTGCTCCGGCAGAAGCGGTGGACGTACGTGGCGATCGCGTCGGACGAGCTCTTCATTGCTGTCGGCGTCGCCCACCTCGGCTACCTCGTGATGGCGATGGGCGTCGTGCTCGACAAGGCAGGCCGGCGATTGCTCGTCGACCGCTTCGCGTTCGGCCCTCCCTTCGCGGCGAGCGTGGGCGACGTCGGCGGGGAAGGCAGCGCTGCCTCGGCGTGGCTGCCGTTCGCGCGCGTGCGCATCGAGCGCCCGCGCGGGGAAACGACGATCGCGTTGACGGCCGCGTTCCGCGGCCTCGATGTCCGCGCGCGGCTGGACAGCCGCGTGGCCCCTCCAGCCCTCTCGGTGATCGCGCCGATGCCGGGCGGGCTCCTGCTCACGACCGAGAAGCGGCAGCTGCTCGGCGTCGAAGGGGAGGTGACGGTGCTCGGTCGTCGCGTCTCGCTCGACGGAGCGCTCGCCAGCTACGACTACACGAACGGCCTCATGCCGCGCCGCACCACCTGGCGCTGGGCCCTGGCGCTCGGGCGGGCGGAGAGCGGCGAGCGCGTCGGCATGAACCTGGGCGAAGGGTTCATCGGCGAGGCCGAGTGCGCGCTCTGGGTCGAGAGCGAGCTCATCCCGCTCGACGAGGGACGGCTGACCTTCGACGCGGAGCGGCCGCTCGACCCGTGGCGCGTGCAAACCGCGGACGGCGCCGTGGATCTCCGGTTCGTCCCCGGCGCGGCGCACTCGCACCACACGAACCTCGGCGTGATCTCGTCGGAGTTCATGCAGCCGATCGGCCTCTACACGGGCACGATCCGCCTCCCGGACGGGAGGACCCTGGAGCTCCAGGACGTGCTCGGGGTGACGGAGCACCAGGACATCACCTGGTAGAGCTCCGGCTCCTGTCTAGCCCGGTGCGCCGCCGCGGCGTTCGGCGATGAGCTTCTCGAGGTCGTCCTCGGTGATGAGCTTCGTGCCGTACTTGCGCGCCTTCACCGCCTTGCTCGACGCGGACGCCACGTCGGCGAGGACCAGGTAATTGAGCTCCTTCGTGACGGAGTTCAGCACCCGCCCGCCGTTCGACTCGACGAGGTGGGTGAGCTCGCCGCGGGGGCGGGACGCCGAGCCGGTGAAGCAGAACGTGAGCCCCGCGAGCGGACCTTCCGCCTCGGGCGCGACCGGGACGATGCCCCCCGCGAGCAGCCGCGCGACCTCGTCGCTGCGGGCGCGCAGCCCGCGGACGATGCTCGCCGCCTTGATCGCGCCGAGCCCCGGGATGCCGGCGAGCTCGTCCTCGCGGGCGGCGAGCACCTTCTCGATGGTGTTGTACCCGGCCGACACGAGCAGCCGCGCGGTCTGGATCGCGAACCCCTCGATGCCGAGCGCCGCGAGGAAGGTCGGCAGCGCGAGCGGCAGCCGGCTCTTCAGCTGATCGAGGCACTTCGTTGCGCTCTTCTCCCCGCGCCGATCGAGGTCGGCGATGTCCTTGACCGAGAGCTTGTACAGATCGAGCGGCTCCCGGACGAGCCTCGCGGCGACCACCTGCTCGATGAGCTTGTCGCCCCACTCGAGCGCGCCGATCGCGTCGATCCAGTTGTGGATGCGCCCCTCGATGAGGGCGCGGCACCCGGCGTTGCGGCAGAGGAGGTACTCGCCCTCGACGACGAGCGGCGCGCTGCAGACCGGGCAGACCGAGGGGGGGACCGCGTCGGGTCCGCGCTTCTCCACGACCTCCTCGACGTACGGGATGACGTCGTTGCGGCGCGAGACCAGCACCTCGTCGCCCACGCCGATGCCGAGGCTCCGCACGTTCGCCGCGTTGTGCAGCGAGGCGCGCCGGACGTTCGCGCCGGCGAGCTCCACCGGTTCGACGATCGCCACCGGCGTCACGCGGCCGCTCGGTCCGGTGTCCCACTGGATCGCCACGACGGTCGTCACCTTGGCGGGCGACGCGAACTTGAAGGCGACCGCGCCGCGCGGCCGGCGGTTGACGTCGCCGAGCAGGCCCTGGAGGTGCATCGCGTTGACGTAGACGACGAGCCCGTCGATCTCGTAGTCGAGGCCGGCGCGGAGCTCGCTCGCGTAGCGCCGGTAGAGCTTCACGACGTCCTCGACGCCGCCGTGGGCGGTCTGCGGCGTCGCGAAGCCGAGCTCGCGCAGCCAGGCGAAGCGCGCCTGGCACGTCGGGATCTCGAGGTGCTCGGCGACGTCGTAGAAGAGCACGGTGCAGTGCTCCGCCCCCTGGCCGTCGAACCGCTTGGACGCGCCCGCGGCCATGTTGCGCGGGCTCGTGACGCCCGGGAAGTAGCGCTTCATGTCCGAGAGGCGGAGGATGATCTCGCCGCGCACGGACAGCCGGCCCCGCTCGCGGATCCGCGCGGGGACCCCCTTCATCCGGGCGACGTTGGCGGTGATCCGCTCGCCCCACTCGCCGTCGCCTCGGGTGATGGCGTCGGCGAGCTTGCCGTCCCGGTAGATGACCTCGATGGAGATGCCGTCGAGCTTCTCGGCCACGAAGAGATCGTCCGCGATCGTCGCGGCCGGCGGCGCGGCGCCGCCGTCGTCGGCCGCGGCGGGCGTCTCCTTCGCGAGGATCTCCTCGCAGCGGGCGACCCAGGCGCGCAGCTCGTCCTCGGAGACGACCTTGTTGAGCGATCCCATCGGGATCTCGTGCCGCGCCTTCTCCCACTCCGTGATCAGGGAGGCCGAGCCGACCCGGGCGAGCACCGGGTGCGCGGGGTCGAGGGCGCGGAGCTCGTCCTCCAGCGCGTCGAACGCCGCGTCCGAGATCTCGGGGCGCCCGGCGTAGTAGCTCGCCCGGTACTTCTCGATGCGCTCTGCCAGCTCGTCGATCCGCGCCTTGTGCTTCGGATCCGTCGCGAGCCCGCCCTGCAGCGCGCTGCGCGCGCCGGCCTCGTCGTGGTGTGCCTGCGTCATCGGTCGCCTCGGCTCACTCGAGCTCCGTGTCGCCGACGCGCCTGGCGGCGGCGAGCAGATCCCCCATGCCCATGGCGAGCTCGGCCGGGAGCTCGTCGTCCCGGAACAGCCGGACCTCGCGGATCTCCAGCGGGTTCTGGGGAGGGCGCGTCGGCGCGCCGATCCGGGCTGCGACGACGACGGTCACGGCGTGGAAGCGGACGTCGCGATCGGGACGCGAGTACACCCCCACCACCCGCCCGATCTCGACCTCGGTGACGCCGGCCTCCTCGGCGAGCTCCCGCACGATGGAGTCGCGGAGCGTCTCACCCCACTCCAGGGTCCCTCCCGGGAGGGCCCACGTCCCGGTGTCGCTGCGGCGGATCAGCAGCCACCGGCCGTCTGCGGTCTGCGCGGCGGCGGCGATCCCGACGACGGGCCGCCGGAGCAGCGCGCGCGCGACCTCCTTGGCCAGGGCGAGCACGGAACGCGGCATCAGCGAAAGGGGAGCAATTTCCATGAGAATTTTTGCGATGAACCCGGAAAGCATAGTGGTGTTCGGTGGTTGCTGGGAGAGGGTTCTGCACGCTCGCTGCCTTTCGTGCGGACGGGAGCGCGCTGCGGGACGCAAGCTCGGTCCTGGAGGCGAGGCACGCTACGATCGCCCTCATCATGTCGTTCGTTCGGAGGGCGGTGCGTGCTCCTTTCGGGTCGGGGTTGTACGCGCGCGCTGTCCTCTGCGGGGGGCTCGTGCTCGGGCCGGCGCTCGCGCTCGCGTGGCTCCCGAGCTGTACCGAGGAGCGGCTCCCGCCGCCGCGCGGCCGCGGCGCGAGCGCGGCGACCGGCTCCGGCGCCGGGGGCGGCGCGCAGGCCGACGGGGGCCCCGACGGCAGGCCTGGGCCGGCGAACGTCTGCGAGTGCCTCGCGGCCTACGGCGGCGAAGGGGGGCGCTGCGGCGACTGCGTCAACGAGCACGCCGCCCGCGGGGCGCGGTGCGAGGCGCAGCTCGCGGCATGTGACGGGGAGCCAGGGTGCAGGCAGATCAGCCTGTGCCTCAAGGACTGCGGCCACAACAAATCCTGCCAGGCGAGGTGCGTCTTTCCGGACGACGCGGGCGCCGCGCACCAGGCGTTCCGGCAGGTGCTCGCCTGCGTCTGCGAGGCGTGCGGCGCGACGTGCGCCTACGCCGTGCCGCTCGAGTGCGCTGTGCCGGATCTCGGCGTGGGCGGCGGCGGAGCGACGGGCAGCGGCGCTGCGGGCGGCGGCGGCGCTGCGGGCGGCGGCGGAGCGACGGGCGGCGGCGTTGCGGGCGGCAGCGGTGTGACGGGCGGCGGGTCAGCGGCTGACCGCGGGACCGCGCGTGCGTCTGGAGATTGACGAAACCCGGGGAGCTGCGCGCTTCCTTCGGCGCGTGGCGCACGCCGGTTCATCGTGAGGTAGGCTTCGCCGCATGCAGAAACCGGTCATCTGGGCGGCCCTTCAGCTCTCCAGCCAGGAGGATGTGAGCGAGAACCTGGCGCGGGTGGAGGCGCGCATCGCCGAGGCAGCGAGCCGTGGGGCGACCACGGTCGTGCTGCCCGAGAACTTCGCGTACATGGGCAACGAGGAGGGGAAGCGCAGCATCGCCGAGGACCTCGATGAGGGGGGCGGCCCGATCGTCCGCAGCCTCGCCGGGGCGGCGCGGTCGGCCCGCGTGACCATCGTGGCCGGCGGCTTCCCCGAGCGCGCGCAGGATCCAGCGCGGCCGTACAACACGTGCGCGGTCTTCGGGCCCGACGGCCGGCTCGCCGCCCGTTACCGGAAGATCCACCTCTTCGACGTCGACATCCCGGACGGGACCAAGTACCGCGAGTCGGCGTCGACGAGCCCGGGCGACCGCCCCGTCGTCACCGAGATCGACGGCGTGAAGCTCGGGCTCTCGATCTGCTACGACGTCCGGTTCCCGGAGCTCTACCGCGCGCTCGCGTCGGCAGGCGCCGAGGCCATCGTCGTCCCCGCGGCGTTCACCCTGCTCACGGGCAAGGACCACTGGATGGTCCTGCTCCGCGCGCGGGCCATCGAGGCCCAGACGTACGTGGTGGCCGCGGCGCAGTGGGGCAAGCACCCCGGCGGTCGGGCGACGTTCGGCAAGTCTTGCGTAGTCGATCCGTGGGGTGAGGTGATCGCTCAGGCCTCGGAGGGCGAAGGCATCGCGATGGCGACGCTCGACCCCGCGTATCTTGGGCGGGTGAGGGCGAATCTGCCCGCGCTCAAGCACCGGCGACTCTGATCTTGATGTCATGGGGGGTGGGTCGTTTCGATTCCCCTCGCCCGGGGGAGGCGAGGCGCGGGCGCCGCGTGGGAACGGCAGCTTCCGCCCGTTCACTCGGCCGAAGCGTCGCTCTGCTCCGGCTCGACGGCCTGCGGGGTCGCGCCCCCACGCTTGGACAGGAGGGCCCGGAGCTCCGCAGGCCTGCGGAACCCGATGCGGCGAGCGACCTCGCCCTCGGTGAGCCCCTCGCGCAGCAGGGCGCGGGCACGCTCCGCGCGCACCTCATCGTAGTAGACGTGCGGAGATAGCCCGAAGGCGGCGCGGAAGAGCCGAGCGAAGTGAAACTCGGACAGATCGAGGTCCAGGGCGACCTCGTACGAGCGGATCCGCTGACCCGCCTCCGCGGCGTTGCGGATGCGATCACGGCCGAGCAGGAGCCTCTCCGAGGTGCTGCGCGGGAGCGGCGCTGCCGGGCGCGGCGCGGCGTTGGCGCGCGAGAGCACGGCGGCGCGGTCGCGCAGCGGCTGCGCGCCGTCGCTCGGCGCCGCGGTGTGGGGCGCCGAGACCGCGAGGGAACGGGCAGACGGCGTGCTGTGGGAAAAGGAGGGTGCGATCGGAGTCGAGATGGGAAGCGCAGTCGTCACGAGTACCTCTCCAGCGGTGAAAGGGCGGTGTGCCACGGTCATCGCGGCCACGGGACGACCTATTGCAACCAGTAGGCCGCAAGCCTGCGCAGCAACTGAGGCCTGAATGACTCAGCGTCCCACCGAACAAAAACCCGCGGAGTAGGGCCAACCTGCACGCGCTGCCATACCGGGTGTGGCCTGCTGTTCACGCGACATCAACGCCCGGGCCGTGCCTGGCACAACGTGCAGCGTGCCTGCGCGCGCGCGCATGACGTCGCGCACGCATACATCGCGACATCGCCGCGTCGTTCTCGTTGCTGTCAGGTGATGAATGCGGGCGGGGTGCGCGGCATCGAACGGGGTTCGCGTGCCGCGCGAAGATGCCGCGCTGGCTGGAACGGAGCGTCGCCGCTCAGACGTCGATCTCGGCGTTCGGCGCGCGCTCCATGATGAAGCGGAAGCGCGCCTGGGCGTCCTTGCCCATCAGCTCGTTCAGGATGCGATCGGTCTCGATCTCTCCCTCGATGACGATGCGCAGCGCGCGGCGGCGGCGGATGTCGAGCGTCGTCGCCTTGAGGTCCTCGGCGGGCATCTCGCCGAGCCCCTTGAAGCGCGAGATGTCCGCCTTCGCCGTCTTGGGCAGCTTCGCGAGGATCCGGTCCCGCTCGGCGTCGTCGAGGGCCCAGTGCGTCTCCTTGCCGACGTCGATCCGGTAGAGCGGCGGCTGGGCCAGGAACACGTGCCCGCCGCGGAGCAGGCCGGGGAGGTGGCGGTAGAAGAACGTCAGCAGCAGCGTCGCGATGTGCTGGCCGTCGCTGTCGGCGTCCATCAGCAGGAAGATCCGGCCGTAACGCAGCTTGGAGGCGTCGAAGTCCTTCCCGAAGCCGCAGCCGAGCGCGCTCACGATGTCCTGGAGCTCCTTGTTGCCGAGCACCTTCGACGTCGACGCCTGCTCCGCGTTGAGCACCTTGCCGCGCAGCGGGAGGATCGCCTGCGTGCGCCGATCGCGGCCCTGCTTGGCGGAGCCCCCGGCGCTGTCGCCCTCGACGATGAAGAGCTCGCTCTCGCTCGGGTCGGTCGAGGCGCAGTCGGCGAGCTTGCCCGGCAGGTTGAGCCGGTGCGACACGGGCGTCTTGCGCAGGACCTGCTGCGTCGCCTCGCGCCGCGCCTCCCGCGCGCGCGCCGCGAGGATCGCGCGGGCCACGATCGCCTCGCCGGCGGTGCCGTTCTGGAGGAGCCACTGCTCGAGCGCGGGCCGGACCATGCCCTCGACCGCCGGCCCCGCCTCCGCGTTGTTCAGCCGGTCCTTCGTCTGCCCCTGGAACTGAGGGTCCTGGATGTAGATCGACAGGACCCCCACGATCCCCTCGCGGATGTCGTCGGCCGTCAGCGTCACGCCCTTCGGCTGGACCTTCTTCGCCTCCATGAAGGCGCGGACCGCCTTCACGATCGCCGCGCCGAAGCCCGACTCGTGCGCGCCGCCGGCGTGGGTGGGGATGCCGTTGACGTACGACCTCACGTAGTCGTCGGTCGACTCCGTCCACTGGAGCGCGGCCTCCAGCCGGATCTCCCCCTCGCGGGCGACGTAGAAGATCGACGGGTGCGTCACCGCCTTGCCGCGCTGGGCGACGAGCTTCGGCAAAAAGTCGGCGATGCCGTTCGGGTGGAGGAGCTCGATCGACTCCCCGGACTGGAGATCGCGGAACGCGATCGCGAGCCCGCCGTGGAGGTACGCCTTCGCCTCCAGGCGCTCGCGGATGGTCTCGGCGTCGAAGCGCCGGTCGCGCCCGAAGATCTCCGGGTCCGGCCGTAAGTGGATGCTCGTGCCGTGCTTGCGGGTGGGCGCGCCCTTCCTGAGCTTGCTGGTCGGCACGCCTCGCGAGAACGTCTGGTGGTGCTCGAACCCGTCGCGCAGCACCTTCACCTCGACGAGCTCCGAGAGCGCGTTGACGACGCTCGAGCCCACGCCGTGGAGCCCGCCGGAGACCTTGTAGTTGTCGCTCGAGAACTTCCCGCCCGCGTGCAGCGTGCAGAAGATCAGCTCGAGCGCGGCGCGCTTGTACCGGGGATGGACGTCCACGGGGATGCCGCGCCCGTCGTCCGTCACGGTCGCGCCCTGGTGGTCGGCGTCGAGCGTCACCTCGATCCGCTTCGCGTGCCCGTTGATCGCCTCGTCGACGGCGTTGTCGACGATCTCCCAGAGCAGGTGGTGGTAGCCCCTGGCATCGGTGCCGCCGATGTACATGGCGGGGCGCTTGCGGACGGGCTCCAGGCCCTCGAGCACCTCGATGTCGGCGGCCGTGTAACGTGCGCCGGAAGCGGCGCGGACCGGGGGATTCGTGGCGGCCATTCAGCTCACCTCCAGCGTCGGTACGACGACGGCCGGCGGCACCACCCGGGCGAAGCGGTCGCGGCGCGCGACCTGCTCGCCCTGGGTGCCGCGGGGGCCGGCGATCTTGCTCGCGGCGATCTCCAGCGTCTTGCCCTTCTCTGTCTCGACCGTGATCACGTCGTTCGGGCCGAGCGCGAGCGCGGCGCCGATGAGCCGCTCGCCCTCGGCGATCCGCATCACGATCGAGCCCTTGCCCGGGCCGGAGAGGAGCGCGAGCTCCTCCACGGGCACGCTGAGCGCGAAGGCGTCGCTCGAGGCGCAGAGCACCCTGTCGGCGCCGTCCACGGCGTGGACGAAGAGCACCTCGTCGCCCTCGTTCAGCTTCGCGAACCGGCGACCCGAGCGCGTCGACGGGTCGCGGTGCGGGCGCAGCGAGAACCGGAAGCCGAGCCCGCCGCGGGTGATCGCGAGCGCGAAGGGCGGCTCCGGCTCGGCGGCGTCCGGGGTCTGCGGCGGGACGTCGAGCGCCCTCGGATCGAAGGACAACATCGCGATCATCCGCTCGCCGTCGGCCAGCTTGAAGAGCTTCTGCACCGGATCGCCGTAGCCGGTCGACTGCGGCACGTCGTGGATGCGGCACACGTAACACGCGCCGAGGTTCGAGAAGAACGCGACGGTCGTCCGCGTCGACCCGGCGACGGCGGCGAGCACGCTGTCGCCCTCGCGGACGCGCGTCGAGGAGAGATCCCGCACCTCGCGGACCCGCTTCACCCAGCCCTGCGCCGAGAGGATGACGTTGGCGTCCTCGGCCACGATGAAATCCTCGGCCTGGTACTCGGGCTCGTCGACGGCGCCCAGCACCTTCGTGCGGCGCTTCTCGCCGTAGGAGCCCTTGATCTCGACGAGCTCGTCGCGGACGATCGCCCACCGCTTCGCGTCGTTCTTGAGCAGCCCCTCGATCCGCTTCGCCTCGGCGCGCTTCTCGGCGAGGTCCTTCTGCACGAGCAGGATCTCGAGCCGCGCGAGGCGGTACAGCTTGAGCTCCAGGATGGCGTCCGTCTGATCTTCGTTCAGCGAGAAGCGCTTCATCAGCTTCTCGGCCGCGTCGGCCTTGCCCTCGCTCTTGCGGATGATCCGGATCACCTCGTCGAGCGCGTCGAAGATCTTCTCGAACCCCTCGAGGATCGTGATCCGCCGCCGGAGCTCGCCGAGCTCGAACTCGAGCCGCCGCGTCACCGTCGCGTAGCGGAAGTCGAGGAACTGCGAGAGGATCTCGCCCAGGCCGAGCCGCCGCGGCGCGGCGACGTCCGCGTTGTCCGTGGGCACGAGGCAGGTGAGGTTCACCTGCACGTTGATCGCGAGCGGCGTCTGTTTGTAGAGGTACGCCATCACGAGCTGCGGGTCGGCGCCGCGCTTGAGCTCCATGACGATGCGCACCTCGGCGGTCGACTCGTCGCGCACGTCGACGAGCGTCGGCAGCTTCTTCGAGACGATCACCTCGGCGATCTTCTCGACGATCGCCTTGCGCTCGACCCCGTACGGGATGGAGGTGATCACGATCTGGGGCGCGGCCCCGCGCTTGCCGTCGCCCTCCTCCAGCTTCCACTCGCCGCGGAGCTTCAGCGAGCCCTGGCCGGACGTGTAGACGGCCTCGAGCTCCTTCTTCGTCGCGTGCAGCTGGCCGCCCGTCGGGAAGTCGGGGCCCTTGACGAACGTCAGCAGCCGCTGCGTGGTGAGCTCGCGGTTCTCGATCAGCGCGACGCACGCGTCGATCACCTCGCCGAGGTTGTGCGGCGGGATGCTCGTCGCCATCCCGACCGCGATCCCCTGCGAGCCGTTCACGAGCAGGTTGGGGAAGCGGGAGGGGAGGACGATCGGCTCGAAGCGGGTCCCGTCGTAGTTGGGACGGAAGTTCACGGTGCGCTGGCCGAGCTCGCTGAGCAGCTCCAGCGCGAGGGGGCGGAGCTTCGCCTCCGTGTAGCGCATCGCCGCCGGCGCATCGCCGTCCACGGAGCCGAAGTTCCCGTGGCCCGCGATGAGCGGCGCGCGCATCACGAAGTCCTGCGCCAGCCGGACCATGGCGTCGTAGATCGCGACGTCGCCGTGCGGGTGGTACTTGCCCATCACGTCGCCGACGACCGCGGCGCTCTTCCGGTACTTCGCGTCCGGCCCGAGGTGCAGGTCGTGCAGCATCGCGTAGAGGATGCGGCGCTGCACCGGCTTCAGCCCGTCGCGCACGTCGGGCAGGGCGCGCGAGGTGATGACGCTGAGCGCGTAGTTCAGGTACCGGCGCTGCGCCTCCTCGGCGAGCGATGTGTCGGGCGCAGGGGGCGGCGGGTCGCTGTCACCGGGCCGGCCGCCGCGGCGGCCCCGGCGAGGCGCCTCGCCGTCGGGCGGAAGGGAGGGGGTTCGAGACACGCGTTGCTCCAGGAGATGCGCGGGCACCCGTCGACAGGTGCTCCGATGTTCAGGTGAACGCTGGTGAGCCTCGGCAATTACCCAGGGGCTCGCGCTCGGTCAAGGCTGCCTCGCGGGAATTTCTGGCAGCGAGTGCTCGCCTACGCTTGTGCGCGCCCTGGCATAGCGTCAGATGGCCTCGGGATCGACCCGAACGCGGGGGACGCCGCGCGGCGCGCGGGCGACGGCCTGTTTTGGGCGTCCGCCCTTGAGACTCACGGCGTGCTGGGCTACGGGGTGGCGCCTTGTACGCGACAGGCACCCGTCCACCGCTTCGCCTCCCCGGCCGCTTGCTGCGGCTCGTCTGGCTCGGCCTCCTCCTGGTGTTCGTTGCGGCAGTGGCCCGGCCCCGGTTTGCTGCAGCGCAAGTGCCCGGAGGTGCTCCGGGAGCGCAGCCGCCCGCGGGCGGGGCTGCGCCGCCTCCTGCCCCAGCCGGCCCCGCTCAACCGCCGGCGCCGGCCGACGCGGCCGGCGGAGCCCAGGCCGGCCCTGCCGGTACACCTGCGCAGGGCGCCGCCGATGCGGCGGAGCCGACGATCGATCTGGCGCCCACCGAGGCTGAGCTCGCCCGAGGGCAGCCGGTCGTCCAGGTCGTCGTCGCCGGGAACCGGCGGATCTCGACCGAGGACGTGCTCGTTTACCTGGGGCAAACGCGCGTCGGCAGGGCGTTCACCCCGGAGGGGCTGGCGCGCGACGTGCGCGAGCTGTGGAACTCGGGCCTGTTCGACGACGTCGAGGTCGACCTCACCCGCCGGGACGACGGCGTGAGCCTCCGGGTGCTCGTCCGCGAGCGTCCGAGCATCAAGAGCATCGAGTTCTCCGGCAACAGCGAGATCAGCACCGAGGATCTCACCGAGGCGCTCTCGGTCGAGATCAAGACGGGCACCATCCTGAGCTACGCGGCGATCCGGCGGGGGGTTCAGAAGCTCCGCGACAAGTACGCCGAGGAGGGCTACTTCCTCGCCGAGGTCAGCTACGAGGTCGTCCCGGAGCGGGAGAACCAGGTCACCCTCAAGTTCACGATCAAGGAGCACGCGCCGGTCACCGTCCGGCGGATCACCTTCATCGGCAACCACAACATCCCGGACGAGGAGCTCCGGGAGGTGATGATCACGGGGCAGGGGGGCTTCTTCGCCTTCGGCACGGGCGGTCCGTTCCGCCAGGACGCGTTCGAGCGCGACGTCCTCGTGATCAACGCGCTCTACTACGACCGCGGGTTCCTCTCGGTGCAGGTCGCGACGCCGCGGGTGATGCTCACGCCCGACCGGACGGGCATCGAGGTCACGCTGACGATCAACGAGGGGCCGCGGTTCCGCATCCGCTCGCTCCGCGTCTTCGAGCGGGACGCCGACGGCCGCGAGATCGAGCCGCTCGGCGGGCGCCGGGCGCTGCGCGAGATGGTGCGAGCCAAGCCGGGCGACTGGTTCAACCGCGCCGAGCTCGCGAAGGACCTCAGCGCGATCCAGACGCTGTACCGGGACGCCGGGTACGCCAACGTCGAGGCCACGCCGGAGCCCCAGCTCGATCCGGACAACCGGGAGGTCGACATCACCGTCGCCATCCGCCGAAACCAGCTCGTCTACTTCGGCCGCATCGAGATCCGCGGCAACACGAAGACGCGGGACAAGGTGATCCGCCGCGAGATGGAGGTGGAGGAGCGGAAGCTGTTCAGCGAGACGAAGCTGGAGCGGTCGAAGCAGCGGATCACCGCGCTCGGCTACTTCGAGCGGGTCGACATCTCCACCGAGCAGGGCGACGACCCCCAGCACATCAACGTCAACGTCGACATCGGCGAGAAGCCGACGGGCACCTTCCAGATCGGCGCCGGCTTCTCCAGCGTCGAGAACTTCATCGCGACGGCGCAGGTGCAGCAGGCGAACCTGCTCGGAAGCGGCCAGTCGCTCTCGGTCCAGGCGCAGATCTCGAGCCTGCGGCGCCTCGTCGACATCCGCTTCTTCGAGCCGTACCTGTTCGACAGCCCGTTCTCGGCGTCGGTGAGCGTCTACAACCAGCTGCGGGCCTACAAGGAGTTCTCGCAGACCTCCACGGGCGGGGCGCTCACGATCGGGTACCCGCTCATCGAGCCCGAGCTCCGCGCCTCGCTGACCTACACGCTGGAGAGCGACGAGATCTCGTCCTCCACGACGACCGGGCTCGGCACCGCCGACCCGCGGTCCACGTTCCAGCGGCTCCCGCTCGCCAACCTCTTCAACGACGGGATCACGTCGAGCGTCCGCCCGACGCTCACCTACGACACGCGCAACAACCAGCTCTTCCCGACCTCGGGCATCTACCTGCAGGGCTCCGTGGAGCTCGCCCACAGCGCCCTCGGCAGCCAGAACGAGTTCTTGCGCTACCGCGCGACGGGGAGGTTCTACTACCCGATCACCGACAGCCTCGTCCTCAAGCTGAACACCGAGGCTGGCCTGGTGACGAGCCCGAACCCGGAGGGCGTGCCGGTGTTCGCGCGCTTCTTCCTCGGCGGCATCCTCGACGTCCGCGGCTTCGAGATCCGGGACATCGGCCCGCGCCTGCCGCTCCGCGAGAGCCCCGACCCGAACTCCGCGCCGATCGCGAACGGGGCGAACATCGGCGGCAACCTGATGTACTACCAGAACCTCGAGCTGGAGTTCCCGATCCTCGAGGCCGTGCAGATCAAGGGCGTCGTCTTCACCGACCTGGGCAACGCCTGGAACCTCGAGAAGCTCTACTGCGAAGCGGCCCCCGCCTCGCCGTACGCCGTCACGAACCCGTGCTTCTCGCCCGAGCGCCTCCTCGACGTCCGGACCTCGTGGGGGTTCGGGCTCCGGTGGTTCTCTCCGATGGGGCCGCTGCGGTTCGAGTGGGGCTTCCCGTTCAAGCGGCTCCCCTTCGAAGAGACGTACAAGTTCGAGTTCAACATCGGCAACTTCTTCTGAGAGGGACGCCTTCGGGCGCAGCTCGGGCGTGACGGCCTGCCCAGCGTCGGCGCGCCATGCCTCGCCGCGTCACCGGGCGGACCCCGCCTCGGAGCGTCCTGGGTGGCGCGGAGGGGGGCCGCCGCGCTCCGCGCGGGCTCTGGCAGGAGCCGAATCGCGGTAAAGTGCGGGGGCAGCGGTTGCCCGGCAGAGGCGCGGCTGTTAGGTGGAAAGCCATGCGCCCGGAGCACACCTCAATGGGGTTCCCCAAGCCAGGCAAGGCCCTGCTGGGGATGATGATCGCGATCGGCTGCATCTGGGTGATGTTCACTCTGGGCGTGAAGTGGGCGGGCGCCGGGGTCGGCGCGCTCGATCCGTTCCTGGTCATCGGCGATGCCGTGCTCCACGGCCAGGTGTGGCGGCTGTTCACCGCGCCCCTCATCCACAGCCTGGGCGATCCATGGCACTTCATCACGACGCTGCTCGGCCTGTATTTCCTCGGCCCGTCGCTCGAGGCGCGCTGGGGCGCGGGCCGCACGCTGGCGTTCCTGTTCGGCTCAGCCGCCTTCGCCTTCGCGCTCCAGGTCGCGGTCGGCGCGCTCGTCCCCCAGGTCGAGCAGGCCGTGGTCTTCGGCGGGCTCGGCATGATCGAGGCGGTCGCCGTCGCGTGGGCGCTCGCCCACCGCCACGCCACCGTGCGCCTCTTCTTCGTCCTCCCCGTGACGGGCACGATGCTGCTCGTCTTCATCTTCGTGATGTCCGTGCTCAACGTCATCGCCATGCGCGCGCCCCCCGAGGGGCTGATCACGCCGTTCGGCGGCATGCTCGCTGGCTACCTGTTCGGTGACTTCTCGCCGCTGCGCCGGTTCTACCTGCGCATGCGCTTCCGCCAGCTGCAGGCGCAGTCCGCCGCGCTCCGCCGTGTGCCCGCGGCGCGCGGCCGCTCCGGAGGCGTCCCGCTCCGGGTCATCCCCGGCGGCCAGAAAGACCCTCCGAAGGACAAACGCTACCTGAACTGATCTCGCCGGCTCGCTGGCGCGGAGCCGCCGCCGTCAGCGTCGTTTCCCGACGCCCCGGCGCATGCCGGCGCTCACGGCGCGGCGCACCGGCGGAGCTCTTCGAGCGTCTTCGCGCGCGTGAGGCAGTCGAGCTCGCCGGGCTCCACCTCGCTCCCGGCGAGCTCTCGTTTGCAGTCGAGCGTCCACTCCGCCGAGAGCCGCTCCCCTTCGCCCTCGAGCACGACCGCGGCGTTGCCGGCGCCGCCGGCCTCCGCCGGCGCCACCCGCTTCAGCTCCGCCTTCCAGGCGGCGCGCATCGCGTCGCCGACCCTGCGACAGTCGTCTTCGGACATGGTCTTGCCGCACCCGGCGCCGAGGAGCGCGCCTGCGAGCACGGCGAGGGCCGCGGCGGCGCGCCGCACGGCAAGCGGCCCACCGCCGGCGCGGCCGCGCGGCACGCCGGGGAGAGGCCGCGAGCGCGAGCGGCTCGCAGGGGCTGCCTTCGGTGACCGAGCAGGCCTGCCCACGGGCTAGCTGTCGATGAAGCTCTTGAGCTGCTTCGACCGGCTGGGGTGCCGGAGCTTGCGGAGCGCCTTCGCCTCGATCTGCCGGATGCGCTCGCGGGTGACCTCGAAGTCCTGACCGACCTCCTCGAGGGTGTGATCGCTCTTCTCGCCGATGCCGAAGCGCATCCGGAGCACCTTCTCCTCGCGCGGCGTCAGCGTCTTCAGGACCTTACGGGTCTGCTCGGCGAGGTTCATGTTGATCACCGCCTCTGCGGGCGAGATCACGCTCTTGTCCTCGATGAAGTCGCCAAGATGCGAGTCTTCCTCCTCGCCGATGGGGGTCTCGAGCGAGATCGGCTCCTTCGCGATCTTCAGGACCTTCCGCACCTTGTCGAGCGGGAGCTCCATCTTCTCGGCGATCTCCTCGGGGGTCGGCTCTCGGCCGTACTCCTGCACGAGGTAGCGCGAGGTGCGGATGAGCTTGTTGATCGTCTCGATCATGTGGACCGGGATGCGGATCGTCCGCGCCTGGTCCGCGATCGCGCGGGTGATCGCCTGCCGGATCCACCACGTCGCGTACGTCGAGAACTTGTAGCCGCGCTTATACTCGAACTTGTCGACGGCCTTCATCAGGCCGATGTTCCCCTCCTGGATGAGGTCCAGGAACTGGAGCCCGCGGTTCGTGTACTTCTTCGCGATGGAGACCACGAGGCGGAGGTTCGCCTCGACCAGCTCCGCCTTGGCGCGCTCGGCCATCCGCTCGCCCTCGCGGATGTTCTCGTACGTCTCGCGGATCGCGGCGACGTCGATGTTGAGCTCCTCCTCGACCTTCTTCAGGCCCTTCTGGGCGTTCTTGATGGTCGACTCGAAGTCGTTCAGCTCCTCGCGGTTCACGTTGAGCTTCTTGGCGAGCCGGCCCTCGAGCGCGCGGTTGCCCTTCACCTTGATGAGCTCGCGCTTGAGCTCGCCCTTCGAGAGCCCCGTGCGCCGCTCCAGCTCCGTGGCGCCGGCCTCCGCCTTCTCGACCTTCGAGATGAGGCTCTTCAGCTTCTGGACGATCTTGTCGATCGTGCGCTTGTTCAGGCGCATCTCCTCGAGCGTCGTCACGAGCTCGGCCGTCGCCTGCGTCACCTCGACGTCGATCTGCTTGCGGCGGACCTCCGTCTTCACGTCCTTGCGCTCCTCGAGGAGCTCCGCCTTCTTCTTGTCGACGCGCTTCACCTTGTCGATGAGCCGGATGATGCGCCGGTCGGCCTCCTCCTCATCGAACTCCTGGTCGTCGTTCTCGGCGTCCTTGATGAGCTCCTTCACCCGGATCTTGTGCTTCCGGAGCTTCTCGCCGAGATCGATGATCTCGCGGACGGCGATCGGGGAGTCGAGGATGGCCGCGTTGACCTTCTGCTCGCCGATCTCGATCCGCTTCGCGATCTCGACCTCGCCCTCGCGCGTGAGCAGCGACACGCTGCCCATCTTGCGGAGGTACATCCGGACCGGGTCGTTCGACTTGGAGTAGTAGTCGACGTCCTCTTCCTCGCGGTCGGGCGTGACGACGAGCTTCTTCTCGCCCGCCTCCTCGTCCGCGATGCGCTTCGGCGCGATCTTCACCTGGGTCGCGCCGTCGACGATCTCGATGTCCTCGTCGCCGAGCGCGCCCACGACGTCGTCGAGCTGATCGGGCGCGACGTCCGCGGGGAGCGCGTCGTTCACCTCGTCATAGGTGAGGAAGCCCTTGCTCTTGCCGGTCTCTACGAGCTTCTCCAGCGTTTTCCGGTCTTTCTCTGATCGTTCGGCGCGGATGCCCGTGTCTCCTTTGCTGCTTGGGCGTGCCCCTGCCTCAGCGTGGCCGCGCGTCGAGGCGTGCCGCGCGCCGTTCATCGCGCCGCCCGCCGAAGCCCTCGCGACCCCGCTTGCCCGACCGGAAGATTGCTTGGCCTTGCTCGCCATTACCTCATGCTCCACTTACGGCGACAGCTCGCCGCGACCGACAAGACACCAATGATTCCGACTAACTTAGGGATCACGCCCGTCGGGTCGCCACGGAGGAGCGACCCGGAACGCATCAAGAAAGACCGAGCCTCCCGGCTCTCCGCTGGAATAGTTCGCGGAGCAAAGCGTTCTCAGCATCGGCATCGACCGTGCTCTTCTGAAGCTGGCTCATCACAGCTGCCTTCTGTCGGGCCAGGGCTTGCCTGCTCAACTTTTCTGAGTTTTCCAAGAGCATCGCCTTGGCCGCTGAGGCCGCTTCGAAGACAGGCGAGACCAGCCGTCCAGCCGCGAATGAATGGATCGGAGCTGGGACTTGCGCAAGAAATTCGCTGGCGGCAAGTCCCATTTCAAATGTGAAATTTTGACGCGCTGCGACAATTGCGAGGGCGACATCGCCTTCGAGGCACTCCAGGGCCGCCTGTACGTCGTCGTCCACCAGCAACTCGGGGAAATCCAGGATCGAGCCGAGGATCTCGAGGCTGACCTCCTGGCTCTGCGCGCGGGATCGGGCGTGCTCCCAGGATTCGGTCGACTGCCCGGTAGGGGTCACCTCACGGGCGTGGGCCGGCTGGTTCTGTCGCGGGCGTGAGAGCGACTGCTCCACGATGTGCTCGAGTTGCCGGAGATCGTCGGGCGAGCGGCCGCCGATCACGAGCTTCGACGAGAGGCGGTCGGCGTAGAGCTTCGCCATCATCCTGAGGCTGGAATCGTCCTCCTCGGCGAGGAGCGAGGCGACGGCGCGCACGCGGGCGAGCTGCTCGGGCAGCGAGGAGCCGCCGAAGCTGTCGCCGTCGAGCGCCTCGTCGATCAGGTGCTCGAGCAGGCCGCGCGCGCCCTTGACGATCCGGGCGACCGCGTCGGGGCCGTGGGTGCGCGAGAGATCGTCAGGATCGCTGCCGGCGGGCAACACGGCGACGCGCGCGCTGAGCCCCGCCTCGCGGCACGGGACGCGCGCCGCGCGCGTGGCCTTCTTGCCGGCCGAGTCCCCGTCGAAGAGCAGGACGACCGCGGGCGCGAAGCGCTTGATGAGCTTCGCCTGCCCGGGCGTGAACGCGGTCCCGAGCGGGGCGATCGCGTGGCCGATGCCGCGCGCGTGGAGCGCGACGACATCGAAGTTGCCCTCCACGAGGACCGCCTCCCCGCGCTGCCGGATCGCCTGGCGCGCCTGGTACAGCCCGAAGAGGTGCTCTCCCTTCGTGTAGATCGGCGACTCGGGGCTGTTGATGTACTTCGCCGGCGCGTTATCGGCCTGCGGCGCGGGGCCGGTGAGCCCGAGGGACGAGAGCTCGGCGGGGGAGGGATCGGGCAACGCGCGCCCGCTGAACGCGATCACCCGGCCCATGACGTCGGTCACCGCGAACATGAGCCGGTGCCGGAAGCGATCGTAGTGGCCGCTCCCCGACGAGCGCGGCACGAGCAGGCCGACGCGCTCCGCGAGGACCGGGGAGACGCCTTGCTGCCGCAGGTAGGCGCCGAGCGCGTCCCAGCCGAACGGGGCGTAGCCGATCCGGAACGCCTGGAGGGCGTCGGAGATCGGATCAGTGGCCCCGGCGTCGTCCGTCAGCGGCAAGCCGCGGCGCCGGAGCTCCTCGTGCGCGTAGCGCGCGAGCGGGTGGGGCCCGGCGCCCGGGCCCCCGCGGAGGCAGTGCTCGAAGAACGTCGCGGCGAGGTGGTTGACGGCGTAGAGGTCGTCCTTGGACCTGCGCGCGGCCTGCGCTTCGCGCCGCTCGGCCTCGGTCATCGACTCCGCCACCTCGATGCCGGCGCGCTCGGCGAGCGCGCGCACCGCCTCGGCGAACGTCCGGCCCTCGAGCTTCATCACGAAGTCGATGGCGCTGCCCGTCTCCTTGCAGCCGAAGCAGTGATAGAACCCGCGGTTCGGGTTCACGTGGAAGCTCGGCGTTTTTTCCTTGTGAAAGGGGCAGAGCCCGGTGAAGGAGGCCCCGCGGCGCGTGAGCCGCACGCTCTCGCCGACCAGCGCGACGAGATCCGTGCGCTCTTTCACGAGCGCGATCGTCTCCGGAGAGATCATGGGCTGCCTTGGGGGCCCCGTGCGCGCGGGGCCTGCAGATGAAGGGTGGGCCCGACGGGCGTGGCGGCGAGCGCGCCAGCGCCTCGGCGATCTAGACAGCTCGCGAAGCGGGAGACCCCCCAGTCCCTCGCGGCCTGCGTGGAGAACAGTGTCCTGTGAGGCGGCCGCTCGCGCAAGGCGGTAGCCGGCAGGTTCGTCACTTCGGGTCGGGGAACGGAGAGCCGGGGCGCTTGTGATCGGTGAGGCTCTCGTCGGAGTGGGAGGCCGCGACCATCTCTTCCTCGGACGGGGCCTCGGCGTGCTCGGCAAGGAACCGCGTGTCCTCGCGGACCATGGGCGGCGGCGGGTCGCCGATCAGCTCGAGCTCGGTGGCGAGCCACTGCTCCTCTTCGATGAGCTCGCGGCGGCGCGGATCGGTCAGGTCGCCTTGCCAGTGGTCGAGCTCGGCGTCGACCTCCTTGAGCCGGAGGCGCACACGGACGACGTCGACGTCTTCCTTCTTCGCGAAGCGCTCGGTGAGCAGCAGCGCGGTGTCGTGGGCGACCTCGACGAAGCCGTGATGGACGGCCAGGCGGTGCTCCTGGCCGTTCTGGTGGTAGGTGACGAGGCCAGTTCGGAGCGCGGCGAGCAGGGGCAGGTGGCCCGGGAGCACGCCGAACTCGCCGGCGACGCTCGGCGCGGTCACGTCCGTGACCTGCTCGCGCAGCGCGACGCCGGTCGGCGTCACGATCTCGAGGAGGATTGTCTCGGCCATGGCTGTGTCAGGCCGCCTTCTGCGACGCTCGAGCCTTCACCTCGTCGATGCCGCCGACCATGTAAAAGTCCTGCTCGGAGACGTGATCGAGCTTGCCGTCGAGGATCTCTTCGAAGCCCGCGATCGTGTCCTTGAGCGCGACGAGCTTGCCCTCGAGCCCGGTGAACTGGGCCGCGACGAAGAACGGCTGCGAGAGGAACTTCTGCATCTTGCGGGCGCGCGACACGACGAGTTTGTCGTCCTCGCTGAGCTCGTCCATGCCGAGGATGGCGATGATGTCCTGGAGGTCCTTGTAGCGCTGCAGCGTCTGCTGCACGCGCCGCGCGACCGAGTAGTGCTTCTCGCCGACGATCTGCGGATCGAGCATCGTCGAGTTCGAGTCGAGCGGATCCACGGCCGGGTAGATGCCGAGCTCGGAGATCGCGCGCGAGAGCACGGTGGTCGCGTCGAGGTGGGCGAAGGCCGTGGCCGGCGCGGGGTCGGTGAGGTCGTCGGCGGGGACGTAGATCGCTTGCACGCTGGTGACCGAGCCCTTGGTCGTCGACGTGATGCGCTCCTGGAAGGCGCCCATCTCGGTCGAGAGGGTCGGCTGGTAGCCGACGGCGCTCGGGATACGGCCGAGGAGCGCGCTCACCTCGGAGCCCGCCTGGGTGAAGCGGAAGATGTTGTCCACGAACAGGAGCACGTCCTGGCCCTCCTCGTCGCGGAAGTGCTCGGCGACGGCGAGCGCCGAGAGCGCGACGCGGGCGCGGGCCCCCGGGGGCTCGTTCATCTGGCCGTAAATCAGCGCGGCCTTGGAGATGACGGGGCTGCCGTCGGCGAGCTTCGACTCGCTCATCTCCAGGAAGAGATCGTTGCCCTCGCGCGTCCGCTCGCCGACGCCCGCGAAGACGGACACGCCGCCGTGCGCCTTGGCCACGTTGTTGATGAGCTCCAGGATGAGCACCGTCTTGCCGACGCCGGCGCCGCCGAAGAGGCCGATCTTGCCGCCCTTGCGGTAGGGGGCGATGAGGTCGATGACCTTGATGCCGGTCTCGAAGACCTCGACCTTGGTCGACTGCTCGATGAACGGCGGAGGCTCCCTGTGGATCGGCGCCAGCTTCTTCGCGTTCACGGGGCCGGCCTCGTCGATCGGCGCGCCGACGACGTTCAGGATCCGGCCGAGGCACTCGGTGCCGACCGGCACCATGATCGGCTTGCCGGTGTCGCGCACCTCCAGCCCGCGCACGAGGCCGTCGGTGGAGTCCATCGCGATGGTGCGCACGGTCGACTCGCCCAGGTGCTGAGCGACCTCGAGCACCAGGTTGTCGGGCTCAGCCGAGATGCTCGGGTTGCTCACCCGGAGCGCATTCAGAATCTTGGGCAGCTGGCCCGACGGGAAATCGACGTCGACGACCGGGCCGATGACCTGGGTAATCTTTCCAACAACCATGGAGCGGGAGCCCTCCTCGTACGAGCTTTGACGAGTCGCGCGGCCCACTAGCACGGACCTGCGCGTCCGACTAGGGGTTCGCGGCGTTACCGACCCGTCGTCGGAGGTCGCCTCCGTGTAGGGGAGCTCAGCGGCCTTTCAAGCGGGCGATGCGCGCGAACGCCTCGACGCTGAGCGTCTCGCCGCGCGCGTCGAGCGAGATGCCGGCGTCCTTCGCGTGCCGATCGAGCTCCTCGGACGACCAGCCGTACAGGTTCTTCCAGGCGTTCCGGAGCGTCTTGCGGCGGGCCGAGAAGGCGGCGCGCACGGCGGCGCGGAAGGCGTCCGTCTCCTCGGCGCGCCGCGGGCGCCAAGGCGTCAGGACGACGACGGCGGAGTCCACCTCGGGCCTCGGGTAGAACGCGCCCGCGCGCGCGATCAAGAGGCGGCGCACGTCGAACGCGGCCTGCACGAAGACCGAGAGCGCGCCGTAGTCGCCGCTGCCCGGGGCGGCGATGAGGCGCTCGGCGACCTCCAGCTGCACCATGAACACCGCGCGGTCGATCTGGTCGGCGATCACCGTCGCCTGCTCGAGGAGCCTGCCCGTGAGCTGGTACGGGAGGTTGCCGGCCACCGCGTGCGGGCGCTCCAGGCCGTCGAGCGAGGCGACCCAGTCGACCTGCGCGGCGTCCGCCTCGAGCAGGGTCAGCCGGCCTTCGTCGATCGGTCCGGCCAGCTGCTCTCGGAGGATCGGGACGAGATCGCGATCCCGCTCGATCGCGACGACCCGCGCGGCGCGCTCCAGCAGAGGCCGCGTGAGCGCGCCGAGGCCCGCCCCGATCTCGAGCACCGCGCCGCCCGCGGGCGTCGTCGCGGCCTCGGCGATGCGGCGCGCCGCCTCGACGTCGACGAGGAAGTTCTGCCCGAAGCCTTTCTTCGGAGACAGCCCGCGCGACCTCAAGAGCTCTGCAATGGACATCGCTGGTCTTTAGCCCTGCGGGGGACGCGCCCCGTCGGAGGACGCGGCCGCCGCGCGCTGCGCGGCCTGGGTCGAGGCGCGAAGCCGGAGCACCCGCACGCCGATCTTGCGGAGCGCGGCTTCGCGCCGGGTCTGCGCCGCGCGCGCGCGGAGGAGCACGGCCTCCGCCGCGATCGGCGCGAGCTCGTGGAACACCTTGTCGGGCGGCGCCTGTCGTTGCTGCGCGTCGTCCCCGTCGCCCTCCGGCGGTCGCGGCGCTTCCCAGGGAGGGCCGAGCCCCGGCTCGAAATCGGGGAGCGTCCACATCACCCTGACCGCCTTGCGGGAGAGCCGCCGCACCGCCTCGGAGAGCTGGCCGGGCTGCGCGTCCGCCGGAGGCGGCCCGAGGACGTAGACCATGCTCGCGCGCGGCTTGGCGCGCGCGACGTGCCCGAGCGCCTCGGCGACGACCACGGCGGGATCGCGCCGCTCCGGCTCGGTCCGCGCGGGCGACTCGATGCCGTAGCTCGCGAGGTAGCGGCGCAGCGTGCGCTCGCGCTGCGACCGTCCGAGCGGCGCGGGCGCCGAGAAGGGGGCCCGCGCGCGCATCGACTCGGCGCGGGCGGCCAGCCGGTCGAGGTCGCCGCGGCGCACGTCGGCGAGGCCGCGCGCGTCGAGCGGCCGGAGGTGCTCGAGGACCCGCGACGCGACGTCCGCCTCGTCGAGCTCGCTGCGGTCGGCGTCGTACGTGCAGCAGCCGACGGTGAGCGCGTGCGCGATCTTCTGCCCGTGCCCCGGGCCGTGGTCGGGCGCGATCGTCACGCGCGGGCCGGGGGCCAGGATCATGAGGCCGACGCGATCGCCGCGCCCGAGGTGCCGGGTGGCGATGGCGGAGGCCTCGTCGATCATGAGGTCGAGCGGGGCGCGGCCGAGCGGGCCTGCCCAGAGCTCCACGGCCGCGTCGACGATGATCCAGACCACGTCCCGCTCCTCGCGCTCGAACTCCCGGACGAGCAGCGTGCCCCGGCGCGCGCTCGCCTTCCACGCGATCTTCCGGAACGGGTCCCCCGGCTGGTGCTCGCGCAGCTCGCGCAGGTCGTCTCCTTCGCCGCGCACGCGACCGGGGCGGCCGGAGGCCGCGAGGATGTGGCTGCGGCCCCCGCGCGGCTGCGTCAGGTACGCCATGAAGGGGCGCGGGAGCACCTCGATCCCGTACGGGTTCGCGAAGGTCAGCGGCACCTCGAACAGGCCCGGCGCGCCGTGCACCTCGAGCGCGAGCCCGTGCAGCCCGTGCTGGCCGACGCGCGGCGTCTGCACGATGACCTTCACCTTGAGCCGCCCCGAGGCGGAGACCTCCCCGCGGTTCGGCTCGATGCGCACGTCGAGCTGCGACGACGCGATCGCGCGCAGCTTGACGTACCGCGCCGCGAGCGTGTCGCGGTTGCGCACCTCGGCCTCGATCTCCACGGTGCCTCCCCGCGCCGACCGGAGGGTCCGCCGCGAGCCGCCCCAGAGCATCTCGAAGCCGGCCGCGCGGATGCGCGCCACCGACACGAGCGTCACGCCGCGGGCGAGCGCGATCGCGACCAGGAGCGCCCCGCCCCAGCCGACGATCGCGGGCTCGCGCGCGATGAGGCCGGCTCCCATGACCGCGACGCCGGCGATGGCGAGGTGGGCGGCGGTGCGCGTCGGGTAGAGCTGCATGGGGAGATCTACGCCGGCCGCGCCGCGCGCCGGTAGCCCACGCGCTGGACCGCCTCGTCGATGATCGCGTCGCGCGCCTTCGGGTCCACGTCGGCGTCGGGCGCGAGCACGAGGCGGTGCGCGAGCGTCGCGGGCGCCATGCCGCGCACGTCGTCCGGCGTCACGAACGGGCGCCCGCCGATCACGGCCGCCGCCTTCGCCGCCTGGATCAGCGCGAGCGTCGCGCGGGGCGACGCGCCGAGCAACACGCGGGCGTGCGTGCGCGTGAACGCCGTCAGGTTCACCGCGTACTCGTACAGGTCGTCCTCGACGTGGATCCGCCGCGCGACGCCCTGCAGCATGAGGAGGTCCTGGACGGAGAGCGTCGCGCGCGCCCGCGGCGGCTCGACGTTGTGCGCGCGGAGCATCGCCACCTCGTCCTTGTGCTGCGGGTACCCGAGGCTCACCCGGATGAGGAACCTGTCGATCTGCGCCTCCGGCAGCGGGTAGGTGCCCTCGAGATCGATCGGGTTCTGGGTCGCGAGCACCATGAAGGGCGACGGGAGCTCGAAGCGGTCGCCCTCGATCGTCACCTGCCGCTCCTGCATCGCCTCGAGGAGGGCCGACTGGGTCTTCGCCGGGGCGCGGTTGATCTCGTCGGCGAGCACGAGGTTCGCGAAGATCGGCCCAGGGCGCAGCGCGAAGGTGCCTTCTTTGGGCGACAGGACGTACGTGCCCGTGATGTCGGCGGGCAGGAGGTCGGGCGTGAACTGGATCCGCCGGACGGACGCGCCGAGGGCGGCCGCGAACGCCTTGACCAGGGTCGTCTTCGCGACGCCCGGGACGCCCTCCAGCAGCACGTGTCCCTGCGCGAGCAGGGCGGTGAGCATCATGTCGAGCGCGCGCGGCGATCCGATGTAAACGCGCGTGATCTCTCGCCGGACCGCCTCGATCCGCTCCTTGGCCGCGGAGATTTCGTCGACGGCGACGGCCTGAACCTGGTTCATCGAGCGCCTTTGTCAGGGGGTGGTGTTACGGGCTTCGCGCCCGCCTGCGGAGGCGGCGCTTCGGGGCGCGCCGCCGAACGATCGACCTCCGCGCCCGGGTGAGCTCGGCGCGGGGGCTGCCGTCCATCGGCGCCGCAGGCGGCGAGGACCTTCCGCACGACGTCGGCTGCGTGGACGAGCGCAGGCCTGGACACGGTCGCCGGCTTGCCGGCGACGACGGACGCTTCGACGCGGTACATGGTGGCCAGGACTTCCTTGAATGCCGAGAGGGCTCGCTCGTCAAGAGCTCCTTCTCGCGCCACGAGCCGCGTGACCGCCTCGGGCGCCGGGTTGGCCTCGAGGCCGAAGCGCACGGCCAGCGCCTCGACGAGCGCGCTCTTCAGCTCGAGGAAGGCGAGCCCGCGCGGCGACGAGGGGGCGGCGAGCACGGCGAAGCGACCGGCGGCCCCTCCTTGCGCGACGAGCGGCGTCGGGCGGGCGTATCGAGGGAGCGGGCTCCGGTACGGCCTGGCCGAGGCGCGCGCCGTCCAGATCGCGAGGCCGAGGCCGGCGAGCGCGGCGAGGGCGAGCAGGGCGCCCCCGGGGAGCCCCTCGCGGCGGGCGTCCTCGACGGCGTTCGCGAGCGCCTTGACCTGCGCGTCGAAGTCCTTGCGGAGCGACGTCTCGCCGCCGAACGAGCTCTCCTCCTCGAACCGGTTCCCGACGATGTAGAGCCGCCCCTTGCGCCCCTGCGCCCCGTCCTCGTCGACGAGGTAGCGGGCCAGGCCCGACGCGAAGGCGCGGTTGCCGGGGTACCGGAGCATCATGTTCATGAGCGCGGACGGATCCCCCATCGCGAAGAGCCGCCCCTTGCCGACCTGTCCGGCGACGGCGACGATCACGTCCGGCTCGCCGAGGGCGCGAATCCGCAGCACGGGCGAGAGGTTCGGGTGGATCAGGCCGGTGGCGTGGTTCGTGACGAGCCGCTGCACCTGGCTCACGACCGGGTGCGGGCCGATGGAGTGACCGCCGACGATGTCGATGACGGGCTCCGCGATGGCGAGGGAGGGCTTGTTCCGCAGGGTGGCGACCGGCCGAGCCGGCGTCGGGATGCGCTCGATCTGGAAGCGGCGGAGCGTGTCGTCGCCGCGGCCGTAGTCATCGACGATGGCGAGCCGCCCGCCGGCCTTCATGAACGCGGTCGTTTCGTCCGCGTCGAGCGTCTGCAGCGGGTGAAGCACGAGGACGCCGTCCTCGGCGTTGACCTCGCTCCAGTCGAGCACGGCGACGGGGTGGACCCTGGCGACGCCGAGCTCCGCGCGCGCGATCTCGAGGAACTCCGAGCAGCCCTCCCAGGTCGTGTCGTTGACGTCGAAGGGTCCGCCCGCTGCGCGGGCGGGCGCGAGCGTCACGACGATCGCGGTCAGCGCGGCCAGCAGCGACGCCAGCGTGGACGAGGACGACGACGAGGACGTGCCGGACGTCGCTCGCCAAGGCGCCGGCTTGCGCCGATCCTCCGCGTGTTTCCTGAAAGATACGCGCGCATACCACGCGCCGTTCCGCGTCATGAGCGCCGCGAACATACCACTGTCGGCCCGAGCGATAACCTTGACCCGCCATCCCACATTGCTAGATTCGCTTTTAGAGCGGGGTGCTTTCTCCCAGACCTCGTTCCACCACTCAGGCCGCGAGCACTCTACGAGGTGGAGGGGTTAGTCGATGCTTCCTCCGTTCATCATCGAGCAAATACGGCAGCGCGAAGAAGAGAAGGATCGGTCCAGACGAGAAGAAATCCGACCGCGCCTCGAGCTGCCGATCGAACGCTACCCCGCTCCTCGTCGTCTTCCTGACGCGGAAGAGGACGATCCCAACCGAGGCGTCATCATCCTCGACCTGGGCTGACGCCCCGTGTAGCACATCTTCCCCGTGAGCCCCGCGGGGGCGCCGGCCCATCGGCAACCCCCGCGAGACGCGCGCTCACTCCTTGTTTCGCAACAAAATCCGAGAATTCTGAGCCCATCCCCCTCCGATGCACCAGCGCGGAGCACGGTTTCCGGCCTGGACCGAGGCTCCCCCGCACAGGTCTAGCGTGGACGGACATGTGCGCGAGCACACGTCCCAGCGTGGGGACGTCATGCGGGGCCGCAAGCCCGGCGTTGCGCCCACGGCGTGGGCGGAAAAGTTGTCCTTGGTGGGTCCGTCGCGCTTTTGCGGGGTTGACCGCGGCGTGTGTCTTCGCCTAGGTTGCGCCCCCGCTTCTGGCGCCGAGCACTGAACGAGCTACGCTCCGGCGCCTCAAGAGCAGGCCGTGCACACGCTGCGCACGGGCTCTTCCATCCGATCGAGGTTCACAAGATGGCCGTTCATATTCGTCTCGCCCGCGCGGGCACCAAGAAGACGCCCTTCTACCGCATCGTCGTCGCCGACCAGCGCAGCCCGCGCGGCGGCAGGTTCATCGAGCGGCTGGGCACCTACGATCCGCGCAGGACCGAGATCCGCCTGGATGTGCCCCGCGTGCGGCACTGGATCTCGAACGGCGCCCAGCCGACGCACACGGTGGCGCTGCTCCTCAAGCACCCCGGGCTCGCCCAGGCTGCCGCGCCGGCGGACGCCGCGAAGTAGCATGGCGCCCTCGACGTCTCCGCTGGTCGACCTCGTCGCGCTCGTCGCCCGCGCGCTGGTCGACCACCCGGACCGGGTCGTCGTGCGTGAGGTCGCGGGGGACCGCTTCCCGCGGATCGAGCTCACGGTCGCGCGCGAGGACATCGGCAAGGTGATCGGCAAGGACGGGCGCACCGCGCAGTCCATCCGGACGCTGCTGAGCGCGGCGGCGAGCAAGTCGGGGCGTCGCGCGCACCTCGACATCCTCGACTGAGACGAACCCAGCGTGGAGCGACGTTACGTTCCCGTCGCGGAGATCGCCCGCCCGCACGGCGTCCAGGGCGAGCTGCGGCTGCGCCTCTACAACGAGGGGTCCGACCTGCTCCTCACGCGGCCGGCGGTGAAGCTCCGGCTCCCGGACGGCGCTGAGCGGGATGTGAAGATCCTGGGGGCGCGCCCCGTCGACAAAGCGTTGCTCGTGCGGCTCGCGGGCGTCGAGGATCGGGACGCGGCCGAGGCGCTGCGCGGCGCGGCGGTGTGCGTGCCGAGGGACGCGTTCGCGCCGCTCGACGAGGGCGAGTTCTACGCGTGCGACGTCGAGGGGGCGCGCGTGCTGACGCCCGAGGGCGAGCTGCTCGGGCACGTGAAGTCGCTCCAGTCGTACCCCACGTGTGATGTCCTCGTCGTGGAGAGGAAGGGCGCCGGGCCGGTCGAGGTCCCGCTGACCGAGACTTTCGTCAGCAGCGTGGACGTGGAGCGCCAGACCGTGCAGCTGGTCACGCTGGAAGGCCTCGTCTGATCCGTCGTCCGGCGCGGGCCGACCCGCCGCGGCTAACCGATGCGCGTTGATGTAGTCACCCTGTTTCCCGAGCTCTTCGAGGGGTTCCTGGCCATCGGCATGGTCGGGCGCGCGATCGCGTCGGGCACGCTCGCCGTGCGGCTCCGCAGCCCACGCGAGTTCGGCATCGGCCGGCACCGGAGCGTCGACGACACCCCCTATGGCGGCGGCTCCGGCATGGTGATGCGCGTCGACTGCCTCGTGCACTGCCTGGAGGCCCTCGACGAGACCGCCCGGGAGGGCGCGCCGGCGAGCGGGCCTCCGAGCGCTGCGGAGGGGGCGCCGTCCGCCGCGGCCGTGCCGCAAGCAGAAGCGACGCCGCCGGTGGAGGCGACGCCGTCAGCGGGAGCGACGATGTCGGCGGGAGCGATGATGCCGGCGGAAGCGACGTCGCCCGCCCCCGCGCCGCGCGCGCACCGGGTGCTGCTCACGCCGCAGGGGCAGCCCTTCCGCCAGGAGAAGGCGATCGAGCTCGCGGCCCGGCCCGCGATCGCGCTCATGTGCGGCAGGTACGAGGGGTTCGACGAGCGCGTGCGCGCGTTCGTCGACGAGGAGATCTCGCTCGGCGACTTCGTCATGACGGGCGGCGAGGTGGCGGCGATGGCGGTGATCGATGCGTGCGTGCGCCTGCTCCCAGGCGTGCTGGGCAACGCTGTGTCGGCCGAGCACGAGTCGCACAGCCCCGCGCTGTCCGGGCTCCTCGAATACCCGCAGTACACGCGCCCCGTGGAGTTCCGCGGGCACACGGTGCCCGAGGTGCTCCAGCAAGGGAACCACGCGGCGATCGCCCGCTGGCGGCGGTCGCAAGCGGAGCTGCGCACGGCAGAGCGCCGGCCCGATCTGTGGCGCAAGGCGCGAGAGGCCGGCCTCGCGCCGGAGGAGAAGGGAGCGTCGCGGCGATGAGGCTCGCGCTCGCGCTCGTTCACTACCCCGTGCTCGACCGCTCCGGCGGCACGGTGACCACCGCGATCACCAACCTCGACCTGCACGACATGGCGCGGAGCGCCCGCACGTACGGGGCCGAGCGGCTCTTCGTCGTGCACCCGGTCGCCGCGCAGCGCGCGCTGGCGGAGCGGATCAGGGAGCACTGGGTGAGCGGATCGGGGAAACGCCGGATCCCCGATCGCGCCGTCGCGCTGGACGTGCTCAGCGTGGTCTCCAGCATCGAGGACGTGTACGCGGCCATGAGCGGCGCGGGGCGAGCAGGCGTCGAGGTCTGGACGACCGCGGCGGCGTCGCGAGGGCTCCCGGTGACGGGGTACGCAGCGGCGCGCGGGCTCCTCCCGCAGGCCGAGCGCCCGGTGCTGATCCTGTTCGGCACAGGCTGGGGCCTCACGCCGGAGCTCATCGCCGACGCCGACCTCCGGCTCGAGCCCATCCGGTCGGCCGCGGACACCGGCTATAATCACCTGAGCGTGCGCGCGGCGTGCGCGATCACGCTCGATCGGCTGCTAGGCGGGGGCGCGCCGGGCGAGCCCGCGCGGTGACCCGCGTGGAGGCAGCGACGCTGCCGGCCGTACCAGCATGAGCAAGCGCGACGTCCATCGCCCCGGAGGGGAGGCGAGCGCGGCCTGGTCGACGCCCGATCGGCTGGTGCGCGAGCAGGCGCTCGCGCTGGGCTTCGACGTGGTCGGCGTCGCGCGCGCGGACGAGCCGCTCGGGGTCGAGCACGCGCGGTACGTCGAGTTCATCGCGCGCGGGATGCACGGGGAGATGGGCTACCTCGCGCAGTACGCGGAAGAGCGGCGGCGGCTGGACACGAGCGCGATCCTCGAGGGGGCGCGATCGGTCGTGTGCGTCGGCCGCAGGTACGCCCGGCCAAGGGAGAGCGAGGGGCGCGACGCGCCGCTCGCGCAGAGCATCGCGCGCTACGCGCGCGGGCAGGACTACCACAACCACCTGAAGCGCCGGCTGCGGCGGCTCGCGTCGTTCATCCGGTCGCTCGCGCCCTCGGTCCTCGCGCGGCCGCTCTGCGACGTCGAGCCGGTGATGGAGCGCGTCTGGGCGGCGCGCGCCGGCATCGGCTTCGTCGGCAAGAACGGGCTGCTCATCACGCCGGGGCAGGGGAGCTACCAGCTGCTCGGCGAGGTGGTCACCACGCTGCCGCTCACCCCCGACGCGCCGATCGCGGAGCGCTGCGGCTCGTGCACGCGCTGCCTCGACGCGTGCCCGACGCAGGCCTTCACGGCGCCGTTCGTGCTCGATCCGCGGCGGTGCGTCGCGTACCTGACCATCGAGCAGCGGAGCGCGCCGGCCGAGGAGCTGCGGCCCGGCATCGGCGAGCACCTCTTCGGTTGCGATGTCTGCCAGGAGGTCTGCCCGTTCAACAAAACCGCGGCGCCGCCCCTCGAGCGCACCGAGCCGTTCCACCCCCTGGCGCGCTGGGAAGCGCGGGACGTCGACGATCTCACCGCGCTGGACGAGCGCGCGTTCGGCGAGCTCGCCCTCGGGACGCCGCTCCGGCGAGCGCGGCGCGGCGGGCTCGCGAGGAACGCGGCCATCGTCGCGGCCAACCGGCTCGCGGGCGGCGCCCGCGGCGCGGCCGCGGCGAGGGCGAAGCGCGCGCTGGCCGCGGCGCTCGAGCACGACGACCCGTCGGTGCGCGCCGTCGCCGCGTGGGGGCTGCGCCGCTCGGAGGACGGCGGGCCGCCGGACCCGGCGGACCCGGCGCCTGGCGAGCCGCCCGAAGATCCCGGCGCTGGCTGAGGAGGCTGCCCTCGGAGAGCCGCCGTCGCGCGCGAGGCGCGCAGGCGCGGCGGTGCTCGGGCGCCCTTCGCGGGCGCCCGAGGATCCGCTAGGGTGGCCGCCGGCAACACGCCGCGCGTACGATCACGAACGTGGCTCTATCTTCCAGGCTCCGGGCGCTCTTCGACGATCTGCGCCAGCACGATTCCGTCCTCTGGCGGCGCGCCGTCGACGCCAGCGTGACCTACGGCCCAGACGTGCTCGTCCGCCGCTGCCCGGCGCTGTTCGGGCTCGCCGTCGGGGCGGTGCTGCCGGCGCAGCGGCGGGCCGTGCGCAGGAACCTGCGGCTGGCGCTCGGTCCGCGGGGGGCGCTCGAGGAGTACCGGGACGTCGCCCGGGTGTTCATCAACTTCGCCGGTTGCCTCACGGACGCGTTCATCGCGAGCAGCACCCGGCCCGATCGGCTCACCGGCGTGTGCGTGAACGACGAGCACTTCACGAACGCGTACCGGCGCGGCCTCGGGGTGATCGTCGTCACCGCGCACGCCGGCGGCTGGCAGGCCGCGGCGCCGCTGCTGCGCTCGGTGCACGCCGCGGACGTGATCGTCGTGATGCAGCGCGAGCGCGACAGCCGGGCGCAGGCCATCCAGGACGGCACGCGCGACCGGGTCGGCATGCGGATCCAGCACGTCGACGAGGATCCGCTCGCGATCCTCCCGCTGCTCGCGCACCTGCGGCGACGGGGCGTGGTCGCCATCCAGATCGATCGCCTCCCGTCCGGGATGCGCGGGCGCGATGTCGAGCTCTTCGGCAAGCCGTGGCGCGTGCCGGAGGGCCCGCTGCAGCTCGCGGCCGCGAGCGGCGCGCCGATCGTCCCGGTCTTCACCCGGCGGACGGGCTACATGCAGTACGAGATCTGCATCGCCCCGCCCATCTCGCTGCCCCGCAAGCCAGGACCGTCCGAGCTTGATGTCGCGGCGCGCCAGGTCACGGGAGCGATGGAGAGTTTCCTCCGGGCGAACCCGACGCAGTGGTTCCACTTCGAGTAAAATTCAAGGAATTTCCAGCTACAAATGAGAAATCACGCCGCGGTCGGCCACGCGCTGCATCGGCGCGCAAGCTGGGTTAAGAGTCCGCGCTGATGGCCCGTCTCCTTGTCGGACTGCCCTCGCTCCAGGGGGATCTCCAGAAGTACAAACAACGCTTCGATATGGTCGAGCTCCGCCCGGTCGACGCCTCGCTGCCGCGCGCGACGACGTTGCGCAAGTGGCGCAAGGCCGTACCGCCCGGCTTCGTCTTCAGCGTGGTGCTGCCGCGTGTGGTCGGCGAGCTCGCGGCCGGGGGCGAGCTCGACGAGGCGCTCGCGACCTCGCTGGAGGTCGCCGCCGTGCTGGAGGCGCGGTGCGTCGTGCTGCAGACGCCGGCGTCGCTCCGACCGACGGCGACCAACCGGAAGAAGCTCGCTGCGCTGTTCGAGCGCCTGCCCGCCGAGGGCGTCGTGCGCTGCTGGGAGCCCGCTGGCATCTGGGAGCGCGACGACATCATCGCGACCGCGCGCGCGGCGAAGGTGATCCCGGTGCTCGACGTCGCCCGCGACACGCCGCCGCCCGGGCCGATCGTCTACTCGCGGCTGCGTGCGCTCGGCAAGTCGTCGTCGATGAGCGCGGCCGCGCTCGAGCGCGTGGCCGAGCGCCTGCGCGGGCGGCGCGAGGTGTTCGTGGTCGTCGAGGGGGACCGCGCGGCCCAGATCAAGGCGTCGCTCGCGGCGCTGCTGGCGCGCAAGCCCGATCGATCAACGGCTTCGGCCGTGGTAAGGCCTACCATGCCCATGCCGAATACCCTCGTCGCCGAGGACGAGGAGCAGTGATCCGCGGCGCTGCAGCTACGGCGAGCGACGCCGCTGCGGCCTCCGCGGCGCGCGCTGCGCTCGAGGCGTCCGGCAGCGCGATCGACGCGATCGTCGCCGGCTTCTTCGCCGCGGCGGGCGCGCAGCCCGACGTGCTGCTCGCGCCCGCCGTCGCGCTCGCGGCCGGCGTCGGCGTGGGCGCGAGGGCCTTTGATGGCCGGGCGATCCAGCCGGGGCGCGGCGCGCCCCGGCCGCGCGGGTTCGTCGACGGGCAGAGCGTGCCGGAGGCGGCGCGCGTCGCGGTCCCGCGCTCGCTCGGCATGCTGGTGCTGCTGCACGGCTACCTCGGGCGCGCGCGGCTGCGCGAGCTGGTGCGCCCCGGGGTGGTCGCCGCGGAGCGCGCGGGCGCGGGCGCGCGGGCCGGGTTGCTCCGCGAGGTCGGCTCTCTCGGCGCGGTGGCGCTCCGGGCGCGCGACGTGGAGCGGGCGTTGCTCGGCGTGGGCGGTGCGGTCGCGGGGGGCACGTTGACGGCCGAGGACCTCGCCGAGGCGGTGCCTGCCGAGGTGGAGGCCGCGTCCACCACGATCACCGAGGGCGCGACGGCGCTCCAGGCGCCGTGGCCCGTCGGAGACGAGGCGCGGCCTGCGGACGCCATCGTCGCCTGCGACGGCTGGGGCACCATCGCCGCGCTCGCCTACGCGCGCACCGACGACGGCATCGCCGTGCCCGAGCTGGAGATCGTGCTCGGCCGCGACGCCGTCCCGGTTCGCCGCGGGATCACGCGCCTCGCCCCCGGCACGCCGTTGCCCGCGGCGGCGCCGATCGCGATCCTCCAGCGCAGCGCCTTCGCGGCGGCCATCGCGCTGACGGGTCGCCCCAAGCTCGACGTGAGCGCCCTCGGCGCGCTCCTCCGCGGCACGGCCCTCGAGACCGCCCTCCACGACGTCCGGACGCAGCTCGGCGCCGACGCCGCCCTGGCCGTCGTGAGGGACGACCGGGACGCCCGCGCGGTCAACCTCGCGGCCGGCTTCATGGCAGGCGCGGGAGCCCGATCCGCAAGCGACTGACGCAGCCTCCGGCGTGAACCGGCGACGAGCACGTCGCAAAGGCACGCTGGACCGTCGGCGCTCAGCGCCGCGCCCAGTCGTCGCGGGCGCACAGGCAACACGACCAGGCGTCGGTGCCGGCGGTGCCGGCCGCCTGAAGATCCTTGAGGTTCAGCGTTCGAGTTATAAAAATGTAAGCGCCGGAAACCCTCCCAGGGCTTCCGGCGCGCTGCGTTCGTCTAGAGCGTGGCGCGTCGCGTACGCGACGCCGCCGTGTCTTGCCTAGAGCGTGACGCCGTGGCGCTTCGCGTACGCGACGACGCCGATCTTGTCGATCGTCCGGATGTCGCGTGTCGTGAGGTTGAGCTTCACGAAGCGGTTGAGCTCGGGGACCCAGACGCGTCGGGTCTGGATGTTCACGAGCTGCCAGCGCTTCGTCTTGATGTTGGAGTGGGAGACATTCTGCGCCAGAAGCTTCCGCTTCCCAGTGATGTCGCTCTTCGCCATGACGTCCTCGGTTGGAAGGGGGACCGCCCTCGGTACCCCGACCCTGCTCGGTAAAACTGTCCGAGCGCAAGCCCTGCGCGGGGGAGCAGGGGGCTCGGGAGCGCGGGAAAGTGAAGGAAGCCGGCGGACATGTCAAGCCTCCCGGACCCCCTCCGCCGCCGAGGACCCAACTTTTCGCTCACCAAGAGGTCGTCCCGGCTCTCAAACCGCGGACCAGAGCAGCGGCCCCCCGGACCAGAGCAGCGGCCCCCCCCGGTGGACGAGCGCTGCGGCGCCCGCCTCACGAACTAGCGCTGCTGCTGCGGCGGCGCCCTCTCGTGGATCAAGAGCTGCGGTCGCCCGCACAGGAGACGGGCCCAGATCGGCGTTTTCGGCGCGGAAGCGCACTCCAGTGCGCTGAGCACCGAAAACGTCGAGCTGGGCCCGTCTCCGCAGCGGGCGACCGTAGCTCTAGGTGAGCCATTCGCCGCCGGAGGGGGGTCGCTGGTCGCGATCCGGCGTGTCCTTGTCCTTGGGGCGCGAGTGCAGGTCGATCCGGCGGGCGTCGGCGGCCAGGCGCCACGCGAGGATCTGGAACAGCCCGAGGCTCGTGATGGCAGACGTCGCGGCGAACGCGAGGGCAGCGGAGAACACGCTGACGACGCTCCGGGTCGAGAAGGTGTGGATCTGGGCGAGCCCGCCGATGATCAGGTCGGTCGTGAAGGCGAGCACCACCGCGACGGCGAGGAACGCCCCGGCGCCGGTGGTCTCCGCCCCCATGAACCCGGTCAAGCTGGACAGCACCGCCAGCACCACCACCAGCGCGCCGAGCTGAGCCAGGTGGGGATCGTACAAAGCGAGCCGCGCAACCGCCTGCCCGAACGACGGGAGCGCGATCAGGAAAGCGGCGACGAGGAGCCAGCGGGCGCCGCTGTAAGCCCGGTAGCGAGAACGGAAGACGAGCGCCGCAGGGAGCGCCATCGCCGCCGCGGCCCGAGCGGCTCCCCAGCCGACGCCATCCACAGGGGCCGAACCGGCGCCCTTCAGGCCGATGAGGGTCCCGATCACCCCCAGCACCACCATGGCGACGGCGCGCTGCCGGTAACTCACCGACGTCAGCGCCGTGAACAGCGAGACGATGCCCAGCACGAACGCGGGTGGCCCCGCCGCCGCGCCCCCCGGGCGAAGCCCTGCGACCGAAAGGCCGCCGAGCACCAGGAAGCCGACGCCCACGGCGGCGCACCAGATCCGCGCCGCGTCCTGGGCCGGGCGCATCGGCGCCAGGTCCTCCATGAGCGCCTCGGACGCGAGCAGCGGCTTGCTGACGTTCTCGCGCGGCGCGCTCGCGGGCACCTCCTCGACCGTGATGACCGGGCTCGATCCGGAGCGCTGCGGGGAAGGCGCGGCATCGTTCGATGCCGCAGGCCCGCTCCCCTCGATGACCCCGCCGGCCGCGTCGGCGTCCGCTAGACCCGCCTGGGCCGGCGCAGCCTTCTCGCGTCCGGCAGGCGCGCGATGGCTCGCTGGCGGGCGATCGCGGTTCGCCTCTGGGTAAGGCTTTTCCATCGATGGAGCTGGATCAGATCTCACGGGCATCGAAGGGGTTGCAGCGAAGCAGACCGAGCAGATCGGACGAGGTGAGCCGCGCGACCAGGGTACGCCCGAAGTCTCGCACGGCGGCGAATCCTTGCCCATCCATGCCAAGGGATTGCTCGTCCATGTACAGCCGGCGCGCAATCTCGATCTGCACGGCGTGGATGGCGCGGTGCGGCTGGCCGTAGTGGGCGGTGCTGAAGCCTCCCTTGTAGGGATCGTCGTGCCGCACGGAAAAACCGCAAGACCGCGCGTGCTGGTCGACCGCGTCGATCACCGCGCTGGCGGCGGTCGTCCGGCCGCGCGTCCCGGGGACGATGTCGGCGCGGCTGACGGCGCCCTCCGCATGACCACGGCGGCTCTGGCTCGGCATCGAGTGCGCGCAGAGGAGGATCGCGAAGCCGAAGCGCTCGCGCTTGCGCGCGAGGATGGCGCTGAGGCTGCGGTGGTAGGGACGGTAGAAGCGGTCGAGCCGACGCTCCACCTCGCGCCTCGGGAGGCGAGCGCTGAGGATGGGCTCGCCATCCGTGGTGAGCCGCCAGATGAGCCCCCGCGGGTACGGCGTCCGGCCCCCGCCCTCGACCGCGTCGCTGTCGCAGTCGGTCTCGCTCCGGTTGAGGTCGATGACCAGGCGGCTCATCCGGGAGAAGAGGAGCGTCGCCCCCTCGTCCGGCGCGTCCTGGAAGAGCGCATCGACGTACAGGTCGGCATCCCGACCGATGCTGCGCGCCGGCGCGATGGTCCACGACAGCGACTCGGGATCCATGTGCAGGCCCGCGTGCGGTACCTCGACGAGGACCGGGCTTTCCGCGCCGCGGGGCTCGACGACCTCGAAGGGCGACACCACCACCACACTTTGACGCATTCCGCGTCCGGCTGGAACGGGGACGGCCAGATTCAGGGGGGCTCAAGGAGCGTGGAGGCGGCCCCGCTGTCCAGGGCACACCGGCCAGGGCCGGCTTTCTGGTGCGCTTCGCCGCTTTCGCTGTAGCGTGGGGCGTGGACCTCGCGAGCTGGGTGGACGCGTACCTGGATCACCTCCGCGTCGAGCGGGCTCTGGCGCCCCTGACGCTCGAGGCCTACGGCCACGACCTCGCCAAGCTCGTCGCGCACGCGGAGGCGGCCGGGGTCACGACCGTCGAGGGGCTCGATCAGGCGCTGGTCGGCACGTACCTGGTCGCCCTGGGGCAGGCGGGCATCAGCGCCAGCTCGGCGGCCCGCCACCTCTCCGCGGTGCGGGGGTTCATCCGGTTCCTGCTCCGCGAACACCGCATCGAGCGGGATCCTTGCGCGCTGGTCGAGCGACCCCGGGTCGGGCGGCGGCTGCCCAGGGTGCTCTCGTTCGACGAGATCGCCCGCCTCATCGAGGCGCCCGAGCAAGGGACCTTCAGGGGGCTGCGCGATCGCGCGATGCTGCACGTGATGTACGCGGCCGGCCTCCGCGTCAGCGAGGTGGTGCGCCTCAAGATTGCGGACATCGAGCGGCGCAAGGGGATCGTGATGGCGCTCGGCAAGGGCGGGAAGCGGCGGCTCGTGCCGCTCGGCGAGCCCGCGCTCGCCGCCATCGACGCCTACCTGGAGGCGCGCGCCGCCCACCCGCGCAGCGCGGCGACGCAGGTGCTGTTCCTCTCCCCGCGCGGAGGGGCGCTCACCCGGCAGGCGGTGTGGAAGCTCCTCGGCGGGTACGCCCGCGCCGTGGGCATCGGCAAGCCGAGCTCGCCGCACAAGCTCCGCCACTCGTTCGCGACCCACCTGCTCGAGGGGGGCGCCGACCTCCGGAGCGTCCAGGCCCTCCTCGGCCACGCCAACATCGTGACGACCGAGATCTACACGCACCTCGCCGACGACCACGTCCGCGCGGCCTACCGGCGCGCGCACCCGCGCGCGTGAGCGCGCCGCGCCGTTATTTGCAGCGCTTGAGGAATTTTCCGCAAGGCTTGCTGGGCGCAGCAGGCTGCGCGGGGCCAGGCGGGATCGCGGTGAGCTCGAACTCCTGCTCGACCGGCGTGCCGGCCTTCACGACGACGCTCTGGGTCCGGGGGAAGTAGCCGGCGCGCCTCACGCCCAGCTTGTGCACGCCCGGGGTGAGCCGGATGTCCGCCGGGTCCGCGACCGCCTTGCCGTCGACCGTGATCTCCTCGCAGGCGACGGGCTTGCAGGTGATCCGCGCCGGCACGTCGGTGCTCGCGGCCGCCGTCGCGCCGGCATTCGCGGCGCCCGCGTCGGGCGCGGCGACCGGCGAGCCGGCGTCGACCGCCGGCGCGCTCGCCACCTGGGAAGGAGGCGGCTCGACGGGGGGCGCGGACGGCGCGACCTCGCTGCTGGCCGAGGCGCTCGGGCCCGGGGCCGGCTTGTCGCCGTGATCCATGGCGAACCACGCCGCGGCGGCGCCCCCGACGAGCAGGACCGCGGCGACGCCCACCGCCAGGGACGCGGCCTTGCCCCGCGGCGAGCGCTGCCCGTTGATGACCGCGGTGAGCGCGGGGGCGGGGACGACGGCAGAGGAGGCCACCGCATCCTTTGCCTGAAATGAAGGCTCCGGCGCGCTGTTCTCGTCGGCGAGCGTCGGTTGCAGCGGCCGTGATGGCGCCGGCTGCTGCGGTGACGCCACGGGGGACGGCGGCACGTGGGGCGGCGCCTGCACAGGCGGCGGCACGTGGGGCGGCGCCTGCACAGGCGGCGGCACGTGGGGCGGAGGTGCCAGCTGGGGCGGCGAGGCCAGCGGCGACGGCGCCAGCTGCGTGACGTCGACCGGCGGCTGCAGCGTGGCCACCGCGGCGGCGTGGCCAGGCGGCGACGGGGCGACCGCCTCGGCGGCAGGGGAGAGGGCCAGCGTCGAGCCCACCTCGATCGCGTGCGCCGAGAAGCCGCTGAGCGCCGCCGCGAGCTCGCTCGCGGAGCGGAAGCGCTCGCGCGGGTCGTGCGCCAGCGCGCGCGCGAAGGAGGCGTCCAGCGCGGGGCTCAGCGGGATGCCGAGCTCCGCCGCGCGCGCGGACGCGGCGAGGCGCGGCGCCATGATCTCGCGCTGCCACGCGGCGACGTCGACCTGCCCCTGGCAGGAACGCCAGTACGAGCGGCCCGTCAGCGCGAAGAAGGCGATCAGCGCCGCCGAGAAGATGTCGGCGGCGGCCCCGGTGTGCGCGCCCGGCTGCAGCTGCTCCGGCGCGAGCCAGGGCGCCGAGAGGACGTAGCCCTCCGGCGTGGGCAGCAGGGTGCGCGCGAGCGACGGCCCGAAATCGGTGACCTTCACGTGGCCCGGGGAGCTCGGGTCGATGAACAGGTTCGTCGGCCTGAGCCCGTTGTGGGGCACCTCGCGCGCGTGGGCCGCGTCGAGCACCGCCGCGAGCGAGCGGAGCATCGCGCCGACCTCCTCGAAGGTCATCGGCCGGCGCACCGCGACGTCCGCGAGCGACGGGATCAGGAGCATGTCCGTCACCGTGAAGGGCGCGGCCGTCGCCGGATCGTAGCCGGCCTCGAGGATGTGCGCGGCGAGCTCGTTCGGCAGCCTGTTCGTCTCAGCCACGTACCGCTGCAGGTGCTGCATCACGTCCGGGCGCTGCCCGATGACCGGCGAGTACAGCTTGAGGGCGACGTCGCGCGCCTGCGCCGTCACCGCGCGGAAGGTGGCCGTCGCGCCGCCATAGCCGAGGAGCGAGCGGACGGAGAACCTCCCCGCGACGACGCTCCCCGGCGCGACGTTCGGTGCCGTCACGCGATCACTCCCCAGCGACCGAGATCGACTCGATCGATTGCAGGATGGTCGCGTCCGCGCCGGTGGTGTCGTCGTCCGGCACGAAGCCGAGCCCGATCACGATCTCGCCCTCCTTGCCGGTGTCGGCGAAGATCAGCAGCGGGCCCTTCTTCGTCCCGCGCGCCGCGCCCTCCTTCTGCCAGAGGCCGATCTTCCTTCCGGCGATGTCCTTGACGTCGTCGGGCTTCTTCCAGTTCAGCTTCTTCTTGGGCAGCGTCACCTTGATCTCTTGCGCCAGCGCGTCGAGCGCGGCGTCGCGCTTCTCGGTCGCCGGCTTGCCCTCGCCCACGTCGACCTGCGCGGTCGCGAGCGCCGGACCTTCGTCGGCGGCCTGCGCGATCGTGGCGCTCTCTCCCTGGGCGTAGGTCCAGCCCTTCACGGGCGCGAAGACGAGCGAGCTCCTGGCGATCTTCGCCCGGGTCGACTCCTCTGCCTGACACTGCTCGTCGAGCGCCTTGCACGGCTTCGGCGGGGCAGGCTCCGGGGGGGGAGGCGCCGGCGTCGCGATCGGCGCGGGCGCTTCGGGTTGCGGTGGAGGCGGCGAGCTGCACGCCGCGGCGAGCGCCGCCGCAGCGCTCAGCGCCAAGGTGGGCCATCGTCGGAAGAACATTGCGCACGAGCGTTGCAGCTCCGGACCCGGTACGGCAAGAAAAGAGCGAAGCTGGGGGGAGATTGCGCGGCGGAATGCGGCGCGGGGCGCCGGGGGGAGGCTCGGGCGCCGCGGGGGGCAGCCCGAGGGCGCGAGGCCGCGCGGGCTGCGCGGGTGGCTACTTGACGACGGCGCCGACGTCCTGCTCGACCTGCTCGGCGAGGCCCGCGGGCACCTTGCCGTGCAGGCGGGTGCGCTCGGTGACCAGGAAGTAGTCGGGCTTGCCGCTCGCTCCGGGCGGGCCCTTCACGAGCTCGAGGAAGCCGATGTCGCCCGAGCGGCCGGCGTACTCGACCCGCACCACGACCTCCTTCTGCTCGGGGAGGGTGGCCACGTACTCGGTGGGGCGGAGCCGATCGAGCTTGCTCATCCAGTTGGCGACGGTCTCGTCGTTCTGCTCGGGGCTCGCCGGGTCGGCCCAGAACTTCTTGGCCTCGTCGCCGCTGCGCACGATCTCGCGGCGCTTGTCCGCGACGATGACGCGAGCGCGGGCGACGTCGGCGTCCTTCCACTCGTGCAGATCCCGCTCGAGCAGCCGCGACTCCGCGGTGTCGAGGTCGCGGTAGATGTCGCCCTTGATGGCGTACACCTCGCCGGTGGCCTCGTCGCGCGCGTAGCGGTCCGAGCCGCCCGGCGTCGCGGCGCCGAGGACCAGCTTGCGCTCCGCGCCGCGCAGCTTGACGGTGAGCGTGCCCTCCGGCTCGGCGAGGCCGAACTCGCCGGCGCGATCGTCCGGGATGCGGCCGACCGCGCGCAGGGCCTTGAGCGGGGCCACGGCCTCGGCGAGCTTGTTGCCGGCGCCCACCGAGACGAACGTCGTCGTCTTGACCGCCGGCTCCGGCTCCGCGGGCGCCTCGTCGTGGTCGTGGTCGTCGCCCTCGCCGTGCACGTCGTCCTTCGGCTTGTCGGGCGGGGGCGTCGTCTTGCGCTCCGCCGTGCCGACGAAGTAGCGGCCCTCCTTGTCCTTCTTGGCCTCGAGGGTGACCTTCTTCGACTTCCCCTCGAACGTGATGCCCTCGACGTCCTCGGCGCGGCCGGCCCAGACGGTGACGTCCGCGACCGCCAGCGCGGCGGCCTTCTTGTCGCGCGTCCAGACGAGGGTCGCGAACAAGGCCGCGGCCACGAGGAGGCCGAGGTGCACGAAAAAGCTGCGATCCAGTCTCATGCGCGCCTCCCGCTCGCGCGCCGCCCGCGGCGCGTGATGAAGAGCCCGAGCCCCAGGACCAGGGCCGGCGCCACCAGGATCGTGGCCCAGAACCAGACCTGATCCTTCTCCTTCGTGTGCTCGATCCGCACGTCCTCGTTCGTCGTGATCTCGCCGGCGAAGCTCTCCTCGCCGCCGAGCCACCGGAGCGCGTCCAGCGCGAGCACGATGTTGGGCTCGTTCCTGAACACCGCGTCGCTGAACGCGTCGGCGTCGGCGAGCACGAACGCGCGGAGCTCCTGCTTCTCGCCGCCGTCCTCGCCGCCCGGCGCGAGCTGCTTCGAGACCGCCGCGGCGAGGTTGTAGGCGCTCCGCTTCTCGCCCTCGTCGAACTTGAAGTTGCCGTTCGCGTCCGCGAACGTCTCGCCCATCGACCGGACGACGAAGTCGATCTTCAGGTCGCCCTCGCCCTGCTTGTCGAGCGACGCCGCGCCGGGGAAGATCGTCGGGGCCTGCTGCGCGTGGCGGCTCAGCGTCGAGACCGAGGCGTGCGACGAGTACCGCTGCGTGACCAGCATCGTGTGATCGGAGTCGTTGTAACGCCGCCGCACGTAGATCCGGTCGTTCGCGAGGACCTCGGGCTTCCACGCGAGGCCCACGGCGCCGGCGAGCGGGTTCAGGTCGACCTTCGCGTCCGGATCGAGCGCGAGCAGGAGGTGCCCGCCGCCGTCCGCGTAGCGCTTCAGCGCCGCGACCTCCTCCGGCAGGAACTCCTTCTCGGGGCCGAGGACGATGACGACGTACGCGTCCTTCGGGATCTCGCTGCCGAGCCCCTCGGCGAGCCCGAGGTCCTTCACCTGGTAGTTCTGCGACTCGAGCAGCTTGCGGAGGTTCTTGGCCGTCCGCCCCTCGGCCGCGGCCTTGCCGGCCGCCTCGTTCATCTCGCCGTGGCCCACCGTGATGTAGGCGATCCGCTGCGTCCGGATCACCTTGAGCAGCGCCTTCTGGAAGTCGGCGTCGAGGCTCTTCAGCTTGGCGCCCGCGGTCTTCATGTCGGCGCCGATGGTCACCGTCTCGCGCGAGGCGTCGCGCGAGAGCACGATGACGCCGTCCTGCGTGACCTTCGCCTCCTTGGCGACCGCGGGGACGAGCAGGCGGTCCTGCATCTCGACGGTGATCTGCGGCGACGCCGCCTTCACCTCGCGCAGGTAGCCCTCGACCTCGGCGCCGACCTCGTTCTGCTGCGGGAAGAACGCCGTGATCTTGAGCGGCGCGGTCAGGCTCTCGGCGACGCGCTTCGTGGAGTCGCCCGGGCGAGCCGTGCGGTAGTACGAGAAGTCCGCCTTGAGATCGAGCTGGCTCGCGCCGTACACGAAGAGCGCCGAGTAGACCGCGGCGAACGCGAGCGTCACGCCCGAGAGCGTCGCGGCGCGCACCCGGCGGACCTCGATCCGCTCGGCCCGCCGCATCGGCGCGAGCGCCGCCTCGCCGAAGAAGAGCGGCACCGTCGCGATCGCGAGGAGCGCGACCCAGCCGACCGTCGTGGCCGCGTCGATGCGCGCCCGCGTCTCGGGCGCGGCGCCGGCGACGCCGAGCAGCCCCCGGCCCGCGTCGGTCGTCGTGAAGTAGGCCGCGATCGCGACGACGCCGAGCGCCGACAGGATCGCGAGCGCCCGCTCGACGGCGCGGCGCTCGCCCGTCTCGCGCACGGCGGTCGCGAACCGGAGCGCGGTGATGAGGACCAGGGTCAGGACCCCGATCCCCGACAGGGCGTAGCGGGCCCAGTCGATCGTGGGGACGACGCGCTCGCCCAGGAAGACGCAGAGGAGCGCCCCGGCGTACGCCGGCACCATCCAGCCGCCCGCGCGGAGCGTCGGTTCACCGGCGGGCGCGGGCGCCGGCGCGGCCTGCTTCTCCGCGCCGGGCGGCGGCTCGGGCGCGCGCTTCGGCGCGCCCTCCTCCGCGCCGGCCTTGCCGGCGGCCTCGGCCCCGTGGGCCTCTGTCTTGTTGTCCTTCACCGCCACCTCCGTGCCCTCAGGGTGTGCGTCGCGGCGAGCAAGAAGAAGTACGCGACCGCGACGTAGTACAGGACGTTCTCCAGCCGGAGCACGCCGCTCAGGAACGGCTTCTGGTTGAGCGGGTAGATGTTCAGCGCGCTCACGAAGTCGTTGAGCGGCGGCTCGGTGACGCGGGCGACGAGGAACAGGAAGCCGAGCGTCCCGAGGATCGCCGCGCCGAGGATGACCGCGATGACCTGGCTCGCCGCCACCGTCGAGGCGAAGAGCCCGATCGCGAGCGACGCGGCGCCGAGCAGCAGGACGCCGGCGTAGCCGACCACGATGTGGCCGACGGAGACCTTGCCGTTCACGAAGATGAGCAGCGGCATGTAGATCGTGACCGCCGTCATCAGCGCGACCAGCGCGAGGGCGGCGAGGAACTTGCCGAAGACGATCTCGCCGTCGCGCACGGGCGCCGTCTTGAGCAGGATGAGCGTCCCGCTCTCGCGCTCGCCGGCGATGAGCCGCATCGAGAGGATGAGCGCCGCGACCATGGTGATGAACGCCGTGCCGTCGAAGAACTTGAGCAGCACGTCCGCGGAGAGCCGCGCGCCCGAGCCGAGCGCCGCGACCTGGAAGTAGATGCCGTCGATGAGCAACGCCGCGGCGGCGACGACGTACCCGAGCGGTGATCTCAGGTACGCGGACAGCTCCCGCCGCGCGACGAGCAATGTCCCTCTCATGCTTCGCCCTCGCCTTCCTCGCCGCGCCCCTCGGCGCGGGCCTGCCTGGCCTCGCCGCCCGCCTTCGCCCTCTCGGCCGCGGCGGGCTCCGCCTTCTCCCTGCGCGTCGCGAGCCGCAGGAACACCGACTCGAGCTCGCGCTCGCTCCGCTTCACCTCGAGGATGCCGATCCCCGCCTGCACGAGCTCGGCGCACAGCGCCGCGCGCACGTCGCGGTCCGCCTCGACGGCGAAGCTCACGACGTCGCTCCCCGGCTCGGCTGCGGCGATCTGCTCGACGGAGGTGACCCCCTCGACCTCGCGCGCGAGCTCGAGCGCGCGCGCGGCCTCGCCCCGCGCGGCGCGGTACCCGGAGCCCTCGGCCGCGAGCCCGCGCACCGTGAGCTCGACCCGGACGCCGTGCAGGAGCTTCGCGGAGAGCTCCTGCTCGGTGCCCTGCGCGCCGATCTCGCCGTCCCGGATCACGAGGATGCGGTCGCACGTCTCGCTGATCTCGGAGAGGATGTGGCTCGAGAGCAGGATGGTGTGCTCACCGCGCAGGCTCCGGAGCAGGGCGCGCATCTCGACGATCTGCACCGGGTCGAGGCCGCTGATCGGCTCGTCGAGCACGAGCAGCCGCGGCTTGTGCACGATCGCCTGGGCGATCCCGACCCGCTGCTTGTAGCCGTGCGACAGGGCGCTGATGGGATCCGCGGCGACGTCCTCGAGCTGCGTCACCGCGAGCGCCTCGGCCACGCGTTTGTCGACCGCGCCGGCGTCCACGCCGCGGAGGCGCGCGGCGAAGTGGAGGAACGCGCGCACGCTCATCTCGTCGTAGAGCGGCGGCCGGTCGGGGAGGTACCCGATGCGGGACCGCACCTCGTGCGGGTGGTCGACGACATCCAGCCCGTCCACGAGGACCTGGCCCGCGGATGGGAGGAGGTCGCAGGCGAGGATCCGGAGCGTCGTCGTCTTGCCCGCGCCGTTCAGGCCGAGCAGGCCGACGATCTCGCCCGCCTCGATGGAGAACGACAGGGGACCTATGGCCTTCCGGTCGCCGTAATATTTGTAGAGATCGTTGATTTCGATCACGGCCGTGCACCCCTCCGCGAAGGGAAGAAGCTGTCCGCGCCGGCGGAAACGGACGCCGCAAGCGGCGGTCCAGGCGCCAGCGGCCCCTTACAACAGCGCGTGACGGAAATCATTCCCGACGCGGCGCGCCGGAGCCGTCGCAGAGGCGGCCTCCCGCCCGGACACAATCGCCCGCGACGTGGGGAGTGTGCGACGACCGGGGCGTCGCGGCGCCCTGGGCGCGCCGGCGGGCTTCGCGGCGAGGCGTGCGCCCGAGCGGGGCCGTCAGGTCAGCAGTGCTCCGCGATGATGGCCCAGCAGGCGTCGGCGAACTCGCGGTAGGTCGATCGGTCGAGCGTCGTCTGGGTCACCGGCATCACGTCCTGGTGCTCGGCGAGCATCGGGCGGAGGGCGCCCTCGATGTCCGCGCTCGTCTCGATCCACAGAAACTCCTCGATTCCATCGGTGATCTGGCCGCGGATGAGCCTCGGGACCTCGCTGAGCCGGACCTTCTTCGGGCTCCGCCGCGCGATGGACGACGCGATCTGCTCGGCGTGATCGGGCCACCGCTTCAGCGCCCGGTGGAACGTCGAGCCGACGAGCCGGAGGATCTGCTGCGCGAGCATCGCGACGCGCGGGCGCTGCACGCGCTCCTCGTTCTCCGCGACCATGGCCAGGTACTCGTCGGTCATGAGCTTGCGCAGGTCGCTGGTCAGGATCTGCTGCGACTCCGGGGTCATCCGCAGATCCGCGATGTGCGCGAGGAAGATGTCCCGGAGCATGGTGAGCCGCGCGGTCACCGAGCCGGACGGGGTCGTGTCGAGGATCTCGGCGAGCGGGTCGATGAGGCGCCGGCCGAACGTGGTCAGGATGTGATCGAGGATCCGCTTCTGGTGCTGCTTGTGCCCGAGCACGGACAGCGCGCGCGCGATGTGCGCCTTGCCCGGAGCGTCGACGAGCATCTCCAGGGGCTTGTCCTTCGCCGTGCCCTCGTACATGCGCAGCGACGCGAGCATCTCGCGGAAGGTGTCGGCCGCTGCCGCACCCTCTCCCGACTCGCCGTAGACCCGGATGACGAGCCCCGAGTCGGGGCCGGCGTCGAACAGCCGCCGGAGCTCTTCCCGGATGTCCTCGTCCGTGACGAGCGGCCCCGGGGGGAGCGTCTTCCTCGCATCCATCACCGGAGAGCGTACGGTAAAATGCGGCTCAACTGAACCTCTGCGCCGGAGAAAGCGAGCGCCGGGGGCGCTCCGGGGAGCCGGCGCGGATGTGCGTGCGGCGATGTCGTACCCAGGTCCCGCCGAGGCGCGAGGCGGTCGCGGCCCGCGTCGGCTCCGGCGCGCTGATCGTCGCGCTCTCTGCCGAATCGAGTGGGGGATCTCCCCGGCGCTGCGCCTCGCGGGGAGCTACCGGAAGCGCAAGTGCCGCGTCCAGTACGGCGAGAGCGACTACACGTTCCTGTGCGCGCTGCAGCTCGACCAGGTGGAGGAGCTCCACCCCCCGAGGTGGAGCGCGAGCGCATGCGGCGGCGCGGCGAGGAGCCGATCGTGCCCGCCGGCCACGCGCGGTGAGGTGACACCATGGCAACCGGCAACACCATCGGACGTATCGTCGGTCAATCTCCTGCGCGCGTGGTGCCCCCGGAGCAGGCCAACCCCGTCGTGGAGCTCTTCCTGGGCGTCGAGCGGCTCGTGCCGATGTGGCAGCAGCTCGAGGGGCTCGCGCAGCAGCTCGCGGGCGCAGGGCGCGATCTCTCGGGCTCCCTGGCCAGCCTTGTGAAGCACGGAGCTAGCGGCGCAGGAACACGAAGAAGAGGAGGGCGATCAGCGCCCCCGCCGCGAGCGCCGCCGCCGCGAGCACCGCGCCCTCCCGTGTGAACCACGGGCGCGGCGCGGCGCCGCCCGGCGAACCGCCGCGGGCGGAGAGGGCCGTCACGTCCCGCCGCGGCGCGGCGCCCTGCCCGGGAAGCGGCGTCTGCGTGGGCGGCGCAGGCCGCGCCGTCCCGCGCGGGGGCGCTCCGGACGGGGGCTCGGGCGGGAGCGGCCGGTCCCGCGAGAGCACGCGCTCCGCCGCCTCCGGCGCGAACGGCGCGAGCGCAGCCGCGAGCTCGAGGACCGTGGAGAACCGCCGCTCCGGCGGCTTCTCCAGGCACCGGAGCACGACGGCCTCGAGGTCCTCCGGGAGGTCCGGCCGCTGCTGCCGCGGGGGGACGGGGTCGGCCATGAGCACGAGCATGCCGAGTTGCTGGAGGTTCGCGGCAGGGAAGGGGGCCGCGTCGGTCAGGAGCTTGTAGAGCACGGCGCCGAGCGACCAGATGTCGGCCCGGTGGTCGACGGCGCGCGACGACCTCATCTGCTCGGGGGCCATGTACAGCGGGGAGCCGAGCACCGCGCCAGTCCGGGTCAGCTCCTCCGCCGTGCCCGCGAGCTTGGAGATGCCGAAGTCGAGGATCTTGGTGCAGGTCGAGCCGTCCCGCTGGCGCGCGGCGAAGAGGTTCGCGGGCTTCAGGTCGCGGTGGACGATGCCGAGCGCGTGGGCCTCGGCGAGCGCGTCGCACGCCGCGAGCACGTGGCCCACCGCCTCCGCCGGGGCCATCGGGCCGCTCTGCTGCAGCAGCGTGGCCAGATCGTGGCCTTCGAGGTACTCCATCACGAGGTAAGGCGGGCCGCCGTCGAGCGTGTCGGCGTCCACCACGCGGACGACGTAATCGCTCTTGATCTTGGCGGCCGCGCGCGCCTCGCGCAGGAATCGCTCGACGAGGAGAGGGTCCCTCATGTACTCGTCCCGCAGGAGCTTGATCGCGACCGGCTCGTCGAGGTGGATGTGCCGCGCGCGGAACACGAGCCCCATGCCGCCCTCTCCGAGCAGCTGCTCGATGCGGTATTTGCCGGCGAACAGGTCGCCCACAGCGGGTTGCGCCCCGAGGGCCATGGCAAGCACGGGGCGAGAGGGTAGCGCGGACGACGAGCGCCGGATAGAGATATCGCACATCCGCGCACAAGGGCCCTGGGCGCGGATGGCTTCAGATGAAGCCGATGGCTTCAGATGAACTTCAGATGAAGACGACGGGTTGCTCCCAGATCGCGAGGACGATGCAGCCCTCCGCGCTGGCGACGCTGTGCCGGGTTCCGGGCGTGTTCACCACGAGCGTCCCGGCGCGGTGCAGCCCGCGTTCGTCCGACTGCGATCCCGAGAGCACGAGGATGTGCTCGTGCCCGCGGTGCACGTGCTGCGGCACGGACGCGCCCGGCGCGTAGCGCAGCAGCGCCGCCGAGGCGCCCTCGCTGCCGTCGCCGTAGAGGCGGTGGATCTCGACGCCCTCGCGGAAGCGCCGCCACGGGACCGACTCCGGGCGCGCGGCGACGGCCGCCACGTTCGCAACGATGAACGGCAACTGCACAGGCACCGACTCGCGCGTCGGTTCTGGGTTTGCATCTGACCAGGCCATCTCGAAACCTCGTCTGTTGATCGACACCATGCCACAGCGCGCAACGCCAGCTCAATGGCCATCGCGCAGATCGCGGCGAATTCACGGGAGGGAAAAGATCCAGAAAAGCAGACGGGCGTACACATTCATGCCGTGAAGAACACCCTGCGATCTCCTCTTCTGCCCAAGGCTGAAGCGCCGCGAGGGCCGCGGCTCCTCGCCTGTGTCCGGCCCTTGTTCGTATCCCTCGCCTTGCTGCCTGCCTCGTGCGGCAAGGAGGCTGCGAGCGATCAGCCGCTCACGGTGGGCTTCATCTACGTCGGCCCCAGGGACGATTACGGGTACAACCAGGCGCACGCGGAGGGCGCCGCCGCGGTCGCGAAGCTGGCCGGCGTGAAGACCCGCGAGGAGGAGAACGTCCCCGAGACGGTCGCCGTGCAGAAGACGATCGAGAGCATGATCAACCTCGACGGCGCGGCGGTGATCTTCCCGACGTCGTTCGGCTACTTCGAGCCGCACATCCTCAAGCAGGCGGAGAAGTTCCCGGACAAGACGTTCCTCCACTGCGGCGGCCTCTACGACGGCTCGAAGCACCCGGCCAACGTCGGCAGCTACTTCGGTTACATCGACGAGGCGGAGTACGTGTCCGGCATCGTCGCCGGGATGACGACGAAGAGCGGCAAGCTCGGTTTCATCGCGGCGAAGCCCATCCCGCAGGTCCTGCGCAACATCAACGCGTTCACGCTGGGCGCCCGGAGCGTGAACCCGAGCGCGACGACGGCGGTGATCTTCACCGGCGACTGGTCGATGCCCGTCAAGGAGGCGGAGGCGGCGAACAGCCTCATCGATCAGGGCGTGGACGTCCTGACCGCCCACGTCGATTCGCCCAAGGTGATCATCGAGCTCGCCGAGCGCCGCGGCGCCTTCAGCACCGGCTACCACACGAACCAGGCGACGCTCGCCCCGAAGGGCTACCTCACCGGCGCCGAGTGGAACTGGGCGAAGGTCTACACCGACTACATGAGCTGGATCCGCGAGGGAAAGCAGTATCCCCACCTCCTGCGCGGCGGCTTCAAGGAGGGGTTCATCAAGCTCTCGCCGTACGGCCCCGCCGTCTCCGAGGAGGCGAAGAAGAAGGCCGAGGAGGCGAAGGCGAAGCTCACGGAGGGCACGCTCACCATCTTCAAGGGTCCGATCAAGGACAACGAGGGAAAGGTGATCCTCGCCGAGAGCGTCGAGCAGAAGCAGACCGACATCGCCCTCGAGAACATGAATTACCTCGTGGAAGGATCCATCGGATCAGTTCAGCAGTAACCCCCGTCGTTCTCCTCCCCCGTCCGTCATCTCCCGTCCCGTCTCTTTGTCTCCCGCCTCCCGTCCCTCGTCCCTCGTCCCTCGTCTCTCGTGCTCGTCTTCGTGCTCGTGCTCGATTCCTCCTCTCCCGCTCCCCCCACCCTTTAGAATCCCTCGCTCACCTCCTTCACCCTCGCCGTCCACCCCACAATTCCCCCCTGCGCCCTCACCATCTCGAGCGTCGCCGCCTTGAACTCCGCGAAATAACTCTCCGTCGCATCCTCCACCAACAAGCACTCATACCCGCGATCATTCGCCTCCCGCATCGTCGTCTGCACGCACACCTCCGTCGTCACCCCCGCGATGATCAGCTGGGATATCCCGCGCGCCGCCAGCTGGGCGTCGAGCCCCGTCCGGTAGAACGCCCCCTTGCCCGGCTTCGGCACGACGAGCTCCCCAGGCTCCGGCGCGAGCTCCGGCACGAAATCGTTCCCCGGCTCCCCCAAGACGAGGATCCGCCCCATCGGCCCCGGATCCCCGATCCGCATCCCCGGCGCACCCCGCCGCCGCTTGGCAGGCGGGCAGTCCGAGAGATCCGGCCTGTGCCCCTCCTTCGTGTGGATGATCGGCAGATCGTGGGCGCGAAACAGGTCGAGGAGCTTCCTCACCGCCGGCACGATGCGCTGGAGCGGCCGCACGTCGTTGCCGAGCGCCGCGCCGAAGCCTCCCGGCTCCAGGAAATCGCGCTGCATGTCGATCACGAGCAGCGCCGCAGCCCCCCGCTCGGCAAGGCGGAACGGGGACGGCCTCGCCGCGATCTCCGGTCCCAGCGCCGTCATGGGTGCCCCGCCCCCGCCATCGCGCGCCCGATCTCGGCGATGTCGGCCGAGGCGGCCGCGGACTCGTGGACGACGCGCCCCTCGCTCATCACGAGGATGCGATCCGCCATGGCGAAGACCTCGTCGAGATCCGCGCTCACGAGCAGGACCGCGGTCCCGCGATCGCGCGCCGCCCTGATGCGCGCGCGGATCTCGGCCACCGCCGCGAAATCGAGGCCGAAGCACGGGTTGGCCGCGATGAGCAGCTCGACGTCGCCGCCGAGCTCGCGCGCGAGGACCACGCGCTGCACGTTCCCGCCCGAGAGCTTGCCGATCGGCGCGTCGACCGAGGGCGTCTTGATCGCGTACTCCTTCACGAGGCGCTCGGCCGTCCTCCTCAGCGCGGCGCGGCTCACGCCCCAGCGGAGCGCCGTGTAAGGTGGCCCGTCGAAGACGCGCAGGCCGATGTTCTCCGAGACCGACATCGAAGGGACGCAGGCGTTCCGCAGCGGCTCCTCGGGCAGGCACCGCACCCGGTGCTCCCGGATCTGCTCGCGCCCGGCGCCGTACGGCTCGCCGTGGACGAGCACGCGCCCGGACCGCGCGGCCCGCTGGCCCGCGAGCACCTCGACGAGCTCCTCCTGCCCGTTGCCCGAGACGCCGGCGATGCCGACGATCTCGCCGCGACGCACCGTGAGCGTCACGCCGTCGAGCGCCCGCCGCCCGCGATCGTCGTTCGCCGCGAGCCCCTCGACGCGCAGGATCGGCTCCCCGGCGCGCGCGCCCTCGCCGCCCGCCGCCGGCCGCGCCGCCTGCTCCTCTGGCCCGGGCGGCGCGGGCTGCGAGCCCACCATCATCTCGGCCATGGCGAGAGGCGTGAGGTCCTTGACCATCCCCCGGCCGGCGAGGCGGCCGCGCCGCAGCACCGTGACCTCGTCCGCGAAGCGCGTCACCTCGCGGAACTTGTGCGAGATCATGAGGACGCTGATCCGCTTCTCATCGGCCATGCGCCGCAGCATCCCGAGCACCTCGTCGGCCTCCGCGGGCGTGAGCACCGACGTGGGCTCGTCGAGCAGGATGATCCTGCTGCCGAGGTAGAGCTGCTTCAAAATCTCGAGCTTCTGCTTCTCGCCGGCCGAGAGCGAGCGCGCCGCCCGGCCCGGATCGATGCGGAAGGGCATGCGCGCCATGAACGCGCGGATCCGCGCGTGCTCCTCGCGCCAGTCGATCACGAGGGGGAGCGCCGGGCGCGCGAGCACGAGGTTCTCCGCGACCGTCATGTTCATCACCAGCGTGAAGTGCTGGTAGACCATGCCGATCCCGAGCGACTGCGCCTCGCGCGGGCTCTTGATCGCGACCGCGGCGTCGCCGACCTTCACCTCGCCCGCGTCCGCCGGGTGGTAGCCCATGATGCACTTGACGAGCGTGCTCTTGCCGGCGCCGTTCTCGCCGAGGAGCGCGTGGAAGCTCCCGGGCGCGACGCGCAGCGAGACATCGTCGAGCGCGAGCAGCGGACCGAACCGCTTCGTGATCCCGACGGCGGAGAGCGCCGGCGGGGGCGCGGCCGCGTCGGCGCCGAGCCCGAGGCCGGGCGCGAGGGCCCGGGGCGGCCTCGCCGCCGGGCTCGTGAGGGCGCGCGGATCCATCACGACGCGAGCGCCTCCAGCAGCGCGCCGGACGTCGAGACGGCGCCGAAGACGCCGTTCTGCATCGTGATCATCTTCAGCGCGGCGGCGTGGTTGCCGGGATCCGTGGCCGCGCAGCAGTCGGAGAGCAGCAGGCACTCGTAGCCGCGATCGTTCGCCTCGCGCATCGTCGTGTGCACGCAGACGTCCGTGGTGATCCCCGTGAGGATCAGGTTCTCGAGCCGGCGCTGGCGCAGGATGAGGTCGAGATCGGTGGCGTAGAACGAGCCCTTGCCGGGCTTGTCGATGATCGGCTCGCCGGCGAGCGGCGCGAGCTCCGGGATGATCTCCCAGCCGGGCTCCCCGCGGACGAGCACCCGCCCGCGCGGCCCCAGGTCCCCGATCCCGACGCCGGCGCCGCGCCCGCCGTCGGTCCGGCGCGAGCGCCAGCGCTTGTTCGCCGGGAGATCCGAGAGGTCCGGCCGGTGACCCTCGCGCGTGTGCAGGACGTGGTAGCCGCGCCGGCGCGCCTCCGCGAGCACGCGCTGGATCGGGCCGATGCAGGCCCGCGTGAGCGAGATGTCGTAGCCGAGCAGGTCGATGTACCCGCCTTTGCCGCAGAAGTCGGTCTGCATGTCGATCACGATCAGCGCGGTCGTCTCGGGGCGGAGCTCGCCATGGTACGGCCAGGCGTAGGGGTCGGCGGCCACGTAGGTCATGTGTCGGTTCCTCCGTTCGTGGGGTGACGCCCGTCAGCGGGCCAGCGTGAGCTCGGCGGGCTGGTGGGGCAGGCTCTGGGTCGCGGAGCTCGTGGCGACCATGAGGGCCAGCGTGACGATGTACGGCGCGGCGTTGAAGAGGTGGTACCCCGAGGTGACGCCCACGGACTGGAGCGCCGGGCCGAGCGCGCTCGCGCCGCCGAAGAGGAGCGAGGCGTAGAGGCAACGCACCGGGTTCCAGCGCGCGAAGATGACCAGGGCGACGGCCATCAGGCCTTGCCCGCTCGACAGGCCCTCGTTCCAGCTGCCGGGGTAGAAGAGCGAGAGGTACGAGCCGCCGACGCCGGCGAGGAAGCCGCCGGCCATGGTCGCGCGCCGCCGGACCAGGTTCACGTCGACGCCCATCGCGCGCGCGGCGTCGGCGCTCTCGCCGACGGTGCGGAGCACGAGGCCGATCCGGGTGCGGTCCAGCATCCAGCGCAGGGCCGGGGCGAGCGCGGCCCCGACGAGGAACAGCGCGTTCACCTCGAGCGCGGCGCGGATCTGCGGGAGATCGCTGAAGAAACCGAGCGAAATCGCGGGCAGGCGGGGCGCGGTCGGCTTGATGAGCGGCTTGCCGAGGAAGAAGGCGAGGCCGACGCCGAAGAGCATGAGCGCGATGCCGACGGCGATGTCGTTGACGCGCGGCTTCGCGCAGAGGAACGCGTGCAGCGCGCCGAGCGCCGCGCCGAGGGCGCCGGCGGCGAGCACGCCGAGCCAGGCGGAGCCGGTGACGTAGGAGACGCCGTAGCCGCCCATGGCGCCCATGACGAGCGTGCCCTCCAGGCCGAGGTTCACGCGGCCGCTCTTCTCGGTGAGGCACTCGCCGAGGCTCACGAAGAGGAACGGCGTGCTGATGCGGATCGCGCCCGCCGCGACGGCGAGCGGGATGCCCCAGAGCCCGAGCGCGTCGGCGCCGCCCATCACGCCACCGACGGCGCCGGCGCCGCCTGCCGGAGCTCGGGCTTCCGGACGAAGCGGAAGCGGCCGTAGAGGGTCTCGCTCGCGAGGATGGCGAGGAACAGGATCCCCTGGAGCACGTTGACCGTGGCGTCCGGGAGCTGCGCCATGCGCTGGAGCAGGCCGCCGCTCGCGCCGATGCCGCCGAGCAGGAGGGAGACCGGGATCACCGCGAGCGGGTTGTGGCGCGCGAGGAAGGCGACGAGGATGCCGGTGTAGCCGTACCCGCTCACGAGCGACGCGTTGGCGCGGCCGTGGACGGCAGCGACCTCCACCATGCCGGCGAGCCCCGCGCACGCGCCGGCGAGCATGCAGGTGATCACGACGAGGCGCTTCACCGGGAGGCCGGCGAGCTGCGCGGCGCGGACGTTGCCGCCGCTCATCGCCGCGGCGAAGCCGAAGGTCGTGTGGTGCATCAGCACGTAGCAGAGCGCGCAGGCGATCACGCCGTAGGCGAGGCCCCAGTGGACCTCGAGGCCGGGGAGGTTCCCGAGCGCGTTCGCGGCGCCGATCGGGGCGGTCGACGGCTTGTTGAGGCTCGCGGGGTCGCGCAGCGGCCCCTCGACGAGGTGGTTCAGGAGCGCGACGCCGATGTACGTGAGGAGCAGGCTGCTGATCGTCTCGCTCACGCCGCGGTAGACGCGCAGGGCGCCGGCGAGGCCGATCCAGAGCGCCCCGGCGGCGAGCGCCGCGAGGAACATCGCCGCGAGCACGGCGGCGGGCGGCGCGCGCCACGCGCCGGCGGCGAGCGCCACGGACGCGGCCGAGAGCCCGCCGACGACGACCGCGCCCTCGCCGCCGATGACGATCAGGCCGAGGCGCGCGGGCAGCGCCGTGCAGAGGGCGGTGAGCATGAGCGGCGCCGCCCGGAGGAGGGTGTTCTGGAACGAGAACCACGTGCCGAAGGCGCCGCGGTACATCCCGTAATAGATGTCGAGGGGGTTCGCGCCCTGCGTGGCCACGAAGGCGCCGAACACGAGGAGCGAGGCCGCGAGGGCCCCGATCGGGATGGCGATCGCCTCGGCTGTCTCGCGGCGGAGCAGCGTGTGCGGGAGGAGCTTCACGCGGCCCAGCATAAGGGGGCCTATATTTCCGCGATTTTTCCGGGAGCTTGCGGGGCGCGATGGAGCGGACAGGGAGCGCTGCGCGCCTGGACGACGCCTGCCAGCCTGAGAGAGGTGCGTCGCTGGCACGATGTGCGGCGCCCTGGTGGCCCACCGGGTCGTGTGATGCTGCGATGTGGTGGCCGCAGCGACCGCGAACGGTTCGCACAGCGCGCCTGTCTCCGCGGCGGTCTCCGCCTTGCACTCGCGCTCGCAGACCGGTGATGTTGCTTGGCGATCATCGCGCAGGCGGCGGAGAAGACGGCGAGCGCTCGCGCGCCTGAAGGATCGGTGAACGCCGACGAACGCGCCGTGCGACGCGGCGTGGAGCCCGGGCGAGCCTCGTTCCTATGCCTACGTGCGCTGCGCGCCTCGCACGTGATCTCCGGACGATCCCACCCGTACACCCCCGACCTGGAGGTATTGCTGCGATGTGGTTCAAACGATCGATTTTGTGCACGCTCGGCGCCGGCGCCCTGATGGCGTCTCGCACGGCGCTCGCCGCCGACCTGACCTGCTCGTCGAGCACGACCCTGGAGGAGCTCGCGGCGTGTATCCGCGACCAGATGCCCGGAAGGGACTCAGGGGCATTCGTCGTCCCCAGCTCGACCCAGATGAGCGCGTGGCGGAGCGTCGTTCGCCTGATGATGGCCGGTCGATGCGACGCCGTGCTTCCGTCCAGTCTGTCGTCGTTCGCGCGGATCCGGCTCGTCCGCGACGCGTCCAACGGCCGCAGGTACTGTGTGCTCATGGAGGTCGCCGACGGAAATGGCGACCGGATCGTCGATCGCGGGCTGGGCACCTTCATCGTGGATGCGGCCGCGGAGCGAGAGATCTGCCATTCGGCGGCACATCCGATCGCGGATGCGGAGACGGAGATCCAGGCCATCACCGTCTTCAAGGAGACGAGGTCTCGCAGTTTCCTGATGGGCGGCGCCCACCGCGACGCGAGCATGGTCGAGAGCGCTTGTCAGAGTTCGTTGGCCACCTCGGACATGGCCCACAACGTGGCGAACATGTTCCACGCCACCTATCAGGAGCTCGCGGCCCATTACGGATCGAGGCGATGGTCGGCCATTCAGTGGCATGGCATGGCGCAGAGCACCTGCGCGTCGGTGGACGTGCACCTCTCTCACGGCATGGACGTCGTCCCCGTCGAGGGCGACAAGATCCTGGAGCTCAGGCGCAATTTGCTCGCCTACAAGCCCGCGTGGCGCATCGGCGTCCCCGGCGGCGGCGCTTGCTCGTTGAACGCGACGACCAACGTCCAAGGTAGGCTCCTCAACGGTGTGCCGGCGAGCCGGGTCTGTGGTAGCCCCGCCGCGAGTTACAGCGGACGCTTCATCCATATCGAGCAGGATCCCGGATTTCGCGATCCGGACAGCTGGATCGCCGCGATTATGGACACCTGGCCGTGAGCCCCGCTCCCTCGGATCCGCCGAGGCCACCCCCTGGCAACGGATCCGATCCGTTGGGACCCGCCACGGCCAGACCCTGCGGAAGAACTCGAACCGTTGGGACCTGCCGCGGCCAGACCATCGGGAAGAACTCGAACCGTTGGGACCTGCTCTGTACCCTCCGTAGGCCCCCGGAGAGGGGTGTCTCTGCGCGGGGTGGGGGATGGGCCGATGTCTGAGTCTGAGATGGGGCTCCTCCGGCTTGCCGGAGGGGCCCTATCTCAGACGAGTTCGGCGGGGCCCCCACCCCGCGCAGAGACACCCCTCTCCGGGGGCCGGACGACTCGGCACGACCCCACCCCACCTCGCGCCGCGCCGCGCCGCGCCGCGCCGCGCCGGCGCCCGCGCCCGCCCCCCGTCGCGTCCGCTGCGTCCCGGAGCTCTCCCGGCGTGTCTCGCCTGCCACATCGCCCCCCCGGCTCCGCTGCGGACAGGCCTCTTGCAGCCGCGGCATCCCCATTGCTGAGTCGCGGGCCATGCCCGCCGCCCCGCGCCTCCGGTCCGCGCCCGCAGCCCTGGCCGTCATCGCCCTCAGCCTCGCTTGTGTGCAGGGCGCCCGCGCGCCCAACGTCCCGCCCCGCGGCACGCTCGCCCCCGGCGCGCTCGATCCGGGCGCGCGGCCCGCCGAGGGGCCGTTCGCGGTCGTGTTCGGCGCGCCGCGCGGGCAGACCGAGAGCCCCGCGGAGATCAGCCTCGTCTTCAACCGGCCGATGCGATCGCTCGACCTCGCCGGCGCCGAGGCCGCCGCCCCCGCGACGCTGAAGCCGGCCGCGCCGGGGCGGTGGCGCTGGGTCGGCACGAGCGGCCTCACGTTCGTGCCCGACGGACGCCTGCCGCGCGCCACCGAGTTCACCGTCGAGGTCCCGGCCGGCACCCGCGCGCTCGACGGCAGCGCGCTCGCCGCGCCGTACATGCTCACGTTCCGCACCGAGCTGCCCAGGGTCGCGCGCGTCGAGCCCTGGTCGGGCAAGGACGATCTCCGGCCGGACGCGCGCTTCGAGCTCCGGTTCAACCAACCGGTCGAGACGGCCGAGATCGCGCGGCGCGTGTCCGTCACGGCCGGCGGCCGCGGCGCGCCGGTCGCGCTCGACGTGCGGCGCCCCGACCCGAAGAACGAGCTGCTCGCCGAGCTCGTCCCGCGCGCCCCGCTGCCGCGCGACAGCGACGTCGAGATCGCCGTTGCCGGGAGCCTCCGCGGCAAGGAAGGGCCGCTGCCGGCGGGCGAGGAGCAGCGGTTCTCCTACCGCACCTACGGGCCGCTCCGGGTCGAGCGCGTCGAGTGCGACCGCGACACGCCCGGCGGCGGGTGCTCGACCCAGGGCTGGGTGTCGCTCGTCTTCTCGAACAACGTCCGGCTCGCGGACGTGAAGCGGGCGATCTCGGTGGAGCCCGCCGTCAAGCTCCGGTGGCCGGCGTGGATGAGCGACGACGACCTCACGAGCCACGTCTCGATCGACGGGCGCTTCGCCCCGGGGCGCAGCTACCGCGTGCGCGTGGCGGCCGGCCTGCGCGACCAGCACGGGCAAGCGCTCGCCGAGCCCTTCTCCTCGCAGGTCGCGTTCGGCGACCGCTGGCCCGAGGCGCAGATCGGCCTCGCGGGAGGGATCTTCGATCCGGGCCAGCGGCCCGAGATCCCGGTTATGTCGGTAAACGTCCGCGAGCTCACGCTCGCGGTCGGGGCGATGACCGAGGACGCGGTGCTCGCGCTCGAGGCCGACCCGAACAGCCCGGGACGGAGCCCGAAGTTGAACGAGATCGCCGCGTTGCCCTCCGGCAAGCGCTCGGTCCTGCGCCCGGCCGCCGCGGCGAACGCGCCGGCGACGCACCTCGTGCGCGCCGAGGAGGTGCTGGGCGGCGCCGGCAAGCGGGGGCCGCTCGCGATCGGGCTGAGCTACACCGCGCGGCCCGGGACGCGGCAGGCGCGCGTCGCCTCGGAGGCGGTGATCGCGCAGGTGACGGACCTCGGCATCAGCGCGAAGGTGTCGCCGAGCGGCTCGCTCGTGTGGATCACGCGCCTGTCGACGGGCGCGCCGGTCGCGGGGGCGCGCGTGTGGATCCGCGCCCCGGGCGCGCCCGCGCCCGCGCCGGTGCTCACCGACGCGCGCGGCCTCGCGAGCGTGCCCGCGGCGCTGTACCGGCCGGGGGCGACGTCCGCGCCGGAGCGCGGCGTGATCTTCGCGCGCGCGGGCGACGACTGGACGTACCGCCGCGTGGCCGAGGCGCTGAGCGGGTGGCGCTTCGGCGCGCCGTACGACTTCAGCGAGGCGCGCCCCATCGGGATGGTGTTCTCCGATCGCGGCATCTACCGGCCGGGCGACACGGTGCGGGTGAAGGGCATCTTCCGCGAGGAGGCGGCGCGCGGGACGACGACGCCCGCCGGCAAGGGCGTCGCGTTCAAGGTCGAGGGGCCGGACGGCGAGGCGCTCGTCTCCCTCTCGCCGGCGCTCGGCCCGTTCGGCACGTTCTCGGCCGACGTGAAGATCCCGGAGACGGCGCGGCTCGGCACGTACAGCCTCTCGGCGACGGTGCAGGGGGGCGAGGCCGGGTGGCCGGACGTCACGAGCAGCGTCGAGGTCGCCGAGTACCGGCCCGCGGAGTTCAAGGTCGGCGTCGAGAGCGACAAGCCGAGCTACGTGCGCGGCGACAAGGCGCGCTGGATCGCGCGCGGCGACTACCTGTTCGGGGCGCCGATGACGAACGCGGAGGCCCGGCTCTCGGTGACGCGGGCGCCGGCGGCGTTCTCGCCGCCGGGGCTCGAGGGCTTCACGATCCGCGAGGACGAGCTCACCGACGCGCTGCCGGCGCAGGCGCCGCGCGAGGCGCAGGTGCAGAGCGGAGGCGAGAAGCTCGACGCGCGCGGGCAGGCGGCGATCGGCGCGACGCTCGCCTTGCCCGGGCAGCGCGGCCCCGAGAGCGTGACGTGCGAGGCGGAGATCACGGACGTGTCGCGGCAGGCGCTCGCCGGGAGCACGACGGCGCTCGTGCATCCGGCCGAGTTCTACGTCGCGATCAAGGAGCCCGAGCGCTTCGCGAAGGCGGGCGACGTGCTCCGTCCCGAGATCCTCGCCGTCGACCCGAAGGGGGCGCGCGTCGCGCAGGTCGGCGTAGAGGTGGCGCTCGTGCAGCGGACGTGGACGCTCGCCCGCGAGCAGAGCGGCAGCGCGTACCGCAGCGTCATGGCGCCGGTCGACAAGGTCGTCGCGCGCTGCGGGGTGACGACGGCGGCGGCGCCGCGGGGCTGCGAGCTCGCGATCCCGGGCGCGGGCTACTTCCTGCTGCACGCGAAGGCCAAGGATCGCCGCGGCAACCCGGTCGGGGCGGCGGCGGGGATCTACGCGCTCGGGGCGGGCGGCGGCGGCTTCGGCGACAGCGACGAGCTGAAGGTCGAGCTGGTGCCGGACAAGGACAGCTACGAGGTCGGCCAGACGGCGCGGGTGCTGGTGAAGTCGCCGTTCGCGTCGGCCGACGCGCTGATCACGGTCGAGCGCGCCGGGATCCTGACCGAGCGGCGGGCGACGCTCTCCGGCGGCATGCCGGTCATCGACGTGCCGATCACCGAGGACCTCCGGCCGAACGCGTTCGTCTCCGTGCTGCTCCTGCGCGGCCGGACGAAGCCGCCGCCCGCGCCGGGCAAGGACGGCGCGGCGGGGCCCGACGTCGGCGCGCCGGCGTTCCGCCTCGGCTACGCGCCGCTGCGCGTGAACCCGGAGGCGCGGCGGCTCGTGGTGCACGTCCGTCCGGACCGGGCGGACGCGCGCCCCGGGGATCCGATCCGCGTGGACGTCGACGTGCGCGACCAGCGCGGCCAGCCCGCTCGCGCGGAGGTGGCGCTGTACGCCGTCGACGAGGGCGTGCTGTCGCTCGTGAACTACCAGACCCCGGATCCCATCCCGGTGTTCGGGGCGCCGCGCGACCTGAAGGTCGCGACGATCGAGTCGCGCGCCGCGCTCGCGCGCGTGCGCAACCCGTTCGCGGATCTCGGCGCCGACAAGGGGCGCGCGGGCGGCGACGGGGCCGGGGGCGGCACCGGCGTGCGCCGCGACTTCCGCCAGAGCGCCTACTACCACCCCGCGCTCGTCACGGACGCCGCCGGGCAGGTGCACGCGAGCTTCAAGCTGCCCGACTCGCTCACGACGTACCGGGTGATGGCCGTCGCCGTCGCCGAGGACGATCGCTTCGGCTACGGCGCGTCGCGGGTGACGGCGAGCCGCACGCTCATGGCCCGGCCGGCGCTGCCGCGCTTCCTCCGCGCCGGCGACGCGATCGACGCGGGCGTCGTCGTGACCTCGAAGGGGCTCGCGCGATCCGCGGTCGAGGTGGAGGTCACCGCGTCGGGGCTCGCGCTCTCCGGGGGCGCGAAGCGCGCGATCGAGCTCGCGCCGGGCGAGTCGGCCGAGGTCCGGTTCGCGCTCGCGGCGCCGCGGGCGGGCCAGGCGACGCTGCGCTTCCGGGCGGCCGGCGGCGGGGCGGAGGACGTGGTCGAGGTGACCCGCGAGATCAAGGCGCCGGCGTCGCCGGAGGCCGTGGCGCTCTACGGCGACACGACCACCGCGAGCGCCGAGCGGCTCGGCGACCTGTCGGCGATCCGCGACGACGTCGGCGGGATGACGGTGAGCCTCGCGCCGACCGCGCTCGTGGGCCTCGGCGGCGGCGTCGAGCAGCTGATCGAGTACCCGTACGGGTGCACCGAGCAGCTGACGAGCCGGATGGTGCCGCTGCTCTCGCTGCGCGACCTCGCGAAGGCGTACGGGATCGCGCTGCCGAAGGACGTCGCGTCGGTGGTCGGCAAGACGGTCCGGGAGATCCTCTCCCACCAGCGGGGCGACGGCGGGTTCGGCTTCTTCGCCGAGTCCGACGAGCCGGATCTCTGGACCACGGCCTACGCGTTGTGGGGCCTCTCCGAGGCGAGGCGCCACGGGGTGGCGGTGCCGCGCGACGCGACCGACCGCGCGATCGCGTTCCTGCGCGAGCGGCTGAGCGAGGTCGACCGGGATCCGCTCGCGCGGGCCACGGCGCCGTTCATCCTCGACGTGCTCGCGCTGAGCGGCGCGCCCGACCCCGGCCGCGCGAGCCGGCTGTTCGAGGCGCGCAAGGACCTGCCGCTCTTCTCGAAGGCGCTGCTCGCGCACGCGATGGTGGTCGGCAAGAGCGACCGGGCGGCCGTGGATCAGCTCGTGGGCGAGCTCGAGGGCGCGCTGCGCCTCGACGGCCCGGCCGCGCGGGCGGTCTCGAACCACGGCGACGCGTACGCGGTCCTCATGGACTCCGAGGTCCGCACCTCGGCGCTCGTCCTGCGCGCGCTGCTCGCCGCGCGGCCGTCGCACGCGCTCGCCCCGCGGCTCGCGGCGGGCCTGCTCGCGGATCGCCGGGGCGGCACGTGGCGCAGCACGCAGGAGACGGCCTGGGCGCTGCTCGCGCTCGACGAGTACCGGAGGGCGCAGGAGAAGCGGGCGCCCGACTTCGACGCGCGCGTGTTCCTCGGGCAGGCGGAGATCTTCTCGGCGCCGTTCCACGGCCCGACCACCGAGCAGGCGAGGACGTCGATCCCCGCGGCGCGGCTCGCGAGCGCCGCCGGCGCGCCGCTCGCGTTCTCGGTCGACGGCACAGGGCGGCTCTTCTACGAGGCGCGGCTCCGCTACGCGCGCAAGTCGCTCCCCGCGGCGGCGCTCGACCGCGGCTTCTACGTCGAGAAGTCGCTGCGCGCGCTCGCGCCCGAGGACCTCGCGGCCGCGCTCGGCGGCGCGGCGGGCGCGGCGCCGCCTTCGCTGTCCTTCGCCGGCGGCGACCTCGTGCTCGGCGAGCTGCTCGTGGTGACGCCGTCGCCGCGTGACTTCGTGGTCATCGACGACCCGCTGCCGGCGGGGCTCGAGGCGGTCGACGCGCGGCTCGCGACGTCCGCGCGCTCGCTCGACGTGGACGCCGCGGAGGCGGAGGCCGAGGCCGAGGCGGACGGCGACGATCAGGACGACCTCCGCGCGACCGGCCGCGCCTACGAGCCGAGCCGGTTCGTGCGCGAGGTCCGCGACGATCGGGTCCTGTTCTTCGTCGACCACATGGCCGCGGGGATGTACCGGTACCGCTACCTCGCGCGGGCCACGACGCTCGGCGCGTTCGTGGTCCCGCCCGCGCGCGCGGAGGAGATGTACACCCCCGAGGTCTTCGGCCGGACGGGGGCCACGACGGTCAAGGTCACGGGCCGAGGGGCGGGCGCGGCGCCGCGCCCGCGCTGAGCCGTGCGCACGCCGCCGTCACCGGGCGCCGATCGCGGCGCGGGCGGGCTGCTCGCCCGGGCCCGCGCGCGCCTCTCGCATCGCGGCGCGGGCGGGCTGCTCGCCCGGGTCCGCGCGCGCCTCTCGCGGGGGGCGGCGAGCGTGACCCGCGCGGCGGCCGCGCGCCGCGCCGTGAAGCTCGCGCTCGCCGCCGCCGCGGCGCCGTGGCTCCTGCTCGCCGTGCTCGCGGCGCTGACGCCGCTCCCGCCGGCGCTCCAGGCCGCCGAGGAGCCCGCCGTCTCCACGGTGATCCTCGATCGCCACGGCGCGGTGCTCCGCGAGCTGCGCGCCGGGGACGGCGCGCGCGCCCGCTGGCTGCCGCTCGACGAGGCCGGCGATCGCATCCAGCGCGCGCTGCTCGCCGCGGAGGACCGGCGGTTCGCGCGCCACCCCGGCGTGGATCCCCTGGCGATCGCGCGCGCGCTCGGCCAGCTCGCGGCGGAGCGGCGCGTCGTCTCGGGCGCCTCGACGATCACGCAGCAGCTCGCGCGCGCGCTCGTGCCGCGCCCGCGCACGCTGCGCGGCAAGCTCGGCGAGATGGCGCTCGCGCTCCGCATCGAGGCGTCGCTCTCGAAGCGCGAGATCCTCGAGCAGTACCTGAACCGCGTCGCGTTCGGTCCGGGCCTGCGCGGCGTCGAGGCCGCGAGCCGCTTCTACTTCGACAAGCCCACCGCCGACCTGTCGCTCGCCGAGGCCGCCGCGCTCGCCAGCATGCCGCGCGGCCCCGCGCTGTACGACCCGCGCCGCGGGACCGGCCCGCTCGAGCGCCGCAGGAACCGCGTCCTCGATCGCATGCTCGCCGCCGGGCTCGCCGGCGAGGGCGAGGTGGCCCGCGCCCGCGCGGAGCCGATCGCGCTCGCCCCGAAGGGGAGCGGCCTCGGCGCGCCGCACCTCGTCCGCGCCGTGCTCGGCGGCGCGCTGGGCGACGGCGGCCCGGGCGGCCCCGACGCAGCGCGCGACGCGCTGGGCCACGGCCGCGCGAGCGCCATCACGCTGACCATCGACCGCGGCCTCCAGCGCGAGATCGAGGTCCTCGCGCAGCGCACCGTCCGCGCCCTGGCGGACCGCGACGTGAGCGCCGCGGCGGTGGTGGTGCTCGAGAACGCGACCGGCGACGTCCTCGCGTACGTCGGCTCGCACGACATCGAGGACGCCGCCGGGCTCGGCCACAACGACGGCGTGCTCGCGCTGCGCCAGCCCGGCTCTGCCCTGAAGCCGTTCGTCTACGAGCTCGCGATGGAGCAGCTCGGGTTCACCGCCGCGACCGCCCTGCCCGACGTCGAGCTCTCCTTCCCGACGGAGGACGGCAGCTACGCGCCCCGGAACTACGACGGGCGCTTCCACGGCCCCGTCCGCCTGCGGGACGCGCTCGCCAGCTCGTACAACGTCCCGGCGGTCTGGACGGCGGCCGCGCTCGGCCCCGACCGCGTCGTCGCGCGGCTCCGGGAGCTCGGCCTGCGCTCGCTCGATCGCGAGCCGTCGCGGTACGGCGTCGCGATCGCGCTCGGCGACGGCGAGGTGCGCCTCCTCGATCTCGCGAACGCTTACGCCACGCTCGCGCGCGGCGGGCTCTACCTGCCCGTGCGCGCCGTGCGCGCGGCGGCAGGCGCGCCCCGCGCGGCCGGCGCCCCCGCCGAGCCGCCCGCGCCCGCGTCCCCGAGCGCGCCGCGCGGCGCGCGTGTGCTCGACCCCGCGCGCGCCCGGGTGATCGTCGACATCCTCGCCGACGACAAGGCGCGCATCGCGTCGTTCGGCGAGGGCAGCGCCCTCGACCTGCCGTTCCCCGTGGCCGCGAAGACGGGCACGTCCAAGGGGTACCGCGACAACGTCGCGGTCGGCTTCACGCCCGACGTCACCGTCGCGGTCTGGGTCGGCAACTTCGACGGCGCGCCCATGGGCGGCGTCAGCGGCATCACGGGCGCGGGCCCGCTGTTCCGCGACGCCATGCTCGCCGCCGCGCGCCTCCGCCCGCCGCGCCCCTTCGAGCCGCCCGACCCCGAGCTGCTCGCGGAGGTCGAGGTCTGCGCCCTGTCCGGCATGCGGCCGGTCGAGGCGTGCCCGCACCGCCGCCGCGAGCTCCTCCCGCGCGACGAGGCCGCGGCGCTCGTGTCGTGCGACATGCACGAGGTGGTGCGCATCGACCGCCGCAACGGCCTGCGCGCCGGCGCCTGCCCGGCCGGCGTGGTCGAGGAGCGCTCGTTCGAGCGGTACGGCGCGGAGCTCGCCGCGTGGGCGCGCGCCGCCGGCCGCCCCCTCGCGCCCGAGGAGCTGTCCCCCCTCTGCGGCGCGCTCCCCGGCGATCCCGCGGGCCCGCCGCGCGGCGGCGCGCGCGTCCGCGTCGCCTATCCGCCCGACGGAGCCCGGTTCGTCCTTGATCCCTCGGTCAACTCGCTCCAGGCCATCCGCCTCCGCGCCGACGTCCCCCCGGGCGTGGGCCGCGCGCGGCTCGTGCTCGACGGCCGCGCGATCGAGCTCGGGCCGCCGTACACGTTCGACTGGCCGCTCGCGGCCGGCGCGCACCGGCTCCGGGTCGAAGCGGACGGCGTCGCGCCGAGCGAGGAGATCGTGTTCTCGGTGGAGTGATCCGCCCCGCTCAGCGCTTGCTCCACCCGCCGCCGCGCTCGCGCGCGCGGAACTCCGGCCTGAGCTCGCTCCGCGCGTCGGGGAGGAGGAGCGCGCACGGATCGAACCAGTGATGCGTGGTGGCGCGCGCCAGGATCGGCTCGACCTGCCCCTCGAACTCGGGGTTGTCCGGGCACCGGTCGTGCCACAGCGCCCAGCGCTCGGGCACGTTCGCGAACACCAGCACTTCCTTCACGCCGCCGTTGCAGTTCGTGGCGACGACGAGCACGTCGCCCGGCAGCTCGCCCGGCTCGCGCACGCGGAGCACGACGTCGTGGTGGAACTCTCCCTGTTGCCAGTGGTCGAGCAGGTCGTACCCGCCGTGCTGGGACGCGAGCCGCTCGAGCAGGCTCCCGAGCATGAGCTCCCCGGCGAGCTGCTGGACGGTGTCGGAGCTGTGGTCTTCGTGGTTCGACATCACACGACAGACTAGCAGCGCGCCGCGAGCGCGGTCACCCGAGCAGCGGCAGGTCCTCTTCCTCGGCGAGCGGGAACCGCTGCACCGTGGGATCCTCGTTGATCCCCGCGAGCTTGCGCAGCGCCTTGTGCACGTGCCCCGGCGTGATCCGGACGCCGTTCTCCGAGGGCTGCAGCGTGACGGGGTCGACGCTGAGCGGGTTGTGCCGCTCGTCCGTCGCGCCGACCACCCGGTTCCCCAGGATGCCGGGGCCGGCCAGCATCATGCTGGTGATGTTCCAGTGGTCCTTGCCGTTGCCCTGGTTGTAGCCCGGCGTCCGCCCGAAGTCCGAGCCCACGACCAGCACGACCCGGTCGGCGATCCCCTGCTCCTCGGCCGTCGTCAGGAGGAAGTCGATGCCGTCGCAGAGCGCGTCGAGCCGCGGGATATGGTTCTGGTCGTGGTTCCCGTGGGTGTCGAACCCGCCGAGCGACAGGTTCGCGCTCACGCAGATGCCGGCGCGGTAGGCCGCGAGCGCGACCTGCGCCTGCTTGCGCAGCGAGGCGTCCTCGAACTTCTCGGGCAGGTACTGCATCAGCTGCTTGAGCTCGTTCTGCCCGACGCGCGAGGTGAACAGCGTGCTCATCGCCTGCTTCACGTGGGGCAGCCGCTGCTGCTCGAGCTTCGCCGCGTGCCGCGCCTGCCGGGCCTCCAGGATCCGGGTCATCGTGGCCTCGGTGTGGTAGCGCTCGGGGGTCTCGGCCGACGGCTCGACCACGTTCGGGTACGCGAGCCGCCGGAGCAGCCCCGTCTCGGGCATCCGCGTCACGGGCACGAGGTTCGCTGTCGTCTCGTAGCCGCCGTTGCTGATGAACCCCATCGGCAGCGCGCCGCCGCGCACGCCGGCCACGAGCGCCGCGAAGCCGGGCTTGCCGTCGCGGAGCGTGCCGCTCCACGTGTTGCGCACGCCCGCGTCGTGGCTGTTCGTCCCGGTGTCGATGCCGTTGATGACGAGCAGCCTGCTGTAGTGCTTCTTGAAGAACGCCGGGAGGGCGCCGACCGGCGCGAACCGGAGGTTGCCCGCGTCCCCGATGTCCGCGGCGAGGTAGCTCCGGTTCATCGCGTCCCGGGTCTCCTGCTCCGCGGCGCTCTGCGCGCCCTTGGGATCGCAGAGGCTCGTCGGATCCCAGCCGCCGCCCGCGTGGACGTTGATCCAGAGGGGGCCCGAGTAGGGGTCAGCCGCCGCGGCGTCCCGCGACAGCGCGCCCGCCGCGACGACCCCGAGGCCAGCCATCGATGCCAGTTTGAGGAAATCTCGACGTTCCATGGCTGCTCCTACTGGTAAAGGAACCTGAAGTCCGACAGGAGATAGGTCATGACGCTCATCCACGCGCGGACGGTGTAGTTCTCGTCGCGCTGGAGCTTCTGGTCGTCGGGCAGCTCGTCGCGGGTCCAGTAATCCCTCTGCACCTGGCACGGTCCGGGGAGCCAGGTGGAGATCCGCCCCTCTTCGCCCTCGGCCTTCTTCATGCCTTCCTTGCCCTCCTCCCAGGTGCCGAGGAACACCTGGTAGGTCCGCTCGATCTCGGGGTCGCCGAGCTCGAGCGCCTCGCCCAGCACCCGCTTGTGCAGGTACTGGATGTTCTTCTTGATCGCCTCCACGGCCGGCACGACCTCGAAGCCGTTCGCGTCCCTCGGCTCGAACGTCTGCTCCACGAACGGCAGGAGGAGCCGCTCCTCCTGCGGGAGGTGCATGTCGAGGGGCACCGAGATGCACGCCATCTCGTTCGCCATCCGGTCCGCGACGTTCGCCATGACCCCGTTCGGCTCGGTCATGCGCTGGGTCACCTGCTCGGAGTCGATGCCTCCATAGAGCAGGTTGTAGGTGTCGCGCCGGAGCAGCCAGTCCACGCGGCTGCCGTCGTCCTCGAACGCCCTCGGCCGCCACGGGTACCCCGTCACCGCCCAGATCTTGCGGTGCAGCTGCTCGGGCCCGAGGAACCGCGTGCCGCCGAGCTGCGTCGTCGCCTCGCCGCGGGACGCCCCCGCGACGTTGCGCGCGCGGAAATAGGGGCTCTTGATGATGCCCTTGACGACCGTCTTCAGGTTGTAATCGCTCTCGGCGAAGTCGTGCGCGATCGCGTTGAACGCGTGGTACTGGGCGAGGTACGCGCGGAACTTGGCGCCGAACTCGGGATCGTCGTTCGCCGGCGCGACGAGCGGCTTCTGCCCGGTCAGGCCGGTGTACATGTTGTAGACCGCGGCGAGCGCGAACCGCGGGTCGTCGGCGACGCGCTTCGCCACCCACTGGAGCGCGCTCGGGAACTCCTCGAACGGCACCGCCTCGGCGCCGAAGCCCGGCGGCCGCATCTCGTCGTACCAGGCGTCGTCCGCCTTGTACCGGCCGAGATCGTCGAAGTTGTGGAACGCGCCGGCCAGCGGGTCGATGGCGGCGTGGCAGACGGTGCACGCCGCGTTGTTCATCGTCGGGTTGAAATCCGTGATCTTCGTCTGATCGAGCGGCTGCTCGGCCGTCTTCAGGATGTCGGTGCCGAGGAAGAACTCGTAGACGACCCGCGCGCGGTGCCGGTTCCGGTTCGTGTTCGTCGTCGGGTGCCGCGTGAGGAACACGACCGAGGTGAGCACGCCCGCGAGCGGGATGGGATCGCGCTTCGCCTCGACGAACTCAGCAGGATCGGCGTCGTTCTTGAACTCGACGTTCACCCCGTAGGCCTTCGCGGAGAACGGGTTCACGACCGTGTAGTCCGCGGTGAGGACCTCCTTGAACGACCTGTCGTTCCGCACGATGTGCGCGATGAGCTCGAGCGGCTCCCTGCCGATGGCGCGGTTCGTCCAGCTCTTCAGCCGGTTCACGACGTCCTCCAGGTCCCGCGCGCCGTACTTCTCGACCAGCGCGGGATCCTGCGGGATGCTGTTGTACCACTTCGGATCGTACGCGTCGCTCTTCAGCAGCTCGACGGCCGCCTCGCCGTTGATGTAGCGGTCGGTGAGGAACAGATCGTTATAGATCTCCTTCAGCCGGACATAGAACGCCTCCTCGGTGAGGAGCTGATCCAGGATGGGGTCGAGCGCCGCCATGCCGCTCTCCTGCACGGCCTGCTCCTCGGCCTCGGTGGGCAGGCGCCCGCCGAGCTCGAGGCTCGCCATCCGGAGCGTCTCCTCCGGCCCGCTCATCACCACGTCGGCGAACGACGCGTTGACGTCCGTCTCGCAGGACGACGGGCTCTTCGTGCGGTCCACCATCTCGCGGAGCGCCTCGTACTCGGGGCCGTCCACCTCGATCACGTTGCCGCCGCCGTGATCGATGCTCTTCGTCGGCTTGAGCAGGACGTACGACTCGCCCCCGAGCTCGAGGTTGGCGAGCGATTTGAACGTCGCGAGGTTCTTGTCGAGGAAGCCGGCCTCGCTGCTCCCCGCGAGGACCATCTTCGACTTCGCCGCCTGGCCCTGCGGGTTATGGCAGCCGATGCACTTCGTCGAGAGGATGGGGACCCACACCTTCTCCGCGAAGAACTGCTCGTCGGAGAGGCACGGACCGTCGACCGCGCCGGTGCAGCCGGCGGAGGCCGCTGTGGCCGCCGCCGCGGCGGAGAGCCCGAGGAGCCCCAGGGCCGTCGCGGCGCGCCTCCGGAGAATCGATCCTGTTCTCGGCATAAGCATCCTCGCCGGGAGCGCCTGCGCGTGCTCCCGTGTTGAGGGGGCCGGGAATTCGGCCCCCCGGGTCGCGTTGATCTCCACACCTCGACAGGCTCATCGCTGGCTGTCGGATCGCGCATCGACGAACCGGGGTGAAGCCCTCGCCCGCTCCGTCTCAACCGCAGGCTCGTACTGTAACCTCCTGAGGGGTGATCCGGCTATGTGCTCAGCACGTGAATTGATCGGAATTTCTCCAGGTATCTGCCGTGAATTTGAAAGTTTTCGACGCGGCGCCGCGGCACCTCGTGAAGGCGCGCACCCGGTGCGCCCAGGTGGGAAGCCCGGCAGGCGATGGGGTGCGTGCGTGGATGTGGTCAAGATCGGGGAAATCGAATAACCGTTGGATATGAGCTCGACGAGGGATGCGACCCGCGCGCGCGCGGTGCAGTGGTTCGTTCGCGGGGGCACGCTGCGCGCCGCGGGCCGGGAGCCCGTCAAGATCGGCATCTCGCCGGTCGTGGTCGGGCGCGACCCGAGCTGCGGTGTGGTCGTCGACGATCCGGAGGTCAGCTCGACGCATTGCGAGCTGCGCGCCGAGGGCCCCGGCGTGCTCATCCGTGACCTCGGCAGCAAGAACGGCACGTTCGTCGCGACGGTGCGCATCCGCGAGGCGATCTTGACGGCCGCGTGCGCGATCCAGGTCGGCGGGTCGGTGCTGAGCTTCGAGCCGCTCGAGAAGGAGCGCGTGGACGTCGGCTTCGACGAGAGCTTCGGCCCGCTGATCGGGGCCTCGCCGCGCATGCGCCACCTGTTCCGCCTGCTGCGCGAGGTGTCGCCGACGGAGCTCTCGCTGCTCATCACCGGGGAGACCGGCACGGGCAAGGAGCTCGCGGCGCAGGCCATCCACGACCACTCGACCCGGCGGAGCGGCCCGTTCATCGTCGTGGACTGCGCCTCGCTGCCCGGCGCGCTCGCCGAGAGCTTCCTGTTCGGCAGCGAGCAGGGCCCGACCCCCGGCGCGGGCGAGCGGAAGAACGGCGCCTTCCACGAGGCGAACCACGGCACGATCTTCCTGGATGAGCTCGGCGAGCTTCCGCCCGAGCTCCAGCCGAAGCTGCTCCGCGTGCTCTCCGAGCGCAAGCTGAAGCGCGTCGGGGGGCGGAGCTACGAGCCGATCGACGTGCGGATCATCGCCGCGACGCGCCGCGATCTCGGCCGCAGCATGAACACCGGGCGCTTCCGGAGCGATCTCTTCTTCAGGATCGCCCAGATGCGCATCGAGCTGCCGCCGCTCCGCGAGCGGCGCGAGGACATCCCGCTGCTCGTCCAGAGCGTCTGCGAGCGCATGGGGTGCCCGGAGCGCGCCGTGGAGATGGTCAATCTGATCACGACGACGCTCGGCCAGCACGACTTCCCGGGCAACGTCCGCGAGCTCATCAACGTCACGAGCGTCGCCGCCAGCCTGCCGCCGGGGGCCGAGGCGATCGCGGCGATCCTCCCGCTGGAGGGCGGCGGCGACGTGGTCGCGCCGACGTCGGCGTTCGGGGAGGCGAAGCGGAGCGCCGTCGCGACGTTCGAGCAGCGGTACTTCAGCGAGCTGATCCGCGCGACGGGCGGCAACATCAGCGAGATGGCGCGCCGCGCCGGCATGGAGCGGCACCACGTGCGCATGTTCCTGAGGAAACACGGGCTGAGCGCGAAGCAGTAGGCGCCGGCAGGCGCCGGGGCTGCCGCTACGCGCCGCCGGCGCCGCCCGCGCCGCCGCTCGCCGCGCCGCCGCCGCCGGCCGGGTCGCCGCCCGCGCCGCTGCCGCCCGCGCCGCCGCCGCCGCCCGCGGCGCTGGTCGTGGCGGTCGTCGTCGTGGCCGGGGCGCCGCCGCAGCGCTCCACGTTGCCGCAATCGGCGCAGGAGCAGCCCTCGAAGTACTCCGCGCACGAGCCGTTGTCGGTGCAGTGATCCGTGCACCGCGGGGTGTCCGTGCAGTCGGGGCAGGTGCAGTCCTCGTTGACGTTGCAGCCCTCGGCGTCGTTGCACCCGCGGCTCGGGCTGCACTCGGCGACGCTGCCGCCGCAGTCGGCGCAGGTGCAGTCCTCGCCGTCGGGCCGCAGGTCGCAGACGCCGTCGTCGTTGCAGCGGCCCGAGCAGCTCGCCGAGTCCGCGCAGTCGGGGCAGCTGCAGCTCTCCGGGACCTGGGCGAGCATCGCGCACCGCCCGTCCGGGTTGCCGCCGGAACAGCCGAAGCCGGCGGCGCTCCCGCCCGCCCCGGCGACGGTCACGGTCGCCGTGGTCGAGGGGCCGCTCGGGGTGGGATCGCTGGAGCAGCCGCCGCTCGCGGCGAGTCCAACGACGAGGGAAGGGGCGAGCAGGGCAAGCAAGGCGCGCATCGCCGACAGCATCCCTCCCGGGAGCGCGCCACGTCAACACCGGCCCTGCCGCGGGGGCAGGCTCAGCGGAACGCCACGCTGCTGTCGGCCGTCTTCGCGCGCACGGCCGCGCGCTCGCGGACCAGGAACTCGCGCACGGCGGCGTCGAGGCGCGGGTGCGCGAGGTGATGCACGCTGTGGGTCACGCTCGGCGCAAAGCCGCGCACGAGCTTGTGCGAGCCGCCCGCGCCCGGCTCGAAGCGGCTCAGGCCCCGCGCGATGCAGTCCTCGACCGGGTGGTAGTAGCAGACGTTGAAGTGCAGGAACGGCCGCTCCTCCGAGGCGCCCCAGTAGCGGCCGTAGAGCGCCGTGGGGCCGGCGAGGTTCAGCGCGCCCGCGATGATCCGCTTGCCGTCCCGCGCGACCACGATCTCGAGGCCTCCCCGGGGCGCGGCGCCCTCGCCGCCGCGGAGCCGGACCGCGATCTCCTCGAAGAAGGCGCGGTTCAGGTACTGCCGGCCCCAGGCGAACTTCTCCACGGTGGAGACGTAGAAGCCGAACATCGTGTCCACGATCTCCGGCGTGATCGCCGCGCCGCGGAGCGTCTCGATCGACAGGCCCTGCTTCGCGACCTCGCGCATCTCGCGCCGGATCTGGTGCCGCCGCTTCGCGTTGAAGCGCCCGAGGAAGTCGTCGAGCGTCTGGTACCCCTCGTTCACGAACTGGAACTGGATGCCGTGGCGGTGCGCCATCTCCGCGCCGGCGAGGGCGGCCGCCTCGTCCTCGGTCGGGAACAGCACGTGCGCGCTCGAGATGCGGGTCCGCGCGACCAGCTTGCGGAGCGTCTCGGCGAGGACCTGGAGGAGCAGCGGCCGGTCCTCCGGGCGCCGCACGAGCAGGCGCGGCGAGGTCGCGGGCGTGAACGGCACCGCCACGACGAGCTTCGGGTAGTACGGCGCGCCGAGCTGGTGGGACGCCGAGGCCCACCCGTGGTCGAAGACGAACTCGCCCTCGCTGTTGTCCTTCAGGTACGCGGGCGCGGCGGCGAGCAAGACGCCCTCGGCCCGGAGCGTGATGTGGTGGGGCAGCCAGCCCGCCTCCTCGCCCACGCACCCCGTCCGCTCGAGCGCGTCGAACCACGCCCACGAGAGGAACGGCGCCTGGTCCGCGCCGTGGAGCGCGTCCCAGTCGCTCTCCGGGATGTCGCGGATGGTGTCGTGGATGTGGGCTTCAAGCTCCATGATCGATCGTAGCGCGCGCGGCGCGCTCCGGCCGTCCGACCAGCTCCTCGATCGACCGCGCGCCGGACCGCGTCACGAGCTCCGACAGGCCGCGCGCGATCTCGGCGGGGAGGAGGGGGCCGCCGTAGATGAAGCCCGTGTAGAGCTGCACCAGGTCGGCGCCCGCCTGGATCAGCGCCAGCGCGTGCTCCGCCGACTCGACGCCCCCGGCGCCGATCACCGTGACGCCGGCGCCGAGGCGCGCGCGGATCCGCCGCACCATCGCGAGCGACCGCTGCCGGAGGGGCGGGCCGCTCAGCCCGCCGGCGCCCATCGCCGCGACCTCCGCCGGGCTCGTCGCGAGCCCGTCGCGCCGCACGGTCGTGTTCGTCGCGATGACGCCGGCGAGGCCGACCTCCTCGACGACGGCGAGCAGCGCCTCGAGCTCGTCGTCGCCGAGGTCCGGGGCGACCTTGATGAGCAGCGGCAGCGGCGCCCCGCCCCCGCGGTTCTCCCGCACGAGCGCCGCGAGCAGCGCCCGCGCGATCGCCGGCCCCTGCATGGCGCGGAGGTCCTTCGTGTTCGGCGACGACACGTTGACCACCACGAAGTCCGCCGCGCGCCGCGCCTCGCGGAAGCTCGCGAGGTAGTCCTCGATCGCGGGCTCGATCGGGTCCAGCGGCGCGACCCGGGACTTGCCGATCGAGATGCCCACCGGCACGCCGACGGCCGCGGCGCCGCCGCGGTCGAGCAGCCGGGCGGCGACGCGCGCCGCGCCCTGGTTCGGGAACCCGAGGCGGTTGATGAGCGCCCGGTCGGCCGGCAGCCGGAAGAGGTTCGGCCGGGGGTTCTCGGCCTGCGCCTGGGCGGTGACGGTCCCGAGCTCGACGAAGCCGAAGCCCAGGGCGGCGAGCGCGCGGGCGCGGCGGGCGTCCTTGTCGAAGCCGCCCGCGACGCCGAGCGGGGAGGGGAAGTGGAGCCCCATGGCGCGCACCGCGATGCGCCCGTCCTCGGGCGCGAGGCGGGCGCGCAGCAGGGCGCGGAGCGTCCCCACGTGCTCGATCGGGGCCAGCGCGAGCATGCCGAGCTCGTGCGCCAGGCGGGGTGGAAGCGCGAACAGGAGCGGTCGGACGAGGCGGTACATCGGGGCGCGTCTCCCTCGCGGCGCGGCGCCGGAGCAGATCCCGGCGGACCGGCGGCGATCCGGGGGTCGATACCATGGCGCGCCCCGCGTGTGTGCCGCGATCCCGGGGGCGCCGGACGGAGTAGACTCGCAGCCTCCATGACGGCCCCCGAGATCCACGATCGCGCAGGCGATCCGAAACCATCGAACGACCTGGGCGAGCGCTTCCTGAAGAGCGCGGACGAGATGTCGGCGCTGCGCGAGCGCGGCGTGCTCGCCGCCCGCGACCTCTGCGCGTTCATCGACCGCGCGCCGACGCCGTACCACGCCGTCCGCGAGGTCGCCTCGCGGCTCGGGGCGGCCGGCTTCTCGGAGCTCGACGAGCGCGACGCGTGGGCGCTCAAGCCGGGCGATCGCCGCTACGTCATCCGCGGCGGCTCGACGATCGTCGCGTTCGTCGCCGGGGCCGAGCACCCGGCGCGGGGCGGCTTCCGCGTCCTCGGCGCCCACACCGACTCGCCCAACCTCCGGGTGAAGCCGAACGCCGAGCTCTCGCGCAGCGGCTACCAGCAGCTCGGCGTCGAGGTCTACGGCGGCGTGCTCTACTCGACCTGGCTCGACCGCGACCTCAGCGTCGCCGGCCGCGTGCACGTCCGCCGCGACGGACGCGTCGAGCGCCACCTCGTCGACCTGGTCCGCCCGGTCGCGCGTGTCCCGAACCTCGCGATCCACCTGAGCCGCGGGGTGAACTCGGAGGGGCTCGTGCTCAACGCGCAGAAGCACCTCGTCCCCGTGATCGGCCTCGGCCGCGAGGTGGACCTCCACGCCGCGCTCGCGCGCGCGGTCGACGCCCCGCGCGACGCCATCCTCGGCTTCGACCTCTGCCTGTACGACACGCTCAAGGCGTCGCTCGGCGGCCTCGGGGACGAGTTCATTTTTGCGTCGCGGCTGGACAACCTCGCGAGCTGCCACGCCGCGACGTCGGCGCTGATCGGCGCGGGCGACGTCGGCGCGGCGACGCGGGTCATCGCGCTCTACGACCACGAGGAGTGCGGCAGCCGGAGCGCCGTGGGGGCCGCGGGCAGCGTGCTGCGCGACGTGCTCGCGCGGATCGTCGAGGCGTACCGGGAGCGCGAGCCCCAGGCGTTCGTCCGGGCGATGGCCGGCTCGCTGCTCGTCTCGGCGGACATGGCGCACGCGGTGCACCCGAACTACGCCGACCAGCACGAGCCGCGCCACGCCCCGCAGATCAACCGCGGGCTCGTGATCAAGTCGAACGTGAACCAGTCCTACGCGACCGACGGCGCGACGGCGGCGGCGCTCGAGGCGCTCTGCCACGACGTCGGCTACGCCCCCCAGCGCTTCGTCGTCCGCAGCGACCTCCCGTGCGGCAGCACGATCGGCCCCATCACCGCGGCCGCGCTCGGGATCGCGACGGTCGACGTCGGCGCCCCGATGCTGAGCATGCACTCCTGCCGCGAGATGGCCGGCACGCTCGACGTGCACCTCGCGATCGAGACGTACAAGCGCGCGCTCGGCTGAGCGTCCGCGTGCGGCTGAGCGTCCGCGCGCGGCTGAGCGTCCGCGCGCGCCGTCAGCGGCTGCCGTGGGAGATCAGCGCGTAGCCGATCATCTTGTAGAGCAGCCTCGCGCCGACGTTGCCGTCCCAGTCGTCGTGATCGTCCTTGGGCGCGACCTCGTTCAGGTCGAAGCCGACGATGCGCCGCCCGCTCTTCTGGATGCGGCCGATGAGGGCGACGGCCTGCTGGAACGAGAGCCCGCCGGGCACGGGGGTGCCGGTGTTGGGGCACAGCACCGGGTCGAGCCCGTCGATATCGAAGGTCACGTAGACGTCCTCGGGGAGATCCTCGATGATCGCGTCGGCGATCAGGTGGAATGGCTCCCCCTCGAAGAGGCGGTCGGCGATCGCGGGGTCGACGTGGGCGACGATGCGCCCGTTCGACTCGCGGATGAACTTGAGCTCGTCTTCGCTCATGTCGCGCAGCCCGACCTGCACGATGCGCGAGATCCTCGGGTGGCGGGTCGCGACGTTGTACATGACCGAAGCGTGGGAGTCCGTGAACCCCTCGTACGCCTTCCGGAGGTCGGCGTGCGCGTCGACGTGGAGGATCCCCATCCCGGGGTATCGCTCGGCGTGGGCCGCGATCGTGCCGTACGGCGCCGAGTGATCGCCGCCGACGATCCCGACGAGCTTGCCCCGCTCGATCCACCGCGTGGCGAGCTCGGCGACGCGCTCGTTCAGCCGGCGCGACAGCGCGTTCACCGTCGCGAGGCGCGCCTCGAGGTCCCGGTCCCCGGCGACCTCGCCCTGCGCCGCGATCACCGGCTCGGCCGCCGCGCACGCCTCGGCGTTCCAGCGCACGATGTCGGGGTCGACGTCGAGCATCGCGATGCCCTGCTCGTACGGCCTGCCCGTGTGCAGGTCGAAGAGGTCGACCTGCCGGCTCGCCCGCAGGATCGCCGCCGGGCCCTTGGCGGCGCCGCGGCGGTAGGACACGGTGGGCTCCCAGGGCACCGGGATGAGGACCACCCGGGCCTCCTCGGGGGTGTGAGGCAGGCCGTAGACCCCGTGGCCGAGCGCAGGACCGTTTGGATCGAAGCCGATACGCGATGAGCTCACCGGGCCACGTTGGCGGTTCGCGACGGGGTCGTCAAGCGCGAGCCGCGCTCGGCCGAAGGCGCGGCGGGGCGCGCCGAAGCGCTCCGCCGCGCTCCGCCGCACTCTGCGACATCGCACCAGACGAGCAACTCCCGCGACCGGCCGGGCAACTTCCGCGCCCGGATCTCCAGCCGAGAGGCACGCGCCCGGAACGCTGGTGAGGAGCGGCCCGCGCCCGGAGCGCTGGTGAGCGCAGCGCGTCCGGCGGACACGGCGCGCAGGGCCGGAGCGCCGGTGGAGCGCCGGTGAGCGGCCCGCGCGGCGCGCGCGCCGCGGAGCGGTGCGAAGGAGCGATCGCACCGCGCGCGCCGTCGGTGACGATGACGTGACGTCGGAATGCAACTTCACGCTTCCGGCTGCGACGAAATGCGCTACTAAGGGCCCCGAGAATTTGACGCACCGCCGCGTCTGTCCGGACGTCCGGCGCAGCCTCGCGCCGCGCGGACGATCCGGCAAGGCGCGCGGGGGTCGCTGCCGGGAAATTCAGCCATGCTGCGGTACCGCGCCGATTTCAAGACGCTGCTCTTCGTCGCGACGTATTTCGGGCTCGTCGCGGTGCAATGGATCTACGCGCCGCGGGCGCTCTGGCTCGCGATTCCGCTGCTCGGCGCGACCTGCGCCTTCTCGTTCCTCGGCGCGGTGGCGACCCACAACTCGGTCCATTGCCCGGTCTTCCGGCGGCGATGGATGAACCGCGCGTTCCAGGTCGTGCTCACATTGACGTACGGCCACCCCGTCAGCGCCTACGTGCCGGGCCATAACCTCAGCCATCACAAGCACACGCAATCGCGGCGCGACGTCATGCGCACGACGAAGGTGCGTTATCGGTGGAACCTGCTGAACGGGCTCCTCTTCATGAGCCGCGTGGTCCGCGACATCCTGCCCGCCGACATGCGTTACTTCCAGGCGATGTACCGGCGGAACCCGCCCTGGTTCCGGCAGATGCTGCTCGAGTCGGCGGTGTTCCTCGGCGCGATGGCGGCGCTCTTCGCGCTCGACTGGCAGAAGTTCCTTCTCTACGTGCTGATTCCCCACCAGTACGCCGCCTGGGGGATCGTGACCATGAACTACCTCCAGCACGACGGCTGCAAGGAGGACAGCGAGCACAACCACTCGCGCAATTTCGTCGGCCGGCTCGTCAACTGGTGGACGTACAACAACGGCTTCCACTCCATTCACCACATGGAGCCCGGCCTCCACTGGAGCCTCTTGCCGGCCGAGCACGCGAGGCGCGTGGCCCCGTTCATCCACCCGAACCTGGACCAGCCTTCGCTGCTCGCCTACCTGTTCCGCAGCTTCGTCTGGCCGGGAAAGCGCCTGCGTTACGACGGCGCTCCGGTCGTGCTCCCGCCCGAGGAGCCCGACGAGGAGTGGATCCCCGGTCCGAAGGAGACGCCGACCGACGTCTCGCTGGGCGCGATCGCGCCGAGCTGACGCCGCTGGGGATTGCGCCGAGCTGACGCGCGCTGGGCGCGCCGATCGGACGCCGCCGGCAGCCCTGCGTGAGGAGCTGCGCGCCGCCCGCTCGCAACGGATGAGGGTAGACAGCATGTACCGTCGCCATGGACGGCATCGCAACGGGCGAGGAGCCCGCGGCGCTCGCCGTCCTGCGATGTCGGCCCTCCTCAGAGGAGGGCAGCTCGCGGCCACGACCGGGAGCCCCGGGGCGTGGATCACGCGATCTCCTTGTGCGGCCACGACCCGGGAGCCCCGGGGCGTGCGCCTCCTTGTCTCCTCTTGCGGCCACGACCGGGAGCCCCGGGGCGTGGAGCACGCAAGAGGTGCAGCGGGGCTGGGCCGGCGCCGAGCCGCCGGGCCCCAGCTCTCCCCCGTCAGCGCGGCTGCTCGCTCCGCGGCTGCTCGCTCCGCGGCTGATCGCCCCGTGACTCGCCGCCGCGGCGGCCGATCTCGGCCATGTGCTGGCGATCGCCGCTCACGGCCTCGCCGCCCTTGCGGCCGATCTCGGCCATGTGCGCCCGGTCCTGGCTGACGCGCTCGCCGCCCCGCCGGCCGATCTCGGCCATGTGCTTGCGGTTCTGGCTGACGACCTCGCCACCCTTCTTTCCAGCGGCGCGCGCCTCGTCGCGCGTGAACTCGTGCGCCGTGCCCTTTTCGTGGGCCGCCTTCCCGCCCTTGCTGGCGATCTTGCGCTGGCGCTCCTCATCCATGGCGGCGAACCCACGCTGCTGCCGCTCGGCTGCCTGCTTCTGCGTCATCGATGAGGGCGGGGGCTCGCTCTGCGAGGCCCGCCTTTCCTCCTGGTCCTCCTCACTCCTGGAAATCATCCCACGATCATCCATGCTCGCCATCATCCTCTCCTTAACGGTTGGCTCGCTCGACTCACGTCTCCGACAGGGCTGCGAGCCGGCAGGGAGCGGCGTCGTCCTCCCGCTCCCGTTATCGGTCGCAGATTGGTGTTGTCCACCCCCTCCCGGTATCGGGCCGGGAGCAGCGTTCGCCACCCCCTCCCGGTGCTGGTCAGGGGCTGGTGTTCACCACCCCCCTTCCAAGCGGCGGAAAGGCCGACAGACCCTTTCCGCCGGGGCCTGTTGTACCGGGCGGAACAACGTCAAGCGGGCTGAAGGTTGGGACGCGACGAATTACGGCTCGCCCGCGACCCAGATGGAAAGCGAGGCGAGCCTGGAAATGATGAGAATGTCGAGATCCCGCAGCGCGTCAGGCCCTCTTGACGAAGTCCCGCATGAACGCCGTAAGGCGCTCCACTGATTCGATGGATACTGCGTTGTAGATCGAAGCCCGGATACCCCCGGTCGATCTGTGCCCGGCGAGCCCCACCATACCCTCCTTTGCGGCCTCGGCGACGAAACGTTTCTCCAAATCCTCGCTGGGCAGCCGGAACACGACGTTCATGAACGAGCGGCTCTCCTTCTCGGCCGGAGCCAGGAAAAAGTCCGCATTTGCGTCCAGCGTCGCATAGAGCAGCTCAGCCTTCTTGCGATTGCGTCGCTCGAGCTCCTCGAGCCCACCGATCTCGAGCGTATACGCGAGCACGTTGCGCATGAGGTAGATTGCGAATGTCGGAGGGGTGTTGTAGAGGGAGTTGTTGGCAGCGTAAGTGGCATAACGGAAAATGACAGGAATGTCTTTTCTGCCCCTGTCAACAAGGTCCTTCCGGGCGAGCACGACCGTCACCCCGCTGGGCCCGATGTTCTTCTGGGCGCCGGCGTAAATCAGGGCAAACCTGGAGACATCGATCGGGCGCCACAGGATGTCCGAGGACATGTCGGCCACGAGCGGAACTTCGCCGGTGTCCGGGAGCCAGTGCCACTGGGTGCCGAACAGCGTGTTGTTCGTCGTCATGTGGACGTACGCGGCGTTCGGGTCGAGCGAGAGCTCGTTCTGGTGGGGGATCCGGGTGTAGCGCTTGTCGACCGCGGTGCTGGCGGCGACACGGACGGTCCCGACGCGCTTCGCCTCCTCGATGGCCTTCTCGGACCAGCCGCCGGTCAGGATGTAGTCGGCGCTCCGCTCCGAGGGCAGCAGGTTCATCGGCACCAGCGCGAACTGCATGGCCGCGCCGCCCTGCATGAACAGCACGTGGTAGTCGTCCGGCACGCGGAGCAGCTGCCGGAGGAGCGAGATGGCCTCGTTGTGCACGGCCTCGAACGCCTTGCCGCGGTGGCTGTGCTCCATGATGGACATGCCCGTCCCCTCGAAATCGAGGAGCTCGCGCTGGGCACGCTCGAGGGGAGGGAGGGGGAGCCCGGCAGGGCCGGCGTTGAAGTTGTGGACGCGCGCCATGGTGCTTCTCCTGAGGTTCTGGTCGGCGGCTCCTGACCGCCGCCGCGGCCGTATACCACGGGGCGGCAGACCCCGGCGCCGCCCGGCCGGGCTGGGCCGCGCCGGACAGCTGCTGGCGTCGCCGGCGCCGCCGCGGCCGGCGCCGACGTCGGGGCGGGCGCGTCGGGGCGGGCGCGGCGGGTGCGCGGCGGGCATCACGCGGCGGGCTCAGCGCGTCCGGCCTGCCCGGGGCCGCGAGCTGGGCTAGATTCATCGCTCCGGAGGGCGAGTGATGCTGGTGACCCGCGAAGAGATGGCGTTCGATTTCCAGGGCGCCAAGCTCGATCCTGTCAAGGACAAGGACGTGATCGTCTGGGCCGTCCAGCAGTTCCTCTACGGGGAGATCACCGGCGTCCAGATCGGGCACTGGCTCTACAACGCCCCCGACCTGGAGTCCGCCCGCTTCCTCTCGCGCCAGGCCGTGGAGGAGTTCCAGCACGTCGGCAACTTCCTCCGCATCCTCGAGATCCTGGGGGCGCAGCCCGAGAAGGCGGCCTGGAGCGTGCGGTTCCTCGCGACGGGGCTGATGGGCGGGGACTGGGCCGAGCACGTCGCGCTCGAGATGGCGCTCGGCGAGGGCCTCGTCCTCCAGGCGTTCTACGCGATGATCGACACCGTGGACGAGCCCGAGATCGTCGCCATCCTGAAGCGCGGCGTGCGCCAGGAAGAGCGCCACGTCGACTTCGGCGAGCGGCAGACGGCGAAGGCCATCGCGGGAAGGCCCGCGCTCCGGCGCCGGCTGCTCGGGCTCGCGCTGGTGTCGCTCTGGGGCGTGTCGCGGCTCGAGGCGTTCATGCAGAAGCGCCTGCCGATGGACCACCCGGCGCTCCGGCGCCTGCCGGATCTGGTCCGGCACTCGGTGCGGATCGCGGAGCTCCGGCTGATGCGCATCGGCCTGACCGACGCGCCGATCTCGTCGCTGTCGGCGGGCCGCAAGCTCGCGCTCGTGGCGGAGGCGTACGCCGGCAAGCTCGCGCTCGGCGTCGCGTCGTGGGTGCTCTCGGTGCTGCTCCTGCCGCTCAGGCTGCTCGGCCTCGCCGGGCCGAAGCGGCTGACGGACACGTACCTCAGCGATCCGCTCGTCGTGCGCGGCGGCCAGCTCGGCGCCGGGCCGGAGGACGACGCCGGCGACGCGGGGGAGCAGGCCGGCCCGGGCGGCTCGCCGGCGCGGCACGGCGCGGCGGCGCGTGCCTGAGCGCGAGGCGCAGCGCGGCGCGACGGGAGGGGCGGGCGGGGCGGCGCCCTCCGGGAACACGCTCGGCGCGGCGCCCGGCGCGGACGGGCTCGCCGGCGGAGCGGCCTTCGTGCCTGCCTCCCGGGAGCTGCCGCTGTTCGCGGAGCTGCCCGAGCTCGCGGGGCAGGTCCCGTGGCGGCCGCTCGCGCACGCGCCGACGCCGGTCGTGCCGTGCACCGCGATCGAGGGGTACCTCGGCCGCGGCGGCGTCTGGATCAAGCGCGACGATCTGATCTCGCCGCTCTACGGCGGCAACAAGGTGCGGCGCTTCGAGTTCCTGCTGGCCGACGCGGCGCGGCGCGGCGCGCGGACGCTCGTCACGGCGGGCGGCCTCGCGTCGACGCAGGTGATGGCCACGGTCCTCTTCGGCCGGGCGCTCGGCTTCGCCGTGACCGCGGTGCTGTACGATCAGCCGGTCACCCGCTTCGGCCGCGCGGCGCTGCTCACCGACGCGGCCGGCGGCGCGGAGCTCGTCCGCGGGGGCGGGTACACGTCCACGGCGCTCCGGGTGCTCGGCGCGATGCGCCGCGCCGAGCGTCCCTACTTCATCCTGCCCGGCGCGTCGTCCGCGCTGCCGTGCCTCGGGTACGTCGACGCGATGCTCGAGCTCGCCGAGCAGGTCCGGCGCGGCGACGCGCCGCGCCCGGATCGCATCGTGGTCGCCTCGGGTACGTGCGGGACGCTGGCGGGGCTCGCGCTCGGCGCAGCGATGCTCGGCTGGCCGACCACGATCGTCGGCGTGCGCATCGCCGACCGCATCGTCTGCAACCGCGCCGTCGTCCGGTACGAGGTCGCGAGCATGGCGCGCACCCTCGCCCGGCGCGCGCCGCGTTTCACCCGGCGGCGGCTCCCGTCCGTCCGCTTCGAGATCGAGCACCGCGCGTTCGGCCCCGGCTACGGCGCGCCGACCGCCGCGGCGATCGCCGCGATCCCCGAGGTGGAGCGGCTGATCGGCGTGCCCGGGGAGGTCACGTACAGCGGCAAGGCGCTCGCCGCGCTGCGCGAGATCGGGCGCGAGCGCCCGGGCGAGACGTTGCTCCTCTGGCAGACGCTCTCGAGCGCGCGCCCGCCGCTCCCGCCGGTCGGCCCCGCGGCGCTGCCGCCGGGGTTCGCGCGGTACTTCGAGGGAGAGGTCGAGGTGTGAGCTGCGGCGGCGTAGCGTGAGGCGCCGCGCGAGGGGGAGGCACCGCGCGACGTGAGGCACCGCGCGACGTGAGGCGCCGCGCGGTGTGAGGCGCCGCGCGACGTGAAGCGCTGCGCAAGTGAGGCCCCGCGCGGTCAGGCGCGGCGCGTCACTTCACGCGCAGGCTGTTCACGAGCTTGTCGAAGTCGGCGCGCGCCCCGGTGACGGTCTTCTCGGGGCCGGTCATCTTGAAGAACCAGAGCTCGCCGGAGGGCGTCTCGGCGATCGCGCCGAGCAGGGCGTAGGCCGGCTTCGGCGCCGAGGCGGGCATGCCGGGCATCCCGGAGCCGCTGAACGTGCCGCGCACCTCGACGACGGTGACCTTGATGTCGTTGACCTTGACCTCGCTCCGCTTCGGCGAGTCGGCGCTCTTCTCGGCGAACTGCCCCACCCAGCGCGTGATGTTCGCGTCCACGCTGCCGCCGGCCTGGCTGACGCTGAGCTCGGCGTCCTCGGCGTCGCCCGCGGCGCGCTTGATCTTGTACGTCGCCTTGCGCATCGAGTTCGGGTTCGGCGCGGTCTCGAAGCTCGCGGGCGCGTCCCAGGCGAGCTCGCCGCCGGCCGGCTGTGCGGCCGCGGGCGCCGTCTGGGCCGGCGCGGCGGGCGCCGTCTGGGCCGGCGCAGCGGGCTTGCTGGTCGCCGGCGCCTCGGGCGTGGATGTGGCCGTCGGCTCGGGGGTCTTCGAACACGCCGCGGCCAGCGCGGCGACGAGCGGCAGTACCTTGGCGGAGCGGAGCATGGTCATCGTCATCGTGGCGGCCTCGGAGAGGGTTCGCCGCGACTCTAGTCGTCGCGCCCCGCGCCTCAAGCCGGAACGGACCCGCCGGCGCGCTTCCGGGCCGAGCCGCCGGGCCGTGCAGCCGCGCGGGTCGCCGTGGTACCACCAAAGTTCATGGACCCCACCTTCCGGCGCGCCTTCAACGCCGCCTTCGGCCCGTCGACGTACCAGGACTACCTCGGCCGCCTCGAGCGGCGCCTCGAGTGCTCGATCCCGTTCCGCGTCGCCGAGACGCCGCTGTTCCTGCCGCGGCGGCTGCGCGAGGACCTCGAGCGCTCCGCGACGGAGATCGTGCGGCAGATCTCGGACCCCGCGCTGATCCAGGAGATGAAGCGCGCGATCCCGCCCCACCTCGACGTGCCGGGGATGGACCCGCTGCCGAACTGCGCGCAGGTGGACTTCGCGATCGTGCGCGGCGCGGACGGCGAGCTCGAGGGCAAGGTGGTCGAGCTGCAGGCGTTCCCGTCGCTCTACGCGCTCATGCTCGTGCAGTCGGAGATCCTGGCCGAGGTGATGGCCGGGATGCCGGGGCTCGACCGGCGCTGGACGTGCTGCTTCGGCGGGCGGAGCCGCGAGGAGGTCGTCGCGTGGCTGCGCCGCGCGCTGCTCGCGGGCGAGCCCGAGGAGTCGGTGGTGCTGCTCGACCTGCACCCGGAGCAGCAGAAGACGTACCCGGACTTCCGGGCCACGAAGCTCCTCGTCGGCATCGACGCGGTCTGCCCGACGGCGCTCGTCCGGGAGAAGAACCGGCTGTACCGCCGCGTGGACGGGCGCCTCGTCCCCGTCCGCCGGCTCTACAACCGCGTCGTGTTCGACGAGCTCGAGTCGAAGCGGATCGAGCTCCCGTTCCGCTACAACGAGCCGCTCGACGTCACGTGGTGCTCGCACCCGAACTGGTACTGGACGTGGTCGAAGTACACGCTGCCGCGCATCGATCACCCCGCCGTCCCCCGGGCGCGGACGCTGAGCGACGTCGAGCGCCTGCCCGAGGACCTCGATCGCTACGTGCTCAAGCCGCTGTTCTCGTTCGCGGGCTCCGGGGTGAAGGTCGACGTCACGCCCGAGGACGTCGCCGCCATCCCGGAGCGCGAGCGCTCGCGGTGGCTGCTCCAGGAGAAGATCACGTACGAGCCGGCGCTCCCGATGCCCGATGGCCACGGGGTGAAGGCCGAGGTCCGGATGATGTTCCTGCGCGCGCCCGGCGACCCCGAGCTCTCGCTCGTGCTCAACCTGGTGCGGCTCTCGCGCGGGAAGATGCTCGGCGTCGATCAGAACCGGGATCTGACGTGGGTCGGCGGGACGGTGGGGCTCTGGCCAGCGGACTGAGACGGTGGGGCTCTGGCCAGCGGACTGAGGTCGAGGCGGCGGCCGCGCTGCGGTCGCGGTATCTGGCCGGCGGACTGTGGATTGAGGCAGGGGCGGCGGCCGCGCTGAGGTCGCGCCCGCTGGCGTGGGGGTCGGTCAGGCGCGCAGCGCGAGCTGCCACGCGCCGAGGACGATGCCGGTCGCGACGGCGCCGAGCGCGACCTGGACGAGGGGGCGTCCAGGCGCGCTCCGGCCGCGCAGCGCGAGGCCGGCGACGAGGCCGATCACGACGCCGCCGAGCAGGCCGAAGAGGTGCGCGCCGAGGTCGGAGCGCGGGCTCGCGCCGAGGGCGCCGAGCAGGGCGACGCCTCCGACGAGCGGCGCGGCGCGCTGGAGCAGGCTGCGCTCTTCCTCGCTCCGGTGGGCGCGGTCGAGCACGACCTGCGTGGCGGCGAGCAGCCCGACCGCGCCGAACACCGCGGTGGAGGCGCCGATCGAGGCGTGGTGCTGCCCCATGCTCTCGTACCAGAGCGCGTTCGCGAGGTTGCCGAGGGTCCCGGCCGCGACGACGGCGAGCGCGCCGCCGCCCGCGCCGAGGCGGCGTTGCACGGCGGAGGCGAAGACGGTCCCGGAGATGACGTTGCCGAGCACGTGCGCCGAGTCGGCGTGCAGCGTGAGCGCGGTGATCGCGCGCCACGGCTCGGGCCCGATGACGAGGTCGGCGACGGAGGCGCCGCGCTGGAACCAGCGCCCGCCGCCGCTCGCCGGGCCGGTGACGAGGAAGAAGAACAGGGCGAGCGCGGCGAACGCGACGCCGGCGACCGCGGACGGCGGGTGGCGCGGCCGCTCGCGCGGCCGGCGCGGGGGCCAGTCGCGGTTCTCCGCCTCGTACCGGTCGATCGAGCCTGCGGCGAGGGGGTAGTCCTCGTCGCGCACGAGCAGCACCCAGCCCGCCGAGGTGTACCGGACGGCGTGCCAGATCTCGCTCGATTGCAGGACGAGGGCCCACTCGCGGATCTTGCGTTCCGGCATGACGGGCCCGATCGCCGTGAGCCCGAGCCCGTGGGGTTCTCCTCCCTGACCGGCGCCGTCGTGCCCCTGGGCGAGCGCCGCGCCGTCGCCGCGCGCCGGCGGCAGGATCGCGATCGGGACGAACCGATCGCCGTCAGGGTTTCCAGCACCGATCCGTTCTTGCTCGCGCACGGCGGGTTCCTCCAGGGTTCGTTCCCCCACGGTCAGCGAAACCTGTGGATGAGCTCGGAGCCTGTCAACGCCGGCTTCTGGAGAGGCTCATGGCCCGTGCGCGATGTCTCCCGCGTGCCCGGCTCTTGTGCGCGCGGCGCAGCGGTGGCAGTGCGTGGTTGTGTCGACGGCCATCACGCAAGGCATCCGGGTCACCGTCTCGACGGTCTACGTCCCCACGCAGTCCTCGCCGACGGAGCATCGGTACGTGTTTGCCTACACGGTGCGGATCGCGAACGAAGGCACCGAGCCCGCGCAGCTGAAGACGCGGCACTGGATCATCACGCACGGCAGCGGGAAGGTGGAGGAGGTGAGGGGGCCTGGCGTGGTCGGGCAGCAGCCCTCGCTGAAGCCTGGCGAGCACTTCGAGTACACGAGCGGGTGTGTGCTCGAGACCCCGCGCGGGACGATGAGGGGGACGTACCAGATGTATCGGCCGGATGGGCGGGTGTTTGATGCGGAGATTGCGCCGTTTACGCTGGCGATGCCGCACTCGTTGAACTGAGCCCGTCGAGGCTGGGGAGGGAAGACGGGCGCTCACACCATCGCGCCCTCCCCCCCAGCCCCCGGGGGAACTACTCCGCCGGAACCGGCTCCGCCGCCCCGTTCACCTTCTGCTTCTCGGGCTCCTCTCCGGCCGGCGCCGCGGTGAACTTGAAGGTGAAGTCGCTCCCCTCGAAGTCGACCGCGACGCTCCCCCCGTTCTCCAGCGCCCCGAAGAGCAGCTCGTCCCCGAGCCGCCGCTTGATCTCGTTCTCGATGACCCTCCCGAGCGGCCGCGCCCCGTTCGCAGGATCATACCCCCTCGTCGCGAGCTCGGCCCTCGCCCGGTCGGTCACCTCCACCGTCACCGACCGGTCGGCCAGCATCGCCGCGAGCTCGCCGATGAACTTGTCGACGATGCTCCCCATCACCGACGGATCCAGCGGACGGAACATGATCCGCGCGTCGAGCCGGTTCCTGAACTCCGGGCTGAACGTGTTCTTGTACGCCTTGTCGTCGTCGCCCGCCGTGCCCCGCTCGCCGAAGCCGACCCGCGACTGCGCGAGCTCCCTCGCGCCCACGTTGCTCGTCATGATCAGCACCATGTGGCGGAAATCGCTCTTCTTGCCGTTGTTGTCGGTGAGCGTCCCGTGGTCCATCACCTGGAGCAGGACCTGGAACACGTCCGGGTGCGCCTTCTCGATCTCGTCGAGCAAGAGCACCGCGTGCGGCGTCTTCGCCGCCGCCTCCGTGAGCAGGCCGCCGCGATCGAAGCCGACGTAGCCGGGCGGCGCGCCGATCAGCCGGGAGACGGTGTGGCGCTCCTGGTACTCGCTCATGTCGAACCGCAAGAAGCCGATGCCGAGCGCCTTCGCGAGCTGCTTCGCCAGCTCCGTCTTGCCGACGCCCGTCGGACCCGAGAACAGGAACGAGCCGATCGGCTTCTCCGGCGCCCGCAGGCCCGCGCGCGACAGCTTGATCGCCGACGCGAGCTGCTTCACCGCCTCGTCCTGGCCGAAGATCACCGAGCGCAGCGACTGCTCGAGATCCTTGAGCTGCGCCTTGTCCGACGTCGACACCTGGCGAGGCGGGATCTGCGCCATCTTCGCGATGACGAGCTCGATGTCCGCCGTCTCCACCCGGTAGCCGTCGCCGTGGCGCAGGCGCGCCGCCGCGCCCGCCTCGTCGAGCAGGTCGATCGCCTTGTCGGGCAGCCGGCGATCCTGGAGGTAACGCGCCGACAGCTTGGACGCGGCCTCGATCGCCTCCGCCGTGTACGTCACCTTGTGGAACTCCTCGTAGCGCTTCTGGAGCCCCTTCAGGATCTTCGTCGTGTCGTCGACCGACGGCTCCGTCACCTCGATGCGCTGGAAGCGCCGGGCGAGCGCGCTGTCGCGCTCCAGGTGGCCGCGGTACTCCTGGAACGTGGTCGCGCCGATGCAGCGCAGGCGGCCCGAGGCGAGCGCCGGCTTGAGCAGGTTCGACGCGTCCATCGTCCCGCCGCTCGCCGCGCCGGCCCCGATGATCGTGTGGATCTCGTCGATGAACAGGATCGACCCCGGCTGCTTCTCGAGCGCGCGCAGCACGGCCTTCAGCCGGTTCTCGAAGTCGCCGCGGTACTTCGTGCCGGCGAGCAGCGCGCCCATGTCGAGCGCGTAGACCGTCGCGTCCTTGAGCGGCGCGGGCACGTCCTTCTTCTCGATCTGCTGCGCGAGCCCCTCGACGATCGCCGTCTTGCCGACGCCCGCGTCGCCGATGAGCAGCGGGTTGTTCTTCCGCCGCCGCGCGAGCACCTGGATCGTGCGGGCGACCTCGTTCTCGCGGCCGACCAGCGGATCGATCCGGCCCTCGGACGCCTCCTTGTTGAGGTTCATCGTGAACGCGGCGAGCGGGTCCTTGATCGGCTGGGCGGCGCCGGGCTCGCCGCCCTCCTCGGACTCCTCGCGGAGGCTGTCGTCCTGGCCCGTCTTCGAGATGCCGTGCGAGATGTAGTTCACGACGTCGAAGCGGCTGATGCCCTGCTCGCCGAGCAAGGTCACGGCCGGGCAGTCGCGCTCGGCGAACATCGCGACGAGCACGTTCGCGCCCTTGAGCTCCTTCTTGCCCGAGGACTGCACGTGCATCGCGGCGCGGCCCACCACGCGCTGGAAGCCGAGCGAGAGCGTCGGGCTCGTGTCCGCGTCCTCCGGCAGCGCCTCGATCTCCTCGTCGAGGAAGCGCTCGAGCTTCTTCTTGAGCAGCGGGGTGTCGCCCCCGGCGTGCCGCAGGACCTCGGCCGTCTCCTCGTCGAAGAGCAGCGCGTAGAGCAGGTGCTCGATGGTCACGAACTCGTGCCGGCGGCGCGAGGCCTCCCGGGTGGCTAGCGAAAAGGCGATCTCAACTTCGGGGCTGATGCGCATGGTCATTCCGGCTCGGCGGTCAACCGAAGGGGCATCCCGTGCTCCTTGGCGAAGTCCTGGACTTGGGCGACCTTGGTCTCCGCGACATCCTTCGTGTACACGCCCGCGACCCCGTGGCCGCGGTGGTGCACGCTCAGCATGATGTGCGTGGCCTCCGTCTCGGTGCGGTGGAAGAACTTCATGAGGACGAGCACGACGAACTCCATCGTCGTGTAGTCGTCGTTGTGGAAGACGACCTTGTAGCGGCGGGCCTTCTCGACCTTCCGTTCCCGCTCCGTCGCGAGGTCGCCCTGCCTGCCTTCTTTTTCCTCGGGATCGTTCGGCATAAATCCGTCAGGAAGAATAGCAAGAGCCTCGCCCCGGCAAGCGGCCGACGTGAGGCCGATGCGGGAGCGCTCCCGCACCGGAAGCATGCTCCGCCCGAGGGGGTTCTGCACGCGCACACGAGGGGATTTCCGTCCCCCTCGACGTCCGCGTCGATCCGGCGTCTGCGCCCGCTTCGGCCACCGTCGGGGCCGTTCGTCAAGAGGGGGCCGGATCGGGAACGCGCGCTGGATCGGGAGCGGGCGCTGGAGAGGCCGCCGCGCGCCGGACCGCTCAGGTCGGCCCGGCGGCGCGGCGCGGGGGGCGCGCGGCCGCGCGGGGAGGCGCCGCGGGCGCGGCGCGCGGGCGTGGTCAGACGAGGGACACGGCGCCGCCGAGGTCGATGTCGACGGGCGTGAGCCCCCAGATCTCGCGGGCGTACTCGCGCACGGTGCGATCGGAGGAGAACTCGCCGACGCGGGCGATGTTGAGCGCGGCCTTGCGCACCCAGGTCTTCTGGTCGACGTAGGCGGCCTCCACCTCGCGCTGGCAGGCGGCGTAGGCCTTGAAGTCCGCGAGCATCATGTACTCGTCGCGGCCGAGCAGGCGGTCGAGCAGCGGCTGGAAGAGCTCCCGGTACTCCGGCGAGAAGAAGCCCGACGCGATGAGGTCGATCACCTCGCGGAGCTCCGGGTCGGCCGCGACGGCGTCGCGGCCCTCGAAGTGCTGATGGCGGCGGGCGATCACCTCGTCGGCGGTCAGGCCGAACAGGAAGAAGTTCTCCGGGCCGACCGCGTCGCGGATCTCGATGTTGGCGCCGTCGAGCGTGCCGATCGTGAGCGCGCCGTTCAGCGCGAGCTTCATGTTGCCGGTGCCGGACGCCTCCATGCCCGCGGTCGAGATCTGCTCGGAGATGTCGGCGGCGGGGATGATGCGCTCGGCGAGCGAGACGCGGTAGTTCGGCATGAACACGACCCGCAGCCCGGTGTGGCGCCGGTCGCCGTTCACGACGTAGGCCACGGCGTGGATGAACTTGATGATGAGCTTCGCCTGCCGGTAGCCGGGGGCCGCCTTGGCGCCGAAGATGAAGGTCCGCGGTGCGACCTGCTCGCCGCGCTTCTGGCGCAGGTAGAGCGCGACGATGTGGAGCGCGTTGAGGAGCTGGCGCTTGTACTCGTGCAGGCGCTTGATCTGGACGTCGAAGATCGAGCTCGGGTCGACGGTGATGTCGAGCTCCTGCGAGATGATCTTCGCGAGCGCCGTCTTGTTCGCGCGCTTCACCTTGGCGACCCGCTCGATGAACTCGGGGTCGTCGACGTGGCGCTCGAGCTCGCGCAGCCGGTCGAACTCCGTCACCCAGCTCGGGCCGACCTTCTCGGTGACGAGCTCGGCGAGCGCGGGGTTGCAGGCGAGCAGCCACCGCCGGAACGTGACGCCGTTCGTCTTGTTGTTGAACCGCTCGGGCCAGAGGTCGTAGAAGTCGCGGAGCAGGTCGCGCTTGACGAGCTCGGAGTGGAGCTTGGCCACGCCGTTCACCGAGTGCGAGCCGACGACGGCGAGGTGGGCCATGCGCACGTGGCGCTCGTGCCCCTCCTCGATGAGCGACATCCGCGCCACGCGGTCGTGGTCGTGCGGGTGGGCGTCCATGACCTCGCGCAGGAACCGCCGGTTGATCTCGTAGATGATCTCGAGGTGCCGCGGCAGGAGCCGCTCGAAGAGCGCGACGGGCCAGCGCTCGAGCGCCTCGGGGAGCAGCGTGTGGTTCGTGTACCCGAACGCGCCGACCGTCTGCTTCCAGGCGTCGTCCCAGTTGAGCAGGTGCTCGTCGACGAGGACGCGCATCAGCTCGGCGATGGCGATGGCGGGGTGGGTGTCGTTCAGCTGGATCGCGTTCTTCTCGGCGAAGCGCGAGAAGTCCGGGTGGACCCGGTTGTAGCGGTTCACGATGTCGGCGATGGAGCAGGCGACGAAGAAGTACTCCTGCCGGAGGCGCAGCTCCTTGCCCTTGTCGAAGTTGTCGTTCGGGTAGAGGACCTTGGAGATGACCTCGGACTGGTTCTTCTCGTGGACGGCGTGCACGTAGTCGCCCGCGTTGAAGAGCTCGAAGTCGAACTCCTCGCCGGCGCGGGCGGACCAGAGGCGGAGGGTGTTCACGGTGTTCGAGCGGAAGCCGGCGATCGGGGTGTCGAACGGGACGCCGATGACCTGCTCGGCGTGGCGCCAGATGACGCGGAAGCCGCCGCGCTTGTCGGGGACGCGCTCGGTGTAGCCGCCGAACGAGACGGGGACGGCGTGCTCGGGGCGCTCGATCTCCCAGGGGTTGCCGAAGCGGAGCCACTCGTCGGCGCGCTCGACCTGGTAGCCGTCGCGGATGACCTGCTCGAAGATGCCGAACTCGTACCGGATGCCGTAGCCGTAGGTGGGCAGGCCGATGGTGGCCATGGAGTCGAGGAAGCAGGCGGCGAGCCGGCCGAGGCCGCCGTTGCCGAGGCCGGCGTCGGGCTCCTGCTCGACGAGGTCCTCGAGGTCGAGGCCGAGGTCGGCGAGCACGGTCTTGTAGCTGTCGTAGATGTCGAGCGCCTGCAGGTTGGCGACCAGGGCGCGGCCGAGGAGGAACTCCGCCGAGAGGTAGTAGCCGCGCTTGACGTCCTTCTCGTAGTAGGTGTGCTGCGTCTTGGTCCACCGGTCGATGAGGCGGTCGCGCACGGAGAGCGCGAGGGACACGTACCGGTCGAAGGGCGTGGCGGTGACGGACTCGCGGGCGCGCGAGTAGTGGAGGTGATCGGCGAACGCGCGCCGGAGCGCGGCGGGCTGCATGCCGGTGCGGGCGTCCGGCGCCGTATTTCCGCGGAAGAAAGCGGGGGCGGTGTCTCGCTGACGGCTGGGGTCGGCGTCGATCGGGTTAGCCATGGCGCGCACTGTAGACCAGTTCAGACGGATCTGGTCCGCGCTGGTGGGCGGCGCGACGTGTCGGGGAGGTTTCCCGCGGGGTCGAGGTAGTCCGCAGGCGGCGGGGCAGCGGCGACAGGCGATGCGGCGCGGCGGCGCCGCCGCGCGCGGCGGCGGCTGTAGTAGGAGCGGCGCCGGCCGCGCGCGGCATGGGGAGGGCGCGGCGCGTCAGGGCTCCGCGGCGAGGTCGGGCTCGGCGTCCTCCGGCGTCGCGGTGCCGCCCGGCGGCTGCGGCGGCTGCGCGGCCGAGGGGGACTGGGTGCGGGCGCCGATCGGCGGGACGTGCGCGTCGAGCTGGCGCAGGCCGAACGCCGCGACGCCGGCCTCCCGCAGGTGGTCGTAGCGCTGGTTGATGACGGTCCAGAACTGGTCGCGGACGACGGCCTCGGGCGAGCGCTCCGACGGCCTTTGCTGGGCGCCTCGCGGCCTGAGCTGGACGAGGAGCCAGTTGGCGTGTTCGGCCATCGCAGCGAGGTAGTCCGGCGAGAAGGGGTGTTTGCCGGCGAGGGTGTCCGCGAGCTCGTGGAACATCCCGGCGATGTCGACCCCGTCGCGCGCGTGGTCGACCGGGCCGGAGCCGCGGCGGATCGCGGCGACGCGCTGCTTGGGCACGAGCTTGAGGTCGGCGAAGATCTCGAGCTGCCGCAGGGTGAGGTCGCGCATGGGGCGGAATTTCTCGAGGCGCGCCTCGATCTCGCGCTCGCTCGCGGCGGCCGCGATGCGGCCCGCGGCGGCGACGAGCCCGAGCGCGAGGCTCGGCAGCTCGAGGAGGTCGTCGATCGGGCAGAGCGGCAGCTTCTCGCGGACGCGGCCGAGGTGAGGGCGGATCGCGCCGACGCCGCGGTCCACGTTGGCTCGGACGAGCTCGACCGAGAGCCGGCATATCTCGGCGCGGTCGGCCGGGACCTCCGCCTGCACCCGCGGCAGGAAGTGACGGTAGGCCTCGTTGGCGTCCGAGGTGGTGAAGATCTGGCGGACGGACGCAGACGACTGGGTATTCTTGGATTTCGGTTTGGTCTTGGTCGTGGCCATTCTCGCAGGTTATGCACCGCGCTCGCCGGATGTCATTGGCAATCCGACGCGGAGCGGGAGGAGGCAAGTTCTCGACGGCGGCCGAGGAGGAGAACGAGGGTCGAGGGCAGCCTGGAGATGGGAGGTCGTCTCCGGGGAAGGGTGGGGTGTCGCCGGGAGATGAGGGGCCGTCGCGGAACGAGGGGGGACTGTGCGGCGGGAGACCGGAGATGGTCTCGGAGGAAGGGGGAAGTGTCGTCCGGAGATGAGGCGGCGTCGCGAACGGATAGGGAACTGTGCGGTGCGAGACGAGAGGAAGCCTCGGCGGGAGAGTGAAGGGGTCCCGGGAGACTTGAGCTGATCTCGTGAGGAGAGTGGGGCACAGAAAGCGCGTTGACGCACCAGGGGGCCTGTGGTCTTGGCTTCACATCCCGGCGAGCTGCTCTTCGTGGCAGCTGGCTGTCTCTCGCTCAGCGGGCTACGAGATGGGGCTCCTCGGACGCAGCCTGCTGTCGTCGGTGCAGAAGTGCGGGCACCGGGGCACGTGCCTCTGGCCGAAGCGGCTGCGCTGGGTGCGTGAGAACGCCTCGCTCTTCGCGGACGGCCCGGAGATCAAGATCCCGTCGGCGCTCACCTCGCTGCGCGTCTTCGACGTCAACGGGGACGGCAGGGACGACATCCTCCGCGCCAAGGACGTGCCGAGGCCGCCCGCCGTGCACCCGCCGGGATCTGGATGGCCACACGTGCCCACCACGCGCCCGAAGCCTTCCGATGAGCTGCACTTGCATCTCTCGGAGCCTGGCAGCGAGCTGTCGTTCCGGAGAATCCACGTCAATCCGGATGCGTCTCCGCTGGAGCACGTCAACCTGACCCATAGCCGCCCCGTGGACGTCGATGGCGACGGCAAGGTGGAGTTGCTCGCCTACCACACCGAGCGCTGCGAGTACCGGCTGTATGCGTGGGATGAGGACGCCGACACGTTCGTGTCCACGGGCGGCAGGCTGTCGGCGGGCGAGCGCTGGAGATGCTCGGGCGATTTCTACGCGATGGCGCCCGGGCTCGAGCTCGTCGACCTGGACGGCGATGCCTTGCTCGACGTGGTGATCGAGGTCGAGCTCGAGAGCGGCCCCTTCTGGCACGTCCGGATGAACGAGCGCGGCAGCTTCGGCGAGCCCGTCAGCGCTGGCGTGCGCGCGGGCCCGGACCGGTGCGGCCACGCGCTCGGCGGCGATCTCGACGGCGATGGCCGCGGCGAGCTCGTCGTGGGCGAGGGGGCCGACTGCGGAACGAGCGTGGCGATCCACCTCGACGACGGGGGCGAGCTGACGACCGCGGCCGCGCTCCCGCTGAAACGCGGGGACACCGCGGCGAAGCTCGCCGACATCAACGGCGACGGCCTGCGCGACGCGCTCTGGATCCACGCCGGCGCGGTCGAGATCAGCATGAACACGGGGAACGGCTTCCGCCCTGCCGCGCCCCTCCCGGACCCGGAGCTCGCCGGGGTGCTGGACATGATCGCGCGCATGGACGAGCCGGACCGCGCGGTCATCGAGCCGTTCGATCTGAACCGCGACGGGCGCGAGGATCTGCTCGTGTCGATCCCGGACTGGCTCGGCGTGGGGCCGAGCGAACCCGTGATCATGGACAGGATCATCGCCCTGCTTTCGTTCGGGGATGGGAGCTTTTCGCGCGTCGATATCGGCTGGGAGGAGCCCGAGACGGGCTCGGCGGACGCGCCGATCCCGGCCGGAGATGCGATGTGGAACGGCGACTTCGACGGCGACGGGCGCGCAGACGTCCTCACGTGGAAAGGGACGTCCCTCAAGATCACGCTCGCGAGCGGACACGACGTGGATCTGCTGAGCAGTGTGTCCGATGGGGATGACCCGAGGTCGCTCCGCGCCCAGGTCCGGTACGGCCGGACGGAGCCGGCGTCTTCGGAGGTTCCGAGCTGCACCTACCCGCAACGGTGCGTGCGCCGCGGCGCGCCGGTCGTGGTGTGGGCGGGCGGGCTCGAGAGGCCGGGAGGGACATATTATCGGTTCGACGATCTGCGGACGGACCTGCTCGGGCGTGGGTCCCTGGGGTTCGGGCGGATGACGGAGTGGAGCAGCGCGTGGCCGCTGGAGCGGATCACCTCGTTCGACCATGCCACGCGCGTCGGGACGACCTACCCGTACGCGAGCCGGCCGCGGTCGATCCGCGAGATCAGGCCGATCGTGGCCCACGGTCCGCTGGGAGCGCGCGATTGCGTGGCGGAGATCGACGGCTCGTGCACGCTGGAGGAGGGCCCGGCGAGGGCGAGCGCGCGGGTCGTCCAGCAGGACATGGAGTACAGCGTGCGGTCGCTGAACGGCGGGCGCAGCTACTTCGTCTACACGCGCCGGATCGAGCGGCGCGAGTACGAGGATCCGGAGGTCGAGCTCCGGTGGGACGAGGAGGTGAGCCGGCACTGCCTCGGCGTGGACGATCCGGGCAGCGGCGCGCCGATCCAGCGGAGCGCCAGGTACAAGGTCGACGATCACGGCAACCTGCTCGGCGAGACGGTGGAGACCCGGGACGGCCTGCGCCGGGAGGTTGCGAGGACCTTCGAGGTGCGGCCCGAGGAGTGGCTGGTGGGCCTGATCGAGACCCAGGCGGAGCGCACGTACGAGGCCGGAACGACCGCGCCGGCGAAGCTCCACACGGCCTATCACCACGACGAGCGCGGGCTGCTCGACGAGGTGAGGATCGAGCCGGACAGCGAGGACGCGGACGTCCGGGAGACGATCTCGCTCGCGTACGACGAGGCGGGCCGGCTGCGGCAGCAGAAGCGGGACGCGGCCGGTGAGTCGTCGCGCGTCTGGAACTACGAGTATGACGACGTGTCGGGGGAGGGGATCTTCGTCAGCCAGATGTGGAACGGGCTCGGCGTGTCGCAATGGATGTACACGCACCCGGCGTACGGGGTACTGATGGGCGAGATCGACGCGAACGGCGCGCGGTCGACGCGGACCCATGACGATCTCGGTCGCGTGAGAGGGGCGGCCTCCGGGGCCGGGCCGGTAAGCGAGATCCGGATGGCGGCGCGGGAGGACGCGGGGAAGACTGCCGGGGTGGTCGTGGAAGCGACGCTCGCGGACGGAGGCCGCGCCGTGGCGGCGATGGATGAGCGGGGGCTCGTGGTCGAGCAGGCGCTTCGCGCGCTCGACGGGCAGATGAGGGTGCGCAGAAGCACGCACGACCTGTTCGGCCGGCCGCTGTCGGTGAGCCGCCCTGGGTTCGGCGCGGCGGCAGCAGAGAAGGCCGAGCGGACCTACGACAGCCTGAGCCGGGTGAGCTCGGAGCGAGCGCCGGATGGGGAGCGGCAGCGGTACGAGCATCGGATGTTCGAGACGACGAGGATCGATCCCGAATTCCGGCTCACCCGGACGACCGTGGACGTCGACGGGAGGCCGCGCGAGACGGCGGTGAAGGTGGGGGGCGTGTGGCTGTCGACGTCGTTCGCGTACGGGCCGAACAGCAAGCTGACCGTGGTGAGCGACCCGAAGGGCAACAAGACCGAGCTGGGGTACGATCTGCGAGGGCGGCGGACGAGCGTGAGCGATCCGGACGCCGGGACGCGGATCACGCGGTACAACGGCTACGGGGAGATCCGGGAGGAGGTGGACGCGCTGGGGCGTACGGCCGTGGTCGAGCGGGACGCGATGGGGCGGCGGCGCGCGGTGCGGAATGCGGACGGGGTGACGACGTTCGTGTGGGACAACGCGCCGCACGGGATGGGGCAGCTGGCGGCGGCGGTGAGCCCGGACGGGACGACGGTCACGTATACGTACGACGACCGGGGGCGGGTGGCGGAGGTGCGGACGGCGATCGACGACGAGGAGTTCGCCGTGGGGGTGACGTACACGGCCGCGGGGCTGCGCGATGAGCTGGTGTACCCCAAGGTGCCGGGGCGGGAACGGTTCCGCGTGCAGTATGTTTACGAGGACGGGTCGCTGCGGGAGCTGCGCGCGAACAAGGAGGACGGGTCGACGCGGCCCCTGTGGAAGGTGAACGCGCGGAACGAGGACGGGGCGCTGCTGAAGGCGGTGTTCGGCAACGAGGTGGTCGCGGAGCGGGCGTACGATCCGGTGACGGGCCGGCTGGAGGCGGTGCAGGCGAGGAAGACCGCGCCGCTGCAGGCGCTGGCGTACGGGTACCACGATGACGGCCGCGTGCTCGAGCGGCGCGACAGCGTCGCGGGGCGGGTGGAGACGTTCGTTTACGACGAGGTGGGTCGGATCGAGGAGTGGGACCTGGTTGCGCCGGGGGGATCGCGGCGGACCACGTACGGGTACGACGAGATCGGCAACCTGCGGACGGTCTCGGTAGGCGGCTTCCTGGCGGAGGAGAACGGCTACGAGGCCACGGGAAGGCCGCACGCGGTAGTGTCGCGCGACGGGGTGGCGTTCGGGTACGACGCGGCGGGGCGGCTGGAGTGGTCGAGCGCGGGGCTTTCGATCGAGTACACGGCGTTCGACCTGCCGCGGAGGTTGACGAAGGAGGGCAGGCGCTGGGACTTCTCGTACGACGCGTTCGGCACGCGGGTGAAGAAGGCGCAGGACGGGGAGGAGACGATCTACGTCGGGGGGCTGTACGAGCGGCGCACGGACGGGAGCGGGAAGCAGCGGCACGTGTTCCGGGTGGCGTCGCCCGAAGGGGAGGTGGCGCAGGTGGTGTTCGCCGGCCCCGGGGAGGAGCGGACGCTGTATGTGCACAGCGACCCGCTGGGGAGCGTGGGTGTCGTGACGGACGACGCCGGCCAGGAGGTGGAGCGGCTGCACTACGAACCGTTCGGGAGGCGCATCGACGCGAACGGCAAGGCGCTGGAGCCGGCGGAGCGGGAGGTGAAGCACGGGTTCACGGGGCACCGGCACGACGAGGAGCTCGGGCTGATCGACATGGGCGGGAGGCTGTACGACCCGAACCTGCGGAGGTTCTTGACGCCGGATCCGTTCGTGACCGATCCGGCGTCGGGGCAGAGCTACAACCGGTACAGCTATGTCATGAACGACCCGGTCAACCACGTGGACCCGACCGGGTGGATCTGGAAGCAGGTCAAGTACGACAACGGCAGTGACGGGTGGGTGTATTTCGACGATGAAACCGGCAGGCCGCTCCCCTTTCCGCCGGAGGAGATCTACGTCGGTGCGCCGCCGGATTGGGGCGCGCCGGATGAGCCGCCGCCTCCTCCGACCGGAGATGGCCGTCAGGACTTCGAGCAGGACTGGGCGGTGTTCTTGCACGAGGGAGAGGAGCGCTTCGAGCAGGGCGGGGGAGCCTCGGTCGGCGACGACTACACGGAACCGGCCAGGGACACGCTGAACGCGGTGCTCGAGCACGGGCTGAGGCTCTCGGATCTGACCGGGGACAAGCCGATGGCCGGGATCGTGAGCGGGGCGATGATGGACGACCCGGTGATCGTGCCAAAGTTCACCTGGTCGATCGAGCTCACGAAGGAGTTCTACAACGCGCTCGAGCTCCGCAGCCTGGAGTGGCACGCGGGCAACGTGGGGGAGTCGTTTGCCCTGGAGATGCGGGCGGCGATGGACGTGCTCGCGCTCACCGGCGCCGTCGCGCTCGAGAGCGGCATCGGGGTGGCGATGGCCCTCGGCGCCGTGCTGCCGGGCATCCGGGGAGGGGCGGCGGCGCCGGAGGCCGCAAGGGGGGGACCGACTGCAGCACGGACCGTCGTGCGGGAGCTGGACTGGTCCAGCAGATCAGTCCGCAATGCAGCCAGAGCCCTCGACGAAGGTGCGACCGAAGGGCGAGTGGTCAGTCGCGCCGAAGCTGAGGAGCTATTCCTGGGCAAGTATCAAGGCTCGGGATACCGAAATACGACCGGCTGGTCGCCTGGAGAATCAAAGAGCTTTTTTGGTAGCAAGGAGGGTACATATCATTGGGACGTGGGAGCGAAGGCTTACCCGCACGATTCATCCCATCTTCAAATCCATGCATTCGGCGGCGACGTCATCCGCATCTATTTCCATGAGGAGTCAAGGTGTTGGTCGACGCATTACTTCAATGGCTGCATGAGGGACGCGTTCTCGCTGGGCAACTCCCAGCCACCGGACCAGGTAGAACCGCATGGGTAGGCATTTATCCGTTGAAACTGGATCGCCCTGAAACTGCAGCGATACTTCGCAGAGAAGGGCTGTCGGTGCTCCCCGGGATCGTAGCGCAGGTGTATAGAGTAACGATGTTCGAGATCTCTGACGCACTGCGAGAGAGTTATTTTGCTGAATCTGACATGGAGAACAAAAGAGACCACGTTGTGGTCGGGGATGAGGCCCTGCTCGCAAGGCTAAGGGAGCTTGCGATCCCTTTGCAGTGCCTCGACTCGCCGCGACGCGTTGATTATCCGCTCTGAGTAGTCACCGCGTTCACCGCTGCGCGGCGCTGCCAGCGCGCGCAGCGTGCGCCGTGACGCGGGCATCGCGGGCTTCATCGGGCGCCGGGGTTGGCCTTTCGTCTCGTCAGGTCGGCAGAGCCCTCGTTCGTTCTTGGTTCGCCGATCCCGTGTCCTGGTCGAGCAGGCGCCCCGTTGCGCCGGGGGGCCTCTCACAGCGCGCGCTGCTCCCATCGCGACGCAGGAGGAAGCGATGGCGACGAGGGGGGCCGAGCGAGTGCAGCGCATGGGGACTGCCATCAAACGAGCAGTGCTCGACCCGAGGGGCGCTGCCGGAAGTGCAAGGCCCCCTGGCCGGGCACTACGACGCGAGGGCAGAGAACCTCGGTCGGCGGCCAATGTCGGTGAAAAGCGGGGCGCAGTGACGCCTCCTCAGCGGGGGTCCGCGCGCGCCTCCAACTTCGCCGAGCCGGCGATCTGCCTCGTGGCGACGTTGACGCGATTGAAGAAGTTGGTCAGCGCGATGTGCAGGATCAGGGCCGCGAGCGCCGGCTCGTCGTAATGCCTCGCGGCCTCCTCCCAGACGTCGTCGGGCACCGGATCGGCGCGATCGCTGAGCCTCGTCGCGGCCTCGGCGAGCGCCAGCGCGGCGCGCTCCGCGTCGGTGAAATAGGGCGCCTCGCGCCAGGCCGCCACGGCGAACAGGCGCTCGTCGGTCTCGCCCGCCTTCTTCATGTCGCGCGCGCCCACGTCGACGCAGAAGCCGCACCCGTTGATCTGGCTCGCCCGCAGGTGGGCGAGCTCGAGCGTCCGCGCCGGCACGCCGCTCTTCTTCACGGCGCCGACCAGGGCGTAGATGGGCTGCAGGACGCCGGGGATCAGCATCGCGGGGTTCGTCATCCGTGCTTTCAGCATGATCGTGCTCCTCCCGAGGGGCTCGGGTGTGGTCGCCGACCGTGACGGGGCGCTGAACGTCCGTTCGCATCGTCACATCGGCTAGGGTTCGTTCGTCACAGCCATGACGAAGCGCGACGAGGGAGTGTGACCGATGGATGAAAATAGTTGGCTGGCGGAGCGGTTCGAGGCCCACCGGGCCCACCTGCGGGCGGTGGCGTACCGGATGCTGGGCTCCCTGGGCGAGGCGGAGGACGCCGTGCAGGAGTCCTGGCTCCACCTGAGCCGCGCCGACAGGAGCGGCGTCGAGAACCTGGGCGGGTGGCTGACGACGGTCGTGGCGCGGGTGTGCCTCGACATGCTGCGCGCGCGCAAGGCGCGGCGCGAGGAGCCGATGGCCGCGCCCGACCCCGCCGCGGACCGCGAGGCCGGGACCGACCCCGAGCGCGAGGCGGAGCTGGCCGACTCCGTCGGCGTCGCGCTGCTCGTGGTGCTCGACACCCTGACCCCCGCCGAGCGGCTCGCGTTCGTGCTGCACGACTTGTTCGCGGTCTCCTTCGAGGAGATCGCCTCCATCGTGGGCCGCTCCCCGGCCGCGGCGAGGCAGCTCGCGAGCCGCGCCCGCCGCCGCGTGCAGGGAGCGCCCCCGTCTCCGGACGCCGACGTCGGCCGCCAGCGCGAGGTCGTCGACGCCTTCCTCGCGGCCATGCGCGGCGGCGACTTCGACGCGCTCGTGGCCATCCTCGATCCGGACGTCGTGATCCGCAGCGACGCCACGACCGCGCCCCCGGCCGGGAGGGAGGTCCGGGGGGCGCGCGCCTGGGCCAAGCACGCGATCTCCGGCGCGCGCGGCGCCAAGTTCGCGCGCCCTGCCCTCGTGGACGGCGCGGTGGGCGTCGTCGTGGCCCCGCACGGGCGGCTCTTCCGGGTGCTCCGCTTCACGCTCGCGCAGGGGAAAATCGCCCAGATCGACGTCATGGGCGACCCGGAGCAGCTCCGCGATCTCGACCTGTCGGTCCTCGACGACGGACCGCACCCGGAAACCTGGACAAGCCCTGTGTGAAGCGCTCTCCTCGGAGACGCGCTCGCCCGCAGCCGGAAGCGCAGGCCAGACCACTCGAAACGTCGCTCATCCAGCGCGACGCCCACAGCGCAGCAGACGGGCGAACTCTCCTTATCTCGATGTACAGGTGGGCAGACCACCGTGGGGAGGCTCTGGTATGGTTGCTGTACCAACCATCGACAGAGGCGCCCCTCGGGGCGCACCACGAGGGGAACTCATGCACATCAGCTCACCAGAGGCGCTCCTGTGTTCGATCAGGGAGCCTGCGGCCATCGTGGATCACGAGGGGCGCATCCATGCCGTGAACGCGCCCTGGTCACGGCTCAACGTCGAGCAGGCGCTCGCAGGGGAACGCTTCGGCGTCGGGGGCGATTACCTGGCGCGCTGCGCGGAGGTCCGCGGGGGCGAGAGCGTGGAGGCCTTCGCGCGCGGGACGCGCGAGGTCCTGGCCGGCCGCTCGCAGGCGTTCACGCTGGAGTACGCCTGCGACCGCGCGGCGCCGCCACGCCACTTCGAGGTCGTCGCGAGCGCGCTCGCCTCCAGTGCGCGAGGCAGCGAGCGGGGAGGCGACGAGGCGAGCGGCGCGCTGATCATGCATTACGACATCACCGAGCGGCAAGCGCTCGCGGCGGCGCACCAGGACAGCGAGGAGCGGCTCAACTACGTGCTCGAGATGCTGCCGGAGGGCTACTGGGACTACAACATCGTGACGAACGAGGTCATGTACAGCGAGCGGTGGTGCGAATCGCTGGGGTACGCTCCAGGCGAGCTCGCGCCGCACGTGGACTCGTGGGTCAACCTGCTCCACCCGGACGATGTGCAGCGCGTCATGGATGCCGCGTTCGGCTACATCGAGGGGAGATACCCTGCCTACGATTGCGAGACCCGGCTCCGCATGAAGAACGGGAAGTACCGATGGAACATCGATCGGGGCAGGATCGTCGCGCGGGACGCGGACGGAAAGCCGCTCAGGATGGTGGGGATGGAGATCGACATCACCGAGCGCAAGCAGGCCGAGCTCGTGATCGAGGAGCAGTCCAAGCGGCTCCGGGACCTCTCGACCCCGCTGATCCCGATCACCGACAGGGTGGTGGTGATGCCGCTCATCGGGCTCGTCGACGCGCAGCGCGCAGAGCAGGTGCTCTCCACGCTGCTCGAGGGCCTCAGCCGGACCCAGGCGAGCGTGGCCATCCTCGACGTCACCGGGGTGAGCCTCATCGACTCGCACGTCGCGTCCGTCCTCGTCAACGCGGCGAAGGCGGTCCAGCTCCTCGGGGCGCAGGTCGTCCTCACCGGCCTGCGCCCCGACGTGGCCAAGACCCTGGTACGGCTGGACATCCCCTGGGGCAACATCGTGATGCGCGGGACGCTCCAGGCCGGCATCGCCTACGCGACCCGCGGTGAACAAGCCGCGCCGCGACCCGAGGGCGGCACCGGAACCTGACGCGCCGGGAGCGGGCCAAGCGCCGAGGAGGCGCTCATGAAGAGCGCCGGGCGCTCGCCGCGGAGAGGCTCGCGGCCTCGCGCCGCGCGCGCAAGCGCCACGTCGCCGGAGGACGAACGCCCAGGCGACGGGCTTGACATCCCGCGACGGTTCGGTGCTTGCTGGCAGCGCCGGAGAACCGCTCAGGATGACCACCGCCGTCCGCATCAGCTCCCTGCCCGCTCACAAGGACCCTCAAGCCCTCCCGCCGTGGAAGCTGGTGCTGCCGCGCGGCGGCTACGTCTCCTCGATGGAGGCGTTCACCACGGCCATGGGCGTCCCGGGGTTCGTGCTGCTCGACCTGGGCACGCTGGCCGGCGGCCAGGACGCGCACCGCCTCCTCGGGCTGCGGTACCTGATCGCCAACGGCGAGGTGTGGAGAACACACTTCGGCTGGCAGCGCCCTCTGGAGACGGCGCTGCGCCGGCAGCTGAACGACGAGGTGCGGGTGCAGGACCTCCTGTCGGAGGCCGAGGACCTGCTCTCGCGCATCCGGGAGGCGCGCGCGTCGGTGACGCCCGCGGACCGGGACGGCTTCGCCGGCTACCTGGAGGGCGGGCTGCTGCGCGCGCTCAAGCGCCGCGAATTCGAGGACGAGAGCTTCCTCAAGTTCCTGATCCTGGAGCAGGACGTGCCCTCGCTGCGCGAACAGGCGGCGGAGCACCTGCGCGCCCGGGCCGGCGAGATCTACCGGGAGGATCCGCAGGTCCTCGACCTCCTGTACGCCGCGGTGCACCGGCTGGACAGCTATCCCGCCACGACCGTGAGCGCGGGGCAGCTCAAGTACATCCTCGTGGCGGACAAGGGCGAGATGGGCGTGCGGGCCACGCGCGAGGCCATCGCGCTCGGCAAGGTCCCCGTCGTCCTGCACAGCCTGAAGGACGACGAGGACGCGCTGCAGGTGCGGATCGCGCTCGAGGGCGGCGGCTTCGCCGTGGGCCTCGAGGGGAGCTTTCGCGAGAGCTACGCGAACTACCTCCAGATCGCGGACAAGGTGAGGGCCGAGTTCGAGCGGCGCTTCGGGGAGGGGTGGCAGGAGGAGCTGTCGCGCGCGGGGCTCTACCCCGGGTACGGCCCGCTCGCGGAGAACGCCGCGGCGATCCGGCACTTCCGCCAGAAGAACATCGTCTTCATCGGCCCCATGCAGGACGTCGTCGAGAACGCCGGCGACAAGCGCAAGTTCCGCCTGATGGCCCAGGAGCTCGACCCCAGCGCCGTGACGCCGGGGCTCGTCATCGACAGCGACGATCCCGGCGAGATCCAGCGGACCATCCTGGAGACACACGCCGCCGGGGGCTTCACCTTCCCGGGGCGGCTGAAGGCCGCGAACGGCGGCGGCGGGCGCGGGCAGGCGGTCATCCCGACCGAGGAGCAGGTGCCCCAGGCCATCCAGAAGGTCCTCGGCGAGATCAAGACGTACAACTGGCAGCCGGGCGTGATGTTCGAGCAGAACATCCCGGAGACGATCCACCTGGAGGTGCAGGTGCTGCGGGATCGCTACGGCAACACGCGGCACTTCGGCATGCGCGACTGCAGCGAGCAGCGCGCGAGCCAGAAGATCCAGGAAGAGGCGCCTCCGGCCCTGCTCCGGCGGTACCCTGGCCTGGAGGACCGGATCTGCCGGATCGCCGTGCAGATCGCGGAGCGCGTGGGCTACGTGGGCGCGGGCACCGTGGAGCTCATGTTCAAGGACGGGAAGTTCTACTTCCTGGAGATGAACACACGAATCCAGGTGGAGCACCCGGTCAGCGAGGAGAGCTACGGCATCAAGCGGAAGCGCGGCCGCGTGCCCGTGAACCTCGTCGCGTGGCAGATGCGCATCGCGGACGGGCAGGCCATCGATTTCGAGCAGCAGCACGTCGTGCAGACGCACGTTAGCCGCGAGTTCCGCATCAACGCGGAGAGCTGGAAGCCGGAGATCAGGGACTCGCGCGACGGCGGCAAGGGGCTGTTCCTGCCCAACGCGGGCGTCTTCGATCGCATCGTGCTCCCCGACACCGACGCGATCCGCGAGGCGCTCGAGGACAAGGGCCTCACCGACCTGAAGGTCCGCTTCGACTGCGGCTTCGAGGAGGGCGACGTCCTGGTCAACAAGGATCCCACGTTCGGCAAGCTCATCGTGTCGGTGAGCAGCAAGGACCCGGACAAGGCCTATGAGCTCCTGCGGCTCGCGTCGCTCGAGGTGCTCAAGAAGATGAAGATCGAGGGGCGGCAGGTGCGGCCCGACGGGACGCCGATCCCGGACGCGCCCTTCAAGACGAACCTCCAGGATCACGTGCGCATCCTGAAGATGCCGCTGTTCAAGCGCCACTCGAGCAACGACGATCGCGGCCGTCACGTGAACTGGGTGGTGGCCGCGTTCCGCGCCGCAGAGGGGTAAGCCCGCACGGAGCGCGGGGCGACCCGCCGCCAGCGAGTTTACATGGGCCCCCGCGCATGGTGTCATGACGGCGACGGGGCGCTCCCCAGGGCGACCCCTGGAAGGAGGCTCTCGTGGCCGAGCTGTTCGCGGGCCGCGGGGTGGAGCGCAGTATGCCCCGCTTCGCAGGGATCTGGACGACGACGTTCGGGACGCTGACCATTACGCAGAGCGGCAGCGCCGTCCGCGGTACGTACACGCACAAGGGCGGCCGCCTCGAGGGCGAGCTCGAGGGCGGCGTGGCCCGCGGCCGGTGGTTCGAGCCCGAGCATGGCAAGGAGGGCTCGTTCGAGCTCACCCTCGACGAGGGCGGCAACACGTTCGGCGGCTCGTGGAAATACGCGGGCTCGACGGGCTGGGACGGGCAATGGAACGGCGTTCGGATCGAGCTCCCGTCCGAGGAGGAGGGCGGCAATCCGGGTGGATGGAACAGCTGTCCCGAAGGGCCGCTCCTCGCAGGCCCGATGGTCGGCGAGGTCTCCGAGACGGAGGCGCGCATCTGGGTCCAGGCGAGGGACACCTCCCCGCTCTCGATCTCGCTGTTCTCCAGCGACGGTGAGGAGATCCGCGCCGCGCTCACGCCCGAGCGCGCCGAGTGGCTCTGCGCCGCCTTCCACGTCACGGGCCTGCGCCCCGGCCAGCGCTACCGCTACGAGATCTCCAGCGAGAACGGCCTCACCGATCGCCACGAGCTCCGCGCCGCGCCCGAGGCGGGCGCGCGCAGGCTCAAGATCGCCTACGGCTCGTGCTTCTGGGATTATACGAACGCGCGGCTCACCATCTTCGACGCCATCGCGCGCGAGGGCGCCGACGTCTTCTTGATGATCGGCGACACGTCCTACTGCGCCGATCTGGACGCCCGCTCCGAGCACACGCTCATGCTCACGCACCTCCGGAATCGCAATAACGATGCGATCCGGCGGCTCTTGGCCGAGGTCCCTGTGCTCGGCGTCTGGGATGACCACGACTTTGGCCCGAACGACTCGGACGGCCGCTACGAAGGCAAGGACACCTCGCTGCGCGCGTTTCGGCGCTGCTGGGCGCAGGCCCGCTTCGGGCTACCCGACGTCCCCGGGGTCTTCTCCTCCGTCCGGATGGGCCCCGCCGAGATCTTCCTCCCCGACTCGCGCTACCACAAGCGCGTGTCCGGCGCGGAAATCCTCGGTCGCGCCCAGCTCGATTGGCTGCTCACAGGCCTCGGCGAGAGCGCCGCGCCCGTGAAGATCATCGCCTCGCCCACGCAGGTGCTCCCCGAGCACCCCGTCAAGAACGGCTGGGACAGCTTCCGCACCGACGCGCCCGGCGAGCTCGAAGAGATCCTCTCCTTCATCGAATCGAACGACATCCAGGGCGTGGTCTTCGTGAGCGGCGATCTCCACATGGCGAACCTCATGCACGTGCCCGGGCGCGACGTCGGCGGGCGCGTGGGGCCCGACTTCTGGGAGCTCACGTCGAGCCCCCTCGCGAACGCGCCCTGGAACGAGCCTCAGGTGGGGAGGGGTATCGATCGTTATCTCGTGAGCGAGGTGTTCGACCGCACGAACTACGGCGTCGTGGACGTCGATCTCGACCGGACCGGCGAGGAGATCGCGCTTATCCTGAAGGGCGAGCGCGGCGAGGTGTTCCTGCGGCAGCCGATCGCGCTCGCGGATCTGCGCGCGCGATGAGCCCGGTATCGAGGCGTGGCCTCAGCGCTTCCGGTCCATCCACGCCGCCACCGCCGCGGCGAAGCGGCCTGGCTCCTCGAAGAACGGCTGGTGCCCGCTCTCCTCGAAGAGGTGCAGCGTCGCGTCCGGCAACGTCTCCGCGATGCCGTCCCACAGGACGTGGGGGACCGTGTAGTCGTAACGCCCGAGCGCGATGAAGAGCGGGACGCGGAGCGAGCCCGGATCGGCGGTGATGTCATACGACGGCGCGAGCGTCCCGAGCAGGTGCGCGAAGAACTGCGGCCGGAGCTCGGCCTCCGCGAACAGCGGCGCGGCGTCGAAGCGCGCGTCGAAGAAGCGCATGGGCGTCTGCGCGAACATGGCCTGACCCGGGGGCGCGCCCGGAGGCAGCTTGGCCAGGTTGTCCCGCAGGATGCGCTTGCGCTCCTCCGACGCGTCCTGCTCGAAGAAGGCCGCGGACCTGGCCGACAGCCGGGCCATGTCGCCGCTCGGCGGCGTGCCGGCGGTGATCACATGCGAGACGCTCTCGGGGCAGCGCCTGCCGTACTCGACGGCGAGCGCCCCGAGGATCGAGTGCCCGAAGACGGCAATCCGCGGGGCCCCGAGCGCGCGCCGCACGGACTCCAGGTCCTCGGCGAGCACGTCGAAGGTGAGGTCGGCAGGATCGCCGGTCGAGCGGCCGCTCCCTCGCAGGTCGACGTAGACGAGCTTCAGGCGATCGCTCAGCTGCGCCGGCGTCTGGCGCTCGTGCGCCTTCGTCCCGAGGCTGCAGAGCACGAGGCACGGGGGCCCCTGGCCACACGTCGAGGTGAACAGCTCAGCGCCCTTGACGGAAACGGTCATCTCTCGCTCCTCCCACGGATCCCGGCCGAGCCGGTTCGCCCCGCTCTGGAGTGGGATCCGCCGGGCGCCATCCTACAAGATAGGTTTGTCCCCATCACGCGCCGCGGGCGGCCTTGCGCCGCCGCCCGCCGCCCGCATTTCAGCCGCCCGCGCGCCCGCCCTCACTGCGCCGAGAGCGCGTCGGCGACCATCGCGCGCGCCTCGTCGAGCACGCGATCGAGGTGCGCCCGATCCTTGAAGCTCTCCGCGTAGATCTTGTAGACGTCCTCGGTGCCCGACGGCCGCGCGGCGAACCAGCCGTTCTCCGCGACGACCTTGAGCCCGCCGAGCTCCGCGTTGTTGCCGGGCGCGCGCGTGAGCTTCGCGACGATCGGCTCGCCGGCGAGGGTTTCGGCGCGCACCGCGTCGGGGGAGAGCTTCTTGAGGACGCTCTTCTCGCGCGGCGTCGCCGGGGCGTCGATCCGCGTGTAGAGCGGCGCGCCGAAGCGCTCGGTCAGCGCGCGGTAGTGCTCGGCGGGGTCCTTGCCCGTGCGCGCGAGGATCTCGGCGGCGAGCAGGTCGAGGATGATGCCGTCCTTGTCCGTCGACCACACCTGCCCGTTGCGCCGCAGGAACGAGGCCCCGGCGCTCTCCTCGCCGCCGAAGCCGAGCGAGCCGTCGAGCAGGCCGTCGACGAACCACTTGAAGCCGACCGGCACCTCACGGAGCGGACGGCCGAGGTCCTTCGCCACGCGATCGAGCATGCTGCTCGAGACGAGCGTCTTGCCCACCGCCGCGTCCGGGCGCCAGTGCGGGCGGCTCTGGAACAGGTAGGACACCGAGACCGCGAGGTAGTGGTTCGGGTTCATGAGGCCCGCGCTGCGCGTCACGATGCCGTGGCGATCGGAGTCGGTGTCGTTGCCGAACGCGAGATCGTAGGTGTCCTTCAGCCCGATGAGGTTCGCCATCGCGTGCGGCGACGAGCAGTCCATCCGGATCTTGCCGTCGTGATCGAGCGGCATGAAGCTGAACGTCGGATCGACGGCCTTGTTCACCACCGTGATGTCGAGCCCGAACTTCTCGGCGATCGGCCCCCAGTATGCGATGTTCGAGCCGCCGAGCGGGTCGACGCCGAGCCGCAGCTTCGCGCCGCGGATGGCCTCGAGATCGACCACGTTGCCGAGATCGGCGACGTAGGAGCCGATGAAGTTGTACGGGTGCGTGGTCGGGGCGCGCAGCGCGGACTCGTAGGGGATGCGCTTCACGCCGGCGTTGCCCCCGCGCAGGAGCTCGTTGGCGCGGTCCTCGATCCAGCCGGTGGCGGAGGTGTCCGCGGGCCCGCCGTTCGGGGGGTTGTACTTGATGCCGCCGTCCTCGGGCGGGTTGTGCGAGGGCGTGATCACGACGCCGTCGCCGAACCCGCCGGTCCGCCCGCGGTTGTAGGTCAGGATCGCGTGCGAGATCACCGGCGTGGGCGTGACGCCGTTATGCTCGGCGATGAGCACGTCGACGCCGTTCGCGGCGAAGACCTCCAGCGCGCTCCGCTGCGCCGGCTCGGAGAGCGCGTGCGTGTCGATGCCGAGGTAGAGCGGGCCGGTCGTGCCCTGCTTCGCGCGGTACTCGCAGAGGGCCTGGGCGACCGCGAGGATGTGCGCCTCGTTGAAGCTGCGCCGCGCGGCCGACCCGCGGTGGCCCGACGTGCCGAACGCGACGCGCTGCTGCGGGTCGCCCGGGTCGGGGACCTCGCTGTAGTACTGCGCGCGCAGCTTCTCCGGGTCGATGAGCACGTCGGGCGGGGCCTTCTGGCCGGCGAGGGGGTGGAGCGTCATGGACCTCCGCGTAAACTGGGCGCGGAAAAGCAGCAACCCTCACGCGAACCGGCGGCGGGCGCCGCGCCCCCGCGCGCGAAGGGCCGGGAGCAGCCGCCCCGCCCGCGCCCGGGCGCGACCGCCCCGCGCCGGGCTCACGGCCGCGGCCCGCGTCCCCCGTTGCCGGGCCGGGCGCAGCCGGCCTGGACAGGGCTCACGGGCGCGGCCGGCGCCCCGGCGCAGCGCGCGGTCGCTCGCCGCGGCGCTCGGCGCGACCAGCGGCGCCGGGGCGATGGCGAGCCTTCGCCGCGCGCTCTCTCTCTCGAGCGCTCTCGAGGCGCGCCAGGTAGCAGCTAGACGGCCGGGCGACGACACGCGCGGCGCGCAGCGACCGAGCACAAGAGTGCTGCGGCGAGCGGCGCCTCCAAGCACACCTCATCGCCTCATGTCTTCGCGCCGCGCGACATCAACATCCCTCTTGATGAGTCCTTCAGGACTTCGTAGTGTAGCCTTTGTCCAAGGCGGGAACCGCCGCGGAGAGGGGAGAGACGGGGAGAGGGCTCGGGCGGGAGCACGGCCTCGAAGGCAGCCTTCGAGCGGGCGGATAAGAACGCCGCCGAGCTGCCGACGAGGCCCGCCGGCGTGGGCGTGATGGGATCGCCCCGAGCGTCGCCGGCGCCATCGGCTCCATGAGAGAGGGGGAATCAGGGGGAGCGACGAGCAGAGCGCCCTCGGGCGCAGCCATGAATGCCACATGGCGAATGGCGAGGAACGAGAGAGTCCAGGCCATCGCGCGAGCGGTCTTGGTTCAAGAGGACGATTGTCCGGCGATTCCGGCGCGACCGCCGGGGCCGCACGCGCGGGCGTGCGCCCGAGGCGTCGATCGTCGACCGGCGCCCGGGGTGAGAACGTAAGGACAGGCGCGTCGATCGGCGCGAAGGGCCCCCTTGCGCCCCGGGCCCGGTCGTCGAGGCCGCCCCGAGCGGCGCGCCGAGCCTCCATCACAGCACGGAGCTCTATGTCAATGCAGATCGTGTCCAATCCACCGGTGAACGACTTCCGCGGCCAGCCGCTCGACAAGCTCTGTCGAGAACCGATGGACGTCGCGGTGTTCCTGAGGTGCGCCGCCCGCATCGCCGGCGCCCTCGCGGAGATGCACCGGGGCGGCATGATCCACAAGAACATCAAGCCGCAAAGCATCCTGCTCGACGGCGAGACGGGCGAGGCGCGCATCACCGACATGAGCCTCGCGGTGCGCGTGCCCCGCGAGCAGCCCGCGCTCAGGCGCCCGGGCGTCATCGAAGGCACCCTCGCCTACATGTCCCCCGAGCAGACCGGGCGGATGAACCGCTGGGTCGACGACCGGAGCGACCTCTACTCGCTCGGCGTCACCTTTTACGAGATGCTCACCGGCAAGCTGCCCTTCCAGGCGAGTGATCCGCTGGAGTGGGTGCACTGCCACATCGCCCGCGTCCCGCCGCCTCCCGCCGAGCTCCGGCCGGCGATCCCAGGGCCCGTGTCCGACCTCGTGATGAAGCTCCTCGCCAAGTCGGCCGAGGACCGGTACCAGAGCGCCCACGGCCTCCAGATCGATCTCGAGCTCTGCCTCGCGCGCTGGCTCTCCGCGGGGAAGATCGAGCCGTTTCCGCTCGGCGCGCGCGACGTGCCGGATCGCTTCCAGATCCCGCAGCGGCTCTACGGACGGGAGGCCGAGTGCCAGGCGCTGACCGACGCGTTCGAGCGCGTGGTCCGCCACGGCAGGACGGAGATCGTGCTCGTCTCGGGCTACTCCGGGATCGGCAAGTCCGCGCTCGTCCACGAGCTGCACAAGCCGATCGTCCGCGGCCGGGGAGCGTTCGTCTCGGGCAAGTTCGATCAGTACAAGCGCAACATCCCTTATGCGACCTTCGTCCAGGCGCTGCGCCAGCTGGTCCTCGAGATCCTGACCGCGAGCGAGGAGGAGCTCTCCGCCGCGCGACAGGCGCTCAAATCCGCGCTCGGCGCGAACGGCCAGCTCATGGTGGACATGATCCCGGAGGTCGAGCTCATCCTCGGCAAGCAGGCGCCCGTCCCCGAGCTCGCGCCCGCCGACGCGCAGAACCGCCAGAACCTCGCCTTCCGGCAGTTCCTCGGCGCCCTCTCGACCGCCGAGCGGCCGGTCGTGATCTTCCTCGACGATCTCCAGTGGGCCGACGCCGCGAGCCTCGGGCTGATCGCGCACCTCGCGGGCCACCACGAGGTGAGGCACGTCCTCCTCATCGGGGCGTACCGCGACAACGAGGTGAGCCCATCCCACCCGCTGATGCTGGCGCTCGACGACGCGCGCAAGGCGGGCGCCGAGGTCCGCTCCATCGTGCTCGGCCCGCTCTCGGCCGAGCACCTCGGCCGCCTCGTCGCCGGCGCGCTCCACGAACGCCCCGAGGAGGCGGCGCCGCTCGCGCGCCTGGTCCAGGAGAAGACCGCCGGGAACCCGTTCTTCGCGATCCAGTTCCTGATGCGGCTCCACCACGAGCAGCTCATCACCTACGACGCCCACGCCGCGGCCTGGCGCTGGGATCTCGCGAGGATCCAGGACAAGCGCTTCACCGACAACGTGGTCGAGCTCCTCATCGACCGGCTGAAGCTGCTCCCGCAGGAGACCCAGGAGATCATCGAGCTCGCCGCCTGCCTCGGGGACCAGGCCGAGCTCCACACCCTCGCGGCGCTCAGCGGCCGCACCGAGGCCGAGACCCGCCGACGCCTGTGGGAGTCGGTCAAAGAAGGGTTCTTGCTCTCGGACGGCGATACGTACCAGTTTCTGCACGACCGCGTGCGGCAGGCGGGGTACTCGCTCATCGACGCCGAGGCGCGGGGCGCCCTGCACCTCCGCATCGGGCGCGCGCTCCTCGCGCACACGCCGCCGGGGAGCGTCGGCGAGCGCGTCTTCGAGGTCGTGAGCCAGCTCAACCTCGGCGCGGCGGGCATCACGGATCCCGCCGAGAGGCGCCGGCTCGCGGAGCTGAACCTGGAGGCCGGGAAGAGGGCCAAGGCGTCCGCCGCCTGGCAGGCCGCCGCGCGTTTCCTGTCGCTCGGGATAGAGCAGCTCGGGGAGCACAGCTGGCAGACGGACCACGACCTCGCGGTGGCGCTCCACGCCGAGCTGGCGGAGAGCGAGCAGCTGTGCGCGCGGTACGAGGAGGCAGAGCGGCTGCTCCTGCTCCTGCTCGACCGGTGCGAGAGCAGGATCGACAAGGCGTCCGTCTACCGGATGAAGGTCGAGCTCCACTTCAGCAAGGGGGAGGTGCAGAGGTCCGTCGAGGCCGGGATCGAGGGGCTCCGCCTGTTCGGCATCGACCTGTCGCCGCACCCCTCGTGGGAGCAGGTGCAGGCCGAGCACGACGAGGTGCGGCGCAACCTGGGCGGGCGGCCCGTCGAGGCGCTGGTCGATCTGCCGCTCATGACCGACCCCGACATGAAGGCGGCGATGCGCATCCTCGGGGTCTTCTGGGCGCCCGCGCTCAGCAGCGACGCGAACCTCGTCGCGCTCCACCTCGGGCGCATGGTCAACCTCTGCCTCGAGCACGGGAACGTGGACGCCGCGACCATGGCCTATGCCTGGTGGGGCATCACGCTGATCAACACCTTCCATCAGTACGAGGAGGGCTACCGCTTCGGGAAGCTCGCGCGCGAGCTCGTGGCGAGGCACGGCTTCGCCGCGTACGAGGCCAAGCTCTATTATTCTCTCGAGCTCATCACCGCCTGGGTCGACGACCTGGACAAGGCCGTCGAGCTCGCCAAGGCGGGCTTCCTCGCCGGGGTCGAGCGGGGCGACCTCTCGGTGGCCGGCTACTGCTGCAACCACGTCGTCGCCCTCGTCCTGGCCCAGGGAACGCCGCTGAAGGAGGTCCACGAGGAGGCGGAGCGGCGCCTCGCCTTCGTGCGCGCGGCCCGCCTCCATTACCTCGTCGACATCATCGAGAACATCCAGCGCTACGTGCAGAGCCTGAGGGGGCTCTCGCGCGGCCTGTCCACGTTCAGCGACGACCAGTTCGACGAAGGGGCCTTCGAGGCGGGCTTAACCCCCGATCGCATGCCCGGGATGGTCTTCTGGTACTGGATCCTGAAGATGCAGTCGAGGTTCACGAGCGGAGATCTCGACCAGGCCCTCTCGGCGGCGGAGAAGGCGCGCAGCATGCTCTGGGCCTCGCCGCCGTGCCACTTTCAGATTCACGATTACCACCTCTACTCGGCGCTCCTCCTCGCGGCCGCGCACGCGAAGGCGTCCCCGGAGGAGCGGCGGGAGCACGCCGACCGGCTCTCCGCCCACCGGGCCCAGCTCAAGGAGTGGGCGGAGAGCTGCCCGCGGACCTTCGGCGCGAGCGAGGCGCTCGTGTCCGCCGAGATCGCCCGGATCGAGGGCAAGGCGCTCGCGGCGAGCGAGCTTTACGAGGAGGCCATCGGCGCGGCGCGCGCGGGGGGCTTCGTCCAGCACGAGGCCCTCGGCCACGAGCTGGCCGCGAGGTTCTACCTCGGCCGGGGGCTCTTCACGGCGGCGAAGGGGCACCTCCGGGAGGCGCACGCCTGCTACGGGCGCTGGGGGGCCGAGGCCAAGGTGCGGCAGCTCGAGCAGCTCCACCCCGAGCTCGCCGAGCACAAGGCGCCGGCCGCGACGGCCACGTTCGCCGCCACGCCGCAGCAGATCGACATCCTCTCGGTCGCGAAGGCGTCCCAGAGCATCTCGAGCGAGATCCTCCTGCCGAGGCTCTCGGAGACGTTGGTCAGGATCGTGCTCGAGACGGCGGGCGCCGAGCGAGGCTGCCTGCTCCGGCACCGGGCCGCCGAGGGCGGCGGCGGCGCGTTCGTCGTCGAGGCCGAGGCGGAGGTGGGCGGCGCGGGCCGGGACATCGAGGTGCGCCACCGCGGCGAGCCGGCCGCCGCGGCGGAGCTGCCGGAGGCGATCCTCAACTACGTCAAGCGCACGCGGGAGCAGGTGCTGCTCGACGATGCGGCGGCGGACGCGAGGTTCTCGGCGAGCCCGTACGTCGCCCGGAGGAAGCCGCGCTCGGTGCTGTGCCTGCCGCTCGTGCGGCAGGGGGAGTTCATGGGCGCCGTGTACCTCGAGAACAACCTGACGGCGGGCGCGTTCACGCCCGATCGCGTGACCGTGCTGGGGATCCTCGCGTCCCAGGCGGCGATCTCGCTCGAGAACGCGACGCTCTACACGAACCTGTCGCAGGAGAACGCCGAGCGGAAGCGGGCCGAGGCGGAGACGCGCAAGCTCAACGAGGAGCTGGAGCTGCGCGTGCTCGACCGGACGGCGCAGCTGTCGGCCGCCAACCGGGAGCTCGAGGCCTTCAGCTCCTCGGTCTCCCACGACCTCAGGGCGCCGCTCCGGACGATCAACGGCTTCAGCATGGCGCTGCTCGAGGACTACGGCGATCAGCTGAACGAGGAGGGCAGGGGCTACCTGAACCACATCCGCGCGGCGAGCCGGAAGATGGGGACGTTGATCGACGACATGATGAACCTCTCCCGGGTGACGCGGAGCGCGATGGAGCGCCGGAAGGTGGACCTGAGCGGGATGGCGCGCGAGATCCTGTCCGAGCTCCGCAAGGAGGACCAGGGCCGCCGCGCGGAGATCGTCGTCGCCGAGGGGCTGTCCGCGAGCGGCGACGAGCGGCTCCTCCGGATCGCGCTCCAGAACCTCCTCGGCAACGCGTGGAAGTTCACGAGCAAGCGCCCCGTGGCCCGGATCGAGTTCGGCGCCGAGCAGGCCGCCGGGCGCACGGCGTACTTCGTGCGCGACGACGGCGCGGGGTTCGACATGAGCCGGGCGGACAAGCTGTTCACCGCCTTCGAGCGCTTGCACACGACCTCGGATTTCCCCGGCACCGGCATCGGGCTCGCGACCGTCCAGCGCGTCGTCGATCGGCACGGCGGGCGCGTCTGGGCCGAGAGCGCCGTGGGGAAGGGGGCGACGTTTTATTTTACGCTCTGATTTACGCTCTGATTCAAACTCTGATTCACGCCCTGATGCGATCTCACGACATAGCGAGGATGGAGCGAGCTGAATGAACAAGAAGTCGATTCTGATCGTGGACGACAGCGACGCGGAGATGGCGCTGACCATGCGCGCGATCAAGAAGAGCGGGATCAAGGCCGACATGATGGTGGCGCACAGCGGGTACGAGGCGCTCGACATGCTCCTCGGCGCGGCGGAGGACGAGGGGCGCAAGGGCGATGAGCAGCTGCCCTGGATCGTCCTCCTGGACCTGAGGATGCCCGGCGTCGACGGCCTCGGCGTGCTGCGGCGCATCCGCGCCGAGGAGCGCACCCGCCGCCTCCCGGTCATCATCCTGAGCTCCTCCGACGAGCTCTCGGACGTCGGCGCCTGCTACGACACCGGCGCCAACAGCTATATCCGCAAGCGCGTCGATCTCATCGATTTCACCGAGACGATGCGCATCCTGCACACGTACTGGGACATCACCGAGCGCCCGCCGGTCCCGGCGAGCTCCTGAGCATGGACGCTCCGCTTCGGGTTCTCCTGGTCGAAGACTCCGCGGAGGACGCGGCGCTGCTCGTGCGCTGCCTCAAGCGGTCGGGGTACGCGCCGACGTCCGAGCGGGTGGAGACGGCCGAGGGCATGCAGGCGGCGCTCGATCGGGCGCGGTGGGATATCGTCTTCTCGGATCACCGCATGCCGCTCTTCAGCGCGCTCGGGGCGCTCAGGGTGCTGCGGGAGCGGGATCTCGATCTCCCGTTCATCATCGTCTCGGGGAACATCGGCCCGGAGCTCGTCGCCTCCGCCATGCAGGCGGGGGCGAGCGATTACGTCCTCAAGGACGACATGTCGCGCGTCGCCCCCGCGGTGGATCGCGCGCTGCGCGACGTGGAGGAGCGGCGGCGCCGCCGCGAGGCGGAGCGGGCGCTGAAGGAGAGCGAGGAGCGGTTCGCGCTCGCGGTCCGCGGCTCGCGCGACGGGCTCTGGGACTGGAACCTGGCGACCGGAGAGCTCTATACCTCGGGTCGGCTCAAGGAGATGCTCGGGTTCGAGGAGCACGAGCTCCGCGGGGTCGAGGGCTTCGCCGCCCAGATCCACGAGGGCGACCGCGAGCGCGCGCGGGCGGCGCTCCGGGACCACTTGGAGCGACAGGCGCCGTTCGACGTGGAGCTCCGCCTCGCGACGAAGCAGGGGGAGCACCGCTGGTTCTGCGCGCGGGGACAGGCCCTCTGGGACGCCGCCGGGCGGCCCACCCGCATCGCCGGCTCGCTGAGCGACCTCACGACGCGCAAGAACGCCGAGGCGGCGCTCCTTTCACAGCTCGAGCTCATCCGCCGGCAGCAGGAGGCGATCCGCCTGCTCTCCGCGCCGGTCATCGAGGTGTGGGAGGGGGTCCTGACCGTGCCCGTGCTCGGCGCGCTCGACGGCGAGCGCGCGGAGGCGATCCTGGACGCGCTGCTCGCGGCCGTGACGCGCGCGCAGTGCCGCCACGTGATCGTCGACGTGACGGGCGTCGCCTCCATGGAGGCGGACACGGCCGAGCAGCTCGTCCGGATCGTCCGCGCCCTCCGGCTCCTCGGGGCGCACTGCATCGTCGTGGGGATCCAGCCCCAGGCGGCGAGCGCCATGGTGGCGCGCGGGATCGACCTGTCGTCGATCACGACGCTCGGCAACCTGCGGCAGGCGCTGGTCCGGTGCATCCGCGCCGGCGGCGGCGCGGTCGGCGCGGCCGACGCGGGCGGCGAGCGCGGCGCGCGCGCCGTCGCGGCGATCCGGCGATTGCCCTGAGGGCCGCCGGGCCCTCCCGGCGGCGCCAGGGCCCCGCGCCGCCGGCACGCCCCGGGGGCGCCGTGGCGCTGTAGCGCGGCCAACCCGGGTGAACGATTCTCCTTGGAAGGCGCAGGACCGGCGGGTACGACGTACGATAGCGCACCCGGTACGGCGGCGTGCTCCGCCTGGCCGGGCCGATGACCCGCCTCGGAGCGCGGTGACGGAGGCCTCTTCCACGGTTCCCGGAGACTGAAGCGTGACACCAGCGCAGATCGGGCCCTACCGGATCCTGGGGCAGCTCGGCCAGGGGGGGATGGGCATTGTCTACTGGGCCGAGCACGTCGAGACCGGCGAGAAGGTCGCGGTCAAGACGGCGCGTGTGCCCTACGGCTGCGGCGTCGCCGGGCTGCGCTGCGAGATCGACGCGCTCACGCGCGTGCGCCACCCGGGGATCGTGCGCATCCTCGACGAGGGCATCGACGGCGGCCTGCCGTGGTACGCGATGGAGCGGCTCGTGGGGCGCACGCTCGACGACCACCACCAGGCGCTGTGGGCGATGGCGCCGCGGCCGGAGGCGCCCGGCGCCGCGGCCGCGCTGCCCACGGTGCCCGTCGAGCCGGCCGCGGACTCCCCGAGGTGCCCCATCGACGCGAGCACGCGCCGCGTGAACCACGAGCTGCCGCGCGACGTGCAGCCGACGCTCCCGCTCGGCACGCCGGGCCACCCGGCCAGGCAGCGGCCGGCGCCGAGGGACGGCCGCGCGCCCTCCGAGCCGCCGCGCGCGCCGCGGTGGCGTTATCCGGCTGCCGGCGGGAAGCTGACCGAGGCGCTCGCGCTGATCCGCGAGGTCTGCGAGCCGCTCTCGTTCCTGCACGGCGCCGGCATCGTCCACCGGGATCTCAAGCCGGCGAACATCTTCATCCGCGAGGGCGGCGCGCCGGTGCTGGTCGACTTCGGGCTCGTGTTCCGGTGCGCCGGCGCGGTCGGGCGCGAGGTGATCGACGTCGCCGGGCCGGTGATCGGGACGGTCACGTACATGTCGCCGGAGCAGATCCGCGGGCAGATCCTGGACGCCCGGAGCGATCTCTACGCGCTCGGCTGCATCCTCTACGAGGTCGTGACGAGCAGGCCGCCGTTCGTCAATTCGTCGAGGAACGGCGTGCTGCTCGAGCACCTCACGATGGCCCCGGTGCCGCCGTCGATGCTCGTCGACGGCGTGCCCGCGGAGCTCGACGCGCTGGTCCTCCACCTGCTCGAGAAGGAGCCGCGCCACCGCCTCGGCCACGCGGAGGACGTCGCGCAGCGGCTCGGGCAGATCCTGGGCGCCCCGCCCGTCAGCCCGCGCCGCGGCGAGGCGCCGCGGGCGTGCCTGTACCGCCCCGGGCTCGCGGGGCGGCAGGAGGCGCTCGGCGCCTTCTGCGAGCACATCGCCCGCGGCCTGCGGGGGCACGGGCGCTGCGTGCTCGTGGGCGGCGAGAGCGGCGTCGGCAAGACGTACCTCGCCGCGGCGATCGCGCGCGAGGCCGCGCTGCGCGGGATGCGCGTCATCGCGGGCGAGTGTGTCCCGTTCGCGACGGTGGACGCCCGCGCCGGCCGCGACGCGCGCGCGGCGCCGCTCCACCCGTTCCGGCGGCTGTTCGAGGCGGTCGCCGACCTCTGCCGGGAGGGCGGGGAGGAGCTCACCGAGGTGCTGCTCGGCGGCCGCGCCAAGGTGCTCGCCGCCTACGAGCCGCTGCTCCGCCACGTCCCCGGCCACGAGGCGCAGCCGGAGCCGCCCGAGGTGCCCGCCGAGGCGGCCCGGCTCCGCCTCCTCAACGCCCTCGGCGAGACGCTGGCGGCGCTCGCCGAGGACCAGCCGCTCCTGCTCATCCTGGACGACCTCCAGTGGGCCGACGAGCTCTCGCTGAGCTTCCTCGGCTCGCTCGGCCCGTCGTATTTCGAGGGCCGCCCGCTGCTCCTGCTCGGCACCTACCGGGCGGAGGAGGTGGGTGACGGCCTGGGCGAGGTGATCGCGGGGGACGGCGTCGAGCGCGTGGAGCTCGGCCGGCTCGACGAGGGGACGATCGGCGTGCTCGTGGGCGACATGCTGGGCATGCCGAGGCCGCCCGAGGCGCTCGTGCGCCTGCTCGCGCGGCGCTCCTCGGGCAACCCGTTCTTCGCCGCCGAGTACCTGCGGGCCGCGGTGGCCGAGGGGCTGCTCCGCCGCGAGCACGGCGCGTTCCGGCTGGCGGTCGCCGCGGAGTCGGCGCAGGACATCGAGCGCGCGCTGCCGCTGCCCAGCTCGCTGCGCGAGCTCGTCGGCCGGCGGCTCGACGGCCTGTCCGAGGCGGCGCGCGGCCTGGTCGACGTCGCCGCGGTGCTGGGCCGCGAGGTCGACGGGGAGATCCTCGCGGCGGTGGCCGGCCTCTCGCAGCGCGAGGCGCTCCCGCTCGTGAAGGAGCTCCTGAACCGCCAGGTCATCGAGGAGCCGCAGGCGGGTCGGTTCCGGTTCGTGCACGACAAGCTGCGCGAGTTCGCCTACGAGCGCGTTGGCGAGGCGCGGCGCGCGGCGCTGCACCGCGCCGCGGCGCTCGCGATCGAGGCGCGCTTCGCCGGCGATCAGGGCTTCTCGCTGCTCTACTCCGAGCTGGCGCACCACTTCACGGCGGCGCGCGATCTGCCGAAGGCGATCGAGTACCTGGAGAAGGCCGGCGTGCAGGCCCAGCGGACCTTCGCGAACCGCGAGGTGGTCCGGTGCTTCACCGAGGCGCTCTCGCTCGACGACCAGGGCGGGCGGCGCGTCGACCCGCTGCGGCGGGCGACGTGGGAGCGGCAGCTCGGGAACGCGCACCTCGGCCTCGGGCAGCTGGTCGAGAGCCAGGCGCACCTGCTCCGGGCCGTGGCGCTGCTCGGCGAGCCGATGCCCGCGCGGACGTGGCACCTCGCCCTCGCGTTCGCGGGCCAGGCGCTGACGCAGGCCCGGCACCGCGCCCTCGAGCCGCGGCCGGACGGGGTCGCGGCGGAGCGGCGGGCGGTGCTCCTGGAGGCGGCGCGCGCGTACGACCTGCTCGTGCCGGTCTCGTACTACGTGACGGGTGATCTGCTGCGCATCCTCTACGCCACGCTCGCGAACCTGAACCTGGCCGAGCGCGCCGGCCCGTCGCCGGAGCTCGGGCTCGCTTACGGCAGCGCGCACCTCACGGTGGGCTTGATCCCGTGGTTTTCCCTGGCCGAGACCTACGGCCGCAAGGCGCACGAGGTCCTCGCGGGGGTCGCCGATCCGGCGGTGCGGAGCTGGGTGTACGTGCTGGCGGGCGGGTACGCGTCCGGCGTCGGCCGGTGGGACGTCGCGTTCGATCTCGGCGAGAGGGCGCTCCGGATGGCGAAGGAGATCGGCTTCCCGAGGCGCATCGAGGAGGCGCAGGGGGTGCTCGGCACGGCCTACTGCCTGCACGGCGACTTCGCGCGGGCGCGCGACACGTCGCAGCGCACGTACGACTCGGCGCAGCGCGGCGATCCGCAGACGCAGGTGTGGGGCGCGGCGGGCGTGGCCCAGGCGTGCCTGCACCTCGGGCAGTGGGAGCGCGCGCTCGCGGCGGCGCAGAAGGCGGAGGCGCTCCTGTCGCAGAAGCTCGGTCGCCCCGAGCAGATCATCGCGCTCGGGGTGCTGTCGCTCGCGCACCTGCGGAGCGGCGACGCCCGCCGCGCGCGGGCGGTCGCGGAGCGCGGGCTCGCCGCGATCTGCGAGGGCAAGCCGATCTCTTTTTATTGTATTATAGCTTACAACTTCGTGGCCGAGGTGTTCCTGGAGCTCTGGGAGGGCGCGGCGGCGGGCGAGCGGTCGGCGCTCGAGCGGAGCGCCGCCCGCGCCTGCCTCGAGGTGGAGCGGTCGGCGCAGATCTTCCCGGTGCAGCGGGCCCGGGCGCTCTGGCTGCGAGGCCGGCACGAGGCGCTCCTCGGGCGCGCGCGGCGCGCGCGGCGCCTCTGGGAGCGGAGCGTCGAGGCGGCGCGGCGGCTCGATCTCGCGTACGACGAGGGGATCGCCGAGCTGGCCCTCGCGCGGAGCACGGCGCGCGGCGAGCCGGCGCGGCTCGCGCGGGCGCGGCGGGCGGCGGAGCTCTTGTCGCGGGGGCGCGCCGCGCTGGAGCTGGGCGATTTTGCGGAGGAGCTCGCCTAGGACAGCGTCGCGAGACCATCCACGTGAACATCGAGAACATCGACGATCTGCGCGTGCTCGTGGAGACGGCCCGCCGCGGGACGCTGACGGCGGCGGCGCGGGTCCTGGGCGTCACGCCGGCCGCGGCCAGCGCCATGCTGAAGCGGCTGGAGGCGCGGCTGGGCGAGCGGCTGTTCGAGCGGTCCACGCGCGCGCTGCGCCTGACGCCGGAGGGCCAGATCCTCCTCGACTACGCCTCCCGCGCGCTCGAGCTCCTGGAAGAAGGCGAGGCGCAGCTCGCGTCGCAACGCCGCTCGCTCGTGGGCACGGTGCGCGTGGCGGCGCCGTCGGATCTCGCGCGCAGCGTGCTCTTGCCCTGGCTCGACGAGTTCGTGGCGGCCCATCCGGGCGTGCGCCTGGCCCTGTCCGTGACCGATCGCGTGCAGGACGTGATGCGCGACGTGGTGGACGTGGCCTTGCGTTACGGCGAGCTCAGCGATTCCCGGCTGGTCGCCCGGGCGCTCTCCACGACACGCCGCGTGCTCTGCGCCTCCTCCGCGTACCTTGCGCGGCACGAGCCGCCGCGCTCGCCCGAGGACCTGGCCCAGCACAACTGCCTGACCTTCCACGTCAACCACAAGCGGCACGTGGCCTGGCGCTTCGAGAAGGACGGCGCATGGACCGAGGTGCGCGTCGACGGCGACCGCGACGCCGACGACGCGGCCATCGCCCACCAATGGGCCCTCGCCGGCGCCGGCCTGCTCTACAAATCCGAGCTGGATCTGGTGCACGATCTGCGCGAGGGCCGCCTGGTCCGCCTGCTGCCCGGGTGGCAGGGTGAGCACTATCCGCTCAACGCCATCCTGCCGAGCCATCGTTTCGTGCCGGCGCGGGTGCGCGCCCTGGTCGACTTCCTCGCGGCGAAGCTCCGCGACCTTTCGCCTCAGAAGCCCGGCGTGCCTGGCGCCAGGGGCTTGAAGCGATAGACCAGGTAGGGCGGCTTGTTCTTGGCCACCCCGTCGGCCTGGAGCGCGCTGGTGAGGGGCAGCTGCGCCGCGCCGGTGTACATGGCGCCGTCGCTGTTGTAGGTGACGCCGTCCGGCCAGACCATGTCCGGGTCGCTGACCAGGCGCTCGTATTTGCGGGTGTCGGAGGGGATGACACCCACGGCGCGCCCGCCGACCTCGGTGAGGTACAGGTTGTCGTTCTGGTCGATGGAGAGGCCGCCGTTGAAGGGTTTGTCCGCGTAAGTCTCCACCTTCGCCCCGAGCTGCGCGGCGGTGAGCGACGGGTCCACGAGGTCGCTCATCCGGATCCGGTACATCTTGTAAGCATTGAGCGGGGCGAAGTAGAGCCACTCGTTGTTCGTGTCGAGGGCGATACCGTCCACGCCCACGTACAGGTCGACGGCGCCGCTCGTGGGTTGACCCACGTCCCAGCGGATGGGCTCTTTCAGGGGCATCACGCTGTGATGGCCTTGCAAGAGGCGCCGGCTCTCGCCGGTGGAGAGGTCCACCACCACGAGCGCCGCCTTGTCGCCCACGCCGCCCGAGCCTTCGCCGATGGCCTCATCGGCGACCACGATCACGTCGTGCTTCAGGTCCACCACGAAGTCGTTGTGCTGCGACTCGGTGAGGGTGGCTTCGGGGGAGATGGGGATGACGCGCTCGAGCTTGTCCTGGCGGGTGTTCCACCCGACGAGCTTGGGCACGAGGCCCGCGGGGCGCCCCGCCGCCTTGTCCGTGGATTTGGCCGAGTCAAGCAGCCAGAGGACGCCGTTCTGGTCCGTATGCAGGCCGAGCACCCAGTCCAGGCAGGCGTCGAAGTCGGATTTCCAGCTGCCGTCGGCGTCCTTGCAGCTCTGCCACTCCATGCTCGGGTACGGCGTGGTGGACTTCCGGTCCGGGTTGAGCAGCGCCACCTGCACCTTGGGCGCATAGAACGGGTGAAAGCCGATGATGACCCGGCCGTCGGGCATCTGGGTGATGCCGCCGACGCCGCCGACGTCGGTGGCGTCGAGCCGAGCGTAGACCTCGAGCGTGGACTCGGGGGGCCGCGCCGGGCTTTCGCCGTCGCCGCAGGCCGCCGCGCCCGCCGCAGAAAGGGCCGCGACCGCGGTCAGGGTCAGGCGCGCGAGCTTGAGCTTGAGATGGGCAAACCGATGCATGCTTGTCTCCTCGTCGTGGTGGTCCTCCATTCTTGAGGAGCGCACCCTGGCGGACAAGCAGCGCAACGCGGAGACAGTTTCAGCGTTTCGTTGAAGATCGTCGACACGGCAGATCTCTGCGCCCATGTCCTGTTGTCGCATCCACTCTACGACCGGCGCGGGTGCCACCGCCACCCGGTTCAGGCCAGGCCCAATCCTGCTCATGCCGCCCTTCCGCGTGCGGGCGGCTCGCGTGCGCGCCCGCGTGCCGTCCCATCGCGGGCCACGGCTGGATCCCTGGGGTGCTCGGCGCTGGTAGCGCCGCGCCCCTTTCCGCTCTGGGCACGCCCCAGCGTCGAGCACACCGGGCAGCCGCGTAGCGCCACGAGCGCGACGGTGGCCCACCGGTTGCACTGAGACACTGGCGATTCCTCTCGTCGCTTAACAGACGTCGGGAATCATCCTTCGAACATCACCAGAGGAGTTGCTCATGCCTTCCCTGTCCATCTCCCAGCTCAAGCTCACGATCGCGAGCCGCAACGCCCGTTGGCTCGCCAAGCCGACGCCGCTTGGCAACCTGAACGACCAGCAGCGCCGCGCGCTGCTCGGGGTGTCCCTGAACGCCGCCGATCTCGCGGCCCGCACGCGGGTCGCCGAGACCACGCTCGGCTCCTTCGACCAGGAGGTCGACTGGCGCGCTCGACGGGGCCGCAACTTCGTCACGTCGGTGCGCGATCAAGGCGGCTGCGGCTCGTGCGTCAGCTTCGCCACGGTCGCGCTGCTCGAGTCGATGTGCGGCGTCGAGAAGGGGCAGCTCCTCGACCTCTCCGAGGCGGACCTGCACTTCTGCTCGTCGCACGGCGCGACGTGCGGCGGGTGGTGGCCGAGCGACGCGCTGGATCAGGTGAAGCGCCGCGGCGTGCCGGACGAGTCGTGCTTCCCCTACAGCAGCGCGTTCCAGGACGGCGGCGGTCCGCGCTGCATCATCGGCCCCGAGCGCGATCGCCGCGCGGTCAAGCTGCTGGAGTCGACCACGCTCTCCTCTGCGGCAGCCCGGAAAGAGTGGCTGACGCGCGTCGGCCCCGTGTCCGCGGTGATGGAGGTCTACACCGACTTCTTCTCATACGGGTCGGGCGTGTACGAGCACGTCTCGGGGCAGCTGGAGGGGCTCCACAACGTCCTCGTGGTGGGCTACTCCGAGTCGGAGCGCTGCTGGATCTGCAAGAACTCCTGGGGCGCGTTCTGGGGCGCGGGCGGGTACTTCAAGATCGCCTACGGCCAGTGCGGGATCGACTCGACCTTCCCGTTCTGGGGCGCGCAGAAGGTCGTCCTCCCGGATTACGCGAACGTGCGCCCGGTGCCCGGCTGGTTCGGCAGCGAGGATCAGGGCGCCGACATCGCCGTCGCCGATCTGAACGGCAACGGCCGCCCTGATCTCGTGGTATTCCACATCGACAACCCCGGCGGCGAGAACCACGGCTATTACCGCATCGGCCGCGATCTCGACGGCAAGGGCAACGTGACCGGCGGCTGGAGCGACATCAAGGCGGTGCCGGGCTGGTTCGGCGCCGAGAACCAGGGCGCGGGGGTCGCTGTGGCAGACCTCGGCGGGCAGCGGTGCCTCGTGGTGTTCCACGTCGACAACCCCGGCGGCGAGAACCATGGCTACTTCCGCATCGGCCGCGGCCTGGACAGAGACGGCAACGTGACCGGCGGCTGGAGCGACATCAAGGCGGTGCCGGGCTGGTTCGGCGCCGAGAACCAGGGCGCGGGGATCGCGATCGCCGATCTGAACGGCGACGGCCGGCCCGAACTCGTGGTGTTCCACGCCGACAACCCCGGCGGCGAGAACCACGGCTATTACCGCGTCGGCTGGAACCTCGATCGCGACGGCAACGTGAGCGGCTGGAGCGACATCAAGGCGGTGCCGGGCTGGTTCGGCGCCGAGAACCAGGGCGCAGCGATCGCGATCGCGGACGTGAGCGGCACCGGGCGCCCCGATCTGGTGGTGTTCCACATCGACAACCCCGGCGGCGAGAACCACGGCTACTACCGCATCGGCCGCGATCTCGACAGCAACGGGAACGTCTCCGGCGGCTGGAGCGAGGTCCGCCCGATCCCCGGCTGGTTCGGCGCCGAGGATCAGGGCGGCGGGATCGCCGCGGCCGATCTGAACGGCGACGGCCGGCCCGAGCTCTTGGTGTTCCACGTCGACAACCCCGGCGGTGAGAACCACGGCTACTACCGGGTCGGCTGGGACCTCGATCGCGACGGCAACGTGACGGGTCTCTGGGTCTGAGGAGGCGTGGTGACCCCCGAGGCGGTCCTTCGCGCTCGGCCCGGCGAGGTGGAGGTGCGATTGCCGGAGACGCCGACGTCCGGCTATCTGTGGCACCTCGTCGGGCCGCCGGACGGCGTTCGTGTGGTCGCGCGGGATCTCGAGCCGTCGCCCGCTGCCCTGGGGGCGGCGGGCGCCGGCGGCTGCCGCGTCTTCCGCCTGGCGGTCGACGCGCCCGGCGAGTACACGTTGACGTTCGAGCTCCGCCGGCCCTGGGAGCACACGCCGCGCGAACGCGCGCGGCTGCTCGTCATCATCACCCCGTAGCGCGGCCGTGTGTCCCCAGCCGCTTCGACGCTCGCTTGCACGCCATGCGGCTGGCGTCCGTCGGGCAGACGTAGCAACCAGGAAGTCGACCCCGACCGGGCTCAGAGGTCGAAGCGACCTGACGCCTCAGGCTGGTAGACGATGCGCTCGATCCGGAGGCGCCGCGTGCGGCTCGGCGTGGGCCACTCCACCTCCTCGGCCTCGCGACAGCCGAGCAGCGCGAGCCCCATCGGCGCGAGCACCGAGATCCGGCCGCTCTTCACGTCGGCGGCTCCGGGGAACACCACGGTCACGCAGAGCCGCTCCAGCGTGTCGAGATCGACGAGCTCGACCTTGGAGTTCATGGTGACCACGCTCGGCGGGATGTCCGCTGGCTTCACGACGTCCGCCCGATCGAGCTCGATCTCGAGCGCCTCCAGGTCCGGAGAATCGCCCCCGGGCCGCGCGCGCAGCGCTTCGAGCAGCCGCGCGAGCCGATCGCGATCGAATTCGGTGAGAACAATGGGGTTCGAGTGAGGTGCCATGAGCTGGGATCTCCTTGTGTCGTCGACGCGATCCGGGGTCGGCCGAAGGTCCACGCCGGGCGAGCTGGCCGGCGCGAGCGCTCGTCCAGGTGACCTGCGCAGGCGCCCTCGACGCCAGCCGGCTGCCATCCCGGGAGCGGCCGGCGAAAGGCGCCGGAAGACCGCTCCCCTAGGAGCGTGCGGGCGACCTCGGGCAGAACAGCCGGGGTCGCAGGGGAATGAGCGCGCTACGCGCGCCGTGGCGGGGCCACGAGCGCGACGCGACGAGGTGCAGGCAAGCGCTCATTCCATGGACAGCGTACCACGACGGTCGCCCGCGGGCCATGAGGCTCCGGCGCCTTCGCGCACGTGCCGCCTCGGGGCGGCCGCACGCCTCACGGTGACCTGCCGGTGCGGCGGAGCGCTTCGCTCAAGGGCAGCTGCGCTCGCGCGCCCTGCCCGCGAGGTGCGAGGCGGCCGAGGTGCTTCAGGCGGGCGAACACCTCGGTGAACGCCTCCCGGAAGCCGCTCTCCACGTACGGCAGGCCCTGCTCGCGGCAGAGCTCTCGGACGATGGGTCGCGCGAGGCGGAGCCGGCTCGCCGGGATCTGCGGGAACAGGTGGTGCTCGATGTGGCTGTTCTGCCCCATGAAGAAGAAGTCGAGCCGCGGCGAGCTCCGGATGTTTCGCGTCGAGGAGACCTGTTGATCCAGGAACGGCACGTCGGCGCCCTCGGCGTGGTGCGCCCTGGCGACGTGGTTGATCGGAATGACGAGGAACATGTAGACGCTCGCGACCGCGAGCCAGCCCAGGTAATCGACCAGTGCGGCGCCGAACCCCACGAACCAGGGCAACACGCCGAACCAGAGGGCGGCGTGCAGCAGGAGCGCGAGCTGGTCGACCCGGGTCTTCTGCAGGTTCCGCGCGACATAGGCCATCGAGTCCCACTTGAGCTGCAGCCCCCAGAGGGGCGCGAGCAGCGGAATGAGCACGGCCTGATGGCGCGTCGCGAGCGCGCCGAGGCCGCGCTTCTCCAGCGCCGGCCGCTCGGCGACGCTCCACAGCGACGATTGCGTGTCCGGGTCGAGGCCGATCTCGTTGCAATGGAAGTGGTGGAGCTCGTGGCTGCGGCGGAAATAGCTGAAGGCGAGCCCCACGAGCACCGTGTCGAAGGTCTGCCCGATGGCCTGGATGACCGCTGGGCGCCGGGAGATCGCGCCGTGCATCGCCTCGTGGGAGAGGAATCCCCCCTGGACCAGGGCGAAGCCGATCACCGCGAGGGCGGCGAGCCTGAGCGGCGCCGCGGGCGCGCTGCAGAGGACGGCGAAGGCCGCGGCGAACAGCGCCGCGAGCAGCGCGACGCGCCACGCGTAGGACCACCCCGCGGGCTCGAGCAGGCCGGCGGCCGCGAGCCGGGCGCGGAGCCGCTGGTAACGCGCGTCTCCGCGCAGCGCCTCCGCCGCGGGCCGCGACGCCGCCGAGGCCGACGGGCCAGCGAGGATCTTGGCGGACACGTAGCTGTCGAGGACACGGGCTTTGTGGGGCGTCATTGCGTTCTTCGAGCGCGCGCGAGGACGTCCCGGCGTCCGGACGCACGTCGCACGAGCTTTACCGGACGCGCGACGGACGCGGGCAACAATTCGGCGCTCATTGACGTTGCTTTTGCCTGCGCTCGCCGCGTAATGCAAACTCTCCACGGGGTGCGTCAATCAATGGACAAGTTGCCTCCGGGCCCCGCGACCATCGTGTGGCCATTGCTTCGTTACCTCACCGACCCACACGGCGTGTTCCCGGCGCTCGCCCGCCGTTATGGAGACCCGTTTCTCTTGCCGATCCCGGGCACGACCGGCACGGTCGTGACGGGCGACCCGGAAGGCGTGCGGGCGGTCATGGGCGCGCCGCCCGAGGTGTTCACGTCGTTCCGGACCGAGGCCACGGAGCAGATGCTCGGCGAGCACTCGCTGTACTTCCAGAGCGGCGCCGCGCACCGGGACGCGCGGCGCATCCTGAGCCCGCCGTTCCACGGGGCGCGGATGCGCCTCCACGGCCCCACGGTGCTCGACGTCGCCCGCGCGCACATGCGCGGCTTCCGGCCGGGCGCGGCGCTCGATCTGCGGGGCGTCATGGACTGGATCTCGCTCGAGGTCGTCGTCCGGGTGGTGCTCGGCGTGACGGACGACGCGCGCATCCGGCGTTATCACCGGACCATGGTCGAGGGGCTCGCGTCGATCACGCCGGCGGTCCTGTTCCTCAAGTGGCTGCGGCGCGAGTTCGGCGGCCTCGGCCCCTGGGCGAAGGCCCGGCGGTTCTACCGGGGGCTCATGCGCCTGCTCGAGGAGGAGATCGCCGCCCGCCGCGCGCGGGGCGCCGGCGCTGGCGGCGGCGGCGACGTGCTCGGGGCGCTGCTGCGCGCGGGAGAGCACGGCGAGCGTCGGATGAGCGACGAGGAGATCCGCGACAAGCTCTATGATCTGATCATCGCCGGATACGAGACCACGGCCGTCGCGCTGGCCTGGGCGGGGTACGAGATCTGCCGCCACCCGCGCGTCGAGCGGCGGCTGCTCGCGGAGCTCCAAAGCCTGGGGGACGATCCGGATCCGGAGTCGATCGCGAGGCTGCCTTACCTGGAGGCCATCTGCCACGAGGTGCTCCGGCTGCACCCGAATTTCGTGCTGCTCACCCGCACGCTCGCGCGGCCGCTCGATCTCAAAGGGTACACGCTGCCTCCCGGGCAGAACGTCTCCGTCGCGATCGGCGTCGCCCATTTCCGCGAGGAGACCTTCCCGCGCCCGGCGTCGTTCGAGCCGGAGCGCTTCCTCGATCGGACCTACTCGCCGTTCGAGTACCTGCCGTTCGGCGGCGGGGCGCAGCGCTGCCTCGGCGCGCCGTTCGCGCTCCACGAGATGAAGCTGGTGCTCGCCGCGCTGTTCCGCCGTCATGTGATCGCCCTCGAGCCCGGCGCGCCCGTCCGGGCGGCGGCGCGCGCCGTCACGGTGGGGCCGGCCGCGGCAATCAGGGTCGTGGTGCTGGGGGAGCGGGGCGCGCGCCGCCCGGGCGCCGGAGCACCGGCACCACGTGCGGCGACAGCGCCATCGTGAAGGCGAGCGACGCGGCCTGGAGGTCGCCGGCGATGTGGAAGGGGGAGGGGAGCGAGAGCTCGACGCGCGCGCCGGTCACCGCGAAATCGAGCAGGGTGCGCGGGTTGCGGTACGTGCCGCCGAAGACGCTCGGGAGGTGGAGCAGCACCTCGGCGGGGCCGGCGCTGGAGACGCGCAGCTGGAAGCGGTCGCTCAGCGCGTCCGCGAAGGGGAAAAAGGTGATGTCGCGGCTGTACTGCGAGACCGTCGCCGCGGCCACGATGGTGATGTCGCCGTCGTAGAGCACGGCGCCCTCGGGCAGCGGCTCGCCCGAGGGCCGGCCCGCGTCGTCGAGGCGCTCGGCCGAGGCGCCGGTGCTCACGATGCGGGCGCGCAGGCGCGGCTCGAGCACGAGGCGCGGCAGCGTGCGCAGGAGCACGGTGAGCACAATCGCGGGGATGCCGCGCGACAGAGGGCGCAGCGGACCGTGCCTGAGCTTGCCCTTGATCAGCGCGTCGAAGTCCTCGATGTGCTTCGCGTCGATGCCGGTCCCCACGAAGTGCGCGAGGCGGCCCTCCACCTCGATGAGGCGGAGCGGCGCGGGCGCCTCGTCTCCGCCCGCGCGGGCGAGGTCGGCCTGGAGGCCGGCCGGGGTGGGCGGGGAGGCGCCGCAGACGTCGTGGATGGCGTTGCCGCCGCCGAGCCGCAGCGGCAGGAGCGCCGGGACCCGGTCCGGCGCGAGGGAGAGGAAGTCCTGGGCCGCCCGGGAGAAGGTGCCGTCGCCGCCGCCGACGCAGACCGCGCCGTAGCCGCCCGCGAGGATCACCTCGGCCGCGGCGCGCGCCTCCTCGAGCGTGGCGGTGGCGAAGACGTCGCCCGGCCGCGCCGCGGCCGACCGCGCCCAGGCGACGAGCTCGGGGGTCACGCGCTGGGCGTTGCGGTTGAGGAGCAGGGCGACGCGGCGCATGCCCGCGAGGCTACCTCAACTCCGCCGGACGGGAGCGCGCTACGGCGGGGCGCGCGGCGCGTGGACGGAGCGCGCCGCGGCGGGGCACGCGGCGCGGGCGCTGGTATAGAAGCGCGCATGACCCTGCTCAGAGACGTCCTCGCCGCGCTGGAGTCGATCGCCCCGCTCCGCTTCGCCGAGCCCTGGGACAACGTCGGCCTGCTCGCGGGCGACCCGGCGCGGTCGTCGTCGGCGGCGCTGCTCGCCATCGACTACACGCCCGAGGTCGCCCGGGAGGCGCGCGAGCTCGGCTGCGACCTGGTCGTCGCCTACCATCCGCCGCTGTTCGAGGCGGTGAAGCGCGTCGTCGCGCCGAGCCCTGTCTTCGAGGCGATCCGCGACGGCATCGCGCTCTACTCGCCGCACACCGCGCTCGACGTCGCGGAGGGCGGCACCAACGACGTGCTCGGCGACGCGCTCGGGCTCTCCGAGGGCCGCGCGCCGCTCCGGCGGGCGGCGTCCAGGGCGTGGCAGAGCAAGCTCGTCGTCTTCGTCCCGGAGGACCACGCCGACGCGCTGGCCGACGCCCTCGCCGACGCGGGCGCGGGCAAGATCGGCCGGTACTCCCGCTGCAGCTTCCGCACGATCGGGACGGGCACGTTCTTCGGCGAGGAGGGGACGAACCCCACGGTCGGCGAGAAGGGCCGGCTCGAGCGCGTGACCGAGGTGCGGCTGGAGATGGTCTTCCCCCGCGATCGGACCGAGGCGGTGCTCCAGGCGATGCGCGCCGCGCACCCGTACGAGGAGGTGGCGTTCGATCTGATCGAGCTCGCCGTGGAGCCGCTGCGGGCCGGCATCGGGCGGATCGGGCAGCTGGAGCGCGCCGCGCCCGTGGGCGAGCTCCTCGGCCGCATCAAGGAGCGCCTCGGGGTGGGCGCGCTGCTCGTGGCCGGCCCCGAAGAGCGCGTCGTCGCGCGCGGGGCGACGTGCGCCGGCGCGGGCGGCGCGCTGCTCGGCGAGGCGATCGCGCAGGGCGCGGAGCTCTACCTGACCGGCGAGCTGCGCCACCACGACGCGCTGCGCGCGGCGAGCGCGGGCGTCACCGTGGTCTGCGCGCTGCACTCGAACAGCGAGCGGGCCGCGCTGAAGCGCCTCGCGGAGCGCCTCCGCGCCGAGGTCCCGTCGCTCCGGGTGGACGTGAGCGCGCGCGACCGGGATCCGTTCTCGATCCGCTGAAGGCGCCGCGGAGGGCGCGCGCGGCGGCGCTCGCCGCGCGCCGCGGGTCCTGCGAGCGCCGCGCCTGCCTAGGGTTCCTTCTTCAGCGCGGCCGGCGACCGGGATCGCGTGAGCTTGAATATTTCAAGTTCTGATGTAATTATGCTGACGTCATTCTCAAGGTAACGTGTCACCCGCTGCAAGCCGCGGCGTATCCATCAGGAGAATGCCTGCAGGAGAACCATGACTGCGGACAGCGCCGAGGGATTCGTGGGCGCGGCGGGGGCGAGCCTCGCCCGGGGGGCGGCGGGGGCGAGCCTTGCCCGGTCGAGCCTTGAGGCGTTTTCGTGCGCTGCTGTGGGGGGCCCTCCTTGGAGAGGCGCGACAACCAGCCATTCACGTGGAGCCATGACCAGCGCAGGACGAGAAGAGCTCGACGAGATCATGCAGCGGTATGCGCTAGGCGAGGAGGACGTCTTCGATCGGCTCTACGAGCTGCTGGCGCCGCGGCTCTACCGCTTCTGCCTGCGCCTCACGGGCCGCGCGTCCGAGGCCGACGATCTCTTCCAGGAGAGCTTCCTCAGGATTCACCGCGCGCGCTCGTCCTACATGGGCGGGTCCAGCGTCATCCCGTGGGCTTTCGCCATCGCGCGCTCGCTCCACCTCGATCGGCTGAGATACAAGCGCCGGCATCCCGAGGACGTGGCGCCGACGAGCGAGCCTGTGGCGCACGACGCGCACTCCTTGCAGACCCACCACAACGCTGGTCCTGAGGCCGAGGTTGGAGCCCATCAGCTCCTGAAGGTCGTCACCCTCGAGCTGAACAAGATGTCCGAGATGAGCCGCGTCGCGTACCTCCTGCTCAAGGAGGAGGGCCTCAACGTCTCGGAGGCGGCCGCCGTGCTCGGCACGTCCACGGACGCCGTGAAGCAACGCGCACATCGCGCCTATGATCAGATCCGGGCTGCGCTCTGTGCCGCCGGATGGACGGAGCACTGTCATGAGCGAGCGTGAAATCCCGCTGCGATTCTCCGCCACGCACGCGCCTCCGGCTGCGCTTACCTCGAGCGTCCGCGCCGCGGTGAAGAAGACGCCCGCGTCGACCATCCCTGTTCGCGCTCGGATCGTCGGGGCTGTCGCTGCGATCCCCGGCGTCCTGACCGCCGCGCTCGTCGGGGCGGACCGGATCTGGGATCATCAGGAGCCGCTGCGCGCCGACCTCGGGACCGGATCGCCGGTCCGCCTCCTGGTCGTCCTGGCCTCGCTCCTCGCGTTCACGTTGCTCACGACGCTCATCGCCTTACGGAGAGGCCGGCACGGCCTGGGCTCCCGGGAGCAGCAGCTGACCGTGGCGGCGGGGCTCGTCGTGCCGGTGTATGCCTTCTCCACCCTGGCGTGGCCGCTTCGCTCCGACCACCCGGCGGCGCTGTCGGCGGCGGCGGCTCTCCATCCGCTCGGACTCCCGTGCTTCGCCATCGCCGCGATCGTGGGGCTCGTCGTGCTGGCCAGCGTCACGAGCGCGCTCCGCTGGTCCGTGCCCGTCGCGAGCGGCGCTCGGGGCGCGGCGCTCGGCGCTTGCGCGGGGGCGTGGTCTGGTCTGAGCGTCTTCATCCACTGCCCGGCCTTCGAGACGACCCACCTGATCATCGGGCACTTCGCTCCGATCGTGGCGTTCACCCTGCTGGGCGTGAGCGTCGTTCCGCGCGTTCTGCGGCCCTGAAGCCGCGCTGCAGCCTCGGGCGGGCAAGCGACTGCCGCGTCGCCTGAGCTCGTCCCTCGGCGGGGTGGAGCTCTGGCCGAGCTGCTCGGCCGCGGGCACCCTCGCCCGCGGCCGGTCGTTCCATAACCTCTGCTCGTTTCAGCGTCGTACTCCTGCAACCGCGGGGAGAGGCGCTGCTGGCTCGCCGTGGATGCTCCTGCGACGGCGGTGCTGAGCAGCAGCGTGGAGCTCGTGGAGAGTCGTCACGCGATGACGAACGCCTGTGATCGCGGCAATGAGCGTTCGTAGAAAAATAGAAGGGCTCGCGTCACCTGATTCGTCGAGCGTCGTAGTTCAGGATGAGACGGCGAAGCGCCGGACCTCTGAGGGATCAGAGGTATGAACAACCATCCTGTTACAATAGGGAGATTGCCATGAAAGCACAGCTTCGAGGGTTCGGTGTCACGCTCGCAATTGGGCTGTCCGCGATCGGGTGCGTGGGCGCACCGCTCGATCTCGACGAGGAAGAAACCGGGGAGGTCCAGCAGGCGGAGGTCGGCCTCTTCGGTAACTTCACCATCTTCGACGCGAACCTCGCTCGGGCGGGCGGCGTGTTTGGCGGCGTCCTCGCGGACGCGTTCGGCGGCCGGACGACCGCCGAGCTGGACATCCGGCGGGCGCCGCCGAACAAGCGCTGGGGGGCGATCGCCCACGTGGACAGCTGCCGCGTCAACCAGGGCGGCGCCCGCTACCGGAACAACCCGGCCGCGGGATCCAGCGCGACGAACGAGATCTGGCTCGACGTCGAGATCGACGCCAGCGGCAGGGGGACCTCGCGGACCGTCGTGAACTTCGTGGTCCCCCCGAACGGCGCGAAGTCCCTCGTGCTGTATCAGAACCCGGCGGCGTCGGGCAACGTCGGCAACAGGATCGCTTGCATCAACTTCCCCTGGGGCGATGCCCTGTAGACGCCACCAGGTTCACATCACTTCGGCGCGCGCCGACGAGCGCGCGCCCTGAGATGAAAGGGACGCGACATGATTGACGTCTGCTCTTCCAGCCGCGAGATCCAGCACAGGGACAGGACCCGCGCGATCCTCGAAGCCCTGTCCTGACAGCGGCGAGCTTGCACCGCGGCGACCAGCGTCGCTCCCGCGTGCTGGTCCCGCCGCTCCGCGTGGACGCCGACGCGCGCGACCGGCTCCGTGCGCGAGCCGCGGATGGCGCGGCGGCGCAGGCGGGCGCGCATGGTAACTTCCCGCCATGCCCCGCTGGTTCAACACCGCCGGCCCGTGCCGGCCGGACGTGCACTACATGCTCCCGGCCATGCGTCGCCTGCCCGAGGTGCGCCGCCTCGTCGAGCAGCAGGGCTATTTCGTGGTCCACGCCCCTCGGCAGGTCGGAAAGACCACCGCGCTCAGCGCGTTTGCCCACGAGCTGACGGCCGCGGGCCAGCACGTCGCGGTCCTCGTCTCGATGGAGACCGGCGCCGCCTTCCCGCGCGACACCGGGGCCGCCGAGCTGTGCATCCTCGATAGCTGGCGCTGGAGCGCGCGCGCCGCGCTCCCGCCGGAGCTCTTGCCCCCGCCCTTCCCCGACGCGCCGCCCGGCGGCCGCATCAAGGCCGCGCTCGCCGCCTGGGCCGAGGCCGCCCCGAGGCCGCTCGCCGTGTTCCTGGACGAGATCGACGCGCTCCGCGACGATGTCCTCGTCTCCGTCCTCCGCCAGCTCCGCGACGGCTACCGCGGCCGTCCCCGCTATTTTCCCGTCTCGCTCGCGCTCATCGGCCTGCGCGACGTGCGCGATTACAAGGTCGCGACCGAGGGCCGCAATCACCTCGGCACCGCGAGCCCGTTCAACATCAAGGTCCGCTCGCTTACGCTGCGCGACTTCACCGCCGAGGAGATCGCCGAGCTCTACGCCCAGCACACCGCGGACACCGGGCAGCGCTTCGAGGCCGACGCGACTGAGCGCGCCTTCGCGCTGACGCAGGGCCAGCCCTGGCTCGTCAACGCGCTCGCCAAGGTCGCCGTCGAGGAGCTCGTGGGTGACCGCGCCGAGCCCGTCCGGCGCGCGGACATCGAGCGCGCCAAGGAGATCCTCATCGACCGGCAGGAGACGCACCTCGACAGCCTGGCCGAGCGCCTGCGCGAGCCGCGCATCCGCAGGATCCTCGAGCCGATGATGGCCGGGCGCCTGCTCGGCGACGTGCCCGAGGACGACCGGCGCTTCGCGGTGGACCTCGGCCTCCTGCGCCGCAACGAGGAGGGCACGCTGGAGGTGGCGAACCCGATCTACAGGGAGATCCTGCTGCGCTCGCTCGTGAGCGGCACGCGCGACACGCTGCCGTCCATCAAGCCGTAGATCGCGCCGCACCTGGTGCTGATGGCGTTCTTGCACCGGGTGGTCAACGGGGGCGGCACGATCGAGCGGGAGTACGCGATCGGCAAGGGGCGGATGGACCTCCGAAGGCCGAGGGGCTCGCGCAGCTCGATCGGTATCTCGAAGGGTTGGGGCTCGAGACGGGGTGGCTCGTGATCTTCGACCGGCGGAGCGACAGGGCGGAGGTCGCGGCGCGGACGGCCGCAGAGGCGGCGCGGACGCCGGGAGGGCGGGACGTCGCGGTGATCCGGGGGTGAGCGCGACGGCCGCGCCCAATCTCATGGGTCGCGAATTTCCCGCCAACGACCGGCCATTGTTATCATAACGTCCGAAGTACAATCCCCAGATCCACCGACCAGAGCCAACAAGTCCAACGAGTCCAGGCGTTCGTGTGAGATTATCCATCCCACGCTGGCGACAGGACCATGGACAACGACAAGCCCCAGACACCCACGCCTTCCTTCACCGATCTGATGGGCGCGATGGCGGCGGCCCAGGCCGCGCAGGAGCCGTTCTTCCTCGGTCACCTCCGCGGGCATTTCGGCGCCGACCCCCGCACCCTCCCCGTTGTCGCCGAGGAGTTCCCGGCCTCGGACCACCCGAACTTCCAGCTCGCAATTGAGGCTCACCTCCGTGACGGCGGGTTCACCTCCGAGCTGATCGGAGTCTCCGGCGGCGATGTGTTCCGGGGGGTGAGCCTTCCCGATCTCCTCTCGCCGCCCCCGGCGATGCCGGGGATCGGAGCGCCGCCCTCGCAGGGGCCCGTGCAGTACCGCAACGTCCACCTCGACGAGGAGCGCGTCATCGCCTGCGTCGTCGGCGGCATCTACCTCTTCGGCCACGGGAGCGACCGCTTCGCGCTCTTGGTGCGCGGCCCCAGCGACGCCGGGTTCCGGCGCAGCCAGCTCACCGTCGAGGTGATGGCGACGGACAACGAGCGCGCCCAGCGCCTCCTCGCCGAGCTCCGCGTCCTCATGCGCCGGCTCAACGTCTACCGCAGCCGCGTGGTCATCCTGAGCGAGACGACGGACGGCTTCTCGCCCGGAACCAAGATCGAGCTCCAGAGCCTCCCGCGGATCGCGCGCGACGCGCTCATCCTGCCCGAGGCGCTGCTCGCGCGGCTCGAGCGGTCGACCATCGGCTTCTCCCGGCACAGAGAGACCCTGCTCACCTCGGGGCGACACCTGAAGCGCGGGCTGCTCCTCTACGGGCCCCCGGGCACCGGCAAGACCCTGACCGCGATGTACCTGGCGGGCCAGATGCGGGAGCGCACCACGCTGCTCCTCACCGGGCTCGGGGTGAAGCTCCTCAGGGAGGCCTGCGCGATGGCGCGGTCCCTCCAGCCCTCGCTCGTGGTGCTCGAGGACGTCGATATCATCGCCCAGGACCGCGAGAGCGCGGACGCGAGCTGCCGCTCCCCGCTGCTCTTCGATCTCCTGAATCAGATGGACGGCCTCGCGGAGGACACGGACGTGATCTTCCTCTTGACCACCAACCGCCCCCAGGCCCTGGAGCCCGCGCTGGCGGCGCGGCCGGGGCGGATCGATCTCGCCGTGGAGATCCCGCTGCCGGACGACGACTGCCGGCGGCAGCTGCTCGCGCTCTACGGGCGCGGCCTCTCGCTCAGGGGCGACGACCTCGCGCCGCTCATCGCGCGGACCGAGGGGGTGAGCGCGGCATTCATCCGTGAGCTCCTGAGACGGGCGGCGCTGTTCGCGGCCGACGCGGGGCGCGGCACGGCGGTCGGCGAGGAGCACCTCAAGGAGGCGCTGCACGAGCTCCTCGTCGACGGGGGGCCGCTCACCCGGAGCCTGCTCGGCGCCCACGCCCACCGCTCCTCGTGATTACCGCCAGCCGCCTGTCGTCTTCCTCCTGGTCGGCGAGGGCGAGCAGGTCAGTCAGATCGCCCGGAGCCTGAAGACGCCCGTCGGACATGCCCGGGGTCTGCTCGGCGAGGCCCCCGGCCATGTCGGACATGCCCGGGGTCTGCTCGGCGAGGCCCCCGGCCATGTCGGACATGCCCGGGGTCTGCTCGGCGAGGCACCCGGGCGGCGGAGGCGCAGCAAGCAGGACGCGCGCTGCCAAGACGCTGGACGAACCCGCCGCGCGCGATCACCTTGCTCCCCCCTCATGCGCGACGACGCCACGCCACCTGCCCTCGCCCCGGGCGCGGACGCGGGCCCGCCCTCGTCCGGCCTGCTCCGCGGAGCGGGCGTCTGGGCGACGCTCCGCGACGCGGTCCGCGGCGGCGAGCACGACTTCACGAAGGGCTCCATCGACCGGGCGATCGTCCTGCTCGCGATCCCCATGGTCATGGAAATGCTCATGGAATCGCTCTTCGCCGTCGTCGACGTCTTCTGGGTCTCGCGGCTCGGCGCCGACGCGGTCGCCGCCGTCGGGCTCACGGAGTCGCTCCTCGCCGTGGTGTACGCGGTGGCGATGGGCCTCTCGGTCGCCGCGTCCGCGACCGTCGCGCGGCGGATCGGCGAGGGGCGCCCCGAGGAGGCGGCGGCCATGGCGGGGCAGGCGATCGTGCTCGGCCTGCTCGTCTCGCTGCCCATCTCGGCCGCCGGCGGGCTGCTCGCGCCGCGCCTGCTCGCGGCGATGGGGGCGACGCCCTCGGTGATCGCCACCGGCAGCTCCTTCGCCGCGATCATGCTGCTCGGCAACGCGACGATCCTGATGCTGTTCGTCATCAACGCCGCCTTCCGCGGGGCCGGCGACGCGGCGCTGTCGATGCGGGTGCTCTGGCTCTCCAACGCGCTGAACATGGCGCTCGGCCCGTGCTTCATCTTCGGCCTCGGCCCGTTCCCGGAGCTCGGCGTGACGGGCGCGGCGGTGGCGACGACGCTCGGCCGCGGGACGGGCGTGGCGCTGCAGATCGCGCTGCTCGCGCGCGGCGGCGGCCGGCTCAGGATCCGGGCGCGGGACCTCGTGCCCGACCCGCGCGCGCTGGCGACGCTGCTCCGCCTGTGGGCGAGCGGCGCCTTCCAGGCGATCATCGGCACCGCGAGCTGGATCGGCATGGTGCGGATCATCGCCCCCTTCGGGAGCGCGGCGCTCGCGGGCTACACGATCGGGATGCGGGTGGTGGTGTTCGCGATCCTGCCGGCGCTGGGGCTCGGGAACGCCGCGGCGACGATGGTCGGGCAGAACCTCGGGGCGGGGCGCCCCGACCGGGCCGAGTCCGCCGTCTACCGCGCGGGCGTCTGGACCACGGCCATGCTCGGGGCCGTGGGCGTTGTCTTCGTGGCGGCCGCGGGCCCGATCGTGGGCGCCTTCGCCAGCGATCCGGACGTGCTCCGGTTCGGGACGCAGGCGCTGCGGATCATCGCGTGCGGGTTCCTGTTCTACGGCTTCGGCATCGTGTTCACGCAGGCGTTCAACGGCGCGGGCGACACGAGGACACCCACGCTCCTGAATTTCGCCTGCTTCTGGCTGTGGGAGATCCCGCTCGGCTGGGCCCTCGCGCGCACCTTCGGGCTCGGCCCGCTCGGCGTGTTCATCGCGATCGCGGTGGCGTTCTCGACGCTCGCCGTCGCGGGCTGGCTGATGTTCCGCCGCGGCGCCTGGAAGCTCGGGCGCGTGTGACGGGGCCGCCGGGCGGCGGTAAGGCTACTGGCGCTTCATACCCCAGTCGGGCTCGTCAATCGCCGGGGCCATGACGTCGCCCGGCGTCTGGAGCCCGGCCAGCTCCACAGGCGGTCGTCGCATCGGAGCCCGCGGCGGGCGCGCGAGCCACGCGTCGATGAGCTTCCTCGCGATGCTGAGCGGCGGCGGCAGCGGCGGCAGCGCGTCGCGGTGGAACCAGCGCGCGTCCTCGAGCTCGCGCGTGTCGACGCGGAGCTCGCCGCCGGCGTAGCGCGCGGTGAAGCCGACCATGATCTGGTGGGGGAACGGCCACGGCTGGCTGCCGAAGTACGTGAGGTCGGCGATGTCGACGCCCGTCTCCTCGTGGACCTCGCGCGCGACGCACGCCTCCAGCGTCTCGCCCGGCTCGACGAAGCCCGCGACGAGGCCGTACATGCCCGCGGGGAACCGCGCCTGCCGCGTCATGAGCAGCCGCGGGCCGTCCTCGACGAGCACGATGGTCGCGGGCGTGATCCGCGGGAAGTAGCTGCTCGCGCACCGGGCGCACCGCTTCACGCGCTCGTCCAGCCCGGTCTCGAGCTCGGCGCCGCAGGCCGCGCAGTACTGGTGCGCCCGGTCCCAGTGCTGCACCTGGTACGCCGTGCCCGCGAGGTCGAACAGCTCCGGGTCGATGCGCCCGTAGAGGCGCCGGAGCGAGGCGTAGGTGTACCCCTCGGGCGCCGGCGCGCCCTGCGCGAGCTCGGCGGAGCGGCACGGGCGGCCGTCGAGCTCACCGAGCGGCTGGGCCCGCACGACGGACACGCCGAGGTCGGCGAGGTCGGCCGCGACCGGGATGTCGTAGCGACCGCCGCCGTCGTCGCCTGGCGCGCGGACGAGGAGCTCGTCGCCGCGGAAGGCGAACCAGGCGATGTCGGCGGAGGGCGAGCTCGGCTTGCCGAGCCCGGGGCGGAAGCGGGAGGGCGGCATGGCGTCAGGGGCGGCAGGGCCGCGCGGGCTCCGTTTCTTCAAGGGAGGGATCGAGGAAGCCGATCGTGGACATGCCGCAGAGCTTAGCGCCCCGGAACACGACGCGGACGACCCGGCGTACACGCGCCGGCAGCGCAGGCGGGCGGCCCCAGCTCCGGGCGGGTCGTGCGGGCCCGCCGCGACCCGTGCGCCGGCGAACGGCGCGCGCGGCTTCCACCAGGACGAATCGCTATGTGCGGGGCATCCGAGCCGCCGAGATTTGCACGGCGGACGTGGCTTGACGCAGAGGCCTTTACGTTCTGACGAGCAAGTTAAGGCGGCACCCAGGTTCGCGTTCCGGATTGCCCCGTGTTCTATAGGGCGCCGACGTCAACGTAAGTTGCACTGCGCAGCTCCGGTACTTCTGTCCGGTTGCGGGAGGGGAGGCGCAGTATGATGGCCGATGCCAATGGCGATCTGAGCTCGCTGGATGAATTCATCGCGCACTCGCCAGAGATGCTGTTCGTCGCGAGAACCGACGGCGCGCTCTTGCGGTGGAGCGACATGCTGGCCCGGACGATCGGGCCTGTGCTCTCGCAGGGAACCCCGCTGACCGAGCTCTTCCACCCGGAGGACCGCTGCGCGCTCTCGACGGGGTGGGAGCAGGTCCGTGGGAGCACGCACCCTGTCCAGGTCCACGGCCGGATCCTGAGCGCGGAGCGCAGCTATCGGCCGTTTTCGTGCGTGGTGCGCGGGTCGCGCAAGGAGCAGTTGATCTATGGCTCGCTCCGCGACGTAGCCCTGAACGACGGCGTCCTGGACGAGCTGACCAGGCTGAGGGACCGCGATCGGATCCTGAGCGCGTTGATCAAGGCCATACCGGTCGTGGTGTGGGCCGTCGACGCCGATGGGGTGTACACCTACCACGAGGGCAGAGGCCTGGAGGCCGCCGGTCACACGCCGGGACAGTTCGTCGGAAAGAACATCTTCGAGATTTACGGCGACAGCGCGGGCGATGTCCGGCGCACCCTGGCTGGCGACCTGATGCACGGGCTGGCAGAGGCCCACGGCTGCGTGTGGGAGAGCTGGATGATCCCCGTCTCGGAGCCGGCGGGGCCGGTGCGATCCGTCATCGGGTTCTCGCTCGACGTGACCGAGGCGAAGCGGGCGCAGCAGTCTCTGCAGACGAAGCTCGATGTGATCGAGGCCCAGCAGCGGGTCATTCGAGACCTGTCGGCGCCCATCATCGAGGTATGGGACGGGGTGCTGGCGCTGCCCATGATCGGGGTCGTCGACAGCGCGAGGACCGCCGAGGCGATGGAGAGCTTGCTCGACGCGATCAGCCGCCGCAGCGCGCGCTTCGCGGTCCTGGACCTCACCGGCGTGCAGGTGGTGGACACGAGGGTCGCGGATCACCTGATCAGGATCGTGAAGGCCATTCAGCTGCTCGGCGCCGAGGGGATCATCTGCGGCATCCGCCCGAACGTCGCGCAGACGATGGTCGAGCTGGGGCTCGACCTGAGCTCCATCGTGACCAAGGCCAACCTGCGGGCGGGCCTCACGTACTGCATGCAGCGCCTCGCCGTGCGCGCGCCGGCGCCGCGCGCGCGGATGTGACGGCGCCCGCGCGCGCGGATGTGACGGCACCGCGCCCGCGCCCCCGCCCCGGAGCCCTGGTGGCGCGCGCCCCCTCACCGCAGCGCCGAGAGCTTCTCCCGGTGGCTCCGCGCCACCTTGAGCTCGGCGCCGCCGGCGAGCACCACGACCGTCTCCCGGCGCCCCTGGGTGCGGAGCTCCTTGATCCGGTCGCGGTTCACGATCGCCGAGCGGTGGATCCGCACGAAGCGCGCGGGATCGAGCTTGGCCTCCACGCTGTGCATCGTCTCGCGGTGGAGGTAGCTCCTCTCCCCGGCGTGGATCTGCACGTAGTAGTCGGCCGCCTCGATCCAGTCGATCTCGTCGAGGCTGAGGAAGACCACGCGGCACCCGTCCTTGATCGCGAGCCGCCGCAGGTAGCCGCCGTCCGCGCCCGCGGCCGCGGGCGGCTCCGAGCCGCCGCCGCCCCGCGCGCGCGCCGTCGCCGCGGCGGCGGGGTCACCGTAGCTCTGGAGCAGCGAGAGGAGGCGCTGGCTCAGGTCGCTCATCCGCGAGAGCCTTAGGTGGCCCTTCGCGCGGCGGAGGGCGTCGTGGAAGCGGTCGTCGTCGAACGGCTTCAGCAGGTAGTCGAGGGCGTGGACCTCGAACGCGCGCAGGGCGTAGCGGTCGAACGCCGTCACGAAGATCACCGCGGGGAGCTCGTCCGGCGGGAGCGACGCCATCACCTCGAAGCCGTTCATCTCGGGGATCTGCACGTCCAGGAACACGAGGTCCGGCCGCAGCCGCCGGATGACGTCGAGCGCCCCCGGGCCGTCGCCGCACTCGGCGGCGATCGCGATCTCCGGATCCTCGGCGAGGAGCATGCGGATCCCCTCCCGGGCGAGCGGCTCGTCGTCGACGATGACGGCGCGGATCTCCGCGGGGCTATCCATGCGCGCGCTCCGGGTGCAGCGGCCGGAACGGGACCGCGACCGTCACGAGGACGCCCCCCTCCGGCCGCCGCGCGACGCTCAGCCGGTGGTCGCCCGGGTAGAGCTGCCGGAGGCGCGCGCGCACGTTCCCGAGGCCCGTGCCCTCGCTCGCCTCGCCGGCCCAGCCCTCCTTGAGGCCCCTGCCGTCGTCGGTCACCTCCACCACGAGGTGGCGTTCCTCCCGCCGCGCGCGGATCGTCACGCTCCCCGACGAGGCCCGCGGGGCGATGCCGTGGCGGATCGCGTTCTCGACGATCGGCTGCAGGATGAGGTTCGGGATCTCGGCGTCCAGCGTCTCCGAGGCGACGTCCGCGCGCACGGTCAGGCGGTCCTGGAAGCGGGTCCGCTCGATGTCGAGGTAACGTTCGAGGAAATCGAGCTCCTGCTTGAGCGGCACGATCTGCTTGCCCGCGCTCTCGAGCGCCATCCGGAGCAGCTCGCTCAGGCCCGTGATCATGCGGACCGAGGCCTGCGTCTCCTGCTTGCGCACGAGCACCGCGATCGCGTGCAGCGTGTTGAACAGGAAGTGCGGGTGGAGCTGCATCTTGAGCGCCTGGAGCTCGGCCTGCACGAGCTTCGTCTCGAGCTGCGCGGCCGCGACCGCGCGCTCGCGGTACTTCTTGTGGTAGTCGGCCGCGTGGACGATCGCGAGGATCCCCCAGTAGATGAGCAGCTCGATGTCGATGTATTTGCCCAGGATTTTGTAGACGACCTCGAGGAACGGCGTCTTGATGTAGTACTCCTGGCCGATGAGCCGCCCCGTCAGCGCGCACGCCGCGATGTGGCCCGGGGCCATGGCGGCGTTCGCCGCGAGGTGCACGAGGGCGCTCTTCAGGAAGCCCCGGCGCTCGATCGGGTACCTGCGGCCGAGCCAGACGATGAGGGGCGTCATGAGCGCCCAGAAGAGCCAGGGCAGCCCCTGCCACAGGAAGGAGGCGAGGAACGGCGAGCGCGGCTCCTGCCTCGGCGGCATGAAGAGGTAGGTCTGCACGCTCGAGACGAGCACGGGGATCATCCAGAGCGCGGCCACGAGCCACGCGCTGGCCCACCTCGGCCCGGCGAGGGCGCGGGAGGGCGCGGCGGCGCGCGGCGGGGCCGCGGCGTCCGGCGCGGCGGTCGGCTCGGGCGCGGCGGGGCGGGCCGGGAGCGGGGCGCGCTCCGGCGCGGCGGGGCGGGTCGGGAGCGCGACGGGCGTCGCCTCGGCGCTGCCGTTCACGCTGGCCCCTCTGGGTTGTTCTGCATGGGATGGGCTCCCTGCGCGCGGTCGCGCGCATCGCGGCGCGCCTCGCCGCGCCGCGCGCGGGCGGGGGGGCGCTCCCCTGGATCAGAGCACAGGGCGCGGCGGCGCGGGGGCGCTTTGCAGCCGGCTGCGCCCGGGCTGCAGCGAGCTGCCCTCTAGAGCGGCGGTCACCCGCTTCGGATACGGGCCCATCTCGACGTTTTCGGTGCTCAGCGCACAGGAGTGCGCTTGCGCGCCGAAAACGCCGATCTGGGCCCGTCTCCTGTGCGGGTGACCGCCGCTCTGGGACGCATCACCAGAGACGGAGGGGAACCGCTCTGGGCGGCCGGGTCACGCGGGGCCGGCTAGCGTCGCGGCCCAGGCGACGGCGATGAAGTCGACCTCGACGTCGTTCTTCCTGGGCACGAGGCGCTTCGTCTCGATGCCCTCGCCGGCGCGCAGGGGCAGCTGCTCCAGCGCGGCGAGCTCGGCGGCCTGGGCGGCGTGGAGGTCCCGGAGGGCGGCGTCCGCCTCAGTCCACTCCTGCCGGGCGCGCTCGGTCCTGGCGCTCGCCTTGTCGCGCTGGGTCTCGGCGCGGCGGGCGGTGCCCCGGCCGGCGACGAGCCCGAGGATCGCGGCGCCCACCGCGCCGGGGAGCGCGGCCACCTCGGCCTCGGCCTGCTCGTAGCGCGCCTTCGCGGCCGCGATGCGCTCGCGGAGGCGCGCGATCCTGGGCGCGTAGCGGCCGGTCACCTCCTGCTGCTCGGCGCCGGCGCGCCGCGCGGCGGCGGCGCGGCAGCGATCAGCGAACGCCTGGAGCGGCTCGCCTTCGCCCTGCGTCAGCCCGAGCTCCTTGTGGACGGCCACCGCGGCCTCGGTCGTGCGGTAGGCGTGCTCCCGGAGCGCGCGTGCCGCGGCCAGCGCCCCGCTGCGCTTCGCGAGCGGGGCCGGCAGCGCGGTGAAGCGGGCGCCCGGCGCGGGCGAAGCCGAGAGCAGCGCGGGATCGAGCCGGGTGACGCGCGCGAGATCCGGCCTCCCGTCGGCGAGCAGCGGGGCGGCGAGGATCTGGCGCTGGTTGAGGGCCACGCCGAGTTTCGTGTCGCGCAGGTGGGCGACGACCGAGGCGGCCACCCACGGGACGTAGCGGAAGCCCTCGGGCGCCGCGGCTGGGGGGTGCGCGTACAGGCTGCGCCAGCCCTCCGGCGGCTGCGGAGGGGTGATGGTGTCGGCGCGGGTGTCGGTGTCGGCCTCGGCCTCGGCGTCGGCGCGCGCGGCCTTGCTGCGCCGCGTGCGCTGGGGCGGGGCGGAGGCCGCGTGGGGCGCCGCGGAGGCCGCGTGGGGCGCCGCGGAGGCCGCGTGGGGAGCCGCGGAGGCCGCGTGGGGCGCCGCGGAGGCCACGTAGCGCGGGTCGAGGACGACCGTGCCGCCCGGGCCCACCGGCGCATGCGGCGGGGGCGCCGACGGGCTCTTCGGCCCGGGCGGGGCGGGCGGGGGAGGCCCGGGCGGGGCGGGCGGGGGAGGGGAGATGCTCCTGACGAGGCGGCCGATCTCGCGTCGGGTGACCGGGCCGCGCAGCCACGACAGGCTGAACCGCGTCTCGGCGAGCAGCGACGTCGGCTGCATGTGGACGTTGCGCACGAAGAACGTGCGCGGGGGCAGCGCCTTCAGGGTGGCCGACAGCGCCGCGGCGTCGACGCCGCCGGCGCCCCCGTCGGACCCGGAGAGCCCCTCGACGACGCGCTCGCGGTCGGCGTCGGTCTGGAGCCGGCCCACGAACCACGCGCCGGCGTTGGAGAGCGCCTTGTAGTCGAGGTCCATCGGGTTCTGCGTCGCGAGGACGACCCCGACGCCGAAGGCGCGCGCCTGCTTGAGGAGCGCGAGCAGCGGCCGCTTCGTGGGCGGGCTCGCGGGGTGCGGCGGCAGGAAGCCGAAGACCTCGTCGAAGACCACGAGGGCGCGCAGGTCGCTCGTGCCGGAGAGGCCGCGCACCCACGAGAGCAGCTGCTCGAACAGGAGCCCGAGCACGAGCAGCCGCTCGTCGTCCTCAAGGTGCGCGACGCTGACGATGACCGCGGGCGTCTTCCCGGCGGTAGCGCCGGGCGCCCCGGCCGCGCCGCGCTCGAGCCACCCCGCGACGTCGAGCGGCGCGCCCTTGCGCCAGGTGGCGAACGTCGGGGAGGCGAGCAGCGTGTTGAGCTCGCGCGCGAGCGCCTGCCGCTCCTTGGGCGCGAAGAACGCGTCGACCTCGAGGGCGCCCACCGCGGCGATCGGCGGCGCGGCGAGGTCGGCGAGCAGCTCCTCGAGCCCCGCCGCCTGCCCGCCGCGCAGCCGCCGCTCGGCGAGGTGCGCGAGCAGCACGTGCTCGCGGCTCCGCGCCGGATCCGGATCGCGGCCGACCAGCCGGAGCAGGAGCGACAGCGAGGCCGAGAGCGCCTCGCGGGCGGCCTCCTCGTCCTCGTCCCAGAGCGGCGAGCGCGTCTCGAGCGCCGACAGCACGTGGATCGGCTCGCCGGCCGTGGTGCCCGGCGTGAGCAGGCGCGGCGCCATGCGGGCGCGGAGCGCGGCGACGTCGGCCGGCCCGAGGCCCGAGGCCGCGAGCCCGGCCCGCCACCGCGCCGCGAGCTCGGCGGCGACGTCGGCGGTCGCGCGGCCGTCGCGCGCGGCCGCCGACGGGTCGATCCACGGCTCGAACTCGGCCGGGGAGAGCTCGGGGAAGGTGAAGAGCAGGTTGGGCAGGTCCCCTTTCACGTCGACCATGAGCACCGGCACGCCCGACCGCAGCGCCTCCTCGACGAGGACCATCACGAGCCCCGTCTTCCCGCTGCCGGTCATGCCGACGACCACGCCGTGGGTCACGAGGTGGTGCGCGGGGAGATCGAGCGGGCGCGCGGCGGAGGCGGCAGAGGCGCTCTCGTCCCCCGAGAGCGGGCGGCAGCGGCCCAGGGCGAAGGGGCGGGTCGGCATGGCGGCGGGCTCGTGCCACGGGCGGCGGGACGTCGCAATGCTGGCGGGCGGCGAGGGCGCGTCGCCCCTGCGACAATCCGGCTCCTCTGCGACATCGTGTCGCACCGGCGCGCGCGCGGGCCCGTCGGCCGCGTCGCGCGCGCGCGACGCGGCCGACGGGCTCCTGACAATGACGCCGGCCCCCCAGCGCGCTGGCATGTGCGTTGCGGACGCCGCGCGGCGGAGGTGCCATTGCCCATGCCGCACATCGACTCATGGCTCGACGTCACGTTCTGGCGGGAGGTCCTCCGGCGCACCCTCGCGTGGGCCGTCCACGCCTTGCCGGCCGTGCTGCTCGTCCTGGTCCTCGCGCTCGTGCTGCTCAAGGCGCTCCACCTCGTGTGCAGGAGGATGGAGCTGTCGTTGATGCGGCGGAGCCGCAGCGGCGACGTCAAGACGGTGCGCGAGATCGAGAAGCGCTCCGAGACGTTGCTGGGCATCTTCCGGACGACCGGGAAGGTCGTTATCTGGGCCATGGTGGCGATGCTCGTCCTCGTCCAGCTCGGGGTCGACGTCGCGCCGCTCATCGCGGGCGCCGGGATCGCGGGCCTGGCCGTCGGCTTCGGAGCGCAGGAGCTCGTGCGCGACGTCATCTCCGGCTTCTTCCTGCTCCTCGAGAATCACCTCCGGGTCGGCGACGTGGTGGTCGTCAACGGCACCGGCGGCCTCGTGGAGCGCGTCGGGCTCCGGACGGTCGCGCTGCGCGACGAGTCCGGGGTGGTCCACGTCTTCCAGAACGGGAAGATCAACTCGCTCTCGAACATGACCCTGGAGTGGTCCGCCATGGTGTTCAACGTGGGTGTCGCTTGCACGGAGGACGTCGACAGGGTGATGAAGGTGATGCGCGAGGTCGCGCGCGAGCTCCAGGAGGACAGGCGCTACAAGGCGAGCATCCTCGAGCCGCTGGAGCTCTTCGGCGTGGAGTCGTTCGACGACCGCGCGGTCGTGGTCCGCGCGCGCATCAAGACGCAGCCCATCGAGCAATGGCAGGTAGGCCGGGAGTACCGCCGGCGCCTCAAGAGGGCGTTCGACGCGCTGGGCATCGCGATGCCGGTCCCTCATCGCGCGATCCGCTGGGCCGAGGAGAGGCTGCCGCCCAGGCCCGCCGCCCGGGCCGCGAACGGCGCGCGCTGCGAGGAGGCCGGCGCGGCCGGCGCGCGCTTCGAGGAGACAGGCGCGCAGGCCTGACGCCGCGGAAGCGGCGGTCGCGCGCGATCATCACGTGAGGAGGCTGTCGTGAACATGCGAGCGAGTTTGCCAGTGCTCGTCGCCCTCGCCGCGCTCCCGGGCGCGGCGAGGGCCGAGATACTCAGCGTCAACGTCCCGGTGGCGAACTTCCGCGCGGGCCCGTCCACGAGCGAGCCCGTCGAGTTCACCGCGACCCGCTATTACCCGGTCAAGGTGCTGGAGCGCGAGGACGGGTGGTGCAAGATCAAGGATTTCGAGGGCGATCTCGCGTGGGTGGCCGGTCGCCTCTTGGCCAGGGTCACGACGGTCGTGATCAAGGTCTCGCGGGGCAACGTCCGCGAGGCGCCGACGACCTCCGCGGAGGTCGCGTTTCAGGTCCAGCGCGGCGAGGTGTTCAAGGTCCTGGGCCGGAAGGGGCGCTGGCTCCGCGTCGCCGCCCTGCAGGGCGAGACAGGCTGGGTGCGTGAGGATCTGGCCTGGGGCATGACGAAGCCCGAGGGCTCCGGCGGCGCGTCCTGAGCTCCCGTGGCCTCCCGGCGGGCCCGCTCCGGCGGAGGAGCGCCGAGGCGCCGCCGGGGCTCCGTCAACGTCGGGTGAACTTCACGGCGTCGAAGGTGTAGAACGTCGCCGGTGAGCCGTCGTCCGCGGACAGGCCGACATAACCGCCGCTCGCGAAGCTCCACCCCGTCGTCCCGCCCACCTTGAGCGGCACCCACGAGTACCTGTTGCGGGACAGGTCGATGGGATCGCTGAACACCGGTGCTCCGGCCCCCGTTGGATAGATCTTGTAGCGGACCGAGCCGCTCCCTGCGCCCCCGACGTACACGTGGACCCCGTACGTCCCCGATCTCCGCGTGTACCACCGCCCCCAGGCGCCCGAGGTGCCGGTGGCCATACGCGCCCCGTACCCGTACCCGTCGCCCCGGGCGAGGCCCAGCCCACCGCTCTCGAAGTAGGTCGAGCTCATGTCGTTGTCACGGATGAAGTCGTTCGACGAGGGGAGCACGCTGAAGATGACCCGGTATCCTGTGCGCCAGGCGGAGGTCGGGGTCTCGACGGCCGCGAAGAACGTGTAATCTCCCGCGGAGAACGACCTCATGGTCGTGTGCGTGTAGGTCCCGGTCACGCCGCTGGCCGCCGGGAAGTCGACGATCTCGCCGCTGAAGCCGGCGCGGCCCCCCACGAGCAGCTTGGCGTAGGACTGCGTCGCCGAGACGAGGCCGACCCGGGCGTAGATGGGCGTGCCGGCGACGCCGTAGACCACGTCGTAATCGCCCCACGTCCCGCTCGACGAGGTCTCGAACTCAGGGATCATCACCCTGCTGCTCCCGATGTACGAGTCCGGGTTCCTGAAGCAGAAATTCGTCGCGTTGCTCGGCGTGTAGCCCCAGTATGTCCCGTCCCCGCATGGGTTGTGGAGCACGCTCCCGAGCTTCGCCTCCGCGTGCAGGTGGTTTCCCCAGTGGTGCGCCGCGCCGTACCCGGTCCCGCCCACCTCGCCGAGCTTGGTGCCCGTCGTCACCGCGACGGAGCCGTCCGGCCGCGCGTTGAGCGGGTGATGGAAGCCCATGTGTCCGTCCTGCCACCACAGGTAAGTCCCGTCCTGGAGGAGGTGGCGGATCACCACCGCGTTCCCGAGGCCGTGATCCGAGCTGCCATTGTGGACCACGAGCGTGCGTTCTCCGAAATTGGAGGCCCGGACGGGGAGACCTGCCGCCGCGCCCTCGTCGATGCCTGAGTGGTACCTGTCCGCGACGGCGCACCTCGTCGTGTTGAAGTTGCACGCGCGTGTGTAAGAGGAGCCCTGGAGCGGGTGCGCGAACAGGAAGCTCGCCGAGGTGAGCGGCGCTTCCGCTTCGCCGATCTCCGCCGGCTGTCCATCGCTCCAGTCGTCCGACGCGGCGCCCTCCTCCGCCGCTGACCCGCAGGCCGAGACGAGCATGAGCCCCAGCAGGCCCAGCCCTCGATGTCCACTCGCCAATGTCAAGTCGTACCGCATGCCACGCTCCTTTACCGGACCGGCTCGCGCCGCCGGTGGATCTAGGCCGCTGCTGGGCTCGGCGTGCATGAGCTGCCGCCTGCCCTGAGCTGTCGCCTGCTTCGGTTGACAGGCTTGCGGCAGGATGTGAGAATTTCATGTGGTATGAAGAGCGAGCACCAGGGGCCGTCGCCGTCGGAAGCCGCCGGATCCGCGGCGGAGGTGGAGCGGGTCATCGGCGCCTGCCTCGCGCGTGGGGATCTCAAGGGGGCGGCGGACGCCGGCATCCGGGGTTATGGCCCGTCACTTCTGGGCTTCCTCGTGCACGTCCTCGGGAATGCGCAGGATGCTTCCGACGTGTTCTCGGAGGTATGCCTGAACATCTGGTCACACCTCGGCAGCTTCCGCGGCGACTCGTCATTCCGTACGTGGGCGTTCAGGATTGCTCGGAACGCCTACCAGAACTCCCTGGAACGTCCCGAACGCCGCCGAAACCTGCCCCTCTCGCAGGCTCCGGAGGTCGCCAGCCTCGAGGAGCAGGTCCGTACCCAGACGTTGCCTTACCTGCGCACCGAGGTGAAGGACAAGGTCGCGGCCTTGAGGCAGCGGCTCAGGCCGGATGAGCGAGCGCTCCTCGTGCTGCGCGTCGACCGCGCGATGTCGTGGGACGACATCGCCCGCGTCATGCTGGGATCGGAGCCGGAGCCTCCTCTCCCGGGAGAGCTCAAGAAGAAATCGGCGGCGCTGCGGCAGAGCTTCGTCGCGATCAAGGGGCGGCTCCGGGAGCTGGCCGAGCAGGAAGGATTGCTCGACTCGCCCGAAGGCTAGACAGGGGCGAGCCCGGTGAGCAGCGCGGACTCCTTCGATGACGCCTCGGCGGAGGAGAGCGCGTTTGCCGGTCTCCTGCGCCAGATCGCGCGCGCTCCCAGCGCTCAAGGGCTGCACGAGGTCGCCGTCGCGGGATCGCCCGCCCAGGGGGACGTCATCGCGGGCAAGTACAAGGTCGAGGGGGTGCTCGGCCGCGGGGGGATGGGCCTCGTCGTCGCGGCAACGCACCTGACGCTGCGCCAGCGCGTCGCCATCAAGCTGCTCCTCCCTGGATCGGCCCTCCTCCCGGACGCCAAGGAGCGTTTTCTCCGCGAGGGCCGCCTCGCGGCGGCGCTCCGGAGCGAGCACTGCGCCCGTGTGCTCGACATGGGGACGCTGGAGTCGGGCGCGCCTTACCTCGCCATGGAGTACCTGCAGGGCGCGGATCTCGGGGCCGTGCTCCGGTCCCGTGGGGGCATGCCGATCGCCGAGTCCGTCGACCTGCTCCTCCAGGCCGGCGAGGCGATCGCCGAGGCGCACGCCCACGGCATCGTCCACCGGGATCTCAAGCCCAGCAACCTGTTCCTCTGCACCGCGGCCGATGGATCACCCCTCGTCAAGGTCCTCGATTTCGGGCTCTCCAGGGCCGCAGGGGAGGCGAGCATCACCGCGACGCACGCGGTCGCGGGGACGCCGCAGTTCATGGCGCCCGAGCAGATCCGTGGCCTCAAGCAGGCCGACGCCCGGGCCGACCTGTGGGCGCTCGGCGCGATCCTGTACGCGATGATCGGCGGCCGCCTCCCTTTCGACGGGGAGAGCCCCCCCGCGATCATCGCGAGGGTGATGACGGATCCCCCGCGTGCGCTCCGGCTCCTCCGCCCCGACGTCCCGGCGCCGCTCGAGGCGATCATCTTGCGATGCCTCGAGAAGGACGTGAGCCAGCGCGTGCAGAGCGTCGCGGAGCTCGCGCGCGGGCTTGCGCCGTTCGGCGCGCAAGGCGCCCGGCTCTCCGTGGAGCGCATCGTGAAGACGCTCGATCGCCGCGGCGACGGCGACGGCCCCGCCCTGATGGCGAGAGCGCCGCGCGCCGCGGAGCAGCCGCCCAGGGGGAGCCGGGGCGCGCCGGCCGCCGCCTCGGCGGAGAACCGCCTTTGCACGATCGTGTTCGCGGGCTTCTCCGGGACCGCCGCGCTCTCGGAGCGGCTCGATCCCGATGAGGTGAAGGCCGTCGTCGACGCAGGCGTGCGCGCGCTCGCGGCGTGCGTCGAGCGCGCGGGGGGCGCGGCGGCGAAGCTCGTCGGGGGCCGGATGATGGCCACGTTCGGGGTCCCCCGCGCGAGCGACAACGACGCGGAGCGCGCGGTGTCGGCCGCGCTCGAGATGCGGTCGATCGTCGAGAGCACGCCGGCGCTGCGCGGGTTCCGCCGGCAGCTCGCCGTGCGCATCGGGATCAACACGGGGCGGGTCCTCGCTCAGGACGTCGGGGATCCGGCGCGCGAGGAGCGCGCGGTGTTCGGAGACGCCGTCGACGTGGCGGATCACCTCCAGCAGCACGCGGCCGACGGCGCGATCCTGATCGGCAGCGCCACGTACCGGAACGTGATCGGACGTTTCAACGTCGACCCTTCGCCCCCGATCGCCGTCGAGGGCAGGCGCGACGCGATCGGAGCCTACCGGATCGTGGGGCACACGACGGTGCGCCACCCGATCCCGCCGTCCGATTTCTACGATCTGGAGACGAAATTCATCGGCCGCACGGCGGAGATGCAGCGCATCACCGACGTCCTCGACACGGCGATCTCCGAGGCGAGATCGCAGCTCGTCACGCTGGTCGGGCCTCCGGGGGTAGGACGGAGTCGCATGGTCGGGGAGCTCGTGACGAGCCTCGCGGAGCGACCCGCGTATTTCTTCGTGATGATGGCGCAGGGCTCGGTGCTGGGCACCGGCACGAGCTACGGGCTCGCGGCGGCGCTCCTCCGGATGCGCTTTCAGATCCACGAGAACGACGCGCCGGAGCTGGTCGCGCGCAAGCTGCGGGACGGCGTGCGCTGGCTGCGCGGCCTGGCGGCGGGCCCGCCGCGGTCGGGCGAGGGCGCCGCGTCGGGATCGGCGGGCGGCGGCCATGACGGCGAGAGGACCTCCGACGTGCCCGAGCTCCCCTTCGAGGTGCTGCGCGAGCTCGGATCAGGGCATTTCGACGACACGGTCCGGGAGATCGCCACCCTGCTGGGAGCGCGGTCCGGCGGCGCGTCGGACGGCCTCGCCTTGGAGCGAGAGGGCGCCCACGCGAAGAGCCGCGTCTCGGCGGCGCTCGCGCGCCTCTTGCGCCTGGTCGCGGCGCGCGCCCCGATCGTGATCCTCTGCGACGACGCGCAGTGGGCCGACGACGCGAGCCTCGACCTGCTCGACGACCTCGCCGTGCGGATGAGCGACTGCCCTCTCTTCGTGCTGTTCTCCACCCGGCCGGAGCTCTACGAGCGCCGGCCCCACTGGGGTGAAGGCAAGAGCGCGCACGTGCGCGTCGACGTCGCGCCCCTCGCGCGGCGGCACATCGAGGCGATGGCGCGCGATCGGCTGCGCCGGATCGACGGGCTGCCCAGAGATTTCCTGGATCTGCTCGTGGACCGCGCCGAGGGATACCCCCTCATCCTGCAGGAGACGTTGCACCTGCTCGTGGACGCCGGGGCGATCGAGCGGCGGGAGCTCGGCCCGTGGCTCCTGCGGGACGCCGATCTGCAGACGGTGGCGCTGCCGGCGACGATCGAGGGGATCCTCCAGGCGCGGCTCGACCGGCTGGATCCGGACGCGCGCTCGGTGCTGAAGCAGGCTGCGGTCATCGGGCGCACCTTCTGGGAGCGGGCGGTGGACGCCTTGCGTCGGGATCTGTCCCCCGACGCGCCGCCGGAGGGGGCGCCCGGCGGCGGGCCGGCGGTCGTGGAGCCGACCGGGGACGTGCTTGCGCGGCTCAGGGCCCGGCAGCTGATCAGGACGCGCGAGGCGTCGACCTTCCCGGGAGAACGCGAGTTCGTCTTCGCGGAGTCGGCGACGCAGGAGTTCGCCTACAAGACGCTGAACCAGAAGCTGCGGCGGACGGCGCACCGGCGCGTCGCGGCCTGGCTCGAGGCGCGCGGGCCGGGCGCGGCGAGCGCGGCGCTCGTCGCGGTCCACTACGACAGGGGCGGCGATCTCCGCCGGGCGATCGAGGCCTATGGCCGCGCGGCCGCGCATGCGGCGGCGCTCGGGCAGAACCAGGAGGCTTTGCGCCACCTCGAGCGGGCGTGCTCGATCTGCGACGCGACGGTGGCGAGCGCGCTGGATACGCCGCGGGCGGCGCTCGCGCGCCTCGACGAGGGGGGCGAGGAGGGCCGCGTGGCGGACTGGCATGAGCGGGTGCGGCTGCGCCTGGAGCTCGGAGACGTCCTCCGCCGTATGGGCGAGCTCGACCGGGCGGAGCGCGCTTACGAGGAGGGTCGCCGCCTCGTCGTGCACGTGGAGCGCCGGCAGGCCTCGGCGCGACACGCTGGCGAGCCGCTCCGGTGGGAGGCGCGGGTCGACTTCCGGCAGGCGCTGACGGCGTGGATCCGGGGCTCGGCCGACCGGACGCGGATCCTGGTGGGCCGCGCGATCGAGCGCGCGACCGCCGCCGGAGCGATCGAGGAGACGCCCGCGATGTGGGCTGTGCTCGCGGCGCTGCACCGGCGCAGCGGCGATCTCGACGCGTCCCGCAGGGCGGTGGCGCAGGGGCTCAGGGGTTGCCGCGCGATGGTCCGGCGGGACGACCGGTGGCGCGAGCACGTCTCGCACCTGCTCGGCGCCCTCGGCGCCGTGTTCCTGTCGCAGGGCCGCCTCGCGCACGCCGAGCGGTGCTGCCGGCGGGCTGCGCGCGCCGTGGACGAGACGATGAACCTGGCCGCGGCGTGCATCGCCCAGAACACGCTGGCGGCCGTCCGGTACCTGCGGGGCGATCTCGCGGGCGCGCGCGATACGTTCGCTCACGCGCTGCTGCTCAAGGAGCGGCTCGGCGATCTCCACGAGCTCGTCATCGCCCACAACAACCTGGCCGAGGTGGAGCTCCGGCTCGGAGAGACGGCCGCGGCGCTGCACCACGCGCGGCAGGCGGTGCGGTTCGGAGAGCGCATGCACGCCGAGGCCGCGCTGGCCGATTCGTACAAGAACCTCGCCGACGCGTCGTTCGCCGCCGGCGACCGGCAGGCCGCCATCGAGGCTGGGCTGCGGGCGCTCGACCGGACCGGGGTGGGGGACGGGCGGATCTACCTGGGCGACGTGATGATCAGCCTCGCGCGCATCTGCCGTGCGACGCTCGCGGGCGACGCTGCGCTGGAGGCGCCGGCGCGAGAGGCGGCGCGGCGGCTGATCGAGGCGATCGACGACGTTCGCGAGGGCGACCTCGGGAGCAAGGCGGACGAGTGTCGCGCGATGCTGGCCGGGATGGTCGAGCTGAGGGGATAGGCCGACTCGGGATACCACAGGAGATCGGACGATGGTGCGATGGGGGAGGTTCATGGCGCTGGGCGCAGCGGCGGTGGTGTCGTGGGGCTGCGGCGACGATGCGCCGGAGGAAGAGCGCGATGCGGGCACGTGCGCGGCAGGGGGGGCTGCCGCCGGCGGGGGTGATGGCGAGGTGTGCGGGGCGGGGGAGGTGGTGCCCGTCAACTGCGCGGCAGGCGAGAGCGCGCTCGAGGACGGCCGTTGCCTGCCCGCCGGAATGCAGGAGAACGGCTGCGCTGCAGGCGAGGTGAAGGTCGAGTCCGGCGGCTGTCGGCCTGCGGGGATCCCGCCGGAAGCCTGCGGGCAGGGGTTCGAGCCCGATGGCGAGGGCGGTTGCCGTGTGATCCTGCCGCGCGACCCGTGCCCGAGAGGGACGATGGCTGTTCCCGGCGAGACCGCGTGCCGTGAGGTGGCGCCGTGTGGTGAGGGGCCATGGGGAGACATCCCCGTGGAGCCGGATACCGAGTACGTGGACGGGTCCTACCAGGGAAGCAGGAGCGACGGTAGCCGGGAGAGACCGTGGACCACCATCACCGCGGCTCTCAGGAATGCCGCCCCGGGAGCGATCGTCGCGATCGCTTCGGGTACGTATGAGGAGAACGTCTACGTCCGCGGCGGGGCAGCGCGTCTGTGGGGTAGGTGCCCGGCGCTCGTTGAAATAGCCGGATCGGCCTCCGCCTCGGCCGCGGTAAACGTTCAAGATGAGGCCCACGGAACGGAGATCCGTGGCGTGGCCGTGCGCGGCAGCGCGATCGGCGTTGGCGTGTGGGGGCCGGCGGATGTCGTCTTGGATCGCGTGTGGATCCACGACACGGAGCAGGGTGGGATCAACATCGGAGATGGCCGTGGACCGTCAGCCGTCGCGGTGAGAAGCTCGCTCGTGGAGGATACTCGGAACATAGGCGTCTGGGTCGGTGGGGCCAAAGCATTGATCGAGCAGACGGTCGTGCGCAACGTGGCCGACGTGGGCATCGTGGCCGTGGACAACCCCGATACCGGCCGGCGCGCGGAGGTCGACGTCCGCTCATCGGTCGTCCAGGGCGCTCACGACATCGGCGTGCTCGTTGAGGGCTCAGACCTCGATCTGTTCGCCTCGGTTGTGCGAGATACCATCCCGAATGAGGAGCCAAACTCAGGCCGAGGTATCAACATTCAAGGGAGCATGAGCCATCCGGGGAGACAGTCCGTCGTAATGATCCGCTCGTCGCTCATCTACGACAACCACGACATCGGTATATCCGTCATCAACTCGGAGCTGCTCGTCGACGCGACCGTCGTGCGGGGCACCCTGCTGGCACCCATCGTGGAGGATACCTTCCACGGGTACCCGACCCTTTCAGGTGTGGGGATCGCCATTCTAGACGACGAAGCTAGCGCCGAGCCGACGAAAGGGACCATCCGCTCCTCGGTCGTGGAGGACAATCGTCAGACCGGCGTCTTCGTGATGGGGGCTGCCGTTGCCGTCGAGGGCACGATTGTGCGCCGCACACAGCCGGTGGATGAGAGCGAGAGCGGCGAGGGGATCGGCGTGCGTGAAGGCCTTCCGCCAGCGCGAAGACGCGGAGACGTCGGCGTGAGCTCATCTGTCATCGAATGGAATCACTCGGCCGGGTTGCAGGCCATGGGCTCCACGATCCGCCTCGATGCGACGGTCGTGCGCGATACGCAGCCTCTGGTCGGTAGCTTGTTCGGTGTGGGTGTGGTGGTTCAGGCCGCGCCGGGTACCACCGAGCGCGGCGACCTTACGATGAGATCCTCGATCATCGAGCGAAACCCCTACGCGGGCCTGCTGATCGCTGGGTCGAGCGCGCTGGTTGAGAGGACGCTCGTCCGCGATACGCGGCCGGCGCCTGCTGGTGATCTTGGGCGGGGAATCGTCGTGCAGAGCAACCGCAGCACGGGGCAGCAGGCGAACGCGATCATTCGTGACTGCGTCGTAGAACGCAATCATGAATTGGGTATCGCCGTCGCGGGCTCCGCAGCGACGATCGAGAACACCGCGGTGCGCGACACAAAACCTCGTTCGGACCTTACTCGAGGGGATGGAATCAGCGTCCTGTACGATTCGGTTCGAGGGTTGAGGGGCGATGCTGTCATCCGGCGTTCGACGGTCGAGCGGAACACGCACGTAGGAATCTCCGTGATCGGTTCCGACGCGGTCATCGAGCGGTCGTCGGTGCGAGAGACACGGAAGGAACCTGCGGGCGATGATTACGGCGACGGTATCGCCGTCGTGTCGGAGCTCAACCGTGCCAGCGCCACGATCTCCGACTGCCTCGTCGAGGCGAACGAAGGCGTGGGCGTCTCCAGCTTCGGCGCAGATGTCTTGGTCAGTTCAACACAAATCGTTTGCAACTACGTTGATCTCGACGCCGTTGCGTACGGCGAGCATTCCTATAATTTTCCTCTGAGCGACTCAATGGCCTGCCGCGGCTGCACGGGCGAACCGCGTAAGTGCGAGAAGGGGAACCTAGAACGGCAGCCGCCGCGGGCGGTCGACCCCGCTCCCACGCCCCCCTGACCCGAGCCCCTGCCCGATCGTCCTCCGCGCGCCTCACATCCGGCCGGAGCCCTGTCCATCCATCAACCCGCCGGTCTCGGCGCCGGTGGGTCGACGCGCGCCGTGCGCTCGCGTCCGCTCGCCGGAAGGAGGCTCGACCAAGATGGACCGCTCGATTCGAGATCGCCGTTACGTGACGCTCACCGCCGCGCCCCTCGTCCTGGGCCTGTTGTTCCTCGCGCGCTGCAGCGTGCACGCGCCGCTCTGCGCGCCGGGCGCCCAGACCGCCTGCTCCTGCCCCGGAGGCGGCGACGGCGTTCAGGTTTGCTCAGCGGACGGCTCCGGCTACGAGGCGTGCCAGTGCGCCGGCGACGTGCCCGGCGCCGGGGGAGGTCCCGGGAGCAGCTGGGGAGAGGCAGGGGGCAGCGCCAGCGCGGGAGGAGGCTTCGCTCCAGGGAGCGACGGGCCGCCAGCGGGCAGCGGCGGCTCAGACGTCGCGTGCCAGGACGACTGCTCCGGGGAGCCCCGGTGCCTGGACGCGAGCACGCTGCAGCAATGCGGCGATTTCGACGACGACGTCTGCCTGGATTACGGGGCCCCCGTCCCGTGCCCCGGCGGATGCGCCGACGGCGCGTGTGTCACCGAGTGCGTGGGCCCTGCCGCCGAGAGCTGCGGCAACTGCGGCGAGCGCACGCGCACGTGCGACGGCGGCGCCTGGTCCGAGTGGTCGTCGTGCTCGGGCCAGGGCGCGTGCGCGGCGGGCGAAATCCGGAGCTGCCCCGGCGGGACGCAGGTCTGCGAATCGAGCTGCGCGTGGGGCGCGTGCACCCCGACCTGCGGGGACGGCGACTACAGCCAGTTCTCGATCCCCGGCCGCAGCTGCTCGAATCCCTCGAACAGCGACACCTGCGACTTCGGCCCTGCCGGGTGCGCGGGCGACGGCAGCATGCCGCTCAAGCTGGCGGCGGCCATGATCTCGCCGACGACGCTCCGCTTCTTCGTGCGGAAGCAGGACGACTCGGCGTGGCTCTCACCCGCGACGCTGACGGTCTACGTGGGGACGGGCCCCACGTGCTCTCCCGACGTCGTGCCGAACGTCGTGAAGACGACAGCCACGGCGACGGTCGGACAGCGGACGCAGACCATCGATCTCTCGCTGAACCCCTACTCCGGCGCCTGGCCGCTCAACGAGACCAAGATCTTCTGGGTGGGCAAGAGCGAGAGCGGCTTCCCGTGTTTCCGAGCGACAGGTACCGTCTCGGTCCAGAAGATCTGCGAGCCGTAATGTTCCCGCCCTGGAGAAGAACCTACCTGGACGCCCCCGCGAGCGCGACCGGCACGAGGGGCGGACGCGCACGGCGGTCGGTCGATCGGTAGTCGCTCGGTAGAGGAGGAGATCGGGGATGAGCACAGGTTACTCGGGTCGCGTCCACGTGCTTCTTGTCGGGCTGGGTTTGCTCCAGCTGCGGTGCAACCAACCTGAGTCGGTCCAGCGAACGCCAGAGTGCCCGGAGGGCCGCCTGGTGGGCGGGGAGTGCGCAGAGGTCTCGCCCGATCGAGAGTGCCCGGAGCACCGCCTGGTGGGCGGAGCCTGCGCAGGGGTCCCTCCCGAGCCGATCTGCGGGGGAGACGTGTGCACCGACGGGGGCGACTGCGCGACCGCCATCGAGGCCGGCGACGACCTCACGGTTCAGGCGGCGCTCGCGGATGCGTCGCCGGGCGCTTGCATCACCCTGCGGCCTGGCGACTATGGCGACATCACCTTGCCCGGCGGCGTCAGCCTGCTCGGGAGGGGGGCCGCCCTGGTCCACGTCGCGGGCATTACGGTCGGCCCCGGCTCGGGCGCCCGCGTGCGCGGCGTCAGCGTCGGTCAGGCGGGCATCGTGGTGGCCGACGGCGCGGCCGGGGTGCTCATCGACTCGGTCAAGGTGGTCGCCGGCGGCTTCGCCGACGGGGTTCGGGTCGGCGCCGGCGCCTCCGTCACGATCCAGGCATCCGAGATCGAAGCGTCGCAGGGCCACGGAATCCGGGCGTTCGATCCCGGGGCGGTGACGCTGGGGACCTCCCTCGTGGGCCCATCCGGCGGCCCCGGGCTGTGGGCGCAGTGCGCGAACGGCTGCGATTGCGCGGCATCGCCGGAGGTGAAGGTCAACAACACCCGGTTCCAGGAGAACGGGATCATCGGTGTCTCGCTCGTCGGCGTCGCCGCCACGTTGACGGAGGTCGATATCGTGGATCCCAGCGACCCTGATTCCATCGAGGTGCCGGGGGGGCTGGCCGCGTTCGGGTGCTCCTCGCTCACCGCGCCTTCGCTCCGTGTCCGCGATACTACGCGATTCGACAAGTCCTACGGCGTGCTCATCGATGGGGCGAGCGCCACGCTCGGCGGCAGCGAGACGCAAAACATCGACCTCGGGGGGCTCGCGGTCGGCCTGTGGATGCAGAACCTCTCGGCCGCAGGCGACCACCAGGTCACGGTCCAGGGCTGCCGCGTCCACGATAGCCGGGGTGTCGGGATCGGGTTGAGCGGCGAGACGACGGGCGGGATCATCATCAACTGGACGGAGGTCCAGAACACGCAGCTCGAGCCCATGGCCGTCGTCGGAGGTGACCGTGATTCCATCGGCGACGGCATTGTCTGGCAGAACGGCGCCCGGGCCGAGATCTCCAACCTGAAGCTCGTCGGCAACTCGCGGATAGGCATGCTGATCGATGGAGACGTCGGCGCGGGGAGCCGCCTCGAGAATATCGAGCTGAGCGCCGGCGACGAGGACATCGGCCTCGTTCACCAGAACGTCGGCCCCGACGGCGTCTCGCCCATCCTCGGCGGCGGTGTCCCTGAACTCATCCGGGACGCAGCCCAGCGCTTCACGGTCGCTGCGCCGCTGAAATCTCCCATTGCGGCGCCGTGACCGGCCGACGGGCACGGCGCCCTGCAGCGTCATGGACGTCGCCGGGGGCGCGGCGATCCCGCGCGACGCCCCCCCCGCGGGAGGGCTGCGCAGCGCGCTCTTCCCCTCGCGTAACGGCGTTGAGCTCTGCCCGAGGGCCGCTCGCCCTTCCCGCGTCGGAAACACGGCAACGGCCGGGCGCAACAGCCTCGCGCAAAAGGTGCGCGCTCCTCCTACTCCGGCGCGCCCCGCCGTCGCGCCCTCCGCTTGCCGCACCTCCGGCCCGGCGGCCCCATCTTGGCGTCAAAACTTACGCGGTTGCGGTTATAGTGGGTCCGATGGAGGTCGGCCCATTGAAACCGGATGCCCCCGCGTCGACCGCGGGCATTCCTGGGATCGGCGAGGTGTTCGCGCAGAGGTACCGCCTCGAGCGCAGCCTCGGCCGGGGCTCGATGGGCGCCATCTTCGCGGCGGAGCACATCCCGCTGCGCCAGCGCGTCGCGGTCAAGTTCCTGCTCCCCCGGGCGATGGAGCTGCCCGGCGCGAGCGCGCGTTTCCTGCGCGAGGCGCGCGCGGCGGCGGCGATCCGGAGCGAGCACGTCGCCCGCGTCATCGACGTCGGCACGGCCGATCTCGGCATCCCCTACCTCGTGATGGAGTACCTGCGCGGCCGCGACCTCCAGCAGGAGCTCGAGACGCGCGGCCCGCTCCCCGTGTCCGAGGCGGTCGACTACGTGATCCAGGCCTGCGAGGCCGTCGCGGAGGCGCACGCACGCGGCATCATCCACCGCGATCTGAAGCCGGGCAATCTGTTCCTCGCCACCGGCGCGACCGGCGTGCCCGTCGTCAAGGTGCTCGATTTCGGCCTCTCCAAGGCCGCCGACGCCGCTTCCGAGGAGGACGGCAAGCTCACCGCGTCGGAGATGATGCTCGGCTCTCCCTCGTACATGTCGCCCGAGCAGGTGCGCTGCGCGAAGGACGTCGACGCGCGCGCCGATATCTGGTCGCTCGGGATCATCCTCTACCAGCTCCTGACCGCGCGGTTTCCCTTCGATACGTCCAAGATCTCGGCGCTCTTCGTCGCCATCGTCACCCAGGCGCCGACGCCGCCGCGGGTGCACCGGTTCGACCTGCCCGCCCAGCTCGAGGACGTGATCCTGCGCTGCCTGGAGAAGGAGCCGGAGCTGCGCATCCAGAGCGTGGCGGGGCTGGCGTGTGAGCTCGCCCCGTTCGGAACCGAGCGCTCCGCCCGCGCCCTGGACCAGATCCAGGCGATCGCCCATGGCAAAACGGATCCTTCGTGGCTGTCGTCGGCGCCCGCGGGCCATGCCGTCGCGACCACCCATCCGGCCGCGGAGACGGCCGTCGAGGGCACCTCCTCGACGTTGCCTCGCCCGCACGCCGCCGGCGGGGCGGGATCCCGGCAGGCCGCCTGCTCCACGGTGCTCGCGCCCGGCGGCGGCGATCACCTGGCCACCCTGCCCAGCGAGGGCGTCGCGGTCGCGTCCCCCGCCAGCAGCGACGTCGCGGTCGCCGAGCGCCGCACGCTCCCCCGCGTGGCCGGCGAGGACAGGCCCACGCTGAAGATGGCGCGGAGCGGCGGTGTCGCGCGGCCCGCGGCGCGGGAGAACCGGCCCACGCTGAAGGCGTCCCGGGACCAGGGATCCTCGCTCGGACTCTCGCCCGACGACGGCCCGACCCTGACGATGGCGCGGGACGGCGGCGCCGCGCTGAGGCTGGCGATGGACAGCGGGCCCACGATGACGATGGCGCGGGACGGCGGCGCCGCGCTGAAGCTGGCGATGGACAGCGGGCCCGCGCTGAAGCTGGCGACGGACAGCGGGCCCGCGCTGAAGCTGGCGATGGATAACGCGCCCGCGCTCGTGACCGCGCCCGAGGACGGCCCCACGTTGACGATGGCGCGCGAGGACGGCCCCACGTTGACGATGGCGCGCGAGGACGGCCCGACGCTGACGATGGCGCGCGAGGACGGCGTTGCGCTCCTGCTCGCGCCCGAGGACGGCCCGACGCTGACGATCGCGCGCGACGACGTCCCCACGCTGACGATGGTGCGCAGGCGCGCGGTGCCGCTGATGCAGCCCGACGAGGAGGAGACGGCCGGGAGCACACACGACGTGACCGAGCGCCGCGGTGGCCGGCGGGCCTCCAGCGCATTTCGCTGGCGCCGCCGCGCGGGCGTCTGGGTCGCGGCCGCGGGCGTCCTGCTGGTCACGGGGGCGTTCGCCGCGACGCGCTGGCTCGGGCGCTCGGACCGGCGGGCGGACGACGCCCTGCCGTCGGGTCAAGCCATGGCGCTATCGGTCCAGGGCGCGCCGGCAGCGGTCGCGAGCAGCGCCGGCCCCGTTCCGGCGTTCGGGTTGAAGCTCGCCGCCGCCGACCCCGAGCGCACGGCGAACCCGGAATCCGGTGCGCATCCTGCCGACCCCGCCGCGGGCGATCCCGCTGCCGGCGGCGCGCGAGCCGCGGCGGGGGTCGAGGACGCCGTCGCGCCGCCCAGGCCCGCCGTGGCCTCCAACCCGCGCAGCGCGCCCGTTCCGCGTCACCACAGGGCACCGCGGCGCAAGCCGGTCTCCCGCACGAGCGGGGCCGCTGGCACGCCGGAGCCGTCGTCCACGAGCGGGGCCGCTGGCACGCCGGAGTCGTCGTCCACGAGCGGGGCCGCTGGCACGCCGGAGTCGCCGTCCACGAGCGCGACCCCTGGCACGCCGGAGCCGTCGTCCACGAGCGCGACCCCTGGCACGCCGGAGTCGCCGTCCACGAGCGCGGCCCCCGGCATGCCGGCGTCGGCTCCTCCCACGGGCGCGACCCCTGCTTCGCCCAGGTCGGCTCCTCTCACGACCTCGGCCCCTGGCTCGCCGGGGAATGACGTGTACCGATCGCGGGACCAGTAGAGACCCTGGAGGACCTCCGCGACAAGCGGTAGACCAGCCTCGCTCCCGCGGACCTCGGCCGCATTGCCGCGGCCGCGTTGCCGTGTTGCCGTGTCAGGCCGGCGTGGGCCGCGGGGACAGGAGACCATGGCGAAGAAGAAGCTCTCGGCCCGCGCTGCCCGGCGCGCCAGCGATCGCGACGCGGAGAAGCTCACGCGCGACCTCGAGCGCCTCGCGCTGCTGGAGCCTGGCCACACCCCCGCCCGCGCCATCGTCCTCGACGCGGCCTCCCAGGTCGAGGTGGCCGCGCGCGCCATCCCGTGCCCCCGCTGCCGCGGCCTCTTCCGCGTCCAGGACCACACGGCCGAGACGCTCGACGGCGTCCGTCTCCGGGTCGCGACGGTCGTGTGCAGCACATGCGGCGCGGGCCGCCAGCTCTATTTCCGGCTCGGCGCCGCCGCCCTCAACTGAGGCGCTCCGCGAGCGCCCCCGGTCGGCCGCCCCGCCGTCAGTACCGCGGAATGCTCTCGTCGATGTGGATCGACCACGCGTCGATCCCGCCCTGGAGCGACGCGACGCGCTCGTGCCCGAGCTTCTCCAGGATGGCCGCCGCCGACAGGCTCCTGACGCCATGGTGGCAGTACGCCACGATGAGCGCCCCGTCCTCCGCCGCGATCTCCTCGGCCCGCTCCGTCAGCTCGTTCAGCGGGATCAACGTGCTGCCGGGCAGCGCGGCGATCTCGTGCTCGCCCGGCGAGCGCACGTCCAGCAGGACCACGGGCTCCCCCGCCTTCAACTTGAGAAAGAGCTCTTTCACAGAAATCTGTTGGACCATGACCCGCCCGCGATCTCCCCCGAAACCACCTGTAAACAACCTTTCCTATACCACGGCGACCTCCGCGCCGTTCCGCCCCCTCCCTCGTCAGCCGTTGCGCCCGCGCGCCAGCGTCGCCACCACCCCCACGAGCGCCGCCGGATCCACCGGCTTGGCCAGGTGCGCCTGGTACCCGGCCCCCAGCGCCCGCGCCCGGTCTTCCTCGCGCGCCAGCGCGCTGACCGCCGCCGCCGGCGTCGCCCCCCCGCGCTCGGCCCCGAGCGCCCGCACCTTCCGGATGAGCTGGAACCCGTCCTCCCCCGGCATCCCGAGATCGCTCACGAGCACGTGCGGCCGCTCCCGCTCCACCAGGGCGAGCGCCTCCGCCGCCGACGCCGCGGTCGTCACGCGCGCCGCGCTCTCCTCCAGCACGCGCTGCGCGATCTCGCGCGCGTCGGCCTGGTCGTCGACCACCAGCACCCGCACCCCGGTGAGCTCCGCGCCCGGGTAGTCGCCGAGCGGCTCGGCGGCGCACGTCGACCTGGGGTCGCGCGCCGAGTCCGGCGCCGGCTGCGCCGCGCCGCCGAGCGGCAGCGTCACCGTGAACGTCGCCCCCTTGCCCTCGCCCTCGCTGGCCACCGCCACCGTCCCGCCGTGCAGCTCCACCAGGTGCTTCACGATCGACAGCCCGATGCCGAGCCCGCCGTACTTCCGCGTCGACGACGCGTCCGCCTGCCGGAAGCGCTCGAACAGGTGCGGCAGGAACTGCGGGGCGATGCCCGCCCCCGTGTCGGTCACCGACAGCTCCGCGTGCTCGCCCGCGCGCCGGAGCGCGATGTCGATCCGCCCCCCCGCGGGCGTGAACTTCACCGCGTTCGACACGAGGTTCCACACGACCTGCTGGAGCCGGGCCGGGTCCCCGCGCAGCGCGGCCGCCTCGGGGTCGACGCGCGACACGACCGTCAGCCCTTTGGCCTCGGCCGCCAGCTTGACCGACTCGATCGCGCCCTGGACGACCGCCGGCAGATCCACCTGCTGCACGTCGAGCCGCAGCTTCCCCGACACGATCCGGCTCATGTCGAGGAGCTCGGACACCATGTCGGTAAGGAGCCGCGCGTTGCGCTCGATCACCTCGAGCCCCCGCGCCGTGCCCTGCGGATCCGGCGCGCGGGTCCGCAGGATCCTCGCCCAGCCCAGGATCGCGTTGAGCGGCGAGCGCAGCTCGTGCGAGAGCGTCGCGACGAAGTCGTCCTTCACCCGGCTCACGCGCTCCGCCTCGTCGCGGGCCGCGCGCTCGCTCTCGAGCAGCTGCTGCCGCTCCTCCTCGGCCCGCCGCTCGGCGGTGACGTCCTCGGTGATCCCGATGAACGATTCCACCGCGCCGTCCGGCCCGATCTCGGGGATGTACCGCGCGCGGAACTTCCGCTCGCCCAGGCTGAACTCCATCCGCTGCGGCTTGCCCGTCAGGCGCGCCTCGCGGCACGCCGCCTCGCCCGCCTCGCACACCTCGAGGGGCAGCCCGTTCTCGCGCGGCGTCTTGCCCACGTAGTGCTCCGGCGGGAACCCCATCACCATCGTCGAGGTGGTCGACATGAACGTGCAGCGCAGGTCCAGATCCAGCCGGTAGATCGCGTCGGGCGAGCTCGCGATGAGCGACGCGAGCTGCCGCTCGCTCCGGCGGAGCTCCTCCTCCAGGCGCTCGCGCTCGGCGAGCGCCCGCCGCGCCTCGTCGAGCGCGGCGCGGAGGAGGCGCTCGCTGTCGCGCAGCGCCTCCTCCGTCCGCTTGAGGCGGCTGATGTCCAGGCAGAGGCCGACCCAGCCGGAGATCTCGCCCCGCTCATCGCGGATCGGAACGCCCCGGCTGAGCGCCGGGAGCGCCGCGCCGTCGGCGCCGAGGAACCGGAGCTCTTCGTCCCACACCGCTCCCGTCTCCACGCACCGCTTGAAATTCTCGAGCTTGTGCCGGTCGTCGGGGTGGAGCGCGGCGGCCCAGCCGTCGCCCGAGCACCGCTCCAGGGTCATCCCCGTCCTCCGGAGGAACGAGTCGCTGACATACACGCAGCGGCCCTCCGGATCGCAGAGCCAGACGCCGTGGGCGATCGACTCGCCGAGCGCGCGGAAGATGCGCTCGCCGCGCCGCACCGCCTCCTCGGCCTGCTGGAGCTCCGTGACGTCGAACGCGAGCGCGACGCCGCCGTCCTCGCCCCGTCCCCCGGGCAGGAGGCACCCGGTGATCAGCACCGGCACGCGCGTGCCGTCGCGCCGCACGTACGTCTTCCTGAACGGGGTGCACGTCGGCTTGCCGGCCGCGAGCTCCGCCAACGCGCGCTCGTCGGCGCTGTGGTCCTCGGGCAACGTGCGCTGATCCCACCGGACCAGCCCGGCCGCGAGCTCCTCCCGGGTGTAGCCCAGGAGCCGAAGGTAAGCGTCGTTTGCGTCGGTGATCCGGCCGTCAGGCGCCCAGAACGCCATGGGCGCGATGTCGCTGTAAAAGAGGCGCTTCAGCCTGGTGTCGCTCTCCGCGAGCGCCCGCTCCACTGCGAGCGCCCGGTCCTCGGCGCTCACGTCCTCGATGAACACCACCGCGCGGTAAGGCCGGTCCTGGGCGTCGCGGACGAAGACGCCCGTCACGCGCAGCCGGCGGGCGCTGCCGTCCTTGCGACGGCAGCCCATCTCGAGCGCGATCTCGTCCGCGCCGCCCTCGATCAGCGCGCGCCACGCGGCGAGCGAGCGTGACCGGTCCTCCGGGGCCGCGAGGTCCGGCAGCCGCTTCCGCTGGAGCTCCTCCTCGGAGTAGCCGAGCAGCCGGCAGAGCGCGCCGCTCGCGCGCACGAGCCGGCCGCTCGCCACGTCGATCTGCGCGCACGCCCTGCCAGGCGACCGCGTCGCCTCGGCTGGATCTCCGGCCGTCCCCTGCATGGCTGTCCGTCCCGGTCTTTCGGTCCCCCTGCTCACACCACGCGCACCCGGACGTGCGCGCGCGGCATTCCCCCTACCGCGTCCGCGACGGTACCACGACCTGGCCGGCTTGCGTGCACGTTGGTGGCGCGCCGTAACGCGCCGTCGCGCGCCGTAGAGCGCCGTAGAGCGCCGTAGAGCGCCGTAGAGCGCCGTAGAGCGCCAGATTCCGTCCGATGCGGCAGAGTTTGCTTGCATTTTTCGTGGGAACGAGTCTTGTGCATCGTGTGCCCCCCGGAGGGCGCCTCCTTACGCCGCCATGGACCACGCCGCCGCTCCGCTCTACGCCCGCCTCCCGCCGTCGTCCCACGACTTCACCGCCGACGACCTGCTGAACGGCTTCCTCGATTACGTGATGGACCGGGGACTCGAGCTCTACCCGGCGCAGGAGGAGGCCATCCTCGAGATCTTCGGCGGCAAGAACGTGATCCTCAACACCCCGACCGGCTCGGGCAAGTCGCTCGTCGCGGCGGCCATGCACTTCAAGGCGATGGCCGAGGGGTACAAGTCGTACTACACGTGCCCGATCAAGGCGCTCGTCAGCGAGAAGTTCTTCGCGCTCTGCAACGACTTCGGGCCCGAGAACGTGGGCATGTTGACCGGCGACGCGTCGGTGAACCGCGACGCGCCCATCATCTGCTGCACGGCGGAGATCCTCGCGAACATGGCGCTCCGCGAGGGCGAGAAGGCGCTCTGCGACTATGTGATCATGGACGAGTTCCACTACTACTCGGACCGCGAGCGCGGCGCGGCCTGGCAGATCCCGCTGCTCACGATGCCGCAGGCGAGGTTCCTGCTCATGAGCGCCACGCTCGGAGGCACCGAGTTCTTCCAGGAGGAGCTCACGAAGCTCACCGGGGAGCAGACCGCCGTGATCAAGTCGACGGTGCGCCCGGTGCCGCTCGACTACGAGTACCGCGAGACGCCGCTCCACGAGACCGTGGCGACGCTCGTGAAGAACGGCAAGGCGCCGATCTACATCGTGAGCTTCACCCAGCGGGCCTGCGCCGAGGAGGCGCAGAACCTGATGAGCCAGGACTACTGCACGAAGGAGGAGAAGCGCGCGATCACGGCCGCCCTCGCCGGGGTGAAGTTCTCGAGCCCTTACGGCCGCGAGGTCCAGCGCTTCGTCAAGCACGGTATCGGGCTCCACCACGCGGGCCTCTTGCCGAAGTACCGGCTGCTCGTCGAGAAGCTCGCCCAGCAGGGCCACCTCAAGATCATCTGCGGCACGGACACGCTCGGGGTCGGCGTCAACATCCCGATCCGGACGGTGCTGTTCACGAAGCTCTGCAAGTTCGACGGCGAGAAGACGGCGATCCTGAGCGTCCGCGACTTCCAGCAGATCAGCGGCCGCGCCGGCCGGAAGGGGTTCGACACGCAGGGGAGCGTCGTCGCCCAGGCGCCGGAGCACGTCATCGAGAACATGCGGCTCGAGGCCAAGGCGGGCAGCGATCCGGCGAAGAAGCGCAAGATCGTGAGGAAGAAGCCGCCGGAGAAGGGGTATGTCCACTGGGACCGAAAGACGTTCGAGCGGCTCATAGAGGCGCCCCCCGAGCCGCTGGTGTCGCGGTTCCAGGTCACGCACGGCATGCTGGTCAACGTGCTCGGCCGCGAGGAGGGGGGCTGCCGGGCGCTCAAGCGGCTCATCCGGAGCACCCACGACCGGCCCGCGGTCCGGCGCCAGCACGGCAGGACCGCGATGCTCCTCTTCCGCTCGCTCGTCGAGGCGCGCATCATCGAGCTCGTCCCGAAGGACGACGGGCCGGGCAAGCGCATCCGCATCAACGCGGATCTCCAGGAAGACTTCTCGCTGAACCACGCGCTCTCGCTCTACGTGCTCGAGACCGTCGACAAGCTGGATCCCGAGAGCGGCACGTACCCGCTCGACCTGCTCACCCTCGTCGAGTCGATCCTGGAGAACCCCGATCTCATCCTGCAAAAGCAGCTCGATCGGCTGAAGACCGACAAGCTCGCGGAGCTCAAGGCGGCGGGCGTCGAGTACGAGCAGCGGATGGAGGAGCTCGAGAAGCTCGAGTACCCGAAGCCGAACAAGGAGTTCATCTACGGCACGTTCAACGACTACGCGCGGCGGCACCCCTGGGTCGGCCAGGAGAACATCCGGCCGAAGAGCGTCGCGCGCGAGATGTACGAGCAGTACCTGTCGTTCAGCGAGTACATCCGCGAGTACAACCTGGAGCGGGCCGAGGGGCTTTTGCTCCGGTACGTCTCCGAGGTGTACAAGGCGCTCGTCCAGACCGTCCCCGAGTACGCGAAGAACGGCGACACCGACGACATGACCGCCTATTTCCGGGCGCTCGTGCGCGGCGTCGACTCGAGCCTGCTCGACGAGTGGGAGCGGATGCGCGACCCCTCGTTCCAGCCGCGCGCGGCGGCCTCGGGCGGCGCCGTCGAGCCGTCCGCGTTCGACGTCACCCGGAACGCCAAGGAGTTCACGGTGCTCGTCCGGAACGAGCTGTTCTTCTTCCTGCGCGCGCTCGCCCGCCGCGACTACGAGGTCGCCGCCGAGATGGTCGAGGGCGAGGAGGCCCCCTGGACGGCGGAGCGGCTCGACGAGGCGATCCGCGGCTACTACGCCGAGCACGCCGCGATCCGCACCGATCCGGCGGCGAGGAGCCCGAGCAACACGATCATCCACCCCTCCGAGGACGGCGGCTCCTGGGTGGTGCAGCAGATCATCGTCGATCCGGAGGACGACAACGACTGGATGCTCGACTGCAAGGTGGATATCGACCGCTCGCGCGAGGCGGGGCGGCCGGTCATCGTGCTCCGGCGGATCGCGAGCTGAAGGCGCGGACGCGGTCCGACAGGTCGGGAGACGTCGCGAGACGTGATCCTGCGTCGAGCGACGCCGAGCCTACGTCGAGCAGACCTCGAACAGACCTCGATCGGAGGTCGAGCAGGCGTCGAGAGCGCCGGGGGCGACAGCAAAGCGACGTTGAAGCGGCGCCGGAGACGCGGTGTGCTTGTGACGAGGTGATCCGATGAGCATGCCGGCGGCGCTGCGGCGCAACAACGTTCGGGTCGTGGGGGATGGGGAGCGCACGGTGGTGCTCGCGCACGGCTTCGGCACCGACCAGACCGCGTGGCGGCACCAGGCGGCGGCGCTCGCGCGCACCCACCGCGTGGTCCTGTTCGACCACGTCGGCGCGGGCGGGTCGGACCTCACGGCCTACAGCCCGCAGCGCTACCGCAGCCTGCACAGCTACAGCGCCGACGTGCTGGAGGTGCTCGCCGAGGTCTCGCCGGAGGCGCCGGTCGATTACGTCGGCCACTCGATGAGCGGGATGATCGGCCTGCTCGCCGGGATCGCGGAGCCGGCGCGCTTCCGCTCGATGGCCTTCATCGACGCCTCGCCCTGCTACGTCGACGGCGACGGGTACGTCGGCGGCTTCTCCCAGGCGAGCCTCGACGGGTTCCTCGACGCCATGGCGTCGAACTACCACGCGTGGGTGAGCGGCTTCGCGGGCGTCGCGGCGCGGAACCCCGAGCGGCCGGAGGTCGCCGAGGAGTTCGCGCGGGGCCTCGGCGCGATCCGGCCGGACATCGCGCTCTCGGTCGCCCGCCTGATCTGGAACGCGGATCACCGGGGCGACCTCGCCGCGCTCGCCGTGCCCACGCTCATCCTCCAGGCGCAGGACGACATCGCGGTGCCCGTCGTCGTCGGCCGGTACCTCGCCGACCACATCCCCCGGGCGAGGCTCGCCGTCATCGACGCGTACGGGCACCTCCCGCACCTGAGCGCGCCCGAGGCCGTCAACGAGGCCCTGCGCCGGTTCCTCGGCTGAGCCGGCGGCGGTGGACCTCGCGCCCTCGATCCAGCGGGTGCTCGCGGCCCTTGCGCAGGCCTCGGCCGAGGGGGACGCGGACGCGGCGCTCCGGCGCGTGATCCCGGTCCTGCGCGGCGCGGCCGGCGCGGACGTGGCGCTCGCGCTGCGGCGGGTCGACGAGGTGACCGCGGAGGTGCTCGCGGGCGACCCGCCCGGCGTGCTCCCGGACGGCATCACGACCCCGGCGGTCTTCGCGGGGGCGATCGAGATCGGCCGCGGCGTCTACCGCGACACGAGCGGCGCGCTCGGCGCGATCCCGCGGGCGCTGCGCGGCGCGACCGCGGTCCTGCCCTGGTCGCGCGTCGGCGGCATCGACGGCGCGCTGGTGCTCGTCCGCCGCGAGGCCGCGCCGTTCACCGCGGAGGAGCGCGGCTTCCTCGAGGCGCTGCCGGGCCTCCTGCACGCGCTCGTGCACCTGCACGGGCACGCGCTGCGCGCCGACGCGCTGCACGCGCGCTTCGAGGCGATCGTGCAGACCGTGCCGCACGGGCTCGTCTTCCTCGACGAGTGGGGCTCGGAGGCGTGGGTGAACAGCGCCGCCGCCGCGCTGCTCGGCGTCCCGGGCGGGGTCGTGCGCCTCCCCGAGGTCGCGCGCGCGATGGCGAACCTGCGCGCGCGGGCCGACAACCGCGCCGAGATCCAGCGCGAGACCGCCGCCGCCTTCGCGCGGCCCGACGTGGAGCTCCGGGACTGGCGCTGGATCTTCTCGGGGCCGCCGCGCCGGGCGTTCAGCGTGGCCAGCACGCCGACCAGCGTGCGCGGCGAGCGGGGCCGCCTGTGGCTGTTCATGGACGTGACCGCCGAGCACTTCGCGCAGGAGGAGCTCCGCGAGAAGAACGCCGCCCTCACGGCGGCCCGCGAGGCCGCCGACGCGGCGAGCGAGTCCAAGTCGCGCTTCCTCGCGACCATGAGCCACGAGATCAGGACGCCCATGAACGGCGTGCTCGGCATGGCCGGGCTGCTGCTCGACACGCCGCTCACGGCCGAGCAGCGCGACCTCGTCGAGACCCTCCGGACGAGCGGCGACGCGCTGCTCGCGATCGTCGACGACGTCCTCGATTTCTCGAAGATCGAGGCGGGCCTGCTCGAGCTCGAGAGCCGGCCGTTCGAGCTCCGCGCGTGCGTCGAGGAGGCGCTCGCCCTGCTCGCGCCGAAGGCCGCCGAGAAGGGGCTCGCGCTCGGGATCCACATCGCGCCGGACGTCCCGCGCGCCGTCCTCGGCGACGCCGCGCGGCTCCGGCAGATCCTCGTGAACCTCGCGGGGAACGCGGTCAAGTTCACGCAGCGGGGCGCGGTGAGGGTCGAGGTGTCGCTGCTCGACGCGCCCGGCGGGGCGGCGGGCGCGGACGCGGATGCGGGCGCGGAAGCGGACGCGGGCGCGGAAGCGGGCGCGCCGCCCGACGCGACGTGCGCGCTGCACTTCCAGGTGCGCGACACCGGCGTCGGCATCCCGGCCGACCGCATGGACCGGCTCTTCCGGCCGTTCAGCCAGGCCGACGTGTCGGTCGCACGCAGCCACGGCGGCACCGGCCTGGGCCTCGCGATCACGAAGCGGCTCGCCGAGCTCATGGGCGGCAGGGTGTGGGCCGAGAGCACGCCCGGCGTCGGCTCGACGTTCCACGCCGTCGTCGCCGCGCAGCGCGCCCCGGAGCCGCCGTCCTCGCGGCCGCCCCGCGTCTTGGGGCTCGACCCGGCGCTCGGCCGGGAGGCGCCGCTCGCCATCCTCGTCGCGGAGGACAACGTCGTGAACCGGAAGGTCATCGCCCTCCTGCTCGAGCGGCTCGGGTACCGGGCCGATGTCGTCGCGAACGGGCGCGAGGCGCTGGAGGCGCTCGAGCGGCGCCGTTACGACGTGATCCTGATGGACGTGCAGATGCCGGAGCTCGACGGCCTCGCCGCGACCCGGAAGATCCGCGCCCTGCCCGCCGAGGTCCACGGCCGGCCGCGCGTCGTCGCGCTCACGGCGAACGTGATGATGGACGACCGCGATCGCTGCCGGGAAGCGGGCATGGACGACTTCCTCGCGAAGCCGATCCGGATCGACCACCTCGTGGCGGTGCTCCGCCGCGCGGCCGACGCGGCGAGGGCGGCGGAGCGCGCCGCCGCCGCGCCCGCGCCGCCCCTGGACGGCGAGGCGCTCCGGGCGCTGCGGGAGCTCATGGACGGGCCCGGCGAGCTCGCCGCGCTGATCGACGTGCACCTCGCGGACGCGCGCGAGCAGCTCGCCGCCATGCGCGCCGCGCTCGCGCGGGGGGACGCGGACGCGCTCGCCTCCGCCGCCCACCAGCTCAAGGGGAGCAGCGGCATGTTCGGCGCGCTCGCCGTGGCGGAGCGCTGCGCCGCGCTCGAGCGCGCCGCGCGCGAGGACCTCGCGGGGCAGGCGCGCGAGCGGCTCGAGGCGCTGGAGTCCGCGTGCGCGCGCGCGCACGAAGCGCTGGAGTCGGAGAAGGGCGCCTGAGCCGCCGGGAGAGGCTTTGAGCGGTTCACATACGTTCCATGGACTGTCGAACGTGCGAATATCGGGGAGCCCCGGCTTTGTGGTATCATGAGCGATCCTGACGGGCCTGCGCCGAGGGCAGAGCTACACTGCATGTAACCGGCAAGACGAAAGGCGACGATGTCACACCTGCTGAGCAGTCCGGACACCTCGGCGCGCGGACTCCCCGGCACGCCGCGCCCCGCCGCGCGGAGCGCGATGGTCGTCGACGACGACCCCACGGTGGCCTCGGTGGTCGAGCGCGTCCTCCTGCGCATGGCGGTCGAGGTCATCAGGGTGCCCCAGGCGTTCGGGGTGATGAACCGGATCGCGATGCACCGGCCGTCGCTCGTGCTCCTCGACGTGAAGATGCCGGGGCTCGACGGCCCCACCCTGGTCACGCTCATCCGGAAGGACGCGGAGATCTCGCGGACCAGGCTCGTGCTGTATTCGGCGCTCGACGTCGACGTGCTCGCGGACACGGCCAACGCGTGTGGGGCCGACGGGTTCATCGCCAAAACGCTCGGCCCATTGCACCTCGAGAAGAGCCTCGAGCTCTACCTCGGGCGGTGAGCGGCGCCGCGGCGTGGGCGGGACGGCTGACTGGCTGACTGGCTTACCGACCGGCTGACTCAGCGAGCCGCTGATCGACGGGCCGCGCGCAGCGCGGTTTGACATCCCCGCGGCGGCGGGCGAGATCGCGGCCATGCGAAGTCCGCTCACCGCAACGTGGTTGTCGCTCGCGTCCCTGGCCCTCCTCCCGGCCGCCGGCTGCGCCCCGCCCGCCGGCTCGTCGCCGGCGCGGGCGGCCGCGCCGGCGGCGGCCGCGCCCAGCGGGGGCGCCGCCGCGCCGGGCGCGGGCGCCGCGGCCGGCAAGACGGCGATCGCCGGGCCGGAGGCGAGCCGCGTCACCTACGAGCTCCTCGGCCGGCAGCCGCCGGTCGGCGCGCGCGCGCCCGTGGCGATCCGGCACGCGCCCGACGGCAAGCTGCTCACGTACCTCCAGAGGCGGCCGGACAGCCCCGAGCAGGCCCTCTTCGCCCTGGATCTCGCGTCGCGCGAGACGCGGCAGCTCCTCGCCGCGAGCGACCTCGTGAAGGACGCGGCGCCGCTCTCCCGCGAGGAGGAGCTCCGCCGCGAGCGGCAGCGGATGTTCTCGAAGGGGATCACCACCTACACGTGGGCCCGTCGGGCGCCGGTCCTGCTCGTCCCCCTCGGCGGCGACCTCTTCGTGCGCGACGCGGCGGGCGCGATCACGCGGCTCACCGAGACGCCCGAGCCCGAGATCGACCCGAAGATCTGCGACGGCGGCGAGCGCGTCGTGTTCGTCCGCGGGCGCGAGCTCTTCATGATCGACGTGGCCACGCGCCGCGAGACCGCGCTGACCAAGGGCGCGCCGGAGGGCGTCTCGCGCGGCCTGACCGACTTCAACGGTCAGGAGGAGTTCGACGAGCCGAGCGGATTCTGGATCTCCCCCGGCTGCGACAGGGTGGCTTACCTGGAGGTCGACGAGCGCGAGGTCGAGAAGGTGCCTGTCTTCGGGGTCCGGAGCGGCAAGGAAGACCTCATGATGGCGCGCTTCCCGCGCGTGGGCGGCAAGAACCCCCGCGTCCGGGCGGGCGTCCTCGATCTCGCGACCAAGCGGACGGTCTGGCTGAAGGGGAAGGGCGACGAGGAGCGGTACCTCGGCCGGTTCGCGTGGGCGCCGGACGGCAAGGCGCTCTGGTTCCAGGCGCTGTCGCGCGACCAGAAGCGCCTCGGGCTGCTCCGCGCGAGCCCGCGGACGGGCGAGGCGGCGGAGGTCGTCGTCGAGACGTCGCCGACCTGGGTGGACTTCGCGCCCATGCGGCTGCTCGAGCGCTCGCCGCGGTTCCTCTGGGCGGCGACCGCCGGCGGCCACACCCACCTCGCGCTGCGCGACGCCGACTCGGGCGCGGAGGTTACGCGGCTCACCTCCGGCGACTGGGACGTCGTCCTCCTCGCGGCCCCGGACGAGGAGCGCGGCGTCGCGCGCTTCGTGGCCACGAAGGACGGCCCGACCGAGCGGCACCTCTACGCCGTGCCCCTCGCGGGCGGCGAGGTGAAGCGCCTCACGGCCGAGCCGGGGGTGCACAACGTCTTCGTGGACCCGAAGGGCGCGGGCTTCGTCGACGTGCACGCCGCCCTGGATCGCCCCCCGCGGGCCGTGGTGCGGGGCGCGGACGGCGGCGAGCTCGGCGAGATGCCGGTCGCCGTGGATCCGGAGCTCGCGGGCCTCGGGCTGCGCGCCCCGGAGATCGTGAAGGTCCGCGCCGCGAGCGGCGACACGCTCTACGGCGCGCTGCTCGCGCCGCGCACGATCGAGCCCGGACGCCGCTACCCGGTCGTCGTGAACGTGTACGGCGGCCCCGGCGTGCAGACGGTCTTCAACGCCTGGTCGCCGCGCCTGCTCTGGAACCACCTCGCGGACCGTGGCGTCGTAGTTTTCCAGCTCGACAACCGCGGGTCGGCGAACCGCGGGCGCGCGTTCGAGGCGTCGATCTACGGGCGGCTCGGCGAGGTCGAGCTCGCCGACCAGATCGCGGGCCTCGATTACCTGGCGACGCTGCCGTACGTCGACCCGGGCCGCGTCGGCGTCTACGGCCACAGCTACGGCGGCAGGATGGCGCTGCTCGCCATGCTCCGGGCGCCGGACCGCTTCCACGTCGGCGTCGCGGCCTCGCCGGCGACCGACGATCGGCTCTACGACACGGGCTACACCGAGCGGTTCATGGGCCTGCTCGGCGAGGCGGCGGCGCGGTACGAGGCGACCGACGTCACGCGCCACGCGGGCGACCTGCGCGGCAAGCTGCTCCTCCTGCACGGGCTCATGGACGAGAACGTGCACTTCGCGCACACGGCGAAGATGATCGAGGCGCTGATGGCCGCGGACAAGCGGTTCGACATGATCGTGTTCCCGGGCGAGCGGCACGGGTACCGCTCGCCGGTCGCGAGCCGGTTCTCGAGCCGCGCCATCGTGGAGTACCTGGTCGAGCACCTCTGATCGCCGCCCCGGCTGCGCGCCGGCCTGCGAATCGCATCTGCCCCGGCCGGAGGCATCGATGCAGAGGCTTGCACAGGGGAACAAGGACAAGGCGATCGACCTGCTCAACGAGCGGCTGACGTTCGAGCGCGCGAGCGTGCGGCTCTACGACTCCATGCTGGAGAAGGTCGGCCGCGCGGCCGATCCCGAGCTCCAGGGCTCGCTCGGCCAGCTCCGGCAGCACCGGGATCAGGAGAAGGAGCACGAGGAGTGGCTGGAGGCGCAGATCCGCGCGCTCGGCGGGGATGCCCACGCCGAGACCGAGCGGTCGCGGCTGATCGCGCTCGAGTCGCAGGGCCTGGAGAAGGTCGTGCTCGACGGCGATCAGAACCCGGCCCACCTCTTCCACGCGCTGCTCACCGCGGAGCTCGTCGACAACGCCGGCTGGCAGCTCCTGCTCGAGCTCGCCGACGAGGCGGACGACGACGAGGCGCGGGAGGCGTTCCGGCGCCGGCTGCACGAGGAGGAAGAGCACCTGATCTTCACGCGGGAGATCGTGGAGCGGCTCACGCGGACGGAGCTGCTCGGCTCGCCCGCGGAGGTCGTGGCGGCGGCCCACCCGACCTGACACGGCGGCGGAGGTCGCCCTGGACCAGGGGAGAACACGGCCGCGGAAGGCGCCCTGGATCAGAAGAAAAAACGCCGAGGCGCCAAGGCGCCAAGGACGCCAAGAGGAGAGGGGGAGAGGGAGGGGATCACCCCCGGCGCGCGCCCGTCCGGGCTGCCGCGCCGCTCGGCGGCTCCGCCCCGGCCTTCGCGGCGGCCGGCGCCTTGGCCGGCTTCGCCGCGCCCTTCGCGGCGGCTGGCGCCTTGGCCGGCTTCGCCCCGGCCTTCGCGGCGGCCGGCGCCTTGGCCGGCTTCGCCGCGCCCTTCGCGGCGGCTGGCGCCTTGGCCGCCTTGGCGGCCGCCGCCTTGCCCTGGCCGGCGGCCGTCTTGGCCGGCTTCGCCGCGGCCGGGGCGGTCGGCCTGCGGGTCCACATCTTCAGGATGTACGCCGTCGCGTCGGGCGTCTTGCAGCTCGTCTCGCCGTGATCGATCTCGACCTTGCCGATGCGCCGCGCCGCCGTGAGCGCCTTTCCGCGCAGCGGCTCGTTCCGCCCACCGATGCTGATGAGCGCGCCGTTCATCGCCTCCCGGGCGCGGTTCTTCGCCCGGTGGATCGACGCCTCGATCACGGCCAGCCGCTCCTCGAACAGGCTGTCGGGCAGCGACGGGTCCTCGGCCGCGAGCGCGCCGAGCAGGCTGAAGCCCGCGCGGCCCACCCACTCGTCGTCCGAGGCGGTCCACTGCTCCATGGCCTCGCGGGCGAACGGCGTCTTCGCCGCGATGTGCTTCACGAACAGGTCGATGAGCAGCGGCGAGCGCAGGCCGGCGAGCCACACCTCGAGCCGCTCCCGGGTGAAGCGCCCCGGATCGGCGATGGCCGCCGCCAGCGTCCTCGCGTCGGAGTTGCCCGTCGCCCAGAGCGCCTCGGCGAGCTCGTGGTCCCGCTTGATCCGTTTCTCCAGCGCGTTCACGTGGGCGAAGCTCACGCCGAAGAGCGGGTCGGTCGCGCCGTGGCGCCGGTAGACTCTCCGGTTCTGCTCGGTGCCGAGCCGCTCGAGCTCGCTCATCACCTCGGTCAAATTCATGGCTCTTCCGTAACCATCCTGAGCATTACGCGCTCGCCCCACATCTTTTCACGCGTAGTTGCGTCAGGTCGAGCCGGCCGACGCGCAGCCCCACCCGTTCTCCTCGGCCGTCCGCGGCCGGGCGGCCGCGTCGAGCGCTCGACACGGCGCGCCGTCGCCGTCCGCCCCGCTCCGTGCTATCCAGACTCGTGCTCCAGGTGCGCTCCACGGAACGTTCGGCCTGGATGACCACGGCGACGAGGAGCAGCGGTGCTCTCCTCGGAGGAGCTGCGCATGTCTTTCCAGGGTGACACCTTCTTCGTTCCGATCCCGCCGGGCGAGGACGAGCTGCCGTACGACGACGGAGAGCCGATGGAATCGCCGCGTCACCGCAAGCAGATGAACCTGCTCATCGACGTCCTGGAGCTGCTCTGGAAGGACCGAGACGACGTCTACGTCGGCGGCAACATGGCCGTCTACTTCAGCGAGCTCCAGGCGAGGAAGAACGACTTTCGCGGGCCGGACGTCTTCGTGGTGCTCGACACGGTGAAGCGCGAGCGCAAGTCCTGGGTCGTGTGGCAGGAAGGGGGCAGGACGCCCGATGTGGTGATCGAGCTGCTCTCCGAGAGCACCGAGGCGGTCGATCGCAACGACAAGATGCGGGTGTACGCGAAGCTCCTGCGGGTGCCCGAGTACTACCTGTTCGATCCGTTCACCGGTGTGCTCGAGGCATACGCGCTCGATCTCGCCACGATGTCCTTCGTGCCCGTCTCGCCGGCCGCGGGCGGCGACGTGACGAGCGCGCGGCTGCACCTCGGCCTGGGCGTCCGCCGCGGCGTGTACAGCGGCCTCGAGGCGGACTGGCTGCGCTGGCTCGACCGCGAAGGGCGTGTGCTGCCCACCGCGGAGGAGCAGGCCCGCGCGGCGGAGGGGCAGGCCCGCGCGGCGGAGGAGCAAGCCCGCGCGGCGACAGAACGAGCGCGCACCGCCGAGGACGAGGCGAAGCAGCTGGCCGCGCGGCTCGCCGCGTACGAGCAGCGGTTCGGCAAGCTGCCTGGCGGCGGTTAGCCCACCACGCCAGCCCGCGCCTCGGCGCGCGCGGCGCTCACGAGGTCGGCGGGAGCCGCCACGCGCGCTTCGAGCGCGGGACCGCGCTGGTCCCGTTCCCCTCGCTCGTGCCGAGCAACGCCCGGCGCACCAGGCTGGCGCGCTCCTCGGCCACCCGGACCTTCTCCTCGAAGTGGGCCTGCATGTGCGTCTGACTCCGCTCCGCCGCGCGCGCCGCCATCCGGCGCGCCAGCGCCGCGGTGTCCTCGATCGTGCGGAGCGCGATCCACAGCGCCGCGTCCAGCGCCGAGGCCTGCTCGTCCTCCAGGCTCTCCGGAGAGTAGCGGTGGCCGACCTTGCACTTGTAGTTCAGCGTCGCGCCGTCGCCGCTCCGGACCAGGTTGCCCCCGCACTCCGGACAGGTGAACTCGCTCTCGACTGCTTCCACCTTCTCCCCCACGATTCCCTCGGGCGCCTGCGCCTCGGCGGGCGCTCTTCCGGCCTTCTGGTGCACCAGATCCGCGAGCAGCGGTGGCAGCCGGGCCAGCGGGGCGCAGTGGTCCACGGGCACGTTGTCGAGCGCGCTCTGCGGCATCTCCGAGAACAGCGCGTCGTCGGGATCCTGGACCACGGCGATGCCGCCCTGGCGCTTGATCTCCAGGAGCCCAGCCGTGCCGCAGTCGCGTGTTCCGGAGAGGACCACGCCGATCACGCGGCCGCCGTACACCTCCGCGGCGGTCCGGAACAGCGGGTCCACGGCGGGCCTGTGCCCGTTCTCCCGCGCGCTGTGCACCACCCGCACGAAGCCGTCGCCGATCATGAGGTGGTTGTCCACCGGCGCGACGTACACGCGCCCTCGCTCGATCGGCTCGCCGTCGACCGCCGCCGCCACCTCCAGCCGGGTCGACCGCCCGAGGATCGTGGGGAGCATGCTGCGCGCCGTCGGCGGCATGTGGAGCACCACGAACAGCGACGCCGGGAGATCGGCAGGCAACCCCCCGAGCAGCACGATCAGCGCCTCCACGCCCCCGGCCGACGCCCCGATCGTGATGATGTCGTGTTTCGCCACTGTGCGCCTCGCGAGAGAAGAGGGAGCAAAAACGCGGCCGGCCGCGGCGCCGTCTACGAAGCAGGGCGGAGCACCCGCTTTATCGTGGCGAGCAGCGTCGCCATGCTCGCCGGCTTCTGGAGCACGGCAGCCGCCGAGAGCTTCTCCGCCGCGAGCCGGAGATCGTCGGGCGTCCGCGCCGAGAAGATCACGATGGGCGGCCTCTCCGGCACGCCCTGGAGCCGCTCGATCAGCTCCGAGGTCGTCGCGCCGGTCACGGTCAGATCGAGCAGCGCGGCCCCGTAGCGCCGCTGGGTCATCGCGGCGATCGCCCCGTCGGCGGTGTCGGCGGACTCGATCTCGTAGTCGGCCATCCTGAACATCTCCCGGAGCATATCCGTCGAGTCACGGTCGTCCTCCACCACCAGGATTGTCGCCTTCATGGACAGGGTTCCTCTCGGACAAGCGCTCGGCAGCGCCAGCAGCACGAAGGAGAGCAGCGCCGATCTGATGCATCAATCGTGCGCATCTCGATTATCCATCAGGGGTAGCCTGATGGTGAAGGTTGCACCCTTACCCTCCGTGCTGCGCACGAAGATCTGGCCGCCGTGCGCCCGGACGATCTCCCTGCAAATGAAGAGCCCGAGGCCCATGCCCCCGCCGGTGGGCTGGCCGGCTCGCTCCACCTGGTAGAAGCTCGAGAACACGTGCGGCAGGTTGGCCGCGGGGATCCCCGGGCCGTAGTCCTCCACGTCGAGCTCGGCGCCGCCGCCGGCGCGCCGCAGGCGCACCTCGATCCGGGGGCTGCCGTTGGCGTGCCGGAACGCGTTGGCGAGCAGGTTCATGACGACCTGCTCGAGGCGCGCGGCGTCGCCCTTCACCACGAGCGGCTCCGCCGTGCCGGGGGGCAGATCGACGTGGATCTTCGGGGTCTCCGCGAGCGTCTGCGCGCCCTCGGCGGTGCGCGCGACCAGGGGGATGAGGTCGATGCTCGCGAGCTGGAGCTCGAACTTCCCGGTCTGGATCCGGCTCGCGTTCACGAGATCGCCGACCAGCCGCTCGAGCCGCTCGCTCTGGGTGCGGGCGAGCGACGCGAAGCGGCGCAGGCGCGGGTCGCCGGCCTCGGGGATCAGGCTGATCAGCATGTCGAGGTAGCCGTGGAGGGGCACGAGCGGCGTGCGGAGCTCGTGGCTCGCCATCGCCATGAAGCGGTCCTGCAGCTTGCGGAGGCTCCGCTCCGTGATGTCGCGGATGACGATCACGCCGCGCTCCGCCGTCCCCGGGGGGCGCGGGCCGGCCGCGCCGATCGGGTGTCCGGTCGCCTCGAAGTGCCGGCTCGTGCCGCCCGGGCCGGGGATGGAAAATTCCATCTGGAACTTCTCGCCGCGCGCGGCCCGCTGCTCCGGCGTGTCGTAGGTCGGCAGCGGTCGGCCCTTCTCGTCCATGGCGATGGGCCGGCCCTCGTCGAACATCGCGTGATAGGCGTCGTTCGTGAGCACCGGCCGCCCCGCGCCGTCGACCACGAGGAGCGCGTCGCCCATGCTGCGCAGGATCGCCGAGAGCCGCGCCCGCTCGGCCTCGATCGGCACGGCGAGCTCCTGGATCTCGCGGCTCCGCGCCTCGAGATCGGCGTTCGTCGTGTTCAGCTCCTCGATCGTCGCCTGGAGCTCCTCGTTGACGGTCTCGAGCTCCTCGTTGGTCGCCTGGAACTCCTCGTTCAGCGTCTCGACCTCCTCCATGGCGGCCTGCGCCTCCTCGGTGGAGACCATCAGCTCCTCGTTGAGGGACCGGAGCTGCTCGTGCGCCGCCGTGAGCTCCTCGTTGGCGCGGAGCAGCTGCCGGTTCTGCTCCGACACCTTCCGGAGCGCCGCCCTGGCCTCCTCGCGGGCGGCCTCCGCCTGCGCGAGCGTGGCGGTCTGCGCCGCCGTCTCCGAGCGCAGGCGTGCGAGCTCGGCCTGTGTCCTCTCGAGCTCGGCCCGGAGCTGCGCCGCCTCCGTGCTCGCGAGCTCGCCGTCCGCCCGGCGCCGCACGGCCGTCGTGACGTCCTCGATGAGGATCACCACGGGGCCGACCTTGTTCGGGTCGGTCTCGAGCTGGGGAGCGTGGCACGAGATCTGGAGATACGACGTCTCGCCGCCGGGCGTCGCCTCGACGGCGACCTCGATCGGATCCGGCGCCTCGCCCCGCAACGCGGCGTCGATCGCGTCGAGCAGCGGCCGGTGGGGGACGGACTGCGCGAGGTGCACGAAATCCTGCCCGAGCGCCGTGCCGTGGATGCCGAGCAGGCGCCGCGCCGCGAAGTTGATCTCGAGGATGTCGTACCGGCTGTCGATGAGCACGATCCCGTGGCGGAAGCCCGAAAGCAGCACGTCGATGGACATGCGCGAGCGCGAGAGCTCCTTGAGCGGCCGTATGGCCATGGTGTTGCTCCTGCCGCGGGGGGCTCGCCTGGGCAGCACCGGTGGGGCGGCCGGCGAGGGGGGAACGAGGATGCGCTCGCCGCGGCGCACGTAGATCTTGTAGTGGAGGTCCTGGGGGACGAAGTACTCGCTCAGCGGGCTCGTGGTCTCGGCCTTGCCGAGCACGAGGTAGCCGCCTTCGCGCAGGGAGAAAGCGAAGAGGTGAAGGGTGCGGCGCTGGAGGTCGCTCGTGAAGTAGATGAGCACGTTGCGGCACAGCACCAGATCGAGGTGCGGGAAGGGCGCGCGCTGGCCGAGGTCGTGCTCGCCGAAGACGGTGAGGTTGCGGATGCGCTTCTTGACCTGGAACTGGCCGTCCACCGCGACGAAGTAGCGCTCGATGAGGTCGGCGGGCAGGTCCTCGACGGCGTTCGCCGCGTAGATCCCGCGGCGGGCGAAGGCGATCGCATCGCTGTCGACGTCGGTCGAGAAGATGCGCACGTTGAAGCCGTCGAGCTCGTCGCCGAGCAGCTCGCTGATCAGGATGGCGAGCGAGTACGCCTCTTCCCCGGTGGCGCACCCGGCCGACCAGATCCGCAGCGCGCGGTGGTCGTTCCGGGCGTGCGCGATGAGCGCGGGCAGGATCACGTCCCGGAGCTGCGCGAAGAGCTCCGGGTCGCGCATGAACTCGGTCACCTTGATGAGGAAGCTGTTGGTCAGCCGCTGGAACTCCTCGGGGTGGTCGGCGAGGTGCTGCCTGTACGCCTCGAGGGTGTCCGTGTTCGTGGCCGCCATCCTGCGACGGAGCCGGCGCAGGATGGTCGCTTGCTTGTACCTCCTGAAGTCGATCCCGCTCCGCTCGCGCACGACGTCGAGGATGTCCTGGAGCCTCTTCTCGTCGTCCGCGGGGGGCTCGACGTACGAGCCCGTGAGCAGCTCGTTGAGGAGGGGCCCGATCCGCTCGAGGTCGGCCACGACGTCGATCGTGCTCGGGGAGAGCGACTCGGGCATGCTCGGGAAGCTCGCCGTGTTCGGGTTCTCGACGACCACGGTGCCGCCGCATTTCTTGACGTGGCGGGCGCCGGCGCTGCCGTCGGACCCGTTGCCGGTCAGGATGACGGCGATGAGGCTCTCGCCGTACACCTCCGCCGCGGTGCGGAAGAGCATGTCGACGGACGGCTTGGGGCGGTCGTTGTTCTCCGGCCGGAGCCGGAGCTCGTGGTCGGTGAGCTCCACGTCGCGTCCCGGAGGCACGACATAGAGGACGCCGTTCTCGAGCGGGGAGACGGCGGCGACGGCGCGGACCGGCAGCGCGCTGCGGCGGGAGAGGACCTCGACGAGGTGGCTCGGACGCTTCGGGTCGAGGTGCTGGGCGACCACGATCGGCGCCGGGAAGGGGGCCCGCAGGGTCGACACCAGCATGCACAGGGCCTGGATACCGCCGGCCGAGCAGCCGATCACGACGAGCTGGGGTTTGGTACGGGCTTCTGTCATGAGTGCGTGATGGGGCTCATATACTCCCGCAGGCCGCGGCGCGGTGCTCGACATGGGAACAAAATGCGCGACGCGGCGATGTCAGCGGGCTTGTCGGTACGGTCGCGGACCGAGCAGAACCGAGGCCGGCCGACGCCCTGCCGCAGCAGACCATGAATTCGGAGAATTCCTGATAGAGCGTCGCGGAAGTCCCGGATGTCGCCTCGACCGCGCCCGAGATCCGCCACCGCGGCTTCCGCCGGAGGTGGCCTGTCGGGACAGACTCCCATGTTGCCCAGACCGATGAAACATCAAGCCTCTGCCCCGTCGCGCAGCGGCTCCGGCAGCGCCGCGGCCACGGCCGCGCGGCACGCGTCCGCCGCGGCGCGGAGCTCCTCGAGCGACGGGCCCGGCGGGCCCTCGGACGGGTGCACCACGACCCGCACGACGCCCGGCGCGACGGCGTAGCGGCCCTTCGGCAGGAGCGCGCCCGAGCCGTCGACGGTCACCGGCAGGACGCGCGCGCCCGCGGCCGAGGCGGTCCGGAAGGCGCCCAGCCGGAACGGCAGCAGCCTGCCCGTCGCGCTCCGCGTCCCCTCCGGGAAGAACACCGTCGACCAGCGCCGCATCACGTTGCGCTGCGCCTCGCCGAGATCCGCGGCCGCGCCGCGGCCCGCCCGCCGGTCGACCGGCGTGTGGCCGTACAGGCGCATGCCCCAGCCGAGCAGCGGCACGTGGAACAGCGCGCGCTTCGCGAGGAACCGGATCGGCGTGCGCCCCTGCAGCACCACGAGCAACGCCAGGATGTCGAGCGCGCTCTGGTGGTTCGCCGCGACCACGTACCGCTCGCCCGGCCGCACGTGCTCGACCCCCTCGGCCTCGACGCGCACGCCGGCGAGCCAGAGCGCGCCGCGCGCCCAGACGACGGAGAGCCGGTCGTGTATTCGCTGCCGCGGGTCGAAGGGGAAGCAGAGCAGGCCGACGGGGAGCAGCACGAGCAGGAACAGCATCGCCCACGCCTGGGCGAGCGCCGTGCGCGCGACCCCGACGGGGCCCGGCGTCACCGCGCCACCGGGGGAGCCTCCGGTTCGTCGAAGGACGGGACGAACCCCTCCACCGAGGCGAGCGTCTCCAGCAAGGTCACGTGCCGGAGGCGCGGGATGCTCACGATCGTCGCGGAGCCGACGCCCTCCCTGATCGCGGGGCCGACGTCCTCCCTCGTGTCGGCGCCGACGGCCTGCTCGGTCGCGGGGCCGACGGTCTGCTCGGTCGCGGGGCCGACCGGCTGCTCGGTCGCGGGGCCGGCGCCCTCCTCGGGCACCGCGAGCGTCGCCGCCTCCGCGAGGTCCGCCAGCGTCGCGCCGACGATCTCCGTCGTGCCCAGGTTGCGCGGGCGGGCCGGCTTCAGCGCGCGCGGCACCGCGCTCCAGTACGCCCGCGGGCTGCCCCGGAACGCCGCCTCGGCCGGAGGCCGCGGCCAGAACGTCGGCTCCGCCAGGCCGAGCTCCTCCACGAGCGCCGCGCGCTCCGCGCGGACGGCGCGCGCGCCCTCCTCGTCCCCGATCGCGTCGAGCGCCTCGGCGACGCGCTCGAGCGCCGTCACGAGCTGCGTCCGGTTGCCCGAGCCACGGATGAACTCGAGCGCCTCCTGGCCGTACGCCCTCACCTCGTCGGCGGCCTGGCCCTGGAGCGCCGCCACGTGCGCCCGACCGACCCGGCCGAGGCCCACCGCGTACGCGTCGCCGGAGCCCGCCGAGCCGATCTCGATCGCCCGCTCGTAGGCGGCGAGCGCCTCCGGCAGCGAGCCCTGGACGAAGAACACGTCGCCCAGGAACCCCTCGGCCCAGCCGCGCCCCATGCCGATGCCGAGCACGCTGCTCAGGTTGCACGCGTTCGAGAGCAGCACCCGCGCCCGGGAGAGGTGCCCCACGTGGAACTGGTGCCGGCCCGCGTACATCGTGCCCACGTACAGGTAGAGCCCGCTCAGGCCGTGCTCCTCGGCGTACGAGAGCAGCTGCGTCGTCGACCGTACCCCGAGATCCCAGTCGAACCGGCCCTCGGCGAGCACCGCGTAGTAGAACCACGTGCCGAGCAGCCGCACCGGATCGTGCAGGCGCTCGGCGATGCGCGAGGCCTCCGAGACGCAGAGCTCGGCCTCGGCGTACAGGCCCGTCTGGCTCAGCGCCACGCAGAGGATGCCGCGCGAGTGGCAGAGCTCGATGTACTCGCCGGCCGCCTCGGCGAGCTCGCAGCCGCGGCGGAGCGGCTCGAGCGCCGCGCCGACCTTGCCGGCCGCGCACAGCGCCCGCCCGAGGATGTTCGCGGGCAGGCACTGGTAGCGGCGGAGCTCGGGGCTCGCGCCGATCGCCGCGAGCGCCTTGCGGCTGTGGGCCACCGCGTCGGCGAACTCGCCGCGCACGTAGTGCACGCGCGACAGCGCGCTGCTGAGCGCCGCCGTCACGAGCGGCGTCTCCGGCAGCGCGCCGGACGTGCGGCGGAGCAGATCGAGCGGCTCCGCCGTGCTGCCGAGCAGGCAGGCCACGCGCGCGAGCTCGTGGGCGCAGCGGGCCCGGAGCTCCACGCGCGCCGGGTCGAGCGGCAGCCGCTCGAGCAGCCCGAGCGCCTGGCGGAGCCGCCGGCTGGCGCCGTGTGGATCCTGGAGCCGGTCGGCCTCGAGCGCCGCGAGCAGGTACGTCGACGCCGCGCGATCGAGGTCGCCCGCGCGCTCCAGGTGGTGCGCGAGCGTCCCGGGGTCGCCGCCGCGCTGCTCGATGCGGCGCGCGATCCGGCGGTGGTGCTCCCCGCGCTCCTCGGGCGGCACGCGGGCGGCGAGCTGCTCGCGCGCCGCGTCGTGGGAGAACGACGTGAGGCCGCCGTCCTCGCCCACGCACACGCAGTGCGCGGCGGCGTCGCGCAGGGCGCCGTCGACCTCCGCGGGGTCGAAGAGGCCGAGCGCCACGAGGTCGTCGCGCAGGAACTGGCGGCCGATGAGCGCGGCCACGCCGAGCACCTGGACCGCCGTCGGGTCGAGCGCCTCGATGCTGCGCGAGAGCACGTCCGAGACCGACGCGGGCGCGCGGTACTCCGCGTCGCCGCGGGAGAGCTCGAGCGCGCCGCCCCGGCCGCGCTGCAGGAAGCCCTCGGCCTCCATGTTGCGGACGACCTGGATGTTGAAGAGCGGGTTGCCGGCGCCGAGCAGCGGCACGCGTCGCATCAGCTCCAGCACGAGGTCGTCGCCGGCGCCGCGGCCGAGCTCGGAGATCAGCGCCCGGTTCGCGTCCGGCGGGAGCGGCCCGAGGTCGAGGCGCTCGACGTCCTTCCAGGACAGCCAGGCCGCGCCCCGCGGCGTCATCGGAGACGAGCCGGGCGGCGCGCTGCGGAGCCCGGCCGAGCCCGGCGGCGGGATCGAGCCGCCCGCCGTGCTGCGCGCGCCGGGATAGGGCGGCCGGGCCGTGCCGAGCAGCAGGATCGGCTTCTCGCCGAGCTGGTCCGAGAGCCGCGTGAGCACCTCGCTCGTCGCCTCGTCGGCCCAGTGCACGTCCTCGATCGCGAAGACGACGGGCATCTCCTCGGCGATCGCGCCGAGCAGCCGCAGGATCAGGTCGGCGATCCAGCGCGTCCCGCCCGGGCCGATCGCGCCGCCCTCGTCGGCGAGGCCGACGGCGCGGACGAGCTCCGGGGCGAGCTCCTGCAGCAGGCCCGCGTCCTCGGCGATCACCAGGCTGACCAGCCGGCGGATGCGCGCCGCGCGGCTGTCCGTGTGCCGCTCCAGCCAGAGCGCGATCTGCGTCAGCGCCTCGCGGATCGCGGAGTAGGGGACGAGCCCGGAGAGCTCGCGGCACCTGCCGTAGGCGACGATCGCCGCGCCGGCCTGCTCCACGCTCCGGAGCAGCTCGCCGACGAGGCGGCTCTTGCCCACGCCCGTGTCGCCGACGACCACGGCCGGCCGCGGCTCGCCGCGCACCGCGCCCTGGAGCAGCTCCGTGAGCCGCCCGAGCTCCTGCGCGCGGCCGAGCAGCGGCGCCTCGTCGAGGGCCTCGGCCGCGGCGGCGTCGGGGTCCCCGGGCCCCTCGGCCTCGCTCGAGGTGAGCGACGCCGCGCCGTGGAGCGTGACGTAGTAGAGCTCCTTGAGCCGCGCGCAGAGCCGGGCCGCGCTCGCGAAGCGCCGCGCCGGATCGCGCTCCAGGAGCTCGTCCACGAGCGCGACGACGGGCGCCGGCGTCTCCGGCGCGACCTGGGCGAGCGGCACCAGGGCGCCCTGGACCTTCTGCTGGATGATGCTGGGCATGGTGCTGCCCGAGAACGGCAGCCGCCCGGAGAGCAGCTCGTAGAGCATGACGCCGACCGCGTAGAGGTCCATCCGGGGGCTCGGGCGCCCGAGCCCGCCGCGCGTCAGGCACTCGGGGGCGAGGTAGGCGATGGTGCCCGCGTTGACGCGGGCGTGCTCGGGCTGGAAGCTCACCGTGAGCGTGGCCAGGCCGAAATCGAGGATCTTGAGCCTCGGCTCGTACGGATCCGTGAGGACGATGTTGCTCGGCTTGAGGTCGAGGTGCAGCACGTTGAGCGCGTGGCAGTGCGCGAGCGCCTCGGCCACGCGGCGCGCGATGCGCAGCGCCTCGATGGTGTCGAGCTTCCGCATCCGCGCGAGGTACCGGTCGAGCGTCTCGCCCTCGACGAGCTCCATCGCGAGGTAGAGGCCGACGCCGTCCAGGACGCCGTACGAGCACAGCTTGACGAGCGCCGGGTGCCGCAGCCGGAGGAGCGCCTCGATCTCGTTCTGCTGCACGAGGAGCTGCCCGGCGCTCTGCGCGCTCACCTCCTTGAAGATCTTGATGGCGGCGTCGTTGCCGGCCTCGTCGCGGCCGCGGAACACGGCGCCGAAGCCGCCTTCGCCGAGGGGCGCGTCGATCGTGTACTCGCCGATCCTGGCTCCGCGCTCGATCAAGGGACCGCCGATCATCACTCCTGCCCTTCCGAGTACCCCGTCACTCCCAGCCGAACCCCCATGATAGCGTGGACGCGCGGCCGTGACGGCGCGCAGTGGCCCCCGGCACGACGAACATGGGCTCCGCCGCGGGCGGGGCGGCTCGCCCGCCGTGTGTCGCGCAGGTTGCGCGGCGCCGCGCGGCGCCGCGCGGCGCTCCGGGCGCTGCGCGCTTCGGGTGCACTTCCACGCTCCCACGGTACGCACGCGGGCGCGCACCGCCGCGCTCGGGCGCCCGAGACAGGCGGCGCGAGCTGCAGAGTGCCTCAACGACCTTGCAGCACGCCGCAAGTCTGGACAAGAAACATGGATGTCACCTCGGGCGGCCGACACCCATGTTCGCCCGGTACGCTGGTAATGAGCCCCACGCTCGTGCCATCGAAATGACAACGGCGGCGGCCCCCCGGAGGGAACCGCCGCCGCCGCCTCGCGCCGCTCCGGGATCAGGTCCCGCCGCTGGCCGAGCCGCTGGCCGAGCCGCTGACGCTCGCGCTCGCCTTGATGTTCACGTCGATCGAGGCCGTGGCGCTCGCCGACGCGTCGACCGCGGCCGCGACGCAGGCCACCGCCTTGCCGCCCGCCTTGAGCGCCGCGTCCTTGACCTCGGCGCCCGCCTTGCCGACGCCCGACACCGCCGCCGCCAGCTTCTTGCCGGTCCCGAGCTGGACCTTCGCGATCGCCGGGAGCGACGTCTGGAGCGCGTCGACGAGCTTCTGCGCGTCGGCGTTCACCTTGCCGTTCGCCACGATGCGGACGTTCGGCGGATCGCAGGTCGCCGACGAGGCCGTCTTCACGGCGCACTGCGTGCGGCACGTGAGGTCGACCTGGGGGGGCTGGATCTCGCCCGAGCACTTCGGCTCCTTGATCTCGGCGCTGCAGCCGCCCGAGCAGGACCCGCTGCACTTCGCGGCCGCCTTGAGCTCGCAGGTGCCCGTGCAGGAGCCGTCACAGGTGCCCCCGCAGGTCCCCTCGGCCTTGGCGTCGCACTTCCCCTCGCAGGTGCCCGCGCACGCCCCGCCCGTCGAGGCCTTGCCGTCGCACTTGCCGTCGCACTTGCCGCCGCAGGTGCCCTTGAAGTTGGCGTCGCACTTCCCCTCGCAGGTCGCCTTGCAGGCGCCGCTGCAGGCCGCGCCCGCGTCGACGGTGCACTTGCCCTTGCACTCCGCGTCGCACTTGCCGCTGATCTCGCCGCCCGTGCAGGACGCCTGGAGCTTGCCCGGCTCGAACGCGGGGCCGCAGGAGCCGAGGCACTCCGACATCGCGTTGATGTCCGCGTAGCACTTCGGGGGGTCGATCGCGACGGCGAGCTTCGCCTCGGCGTTCGCCTTCACGGCGGCGTTCACCTTGGCCGACACCGCGTTGCAGACCTTCTCGGCGCCCTTGCCGCCGCTCGGCTCCGCCTTGAGGTCGGCCTCGCTCATGCCGAGGTCCTTGCCGAGCTTGCCGCACGACGCGATGAGGCTCGCCTCCATGTCCGCGGTCAGCTTGTCGAGCGACGCGGCCGCCTCGAGGAAGCCCTTGATCTTGGCGTCCACGTCGGCGCCGCCCTCGAACTTCAGGTTCGCGATCCCGCCGTTCTTCAGCTCCTCGCAGCCGCCCGCGGCCGACGCCAGGTCGCCAGCGGGCCCGGGCAGGTTATCCGCTCCGGGGATCCCCTTGCCGCCACAGTTCACGAGGAGAGGCGAGGCCAGCCCGAGCAGGGCCACGGGCATCGCGACCAACTTCCATCGATTGACGCTCATTTCAGAAACCCTCCGGCACCTCGATGGGCGCCCCATGGAGCGCGGACCCTACACCAGCGACCGCGACCTTGAAAGCTGGGACAGCCGCGATCCCGCGCGGCTCTCGCTCGCGACGACGAGCGGCCCCGCACTTCGGGCCCCAGCGAGAGAGGGCCCTAATTGCCCCAAGTCACGATGGCTGTAAAGAAACAAGCTCAGCCCGCCGCGCGCGCCGGCGCGGCGGATGTGGCGGTATGTCGGCGGCGGCAGCCGTGTCGCGCGGGGCCCGCGCCGGGTCAGGCGTCGTCGTCGTCGAAGGGCAGGGAGAGCTGCGAGAGCGGCCGCGCGCCGACCGTGGGCCCGCCCTTCTTCTCGAAGAGCGCCTGCTCGCGCGCGATGTCGGCCTCGATGAGATCCTGGTTGTCGTAGGCGAAGGCGAGCGCGTCGAGCACGCGCGCCGCCCCGAGGTTCGGGTACCGCTTGAGCAGCGTCTCCACCGACGCGCCGCCGCGGTGCCAGGCCCAGAGCCGCCGGACCGGGACGCGCGATCCGACGACGTGCGGGCTGCCGGCGAGCACCTGGCTGTCACACCGCACGTGGGGGTGAGGGACGCGGATTCGCGGGAGCACCGGCGCGGCCATCGCGCCGAGGACCCTAGTACCGGTCGCGATCGGATGGAAGGCGCCGCGAGCCGGCGGGCGCGCTCTTTTTTGGGATCGCTGCGGGCTCGCTCGTGGGCTCGCTGCGGGCTCGCTGTGGGCGCGCCGGCTCGGCGCCCGGGTGAGCCCGCGCGCCCACGCCGGCCGCGCGAGGCCCTCGGTGTGCCCGCGCGGCCGGCGTGGGCGCCCGCGCGGAGCGGGCGCGCGGGCACACCGAGGGCGCCCACCCGCGCCTCTCGGCGTTCCTGCGCGCGATCAGGGCTACCCTAAGCGCCGAAGGCGCGCGAGCATCACGCCCGACGTCACCGACCGGAGCTCATCCACCATGACTCAAGCCGAGAAGAACCCGCTTCGCGAAGGAATGCCCGAGGAGCGCACGGCCTCGCCGGCAGCGCTCGTGATCTTTGGCGCCTCGGGCGACCTGACGCGGCGCAAGCTGCTGCCCGCCGTCTACAACCTCGCGCTCAGCCGCCTCCTCACCGGCGGCTTCGCCGTCGTGGGCGTCGCGCGCCGTCCGAAGCCGGATTTTGCGCGAGAAATGCGCGAGGCTGTCGGGAAGTACTCGCGACGCCCGCTCGACGAGGCCACCTGGAGCGAGCTCGAGAAGGGCATCAGTTATGTCCAGGGCTCGTTCGACGAGGCCGAGACCTACACGCGCCTGGCGGCGGAGCTCGCGCGGCTCGACAACGAGCGCGGCACCCGCAAAAACCGGGTCTTCTACCTGGCCGTCGCCCCCGACCAGTTCGCGCCGATCGTGCGCGGCCTGCGCGCGGCGAACCTCATCGCGCCGCCGTCCCACGAGAAGGACGCGCCCTTCCAGCACGTCGTGGTCGAGAAGCCGTTCGGCGAGGACCTCGCGAGCGCCCGCGCCCTGAACCGGGACCTGCTCGCCCACCTCGCCGAGTCGCAGGTCTACCGGATCGACCACTACCTCGGGAAGGAGACGGTCCAGAACCTCCTCGTCCTCCGGTTCGGCAACACGATCTTCGAGCCGCTCTGGTCGCGCCAGCACGTCGACCACGTGCAGATCACCGTCGCCGAGGAGATCGGCGTCGAGGGCCGCGGCAAGTTCTACGAGAAGGTCGGCATCACCCGGGACATCGTGCAGAACCACGCGCTCCAGCTGCTCACGCTGGTCGCGATGGAGCCGCCGTCGTCGTGGGACGCCGACGCGGTGCGCGACGAGAAGGTGAAGGTGCTGCGGACGCTCCGGCCGATCGCGGGCCCGGACGTGCTCACGTCGACGGTGCGCGGGCAGTACGCGCCCGGCATCGTGCGCGGGGAGAAGGTGCCCGGCTACACCGAGGAGCCCGACGTCGCGAAGGACTCGATGACCGAGACCTACGTCGCGATGAAGCTCCACCTGGACAGCTGGCGCTGGGGCGGCGTGCCGTTCTACCTGCGGGCCGGCAAGCGGCTCGCGAAGCGGGTGGCCGAGGTGGTGCTGCACTTCAAGCCGCTGCCGCACGGCCTGTTCAAGGGCGCCCCCGGCGCCACCGAGGAGCCGAACGCCCTCGTGATGCGCCTCCAGCCGGACGAGGGGATCTCGCTCCGGTTCGCCGCGAAGATCCCGGGCGGCGGCATCGCGATCCGCGGCGTGACGATGGACTTCCGCTACGGCGCCGCGTTCGGCTCCAGCACGCCGGAGGCCTACGAGCGGCTCTTGCTCGACGCGCTGCGAGGCGACGCGACGCTCTTCACGCGCGCCGACGAGGTGGAGGCGCAGTGGGGCTTCGTCGACCCGATCTTCGAGGGGTGGGGGTCGCAGGGCGCGCCGGTCGCGCGTTACGCCGCCGGCAGCTGGGGGCCCGCCGAGGCCGACGCCCTGATCGAGCCGCCGCGCGACGCCGCCGCGTGCGGCGCGGAGGGCGAGCGCGAGGGCCAGGGGCGGACCTGGAGGCGGCCGTGAGCGCGGGCCCGATCGCCGAGGTCATCAAGCGGGTCGAGTCGGAGCTCGCCGCGTTCTGGGCGTCCCCCGACGACTCGCGCGACAAGCCGGCCGTGAAGACGCGCGCGTCGACGATGAACTTCGTCGCGGTGGGCAGCCGCGCCGAGGTCGAGCGCCTGAAGGAGCAGGCCCAGGCGCTCGCCGAGACCCACGCGGGCCGGACGTTGCTCATCACGATCGACGACCGGCTCGACCCGCTCTGCGTCCAGGCCGACTGGTCGGCCATGTGCCGCCGCGATGGCGAGGTGCCGATCTGCTACGACAGCGTGGAGCTCTCGTTCGGCGTCGCCGCCGCCGAGCGTGTGGCTTCGGTGGTGAGCGCGCTTACGATTTCCGACGTCACGGTGATCGTCGAGCTGGCGCCGGGGGCGCCGAACGTGCTCGGCGACGCGCTCGCGCCGGTGTGTGATCGGCTGGTGTTCGACTCGGCCGAGACGTGCATCGAGCGCCTCGCGGCGGTCGCGCGCGAGACGAAGGCGCCGCTCGCGGACCGCGCGTTCGTGCGGACGTTCTCGTTCCGCGAGCTGGTGGCGCGGTTCTTCGACGACATGCCGGAGGCGTGCCGGTCGATCCGGCGGGTGGAGATCGCGCGCAGCGCGGGCTCGAAGCCGGATCCGGCGGCGCTCTTCCTCGGCTGGATGGGCTCGCGGCTCGGCTGGACGTTCGAGGCGCGCGGGCCGGCGCAGGCCGGCGGCCCCGCCGCGGTGGTCGGCCGCGCGCGGGCCGCGGACGGCGCGCCGATCGAGATCGCGCTCGTCGACGGGCCGCCGGCCGACGAGCAGGCGGCGCGCCGGATCGACGGCGTGCGCCTCGAGACGTCGCTCGGCGGGAAGCCGCTCGCGCTCGGGTGCGTGCGGCTCGAGAAGGCGCCGGCCACGGTGCGGTGGACGATGGAGGGGGCGCGGTCGGCCGAGCACCTCCACCCGCTCGGCTACCGGGACGAGACGTGGGTGCTGACCAAGACGATCGACTCGCTGGAGGGCGATCGGCTCCTGCGCGACGCGGTGCTCGCCGCCGCCTCCTGGAGCGCGCTGGGAGGAGGACCGAGATGAACAGCGGTGCCGAGGAGACGTGCGTCGCGAAGGACGCGGCCGAGATGTCGCGCCTCGCCGCGGAGCTCGCCGCGCGCGCGATCGCGGAGGCGATCGAGGCCCGGGGCGTCGCGCGGATCGCGCTCTCGGGCGGGAGCACGCCGTCGGAGGCGTACCAGCGCCTCGCCGCGCTCGATCTCCCGTGGGCGCAGACCGAGTGGTTCTGGGTGGACGAGCGCGCGGTCGCGCCCGACCACCCCCGCTCGAACTACGGGGCCGCGCGCCGGGACCTCGCGGCGGCGCACATCCCGGAGGCGAACTTCTTCCGCATGGAGGGGGAGTCGCCCGATCTCACCGGGGCCGCCGCGCGTTACGAGCAGATCCTGCGCGCGCGCTTCGGGGTCGCCGGGGGGGTGGCGTTCGACGTCATGACGATGGGCATCGGCGACGACGCCCACACCGCGTCGCTCTTCCCGGGGACGGGCGCGGTGCACATCGAGGATCGCCTGGTCGCCGCCATCCCGGCGCAGCCGGACAAGCAGCTCGAGGCGCGGCTCACGCTGACGTCCCCGGTGATCCGGGAGGCGCGCCTCAAGCTGCTCCTGGCCCGCGGCGCGAGCAAACGCGCGGTCATCGAGCAGGCGAAGCGGTCGGGGCCGGCCGACGAGGTGCCGGCGCGGATCGTCCGCGGCGGATCCGGCCGGCTCGTCTGGTTGCTCGACGCGGCGGCCGCGGGGGCCACGTCGTGAGGTGCCGGCCGGCGTGGGGCTTGACGGCGCCGGCCTTTGCTCGACGATGGTGCGGTCGGGCGGCCGATGGGGTCGGGCGAGGCGAGCTGGTCATGTGACCCCTGCGGCCGTGGGGCTCTCCGTACGACGAAGGGGAGGGATGAGCGCAGAGCGGGCTGCTGCCAAGGCCGCGGGGGCGCGCGGGGCCTCCGAGGACGAGAGGGCCGAGGCGCGCCTGTTCACGGCGGCGATCCTGGCAGGCGACTACGCCGCGGCCCGGGGCGTGCTGCACGCGGCGCTCGACGGGGGGCTCGGCTACGTCTACGAGCGCATCGTCGCGCCGGCGCTGGAGGAGGTCGGGGACCTCTGGTACGAAAACCGGCTCACCGTGGCGGACGAGCACCTCGCGACCGCCGTCGCGCAGGCGGCGATCGCCTCCACGTACCCGCGGATCCGGTGGCCGTCCGGGGGCCCGAGGGCGGTGGTCGGCTGCGTCGAGCCCGAGCTCCACTCGCTCGGGGCGCGCATGGTCGCGGATCTGCTCGCCCTCGACGGCTGGCAGATCACGTTCGCGCGCGGGGGGATCTCGCTCGCGGCCAGGATCGAGGACCTCCGGTGGAGCGAGGTGAAGCTCTTCGCGGTGTCGGTCACGCTGTCCGCGCACCTGCCCGCGGCGCGCGACCTCATCCGGCAGGTGCGCGAGGAGCTGCCCGCGGCGAAGATCCTCGCGGGCGGGCGCGCCGTCGCGGCGCTGCCCGACCCCGCGGAGCAGCTCGGGGCCCACGCGGTCGCGGCGTCGGGCTCCATGGCCGTCGAGATCGCGCGGGGGTGGCGGTGACGCAGCCCGACGCGGCGGCGCTCTTCCACGCGTTCCTCTCGGCCGCGGAGGACGCCGTCCTCCTCGTGGTGCAGCGCGGCGAGATCACGCTGGCCAGCGCGGCGGCGGGTTGGCTGCTCGGCGACGGGGCGGCGCCGGGCGGGAGCGTCGCGTCGCTGTTCGACGAGCGCTCCCGCGCGAAGCTCTCCGCCGCCCTGGCCCACGACGTCGCCGCCCCCTGGGAGCTCCAGGCGCGTTGTGGGAGCGACGTCCCGCGGGCGGTGAAGTTCCTCGTCATCCCCGCCGCGGGCGGCGCGCGTGTCCTCCTCGGCCGGGCCTCCTCGCCCGAGGAGGCGCGGCGGCTGGAGGAGGTGGTCGTCACCCTCACGAGCGAGCTCGCGGACATCACCCGGGATCTCGCGAGGAAGGGGGCCGAGCTCGAGGCCGCGCGCGCCCGGCTGGAGGAGCTCGGCCAGCAGCGCGAGGAGTTCATGTCCATCGTCTCGCACGACCTGAAAGCCTCGCTGCAGGCCGTCAGGCTCCAGGCGGCGCTGCTCGCGCGCGTGCAGCGCCCGCCGGAGCCCGCCCAGTGCGCTCGGATGGCCGGGGTGCTCTTCCGCAACGTCGACCGGATGACGTCGCTCATCTCGGACCTGCTCGACGCCGCGCTCGCCGAGGCGGGCGAGCTGCGGATCGGGCCTCAGCGCATGGCCCTCCGCGACGTGATCGCCGAGGTGATCGACACCGTGGCCCCGATCGCGGGCGAGGCCTCCGTGGAGATCCACGTCGACGCCGCGGAGCCCGGGCTCGTGACCGGCGACGCGCGGCGGCTCTACCAGGTCCTGCTGAACCTCGTGGAGAACGCGATCAGGCACTCGCCGCGGGGGGGCGACGTCTACATCGAGGTCGCGGCGCGCGGCGATCGCGTGCGCTGCGCCGTCGAGGACTCGGGCCTCGGCGTCGAGCCCGAGCGCCGCGTCGACGTGTTCGCCCGCTTCAGGAAGCACGGGCCGCGCTCGGGCCGCGCTGGCCTCGGCCTCTACATCGCGCAGCGGATCATCGCGCTGCACGGGGGCTCGATCGGGGTGGAGGCCGGCGCGCGGGGCGGCGGCGCGCGGTTCGTCTTCGAGGTCCCGGCGGCCATCGACGAGGCGGCGGCCGGCGGCGACGCGGCGGCCGGCGACGCGCCGGCGCGCTGAGCCGGGCGCGCGCTCAGGCCCGCCGCCGCGCCGCCCGGGCCGGGCGCTCGCTCGATGCGGCGGGCTCGTCCTCGGCGGCGAGCTCCTTCGCGAGCGCGAGCGCGCCCCGCACGCCGACGAGGGCGTCGGTGACCAGCGCGACCGGCACCTCCTCGAGGAGCGGGGCGAGGCGCCCCTTCTTCAGGAAGGACTTCATGAACAGCTCGCGCCGGGCGGCGACGAGGTGCCGCGCGATGTTGCCGAGGATGAAGACGCCGCCGAGCGCGAGCTCGCGCAGGGCGAGGTTGCCCGCCTCGGCGCCGTAGATCTCGACGAACAGGTCGACCGCGCGGGCGGCGGGCCGGAAGGCGCGCGCGAGCCCGAGCTCGGCGATCGCCGCGTTGCGGTCGCCCTCGGCGAGGCGGCGCTCGATCGCGCGGGGCACGCGGGCGGCGCGGGCGACGAAGAAGTCGAACAGGGCGCCGAGCCCGTCGCCCGAGAGGACGCGCTCGTAGCTCACGTGATCCGGGTGGCGCTCGGCGAGGAACTGCCACACCTCGATCTCGAGGGCGCTGCGCGGGGCGAAGTCGGCGTGCCCCCCCTCGGTCGGGAGCGTCAGGTGGCGGGCGCCGTCCCAGATGAGCCGCGCCTCGCCGAGCCCGGTGCCGGCCGCGATGACCGCGAGGTTGCTCCCCTTGAGCCGGGGCCTGCGCTCGGTGAGCGGCGAGATGGCGCCGCGGGGGACGTGCAGGCAGCCCCGGGCGCCGACGACCAGGTCGTTCGCGAGCTGGACGCGCGCGATCTTGAGCCGGCGCGACAGCTCGCGCTCGGAGATGCGCCAGGGCAGGTTCGTCACGGTGGCGACGTGGTCCTTGATCGGGCCCGCGACGCCGAGCACGGCGATGGCCGGGTGGGGCGCGTCGCTGCGGACGAGGAAGGGGAGGGCGATCTCCTCGAAGCTCGCGTGCTCGCGGCTGCGGAAGACGGCCTCGGAGCGCGGCCTGTCGCTCTCGGCGTCGTAGAGGGCGAGCCGCGTGTTCGTGCCCCCGATGTCCCCGACGAGCAGCGACGGCGTCACGGATCTCTTGGTCCTTGCCACGCGGCCGCCCTGCCAGCGCCCTGCCCCGGCGGCAAGGCGATCCATCACCGGGCGAGCGCGATCGAGGCGAGCGCTACGGTGAGCCCCGGGCCGCGGCCGATCGCGCGGGACCGGGACCCCGCGGCCCGGCGGGCGGCGTCTCCTCGTGGATCTCCGCGGCGTCGCTTGACCGGTGCCCCACCTCCGGTCGAAAGTGCCGGCGTGCAGCGGCTGTTTCCCGCGCTCTTCGTCGCGCTCGCCGGCCTCGTGTCGCTCGCCGGTCCTGCGCTCGCCGAGCCGGCGCCGCCCGCGTCCGCTCAGGCCGCGCCGCCGCCCACGCGCATCGCGCCGTCGCTGCGCGCGCAGGTGCCGCCGCAGCCGCCGCCGGCGGCGCCGGCGGCGCCGGCGGCGACGGTGCAGGTGGCGCCGCGGTCCGCGGAGATCGCGCCGCCGCAGGGGGCGCCGCCGTCCGTGCCGGTCGCGCCGCAGGTCGCGCCGCCCGCGGATCCGACCGCGGCGCTCGCTCCCGACGGGCAGCTCCCGCCGCCGGTGGTCGATCAGCCCGAGGCGCGCGTCCAGCTGCTCGGCCGGACGGTCTTCGCGATCCGCGTGCACCGGGGCAACCTCTCGCCGCAGGAGCGCGCCCGCGAGGCCGCGAAGGTGCTGGAGCGGGCCGCCCAGGAGAAGCAGGTCCCCGAGATCCGCATCGACGAGCAGGCCGGCGTGGCCGTCGTTTATGTCGGCGAGAGCCCGCTCATCCAGCTCGGCCCCGAGGACGCCGCCGCGGCGGGCAGCACGACGGTCGCGGTGCACGCGGTCGCGGTCGCGGCGACCGTGCGCGACGTGCTCGCCAAGGAGCACAGCAGGAACCGCATCGCGCAGAGCGTCTTCTCGTTCTCGCTGCTCGTCTTCTCGGGGCTCATCGCGGCGCTCCTGCTCCGCAAGGTCGGCGAGCTCGTCGAGCGGGCGCGCGCGTGGGTCGCCGAGCACCCGGAGCGGCTCCCCGCCCTGCGCGTGCGCGGCATCGAGATGCTCCGGCCCGCGGCGTCCCAGGGCGCGCTCTCGGTCGCGCTCGGCGTCGCCGGCGTGCTCGTCCGGGTGGGCATCGCCTACATCTGGATCCTCTTCGCCCTCTCGCTCTTCGAGGCCACGAGCGGCTACAGCCAGCGGCTCACCGGCTTCGTGCTCGCGCCGGTGTCGGAGCTCATGGGGCGCATCGCCCGGAGCGTCCCCGTGCTCGTGCTCGCGATCATCGCGACGCTCGCGGTGGTCATCCTCGTCCGCTTCGTGGGGCTGTTCTTCGGGAGCGTCAGCCGCGGCGAGACGTCGCTCGGGTGGCTCCCCTCGGACCTCGCGGTCCCCACCGGCGTCCTCGTCCGCTTCGGCATCCTCGTGGCCGCGCTGCTCCTCGCGGCGCCGCTCATCACGGGGACCGACGAGGGCGCGCTCACGCGGGTCGGCTTCGTCGTGATCGCGTCGGCCGGGCTCGCCAGCACGCCGCTCGTCGCCTCGGCGGCCGCGGGCATCGCGGTCATCTACGGGCGGCGCCTGCGCGTCGGCGACGTCGCCGACGTCGGGGGCCGATCCGGGCGGGTGCGCGAGCTGACGCTGATCGAGGCGCGCCTCGAGGACGAGGACGGGTGCGTCGTACGTGTGCCGCACCTGCTCAGCCTGTTCCATCCGACGCGGATCCGCGGCCGGCCGCCGCTCGTCGCGATCGAGATCAGCGTCGACCCCTCCGCCGATCTCGACCGGGTGCGGGAGCTGCTCGTCAAGACGGGCGCGGCCCTCGGCAGCCGCGCCCGCGCCGTGCTCGTCGCGATCGACGAGGGGGGCGCGCACTTCCGGGCCACGATGGCGTGTGACGGCGACGACGTGCGCAGCCGCTGGTTGACGGCCGCGGCGCAGGTGCTGCTCGGCGCAGGCATCTCGCTCGGGCGGGCGCCGGGGCAGCCGGGCGCCGAGCGCGCGCGGCGCGGCGGTCCGGTCGGCGGTCCTGTCGATCGGGGCGGCGCCTCGTGAACGCCGTCTGGCTCCTGATGGGGCTGCTCGTGCTGTCGTACCTCGGCAGCTCGCTCGTCAGCGGCCGGGTGCTCCGCGGCATCGGGCTCCCCTCGGGCGCCGAGTACGTCGTGCTCGGCTTCGTGCTCGGTCCCTCCGCGCTCGGCCTGCTCGAGCCGTCGTCGATCGCCGCGCTCGAGCCGCTTTTAGGCGTCGCGCTCGGCTGGCTCGCGCTGGTCGTCGGCCTCGACTTCGGCTTCGTCGGCAGCCGCCGCGTCCGCCCGTCCCGCATCGCGCTCGGCGTGCTGATGAGCCTCGCGACCGGCTGCTCGGTGGCGGTCGCGGTCTGGTTCGCGGTCGCCCGCGGCGTGCCGTCGCTGGACGCCGCCGACCGGACGTTGCTCGCGGCGGGCGTGGGCGCCGTCTCGGCCGAGACGACGCGCCACGCCGTGCTCTGGGTGACGCAACGCTACAGCGCCAGCGGAAAAGTCTCGGACCTCATCTCCGACATCGCGGACTGCGACGATCTCGGCCCGCTGCTCATGATGGGGGGCGTCTTCGCGCTCGTCCCGCAGGCGACGAGCCTCTGGCCGATCCCGTTCTGGGGCTGGACGATCGTGACGGCGCTCATCGGCGTCGTGCTCGGGCTCATCGCGGTCGTGCTGCTCGGCACCGATTTCCGCCTCATCCAGAGCTGGGGCGTGCTGCTCGGCACGTCGCTGCTGACGATCGGGGCGAGCGCCCGGGTCGGCCTGCTGCCGCTCCTCGCGACGTTCTCGATGGGCGTGACGATCGCCGCCGTCTCGCGGCACCGCGACGAGATCGTGGCGATGGTGGCGCCGACCGAGCGGCCCGTGATCCTGCCGTCGCTGCTGCTCGCGGGCGCGCACCTGAGCCCGAAGGCCGCGCCGTTCTTGCCGTGGGTGGTCGCGATCGCGCTCGCGGCGCGGGTCGCCGGCAAGCTCACGACGGGCCTCGTCCTCCGGGTGGTGTCGCCCGACGCGCGCGAGACGTCGCCGCTGCTCGGCGCGGGGCTGCTCTCCTCCGGCGCCGTGGCGATGAGCGTCGGCCTGGCCTTCTCCTTGCGGTTCCCGGGCCCGATCGGCGCCACGGTCCTCTTCACCGCGGCCGCGGCCGCCGTGTTCGGCGAGTTCGTCGGCCCGCAGGCGCTGCGCGCCACGCTCCGCAAGGCCGGCGAGCTCGCCGCGCCCGAGCGCGAGTCGCTCTTCTTCGGCCGCGGCCTCGCGCGCGCCGCGCGTGATCCGGCGCGCGACCCCGCGCCCGTCGAGGCCGAGCGCACGCCGCGAGCGGGGAGGGGGGAGGCGTGAGCGGCCAGGACGCCCGTGTGATCGACGAAGGACGCGCCGCCATGAGCGCCGCCGCGGCGCCCACCGCCGAGCCCGCGCTGCAGCACGGCGCGCCCGCCGGCCGCCACCACGGGGGGGCGCCCAAGGGCCCGCTGAACCACCTCACGCACGCGGTCGCGCTCGTCCTCCTGTTCGGCGTGCTCTACGTCACGACGCGCGCGGTCCCGCACGGCCACGGGCCGGCGGGCACCATCGCCTCGATCGGCTTCCTCCTCCTCGCCGGCACGCTCGCGAGCGAGCTCGTCGAGCCGCTCCGCCTGCCGCACCTGTCGGGGTACATCCTCGCGGGCATCCTCGCCGGGCCGCACGTCTTCAACCTCGTCGATCACCACGCCGTCGAGGAGATCTCGCGGGTCAACACCCTGGCGCTCGCGCTCATCGCGCTCGCCGGCGGCGCCGAGCTCCGGATCGAGATCGTCAAGAAGAGCGTGAAGAGCCTCCTCTTGAACAACCTCGTCCAGACGGTCCTCGTCTTCGTGACGATGACCGGCGTCTTCTTCGCCGCGCGCTCGCTCGTCCCGTTCGCGGCCGACCTCCCGCTCGCCGCGGCGATCGGCGTGGCGATCCTCTGGGGCGTCATCGCGATCACCCGGAGCCCCTCGGCCGTGCTGGGCATCCTCTCCCAGACGCGCGCGACCGGCCCGGTCGCGATGAACACGCTCGCGTTCGTGATGACGTCGGACATCATCGTCATCATCGTGACGGCGATCGCGCTCGCCACGGTGCGGCCGCTCATCGAGCCGGGCACGACGATGTCGATGCACGAGATCGAGCTCCTCGGCCGCGAGGTCCTCGGCAGCATCTCGATCGGCACGACGCTCGGGCTCGCGCTCGCGGTCTACATGCGGCTCATCGGCCGGCAGCTCATCCTCGTGTTCGTGGCGCTCGGCTTCGGCGCGACCGAGGTGCTCCGCTACCTCCGCTTCGACGCGCTGCTCGTGTTCGTGGTCGCCGGGTTCGTGGTGGCGAACCTGTCGAGCCAGGGCGAGAAGCTGGTCCACGCCGTCGAGGACGCGGCGAGCGTGGTGTTCGTGTTGTTCTTCGCGACCGCCGGCGCGCACCTCGACCTGCCGCTGCTCCGGCTCATGTGGCCCGTCGCGCTGCTCTTCGGCGCGACGCGCGCCCTCGTGACCTGGGTCGCGAGCCGCATCGGCAGCCGCCTCGCGGACGATCCGCCGCTGCTGCGGCGGTGGGCCTGGTGCGGCCTGGTGTCGCAGGCCGGCCTCACGCTGGGAATCAGCCTGACCATCGAGCGCGCGTTCCCGAGCCTGGGCGCCGGCTTCCGCTCGCTCGTGGTGGGGTGCGTGGCGCTGAACGAGGTGTTCGGCCCGATCCTGTTCAAGTACGCGCTCGATCGCGCGGGCGAGACGGCGGTCGAGGCCTCGCGCGGCTCGCTGCCGGGCGTCGCTGCCCGAAAGTGAGCGCGGCCCGCCCGATCAGGGCGTGAACCGGAGCGAGTAGCTCACCACGGTCGGCCCTCGCCGGGGCTTCTTGAAGTCGATCCGCTCGAACACGCCGACCACGCAGCGCGTGAACGCCTCGCCCTTGAGCGCCGTCCGCGGCTTGCGCACCTCGGCCTTGCCGCCGTCCTTCTCGATGCGCAGGTCGATCCCGAAGTCGCCGCCCTTCGTCGGGTCCTCCGCGAGCGCGAAGCAGCGGCGGAACTCGTCGAAGTGGGGCGCGACCGAGCTCTTGATCGGCTCCTTGGTGTAGTCGTCGTGTGGCCCGCCGCCGATGTGCATGCCGATGTTCGCGACCTTCACCTTGGGCAGCGGCCCGTCGCCGACCGGATCCGCGCCGTCGGCCGCGGCGCTCGCGGCGGGCGCCGCGGAGGCCGAAGCGCCCGCGGCGGGCGCCGCGGAGGCGCTCGCGGCGGGCGCGGGGGCGGGGCTCGCGGCGGTCGCGGAGGCGGCGGCGGGCGCGGTCGGCTCGGGCGGCGCGGGCGCGGCCGGGGTCGCCTCGACCTGCGGCGCGACGCCGCGCTCGGCCTGGGGCGTGGCGCCGGAGGAGCAAGCGGCTAGGGCGGCGAAGGCGAGGGGAGCGCAGAGCGCGAGGCGGAGCGGAGCGGGGCGACGCATGATGGCGCGCGAATCTACTGCGGCTCGCGCCGATTCAGGAAGGGCGGACGGCGCGGCCGGGGAGAACGCGAGAAGAACAATTTGACGAGGGACGACGCCGGCTTGGCGGACCATGCCGGTCGTGGCATCCTCTTGGCGTGCGGTGGAACGAGCAAAAAAGCCGGCGCTTTCAGGCTCTCCGCGCGGCCGAGGCGCAGGGGGCGCTGACGGGCCCTGAGCATGTGGAGCTCGCCCGTCTGCTCGAGGACCTCGACGCCGACGAGGCCGACGCGCTGCGTCCGGCGACGGAGCAGGCGGTCACACGTGCTGGAGCGCTGGAAGCGGAGAAGGCGCAGCTCGAAGCCCAGGCTGACGCACTGGCGCGCATCGTGGCCGAGCAGGAGGGGCTCCTGGCGGATGCCACCACCTACCTCGAGAGGCTGCGGGCGAAGAGCGCCGCCCTGGCGGAGGACTACCGGCGCCTCATGGGACACGAGCTGGCCGCGGCCCGCTGAAGGCGCGCCCCCGTGGCCGACGAGCCGCGCGCGCAGGTCCGGGCGCGCTTTCACGCACGCTGCGCGTACTGCGGGGTCCACGAGGATGCGGTCGGGGCCACGCTGACCATCGACCATCATCGCCCGCGTTCCCGTGGGGGCACCGACGAGGTGGAGAACCTCGTCTACTGCTGTGCCCGCTGCAACGAGCACAAGGGGGCCTACTGGCACGAGCACGATCCTCCTCATGTTCGTTTGCTCCATCCCGGGCAAGATGAGCTGGCGCAGCATCTGCGCGAGAGCGACGACGGATGCTTCGTCGGGCTCACCCCCGAGGGCGAGTTCTTCATCCAGCGACTACGGCTGAACCGCCCGCAGATCGTGTCTTACCGGCGCGCGCGGCAGGCGGAGGCCAAGCTCACCGCGGAGCTTGTGGCCAGCCGTCGGCGAGTCGAAGAGCTGGAGCGGTCGATGTTTGATCTGCGCTCAGCGCTTGAGTCCACCGCAGATGAGATCGAGCGCCGGTCGAAGGGGCGCCGATAGACCCGGAGCGCGGACCTCCCGCGCCTACGGCGGCGCCGTCGCGTCCCGGCGCTTGCGCACGGCGTCGTTGTGCGCGTCCAGGCTCTCGCTGAACGTGTGGCGGCCCCCGCCTGCCGCCACGAAATAGAGGTACTTCGTCGCCGCGGGCGCGAGCACGGCCGCGATCGACGGCGCCCCCGGGTTGGCGATCGGCCCGGGCGGCAGGCCCGGGTGCGCGTAGGTGCTGTAGCGATTCCTCGGATCCCGCACCACCTCGGGCGTGGGCTTCCCGTCCCACCCGACGCACGAGGGCGCCTCATCGGGCGAGGCGACGCAGCCGTAGAGCGCCGTGGCGTCGGACTGCAGCCGGCGCGAGCGGAAGGCCGGATCGAGGAGCCGGTTCAGGAACACGCTCGCGATGAGCGGCCGCTCCTCCTCGACGACCGCCTCCTTCTCGACGATCGAGGCGAGCGTGAGCACCTCGCGGCGCCCCCACCCGAGCGTCGCCTGGAGGGCCGCGAGGCCGTCCTTGCCCTGGGCGGCGAGCGCGCTCCAGCGCCGATCCGCCTCGCCGACGAGGCGCTTCGCGACGTCGCGCGCGTCGGAGTCCAGCGCGAACTCGTACGTGGCGGGGAAGAGGTACCCCTCCGCGCTCTCCGCCCCCACGGCGCCGCCGCGCTCGATCCCGAGCGCCTCGAGCAACGCGCCGTCGGCGGTCGCGGCGAGGAACGTCTTCTTCCCGGCGACGTGGAGCTTCTCGAGCCGGGCCGCGATGTCGAAGCGGTTCCAGCCCTCGGGGATCGTGACCTTCGCCGTCGGGCGACCCTCCGCCCGCGTGAGCAGCTGCCGGAGCTCCCTCGGCGTCGCGCCCGCGAAGAGCAGGTGCGGGCCCGGCACGAACGCCTCGGTGCCGCCCGTCGCGCCGAGGTAGAGCGCCATGGCGCGCTCGCTCTCGACGAGCCCCTCGGCCGCGAGGAGCGCCGCCGCCTCGTCCGCGTCGAGCCCCTCGGGCCAGTTGATCTCGACGACGCGCCCGTCGGCCGGGGCCGTCATGCGCCCGAACCCGAACACCAGCGCGGCGAGCGCCGCGGCCGCCGCCGCGAGCGCGCCCGCGAGCCCGAGGAGGAGCGGCCGCCCGCGCCCCAGGCGCCGCGCGCGCGGGCGGCGCGACGCCGGCGCGCGCTGCCCGCGCGACCCCGCCCCGCGAGGGCCGGGCGAGGACTTCCGGGTCGACCCCTGAGGCTCGCGCGGGGTCGACCCCTGCGCGCCGTCGCCACCCGTCCGGCGGCTCCCCGGCCGGCTCGCCCTCGGTCGAACACCCACCGCGGAGAGTCAAAACCCGAAAGCCCGACCAGTGTCAACGCCCCGCGCCGCTGGCCAGGGTCGGCGCGCGCGCCGCTCACCCCCGGGCCGCGCGTCAGCGCGCGAGATCGAAGGCTTGCACCTCGTTGCGCCGGACGGCGCTCTTGCCCTCCCGCGACTGCGCCGGAGCCGGCCGCGCCGCCGCCGGCGCCGGCGCGAACACGCCGGCGCTCGCGGCGGACGCCGCAGGAGGCGGCGAGGCGAAGACCCGCCCGGCGAGGGTCGTGTTCGCGCTCTCCAGCGCCGCGATCTGGCTCTCGAAGTCGCGCTCCACGTCCTTCGCGCGGCCCGCCGGCGCGCTGCCCTTCGCCTTGTCGGCCGCCGCCCGGAGCGACCGCTGCTGCGCGTCGAGCTTGCTCCGCGCCTCGTCGAGCCGCCCCTGTTCGAACAGGAAGTTCGCCTGCTTCAGCGTCGCCGCCGTCTCGCTGCGCTGCACCCGGCCCGCCACGAGCGCGTCGATCTCGCTCGCGTCGCCGTCGCGCTCCGCGACGAAGGCGCCCAGCTTGCCCTCGCAGCGGGCGTCGGTCCTCGCGATGAGGTCCCGGTACGCGAGGTGGACGTCGGCGATGGGCGCGGCGCCGCGCGGGTCGCCGCCGGGACCGCCGGCGCCGCCGCCGAGGCCGTCGACGCGCACCTTGAGCAGGACCGTCTTCACCTCCCCGGCCGCGAACGCCCCGAGCGGCACGACGACCTGGCCCCCGGCCCGACGGAACGAGCGATCGAAGACCCGGTCGAGCTCCACGCCGGGCGCGAGGTCGATCGCGAGCTCCGCCCCGCTCGCGACCGACGAGGTGAGCTGGTCCGCCTCCGCCTCGAAGATGCGCGCGAGCGCGGCGTCGTTCTCCACGAAGTAGTGACGCCCGTTCGAGTCGAGCGCGATCGCGGAGAGGATCTTCTCGTTGTAGTCGACGTCGACGCCGATCGTGGTGATGCTCACGCCGCGATCGCGCGCCCGCTGCGCCATCGCGCGGAAGCCGGGGACGTCGCGGACCCCGTGGTTGGCGTCGCCGTCGCTGAGGACGAGCATCCGGCTCACCCCGCCGCTCGCCTGGGCGAGCAGCGCGAGGCCCTCCTCGATGCCGCAGGAGATGCAGGTGTCGCCGCCGAGCGAGATGCCGCGGACGCTCGCGAGGATGCGGCCCCGCGTGTCCGGCCCTACGGTCGTGGGCGGCACGACCACGGCGGTCCTCGTGTCGAACGTGACCACCGAGACGGTGTCGCCGTCGTTCAGGCGGCTCACGGCGGTCGTCGCCGCGTCGACGGCGTTCGCCAGGCGCGTGCCCTTCATCGACCCGGAGCGATCGATGACCAGCGAGAGGTTCGCCTGCGCCTGCGCCCTCGCGGACGGCTCGCCGCTGCGCACCTCGAACATCAGGAACGTCTCGCGCGCCGAGCGGGGGAGGCGGGCGTGGCCGACGCGCCCCTCCAGCATCAGCCGCGAGCCCGTGGTGAAGCGGCTCGGATCGGCCACGGCCGCGGCGCCGCCCGCGGTCTCCGGGGTGACGCGGGGCGGCTCGGCGGTCACCTCGACGACCGGTGCCGGGCTCCCGTCCCCGGACGGCGCGAGCGAGTAGACCGAGAGGCTGGTGAACATCATGCCGAGGGCGGAGAACAGGGCGACGTGGGTCGGCTTCATGGCTCCTCCAGAGAACTCCCCGAGACCCTTGATCTTACGTACGGCTTACGGCGGCGGGCCGGCGGGCGTGCTCCCTTCGACGTCCTCGGCCCGCGGACGATCTGTCGGCGCGGCGGTCGGCTGGATCCCGGCGGCGCGGAGGGCGCTCCAGGGCGGGATGCTCCCGACGAGGACGAGCACGGCGTCGCAGGGGTGCACCCGCGCCCCCGCGGGCGAGGAGAGGGTCGCCGCGAGCCCGCCGCGCGGATCCGCGGCGAGCGCCGTCACCTCGGTCTCGAGCAGGAGGGAGAGGCGCGACGCGGCCGCAAGCCTCCGGATCTCCTCGATATTCCTCGTCTTTCCGCGACGGAACCCGCCGCCCCGGTAGGCGATGGCGACCGCGGTGTCCGGCTGGCGGGCCAGCGCGATGGCCGCTTCCATCGCGACGTCGCCGAGCCCGACGACGAGCACCCGGCTGCCGGCGAGGCTCCTGGCGTCAGCGAGGTGGTAATACACCCGGCCCTCGACCTCCGCGGGCAGCTCGAACGGCAGCCGGCGCGGCGATCCGCGCTGGCCGATCGCGAGCAGCACGCGCCGCGCCCGTCGCTCGGTCGGCGCGCCGGTCGCCCCCCCGTCGCGCGGCGCGGTCGTCACGACGAACCCGGCCGACGCCTCCGCGGCGCCGCGCGCGCCCGCGTCGGCGCCGCGCGCGCCCGCGTCCGCGCCGCCCACGTCCGTGCCAGCCGCGCGCGCTCCCGTCGCGGCGCCGGCCGCGCGCGCGATCGACAGCATCCGGGTGTCCTGCACGATGGGGAGCCGCTCCTTGCGCACGACGCGGAGCCAGTGGGAGAGAAGCTCCTCCTTGGTCGACTCCTTCAGCCACAGCTTGCCGGTCACCGGCAGGTCGAGCGGCTGGTCGAAGACCAGCTTGCCGCGCGGGAAGCTCTGGATGCTCTGCGCCACGCTGCCCTGCTCGATCACCTCGAACGAGAGGCCGAGCTCCTTCGCGCGCAGCGCGGCGCTGATCCCCGCGGGCCCCGCGCCCACGATGATCAGATCGAGCCCTGGGCCGCCCGGGCCCGCCTTCCGGAGGTCCTCCGCGATGCGCGTCGCCGCGTGCGCGCCCTGGTGGATGGCGTTCTTGATGAGCGGGAGCCCGGTGATATCGCCGGCGAGGTAAAGGCCCGGCACGTCGAGGCTCTCGAGGTCGTCGCCGAGGCGCGGGCGACCCTCGATCGGCGCGCCGCCCGCGCCGCCCTCGATCGTGAGCGACCCGTTGGGGCAGCGCTGTTCGCACAGGGTGAGGCCGCAGCACGCCTCCGGGCGGGCCACCACCGCGACGTACCGCTCGACGGCGAGCACGTCGTAGGGGCACGCGTCGACGCACGCGTAGCAGCCGAGGCAGGTGGTCGTGTCGATCACGGGCAGGCGCACGCGCGCGCCCATGGACGCGCGCAGCATCAGGTCCGCCGCGGGGGGCGCCGCCCGCCGCGCGCGCCGCGCGCGCAGGGCGTGGCCGCCGCGCGCGCCCGCGAGCGCGGCGGCGGCCGCCGCGACCCCCGCGCCCAGCCAGAGCAGCGCGCGGCGGTCCAGGGCAGCGCGCGCCGCGCCGCCCGCCGCCGCGCCCGTCACGACCGGCAACACCGCGGCGGCGTCGCGCGCGGCGTCCCACGCGAGCGCGCGATCCTCCGTGTGCTGGCCGCGGCACACGCCGCCGTCCCCGGCGCCCGGCGCGCCGCCGCGGGCCGCCGGGGCGTCCTCGGGGAGGGCGGGGCGGTGCTCGTCGAAGCAGGTGATCGGCCGCGCGTCGCCGAGCGGCGCCTGCGTCGAGGCGAGGCAGCGCGCGATCGGGTCGCGCGGCGCGGCGAGGTCGTGGCACGGCGCGCAGCTCCCGGCGGTGACGATCGCGACCGTGGCCGGCCGGCTCGGGCGGAAGGCCGTCGCCGGGAGCTCCACCTCGACGCCCGGCGCGAAGCGCACCGGAGGCCTCGCCGGATCGAACACGACCCCCTGGTCGGCGCGGTGGATGGGGTGGCACGTGGCGCAGGCCAGCGCGCCGCGCGCGAGCAGCTGCGCGTGGCTCCGGCGGATCGTGCCGTGGGCGCCGTGGCAGCCCGTGCAGGCCTGGTCCAGCGCGCGCGCGCCCGTCGTTGCGCCGTCCGTCGCTGCGTCGTCCGTCGCTGCGTCGTCCGTCGTTGCGCCGTCCGTCGTCGCGCCGGGCCGCCGCGCGGCGCTGGTCCCCTGCGCGGCGCCCGGCGCCGGCTCGGCGTGGCACGACGCGCACGTGAGCCCCGCGCGCGCGTGGGGCAGCGAGAGCGGCCCCGGCGCGGCGTGCCCGCCCGGCGGCGGGAAGAGCAGCGCCGCCGCGCCGGTGGCGACGGCGCCCGCGAGCGTGGCCGGCAGGACCCCGCGGAAGCGCGTGACGTCGGAGGTCGACTCGGCGCGGCGCGCGGCGCGCCCCCGCACCACCTCCCGCGGCTGCGCCGCGCGCTGGCGCGGATCGGACAGGTCGGCGCGGTAGAGCGTCCTCGCGAGCTCGGGAGCGCCCGCCGCCCCGGCTTGCTCCGCGGCGTCGCGGGGCGGCGCGTCCGTCCGGCTCCCGCCGCCGGCCGCGCCGCCGCCGCGCCCGGCGCTAGAGGATCGTGACATTCAGTCGGTAGAAGAAGGTCGCGTCGCCGATGAACTCCGGGGCCTTCACCCTCACGTAGTACGTGCCCGCGGCCAGATCGGCCTGCGAGAGGAAGGAGCAGTTGCCTTCCCCCGAATCGCCGTCCCACGCGAGCACGGTGACCCCGTCGTCGTCGATGAGCTCGATGTAGCTGTCGAGCCGGCCGTCCACGCACGTGCCCGTGCCGTTGTCGTGCACGTTCACGAGCAGGGTCGAGCTCGGCCCCGGCACCTCCACGGCGACCACGTCGACGTCGCGCGCGGGCCCGATCTCGGCGAGCCACGGGGCGACGTAGACGTCCGCCTGCGCGGGCGTGGCGTTGGGCTCGGTCTCGGTGAGGTAGAAGCGGCAGGTGGGGCTGCATCCATCGTTGGGAGCCGTGTTGCCGTCGTCGCACTGCTCTCCATCGGAGACGTTCCCGTCCCCGCAGACCGTCGCGACGAGCGCCACGTCGAGCCGGTACGGGAAGGTCGAACCGGCGGCGCCGGCCCCCGCCGAGACGCGAACGTAGTAGTCGCCCGCCGCGAGCCCCGGCGCGGCGGCGCGGGCGCAGCGGCCGGTCCCCCCGGCCTCGCTCCGGACGATCCGCGCGCCGCTGTCGTCCAGGATCTCGATGGCGGTATCGATCCGGTGATGAAGGCAGTCGGCGCTCGTGACGTCGGCCGTCTCCGCGACGAGATTGATGGGGCCGCTCGGCACCGTGACGCGGACGAAATCCACGTCGTTGCCCGGGGAGATGGCGGCGAAGAACGGCGCGCTGTGGACGTTGGCGGTCGCCGTGGTGTCGTTCGGCTCCACCTCGGTCGCCTCGAGGCGGCATTCGTCGCTGCAGCCGTCGTCCGGCCGCCCGACCTCGTTGTCGCACGCCTCGGAGGGATCCTGGATCCGGTCCCCGCAGACGGTCTCGCGGCTCCTCACGGTGAGGTCGAACGCGCCTGCCTGGTTCGGGTCCGCCCCGGTGACGACCACGTAGAGCGCGTCGCCCTCGCGGACGGGCACGCTGAGCCGGTTCTCGACGCCCGTGCCCGGGCTTTCGCCCCCGCACGCGATCGCCGTCGCCTCATCGTCGCACGCGCTGCGCACGATGGGGACGAGCGCCGCGTCGGTCTGGGGGGTGAGCAACACGTCGAGGAACCCGGTCGTCGTCGCGGTGAACGTGTACGCGACGCCCGGGGCCCCGAACGTGCAGTCGCTCCCGACGATCTCGTGGCCGCTCGTGTCGCCGGTCACGACCGCGGGATCCGGGAGCGCCACGGGCGCCGCGCACATGTCCGCGCAGGCCTCCGCGCAGTCCGTATCGCTGCAGTCGACGCCGCCGTCGCCGTCGTTGTCCCTGCCGTCCTGGCAGACCTCGACGCCGGCGCAGCGCGACGTGTCGAGGGCGCATCCGGGGCTGCACCCGAGCTCGCCGGTCTCGAAGCCGACGCTGCGGCAGTCCGCGCCCTGGAGATCGGGCCCGTCGCACGCCTCGCCGGCCTCGGCGACGCCGTTCCCGCAGGCTCCCGGGGCGGCGCCTCCGCCGCCCTCCGCCCCGCCGCCGGCGTCGCCGCCGTCGCCGCCGCTCGTGTGCGCCGGGGGCTTCGGCGGCGGCTTGCCCTCGTCTCCGCCGCACGCCGCCGCCCCCGCGGCGGCGAACAGCAGGGCCGCTGTCGCGGCGCCGCGGCTCACTCGGTGTCTGGACATGAATAGGTGATCTCCCAGTCCTGCACTTGAACGCCACCCCCGCCGGTGCTCGTCGGGTTGAGCGTCATCCGGACGTCCAGATACTCGCGCTGCGCGTCCGGGAGCTCCCCGAGCACGTCGAAGAGATCGACCGCGCACATCGGCGTCGAGGTCTCGTCGCACACCTGCGTGTCGGTCGGGACGGCGTGGGCGGTGGCGGCGAGCCGCACGGTCGCCGCGCCGAGATCGGCGGGATCGTCGGCCGAACGCACGTAGAACTCGACGCTCGAGTCGCCCGGGGTCACCGTCCTGTACCGGAGGAAACCCCACTGTGCCTTGCTCCCCGGCGGACAGACGCCGTGGTACCGCTCCCAGGTCGTCTCCATCGGATCGAGCTCGGTCGACACGCAGGGAACGATCGCCCGGATCCTCCCGCCCGGGTTCTCGCGCGCGGTCTCGCAGGTCTGCGGGCAGAGCTTCACGCTCGTGTTCGTCGCGTCGGCGAAGTACCAGCCGTTGCCGCACGCCCCCGCGCTGGCGACGCGCGTGAGCGGGGTCTGGGCGCCGGCGCTGCTCTCGTAGACGACGGACACCGACGCGGGGTCGGCGACGCCGGCGAGCGGGACGGTCACGTCGCACGGCAGCGCGTCCCCCCGGATCGAGACGAGCGCGGCGCCGAGGCCCTGTTGCAGCGCCGTCCCGACGCCGAGGTTGTACGCCTGCCCGCCGCCCCGGTCGGCGATGGCGTTGATGACGGTCGCGCTCGCCTCGCCGAAGCCGACCGCGTGCACGCGGACGCCGTGGTTCCGGAAGGCGTTTGCCGCCAGGTTCGCGATGGAGTTGGTGCCCGTGTTGCAGTGCGAGGGGAGGCCGTCGGTGACGAGCACGACCCCTACCTCCTCCTCCGGGTGGGCGTTCTTGTAGTTGATCGCCCAGGTCGCGGCGCCGTCCAGCGCCGGGTACATCGGCGTGTCCCCGCTGGGGAGCTCGTTCGTGATGTTGTCGATCGCGTTGATGAGCGCGAGCTCCTGCTGGTCCGTCGGTCTCGGGTCCGCGGTCAACCTCCGGGCCGCCGTGCCGTCGAACGGGACGATCGGCAGGGCGCAGCCGCCGCCGCCGGGGGGCTGGCAGCTCGGGTTGTCGTTGCAAGGCCCGGGGTTGTCGTACGGCCAGAACCTGAGCGCGACGCCGAGCCCGGCCGACTCCGGATCGGAGAAGAACGACTTCAGGGCGTTGGCCGCCGGGAGCCACCGGTCCGTGAGCCTGTCGTTCGTGGGGGAGCCGGCGGTCCGGCGCATCGAGTCGGACTTGTCGAGCGCCACGAACAGGGTCACCGGCCGGACCAGCGACACGCTCGCCGTCGCGATGCAGCCCGGAGACTCGCACGCGCCCGACTGGTAGATGCTCCCGTTGTTGCCGCACCGGCACTCGGCGACCTGCGCCGCGCCCGGAGGATTGACGAAGAGCTCCATCCCGTCGGCGAGGCCGGTGCACCCGGCCACGTTGATGCACTCGCCGGGGTCGATCGGCTCCGCCGTCGTGCAGGCGAGGGTGCCGCCGGTCGGGTTGCACGCGTTGTTGATCCGGCCTGGGGCCGAGGAGGGGAGCTGCCCCGCGCCCGCCGCGTAACGCTGGATGCGGATGCCGGCGGGGGCCTGCGTGTTCCCGCGGTTGCAGACCGGGACAGTCCCGCCGCAGGGCACGCCGATCGTGAGATCCACGCCGGCGCACTCGGGGTTCGTCTCGTTCGGAAGGTAGGACTTGCAGACGCCTTGCTGGGGGCAGCTCTCGCCGCAGACGCTCTCCACGAGGTCGACGCACTGCTCGGTCCACTCGCTCAGGCAGCAGCTCGCCGCCCCCGGTTGCGCGCAGACCTGGGCGACGCATGGATCGCAGGCCGCGCTCAGCCGGGGGCCCGTGGTGCACTTGTCGTGCGCGCACGTCGGGGTGTTGTTCGTGCAGTCGGCGCCGCACATCGTCTCGGCCAGGTTCACGCAGCTGGCGCTCCAGCTCCGCGGCGGCTCGGCGCACGTCTTGCCAGGGCAGTGGGTGGCGACGAGGGCCACGCAGTTGGCGCTCCACACGCCCGTGCAGCTGCCGCCGCTCTGCGTGCGAGTCCCCGGCGGGCATGACGTGGCCGAGGGCAGCACGCACCTGCGCGCGGCGTTGCAGGTGCTCGTGGGCGCGACCCGGGTCTGACAGTCCAGGTTCGACGTGCAGTACGGCGTGCAGCAGCGCGGATCGGCGGCGCAGATGGCCGCGATGCACGGATCGCCGCACGTCGTGTTCATGCCGATCGCCTCGGCGTTCACCGCCACGCAGGCGTCATGCGCGCAGTCGCCCGGCACGTCGGTCTTCGTGCAGCAGGTCGGATCCGCGGCGCACACCTTCGAGACGCAGCCGCTGCAGCTCGACAGCAGCGACGCGCCGGTCGCGCACACGTCGTGAGCGCACGCGCCGCTCGCCGGGTTCTCGCAGTACTGGTCGAACTGGCAGTCTTCGCTCGTGGTGCAGGGCTGGTGCGTGCCCTGCCGCGCCACGTTCTCGGGGATCTCATTGATGTCCCCGACCTCCCAGGAGTAGGTCGTGCCGGTCCCCTCGAGCGCGATCGGCCCCCCGTCGGGCGTCTCCTCGAACGACTGGCACGTCGGATCACACGGGTTGGTCGCGCAGAGCCCCCCGTCGGAAGCCTGGGAGTTGGCGAGCGGGCGAGGATACGCTCCCTCGCCGCTCCCGCTCGGCGCTGCGCCGAGCGGGGACCGCCGCATCGACATCGATCCTTCGCAGGCGCCGTAGCGCCCGCCCTCGCACCGCCGGATCCCGTCGAGGCACGTCAGCACACCTTCGTGCTCGCCGACGGTGACGTGACACTCCACCTCTTCGCCGTCGGCGCACGGGTCGCCCGTGCCCGGCCCGCCGTCGGGCCCGTCGACCGTCCCGCCCTGCGGCCCTTCGAGATCGCTGTCGTCTCCGCTGCACGCGCCGGCGATGACCGCCGAGGCCGTGAGCAGCGTGAGGAGCAGCAGCGCTCTCGGCGCCCACACCTCGGCGGAGCCTGATCGGGAGAGCGCTCCCATCCACTTGGTCGAGGGACCAGCCATCGGCTTTTCTACCTCCCACTCGGGCACTGTCGTGAAAATTGTACCTGGGCGCTGAAGGCAAAGTCCAGGCCTCTCGCCGGCGCGCGGCGGGTCGAGAGAAAACGGGTCGCAACCCACGCGCGCGCTCCGCGCGGGCGCGGCGCGGCGAGGGCGGCGCGCCGCGCGGCGCACAAACAAATGCTGCGCCTCGCAACCATTTCATAGCGAGTCCGACCTGCTGTCGTGTGCGCGGCGCCCGCCGCGGTTGCGCGCGTGTGCGTCGGCGTGGGCGCGGTCCCGGACTGCGCGCGCGCGCCGGTCATGCGCCGCGCTCACGGGCGCGCGCTCGCGGTGAGCACATGGAGCACGAGCAGCGCGGCGGCGACGCCGAAGCTGACGATGTGCGCCGGCAGACCGGCGCGGAGCGCGGCGAGGAGCGCGCGCTGGGCCGGGAGCGCGCGCAGCTCCACGGCGATGCGGATGAGCTCGGCCAGGCCGGCGAGGCGCTCGGCGCCGCGGCCCTCGAGGATCACGTCGATGCGGGCGCGCAGCGCGCGCTCCTCGGCGTGCAGCCCGCGCCCCGAGGCGAGGAGCGCGAGCGGGCCGAGGGGGCTCTGCACGTACGGCACGAGCACCTTCTCGACGAGCTTCTTCACGAGGTCGCTGCGCCCGCTCACCTCGCGGTAGAAGCGGTCGAGGAGCTCCCTGCGGGCGGCGGCGAAGTCCTCGGGGAGCGCCGCGGTGCGCTCGATCCGGGCGAGGCGCCGCGGCGCGAGCCGGTAGGCGACGGCGGTGAAGGCGCCGGCGGCCGCGGTCGCCCAGAAGACCAGGTGCAGCGCCGCGCCGAGCGTCGGGCGCCCGGACCGCGGCCACGGCGCGTGCGCGAGCGCGAGGCCCGCCGTGACGAGGCCGATCGCGAGGTGCGCGGACAGCTGCGGGCGGAGCCGGCTCTTCACGGGCGCGGCCGCGCCGACCTCGCCGCGCTCGCCGGCCTCTCCGGGCCCGTCGGCCGCGGCGCCGCGGCGCAGGCGGCGCATCCAGCCCCAGCGGGCGGCGCGCTTGGGGACGGCGTACAGCAGGAGCAGCGCGACGCCCGCGGCGGCGGCGGCGCCGGCCGCCCAGCCGGCGCCGTCGCCCGGGCGCGCGGCGCCCGCCGCGTGCGCCGACAGCCCGGCCGCGCCGATCCCGGCCGCCGCGATCGCGCTCCCGGCGAGCAGCGCCGCGTCGCCGCGCGGCGCGCCCGCGCCGCGCCCGTGCTCGCGCCGCGCCCCGCCGAGCAGGTCGCGCACGTCGGCGATCTCCTCCGCCGGGTTCACGCGGAAGAGGGAGCCCGTGGGGCAGGCCTCGACGCACGCGGGCGCGCCGTGGCCGCGGCAGAGGTCGCACTTGACGGCGACGTCCTCGAACCCGGCGCCGCCCGGGCGCGGCGCGGCGGCGGGGCGGGGCGCGATCGCGATGTTCTCCCAGGGGCACGCCTTGGCGCAGGCGCCGCAGCCGGTGCAGAGCGCGTCCCGGATGAACACCTCGCCGCCCGTGTCCTTGCCGATGGCGCCGGTCGGGCACTCGATCATGCAGGCGGGGCGCTCGCAATGCTGGCAGGAGTTCGGCAGGAGCAGGCTGCGCGGCGCCCCCTGCCCGGCGGCCTGCCGGCCGTCGTCGACCCGCGCGATCACCTTGTCCCCGCGGCGGACGAGCCGCGAGACCCCGTGTACGTCGGCGCACGACCACGCGCAGTGCCCGCAGCGGGCGCACGTCTCCAGGTCGATGACGAGGAGCGACCGCGCGACCTCCAGGCGGTAGAGGTCCCGGAAGACGTGCGCTGTGTGGCTCCGCGCGTGGCCGGCGACGATCGCCTCCTGGGCGGCCTGCTGCTCTCCGGTGATCCGCCGGAGCCGCGGGATCAGCTCAGGGTGCTTCCGCGCGAGGGCGGCGAACGTCTTCGCGGGGACCGACAGCAGCGTCGCGGCGCCGCTCGCCACGGCGCTGGCCGCCCGGACGCGGCCGGCGCCGAGCTCCACGTCGCCGAAGAAATCGCCGCGGGTGAGGTAGGCGCGCACATGGATTCTATCGCCCTCCTCGGTCTGGATCTGCACCATGCCCTCGGCGATGAGCCACAGTTCGGACGCCGGGTCGCCCTGGCGATAGACGGGTTGACCTCGCTCGAAGCGCCGATGACTCACCGCGTCAAGGAGAGTCTCGATGTCGTCGGGGGCGAGGTCGCGTGTGAACGCAAGGGTGCTGAGGAGGTCGCGTGTCGCGCTCCTCCGCAGCGCGCGCTCGAGCTTCTCGGCGAACGCGGCCTTGCCGGAGCGGCCGGCGGCGCGGCGGAAGAGGTGGACCGGGATCTCGGCGAGCACGCTGGGGGCGAGCGCGACTGCGGTGGTCCTGCGCGGCGTGCCCACGACCGCCTCTTCGCCGAGGACGTCGCCCGGCGCGGCGGCGCGCACCTCGGTTTCGCGATCGTCTCCGCGGCGTGTCGCGCGCAGGCTCAGGCGCCCGGAGGCCACGACGAAGAAGGCCCCGCCGGCGTCGCCGGCGCGATAGGCGACCTCGTCCGGGGCGAGGGAGCGGAGCCGCCCCGCCTCGGCGATCTCGCGCCGGGCGCGCTCGTCGAGCCCTCGCAGCAAGGGGGCGTCGAACACCGCTCGGGGGAAGGCGCCTGGGCGCTCGAGCGCGGCGCGGCGGGCGCCGCCGAGGCCGTCGTCCGCGGGGGACATCAGCGCGGCTCCCGGTCGCGGTGAGCGGGCAGCTGCGCCGCGCCGGCCGGGCCGCGCCACGCGACCGGCGCGCGCGGATCTGCGCCGGCAGGAGCGGTAGGACGACCCGGTCGCATAGCGCGGGACATCATCGCTCCATACCACCACGCATCATCGCTCTTGAATGCCGACATGCGCTCACTTCCCGTGGAAAATTGAGAAAAAATTGGATGAGCGTCCTGAAAAAGCCTTGACACCTAAGCCGATTAACGTGATTATCCATCCTGCTAGACTCGGCATCTTCGGCGCCAGGGTTCGTTTCGTGGCTCAGCGTGAAATGACTAGCATTTGTTCCAACCGCACATGCAAGGTCATTCAAAATTTTAAGAGGTAGAAGCATGACTAGGCGCACGACGAGTTTGGCTGTTGCATCCCTGGCTGCCGCGTCCCTCATCACGCTCGGTTCGGCGTCCGCGAGCGCCAAGGACCACGCGGATTTCGCCGTCGAGTTCGTCGAGAACACGACCGCGGACAACAACGAGTGGGGCTTGCCCTGCTCCATCGACTGGGAGGGCTACAGGGCCACGACCAAGGCGGCGTGCTTCTTCACGCTGATGCTCCAGAAGTCGATGAATTACACGGACCGGGACACCTACAAAATCTGGGGTTCGAGCAGCCCGACGTCCGCGATGTACTTCGACTGGATCAACCGGAGTCCGGTGGTCGGCGCGCCCCCTTCGCCGGAGGGCGAGTACTACTTCCGTCGCGTCACCAGGGTGGCCGACATCCAGAAGGGCGATGTCTTCGCGGTCGGCGAGGTCCGGGTCGGCAGCACCGTCACCTATGCCGGCCACACGATGATCATCACGGGCGAGCCCACCGAGATCTACCCGCAGATCAACCCGCGCTACGCGGACACGAGGCAGTTCGCGGTGCCGATCGCGGACTCGACCAACTCGTCGCACGGCTGCAACGCCTCGTACCCGGACAGCCGGTGGTCCGGGTCGTGCACCACCGGGGTCATGGCGGGAGGCGCCGGGACGGGGTATATCCGCATCTACACCTACGCGTCGACGGGCATGCTGCTCGGCTTCACCTGGAGCGTCACCTCCTCCACGTCGAGCTACTACTCCCCGACGGCGCGGCCTTACCGGATCGGCCGGCTGTGGAAGCTGCCCGAGCCGGAGTCGACCGACCTGCCCCCGCCCCCTCCCTGATCCGCGCGTCCGCGCGCGACGAGGCCGGTGAGCCGAGCTCCCGAGCCCTCTTCCAGCGAAGCCCTCACCCCGCAGGCCGGGGTGGGGGCTCGCCCCTTTTTGTACGCCGTCCTGCCCGGCTCTCTGCCTGTTCGGCGTCTCCATCGCGCGGGCCTCCGCCTCAGGGGATCTCCGCCTCGGCCCGCGCGAGCTCGACGACCTCGAGCCGCGCGAGCATCGCGTCCGTGACGAGCGGGCCAGTCGGCCGCAGGCCGCGCCGCGCCTGCTCCCGCTCGTAGGCGGCGAAGGCGCGGATGAGGAAGGGCGGAAAGGCCCGGAAGAGCAGCCTCGCCTCCGCGCGGAAGGGGCCGCGCCGGCGCTCGGTCGAGAGCTCGTAGGTGTACCGGAGCGGCACGCCGGGCGGGACGGAGCGCGTGTCGATGATCGCGTCCGGCCCTTTGACGACTCCGCGGCTCGCGTCCAGCGCGCCGACCGGGAAGTAGACCTCGAAGAAGGCGTTCAGCCCGGCGAGGTTCGAGCCGCACGCCCCGGTGTCTTGGTCGTAGTCGCCGTCCACGAACCGATCGGCGTGGTGCAGCCCCTGGCCGGTCCCCGGCTGACAGGTGCCGTCCGCGGCCACGACGCCGATGCAGCGGACGCACCGCAGGAACCCGTTCTGGAAGTTGATGAGCCCTCGCCCCCGGAACGAGGTGCCGCCGCGCTGGGGAGGCGGGTCCCAGCGGGGGACGTCAGGGCCGTCGCGCACGTCGGCGCCGAACAACCCCCCGCGCGCGCCCGCCGCCCCGAAGGGGTCGTTCGCGTCAGGGCGGGTGGTCACCCGGGCAAACACCTTGTCTCTCAGGTCCTCCTCGGCGGCGTCGACGCGGCCGACCTCGTAGAGCACCCGCCCGGCGCCGTCCCTGACCACGAGGTGGATCCAGATCTCGCGCTCCTGGCTGAACCCGGCAGGCACCTTGTGCCCGGCGCCGACGTTCTCGATCTCGACCGGGATCTCGAGGCGGTCGGAGGTCGCGCCCGCGCGCCGCGCGGCGCCGAGGCCGAAGCGGAAGGTGCGTCGGAGGAGCAGATCGCGGCGGCGGCGGGCGCCGGCCGGGACGCCGTGCACGTCGACCGCCGCCTCGTCGATGAGCGCGCCGGGGAACTCGTCCGAGAGCGGCACGTCGACGCCCGAGAAGTAATGGGTCGCGACGTCGGCCAAGGACGTGGCGTGATCGGCGACCCGGCCTCGCGGCCGCGACCCCGGCGGGCGCGGCGCGAAGCGTGTACCCGGCGGGCACCCGGGATCCTCCGCCGTCGCCGGCGCGGCGCCCGCCTCGCAGACGCCCGGGTACGTGCTCATGTGGCAGTCCTGGCAGGTCGCCGCGCGGCGGCCCGCGCGCTCCTCGGCGCTCGCCCATTCCGACCACTCGGTGTAGGCGTTGCGCAGGCGCTTGAAGTGCTCGCCCCGCGCCGCGCCGAGGCTGTCGGTGCCGAAGAGGCGCACGTCGTGGCACGCCCCGCAGAACTCGCTCGATCGCAGGTAGGCCCTCGCGCTCGCCGACGGTCGCCCGTGCACGATCGGCTCGTCGGGGCCGGCCGGCGCCGGCGGCGGGCGCCCGGCGCGCAGGCCTGCGCCCTGGCCCGCTGCGAGCAGGAGCTCCTCGGGGCGCAGCGCATAACCGCTGTTCGCGATCCCGAACAGGCCGCGCGTGTCCTCGGGCCGCGCCGCGAAGACGGCGCCCGTGGTGAACGACCTCCACGTCGGATTGCCCCGATAACCGGCGCGATCGCCCGGGCTGACCGGGCCGTGCACCTGGTGGCAGAAGCCGCAGGAGATCCCCTCCAGCCCGCGGCGGGTGAGCAGGTCGCGCACGGGGAGGCGCGCGCGGGGATCGCCGCCGGGGCGCCCGTCCCACGCGGGCATGGCGGCGTCGAGGTTCTCCGCCGGGCTGTGGCAGTTCACGCACCAGTGCTCGCCGCCCGAGCCGGTGACCACGACGCCGCTCTGCCGGTCGCGGCACGCGCGCGCGGGATCGGCCTTGCGCAGGATGCCCGCGCCGTTCGGGCAGTCGACGTCGCGCCCGACCTGCTCCTCGATGAGGCTCTCCAGCGCGTTGAAGAGCGGGCTCTTCACCGAGTGCGCCATCACCGAGCGGCGCCACTCCGCCGCCTGGCGGCTGTGGCACGCGGCGCAGTCCTCCGCCGCCGTGTGCTGCGCGCCGAGCGGCTGCACCTGCGCGACGGGGGCCGCCGGTCGCGCCGGCGGCGGCGGCGCGGCGCGCGGGAGCGCGAGCGCGGCCAGCGCGACGAGCGCGCCGGCGCCGATCGGCGCGAGCCGCGCGAGCTGGGCGCGGCGCGCGCCCGCGCCTTCGGGCGGCTGCGCCGGGCGGCGGGCGCGCCCTTCGGTCGGGCGGTCGGGCTCGCGCGGCGCGGCGCCGTCGCCGCCAGCGCGGCCGGCGGCCGCGCCGTCGCGCCGCGGGGGACGGGCGTCGCGCGGCGTCGCCGCGGGCGCGCCGTCGTCGCGCGGCGGCGCCGGGGGCGCGCCGTCGTCGCGCGGCGGCGCCGGGGGCGCGCCGTCGTCGCGCGGCGGCGCCGCGGCCGCGCCCTCGTCCAGGAATCCGTTCAGCGCGCCCGCGATCCCCTCGGCGCGCGGCGGCCGCTGCGCGGGATCCGGGTGGAGCAGCCTCAGGACGTAGCCTTGCAAGCCGGGGGGGAGCGAGGCGGCGATCGCCTCGACGAACGGCGGCGGCTCGCGGCGCGCGGCCTCGTCGAGCGCGTGCCGCAGGCCGGCGCCCGAGAACGGGTGCTCGCCCGCGAGCAGACGGTAGAGCACGAGGCCGAGGGCGTAGCGGTTCGCGGCGCTGTCCCAGACCGCGCCGTCGGCCTGCTCGGGTGGCGTCCAGAGCGGCGGGATCCCTGCGGAAACGCGCGCGCCCTCGGCGCGCGGCTCCGAGCCGGCGCCGCGGTCCGGCGGCGCTCCGACGAGCGCCGCGACGAGCGTGTTCGCGGCCAACGCCACCTGGCCCGCGTCGTCCACGAGGATCGCGTCGGGCGAGAGCGGGCCGGGGAACAGGCTGGCCCGCTCGCAGGCGGCGAGCGCGCGGGCGATCGGGATCCCGATCCGGAGCGCCTCGGTGAACGGCCACGGGCCGCGCCGCGCGCGCATGCGGTCCGAGAGCGGCTCGCCGGCCAGCCGCCGCACGAGCCACACGCGCGCGCCGCCGGGGCTCTCCGCGTCGGCGCGCGCCTCGCGTGCCGGCGCGGCGGCCACGCCGCCGTCGACGAAGCCGCCGACGCCCGCGCTGCCGAGCGCGAGCAGGCGCGCCGCGACGGCCTCGAGCTCCGGCGCCGCCGCGCCGCCTTGGTCGGCGGCGCCGAGCCGCCACAGCTCGTCGGCGGCGCCGCAGCGAAAGCGCGCGGCGCGGCCGACCGCCGGGAGGGCCGCGCCTTCCGGGTAGCCCGCCTGCTCGGGGGGCGCTCGCCTCACCGCGCCCCCGGAGGCGGCGCCGGCGCCGCGGCGCTGGCCGGCGCCGCCGGCGCGCTCGACGCCGAGCGCAGCGCGCACGTCCCGAGGCCGGCGAGCGCCGACAGCGCCACGATGATCGCGATCGCGATCCCCGCCGGCACGTCGCGCGTCCGGTCGATCTGCTCGACCAGCGCGATCGTGTCGGCGCGCGGCGCGCCCGCCCCGCCGTCGGCGCGCGCCTGTCCCGGCGCGCTCGCGCGCTCCGTGTTGCCCGGGGCTCGCGGCGCGCTGCCCGGCGCCGGGGTGCGCTCGCCGGCGCTGGCGCCGCGGGACGCCGGGGCGCGCTCGCTGGCGCCGCGGGGCGCCGCCGCCGCGGCCAGGAACGGCTCCAGCCGGTCGACGACGTCCTGCGCGAGGTACGGGCGATCCTCGGGCGCTTTCTCGAGCAGCTGGAACAGAAGCTGCTCGACGCCCCGGGGCAGCCCGCTGCGCACGTCGTCCCCGAGCGGCGGCGGCTCGGCCGTGCACTGGAGGTTGAGCAGCTCGCGCGGCGAGGCCGACTGGAACGGCGGGCGCCCCGAGAGCGCCTCGTAGAGGATGAGCCCGAGGCAGTAGAGATCCGAGCGGTGATCGATGGAGCGCGCGTCGACCTGCTCCGGGCTCATGTACTGCAGGGTGCCGACGCTCTGCGTGTTGGTCTGGTTCATCGCCTCCACGACCTTGGCGATGCCGAAGTCCATCACCTTCACGGCGCCGTCCTTCAGCACCATGATGTTCTCTGGCTTGAGATCGCGGTGGATCACGGGCGGCTGTTGCCCGTGGGCCGCCGAGAGCGCGCTCGCCACGCTGGACGCGATCCGCACCGCCTCCTGCCAGGGGAGGCGGCCGGCGTCGGCGAGCGCCGAGCGGAGGGTCTCCCCGTCGAGGAGCTCGAGCACCATCACGAGCTCGCCGGACGCCTCGATGCTGGCGAGGCTCCTGACGATGTTCGGGTGCTCGAGGTGCGCGAGGATCTGCATCTCGTTCAGGAAGAGCCGCCGCCCCTGCTCGCTCCGGGCGAGCTCCGGGCGGAGCACCTTGAGCGCGACGCGCCGGCGCGACAGGCGCTCCTCGCCCTCGTAGACCTTGCCCATCCCGCCCTCGCCGATGAGGCGTCGAACGAGGTACTCGCCGATCTGATCCATGCGCGCCGTCTCCTCTCCCAGGCCGGGCGTCTCTTGTACGTACGAGCGGGTCCCAGGGCTTACACCGAACCGAGCGCCGTCCCGGATCCCCCCGGCGCGCTGGCGCGCGGACGGAGGGCGGACGCCGCGCGCCGCCTCCAGGGTCGCCGTTCGCGCGGGCCGGTCCCCGGTCAGGAGGATCGCGGCTCTGCGCCGCCCGGGGTACCGAATTCCGACGCCGCATCGAAGGATCGCGGTGGTAGAGTCGGCCCCGTGCGCCCACGCGGCTCGTCGCTCGCCCGAGCAGCGTTCCTGGCGGTCGGGGTCTGCGCGTGCTCGCGGACCGCGGCCGAACCGGAGCCGCCGCCGCCGGCGGTCTCCAGCGCGCCCGGGGTCGAGCCGCTCCGGTGGGACGTCCCGGGGGGCTGGGCCGCGCTCGACGCGCCGCGCGGCGGCCCGCAGAAGGTGGTGTACCGGGTGCCTCGGTCGGCCGACGACAAGGACGATGTCGAGGTGCACGTCCTCTGGTTCGGGCTGGGGAGCCAGGGAGACGTCGAGTTGAATTTCAAGGAGTGGTTCTCGCAGTTCGACGGCGATGTCGGGGCGAGGGCCAAGCGCGGCGCCTTCGAGGTGCGCGGCATGCGCGTCGAGACGGTGGAGGTGAGCGGCACGTACACGATCGCGCTCGGACCGAAGGCCCGGGCCCGCAAGCGGGCGCCGGTGGAGATGGTGAAGGACGGCTACCGGCTCCTCGGCGCGGCGGTGAGGACGCCCGATCGCGGCACCTGGTTCTTCAGGATGGTGGGGCCGGACGAGACCGTGCAGTCGGCGCGCTCGGCGCTCCGGAACCTGCTGGAATCGGTGCGTTGAGCACGTCAAGCACGTTCGGCGCGAGCGACACGGCAGGTTGCCCGCGCAGCGCTCGCGGTGAGCTCCGGGCCTGTGGTAGGTTGCGCGCCACCATGGAGGAGCGAAAGCGAGACGCCCGCCCGCCGGCCGAGGTCTTCCGCGTCGAAGCCGAGGCCGCGGCGGAGCAGAACCGGCTCTGCGAGGAGAGCAAACATCAGGTCGCGAGCCGCTGCCCCGAGTGCGGCAGCCTGGGCAGCATGGAGCTCGTCGATGGGGTCATGCGCTGCATCGACTGCGATGAGGTGGTCGCCGCAGCGCGACAGCTGTCCGGCTTCGGCCGCCGCTGAAACGACAAAGCGCAGCGAGAATTCAGTGCGACTGAAACTGAACGCTGGGCGCTGAATGTGCGGGACGTCGGTGGTCGCGGTGGGGGATCGCTCAACGACGTGCTAGACACGCGAACACTGAATGTCGGACAGAATCCGGCCAAAATTCGTCTAGACAGACAGAACAGGCAGAACAGACAGACGTGCCGGAAGAGCTCGCTTTTTCCTGATGATTTCCGGAGCGAGCCGTGACTATTCTGTAACTATTGGCGTCCTCGCGCCGAGCTCAGTTTCTCGCCTCGGACGGTGCACAGAAGTGCAGCCGGCCAGGCAGCTGGGGTGGAGTCGCCAGGTTGCAGCGTTGTAAGGAGTTCGGAGATGAAGCAGATCGCAGCGGAAGGCTCGGACCATTTGTCGCGGGAGCCAAGCCAGGGATCCCGGGCGACGACGGCACGAGGCGCGAGCGGAGGCCTGCTCATCCTGATGATCGAGGACAGCGCGGTGAAGACCTTCGGCACCGCACCAGACGGTGAGTTAACCAACGGCTCGCGCTGGTCCCGCAAGAAACGCTGACGCCGGGGCGCTCCAGGCGCTCGCCGGGACAGGCCTCGAGGCGGGCCCCACGCTGCGCCGGCCGCATGGCGGCGCCTCGGGCCGCGGGGTCGCCGTTTTTTCGCCCGCTCCGCTGAATCGTGGCACCTCGTCGGTGTGGACACCCGGGGAACGAAGCGGACAGGGAAGGTCTTGGCGCTCGCGGCCGCGCTCGGCGGCGCAGCGCTCGTTTCAACGCTGGGGTGCGGTGACCCGAGCGACGCCATCGCGCGGATCGCCCGGGAAGAGCCGCCCGCGCTGAGCCGCGCCGCCCAGGCCAGGCCGGGCGCCGGGCCAGAGGGGCCGGCGCGCGCAGCCGCCCCGGGGTTGCCGAAGGGCGGCACGCCGCCGCTCGCCGCGGCCGCGGACGGCGACGCGGCGGCGGAGGGCAGCGGCGACGCGGGGCGCCTCGAGCAGGGGAGCACGTCCCCCTCGGCGCGCGGTTCGGCGCGGGGGAGGCGCCGCAGGTCGGGGTCGGCCGGAGAGGTGATCGCCCAGGAGGGCGCTGGGCGCGCGGCGCAGGACGCCGGCGAGGAGCGCGCCGCCGCGGCGCCGGAGCTCCAGGTGACGCGGCTCGTCGTGTCGCGGGGCATCACCGGCCGCGAGCCGCTCGAGCCGGCGACCTCGTTCGTCAGCGCGGAGATCGACCGCCTCTACGCCTTCGTCGAGCTCTCGAACAAGGCGCGGGCCACCTCGGAGATCACCGTCACCTTCACGCCGCCCGACGGGGGCGCGCCGCTGCCCATCCGGCTCGCGGTCGGCGCAGAGCGGCGCTTCCGCACGTGGGCGGCGACGCGCAAGGCGCGCGCCGCCGGGGTCTGGGCGGTCACGGTCGGCGACGCGGCAGGCAACGAGCTCGCGCGCACCTCGTTCACGATCACGAAGTAGGGAGACACCCGTGGTTTGCAAGTTGCGCTCGCGCCCGTCGCTCCTCCAGCGCGCCGGTGCCGCTGCCGTCCTGGTCATCGCTTTCTTCGCGGGCGGCTGCGCCTCGGTGCCCGCGTCCCAGCCCGAGCTCTCCGCGTCGGGACGCCCCTCGTCGTCTGCGCGTGGTCCCGCGCACGTGGGGCTCAACTTCTGGCTGCCCGACGGACCTGCGGCCAGGGTGCTGTCGCTCCAGGTCCAGGACCTCGACCTCGACGAGGCCGAGCCGCCCGAGATCGCCCCGCGCGCGCCGGCGGAGCGGCCGCGGAGCGCGCCGTCGCTGGGGCGCGAGGAGGCGCGCGAGCACGTCCGTTACGTGGTGCTGCCCGGCGTCGATCTCGCGCCTGCCGTGGAGCAGAAGGTCGCGGAGATCGCCGAAGCCTATTTCCGGCGGACCGGAAAGGAGCTCGTGGTCACGAGCGGCACGCGGGACCCAGCGCGGCAGGCCGAGGCGATGCTCGGGCTCTTCCGGCACGGGGCCGACGTGCTCGGCCTGTACCGGGACAAGGCGGCGGCCCGCGAGATCAAGAGCGCCTACGAGGAAGCGGTCTCGGCCGACGAGCCCTCGGAGGCCGTGATCGAGGGCCTGGAGCAGGTGATCCGCGCCCAGATCGAGCGCGGCGTGTTCATCTCGGCGCACCTCCGGGAGGGCGCGGTGGACATCCGGAACCGCGACATGACGGCCTCCGAGAGGCGCGCCTTCCTGGAGGGCGTCGAGGAGGTCGGCGGCGTGCTCGCGCTGGAGGAGTCGCGGCCGCCGCACTACCACCTGCAGGTCGAGTGAGCCCGGAAGCCCGGCAGGTGGACAGAGCGCCTCCCGGGCGGACGCCGCCTGTCCAGCGGCGGCACGTCAGTAGTCGTAGTACCTGACGATCTCTCCGGACAACCTGTTCGCCCAGTAGACGCCCGTCTCGTCCGCCGCGATCCCCATCGGCTCCTTCTGGCCCAGCGCGATCACGACCTCGGGGGCGGACTTGTCCTTCCGGACCTTGTAGACGACGCCCGCGTCCTTGTCCGTGACGTAGAGGTAGTCGCCGTGGGCCGCGATGCCATTGGGCCTCACGGAGCCCTGGAAGAGCGACACCGAGGCCTCGTCGGGCGACGCCGTCCGCGGGCGCCGCATGACGCTGTCCGAGGTGACCCAGTAGAGGTTCTCGTTATCCAGCACGATCTGGCGCGGCCCGAGCGTGGTGTCTGTAACCGAGGTCGCCTTGGGCTCCGCTTCGCTCAGGTCGATGACGTAGATCTCTTCGTCCGCGTCGTCCGTCCAGTAGATGTGGTCGCCGTCCGCCGCCACGCCGGCGGGCACGGTGCCCTGCACCAGCCACTTTCGACCGCTGCTGCCGTCCTTGGGAATCCAGGTGATGCCCTCGGCGCCGGGCCGCGCGCTGTAGACGTTCGCGTCGTTCAGCGCGATCGCCACCGCCTCGCCGCAGCTGCCCCAGAGCGTCTCCCCGCTCGCGGCCGGAAACGCCGCCTGCTTCGATAGCCGCCACAGCTTGTCACGGTCCTTGTCCGGATCCCCGTCCTCGAGCTCCGCGCAGTCGAGGCTGTAAGCGAGGTCGGTGGTCGACCAGTAGATCTGCGCCGCGTCCACCGCGAGGGCGTGCGGCGCCTCGTGGGAGGGCTTGATCAGATCGATGACCTCCAGGTGGTCCTTGACCTGCTTGCGGAGCGCGCCGCCCTGGAACTCCCCCTCGGGCCCGTCGTTGCCCTCGGTGATCCAGTAGACCGCCTCCTCGTCGAGCGCGACGGCGAGAGGACCTGGCTGGTCGCTGGCGATCGTGACGAGCTCGAACGCCTGGCGCTCCTCGAGCCCCGCGATCTGCGCGCAGCCGAGCAGAACCGGCGCGATCGCGGCGAGCGCCGCGGCAGCCACGCCTGAGCTTCGCATCACCATCGGCCTCCGAGCATCACGCGACCCCCGTCCGAGGCGACGCCGGGCGCGACCCAGAGCCGCCGCTCTCCCGCGGCCGTCTTCTCCGGCGACGGGGACATCAGCACCAGCGCGACGCCGGCGCCGAGGCACGCCAGCCCGGCGCCCACCGTGACGGTCGAGACCATCGCGGTCGTCCGGGCGTCCTCGTTCATCGCGACGTCCGCCGGGCTGCAGCCGAAGCTGCCGCTGCAGCCGTCCTCGACGTCGGCCGCCTTCCGGAGCGTCAGCACCCCGAGCACCGCGCCCACGCCGAGGCTCGCGACGCCGACGCCGCCGGCGATGAAGCCCAGCGTGCGCATCGGGCTGCCCGCGGAACCGGACCCGGGCGCCGCCGCGGTCGAGCTCGCCGGCGGCGGAGGCGCCGCGGCGGGGCGGGGGGGAGGGGGGGACGGCGCCGCCGGCGCCGGCGCGGGGACATCCGCGAGGGGCGGGACGGTCACCTGCTTCGTGCCCGACCCCGGCTCGAGCGTGACCTGCTGCGACCAGGGCTGCTTGCCCGGCGCCTTCGCCTCGATCGCCGCGGCGCCCGGATCGACCGGGATGCCCGAGCCCGTGGCCGCGGCCGCGCTCAGCTCCTTGCCGTTCAGCGTGATCACCATCCCCGGCACCGGCTGCGCCACCTCCAGGGCGAGGCGCGTCAGGCGCGCCTCCAGCGCCGCCGCGCGCTTCGCCGCGAACTGCGAGCGATCCTGCTGCCCGATGCCCGCCGACAGCGCGGACGCCTCCTTGAACTCGGCCCACGCGCTCGCCGTCTTGCCCTCCTTCTCGTGGCAGACCGCGAGGTTCAGCAGCGTGCCGACCGTGGGGTCGACGCGCTGGCTCTCGGCGAGCTTCGCGCACGCTTCCGGGATCTTGCCCTCATCCATGAGCTTCTTGCCGTCCTGGAACAGCCCCTCCGCAAGGGCCTTGTCGGCCGCCGTCGGCTGGGCCTGCGAGGCCAGCGGCAGGCCCATGGCGGAGAGCAGCGCGAGCCATGCGCCCGCGTTTCGCGCTCGGAACAATCTCAATGGCGACTCCTCAGCATGTCAGCCTCGCTCGCCGGCCTCGCCGGCGCATGCGGTCTCGGCGCGGGGCCTGGCCTGACCGGCGCCCCGGAGGCCATGACCCTCGGCCGTGATGCGGATTCAGCTCCTGACGGAGACCCCGTCGGCGCCGGCGCCGCGGGCTCCACCGCCGAGGCCAGGCCCGTCGCGCCGACCCCGGCAGGGGCGGGCTCGCTCGGCACCGGCGGCGCGGCCGACGCGGGCGGCGCGAGCCGCGCGGCGCCGGCCGGCTCGCGCGCCGCGGCGGAGCTCGCCTCGCTCGGCGCCCCGCGCGGGGAGGCGATCAGCCACACGCCCGCGCCCGCGACGCCGGCGAGCACGGCCAGGCCGGCGGCGACGATCAGCCTGCGCCGCGACCGCCGGCGGGAGGTCGTGCGCGTCCAGGACGCGCCGGAGAGCCGGTCGCTGTCCTCGGGGCCCCGCGAGTTGAGCAGCGTCTGTCCCGCCGGCGACGCCGCGCCGATCGCGCTCTGGATGCGCGAGGTCGAGAGCTTCGCGAAGCTCGACCCGAGCGGCTCGAGCGCCTGCGCGAGCTTGCCGACGTTCGCGTACCGCGCGGTCACGTCGCGCTCCAGGCAGCGCTCGACGATGCGCTCCAGCGTGGCCGGCGCGTCGCCGCGCTTGTCGCGCAGCCGCGGCACCGGCTGGTGCAGGATGTTCGCCATCACCGCCGCGACCGTCTCGCCCTGGAACGGCGGCTCGCCCGTCACGAGCGTGTACAGGAGCACACCGAACGACCACACGTCGGCGCGCCCGTCGACGCTCTTCGGGGCCATCATCTGCTCCGGCGACATGTATCCGGGCGAGCCCATCACCTGCTTGGTCGACGTGAGCCCCGGCTCGGCGGGCGAGTCGAGCCCTTGCCCCTTCGAGATGCCGAAATCGAGGACCTTGATGTGCCGCGTCCCGTCGGCGTTCTCGGCCAGGAACAGATTCGAAGGCTTGATATCCCGGTGCACGATGCCGGCCGCGTGCGCCTCGGCCACCGCCTCGAGCGCCTGCAGCACGTAGTCGACCGCGTCCTGGATGGGCAGCGGGCCGCGGGTCTCGATGGCCTGCTGGAGATCGAGCCCGCTCAGGAACTCCATCACCATGAAGGGCACGCCGCTCTCCGTGGTGCCGACGTCGAACACGCGCGCGACGTGCTCGCCCTGCAGGCGCTTGGCCGTGCTCGCCTCACGCAGGAATCGGGCCACCGCCTCGTGGTTCGAGAGGGCGTCCAGGCGCAGGATCTTGATGGCGACCGGGAGGCCGAGCTCCTCGTTGCGCGCCGCGAGCACGACGCCCATCCCGCCGATGGCCACGACCCGCTCGACGCGGTACTTGCCGCCGATGAGCTCTCCGGGCTGGGCCAGCGGTGCGAGCAGCTGCGCGGTGCGGTCGGGGGTCACGGCTGGCGCTCGAGCCTACATGAACGGACTCCTTTTTCCGAGACCTGCGCGAGGTCGAGCGACCTTTGTCGCAGGCCAGCAGCTTTCGCCGCCCGCGAGCGTCGCCCACCGGCGCGATGCGCGCCCGCATCAAGCTGCCTCGGCCGGTCAGCCCCGGGGGAAGAGGCCGTGCCTGCCCGCTGCGCGGAGCGCGTCGAGCCCAGCCTGCATGACCGCGACGATCCGCTCGAACGCGCGCTCCACCTCGGCCGGGTCGTCCGCGGCCTCCCGGGGCAGCCCGAGGTGCAGCGGGCGCAACATGCGTGTGTGGATCTTCACGGGGGGCGGCACGTGGGGGATGGGGACGCCGACGATGAGCCCCCACGGCAGCGCGAGGCCGAGCGGCGCGACGTTCGAGCGCGCGATCCGGGGGAGGCGGAGCCACTCGGCGAGCCTGCGCCCGTCCGTGGCGATGTAGAGCGACTGGTGCGCGCCCACGCTCACGACGGGCACGATCGGCACGCCCTCGCGGATCGCGAGCCGGACGAAGCCGCGGCGCCGGCCGAAGCGGATCGTGTACTGCGCCGAGGTGGGCTTGCAGGCGTCGAGATCTCCGCCGGGGAAGACCAGCACCGCCGCGCCCCGCGCGAGCGCCCGGCGCGCGTTCTCCTGGCTCGCGGCGATGGCGCCGCACGCGTTGAGCCAGATCCCGGCCTTCGGGACGCTGAACGGGAGGTCGTGCATGAGCCCGTAGGCCGGGCGCGAGGGCCCGTAACGGCGCCAGAACGCCGTCATGTGGCAGTACATATCCGGCATTCCGGTCATCGCGTTGTGGTTGCTGACGCCGAGGAAGGGGCCTTCGGGCAGCTCCTCTTCAATCTCGGTCTCGCAGCGGAAGTAGTCGTCGTAGAAGAGCCCGAGCAGCGGGAGCAGCCGGGCGATGAACGCCGGATCGCGGGCGTCGAGGTCGTTCGGGCGGGGGCGCTCGCGGCCTTTTTCTCTCAGCGCGGCGAGCGCGTCCTTCACGAGATCGAGGCCGGGGCGGGTCTCTCTTGGCAGGGTCAGCACCGGTCCTCTCGCCCTAACCTGCGGCGCGCCCGAGGGGAAGCGGATCCGCCGGGTCGCCCGCGCGCCCGCTGGCCAGCTGCGGACCCCCGTCGGCGCGCGCCCGCGCGCCCGCGCGCCGTCGCCGCGCGTCCGCTTCCGGGTTACCGTCCCGCCGTCGCCGCGCGCCCGTGCGCCCTCGAAGGGCGGCGCGCGCTCACCGGGCGTCGCGGCAGCAGCGGAAGCTGGTCTCGTAGAACCGGAAACCGTCCGCGTGCGCCGGGTTCGTGGAGCCGCACCGCGGCTTCGCGCCGCCGAAGCAGCCCGACCAGTAACAGCCCATGAGGATGTGGGGATACTCGTTGACGTGGTACCGGGTGCGGACCACCCACTCCTCGACGTTGCCCGTCATGTCGTACACCCCGAAGGCGCTCACGCACCCGGGCCGCGAGCCGCTCGGCTCGGCCTGGTACAGCGCCTGGACCTCGGCCATCGCCTCCTCGGAAGGCCAGGTGTTGAGCGCGGCCTCATCGGGCGCTCTCCACGTCTTGCCGTCGTTGCAGCGATCCGCCTCGTGGGTGTTCCCGTACGGATAAACGTACCCCTCGGGCCCCTCGCAGGCCGCGTCCCACTCGTCCTCGGTGCAGAGGCGTTTGCCGCGCTCCTCGCACCAGGCCTGCGCCGACACGGCGCTCTCCATCACGAGCGGCAGCGCGCCTTCCACGTTCGGTGCCTCGTAGCGATCGATGCAATACGCGTCGACGTGCGCCATGTCCGGCGGGCACGGCCCTTCGGGCTCCGTTTCGAGCGGCTGCTCCGCCAGCGTGGTCTCGTCGCCGCCCGCGCCGCCCGCGCCAGCGCCCGCGCCGGCCACGCCCGCGCCGCCCGCGCCGTCGCCGCTGGCCGACGCCACGGAGGTGATCGAGGACGAGGACGTCGCCGCGGATCCTTCTCCGCCGCTGCCGGGAGCGTCGTCATGGCGGCCGCCGACATCGCCGGTGCAAGCAGCGTTGGAGAGGGGGATGAGCGCCAGGAGCGACGTGGTCCGGACGGCGCGAGAGAACGCGAGAGCTCCAGAGCGCATTGCGGGCTCCTCACGCTCAGAGTGCCAGAGCGGCGCTCTCTCGTCGAGGCCGCGCGCAGCGCTCCCCGTGTTTCCCGCCCTGGTTCGCTGCGTCAATTCGTCTGCGTCATCGGTCTTCTCTGTTTCGCGCGTCTCGCCCGTCTCGCGCGTCTCGCCTGTTCCGCGCCGCCGTCAGAGGCGGACCTTGCAGTGGAGGATCGCGCGCGGGGTGACACGCGCCGCCGTCAGCCGGCTCGCGCGCGCGTCGACGCGCACCTGGACCGACACCGACCCCGCGAGCGCCCGCCGCGCGAGGTCGCCCGCGAGCACGCCCACGACGCCGGTCAGGTGCGCCTTCGCGGCGGAGCCGGCGAGCAGCGAGCACGGGACGGATCCCGACAGATCCATCCCGATCGAGGCGTCCGCGCCGGCGCGCTGGATCTCGCCCGCTCCGCCGAGCTTCAGCGCGCCGGCGGCGACCTCCACGCGGCTGAGCGCGACGCGCTGGCGGTCCGCCGGGAGGTGCACATCGGCCTTGAAGGTCGTGGTGTCGCCGAAGAGGAGGCCGTCGAGCTCCTTGGGGTGAGGGAAGGTGAAACCCTTCAGCGTGAGGGCGACCGCGCCGTCGAGCGGCGCCGCCGAGAGCGCCGCCCGGTCCGCGCCGCCCGCGAGCCGCAGATCGACCGTGCCGGCGACGATCACCGGCGAGGCGCCGACGTCGAGCCCGAGGAAGGTGGCGATCGCGGGGAGCGGCGCCGGGGCGAGCTCGAGCTTGGCGCTCGGCGACGGGAGCGGCCGGAGCTCGGCCCGCACCGGCGCGGAGGGGACATCCCCCCCGCCGAAGCCGAGCGAGAGCGAGGCCGCGCCGAGCGACCAGGCGACGTCGGTGCGCGCCACCTCCTCGCCGGCGACCAGCACGCGCGCCTGCCGGAGGACGCCGGTCTCCGGAGGCGGCGCGCCCGGCTGCGGCCCGGCTGCGCGCTGCCCCGCGCCGGCTGCGCCCCGCCGGACGGCGGTGTCGGCCAGCGCGAACACCTCCGGCGCCCCCTCGTGATCCCGGTAGCCGACGCGGACGCGGCTCGCGGCGAGCGGCAGCTCTGCCGCGCGCGCGCCGTGCTGCGCCGCCCACGCCGGCAGGCCCTCCAGCGCGTCGACGCCCGCCGCCGTGATCGCGACGTCCTCCGCCGCGATCCGCGCCGGCGAGAGCCCGCGCAGCTCGATCGTCGCGCGCGCGATCGTGCCCGAGAGCCCGCGCACCCCGAGCAGGGAGAAGCGCGCGCCGCGCAGGCGGATCGCGCCGAGCCCGAGGTCGACGGCGCCGGGATCCAGCGCGACGCCGCGCGCGCGGGCCTCGGCGATGATCTCCCGGCGGATCGCGGGCGGCGCGAGCAAGACGACCGCGGCGACGGCCGCCGCGAGGATCGCGACGACGAGCGCCGCGATCGCGGCGCGCCGGCGGCGGCGGCGCGCGCTGCCGCCGCCGGGGGCTTCGCTGCGCGGCGGTTCCGCGTCGGGGGCAGGGGAGGGGGGAGAGGCGGGCTCCACGGCGTGGAATTCCTGTAGCGTCGTTTGCGCGCCCCCGCGAGCGCCTCGCGCCGCTCAGCGCGCTTGCCGCCGGGGCAGGGGCTGCGCTACGGGTCTGGGGCCACCCGTCCCGCGGAGCCCGACATGAAGATCACCATTATCGCGAGCGGGAGCGGCGGCAACGCCACGCTGTTCGCTTCCCGCGGCACGAGGGTCCTCGTGGACGCGGGCGTCGGGCCCCGGACGCTCTCGCAGTGCGTCGCGGCGGTGGACGCGGGCGGCGCGGGCGGCGCGGCGGGCTGCGCGCTGGACGCGATCGTCATCACACACGCGCACGCCGACCATGTCGGCGCGGCGGCCAGGTACAACAAGAAGCTCAAGATCCCGATCTACGCGTCGGAGGCCACCGCGCGTGCGGCGGCGCTCGGGGATCCAGAGCGCGTGCGGATCTTCTCGTCGCGCGAGCCGTTCGCGATCGGCGCGCTCACCTTCTCCCCGCGGCCGCTGCCGCACGACGCGGCGCAGGTCGCGCTCGTCGTCGACGACGGCGCCCGGCGGGCGGCGCTCGCGACCGACCTCGGCGAGATCCCGCCGGGGCTGCTCGAGCACGTCGCCGGCTGCGACGTGCTGCTGCTCGAGTCGAACCACGACGTGGACATGCTCGAGAGCGGCCCGTACCCGCAGCACCTGAAGCGCAGGATCCGGTCGTCGCGCGGCCACCTGTCGAACCGCGAGGCGTGCGCGCTGCTCGCGGCGCTGCCCGGCGGCACCCACACGGTCGCGCTGATGCACCTCTCCGAGCGCAACAACCGCCCGGATCTCGCGCTGGACGCCGCGCGGGACGCGCTCTTCGGCAAGCGCACGCGCCTCGTCGCGGCGCCGCCGCGCGGGCCGCTCGTCCTCGACGCGGCGCTGCCGCCGCCGCCGCCGCTCGGCGTGCGCCAGCTCGATCTGTTCTCGAGCTTGTAGCGCGGCGGGTACGGCCTCGCGCGCCGCCGCGCCCCGGCGGCGGTCGCGTCTCGGCGGCGGTCGCGTCTCGGCGGCGGTCGCGTCTCGGCGCCGGTCGCGCCTCGGCCCGCGCGGAGGACGCGGGGCCTGCGCGCCGTCAGATCCCCTCGAGCCGGACCTTCTGGCCCGCGACGACGCCGTGGCGCCGCGCCCAGCCGGCGTTCAGCTCGAGGACATACGTCGAGGGACAGCCGACCTGAAAGGTCGAGTCGTTGAGCGTCGGGGTGTTCTCCTCGATACCGACGATCGTGCCGTCGCTGTCGATGAACAGCATGTCGAGCGGGAGGCAGGTGTTGTGCATCCAGAAGCTGTGGTTTGTCCGCTGCTCGAAGACGAAGATCATCCCGCGGTTCTCGGGCATGTTCTTGCGGTACATGAGCCCGCGGGCGCGCTCTTGCTCCTTCCGCGCGATCTCGACCAGCACGTCGGGCGCCTTGGCCTCGGGGAAGATCACCTTGCCGGTCGCGAGCTGGAACGGGCCGGTCGGGTCCTCGGGGCACGCGGGATCCGGACCGGTGCGCGCCGGGGCCGGCCGCGCCGGCGTCGCCGGGGTCGGACGGACGCAGCGGCCGGCGCCCCGAGCGGCGACCGGGGACGACGCGGCGGCGACCGGCGAACGGGGCGCGTCGACGGGGGAGGTCGGCGCGCCCTCCGGCGCGGGGCCGTCGCGCAGGTCGCCGCGGGGCTTGAGCGGCAGCGGCTCGTCGATGTGGCGCTCGCACCCGCCGGAGGTGATCCCGAGCAGCAGCGCGGCCAGGGCGGAGGCGAGCGGGGCGAGCGACGGTGGACGGATCGCGAGGGCGCGGCGCGAGCTCATGCCGCTCCTCCTACCACGGCGCGGCTCGTCCTTGACCGCCGGACCGCGACGCGCGAAATCCTCGCACGATGATCGCCCGAGCCCTCGTCACCCCGTCCCTCTCCACCCTCGCCGCGCTGGCGCTCCTCGCGGGATGTTCGAAGACCCCGGAACCGACGGCCGAGGAGGCGCCCGCGACGAAGGCGGCGCCCGCGTCGAAGCCGTCGGCCGCCGCCCAGCCGGCCGGTGACAAGGTCGAGAAGGAGGCCGCGCGCCCGCAGCCGCAGCGGCGCAAGGTCACGGCGAAGCCGGTGGCCGAGGTCAAGCCGAGCGAGGACGACCCGCTGAAGGGCAAGTGGACGCTCGACGACGCGACCAAGGGCCTCCCGCCCGGCGAGACGCTGACCGCGTCGATCGAGACCGACCTCGGCACCCTGTCCTGCAAGCTGCTCCATGACAAGGCGCCGATCACCGTGGCGAACTTCGTCGGTCTGGCGCGCGGGATCAGGCCCTGGAAGACGCCGGAGGGCGCCTGGGAGAAGAAGCCCGCGTACGACGGAACGATCTTCCACCGGATCATCAAGGGATTCATGATCCAGGGCGGCGACGCCAAGAAGAACGGCACGGGCGAGGCCGGCTACGTGATCCCCGACGAGGTCTGGGAGGACGGCAGCCACGACCGCGCGGGCCTCCTCTGCATGGCGAACCGAGGCAAGAACACGAACTCCGCCCAGTTCTTCATCACGGACGCGCCCGCCTTCCACCTCGACGGCGGCTACACCATCTTCGGCGAGTGCGGGCCCGAGGAGCTCGTCCACAAGCTGGCGAGCGTCGAGGTCAAGGGCGAACGCCCGGCCAACCCGCCCGTCATCAAGAAGGTGACGATCACGCGGAAATGATCGCGCCCGCCGCGGGGACGCCGGCCGGCCCGCCGCACCCCCGCCCGCCGCGCGCGCCCGCGGCGACCCCTTCACGGGAGATCCGGGCGCTCGCCCGGGGCGCGCCTCGAGCGCGCGCCCCGGATCCCGCGCGGGCGCCTCGGACCCAGCGAGCGCTCGAGGCTACGGGCACTCGTAGGGCTCGCCGGGCGTCCGCTTGGTCGCCGCGGCGAAGCTGACGTCGAGCCACTCGCTCGTCTCGTCGTGCCCGACGAGGCCGTTGCCGTCGGTCAAGAGCTCGCCGTACTCGATGTCGTCACAGCGCGCGATGGACTGCCCGCGGACCGGGGCCGAGGCAGCGCGCTGGCTCTGGCGCTCGGTGTCCGGCTCATAACCATCCTTCCCGGTCTTGTCCGCGCGCTCCGAGTTCCCGGCCGGCTCGCCCCAGGTGACGTAATCGACGTCCTTGAGCGCGCTGCCGATCGTGCCATCCCACTCGAAGAGGACCACCATCTCCGTGGTGTCGGTGAGCAGCCCGCCGGACTGCGCGCCGAGCGCGCCGTTCTCGGGCGCGATCATGGCCGGCACGTCAGCGCCCCCGCAGGGGATGGGCGCCTCGTCAAGCGCGAAGTCCGGGCACCGGTCGTACTCGGACTCGAAGTCGTCGTCGGACGCGAGCACGATGTACGCCCCCGGCGCAATCACCGTTCCGGCGGGGAACTGGACGAGGAAGTCCGTGCCTTGGGTGCCGGCGGGCGCCCAGGCGCGGCCCTCGGTGAGGCCATAATAGACGGCGTTGTCAGCAAGGTAGTAATTGCTGAGGTCGACCTCGGTCTCGGTCGGGTTCCAGATCTCGACGAACTCCGACGCTCCGGGCGCGGCGGCGATCTCCGAGATCAGCAGGTGGCCGGCGGGCTCGCCGGTGGCGTCGCTGCCGCCGCCGCCGTCTCCGCCGGCGCCGCCGCCGCCGCCCGCGCCGCCGCCGCCGACATCACCCCCGCCGTCACCGCCGGTGGAGCTCGTCGTCGTGCTGGATGCGCTCGCTCCGCCGCCTCCGTTCCCATCATCACCTCCGCACGCCGTGAACGGGGCGAGCGCGAGGGGGAAAGCAGCGAGGAGTGCGAGCCTGAGCAGAGTGCGTTTGTGCATTGGTGAGAGATACATCAGAGCGCCGGCCAACAGGCAAGTGGGATTGCAGCGCAGGGGCAAGAATCCACTTCTCACGGTGGCGCAGAGACGACGGCGGCGCGCTCCGGCGGACTCCTCGGCGCTGCCACCGCGGCCCGCGCGGAGGCGTCCGCCGGAGCTGCTTCGGCCGTGCCGTCGAGGCGCCCGCCGGAGCCGTCTCGGCGGGCGCGTCTGGAGGCTGCTCGCGCCTCAAATGCGTGGCAGGCACGCGAGGAATCGATAGCATGACGCCATGCGACGGTGCTTCTCGCTCCTCCTCGTACTTCTCGGCGTGCCGCTCCCCTGGCTGGGTCTCGCCGCCGGCTGTGGCCACACGGTCATCGTGGACGATCCGTCCGCCGACGGCGGCGGCGGCGGACAGGCCGGCGCGCCCCCCGACCCGAGCGGCGGAGGCGGCGTCGACGCGGGGACCGAGCCGCTCGACGAGTACGTCGACCCCGGCTGCCCCGACGCGCCGCCGCCGATCACCGATTTCCTGTGCGACCCCTACAATCAATCGAGCGGCCTTTGCGCGCCCGGAGAGGGGTGCTTCATCTTCGTGCAGTATCCGGACGAGCCGTGCGGGCAGGAGATCTACGGCTCCTTCTGCGCGCCGGCCGGGCCCGGCCGGCAGGGCGATCCGTGCAGCGGCGGCGGCGAGTGCGGCGCCGGGTTCGCCTGTGTGGTGACCGGCTCGGGCACGCAGTGCGTCGAGCTCTGCCCGCTCGACGGCGACGACAACTGCGATCCCGGGTTCGTCTGCGAGCCGATCGACGTCGAGGGGATCGGTGGATGTTTGTGACAAGGTCTTTCATGATGCGACCTGTGGTCTCGAAGACGACGCTGGCGCTGCTCCTGCTCGGGGTCTCCTCCGCCGGGGCCGCCCTCGCGGGGGGGTGCGGGGCGCGGACCGGGCTGAACATCCCGCCGCCCGCGCCCGAGTGCGAGGTGGACGCCCACTGCCCCGGCGCCGACGATCTCTGCAACCCGGTGATCTGCCAGCTCTTCACGGAGGGGCAGCCCGACGGCGGCGCCGGGCCTGAGGGGGGCGCGCAGGGCGGCGGGGGCGCCGCGCCGCGCGGCGGCACGTGCGTCGCCCTCCCGCCCGTCGACTGCGACGACGGCGACCCCTGCACCCGCGACACGTGCGAGCGCAAGACCGGCACGTGCAGCTACGGGCCGTCGACGCTCGACAGCGACGGCGACAGCCACCACGCGCCGCTGCCCGGCACGACCCCCGGCGACCCGCTCGCGTGCGGCGACGACTGCGACGACACGAGCGCCGCCGCCTTCCCCGGCGGGATCGAGATCTGCGACGGCGTCGACAACGACTGCGACGGCACCGTCGACAACGGGGCGCGCTTCGTGCCGCTCGACGCCGACGCGACCCGCATCTCGGGCGACATCGCGCCGGCCGGCTCCGGCGGCCTCGCCTGGAGCGGGACGTCCTACGCGGCGATCTACTCCGGGACCACGCAGGGCTTCAGCGTGTACCGCTCGATGATCAGCGCCGAGGGGCAGCCGCTCGCGCCCGGCGAGCAGATCATGACGCCGAGGAACGGCGACGCCTCCGGCGGGCCGGTCGTCTGGGTCGGCGATCGCTACGGCATGGCCTGGCAGGACCGGCGCGACGGCGACTACGAGGTGTACTTCTCGCTGCTGGACGAGGACGGCGAGAAGGTGGAGGGCGGCGACCGGCGCCTCTCGAGCGCGCCCGGCTTCTCGGTCAACGTGGCGCTCACGTGGAACGGCACGGAGTTCATCCCCGTCTGGCAGGACGAGCGCAACGGCCTCTTCGACCTGTACGCCCAGCGCATCGACGTCGACGGCAACCTGATCGGCGAGAACGTCCAGCTCACCGACACGTCGAGCGGCTTCGGCAACGAGGCGCCCGCCGCCGCGGCGGGCAAGAGCGGCATCGGCGTCGCGTGGTCCACGGGCGACGCGATCACGCACTTCATCATGTTCCAGACGTTCACCGCCGAGCTCGAGCCGCTCTCGCCGCCCGTCACGTTGACCACCGGCGACACCGACGCGGTCTACCCGACCGTGGTCTGGAACAACGACCGTTACGTCGTCGCGTGGTTCGACAAGTCGGCGAGCCCCAAGGCCATCTACGCGGCCGCGATCTCGGAGGACGGCCAGGTCCTCGTGCGGCCCACCCCCATCTCGGACCCTGGCCCCTTCCGCTCCCGGTACCCGTTCCTCCGCCCGCTCGGCGACCGGCTGCTCGCGATCTACTCGGACGATCGCGACCAGAACGACGGCTACGAGCTCTACGCGGTCACGGTGAGCAGCGAGCTCCTCCCCCTCAGCGCCGAGCAACGGCTCACGTTCGCCGGCCGCGACAGCATCTACCCGGTCGCCGCGTTCGGCCCCGAGGGCGACGTCGGCATCCTCTTCCGCGACGATCGCGAGGGCGGCGCGCACCACGTCTTCTTCACCCGGCTCGGCTGCATCGCGGGCGGGCCATGACCGTGTCCCCGCGCGGGCGCTCGTCGCGCGAGCGCTCGCGTGCCGGGTCGCCCGTCGCGCGGGCGCTCGTCGCGGGAGCGTTCAAGCGACGGGCGCTCGTCGCGCCGGCGCGCGGCCCAGCACGCGGCACCGGCGCGACGGCTCAGCCCTTCGTCGGCTGGCGGCGCAGGCGGAACGGGCCGGCGCGGTGGACCTTGCCGGGGAGCGGGCGGCCGATGACCTGCTCGGCGACGTTGCCCGCCTCGATGAGCTTGTCGAGATCGATGCCGGTGTGCACGCCCATCCCGTGCAGCATGAACACGAGGTCCTCGGTGGCCATGTTGCCGGCCGCGCCCGGCGCGTAGGGGCAGCCGCCCACGCCCGCCACCGACGCGTCGAAGTCGCGCACCCCGAGCTCCAGGCCGATCAGGATGTTGGCGAGCGCGGTGCCCCGCGTGTCGTGCAGGTGGAGCGCGAACCGCTCGGGCGGCATCGCGTCGAGGAAGCGGCGGACGATGTCGTGCGTCTGCTTCGGGGTGCCGATGCCGATCGTGTCCCCGAGCGAGACCTGGTAGCACCCGAGCTCGATGAGCCGCTCCGCGATGCGCACGACCCGCGCCGGATCGACGTCGCCCTCGTACGGACAGCCCCACACGGTCGAGACGTAGGCGCGCACGGCGACGCCCGCCTCGCGCGCCGGCGGCACGATCTCCGAGAACACCGAGAGCGTGTCGTCGATCGACTTGTTGACGTTGGCCCGGTTGTGCGCCTCGCTCGCGCTCAGGAAGACGGCGATCTCGCGCAGGCCCACCGCGAGCGCCCGCTCGAGGCCGCGCGCGTTCGGGCAGAGCGCGCTTAGGGTCACGTCGTCCCGCGCCGGGAGCGTCCGCGCGAGCTCCTCGGCGTCGGCCAGCTGGGGGACCCACTTCGGCGAGACGAAGCTCGTGATCTCGATCCGGCGGAGGCCGGCGTCGACGAGCGCCGCGATGAGCCGCCGCTTGCCCTCCAGCGGGATCATCGCCGACTCGTTCTGGAGCCCGTCGCGGGGGCTCACCTCGTAGATCGAGACGGCGTCCGGGACGCGCGCGAAGAGGGGCGCGGCGGCGGCGGCGCGACCTTCGCGGGAGAGCTCGGCGGTGCCCTCGGTCATCTCCTGACCTTCAGCGTCTGCGCGAGGCCATGTCAACCGCTCACCATCCGGAGCTGCCGGTTCGGCGCGGCCGGCGTGAACGCGATCGGGTAGCTCCCCGAGAAGCACGCGTGGCAGTAGCTGTCCGCCGACGGCCGCGGGCTGCCGGCGTCTCCGCCCCGCACCTCGAGGGAGCGCACGCTCTCGACCATCCCCTCCAGCGAGAGGTAGCCGACGCTGTCGGCCGTCAGGTAGCTCCGGATCTCGTCCACCGAGTGCGACGAGGCGATGAGCTCCGAGCGCGTCGGCGTGTCGACGCCGTAGTAGCAAGGCCAGCGCGTGGGCGGGCTCGAGATGCGGACGTGCACCTCGCGGGCGCCGGCGTCGCGGATCATCTTGACGATCTTCCGGCTCGTCGTCCCGCGGACGATCGAGTCGTCGACCACGACGACCCGCTTGCCCTCGATCACCGCCCGGTTCGGGTTCAGCTTGAGCCGGACGCCGAAGTGCCGGATCGACTGCTGCGGCTCGATGAACGTGCGGCCCACGTAGTGGCTGCGGATGAGCCCCATCTCGAAGGGGGCGCGCGCGCGGTCGGCGAAGCCGATCGCCGCCGGCAGGCCCGAGTCGGGCACCGGGATCACGACGAGATCGTCGCCGGGATCCACCGGCTGCTCGGCGGCGAGCCGCCGGCCGAACGCCTTGCGGACCTCGTAGACGCTCACGCCCTGGATCATCGAGTCGGGGCGGGCGAAGTACACGTGCTCGAAGATGCAGAGCTTGCGCGGCTCGGGCGCGAAGGGGAACTCGGAGCGGACCCCGTCCGCGCTGATGATCAGCATCTCGCCGGGCGCCACGTCGCGCACGAAGCGCGCCCCGATGAGATCGAACGCGGTCGACTCGCTCGCGACCACGTGGGCGACGCCGTTGCCGCTCTGTATCTCGCCGAGGCAGAGCGGCCGGATGGCGCGCGGGTCGCGCACCGCGATGATCTCGCGCTCGGTCAGGAAGAGCAGCGAGTAGGCGCCCTCCACCTGCTCCAGCGCCTCCGCGATCCGGTCGCGCAGCGTCTCCCTCTTGCTCATCGCGATGAGGTGGACGATCGACTCGGTGTCGCTCGCGGTCTGGTAGATCGAGCCGCGCGCCTCGAGCCGCTCGCGCAGGGCCTCGTGGTTCGTGAGGTTGCCGTTGTGCGCGACCGCGAGCGAGCCGCGCGCGTAGTCGACGCCGAGCGGCTGCGCGTTCTTCAGGTGCGAGCCGCCCGCGGTCGAGTAGCGGACGTGGCCGATCGCGCGATCGCCGGGCAGCGTCGCGAGATCGGCCGGGGCGAAGCCGGCCTGCACCCGCCCCATGGTGCGGTGGCCGAAGAGGCGCTCCCCGTCGCTGCTGACGATTCCGGCAGACTCCTGCCCTCGATGCTGGAGCGCATGCAACCCGAGGTACGTCATGTTGGCCGCCTCGGGGTGGCCAAAGATTCCGAACACACCGCACATGCCGCCTATCTAGTACGAAATCGGGGCATGACCCACCGCCATAGTGATCCGTCGACAGGATAGAGCGGGCGGGCGCTGGCGCAGCGCGGAGCGTGGACCCGGGGCGAGGTCGGCGCGCGGGGCAGACCTCGGGCCTTGTGCGCAGGGTTGTGACGAGGCTAACGAATTTCAGGCGATCGCGGCGCGGCGCTCCGGCCGTCGTCCGCTGCGGAGGAGGCGCGCCTCGGGAGGCGGGCGGCGCCGGTTACTCCGGGATGTTCCAGAGTTTCTCGATGATCTTGGTTTCCATGGCGTCGCCGTGGCACGTGCCGCACTCCATGTCCTCCTTGTTCGCCCGCGAGAGCTTGCCCTGGTACTCCTCCTCCATGAACGCCTGCAGGGCCTTCTTGTCCTTGCGGTTCAGGACGTGCTCGTTCCCCCCGTGACAGCTGTCGCAGAACAACGTGCCGCCGCTCTCGCTGCGGAGCGGCACCACGAAGTGACGCCACATCTCGCGGGCGACCTTCATGTCGCGCGTCTCCTTCTTGAAGTCGCCTTCGGCGTGGCAGCCCTGGCACGTGTCGAGGCCGAGCGACTTCTGGAGCAGCGGCATCACCTTCTTCTTCTGGGCCGACGAGAGCTTCTCGAGCTCGGGGATCTTCTTGAGGTTGATCCCGATCTTCTTCAGCTCCGCCTCGAACTTGGTCGCCTGGATCGGCGTCGACTTGGCGGGCGACTCGTCCTTCTCTGCCTCGTCCGCCTCGGGGGCCTTGTCCGCGGTCTTCGCCGGCTTCTCAGGCTTCGCGCCCTCCGACTCCGCGGTCGCCGCACCGTCGCCGGGGGGCGACTCGCCGTCGAACTCCTTGTCGGCCGCCGTCTCGGGCGGCGGCGTGGCGGAGCCACATGCTCCTGCGAAGGCGCCCATCCAGAGCGCGAGGGCGAGCGCTGCGTGCTTCATCCTGGCTGCCATACTCCTCCAAAGGATCGTCGATGCTCGAGCAGATCGCCGCGCCCCGTGCAGCAGGCCGCGCGCGTAGTCGACGGAGGCGCGCTCCCACGGTCGCCGGGCGATCAGGCCCGCACTTTACTCGAATTTGCCCGAGACCGAGAGGAACGTGAGCTTGTTGTTCGTCTCTCGGAGCCGCTGCACGAGCATCCGGACGACGTTCCAGAGGACCTCGTACGCGAGCTCCTTGTGCAGGAACAGCAGATCCTCGAACGCGTCCTTCGACACGGTGAGCAGCCGGCAGCGCTCGTGCACGCGCGCGTCGGCGGAGCGCGGCGCCTCGTCGAGCAGCGCCATCTCGCCGAACACCGCGCCGGGGCCGAGCACCGCGAGCGCCTCCTCGCCCATGCCGGGGATCTCGCGGCTGATCCGGACCTTGCCCTCGATCAGGATGTACAGCTTGTCGCCGGGGTCGCCGTGCTGAAAAATTTTGGTGCCCAGCGCGTGGGTCTCTTCGCTCGCCACGCGCGAGATCAGATCGAGCGCGGCCGGGGTGAGACCCCTGAACAGGGGGACCTTCGAGAGCTGCTCGATCCGTTCGGGGACGATCACAAGCTCCGCGGAGGATAGCCGAGGGGCCGGCCGCGGAGCGAATTTAAAGGGAGCGCGACCGAGAACCTACCGCGTGAACCGCACCGTGATGGGCGGCGTCGTGCCGCTGATGGCGGCGCCCGCGCGATCCTTCTGGGGGGTGTAACGTCGCCCGAGCGCGCACATGCGCGCGGCGCGGCCGAAACCGTGGCCGGGATCACTGACGATCTTGACCGAGAGCGGGCTGCCGTCGGGGCGCACGGTCACCATGAGGACGACGTTCGCCTGATCGATCTGCTCGACGTCGGCCTCCGGAGGGAAGGCGCAGTTCCAGGAGCTCCCGCCGACGAGGCCGGCCGGCGCCGAGCGGTCCGGCCCTGCGGGGGCCGGGGGGGGCGCCGGATCCCCCGTGCCCTTGCCCCCCTGGGTGCCGCCGACCTTGGCGTTCGGGTTGTACGTCGGCGCCGTCGCGGTGCCCGCGGCGGCCACCCGGCCGTAGCCGACGCCCTGCCCGTCGCCGCTCACGATCCCCTGGTCCAGCATGTCGAGCGGCTCGTCGGGATCCGGCTCCTGCGTGAGGACCTTCGCCGCCGCGGCGGCGGCGGGCGGCGGCTCGTACGGATCGTCCTTGGGCGGCGGCGGGGTGTTCGCCGCGGGCGGCGGCGCCGCGAGCTTGGGGGCGGGCTGGGGCTCCGGCTCCGGCTCCGGCTCGGGCTCCTTGGGCGGCGGCTCGGCCTTCGGCGGCGTGAGGTCGACCTCGTACATCGCCCAGAGGTGGTCGTGGATGCCGCGGCGCATCTCCTCGGCCATCTCGCGCATGTCGTGCAGCGCCGCCGAGGCGAGGGCCTTGGCCGAGGCCGCGCCGTGGCTGGTGAGCGCCAGCGCGATCCCGATCGCGGCGCCGACGCGCGCGGCGCGATCGCCGAGCGTGAGCACGGACGCGAGCGGATCCGCGGCGCGTCGCCGCCCGCCGCCGTGGCCCTCGGTCGGGCCGGCGAGCGCGGTCTCGGGCTCGGGCGCTCCCCCAGGGTCAGCGCCGCCGCGCTTCCCGCGCGGTCGGCCGTTGGAAAGCGCCCCCGAGGCGCGGTCGCTCGTGGCCTGGCTCATAAGCTCTCGGTCGGCTCCTCAGGGCGCGGGGCTCGGTGTTGCCGGCGCAGGGGCCGCCGGGGGAGGGGCCGCCGCGGGCGGAGCGGCGGGGGCGCCCGGCGCGGCGGGGGTGCCCGGCGCGCCCGGGGCCGCGCCGGACTCGGGCGCGATCGGGGTCACGCCGAACGCGATCTTGGACACGCCCGCCTGCTTGAGCAGATCGAGCGCGCGGATCACCCGCCCGTGCGGGACCGTCGTGTCGGCGCGGATCACCGCCCGGAGATCCGGGTTCTTCGCCTGGGCCTCGCGCGCGATCGGCAGGATGGCGTCCTCGCTCGCGAGCCGCTTGCCGTCGGCGAGCGTGTCGCCGTTCGCGTGCAGCTCGAGCCCGAAGACGAGCTGCACCTCCTGCCCCTGCGCCGCCTTCGGCAGGTCGAGGGGGAGCGACTGCGAGACGATGATCTTCGCGGTCACCATGAAGATGATGAGGAGCACCAGGGTGATGTCGACGAGCGGCGTGACGTTGATGCCCGTGATCACGTCGTCATCGTCGTTGCGGCTCGACGCGGCCATCAGGTCTCCTCCCGGTCCGCGCCGCTCTTCTTGCCCTCGTCCTGCCGGGCCGCCCTCGCGGCCTTGCCGCGCGGCTCGGCGGCGACGGGCGCGGCCCCGGCGAACGCAGGATCGCTCTTGAGGTGCGCGAGCAGGACCCGCGTCAGCGCCTCGGTGTTGGCCAGCGTCGACTTGATCATGCGCTGGAAGAAGTTGTTCGCCGCGACCGCCGGGATGGCGACCGCGAGGCCGACCGCGGTGGCGACGAGCGCCTCGGCGATGCTCGACATGACCGCCTGCGGCGCCATGGCCTGCGACGCGGCCTGCGCGGCCGGCGTCTTCGCCGCCTGGCCGAGCGCGTCGAAGGCGCCGACGACGCCGATGACCGTGCCGAAGAGGCCGATGAACGGCGCGTTGTTGCCGAGCGTGCCCAGGTACGCGAGGCGCCGCTCCAGCTTCATGCGCTGGAGCGCCGCGGCCCCGGCCATCGCCTCCTCGGCCGCGTCCGGACCCTGGTGCGCCACCGCGAGGCCCGCCGAGACGACCGCTGCCTCGGCCGACGGCGAGGCGTCCATGCGCCGCCGCGCCGCCTCGATCGAGTCGTCGAGGGACGTCCGGAGGTCGCGCGCGAGCACGGCGAGGTCGTCGCGGAGCGACCAGAAGAACCAGGCGCGCTCCAGGATGATGGCGACCGAGATGACGCTGAGGCCGATCATCAGCCACATGACCCACGCGGCCCCGAACCCGACCATGATGCGCTGCAGCCACTCGACGAGGTTCATCTTCTTCCTTGGTGCCTTTTCCGATGGATGTGTTGGGTGAGCGCCGCGCTGCGAGGACGATTACGGTTCGGCGCCGGGCTGCCCTTCCTCGACCGCGTCCTCCTCCGGCTCCGGGGCGGGGGCGCTCGCCGCCCCCTCCCTGCTGGCGGAGGGCTGGGGGGCGGAGGCGTCGACGAGCCGGAAGGCTCGCCCGAGGACGGTCGTGGCGTAGCCGCCCTTCGGTAGCACAAACGAGACGACAATTCCGTGCCCAGCGGCGGTCTGGCCGGCGCGCGCGGCGCCCGTGTCCTCCTCGGCGGCGGACACCGCGAGGTCGTCGACCTCCAGCCGGAGCGGGCGCCGCGTGCCTTCCCCGGCGTGGGCGAACGCGTCGAGCTTGCGGGGGTCGCCGATCGCCGCCGTGAGGATCTCGCGCTCCAGCGCGCCCGGGGCGCCCTCGGGCCAGCGCATCTTCCGGCCGAACATCGGGCCCGTCGCCGAGATCGCGCCCGCCCTGGCGCGCGCCGCCGCGTCGTCGAGCTCCGGGCCCTCGAGCGGCACGAGGAACAGCCCGCCGCTGTCGCGCTTCTTGGCGAGGTCGCCGGGGAGCACGGCGCTCCAGGTGCCGTCCGCCTCGCGCCGCGCGAGCACCTCGTTGAACCAGCGCGACTGCAGCGCCGAGAAGATCAGCCGCTGCTCGCGCTTGTCGCGCGGCCCGCGCTCCCGGCCCGCGATCCACGCGAGCGCGCGCTCCGGGTTGTCGCCGCCCCTGCCGAACCGCTGCGGGCCGAACGCGTTCGGCACGCCGGCGCGGCCGATCTCGGCGAGGCGGCGCTCGGCGAGCGGCAGGGCCGCGGGGTCGATGCCCCGGAGCGCGATGCGGAACCGGTTGCCGATGAGGTGCCCCGGCTTGAGCTTGTGGTCGTGGCGGGCGACCGCGAGGATCTCGATCCCGGGCAGCTCGGCCTTCGCGAGCAGCGGCTCCGGATCCCGCGCGAGCGGGAGCTGGAACGACGCGGTCTGCGTCGTCACCGCGTGCCGGTCCTTCATCCCGGCGAAGCCGGCGGCGCCCGGGTCGGCCCCGAGCGCGAGCGCGATCGCCCGCACCGCGTCGGGCGTGGTGCGCCCCGTCTTGCGGAACGTCACGAACACGTGCTCCCCGCGGCCGCTCGGCGCGTAGGCGGGGATCTCTTCGACGACGAAGTCCGCGGGCGAGGTCCTGAGGACGGCCGCGGGGAGGTCGCCGGACGTACCCGCGGCCGCGGGGTCCGCGACGGGCGGGGCGGTGGTTCCCATGGGAGCGCCAGCGTGACCCAAATCGCCTCGACGTCCAGCGGCGACGCGCGCCGCCGGACCGCGGGCGCCGCGTTTGGCCGTCGCGGCGGGGATCGGTTATGGGACAATCCGGCCTCGGGCCCCGGCCCTCTTCGAGATGCGACCGCCTCTCCCGCTTCACCGCCGCGCGCTCCGGCGCTCTCCTCTGCTCGCCGCGGGGGTCGCGGCGCTCGGCCTCGCGATCCTCGGGCTGCCGAGCCCCCGGCCGGCGGTCGCGGCGCGCAAGGGGTGCCCCGCGGGCATGGTCTCGATCCGCGGCGTGTTCTGCATCGATCGCTTCGAGGCGAGCACGGTCGAGCTGCTCCCCGGCGACGGCAAGCGCCGGCACTCTCCGTTCGAGCCGGTGGGCAAGCTGAAGGTGAAGGCGGTGAGCCGGCGCGGCGTGAAGCCGCAGGCGTACATCAGCCGGGATCAGGCCGAGGCGGCCTGCCGTGAGGCCGGCAAGCGGCTCTGCTCCGACGACGAGTGGGTCACCGCCTGCAAGGGCAAGCGCCCGACGGTGTTCCCGTACGGGAACGAGCGGGAGCGCGGGCTCTGCAACGACACCGGCGTCTCGTCGTTCAACCGCTACTTCGGCCAGGGCGGCGAGGCGCCGCGGTCGGCGTACACGTGGGCCAACATGAACGACGCCCGCCTGAACCAGCTGGAGGGCACGCTGGCGCCCGCGGGCGCGTTCCGCCGCTGCAAGAGCAGCTTCGGCGTCCACGACATGGTCGGCAACCTGCACGAGTGGACGAGCGCGCCCCGCGGCACGTTCCGCGGCGGCTACTACCTCGACAGCGCCCGGCACGGCGACGGCTGCGACTACAAGACGACCGCGCACTCGACCGGATACCACGACTACTCGACCGGCTTCCGCTGCTGCAAGTGACGCCGGGCGCGCGGCGCGGGCGCGCGGCGCGGGCGCAGCGGGCGCGCGGCGGGCGCGCGATCAGAGCTCGTGCGGCATCAGGTCGCGCGGGCTCCGGAAGTACTGCAGCGGCGAGTAGGCGAGCAGGTTGGAGACGCGCGACGTGTAGATGCAGGCGTACTCCTCGACCTGATCGCCGAAGCTCGAGGTCTCGTTCGCCTCCTTGAGCAGCGAGCCCCAGTACGGGTGGAAGCGCCGGGCGATCTCGCGCTCCAGCTTGGCGACCTCGGCGTCGACGGCCCGCAGCTGGCCGCGGATGCGCTCGACCGCGCGCTTCGTGCGGCCCCGCTCCGCCTCGTAGAACGACGTCGCGTAGTCGATCTGGACCGGCTCGCCGGCCGCGTCCGCGAGCAGCGGCCGGCCGCCCCCGTTGTGCGCGCCGTTCTTCTTCTGCTGCTCCTCCTCGATCTTGCGCGTGAGGTCCTTGTAGCGCTGCTGGTAGAAGCGGAGCTGATCCTCGAGCTCCTCGCGGCGCCCCTCGAGCATCGCGCTCTCCATGTGCTCGCGGCGGCACGACTCGTGGGCCATGACCTCGGCCTCCATCTCCTGGATGATCATCGCCGTGCGCCACGCGCTCTCCTTCTTGGAGCGGAGGATGTCGCCGTAGATGTGATCGCCCACGTAGAGGACGCGGTCGCCGGAGATGTTCAGGAACTTCTCGAAGTCGACGAGGTTGCCGCCCTCGTAGACGGCGCCGCGCTCGAGCGGCGGCGCGGCGGGGCGGACCTCGGCGCCGTCGCGGATGAGGAGCGGGCGGCGCTCCTGGAAGAACGCGGGCTTCTGCGCGGCGACCACCACCACGTCGAAGTAGTGCCGGAAGCTCGGGTACTCGGGCATCGCGTCGCCGAGCAGGTACGTCATCATCTTCTCGGTGAACGGCCAGCGCGAGTTCGTGAGCAGGAAGAGCTTCTTGCCCGCCGACCGGAACTTGTGGAGCGTCTGCGCCAGGTTCGGGTCGCGCTCGACGAAGCGCGGCAGGTCGGAGAGGACGACGTCGAGGATCGTGCCGTCCCGGTGCGCCTCGTCGATGCACTCGCGGATGTCGGTGAACAGCCGCGCGTAGTCGAGCGGCACACCGCGCTCCTCGAGGGCGTCCACGATGCCCGCGTAGAGCGTGGCCTCGCTCAGCGCGTAGAGCGTGTCGATCCAGTGGTAGCGGGCGGTGTTCGGCCGGATCTTGCGGTGCTGGTAGAGCGACCTGAGCTCCTCCCGCGTGAGCTCCCGGAAGCCGTGGTAGCCGCGCTGGACCACCTTGAACCGGTCCATCTTGAGGACGTGGCCGAAGCGCTTGTCGATCAGCAGGCCGCGGATGGGAAAGTGGATCGGGTAGTGGATGCGCCGGAGGAGCTCCTCGGGGTAGCCGCGCGCCGCGAGCTTCGAGATGGTCCCCTGGATCGAGAGGTTGTCCATCTCGACCTGCTTGTAGATCGCCAGGGTGTAGTCCATGTCGAAGCCGACCCAGTCGATCCCCGCGAGCTTCAGGTTGCGGTTGACGAAGACGCGCCGGGTCCGCGGGATACGTGTGGGCTCCGTCTGCGGGGAGAGCCCTCCGAGGGGGAGCTCAAGCTGCTCGAACAACACGGTGGGTCGACTATGGTATCCCACCGGGCGGGGCGCACAAAGGGCGCCCCCTCGCCGGCCGCGCGGCGTCGCGGAGGCGCCACGCGGCCGCGCGGCCACGCGGCCTCGCTGCGCCGACAAACTGCGCTATGGTGCGCCGCCCCTCCCGTCTCGAGCGGCCGCGGAGGCGACCTGCCCTCCGTCGATGACGGGCACCTCGTTCGATGCGCTTCGCAGCACCCCAGCCGAGCCCCCGCACCCCTCCCGTACAGCGCCCCACGTCCTGGTGGCTCAGCATGCTGCGCCGCCGCGCCGAGCGGATGTACGACGAGGACCTCGACCTCTCCGAGCCGATCGCGTGGGGGAGCGAGGAGGAGCGCCAGGCGGCGATCGCCTTCTTCAACGCCGCGTTCCGCGCCGAGGAGTCCGGCCTCATGCAGGCCCACGCGCTCGCCGACGAGGTCGGCCGCTGGGATCCGGAGCTCGGCGAGTGCCTGCGGCTCTACGGCGACGAGGAGGGGTGGCACCGCCGGCTGCTCACGAAGTTCCTCGCGCACATCGGCGGCGAGGTCCGGCCCATGGGCCGCGTCACCGGCGCCTTCTATCGCCTGTACGGCCGCGCGAAGAGGGTCGAGACCATCGTGCTCACGAACCTCATGTTCGAGACGATCGGCTCGACGACGTACCGCCTCGCGCTGCGGGAGGCCCGCCACCCGGCGGTGCGGCAGATGCTCACGATCCTCACGCGCGACGAGTCCTTCCACGTCCCGCTGAACGTCCACTTCCTGCGCGAGGCGCTCAGGCGCAGCCCGCCCTCGATGCGCCCCAGGCTGCGCGCCATCTACACCGCGCTCTTCGCGGCGCTGCTCGCCTCCGCGGCCGCGAGCCGCCGGCGCGCGCTCGCCTTCGACAGGATCCCGTTCCGCACGCTCGCGGGCGCCTACGCCGAGCACCTCGGGCGGCTCTTCGTGCACGAGAGCGACCTCGACTTCGCCCCGCCGGAGCTGCTCCTGCGCCTCTTCGGGCACAGCCGGCGAGCGCTCGCCTCGTCCGAGGACCCCTCCGCCGTGAGCGTGCTGTCCGCGGAGGCGGCCGTCGATCGCGAGCGCGTCGTCGTGACGGCGCTCGGCGGCGATCGGGCGCGGTCATTCCAGCCGCCACGGTAATGTTTCCCGGGAACGTTGTCCGCAGTACACTCCATGGTCCGGCGTCGTGGGCTCGCGCAGGGCGGGCGCCAGGGTCCGTGTCGGAGCGTCGATGGCAGGCAAGGAGCAGCGCCGGAGCGGCCCGGAGAGCGGCCGGGGACCGAGGAGCGAACCCGCGGAGCGAGCGACCCAGCCCGAGGAGCTGACGCCGCGGCGGCGGGCGCTCGTCGAGGTGGAGGGAGACGCGGGCGCGCTCGCGCAGATGCGGGGCGAGATCCGGACGCTCCTCAGCGGGATCATCGGCGTGAGCGGCCTCCTGCTCGACTCCGAGCTCGATCAGGATCAACGCGCCTGGGCGCGGCGGATCCGGAGCAGCGGCGACACCGTGCTCTCGATGATCGACGACCTCATCGACCTCGGCCAGCCGGGCGGCCGCGGCCTGGGCGTCGAGCGCGCCGACTTCGATCTGCGCCGGGCGATCGAGGACGCGGCCGAGCTCTGCGCCGAGCGCGCGCACGACGACAGGACCGAGCTCGTCCTCGACATCGGCCCCGACGTGCCGGGCGCGGTGCGCGGAGACGCCGCGCGGCTGCGGCAGATCCTGCTGAACGCCGCGACGGCCGCGATCCGCGCGGCGCCGCGGGGCGAGGTGCTGATCCGCGCCGCGCTCGACGCGGGCGAGGACGACGGCGCGCCGGGCGGCGTCGAGGCCGCGCCCGAGGGCACGAGCGCGCGGGTGCGCTTCGACGTGCGCTGCGCGGGCGCAGCGGACCCCGGCGACGGCGGCGCGCCGACGGACGCCGGGGGCGCGCCGGGCGGCGGGGAGGGGCCGTCGCCCGAGCTCGAGCTCCGCGCGCAGCCGGGCGTCGCCATCGCGAGCCGCCTCTGCGCCGCCATGGGCGGCGAGCTCCGCGTCGCCGCGGCGCGCGCCGAGCGCCGCCACGAGATCTCGTTCGTGCTGCCGCTCGAGCGGCGCGGGCGCGCCGCGGACCGCGCGCTCATCCCGCGCATCGACCTGGCCGGCAAGCGGGTGCTGGTGGTCGACGACAGCCGCTCGGTGCGCCGCGTGGTGCGGAAGCTGGTCGAGGAGCTCGGGCTCGCGTGCAGCGCCGCGGCGAGCGGCGCCGCGGCGCTGGCCGCGCTGCGCGAGGCGGCGGGCGCCGGCGAGGCCTACGGCCTCGTGCTGATCGACATCGAGCTCGCCGACCTCGACGGCCTCGCTCTGCTCCAGCGGATCAAGGCGGACGCCGCGATCGCGCCCGTCCGCAGCGCGCTCATGACCTACCCCGGCCGGGACGCGCCGAGCCGCGCCGAGGCCGACGCGGTGCTCGTCAAGCCGATCCGCCGCGCGCACCTGCACTCGACCCTGCGGCTGCTCGTCGGGCTCTCCCCCGAGCACGTCTCCGCCGGGGCGCGCGCGCACCCCCCGAGGTCGCGCCGGGGGACGCCGGCGCCCGAGACGCAGCGCACGTCGCGGTCGAGGGTCCTCGTGGTCGAGGGCAACGCCGTCCACCAGAAGGTCGCGGCGTTCATGATCGAGAAGCGCGGCTACCGGGTCGACGCCGTGGGCAGCGGCCGCGCGGCCGTCGAGGCCGTGCGGCGCGGCGCCTACGCCGCCGTGCTGCTGAGCTGCCAGAAGATGCCGGCCGAGGACGTCGCCGCGTGGGCCGCGGAGATCCGCCGCGCCGAGCGGCCGGACCGGCGGACACCGCTGCTCGCGATGACCACGGACGCCGGCAGCGGCGCGCGCGAACGGTGCCTCGCGGCGGGGATGGACGACTGGCTGGCGAAGCCGCTGCGGCAGGACGAGGTGGACCGCGTGCTCAGGACCTGGTGCGCGGCGTCGCGCTCCGGCCTGTACGAGGCCGCGCACCACGACGCCGGCCCGCCGAGCGTGGAGCTCGCCCCGCCCACCCTGACGACGCCCTCGCCCGCGCCGCCGAGCCCGGCGTCGCGCGCGCCCGCCGCGGCGCCGCCCACGCGGCGAGGCGCGCTGCGCGCGGTCGAGCCCGATGTGGTCCACGAGGTGACCGCGCTCTTCCTCACCGAGGCGCCGGCCCGGGTGGCCGCGATGCGCGAGGCCGCGGCGCGCGGCGCGCTCGGGGAGCTCGAGCAGCTCGCCTGGGCGCTCTACGAGAGCGCCGACAAGCTCGCCGCGCTCAGCCTGAAGGAGCTCTGCGCGCGGCTCGACCGGGCGGCGCGCGCCGGGACGCCGGAGAGCGCGGGGGAGGCGGTGCAGGCCATCGCGCGCGAGGTCGAGCGGGTGCAGGCCTCGCTCGCGGCCGAGCCCGGCAAGCGCGGCCCGCTCAGGTGAGGCCGACGAGCCGCGAGCTCATGTCCCAGAGCCGCGTGGCCGCCTCCGCGTCGGTCGCCATCCCCTTGAGGGGCCGCGCCCTGGTCCGCTCGAAGAAGGCGGGGCTCTCGGCGGGCGGCGCGCCGGCCAGGATCGCGAGCAGGTTCGCGGCGGCCTGCGCCGGGGTCGCGCCCACCACGTCGATCAGCGCCTTGAGGACGCGCGACGTGCCCTCGAACAGCCCGGACCGCACGAGCCCCGGGTAGTAACAGAGCACCTTGGCCCCGGTGCTCGCGAGCGCCTCCGAGAGGCGGCGCGCCGCGAGCACGAGCGCGAGCTTCGAGCGCGCGGAGGCGGCGAGGAACGAATACGAGCGCTCCGACATGAGGTCGTCGAAGTCGAGCTTGATGCTGTCCACCGGCGCGACCAGGTTGACCACGCGCGCGCCGCGCGCGGCCTTGAGCCGGCCGAGCAGCAGGTTGGACAGCAGGAAATGGGACAGGTAGTTCACCTGGAACGTCATCTCCAGGCCGTCGGCCGACTCGGCGCGCTCGCGCAGGGAGATCCCCGCGTTGTTCACGAGCAGGTGGACGGCCTCGCAGGTGTCGGCCACCTGCCTGGCCGCCGCGCGCACCGACGCGAGCCGGCCGAGGTCGCACGCGATCAGGCGGACCTCGCCCTGCCCCTTCAGCGCGGCGAGCCTCCGCGCGCCGTCCGAGCCGGGGTTGCGGCAGAGCACGTTCACGCGGGCGCCCTGCCGCGCCAGCGCGGACGCCGTCGCGAGCCCGATCCCCGATGTGCCGCCGGTGATCACGGCGACTTTCCCCCTCATGCGCTGCGCACACTCCATCTGCCCGTCTCCTCGTCTCGCCGTCCTGGTCCTTCTCATCGCTCGCGGCGCGGGTTGGCCACAGCGCCCCGGGAGCCCCTCGGCGACAGCGCATGCGACGGGCACACGCCCAGATGACGTGATGCCGCCCTCGACCCCACCCTGGAGAGTCGTCATTCCCCCGCCCGCGACAGAGGTACGACCCTGCGCGCAGCCCGTCAAGCAGGCTTTGCGCATCGCAGCACGAGCGGCTGCGTCGGGGAAATTTGAAGATCGGGCGGTCTCAGGCGCGACGTGTGTCCACGCCGGAGCGGTAGGGTGATGGGCGCGTCGAGGGGCCTTTGGCGCGACGCGTCAGGCGGCGGGGGTCTCCTCGAAGACGCGCAGGCCGTATTTCTCAAGGCACCAGAGGACGCCGATGATCAAGCTCCGCTTGTCGTCCACGAAGGACGGCTTTTTTCCCTCGAACCAGTGACCTGCGAACTGGAAGCCCCAGCCGGTCGTGAACATCGCGGCCGCGAGCGGGAGCCCGATGAGGGTCGCGCCCACGGGGAAGCTCGCCACGATGAGGGGGATGCCGATCTGGTGACAGACCTGGTTGCGTCGGTCCTGGTGGTCGTCCTTGTACCTGCGGAGCACCTGTGTCCATTCGGCGTTGAGGCGGATCATGCCGCCATGTTACCACGCCCGCCCCGCCGGCGCCGTTCCCGTTATTGCGAGAACCCTTCCAGCATGTAGTGCGCCTCGATCCGCTTGAGCGCGAGCACCATCGCGGCGAGCCGCATCGGCAGGCGCTTGCCGAGGACGAGCCCGGTCGAGTCGTGCTCTTCCGTGCGGCGGGGCCGGTCCTCCGCGATATCGCAGATCAGGCGGTAGTTGCTCTTGATGGCGCGCTCGAGCCGCGCGTTCACCTCGCCCTCGGTCCAGTGCTCCATGCGCTTGTTCTGGATCCACTCGTAGTAGGAGACGGTCACGCCGCCCGCATTGCCGATGATGTCGGGGATGACGCTGATGCCACGCTCCGCGAGCACCTTGTCCGCCTCGGTCGTCGTGGGCCGGTTGGCGCCCTCGGCGACGAGCTTCGCCTTGAGCCGCTCGGCCACCTCGCCGGTGATCGCGTCGCCGAGCGCGGCCGGGACGCAGATGTCCGCGTCGACGCTCCAGAAGTCGTCCCGCGCGATCGCCTGCGCCCCGCCGAAGCCGGCGACCGACCGCCGGAGGTTCTCCGGGTTGTCGTTGACGTACGCCATCAGCGCGCCGACATCGACGCCGTTCGGGTCGTAGACCGCGCCGTCGGCGTCCTGCACGGCGACGCACCGCGCGCCCATCTTACACAGGATCTCGGCCGCGGCGGAGCCGACGTTGCCGAACCCCTGGACGATGAACCGCACCCCCGCGAGGGAGAGGCCGCGCTGCGCGTACCACTCCTCGATGCAGTAGGCGAGCCCCTGCCCGGTCGCCTTGACGCGCCCCTCGGAGCCGCCGATGCGCACGTCCTTGCCCGTCACGACGCCGCGGTGGTTGTGCCGCTCGCGCTCGCCGTCGCTGTACTGGCGCAGGAGCCAGGCCATCACCTCGGCGTTCGTGCCCACGTCGGGCGCCGGGATATCCACGTTGGGCCCGATGAGCTGCTTCAGCCGGTACATGTACCGGAGCGAGATCGCCTCGAGCTCCTCCTTGCTGTGCTCGCGCGGATCCATGCGAATACCCCCCTTGGCGCCGCCGAACGGGACGTGGGCGATCGCGGTCTTCCACGTCATCTCGGCGGCGAGCGCGTTGAACAGGTCGAGCGACACGGCCTTGTGGAAGCGCAGCCCGCCCTTGTACGGCCCCCGCGCCTGGTTGTGCTGGACGCGGTACGCCTTGAAGCGGGCGAACCCGCCGGGCTGGATCCGGTAGAGCCCCTGATCGCCGAGGCGGATCACGCCGTCCTGCACCTGGATCGAGCCGCTCCGGAGCGCCTCGGGGCGGAGGATGAGCTTGCCGTTGAAGAGCGGGGTGATGGCCGCGCGGTTCGGGATCACCGACGCAGGCAGCCGCTCGTACGCCGCGGCCGCCTCCCCGCGGAAGGGGACCAGGCGGTCCTGGAGCTGCGTCGTGATGTAGAAGATGTGCTCGTAGTCGGGCTGCTCGAGCTCCAGCCGGATGCGGGGAGCCAGGCCGATGAGGTCCGCGGCGGTGTGGAATACCGCCATGGACTCGCCGAAGATGTTGGTCTCCGGCTCACGCTCGAGGAGGGGGGCGTCTTGCATACGCCGTATGCTGCCTCGACCTCGCCGCGTGGGTCCATCCTTTCGCGCCGGCTCGCTCCGCTCGCTGCATGACGCTCCGCCGCAGCGAGGTGGCGCGCTCCGATGGACCGGTCGACGGACGGGCTGCCGCCGCGCAGGCAGAGCGGCGCTCCGCGGAGCGAGGCGGCAGCCCGTCGCGTCCATCACGACGGCTCGCGGCGGGGCGCGCGGCGAGCCTCTTCAGCGGGCGACATCAGGGGGCGAACACCCCCGGCGGGACGCCAGCTCCGCCGTACGGATAACCGCCGTACCCGGGAATACCGGCGCCGGCCCCGGGAAACCCGGCGCCGTACCCGGGAAACCCGGCGCCATAACCGGGAAGACCGCTGAACGGATACTGGCCCATCCCGCCCGGCCAGCCGCCGCCGGGGAACCCGCCCGCGAACCCGCCGGGATAACCGGGCAGACCGGAGAAGCCGCCCGGCATGCCGTAGCCGAACCCGCCGGGGTAGCCGGGGCCCTGCCCCACAGGACCCTGCCCGATGGGGGCAGGCCCCTGGAGCGGCCCGGGGCCCAGCAGCCCGGGATCCTTGCCGATCGGCGCCTGGCCGACTCCCTTGCCGGGGATCGCCGGCCCGCCCACGAGGCCGCCGCGCGTCTCGTCCTGATCGCCCTCCAGCGCCTGCGCGCTCGACGTCACGTCGACGTCGGCCTGCGCGAAGTCGGCGTCCCCCGCGTCGACCGCGTCGCCCGCGTCGACCGCGCATCCGGCCATGAACGCAGAGAGGAGCATCGCCGCTTGCGCCATCTTCATATCGATTGAGCTAACCATTCGTCCTCCTTCCATGCTCCGCGACGGCCTCGAGGCCCGCGGCTGCATGTCGAGCGGTCGATAGAGCAGGCTGCGTGCCCGAGATCCCGTGTGCAGAGCCTGCCGCGTCGGCCTTATGTGGTTGCCGGACGGCGACGGCGAACACGCATTGTCTGAATCCGCATCGGGGGGATTTCTGCCCTGCTCGAGCGCGCCGGATCCCCGCGGCGCCCGCGCGTCTCGCGGCCGCGCGAGAGCGCCGGTGTGGGACGCCCCCGGGCGCTGGAGAAAGGCAAATCTCGCCGCGCGCGGCGCGCGGCCGGACGGGATGAAGGCGGCCCGGCTTGCCGCTTTCTCGGGCCCTCCGCGCCGCATTTCCGAGGACCTGGCCGATCTCTTCACTCCAGGCCCGGAGCGGCCCGCGCCCGGCGCTCCTCGGCGGCGGCATGCGCGGGAGCGCGGCGCCTGGTCACGCCCTGCGCAGCCCACAAGGACCGATATCGCTCCCGATCGGCGCCGCTCGTGCGACAGGCACCGTCGTTGTCGTGCGCCCGGAAGACCACATCTCGGGCCGCGCGTCGCCCGCCGTCGTCCGGAACGACGAGGCGCGCGCGGCGCAGCGCGCGGCTTCAGCCGCGGACGGCGGCCCCGAGCGCGGCCGCGGCCTTCGAGCGCGCGGGGCAGCAGGAACGGCCTTCTCCGCCGGCGCCGCCGCGCGCGCGGCCGTCCGCGGCGCTCCACGGAGAGTCGGCGTGATCGCGACTCCTGCACCTGGCGGGAACCTGTCTCCTGTTGTAGGATTCCTTACGCTGAAGGAGTTCGCGCGGCGTCGGTAGGACGCTGTCCTCGTCACTCGTGCAGCGGACTCGCGACATCGGCTCACGTGCTTGAAGCGCCGGTCCAGGCAGGACACGCGCGGCCTTCGCGCGGCGGCGGGGAGCTCTCGACGAGGAGGGGGGAACCGCGACGGCGGAAGCGCTGGCGGCGCGCTCGAAGGCGGCGCGCTTTGCGAGGAGGGGTTCGCATGCGCGCGTGCGCGACGCGCCCGGGTTCATTCTGGCTGGCCGCCTGCGCCGTGGCCTCGTCGCTGCTCGGTCCGGGGTGCGACGCCTCCACGCGGGGCTCGGACGCCGCGCTCGTGGGCCATCCCCCCGCCGCGCGCTGCGCGCGCGGGCACGTGCTCGGCCCCGGGGGCGCCTGCATGCCGGTGGGCATTCAGGGGTGCGCCGACCTGTTCGTGGAGGACGACGCGCTCTGCCACCCCGCGATGGCCAAATGCCCTCCGGGGACGATACCGAAGTTCGATGAGGGCTGTATCCCCGTCGGCATCCCGCGCTGCGCCCCGGAGTTCATGGGCGACGACGGGCTGTGCAGGCCGACCATGGCGGCGTGCCCGGCGGGCACGTTCGCGGTGCCGGAGGCGGGGTGCGTGCCGGTCGATGGCCCCGGCGGCTGCGGGCGCGGCCGGTGGGGGGACATCCCGCGCGGGCCCGGGACCCTCCACGTGGACCCGAGCTACTCCGGCGCGGACGGCGACGGCTCCGAGGCGCGGCCGCTCACGACGCTCGCGGCGGCGCTCGACCGCGCCGCCGACGGCGCGACGATCGCGCTCGCGGAGGGCACCTACGACGAGCCGCTCGTCCTCGAGAGGCCGCTCGCGATCGTCGGCCGGTGCGCCTCGCGCGTACGCCTCCGCGGGGTGAGCCCGCGCGGCGATCCCCCCGCGGTCGTGTCGGTGCGCGACGCCGGGGAGGTGACGCTCCGCGGGGTCGAGATCGGCGGGGACGGGGCCGGCGTCGTGGCGACGGGCGCGAGCGTCGTGGCGCTCGAGCGCGTCCACGTCAGGAACGCGCTCCACGTCGGCGTCATGGCGGTCGCCGGCGCGCGGCTCTCGGTGGCGCACAGCTGGATCGAGGGCACACGCGCCGGCGGCGCCGGCGCCGGCGCGGGGGCGGGCGCGGCCGCGGGCTCCGGCGGCGCGCTCTCGTTGAAAGCGAGCGCGATCGCGGGCAACCGCGGCGCGGGCGTGGCGGCGCGCCAGGCCCGGACCACGGCGTCCGTGGTGGGCAGCCTCATCGAGGGCACGCTCCCGTCGTCGCTCCTCGACGAGGGTCAGGGCATCGTCGCCAGCGACGGCGCCGCCGCGACGGTCGAGGGCGCGGCGATCGTCGGCAACCGCGTGTCGGGGATCCTCGCGACGACCGGCGCCTCGGTGATCCTCTCCGGCGCGCTCGTCGAGGGGACGATCCCCGGGCCGGACGGCGTGCTCTACGGCGTCGGCGTCCACGCGGCGGCGCGGGCGCGCGTCGCGATCGACGCGAGCGTGATCCTGGGCAACACGGAGATCGGCGTCGCCGTCCTCGGCGGGGGCACGGCGGCGGAGGTGACGCGCAGCCTGATCAAGGACACCGTCGCGGCGTCGCCCACGTCGCCGCTCGGCGGCCTCGGCGTGGCCGTCGCCCGCGGCGCCGCGGCGCGCCTCCAGGGCAGCGCCGTCGTGCGGAACCGCGCGGCGGGCGTCCACGTGGGCGATCTGTCCGCCGAGCTCGTCGCCGAGGGCAACCTCGTCGAGGGCACCCTCGCCGGCGGGGTCTGGGGCAGCGGCGCCGGGATCTCCGTGCTGGAGGGCCGGGCGACGCTCGCGTCGAACGCGATCCGCGGCAACGAGGGGGCCGGCGTGTCGGTGGCGTACGCCGGGTCCGAGGCGACGCTGACGGGCAACCTGGTCGAAGGGCACGTCGCGCCGGACCGCGGCGTGCCGGTGGGGCAGGGGATCGTCGTCTTCCGGGGCGCCAGCGCGGCGCTCGCGGGCAACGTCGTCAGCGGCAACCGCTCCGTCGGCGTGCTCGCCGGCGCCGAGGAGCAGGGCGGCGAGGTCGAGATGGTGGGCGACCTCGTCCAGGACACCTGGGGCGACGCGGCCGACGGCGGCGCCGGCTTTGGCGTCGCCGCCGCGGGGTATCGCCTCCGGCTCGCCTCGGCCCTGATCCGGAGGAGCCGCACCGCCGGCGTCGCGCTGTTCGCCGCCGAGGCGGAGGTCACCGACACCGCCGTCGACGGCGTGACGGGCGACCGCCGCGCCCGCGCTCCCCTGGGCGACCGCGGCGACCGCGGCGACCGCGGCGACCGCGGCGACCGCCCCGGCGATCTCGCGGCCGACGGCGTCCTTTCGCTCGCCGGATCCGTGGTGAACCTCCGCGGCGTCCGGGTGGCCGGCTGCGCGCGGGCCGGGATCCTCTACGACCGGAGCTCGGGCCACCTCGCCGGGGTCCACGCCTCGGGGAACCTCTTCGGGCTGGTCGCCCAGGGCTCGCCCGTCCCCCGCGTCGACGTCGACAAGGAGAGCGTCTTCACCGGCAACAGCGAAGCGGACGAGCTCGTGGACGCCCATCTCCCCGTGCCCGCGGCGGCCCCGCTGCCGTGAGCGGCCGCCCCCGCTCGCCGGCTCGCCGGACCTCGCGCGAAACGAGGAAGACATCGAATGGATCCCCCGCCGATACGTGGTATTCCCGCGGACGAGTCGGCGCTCGCGCGCGCGACCACAACAGGTCCAGGCGCCGAATCGTGCGCCCCGCAATACCCCTTGAGCCCATCACCCGCGCCGGCCGTACATGGTCCGCGCGGCGGGGACGGGTTTATGTCCAGGTCCGCACCTCGAATGGGCCTGCTGACCGAGGGGGGAGACTTGAAAAATATGCTCTTGTCACCGATCGCGGGCCTCTGTTATAGGGGTGCCTGAAACGACGCGTCACCGACACCGTGCTTGCTTACTGTGACCCGGGAAAATAACAGTGTCAGTGCTTGAGCGTTCGTCTTCCCATGACGCGTTATGACGACACGTGATTGGTTTGCTGCGGTGAAGCATGACGCGCCACGACATCTCTCCTGAAAGCACGAGAGAGTGAGCGGTGCGAGAACTTGGTGGCGGCCTCGAATCCCGTTGACACTGATGTGCGAAGACGGGTACAGTGCCGACGTCTGGATGCCGGTATGGTGCGCTGCGTCGCGCGCGCCGAGCTCCGGCGAGCCGCACTGTCGCGTGGCGGCTCCCAGGAAATCCAATGGATTGGGAGAGGGACGGTGGGCGCTCGGGCGTGCCCACGAGGGCCCGCGAGGAGCGTTCTCATGAGGAATTGGTTCTTGCCGCGTCGGACGTTCGTCCTTTCGGCGTTGCTTCTTTCCGCGGGCGCCACGACGGGCTGCCCGTCCGAGAAGCCGACGCCCACGCCGGAGTCGAAGGCGGGCTCCGGATCGAACGCCGCGACCACGGCCCCCAAGTCCGCGGACACCTTCCTCACCATCTCGCAGGAGCAGCAAGCGTCCTGGGTGCGCAACTTCAACCCGCTGCTGGCCCCTGGAAACGTGCGCTGGCCGACGGTGGCCGGCATCTACGAGCCGATGCTCGTCTACAACACGATGAAGGGGGAGTTCACCCCCTGGCTCGCGTCGAAGTACGAGTGGAGCAACGGCAACAAGACGCTCACCTTCACGACGCGGCCCAACGTCAAGTGGTCCGACGGCCAGCCCTTCACGGCGAAGGACGTGGCCTTCACCTTCGGGCTGCTCAAGAAGCACACCGCGCTCGACCTGCAGGGCGTCTGGAAGTGGGTGACCGCGGTTGAGGCCAAGGGCGACTCCACGGTCGAGTTCACGCTCGCGCGGCCGTACGTCCCGGGGCTCGTCTTCATCGGCCACCAGCCGATCGTGCCCGAGCACAAGTGGAAGGACGTGAGCGATCCGGTCACGTACACGAACGAGAACCCGGTCGCGACGGGGCCCTTCACCGAGGTGAAGACGTTCCAGAACCAGATCTACGAGCTCGGCCGCAACCCGAACTACTGGCAGCCGGGCAAGCCCGCCATCAAGGGGCTCCGCCTGCCGGCCTACCCGGGCAACGACCAGGCGAACCTGGCGCTCCTGAACGGCGAGGTCGACTGGGCCGGCAACTTCGTCCCGGAGATCGAGAAGGTCTACGTCTCCAAGGACCAGGCCAATCACCACTACTGGTTCCCGCTCGTCGGCAGCACCGTGTTCGTCTACACGAACACGACGAAGAAGCCCCTCGACGACGCGAAGGTGCGCAAGGCGCTCAGCATGTCGATCGACCGCGAGCAGATCGTCAAGATCGCCATGAACAACTACACGCGCCCGTCGGACGCCACGGGGCTCAGCGACGCGCACGAGCGCTGGCGCAGCGCGAAGGCGGTCGACGCGGGCGACTGGGTCAAGTTCGACGTGGCCAAGGCGAACCAGATCCTCGACGAGGCCGGCTACGCCAAGGGCGCGGACGGCGTCCGGGCGACGAAGGACGGCAAGGCGCTGCGCTTCGACATCAACGTCGTGACGGGCTGGTCCGACTGGGTGCGCGCGGCGCAGATCGTCACCCAGCAGCTGAAGCAGGTCGGCGTCGAGGCCACGCTGAAGACGTACGACTTCAGCGCCTTCTTCGAGGCGCTCCAGAAGGGCACCTTCGACCTGTCGATGGGGTGGTCCAACGAGGAGCCGACGCCGTACAACTTCTACCGCGACCTGCTCGGCACCGCGACCGTGAAGCCGGTCGGCGAGTCGTCGGCGCGCAACTGGCATCGCTTCGGCGCCAAGCAGTCGGACAGCCTCTTCGAGGCGTTCGAGGCCGCGACCGATCCGGCGGAGCAGAAGAAGATCATCGACCAGCTCCAGGATCTGTTCGTCGAGACGGCGCCCTCCATCCCGCTGTTCCCCGGGCCGTCCTGGGGCGAGTACAACACGAAGCGCTTCACCGGGTTCCCCAGCAAGGAGAACCCGTACGCGAAGCTCTCGCCGAACAACCCGCCCGAGTACCTGCTCGTCCTCACCGAGCTCAAGCCGAAGTGAGACGGCCCGTCCCCTCCGCGCTCGATCCGAAGTGAAGTTGCACGTGACCTGATCCGGAGAGCAGGTTAGAAGAGAGATCGTCTGTGCGTTACCTCCTGCGACAGCTGGGCTTGTACCTTATGGCGGCGTGGGCTTCGCTCACCCTGAACTTCCTCATCCCGCGGCTCATGCCGGGCGACCCTGCCTCCGCGATGTTCGCGCGGTTCCAGGGGCAGCTACAGCCGGAGGCGATCGACGCGCTGCGGAAGGCGTTCGGGTTCACCAACGAGCCGCTCTACAAGCAGTACATCACCTACCTGAGCCACACGGCGACGGGCGACTTCGGCCTCTCGGTCGCGCACTTCCCCGCGAAGGTGACGGACGTGATCGCGACGGGGCTCGGCTGGACGCTGCTCCTGTCGGGCACCGCCGTGCTCATCAGCTTCGGCGTGGGGTCGCTGCTCGGCGTCATCGCGACGTGGAAGCGCGGCGGGTGGCTCGACTCCGCCCTGCCGCCGCTGCTCGTGTTCCTGGGCGCGTTCCCCTACTTCTGGCTGGCGATGGTGCTGCTCTACGTCCTCGGGTTCGTCCTCGGGGCGTTCCCGCTGCGCCACGCCTACAGCGACACGCTCGCGCCCGGCTTCAACCTGGAGTTCATCGGGAGCGTGCTCTCGCACATGGTCCTGCCCGCCCTGGCGATCGTCGTCGCCACCATCGGGGGCTGGATGCTCGGCATGCGCAGCGCCATGGTGACCGTGCTGTCCGAGGACTACATCACCATGGCCCAGGCCAAGGGGCTCTCGCAGTGGCGGGTCATGTTCAGCTACGCCGCGCGGAACGCGCTCCTGCCGAACGTCACCAGCTTCGGCATGGCGCTCGGGTTCGTGCTGAGCGGCTCGCTGCTCACCGAGATCGTGTTCTCGTATCCGGGGCAGGGCTACCTGCTCATCCAGGCAGTTCGAAACCAGGACTTCCCGCTCATGCAGGGCATCTTCCTCACCATCACGTTCGCCGTGCTGGGAGCGAACTTCCTGGTCGACATCATGTACGTGTTCCTCGATCCCCGCGCCCGCGCGCGCTGACGGCACGGCTCAGGAGAAGCATGGCTGCGCAACAAAGCAATAGCGGGGGCAGCTCCGCCCGTTCGGGGTGGCTCCGCCTCCTCCTCTCGAACCGCAAGGCGATGGTGGGTACCCTCATCGCGCTCTTCTTCCTCCTGATCGCCCTGCTCGGGCCGCTGTTCGTGCGCCAGGATCCGCACGCGTTCGTGGGCATGCCGCACGAGGCGCCGTCCGCCGAGCACCTCTTCGGCACGACGGGGCAGGGGCAGGACGTGCTCGCGCAGACGATCGTCGGCGCGCGGACGTCGCTGGCCGTCGGCTTCGCCACCGGCTTCGCGGTCATGGCGATCGGCGCGCTGATCGGCATGGTCGGCGGCTTCTTCGGCGGGTGGATCGACGACGTGCTGTCGCTGTTCACGAACGTCTTCCTGATCATCCCGGGGCTGCCGATGGCGGTCGTCATCGCGGCCTACCTGCCGGCGGGGCCGCTCACGATCATGCTCGTGCTCGTCATCACGGGCTGGGCGTGGAACGCGCGTGTGCTCCGGTCCCAGGTGCTCACGCTGCGCGAGAAGGACTTCGTGTCCGCCGCCATCGTGAGCGGCGAGGGCAGCCTGCGCATCATCTTCCGCGAGATCCTGCCGAACATGACGTCGCTCCTGATGTCCGGCTTCATCGGCGCGACGGTGTACGCGATCGGCGCGCAGGTCGGCCTCGAGTTCCTCGGCCTCGGCGATCTCAGCGCCGTCACCTGGGGGACGAACCTGTACTGGGCGAGCAACAACGCCGCGCTGCTCACGGGCGCCTGGTGGACCATCGTGCCCACCGGCCTCTGCGTCGCGCTCATCGGGTTCGCGCTCACCCTGATCAACTACGCGATCGACGAGATCTCGAATCCGCGGCTCCGCGCGGAGGGATCCTGGTCGCGTCTCCTCCGCAGCCGCAAGGTCGCGGCAGGTCCGTCGACGCCGGTAGTGAGGGCTCATGGCGCCTAGTCCGATTCTCTCAGTTCAGGATCTGCGGGTCGAGTTCATGACACCGGCCGGCCCGGTGTGCGCGGTCGACAACGTCTCCTTCGACATCGCTCCCGGGGAGGTGCTCGGCCTCGCGGGGGAGTCGGGCAGCGGCAAGTCCACGGTGGCGATGGCCATCATGCGGATCCTCCGTCCGCCGGCGGTGATCACGGGCGGCCGCGTGCTCTTCGCGGGGCAGGACGTCCTGGCGATGAACGAGGAGCAGCTGCGCGCGTTCCGCTGGCGCAAGATGGCGCTGGTGTTCCAGAGCGCGATGAACGCGCTCAACCCGGTGCTGACGATCGGCGAGCAGATCGCGGATCCGATCCTCGTGCACGACAAGGTGACGCCGGCGCAGGCGCGGGAGCGGGCGGCGGCGCTGCTCAAGCTCGTCGGCATCGACACGTCGCGCCTCGACAGCTACCCGCACCAGCTGTCGGGCGGCATGCGCCAGCGCGTCGTGATCGCGATCGCGATGGCGCTCAAGCCGCCGTTCCTCATCATGGATGAGCCCACGACGGCGCTCGACGTGGTCGTGCAGAAGGAGATCCTGCAGCAGATCGCCGATCTGAAGGACCGGCTCGGCTTCTCGATCCTCTTCATCACGCACGACCTCTCGCTCATCGCCGAGTTCTCCACGCGCATCGCCATCCTCTACGCGGGCAAGCTGGCGGAGACGGCCCGCGCCAAGGAGCTCTTCGCGGATCCGAAGCACCCGTACACGCAGGGCCTGCTCGGGTCGTTCCCCTCGGTCCGGGGCCCCCGGCGAAGGCTGCAGGGCATCGGCGGCTCGCCGCCCGACATGCGCAACCCGCCGCCTGGGTGCCGATTCCACCCCCGGTGCCCCCAGGCCTTCGCGCCCTGCAACAACGACATCCCGGCCCTTCGTGAAATCGCGCCCGAGCACCGCGGCGCCTGCCATCTGTACTGACGATGATGACGCAACCCTACGCCTCGCCTGTCCTCGACGTGGTGCGCCTCGGCAAGTACTTCACTGTCGGCGGCGGGCTCCGCACGCAGCAGCTCCGGGCGCTGAACGACGTGTCGTTCTCCCTGGCCGAGCGCGAGGTGATCGCGCTGGTCGGAGAGTCCGGGAGCGGTAAGAGCACGATCGCCCGGCTGATCGCGCGGCTCATGCCCCCGAGCAGCGGGCAGATCGTGTTCAAGGGCAGGGACATCCTCAAGGAAGAGCCGACCCGCGCCTCGCTCGCGTACCGCGGGCAGGTGCAGATGATCTTCCAGGATCCGTTCGGCTCGCTGAACCCGGTGCACACCATCGGCTACCACCTGGAGCGGCCGCTCCTCCTGCACGGCAAGGCCGCGAACCAGGCGGTGCTCCGGGAGAAGGTCCACGCGCTGCTCAAGACGGTGGATCTCAACCCGCCCGCCGAGGTCGCCCTCAAGTACCCGCACCAGCTCTCGGGCGGGCAGCGGCAGCGCGTGGCCATCGCGCGCGCCCTGGCCGTGGATCCCACGATCATCCTGGCGGACGAGCCGATCTCGATGCTCGACGTCTCGATCCGCATGGGCGTCCTCAACCTGATGGAGCGCCTCAAGGAAGAGCGCGGCATCTCGTACCTCTACATCACACACGACATCGCGAGCGCGCGCTACGTCGCCGACCGGACGATGGTCATGTACGCGGGCCACATCGTGGAGGGGGCGCCGAGCGAGGAGCTGATGCAGCAGCCGGCGCACCCGTACACGAAGCTCCTGCTCTCGGCGGTGCCGGATCCGGCGGGCTCGATCCGGAGCGAGCTCCCGGCCCGCTCGGGCGCCCCGAAGCTCATCAACCCGCCGCCCGGCTGCCCCTTCGCCGACCGGTGCCCGAGCGTGATGAACACGTGCCGGGAGCAGATGCCCGCCGCGATCGACGTCGGCGCGGGGCACTGGGTCCGCTGCCACCTGTACTCACCCGGTTCCGTTGCGCCGTCCGCCCACCACGAGCGCAAGGTGCCTGCCTCCGTCGAGGCTGTGCCCGCCTGAGGAGAACAACAAGACCCAATGCCTGCTTTGAGCTTTCCCGACAAGTTCGTTTGGGGCTCTGCGACGTCGGCCTACCAGATCGAAGGCGCCACGAGCGAGGACGGCCGCAGCGAGTCCATCTGGGACCGCTTCGCGAAGACGCCCGGCAAGATCGTCGACGGGACGAACGGCGACGTCGCGTGCGAGCACTACCACCGGTGGCGCGACGACATCGCGCTCATGAAGGACCTGGGCCTGATGGCCTACCGGTTCTCGATCGCGTGGCCGCGGATCCTCCCGAACGGCCGCGGCGCGGTGAACGAGAAGGGGCTCGATTTCTACAGCCGGCTGGTGGACGGCCTGCTCGAGGCCGGGATCGAGCCGTACGCGACGCTATTCCACTGGGACCTGCCGCAGGTGCTCCAGGATCAGGTGGGCGGGTGGCAGCACCGCTCGACGGCGGACGCGTTCGTGGAGTTCGCGGACGTGGTGAGCCGGAGGCTCGGCGATCGCGTCAAGAAGTGGATCACCCACAACGAGCCGTGGTGCACGGCGTTCCTCAGCTACGAGAAGGGCATCCAGGCCCCGGGCTTCAAGGACTTCCGCAAGGCCCTCGCGGTCAGCCACCACGTGCTGCTCTCGCACGGCCTCGCCGTGCCGGTGCTGCGCAAGAACGTCCCCGGCGCCGAGGTGGGCATCACGCTGAACATGAACATCGCGGTGCCCGCGTCGCCGAGCGCCGCGGACCACGACGCGGCCCGGCACTACGACGGCTACTTCAGCCGCTGGTTCCTCGATCCGCTGTACGGCCGGCACTACCCGGCGGACATGATCGCGGACTACATCGCGCTGGGGCACCTCCCGCCGGAGGGGCTGACGGAGTGCAAGCCGGGCGATCTCGAGATCATCGCGACCCAGTGCGACTTCCTCGGCCTCAACTACTACTCCAGGGCGGTCCTGCGGAGCACGAAGGTGCCCGAGGAGCAGAACCTGCCGAGGACGGTGCATGTCCAGCCCGCGTCGGAGCAGACGGAGATGGGCTGGGAGGTGTACCCGGACGGCCTGCGGCAGCTGCTCATCCGCCTGACCTACGAGTACGGGGTGCAGAAGCTCTACGTGACGGAGAACGGCGCGGCCTACTCGGAGGCGCCGGACAAGAACGGGCGCGTCCCGGACCAGCGGCGGCTCCAGTTCCTGCGCGATCACTTCATCGCGGCCCGGCGCGCCATCGACGCCGGGGTGCCGCTCGCCGGGTACTTCGTGTGGTCGCTGATGGACAACTACGAGTGGGACCGCGGCTACTCGCAGCGGTTCGGCATCGTCTGGGTGGACTACGAGACGCAGCGGCGCATCCCGAAGGACAGCGCCCTCTGGTACAAGGGCGTCATCGCCGCCAACGCGGTGGACGACGGCAACGCGCCGGCGACCTGACGCGACCGTACCCAACGCCACCCCACCCACGCCGGATCGGACCGAGGAGCGCCGCAGCGCGCGGCGCCCCCGGGTCCCCGTCGCGCGCCCGAGGCACGAGGAGCGTATCGCTCGTCGCTGTGCCTCGGGGCTCCTCCCGTCACGTCACGCGGAGCACCTCGTCCAGCGAGGTGACGCCGTCCTTCACCCGCGCGAGCCCCGCCTCGCGCAGCGGCACGAGCCCCGCCTTGCGCGCGGCGTCCCGGTAGGCGCGTTTCCCCGAGCGCGCCTTCACGAGCTCCCGCAGGTCGTCGTCGAGCTCCAGCACCTCGAACAGCCCGGTCCGGCCGCGGTAGCCCGTCTGGTGGCACGTCGGACACCCCACGGCGCGTTTCAGCTCGGTGCCTTTGTCGATCAGGACCTGATCCTCGTCGCCGGTCACCGAGGTCTCGAGCTCGTACGTCTCCGCGCACTCCTCGCAGAGCCGCCGGACGAGGCGCTGCGCGACCACCGCGAGCAGGGCGTTCGCCACGATCCACGACTCCGCGCCTAGGTCCACGAGGCGCGCGACCGTGTCGACCGCGTCCGAGGTGTGCAGCGTCGACAGCACGAGGTGCCCCGTGAGGCTCGCCTGCAGCGCGATCTGCGCCGTCTCGGGGTCGCGCATCTCGCCGACCATGATCACGTCCGGGTCCTGGCGCAGGATCGCGCGCAGGCCGGTCGCGAACGTGAAGCCCTGGCGCGGGTTCGTCTGCCCCTGCGTGATGTCCGCGAACTCGACCTCGATCGGGTCCTCCAGGGTGACGATGCTGAGCTCGCTGGTCTTCATGACCTTGATCAGCGAGTAGAGCGTCGACGTCTTGCCCGACCCGGTCGGCCCGCAGACGACGATGAGCCCGGACGGGCGATCCGCGAGGCGCTCGATCCGGGGCAGGTCGGCCTCGGCGAGCCCGAGCTTGTCGAGCGCGATCAGCTGGTGGCTGAGCAGCACGCGCAGCACGAGCGTCTCACCGTGGATCGCGGGGAACGTCGAGGCGCGCAGGTGGACGAGCGGGTGGCCGTGCAGCTCCAGGCTGAACTGGCCGTCCTGCGGCAGCCGCCGCTCGGTCATGTCCATCCGCGCGAGCACCTTCACGCGCGAGGCGAGCGACGGCGCGATCTCGATCGGGATCTGCCCCTGCGCGACCATCACGCCGTCGACGCGGTAGCGCACGCGGATGCCGTCGCGCTTCGGCTCGACGTGGATGTCGCTCGCGCCCATCGAGACCGCGCGCCGCACGAGGTGGTTCAGCACCTTGACCGCGTCGAGATCGTCGGACGACGGGGGCGGGCGGCTCGCGTTCACGGCGCGCCTCCTTTGCGGCCGACGTCGACGGTGCGGAGCGAGATCATCTTGAGCTCGTTCGAGCCGGGGAACGTCGCCCACACGCTGACGCCGTAGAGGCCGGGCCGCTTCTGGTCGTCGAGCGGGACCTGGATGTTGAACCGATTGCCGTTCACCTCCAAAGGAATAGGCGTCTTGTAGCCTTTCGGGAAGAACGTCGCGTAGGGCGGCGGGATCGGATAGCCGCCCATCCTGAGCAGCTTCTCCGGCGGGATCGGCTTCCCCGACTCGACCCGCGAGAGCCCGACGCCGGCGATCTTCGCCGGCGCCTTGATCTCGCCGGCCACCCGGATCACCTCGCCGACCTGCGCGCGCCGGGGGAGCGGCTGGTAGCTCCCGTAGTCGTCGACGAACTCCTGCGCCATGCAGGCGATGTCGAGCCCCTTCGCCTTCGCCAGCCCGACCCCGAGCGACGTGTGCGACTTGGTGAGCACGTTGCGCCGGTGCCCGTCGGCCGGGGGCTTCTCGTTCATGAAGGCGTGGTGGACCCGCTCGAGGCTCTCCGCGGAGAAGCGCGGATCCGGATCGAGCTCGCGCGGGACGGCGTCGGCGAAGCAGCCGGCGTTCTCCATCACGAACCCTTCGCCGCCCGCGCCCGTGTAGCGCTGCTCCGGGACCGAGCCGTCGCTGCCCCAGTGGCCGGTGAAGCCGACCCGGACCATGTCCTCGGCGTGCCCCCGTCCCGCGCGCGCCGCGGTCTCGTCCCACACGACCGGCGGCAGCTTGTGCGCCGCCCGGTCGCGGTTCACCAGCGCGAGCACGTAACGCCCCGCCTCCGCGCGCGTCATCCCCTTACCCGGCGCGGAGGGCGGCGCCGCCGCGCCCTGCGCCCCGCCGCCGCCGGCCTTTGCGCCCGCGGCCGCGCCCGCAGCCGCACCCGTGTCCGCGGCCGCACCCGCGCCCGTGTCCGCGGCCGCACCCGCGTCCGTGTCCGCGCCCGCAGCCGCGTCCGCGTCCGCGCCCTGCGCCTCCTGCGCGGCCCAGGGCCCCGCCGGGCCATCCGCCGGCTCTTTTGCTCCGGCGCTCGCGCCGCACCCGAGCGCACACGCGCTCGCGGCGAGGAGCCCGAACCCAGGCGCCCCGGGCCAGCGCCGCCGCCGATCATCCATCGATCCTGTCCCTCTCGCGTTGATTGCGCGCATCGCTGCGACGGTAGCGCCTCGTCGCCGCGCGCGCACTCGGTCAGGTCAGCGCCTTCCGCCCAGCGCCGGGCGGCGTGTCGTGCGGTGAGGTGGTATCGATGCGCCACGTGAGCACGTCATCGTCGTCACAGGGGGCGGTCGCCGCGCACCCGCCGGGGGCCTCCGCGATCGTCCTCGCCGCGGAGCGCGACGGCCCCGCGATCCGGCCGCTCGCGGGCGTGCTCTGGATGGTCCTGGCCCAGGCGCTCTTCGCCGCGATGAACGTCCTCGCGCGGCTCTCGTCGGCGCGCGCCCCGTGGCCCGAGGTCGCGGCGTCGCGCACGCTGGTCGGCGCGGCCACCGCGCTCGGCGTCGCGCTCGCCCGCCGGGCGCCGCTCACGATGCACCGGGGCGATCGGCGCCTCGCGTGGGCGCGCTCGCTCTGCGGCACCGGGGCGATGCTCTGCTCCTTCTACACGCTCGGCGCCTCGCAGATCGCGCTCGGGGATGCGGTCACCCTCGGCGCGACGAGCCCGATCTTCGTCGCGATCCTGGCGCCGCGGCTGCTCGGCGAGCAGAGCAGCCGCGGCCTGTGGCTCGCGACGCTGCTCGCCTTCGCGGGCGTCGCGCTCGTCGCCGGACCGAAGCTCTCGATCGCGGGGGACGTCGCGCTCATCGCCACGATCGGCGCGACCTTCTCGGCGTTCGCCATGATCTGGCTGCGCAAGATCGGCGCCGGCGCGCGGCGGGCGAGCCCGGAGTCGATCGCGCTGCACTTCTCGCTCGTGGCGAGCGCCGTGATGGTCGCGCTCTCGATCCCCGGCTTCCGCGCCCCCGACGCCCTCGGCTTGGTCCTGCTCGTCGCGACGGGGCTCGCCGGCGGCCTCGCGCAGATCGCGATGACGCGCGCGTACGCGCTCGACAGCGCGGCGCGCATCGGGGCCATCGGCTACGTCGGGGTCGTCCTCTCGCACGTGCTCGCCGCCGCCTGGCTCGGCGAGATCCCGTCGGCGGCGCAGCTCCTTGGAACGACCCTGGTGATGGCGGCCGGCCTGTGGCTCGCGGCCCAGGGGCTGCGCGAAGCGCGTCGCCGAGCGCGCTGACCGAGCGCTGCGCGAAGCGCGGCGCCGAGCGCGCTGACCAAGCGCGGCGCCGAGCGCGCTGACCAAGCGCGGCGCCGAGCGCGCTGACCAAGCGCGGCGCCGAGCGCGCTGACCAAGCGCGGCGCCGAGCGCGCTGACCAAGCGCGGCGCCGAGCGCGCTGACCAAGCGCGGCGCCGAGCATGTTGGCCGGCGCCGCCGCCGCGTGACATAGCGCTGCTCTGCTCAAGGAGGATCCGCATGAAAGCGTTCGCCATCCAGGGTTCGTTCGGCTTCGACGCGCTCCGCCCGATCGAGCTCCCGGATCCGAAGCCCGGCCCCGGGCAGGTCGTCGTCAAGATGAAGGCGGCGTCGCTGAACTTCCGCGACGTGCTCGTGACGAAGGGCCTCTACAACCCGAAGCTCAAGCTCCCGCTCGTCCCGCTCTCCGATGGGGCCGGCGAGGTGGTGGACGTGGGGCAAGGGGTCACGCGGGTGAAGCCCGGCGACAGGGTGTGCCCGATCTTCCACCAGCGCTGGATCGACGGGGCGGTCTCCCTGGCCAAGGTGCGGGGGGCGCTCGGCGGGGACCTGCCGGGGGTGCTCTCGGAGCACGTGCTCCTCGGCGAGGACGGGGTCGTCGCGATCCCGCCGCACCTCACGGACGAGGAGGCCGCGTCGCTGCCGTGCGCCGCGGTGACCGCCTGGAACGCGCTCTTCGTGGAGGGCCGCCTCAAGGCCGGCGACACGGTGCTCGTGCAGGGCACGGGCGGCGTCTCGATCTTCGCGCTGCAGTTCGCCCGGCTCGCGGGCGCGCGCGTCATCGTCACGTCGAGCAGCGACGAGAAGCTCGAGCGCGCGAGGTCGCTCGGCGCGTGGGAGACCATCAACTACCGCACGACGCCCGACTGGGACGCGCCCGTGGCCTCGCTCACCCGCGGCGAGGGGGTCGATCACGTCATCGAGGTGGGCGGCGCCGGCACGCTCGCCCGTTCGCTGCGCGCGGTGCGCATCGGCGGGCGCGTGAGCCTCATCGGCGTGCTCTCGGGCGGCGCGCCGGAGCTCAGCCTGTTCCCCATCCTGATGAAGCAGGTCACCGCGCAGGGCATCTTCGTGGGCTCCCGGGCGATGTTCCAGGACATGAACCGCGCGATCGCGGCGGGCGGGCTCCGGCCGGTGATCGACCGCGTCTTCCCCTTCGCCGAGGCGCGGCAGGCGCTCGAGTTCATGGAGAGCGGCGGGCATTTCGGGAAGATCGCGATCAGGTTCTGAGCGGGCCGGCGCTCCGGCGCGCGGCCTCGCCGGCTCGGAGTTGGCCCCGCCGGCCCGAGTCGTCTACACGGTCCCTGCGGCAGGCGCGCGCCTGCGCGGCAGCGAGAGGCGGTGGGCGATGCAGCTCGGGTTGGATCTGGAGGTCCTGTGTGGTCAGCTCCTCGTGGGCGGTTTCGACGGCGCCGAGCCGCCCGCCCGCACCCTCAAGGCGCTCGCCGAGGGGCGGAGGGGCGGCGCGATCCTCTTTCGCCGCAACGTCCCCGACGCCGCCTCGACCTTGCGGCTCTGCCAGGCGCTCGCCGCGGCGGGCGGCCCTGATCGGCCGCCGTTCCTCGGCATCGATCAGGAGGGTGGCCGCGTCACCCGCCTGCCCGCGCCGTTCCTGACGTTGCCGACGATGCGCTCGCTCGGCGAGCTCGAGGATCTGCCGTTGCTGCGCCGCGCGGCGCGCGCGGTCGCGGCCGAGCTCCGGGCCGTCGGCATCAACCTGAACTTCGCCCCGGTGCTCGACGTCGACTCGAACCCCGCGAACCCGATCATCGGCGATCGCGCGTTCAGCCGCGATCCGGAGCGCGTGGCGCAGAGCGGGGTCGCCTTCCTGGAGGGGCTCCAGGGCGAGGGCGTGCTCGCGTGCGGCAAGCACTTCCCGGGGCACGGCGACACCGCGCTCGACAGCCACCTCGCGCTCCCGAGCATCCCCCACGACCGCGACCGCCTCGAGCGGGTCGAGCTGCCGCCGTTCCGCGCCGCCTCCGACGCCGGCCTCGCGACGATGATGACGGCGCACATCGTCGTCGAGGCGCTCGACCCGGGCGTCCCGGCGACGCTCTCCCGCGCCATCTGCGCCGGCCTGTTGCGCGACGAGATCGGCTTCCGCGGGGTGCTCTTCTCCGACGACCTCGAGATGGCCGCGATCGCGGCGCACTTCCCGATCGAGGAGGCCGCCACCCGGGCCGTCCGGGCGGGCTGCGACGTGCTCTTGATCTGCAAGGACGAGGACGCCGCGGATCGCGCACACGAGGCGCTCGTCCGCGAGGCCGAGCGCGATCCGCGCTTCCGCGACCGCTGCGCCGAGGCCGCCGCGCGCGGCCTCGAGGCGCGCCGCCGCTGCCCGCCGCGGCCCGTCGCCTCGCCGGCCGCGCTCGCCGAGATCGTGGGCGGCCCCGCGTCGAGGGCGGTGCTCGAGGAGATCGAGCGGGCGCACGCCGCGCTGGCCGCGGGGGCGGCGACGTGACCGCGCCGCCGGGCGCTGCACAGGGCGACCCCGCGCCGCGCGCCGACCGCCGCTTCGTGATCGCCGCGCGCCGGCTCGTGACGTGTGACCCGTCGCGCGCCTCGGCCAGCGACCCGCTCGGGGTCATCGAGGACGCCGCGCTCGTCGTGCGGGACGGTGCGATCGAGGCGGTCGGGCGCCGCCAGGAGATCCTGCATCCGGGGGCCGACCTCGAGATCGCGTTCGAGGCCGCGGGGGTGGTCACGCCGGGGCTCGTCGACTGCCACACCCACGCGCCGTGGGTCGGCTCGCGGGACGCGGAGTACGCCGTCCGCATGGCCGGGGGCGACTACGAGGCGATCGCCGCGGCCGGCGGCGGCATCGTCGCGAGCATGCGCGCGGTGCGCGCCGCGACGGCCGGCGAGCTCGCGGCCGCGCTGCGTGCCCGCCTCCGCCGGATGGCCGCGCTCGGGGTGACCGCCGTGGAGGCGAAGAGCGGCTACGGCCTCGACGAGGCCTCGGAGCGCAAGCAACTCGAGGCGATCGCCGAGGCGGGCGAGGACGCGCGCTTGCCCCGCGTCGTGCCGACGTACCTCGCCCTGCACGCGCTGCCCCCGGAGGCCGCCGGCGACCGCGCAGCCTACGCCGGGGTGGTCGCGCGTTCCTGGCTGCCCGCCGTCGCCGCGGCTGGCCTCGCGCGCTACGTCGACGCGTACATCGACCGGAGCGCGTTTTCGGTCGACGAGGCGCGGCCGGTGCTCGAGCGGGCGCGCGCGCTCGGGCTCGGCGTGCGCGTGCACGTCGGGCAGTTCGCGGACGTCGGCGGCGCCGCGCTCGCCGCCTCGCTCGGGGCCGCCTCGGCCGACCACCTCGAGCACGTCGCGCCCGAGGGCATCGAGGCGCTCGCCCGGGCGGGCGTCGCCGCCGCGCTCCTCCCGGTGGCGAGCTTCACCTTGCGGCAGGATCCGCCGCCGATCGCCGCGCTCCGGGCCGCCGGCGTCCCCCTGATCGTGGGCAGCGACGCCAACCCCGGCACCGCGCCGACGGAGAGCCTACCGCTCGCGCTTGCGCTCGCTGTGCGGCTCTACGGGCTCACCGTCGCCGAGGTGATCCTGGGCGCGACGCGCGAGGCGGCGCGCTCGCTCGGGCTCGCCGACGTGTGCGGCGCGGTGCGGGCCGGGCTGCGCGCCGATCTGGCTATCTGGGATCTGCCGCATGAGAACGCGATCGTGCAGCCCTGGGGCACGCCGCGCGCGCAGGCCGTGCTGCGCGATGGGGAGATCATCGCGGTGCGTGGCTGAGGCGCGCGGAGGCCTCATCAGAAGAGAGCAAGTCAGGGGAGGAGCGGTCGGGCGACGGCCGCGGACCTCGCCGCGTGGACCTGCTCTAACGCATCCGTGTCCGTGTCCGCAGCCGCATCCGCGTCCGCGTCCGCATCCGCAGCCGCATCCGCATCCGCATCCGCATCCGCATCCGCATCCGCGTCCGCGTCCGCGTCCGCAATCGCCTCTGTACTTGCTTCGCTGAGGCACCTCGTTCGTTCAGGACGCGGATGTCGGAATGACGCTCTCCGGGCCTGCAAGCGTGCCCGCGTGCTCGGGAGGCGCAAGGCCAAGCCGTGCTCGCCGTGCTCGCGCGCTTCGCGCGCTGCGCGCGGCTGCGCGCGGTGCGGAGCTTCGCTCCGCAGCCTTGCGCCTCCCTGCGCGCGCGGGCGGGCCGGGGGGGCCCCGGAGGCGCGGGGCGAACGGAGGTTCATCATGGCTCTTCGCATCTACTCCATCGCAATCGACCTGGTGCGGCAGCTGCGGCCGCTGATCGAGCGCATCGGGACCAGGGACTCCAATCTCGCCGATCAGCTGCGACGCGCGGCGGCGAGCGTGCCGCTGAACCTGCACGAAGGAGCGTACTCGCAAGGGAGGAACGTGCGTGCACGTTTCCATAATGCGCTCGGCTCCGCGGCGGAGGTGAGAGCCTGCCTCGATGTGGCCGAGGCGCTGGGCTACCTCGACCAGGTGGATCCGGCGCTCCGGGATACACTGGACCGGATCGTGGCAACCGTGCACCGGCTCGCGCGGTGATCAGCGTCGAGGGCGGGCCGTTTCTCGACGGCCCGCCCTCCGTGATGTCACGCCCGTGGGCGGACCAGGCGGACGAGGGTGGCGATCACATGATCGAGGTGGTCAACCGTAGCTGCGTCGACCTCGGTGACGTAGCGCATGGCCTTGGCGACATCGACACAGGCCATGACCTCTCGAGCCGAGCCCAAGGCGGTCTGGTAGCGCTGTCTTTTGTGTCCGGCCGTATTGCCCATGCCCTCCGCGGTGTTGAGCGCCACGCTCGCCGCCGCCCTGCGCAGTTGCCTTGCGAGGTCCGAGTCTCGCCGCTCGATCTGCTCAGCCACCGTAGCCAGTCCAGCGATCATCTTGAGAACGACGTCATAGATTCGAAGCATGATGGCCTCCTCCAGCCCGACGACCCGCTCGCCGGGCCCCCGCCCTCCACCGGCGCGCGCAGGGGGGCGCAAAGCTGCGGAGCGAAGCTCCGCACCGCGCGCAGCCGCCCGGAGCCGCCCGCAGCGCGCGCAGCGCGCGAGGACGGCGAGGACGGCGAGCACGGCTTGGCTTTGCGCCCCCCGAGCACGCCGGTACGCTGGCTGGTCCCGAGCGAGCGTGTCCGTGTCCGCGTCCGCGTCCGCGTCCGCGTCCGCATCCGCGTCCGCGTCCGCGTCCGCGTCCGCGTCCGCGCCCGCGCCCGTGTCCGCGTCCGCGTCCGCGTCCGCGTCCGCAAGCCGCGTCCGCGCCCGCGCCCGCGCCCGCGCACGTGTCCGCGTCCGTGACCGCATCCGCGCCCGTGTCCGCGCCCGCGTCCGCGCCCGTGTCCGCGTCCGTGACCGCATCCGCGCCCGTGTCCGCGTCCGCAATCCGCGCCCGCGCCGACCCCGCAAGTCAAGCCTGGACGCGCGTGCACCCTGCGCGTATGCCGCGCACATGACTGAGACGCAGAGCCCTGTCGCCGTCCCGAGCCGCACGGAAAGCACCTTCGATCCCGTCCCGCTCCTCGCCGAGGAGCTGAGCCTTCCCCGCCAGGGCGTCTCGGCCGTGGCCAAGCTGCTCGCCGAAGGCGCGACGGTGCCCTTCATCGCCCGTTACCGCAAGGAGGCGACCGGCGGGCTCGACGAGGTGCAGATCCGCGCGATCGAGGAGCGCCGCGCCTACCTCATCGAGCTCGAGGAGCGCCGCGCCACGGTGCTGTCCGAGATCCAGAAGCAGGGCAAGCTCACCGACGCGCTGGCCTCGAAGATCCGGGCGTGCCGAACCAAGGCCGAGCTCGAGGACCTCTACCTCCCGTTCAAGCCGAAGCGCCGCACCCGGGCGATCATCGCGAAGGAGCGCGGCCTCGAGCCGCTCGCGGATCGCATGTGGTCGCAGCCCGAGGACGGCAATCCCGAGGAGGAGGCCCGCGCCTTCGTCAGCGCCGAGAAGGAGGTCCCCGATACGGCGGCCGCCCTCGCCGGCGCGCGCGACATCTGCGCCGAGCGGATCGCCGAGCACGCCGACGTCCGCAAGCTCGTGCGCGAGGCGTACGCGAAGGAGGGCGTCATCAAGGTCCAGAAGAACGAGGAGCACGAGGGCAAGCAGACGAAGTTCGACATGTACGCGAGCTTCGAGGAGCCGGTCGCGAACATCCCCTCGCACCGCTACCTCGCGATCCGCCGCGGCGAGGCCGAGGGCGTGCTCCGCGCCTCGATCGACCTCGCGCCCGAGCCGCTCGTCCCGCCCATCCACGCCGCGGTGGGGCTCAGGCCGAAGACGCCGTGGGCCGGCGAGCTCGCGAAGGCCGCCGAGGACGCCGTGAAGCGGCTCCTGCTCCCCGCCGTGCAGAGCGACGTGCGCGTCGACCTCAAGATGCAGGCCGATCGCGCCGCGGTCGAGGTCTTCGCCCAGAACCTCCGCGAGCTCCTCCTCGCCGCGCCGTTCGGCACGAAGGCGGTGCTCGGCATCGACCCGGGCCAGCGCACCGGCTGCAAGTGCGCCGTCGTCGACGAGACGGGCAAGCTCCTCGAGCACACCACGATCTACCTCGTCGGCAGCAGCGACTCCCTCGAGCGCGCGCGGCAGGACCTGCGCCGCATCTGCCGCAAGTACCCCCTCCGCGCCGTCGCCGTGGGCAACGGCACGCACGGCCGCGAGACCGAGGCGTTCGTGAAGGACGTGCTCGCGTCCGAAGGGCTGACGGAGACGGCGAACGCCGATGTCCGGCCCACGTCAGAGAAGCTCTATTGCGTGCCCGTGAGCGAGGCGGGCGCGAGCGTCTACTCCGCGAGCGAGGTCGCGCGCGAGGAGTTCCCCGACCTCGACCTCACCGTGCGCGGCGCGATCAGCATCGCCCGGCGGCTCCAGGATCCGCTCGCGGAGCTCGTGAAGGTCGACCCGAAGAGCATCGGCGTCGGCCAGTACCAGCACGACGTCTACCAGGGCCTGCTCGCGCGGAAGCTCGACGAGGTGGTCGAGAGCTGCGTCAACATGGTCGGCGTCGAGCTGAACACCGCGAGCGCGCCGCTGCTCGCCAGGGTCGCCGGCATCGGCCCGAGCCTCGCGAAGAAGATCGTCGCCCACCGGAACGTGCACGGCGCCTTCAAGAGCCGGAAGGCGCTGCTCGACGTGCCCGGCATCGGGCCGCGGACGTTCGAGCAGGCGGCGGGCTTCCTGCGGGTGCGGGGAGGGGAGCACCCGCTCGACGCGAGCGCCGTGCACCCGGAGCGCTACGGCCTCGTCGAGCGCATCGCCGCGGACCTCGGCGTGCCGGTCGGGTCGCTGATCGGCGACGCGGCGGCGATCGCGCGGATCGACCCGAAGCGGTACGAGTCCGGCGACGTCGGCTCGTTCACGCTGAACGACATCCTGAGCGAGCTCAAGAAGCCCGGCCGCGACCCGCGCGCCACGTTCGAGCCGCCGAACTTCCGCGACGACGTGCGGACGATGGAGGACCTCAAGCCGGGCATGGAGCTCGAGGGCGTGGTCACCAACGTGACGGCGTTCGGCGCCTTCGTCGACGTCGGCGTCCACCAGGACGGCCTCGTGCACGTCTCGCAGCTCGCGGACCGGTTCGTGAAGGACCCGAACGAGGTCGTGAAGGTCGGCGAGAAGCTCAAGGTGCGCGTGCTGGAGGTCGACCTCGTGCGCAAGCGCATCTCGCTCACCGCGAAGAAGGGCGGCGCCCCCGCCGGCGCGCGCCCCGGCGCCGCCGCCGGCGGCGGCGACGCGCGCGGCCGCAACGATCGCAACGACGGCCGCCGGCCCGGGCAGCCGCAGGGGAAAGGCCAGCCGCAGGGGAAGGGACAGGGCAACTCCGCGGGCGGCTTCCGCAACAACCCGTTCGCCGATCTGCTGCGGAAATGATCCCCCGGGGGGGGCGTCGGCTCGCCGGCGGCCCCCGGGCGATCAGAACCCGTGGTCCGCGAAGAAGCGCTCGATCCGGAGCGAGACCAGCTCCGGGAACTCCACCGCCGTGTAGTGCGTCCCGCCGCGCACGACGAGGATCTCGGCCATCGCGATGCGGCGCGCCATCGCCTGCGCCAGCGCCCGCGGGGCGAACGTGTCGCGGTCGCCCGTGATGAGCAGCGTCGGGACGTCGATCTGCTCGAGCACGTCCTCGGCGTCGTGGGCGCCGAGCGCGCGGAGGTTCCTGAAGAACACCTCCAGGTCGAGCTGCTCCAGCGGCTGCACGAGCTCGGCGATCACCTCGCCGTCGAGGCTCGTCTCCAGCATCCCCATCCGCCGTAGCCAGGTCACCACGTCGGGCTGGCGGATGGCCCGCCGCGTCACCTGGCTCGCCACGGCGTGCGCGCGCGTCGCGAGATCCACGAGCGACGGGACCAGCCGGCCGAGCCCCGGCAGCGGCCCCAGCGCCTCCAGCGGCCGGCGGGAGGTGCCGTTCAGGAGGACCAGGTTCCTGGCGAACCCGGGGAGCCGGCGGAACGCCTCGAGGGCAACCTGGACGCCCATGCTCCAGCCCACGAGCGATCCGTGCCGGATCCCCTCCGCGGCGAGCACCATCTCCAGGTCGCGCACGTGGTTCGCGACGGCGTAGGCGCCCGGGACATCCGGCGAGGGGCGCTGCGACTCGTACATCCCGCGGTAATCCCACGTGATGAAGCGGTATTGGTCGGACAGGTACTCGATCTGTCCTCGCCAGGCGAGGTAAGGGCCCCCCAGTCCATTGACCAGGATTACCGTGTTGGCGCCCTCGAAGGGCGGCCGCGTCACGCGGTAGGCGATCTCGGTTCCATCAAAGCTCGTCACCCGCCGGGTTTCCATCCGGAGAGGCGGTCGCCGCGGCGGCGCCGGAGGCCGACCCCCGCCGAACATGGAAGAGGGCGGCAGAGTCCGGTCCCCGCCCGATCTGAAAGAGACCATGAGCCTCTGCTTCCTACCCGGTCCCTCCACGGAGGGCCATGCCGCCGGCGGCGCCCGCCTTCGAGGAGGCCGACGACGGGCTCATCCTCCGGCGATGACGCGGCCGCGCGCCCGCGTCCCCGCGCGGCCTGCCTGTCGCGTATCGAACCACATGCCGCGCCGCGATCGCCATCGCGTTGACATTCCTGGCGGCGCGCCGCTAACGTGCCGGGCGGGTCGTCCGCTTGCCCGGCGCTCCCGCTGTTTGTTGATCTTTTCCTCCCCCGCTCCCAGGTCGGCCCACTGGACGCCGGCCCGTGTCACCACCTGTCCCCGCAGGCGCAGCTCCGGACCGGGCCGTGGTGGGTCGGCCATCTCGGGCGGGCTGGGAGGTTCTGGGCGAAGTGGTGCAGCGATCCCGTCCCGAGGAGCCGATGGCTGAAGAAAAGAAGAAGAGCAAAATCGATCTGAAGGCTCGGCTTGGCAAGACGAGCATGGGCGGGGCACAGGGAGCGGCCGTCCCCCTCCCCGTGCCGGGCCCGCAGCCTGGATCGGGGCCGCCGCCTGATGGGGGCGCGGGGGCTGTGCCTCCGCCGCACCAGAGCGCGCGGCCGCCCATGCCGTCGGTGGGAGGCATCGCCCCTCCGCCGGGCATCTCTCCAGGCATCCCGCTGCCCGCGTTCGCGCCGGCCCCGCGCCCGCAGATCCAGACGCCGCCGCCCAAGCCCACGGCGGCCGCGCAGACGATCAAGGTCGAGGTCGGCGAGGAGATCGAGCAGGAGCGCCGGAAGGCCTCGAAGCGGACCGCGCTCTTCGCGGCCATGGCGGCGCTCATCGGCATCGGCATCGGCTTCGTGGCCGGCGGCCAGAAGGAGCGCGGCGACCGCGGCAAGCTCGCCGTCGAGGGCGCCGCGGCCCTCGAGAAGGACGTGCGCACCGCGAACGAGAAGATGCAGGAGCTCAACGACAAGCTCGCCGCCGGCGCGGAGCAGCTGTCGAAGAGGAGCTTCCCGGCGCAGCTCTCGACCGAGCTGGGCGCCATCAACATCCCGTTCGACGCGACCAACCTGGAAGGCAAGCAGGTCGGCAGCCTCCCCGGGAAGGTGCTGCGCCAGGTCCTCGCCTACACCACCGCGGTCCAGGATCTCAACAAGACCAAGGACAGCCTCAAGAACGTCCTCTCCGCCGCGCAGGCGCCCGTCGAGAAGGCGTGGAAGGAGCAGGACGAGCCGGTGGTGAACTTCTCCGTCGTCTTCCGCCGCGACGGCGACAAGACGCTCGCGGAGCTCGTCCCGAACAAGGCGCCGTTCCCGTTCGGCAAGGACTGGCCGGCGAAGTACTCGGTGACCCGGGTCGAGCGCTCGCAGCAGGGCGCCAAGGAGGTCGAGAAGGAGGCCACCCGCTGGACGAAGGGCGATCTCGCCGGCGGCGATCTGCAGGCCCTCCCGGTCGACCCTCAGTCCGTCGCCGGCCTCACGAGCGATCAGATCGCGCTCAAGCTCCGGGGCGCGATCCGCGACATCAACCAGCTGCTCAACGGCAACAAGGACAACCCCGCCACCGAGACGCCGGGCCTCCTCAAGGAAGGCGACGATCTCGCGAACGAGCTCCACAAGATCTCGCTGCACCGGTAGCGCCGCCGCGCCCCGGCGGGCGCGCCGTCCTCTTGAGCAGGACAGCGAGGCCCGCCGGTCGTCCTCCCCATCCCAGACTGAACGCTGACGCGGCCGCACGCGGCCGGGCTTCCCGGGAAAGCCCAGGAGGTCCCGCCGCGCCGGCGCACCTGGGCGCGCTGGCGCGGCGCCCCCGGTCCTGGATCAGGCGGCGCCGCCGGCGCCCATGGCGCGGGGCCGGACGATCTCCACCTTGCCGATGTGCCGCTCGTCGCTGTCCCGCACGATGAAGCGCAGCCCGAACTTGCTCACCGCCGTGCCCACCTCGGGCACCTTGCCCACGTGCTGCGTGAGCATGCCGCCGAGCGAGTCGTACTTCCCCTCGCGGTCGAGCTCCGCGCCGAGGTAGGCCGAGAGATCGCTCATGGACACGGCGGCGTCGGCGACCAGCCGCCCGTCGCCGAGGTCCTGGATGGCGGCCCCGTCGTCCGTCTCGTCGTGCTCGTCGCGGATGTCGCCGACGATCTCCTCGAGCACGTCCTCCAGCGTGACAATCCCCGACATCCCACCAAACTCGTCGACCACGATGGCGAGGTGTTGTCTCCGGCTCTTCATCTCCTTGAGCAGAGAGGAGAGCGGCTGCGACTCGGCGACGAAATTGGCGGGGCTCCGCGTGATCTCCCGGAGCGTCGTGTTCTTGAGCCGGCGCTCCTCGAGCACCTTGAACAGGTCCTTCGCGTAGAGGAGACCGGCGATGTTGTCGATCTGATCCTTGTAGACCGGATACCTGGAGTGCCCGCTCTCCGTGACGATCTCCAGCACCTTCTCCAGCGGCGTCGAGACCTCGATGGCCTCCACCTTGGAGCGCGGCACCATGACGTCGCGCGCCGTGAGGTCGGCGAACTCCAGCACATTGCGGATCATCTCGGCCGGCTCTCGCCCGAACAGGCCAGAGCGCTCGACCTCATCCACCAGGATCTCGACCTCGGCCTCCGCCACCCGCGGGTCCGACGGCTGCTCACCGTCCTTCGACCCCAGCCTGGAGCCGATCCAGCCGAGCGGGACAGCGAGCGGCAACATCAGGATCTCCAGTGGGCGCAAGAACCGGACCGCGGCCAGGGAGGCGCGATCCGCGTGTTTTCGGCCCAGCGTGGAGCTCACCTCGTAGAGCGCCCCGCTGAGGACGATCGTGGTCGCCAGCCCGAGGTAGAGGGCAGCGCCCGGGAAGGTGCGCCGGAAAAAGAGGTCGAAGAACGCGGCGGTCAAGCTGGTCGAGGCCACCCAGCCCAGCAAGTAGCGGGAGCGGATCTTCGCGTCCTCTCGACGGATCCGCTCATAGGCGGCCTTCGTGGGGCCTGTGGACTGCTCAATCAGCGCGCCGAGCCTTGTTGCGCTCAGCGTGGTCAGTGCGGTGTCGGCGCCGACGAACAGCGCACCAAGTGCGGCGGATAGAACTGCAGCGCCGAGCGCTGGCAATGGAACGAAATCGGGACTCAAACCGAGGCTCCTACCTGGCGAATCGTAACGGAACAGTCGAGGGGAGCGCAACCGGGCCGCGGCGCGAAATCTCACGAAAAGATGGATTTGCGCGTTCTTGCTGGACTTCTCTCAGGTTGCAGACTCCCAGGCTCGACCGGAACGATAGCGCGCCGCCAGATGACATGATCCTTGGGTGTGCAGAAGTCCAGGGATTTGCCGTTTTCTTGCGGTTTTTTACCTACTCCTCGGCAGGTTTCTGGACATCAACCGCGCCCGAAAAGCCGCGGAGGACGGAAAACCGAGTCGCAGACGGAGGGGGAGGGCTGTCGGGGAGCGTGTCGGCGCCGGGCTCCGCGGCGCCGAGCGCGACCACGTGGCCGTCCGGATCCAGCCAGACCGTGGCGCCGGGGTGTGCAGGAGGGGAGGAGAAGTCGGACCCGGAGAGCGGCTGGCCGAGGCGCGCGCGGCGCGCGCCGTGCTCGGTCAACCGGGCGACGGGGAGGCTGGCGGACGCCGCCGCGGCGAGCGGGCGGAGCGCCGCGCGCAGCACGTCGGCGCCGGCGTCGAGCGGCACCGCCTCGGCCACGGCGAAGCTGCCGCTCGCGGTGCGACGGAGCGCGGACAGATGGGCGGGCAGGCCGAGGTGTGCGCCGAGGTCGCGCGCCAGCGACCGGACATAGTAGCCCTTGCTCACGTCGAGCTCGACCTCGAGCGCGGCGGGCGCGGCCGCCGCGCCGGCGAGGGCTCCGGGCTCGCCGCGCGACACGCCGGCGAGCGTGAGCGAGCGGACCTCGACGGGCCGCGGCGTGAGATCCACCGCCTGTCCGGCGCGCGCGAGCGCGTAGCTGCGCTGCCCCGCGACCTTGATGGCCGAGTACGCCGGCGGCGTCTGCTCCCGCCGCGCCCGCTCCGCGTCGAGCGCCGCCGCGATGCGCGGCGCGGCGCGCGCGAGCGCCTCGCCGATCGGGGGCACACCGCGCCCGGCGAGCGCGTCGAGCTCCTCCTCGAGCCACGGCGGTAAGGCCTGGGTCGCGGTGATGTCGCCCTCCGCGTCGAGGGTGTCGGTCCCGACGCCGAGGACGACCCGGGCCGTGTAGCGCTTGTCCTGCGCGGTCAGGTACGGGGCGAGCTTCGTGGCCTCGCCGACGAGCACCACGAGGACGCCGGAGGCCATGGGATCGAGCGTGCCAGCGTGGCCGATGCGCTTCACGCCGAGCAGGCGGCGCAGCCGGGCGACGACATCGTGGCTCGTCGGGCCGCTCGGCTTGTCGATCACCAGCACGCCGTCCATGCGCCCGCCGCGCGGGCGCGCGTCCGCGCCGGCCGCCCGCGCGGGCGCGGGCAGTCGGGCCGCGGGGGCGGATGCGGACGCGGACGCGGGCGCGGGCGCGGACGCGGGCAGCGGGGCCGCGGACGCGGACGCGGGCGCGGACGCGGGCAGCGGGGCCGCGGGTGCGGACGCGGGCAGCGGGGCCGCGGGCGCGGGCTGCTCGGGGGTGAACGCGGGATCCTCCGGCGCGGTCCGCTTCATCCGAACCAGATCGACTTCCGCGTCGCCAGGGTGTCGTCGATGAGGCCCTGGATCGTGGTGCGCACCCGCTCGGCGAGGCGCCGCACCAGGATCTGGTCGTCCGCCGCCTCGGGGCCGTAGGCGTCGAAGCGCATCGGCTCCGCAAGGCGGATCTTCCACTTGGTCGGCGCGGGCACCAGGCCGAGCGGCCCGAGCGCCGGGAAGGTCGCCGTGACAGGCAAGTACGGGATGCCGAGCGCGCGGGTGACGTGCTCGATCCGGTAGAGGAGCGGGTTCGTCTCCTCGGCGCCCACGATGGCGCAGGGGACGAGCGGCGTGCGCGTGCGCAGGCAGAGCCGGATGAACCCGCCGCGGCCGAACCGCTGGAGCCGGTACCGGTCCTTGTAGAGCTTGCCGATGCCCTGAACCCCCTCCGGGAACACCGCGACGAGCCGCTCGCCCGCGAGCAACCGCTCGGCGTTCTCCGGGCAGGCCCGCACGGCGCCGAGCCGGTTCATGATCGTGCCGGCGAACGGCAGGTAGTACACGAAGTCCTCCGCCAGCCAGCGGAGCTCGCGCTGCCCCGGGTGCTCGCGCCGCACCGCCGTCCGGAGCATGAGCCCGTCGTACGGGATGGGTCCACCCGAGTGGTTCGACACCACGAGGCACCGCCCCTCGCCCGGGATGTGCTCGATCCCCTCGAGATCGATCCGGAAGTAGTGCTTGTGCAGGAAGTCGAAGAGCGGCCTGTACCGGGCCTCGTACTTGGGATCGAAGCCGAACTCGTCGACCTCCTCCACGCGGCTCCGCATGCCGGCGCGGCCCCATTGCCGCAGGTAGAAGTCGGTCGACAGGACGTCCCGCGCCGCACCCGGCTCGGGCAGGGGGAGCTCGCTGGCGGCGCCGCCCCCGCGGGGGCTCCGCTCGGTCGACGGCTCGCCGGCCGCGGCGCCGCCGGCGTCGAGCGCGCGATCCCCGGCGCCCGCGAGCATGCCCTTGAGCCGCGCCTCGAGCTCCCGGATCTGGCGCTCCAGCTCCTCGGCGGTCTCCGGCATGGCCGGCGCCTGCGCCGCGGAGGACTGCGCCCTCCGGGCCTCCGACGGCTCGGTCGGGCCGATCGGCGCCAGGTACCGCGTCTCCTCGTCATCGACGTCGATGCTCGGCACGAGGGGCCTGGAGCCCGGGAGATCGGGCTGCGCCTGCGCGCCGGTCGACGCACCAGCCGGCGCGCTCGCCGACGCGCTCGCCGTCGCACCCGCCGACGCGCTCGCCGCCGCACCGTTTCCTGCTCCCGTGCGCTGTTGATCGTCTTCCGTGGCCATGCCTCTACCCCCAACCACCTCGCGCGGGGGCCTCACGCGGGCGTCTCCTGAAGCAGCCGCACGTCCCGCAACCGCTGGGCGTTCACGTAGTCGAGCAGCGCTTCGCGCGTGGTGTACATCGGCCGGAATCCCATGACGCGCGCTGCCTTCTCGCCGTCCGCCACGCAGAGATAGCGCAGGTAGCGGAGGAAGGCGGGGGGCGTGACCGCCGTGTGCGCGGCCCACAGGGCGGCGACGAGCGGGCCGGCGGCGCTGTGCAGCACCGGGACCGGCGTGCGGCCGGCGAGGCGCACCACCGTGGAGAGCGGCAGCACGCCGTCGCCCACGATGTTGAACGTCCCCTGGAAATCGCCGTCGATGGCGAGCTTGAAGGCGGCGATCGCGTCGACCTCGTGGACGAACTGCCACAGCGGGTCGAAGCCGAGCATCGTCATGACCAGCCGCTGCGAGAGGAACCTCGTGAGGTAGTTCTGGACCGTCGGACCGAGGATCGGCGCGGTGCGGAGGATCGTGACGGTCGTGCCCTTGGCCCTCGCGCCGAAGGCGTTGAACTCCCGCTCGGCGGCCATCTTGTCCGCGAAAAAGCGCTCCTCCGGATCGGCGCGGAGCGGGTGCCGCTCCGTCAGGAAATTCGGGTTGGTTGGGTGCGCGCCGTAGAGGATCGTCTGGCTCCAGAGGATGAGCTTGCGCACGCCGACCTGGCGCGCGCCGTGGAGCAGGTGCATCGTGCCCACCGACTCGAGCTCGTGCGCCCAGGCGGTCGCCGGGGTCGGCGAGGAGAGGAAACAAAGGTGGACGAGCGTGTCCACCTGCTCGGTCGCGAGCACGTCGGCGACGCGCTCCTCGGACGAGGGCGCCGTCAGGTCGACCGCGTGCAACCGCAGCTTCGACCCGCCCGTGTCCGGCGGCTTGACGTCGATCGCGACGACGCGGGCGATGCGGGGATCCTCCTCGAGGATGCCGATGAGGTTGCGCCCGAGGAACGAGGCGGCGCCGGTCAGCGCGATGACCCGACCCCGGGGGCGCGGCGCCGCGCGCTGCGAGCTCGACGCCGCGGGCTCGCTCGGGGGCGAGGCCTCCGTGGGCTCGGGCGCCGTCGGCGCGATCGAGCCGCCGCTCGCCGCGCCAGCCTGGCGGGAGGCCTGGCGGGTGGGCGCAGGGGCCTCCGGGGCGGCGGAGGAGCCCTGGTCGACAGCGTCGAAGGCCGGATCGTCGGGGTGCTCGGGGAGGGGAGCCATGCGACGGGCGCGACACTACCCGGTCGGCTGGCGCACGCAAGCGCGGGCGCGCCACGCAGACGGCCGCGCGTTCAGAGCGTCCGGCGCAGCACCGGATACGGCTCGAAGGCGTGCACCTCGACGAATCCGTTCTGCGTGAACGCGGAGACGGGACCGGTCCACAGCTCGTCGTCGCGCACCGGCTCCCTCGAGCGGCGCGGCAGGGCCTCGAGGGCGCGCGCGCCCCAGGCGGGCGCGAGCGCCACCGCGCCGGCGACGAGCGCCGTCGCGACGCCGCGACGGCGGTGAGCCGGGTGCACGACGGCGCAGCCGATGAGGAACACGCCCTCGCGGTCGCCGGCGAAGCACGGCAGCCCCTTGTAGAGCCGGCGCTCGTACGCCTTCGCCACGGCGGCGGCGGGCGCGACCTTCAGCCAGCCGACGACCTCCGGCGCGAGCGCCACGACGCCCCGCGCCTCGTCGCTGCCCGCGGCGAGCGCCTCGGCGAACTCCCGGCGGTTCTCGCCCTGGCCGTCCGAGCACCGCGCGAGCCACTCGTTGTTCGTGCCCCCGAAGTGGTAGTAACGGCAATAACAGGGCGAGCCGGCCGCCTCGAAGAGCGCGTCGAGGCCGGCCAGGTGCTCCGGGCCGGCGGCCGCGGTCGCGATGGGTGCGCTCATCGCCGCGCTCCTCCTCTCACCTCACGCGCCCGGCGCGCGCAGCCCTCGCACCGGGGAGATCTGCTCCCATGCGTAGGCCGCCTGGCAGAGCCGGGCCTCCTCGAGCGCGGGGCCGATGAGCTGCAGGCCGACGGGCAGCGGCGGGCCGCCGTCCCGGGCCGGCGTGGTCGCGCACGGGACGCTGATCGCGGGCAGCCCGGCCATGCTGGCGGGCAGCGTGTAGACGTCGGCGAGGTACATGGACAGCGGGTCGTCCACCCGCTCTCCCAGCCGGAACGCGACCGTCGGCGAGACGGGCGCGGCGATGAGGTCGACCTCGCGGAAGGCCTCGTCGAAATCGCGCCGGATGAGGGTCCGGACCTTCTGCGCGCGCAGGTAGTACGCGTCGTAGTAGCCCGCGGAGAGCACGTAGGTGCCGAGCAGGATGCGCCGCTTCACCTCGCGGCCGAACCCCTCGCCGCGCGTCGCGCCGTAGAGGGCCTGGAGGTCGGGCTTCCCCCCGCGCTCGCCCTCGACGCGCAGCCCGAAGCGCACCCCGTCGAAGCGCGCCAGGTTGGACGACGCCTCCGCGGTCGCGACGATGTAGTAGGCCGCCACGGCGTACCGCGTGTGCGGCAGGTGCACCGGCTTGATCTCGCAGCCGAGCCCGCGCAGGCCCTCGATGGCCTCCCGCACCTTCACCTCGACCTGCTTATCGATGCCCTTCGCGAAGTACTCCTCGGGCACGCCGATGCGCAGGCCGGCGACGTCGCGGCCGCACGCGGCCTCGATCTCGCCCACGGGCGCGTCGAGGCTCGTCGCGTCGCGCGGGTCGCGGCCCGCGATGACCTCGAGCAGGCGCGCCGCGCCCCTCACGTCCTGCGCGAACGGGCCGATCTGGTCGAGGCTCGAGGCGAACGCGATGAGGCCGTAGCGAGAGACCCGGCCGTACGTGGGCTTGAGGCCGACCACGCCGGTGAGGCTCGCCGGCTGGCGGATCGAGCCCCCCGTGTCCGAGCCGAGCGCGCCCGGCGTCATGCCCGCCGCCACCGCGACCGCGCTGCCGCCGGAGGAGCCGCCCGGGATGCGCGTCCGGTCCCACGGGTTCTTCACCGGACCGAAGGCGCTGTTCTCGTTCGACGAGCCCATCGCGAACTCGTCCATGTTGCACTTGCCCGGCAGGATCGCGCCGGCGGCGCGCAGGCGGGCGACGACCGTCGCGTCGTACTGCGGGCGGTACCCGCGCGCCGGATCGGGCCCCTTCGACGACCCGCCGCCCGGCGCAGCCCGCGTGAGGATCTTCGAGCCCGCGGTCGTCGGGGCGCCCTCGGTGCAGAGCGCGTCCTTGAGGCCGACGGGCACGCCGGCGAGCGGGCCGAGCGCGTCGCCGCGGGCGCGCCGCGCGTCGAGCGCGCGCGCGGCCTCGAGCGCCTGCTCCCCCTGCACCGTGAGGAACGCGCCGAGCGCGCCGTCGCGCTGCTCGATGCGCGCGAGCGCGGCCCGCGCCACCTCCTCCGCGCTCACCTCGCCGCGCTGCACGAGCGCCGCGAGCTCCGGGATCGACCGATCGAGGATCGCTGTCTCCATCGGCCTCACCCCTCGTCCACGAACGCCGGCACGGCGAACCCGTCGTCCTCAACGCGCGGCGCCTCGCGCAGGGCCACCTCGCGCGGCAGGCTCGGCGCCTCCTCGTCGGCGCGGAGCGGCAGCCGCTCGATCTGCACGTGCGCCGTCGGCGGCACGGCCGAGACGTCGAGCTCCTCGAGCTGCCGGACGTAGCTCAGGATGTTGCCGAGATCACCGGTGAGGCGCTCCATTTCCTCAGCGGAGAGGTCGAGGTGGGCGAGGCGCGCGATCGTCAGCGCCTCGTCGCGGCGGATCGGGGGCGAATCAGCGTTCGACATGGCGAGCGCCCGATGTAGCACCGCCGGTTCCGCGGACGCCAGCGCTGGTCGCACGGAGCGCGGCGGCCGCCGGTTCCGCGGACGAAAGCGCCGGTCGCGCGGAGCGCGGCGGCCGCCGGGCGGGCGCGGGGCGAGCGGAGGCCGCGCAGGGCGAGCGGAGACCGCGCGGGCGAGCGGAGGCCGCGCAGGGCGAGCGGAGATCGCGCGGCGTCTCGCCGGCGCTCCCCCCGAATCTGGTCGCGGTGCAGAAACGGTGATATCGCCGGAGCCCCGCGCGCGCCCGACGATGTCGTCCGCGCGGGCAGGGGCCCGACCTCCTGCGCGTTGCTGGCGAATGCAGTCCACGAACACGCCCTCCCTGCGCCGCGAGCGCATCGGCATCCTGGTCCTCTGCGCGTCCGCGGCCGTGGCCATGTCGCCCGGCGTGGGCGGAGGCGCCGGCGACCGATCGACGGCGCTCGCCGCGGCGCTCGCGGAGCGGGGCATCACGGCGGCCCCGAGCGACGTGTTCTGGGTGGACCCGCCGCGCGGCGCGTTCAGCCCGCTCCGCGCCAGCGCGCGCGCGGTCGCGCGCGGCGCCGTCCGGGGCGAGCCCACCGACCTCTACCTCGTCGACACGGAGCTCTCGCCGGAAGGGGTGCTGCTCGACGTCTCGGGGGTCCACAACCTCACGGAGACGAGCGGCGCCGAGGAGTCGAGGCCCGCGCTCCGCGGCGAGACGCTCGCGTACGTCTCGCGCCCGCTGATCGACGCCGCGTCGCCCACGGTGCACGTGCTCGCGCTCGACGGTCAGCCCCTGCCGGGCAGCGCCGACTGGTCCTGGACCGAGCGGCTGCAGCACGCGGTCACGAACTGGCAAGCCACGGGGCGGATCCGCGGGATCGGGCGGCGCACGTTCGCCATCGATCTCACCGGGGATCCGGCGCCCGGCGGCGACGAGCCCGGCGGCGCGGAGCCGAGCGGCGAAGAGCCCGGCCGGGAGGGCCGGCCCGCCCTGAGCGCGGGCGACATCGCGATCGCCCTCGAGGAGGGCGGCCTCGTCGTCCGCTCCAGCGGCCGCGAGGTGCGCCTCCCGTACCACGGCGCGGCCGCGCCGCTGCCGGCGTGGATCCGCGCCGAGTCGGGCGAGGTCGCGCGGCCGGGGAACCTCGTCACGTGGGCGGTCGACCGCGTGCGGTTCGTGATCGGCGACGCCGCGATGCAGACGGTCAAGGCCGTGGCGTTCACGGCGCTCGATTTCGTCCTCCGCAACAAGGAGGCGGTGACGGGCGACACGGGCGCCGAGGACATCGCCGCGGATCTCGGCAAGAGCGCGCTGGATCCGCCGGTCCGCCAGATCCCGATCGATCCCGAGATCGGCTGGCCGCCGTCGCCGCTCGAGCCGTGGGTGACGCCGGCGCTGCCCGGGGAGGGGCAGTGGAACCCGCAGGGCGGCGACGCCTTCGTGCGCAAGCTGGACGGGCTCCCGCCAGCGTTCATGACCACGTTCATCCGGGCGGACCGCTCGCGCAAGGCGACGCGCGTCTACATCGCCCTCTGGGATCCGCGCCAGGTCGAGCTCCACATGATGGCGGGCACGGTGGAGCCGAAGGGGGCGACGGGCGAGGCGGGGCCGGGGCTCATCCCGCGCACGCCCGAGGTCATGAAGCGCGTGGTCGCCGCGTCGAACGCGGGCTTCCAGGCCATGCACGGCGAGTTCGGCATGATGGCCGACGGGGTCGTGTACCTGCCGCCGAAGCCCTACGCCGCCACGGTGGCCGTCCGGCGCGACGGCAGCACCCTCTTCGGGACCTGGTCGGAGGACGAGACCATCCCCGACTGGATGCTCTCGTTCCGCCAGAACATGACCGTCATGGTCCAGGACGAGAAGTGGAACCCCTTCGGGCGGACGTGGTGGGGAGGCACGCCGCCCGGCTGGGCGGACAAGACGCACACGGTCCGGACCGGCATCTGCCTGACGAAGGAGCGCTTCGTCGCCTATTTCTACGGGGCCGACGTCAGCCCCGAGGCCCTGTCGCAGTCGATGATCCAGGCCCGCTGCGCGTACGGGATCGCGCTCGACATGAACGCGGGCCACAGCGGGCTCGAGTTCTATTACGTGGCGCCGAGCGGCGAGCTGCCGGCGCTGGGCCGCCCGATCCAGGGCGAGTGGGAGGCCGAGGGCGAGGTCTCGGGGCTCTCGGGTTATCGGTTCCGCGGCCGGCGCCTCATCCGGGGCATGGGCCTCATGAACTTCCCCCGCTACATCCGGCGGGAAGCGCGCGACTACTTCTACATGACGCTGCGGCACCTGCTCCCGGGCCCGGCCCTCGCGACGCGCGCCGCGCCGGCCGCGGCCGGGGAGGGCGCCTGGCGCACCGAGGGCCTCCCGCAGCACGGCTTCCCGTATGCGCTCGCCCTCACCGAGATCCGCCCCGACCCGTCGCGGCCGGACGTGCGGCTGCGGGTGCTCAAGGTGGACCCGCGGACCGTCGCGGCCGCGCCGGCGAGCGAGCCCTGGGCGCCCCCGCCGGCCGGGGCGGGCTCGGTCGGGGCCGTCGTGGCGGTGCTCGCCGCCGACGCCGCCGCCGCGGGAGCAGGTCAGTCCGAGGTGTCGAGCGTCTGGCACTCGGCGGGGGCGTTCTCGATCTCGCCGACCGCTCCGGTGCGCGGCGCGGTCCGGGTAGCGGCCGGGTACGGCGGCAGCGTGGGCGCCGTGGCCGGCCTCGGCGTCCACGACGAGGACGGGATGTTGATCTACGTCGAGCGGGAGCCGGCCGCGCCGTCCAGCGCGCCGGCCGCGGCGTCGCCGGACGCGTCGGCCCCTGCCGCGCCGCCCGCCGATCCCCGCGACGCGAAGCTGCTCCACGATTTCCTGGCGGGGCTCGGCTGCTCCTCGCGGATCTATCTCCACCGCCCGCTCTCGCTGGCCCTCGGCGGCGATACCGACCTATCCGGCGCCGCCGTCCACCCGCCGTCGGGCGCGCGCGCTGTCCGGCTCACGCGCGCCGAGGCCCCCGGCGCAGGCCGGATGTTCGAATCCACGCCGGTCGTCCCGCACAGCGTCTGGTATCCCCTGCAGCAGAAGCGAGTCCGTTACTTCAAGAAGCCGAAAAAAGAGGAAACGACGGACAGCAGCCAGTGAGCGCGGAGGGGGACGGAAACCGGGAATGCAGACGGGGAATGCAGCCCGGCAGCCGGGGTGCTGCGGAGCGGGAGCGGAGTCGCGGCCCGGTCGCGGTCCGAGTCCACGGACGGAGCCAGGAATCCTCCCATAGGGTGCAAGGTGTGGCTTGTACGCAGGCCGTCCGAGGGACTAAAACAAGGTCGCCGGTGCACCGTTTGCAGTTCCTCGGAGCTTACGACGTTTCAGGACGGATCGGCGTGGGCTCGCTGGGTGAGGTCTTCCGCGCTGCCCGCCGGACGCGCGGGTGCACCGTCGCACCGAGGCTCGCGTTGCCTCTCGGCTGCGGCGCCGAGGGCGCGGGCGACCGCCGCTGGATTGGCATCCTCGCGGCGCGATCCGACCCTGGCGCGCCGCGCGTCCGTCGCCCGGCGCGGAGCACGGGCAGGCGCATGTCCGAGGGCGCCTGCGGCGCGGTCGCCGCGCGGCGCGCGGCCGGGAGCGACGCGCGGGATCCGCGGGAGATCGCGGCGTATGTGCCGCAGGAGCGAGCCAGGGTTCTCCTGAAGGCGCTCGCGAAATCACCGGACCAGCGGTACGCTACAGAGGATCAGGTTCACGCAGGGCTACGCCGAGCTCGCCCGCTAGAGGGGCCTGCTCATCATCCGTCAATGGTGCGCGCTTCGCGCGGTGCATGCGCGATCGTTCCCCGGAAGCCGCGGCGAACGGGCCGCATGTCCTGAGGAGTTTCCGAACATGGCCGATAACAAGGGCGGCAGCGATCTAGATGTCTTTGAGGGGCTCGCGAAGAAATCGTCGCGCGCCACGAGCCCCGCCCTCGCGCCCCCCTCGACGCAGTCGCGGCAGCGCCCTCCGGGAGTCGGCTCGCTGCCGCCGCCGCCGCACGCGGTGACGCTCCCCTCAGGCATGGCCACCCCGCTGCCGCCGCCGACCGTGACGAAGGGGACCAACCCCGGCTCGCTGCCGCCGCCGACCGTGACGAAGGGGACCAACCCCGGCTCGCTGCCGCCGCCGATGCCCCCGTCGGCCAGGACGAGCTCGCTGCCGCCGGTGGTCCCGCCCCCCTCGCGCCAGCCGTCGCTGCCGGCGATCTCCGCCCCGCCGCTGCCGCCCGTGAGCGCGCCGCCGCCGCCGAACAGCGTGGCGCCCAGCTCGCTCCCGCCGGTGGTGCCTCCTCCCATGCGCCCGGCGTCGGTCAGGCCGCCGCAGAAGCCCGTGGACGACGCCAAGCCCCGCTCCGCCAAGGGCGCCGCGGTCGACATGGACTGGGACGACGAGGAGGAGTCGACCCACATCTACGACAAGCAAGGGAACGACAGCATGCCCGGGCGGGCCAGCCCGCCCCCGACCGTGAGCTCTTCGTCGATCCCGAAGGCGGCGGCGGCGCTGCTCGCGAGCTCGGGCGGCGCCGCGGCGCCGGCCACGCGGGCGCGCACCCCCATCCCGACCCCGCCGGCGATCCCGGGCGCCCCGCCCGCGCCGCCGATGCCGGATCTCGCGCACCGGCCGCTGTCGCGCAACGACGAGCCCACGGCGATCCGCGCGCGCCCTGCGGCGCAGCAGGGCGCCGGCAAGGCGGGCGTGGTCCTCGGCGGGCTCGCGCTGCTCGCGGTGCTCGTGCTGGCCGTGATCCTGCTCGTGCCGAAGAAGGGCGCGCTCACCATCGACCTGAAGACCCCGGGCGGCACCTCCGTCGCCCGGGCCGAGATCTTCATCGACGGCCAGAAGCGCTGCGACACCGTGCCCTGCGTGGTCCGCGACCTCGAGCCCGGATCGAAGGCGGTCAAGATCCTCGCCCCCGAGTTCCCGCCGCGCGACGCGATCGAGATCGTCGAGGGCGGCAAGGAGAAGGTCGTCGTGATCACGCTCGACGCCGCGAGCGGCGCGCGGCCTCCCACCGTGGCGACCTCGACCAGCCTGAAGGCGTCGGGCAGGCAGCCCGGCGTGAAGGTCCTCGTCGACGGCGTGGACAAAGGCACGTTGCCCGTCGAGGTCAGCGTGTCGCCCGGGGAGCACAAGGTCCGCTTCGACGGCGGCGATCGCTACGAGCCGCTCGAGCAGACCGTGGAGGTCGGGCAGGGCCAGATGAAGGACCTCGGCGCCGTCGCGCTGAAGGTGAAGAAGGGGCAGGCCACGCTGGATCTCGCCACCTCGGGCGCCTCGGTCAAGCTGGTGAACGCCAAGGGCACCGAGAAGAAGCTGCCGGATTCGGCCTGGAAGAAGCCGCCTGTGAAGGTGGAGGTCGACCCGTCGGAGGGCTGGAAGGTCGTCGCGACGAAGAAGGGGTACGAGGACTTCAGCCAGGCGCTCTCGTTCGAGGACGGGCAGGCGGAGAAGACGATCCAGATCGCGCTCGCCGAGGTGAGCAAGCCCGAGCCGGTCGCCGCCGCGGCGGCGCCCGAGCCGGCGCCGGCGCCGGCGCCGGCGCCCGCCGCGCCGAAGGCGGAAGCGCCGAAGCCGGAAGCGGCACCCAAGGCGGAGGCGCCGAAGCCGGAGGCGCCGCCGGCGCAGGCGGCCGCGGGCAGCGCGACGCTGAACATCAACTCGATCCCGGTCTCGAAGGTGGTCCTCGACGGCCGGCCGCTGGGGAGCACGCCCAAGGTCGGCGTCAGCGTCCCGGCGGGCTCGCACACGGTGGTCTTCATCCATCCGGACCTGGGCAAGAAGTCCGTCACCGTCTCCGTGAAGGCCGGGGAGACCAAGACCGCGGCCGTCAAGTTCGACTGACACACGCAGGACCGCCGCCGGCGCAGTACGCCACGTCGCGCGGCGGGTCCCTCGCGCTCACCGCTCCTCGCGCCGACGCCGCCCGGTGAGGCCCGTTCCGGCGCCTTCTCTTGCCCGACGCCCCTCGCGTCGACGCGGTGCGGTGAGGCCCGCTCCGGCGCCTTCAGGGCTCAGCGCCGGCGGCGCCAGCGCCGGAGGGGGGCTGCTCGGCGCGCTCCATGCGCTCCGCCCACGCGCGCCAGGTGGCCGCGCAGCGCGGCTCGTCCGCGTGCGCGCCGCCGGCGCAGTACGCCACGTCGCGCGGCGGGCCCAGCACGAGCATCGCCGTCTTGCTGACGAACGGCAGATCGCGCCGCCAGATCTCGCCGAAGCCGTCGAGGCGCCGGCGGTACGCCTCGGCGGCGCGATCGCCGAGCAGGTGGTCGAGCTGCTCGCGGAGGTTCTTCTGCAGCTCCTCGTCGTCCGTGACGGCCAGCGTGCGCTGGAGGAACCGGATCTGCGCCTCGCGCTCCCCGGCGCGCCCGAGGATGCCCGCGCCGCCGAGCGCCTGCCAGCTGATGCTCGCGTCGCCGCCGCCGAGCTCCGCGGCGCGCTGGAGCATCCGGGCCCCGTCGAGGCGCCACTGCGCCTTCTCCGCGGGATCGGTGAGGTAGCCGGCAGGCGCGATGAAGGCGACGAACTGGCCGAGCACGAGCCACAGCTCGGCGTCGAGCGGGCGGCTCCGCACCCCGCGCTCCATGATCTCGCGCGCCTTGACGACCTCGTCGCGCGGGGTCGTGTTCGCCTGGAAGGTGATGAGCGCGTCCGCGAACAGGTACGGCTCGCGAAAGGTCGGATCGAGCGCGTTGATCGCGTCGAGCAGCAGCGTGAGGTTCTCGAACCGGCGGCGCTCGATGGTGTGCAGCCCCTGCGACACGAGCACGTGCGACCAGAGCAGATCGGCCAGCGCGGAACGGTACCCGAGCGAGAGGGTGACCACCTCGTCGGGCGGCGGCAGGACGTAGATGTCGGACGTCTCCTTGACCCGCTGCTCGGTGTCGGCGGCCGGCGCCCGCACGCTCCCGATCGCGACCGCGGCGACGGCCGTCAGCGCGGCCGTGACGAGCGCGTCGCGGGCGCGCGCGCCGCGCTCGCTCAGCGACCGCGGCGAGCGCGGCGCGCGCGCCTCCGGCGGGGCCGCGGTCCCGGGCGCCGGACGGGCGCCCATCATTCCACCTCGCGGTCCACGAACATGCCTGGCAGCACGCGGGCCGGCTCGCCCGGGACCCGCTCGCCCCGCACCTCGAACGTGGACAGCGCCCCGTCACCGTCGAGGTCGCCGTGCGCCGTCGCGACGAAGCGCATCGTCTTCGACGCGTCGAGCTCGCTGGTGAACTGGAAGGCGAACGCGTGCGGCTCCTCGAAGCGGAAGTCGAGCGACCGCCACGTGAGGTGCTCCCACGACTCCGGCGGGTCGACGGCGCGCACGCCGCGCGGCACCTGCGCCGGCGTCAGCGGGGCCGAGGGAGGGAAGCTGATCTCCTGCGGCCGCGCCTCCGCGTAGGCGATCGCGCTGGTGACCAGCCGGTCGAGCCCCTCGATCGGCTCGCTCAGCTTGGACGCGCTGAGGTTTCGGAAGAACGCCGGGACGGCGACGGCGAGGACGCTGCCGCCGACCGCGAAGGCCGCGCTGAGCTCGAGCGCGCTCCAGGAGCGCCAGTTCATGGCCTCTCTCTACCTCCCCCTCCACGCGCGAACAAGCGCGGGCGACGCGGGCGAGCCGCGTCACTCCATGTCGTTGTTCGTGTAGATCTGGGTGCTCGTGACGATCTCGCCGCCGCGCACCTCCCCGGTGCGGACCATCGTGCTCGCCACGCCGTCGCCGTCCAGGTCCCCGCGCGCCGCCGCCTCGAACCCCTCGTCGACGCTCGGGAGGGGCGCGCCGGGCATGCCGTCGCTGACGTAGTTGTCGCCGACCTGGTACGAGTACTGGAAGTAGATGGGCTGGGAAATCGAGAAGCCGAGGCACTGCCAGCCCGCGATCGACGTGCCCGTCATGAAGTCGTCGCCGAGCGCCGGGCTCGGCTGGTACTTGGTCCCCTGGACCGACGCGAAGCTGAACGGGACCGGCGTCGCCGACGCGCAGAGGATGCGGGTGCCCGCCACGGGGACGCTGTTGTTGGGCAAGAGCTGCGAGATGTTGCGCTCCCGCTCGTACTGGGTCACGGCGGCGCGGGCGATGGCGCCCACGGTTTGTTTGGCTTCCGCCGTCTTGGCCGTGGCGAGGTAGTTGCGCACGCCGACGATCGCGAGGGCGGCGAGCACGCCGAGGATCGCGACGACGATCATGATCTCGATGAGCGTGAAGCCTCGTCCACGGACCGCCGTCGTGCTCGACATAACACGCTCCCTCCGATCGTAGACGATGCCCGTGGACCGGGGGCTGCCCGGCTCACGCGAGCCGGGCAGCCGGAGAGATCACTCGAACTCGTTCGCGATGTAGACCTGCGTGGCCAGCGCCAGCTGGCCCTGGAAGATGGTCCCGCCGCGCGCGAAGCCGCTGTAAACGCCGTCACCGTCGAGATCGCCGATGGCGCCCGCCTCGAAGCCCGTGTCGGTGGCGCCGACGGGCGGCGGCGTGCCCGGCATGTTGGGGGTGTTGGCGCCCCGCGTGTAGTTGTACTGGTAGTAGACCGGCTGCGACATCGAGAACTTCAGGCAGCGCCACCCCTCTTGATCCGTGCCCGTATCGAAGTCCGTGTTCGGCGCCGTGTTCGGCTGGTACTTCCTGTTGGCGACGTCGGTCAGGGCGGCCGGGACCGCGTCCGCCGATTCGCAGAGGGCCTGGCTCGACTGCGCCGACGCGCCGTTCGCCAGGATCTGGGGGGGAGCGCTCTCCCGCTCGTACGCGCCGGCGGCGGCGCGGGAGATCGCGCCCACGGTGTTCTTCGCCTCCGAGGTCTTCGCGCTCGCGAGGTACCTGGTCACGCCGTAGATCGCCAGCGCGGCGAGGACGCCGATGATGGCGACGACGATCATGAGCTCGACGAGCGTGAAGCCCCTGTTGTTGTATCGCTTGTAAGCACGCATGGGTGTCGATCCTCCGTAGAAACTCTGTTGCCGAGAGACCTGACTGAACAAGACGCCTGGTGCGGGGCCCGGCCGACCCGCAGCGCGACAAACCTTCCCCCGCTGGCGCAGGCGCGCTGGGCGCCCGCGCCGCGGCGAAACCCCTCTATTCCGTTTCGTTCTCCCAGTAGATCCCGGACATCGTGGATGTCGTCAGGAGCAAGGCCAATGTTCCATCCCCATCGCGATCACCGGCCGCCTGGATGACGTACCAGGGGCCGTTCGGCGCAAACTGCGGGTCGGTCAGCGGCGATCCCGGGAGACCGTGCCATGTGTACGTCGTGCCGGTGTTGGTCGGGAACGCGTTGCTCACGCCCGCCACCACCGCGTACCCGAACTTGACCGCGCCGTCCGTCGAGACGTTGAGCATCCGCCATTCGTCGGCGTCGTCATGGACCGCGTTCCAGGCATGTTTGCTATCGCCGAGATCCGCCGACGGATACCAGTCATCGAGCGTGCCTGAGCAGTCCAGGTAGACGAGCATCTCCGCCTTGTAGGACTCCTCCGCACCGCGGATCGACTGCATGACGGCCTTCGGCTCGCCCATGCCGGCTGCGTTCATGTACTTGCGGTAACCGACGAGGCCGAGCGCCGCGAGGACACCGACCATCGCCACGACCACGAGCAACTCGACGAGCGTGAACCCTCGCCGCGCTGCGTTTCGCTGTCGCTGCGTGACCCGCATTCGTTGGCTCCTTTCTGCAGGGCGTATGCCAGCCAGAACGCGGCCTGGCGCCGCCGGTGGTTTGCACGAGAAGCTCATGACTTCGTTCATCTTTTCAGGGTGATGGGCCTGGGCCGACGGCGCGACGGGGCGGTGGTCGTCCCCGGCGGTGACGAAAACCGTCACTGCGGGGCGCCCGGCGGTGACGAATCTCGCCGGACGCCTTCCTCGTCGTCGCTCTCCACGTCGGCGGCGAGGGCGTGTTTGGCGAGGCGGTAACGGAGCGAGCGGAACGAGACGCCGAGCAGCTTCGCGGCCGCCTTGCGGACGCCGCCCGTGCGCTCGAGCGCCTGGAGGATGAGCCGGCGCTCGACCTCGCCGAGCACCTCGTCGAGCATGCACCCGCCGGCGGGCAGCTCGGCCAGCCGCGGGGCCGGGCTCGCGCTGAGCCCGGCGACGGCGTTCGGCAGGTCGCCGAGGCCGATCGAGGGGCCGCTGGCGAGCGCGACCGCGCGCTCCATCATGTTCTCCAGCTCGCGCACGTTGCCGGGGAAGGTGTAGGCGTCGAGCGCGCGCACGGCGTCCGTCGTCAGGCCGCGGACGTCCTTCCCGAGCTCGGCCGCGAAGCGGCGCACGAAGCGATCGGCGAGCCGCGAGATGTCGCCGGGGCGCTCCCGCAGGGGCGGCAGCTCGATGCGGATGACGTTGAGCCGGTAATAGAGATCCTGCCGGAACCGGCCCTCGCGGACCTCGGCCTCGACGTCCCGGTTCGTCGCGGCGAGCAGCCGGACGTCGACCGGGACCTCCACGGCGCCGCCGACCGGGCGCACCTTCCGCTCCTGAAGGACGCGGAGCAGCTTCACCTGCAGCGACGCCGGGAGCTCCCCCACCTCGTCGAGCAGCACCGTGCCGCCGTCGGCCTCCCGGAACAGCCCGAGCGACCGCGCGTTCGCACCGGTGAAGGCGCCCTTCTCGTGGCCGAACAGCTCGCTCTCCATGAGCGCCTCCGGCAGCGCGCCGCAGTTGACGACCAGGAACGGCTTCGCGGCGCGATCGCTGCGCTCGTGGATCGCGCGGGCGACGCGCTCCTTGCCGGTCCCGCTCTCGCCGGTGAGCAGCACGGTCGTGCGCGTCGGCGCGATCTTGGCGATGAGCTCCGAGATCCGCTGCATCGCGGGGCTCGTCCCGAGCGGCTCGCGCGCGGCCGTGTCGAGCCGCTCGATCTGCGCGCGCAGCCGCTGGTTCTCGACGACGATCGAGCTCTTCTCGATCGCCTTCGCGGCGAGCGCCGCGAGCTCCGCCGGCGAGAACGGCTTGGTCACGAAGTCGTACGCGCCGCGGCGCATCGCGTCGAGCGCGCTCTCCACCGTGGAGTGCGCCGTCATCACGATCACCTCGGTCGCGCCGCTGCGCGCCTTCGCGGCCGTCAGCACCTCGATGCCCGAGCCGTCGGGCATCACCAGATCGGTGAGGATCAGCGGGAACGGCTGCGGGTTCTGGTGGATGGCCTCGAGCGCGGCGCGCGCCCCCGGCGCGGCCACCACCTCGTACCCCTGGCGGCGGAAGGTGATGGTGAGCACCTGACGCAGGCCCGGCTCGTCATCGACGACCAGCACCCGGGTGGCGTTCGGCGGGATGCTCGGCGGGATCGACGCCATCACGCCAGCACAGTACCACGACGCGCCGCGCGCCCGGCAAGCCGACGCGGCGCGCTCCGTCGCCGGTGCGCCGGCTTGCCGACGCGCTCCGTCACGGGTGCGCCGGCGTGCCGACGCGCTCCGTCGCCGGTGCGCTCCGTCGCCGGCGTGCTCGCGCCCGGCGCGATCAACGCCGCGGGCGGCGGCGCGCGCTCAGGGGCAAGCGTCGTTCACGACGCCGAGCGGGGTGCGCTCCTCGACGACAAAGGCCTGCGGCTCGCTCTGCTCTTCCCCGTTGCCTTCGTTGACGAGCTCCTGCCAGACGACGAGCACGTCGCAGAGATCCGCCTCGATCTCCACGTGGTAGCGGCCGTTCCCGTCGGTGTCGTCCTCGATGACGCCGCGCTGGGTCCGCTGGTTGAAGACGCTGACGCGCGCGCCAGGCATGCAGTTGCCCGAGATCTGCCACACCCCCTCCGCCTCCGCGGACGGCCGCATCGTGTCGGCCGGCTCGGGCGGGGGGAGCGGCAGGGTTGGGCTCAGGCACGCTGCACCGGCGAGCAGCGAGAGCGCGAGGACGAAGGCGAGGTGGAGCGCGGCGCGGCGGAGCATCGGCGAGGCTTGATAGCACACCGTGTGCCGCGTTCCCGCCGCCGGAGAGCGCCGCGGCGGCGCGTAGTACCAGCGATCTGACGGGGGCCCGCCGGCCGGACCGTCAATTCTGTTGGCGCTCGCGCCCGTCGGTTTGCAGCACGCGCAGGGCGACGCGCCGCTTCGCCGCGGCCGGGGCGACGGCGCCGAGCTCCGGGGCCGCGGGCGGCGCGGCGGCGCGCTCGTGGTCCCCTTCATCTTCGCCGAGCACCTCGCCGACGAGATCGTAGTCGCTCGCCTGCGTGATCCGGACGCGGCACATCTCCCCCGGACGAACCTCGCCGCCGGAGAGGTAGACTTGGCCGTCGATGTCCGGCGCCTGCCCGGCGTGGCGGCCCATGAGCACGTACTCGTGCTCGTCGCTCGTCCCCTCGACGAGCACCTCGAGCTCGCGGCCGATCATGGCGGCGCTCTTCTTGTGCGCGATGCGGCGCTGGAGCGCCATGAGGCGGCGGTAACGGGCCGCCGCGGTGCGCGCGGGGACCTTGCCCTCGAGCGCGTGGCTGCGGCTCGTCTCCTCGTCGGAGTAGCGGAACACGCCGACCCGCTCGAACTCGGCCCAGCGGACGAACTCGCAGAGCTCCTCGAACTCGGCGTCGGTCTCTCCCGGGTGGCCGACGATGAACGCGGTGCGGAAGGTGAGGTCGGGGACCCGCTCGCGCAGCGTGGACACGACCCGGCGGAGGCGATCGCCGCCGTGGCCGCGCCGCATCCGCCGCAGCATCGCGTCGGCGGCGTGCTGGAGCGGCATGTCCACGTACGGCACGACCCGCGGGTGGCCCGCGAGCAGCTCGACGAGGTCGTCGGTCATCGTCTCGGGGTACAGGTAGAAGAGCCGCACCCAGCGCACGCCCGGCACGTCGGCGACCTTCCGGACGAGCTCCGCGAGCGTCGCGCGCCCGCCGCCCTGCCCGCCGCCCGCGGCGTCGCGGCCGTAGGCGATCGTGTCCTGCGAGATGAGGTTGATCTCGCGGACGCCCGCCGCCGCGAGCTGCTCCACCTCGCGCACCACGTCCGCGACGGGCCGCGAGCGCTGCGCGCCGCGCAGCTCCGGGATCACGCAGAACGAGCAGGTGCGGTTGCAGCCCTCGGCGATCTTGACGTAGGCGCTGCCGCCCGGCGTCGACAGGGTCCGCGGATCGGCGGCCTGGATCAGCCACTCGGCGGGGTTGCCGACGAGCATGCGCTCCGCGTCGCCCGCGAGCACCTGGCCGAGCTTGAGCATGTCGCTCGATCCGAGGAAGTGATCCACCTCGGGCATCTCGCGGGCGAGCTCCTCGGGGTGGCGCTGCGAGAGGCAGCCGGCGACGACGAGGCGCTTGCAGCTGCCGCTCTCCTTGTGCTGCGCCATCTCGAAGATGGCGTCGATCGACTCCTTCTTCGCCTCGCCGATGAAGCCGCAGGTGTTGACGACGATCACCTCGGCGTCGGCCGCGTCGTCGACGTGCGCGTACCCGGCCGCCCGGGCGACGCCGAGCATCACCTCGGAGTCGACGCGGTTCTTGGGGCACCCGAGGCTGACGAAGTGGACCTTGCGCGCGCTCATGTGGCGGCTCCCTCGCGATCGGCGAAGACGACTCGGCCGGCGGCCAGGGTCATCGTGACGCGGCCGGTGAGCTTCTTGCCGAGCAGCGGCGTGTTCTTGCTCTTCGAGCGGAGGCGCGCCGGGTCGAGCACGAAGCTCAGGTTCGGATCGATGAGGCAGAGCTCGGCGCGGGCGCCGGCCTTGATCGCGGGCGACTCGATCCGCGCGACGCGCGCGGGCGCGCGGGTGAGCGCGTCGACGAGCCGCCCGAGGGGGAGGGCGCCCTGGCGGACGAGATCGAGCAGGACGGGGACGACGAGCTCGAGGCCGATGAGGCCGGGCGAGGCCTCGGCGAACTCGCAGTCCTTCTCGAGCGTCGAGTGGGGCGCGTGGTCGGTCGCGACCGCGTCGATCGTGCCGTCCGCGAGCGCCTCGCGGAGCGCGTCGACGTCCGCCTGCTCGCGCAGCGGCGGGTTGACCTTGCACGCCGTGTCGTAGCCGAGCACCGCCGCGTCGGTGAGCGTCAGGTGGTGCGGCGTCACCTCGGCGGTCACGGCGATGCCGCGGGCCTTCGCCTCGCGGAGGATGCGGACCGCACCGAGCGACGAGACGTGCGCCACGTGGTACCGCGCCCCGGTGGCCTCGGCGAGCAGCACGTCGCGGGCCACGATGATGTCCTCCGCCACGCGCGGCCAGCCCCGCAGGCCGAGCCGCGTCGAGACGGCGCCCTCGTGCATCTGCGCCCCCTCGGTGAGCGCGTGATCCTCGGCGTGCTGGATGACGGGGAGGTCGAAGGTCTTCGCGTACTCGAGCGCGCGGCGCATGACGGCGCTCGACGTCACGCAGCGCCCGTCGTCCGAGACCGCGACGGCGCCGGCGTCCTTGAGGTCGGCCATCTCGGTGAGCTCCGCCCCCTTCTGGCCGAGGGTGATGGCGCCGATGGGGTGGAGCGCGGGCCCGGAGAGCGCGCGGGCCTTGGCGATCATGGCCTCGGTGATGGAGCGGGTGTCGTTGACGGGCTTCGTGTTCGGCATCGCGCAGACGTGCGCGAACCCGCCGGCGGCCGCGGCGGCCAGCCCGGAGGCGATGTCTTCCTTGTACTCGTGCCCGGGCTCCCGGAGGTGGGCGTGGAGGTCGACGAACGCGGGGAGGAGCAGCAGCCCCTCGCCGTTCACGATCTCGGCCCGGCCGGAGCGGCGCAGGTCGTCGGTCGCCGCGCCGCGCCCCACCCGGCTGATGACGCCGTCCTCCACGACGACGTCGACGACTTCGTCGAGCTGCTGAGCCGGGTCGACGGCGCGCACGCCGACAAAGAGAAGGAGAGGGGGGGGTGAGCCGATGGCCGCCATGGGAGCGCGCTCCCCTAGCACATGCGCCTCACGTCGTGCAGGCAGCGGCAACTCAGGGCAGGGGGGGTGGGCGCGGCGAGAAAAAAAACCGCCTGGGACACGCAACAGCGGTCTTGACGAACCAGGAGGGTACGAGGTAGTGATGCCGTCCCGCTCGCGAAGCTGGCGGAATTGGCAGACGCGCTGGATTCAGGTTCCAGTGGGGTAACTCCCGTGGAGGTTCAAGTCCTCTGCTTCGCACCAAGCGATCGCCTTGTTCTTCTTCAGCCACTGTAGTGGCTCTTTCTTTGTTCGTTTCTTTTGCTGTCTCCTGTAATCGCCGCGCCTCTCCTTCGGGGGGCGCGGCGCCAGGCGCAGGTGATGCGGGGGCCGCGGAGACCGGCTCGGCCGCTTCGGCGTCGAGCGCCTCCGCCGGGCCGACGGCCGCGGCGGCGGCCAGCGTCGAGCCGCCGCGCGGGGCCGGTGTCCAGGAGTTCGCCCCGCTGTCCGGCCTCGCCGGCTGCAAGGTGAAGTCGGGCGACATGGCGACCTACATCCAGCGCCCGGGGATGGGCGTGGCCGGGCGGACCGACGGCTCGTTCGCCGCCGTGTGGCTCGTCGACCTCAAGGGAGGGGACGCGCAGATCGCGTTCGCCGGCTTCGACAGCGACGCCCGGCAGATCGCCAGGGCGAGGGCGATCTCGATCACGCGGGAGGCAGGGCTCCGGATCTTCTCGTCGGGGGAGGTCTGGGCGGTCACCTGGTTCGACGCGGAGGGCCTCGCGTACGCCCGGCCTCGCTGGGAGACGAACCCGCCGGCCGAGATTCAGCGCATCGGCGCCATCGGGCAGGACGTGAGCGCCCACGTCGCCCTCGCACCCGCGCCGGGCGGCGCCCTGGTCGCCGCGGCGCCGTTCGGGGCCGAGCGCAACCGGCTCGGCGTCTTCCAGTTCGCGCCGGCCGATCCGGCGCAGCCGCAGCTCAGGGCGGTCGGGGTCACGCGCCGCGCCGGGAAGCCGCGCTGGCCCGCGGTCGCCGCCGACGCGTCCGGCGGCTACCTCGTCGCGTGGTACGAGGAGGAGGAGGGGAGCATCCGGGCCTCGCGGTTCGACGCCGCCGGCAAGGAAGGGGACGCCCACCTCGTCGCGAAGCCCCAGGGGAGCGACCGTCCGGCGGGCTCGGCTCAGGAAACTCCGGAGCGGGAGCGGCTCGGGCTCGTGGCCGCCGGCAGCGCCGGCAGCGCCGGCGCGCTGGTGCTCTGGAACGAGGGCGACACCTTGCTCGTGCGGGCGCTGGACGCCGAGGCGCGGCCGCGCGCGGCGCCCTGGGTCGTCGGCAAGGGCAAGTGGCGCACGGTCTCGCCGAGCGGGGACGGTGCGCTCGTCGCGTGGGTCGGTCACGATGGCAAGGCAGACGGGCAGGTCCTGCTCGCGAAGCTCGGCGCCGACGGAGCGCCCTCGGCCAGAGGTCTCCGGATGTCGGATGGGGTGAATCCCGTAAAGGATGCTCCCAGCCTGGCGCTCGCCGGGGAGCGCGTCGGCGTCGCATGGACGGAGACGATGAGCCCGGGTGTGAGCACGAAGCGCGCAGTCTTGCGGGTCATCGACCGCGCCTGTATCCCCTGAGCCCGGGCGCGCTCGGCGGGCGCGTACGGCGGGCATGGCGCTGGCTCCGGCGCTAGGATAAGGGCGTGAGCCACGCATTCGGCCCGAGTCAGTCACCGCCGAACCGCGATGCAAACGAGCCCGTGGAGGCGCCTCTCGTCGTCGTCCACGCCCATGCCGCGCGCGAGATCGTCGCCGCCGCGCGCGAGACCGTTCAGCCCAGCGAGGGCGCGCAGCGCTCGTCGAGCGCGGCGCCCTTGCCCTCCCAGGCCCCGCCGCTGCCGTCCGAGCGGCGGCAGCTCTCGACGCTCGCCGTGAGCTCGGTCGTGGCGGCGCTGCTCCTCGGCCCGCTCGGGGCCGTCACCGCGATCGTCTTCGGCTGGACCGCTCGCCGCGAGATCGAGCAGGACCCCGCGCGTCGCCGGGGCCGCGCGCTCGCCACCGTGGGGCTCGCGCTCGGCGTCCTCCTCACCCTGGGCTGGAGCGCCGCGATCGGCGCCGGCGCGTGGATGTGGAGGATGCACCATGGAGGCGAGGTCGCGTCCGGCCTCGGGGAGGGGGAGGCCTCGCCGGAGCCGGCGAGCACCGGGTCGCCGGCGGCGCCGCTGCCGGACTCGCTTCCTCCGCTGGCGCAGCCCGGCGGCAGCGTCCCGCCGCACACGACCCACCAGCGCATCGGCGGGCTCTCGATCGTCGATATCGGCGCCGACGTCTCCGCGCTCAGCGAGGAGCTCGCGAAGCAGCGGGCGGAGGCCTACGCGCACGGCGAGAAGGTCCTCGTGATGACCACGAGCGACCCGTGCGATCCGTGCCGCGGGGTCGACCGGTCGCTCGGCGATCCGCTGATGCAGACCGCGCTCCGGAGCGTGCGGCTCGTGCGCGTGGACATCGATCTCTTCAAGGAGGATCTCGATCAGATCAAGATGCCGCGCCGGCTCTACCCGGGCTTCTTCCTGCTCTCCCCGGATCTGACGCCGCAGGACGGGATCAACGGCGGCGAGTGGGACGACGACATCGCGCGCAACATCGCGCCCGTGCTCGGGGCGTTCGTGCGGGGCCAGTACACGACCCGCCGCCAGCCGTGGCACCCGCTGCCCGGCTCGGGCATGCGGCTCTGATCGGCGCCGCGCCGCGCAGGATCCCGGCGGCGCCGGCGCAGGACAGGGTAAGCTGGGCCGGTGAAGCGCTTCGTCCAGCTCGCCGTCTTCGGTCTCTGCGTCGCGTTCAGCGTCTCGGCGGTCTACAACGTCCTCTCCGACAACGCCGATGTGGAGCGGATGGCCGCGCTCGTCGCGTGCGGCGAGGACGGCGGCGCGCGGGCCCCGGCCCTTCGCGCGAGCGAGGAATGCAAGGCGCGGATGACCCGGCTGGAGCGGACGCCGTTCGGTCAGACGTTCGAGTTCACCACGGCGAAGCGCACCGTCGACGTCCGGTGCGAGCGGGCGTTCGTGCTGGCCGGCGAGTACGGCTGCAAGCTCCGGTGATCGCGGCGGGCGCGCGCGGGCGCGGCGCCACTCGGGCCGCCCGGCGCCGCGCCCGCGCGCGCGGGCGAGACGCAAGAAGCGGTAAACCTCGCGGGAGTTACGGTATGGTGAGCGGCCGTGACGAACCCCGCAGCGCGCCTGCCTCCCTCGCGCGGTCCCGACGCCCGGGGTGTCGTCGCGCGCTTCGCCTGCGGGGTCGCGGCGGCCGCGCTCTGGGTGTCGCCGGCGCATACCGCGCAGGCCGCGCCGCCGGCGCAGGTCGGCGCGTCGAGCGCCGCGCCTGCGTCGATCGCGCCCGGGTCGCCCGCGCCCGCGTCGGCGGGCAAGGAGCTGGGTCCTCCCGCGTCGCCGCCGCTGTCCGCGGAGGCGGCGGCGAAGCAGCGCCGCATCGAGCGGGCGACCGCGCTGCACGACGAGGCGCGGGCGCTCTACCAGCGCGGCGAGTACCGCGCGGCCATCGCGAAGCTGGAGGCGGCGGTGGAGCTCGACCCCGAGGGAAAGGAGCTCATCTACAACCTGGCCGTCATTCATGAGCGGCTGGGTGAGATCGACGAGGCGGAGCGCTATTACGAGCGCTACCTCGAGATGGAGACGCTGCCGAAGGAGCGCGCGGAGGTCACGGCGGTGCTCAAGCGGCTCCAGGGGGCGAAGCGGGAGCTCGCCGGCGCGAAGCCGCCGCCGCCGCCGTCGCCGGCCGCCCCGCGCGCCGCGGGGCGGCCGCCGCCCCGCCGTCCTCCGGTGGCGGCGGGCAACGCGAGGCCGCTCCCTCCCTCGTTCTTCGTCAGCGGGGTGGTCGCCGCGGGGTCGCTCGTGCTCGGCGGCGTGTTCGCCGGGGTCGCCCTCGCGCGGAACCCCGGCGCCGACGCGGCGACGGGCGGAGGCGTCTCCGTGGTCGATCTGCAGGCGGACGCGAGCGCCGCGCACCGGTACGCCGTGGCCGCGGACGTCGCCTTGCTGGTCGCCGGGCTCTCCGGGGCAGCGGCGCTCTACTTGTACCTGTCGCCGCGGGCTCCGGCGGCGAGCGCGACGACCTCTCGTTTGCTCTCGGCGGCGTGGCGCGCCCCGATCCCGGGGCACGGCGGGGCGTCGCCAGCGCATGGCGCCCGTCCCGGCGAGCCGACGATCACCATGTCGCTGGGCGCCTCGGGGGCCCGGCTGCGGGTGCAGTTCTGATGGACCTTCGCGCTGCCGGCCGGAGGCTGCTCCGCGGGCTGCCCGCGCTCGTGTTCCTCGGCGTCGGGTGCGAGGTCCTCGTCGACGGCAAGCTGGGTCAGGTGCTGTGCACGGAAGAGGGCGCCGTCGGGCCGCCGTCCTGCCCCGACGGCGCCCTTTGCAGGAATGGCGCCTGCATTGAGATGGAGCTTGCCGACCGCGCGCTCGGGGCGCCCTGCACCGCGCACGAGGACTGCGGTGCGCTCGACTTTTGCCTGGATTCCGATTTGCTCGACGGCGCGGGGGGAGCCGGCGGCGCGGGGGGAGCCGGCGGCGCGGGGGGAGCCGGCGGCGCGGGGGGAGCCGGCGGCATCACGTCGGGCGTCTGCGCGCGTCCGTGCTGCAGCTCCAGCGACTGCGATCCTGGCCTGGATGCGGTCTGCTGGATCCCTCCCCAGGGGGGGATCGGCCTCTGTCGCCTCGGCCGCGACGTCGGTCGGCCGGAGGTGGGAACCCTCCTGTCCGGCGCGGACTGCTCCTCCGACGGCGATTGCCGCTCTGGCAGGTGCAGCGGCGGTGCCTGCCTCGATTCCTGCTGCTCCGACACGAACTGCGCGATGACCGGGCAGGTCTGCCGGCTGACGAGCGATCTCGTCTCGGACGGTCCAGCCTGGGCGTGCCTGCCTGACACCTCAGGCCAGCGCGACTACTTCGCGGAGTGCGCGCTGGACAGCGACTGCCTCTCCGGGATGTGCGCGAAAATCGAAGGGATCCGCCGGTGCACGGTCCCGTGCTGCGGGTCGGACATGTGCCCGGTCGCGTTGCTTGAGGAAGGGGTCTACCAGGTCGGCTGCACCGAGATTGAGGCGAGCGATCGCGCGAGCGTCCGCGCATGCGCGAAGCTGCTGCCCGAGGACAGCGTCCGCCCCGTCGGCGTTCAGTGCTCCGACGACGACGAGTGCCGGAGCGGCATGTGCGTCCAGAAGGGGAGGGGCGTCATGAAATTCTGCAGCGACGTCTGCTGTGGCGACGCGTCTTGCGGCGACATGTCGCGCTTCGGGTGTCGCCCAGCTGCGGCGGGGTCGTCGTGGGCCTTGCGATGTGAGCCCAAGTAACGGACGATCCCCCCATCGCGGTGGTAGCTCCTACAGCTGACGATAACCTCCTGACCAGCGCACCCGGCTCCCCGGGCGAGCCCAGCCGGGCGATATCGCTGATTTGCCCGCGCTGCCGCCACGTCGCGACGATCGCGCGGGAATCGAGGAGCTCGCCCAGCATCCCGCCGCCCCCGGTCAGCCAGGGCAGCGGCCGGCCCGGCCCGACCACGACGGGTGGGGCGAGGCTGCCGCGCTGCCCCGGCGACGGGCTGGCCCTCGTGAGCCCCGAGGTGCTCGCCGAGGCCGAGGGGGATCCATTCCTGGGGATCACGATCGCCGAGCGGTTCGTGATCGTGGGCAAGCTCGGCGCCGGCTCGATGGGCACCGTGTACCGGGCGCGCCAGGAGGCCATGGGCCGCGACGTGGCGATCAAGATCCTGCGGTCGGACCGGGCCTTCGACGCGCACGCCAAGGCGCGTTTCACCCGCGAGGCGCGCGCGATGAGCCTGCTGCGATCGCCGCACACGGTCACGGTCTTCGACTTCGGCGAGATCGTGAACGACACGACGGACGTGGCCTTCGGACGGAACCGCTCGGAGCAAAGCTCACCCGACGGCGCGGGGTGGAGCAGCGGATCGCTCTACCTCGCGATGGAGCTCCTGGAGGGCGAGTCGCTCGGGCAGCGGCTCAAGCGGGCGCGGCGGCTGCGGGTCGGCGACGCCGTGCGCTTCGCGAGGCACGCGCTCTTGTCGCTGGCCGAGGCGCACGACAAGGGGATCATCCACCGGGACCTCAAGCCGGACAACCTGTTCCTGGCGAAGCCGCCCGCCGGGGAGCACGAGGAGATCTGCAAGGTGCTCGACTTCGGCATCGCGAAGGTGATGACCGACAGCGAGAGGCCCGTCGACGCCCTCGAGACGCAGGCGGGGACCGTCTTCGGGACGCCGCGGTACATGTCGCCGGAGCAGGCGCAGGGCAGGCCGCTCGACGCGCGGAGCGATCTCTACTCGCTCGGCGTGCTGCTCTATCAGATGCTCGTCGGGCGGCCGCCGTTCGTCGACGACGACGCCGTCGTCGTGATGGCGAGGCACATCAAGTCGTCGCCCGCGCCGGCGACCGAGGCCGCGCCCGACGCGGGCATCCCGGCGTCGCTCTCGCAGCTGCTCGCCCGCGCGCTGGCCAAGCGGCCCGAGGAGCGACCGCGGAGCGCGCAGGAGTTCATCGCGGAGCTCGATCGCGCCATGGACGAGGCCAGGCCGAGCCTCAACCGCGAGCGCCTCGGCCCGCCCCAGCCTGCCGAGGTGGGGGCCACCGGCGAGCTGCTCGCGGTCGTGGGCGACGGCGTGGACGCCTCGCGCTCGCCGACCACGCTGCGCCCCGCGCGGCCGCGGCGCACCTCGCTGCTGGCCGCCGGGACGATCGCCCTGTCCCTGATCGGGACGGCGTTCGCCGTGAGCGAGCTCCGCCGCCCCGCGATCCGCCTCTCGCACGAGGCGGACGAGGGGGTCGCGCGCAAAGCGAGGGCGCTCGCCGGCAACGTCACGCGCGCCGCGCCGCCGGCGCCGCCCGCTGCGATGCCGGCGCCGTCCGACGAGACGCCCTCGGCCGAGGCGGCGCCGCCCGCCGCGCCGCCCGCGCCGCCCGCCGCAACGGCGTCGCTGCCCGCCGCGGCGCCGCTCGCCGCGCCGGCGCCGCGGCTCGCCGTGACGGCGCCGCCGCTCGCCGCGCCGCCGGCCTCCGCGCCGGTCCCGACGGCCGCGGCCAGCATTGCTCCCGAGCACGCCGGCGTTCCCTCTGCGCCGCCGCCGAAGCGCAAGCCGGCGCGCAAGCCGTACGTGAAATTCGACTGACGGCGGCACGCGCGCAGCCCCGCTGCGCGCGGGGCGCGGCCGCCAGGAGGCCGCTCTTCAGCGAGGTGCGCCGCGCGAAAGTCGGCGACGGCGATCGCGAACCGCGCCGAGAGTCCGCTGTACGACGCGGAAGCTAACGTGTAACTTCGCCGCGCACCGATGGATCCCCGGGAGATGGAAACGCTCATCCAGCGCCTCGTCATCAATCCGCATGACGGAGAGGCGTTAGCGTACGCGCACCGCGCCGGGGAGCAGGACCCGCGATCGTACGCGATGCTGCTCGAGCGGGTCGGCAGCTCCACCGCGGATCCGTCGTACGCCGCCCACTGGCTCAGCGAGGCGGCGAACGTGTGGTCGACCACGATCGGCGACGCGCACCACGCCGCGCGCACGCTCATGATCGCCATCGAGAAGGATCCGACGCAGCGCACGGCGGCGGAGCGGCTCGCCCAGCTCTACCGGGACAAGGGTGATCAGAAGGCGCTCGTCGCGCTCCTGGAGCGGCTCGTCAAGGCGCTCACGCCGCTGCTCTTCGAGAAGCCCGAGGTGCGCGCGCAGCTCTCGACGCTGCACGAGGAGCTCGGCAGGCTGTGGAGCGAGCCGCCCCTGTCGCGGCCGGAGCGCGCCCTCGAGAACTGGCGTCGCCTGGCGGAGCTCGACCCGCACAACGTGTACGCCATCTACGCGGCGCGCGAGATGCTCAAGGCCCAGCAGCAGTACGCCGAGGCGATCCCGTACTTCGCCATGGAGCAAGCGCTCATCGACGACCCGGAGCGCAGGCTCGCCCTCCTGCGGGACGAGGCCGACATCCGCCGCCGCGCCGGCGATCTCGCGGGCGCCACGGCGACGCTGCGGACGGCGCGCGCGTTCGTGCCGCACGACGTGGGGCTGATCCAGGCGCTCGGCGTCGCGATCGTCGATCGCATCGAGGCCGGCGAGCCGGTGCCGCAGGCGGAGCGCGGGGAGGCCGCGGAGCTCTTCGTCGCGCTCGCGGAGATGTACGACGAGGAGTACGGCTACTCGTACTCGGTGCACGCGCTGCGCGCGGCGCCGGGGCACGATCGCGCGATGCAGCTCGCCGATCACTACGGCAAGCAGCTCGGCCGCACGGCCGAGCTCCGGCCGCGCTACCTCGCTTACCTCCAGGCGAACCCGAACGGGTTCATGGCCGCCGAGGCGCGCCGGAGGGCGTCGGTGCCGCCGCCGCCGCTTTCGCCTTCCGTGCCGCCGCCGCCGCCGGCCGCGGGCGTCGCGTCGGCGCGGACGCCCTCGGCGCCGCCGGCCGCGGGCGTCGCGTCGGCGCGGACGCCCTCGGCGCCTCCCGCGGGCGCGCCGCCGGCCGCTCCGGTCGCCGCGATCGCGGCGGCGCAGCTCGGCGAGCCCGCGGTGGCCGCGTTCGCGCCCGCGGCGGCGCTGGCCTCCGCGCCGAGCGCCGGCCCGGCGCAGGGCGCGCCCGGCTCCTCGCCGGCGCGCGAGGCCCCCGGCGGCTCGGCCCCGCCCGAGGCGTCGCAGCCCCCCCAGGAGGCCCAGGCCGAGCTCCCGCGGGGCCGCAGGCCGCAGCCGCTCGCCCAGCTGCGCGACGTGCTCAAGGCCGACCCCGCCAACCCGGACGCGCTCGCGCAGCTCGGCGAGCACCTCCGGCAGAAGAGGATGTTCGCCGAGCTGCGCGACGTCCTGCTCGCGGCCGCGCGTGTCCCCGCGGCGCCGGTCGAGACCAGGAAGGCGCAGCTGCGCGAGGTCGCCGATCTCTGCGAGTCGCAGCTGCGCGACGTCGACACGGCCGTCCAGGCCGTGAGGCAGCTCTGCGAGCTCGACCCGGGCGATGAGCAGGCCCGCGCCGCGCTGCGGCGGCTGCTCGAGCGGGGCTCCCGGTGGGACGATCTCGCCGCGCTGCTCGAGCAGGACGCGGCGGCGGCGCCCGACGCCGCGCGGAAGATCGAGATCGAGCGGCAGCTCGCCTCGCTTCACGAGCAGAAGCGGCGCGATCCGATCGCGGCCGCGGAGGCGTGGGTGCGCGTCGCGGGCCTGTCGCCCGAGGACGGCGCGGCGATCCAGTCCGCCGTCAAGCTCTTCGAGCGGGGCGAGCGGTTCGATCTCGCGGCGCGGGTCATCGGCGACGCGGTCTCCCGCGTCCAGGAGAAGCTCACCCGCGGGCCGCTCCTCCAGAAGCTCGGCGAGCTCCGGATGCGCCTCGAGGAGCCGGGGGCCGCGGGCGACGCCTATACCCAGGCGGCCGAGCTCCTGCGCCAGCCCAAGCTGTGGGAGCTCGCCGAGAAGGCCTACGTCGCGGCGGGGCGGCTCGCCGAGGCGGCGCGGGCGCTCCGCGAGCGGGCGCTGCTCGCCGAGCGCAAGGCGCGCCCGGCGCTCTTCGTCGACGCCGCGGGGCTGCTCCTCGACGCGGGCGACGAGGACGGCGCGCTCGACGCGCTCGAGCGCGCGATCGAGATCGACCCCGCGAGCGACGCCACAGCCCCCGCGATCGAGGAGCTCTACCGGCGCGCCGGCCGGCCGCGGGAGCTCGTGCGCTTCCTCCTGGTCCGCGCCGAGAAGCTCGGCGACAGGGAGCAGCGCGTCGCGGCGCGGCGCGCCGCGGCGAGGGAGCTGCGCGACCTCGGCGACCGCGACGGCATCCGCGAGGCCCTGACGCTGCTGATCTCCGACGGCGACGACGCCGAGGCGCTCGCGTGGCTCGCCGAGGACGCGGGCGAGCGCGGCGATCACCAAGCCAGCGCGGAGCTCCTCCGCCGGCTCGGCGCGGTGACCGACAGCGAGCCCGGCAAGATCGCGATCGCCCTGCGTGAGGCGCGGCTCCTGGCGGAGGGCTCCGGCGATCTCGAGGGGGCGATCGCGCGCTACGAGGCCGTCGTGGCGGACATCGATCCGCAGAACCGGATCGCGCTCCGCGCGATCGCCGAGCTCGAGGAGCGGCGCGGCGATCTGCGCAGGGCCGCCGGCGCGCTCGAGCGCGAGCTCTCGATCTCCACGGGCCCCGATCAGATCGAGATCGCGCAGCGGCTCGCGGCCCTCTACGAGGGGCCGCTCGACGATCCGCACGCCGCCGTCCGCGTGCTCGAGATCGTGCACGCCGCCGAGCCGGACGACCTCGACGCCGTCGCCCGGCTGCTGCAGCTCGCCGAGCGGCTCTCCGACTGGCCGCGGGTCGCGCGCCTCATGGCGATCCTGATCGAGGTCGAGGGCGACGACGACGAGGCGTCGAAGATGACCCGCCGCCTCGCCGAGATCCTGGAGCGGGAGCTGGGCAAGAGCGACGAGGCGCTGGCGCTGCTCGAGCGGCTCGCCGATCAGGGCGACGAGCCCTGCCGCGAGGCGTATGTCGCGCTCGGCGACCGGTCCGGGTGGAAGGGGATCGTCGCGACCAAGCTGGTCGCCTGGAACGAGTCGATCGCGCGCGCCGGGCGCGACGTCGCCCTGCGCGGCGCCCTCGAGCGCTTCGTGGAGGTCGGGCGCAGCCGCGACGCCTTGCGCGTGGCGATGGAGCTCGCGCGCTCGCGCACCGCCGACGCCGGCCTCGCGGAGAAGCTCGAGGCGATCGCGGTGGAGCTCAGGGATCTCGACGCCCTCCCCGTCGCGCACGAGCTGCTCGCGCGGGAGCTGTCGGGCCCGGCCCGCGCGGCCGAGCTCGTGCGGCAGGCCGAGGTGCGGGTCGCGCTGGGCGTCGATCCGAAGGAGGCCATCCTGCACGGGGAGAGCGCGCTCGGCAGCGTGCCGCCGGCCGAGGTCGAGCCGCTGCTCCTGAGGCTCGCGGCGCTCTCGTCGTCCCCGGATCAGATCATCGATCTGTACGAGCGCCAGGTGAGCCGGTGCCGCACGCCGGCGGATCGCCTCGCGGCGCTCGCCCGCGCCGCCCAGATGGCCTGCGAGCGAGGCTCCATCGATCGGGCGCGCAGCTTCTTCGAGCTGGCCCTCGGCGGCGGCGTCCAGGAGGAGACGATCGCCGTCCTGGAGCGGGTGGCGATGGACGGGGACGAGCGATCCGGGTCGAGCGCGCTCCGCACCAGCCTCGCCGAGGCGCTCGCGGCCGGCGGCCAGGGCTCCCGCGACGGCGGCCGCACCCGGGCGACGCTGCTGCGCCGGGCCGCCGCGATCGCCCACCAGGATCTTCACGACGTGGATCGCGCGTTCGGCTGGCTCGACGACGCCCTGCGCGCGCAGGTCGACGACGCGTCGCTCGACGCGCTCGAGGCCCTGGGGCGCGAGGTGGGCGACGTGCCGCGCGTGGCCGCGGCGCTGAGCCGCGCGCTCGACGAGGTGTTCGACGGCCCGCTCGTGCGCAAGCTCCTCCAGCGGCGGGCCAGGCTGCGGCGCGACGTGCTCGGCGACCGGCAGGGCGCCGCGGCGGACCTGAAGAAGCTGCACGACCTCTCGCCCTCGGATCAGGACGTGATGAACGACCTGTCGGGTCTCCTCCAGGAGCTCGGCGATCACCGCGGCATGATCCAGCTGTACGAGGATCAGATCCTGCGCGGCCGCGATCCGGCGCAGCGGGCGGAGCTCGCCCGCAAGGTGGCGCGCCTCCTCGAGGAGGAGATCGGTGACGCGCGGGAGGCGGCCGACGCCTGGCGCCGGGTCCTGCGCATGAAGGCGGGAGACCCCGATGCGACCGCGGGGCTGGAGCGGGCGAAGACCGGGAACCTCCGGCGAGCCCCGCCGCCGCCCGTGATGTCGAGCCGGCCGCCGAGCCGTCCGATGACGGAGCCGCCGCCGGTGCCGCGGCCGCCTTCCGCTGAGCCCGGCGCGCCGAAGGCGCCCGCGGCCGCCGCGCTGAGCAACGGTCACGCCGGCGCCGCGGTGTTCGCGGGCGCCCAGGCGCTGCCGGAGCTCGCCGAGCTGGCCGGAGCGCCGGCGCCGCAGGTCGAGCCGGAGCTGCCGGCCGACGCGCCCGAGGGCGCGCCGGTCGCCGAGGCCGAGCCGAGCCGTGGTGCCGCCGACGTGGCGCCGCCGGACTGGCAGGCGAGCCACCCGGGGATGGCCGATCTCGCTGCGCCGGCCGCGTTCTCCAGCGTGCCCCCGGCGGAGGCGCCGGCATACGCTACGGAGGCGCCGGCATACGCTGCGGAGGCGCCGGCATACGCTGCGGAGGCGCCGGCATACGCTGCGGAGGCGCCGGCATACGCTGCGGAACCGCCGGCGTATGCTGCGGAACCGCCGGCGTACGCTGCGGACGCCCCGGCATACGCTGCGGAGGCGCCGGCATACGCTGCGGACGCCCCGGCATATCCGGCTGAGTCGCCAGCATATCCGGCTGCGGCACCCGTGCCCCCGCCTCTGGTTGCCTCTTCCGTGCCCCCGCCCCTGCCTGCGGCGTCGGCCCCGCCTGCTTCCGACGACGTCGACGTCGACGACGACGTGGCAGAGGTGGAGTTCGTCGACGACGAGCCGGGGGCTCCCTAGGACACCGATCGCGTTGATCGAGCGAGAAATGAACCGCCAAGGCGCCAAGAACGCCAAGGACGCCAAGAAGAAGATGATGTCTTGGCGCCTTGGCGGTTCGCAACGCGGCTCGTTCCAGGCGGACCCAAACCACTTGTCGCTCTGGCGCCTGGAGAGCCGGTCCCTCTGATCTTCCCCCCTGCGCTCCGACCTGGCGACACGGTCGCCGTGATCGCCCCCTCCAGCCCGTTCGAGCCTACCCTCGTGTGGGTCGGCATCGGCTGGCTCGCCCAGCATTACCGCGTGCTCTTCGACACCGGCGGCGGCCCGCCGCTCGCCGGCGACACCGGTCGGCGCGGCGATCTTCCGCTCGCCGCCGCGTCGAGCCGCGGGCTGTTCGCGCGGGCCGGCTACCTCGCCGGCAGCGACGCGCGACGCCGGGACGAGCTCGCCCGCGCGCTCGAGCACCCCGACGTGCGCGCCGTCTTCGCGGCCCGGGGCGGCTACGGCGCGAACCGCTTCGTGCACCGGATCGACTGGCGCGCCCTCGTCGAGCGCCCTCGCTGGATCGTCGGCTTCTCGGACGTCACCGCCCTCCACGTCGAGGCCGCGCGCATGGGCGTCGCCTCGCTGCACGGTGCCCACGTCGCCGCGCTCGGGCGAGCCGACGCCCACGCGCGCGCCGCGCTGCTCCGCACCCTGGAGGACCCGCTCGGCGAGCGCCGCTTCGGCGGCCTGACCACGCTGCGCGCCGGCGCCGCCGAAGGGCCGCTGTTCGGCGGCAACCTGAGCCTGCTCCACGCCTGCGCCGCGGCCGGGCGCCTCCAGGTGCCGGAGGGGTGCGTCCTCCTGCTCGAGGACGTCACCGAGCGCCCTTACCGCATCGATCGCATGCTCGCCACGCTGGAGGTCGGCGGCCACCTCGCCCCGGCCGCCGCCGTGATCCTCGGCGGCTTCGACGAGTGCAACCCCGGCCCGGACGGCATCACGGTGGACGACGTGCTCCGCGACCGGCTGCTCCCGCTGGGCGTCCCCGTCGTCGCCGGGCTGCCGATCGGCCACGGGCGGCGCAACGAGCCCGCCCTCCTCGGCGGCGCCGCCCGGGTGCTGGCGCTCGGCCCGGACGCCGCGGTCACGCTCGCGGGCGCCTGAGCGACCGCGGCCGCGCCGCCGCGCGCCGTCACCAGAAGATGCTCTTTCGCTCCTTCAGGCCGAGGTTCAGCATCGACTGGATCCTGCCCTTCACGAGGCCCACCTTCTCCTGGATCACCGCGTCGTCGTCGTCGGGGTCGCCCCGGAACGTCATCGGCTCGCCGAAGTAGATCCGGTATTTGGTCGGGAGCGGCAGCTGGCCCCCGGGGACGAGCAGCTGAGGGATGATGGGGAATGTCGGCATCCCGAGCGCCTTCGAGACCGACTCGAGGTTTCCGAGCGAGATGTACTGCTCCTCGCCCCCGATCACCGCGATGGGCAAGATCGGCGTGTCGGTCTCGAGCGCCAGCCGCATGAAGCCGAGGCCGAAATCGAGCAGCTGGTAGCGGCTGGAGAACCCCTTCGAGATGCCGCGCGTCCCCTCCGGGAAGACCAGGATCGCGGCGCCCATGTCGAGCAGCCGCCGCGCGTTCTCGGGCACGCCCACCACCTGGCCCACGCGCGAGAAGAAGGTCGCCACGAACGGCAGGGTCTGCGTCCACTTCTCGACCATGCTCCGCATCACGCGCGGCGGCTCCGCGTCGAGGAACAGCGAGGCCGCGATGAGCATCCCGTCGAACGGGAGCTGGCCGGAGTGGTTGGCGACGAGCAGCACCCGGCCGGGCGGGACGTTCTCGATGCCCGACACCTCGGTCCGGAAATAGAAGCGATGAAAGAACGCGGCGACGCCGACCGCGTACCGAGCCCACTCCGGATCCAGCCCGAACGGGTCGACGCCCTCCGACGCGTGCGGCAGAGCGACCCGCCGCAGCCGGTCCTCGAAGTCCTGGCCGAGCAGCCGGATCGTCGTGTCGTCGAGCGTCTTGCGCAGACCGTCGACCCCGAGACGCGCGAGCGGCAGCGCCGTGTGCGTGGCGAAGTGGCCGAGCCTGGCGAGCGTCCTTGTGCTGGCCATGGGCGCACGACCATAGCAAAACTCGCGTGGGCCTGCACCGCAGGAAGGTCTTGACCGTCGGCCTCCCGGAAGCGACCGTCGAGCCGATGAGCGAGCGAACCCCCGGTCGAAGCCGCCGCCCCGCCGCCGACAGCGATCCGTCCCTCCGGCCCATCCTGATCACCGGCATCTGCGGCCGCCTCGGACGGCGGCTGGCGCGGCGTCTCCACCGCGAGCGGCGCGTGATCGGCGTCGACCGCCGCAGCTTCGACGGTCGCCCGAAGGACATCGAGCATCACCAGATCGATCTCCGCCGCAAGAAGACGCAGGACATCTTCCGCCAGGAGCAGCTCGCGGCCGTCGTCCACCTCGGGGTCATGCACGATCCGCGGGTCAGCCAGATGGAGCACCACAGCTGGAACCTCGCGGGCTTCCAGCGGCTGCTCGAGTTCGTCGCGCAGTACGACGTGCCGAAGCTCATCGTGCTCTCGAGCGCGAACGCCTACGGGCCGCGCCCCGACAACCCGCAGTTCCTCACCGAGGACGCGCCGCTGCTCGGCGGCGCCTCGTTCAGCGAGATCCGCGACCTCATCGAGGTCGACATGGTGGCGCAGTCGTTCTTCTGGAAGCACCCGCAGACCGAGACGGTCATCCTCCGGCCCGTCCACATCCTCGGCTCGGTGCGGAACGCGCCGTCGAACTACCTCCGGCTCAACGTGATCCCGACGCTGCTCGGGTTCGACCCGATGGTGCAGGTCATCCACCAGGACGACGTGGTCTCCGCGATCGTCGCGGCGCTTCGGCCCGGGGTGCGCGGCATCTTCAACCTCGCGGGGCCGGCCCCGCTGCCGCTCTCGCGCCTCATCGACATGACGGGGCGGACGCGCGCGGCGATCCCGCACTTCGTCATGCAGACCATCGTCCCGCGGCTCTGGCGCTTCCGGGCGACCTCGTTCCCGGCGCCCGAGCTCGATCACATCCGCTACGTGTGCATGGTCGACGACCGGCGGGCGCGCGACATCCTCGGCTACACGCCCGAGCACGACATCCAGGAGACCGTTCATGCGGTCGACGGCATCGTCTGACGGGCGCGCCATGAAACGATCGACCCGGATCGAGCGGCTCGCGGGCTACTACGAGGATTTCGCGCCCGACTACGTGTCCACGTGGAAGGAGATCCAGCATTACGAGAAGCAGGTCCGCGCGTTCCTGCGCGAGGTGGTCGTCGACGGGACGCGCGTGCTCGACGCGGGCTGCGGCCCGGGCCACCTCACCCGCGATCTCCCGGCGTCCGTCGACGTGGTGGGCTTCGACATCGCCGACGGCATGCTCGAGATCGCCCGCAAGAGGCGGCCCCACGGGGCCTATCACCGGCACGACTACCACCTCGCGATCCCGCGCTCGTGGGGGCGGTTCGACGCCGTGCTCGCGCTCGGCACGCTGGAGTTCTGCGACGACCTCGGGCTCGTCCTCGAGAACCTCGCCCGCGCGATGCGGCCCTCCGGCCGCATGCTGGTGAGCATCGTCGAGCGTCGGCCCGACGTGCGGCTGCACGATCGCGCCGCGCGCCCGCTCTCGGAGGTCGAGCTGTCCGGCGTGAGCATGTATCTTTACACCTTCGCCGAGCAGGCCGAGGCCATCCAGCGCGCGGGCCTGCTCCCGCGCAGCTACCGGCACCACCCGGGCTGGCGGCACACCGAGTACGACGTCGACGTGCTCTACGCGCTCTGGGATCTCGAGGCGCCGCGCGGCCGCCGGTGAGAGGCGCCGCAGCCAGTCTTTCCGCGCCGCTTCGTCCGCGGTAAAGGAATCCCGGTGCGATGGCGGTGAAGCTCGGGGGCACCTTCCTGACCTGCGCGATGGGGCCGCTGAACCACGCCGGCGCGTGCATTCAGGGCAGCCGGGTGCCCGAGGGGATCCGCGAGCTCGCGCCCGATGGGCTGCTCGGCGGTTTCCAGCGCGGCGTCCTGCAGGCGGCGAAGCTCGCGGGCGTCCGGGTCGAGGACGTCGAGCGCCTGCTCCCCATGGAGGAGGTGCGCGAGGCGATGGAGCGGCTCGGGGCCAGCCAGGTCGAGGCGCTGCTCGCGTGGGAGCTGCACGCGGGGCGCATCGGCGGGCTGCTCGAGGGGGTCGCCGAGGTGACGAACCACGGGCGCGCGCCGGACGCGAGCCTGTGCCTCGAGCGGCTCGCGAACAAGGTCCGGCGCGATCGCCCGTTCTCCGAGCCGCTCCAGCTGCTCGCCGAGGACGTCAAGCACTGGCAGGCGACGATCGCCCGCTGCCGCAAGCTGCTCGACGAGAGCGGCGGCGGCGCGCTGGCGAAGGCGTACCGCCGCCGGCGGCTCCGCCGGGCGGCGACGATCGTGGTCTCGGGCCTCGTCATGGTCGCGGCGCTCGCGGTGATCGTGCGCGTCCAGGCCGCCCGCGCGCGGGTCGACGCGCTGCTCGCGCGCCCGGAGGTCTGCGCCATCCGCGACGTCTCGGAGGCCGACCTCGGCCGGGCCTCGAGCGAGCAGCAGCGGCGCGTGGCCGCGCGCCTCGAGGCGTGCGCCGCGGAGGAGGCGCGCGAGGCGCGCGAGCGCGAGGCGCGGCTGGTCGCGGAGGAGCGGGCCCGCGCGGAGCAGCGGCGCCGCGAGGAGCGCGACGTGAAGTGCGCGTCGCTCGCGGTGCGGTTCAAGGCGGGCGCGTTCTCGGAGGGCGACGGCGCGCTCGCCGGCGTGAGCGACGACCTGCTCCGGCGCATCGCGCAGCGGCGGCTCACGGCCGCCGACGTCGGCCCGAGCGGCCCGGTGATCCCGTGCGACGGCGCGCGCGGCGGCGACGCGCTGCGCGACGCGTTCGCGGACGCGATCGTCGCCTCCGTCTGGACGTGGGTGCCGAGCGCCGATCCCGGCCCGAAGCTCGGCGAGGTGCTCGCGCCGCGCCGCGCGGAGCTGCCCCCCCGCGCGCGGACGATGATCGCGGTGCGCACCGTGAACGAGTCCAAGCGGGCGATCGTGTCGGGGGATCCGGCCGCGCTCGGGCGGGCGTCGCGCCTGTGCGCGCTCTCCGCCGCGCTTCAGATCGCGGGCGGCCCCGCGTGCGCGGCGCTGGCGAAGCTGATCGCGAAGCAGGCGCCGTGAGCCAGTTCCGAGCGTCACACGTCTCGGCCAGGGATCCCGAGAGATTTCAACGCAAAGGCGCAAAGGCGCAAACCAGAATTTTCTCTGTCTTTTTGCGCCTTTGCGCCTTTGCGTTGAAATCTCTCTTCGCTCGCCGTGATCCCTGCCAAGACCTCTGACAGGCGGACCTAGCTGGCCCGCGCGCCTGCGGTGTCAGCCGTGCTGCGCCCGCAGGCGGCGGTCTTTACCGGAGCTCAACGCGGACGAGGAGCGCGTCCCGAGCGCGGGCAGGAGGGGCCGCGCGTGGCGCTGCGCGGGTGAGCCGAGGGCGCGCTCGGCGACGGCGCTTGGATGTGAGGAGGGGAGGAGGGGAGGGGCGCGGGCGCAACGCGCGGCGTGACGCCCGCGCAAGGGCCTACTTGAAGGCGGGGATCGTCTCCGAATCGAGCACGCAGACGTTCCTGGGGTCCCCGACCTCGGGGTCCGGGTCAGCCTCCGGGTTGGGCACGCACGTCACCTTGAGGTCCGGGGAGATGCCCGAGTGGGGATCCTCGCAGATCGTGTTGTCGGGTTCGTCGTCAGTCGAGCAGTCGACCTGCGGCCACAGCCCGACGACCTTGTACCTCGCCGTGCAGCCGCCTTCCGAGTACGCGAGATCAGCGTCGAACTGATTCCCGAGGTTGGCGGCGGTCACGAACACGCGCAGGTTGCTCCATTCGAACTTGCGCGATCCCGGCTCCAGCGGCTCGGCGACGTCGCCAGCGCCGCCGGCGCCACCTTCACCCGCGCCGCCGGCTCCGCCGTCGCCAGCGCCGCCAGCGCCGCCGGCGCCACCTTCATCCGCGCCGCCAGCGCCGCCGTCACCCGCGCCACCAGCGCCGCCGTCACCCGCGCCGCCGGCTCCGCCGTCGCCAGCGCCGCCGGCTCCGCCGTCACCAGCGCCGCCAGCGCCGCCCTCGCCAGCGCCGCCCTCGCCTCCGCTACCGGGCAGAACCACCACCTCGGCGGGAGAGAGGGTCGGCACCGTGCAGATGTCGTTGTCGTCCGGCTCGATCGACGTGAAGGCGCCGATCGCGTACGGCTTCAGGTCGGGGTTCTCCTCGACGGTTGTGCCGCCGCGGGTCCATCGGCCGAACTTCAGCGTCTGCAGCGCGACGAGCTTCTTGTTCCTGTCGGGATACCCCCCGGCGTCGGCGTTGTACGTCTGCATGCCGATCGTCGCGACCGTCAGCCCTCCGCAGGGGGTGTCGGCCTCTCCCTCGACCAGGATGAACCTCGCCGCGAACGGGTAGACGGTCGCGCTGCCGACGGTGCATTCGGGCTTCGGCTGCGAGCAGCCCGGGGACACGGCCGCCGCGAGCGCCGAGAGCCCCGCCAGCCAACCAAGCAATCGGATCTTCATCGCTTGCTTCCTTTCACGAGCGCGCCCGCGCCTAGAACGTCACCCGCGCGCCGAACCGGAACTGCCGCGGCTGCTGGTACTGTGTCGGCTTTCCGAAGTTCGGGTTCTTGTCCCTCTCCGCGTTGAACGGCTGGCCGTCGAGCGTGGTCAGGCAGCTGTCGCCGCTCGCCGGCTCGAGGTCCTCGATCGTCCCCCCGGCGCACGGGACCACATAGGCCGTCGTGTAGCGCTGGTCCCTCGCGGTGACCGCCTGGAAGTTGAAGATGTTGAAGACGTCCATGGTGACGGTCAGATAGCTGTCCTTCGCGAGCCGCATCGAGTAGCCGATGCGGCCGTCGATGTTGTGGACCCACGGCAGCCGCTCCCCGGAGCCGCGGGGCAGGATGAAGGACTCGTCGGAGCCGTAGAGGGGGTGCGCGCCCCAGAAGTCCGTGGGGCCGCCGGAGCGGGACCTCAGGGTGAGGCCGAGGTCGACGAGCGAGCCGCCCGGGATCTCGAACGACTTCGCCCCGTAGACCTTGATCTCGTGCCGGCGATCGCCCGGCAGATCACCCTCGCGGTTCTCGAGCAGCGAGGTCAGGTCGAACTCGGAGGTGATGTTCGGATTGAGCTGGTCGGTCTCCGGGCGGAAGAGGCCCGCGTAATTGCCCCGCAGGTAGGAGAGCGTGTAGCTCACCTGGGCGAGCCAGAGGTCGGCGAACGACTTCTGGAAGTAGAGGGTGAGCGCGTCGTAGTTGCGCGTCGCCTCGGGGAAGTCCCGCGCGATGCCCTTGCCGGGGTTGCCGATGAAGTAGGTGCTCCCCTCGTCGCGGCTCATGTCCTCGATGACGTTGTGCATCCAGCGCTTCGTGTACGTCGCGCCGACGCGCCCGTCCGGGATGACCTCGTACTCGCCGCCGAGCACGAGCTCGTCCGACGACTGCGGGCTGACGTCCGGATCCACCGGCGTCTTGCCGCTGCCCGTCGGGGTCCAGACCCGGTTCGGGTCGTACGCCGCCGGCGCGATCCCGTCCTGCTCCGCCAGCTCGACGCCCTCGATCCGGTTCTCGTCGCTCTGGCACTGGCCGGGGCCGCTGCCCATCGCGTCCTTGAGGTCGTTCGGGTTGCACCCCGGATCGCTCGGATCGTCGTAGTTCTCCGCCGCCCGGTGGAACCCGCGGACCTGCCGCTCGTCGCCGAAGGCGCGATCCACGAGGGAGAGGGGAACGCTCTCGTAGTAGCGCGCGTAGTTCGCGAAGAGCTTCGACTTGCCCTCCTGCGTGACGTCGTAGACGACGCCGATGCGCGGCGACCACTGGTTCGGCAGCGCCATCCCGGCGTCCCCGTCGTTGTCGAACAGGTACTGCGCGTCGTAACGAATGCCCACGTTGACGGTGACCTTGTCCAGGATGCTCCAGCTGTCCTGGACGAAGCCGCCGATCGTGGTGGACAGCGACGACACCGAGGTCTCGGGCTGGATGACGTACTCGTTGGGCCCGGGGCCGGTCAGGAAGCCGAGCTGCCGGCTGTCCTCCCAATAGAGGCCGTTCAGGCTCTCGGAGTAGGTCACGCGGCCCGGGTACGCCTTCAGGTGGTCGTACGTCATGATCTCGCCGTCGATCCCGCCCTTGACGACGTGGTGGCCGAGGCCCTCGAAGATGCTCGTCACCATCGCCTTGAGCTGGAAGCGATCCTGCGACTCGTCCTCGGTGAAGTTGGGGCCGCCCACCCAGTACTGGCGCACCGCGCACGGGACGCGGGTGGCCAGGATGGGGTTCCCCTCGGCGTCGGTCTCGCCGGTGTCGACCTGGGTCTGGCGGCACAGCTCCTGCGCCTCGGGCGAGAGGGTCTCGAACCGGTCGATCGAGTACCGCGGCCCCGTCCTCCGCCAGATCGCGAGGGGCATGCCGGCGAGGCCGTTGCTCGATCCGATCTCGGACTCGTCGGAGGGCAGCCGCGCGTTGCGCTGGTGGTGCCAGCCGAGCGTCGCGTCGAACAGCAGGGTCTTGTTGTTGAACGCCGACGACCATTTCAGCGCGACGTCGGTCGAGGACGACACGAACTTGAGCGCGAGCGCGTCGTAGGTGCCGACGATGTTGGCGACGTCCATCGCGCCGATCTGCGGGTCGTACGACCAGGCGCCGTTGCCGCCGGTGGTGGAAGGCGAGCCGTACACCGACAGCGCGACGCTGTGATCCGGGTTGATCTGGTACGTCAGCTTGCCGAGGTACTGGAACGTCCGCTCCTCGGCGCGGTGGTAGGTCGTCGAGCCCGGGAGGTAGTCGACGAGGTTGAACCCGGTGTCGGGGTCCCGGACGGGCGTCAGGCTGTCGCCCTCGTACCGCGTGGCGTAGAGGCTGCGCTCGCGCGTCAGGCTCGACAGCGCGAGGTCCGCGCCCGCGAAGAACCAGAGCTTGTCCTTGAGGATGGGGCCGCCGACCTCGAAGCCATAGTCGCGGATGGCCGCGACGCGATCGTCGGTCGAGATGGTCTCGCCCTGGCGCCGGACCTTCGTGCTCTCGGCCTCGAGGATCCCAGGGACGATGTTGAAGAAGAACGAGCCGTGGAACTCGTTGCTGCCGCCCTTCGTGACGACGTCGAGCACGCCGCCGGTCGAGCGGCCGTACTCGGGCATGTACCCGCCGGCCACCACGTTGACCTCTTTGATGAACTCCATCGTCAGGGGCGTGCCGATGATGCCGTACGCCGGATCGTTGACCGAGAGCCCGTCAATGACGTACTGGTTTTCAGGCGACGACGTACCGGCGATCGACGTGCCGAACTCGTCGCTCTTCGCCCCGGGGGTGACGGCGGCGACCGACTCGAACGAGCGGACCGCCGTGCCTTTCCCCCCGGGGGGCGCAACGGCGATGCGGCGCGTGAAGTCGCCTGTAATGTTCTGCCCCACCGAGCTCGACCCGACGTCGACCGTCGGCGCGCGGCCGACCACGACGATCTCTTCCGCCTTGAGCGCCTCCGGGAGGAGCTCGACGTTGACGCGGATGGTCGTGCCGGCGCGGATCGTGATTCCCCCGCGCCCGTACGGCTTGAAGGCCTCTTTTTCGAGGCGCAGAGTATAGTCGCCCGGCGGCAGGTTCGGGATACGGTACTGGCCGGAGGCGTCGGTAACGACGAGCTGCTCCCCCTGCAGCGCCGGTGAGGTCGCTGTTACGACCACATCCGCCACCGGCGCCTTGCTCGAGGCGTCGGTTACCCGTCCAAGGAGAACGCTGTTGCCCGTCTGGGCGAGCGCAGGGACGGCGGTCAACAACGTCATGGCGAGCAGCAGCAGCGCCGCCCACAATCGCAACGGGGCACGTAGTGAGCGCGCTCCGTGTTTCATCCTCTTTTCGAGAAACTTCACGGAATTCCCTCCAGAAGTGTAGGGCCCTCGAGTTCCGCCTCACCCTAGACAGGAATCGCGCGAGACAATAGACTTTTTTGTAGTACTTGGTCCCCGGTACACTCCGGGTAGGCGCGGCGAGCCGGAGCGCGCCGACACGCGGCGGCGCCTCCACGCCGAACACCTCGAGCTTCAGGAGTTGCAACCCCTCATGTTCGACTCGGTACTAGGTCGGGCCACGGCCACTCAGGGGCGCCTCGGGACGGGCGCTGTGCTCTCGATCGTCGCCCATACGGGGATCGCGGCTGTCCTTATCTGGCAGGCCACGCAGCCTCGGGTCGAGAAGCCGAAGGACGTCGAGGTCACGTTCTTCGCCGCGCCGCCGCCCCCGCCGCCTCCGCCTCCGCCGCCCCCTCCCGCGGGCGGCGCGGCGAAGCCGAAGGTGGAGCGCATCGAGCAGCCGAAGCCTGTCAAGACCCCTGACACCATCTACGACATGCCGGAGAAGCCCAAGGCCAAGGCGCCTGAGCCGGAGCCGCCCAAGGAAGAGGCGCCGGCGCAGGAGGGCGGCCAGGAGGGTGGACAGGAAGGCGGCCAGGTGGGCGGGACCGTGGGCGGGCAGGTCGGGGGACAGATCGGCGGGACCCTCGGTGGGACGTTGGGAGGGCAGGTGGGCAGCACGGCGCCGCCGCAGAACGTGGTGCTGCCGTTCGGCGCGGGGATGAACCGGCCGACGATGATCTCGGGGCGAGATCCGCAGTACACGCGCGAGGCGCTCGCGGCGCGCGTCGAGGGGCTCGCGATTGTCAAGTGCGTCATCAAGGTGGACGGCTCGTTGACCAATTGCCGGATGGTCAAGTCGCTGCCCCACATGGATCGCGCGATCCTCGATGCGCTCTCGGGCCGCCGCTACACGCCGGTGATGTACCAGGGGCGGCCCGTCTCGGTGGACTACGTGTTCAACATCCGCCTCAAGCTCCCGTGACCACCGGATGCGCGGGGGTGTTGTTGCACGGGCGGGGCACGTAGTAGAGAAGGGCACGGGGTAGGTCCGCTCTGCGGCACAGTCGAGTTCGCTGCAGCGCCAGAGGCGCTGAACAGCACAGTTGAAAACCACCACGACACCATGGAGCGCCGGGGAGGCGCGAGCGAGACGATGCAATTCACCTTGACTGAGCTTTGGGGCCACATGGGGGTCTTCGCGAAACTGATTGTGTTCGCGCTGGCGCTCATGTCCGTGTCCTCCCTGATCATCTTCGGCGAGCGCCTCATCGTGTCCTTGAAGTCCCGCGCCGCCTCCCGCGCGTTCGCGCAGAAGGTGGGTCCGATGCTCGCCAGGGGCGAGTTCGACGGCGCCCGGACCGCCGCCAAACCCAAAGACGAGATCGGCTACCTCGGGCGCGTGATCGGCGCCGGGCTCGCCGCGTATGCGTCGACGGCTCCGTCCCGGCTGCCCGCGAACGGGCATGAGCGCGACGGTGTGGTCGAGTCCGTCTCCCGTGCCCTGGAGCGGCAGGCGCAGCGCGAGGTGCTCAGCCTGAAGCGCGGCTACGGCCTGCTCGCCACGGTCGGCTCCACGGCGCCGTTCGTCGGCCTGCTCGGGACGGTCATGGGCATCGTGACCGCCTTTCAGCAGATGGCGGCGTCCGGCTCCGGCGGCCTCGGCACCGTCTCGGCGGGTATCGCCGAGGCGCTCATCACAACCGCCTTCGGCCTGCTCGTCGCGATCCCCGCGGTCATGGGCTACAACTATCTCCAGGGCTGGATCGACGCCCGGGCGATCGATATCTCGGAGTCGTCGAACGAGTTCCTCGACATCGTGGCGAGGCGGCTCGACGGCCGCCTCTCGTCGGCCTCGGAAGAGGCCGCCTAGCAGAGAGCCCGCGCCGCGCCGCGCCTCCCCGGCCGCGCCTCGCGGCGGGGGGGCGCCGCGCCGCGCCCAAGCCGGAAGCGAGCGCCCCTCATGGGAATGGCCGTCGGCCCGCAGAAGGGCCCCAAGAGCGAGATCAACGTCACGCCGCTCGTCGACGTCGTCCTCGTCCTGCTCATCATCTTCATGGTCGTCACGCCGATGCTCCAGCGCGGCAAGGACGTGAAGCTGCCGCAGGCCGCGAAGGTGGACGAGGAGAAGAAGGATGTGGACCCGCTGATCCTCTCCGTCACGCTGGAGAAGACGGTGTGGGTCGAGAGCGACCAGTATGACGACGCCGGCCTCGCCGAGCGCCTCACGCGCGAGTTCGCGGCGCAGCCGGGGCGCAAGGTGCTGGTCAAGGGCGACCAGCGCCTCTCGTTCGGCGACGTGCGCAAGGTCATGGAGACGGCGCGCAAGTCGGGCGCGAAGAGCGTGTCCCTGGCGGTCGAGGAGCTGAAGGGGAGGTAGCGGCGATGAGCGCGCGCACGAACAAGAAATTCCTCGTCAAGCCGGCGGTGCCGCTGAACTCCGACATCAACGTGACGCCGCTCGTCGACGTCGTGCTGGTGCTCCTCATCATCTTCATGGTCGTCACGCCGCTGCTCGAGAAGGACATCGGCGTGCGCATCCCCGACACGGAGCAAGTCAAGGAGGACACGCCGCCGCCCCCCGACCAGCTCGTGGTCCGGGTGAGCGCGCAGGGCGAGCTCCAGGTGAACGACGAGAAGGTCGAGCGGGCCGACCTCATCGCCAGGCTCCGGCCGATCCTCGATCGCCAGAGCAGGCCTCAGGACAAGATCGTCTTCGTGGTGGCCGACGACGCCGCCGTCTACGGCACGGTCGTCGAGGTGCTCGACAGCGCGCGGGCGGCCGGCGCGCACACGCTCGGCATGATGACCGAGCTCCCCGACGCGGCGCCCAGGTGAGCGCGGCGCTGCGCCGGGCCTGCCGCGCGGTGAGCGGGCTTCTCCGGGCGCCGCGGCGCGGGTAGCCCGCGCGCGACATGCTTGCGTCGCGCGCGGGCGCGACCTACATCGCCCACCTCGAAAGCGAGGTCGTTGATGTTGCGGACCGAATGGGTGGAGAAGCGCGCCGGGAGCCCGAACCAGACCCAGATGCACTTCGCGAGGAAGGGCATCATCACGGAGGAGATGGAGTACGTCGCCCGCCGTGAGAAGCTCGCGCCCGAGCTCGTCCGCAGCGAGGTCGCGCGCGGGCGGATGATCATCCCCGCCAACAAGAACCACCTGAACCTCGAGCCGATGTGCATCGGCATCGCGTCGCTCTGCAAGGTGAACGCGAACATCGGCAGCAGCCAGACGACGAGCGACGTGAGCGGCGAGCTCGAGAAGCTGCGGTACGCGATCAAGTACGGCGCCGACACGGTGATGGACCTGTCGACGGGCGGCGACATCGACGGCATTCGCCGCGCGATCATCGAGCACTCCCCCGTGCCGATCGGGACGGTGCCGATCTACCAGGCGCTGGAGGTCTGCAAGGGCACGGAGAAGATGAGCGCCGCCGATCTCATCGACATGCTCGAGCACCAGGCGAAGCAGGGGGTCGATTACTTCACGATCCACGCGGGCGTGCTGCTCGAGCACCTCCCGCTCGTGAAGGGCCGGCTCACCGGCATCGTGTCGCGCGGCGGCTCGATCATGGCGCAGTGGATGATCGAGCACCACAAGCAGAACCCGTTCTACACGCACTGGGACAAGGTGCTCGAGATCTGCGCGAAGTACGACGTCACGATCTCGGCGGGCGACGGCCTCCGGCCCGGCAGCCTGCACGACGCGAGCGACGCGGCCCAGTTCGCCGAGCTGAAGACGCTCGGCGAGCTCACGAAGCGCGCGTGGGAGAAGGACGTGCAGGTGATGATCGAGGGCCCCGGGCACGTGCCGTTCGATCAGATCGCCATGAACGTCCAGAAGGAGATGGAGCTCTGCCACGAGGCGCCGTTCTACGTGCTCGGCCCGCTCGTCACCGATTTCGCGCCCGGCTACGACCACATCACGAGCTGCATCGGCGCCACGATGGCCGGCTTCGCCGGCGCCGCGATGCTCTGCTACGTGACGCCGAAGGAGCACCTCGGCCTGCCGAACGCGGACGACGTGAAGCAGGGGCTCATCGCCTACAAGATCGCGGCCCACGCCGCGGACGTGGCGCGCAAGCGCCCGGGCGCGCGGGATCGCGACGACGCGCTGAGCAAGGCCCGCTACGCCTTCGACTGGAAGCAGCAGTTCGCGCTCGCGCTCGACCCGGAGACGGCGCAGGCGATGCACGACGAGACGCTCCCCCAGGAGTACTTCAAGACGGCGGAGTTCTGCTCGATGTGCGGCCCGAAGTTCTGCTCGATGCACATCAACCGCGTGGTCGACGAGTACAACGCGCGGCAGGAGACGGAGAACGCGCCCACGAAGCGCTCGCTCGCGCTCGTCGATCCGGCGTGAGGCGGCGGCGGGCGCGCGAGGGCGCGCGGCGACGGGGGCGCGAGGGCGCGCCGCGGGCCGCGGCCCTCGCGGGGCGCCTCGCCCTCGCGGGGCGCCTCGCCCTCGTCGCGTCGTTCGTCCTCGTCGCGCCCCTCGCGTGCCGTCGGGAGAGCGCCACGGGCGCCTCGTCGTCCCTTCCGTCGGCGGTCCCTGCGCTCTCCGCGGCGCCGCGCCCGCCGAGCCCACGCCTCACCGATCCTCGCTGGCGCCGCGCCGCCGGGGATGACCCGCTGGAGCACGCCCGGCTCGCCGAGGCGGAGGGCGCCTCCGGCCTGCTCGCCGCGCTGGACGACGGCGGCGAGATCGCGCTCGCGGCCCTGCGCGCGCTGCCGTACGCCGACGATGCCGACCTGGCGCTCGCGCCCCTCGCCGAGCGCGCCCGCGGCGCGCCCGCGGCGTCGCTCCCGCCCCTGCTCGACGCGCTCCTCGGGATCACCGGGCGTCCGCCGCGCCCCCGCGAGCCGCTCGACCCGGACGGGACCCGCGCCGCGGCGGCGATCGTCCTGGAGCTGTCGAACAGGCGCGACCTCCCCCCCGAGCTGCGCGCCGTCGCGATTTCGGCGTCGCGCGCGCTGGCCGACAAGGGGCTGCTGGACCCGGGCGGCATCCCGTCGGATCTGGATCCCGAGATGCCCAGCGCTGGCGCAGCCGGCGGCGACACGCCGCGGCCTTGACGGCGCGCGCCGCGGCGGCCGCGCGAGACGCCGCGCGGCGCCCCGGCCTGCCTGGCCGCCGCCGCGCTTTAGGCCCGCCGGGTTCCATTTTGATACCTTCCCCCCCGTGACGACGCCGTACACCTCGGAGGCCTTCCTCCACCAGCTCCTCGGCAAAGCGCTTGCCGCCCACGCGAGCGACATCCACCTCAAGGTCGGCCAGCCACCGGGCGCGCGTGTGCGCGGCGACATGGTCTATTTCCGGGTCGACCGGATCCGCCCCGAGGACAGCGAGGCGGCGGCGCGCGTGCTGCTCGCCGGCCGGCCGGCGCGCGAGCTGCTTGCGACCCTCCAGGAGTACGACACGTCGTACGTCGTCCCGGGCCTCGGCCGGTTCCGGGTCAACATCTACCGCCAGCGCGGCTCGCTCGCGATCATCCTGCGGAGCATCCCGCTCAAGGTGCCGACGTTCGACGAGCTCGGCGTCCCGTCCGCGGTGCGGGCGATGGTGGAGCACGACCACGGCCTCGTCCTGGTCGCCGGCACCGCGGGCAGCGGCAAGAGCACCACGCTCGCGGCGTTCGTCGGGCAGATCAACGCGACCCTGCCGCGGCACATCATCACGCTCGAGGACCCGGTGGAGCACGTGCACGAGGACGGCCGCTCCAGCGTGAGCCAGCGCGAGATCGGCGTCGACACCGCGGATTTTCCGACTGCGCTGCGCGCCGCGCTGCGCCAGGACCCCGACGTCGTGCTGATCAGCTCGCTCCGCGACAGCGAATCGTTCGAGCTTGCCCTGCACGCCGCCGAGACCGGCCACCTCGTGCTCGCCGCGGTGCACACGCCGGACGTCGCGCGCACGATCGGCCGGCTGATCGCGCTCGGGAAGAGCCCGAGCGAGGCGCGCGACCGGCTGGCCGACAGCCTGCAAGGGGTCGTCGCGCAGCGCCTGCTTCCGCGCCGCGACGGCGCGGCGGAGGTGCTGGCGTCGGAGGTGCTCGTCGCGACGGCCGCGGTGCGAGAGGCGATCCGGCGGCCGGAGGGGAGCCCGTCGCTGCGCGAGCTGATGGAGAAGGGGATCACGCCGTATGGGATGCAGACGTTCGAGGTCCACCTGCGGCAGCTCGTCGCGCAGGGCGTCATCGCCAAGGAGACGGCGAAGGCAGTGACGGCGCTGTAGCGAATCAATGCCGAAAGCCGAAAGACGAAGGACGAAGCACGAAAAGGGGAGACGGGAGACGACGAGCGGGCCCAACAAAAGCGGCGCACCTCGGCGGCGGAGTCTCCCCGGCGCGCACACACCTGCTCCCACCCCGCCACGAGGCTCGACTCCCCGAACCTCTCCCTCGAGCGCCGGCGTGGGGGCGCCCGCGCGGGTCGCTTGCGGCGGCGCCTCAAGCCTGGCTATGAGAGCGACCCCATGCTCGAAGGGATCGAACGAGAAGCGGTGGAGCACAACGGTGGGCGCAGTGAGCCAAGCGGGCGCGCCCCGGCGCCGGGCGCGGTACGTCACGACTGGACCGTCGCGCAGGCGCTCGCGCTGCACGATCTCCCGCTCTTCGAGCTGATCGACCGCGCCCGCTCGGTCCACCGCCAGTTCCACGGCGAGCACGAGGTGCAGCTCTGCACCCTGCTCAGCGTCAAGACCGGCGGCTGCCCCGAGGACTGCGCCTACTGCCCGCAGTCGAGCCACTACGAGACCGAGGTCGGCCCGGAGCGGATGCTCGACGTCGGCGCGGTCCTCGCGGCCGCGGAGCGCGCGCGCGAGGGCGGCTCGACGAGGTTCTGCATGGGCGCCGCGTGGCGCGAGGTGAAGGACGGACCCGCCTTCGAGCGCGTGCTCGACATGGTGCGCGGCGTGAAGGAGCTCGGCCTCGAGGCGTGCTGCACGCTCGGCATGCTCACCGAGGACCAGGCCCGCCGCCTCAAGGAGGCCGGCCTCGACGCGTACAACCACAACCTCGACACGTCGCGGAAGGCCTACCGGTCCATCATCTCGACGCGCACGTACGACGAGCGGCTGATCACGCTCCGCAACGTACGGCGGGCGGGGATCACGGTCTGCTCGGGCGGGATCATCGGCATGGGCGAGTCGATCGCCGACCGCTGCGAGATGCTCGTCGAGCTCGCGCGCCTCGATCCCCACCCGGAGAGCGTGCCGATCAACGCCCTCGTGCGCGCCGCGGGCACGCCGCTCGAGAGCCTGCCGCCGGTGGACCCGATCGAGTTCGTCCGGATGATCGCGGTCGCCCGGCTCATGATGCCCCGCGCGATGGTGCGCCTCTCCGCGGGCCGGACCGAGCTCACCCGCGAGGCGCAGCTGCTCTGCATGTACGCCGGGGCGAACTCGATCTTCTACGGGGATAAGCTGCTCACGACCCCGAACCCGGGCCCGGACGAGGATCGCGCGCTCATCGAGAAGGCGGGGCTCCAGCCGATGGCGCCGGCCGCGCGGTAGCGCGCCGCGCGCGCCGCCTGCGCGCGCTGTCCCGGCGCTAGCTCAGCTGGGCGGACTCGGCCCGCGGGCGCTCCTCGCCGCGCGGCGCGACGTGCACCGTCCGGGTCGGGTACGCGAGGCGCGACCCGCCCGCCGCGACGGCCTCCAGGAGCGCGATCAGCATCTCGTGCCGGATCGTCCGGAACTCGCCGAAGTCGCGCGTCTGGAACCAGGCCATCACCTCGAGGTCGAGCGACGACACGCCGGGGCCGCTGAGGCGCACGACCACATCGTCGGGCCAGATCAGCGGGTGCGCGCGCAGCGCGCGCTCGCAGCCCTCGGTGACGGCGCGGAGCTGCTCGGGCGTCGTCTCGAGCACGAGGCTCAGCACCCAGGCGAGGCGCATCCGGTCGCGCGCGGTGTACGACTCGATCTGGAGATCGGCGAGCTTGCCGTTCGGGATCGTGACCACGGTCCGGTCGAGCGTGCGGATCCGCGTCGATCGGAGCCCGATGGTCTCGACGGTGCCGAGGACGGCGTCGATCTTCACGAAGTCGCCGACCTGGAGCGGCCGGTCGATGCCGATCGCGACCGAGCCGAACAGGTTCTCCACGGTCTTCTGCGCGGCGAGGGCGAGGGCGACGCCGCCGATGCCGAGGCCGGCGATGAGGCTCGCGACCGGGTAGCCGAGCTCCGACAGCACGGCGATCACGCCGATGATCAGGATCGAGACCTTCGCGATCCGGCCCATGAGCGGCACGAGCGAGCGCGCCGCCGGGTTGTCGCGCGTCGCCGGGGCGTTGAGCAGGCGGCCGCCGATGGCGTCGATCGAGCGGAGGGCGAACCAGAAGACGGCGACGAAGAGGCCGGCGCGCAGGACCTGGTCGAGGAACTGCTCGGCCGGCACGTAGAGCCCGAGCCACGGGAGCGCGGCCTCGATGGCGAGGAGCGCCCCCGCGAACGTGAGCGGGCCGTTCGTGCACCCGACGAGCACGTCGTCGAGCGTGGAGTTCGTCCTGACGACGATCCGGCGGAGCGCGGCGCGGAGCAGGAAGCTCAGCACCGCGCCGGCGAGCCACCCGATGAGCGAGAGGACCGGCAGCGCGAGCCACTGCCACAGGAGCAGCTCGCGCGGGCCCGGGCGCAGCAGCACGGGCGGCAGGTTGTCGCGGAGCCAGCGATCCTCGAGCCGCGCGTACCACTCGGGGACGCGCTCCACGGTGGCGCGCGAGAAGATCCAGCGCGCGCCGTCCGCCGTCGTGCGCCGGACGAGGCGCACCGGCTGGAGCCCGGTGCGGGTCGGGATCCTGCCGAGCTGCTCGACGCCGCCCCCGAGGTTGTCCTGGGTGTCGCCGAGCGGGTTCGGCGAGAGCGTCTCCGGGTCGAGCCAGAGGTGCCGATCGAGCACCGCCTTCAGCTTCTGCGCGAGCTCCGCGCCGGACGCCTTCGGCGGCACGTCGAGGAAACGCGCGGCCTCCTCGTAGTCGCCCGCGCGGCAGAGCTCGAAGTACTGGCGCACGGAGGCGCGCGGCGAGTCGGGTGCGACCGGGACCGCCTCGGGGTCGACGCCGTCGACGGCGGCCGCCGGGGGCGGCGCCGAGGGGGGAGGGGGAGGCGCCAGCTCCCCGGCGCTCGCCGCCAGCAGGACACATCCGAAGGCGAGCGCGAAGGCGAGCACGGCGCGGATCCACCACGTCGCCCTCGGTAAAAAGCGGAGTCGTTGCGGCGCTTCAGGTTCTGTCCGGGGCATGGGCCCTCCTATTCCATCGCGCGGTGGGTCTGTCGACCGCGCGCCCACGGCGTGACCTCCCCGACATGCATCGCGTGCGTAGCCCGTGTGGCGCGCGTAACACGCGTGGCGGTGCGGCGTGCGCGACGTGCGCGGCGCGCATGGCGCGGCGTGCGCGGCGTGCGCGGCGTGCGCGGCGTGTGTGGCGGTGCGGCGTGCGCGGCGCGCGTGGCGGTGCGGCGCGCGTGGCGGCGGAGCGCGTAGCCGTCGCCGCGGCTACGTCGCTGCGGCGGGCGGCTCGCTCGGGAGCGGAGCGGCCGCGAGCGCCGCGAGCGCGCCGCCGTAGCGCGCGAGCCGGCGCGCGCCGAGCCCGGGGATGCGCGCGACCGCGGCGGCGATCGCCGCGTCCCCGGCGTGGTCGCCCGCGAGCGCGATCTCCAGCAGCTCCTGCGCGCAGTGCCCCGGCAGCACGACCTGCTCGTCGACGTTCCGCGCCTTCGCCTCGGCCTTGCGCCACGCCGAGATCCGGCTCTCCACCGCGCGCCGGGCGGCGAGCTCCTTGCGTGTCGGGCGGGCTGGCTGGAAGAGGGCGCGCTCCTCCTCCGGCACGTCGCCGTCGCTGCGCCCCTGCTCCACCGCGCGCAGCCACGCCGCCGCGAGGGGCGCCGCCCGGCCCGCGACGGCCCCGCGGACCGCGCGCACGTCCTCGATCCGGGCCGGCTTGCGCTGGGCGAGCTCGAGCAGCACCTCGCTGGCGACGATCTTGAAGGAGGGCAGGTCGCCCTCCTCGGCGGCGGCCTCGCGCGCCGCGACGAGGCGCCGCAGGATCGCTCGCCCCGCCGGATCGAGCGCCTGCGCCCCCTTGATGCGCACGTAGGCGGGCCGCGGATCCCGCGGCGGGCCGAGCGCCGTCGCGAGCTTGTAGGCGCACTCCTCGGCGATCTCGTCCTCGATGTCGAGCGCCCGGCTGCGCTCCGCGAGCCGCGCGTCGAGCGGGAGGAGGTGGAGCACGTCGCTCGCGAGGTAGCGCAGCTCGGCGCTCCCGAGCGGCCTGCGCCCCCAGTCGTGCTGCTGGAGCTGCTTGTCGATCGCCACGCCGAGCTCCGACGCGAGCAGCGCGGCGAGCCCGGTCGCCGCGCACCCCAGCATGCGCGCGGCGACCGACGTGTCGCGCGCGGCGCCGAGCGGCGCCCCCGCCTCGGCGAGCATGCGCGCGTCGAAGGTGAGGTCGTGCAGCACCTTGGGCGGCCCCGCGGCCCCGAGCAGCGGCGCGAGCGGCGCGACGCGCACGCGGAGCGCGTCGACGATCCCGACCGCGATGGCGTCCCCCTCGCGGAAGGCGAGCTGGACCGTGCAGAGCCGCGGGCGGTAGACGAACAGCCCGTTCGCCTCCACGTCGACCGCGAGCGCGTCGGCGCGCCCGGCGCGCTCGATCAGGCGGGCGAGATCGGCGTCGCGCTCGACCAGGACGACCGGGGGATGGCTCAGCGGGTCCTCGTCCTGCCCAGCCCCCGCCGCGCGGCCGCGTCGCGCCGCGCCCGCGCGGAGACGCCCACCAGCGCGAGCGCGGCGAGCAGGAGCCCGGCGCCGCGCCCGCCCGCGCCAGGGGAAGCGGCGCAGCCGCCCGACGCCTCCACGTCGGGCTGGTCCGCGGCGCACAGGGCGGAGAAGCCGTGGCGCGGCGTCGGGTCGCACGCCTTGAGCGACGCGCCGGGCGGGTACACCGCGCAGATCGCGGCGCGGTCGTCGTCCTCGAGGTCGCGGAGCTCGACGCTCCCGGGCTCGTAGTCCGCGTACATGGTCGCGTGCCGGTCGGCCGAGTGCGACAGCCCGAGGAAGTGGCCGGCCTCGTGGGTGGCGATGCTGAGCAGGTCGGACGCCACGTCGTCGTCGCCGAGCGAGAGGTCGGCCACGTGGAACGAGTTGACCTCCATGTCGGCGTCGTAGATGTCGCCGGTCTTCAGGTTGTAGGTGACGGTCGTGAGCGCGAGGGTGCTCTCGCCGCGCTCGTACGGCCACCCGTCGTCCCGGAACGTGATGATGTTCGCGTTCCCCTTCTTCTGGTTGTACTCGTGCGCGTCGCACGCGACCGGGCCCATGTAGGTGACCTCGATGCGCGGGGACCGCCCGTCGCCGCAGTCGGCCTGCGTCCAGGCCGCGAACGCCTGCTCGAAGATCGCCTCCGTGTCCGCGAGCGAGACCTGGAAGGACGCGTCTTCCTGGATGGAGTAGCCGACGCACGGCGTGGGCCAGGCCAGGGGGATGCCGCAGTCGTTCAGCTGCGCCGGCGTGCAGACGGCCGCGGTCTCGGCCGGCCTCGTCGCCGTCGCCGGACAGACGCTGGTGCGGCAGTAGGCCAGGGCGGGCGAGGGGAGGACGACGGCCGTCGCGACGGCGATCGCGGCGGAGGCCGCGGCCGCGAGATCACTTTTGCGCATGCTTCGCCTTCCAGGCGCGGCTCACCGCGTCGATCGCCGTGTCGAGGGTGGCGCCGACGAGCAGCTCGCGCGCCGAGACCGCCGGGCCCGGCCGGGCCAGGACGGTCCCGCCGTCGGGGCTCGCGGCGAGCCGCCGCACCGCGACGCGCGGCGCGCCCTCCACCCGGCGCGGCTCCTCGCCGCTCACGAGGGGGTAGTGGCCCTGCGCCATGCCGGCGACGACCACCGCGGAGCGCGTCTTGGCCAGGAAGAGCATCGCCTGCGCGCCGACCTTGAGGTGCGCGTCGCCCGACACGTGCTGGCCGACGTCCCCGACGACGCCCCCGAGCGTCCTCACCCAGACCTCGCCGTCGGGCTGTCCGGCGACGGTCCGCTCGATCGACAGGCGGGTATAGGTGACGATCCGCTTGGATCCGCCGAGCTCCTCCCACTGGCTGCGCTGCTCGGTCGCCGTCGCGACGACGACGTACGCGGCGACCGAGACGAGCTCATCGAGGGAGAGCTGGACGGACACGGCCGCCTGCGCCTCGCGCGGCCCGGACACGCGCAGGAGCGCGCTGGAGCTCGCCTGGGCCGCCGGGGCAGCGGCGCCTCCAGGCGTGAGGGTGAGCGCGGGCGGCAGCGCCAAGAGCAGGGCCATGACGAAAGCTCTGGGAGACATCGCCACAAAGATACCACGCTGCCGCGCGACGCGAGCCGGCAACACGGGCGAGCGCCGGCGCGGGCACATTACCGACACGGGCGAACGTCGCGCGGCGCCGCCGACGGCACGGCCGTGTTGCCGGCCGGGCGCGTCGCCGGCGCGGGCGCATCGCCGGCGCCGCGTGTCGCCGGCACGGGCGTGTCGCCGGCACGGGCGTGTCGCCGGCACGGGCGTGTCGCCGGCACGGGCGTGTCGACGACGGTCGACCCGCTGGACCCTGTGTCCAGGTCCGACTAGCAGATCGTCTGGGCCTAGCCCGAGGAGCCTGCGATGACGAGCGACGTGTTGACGATCGGCAGCCACACATTCACTTCCCGTCTCTTCGTGGGGACCGGCAAGTACAAGGACGTTGATGAGACCCGTCGCGCGCTCGAGGCGTCCGGCGCGGAGGTGGTCACGGTGGCCCTCCGCCGCGTCAACCTGAAGGATCGCGGCGAGGGGTCGATGATGTCGCTGCTCCAGCAGGGGCGCTTCAAGATCCTGCCGAACACGGCCGGCTGCTACACCGCCGAGGAGGCCGTCCGCACCTGCCGCCTCGCGCGCGAGCTCGGGCTGTCCGATCTCGTGAAGCTCGAGGTCATCGGCGACGAGCGGACGTTGTTCCCCGACAACGAGGCGACGCTGGAGGCCGCGCGGATCCTGGTGAAGGAGGGCTTCACGGTGCTCCCCTACTGCATCGACGACCCGATCGTCTGTCGGAAGCTGGAGGACATCGGGTGCGCCGCGGTGATGCCGCTCGCCGCCCCGATCGGCAGCGGGCTCGGGATCCGCAACCCGTACAACCTGATGATCATCCGGGAGACCGCGAAAATTCCAGTGATTGTGGACGCGGGGGTCGGGACCGCGAGCGACGCCGCGGTGGCCATGGAGCTCGGGTGTGATGGCGTGCTGATGAACACGGCGATCGCGGCCGCGCGGGATCCGATCCTGATGGCGCAGGCCATGAGGGATGCGGTCAGGGCCGGTCGGATGGCGTACCTCGCGGGGCGGATGCCGAAGCGGCTCTACGCGACCGCGTCGTCGCCGGAGCAAGGCAAGATCGGCGCGCCGTGAAGCGCCGGCCGCGGCGCGGCCCCGGGCTGGTGATCGCCGCGCTGTGAGGCCGCGGCCCACACGTGAGGCGGCCGCTCCGCGCGCGGCCGACGCCTCGCCGGACGGCGCAGACCCACCCACGAAGTCAACCGATCAGCACGGCCCCGTCATGATACGCTCATCACCTGAGGCAAAATGACACGGAACGCTCATCGCACAGTCGGCTGTTTGTCGATGCGCGCCATTGCGCTCTGATAACGCCCGCGGCGACCTGACGGTCCGCTCAGGAGACTATGAGCAAGCCCCACGTCTGCATGGTCGTGAACAATCTCGAGGTCGGCGGGCTCGAGAAGGTTGTCCTGGGCCTCCTCGATCGGCTCGGCGACCATGGCTTCGGCCTGTCGCTGATCTGCCTGGACGGCGAGGGGCGCCTCTTCTCGGAGGTGAAGCTCCCCCGCTCGAACTGCCTGGTGATCACGAAGGACCTGCGGCCCGTGCTGCCCGGCGTCAAGAGCGACCCCGAGGCGATCCTCTGGATCCGGCGGTTCTTGCACCAGCGCGCCGTCGACGTGGTCCACGTCCACAACCGGGCGCCGCTCATCTTCGCCGGCATCGCGGCGCGCATGCTCCGCGATCGGCCGATCGTCCTCTACTCGGAGCACAACCAGATCAACCGCGCGAAGGGCTTCGACCGGCGCAAGTTCGGCTACTACGCCTACCTCGCCGACGAGATGGTCGCGGTCTCGCACGACCTGAAGCGCATCCTCGTCGAGGACGTGAAGGTCCGCGCGCCGGTGCGGGTCATCCACAACGGCATCGACGGGTCGCGCTTCGTCCGCGCCCAGCAGGGCGACGCCAGGGCCCGTATCCGCGCGGAGCTCGGCATCGGTGAAGGGGAGTTCGTGTTCGGGTGCGCCGTGGTGCACATCGAGCAGAAGGGGCTCCGGTTCCTGCTCGACGCCGCGCCCGAGGTGCTGCAGCGCGTGCCGGAGGCGCGCTTCGTCATCGCGGGCGACGGCCCGCTCCGGCCCGACCTGCAGCAGCGCGCCAGGGACGCGGGGCTCGGCGACAAGGTGATCTTCCCCGGCTACCGGTCGGATGTCCCGGAGCTCATCTCCTCCTTCGACACCTACGTCCTGCCCTCGCTCTGGGAAGGGCTCCCGCTCGCGCTGCTCGAGGCGCTCGCCCTCGGCAAGCCGATCGTGGCGAGCCGCGTCGGCGGCGTCCCGGAGATCGTCGAGCACGGCCAGGATGGGTTCCTCGTCCCCTCGGCCAACCCGGGCGCGCTCGTCGAGCACCTCTCGCGCGTCGCCCGGGACGAAGCGCTGCGCGAGCGCGCGCGCACGCGCGGCCCTGCCAAGTTCGCCCAGCAGTTCAGCCTGGACGCGATGGTCGACGCGCACGTGCGGCTCTTCGACGAGCTCGTCGCCAGGCGGCGCGGGGGCGAGGTCCCGTCCCGGCAGCGCGCGCAGCCGGGGCGGGCGGAGCCTGCGGAGGCCGGGCATTCTCCAGCGGCCGTCGGGGGGAACGCGGCGAACGGCTCGCCGGTCGCGTCGGGCTGAGGATGTAGACGCCCAGCGCCCTGGTCTTTTATGGCTTGTCCGGGGGGCATCGCTCCGGACCCGGCGTCCGCTGCGCGGCCGCCCTCGCGCCGGCCGCGCAATGTGCGGCCGGCGCGACCGACCCACGGCGCTCGCCGCCTCGGCGCGGTCGCCGTCGACAGAGAGGAGGAGCTCTTGCGGCGCTTGCGCGTTTTGCTCATCACGAAGATTTTCCCGAACGCGGTGCACCCGGACGAGGCGCCGTACAACCGCCGGCAGTTCGCCGCGCTGTCGCGTTATTGCGACGTCCGGGTGCTCGCGACGATCCCGTGGTTCCCCGGCATGGAGCGGCTCTCGAAGTGGCCCGTCGCCGGCGGCGCGCCGCGCGAGGAGGTCATCGACGGGCTGCCGGTCCGGCACCCGCGCACCCTCTACGTGCCGCGGGTCGCGCCGGCGCTGAACGGCCCGCTCTACGCGGCGTCCGTGCTCCCGGAGCTCGCCCGCGGCGGCCCGCTGCCCGACGTGATCATCGGGGCGTTCGCCTACCCGGACGGCTTCGCGGCCGTGTGCCTCGGGCGGCTGCTCGGCGTGCCGGCGGTGATCAAGTGCCACGGCTCGGACATCGACGTGATCCCGCGCGATCCGCGGCTGCGCGGGCCGCTCAGCTGGGGGCTCTCGAACGCGGCGCGGGTGGTCGCGGTCAGCCGCAAGCTCGCCGACGGCGTCGCGGCGCTGGGGGTGCCGCGCGATCGCATCGACCTCATCATGAACGGCGTCGACGCGAAGCTGTTCAAGCCGCGCGATCGCGGCGCGTCGCGCGCGGCGCTCGGCCGGCCCGCGGACGCGCGGATCCTGCTCTTCGTCGGCCACCTGAACCGCGACAAGGGGGTGCTGGATCTGGTCGAGGCGTTCGAGCGCATCGCGCCCCAGCACCCGGGCCTCGAGCTCGTGCTCGTGGGCAGCGGCGCCGAGGATCAGGCGTGCAAGGCGGCCGCCGCCCGGCTGCACGGGAAGCTGACGGTGACCGGCTACCTGCCGCACGACCAGGTGTCGCTCTGGCTCGGGGCCTGCGATGCCCTCGTGCTCCCGAGCCTGCACGAGGGGACGCCCAACGTCGTGCTGGAGGCGCTCGCCTCGGGGCGCCGCGTGGTCGCGTCGAGCGTGGGAGGCATCCCCGACATCCTGCACGACGCCGAGCTCGGGGAGCTCATCCCGCCGGGGAACAAGGAGGCGCTCGCCGAGGCGCTGGTGCGCGCCGCGGGCCACACGTACGACCCGGCGCGGATCGCGGAGCTCGCCGGCGGGCGCGACTGGAACGACAGCGCGCGCGCCCTCTACGACACGCTCCTGCGCGCCGCGCGCACGGGGCGGAGGTGGCGCGCGGGCGGGGAAGAGATCGGCGACGCGGGCCCGGGCGGCCCGGCCGCGAAGGGCGGCCTCGAGAACGGCGCGGCGCACCCCGGCGCCTAGCGGTCCTGGCCGCCGAGCCGCTGGCCGAGCGGCGGGCGCGGGCGCGGCGCGCGGACTCTTGACGCTCGCGCTCCCCCGTCGGCGAATGCCGCCCGTGCTCCCCGCCTTCCGCGCGGCCCTGGGCTCGATCGCCTTGCTCGCCGCGGTCGCGACCGCTCCCTACCAGTGCGCGAGCGACGTCGACCCGGAGCGTCGCCTCGTCGAGGATCCCAGCGAGGTCCTGTACGATCTCGCCGAGCGCTTCAAGGCGAGCGGCGACGGCCGCGCGCAAGCCGACACGCTGCGCTTCTTGATCGACCGTTACCCGTCCAGCCGGTTCGCGCAGATGGCCCGGCGGGATCTCGAGGCGCTCGGCGACGCGGGCGCTCCCGGCGGGCGCGATCCGGGCGACGGAGCCCGCTAACCTCTCCCACGCCATGCTCACCCCGAGGTTGACCCTGATCACGCAGGCGGCGGACGTCCCCGAGCCGGTCCTGCTCGCGCGCCTTGTGGCGTTCCGCGCCCTGCCGCCGGAGGCTCGCGCGCGCGTGGCCGTGCAGCTCCGCGACCCGGAGCTGTCCGGCAAGGAGCTCCACGCGCTCGGCCGGCGCCTGCGCGACGCGACCGCCGCGCTCGGCGCCTCGCTCGTCGTCAACGACCGCCTCGACCTCGCGCTCCTGCTCGGCGCGGACGGCGTGCACCTCGGCCGCCGCTCGGTCGGGGTGGCCGACGCGCGCGCTCTGCTCGGGGCGGGCGTCTTCGTCTCGGTCGCGTGCCACAGCGTGGACGAGGTGCTCGGCGCGGCGGAGGCCGGGGCGGACGCCGCCGTGCTCTCGCCGATCTTCGCGACGCCCGGCAAGGGCCCGCCGCTCGGCCTTTCGGCGCTGCGCGAGGCGCGGGCCCGCCTCGCGGCGGCGTCGCGCGGCGTCGCGATCATCGCCCTCGGCGGCGTCGACGCGGCCTCCGCGCCGGGTTGCCTCGCGGCGGGCGCGGACGGGGTGGCCGCCATCCGCGCCGACTTCGGCGGCGCGCTGCCGGCGCCGCCCGCGGGGTGACCTCGACGGGGTGACTTCGTCGGCGTCCGCCGCCGCGCCCACGCGGCCGGCCGTGCGGCGGATGCTCCTACCGCGCCCAGAGGACGGCGAGCGGCAGCTCGATCGCGTCGAACGGCTCGGCCCGTACGGCCTCGTCGCCCTCGTAGGTGTCGAGCAGGCACCACCGGCCGTCGTCGAGCCGGTACACCTCGAGCGTCTGCGCGACTGGATTGATCAGCCAGGCGTGGCGCACCCCTTCGCGGCGGTAGATCCGCATCTTCCTGCCGCGATCGACGCGCTCGGTGCGCGGGGAGATCACCTCGCAGACCCAGTCGGGCGCGACGTCGTAGTGCGCGGGCGCGTCCTCGGACCCGACCGCATCCGGCATGCGCTCCCGACGCCAGCCGGCGAGATCGGGGACGACCTTGTCCGGCCTTGGCCCAAGGTGGAGCTCGGGCTCGTTGAGGATGACCCAGCCCCCAGGCTCGCCTGGATCATCGTCGAACGGCCCGAGCCGACGGCCGAGCCGCGACGCCGCGCGCGTGTGCGGCCGCGCCGGCCGCGGGAACGTGAACAGCTCCCCGTCGAGGATCTCGGCGACCATCTCCTCCGGCGTCGCCTGGAACGCAGCCTCCACCTCGGGCGCGTTGCCTGGAAACAGCGGGTGCTGCGCGCTCATCCCTGGATCCTACACCCATCCCGGCGCCCGCGCGCCGCCGCGCCTCCCTCGACGCTAGCAATCCGCCTTGCTACTAGGCCGGGCCATGTCCGAAGCGTCCTCGAAGAAACCGACCGGCGGCCTGCAAGAGCCCCTGTTCGACAAGGTGGCGACCGAGCTGAACTTCCCCGCGGAGGAGGCGAAGATCCTCGCCTTCTGGAAGCAGCGCCGCATCTTCGAGAAGACCCTGCGCGCCGAGACGCGCGCGACCGGCCCGTCCAAGGGCACGTTCGTCTTCTACGAGGGCCCGCCGACCGCCAACGGCATGCCGCACAACGGCCACGTGCTCACCCGCGCGGTCAAGGACGTCTTCCCCCGCTACAAGACGATGCGCGGCTACGACGTCCCGCGGAAGGCCGGCTGGGACACGCACGGGCTCCCGGTCGAGGTCGAGGTCGAGAAGGAGCTGCGCATCCACGGCAAGGCCGACATCGAGCGCTACGGCGTCGAGCCGTTCATCTCGCGCTGCGTCGACTCCGTCTTCCGGTACACCGAGGCCTGGGAGAGCCTGACCGACAAGATCGGCTTCTGGGTCGACCTCGACAGCGCCTACGTCACCTACCACCGGAGCTACGTCGAGAGCGTCTGGTGGGCGCTGTCGCAGCTCCACAAGAAGGGGCTGCTCTACCGCGGCCACCGCGTCTGCTGGTGGTGGCCGCAGGGCGGCACGGCGCTCAGCGCGGCCGAGGTCGGCTCGAACTACAAGACGGTCGACGACCCCAGCGTGTTCGTGGCGTTCCCGCTCGTGGACGAGCCCGACACGGCGCTCTGCGCGTGGACGACGACCCCGTGGACCTTGCCCTCGAACGGCTACGCCGCGGTCCGGCCCGAGTTCGACTACGTCGTCGTCGACGCGGGGGCCTCGGCGGGCGCCGGCGGCGGGGCCGCGCCGGCGGTCGGGAAGCTCATCGTCGCCGCGGCGCTGCGCGAGGAGCTCGCGAAGAAGTTCAAGCGCGACCTGCCCGTGCTCCGCGAGCTCAAGGGGAGCGACCTCATCGGCAAGCGCTACCGCCCGCCGTTCGACAGCTTCGCGCGGTCGCTGGAAGGCGCCGTGGCGCGCCGGAAGGACGGCAAGGAAGAGCCGCTCTACTGGGTGGTCCTCGGCGCGGACTTCGTGACGCTCGACTCCGGCACGGGCATCGTCCACGTCGCGCCCGCGTTCGGCGAGGACGACTTCAACGCGCACAAGCGGCGCGTGGCGGAGCTCGCCGAGTCGAGCGCCGGGGGCGAGATCCCGATGCTCTGCGCGGTGCGGCCGGACGGCACGTTCGAGCCCGGGCTCACGCCGTTCTCGGGGATCTGGGTGAAGGACGCCGACCCGCTGATCATCAAGGATCTCGGGGCGCGCGGGCTGCTCGTCCACGAGGAGAAGTACCGCCACGAGTACCCGTTCTGCTGGCGCGCGGACGACGACCCGCTGATCCAGCTCGCGCGGCCGGCCTGGTACATCAGGACGCGGGACAACATCGACAAGGCGATCGCGAACAACCGCGCCATCCACTGGCTCCCGTCGCACATCCAGGAGGGCCGGTTCGGCGACTTCCTCGCGAACAACGTCGACTGGGCGCTCTCGCGCGAGCGGTACTGGGGGACGCCGCTCAACGTCTGGGTCTGCAAGAACGACGAGGAGCACCAGCTCGCCCCCGCGTCGGTCGCCGAGATCGAGGCGCTGAACCCGCGCGCCTTCGACCACTTCCACGAGGCGAAGCGGGCGGACCCGGGCCTGAACGACCACCTCATCGTCCACAAGCCGTGGATCGACCGGGTGACGCTCCCGTGTCCGTTCGCCGCTGGGGGCACGCCCGGCGAGCCGGGCTCCGCCCCCAGACCCCCGTGCGGCGGCGAGATGCGGCGCGTGACCGAGGTCATCGACGCGTGGTTCGACAGCGGGAGCATGCCGTTCGCGCAGTGGGGCTACCCGCACGCGCCGGGCTCGAAGGAGCTGTTCGACCGCGCGTTCCCGGCGGACTTCATCAGCGAGGCGATCGACCAGACGCGCGGCTGGTTCTACTCGCTCCTGATGGTCTCGACGCTCGTCTTCGACGAGGCGACGCAGGAGAAGCTCGGGCTGTCGCGCGTCCGGAGCTACCCGCACCCGTACCAGACGTGCGTCGTGCTGGGGCACGTCTGCGACCGCGAGGGCAAGAAGGAGAGCAAGTCGAAGGGCAACTACACGCCGCCCGAGGTCATCCTGGACCGCGTCCGGATGGAGTTCGCGGCGGTGCGGGCGACGGATGTCGGAGGGGACCGCGAAGGCGGATCCCCGACCAAGTGGAAGGGCGCCCAGCCGAAGGACGGGGTGGCGCTCATCGCGCGCGAGGACTACGAGGGGCTCGACCTGACCGGCGACGCCGCGAAGGTGCGGATGTACCGCGCCGATCGCGAGGCGCAGCCGCTCGCGATGGAGCTCCGGCCGCAGAAGGGGATGCCGCGGCGGATCGTCGCGCTCTCGGACGCGGATCTAGATCGCCTGGGCCTGTCGCCGGGCGAGAAGGCGGCGTCGGTGATGCCGAACGACGTGCCCCGGCTCCCGCAGCCCGAGCGCGTCTACATCGAGGATCCGGCGACGCCGGCGCCCGGGGCCGACGCGTTCCGCTGGTTCTTCTACGCGTCCTCCCCGCCGTGGACGAACACGCGCCACTCGCTCACGAACGTGCGCGCGTACCAGAAGGAGTTCGCGGTCAAGCTCCGGAACGTCTACTCGTTCTTCACCATCTACGCGAACATCGACGGCTTCTCGCCCGCCGAGGGGAACGAGGGCGCGACGGGCACGTCGCCCGCGGCGCTCGCGGCGAGCGCCGGGTACCGGCCGGCGAAGGAGCGGTCGCTGCTCGACCGGTGGATCCTCTCGGAGCTCGCGCTCGCGACGCGCGAGGTGACGGCGCACCTCGACGAGTACCACCTCTACGAGGCCGCGCAGCGGCTGGTCGACCTCGTGGACGCGCTCTCGAACTGGTACGTCCGCCGGAGCCGCGCGCGCTTCTGGGCCCCTTCTCCGACGTTGGTCGAGGATCGGCTGTCGCCGTCCTCTCCGAGCGATCCGCTGGAGATCTCCGCCGGCGCCGTGCGGGCGGCGCAGGACAAACGCGACGCGTACTTCACGCTGTACGAGGCGCTCGTCGCGATCGCCAAGCTGAGCGCGCCGTTCACGCCGTTCCTCGCCGAGGCGATGTACCAGAACCTGGTGCGCCGCCCGTGGCCCGCGTCGCAGCCGGAGAGCGTGCACCTCGTGGCGTTCCCAGAGGCCGACCCGGGCGCGATCGACGAGCCGCTCGCGATCGAGATGCGCGCGGTGCGCGAGCTCGTGTCGCTGGGCCTGCAGGTGCGCACGGCGAACAAGCTCAAGGTGCGGCAGCCGCTCTCGCGCGCGGACATCGTGCTGTCGCAGCAGGGGCTCGCCGCGGCGCTCGCCGAGCACGTGCCGCTCATCGCCGAGGAGCTCAACGTGCACGAGGTGCGCTTCCTGAAGCCCGGCGAGGAGGGGAGCGCGGTCCGCTACGTGCTGAAGCCGAACTTCCGCGCGCTCGGGCCGAAGCTCGGCAAGAAGGTGCAGCTCGCGAAGCAGGTCCTCGCGAAGGCCGACGCGGCGGCGCTCCGCGCGGCGCTCGCGACCGAGGGCAAGATCGCGATCGCGCTCGACGGCGAGCAGGTCGAGCTCGGCCCCGAGGAGATCGACGTCGCGGTCGAGGCGGGCGAGGGGTTCGCGGCGGCGGGCGGCCGCGCCGGCGTCGTCGTGCTGCACACGGCGCTCACGGACGCGCTGCGCGACGAGGGGCTCGGGCGGGAGATCCTCTCGCGCGTGCAGGGGCTGCGCAAGGAGCTCGATCTCGGCTTCACCGAGCGCATCCGGCTCGCGCTCGACGGCAGCGAGCGGGCCAGGAGGGTGGCCGAGGCGACGCGCGGGATGCTCGCGGAGGAGGCGCTCGCGGCCGAGATCGTGATCGGCGCGGCGCCCGCGGCGTGGGGGCAGGCCGAGCGGCGCGAGGTCAACGTCGACGGCGAGGCCCTCACGATCGCGCTCTCGCGGACCGCGTGAGCGCGCCGGGGGGGCCGCTCCACCGGGCGTTGCCCGCCGCCGCGCGCCGCGGCGCGCGACCCCCGAGCTCGCAGGTGGTATCCGTGCAGCGCCTTACGATCCTCGGAGCGCGGCCGCTGTGCCTGGAGCGATCGACGCTCCTCGCGACGGGATCCTGTTGCGCCCGTCGCCAGCGAGGCGTTCGATGATCGCCGGGTGGGGTGCATTGAGAATTCTCACGACATTGCCCGGGGGCGCGGGTGTCCACGCGGAGGGGTGCGGCACCTCACCGTGACGCGAGGGCCCCGAGGCGAGCAGGCGGGGGCCCTCCCTGAGCCTGAGGTGCAGGTCGGCCGGGCATCCCGCCAGCGCGCGGTGGTGCCGCCCCGGCGAGGTGACCTCGAGGCCGCGGCGCCATGATCACCCACGTTTACGTCAGCAATTTCGGCAGCATCGGCGCCGGCATCGAGCTCACCCTCGGGGCGCTGACCGCGCTGGTCGGGCCGACCGGCTCCGGGAAGGGCAGCCTGCTCGACGCCGTGCGTTTCCTCGCCGAGTGCGCGAACGGCGCGCTCGAGCAGGCCGCGGCCCGGCGCAGCGGCGGCGCGCTCCGGCGCGCGCGCGACGACGCCGCGCTCACCACCCTCGGCGTCGCGGTCTCCAGGACCGAGGGCCACGGGTTCTGGCTGGTGCAGCTCGCGCCGGGCGAGCGGGAAGGCGAGACGCGCGTCAAGAGCGAGACGGCGGCGTGGTGGCAGCGCAGCGCGCTCACGCGGCTCGTCAAGCCGGGGCTCCGCGACGTCTTCGACGCGGGCAGCGACCCGCCCGAGGTCTCCTTCGACCGGCTGAAAGGCAGCCCCAAGGGGTTCTCGCGCAAGGACAAAGGGCGGAGCGGCACGCTCGCGTACCGCGGCGTCGCCCCGATCGCCGTGAGCGGCGCCAGGCTCGTCCTGCCCCTGCTCTCCGACGGCCCGCTCACCCCCATGCTCGACGAGCTGCGCCGCGCGGTCGTCTACTCCCTCGCGCCGCGCACGCTCCGCACGCCCCAGAAGCTCAGCGCCTCGCGGCGGCTCCGCGCGAGCGGCGACAACTGGGGCTCCGTCCTCCGCGCGCTCGAGCGCGAGCGGTGGAAGGACCACTTCCTCGCCGGGCTGTCCCGGGTGACCGGGGATGTCGACGGCGCCCGCGCGGTCTCGTCCGGCGGGCTCCTCGTCCCGGAGCTGCGCCACGGCGTGGACGCCGAGGGGCGCGAGCGCTGGCGGCCCGCCGCCGACGAGCCGGACGCCGCGCTGCGGCTCGCGGCGATGGTCACGGCGCTCTCGCAGGAGCCGCCGCTCGTGCTCGCCGGCTTCGAGCACCCCGAGGCCGGCGTCGACCGCGGCGCGCTCCCGGCGCTCCTCGAGTACCTGCGCGGCGCCTCCGCCCAGCGCCACGTCCTCCTCACGACGGAGAGCCCCGCCCTGCTCGACCTCCTGCCGCCCGAGGCCGTCTACGCCGTGGAGCTCCGCGGCGGCTCGACCACGGCGTCGCCCGTCGACGAGCCGCGGCGGCGCGCGCTGCTCGAGCAGCTCTCCGCCGAGGAGGGCCAGCGCCCTTCGAGCACCGGTGTGGCGCCCCCGGGGCCCGCGCCCGGAAACTCCTGAGCTCGCCTGCCTCCCTCGGAGCGTTCCGGATGGACCTCGCGCCGCCGCACCCGCGGGCTGCGCCGCTCCGGCGGCGCGATAGACTCGATGCGTGCAGGAAGGCGCGCGGGCACGGGCGGCGACCATCATGAACCGGCGACTGACCGCGATCTCCGCCCTCCTCGGCGCGCTCCTCGGCCCGGCGACGTCCGCCGCGGAGGCGCCGCCCAGGCTGATCGTCGTCGATCGCGACGACGACGACGCCGACGGCGTACCCGACGGCGAGCAGCCGCACGTGCCGCCCTCCCCGGAGCTCCTCGCCCTGCGGCCGCCCCGCGGCCAGAGCCGGGGGACCACGTCGATCCCCCCAGAGTTGCGGCTCCTGGCCGACGGCCGCCCTGTCCAGCCGGGCGGCGCCGTGCCCGCGAGCGCCCGCCGCCTCGAGATCCAGGCGGTCAAGGCAGGCCGCGCCGAGATCGAGATCGCCGGCGAGGCGCAGCGGATCAGCGCGTTCGAGGTCCGCGCGCTCGACGGCGCCGGGCACCGCATCGACATGGCGCGCTCCCACGCGTCGCTCCAGCGCACGCCCCCGGACCGGCTCGGCGACGATCCCTTCGCCAACCTCGACGACCCCGACGCCATCCGGCTGCTCGTGATCGGCGCGCCGGACGACGTGCCGGCGACCCTCGACCTGCACTCGACGGCGCCGTCCGGCAAGGTGATCGACCGCCTGTCCAGCGTGCCGCTCGGCCACGTCCGGTGCCCCGAAGACGTGCCGCCCGGGCTCGTGTGCGGATCGACCCGCCCCATCCGCGCCGTCGCGGACGACATCGATCGCAACCACCCGATGATCGCCGATCGCTCGGTGAAGGGCGAGGTCGGCGGGGCGCTCGTCGTCGCGCTGCCCGGAGGACAGAAGCTCCAGATGATCCGCATCGCCGGCCCGCGCAGCTCGCCGCTCGGGCCGCTCGGGCGCACGCGCGCCCGCCTCCGGATCCTCATGGTGCGCCCGCGCCCGGGCGGGCCGCCGCCCATGGGCGGCGACGACGCCGGCGCCATCGCGATCGCGCGCGCGGAGGTCGAGCGCGCGAACGCCCTCTGGGGCGCGTGCGGCGTGAGCTTCGGCCCGCCGGAGGAGCTCGACATCTCCTTCGTCGACCCCCCGCGCCCGCACCTGCTCGCGATCGGCTGCGACCACGGCCTCCCGGCGAGCGGCGGCGCCATCCGGGTGCGCGTCGACGGCCACGAGGTCTCCGCGGCGATCGCGCCCCGCATGCGCCCGAACGCCGCGGCCCGCGCCGTGGCCGCGGCCCTCAGCGCGGCGGGGTTCTCGGCGCGCCTCTCCGACAACCCGGTCATCGGCGCGGGCGCCCACGGGACCACCGACGTGCTCGTGCGGCGCCCGGGCGGCGCGCTCGCCACGCTCGAGCCGCCGGCGTCGGGCCCGCTGAGCACCGACGCCACGCTCACCGCGTGCATCGGCGCCGTGGATCTCGACGACGGCCTCCAGCACTTCACCGACACGGACGCCATCGCCGGCACCGTGGAGGAGCGCGCGCTGATCAAGGCGTTCGACGACGGCGACCCCGCGACCGTCGACGTCGTGATGGTCCCGAGCTTCGCCGGCGGCGGCCGCATCGGCGAGTCGTTCATCTTCGCCGACGGCGGCGCGATCCGGAACGCGATCGTCGAGGACCGCGCCGGGCTCCGCGCCGACCGCGCCTCGTTCGCGCTCTCCCACGAGCTCGGCCACGTCCTGCTCGACGAGCCGGGGCACCCGGACGACTTCGGCATCGACACCCCGACCCGCCTGATGGACGCCGACGCCGCGAACGCCTCGGCCTACGGCCCGCGCCGCCTCACGGTCGAGGAGTGCGCCCGCGCCATCCGCCAGAGCGGCGCGGCGGCCCCGCCGCCCCCGAGCGCGGCCGCGCCGGCGCGCGGCGCGGGCGGCGGCGCGCCCGGGTTCCGGCCGAGCAGCCCGGCGCCCCTGCTCGCGCCCTGGCCGCTCGCGCCGCTCGGTCGAGAGAGGTGAGCGACCGCTTCGCGCTGTGGTAGGAGCGGGCGCATGCGGGTCTCCCAGCGGAGCGGCCTCTTCAGCGGCATCGCCGCCCTCGCGTGCGCCACGGTCCTGCTCGAGATCGCGCTGTCGCGGATCTACGCGGCGCTGCTCGGCGAGCCTTATGCGCTCCTCGCGGTGACGCTGTCGCTCGTCGGCGCCGGCGCCTCCGGCGTGCTGCTCTACCTGGCGCCGTCGCTCGCCCGCCCGCCCGCGCTCCTCGCCCGCATGGCGGCCTTCTCGGCGCTGGCGTCGGGCGCGGCGCTCGCCGCGATCATCGTCGTCGCGCAGCGCGCGCCGTCCGCGGGCTCCGAGCCGGCGTCGCTCCCCTCGCTCGCGCTCGTCTACGCCGCCTCGACCGCCCCGTTCGCGCTGTCGGGCCTCGCGCTCGCGGCCGCCATCCGGCACGTCGCCCTCGAGGCGCCCCGCCTCTACCTGCTCGACCTGGCCGGCGGGGCGCTCGGCGGGCTCGCGGCCGCCGCCGCGCTCCGCGCCGCCGGCGCCCCGCGCGCCGCGCTCGTGGCCGCGATCGTGTTCGCCGCGGCGGGCGTCCTCTTCTACCTCGGGTCGCGCGGCGGCGGCGGTGTGGACCAGCGGCGCGCGCCCGGCGGCCTCGTCGCCACGTTCGCGCTCGGCAGCTGCGTGCTGCTCGCCGGCGACCTCGGCGCGCCGTGGCTCAAGCTCACCGGCTTCCGCCGGACGCCGCTCGAGAAGGTCGAGCTCGAGGCCTGGAGCGAGCGGGGGCTGATCACCGTCGACCGCCCGCGGTCCGGCGCGGCGTGGCTGCGGCGCGACGGCGCCGCGGCCAGCCAGATCCTCGAAGCGAAGACCGCGCCGTCGCCGCAGCCCGAGGAGCTCGGCTACGCGCTCCAGCGGGGCGAGGGCCCGGCGCTCGTCCTCGGCGCCGGCGGCGGCCGCGACGTGCGCGCCGCGCTCAAGGCCGGGCAAAAGGAGGTGTACGCCGTCGAGGCCGACCCTGGCGTCGTCGACGTCATGCGCGGCCCCTACGCGGAGTTCAGCGGCCGGCTCTTCGACAAGCCCGAGGTCCACCTGATCGTGGCCGACCCGCGCAGCTTCGTCCGCCGCACGCCGCTGCTCTTCAGGAGCATCGTGGTCCCGGCGGCCGAGACGGTCGCCGCGTCGACGGCCGGCGCGCTCGCGCTGTCGGAGACCCGGCTCCACACGCTCGAGGGCGTCCAGGACCTGCTCGCGCGCCTCGCGCCGGACGGCACGCTGGTCATGGCTCGCCCCGAGGCGGACTTCGATCGCCTGCTCTCCCTCGCGGCCGCGGCGCTGCGCCGCGCGGGCGTGGCCGAGCCGAAGGGCCACCTCTTCGGGTGCAGCGCCGCGCGGTTCGCGTCGCTCCTCGCAACCCGCGCGCCGCTCGCGCAGGCCGAGATCGACACGCTGCGCCGCCACTGCCGCAAGGGCAAGTTCGCGGAGCTCTTCGCCCCCGACCGGCCGAGCACCCCGCTCCGCGCCCAGCTCGTCGCGGGGGCGGACGCCCGCGCCGCCGCGCCCGACGCGGCGGCCGATCTCACGCCGCCGACCGACGAGCGGCCGTTCTTCGCCTATGATGTCCCGGCCCGCCGGCTCCCCGCGTTGCTCGGGGATCTCAAGGCGCTCCGGGCCGAGCACATGGGCCTCTTCGCGCTGCTCGCGCTGCTCGCCGTCGGGTCGGGGCTCCTCGCGCTCGCCGTCCTCGCGCCGCTGCTCGCCGGCCGCCGCCGGCCCGGCGGCGCGGCGGCGGACCCCCGCGCCGCGGCCGCCCCGGCGCCGCGCGCGCGCCCGCTCCTCTTCTTCGCCGCGATCGGCGCGGGCTTCGCCCTCCTGGAGCTCGCCGTCATCCGGCACGTGGTCCTCCTGCTCGACGTGCCCGCGCACGAGCTCCTGGTCGCGCTCGTGATCCTGCTCGTCGCCGCCGGCGTGGGCGGCCTGCTCACCGCCCGGGTGGCGCCGCGCGCCGCGGACGGCGCCGCCGCGACGGCGGCGCTGGTGCTCGCCGCGGCCGCGGCGCTCGCCGCGGCGGGGCTCGTCCCGCTCGTTCAGTGGAGCTACGGCGCCGGCTCGTTCACGCGCGCCGTCCTGGCGGTCGCGCTCCTCCTGCCGCTCGGCCTGCTCGCGGGCTCGCTCGCGCCCCTCGGGGTCAAGCTGGTGGCCTCCGCCTCGCCCGCGCTTCTGCCGTGGTGCTGGGGGCTCTGCGCCCTCGCCGGCGCCGTGGCGACCGCCCTCGGCGTGCTGTGCGCGGTGCTCCTCGGCTACAGCGTCCAGCTGCTCGCCGCGGGCGTCGCCTACCTCCTCGCCGCGGCCGCCGTGCCTCCGCCCGCCGCGGCCGGCGCGGCCGCCCTGGGCGACGACGAGGGGGCGCCGGAGCGCGCCAGCGCCGCCGCGGCCGCCCCTCCGCCCGAGGCCCCGGCCGCGGGGGCGCAGCCCGAGGTGCCCGAGGTGGCGCCGATCGCGTGAGCGCCCGCCCGGCGCGTCACCGCCGGGCGGCCAGCAGGAGGTGCGCGAGGAGGCCGGCGATGTTGTACGCGTCGTCGCCGCCCCGGTGGTGCGTGCCCTTCAGCGGCAAGCCCGCCCGCTCCAGGGCCTCGGCCATGCCCTCCTCGCGCGACAGCGCGTGCGTCACGGCGAACAGGGTCTTCACGTTGAGGTGGCTCGGCCCGAACGGGAACGGCACGCCGCGCGCCTGGCACTGCCGCTCGAACATGCGCCGGTCGTAGTCGCCGTAGCTCGCCCAGAGCCGGTCCTGCGCCTTGAGCTCGTCCCGGAGGACCACGCACGCCTCCCTGAACGAGACGCCCGCGTCGACATCCTGCTGCGTGAGCGTCGTCAGCGCCGTGCAGAACGGGCTCACGCGCGAGCGCTCCGGGCGTACCAGGATCGAGCGCCGGTCGCGCCGCTGCCCCGAGGAGACCTCGAGCATGCACACGCCGATCTCGATGATCTCGTTCTCCTCCCCGCGCGGCGGGGCGCCCTCCCAGCACGTCGCCTCGACATCCACCACCAGGATCAGGTCAAGCCGCTTCGCCATATGTTGGTGCCCTTACATGGAACGGATCAGTCCGACGCCAGGGTAACGCTCCCTGGACACAATTCATTCAGGATTTTCCTGACCATCCAGGAACGCCTTGGGCGGTTCGCTTTGTCCGCGCAAAAACTGAGTAAAAACCGGACATAAGACGACGAAGCCCCACCTGCGAAGTGGTCGTTTAAGCCCCCAATCTCCTTGCGCGGGGGGCTCGGTCCATGGACACTTGTCAGGTAATTTCTGACGAGGTTCTCATCGTGACCCCTGGCTTCCATCGTCACTGCTCCTCCGTTCCGGCCAGGGACCGTTCCGCGGCGGCTGAGGTGCTGCCCGAGGCCGCCGCCGCCGAGGGCGACGGCGTTGCGGCGGATCCCGAACCGCCGCGCTCCGGCATCGTCCGCCACGTGGGCCGCGACCGGGAGGCGGCGCGGCCGCACCTCGCGGCGTACGACGCCGTCGCGCCGCAGCCGCCGCGCGCCGCCGCGGGGCTCCCGCGCCGCCGGTCCACCGCGGGCGATCCGCTCGTCGGCCGCACAGAGCAGGGACTGCACATCGAGCGGCTCATCGCCGAGGGGGGGATGGGCGCGGTGTACGCGGCCCACCGCGTCGCGACGGGGGAGCCGGTCGCGCTGAAGGTGCTCCGGACCGTGCACGCGGGGGACCCCGGCGCGGCCGGCCGGTTCGCCCGCGAGGTGCGGCTCGCCCGGCGCATCGATCACCCGAACGTCTGCCCTGTGCTAGGCGACGGGCTCCTCGAGGACGGGCGCCCGTTCTTCCTCATGCCCCTCTACGAGGGCGTCACGCTCGGCGAGGAGGTGCGGAGGAGCGGCCCCCTGCCGCTCCGCCGCGCGCTCGCCCTCGCGGACCAGATCCTCGCCGGCCTCGCGGCCATGCACGCGGCGAAGGTCGTCCACCTGGACCTCCAGCCCGGGAACATCCTGCTCGTGGGCGGGGCGCCGGGCGGCGGGGCAGGGGAGGAGACGCCCACGGTCAAGCTCATCGACCTCGGCTTCGCCCACGAGCCCGGCGCGGACACGGGCGACGGCGTGACGCCGGACAGCCCCGGCTCGCTCGTGGGCACGCTGCTGTTCATGTCGCCGGAGCAGGCGATGCGCAGCCGCGCCATCACCGAGCGCAGCGACCTGTTCGCCGCCGCGCTGCTCCTCTACTACTCGCTGTCGGGCAAGCTCCCCTTCCGGGGCCGGGGTGACCTCGACGTGCTCGTGGCGATCGTGCGCTCCGCGCCCGTGCCCCTCCGGCGGGAGCGCCGTGACGTCCCGCGCGTGCTCGACGACGTGCTCTCCCGCGCGCTCTCCAAGCACCCCGACCACCGCTTCGCCGGCGCCTCGGCCATGCGCGACGCGCTCGCCGCAGTCCCGGCGTAGCGCGCGCCGCGCCGCGCCGCGCGCCTGACGCGCGCCTCGCCCGCGACCGGCGCCGCCGGCGGCCCGCTCCTTGCCACGACGGTGCCGCCTGCACCGCGCCGCGCCGCGCCGCGATCCGGGCTGTGCAAGCGCTGCCCAGGGGCGGCGGCGCGAACGCGGTGAGCTCACGCGAGGGGAACCCCATGGACGCACTCGATCTCTTGGAGCAGCAGCATCTCGAAGTCAGCGCCCTGATGGAGCGCATCGCCGCCGAGCCCAGCCCGGGCCTCCGGACATCGATGGTCGCGCGGCTCTCCCGGATGATCGACGCGCATGTGCGCATCGAGGAGACCTACCTCTACCCCGTGTGTGCCGAGCGGATGGCCGGCGACCGGAAGCCGCTCCACGACGCGTACGAGAAGCACGGGCTCGCGCGCTTCGCGGCCGACAACCTGCTGCGCACGCGCGCGACCGACGTGCGCTTCGAGGCGCGCCTCCGGCTCCTCCGGGACGTCTTCACCCACCACGCGGACGAGGAGGAGGGGGTCCTCTTCCCGAAGGCGAAGCGCGGGCTCACGGACGAGCAGCTCGACGTGATCGGCTGCGATCTCGAGCGCGCCTACGAGGTCCTGCTGCGCGTCGGCGTCCCCGCGAGCAGCCCGCTGCCGCGCGCGCAGCGCGGCTGGCCGAGGCGCGGCGCCCACGCCTGCCGCGTGATCCGCCCGACCGCGCGGCGGCGCACCGAGGCGCTCCGCGTTCGCGGCGTCTGACCTCCCCTCACACGGGCACGGGGCCGCCGAACGCCCCGAAGAAGCGCGCGATCCAGACGAAGACCATCGCGGCCGCGAGCGCGAGCCCGAGCCTCGTCACCCACGCCCCCTGCAGCGACTCGGCCGCCGCGACGCGGCCGTCCTTCACGTAGGTCGCCGCGTTGTACACGAGGGCGGCGATCACGAGCGGCGCGACGACGGGGCTGAGCGGGTGGAGCCGGAGCGCCTCGGCCACGTGGCCGTGGGCGAGGGCGAAGGTCGCGCGCGTCAGCCCGCAGCCGGGGCAGGGGTGGCGGGTGACGATCGCGAACGGGCAGAGCGGGAGGCCACACGCCGTCCAGAGGCCGAGCAGCGACGCCACCGCCCCGAGGCGCGCAGCGCGGCCGAGCGGCGACGCCGCGCTCCATCGCGCGGGCGCCGACGGAGCGGGCGGCGAGCCGCCGCTCGAGCGGGGTGAGGTCAACGGAGGAGAACGGCGCCGCGCGTCACGCGGCGTTCGGGTCCCAGACCTCGTTGAGGTCCTTCGCGAGGGCATACAGCGGGAGGAAGATGTAGAGCACGATGCCCTCGGCCTGCGGGTTGCGCGAGCCGGCCAGCTGCTTGGCCTTGGTCACCTGCTCCGGCACCTTCACCCAGAGGAAGTAGTAGTTGAGCAGCGGGATGAAGACGTACCAGGGCTTGAACTCGGGGTCCTTGGTCGTCTGCTGCAGCTCGTTCAACATCGCCCAGAGCTGCCAGATCGCGTAGATGAAGCAGACCATCCCGATCACGCAGACCATGACCGGGTTGCGCGTCTCGCCCCTGGTCCCCGTGGCCAGCGAGCCGCCGCCGCCGAACGCGCCCAGGCTGCCGGCCCCCGCGCCAGGCACCGCCAGCGACGCGCCGCCGCCCGGCGCCCCGCCGTAGGCGGAGGGCGACGAGCCGCCGTACGCAGGCGACCCGCCGTAGCCGCCCGGATCACTCACCCCGGGCGAGCCGTAGCCCGGAGGGCCGCCGGCCGGGGAGCTGCCGCCGTAGCCGCCGCCGGGAGGGCTGCCGTAGCCGCCGCCGGGAGGGCTGCCGTAGCCGCCGCCCGGGGGGCTGCCGTAGCCGCCGCCGGGAGGGCTGCCGTAGCCGCCGCCGGGAGGGCTGCCGTAACCGCCGCCCGGGGGGCTGCCGTAGCCGCCCTGCGGATCCTGGCCGGGAGGCGGGCCATAGCCGCTGGCGCTGTGCTGCGGGGGCTGCCCGTAGCCGGGAGGCTGGCCGTAGCCGCCCGGAGGCTGGCCGTAGCCCGGGGGCTGCCCGTAGCCGGGAGGCGCGCCGCCGAGGCCGCCCGCAGGGTCCTGGCCGGGGGGCGCGAACGGGTTCCCGCCGGCGCCGCCCGCCTGCGGAGGCTGGCCGTAGCCGCCGCCGGGCGGCGGAAACGCGCCGGGCGGGGTGCCGGCGGCCCCGCCGCCGGGCTGCTGCCCGCCCGCCGGGCCGAACGGCGACAGCTGGTCGATGGCCATCGTGCCCCCGAGCGGGTTCACGCCCTGGTTGGGCGGCTGGCCGAACGGCGCGTAGCCGCCCGACGGGCTCGCGGCCGCGCCGCCGAACGCCGGGCCCGACGGCTGCGCCGCGGCGGGGGGCGGCGCGCCGTAGCCGCCCATCCCGGGCGGCGGCGGCGCCGGCGGAGGCCCGGCAGAGGCGCCGAGGCCCGCCGGCGGGACGCCGACGACCGTTCCCGCGAGACCCTGGGGTGGGGCCGGGATGCCCGCGGGCAGGCCCGGCGGAGCGCCGGCCGGAGGAGCCGGAGGCGGAGGCGCACCCGGGGCGCGCGGCGGGCTCGCCCCGGATGGCTGACTCATCAGCATGGTGCCCTTGAACTTCGGCGCGGCCGCCCCCTTCAGGTTGAAGCCGCACTTCGTGCACGTGGACGCTGTTTCCGAGTTTTGCGTCCCACAATTCGGACAGAACACGCACCACCTCCGGAGGGGGGTTCGCTGCTGCTACGCATGACCGCGCCCCGCGCGCGTCGCAATGGGCGCGAAGCGTAGTTGAAGCGCCGTCCGGTTCTCAAGTGAAAGACGAAGAACGCTCCGGCCGCGCTCCGAGGCCGCGCGTTCCTCGCCAGAAACCGCAAGGAGTTCCTCGGGATCGGGGCTGCCCCCTCACGCGCTGGCTCATGGAGCTGCCGCGCGCCCCACGCGCGTGCGCTCGCACCTTGAAGGTTGAGCGAGAACGTCTAGAAAGGGCCCCGCGAGGACGGCCCGAGCCCCGCGGAGGAGCTCCGGTCGTCTCCGGTCGTCGCGTCGCGCGGCCTGCTGCACGCCGCGCTACCCGGTCGCTCCGGTCGCCCCGGCGCGCCCCGCTCCCCGCCCGCAGCGGCCCGGAGGCGCTCGCCCCTGGCCACCGTCGCGGTGGGCCGCTCGCCTGCACCCTCGCCCCGGCCGCTGCGGGCCGGCCCGAGGCGCCGGTGCAGCAGCGCACCAGCTTTTTGGGCAGCGACAGGTCTTCTGTGATTTGCTGGAGGTTTCCCCTTGGCGCGCCTTGACAGGCGCCACCGTCGCTCACTAGCGTGCCCGCGCCTCGGGAACGGCTCCGTACGACGGATAACCGAATGCCCGGCCGCCGGAGCGCGGGGCTGTCCGCCTCCGGCGAACGCCTCCGCACCGGGAGGCGCACGAGGGTGCGCCCGGCTCTGCCGGGCGAGCCCCTCGTTGGAAGGGACCCGCCTCGCGGCGTCCCGACTCCATGTCGAAGCAGGCGCGCCGCGAACACGGCGCGCCCAGGGAGCCAGCGGACCGTGCCAACAGCCGACATGACCGACGAATTTGCTCTGAGCGCCGAGAGGCAGATCGAGTTCGAGAAGATCCTCTCGCGTTATCCGAACCGCCAGGCCGCGTGCATCCCGGTGCTCCACCTCTGCCAGAGCCAGGAGGGGTGGGTCTCCGAGCGGGTGCTTCGCTGGGTGGCCGAGCACCTCGGCGTCCCGGCCGCGCAGGTCCAGGGCGTCGCGACCTTCTATACGCTCTTCAACAAGGAGCCCGTGGGCCAGCACCAGGTCTGGGTCTGCCGGACGCTGAGCTGCGCGCTGAACGGCGCCGACGCGGTGCTGCACCACTGCGAGAAGCGGCTCGGGATCCGCGTGGGCGAGACGACGAAGGACGGCAGGGTCACGCTGCGCACCGCAGAGTGCCTCGCTTCGTGCGGCACCGCCCCGATGATGCAGGTCGATCGCGACTACCACGAGGGCCTCACCCTCGAGAAGGTCGACGTGATCCTCGACCGGTTGACGAGGTGACGAGATGCTCCGGCTCACGCGTTATCTGACCAAGAACTACGACACGCCCGACGGCCACAAGCTCTCGGCCTACGAGAAGGGGGGCGGCTACCAGCAGGCGAAGCGCGCCCTCGGCATGACCCGCGAGGCGCTCGTCGAGGACATGAAGGCGGCGAACATCCGCGGCCGCGGCGGCGCCGGCTTCGCCATGGGGGTGAAGTGGAGCTTCATGCCCTGGCCGCCGAAGCCCGAGCGGCCGCACTACCTCGTCATCAACGCGGACGAGGGCGAGCCCGGCACCTTCAAGGACCGCACGCTGATGGAGAAGAACCCCCACTCGGTCGTCGAGGGGTGCATCATCGGCTGCTTCGGGATCGGCGCCCACGCCGCGTACATCTACGTCCGCGACGAGCTGCACCTCTCGAAGGCGCGGCTCTGGGGCGCCATCGAGGAGGCGCGCGCGAAGGGCTACCTCGGCAAGCGCCCGTTCGGGATCGACTACCCCGTCGAGGTCTACGTCCACACGGGGGCCGGCGCGTACATCTGCGGCGAGGAGACGTCGCTGCTCAACTCCCTCGAGGGCAAGCGCGGCGAGCCGCGGCTCAAGCCGCCGTTCCCCGCCCAGTTCGGCGCGTTCGGGATGCCGACCACCGTGAACAACCTCGAGACGATCGCCGCGGTGCCGACGGCGCTCGAGCTCGGCGGCGAGAACTTCTCGAAGCTCTCCGCGCTGCACAACCTGAAGGACGGCGGCTGTCGGCTCTTCGGCGTGAGCGGCCACGTGAACAACCCGGGGATCTTCGAGGCGTGCGTCGGGCTCACGCTCCGCGAGCTCATCTACGACCTCGGCGGCGGCGTGAAGCACGGCAAGCTGCTCGGTGTCATCCCGGGCGGCTCCTCGTGCCCGATCCTGCGCGCCGACGAGGTCGTGAACGCGCCGAACGAGAAGTCGCCGCTCCACCCGTGGCACGGCCAGAGCGTGCTCGACGTGCCGCTCGGCGTGGACACGTTCCGCGCCCTCGGGACCATGCTCGGGACCTGCTGCGCCATCGTCCTCAGCGACAGGGCGTGCCCGGTCCTCGCGATGCACAACCTGATGCGCTTCTACCGCCACGAGTCGTGCGGCCAGTGCACGCCGTGCCGCGAGGGCAGCGCGTGGATCCTGCGCATCCTCGACCGCATCGTGCACGGCGAGGGGACGATCGAGGAGCTCGATCGCCTGCACGAGATCGCCGACAACATCATGGGCAATACCATCTGCGCCTTCGGCGAGGGCACCGCGATGCCCGCGCTCGGCTTCCTGCGCAAGTTCCGCAAGGAGTTCGAGGCGTACATTCAGACCAAGGGCCGGTCCTCCACAGGGGTGCTCTCGCCGTGAAAATCTTCGAACTCGGCTTCTTCGCGCTCGCGTCGCTGCTCGTCCTCCTGGGCGGCCTCGCGACCGTCGCGGCCAGGAACCCGATCCGCGGCGCGATGGGGCTGCTCACGTCGATCGTCGGGATCGCCGGCCTCTACCTGATGCTGTCCGCGGAGTTCCTCGCCGCGATCCAGATCCTCGTGTACGCGGGCGCGGTCGTCATCCTCTTCCTCTTCGTGATCATGCTGCTCGGCCCGTCGGCGACGTCGCCGCGCGACGCCCGCACGGCGGTGCCGCGCTACCTCGGCGCCGGCGTCTTCGCGGCGGCGAGCCTCGGCGCGCTCGCCCTCGTGTACAGCGCGGCGAAGCCCGGGGTCGCGGCCCTGCCCGCCGCGCCCGAGTCGCTCGGCACGATCGACGCGCTCGGGCACGAGCTCTTCACGAAGGAGGTCGTGCCGTTCGAGCTCTCGGGCGCGCTGCTCCTCGTCGCGGTCATCGGCGCCGTCGCCGTCGCCCGCGGCAAGCAGGTCGACCCCACGCTGCTCCCCGCCCACCCCGAGTCGCCGGACCCGCGCGATCAGGTCCCCGTCCGCGACGCCGCGACGCCGGACGCGCAGCCGGGCGCCTTCACGGGCCACTTCACCATGTCGACGAAGGAGCCGAAGTCATGACCTCCGTTCCCATCGAGTACTACCTCGTCGTCGCAGCGGTGCTGTTCGTCATCGGGTCGATGGGCTTCCTGCTGCGCAGGAACCTCCTCGTCCTCCTGATGAGCATCGAGCTGATGCTCAACGCCGTGAACCTCACGCTCGTCGCGTACAACCGGATGCACCCGCAGGATCACGCCGGGCAAATCTTCACGTTCTTCGTCATCGCCATCGCGGCGGCGGAAGCCGCCGTGGGTCTCGCGATCGTGCTCGCGTTCTACCGCATCCGGAAGACGATGCGCTCGGACGACGCCGATCTCCTGAGGAGTTAGCGTGGAAGCCCTGAGAGTCTTATTCCCCGCGTCCGAGTTCGCGCTGCTCGCGGTCGTGCTCGGCCTGCCGGCGCTCGGCGCGTTCGTGAACGGCCTCTTCGGCAAGCGGCTCGGCAAGGACGCGGTCCGGCTGATGGCGCTCGCCGCGCTCGGCGGCGCCTTCCTGGCCAGCGTCGTGACGTTCCTGCTCCTGCCGCACGAGGGCGGGAAGCTCAGCTGGACAGCCTGGCGGTGGTTCTCGATCACCGGCCGGATGGGTCAGTCGATCCCCATCGACGTCGCCTTCAGCGTGGACGCGCTGAGCGCCACGATGATGCTCGTCGTCACGGGCGTCGGCTTCCTCATCCACCTGTACTCGTCCGAGTACATGCGCGAGGACCCGGGCTACTACCGGTTCTTCGCCTACCTGAACCTGTTCTGCTTCTCGATGCTCGTGCTGATCATGGCCGACAACCTCCCCGTCCTCTTCGTCGGGTGGGAGGGCGTCGGCATGTGCAGCTACCTGCTCATCGGGTTCTGGTTCAAGGAGGACAAGAACGCGAGCGCGGGCAAGAAGGCCTTCGTCGTGAACCGCATCGGCGACTTCGGCCTCCTCGTCGCGATGGCGATGCTCGCGTACTACGGCGGCTCGCTCACGTTCGACGGCATCGCGGCGAACGCGAGCAGCCTGCTCTCGGCGGTCAAGGTCTGGCCGATCGGCAACATGTCGGCCGAGACGGTGCCCGGCTTCCTGAGCTTCCTGGTCCCGGCGCAGCCGGTGCTCGTGTACGCCTCGACGCTGATCGGGCTCGCGCTCTTCCTCGGCTGCGCCGGCAAGAGCGCCCAGATCCCGCTCTACGTCTGGCTGCCGGACGCGATGGCCGGCCCGACCCCGGTCTCCGCCCTGATCCACGCCGCGACGATGGTGACCGCGGGCGTCTACCTCGTGGCCCGGCTCTCGGCGGTCTTCGTGCTGTCGCCGTTCGCGATGGCGGTGGTCGCGGTGGTGGGCGTGCTGACGGCGGTGTTCGCGGCCTCGATCGGGCTCTTCCAGCACGACCTCAAGAAGGTGCTGGCGTACTCCACGGTGAGCCAGCTCGGGTTCATGTTCATCGGCGTGGGCGTCGGGGCGTTCGCCGCCGGCTTCTTCCACGTCTTCACGCACGCCTTCTTCAAGGCCTGCCTCTTCCTCGGCGCCGGCTCGGTGATCCACGCGATGCACGCCCGCATCCACGACACCGACCAGTCGCAGGACATGCGGAACATGGGCGGCCTCCGGGCGTACATGCCGCTGACGCGCTGGACGTTCCTCCTCTCGTGCTGCTCGATCGCGGGCTTCCCCGGGTTCGCCGGGTTCTGGTCGAAGGACGAGATCCTGTGGCGCGCCTTCTCGAGCAAGGTCGCCTCGGCCGCGACGACGCGCGGGCAGCCGGTGTGGCAGTGGCCCGACTGGCTCGGCCCGGCGATCTACTGGGCCGGCATCGCGGCCGCGACGATGACCGCGTTCTACATGTTCCGCGCCTACTTCATGACGTTCCACGGCGAGTTCCGCGGCTGGACGATCGTGCGCGGGTGGAAGGATCCGAACCCGCACGGCCACCACGACCACCACCACCACGCGCCGGGAGAGAAGCTCGAGGGCCCGGTGCCGCACGAGTCGCCGCTCCCGATGACGGTCCCGCTGCTCGTGCTCGCGGTGTTCGCGGTGTTCGCCGGCTTCCTGATGGCGGAGCCGATCCACGTGGCGCCGCTCGCGCACCTGCTCGAGCCGGTGTTCGCGGGGCCCTCGCGGTCGGTGCTCATGCGGCAGGAGGCCGAGGGGCTGCTCGTCCCGATGATGCTGCCCGGCGTCGGGGCGTTCCTCCTCGGCAGCGGCGCGGCGATGTTCGTGTACTGGAACCGCCGCGGCGAGCAGGAGCGGCGCTTCGCCGAGAGCTTCCCGGGGGTCTACCGGCTCATCTACGACAAGTGGCGGATCGACGAGCTCTACAACGCCACGGTCGTGGGCATGGTCGACGCGCTGGCGGACATCTTCACGATGGCCGACAAGTGGATCGTCGACGGCATCCTCGCGAAGCTCTCCGCCGCGCTCGTCAGCTTCTTCGGCACGGTGCTGCGCGCGTTCCAGACGGGCCGCGTGCAGGTCTACGCCGCGGCGATGGTCCTCGGCCTCGCCGGCGTCGGCTGGTTCCTCGTGCACCCGCACGCGGCCGCGGTCGTCGACGACGCGGAGCTGCGCCGGTCGGGTGAGGTGAGGCTCTCCGCGGCGCCGGGGCTCGGCTACCGGTACCGCTGGGAGGCGCCGGGGCTCTCGCCGAGCGACTTCTCCGAGGCGACCGACGTCACGGTGAAGCTCGATCCCGGCGAGACGAAGGAGGTCGTGCTCCGCGTGCGCAACGCGTTCGATCGCGAGGCGACCGAGACGTTCTCGTTCTCCCGGCCGCCGGGCCGCAAGAACCCCGCGGGCCCGACGACCATGTCGGCGCCGGGCGGGGCCGCGCGCCCCGCGGAGCAGATGCAGGACCAGATCCAGCCGGGAGGCATGCAATGAGCGCGCTCGACCTCGTGACCCATTACTGGCCGGCGCTCGCCGCCGGCGTCGTCGGCGCGCTCCTCCCGCGGGGCGGCGCGCACGGCGCGGACGCGGACCACGACGATCACCCCGCGAGCCACGACCACGCGGTTCACGACGCCCACGGGGGCCACGACGCTCACGGGGGTCAAGACGACCACGCCGGCGGGCACGGGCACGGGCACGGCGACGCGCACGCGCACGCGCACGCGCACGCCGGCGGGTACACCAGCTGGCAGCGGTTCGGCCTCGGGCTCATCGCGGCGCTCACCGTGCTCGGCGTGCAGTGGCTCTGGCCGTCCGGCGCCGCGCCGGAGGCGGCCGACGCCGCGGCGGGGGAGTGGTCGTCGCTCCTCAACGTGCTCATCGGCCTGCCGCTCGTGGGCGCCGCCGCGGTGCTGTTCATGCCGCGGCAGATGCTCTCGCTGCTCCGGGGCTTCACGCTGGCCGTGCTCGTCGCGGGCTTCGCGGCGTCGCTCTGGCTGCTCAGCGTGCCGATGACCGCGGGCTGGCACTTCCAGTCGATCAAGGAGTGGATCCCGTCGCTCGGCATCCGGTGGCACGTCGCGATCGACGGGATCAGCCTCTGGCTCGTCCTGCTCACGACGTTCATCGCGCCGATCGCGGCGTACGCGTCGTTCGGGTCGATCAAGACCCGGATCAAGGAGCTCTGCTTCTGCCTCCTGTTCCTGCAGGGGGCGATGCTCGGCGCCTTCGTCGCGCTCGACCTGTTCCTGTTCTTCCTCTTCTGGGAGCTGATGCTGGTGCCGATGTTCGTGATGATCGGCATCTGGGGCGGCGTCGAGAAGATCAAGGCCGCGATCAAGCTCTTCGTGTACACGATGGCGGGCTCGATGCTGATGCTCGCCGGCATCGTGTACCTCGTGTGGGCGCACCAGAAGCTCACGGGCGCCTACACGTTCGACTACCTCGCCCTGTCGCGGGTGGTGCTGCCGCGCGGCGCCCAGATGCTCTGCTACTGGGCGTTCTCGATCGCGTTCTTCATCAAGGTGCCGATGTGGCCGGTGCACACGTGGCTGCCGGACGCCCACGTGCAGGCGCCGACCGGCGGCTCGGTGATCCTGGCCGCGGTGATGCTGAAGATCGGGACGTACGCCTACCTGCGGTTCTCGATGGGCCTCTTCCCCGGCCCGGCGTCGAGCCTCGCGGCGAACCTGGCGGGCGTCGCCATCCTCGGCGGCGTGATCTACGGCGCGCTCGTCGCCTGGAAGCAGTCCGACGTGAAGCGCCTCGTGGCGTACTCGTCGGTGGCCCACCTCGGCTACGTGATGCTGGGGCTCTTCGGCGTGACGCCGAGCGGGATCCAGGGCGCGGTGCTCCAGATGGTGAACCACGGCGTCTCGACCGGCGCCCTGTTCCTCCTCGTCGGCGTCATCTACGACCGCCGCCACACGCGCCAGGTCTCCGAGTTCGGCGGGCTGGCCAAGGTGATGCCGGTCTACGCGACGCTCTTCCTCATCGTGACGTTCGCCTCCGTCGGCGTGCCCGGCACGAACGGGTTCATCGGCGAGTTCATGGTGATCACCGGGACGTACGTCTCCGAGCGCCTCGGCACGTTCAGCGGGCTCCACACCGTGGGGGCCTCCGCGGGCGTCATCCTCGCCGCCGTCTACATGCTGAGCGTCGTGCAGAAGATGTTCTTCGGGCCGCTCTCGAACCCGAAGAACCGGCACCTGCCCGACGTGACGCCCCGCGAGGGCCTCGCGCTCGCGCCGCTCATCCTGATGATCTTCGTGATCGGCCTGTTCCCGGCGATCTTCCTCGATCGAATGAAGGAGTCGGTCCTGTCTACCTACAACCAGTTCAAGGTCGTCTCCGGGCAGGCGATCCTCTTCGCGGACGAACGCAACGCGAAGCTCCTGCCCACGGACACGTTCCCCCCGGCGTTCCTCAAGGGCGCGCCGGAGCTCGGGGCCGGCGAGGCCGCGCCGGAGGCGGGGGCGGGCGGCGATGAGGAGGCCCGGATCGAGCGGCGCCCGGCCGGCGAGCTCGCGGCGCGCGGGCAGGAGGCGGCGCGATGAATTTCGGACCGTACCTCGCCGTCTCGCCGCTGCTCGTGATCTCGCTCGGCGGCGCGCTGCTGATGCTCGCGGAGGCGTTCTCGCACCGCCGCGAGGAGTCGCACGACCGCAGCTCGGGCCCGTCCTCGGACATCGCGCTCGGCACCGCGATCACGCTGCTCGCCGGGGCGATCTTCTCGGGCGCGGTCGGGTTCGTCGGGCCGGAGACGCTGGACGGGGCCGACGCGCTCGCCCCGTACCTCATCATCGACCGGTTCACGCTGTTCTTCTCGTTCGTGCTCTGCCTCGGCGGCGCCCTGGCGGCGCTGCTCGCCGGGGGGTACCTCCCGGAGCACCGGCTCGATCGCGGCGAGTTCTACCCGCTGCTGACCTTCTCGACGGTCGGCGCGATCATCCTCGCCGCCGCGGGCGACCTGCTGACGCTGTTCCTCGGCCTGGAGACGATGTCGCTCGGGGCGTACGCGCTGACCGGCTTCCGCCGGACGTCGCCGAGGAGCACCGAGGCGGCGATCAAGTACTTCCTGCTCGGCTCGTTCGCGGCGGCGCTGCTGCTCTACGGCGGCGCGTTGCTCTACGGGGCCACGGGGCACACCGACCTCGCCGGCATCGGCGCCGCCATCTCGGGCGCGACCGGGGACAAGGCGCCGAACGCGGCGCTGCTGCTGATCGGGGCGGCGCTGATCCTCGTCGGGCTCGCGTTCAAGGTGAGCGCGGTGCCGTTCCACATGTGGACGCCCGACGCGTACGAGGGCGCTCCGACGCCGGCGACGACGTTCATGGCGGTCGCGGTGAAGGGCGCGGCGTTCGCGACGCTGCTCCGGGTGCTGCTCGGGGCGTTCAGCGGCCCGGCGCTCTCGTCGTGGGCGGCGGGCTGGCCGCCGGCCGTGGCGCTGATGGCGCTGCTCACGATGACGGTGGCGAACCTCATCGCGGGGCGGCAGGAGTCGGTGAAGCGGATGCTCGCCTACTCGAGCATCGCGCACGCCGGCTACCTGCTCGTCGGGGTCGCGGCGGCGGTGCGCGCGAGCGAGGACGCGCAGGCGAGCGTGATGTTCTACCTGCTCGCCTACACGGTCTCGACGGTCGGCGCCTTCGGCGCGCTCATCTTCTGCGGCAGCCGCGGCGCCGAGGCGGTGAGCTACGAGGATCTTTCCGGCATCGGCAAGCGGCACCCCGTGGCGGCGCTCGCGTTCTCGCTCTTCCTGCTCTCGCTGGCCGGCGTCCCGCCGACGGCGGGCTTCTTCGGCAAGCTGTACATCGTCAAGGCGGCGATGGGCGCCGAGCTGTACTGGCTGAGCGTGGCGCTGCTCCTCAACAGCGTGCTCTCCGCGTACTACTACCTGCGCGTGCTCGTGTTCATGTACATGCGCGAGCCGGCCCCCGGCGCGCCCATCGCCCGCCCCATGCGCTCGGGCTACGTCAACGCGGCCCTGGTCGTGGCCGCGGTGCTGGTGATGGTCCTCGGCATCTGGCCGACGACGTCCCTCGGAATTGCCGTCCGCTCCGTTCTCGCCACCCTCTGAGCAGGGGCTCGCCCGCTTCGGATACGGGCCCACCTCGACGTTTTCGGTGCTCGGCGTACAGGAGTACGCCTCCGCGCCGAAAACGCCGATCTGGGCCCGTCTCCTGTGCGGGCGAGCCCCTGCTCGCTGCAGCGGTGGAGACGAGGGGGGGCCTTTGTGAGCGGGGAATTGCGCGAGGCGGCGGGGCTTCGTGGGGGGGACGCGCGGGGGGGCATCGGGGACTCGATGGGGCTCGGCGATGGGGCGGGGCGCTGCGGGGCGCCAACTTGCTTGGCTGAGGTGGCAGCTGGAGGGCTCGGGCGCGGGGCGGCGCGCGGGATTTCAGGGGTGCTGCGCGGGGCTCGCGAGTTGCTAAAGTCGCGGCCGATGCGAAGCGGTGAGAGGAAGGTGGGAGCGGCGACGACGGCGCGGATGCGGGCGGCGGCGCTCGGGCTGCTCGGGGTCGTGGGGTGTCAAGGAGGCAACACGACCGGAGGGACGCCGGCGGGGAGCGCGGCGGCCAGCGCGAGCGCGGCGCCGGCGGGGAACGCGGCGGCCAGCGCGAGCACGGCGGCCAGCGCGAGCGCGGCGGCGGCCGGCGCGAGCGAGGCGGCGGCTGGCGCGAGCGCGGCGGCTGGCGCGAGCGCGGCGGCGCTGCCGCCGGTGCCTGAGATCTCGCTGACGTCGGAGGACGTCATCAAGGTCATGAACCCGAAACGGCAGGCGCCGTACAGCGGGGCCACAGGGACGCTGCGCGGACGCGTCACCATCAAGGGAGACCCGCCGCCCGATACGGGGCTCAGCTTTCCGACCGGCAAGTGCGGCGAGGCCGCGGCCACGTACGGGAGACTGTTCCGCGTGGGCCAGCAGAACGCGCTCGCCGACGCGCTCGTCACCGTCGTCAACTACAGCGGGTACGTGCCCGAACGCGACGAGGTCGAGAAGGTGACCATCCACGGATGCGCCTTCTCCAGCCGGACCGTCGCCATGTCCTACGGGCAACGCGTCGAGGTCTGGAACCGCGATCCGCTGGAGCCGTACATGCCAAACCTCGACGGCGCACCCTTCACGGCCGTCCTCGTCGCCATGCCGCAAGGCGACCCGGTGAAGTTCTATCCGCCGCAACCGGGGTACTACACGCTCACCGACAAGCTGCCGAAGCCGTTCCTCAAGGCCGACGTGTTCGTGCTGAAATTCCCGACGCACGACGTGACCGACCTGGATGGCCGGTTCGAGATCAAGAACATCCCCGTGGGCAAGGTGCTCACAGCCGCCCTCCTGCCAGCCATCAGCAAGGACGTGAAGAAGCAGATCGAGATCAAGGAAGGCGACAACACCGTCGACTTCGAGCTCGAGTTCGACCTCGAGAAATTCAACGAGGCCAAGCGCAACAAGAAGTGACAGGGCGCAACCGGGCGCGGTGAGGCGCTGAGAAGTGAGCGCCGGCGCCCGGCCTCGGGGCGCCGCGTGGCCTCAGGGCGCCGCGGGCGCGCTCCGGGCGAGCTGCCGCTGGACGCGCCGCTCGACCTCTCGGGACAGCAGATCCCGCGCGCCGGGCGCGGGCGGCGGCAACGGGCCGAGCCACGCGAGCGCGGCGTCGCGGCCGACACGGCGGGAGAGCAGATCGGCGAAGAGGAGACGGGCGAGCGGCGACGGGGGCACCGTGGGGCCGCCGCCCGCGGCGGGGGAGTGGAGCGCATCGCAGGCCCGCGCGAGCGCCTCCTCGTCGCCGCTCAGATCGGCCGCCACGGCGAGCGCCACGAGCGCCGAGGCGCTCGACGGGTCCGCACCGTAGACGAGCTCGGCCTGCTCGCGGGCCTCGCGGGCGCGGCCCAGCGCGGCGGCTCGCACCGCGACCTCGGCGGGCGGCAGGCCGGCGTCCTGCGCGAGACGACGGGCGCGGCGCAGCTCCCCGTCGAGCAGCGCCGCGTCGAGCTCCGAGAGCGGCGCCCGCGCGGGCGCCGCGAGCCCGAGCGCGGCGCCCTTCCACGACGTGAGCTCGCGCAACCGCCGCGCCGCCTGCTCGGCCGTCGCACGATCGCCGGCGTCGATCGCGACCGCGTGGAGCGCCCGCCACGCGTCCACCGACCGAGGGCGGCGCACGAGCAGCGCCCGCAGCGACAGGCGGGCGTCGTCCGTGCGGCCGAGCCGCCGCAGGATCTCGGCCCGGAGCAGGAGGCCGTCGTCGCGATCGGGATCGAGCGCGATCGCCCGCTCGACGCGCACGAGCGCGGCGGCAAGCCGGCCGGCCGCGAGATCGCAGCGCGCCGCCTCGCGGTGCGCCGGCTCGTACTCCGCGTCGATCGCCAGGGCGCGCTCGAACGCGTCCGCCGCCGCCTCCACGCGGCCGAGGCGGCAGCGGACGGCGCCGACGCGGGTCCAGATGTCCGCGCTCTCGGGATCGCTGTCCTCCGCCTGCTCGTACGCCGCGAGGGCCATCGCGAGGTCGCCGCGCGCCTCGGCCTCGGCGCCGATCGCGTAGAGCGTGTACGCGCGCGGGGAGATGAAGCGGCCCTCGATGACCTGGCCGTCCACCGCCCGCGCGACCGTGGTCCCGCCGCAGCCGGTGAGCAACGCGACGGACACGAGGAACACGACCGGCGCGCGGGACATGAGCGGCGCGCGGGACACGACCGGCGCCAGCGACGCGAGCAGCGCGGCAGGGCGCGGCAGGGCTACACGCACGCGGCGATCTCGGCGAGCAGGCGGTCGTTTTCCTCGGGGAGGCCCACGGTGATGCGGAGCCGGTGCGCGAGGCGCCCGCCCGCCGCGCCGGGGCTGCGCACGAGCACGCCGCGCGCGGCGAGCGCCTCGAAGACCTCGCCGGCAGGGCGGCGCGTGCCGACCCACAGGAAGTTCGCGTGGCTCGGCGCGACGTCGAGCCCGAGCTCGGCGAGCGCGCGCGCGAGGCGCTCGCGCTCGCTCGTCACGACCGCGACCACGCGGCGGAGCTCCCCGTCGAGCTCGCGCAGGGCGAACGTGGCCGCGCGCTGCGACGGGACGGGGACGTTGTAGGGCTGGCGGACCTTGTCGAGCTCGGCCACGAGCTCCCGGTGGCCGATGAGCCAGCCGACCCGCAGCGACGCGAGGCCGATCTTCGAGAGCGTCCGCAGGACGGCGACGTTGGGGTGCCTCCGGCGCAGGGCGAGCTGATCGCGCGGGGCGAAATCGATGTACGCCTCGTCGACGATCACCAGGGCGTCCTTCGCCGCGGCGATGACCGCCTCGAGCCGGTCCTCGGACATGAGCGCGCCGGTCGGGTTGTTCGGCGAGGCGATGAACACGACGTTGGGGCGCGCGAACTCGACGGCGCGCGCGAGGCCGGCGACGTCGAGGTCCCAGCCGCGGTCGAGCGGGACCTCGACGGCGCGGATGCCCCGCGCGCGCGCGCTCAGCTTGTACATCACGAAGGTCGGCGTGACCGTGACGATGCTGGCCTCACGCGCGCCCTGCCGCGGGCGGCTGAGCGCGGTGAGCACCATCGCGATCACCTCGTCCGAGCCGACGCCGACCAGGATCTCGTCGGGCTCGGCGCCCGAGCGGGCCGCGATCGCCTCGCGGAGCTCGACCAGGCGCGCGTCGGGGTAGCGGCCCCAGTTCTCGGGCGCCGCCGCGCGCGCGAGCGCGGCCCGCGCCTCGGGCGAGAGCAGCGGCGGGCTCTCGTTCGCGTCGAGGCGCACCGGGTAGTCCCCCGCGACCGGGGTGTAGGCGTGGAGCTCGGCGAGCTCGGGACGAAGCAGGGCGGGGAGGAAGTCGGGCGGCGGCATCGGCTCAGCCCGCGGTCGTCGCGGGCCTCGGGGGTCAGGGAGCGATATCTCACCCGGGCGATGGACGCCATCGACCGCCGAAGGCGGGGTCGATGTCCCGGCGCGGGGGTGACCGCCAGCGCGGAAGTGACCCTCGGGACCTTCCCTCACCGCGCCACGAGCCGCATCGCGGATCGTCCCTGCTGCCCGTGCTCGGCCTCGAGCTCCTCGAACTCGAACGCCCTCTCCAGGTCGAGCGCGTCGAGCTCGCGCTGCGCGCTCTCGCCGCCGTCGAACCCGTCGAGCTCCCGCATGAACCGGTCGATCTCCGCGCAGGTCGACGACGAGTCGACCGGCGTCATGGACTGCTCGTGCATGAGCTGGATGAGCTCCAGGATGGTCGCGAGCTTCTGCGAGACGAGCTCCAGGCCCTCGCGGGTCCTGCTCCAGCACTCGGCGCGCCGGTAGGCGATCGAGAGCCGCCGCTCGGACAGGCCGCGCGTGCGCCCCGAGGACGTGCTCCGGACCGCCTCGAGCGAGCGGATCGTGTCCATGAGCTCGTTGTGGTTCGTCATCGCGAGCGACTCCTGGCCGGCCTTGTGCGCGATCGCCAGGCGGATGTAGCTCGTGAGCAGGCGGTTCAGCCCGACGTCGCCGTCGCCGTCGAGCAGGAGCGGGACCGCGCCGCCGCGCCGCCGGATGTTCTCGCGGGTGCGATCGATCAGCCGGTCGAGCCGCGCGAGCTCCTGCTGATGCCGGATGTCCATCTGCCGGATCAAGGCCTCGCGTGCCCTCGACCAGGCCGCCCGATCGCACTCGTCGAGCTGCGCGTCGATGCGCTGCCGGACGTAACCGCGCCACGGGACGATGCACAGGATCACGAGCTCCGCGCCGAGGCCGAGCAGCAAGAGCAGCGGGCTCCAGCCGATGAAGCTCAGGAGCAGCGCGCTCCCCACGAAGAGCAGGTTGTAGGGGTGGATCAGCACCCGGCCGACGTAGGTGAGCGCCGTGCGCCGCCGCAGCGGTGCGACCTGGACGCCGAACGCTGCCAGCGTCGCCCTCGACTCGGCCATGCTCGCAGCAAGCACATCCTCGAAACGGCAAAGCTCTCGATCGCACGTCGTCATGGAGCCCCCCTCCTCACCTGGTCCTCGTGCCACCTCGCTCCGTTCACCACCCCCTCTGGCAGCGAACTGCCGGTCGGCCGACCGGCGCACCAGCGCGTCGGCACGACGGCGCCCGCGCCCTGTGAACGCAGGTCACGCTCGCCGCGCGCGCGCCGGCGCCGCCCAGCCCGGCGGCGCGCACCGCCGGGCCGAGGGCGCCCGCCGCGCCCCTCGGTCGAGAGGACGATATCTACATGAAATAACAGAGCTTTCTGGCGGCGTCGGGGCGCCGCGAGCTCCACGGAGTTCATGCTTGTTCCGTCCTTCGCATCTCGATACGCCTCGCGGAGGTCCGCGGCGCCGCGCCAGAGCGCGACGCCGCGGTGGATGGCAGAGCGAGCAGAGCGGGCGCCGTGCCAAGCGCCGCGGCACCGCGCGGCGCACGATCGCCGGGGGGGCGCGCTTAGGCGTGGGGCGGATGGGCTGCGTCCAGCACGTGGACGCCGGGGGCGCCGATCGACATGACCTCGCGCTCGAGGCGGGACGCGCGGGCCGCCGCGACAAATGCCGCCGAGGGCGGCGCGCCGCCGACGAAGAGGGCGACGTCGCCGCCGCCCGCGCCGCTCGGCGCGAACGCGGCGCCCTCGGCGGCCGCGGCGAGGCGGAGGCGCCTGAGCTCGGGGGTGACGATCGGCGCGCCGGCGCGGTCGCCGAGCGCGGCGAGGGCGTCGACCTGGCGGTCCAGCGCGGTCACGAAGGCGGCCACGTCGGCGGCCCGGACGGCGGCGTTCGCCCCCTCGGCGGCCGCGCCGAGCAGCGCGCGGTGCGCCTCGGGCTCGCGGGCGGCGAGCGCGCGCACGCGCTCGAGCATGACGCTCGTGCGCGCCGAGGACTCGCTGGCGAAGACCTCGATCACGAGCCCGGCCGGCAGCGCGTGCGGCGTCACCGCGAGCTCGCCGCCCGGCGCGAGGCGGCAGCAGAGCACGCCGCCGTAGACGCTCGCCGCGACGTCGACGCCGCTGCCGCCGCCCTGCGCCCGGCGGTGCGCGGCAAGCGCGTCGGCGAAGATCCTCGCGGTGTCCCACCCGGGGGCGCTCGCGGGCGCGCCGGCGCGGCGCGCGCGGGCCGCGAGCGTTGCGACGAGGATCGCCGCGCTCGAGCCGATGCCGAGCTTGCGGCTCGCGCGGCGCTCCGGCGCGGCCGCGGCCGTGCCCGCGCCCTCGCCGCCCACGGCGACCGGCTGCTCCGCCCGCAGCGCCGACGCGTCGAACCACACCGCGCGGTCGAGCGCCCCCGCGGCGATGGCGGCCCGGACCTCCTCGGTCTCGTGCTCGGCGGGGCGCTCCGGATCGGCGAGCACGTAGCGGTCGACCGCGGCCACGAGCGCGGGTGCGCCCTCGAGCACGGCGTACGCGCCCGAGAGCACCAGCTTGCCGGGCGCCCGGACGATCACGGGCCCGCGCTCCCGGGCGCGCCGCCGCTCGCGACGAGGCGCGCGCCGCCGCCGGGGACGGCCGAGATCGTGCGGAGGACGCCGGGGACGGCGTGCAGCGCCTGCTCGACGGCGCCCCGCGCCTCGGGCGTCGTGAAGACCTTCACGTGCGGGCCGGCGTCGATGGTGAAGAACACCGGCGCGCCCTCACCGCGGAGCCGCCGGACCGCGGCGATCACCTCCACGGTGGCGCCCGTCCAGTAGAGCAGGCCCGGCGAGGCGGCGATGCTCGAGGCGTGCATGCAGAGGGCGCTCGACTCCGCGGCGGCGCCGAGCGCCGCGAAGTCCCGGGCGAGGACGGCCGCGCGCACCGCCGCGAAGAGCGCCGGCGCGGCGTCCACCCAGGCGGGGAAGTACGGGCTCGTCGTCGCGGTGTGCCGCATGCCGTCGCTGGAGCCCACGTCCTTCGGGCCCTCGCGCGTCACGGCGATCACGACCGCGAGCGGCCAGTGGTCCTCCGGCGCGATCGGCGTCGCCGGGAGCGCCTCGTCGCCGGGGCGGCCGGCGCGCAGCTCGACGAAGCCGCCGAACGCGGAGCGCGCGGCGGAGACCGACGTCTTCCGGGCGAGGTCGCTCACCGCCGCCGGCGCGGTGGAGAGGCCCGCGGCCGCGCTCGCGGCGAGCGCGAGCGCGGCGAACGCGGACGCGCTCGAGGCGAGCCCCGCCGCGGTGGGGAAATCGTTCCGGCTGACCACGCGGGCGCGCTCGCGCCGCCCCGAGGCGGCGCGGACCCGGTCGAGCAGCCCGGCGACCCGGCGCGTCGCCTCGGCCTCCGGCGGCAGCGCGGCGCCGGCGAGGTGGAGCTCGTCGCGCTCGAGCGACGCGTCGAAGACGACCTCCGTGGTGGTCGCCATGCCGGCGAGCGTCACCGAGAGGCTCGGGACGGCGGGCAGGTTGTGCCCGTCCGCGCGTTTGCCCCAGTACTTCGCGAGGGCGATGTTCGGGTGGGCGACCGCGGTCGCCCGGCTCACGACGCTCATGCCTGCTCCTCTCGCGCGGCCCTCGTCGCGCGCGCCTCGATCCTGGTCACGAAGCCGCTGTACCCCGCGCCGCGCCAGGCGGCGAGCACGCGCTCCGCCGCCTCGGGCGCCCGGCCGCCGCCCGGGGGCGGGGGTGGGAGCAGCGCGATCACCGAGCCGCCGCCGCCGGCGCCGGTGAGCTTCGCGCCGAGCGCGCCGGCCTCGCGCGCGAGCCGGCAGAGCGCCTCGATCGCCTCGTTGGAGACGAACATCCCGGCGAGGATCATGTGGTTGAGGTCCATCAGCCGGCCGAGCCCCGTCGCGTCCCCCGCCTCGATCGCCAGCGCCGCGTTGTTGACGAGCGAGGTGATGCCGGCGATCGAGCGCTCGGCCAGGTCGGGCTTGCGCTGGAAGTGCCGCGCCACGAGCTCGATCATCGCGCCCGTGTCGTGCGACGTCCCCGTCGAGCCCACGCAGAGCCAGAGGTCGTCGCGCGCGGGCAGGAGCGTCGCGCCCTCGGCCCGGGTGAAACGGAAGCACCCGCTCGTGGCCGCGGCCATCAGGTCGATGCCCGACGCCCTGCCGTGGTGGAACACCGCCTCCCAGGCCGCCGCCGCTGCGCGCACGCGCGCTGCAGGACCGGCGCCGGCGGCGCCCGCGGCCTCCGCGGGCGGGGGCTCCGCCGGCGGACCGAGCGGCGCGAGCGCGGTGATCGCGCGGGCGATCGCGACGCCCAGCGCCGCCGAGCTCCCCAGGCCCCCGCCGGGCGGCAGGTCGCTCTCCGCCTCGACGTGCACCGGGCCTGCGCCGAGGAGCGCCTCGAGCAGGGCCGCGAAGGCCCTCGCGACGCCGTCGCCGTTCGGTCCGCTCGAGGTGGCCGGCTCCTTCGCAGCGTCCGATGCCCCCGATCCACCCGGCGACGCCGCGTGCATGCGCCCGCCCAGCCAGAGCGCGCTCGCGCCGGAGGCGCGCGTCGCCCGGGCGCGCGCGCCGCGCTCGGCGAGGCCGGCGGCGATCGCGGGCGCGCCGTACACGACGGCGTGCTCGCCGAGCAGGATGATCTTGCCGGACGCGGTGCCGAGCGCCTCGGTCATGCGCCTTTCCACCGGAGCGCGCTCGCCGCGCCGCTCAGGATCCGGCGGGCGTGCTCGGTGACCGGCAACGCGCGCCCGAGGTCCTCGGCCTCGCCGCACAGGGCGGAGAGCCGCTCCTCCACCACGCGCCGCGCGCCGCACGCCTCGAGCGCCAGGGTGGCGGCCGCCACGGCCTCGTCGCTCGCGTCCTTCTGGCCGAGCGCGCGCGCGACCGCGCCCCGGCCGGCGGCGTCGAGGCGCCCCTCGGCCGCCGCGAGCACCGCGGTGCGCTTGCCGGCGCGCAGGTCGTTGCCGACCGGCTTTCCCGTCGCGGCGGCGCTCCCGAACGCGCCGAGCAGGTCGTCGCGCAGCTGGAAGGCCACGCCGACCGGCGCCGCGAACCGCTCGAGCGCCGCCACGACCTCGGCCGACGCGCCGGCCAGCGTGGCGCCGAGCGCGAGCGGGCCGCGCACCGTGTAGCTGCCGGTCTTGAGCGCGTGCATCTGCTCGACGTCCTCGGCCCGCCCGACCACGTCGAGGTGCTGCCCGATCACGACGTCCTCGTGCATCCTGCAGAAGAGCTGCACGGCCGCGAGCGCGCGATCCGGCGGCGCCGCGGCGGACGCGAGCGCGCCCAGCGCGAAGCTCCAGGTGAGATCGCCCGCGAGGATCGCCGACGAGGCGCCGAGGTGCACGTCGCCCAGCACCTCCGCCAGCGCGACGTGCACGGTGCGGTCTCCCCGCCGCACCGTGTCGCCGTCGATCCAGTCGTCCTGGATGAGCAGGTACGTCTGCAGGAGCTCGAGCGCGACGCCGGCGTCGATCGCGGGCTCGAGCGGCGCGTCCGGCGCGACGCCCTGGTAGGCGGCGACGAGCAGCCCCGCCCGGAACCGCTTGCCGCCCCGCAGGGTGAGGCTCTTCGCCTCCGCGGCCATCGCCGCGACCTCGCGGCCGTAACGCTCCACGTCGCGCACCTTGTCGCGCCACCGCCGCTCGAGCGAGGCGTCGATCTGGGGGCGGATCGAGGAGAGGAAGTCGAGGAACAGGCGCGCGCCGGGGTCCGCCGTCCCCTCGAGCGTTCGATCGCTGGCCCCGGCATCTGCCCGCGGTGCGCTCGGTCCGTCCTTCATGTGCTCGGCCATGGAGTGCGCGAGCCTAGGAGCCGGCGGGGAGCCGGTCAATCGCGCCTCGGAGTCGGCCGCTTCTGCTCGGCTTCCGGCGCGGGCGGCGCGCCCGGCGCGGCGGCGGCCGCGATCGAGGCGCGGCGGCGGCCGCGATCGAGGCGCGGCGGCGGCGCGCGCGGCGAGGCGCTCGTCCGCGCCAGACGGCGCGCCGCGCCGCGGCGCGGTGGCTTGGCTCCTGCAATGCGCGCTGGCGCGGGTCACAGGCCGCGCGCTGCAGGCCGGGAGCGCCGCGCGCAGTCTCCCTGCGAGGCCGCTCCTCCAGCGTTGCGCGCCGGGCCGCGCCGCAACCGAGGGAAAACGGGGGTTTTTCATGAAGAGAGCGCCGGCTCAGGTGGTTGGTTTCTTCCTCCTCGTGGCCTGCGGCGTCACCGGGTGCAGCGGCGGCGACCCGCGCGCGGATCGCCCGGAGGGCGCCGGTCGGGGTGCGTCCGGCACGGCGCGCGGCGTGGCGCCCGTCGCCCCGGAGCCGCGCGCCCTGCCCAGCTACCGCGCGCTCCGTCCGGGTGCCGACCTCGATCGGGCGGCCGCGCTCGCCGCGGCGCTCGGGCTCGCCCGGGAGGGCTTCGCGCGCGGCGCCGCGCTCGCGCCGGACGGCGCGATCCGCTACCTCGATCGCGCGCGGTTCCAGCGTGTGCCCACGCGGAAGGCCGCCCCGCCCGCGCCCGGGTTCCGCGACGAGCGCGGCCTCGCCACCGCGCTCGGCGACGACGCCGTCGATTTCGACGCGCTGACGGCGGCGCGTGTCCTGCCCGGGCCGGACGCGGCGGCGCGGGCGCGGGCCGCGCTGGACGCGGCGCGCCTGCCGGTCGGCCGCGAGGTCGCCGTGGACCACTCCCTCTTCGAGGTGAGCGACATCGAGGGGCGGGAGGTGGCGCGGGCCGAGCTCGACACGCAGGTGAGCTTCCGCGAGACGCTCGAGGGGCTCCGGCTCATCGGCCCGGGCGCCAAGGTCAAGGTCACGTTCGACCCCGAGGGCGTCGTGACCCACCTGCTCTACGCCCGGCGCGAGCTCGAGCGCGGCGAGGACGTCGCGATCGTCCCCCCCTCGGAGGCCGCCGCGTTGTGCGCCGCCGCGCTCGGCGACGGCGCCGAACTCGCGGCCGCGCCGGAGCTCGTCTATTACGCGCCGCCGCTCTCCAGCGACGTCCGGTGGATCCTGCCCCATTACGTGTGCAGCGCGCGGCGGCGCTCCGGCGAGGAGGTGGCGGACGTCCGCAAGGTGATCGTGCCGGCGGCCCTGGGCGCTCCGGCGGCCGCGCGCTCCGCGCTCTCCCCGCGCCCGCCCGACCCGTCGGCGCGGTCCGACGAGCCGCGCCCGCCCGACCCGTCGGCGCGGTCCGACGAGCCGCGCCCGCCCGACCCGTCGCCGGGCCAGGGCGCGCTGGGCACGGTCGGCACCGAGTGGGTCGGGCGCTGCGGCGGCCTCTCGCACTCCAAGGCGAACGTCGACGGGCTGGTGGCGCGCTTCCAGGCGGGCGGCGTCGCGCCCCGCTTCAACTGGGGGGACCAGCGCGCCTGGGAGGTCGATTTCAAGGATCCCGCGCTGGGCGGCCAGGACGCGTCCTTCGCGGACTCGGTCGACCTCACGTTCTACACGGGGCACGCGAACGGCGCCGGCTTCATGTTCTGCACCAACATGAGCGATGGGTTCTTGCACTTCACCGACGCCCGCTGGGGCAACGCCGAGCTGGAGTGGATGGTGGTCGCCGCGTGCGGCCCGCTCCAGGACGACGGCGGCGCGTGGCGCTACCGGTGGGCGGGCGCGTTCGACGGCCTGCACCTGCTGCTCGGGTATGCGACCGAGTCGTTCGACGACACGAGCGAGGGGGCCGCGTTCGCGGGCCGCCTGCTCGACGAGGCGAGCCCGGCGCCGCTGCGGCAGGCGTGGGCGACGACGGCGATCGAGGTCCAGCCGGACGACCAGGTGATCTACGCCGTGATGGGGGTCTACGGACCGGAGTGGACCCTCCCCAACTACGAGGATCACTTCTGGGGCATGGGGCCGGTCGGCCCGGATCTGCGCGGGGCCGAGCGGCTCGGCTTCTGGCGGATCTCCGGCAAGACGTGAGCCGCGGCGCGAGCGCGCCGCCGGGGCGCGGCCGCGCGCCGCCTCAGTAGCCGAGCCACCTCGGATCGAGCTCTATCGAGACCCGATCCACGAACTTGAGCGCGAGCCGGCCGTCGGGCTCGCCCGCGGCGATCACGTAGACCGACTCGTTCGCCTGAGGCCGATGATCGGTCGGGCTGAAGGAGATCGGCCCGGCCGTCATCCCGTCGAGCACCACGTTCTTGAAGCCCTCGAGGGCCGCCTTCAGGTGCTCGCCCGTCGGCCTCGAGTGCCCGGCCTCGACGGCCCGCTCGACGGCCTCGCGCCACATCAGCGCCGCCGCGTGGCCCTGGACGTAGAGCTGGTCCTGGTGCCGGCCCCGCGGGTGGTTGTCCTTCTCGCGGTACGCCCGGTGGATCTGCAGCATCTCCGCCATGCCGCTCGAGTGCTGGGTGTCGCCGTAGACGGGCACCGGGAAGAGGCCGTAGAAGGCGCCGGCGCAGTCGGCCCCGCAGATCGAGAGCGTCTGCTCGCCGATCCCCCAGTTGTTCGCCATCACGCGCAGCCGCCAGCGCTCCTTCTCGGGGAACGCCTGATCGACGAGCTTCTGCCCGGCCGCGGCGCCCTTGCCGACGAAGGCCGACGAGACGACGCTGTTGCCGGCCCAGAGCCAGCTCACGGGGACGTAGGCCGGGTTCGCCCTCTTCCTCTCGATCTCCCGCTTCACGTAGCCGGTCACCGCGCCGACGATGAGCGCCTCGTGCTCGAGGGACGAGGTCTGAGGGACGACGAGATCCTCGCCGAGCAGCATGCCGGGCAGCTGCTCCACGTACGATTTGCCCGCCGCGAGCGGATCGACGCAGTAGAGGCACTGATCGACGGTGTCGTGCACCATCGCGATGCGCCCGGGCGCGATCTTCCAGGCGGCCTTGATCCCGATGCGGATCGCGGTGGAATAGTCGGTGGCGGGGAAGAAGACGTACGGATATCCCGGGCTCGTCTTGTGCTCCGTCGCGGTGACGCTCTGGCCCACGGCGTTGAACTCGGCATGCGAGACGTCGACCGAGATCGGCGCGGGCGTGGCGAGCGAGCCGGCGTACGAGCCGGGGATGATGAGCTTCTTCTCGTCGGAGAGCTTCGGCGCGACGCGGGTGGTCGGGCCGGTGCCGAAGACGAACAGCGTGTTCACCTCGGGCCACTCGGGCGCCCCTCGCCACGCGTCGATCACCTCCTCGGTCGTGGCCGGGTCGTACCGCGCGTCCTTGATGTCGACCTCGATGCGGCAGCCCCGGAGCCCTCCCTGGCTGTCGTTGAGGTGGCGCAGGTAATCGTAGATCCCCTGGTTATAGGGCGGCGCGATGTCGGTGGCCGGCCCGGTGTCGCTGGTCGTGATCCGGACCCGCAGCACCCCCTCGCAGCGGCGCGCCGCGGCGGCGGCGCCCGCGGCGGGCACGGCGGAGGCGGCGGTGGGCGTGGGCCGCTGCTCGCCCGGGCCGCGCGCCGCGACCGCGACCGCGGCGCCCAGCGCGGCCATGCCGATCGCCCCGACCAGGTAGCCGCGCGGCGGCGAGGCGGTGGGGCTCAGGACCGCCTTCAGGCCCGTCAGCTCCTGCTCGGACGCGGTGCGACCTGGCCCCGGGGTCCGCTGCCCGGGATCCTCCCCGAGGGGGAGCAGCGTCGGGAGCCGCCGGGGGGCCTCGATGACGATCCGGCTCGCGCGCTGCAAGCTCGCCTCGGCCGCGGCGCCCGGCGGCGGGGCGTCGAGGTACGCCTTGATCTGCCGCTGCATGCTGGCCCGGCGCTCCCCGAAGACGCGCAGCATCGTCGCGCCGATCTCGTCCGACCGGACGTCCTCGCCCGAGACGCGCAGGTACACCTCGAGCGCCTCGCGCATTTCTTGGGCGGTCTCGAACCGCCTCGCCGGGTCGCGTTCGAGCGCCTTCGCGACGATGGCGTCGAGCCCGGGCGGCAGACCCGCGACGAGGCGCGAGGGGGGCGGGATGTCGTCGAGGGACGCGAGCTTCCAGAGCGCGTCGACGGCGTCGCCCCCGAAGAGCCGCTCCTGGGTGAGCAGCTCCCAGAGGACGATGCCGGCGACGAAGATGTCGGCTCGCCGATCGATCGTCGCGCTGTCCAGCGCCTGCTCGGGCGCCATGTAGGAGGTCTTGCCCTTCAGCTTGCCGGTCTCGGTGAGGCTCTCGTTGATGGCCGCCTTGGCGACGCCGAAATCGAGCAGCTTCACCGCGCCGTCGAAGGTGACGAAGATGTTGTGCGGGGACACGTCGCGGTGGACGATGCCGAGCGGCGTGCCGTCGTAGTCGCGGAGCTCGTGCGCGTGGTGGAGGCCGCTCAGCATGTCGGCGACGATCCGGAGCCAGACGCCGCGCGTGAAGTCCTCCGCGCCCGCGTCGCGCTGGGTCGCCGCCTTGATGAGCCCGCTCAGCGGCTGGCCCTCCAGGTACTCCATCACCGTGAAGTACCCGTCCTCGTCCTGAGCGACCTCGTAGGTCTGGACGATGTTGGGGTGGTTGAGGCGGGCGGAGAGCTTCGCCTCGTCCAGAAACATCGAGACGACCTTATCGCTCTCCCCGGTCACGCCGCGGTGGCGCTTGACGACGACGAGCTTGTTGAAGGACCCGGGCCCGTGCGCGACGGCCAGGAACACGTCCCCCATCCCACCCCGGCCGAGCTTCGCGATGAGGCGGTACTTGCCCATGACCGCCGTCTGAGTCTGCTCGGTCTCCGAGGTTTGTCGACCCGTGGCCACCATCGTTCGCCGCCCCGGAGGGCGCGCGCTGCGCCGAGCGGATTCAACATGGAAGCAACAGCAGGCTTCGTTGTCAACGCCTCGGACGGCCGCGCGCCGCGTTCAGCTCGCGTTCAGCTAACTCAACGTTCAGCCCCTGTTAGCTCGCGTCGGCTTGCGTCGGCTTGCGTCGGCTTGCTTCGGCTTGCGTTCGGCTCCCATTCCATTCGCGTTCAGGTTGCCGAGAATGCGGCGTCGCGCGGCGGTGCTGCCATGCCGTGGCGCCGGCATGGGCGCCAGCGCTGGCGCATCGCGCGTGTCGGCGATGCATCAGCGCGTCATGGCATCATCCCGTCATTGCGTTAGCATCGTGAGAATCGCGTCGTTTCAAAAGATTGTCGCAGGTGTGCCATACCCCCCGACACTGCCCTTCAACGCGAAGAAGGATATTCCCGATGGCATTCTTGCGATCTGCCCCGATCCATCCCTGCGCATCGGATGTCGACGCCGCAGGCGTGCGCGGTGGCCGCCGTCCCGGGAGCGCACGCTCTTCGTCTCGGACAAGGGGCGTGGGGCTCGGGCGGCGTTCGCGGGGGAGCCGCTCTATGTGCCATGGCCGTGGTAGGATCCGGCAACGCCGCGGCGTGGCGCCGGGCTCGCCGGGGGGGACGGCGGCCGGCTCCGCGGCAGCACGTGCCGCGATCCCGGCGTGGGGGCAGCACCTCGTGCATGGTACGCGTGTTGCTTGGAGGCATGGCAGTGACAACGAGCTCGGAACCGGAGAGGGCGAAGAGGCGTGGGGCGTGCGGCGGAGGGAAGTCGGCCTCTCGCCCGCGCACGACCCGTGTCGGCGTGCGGCTGCCGCGGTGGGGACGCTGGATCGCGCTCTCGCCAGCGCTGGTCTGCGCCTGCTCGCTCGAGGGGTTGTCCGACGCGTGGGACGCCTCCTCGACGTCCACGGAACTCCCGACGTCCCAGGGAGGTGCGGGCGCGACGGGCGGGCAGTCGAACTGCGCCCCTGGCTCGCTCGCGTGCGAGGCCGAGGACTGCAACCTCTTCGGCAGCTTCGTCGTCATGGACGACCCCACGGCGCACGGCGCGGGCTACGTGGTCGTCCCCGAAGAGTCGGGCTGCGACGACGACCGCGTCGAGTGCCCGCTCGACGTCACCGAGGCCGGGACCTACCAGATCAAGGCCCGGCTCGCCGCCGGGCCCATGGAAGGCAAGGACAGCTCGTTCTGGATCCGCGTGAACTACGAGCCGTCGGAGGGATACCGCTACGAATACACGGGCACCGAGTTCCACTTCGACTACGTGAACGACTCGACGTCCGAGACCACGAAGCTGCTCACCTTCGCGCTCGAGCCCGGGAGGCACATCGTCTCGTTCGCGTGCCGCGAGGACGGCTCCAAGCTCGACTCGGTCGCGCTCGTGCGGATCTCCCCCTGAGCCCGCGCGGGGTGCGCGGAGGTGTCCACCGTGTCAACCCGGGGTTGACAGCGCCTCGCGCCGCTCCTTCTCGAGGTGCTCGTACGGCGCGAGCGTCGCGAGGCGCGGGTCCTCGACGGGGCCGCCGACCGTGAAGTGATAGAGGCTCTGGAGCGCGTCGCCGGTGATGCCGCAGAGCTCGTGGAACACGTCGTCGAAGTAGCAGCCGATGCCGGTCGCGCGCACGCGGCCGCCGCTGTCCGTGGCGGCCTCGGCCTCGAGGTAGAGCGTGTGGCCGAGGACGCCGGCCTCCCAGAAGAGACGGCGGTACCACGGCGCGCCGCGCTCCCGGAGCGCGGCGCCGAGGTCGGCGACCATCCCGAGGCTGAACGCGCCGTCGGCGGCGATCTCCTGGTGGCAGCTCACGATCTGCGCCGCGTCCCGGAGATCGGCCTGGGAGAGGCGGTAGAGCCCGAGGTGCGCCGGGCAGCCGGCCGGCGTCTCCCAGTCGAACGGGTGGGCGAGCGCGGCCCGCAGCCGGTCGTGCGCCGCCTCGGACCGCTCGAGCACGTACAGGCCCTCGGGGAGGCCGCGGACGCGGTGCACGAAGACGACCGCGTGGACCGCGGGCGCCCACGGGAGCACGTCCCACGGGGGCACGCCGGGGCGGGGGAGGAGGTGATCCAGCATGGCGTAGAACGTCTCCGCGCCGATCGAGGTGCGGGCGTCGTACGCGGACGCGCTCCGCCGCATCCGGATGATCTCCGCGGCCGGGGCGCCGCCGCCGCCGGGGAGCGGCGGCAGGTCGCCCCGCGGGACGGCCGCGGGCTCCTCGGTGTGGGGCTTCCAGGTGGCCTCGGCGACGTCGTCAATGACGGGCCAGTCGACGTGGCTCGGGCTCAGCGCGTTCGCCCGTCCGGCCCACGCGCCCTCGCGCGCGGCGAGGCGGACGAGCTCCGGCGCCTTCGCGGCCACCGCGCGCGCCGCGGCCGCGAGCGCGCGCGCCTCCTCCGGGCGCGCCGGGGCGGAGGGCACGAGGAGCAGCGCGGCGTCCGGGTGCTCGCGATCGGCCGCGGCGACCCCGGCGAAATCCGCGTCCCGGTCGAGGCCGAGCAGCGCGCGCAGCTCGGCGTCGCCGAGGTCGTCGAGCAGCAGGGCGGTCCAGCCGAGCGCCGCCGCAGCGTAACGGACCGCGGCGATGGCGTGCCCCACGTCGTGCTGGCAATAACGAAACGCCCGCTCGCCGTACTTCCACGCCTCGCGCCAGTGGATGGAGCTCAGCCCGACGAGGAGGCCGCCCGCAGGGAGCAGGGCCGCGAGCGCGCGCGCGGACGCGGCGTCCAGCGCGGCGCGGCGCTCGAGTTTGTGGTCGCGGCTCACGTAATGGTAGAGGCCCGCCGCGAGCCCGGGGGCGCCGGCCGAGAGCAGGTATGCCTCGGTCGGGTGGAGGTTCCCGCTCGAGGGATTGCAGCGGAGCGCCCAGCGGGAGCCCCGGTGCTCCTTCCACGCGGACAGGCCGAGGGAGAGCTCGAACAGCGCCGCCACGGCGCCGAGCTCGACCGCGGCGGGCGCCACCGCGCCGGGGCGGTAGAGGTCGCGGTAAGCGGCGGTGAGGCCGCGGGCCCGGAGCGGCAAGAGGACCTCGGGCGCGCCCTCGAAGGTGCGGAACGGCTCGGGCTGCGTGCTCCAGTCGAGGTAGCCGAGGGCGCGCGCATAACGCCTCAGGTGGTGCTTCGTGCGCGTGTGGTACGAGAGCGCGCGCTCGACGGGGCTCCTGGACATGGGCTCGCTCGAGGCGAGCAGGGTAGCAGCGGCGCGGGGCGCCGCTACCGCCGCTACCGCGAAACCCGGCGCGGCGGACTCGATGGATGAGCTCGCACGGGGAGCGCGCGCGGCGTGTCACGCTCATTGCGCGTAGCTCATTGCGCATGGCTCATTGGGCGTAGCCCATTGCGCATGGCTCATTGCGCGCAGCTCATCGCGCAATGAGCTGCGCGCAGCGAGCGCGGTTGTCTCGCGGAGGTCGCGGGAAGATCGCACGACAACACCACAGCTCGACGGCGGCGCGGCGCGAGAAGAGGCGCTTGACACGGGGTGGTGCGTTTCGTTCCCTCTGGCGTTCCGGCCATGGTTCGCCTGCTCGCGGGTAGCCCGCTCCTCCTCCTCTTCGTCGTCTCCGCGCTCGGTTTCCTCGTGGGGCGCCTCCGGATCGGCGGCTTTCACCTCGGCGTCGCGGCGGTGCTCTTCGTCGGGCTCGGCGCCGGCGCCGTCGACCCGTCGCTGCAGCTGCCCGAGTTCGTGACGGTCTTCGGCCTCGCCCTCTTCGTCTACACCGTGGGCCTCACCAGCGGCCCCGGGTTCTTCGCCTCGCTGCGCCGGCGCGGCCTGCGCGACGCGCTGCTCGCCGCCGGCGCGCTGCTCGCCGCCGCCGGCCTCGCCGCGCTCGCGGCGCGCTTCGCCGGGCTGCGCGGCGCGGCCGCCGCCGGGGTGTTCGCGGGCGCGACCACCAGCACCCCGGCCCTGGCGAGCGCGCTCGAGGTGATCAAATCGGCGCCGGAGGCCGCGCGCGAGGCGCTCGCGAGCGGCGCCGTGGTCGGCTACTCGGTCACCTACCCGGCGGGGGTGCTCGGCACGCTCGGCGCGATCGGCCTCCTCCAGCGCCTGCTGCGCGTGGACTACGAGGCCGAGCTGCGGAGCCGCCGCGACGCCAGAGGGGCGCCGCAGCGCCTCACCAACGTCACGGTGCGCGTCACCCGCGACGAGGCGCTCGGCGTCCCGGCCGGCGAGCTGCGGCGGCGCCACGGGCTGCACGTGCTCTTCGGCCGCATGCGCCGCGGGGGGCAGCTCGCCATCGCGACCGACGCGACGGCGCTCGAGCGCGGCGACCTCGTGGGCGTGATCGGCGGCGAGGACGACGTGAACGCCGCCGCGCTCCTGCTCGGCGAGGCCACGGCCGAGCACCTCGAGTTCGACCGGACCCAGATCGATTTCCGCCGGGTGTTCGTCTCGCGCCCCGGGATCACCGAGCGGCCGCTCCGCGAGCTCAGGCTGCCGGAGCGCTTCGGGGCGATCATCACGCGCGTGCGCCGCGGCGACGTGGACATCCTGCCCGACGACCAGACCACGCTCGAGCTCGGCGACCGCGTGCGCGTCGTCGCGCCGCGCGAGCGCATGGACGCGATCGCGCGGTACCTCGGCGACTCCTTGAAGGCGATCTCGGAGATCGACGTCATCACGTTCAGCGTGGGGATCGCGCTCGGGCTGCTCCTCGGCAGCGTGCCGATCCCGCTGCCCGGCGGGGCCCCGATCAAACTCGGCTCCGCCGGCGGGCCGCTGCTCGTGGGCCTCGTCCTCGGCCGGCTCGGGCGCACGGGGCCGCTCGTGTGGACGCTCCCGTACGGCACGAACCTCACGCTGCGGCAGCTCGGCGTGGTGATGTTCCTCGCCGGCGTCGGCACCCGCTCGGGCTACTCCTTCGCGCACACGCTGGCGCAGGGCGGCGCGGCGGCGCTCGTGGGGAGCGGCGCGCTCATCACCGCGGCGGTCGCGTTCGGGACGCTGCTCGTCGGCTACCGGCTGCTCCGGATCCCGATGGGCGTGCTCACCGGCATGCTCTCCGGGATCCAGACGCAGCCGGCGGTGCTGGCGTTCAGCCTGGAGCAGGCGCGCAGCGAGGCGCCGAACGCGGGCTACGCGTCGGTCTACCCGGTGGCGACGCTCGTGAAGATCGTGGCGGCGCAGCTCCTCGTGCGGCTGCTCTGACGACCCGCGCGGCGGCGCACGGTTTGCTCGGGGGGCGCACCTGGTGCGCGCGCCTGCTCCCCGGCGGACGAGCTCGTGGGCAATCGGCGCAGCCAAGCGGGCGTATTTCGGCCAGAATTGTCGTCAGGGCGGGCGCGGCCCGCGTCCTGCAATGCACGGGGGACTGAGAGATGAGGAGGGTACGCCAGTGTCCGTAGCACCCAGCCAGCGCAGCCAGAACGCGGTCCACTCGGAGCCGCCGCCGCCGGTCATCTCGGAGCCGCCGCCGCCGCCGTCGATCCCCGGGCTCAGGGCGTCGATCGCCAACGAGAAGCTCCGGCGGTGGATCGCCGAGGTGGTCGCGTTGTGCCAGCCGGATCGCGTGCACGTGTGCGACGGCTCCAAGGAGGAGTTCGACGCGCTCTGCGACCAGATGGTGAAGGCGGGCACGCTGATCCGCCTGAACCCGGAGAAGCGCCCGGACAGCTACCTCGCGCGCTCCGACCCGAGCGACGTGGCCCGCGTCGAGGACCGCACGTTCATCTGCAGCCGGCGCAAGCAGGACGCCGGCCCCACGAACAACTGGGCCGATCCGCAGGAGATGAAGGCCACGCTGCGCCGCCTCTTCACCGGGTGCATGCGGGGCCGGACCCTGTACGTGATCCCCTTCAGCATGGGGCCGGTCGGCTCGCCGTACGCGCACATCGGCGTCGAGCTCAGCGACTCGCCGTACGTGGCCGCGAGCATGCGGATCATGACCCGCATGGGCAGCAAGGTGCTCGAGGCGCTGGGGGACGGCGGCTTCGTCCCCTGCCTGCACTCGGTCGGCATGCCCCTCGCTCCGGGGCAGAGCGACGTGCCGTGGCCGTGCAACGCGGAGAAGTACATCGTCCACTTCCCGGGCGAGCGGCTGATCTGGTCGTTCGGGAGCGGCTACGGCGGCAACGCGCTGCTCGGCAAGAAGTGCTTCGCGCTGCGCATCGCGTCGGTGCTCGGCCGGGAGCAGGGGTGGCTCGCCGAGCACATGCTCATCCTCGGCGTCGAGTCGCCGAAGGGCGAGAAGACGTACGTCGCCGCGGCCTTCCCGAGCGCGTGCGGCAAGACGAACTTCGCCATGCTCATCCCGCCCAAGGCCTTCGCGGGCTGGAAGGTCACGACGGTGGGCGACGACATCGCCTGGATGAAGCCCGGGACCGACGGGCGGCTCTACGCGATCAACCCCGAGGCGGGTTATTTCGGCGTGGCCCCGGGGACGTCGGAGAAGTCGAACGCGAACGCGATGGCGACCATCCGGAAGAACACCATCTTCACCAACGTGGGGCTCACGCCCGACGGCGACGTGTGGTGGGAGGGGATGACGGACGAGCCGCCGCCGGAGCTCATCGACTGGCAGGGGAAGCCGTGGACCCCGGACTGCGGGCGCAAGGCGGCGCACCCGAACGCGCGCTTCACGACCCCCGCGTCGCAGTGTCCGTCGATCGACGCGCACTGGGACGACCCGAACGGCGTGCCCATCAGCGCCATCATCTTCGGCGGGCGGCGGGCGACGACGGTGCCGCTCGTGTACCAGTCCCTGAACTGGGGCTTCGGCGTCTACATGGCGGCGACGATCGGCTCCGAGATGACGGCCGCGGCGGCCGGCACCATCGGCCAGGTCCGGCGCGATCCGATGGCGATGTTGCCCTTCTGCGGCTACCACATGGGCGATTACTTCAACCACTGGCTGCAGATGGGGCGCCAGATCGCCAATCCGCCGCGCATCTTCTCGGTCAACTGGTTCCGCAAGGACGACCAGGGCAACTTCCTCTGGCCGGGCTTCGGCGAGAACATGCGCGTCCTCAAGTGGATCGTCGATCGCGTGCACGGCCGCGGCTTCGCCGAGGAGAGCCCGCTCGGGTGGATGCCGCGGTACGAGGACCTCGAGTGGCGGGGGATGGACGGCTTCTCGAAGGAGAAGTTCTACCAGCTCATGGCCGTCGACCGGGAGGCGTGGAAGGCGGAGTTCGGCTCGCACGGGGAGCTGTTCGAGCGGCTCTATGACCGGCTGCCCAAGGAGTTCCTGCTGATGCGCGAGCTGCTGCTCGCGCAGCTCTGGCGGTCGCCGGAGCGGTGGGAGCTCGCGCCGGAGCGGTACCTCGACGAGCACGAGCACAACGACGAAGGAGAGGCGGGCGGCTGATAACGGGGATGTCGTCGTCGGGGGGCTTGCCGAGTCGCACGGCCCCCGGCGAGGGTGTCCGCCGCGCGGCGCAGGGGACGGGCTGAACTCGCCATGGACGTTGTGTCCCCTCCGTGCTGCGCACTCCGGGAACACAACGTCATTTGGGCTCAGACAACAGCCCGTCCCCCACGCCGCGCGGCGGACACCCTCGCCGGGGGCCTGCCGTGTTTGCGGGACCAGGCGGGCGATGGGGGGCCGCGAGCCGCTCGCGCGTTCGTTGAAGAGCGCTGTCGACTTGCGGTGCTGGACGGGGCTGCGCCGGGCTGGGACTGTCGTTGTTTGAGCCCCACGTGAGTCGGGGCCGGGGGATCACGAGGGCTCGTCGCGGCCGGGATCGATGTGCACGAGGACCTCGGCGTCGGGCTCGACGGCGAGGATGGCGTCGCGGGCCCGATCGCTCGTCGCGTGCGCGCGGGCGAGGGGGAGATCGCCCGGGAGCTCGATGTGGACGTCGACGAACAGGGTGCGGCCGGCGATGCGCGTGCGCAGGGCGTGGTGGCCGAGGATCTCGCCGCGGGAACGCATGGCGGAGAGCGCGGCCTCGATCGCGGCGACGCGGTCCTCGGAGGCGCTCGTGTCGATGAGATCGCGCACGCCGAGGCGGAGGAGGGAGCCCGCGGAGGTGAGGACGTACACGGCGACCGCGATCGACAGCACGCCGTCCACGCGGGAGATGCCGGTGACATAGGTGAGGGCGACGCCGAGGAAGACGGCGAGGTTCGCGGCAATGTCGGTGCGGTAATGGATGGCGTCGGCCTGGATGGCGCTCGAGCCGGTGCGCGCGGCGACGCGGCCGAGATAGGCCACGAGCGCGGCGGTGATCGCCGCGGCGACCGCCATCGCGCCGAGCGTGACCGCGGCCAGCCGGAGCGGCTGGGGCGAGATCAGGCGCCGGACGCCCTCGATGAGCAGGTAGACGCCGGAGCCGCCGATGAGCAGGCCCTGGCCGGCCGTGGCGAGCGTCTCGATCTTCGCGTGGCCGAACGGGTGGGAGCGGTCGGGCGCGGCGTGCGCGAGCTGGATGGCGAGGGCGTTCGCCGAGGAGGCGAAGAGGTCCGTCAGCGAGTCGACGGCGCTCGCGGTGACCGCCATCGAGTGGCCGAGCTGGCCAGCGACGAGCTTGCCGAGCGCGAGGCCGCCCGCGGTCATCGCCGCGATCCGGCCGGCGCGCAGCGCGGCGCGGGCGCGGTCGGCGTCGCGGCGAGGTTCGAGGGCCATGGCGGGCTCCGAGACTACCCTCGGCGGCGCGGCCCGCTCGAGCGGGAAATTCCCCGCCCGAACGGGAAATTCCCCGCTCGAGCGGGGACTGTCCCCGCTCGAGCGGGAAATTCCCCGCTCGAACGGGAAGACTGCCGGAGAGCGCCGCGCGCGGCGGACCGCCGGGGCGCCGCGCGGCGGACGGCGGGGGCGCCGCGCGCAGCGGTCTACGCCACGGCGCGGTTCAGGTTGGCGGGCGTGCCCGACGCGGAGGGGCGCAGCTCGACCTTGACCCAGCCGGCCTCGCGCCGGTCGAAGGCCTTGTAGGCGTCGATCGCGGACTCGAGGGGCGCCTGCTTCGTGATGATCGTCGTGGGATCCACCTGGCCGGACTGCACGAGGTCCACGAGCTTCGGGATGTACTTGCGGTGGTTGCAGTTGCCCATCTGGAGGGTGAGGTTCTTGTTCATGGCCTCCCCGATGGGGAACGTGCGCGACGTCTGCGGATAGACCCCGATCACCGAGATCGTCCCCGCCTTCGCCACGCACCGGACGGCCCATTGCAGCACCTGCGACGGCCCGTCGCCGGCGACGAACGTGTCGCCCTTGGTCCGCGCGTCGGGGTTGATCTGCTTGACCTCCAGGTCGAACGCCTTGGCGTCCTGCTTCGCCTGCTTGTGCGCGGGGCCGTCGTGCGGCCGCTCGGCGTCGACGCCCACCGCGTCGATGGCCCGGTCGACGCCGATCCCGCCGGTGAGGCGCATGATCGCGACGAGCGGATCCTCGGCGGAGAAGTCGATGGTCTCGGCGCCCTGGTCGCGCGCCATCTCGAGCCGGTCGGCCACCTGGTCGATCGCGATGATGCGCCCCGCGCCCATGAGCTTGGCGCTCGCGATCGTGAACAGGCCGACGGGGCCGCAGCCGAAGACCACCACGGTGTCGCCGGGCCGGATCTCGGCGAGCTCGGCGCCGAAGTAGGCCGTGGGGAAGATGTCCGAGAGCAGGATGGCCTGGTCGTCGCTGACGCCGTTCGGGAGCTTGACGAGCCCGACGTTGGCGAACGGGATGCGCGCGAACTCGGCCTGGAGGCCGTCGAAGGGGCCGGACATCTTGGGGCCGCCGAAGAAGGCGGTGCCCGCGTGTTTGCCGTTCGGGTTGGCGTTGTCGCACTGCGCGTAGTACGCGGCTCGACAGTACGAGCAATAGCCGCAGGCGATGGTCGACGGCACGACGACCCGGTCGCCCTTCTTCAGGTTCCTGACGTCCTTGCCGAGCTCCTCGACGACGCCGACCGCCTCGTGGCCGAGGACGGTGCCCGGCACCATCCCGGGCATGGTGCCGCGGACGAAGTGGAGGTCGGTGCCGCAGATGGCGCTCGCCGTGATGCGGAGGATCGCGTCGGTCGGCTCCTTGATCTTGGGCTCCTTGATGTCGTCCATCCGGATGTCGCCGATGCCGTGAAAGACTACCGCCTTCATTGGTTCTCGCTTTCTCCCTTCAGGGGTGGATGGCGCGCCGGGCTGCCGCGGAAGGAGCAGGCCGGCGAGCGCCGCTGAGATGGCTGAGGGGTCGGACGCGGGATGTCTGTGCGGATCCCGTGCCAGCGCGAGGGGCGGAGGTGGGGGCGATCGAGGGAACGGGCGGGATGGCGTGGGGGGAGGGGGGAAGCCGGGGGCGGGGCGAGGGGGCTGCCGAGGTCGGTGGGGCGGGGTGCTCCTCTGGAGGGCAGGTCGTGGCGGATTGTCTCGGTTGGGGACAATAGGGTGCGGAAAATGCAGTGGAGCTGCTTCCGGAGAACCGTCGGCGATGCGGGCGGTGAGCTCAGCTGCCCCGGAGAGACCGTCGGCGATGCGGGCGGTGAGCTCAGCTGCCCCGGAGAGACCGTCGGCGATGCGGGCGGTGAGCTCAGCTGCCCCGGAGAGACCGTCGGCGATGCGGGCGGTGAGCTCAGCTGCCCCGGAGAGACCGTCGGCGATGCGGGCGGTGAGCTCAGCTGCCCCGGAGAGACCGTCGGCGGTGCCGGCAGTAAGCTCAGCTGCTCCGGAGAGACCGTCGGCGATGCGTGCGGTGAGCTCAGCTGCCCCGGAGAGACCGTCGGCGATGCCGTAGGTAAGCTCCGCCGATCAAGAGCTCACCTGGTGCTGCGCTTTGGATGCGATCTCCTCCTGCCGCCGCGCCAGCCACGCCCGCGCCTCCGCCGCGTCGTCGGCGAAGTGGAACGCGACGTCGACTCCCGTGAGGAGCGCATACGCGCGGATCACCAGCTCGTTGGTGACCCGCACCGCGAAGGACGCGCGGTAATAGACGATCCCGCGGACGGGCGGCAGACGGCGCCCCAGCGTGGCGAGGGTTTTCCGGACATCCGGCGAGAGCTTGCCCATCTCGGAAAGGTCGCCGGTGAGCAGCACGTAACTCCAGCCGGCGGACTCGGATGTCATGAAGTCGAGGAGCTGCTTCGCATCCTCCACCGACAGATCGCCCCGGAAGGCCACCTCAAACGTATTTTCGACATCACCGACGCAAGCGGTGTGCTTCCCGATGTATTTCATGCGCCCCCCTTTTCACGCCGGATTCCGGGTGATACCAAGCCGGTGATCGCACGCTGCGCCCATATGCTACGGGCGCGCCGACCCTGACGACAAGCACATCGTGGCTGTGGGCTGTCCCACTGCGCAGGTGGGGGCAAGCTCAAGATTCCGCGTCCACCCATCCACGGTTGTCCGTATCGAATTCTCGCGGTGAACGAGCGATGGCTTCTACACCGCGCCGCAGCGCTCCGGGAGCCACGGGCCTGTTTGCCTGGACACAGGTGTGCGCGACCCGACGATCCGGGCGACGTCGAACAGCGTCACCGAGCGCTCGCGCCGGTCCCCCAGCGCCTCGTAGACCGCAAGCGCTTGCCGGTGCGGCCTCAGCCGGCCGCCCGCCGCCGCCGTTCCCGCCGCCGCCGCGTGATGCGCTTGTCAGCGCAGCGACTGGGAGCCTGGACGGCTCCTCCTTCGTGCGTAAGAGAAAGCTCGCACGCAAGTCATGAAGGATGTTTTGTCCGTGAAATGCCCCTTCACCATCTAATTCGCTCTGGGGCCTCGGAGACGCATCGCCCAGAAGGTTTTCTCCAGCGTCTGCGGCCCTGCGAGCGAAGTGATCCGCGAGAGGCTGAAACCGCCAACGGAGCAACAGCCGGCCGGCACGCCCCGCGCATCGCGCGGCGGACGGCGGAAGGAGGTGCGTCGTGAAAACAGGCGGAAACGCTGGCTGGCCACGTCCCCTTGGCCCTGCCGCGGCGTTGTTTGCGAGCTACTTCCTCCTGGCTGTGCTGGGTCTCCGGTGGGGGACGGTCCGCGGCGTCGCCTCCCCGATGTTTCCTGCCGCGGGGGTCGCGCTCGCCGGGCTCCTGCTCGGGGGCCAGAGGCTGTGGCCGGCGGTGTTCGCCGGGACGATGGCCGCGTTCTTCCTGGAAGCGCCGTCCCTCCCGCTGTGGGGGAAGGCCGCCCTTGCGTCCGGGAACACGCTGGCAGCCCTGGGCGGCGCGTGGGCGCTGCGCCGCGCTCGCCTGCGGCCGGCGCTCACGCGCCTGAACGACGTGCTCCTCGTCAGCGCCGCCGCCCTGGGCAGCTCGGCCGTCTCCGCCACTGCAAGGACCTTCGCGCTGGCCGGCGCGTTCGACCAGGGCTTCAGGCAGGCTCTTGTGACATGGCTCAACGGGTGGGCGGGCGACGTGACGGGGGTGATCGTGGTGGCGCCCCTCGTGCTGAGCTGGGCGCGTGGCGAGCCGGTCGGCCGGGACTGGGGGCGGTGGCTGCACCTCGCGCTGAGCACGGCGGCTGCCTGGGCCCTGGCCTGGCTGAGCTTCGGGCCTGAAACCTCCCGCATGGTCCGCCCATGGCTGGCCTTTGCCGCCCTGACCTGGGCGGCATTGACATGGGGCGTTCGAGGCGCGACGGCGGCGATGCTCCCGGTCGCCGCCGTCGCGACCCAGGCCACGACCGCGGGGCACGGGCCGTTCGGCACCCCCGCGGCGCTGCAGTTCGAGCTGCTCCAGCAGTTCATCGGCGCCACCGCCGTGACCACGCTGGTGCTGGCTGTCGTCGCCGACGAGAGACGCAACAGCGAGGCGTTGCACAAGAACGAGGAGCGGCTGCGGCGAGCCTGCCGCGCCGGGCGGATCGGCCTGCTGGAATTCAACATCGACAGCGGAGCGGCAGCCTGGACGCCCGAGGCCTGGGCGCTCTTCGTGGGGGGCCGTCCGGGGCGCGGCCCCGTGGACTACGCGCGCTGGGTTGCGTGTATCCATCCCGAGGACCGCGCGGCCGTCGTCCGCACGGCCGACCAGGCGATAAAGCAAGCTCGATCCAGGCTGTCCGAAGCCCATTACCAGGATGAGTACCGCGTCCTGCACGCCGACGGCACCGTCCTCTGGCTGGCGTCGACCGGCGCCTTCGAGCGCGCGGGGGACGAGCTGGTGATGCTCGGGGTCGTCCGGGATATCACCGAGCGCAAGCGCGCAGAGGAGGCGCTGCGGGAGAGCGAGGCGCAGCTCAGGCTCGCGCTGAAGGGCGCGCGGGCGGGTGTATGGGACGTCGCGCTCGAGCCGCGCACGATTTACTGGAGCGATGAGTTCCGCGTCCTGTACGGGATCGCCGAGGGCGAGGCGCCAAACGACGAGCGATGGCAGCGCTGCGTCCACCCGGACGATCTCCCGCGCATGCTCGAGACCATCCGGGGCGCGCTGGAATCGCGGACCGAGGGCTGGCAGGAGGAGTTTCGCGTGCTTCACCCCCGGCGGGGCGAGCGGTGGATCCTCGATCTGGCGCGCATCCGCCGCGACGCGGCCGGGCGAGCGATCGGCGTTGGCGGCATCGACGTGGACGTCACCGACCGCAAGCGGGCGGAGGCGGCGCTGCGGGAGAACGAGGCGCGGCTGCGGCTGGCGCTGCGCGCCGGGCAGACCGGCGTGTGGGATTGGGATCTCGTCACCGGCCGCGTCGTCTGGTCCGACGAGGTGTGCGGCATCTTCGGGATCCAGCCGGGCACGTTCGAGGGGACACTCGAGGCGTTCGAGCGGAGGATTTACCCTGACGACCGGGCGCGGGTCCGGGCGGAGGCGGAAGCGGCCGTCAACGGGCGGGCGGGTTATGCGATCGAGTTCCGCATCGTCCGCCCCGACGGGCAGATCCGCTGGGTCACGGACCTCGGCACCATCAAGCGCGACGAGGCGGGACAGCCTCATTCGATGATCGGTATGGTCACCGACATCACGGAGAAGCGAGCGGCCGCGGACGCGATACGCGAGAGCGAGGAGCGATTCCGCAACATCGCCGACAACTCCCCCGTGATGATATGGGTGACCCGGCCCGACACCTGCTGCACCTACCTCAACAAGGTCTGGTCCGATTTCACGGGGCAGGCTCAGGCCGCCGGCCTCGGGTTCGGTTGGCTCGACATGCTTCATCCGGAGGACGTCGAGCGCTCGGCGAGCAGCTTCCGCGCCGCCAGCGCGAGGCGGGAGCCGTTCCGCCTCGATTACCGCCTCCGCCGCCGTGATGGGCAGTACCGGTGGTGCATCGACGCGGCGGCCCCGCGGTTCAGCCCGAGCGGCGAGTTTCTCGGGTATGTCGGCTCCGTCATCGATATCACCGACCGCAAGCAGGCCGAGGAGGAGCGGGCGCGCCTGCTCGAGGTCGAGCAGGCCGCGCGCAGCGAGGCCGAGCGGGCGAATCGGATGAAGGACGAGTTCCTCTCGACGGTCAGCCACGAGCTGCGCACCCCGCTCACCGCCATCCTCGGCTGGTCGCACCTCCTGCGCCGGCGGGTGAGCCGCGAGGACGAGGACCTCTGCAAGGGACTCGCGGTCATCGACCGCAACGCCCGCGCGCAGGCGCAGCTCATCGAGGACCTGCTCGACATGGGCCGCATCACGTCTGGCAAGATCCGTCTGGACGTGCAGCCTCTGGACCTGCACGACGTGGTCGGCGCGGCCATTTCGTCCGTCGCGCCCTCGGCGGAGGCGAAAGGGATCCGGCTCGTAAAGATCTCGAGTCCCGCCGTCGGCGTGACGCGCGGCGACCCGAGCCGGCTACAACAGGTGGCGTGGAACCTCCTGAGCAATGCCATCAAGTTCACCCCGGAGGGCGGGAGCGTGCAGGTGGAGGTCTCCCGCGCCGGCGATCACGTCGAAATCACCGTCTCGGACACCGGGGAAGGCATCGCGCCGGAGTTCCTCCCCTACGTCTTCGAGCGTTTCCGCCAGGCCGACGCCTCGACGACGCGGCGGCACGGCGGGCTGGGCCTGGGGCTCGCCATCGTGAAGCACCTGGTCGAGCTCCACGGCGGCACCGTGCGGGCGACGAGCGCCGGCGTGGGAAAGGGCACGACCTTCACCGTGGAGCTCCCGCTCGGCGTCGCCCACGCCCCGGCGGACGACGCCGCGGACGGGCGGGAGCTCAATACCCGGGCGAGCGGCGATAACCTCTGCGAGCTCTCCGACCTGAGCGGCATCTCGGTGCTCTTCGTGGACGACGCCCCGGATACGCGCGACATGGTCAGGACCTTCGTCGAAGAGCGCAAGGCGCGCGTCAGGCTCGCAGGATCAGGGGAAGAGGCGCTGCGACTGCTCGAGCTGGAGAGGCCGGACGTGCTCGTGAGCGATATCGGGATGCGCGGGATGGATGGCTACGAGCTCATCCGCCGGGTGCGGGCGCTGCCGCAGGAGCGCGGCGGGGACGTGCCGGCGGTGGCGCTCACCGCGTACGCCGGAAACGAGGACCGCACCAAAGCGCTGCTCGCCGGGTTCCAGACGCACCTTGCGAAGCCGATCCAGCCGACGGAGCTCATGGCGGTGATCGGGGTACTGGCAGCGCGCGGCGCGAGAAAGGGGCGGCCGCAGGCAGGCAACGGGGGGCCACCCTTGGCATAGAAGAGCACGACGAGGCTCAGGCCACCGCTCGCCCGCCGCCTGCTGGCCAGTCCGTCCCGGCGCCGACTGGCCTGCTCGCGCGGCGTCCCCGGCGCGTGTTCACCGCCCCTCGCGCCCCGGTGTGGCGCCGCCGTGGCGCCCCGTCCCCGCGCCGCGCGCCCGTCCCCGCGCCGGCGCCGCGGCGTAGCGCGCGAGCGCGCGCCGGACGTGCCCCCGATCGCCGCCGCCCGCGCGCACGGGATCCGCCTCGCCGACCAGCACCGACAGCGCCCGCGCCTGCGTCGTGGCCTCCGCCTCGAGCGCGCCGTCGCCCGCGGCCGCGCCGAGCGCCGCGAGCCGCCGCGCGACCCCGAGGGCCGCCGGCAGCGCGCTCGCCGCCACGTACGCGGCCGCGAGCTCCCGGAGCAGGACCGCGTCGTCGCCGCGCAGCGCCACCGCCGCCTCCAGATCCGCGAGCGCCTCGCCGCGCCGCCCCTCGCGCGTCCGGAGCGCCGCCCGCGCGCGGTAGCCCTCGACGAAGCCGTTCACGTGGTCCAGCCCCACCGAGTACGCGCGCTCCGCCTCGCGCGGATCACCCGCCCGCTCATACAACGCGCCCAGGCCGAGGTACGCCGGGCCGTACGTCGCGTCGAAGCGGATCGCCTCCAGGTACCGCGAGAGCGCCACGTCGGCCTCGCCGGCCGCCGCGCGGGCGCCCGCCTGCCGGGTCAGCTCGGCCGCCTGCGCCGTCGCCCAGCCGACCGCGTCTGCCCGGGCCGGCGCATCCGCCCTCGCCGGCGCGTCCGCCCGGGCCTGCACGCCCCCGTGCAGCAGCGCCGCGGCGAGCGCGACCGCCGCGGCGGCCCGCGCTCGCCATCCCGCGCCGCGCCATCCCGCGCCGCGCCATCCCGCTCCGTGCTGCCCCGCGCCGCGCCATCCCGCGCCGCGCCGCGCCTCGCCGCACCATCCCCCGATGCGCCCGCGCCCCGCGCTCGCCGCACCTCCGCTCCGCCAAGCGCACACCGGCCGGAGCCTACCGCGGCCGGACGGGCGGGCAATGTGTGCCCCGAAGCAGCCACGCGGCGCGAGTTCGCGTAGGATGCGCGGCCATGGGTGAGGTCCTGCGCTTCCCGGACGCGTTCCTGTTCGGCACCGCCACCTCCGCCACGCAGGTGGAAGGGCACTGCGAGCAGAGCGACTGGGCCGCGTTCGCGCGCGAGCCCGGGCGCGTCCGCGGCGGCGATACCCCGGACAGCGCGTGCGACCAGCTGCACCGCTTCCGCGAGGACGTCGCGCTCCAGGCCCGGCTCTGCATGGGGGCGCACCGGCTGTCCATCGAGTGGGCCCGCGTCGAGCGGCAGCCGGGAGAGTTCGATCCCGCCACCTGGGACCACTACCGCGACGTGCTCGGCGCCCACCGCGAGGCCGGGATCACCCCGATGGTCACCGTCCACCACTTCACCCTGCCGCGCTGGGTCGCCCAGCGCGGCGGGCTGCTCTCCCAGCAGCTGCCCGCGCTCCTCGCGCGCTTCGCCGAGCGCGCCGTCGAGGCGCTCGGCGACCTGTGCGACCTGTGGGTCACCCTCAACGAGCCCAACATGCTCGCCCTCCAGGCGCACCTGCTCGGCGTCTGGCCCCCGGCCCGGAGCTCGCCGGTCGAGGCCGTGCGCGCCCACCAGAACCTCCTCCGCGCCCACGCCGCCATGTACCGCGCCATGCACGAGGCCGCGGGCCGCCGCGGCCACTCCATCGCCGTCGGCGTCGCCCACCACCTGCGCGTCATCGAGCCGGAGCGGTTCGGGCGCCTCGCCGACCGCATGTGGGCCGCGCTCTTCGAGCGCCTGTTCAACGACGCCTTCGCCCGCGCCGTCTGCGACAGCCGCCTGCACGACTTCTTCGGCGTGAACTACTACAGCCGCGACCTGGTCCGCTTCTCGCCGGCCCACGCGCGCGAGGGGTTCGTCCGGCGCCTGGTCCCGGACGGGGCCGAGGTCAGCGACCTCGGCTGGGAGATCTACCCGGAAGGGCTCGGCTACGTGCTGGACGCGTGGTGGCCCCGCGCCGGGGTGCCGATCTACATCACCGAGAACGGCATCGCCGACGCCGACGACGACCAGCGCCCGCAGTTCCTCGTGCGGCACCTCGCCGAGGTCGCGCGGGCGATCGAGCGCGGCATCGACGTGCGCGGCTACATGCACTGGTCGCTGCTCGACGGCTTCGAGTGGGCCGAGGGCTACGCCCCGCGCTTCGGGCTGGTCGAGGTCGACCACACGACCCAGGAGCGCAGCCCGCGGCCGAGCGCGGAGCTCTACGCCCGGATTGCACGCGCGCGCCGCATCGACGCGGACGGCACGGCCGGCGTGCCGCTCGAGGGCGGCGCCGCGCCGGCGTGAACGGCGGCACCCGAAAGGCAGGACCCATGCGGATCGCGCTGCTGTACCCACCGCCCTGGAAGATCCCCGCGCCGGGCGAGGCGCCCGACCCGAACGGCGACGGCCCGCCCGCCGACTACCACGAGGGCGACCTCGATCCGGACTTCCACCAGACGCCCTACGGGCTCTACTCGCTCGGGGCGCAGGCCCTCCGCGCGGGCCACCAGGTGAAGGTCCTGAACCTGTCCTCGTACCCGTTCTCCGAGGTCGAGCGGATCGTGCGCGCGCTCGACGCCGACGTGTTCGGCATGTCCTGCTGGACCGCCAACCGGCGCGGCGTGGCGCTCACCGCGCGGTGCATCCGGCGGCTCCACCCCGGCGCGCACATCGTGGTCGGCGGGCCGCACGCGACCCCGCTCGCGGCCGAGATGCTCCGGCACCACCCCGAGATCGACACCGTGACGCTCGGCGAGAGCGAGCTCTCGTTCATGGAGCTGCTCGAGCGCCTCGAGGCCGGCCGTCCCGCGCTCGGCATCGCCGGCACGGCCTACCGCGCCGAGGGCCGCGTCGAGCTCGGCGCGCCCCGGCCGGCGATCGAGGAGCTCGACGCGCTCGCGTCGCCGCACGACCACTTCGCCACGCACATCGTGATGACGTCGCGCGGCTGCGCCTGGGCCTGCACGTTCTGCGGCGCCGAGGCGACGTGGGGCCGCGGCTTCCGCGGCCAGTCGGTGCGTTACGTGCTCGACTCGCTCGAGGCCGCGGTGGCGAAGGCCCCCGTGAAGATGCTCCAGATCAAGGACGACACCTTCACGACGAACCGCAAGCGGGTCATCGACATCTGCCGCGGCATCCGCGAGCGGAAGATCTCGTTCCTGTGGAGCTGCGACACCCGCGTCGACGTGCTCGGCGACGACCTGCTCCGCGAGATGCGGCTCGCCGGCTGCCAGCGCCTGAGCCTCGGCGTCGAGTCGGGCTCGCCGTCGATCCTGAAGAACATCGACAAGAAGATCACGGTCAAGAAGATCATCGAGTCGACCGACCTGGCGAAGAAGTACGGAATCCAGGTGCGGTATTACATGATGCTGGGCAATCGCGGCGAGACGGCCGAGACGTTCCGGGAGACGCTCGCGTTCCTGGAGGCCGCGAGGCCGCACCAGTACATCTTCTCGTGCCTGTCGATCTACCCGGGGACGCGCGACTTCGACGACGCGGAGGCGGCCGGCTGGCTCGACCGGGAGGTCTATTTCCGCGGCGACTTCCAGGAGCTCAAGACGCCGTTCGACGCCTCGGAGGAGGACACCGCGCTCATGAGCGCGTGGTTCCAGGAGAACAAGGGCCTGCGCGAGCTCTACCGCGAGGGGGTGGACGAGCGCCGGGCGATCCTCGCCCGGCTCGGCGACCACCACGCCGCGCACCTGGAGCTCGGCGTGGCGTACCTCGACGCGGGGGAGCTCGACCTGGCGGAGCGCCACGCCGCGCGCGCGCTGGAGCTCGAGGTCCCGGTGCCGGGGCTCGCGTACAACACGCTCGCCTGCGTCGCGGCGCGCCGGGGCGCCTTTCAAGCGATGCAGGATCACTTCACGGCGGCGGCGAAGCGCGATCCGCAGCACGCCGTGCTCATCCGCAACGTGCAGGCGGCGCGGGCGTGGTACGCGAAGGGCGGGCCGGGCAAGGGTCTCCCGCTCGATCTCGTCGCGCGCTGCGACTTCCAGCTCCTGGAGCGCACGGTGCAGCCCGCGCTGCCGGGGCCGCTGCCCGAGGACTTCGCGACGTGGGCGCCCGCCGCGCCGCGCCCGGCGCCGGCCCGCGCGGCCGAGGCCGGCAGGGACGCGGCCGCGCAGCGCGGGCGGCTCCGCGTCGTGCCGTCGTAGCGCGGCGCGTCCCGGTTCCGGCGGTCCTCGGGGCGTGCTACCCGCCCTCGCATGTCGACGACGACGAGCACAGACCACGGCCGGCCGGGCGCTGGATCGGACGGATCGAACGCCGAGCTCCCTGCCCCGAGCGCGACGGCGCCGAGCCACGCCGAGCGTTGCCGCACGCTGGCGCAAAAGGCCCGCTCCGCCACGTTGTGCACGATCGCGCGCGACCCGGCGGGGTACCCGTACGGATCGCTCGTCACCGTCGCCGTGGACGCAGACGGGCGCCCGCTGCTGCTCCTGTCGGCGCTCGCCGAGCACACCGGCAACCTGAAGGAGCGCCCGGAGGCGTCGCTGCTCGTGGCCGAGCCAGCGGAGGGCCGCGCCGACCCGCTCGCGCTCGGGCGGGCGACGCTGATCGGCCCGTGCCGCCCGCTCGACGGCGCGGAGGCGGCCGCCGCGCGGACGAGGTTCCTCGCGGCGCACCCGCGCGCGTCGTACTACGTCGACTTCACCGACTTCGCCTTCTACCGGCTCGACCCCGTGTCGATCCGCTACGTCGGCGGCTTCGGCCGGATGTCGTGGGTCGACGCGAGCGACTACGCGGCGGCCGAGCCCGATCCGCTCGCGGCCGACGCCGCGCGCATCCTGGAGCACATGAACGCCGATCACGCCGACGCCGTGCTCGCGTATGCGAAGAGCCTCGCCGGGATCAAGGACGCGACGGGCGCCACGATGATCGCGGTCGATCGTTACGGGTTCGAGCTCGACGTCATCACGCCGGCCGGCCCGAAGGCGGCGCGGCTCGCGTTCCCCGCGGCGGTGTCCACGTCGGACGAGGTCCGGAAGGTGATGGTGGCGCTCGTGCGCGAGGCGCGCGGGCGCACCGCCTGAGCGGCTGGCGGCGGGACGGGCTCGCGGGGTCCCGTCTCGGTGGCGCCGGCGGAGGACGCCGCCCCTCGAAGGGGTCCGTTGCCAGCCCCGTCCGCGGGGCGTAGAACCTGGCCGTGTACGCCGTCTTCGCCGACCCCAAGACCGATTTCGTCTTCAAGCGGATCTTCGGGGCCGAGGGGCGCAAACCGCTGCTCATCGCGCTGCTCAACCACCTGCTCGAGCTCGACGGCGAGCGCCGCATCCTCGACGTGCAGCACCTCAGCGGCGACCAGCACGTGGGCGTGCCGGAGCTGAAGCTCTCGATCGTGGACGTCAAGTGTACGGACGCGACCGGGCGCCGGTTCGTCGTGGAGATGCAGGTCCTCAAGGTCGAGGGGTTCGAGAAGCGCGTCGTGTACAACGCGAGCAAGGCGTACGTCATGCAGCTCCGCAACGCGGACGAGTATCCGGCGCTGTGCGACGTCGTTGGCGTGACGATATGCAACTTCAACCTGTGGCCGGAGCGGGACGAGTGCGGCCGCCCCAGGGTGCCGATGCTGAGCCGGTGGCGCATGCAGGAGCAGCACAGCGGCGAGCGAGGGCTGTCGCAGGTGCAGTACGTGTTCCTCGAGCTGCCCAAATATGCGGCGGGGGACGCTCCGGAGACGCTCATCGACAAGTGGGCTTACTTCTTCCGTGAGGCGAAGAACCTGAACGTGGTGCCGCCCGCGCTGTCGGAGGGGCCGTTCCGCGACGCGCTCGAGGTCGCCCGGACGGCGACCTTCTCGCCCGGGGAGTGGGAGGCGTACGAGCGGGCGAAGATGGCCGAGCAGGACGCGCGGGGAGCGCTCGTGGTGGCGCGCCAGGAGGGGCACCGGGAGGGGCACCGGGAAGGGCACCGGGAGGGGCTCGCCGAGGGCAAGCTGCAAGGCAAACGGGACATGCTGCTGCGGCTCCTCGCGCGCGCAGGGATCCCGCTGACCGAGGACGAGCGTGCCCGCGTCCAGCAGTGTGCGGACGCGGCGACCCTCGATCGGTGGGTCGACAACGTCCTCGGAGCCAAGACCGCGGACGACGTCTTCTCGTGAGGCGTTTCGCGCGGGGTGATGCCTCTCCCAGGCGCGCCGGCGTCGCGCCGAAGGTGCCCGCTGCTGCCGTCGCGCAGCGCCGGGCTCCCCTGGCGTCGACCTGCTGACGCCTATCGCCGGTCGCGCCGCCGCGCCGACCCGGACCTGCCCCCGCGGCGCGAGCGCCCGAGGGCATGGTGGAGCCCGCTCTGCAGCGAGCTCAGCGTGATGATCTCCCGGAAGTCGGTGCCGATGCTGACCATCGTCTGCGCCACCTCGGGGCCCACCCCGGTGAGGATGACCTCCGCGCCCAGCAGCTTGACCGCCTGCGCCGCCCTGATCAGCGCGTCCGCGATCTCGGCGTCCACCACCGGCACGCCGGTGACGTCGAGGATCACCGTGGCCGCCCGCTGCGCCACCACCCCTTGCAGGAGCCGCTCCAGGAGCTGCCCGATGCGCACCCGATCCAGCCGGCCGACGAGCGGCATGACGAGGATCCCCTCGTCGAGCGGGATGAGCGGCGTCGACAGCTCCCGGATGGTCGCCTCCTGGGCGTCGATCATCCGCTCTTGCAGCGAGGCCCGCTCCGCCTCGGCCCGCCGGAGCTCGGTCACGTCGTAGCCCTCGGCGATCACGAGGACGGTCTTGCCCGCCGTGTCCAGGATCGGCTTCATCTTGAGATCGAGCGTCGCCACCCGGCCTCCCGGCCCGTGGAGCTCCACCTCGCACGACGACGACGCGCCCGACCCCGCTCTCTGCACACACGCCCTGACGTGCTCCGCGGACTCGCCTGTGTCGCCCCAGAACGGCGCCTCCCAGAGCGGCTCGCCCTCGCCCCCGCGCGGCAGCGCCCCCGTGAAATCGGCCATCGTCCGGTTGCACTCGAGCAGGTGCCCCTCCGGCGTGAGCAGGCTGATGAACATCGAGGTCTCGTCGAAGATCGCGCGGAACTTCTGCTCGCTCTCGCGCAGCGCCCGCTCGCGCCTCAGCTGCTCCGTGATCGGGTGCGAGAACGACGAGAAGAACTGCTCGTCCTCCAGCGTGACGAGGTGGGTGCTGACCTCGACGTCGACCGGGACGCCGTCCTTGCGCACGTGCCGCGCGACGAAGCGGGCCGCACCCTTCGCCTTGATGTCCGCGATGGCCGCGGCGAGCTCATCGGGCGGCCGCTTGTCGAGCTCGCCGATATTCATCGTCAGGAGCTCGCTCCGGTCGTACCCGACGATGCTCGCGAAGAACGGGTTGCAGTCGAGGATCTTGCCGTCCAGCCCCACCTCGTGGAACCCCTCGCGGGCGGACTGCAGGATGCGCCGCGTCCGCTCCTCCCGCCTCGCCATCAGCTCCCGCAGCTTCCCGAGCTCCTCGCGCAACGCGGCGTTCTCCGCCCGGAGCCGCTCGATGCCGTCCTGATCCGTCGTCACCTTCGCTCTTCCTCCGCACCTCGCCGCGCACCGCCGCACCCCGAGCAGGGCCGCTCCCGGGGCGCGCCGCCCGGCGGGACAGCCGCCGAGCTCCACCGCGGCCTCGGCGCTCGCCGGATCGAGCGCACGCTCACGGATCGGGCTCCCTCCTGAGCGGCCTGCCCCTGCAAGGCGGACGAGAATCGCATGCTCGCAAGGGCCCTAGAATCGCTCATTTCTCGTCGAGAGGAACGCCTTTTTTGCCATGGGGACGGGGAACACGGACCTTCGCGGAGCTCGCGCCGCGGCGGGCGCGCCCGACCCCGAGGAGACGCGCCTCGGCCAGCGCCCGACAGCGTTCCCCTGTGTAGGGGCCCGGATCCCGGACGGCATGTAATTGGGATTACGTCTATTGAGTTTGGGTCAATGCGTGAGGTGTGTCCGCGGGCGACCGAGCTAGTGGTTGACACCTCCGGTCCCAGGGAGTCCAATGCTCTGCGGAGTAGCGATCGCTGAGGAAACGCAGGTATGGGACCTCCTGGCAGCAACCCTCGATGTGAGCGCGCCGAGCTGGTGCAGCTCCTCGGTCGGACGCTCGGGAGCACCGTGGCGGCCGAGGTGGTTGATCGGGAGGGGAAGAAGCTCGGGTTGAAGGAGAAAGACGCCAACTTGCCGCTCGAGGCCGCCTACCAGGTGCTCGACAGCCTGGCGGCGCTGCCGGGGGTGATCGGCACGGCGGCCAGCATCGCGCGGACGGAGCTGCGCGTCGCGGCGGTCCGGCGCAGCCTCGAGCAGCGGAGTCGGCGGTAGGCCTCGGGGGGCCCGCTGCCGGGCCGGGGTGGACTTGAGAGGAGCTTCATGCCTGCGGAACCGATGAATCGAGCCATCCTCGTCGTGGACGACAATCCGGACATCCATGTGCTGATGGAGCGGATGCTCGTCCCCAAGCCGATTCACGATCCTGACATGCTCCGCGGGCTGAACGATCTCGAGGCCCGCCTGTTCGGCGCCGAGCCGCCCGCGGAGCCGCCCGATCTGCTCCACGGGCTGAGGTTCTCCATCGACTCGGCCCACTCCGGCAGGGATGGTATCGCCCTCGTGCAGGCCAATCCGAGGAAGTACTTCCTCGCCTTCGTCGACATGCGGATGCCGCCGGGGATCGACGGGATCCAGACGATCAAGGGCATCTGGAGCGTCGCGCCCGACATCTATACGGTCATCTGCACCGCTTACTCGGACTACAGCTGGGACGAGATCGCGAGCGAGCTCGGGTGCGCGCCGAACCTCTTGATCCTCCGCAAGCCGTTCGAGGCCATCGAGGTCCGCCAGATCGCCACCACGTTCGCGCGGATGTACGACTCGCTCTCTGGCGTGAAGACCTCGGTGAATCAGCTCGAGGAAGAGCTCGTGATCGCGATGGAGAGCGTGTCGCAGCTCGAGGAGCGGTCGAGGGCGCTGCTCGCCGAGATCGCCGAGCCCTGCCTCCTGCTCGACCGCGAGGGCGAGATCCTCGGCGCGAACCCGAGCGCCCACGACCTCTTCGGCGTGGACGAGCGGCTCCTCTACGGGCGCGACGTCGCGTCGGTGCTCGTCGACGTGCAGGCCCCGCTCCCGGGCGCGCGCGCGGTCGCCCGGAGCCGCCTCGTCTGCCCGCACAGCCGCCCGATCGAGGCGAGCGTCACGCTGACCCCGCTCGGGCCGCAGGTCGGCTCGGCGGGCGAGCTCATCGCCCGGATCCGGGTGAACCATGACGCCTGAGCGCGCGGCGGGCCTCTCCTGCTGACGCCGGCGGCGCCGGAGGTCCCCCCGATGCAGGAGAGCGCCGCGCTGGAGCACCTCCCCATCGGGGTGCTGAGGCTCGACGAGGCGTACCAGATCGTCGCCGCGGACCGGCGGTTCTGCGAGATCTTCCGGTGCGAGCCGGACGCGGTGGTCGGGAGGCCGCTCGACGACCTGTTCAGCCCGAGCGACGTCGACGGGGCGCAGGGCTTCCTCGGCCGGGTGAGCCGCCACGGCGGCCCGATGATCGAGGTCGCGCTCGGCCTCCGCATCGCGGGCAGGGAGACGTACGCCCGGCTCCGCATGAAGCGGCTCGACGCGGGCTACCTCGTCTACGTCGAGCACGCGCTCGTCGAGCGCGATCTGGTCTACGAGATGCTCCTCGCCAAGGAGCGGTGGAACAGCGTCTTCCGCGGCTGCGAGGACGGCATCGCGATCCTCGACGAGCAGCGGCGCCTCGTCGAGTGCAACGCCCGCTTCATCGAGATCCTGGACCTCCGCGCCGCCCTCGGGGTGCTCGGCGACGACGCCGTGCTGGGCCTCGACTTCTTCGAGCTCGTGCGGACGGCCGAGTTCGATCGGGTCCGCGAGGCGGCCGAGGAGGCCGCGGGGCGCGAGGGGGGCGGCGTCGTCCGCGACGCGTTCCGGTACCGGGAGCGCTCCCTCGCGGTGAAGATGCGGCCCATCCGCCTGCCGCTCGTCGGGGGGATCGGCAGCTGCCTGCTCGTGCGCGACGTGACCGAGCAGCGCCAGCTCGAGGCGCTGCGCATCCAGGAGGCGCAGGCGCACTGGGCCGGCATGGCCGAGGTCGCGGCGCACGTGCTCCACAACCTCGGCAACCTGTGCACGAGCGTCCTCTTCGACGCGGAGGAGGTGGCGCAGATCCTGAGGGAGTCGAGGCTGCCGCGGCTCTTCCGCGCGAACGAGCTGCTCGCGGAGCACCGCGCGGAGGTCGACGCGGCGCTCGCCGGCCACCCGAAGCTGAGCCTCCTGCCGAGCTACTACATCACGCTCGGCGGCGCCCTCGAGGAGGAGCTCCGGCGCGCCACGGAGCGGGCCGGGGAGCTGCTCCTCCGGGTGCAGCTCATGAAGGAGGTCATCGCGTCGCAGCAGGACTACGCGAAGGGCGTCGCGCTGACCGAGCTCCTCTCCGTGGCGGAGGTCCTCGAGGACGCGCTCAAGATCCAGGGCGCGGCGCTCGCGCGCCACGGCGTCGTCGTGGCGCGGCGGCTCGCGCCCGTCGGCCTCGTGCGCGCGCAGCGCACGAAGCTCACCCACGTGTTCATCAACCTCATCAACAACGCCAAGGAGGCGATGAACAAGGCGCCCCCTGGAGACCGGCGGCTCACGGTCGAGGTCGAGCCGACCGCCGAGGGCGAGGTGGCCGTGCGCATCTCCGACTCGGGGGAGGGCATCGGGGGAATCGCGGGAGACGACGTCGAGCGGCTCTTCTCGCACGGGTTCCTGACGAAGGGCTTCGGCCGCGGCTTCGGGCTGCATTTCTGCGCGACGGCGATGCAGGAGATGGGCGGGCGCCTCTCGGTGGAGCCCGGCCCGGAGGCGCGGGGCGCGACGTTCCTGCTCGTCTTCCCGCCGGCCTCGGCGTGAGCGATAACCCCATGTCCGGGTTCAGCCCTCCCCGGACATGGGGTGATTCGATGACGCGATGACCCGGCCGTGGCCGTCGCGCGACCGCCGCGCGGCTGCCCGGTTACGCCGGCGCAAACGCGGTGTTCCATCGCGGCGCAGAGCGCGTGTGTCGCGTCCGAGTTGCGTCGGTGTCATGAGGTCGAGACGCGCGTGGGTGATACGAGCGGCCTCCGGGCGACGCCCCGAACGGCCACGCACGATGAACGCCGCCCTCACCGACAAGCCGCCTTCCGGCGCGAAGGAGCGCACGGGCGCGAGCGCCGCCCTGCTGAAGTGGCTCGGCGTCGCCGTGGCCGCGGCGGCGCTCTCTAGCACGCTCCGCGGCGCGGACCTGCCCGGGGTGGCGGCGCTCATCGCGTCGGTGGGGGCGCCGATGATGGCGCTCGCCCTGATTCCCAACCTCTTCGCGCGCGTGTTCCAGGCCGAGGCGAGCCGGCGCGTCTTCGAGGCGCTCGGGCGGCCCGCGCCGTTCGGGCGGTACCTCTCGCTCACGCTGTCGACCGAGGCGCTGAACATGAGCGTCCCGGCCGGGGCCGCCCTCTCGGAGTCGGTCACGTTCGTCCTGCTCCAGAGGTGGTGCGGGGTCCCCGGGCCGCAGGGCGTCGCCGGCCTCGCGGCGCGCAGGTCGCTCATCCTGCTCGCCAACGCGGCGTACGTGGCGATCGCCCTCGCGCTCGGCTACGGCCACCTGGAGCGCGCCTCGCGCCCGCTGCTCGGCGCGCCGGGGCTCCCGTGGCTCGTGGTCCTCTCGGGGTTCGGCCTGCTTGCCGGGGCGCTCGCGATCGCGGGCGCCCTGCTCTCGGGCACGGTCGCGGCGCGCGTGCTCGCGCTGCTCAAGCGGCTGCCCGGCCGGCGCGCGCGGGCCTACGTCGAGGCGAAGGCGGCGGCCTTCTCCGCCACCGATCGGTACGGCGCCGCGCTCGGGGAGCGGCGCGGCGCGCTCGCGTGGGCGGCGCTCCTCTTGCTCGGGATGTGGCTCGCCGAGGGGCTGGAGACGTTCTTCCTGCTCCACCTGCTCCGCGTCGACGTCTCGCTCGCCGAGGTCCTCTCCTTCGAGGTCGTGCTCGCGCTCCTCCGCGCGGCCGCCTTCATGGTGCCGGCAGGGCTCGGCGTGCAGGACGCCGGGTACGTCGCGTTCCTGAGCGCGCTCGGCGTGCCCGGCGCGGCGACGGTCGGCGCCGCCTTCGTCCTCGTCAAGCGGGCCAAGGAGATCGTCTGGATCGCCCTCGGCCTGCTCGTCTTCTTCTGCGGCCGCGCCGTGTGGCGGCCGGCGCCCGAGGGGGCCTGAGTCTCTCGTCTCTCGTCTCTCGTCTCTCGTCTCTCGTCTCTCGTCTCTCGTCTCTCGTCTCTCGTCTCTCGTCTCTCGTCTCTCGTCTCTCGTCTCTCGTCTCTCGTCTCTCGTCTCTCGTCTCTCGTGCTCGTCCTCGTGATCGTGATCGTGCTCGATTGCACAGCAACCCCCTCGCCATTCAGCTCCTCGTCGCCGGCCCGGCACACGCCGCGCGCCGCGATTCCGCCCCTCAAAAGAACCCGGTCGGCCCTTGCCACCACGGCAGCTCCACGGTCTCTCCGATCTGCGGCAGCGCGAGCCGCCGGAGGCGCCCATCGCGCCACGTGAGGAGCGTGACCCCCGGATCCTCGAGCGGCGCCCCCAGATCCACCTCGATCCGCGTCGGCTTCCCGCCGAGGGCGCCCGCGACCCGGATCGCGGCGCCGCACTGGTCGATCGTGTCGCCCACCCGGAGCGGCGCCACCTCGGTCGATCGGTACAGGGTCTCGAACATCCCGGTCAGCATGGTCCCCTCGGCGGGCCCGAGGGTGAACGACGACGCGCCGGTGCGCGTGAGCCGGTGGGGCGCCTTGTTCATCGAGAGGGCGGCCCAGCAGGAGATCGCGTCGGAGTCGCTCGCCAAGAGGATCGGCGCCGGGTACGTGGCCGCCATGGGATCCGAGGCGTTGGTGATGAAGACGCGCTTGCGGGGCGGCGCGCCGACCTCCGCGGTGCGGGCGATGTCCTCGACCTTGCGCGCGACGTCCGCGAGCATGGCGGTGCCGCCGACGAACAGGAGCGGCGCCAGCGCGACGTGCACGAAGCCGAGCGCACCCGCGCCGGCGCGGCGTGCGGAGGCCGCGATCCCGGGCGACGGCGCGCGGCGCAGCCCGTGCAGGATGAGGACCGCGAGCAGCGGCGCGAACCCGAGGTTCGGCAGGAGCAGCAGCCGCGCCCCGGGGAAGCCGCCGACCGTGACGAGGAGCGCGAGCACCGCGCCGGGGACGAGCCAGCGCAGCGCGACCCGCTCGTGGTCGGGAATCGACGGGAGGCAGGCCCGGTAGAGGAGCGCGGCCCCGGCGATCGCCGCGAGCCCGGCGGCGATGAAGGCGACGTTCGGGAACGCGGTATAGAACTCGCTGGGGATGGACGCGATCGCGTTGCCGAGCAGGACGGGCAGGCGCTGGGCCGCCGCCGCCGCGAACCCGAGCGGATCGGAGAAGGGCTCGATGTAGGCGTCCGTCATCGCGGCCCCGCCGCCGATGGCCTTGTAAGCGGTGAAGTAAACGAAAACGCCCAGCGCCGGGAGCGCGGCAGTCACCCGGGCGCGCCACCCACCCGCGCGACCCTGCGGCGCCGGTCCGGCGAGCTTGTACGCGATCCAGTAGCCGACCCCGCCGAGCGCGACCTCTCCGCTCAGCAACCCGACCAGGAGGCCGAGCGGGCCGAGGTAGCGTCCGGGCCGCCATCCCTCCTCGCTGTAACGGAGCGAGGCGAGCAGCCCGAGCACCACGAAGAGCGTGCCGAGCAGCAGGTGCTGGCAGGAGATCCAGCCGGCCGGCCCCGCGTGGCTCTCGTTGATCGCGAAGATCAAGAGCGCGAGCGCCCCGGTCCTGCCGGGGAGCACGCGCTGGAAGAGCTTGCCGGCGGCCGCGACCAGCGCGACGTACAGCGCGATGGAGACGAGGTGGTAAGGGAGCGGAGCCTCGCCGAAGAGGGCGTGCTGGAGCGAGAGGAGCGCGCTCGACAGGGGCCGGACGAGGTGAATCTTGATCTCGGGATCGGTCCACCACGGCACCCCCGATATCTCGATGAGCGCCTGCGTTGCGCGCGGGTCTCCGGTGAGGAAGCGATAGAGATCATACCACGGAGGCGACCCCGGGTACTTCTTCGCGAGATAGTTGAAGAAGTGGTAATCGTCGGCGTAGAAGCCCACCGCGATCGAGGGCGCCGCCAGGACGGCGGCGAGGAGCAGGACGGCTCTGTAGAAATACGGGTGACAGAGCCACCGCTCGATGCGGCTTGAGGGGTGCGATGCCATGCCGGTCGAGCACGTAGGGTATGCCGCGCGCGCGGTGTAGATGGTGACCGCGGCGTTTCCCGCGCGACGCTAGTGTGAAGAACCTCACCAATGTGACGCAGGACGCCTCGCGCGGGTCGCGTTGCTCGAGCCCTGTTGCAGAGGAGCGCAGCGTGATCTTGAGGCGCGGCCGTTACGTTCCGCGCGCAACATGGTGAGATCGCGCGATCTCCGCGAGCCCCATGCTGCGTCGGCGTTGAGCGCGGCAGCGCGCGTCGCCGCCGTTGTTCCGGCTGGACTCGCTCGGGGCGGATCCATGCATTCGTGGTGATGCCTCAGCCCGTCTGGGCTCCTGCCTGACTCCGCTGTTCGAAACTTCACACAGCAGGAAGGGACCACCGCGCCGAGCGCCGCGCGGCCACCGCAGCGCACACGGCCGCGGCGCACCACGACGCCTGAGCTAGCGAGTCTGTTGCGCACGCACCATTGGTTGGCGGCGCCGGAGAGGAGAAAGTCAATGCTATGAAATTTATTGACGGGCCGATTCTCGCGGCTACGTTCTGCCATCGTAACGAGTCGACATCGCGACGCGACGGTGCGTCGGACGTGTCGAGAGGGGGTTGAGCCATGAACAAGATTGTCGGTTACGGTGCCTCGATTCTCGTCATCGCCGGTGCCTGCGGCCTCTTCTTCGGCTCGCCAGAGGCCCTGGCCAGCGGCGACAGCGCGCCCGATCACGGCGGCGGCTACGACGGTGAATACGAGTGTAAAGATGTCTGTGAATGCTTGGACAAGGCCCTGTGGATCGTCAACGATCCGGAGATCAAGGCCGGCGATGACAACGTCAAGAATCCCCAGGACGTGGTGAAGAGGGTCCGCAAGCAGCTCGAGGACTGTAAAAAGATCTGCGACGACAAGAAGGATTGCGGCTGAGCGACCGATCCTGGAAGGCACGGGCCTGGCCCGGCCCCCCCGGGCCTGGCCCGGCCCCTCGCCCGGCGATCAGCCGTCCGCGAGGCCCTCAGCGCAGCTCGTCGATCGCGCCGCGGATGAGCCGCAGGAGGTCCCGCCGCATGTCGCCGCTCACGCTGTGGCCGACGCCCGGGTAGCCCTCGAGGCGCGCCTTCGCGCCGAGCCCGCGGAGCGCCGCGATCGCCTCGCGGGTGGGGCCGATCGGCACGCGCTGATCCTGCTCGCCGTGCAGCGCGACGATCGCGGGGGTCGCCGGATCCAGCGGCCTCGCGCTGGGCAGCACCGGGGCGGGGATCCAGCCGCCGACGGGGAAGGCGGCGCCGACGACGCGCGGGTGGTGCAGCGCGAGCGCGAAGCTGAGCGCGCCGCCCTGGGAAAAGCCGGTCACGATCGCCTTGCCCCGCGTCGGCCGCTCGGCCGCGAGCCGCTCGATCGTCGCCGCGACCGCGCCGGCCGCGCGCAGGACGCCTTGCCCGACGGCGTCGCTCGCGAGCGCCTGCCGCAGCGGAAACCACGAGTAGCCGTCGTGGTACGGCGTGAGGCCGCGCGGCACGATGAGGCGCGCCTTGAAGTCGGCGTCCGAGAGCAGTCCCACGAACGACTCGGGCCGGTCGCCGAGGCCGTGGAGGGCGACCACCAGGGGGAGCGCCTCGCTCGCGTCCGCGCCGCCCGTGACCACTTCCAGGTACTCGACCCCGGCCGGCGGCGCGGCGGGGCCCGGCGCGCTCGCGACCGGCGCGGCGGGCGGCGCCTCGGGCCCGGCGCCGGAGCCGGCCGGGGCGCCCCCCGCGGGCGGCGCTGCCCGCCGCTCGCAGGCGAGGGCGGCGAGCGACGCCAGCGCGAGCGCGAGCCAGGCGGAGGGGAGGCGGGAGCGGGAGCGGCGCACGGGAGGAGCCTGCTGAATCGCCGCCGCGGCAGCAACAGCGAACCTACACCCGCCGCGCCCGTGCGCGCGCTCCTCCACGCATGCGCCATCGCCGCGCGGCGGAGAGAACGACACGAGCGTTACGATGCTGTTCGATTTGTGCAACACCGAGGCATAGTAAGGTGCCTTTATCAACTCTTCGGTTCGAATTTGGGGTTGAGGTTAATGCGCTCTCTGACATAACTTGAAATCGTCGCTTGGCTTAATCAGGAGAGATCCATGACTGCACCGTCTCATGCGTTGACTCGCTCTCGGTGGAGGCGGCTCCTCGGCGCGGGATCCTGCGCCGCGGCGCTCTTGATCTCCGGGTGTACTGGGACGGTGGGCGAGCCTCAGGACGACACCCCTCTTCCTGGCGGCGCGGCAGAGGAGCAGGTGGCGGAGCGCAGCATGTTCCCCCGGCTCAGCCACGCGCAGTGGGAGAACACCGTACGTGACCTCCTGCGGCTCGACGACAGGCCCGGTCTCACGGCGTCGTTCACGACAGACCCGCTCGGCGGCGTGTTCGACAACAACGAGGCTGCGCTCCTGGTGGCGCCGCTGCTCTGGGCCGATTACCAGGAAGCGGCCGAGGAGCTCGCGGCGATGGTCACGGCGGACGAGGCCCGGCTGAGCCGCCTCCTGCCCGCGGATCTGCCCGGGGAGCCGGAGGCGCGGGCGCGGGCGTTCGTCGAGCGGTTCGGCGAGCGGGCCTATCGCCGGCCGCTCGAGGCCGGGGAGGTCGACACCTACGTCGCCCTGTTCGGCCGCGGCAAAGACCTCTTCGCCGATCAGGATCCCTTCGCCGCGGGCGTGCGCGTGACGCTCGAGGCGCTCTTGCAGTCGCCTCATTTCGTCTACCGCGTCGAGGTCGGCGCCGGGCCGGCGAAGGGCGGGCTCGTCCCGCTGAGCGGGCACGAGATCGCGACCAAGCTCGCGTACCTCTTCTGGAACACCATGCCGTCGGACGAGCTGCTCCAGGCGGCGAAGGCGGGCGAGCTCTCGAGCCGCGAGGGCGTCCGCGCGTACGCGGCGCGCATGCTGGAGGACCCGCGGGCGCGCGAGGTCGTCGGCGCGTTCCACCGCCAGCTCTACGATTACAAGCTGTACCACGACCTGAACAAGGACCCTGACCTCTACCCGGAGTTCGTCCCCGGGATGGGGGACGCGATGCAGCGCGAGGCGGAGCTCTTCGTCGATCACGTCGTCTTCGAGGAGGGCGGCGGGCTCACCGATCTGCTCACCGCCCGCACCGCGTTCGTGAACGACAAGCTCGCGCCCGTCTACGGCGTCCAGGGAAAATTCACGAGCGAGTTCCAGGAGGTAGAGCTCGATCCGGCGCAGCGCTCGGGGCTGCTCACGCGGCTCGGCTTCCTCGCGGCGAAGGCGACGGCGCGGCAGCCCGACTCGATCCACCGGGGCGTCTTCGTGAACCTCAGGATCCTCTGCGCCTTCCTGGCGCCGCCGCCGAACAACGCGACCTCGCTGCCGCCGGGCGAGCACGCGACGAACCGCGAGCGCGTCGCGGCGCACACGGGGACGTGCGGCGCGTCGTGCCACGGGACGCTCATCAACCCGGTCGGCTTCGCCTTCGAGCACTACGACGCCATCGGCAAGTACCGCACGACCGACAACGGGGCACCCGTCAACGCGGCGGACGTCTACGTGCTCGGCGGGCAGCAGCGGGCCTACGCCGACGCGATCGAGTTCAGCCAGCTCCTCGCCGAGAGCAGCGAGGCGCACGCCTGTTACGCGAAGCACTGGATCGAGTTCGCGCACGGCCGCGCCGCGGGCGACGAGGACCGCGCGCTCATCGACGAGCTCGGCGAGGCGTCGCGCGGCGGCGCCTCGACCAAGGAGCTCCTCCTCCAGATCGTCTCGTCCACTCCCTTCCTTGCTCGTGTCCCTGCGGAGGCGCCATGATCACCCGACGACGTGTGCTTCGAGGCCTGTTCGGCGTCACGGTCGCGCTCCCGTTCCTCGAGACGTTCGCGCCGCGGCGCGCCTCGGCCGGGACGGGCGACGTGCCCCCCTTCGCGATCTTCATGCGCCAGGCGAACGGCGTCGCGCAGGAGCTCGACGACGAGCCCGAGATGTTCTGGCCGAGCCGCGTCGGCGCCCTGACCGCCGAGGCCCTGGAGCAGGACGCCGATCGGGCGGTGAGCGAGCTCAAGGACTACGCGGAGAAGCTGATCATGGTGCGCGGGATCAGCTTCGCGTTCCGGGACAACGGGTGCGGCCACGCCGGCGGCGGCAACCAGTGCCTCACGGCCGCGCGCGTCTCGGAGGACCCGTCGGGGAACGAGTCGCTCGCGATGGGGGAGTCGATCGACAACCGCATCGCGCGCGAGCTCAACCCGGCGGGCGTCGAGCCGCTGACGCTCTACGCGGGCAGGAAGGTCGGGTACCTCGACGAGGTGCTCTCGTACCGCGGGCCGAAGCAGCTCCGCGCCGCCGAGCGCAACCCGTACAACGCGTACCAGAAGCTCTTCGGGCTCTCCGACGTCGATCCCGAGGTCCAGAAGGCGCTCTCCGAGCGCCGCGCCAGCGTGAACGACCTGGTCCGCGGGCAGATGCAGGCGCTCATGAGCCGGAAGGACCTCAGCAAGGGCGATCGCGAGCGGCTGGAGCTCCACTTCGACAGCATCCGGGACGTCGAGGTCGCGATGACGTGCGCGCTGCCGCCGGAGAGGGTCGCGGAGATGGAGGCGATCGCCGGGGCGGTCGGCAGCCACGACAACATCGAGGCCGTCGCGCGCATGCAGCTCGACATCATCGCGCTCGCGATGGCGTGCGGCGTCACGCGCGCCGCGACCCTGCAGGTGGGCGACGGCAACGACTCGACCGAGTACACGATCCACGGCGTGCGGCAGAAGAGCTTCCACAAGATCTCGCACCGCATCGACGGCGACGGCGAGGAGGGCCCGCCGATCGAGGGCGCGCAGGAGCTGCACCACCAGATCGACCGGATCCACGCGCGGATGTTCAAGCACCTGCTCGACAGGCTCTCGGCGTACGAGCTCGGGTCGGGGACGTTGCTCGACCAAGGCGTGGCCGTGTGGCTCAACGACCTCGGCGACAAGTGGCACTCGTTCCGCCGGGTCCCGTACATCCTCGCCGGCGGCGCCGCCGGCTACCTGAAGACCGGCCAGTTCGTCGACGTGTCGGCCAAGAACAACAAGCTCCTGAGCACGATCGGCGCGGCGGTCGGGTGCAAGAACACCTCCGGCGGCCCGCTCGACGACTTCGGCGACCCCAGCCTGGAGGGCGGGCTGCTCGGCGAGATCATCAAGTGATCGCGGCGCGGGGGCCCGCGCCCGGGCGCCCGGACGGCGGCCCCGGCGCGGTGTGGGCGGGGCCGCGGCTCGGGAGAGGAGCGGGCCCGCGGCTCAGGAGAGGAGCGGGGCCGCGGCTCAGGAGATGAGCTCGACCGCGACCTCGACCGTGACCTTCTGCCCGTTGCGGAGCAGGTCGACCTTCACCTTGTCGCCCGGCTTCTTCTGGTCGAGCTCGTTGTAGAGCGCGTCGTAGTCCTCGATGGGCTTGCCGTCGATGCCGACGATCACGTCGCCCAGCACGAGCCCGCGGTCGCCCTCGGAGAGGCCGCGCAGGCCCGCCTTGTCGGCGGGGCCGCCCGGGATGACGGCCATCACGATGACGCCGCGGATGCCGTTGCGGCGCTCGAGGCGGTGGGCCGGGTCGAGCTGGATGCCGAGGCCGACCTGCTCGGCCTTGCCGGTCTTGATGATCTGCGGGACGATCCGCGCGATCGTCGTCGAGGGCACGGCGAAGCCGATGCCGGCGGACGAGCCGCTCTTCGAGAAGATCATCGTGTTCATGCCGATGAGGTGCCCGCTCGAGTCGAGCAGCGGGCCGCCGGAGTTGCCGGGGTTGATGGCGGCGTCGGTCTGGATCATGTCGCGGATGGTGACGCCGCCGGCGCCCTCGACCTGGCGCCCGAGCGCGCTGATGATGCCGGTCGTCAGCGTGTGGTCGAGGCCGAACGGGTTGCCGATCGCGATCGCCTTCTGGCCGACCTCGAGCGGCTCGCGCAGGGGCGCGACCTGGATCGGCTTGAGCAGCTCCTTCGGCGCCTCGATCTTGAGCACCGCGATGTCCTTGCGCGGCTCGATCCCGACGAGCCGCGCCGGGAACGTCTTCTCGCCTTGCAGGCGGACCAGGAGCGATTGTGCGTTGTCGACGACGTGGAAGTTCGTGACGATGTGCCCGTCGGCGTCCCAGACGAAGCCCGACCCGGACCCGGCGGGCACCTCGACCGCGGTCCCCCACATGCGGTCGACGACGAGGCGCCGCTGCGTGACGAACACCGTCGAGGGCGCGACCTCGCGGAACACGGAGATCGAGTTGCGTTCGTCCTCGATGAGCGAGCTCTTCGACGGCGGCGTGACGGGCGGCTGCGTCTCGATCGCCGTGGGCGCCTGGGACGCCTGGGGCGTCAGGGGCACGGGCGTCGCGCTCGGCGCCTGGCCGCCCGGGCTGGGCTTCCCCTTGCATCCGAGGCAGCTGAGGGCGGCGGCGAGCGCGGCGACGGCGACGAGGGCAGGGTGGCGAGCGTGTCGGTGGTGGCGCATGCGGCGCAATCTAGCCCGCGGCGGGCGAGGCGTCTTCTTTGCGGGGGCGCGCGGCGACGGCGGGGCGGCGCCGCGGGCGGCGCGGGGGAGGCCCGGCGCCGAGCGGCTGCGCGGGGCGGCGGGACCTCGGCGTCCGCGCCGGATCGGATCCCGGGTGCAATCCGGCCAACTTGCGGTAGAGGTGGCGCTGACGGATTCGACCATGCCCTCTTCTACTAAATTTCAGACCACCCCCCCGGCCGTGAAGGAGCCCGTCAAGGTGCTCCTCCTCGAGAACATCCACCAGAGCGCGCACGAGATCTTCCGGTCGCGGTCGTTCGAGATCGAGACGCGGAGCTCGGCGCTGAAGGAGGACGAGCTGATCGCCGCGCTCGCCGGCGTCGACGTGCTCGGCATCCGCAGCAAGACGCACGTCACCGCGCGGGTGCTGGAGAAGGCGGACAAGCTGATCTCCATCGGCTGCTTCTGCATCGGCACGAACCAGGTCGACCTGGAGGCCGCCAACCGGCGCGGCGTGCCGGTGTTCAACGCGCCGTTCAGCAACACGCGCAGCGTGGCCGAGATGATCATCGGCGAGTGCATCATGCTCGCCCGGCAGCTCGGCGACCGGTCGCGCGAGGTGCACGACGGCACCTGGAAGAAGGTCTCGAAGGCCTGCTACGAGATCCGCGGCAAGACGATCGGCCTGATCGGCTACGGCCACATCGGCCAGCAGCTCGGCGTGCTCGCCGAGGCGATGGGGATGCGCGTCGTCTACTACGACATCGCCCAGAAGCTCCCGATGGGCAACAACCGCGTCCTGCCGACGCTGGAGGCGCTGCTCGCGGAGTCGGACTTCGTGTCGCTCCACGTCCCGGCCACGCCGGAGACGCACAACATGATCGGCGCCGCCGAGATCGCGCACATGCGCAAGGGCTCGTACCTGCTCAACGCGAGCCGCGGCTCGGTCGTGGTGATCCCGGCGCTGGCCGAGGCGCTGAAGAGCGGGCACCTCGCGGGCGCGGCGATCGACGTGTACCCGGAGGAGCCCGAGTCGAACTCGGACGGCTTCCACACCGCGCTGCAGCGCCTGCCCAACGTGATCCTGACGCCGCACATCGGCGGCTCGACCGAGGAGGCGCAGGAGTCCATCGGCCGCGAGGTCTCGCGCGCGCTGACGCAGCTCGTGACCATCGGGGCGACGACGAGCGCGGTGAACTTCCCGAACGTGGAGCTCCCGCCGCTGAAGGGCACGCACCGCATCCTCAACGTGCACCGCAACGTGCCCGGCGTGCTCCGCGACGTGAACCGCATCGTGTCGGACGTGAACGCGAACATCGACAGCCAGGTGCTGTCGACGGACGCGAACATCGGCTACCTGATCATGGATCTGTCGCAGGACGTGTCGGCGGAGGTGAGCCGGCGTATCGGGGCCCTGGAGACCAGCATCCGGACGCGCGTCCTCTACTGACGCTTCACGCTGTCACTCACACGGACGAAGTCGGGGGCCGTCCGGCCCCCGGCGGTCTGCGTCGATACCGTAGCTGCGGTCAGGCGGCGGCCTGGAGGCCGCCTCGTTCGCCGCGGCGCGCCGCCGGATCGTCGCCGGCGAAGACGATGGTGAACACGACGAACGTGGCCCACAGCGCGGCGAGGTGGAGAATCATCGCGACCCCGCTGAGCCGCTCGTAAATGATGCTCGACAGCGGGGGGCCGAGGAGCATCCCCGCGGCGTAGAAGACGTTGTAGAGCGAGTTCGCGCGGCTGTAGTCCCGCGGCGCGGTGACCACGCCCTGGAGCGCGAGGCTGAGCGGCGAGATCGACGCGAGCGTCGCGCCCGCGACGAGGACGACCGCGCACATCACGTCGTACCGGTTGAGGTAAACGAAGCCGAGGACCATCAGCGTGCCGATGGCGCCGAGCACGCGCATGAGGAACAGGTGGCCGCGGCGGTCGCCGATCCGGCCGGCGACGTTGCTGAAGGCGAGCATGCCCACCGCGAAGAACGCGGGGATCCGGATCGTCTGATCGAGCGTGACGCCCTTCGACGCCATCAGGTAGAGGGGGAGGAACAGGACGACGGACGCCTGGAAATAGCCGTACGCGAACGTCGCGAAGCAGGCGGTCTTGATGCGCCAGAGGATCGAGGCCGAGGTCGCCGGTGGCTCGGCGCCGCTCGCCGCGGCGGCCTCCCCGTGCGCCGCGCCCGGCAGGTCGCGGTCGAGCCGCGCCAGCACGAGGAACGCCGAGACCGTCGAGATGACGCACGAGAGGAGGAACGCCGCCTGCATCGAGGAGAACGCGACGATGTACGGCGCGCAGAGCGGGCCGAGCACGTAGCCGAGCGCCATCGAGACGGCGTACAGGCTCGTGACGAACGCCTTGTTCTCCCGGTCCGACCGGGCGAGCAGGATTGTCTCGCAGCTCACCCAGATGCCGACCGAGCAGGCGCCGTCCAGGAAACGGACGGCGGCGATGGCGGCGAAGCCGGGCAGGAAAGGGAAGGCGCCGACCGCCGCCGCGTACCCGACCAGCGAGAACACCAGCGTCGTCTTCGCCGAGAACCGGCGGATGAGCGCGTCCATCGGCAGCGAGAACAGGGCGATGCCGAGCGCGAAGCACGACGCGAGCAGCCCGATATCGCTCTTCGTGAACCCGCGATCGTTGAGGAAGACCGCCGTGAGTGAAATGGCGATGCCGTACGCGAGCCCGAGCAGGAAAATCGCGCCGTAGATGAGCCAGATGTTCCGGTCAGGGATGCGGCGGAGCATGTTCGGCCGGCACATTCGATCGGCCGCTGCCCCATGTCAAATGGGTCCGGGGAGCCGGCGCGTCATGCGCGGTTTTCTCGCAGGAACTCGAGGAGGAGCTGATTGACCCTCTCCGGCCGGTCGTAGTGCACGGCGTGGCCGGCGTCGGGGACGCGGGCCACGCGGGCGTTCGGGACCGCCGCCGCGTCCGGCGCGGCGAGCTCGGCGCCGAGGTAACGATCGTGCTCGCCCCAGATCACCAGGGTGGGGGCCTCGATGCGGGGCAGCTTCCCGGAGCCGGCCAAGCTGGCCGGGCGGAAGGCAGCGCGGTAGTAGTTGATCGTCGCCGTGAGCGCGCCCGGCCGCGACCACGCCTCGACGTAACGCGCGACCTCCTCGTCGGTGACCGCGCCGGGTCTCCGGGGATCGTCCCTCAGCGCCACGCGGAACAGCTCGTAATCGTTCCGCTGCGCGAGGAGCTCGGGGAGCTTCGGGAGCTGGAAGAAGAACATGTACCAGCTCTTGCGGAGCTGCCGCGCGGTGCGGAACGAGGCGATGAGCCGGGCCGGGTGCGGCCCGTTCAGGATGACCAGCCGGTCGTAGAGCTCGGGGTAACGCGCCGCGAACGCCCAGGCGACGCCGGCGCCCCAGTCGTGCCCGACGACGGCCGCGGCGCGCGCGGCGCCAGATGCCCGGATGAGCGCCGCCACGTCCGCGGTCAGCTCGTCGATGGCGTACGCCGCCACGCCCTCGGGCTTGTCCGAGAGGTTGTATCCGCGCATGTCCGGCGCGATCACGCGGAAGCCCGCCTCGACCAGCGCGGGGATCTGGTGGCGCCACGAGAACCAGAGCTCGGGGAAGCCGTGGAGGAGCACGACGAGCGGCCCCTCGCCCGCCTCCACGTAGTGGAGACGGACGCCGTTTCGTTCGGTGAAGCGGTGCGACAGCAGGGATTCGTCGAGTTTCATCGTCCCTTCCGTGTACCACGAAGCGATGACCACGACGGCGCCTTCTTCGCCCCAGGGAGAAGGAGACGAAGGCACGGCACCGCGGCGCCTGCCGCGCGTCCGAGAGAGGGTCTCGGCGCAGAGGTGCGCTGTCCGTCGACGGCGCAATCGGCCCCTGACGACGCCGCGGCCGCCAGGGCAGCTGCGGCGCGCGCCCGCGCGCGGCGCTCCGCCGGAGCCCGAGGCCCGCTGAGGGACAGGGGAGTCGCGGCGTTGCGCTCGATTGCTGAGCGGGCGTCGACAGCGGACTTCGGGCGGACGACGGAACAGTGCGAAGCATGAACGCCGCGTGGCGAGCGGGAGATCGCGACTTAGCCTAAGAGATGCCGTCGTCGCCCCAAGAATCAACCAAGTCGGGTTGGCACCGACGCGCGGCCAAGCCAGCGCTACATCGAAAGGATAGGGTATGAGGGCAAATATCGTCTTCAGTGTTTGTCTCGTGTCCGCGGCGTCGATCGCCGGTTGTGTCGCGTCGAGCGACGACGCCGGGGAGATCGAGTCGGTCGACGACGCCGCGCAGGCGGCCGTGTGCCCCGACGTGAGCGACACGGACGTCCAGCGTTCGCTGGTGATCACGGATCAGGACATCCTCTCGCGGTTCTCGTTCGAGCGCACGATGGACCAGATCCGGACGAGCGCCGGCGTCCGGGCGTCCGAGACCTCGGCCGGCATCTTCCAGCAGTGGATGCGGACCTTCGGATCGAGCGACGCCGCCGGCGACTGCAACGACAGCCGGATCGACCGGGAGGGCTACGGCCTCGCCTGCCCGAGGGCGCCGGAGCTGAAACTCGCCTCGGTGGATCCGTTCCCGCCCTCGTCGCTCGTGAGGTTCAACCCCGTCGGGCTCTTCAACCGGTTCGACCTGGCCCCGTCGAACGGCGCGCATTGCGGCGAGTTCCGGATCGTGTACGCGATGAGCACCTCGGATCCGAACGTCAGCGGGAGGGCGTTCATCATCTTCGAGGGCGCGCTGCCGAACCCCACGCCAGAGCAGGGGGTCAACGCCTGCCTGCCCGTGGCCCAGTTCTGGCAAGACCTCTCGAACGACGAGGACGTCGCGAGCCGCGCGTACAAGCTCGAGCAGTTCTACTTCACCGGCTACGCCGTGCCCGGCTTCGGCCCGGTCGTGCAGGCGGCGAACTACGGCCTCGCGACCAACAAGGTCCCCGGGCCCAGCATCCCCGGGCAGATCCGCACGAACTTCTTCGTGGACTTCACCGAGTGGCACCTCCGGGAGTTCAAGCTGCGGCGGAAGTGCAGCGACACCGCGGACGCGTCGACGTGCTCGCTCTTCGTCGATCACGTCACGGTGAAGACGAACCCTGCGGACGAGGTCTTCGAGGGGACGCACGAGAACTCGGCCGCGTTCGAGAGTGCGTTCGTCCGGCAGGTCGGCAACCTCTCCGCCCAGAAGGCGAACGACATCAAGATGAAGACCGGCGACCTGTACAACGAGTTCGAGAGCGTATCGCAGCGCGACGACGTCATCTACGCGAACACCGCGGGTCCGGTCATTCGCCAGAAGATCGCGGACAAGCTGGTCGCGCGAAACTCGACGCTCACCGTGGACAACATCCTGAACCGCGCCACGACGCAGACGTGCGCCGGCTGCCACCTGCTCTCGGACGGGCAGGACCTCGGCGGCGGCGTCACGTGGCCCCGCTCGCTCTTCTTCGTGCAGATCGACGAGGCGAGCCAGCTGTCCGAGGCCCTGACCGGGACGTTCCTCCCGGGCAGGAAGAGGGTCCTCGAGACGTTCATCAACGATCGCTGCGACGGGACCGCCCCGCCGACGTCTCTGGTGGACAACGAGCTCACGATCGGCGGCTCGCCGACCGGCTCCCCCAACTGAGCGCCGCGGCCATCTCTTTCGCCGAGACCCGGTGATCAGGGGACGAGGCGGGGCGCTGCGAATGAAATAGAAGAGCCGGTATCGCTTTCTTCCCGGAGGGCGATACCGGCTCCGCGCTGGAGCTCAGCCGACGTCGATGATCTTCCCCGGGTTCATGATGTTCAGCGGATCCAGCGCCCGCTTGATCGACCTCATGATCGCGAGCTCCTCGGCCGAGCGCGAGTAAGGCAGGTAGTCCTTCTTGAGCAGCCCGATCCCGTGCTCGGCGGAGATGCTCCCGCGGTACTTCTTGACGAGCGTGAAGATCGCGTGGTCCGCCTCGTGGGTGCGCCGCAGGAACTCCTCGCGATCGAGGTCGTCGGGCTTCATCACGTTGATGTGGAGGTTGCCGTCCCCGATGTGCCCGAAGAGCGCGATCTCCCAGCCCGGGTAACGCGCCTCGAAGACGCTCTCCAGCTCGGCGCAGAAGCCCTCGAGCTCCTGGATGGGGAGCGCCACGTCGTTCTTGTGCGGCAGCCCCGTCGCCGAGAGGCTCTCGCTGATGCCCTCGCGCAGGGCCCAGAGCTCCGCCGCCTGCGTGGAGTGCTGCGCGAGCGTGCCGTCGGTGACCAGCCCGCGCTCGAACAGCGAGGTGATCCACGCCTCGAGCGCCTCGGGCTCGCCGCGCTCGACCTCGATGAGGACGTAGTAGTCCGACGGCGCCGAGAGCGGCATGCGCACGTTCCGGTGCCGGCGCAGCCGCGCCTGGCACTTCTCCGTGAAGAACTCGTACGCCATCACCACGAACGGCCCCATCCGGGCCTCGCGGAAGAGCGCGAGCACGCCGGCGAGGTCCGGCACCGCGAACAGGAACACGTTGAGCCCCTCGGGCAGCCGCGTGAGCTTCAGCGTCGCCTCGGTGATGATCCCGAGCGTGCCCTCGCTGCCGATGAAGAGCTGGCGCAGGTCGACCCCGGTGTTGTTCTTCTCGAGCGCGCCGTTCAGCTCGATCACCGCGCCGCTCGCGAGCACGACCGTGAGGCCGAGCACCCATTGCCGGGTGAGGCCGTAGCGGATGACCTTCACGCCGCCGGCGTTGGTCGCGATGTTGCCGCCCACCTGGCTCGACCCCTTGGAGGCGAAGTCGACCGGCCAGGTGAGGCCGTGCGGCGCGACGTGCTGGTGCACCGCCTCGGTGACGGCGCCGGCCTCGACGCGGACGGTCGCGCCGAGCACGTCGACGGGGCCCATGCGGCGCATCCGCTCGAGCGACACGACGATCTCGCCCCGGGCGGCCACGGCGCCGCCCGCGAGCCCCGTGCGCCCGCCCGAGGGCACGACCGGGATGTGGTGCTCGGAGCAGAGGCGGAGGAGCCGGGAGACCTCGTCGGTGGAGCGCGGGAGGGCCACGGCCGAGGGCCTCGGCGCGACGACCTTGGTCCAGTCGCGGCCGAACGTCGCGAGGTCGGCGGCGTCGGTGGAGAGGAAATCCGAGGGGAAATCGCGCTCGAGGGCCGCGGTGAAGGCGGCGGGGAAGGGGCTCATGGCCGGCTCGGTACTGCGGCGTCGCGGCGACGGCAAGCCGCCTTCGCGTGTCAGACGGCAAGCCGCCTTTGCGCGTCAGGACAAGGCCGGGATGTCGCCGCGGAAGTGCAGGAGCGCGAGGTGCACCGCGGCGCCGGCCGCGAGGAAGGCGGACGCGAGCGCGTCGTCGTCCTCGACCACGACCCCGATGAACGCCGGGTCGGGCGGGGCGTGCGGGCGGATGGCCTCGAGCAGCGGGACGGCGAGGCCGGGAGCGACCACACGGAAGGGGAAGGCGCCGGGGTGTTGCGGGTCGAAGCTGGCGAAGCCGAGCGGGGGCGCGGACGGCGCCGCCGGATCGACGAGGGAGAGCAGCACGAGCTTGCCCCGGCCGCGGGCTTCGGCGACCTGGCCCGGGACGAGCCCGAACGCCGCCTCCACGGCGGCGTCGTCGGCGGGGTCCACCGGGCGGACGGCGACCGCGCGATCGGGGCGGGGGAGGCGCGCCACGACGTCCCAGGTGAAGCGGAAGGAGGTCGAGGTATAGGCCTGCTCCATGCCGGCGCCGCGGTAGAGCCGGACGGCAGCCGTGTTGTCCGGAACGACATTGAGGCACCAGCGCGAGCAGCCGCGCGCCCGGAGGTGCGCGGCGACCGCGCGCATCACGGCGCCGCCGACGCCGCGGCCGCGATGGGCGCGCGTGACGACGACGTTGCGCACGTAGCCCGTCTCGCGCAGCGGCTGGGCGTAGGCATAGGCGATGACCGCGCCGTCCTCCTCGAAGAGCAGCGTGTCCTTGGCCAGCGCGCGCTCCCAGCGGTCGCGCGACGGAACCGCCTGGTCGGCGCCGAGCTCCGGGAACAGTCGGGCGTAGCGGTCGTAATCGGCCGGGGTCGCAGGACGGGCTGCGAGGCGAAGCATACGAACGAGCCTAGACGGTTGCGGCGCCGCGCGCGACAGGGCACCGTGACAGGGCTCATGAGCCGGACGCAGCGTGGGATCCTCCTCGCCAATCGCGCAGCGCTGGTCGCGGCCCTCGGGCTCACCGCGTGTGACGGCGCTGTCGGCGGCGCGCCGGCCGCGGCCCTCGCGGAGGGCGGCGGCGGGGAGGCCGGCGCCGCCGGCGCCGGCTCGCACGAGGCCGCGGCGAGCAGCGGCAGCGCCGGCAGCGGCAGCTCCGGGGAGGGCGGCTCCGCGGGCGGCGGCGGGGAGGGCGGCGCCGGCGACGGTGGCGGCGGCGGGGCGCTGAGCTGGGAGCCGGTCGAGACGGACTGGTGCTCGGACGGGTGGATCGGCCTCGACGAACACACCTGTTTCCATGTGCCCGAGACCGCCGCGCGCGGCGCGCCGATCCTTTATGTGCTGCACGGGACGATGGCGCCCGATTCGCTGCCCGTGGGTTTGCAGGAGATCGCCGCCGAGGCCGCGGACGCGCTCGGGGTCGTCGCGGTGTTCCCGCGCGGACAGCCGGGGCTCTGCACGTGGGATCCGTCCGTCGAGCCCTACTTCTGCTGGCCGACGCGCCGCGAGACGGTCGACGCCGCGGCGCCGGCCCTCGTCGCGGAATGGATGCGCGCCGAGGCGCTGCTCGCGCGGGTGCTCGGGGCGGCCTTCGGCGGGCGTTATGTCATGGGCTTCTCCAACGGGGGATATTTCTCGAGCTACGTCGCGCTGGAGGGCCTCGTGGAGGTCGACGGCGCCGGGCTCGTCGGCGCGGGGCGCCAGGTCATCGAAGAGCACCTCTTCTCGCAGGCGAGGCCGCCGATCTACATCGCCGTCGGCGAGCGCGAGCTCGCGTCCACGATCGCCAGCGCCGAGAACCTCGCCGACGTGCTCACCCAGCACGGGTGGGAGCACACGCTCGTGACGCACCCCGGGCGAGGCCACGAGATCCACGCGGACGACTTCGCGCTCGCCTGGCAGACCTGGACCGCCGCACCCTGAGCGGCGCGCCCACGCGACAGGCACTCTCGCAAGGCGGCGCGACTCCTTGAGCGCCTCGCGCGGGCGCTTATGCGTGCAAGGTGAGTGCTTGTATGCATTGACCTACTTTGGGTTGACATGTGCGCAGGGCGAGATGTGTCGAGCACGTCGCGTCTGGCAGCGTCGATCGCCCGAGGACAGCGAGGGGTCCGGTGTCGCTGTCGCCTGTTTGCCTACCCTGTCGCCATCGACGCTTCAAGTTGTCGGAGATGCCTTGTTGTCGGGCCGCCCGGTGCTGCGAAAGTCTATCCCTCGTGAAAGGCCTTTTTGTCGGAGTCCTCTAGTCGCGCGGCGGCGCGCCGGGCGGCTCCGCTGCACGCCCTGCGCGCCTCGGAGCGCTGGTTCTGCGCAGCGATCCGGCGCGATTGGACAGCGCGGCGTCGCGGCGGTGGGCGCTGTTTAGGAATGTCGTTTTCTCTGCGACCCGCGCCCGCCGCGCGCGCCTTCCGGCGGCAGCCTGTGCACACGAGCTCTCAGGCATGAGCGCTGCTCTCTCCGCGGTCCGACTGGCAAACGGCCCTGCGAAGGCGCGGGCCTTGGGAGGAGGACAAATGATCGAGCTGTTGAATAGCAGGTTGATGCGCGTCGCCATGGTGATGGCCACGCTGACCGCCGGCTGCGCGGCGGGCCAGGATGGCGTCGACGATAGCGACATGGAGGACACCGACGCCGTGGAGGTCGAGGAGACCTCCCAGGCGCTGTACGGCGGTTATCCGTTCTCGTCGGGGTGGGGCGGCGGCAACCCGGTCTGGGGCTTCGGGCGCCCGTACTCCGGCTTCGGGCCGGGGTCGAGCTGGTCGCCGTCGTGCTGGAAGCCGCCGTTCGGCAACTTCGGTCCTTCCGGCAACTGCGGCTGCTCCGGCGGATTCACCCCTGGAATCACCGGCGGCTTTGGTGGCCCCGGCTTCGGCGGCGCCGGCTTCGGCGGCCCCGGCTTCGGCGGCCCCGGCTGCGGCGGCGCCTGGCGCTCGCCGTGCGGGCGCCCGTCGTTCGGCTGCTCCAGGCCCTGGTAGCTCGGCGCCCTCTCGCGGAGGCGGGATCCGGACCCGCGCCTCCGCCGGAAGAGGGAGGGCTCCGGCTGCGAGCCGCCGCCGCCGCGCCCTGAGGCCGGCGGCGGAGCGGCGGATCGCTGCTCCGGAGGATCACCGAGGCGCCGGCCGCCGGGAGCGCGCAGCGCGCGCTTCCTGCGCGCCGCGCGCCCCGGCGCCCACCTCCACGTCCTGCAACACCGGTGTTCCTGCGGCGCAAGCGCTCCAGGGCTCCCCAGGTGTTGCATTTTAGGACATACCCTGTCGGCAAAACCTGCGTGGGTGAGCCGCCTCTCAGCGCTGCCCAGCCCGCTGCCCAGAACGGCGCAGAGTGCGCGCCGCCGCGCCGCGTTTGCGCCGGCGCCGGGCGCGAGCGCGACCGTGCGGCGCAACGTTGTGCCCGGCACCGGGAGCAGGCAGGCGCGTCCGTGCCACCGAGCTCGACCAGGCGCATGCTCATTACGGATCGGTTCTTGCTGAATGTTGAGCTGCGCGCTGATGCGCCGCCTGCTCGAGCCCCGCGCCGGCGTCCCGTCGAGGTACTTCCCCATGATGCGCTTTGCGACACCCGTCTCGCGTTACATGACGTGCGACGTCATCACGGCGCTGGACACGACCCCGCTGCCCGAGGTGCACCGCATGCTCGGCGAGCACTCCATCTCCTGCGTCCCCATCGTCGACGCGGAATCGCGCGCGAGCGGCGTGCTCTCGCGCACCGATCTGCTCCGGCTCGGCCGGTTCGAGACCAAGACGAACAGCCGCGGCATGCTGCTCACCCTGCCCGACGTCCAAGCGCGGGAGGTGCTGCGCCCAGGGATCCTGACGATCGGGCGCACGACGCTGGTCGTGCAGGCGGCGAGCGTGCTGCTCAAGCACGGCATCCGCCGCGTCTTCGTCCGCGAGGGCGACGCCTTGACCGGCGTCTTCAGCACGAAGGACCTCCTTCTCGCCCTGGTCGAGTCGCGTCTGGCGACCCCGATCGCCGAGCTGATGTCAGCCCCGGCGTACACCATCCCGCTCGAGGCGCCGCTCGCGCTCGCCGCCGACCGGCTGACGACGGCGCAGGTGAGCGGGCTCGTCGTGGTGGATCCCGACGGCTGGCCCGTGGGCATGTTCACCCAGACGGAGGCGCTGCTCGCGCACGGCGTGCTCTCCGATTCACCCGTCGAGGACGTGATGAGCCCGGCGATGGTCTGCCTCGACGTCCGGACGCCGCTCCACCGGGCCGCGGCCGCCGCGCACGCGGCGCAGGCGCGGCGCGTGCTCGTGGTGCAGGGGCGGCGGCTCCGCGGCGTGTTGACCGGGCTGGATTTCGCGCGCGCCGTCGCCGGCACGGGGGTGATCTCCGTGGCCGCGCGGTCGCGGGCGGGCTGAGTCGGGGCACCAGGGATCCCTGTCGGATCCCTCGCCTTCACGTCGCGGCGGGACGCGCGGCGCCTGGTCAGCGCGCGGCCCGGAGGGCCACCCGCTCGACCACGTCGTCGGGGTCGGCGACGAGGCGCGCGGCGAGCGCCCGGGCAGCGGCGGGGGAGGCGGAGGCGACCCCCTGGATCGCGCCGAGCCGGGCGCCGCGCGGCTGCCGCGGGTCGGCGGCGAGCGCCTGGAGATCCGCGACCGCACGCGCGGCGGGCGCGGCGACGTGGAGCTCCGCGGCGGCGCGGCCGGCCGCGGCGAGGGCGCGCGCCCGGACCTGCACCGGCGCGGCCGGATCCCGGCCCACCGCGAGCAGCGGGGCGAGATCGGCGCCGCCGGCAGCGCGGAGCAGCGCGAAGAAATCCGCGCCCGCGGCCGCGCTGTGCCCGCAGAAATGGCCCGCGAGCAGGGTCGCGGCGCGCGGCGGCAGCGCGGCCGCCCAGGCCCCGTGCCCGTGGCCCGGCGCCGGGGCGTCGCCCCCGGTCGGAGGCGAGGAGCGCGACCCCCGCGCCGGGGTGCCCGGATCGGTCGGGAGCGGGTCGGCCGCGCCGCCGCCGTCCTCGACGATTCCGCGGTAGAACGTGCTCGCCTGCACGACCGTCCTCTGCTGCGGCGTCATCCTGGCCGAGAAGTCGCCGCCCGTCGGAAACATGATGTTGTCGTAATCGGGGCAAGACTCCAGCTTCGACATCACGTCGTCGCACCGCAGGGTATCGTCGAGCGGGTCGCCGAAATCGGGCTCGAACTCGGTTGTGTGGAAGAGCCCGGCGAAATGGCCCAGCTCGTGGCGCAAAATGACCGTGTCGGCCGTGGGCTCCCCGAAGAGCGAGACGACGATGCCGCTGAGATGGGTGCCGTGCTGAACGGCGACCGCGGGGACGGACGGCGTCACGCCGGATGCGTTGGCGATCTCGCCACCAAATGCTGACACCGCGATCACATTGAGTGCAGGTCTGCCCGGGGCGCCGGCCGTCTGCTCCAGCAGGAGCGGGACGACGGCCTCGTCGACGTAGGCCCATTCTCGCCCGAGGCGGTGAAACGTGATCTGGCCGATGCGGAGGCCCACGAAGCCGTGGTACGCCGTCCGCAAGGCGCTCTCCAGGTACTCTTCGGAGACCGCGTTCCCGGCGATGAAGGCGTTGACGTCGATTCTCCCGCCGTGGAAGCGCCCGTCGAGCGTCTGGCGGCGCCACACCTTGAGGCGCGCCGATCGCGGCGCGACGCCGGTGCCGCCGTCGCCGAGGGTGATCCAGTACGTGCCTGGCACAAAGGGCACAGCCGCGTCCGTGCCAGTCTGCGGGACGGCCGCCGTGCCGATCCCGTAGTTGTAGAACAAGGCCCACGTCCCCGGGAGCGAGTAGTCCGCCGCGTGCAGCCGGCCGCTGGGGCCGACGATCTGCTCGATCCCGATCACATCGAAGGTCGAGGGCGAGCTCGGGAGCTCCGCGATCGCGGTGAAGCCGAGGGTGCCCGGTGGGAGCTCCACCCCGACCGGCACGCCGAAGGCGACCTCGCCGAAGTCCTCCTCCACGAGCGGCGCGATGGGCGGCGCGCCGCCCTCGCCGGGGTCGCCGCCCGCGCCGGAGCTCGAGGCGCTCGTCACCGCGGCGCTCGAGACCGCGGAGCTCGCCGCGCCGGCGCCGCCCGCGCCCTCCGGCGCGAACCCGTCGACCACCACCTTGCCGCCGCAGGCGCCGGCGGCCAGCGCGGCCAGCGCGCCCGCGGCGAGCAGGCCCCCGCGGCGCGCCCGCGCTGCCCCGCGCCCGCCGCCCGGCGCCCCCTGTCCGGGCGACGGATCCGGCGCCATCGATGCGGGTGCAAGCGACTCTGTCATAAGCATGTTTCTTGACGCTCCGTGAAGTCAGCCTTCGCTGGGCCAGCAGTATGATCCTGCGGTCTCGCGATGTCACGCGCGCCGCACGGTCCCGCGGCGGCGACGCGCGAGAGAGGCGGAGTGGAGGTCATTCCACTTGCTTGACGCGCAGTGAGACCCGCCCCGGCGATGACGCCGTCGCGCCCTCGAACCCGTCGACGAGAAGGACGAACCGCGACTGGCCGTCTGCGCCCTGGATGAGCCACGCGACGTCCTTCGCCGGGGCGGGAGGGGTCGATCCGGGCTCGAGCCACCTGCCGGTGAAGGCGGTCGCGATGTGGTCGCCGCGGTAGGGGATGGCGGGGTCGGCGACGGTGTCGTACCCGATCGCCTCGAACCGCGCTGCCTCGGACTCGGCGGTCCGCTGCATGACCGCGGCGAGGTCCTTGTCCTCGTCGGCCGTCTCCGCGTCCTGGAGATCGGCGCCGCGCGTCTTGCCGGGGCCGCCGAGCTCGCCGTTGACGGTGATGAGCGATCGGCGGAAGCAGACGTGCCACGCGGTCGACGCGCGCGCCTCCTCGGGCGTGAGCATGAGCTCCTGGCCGCCCGCGAGGTCGAGGCACGCGCTCGGCGCCGTGTCGTCCGTCTCGATGCCGCCCGCGGTCGCGTCGAGCGCCTCGATGTCCACCGTCGGGCCCGGGCCCTCGGGGAGCACCTCGGCGTAGCGGAGGCGGTAGAGCGCCCGCACCGGCGTCCCCTGCACCTCGCCGTAGAAGGTGATGATCTGGAGCTTCCAGTAGCGCCCTTCGTGCTCGATCGCGTGCACGTGGAAGCGGCTGTAGATGACGTGCTCGGCGCTGTCGTACGCGTACCAGCGCGTGAAGGCGCCGCCGGCGTCGTCCTCGATGAGGTACGGCGTGCCCGGCAGCTCGCCTGTCTCGTAGTCCTCCAGGCTGACCGGCAGGGCGCCGCCTTCGCCCGGGCCGCTGAGGCCGCTGTTGGTCAGGACGTCGTAGCCCGAGAACGCGAGATCCCAGTCGGTCGACTCGGCGCCGTCGCCGGCCGGGACCACGACCTCCGGCGCGGCGAGCCGGAGGAAGACGCGGCCGGACGCGGGCACGTCGACCACGAGCCGCGCGCCGTCGTCGGTCGGCGCGCCGCCGCTCGAGGTCCCCGGGCCGACCTCCTCGCTGCACCCGGCGGCGAGCAGGAGAAGTGCTGTGGCGACTGCCCATCTGGTCATGAGTCCTCCCACGGTAGCTCGGCGGTGACGCCGAGATAGAGGGTGCGGCCCTCGAGGGGCCGTTGATCCGGCTGCACATCGTCGGAGCGGCTCGGCTCCTTCTGCACGTCGAGCACGTTTCTGACGCCGAGGTACACCTGCGACGAGGGCCAGAGCGGGCGCGCGAGCCGCGCGTCGATCGTGCTGAAGCCCCGCGCCCGCAGCGCGCGACGCGGGCCGCCGGGGGAGGTCGGCTCGTCGACGCCGACGAACGTGCTCGCGATGCCCCGGAACCGGGTGACGAGCTCGAGCTTCCAGGGCAGATCGGCGCGGATCGACGCCTGGACGGTGTGCGGCGGCTTGCTGCTGAGCGGCTGATCGTTCGTGTCGTCGCGCGTCCAGAGGTAAGCGTAGCCGACCTCGGCGCGCAGCCACGAGGCGGGGCGGAACGTCGCCGACGTCTCGACGCCGGCGGTGCGCGCCCGACCGATGTTGACGTATTCGTACGTGTCGACGCCGTCGGACGACCGGATCGGATCGAGGCTGATGTCGATGAGGTCCTTGACCCAGTTGACGAAGCCGCCGGCCCGGAGGGTGATCCGGTCGTCGGGGCTCAGCGTGGCGTCGGCGTTCACGCCCCAGGACGTCTCGGGGACGAGCGACGGGTTGCCGATGACGACGTAGCCGAGGTAGGCGTGGTCGAAGGAGAAGCCGATCTCCTTGGCGCTGGGCGCGCGGAAGCCCTGCCCGCCGGAGGCGCGCAGCGTGACGGCCGGCGCGGGCCGGTACGCGAGCGCGAGCCGCGGCGCGACGGCGCCGCCGTGGGAGAGGTGGAGCTCGCCGCGGACGCCCGGCATGAGGGTGAGCGCGTCGCCGAGCTTCCACGCGAGCTGGCCGTAGAGCGACGCGCTGCCGAGCTTGGTCCAGGGCACCTCGGCGGTGTCGCCCTGCGCGGTGTCGATCTGCGAGACGGTCGTGGTCTTGTGCCGCTGCTCCAGCGTCTCGACCTCGAAGCGCGCGCCGGCGACCCAGGTGCGCTGGCCCTCGGCGAGGGTGGTGATGGCCTCGAAGCTCTGGAGGACGCCCGAGCGGTCGCGGAGGTCCCGCTCGGGCGAGCCGCGCGGGCGGCGGTCGCTGGTCCGGAGCGCCCACTGGCGGCCGGCGGCGAAGCGCAGGCTCGAGCCCTGGCCGAGGTCGATCGTCTCGGCGAGGTGGACGGTGAGCCGGTCGGTCACCTCGGGCAGGTCGTAGACGAAGCGGCGGGGGGCGCCCGTGGCGGTGGCGGGGAAGGAGCGCGTCTCGATGCCGTCCTGCGCGTCGTGGATCCACCGCCCGCGCAGCCGGAGCTCGACGCCGCGGCCGAGCGAGGCGCCGGCGCGCAGGCCGATGAGCCGCTGCGAGCGCTCGGGCAGCGCGGTCGTGGGGTCGTCCGGGTCGAGCGCGACCGCGTCGCCGCGCTGGAACGAGGCGTCGGCGCTGGCCCAGGCGGACTCGCCGCGGTAGGCGCCGGAGCCCTGCAGGAGGATCCCCGCGCGGGAGCGGCCTTCGAGGCGCGCGCGCGCGCTGCCGCCGGGGTGCGCGGGCGGGGCGGAGAGGACGTTGACGACGCCGCCGATGGCGCTCGTGCCGTAGAGCGAGCTCGTGGGGCCGGTGACGAGCTCGATGCGCGACACGTCGCCGAGCGGGAGGGACGAGAGGTCGATGGCGCCGCCGCTGTCGCCGATGACGCGCTCGCCGTCCTCGAGGACGAGCACGCGCTGGAGGTCGAAGCCCTGGATCTGGATGGCGCTCGGGTTGCCGAGCGAGCCGTAGGAGCTCGGGTTCACCTGGACGCCGAGCTCGCCGTCGAGCGCCTCGCCGACGTTGGTCGCGCCGCGGCGCTCGGCCTCCTCGCGGGTGACGACGCGCGTGCGCACGGTGGCGCGCTGGGTGCTCTCGGGGGTGCGCGTGCCCGTGACGACGACCTCAAGCGGGGGCGGGGCGGGGGGAGAGGGGGCGGTGGAGGGCCGGGCGGCAGCAGAGGGCTGGGCGGCAGGAGAAGGCTGCGCGAGCGCGGGGCGCGGCGAGGTGAACGAGGAGCTCGCCGCGAGCAGGAGGCAGGATGCGAGCGACCTGCGGCGCGGAAGGCCCGGGCCGCGGGGCACGAGGTCGCGGAGCACGAGCCTTCCGCAGCAAGGCAAGGAGCAGGCTCGCGGCGCCGGGAGCGGAGGCATGCGGGCGATCTCGGGCCTGGTCGGCGCGTCGCAGCGCGTCGGAGGAGGTGCGGCATGGTTGCCCGAATCAGCGGCGGCCGTCCAGCGGGTTCGGCGCACGCGGGACGGGCGAGAGGCGCGGCCGTCGGCTGGGGCGGCGGAGCGGGCGCGCCGGGGGCGGTGGTCCACGCGGGCGCAGCCCGGAGCGGCACGGGGAGCCGTCGGTACCTGGGGCATGCGCGTGGAGCCCATGCCCGCGGCGGAAAAGACGCCTCGGAGCCAGCGAGCTCAGGAAGCCGCGGCGATGTCCGCGTGGGAGCAGCTAAAGGCTTGCATTGCTCGGCGACGGACGCTAGCTTCCCGCGCCGCATCGCCGGTCCCCATCGTCTAGCCCGGCCCAGGACTCAGCCCTTTCAAGGCTGCTACGCGGGTTCGAATCCCGCTGGGGACGCTGCCTGTACTGCACGCGCCGGGTCGCACCTCGACCGCGGCCATCGCCTCGCGGGCGAGGGCACCCTCGATACCCGCACCGTTTACCCCCGCGGCGCCTCGATGGAGGAGCAGCGGTGACTCCATCCACGCTCGCGCGCAGCGCCCGTATTCGCCGAACGGCCGCGCCCGAGCCGGGCGCTCGCTAACGCCGGGGACGGCCCAGCAGGCGCCTTCCGACGTCGAGGAGGTGCTGGCGCAGGGTGGCGTCGTCGATGCCGGCGTAGGCGGGGTCGCCGCCGACGATGGAGAGCCCCGCGAACACGACGTGCACCGCGATCGCGGCGGCGAGGTTGGGAGCGGCGCCGGCGAGCACCGTTTGCATCTTGGTCTTGACGTCATCGACCCTCGCCGCCTCCGACGTCATGTTGACAACCCGTCGGAACCCGGGATCGCTGTTGACGAGACCGAACAGCGCGCGGTAGCGGACGATAAGATCGACCAACCCTTGCAAGGCGTGGTCGATTTGCGCGCTCCGGCTGCGTTTCGTCAGCGCCTCGTCGAGCATCTGGTCCAGCTCCTGGACCGGGGGGCCCACGATGGCCTCGACGATCTCGTCCTTCGTCTTGAAGTGGTAGTAGACGGCGGCCTTCGTGACGCCGAGCGCGTCGGCGATCATCTGCAACGACGTGCCCTCCATTCCATGCTCGCTGAACAGCTTCAGCGCGGTGTCCAGAAGACGTGCCCGGGTGTCGTGGATGGCGGTGCCGGCGGTCATGCGTGCTCCTCGCGGGACGGCAAGAGAGTAACTCTGCTCCTCGTCGCTCGCCCAGGCCTTCCCATGGTCCAGCACGAGACTAGCCGGTCGGGAAGTTCCTGCTAGCCGATCGGCTTGCGCCTGTCTAGCCGATCGGCTAGCTTGCCGGAGGCGCTGACCGGACTTCTCCGTGCCGCATCCGACGAACCGAGGAGGAACCATGACCGCCGATGCCATTCCGACGCTCGCCATCAACAGGACCTGTCCTTACGCGCCGCCTGCGCAGCATGAACAGCTCCGAAGAGAGGCCCCCGTCGCCAAGGTCAAGCTGCCGTCGGGCGCGACGGCGTGGGCCGTCACCCGGCACGAGGACATCAAGACGGTCCTGTCCGACCCACGGTTCAGCGCCAACCGGCGCCACCCGAGCTTTCCCCACCTGTCCCCGGAGCCGCCGCCGCAGCTGATCTCGAAGCCGCTGCTGCTCGACATGGACGGGCAAGAGCACGCGTCTTCGCGCCGGGCCGTGGTCGGTGAGTTCTCCGTCAAGCGGATGGCCGCGCTCGCGGCGCGCATCCAGCAGATCGTGGACGAGCATATCGACGCCATGCTGGCCGGGCCCCGCCCGGTCGACCTGGTGCGGGCGTTGTCCCTGCCGGTGCCCTCGCTGGTCATTTGCGAGTTGCTCGGCGTGCCTTACGCCGATCACGAGTTTTTTCAGGCGCGCTCCGCGAGCCTGGTGAGCCGCAAGTCGTCGAACGAAGAAAAGGCGCGCTCCTTCTTCGAGCTCCTGGCTTATCTCGACAAGCTGGTGCGCGACAAGGAGCAGAACCCGACCGACGACCTGCTCGGTCGCCAGATCGTCAAGCTGCGCGAGGAGGGCGCCTACGATCGCGAGGCGATGGTCAACATGTCGTTCCTCCTCTTGCTCGCGGGGCACGAGACCACCGCGAACATGATCTCGCTGAGCACGCTGGTGCTGCTGAAGCATCCCGAGAAGCTCGCGGTCCTCCGGCAAGACCCTGCCAAGACACCCGCGGCCGTCGAGGAGCTGCTGCGCTACTTCACCATCGCGGAAGGCGCCGTCGCTCGGGTCGCCATCGAGGACGTGGAGCTCGGCGGCGCGCTCATCCGGGCCGGGGAAGGCGTCGTCGTGCTGGCGAATACGGGCAACCGCGACCCGGCGGTCTTCGAGCACGGAGGCGAGCTGGACGTCGAGCGTGGCGCCCGGAACCACGTCGCCTTCGGCTTCGGTCCGCATCAGTGCCTCGGTCAGAACCTGGCCCGGCTCGAGCTGCAAATCGTCATCGACACGCTGTTCCGGCGGATCCCCACGCTGCGCCCTGCCGCGCGCGAGGAGGAGCTGTCATTCAAGGATGACGCCGCCGTGTACGGCATGCACGAGTTTCCGGTCACCTGGTGACAGGAGCCGATGATAGAGGCGGCGGCGACGCTCCCAGAGCTCCGAGATGAAGAAGGTGCGTCATGAGAATGCGCGTACTCGTGGAATATGAGAAGTGCTGTGGCGCGGGGCAATGCGTGGTGGTCGCGCCGAAGGTCTTCGATCAGCGCGATGACGGGATCGTGATGCTGCTCGACGAGACGCCGTCACCGGAGCAATACAGCGCGGTGCGCGAGGCGGTGAGCATCTGTCCGGGCGCGGCGCTGCAGCTGGAAGAGAGCGAATGAGTGGCAGAGCCTCCGGCCTCCGCTGGTGATTGGCTCGCATCGACGCGACGCGCGCTCGCGAACGCGGACAGCGGAGGGCGACAGCAGCGGTCACTTGTAGAACGCGACGTCGTCGATCCAGAAGTTGAACGCCTGGCCCGGACCGAAGCTGAACTGTATCTTTGAAATCCTGTCCTGCGCGATCGCCTCGAAGAGGCCATATCCGCTCTGGGTGAGACACCCGACAGGGACCTTGAAGTGCTTCCAGTCCGAGGTCAGGGCGACGCTCGTGTGGAAATGGTCGTAGCAGGGCACCTGACCCGCCATGGCGCCGCAGATCCCACCGCCCGCGTCGGTCTGCTGATCGACGAACGTCACGAACATCTCCCTGGACGACTCGCCCTCGGCGCGGGCCCAGAAGGTGATGCCGCGGTACCCGGTGGCGTCGTAATAGGCGGTGCTCAGCTCGAAGCCGACGCCGGCTCCCCAGGAGGTAAAAAGCTCGTTGCCGCTCGTGTGCACGGCCCTCTCGCTGTCGACGCGCGCAGGCATCATCGCCGCGACGAGCTCGGCCCGCTCGGAAGGCGCTTGAGCTCCGCCCTCGGATCCGTCGTTGTACGCGAACCAGGACCCCTGCCGAGGGGTTGCGTCGTCACTCTTGAGGATGCCGATGTTGCCATCCTCCATGTCGTCGATCATCGACAGCTCCAGGGCCTCCTCCGGCGATACCTCCAGGCTGGTACAGTCGGGGCGATCGCCGCCGGCTCCAGCGCTCCCGCTGCCGGCGCCCGTCGCCACCGCGACGTCCTCTCGCACGGGCGCCTCGATCCCGACGATGGCGTTGCATCCGGGCCATGCCGCGGCAGCGCAGAGCGCGCCGGCTCCCGCCGCGAGAGGCACGCGCGCCATGGCCCCGCCGTCCGCCCTGCGCCGGCGACGCCGCATCAGAAGCTCCCTCGCAGGGCGATCCCGCGCGGCCCCAGGGCGATGTGCGCGTCCGGGCGCTCCGGCTTCGGCGCCGTCAGGAACAGCGCGACGCCGCCGGCGAGCGCGGCGCCGCCGGCGAGGAGCAGCACCGTGCTCACGTCGCCCGCCACGACGGCCTGCTCGCGCGCCTCGTACCCGACGTCATCGCAGACGTTTCCGTCGTGGCAATGGCCAGCCGCGTTGCTCTCGTTCAGCTTGATCACCGCGCGAACCCCGAAGAACACACCGATGCCGGCCGCGATCAGCCCGGCTCCGCCGACCACGAGACCCGCGGTGCGCTGGGCGCCTCCCGTCGCGGAGCGTGAGCCTCCCGGCGCGATTGCAGGCGCGTCGCGCCCGTCGGGCTCCAGCGCGGGGATCGCCACCGACACCGCCTCTCCGTCCGCCGTCACGACCGCGGACCGCTTCCACGGCTTGCGGTTCCTCGCTGTCGCCACGATCTCGTGCTCTCCCGTGTCCACCGGCAGCGACGCGCCCCACTGCGGCTGGCCGAGCGGCACGCCGTCGCGCCTGATCTCGAGCCCTCGGTAGCCCCGCACCACCTCCGGGACGTCGACCGTCAGCGTCGCGAGCCTGGGCTTGAGCGCCGCGGCCCACGCGCCCGCGCGCGCCGATCGCTCCGCCTGCCCGGCCTTGGCCGCCAGCGCCTCGACGATCGTGTATTGCGCCCAGGCGCTCGCGAGCTTCCCCCACGCCTCGTAGCACTGGCCCAGCGTCAGCTTGGCGCCCAGCCCGTCTGGCACGAGCCGCGCGACCTCCTCCAGCTTGCCGCACGCGCTCGCGAAGCTCCCGGCGTCCATCTCCGCGGTGGCCTGGTCGTAGAGCGCCTGGGCCGTCAAGGCGGCGTGCCTGTCGACCTCCTGGGCCTGCGCCGGGCCGGGCGCGATCAGGGCCGCGGCAAGTGCGATTGGGGCGAGCTCGCGCGCGCCTCGATCCGCTGAGAACATCGGTGCTTCACTCCTCCCGTGGGTCCGGCTTGGGCTGCCGCGCGAGCACGCGCTCAGTAGATTCCTTCGTACTTCCTGGGCGGCACCGCCGGCGCCGCGATCGTGGCGCCGGCCGCGCCGGCCGCCGTCGTGGTGTGCCTCGGCGCCGGCGCCGAGCGCGGGCGCACGGGCGCTGTCCGCCGCAGCGGCGCGCTGGGCGAGCTCGCCGGCGCGGCCGGCGCCGAGAGCGCGGAGGCGCCCGGCCGCGGCGCCGGCGCCGCCGCCGGGGAGCGCTCGACAGCGCTGGACGCCGCGGTGTTCACCGTGGTCGGAGCAGGCACCTCGTGTCCGGCCGGGGGCACGACGGGACCGGCGATCTCCTGCGCCGCGATCGACGGCGCCGCCGGAGCGGACCGCTGCTGCTCCGACAAGGGCAGCCAGCCGATCCCGACGGCGAGCGCGGCCAGCGCCGCGCCCGCGATCGACGCCCTCCGGGGGACCCTGTGCAGCCTGCTCCACACCCAGTCGCTGGTGCGCGCGGCCGGCTCTGCGCTCTCCGAGAGGGACTCTGCCTGCTCGTGGCCCGAGCTCGGCGCCGGCGCTTCCGCCGTCGGCAACGGCGGGCGCGCGGGGATCCGGTGCAGCGCGGACTGCGTGTCCGCCAGCGCCGACGCCGCGGCGGGCCGCGAGCTCATGGCCAAGGGCGCCGCGGGATCCGGCCCGCGGGCGGACGTGAGCACGCGCAGCGCGGCGGCCAGCTCCTCGACCGCCTGAAACCGGTGCTCCGGCCGCTTTTGCAGGCACAACGCCACCACCGTGTCCAGCTCGTCGGGGAGCCCCGTCCGCTGCCGGCTGGGCAGGATCGGCTCCTCTTGCAGCACGCTCGCCACCACCTCCGTCAGCGTCTCTGCGGGAAAGGGCATCATCCCCGTCACCAGGTGGTGCAGGACCACGCCGATCGACCAGACGTCGCTCCGCGTGTCCACGCGCCTGGCGCGGGCCATCTGCTCCGGCGCCATATAAAAAGGGGAGCCGAGCAGGACGAGGGTGTTGGTCAGATCCGCGGCGTCGGGCTTGATCCGCTTGGAGATGCCGAAGTCGAGCACCTTGACGAGCGGCGCCCCGTTCGGGCGGCGCGTGAGGAACAGGTTGGCCGGCTTGAGGTCGCGGTGCACGAGCCCCTGGGCGTGCGCCTCGGCCAGCGCGTCGCAGACCTGCAGGACGTAGTCCACCGCCTCGCCGACGGGCAGCGGCCCGCGCTCAAAGACGATCTGCTGCAGGTCGCTCCCGACGAGGTGCTCCATCACCATGTAGGGGGCGCCGGTCTCGAGCTTGCCGACATCGTGGACGCGGACGACGTGATCGCCCTTCAGCTGCACCGCGGCGCGCGCCTCGCGCAGGAACAGCTCCGTGGCCTGGGCATCGGCGAGCGCCCGGGGCAACAGCAGCTTGATGGCGAAGAGCTCGCCGAGCTCACGGTGGCGAGCCGCCACGACCATCCCCATCCCGCCGCAGCCGAGGACGCGCTCCACCGCGTACTTGCCGAGCAGGACGTCTCCTACATGTACCGGCGTGTCGAGCTCCTTCACGGCGTCTCGCCCCAGGCTGATGAGCACAGCGCGGCCACCGTTGAGGAGGACGCAGCAATGATGGACAATCGTAGCCGCTGTCGCGGAGCTCCGTCAACGCCAGCGCTCCATCACATCCACTTCCCAACCAGGAAAGCCATAATCCGTCGCACTGCAAAATGCCGCTTCCCGGCTCGTCGACGACATTGTAAAGTTGCGGTTGTGATGGAGAGCGCGGCGTCTCACGTCGCGGCGTGAAGGGGCGCGTGGGCTGGACGTCGATCGGCGGTTTCGCCGCAGGTTTTCGACGCGTGATACGAGACGTTCGTCCAGCTGGTGAGTGGGCGCTTGTATGCGCTCGTGGTCGCTCCACCGCGGGACGACGGCGCCTCGGATCTCGCGAGGGCCCGCAGGAGCAGCGCAGCCTTCGTTGCTGACGTGGTGAAAACCGGAGGTCCGTCGGCATTCGAGCTGAAGTGCGTGGCGATGGAGGAAAACTTAAGAAAGAGGCTTTACCTCCTCGTCTCGTCGTCATGAGCTTGAAATGTTGAGTCAAGTTTCGGTGGACGAGCCCAGGTGCTCGTCATGAAATCTGGAGCGAGCTCTCTCTCTTGTGTATGGTCGCCTCATGCGCAACGAAGACCTCGATGGTAGATCTCACGGACGACACTCGAGCTCCCGCGCGATCAGCCGGCTGCCGGGCCCCCTCGGTTGCGGCGCGCTCGCGCTCGGCCTCGTCGTGTTCGGATGCGAGGGTGAGGACAGCCGCGGCGAACCCACCGGGACCACCTCGAGCACCGGGAGCACGACGCAGGCGACGACGGGCAGCGGCGGTGGTGGAGCGGACAGCGGCGGCGGCGGGTCGGACAGCGGCGGCGGCGGCGCGGGCGGCGGCGCGCCTGCCGTCCCGTCGATCGTCATCGACGGCGAGACGCACACCCTCACCTGGGCCGACGAGTTCGGCGGCGAGCTCGGCGCAGGCCAGCCGAGATCGCAGATCAACGCCGGCTTCTGGGGCAAAGAAAACCTGGGCGTCAACTTCGAGCAGCAGGCCTACACGAACCGCGAGTGCACCGATCACCCGGATACCTGGAACTACTGCGTTGAAGACGGCAAGCTCACCCTGCTCGCGCGGGAAGAGCCCCTCGATTGCGTGGTCTGGAAGACGTGCGCGGGCCCCGCGGACTGCGACGCGAACGGGACCTGCATGGACGGCTATTGCCTGAACGACCAGAACCAGAACGGCGTCTGGGATCACGACGAGTGCGCCCCGCACACCGGCATCGCCAACCCGCCTGCCAACGGGATGACGTACACGTCCGGCCGCCTCAGCACGGACGAGAAGGTCGAGCTCCGGTACGGCTACCTCGAGTTCCGGGCGCGTATGCCCTTCGCCGAGCTCGCGGCGGGGGACGTCCCGCCGAACGGCATGTGGCCCGCCATCTGGCTGCTCGGCGCGAACGGCGCCCTCAAGGACGGCGGGGTGGAGGACAGCGTCGGCTGGCCGATGACCGGCGAGATCGACGTCATGGAGTACACCCAGATCAAGGAGAACCCCGCCCTGTACCCCGACAACAAAGCCATGGGGTTCAACGCGCTCTGGCGCGAGCGCCCCGAGGCGGGGGAGCTCGCGGCGAACCCCGGCGGCTGGGAGCCGAACGCCTGCAGCGCGTGGCCGAACGGCGGCGACGCGAAGTGCGACGCCGACGTGGGCGGCGCGCGGTCGACCTGGGACGGCGCGACCATCGATTACCACGCCTGGCACACGTGGGGATTCCTCTGGGACGAGGACCACTTCGCGATCTACATCGACGACCTGCCGCAGGACGGCGGAACGCCCGTCGGCGTGTTCAGCGTCGGAGAGGGCGCGACCGAGTTCCGCCAGCCCATGTACCTCATCATGAACCTCGCCGTGGGCGGCGAGCTCGGCTGTCTCGGCTGGAAGGACCGAACGTGCTCCTCCGCCGCGCAGTGCGCGAACGGCGCCGCGTGTGTGGACGGCCAATGCGACGAGACCGCGGCGTCGTGCATCGACGTCGACTGGGCGACGCAGGGCGACCTGGCCAAGCTCGAGGTCGACTACGTCCGCTGGTATCACCGCGCCTCGGGGTACCCCAGGCCGCCGTCGGCCGCCTGCCAGGACGGCGATGGCGACGGCGAGCCCGACAACATCATCAAGAATTGCGGGTTCAACGAGGACCACACGTACCACCGCAGCGACATCTTCTTCGAAGGCGCCGGCGGCCTCACCGAGATCGTCGACGAGGGCGGCGACCACGGCTACGTGCAGTGGGTGCGCGTCGACAACAGCGGCACCCAGCCGTGGCACGTCCAGGTCCGGCAGGAGGGCTTCCCGCTGGCAGCCGCCACGGAGTACACGTGGCAGGTGGACCTCCGGGCCAGCGCGCCCCGCGTCGTGCCCATCAAAGTCGTGCTGGCCCACGATCCCTGGACGACCGTCGCCGCCTTCGACTGCGACGTCGGGACGGCGTGGTCGACCTGCAGCCCCCCGCGCTTCACGCCGCCGAGCGCCGGCGCCTACAAGCTCGAGATCGACCTCGGCGGCGACGGCGCGAACAGCCACGGCGGCACCGAGGTGTACATCGATGACCTCTACCTCGGCACGGCGGACCACGCCTGCCAGCCGGACTGCACGGGCGCCTCGTGCGGCGACGACGGGTGCGGCACGACGTGCGGCGCGTGCGCCGCGGGCCTAAGCTGCAGCGCCTGGGGACAGTGCGCCGCGGTCGCTGATTGACCTGAGTCCCACGTTCGCCCGGATCGCCCAGCCCACCAGCGCGGGCGCGACGACTCGCATCGAGGCATAGGCCAGTATGCCTATGCCGCGAGCCCGCGATCCCGGCTATGAGCTCCTCGGAGCGAGGTGCGACCAATGATGAACGGACGAACGAGTTTACCAAAGCAGGTTCTGCTGGTAGGAGCGCTCGGTGCTGCCCTCTGGGGCTGCGGCAGCGGCGGCGACGGGAACACCAGCGGCGGCGGTGACGGCGGCGGTCCCGGCGACGGCACCAGCGCGGGTGGTACCTCCTCGGGCAGCAGCGGCAGCCCCGCGTCGGGAGGCACGACGGCCTCCTCCGGCGGTGACGGCACCGGCGGGAGCGGCGCCGGTGGAAGCGCGACCGGCGCGGGCACCGGGGGCGCGGGCACCGGGGGCAACGACACGGGCGGCGGCGGGAGCATCACGTGCCCGTCCCCCGCGTTGAGGGCTGGCGACACGAACCAGACGGTGACGGTGGGATCCTCGAGCCGCAGCTTCGTCTTGCACGTCCCGGCCGCGTACGACGGCAGCAAGCCGGTGCCGCTCGTCGTGGACTTCCACCCTCTCGGCGGCTCTGGCCCGTCGGAGCGATCGGGCTCGCCCTACCCGGCGCAGACCGACCCAGAAGGGGTGATCATGGCCTTCCCGAGCGGCCTGTCCGGACCCTCGGGCGGCGCCTGGAACGTGGGCCCCTGCTGCGTCGCCGACACCGACGACGTGGCCTTCGCCAGGGCGCTGGTCGCCAAGGTCCAGGAGACCGCCTGCATCGACCCGAAGCGCGTCTATGCCGTCGGCTTCTCCATGGGCGGCGGCATGTCCCACTACGTGGCTTGCCACGCGGCCGACGTGTTCGCGGCGGTGGCGCCCGCCGCCTTCGATCTCGCGCAGGAGAACGAAGGCGGCTGCAACCCGTCACGTCCCATCAGCGTGATCTCGTTCCGCGGCACCTCGGATCCCATCGTGCCCTACGCCGGTGGATACTCCTCGGTGGTGCGGGGCATGCCCATCACGTTCCTCGGCGCGAAGGCGAGCTCCGAGAAGTGGGCCGAGATCAACGGATGCACCGGCCCGGCCTCGGCCGAGGATGCCCAGGGCTGCTCGACCTATTCGAACTGCCAGGACGGCGTCGATGTGATCCTGTGCACGAAGCAGGGCGGTGGTCACGAGCCCGGCGACGCGCGGATCGGATGGCCCGTGCTGAAACGGCACACCCTGCCGTAGCCTTGCCGGAAGAATCTGCTCTTGCTGCACCGCGCTGGTCGCGGCTGCCGTGGGGCGAGCGAGCGCGCGCGTTGACCGCTGACGCCTCGATCGTCCATACTGGCAGCTGATATCTTGCGATCCTGCTTCCTGAGCGGCCTCGTCGTTCAGGGCCAGGGCAGGAGCCGACCGGCTTGGTTATGAAGGTCAGCGGAACCACAATCCTGACGCGGAAGACCTTGGTGAGCCGGAGGTTCGGCTCGGAGGCGTGGCGCGGCTTCTTTCGTGACGTGGCGCTGGCCAACCCGTGGTTCCGACGGCCGATTACGGCCAGCAGCCTGGTTCCGCTGCCCGCGTTCCTCGGGTTCCACGACGAGCTCGTGCGGCGCTTCTATCCGGACGGCAAGGACGCGCTCTTCGAGCTCGGGGCCGAGTCGGCTCGGTGGGCGCTCGTCGACGGCCCGCTGCAGCGCCTCGTCCAGGATCCGGAGATCTCCTCGCTGGTCACGACCATTCAGGATGTATGGCACCGGTACTTCGCCGATACGGAGAGCCGCTCCCAGGCGACCCTGAGCGATTCCGGCATCGAGTTTCGGGTCCGTGACCTCCCGGCCTGGCATCCCTATTTCGAATACTTCGTGGTCGGGTACACGAAGGAGATGCTGGAGCTCTATTGCGCCAACCCGGTCTGGACGCATCGCTTGACCGGGGGACGCGGGACGACGTACGCCTATCTGCTCACCACCGATCCTGTCCCCACCGCTCCTCCGCGCGGCGATCTCGCAGGCGCAGGGCGCGGTCGGCTCGTCCGGCCGCGCAAGGCGCTCACGGCGCGCGAGCTGGAGGTGCTGCGGCTCGTCGGGGCCGGCAAGACCAACCGCGAGATCGCCTTCGTACTCCGCATCTCGGAGAAGACCGTGCAGCATCACGTCGCCCACGCGTACGACAAGCTCGGCCTGTACAGCCGCGCCGGCGCGACGCTCTGGCTGGCCGAGCGGGGTTTCCTGGGCTGACTGACCGGCGGCAAGACCGCTCCTGGCCGATCCGCCGGGGCTCGCACGCCGCTCGGACCGCCGCACGCGCGCGGAGCACGCGACCGACGCCACCGGAGGTGTGGGCTGCCCTGGGTACATCCGCGGCGATCCAGGTGAATTGAGGTGCAGGCTCACCTGGTGCGATGAGAGCTCCGCCGCACGCGGCGTTTGCGATCGAGCACAACCGTCCAGGACACTGATAGGATGGATGCGCGGCTCGGGGGGGCGCGCGGCCGCATCTCATGGAGAGTCTTGCAAAGTCACGACATTTGTCGTCACGGCGAGCGGATCGCGGCGCGGCGCCGAGGCCCAGCTTCGGACGGCGCTCTCACGGGCGCGCGCGGTTCGAAGGTCGGGGGTCTCCTACTTCCTGTGCGCCCATGCGACATGGCATTGCCAAGGCCAAGAAAGCGGAGCTTGTATGCAGAGCTGGATCGACCCTGAGCACCAGGCGCTGACGAAGGGCGCGACGAAGGCGCTCAAGGACAACGCCGTGCACAACCGGAGCGGCCTCCCGCCGTTCCGGCTGCCGCAGGTCGCGCAGCAGATCCTCACCGAGCTGCTCCATTTTCTCTCCACGGGGGACACGGGGCCCGCCCTGTCGCTCGGGGAAAAGCTCGGTCACCAGGGGCTCGGGCTGCGCGCCCTGCTCGGCCTGAGCCGCGCCCTCGTGCGCGAGGTGCTGGCGCGCCTCCCCGGGACGGCGCCCGAGGCGCTGGAGCAGGTGGCGCGCGTGAACGATTACCTGACGCTGCTCGTGGACGCGGTGGCGGAGAAGGAGCGCCGCGAGATCGGCGTCCAGCGCGACGAGATGCAGCTCGCGCTCGAGAGCGCGATACAGAACCGCGAGAGCGAGCTTCGCCGCATCATCCTCGAGCTCTCGACGCCGATCATGCCCGTGTACGACCACATCGTGGTGCTGCCGCTCATCGGGAAGATCGACGCCGAGCGGGCGGCCAGGATCACGGAGTTTTTGCTGCGGGCCGTGGTGGAGCGGCAGGTGCACACCGCGATCCTGGACGTGACCGGGGTGCCGGCCGTGGACGGGGAGGTCGTCGCCGCGCTCGTGCGCACCGCGCGCGCGCTCGAGCTCCTCGGCGCCCACCCGGTGCTGGTCGGCATCCGCCCCGAGATCGCCCGCGCCCTCAGCGAGCACAGCGTCGACCTCGCGGGCATCGTCGTCCTTTCCAACCTTCAGAGCGGCATCGTCTACGCGCTGCGCCGGGAAGGGCTCGAGGTCTCCAGCAGCCCGCTCTCGCAGCGCAGGTCTACTCACGGGTACCGCGGCCGCTGACGAGCGCGCCGCGAATTCGATCCAGGAGGGAACAATGGAGATCGACACCACCAAGCCGCACATCGGTCGGGTTTACGATTATGTCCTCGGAGGGCACCACAACTACGAGGTGGATCGCCAGGCCGCCACGGCGATGATGAAGATCCTGCCGACCTATCCGAAATGGGCGAAGCTCAACCGCTGGTTCATCCAGCTCGTCGGGCAGTTATGGTCGGATGGGGGCATCACGAACGTGCTCGATCTCGCCTCGGGGCTGCCGACGCAGGGCCACCTCAACGACTACCTGCCCGAGGCTCGTATCCTGTTCTCGGACATCGACCCGGTGAGCGTGACCTACGGACAGCAGATCCTGGCTGACAAGCCGAACATGCGCTACATCCAGGCGGACGTGCGAGAGCCGTCGCCCTTGCTCGCGACGGGGGCGGAGTTCTTCGGCGCAGAGCGCCGCCTCGCGGTGGGGTGCATCGGCATCATGTACATGATGGACGATGAGAACGCGCGCGGCCTCATGCGGAAGCTGCACGCGTTCTGCGCCCCCGGCAGCGTGCTGGCCGTCAGCTTCGCCGTGGCGCGCGCCGCCTCGGGAGGGGGCCTGGTGAACGCGGCCGCGTCCCTCGCAGGGATGAAGGTCTACCCGCGCAGACCCGAGGAGATGGCGGAGCTCATCGGACCGTGGAAGGTCCATGAATGCCGGCGCCTGGTGGAGTGGCTCGACCTCGAGGACTTCGTGACGCCGGATGAATACGACGCGAATCCGATCGAGATGCACGGCTTGATCGCGCACCACTGAAGGCGCCGCTGCCGGCGGGTCGACGCCGGAGCAGAGCCGCCGGCGCGAGCCGGTCGTCGAGCCGCCCGTACCGTGCTTCAGCAAAATTTTGCTTTTACCGAGGGATTTTCCCGTAGGCCGGTCTCTTTGTAGGCGGGCTGTGCTCACGGCCTCTGCATCGGCACCTCAGCGCGTAGGGGGCGTGACCGGCGTCCCGCGGCGAGTGGTTTTGTCACACAACCGAAGCGCTATCGACATAGAATCGTCATTGGACCGCTGGGTTTAAGGAGTGGCCGATGAGATTACGAGACCTGCGTTACGTGTTGCCCTTTGCCGTGTTGACCGCCGCGCCCCTCCTGGGCTGTGGCGGAAACGAATCCAACCCTGCCGGGACGGGCACCGGCGCGAGCGGCGGCACGAGCGGCGGTACGGGTGGGGGTGGCTCGGATGGGGGAGGCACGGGTGGAACCGGCGGCGGGGACGACAAGCCCGAGGAGCAGCCCGATTACGAAAACGCGTTCCCGCAGGACCGGGTTCCCCGCATCGACATCACCATCACGCCCGAGAAGTGGCAGGAGATGGTCGACGACCTGACGTCGATGATCGGCGAGTTCGGGGCGCAGGGACCCGGCGGGTTCGTGCCGCCGCAGGAGTGGGTCGACGCCTGCAACGGGCTCGCGGCCGGCGACGACTGCACGGTCGATCTCTTCGGGTCCCCCGCCGAGGGGACGTGCGGGGAGCTCCCCGGCGGCCTGACCTGCCAGCCGAGGCCGCCGGATCCCGGCGAGTTCGAGCCGCCGCAGGACTGGATCGACGCCTGCAACGATCTCGCGGCGTCCGACCCCTGCACGGTCGACCTCTTCGGGACCGAGACCCAGGGGACGTGCACCGAGCAAGAGGCCGGCCTGGCCTGCATGCCCAACGGGCCGGGAGGGGTGGGCGGCGACCCCGGGCTGATCAGCAGCGTCGATCTCATCCCGCGCTCGCCGGTCTACGTCGAGTGCGACGTCGCCACCGAGGACCGAAAGTGGCAGCACGTCGGCATCCGCTTCCGGGGCAATGCCAGCCTGCTCCTGCCCTGGGGGGCGGGTAACTGGAAGCTGCCGCTGCGCCTCAATTTCGACCGTTTCGAGGACACCTACCCCGAGACCAAGAACCAGCGCTTCTACGGGTTCGACGGGCTGGCGTTCACCAGCAGCTACCTGGATCCGTCGCTCCTGCGCGAGAAGCTCGGCACCGACATCTTCGCCAAGGCGGGGATCCCCGCGCCCGCGGCCGCGTTCTACCGCGTCTTCATCGATCACGGGGAGGGGCCGGTCTATTTCGGGCTGTACACGGGGATCGAGGTCCCGTCGGACGACTCGTTCCTCGACACGCACTTCGGCGGTCACAAGGGCAATGTCTACAAGCCCGACGGCACCGGCGCGCGATGGGAGACCTGGGATCCCGACACCCTCGTCAAGGAGAACAACGAGGAGGAGGCCGATTTCTCGGACGCGCGCGCGCTGTTCGACGCGCTGCACGCCAACCGGACCGACGCCGCCGCCTGGCGTGCGGGGCTCGAGGCGCGCCTCGACGTCGACGGCTTCCTGCACTGGCTCGCGCTGAACACGGTGATCGAGGACTGGGACGTGTACGGCCGCCTGCCGCACAACTACTACCTCTACTCGGACCCGAACAAGAACGGGCAATTCACGTGGATCCCGTGGGACCACACCTTCGCGTTCATCGACTCCGAGGCGGGCGGAGTGACCCCGATGCCGGCGCTGCCCCTCTCGATGGAGGGGGTGGACGAGAAGTGGCCGCTCATCCGCTACCTGCTGGATGATCCGGTGTACCTCGAGGTGTACCGCGACTATGTGGCGCAGGCCGCGCAGGAAGAGTACGAGCCGGCCGCCGCGGAGACGTGGTTCCAGGCGGCGCACGACCTGATCGCGCCGTATGTCGTCGGGGCGGAGGGCGAGATCGAGGGGCACACCCACCTCGCGTCGCCCGAGGACTTCGACAGGGGCCTCGAGGCGCTGATCGCCCACGCCAAGGGGCGTGCGGCGGACGTGGCCGCGTACCTCGGGCAGTGACGCGCCGATGACCCGACCCACGATGGCCGTCTGAAGCCGGGGCGGCGCGCTGACGGGCGCTCCGCCCGCGTCAGCGCGCCGCGCTGGTGTCAGCGCGGCGCGCTGGTGTCAGCGCGTCTGCCCACGACGATGTACTGCTCGGGCAGGTCCTCCGCGACGGTCTCCGGCACGAGGCCACCGGCGCGGAGCTCTGCGGAGACCGCCTCGGCGGAGATGCGGTACTCCTTCGGGGGTCCGTGGCGCGCGGCCTCGGTGAAGTCGACGACGACCACCGCGCCGCCAGGGCGGAGCGCGGTCTTCAGCTTCGCCGCGTAGGCGGGGCGGCCCGGGATGTGGTGCCAGGTGTCGACCACCAGGATGCGGTCGACCGAGCCGGGCTCGAGCCCGGGATCGTCGGGGCTGACCTGGCGCGCGGTGACGTTGCCGAGCCGCTCGCGGGCGGCGCGCTCCGTCATGTAGCGGACCATGTCGCGCTCGATATCCAGGCCGATCACGGCGCCGGCCGGCCCGACCGCGCGGGACAGGTGCGGCAGGAAATAGCCCGTACCGGCGCCGAGATCGGCGACCCGCATGCCGGGGGTGATCCGCATGGCGGCGACGACCTCCGCGGGCTTCTGCCAGGCGTCGCGCTCGGGGCCCTCGAACTCGGGCACCCAGTCCTCGGCCCGCTCGAAGCGGTGCACGAGCGGCCCCGCGCCGTGGGCGTGCCCCGCGCCGTGGGCGTGCCCCGCGCCGTGGGCGTGCCCCGCGCCGTGGGCGTGCCCCGCGCCGTGGGCGTGCCCCGCGCCGTGGGCGTGCCCCGCGCCGTGGGCGTGCCCCGCACCGTGGGCGTGCCCCGGGGGGCCGGCGCCTTGCTGCTCGTGCGGGGGGCCGTGGCCCGCGTGGGTGGCCTGCGCGGGGCTTGCAGGATCGCGCGGGGCGCCGCTGCCTGGCGCGGCAGCGTCGGGCGTGGTGCTGCAGCTGCTGAGGAGGGTGATGAGCGCCGCAACAGGCGCGGCGGAGCGAGGACGGCGGTGCATCCGCGCCCCCTACCACGACCGCAGCGCCGGAGCCCAGGAGGCGCACCCGCCGGGCCGGCGGCGGAGTCGACGGCGAGGGCCGCGAGCGGCGAAGCCCACGACGAGGGCCACGCCGCGGGCGGCCCCGCGAGCCGCCGCGCGCCGTGGCCGACAGGTCACTTGGAGGGCAGGAAACGCAGGGACGCGAGGCGCAGCAGCTCGCCCGTGCCGCCGGTCACCTTCAGATAGACCTCATGGGTGCCCGCGGTCGGCTTCACATCACACGTGATGTTCTTCCACTCCTCCCACTCCCCCGTGCCGGGAATGTTGCAGGTGCCGATGGCCGAGCCGCCCGCCAGCGGATCGATCCAGACCTCCACGGCGCCGCCCTCGCCGGCGCTCGAGGCCTTCAGCTGGATCGCCTTCGCGTGCACGCCGCCGCTGCCCAGATCGACGCTGCCGTACATGGCCCAGTCGCCGTTCTCCAGCCCGTCCAGCACCGGACCCGCCGACGCGCTCGACGCGACACCGGCGCCCGATTGCTGGTTCGCATCCGCCGCCGGGATCCGGGTGAACCCGTCCCGGTACGTGAACAGATCGAAATCAGCGCGCTTGTTGGTCGCGAACATGCCAGCCTGGTTGCCGATCCAGGTGTGGGCCATCGCATAGAAGTGGTCGAGCGTGGAGATGTCGATCTCGGGGCCGACCTGCGTCCATTCGAGCCGATCGGTGCTGAACCAGCCCGTGGCCTTGTGGCCCGTGCGGACCAGCTTCAGCCAGACCGTCGCGTCCTCGGGGGCCGGGACCGACCCGCCCACCACGACCGGCTCCTCGAGCTCGGTGTACGCGCTTGCCCCTTCGCCGAGCGGCTTCACCGAGCGCGACCGGAACGAGAACCGGATCGTATCGGTCTTGTTCTCCATGACCCGCGCCACGGAGACCTCCATGATGGCGGGGAGCATGAAGCCTTCGCCGCTGTTCATCCACGTCGGGGCCGCGAGCACCTGCTCGTCCTGCCAGTAACCGTTGCCCACGCTGATGCCAGCCGCGTCGCCCTCGGCCTCCGGCTTGAACTGCAGCTTCACGACCACGTTGCTCGAGCGCAGCGCGTCCTTCTGCACCACCCGCGTGGTCTCCCCGGCGCCCGGCTTGATCCGCAGCCAGCCCTGGCGGTCCGTCACCGAGTACTTGTCCTCCGACGGGCCGAAGGTGGTCCACGCGGAGCCGATCTCGTTCGACGAGAACTCGTCGTTCACGGGCAGCAGGAACGGCACGCCGCTCGGCGGCAGCTTGGGCGCCGGCAGATCGCGCACCTCGGTCGTGTACTTCGGGACGGGGATGGTCTCGCCGTCCACCTCCTGCTCGTCCCAGGTCACCGACAGGAGCAGGCCCTCGCGCGCCAGCCCCTGCCACTCGCCGTTCTTCCAGTCCTGGGTGCCCACCTTGGTGCAGTCGTACGAGTGGGCGAAGGTCCACCAGGTGCCGTCGTCGAGCTCGAACGGCGCGGTGGTGTGCTGCACGCCCGCGTACGGCTCCTCGCCGGTCAGCACGTAGCCGAGCCAGTGCCAGTCCTCGGGGGTGCTGCCGACCAGCTTCTTCGAGGCCCAGGCGTGCAGCTGGCCGCCGCAGGCCGTGTGGGTCGACACGAAGTAGTAGTACCAGTCGCCGCGCTTCGCCATCGTCGGCCCCTCGGCCCACTTGCTCCAGTCCGGGTTGCTGAAGTCCCCGCAGCCGCCGGTCTCCTGGTCCCAGTTGATGAAGCTCAGATCGACGGTCGACTCCGGCACCAGCATCCCGGTCTGGGGATCGATCTCCGTGACCAGGTTGATGCCGAAGTCGTTCGGGTGATCCGCGTCCCATTTGCAGAGGCCGTTCTTGATGATCATGAACGTCTTGCCGCTCTCGGGATCGATGAACACCGAGTTGTCGGACCCGGTCCCTCGCTCGTACGCGGTGTCGCTCCCGGGCGGCGTGTAGGGGAAGATGTCGACCTTCTGGGGCTCCGACCACGGGCCCGACAGGCTCGGCGCCGAGGAGAAATACTGGGTCGCCTTGATGGCGTAGTAGACCCGGTACACGTCGCCGGCCTTGACGATGAAGCCGCCCCACGTGCCCTGGCCAGGGCCGATCTGCTCCTTCAGCGCGGGCGCGGTGGAGTGGACCACCCGGGTCACGCGCTCCCAGCGCACGAGATCCGTCGAGTGCAGGATCTCGAAGGCGGGCATCATGTGGAAGTTCGACCCGACCAGGTAGAAGTCGTCGCCTTCCCGGTAGATGTTCATGTCCGGGTGATCGCCGGGCAGCACCGGGTTCTGGTAGGTCGTCGGGCTGAACGCGGTGCCGAACAGGGCCGTCAGCGTCTTGTCCGCGCCCAGGGTGAACGTCGCCGGGTTGTCCAGCCCGGTGTCGGCGCCGCTCCATCCAAGGAAGTTGAAGCCCGGAGCGGGCGTCGCGGTCACGGTGATCCAGCTGCCAGACTTGTGCGTGTAGGTCCCGGGCCCGGGATCGGTCGTGCCCTCGCCGCTGCTCTCGATGGTGAGCGTAGACTCTAGATCTTCGCTCTCTGCGCAGGCCGCGAGCAAGGACCCAGCCAGGAGAATCGCCATGACAGGCGCGCCACGTTGCTTCATCGTTCGCTCCTCGCTGGCGCCGCGCCAGCGCTCTTCATCGTGCTCCGGGAACCGGCAGCAAAGGCCGAACCCCCGAAGGCAAGTCATGCGGGAAAAATCCGCCCTGGTTGAAATGTGAACGTAGCCAATATGGCTCTCGGCACCCATATGCACCGCTGAAGGCGCGCGTCAAACGTTTCCGACCTTCGATATCGGGTCCAGCGGCGCGCGTGCTGGCGCTCGCTTGCGCCGCTGACCTTCTGGCCCGCTCGCCGGCACCTCGCCCGGCGGAGCGGCGACGATCGCCGAGCGCGAGGCGAGATCACGCGGGCGTGGTCCGGGGATTCTTCGGTGTCTGCGAGCCTACCGTCGCGCGCAGGAGCTCGCTCAGCGCGGCGAGCTCCCGGCGCCCATCGTGGGCGCCTGGATCCAGCGCAGGCGCGAGCCGGCCATCGCCCACAGGCCCTCCAGCGGGATGCCCGAGGGGACCCCCATGGTCTGCCCGATCAAGGCGACGCGCTGGGTCGCCCCGAGGACCAGGTCGAGCGGCCAGGGGACGGAGAGCGCGGTGACGCGCTCGTAGTCGACGTTCACCTCGATATAGGGGCTCGTATGGCCGGGCTCGAAGGCCTGGACGCTGAGGTGCACCGGGTCGACGCCGTCGACGCGGATGTGGCCGCGGTACGTGTTGCTCGGCGACGAGAAGGGCGTGGGGTCGTACCAGGAGGGCTGCACGATCGTGGCGTCGATCGTCTTGCCGAAGTAGAGCACCTTCGCCTCGCCCATCGCGGTCCCGGCCTCGAGCAGGTAGAACGAGGGCTCCGGGTCGTGCATGTGCCGGTAGCCGAGGTACATGGCGATCGCGCCGAACCGCATCCCGTTGAGCCGCGCCGGGGTGATCAGGTCGACGCGCTCGGGCGTGTAGCCGAGGTGGGCCTTGCCGGCGTACTTGCTGGCGATGAGCTCGATCGACCCGACCAGGTGATCGCCGGCCAGGTACACCTCGCCGAGGGGCGTCGAGATCACGTGGTCGCGCGCGCCCGTGAGCTTCGGCGGCAGGGTGACGCGCACGACGGGGAGGTTGCCCATGAACCTGGACTGCATCGGCGTGACGCTGCCCTTCTTCAGCGTGCGGTGGTGGGTCGCGTGCGCGACGTAGATCGGGAACCCGGACTTCGTCGCGTCGACCCACGCCTCGCCGAAGGCCTCGGGGCCGGCGGGCGGCGGCGGCGGGACGCCCATCTCCGCGTACTCGGGCCGGTAGTCGCGCCACATGGCCTCCACGGCGCTGTCCACCATGGCGTCCGTGATCTGGGTCGTGTCGGGGAACGTCTTGGCCAGGGTGGTCCTGAGCCGCTCGTAGCTCTCCGGAGCGATGATTCCTTGGATCGACATGGGCGATATCCCTTCACGTGGGGTCAGAGGGCATGGACCGGCGCTCACGGAGCGCTCGTGACGACGGGCGGCGGGCACATGTCCGGGCTGGTGGCCGGGCTCTCGCACGCCGTGATGCCGAGCGCGATGCACTGGCCATCACACCAGCCGCAGCCGCCCTGGGAGGCGCACTGGCCGCAGTTCGGCTCCTTGGGGCAGTCCCTCCGAGGCTCGGGGACAGGAGGAGGAGGACACGCGGCCTGGGCGAGCGCGATGGACAAGAAGACGACGTGTCGAATCGACATGGGCAAAGGTTCCTCCCGCGGCCCTGCACCGGGGTGCTGGCCGAGCGAGGTGGATGTAAAGCAATGCCTATGCCAGCGAGGAGGGGCCGCGCGGGGCGGGGAGGGGACGACGCGCGCCGGCGGCACGCCCCGGTCCGCCGGAGCGGAGCCCGCCGCGACGGACTCGGTACGCTCCAGCGGACTCGCGCGCGCTCGTCGTCGACCAGGGACGGCAGCGCGCTACGTGTGACGCTCGAGCGTCCGGAGGTGACGCGCTCGCCCCTCGGCGAGGGCGCGAGCTACTTGTGACGCTCGAGCGTCCGGAGGTAACGCTCGCGCTCCTCGGCGAGGGCGCGCGCGACGCTGGGGCGCTGCTGGAGGCGCGCCTGGTACGCGGGGAGCGCCGGCCAGGACTTCAGGTCGACGGGCGTCACCGAGGACCAGTTGAGCACCGTGAAGAGGTAGGCGTCGGCGACCGAGAAGCGGTCGAGCAGGAACTCCCGCCCTTCGAGCCGCTCGGCGAGCCAGCCGAGGCGCGAGGGGGCTTTGGCGAGCGCGTACGCCTTCACCTCGGCCGGCGCCGCCTTGTCCAGGAGCGGGACGTAGAGCGCCTTGTGGAGCTCGGTCCCGACGAAGGAGAGCCACTGCTGGAGGCGCGACCGGCCGTGCGCATCCCGCGGCGCGAGCTCCGCGGCCGGGAACCTGTCCGCGACGAGCTGGAGGATCGCCGCGTTCTCGGTGAGGACCTCGCCGCCCTCGAGGTCGAGCACGGGTACGAGCCCGAGCGGGTGGACCGCGCGGAAGTCGGCGCCGTCTTCGGTGCGCTTCGTCTTCGGGTCGACCTCGACGTACGAGGCCTCGGCGCCGGCCTCGTACAGCGCGATGCGCGTGGCGAGGGAGCATGCGAGCGGGGAAAAATAGAGCTTCATCGATGGACCTCCTTGGCGCCACGAAGGTGCGCCTCGAGGCGCTCTGCGTCCAACGCATCGTCGTGATAGGATCGATGCATGAAACGCATTGCCTCGCTGCCTGCGCCCCCGGCGCCCACGTCCGCGGCGCCCACGTCCCCGGCGATCGCGCCGCGACCGCAGCTCGAGATCCGCGATCTGGAGCTCGTCCTCGCGCTCTCGGCCGCCGGCACCACGGCGGGGGCCGCGTCGGCGATGCACATCACGCAGTCCGCCGTGAGCCGGGCGCTCACCCTGGCGGAGGATCGGGTCGGCGTGCGCCTGTTCGATCGCACCGCGCGCGGGGTCGCGCCGACCGCCGCGGGAGAGCGGCTCATCGCGGGGGCCGGGCTCGTGCTCGCGCAGCTCCGGGAGCTCGAGCGGGAGGTCGCCGCGCCGGCCCTCGCGCCGGCCCGCGTCCGGCTCGTGTGCGAGTGCTACACGGCGTACCGCTGGCTGCCCTCGGCCATGGCGAGCCTCCGGCGCAGGCTGCCGCGCCTCGAGGTGGAGCTCGCGGTGGACCACACCCTGGATCCCGTGGGCGCGCTCGTCCGGGGCGACATCGACGTCGCGCTGCTCACCACCGCGGCGCTGCCGGGCGCCGCGCGCGGCGCGCTCGTGGAGCGGCCGCTCTTCTCGGACGAGATCGTGTTCGTGATGGCGACGTCGCACCCGCTCGCCGGGCGGGCGGCGATCACGCGCGAGCACCTCGAAGCGAACACGCTGATCACGTCGACCACGCCGCCGGCCGAGGCGCGGTGGTTCATGACGAGCGTCTTCGGGCGGAGGAAGCCGAGGCTCGAGTTCCTGCGCTTCCCGCTCACGGAGGCCGTGATCGACGCGGCGCGCGCCGGCATGGGGATCGCGGTCCTGTCGGAGTGGATGGCCAGCGGGTACCTCGGCGGCGGCGATCTCGCGGTGAAGCGGCTGTCGTCCGGCCCGCTGCGCCGGCCGTGGCGGATCGCTTGCCGGCGCGAGGCGGAGGGCGCGGCGGAGCGGCTGGTCGCCGCGCTGGAGGGCGCGCCGCCGCGGATCACGGCGCGCGCGGGGTGACACGCGGGCGCCCGCCCGGGTGGGCGCGCCACCCCCGGCGGGCGCGCCACCCCGGCGCGCGCGCCGCGGGCCCGGGGGCGCCTACAGCACGAGCTCCGCCCGCAGCGTCGAGTCCTCCAGATCGCGCGTCAGCTTGAACCCGAGCTTCTGCGCCACGCGCTGCATCTCCACGTTCTCGCCAAGGATGTCGGCGCCGATGCGGGAGAGCCCCTCGTCGCGGGCGATCTGCACGAGCATGCCGAGCAGCCTGGACCCGAGCCCCTGCCGCTGGTGCTGGTCGCTGATCAGCAGGGCGAACTCCGAGTCGTTGGTGCCAGGCAGCTTGCTCAGCCGGCCGACGCCGATGATCTCGCGCTCCGCGCCGTCCGCGGGCGGCCTCTCGACGACCAGCGCCATCTCGCGGTCGTAGTCGGCGAAGCAGACGCGGGTCAGCCGCTCGTGCGCGGTGCGCAGGTCGAGCTGCATCGGGTAGAAATACCGGAGCCGCACGGTCCGCTCGGAGAGCCCCTGGTGGAACTTGACCATCAGCGGCTCGTCCTCGGGGCGGATCGGGCGGATCGTGAACGTCTGTCCGCCCTTGCCCTTGAGCTCCGTCACGTACTGGGTCGGATACTCGCGGATCGCCGACCTCGGGAGCGTCGACTCCGGCGTGTCCGGCGGGTGCAGGACGACCCGCGCGTCGAGGGCGATCATCCCCTCTTCGCTCACGGCGAGCGGGTTGATGTCGATCTCGCGGATCCATCGCTGCTCGATCACCATCTGCGAGAACCGCACGAGCAGGTGCTCGAGCGCGGCGAGGTCCACCGGCTTCCGGCCGCGCACGCCCCGGAGGGCGCGGTAGATCTTGGTCTGCTCCATCATGCGCCGGGCCAGCGTCGCGTTGAGCGGCGGCAGGCCGAGCGCGCGGTCCTTGAAGACCTCGACGAGCTGCCCGCCGGCCCCGAACAGGAGCACCGGCCCGAACTGCGGATCCACCGAGCTGCCGAGGATGATCTCGTAAGTGTCCTTCAGCGACACCATCGGCTGGACCGTGACGCCCTGGAAGTGCTCCGCGCCGGCCTTCTGCGCGACGGCCTCCCGGATCTCCTCGAACGCGCGGCGGACGGCGGCGTCGTCGAGCAGGTTGAGCTTCACGCCGCCCACGTCGGTCTTGTGCGTGATCGTCGCGCTGTAGAGCTTGAGGACGGCCGGATACCCCACCTGCTTCGCCGTGGCCGAGGCCTCCTCCGCGCTCCTCGCGATCGCCGTCCGCACGGTCGGGATGCCGTAAGCGGCCATGAGCTGCTTCGACTCGAATTCATCCATCAGCGTCCGGCCGGAGGCGCGGACGCCGGCGACGAGCGCCTTCGCCTTCTCGCGATCGACGTCGCGCGCGTGCTCATCGATGCGCGGCGTCTCGTAGAGCGCGCGCAGGTTGTACGCGTAGCGGACCATGGAGCAGAACGCGCGCGCGGCGAGGTCGGGGTAATCGAACGTCGGGACACCGGCGCGGGCGAGGATCGTCCGGCCCGCCTCCACCTCCGCGCCGCCCATCCAGCTGGCCAGGACCGGCTTGCCGTCGATGTGCGCGTGCTTGCGCAGGGCCTCGGCGGTCTGCGTGGATTCGGTCATGTCCTGCGGGGTGAGGATGACGAGCACGCCGTCGTTGTTCGGGTCCCTGGCGCAGACCTCGAGGGCCCGCGCGTAGCGGTCGGCGCCCGCGTCGCCGAGCACGTCCACCGGGTTGTTGCGGCTCCAGGCGGCCGGCAAGAAGCCGCTCAGCTCGCTCAGGGTCTCCGGCGAGAGCGGCGCCAGCTCGCCGCCGTTCGCCACGAGCGCGTCGGTCGCCAGGACGCCCGGGCCGCCGGCGTTCGTGACGATGCTCAGCCGGTTGCCGCGCGGCCGCGGCTGCTTGGCCAGCGTCTCGGCCATGGAGAAGAGATCCGCGATCTCGCCCACGCGCAGCACGCCCACGCGCCGGAACGCCGCCTCGAGCACCTCGTCCGAGCCCGTGAGCGATCCGGTGTGCGACGCCGCCGCCTTCGCCGCCGCCTCGCTGCGGCCGGGCTTGATCACGATGATCGGTTTGTTCAGCGCCACCTCGCGGGCGGCCGACAGGAACGATCGCGCGTCGCCGATCGACTCCATGTAGATCAGGATGCTGTTCGTCTTGGGGTCGTTGCCGAGGTAGTCGACGAGATCGCCCCAGCCGACGTCGAGCATCGAGCCGACGCTGACGAACGCGCTGAAGCCGACCTGCTCCCGGAGGCTCCAGTCGAGCACCGCCGTGCAGAGCGCGCCGGACTGGCTGATGAACGCCACCTTGCCCGGCCGCGCCTGCCCCTTCGCGAACGTGGCGTTGAGCCCGCCGATCGGGTTCATGACGCCGAGGCAGTTCGGGCCGATGATGCGCATCTTCCCGCGGGCGCGCTCCATGATCTGCTGCTCGAGCTGGACGCCCGGCGGGCCCATCTCCTTGAACCCGGCCGAGATGATGATCGCGCCGCGCACGCCGGCGTCGACGCACTCGCCGAGCAGGCCCGGCACGCTCGAGGCCGGCGTGACGATCACCGCCAGATCCACCTTGGCGGGCACGGCGGCGATGTTCGGGTACGCCTTGATCCCGAGGACGCTCGACCGCTTGGGGTTCACCGGGAAGACCGTCCCGCCGAACGGGTTGCTGATCAGGTTCCAGAGGAGCGTGCGGCCGACGGCGCCGCTGTTCTCGGTCGCGCCGATCACGGCGACGTTCCGGGGCTTGAAGATCGGATCGAGGCTCTGGAACTCCTGGTGAAGCACGTCGTGGGCACGATCCGTCTTGGGCAAGGGATTCACCGTCACGCTCCTTGAAGGGTGGCTCAGCGGGGCACTTCCAGGTCCATCGCCGCGAAGCGAGGGTGGCTGTCTTGCCACGCTGGCGCGCCGGGCGCATGGGGCGACTCGGGATCGTCGCCGCCCGGCCCGCGCAGGCGCTCCGAGAGGAGATTGGCGAGCTCTTCTGTCGACAGCTTTCCCGCCCGCTCCTTGCCGCTCAGGACCTGGGCCACGAGCGAGCGCTTCTGCGCGTGCAGCGACAGCATCTGCTCCTCGATCGTGCCGAGCGCCACGAGGCGATAGATGGTGACCGGCCGGTCCTGCCCCAGGCGGTGCGCGCGGTCCGAGGCCTGGTCCTCGACGGCCGGGTTCCACCACGGGTCGAGGAGGATGACGTTGGTCGCGGCGGTGAGGTTGAGGCCGAAGCCCCCCGCCTTGAGCGAGATGAGGAAGAGCGGCGCCGCGCCCTCCTGGAACGCGCGCACCCGCTCCTCCCGCGCCTTCCGGGGCGTCTTCCCGTCGAGGTAGACGTAGCCTACGCCGCGCGCCTCGAGCGCGGCGCGCACGAGCGCGAGGTGCGCGGTGAACTGGCTGAACACGAGGGCGCGCTGCCCCTCGGCGCAGAGCTCGTCGACGAGCTCCATCAGGCGGGCGAGCTTGGACGAGGCGAGCTCCGAGCGCGCGTCGTAGAGCCGCGGGTGCGACGCGAGCAGCCGCAGGCGGGTGAGCGCCGCGAGCACCTCGACGCGCCGCTCCTGCTCGCGCAGGACCGACTTGCGCGTCTCGAGGTCGGAGAGCGCGGCGAGGCGCGCGTCCTCGTAGAGCTGCCACTCGGCGCTCGAGAGCACGACCGGCACGCGCACCTCGGTGCGCGCCGGCAGCTCGGCCTCGACCTGCGCCTTGGTCCGCCGCAGCAGGAAGGGGGCGAGCACCCGCGCGAGCGCGGGCGCCGCCGCGGGGTCCGCGTCCCGCTCGATCGGCGCGGCGTAGCGGCCGCGGAACGACTCCCAGCTGCCCAGGAGGCCGGGGAAGACGACGGCGAAGAGGCTCCAGAGCTCGCCGAGGTGGTTCTCGAGCGGCGTGCCCGAGAGCGCAAATTTGAAGTCCGCCTGTAGCGATCTCGCGGCCCGGACGCGCTGGGTGGTCGCGTTCTTGAGGCTCTGGGCCTCGTCGAAGACGACGGTGGCGAAGCGCTGGGCGGCGAGGAGCTCGGCGTCGCGCACGAGCAGGCCGTAGCTGAGCACCAGCACGTCGCCCGGGCCGAGCGCCGCGAGCGCCTCGCCGCGGTCGGGCGCGTCCGCGTAGATCGCGAGGCGCAGGGACGGCGCGAAGGTCTGCGCCTCGTCCCGCCAGTTGAAGGCGACCGACGTGGGGGCGACGACGAGCGCCGGCCCGAGCGCGCTCCGGTCGAGCAGCAGGGCGAGGGCCTGCACGGTCTTGCCGAGGCCCATGTCGTCGGCGAGCACGCCGCCCGCGCCGGCGCGCGCGAGCCGCACGAGCCAGCGGAAGCCGTCGCGCTGGTAAGGGCGGAGGTCGGCCGCGAGCGCGGCGGGGACGGCGGGCGAGAGCGCGCTCGCCGCCGCGACGCGCTCCAGGAGCTGCCGGAAGGCGGCGTCGGCCTCGAGCGCGGCGCCGTCCGCCTCGAGGGCCCGCAGCGCCTCGGCGGCCGACGGGCCCACCTCGACCCCGTGGCGCGAGGCGTGGGCGTGATCGGAAAGGCGCTCGAGGTGGCGGCGCAGGGCCTCGTCCAGCTCGACGTAGGTGTGCGCCTCGACCTCGACGTAGCGCTCCTTGCGTCGCGCCGCGTCGAGCAGCCGGGCCAGCTCCACCCGCTCGCCCTGGACGCTCAATCCGCCGAGCGCGCCGAACCACGCGCGCCGCCGCTCGAGCACCACCTTGAGCGCCTGGGGGCCGCCGCTCGGCAGCGCGCGCACCGGCTTGCCCACCCACTCGAGCTCCGGGGGAGGCTCGCGCCGCGCGCAGGCCGCGAGCAGGTCGAGCGCCCCGTGCGCGCTCGGGAAGCGGTACTGGAACGGCTGCTGCTCCAGCGCCTCGGCCCCGCCGAGCGGGAGCTCGGCGGCGAGCGCCCGCGCGGCGTCCTCCTCGCGGCGGAGATCGCGCACCGCGTGCACGGCCCTGTCCCCGCGCCGCAGGTGGACGTCGCGCGCGCCCCGGCCGGGCACGAGCGCCGGGCCGTCGGCCAGCGCGCGCACGCGGAGCTCGACCTCGACGGCGCCGTTCGCGTGGGCGACGAGCCGCAGCACCGGCAGCACCTCGGCGGGGACCGACTCGCCCATCACGCTGCGGGGCATGGCGACCGGCACGCGCTGGGCCCACTTCGCGAGCGCGGTGAGCAGGGCGCCGTGGCTCTCGGGCGGGAACAGGTTGCCCTCGCGGACGAGCACGCCGACGAGCGCCCGGAGCTCGGCCTTGACGTCGAGCAGCGTGAGCCGCCGCGCGCCCTTGTCCCAGTCCCAGAGGAAGACGACGTCGTCGGGCCCGGCCTTGCGCACGCGCTCGAGCAGGGCAGGGGGCAGCGCGGTGCCCTCGACGCCCGCGCTCACCCGCACCGCGCCGCTCCGCTCCTCCGCGACGAGGCCGACCGGCGCGCGCTCGACGCGCACCGGGCAGTCGGGCGCGTCGGCGACGACGAGCCGCGGGTGGCCGACGAGGGCCTCGAGCAGCGCCCGCGACGCGAGCCCGTCGCCGTCGGGCAGGAGGGCCGCGGCGCGGGCGTCCTCGGGGGAGAGCCGCGCGCCGTGCTCGTGGAGGAGGCGTCGCCGGGTGATCCGGGTGCCCGCGCCGCGCTGGCCCTTCTTGCCGAGCCGGTGGACGTAGGGCGCGACCTCGACGCCGGCGTCGTCGGCGACGTCGAGCCGCCAGACGAGCTCGACGCCGGCGCGCGCGGCGGGGCTCTCCTCGAGGGCCCGATCGAGCGCGAGCAGGGTGCGCTCCCAGGCGGGCCGCCCGAGCTCCTCGAGCGCCCGGAAGAAGGCGTCGCCCGCGGGCTGGCGCAGCCAGAGCAGCGCCGCGTCGATGGCCGCGAGCACGTGCACGCAGTCGCTCCCGCAGGCGGTGCACTCGGCGCGGAGCGCCCCCTCGGCGACGACCAGCCGGGCCGCGGGCCGGATGAAGCCGAACGCCGCGGGCGGGCGCGCCTCGAAGGGCAGCGGGTCCTCGAAGCGGAAGCCGGGCAGCGCCGCGTCGACGTGCAGCGCGCCGGCGCGCAGGGAGCGCGCGGGGCGCGGGGCGACCGAGGCGGGCAGGCGCGCGCGCAGGGCGCACAGCCGCGCGTGGAGGGGGAGGGCGCGCGGCTCCTCGGGCGGATCGAGCAGCGCGGGGGCCGCGGCGCGCGCCTCCGCGGCGCCGTCGCGCTCGTCCTCCAGGAAGCGCCACACGAGGGGCGGCAGCACGTCCCGGAGGCGCGAGGGCGGAAGCCACTCGACCGAGCGCGGGAGCTCCTCGGCGCTCGCGAGCTCGATGAGGCGCCGCCGCGCGCCGAGCGCGTGCAGCTCGGGCCAGAGGGCGGGATCGACGTGCCCCGCGACCGCCTCGAGGTTCAGCCGGGAGAGGTGCGCGACGCCGTGCTGGGACAGCCAGGCGAGCAGATCGGACCGCGTCGCGAAGGGGGGCTCCGGGAGGACGGGGGGGGCTGCCTGGACGTCGCTCGCCATGTCGGGCCGCGCAACGTCGTTGGGGGCCGGGCGCGACTCAAGAGGGATCTCGCGTCGGCCCGGAGCGCCGCTTGCGCCCTCGGCCGCGGCGAGCGCCGCGAGATCGCGCAAGGCCCCCTCGATGATCGTAGACTCGCCGATCATGATCCCGATCCACGAACCCGATTCGCGGCTGTCCAGATCGCCGCTCACCCTTGCCTGCGTCGCGCTCGGCGCCTGCGTCGCGCTCGGCGGCTGCGGCGCGTTGCTCGGCATCCACGACGTGGAGCGCGACACCGCGAGCGGCGGCGCGGGCGGCGCGGGCGCAGCGTCGGGCAGCGGGGGCGACACGTGTGAGCCAGGCCAGGAGATCGCCTGTTATGGCGGCGAGCCGGGGACGGAGGGCGTCGGGCTGTGCAAGGCCGGCACGCGCGCCTGCGGCGACGAAGCGGCGGCCTGCAAGGGGCAGGTGCTGCCGGCGGACGAGGACTGCGCAGCCCCGGGCGACGAGGACTGCGACGGGAGCGCCTGCGGCGAGGTCGTCTGGGCGCAGGCCTTCGGCGATCCGGCGGCCCAGGAGGTCGGGGACATCGCCGCCGATGCCGACGGGAACGTGTACCTCCTCGGCCAGTACGCAGGCACGATGACGTTCGGCCAGACGGCCCTCGCGTCGTCGCCGGACATCCCCGGCTTCAGCCGCCCGGCGTACCTGGCGCGGCTGTCGTCCGAGGGCGCCCCGCTCTGGGCAAAGCGCTACGGGATCACGTTCAACGTCGGAATCGACGTCGCGCCCTCCGGCGAGCTCGGCGTGGCCCTGTTCGCGCCGGACGGGGATCAGACCGTGATCGAAGGGAAGCTGGCGAGCGGCCTCGTGGCCTTCGCGCTGATGCCGGATGGAACGCCGAAATGGGTGTCCCCGTGCGGGGGTTATGCCGGCTACGAGACGAGCGAGCACGGCGACGTCTCGTTCGCGCCGGACGGCAGCCTGCTCGTGTTCGACGTGGTGGGAGGGGGGTGCCTGACCGTGGACGACGCGTCCGGCACGCACCTCGGCGCCTTCGACGCCGCGGGCCAGCTCGCCTGGCGCTTCGCCGTGGGGAACAGCATCTACGAGCGCGTGGGCGGCGTCGCGGCGGGGTTCGGCTACCGCGAAGCGTTCGTGATGTACGGCAGGACGGAGACGGCGCTGGGCGCGCTGGTGCTGGCGAGGCACTCCTCGAGCTGGGCGGTGGCCGCAGAGTTCGGCGATTACCCTTATTTCCCCGTCGCGCCCGACGGGTTCGGCGGCGCCGTGGCCGCCGGCACCTTCTCGGGCTCGCTCACGATCCAGGGGGAGACGAGGGCCGCCTTCACGGAGCGCGACGTGTTCGTGGCCCGCTTCTCGGAGAGGGGCCAGCTCAAGTGGTTCACCCACTTCCCGAACGCGGACGTGTCGAGCGTCGCCGTCGCGGGCGACATGGTGTTCCTGGCCGGGACGTTCGCCGGCACGACGAAGATCGGGGACACCGAGATAACGAGCAAGGGAATGCGGGACATCTGGCTCGCCCGGCTGGGGCTCGGGTCCGACCCCTCCGGGCCGTCCGGCGGTACGCCGCTGTGGGCGCGCAGTTATGGCGGCCCCGACGACGAGAGAAAGGCGGTGGTCGCGGCGACCACGAAGGCCGTGTTCCTCGCCGCGGAGTTCAGGGGCGAGGCCGATTTCGGAGGCAAGGTGCTCACCTCGAGCGGCGAGTCGGACGTCGCCGTGCTCCGCATCGATCCGTAGGCGCGCTGGAGGCGAGGCGGCCGTAGGCGCGCTGGAGGCGAGGCGGCCGCTCCCGTGGAGACGAGCCGCCGCGCGCGGCGCGTTCAGCCGTCCGCTCACCGGCTCGCCTTGGCGGCGCCGCGCCGGTCGCGCAGCAGCGGGGCCATGCGCTCGCGCACCAGGTCGAGGAACACCTTGACCTTCGGCGAGAGGTGCCGTGTTCCCGGATAGACCACGTAGAGCGCCGCGTCGACCGGGCTCCACTCCTCGAGCACCCGCGCGAGCCGGCCCTCGCCGAGGTCCCGCTCGCACCGCAGGGCGGGCAGCATCGCGAGGCCCAGCCCCGCGAGCGCGAGGTGGTGCAGGGCGTCGAGGCTGTTCGCGATGGCGCGCGGCGTGACGTGCACCTCCGCGCGCCGCGGGCCGCGGTGCAGCACCCACCGCGCGCCGGGCGGCTCCCCCGGGCGCGCCCCGTGGAAGACGAGCGCGTCGTGGTCCGCGAGATCCGCCGGCGCGCGCGGGGCGCCGCGCCGCGCGAGGTACGCGGGCGCGGCCACGAGGTAGCGCGGGAGGACCCCGACGCGGCGCGCGACGAGCGACGTGTCGCTGGGCACCCCGAACCGCAGCGCGGCGTCGAACCCCTCGGCGACGAGGTCGACCATGCGGTCGGTGCAGACCAGCTCCACGCTCACCTCCGGGTGGACGCGCAGGTAGTCGGCGAGCGCGCCGCCGAGGAACCCGAAGTTCGGCGGCGCGCTGATCCGGAGGCGCCCCCGCGGCCCCGCCTGGCTCTGCGCCGCGATCCGATCGGCGTCCTCGAGCTCGGCCACGACGCGCGCGCAGCGCTCGAAATAGACCGCGCCGACGTCCGTGAGGCTGAGCTTGCGCGTCGTCCGCCGGAGCAGCTGCGCGCCGAGCCTGGCCTCGAGCTCGGCCACCTTCCGGCTCACCGTGGACTTCGGCATCCCGAGCTCGCGCGCGGCCCGCGTGAAGCTCCCCGCCTGGACGACCCTGGTGAAGACGGCGGCTTCGTTGAGATCGGGCAGCACGGGATTGTCCCACCCATGGAACTATTCTTTCCACCGGTCAAGGCTAATCAAGCGGGCGGCGCCGCCGTAGGTTCGCTCCAACAAGGGTGCTCGATCCGCCGCGCTCGCGACCGGCAGGCGCCGCGAGGCGCGGGGCCTCGCGCCGGGCGCGAGGGCTCACGGCGCGGGCCGCGCCGGCGGATCCACCTGGAAGGAGACGCTCATGTACTTGGTCACGGGTGCTACGGGGAACGTCGGGAAGGAAGTCGTCGAGGAGCTCCTCGCCGCTGGGGAGAAGGTGCGTGTCTTCACGCGCGACGAACGCAAGGTGGCCCGCTGGGGAGCCCGGGTCGAGAAGGCCGTGGGCGACTTCGCGCGACCGGACACGGTCGCGGCGGCGCTCGCGGGCGTGACCGCGGCGTTCCTGCTGCCGTCGGCCGATGCCGAGGGCCACGAGCACGTCCGGGGCTTCCTCGCAGCGGCGCAGGAGCGCGGCGCGCCGCGCGTCGTCCTCCTGTCGAGCTTCAGCGCCGGTTCACCCACGAACCTGCTCGCGCGCCGGCACGCCGAGCGGGAGCAGCTCGTCAGGGCCTCCGGGCTCCGGTGGACGTTCGTCCGGCCCGGCACGTTCATGTCGAACACCTTCCAGTGGGCCCGGTCCATCAAGGCCGAGCGGGTGGTCTACAACCCGCATGGGGACGGCAAGACCGCGCCGATCGCCCCGCGCGACATCGGCGCGGTCGCCGCGAGGGCGATGGTGGCGCAAGACCTCCTCGGCGAGGCGCTGGAGCTGACCGGCCCCGAGCTCCTCAGCACGCCGGAGCAGGTGGAGATCCTCGCGCGTGTCCTCGGCACGCCGCTCAGGCGCGTGGACGTCTCGGTCGACGCCGCCAAGCGGCGGATGATCGAGGCCGGGACACCCGCGTCGCTCGCGGAGGCCGTGGGGGAGCTCATCGAGCGCATCCGCGCGGGGAACGCCGCGGTGCAGACCGACACGGTCGAGCGCGTGACGGGGCGGAAGCCGCGGACGTTCGAGGCGTGGGCGCGCGAGCACGCGCCGGTGTGGACCGGGGGCTGACCTACCCGCGCTGGTGGGCGTTCTTGTAGAGCCGCAGGCTATTGCGGATCGCCATCGTCACCGTCATGGGGCCGACGCGGGGCACGAACACCTTGGCCTTGCTCTGGATATCGTCGCTGAAGTTCTTGAAGGTGGAGAAATTGATACACAGGCTGCCCTCGCGGATCTCGGCGGCCTGCACGTGGGGAAAGCTCCGCGAGGGCACGCCGGTCACGATGATGTCCGCCTGCCGCAGCGCGCTCGCCCGGTCCACCGTCGTCTCGTGCACGTCGTGGGAGTCGCCGGAGGCGCTGGGGACGAAGAGCAGCGGACCGTCGATGTCGAACGACGTCACGTGGGCGCCGTCGTGCGCCATCATGCTCGCGAGCGGCCTCCCGACCACCTCGCTGCGGTTGAAGATACACACGCTCCGGCCCTCGAGCGGCCGCTCTCCTCCGCCGAAGAAGCCGGCTGCCTCGACCAGCTTGAGGATGGCGAGCGGCGTGCAGGGCAGGATCGACTTCTTGGTCTTGACCTCGTCGAGGAAGCGCTTGTTCCCGTACAGGCAACGTGCCCAGAACGTGTGTAACCCCTCGATGTCCTTGGACGGATCGACGGTGTCCCTCAGGTACACGTCCTGCTCTGTGCCGAAGATCGGATAGTACACCATGATCCCGTGTACGCCCCGGTCCTCGTTCGCCGAGCGGATGGCGGCCTCGGCGCTGAGGCGCGTGGCGTGGCGGATCTCGAAGCGCACGCCCACGTCCTCGCACGCCTTCCGCGTGTACTCCGCGTAGGTGTACGAAGGGCCGTGATCCGCCGCGAGCACGCCGACCAGGAACAGCGGCTCCGGCAGCGCGGCGAGCTCCGCCCGGATCTCGCGGCGGAACGTCTCCGCCACCGCGGCCGGATCCAGGACGCTGGCGGTGCGGGCGTCCGGGCTCGGCCCCTTGTCGTGCGGGTCCATTTCGCGCGGAGACGAGCACGCGCGAGCATCGCTGTCAAGGCTCCGGCGGGCTCAACGTGGTGCCGCGGTCCGCGGCACGTGATGCCGCGGTCCGCCGCAGGCGACGCGCGACTCGGGTGCTGGAGGCGCGGAGTCCGCCCGAGCGCGGCGCGCGCCGGCGCCCGTCGCCGGGCGGCCGTCTCGCCGGGCCGGCGGCCTACGCGCGAGGCGGGCGCCGCCGCTCCGCGCTGCCGGCCGCGCCCGCGTCGACGGGCTCGGCCGCGCGGCCGTCCGCCGGCTCCCCCGGACCCCTGGTCCCGGGCACGTTGAGCACCATGCCGCCCTTGCCGCGGAGCTCGTCGACGAAGTCCTCGCCGAACACCTCCTCGGGCGTGTCGCCGTCGAGACCGCCCATGCCGGAGAGGCCCTCGAGGTCCGTGAGCTTTCCGTCCGGCAGCCGGGGCGAGGGGTGCGCCCGCAGGACGTCGTCGCGCGTCACCGTGAGCGCCACCACGTCCTCGCGCATCACGTCGATCCAGGACGCGGGGAAGTAGGCCTCGGCCCCGGCGGGGCCGCGCACGTGGAGGCGCGAGATGTCGTTGCCGGGATCGTTCGCGCCGATGCCCATGAGCTGCACCTCCGCCTCGTCGACGGTCATCACCCGCGTCTCGGGGCCGAGCTCGACCGTATCGTCGGTGACGCCCAGCGCGTCCTCCAGCTCCTGCCGCCGCTCGGGCGGCTGCGGGACGAGCGAGGTGTCGACGCGCCCCGCTGGCTGCGCGGTCGTCCGTCCCTCGTAGTACCGAGGCAACGCGATGAGCTCGTCTCGCCCGGATCGCAGGCGGAGCCGCCCCTCCGCGGTGCCTTGCACGAGGTCCATCGAGACGAGCAGCTCCTCGCTCGCGAGCGGGGAGCGGAGCACCACGTGGGTGAGGACGCCTCGCTCCCGGTCGACGAGGACCCGGTCGAGCACGCCCGCATCGAGGCCGCCGTCCGCGACCACCGGCATGTCGAAGTCGATCTGCATGATTCCTCCTCAGACTAAGAGCCTCGCGCTCGAGCGAGAGCCTGAGACGGGCGGAGGCCGATGTCCAGTGGAGGATCACCCTCGAAGTCGAGGGCCGGGGTGCAGTCGCCAGTCGCGCGCCGAGCGGCGCGCCGCGTGGTCGGGAGATGCCTGATCAGGCGACCTCAGCGCGCAGCTCGCGGCGCGACGGCGCGGGGGCGCTTGGAAACCCATCCTCACTCGCTCGCGCTCTCGAGGGGCGGGCCGCTCGCTGCGTCCGTCGGACAGGGGCTAGTCGATGCAATCGTTGAGCCCCTTGAGCTCCTTATCGCATTTCGCAGGGCCCTTGTCCTTCTCGTACTCTCCCGCGCAGCCGAGGGCCCCGGCGGGGCCGCAGGCACACTGGCTCTCGTCCACGGCATCGCATGGAGTGCGGCGCACGTCGCGCCCGGCGCTCCTGCGCCGTCGTGTCGCGCGGCGCGCCGTGGCTCCCGGCGCGGGCGCCCGATCACACCACGACGGCCGCGCTCGGCTCGACGAAGCAGAGGCGGTATCCGTCGGGATCGGTGATCACGGCCTCCCGGGTGTGCCAGGGCTGGTCGCGCGGCCCATCCACGGCGGCGCCGGCCGCCGTGGCGCGCGCCGCGATGGTCTCGACGCCGAGATCGCCGGTGGCGCTGAAGCAGACGATGACGCCGACGCCGCGCTGCCCCGCGAGCGCGACGCCCGGCGGGGTCGCGACGAGGAAGAGGTCGGCGTGACGCGCCCAGCGCAGGTGGACGAACACCGGATCCTGGTGGACGCGGGTGAAGCCGAGGAGCCCGTAGAACGAGGCGGAGCGCTCCGCGTCGGCGACGAGGAGCTTGACGTAGGAGGGCATCAGGTAGGGTTCGTCGGTGTGCATGTTCCTTGGAGCGGACGTGTGGTGTGCAGGGCAGAGACGCAAGCCGGCAGGCGGCGGAACCCCGGGCGCCAGGCGGGCGGGGACCCGGGCGGCGCCGCGGAGTGTACCAGTGGCACCATACGCTCGAGCTGCGCGCCGAGCGCCAGCTCGCGGTGCCGGCGACGTGGCTCCTGAGCGCCGGGCGGCCCGACGGGGTGCTGCGCGACTTCGGGTTCGTGCCGGACGCCGCCGGGGCGGAGGGCCTGTACGGCGCGCCGGCGCCGGGGTGGCGGGTCCAGATCGTGGTGATCGCCGAGCTGCCGCGCGTGAGGAGCACCGTGCTCCTGCGGCTGCTCGGCTCGGCGCGGGTGAGGCGGGCGGCGCTACGGGACCTTGCGTCGCTGCCGGAGGACGCGTGGGAGCGACGGGTGGCGCTGCCGTGGCTCGTTCGGTTAAGCTTCGAGGTGCCGGAGGATCTCCTTCCTGCGCTGCCGGCGGAAGAGAGGGATTTGATCGTGGAAACCCGGGAATGGTTCGAGCAGTTCACCGCGCGGAGGATCAACGAGGCGGTCAAAGAGGCGATCAAAGAGGCGGAGGAGCGCGGGGAGCTCCAGATGACGGCCCGGCTGTGCGCGATGCGGCTCGGCCGGCTGCTGACCGAGGTAGAGCACGCCGCGCTCGCGGAGCGGCTCGATCGGCTGGGGCAGGACCGGGTGGGGGAGGTGGTGCTCTCATTCACGGCCGAGGCGCTGGCGACCTGGCTCTCCGCCACCGACGCGTCGTGAGCGCGCGGGGGCGCCCGCCAGCGCTCCTGCCGCGCGCGCCCGCGGCGTGAGCGCGCCGCGCGAGCGCGGGAGCGACAGGAGCGACAGGAGCGGGCGCGAGAGCGACGGGCGCACCGCGATGGGACGAGCTACTTGGCGGCCTGCGCGGCCGGCTCGACGACGCAGCGGATCCCGAGGAAGCCGCACCGGTAGGTGACCTCGAAGCCGCCCGGCCGCGCCGTCCTGACGAGCGGCGGGATGCCGTCGCGCCAGCTGCCGCCGCGGGCGACGCGCATCTTGCCGCTGCCGTCGTTGGCGCTCGTGGTCCACTCGAACACGTTGCCGGCGAGGTCGTGGATGCCCTGCGGGCTCGCGCCGGCGGGGAAGCTGCCGACGTCGCACGCGGTCTTGCGCACCGTGCCGCCGCCGGACCAGCAGAGCTGATCCTTCGGGGCCTCGTCGCCCCACGGGTACGGGCGCGCCTCCTCGCCGCCGCGGGCGGCCCACTCCCACTCGGCGTCGCGCGGCAGCCGCTTGCCCTGCGCCGCGCAGTAGGCCTCGGCTTGCGCGAAGTCGACGCAGACCATCGGCTGCTTCTCCTTGCCGGCCACGCCGTAGGTCGACGCCTCCTTGGCGCAATTTGCGAGTGTATCCGTGCACTTACCTGCCTTGACGCACGCGGCGTAGGCCTCGGCGGTGACCTCGGTCTTGTCCATGCACAGGTCGGCCACGGTGGCCTTCACCTTGAGCGGGCCCATCACGAAGCTCCCCCCGGGGACCCGGGCCATGCCGTCCGGGCAGCCGTCGGAGGGCGTCGCCGGGGCGGCGGCCGCCGCGGCCGGCGCGTTGCCGGGTTGCGAGGTGGCCGTCCCGGGTTGCGAGGTGGCCGTCCCGGGTTGCGAGGTGGCCGTCCCGGGTTGGGCAGCGGCCGTCCCGGGTTGGGCAGCGGCCGTCCCGGGTTGGGCAGCGGCCGTCCCGGGTTGGGCCGGTCCGGCGGGCGGGGAGCCGTCGGGCGCCGCGGGAGAGGCGCCGCACGCGGCGGCGAGGACGCCGCACGAGGCGGCAGCAAGGAGCAGCGAGGGGAGGGTGAGGACGAGCGGCGTGGTGGGGGATCGCATGGTGTCTACGAGGCGGTCACGGTCGGCGCCGGGTCGCCTTCCAGCCAGTGCTCCTGGACGACGATCGCGGGCAACAAGGTGAACGGCCCGTCGTACCCCGGGCCGAAGGTCAGGATCTGGATCACCCGCCGATCGCCGCGGCGGATCGGGAACATCACCTCGCCGCCGCGGGGGAGCTCGCTGCCGCCCCGGGGCGGATCGATCCAGAAGGCCACCCCCTCGGTCTTGCCGCCGAGCAGAGAAATCGCGGAGATGGTGAGCTCCGGACAGCGGATGCGCAGCCACTCCCTCGTCCGGTAAGCGCGGCAGCCCGCCGCCGCGGGGCCGACACGGGAGAGCCGGACGCGCGGCGCGGCCTTCCACTCGGCGGCAGTGGGCTGCTTGGACGGCTCGGACGGGAAGGCCTCGGCGTCGAGCGGGCGCTCCTCGCCGATATCGGGCGCGGCGGTCTGCGGTGCGCCTGGCGCGGCGGTCTGCGGTGCGCCTGGCGCGGCGGTCTGCGGTGCGCCTGGCGCGGCGGTCTGCGGTGCGCCTGGCGCGGCGGTTTGTGGTGCGCCCGGCGCGGCTTGCGGCGCGCCTGCCGGCTGCGCGCCGGGCACGCCGGGCGCCGCGGCCAGGATACCGGCCATCCCGGCCGCCATCGCGCCGATCAGGGCGAAGCGCGGCTTCATAACGTCTCCAGAAAGGCCACGAGCGCCGCCCGATCCTCGGGCGAGAGGTGGCTGGTCTTGCCCATCCAGTCGGCGTTCTGCTCGATGAGCTCCGCGAGCGTGCCGGCGCGACCGTCGTGCAGGTACGGGGGCCGCCCGCCCACGAAGCGCAGCGAGGGCGTCTTGTACTCGAGGCGCGGATCCTCGTCGTACCCCGGAGGCGGCGGCCGCTTCGGCATCGGGTACGCCGTGCGATCGGTGTAATCGCTCGTGGGCACGTGGCAGCGGGCGCACTTCGCCTCGTCGCTGTGGAAGATGTCCCGGCCGCGCTTCACCCGCTCGTCCGGCCCCGCCTCGGCGCGCGGCGGCGTCACGAGGCCGCGGCGCACGAACATCGCGAGGTACGTCGCCCGCGCCCCGAGGCCCGCCGGCGTGTGATCGATCGGCAGCCCGCCCCAGCGGTGCAGCCCCATGCCGGCCTGGAGCCTGCCGTGCAGGTCCTCGTTCTCGCCGTGCCACCCGTACGGCCCGGCCGCGCCGACGTTGCCGGCGAGCATCGGCGTGCGCCGCGGGTACCCCTTCTTCTTGGCGACCTCGGGGATGTTCTCCGGCCGCCCGACGAAGTTCGCGTGCTCGCCGTCGGCGGTGCTGAACGTGGCCTCGCGCCAGACGTACCCGTCGTCGCGCCCCTCGGGGTGGCAGCCCGCGCAGCCGAGATTGCCGCTCACCGTCGCGTCGAGCGCGTTGTAGAAGAGCCGGCGGCCCTTCGCGACCTCGGGGCCGAGCGGATCGTCGGCGAGGTGCACGAGCGCCGCCGGGCCTTCCAGGGGCGGCCCGCCCGCGGCCGCCGCGGCGGCGCTCCCGGGGACGACCGCCGCCGCCGCCGCCGCGCTCGCAGGAGGGGCCGCCGCCGCGGCCGCATCGCTCAGCCGGAGCGACGCCACGTCGCCGGTCGAGCGGCAGAACACCCACGCCGTCGCCTCGTCCGCCGAGAGCGCGAGGCCGGTCGGGGCGCCGCAGGTGCCCGCCACGCGGATGTGCGGATCGTAGCGGCCGCCGACCTGGTACCGCGCCGCGATCGCCAGCGTGGGATCCACCGCGGTCGCGTCCACCTCGAGCACGAGGTCGTCGCCCTCGCCCGCGACGAGCAGCGTGCGCGCGCGCTTGCGGTAAGCCACGGCGCGCGGCTGCGTGACGGGCGTGACGCTCGCGCCCGGGAGGGTGATGACGCTCTCCGGCGTGATCACCTGCTCCGCGAACGCCGACCGGAGCACCGGCAGGTTGCCGTGGTGCGGCGGGGCCAGCGGCTCGTCGCGGCCGGTGATCAGCACGTCCACGGTCGCGGCGCCGAACCAGGCGGCGTGGCCCATGGCGCCGAGCGCGTGCCGCGCCGCGAACAGGCGCCGCCCGTCCTCGGAGAGCGCCACCGCGTAGCCCAGCGAGGCGGCGAGCCGCTCGCCCGACGGGGCGCGGAGCGGCGCCGCGGGCAGGGCGACGCGCCGCACCGCGGGCGACCCGCCGAGGCCGTCGATGCGCGTGAGATCCGCGCCGACGAGGTGGCTCACGTACGCGGCGCTGCCGTCGGGCAGCACGGCGACGCCGCGCGGCTCGCGGCCGACGTCGACGGTCCACCGGGTCCGCGCGGCCTCGAGGTCCACGGCCGAGACCTTGTGGGTCCACGCCGACGTCACGATCGCCGTCCTCTCGTCGGGCGTCACCGCGATCCCCCACGCGTCCGCCGGCAACGGGACGCGGCCCACCTCGACGAGGCCCGCCGCCGGGTCCGGCCGCAGGATGACCAGCAGCCCCGGGTCGCGGACCGTCGCGAGCACGCGGCGCTCCTGCCCGCCCAGCGCGAGCACCTGCGCGGGTTTGCCCGGCGCGGGCACGCCCACCCCCGGCCGCGCCGGGTCGAGCGGCAGCGGCACGACGCGCAGCACGCCGTGGTCCTCGTCGGCCACGTAGAGGGCGTCCTCGCTCACCGAGCGGGCGAGGGCGCCGCCCTCGCGGACCGGAGCGGGCAAGGGCGCGGCCGCGGCGGGGGGCGGCGCGGTAGGCCCGGCGGGGGCGAGGGCGCTGGCGGTCGGGGCAGGCCCCGCGTCCGGGCCGGCCGCGGGGCCGCTCGAGCACGCGCTCGCGGCGAGCGCGGCGAGCGCGGCGAGCGCGGTGAGCGCGGTGAGCGCGGTGAGCGCGGTGAGCGCGGTGAGCGCGGTGAGCGCGGTGACGTGGCGTGTCGCGAGGTCGCGCAAGGGAACGCAGGATGTTCGCTCACCCGCCAGCTCCGGGTCAACGTGCGCTGGCGGCGGACCCCGGAGCCCCGGCGCGACCCGCCGGCCTCCGACGTCCGCCGGCCGCGCGTCCGCCGGTCGCGATCGGACTCATCAGCTCCGGCCGGGCATCCGGCGCTGCCCGAGCGCCGCCGCGCGCGGGCGATATCGCTCCATGAACGGCGCGCTCGCGGGCCTCTATCGACATCGGTGCTCCGGCGCTCCACGCCTGTTCCGGTCCTGCTCAGACTGGCCACTTCTCCGGTGGCCGACGCGGCCCGCATCGCATGGAGCGCCGCGGCAAACCCCGCCGGCGCGAGCGCCGCCGGACGCCCTGCTCCAAGCGTGGCGCCGTGGTGAGGCTCACGCGGGCAGCACCACAAAGGGCTGGATTGCCGCAGGTGGGTGAATAGGCTCCCTCGATTCCGGAGATGATCCTCGAACAAGCGATCTAGACAGGAATCGCCCGGAGTGCGACTGTGCGGAGATCGCGCGCGCGGCGACGCGCCTCGCGCACGCGAGCGCGGACCCGCCAGGGAGATTCATGCGACCACCGAGCCACTCCACCTCCTGCGCCCGACGGCGCGCGCGGCCGGGCCGTGGGCGCCGCCGGGCGCAGACCGCCGGCTCCGTCCTCTGCTCGCGGGCCTCCTTGTCGGCGGCCGCGCGGCCCGCGCGCCGCGCCCGCCGGCACAGCCGCCCGCCGCGCTTCGTCGCGGCGCGGCGGCGGCGCGGCGCCCGCTCCCCTGCGAGGGCGGCGCGCCGCCGTCGCGCCCGCCCGCTGTGGTCTGTGGTAAGTGTGCGGCACGATCCCCGGCGTGGCTGCGCTGGCGGGCGGCCAAGCATGTTGGCGAGGTGAAATGCTGTCTCCTTCGTATTCCCTGGGCAGAGAGATTTACAGCGACGCGAGCGTCGCTGTCTTCGAAGGCTTCTGGGGCGCCGAGCAGCTCCCCGTCGTGGTCAAGGTCCTGAAGAGCGAGTTCCCGAGCGCGCGCGCGCTCGCCTCGCTCCGGCACGAGTACAATGTCCTCCGCGCGCTCGACGTCGAGGGCGTGGTCAAGACGCACGCCCTCGAGGAGAACGAGCACGGCGCCGCCCTCGTGCTCGAGCGGCCGACCGGCCGGACGCTCCACGACCTCCTGCGCGCCGCCCCGCTCGACCTCAAGGCGGCCTTGACGATCGCCCTCTCGGCCGCCCGGGTCCTCGACGAGATCCACCGCCACAAGGTGATTCACAAGGACGTCAAGCCGCACAACATCCTGGTCGACCCCGACACCCTCGATGTCCACTTCACGTGCTTCGGCATCGCGACGCTCCTCCCGCAGGAGACGCAGCAGGCGATCAGCCCCGAGGCGCTCGAGGGCACGCTCGCCTACATGTCGCCCGAGCAGACCGGCCGCATGAACCGCTTCATCGACCGCCGCACCGACCTCTACTCGCTCGGCGTGACGTTCTACGAGATGCTCACCGGCGCCTTGCCCTTCGGCGAGAGCGAGCCGATGGATCTCATCCACGGCCACATCGCGCGGACGCCCGCCCCGCCGCACGAGCGCGCGCCCGGCGTGCCCGAGGCGGTCTCCCGCATCGTGATGAAGCTCCTCGCCAAGAACGCGGAGGACCGGTATCAGAGCGCCTACGGGGTCGCGGCCGACCTCGACCTGTGCCTCCGGCAGCTCTCGGCCACGGGCACCATCGAGCCGTTCGCGCTCGGCCGGCGCGACGTCCCGGATACGCTGCGCATCCCGCAGAAGCTCTACGGCCGCGCCGAGGAGGAGCGCGCGCTGCTCGCCGCCTTCCAGCGCGCCGCCGACGGCGCCGGCGAGCTCGTCCTCGTGTCCGGGTACTCGGGCATGGGCAAGTCGGCCCTCGTGAACGAGATCCAAAAGGCCATCGCCGAGCGCGGGGGGTACTTCGCCGCCGGGAAGTTCGAGCACCTGAACCGGAGCGTCCCGTACGCCTCCCTGGCGCGGGCGTTCCGCGAGCTCATCCGGCACGTCGTCACCGAGCGGCCGGAGCGGCTCTCGCGCTGGCGCGGGGATCTCCACGTCGCGCTGGGGGGCAGCGGCCAGCTCCTCGTCGACATCATCCCGGAGCTCCAGTGGATCGTCGGCCCCCAACCCCCGGCGCCCCCGCTCGGGCCGGCGGAGTCGCAGGGCCGCTTCCACGCGGTCTTCAAGGCGTTCGTCCGCGTCTTCGCGCGCGCCGAGCACCCCCTCGTGCTCTTCCTCGACGACCTGCAGTGGGCCGACCCGGCCTCGCTCAAGCTGCTCCAGGTCCTCGCCGCCGACCCGGAGCGCGCCCACCTGCTCGTGATCGGCGCCTACCGCGACAACGAGGTCCACGAGGGGCACCCGCTGCGCCTCGCCCTCGGCGAGATCGAGCGGGCGGGCGCGCCCATCCGCGAGATCACGCTCAAGCCGCTCGCCCTCGCCGACGTGGTCGCGCTGCTCGCGGACGCGCTCTCCGCCGTCCGGGCCGACGTCGAGCCGCTCGCCCGCGTGGTGTTCGAGCGGACCCGCAGCAACCCGTTCTTCGTGCGGCAGTTCCTCGGCGCCCTGCACGCCGAGGGCCTGCTCCGCTTCGAGGCGGGCGCGTGGACGTGGGATCTCGACCGGATCCGGAGCCGCCCGGTCACCGACAACGTCGTCGATTTCATGGCGCGCAAGATCCGGGAGCTCGAGCCCGATCTCGTGCGTGTCCTCAAGCTCGCGGCGTGCATCGGGCACCAGTTCGACCTGCGCACGCTCGCGGTCATCGACGAGCGGCCGCCGCACGAGACCGTGGCCGCGCTGTGGAAGGTCCTGCAGGAGGGCCTGATCTCGCCCGTGGACGCCGATTACCGCCTCGCGCACGCGGGCGACGCCGAGGCGCGGAACAGCCTCGACTGGCGCGTCCACTACCGCTTCTTGCACGACCGCGTCCAGCAGGCGGCCTATTCGCTCATCGAGGAGGGCCGCAAGCGGGAGGTCCACCTGCGGATCGGGCGGCTCATGCTCGCCAGCGCCGAGGGGGCCGCGAGAGAAGAGGCGCTCTTCGACATCGTGAACCACATCAACATCGGCGCTCCCCTCGTGCGCTCCCCCGAGGAGCGGGCCGAGGCCGCCGCCCTGAACCTCGCCGCCGGCAAGAAGGCCAAGGCGGCCACCGCCTACGAGGCCGCCGCGAGCTACCTCCGGACCGGGATGGATCTCCTGCCCGACGACGGCTTCACGGGCTACTACGAGCTCACCCTCGCGCTCCACCGGGAGCGCGCCGAGGTCGAGTCCCTGTGCGGCGCCTTCGACGAGGCGGAGCGGCTCTGCGCCGAGGCGCTCGCGCGCGCCCGGACCCCGATGGACAAGGTCTCGATCCTGCTCGTGCAGGCGAACCAGTACCTCTTCCAGTGGCGCAATCACGAGGCGACCCTCGTCCAGAAGGCCGGCCTCGGGCTGCTCGGCTGCCCGATCCCCGAGGCGCGGGAGGAGGTCGCCGCGATGCTCGATCAGGAGCTCAAGGCGGTGCCTGTGCTGCTCGGCGGGCGGAGCATCGAGGAGCTCGCCCACATCCCGAGGATGACCAGCGTCGAGCACCCGGTGATGCTGGAGCTCCTCCAGGGACTGTTCTTCGGGGCGTACAACTCCAGCGATCAGACGCTCGCGAACCTCGCCATCGCGAAGATGGTGACGATCTCGCTCCAGCACGGGAACTGCGATACGTCCGCGTTCGGCTATGTCGCGTACGGGATGGTGGTGGGCCCGCTGCTCGGCGAGTACAAGACCGCGTACCGGTTCGGCCGGATGGCGGTGAGCCTGGCCGATCAGCTCGACAACCCCGTGCTCAGGGCCAAGACATACCACATCTTCTCCGCGGACGTTCACAGCTGGACGCAGCACCTGCGGAGGGCCGATCCCTACTACGACCGCGTCTACCAGCTCGGGCTCCAGGCCGGCGACTGGACGGCCATGGGCTACATGATCAGCCAGAGCGGCTCGGACAGGCTCACCTACGGGATGCCCCTCCCGGAGCTCTCGAAGCTGGCCGAGGGGCACCTAGCGTTCCTGGAGCGCGCGAAGAGCCACGACATCATCGATATCCTCCTCGCGGGCGTGATCCAGCCGATCCGGTGCCTGCAAGGGCTCACGAAGAGCCGGCTCAGCTTCGACGACGCGACGTTCGAGGAGGCGTCGTACGCCGAGAAGCACGGCGGCTCGCCCTACCACATGGCCTGGCTCCATTATGCCAAGATCCGGAATGCGTACGTCTTCCGCGACCGGGCGAGCTTCCCCGAGCTCCTGCCGAAGCTCTCCGTGGTCGAGAGCGCCTTGCCCACGCACGCGAAGGTGCCCGAGGCGACGTTCTACGCGGCGCTCATGCGGTTCGCCCTCTGGGACGGCGCCGGCGACGAGGAGCGGCGGGAGCACGAGGAGCACCTCGCGCGGCTCCTGGATCGGATGAAGCGCTGGGCCGACGCCGGGCCGGAGAACATCCAGCACAAATACCTCCTCTTGCTCGCCGAGCAGGCCCGCGTCGAGGGGCGGCCGACCGACGCGATGGACCTGTACGAGCGGGGCATCGAGGCCGCGAAGCAGGCGGAATACATCAACAACCAGGCGCTCGGGAACGAGCTTTACGGCAGGTTCTGGCTCGCCCGGGGCAGGACCGAGTTCGCGGGGATGTTCCTGCGCAAGGCGGCCTACCTGTACGATCGCTGGGGCGCGAGCGCCAAGGTGCGGGCGCTCCGCGAGGAGCACGCGCCGCTGCTCGCCGCGCTCCAGAGCAACGCGCCGCCGCCGGCCTCCGCGCCCGCGGCGGCGGAGCCCGCCTCCGGGGCGCTCACCGCCGGCGAGACCTTCAACCTCGCCACGGTCCTCCGGACCGCGCAGGCCATCTCGAGCGAGATCGTGCTCGACAAGGTCCTCGATCAGGTGCTGCGCATCGTGATCAAGAGCGCCGGGGCGAGCCGGGGCTTCTTGATCCTCGCGCGCGGAGAGGCCCTGACGGTCCGGGCGATGATCTCGATCGATCCCGACGTGGTGAGCCTCGGGCTCGCGACGCCCGTGGAGGAGCGCCTCGATCTGGCCCGCCCGGTCGTGCACTACGTCGCGCGCTCGCGCGAGGCGGTCGTGATCGGCCGCGCGGCGGACGATCCGCGCCTCGCCGGCGATCCTCACGTGATCTCGCGCAGGCCGAAGTCGATCCTGGCCTTGCCGCTGCTCCACCAGGGGCGGCTCAGCGGCGTGCTCTACCTGGAGAACCACCTCGCCGAGCACGTCTTCACCGCCGACCGAACCGAGCTCCTGCGGCTCCTCTCGTCGCAGGCGGCGGTGGCGCTGGAGAACGCGCTCCTCTACGCGAACCTGGAGTCCGTGAGCGCCGAGCTGCGGCAGGCGAACGACCGGCTCGAGCGGGAGGTGAAGCAGCGGACCGAGGAGCTCTCGCAGGCGAACGAGCGGCTGCGCGCGCAGCGCGAGGAGCTCCAGGAGATCAACACGCGGCTCACCCACGAGCTCGGCGAGCGCGAGCGCGCCGAGGCGGCGCGCGCCGAGCTCCAGGAGGAGATCATCCGGTTCCAGCGGGAGAAGATCTCGGAGCTGTCGACCCCGCTCGTCCCGATCACGAAGGACGTCATGGTCATGCCGCTCGTCGGCACGCTGGACGAGGAGCGCGCCGAGGACGTGCTCGAGACGTTGCTCGAGGGCGCGACGCGGAGCAGCGCCCGCGTCGTCATCATCGATGTCACCGGGATCAAGGGCGCCGATCAGCGCGTCGCCAACGCCCTGCTGAACGCGGCGAACGCGCTCCGGCTGCTCGGCGCCCAGGCCGTCCTGACGGGCGTCCGCGGCGAGGTCGCGCGGGCGCTCGTCGGGCTCGACGTCGACATGAGTCGCATCGTCATCCGAGGCACGCTGCAAAGCGGCATCGCGTTCGCGGTGGGGCGCTCGGGCGCCGCGTTCGTTTGACGCGGCGGGGCCGGGTCGAATCGTGTGGACATATGTCGCGCGGATCGCGCATGATGGCGCCGCGGATCAGCCGGGGGTGCCGGCCTCATCACGCGCCGTGCGGTCGCCTGGGGAGGTGCACGGAGGAGATGGGGAGGGCGGCTGATCGACGCCGGAGGGCGAAGCCATGTCGAAGAGCGTTGGTCGTCGGTTCATCGTGGGGATCTGCGTCGCGGTGGGGCTCGCGGCCCTCGGCTGCGAGGGCGGCGGCGCGGCGCCGGCGTCGGGACCTGCGCCGGGGCCCGCGCCGGCCGCCAAGCCGAAGCTCGCCTACATCACGAACGGCGTCGCGCCGTTCTGGACCATCGCGGAGAAGGGCGTGCGCGACGGCGCGAAGGAGTACAACGCCGACGTCAGCGTCGTGATGCCCGGCGACGTCAACGACCAGATGCGCCGGGTCGAGGACCTGCTCATCCGCGGCGTCGACGGCATCGCGATCAGCCCGATCGACGCGGAGAACCAGGTCCCCCTGCTCAACAAGGCGGCGGCGAAGACCAAGCTCATCACCCAGGACTCGGACGCGCCCAAGAGCGATCGCATCGTGTACGTCGGCATCGACAACTACGTCGCTGGCCGGATGGCGGGTCAGCTCGTGAAGGAGGCCATCCCCGCCGGCGGGAAGGTGGCGATCTTCGTCGGGCGCATCGAGGGCGACAACGCCAGGAAGCGCCGGCAGGGCGTGCTCGACGAGCTGCTCGAGCGGGGCGACACGAGCGCGGGCATGGACCCGATGGGGCAGGAGATCAAGGGGCAGAAGTACACCATCGTCGCGACGCTCACCGACCAGATCGACGCCGCGAAGGCCAAGAGCAACGCCGAAGACATGATGTTGGCGCACCCCGATCTCGTGGGGCTCATCGGCCTGAACGCCTACCACACGCCGGCCTTGCTGGAGGCGCTCAAGCAGGCGGGGAAGAAGGGCAAGATCCAGGTCGTCGGCTTCGACGAGCAGGACGCGACGCTGCAGGCGATCAAGGACGGCGAGACCGTCGGCACCGTGGTGCAGAACCCGTACATGTACGGCAAGGAGTCGGTGCGTGTGCTCGCGGCCATCGTGCGCGGCGACACCTCCGTGGTGCCGGAGAACAAGTTCATCGCCATACCGGTCCGGACCATCCGCAAGGACAACCTGGAGCCGTTCTGGGCCGACCTGAAGAAGCACGCGGCCGTCTCCGAGTGATCTCCCGCGCGGGGCGCGCCCTCGCGGCGCCCCGGCTCCCCCGGCCCCTCGACCCCTGACGCGCATGACAGCCCCCTCGTCCGGCCAAGGCCCATCCCCGCTGCTCGAAGCGCGCGGCTTGACGAAGCGCTTCCCCGGGGTGCTGGCGCTCCGCGACGTGAGCCTCGCGCTCGGCCGCGGCGAGGTGCTCGGCATCGTCGGCGAGAACGGCGCCGGCAAGAGCACCCTCATGAAGATCCTCGCCGGCGTCGTGGCGCCCGACGCCGGCGACGTCCTCCTCGACGGGCGCCCCGTCGCGCTCGGCTCGGTGCGGGACGCGCTCGCCCGCGGGATCGCGCTGATCCACCAGGAGCTCAACCTCGCGGAGAACCTCGACATCGCCGCGAACATCTTCCTCGGCCGGGAGCCGCGGCGGGGCGGGCTCATCGACGAGGGCAGGGTGGAGCGCGAGGCGCGGGCCGTCCTCGCCCGGGTCGGCCTCGACCACGCGCCGCGCGCGATCGTCGGGGGCCTGTCCCTCGGGCAGCGGCACCTCGTCGAGATCGCGAAGGCGCTCTCGGCCGACGCCCGGGTGCTCATCATGGATGAGCCCACGTCGTGCCTGAGCCGGCACGAGGCCGACAACCTCTTCCGGGTCGTGCGGGAGCTGCGCGACAAGGGCATCAGCGTCCTTTACATCTCTCACCGCCTCGGCGAGGTGAAGGCGCTGTGCGATCGCGTGATCGTGCTGCGCGACGGCGAGAACGCGGGCGAGCTGCTCCGCGAGCAGATGACCCACGATCGCATCGTCAAGCTGATGGTCGGCCGCGACCTCTCCCAGTTCTATCCGCACGTGCCGCACCCGCCGGGCGAGCCGGTGCTCGCCGCGGAGGCCCTGAGGACGCCGAGGCACCCCGAGCACGCCCTCCACTTCGCGGTCCGCGCCGGGGAGATCGTCGGCGTGGCGGGGCTGCTCGGCGCGGGGCGCACGTCGCTGCTCAAGACGTTGTTCGGCGTCACGCCGGCGGCCTCCGGCGTCGTCCGCGTGGCCGGGCGCGAGCTCGCCGCGCGCACCCCGCGCGACGCCATCGCCGCCGGGATCGGCCTCGTCCCGGAGGATCGCCAGGAGCAGGGGATCATCCTGGAGATGGCCATACGCCACAACATGAGCCTCCCGAACCTGCGCAAGGCGCGCCGTTATGGCTTCCTGGACCGGCGGGAGGAGCGCCGGATCTCCGCGCAGATGGTCCGCGATCTCGACGTGAAGACGCCGAGCGACGAGCAGCCCGTACAGCACCTCTCCGGCGGGAATCAGCAGAAGGTGGTCATCGGCAAGTGGCTCGCGATGGCGCCGCGCGTGCTCTTGATGGACGAGCCGACCCGCGGCATTGACGTCGGCGCGAAGCACGAGATATACCAGCTGATGGAGCGGTTCGCCGCGGGCGGCATGGCGATCCTGTTCGTGTCGAGCGACATGGAAGAGGTGATGGGCATGTCCGATCGTGCGCTCGTGATGCACGAGGGGCGCATCGCCGGAGAGCTCGGCCGCGCCGAGCTGAGCGAGGAAGCGATCATGGAGCTCGCGACCGGCGGCGACGCCGCGGCGTGAGCGGAGCGCGCGAGGCCGGCTCGAGACCTGGAGGACCGTTCCCGTGATCACGCGATCTGAACCCCGAGCGCGCGGCGCCGCGCCGCTCTTGCCCGACGCGCGGCGAAAGGTCCTCGGCGTCCTCTGGCTGCTCGTCGTGGTGTCCCTCGCCACGGCGATGATGAACAACCGGTTCCTCCTCGCCGACAACCTGGAGAACCTGATCCGGCGCACGGCGCTGTTCGGCATCCTCAGCGTCGGGGCCGGCCTCGTCATCATGACGGGCGGTATCGACCTGTCGATCGGCTCGGTCGTGGCGCTCGCGGGCTCGCTGCTGCCGTGGCTGCTCGCGGTCCACAAGTGGCCGGCCGCCCTGGCCGTGCCCCTCTTGCTCGGCATCGCCCTCTGCATCGGGCTCGCGCACGGGCTGCTCATCACGAAGCTCCGGCTGCAGCCGTTCGTGGTCACGCTGTGCGGGCTCTTGCTGTACCGGGGCACCGCGCGCGGGATCACCGGCGATCTGACCCAGGGGTTCGGCGTCGGTCACGAGTCGCTGCGTTACCTGTCGGTCGGCACCCCGTTCTCGATCCCGGTGCCGTTCCTCTCGTGGATCGCCGAGGGCGGGTTCAGCCCCTACGCGGTGAACCCGTTCACCGGCGCGAGGACGCGCCTCGATGTGATCACGTGGATCGACGTCCCGATGCCCTTCCTGCTCTTCCTCGCGATCGTGATCGCGACGTCGGTCTTCCTGAGGCGCACCGTCTACGGCCGTTACCTCATGGCGCTCGGCCGCAACGAGCAGGCGGCGCGTTACAGCGGGGTCAACACCGACGCGATGACGATCCTCGCCTATGTCCTGTGCGCGCTGCTCTCGTGCTTCGGGGGCATGCTGTTCGCCCTCGAGGTCAACTCGGCCCAGCCGGTCGACTTCGGCAATTTCTACGAGCTCTACGCGATCGCGGCGGCCGTGCTCGGGGGCTTCAGCCTGCGGGGCGGCGAGGGCTCGGTGCTCGGCGTCGTCCTCGGCACCGCGCTGATGCAGGTGCTCCGCAACGCGATCAACATGCTGGGTGTGCCGACCCAGATCGAGTACGCCGTCATCGGCGCCGTCATCCTGAGCGGCGTCGTCGTCGACGAGCTGGTGCGGCGTTACGCGGCGGGGCGCCGCAAGCTGGCCGGCCCGTGAGCGCCGCCGGCGCGGGGGCCGGCGCCGGCGCTCCGCGCAGTGTACAAACGGAAGAACATGCGTCCTCCTCGCTCGCCTTCACAGCGGGGAGCACGGACCGGACGTGCGCCCGGACCCAAGCGCTTGAACACCTGTCCACGCAGATCCGCTGACGTGCAGTGGAGACGGTCGCCGTAGCCCGTTCGCCGCCGTTTGATTCTCAAGCCCCGTGACGCGGCGATCAGACGGGCACGCGCCGAGGCACGTTGTGCCATCTCGAGCTGCGGTATCGGCCTCGGCCGGCCGCTGGCCGGCCAATCGGTGTTCCCCGCTGCTTTCGGCCTGGTGCGCCGATCGAGGCGACGCCGCGGGAGAGGTCCGAGCGCGTCCTACATTGTCGGCACGCAACCTGCCAGAGGGTCCTCCTGCGGGGTCGCGCTGCGGGGTCGAGTCGTTCTGCTCGACGGGCGGCGAGGGCCGCGCCGTCTCCTGCGGACGTGCGGCTGCGACGCAGGGGCGCTGTGCGATCAGCGCAGCTGCATGGGCTTGATCCACCCTGTCCGGAGGTTTTCATGAGCACCCCGCTTCCATCTGGGCCTGTCTCCAACCGTCCTCGCGCGCTCGCCGACGCGCCGAGCTCCTCGCGCATGGCGCCCGCCTTCGCGGGCGCGCCGGTCTCGGACCGCGACGAGCTCGCCGCGCTGCTCTCGGCCCTCTTCTCCCTCGTGCAGCAGCGCCGGGACATCTGGCTTCCGCTGTCGTTCGGCGCGCTCGGCTTCGCGCCGATCGCGTCCCTCGCGCTCGCGATCTTCGGGCTCGCTCCGCTGCACATCACGACGATGACGGTGGTGATCCCCTCGTTCATCACCGCCATCGCGCTCGGCGTCTGGTACCCGCGTTATGGCCGGGTCGCCCTCCGAGGTTACCTGTTCGCCATCGCGGGGGTCTTGATGTACGACGTGACGCGGGCGCCCTGGAGCTTGCTCGCCGGCTGGAGCGACTTCGTCCCCAACATCGGCGCGCTCTTGCTCCACCGGGAGGAGCCGCACGCGGCGCTCGGCTACACCTGGCGCTGGCTCGGCAACGGCGGGGGCATGGGCCTCACGTTCGTCATGGTGTACCCGCTCGTCGCGCGGCGTCGTGACGTGGTCCAGTCGGCGCTCGTTTACGGCGTCGCCGTCTGGTCTTGTCTGGTCCTCACGTTGCTGCTCGCCCCGCGCGGCGAAGCGATCCTCTTCGAGATCACGCCGAAGAACCTGGCCTCGACCCTCCTCGGTCACCTCGTGTTCGGCGGTGTCATCGCGCTGCTCATGCGCTGGACCGGGACCAACGTCCGTCCGTATGCGGCGGATCGGCCCGGGATTGCCCCCCTCTCCAGGAGATAACCCCCCCACCCGCGCGCGCTGCGCCGCGCTGACTCACACGCCAGTCGAACGCCCGGTCATGGCCGCTCCCCAGGCGAGCGGAACGTGGCCGGGGCTGATGTATTTGGGCTCACGATCTGCTGCTCGAATCCCGATGGCGCCGCCATGGGGATGAGCCCCACATGCCCCGGTGAGGCGCGGGGGAGTCGCGTGCTAAGCTGCTGGACGCTGGCGTTCTATGCGGAGCAGCAGCGAGCAGATCGCGGCCATGCACGAGCGACGGCCCGTCGGCGCCAGGTAGAAACATCAATAAATTCCAGAGCTTGTGGCGATCGTGAGGAGGGCTCACGCGATGGCCGCCAGGCGGGAAGGGACGGCGTGATGCGGACTCGATATTCTTGTGGAGCGGTAATTATCCTGACGATGCTAGGGCTGCCGGGCTGCGCCCAGGAGAAGCCCACGTCTTCGGAGGAGCCCACCCCCGGTGAGGAGCCGACGCCCGGGGAGGAGCCCACGCCCGGAGAGCCTTCCTTCGCGCCCGAGCGAGGGAGCCCGGAGCTCGAGGGCGGACCGAAGCCCAGGGGCGCCGGCTTCGGCTTCGCGGTCGGCACGGGCGTAGCCTCGGTGTGGGGGCCGGCCGAGAAATCCTTCCTCGGCACCTCGGCGAGCGCGGGCTCCCGTGTGTACTTCACCGGGCACCGCGGCATTGTGTCCGAGGTGTTCTACCCGGTGCTCGACACGGTCAACACCGTGGACCTGCAGTTCCTGGTCGGGGACACGGCCAAGACCTTCGTCGACGAGGAGAAGCTGCAGAGTTACACGATCAGCCAGCCGGACAAACGCTCCATGCGGTGGCAGGCGACGACCAGCAACAGCGGTCACAACTGGCAGATCACGAAGACCATCTTCACCGATCCGACGCGTCATGCGCTGATCCAGCGCGTCAAGTTCGAGGCGCTGGGCGGCAAGGACGTCACGCAGTTCAACCTGTACCTGCTCCACAACCCGGCGATGGACAACTCGGGGGCGGGCGACACGTCGAAGACCGTGACGGCGACCGTGGCGTCGGAGACGCGCACGCTGCTCGTCGCCTCGGAGAACAGCCGCGCCTCGGCGCTCGCCACGTCGCGCCCGTGGAAGGTGGTGGGCGACGCCGCGATGGTGTCGAGCGGCTTCGTCGGCGAGACGGACGGCTGGACCGACCTCCTCGGCGGCAGCGCCGACAAGACCATGGACTGGCGATACGGCCAGGCGAGCGGCGGCAACGTGGCGCAGCTCGGCTGGATCGACCTCGGCGGCAGCGCCGTCACCAGCGTCTCGTTCGACGTGGTGCTCGGCTTCGGCGCCACGGAGGCCGAGGCGACAGCCACCGCGAACGCGACCCTGGGCAGCAACCTGAGCACCCTGCAAACCAGCTACGACAACGGGTGGCGCGCCTACGCGGGCGGGCTCAACAGCCAGGGCGGCACCGCCGACGACCAGTATTACCTCGCGGCGATGGCGCTCAAGACGATCCAGGACAAGTCGAACGGCGCGATGATCGCTGGCATGGGCACGCCGTGGGGCGAGATCAGCGGCGACGGCAACAACGGCGGATACCACCTGGTCTGGCCGCGCGATCTGTTCAAGTTCGCGAACGCGCTCGTGACGGCCGGAGACACGGAGACGGCGAAGTCGGTGGTGAGCTACCTGTTCAACACCCTGCAGCAGACGAGCGACTGCGGCGCCGGCGAGTACGATGCCCCCGGCTGTCCTCAAGGCTACAGCCGTGTCGGCCGCTTCCCGCAGAACGCCTGGGTGAGCGGCTGGCAGTACTGGCAGGGAACGCAGATGGATGAGCAGGCGATGCCGATCATCCTCGCCTGGCGGCTAGGCGCGTCGGTGTATGACCCGCTGTGGCCGAAGATCAAGAAGACGGCCGACTACATCGTGAGTACCGGCCCGTGGACGCAGCAGGAGCGCTGGGAGGAGAACTCCGGCTACTCACCGTCGACCATCGCGGCGGAGATCGCCGGCCTCGTGTGCGCCGCGGTGATCGCCCGCGGCAGCGGCGACGCCGCGAGCGCCGCCCGCTACCTGGCCGCGGCCGACTACTGGCAGCAGAGCGTCGAGCGCTGGACCTTCACCACGACCGGCTACCACGGCAACCGCAGCTACTTCATCCGGAACAACACGTCGAAGCCGCGCAAGACCGGCGCGGGTCCCGCGGTGTACGACCCGGTGTCCGGGCCGAACGAGGAGCTCATGGCCACGCACGGCAACGGCGGCGGCACGCACGACCAGCGCTACATCGTGGACGGCGGGTTCCTCGAGCTCGTGCGGATGGGGGTGAAACGTGCGGACGACCCGGCGATCCTGGACACGATTCCGGAGTACGACGCGATCTTGAAGCAGACGATCGCGGGCAAGGGCGACGCCTGGTTCCGCTACAACTACGACGGTTACGGCGAGAAGAACGACGGCACCGGCTACGACGGCACCGGTGGCCGTGGCCGGCTGTGGCCCATCTTCACGGCCGAGCGCGGCATGTTCGAGATCGCGGGCACCGGTCTCGGCGCCGCCGGCGTCCCCTTCCTGACCACCGTGAAGGCGTTCTCGACGCCGGCGGGCTTCATCCCGGAGCAGGTGTGGAACAACACGGCGAACATCACCGGCTGGCAGGTCACCACGCCCGAGCCCTTCGTGCCCGGCACCCCGACCAAGTCGATGAGCCCCCTCAACTGGGCGATGGGCGAGTACATCAGCCTGCTCGCGTCGATCAAGGCGGGCAAGATCGTCGACATCCCGTCGGTGGTCTGCGGCCGCTACAACAACTGCAAGGTCACCCCCGCGGCGGGCGAGGTCAGCGTGGCGGTCAACGTCACCGCCGACACCGTGGTCGGCCAGCACGTGTACGTCACCGGCAACACCGCGGCGCTGGGCAACTGGAACACGGATCTCGGCGTTCCGGTCGATCCGGCCACCTACCCCGTATGGAAGAACCACGTCAACCTGCCGGCAAGCAGCGCTGTCCAGTACAAGTACTATCACAAGGCCAATGGCACCGTGACCTGGGAGAGCCTGCCGGGCGGCGGCAACCGCACGCTGAACACCCCCGCGTCCGGTGAGATCGCGGTGAACGACACGGTGAGCTGGTAGCCAGGGAGGAAGGTCGCGGGCGAGGGGAGGGGCGGGAAGCGCCGGTAGAGGAACAGCTCTCCCGGCGCTCTCGTCCTTCAGGCGTCCTTCAGGCGTCCTTCAGGGCGCAGCTTCAGGGCACAGGGTCGCGAGGTCGACCGGGCACTCGAGCGTGCGGAGCCACGCGGTGGCGAGCGCGTCCACCGCGGCGTCCCCGTCGCCGTCGGTCCGCGTCTTGATGACGTCGATGAGGTCCTGCATCCGCGCGGCGTCCCCCACGTTGGCGTAGTAGAACTCGCTGAGGGCCTGATCGAGGACGCCTTCGCCGATCACCTCCGCGACCTCGCGGTAGAAGAACGCGCCCTTCATGTAGGGAACGTTCGACCAGAGCGGGTGGGTGAGGATGTCGATCTCGTTGCAGGTATCCGGCAGCGCGACGGTGTTCGTGGTCCCCGCGGGGTCGCAGAGCCTCTTGAGCTGGCATTCGTAGTCGGCCCAGGTGTCGACGCCGACCTGCTCCAGCGCGTGCGCCGCGAGGTACGTGGCGGTGCCTTCGGAGAGGACGAAGTCCTCCCAGCAGGCGATGCGCACGCCGTTGCCGAACCAGCCGTGCGCCGCCTCGTGCGCGCTGACGTCCTCGTTGGCGAGGGAGCCGCTCGAGACGTGCCAGAACGGGTGGTGCTCCATGCCGCCGTAGTCCCCGCCGCCCCAGTTGGCCGAGACGGTCCCGACGGTGCTGCTGAACGGGTAGGGGCCGTACGTGGTCTCCAGGAAATCGATCACGTCGACGAGGTGCGCGGCGCCGCTCGCCGCGTTCGCCTCCTCGCCGGGCAGGTGCCAGACGTTCACGTGCGTGCCGCTCGGGGTCGTGCCGAGCTCCAGCGTGATGAACTCGGCGACCGCGATCGCAGGCATGTAGGAGGGGGCCTCGACGGGGATCCTGTCCGGATAGATCGCCGTCATGCCTTCCGGTACGCCGGTGACGTTCATGGTGAAGATCACGCCTTCCGCCGGGTCCGACTTGCAAGGAAACAGGTTGCCGCAGAAGGTCGGCCACAGGAACGAGACCCCCTGTTCCGGCATCCATCCGTCGAAGTTGGCGTGCGGCTTGAAGGTGTACTCGACGTGGAGGATGGCGTTGTCCCCGGTCGACGGCACGCCGACGTGGAGCTGCCCGGGCCGCACCTCGTAGTCGAGGGGGCCCGACGGATCCCAGACCGACGTGATCTCGAGGTCGCCGATCTCGAACGACGCGGCGGTGCTGTCGGATGGCGCGAGGACGATGGTCACCCTGCCCACGAACGTGGTGACGTCGAGAGCGATCCCCGTCGAGAGGATGTCGCGGGTCCAGTCCTCGCCGGCCGGGGGCGTCCCGGAGCCGCCGCCGGAGCCGCCGTCGCCGCCGGAGCCGCCGCCGCCGGAGCCGCCGTCGCCGCCGGAGCCGCCGCCGCCGGAGCCGCCGTCGCCGCCGGAGCCGCCGCCGCCGCCGGAGCCGCCGTCGCCGGAGCCGCCGTCGCCGCCGGAGCCGCTGAGGCCGCCGCCGGAGCCGCCGCCACCGGAGCCGCCGTCGCCGCCGGAGCCGCCGCCGCCGCCGCCAGCGGAGATCGAGCTGCTGCTCGTGTCACCGCCGCTGCCGCCGCCGCCCTGGCCGTCGTCGCCGCCGCAGGCCCCCAGCCCGAGCGTCGCAGATGTCAAGATCGATAACCAAGCCCCGATTCGTCGCATACGTTCGCTCCTGCGCAAAGGTGGCCCAGGATAGTCTTCTGCTCACGCCCGGTCCACGGTACAGTTCCACCCGCATTGCGCGGAAACGTCGTTGCCTGACGCGGGAGCTGAAGAGCGATGTCGATCTCCTTGGTACGAAACAGCTACGGGAAATCCAGGGTGCGGCTGGTCAAGGTCCGCCGCGCCGAGGGGCAGCACGAGCTCACCGACATCGACGTCGACATCCAGCTCGAGGGCGATTTCGACGACGCCTACACCCTGGGCGACAACAGCAAGGTGCTGCCCACGGACACGATGAAGAACACCGTGTACGCGCTCGCCAAGGGCCACCCGGTCGAGCCCATCGAGGACTTCGGCGCGCTGCTCGCCGAGCATTTCCTGAAGAAGGCCCACACCCGCCGGGCGAGGATCACGATCGCGGAGAACGTCTGGTCGCGCATCGAGGCCGGCGGCGCGCCGCACCGGCACGCCTTCGTCCGCGCCGGCCGGGAGCGCCGCACCGCGGAGATCACCGCGGCGGCCTCGTCCGGGATCGACGTCGCCTCCGGCATCGCCGACCTGCTCGTCCTCAAGACCACCGGCTCGGCCTTCTCGGGTTTCCCGCGAGACCAGTACACCACGCTCAAGGAGACCGGAGACCGCATCCTCGCGACCGTCATGGTCGCGCGCTGGCGCACGGCGAGCCGCGACCCGTCCCCCACGGCGACGTGGGAGGGCGCCCGCCGCGCCCTGCTCGAGACGTTCGCCGAGCAGCACAGCCTGTCGGTGCAGCACACGATCCACGCGCTCGCCGAGGCGGTGCTCGCGGCGTGCCCCGCCATCGTCGAGGTAAGCCTGTCGCTGCCCAACAAACACTGCCTGCTTGTCGACCTGGCGCCCTTCGGGCTCAGCAATGATAACGAGATCTTCCTCCCCGTGGACGAGCCGCACGGGCTCATCGAGGCGACCCTGAAGCGGGGTGGATGAGCGCCGCGCGGGAAGGATATCCTCCCGCGCCGCATGGCCCGCGAAGCACCGCCGCCCGCCGCTCGCCCCGCCGACGAGGACGACGAAGAGGACCGCGCCCTCCTCCTGCGCCTCCGGAGCCACTGGCTCCGCCGCTTCGTCGGCCCGCCGCGGACGTACCTCCTGACGCGCTTCGTCCTGCTCCGCCTCCTCGGCTTCGTCTATTTCATCGCCTTCCTCTCGCTCGCCTTGCAGCTCGGGCCGCTCCTCGGCCACGACGGGCTGCTGCCGGCCGACCGGCTCCTCGGGCGCCTGCTCGCGGTGAGCGGCGGCTCTGCCCTCGAGGCGTTCCGCCTGCTGCCGACGCTCTTCGTCTGGCTCGGCGCTTCGGACGGCGTCCTCCACGCCGCGGCGTGGACCGGCGTCGCGCTGTCGCTCGCGGTGTGCGCCGGCGTCACGAACGCGCTCGTCCAGGCCGCGCTCTGGGCGCTTTACCTCTCGTTCGTGCGGATCGGGCAGGTCTTCTACGGCTACGGCTGGGAGCTCCAGCTCGCGGAGACCGGCTTTCTGGCCATCTTCCTCTGTCCGGTGCGCGGCTTCCGGCCCTTCCGGTCGCCGCCGCCGCCCGTCGTCGTGATCTGGCTCTACCGCTGGCTCATCTTCCGGATCATGCTCGGCGCCGGGCTGATCAAGCTCCGGGGCGACCCGTGCTGGCGCGACCTGACCTGCCTCGTCTACCACTACGAGACGCAGCCGGTCCCGAGCCCGCTGAGCTACTTCATCCACCAGCTCCCGCGGCAGGTGCACATGCTCGGCGTGCTCTTCAACCACCTCGTGGAGCTCGTCGTCCCCTGGTTCGCGTTCGGCCCGCGGCCCGCGCGCCACGTCGCGGGCGTGTTCCTGGTGCTGTTCCAGGTGATCTTGATCCTGAGCGGCAACCTCTCGTTCCTCAACTGGCTGACGATCGTGCCCGCGATCGCGTGCTTCGACGACGGCGCCCTCGGGCGGCTCTTCCCGGCGAGGCTCAGGGAGCGCTCCGCGGACCGCGCCGCAGAGCTCACCCCCTCGCGGGCGCACCAGGGCGCCGCGGTCGTGCTCGCGATCGTGGTGCTCTGCCTCAGCGTGGCGCCGGTCTCCAACCTGCTCTCGCCGCGGCAGGCGATGAACGCGTCGTTCGACAAGCTCGCGCTGGTGAACACCTACGGCGCCTTCGGTAGCGTGGGGCGTGAGCGCTACGAGGTGATCCTGGAGGGCACGAGCGACGAGGCGCTGGGCGAGGGGACGCGGTGGCTCGAGTACGATCTGCCGTGCAAGCCCGGGGATGTGCGCCGGCGCCCGTGCCTCATCACGCCGTACCATTACCGCCTCGACTGGCAGATCTGGTTCGCGGCGTTCGGGAGCTACGAGAGCGAGCCGTGGCTCGTGCACTTCATCCACAAGCTGCTCGCGGGGGATCCGGGCGCGCAGCGCCTGCTCGCGAGGAACCCTTTTCCGGGCGCGCCGCCCCGGTACATCCGGGCCGAGCTCTACCGGTACAGCTTCACCCGCGTCGGCGACGGCAGCGGCGCGTGGTGGCGCCGCGAGCGCGTCGCGGAGTACCTGCCCCCGCTCTCGGTCGACGACCCGGCGCTGCTCCACTTCCTCGACCTGCACGGGTGGCCCCACGCCCAGCCGGCGGGCGACCGGGCCGGGGCCACGCCCTGAAGACCCCGGCGCCCAGTTGGGCCTGCGAGCGGCCCTGCAGTCCTATCGTGGCATGAACACCCGGACGCTCCAGGCCTCGAGATCCAGATCGAGGGAGCCCGCCTGGAGGCGCGCGGTCGCGCCGCTCAGGCCGTCCCGCAGGCCGCTGCGGGCGCTGTCGGCGAAGGCCTTCGGGATGACGAGCTTGCGGTTCACCGGCTGATCGCTGAAGTTCAGCACGACGAGCGCGAAGCGCGACGTGTCGTCGCCGTGCCTGAGGTAGGCGAACACCTCGTCGTCGGGGCCGGCGTGGACGGTGACGAGCCCGGGGGAGCGGAGCGCCGCCGTGGAACGCCGGAGCCGGATCAGCCGCTCGTAATGGCGGGCGAGGTCGCCGGCCGCGGGCCGCGAGACCGGCGTGAGGCCGCCGTAGGGCTCGAACTCGGCGCCGAGCTCGTCGAACGAATAGATGCACGGAATGCCCGGGAGCGTCAGCAGCGCCGCCGCGGCGACGCGCGTCAGCCCTGGTCCGTGGCGGGTGATGAACCGGGCGCCGGTGTCGTTGTTGTTGAGGAACCGCAGCGTGCGCTCGGGGCGCGGGGTGCTCGCCGCCGTCGCGGCGAGCGCCGCTCCGAGCCGCGCCGCAATGCCGCGCGGCGCGTCGAACACACCTTCCCAGGCCCAGCGTCCGAGCTCCTCGGTCCAGTCGTAGGCCGCGTCGAACCCGTGCTCCACGTAGTAGGGATCGCGCGCGGAGGCCTCGGCGATCAGCAAGAGCTCCGGGCTCACGCGCCGGAGCTCGGCGGCCCAGGTGGACCAGAGCTCGGGCCGCCGCTGCCGGATGCCCCAGGCGGCGTCGACGCGATACCCGTCGATGCCGAACCGACGCACCCAGTGCAGGGAGACCTCGAGCATCCAGCGCTCGACCTCGGCGCTGTCGTAATTGAGGTTCGGCAGGTGCTCCCAGTCGAAATAGTGGGTGGGCTCCCCGGCGGCGTCGCGATCGTAGAACGTGAACGTATGGGCGCGCGTCTTGCGCTGCTCGGCGTGCTGGAAGTACGGGTGCTCGGCCGAGGTGTGGTTCGGCACGAGGTCGAGCAGCACGCGGAGGCCGAGCCGGTGCGCCTCGCCGACGAGCTCCTCGAGATCCTGGGCTGTCCCGTAGTCGGGCCGCACGTCGAAGTAATCGGTGACGGCATACCCGAAGTCGCCCGGGAGCGTGGCGAAGAGCGGCGACAGCCAGAGCGCGTTCACGCCGAGCTCCGCGAGCGCGGGCAGGGCGGCGCGGACGCTGTCGAGCGGCGGCGCGCCGAAGAAGGGCGGCACGACGCCGTACACGACGGCCTCGTCGATCCATGACGGCGCGCTCGCCGGAGGGAGATCTCCGGGGGGCGCCGCGACGCGCGCGGCGTCGCTGCGTCCGCGCGCGTCGCGCACCCTGAGCTCGTACAGCGCCGGATCGCCAGCGTCGGGCGCCGGCAGCTCGAGACGAGGGCTCGCTCCGAGGGGTTCGGGCGTCGAGAGCGCGTCGGGCAGGCGGAGCCACTCGAAGCCGACGAGCTCGGCGCGCGAGCGCTCGCCGGGCTCGCTGCCCGTCGCGTCGAGGACGAGCCTGCCCTCGGCGAACGACGAGCGGGCGCGGGCCTTGGGCGCGTCGCGCAGCTTGACGTGGTAGGTGACCGGCGGCGACGCGAGGTCGCCCGAGGTGATCTCGCGGCAGTGGGCGGAGATCTCGTTGTCGCCTTCGCGCAGCGGGACATCCGCGAAGAACTGCCGCTCTTCGATCGCCGCGGGGATGACGTCATTGCCCACCCGCACCGCGCAGTCCTCCAGCGTGCCCGGCCCGGCGAGGGCGCCCTGGATCCGCGCGCTGAAGGCCCAGACCTCGGCGTCGTGGGCGTGCAGCTCCAGCCGCGCCTGGGCCGCGGGGGCCTCACGCGGCGTCCCGGCGGGCGCGAGCGACTCGCAACCGGACGCCGCGAGGAGCAGGGCGGCAACCCACACGCCCCCGGCGATCGGCCGCGGGCGCTGCCGCAGGACCGCGGCGCGTCCGGTCCGGAGGTCGATGCCCGCGCCGGGCGAGGCGGCCGGCGCAGAGGGGCACGGGAGCGCGGCGCGCGAGAAAGCTCGGGCGGTCGAGCAAGGGAGGAAGGGTCTCGACATCGTGGGGTGCAGGCAGCGGATGATTGCTGGGGCACAGAATGCCAGGTGTGCTGAACTCACTGGCATTCAGGGCGGAATAGGCACGCGCAGATCGCATCGCGATGCGCCGCATGTCAACTTCAATGAACGGCGCGCTGCGGGAAGCACAGCTCCTTACGCCTGATTTCTTGGATCCCCGGCCGCTGAAATGGCGTGAAATACCCAGACGCACCGCCAGCGCTTACATCGGAGGTGCGGCCTTGATGACCCAAGCGTCCCGCCGCCCGGTCGACCCCGGGTGAACCAGCGTTGAGCCACGTGACACGCCGTCCGCGAGGACGGCGAAGCGGAGACATCCATCATGCAATTCCGTCTGACCCTCGTCCAGAACCTCCCGAACCGCGACCCCTCGGCCTTCACGGTCACGTACACCTTCGCCAACGGACAGCATTCCACCTGGCCCGTCGCCGCGATCGGCCCCGACAAGGACCGGAACGTCCTCGTGGTCGACACGAACGTCAACCTGATCAACCAGCAGAACGTGAAGACCCGCGAGCTGAACGCGCACTACCCGACCGCGCCGACCACCGTCGATATCCAGATCTCGAGCGTGCAGCCCGCCCTCGAGGAGGAGCCGTGCAAGCCCGCGGAGGAGAAGCTCGGGGCCACGGGCTACGCGATCGACATCGCGATGGACCAGAACACCGTCAACGCGCTGAGCAACAGCGGCTATTACCTCTATGGATTCAAGGGCGTGCAGACCACGATGAAGGGCGGCGCGCCGCTCGTCTGGTTCCAGACGGACACCTTCTCCCTCGCCACGCACATCGCCTGGGAGGAGCAGTTCCAGGCGTACACCTCGCTCAGCGCGATCATCCCGAGGGGGCAGATCAAGGCGAGCGCGGCGTACGACATCGACCTGGGCCAGACGCTCCAGGTCCAGGACCCGAAGGGCACCGGGACCGTGGTCCAGGGAGGCACCTCGGGGGCCATCTCCATCCTCAACCAGACGACGACCCAGTTCGCCTGCGGCATCTCGCAGGTGCAGGACGTCGGCGGCACGCCGACCGCCACCCCGCTCTGCGCGTTCCCGCTCTACGGCAACGGGCTGGACGTCATGGCGCCGATCGAGCTCGTGCTGCTGAGCTTCGCCACGCTCCAGATCAACACCGGGACGGTGATCTACAAGGCGTTCAGCCAGGGGATCCTGATCAACCTGACCGGCGTCACCGACCGCGCGGTGAGCTTCGACATCAACAAGGGCTGGAGCTGGGGCGGCGGCGCCTGGGCGCAGACCGTCCAGGCCAACGCCGACATCGCGCCGCTCTTGATCGAGCCTACCTCGTCGCTCTCCGCGAAGACCCTGGAGGCGCGGCAGATCTGACCGCGCCGTACGCCCGCCCGTGTCGCGCCCCCGATCCATGACCTGCGCGGCGGACGCCCCGAGCGGCGACCGCCGCGTGACCATCGCCATGAACGCGGAGACCGTCCGCGCCCTTTCGGCGTCCGGCTTCTCCCTGTACGGGTTCATGGCCGTCGGGGGCTCCGACCGGGCGGGCCTGCCGCTCGTCTGGCTCCAGACGAGCGACTACTCGCTCCACACCGCTGTGTCGTGGACCGAGCGGTTCGAGGCGTACACCACCCTCGAGGCCGTCGCCCGGGGGGCCTCGATCCGCGCCGCCGCCTCGTACCCAATCGCCGCCGGCGAGACGCTCGAGGTGGAGGACCCGAAGGGCATCGGGACCGTCGTCCGCGGCGGCGTGCCCGGCGCCCTCTCGATCGAGAACCGGACGGCGGCCCCCCTCGCGTGTGGCCTCGCGGCGGCGCAGGGCGGCGCCTCCTCGCCGATCTGCGTGTTCCCGCTCCACGGCAACAACCTCCAGATCCTCGTGCCCGTTCGGCGGGTGCTCCTCATGTTCTCGGTGGTGCAGATCCCCCCGGGCACCGCGATCGGGCGCGCCTCCGGCCCGGGCATCCTGATCGATACCGAAGGCGCCCGCGAGCGCGCGGTCGCCTTCGATACCGACGCCGGCTGGAGCGCCGGCGGCTCCACCTGGGCGCAGCAGGTCCCGGCCTCCGCGAACATCGTCCCGCTGCTCGTCATCCCCGTGCCGCTCGATCTGTGATCGAGCCGGCCCCGCACGAGGAGGCGCTGAAATACCGAGAAATACCCCGGCGCGCCCGGCGCTGGTAGGGTCGCCCGCGTCGAGTGGGAGGGGGAACAGGGGCGCCCGAGCGCGCCCCTGCCGGGATCAATCCAGAACATGGAGGCAGAGATGATAGGGAACGCTCACTTCCAGTGCTCCGAGGACAAAGGCGCCGCGCGCAGCTCGCCGCTGCCCCTGGAGGTCGACGGCGGCAACAAGACGACGGTCCAGTACCGCCTCTTCACGATGACATTCGCCAACCAGGCTCAGCTCGCCCAGCTCGCCGTGGTCAACCAGGCGTTCTCGAGCGGCAATGACCAGTTCAACGCCGGCACCGAGTACTGGTATGTGCAGACCGGCAACCTGGCCGACCTCGACTCGCAGGACCTCAGCGTCTCGTTCGTCGATTTCAAGCCGGGGAGCTCCTTCTCGCCGCCCTCGGCCGGGCAGACGTTCAGTCGGCACGATGGAAACGATTGGACCAAGATCACGGCCGATACCAAGGATCCGCTGGCGAATCAGGGCGCCCTGTACAAGGGCACGAGCTCGTCCGGGAACACGATATATATCCGGTTCGTGACGACCCAGAACGGGGGCGCGCTCGACTCCATCACGTGGTACCAGCTCCTCCCCAAGGACAAGGACCCTGCGCGGATCACGCCGAACGGGGCGTTCACCCGGCAAGCCAGCAACGCCGGCGTGACGGCGCCGTCGGGACAGCGTGCGTATTTCAGCACGGAAGACGCCTCGTAACGCGCGTCAGGGCGGCGCCCGCGCCACCCTCGTAGCGCGCGTCAGGGCAGCGCCCGCGCCACCCGGAAGCCGATCGTCGCCCGCCGATCCGACGCCCGGTTGCCGAAGCGGCCCGCGGCCCGGGCGAGCGCGATCGGGCTGATCCACGCCCCGCCACGCACGCTCCGGTAAGCAGGATCGTCCGCCGTCGCGGGCGCGATCGCGCCGCGGTCCCCGACGACCGGCGGCCCCTCCCGCCGCCACGCCTCCAGGCAGTAGTCGCGCACGTTGCCCGCGAGCCCCCGCGCGCCGTACGGGCTCTCGTCGCCGGGGTAGGCGCTCACCGGCCGCCGCGACGGCCTGCGCTCGTGGCTCTCGATCACACACGCGAAGGTCGCGTCGACACGGTTGCCCCACGGAAAGAACCGCCCGTCCGCCCCCCGCGCCGCCTTCTCCCGCTCGATCTCGCCGGGCAGCCGGTAGGCTCGCCCCGTCCGCTCCGCGAGCCAGCGCGTGTAGGCCGTGGCGTCGTGCCAGTCGATCAGCGCCACCGGCCAGTCCGCTTCCCATTGCGCGTCCATCTCGTCTCCGGCCAGGAAGAACGCGCCGGAGGCCTCCTGCACGAGCGCGCGCCGCTCGTCCGCCTCGCCCGACACCCCGACCGAGCGCGGACAGGCGGCCAGCGCGAGCTCCTCGCGGCCCCGGGCGACGAGATCGTTGAGGAACGCGAGGTACTCCCGGTTCGTCACCGGAAAGCGCCCGATCGCGAAGGCGTCGAGCCAGACCCGCCGGCGCGGCAGGCTGTCCGTGGCCTCGGGATCGCCGCCGATCCACGTGTACCCCGCGGGCACGACCACCTCGTCGTCCCCGATCTCACCGCGCCGGGGGAGCCGGATCGGGCGCGGCTCCCGCTCGCCGGGCGGGGCGCCGTCCCAGTGCTCGTCCCGCTCGATCAGCACCGGATACCGCACTTCGCGGCGCCCCTCCGCGCGCACGACGAGCAGGTAGCTGCCCCGCGCGAGCCGCACCTCCCGGATCGGCGTCGGGCCGAGCTCGCCGACCTCCTCCGGCACGAGCCGCCGATCCCGCTCGACGTAGCGGTACAAGGTTGCGCGCGCCCCCGCGGGGTCGGTCACCAGCGTGAGCGCCCCCTCGGCCCGCAGGAAGGCCGCGTGCCGCCCCCGATCGTGGGCCCGGAGCAGCGCCTCGCAGCGGGCCGCCTCCTCGCCCTGGTGGCCGCGCTCGGCCTCGACGAGGCGCGCCCGGTAGTGGTCCGCGAGCGCCGCGTGCGCCTCCGGCAGCTCCGGATCCAGGCTGAGCGCCCCGTGCATCCCCGTGAGCCAGTCCGTCTCGCGCAGCGCCGCCTCGCGCGAGAGGCGCGCGGCCTCGTCCTCCAGCGCCCACACCGGCCGCTTCCGCTCGACCGGATCCAGGCGCTCCACCGACGCGGCCCGCGCGAGCGCCTCCTCGGCGAGCCGCGCCGCGCGCGCGCGCAGCGCCGCGATCGCGGGCTCGGCCGCGCGCGTCCGCTCCACGATCGCGAGCGCCTGCTCCCGCCGCCGCGCCCCGTCGAGGAAGGCCACGATCTCCTCCGCCATGGCCGCGGCGTCCGGGTAACGCGCCCCGATCGACCGCTGCATGGCGCGCTCGCAGATCGCCACGAGGTCGGCCGGGAGCGGGGGCCCCGCGCGCGCCGCCTCGGCGAGCGGCGCCGGGAGCGTCTCGGCCACCTGCAGGAACATGTGCAGCCCGGCCGGCTCGTACGGCGGCCTCCCCGCGAGCAGGTGGTACAGGATGGCCCCGAGCGAGTACACGTCGCTCTCCGGCCCGTGCAGGTGCGGCTGTCCCCGCGCCTGCTCCGGCGGCATGTACGCGGGCGTCCCCAGCACGTCGCCGTCGCGCGTCCGGTCGACCTCCCCCGCGGTCTCCGCCGCGCGCGCCGGCGCCGGCTCGTCCGGCGCGTGATCCGCGACGCGCCGCGCGAGCCCCCAGTCCATCACGAGGACCTCGCCGAGCTCGCCGACCATCAGGTTCGCCGGCTTGAGGTCGCGGTGCACGACGCCCTCGCGGTGCGCGTACGCCACGGCCTGCGCCACGCGGACGAACGCGTCGAGCGCGCGGCGGAACGTCCACCCGGACGGCGCCGGCCCGAACCCCTCCGGCCGCTTCGCGGCGTGGAGCTCCTCGATCACTGCGCCGAACGTGCGGCCCTCGACGGCCTTCATCGTGAACCACAGGCGCCCGTCGTCGAGCTCGCCGCGGTCGTGCACGGCCACGATCCCGGGGTGCTGGAGGCCCGCCGTGATCTCCGCCTCGGCGAGGAAGCGCGCGCGCATGCGCGGGCTGTCCACGTGCTCGAAGTGGAGGAGCTTCATCGCGAGCACGCGCCGGAGGTGCAGGTCCCGCACGCGCCGCACCTCGCCCGACGCGCCGGACGCGATGCGCCCGAGGTCCTCGTAGCGCCCGGGCAGCCGCGCGCGCGGCGGGGGCGCGGCCGGCGATCCGGGCGGCGCCTCGCCCGCGTCGAGGGTGGGGGTCGGCTCGATGCGCGAGGGCACGGCGCAATGATAATCGAGCGCGGCCGATTGCGGCGCGCGGAGGGCGCCGATAGGCTTCGCGGCCGCGATGGGGGCCCTTGAGGAGATCGAGGCGGGGAGGCGGCGCAGCCTCGGGACGCGCTGCCTGATCGGCCGCCACGCGTCGTGTGATCTCCGCCTCGACGACGCGCGGATCTCGGGCGAGCACGCGCTCCTCCGCTGGATCGACGGCCGCTGGGAGCTGCGCGATCTCGGCAGCCGCAACGGGACGTTCGTCGGGGGCCGCCGGCTCTCGGCGGGCGAGCGCGTCGCGCTGGAGCAGGGGGCGGCGGTGACGCTGGGCGGGACGCCGCTCGGGTTCGTGCTCGTGGACGCGTCCTGCCCGCGGGCATGCGCGCGCCACGTGAAGACCGGGGAGCTCCGCGCGGCCGAGGGCGGGGTGCTCGCGCTGCCCAGCGAGGCCGAGCCCGCGGTGACCATCTACGAGGACGCCGCCGGCCGCTGGATGGCCGAGCGCGAGCACGCGACCGAGCCCGTCGCGGACGACGAGCTCGTCGTGGTGGGCGGCGAGGCCTTTCGCCTGGAGCTCCCCTCGGGCACGAGCGCGACGGTCGAGAGCGCCGCGGGCGTCGCGCTCGACGCGGTCGCGCTGCGCTTCGCGGTGAGCCGCGACGAGGAGCACGTGGAGCTGACCGTCATTGCCGGCGACCGCGCGATCCCGCTCGCGCCGAGGAGCTACCACTACCTCCTGCTCACGCTGGCGCGCCTCTGGCTCGCGGAGGAGGGCGCGCCGCCCCGCGACCGCGGCTGGGTGGATCGGAAGACGCTCTGCCGCATGCTGGCGACCGACGAGCTGAAGCTCAACGTGGACATCTGCCGCGCGCGCAAGCAGCTCGGCGCCCTCGGCATCCACGGCGCGGCCGCGATCGTGGCCCGGCGGCCCGGTACCGGCCAGATCCGGATCGGCGTCGAGCGGATCACGGTGACGTCGACCTGACCGCGCGCGGGGGCCGCGAGGCTCGCGCGCCCCGCGCGCTCTTTGCCCCCCGCGCGTCGCCGCCGGCGCGTCCGCCCTCGCGCCCCTTTCCCCGGGCCTCGCCGTAGGGCCGGAGCTCCTCCAGGAGGAAGCTCCACACCGCCGCCACGCGCGGCACCTCGCGCATGGCGCGGTGGCCGACGAGCCAGAGGTCGTTCGACGGCCACTCCGCGGCGCTCCTGGCGAGGGTCTTCGCGAAGCGCACCGGCGCGAGCGCGCGCGAGGCGAGGTAGGGCGCCGGCACGAGCACCACGCCGAGGCCGGAGGCGGCCGCCGCGAGCTGCGCGCCGACGTGGCTCGTGCGCAGCACGACCTCGGCCCCGCTCGCGTGGCGCCGCAGCCACTGGCTCGGGCCGAAGCTCGCGTAGTCGTGATCCCAGTCGATCCAGGGCAGGCTGGACCAGCTCGCGACCCGGCCGAGCCGCCTCGCGTGCGCGGGCGACGCCGCGACGATCCAGCGCGCGGTCAGGATCTTGGTGATGATCAGCTCGGCGCCCTCGGGCGGCACCGAGCGCAGCGCCAGATCGGCCTCGTGGCGCGTGAGGTCGAGCACCCGCGTCGAGGTGTCGAGCTCGATGCGGAGCTTCGGGTGCCGCGCGCGCAGGCGCACCAGGGCCGGCGCGATGAACACGTCGGCCATGCCCGGCGCGACGCTCAGCCGCACGACGCCCTCGGGCTCGGTCTCCACGCTGTGCGCGTCGCGCACGAGCCGCGCGTGGGCCGCCTCCACGGCCTCGGCGGCGGGCAGCACCAGCTCCGCCAGGTGGGTCGGCAGGAGGCCGCCGCGCGTGCGCTCGAACAGGCGCCCGCCGAGGGCCTCCTCGAGCGCCGAGAGCCGCCGGCTCACGGTGGAGGTGTCGAGATCGAGCCGCGCGCCCGCCTGGCCGAGGCTCCGGTGCCGGTGCACCGAAAGGAAGATGCGCACGTCGTCCCAGCGCCCCGCGGAGAGGTCTTGCACTTTTGCGCTCATTGATTGCGTTTATGGGTGTTGTGTTGCGCGCTTGCAATAGCCATCCTGGCCTCATGAACAACGCAGCGCACCTCGACGCCTCGTCCTCCCGCCTCCACGTGGTGTTTGGCGCCGGCCAGATCGGCCCGCGCGTCGCCGACCTCCTGCTCGCGCAAGGCCACCGCGTGCGGCTCGTGCAGCGCACGCAGCGCGCGCCCTCGAGCGAGCGCGCCGGGCTCACGCGGGTGTACGGGGACGTCACCGATCTCGCGTTCGCGGAGGAGGCCGCGCGCGGGGCGAGCGTCGTTTATGATTGCATGAACCCGCCGTATCACCTCTGGCCCGAGCAGCTGCTCCCCATCGCCCGGGGCGCCCTGCACGGCGCGAGCAAGGCGGGCGCGAAGCTCGTCGCCCTCGACTGCCTGTACATGTACGGGGCGCCCGACGGGCCCATGCGCGAGGACTCGCCGCGCCGGCCGTGCAGCAAGAAGGGCGCGCTGCGCGTCGAGCTCGAGGCGCTGCGCCTCTCGGCCCAGCGCCGCGGCGACGTGCGCGTGGCGATCGGGCGCGCGAGCGACTTCTTCGGCCGCGACTTGCCGCTGTCCGCGTGGAGCGAGCGCTTCTACCAGCGCGCGCTCGCCGGCAAGGCGGTGGAGTGCATGGGGGATCCCGACATGCCCCACTCGTATACGTACGTGGAGGACGTCGCGCGGGGCCTCGTGACGCTGGGCGAGCGCGATGAGGCGATGGGCCACGTCTGGCACCTGCCGACCGCGCCGGCGGAGAGCACGCGGGCGCTCGCGCGGCGCCTCGGTCGCGCCCTCGGGCTCGACGTCAAGGTGTCGCGGCTCCCGCGTTTCGTCCTGCGCGCGGCGGGCGTGTTCTCACCGTTCCTGCGCGAGGCGGCCGAGATGGCGTACCAGTGGGACATGCCTTACGTGATCGACGACGCGCGCTTCCGCGCGACGTTCGGCTGGTCGGCGACGCCGGTCGAGCGGCAGGTCGCGGAGGTCGCGGCGTGGGCGCGGCGGAAGTACAACATCGCCGCGGCGGGCGGCGCGTCGGCGCATCCGTAGCGGGAGGTCGGCGGAGGCTGGTACGGAGGCCCGGGGGCCGAGGGGGGCGGCCTCCCGGGAGGGAGCCCCGCGCCGCGCGCAGGGCGCCCTCCCAGGGGCCTTGGTCTTCATAGAATTCAGGGACGACGCTGGGCGACAGCGTAGTTGGACCTGCCTGTGAAGCGCCGGCAGCGTGCTCGTCGCTTCAGTGCGGGGCGGTCTTCGGGCCGGTGTGGGCGTCGAACGCGCCGCTGCTTTCCGCCGAGCAGCCGCTCGGGCCGTCGGAGGCGGGGGCGAAGGAACGGTCGGTGGGTGTTTGCTGGTGGGCGGTCGGTTGCGGCGCCGTGACCGGCGCGCCGGCGCGGTCGATCGGGTCGCCGTGCGCGCCGCGGTCCGCGCTGGCGTACACGACGCCATCCGCGTTGACCGCGGCGAGCGCCGCGGCGATGAGCGCCGGCACGTAGGTCCCGCAGAGACGAGCGAAGCGGAAAGGTTTGCTGGGAGCGGCTCGCATCGCTGGCGTTTCCTTCGCTGGAGCGGGTCGGGCAGATGGATCTGCCGCGGTATCCCGGTGATTCGACCGAGGGCTGGAGGGGGTCACGCTGTCGTGCGCGTCGTGGGGAGCCTCTCTCGTCGAGCTGAAAAAGTGTGAACGCTACGAAATCGAGGGCGCGACGTTACTTGAAGTTCGCCTCTCTCCCTCTGTGAATGCGAGCGGCGCTCGCTGGCCTTCACGGAATCGTGTGGGGGCGCGTCGGTTTTTGTTCGCGCAGGGGCGAGGGGGCCGGCGTACGCGCGCGCGGGCTGCGGGGTATAGTCGATCGCGTGATCTCGTTCTCCAGGCCCTCGGACGCGGCAATCCGTGCTTTCCTCGACCGTCAGGCGGGGCGGCCGCTCTCGTACGCGGACGTCGGCTGCACCGACCCGGGCGCGCGCCGCGGCCGGCGTCCCGCCGGCTTCAACGTCGACCGCCACCACACGACCCTCGGCCAGGGCGCCGCGCTCTTCGCCCGCGCGGCGGAGGCGCTGCGGCGCTGGGAGCACTTCCGGCTCGGCTGGGTCGAGCTCTGTTATCCCAGCGCTCCGATCGAGACCGGCGCCACCGTGGGCATCCTCGTCCGGGTGCTCGGCCTCCACTGGCTCAACGCGTGCCGGATCGTTTACACCATCGACGAGACGAGCGGCCCTGTGCGCAGGTTCGGCTTCGCGTACGGCACCCTCGAGGAGCACGGCGAGCGCGGCGAGGAGCGCTTCCTCGTCGAGCACCACGAGCAGTCCGGAGAGGTCGGCTACGAGATCTTCGCTGTCTCGCGGCCGAACCACGTCCTTGCGAAGCTCGGGTATCCGTACGCGCGCCGGCTTCAGGCGCGGTTCGGCCGCGACTCCATGCGCGCCATGCAGAGAGCGGTCGCCGCCCCCTCGGCCGCAACCGGATGAGCCGTGCCGCTTTCATCGCGGTGTGTTCCCGGTTCACGACGGAGGTCATCACGGCTGTTTGTGGCACGGCGTAGCCCCCGTTCGGGTAAGTGCGAAAGCGGTCCTGAGCAAGGCGCGTTCGCGCTGGATGGCATCACGGAGAAGGTGCGGGCGAGCGCGTGGCGCGGCATGGTGCGGCGCCGCCGATGGTGCCCAACCCGCACGACGCCCTGTTCCAGCAGACGTTCTCGCAGCCAGAGCACGCCGCGGGCGAGCTGCGCCAGATGTTGCCGGCGGCGCTCGCGGCGAGGATCGACTGGTCCACGCTCCGCGGGCTCCCGGGTCGTTTCGTGGACGACGCGCTCTCCGGGCAGGAGACGGATCTTCTGTTCTCGGCGTCTGCCGGCGGCCGCGAGGTGCTGCTTTACCTGCTCTTCGAGCACCAGAGCACGTCACCGCCGCTGATGCCGTTCCGGCTGCTCCGTTACGAGGTGCGTATCTGGAGCAAGTACCTCGAGGCGCGCCCCACCGCGAAGCGGCTTCCCGCGATCGTCCCGCTCGTGCTCCACCACAGCGAGGACGGCTGGACGGCCGCCACCTCGTTCGAGGACGTCCTCGACGTCGACGAGGAGATGTTCGCGGTGATGGCGCCCCATGTCCCGCGCTTCCGCTTCCTGCTCGACGACATCAGCCGCACGAGCGACGAGGAGCTCCGCAGCCGCGCGATGAGCGCCGTCGGCCGGCTGGCGCTGTTCTGCTTCCGCCATGCGCGCAGGCCCGACGAGCTCATCGAGCAGCTCGCCGGCTGGCTGGACCTCGTGCGGGAGGTGCTGCGGTCGCCGAACGGCGCGGCTGCGCTCGCCGCGATCTTTCGGTATATTTTGCTCCGGAACGAGAAGCGCCCGCCGGAGGAGGTCGTCCAGAAGCTCCTCCTGATCGTGGGCGAGGAAGGCAGGGACGTGGTCGTGACAGCGGGAGAGCAGCTCATCGAGCGAGGGCGCCAGGAGGGGCTCCGGAAGGGGCGTCAGGAAGGGCAACGCGACATGCTGCTGAAGCTGCTGCAGGCCCGGTTCGGCGCGTTGCCCGACGACGTTGTCGCGCGCGTCCAGACCGCCGATTTCCCCCAGATCGAGCAGTGGTTCGACCGTGGGCTCACGGCGGCGACGCTCGCCGAGGTGCTCGGCTAGCGGCCGAAGGCGCGCAGCCGCAGCGAGTTGCCGAGCACCGAGACGCTCGACAGCGACATGGCTGCGCTCGCGAGGACCGGCGAGAGCAGCCACCCGGTCAGCGGGTAGAGCAGGCCCGCCGCGATCGGGATGCCGATCACGTTGTAGACGAACGCCCAGAACAGGTTCTGGCGGATGGTGCGCAGCGTGGCGCGCGCCAGCCCGAGCGCCACCGGCAGGCCGGCGATCCCGCCGCGCAGGAGCGCCACGTCGGCCGACGCCAGCGCGATGTCCGTGCCGCTGCCGAGCGCGATGCCCACGTCCGCGCTGGCCAGCGCGGGGGCGTCGTTGATGCCGTCGCCCACCATCGCCACCCGGCGGCCGGCGGCGCGCTGCTCGGCGACGATCCGCGCCTTGTCCTCCGGCTTCACCTCGGCGAACACGAGGGCGATGCCGAGCTCGTCCGCGACGCCGCGCGCGGCGCCCGCGCGGTCGCCGGTCACCATCGCCGCGTCGACGCCGAGCTGCTTCACCGCGGCGATCGCGCGCCGCGCCCCCTCGGTCGGGCGATCCGCGACCGCCACGAGCCCCGCGAGCCGCCCGTCGACGGCGACGAACGACGGCGTGCGGCCCCGCCCGGCCAGGCGCTCGGCCTCCGCCTCGAGCGCGCCCGCGTCGACGCCCGCCCGGCGCAGCCACGCCGCGGTGCCGACGCGCACGAGCCGGCCGGCGACGCGCGCCTCGATGCCGTGGCCGATCTCCGACCGGAACTCCGCGGCGGGCGCCAGGACCACGCCGCGGCCGCGGGCGCCCTCGACGATCGCCCGGGCCACCGGGTGCTCGCTCCCGTGCTCCGCGGCCGCCACGAGGCCGAGCAGCTCCGCCTCGCCGCCCGGCGCGGCGCCGATCACGTCGGTGAGCTCGGGGCGGCCGGAGGTGAGCGTCCCGGTTTTGTCGAGTAATATCATGTCGATGCGGCTCGCTGCCTCGAGCGCCGCGCCGCCCTTGACGAGCACGCCGAGCTCCGCGCCGCGCCCGGTCCCGACGGCCACGGCCGCGGGCGTCGCCAGGCCGAGCGCGCAGGGGCAGGCGATGACGAGCACCGCGACGAACCGCTCGACCGCGACGGAGAGGCCCGAGGGCGTGGGATCGACGGCGAGCCACGCGATCAGGGTGACCGTCGCGACGCCGAGGACGATGGGCACGAAGACGCCGCTCACGACGTCGGCCAGCCGCGCGATCGGCGCGCGGGAGCCCTGCGCCTGCTCGACGGCCTCGACGATGCGCGCGAGCGCGGTGTCCGCCCCGGTCCTCGTGACGCGGAACGTGATGGCGCCGCCCTGGTTGAGGGTGCCGCCGAAGACGGGCGAGCCCGCGGTCTTGTCGACGGGCATGCTCTCGCCGGTGAGCATCGACTCGTCGACCGCGGACGCGCCGCGGACCACCTCGCCGTCGGTCGCGACGCGCTCGCCGGGCCGCACCAGCACGAGGTCGCCCGGCGCGAGGGCGGCGGCGGGCACCTCCTCCTCGGCGTCGCCGCGGACGCGCCGCGCCGCCTTCGGCTGCAGCGCCACGAGCCCGCGCACGGCGTCGGCGAGGCGCCGCCGCGCGCGCGTCTCCAGGAGCTTGCCGAGCAGCACGAAGGTGACGATCGCGGCCGCGGCCTCGAAGTAGACGGCCGGCGCGTGGCCGTGCTCGGCGTGCGGGAACAGGCCCGGCGTCACCACGGCGGCGGCCGAGTAGAGCCAGGCGGCGCCGGTCCCGAGGCTCACGAGGGTGTTCATGTCCGCGGCGCGGTGCCGGAGCGCGCCCCAGGCCAGGCGAAAGAACCGGCGCCCCGGCCCGAGGACCACGACCGTCGCGAGCGCGAGCTGCAGCCAGCGGCCGGCAGGCCCCGCGAGCGCGGGGATGGCGCCGTGGGACATGCCGACGACGAGCAGGGGCGCGGTGAGCACCGCCGCGAGCGCGACGTCGCGCCGGAGCGCCCGCTGCTCCTTGAGCTCGGCCTCGGCCATGGCCGCGGCGCGCTGGGACGCGGTGGGGCGCGAGCGCGGTGACGGCGAGGCTTCGGGGCGACCAGCCGGCGGCGCGGCCGTGGGGGCAGCCGGCGGGGCGGGGGCGGGGCCAGCCGGCGGCGCGGCTGTGAGGTCAGCCGGCGGCGCGGCGGCAGCGCCAGGCGCCGGCGGCGCGGCCTCGGCCGCCCCGGCCGGGGGCTCGGGCTCGGGCGCGTCGGGCACCTCGTACCCGGCCTCCACGATGGCGCGGGCGAGCGCGGCCGGGGCGGTCGCCTCCGCGTCGTAGGTGACGGTCGCCCGCTGCGTCACGAGGTTGACCGTCGCCTCCTGGACACCCGGCGCCGCGCGCAGCGCCCTCTCGACGCGGCGCACGCACGCCGCGCAGGTCATCCCGAGCACCGGGAGGTCCGCCCGGGCGCGCGGCGCGTCCGGCGCTCCCGTCTGTCCCAGCGGCTGGGGAATCGTTGCCATGGTGTCTCCTTCCACGAGCTCCGGGCCGGTGTCACGTCGCCCCGTGCCGTCGCGCGCTCCTCCCGGCCGTCACGGTCTACCGCAATCGGACCGCGCGGGCTCCCGCGGCCGGCATCGCGACGCCCGCGGGCATCATGAACGGGCGCAGGCGGGCTCGCGGGCTGCCCATCGCGCCGGGGGAGGTGCTACGCACCCCGGCGCGCCATGGAGCAGATCCTCGCGACCCTCGGGGTGAGCGTCGTCGTGTTCGTGTCCACGAACGTGGACGACATCCTCCTGCTCTCGGGATTCTTCTCGGATCCAGGCTTCACCCCGCGCCAGATCGTCGCCGGCCAGCTGCTCGGCATGGCGGCGCTCGTCCTGGTCAGCGTCGCGTGCGCGCTGCTCGCGCTCCGCGTGCCGGAAGGGTGGATAGGGCTGCTCGGCCTCGCCCCCCTCGGGCTCGGCCTGCGCGGCCTGTGGGCGCTGCGGCGCCGCGCCGGCGCAGCGGACGCCGAGGGCGAAGACGGCGAAGAGGGCGAGTCCGAAGGGGGCGCGCCGCGCGGCGCCGCCTCGCGCTGGAAGGCGCTCGCGGTGGCCAGCGTGACCGTCGCGAACGGCGGGGACAACCTCGGCGTCTATATCCCGATGTTCTCCAGCGCGCCGCGGCTCATCCCGATCCACGCGGCGGTGTTCGGCGTCATGACCATCGCCTGGTGCGCGCTCGGGCACGCCCTCGTGAACCACCCGGTCCTCGGCAGCCGGATCCGGCGTTATGGCCGCACGGCGCTGCCGTTCGTCTTGATCGGCCTGGGCCTCTGGATCCTGTCCGACGCCCTCGCGCTCCTCGGCCCGACGGCCGCGGGCGGCCCGCCCGCCTGAAAGCCGGCCGTCCCTCGGACCGGCGCCTCCGCTACTCCAGCGGCTCGCAGTACTGCTGCGTACACGCGCCGCCCAGCGGCGCGCAGGTCCCGCAGCTCGAGTTACAGCAGAACGTCCCTTCCCCGCAGACGTTCTTGCCGCAGGGGGTCGGGATGCCGCGCACGATCGCGTCGTCGCTCTCCCCGACGAGCTCCTCGCCGGCGCCCTCGGCGGCCACCTCGCCCTCGCGCTCCGGCTCGCCGGGAGGCTCGGCCGCCACCATGCAGCCGATCCCGAGCGAGAGCATGAAGGAACACAGCGCGATATGAACCAATCTCCTCATGATGTCTCCTCCGGGGCGACGACATCACCCCGCGCGTATGACGTACCGCGATTCCTGGTTTTTGCAACGAATTAACGTTGTTTCACAAGAGGCGCTTTGCCTGGTTTTGCGACGAATTAACGTTGTTTCACAACAGGCGCTCTGCATTCCGTCATTCGGGTGGCTCGCGCGGTGCGCTCGACCCGTGCGACTCGCCCCGTGCGATTCGCGTGACCGCGCGACTCGCGTGATCCGTGGGATTGGCGCGAGTCTCAAGGTGGGCGCGATGCAGAGCGCCTGTCGTTCTCGCGCGGCGATGCGGGCGCGGCGAGATACCGCCCTCCGCCGCCGAGCGCGCGCTCGCACACCTGCCCATGGGGGCGCCACCGCCGCGCGGCGCCCAGCGCTCAAGCGGAGCCGCCCCGGGGCGTCGCCCCGGACGGGGCGAATACCGGGTGCGGGCTCGAGCATGCAGCAGTGATGACTGCAGCAGGCACCACCGCTACTGTAAATTTCCGTTCTTGATGTCGACAAACCCGCGCAGTCCGGGACACATCCGGTCAACTCCGCGCGTCTGGCGCTCTCCGGGGGGGTTCTCGCTCCCCATCACAGCGCGGCACACCATGTGCTCTACCGCCTGGTGTCCCCGGACGAGCGGTCTCGGGGTGACGGCGCTCGCTCCAGGCTGCTGACCGCGCTCGCTCGCGGGACGCAGCCTGGAGGATGAGCCTGCCGTACCGCCCCGAGGCGACTCCAGTGTACCGCAAGCGAAGGAGGTCGATTGCGCGAAGAAGGTCTTGGCGCTGGAGGAGCTCTCGACGTTCAGCAGGAGCCACCGTCAGCGGCGGTGGAGCTCCTCGCTGACGCGATCGTGAGCCTCGCTCTTCCGTGGGATCCGGGCCTCGGCGTCATCCTCTGTCGCTCGACACGCAAGACATAGCCAATCCACAGCCTGGTACATCGCAGCCTGCGCAGGGGCTCCTCCGACATGAACCCCCGGAGGGGCCCCTGCTTTCATCTCCAGGAGCCGCGCCTCCGCTCCGACGAACGACACGAGGACATCCAGGTGCTCTTCTATTATCACGGCGCCTTCAGGTTGGAGCGGCGGGCCGACGCCCGCGGTGAGCCGGTCGCCGCCGGCCGGACCGCCGGTGATCAGAGGATCCAGGGCGAGCGGCCGCCCGGCCCCGTATCGCCCGCGGGACGGGACGACCCGCGCTCCGCTGCGCAGCCGCAGGGCGCGGAGAGAGGGGCCAAGGAGATGCCCGCGACGCCCCGCCGGAGCAACGAGGACCTCCGGAAGATCGTCGCCGCGATCGGCAGCCACCTCGTGGCCCAGATCCAGAGCGGCGACGATCCCCTGGATCTGCCGACAGACCACCGGCGCTACACGACGCGCCCGCTGAGCGTCGCCCACGGGGCGTCCGGGATCGCGCTCTTCCTGAAGCGCACGCGAGGCGAGGTCCCCGCGGTGCTCCTCGACGCGCTCGCGCGCAAGGCGCCCCGGAGCGGGGACGATCACCACGCGCCCGGGCTCTACATGGGCAGCTCGGGGATCGCGTGGACGCTCCTGGAGCTCGGGCTACGCAGCGAGGCCGAGGCGCTCATGGACGTCGCGGCGAGGTCGCCGATCCTCTTCGAGATCGACGACATGTTCCACGGGGCCGCCGGGTGGGGCCTCGCCAACCTCTTCTTCTTCACGCAGCTCGGCGACGAGCGGTACCTCAGGAACGCGGCGGACGCGTTCGACCGGATCAAGCCGAGGCTGAAGCGGGGCAGGGGAGGCGGCTTGTTCGAGGACACGGCCGCCGCCTACCACGGCCTCGCGCACGGGGCCTCCGGCGTCGGCTACTTCCTGCTGCGGCTCTACCGGGCGACCGGGCAGGCAGAGCACCTCGAGGCCGCGCGCGCGCTGCTCGACCACGATCTCGCGAGCCTCGGAGGAGAGGCGCACGCGAGCCCGGCGCGCAGGCGATCCGCCGTCGAAGAACGCGCGCCCTGCGCCTCCTGGAGGAGCGGCAGCGCCGGGATCGGCGCCGTCGCGCTGCGGTTCCACGCGGCGCTGGGGGAAGAGCGCTACCTCGCGGCGGCACGGGACATCGCCCGTCAGGTCGAGCGCGGCGCCACCTCCTCCCCGACGAACTTCTCGGGCACGGCCGGGATCGGGAACTTCTTCGTGGACCTCCATCGCCGCACGGGCGAGGAGGGCTACCTGGAAGAGGCCCGCCGGCTCGTCGACAGGGTGATGCGGTTCGCGCTCAAGCGGCCGCCCGGGCTCGCGTTCCCCGGCGAGGACCTCGTGCACGTCTCCGCCGATTACGGGGCGGGCTCCGCCGGGACGGGGATGTTCATCCACCGGGTGATCGCAGGGGGCGGGCTGCCGTATTTCGACCTCTGAGCGTGGGCGCGGCGGCCATGTCGATCCCTGAGCGCGGGCGCGGCGGCTATTTCCTGGCCCGCTCCGGGTCGCCGTGGAGCTCGATCACCCGGGCGATCGCCAGGGTGGCAGTCCCGTCCTCGAACGCCGCCTTCGGGACCGCGCCGTGCGCCTTCAGCGTGGCCGCGAGCCGCTCGAGCACGCGGAGGTCCATGTTGCTGCACAGGAGGACACGCACGTCCCGGATGCCGTCCGCGGTGCGGATGGCGCGCACGATCTGCGCGCCATCCATCCGGGGCATGTTCACGTCGAGCAAGACGACATCGGACCTCATCTCGCGGATCGCGTGCAGGCTGCCGAAAGGCCCCCGATGATAGCGGGCGGCGGCACCGGCGCGCGCCAGCGCGCACACGGCCTCCTCGCCGAAATTGACGTCATCGTCGATGACGAGGACGCGCCGACCCGAGAGCAACTCACTCGTGTTCATGATGAAACTGCACCTCTTCAAGAAGGACGAGAGTGGCCGCCGCCGCGCGGGCGCGGGGCCCGGGGCGCGGCCGCGGGGGCTCGGGCGCGCGCTTCATAAGAGGCGCGCCACGGCGTCGAGCAGCTTCTGCTGGTCGAAGCGGCCTTTGACGATGTACTCGTCGGCGCCCGCGGCGCTGCCCTGCGCCACGTCCGCCGGCCGGTCCAGGCTCGTCACGAGGATGACCGGCAAGCTCTTGTGCCGAGGGTGCGCCCGGATGCGCCGGGTCAGCGCCACGCCGTCGAGCCGCGGCATCTGGACGTCGGACACGACCAGGTCATAGGCGCCGGACTGCAGGGCCTGCCACGCCATCTCGCCGTCGTTCGCCGTGTCCACCGCGTAGCCCGCGGCGACCAGGATGTTGCGCTCCAGCGTCCGGCTGGTGAGCGAGTCGTCGACCACGAGGACGCGCCGCTTCTTCAGCGCCTCCGCCGCGCGGACCGTCTCCGCGCGCTCGGGGGCGCGGCCCTGCGCGGCGCCGAGCAGGCGCGGCACGTCGAGGACGACGGCGACGAGGCCCGTCCCGAGGATCATCGCGCCCGCGACGCCGGGGACAGGCGGGATGTTCCAGGGCAGCGCCTTGGTCACCGACTCCACCTCGCCCTCCACACGCTCCACCACGAGGCCCACGCGCGAGACGCCGTCGGTCACGACGACCACGAGGAGCTTCTCCGGGTCCGTCTGCCGCGCCTGCTGCATCAGCGAGGACAGCCAGCGGAGCCGCAGCGGCTCGCCGCCCGCGTCCTGTACGGCCGCCATGCCGTCGAGCGACTGCACCTCCGACGCCGCGACGCGGAAGGTCCGCGCCACGTACGCCGTCGGCAGCACGAACGCGGTGCGCGCGGTGTGCACGAGCAGCCCCTTCGTCGACACGACGGTCGCCGGCACCTCCAGCCGGAAGGTGGTGCCGCCGAGGGCAGGCTCGGCGGCGCGCGCGTGCCCCCCGAGCGCCGACGCCCGCTGCCTCACGACGTCGAGCCCCACGCCGCGGCCGCTCACCTGGCTGACCGACTCCGCCGTGGAGAAGCCCGGGAGGAAGACGAGATCGCAGACCTCGGGGGCGCTCATCTGCGCGAGCCGCTCCGGCGTCGCGAGCCGCCGCTCGACGGCGCGGCGGGCGATCCGCGACGGATCCAGGCCGCGGCCGTCGTCGCTCACCTCCACCTCGACCATCATCCCGGGCGCGCGGGCGTGCACGCGGATCGTGCCCTCGCGCGGCTTGCCGAGGCGCGCGCGGAGCTCGGGCGGCTCGATGCCGTGGTCGACCGCGTTGCGCAGGAGGTGCAGCATCGGGTCGCGGAGGCCGTCGAGGATGTGCCGGTCGACCTCGATGTCGCCGACGTCCGCCACCAGGCGCACCTCGCGGCCGAGGGCGTGCGCCGTCTCCGCCACGGTCCGGCGCCACTGCGGGACGACGCCGGAGAGCGGCAGCATGCGGGCGCGCTTGATGGCGACCGACCAGTCGCGGATCAGAGAGCCGAAGCGGTGTACGTCCTGCCGGCTCGACTCCAGCAGGCGGTCCAGGGAGCGGCCGACGTCGCGGAGGGCCCGCCGCAGATCCCCCGTGGCGGCCCGCTCGAGCTGCATGATCTCGAGGTGGCACTGCTCGATCTCGGCGTGGCGCGCGAGGCTCCGCCCCTGGGCTGCCATGAACTCCCCGGCGAAGTGCATCAGGTCGTCGATGCGGCGCGCCTCGATGCGCACCGTGGCGGCGCCGGCCTGGCCCGGAGCGCCGCCGGCCTGGCCCGGAGCGGCGCTCCCCACCGCCATCGACTCGGGCGAAGGCTCGGGCGGAGGCGAGGGCTCGGGCGGAGGCGGAGGCGCTGACGCGACGGGCGCGGGCTCCGGCCAGGCCGAGGCCGCCGCCTCGGCGGCGAACGCGCGGGCCGCGTCGAGCGGCGCCTCTCCGCCGAGGAAGCGGGAGATGAGGCCCATGCCGTCGCGCAGGCGCGCCGCGAGCCAGGGGGGCGCCGCGCCGCCGCCCCGGCGGTGGGCGATGAGCGCCTCTTCCATCGCGTGCGCGATCCGCTCGACCCCCTCGCTGCCCGCGACGTGCGCCGCGCCCTTGATGTTGTGGAGGACGCGCAGCGCGGCGGCGACGTCGCGCGCGGCGGCCGCCGCGCCGTCCGCCGCGAGCCGGTCGACGATCTGCGCGAGGTCCTCCAGCGCCTCGGTCGCCTCGTCGCGGAACATCGCGAAGAGCTCGTCGTCGTCGCGCTGGCTCATCGCGCGCCGCTCCCGGATGCGCGCCGGGGCGCCCGCCCTGTCCGGCTAGAACCGGTCACTGGTCGCCTTGAGCTCGCCGGAGAGGCGGTCGAGATCCACGACCGCCAGCTCGAGCTGCCGGACGCCGGTGGCGTTGTCCCGCGCGGCCTTGGAGATGCCGCCCATCGCCGACGAGATCTGCGTGATGCCCGACACCTGCTGGGTCGCGGCGCCCGCGATCTGCCGCGCCTTGCCGGAGCTCTCCTCGAGCACCACGGCGAGGCTCTCCACGACCTCGCGCACGGCCTCCACCGCCACCCTGCCGTCCTCCGCGCGCTTCGTGCCCTCCTCGGTGGCCATCACCGCGCTCTGCGTCGCCTTCTGGATCTGCGCGAGGATGCTCCGGATCTGCTGCGTCGCGCGCTTGCTCTGCTCGGCGAGGCTCCGCACCTCCGACGCGACCACCGAGAAGCCGCGCCCGTGCTCGCCGGCCTTCGCCGCCTCGATGCTGGCGTTGACCGCGAGCAGGTTCGACTGCTCGGCGAGGTCGCCGACGGCGTCGACGATCGCGCCGATCTGCGAGGTCTGCTCCGAGAGCTGGAGGATCTGCTCGGCGATGCCGACGACGCGCTCGTTGATCGTCCGCATCATCGACACCGCGTCGCCGAGCCGCTCGCGGCCGACGTGGCCGTTCTTCGCCGCCTCGTCGGCCGCGTGGGCCACCTCGCGCGCGCTCGCCGCGGCGACCTCGCTCGTCTGCTTGATCTCCTCGACGGTCGAGCTGACCTCCGCGACCGCGGACGCCTGCGCCGACGAGGTCTCGGCGTACTCCTTGGCGGTGCCGCTGATCTGAGCGGTGCTGGTCGACAGCTTGTTGATGCCGTCCCGCAGGCTCTGCACCAGGGTGCGCAGGCCCTCCGCCATGTCGCGCGCGGAGGTGACGAGGCTCGAGATCTCGTCGCCGCCGCGCCCGGTCGTCACGACCGCGCTGATGGCCTTCACGTCCGCCGTGGCGCCGCCGATGTCGCCCACCGCGATCTTGCGGAAGGCCTCGACCAGCCGGGAGAGGGGCGAGGCGATGTTCCCCGACAGCCAGAACGCGAGCGTGATCGCCGCCACGAGCACGATCGCCATGATGGCGAGCACGATGAGGCGCGCCTGCGTGTACGTCCTCTCCGCGAGCGAGAGCGATGTGGTCGTCTCCTGCCGGTTGTACTCGGAGAGCGCGTCGAGCGCCTGGTTCGACCTCTCATAGAGCTGCTTCGACAGACCGAAGTAGTCGCTCTGGGCCTCCTCGTCGTGGCCCGTCCGGCTCTTCGCGAGCATGCGCCCGGCCTCCGCGAGGTGAGCGATGTGCTCCCTGACGAACGCCTCGTGCAAGGCGCGCTCCTCGCCCGTGATGATGAGGCGCTCGTACTGCTGGGCCGCCCGCTCGATCCTGGCCTCGAGCTCCTTGATCTGCAGCTCGATGCGGTCCATGTCGGCGTCCTCGGTCGAGACGACGTGCTCCAGGTAGAGGATGCGGAGATCCGACGTGTCCGCGTCCAGCATCTGGAGCTGGTCCATGCTCCTGAAGGTGCTGTTCCCGAGCTCCTCGCCGACGTCGTGGATGATGCCCATCTCGTAGTTGGCCGCGACGCCGAGCAGAAACGTCAGCGCGGTGACGAGCAGGAACCCTGCCAACATCCGACTGCGGACGGTCCAGTTCATGTCTCTTCGCACTCCATGGTTGTGAGATCCCCCGTTTGCGCGGCCGGCTCGCCTCGGCCCCAGCGCGCCCCTAGCGCGCCTCGCCCGGCGCGGCGGGCAGGCGCGCCACGTCGAGCAGCGCGACGAAATCCCTGGTCATCGCCCGGAAGGGGCGGTGCGGATCCGCCCCGAGCTCCGCCGACAGCTCGTCCTCGTACACCTCGCGGAAGCCGAGCACCGACTGCACCGCGAGCCCGAGCGGCCCGCCCGCGCCCGTCACGATGGCCATCGCGCTCGCGCGCTCCGCGCTCGCGCCGAGCACCGTCGCGAGGTCGACCACGCCGAGCAGCTCGCCGCGCACGTTGGCGATCCCGAGCAGCCACGGCGGCAGCCCGGGCAGGGGCGTGACGTCGGGCAGCGGCACGATCTCGCGCAGGCCGTCGACCGGGATGCCGTAGCGCTGCGCCCCCACGCCGACGAGCGCCACCTGGGCGGCGAGCTTGCGATCGGCCTCGCCCTCGGCCGCGGCCGCGAGGCGCTCGGCGCGGCGCCGCAGGACGTCCTCGCGCGCCGCCTGGACCCTTTGTTCAGGCTTCATGTGAATCCTCCCCGGAGGAGCCGGAGCGCGTCGAGGAGCTCTCGCGCGGTGGTCTCGCCGTCCTCCAGCCGCGCCTCGGCGGCGGACTTCGTAAGGAGCTCTTCCAGCACGCGGGCCTGCTGGATGGCCTGCGCGAGCTGCCCGTCCCCGCGCAGCGCGAGGACGTACCAGTAGCGCGCGAGGAGGTGCTCCGGCCGCAGGAACAGCGCGCGCCGGAGGTCCTCCACGGCCGCTCCGGCGCGGTCGCCGGCCATCGAGACCTGCGCGCGGAGCAGGTACCCGGCCGGCGCCGTGGCGGGCTGCTCGATGAGGGCCGCGGTGGCCGCGACCGCGGCGGCGAGGTCGCCTCGATCCGCGAGGGCCGCCGCCCGCGCCGCGGCTGCGCGCGCGTCCAGCGCGGGCGCGGCGGCGCGCGGCGCGGGCGCGGCGGCGCGGGGCGCAGGCGCGGCGGCGCGGGCCGCGGGCCGCTTCGAGGAGGCAGGCGGCGGGCCTTTCTTCAGCAGGCGGGCGTCGCGGCGGAGCCGCGCGGCGAGGCGCGCTCGACGGCTCGGGGGCGCGGGCTCGGCGTGCGGCTCCGCCGCCGCGGCGCGCGGCCGATACACGCTGGTCGTCTCGTGCCCCGCCTCGACGAAGCGCGCCCCGTCCGGCCGGGGATCGGCCGGCGCCACGAAGAGCAGCCCGTGAGGGCCGAGCGCGCGGTGGAACTCGGCGTAGGCGTCGGCGATCGCCTGGGGCGCGAGGTAGATGGCCACGTTGCGGAACAGGACGGCATCCACGGAGCCGCTGGGCAGCCCGGCGGCGTGGTGCACGACGTGCCCGACCTCGAACGTCACCGCCCGGCGGATGACGTCCACGAGCCGGCGGCCCGGGCCGGCGCCGCGCGCGAAGTACCGGGGCTCCAACCAGGCCGGCGCGTCGCGGAACGCCCACGCGCCGTACACGGCGGCGCGCGCCTTCCTGATCGACGCCGCGCTGATGTCCGCCGCGACGATCCGGACGCGCGCGAGCGCCTGCGCGCCGAGCCGCGCGTGGATCGCGATCGCGACCGAGTAGGGCTCCTCGCCGGTGGCGCAGCCGGCCGAGAGCACACACGCCGTGGCCAGCGGATCGGCGAGGCGGGCGGAGAGCGCCTCGAGCAGGACGTCGAAGTGGCTCGCATGCCGGAAGAAATACGTCTCCCCGATGGTGAGGTGATCGAGCAGCTCGGAGACGAGCGACGGCCGCCCCTCCGGGTCGCGGAGGAGGGCGCTCACGGTCGCGCCCCGCTGCTCCGCGATCGCGCGGAGCGCGCGCGCCGCCTGGTCCTCCCAGTGATCGCGCGGCGCGAGGCCGCTCGCGCCCGCGGCGGCGCGCAGCAGCGCGGAGATCTCGGTCTCGTCGCTCATCGGGTCTACGCCTCGCTCGAAGCCCGGGCCGGCCCGCCGCCGGCCGCGTCGTCCCCGGCGGGGATGTCCGACGTGGCGAGGAGGCGCCGCAGGCTGAAGAGCAGCACGAGGCCGTCGGCGTCGTGGAGCGTCGCCCGCACGTAGGGCCCCTGGGGCATGCTCGCGGCCTGCCTCGCGGCCGCCGCCTCGGAGGCCGCGAACGACCGGACGCCCAGCACCTCCTGGACGACGAGGCCGAACCGCCGCTGATCGGCCTGGCAGAGGACGATCTGGTCGCTGAGCTCGAGCTCCCTCCGGCAGCGGCCGAGCCGCGCCGCGACGTCGAGCACGGGGAGCGCCTGGCCGCGGACGATGAGGAGGCCCTGGACCCACGGGGGCGCCTCGGGCAGCGGCGCCATCGCGGCCGCCGGGACCGCGCGCTCGACCGCGTCGAGCGGCAGCGCGACGCGGCTGTCCTCGACCCGGCAGACGACGACCTGGAGCGCGCCGGCCGAGGGCAGGGGATCGTCGGCGAGGACCTCCCAGGAGGACCGCTCGAGCTCGTAGAGCCGGCGCTTCAGCTCCGCGAGCTCCCGCTCCATGTCGGCCTGCCGGCTCATGGCGCGCTCGATCCGCGGCGCGGGGCGTCGAGGTACGCGCGCACGCGCGCGGCGAGCTCGCCCGAGGCGCGCGTCTTCGGGAGGACGCCGGCCGCGCCGAGGCGCCTGGCGAGCAAGAGGAGCTCGTCGTCAGGGCGGCTGGAGAAGAGCACGACGCGCGTGCTCTCGAGCGCGCCGTCGCCCGCGAGCCGCCCGAGGAGCGCGGCGCCGTCCAGATCGTCGAGGGAGAGGTCGAGCAGGACGAGCGCGGGGCGCTCGCTGGAGATCACCTCGGCGGCGGCCGCCGTGGTGCGCGCCGTGACGACGCGCAGGCCCGCCTCGGCGAGCGTGCGCTCGACGAACCGCAGGACGGTGCGGCTGTCGTCGACGACGAGCACCGTGGGGCGCCGCTCCTCCGGGGCGGCGGCCGCGCGATCGAACGCGCCGGCGAGCTCGGCGATCGCCGGCGGGACGTCGCCGCGCCCCTCCGCAGCGAGCGCGACGAGCTGCCGCAAGGCGCGCAGCGACCCGTCGATGAGCCCGAGCGCCTCGCCGCTCGCGGCGGTCGCCTGCCGCCTCTGCCGATCCAGCGCGCCCTCCAGCCGGCCGGCGAGGTCGGCGATCGCCGCGTGGCCGCTGATCGCGGCGAGGCCGCGGAGCGTGTGGGCGCACTGGATGAGCCGGGCCACGGCCGCGTCGTCGCGCGGGCGCGCGCGCACGGCGTCGAGCGCCCCGGCCATCGAGGCGAAGATCTCGTCCGCCTCGGAGATCAGGAGTCCGAGCAGGGGATCACGCGCAGTGTCCAAGGGACAGCCCCTCTCTCTCAATGCCGGACATGTCGCTGGTCGCGCGCTCGAGGGCGACCCAGAGACGGCAAACACACATCTGCCGCGAGCCCCGGCGCCGGATCCCGGCGGGACCGCACAACAAGGAGATAACCGACAAGTCGCCCCCCAGCTCCCCGTGGGCCCCCGGCCCGAGAGGAGACCTTGTTACAGCTTTGTTCAGCGTAGATCGGTCGCGGAGGTTGGATCAAGTGTCATGAACATCGCCGCGCTGGACCACGAGTCCTGCGGAGTCCGCCGGAGACTCGCGGGATGAGCTCGCTATTCCGCGACTTGCGATCTGCGGACATGGAGGGTGTGTGTGGGAGATCGGGGGGACGGTGCCAACCCGTCAACGCCTCTCACCACGGATGAGACCGTCAGTCTCTCGTCACGTGTCCGCCGCCGAGATCCCGTGGCGGCGGAGCAGCTCGCGCAGGTGGTTCCTGTCCATCCGCGCGGCCCGCGCCGCGCGCGAGAGGTTGCCCTCGTTCGCTTTGATCAATGCCCGCAGGTAGGCCCGCTCCCAGCGCGCGACCACCTGCTCTTTACCTTCGCGGAACGGGAGCGCGGCCTCGGTGGGATCGAGCTCCTCGTCGCCGGCGTCGCCGTGGCTCGCCGGGCGGGCGCCGCGCCGGCCCTCGCGCCAAAGGCTCGGATCGCCGAGGAGCACGGCGCGCTCGACGGCGCTGCGGAGCTCGCGGACGTTGCCGGGCCAGTCGTGGCGCAGCAGCGCCTCGACGAGCTCCGTGGGGGGCTCGCCGCCGTCGGTGAACTGGCGGTAGAAGTGCGCGGCCAGGAGCGGGATGTCCTCGGGCCGCTCGCGCAGCGGCGGGAGGTGGAGCCGGACGACGTTCAGCCGGTAGAACAGGTCCGAGCGGAACGTCCCGCGGTTCACCTCCTGCCGGAGGTCGCGGTTGGTCGCGGCGATGAGCCGGACGTCGAGGCGGACGGGCAGGACGCTGCCGATCCGCCGGATCATCCGCTCCTCGAGGGCGCGCAGGAGCTTCGGCTGGAGGTCGAGCCGGAGCTCGCCGATCTCGTCGAGCAGCACGGTGCCGCCGCGCGCGGCCTCGAAGGCGCCGGCCCGCGCCGCCTGCGCGTCCGTGAAGGCGCCCTTCTCGTGGCCGAACAGCTCCGCCTCGATCAGCGTGGGCGGGATCGCGCCGCAGTCGATGACGACGAACGGCCGCGCGGCGCGCGGGCTCTGCTGGTGGATCAGCTCGGCGAGCAGCCCCTTGCCGGAGCCCGTCTCGCCCTCGAGGAGCACGGTCGTGCTCGAGGCGGCGATCTTCGGCAGCATGGCGAAGATGCGGCGCATCTCGGTGCTCTGGCCGAGCATCGACCCGAGGTGCTGCTCGTCGGCCAGCGGCTCGCGGATCGTGTCCGTGAGCGCCTCGAAGCGGAGCCGCGTGTCGCCCACGTCGATCGTGGCGCCCGACTGCAGGTACGCCGTCTCGACGCGGACGCCCGAGACCGTCGTGCCGTTCGTGCTGTCGAGGTCGCGCAGGAGGTACCCCCGCGGGGTGACGGTGATCTCGCAATGGTGCCGCGACACGGACCTGTCGGTCAGCACGAGCTGGTTCGTGGGCGCGGTGCCGACGCCGAGCTCCGGCGCGTCCGCGAGGTGCGAGGCGCCGAGATCCGGGCCCTTGACCACCTCGACGCGGAAGCGCCCGAACACCACCTCGTCCGCGCGGACCATCAGCTCGGTGGTGACGCCCTTCCGGCGGGTCGCGCGCGATGTCATGCGCCGAACCTACCACGGCGGTCCTCGGCGCTTCACACCTCGCCCGTCGACCCGAGGTGGATCGGTCACTTCGCCTTGCGTTTGCTCGCCCGAGCCGGCGGTGATGCCTTGTCGGGGCGCGCTGCCGGCGTCGCCTCGTCGGGCCGCGCCGGCGTCGCCTTGTCGATCCGCGTGGCCACGGCCACGACGCGGCCGAGCTCCTCGCGGAGCTCGTCGGCCTTGCTCGGGCCGAGCCCCTCGCGCACGTGGTGCTGGGTCCGCTCCCACAGCGGGAACGCCGCCTCGATGGCGCGCTCCCCCTGGCGCGTCAGGAAGATGAGGCGGACGCGCGCGTCGTCCGGCGCGCGCGCCACGCGGAGCAGGCCGGCCCGCTCCAGCGGCGCGAGGTTCCTCGTGAGCGTCGTGCGGTCCATGACCAGCCCGTCCGCGAGCGCGCCGATGGTCACGCCCTCGTCGCCGCACGTCGCGACCGCGACGAGCATCGTGAGCTGCGTCGCCTGGAGGCCCACCGGCCGCAGGCTCTCGTCGTAGAGCCGCGTCAGCGCGCGCGACGCGCGCCGCACGCGCACGAGCGCGCACTGGCTCGCGATGATCTGGGAGGCGCGGGCAAAATCAACCACAAGTGTATATACACGGTTTCGAGCGGAACCGCCAGCCTCGGGCGTTGCGTTGCTTGACATCCGTACAGGTGTAGGTACACCTATCTCAACGATGCGGCGCTGCTTCGTCGGCTCGACGCGGCGGCTCCGCGCGGGCCCTTTCGGCCCGCGGCGCACGCTGATCATCGCGGTTCATCGCTGTTCCTAGGGATCGCACGGGCCGCGCAGGCGCCGGGGCGAGCTCCCGCGCGGGCACGCGCCGGCGCAAGGGCGGCGGCCGCGGGCGCGCTGCGTGCGTTTAGGTGTAGGTACACATAGTTGCAGGCCCGAACGGTGCCGCGGCGAAACAGGCACGAAACGCCGGCTGAAACGTGGTGCCGGGCGTGTGTCGCCGCGCGCGGGCGGGCCCCGGGAGAGGACTCATGGGCGCGTTTTTCGTCGTTCCGTACTGCGTGAAGTTCGAAGACACGATGGCTTACGGGAGCCATCACTACCTCACGAACTTCCGCTTCCAGTGCATCGCGCGCGAGACACTGTATTTCGCCGAGGCCGCGGACGGGACGATCCCGCACGAGGAAGACCGCGGGGCGATACGGCTGCTCACCACCGAGGGGTACAGCCGGAACCTGGCGCCGGTCCGCGTGGGGGAGCGCGTCGCGATCTTCATGACCCTCGGCGAGGTGACGCGATCGAGCGCGTACGGCTACTTCCGCACGGTCCGGTTCGACGGCGAGCCCGTGGCGTGCGGCTACCAGCGCGTCGTCGCCGTCTCGGCGACCAGCGACGAGCTCGCGCCGCTGCCGAGGTCGCTCACGACGCACGTCGGGGCCCTCGACGAGCACATGCCGCACCGGCGCTTCGTCGATCTCGCCCTGCGCGGGGGCTCGGCGCTGCGCGAGCTCTTCCCCGAGCACCTCCGCCGGCACGCCGCCGAGGTCGCGCGTGTCCCGCTGCACGAGGCGTGCCCGCACCACAAGGCGTGGGCCCAGGAGGACGAGCCGGCGCCCTTCGCGGCGGGCGAGGCCGCGCGGGGGGGCGAGGCCGCGCGGGGAGGCGAGGCCGCGCGGGGAGGCGAGGCCGCGCGGGGGGGCGAGGCCGCGCGGGGGGGCGCCGCGAAGGTCGCGCTGCTCCTGCCCGGCCAGGGCTCGTTCGACCTCCGCCTGCTGCGCGCGCTCCACGCGCGCTTCGCCGAGGCGCGCGCGGCCGTCGACGCGGCGGAGCCCGCGGCGCGCGAGCTGCTCGGCGCGTCGCTCGCGGCGCTCGCGACCGCCGGGGAGGCCGAGGCGCGGGCCGCCCTCGAGGCGTGCGCCGACCTCGATCAGCTCGGGATCCTCGTCCAGGACTACGTCGCCGCCGCGCTGCTCCGGTCCGCCGGGCTGAAGGCCGACGTCGTGGCGGGGCACAGCCTCGGGGAGATCGCCGCGCTCGCCGCGGGCGGCGCGTTCCCCCTCGCGACGGCCGCCGAGGTCGTGTGCCGGCGGGTGCTCGCCCTCCGCGGCGCGCCGCACGGCCGCATGCTCGCGGCGCACGCCGGCGAGGACCGCCTGCGCGAGGAGGTGCAGGCGCTGGGGCGGGACGACGTGTTCGTGGCGGTGGTGAACGCGGCCGACCAGTCGGTCGCGTCGGGGACGGCGGACGGCATCGCGGCGCTCGAGCGGCGGCTCGCGAGCGCGGGCGTGCGCGCGACCGTGCTCGCGAGCCGCTACCCGTTCCACTCGCCCCTGCTCGCGCCGGCGGTGGGCCCGTTCGCGAGCGCGCTCCAGCGCAGGGCCGCCGCGCAGGCGGCGCGGCCGACGCTGGCCACGTACTCGCCGATCGACCGCGTGTACTACGGCGAGGGGCCGCTCGCGCCCGCGCGCCTGCTCCCGATGCACCTCGTGGCGCCGCTCGACTTCGGGGCGGCGGTGCGCGACCTGGTCGGCGCGGGCGTCCGCACCTTCATCGAGTGCGGCGGCGGCAGCACCCTGGCGACGCTCGCGCGGCGGAGCGCGCCCAAGGAGCCCGGCCTGCGGACGCTCTCGACGTTCCGCGCCGGAGAGGACGTCGGGGCCGAGCACCGGCGCGTCGTGGAGGCGCTGCGCGCGGCGGGGTACGCGCTGACCGAGGTCGCGCCCCTCCCCGGAGGAGGCGGGGACGCCCGCCGCCCGCGCGCGGACGCCGCGGGCCCGCAGGAGGACGCCACCGACGCTGCAGGGGCCGACCCGATCGCGATCGTCGGCATGGGCGCGGTGCTGCCGGGGGCCGCCGGCGTCGAGGCCTACCTCGCGCAGCTGCTCGCCGGCACGAGCGGGATCGTCGACAGCGGCGAGCGGCGCCCGGAGCTCAGGTCCGACTTCCTGAGCCCCGGCCGCGCCGCCGACAAGACGTACAGCCTGCTGATCGGCGCGGTCGACGCGCTCGGGCCCTACGCCGAGCGCACCGGGTACGACGCCGCCGCCCTCGAGCGGCTGCCCAAGACCGCCCGCATGCTGGCGTGCGCGCTCGCCGAGGCGAAGTCGCGCGCGGCCGCGCTCCGCGATCGCGGGGCGCTGCGGGTCGTGTGCCTCCTCGGATCGACGGCGGACGGGTCGATCGAGCACGACGACGCGACGCTGCTGCTCGGCGTCGAGCGGGCGCTCGTCGCCGCCCGCGCGGACGCGGAGGCCCGCGCGGCGGTGGTGGGCGCGCTGGCCGACGAGCTCGGCCTCGACCCGGAGCGGCGCGCGGCGTGCCGCGGCCACCTCGAGCCGCTCGCGCGCGTCGTGCGGGACGTCGTCGGGGAGGGCGTGCGCACGGTGGTCGTCGACGCGGCCTGCGCGTCGTCGATGCACGCGGTGCACCTCGGCGCCGCGATGCTGCGCCGCGGCCTCGCCGACGTCGTGATCGCCGGCGGCGCCTACCAGCCCGGCCCGACGAACGCGTGCCAGTTCTCGCAGTTCGGCGGGCTCTCCGCGACCGGGAGCCGCCCGTTCGACGCCTCGGCCGACGGCGTCGTGTTCGGCGAGGGCGCCGCGGTGGTCGTGCTCGAGCGGCTCGACGACGCCGCGGCCCGCGGCGACCAGGTCGACGCGGTGCTGCTCGGCAGCGGCGTGTCGAGCGACGGCCCGAGCCCGTCGGTCACGGTGCCGCAGCGCGCCGGGCAGACCCTGGCGATGCGGCGCGCCTACGCGCAGGCCGGCCTCGCGCCGCGAGCCGTGCAGTACGTCGAGGCGCACGCCACCGCGACGCCGGTCGGCGACGCCACCGAGTTCCAGGCGCTCGAGGAGGTGTTCGCCGGGGACGCGGGCGCGCCGCGCATCGCCCTGGGCAGCGTGAAGTCGCTGCTCGGCCACCCGGGCTGGACCGCCGGGGTCGCGTCGCTGATCAAGGTCGTGCTCGCGATGCGCGAGCGGACGTTGTTCCCGCAGCACGGGTTCCAGGCGCCGAGCGCGCGCATCGATCTGGCGCGCTCGCCGTTCGTCATCCCGAAGGCGGCCACCCCGTGGATCCCCGCGGACGGCGGCCCGCGGCGCGCCGGGCTCGACAGCTTCGGCTTCGGCGGCACCAACGCCCACCTCGTCGTCGAGGAGCCCCGGACCGGCGGCCGCGCGGCGCGCCCGCGAGAGCGCGCGCGCGAGGCGCGCCGCGCGCTGTGCGTCGTCGGCGTGGGGGCCGTGTTCCCCGGCGAAGGCGGCGCGCCCGCGGACGCGCCCACGGACGTCCTCGCCTTCGACGAGCGCGCGCTCCGGCTCCCGGCCCGCGCGAAGGTGCTCCCGGACGCCCTCGAGGCGATGGACCCGACGCAGCTGCTCGCGGCGATGGCCGCGGAGCGCGCGCTCGCGGCGCTGCCGGCGCGCGAGATGGGCGACCGCATCGGCGTCGTCGTCGGCCACGAGGGCAAGACGCGCCGCGGCGCGCGGGCGAACGAGCGGATCTTCGGCGACCGCGTGGCGCGGGCGCTCCGGGCGCGCGGCGTGAGCCCGGCGCTCGCCGGCGAGGTCGTGGGCGCTCTGCGCGCGGGCTCGCCCGCGACGGGGCCGTACACGCAGCCGGGCAACATGCCCAACATCATCTCCGGGCGCGTCGCGAACGCCTTCGGCCTGCGCGGGCCGAACTTCGTGATCGACACCTCCGCGGCCTCCCTGCTCGACGCGCTCGCGGCCGCCGACCTCGTGCTGGACGAGGACTGCGACGTCGTGCTCGCGGGGGCGGTCAACGCGTTCAGCGACGAGGTCGCGGCCGGCGCGTCCGCGGCGTCGGACCCGCGGCCCCTCGGCGAGGCGGCGCTGCTCGTCGCGCTGTGCACCGAGGCGACGGCCGCGCGCAACGCCTGGCCGGTGCTCGCGCGCCTCCGCGTGGGCGAGCGACCGGACGGCCCTCCCGGCCGCGAGCTCGCGGTCGGCGGCCCGGGCCGCGCGCGCGCGCGGCTGCGCGGGGCCGAGGGCGCCGTGGAGCTGCTCGCCGCGATCCAGGACGCGCGTGCGCGCGGCGCCGCGCTCGTGCGCTGGCCGTCCGACCCCCGCGCCGTCGAGGTCGCGCCGGCGGCCGCGGCCGCGGGCTTCGCGACGGGCACGCCGATCCACACCTACGTCCCCGAGGTCGTGCGCGCGCCGGCGGCCGGACCCGCGGCGCGCGCCCCGTCCCGCGTCCTCTACGTCTGCGCCGACGCGGCGCTGGCCGCGGAGGCGCGGCGGGCGGCGGGCGGCGCGCGCGTGCTCGCGATCGCCGGCGAGGCGGCGCCCGACGCGGGCGCGATCGACGCGCGCGACGAGCAGCGGCTCGGCGCGTCGCTGGCGGCCCTCGCGCCCGACGACGTCGACGCGGTGGTCGTGCTCTCCCGCGCCGCGGACGCGCGCGTGTTCGTCGACGGCGCGCCGGGCTCGTACCGGCCGGCGCTGCGCGCGCTGTTCGGCGCGGCGCGGCGCTACTACGACGCCATCGGGCGCGGCGGCGTGGCCTTCGCGGCCGTCGTCCTCGGCGCCGTGGATCCGGCCGCGCGGCTGTCGCCGGACAGCGGCGCCGTCGGGGGCTTCGTGAAGTCGCTGGCGCGCGAGCTGCCGGGCGGGGACGTGCGGGTCGTCCACACCGACGCGAGCGACGTCGCGGCGGCGCTCGGCGCGCTCCGCGAGGAGTGGCGGCGCGCCCGGCCGGCCACGCCCGAGGAGGTGGTCTACCTGGGCGGGGCGCGGCACGTGGTGCAGCTCGCCCGCGCCTCCGCAGGGCCGGCGCCGAGCGCGGCCGCGCCCCTCGGCCCGGACGCGGTGGCGCTAGTCACGGGCGGGGCGCGCGGCATCACGGCGCTGCTCGTCGAGGGCTTGATCGAGCGCTTCGGCTGCCGCGCCGTGCTGCTCGGCCGCTCGCGGCTCGCGGACGCGCCGCCGCGCGCGCTCGCGATGACCGACGCGGAGCTCGACGCCTACGAGCGGGACTTCTACGCGGAGGCGCTGCGCGAGGACCGGAGCCTCAAGATGGGCGCCCTGCGCGAGCGCTACGCGCGTGTCCGGGCGGCGCGCGAGGCGCACCAGGTGCTCGAGCGCCTGCGCGCGCGGGGCGGCGGGCGCGTCGACTACCACGCGGTCGACGTCACGCGCGGCGAGGACGTCGACCGCGCGGTCGCGGCGGTCGCGGCGGCGTACGGCCGGGTCGATCTGGTCGTGCACGGCGCCGGCATCCAGGTGTCGAGCCGGCTCCCCTCGAAATCGCTCGAGCTGTTCGAGCGGATCGTGGACACGAAGCTCGCGGGGCTCGCCCACCTCCGCCGCGCGCTCGCGCGCCACCTGCCCGACGCGCGCCCGCACGTCCACCTGGTCACGTCGGCGTTCAGCGTGCTCGGGAACGACGGGCAGCCCGACTACGGCGCGGCCAACGAGGCGATGAACCGCGCCGCGGCGTACTTCGCGGCCGAGCCGGGCGCCGGCCGGTGGTCGAGCGTCGCGTGGCTCGGCTGGAACGGCGTCGGCATGACCGCCGGGTCCGAGTACAGCGCGCTCGGCGCGGCGCGCGGGCTCCGGGGGATCGAGCCCGAGGAGGGCAAGCAGATCTTCCTCGAGCTCGCGGCCGAGCGGCCCGTCGGCGCGGCCCAGGTCCTGCTCACGGACAGCGAGATCGAGCGGTTCAGCCCGCGGATCGCGGCGGACGACCTCGCGGCGGACGAGGCGCCGGCGAGCCCGCCGAGCCTCGCCTTCACGCTCGACCCGCGCGTCGATCCGTGGCTCGCCGACCACCGGGCGCGCGAGAGCGCGGTCGCGGCCGGCGCCTTCCTCGTCGAGCTCGCCGTCCGGCACGCGCTCGCGACGGCGGGGGAAGGCGGCGCGCGCGTCCGCGAGGTCCGCGACGTGCGCTTCCTCGAGTTCCTGCGTCTGCCCGACGACGCGGCGCGCGAGGTGCGCACGGTGACGACGCGCCGCGAGCGGCTCGAGGGCGGCCGCGCCGCGTGCGCGGTCGAGGTGCGCGGCGACTTCATCCACCGGTCCGGCGTGGTCCTCCGCGCGGACGTCGTGTTCGCGACCTGCGTCGTCGAGCTCGGCCCGGCGCGCGACGCCCTGACGCCGCGGCGCGCGGGGCGCGCCTTTGGTCCGACGGTGCGCGATCCGTACGCGAGGCCCGGCGCGCCGATCCGGCACGCGGGCTGGTTCGATCACGTGGGCTCGTTCGTGCTCGGGGCCGCGCTCAAGTCCGGCCAGCTCCGCGTCACGAGGGACCGCGCGCTCGAGCGGTTGCGCGGGGCCGCGACGCCGTTCCTCCTGCTCGACGCGCTCCTCACGCTGGGCACGCTGCGCCGCGACGACGGCGGCGGGTTCCCGGTGTGCGCCGCGGGCGGCGTCGCGCGGATCCGCTTCGGCGCGGTCGAGAACGACCTCGCGATCCGCGACGGGGGCGGCCCGGTCCGGCTGGTGGCCACGGTCCCGCCCGCCTCGGAGGGCCGCGTGCTGAGCGCGTGGGCGCAGGCGCTCGACCCGGCGGGCGGCGTGTTGCTCGACGTCGAGGGGCTCGAGGGCCACGTGGTCGGGCGCGTGCCCGCGGACGTGCGGCAGGCGGCGCCGCTCTCGCTGGAGGCCCGGTGATGCCGCCGCTCGCGATCGCCCTCGCCCGGGTGGACGCCGCGACGGCGGCGCGCCTTGCGCCCTACCTGACCGACGCCGAGCGCCGGGCGTGCGCGGCCCTGCGCGTCGCCGCCCGGAGGGCGCAGTCCGCCTGCGCGCGCGTCGCGGCGAAGTGGCTCCGCCTGGAGCTCGCCGCCGGCCGCGGCGCGCCGCTCGTCGCGCTGGACGCGGCCTCGCTCGAGGCGCACCCGCGCGCGGACTACCTCGCCTGCGCGGTCTCCGGCCCCGACGGCCGGCCGCCGCGGTTCGAGGACGGCGCGCTCGCGGTGTCGCTCTCCCACGCGGGCGACCTCGCGGCGGCCGCGGTCACGACGGAGGGCGCCGTCGGGGTGGACGTCGAGCGCGTGAACCCGCGCGCGGCCGACTTCGCCGACGAGCACTTCACGCCGCGCGAGCGCGAGGGGATCGCGCGCGGCGCCGCGGCGGGCGCCGATCGCGCCGCGCTCGAGACGCTGCTCTGGAGCGCGAAGGAGGCGCTCTACAAGACGGGGACGCTCGCCCTGCCCGAGCGGTTCTCCTTCCGCGACATCGACGTCGCGTTCCCGCCGGAGGGCGCGCGCCTCGCGCAGCCTTCGGTTCGCACCTTCGATTTGACCGCGCGCGGCGGGCGGTTCTTCGGCCGGGCGGTGCTGACGGGCGCGTTCGCGCTCGTCGCGGCCGTCCCCGTCTCGCGCGCCACGGCTCTGGGATGAATGGCTCTCACCATCACGAGGTATTGACGATGCAAGCTCACGATTTGCTGGAACATGTCCGCTCGGTCTTCGTTCGCATGACGCGTTACCCCGATGAGGTCGTCGTCGCCGGCGCCGATCTGGAGCAGGACCTCGGCATCGACTCCGTGAAACGCGGCGAGATCCTCGCGACGCTGCGCGCGGAGTTCGGCCTGCCGGACGCGCTCAAGGCGACGCCCGACGAGCTGCGCACGGTGGCCCGCGTCAGCGACTTCCTCGCGCGCACCCTCGCGGCCAACGCCGGCGACGGGCCGCGGGGCGGCGCCGCCGGCGATGCCGGGCGCGTGGAGGGGCACGCGGCCGTCAATGGCCACACGAACGGTCATGGGGCGGTCAATGGCCACACGAACGGTCATGGGGCGGTCAATGGCCACACGAACGGGCATGCAGCCGTCAATGGCCACACGAACGGTCACGCGGCCGTCAATGGTCACACGAACGGTTATGAGGCGGCCAATGGCCACGTGAACAGCTACGAGGCGGTCAAAGCGCCGCCGCCTGCGGCCGCAGGCGAGGCGCTGCGCGTCGTGGTCCAGGCGCTCGCCGACGCGACGCGCCACCCGGTGGAGCTGCTCGTCCCCGACGCGCGGCTCGAGGACGACCTCGGGATCGACCGCCGCCGGCGCGACGAGGTCCGCGCCCTCCTCCGGCAGCGCGGCGCCCTGCCGGACGCGCTCGCGGGGGCGCTCGACGAGGTCCACACGGTCGGCGAGCTCGCGCGCCTGCTCGACGCCGCGCCGCCCGCGACGCCCCCGCTGGCCGCCGCGGCGCGCGCGCCGGCGGCTCCGGCGGCCGCGCGGCGCCCGGCGCCGGCCGCGGAGGCCGGGCTCGCGGGCAAGACGGTCCTCGTGACGGGATCGAGCCGCGGCGTTGGCCGCGCGATCGCGGCGAAGCTCGGGCGCGCCGGCGCGCGGGTCGTCGTCAACAGCTTCCACTCGCGGGACGACGGCGAGGCCGTGGCCGACGAGATCCGGAGCGCCGGCGGCGACGCGGTGCACCTCTGGGGATCGGTCGCGAACGCCGCGCACATCGAGAAGCTCTTCGAGGCGATCGAGCGCGAGGTGGGCGAGCTGCACCACTTCGTCAGCAACGCGTCGAACGGCCGCTTCGGCCCGCTCGAGCAGACGACCCCGGAGCACTGGGAGCTCGCGTTCCGCACGAACGTCATCGGCTACCACCAGTGCGCCCTCCGCGCGGCGCGGCTCATGGAGCGCCACGGCGGCGGCCGGATCGTCGCGCTGTCGTCGAACGGGTCGTCGCGGTACCTCGAGCACTTCGGCGCCATGGGCGCCGTGAAGGCCGCGGTGGAGTCGCTCACGCGCGCGCTCGCCGTCGAGCTCGCGCCGCGCAACGTGCAGGTCAACTGCGTCTCCGCCGGTCCGATCTACGGCCATGTCACGAGCAACTACCCGGATCACGAGCGCATCCTCCCGTACTGGGAGTCGCGCACGCCGGGCGGCCGGCTCTGCACCGAGGACGACGCCGCCGACGCGGTCCTGCTCCTCCTCTCAAACGGGGCGCGCATGATCAACGGCGCGACCGTCACCGTCGACGGCGGGGGCTCGTTGTGCATCTGACGATTGTGATGGTCGGCGCTGGTTCTTGGTGTTTGGCACAGGAGGAGTCATGAGTCGCATTGTTGATCGGCAGCCCCCGGGCCCCGGCCCGCTCGCCAGCCTGCATTACCTGGCGAACTTCAGGACCGGCGACATGAGCTATTACGAGGAGCTCTTCGCGCGGTATGGCGACGTCGTGCGCCTCAAGTCGCCCGGAGCCGAGGACTTCATCATGGCGTTCCACCCGAACGACATCGCGCACGTCCTCCGCACGAACATCCGGAACTACCCCAAGGGGAAGCGGTACCACGAGCTCGTCCCCGTGCTGGGCTGGGGCCTCGTGAACAGCGAGGGAGAGCTCTGGCGGCGCCAGCGCCGGCACGTGCAGCCCCAGTTCAACCACGCGAACACGCTCAAGTTCGTGCCCATCATCGTGAAGCACATGGAGGCGCTCCTCGGCCGCTGGGACGCCCAGCCGGCCGAGTTCGAGCGCGACGTCAACGACGACATGATGGACGTGACGTTCGGCATCGCGGGCGAGGCGTTCTTCGGCGCGGCGCTGGAGGGGCACACGGAGACGGTCCGCGAGGCGTTCAAATTCGCGCTCTCGATCGCGCTCAGGCGCATGTACTCGCTGGTCAACCCGCCCCTGTCGTGGCCGCTGCCGAGCCACGTGCGCTTCCGCCGGGCCATGGACCGCGTGCACCGCGTGATCGACGGCATCATCGACGGTTACCAGCGGAGCGCGGTCGGCGAGGACAACGTGCTCGTGCGGCTCATGAGCTCGGTCGACCCCGAGACCGGCGCGACGATGGACCGCGCGCAGCTGCGGGACGAGATCAAGACGATCCTCATGGTCGGGCACGAGACGTCGAGCGTGACCGCCAGCTGGGCGCTTTACCTGCTCGCGAAGCACCCCGAGGTCTGCGCCCGGCTCACCCAGGAGATCGACGACGTCCTCGGCGGCCGGGCCCCGACGGCGAAGGACTTCGAGTCGATGCCGTACCTCGCCATGGTCTTCAACGAGTGCCTCCGGCTCCTGCCGTCGGTGCCGTTCATCCTCCGCAGCCCGGTGGAGGACGACGTGATCGGCGGCTACCACGTCGCCGCGGGGTCGACGGTGGCCATCGTGCCGTGGGTCACGCACCGGCATCCGGACTTCTGGAGCGATCCGCTGCGGTTCAACCCCGAGCGGTTCGCGAATTACCGGCGGAGCGCGGACGACAAGCTCGCCTTCATCCCCTTCGGCGCCGGACAGCGCATCTGCCTCGGCGAGTTCATGGGGCAGCTCGAGGGCAAGATCATGGTCGCGATGGCCCTCCAGCGGTATCGGCTCCAGCTGGTCCCAGGGTTCGACCCGCGCTGCCGCGGCTTCATCTCGCTCCAGCCCGTGAACGGGATGCGCATGATCTGCCGGCGGCGGGAGCCCGTGAGATCGACGCGCGCCCGGCCGGCAGGGCAGGCGCAACCCGCGGCGGCGCAGGCGTCGCCCGCGGCGGTCGCGGTGGAGCGCCGCGGCTGCCCGTACGCCGCCCGGGCCTGACGGCGCGGCCCGGCCAGCGGGGCCGGAGAGGCCTGGCCGCCGGAGCACCGGGCGACTCCCCCGGTGCTCGGACGGCCACGGCGAACCCACACGAATCCTGGTTGCGCTGCTGCTTCGAGAATGTTAGAAGTAGGGCGTGCCGTCGAGCTTGGACCGCCACGCCGAGCAGCTCGCCGCGCTGGGTCATCCGGTGCGCCTGAGCGTCCTGCGCTTCGTGGTCCAGGCCGGCCCGGAGGGCGCGCCCGCCGGCGAGATCCAGGAGCACGTCAAGCTCGCTGCCTCGACGCTGAGCCACCATTTGAAGCGGCTCGTCGACGCCGGCATCCTGAAATCGCGAGGGGAGGGGACGTTCCACTACTACAGCGCCGATTACGAGGCGCTGCGCGCCCTCACGTCGTATCTCTGGGAGGATTGCTGCAAGCGCGGCAGGAGCTGCTGCTGAGCGCTCTTTTTTTTGCCCGGCTGTTTCGATTATTTTCGAAGGAGTAAGCGCGGTGCGAGCAGCTGTCCCCTCCTCAGCGGCCTTTTTGCCTGATTGATTCGACCGTTTTCGAAGGAGTAGACCTCATGAACGTGCTCAAGCCTCATATCTCGCTCAACGTCTCCAACATCGATGCCTCCGTCGCCTTCTACGAGAGGGCCTTCGGCGTGAGCGCGACGAAGCGCCGCCCCGGATATGCCAAGTTCGACCTCTCCACACCGGCGCTGAACCTCACGATGCAGGAGGCGCCGCGCACGGGCGTCAACGCGAGCCACTTCGGCGTCCAGGTGGCGAGCACGGAGGATGTGATCGAGGCCAAACGCCGCTTCGAGGCCGCGGAGCTCAAGACGTTCACGGAGGAGGACACCGCCTGCTGTTATGCGGTGCAGGATAAAGTCTGGATCGAGGACCCCGACGGCAATTCGTGGGAGGTCTTCGTGGTGAAGGGCGACGCGGACGTGATGGAGAACCAGCCCGCGAAGGCCGCCGCGCCCGCGAAGACCGAGGCGGCGTGCTGCGCGCCGGCGTGCTGCGTCCCGTCGAAGCTCGGCGATGCCGCGCCCTGATCTCGCCCGGAGGGCCGTCGCGGAGGCGCTCGGGACGGCCCTGCTCCTCGCCACCGTGATCGGCTCCGGCATCATGGGCGAGCGGCTCGCCGGCGGAAACGTCGCGATTGCCCTGCTCGCCAACACGATTGCGACGGGGGCCGCGCTCCTGGCGCTGATCCTGGCGCTCGGGTCGATCTCGGGCGCTCACTTCAACCCCGCTGTCTCGATCGCGGACGCGAGCCAGCGGGGGTTGCCCTGGTCGGAGGTGCCGGTGTACATCGCGGCGCAGATCGCCGGCGCCTTCGCGGGCGTCGCGGCGGCGCACGTCATGTTCGAGGAGCCCGTCTTCTCGATCTCCCGCCACGCGCGCTCGGGCCCCGCGCAGATGGCGAGCGAGCTCATCGCTACGTTCGGGCTGCTCGCCGTCATCTGGGGCGCCGTCCGGCGGCGCGCGGAGGCGGTCCCGTTCGCGGTCAGCGCCTACATCACGGCCGCGTACTGGTTCACCTCGTCGACCTCCTTCGCGAACCCGGCGGTCACGCTCGCCAGGGCCGCCAGCGACACGTTCGCGGGCATCCGCCCCGCCGACGTGCCGGGGTTCATCGCCGCGCAGCTCGCCGGCGCCGGCGCGGCGACGCTCGTGTTTCGCTGGCTCATCCCTGCGCTGCCCAAGGTGGCCGAGCGCGTGGTCGATCGCGCGGCCGACCGCGTGATTCCGGAGGATCCCTGATGAACCTCGTGCTCTTCGCCTGCATCCACAACGCGGGCCGCTCGCAGATGGCCGCGGCGTGGTTCAACGCCCTCGCGCACCCCGCCGCGGCCCGCGCGGTCTCGGCCGGCACCGAGCCGGGGCAGCGCGTCCACCCCGAGGTGCTCGCCGCGATGGCGGAGGTCGGGATCGACCTCTCGGCGGCCGAGCCCCGGAAGCTCACGGGCGACCTGGCGGCCGGGGCGGCGCTGCTCGTCACCATGGGGTGCGGCGAGGCCTGCCCCGCCGTCCCGGGGCTCCGCCGCGAGGACTGGCCGCTGGAGGACCCCAAGGGCAAGCCGATCGAGCGCGTCCGCGAGATCCGCGACGAGGTGCGCGCGCGCGTCGCGGCGCTCGTCGCGCGCGAGGGGTGGGGCGCGCCCGGCAAGGGCGAGCAGGCGCGCTGAGCCGCACCGGATCCCGGCCCGTCAGGGCGCGGGCGCGACCGGCGACAGCTCCCCCGGCGGGAGCGCCGTCGGAGGCTCGAAGCGCGACGGCTTCGCCTGGCAGGCGATCGTCTGGCCCTCGCAGCCGCAGGTGTTCCCGCCCAGGTCCTCGTAGACCGCCGCGTAGCCCTCCTCGACGTGCGTCGCGAGGTCGAGCGGCTCGCACGTGAAGGTCGTCGACGCGATCTTCACCGTCGCGCCGATGTTGAAGACGCCCGACCCGGCGCTGCGCTCGATGACGCTGTCCTGCAGGAGGACGTTCGCGTGCCCCGTCTCGTCGTTGTACGCGATGATGCCGCAGCCGTTCGTGCCGTCCAGCGCCCGCCCGAGGGTGTCGACGATCGCGGTCGACGCGACGGTCGCGTCCGAGTCGATGACGACGAGGCCGCCGTCCAGGTTCCGCTCTAGCCGCGTGTTGCGCAGCGCCACGCTCCCGCGCTCTCGGAGGCCGGGGATCGGCGAGACGTTGATGCCGCGCCCGAAATCCTGGCTCAAGAGCGGCTTCGTGCCGCGCACGACCGTGGACTCCACCGCCACGTCGGAGCTGAAGACGCTGATCCCGACGCCGTAGCCGTCCTCCACCACGCTGCCGCGCAGCGCGACGTCCGCGCGCCGCTGATCGTGCTGGATCTCGATCCCCGCGCCGATGTCCGGCCGGGACGGGGCGACACCCCGCACGAGCAGGCCGTCGATGTCCACCTCGGCGCCGTGGATCCCGACGCCCCGCACGTGGCTCCCCTCGACCAGGGACTGCCGGATCGTCGCGCGGACGGGGTGCGTGTCGACCGTGCTCGGCGCGACGACGATGCCGACCCCGATGCTCGACCCGCCCTCGGACGAGTCCGGCCTCGTGTCGCGCACGACGGTGGCCTCGACGTGCCCGTCGGCGCCGATGAGCGCGATGGCGGCGGTCTGGCTCCGCTCCACGAGGGTCCCCCGGACGGCGAGGGTCGCCGGGTCGTACCCCTCCACGTGTGTCGCCGCGAGCGCGACGCCCGGCCGGTCTTCCGCCTGCCACGCGACGTCGCGGAGGACGCTGTCCTCGACGACGCCGTCCGCGCTCGAGAACCGGATCCCGAGCCCGCCGACGCGCTCGACGACCACCGACCGCGCGGTCGCGCTGGCGCGGTCGGTGAAGGACTCGACCTGCATCGCCATGGAGTGGCCAACGAACGGCTCCTTCGTGCCCACGTCGACGTCGCGCAGGACCGTGCCCTCCAGCGTCACGTCGGCGTCCCCCACGGCCACGGCGGCGCCCGCGGCGTGTTCCACCAGCGATCCGCGCACGGTCAGGCGCGTGGCGGTGCTCACCCCCGAGGCGAGGATCCCGACGTCGCCGGTCTCGTGCACCCAGACCCGCTCGACCACGACGTCAGTCGCGCTGTCCACGGCGAGGCCGATTTCCTGCCCGCGGAGGGCGAGGCCCCGGATCTCCGTCCCGCTCGCGCCCCTGCCGACGGTGAGGGCTGCCTCCATGGGTGGCCCGACGATCTCGACGAGCTCGGGGCACCGGCCCCAGAGGCGGAACGGTTTCCCCTCGATCGTCACCGCCTCGGCGTAGCTGCCCGCCGCGACCGCGATGAGGGAGCCCGCGTCCGCGCGGAGGATCGCGCGCTCGATCGCGAACCGGAGCGACGCATACGGCCTCGCCTCCGAGCCGTCGCTGTCCTGCCCGGCGTAGGCCGCGTCGACGAACAGGGTCGCCTCGTCGATCGGCGCGTCGCCCCACCGGCCCTCCCCGCACGGCGCGACCTCGCGGCACGCCGCCTCGCCGGGCACCGCCATCTGGCCCGGCGGGCACGCCTCCTCCGGCAGGATCGGCGCGCAGCCCTGCGCCCCGTCGGGCTCGAAGCCGCTGCCGCACCGCCCCGGCGGGACACCCGCGGGCTCGCAGCCGGCGCCCACGTCCGCCTCGCCCGGCGGGCACGGGAACACGGGCGCGCCGCCGCCAGCGCCCCCGCCGGCGGCGCCAGCATCGGATGGGAGACCGGGCGCCGGGTCACCCGCGCACGCGGCAGCAATCAGGGCCAGGGGCGCCAGGGGCGCCAGGGGCGCCAGGGGCGCCAGGGACGCCAGGCGCGCCAGGGACGCGAGGGGCGCCAGCGACGCCAGCGACGCCAGCGGTCCGAGGGGCCCCTGGGAGCCGAGCTGTCCGCGCGGCGGCAGGGGCGCGAGCGGCGCGAGCGCGGGTCCCCGGGCGCACATCACGCCTCCGCGCGGTGCAGCTCCTGCACGATCGCGGCGAGGCCCGGCGGCGAGGACGTGAAGTGGATGCGCACGACGTCCTCCGAGCGCGCCTCGGGCTCGATGACCTTCGCGTGCAGCTCGCCGCCGAGCTGGTCGCCGAGCGCGCCGTACAGGTAGATCTGCAGGTTGGTGAACGGCGCGGGGCGCGGGGCGAGGCGCAGCACGGCGCCGGAGGGCGACAGGCCGAGGATGTACGCGGACTGCAGCTCGCCGTCGACCCGCTTGCCGGCGAGGCGCGCGCACGAGACCGGGAGCGGCGACGGCAGCGGGAGGATCTCGACCCGCCGCTCGGGCAGGTAGAGCCGCTCGGGCGTCTCGAGGCCGAGCAGCTCGTGCGCCAGCACGCGACCCGAGAAGCCCTTGACCGACAGCGCGTGGCTCTGGCCGAGGAGCAGGCCCGGGCCCGCGGCGCGGCGCGTGCTGTCCGCGATGAGGATCTGGCGGCCGACGGTGCACGACTCGATGCGGGACGTCAGGTTGACCTGGGGGCCGACGACGCCGTACTTGGTCCGCGCCTCGGAGCCGATGTTGCCCACGATCACCGGGCCGGTGTTCAGCCCGATGCCCATCTGGAGCATGGGCAGGCCCTCCGCGGAGTTCCGGTCGTTCACCGCGTCCATCGCGATCTGCATCTCGATGGCGCAGGCGACCGCGCGGCGGGCGTCGTCGCCGGCGGGGAAGGGGGCGCCGAAGAGCGCGAGGATCGCGTCGCCGATGAACTCGATGATCGTCCCGCCGCGGGCGACGATGATGCGCGCCATCTCGCCGAGGTAGCCGTTCAGGAGCCGCATCACGACGTCGGGCGGCATCTTCTCGGTCATCGTGGTGAAGCTGCGCAGGTCGGTCATGAGGATGGTGACCTCGCGCTCCTCGCCGCCGAGCAGCTGCGCCTCGGGGGAGGAGAGCAGGCGGTTCACCACGTCGTCGCTCAGGTAGCGGCCGAAGGTCTTTCGGATGAACTCGCTCTTCACGGCGAGCTCGGCGGCGACCTGCGAGAGCTGCTCGCGCGAGCGCTTCAGCGTGAGCTGCGTGTCGAGGCGCCCGAGCAGGATGTCGAAGTCGATCGGCTTCGTGACGTGATCGTTCGCGCCGAGCTTGAGCGACTCCACGACGTCCTCGCTCGCGCCGCGCGTGGTCACCATGATCACCGGCAGCTCCGCCTGCGAGCGGGTCTGGCGCAGGGCGGAGAGCACGCCGAGGCCGCTGATGCCGGGCATGTTCACGTCGAGCAGCACGGCGTCGAAGCGCTCGCGCGCGGCGAGCGCGAGCGCGCGCGGGCCGTCCTCGGCCGCGGCGGTGCGGTAGCCGTTGTTCTGGAGCATGCGGCAGAGGACGTCGCGGTTGCCCCGGCTGTCGTCGACGACGAGGATACTCCCGCGCCCGCCGCCCTCGAGCTCCACGTGGGCGATGGGCTCGTCGTGCGAGGAGGGGACGTTGACGCGCGCGCTCGCGGGCGCCATGTCCTCGCCGTTCTCCATCGCCTGCACGATGCCGAGCAGCTTGCGCGAGGCCTCCTCGATGTTGCGGATGTCCTGGATGTGCTGCGGCGCGACCTTGCCCTGCAGCGACGCCACGAGCAGGCGCGTGTAGCCGAGGATCTGGTTGATCGGCGTGTACGGGTCGGGGCTCGTGCTCGGGGCCTCGTGGAACCGCTGCGCCGCGGCCGGCGGCTCGCGGTGGGGGGCCGGCCGCGTGGTCGGCAGGGGCGTCGAGGCCGGCCCGCTGGCGGGCAGGCGTCTGCCGGGCGACGAGGCCGGCCCCTGGCCGCGCCCGGGCGGCAGGGTCGGCGGCTCCTCGCGGCGCGCGCCGTCGAGCGCCCGCTCCGGGATCCGCGAGCTCGGCGGCTCGGCCGGGGGAAGGGTCGAGACCCCGGCGGAGGACTGCGCCTCCGGCGCGTCCCAGGTGGCGAACGGGTCGTGCGACGCGGGGATGTTGCGGGCGGCGCTCGGCCGATCGCGGAAGCCGCGCGCGTCCTGCGGGACGTGGCTGCCGTGCGAGGCCGCGGCGCCCGGCCGATCGCGGAAGCCGCGCGCGTCGTGCGGGAAATGGCTGCCGCGCGCCGGCGACGGCCCGCTCTGCGGCGGCGGGAGGGTGCTGCCGCGGGTCGAGGGCGGCGCGCCGGGCGGAGGCGGCATGTAGCTGCCGCCGCTGCGCATCGGCGCGGGCGCGGGCGGCACGCCGGTGCTGTTCGGGCGCGGCGGGATCGGCTCCGGCGGGGCCGCTCGCGATGGCACGGCGTTGCTCGGTGCCTTCGGGTGCAGGTCCTTGTCGGAGGGGGATCGGCTCATGGTTCCCGGGATTCTACGCCTCCGCGCGTCGGGTCAGCGAGGGATGACGCCGCCCGTCCACTTTTTATCGCACCTCGACCGCCTGGCTCATCGCAGGTGGCGCGGTCGGATCTGCTGTCTGCCGTCGGCTGCCCGCGCGCTGGGATGGCCGCGTGCGTCAAGGCGAGCGAGCGGGTGGAGCCCTGGTGAATTCTTCCAGTGAGCCGGTATCCGGGAGGACCCGGGCGCCGGAGTGGCGCTGGGGGCCGGCCTGGCGGCCGAGCGGAGCCGAGCTCGGGTCGTGCGGTGCGGCGAGGATGGGGCGCGGGCGCGGGGAGGGTCGGGCCCTGGAGGGGGAGGGGGCGCGCGGGAGGATCGGGCCGCGCTGAAGCGCCCTGTCTGCTCCGCACGAGCGGGGCGCGCGGCAGACGCGATCTCGCGCTCGGTAAATTCAAGGAAAGCGCCGAGAAGCTCAGAGATGGATGTCCGTGGTTATGAGGGAGCAGCGAATGCCGTTTCAGAGGAGCGAGCATCAACTCCATGATCGGGCGCCAGGAGCGCGGCGGGGGGCGGCGCTCAGGGGGTGAACACCCCAGGACGCGCTTTACTCCGGGCCCTGCGTGAAGACGTCCGTGTAAACCCGGTCGACCTCGACCGCGCAGCCGAGGGACGTGAGCGTCACGCGCTGGCCCGGGCCGTAGATCCGGAGCGACCAGCTCCCGTCCTGCTGCCGTGAGAACACCTCGATCCGCGGCTCCTTCTGCGAGGCGATCACGTACTCGTCGAGCGACGTGATGGTCCGGTACCCGGCGAACTTGTCCCCGCGATCGTATGCCTCGGTCGAGTCCGAGAGGACCTCGACGAGCAAGCGCGGGTTGAGCAGGGTGTCGCGCTTCTCGTCGGTGAACTCGGGCTTCGCGCAGACGACGGATCCATCGGGGTACACGTAGCGGCCTGTCGCCGGGATCTTGATGCGCATGTCCGAGGTGAGCGCCCGGCAGCCTCGGCCGAGGAGCGGGATCCGGAGCTCCGCGAGGAGGTTCGTGGCGATCGCGCTGTGCTCCAGGGAGCCGCCCGCCATCGCGAAGACCTCGCCGTCCGCGTACTCGTGCTTGTCTGGCGAGGAGCGCTCGAGCTCCAGGTATTCCTGCTCCGACATCCGTGTGTGCACGACCGCCTGTGCCATGGCGCGCAGTGTCGCCCGTCGGGGGACCGCCGTCCACACGCCTCGACGAGGACCGCAGCGGCGCCACGCTCGAAGCGCCAAGGATGAGACATCCCACGACGGCGGGTCATCGACGGAGAGCTCTTTGGAATTGGAGCGGCTTTGCGCGGCCTGTCCTCTCTGGTGCTACCGCCGTTCCTCTGCCCGCCTCCGCTTGAGCTCCTGTCCGACCGACGCGGCCAGCGCCCGGAACCAGGCGTGCCCCGGGTCCTGCCGCATCCGCTCGTGCCACGCGAGCCCCATCGTGAACCCCTTCACCTTGAACGGGAGCTCCATCGCGCAGAGCGGCAGGTGACGCTGCGCCCTCGCGGCGATCCGCGCGGGCAGCGTCACCATCAGGTCCGAGCTCGCCACGATCTCCGGCGCGGCGACGAAGCTCGCCACCCGCACCGCCACCCGGCGCCGCAGGCCCATCCCCGCGAGGACCTCGTCGATCACGCTCCCCGGCCGTCCCTCGGGCGCCACGAGCACCTGCGGTATCGCGGCGAACTGCGCGGCCGTGAGCTTCCGTGAGGCCGCCGGGTTCCCCTCGCGGACGAGGCACACGAAGCGCTCCTGGAACAGCGGCGTCCAGACGACGGCGGGCCGCGCCACCCGCCGCGCCAGGAGCGCGAAATCGAGCTCTCCCGCCTCGAGCGCGCCGAACGGATCGACCGCGTGCGCCCGGGCGTCGACGTCGACGCCCGGCGCCTCGCGGCTCAGGCGCTCGACCAGCGGCGGCAGGAGGATCGCCTCGCCGAAGTCGGCCAGCGTCATCGTGAAGGTGCGCGCCGAGGTGCGCGGATCGAACCGGGGCCCGTCCTCGAGCACGGCCGCGATCTCCGCGAGGACACGCCCGAGCGCCGGGGCGAGCCGCTCGGCGCGCGGCGTGAGGCGCATCCCGCGGCCGGTGCGCACGAGCAGCGGATCCCCGAGCACCTCCCGCAGCCGCGCGAGCGACCGGCTCATCGCCGACTGGGTGAGGCCGATCCGCGCCGCGGCGCGGGTCACGTGCGCCTCGTGGAGGAGCGCGTCCAGCGCGACGAGCAGGTTCAGGTCGATCCCGGAGAGATGCGCCGCAGTCATGATGCGTATAACAATCATGCATTGGAGGACTGGCCGGAGAAAGCGCAAAACGTCCCTGCATCGAGCGCGCGGCGCGGCGCCCGCCGGGGAAGAGGCCGCGCGTCCATCGCTCGACGACCGCTCGAAAGGAGACAACCATGTTCGCTGTCGCTGGAGTTACTGGGAATACCGGGTCCGTGGTCGCGCGCGAGCTCCTCGCCGCCGGGCAGGAGGTGCGGGTCATCGTTCGCGACGCCGCCAAGGCGGAGGCGTGGAGGGCGAGGGGGGCCGACGTCGCGGTCGCGCGGCTCGACGACGCCGCGGCGGTGGCGAGGGCGCTCCACGGCGCGAAGGGCGCCTACTTGCTCAGCCCGACGCCGGTCACCTCCTCCGATCCCCTCGGCGAGAGCAGGGCCCAGGTCGACGCGATGGCGCGGGCGATCGCGGAGAGCGCGGTCCCGCACGTCGTGTTCCTCTCGTCGATCGCGGCGCACCACCCGGAGCGGACCGGGCCGATCCTGACGACGCACTACGCCGAGGAGAGGCTCTCCGCCGCGGCGCGGGACGTCACCTTCATCCGGCCTGCGTACTTCCTCGAGAACTGGCGCTCGGTGTTCGCGTCCGTGAAGGGCGACGGCGTGCTCCCGAGCTTCCTCCAGCCGGGGCGCGCCTTCCCGATGGTCGCGACCGAGGACATCGGCCGGGTCGCGGCGGAGCGCCTCCTCGCCGGGCCTGCGGGCCGGCAGGTCATCGAGCTCGCCGGGCCGGAGGACTACACGCCCGAGGCGATCGCGCGCGCGCTCGGCAAGGTCCTCGTCGGCAGGGAGGCGCGCGTGGCGCCGCTGCCGCTCGAGCAGGTGGCGCCCGTCCTCTCGTTGTTCGGCGTGTCCGCGCCCATGGCGGCGCTCTACCGCGAGATGTACACGTCGCTCCACACCGGCCACGTCGACTTCGAGCGGCGCGACGGCGCGGTGGTGCGCGGCAAGGTCGGCCCGGAGGCCGCGTTCGCGGCGATGGCCGCCTGACCGAGGTCCTGGGGCGTTGCGGCCTCCCGCGCTGCACGATCCTCTGCGCAGCTGGACCACGGGCTGCCCCTGGGCGCTTCGATCCGGAAGTGGCGCGTCCTTTCGGGGGCGCGCTCCTGCTGAAGACGTGTAGGAGCGCTAGCGCGCCGGGCGCGGCGCCGCGCCAGGCTCCGGCCTGCGCCGCCGCGCGAGGGCGTCGCGCAGCCCCTCCTGCAGGTTCGCGAACCTCGCGACGCCCTCGAAGTCGAGGCCGAGATCGACGAGCGTGCGCGCCGCCCTCGCGGAGAGCCCCACGATCACGCACCGTGCCCCGAGGAGCGCTGCAGCGCGCGCCGCGGCGCTCAGGTGCGACGCCGCGTCCTGATCCATGTCCGGCACGCCCGTCACGTCGAGCAGGACCTGCTCGGCGTCCGTGTCGGCGATCGCCCCGAGGAGGGTGTCCAGCATGCGCGCCGCGCGGTCGCCGTCGATGCGCCCGATCAGCGGCAGCGCCAGGACACCGTCCCAGAGGCGCAGCACCGGCGTGGAGAGCTCGGCGATGGCGCGCTGCTGCTCGTCGATCAACCGGAGCTTCTGCGCGAGCTCCGCCGTCTGCTCGGCGACGGCGGCCGCGAGCTGCTCGCTCTGGCGGCGGAGCTCCTCCTCCGACTGCTTCAGCTCGCCGACATCCATGTGGAGCATGACGACCTCGCGGATCTCTCCCTCGGCGCCCGTGACCGGGTGCAGCGCCGCGGCGACCCAGCGAAACGTGCCGCGCTGGATCGAATCGGTCGCAGCCGGATCGTAACGTATCGTCGGGAGCTGCACGGGCTCGCCGCCGTGGAACGCCCGCTCCAGCCGGTCCATGAAGCCGTTGGCGACGATCTGCTGGTCCTCGAGCATCAAGTATCCGGTCAGATCCTCCACGCGCAGCCGCCAGATCCGCTCGAAGCCGGGGCTCACCTCGACGGTTCGACTCTGCGGATCGAGGATTTGAAGGCTGGCAATCCCTGCGTCGAAGAGCGCTCGAAAGCGGCGCGCCGGCGCCTCGAGCTCCGCCACGCGACGCCGGAGCGCCTCGTTTTCGCGCTTCAGCTCGTCGACGAGCGCGCGGTCGCTGTTCTCTCGGTGCCCTTCGGTAGACTGCATGGATCGATGACCTTCCGTTGCGCGGTGCTTCCTGCGCTCCGCGCTCGTCCCCGACCGACGTTCCCTGTTAGGATCCCGCTGTGTCCGCCGAGGGAGCGCCCGCCAAGACGGGAAACATTATCGCGGATCGCCTCGCGATCGAGGCGAAGGTGGCCTCCGGAGGCATGTGCGTCGTGTACCGCGCGCGCGATTTGAGCTCTGGCCTACCGATCGCGCTGAAACTCCTCGATCGGTAGGCGAGCCCTGCCGATTGTTGACGCGTCCGCCCGGCGTCGCCGCCAGCGGACTCAGCGAATCCTTCTGGAGCCATAGGGCGTCCCGTCCTTGTGGACGTAGCCGTCGGGCAGGGCGCGCAGGTCGATGTCGGGGTACTCGGCCGTATCGCCCGGGAGGCTCGAGCCGACCTCCAGCAGCACGGCCTCGCGATCCGAGCGGTTCTGCAGGTGGTGTCCGTCGGGATCTCCCGCGCGGAACCCGGCGCAGTCGCCCGCGCGCAGCACCTCTTCGCCGCTATCCGTGACCAGCACCACCTCGCCTTCCAGCACCATGACGAACTCGTCTTCTGCATGGTGCCAGTGGCGCTGGCTCGACCACTGTCCCGGGGGCAGGCGCAGCAGGTTGACGCCGAACTGGGTCAACCCCGCCACCTTGCCGAGCCGCCAGCGCTTCCGCTCGCGGCACGGGGCGTCGTACGGCGGCGGATACGCGGTGCCCATGCGGGTCGGGGCCTGGGCGATGTCGATCTTCTTCATCGGGTGAAACCCTCCTTCAGGGTTGAAACGGTGCGGAGCTTACCGAGGCAGAGCGATCGGTGCCAGAATACTGAGCACGTTGATCGAGCGAGAAATAAAGCGCCAAGGACGCCAAGGACGCCAAGGACGCCAAGGACGCCAAGAAGAAGATGATGTCTTGGTGCCTTGGCCTTCGATACGAAATTCTGCTCATTTCAGGTGGGTTCAATCCGCTGGGCGGGACACGCGACGGTATCGTGCGCCCACGCCGGCGACACGACCCATCCCCGGATCAGACGTTCGACGAGGAGTGGTGGGGTATCGTCGACATCGATCGCGCGCCGCGGCCCGCCTACGACGAGCTCGCGCGCGTCTTCAACCGGTGAAGGCGGGCGCTCGCCGGGCGAGAGAGCGGCGGCTCAGCAGCTCGGCTGAGCCGCCGGCGCCTCGCCGCCGAGCGCGCGCACGTCGTCGGGCGTATCGACGTCGATCGCCCCGCCCGCCCAGTCGATCGCCGCGACGCCCTCGGCGCGCAGCAGCCGACCGGCGCCCTGGTCCCCCTCGAGGCGCGAGAGGGCGTCCCAGCGCGACCGGTCGAACACCGCCGGCGCGCCCACGACGCCGCTGAACCGCGACGCGGCGATCGGCGCGCCCGCGAGCCAGGCGTTCCGCAAGGCGGTGAGGTGCTCGACCGTGATCAGCGGCTGGTCCGCGAGCGCGATCAGCAGCGCGTCGGCCTTCGAGGCCTCCGCCCACCGCACCGCGGCGCGGATCGAGGAGGCGATGCCCTCCTCCCAGCCCTCGTTCTCGATGTGCGCGACCCCCAGATGGCCGAGCGCGCGCGCGACCGCGCCGGCGTGGGCGCCGAGCACGACGCCGACCGGCCCGGAGCGCGCCTCGACGCACGCCGTCGCCACGCGCCGGACGAGCGGCGCCCCGCCGAGCTCGACGAGCTGCTTGGGGCGCCCGAGGCGGCGCGAGCCGCCGGCGGCGAGCACCGCCAGGGCAAGGCCCGCGTGCAGCGGCCGGACGCGGTCGCGGAGCTTCCCGCCCTGCGCCCGGCGCGCGACGGCCTGGAGCTCGCCCACGACCGAGAGCGCGATCTGCTCGGGCGTCTCGGCGCCGAGATCGAGCCCGATCGGCGCGTGGATCCGCGGGTCGTCGCCGGCGCTCAGGCCGAGCTCGGCGAGCAGATCGCGCGTGCGGCGCGCGGGGCCGAGCACGCCGATGTAGCGGGCGCGCGACGCGAGGGCGGTCGCGAGCGCGTCGCGGTCCGGCGTGCGCTGGTGGTGCATGATCACGACGTACGGCTCGGCCGCCGCGTCGATGAGCGCGCGGAGGCGGTCCATCGCGCCGCCGGTCGACAGGACACGATCCGCGGCGGCGAACCGGGAGCCCTGGCGGAGGGTGGGAGAGGCCACCGTGACCCGGAAGCCCACCGACTTCGCGAGCGCGACGAGGGGCACCGCGTCGTGGCCGCCCCCGAGCACGAAGAGCTGCGGCGACGGCGCGATCTTCTCGACGAGCACGGTGATCCCCAGCCCGTCGAGCTCCACGACGCCGGCCGGGCCGCGCGCCGCGCGCTCGATCGCGGCGCGCGCGGCCGGGTCGGTCACCGGGCGCTCGAGCGCGCACGGCGGGCCGAAGGCGAGGCGCGCGCCGACGCGGACCGCGCCCGCCGTCGAGCGGATCACCGTGACCAGCGTGCCCGTGGTCTCCTCGGCGAAGCAGGCGCCCGCGAACGCGAGCGCGTCGTGGGTCGCTCCGGCCGCGACGTGCTCGAGCAGCACATCCACCACGCCGTTGCAGCCGAGCCCCACCCCCCACGCCTCGCCGTCCTCGGTCGTCGAGTCGTAGGTGACCACCACGGCGCCGTCGCGACACCGGTGCTCTCCGCGGAGCATCACGTCGCCCTCGAGGCAGCCGCCGCTCACGCACCCCGACAACCAGCGATCGCCGGCGACCAGCATCCGCGCGCCGGGGCGCCGGTACGACGACCCCGACACCCGCACGACGGTCGCGAGCAGGAACGGCGACCGATCTGCCACCAGGGTCGCCGCTTCCCGCACGATCCGTTCAAGCTCGTTCATGCGCGCGCCATCATGTTCCGTTCGCGACGCGCCTGCCAGGGCGTTCGTCGTCACTGGACGCCACGGAGCGCCCCCGGGCGCCACAGCGCCGTGGGTCGCACCTCGGCGCCATTAGGTCGCCCTCGGCGTGTGTGCCATTGGGACGACAGCAAGCCGTGGGCCGATGTCCAGGGCAAAAAACGAGCGCCGTTGCTTGACGGCGCGTCCGCGCAAAAGTATTGCCTGGACGGCCATGAAACTCGATATCAACGGCGTTGTTCGCGAGGTGGATGCCGCTCCGGACATGCCTCTGCTCTGGGTCCTCCGGGATCTGCTGGGATTGACCGGCACGAAATACGGCTGTGGGATGGCGCAGTGCGGCGCCTGCACGGTCCACATCGACGGCAAACCTGCTCGATCCTGCGTCCTGCCGGTGTCGAGCGTCGGGGCCCGCAAGGTGACGACGATCGAGGGCCTGTCGGCCGACGGGTCCCACGCGGTGCAGCAGGCGTGGGCGCAGGCCGACGTCGTCCAGTGCGGATACTGTCAGTCCGGGCAGATCATGACCGCGGCCGCGTTGCTCAAGCAGAAACCTGATCCGAGCGACGCCGACATCGACGCGGCGCTGTCCGGAAACGTGTGTCGGTGCGGCACGTATGTGCGTGTGCGCGAGGCGGTGCACCTCGCGTCGCGGCTCATCAAGGGAGGTGGCAAGTGACCGTCTCCCGGCGTGGCTTCTTGCAGGCGACCGCGGGCACGGCGGCCGGGCTTGTCCTCAGCTTCTACGTGCCGCAGGGGCTCCGCGCCGCGCCCAAGGAGGCGCAGCCGACCCCGCTCTCGCCGAACGCGTTCGTGCGCATCGGGACGGACGACTCCGTGACCGTGGTGCTCGCGCACTCCGAGATGGGCCAGGGCATCTGGACCGGGCTCGCGATGTTGATCGCCGAGGAGCTCGAGTGCGACTGGTCGAAGGTGCGGTCGGAGCACGCGCCGGCCGCGCCGGTCTACGGCCACCCGCTCATGGGCTTCCAGATGACCGGGGGGTCGACGAGCACGAACGGCGAGTTCGAGCGGTATCGCACCGTCGGCGCGATGGCGAAGGACATGCTGGTGCGCGCGGCGGCCGCCCGGTGGAAGGTCTCGCCCGCGGCGTGTGTCGCCGCGAAGGGGGTCGTCACCCACGGCAAGGACACGCTGACCTACGGCCAGCTCGCCGAGGAGGCGATGAAGCTGAAGCCGCCGGCGAAGGTGAAGCTGAAGGACCCCAAGGACTGGAAGCTGATCGGCACCCTCGTGCGCCGCCTCGACACGCCGGAGAAGATCACGGGCAAGGCGAAGTTCGGGATGGACGTGCAGTTCCCCGGGCTGCGCACGGCGGTGGTGCTCCGCCCGCCGGCGTTCGGGGCCAAGCTCGTCAAGTACGACGCCGCGGACGCCCTCAAGGTGCCCGGCGTCGAGAAGGTCGTCCCGACCCCGAACGGCGTGGCCGTCGTCGCAGCGCATTTCTGGGCCGCCAAGCTCGGGCGCGACGCGCTCAGCGCCGAGTGGGCGAAGCCCGAGGGCGGCGGGGCCGACAGCGCCAAGCTGCTCGCCGACTTCCGCGCGCAGGCGCGGAAGCCCGGCGCGGTCGCCGCCCAGGTCGGCAAGGTCGAGGACGCGATGGCCGCGGCCAAGTCCCGGATCGAGGCGGAGTACGACGTGCCCTACCTCGCGCACGCGCCCATGGAGCCGCTCAACTGCACGGTCAAGATCGACGGCGATCGCTGCGAGATCTGGACCGGCACGCAGTTCCAGACCGGCGACCAGATGGCCGCGGCGAAGATCCTCGGCACGACGCCCGACAAGGTCCAGATCCACACGACGTTCCTCGGCGGCGGCTTCGGGCGGCGCGCCAGCCCCGTGGCGGATTTCGTCGGCGAGGCCGTGATCATCGCGAAGGCCGCCGGCGTGCCGGTCAAGGTGGTGTGGACGCGCGAGGACGACATGCGCGGCGGCTATTACCGCCCCGCGTTCGTCCACCGGATCCAGGTCGGGCTCGACGCGCGCGGGCTGCCGGCGGCGTGGGATCACACGGTCGTGGGCCAGTCGATCGTCGCGGGCACGCCGCTCGAGCCGCTCGTCACCAAGAACGGCATCGACCACACCTCGGTGGAAGGGCTCGCCGAGTCGCCGTATGTCGCGCAGGTGCCCGCGCTCCGCGTGTCGCTGCACTCGCCGAGGACGCCGGTCACCGTGCTCTGGTGGCGCTCGGTGGGCAACACGCACACCGCCTTCGCGATGGAGAGCATCATCGACGAGCTGGCGCACGCCGCCGGCCAGGATCCGCTCGCGTACCGCCTCGAGCTGCTCAAGGACAAGCCGCGGCACGCCAATGCGCTCAAGGTCGCGGCCGAGAAGGCCGGCTGGGGCACCGCGCCCGCGCAGGGCAGGGCGCGCGGGCTCGCGGTGCACGAGTCGTTCGGCTCCATCATCGCCGAGGTCGCCGAGGTCTCGATCGAAAAGGGGCGCATCCGCGTCCACTCGGTCACCTGCAGCGTCGACTGCGGTACCGCGGTGAACCCGCTCGGCGTCGAGGCGCAGATCCAGGGCAGCGTCGCCTTCGGCCTCACGGCGGCGCTCTACGGCAAGCTCAACATCGTCGACGGGCAGGTCCAGGAGAGCAACTTCCACGACTATCCGATGCTCCGGATGTTCGATATGCCGCGCATCGCGGTCCACATCATCCCGAGCCAGGCGAAGATGGGCGGCATCGGGGAGCCCGCCACCGCGCCGATCGCGCCTGCCGTCGCGAACGCGGTGTTCGCGTTGACCAAGCAGCGGCTGCGCTCCCTCCCGCTTCGCCTCGCCTAGGTGCACCTGAACATGATCCGATCCTCTCTTGTTCTCGCCTTGCTCCTCTCCGCGTGCGGGGGGCAGTCGTCCGGGGCCTCGCAGGCCCCTGCGCCGTCGCCGGCCGACCGCCAGGCCGGCGTCGCGGCGTTCGAGACGGTGCGCAGCGTCCTCCAGCACCCTCGCTGTCAGAACTGCCACCCTGCCGGCGACGTGCCGCTCCAGGGCGACGAGGGGCGCCCGCACAACCAGCTCGTGCTCCGCGGTCCCACGGGCCACGGCATGGCGGGCGCGGAGTGCACGACGTGTCACGGGCCGACGAACCCGCCGAACAGCTTCGGCATGCACGTGCCGCCCGGCGTCGCGAAGGGCTGGCACATGCCGCCGCCCGAGATGCCGATGGTGTTCGTCGGTGTCGCCCCGAAGGCGCTGTGCGAGCAGATCAAGGACCCTGCGCGCAACGGCGGCAAGGACATGGCGGCGCTGCGCGTCCACCTCGAGGATCCGCTCTTGACCTGGGGCTGGAACCCTGGCGCCGGGCGCACCCCCGTCCCCACGCCGTACGCCGAGTTCGTCGCCGCGTGGGAGACGTGGGCCCGCGCGGGCGCGCCCTGCCCCGACGGGTGACCTGGGGCGAGCGCCTGGCTCCGCGCTCGCCCGGACAACGCCCGAGCTCGGCCGCGGCCCTACCGCGCGAGCTGGACGATGGCCCTTTCGGGGGCGGGTGTGACCGTCGACCTCCTGTGGATGATCCACTCCGCGACGGCGACGTTGATCACCCAGCCGGCGCCCATGAGGAACGCTTTCTCCCCCGCGTCCGGCTGGCCGAAGAGCAAGGCCCAGGGCGCGATGGTGAGCACCTGGGTTCCTGCGCCCAGACCGATCGCGTAGGCGCGCAGCATCCAGGCGCCGTGGCGGACGAAGTCGCGCCGCCAGAGGGCGACCACGCCGAGCAGGAGCGACGTCAACATGGCAGAGCCGAACAGGAGCCGGAGAACGGCGAGCGCGCCGCGGTCGCTCTCGGGGAGCTCGTAAAACGCCTGCATCCATAGACCCGAAGCCGCGGCGACGATCCCCGCCGGGACCAGGGCCCACCCCGCCGTGCGGTGCCAGCGAGGTCTCCGGCGGCGAAAGCCGGAGGAGAACTGGAGCGCGCCCAGGACCGCGTACACGCTGACGCTGAGGATGTGCAGCACGACGGGCAGCGGCGCTGCGAAGAAGCGCGCGTTGTCCGGGGTGACCTCGGCGCCGACGCCGAGCTGGATCAGGCGGTATGCGCCGGCGGCGACGGGGACCGCGCTGAGGGCCAACAGGGACGCGGGCACGAGCCAGCCTCGCCTCGCGGAGGAAATCGCGGTGCGTTTGTTCATCATGACGCGAACGTAGCCACCGCCCCAGCCACGTCACAATTGGCACAGAGGCCAGATCTGGGTCGACCAGGAGTCCGATGGGGAGATCGTACTTTCGGCCAGGTGCACCTCCTGGCACCCGCCCGATGGGTCAGTCCCGAACGCGAGCGGTCTCGTAGGCCCAGATGGCGATCTCGACCCGGTTGCGCGCGCCGAGCTTGGTCATGAGGCTGGCGATGTGGGCCTTGACGGTGCTGAGGCTGATGTGGAGCTCGTCCGCGATCTCGGCGTTGGTTCGCCCGCGGGCCACCTTGAGGAGGACCTCTTCCTCGCGGGCGGTGAGGGCCTCGCCGGGTTGCGCTCGCGGCAGGCTCGGTCGAGAGGCGGCGAACGCGGAGAGGAGGCGGACGGTGATGCTCGGAGCGATCAGGGCGTCGCCCCTGGCGGCGGCGCGGATGGCCTGCGCGAGCAGCTCAGGACCGGCGTCTTTCAGCAAGAATCCGCGGGCGCCGGCCTTGAGGGCGCCATACACGTAGTCGTCGTGGTCGAAGGTGGTGATCACGACGACCGCGTGCGGACGGTCGACCGTCGGGCCCGCGAGCCGTCGCGTGGCCTCGATGCCGTCGATGCCGGGCATGCGGATGTCGAACAGGCACACGTCGGGGCGGAGGGCGAGCGCCAGCTCCACGGCCCGGTGCCCGTCGGCGGCGACGCCCACGACCTCGATGTCGGGCTGGGCGTCGAGGATCATGCCGAGCCCGGTACGGACGATCTCCTGGTCGTCGGCGATGATGACGCGAATGCTCATGTGGACCGTCCATTCCGGGGCAGCACAGCCGTCACCGTCCAGCCACGCTCCGGGCCCGGGCCCGCGTGGCACGTGCCGCCGAGCAGCTCCGCCCGCTCGATCATGCCGACCAACCCGTATCCCCTCGACGCCGGATGACGAGCGCGGACCACGTGACCATCGTCGGTGACCCGCAAACGTACGGAGGCGCCGTCGGCCGTGACGTCGACGTCAATCCGGGTCGCGTGGCGCGCGTGCCGGCGAGCGTTGGTGATCGCCTCCTGCGCGAGACGGAAGATCGCGGCGGAGACCGACGACGGCACGTCATCGAAGCTCCCGGTCAGCTTGACCTCGACGGAAGGTCCTGCGGCGGATGCGCCTGCGAGGCGCTCGATGTCGGAGACCCGCGGGCTCGGAGCGAGCCCGGCCGGCTCGTCGCGCCGCAGGATCCGAACCATCGTGCGCATCTCCCCGAGCGCGCGAGAGGCCTCGTCCGCGATCACGCGGAGCGCGTCCACGGGCGCCTCGGGGCGCGCCGACGCGGCGGCCAGGCCAGCCTGCGCGCGGATCGCGATCGCCGACACGTGGTGGGCGACGGTGTCGTGCAGGTCGCGGGCGAGGCGCTCTCGCTCGGCCAGCTTGGCTTCATCGAGCTCCCGCAGGCGCACGCGATCCCGATAACGCACGGCCGCGCCGAGCGCCATGCTGGAGAGCACGACGGCGAAGCCCCCGACGATGTCGCCGGGCTTGGCCTGCGTGGAGATCATACCGACCGACGCCGCGGCCGCGAGGATGAGCGCCCCGATCGTCGCTTCACGCCCCGTGCCCCACCGGAACAGCGAATAGGGGAGCAGCAGCAGATACGCCATCGCATGGAGCCCTGGCGACCCGCTGCCCGCGACCAGGGCCGCGATGTTCTTCGCCGTGACGAGGCCAAACGCGATCACGACCATCAGCAGCGGCCTGGTTCTCCGCCAGAGCAGCGTCGGCAGGAGCCCGACGCCGATGAACAGCGAAGCGGCGCGCCACGGCAGATCGGAGCGGAAGGCGGCCTCGAGGCACCCGATGACGGCGAACGCCGCCAAGATCACCCAGTCCGTTCGCGTGCGTCGAGGTGAGTGTGGTGCTCGTGGCTCGGACCACACGGATCGCAAGGACTCTCGCACCGGACTCATGAACGTACCAGGGTCGTCGGACAGCGCCTAGGCCGCGACGCCCCATCGTCGCCTGGAAGAGCGGATACGCCGCCTCATTCGCACCCCGCCGGGGGCGGTAGACAATCTAAACGTGATCCGAAGGCCAAGTTTTGTGCGAGTGGGAATATGTATGTACATGTGACACATCGGGGGGCAGGCGGCGCCATTGCCGTCTGCTGTCATCTTCTCTCGCGCAACGCTCTCGCTTTCGGGCGCTCGGATCGGCGAGGATGCGCCGCATGAGCGAGGTGGCAAACAATCATCAGCGTGACGGCGGGGCATCGGACGAGGGCAGCTCCGCGGGGGAAGCGGGCGCCCGCAAAGGCCCGTCGTCGCTCTCGGCGAGGGCCGACAGGCCGTCGAAGCGCCGCGGCGTCGTGGGTCGTGTCCTCCGGTTCATCGGCCTTGGCGTGGTCCTCTTGCTGCTCCTCCTGTTCGTGAAAGCGCTCACCACGAGGAGCCATCAGGTCGTGGTCGAGGCGGCCGAAGGCGTCCCGGTGGACGAGGCGAAGGCGGCCGAGCACCTCGCGCGCGCCATCACCTTCAAGACCATCTCCGAGCAGCCCGTCACGTCGCTCGATGCCCAGAATGCGCCCTCGGGCGGCGAGGAGGCGAACGGCGCCGCGTTCCTCGGCCTGCACAAGGCGCTGGAGGAGATGTTCCCGAAGACCCACCAGACGCTCACGCGCGAGGTCGTCGGCGGGTACAGCCTCCTCTACACGTGGAAGGGCAAGGACGCCGGCAAGCGCCCGATCCTCCTCATGGCGCATCAGGACGTCGTCCCCGTCGAGCCCGGCACCGAGGGCGACTGGCACAAGCCGCCTTACGAGGGGACGATCGACGGCGGCTACGTGTGGGGCAGGGGAAGCATCGATTTCAAGAACGGGGTCGTCGGTATCCTGGAGGCGGTCGAGGCCCTGCTGAACCAGGGGCACGCGCCCTCCCGCACCGTCTACCTCGCCTTCGGCCACGACGAGGAGCTGGGCGGCCAGAAGGGGGCTTCCGCCATCGTCGAGCTCCTCGCGTCGCGCGGCGTCCGCCTCGATTACGCCCTCGATGAGGGCATGTTCATCACCCAGGGCATCATCAAGGGGATCGCGAGGCCCGTGAGCCTCATCGGGCTCGCGGAGAAGGGTTATGTGAGCCTCGAGCTCGTCGTCGAGACCGAGGGCGGCCACTCCTCGGTCCCCCCGCGCCCGACCAGCGTGGGCCTGCTCGCCAGGGCCCTCGATCGCCTCGAGAACAACCCGATCCCCGCCAGCCTCGACGGCCCGGCGCGGCAGCTCTTCGAGACCCTCGCTCCGGAGATGCCGCTCCTCCCGAACCGCCTCATCCTCTCCAACCTCTGGCTGCTCGAGCCCGTCGCGACGCGCTCGCTGGCCGGAAACCCCGCCACCGCGGCCATGATCCGCACGACCACGGCCCCGACCATGCTGGACGGCGGCATCAAGGACAACGTGCTGCCGAAGCGCGTCCGGGCCGTCGTCAACTTCCGCATCCGCCCGGGCGACACCGTTCAATCGGTCATCGAGCACGTCGAGCGCACCGTGGCCGACCCGCGCGTCAAGGTGCAGATCCTCGGGGGAGGCAAGGGCAAGGAGCCCTCTCCCGTCAGCAGCGTCACGAGCTTCGGTTACACGTCGATCGAGAAGACCATCCGCCAGATCTTCCCCGACGCCATCGTCGCGCCGTCGCTCGTGCTCGGCGGCACCGACTCCGCGCATTACCAGCGCATCGCCGACGGCGTGTACCGCTTCTGCCCCACGCGCCTCCTGGATGAGGACCGCGCGCGCTTCCACGGCACCAACGAGCGCATCTCCGTCAAGAACTTCGCCGAGGTGGTGCGCTTCTACGCGCAGCTCATCAAGAACGCCGACGCGCCCTGAGCAGGGCGCGCCTCCTCGCCGCGGTCAGGGCGCGCTGGCCTTCTCGTACTCGTAGCGGTCGGGGAGGGTCAGCCCCGGCCGCTCGTCGTCCCAGGCCATCGAGCTCATCCTCCAGCCGGACGGCGTCTTGATGAACTGCGTCGAGATGACGCCCCGCCCCTCGAACTGCTTCCCCTTCAGCCTCCCGCGCTTCTCGTACGTCGAGAGCCGGTGCGCGATGTTCCCGAACACCTCGGTGATCGCGGCGCGCTCGATCTCCCGGAAGGAGGTCAAGTCCCCCGCGTCCACGGACTTCTGGCGAGAGTCGATGAACTCGTCGACGCTGCTGATCTCGGGCGTATCCAGGCTGTTCTTGATGAGCTTCCCGCCCTCGATGAACAGCTCGTGGATGTGCTTGTAGTTCGGCTTCTCTCCTTCCTCGAAGGAGACGCTCCGGAAGAAGTCGGCCACCATCCGCTCGAACTCGGGGTGCTGCTCGGGGCGCGCCGACGTGCTCTCGGCGCGCTGGTTCGGAAGCGTCATTGCGTTCTCCGTTCGTGTCGATGCGCAGGACAGCGGCGTCGAGGCTACCCCGAGCGCCGCGATCCCGGCAAGCAATCGGCTCTTCATCGCGCTCCCTTAGCGCGCATCAGGACCCGCGCGCAACCTCGTGAGCCGGCGGCTCCACGAAGCCCCGAGCCGCGGCGGCGGGCGCGGGCCCGCGCTCCTCGCGCGGCCCGTGGCTCCGCTTGAGCACGTAAGCGATGCTGAAGAGCAGGCCGATCAGGGCCGACGGGGTGATCGTCTTCAGCACGTTGGGCGTGCCGGACAGCCAGTGCACCGTCGTGAACAGCGTGACCATCGCGGCGTGCGGGCCGGTCGCCGCGAAGACCAGGTTCGGCACGCTCCTGCCCCTCCGCAGGATGAGCTCGATCACCAGCGTGAGGAACGACGTGGAGCAGAAGCTCAGCGCGAACTGCGCGGAGGCCGCGCGAGCCACGTGGAGGAGATCGTGCCCCCAGTTCGCATACACCGCCCAGAGCCCGTAAATCGTGCCCGCCAGGACGCCCATGAGGAAGGGGCGCCCGCCCTTCTTCGAGCTCATGTCACGACCCTTCCGACACGTTGAGGGACGGCGCCGACGCCCGCGCGATGAGCCCGCCGTTGATCGCGTCGATGGGCGCGCTGATGGGCGCCTCGATGGGATCCGAGGGGAGGACCTCACGCGAGAAGACGGTCCGCAGGAACGACCAGTAGCTCCGGTTGTAGAACCGGATGTCGTGCCGGAGCGTCGCGTGCACGCGCGGGAGCTTGTCGATCGCGACGCGCGGGTAGAGGTGGTGCTCGACGTGGAAGTTGTTCCCGTTCGTGAACCAGAACGACAGCCAGCTGCCCTGGATCGTCCGCGTGTTGACGAGCACGCTCCGCTTGTCCACGTCGCATCCGAAGTGCTCCGGCAGCTCGACCCAGAAGTGGACGGGCTCGGCCACGAGGAGCAGCGGGAGGACCCAGAGGCGGAGGACGAGATCGCTGCGCGTCACCGCGGTGAACGCGATCGCGGCGACGATGACCGCGAGCATCGCGAGGTACTCGAAGCGGATCGCCCGGCTCTCCCGCTCGTTCACGGCGCCGTCCGGCGTCTTGCCGGTCAACGCGCCGAGGATGTTCTTGGCGACGCCGAGGTACCGGGCCAGCGAGAAGGACCGGGCGAGCACCACGAGGGGGTGCTTCCCCTTGACCTCTCCGTAGTTGAAGAACTCCTTGTTGGCCGGCGTCCCCAGGTTCCGGTGGTGCGCCAGGTGCAGGGTCTTGTAGTGCGAGTGCGACACGAACATGGGGAGCGCGCACAGAAAGCCCGCCACGCGGTTGGCGGTGCGGTTCCGGAAGCCGGTGCCGTGGAGGAACTGGTGGGTGAGCTCCACCCCGTGCGCGAACATCGCGCCGACGAGCAGCGTCCCGAGGACGCTCCCGGCGATGTGCCCCGAGAGGATCCCGGCGTAGCCGGCCGCGAGCAGCCCCAAGAAGACCGCCACCTTCGTCGTCATCACCCACGGGTCGACGCGGAGCAGCTCCTTGTCGATGGGGCTCGCGTGGCCGCGCGAGGCGACCCCGGGCTGCTTTCCGGCTTCATCCAGGCTCGAAGAGTCGATGTCATTTGCGATGATCAAGGGAGTCTCCGTTTCGTCGAGATTCGTTGCGCTTCGCCGCGGCCCACGCTTCCGGTTGTCGCAAACACCCGATGTGATCCGCGGCCATGTGCAAAAAAAAGACCTTCTCGTCTGCCCGGCGAGCGCCGCGCAGCCGTTAAACAACAGGGCTGTCCGAGCATCCTCGCGAGCGAGGACATGAGCTCCGGATCAGCCGCTCAGCTCGCTACGAGCCGAGCTGATGTACCCCTCCGGCCACGCCGGATGGACCGCCGCGACCGGGGCGCCAAAGAGGCGTCCCACGTCGCCCGGAGCGCGCTCTCTGCCGGCGCGCGCCGGGCGCAGAACGAGGCTCGGGGGAGCGCCTCAGGCGCTCATCGAACCCCGCGCGTCAGACCTGCCGGTGCTGGAGCGAGCCGACCCTGCGCCCGATCTCCAGGAGGCGCGACAGGAACGCTCCCACCTCCTGGTCCGTGAGATCGGCGAGCGACGGCTCTGCCTTCCTGAACCCCTCCAGGCTCATCTGACTTCCCAGGAGGCCCGGCGACGCCGCCGGGCCGTCCTTCGGCGATGCACCTCGCGCGGGCCGGAAGTCGCGGACCTCGGTGCGCGGGATGGGACGTGTGGAGTTCGTGAGCGGGAAGATCAGGTGAAAGACGTCGTCGTGCCGCAGTATGTCACAAAGCCGCCGCAGCGCGACATCGATGGACTCGATGGCCCGGTCGTCGAGGTGGATCGACGGATGGAACCGGAGGAGGTTGGTCGCGCTCCCCGTCGGCGCCACGCGGATCCGGTGCGTCTTCAGCAGGTACCCCGAGAGCAGGTACCCGAAGAGCTTGAACTGGGCCAGGGTCCTGAGGAGCGGCGAGCCCGACTCGAGCGGCGGGAAGAACTCCAGCGCGAGGAACAGCCCTCGCCCGCGCACCTCCTTCGTGAGATCCGGATACGACGTGTGGATCCTGTCGAACACCGCCCGCAGCCGCCGCCCGGTGGCCTCGATGTGCCGGTACGTCGCGCCGCCGTTCTCCTCCAGGATCTCGAGGGCGGTGCGCGCCGCCCGGCACGACAGGTCGTCCTCGGCGAACGTCGAGCTGTGGTGCAGGGCGAAGTCCTGCTGGTACAGCGAGGCGCGGAACATGACCGCGGTGATCTTCGCGACGCCGGCGCCGAGCGACTTGCCGAGGACGTAGTAATCCCCCTTGAGGCCGATGCAGCTGGCCGCGAAGAAGCGGCCGGTGCGCCCCATGCCGCTCTGGATCTCGTCGAGGATCAGCGGGCACCCCTGCTCGTCGCAGAACCGCCGCAGGGCCGCGCCGAACTCGGACGACACCTCGAGGACGCCCGCCTCGCCCTGGATGGGCTCGACCAGGACCCCGGCGACGGCGGACAGGCTGCGCTTGTACAGGCTCACCGCCCCGCCCTCGACCTTGAGCCCGTAGAGGTCCAGGCTCTCCTCGCGGGAGAGCTCGCCCTTCAGCGCCTCGAGGGCGTCGAGGTCGTTCAGGGGGAGGAACCTCGTGTTCAGGCCGAGGTTGCGGTACGGCGGGCGGGCGGCGTAAGTGAGCTGGACGCTCGCCACCAGCCTGCCGTGGAACGCGTGCTCCAGGCCGACGAAGATCGGGCGCCTCGTCAGCTGCGCCTGGTTGTGGGCGAGCACGCGGCCCGCGAGCTCCTCGAGGCTCCTCACGCGGCCGAACTTCGACGCGATCGACGCGTGCTCGAGCTGGCCTTCGGGCATGGAGATCTCTCCCGCCCGCGCCGCGCGCTGCACCTCCTCGAGCTCCGGGCGCAGCGCGTCCCACGCGGCCAGGAGCTTCGACATCCGGGTCACCTCCGCGTGCTTCAGCGCGCACTCGATCGCCTCGGCCCCGCTGTTGGCGAAGTGCACGACGAAGCCCTCGTCGATGCCGGAGTCTCGACGAGCGACCTTCACCAGCGTCTCGGCGAGCAGCCCCGCCTCTCGCCGGATCGAGAGCTGCGCATGCACGACCATCCCGTCCGCGAGGGCCTCCCGCAGGTCGGCGATCACCCGCGGATGGTTGTGCCCGAAGAGCAACGAGCCGTTGCCTCCGACCACGTCCAGGACCTCGACCTCCTCGCCGGACTGGTCGCGCAAGTAGACGTAATCCCCCTTCGCCCGGTGGTAGATCACGTCCAGGCCCATCGTCGCGAGGCTCTCCGCCAGCCGCGGTTTGACGAGCTGCCTGTACGCCAAGGAGTCTCTGGAGTCGCTCATGTTCATTCGCCCTTCCCGATGATGCTGCCAGCCAGCGTGCCCCCTCGATGCGACGCGCGGGTCACCGCGCTTCGGCGCTCAGCGTCGGAGGCGGCGCCGGGCGTCGGTCGAGGTCGGAGAAGAAGAAGTGGAGCAGCTTCCTCTGGCTCTCCGAGCCCTCGCGCCAGAGCTTGAACGCGGTCTCGATCGCCACCATGCCCACGACGCTCAGCGGGCTCCCCGCGAACCGCACGTCCTGGTACGGCTCGCAGATCGGCTCGAAGCCCACGTGGGTGTAGAAGTGCTGGAAGTTCCCGCTCGCGTCGGCGAAGAAGTCGCCCAGGATGTGGGTCGCCCTCAGCTTGGTGATGCTGTGGAGCAGCCCGTGGCGCATGAGCTGCATGCCCACCCCCTGCGAACGGACCTCCGGCGCGCTCACGAGGTGGCCGAACTCGACCAGGCGAGCCCCCTTGGCGCGGTACTCGTCCAGGTTCACGGTCAGCTTCGCGGTCGACTCGCACGGCAGCCCGAGCGCCGAGTCGCGGATGATCTTGACCGCCCCGATGGGGATCGCGTCGCTGTAGGCGACGAAATAGGTCCCGTACTCGTCGTACTTGTCGAACGTCTCCTTCGTGTCGTCGACCGAGTTCAGGCGCCCCTGGTCGTCGACGTACACGCGGTCGCGCAGCGTGATGACGTCGCGCATGCCCGCTTCGGAGTTGATTTCGCGCACCGTGATTTCGTTGACCGTGAGACGCTCGGATTTCATGTTCTCTCCTCTGTTGCTGCTGAACCCTTTGAATCTTTTGCGCGGCTTACGCTCCCCGCCTGGCTCGCGGCCGGGGGAGCGGACGCTGGCAGATCGGCGAGCGGGATCGGCCCGCGCAGCTGCCGGAGCGCCGACGCCACGAAGCCGCCGTCGAAGACGAGCCCCTCTTCGCGGGCCTTCGCCGGCAAGGACCTCCAGGGCAGGCTGGGATAACGATGATGCAGCCCGTGGTGGTTGAAGTGGAGCACGAGCCACGACGGGCCGAGCTCGTGGTTGCGGGCGGGCTGCGGCGCCTCCGGGAGGTTGCGCGCCGTGCCGTAGTGGTAGGCGTCGTCGAAGAAGGACACGAGGAGCGCTCGGCCCGACAGCGCCGCGACCAGCACCCACACGTCGTGCCGGTAGAGCCAGAACGACGCGGCGAGCAGCGCGAGGCTCAGCGCGGCGTCGGTGCGCGCCTCCCCGAGGGTGTCCTTCCGCGAGAGCGTGGACTGGATCCGCTTGCCCATCTCACCGTCGCCGATCATGTCGCGGATGACCCGGTCGCGCCGGCCCTGCGGCAGCCAGACGATGAGGCACGCGAGGACCTCGCTCCAGTACCGCCCTGCCAGCACGGTGTAGTAGTGGTGGACCGCCGCCTTGAGCCACGATGTCCGCGCCGGGTCGTAGGCCTCCGCGTAGTCCTCCACGCGATTGTACCTGTGGTGCAGGAGGTGGACGAGCCTGAGGACCGCGAACGGCGACCCGTGGAGGACGCTGAGCAGCCGCGACACCCGGTCGTTGGTGTCGCGGGCCGGGTGGAGCATGTTGTGGATGCCCTCGTGAATGAGCACCCAGGAGGGGTAAGAGAGGGCCACCGAGACGACCAGCGCGGCGATCGCCGCCGAGGGCTCGGCGAGGAGTCCCAGCGGATACAGCACCAGAAAATACGCCTGCGAGACGCCGAAGAGCGCCGCGAGCAGCAGGTTCAGCCGCGCGGGGATCAGCGCCTTGTAAGACCGCGACGCCGCGGTCGCCGCGCCGGGAGGCGAGGCCTGGACCTCGGCCGGCGCGTCCGACGGACGCTCGGCCGACGTCAGCCTCGCCGATGCCACGAGTTCAGGCGAGCTCATAGGCCCCGGCCCATCGCGAGGAAGGCGCGCTCAGGCAGCCATCCCCTGCGAGCAATGAAGCGCTCATGCGACTTAGCAAGTTTCATCTCGTAAAACCGCCTTCACGTCGTTTGGTTGAACCGTATCCGGGCGATCGCCGCGACGAGCCGGCGCCACGCCGGCCCCCGCTCGTGGGACCCGCTCTCACGGGGCCTCACATCGGTCGTCGGGGATCGGCCGGGAACGACGCCGCGGCCCTCTCCATTCCAGGTCGTGCGGGCTGCGCCGTCGCGCGCGTCATGTCGTCAGCTTCAGCCTCTGCTTCAGCCTCAGCTCCAACGTCAGCAACGCATGTGCCAGTTACCCCGCCGATCCCCCCGGATCCTCGTCTCAATGCGTCTGTTGCGAAAACTGGCGAAGCACATGGCCCCAGCTTCGAACGACATGCGGCGCCGTGGCGCTCACGAGAGCCGCAATCTAGACCACATCGAGACAATAACAAGCGTCAAATTGTTGCTGCGGGTGTCGATCAGCGAATTGGGCGGCGAATCGGGCAGCGAACTGGGCAGCGAATCGGGGAATCGTCGATTCGTATTGGATCGTCGGCCCGCCAGAGCAGCGTATTCGGTGAACCGGTCGAGCTTTGTAAAGCAATGTTAAGTATTGTTTGGTTTTAGCGGGGTGCGAATGATCTGGCCCTGTGTCGACCCCGTGTGTGCGTTAGGGGCAGCGGCCGTCTGGATGCAGCCAGGCTCGAATTCTGCCGTGTGTTGCGCGGCTGCGTCGGATGCGCTCGCGCTGGCGTTCTGCGTGGCTGAAGAGTTGCGAGGTCATGCGAAGCGCGGTTCCCTCTCCATCTGCTGATCTGGTGCTGATCCGGTGTTGCTTACGGCCCATCCGACCCGTGCAAATGGATGAATTCGCTCGCCTCGCTCGGCCGTGCTCGGCACTTCCATACGAAGTCTCGGGCGCTGGGCGCTCCAGGCGATCGACCCCTGAATGGCTCGGTCGGGGTGTGTGGGCAGGTGGGCCATCACGCAGGAAGGCGTGGCTTCGTCGATGAGGTAGGTGGCGAGAACATTGCGACCATGTCGTATTGTTTCGAGATTGTTACGAGCTCGCGTCTTGTGAGCTGCGGTCGACCGGCGGACAGCCGGCCCTGATCGGGAGGGACGCGCTCGACGCGCTCGAAGGAGCGCGCGAGGTTCAGCGCTTGGCCGCCGCCCGGCCTGCGGCGTGTGGTCTCGGCGCTCTGTGGCCAGCGCGGCTCGCTCTACGAGCGTCGTCTACGAGCGCCGTCGTCCCGAGAGGACGACGCTCTACGAGGTCGTGCGCGACGACGTGGAGATGCTTTACGGAGCCATCGAGTACGACGCCATCGCCATCCGGATACCCCATGGGCGCCGCCACGCGCTCGATTGCGCGAGAGTTCGCTCAGTGGGCAACTCCTCGCTCATCAGGAGCACCCCGGAACCGTCTGGATCTGCGCTTGATCGGCCGATCTACGCGAGCGAGCGGCTGGGTACGACGGTTGCTCTGCGGCACGCCGGCCTTCCGGTCGTGGCCGGCATGGCTGAAGCGGCTCCGTAGCGTACAGCGAGGGAACATGTCACATCTCATGCGTTGCGCAGGCAACACGGTCATCTCACGTTCGGCATTGCTGGGTACAGCGACGCTCCTCCAGCTCGCGGGCGCCGCGGCGCTCACCTGGTCGACGCCCGCGCTGGCGATCGACGACGACCCGCCGGGGGAACAGGAGCCATCGCCCTGCCTCCAGCAGGTGAGAGCGTCGTTCTCTGCGTCGCCGTCCACCGTCACGCTGGGGCAGAGCACGACGCTGCGCTGGAGCGTGACGGGCTGCCCCTCGGCCACGAAGAAGATCACGGGCGTACCCGGCACGGTCGCGGCGACGGGCTCGCAGGTCATCACGCCGAAGGCCAACGGCACGTGGACGCTGACGGTCCGCCTCGGCGGCGCATCCAGATCCTGGAGCGTCCCGGTGAAGGTCCTGCTCCCGAAGGACGAGCACGGGCGGATCAACGTCACGATCACGTCGAGCGACCAGGTGGCCACGTTCGTCCAGGCGATCAGCAGCGAGGAGAGCACGAACGCCGTGGTCCACATCCAGAACCACGTCAGCCTCGATCTGAGCCATCGAGAGAACATCCACCTCTATCCGGGCGTGCAGATCCTCGGCGGGCGCACCGCGAAGGACCCCGGCCCGCTCCTGTTCACGACGACGTACCCCAGCCGGCTCTTCGTGATCGGCGATTACCTGGACACCGACAACGTGCGGATCAGCGGGATCCGGCTGCAGGGGGCCGACCAGTCCGTCGCCGAGGAGAGCAGCCCCAGCTCCGTCGGGATCTCCGTCAACTCGAGCCTCAACGTCGAGATCGACAATAGCGATCTCTCCGGCTGGCACGTCGCTGCCCTGGTCGTGAAGGACCTCCGGGAGCGGATCTCCAAGAACAACGGCGTGGGCGCCGTGCGCATCCACGACAACGCGATCCACGACAACCAGCGGATCGGCGAGGGGTACGGCGTGGAGGTGGGCGATGGGGCGTACGCGCTGATCGAGAGGAACATGTTCAACAACAACCGCCACGCCATCGCGGGCGACGGCGAGCACGGGACCGGGTACTTCGCCTACCGCAACTTCGTGGGATCCGGCGGCGGCCAGCACGAGGTCATCTTCGGGATCGACGTCCAGACGCACCAGATCGACATGCACGGCCAGGACGATTGCTGGGGCGCCGACGGCTACTGCGGCATCGCCGGCCAGTACATGGATGTCCGCTACAACGCGATCCACTACACGGCGGGCCTCGGGATCTTGCTGCGCGGGTCGCCCACCGATGGAATGGAGGTGACCCGCAACGCGTTCGCGCATACCGACGAGTGGGGGCACTTCTTCTGGGACCGGGGCGCCGCGATGGCGCAATCGGACTCGGTCCCGGGATACGGCGGCCTCGACCACTGGGACAACACCTTCGGCGCCCGGATGACGGGCTTCGGCAGCATCTGCGACTTCGACGGCGACGGGAACAACGACACCTTCTCGGCGGACGGCGCGAACTGGTGGTACTCCGTCGGCGGCGCGGTGAACGGCTTCAACGGCTACCGGTACCTGAACGCGTCCACGCTGGGCGCGTCGGAGCTCGACTTCGGCGACTTCGATCGCGACGGCAAGTGCGACGTGCGGGTGAAGGCCGATGGGCGGATCTCCTCGGGCGGCACCGCGCCGCTTGCGCGGTCCCAGACCACGGACATCCTCCTGCGGAACGCCGCCCGGGAGGTGCGGATCGTGCACATGGAGAACGGGGTGATCTCGGGCCAGACCGACACCGACGCCATTCCGCCGAACGCTCGGGTGCTGGGCACGGGCGATTTCGACGGGGATGGCGACAGCGACATCCTCTGGGAGGAAACGCAGGTGACGTCAGGCAGGGTCGTTATCTCTTTCCTCCAGGATGGGCTCATCGTCGACGAGCTCAACCCGGGCTACGTGGCGCCGGGCACCGCGCTCCAGGGCATCGCCGACTTCGACGGCGACAGAGCGTCCGACGTCCTGTGGCGCCTCCCGGACGGCAGCCTCGAGATGTGGCTCCGGCCGAAGGCCGCGGGCGACGTCGGCTACCATGCGACGCCGAGCTGGCGCAATCAGGGCGGCGTCGTCGGACCGGACTGGCAGGTCAAGGCCGTGGGCGACTTCAACGGCGATGGGTACGGGGACATCGCGTGGCGCCACGACAACGGGCAGGTGTCCGTCTGGCTCATGGTCGGCAGCATCTACACCGGGGAGTTCTATCCTGGCGGGCAGAACCCAGGCTTGACCTGGACGATCCAGGGGGTGGGTGATTTCAACGGAGACGGCAAATCCGACCTCCTGTGGCGGTACGTCGACGGCGCGCTGGCGATCTGGTTCAGCGGCTCCGATTGGGGCGCGGGCTACCCGACGTGGCAGAACATCCCCGGCTCCAATCCTGGTCTGGAGTGGCAAGTCCAGGGCGTGTCCGATTTCAACCAAGATGGTCGCTCCGACCTCCTCTGGCGGCGCACCGATGGGCTCGGCGCGATCTGGCTGATGAACGGCGCTTCACACGCCGGAGAGCCGCCGACCCACACCATCGACGCGAGCTGGCAGACGCAGGGCCTGCTGCCGCGCCAGTGAGGTGCGTGCTCCGGCGCCGCTTCCCCGAGCTCGCGCCGGCGCTCCGCGGCGTCGAGAAGGCCCTCGCGGGCCTTCTCGGTGAAGCGGTGCTTCGTGCGGTGATCCCGCGCCGGCCTACCACGGCGGCGAGCGCCTTGAGCCCCTTCTTCTCGAGATCTCGGGCCTGCCGCACGAACAGGTGCACCCCATCGAAGCTGCCGCGCGCGGCGGTCGCGACGGAGGCGCCGTCCGGCAGCGGATCGAGCGACCCCGCGTAGCCGTCGGGGGCGTCGAGGAGGAGGATGCGGTGATTGGGCTTGATCTGGAGCTTCTTCGCGAGGGCGCTCGGCGTCACGGTGGCCTCCGGGGACGGAGGGTATCAGCACGCGCGGCGGCGCGGGGAGGGGCGTTACCAGAGGTTCAGGGTGGCCGCAGCCGTCAGGAGGGGTAGCGGCGTGAGCACCGCCACGAAGAAGACGATGACGTCGACCTGCGCGATCCGCGCGCGCCCTCGCGCGAGGTGCTCGTCCTGCGCTCCGGCGATGATCTCGCCTTCGACCACAGCCCCTCCCCGGTAAGCGCCTTCGGAGCTCGGCCCGAGGACCAGGACCGGTCCGACCGGCAGGCCGCGGTCCCCGGCGCGCACGGGAGGCGAGCCGTCCTCGAAGGCGAGCCAGCCGTTCTGCTCGAGCACCGCGATCCTCGCGCTCGCGATCCGCGCGAGCGCGCGACGGACGCGGCGGCGGTAGCCGAGCAGCGCAGCGGCGAGGAGCACACCGCCGGCCGCGACGGCGATCCAGCGCCTCGGGGCGCTGATCTCGTCCGCGAGGGCGCGCATGCTCGCGGCGGTCTCCTCGAGCGACGGCTGCTCGAGGGCGGCTGTGCCCGCGTCGTCGTCGTGAGGGCTGTTGTACATGGCGCCATCGAACACGAACAGCTCCCTGAGCTCGGGGCCGGGATTACGGAACGATCCATCGGGATCGACGAAGGACGCTTCGCGCAAGACGACCGTCGCGCCGAGGTCGGTCCACATGCAGGAACGGTGGAGTGAAGGGCCGCACGGATCGCGGTCGAAGATCGGATAGGAGCTCTCCCGAGAGAGCCACTGTACGAGGCCGACGTCGAAGGGCTGCCCGGCATGTTTCACCTCGAGGAGGCACCTGCCGACGATGCCGGGGCACAACCGGCGTATGCCGAGCGGGCCGACGGTCATGTCGTAGATGCGCGTCTCGAAGGGCGGTCCAGGCGGGATCGGCGAGCCCTCCTCGATCATCGAGGGCTCCCCTGCGACGGGCGGGATGACGCCGATGCTCGGAAGAGACGCGACGTACCGCTCCGGATCGGTCTTGTGCAGGGCGCGACGGGTCGAGACGGCGACGAGCGCCGTGGTCAGCGCGAGGACGGCCAGGCTCACCGGGTGGAGGGCACGCCACGGCACGCGGGCCATGGGCCTCCCGAGGGCCATGAACAGCAACGCACCGACGGCGCCGGGGAGGGCGGACAGCACGATGACCCCGAGGAGGAGGAGCACGATCCAATCACCCCGTCCGGACTCGATGTAGTCGATGACGGGACGTTTCAGCGCAGACTGGGTCCCCTTGACCAGGAGGTACGCGAGGGGGAAGGCGCCGAGCGGGAGGACGCCGCGCAGCCCCGGGTTGCGGGCCGCGGCGGCGACGCAGAGGAGGGCGAGGATCAGGCCCGCCTCGAGCACGGACGCGCGGAGCTCGGCATGCCGGTGCACGACCACCGCGAACGCGACGCAGACGCCGCCCACGGCGCCTAGGCACCCGGCGTTGGACCTCGAGGGGGGCGAGGCGGAAGAAGGGTGGCTATCGGCCGGCGCCGGCATGAACGCTCCTCGAAGCCCGTCGAGGTGATCCATCGCAGCAGGATCGCCCGGGCTCGGGGGCGCGCTGCGCGCAGCGCGCCCCGGGAAGAGGCGCTTCGGATTGCATACCGGACGCTCCCATGCAGCGCCGCGCACCGTCAAGGAGGTCGCCGGATCGCGGCGGAAGAGCACCGCGGTCCAGCCGGAGGGCGTCACGGCGTCGAGCGAGCCGAGGAACACCAGGCGGAAGGCGGTCTCTCGCGGAGCGCGCGGCGCCCCCTGCCAGCGCCGTGAATGCGGCGGAATGGGCGCGCATCCAAGCGGCAACCAGCAGGAGGACTCCATGAAAGATCTTCGTAACTTGATCCGCTTCGCCCTCGGATCCGTCGTGCTGCTCGCGGCCGAGGCTGCTTGGGCCCAGGTATCCATCGGCGACATCACGATGACGAACAGCTACCCCGAAGGCGACTCCGAGGTGTCCACCACCCACGACACGTTCCTCCTGCGCGTCGGCGCAGCCTCGCCTGACGGGATCTACCTGGTCGAGGCGGAGATCGGGGGCGTGACGGCCGAGCTCGCGCCAGTGGACATCGGCCACTTCGAGGGGAGCTTCGACATCAGCGGCCTCGCCGATGGCCCCCATCTTCTGACGATGCGCGCGTACAACCTGCTCGGCGACGTGGCGACGGTGGAGAGGACCGTGCACCGGTACGCGCCTCCGCTCTTGCGGATGACGAGCCCGCGCCCGCACAGCGTCGTCTCCGGGACCGCGGACATCTACCTGGAGTGCGTCGGGACAGCGCCTTACCCGTGCGAGCGCGCTTGCGCCACCGTCTACAGCCAGACGCGTTCCCTGGGGGACGGATGCTTCACTCGCCCGGCGGACGCCACCTCAGGGACGCTCTACCTCAGGATCCCCCTCAATCGCGCGGTCCAGCCAGGTGAGGTGCTCAACGCCCTCATCTATGGCAGGCTCAGCGTGGGTCCCGAGTTCAGTGAACGGGTCGGACCCCTCTACGCCGAGTCGAGCCCGAAGCTCACCGCCGTGGCGACCGTGCCGGGCCTCATCCTCGACGTCGACGCGACCCGGATCCTGTTCCACGATCGCTTTCAGCGGATCGGCGTGGCCGACCGCGCCACACAGCAGATCACGTGGGTCTCGACGATCCTGCCGGATCCCCCCGGGAGCGTCCCGACCTACGGAGCGCTCACGCCGTCGGGCGCCGTGATCCAGTCGGGGACGGGCCGCATCTTCACGTGGCATGACGGGACATGGCGCAGGATCGTGGCGGACGGCAGGCTGGACGCGGTGAACGGCGACCTGCTCGTGTGGACCAAGAACAGCGAGGACAACGGGTACGTGCACCGGGTGTCGACGGGCATCAACACCTCCATCTGGAACCGGCCGGGGAGCACGTCGCCGTTCCAGGCCGACATCTCGGCGTCCGGCGATGTCTATTACGGCTCGTACGAGGAGCCCTGGATCCGCCGGCTGGGCGTGGGTCGTATCGGGAACCACGCGGGCAACCTGCAGCGGCCGATCACCGACGGGACGAACGTGGCCGGCCGATGGTGGAACGGGAACGTGAGCTCGAGTTACCTCTACACGGCGGGTGGACAGGAGGTGTTCCTGGGCAACTCGATCACCGCGACGTCCGCGGGGCTGCTCCTGCACGCGGGGTACGCGGGCTTCCTGCGGAGCGACGGGGCCGTGAACCAGGTGTGGCTGCGGACCCCGGACGGCGGGCAGCACCAGCTCAGCGCGTTCGCGACGTCGAGCCTGTTCGACCAGCAGAAGCTCCGGATCGGCCATGACGGCATCAGCGACGCCGGAGAGGTGCTGTTCCTCAACGGGGGGAAGCGGTACATCGGCCGCCCGGGCGCGGAGCCCGAGGCGATCAGCAGCGATCTCGGGCACGGGCGCTGGCTCGACGGCAGCTTCCACGTGATCCTCGGCAACACGCTGTTCCAGGTGGCGAGCGCGGCGGGCGGCGGCTCGCGCATCGCGGCGCCGGGCGAGGCGTGGCATGATGCTGAGGTGGTGGAGCCCGGCGGCCGCGAGGAGCTCGCCGCCGGGCTGGCTGCCGACGAGGCGCTCGATGTGGCGCTGGGGAGCCTCCACGAGCCCGACGCCCTGCCGGTGCTGTCGGGCGAGGAGCCCGCCTCCGACGTTGCCGGTGACGTGTCGAACGACGGGGCGCCGGCGGCGCTCGGGTGCAGCGCCGGCGGCGCGGCCCCGCCGGGGAGCGGCGTCGCCGCGCTGGCCGGGGCGATCGCCGGCCTCGCGCTCGCGCGGCGCGGCCGCCGGCGAGGGTAGGACGGGCTCAGCGCCAGCCGGGCAGAGGACCTCCACTGCCCGGGTGGACCGTGTCCGGTGCCGGAGGCAAGCTCAACTACCCCGACCAGACCGTTTCCGGTGCCCGGGGCAAGCTCAACTACCCCGACCAGACCGTTTCCGGTGCCCGGGGCAAGCTCAACTACCCCGACCAGACCGTTTCCGGTGCCCGGGGCAAGCTCAGCTACTCCGGCCAGACCGTGACCGGTGCCGGAGGCAAGCTCAGCTACCCCGACCAGACCGTGACCGGTGCCGGAGGCAAGCTCAGCTACCCCGACCAGACCGTGACCGGTGCCGGAGGCAAGCTCAGCTACCCCGACCAGACCGTGACCGGTGCCGGAGGCAAGCTCAGCTACCCCGGCAGACCGTGTCCGATGCCGGAGGTAAGCTCAACTACCCCGGCAGACCGTGTCCGGTGCCGCTGGCACGCCATGTTTCGCCCCGAGGCGCGTTAGTCTCAGGGCGCAGCGTTCGGCGAAGGACGGGGATCTCATGAACCTCTTGCACCCGCGCCGCATCGCCCCCCGGAGCGGGACGTGAGCGGCTACGAAGACTACGCGCGCCGCCTCACCGGGACCGGCATCCTCACCGACCCCTGGGTCGACGGCGCACCGCGCTTTCGCCAGGCCCCGGTGCTGCTCTCGCCGGCCCAGCGCGACGCCCTGTACGCTGCGGCGGAGGCCGTCACCGAGGCCCACCACCAGCTCGCCATGCGCTGCGCCGTGGAGCCAGCCCTCCTCGACCGCCTCGCCCTCAGCCCTTTCCAGCGGCTCATGTGGATCAGCGCCGCGCCCCGCTGGCACGGCATCGCCCGCGCCGACGTCTTCCTCACCGCCCAGGGCCCCCAGGTCTGTGAGCTCAACAGCGACACCCCGAGCGGCCAGGCCGAGGCGGTCCTCGGCGGGGCGCTCGCCCACGCGGACCACCCCGGCCACGTGGACCTCAACGAGGACCTCGGAACCCGCTTCTGTCAGCTCGTCGCGCAGCTCACGGAGCGCGACACCGGACACGCCCCGCGCCGCGTGGGTATCCTGTACCCCACCGAGATGACCGAGGATCTCTCCCTCGTCTCGCTCTATCAGCGCTGGTTCGTGGACCAGGGCTGGGAGGTGAGCACCGGCTCGCCCTACAACCTCCAGGCCTTGCCTGGCGGGCGCGCCGGGCTCTTCGGGGAGCCCTGCGACGTCTTCGTCCGTCACTACAAGACCGACTGGTGGGGCGAACGCCTGCCAATCTGGGCCTCCGACCCGGGCTACCCCGACGAGGCCCCGCTGGCCCGCGCGCTCGACGTGCTCCTCAGCGCCAGCCTGCGCGGCCAAGCCGCGGTCGTGAACCCCTTCGGCGCCGTGCTCACCCAGAACAAGCGCGCCCTCGCCCTCCTCTGGGAGGAGAGAGACCGCCTCCCCGCTCACACCCAGGCCAACCTCGCCCGCTACCTCCCGTACACGGCGCGCCTGGAGGCGGCCCCCCTGGACGAATTGCGGCGCGAGAAGGATCGTTGGGTGTTGAAATCCGACTATGGCTGCGAGGGCGAGGAGGTGGTGATCGGCAGGGACACCTCCCCGAGCGACTGGGAGGCGGCGCTGCGCCTGGCCATCCCGACGCGCTGGGTGGCCCAGCACTACTTCGAGGCCCAGGGCGAGCGCCCCGGCGAGTCCACGAACTACGGCGTCTACCTCATCGCGGGCCAGGCCAGCGGCCTCTTCGTCCGGCAGCAGGCGGGCCGCACCGACACCCATGCGCAGTGCGCTCCCGCCCTGCTGCTCCCGGGGGACCATGAGCCAAGGTAAGCCCTTCTCGCGCAAGGCCTTCATCAACACGCCGGCCCTGACCGGGGCTCGCTGGTGGCAGGACGAGCTGGAGGCCGATCCCGACCCCTTCAGCCGGCGCAACGCCCTCAAGTCCATGCTCTGGATCGGCGGAGGCGTGCTGAGCGCCGGGCTCCTGGCCAGCCTCGTCTGCAGCGTCGGAGGCCGCGACGACCTCGAGATGCAGAGCGCCGTCGACGCCCTCGAGCTCCAGCGCGAGGAGGGCTGGGACGTGGGCGCCATGGGCAAGGTCCTCCACTTCCCGGGCGCGGTGAGCCACGACGCGCGCGGCCAGCCCCCCGACGGGATGGCGCTGCGGTCGCTCTCGTCCGGGCTCGCCCCCACCCAGGCCGAGCTGACGCCATATTACGTGCCGACCTTGTTCCAGGCGATCACCGACCCGAACAACGCCGCCCTGCTCACCCAGGTGCGCCCCGTCGACACGCCCGAGATGGAGACGGCCTTCGACAAGGCCCGCGCCCTGCTCTCCCTCTTCCAGGAGGCCTCTTCGCCGCGCGATATCGCCCTGGTCGTCGACCTGCCCGGACCTCAGGCGGTCGCGTTCACGGCCGGGCTCGCCGAGCTCTTCGAGCCGGTCTTCCTGTTCGACAACTGGCCCCACCCGGCCGGCGTGGTCCCCTCGCACCTGGTCCTCGGCGCGGCCCTCTTCTATGCCCCGCTGCTGGCGGAGTCGGCCTCCGTGCGTCAGCGCCCCGCGCCCCCGCTCTTCGTCGTGGACAGCCAGCGTCTCAACCCCTACACCGACGATCCGAACACCTTCGACAACCGCTACGTCGCCAAGCTGCCGAGCGCCGAGCGCCTGAAGGCCCTGGGCGTCAAGCACGTCCTCTACATCAACGACCAGGCCGGGCCCGAGCTCCAGGAGGCCGACGACCTCAACGAGGACATCGTCGCGTACCAGGCGGCGGGCGTGGACACCAAGCTCTTGTCCTTGCGCGACTTCAGCCGTGCCTCCTCCGAGGACGAGGACCTGGCGGCCCTGGCGAGCGGGCCCCGCGCTGCGCCGATCCAGAGCTCCGCGGTCGCGCCCCCGGTGCATACGGGCACGCCGCTGATCTTCTTCTACGGCGGCTCGTACCTCTCGCACCCGGCCTTCTGGGGTAACTACGGCTGGTACAGCACCCCGCGCAGCGCGTCCGCGATGCCCCCGGCGCGCCCGGTGTCGCGGGGCGCGGACTTCGCCCCCAAGCTCCGGCCCACGGTCTTCTCCAGCCGCGCGGTGGGCGGAGCCGTGAGCGGGGTCGGCAAGCAGAAGCCCAGCGGCTTCGGGCGCGTTTCTTTGAGCTCCAGCTACCACCCGAGCGCCCCCTCGTACACGGGGGGGCGGAGCGGCTCCTTCGGGCGCGGGGTCTCGTTCGGCGGCTAGGGGAGGGCGCGCGCCGCGCTCTCGAGGACCCCCGGGCCTCACAGGAGTCATCATGGGATACACCTTCTTTGCCATCCAGGTGGTGCTCAAGACCTATCCGGGGGACACCCTGCGGGCCCGGCTGCACCGGATCATCACGGCGTCGCCCTCCGAGGTCTCGCTCGTCGAGAAGCGGGCCTTTTACAAGAACCTGACCAGCGTCCTGAACGAGGGCATGGCCTCCTTCGAGCGGGGCTTCTGGGACCTCATCCGCGGCCGGGACGCCGAGCGCCAGTTCGAGACCTGGTGCAGCGAGATCGAGGGCAGCATGGCCACCGAGCCAGAAGAGATCGACGCGGTCGCGGACGATCTGCACCGCATCTCCAGCGAGAAGCAGTTCGTGATCGCCTCGCTGATCTTCCTCCTCGGAGAGGGGAGCGCCAGCGACGAACTCCTGGGCGAGCGCTGCGACATGCCCGAACGCGAGTACTTCACGCGCCAGACCTTCGGTAAGCTGCTCGCCGCCATCCCGGCGCTGAGCTTCGCCACGGTCAAGGCCGACGCGGTCTACCTCGTCCCGGGCACCGACGAGGACGGGCTCTCCTCGCTGGACCTCGCCGACGAGGGCTACGCCTATCTAAAGCTCCTCTCTTAGAGCGGCGGTCACCCGCTTCGGATACGGGCCCATCTCGACGTTTTCGGTGCTCAGCGCACAGGAGTGCGCTTCCGCGCCGAAAACGCCGATCTGGGCCCGTCTCCTGTGCGGGTGACCGCCGCTCTGGGATGCTGGGAGGACGACCCCTCGGGGTCACGCCGCGGCGCGCGCAGAGAGCTGGGCCAATACACTCACCATCGTGCCCTCGGCCGCCGCGCTTCCTTGTCTTCCCCGCCACGCAACGATCCCATCCGGACGCACCAGCACCGCGCCGTCTGCCTTCACCCCGAACGCCCTTGCCCAGCGCCGCTCGACATCCTCTACCTCGGTCCCGAGCCGGAGCGCCTCCACCGGAAGCCCCAATCGCCTCGCCGCCGCCCGCGCGGCCTCGACCCACGCGGCCCCGTCCTTCCCCGCCAGCAGCACATAGCCGCGGCCGAACAGATCCAGCGTCGACAGCCGCTCTCCTCCCCGCCGGAGCCATACATGCGGCGCCCTCGTCCCCGGGCGTCCCCGCAGGTCGGTCGTCCCTGGCCCGGGAGCCGGGCCGCGCTCCAGGACCACCGCGGCCGACGTATACCCGTACCCCATCGTCAGGTACGGAAACACCTTTCGCATCGTCCACAACATGCCGAGCCCCGGCTTCACCGCGAACAGCCCCCGTTCGTCGTTCATGCTCCCGGCGATCTCCGCCACCGCGCGCCCCACGGGCCGCCGCTCCTCATCGTAGGTCGCGAGGAGCTCCGGCCCCGCGTCGCCGCGCAGCACCGCCGCGAGCTTCCACGCCAGGTTGTGCGCGTCCTGGATCCCGGTGTTCGCCCCGAACCCGCCCCAGGGGGGCATCACGTGCGCGGCGTCGCCCGCGAGGAACACCCGCCCATGCTGGTAACGCTCCGCCACCCGCACCGCGGACTGCCACGGCAAAGCACCCTTGAGCTCGACCTCCAGATCCGGTATCCCGACCCCCTTCCGGATCAACGCGGCGCAACGCTCCGCCGGGAAATCCTCGGGCCGCTCTCCGCGCTCCGGATGATAGGATACGTGAAACACCCAGAGATCCGCGTTGTTGATCGAGACCAGGAGCCCACGAACCTCGGGGTTCTCCACCAGGCACATGCTGAACTCGCGCCCCTTCACCAGCGCGGTGAGGTCCGCGCGGAAGTAGAGGTTGAGCTGATGGGCGAGCACGCCCGCGCCGGTCTGACGGACGCCGAGCCGCTCGCGGATCGGGCTGCGGGCGCCGTCGGCGGCGATCAGGTAATCCGCGCGAACCGCGCGACGCTCCCCGGTCTTCCGGTCGACGATCGCGGCGGTGACCCCGTCCGCGTCCTGCTCGAAGCCGACCATCTCCGTGAAGAAACGCGCGTCGACGCCGCGCTCGCGCGCCGCGTCGAGCAGCACCGGCTCGAGCTCGTCCTGCGTGGCGCGGCAAGGGCCGGTCGGGCTCTTCTTCGAGCCCTGCCCGCTGACCCCTCTGCGGCGGATCCTCTTCAGCAGCCAACCCCCCTCGCCGCGCTCCTCGAGCACCTGCACCAGCGTGGTCCCGGCGTGGATGCCCACGGCCGGCGCGAGCTTCGCCCCCACGCGGCGGACCGCCTCCTCCAGCCCGAGCTCGCGCATCAGCTCCATCGTGCGACCGTTCACCCCGCGAGCCCGGGGGTGGATGCTCGTGCCCGGGTGCCGCTCGACCAGGAGCGCCCGCACGCCATGCTGCGCCAGGAACAGGGAGGCCGTCAGGCCAACCACGCCGCCACCGACGATCACCACGGGAAACCGGTCATCCGGCATGGATGCGCCTCCGTAGAAGTCGAAATTCCGCGAGCGCTCCAGAAGGGCGCGCCTCGCCCCCGAGACGAATGAAAATGTAGTAAACGCAAACTTGGTGTCAATCCAAAAATCTGGCGGCCGCGCGTCGAGCGGCCGACGACCGAGCGGAGTGAGAGGGCCTCAATGAGCGGGCGACCGGGGTTGCGGGAGCGGAAAAAGCAGCAGACCCGCCTGGCGATCTCCCAGGTGGCGACGCGGATGTTCATCGAGCGGGGGTTCGACCACGTCACCGTCGCCGAGGTGGCGCAGGCGGCGCAGGTGTCGGTGAACACGGTCTTCAACTACTTCGCCACGAAGGAGGAGCTCTTCTTCGATCGGGCGGAGGAGGTGGAGGACGCGCCGAGCCGGATCGTGCGGGAGCGGCGGGAAGGGGAGTCGGCCATCGACGCGCTCCATCGCGGCTTCCTCGACGTGGTGAACGGCAAGAACAGGAAGGAGCCCTGGCTGGCGGCGCGGCTCAGGCCGTTCCTGGCGACCGTCGACGCGAGCCCGGCGCTCAGGACCCGCGGGGGGCTGATGCTCGCGAAGAGCGAGCATCGGCTCGCGCAGACGTTGATCGAAGAGAGCGGCGCGCCGGCCGACGACCCCACCGCGCGCGTGGTCGCCGCGATGGTGATCGGGCTGGAGCGGGTGCTCGTCGAGGAGCTCCAGACGCGCGTGCTCCGCGGCGACTCCGACCCGCAGATCCGCGCAGCGCTGTCGCAGATCGGCGAGCGCGGATTCGCGCTGCTCCGATCCGGTATCGGAAGCTACTGCACGCGAGCGTCTTCCGCTTGATCGCGCGGCGCGCTGGACGCCTGGGACGGTGAGCCGAGCGGCGCGCGGCGCGCGCGCCCTGCCGCGCCCGGTCCTCCCGTGAGCGGCGCACGATCCCGGCGTCGCAGACCGTGATCCCCTGTGGGCGCCGCGTGGGCTCGCCGCCCGGGTGATCCCCCGCTGCTGCCGTGCGCGCTCGCCGGCTCGGTGCGCTCGCCGGCTCGGCGCGCGCGGCGTGGCGCGCGAGCGGCGCGGGAAGATCGACCGGACGACCCCGCCGACGCGACCGTGACGGACCGTTGAAGACGGCTCGACGTCGGTGCATCCTCCGCCCCATGCGCCCGGGTGAGGTCATCAACGGCCGCTTCGAGCTCGAGCGCGTCGCAGCCTCCGGCGGGATGGGTACGGTGTACCGCGCCCTCGACCGGGCCACGGGCGCGCCCGTCGCGCTCAAGCTCATCGGGCAGCCGGACCGGAGCGCCGTGCACCGCTTCGAGCACGAGGCCCGGATCCTCGCCGAGCTCGACCACCCGAGGATCGTCCGGCACGTCGCCCACGGCATCACCCCGGACGGCGCGCCCTACCTCGCCATGGAGTGGCTCGACGGCGAGAGCCTCGCCCAGCGCCTCGCCCGGCAGCGGCTCGACCTCGACGAGTGCCTCGCCCTGCTGCGCGCCGCCGCCGAGGCGCTCGCGGCGGCGCACGCGCGCGGCGTCGTCCACCGCGACGTCAAGCCGGGCAACCTCCTGCTCGTGGGCGGCGAGGTCGCCGGCCTCAAGGTGCTCGACTTCGGCATCGCCCTGATGAAGCGCACCATCGGGCCGCTCACGCGCACCGGCTCCGTCATGGGCACCCCGGGCTACATGGCGCCGGAGCAGGCCACGGGCGAACGGGAACGCCTCGACGCGCGCGCGGACATCTTCTCGCTCGGCGCGGTGCTCTTCGAGTGCCTCACGGGCAGGCCGGCGTTCCAGGGCCAGCACGTGATGGCCCTGCTCGCGAAGCTCCTCATGGAGGACCCGCCGCGCGTGCGGCACCTCCGGCCCGAGCTGCCGCAGGAGCTCGACGACTTCGTCGCCCGCATGCTCGCGAAGGACCCGGAGCGGCGGCCGCGCGACGGCTCGGCCGTGCTCGAGGCGCTCGACGCCCTCGCGCGCGATCCGAGCAGCGGCCTCTCCGCGATGCCCGTCCTCTACGAGGCGATCACGACGGGCGAGCTCCGGCTGCTCTCCATGGTGGCCGCGAAGGACGTGCGGCGCGGGCCCGCGGACGGCTCGGCCAGCACGCTCGTCGCCGCGCAGCCGCCCGAGCTCACGACGCGGCTCCACTCGAGCGCGCAGCCGTTCCGGGCGCGGGTCGACACGCTCGCCGACGGCACGCTCCTCCTCTCGGTCGCGGGCGAGGGCGACGCCATCGAGCAGGCCGCGCGCGCGGCGCGGTGCGCCCTCAAGCTCGGCGAGCTCCTGCCCGGGGCCTCCGTCGTGCTCGCGACCGGACGCGCCGAGCAGACCGGCAGCCTCCCGGTCGGGCCCGTCATGGACCGCGCGGCCGCGCTGCTCGCCCTCGCGGAGCGCGAGCCGTGCGCCGAGCGGACGCCCGCGCCCGTGCGGATCGACGACGTGACCCGCGCGCTGCTCGACGCGCGGTTCGAGATCGAGGCCGCGCGGTCCGGCACCTTCCTCCTGCTCCAGGAGCGCGAGGTCGGCCGCGCGGCGCGCACGCTGCTCGGCAAGCCGAGCCCCTACGTCGGCCGCGACCGCGAGCTACGGAACCTGCGCGAGCTCCTGGAGGACAGCTTCGGCGGCCCCGAGCCGCGCGCCATCCTGATCACCGGGCCGCCCGGCATCGGCAAGTCCCGCCTGCGCTACGAGCTCGTCGAGATCCTGCGCGAGCGGCACCCCGAGCTCACCATCGCGGTCGGCCGCGGCGACTCGCTGAGCGCGGGCTCGCCGTTCTCCCTGCTCGGCTCCGCGCTCCGGAGCGCGGCCGGGATCACCGGCGGCGAGCCCGCCGCGGCGCAGCGCGAGCGGCTCCTCTCGCTCGTCGCGCGCGCCCCGTCGCTCGCGCCGGGCGACCGGACGCGGATCGCCGCCTTCCTCGGCGAGATCGTGGGCACGCCCTTCCCGAGCGAGGCCGACCCGCGGTTCCACGAGGCGCGGCAGCGCCCGGCGCTGATGGCCGACCAGATCCCGCTCGCGTACCTCGCCTTCATGGAGGCGGCGTGCGCGGCGGGGCCCTACCTGCTCGTGCTCGAGGACATCCAGTGGGGCGACGCGGCGTCGCTCAAGCTCATCTCCCGCGTCCTCCGGGAGCTGCGCGACCGGCCGTTCGCGGTGCTCTACCTGGCGCGCGTCGAGGTGCGCAAGGCGTTCCCCGTGCTCTGGGAGGGCAGCGAGATCCACGAGATCACGCTCGGCGCGCTGCCGCGCCGCGCCGCCGAGGAGCTCGTGCGGCAGATGCTCGGCGACGGCCTTTCGCCCGCGGAGGTCGCGCGCCTGGTCGAGCGCGCGAGCGGCAACGCCTTCTACCTGGAGGAGCTCATCCGGGCGGTCGCGGAGGGGCGCGCGGACCGGCTGCCGGAGACGATCCTGGGCATGGTCGAGGCGCGGCTCGACGCCATCCCCTCGGAGGCGCGGCGGCTGCTCCGGGCGGCGAGCGTCTTCGGCGAGACGTTCTGGAAGCGGGGGGCGCTGGCGCTGCTCGGCGACTCGGAGGGCTCGACCCTGGCGGTGGACTGGCTGCCCTGGATGCTCCAGCGCGAGCTGCTCGAGCGGCGCGAGCAGGGCCGCTTCTCGGACCAGGAGGAGTACGCGTTCCGGCACGCGCTGATCCGCGACGGCTGCTACGCGATGCTCCCGGACCACGACCGCGCGCTCGGCCACCGGCTCGCGGCCGAGTGGCTCCTCCAGGCGGGGGAGCACGACGCCAAGGTGCTCGCGGAGCACTTCGAGCGGGGCGGCGAGCCGCGGCTCGCGGTGGAGCTCTACCTGCACGCGGCCGAGCATGCGCTCGCCGGGAGCGACCCGGCCGCCGCGATCGCGCTCGCGGAGCGCGGGCTCGCCCTCGGCGCGGAGCGGGACGTCGACGCGGCGCTCCGGGAGATCCACGCGCGGGCGTCCGGCATGCTGGACGCCGAGGGCGTCGCGCTCGCGTCGAGCGCGTGAGCGATCAGGGCGCCGAGGGCGTGGCGCCCGCGTCGCGCGCGCGGGTGATCAGGGCCCCGAGGGCGTGGCGCCCGCGTCGCGCGCGCGATCGCTCACGAGGGCCGCTTCCGCGGCCGCGGGATGCCGTACTCGTCGATGCGGTTGATCAGGGTGCGGAGCGAGATGCCGAGCAGCTTCGCGGCGCGCGTCTGGTTGCCCGCGGACTGCTCGAGCGCCTCGAGGACGCGCTGGCGGTCGAGCGCCTTCATCTCGAGCCGCAGCCTCGCCATGGCGTCGACGCCCGGCGGCGGCGCGGCGGCCGCCGCGAGCGCCCCGGGGCCCTCGGCGCCCTCGCCGCCCGGCGGGGGCGGCGGCCGGGAGCCGCGGGCCTCGTCGGACGGCGGCGGCGGCCTGGAGCCGCGTGTCTCGTCGGGCGGCGGCGGCGGCCGGGAGCCGCGGGCCTCGTCGGGCGGCGGCGGCGGCCGGGAGCCGCGGGCCTCGTCGGGCGGCGGCGGCGGCCGGGAGCCGCGCGCGTCACCCCCGGGCCCCGGGCGCGCGCCCGCGGCGTCGCCGGCTGAAGACAGCCTGGAGACGCACAGCAGATGCGGCGGCAGGTCGGTCGGCAGGACCACGTCCCCGGCGCACAGGACGGCCGCGCGCTCGATCACGTTGCGCAGCTCGCGCACGTTCCCCGGCCACGTGTACGCCTCGAGCACGCCGAGCGCCTCCGCCGAGAGGCTGGGCGCCCGGAGCTGGCCGAGCTGGCGGCACGCCTCCGCGAGGAACCTGCCGGCGAGCGGGGCGATCTCGGGAACCCGCTCGCGCAGCGGCGGGACGACCAGCGAGATGCCGTTCAGGCGGAAGTAGAGGTCCTGGCGGAAGGCGCCGCGCGCGACCTCCGCCTCGAGGTCGCGGTTGGTCGCCGCCACGAAGCGGAGGTCGATCCGGCGGGGCGTGCGGCCGCCGAGGCGGAGCACCTTCCGGTCCTCGAGCACGCGGAGCAGCTTCACCTGGAAGGCGAGCGGAAGCTCGCCGATCTCGTCCAGGAAGAGCGTGCCGCCGTCGGCCGACTCGATGAGGCCCGGGCGCGCCTGGCTCGCGCCCGTGAAGGCGCTCTTCTCGTGCCCGAAGAGCTCGCCCTCGAGCAGCGACGGCGGCAGCGCGGCGCAGTTCAGCTCGACGTAGGGCCCGCCGGCGCGCGGCGAGAGCGCGTGCAGCGTCCGGGCGAGCACCTCCTTGCCGACCCCCGTCTCGCCGAGGATGAGCACGCTGATGGGGCTCCGCGCGGCGCGGGCGGCCTGCTCGTAGAGCGCCTGCATCGGCGGGGCCTGCACCACGACGTCCGCGGGCGCGGCGGCGCGGCCTTGCTCCTCGGCCGCCCCCGCCGGCGCGTGGCAGACCACGATCGTCGTCGCGCCGAGGTTGACGCGCTCGCCGAGGCCGACCTCGGCGCTGTCCCCCGAGAGGCGCCGCAGGCGGTGGGTCCGCGCGGTCACCGCCGGGAGCTGCTGCTCGCCGACGAAGGTGCCGTTGGCGCTCCCGAGGTCCTCGATCCGGAGCGTCGGGCCGACGTGGAGCACGGCGTGCCGCCGCGAGACCGAGCGGTCGTCGATGCGCACGTCGCACCCCTCGTCGCGGCCGAGCACGACGGCGCCCCGGGGCGGCAGGGGCGCGAAGGCGATCGTGCTGCCCGCCACGATCGCGAGCTGGAGCGCCGCGCCCGAGCCCCGCGCCTGGCCGCCGGGAAAGCCTTCGTCCACGAGCACATCCTACGCGGCGCCGCGCGACGATCTGCACGAATCTGCACGAATCTGCACGAATCGTGCAGGGCGACGCCGATCGTGCAAGCGGTTGCGCGATCGGCCCCGCGGCCGCCTGGACGGAGGCGCGGCGGCGGCGCGAAAGGCTGGGCTCGCCCCTCGGCACACGTCCTGCTCGTGCTCCGCTGACCGGCCGTCGCCATCGACGCGCCGGTCGCCGCGCGCGGGCAGCGCCGCCGATCCCGAGGACGGCGCGCGTGGCGCCCGCGCGTGTGCTCGCCGCGGCGCGGCTCGCCCTTCACCCCTCAGGAGCGAACATGTGCACTGACCATGGATCTTTGAACCGTCGCCATCTTCTTCAAGGACTGGGCCGCGCGGCGGCGATGGCCGCCGTGGCGCCGGCGGTCCTTACGACGCGGGTGGCCGAGGCGCACGTGACGGCCTGCGAGGAGCTCCTCCCTGGCCACCCCGAGAGCGTCGGCCTGAGCGCCGATCGCGTCGAGGACGTGTTCTCGCGCGTCCAGCGCCGGGTGAGCGACGGCCTGTTCCCGGGCGCGGTCGCGCTGATCGCGCGGCGGGGCAGGATCGTCGGTCACCGGGCGTTCGGCACCCGGGTCCGCGGCGAGGACGAGCCGGTCACGCTCGACACGCTGTTCGACGTGCTCTCGATCACGAAGGTCGTCGCGACCGCGACGGCGGCGCTGGTCCTCGTCCAGGACGGTGTGCTGCGGCTGAATGATCGGGTCGCCGACTTCGTGCCGGGGTTCGCGGGGAGCGGCAAGAACGCCGTCACGGTGCGCGACATGCTCCGGTACACGGCCGGGCTGCCGATCGACGTCCATTTCCTGGGCGAGCCCGGCTGTGATGACCCCTGGCGGCGCATGGCCGAGGAGCCGCTCGAGTACACGCCCGGCGCCCAGGTGCTGTACAGCGATCTCACGTACCGCCTGCTCGGGCAGGTGGTCGAGGTCGCCGCGGGCGTGGATCTCGACACGTTCGCGAAGGCGCGCATCTGGGGCCCGCTCGGCATGCGCGACACGACGTACAACCCGTCGGCGGCGCTGATCCCGCGGACCGCGGCCACGGGCTACTCGGAGATCCGGGGCCGCGTGGTCCGCGGCGAGGTGCAGGACGAGCAGGACTACGCGCTCGGCGGGATCGTGGGCTGCGACGGCGTCTTCTCGACGGCGCGGGATCTCGCGATCTTCTGCCAGATGCTCCTGAACGGCGGCAGGTACGGCGGCGTGCGGGTCCTGAGCCGCCAGCTCGCCGCCGCGATGGTGAGCAACCAGACGCCCGAGGTCAGGGCGGAGGACACCGACGTCTCGCCGATGGCGAACCTCCTGCTCACGCCGAAGGGGTATGGCTGGGAGCTAGCGACCCGCCGCTTCTCCACCGGCGGGATGCGCCTCGCGCGCGACGCTTACGGGAAGGCCGGCGGCGCGGGGACGTTCGTGTGGATCGACCGCCGTCGCGAGCTGTTCGGGGTGCTCTTGACCAACCACGGTCTGCCGACCCCGCTCGACGAGATCGGGTGGAACCGGATGCTCGACGCGGTCGGCACCGCGGAGTTCTTCGACGGGATCGTCAACGCCGTCGTCGACGAGTGACAGGGCGCCTCGCGGTGGCCGCGGCAGGCCGGCGCGGCCGCGCTGCGCTGCGCGGCGCGGTGCGGTGCGGTGCGGTCACCAGAGACCCCAAGAGCATCCAGGTGTCAGCGGGCACCCCTGGCAAGGTCGTCGGGGGCATGTGGCTGACAGCCGGGGGCGCGGGGGTCATGGCGTTCGGCGGCATCATGCTGTATCCAGGGATCCGGGCTCTCGCGACGGGTAGCGATGATGTACAGGCCAAAGCTATCTCTTTTACGGCCGCGGGCGCAGCGGTGCTCGCCGCTGGAACCGCCATGCTGATCGGGGGCATCCACCTGATGAGCGCGGGGAAAACGCGCTTCTCGTTCGTCGACCCGAGCGCACTCTCCTTGGCCTTCTGAGCGGAAGTTCCGCGGGTTCTCCTCGCAGGAGGCGCCGAGGAGCCGCGCGGATCGTCAACGCCGTCGACGAGTGACACCATCGCGGGCGAGCTTACGGCGCGTCGACGAACGAATCGATGAAGTCGAGGTACAGGTCGACCCGCGTATGCCAGCCGTCCGTGCAGGGGTTGCCGTTGACCGCGTTGCCGAACGACGTCACGCCGACGATGGTGGGGACGCCGTTCACATCCATCAGCGCGGGACCGCCCGAGTCACCCGTGCACGTGTGGTGGGTCGCGTCGCCGAAACCGAGCAGCAGCGGCGTGACGGTGTTGACGGTGGTGGTCACGTGGCGCTTGACGCCGCTGAACCATTCTTCATCCAGGCCGAAGCCGATCAGCCGGACCGGGTCGCCGACCATGGCCCCGGTCATCGGCGTGCGGTTGTAGGGCAGCGGCTCGATGGAGACCGGCTCCTCGAGGATGGCCACCGCGATGTCGTGCCCTGCGTTCAGATTTGAACGGTTGAAGGCGGGGTCATAGTGGGCCTCTGTAACGTTCACCCAGAGCCCTTCACCCATGTCGTCGGTGCCGAAGAAGGCCCTGCCGACCGGCCCGCTGGACCTGTGCGTGAAGTTCATGCAGTGGGCCGCAGTGAGGAGCACCTTCGGAGCGATGAGCGCAGCGGTGCAGTCGCTGGCCGAGTCGCCCAAGGCTTTGTAAATGTTCAGCCTCGCCACGGCCGGATCACCCTCGTCGATCGTGCCTCCGATAATGCCTGCGGAAGCCGCGTCCGTCTCGCTCGAGGGCAGGTCCTCCACGCCCCCCGTGCACGCGGAAAGGCACGCTGCCGCCACAACAACGATGTATTTCTTCATGGGAATCTCCGTTGAATGTTAAGCTTCGTGAAACAATCCAGGATGGTGAAGGCCAGCGCCGCCGGCCGCCGCGGGCCGGCGACGGACATCTGCCCTCAGCTCCGGCGGCCTCGATCCTCGAGGGTCGGCCGGATCCTGCGCCTCCGCTCGACTGTCGCCTGATGGATGTCAGACGCCCCGGTCGTCCTTCGCGCGAATGCACCGGGCCGCGGTTTTTTTTTCGCGCGCGCTCAGGGAGCCGTGATGGATCCGTGGTCGCGCGAGCGGCGGGCTCGACGAGACGCCCAGTCCCCTCATGACGAGCGACCAGGGGTTCCACCCGGGGCGCTCCGCGTATCGCCGCTGCTGCCCGTTGACCACACCGGCCCAGGGGTAGATGCTGGTCGCCATGGAAACGAAATCGCGCGCAATCGTGATGCGGCGGACCGGTCCGCCCGAGGTCCTCGCCGTCGAGGAAATCGCGCTCGCGCCGCTCGCCCGCGGCGAGGTGCGGCTGCGCGCGTTGGCGTCGGCGATCAACTACTCGGACCTCCAGATTCGCGCCGGCAGCTGGCCGATCAAACGGGAGCAGCGCTTCCCCTACGTGCCGGGCCTGGAGGTCGTCGGCGAGGTCGTCGAGGTGGCGCCCGACGTGAGCGAGCTCGCCGTCGGGGATCGCGCCTGGACGACGATGCAGGGTCTCGGCGGCGTGCGGGCGGAGCGCGACGGCGGCTACGCCGAGCACGTCACCGTCGCGGCCGGCGTGCTCGCGCCGCTGCCGGCGGACGTCGACGCCGTGGAGTTCGCTGCCGTCGGGCTCGCCGGCGTGACGGCGATCGAGGCCATGCGAAGGCTCGGGCCGCTCGACGGCAGGACCCTCGTCGTCTCGGGGGCGACGGGCGGCGTGGGCGCCGTTGCGGTCGAGATCGGGCGCGCTCTCGGGGCGACCGTGGTGGCGCTTGAGCGCAGCTCCCCCCCGCCGCAGCCCGGGAGCGCCGATGTGGTGCTCGACGGCGTCGCCGGGGCGCTCTTCCCGACGCTCGTCGCCGCGCTCCGCCCGGGCGGTCGTTACTGCATCGTCGGCGCGGCGGCCGGCGGCGAGGTCGCCTTCGATGCCTGGAGCCTGCTCGACGGGCGCGCCCTCACCGGCTACTCGACCGAGGATCTCGACGGCGACGCGCTGCGCGCCGCCACGCGCGAGCTGCTTCGCCTGAAGCTCCCGCCGCCGCCGACGAAGGTGCTCCCGCTCGCCGAGGCGGCGCGCGCCCACGCGCTCCTCGAGCAACGCGCGGTGCGAGGGCGCGTGGTGCTCGTGCCGTAGCGTTGACGGCATCGACGAGCGGCAACACCGCGGCCCGCGCCGGCTCTCAATGACATCATATTAATCCAAGCTCGCGGCGAGGTGCCTCTCCGGCCGAGATGCACAAATCGCGTCCAGACGGCACCCCGTCGAGCGGTGGGCGACCTGACACAGCTACTTTCGTTCATCACGTAAGGCGCCGAGGCAGCGCGTGTCCGGTGGGCTCGCCCGCTCATGAGCGCGTGGCTTCCACCAGGAGTCCGGCGGGGTTTTCAGGGCGATCCGCCGGGAAATCTACCGTGGCGTGCGCGCGCAGGCGTGACACCCGATGTGATGCGGAGAACCAGCTCCGCCATGTCGGGTCGTCGGATGAGCGTGTGATACTCATGGCAGGTGACCGCACCGGCCCGGCTCATGTCCTATCGATTTTCCCAAGAGGCTTGTTTCGTGTTGACGGTTCATGTGATCTTCATGAATCTTGGTCTTAATGAAGATCACATCCATCGCTTCATTCCTTGCCGCTGCGTCGCTGTGTGCCGAGGTCGCGAACGCCGCTCCTGCGCACGATATCTGCGAGGATCTCGGCACGACGCTGGGTGTGGGTATATCGAACTTTTCCGCCGGCCGCGACTGGTCCGTGACCGCCGCGCGGGATTTCGGCGTCGACTGGAGGTTCATGTATCTCTACGTCCTCCCGACGAACGACTCGAAGTCAGCGGTGCAGAGCTGGCTGCTCTCGAAGATCGACGTCGCGAAGTCCGTGGGGGCCATGCCCGTCTTCACGTTCTATCAGCTGCTCCAGATCGGCCAGCGCGCGGGCATCACCGGGACCGAGCCGGAGGTCGTGCGGAGGGTGCTGCAGGACCGGAGCCTGATGCGCGCCTACTTCGACAGCTTCATCTTCGTGCTCCAGACCGCGGCCAGGGCCGACGTGCCCGTGCTCCTGCACGTCGAGCCGGACTCCTGGGGATTCATGATGTGGGCCATGGGGGTCGAGGGGAACGCCGACGCGAAGTCGGTGCCCGTCGCCGTCGCGACCTCGGGGCACCGGGACGTCGCCGGGTTCCCGAACCACGCGGGAGGGCTCGGGCAGGCGCTCGTGAAGCTCCGGGATCAGTATGCGCCGTCGGTGCGCCTGGGGTGGCACGCGTCGAACTTCCGCGTGGGCCAGCGCCCCGAGGTCGTGACGGGCTTTTACTCGTCGATGGGGGACTGGGACGTGCTGGTGAGCGAGAATTTCCACATGAACGCCAACGAGTCGACGTGGTGGGAGCCGCTCGACGCGAGGCTCGTGGAGGCGAACCTGAGCTGGCTCCGCACGGTCACGTCGCGCACGAAGCTCCCTCTGCTCACGTGGCAGGAGCCGATCGGGACCACGGATTTCCACCTGTTCGGCGGGAGCAAGGCGACGCTCGAGCGCTTCGTGGCCGCGGGGCTCGGCGGCGTGATGTTCGAGCTGCTCGGGAGCGGCGATCCCAGCACGTTCCGGGCTGCCGGGCGGCTCGGCGCCGTGCCGCCGAGCGGCTCGTCGGCGGGCGGGACGGCGGCCCACATGCGCGCGCGGCTGGCGGCCTACGCGGCGGACCCGATCGAGTGGCCTCTGGGCGCGCCGTGCGCGGACGACGGCCGCTGAGGTTCCGCCTGGCGCCGCGAGCGCGCCTCTTTACCGCGCTGGATTTCTCAGGGGAGGAGAGAGCTCATGGATGCAGGCAACCCGAGGGCGGTCGACGACAAGCGGGCCATCGATGCGGTCGTGAGGGCGTTCTTCCAGGCGTTCACCAACAAAGGGGGCGAGAGGCCGGATCTTCAGCTGGTGCGCGCCTTGTTCATCCCGGTGGGGCTGATCGTGAAGACGTGCAGCGATGTGCCGACGGCGTACAGCTTGCGGCAGTTCATCGAGCCTCGTGAGAAGCTCCTCAGCGACGGGATTCTGACGGACTTTGTCGAGGAGGAGCTCTGGGAGAGGACGGAGCTGTTCGGGAATGTCGCGCAGCGGTTTTGTTTGTACCGGAAGTCGGGGGTCCTGCGAGGCGAGCGGTTCGAGACGAGGGGGATGAAGAGCATGCAGCTGGTCAGGACGCCGGAGGGGTGGAAGATATGCTCGATCGCTTGGGATGATGAGCGGGAGGGGGTGGCGATCCCGCAGGAGCAGGCAAAAGCGGAGGTTCGCCGCGCGATCTGAGGCCGTCACCAACCGGGACGGCGCATCGTCTCTGGTCTCTCGTCTCGTTGCGGGTCGTCCGGAGGCGGTAGGCGCCGTCGAGCAGCTCGAGCCGGCCGCGGCTGAGGTGCGAGTCGACGCCGAGCACGAGGCAACACTCGACGGTCCTCGCCTGCAGAGGAGGGACGCGGCGACGCCGGCGAGCCCGCCCTGCTCGTCGCGCTCCCCGGCCGCGACGACGCCGTCGCTCATGCGTCCATGCACCGACATCGGCGCACGCTCGGCGTGCCTCCGTGCCCATGTAATCTCACGCGCCGAATCGTGCGGCGCGCGAGGCGGCGCCCTCGCGCGGAACCCTCGCTGGAGCGCGTTGGCGGTGGCGTTGCGAAGGCGAGGCCGTACGAACCGGAAAGACGGCGTGCGAGATGTGCGATGGAATTTGTTTGTCTTGCAGAACTACTGGAGACGACGTAGTGATCTATTCACGCGCATTGCCGGCTAGAGCTGACGGATACACACCGGCTCGGGCCTCTTAGCGGAAGGAGTCGCAGAGGTATGGCCCTGCACACCGGACAGATGGTGACCCCCTCGCTGCGTCTCGTCAGCGTGCTCCGGCGCGGCGGGATGGGGAGCATCTGGGTCGCCGATCGCCTGCCGTTGCGGGCGCGGGTCGCCGTCAAGTTCATGTCCCCCGAGTTCGCGGCGGACGCCGGCTATGTGGAGCGGTTCCGGCGCGAGGCGGTGGCGGCGGCGCAGCTCAGCAGCCCCCATGTCGCGCGGGTCCTCGAGCACGGGCTGACGGCGGACGGCACGCCGTACATCGCGATGGAGCTCCTCCGCGGCGAGGACCTCAGGGCCAGCATTCGCCGCCAGGGCAAGCTGCCGCTCGACGAGGTCGCGCGCATCGTCTCGCAGACGGCCAAGGCCCTCGGCCAGGCGCACCGGATGGGCATCGTCCACCGCGACATCAAGCCGGACAACCTGTTCCTCACGAAGGTCGACGGGGAGACCTTCGTCAAGGTGCTCGACTTCGGCATCGCCCGGCGGGCGCGGGACCTGCGCGTGACCTCGCCGGACAACGTCGTGGGGACGCCGCTCTACATGAGCCCGGAGCAGCTCATCAGCTCCAGAGACGCCGACTTCCGCGCGGATCTCTGGTCCCTCGGCATCGTCGCCTACCACGCGATCACCGGGCGGGTGCCGTTCACCGGGGAGACGCTCGCGGCGCTCACCCTCTCGGTGCACGCGGGCAACTACCCGCCGCCGAGCGCGCTCCGGCCCGACGTGCCGCCCGCCGTGGACGACTGGATGAAGCGCGCCCTTCAGAGCGACCCGGACGCGCGCTTCGGATCCGCGAAGGAGATGGCCGACGCGCTGGAGCGGGCGATCGCGACGCGCGAGCCGGCCGTCGAGGCGCCCGCCCTGGCGCGGGTCGCGGCGGCGGCTTCGGGCGTGGTCGCGGCGGTGTCGGACGCGGTCGGGGCCAGCCTGGTCCAGACGCGGCCCGCGGGCCCGCAGGGAGGCGCGGCGCACGACGGGCGCCCGCCGGCGCCGGCGGGGGCGCCGAGCGCGCTGGTCGGGACACCGCGCTGCGACGACGAGGTCGAGCGCACGACGACGGTGATGACGACGCCGTGCAGCCGCAAGGGGCGCCGGCGGGCGACGCCGGCGCGGCTGGCCACGGTCGCCGCCTGCGTCGCGCTGCTCGTCGGCTCCGGCATGTTCATGGCCCTCCGGCAAGTCGCCCCCGTGGCGGACGGCACCGCGCTCGCCGCCGCGCCCCGCCGCGACGAGAGCTCGCCGGACGTCGGCAGCGCGACGCTCGTCGCGCATGTCGCGGCGCCGGCGACGCTGCTCCCGAGCCCGGAGCCCGCGCAGCCGGTCCAGGTGACGCCGGCCCAGCCCGCGCCGGAGAGCAAGCCGGCGCGGCCGACCCAGAAGAGCCGCTGGAAGCGGCCCGTTCGGCAGAAGACCGCGCCGACACCCCCGCGGAGGCCGCCGTACCGCGGGGCCTCCAAGCCGCGTTACGACATCGCCTTGCACAGGTAACCGGGGCCGCGCAGCGCCTCCGCGGTCGCCTGGTCCGCAGGGAAGAACGACTCGACCGCGAGCTCGGACAACGTGACGTCCACCGGCGTCCCGAAGACCATCGTCGTGCTGAGGAAGCTCAGCGTCCCCGCCTCGGTGCGGAACCGGAGCGGCACCGCGATGGACGTGGGGTCGTGCCCGCGCGCCGCCTCCGCCCGCCGCGCCCCGTCCGCCACGGGGTACGCCTCGAGCTCCGCCAGCAGCTTCTCGAGCCCGGGATCCCCGCTGATCTCGACCTGCCGGCGCAGGCGGCCCAGGAGGTGCCCGCGCCACTCCGGCAGGTTCTCGATGCGCGGCGCGATCCCCGCCGGGTGCAGGCTCAGGCGCAGCACGTTGAGCGGCGGGCGGAGGAGATCCGGGGCGGCGCCGGCCAGGAACGGGCCGAGCGCGCCGTTCGCCGAGACGAGGTTCCAGTGCCGGTCGATGGCGAGCGCCGGGTACGGCTCGTGCCCGGCGAGCACGAGCTCGACCGCCCTGCGCGCCGCCGCGAGCGCGGGATCGTCGAGGCTGCGCTCGGGGTAGAGCGGCGCGTACCCCGCCGCGATCAGGAGCTGGTTGCGATCGCGCAGGGGCACGTCGAGCCGCTCCGCGAGGAGGACCACCATGTCGCGGCTCGGCTGCGCGCGGCCCGTCTCGAGGAAGCTGAGGTGGCGCGTGGAGATGTCGGCCTCGCACGCGAGGTCGAGCTGGCTCATGCGCCGGCGCTGCCGCCACGCGCGCAGAAGCTCCCCGACCTGCCGCTGTGCGTTCGTGATCACGCCATGACCCTATCACGCGCGCGAGCACGGCCCATTACCTCCGAGGTAATCGACCCGGCGCCGCGGAGGACTCCATAGTGGTCGCGCGTCCGCACCGCGGGCGCCGCGCTCCCAGCCGAAGGGAGATCGCGTCCGCAGCGGGGCGGCTGCGCCCCGGATCGCCACGAAAGGAGCCCACCATGTCCTTCACGAACTCTCCTCGTTTCCTCCGCCGCGCGCTCCTCGCCGATGCCGTCGTCAGCGGCGCGACCGGCCTCTCGATGCTCGCTGGCGCGGCGCCGCTCGCCGGCCTCGTCGGCCTGCCCGAGGCGCTGCTCCGCGGGGCCGGCGCGAGCCTGCTGCCGTTCGCGGCGCTCGTCGCCTGGCTCAGCACGCGCGCGCGGCCGGGCCGGACCGCGGTCCTGGCGGTCGTCGTCACCAATGCGCTCTGGGTGATCGACAGCGTGCTGCTGCTCGCCCTCGGCTGGTTCGATCCGACGGCGCTCGGGATCGCCTTCGTCGCGGCGCAGGCGCTCGTGGTGGCGGCGTTCGCGGAGGCGCAGGTCATCGGGCTGCGCCGGGCGCAGGCGCAGCTGACCGCCTGAGGCGTGCCGCCGGGCGTCTACCTGGCCTTCTCGGCCTTCAACGCGGCCTGCACGGCGGGGCGGGCGCCGACGCGCTCGGCGAACCGGGCGAGGGCAGGCCAGCGGCTCAGGTCGATCCCGGCGAAGTTCGTCCAGGTGAGCACGGTGAAGAGGTAGGCGTCCGCCACCGTGAACTGCTCGCCCATGAGGTAGGAATTGCCCTCGAGGCGCTGCGCCACGAAGTCGAAGCGGCGGCCGATGGTCGCCCTCGCGGCGTCCTTCTGCTGCGCTTCCGTCTTCGGGCCGAACAGGGGGCCGAACTGCTTGTGCAGCTCGGTGCTGATGAAGTTCAGCCACTCCTGGAGCCGATAGCGCTGCAGGGTGCCAGCGGGCGGCGCGAGGCCGGACTCGGGCCTCTGATCCGCGATGTACTGGACGATCGCCGGCCCCTCCGTGAGCACCTCGCCGCTGTCGAGCTCGAGCGCGGGCACGTAGCCCTTCGGGTTGATCTGGGTGAAATCAGCGCCCGTCTTCGTCTTCTTCGTGCCGAGGTGGACCTGCTCGAGGTCGAACTCGAGGCCAGCCTCGCGCAGGGTGATATGGGGGGAGAGGGAGCAGGCACCAGGGCTGAAATAGAGCTTCATCTTGACCTCCGGGGAGCGCGGGGACGCCATGCTTCATCGCGCGGTCGACGTCCGTCAAGGGGCCGCGCCGCTCGCGGCGGGCGCGCCGCCGATCAGGTCGCCTGCCGGCAGCGGGCGGTGCAGCGCGGGCTGGTGCGCCGCGAGCGGGTAGAACGCCGTCAGCGCGGCGGCTTCGCGCTGCCGTGTGACGCCGTGTCGCTGAGCGGATCGGCGTAGATCCCCGGCGTGGAGTCGGGGATGAGCGTCGCGCCGACGGCGCGCGCGTAGAACTCGGCCGGACCGACGCCGCCGATGATGCCGTACGCGTAACCCGTCTGCGCGAGCCCGTGCAGCGCGGCGACGAGCAGCGCGAGGCCGATCCCCTTGCCGCGCTCGCGCTCGGCGACGCCGGTAGGGCCGAAGAAGCCGCGGCGGGTACACTCGTACGCCGAGAAGCCGATGACGTCGCCGTCGCGGATCGCGAGGATCACGCTGACCGGCTTGTTCGCGTATCCGACGCTGATCTCGTCGGCCCAGGCCGTCGAGAAATTCTCCTCCACGAACCGCCGGACGCGGGTGATCTCGTACGGCGCCGCCCGGCGCACGACGACGCCGGCGCGCCGCACGCCCTCGAGCAGCGGATCGAGCGGCGGCAGGTGGAGCAGATTCACGAGCATGTCGGCCATGGGTCCTCCTGAAGGCGCCGCCGGCCCGGCCGGCTTTGCGTCATCGATGTCGTCGCCGCGCGCGGGCCGCGCGCAGCAGGTCGCCTCTCATAGCCGTCGTTGCCCTGTCAAGCGCGGCATCGTTCGACACCTGCGCTCGACGCGAGCGATCTGCAGGGTGACCCGCGTGTCAGGTCCATCGCTGCTGGGCCGGCGGGCTTCGATGAAGTGGTGAGCTCATCGCGCCCGCCGGCCCGCAGTCCTCAGGACCCCGCGGCGAGCCGCCGCCCGCTCGTCGAGAGGTCCGGATTAGCCAGCCTCCTACCGCAGCGCGCGGGCGCCTGCGGCCGAGACGACGGGCCGCAGCGCGCGCCGCGCCACGGCCGCCAGCGCGATCGCCGCGCCGAACGCGATCATCATCTGGCGCGTGCGCTCGCGGGAAGCAGGTCCGCCCCCGTCCCGCGGAGGGAGCTTGTCGAGGAGCGGAGCGACGGCGCTGTCCGCGCAGGGATCGTTCGTCGCCTTGCCGGCCTGCTTCCAGTTGTCGACCGCGGACTGCGAGGCGACCGGGGCGATCTGCAGATCCTCCGCGAGCGCCTCCCGCGGCAGGAACGCCTCGAGCCGCGTCACCCACACGTCCTTCGGGTGCATGCCCGTGAGCGCTACCCCGACGTCATCGAGCGGCCCGCAGACGAACTCCTGCGCATGGAGATTTCCGGGGGTCACGAGGCCGCACACCTCGGCGTCGCCGCCGCCGCTCGCCCCGCCGCCGCCGTCGCCGCCAGCTTCGCCGCCGCCGCCGGCCCCGCCGCCGCCGTCGCCGGCCCCGGCGCCGCTGCCGCCGGCCCCGCCGCCGCCGTCGCCGGCCCCGGCGCCGCTGCCGCCGGCCCCGGCGCCGCTGCCGCCAGCGCCGCTGCCGCCGGCCCCGCCGCCGGTCTCCCCGCCGCCGCCCGGCACCCTTTCGCACGTATCCTCGACGAGGCTTTCGGCGTTCGCGTGCCGAGCGAACATGTTCTGGCACACGGAGAAGAGCGGCCTCTCCCGCGGGTCGACTTCGGTCAGGCCCTGCGCCGCGTAGAGATCGGCGATCGTGAAGACGCTCCGCCCGTTGTCGGCGGTGTACGGGACGGTCTGCATCAGCGCATTGCTGAACTGCTCCGAGAGCAGCGCGCCCTGCTTGGCGAAGCTCGTCAGCCAGGTCCGCCCGTCGTCCTTCGCGAGCGCCTCCTCGCGTCGCGAGGCGTAATCCGACGATTCCGTCTTGAAATCCCAGGTGACGTCCGCCGCCGTGATCTGCGCGTTCCCGAAGTTCTCCGCTTCCCAGCGCCCCTCGCCGATCACGAAGAGGGTGATCGCCACGTTGGCCCCGGTGCCGCCCGCCACCATGCGCAAGGGCAGCACCGGCGAGGCGCCGGGCGAGACCACGCGGACGGGCTTCATCTGCTGCACGCCGTTGCCCGGCACGAGCCGCAGGGCGATGAAGTCGAAGCCCTCGTCCGTGTAGCCGTCGATGATCGGCTGGATGTCCTCGGGGATCGCGTAGCCGTGGTCCCAGAGCCAGCGGGTGAGCGCCTCCGGGTCCTCGGAGCGGAGGGTCACCGTGGCGTACGGGCCGACGGTCTCCTGGTGCACGACGGTCACCGGCGGCGGCACGATGAACCCCCCCGAGTCCGCCTCGGAGGACATGCCTCCCAGGGCGAAGTCGTCGCAGCCGCAGCCGCCGTAGTCGCCGTCCCCGAAGCCGCACGACGACTGCGCCGGCAGCACCCGGGTGGACGTCGCGGCGTCGAGCGCCTCGAACCAGGCGTCGCTCGAGAGCTCAAGGCGCGCGCCCGGCTTGACCGGCAGCACCCACGCGAACTCCGAGGGCGAGCCGGCATACTGGATCTGGTCCCAGAGCACCGTCTGGGTGGGCGAGATGGCGAGCGCCATCCGGTGCGCGGAGACGACGGTGGTCTCCTGATCCCCTACGAAGCACCCCCCGCACGCCTCGGCGTGGCCGGGGTAAAGGGCGACCGCGGAGAGCGCGGCCGCAGCCGAGACAGCAAGCGAACCGAATCGAAGCGACATGGTATTCTGTTCCTTTTCTGGCACGAGCCCGGACAGGCATGTCAGGGGTCCGCGCGTTCGCCCGCGTCGCCGAGGCGGCGGCGTCCACCCTTTCAGGGAAGCGCCCGGGTGCCGGGCGGCGGAACAGCAAGAGGAGGGCCAGCGCGGAGGCGCGCACGACGTCGCGAGGTTGCTCCGCTATCGACCGAGAGGGGCGTGGTATGCATGAGCGACTCGCGCCAGACGCCTTGTGAGAGCCTCGCGCCAGGCGCCTTGTGAGCGACTCGCGCCAGGCGCCTTGATCGACGCGAGCGAGAGGCGCGTGGGACTCGAGCCGCTATTTCAGCGTGTCGGGATCGACGCCGAGCTCGCGGAGCTTCTCTGCCAGCCGCGCCGCCCGCTGCTCGGCGGTCTGGGCCCGCTGCTCGGCGGACTCGGCCCGCTGCGCGGCGGACTCGGCCCGCTGCGCGGCGGACTCGGCCCGCTGCGCGAGCTCCTTGCCCGCCGGCACGAGCTCCCCGTCGGGGGTGAAGAAGCGGAGCTGCCCGCCCTCGACGCCCAGGAAAAGATCGAGCTGCGCGCTCCAGAGGCGGCCAGATGCGTCGGGGGAGAGCGGCTCGTACTGCCCGTCAACCAGATGGAAGCCCGAGAGCTCCAGCGTCTCGGGGTGGAACCAGAAGTAGTCAGGCGTCCGGAAGACGTCCTGATAGACCTGCTTCTTGAGGCCGCGATCGATGCTCTCGGTGCTCGCCGAGAGCACCTCCACGATCACGTTCGGGTACCGGCCGTCCTCCTCCCAGACAGTCCAGCTCTTGCGCGGTCTCCGCTCGGTGCCGAGAACGACGAAGAAATCGGGACCCCGGAAGTGCTCGGACTTGAGCTGCCGGGGGCTGAAGTAGATCGTCAGGCCGCCCGCGGCGAAGAAGTCGCTCCGGTCCTTCCAGAAGAGCTCCAGGCTCTCGAGCAGCAGGAGCATCTGGATGAGGTGCAGGTAGCTCTCCATCGGCGGCTCGTTGCTGTCCAGGTTGCCCGGCGGAGCGACGACGCTCGGGTCGACGATCTCCGCCGGCATCCCGAAGGCCAGGGACGTCATGCCTCCAGATTGCCGGAGGATCCCGGGGGTCGCAAGCCCGCCGACGCCTCGCCGAGCGCCCGTTCGGGTCGCGGATCCGGGCGGCGTTTCGCTGCAAAATCCGACCGAGCCCCCATCGAGCGCGCTGCGTCCGTCCAGCCCCGCAGCTCAGTTCGTCTCGCGGCAGGCGACCGGCGACTGGTGCGCCGAGCACGGGCCACCCGAGTCGCAGTGCCTGAAGTGCAACCCCGATCCGAAGATCGTCTCCGCCGGTGCCGCCTCCGGTCGCCCTTTCTGATAGGCTCGGCGCATGCGCGCCGCGCTCCTGTTCCTCGCCGCGGGTCTGCTGGAGATCGGCGGCGGGTACCTCGTGTGGCTCTGGCTGCGCGACCACCGCAGCGCGCTCCTCGGCGTCGCCGGGTTCGCCGCGCTCTCGGCCTACGGCGTCGTCCCCGCGATGCAGGCGGCGGAGCACCCGTTCGGCCGCATCTACGCCGCGTATGGCGCCGTGTTCATCGCGCTCTCGATGCTGTGGGGGTGGGGCGTCGACCGGAAGCTCCCCGACCTCCGGGACTGGATCGGGGCCGCGATCTGCCTCGCCGGTGCGGCGGTCATGGTGTGGCCCCGCGCGCCGTGGCCCTGACGCGCGCGGCGGGGCCGCCGAGCCGCGTTTGCGCCTTCGTCACGACCGGGCGCTCGCTCGCGCGCGGCGGGCTGCTCCTCGCGCGCGCTCGAGCGAACGCCTCTTGGGCAGACGTCCTCAGCCGCCCAGGATGACGCGGAAGATCCGCTCGTTGCTGTTGTTGGGGACGCTGTCCTTGTCCCCGGTGTTGGTGGTGGTCAGCCAGAGGTTGCCGTCGATGCTCGGCTCGACGGTGCGGAGGCGACCGTAGGTGCCGTTGAAGAACTGCTGCACGTCGGTGAGGCTGGTCCCGCTGATGACGGCGCGGTACAGCCGGGCCCCCCGCTGGCAGGCGACGTAGAGGACGTCGTCCACGATCGCGATCCCGCTGCACGAGCCCTCGGAGGTGGGGTAAGTGCGCTTGGGCGCGATGTAGCCCGGCGTGCTGCAGCCGCTGCCGCCCGCCGAGAAGGTCCCCTCGCAGTTCGGCCAGCCGTAGTTGCCGCCTCTCTGGATGAGGTTGGTCTCATCCATCCTGCTGTTGCCGAACTCCTGCTCCCAGAGCCGGCCCTCGGAGTCGAACGCCAGCCCCTGCGGGTTCCGATGGCCATAACTCCATACGTAGTTCGCGAAGGGGTTGTCCGACGGGACGCGGCCGTCGGGCTCGATCCGCAGGATCTTCCCGGCGAGGCTGCTGGTGTCCTGCGCCAGGTTCGCGTTCTGCGCGTCGCCCGTCGAGGCGTAGAGCTTGCCGTCCGGCCCCCACCGCAGCCGGCCGCCGTTGTGGTACTTGTTGCGCGGCAGGCCGGAGACCAGCACCTGCAGCGTGGCCGTGTCGAGCCTGTCGCCGACGACCTTGATCCGCACGATCCGGTTGTCGGAGGGCGACGTGTGCATGATGTACAACCAGCCGTCGGTCGCGAACGTCGGCGCGATGGCCAGCCCCATCAGGCCGCCCTCGCCGTCCGTGCCCGAGACGTTCGGCACCGTGCCGAGCGTCGTCTTCGCGCCGGTGCTCGGGTCGAGGCGGATGATGTCGTCGGCGTCCCTGCGGCTGTAGACGATCTTGCCGTCCGGCAGCGGGGCGAGGCCCCACGGGACATCGTTGTCCGTGGCGACCTGGACGACCTCACAGATCGCCGTGCTGCAGCCTCCCCCCGTGGTCACCGAGATGGAGCCGCTCGCGGGCGAAGCGTTGCTCTGCGCGTCGCGCGCGATCACGTGGTACGTGTAGGCCGTCGTCGCCGAGAGCCCGCTGTCGACGAACGTCGTCGCCGGGGGGCTCGAGGCCGTGCCAGCGGCCGTGCCGACCTTCGTGCCATTGCGGTAAACGTCGTATGCCGTGACCGCGATGTTGTCGGTCGACGCGTTCCACCGGAGCGTCACGCTGGTCCCGGAGGCGCTGCCGGTCAGGCCGCTCGGGGCCGTCGGGGGCTGCGTGTCGGCCTCGCAGTGCGGCACGCTGAGCGTCAGCGTGGGGCTTGCCTGGGAGACGTTCCCCGCGGCGTCGCGCGCGTTGACGTAGAGCCCCCACTGCGCGCCCGGCACCAGGGTGATGGTCGTCGACAGCGTGGAGCCGGACACCGACGTCATCTGCTGGCCGTCGTGGTAGATGTCGTAGCCCGCGACGCCGACGTCATCGGTCGACGCAGACCAGGAGAGCGTCGCCGAGGTGCACGTCACGTTGCTCGTGCGCAGGCCGGAGGGGGGCGTCGGCGGCTGGGTGTCCGACGACGCGGGCATCGACCACCGCTGGTTCGGCTGGCCGCTGCAGCTCCACACGATGACGGGCGTGGTGTTGGCCGTCCGCCGTCCCTCGACATCCATGCACAACCTGGACTGCTGGTTGACGATGGAGCCGTCCGTGTTCATCGTCCATTTCTGGCGGGCCTGGCCGTTGCAACTGGCAGTCACCACCCTGGACCCGGCGGTCGACGGCGCCTCGACGCACAAGGTCCCACCGTAGACCTGGAGCTCGCCGGCGGCCGTGAAGTTGAAGCCTTGGTTGTCCCCTCCATGGCAGTCGTAGATCTGCAGACGAGCCCCCGGCGACGTGCTCCTCCCGCTGACGTCGAGGCAGCGCCCGGACTCGACGCTGATCAAGGGGGAGCTCGTCACGACCGGCGCCCCGTCGGCGGCGATCTCCTCCGTGACCTCGCCGGAGCCCTCGATGCAGCCGGCGGGGAGGAGCGCCAGCGCGGTCATTGCGGTCATCCAATACCGTGATCGCGTACGTATCTTCATGATCGTCCCATCTAAGTTGGCAGTCCGTTATGCTCACCGAATGGGCAGCCCTAGACGACGCTGATGCGACGCCTCGGCATCCACCTCGTACGATCTCGCCTGGCCTGGCCCGCGACGAATTCTGGCAATCGAAGTGATCGCGGCTACGCCGAGGAAGCCTGCTTCTCCTATCATACTCGACCAGGCGCGCAACGACCTCGTCCGAACGAGCATCCCCTCGCGAGGAGGCTGCGGCTCTCCGCGCCGAGCTGCCGAGCGCTCCCGGCCGATCGCCTGTTCAGCGCGTCAATGAAATGACTGAATGACTTCCATTATCAATCGTTTGCGACAGGGCGAGAATTTTCGGAGAATCTGGCGGTCTCGTGCCTGGACATTCCCGTCGGCCAGAAGAATGATCGCGTTTTCGCGCGTGCAGCCGGCGTACCACCGCTCTTTTCCCTCGGCGCGGTTGGACCACAATCGTCGCCTGGAGCAAAAGTGCCTCAGTGAGCGCTGCGCGGCGCAAAAGCGCCTCAGTCCATCACGCCCCGACGCGCGTGCATCGCCGTGCTTCGCCGCGGATGGGCGGACGCGGGGGGCGGCGACGCTGCACGGTTATCGTGTGCCTGTTCCGGCGGGGCGTGGACCATCTCGTGCGAGCGAGTGAGCCCGTGGGCTCTGCCTGTGTTGATCGGCAGAACGGCGGGTGGTGCCGTGTGCGCCATGTCCGGAGTCGATCGCCGACAAGGATTCTTCACGGGGACGCCCCGGCGCTCACGCGCGCTCGAGCACGATGAGCGGCGCCTCGGTAGGGCAGCCGAGCCGGAACGGGAACCAGTGGCCGAAGCCGGAGGTCGTGTACAGTCGGCTCTCCCCGCGGGTGTACGTGCCCCAGAGGTACTCTTCGGGCCAGAGGGACTGGAACACGCTGCGGCCGAGGAGGCCTATCTGCCCGCCGTGCGTGTGCCCGGCCAGCGTCAGGTGAAAGCCTCGCTCCTCCGCGGCGCGGAACCCCTCGGGGCGGTGGCACAGGAGCAGCCGGAACGCGTCGTCGGGGGCGCCGTCGCGGCAGCGCGCGACGGAGCGCTCGAGCGCGCTCCAGAGCCCCTCGCCGCCCAGCGCCACGGGGTCGTCCGCGCCGGCGATGTGCAGCGCGGCGCGGCCGACGTCGAGCGTGACCCCGCGGTCGACGAGGAGGGGCACCGGGCTTTGCTCGTAGATGGGGCGCGTGCGCCGGATGTCGTGCAGGTACTCGTGGTTGCCGAGGGCGGCGAAGGCGCCCAGCCGAGGCCGGTGCCGGTGCACGGCGTCGAGCGCGGCCCGGAGCTCTCCGAGGTCGTCGGCCACGTCGCCGGTCAGGACGATGAGGTCGGGCTCGAGCGGCGCGACGCGCCGGAGCGAGGCCTCGAGGTGCTCGACGCGCTTCGCCACCCCGAGGTGGAGATCGCTCAGCTGAAGGATCTTGAGGCCCTCGAGGTCGGGGTGCAGGCCGCGGAAGCGCATCCGGACGAGCCGGACGCGCGGCTCGTCCGGCGCGTCCGCGAGGCCGCGGAGGCTCGCGGTCGCGGCGGCGGCGGGCAGGACCGAGAGGGAGGCCTGGACCAGGGCCCGGCGCGAGCCGTCGGGCGCCGAGGGGGCGCGGGCGGCGGGGCGCGGGCGGCGGAGCGCGGCGAGTCCGCGGCGGAGCGCGGCGAACAAGCGGAAGATCAGCGCCGCGGCGAAGAGGAGCGCCGTGGCGGGCGCGAGGACGACGAGCCCGGTCCACGCGAGGCGGACGCCAAGGCCGGCCCAGGGCTCGCGCCCGGCCTCCCAGAGCGCGAGGCCGATCGCCGGGATCGCGTACGCGACGGCGAGCAGGGCGCGCGCGGCGCGGGTCCGGAAGAGCTCTCGAGCGAGCAGCGCGGCCGAGGCCGCGCCGAGCGCGAGGACGATGAGGAAGAGCTGTAGGGTGGGGGGGAGCGGCAGGAGTGGTAACACCCGGGAGGTGTACCGAGCGGCCTCGAGCGCCCCGCGAACCCCCCATGAAAGGATCGCGCTCCCGGTGTCAAAACGGTGTGAACGAGCCCGCTCAGGCGGCGGCTCGAGGCGCGAGCCCCCTCAGGGCGGCGCGAGGGGCAGCTCGACGCGGAAGGTGGCGCCCCGGCCGGGGGTCGACGAGGCGCTCACGCTCCCGCCGTGCGCCTCGACGACGGCGCGGACGAGCGCGAGCCCGAGGCCGCTGCCGCGCTCGCCGCCGCGCGTCGTGAAGAAGCGCTGGAAGACCCGCGGGAGGGCCTCCTCCGCGATGCCGGGCCCGGTGTCGGAGACGGTAACCTCGACGCGCCGGTCGTCGCGCGCGGCGATCGCGACGTGCACCTCGCCGCCGGGCCCCGAGAACGACGCCGCGTTCTCGAGCAGGTTGCGGAGCACGGACTCGAGGCGGTACGCGACGCCGACGACCTCGGCGCGCGCGGCGCCGGACACGGCGAAGTGGACCCCGGGGAAGCGCCCGTCGTCGGCCATGGCGTCCACGATCCCCCGGGCGAGCGCGGCGAGATCGACGCGCGACCGCTCCTCGTGCGGCATCCCGGCCTCGGCGCGGGCGAGCTCGAGGAACTGGCTGACGAGCGCGTCGAGCCGGTGGCTCGACTCCTTGAGGAGCCGCGATAGCCGGGCGGCCCGCTCCCGCTCGGCAGGGGCGTCGGCGAGCGCGTCCGCGCAGCCGCGGATGGCGGCGACCGGGTTCTTGAGCTCGTGCACCAGGTCGGCGACGAACGCCTCGTTCGCCCCGCGGCGCTCCTCGAGCGTCGCCAGGAGGGCGTTGAACGCCGCGGCGAGGTCCTGGAGCTCGGCCGGCCCCTGCAGCGGGAGATCGGCCCGCGGGGTCGGCTCGTGGACCTTGGCGAGCGCGCGCCGCCGGAGCGCCTCGAGCGGGCGCACGAAGCTGCGCGTCAATAAGAGCGCGAGCAGCAGCGACAGCGGCAGGGTGATGGCGACGAGCCGCGGCAGGGCGCCGCGCAGGTAGAGGAGGTGCGCGGCGGGCCTGCGCGAGCTGTCCTGCGCGTGGACGTAGCCGCTCCGGGTCGCGCTCACCGCGTGGCACACGAGCAGCGTGGCGCTCCTCGAGAACTCGCAGCCGCGCGCGGCGAGCCCGCGCCGCGCCTCGGCGAGCTCCGCGCGCTGCCCGAGGGGCCCGAGGGCGGCGTCGAACGCGTCGAGCGCCTCGGCCTCGATCGCGCCGAGGAGGAGGTCGCCGACGCGCTGGCCGAGGTCGGTGCCCCGATCGTGGTCGGCGTCGGCGGCGACCTCGCCCGCGGCGTCGACCAGCCGGAGCCGGAGCAGGTGTGTCCTCGCCAGGGCGTCGAGGCGCTCGTGGACGCGAGGGTCGGCGGGCGAGGCGCCGCCCAGCGCGTCGAGCGCCGCGGCCGCCTCGCGCGCGGCGAAATCGGCGTTGCCGAGCACGCGCGACCAGGCGCGGCGCTCGACGAGCAGGAAGGCGAAGACGAAGAGCATCGGCGCGAGCAGCACGGCGACGACGAGCGCCGTCGTCCGGAGGCGCAGGGAGCGGAAGAAGGGGGGCGGGCCGCCGCGCGCGCCCGGATCAGCTGCCATAGGCGCGGAAGCGGTAGCCGGCGCCGACGACGGTCTCGATGCGATCGAACGCGGGGTCCACCTGCTCGAGCTTCCGGCGCAGCCGCCGCACGTACGTGTCGACGATGCGATCGATGACCACGGCCTCGTCCCCGCGGACGATCGCGAGCAGCCGCGCGCGCGAGAGCACGACGCCGGGGCGGCGGACCAGCGCCTCGAGCAGCCGGAACTCGGTCACGGTCGTGACGATGGCCCGGCCGTGGAAGAGGACCTCGAGCCGCTCGGGCGACAGCTCGAGCGGGCCGCTCCCGACCGACGCGGGCGCCGCCTCCGTCTTTCGGCGCGCGGCCTCCCGGCGCAGCAGCGAGCTCACGCGCGCGAGCAGGACGCGCATGCTGAACGGCTTCGTGATGTAGTCGTCGGCGCCGAGGTCGAGCCCGAGCGTCTCGTCGATCTCGCTGTCGCGCGACGTGAGCAGGATGAGCGGCACGAGGTCGCCCTGCTCGCGCAGGCGCCGGCACAGGGAGAACCCGTCCACGCCGGGCATGTTCACGTCGCACACCGCGGCGTCGGGCCGCTCCTTGCGGATGAGGGAGAGCGCCGTGGTTCCATCACGCGCGGTCAACGTCGCGTGCCCGGCCTCCTCGAACGCGAGGCTGAGCACGTCGAGCAGCGACGCATCGTCGTCGGCGAGGAGGATGCGCGCCATGCCGCCGCATGATGGCAACCCGGGACGCCAGCGTCCATTCCCGCCACGCCGGCTCGGCCGCGACGCCGGCGGCCTTCCGCCGGACGGCGAGGCCGGGCGAAAGCGGGCAGGGGGCGAGGGGGCGGGAGCGGGGAGGGTGCGCGAGAGGGCGCGTTTCGCGGCGAAGTAGGTTACAGTGCGCGCCATGCCTGAATTCGCCAAGCTCGCCGCCGCGTGCACGATGGCCCGCGGCCTCGCCATGGACGCCGTCCACGCCTGCTCGTCCGGTCACCTCGGCCTCCCGCTCGGCGCCGCCGAGATCGGCGCCGTCCTGTATGGCGACCTCCTCCGCCACGACCCGAGCGAACCGCACTGGCTGAACCGCGACCGCTTCGTCCTGTCCGCCGGCCACGGCAGCATGTTCCTTTACGGATGGCTGCACCTGTCGGGGTACCCGCTGTCCATCGACGACATCCGCCGCTTCCGCCAGTGGGAGTCGAAGACGCCCGGCCACCCCGAGTACCACTACACCGAGGGCGTCGAGGCGACGACGGGCCCGCTCGGTCAGGGCGTGGGCAACGCGGTGGGGCACGCGGTGGCCGCCAAGATGCTGGCCGCCCGCTACAACACGAAGGAGCACACGATCTTCGACCACACCGTCTACTGCCTCGCCGGCGACGGGTGTCTCCAGGAGGGCGTGGCCGCCGAGGCGGCCGCCTTCGCCGGGCACTTCAAGCTCGACAACCTGATCCTCATCTACGACGCGAACGACGTCACGCTCGACGCGATGGCCGCGAAGACGCAGAGCGAGGACACGGGCAAGCGCTTCGAGGCCTACGGCTTCGAGGTGCTCCGCGTCGAGCAGGGCAACGATCTGGAGGCCGTGCACCGGGTGCTCAGCCAGGCGCGGGCGTCGAAGAGCGGCAAGCCCAAGTTCGTCATCGCCCACACCCTGATCGGCAAGGGGATCCCCGAGGTCGCCGGCACGCAGAAGGCCCATGGCGAGGGCGGCGCCAAGTTCGTGGACGCCGCGCGCAAGAGCCTCGGGCTGCCCCCGGAGCACTTCTACGTGAGCGAGGAGGTGAAGCAGTTCTTCGCCAGCCGCAAGGAGGTGCTCGGCAAGGCGCGTGCGGCCTGGGAGTCGACGTTCGCGGCCTGGCGGGAGAAGAACCCCGAGCTCGCGCAGCAGCTCGACGACGCCCTCGCGAAGAAGGTGCCCGCGGACCTCGACGCGCGCGTCCCGGCCTTCGCCGCCGGCACCAAGGTCGCGACCCGCAAGGCGGGCGAGACCGTGCTGCAGGCCGTGGCCGAGGCCGTGCCCTCGCTCATCGGCGCGAGCGCCGACCTGTACGGATCGACGTTCAACTACATCGCGTCGAGCACCGATTTCGATCCGGAGCACCCCGCCGGCCGGAACATCCGCGCGGGCATCCGCGAGCACGGCATGGGGGCGATCATGAACGGCGTCGCCTACCACGGCGGCCTGCGCCCGAGCGGCGCGACGTTCCTCGTGTTCGCCGACTACCTGCGGCCGAGCATCCGCCTCGCCGCGCTGTCGCACCTGCCGGTCATCTACATCTTCACGCACGACTCGGTGGGCGTGGGCGAGGACGGGCCGACCCACCAGCCGGTCGAGACGGTGGCCGGGCTGCGCGCCATCGTGGATCTGGACGTGATCCGGCCGGCCGACGCCGAGGAGACCGCCGGCGCCTGGATCGCCGCCCTGGAGCGCACGGATCATCCGACGGTCCTCGCGCTCACGCGTCAGGCGGTCCCGCTCTTGCCGGGCGACGCCGCGACGAAGCGCGAGGGCGTCCGGCGCGGGGCCTACGTCCTCGTGAAGGAGACGGCGGCGCTGGAGACCATCCTGATCGCGACCGGCAGCGAGGTGCAGCACGCCGTCGAGGCCGCGAAGAGGCTCGGGGCCGGCGTCCGCGTCGTCTCGATGCCCTGCGTCGAGCGGTTCGCGCGCCAGGACCGCACCTACCGCGAGGCCGTGCTACCGGCGGCGTGCACGCGGCGGGTGTCCCTCGAGGCCGGCGTCACCTTCGGCTGGCACCAGTGGGTCGGCTCGAAGGGCATCGCGCTCGGGATCGACCGTTACGGGACGAGCGCGCCAGGCGACATCGTGATGGATCGCCTCGGCATGAATCCCCAGGCCATCATCCAGGCCGTACAGGACCTCGTGCCCTGAGGGGTCGAGGAGGGGGCCCCTCCGCGGGCGGCCGGCCTGCATCGAGCGGCCGGCCGTCCTGCAGTGCGGTCACTGCGATGGGTCGGGGATGCCCTCGTCGGTCCTCGCCTCCCTCCCACGCTCCGCCCGCGGCGCCGTGCTGCTCGGCGCCGCTCGCCGCGCTGCGGCGGCTCCTTGGCGGAGCCGTCAATGGAGCGGCCGGAGGACACCGTCAAAGACGGCGTCTCCGACGTCGCTCCCCTGACGGAGCCCGTACACTGAATCGTACCTCCAGTGGACGCCCAAGTAGATGCGGCTCACCGCGTTCTCCTGAGCCGCCTGACGGAAGCCGGAGTAACAGCGCGTGATCTCGGGGCGGACATTGCCCTGCGCATCCGTCGTCCTCCCGTTGAACTCGTCGGACATGAAGCAGAAGGGGATGCGATCCTTGCCGTAATAACGGGTCAACACCCGGAACAGGGCAGACCCGAGGCTCGCGTGCGCAGAGACGTACGACGGGAACGCTGGGGTCATGTGCAGCGGGCCCCCGTTGCTGCCGGGGGATGCGAGGGGCGTCCAGTTCCTGTCGACCACCGTCAACGGATTCCTGTCTATGTCGGCCAGGCGAATCGCGACGATCGGCCGCCAGAAGTTGTAATGGTATTTCGTGTCCCATGTGGCGATGGCGGCGTCGGCCAGCGCCATGTTGACCAGCGCGAAGTAACGGGCGTTCTCGACCTCCGAGTTGCGCTTCTGGACCGCGAGCACCCGCGCGACCTGGTTGTAGAGCCGCGGCGGCTCCCCGATGCGCGGTTCGCCGTCATACGACCAGAAGATCCCGATGACGGTCTGCTCGGGCGTGCGCAGCGTCGGGGTGATCGCGCCGTCGCCGCCCAGCGCGAAGACCTCGTAGAAGCTGACAGTATACTCGGCGCTCGAGAGCGGCGGCGGCGGCGGCTGCTGGAACTCGTCGCCGCTGTCGATGGCGAACGGCCGCACGTTCCCCCAGCCGGGGGTCAAGAACCCCTGATCGGGGTAGAGAGGATCTTCGCGGTGCTGGCCGGGCGCATAACGCGGGACGTAAGGCATCGGGGCGTCTGACCCGTCGTCCGCCCGCTCCGCGAGGGTTTCGTCGGCGACGACGATGCCCAGCGCGACGCCGTCTTCCTTGGCAGAGCTCGCGGGGATCTCCGCCAGGTACACCAGCAGCGTTGCGTCGAGCGCGTCCGTCTGACGCGGGTAAAGCGCCGTCAGCGTGCCGTGGGCTGCGGTGGCCACGGCCGCGTCGATGGACGCGCCCGGCGCGTCGAGGTCGACGGAGTACGGCTCATACTTGTGGACGATCGAGTTCACGGCGTCGAAGATCGCCGCGTGAACGATCGCGAGGGCCCGTGATACGCGCGTCGGCCCGCGCTGTTCCGGCGGCGCGGTGGGGTCGCTGTAGTCTTCTGCGACCGCGTCGAGGGCGACGGCGTTCCAGTAGAGGACCGCGTCTCTGTGCGGCGGGTCTCCCCGCCGCTCCGGCGCGTGCGCGTACGCTCGACTTCCGAGCAGGCAGGTGGCTGCGACGACGAAAGAGACGGGCACCCATCTCGCGGCTGAACAGCTCAATGTCAGGCTCCTTTGAATCGAGTCCTCGAGGATGACCATCGCAGACAACGCCGTCCTGATGGTCATCGGGACGTAGGGCCACGGGAGGATCGAGAGGCGTGGATCAACCAATCACGGCGAGCTCGAGCTTCGTGTCTATCCGATCGACCCGCTCGACGCCGGCAACTGCACGCAGGCGAGCGTGGACGTACGGGGCGTGCGCCGTCGGCCGCCGGTCACTCCTCGGCGGGAGGTGCACCTCTCATGGCGCCGGGAATCCAGCCCGCATGCCATCTACCGGACAGCGATCTTCGTTCTGGTCGCTCGCCAAGATAGTATGCGTTATGCTCGATTCCAATCTACCAGCTGGGGCCGCTGCGCGCAACCGACACGACATGTCAGAGTAAGAGCGATTTGGAATCGCTATGTGGCGGGCGCAATACCGAGCCTGAGCTCGGGTCCGTCCGTGGGCTCATCGGGGCCGGAGGGCGGTCCCCGGGTGGCTCGCTCCGCCGAGCCACGGTCCGGCGGGCGACGAAAGACGAGCGCGCAGGCGGCGGATCGATGTACTCAGGAGCAGGAAGATCGCGCCCCCACCCGGTGTCCCCATGCGTTGCCCGCTTTGCACGTGCCCGCTCGCCTACGTCCACGGTCACGCCGCCTGCGTGAACGGCCGTTGCCCGCTGTTCGGCGCCAACCAGGCCGAGTGCTGCACCGGCGAGACCGCGGAGAGCTGCCCTGCCGCCGCCGAAAGCGGCGCAGCGACGCGGCCGCCGGCCGACTCGCCGGCGAGACGCGTGCGGTGACCCGCGCGCCAGCGGACCTCGTCAGCGACGAGAGCGCTGGACGTCGCCCCTGGCGGAGCTACAAGGCCGCGCGTGCCGACGGGCGATCTGATCTCGCAGCTCCTGGCGCTGTTCGCGGTGCTCGGCGTCGGCGTGCTCCTGCGCGCCGCGGGCCGGGCCGGCCAGACGGACGCGGCCGTGCTTCACCGGCTGGTCATCGACGTCACCACGCCCGCGCTGGTCATCACCGTGCTGCGCCGCGCGGGCATCGGCGCCGGCGCCTGGGGCGCGGTCGCCGCCTCGGCGGTCGCGCTCTTCGCGTGCGCCGTCTCGGGCGTCGCGGTCGCGCGGGCGCTCGGGCTGCCGCGCGCCGCGCAGGGCGCGGCCGGCCTCGTCGGCAGCTTCTCCAACACCGGCTTCCTCGGCGTGCCCGTCGTGCTGGCCCTCTACGGCGGCGCGGGCGGCGCGGCAGGGACGGCGATCCTCATCGACACCATCGTCACGATGGTGCTGCTCTGGACCTTCGGCGTCGCGCTCGCCGCCCGGATGGGCTCGGGCGGCGCCGTGGACGCGCGCAGCCTGCTCCAGCTGCTCCGGCAGCCCGCCGTGGCCTCGATCCCGATCGGCCTCGCGCTGCACGCGCTGCCCATCCCGCTGCCGGTCTGGCTGGAGCGGGCGCTCGACGCGCTCGGGAGCGCGACCCCGACCCTCGTGTTCCTGGCGCTCGGCCTCAGCCTCGATCTGCGCTCGCTCCACGGCCGGGTGCGGCCGCTCGCGGCCTTCGCCGCCGTGAAGCTGCTCGTGTCGCCCGCGGTCGCGCTCGGGGCGGCGCTCGCGCTCGGCCTGGAGAGGACCAACGCCGAGGTGGCGGTCCTCCAGTCCGCCATGCCGACGTCGATGGTCTCGGTGATCGTCGCCGCCCGGTACGGCTGCGACGGGCAGCTCGCCGCCGGGACGGCGGTCGTGACGACGCTCGGGGCGGTGCTCAGCCTGCCCGTCGTGCTCGAGGTGGTGCGCCGGCTGCTCGGGTGACCTCGCCGGCGGCCCGCGCCGTCAGGCCCCGACCTGGTAGATGCGCCGGTACCCCGCCTCCACGTCCGTGATGGTGACCTCGACGATCCCGTGCGGCGTGATCGCGTACTGCTCCTCGATCAGCGGGCCCTCGCCGCTCAGGCGCTGGACGGGCTCGGCGGCGAGCTCGCCGGCGCGGTCGCGCAGCCCGCGGTCGAAGGGGAACACCACCTCGTTGAACGCCGTGATGTCGCCGTGGGGCACGCCGAGCCGGTCGAGCGCGGCGCACTCGACGAAGCGGTAGCGACCGACGTTGTGGGCCGCGCGGTAGACGCGCCGCGAGACGACCGGCGCCTCGTGGCTCGAGGGGATGCGCGCCTCCCGGTCGAAGATCGGATCGAAGACCACCTCGTCCCCGCCGCAGCTCTCACGGAACACCCCGAAGTGGCGCGAGAGCCGGTCGGAGAGCTCGAAGCCAGCGTCCTCGTCGACGGCGATCGCGAGGCCCATCGCGATCGCCGCCGAGGGATAGGGGGACCGGTGGACGCGCCGCCCGAAGCGGTCGCGCAGCGCCCGGGCGACGATCGGCAGCGAGCTCGCCCCGCCGACCACGTAGATCCCCGCGATCTCGGCGAGCGCGTCGCCCGCGCCGGCGTCGAGGCGCGCCATCACCGGCTGCATCGCGGTGATCGTCGCCTCCACGAGCGGCGCGCAGCGGTCGTAGAAGTCGGAGGCGGCGATCGTGACCTCGCTCGCGGGCGCGAGGTCGCCGAGGCAGCTCTCGAGGTCGATCACGATGCGCCGGGAGTTCGGGTTGAGGCGCTCCTTCGCCTCGCGGCACTGGTCCGCGAGCGCCGCGAGCGCGCGCGCCGGCAGCGCCTCGGGCGCGACCTTTGCCGCCTCGAGCGCCATCGAGGCCAGCGCCGCGTCGAAGTCGTCGCCGCCGAGGTGGTTGAGCCCCGCGGTGGCCACGGCGTCGTGGCTGCGCCCGGTCATGTGCACGAGCGACGCGTCGAACGTCCCGCCCCCGAGGTCGTAGACGATGATGTGCTCGCGCTTCGAGGTGATCGTGCTCCGGTGCCGGTGCGTGTACTCGAAGCCCGCGGCCGAGGGCTCGTTCAGGAGCGCGATGACCTCGAAGCCGGCGCGGCGGAAGGCGTCGAGCGTCACGAAGCGCTGCGTCCCGTGGGCGTTCGCCGGGGTGGCGACGACCGAGATGAGGCGCCCGTCGTCGTGCTTCTTCTTCGGCCGGTTCGACCGGTGGAGCACGGCGTCGCGGAGCGACCTCAGGAACAGCGTCAGGAGGTCGAGGACGCGGAGCTTGGTGCTGCCGATCTCGACCTCGAAGTCCGGCGACGCGCGCGGGCCCGAGAGCACGCGCTTGAACGACCGGAGCACGGTCCACTCCGGGTCCGAGGCGACCGCGAGGGCGTCGAAGCCGAACCTGAGCTCGCCGCCCCGCTCGGCGGCGACCGAGGGGTAGAAGTCCACGGTGTCCCCCGCCGCGTCCTGGAAGCTGATGACGGGGTAGTTCCCGCGGTCGCAGCACGCGACCACGGTCCGCGTGGTTCCAAAGTCGATTCCGAGACGCACGGTCAGGTTTCCTCCGGCCCGCATGCTGCCACATCCGGCTGCCCGAGGTGAAACCCCGCGGCGGCGAGCGGATCAGCAGGCCCTTTCACGCGAGCGCGCGGCGTCGAGCCGGTTCACAGGCTGCGGTCCGGTCCGCGCCTAATTCCGAGCGTCACAAGTCTGGCCAGGAAGCCCGAGAGATTTTTAACGCAAAGGCGCAAAGGCGCAAAGGCGCAAACCAGAATTTTCTTTGTATTTTTGCGTCCTTGCGTCTTTGCGTCTTTGCGCCTTTGCGCCTTTGCGTTGAAATCTCTCTTCTCTCGCCGTGATCCCTGCCAAGACGTCTGCGGAACTAGAAGATCTCGAGCCCGCTCTGCGTCGAGGCGAGCACCACGCGCCGCGAATCCCAGTGCTCGACGATCTCGCCCAGCGCGGCGCCCGCCGCGCCCGCGCCGGAGGCTCAGGGCTCGCCGGCGAGCTTCTTCACCGCGGCGAGCAGGAGGTCGGGCTTGAACGGCTTGATGATCCAGCCCTTCGCGCCGGCCTTCCGGGCCTTCTCGATGAGCTCGGGCTGCCCCTCGGTGGTGAGCATGAGGATCGGCACGCCGGGCGCGAGGTTCTTCTCCCGCAGGCTGTGGAGCATCTCGATGCCGTTCATCACCGGCATGTTCACGTCCGCGATGATCATGGCCAGATCCCCCGCGTGGGCGGTCACCGCCGCGACCGCGTCCCGGCCGTTGTCCGCCTCCACGGTGCTGTAGCCCGCCTCCGACAGCAGGATGCCGACCTGCTGGCGGACCGTGCTCGAATCCTCGACGAGAAGAATCTTCTTGGGCATCTGTCGTATCTCCTTGGGCGCGTGCGGCCCCGCGGCTCAGAACAGCAGCACCTCGCCCTCGCGCTGCGGATCGGGCATGTCCACTTCCTCGAGCTCGAGCGCCGTGTCCGGGGCGATCGCGTCGAAGAGCACGGTGAGCCGGTCGGTACCCGCGTCGAACAGGAGCCGCCGGAAGCCCTCGCTCTGCTCCTCCCTCGCGCGCAGGTGATCGCCGATCGCCGCGCTCGGCGTCGAGAGCACGATGATCAGCCCGAGGTGGCGCAGGCGGTTCTTCACCCGCCCGAGGAGCTGGTTCGCGAGCTCGCTCGCCCAGTCGCACACCATGTCCTCGTCGAGCGCGCGCTGCTCTCGCAGCGGGTGGCTGCGCGTGATGAGCGCCACCGGGGCGACGATCGTCAGGCTCCCGCGGAGGTGATCCCCGGTGAAGCCGATGAAGGAGACCACCGCGTTGCCCGGCGTGGCCTCCGGCTCCGCGCTCTCCAGCAGCCGGATCTCGACGCCGTTGTCGCCGAACAGGTGGACGCACGACGCCGCAAGCTCGTCATGGATGCGGTGCCAGCTCTCCGAATTCATCTCGATCTCCTCGGAATCTCGCTCTGAATCGCCGATGCGCTCACTGCGTCACCCGACCTGGCTGGCTCGCGACCGGCGCCCCGCCGGCGCCGCCCGGCGAGAGGCTCGGGCTCGATCCGCCGCGCGGCGAGGTGGAGAGGAGCGCGCCCCGCGCGCTCGACGGCGGCGGGCTGGAGGGCGCCCCGCCCGCGGGCGGGCCGGCGGGCTCCTGAAGCTCCCGGGGGAACCGGAAGCGGAAGGTCGTCCCCTTGCCGAGCTCCGTGTCAGTCTCCACCCGGCCGGCGAGCCGCCGGCACTCGTGGAGCGCGACGCCGAGGCCGACGCCGCGGCCGGAGACGTCCGTGACCTGCTCGGCGGTGCTGAAGCCGGGCGAGAACAGCGCGGCCTCGAGATCCCGCCGCGTGGCGCTCGGCAGCCCGATCGCCTCGGCCTTCTCGCGCACGCGCTCCCAGTCGACGCCCGCGCCGTCGTCGCCGATCTCGATCACGATCTCGTCCGCCGTCGCGCGCGAGCGGAGCGTGAGCGTGCCCCTCGGCGGCTTGCCGGCCGCCTCGCGCACCTCGGGCCGCTCGATCCCGTGGTCCATCACGTTGCGCACGACGTGGCCCAGCGCCTGCCACATCGCGGCGAAGCGCGCCACGGGGAGCCGGACGCCCCCGGCGTCGATGCGCACCTCGGGCCGCGGCTTGCCGAGCTTCCGCGCCAGCGTCTCGGCCTGGTCCTTCATCCGGTTGAACCGCACCTCGGTCCGCTCGTCGCGGAGCGCGCCGACGGCCCGCTCCAGCTCGGCGTACTCTCGGCGCTGGCGCACGAGCTCGAGCAAGGCCTCGATCTCCTCGTGGCCGACGTCGGCGCGCGACGCGTGCGCCGCCCCGGCGAGCAGCCCGCTCACGCGCGACACGAACGCGCTCCACGCGTCCCGGAGCGCCCCGATCTGCTCGTCGGACGGCAGCGAGCGCTCCTCGACGACGAAGCTCTCGATCTCGTGCGCCACCTTCGCCACGCTCGTCACGCCCCAGAGCCCGGCGTTCCCCTTGATCGTGTGCACGAGGCGCATCACGTGGTCCACCTCGGAGATGGTCCGCGCGCTCACCGCGTCGACGAGCGTGCTTGTGTCGTTCACGAACCCGAGCAGGCCGGACCGATCCTTCACGGCGCGCTCGAACACCTGGATGTACTCGCGCTGCTGCTCGTACTCCCGCAGCGAGTCCATCGTGGCGGTGACGTCGGTGATCACCATCAGCGCGCCGCCGAACTCGCCCTCTCCGGACAGGATCGGCTTGAAGCCGAGCGCGAGGTGGCGGCCGTCGCGGTAGAGGGCCTTCGGGAGCTGGTCGAGCACGACCTCGAGCGGGAGGAAGTCCTCGATCGCGGCCTCCCACCCCATCTTGAGGAACGCGCGCGCCCGGGGATCGTGGTCGGCGATGCGGTCGGCGAAGTGCTCCTCGAGCGTCGGCGCCCCGAAGAGGCGCGCGAAGGCGGCGGAGTGCACGGGCTCCATCGTGCCGTCCCGGTGGATGGTCACGAGCGCCTGATCGACGTTGTCGAGCACGAGGCGCATCTCCTGGTTGCGCTTCTCGAGCTCGCAGGTCCGCTCGGCCACGGTGGCCTCGAGGTTCTGCCGGTGGCTCTCGAGGGCCTCGTCGCGCGCCTGGATGCCCGCCAGCATCTCGTTGAAGGCGTCCGTGAGCGCCCCGAACTCGTCGTCGGCGGTCTTGCGGGCGCGCGTCGTGTAGTCGCGCGTCCGCCGGACGCGGGCCGCGGCCTCGCCGAGGACCTCGAGCGACCGGGAGATCCCGCGCACGAGCACGAACGCGAGCGCGACCGACATGAGGAGCACGAACGTCGAGACCAGGACGCCGTTGCGCATCGTCCGCCGCGTGTCCGCGGCCTTGGTCGCCGCCGCGCCCCGCATGCCGGAGAGCGCCTCGTGCTCGATCGCGGCGAGCCGGTCGACGCGCGCCTGCTGCGCCTCGAGCCACGCGTCGTGATCGGTGGACAGCGCCTCGTCCGTCGACGCGATCGCGGCGTCGCGCAGGTCGTCGGCGCGCCGCACGCGCGCGTCCGAGCGGGAGGCCTCGTAGAGCGCCCGCGCCGACTCCGACGCGTTGGCGAGGAACTCCTCGTGATAGAGCTGCTCCTCCGTCATCAGCGTGACCAGCGTCTTGAAGGCGCCGGGCTCGAACTGCGTGGACGCGAAGGCGTGCGCGAGCAGCGCGTGCTGGCGGCTCGCGCGCTCGGCGAACTCCTGCACCGCGACGAGCGACTGGATGCTCCGCAGGAGCTCTCCCTCGTCGGTGAGCTCGGAGAGCCCGGCGTTCGCCCGGATCAGGCTCGCGTTGATGCCGCCGTAGACCTTCAGCACGTCCTCGAGCGGCACCGTCTTCGCGTCGGCGCGGTCCCGGAAGGCGCCGAGCTCGCCGACCCGGGCGTGCGCCTCGGCGTGGTCGCGGGCGACCCGGTGCGGCAGCCTGGCGAGGTCGCGCTCGGCCAGGAACGCGTCGAGGCGGGCGAGGCTCTCGTCGGTCGCCGCCCGCGCGTCCCTGAGCTGGCCGCTCGCGCGCGCGAGCGCCGCGGCGCGCTCGAACCGCCGCATCGCGCCCTGCGCGCCCTGCGCGCCGTCAGCGTCCCGCGCGTCCGGAGGCCGGACCTCCAGCCCCTCGACGAGCGCGGTCCACGCCCGCTCCTTCTGCAGCGCGTGCAGCGGCTGCGCCATGATCGACGAGAGCTGCGCGAGATCCTCGAGCGAGCCGATCGCCGCCGCCCTCGCCGCCTGGCGCCGCGCGTCGCCGACGATCATCGCCGCCAGGAGCAGCGCGCCCGCCACAGGCACCCCTGCGAGCGCCCACAGCTTCAACCGAATCGAGGCTTTACGCAATCTCGGCATGCACACCCGTCCCCTCGGGTTGGCCGCTGCGGCCCGAAGGTCGCTCGTCTCTCGTGTGCTTCACAAGGACGGGCTCCGCGAACGCTAGAGCACCCGCGCCGCGCTCTCACGTCGATCACGGGGCGAGGGAGCGCCGCACGGTACCACGACGGCGCCTCTCTCAAGCGCCGTCATCGGACATTGATCGCGTACCATGTGCGTTCTTCTGAACAAGGCTCTTCCCTGTCGCGACGTTTCGCTTTCCGCGAGCACCGGAGATGTAGCGGAGCACGTCGTGGCTCCACGTTCTCGCGTTCCTGTGTACGCTACGCGTGAAGTTCGCGAGCCTGCAAGAGCGCGCGCGAGGCGAACGAGCGGCGCAACGAGGCTCTGCGAGCAGGGAGCAAGCGATGATGATGGTTCGGAGTGGACGGCGGGGGGCGCCGGCATGGCGCCTCGGATGCGCTTCGAGCGCCGCGTTCGGAGGAGTGTTCGTCACGGCGACGCTCGCGTACGCGCAGAGCCCTGGCGCCGGCCCCGCCCCGGAGGCGCCCGCCGCGCCTGCCGTGAGCGCCGCGCCCGCCGGGACCGGAGCGGCCGCCGCCGCGCCTGCCGGCGTCGCGCCTGCCGAGAGCGCTGCGACCGGAGCGGCCGCCGCCGCGCCCGCCGCGACCGGAGAGGCCGCCATGGAGGCGCGGCTCGCCGCGGCGGAGAAGCGCGCGGCGGACCTCGAGAAGCGCCTCACGGCGCTCGAGGACGCGCAGGTGGCGCCGCAGGAGGACGACGGCAGAGAGCTGCTCCGGCTCTACGGCTTCATCGACGTCGGCGTCCAGCGCATGTGGGTCCCGGAGAACTCGGGCCTCGCGGCCGCCCTCCCGCAAGCGAACGCCCTGAACTTCGTCGTGGGGAATCTCAACCTCTACCTCGACGCGCAGCCGAGCGACCACTTCCGCTTCCTCGGCGAGCTGCGGTTCACGACCGCGCCCGGCGGCGCCCCGGTCCCGGTGACGCCGCCGCCGCCCGGCGTCGATGGCCGGGTGACCACGGAGCCGTACGGGAGCTTCGACTCGGCCGCGACCGCGCTCGGCTCGTCGACCGTCTATGGCGGGCTGGTGTCGATCGAGCGCGCCCACGTCGACTGGACGCGCTTCAACCTCTTCAAGGTGCGCGTCGGGCAGTTCTTCACCCCGATCGGCATCTACAACGTCGACCATGGGAGCCCGGTGCTCATCACCGCCGCCATTCCCTATTTCATCAGCTCGCGCCTGTTCCCCACGCGGCAGACCGGGCTCATGGTCTATGGCAGCGCGTTCACGGGCGCGTGGGAGCTCGGGTACAACGCCTATGTGAGCAACGGGCGCAACGAGAACGCGCCGTTCGCCTTCGACGACAACCGCGGCTTCGGCGGCCGCCTGCACGCCAGTTACGAGGACCCCGGCAAGATGACGTTGAAGCTCGGGGCGTCGTTCATTGCGAGCAGGGCCCGCGACTGGGTCGTGGATTACAAGTTCCTCGAGGGCAGCACGGACATCCATTCGACGTGGTCGTTCCGGGAGTACACCTGGGCCGGGGACGCCTCGCTTGACGTCGGGGCGACGCGCCTGCGCGCGGAGGCGGCGGTCGTCCGCGTGATCTACGACGAAGGGAAACGCGAGGGGTTCGGGACCTACGCGCCGGACGCCTGGAAGACCTCCACGTACGCCGTGGCGGCGCACCGGATGGACTTCCTGAACATGGAGCCGTTCGTCATCGGCGCCGTCCTGCACGCGCCGTTCTTCGCGCACGACACGATGTTCCAGCTCGGCGGCGGTCTGAACTTCTACGTCACCCCGGACGTCACGCTCCGGACCCAGGTGCTGCGTACGATCACGACCGCGCTGCGCGAAGAGAGCACCTTTCCGGACTTCCACACGACGAGCGCGCTGGCTCGCCTGATCCTGGCCTTCTGAGAGAGGTTCGACGCAACCATGAAGCGTTTATCCCTTCTGCTCCTCCTGGCCCTGCTCGGCATGACCCCGTCCGCCTCGTCCTTCGCGGTGGAGGAAGAGATCGTCGTCGTCGTCAACCAGGCCAACCCTGTCCGGTCGGCGGGGCGCGACACGCTCCGCCCGATCTTCCAGACGACGCGGACCGAGTGGTACGGCAGGTCGGCGGTGCCGCTGAACCTCCCCGAGGATTCCCCGCTGCGGCAGCGCTTCGACATGGCGGTGCTGGGCCTCGAGCCCGAGGGCGTCGCCCGTTACTGGATCGACCGCAAGATCCGCGGCGGCGAGCGCCCGCCGCGCAAGGTATCGAGTGCGAGCGCCGTCCTCCGCATCGTGGGCGAGGAGGCTGGCGGCATCGGGTACGTCGCCGCCAGCGACGTCAACCCTTCCGTCAAGGTGATCGCGCGCATCCGCGACGGCCAGGTCGTGCCGCCGTGAGCCCCTGGAGAGAGGAACGAACGATGGACACCCGCCCGTCTCGCATCATGCCGCTCGCCCGCTCGAGGGCCCTGTTCGTCGCGTTTGGCGCCGCCTGCGCCGCGATGCTCGTGGGATGCTGGGATTCGGACCCCTGTGATCCGGGCCAGATAGTCTTCGCGAACTCGTGCATGTATCCTTTGCCCCCGCCGACCGGCTCCACCGGCACCGGGTTCGGCACCGGCACCGGCGGCACCGGCGGCACCGGCGGCGCAGGCGGCGCAGGCGGCGCAGGCGGCGCAGGCAGCGCAGCCGGCACCGGCGGTGCAGGCGGCGACATTGGCGCCGCCGGTGCAGGCGGCGCGGGCGGCGGCGGCTCCGGCGCCTCCTAAATCGGTTTTCCTCATGCGTCCCAGAGCGGCGGTCGCCCGCACAGGAGACGGGCCCAGATCGGCGTTTTCGGCGCGGAAGCGCACTCCTGTGCGCTGAGCACCGAAAACGCCGAGATGGGCCCGTATCCGAAGCGGGCCACCGCCGCTCAGAACAGGATTACTTTGCCGTCGAGGGGGAGCGGGGATGCGTTCGAGAACACGAGCGAGCCCTCATCGAAGTCGCCGCTCAGCGTGACGAGCACCTCGCCCTTCAAGGTCCGGAACGAATAGGCGAACTGCTGCTTACAGCTCCGGGTCCGGCGCTCCACGTCGCCCGGCTGGCGGAGCTGCGGCAGCTCGGTGTGGAGCGATATCTGGAACCGGGCGATGCGGCTCTTCACCTTTCCCATGAGCTGGTTGGCGACCTCGCGCATCCAGTCGTCGATGCCATCGAGCGTGGGCGGCAGGTCCGCCATGGCGCGGTACACGCCCGGGTTCGCGGACAGCGCCAGCACGCCGGCGAAGCCCGGCGCGTGGAAGTTCACCGTGCTCGTGGGCGCGCTGTGGACCCGCGCCTCCTCGCGGACCTCTCCGGCGTCGACCGGCGCGATCGCGACGCCGTAGAAGTGGAAGAGCTCCACGGTCGCTCCCTGGATGAGGACGTCGATCGTCCGCACCTTGCGCGACGCGGGCGGCCGCGATTGAGGCACGCCATCGCTGGGCGAGGCGGGACGCGAAGGCGCTGGCGGCGGCACGGTCCGCGACGGGGAGGCCGAGTCGCGGCGCTCGACGATCGCGCTCTCATGGCGCATGGGCCCCGGCCGCATGTCGGACTGATGATCCAGATCACTGCCACGCCGACGGCTCATGATAAACATACAGCGTATCCTGCCGGGCCCTCCTGTGGCAACACTCTTCTCTGGAGGGGCCTGCGAATACAACGCGACGCGCCTGCTCACTCGGGTTGACATGTGCCCCTTTGTGGGTAGTCCCAGCGCGCGCAGGTTTCCAACGTCCGGCCGCAGCGGGCGCTGGTCGCGCTGAAGCGTCGACGGTGTGTGGTATGTCAGCGTGTCGGATTCTTGGCTTTTGGCTTTTGCCTTTTGGCTTATTCCCGCTCCTGCGCGGATTGATCAGCCTTGTTCATCAAGACGATCATCGAGCGCTCACGAACGGGCGCAGGCTGGAAAATTATGCTGATGCGATAGCGCGACCACGGCGTGCCGCCCCGAGGCGGCCGCGCGGGGCGGTCCGCCCGGGCACCGCGCGGCGCGTCACGGCGCCTGGGCGGCGGCTCCGCGGCCGGGGTAGGGGCGCGCTTGCTTGATGTAGAGCGTCGGCGGCTCGCCCGGGCTCGCGTCGTCGTCGAACTTGAACTCCACGTCCATCGCGTACCAGCCGTTGTTGCCCGCGGCGGGGCCGTAAGCGGCGGAGAACCGGGCGTGGATGGCGTCGAGCGCCACGCCGAGCTGATGGACCTGCGCGGCCGAGAGCACCGTCTGGCCCTCCGGCATGAGGCTCGAGTGGGTCAGGTAGGTGACGGGCTGGTTCGGCTGGCTGAAGAAGTAGAGGAACTCGTCGTTCGTCACGCCGGCGGGCGGCGCCACGACCTCCACGTCGCCGCCCGTCTGCACGTTGACGTAGAAGGCAGGCTGGACCCCGGTCGGGTCGAACGGGTTGTTGGTCACGGCCACGCCGTTCGCCTCCTCGTCCGGGAAGTTGTGGTGGACGAGCAAGGCCATCCCGATGGACCGGTGGTCGATGCCGTAATAGGTGCGCTCGTCGAACGTGCGGAGCTTCCAGGCGCTCGCGTACGTCTTGCGGATCGCGTCGAGCACGTCCTCCCAGTCGGTCGGATCGCCGGTGTTGGAGTCGTAGCAGCCGGCGCACGGGAACCCCTCGAGATCCTCGCTGTTCGTGCTGGTGCGGAAGCGCATCGGGTGCCCGGGGTACTCCGCCTCGATCTTCGCCTGGAGGAGCGCCTGGAAATCGGCGTCGACGGGCGCGGCCTTCATGGCGTCGCGGAGCGCCTTCAGCTGCTCGTCGCGGACCGCCGGATCGGTGGTGAACTTCGGGTCGGCGAGCAGCGCCTCGATCTGGTCGTAGAACCCGTTCTGCTTCATGAACAGGTCGTAGTAATAGACCGGGATCGCGAACGCCTTCTGGAGCGGGACATCAGGGGTCCTGGCCAGGACCGAGTAGTGGGCCGCCTTGCCGCCGAAGGCGAGGACCGCCTTCTTGATCGCGTCCCGGAGCGCCTCGCCGCTCGGCGGCTCGGGGGTCACCTCCTCGATGTCGGTCAGCTCGGTGACCGTCAGATCCAGCTCGGGGAGCGTGACGGGCGTGGGTTTGTGGGCCTCCCAGAACGCCTCGGCCTCCGCCTCGTTCACCTCGCGCACGCTCCAGGACGACGCGCCCGCGGTGAGCTCGACCAGCTTGTCCTTCAGCGCGAGCAGCTCGGGGTGGCTCATCGCGCCGCGCAACCCCATGTTGGGCGTGCGCCGGTTCTGGGAGAGCACGTTGACGTGCGAGAGCGGCGTCTGGAACTCCTCCGTGATGATCCCCTGGACGACCGAGATATCGTTCGGCGCCTCGTCGAGCACGACGATGTCCTGGTGCGACAGGTACTCCCCGTCGAGATCCGCCGCCTTCACGAAGCGGAGCCGCCCCACCGCCGTGCCCAGCGAGAGCGGCTGGTAATCGATCTCGGCGTAGAGATCGCCGGTGCTGACGACGGGGATGTCGGCGGGGAGCTTTTCGGCCTCTACCGCGACGGCCTCCGACGTGGGGTGGAAGGCGAGCTCCGGCCCGAAGAAGGCGGCGCCCTGGACCGCCTTGAACAGGGCGGCGATCATGTCGGCCGACGCGGTGTCGTAGGGGGAGATCTCGACCGCCCACGTGCCCGGGCCCTCGTAATGGGTCACCGCGCCGAGGACGAAGCGACGATCCGGCGTGAAGTACTCGGTCGCGTTGAAATCGGCGAGGGGAGGGACGTAGGGCAGCCCGTCGCCGGAGAGGTGCGTCGAGACGAAGTCGTAGTGGATCGGGTAGAGCTCGCTGTTCTGGAAATACAGGGCGTTCTGGTCGGCCTGATCCAGGACGACCTTGACCGACCGCGCGCCGGGCAGGTTGGCGTCGAGCGGGGCCGACGCGAGCGCCTCGAAGTCCGCGGCGCACCCCACGCGCTCCAGGAACTCCGTCGACGCTTCGTCGCCCTTGCGCTCGCAGACCTCTGCGGCCGGGCCGGTGCCGCCCGCGCCGCCGCACGCGGCCGGCAGCGCCGCCGAGGCCAGGGCGATCGCGAGGATCGACGTGATGCGATTGCGTTGGTGCATGAATCCTCCTGAGACAATTGAGCTGATCGGGGGGCGGGGTGCGCCGGTGGGCCGGCGCCGGGGCGTCAGGGCGTCAGGGCGAAGCAATAGATCCCGCCGTAACCGCCGCCGGATCCGACGGTGGGCACGTTTTCCTGTGGCGGGCCCATCTCGATCAGGTTGACGCCCGGCGCGCACCCCGACTCATCGAGGGACGACATCCAGTTGGCCATGTTGATGTCGCCGCCGGGCCCGCCCGGGCCGCCGGGCCCTCCCTCGCCGCCGGGCCATCCCTGCCCGCCGCCGCCCGGCCCGAAGTTCCTCGGCCACGAGTGCCCGACGCGCGGCCTCCCCTCAGCGTTCCTATCGCCCAGCGCGCTCGTCCAGTCCTTGCACGTCGCCGTGGCGCTGTAGAGCTTCCCTTCCTCGTTGGTCCCCGTCAGGATGTCGTGGTTGTCCACCTCGGCCTGGCTCGGGTCGGGCTGGTGGTTGGGGACGCCGTCCTCGTTCGGCAGATCATCGATGATCGCCGGATCGGCCGCGGTGGGACGGTCGTTGAGCAGCTCGCCCTTGTTGTTGGCGACCAGCCGGCCGAGCCGGTCGTACCAGGGCCCCTCGCCGATCCGGTCGATCGCGTTGACCTGATTGCCATCCTCGCCTGCCACGGCGCTCAGGAAGGCGCGCCACCCCTTGCTCCCCGCGCCAGGCATGCTCTTTTCGGCGATCGCCGCGCAGATCTTGTCCGCGCCGCGGAGCCCGGCGCCCGGGCCCGTCTCGCCGAAGCGGAGGTCGCCTCCGAAGCCATCTTGGGAGCCCGATAGTTCCTGCATGGCGACCAGGCTGGTCACGAAGAAGCTGAATTTCTCGGTCGTGGTGGCGCCGCCGGAGGTCGTGGTCCCGCCGCCGGAGGTCGTGGTCCCGCCGCCCGAGGTCGCGGGGCCGCTGGAGCCCGTGGTGCCGCCGCTCGAGGTCGTCGTGCCGCCGCCCGAGCTCGACGACGCGCCGGTCGTCCCGTCTTCCGGGGCTTCCGAGCTCGAATCCGAGCCGGAGCAGCCGACCACGAGCGAGGACAGCGCGAGGGGCAGAGAGAGAAGCAAGGAGCGATGCGTGCGTGTCATAATCTCCGTTTCCTTTTCTTGTTAAGCTACGCTGGGTTGTTCACTGCGCCGGCTCGGCGAGGCTCACTTGCACGTGAGGTCGCTCTGGCAGGTCTGGCCCTCGGGGCACTGGGAGGTGTCGTTGCACGAGGTGAGGCCCGCGATCTCCACCGATCGCTCGACCTGGGAAGAGACGACCACCTCGACCCGGCCGGGCGCGATCGTCGTGGAGCCCACGGATTTCCGCGTGACGATGACCGTCGGGAAGCCAGCGACGCCGAGGTTGAGGAGCTCCGTGACGAGCGACGCCGGCACTTCGAGCGAGCCGGTGTCGTCGGCGGCGCACTCGATCATCCCCTTCGTGCCCCCGTGGTGGCTGATATCGAGCTTCACGTGGACCGTGGAGATGCCGGCCTGCCCCGGCGGGGTCCAATCGAGCTGCAAGGGCTTGCCGGAGTCGAGGGGGATCGTGTCGTTCAGGAGCTCGAGAGGGCTCACGCCCTTGGCCTCCAGCGTGAAGGCGCCGAAGTAATCGCCGCTCGCTTCGAAGCGCACGACCGCTCCCTCGTCGGCGGGCGGGTAGAGGAGCTTCACGCCGGCGGGCGGCTGGTAGTTGTTGGCCGTGGGCGTCATCACGACGGACGCCTCGCCCGACTCGAGGTTCAGGCCCGTCACGGTCACCGAGCCGGCGCTGTGCGCGGTCGGGTAAGCCTGGCAGGTGTCGTCCTCCACGCAGACGGCGCTGCCCCCGCAGGGCTCGTTGCAGAAGGGGACACGCGGCGTGAGGAGTTGACAGCTCCCCTCCTCGGCCTGCACCTCCCAGACGATCGCGGCGGGCGTGGGCCCGTCATAGATCTTCCCGAGCACCGACGTGCTGCCGGCCGCCTCGGCGCCGTCTGCCGCGGGCAGCGAGCGCACCTGGAAGGCGCCGACGAGGCGCGAAGGGTCGCCGGTCGCTCCATTGGAACCGCCGGAGCCGCCGGCACCTCCGGTGTCCGGCGGGTCGTTGCCGTCCGTCGGCGAGCTCGAGCAGTGGAGCGACAGGAGGCTCAGGGCCCCGCAAAGGATGCTGGCGCGCAATCCGCGCCGGGGAAGGAATTTTACATCATTGTGAAGTTTTTGAGACATCTCGGTGACCAGGTAGCGGTCTGGCGAGATGGTGGGTCAATTTTTTTTGCCGGCGCCGCTCACCTGCCGTCGAGCTCGGACAGGCGGGCGCGCAGCCGCGGCGCGTGGACGCTCTCGCGGTGGCGCGCGAGGAAATCGGCGATGGCCGCGCGCTCGTCGGCCGTTCGCCCGAGCCGGCGCAGGCACTGCACGCGCCCGACGCGGGCCTCGGCGCCGAGGGGGCCGCCGGCGCCGGCGAGGTAGCGCTCGAAATAGCCGAGCGCTTCCGCCGGTTTGCCCTGGTGGAGCGCGATCTGCCCGAGCGACACCAGCGCCGCCCGCGCCTCGGGGCTGGACGGGTGTTGCGCGATCAGGGCGCGGTACGCGGCGCTCGCCTCGGAGCCCTTGCCCTGCGCGAGCCGGGCCTGCGCGCGCAGGAGCAGCGCTTCGGCGGTCGCCGCGGGCTCCTCCGGGCGCGGCCTGGGCGGCTGCGGGGCGCGATCCCGGGCGTCGACCGCGCCGGTGGCCGCAGGCTCGCTCGCGGGGGCGGCGGCGCCGGGAGGGGGCTCTGCGGCGGGGGCGGCGGCGCCGGGAGGGGGCTCTGCGGCGGGGGCGGCGGCGCCGGGCGGGGGCTCTGCCGCGGGGGCGGCGGCGCCGGGCGGGGGCTCTGCCGCGGGGGCGGCGGCGCCGGGCGGAGGTTCTGCCGCGCCTGCGCCTGCGTCGGGCGGGGGCTCTGCCGCGCCTGCGTCTGCGCCGGGCGGGGGCTCGTCCGCCGGCGCCGGCGCGGCGAGGCCCGGGGCTGCCCGCGGCGCGCCGCTCGGATCAACCGCCTCGCCCCCGGCCGGCGCGGGCGCCGGCGCAGGTCCGTCGACCAGCTCCGCCGCGAGCGCGACCAGCAGGGTCGCCGCGGCGGCCGCGCCGGCGATCGCGCCCGCGACCCCGCGCCGCACCGTCGGCCGCGGCGTCGCGCACGGCCTCGCCGCGCTCGCGGGCGCGGGCGCGGGCTCGCCGCGGGCGCGCGCGAGCACCCGCTCCAGCATGGCCGCGTCGCTGAGCTCGCGGCCGTCGCCGCGCGCGTCGCCGAGCCGGCCGAGCGCCGCCCAGAACGGCGCCTCGCCGCGGAGCTCGGGATCCTCGTGCTCGGCGCGGCGGAGGAGCACCTCGTCCTCCGGGCAGAGCGGCTCGCCGCGCGCCTCCGCGGCGAGGAGGGCTGGCAGGCGGTCCAGATCGATCTCGAGCTTCGGCGTGCCTGTCATGATGCCCTCTTCCGGCCGACGGCGATGTCCTGGCGCACCTGCTTGCGGAGCGCGCCGATCCCGAGGCGCAGCCGGCTCTTCACCGTGTCCGGGCTGACCTCCGTCATCGCCGCGATCTCCTCGATGGAGTAATCGAGCGCGTGGTGCAGGAGGATCGCGTTGCGCTGCGCCTCCGGTAGCGCGTCGAGGTACACGCGCGCCTCGCGCGGGAGGGCCTCGAAGGGGGGTTGGTGCGGCGCCTGGGCGACCTCCTCGTCGATCGCGCTCTCCGGGGCGACCGGCGCGCCGTCCCGGCGCTGCTGCTTGACGTAGCGGAGGATCGTCCGGACCGCGATGCGCCTGGCCCAGGCCTCGACGGCGGCCTCGCCGCGGTAGGTCGAGGCGCTCTCGAGGATCGCGAGCAGGGCGACCTGCGCGGCGTCGTCCGCGTCGGCCGAGCTGCGGAGGAACGCCCGCGCGATCCGGCGGACCCGCGCCATGACGTGCGTCATGAGCCACGCCTGGGCCTCCGGGTCCCCCGCGCCGGCGCGGCGCATCCGCTCGAGATCGAGCGGCGCGGCTGCGGCCGCAGCCGCGGACGGGGCGGGGGCGGGGGCGGGGCGCGTCATGGCGCTGGCCAGGCGCGGCTCGGGCAGGGCTCCGAGGCCCGTGCGGAGAGCCCGTGCATGCGCGGCGTCCATTGCCGCGACCTGGTGCGGCGCGCGGCCCGCACCGGGTCAATTTTCTTTCGGTGTCGGCTCATGCGGCGCCGGCGCTCCTCCCCTGGCCACGCCCACGACGGCCTGCGGGGCCGGCGGGGCCGGCGGGGCCGGCGGGGCCGGCGGGGCCGGCGAGCCTGCGAAGGCGACGCCGAGCTCCAGCCCGAGGCCGGCGAGGATCCGCACCCGGTGGGGATCGAGCGCGAGGCCCGGGTGCACGGAGGCGTCAGGCCGGTTCAGGAGGAAATCCACGCCCAGCGTCGCCTTGAGGCGAAGCCACTCGACGAGCGGGTACCCGAGCTCGGCGACCGGCGCGACGCTGACGAGCACGTCGGTCCGGGCCTCCGGCGGAGGCAGCGGCGGCGGGCGCTCCCCGGGCCACGGCCAGGAGGGGACACCCGCCTGCGCATGGCCCCACGGCGGCGGGGGCAGGCGCACGTGGCCGCGCCGCCACGGGGGCGGCGGCGCGTGGGCCCACGGCAGCCGGGGCGGGGGCAGGTACGGGGGCGGCGACGCGCTGCGCTGCGGGATGCGCTCGACGACATCGACGCTGGCGCGGGCGCCGAGCTGCAGGTCGAAGCCGAGCGGGATGCGGAGCCGGACCTGGCCGGTCGCGAACACCGGGTGGCGCGCGAGGTCGAACGCGAGCTGCTCGTCGCCGAGGGAGACCGAGGGCATGAGCTCGTAGCCCAGTCCGACGGTGACGGGATCGACCGGCGCCCAGGTGGCGCGGAGGGCGGCGGCGCTCTGCCAGGGCGCCTCTCGGCTGAAGCTCGAGCCGGCATAACCGACGAGGACGCCGACCGCGGGCAGCCGGGTCGGCGCGGGGCGGGCGCCCGGCGAGCCCGCGACCGCAGGCGCCGGCGGGCGATGCGCCGCGTCCGCGGCCGCAGCAGGGGGCGTGGCGGGCGCCGGGGCGGTCGAGGGCGCAGGCGGAGCCGCTGGGGCCGATCCGGCCACGGCGACGTCCACCTCGGCGAGCGCGGTGACGCGCCCCTCGCGGAGCTCCTCGGCGACGGCGCCCGCGATGTTCGCGAGCGACTCGAGGGCCGTCGCGGTCTGCCCGGGCGGGACGGGGATGCGGCGGCGGTAGACCCGATCGCCGTCGCGCTCGACCACGTACAAGGCGATCTCGTGCCTCGACCCGGCGTCGATCCAGAGCACGCCCCGCGCGTCCCACGCCTCGGCGAGCGCGCGGGCGTCGGGGAGGAGCCTTTGCGGCGCCCGCCTCGGCGCGCCCGGACGGACGACCTGCAGGCGGACGCCGAGCGGCCGGATATGGGCCGCGACGAGGTCGACGGCGCGCTTGTCGATGCTGTCAGCGCTCGGGAAGGCGGTGAGGACGAGCACCGGCCTGCGGGCGGCGCGAGGCTCGTCCGCCGCCGCCGGGAGCGCGAGGAGCGCGCAGGCGACCGCGCTCGCGGCCGCTCGGGCAGCGCGGAGGGAGAGCGCGGGCGACGCAGCCGGCACGGGCCGCGGAAACTACCATCGTTCCCCTTGGGGCACCATCCCCTCCCTCCAGCGTCGGGATAGGCGCGCCGCAGGCGAGCGGGCCGCCGAATGAGGGAATCGCTAAAGCACACGAGCCTTGTCGCCGAGGAGGGCGAGCGCGTGTGGTTCTTTGCTTGCGGCTGCCGCCCGGATCGTGTTCGTTCTGGCGCCCGAGCACAGCCGCTCACCGGATCTCCGGCGGTCCGCTGCCCGCGCCCAATCGGAGGAGCCCGGCGGACGACGCGGCGAGGCTCGACTGCATCCGCGAGTTCTCGGAGGTCGACTACAGCGAGGACCTGAAGAAGATCGACGTACCGACGCTGATCGTCCACGGGGACGACGACCAGATCGTGCCGATCCAGGCGTCGGCGGTGAAGGCGGCGAAGCTCGCGCCGAAGGCGACGCTGAAGGTGTTTGCGGGCGCCGACCACGGCCTCGCGCAGACGCGGGCGGGGGAGTTCAACGCCGAGGTGCTGGCGTTCATCAAGGGCTGAGGAGAGGCGGCGGACCGGGCAGGGCGCGCCCGGGCGCGGTAGCTGCGAATACGCGACCGCGCGCGGGCGCCTCGTCTTCGCGGCGGAGGTCTCCGTGGATGGCTCTCGCTGGAGCGGGTGGTCAACGCGGCGGGGTGGGGAGCCGGCCGTGGCTGCGCTCGCAGGCCTCGTACGCGGCGCGCGCCTCGGCCTCGGTTTCGCCGAGGTATGCCTTGCGCAGCTCCGGGGAGAGGCACTCCGTGGTTGCCTCCGCGAGGATCTTCCGGAGCGGCGGACCGGAGACGGCCCACACCCGCGCGCTTCCATCTCTAGAAACGGTGACGACGCGCTGGCTATCCGGGCTGAACGACGCCGACCGGGCCCAGACGTCGTGTCTCCCGAAGACCATTGGCTGCCTGCCATCAGCGGCGTTCCACGCGTGGTTGGCGACATCGTCGGGCGCGGGGACGATACGCCGACCATCCGAGCTGAACGCCGCCAACTCGACCAAATAATCGCGTGTCTTGCGGACCGCTAGCTGCTTTCCATCAGAGGCGCTCCACACGCGAGCGGTGTTGTCGTAGGACGCAGTGACAATGCGCTGGCCATCCGGGCTGAATATCGCCGAGTAGACCGTGCGACGGTGTCTATTGAGTATTGCTAGCTGTCTGCCATCTGCTGCGTTCCATATGCGGGCGGTTTTATCGCTGGACGCGGTGATAACGTGCAGACCATCCGGGCTGAACGATGCGAAGTTGATCCGACTGCTGTGCCCCTTGAGGAGCGCGATCTGATTCCCATCGGCGGTGCTCCACACCCGGGCGGTGGTATCCTCCGACGCGGTGACGACGTACCGGCCGTCCGGGCTGAATGATGCGAAATTGACGCGGCGGCCGTGTCCCTTGAGGAGCGCGATCTGATTCCCGTCGGCGGTGTTCCACACGCGGGCGGTCTTGTCCTCAGAGGCGGTGACGACGTGCTGGCCATCCGGGCTGAACGCCGCGAAATTGACCGATGCCTCATGTCCCTTGAGGAGAGCGATCTGCCATCCATCGGCGGCGTCCCACACCCGGGCAGACTTATCCTTGGAAGCGGTGAGGACGCGCACGCCATCCGGGCTGAACGCCGCGGATGTGACCGGTGCCTCATGTCCTTTGAGGAGCGTGATCTGGCTTTCGAAGGCGACGTTCCACACCCTGGCGGTCTTATCCTCGGAGGCGGTGAGGACGCGCGATCCATCCGGGCTGAACGTCGCCAACAGCACCGGCGCCTCGTGTCCAGCGAGGAGCGCGAGTTGACTCCCGTTGTCGGCGTTCCACACCCTGGCGGTCTTATCCTCGGAGGCGGTGAGGACGCGTCGGCCACCTGGGCTAAACACCGCGAAGAGTACTGGTGCTTCGTGTCCCCCGAGGAGCGCTAGCTGTTGTCCATCAGCGGCATCCCACATCCGGGCGGTTTTATCGAAGGATGCGGTGAGGATACGCCGGCCATTGGGGCTGAATACCGCGGAGTAAACCGTATATTGGTGCCCCTTGAGGAGTGTGCGTTGGCTCCCGTCGTCGGCGTTCCATACGCGAGCGGTCGTGTCGTCGGACGAGGTGAGGACACGCTGGCCATCCGGGCTGAACGATGCGAACCTTACCAGTGATTGGTGTCCTTTGAGTAGCGCGAGTTGGCGTCCGTCGTCCGCGTTCCACAGTCGGGCGGTCTTGTCGAAGGACGTTGTGACGACGCGCCGGCCATCGGGGCTGAATGACGCGGATTTGATGCGACCAGTGTGTCCCGCGAGTAGCGCGAGTTGGCGTCCATCGTCCGCGTTCCACAGCCGGGCTGTCTTATCATAGGACGCGGTGAGGAGGCGTCGGCCATCCGGGCTGAATGACGAGAATATTACCGGCGCCTCGTGTTCTTTGAAGAGCGCGAGCTCGCGTCCGTCGTCGGCGTTCCACAGCCTGGCAGTGTTATCGTAGGATGCGGTGAGGACGCGCCGGCCATCCGGACTGAACGCCAAGGATCTGACTGGACGCTTGTGTCCTTCCATTAGCGCGATTTGGATCCCATCGTCGGCGTTCCACAGCCTGGCGGTATTATCGTCGGACGCAGTGAGGACGCGCCGACCATCCGGGCTGAACGCCGCGAATCGGACCGGTGCCTCGTGCCCGCGCAACGCGGCTCTGCACACCCCCGAGGTCAAGACGTCATGGATGAGCTCCAGCCATCCGGGTGCTCCATCCGGGTCGGAGACTTCGAGGAGAAGCCTGCTCGCCATCGTGGGATTTTTGCGCGCGAGGAGCTCGCGGGTGCCGGCCATTAACAAGGCGTCACGCAGTCGTCGTGCGTGAGCCAACTCGCGCTGATGCAGCGTCTCTGCTTCACGCGCCTTCCTCTCCCCTTCCTCCTCGCTCCGCCGGATGAGCTCACGCGCGTCAGGCCTGATCTCCGGTTCGTATTTTCTGAGAAGCTCCCGCGCAACCGTGAGCTTCTTGCCTTCGAGCAGCTGCTCGTACCGCCTCGCCTCCCCGACCCATGTATCGAGCTCTTTGAGCTCCGCGAGCATCCGTCGGTCTTCATCCACCCACGCGCGCAGCTGGCCCCAACTCCGGATGAGCTGCTCATGGGCGATTTCGACCATCGTCGCCCGTTCCGCCCTCTCGCCCGCAGCCCTGCTCGCCTCGTCCTCGCTCACCACCACGAGCCGCTCGCGCGCCAGCGCCTCAAGCACCTCGCTGAAGACGGCCGCCTCCGCCACCGGTCCCGGTCGCAGCGCGTCCTTTCGCAGCCGGCGGCGCGTATCGAGGAGCGCGTCCTCCCGCGTATCGACGAACTGCACCAGGAGCCGCCGCGCGGCCCGCCGGCACAGCTCGTCGAACCCGGCGATGATCTCGTCCGCCTTCTTCGCCAGCGTCCCGGTCACGCGGCCGAGCGCGTTGTACTTCTCCCACGTGAGCCGGTAGCGTGAGCCCTCCCGCACGCGCTTCTGCCACATCTGATCGAGCGTGTACTCGACGAGCGGCAGCGCCCCGGGCTCGTCGCCCGCGTCCTTCAGCACCTGCGTGACGAGCCCCTCGTCGAACCGGAGGCCCACTTGCGCGGACGGCTCCAGGATGATCTCGCGCAGGCAGTCCCGCTTCATCCGGCGCACGAAGACCCGGTGCGCCTCGTCGTACGCCACCTCCTCGAGGTCGCGCTCACCCTCGCCGAGCTGGATCTCGCCGCAGCGACCGAGGAAGTCGACGCGCAGCGTGGCGATCACGCTGACCTCCGAGGCGGGATCGCCCGCGAGCGCCCAGAGCCTCTGCACGAAGGCGACGCGCGCTGCCGGATCGGCGATATCGGTGAAGATCTCCTCGAATTGATCGACGATGAGCAGCAGCGGCGCGTGTCCCCGCGACGCGAGCGCGGCCTCGATCGCCGCCATGCCATTGCGCGGCCGCATGGGCACCACGCGCCATCGGCCCCCGTCCTTCGCTTGCAGCGCCGGCGCGACGCCGGCGAGGACCAGCGACGATTTCCCCGTCCCCGACGCGCCGGTGACGAGCACGAAGCGCGGCTTGCCGGCGGCGTCCCCCTCGATGAGCTCCGACAGCTTGCCCACCGCCTCGTCGACCTCGCGCTGCCGCCCGAAGAAGCAGCGCGCGTGCTCGTCATGGAACGCGAGCAGGCCCCGGTACGGCCGGACGATGAAGGGCCGATGGTCCGGCCCATCTGCCGCGCGGGCGTAGAGCTGGACAGACGCCCAATCTCCGCTTGCATGGTCCTCCGCGAGCTCCTCGCGCGTGCAGAGGAACGCCTCCTCCAGCGCCGCGAGCTGCACGAGCAGCCGCTCGTAGAGCACTTCCGTCAGCACGACCGATCCCTCGACCGACACCGGCCGCCGCGACGCCACCACCGCGGGGATCCCGATCCGGTGCAGCGCCTGAGCCACCCCGCCGAGCGCGTTGCCCGGCTCCCCCGTGTTCGCCCCGTGACAGGCCATCAACACCACCAGCCGCAGCGCGCCCACGTGCGGCTTGAGCAGCCTGCGCAGGGCAGCCGCGTCGATCACCTCCGGCGCGTCCCCAGGCTCCGCCCCGCTCCAGACGAGGCCGTACGCCTCCGTGTCCGACGCGAGCCGCCCCCCATGACAGAGCAGGTGCAACACGGCCACCGGCGATCCGGCGAGCGCCTCGCGCAGGCGCGACGTCGACACGCCGGCCACGACGTCGCGCCCCTCGTCGAACGCATGATGCCCCCTGGCCGCAGCGCGACGAATCGCGCCGAGGTGCGCGGCGGCCGGCACGTCCCCGCCCGCGGCGGACCAGGCGAACAGGATGCGCCCTCCTTCCGCCGGCGGATCCGGCACAGGCGTCGCCGTCTCGGTGCCGGGCCACTCGTACCGCAAGAGGCAGCGGTTCAGCTCGCCGAGGTGCTCGCCCGTCGCGCGCAGGCAGAGCAGCTCCCAGGGCAGGGCATACAGCTCGGCGGCCGCGGCGCGGATCGTCAAATGGACGGCGCGACCGCCCTCCACCGCCGAGGCGATCTCCTCCTCGCGCGTCTGCCACCCGGCCCTGCCGAGGAACATACGCAAGAGCTCGCCAACCCGGGCGCGCGCGGCAGGATCCGGCCGCGTCCGCTGGAGCGCGGCGAGATCCGCGAGCAGCGCGTCGTCCCACCTGAGCTCGGCTTCCGCGTAAGTGCCATTCTCCCAGCGCACGTTGTACGTCTGCGCCTGGAAGCGGAAGGCGTACGGATCCCCCGCGTCCTCGGTGCGCGCGAGCTCGAGCGTCAGCGCCAGGGGCGAAGACTCCCCTCTCACGAGCGCCCCGCGCAGATCATCATGGATATACGCCCCCTCCGAACGCGCCGGCACACGGCCTCCCATAACCCACACCGGCCCCGGCGTCTCACCCCACGCCTGCCCGTCCGGACATTCCGACGCGCCGCCGCAGCACATCCGAGGCACAACGAACGAACTGCACAGAGACATACCGCCGATCCGTCGTCGCAGGATGGGCATTGAGGAGAGATGTTTACGCAGAGGGCGCTTGACGATTACCGGAAAACGGTCGTATTTTAAGGACAAGGCAGCGAATCGCGACGCGACGGGGGAGAGCTCGCGCCTCCTGTGGGGAGAAGGCATCCCACGTGGTTCGATGCGGCGAGCGCGAGCGACGGACGGATCTCGGCCCCACACAAGCCCTCGTGTGCGGGCAAATTCTCCTTTTAATCCGGTCACTTAGGAGCACTCCATGCGACGAGCCAGCCGAACCGCGGCCCTCCTGCTCCCCGTGGCCCTCCTCGGCAGGAGCGCGGCGGCGGCGCCGAGCCTGGGCGACTATCGCTACTTCCGGGCCCTGTCCATCGATCTCCAGGGGAGGATGCCGACCCGCGAGGAGATCGCCGCGCTCGAGTCGCCGGGGTTCGATCTCGACGCGTGGATCGACGCGCGCCTCGATCAGCGCGCCTACGCCGAGCGGATCCGCCGCATCTACATGGATCTCCTGCGCCTCGACGTCGGTCCCTCGTTCCAGTTCGTGCCCAAGGCGTCGCTCCTCCGCCGCCACGAGATCCTGGGGCCCGACGGCAAGCCGATGTTCGTCTACTTCCGCCTGCTCCAGCGGCGCCAGCGCCCGGAGACCGACGGCGACTTCTGCTTCACCAAGGCCGAGACGGGGCTCCAGTTCCCCAAGTATGCGAACGGCGTCGGAACGGCCGTCCCCGTCTCGCAGGAGGTGCTCGACCGGAACACCGTCCTCGTGAGGCCCTGGTGGCTCTACCGCGACTACCGCTCGCCCGAGCCGATCGACCGGTATGACCCGGCGGCCTGGTCGCGCCTCTACCCGAACTTCACCCCGACGAACGAGCTGCTCTTCGAGCCGGACGGCACGACGCCCGTCGAGGCCGTGCGCGTCTGCCGGGAAGAGGCGCAGACCGCGCTGCGCGGCACCGTCTTCGTCACCGGGCGCAGGCCCCAGCCGCTCGGGACGCCGCCGCCCTACGACCGGATCCTCCCCCTGCCGTACGACACCGAATACGCGCGCGCGCACCCGAACGAGCCGATCGACTGCCTGAGCGGCACCTCCGTCACCCTCGCCCACGAGTGCGGCTGCGGCCCCGGCCTCGAGCGCTGCTTGCCCACCGCAGGCCCGTTCCTCGAGCGGCGCGGGTTCACCGTGCCGCTCGCCGCGCCGATCGGCGCCGAGCGGCCCACCGTGGTCGATCCCGAGTTCACCGGCGCGTGGTCGCGCTTCTGGTGGGGCCAGGAGGCCGTGCAGTTCCTGGAGCGCGTCGTCGCCGAGGACCGCGACTTCCGGGAGGTGCTCACGGCGAAGTACACGTACGTGAACGGCCCGCTCTCGCAGTTCTACCAGTGGATCGCGCCCTCCACCTGCTGCGGCGGCGAGTTCGGCAGCGCCGATTACCTGAGCGGGCAGCTCTTCGGCTACGTCAACCCGGTCTCGCTCTTCGAGCCGGACCGCGCGCCGCGGGACCTCCTGCCCCACGACACCGCGACCTGGGTCAAGGTCGAGGACCGCGGGCCGCTCGCGTCGGGCCTCATGACCATGCCCATCTTCCTGACCAAGTACGGCTCGCGCCGCGGCCGGGCGCACGCGCTCTACAACGTCTTTCTCTGCAGCGAGTTCGTCTCGACCGAGACGAAGCTGCCGCCCTCCAACGAGTCGAACCTCATGATCCGACCCGGCTGCTCGGGCTGCCACGTCTCGCTCGAGCCGCTCGCCGCCTACTTCAGCCGCGTCGTCGAGAGCGACTGGACCTTCCTGCCCGGCGCGCGTTTCCCCCTGGAGAGCGACAAGTGCGGCGCGCCCGCCGGCGGCGCGGCCCAGCGCGGCTGCGACAACTTCTACGATCCGGCGTTCACCAGCCAGACCTCGGCCAGCCTGCGCGGCGCGTACGGGTCGCACGAGCACGCGGAGGAGGGGCCGGCGGGGCTCGGCCGGCACATCGTGAGCTCCGAGCGCTTCGCCCCCTGCGTCGCGGAGAAGGTCACGTCGTCGTTCCTCGGCCGGCCCGTCACCGGCGACGACGCGGCGCTGCTCGCCCAGGTCGAGCAGGCGTTCGTGGGCGGCGATTACCACATGAAGCCGCTGGTGCGCGCGCTCGTGCGCGCGGCCGCCTACAAGGACGCGAACAACCTCGCGCCGGCCGCCTGGCGCAACGGGGGCGCGCAATGACCGCCGCGATCCTGTCGCTCGCCGCGGCGCTCGCCCTGCTCGCGGGCTGCTCGACCAGCAAGCCGGAGCCCGCGGGGACCGAGCCCCCCGCGCCGACCACCACGCCGACCACGCCGACCGCCACGCCGACCCAGGCGCCGGCCGAGGAGCCGATCGTGGGCGTGCCCGCGGCGGCCATCCCCGGCCACGCCGATCTCCAGGACCACACGCCGAAGCAGGGGCCGCGCGTGGTGCCGGCGGAGGTGTTCCTGCAGAGCTACCTGCGGTTCTTCGGCGACGATCTCACGCCCCTCGAGGTCGAGGCGATCGCGCGCGGCGACGACGCCGGCTCGGTGTTCGATCGCTGGGCGGACTACCAGAGCTCGCTCGGCCTGCCCGACTACAAGCTCGACGTGAGCCGCCAGGCGCAAACGAACACGCTGATGCTCGCGACCTTCGAGCGGCTCGGCGTCGCCCTCTGCGTCCGCAAGGCCGAGGTCGAGCTCCGGAGCAGCCCGCCGCCGCCGGCCATCGCGGCGCGCCGCGTGTTCGCCTTCGACATGACGCCCGCGCCGCCGACGGACGCGGAGTTCGCCGAGCGCTTCGACGTCCTGCACCGGACCTTCCTCGGCTACCCGGCGGCCCTCGCCCCGACCGATCGCACGAGCCGCTTCCGCGTGGTCTTCCGCGACATCCTCGCGCGGCGCACCCAGACCGGGGCGCCGGCCTCGCGCTTCAGCCCGCAGCAGGCGGCGTGGGCCGCCGTCTGTTACGGGCTCGTCCGTCATCCGGAGTTCGTCCTCTACTGAGGAGCCGACCATGGCATGCTGCTCGAACCGCAGGACGTTCCTCAAGGCGATGACCGGCGCCGCGGCGCTCGCGGCCGCCGGCGCTCCGGTGCTGCGCGCGCTCGCCGCGCCCCCGGCCGGAGAGCACGAGTACTTCATCTTCATCGACATCGCCGGCGGCTGGGACGTGCTCCTCTGGTCCGATCCACGCAACGAGCGGCGGGGCCTCGTCGACCCGCCCAGCACCGAGAACCTGCGGACCGAGGGCCTCCGCCGCTGGGTCAACCGGCCCCTCGAGGCGGGCGCGTCCACCTTCGAGCCCGTCCGGCCGCGGGGCAGCAACCTCGTCTTCGGCCCCGCGATCGGCGCGCTCGCGGATCTCCACGACCGGCTCACCCTCGTGAACGGCATCGCCATGAACACGGTCAGCCACCCCGACGGCACCGTGTTCTCGGCGACGGGCCAGCACCTGGTCGGCAGCCGCGCGGTGTCGCCGAGCATCGACACGATCCTCGCGAGCGAGCTCGGCCTCGGGGATCGCTTCCCGCTCGTCTCGGCGCGCTTCCCGTCGTGGTTCGTCGGCGAGAACCTCGACCGCCGCGCGACGCCGGTGCTCGTCGACTCGATCGGCGCGATCGGCAAGTCGCTGACGCGATCGACCCGGTACGACCGCGCCGAGGAGCGCGACGCGATCTCCGAGCTCCTCGTCCAGGAGGCCAGGGATCTCGCGGGCATGGCGTATTACCCCGAGGTCTACGAGGGCCTGACCCTGCAGTACGAGTCGCTGCGGCGGATCCTCGCGAACGACCTGCGCGACGTGTTCACGGCGAGCGAGCTCCGGCGCGCGCAGCCGGCGTTCGACTACGGCGGCAGGTTCCACGGCGCCGAGGCGGTCAGCGCGGCGTTCGCGGTCGAGGCGCTGAAGCGCGACGTGGTGCGGTGCGCGAGCTTCGGCCTCCAGGGCTTCGACACACACACGGGCAACTACCAGAACCACGCGCTCATGCTCCAGGAGGCGTTCGACCTCATCGCGGCGCTCGTGCAGGCGCTCGACGCGTCGCCGCACCCGACGCTCGACGGCGAGCGGCTCTCGGATCACACACACATCCTCGTGATCAGCGAGTTCTGCCGCGGGCCGATGATGAACTCCGCGGGCGGGCGCGACCACTACCCGAACAACTCGGCGCTCATCCTCTCGCCCCGGTTCAAGGGCGGCTCCCTCGTGGGCAAGAGCGACGAGGAGCAGCTCCTGCCCGAAACGACGCGGGCGTTCTCCGACGGCGAGCGGCCGATCAGCCCCGCGGACGTGCTCGCGACGTTCCTCGGCGCCTTCGGCATCGAGCCGAGCAAGTACCTGCGCGACGGGGAGATCATGCCCGAGCTCCTGGCGACATGAGCGCGGCCCGCTGGCGGCTGCTCCTCGGCGTGCCCCTCGGCGTGCTGCTCGCGGCGGCGTGCGGCGGGCGCGAGCCGGGCGCCCCCGCGCCGGAGGACCAGGACCACGAGGCCGATCCGGATCCCGGTGACGACCCGGATCCCGGTGAGGGCCCGGATCCCGGCGCGCCCGGCGGGGCGCTCGTGGTCCAGCCGGTCGTCTGGAACCGGGCGGACGCGGAGGTCGGGGAGGTCGCGAGCGTCGTCGACGGCAGCGAGACGGTCGTGGTCCTCGGGAGCAAGGGCGCCGTGGTGCTCGAGCACGGCGAGGTCGCGAGCGCCGATCCCACGAAGGTCGCCTGGCGCACGTCCGCGGTGATCCCCGCGGGCGACGGCGGCGGCGGCCGCTGGACCGTCGGGATCGACGCCGAGGGCGGCGTGTACCGGGTCCAGCCGCGGGTCGGGGTCGAGGGCATCTCGGCGCGGTACGGGCTCGAGCGCGACGTCGTGCTCGCCGCCGCGACGAGCGGCGGGAGCGCGGTGTTCGGGCTCGCCGAGGGCGTGGCGGTCGCGGACGGCGAGAAGGTCACGCGTTACGCGATGGCGCCGTTCGAGAGCCTGGCCGGGAGCGAGGACGGCCGCGTCGCCATGGCGGGCGCCGGCGTCGTCCAGGCCTTCGACCTCGCCGCCGGCCAGGTGACGACCTTCGCGCTGCCCGGCGCGGCCCACGTCGCCTTCGATCCGGAGGGCCGGCTCCTGGCCTCGACCGCGAGCTCGCTGTACGGCGAGGACCAGGACGGCGCGCTCGTGCTCCTCTACGAGGTCGAGGAGGCGGGCGCCTCGATCCACGGGCTGGTCACGTCCGGCGACCGCGTGTGGCTGGCCGTCGGCCCCGAGCTCGGCCTGCTCTCGGCCGGCGTGGTGGTCCGATCGGCCGGGCTCGGGCTCCCGCTGGATGCCCGGCTCACCGCGGCGAGCACGGGCGACGTGTGGGCCATCGCCGGGGGCGAGCTCCTGCGCTTCTCGGCCGACGCGCCGCAGGGCGACGAGGGCGCGCTCTGGGAGCAGCGGATCCGGCCGATCATGGAGGCGGCGTGCAGCCGGTGCCACCAGCCGGGAGGGCCGGCGGGGATCGATCTGTCCACCTACGCGGCGTGGGTGTCGCGCCGGACGGCGATCCAGCAGCGGGTGATCGTCGAGCGCGACATGCCGCCGCCGGGGTTCGACTTCTCCGAGGCGGACCGCGAGGCCATCGCGGCGTGGATCCAGGGCGGGCGCTGAGGCGCGCCCGAGCCCCCGCGGCTACGCGCGCGGGCGGCCCTGAACGGCCGGGCGCTGCGCGCCGAGGCGCGCCATCGCGTACGCGAGCCCGCTCTGGAGCGAGCCCTGCGTGGTGATCCGGCTGAGGTCGACCTCGAGGCCGACCAGCATCCTGGCGGTCTCCGGGCTGATGCCCACCATCACGCTCCGGCAGCCGAGGAGATCCGCCGCCTGCGCGGCGCGCACCAGGTGGCGCGCCACCGCGGCGTCGATCACCGGCACGCCGGTGACGTCGAGGATCACGAACTCCGCGCCCCGGTCCACGATGGCCGCGAGCAAGCTCTCGAGCGCCTGGGCGGCGCGCCGATCGTTGATCTCCCCGACGAACGGCATGAGCAGGATCCCCTGCCAGACCTGGAGGACCGGCATCGCCATGCGGCCGAGCAGCGCCGCCTGCGCGTCGATGAGCGCGCGCTGCTCCCGGTTCTCCGCCGCGATCCGCTCGGCGTCGAGGTGCCGCTGCTTCAGGTCGGTGATGTCGGTGATGAACCCGCACAGACCGACGATCTCGCGCTGCGTGTTCCTCATCGGGAACTTGCGCGTCCAGATCGTGCGTGTCACCCCGTCCGCCCCCGTGGCGGTCTCCTCGTTTTCGTTCGGCTCGCCGCTATTGAAGACCACATCGTCGTAGCGCCAGAAGATCTCGGCCTGTTCCTTCGGCCAGTAATCCGGGTCACTGCGGCCGATCAGATCTTCATAACGTTGCCCGATCAGGGCGCAGAAGCCCTGGTTGCAGGCGATCCAGCGGTGTTGCCGATCTTTGACAAAGATTGGATCGGGGATGGTGTCGATGACGAGCTGGAGCAGCTCGAACCTTCTCCAGTCCGAGGCCTCGATGCAAGGGAGAGTGAACGCCATCGCAGCCAGCTCCTCTTCCCCCCAAGGGACGCTATTTCCCTTATCGGTCATCGTCGGTCCCTTTCGCAAGAGAATAAAGTGTGATGTCTATGACACGGGAGTGTGCTGCTGGCTGGCGGCGCGGCGAGCGCATTTCTCATTACAACCGGTTGGGCGTCGGGCGTCGGTCGTCGATCGTCCGTCGTCAGTCGCGAACCGTCGGCCGCGCGCGTCCTCGTTCGTGCGCTCGATAGGCCATGGTCGCGCAGCGCGTCGTGGGCGTGCAAATCCATGCAACGTGATTCGACGCGCCGGGCCGGCTGCGGGTAGGCTCGCAGCTGGACCTCTTCCATGACCTTGTGGAGGACGTCCCGGCGTACAGCTGCGCTGTACGTTTTTGAGCCAATCTGCGGCGCCGCGGCGAGCGGCCCAGCCTCGCGGACGTGAGGCCCGTGGCCTCCCGCTGCGCCGTCAGTCCGCCTCCAGGCCGAAGGCGCCGTCATAGATGGCGTCGACCGAGACCTGCGCGCCGTTCGCCAGCGCGATCGTGTCGCCGCGCTCGAGCACGCGATACCGCCAGGAGCCGTCCGCCTCGCGCTGGTAGTGCTCGATACGCACCTGCCACGGGGAGACGAGCAGGTAATCGGTCAGCGACGCGAGGCGCTGGTATAGTTCCCACTTCGCGCCGCGGTCGAAGGCCTCGGTGCTGCGCGAGAGGACCTCCACGATGGCGGTGGGGTTCGAGAGGACGTCGATGGCGCCTGGCTCCGTCTGCACGCCGCCGCACACCACCACCACATCCCCATAGACGTAGCGCTCCCCCTGGCTGGCGGAGATGCGTTGTTCGGACGAGAGCACGTGGCACCCCATGCCGCGCACGCCGGCGCGGAGCTCTGCGCCGGCGGCGTTCGACAGGAAGTTATGCCGCGGGCTGCCGCCGGCCATCGCGAAGACGTCGCCGAGGTGGTACTCGTGCTTCTCGGGCTGCTCGCGCTCCCACGCGAGGTACTCTGCGGCGCTCATGCGCTGGCGGACGGCGGCGCTTCCCATGGCGCGCACCTTAGCGCGGCGGACCATGGCTGGCGACGGGGGAGGGGGCGGCTCCCGCGCCGCGGCGAGGACCGCCTCGACGAGCGGCTCGTCCGCGGCGTCGTCGTGGGCGCCTGCTACACAGCCGGCGACCGCAGCAGCGATGGTCCCCATGAGCGCTCCGAGCATTCGATAACCTCCTCGCCGAGCGTACACGTCGGTCCACACGCGAGGGCGATGCGCCTGCACATCGACGCAGGGCCGACGCGAGAGACCGAGTTGCCGTTCAGCTTCTCTTCTTCGCTGCCGCGTTCCCGGGCTTCTTGGCGGCCACAGTCCCCGGCTTCCTGGCGGCCACAGTCCCCGCCTTCCTCGCCGCCGCCGCCCTGGCCCCGCCCGCCGCCGCGGCGCCCCGCGTCCGCCGCTCTCCCGGCACCTTCCCGATGCGCGGATCGCCCGCCCGGATGAGCGCGCAGGCCCGCAGCGCGGCCTCCTCGAAGTCGGGCGCGTCGGCCGGGAGCACCTGCCAGCCGGTCACGGCGGCCCCGAGCACCTCGATGGATCGCATGCTCGGGAACTCCGGGCGCAGGGCCGCGTGGTGCTCCGCCGTCGTGGCGAGCCAGACGCCGTTGTCCGGGGAAGGCTCGGGCTTGTCGCGCAGGGCGAGGACGATCTTCTCCTCCACGTAGACCGCCACGCACCCGAACAGCGGCCGCGTCACGGGGCCGAGCGGCGCGAGGGCCTCGAGCACGAACTCGTGCGGGACCGGCCTCCGCTTCCTCGCGGCGAAGAGGTCGTCCGCCGGCGCGAGGCGCCCGCTCCTGCTGCGCTTGGTCATGGCGGGGAGGATAGACGAGCCGCCCCCTCGGCGCGAAGGATGTGTAGGATGCCGCCCTTGAACCAGCCGACGCTCCCCCGCCCGGATCTGCTCGACGTCCTCGAGGCGCGGTTCGGGTTCCGCGAGCTCCGCCCGGGCCAGCGCGCGGTCATGGATGCCTTGCTCGCGGGCCACAGCGCGCTCGCGGTCTTCCCGACCGGCGGCGGCAAATCGCTCTGCTACCAGCTCCCCGCGCTCCTCTTCGACGGGGTCACCATCGTCGTCTCTCCGCTGATCGCGCTGATGAAGGATCAGATCGATTTCCTCACGGCGCGCGGCATCGCCGCGGTCCGGCTCGACTCGTCGCTGTCGACCGACGACGCGGCGGAGGCGCGCAGGGACCTGCGCTCGGGCAAGACGAAGCTGCTCTATGTCGCCCCCGAGCGGTTCGTGAACGAGCGGTTCACGGCGCTGCTGAAAGAGCTCAAGATCTCCCTGTTCGCGGTGGACGAGGCCCACTGCATCTCGGAGTGGGGGCACAACTTCCGCCCTGACTACTTGAGGCTCGCGGACACCGCCCGGGCGCTCGGCGTGCCGCGTGTGCTCGCGCTGACGGCCACCGCGACGCCCGGGGTCGTGCGCGACGTCTGCGCCACGTTCGGCATCCGCGAGGAGCACGCGGTCGTCACCGGCTTCTACCGGCCGAACCTCGAGCTCCGCGCCACGGCGGCGAGCGCGCCCGCGCGCGACCGGATCCTGATCGAGCGCCTGAGATCCCGGCCGCCCGGCTCCACCATCGTCTATGTCACGCTCCAGAAGACCGCCGAGCACGTGGCCAAGCAGCTCGCTTCGGCGGGGCTGCCGGCGCGCGCGTACCACGCCGGAATGGACGCGGAGGAGCGCGCGCGCGTGCAGGACGAATGGATGCAGAGCGACCGCGGCGTCGTGGTCGCCACCATTGCGTTCGGGATGGGGATCGACAAGGCCGACGTGCGTTATGTCGACCATTACAACCTCCCGAAGAGCCTCGAGAGTTATAGCCAGGAGATCGGCCGCGCCGGCAGGGATCAGGCGCCGTCGGTGGTCGAGCTCTTCGTGTGCGGCGAGGATCTTCCGGTCCTCGAGAACTTCGCCTACGGCGACACGCCGACCGCGGAGGCGCTCCACGGGGTGGTCGGCGCCGTGCTCGACGCGCCCCAGGTGGAGCTCGGCCTGCAGGCGCTGTCGACGCGCCACGACGTCCGGCCGCTCGTGCTCCGCACCGCGCTGACCTACCTGGAGCTGATGGGCGCGGTCCGGCAGCTGACGCCGTTCTACGCCGGCTACGAGGTGCGGCTCCACCGCAAGCTCGAGGAGGTCGTCGCGACGGTGAAGGGCGAGCCGGCGCGGTTCCTCGAGGCGCTCTTCGCCCACGCCAAGAAGGGGCGAGTCCTGTACGCGATCGACCCGGCCGCCGCCGCCGACGCGCTGGGGCACCCGCGCGAGCGGGTGGTGCGCGCGCTCGAGTACCTCGAGCGGCAGGGGCTCGCGGAGCTCAAGGCGTCGGACCTCCGGCACCGCTTCGTGCGGGTCGCGCCGCCGGACGACGCGGGCGCCCTCGTCGGCGAGCTCCTCGGGCGGTTCGCGCGGCGCGAGGACGCGGAGATCGCGCGCGTGCGGCAGGTGATCGAGCTGTTCACCTCGGCGCGCTGCCACGCCGCCGCGCTCGCCGAGTACTTCGGCGAGCGCCTCGACGCCGCGTGCGGGCGTTGCACCTTCTGCCGCACCCGGGTCGCCCTGAGGCTGCCGGAGCCGCCGCGCGCGCCGCCGATGCCGGCGGGGCTCGACGTCGCCGCGTTCACGGCGCTGCGCGCGGCGCACGGGGGCGCCCTGGGTCACCCTCGCCAGGCGGCGCGCTTCCTCTGCGGCCTCGCGAGCCCGGCGACCACCCAGGCCAAGCTCGCGCGCGACCCGCTCTTCGGCGCCCTCGTCGATCGCCGGTTCGCCGAGGTGCTCGACTGGTGCAGCCGGCTCCCCGCCCTCCCCGGCGCCGCGGCGGCGGCTCGATAACGCGGCGTCACGCCTGCTTGATCAGCTCCACGTCGAGGTGGATCGCGATCTCGTCGCCCACGAGGACGCCGCCGGTCTCGAGGATGGCGTTGAAGTTCATCCCGAAATCGCTCCTCCGGATCTTCGTCGCGGCGGTCGCGCCCAGCCGGCGGTTGCCCCACGGATCCGCGTGCTCGCCCGAGATCTCGCTGACCGCGAGCGTCACCTCGCGCGAGACGCCGCGGATCGTCAGGTCGCCGAGGATCTCGAGCCCGTCGCCGCGGCGGAGGGCGCTCTTCGCGACGAAGGTCATCGTCGGGTACGCCTCGACGTCGAAGAAGTCGGCGCTCCGGAGGTGCGCGTCGCGCTTGTCGTCCCGCGTGTGGATCGACGCGACGTCGATCGTGACGGAGACCTTCGACGCCTCGGGGCGCCGCGGATCGTAGGTGACCTCGCCGGCGACGCCCGCGAACTCGCCGCGCACGTTCGAGATCATCATGTGACGGACGGAGAACGAGACGGTCGTGTGGCTCGCGTCGATCGTCCACCGGGCAGCCTGGGAAGGGATCGCGCTGGGGGTGCTGGTGCTGGTCGTGGTGTCCATGGCTCGTTGTCCTTCTCGGGAGAGGGTGGGGGGCTCGCCGAACCCCGGTGTTCCGGGGCGCGCGGGCCGTGTGTCACAGGAGAGACCATGGTTCGTTCTTCGCAGACGCACTAGACTGGCGTTGGAGAACGGGCTGTTCTCCTGGGGCGAACAATGGACTACAACCGCATCGCCGTCTTCGTGCGCGTCGTCGACGAGCAGGGCTTCACCGCGGCGGCCAGGGCGCTCGGGCTGCCGAAGTCCTCGGTCAGCCGCTCGGTCGCGCTGCTCGAGGAGGCGCTCGGGGCGCGGCTCCTGCACCGCTCGACGCGCAGCGTGCGGCTCACGGAGGCCGGCGCGGCGTTCTACGAGCGGGCGTCGCGAGCCTCGAGGAGGCCGCCGCGCTGGTCGCCGATCTGGAGGCCGTGGTGCGCGGCACCATCCGCATCACGGCGCCCGCCGACGCCGGCATCGCGCTGCTCGAGCCCGTGGTGGCGCGCTTCGTGCGGCGCCACCCGGCGGTCCGCTTCGACGTCGTGCTCACGGGGCGCGTCGTCGATCTCGTGGAGGAAGGCTTCGACCTGGCGCTCAGGGCCGGTCCGCTCCGCGACGTCTCGCTCATCGCGCGGAAGATCGGGCACCTGGAGGACGCGCTCTACGCCTCGCCCCGGTACCTCGAGCGCGCCGGGGTCCCCGAGCGCCTCGGCGACCTGATCTCACACCGATGTGTCCTCTTCCGCGCGACGCGCGGCCGCGCCGCGTGGACGCTGCAGGGGCCCGCGGGGGAAGAGACGGTGGAGGTCGAGGGGCCGCTCTCGGTCGATGAGCTCGGCTTCGCGCGGCGCGCGGTGCTGGCGGGCGTCGGCGTCGGCCTCCTGCCGACCTTCCTGTGCGCCCGCGATGTCGCGCGAGGCCGCCTCGTGCGCGTGCTCCCGTCGCACGTCGCCTCGGGGGCGCCGTTGCACCTCGTGTATCCCTCGGCGCGCTACCTGCCCCACCGTGTCGCCGCGTTCCGCGACTTCCTCGTCGAGGCGCTCACGCGGCGCCTCCAGCGGGCGCCGTGAGCGCCGGCGCGTCATGTAGATGTCGGTTCGAGATGGCGGTCGACGACGAGCCCGCATGGATCAGAGATCCGGCCGCTCGGCGCGGAGCGCCCCGGGGAGCGATGGAGACCCAGAAAACCCGTGCATCCCGCATCGGCGTTGGGTTCCTGGCAAGCTGGCTGGCGCCCCCAGACCAGAGCTCGAGCGCGCGTCGGCAGCGGCTGAGCGCGCCCGACGAGCAGCGGTCCGCCTCTCTCGCAGCCCTCGCCCCTCTCGCTTGAGTTTCTTACCCCTCTGGGGTAGCTCTTCACAATCCCAATGCTGCAGAAGATCCGCATCAAGGGCTATCGCGCGCTCAAGGACTTCGAGCTCGCTTTACCTCCACGGCAACCGCTGGTGCTCATCGGCGAAAACGCCACCGGCAAGAGCACAATCCTTGACGCGATCTCGATGATCTGTGCTGTCGCGAACGGCCGGGTTGGGCGGGCGATCCTCGACCGCGGTGGGTGGGAAGCGGTCGCGTGGCTCGGGACGAGCAGCGATATCGAGCTGATGGTCCGCTTCTCCGACGAATCGCCCATTTTTCAGAAAGAGGGGGCTCCTGTCGAGTACATGGTGCGTCTTGGTAGCACGCGGTCGATCCCGACCATCCTCGACGAGGAGGTGCGGATCTACAAGCACGGACCCGACAAGAAGCCCCTCGTCGTGCTGAAAGGGGGGGCAGAACGCTGGGCGAGCAACGTGCAGACGAAAGGCAAAGACCCGGCGGCTCCAGCCGCCTCGGACGGATCGATCGTGACGAACTCCGTCCTGGCCGCGATTTCAGACGAAGCGCGGTATCCGACGCCCATGCATGTCAAAGAAGCCCTTCAAGCCATTGCGTTCTATCCGTCGTTTGCGCTGGGCGCGGCGCCGGACGGCGGCGAAGGCGTGCACGACTCGATCGGTGCACGGCCCGTCGAGATGACGCGACGAATCAAGAGTACGGGGCGTGATCTTCTCAACGCCCTCCATACGCTGTCGCAGGAGCACACGAGGGAGTGGGAGTCGTTGCTCACGGACCTCCGCGCGGTCTTTCCCTGGTGCCAGTCGATGCGGTTCCCTCCGGGACCCGGCAGGGGTCTGATCACGCTCACATGGTACGATGACCGTTCTGGGGCGACTTTGTATCTCGACGATATGAGCGAGGGGATGCGTGTCTATCTCGCGCTGCTCGCGGCGCTCCACGCTCCGGACCACCCCGCGCTGATCGCCTTTGATGAGCCTGAAAGGAGCCTTCATCCTCGTGCGATCCGCCGGATCGTCAAGGTGATGGAGTCGCGGGCCGAACATACTTCGATCGTCGTGGCGACACACTCTGATCGTTTGCTGGATTATCTAGAAAAGCCAGCTGACGCGCTCCGCGTCACGCAGTTCTCGAGCGCGACGGGAGTCCGGGTCGAGCAGCTCGACGCCGATCTGCTCGACGCATGGCTCAAGGACTACACGATGTCGGAGCTTCGTGCGCACGACATGCTGGAGGCTCCCGCCGCCGAGGGGGAGCCTTCATCATGAGGTCGATCGTCATCGCTTACGAGGACAAGTACTGCGAGGAGCTGCACCGCTTCATCAAGCGCTTGCGCAACGACAACGGCCTACCCGGGATCTGCCTCGAATCGAGGTCCGTCCAGGGTACCGGCGGCTTCATCAACGACGTGGCGAAGCTCCTTCGGACGCCGCTCAAGCAAACCAAGCTTCCGCCGGATCGTCTCGTGTGCCTCGCAGACGCTGACAGGCCGCAGAACCTCGCTCCTGATGCGCCGGTCGCGCCCTCCAGCGACGACAACGACGCCCTGGATCGATGGGTGTTCGAACTCGAGAAGTCATGGTGGGATTTTCTGGTTCGTGAAGCCCACCTCCACGCCGAGTCTACAGCGCGGTTGCGAGTGATCTGTCTTCGCTGGAACAAGGAGAGTCTACTCGTGGCGAGCCCGGATGCGCTCGTCGACTATGCTGACAAGCACAAGCGCCGGGACCAGCTCCAGTCGCTCTTGGATGCGTGCAACCCTCGCCCGACTATGCTGGCGGATGCGGATTTCATTCTCCGCTATCGGAAGACGGACAGCTGCATGGATAACGTGTTCCAGGCGATCGAGAACCGTAATTACAAGAAGGGACGGGATGACGAGGATCTCCTTCGCGATCAGATTTCTCCGAATGAGGCTCGGCGAGCCCAGGTTTTGAAACGTTGCCCTGACCTTGAACGCCTGCTCCGCGAGCTCATCTGAAGACCCTGCCTGCATCGACGGGGGCAGCAGGACTATGTCGTGCAACACAAAAGGTCGAGGCGACCGTGGCCCGCTCGCTCGACCAGGATCGGAGCTCCCGGGGGGCCGAGCGGCATCTGCGCGGTCATCCATCTCGGAACAGGGCCGGGCTGCGGGGGCGGCCGCCTGCGTCGCAGCCCCGCCCCCGCCAGCATGGTGTGGACGATGCTCCAAGACCGAGGAGAACTGGTTGGTGTCTGCTCGTGGGGCGATGGATCCGTATCAGCGCTTCAGCCAGTGCCCGTACGGCGGCGGGAGCACGCGGCTCGGCTGCTCCACACCGAGCTTCTTCGCCGCGTGGTAAGCCCAGTGCGGATCGTCGAGCAGGGCGTGCGCCAGCACGATGAGGTCCGCCTGGCCCTCCTTCAGCGCCGCCTCGGCCTGCTCGGGCTCGTTGATGAACCACCCGGCCGCGACCGGAATATCCGCCTCCTTGCGGATGCGCCCCGCGTACGGGAGCAAGAAGCCAGGGCCCCACGGGATCTTGCCGTCGGGCACCACGAAGCCGTGGCTCACGTCGAGCAGGTCGAGGCCGGACGCCTTGAGCCGCCTCGTCAGCTCGATCGACTCCTCGACCGTGACGCCGCCGTCCACCCAGTCCGTGATCGAGAGCCGGACCGTCAGCGGCAGGCGCTCCGGCCAGACCTCCCGCACGGCCTCGAACGTCTCGACCAGGAAGCGAGTCCGGTTCTCGAAGCTCCCGCCATACTCGTCGGTGCGCTCGTTCGAGAGCGGCGAGTAGAAGCTGTGCGCCAGGTAGCCGTGCGCGTAATGCAGCTCGAGCCACTCATAACCTGCTTCCACGGCCCGGCGGGCGGCGGCGACGAAATCGCCCCTCACCCGCGCGATATCGGTCTTCGACATCTCCTTCGGCACCTTGGGGAGGTTCGCGCCGAAGGCCTTCGCCGAGGGCGCCAGCGTCTCCCAGGCGCCCTCCTCCTGCGTGAGATGATCGTCGCCCTCCCAGGGGCGGTTCGCGCTCGCCTTCTTCCCGGCGTGGGCGAGCTGGATCCCCGGGACCGCGCCCTGCTCCTTGACGAACGAGACGATCCGCTTGAGGGGCTCGATCTGCCCATCTTCCCACAGGCCGGCGTCCCGCGGGCTGATGCGGCCCTCCGGGGACACCGCCGTCGCCTCGGCGATGGCGAGGCCGACTCCACCCCTCGCCATCGAGCCCAGATGAACGAGGTGCCAGTCGGTGGCATACCCGTTCACAGAGGAGTACTGGCACATCGGCGAGACGACCACGCGGTTCTTCAGCGTGACGTCCTTCAAGCGAAGCGACTCGAACAACCTTGCCACGGAGACCTCCTTGTCGAACGCGGCGGAGCTTTGCACGTCCGGACAGGGGCGCCAGCGGAGGCGCATTCCGACGCGGCGATGAGGCTACTTCTTCTTGTCGCCTGCCTTGTCCTTGTCCTTGTCGCCGCCGCCCATCTCCACGATGGAGGGTGGCGGGTCCGACTGGACCGTCTTCGCGTCGCCTGGCTCGAGGGTGACCATCATGGTCCGGTTGCCGCGCTCCGGGTCCACGAAGGTCACCTCGTGCAGCCCTGGCGCGACCTTGCGGCCGGTGATCGGCGTCGTGCCGATGGGCTTGCCGTCGAGCAGGATCTCGGTCGGCTGCGCGGAGGTCACGTCGAGCATCGGCGCGTCGTCGAGCGGCGCCTCGGGCTCGGGCTCGGGCTGCGTCGCGACCGGCGCCGGCTTTGGGTCGACCGGCTCAGGCTCGCGCGCGGCCCCGCCGCAGCCAGGGAGAGCGATGACGAGGAAGAGAGCGGTGAGGCGAGACATGACGCGAGGCTAGTCAGGAAACGCGCGCGGGGGAAATTCCCCGGCGAGCCCGCGCCGCGGCCGACGAGCCCGCCGCGGTCGATGTTGCGACCGCGCGGCCCGCTCCTCTAGTCTGATCGCTCCTTGATCGGAGAGATCCTCGGCGGGAACTACCGGCTCCTCCGCCTGCTCGGCCAGGGCGGCATGGGATCCGTCTACGAGGCCGAGCGGCTCGGCTCCGGCGAGCGCGTCGCGATCAAGTGCATCGACGCGGGCGCCCTGCACCGGGGCAGCAACGGCGTTGTCCGCTTCCAGCGCGAGGCAAAGGCGACGGGAACGATCGATACCGAGCACATCGTCCGGGTGCTCGACGCGCAGACCGACCCGGCGACGAAGGCACCGTACCTCGTCATGGAGCTCCTCGAGGGGGAGGACCTCCAGCAGCTCCTGACCCGGGTCGGCGTCCTCGACCCGGACGCCGCTTTACGCATCGCGGCGCAGGTATGCCTCGGCCTGCAGAAGGCGCACGAGGCGCGCGTCATCCACCGGGACATCAAGCCCGCCAACATCTTCCTCGCCCGCCGCGACGGGGGCGAGATCCTGGTCAAGCTCCTCGACTTCGGCATCGCCAAGATCAAGCCCGACCCGTCGCAGGGCGGCCACATCACCACGGGCCTCACCCGCAGCGGCGGGCTGCTCGGGTCGCCGCTCTACATGTCCCCCGAGCAAGCGCGGGGCCTGAAGGACGTCGACTTCCACACCGACCTCTGGTCGCTCGGCGTGGTGCTTTACCGCGCCCTTGCGGGCAAGGCCCCGCACGAGGACATCGACGCGTTCGGCGAGCTGATCATGGCCATCTGCACGGAGGTCCCGCGCCCCCTCCAGGAGGTCGCGCCCTGGGTGCAGCCGGAGGTGGCGGCCGTGGTCCACGGCGCCCTCCGGCTCGACGTCGGCGCGCGTTTCGCCAGCGCCGCGGCCATGCTGGAGGCGATCCGGTCGCTTTTGCCCGGCGGCGCGGACTTGCGCGAGGAGCTGCTCGTCCCCGTCCGCGAGTCGACCCGCGCCACGATCGCGCCGAAGCTCGCGACGGCGAGCTCCGCGAGCGACCCGGGCCGGCGGATCGTGCGTGTCGCCGCGGACGCGCAGCAGGTCGACGGGAACGAGACCACGGCGGAGGCGCCCGCGTCCTATCCGGATCACGTGGCCGAGAGCGACGCCGCCGCGAGCGGGCCCGCGACGACCGGGCGCACGGCCGTCGCCATGAGCACCCGCGATCGCGGCCTCGCGGCGCCCGAGGCGCGGGGGGCGGGAGAGCGCCCGAGCCGCGGGCGCCTCGGCGCGCCCGCGATCGCGGCGGTCGCGGGCGCGCTCGGGCTCGGCGCCTTCGGCCTTTACGCGATGTCGGTGCCGCGGGAGACCGCGCAGGCCAGCGCGCCGGAGGCGAGCGCGGCGAGCGCGCAGCCGGCGAGCGCGAGCAGCGCGCCGGCGACGGGCTCGACCGGCGCGCCGGCGGCGATCGCGGCGAGCGCGGCCAGCGGCGCCGCGCCGGCCCCTGCGCCGTCCGCGAGCGCGGCGTCGGAGCTCGCCGGCGCGCCCGCTGTCCGGCGCGTCAAGGTCGCCGTGGTGCCCAGGGACGCGTCGGTCGAGGTCGACGGCTGGCCGGCGCGGGTCGAGGGCGGGGAAGTGGAGATCGTGGGCGCGCTCGGGAGCGCGCACCGCGTCAGGATCTTCAAAGGGAAGAGCGAGCTTTCGGGCGTGGTGCACGTGACCGCGGCCGGCGCTTCGCCTCCCCGGATGGAGCTCGCCGCGGCGACGGCCGGGCCCGCGAGCAAGCCGGGCGTCAAGGCGACCGCGGCGCCGAAGCCGAAAGCCCCGGCGCCGGCGCCGACGCCCTCGCCGGCGCGCACCGCCGCGGGCGACCCGCTGGTCCCCGAGAAGTTCAACTAGAGCGACCAACGGGTTGAACCCGCCTGAAACGGGCAGAATTTCGAAACGCCAAGGCGCCAAGGACGCCAAGGGCGCCAAGAAGAAGACAAAGTATCTTGGCGCCTTGGCGTCCTTGGCGCCTTGGCGTTTCATTTCTCGCTCTATCAACAGGATCGGCGCTCTAGCTTGGGCGCACGAAGTGCGGTCAGGGCTCTTGATTTACGCTCGTGCGATGGACTGGATGACCGCGCGACGGCCCGCGGCTTTGCTCGTCGCGCTCGCGCTCGTCTCGAGGGCCGGGGACGCGCTCGGCCAGCCCGCGGACACCGCGGCGCCCGCAGAACCCGCGGCGCCCGCCGTGCCCGCGCCGAGCGCGCCCGCTGCCGGCGAGAGCGCGCCCGCCGCCGGCGAGGGCGCGCCCGCTGCCGGCGAGGGCGCGCCCGACCGGAGGGCCGAGGCGGAGGCGCGCTTTTACAAAGGAAGGAAGCTTTACGAAGTGGGCGCCTTCGGCCCCGCCCTCGCCGAGTTCCTCGCGTCGAGGGAGCTCTACCCGAACCGCAGCGCGACCTCCGGGGCCGCCGCGTGCCTCAAGAAGCTCCAGCGCTTCGACGAGGCGCTCGAGCTGTTCGAGATCCTCCTGCGCGACTTCGCGGACACGCTGCCGGCCGACGCCAAGACCGCGGCCCAGCGCGAGGTGCTGGAGCTGCGCGGCCTCGTCGGCACCATCGAGATCGAGCACGCGGAGCCGGGCGCGTCCATCTCGGTCGGCGGGCAGCGCCGCGGGGACTATCCGCTGCTCGCGCCGCTCCGGGTCCCGGCGGGCAGCCACGTCGTGCACGTCGACAAGGACGGCTTCGAGCCGCTGCAGATCCGCGTCGACGTCGCCGGCGGACGGACCGCGCGCGTCGCGGCGCGGATGCGCGCCATCGCGCCGCGACGCCGCGCGCTGGGGCGCCTCCGCGTGGCCGAGCGGTACGGACAGGAGATGGACGTGCTCGTCGACGGCAACCTGGTCGGCAGGACGCCCTGGGAAGGCGAGGTCGAGGTCGGCGAGCACACGGTCGTGCTCCGAGGCGACGGCGACGCCGGGACGGAGCCGATCCGGGTGAACGTGCAGCGCGACCGGCTCAGCGCGGTGACGCCGTCGGCGGAGGACGTGTCGGCGTTCCTCCGGATCGAGGCCGCGCCCGACGAAGCGAGCGTGGCGGTCGACGCGGCGGTCCTCGCGGACGGCGCGTGGGAGGGGCGGCTCCGCCCCGGGGAGCACGACATCGAGGTGTCGGCGCCCGGGTTCGTGACCAGGAAGCTGAACGTGCACCTCACCGAGGGCAAGCGCCACGTCGTCCGTGTCGCGCTCGAGCTGGATCTGGAGGCGCCGCGCTGGCGGCTCCACCGGGCGCGGCGGCCGGGCCAGCTCGCGGCCGAGCTCGGCGCAGGGCTCTGGTTCACGCCGAGCCTCGGCGGCGACGTCGCCGGCTCCTGCTTCGGGCGCTGCGACGAGGGCGTCGGTCTCGGCGGCCTCGCCGTCGCCCGCGGCGGTTATCTGCTCGAGTCCGGCCTCGAGCTCGGCCTGTCGCTCGGCTACCTGGGCGGCGGACAGACGATGGCCGGCCGGCGCACCTCCGCGCGGCGGACCCGGCAGCTGCTGGCCGATCAAGGCACCGCCGACGACGCGCTGTCGCTTCGGGGCGTGCTCGCCGGCGCCTTCGCCGGGCTGGCGGTCGGCGCCGACTTCCCGATCCACCTCCGCCTCGGCGCCGGCGCGCTCCTCGGCTCGGTCTCCGACAGGAGGACGGGGGCGTTCCTCGGTCAGCAGGAGTACCAGGTCGGACCGGCGGAGGTGACGTCGTCTGCCCCTTTCTTCTACCTGGCTCCCGAGCTCCGACTCGGCGTCTCCCTGCACCCCCGCGCCGAGCTGAGCGTGGGCGTCGAGACGCTGCTGCTCTTCAGCGTGTCCCGCCCGCGCTGGGACGCCGCCCATCAAGTCAGCACCTCGACGGACGCAGGGGCGTACTTCTCCGGCGAGACGCTCGCCGGCCGCTTCCTGCTGGCGATCACCCCGGGCCTCGGCATCCACTACAAACACTGAGGGGGCGCCTCCGGCCAGCGCGCCCGCGCCCCGCGGAGCGACGCAGGAACGGCCGAGCGCGCAGGGGCCGGCGTCGCTCGGCGCTCCGTCGCTCGGCGCTCAGAAGATGTCCGTCGTGAATGTGAAATCCAGCCAGTAGGGTCCTTCATCGCCGCTGCTCACGGCATCGACGAAGACGATCAACGACTCTCCCGCGGCGAGGGGGACGTCGAGCTCGCCGGCCTCGAGCGCGGAGCAGGCGAGCGTCTGGGAGGTGCATTGTCTCCGGACGTACACGAGGTGGCCCTCGCGCGGCCGGAGCCGGAGAGCGAGCCTGCTCGGCTGCCCGGAGCGCTCGACGGGCGCGGTGTACACGTAGAGTTGTTCCCGCCCCGCTCCCGTCGCGCCGTCGCCGCACGGGGCCGAGGATGTGTTCTTGCCGAGCTTCGTGTCGCCCGCGATCGACCCCGTCCCCGCCAGCGCGGCCGCGCAGGCCACGTCGGGGTCATCGAGGCATAACGGCTCGTCGCCGCGGTCCGCGCAGTAGATGCCCGCCTCGCTGCCCGCCGCGTCCTCGCAGCTCACCGTGAGGCAACCCGCTCCTCCGCCTTGGCCCGTGCAGTCCCCAGACCCGTACTCCTCGCTGTTGAGCCCCTCGCCGCAGCTCGAGCCGGGCAACGTGCAGAAGCCCAGCGTGGTGTTGCACGCGCCGAGCCCCAGGCATTCCCAGTCGACGTTGCACGAGCGGGCACAGGCCGTCACGCCGCCGCCGGTGTCCTCGCACGCGTAGCCGGCGGGGCAGTCGCCGGGCGCGCCGCACGACCTCAAGCACACGTGGAAGTCCACATCGAGCTCGAGCCTCACGTCGCCCTCCTGGCAGGAGCCCGCGGGGGGAGCGGGGGGATCGGGGTACCCCTGTGCCTCTTCGTTTCCGCACGCCGCGGCCGAGAGCAGCGCGAGCGCGGACAGGCCTGCGCATCGTCGTACCATCATCACACCATCGTATCGTGACAGAGGATCCCGAGACGCGCTCTGGCGGTCTCCGGGCGGCGCCTCTCCCGACGGCGGCCGCCGCGCCGGCGGCGGGCCCCGACGAAACGTTGCGCCGCCCGACCAGGCCAGGTACTTCTGGTCGCCATGTCGACCGTGGCGATCTGCGGGACGGGGGCGGGGGCCGGGTTGGCGACGGCGACGGCGGGCGCGAAGGAGCGACAGCCGACGGAGCACGTCTACTATTCGACCACGAAGAGCCTCTGCAAGACGTGCAAGCAGGCGGTCGACGCGAAGATCCAGTTTGCGGGCGGGGCGGTGTACTTCGACAAGTTCTGTCGCGAGCACGGCCACCAGCGGGTGCTCGTCTCCTCCAGCGTCGAGTGGTACCTCGACGCGCTCTCGTTCGTGGCGCCGCACACGCCGCCGCGCGGCGAGATCCACGCCGTGAAGAGCGGCTGTCCCTTCGACTGCGGGCCGTGCGCCTCGCACCAGCAGAAGGTGTACATGCCGGTCGTCCCGATCACGTCGGCGTGCAACCTCGACTGCCCCATCTGCTACACGGTGAACAAGAACGAGGGGGCGCACCAGCTGACCGAGGGCGAGTTCGCCGCGATCCTCGGCCACCTCCGCGCGCAGCACGACGAGATCGACATCATCAATTTCACGGGCGGCGAGCCGACGATGCACCCCGAGCTCCCGCGGCTGCTCCGGATGGCGTCCGAGGCGGGCATCCGGCGCCTCACCATCTCGACCAACGGCCTCCGGCTGAGGAACGAGGACTACGTGCGCGAGCTCGCCGCCGCCCGGGCGCGCATCGTCCTGTCGCTCGACACCTTCGATCCCGAGGTCGACCAGCGGATGCTCGGCGCCAACACGGTGAGGGCCAAGCTCGAGGCGCTCGACCTCCTGGAGAAGCACGACGTCACGACGACGCTCCTGCCCGCGGTCGCGGCCGGCCTGAACGACAAGGACGTGGGCAAGCTCTTCGACCGGATGATGGCGAAGCCGAACATCGTGTCGCTCGAGCTCCACACGCTCACGTTCACGGGCCAGGGCGGCGCCGGGTTCGACCGCACGGCGCGCATCACCACGCCGGATCTGCACCGGCTGCTCGAGGAGCACACCGGCGGCGCCATCGCGGCGCGCGACTTCGTGCCGTCGCCGCTCGCCCACCCGCACTGCTATTCGATCTGCTACCTGCTCGCGCTCGACGGCGGCGGGTTCGTGCCGTTCGCGCGCTTCATCGGCAGGGCGAAGCTCTTCGAGCTGCTCGGGGAGTCCCTCTACATCCAGCCGCGCGAGGAGGTCGAGGAGGCGCTGCGCACCGCCATGGACGAGCTCTGGGCCGATCCGGACCGGCTGCCCGAGAGCGAGGCGCTGCTCCGGACGCTGCGGCGCCTGCTCAAGGAGATGTTCCCGCCGGGCAAGCCCCTGGCCATGGAGCAGCGCCAGAAGATCGCCGAGCGCGCGACCAAGGCGATCTACATCCACTCGCACATGGACGAGGAGAGCTTCGACGTCGCCCGCGTGATGAAGTGCAGCATCGGCGTGCCGGAGGTCGACGGCAGCAACATCCCGACCTGCTCGTACAACGTGCTTTACCGCGAGAACGACGCGCGCTTCGCCGACCCCGACATGCTCGCCCGCATGGGGCGGACGGCGCCGCACCCGCTGCTCGCGCCGGACCCGACGCCGGCCGGCAAGCGCTCCCTCCCGCTCCTCAAGGTGCCGTCATGACCACGAAGCTCCCCCTGGTCGACCGCAGGTTCACGTTCACACCGGGCGCGCAGGACCGCGAGGTCTTCCACTCCTTCTCGCGGGGGCTGTGCCCGCAGTGCAAGCGGGCCGTCGACGGGGTGAGGATCCTGCGCGGCGGCAAGGTGTACCTGCGCAAGCAGTGCCCGCAGCACGGGCAGAGCGAGGCGCTCATCTCCGGCGACGCGGACTGGTTCCTCCGGTCGCTCACCTACGTGAAGGAGGGCTCGCGGCCGCTCCAGTACGCGACGGCGGTCGAGCGCGGCTGCCCGGACGACTGCGGCCTCTGCCCGGACCACGAGCAGCACTCCTGCCTGCCGATCATCGAGATCACGAACCATTGCAACCTCGAGTGCCCCATCTGCATCGTGCAGAACCGGCACAACTACAACATGACGCGCGAGGAGTTCGGGCGCGTGCTCGACGGCATCGTGGCCAAGGAGGGGACGCTCGAGACGATCAACCTCTCCGGCGGCGAGCCGACGCTCCACCCCGAGTTCCTCGAGCTGCTCGACATGGCCCGGGCGAAGACCGAGATCGCGCGGGTCTCCATCTCGACGAACGGCCTCCGCTGCGCGAGCGACTACGCGTTCTGCGAGGAGCTCGCCCGGCGCAAGGTGTACGTGAGCCTCCAGCTCGACGCGCTCAGCAACCCGGCCCTGCGCGTGCTGCGCGGCGGCGGGGACCAGGCCGCCGCGCGGGAGAAGGCGCTCGCCAACCTGAAGCGGGCCGGCGTGCGCACCACGCTCGTGTCGACCGTGGCCCGCGGCGTGAACGACGACCGCATCGGCGACTGCATCCGGCTGCTCTACGAGAACGACTTCATCCTGTCGCTGACGTTCCAGCCCGCGGCCTACACCGGGTACGGCGGCGCCCACTTCGCCCCGCACGATCCGCTCGACGTCATGACCATCCCCGACGTCGTCCGCGCGGCCGAGGAGCAGACCGGGCTGCTCAAGAAGAGCGACTTCCTGCCGCTGCCGTGCTCCCACCCGAGCTGCTTCGCGCTCACCTACCTGCTCAAGGTCGACGGCGAGTTCATCCCGTTCCCGAGGTTCCTCGAGCTCGACCGCTACCTCGAGCTCCTGGCGAACCGCGGCACCATCCGCCCCGACGACCAGTTCGAGGGCGCCCTGCGCGACGCGATCGACCAGATGTGGACGAGCTCCGGCCAGGTGCCCGACTGCGACCGGATCCTCGGCGTGCTGCGCAAGGCGATCTTCCTCATGTACCCCGAGGAGCGCGCCCTCGAGCTAGAGGAGCGGCTGCACATCGGCGAGGGGCTGGTGAAGACCGTCTTCATCCACGCCTTCATGGACGTGCACACCTTCGAGGTCGACCGCATCAAGAAGTGCTGCACCCACTACGCGCTCCCCGACGGGCGGCTCATGCCCGGCTGCGCGTACAACAACCTCTACCGCGACCGGGACCCTCGCTACACCGGGCCGGTCGGCGAGCCGCAGATCTGGGGCAAGACGTGAGCGGGCTGCTCGCCGGGAAACGCGTGATCGTGACCGGCGGCGGGCGCGGCCTCGGCCGGGAGATCTGCGCGACGTTCGCGCGCCACGGGGCCCGGGTGGCCTTCACCTACACGAAGAGCGAGGAGGGCGCGCGGCGCCTCTGCGAGGAGCTCGCGGCGGCCGGCGCGGAGGCGCGCGCGTTCCGCGCGAGCGTGCTCGACGCGGGCGAGACGCGCGTGGTGGTGCGCGCGGTCGAGGAGGCGTGGGGCGGGGTCGACGTGCTCGTGAACAACGCGGGCATATCGCAGAACCTGCCGCTCGCGCTGCTCGAGGAGCAGGACTTCGATCACGTGCTCGACCTGAACCTCAAGGGCGCGTACCTCACCGCGCGCGAGGTGCTCCGGTCGATGATCCGCAAGAAGCGCGGGGTCGTGCTCAACATCGGGTCGCTCGCCGGCGTGCGGATGATCGACGCGCCCATCCACTACTGCGCGAGCAAGGCCGGCCTGAAGGGGATGACCGAGGCGATGGCCAAGGAGGTCGCGCGCCACGGGATCCGCGTGCTCTGCCTCGCGCCCGGGCTGCTCGAGGACGGCGTCGGCCGCAACCTGCCCGAGCACCGCCTGGCCGACTACCTGAAGCACAACGCGCTCGGCCGCGTCGGCACCTTGCGCGAGGTCGCCGAGCTCGCCGCGTTCCTCGTGTCCGATCGCAACGGCTACATGACCGGCGCCACGGTGCTGGCCGACGGGGGCGTGTGACGGCCGGCGCCGCGGCGGAGCGGCCGCGCCGATGCGTGGTCTTCGGCGGCTCGGGCACGGTCGGGCGCGCGCTCGTCGCGGAGCTCGCGCGCGCGGGGGCGCGCGTGGCGTTCACGTACCGGCAAGGGCGCGAAATTGCTGAGGAATTGACGCGAACCCACCCGGGGGTGACCGCGGTCGAGGTCGACCTCGCAGATCCGCGCGCGGCGGCGGAGGCCGCGGACGGGCTCGCGCGCAGGCTCGGGGGCGTGGACGCGTTCGTGCACTGCGCGGTGCGGTCGTCCTCGCTCGAGCCGCCGGCGTTCGAGGCGCTCGAGGGCGTCTCGCTGGACGGGTTCGCCGGCGTGCTCGCGGTGAACGTGACCAGCGCCTTCGCGGCCGCGCGGAGCCTGCTGCCGCACTTCGATCGCGGCGGGAACGTCGTCCTGTTCGGGTCGGTCGACGGGATCAAGCCGGTGCGGTCGCCGGTCCCCTACGCGGTCTCGAAGGCGGCGCTCTCCGGGCTCGCGCTCAGCCTCGCCAAGCCGCTCGGCGAGCGCGGGGTGCGCGTGAACCTGGTCGCGCCCGGCGTGCTCGAGGCGGGCGCGTCGCGCACGCTGCCGGACGATCTGCGCCGCGAGTACCTGAAGCACTGCGGCCTGCGTCGCCTCGGCAAGGTCGACGAGGTGGCGGCGCTCGCCGCGTGGCTCGCGCTCGAGAACACCTACGTGACCGGCCAGACCCTGGTGGTCGACGGGGGGCTCTGATGGCGGCGCCCCCGGCGCGGCTCACGGTGCTGGGCGGCCTCGCCGCGGTCGCGTTCCTCGTGCACGGGGGGAACCACGTGCGGCGGGGCTCGCCGTACGACCTGCTCTGGATGTGCAACGTCGCGCCGCTGCTGCTCGCCGCCGGCTGCTTCCTCGCGCGGCCGGGGCTCGCCGCGGTCGCGGCGCTGTGGCTCGCGTTCGGCACGCCGATGTGGGCGCTCGACGTGGCGACGGGCAGCGGCGTCATCCTGACGACGTTCCTGCCGCACGTGCTCTGCCCGATCGTCGCCGCGCTCGCGGTGCGGGAGCTCGGGCTGCCGCGGCTCGCCTGGCTGAAGGCGACGGCGGCGATGCTCGCCCTCGTCGCGCTGACGCGCGCGGTGACGCCCCCCGGGCCGAACGTGAACCTCGCCCACCGCGTGTGGGCGGGCTGGGAGGCGACGTTCCCGCGCTACGACCAGTACTTCGCCCTGATGCTCGCCGGGTCGGCGCTCACGTTCTTCGCCGTGGACCGCGCGCTCGCCGCGTGGCTCCGGCCGCCGCGCCGGGCCGCCGCGGGCGACATGGCCGGGAGGGCCAGCACCCCCTGATGCGTTACATCCTCCTCGACCGGATCACCTTCGTCGAGCCCGGCCGCATCGCGCGCGGGCTCAAGGCCGTGACGTTGACCGACGAGGTCCTGCACGACCATTTCCCCGACTACCCGATCTACCCGGGGGCGCTGCTCGTCGAGGCGGCGGCGCAGCTCGCGGGGTTCCTCGTCGAGGTGACGGAGAACAAACCGTCCGAGGAGCCGCGGCGGGCGCTGCTCGCGCAGATCGACCGGGCGAAGTTCTACCGCGCGGCGCAGCCCGGGGACAGCGTGGAGCTCTTCGCGGAGCTGTCGCAGTCGCTCGACGCCGCGGCGAAGCTCTCGGTCGGCGCGGACGTCCGCGGGGAGCGGTGCATGCGGGCGACGCTGACGTTCGTGCTGAAGGCGGTCGCGTCGGAGCGGGTGCACGCGCAGCGCCGCTACCTCTACGCGCTCTGGACGCGCGAGCTGCCGGAGAAGGTGTGGCTGCCGTGACGACGCTCGTGACCGGCCTGGCGTCCGTCGTGCTCGCGCCCGGCGAGCCGTGTGACCCGGCGCCGTTCCTCCGCGAGAAGAAGAGCAAGAAGTACCTCGGGCTCCAGGACGCGCTCGCGGTGGTGAGCGCGGGGCGGGCGCTCGCGTCGGCGGGCCTCGCGGGCGCGCTGCCGGGGGCGCCGAGCGCGTCGAGCGCGCCGAGCGCGTCGAGCGCGTTGCCGGCCTCGCCGGCCGCGCTGCCAGGCGAACGCACGGGGCTCTACCTCGCGGTGGGGTACATCCCGTTCCTGGAGCGCGACATCGCGCCGGTGCTCGAGGGGTCGCTCGACGAGCGCGGCGACTTCAGCCCCGCGCGCTTCGGCGCCGAGGGGTACACGCGCGCGCACCCGCTGCTCGCGTTCCGCTGCCTGCCCAACATGCCGGCCTACCACGTCGCCGCGAACTTCGGCGTGGAGGGGCCGTACGCCGTGCTCTACCCGAGCGCGGGGCAGCTCTACCTCGCGCTCGAGGAGGCGGTGCAGGCGCTCGCGCGGGGCGAGGTCGACGTGGCGCTCGTCGTCGGGGTGGCGCACCAGCGCAACTACCTGGTCGAGCACCACATGCGGCGCATCGACGGGCCGGTCCCGCCCGATCAGCTGTTCGACGCGTCGGCCGCGGTCGTCCTGGAGCGCGAGGACCACGCGGCGCTGCGAGGGGCGAGGGGGATGGGCGAGCTCGCGTCGCTCGCGGTCGGGTACACGCCGTTCAATCCGCTCGCCGGCGCGCCGGCGAAGCGGGAGACCGTCGCGCTCGCGCGCGCATCGACCGGGGGCGGCGCCGCGGCAGGAGAGGCGGGCGGGGCGCTCGATCCGGCGGCGCCGAGCGACGCGGAGCTCGGGCCCGCGGCGCCGATCGACGTGGAGCTCGGGCCCGCGTCGCCCCTCGTCGCGCTCGCGCGCGCGTGGCAGGGCGGCGCCGTCGAGCTCGTCCACCACCTCGAGGGGCGCGACGGCATCACCGCCGAGAGCCGCTGGATCCGGAGGGCGTCGTGACCGCGCGCCACACCGTGGTCGTGACGGGCATCGGCCTCGTGTCGCCGCTCGGCGACCACGTCGACACGTTCGGAGACGCGCTGCTCGCCGGAAAGAGCGGCGTAAGTCAAATCACTTTGTTCGACGCGTCGACGTTGCCGACGCGCATCGCCGGGCAGGCGCCGCTGCCGGCCGAGGTGCCGCTCGGCGACCGCAAGATCGCGTTCGCGCTCGCGGCGGCGCGGAGCGCGGTCGAGGCGTCGGGGCTGCCCCTCGACGGCGGCGCGCCGCGCGCGGACGCGGGCGTCAGCATGGGGGTCGGCCTCGAGCTCTTCAACATGGACCACCTCGCGGCGGCCCGGCGCCCGGGGTTCGCGCTGCCGGAGGGCACCGCCGCGCGGCTCGGGTTCATGCAGACGCCGGCGGAGGTGTGCGTGCACGCGATCAGCCACCGGTTCGGGCTCGCAGCGCCGCCGCTCGTGCACGTCTCGGCCTGCGCCGCGGGGACCGACGCGGTGGGCGCGGCGTACCGGCTCGTGGCGACGGGGCGCCGCCGCGTCGCGCTCGCGGGCGGCACCGACTCGATGATCAACCCGCTCGGCGTCGCGGGGTTCTGCGCCCTGCAGGCCACGAGCATTCGCAACGACCGGCCCGAGACCGCGTCGCGCCCGTTCGACCGGACGCGCGACGGGTTCGTGATGGGGGAGGGGGCGGCCGTGCTCGTGCTCGAGCGGCTCGAGGACGCGCGGGCCCGCGGCGCGCGGGTGCTCGCGGAGGTCGCGGGGTACGGGAGCAGCTTCGACGCGTACAAGATCAGCGATCCGCACCCCGAGGGGCGCGGCGCGTTCCTGGCCATGTCGCGCGCGCTCGCCGACGCGGGGATCGGCCCGGACGAGGTCGACGCGATCAACGCCCACGGGACGGGCACGCCGAAGAACGATCCCGCCGAGACGCTCGCGATCAAGCGGCTCCTGGGCGAGCGGGCGCGCCGCGTCCCGGTCTCCGCGACCAAGTCGATGATCGGCCACCTGATCTCGGCCTCCGGCGCGGTCGAGGCGGCGGCCGCGATCGTGTGCATGCTCCGCGGCGCGGTCCACCCGACGATCAACCTCCACGAGCCGGACCCGGAGTGCGACCTCGACTACGTGCCGAACGAGGCGCGCGAGCACCGCCAGCGCCACGTGCTCTCGAGCTCGTACGGGTTCGGCGGGCACAACGCGGCGATCGTGCTCCGCCACCCGGAGGCGATCCGCGCGTGAGCCCGCTGCTCGAGGGCAAACGTGTCGTGGTGACGGGCGCGAGCCGCGGGCTGGGCCGGGCGATCGCGATCGCGTGCGCGCGGGAGGGCGCGGCGGGCGTCGGGATCGGGTACCGGGCGCGGGCGGGCGAGGCGGAGGAGGTCGCGCGCGTGGTCGAAGCGCAGCGCGGCGGGCGCGCGCTCGCGCTCGGCTTCGATGTGGCGGACGCGGCGGCGGTCGCGGCGGCGGTCGAGCGGTTCGAGGCCGAGGTGGGCCCGATCGACGGCTGGGTGAACAACGCCGGGGCCGTCCTGCCGGGGCTGCTCGTGGCGAGCGACGTGGAGCAGCTCCGGGCGCAGCTCGAGACGAACCTGCTCGGCCCGATGGTGTGCGCCCGCGCCGTGCTGCCGGGCATGATGCGGCGGCGGCGCGGCGTCCTGCTCAACGTGAGCTCGGTCGCGGCGGCGCGCCCCGCCCGCGGCCAGGCGGCGTATGCGGCGGCGAAGGGGGGGATCGAGGCGCTCACGCGCGCGCTCGCGGTCGAGTACGCGAGGAAGGGCGTGCGCGTGGCCTGCCTGCGGCCCGGCGCGATCGACACCGACATGCTGGCCGCGACGCGCGCGCTCGCCGGCGAGGAGGTCGTCGCCCGCGTGCCGCAGCGGCGGATCGCGGCGCCGGACGAGGTCGCGGGGTACGCGGCGTTCCTGCTGAGCGACCGCGCGGCGTACGTCACCGGCGCGGTGGCGACGGTCGACGGGGGCTACGAGGTCGGATGACGCTCGACGAGCTCCTGCGCTCCCGCCGCAGCGTGCGCAGCTTCCGCCCCGATCCGCCGCCGGACGAGGTCGTCGAGCGGCTGATCGAGCTCGCCGTGACCGCGCCGTCGGCGAGCAACAAGCAGCCGTGGCGGTTCGTGGTCGTGAAGCGGCCGGAGGTGATCGCGGCGATGGCGGGCGCCGTGCGCGAGGCGGCGGCGACGGTGGCGGAGCACGTGCCGCCGGACAGCCAGGAGGCCTTCGCGGCCTACGGCGACTACTTCACGCGGTTCGAGGGGGCGCCGGTCGTGATCGCGCCGATCTTCCGGGGGCACACGGTCCTCTCCAACCTGGTCGCGCCGTCGCTGCCGGCGGAGCTCCACGAGGCGGTGGTGGCCCTGGAGCGCGACTCGGGGCTCGTCGGGGCGTCGCTCGCGCTGATGAGCTTGCTGCTCGCGGCGCACGACGCCGGCCTGGGCGCGTCGGCGATGACCGGGCCGCTGCTCGCCGCGCGGCGGCTCAAGGAGATCCTCGGCGTGCCCGCGAGCTGGGGTATCGTCGCGCTCGTGGCGCTCGGCTACGCGGCCGGCGAGCCGAGGCCCACGGAGCGCAAGGCCGGGAGCAAGGTCACGAGGTGGATTCGATGACGGACGCAGCCAGGGTGGACATCCCGCCCCACGTGGTCGAGGCAGTGAAGCGCTGCATCGTGGAGAGCCTCGCCGTGGACCCCGGCGGGGTCGCGCTCGAGAGCCGCCTCATCGACGACCTCGGCGCCGACTCGCTCGATTTCGTCGACATCGTGTTCATGGTCGACCACGAGCTCAACATCCGCGCGCGAGAGAGCGAGTTCAACTTCATCACGCGCCTCGATTTCTCGTCGCCCGAGGTGATGAAGGAGGGCTTCCTCACGGAGGCGGTGGTGAGCCGGCTCGAGGGCTGGCTCCCGGCGCTCGCGGCGGTGGAGGACAGGGCGCGGGTGACGCCGCGGCAGCTGTTCTCGCTGATCACCGTCGAGGCGATCTGCATCGTGGCGGCGCGGCGGCTCGCGGCCCCCGCGCCGCCCGCGGAGGCGTGAGAGGCGGCCCGATGCCCGGCGAGCGACCCCCCGAACGACCCCCCGTGCCGCAGCTCCCCGGCGGCCCCGATCCGACGCAGCCGGTGCCGCGATCCCCGGTGGAGGGCGTGGATCTCGCCGCCTACGCCCGCGTCTCCGCCGAGCTCGCCGAGGCGCCCGCCGAGAGGGCCCGCGTGCTCTCCTCGCACGGGCTCGACGAGATCCGCTGGATGGACGTCGAGACGACGTGGCTCCTCCGCGTCGCGACCGCCGCGATGCAGGGGGATCTCTCGCTCGGGCAGGAGCTCGACCGTGCCTACGCCGCGGCGCAGGCGGCGCTCGGCCCGTCGGAGCCGACGAGGCCGCTCGAGGACTACGCCCGCCTCGCGGCGCGCATCGAGGCGGGCGAGCCTCCCGGCGTCGTGCTCGCGGGCGCCGGGCTCTCGCTCGCCGCCTACGCCCGGCTTCAGCGCGCCTGGACGGCGCGCCTCGCGGCCGACCCGGCGCTCGCGCGGACCTACCGCGCGATGGTGGCCGCGGCGCGGCCCGCGCCGGACGCGCCCAGGTAAGCCGCGGCCGCCGCGCGGGGGCCGGCGCGGCGCTCACCGGCCGCGTCCGTCAGACCTCGACCTCCTCCGCCGGCGGCGAGAGCGCCTGCAGCACCTCGAAGAACCGCCTGGCCTGCTCCGGGTCGGCCGCCATCGCGCGCGCGAAATGGCGGGAGAGGCGGAGGTAATCGGCGGTGGACAGCCCGCGCGCCGCGAGCGGCGGCGCCGGCGAGCCGGCCGCCTGGACGGCGGCGACCAGCGCCGCGTAGCCCTCGACGTCCATGGCCGGCAGCGGCTTGAGCGCGTCCTGCGCCTTCGAGAAGGCGTCCGAGTAGACGAGGGGGATACGCGCGCGCTCGGCGTGGTCCATCACGTCGTCGCCCATGCGCTGCACCCAGTAGAGCGTCACCTCGTTCCACTGCGCTTCCGTGAGCCCGCGCGCCTCGAGCACGCGCGCGAGCGCGCGGTCGCCCTCGGCGATCTCGGCGGAGATCTGCGCGTGATCGAACAGCGTCACGCCGTGCGGCGCGCCGCGCTCCGCCGTCTGCTGGTCGTCCTCGTCCCTGCCTTGCGCCGGCACCCGGGCATCGTCGCCGCCCTCACGGCCCCTGTCCAGCCCGCGGGAGCGGCGCCGTCCGCGCCGACGCGCTCAGGGCGCCACCGTGAACTGCAGATCGGGCGACATGGCGTTGAGCTCGTCGAGGACGACCTGGATATGGCGGCCGCGCACCTGACGGCCGATGTTCATCAGGCTGTCGGTGTCGGGCAGGTGCGCGTGGCCCGCATTGTATTCATCGTCCACCGGCACCGCGCTGCCGGCGCCCGTCGGCAGCGTGTGCCCGAACTCGTGCGGTATGGTGTAGAACCGGTTCCTCGCTTGATTCGCGGCGTTCCCGACCGCGTGCGGGATGCCGTCGAGGTGATCGAGGTGGATCTGGCGCGCGCCGAAATCGACCCAGCTCCGCGGCGAGGGGGTCCCTGGTGGGACCTTCCTTACGTTGACTGTCCAGTGCCCCCCGGAGAGGACCCACCGGACGTCGAACTCGACGGGAAGGTCGCGCGATGGATTGGCGAGCGGGTGCGCGCCCGTCGGCCGGACCCGGACGCGACGGCTCCACGTGCCCCAGACGTGCCTGTCGACGGTATCGTGGAACCGCCGCCGTTCCCGCAGGGTCCACGGCCGGGCCCCGGGGTCGATCTGCCAGACATAACGCCACTCTTCCTGCACGAAGATGTGTCCGGTTCGGGTATCGAGATCGATGACTCCCCAGAGCGCGCGGCGGACGATGTGGCCCATGGCGACCATCGATGGTAGCGCCTGCCGTGGTTCCAGGTCGATTGCCGCGGGGCGCGCCCTGCGCCCCCGGCCTCGGCCGAATTGTAACGGCGCGGGGGAACACGGGAAACCGGCGTCCACCATCCGCCTGTGGCGTCGCGCCGCCCTGGAAATGTTTCGGGATGAAACGTACCGCTGCCGGCGTCCTGCGCTTCGTTCGAGGGGTGCGTGGCGGCGCGCGCCTCGTGTATCCTCGGGTGGGTAGAGCCGGGGGCGAGGCGTCTTCAGGACTCGGGAGGACCGCATGACGGGGCAAGCGAAGCGGGCGGCGACGGTGCGAGTTATCGACGTTCCTCCTCGGCCGCCGGCCGCGGTGGCGGGCGAGCCGGCCGCGGACCCGCCTCCCGCGTCGCAGGAGCAGCCGGCGGCCGCCGGGCTCGTGGCCGCGCGGCTCGTCGCCTTCGACGCGCAGGGCCGCACGGCGCGGCTCTCGCTCGGCGGCGCCGAGATCGAGGCGGCGCTCGACGGCGCGCTCTCGCCGGCCGTGCTCGCCACGGCGCTGGTCCGCGGCGAGCGGCTCGTGGTGCAGCGCGAGGGCGAGGGCTGGGTCGTGCTCGGCGCCCTGCGCACCGCGCCCACGCCTGGCGTCGACGAGGGGGACGAGTTCCTCATCAAGGCGCGCCGCGTGCTCGTCGCCGCGGAGCACGAGTTTGCGATCGCGAGCGGCGCGGCGAGCCTCGTCGTCCGCGCCCAGGGGCTCATCGAGACCATCGCGCACGACATCACGGCGCGGGCCTCGGGCATCCACAAGATCGTCGGCCGCATCATCCGGCTCAACTGAGGAAGGCCGTGGAGCAGCTCCTCTCGCTCTCCCTCGAGTGCAGCGCGATCCCGGCCGGCCTCGCCGCGACCGCCGCGGTCGTCGTCGAGTCCATCTCGCAGCCGACGCACGCCACCGTCGAGCTCGTCGGCCCCGACGACCTCGACCTCGAGCGGCCCGTCGGCGAAAAGGCCCACCTCGCCCTCTCCATCGACGGCGCTCCGGTGCGCCATTTCCACCTCGTCGTGTCCGCGGTGCGGCTCGACGGCGTGCAGCACGGCCACACGCGGCGCTATTCCGTCGAGCTCGTCCACGAGTTATGGCTCCTGTCCCTGCGCAGCGACGTGCGCATGTTCCAGGAGAAGGACGCGAAGGAGATCGTGTCCGAGGTGCTCGTGGGCGCCGGCATCCCCGACGGCGACGTGGCGTGGTCGCTGCAACGCACGCCCGGCAAGCGCACGTATTGCGTCCAGTACCGCGAGACGGACCTGAACTTCGCCTCGCGGCTGCTCGAGCACGAGGGCATTCATTACTTCATCCACGACGACGGCGGCGGCACACATGTCACCTTCGCCGACGCGCAATCGAGCTTCCCGCCCATCGAGGGGGTAGCGTTATGGCCCATCGTCGAGGGGCGGGAGCACGGCGCCGGGGTGCTCGATTTCGAGCTGGAGACGGTCGCGACGCCGGAATCGGCGGCCGTCGGGGATTACAACTTCGAGACGCCGCAGATCGAGCTCACGTCCTCGCACGCCGGCGCGGCGTCGCCGCGCGGGGAGCGCTTCGAGTACGCCGCCGGCCACAGGACGCCGGACGAGGGCGCGGCGCTCGCGAAGATCCGGTGCGAGGAGCTCCTCGCCCGGGCCCGCGTCGGCACCGGCCACAGCGATCGCTGGACGTTCCGCGCCGGCTCGTGGTTCGAGCTCGAGGGCACGGCCGGCGCGCACCTGTCGCAGAAATACCTGCTCACCGCCGTGCGGCACGAGATCGTCGGCCGCGGGCTCGACGGCGACGACAGGCGCTCTTACCAGAACCGCTTCACCGCCATCCCGCACGCGACCACGTTCCGCGTGCCGCGGACCGCCGCGCGCCCGCGGCTCAGGGGCGCGCATTCCGCGGTCACCACGGGGCCCGGCGGCGAGATCCACACCGACAAGCTCGGCCGCATGAAGGGCAAGTTCTTCTGGGACCGCCTCGGGAAGGACGACGACACGAGCTCGTGCTGGATGCGCGTCGCCCAGCTCCCCATCGGCGGGTCCATGGCCCTCGCGCGGATGACCTGGGAGATGTCGATCGTCTATTTCGACGGCGATCCCGACCGGCCCATCGCGGTGAGCCGGATGTACAACGCCGAGAAGACGTCGCCCTACGGCTATCCGGCCGCGAAGACGCGGATGGCGCTCCAGACCGCGTCGAGCCCGGCGAGCGGCAAATCCAACGAGATCCGGATGGAGGACGGCGGCGGCGGGCAGGAGTTCTTCGTCAACGCGTCGAAGGACTTCGACGGGCAGACGAACAACAACAAGACCGAGAAGGTGGGCGTCGACGAGCAGGTGGAGGTGGGCGTCGACGAGGAGATCACGATCGGCGCGAGCCAGACCGTGTCGATCGGCGCGAACCAGACCGCCACCGTGGGGGCCGACCAGGGCATCCAGATCAAGAGCGATCGCACGGTGTCGATCGGGGCGTCCGAGAGCGTGTCGGTGAGCGGCAACATCAGCCAGCTCATCGCGGGCAGCGACACCGAGACGACGGGCGGCAGCCACACGACGCTCGCCGCGCTCGGCATCGACAAGACGGCCACGTCGAGCTACGCGCTCACGGTCGGCGGCTCGATGATCTCCGCGGCCGGAATGGGCGTGTCGGTCGCGGTGGCGGGCGCCAAATCCGAGACGGTCGGCGGCGCGAAGATCACCGCGTCGGGCAGCTCCGTCACCGAGTCCGTCGTCGGCGCCTACGCTGCGACGGTCGGCGGCGCGTGTGTGCACGCCGCGGCCGCGAACCGGGTCGGCGGCACGAAGGGCCCCGCGGCGGTGACCGTCGGCGGCCTGGCCGCGATGAACGCCGCGGGCAAGGTCGCGATCAACGCGAAGAAGATCAACATCCTCGTCGGCGGGGTGGCGAACCTGCTCGGCGGCGGCGGCGTGCTGACGCTGACGCCCGCCTCGGCGAGCTTCGCGGGCCTCATCACCCTCGACGCCTCGGGGAGCATCAAGATCTCCGGCAACCCCAACCTGGTGGGCTGATGGCGCGCGTCGTCGAGCTCTCGGTGGACGGCGCCGCGCTCGAGGTCGCGCGGCTCGTGGGCACCATCGCGCTCTCCTGCCCCTACGAGCTCTCGGCCGAGGTGTCCACCCGCGACGGCGCGCCGCTCCCCGGCGATCTCCTGGGCAAGCCCTACGAGCTCGTGCTCACCGACGGCTTCGGCGCGGCGCTGCCCGTCCGCGGCGTGGTCCTCTCCGCCGTCCGCCACGTCGGCGACCTCGTGGGGGGCGCGCGGATCGAGCTCACGCTGGGCTCGCCCGTCGCGCCGCTCACGGTCGGGCGCGACAGCCGCGTGTTCCAGGAGATGACCGTCGTCGATATCGTCAAGAAGGTCCTCGAGCGCGGCGAGGTGGCCGACGTCGAATGGCGCACGAGCGCGTCGTACGCGACGCGGCCGTACACCGCGCAATACCGGGAGAGCGACTGGGACTTCGTCGAGCGGCTCCTCGAGGAGGAGGGCATCTATTACTGGTTCGAGCACGAGGGCGGCGCGACGAAGCTCGTCCTCGGCGACGACTCGACCTCGGCGGCGCCGATCGACGGCGGCGCGGAGCTCTCGTTCCGGGACGACGCGCTGCTGGTCGAGACCGAGGGCGCGGTGTACCGGGTGACGAAGCGCGCCGCCGTGGCCCACGAGGCGGTGCGCCTCCGCGATTACAACTTCGAGAAGCCGCGCCTCCGCCTCGACGAGAAGGCCGGCAGCGGCGCGCGCGAGCTCTACGACTTCCCCGGGCGGTTCGGCGTGCCGAGCGACGGCAAGCGCCGCGCGCAGGTCCGGCTGGAGGAGCTGCGCGCGCGCCGCGTCGTCGTCGCGGGCGAGACGTCGACGACGCGGCTGCGCGTCGGCCGCACCTTCGATCTCGCGGAGCACCCGGTGGAGGGGCTCGACGGCAGCTACCTCGTCGAGCGCGTCACCTACATCGTCTCGGACCAGCGCGGCGTGTCCGCGGGCGAGAACGAGCCGGTCCGCCTCTCGTGGGTCGCGATCCCGAAGGCGACGCCGTACCGCGCGCCGCGCCGCGGGCCGGTCACGCGCGATCCGGCCGGCCCGGAGACCGGCGTCGTCGTGGGCGCGCCGGGGGAGGAGATCTACCCCGACAAATCCGGCCGCGTCCGCGTGCAGTTCTACTGGGATCGCGAGGGCCAGCGCGACGACAAGGCGTCGACGTGGATGCGCGTCGGCCAGTTCGCGCTCGGCGGCTCGATGGTCCTGCCGCGCGTCGGCTGGGACGTGCTCGCGCACCACGTCGAGGGCGACATCGATTTCCCCTACGTGAGCGGGCACCTCTACGACGGGCAGTTCCCCGTCCCGTACAGCCTGCCCGAGAACAAGACGCGGACCGCGTGGCAGACCGCGACCACGCCGGGCGGCGGCTCGTCGAACGAGATCCGGTTCGAGGACAAGAAGGGCAGCGAGGAGATCTTCATCAACGCGTCGAAGGACATGAACGTCGTCGTCGGCGACAACAAGATGGAGAAGGTCGGCGTCGATCTGGAGGAGACGATCGGCGCGAACCTGGACGCCAAGGTCGGCTCGAACCGCAAGGTCGGCGTCAAGACGAACCAGGACGTGACCATCGGGGGCGCGGAGTCGCTCACGGTGTCGGGCGGCAGGTCGGTGGTCGTCGGCGGCTCCGAGACGACGACGGTGGGCGCCTCGCGCAGCGTCACCGCGATCATGGGGTCGAGCCTCGACGCGAAGGGGGGCCGCACGGTGTCGATCGGCGGGACGATGATGGCGATCTCCGCGCTCGGCGTGAACCGCCTCGTGCTCGGCACCGCGAACGTCACCGTGGGCGGCGCGTGGGTCAGCGCCGCGGCGACGGGGCTCGCCTACCTGACGGGCGGCGCGTGCGCCGAGACGGTCGGCGGCGCCAAGATCAACGCGGGCGCCGCCGGGTGCGCCGTCTCGGTGAAGGGCGCGGCCGCCGAGACGGTCGGCGGCGCCTACGTGATCGCCGCCGGGGCGAACGTGGGCGAGAGCGCGACGTCGCGGCTCGCCTTCACGGTCGGCGGCGCGATGCTGGCCAACGCGCCGACGATCGAGGTCGAGGCCGAGAGCGAGATCTCGGTCCGCGTCGGGGGGGCGTCGCTCACGATCAAGCCGTCGAGCGTCGAGGTCAAGGCGCCCGCGATCGCCGCGCCCGGCGCGACGATCACGAAGAAGGCCTCGAAGATCGAGCACAACGGATGAGCGACGCGATCTCCCTCCACCAGGCGTTCTTCGCGACCGACGGGCTGCCGCCGGAGCTCGCGCGCGTGCGCAGCATCGTCGCCCACGAGGGGCTGAGCTTCTCGTACCAGATCGAGGTCGAGCTCGAGCTCTCCGCGCCGGACGTCGATCCCGGCGGCTGGATCGGCGCGGGCGCGACGGCGATCGTCGCGCCCGGCGAGGGCGGCGCGCCGCGGCTCTTCTGCGGCGTCGTGACGCGCGTGCGCGAGCGGGCGAGCCGCAGCGAGGCGCACCGGATCGCGGTCACGCTCGAGTCGCCGCTCGCGGTCCTCCGGTGGACCACGGATCACCGCATCTTCCAGGAGCAGACGACGCAGGAGATCGTGACGACGCTGCTCGAGGAGCGGGGCCTCGACGCGTCGCGCTGCCGCTGGCGGCTCTCGGGCAGCTACCCGAAGCGCGAGGTGTGCACGCAGTTCGGCGAGGACACGTTCACCTTCGTCTCGCGCGTCCTCGAGGAGGACGGCATCTTCTATTTCCACGAGCACGGCGACGACGGCGCGATCGTCGTCTTCGGCGACTCGAGCGCGGCCTACAGCAAGACGCAGCCGTCCGCGGAGGTGCCGTTCCGGCAGGAGAGCGGGCTCACCTCGGGCTACGCCGTCACCGCCCTCGCGCTGTTCGAGCGCGTCCGCCCGGCCAAGGTGACGCTCCGGGATCACGACTTCAAGCGGCCCGCGCTCGATCTCGAGGCCACGGCGAGCGGCAAGGCGCCGCTCGGCCGCGAGCATTACGACTACCCCGGCCGCTACGTCGATCCCGCGGAGGGCGCGCGGCGCGCGAGGATCCGCCTCGAGGCGCTCGAGGCCGCGTCGCAGGGCGCGCGGGGCGCGAGCACCGTGACCTCGCTGGCGCCGGGCCACACCGTGGAGATCACGGGCGTGCCGGAGCAGGCGCTCGAGGGCGAGTGGGTCGTCCGCGAGATCGAGCACGTCTGGGAGGACACGCCCGCGGCGGGCCCCTCGCCCGAGACGGGCTCCTACAGGAACCAGTTCCACCTCCTGCCGAAGGACCTCGCGTTCCGGCCGCCCGCGTCGGCGCCGGAGTGCGACGTGCCGGGGCCGCAACTCGCGACCGTGACCGGCCCGGCGGGGGAGGAGATCCACACCGACACGTTCGGGCGGGTCAAGGTGCAGTTCCCCTGGGACCGGCGCGGCAACGGCGACGAGAAGAGCTCGTGCTGGGTGCGCGTCGCGCAGATGCACTCGAGCGGATCGGTGGCGATCCCGCGCGTCGGCTGGGAGGTCGTCGTCGATTTCGAGGGCGGCGACCCGGACCGGCCGATCGTCGTCGGCCGCGTCTACAACGGCAGGTACGGCCCGCCGTACAAGCTGCCCGACAGCAAGACGCAATCGGCGCTGCAGTCATCCTCGAGCCCCGGCGGCGGGGGTCACAACGAGATCCGCATGGAGGACGGCGGGGGCGGCGAGCACGTCCATGTCCACGCGGAGAAGGATCTCAACGTCGTCGTCGCGAACAACAAGACGGAGAAGGTCGCGAACGTCGCGACGCTCGGCGTGGGCTCGAACCACAAGCAGACGGTGGGCGCGAACGCCACGTTCGACGTCGGCGCGCAGGAGGACGTCGAGATCGGCGGATCGCAGACGATCGCGGTCGGCGGGTCGCGGACCGAGGCCGTGAGCAGCGACGAGAAGGTGGACATCAAGGGATCGCGCTCGCTCACGATCGGCGGCAGCCACACGACGATGACGCCCATGTCGGTCAGCGCGAGCACGCCGGCGTCGTTCAGCGAGACGGTCGGCGGCAGCGCCATCGAGGCGGCCGCGCTCGGGGTGGGGATGGCCGTCGCCGGCGTCACCAGCGTCACCGTGGGCGGCGCCGAGATCGCGGCGTGCGCGACCGGCGCGAGCTCGTTCACGCTCGGCGCGCACGCGACCACCGTGGGGGGCGCGTTCATCTCGGCGAGCGGCAAGGACGTCGCGATCAACGTCGGCGGCGCCAAGGCCACGACCGTCGGCGGCGTGTGGGCGGCGCAGGCCGGCGGCGATATCGCCATCTCGAGCGGCTCGACGCTCAACATCACCGTCGGCGGCGCGCTGTCGATGAACGCCGCCTCCATCGCGCTCAAGGTCGGCGGATCCAACGTGACGATCTCCGCCGGCTCGGTCGTCATCAAATCATCCACGATCAAGCTCACCGCGACCGGACCTCAGCCCGAGCTTGCCCCCATGGTGGCGGACAAGTAGCGGTGAGGCCTCCGCCGCGCCCTCGCACGGACCTCGAACGAAGATGCCTCTCTTGAACCAGAACAAGATGTGCGCGAGCGTCGCCTCGGTCCACACCTCGGTCGCGTCGGGGCCGCTCGACATCTGCAAGACACCGACGCCCGGCGGCCCCGTCCCCATGCCGTACCCGAACGTGGCCGTCTCCTCGACGATGGGCCCGGGTTACACGACGAAGACGCTCAGCATCGCCACGCCGATGTGGACGAAGAAGGGGAAGAGCGCGCTCTCCAACGGGGATCAGCCGGGCGTCGCGCTGGGCGTCGTCAGCAACAAGATCATGGGGATGGTCGCCATCCTGATGGCGTCGACCGACGTGGAGGCCGAGGGCGGCGGCGTCGTGCGGACCGGCGACAAGTCGAACGGGAACATCTGAGATGGCCGTTCAGACCCCTGAGCAGCTCGTCCACGGCGGCGGCGGGCTCGCGGCGTCGGGCCTCAAGGACGTGATCTGCCAGGCGTTCCGCGAGGCGGTCGACGAGCATTGCTCGAAGCCGAAGGGGGAGCGCGGGTCGTTCAACAACAAGTTCTACGACAAGCTCCGGCGCCGCAATCCCGAGCTGGCGGGCCGCATCCAGCGCGAGGTGCCCGTCGTGTTCGGCGGGGCCGCCGGGTCGACCGGCCAGCTCGCGGCGAACCTGACGAACGCGCCCGGCCCGGCCGGGGCCGCGGCGAACGCGGTCCTCGCCGCGCACCAGTCGGGCGTGCGCGCCCTGGCGGGGCCCGGCGCGACCGCGGTGACCGGCGCGCTCGCGAACCCCCGCATCCCGGCCGGCCCGTGGGGGATCCTCGGCCTCGCCGCGATGGAGGGCCTGCGCCGGGGCGCGCCGCTGTACGACCGCCTCAAGTTCGCGCTCTTCCGGCTTATGAACCGGGGCGTCCGGGTGAAGTTCCCGGACGGGCTCATCGGCCGGCAGGTGATCGAGATCAAGGGCCCTGGCGACACGATGAGCAAGGGACAAGCGAAGGACTATCAGGCGTTCAGCAGGCCCGACCCGCCGATCGTGCCGAGCTGCGAGTCGTGTGCTCCGGCCAACTGCGTGAACAAGAAGACCGCCAACGGGGGATGCAAATGACGCGGCCGCGGCGCCCGGGGCCCGAGGGGCGGCCTGGCCGGCCCTTGACGGGGTGAGCGCCGCGATCGAGATCCGCCACGCGAGAGGTAACGGTGCCAGTTCTCTATGACATGGAGTTCGCCGCGGGCGGGTTGCTCGTCGCGTACCGCGCGAGCCCCGAGCCGCAGGAGCTCCTCATCGAGGTGGCGACGGAGGGCACGGCCGAGTTCCCGATGTCGGTCGCGTCGCTCCGCGCGCTGATCGAGGCGATCAACCGCGGCGCCGCGGGCGGGGCTGTCTTCGATCCCCTGCTCGGCGCGGCCGAGCGCGTCGCCGGGCCCTGGGACGACGGCGGCGTCCTCGGTCCGTCGTACCGCTGGACGCTGCGCGTCGCCGGCGTCGCGCCGCTCTTCCTCCGCAACATGGTCGAGGAGCTCCGGCGCGCGGGCGCGGACCGCCCGGTGACGCGGATGAGCCTCCTCGGGTCGCTGCCGCTCGACGGCAGCGCGATGTCGGTCCGCGAGGGGCTCGTGCGCTCGTGGCTCGACGACCGCTCGACGTACCTCGAGGCGTGGCCTCACCGCGAGTTCCCGGTGAACGTCGAGCCGGCCGATCACGTCGCCAACCTGCGCGTCGAGCTCGCCGCCGCGATCACCCCCGCGATCCGCAGCGAGCTCGAGGCGACGAGCGTGTGGTGGCTCAACTGCATCCGGAACTACGTCTCGGAGGACGGGCTCGAGGTCGTCATGAATCCATCGAAGACGTTGCCCATGTTCGGATCGAGCCGCACCGAGTTCCGGGCCCATTACGCCGAGTTCCTCTACAAGCGCGCTCCGGCGCGCGCGATCCTGGAGAACCTCCTTTACCGCTTCCACCGGACCGTCGCGCCCATCGCGCGCGTCGCGCTGCACCTATGAGCCACGACGCAGCTCCGGAGCCGCTCGCGCGGCTCGCCGACAGGACGCCGATCGTCTACGGGGCGCTCGGCGCGGTCTTCCACCTCGAGCGGCTCGCCGCGGAGGACGAGGCGCGGCTCGACGAGGTGAACGACCTGGTGTGGGGCTGGATCGGCCCCGCGCTGGCGCACGTGTCGCTCTCGTGCGCCGAGCGCCCCGAGCCCGTCCGGCGCGCGCACCTCGATTACATCGCGACCCATTGCGCGAACCTCGGGGTCGCCCCGGTGCCCGGCGGGGGGCCGGAAGATCAGAAGATCTCCGCCCACCTCGTGCGGCTCGGGCGGGACGAGATGTCGGTCGTGTGCAGCGGGGCGCGCGACCCGTTCGAGGCGTCCCCGTACTCGTACCGCTTCTGGGCCGAGATCGGCGATCTGCCGGAGGGCTCGGACGCGCGGAGCCTGCCGGCCCACGCCGTGCTGCACCTGACCGTGCCGGAGACGTGGCCGCTCGCGGACTTCCACGCGCGGATCTGCGCCATCGCGGCGAAGCTCCGGCTCCGCTGGGGCGCCGCGGGATACACGTTCTCCGACTGCGAGGCGCAGAACTCCCAGGCGCCGGCGGCCGCGATCTACGCGCACGCGCGCAGGTACTGGGGGTATGACGTGGCGGAGTACGTCCGGCTCACCGAGGCGTTCTACCGGCGGATCCGAACGGTAAGCTGGCTTACATGGCTCGGGCCCTCGATGCTCGACGAGCTGCGGGCCCGGGGCGGCCTCGGGGCGCCGCGCCTGTCGACCTGGGTGGCCTCGGGCGACGGGGTGTTGATCCAGGCGGGCGGCGCGCCCGAGCGCGGCGACGTGAACCGGCGACAGGTGCCGCCGGCCTACCGGGAGGTCGACGCGCTGGTGCGCCCGCTCCGCGCCGCGAGCGGCGCCGATCTGCCGTTCTTCGCGCCCTGGGACGAGGGCTCGATCGAGCGCTGGCTCCGCCGCTTCGAGGTCGCCTCCGGGCCATGATCCGCATCATCAACCAGACCCCGGGCCAGCACCTCGCGGTCCCGGTCAAGACGAAGGAGGGGCGCGATCGGCTCGCGGTGATCGTCAAGATCACGTTCCGCGTGGACGCGCGCGGCGGCGTGGCGATCGATCCGGAGGGGCCCGCGCCGTACCTGGCCGACGAGTTCAACGGCCCGGACGCGGCCAAGGCGAGCATCCGGAAGCCGTCCGATCTGTTCGACGAGAAGCCCGGGACCGACGTGCTGCTGATCGGGCACGCCCACGCGCGCTCTCCGGGGCAGGTGAAACACGTCGACGTGTCGCTGCGGATGGGCCCCATCGCGAAGACGGTCCGCGCGTTCGGCCAGCGCGCGTGGAGCCTCGGCGCGATGGGCGGGCTCACGCCGGGGCCGGCGCAGCCCATCGTCGAGCCGGTCCCGCTGCTGTACGAGCTCGCGTGGGGCGGCCTCGATCTCTCCGACCCGGAGCGGCCGTTCGGGGAGCCGAGGAACACCATCGGCCGCGGCGCCGTGCGCGACGCGCGCTCGCTCGTCGATCAGCCGGCCGCGCAGATCGAGGATCCGGCGCACCCGATCGGGGGCCGCCACAACGTGCCGGCCGGCCTCGGCGCCATCCATCGCCACTGGCAGCCTCGCGCCTCGTATGCGGGGACGTACGGCGCGGAATGGATGGAGACGAAGATGCCGCTCCTGCCGGATGACTTCGACAATCGATTCCACGTCTGCGTGCCCGAGGACCAGTGGTCGCCGGCGCCGCTGCGGGGCGATGAGCCGATCGAGATCACCGGCGCGACCCCGGGCGGCCGGTGGGCGTTCGCGCTGCCGCGCGTGCACCTCGGGTTCACGAGCTTCGCGCTCGGCGCCCGCGCCGAGCACCGCACGCACCTCGATACCGTGCTGATCGACGCCGACGCGATGCGCGTCGAGCTCACGTGGCGCGCGGCGATTCCTTTGCCCAGGAAGTACGAGATGTTAGAGTGGGTCCATGTGGTCCATAAGCGGGTGGTGTGAACGCCGCGGGCCGCGTGGGATGCCGTCGGGACCGGGACGAGGGGCGAGGAGGAGGAGCGTGGGATGGCGCTCGTGAACACGGCGGACGCTGCGGGCGTCGAGGCCGCCTGGCGCGATTTTCTGGCGAACGACGTCACCGTGCAGGCGTTCGGCGCGGCGACGAGCCGCCGCCGGCTGCTCGGCGAGGCGCCGCTCTCGCGCACGGTGCACGTGGCGCTCTCCGGGGAGGGCCAGGACGCGCGCGCGGCCGCCGACAAGCTCGCGGAGACGGTCGTCGCGTGGGACTCGTTCGTGCTCCTGCAGGGCCTGGTCGGGACGGCGTTCACGCGCCAGGGCCGGTACGACGACGCGCTCCGCGTCCACCTGACCGCGCTGCGCCTCACGCCGCGGTGGCACCCCACGTCGGTCTATCGCGTGCTCGATGCCGTCGCCGACGATCTCGTGCACCTCGGCCGCTTCGAGGAGGCCGTGCGCTTCGCCGAGCGCGCGCTCGAGTGGGATCCCACCAACCCGGAGGCGCTCCTGACGCTCGGCGTGGCGCTGGCCAAGGCGGGCGATCGCGGCCGCGCGGGCGGCGTCCTCGGGTACCTCACGTCCTCGGGCTACTCGGAGGGGTTCCTCCGCGCGCTGACCGGCGCGCTCGGCGGGGAGGGGGACAAGGCACAGCCGTACGCGCCGGACCTCGCGAAGGTCCCCGCGCTGTCGGACGACGCGTGGCTGCGCTTCTGCGCGGTGAACGCGCTGAACCCGTTCACCGAGGGCGAGGAGCAGCGGCGGGCGCACGCGGTCGCCTGCCTCGCCCGCGGCCGGCACGACTACGCGCTGTTCGCCACGCGTCAGGCGCCGAAGTGGGTCACGGACGACTCGCCGATCGACGGGCGCGTCGCCCGCGCCTGGGCCAAGGCGCGCGAGGCGGCGATCACGTCGCTGGGCGCGGGGCGGGGCGCCGTCGACGAGCTCGCGCGCAAGCAGGACGGGCAGTTCGGGGACGAGTCGGAGGAGCGGTTCGGGTTCGCCGACGCGTGCGTCGAGCGCGGCGAGGCCGAGCCGCTCGCCGCGATGCTCCTCGATCCGAGCCGGGACGTCGTGCTCTACGCGGCGCGCGCCCTCGTCAAGCTCGGCCGCACGGACCACGCGCCGCTCATCGAGGCGATGGCCGCCGGGGAGGCGGCGCTCGGGTGGGACGACCTGCCGTCGGCCACGAAGGTGCTCTCGGCGATGAAACGCGCGGGCGGCGGCGCGAAGAAGAAGCCGGCCGCGAAGGGGCAGGCCGCGCCGCTCCGCGGGCGCGCGCTCGTCGAGAAGGTGATCGAGGCGATCGCGGGCACGGCCGCGATCCCGGACCCGCAGCCGGTCCCCGCGGCGAAGCTCAAGAAGCTCACGTTCCCCTCCAAGAAGCGGCTGTCGCCGGGCCTCGCGGCGTTCCTCGAGTTCGACGCGAGCTTCCTCCGGCTGTTCAAGGATCCGGCGTCGCCCCGGTTCTCGCCGAGGACGCTCCGGCAGATCGCGGCGGACGAGCTCGACCCGATGCTCGCGGCCATGTTCGAGGGCATCGAGGAGGCGCTGCCCGGGGAGGCTTACCTCCTCGGCGCGCAGGACGGCGAGTCGCGCGACATCCTCTACGTCGGCGAGCCCGACGCGGCGGGCGAGTACCCGGTGCTCGAGATGCGCACGGATCCGCCCGAGATCCGCCTCGCTTACCCCGGCGTCGACGTCTACCTCGCGCACCTCTTCGAGGTCGTCCCGTTCGATCCGGACAAGAACCCCGAGGACGCGCGCGCCCTCAAGGGGCATCGCAAGCTCGACCTGGGCAGGTGGTCCGAGCCGCTCGAGTGACGCGGATCCCGCGCGGCGCGCCCGCGGCGGCGCGCCGCGGGCGCAGGAGCGAGCCGCGGAGGGGAGCGAGCCATGACATCGAACACGCCTGACGCGCGGCCCTCGGCGCCCCCGGCGCGCGCGCCGCTCGCGCCGCTCCCGGCGCTCCCGGCCGCCGAGGCGGTGATCGTCGGCGCCGGGGCGCGCGCGCCGAACGGGCTCACCGCGCTCCAGGTGACGATGAGCGTACGCGCGCTCAAGATGGATCCGCGCGAGTCGCACATGGTCGATCGCGCCGGCGAGCCCATGGTGACCTGCCGCCTGCCGTCGATCGGCGACCACGTGACCGGGCTCGATCGGCTCGTCGCCCTCGGCGGCCCCGCGCTCACGCAGGCCGCCTTTCCGTGGCTGTCGGCCGAGCGGCAGCGGCGGCGGGCGGCGCGCCCGCTGCCGGTCATCGTGGCGCTGCCGCCGAGGAGCCGCCCCGGCTTCGACCCGCGCATCGAGTCGCAGCTCCTCGCCGGCCTCGAGGCGCGCTCGCAGGTGCCCATCGACCACGCGCGCTCGGCCCTGGTGCTCGGGTGCCGCGGCAGCGCGGCGCAGGCCTTCGAGATCGCGCTCGAGCGCCTCGGCGCCGGCGAGCACGACGCGGTGGCGGTGGGCGGGGTCGACAGCTTCTTCGACCCCGACGCGCTCGAGTGGCTCGACGGCGAGCTGCGCCTGCACTCGATGCGCACGGAGAACGGCTTCATCCCGGGCGAGGGGGCGGGCTTCGTCGTGCTCGCGGCCCGCGGGCGCGCGGGCTCCCTGCCGCGCCTCGGGCAGGTGCTCGCCGCCGCGGTCGCGGCCGAGCCGCGGCCGTACGGGTCGGACGAGCCGTGCCTCGCCCTCGGCATCACGTCGGCCGTCAAGCGGGCGGCCGCGGCCCTCGGCCCGAAGGCGCGGCGGATCCCGTGGGTGATGAACGACGTCGTGAACGAGCGGCACCGCGTCGACGAGTGGAGCTACGTCATGGCGCGGGCCTTCGAGGCCTTCACGCCCGACGTGATCTGCGAGCAACCGCTCCTCAAGACCGGCGATCTCGGCGCCGCCAGCGCGCCGGTCATGCTCGCGATGGCCACGGTCCGGTGGGGTACGCGCTGCGCGCCGGGCGACTGCGTGCTCATCGGCGCCCACTCCGAGGGGCCCGAGCGCGGCGCGCTCCTCGCCAGCCTCGAGCCGGCCCGATGAGCTCCTCGAGCGCGCCCCCGCCCGCCGAGCCCGGGAAGAACGCGGCCGTGCTGGCCCAGCGGGCGGTGGAGGACGCGCTCGCCCTGGTGCCGGAGATCCCGTTCCAGATGGACCGCGCCGGCGTCGGCGAGCGGCTGCGCCGGGCCGTGCAGTGCGGTTACGCGGTGCTCGACAGCGACGTGCTGGCGCCGGTCCACCACGACGGGCTGACCGAGGCGGCGGCGCTCGTGCGCGAGGCGCGCGCGCTGCTCGCGCAGGCTGGGGATCGCCGCGAGGCGCCGGCGCTCGACCGGGCGATCGGCGGGCTCGATCTGGCCGCGTCGGCGCTCGCGCTGGGCGCGACCGCCGTGGCGCAGATCCAGCTCGCGCGCCGGAGCGAGCTCACGGGCGGCGGCCCCCGGTCGAGCGAGCCGCCGCGCGAGCGGCCCTTCCGCGCGAGCCAGGGCACCCCGTCGCTGCACGCGTTCGCGCGGCGCCCGCTCGTCCCGGAGCTCTCGCTCGACCCGGTCGTCCCGCTGCGCGAGGCGCAGCCGCCGCCGCGCAAGCTGAAGCCGCCCGCGACGCTCGACGCGCTCAAGGCGTTCGCGGCGGCGGCCGCGACGGGCGAGCTAGAGAAGAAGCTCGGCGAGGCCGGCGAGGGCGGCGAGGGCGAGGACCGCGCGCCGGAGCCGCCCGCCGAGGAGCCGCCCCGCTTCGTGCACGAGCCCGCGATCGAGGAGGCGGAGATGCTCCGGCGCCTCGGGCGCGACTGCCTCGAGGACATCGCCATCCACCGCGATCTGCGCAAGCCGAACGCCATCGAGACGTGGCTGGACCAGGAGCCCTTCGAGCAGCGTCTGCTCGACAACCTCGACTGCTTCGCCAGCGTGGGCGCCGCGGCGCTGCCGCTCGTGTCGCTCTACTTCGCGGAGGCGAAGACGCCGGATCCGGGGCGCGCGTTCGCCGTGGCGCTGACGCTCGGCGCGATCGAGGGCCGCGACACGGTCGACGCGGCGGTGGCCACGCTGAAGCACAGCGCGCCGGAGACGTACCCGGGGTGGATCGAGGGCCTCTGGCTCGCGCCGAACCCCGAGATCGACGCGGCGATGGTCGAGCTCGCGACGGGCCCGCGCGCGCCGCTCGCCGCCGTGGCGCTCGAGGTGCTCGCGCTCCGGCAGGCGGTGCCGTTCGACCTGGCGTCGCGGCTCGCGTGGTCGGAGCGGCCCGAGCTCGCGGAGCGCGCGGTCCGCGCGCTCGCCGCGGCGGGCCCGCGCGACGGCGCCGTCGAGGTGATCGAGGGTGTGCTCGCGCGCACGGGCAGCGACGCCGTGTTCCTCGCCGCCGCCGAGGCGGCGATGCGGCGCGGGCACGGCCCGGCGCGCTCGCTCCTGCGCGCGACGCTTTCGGACCGGGCGAGCCCGGCGCGCGCCGCGGGCGCCGCGTGGCTCCTGTGCCTCGGCGGGCACGGGGACGACCTCGGGCCGCTGCTCGCCGGCGTGGCCGCGGCGCCGAGCGCGCAGCTCGTGCGCGGCCTCGGGCGCTTCGGGCACGTCGGCGCGCTCGGCTTCTTGGTGAGCCTGCTCGGCTCCGGCGACGAGCCGCTCGTGGAGGCGGCGGCCGAGGCGCTCGAGCGGATCACGGGCGCGGGGCTGCGCGAGACGGTCGAGGAGCCGTGGGAGGTGGAGCTGCCTCCCGAGGTCGAGGCGGCGGTCGAGGCCGAGGCGCTGCCGATCCCCGTGCGCAAGGTCGAGAAGGTCGTCACCGACCCCGCGCGGTGGGAGGCGCACCTGCGGCGCAACGCGCGCCGGTTCGATCCGGAGGTGCGCATGCGCGGCGGGAGGCCGTTCACGGTGCTGTCGATCGTCGACGAGCTCGAGGCGAGGTCGACGCCGCCGCCGCGCCGCCACGAGGCTGTGCTCGAGCTCTGGATCGCGACGGGGATGGTCTCTGCGTTCTCGCCCGACGACTGGGTCGAGCGGCAGCGCGCCCACCTGGCGGAGCTCCGCGAGCGCGTGAGCGCCGAGGGTTTCCCTGCGGGCCGGTGGGCGTTCGGGCTGACGCGCAGCAGCCTGCCCCCGCCTCCCGCCGCGCCCGTGCCGAAGCTGCCGTTCTCCTCGACGATGGCGCTCCACATACCGGCGGCGCCGGCGGGAGCGCTGCCGTTCGCCCCGCCGCCGGGCGCGGCGCCCCCGCGCGCGCCGTCGTCCGTGCGGCCGACCGACGACCGCGCGCTGCCGTTCGTGCCGCCGCTGCCGGCGCCGCCCGCGTCCTCGTCGCCCGCGCCGCCGCCTTCCTCGCGGTTGCCGTCTCCGCCGCCTTCGGCGCAGGCCGCCTCGCCTTTCGTGGCGCCGGCGGAGGGGGCGCTCCCGCCGGCGCCTCCGTCCGTGTCCGGCGCTCGCTCCTCGGTTCCAGCTGCCGGCGACGCGCCGTCCTTCGCCACGACGCGCGTCGGGGTGCTGCCGCCAAGGGAAGAAGAGCTGGCGCCGCCGATGTCGGGCGGCGCGCCGCCTGCGCAGCGCGACGTCCTGCCGTTCAAGAGGTCTGCTGCCGCCGAACCGGCGCCCGCAGGCGCGGATGTGAGGCAGTCCCTCGGCGGGTTGCCGTTCAAGGCGGCGGCGCCCGCCGTACCCGCGAGCGCGGATGTGAGTCCGCCTCAAGGCGGGTTGCCGTTCAAGGCGGCGGCGCCCGCCGTACCCGCGGGCGCGGATGTGAGGCCACCTCAAGGCGGGTTGCCGTTCAAGGCGGCGGCGCCCTCCGTACCCTCAGGAGCGGATGCGAGGCAGTCCCTCGGCGGGTTGCCGTTCAGGGCGCCGGTGCCCGCCGCGCCGACGCTCACGCTCGAGCAGCACGCGTGGATCTCGGCCCGGCGCGTTGTCGAGCCGGCGAGGAGCGCCGAGGTGCTCGCGCAGCAAGGCATCGCGGGCGAGGACGCCTGGCTCGCGGCCGACCGCGCGTGGCAGCAGCGCCTGAGCGCCGACCGGGCGCTCTATGAGCGATGGCTTCAGCTCATTGCCTATTACCGGGGGCCGGGGCTCCGGTGACGCCACGCGCCCCCGACGTGACGCAGCAACCCGACCCAGGTTGAGCAAGGGGGCGGCAACTCGATCCAGGTTGGGGTAGTCGGGGGTAGTCGGCCACGGAGGCCGACGGCGCCCGATTTCGACGCTGAGATCCGCGGTTTCGGCTAGACTGTACGTCAAACATGCTTCGCCATATCGAGGGCGTTATCCGCGGTCTCGGCGCTCGGGTATCGATCGTGCTGCTCGCCTCCTGCGCTGGTGGATCGATGACTGCCGGGGCTGGCGGCGATGGGGGCGCCGGCGGCGGCACAGGCGCCCACAGCGGGGGCACGGGGGGCGCCGGCGGCGGGGGCGGGAGCGGTCCGAGCACGCCACCCTACATGGACGGGGGCTACTCGATCAGGACGTATGGCCAGGTCGAGTTCCAGGGGTCGACCTACCGCGTGTCCAGCGCCGTGCACGAGCGCTACGTCAACACGCCGAAGGATCACCCGTTCACGGAGACCGACACGCACTACGTGGTGGAGAGCGATTTCGACTTTCCCTACATCCCAGGCGTCACGGACGATCTCATCCGTTATCCCGGGCAAAAAAACCTCGGGTGGGCGACCGGCGAGACCAACGACGTGGAGGCCCGCGTCATCGCGGCTGGAGGGCTCCCGCTGCTTTACCACGTGCTGCCAGCGCACGAGTACGGCTACTTCGTCGACACGCGAGACGCGATGGGCGGCGCGGAGACGGCCTTCCGTCCGGCGTGGCTCTGGCAGCGCCAGGACGACGGCGGGTATGAGCTGTTCACGATCGACCTCGACGACCCCGACAGGTATGGCTTCGCGTGGCCGAGGTTCCGTTGGCCCTGGAGCTTCGACGAGAACCTCTTCGGGTTCCAGGTCGACGCAGCGGGCCGCGTCTACGTGCCCAAGGGCGTGGCCCTCGCCCGCCCGACTTGGGACGCCGCGTCGACGTGTGTGCTCATCAACCTGTCGAGCGATCTCGTCTCCGAGACGCGCACGCAGTTCCCTGGGGACGAGGATTATTATCTCGGGAACACGTTCCTGCCCGGCGAGGGGAGCATCATGACGTCGGGGCACATCTACTGGGGTCTGAAGGGCCAGCCGATGTGGGAGGCGGACGCGTGGGAGGCCGACTCGCCGGGCGGCAACTTCCGCAAGCCCATGGGCGCGGGGTGCGGCCCGGAGCCCTACGTCAACCCCGATAAGCTGCTTTATGGGCTGTCCATCAACCACGCCGAGGGCTTCACCGATCCCACCCAGCAGGCAGCGCACGCCGGCGAGATCTCCGCCGCCCAGCTCTACCGCGCCACCGTGTACAAACAGGCGCCGGATGGTGCGATCCGCAAGCAGGTGATGTTGTCCTACGAGCCGCGCCCGGACGGCACCTTCTGGCCCACCTACGAGGACAAGGACACCTCCGCCGAGTACGAAGGCGATGTGATCGTGTGGGACACGGAGCGGAACCGCTCGGGTTACATCAGCTATGCCGCGCCCGGCGACGGGGAGCGGCTGGTCGTCGTCATCGAGGACCTTTGACGCCCGCAGGCAGGTCATGAAGAGGTGGGCCAGGACGGAGCTCGTCGGGGCGGCGATCGCGTGCGCTCGCCGCCAGCTACGTTCCTGCCGAGGGCGCGGCGGCCTGCGTCCGCCGGGCTGCGGCCGGCGCGTCGCGCTAGGATGCCAGCGCGAGGGCGAGCAACGATGGACCTCCTCCACGCCATGCAGGTGTTCCGGCGCGTCGTCGAGCTGCGGAGCTTCTCCGCCGCGGCGCGCGATCGAGGGCTCTCCAGCGCCGCGGTGAGCAAGCAAGTGGCGGCGCTGGAGGAGCGGCTCCGCACGAGGCTGCTGAACCGCACGACCCGGAGCGTGTCGCTGACGAGCGCGGGCGCCGCGTACTACGAGCGGTGCGTGCGCCTCCTCGACGAGCTGGAGGAGACCGAGCAGTCGCTCTCCGGCGCCGAGGCCGCGGCGACGGGCACGCTCCGCGTGAACGCGCCGACGGGGTTCGGCGTGATGCACATCGCGCCGCTGCTCCCCGACTTCCTCCGCCGCTTTCCGGAGATCGAGCTGGAGCTCTCGTTCACGGACCGCTTCGTCGACGTCGTCAAGGAGGGCGTCGACGTCGTCATCAGGATCACGTCCGCGCTGCCGGATTCCGCGACGCTCACCGCGCAGCGCCTCGCGCGCGCGCGGCACGTGGTGTGCGCGTCGCCGGCCTACCTGCGGCGGCGCGGCGTGCCGAAGACGCTCGAGGACCTCGCCGGGCACGACTGCATCGTCTACGCCGTGGCGCGACCGCGCGGAGAGTGGCAGTTCGTCGGCCCGGACGGGGCGAGGACCGTGAAGGTGTCGGGCAGGCTCGTGACCAACAACAGCCTGGCGATCCGCGAGGCGCTCCTCGGCGGGACAGGCCTGGCGCTGCTGCCCTCCTTCTATGTCGAGCCCGACCTGCAAAGCGGGAAGCTGCGCGCCGTGCTCGCCTCGTACGAGCCGCGCGCGCTGTTCGTGTACGCGGTGCACCAGCGGTCCAGGTACCTTTCCCCGAAGGTGCGGGCGCTGGTCGACTTTCTTCGCGAGCGCTTCGCAGAGGCCGACTGGGCGGTGCGTTGACGCGGGTTTGTTTCCCGGGAGGAAAAACTAAGTTCATTCAATCGCGAATTGTTATCTGGCGGTGAACGATGCAGGTTGCTCCTCGAAGACGAAAGGAGACCGTAATGACTCACCTGCTCAGCCCCCTGCCTCTCGGCGCGATCGATCTCTCGAACCGGGTGATCATGGCGCCGATGACGCGCTCCCGCGCGGACGACGCGGGCGTCGTCGGCGAGATCACGGCCACGTACTACGCGCAGCGCGCGAGCGCAGGGCTCATCATCAGCGAGGGGATCTTCCCCTCGGCGATGGGCAAAGGCTATATCCGCACGCCGGGCCTCGCGACGGACGCGCAGGCCGCCGCCTGGAGGCGCGTGACCGACGTGGTGCACGCGCGAGGCGGGCGCATCTACGCGCAGATCATGCACGCCGGCCGCATCTCGGACCCGTCGTTCTTGCCCGGATCGGCGGCGCCCGTCGCGCCGAGCGCGGTGCAGCCGAAGGGCGCGTCGTACACGGACGAAGGGATGAGGCCGTTCGTGATGCCCCGCGCGCTCGACACGGCCGAGGTTGAAGGGGTGGTCGACGAGTACGCCCGGGCGACGGAGCGCGCGTTCGCCGCGGGTTTCGACGGGGTCGAGCTGCACGCCGGGTCGGGGTACCTGCCGGAGCAGTTCCTGTCCTCGGGGACGAACCGGCGGAGCGACCGGTACGGGGGCTCGCTCGAGAATCGACTGAGGTTCACGCTGGAGGCGCTCGAGGCGATGGCGTCCGTCCGCGGAGCGGGGCGGGTCGGCATCAAGATCGCGCCCGAGATGGGGTTCAACGACATCATGGACGATTCGCCCGTCGAGACGTACACGGAGCTCGTCCGGGTGATCTCGTCGATGGGCCTTTCGTACCTGCACGTGGCGGTCGTGGATCCGACGAAGGATTACCATGAGAGGCTGAGGCCTCTCTTCGCGGGCGCCTACCTCGCCGGGGCCGGGTTCTCGCAGGAGAGCGCCGAGGCGATGCTCGCGCGAGGGGGGGCGGACGCGGTCGTGTTCGGGGCCTCGTTCGTCGCGAACCCCGATCTGCCGGAGCGCTTTCGCAGGCGGGCGCCGCTCGCGACCCCGGACCGCGCGACGTTCTACACGCCGGGGCCGAAAGGATACATCGACTATCCGGCGCTCGGCGCCGCGTAGGGCGGCGGCAACCCGGCGGGTAACCCGACCGAGGTTGCGCCCGACCCAGGTTTCGGGGGGCCCGGGGTAACCCGACCGAGGTTGCGGCGACCGGGTAACCCGACCGAGGTTGCGACCCGACCCAGGTTTCGGGGGGCCCGGGGTAACCGCGACCGAGGTTGCGGGGTAACCCGACCGAGGTTGCGACCCGACCCAGGTTTTGGGGCGACCCGACCCGGGGCGACCCGACCGAGGTTCGTCGTCGCGAGCGACCTGACCCAGATTGCGGCTGTGGGCTCGGCAACCCAACGCAGATTGGTGAGCATGGCGGAAATCGGCGGAAATCCGCGTCCGCCACCCAGGGGGCGCGGGCAACTATGCGAAATCGTTCGCGCCAGCCCACGGCACAGTGCTTGTCTATGTGCTCCGGCCATGAGCCAACCTCGCGAGATCGTTCCAGGCGCCACCTACCTCATCACCCGTCGCGTCGTGCGCCGGCACCTCCTGTTCCGGCCCGATGCGGCGATCAACCAGCTCTTGATCTATGTCCTTGCTGTCTCAGCCCGCCGTTACGGCGTTCAGATCCATGCCCTTTGCGCGATGTCGACGCACCTGCACCTCGTGGTGACGGATGCGCAAGGCGTCCTGCCGCGCTTCTTGCAGTTCTTTCATCGCATCGTCGCGCTCGGTACGAAGGTGCTGCGCAAGTGGGAAGGGGCGGTATGGGACCACGAGACCACCAGCGTGGTACGGCTCCTGACGCACGCGGCGGTGGTGGAGAAGATCGCCTACGTGCTCGCGAATCCAGTGGCCGCTGGTCTCGTCCGGCGTGCGAGGGAATGGCCTGGCGTCAAGGTGGATGTAGATGAGATCGGACGTGGCGCGCTGCATGCGGCGCGACCCTCGGTATATTTCAACCCGAAAAATCCGCAGTGGAGCGAGGAAATGACGCTCGCGATTGCGCTGCCACCTGCTGTAGAACAGGGCAACGCCGAACAAGGCAACGCCGAACAAGGCAACGCCGATGGCTTTCGCGGTCAGGTAGCCGCCGAGCTGGAGCGGCTGGAGGCGCGGGCGCATGCGGATGTGAACCGGCAGGGGGGCCGCTTCTTAGGGGCCGAGCGAGTCAGCAAGATCTCGCCGTACCAGCGAGCCACGAGCTTCGAGGCGCTGCGTGAACGCAATCCGACGTTCGCTGTGGGTCGTGAGCAGGGGGGCGCATGGCGAACCGCTGCGTCCGCCGTGCGAGCGTTTCGCGCTTCGTACCGCGCGTCGCTCGAACAATGGTGTGCTGGCTTGCGTAATGCGGTATTCCCGTCGGGGACTTGGTGGATGCGCACATTTCACGGTGCCAGCGTGAACGATGTGGTGCTCGCCATGTAGGTCACGTGCGGGAGCGCAACAGCGAGAAGGTCAGTGACGGGGCCGCGAGGACGGGCGGTCCTGATTGCTGAACGGGCCGCAACCCGGGTCAGGTGTGATCCTGGTAACTCAGATCCGGCTTGGGTCGCGGATTCCGGATTCGGATCAACCAGGGCCGAGTCGGGGGTGCCGCGGGCCGTTGCCGCAACTCGGGTCGGGTTTCCAGCCCGGGTGTACTTTTTAATCAGCCTGGGTCGGGCCGGCTCTGCTCTGCCGCTCTGCCGAATCAACCTGGGTCGGGCCGGCTCTGCTCTGCCGCCGAATCAACCTGGGTCGGGCCGGCTGCTCTCCTAATCAACCTGGGTCGGCTGCCTCGGGTGCCTAATCAACCTGGGTCGGCTGCCTCGGGTGACTCTGGTCACTTCCTATCGTCGCGGTCGCTCACGAGCCTCCGCCACAGGGCGCCGAGCCCGTGGGTGAAGATCGATCGATGATCTTCCTCGTCCTCGACGGCGTTCGGGTCAAACGGCAGCGCCTGCGGATCGACGACCGCCAGGGCCGCGCGCTGTTTCTCGTCCGGGGACGGGTGGATCCTGAGCCGCCCGTCGCGCCGGGCCGCGCGGTCGTCGAACTCGGCGACCAGGTCCGCGCCGCAGTGGAGATCGTCCACGCCGAGGTGCTCGGCCATCAGTCCGAGCCGGGCTGTGCAGATCGAGCGGCCGAGCGCGTCGCCTGGATCCTCCGTCTCGAAGGAGGCGTTGAGCTCCGTGTCGATCGCGCAACTCCGGTTCGTGAGGTTGGCCGAACCCACGTTGAGGAAGCGGTCGTCGACGATCATCACCTTGGAGTGGATGTAGGTTGCGCGCGGCGGCTCGCCCTCGCCCTCGTGCGCCGGAACCGTGTAGTAGATGCCGAGCGCATGGCCCGTGCCCGCCGCCGCCTTGCGCAGGTCGTCGATGACCTTCGCCTGCGCGAGCCCGACCGCCACCTCTTCCTTCAGCGTCTCGGCGCGCATATTGAGCACGATGACGACCTGCAGCGGCGCCCCACCGCCCCTCTGCAAGCGCCGGATCAACGCCTCGCTCACCTCGCGCGAGCTGAAGTACTGCGTCTCGATGTAGATCGACCGCTCCGCGCGGGCGATCGCATCCACGTAGAGGTCGCAGACCTCCCGGCAGCCCTCGGTCCCGGTGGGCGCGCCCCGCGGGTCGGTCCTGCTCAGCGCCACCCGCCCGGACGCGAGCCGGATCGCGCTCTCCGGCGCGTAGTCGTCGCCGAACGTCGCGCCCCCGGGCTCCGGGAGCTCGATCGGCTCACCGCAGGCGGCGCTCCAGCGCGCCGTGAAGAGCTCCGCGAGGCTGCCGCTCACCTCGCGGCCCTGGAGGTAGGCCTGGACGTCGTGGAACGGCTTGTGCGGCTCGCCGCGGCTCAGCCGGAGCGGGTTCTCCTCCAGATGGCGCCGGGTGTCCCAGCGGTCGTTGCAGAGATCCAGCCCTCCGAGAAATGAGAGCTCGCCGTCGATGACGACGAACTTCTGGTGATGACATCCCTTGTCGACGTGGCTGCTGTCGAAGCGGAAGCGCAGCCGCTCGTTCGTCGTCCATTCGAAGACGATCTTCTGGAGCCACTCGCGCTCGATCGCGAAGACCACGTGGAAATCCCAGGCGAGGATGTAGATCTGGAGCTCGGGCGTCCTCTCGCAGAGGCTGTCGAGGAACTTGAGCAGCGTCACCGGCGCGGGCGCGCCTTCCGCCTCCTCCCCGCGGAGCAGGCAAGCGTCGCTGTCGAACTGCCAGCCTGACAGCAGGATGTAGCGGCGCGCCTTGAGCGCCGCGTCGTAGAAGGCGCGGTAGTAATCGGCGCCGTCGATGAGCAGGCCGGCGCACCGCACCGGCCGCTCGCACCATACGTTCTGCCCGGGAGAGAGGATTCGCGGCATGGCCCTCCGTACCCAGGTTGCCGCGCGGATGCTACGCCGGCGAGCGGTCCGGCCGCCGGCGCCCCGGGGTCGCTTCGCCCTGGGCGGGGGCCGCGATCAGCGCTGCGAGAGCAGCGTCCGGCAATCCGGGCGGGTATTTCGCGGATTGCCGACCACCGGGCTCATCGGATCCTGCGGCCGGAGGCGAGGGAAGGTGGGACTCGGCGGCGGCAGTGACGCGCGCGCGGCGCGCATCGTGGAGCATGCGGGGGCAGCTCGCGCGGCGCCGACCGGGATGGCGGACCCGACAGGAGATGACCCTCCTCGACCAGGACACGCGTCGTGGGCTACATTCACCGCGCGCGCTGGCGCCAGGTGGAGGATCGCGTGGACACAACGACGAGGACACCCGCAGAGCTGCTCCGCATCTTTTACCGAGCCATGGATGAGCCGAACCCGGCGCTCCTCGAGGAGCTCTTCACCGACGACGCCGAGGCCCACTTCCCGGGCATCGAGGTGACCGGCACCGCCGCCACCATCAAGGGCGCGCTGGAGGGGATGCTCTCGGCCGGGCTGCGCACGCAGCACGAGATCGGCCATCTGCTGGAGCAGGGCGAGGTCGCGATATGCGAGATGCGCACCATCAACACCGTCAACCAGGAGGTGTTCCACGTGCGCGGCGCCACCGTGTGCGAGGCGCGAGGCGGCCGGATCTGCCGGCTCGTGACCTACCTCGACGCGACCGAGATGCAGGCGTTCGTCTCCGCGCTCAACGCCGCGAACGTCTCGATGCTCTTCAAGAGGAGCGGAGCGCAGGGCCACGCGCCCCCGGGTCCCGCGCGGTGACCGGGCGGGCCGGAGCGGCTCGCCGCGCCGGCGGCGCCTGGATCCGGCGGCGCCGACGCAGCGCGGCGGCGAGGACCGCGAGCGCCAGCGCGCCGACCTCCAGCGGGCCCCGCGCACCCGGCTGCGCTGCCGCGCGGGGCGCGAGGCGGCAGCCGCCCGCGTCGAGGTAACCCCCGTTGGGGGGCGGCGGCACGCAATCGCCCGCCTCATTGCAGACGAACCCTTCGACGCAGCTCTGGACCGATTTGCAGGGCCTCATCTGCTGCCCGGTCCCAGGCGAGCAGGCGTAAGGCGGGTAATCGGGGTGCAGCGGCGTGCAGACGCCATCCGCGGAGGCGCCCCGGTGATCTGCGCACGCCTCGCAGAGATAGATAGTGCAGGGCCGGTCGCAGCAGACACCATCGGCGCAGAAGCCGCTCCGACATTCCGCCGCCGTCGCGCAGGCGCTGCCGTCTGGCATTTGCTGGAACAGCTCGGCCGCACGTTGAACCGTCGAGCCAGTGCCGACGCCGCCGGCGACGAGGATCCGCCCGTCCGCCAGCGGCGTGGCGGTGTGCCGGTAACGCGGCGTGTGCATGGACTCCATGGGCGACCACCTGCCGGAGGCCGGGTCGAACGTCTCGGCGTTGTCGACCTGGATGGGATCCACGTCGAGCACGCTTGCTCCGCCGGCGACGAGCACCCAGCCGCCGGCGAGCGGCGTCGCGGTGTGTGCTGTGCGCGTGATGGGCATGGGCGCGAGGGGCAGCCATGTGCCGAAGGCAGGATCGAGCGCCTCGACGCTGGCGAGCACTCCTTCGAGGCCAAAACCTCCGGCGACGAGCAGCCGTCCGTCCGGCAGCGGCGTCACGCTGCCCTCACCACGGCCCGCGACCATACGTCCGAAGGGCAGCCATGTGTCGGACGCCAGGTCGAGTACCTCGCTGCTGCCGTTCGAGCCTTCGACGCCATAACCCCCGGCGACGAGCAGCCGTCCGTCCGGCAGCGCCGCCGCGATATGCTCGTAGCGTGCGCTCGCCATGTGCGGGAGGTAACGCCATTCGCCGGAGCTCGGGTCGAATAGCTCGCTGCTGTCGAGCGGCCCGTCATGGCCATGCCCTCCGGTGACGATCAGCCGCCCGTCCGGAAGCGGCGTCACGCGGTGCCCGACCCGGGCGGTTTTCATGGGCGCGGCGGATTGCCACGCGCCGGAGGCCGGGTCGAACACCTCGGTGGTGTTTTCTATCGTCTCGGCCTCCTGCCACGTGCGGGCGCCGCCGGCGACGAGCAGCCGCCCGTCCGGCAGCGACGCCACGATATGCCCGTACCGGGCGGTGCTCATGGACGCGACGGGGGCCCACGCGCTGGAGACCGGGTCGAACACCTCGGCGTTCCTGAGGATCTCCTCGCTGTCGGTCTCGCCCATCCCGCCCGCGACGAGCACCCGCCCATCCCGCAGCGGCGTGGCGGAGTGATGGGAGCGGGCGGTGATCATGGGATCGGCGGAGAGCCACGTGCTGGACGCCGGGTCGTACACCTCCGCGCTGTCGAGCCCCACTTGCTGGCCTGCGCCGCCGGCGACGAGCACCCGTCCGTCTCGCAGCGACACCGCGGCGGCCTGGAAACGCGCGACGACCGTGGGACCGGTCAGCTTCCACGACCCCTCGGCCGGATCGAACACCTCGGCGGTGGAGACCGGTCCCGTGCCGTCATTGCCGCCGGTGACGAGCACGCGTCCATCCCGCAGCCGTGTGGCGGAATGCTCGGTGCGCGCGACCGCCATGGTGGCCTCGATCGGCGACCACGAGTCGCCGGTCGGGTCGAACACGTCGGCCGTGCCGAGCAGCCCCGTATCGCCATAGCCGCCGATGACGAGCACGCGTCCGTCCCGCAGCCGCGTCGCGGTGTGAAAACTGCGGGCGCCGGGCATGGCGTCAAGCGCCGACCACGCGCCCGAGACCGGGTCGAACACCTCGGCGGCGTCGAGCGAGTTTACATCGTTGTACCCGCCGGCGGCGAGCACCCGCCCGTCCCGCAGCAGCGTGGCGCTGTGCGCGTGGCGGGCAGTGGGCATGGGATCGAGCGCCGACCATGCGCCTGAGACCGGATCGAACACCTCGACAGCGTCGAGCGTCCTCCTCTCACCAGGAGCGGGGCTCCCGCTGTCCTCAGGACCATCGTTGTCGGCAGCGTCAGACACGTTAACCCCACCAGCGACGACCACCCGTCCGTCCAGCAGCCGCGTCGCGGTATGGGCGTAGCGGTCGGTGGACATGGGACGGACCTGCGACCACGTTCCGGAGACTGGGTCGAACACCTCGGCGCTGCTCAGCGCGGGGCCGTGGATGGAACGCTCGACGCCGCCGGCGACGAGCACCCGTCCGTCGTTGAGCGCCGTCGCGGTGTGGCGGAAACGGCCGGTGATCATGGGGGTGGGCGGCGACCATGTGTCGGACTCCGGGTCGAACACCTCGGAGCTCGCGTTCGGTCCGTCAGGGCCAAACCCGCCGGCGACGAGCACCCTCCCGTCCCGCAGCAGCGTGGCGGTGGACCCGGCGCGGCGCGTGCTCATCCTCCGCTTGAGCTTCCAGCGCGGGTCCACCAGCGCCGTCTCGCCCTCGGCGTCCAGCCACAGCTCGATCTGCTCTCCGCGCGCGACGAGGCGTGTCCCGATCGGCCTCCCGCCCGCCGCGTACGCCTCCGGCGCCGTCACGCGGAGCTGGGCTGCCCCGCGCGCGTCGGCCACCTCCACGGCCTCGCCGTCCTGGCGCAGCGTCGCGCCGTCGACCAGCCAGGCGGCGGCGGGCGCGTCGCGCCGCACCGCGCTCGGATCGAGCAGCAGCCATTCCTCGTAGCCGTCCTCCAGGGCGGTCCAGAACGAGGTCCCGCCCGCCCGCGGGTAGGCCATCGCGCGCTCCGCGACCTCGCCGTCTCCCGCGGCGCCGAGCTCCCGCACCTGCGCCTCGGAGCCGTCCGGCAAGGGAAAGCGGAGGGCGTCGGCGCCATCGCTCGGGAAACGAGCGCGCAGCCCGGCCGCGCCGGCCGGAGCGGCGAGCGCATCTGCAGGCCGCATCGCCTCGAACACGTCGCCCGCCACGGTGAAGGCGACCGGCCCTTGAAGGATGGCGTCCGCCTGCTCGGGGAAGTGCCGCCGCAGGGCGCGCGCGTCGAGCGGGTCGGCGACGTCGCTGCAGCCGAGCAGCGTCGCCAGCGCGGCACTCCAGACGACCGCCAGCGTCCAGAGACGGTGCATTGAACCTCGAGCCGAGCGGTCCGTCGGCGGACGGGCCTTCCAGGGCCTCTTGAGCGATCCTTGCATTGTGTTCATCCTATCGTGCTCATCGCGGGCGAACGCCGACGGCGACGCCGGCGCCACCACGAGCGTGGCTTCATTGGAGCGGGTCTCCTGGAGCACCCTGGCTGCGAGGGGGCGGCGCCCGGCCGATCCACGGATCGGACTCCCCACGTCGGCTGAACGATGTTCGTTCGAGCTCCGGTCGCTCGAGCTCAGAAGGCGCCGCCGAGGCCGAAGGTGGCGCCGCCGGGCGCGAAGCCGACCTGGGGCGCGAGCCGGAGGCGGATGTAATCGTAGCTCTCCGGCTTGTGCTCCTCGTACGCGAGGACGGCGATGTCGACGATGTTGGCTGCGAGCAGGCCAGCGCAGCCGCCGAAGAAAAAGCCGACGGCGACGGGCTCGACGTGGCGGCCGACTTCGGCTCCGCTCGCGAGCGCTGCGCCGAGCGCGCCGCCGGCCAACGCGCCCCCGAAGTTGATGCCGAGGCTAGCAAAACCTTTACCGATGTTGCCGTGGCCCCAGTGGATGATCGGGCCGCCGAGCGCGAAGCCGCCGAAGCTCGCCAGGAGGAGCGGCGGGGCGTCGAGGACGACGGTCAGGGGCACGAGCAGGCCGCTCCCGCCGAGCACGACGATGTGCTGCCATCCGTACCAGGCGCGCTGCCCCTTGAGCATCGCGCCTGTGCCTTCGCTCCCGGGCTGCCACGGGCCAGGGCGCCAGCTGTAGGGCTGCGGGGGATACCCGGGCGGCGGATAACCCGCCGCGCCGGCCGGGGTCGGCGAAGGCACGCCCGCCGCCTCGCCCGCGGGCTGCGCAAGCGGCGCCACGGGCGACGGCGCCGCAAGCGGCGCCGCGGGCGACGGCGTCGCAAGCGGCGCCACGGGCGACGGCGCTGCAAGCGGCGCCGCGGGTGACGGCGCTGCAAGCGGCGCCGCGGGCGACGGCGCCGCGGTCGAGGCCGCCGGATCGGACCGAGGCGGCAGCGTCACGTCCGCCACCGGCGCGGTCGGGGCCGCCGGAGCGGGCCGCGGCTGCGGCGCTGGCGAGACCTGCGGCGCGGATCCAGGCGGCGGATCCGCCGCGTCCGCCTGACCCGCCGCCAAGGCCAGGGCCGCTGCGCAACACAGCCCGAGACCATCGCTCCATCTGCTCGTCACGCCGGTGCTCCTCACCTGTTCGTCTTCCGTTTGTTTACCTCCGAGCGCGCTCCCCTTGTACTCGAATGAGGGTCGCGTCCGTGCCCACGAGGCGTCCCGCTCTCTGAGCGCCCTCTCCTCAGGAGCGAGCGCCTCGAAGCCGCGCGCCGACCCAGGCGCACGGCAGCGCGATCGCGATGTTCGCGAGCGAGTACCAGGCGGGCCCGAACTCCCACATCAGGACGGCGCCGAGGGTGCTGACGGCGACGCCCACGACGCCGAGCGCGAGCGCGTGGCGCGTCGGGCGCGCCGGAGCGAGCCGGGCCGCGACGTAGCAGCCGGCGGCGTTGAAGACGATCCGGTAGGCGAGGGCCAGGACGAACAGCGCGTCGGCCATCCGCTCGCCGTGCGGCGGGAAGACGCCCGTGGCGTGCAACGCCAGGTCCACGGCCGTGGTGACGATGAAGGTCGACACGAGCCCGCCGAGCACGGCGCCGACGCTGCGGAGCGCGGTCCAACCCCGGGCGGGCGCGGTCGTGACCGTGAGTGATCCTTGGAGGGCTTCGATGGTGGTGTTCATGGTGTCCTCGTCCTCGTGATGTGCCGCCGCTCCCGGCGCCACACAGGGATGTCGGAGCCGCCGTCCCTCCCTCGACATCGCCGCGACGATTTTTCGGAGCGATCCGCCCGACCCAGGTCGAGTGATCCGTCGGAGCGCCCCGACACCGAACCAGGCCGGTTTATGTAATCTATCTAACGTGAATCGGCGTGGAAGTTCGCGGTCGGCGTGAGCGCCGGCGCGCGGCGCTGTGGGGCCATGGCGACCGCCTCCCTTCGGCTGCGCTGATCCGAGATGCTCGCGAGGCTGCGCAAGCGTCTGGCAGAGCAGGTGTAGAGGACACGCAGCGCGCGCTCACGGCGTCACCAGCTCCCGGACCTGCAGCGGCTTCCCGCCCGGCGCGTAACTCAGCAGCTGCCCCTCGGCTCCCTCGACCAGCAGCCGCCCCACCGGTCCGAAGATCTCCCGCAGCTCCCCTGCCGTGCAGGTTGGCAGGTAGACGCGCAGCACCCGCGGATCGTAGTACCGGAAATAGAGCGCTCTCCCCGCCTCGTCCTTCACGCGCAGGAGGCGCCGGAAGTGGCGGCGGAGCGCCTCCAGATCCGCCCGGCTCCACGCGAAGATCCCCACGCTGCGGCCCCAGCCCTGCTCGAGGATCCAGCGGGTGAACCGCGCCTTTCGGTCGAGTTGGACCAGGTACGGCGCGGCCTCGGCGAGGTCGTAGGGGATGTCGCCGGCGAAGAGGCACTCGTGCTCGAGCCGGCTGTCGTAAACCGCGCGATAGATGCGGCTGTCGCGCGCGCCGTCGAGCACTGCGTAGACGGAGGGCGCGGGGCTGCTGTCCTCCGGCAGGGCGAACAGCGCATCGAGCAGGCGCTCCACTGAGGGCGGATTCATTGAAGGCTCCTCGGCCGAGGGTCACCCCGCGGCGATGAACGGTACGCCGTTCGCGGCGGCCTCCCGGAGCGTCTGCGCCGAGGCGGCCGCGCGCTGGAGACAGGGCCAGCAGACGTCCTCCTGCTCCGGCGCTGGCGCGCGCGCCGGCTGGGCCGCCGGCGTGGCCGGCTCCTCCTCGACCATCTTGCCCCAGCTCGCGTGCGGCGTAGCCTGGAGCGCCGTGAGCCGCACCCTGCCCGCCGCCACGGCGCGCGCGAGCTGGTCCAGAACCTGGCCGTCCTCTGGCGGCGCCGACAGCGGAGGAGCGCCGGCGGCCACGAAGCGCCGCAACGCGGCCAGGTGCGCCGGCTCGGCGGCGAGCCGGTGGAGGAAGGAGCGCGCGGCGAGCGGATCCCGCAGGTGCACCGGTGTCCCTGCGGGCGGTTCCTCCCACCACCACCGGACATCGAGCCACTGGAAGCCCATCAGGCTCAGGCGCATGGTCGCCTCCCCCCGAGAGCGCCGGGAGGTTGAGGCCCCACGCTACACCGATTGGTTACCACGATGTCGATCTATCACGCGCCCGTGCGGACGGGGGACCCGACCCGACCCAGGTTGCGGAACCCGACCCAGGTTGCGGAACCCGGCGGAACCCGACCCAGGTTGCGACCCAGGTTGCCGAACCCCGACCCAGGTTGCGACCCAGGTTGCCGAACCCCGACCCAGGTTGCCGAACCCCGACCCAGGTTGCCGAACCCCGACCCAGGTTGCCGAACCCCGACCCAGGTTGCCGAACCCGACCCAGGTTGCCGAACCCGACCCAGCTCGGGAGTCTGTAATTTTACACTACAAATTCACCGCCGACCCCCGCGCGGGCCCTCAGACGTCCAGCGCGCTCTCGATCACGCGGTGCACGAGTCCGTACTCCTGGGCCTGGTGCGCCGTCATCCACAGGTTGCGCTCGGTCTCCTGCGCGATCTTCGCGGGATCCTGGCCGGTCGCCTCGGCGAAGATGCGGTTGAGCCGCTCGCGCGCGGCCATGATCTGGGCCGCCTCGATCTCGATGTCCGACGCCGGACCGCGCACGCCCCCGAGCGGCTGGTGCAAGAGGAAGCGCGTGTTCGGCAGCGCGAACCGGTTCTCCCGCCGCGCGGCGACGAAGATCAGCGCGCCCGCGCTGGCGACCCAGCCGGTGCCGATCATCTTGACCTCGGGACGGATGAAGCGAATCACGTCGTGGATCGTATCCCCCGACTCGACGTGCCCTCCCGGCGAGTGGATCACGACCCGGATCGGCTCCTCGCTCTCGCTCGCCAGGGCGAGCAGCTGCGCCGTCGTCGCCTGCGCCAGCTCGCTCGTGATCTCCCCGAAGATGAGGACCGTCCGGCTCTTCAGGAGGCTGCTGTGGACCCGTCCAGGCAACGCGCGCGGGAGCAACTGTTCGTCATTCGGGCTCGAATCGAAGCGCATCATGGTCCCGAGCTTCCGGCCGCTCCCGCCCGCGCGCCATGACCGCGAAGCGCGGAGTCATGCCCGCGCGTCTCGATCCGCGAGCGAGCGCTGGACGAGCGGCCGCGGCCCGGGCCACGATGCGCCATGGCGGACGAGACGGAGCGGCAGCTTCCTCGGGGCGTGGCGGTCTCCCGGCGTCATGGGGCGCCGCCCTGGCGTGTGGTCGCGGGCGATCCGCCGAGCCTCCACGTCGTCGTGCAAGGCGCCTTTCTCCTCTCCCAGGCCGGGGCGCGCGACGTCGATCTCGAGCCCGGCGACCTCGTTCTCCTCGGGGGCGGCCCGCGCGGCGCCGGACCCCGCGAGCAGAGCCTCCGCTGCGTCGCGCCGCCGCCCGGCGCCGTCCCCGCGCCGGCCGAGCTGCTCTCCGCCTCCTACGCCGCCGCGCCCGACGGGCCGCTCGCCGCCCTCGCGCCCGTGGTGCACCTCCCCGCCGCCGACGCGCGGCGCGCGCAGGGCCTCTCGGCCGTCGTGAGCCTCCTGCGCGCAGCGCTCGAGGACCCTTCCGCGGGCCAGGAGCGGCTGGCGCGCTCGCTGCTCGATCCGCTGCTCGCCTACGCGCTGCACTGCCACGAGCGCGCGCGCGAGGGACACGCGGCGCGCGCCCTCGATCGGCGCGTGACCCGGGCGCTCCAGCTCATGCAGGAGAGGCCGGCGGAGCGCTGGACCATCGAGGCGCTCGCGAGGGCGGCGGGCCTCTCCCGCGCGGCGTTCGCGCGGCGTTTCCTCGCCGAGCTCGCCGTCCCGCCGCTCCGTTACCTCGCGGAGCTCCGCATGCAGCGCGCGGCCGAGCTGCTCGCCGGCGGCGACGGCTCGCTGGCCGCCATCGCGGCCGAGGTCGGGTACGACTCGGAGTTCGCGTTCAGCCGCGCCTTCAAGCGGCACACCGGGGAGGCGCCGGGCGCGTTCCGCCGCCGCAGCCGGTCCCAGGGCGCCGCGCGCCGCTCGCCGCTTATCCGCGCGGCGGCGTGACCGCCTCGCCGTGGCGCCGGAGCCGTGGGGCCCATCCGCTCGCCAGTACCTCTCGAGACCTCAGGGCCGAGGAGCGCCGGCCGCCTCGCGTCCCGCGCCGGCGGCGCCGATGGCCCGGCGGGTCAGCGACGCTTGGAGCCCTCGGCCTCCCACACGCAGAGGCTCTCCATGATCCGCAGCAGCGCCGCGCCTCTCCGGGTCACGGCGTACCTCGTCCGCGGCGAGCCCTTCGCGCTGGCGCGCGCGCCCGGGCCCGCATCCATCGTCTCCAGCTTGAGGACGAGCCCCTCGGCCGTGAGCTCGCGCAGCCGCTTGCCGAGGACCTGATCCGAGATGCTCGGCAGCCGCTTCTTCAGCGCCCCGAAGCTGCCCTCGCCGGCGTGGATGAAGAACAGGACCTGCATCTTCCACCGCATCCCGACGCGATACAGCGTGTCATTCAGGGTGCATGCGCCGGCGAGCGCCTGCTGGTTCTGGAAGTTGGACGACGTCGTCTTGCGTGTCACCGCCATGCATCCTCGGCCGCGCTCACTCCCGAGTGAGTATACGTCCCGGCGAGAGCGGTCGCTAGACTCTGCGGCATGAAGATCCTCGATGTGATTACGCCCATTGTCGCCGAAGATCACGACGCAACCGTCGCTCATTACCGGGAGGTGCTCGGCCTCTCCGTGAAGAGGGTGTTCGACCACGCCGGCTTCCACCTGACATGGCTTGGGCCGATCGTCGTCCTCAGCGCTCCGGACGAGGCGGCGCTCGCCGTTCCCCGGCAGGTCGCGGGCATCTTCGTCGTCGACGATCTCGACGCGTTCTGGGAGCGCCTCTCGCCGCGGACCACCGTTCTCTCGCCGCGGACCGAGGTGCCTTCCGGTCGCGCGTTCGTCGTGCGCCACCCGGGCGGTCGCGCCTTCGAGTACCTGCAATTGAAGCGGTGACGCGACGTCGTCGACGACCACGATTCACCGGACGCTTCGTCCGGCGGCACGGGCTCCGGAGCGCCGCTGCGATTCCTTGACATCTTGGAATCGTTTTGCTTTCCATCGCCCCTGGGTCCGCTCGGCCGCCATGACGACCTCCGTCGATGCCGAGCGCCCCCCGGCCCTGCATTGTACGCTCGTCGCCGGACGACCGCCGGCGCCCGCGGGCGGCGCTCCTGAACATGAGGGAACACGTGGACACTCTCGCGCGATCGCCGCTCGCAGTGGTCGAGTACGGGCTGGATCTCGCGATCACGGCGTGGAATGAGGGCGCCGCGCGGCAGCTCGGCGTCCCGGGGCAGGAAGCGCTCGGCCGGTCCATCGCCGAGCTGCTCCCCACGCCCGAGGACGAGGGGGTGTGGCGGCGGCTGCTCGCGGAGGACAGCGGGGAGCGGCGCTTGCGTCATCCGCGGGGCGACGGGGGCCGCGTGACGTGCGCGTGGGCTCACCACCGCGTGCTCGATCCCCGGGGCGAGGCGGCCGGCGTGCTCTGCATCGGCCGCGACGTGACGGCCGAGGTCGAGGCGTCCCGGCGCCACGTGGAGCAGCAGCAGATCCTCCGCGCCCTCGTCGACAACCTCGATATCATCGTCTGGGCCTCCGACCGCCACGGCGTGTTCACCTACCTGGACGGCAAGGGCCTCGCGTCGTCCGGCGTGAAGCCGGGCCAGTTCGTCGGGCTGAACAATTTCGACCTCTTCAACGAGCACGAGACCGTGGGGTTGCGCCGCGCCCTTCGCGGGGAGCAGGTCCACAACGTCTCGGAGGGCCACGGCAGGCCCATCGAGAACTGGTTCATCCCGATCCGGGATGAGCGCGGCGAGGTGGACGTGGTGATCGGCATCACCCTCGATCTCACCGAGTCGCGGCGCGCGGCGCTGGAACTCCGGGAGCGGCTGGCGCTCATCGAGCGGCAGCAGCAAATCATCCGCCAGCTCTCGACGCCCATCCTCCAGGTCTGGAACGGCGTGCTGGCGCTCCCGATGATCGGCGTGGTCGACAGCGCGAGGACCGCGGACGTGATGGACAGCCTTCTCCAGGCGGTCGTGCGCACGCAGGCCCGCTACGCGCTCCTCGACCTGACCGGGGTCGAGGCCGTCGACACGAAGACCGCGAGTTATCTCGTCGAGCTCGTCCGCGCGATCCGGCTCCTCGGCGCGGAGGGCATCATCACGGGGATCCGGCCGAGCGTCGCCCAGACGATGGTCTCGCTCGGGCTCGACCTCGCCGAGATCACGACGCTCTCCGACCTCCAGGCGGGCCTCAAGCACTGCATCGGGCGCGCGCTGCGCGGGGGGCGCGCGCCGTGACGGCGCGCAGCACCGATCTCGCCCTGCGATCGAGCCCGCCGCCCTCTCATGCTGAGGTTGCTCAGCCCGGGATCCCTGGCCAGATTTGTGAGGCACGTAACTAGCCCAGCCTCAACCTGGGTAGCCCAGCCTCAACCTGAGCCCAGCCTCAACCTGAGCCCAGCCTCAACCTGAGCCCAGCCTCAACCTCGGTCGGGTTGCCGCTGGCGGCGCAGGCTCAACCTGGGTCGGGTTGCCGGCGCAGGCTCAACCTGGGTCGGGTTGCCGGCGCAGGCTCAACCTGGGTCGGGTTGCCGCGGCGCAGGCTCAACCTGGGTCGGTTCGCGGGTCGCAACCTGGGTCGGTCCGCAACCTGGGTCGGTCCGCGGGTCGCGGGTCGCAGGCTCAACCTGGGTCGGTCCGCGGGTCGCAGGCTCAACCTGGGTCGGTTTCCGCCGTCAATGAGGGACGGGCGCCTCGACGTCGCAAGCAGAAACGGTGCCAGACTCCTCCGCACAGTCGAAGCGCGCCGCCCGCAGCTGCGACGCGGACGTGCTCGACGACCGCTCCGCCCACGCGAGCAGGAGCCCCCGGCCGCCCTGCGCGACCATCGACAGGCTGCCTTCCACCTTCCCGGTCGGGTACACGGTGTGCAGCCAGGTCAGCTCGCCGCTCGCGTTGAGCCGGCGGAGCACGATCGCGTCGCTGCCATCGGTGGACGTCTCGACGACCGCGACCACCAGATCTCCCTCCACCTGCTCGGCGGCCAGCGACCCCGGGACGAGCGCGAAGCACGACGGAACCGTGACGGGAGGTAGCGCGACGCTGGCCGAAGGGGTCATGCGCGCGACGCGCAGCGCGCCCGGCGCGTCCCCGACCGGCGCGAGGCTCCAGGCGAGCCACGCGCCGTCCGGCCGGGGGGCCACGCGGAGGCGCGCGACAGGCGCAGCCTCGGAGATCGCCTCGTTCGAGGTGATCACGCCGGAGCCGCTCTCGTCCCGGAGGTGCCGTCCCAGGTAGATGGTCTTTGCCGGTCCCACCGCCGGATATCTCTCATCGCACGGCCGCCACCCGGACTCCCACGCCGTGGGCGCTCCCAGCGCCGCGCCGAAGAGCCAGCCACCTTGATCCCATGCCGCGTCGAACGCGATGGGCGTTGTTGCGCACCCGAGGGTGAAAATCGTGCTCGAGTGGTGCACCGTGTTCGTGAGGAGGGTGCGCATCAGCGAGTACCGCGGGCCAGGCTCCTCTTGCTCGAAGATCGCGAGGTGGGCCGTCCCCGAATCGTTCGGACGCAGCGTCACGACGCGATCTCCGGGATACTCACCGATGGCGTGCATCCAGGCCGGCGCGGCTGGCGGGCCGCCGTCGCTCCAGCCGGGCGTTGCCCTGAACTGGAAGATCGGCGGCAGGTAGTCTATCTGCTTCTGTTTGTTGCGCTCGCGGTAAAAGAGGATGGATTCGTAGTTGGAATCGTACTGAGGTTGTAGCGGCGCCACCGCGAAGGCGTCGCCGAGGACGGGCGCGCCGCTGCCGTCCAGCACCAGCGTGGGCTCGCCGAAGGCGGCGGGCTGCTCGGACCAGGGATCCAGGGTGGCGCGCTGGAGGACCCGACCAGAGGACGGCGTCATGGCCGCGGCGTAGAGATAGAGCGGGGCGTCCGCCCCGGCCCCGATCACCCACTGCGGGTCGAGCAGGTTCGTGTCCCTCTCCGCGAGGCGCAGCGAGGGCTCCGTGAGCTCGAGGGCGCCGCAGGAACGGGGCAGGTCGCTGCCGCCGTCCCCGCCGCCACCGCCGTCCCCGCTTGCCTCCTCACCGCCGCGCGCGCTCGGGGGCTCGTCAGCGACCGCCGCGCATGCCGTGAGCGCAGGGACAGCGAGGAGTGAAAACCACGTCCATGATCGCATCCGGTACCTCCGAGGTGACTCCAGGGAGCTACGTGGCCGCATGTCCTCGTCGCCATCACCTGATCGTCAGGTCCGGAGCTCAGTCGCTCCGCGTCCTCCCTTCTGGCGCGCGGCTTTCCTCGAGGCGACCGGCATGTGCTCACTTTGTCGGCAGACGATGCTCGTCCCAAGGCGGCGTAGCAGGTCGCTCCGGCCCTGAGTCCCCCGGCGACCCTCGCGTATCATCGGCCCCATGCGTCCAGCGTTCCAGCATGCGCCTCGCGGTCCGCGCCCGGGGGTGTCTACCCGTCCTGTTGCCGGATTCCTGCTTTCCCTCGCCGGTTTGTTCACCTCGTGCACGCCGGCCGCGGAGCCGGCCGGCGCGCTCCGGGGCCCGCCGGCGAACGCGCTCGACGACCCCGGTGACCCTGTCGTGCTCGAGCCGGTGATCTCGCCGGAGTTCGCGCTCGACGCGCCCGTGCTGAGCCCCGCGCCCGGCGCCGCGCCCGCCGCCGCGTTCAACGGGACGTCGCACCTCGTCGCCTGGATCGACCAGCGCGCCCCGAGACCCAGCCTCTACGGCGCCCGCCTCGCGCGGGACGGTGCCGTCCTCGATCCTTACGGCATCGTCCTCCTCGACGACCTCGCCACGGAGTGGCTCCTCGAGCCCTTCCCCATGCCCGCGGTCGCCTCCGATGGAGACGACTTCCTCGTGGTCATCACGCGCGGCGGGCAGGTCCGCGGCGTGCGCGTAGACCCGGGCGGCGTGGTGCTCGACCCGACCGGCTTCGCGATCTCGGCCGTGGACGCGGGCATCGGCGCCCCCGAGGTCGCCTTCGACGGGAAGAACTACCTCGTCGCGTGGCCCCGCGCCGGGGACACCGACCTCGCCCCCGACGGCATCTACACCGCGAGGGTCACCCCGGGCGGCGCTGTCCTCGACCCGGGCGGGTCGCTTGCGGTCGAGGGCCCTGTCTGCGGCGCTCTGGCCGTCGACTTCGACGGCACGAGCCACCTGCTCACCTGGAGCGGCGCGCAGGGCAGCGCGGGACCCGCCATCTACGGCGCCCGCGTCAGCCCCGCGGGGGTGGTGCTCGACCCGTCCGGCTTCCCGATCTCTCCCCCCCTCGCGTCAGCGTGCGGCGAGCAGACCGTCGCGGCGAGCTTCGACGGCAGCAATCACGTGGTGTTGTGGTCTGACTCGCCCGAGGTCGACGGCCGGCTCGTGACGTCGATCCGCGGCGCGCGCGTGACGCCCGAGGGCAACGTGCTCGACCCCGCGCCGATCGTCGTCCCCGAGTCCACTTCGGGATCCGAGCGCATCAACGGGATCGGCGCCGCGTTCGACGGCTCCGGCACCACCGTGGCCTGGAGCGCCGACTCCGGTAGCGGGTACTTCGGTCGGGTGAACCTCGCGCGGATCGATCCAAGCGGCGTCGTCTCGATCCCACCGGCCGCCCCGCTGGACACGGGCGCGGAGACCGCCCTCGCCTCGAACGGCGCGGGCGTCCTCGTCACGTGGACGGCCGCGGAGCACAAGCCGGACGAGCTCTTCGATTGGGTCGCGGGCATCCGCCTGGACGCGCGGGGCGCGGCGGTCGACCCGGACAGCATCACGATCTCCACGCACGCGAACGCCGAGGAGGTGCGCGCCGTCGCCTCGGACGGGCAGATCTTCTTCGTGCTCTGGAGCGACGCCCGATCGCCTGCCACGGACGGCAGGGGCATCTACGGCGCGCGCGTCACCGCGGACGGGACGGTCCTCGATCCGGCGGGCATCCAGATCACGCGCGAGCGGGCGGACGTCATGAACGTCGTCCACGACGGGGCAAATTTCCTCGTGTTCTGGGCGCGCAAGTTCGAGGACAGCCTCAATCGTCTCCGCGGCGCGCGCGTGAGCCCGGGCGGGGTGGTGCTCGACCGGGCGCCCATCGAGCTCCCCCTCTGCCACCAGGGCCGGGACTACCTGATGCCGCGCGCGGCCTCCGACGGGACACACACGCTCCTCGTGGGCAACGGCTGCGATCGCGGCGCGCTCACGGGCGTGCTCCTCGACCAGCGGGGCGCGGCCGTGAGCCCCGCGACGGCGTTCGTACCCGACGCCGACCGCGACGGCGTCGTCGACCGCGACGGCGTCGTCGACGCGAGCGTCGCGTGGAGCGGCGCGAGCTACCTTGTCCTCTTGCAAACCTACGAAGGCCTGCACGTGCGGCGGGTGGGCGCCGGAGGGCTCCCGCTCGACAGCGCGCCCACGCTGATCACGCCGCCCGGGAGCGTCACCTACTCGGGGGCGTTGGGCTCTGGCGGGGACAACCACCTCGTCATCTGGCACGCTCAGACCGGGCTCTTCGGCATCCGGCTCGATCCCGCCGGCCGGAGCCTGGACCCGGAAGGGTTCCTGATCGCGACGGTCGCGGGCGGCTGTGACTGGGCGGGTTGCTGCGGGCCGATCTACTCCGGCAGAGCGTGCCAGTCGGTCGCGTTCGATGGGAAAAACTTCCTCGTCGCGTGGCGGTCCATGGAGGTCCCCGACCGACCGAGCTCGATGGATCTCTTCGGCGCGGCGGTGAGCCCGTCCGGGGTCGCGGGGCCCCCGTTCGTCATCTCGCAGGAGCGCGAGATGGAGGGGTTCGCCGTCCTCGCCGCGAACGACGAGGGCAGGGTCCTCAGCGCTTATACGCGCTTCGTCGCGCAGAAACCCTACGGTGCGCGCCGGGCGCACGCGCGTCTCCTCTGGGAGCCGGCCGACCCGGCCGGCACCGGCGGCGCCGGGGGAGCCGGCGACGGGGGCGCAGGCGACCCGACCTACGAAGACCTGGTCGTCTCCGGCTGCACCTGCCGTGCGCCGGGCCAGGCGGCGACCTCGTCGCGCTCCGCGCTCGGGCCGCTGCTCTTCATCACCAGCGTCACCTGCGGCGGCCTCATGGCGCGCCGCAGGAGCAAGCCGCGCCCGCATTGAGGGGCCCGCTCGGTCGCCGGCGTGGACGTCGGAGAGCCCGGCCGGGCCGGGCCGGCGATCGGTGGAGGTCGGTGGGTCAGGCGGCGAGCCCGCAGGCGGCTATCTGGAGATCACGAGCCAGGTCAGCTCGTCGATGCCGGAGAGCGGCGCCGTCTTGACGACCGCGCCGTCGGCCTCCCCGGCGACAGCCGCCGAGAGCTTGCCGTCGTACTTGCTCATGCTCCGGAAGCGCACAGGCGTCCCCGGCGCGAGATCCGAGGGCGCCTCAACCTCGATGGGCGAGCCGCTGCTCGTCCCGAACGGGTACAGCGCGTAGACCGCCACGAGCTCCTCTCCGCCGAGCTCGGCGAGGGGCGGAACACGCTCCGGCGGGATCTTCCGGGCCGCGATGTCGTGGAGCGACGCGCCGAGCGGCGCGAGGAGGTCGGCGCACCGCGCGGTGAGCCGGAGGCCGTCGCCGACCTCCAGGGTCTGCGGCTCGCTGCGGCGCGGGTCAGGGACGGCGCCCGCGGGCAGCTCCGGCACGAAGAGCGACCCTGCGTCGACGGTGACCGCATCCACGAAGCGCAGCGGGCGCAGGGTCACGCCCCGGCGCGGCGCCGTCCCCACGTCCTCCATCGACTTCACCACGAAGTCGACCGGCAGCTTCGCGTCGAACCGGAAGGTGAAGCGGCCGTCCGCCCCCGAGCTGTCCGTGTAGCAGACCGTGGTGTTGCACAGCAGCACCGGGGCGCCGCCGATCGGCTGCCCCGCCTCGTCCGCGAGCACGCCGGTCACGCCCAGCCCCGCCGGAGCCGCTCCTGAGCCAGGGCCCCCCGCCGCGCCGTCGCCCCCGGCGCCGCCGCCCGTTGCTGCTGCCTCGCCCCCGGCGCCGCCGCCTGTTCCTGCTGCCGCGCCGCCGTCGCCCCCCGCGCCGCCGTCGCCCCCGCCGGCGTGCCCCGTCCCGCTCGTGGAGCCGCCGTCGTCGCACGCGGACGTGATGAGCGCGACCGTCAGGAGCAAAGCGCGGTTCATCATTCGGCCAGCGCCTGCTCGATGACCGCCGTCATCGCATCCGGATCGTACTCGTGGGTGGCGTACCGGACGATGCCGTCCTTCCCGACGATCACGTCGACCGGGAAGGGGTTGGGTCCGGGGAAGTTGGACGTCACCGCGCTGTACGTGCTCGCGGTCTCCTCGAGCCCGACCGGGAAGGTGACCTTGATGTTGTCGCAGTACGTCTGCACCTGGCCGATCTGATCGACCGACTCCCTCGGATTCAGCGCCACGATGTGCAGCCCCTGGTCCTTGTACTTCTGCCAGAACCGCTCCTCGGTGTCCGGCAGGTGGTTGGCGCAGACCGGGCAGAAGGTGGCAAAGTAGGTGAGCAAGAGCACGCTCCCCTCCGAGTCCTCCGAGGTCCACGTGGTGCCGTCCAGCATCGTGCCCGTGGTCGCGGGCAGGGGCGCGCCGACGCTCACGCCGGGCGCGTTGCCGACGAGGTAGGCCTTGCGCACCGGGGCCGCGGGGTCGTCCGAGGCGATGTGGAGATAGCCGATCTCCTGCTCCGCCGCCGAGGCGCGGTAGGTCAGGCTGAGCTCGAGCGTCTTGCCGGGCTCGATCCGGGCCTGGCGCGGCGCGACGCTGAACGCCGGGCTGCTGACCCAGGTGTCCACCAGCGTGAGCGGCGCGGTCCCCTGGTTGGTGACCTCGAACGGCAGGGTCTTCGTCTTCCCGGCGGCGACCGGGCCGAAGTCGATCCGGGCAGCGGCCTCCGGCAGGCGGATGTTGGGTGCGAGGCGGTCCGGCTCGAGGCGGTAGGAATACGGGTTCTCCCACGTGCCGATGAACACGTCCTGCCCCCGGGCGGCGACGCCGAAGGTGCGCATGGTCGGGAGCTCGCGGTTCGGGTCGTCGTACTCGAACTCCCTCGGGATGCGCACGGCCGCGATGAACTCCGGGCTTTCGGGCGTGGAGACGTCGTAGACGCGCACGTCGTTCCACGCGGCGACGAAGAGGCGTCCCTCGGAGTAGGCGAGGCGGAGCGGGGTCCCGGGCATCTCGGCGCGGCCGACCACGACCGGACTCTCGAGATCCGAGATGTCCACCACGGCGACGCCCGCCGAGCCCGCCGCCACGTAGGCGAAGTCGCCCTCCACGACGACGCCTTTGGCCTGGCCGCCGGTGGCCACTCGGCCGAGCTCGACCGGATTCGCGGGGTCCGTCGCGTCGACCGTGACGAGCCCGTCCACGCCGTCGGCGACGAACACATGGTTGTCGCGTGCGGCGATGCCCCACGCGTTGGTGAAGCCGCCCAGGCTGCCGACGCGCGTGAACCCGGTCGCGCTGTCGTAGCTGTAAACGCCGAGGCCACTCCCGTGCAGCCCCACGAAGATGTGGTGGTTGGCGACGTCGACGCCCTCGTAGCTGATCCCCGCCTCCTGCAGGACCGGGAGCTGCACCGGCGCCTCGGGATCGCTGATGTCCCAGCCGCTGAGGAAGGCCGGGTTCCGGATGTTGCCGAGGTGCGTCGTGAAGACGAGGTCGCCATCCCACGCGAGGTGCTTGCACCCGGGGGTGCGGGTGTCGCCGGGGATGGTGTGCCTGAGACCCCCCGCGAGCACCTCCATATTGGCGGGGTCCTCGGCGTCGATGACGTTGAACGTGTAGCTGCAGTTGAGGAGCAGGTTGTCCTCGCGGATGTGCACCTCGTCCGTGTGGCTCCCGACCTCGTGCAGGTTCTGGAGCTGGACCATCGGGCTCAGGAAGTGGCCGGGCTCGAGCGCCGTCGGGACACACTGCCCGTCGACGTCCGCCGTGCCCTCGCCGCAGGCGAGCCCCGGGGTCGTCGCCGTCGGGACGCACTGCCCGTCGACGTCCGCCGTGCCTTCGCCGCAGGTGAGGCCTGGGCTCGTCGCCGCCGGCACACACGCGCCGGCGACCTCCTTGGTACCGGGGCCGCAGGACAGCCCGGTCTCGCTCGGAGGGTCGTCCGCGCAGGCGGGCAAGGCGAGCATGACCAGCGCGGGCAGGAGAGCGCGAGGTCGTAGCAGATTCATGAACGGAGCTCCTTGGTGGTGGTGAAGGTCAGGACGGCACACAGCGTACCGGCAGCATGAAGGGAGGGGCAGCGAGGAAGAATGGCGGCGAAGGAGGAGGGGAGAAGGACACCGGTCGTCCGCTCACCTCACCAGACCCCTAGCGCCCCCCCGTGCGCGCCCGCAGCGACGCCCTGGTCCCCCTCCTCGCCGAGGCAGCCGGCCGTCAGCGCCGGCGAGCCGGCCGCCGGGTGGAAGTCGCCGTCGAGCAGACCCGAGATCCGCGGATCCACGAGGAGGTTCCCGTCCTCGCCGGGCACGATCACGTTGCCCGTGTTGTCGTTGTCGAAGAGCACGTTGCACCGCACGCGCCCGCGCTGCACGTGCTCCTGATCGAGCGCGACGCCGTTCGCGACGATCACGTTGTTGAGGACGTCGAGCTCCGCGGCGTCCGCGGCGAGCGCGTGTGCGCTGTTCCCGTAAAACGCGTTCTGGGCCACGACGGCGTGATCCTGCAGGTGATTCGCCACGAAGGCGTCCGCGTTGTGGAGGAACACGTTGTTCCGGACCACGGCGAGCGCGTGATGGTAGAGCATCACGCCGATCTCGTTGTCCTCGATCACGTTCTGCGTGAGGAGCAGCGACGGACGATCGCAGTCGTTCGAGGGCGTGGTGTGGCCGTCGGCGTAGACGGCGGCGGCGTACCAGTCGCCGCTGCAGACCAGCGCGTCGCCCTGCGCGCAGCCCTCGGTCCGTCCCACGTTTCGCAGCGTGAAGCCTCGAACGACCACGTTCTGGGCGCCCGTGTAATCGATGAGGTTCTCGCCCAGCCCCTGTCCGTCGAGCACCGTCGCCGCCGCGCCCGCGCCGACCAGCCTCACGCCCGAGCGCAGGCGGAGGTGCTCGTGGTATTCTCCCGGCTGGACGAAGACGGTATCGCCGTAGGCGGCGGCGTCGATGGCCTCCTGGATGCTCGCGTAGGCGTCCGGCACCACGAGCACACGCTCCTCGCCGAGCGCCGGGACGGCGCACCCGGCTCCGCTCGTGCTCGCGTCGAGCACCTCGCCGTCCTCGTCCACGGCCACCACGGACACGAGCGCTGCGCCGACGCGAGGCACCACGATGGTCGGACCCGTCGCGCTCTCGACGTCCATGACTGCCGGGGATCCCGAGCTCACGCGCACGCTGTCGAGGGTCACGCGGGTCCCGTCGGGGACGCGGAGACGGAGCTCCGACGATGCGGCCTGCGCTGGATTGCCGCTGTCGTTTGCCGTGCCGTCAGGCGAGCTCGCCCCGCCGGAGGGCTCAGGGCTCGAGCTCCCGTCGAGCCCGCGCTCCGTCCCGTCTTCTGCCCCGCACGCCGCCATCCACATGGCGGCGAAAATCATCCCAAATCGCGCCAAAGTAGTCATGGACGCCGGCATCAGCAAGTGCAGTGCCAGACGATTTGACGAGCAAGCAGCGGTATCCGCGTGCTTCCGCGAACCCCTGTGCCACGGTGCGCCACACGGCGCGGCCAGAATGTCAGTCGCGGCGACCGTCCCCGCCGAAGCCGCTGCGTGGAGCTGCTGGATCACAGCTGCACGACGCCGCGTCGGTGCCAGCGCCACGTGCGTCATCGATCGGCCGGTATGCTCGCTCACCTGAGCGGACTCGGTGGGAGCTCGAGCAGCGGCCGCGCGTCTCCCGGACGCCATGCCGAGGCGCCCCTCGAGCGCGGGGCCGCGCGGCGCGATCACCGACCGTGGAACAGGCAGGGCCGTGTGTGCCATGCTGGCGACACGACGACGGAACGTATGCAAAATCCCAAAATAACGATCGCGGGCTTCGACATCGAGTGGGATCTAGACAAGGGCCTGAACCTGTGGGCCGGTATGCCGACGCTGAGCATGTGGATCCCGAGCTCGGTGGCCGGCCTGATGTCGGGCATGGTGGCGATGGTCGGCGTCGAGCGCTTCAACCTGTGCCTCCAGCTCGGCGGGCGGCAAAGCGTCGATGGCGACTGGTCCATCCTCAGCACGCAGTCGAGCTTCGAGGAGGGGTTCCGGCTGGTGAACAAGATTTCGTTGCCGGCCGGCTGGGGACGCTGGGACATCGTGGCGCTGGACCGCGAGCGCCGCGAGGCGCGGTATCGCGTCTACAACAACTGGGAATCGATTTACCAGCGCTCGCTCGGGGTCAGCTGGGGGTGTGCCATGACGGCCGGCAAGATGGCCGGCATGACCGAGCGCCTGTTCGGCGTCCCTTGCTGGGCTGAACAGACGGCCTTCGAGACGAACGGCTCGGAGTACGACGAGCTCCTGGTCCGCCCGACCGACAAGACGGCCGAGGCGCGGCTCGCCGAGCTGCTCGAGGAGGGGCGGGCCACGGCCACGGATCTCGCGGCGGCGCTTGCGGCGCTGAAGAAGGAGGTCGCCGAGCGGGAGAGGACCGAGGCGGCGCTGCGCGAGAAGCTGCAGCTCATCCAGCAGCAGGAGACGGCGCTCTGCGCGATGGTCGCGCCGATCATCCAGGTGTGGGACGGCGTGCTGACGGTCCCGGTCATGGGAGGGCTCGACAGCCAGCGCGCGTCCGCGCTGATGGAGCGGCTGCTCGGCGCCATCGTCGGCGGCCAGACGCGGCATGTCATCCTGGACCTCACCGCGGTGGACGCGGTGGACACGAGCACCGCCGATCACCTGATCCGGATCGTGCGGGCGGTGGAGCTGCTCGGGGCGCGCCTGGTCGTGACCGGCATCCGCCCCGCGGTGGCTCAGACCGTCGTGTCGCTCGGCATGGACCTCGGCCGCATCACCACGCTGCGCGACCTGCAGGAAGGCCTCAAGTCGTGCATGGCCGCGGGCGTCGGAGCTCAGAAGCAATCCGAAACAATCAGGAGCAATCAGAAGTAGTCCGAGGTAATCCGAGGTAAATCGAGCGCGCGCCGCCTCCCTCGATGGCCCGCTGCCCGCGCCCGGCGCAGACGCGCCGCGTCAGGGCAGGGGGGCGAGGCCCTCGGTCGCGTTCGGCGTCGCGAACACCCCTTGCACCTCGGCCGCCGGCGCCCACTGCCCCGCGCACAGGAGCGCGCCGCCCGTGATCTCGGGCTGCTCCGCCGAGCGCGCCTGCACCTCGCCCACGTGCACGCACACGTTGACGTGCACGCGGGGGTCTGCCCCTGTGCGCCGGGCGAGCGCCTCGTGCGCCGCCGCCGCGACCTCGAGCGCCGCGCGCCGCTCCCGCCGCTCCTCGTCCGCCGTCGCCGGGAGCAGGCGGACGCCGAGCACCTCGTTGCCGGTGATCGACACCAGGATGAACCCCGCGCCCGAGAGCTGCGCCTCGGCGATGTCGAGCACCTGCCCGATGTCGACGGCCAGCGCCTCGTCGAACTCGTCGGATCGGCCGCGCGTCCGGACCTCCACGTACACCGCCACCGCCTGCTGCGTCGGATCTGGGCCAATCTGCACCCCCGACGAGGGCGTGCCGATGGCGTCCCGGAGCGCGCTCATCAGCTCGCCGACCGAGCCGAACCGCCGCTCCCGCCGCTTCTCCATACACCGCAGCACCACCGTGTCGAGCTCGGGCGGCAGCGGGACCCGCGCGCTCGGGGGCAGCGGCGTCTCCTCGAGGTGCATCCGTACCATCTCGTCCGCGTCGTGGGTATGGAATGGTAATCGGCCCACCAACATGCGATGGAGAAGTACTCCAAGAGCATAGATATCCACCCGCGCGTCGATGTGTCCGCCCAGGATCTGCTCCGGGGCCATGATCGAGGGTGTCCCGGGCATACGCCCGGCCGTGGTGAACCAGGTTGAGCTCTCCTCGGGAGCCATCATCTTGGCGATGCCGAAATCGAGCAGCTTCACGGTGCGCGGCGGATCCGAGCAGATGAAGATGTTGCTGGCCTTGACATCCCGGTGGATGATCCCTGCTGCGTGGGCCGCCCCCAGCGCCGCGCAAACAGGATCCATCAGCGCCAGCACATCGCGGAGCGGGAGCCGCTTCTCGGCCTTGATGAGGGCGTCGAGCGTCTGGCCCTCGAGGCGCTCCATCGCATAGAAGGGCCGGTGATCTTCGAGCTCGCCGACCTCGTAGATCTCGACGATGTTCGGGTGGGAGATCCTGCGCAAGGCCTCGATCTCGCGCGCGAACCGCTCGAGCACGCGGTGCGCATGGACCACCGCCTCGTCCAGCACCTTGACGGCGGCCCGCCTCCCCGAGCGGAGGTGCCGCGCCGAATAGACCGCGCCGCAGCCGCCCCGCGCGATGAACTCCTCAAGGATGTACTCGCCGGCCATGGTGCCCGGCGGGAGCTCGCCGCGCGCGGAGAACCTTTCAGAATACACGAAGGTCCTGGTCTTGTCCTCTTCGTCGGTCATACCGCCTCTTCGTATGGTGTGTCGGCATCGTACCACCTGCGCGCGCGTTGCGTGCGTTCTGTCTCGTGTCCGCCGTGTCCGCCGTGTCCCGCGTGTCCCGCGCGCGCCGAGCCGCGTGCGCCGCGTGGGTTCAACCTAGGAATAGTTTTGTGGTGGAGTGACAAGGTTTTCTTTATGAAGCCTTACGAAGGCATATACAGGAGCGTTTCCAGATGGTAACTTAAACTTTCCCATAGCTCGACCTTGTCTCAAGAACCCAGCGATGAAAGGGGGAGACCGTCATGGAACCTTGCTGTACGCGTCTCGCTGCAATCCTCGTCGTACCTCTGGTTACCACCGCCTGCATCGGCGCCGAGCTTGATTCTGATCCGGAAGCGCTGCTCGGGGAGGCCGAGAGCGCGCTCGATACCGAGAACGGTCAACTCCCGAACGCGATGACCCCGAACGCGATGACCCCGAACGCGATGACCCCGAACGCGATGACCCCGAACGCGCTGAACCCGGGCGCGCTGAACCCGGGCGCGCTGGCGGCCATCAAGGATCCGGGGCCAAGTGGCGCTCTGTCGAGGGAGCTCCTGCGCTACACCGTGGGCTGTGCGCTGCGCTCTGACCAGACGTTCTCGTTCTCATGGACCGACAGCAGCGGGGTCGTCCGCTCGGAGGTCTACCGCGGCGAGCTCGGATATGCGGGCTGGTGGGCGACCACGCCCCTCGGCAACAACACATATGTTCAGAGCCAGATCACGGCCTGCCTCGCCGCGCGGATGAACTGGTACGGTGTCTCGGTGAGGATCTCCCTGCGCAACAACGAGATGCCCTCGACCCCGACGGAGCGCACGAGCTTTCCGGTGAGGGAAGGCGCGTTCTGGGGCAACGTGTTCTCCACGACGCAGGCACCCTTTCTGCGGGCCTGCTACTCACCAACAGGCGTCGCGCGCGCGCGCCAGCTGCAGCGCGACTGTGCGGCCGGTCACCTCAGCGTCGACCCGACGACCGGGGCCACGACCGTCCAGCAGTGCGGCGCGATGGTGATCGCGGGCTCCTGCGACGCGCTTTGTAACAACACGGACGCCGTGGCCGGCTACTATAGGGGGTGTCTCGAGAATCCTTCGGTCTCGCCCTGGGTGCGCACGGACGTCGTGATGACCTCGTTCTTGCCGGCCGCCCCGTAGGAGCGTGAATGGGCTCGGAGGCCCTGCGAGGCAAGGAGCCGGAGCGCGCTACCCCGCAAGCGGGGCGCTGTCCGGCGTGCGGGCGACGGAACCAGGGCGCGTGCCCCGAGTGCACGCAGTCCGCTCGGCCTACCTCCGGCCCGTCGTCGATCCCGCCGGACATCACGGACGTCGTCCCGGTCGCCCTGCCTCGCTTCCCCGGCTACTGGACCCGCAGGACGCTGGGGCAGGGCGGCTTCGGCGTCGTGTTCGAGGCCGAGCCCGAGGGCGGCGGGGCGCGCGTGGCCATCAAGCTCGCGCGCGCCGCGCGCCGCGGCGCGGGCCAGCGCCTCCAGGGCGAGATCGAGGCGCTCTCGGCCATCGGGCCCCCGCACGTGCCGGCCGTGCACGCGCGGGGGACGCTGGACGACGGCTCGCCCTACGTCGTGATCGAGCACATCGCCGCGCCCACGCTCGCCGCCCGCCTCGCGGCGCGCCCCGCGCCCGAGCTCGACGAGGCCGCCCGGCTCGCGCTCGCGACGCTCTCCACCCTCGAGACCGTGCACGCGCGTGGCTACGTGCACTGCGACCTCAAGCCCGAGAACATCCTCGTCGATCAGGACAAGGCGACCCTCATCGACTTCGGCATCGCCCGCGTCGTGGGGCGGCGGTACGACGGGCAGGACGAGGACCTCGCCGTCGGGACGGCGGAGTACATGGCGCCGGAGCAGTCCGCCGGGAGGGCGGATCTCGACGCGCGCGCGGACATCTACGCGATGGGCGTCATCCTGTACGAGCTCTTCGCGGGCCGGCCCCCGTTCTGGGGGCCGCGCGCGGCGGTGCTGGAGGACCACCGGAGCCGCAGGCCGCCGCGCTTGTCGGCCCGCGCGGCCGTGCCCCGGGCGCTCGAGGAGGTGGTGCACCGCTGCCTGGCCAAGGAGCGGAGCGAGCGGTTCGCGAGCGCGACCGAGCTCCGCGTCGCGCTCGAGCGCGCGCTCGGGGACGAGCTCATGGCGAGCGAGCGCGAGGCGCCGCGCTCCGTGGCCGGCATCGAGCGCCGCGCGATGGGGCTCCTCTTCTTCGAGAGCGCGGCCGATCGGATCGCCGTGCAGCGCAGGCTCCGGGCGCTCGGCGGCGAGCTCGCGCACGCCTCCGGCGCGCGTTACGTGGGCGTCTTCGGCCAGGAGGGCGCGGCGGGCCCCGCGCGCCGCGCGCAGCGGGCCGCCGACGAGCTGCTGCGAGGTGGGCTCTGCGAGCGGGTCCTCATCGATCTCGCGCCCGTGTCGGTGCAGCATCGCCCGGGCGGGGCGCAGCGGTTCCTGAGCCCGCTGTTCTCTCGCGCTGAGCGGTGGCCCTCCGCCTCCGGGCCGACGGGGCCGTTCCTCACGCCCGAGGCGTCGGCCGCGCTCCCGGAGCGGTCGCCCGCCGCCGCGGCCGACGAGCTCCCGCCGGGCGTCGAGGACGAGCCGCGCGACGCGACGAACCCCGGCGCGTTCGTCGGCCGTCGCGAGATCCTCGACCAGCTCCTGAAGAGCGCCGAGGAGGCGCTCGGCCTGAAGCAGCCCGCCGTCGTCTCCGTGACGGGCGGGCCCGGCCACGGGAAGAGCTGCCTCTTCATCGAGCTCGGCAAGCAGCTCCGGGAGCGCCTGCCGCACGCCCAGATCATCGAGCTGCGCGGGCGGGAGCCGACGAGCGCCGCCTCCGACGCGACGCTTCTCGAGCTCGTGCGCGAGGCGCTCGGCGTGCCCGAGGAACCTCCGGAGAGCGGCGTCCGTGCGGCGCTCGCGGAGCGGCTCGGCCCCGGGCTCGGCGAGGAGCTCGGCCCGGGGCTCGCGATGGTGCTCGGATGGGTGGACGAGCAGAGCGGCGTCCAGGTCTTCCCCGAGCTCGAGGCGCTCAGGGCCGCGCCCGGCGCGCTGCGCTCGGCGCGCGTCCGGGCGGCGGGCGAGTGCCTGCGCCGGCGCGCGGCCGCGTCGCCCGTGGTCGTCCTCCTCGACGACGCGCACTTCGCTCATGACGCGACGCTCGCGGCGCTCGAGTACGCGGCGCTCGCGGACGGGGCGGCGCCGCTCTGGATCTGCGCGATGGCGCGCCCGGCGTTCGCCGAGGCGCACCCTTCCTGGGGTGAGCGCGCCGCCCGGCGCGAGGCCTTGCGGCTCGATCCGCTGGACGACGAGAGCGCGCGGGCGCTCTGCCGGCGGCTCCTCCTGCCCGCGCGGGACGTGCCGGAGCCGGCGATCGATCGCCTGCTCGAGCGCTCGCAGCGGGTGCCGTTGCTCCTTGTGGAGCTCGTGCACGGGCTCAAGCGCGAGGGGATCCTGCGCCGGCACCGGCGGGGCGACGCGTGGTACCTGGCGACCGACGAGCTCGACCGCCTCCCTTCCTTGCCGGCGCTGGATCCGCTGGCGCAGGGCGAGATCGCGGCGCTTGGGCCGGCGCTCGGGGCGCACGCGCGGCTCGTCTCGCTGCTCGGCGCCGAGGTGTCGGTCGACGAGATCGCGGGCGTGCTGCACCAGCTGGATCTCCGCGGCGACGGCGCGGCCTTCCCGCTCGACGCGCGCGTCGGGACCGAGCGGTTGCTCAAGGCGGGCGTGCTGGTCGGCGATCGGAAGGGCGTGCTGCGCTTCCGGCACGCGCTGGTGCGGGAGGCCGTCGCGCACGACGTCGCCGAGTCCGAGCGGCGGCAGATCCACCTCGCGGCGTACGAGCACCACCGCGCGGCGACCCACGAGGGCCGGGAGCAGCGGTGGTTCAAGATCGCGCACCACGCGGCCGAGGCGGGGCTCGCGGACGTCGCGGAGGAGGTGTACCTGGAGCTCGCCGAGCGGGCGCGGGCTCGGCACGCCTACGTGGAGGCGGAGCTCCACTACAGCCGCGCGCTCGCGCAGCCGGCCCCGGAGCGCGGGGTGCGGCGGAGGACGGCGTACCGGGGCCGGGGGCTGATGCGCTACCGGCTGGGCCGCTACCACGACGCGCTCGGGGATCTCGATCGCGCGCGCGCGATGGCGGTCGAGGAGGGCGACGTGATCGAGCAGATCGAGATCCTGCTCGACGAGGCCACGGCGCTCGACTGGATGAACGACTACGGGCGATCCAAGCAGCGGGTGGAGGAGGCGGGGGCGCTCGCGCCAAGCGGATTGCCTCCGGCGCTCGCGGCGCGCCTCTCGATGGGGGTGGCGCGCTCGCTGCACCGCGAGAGCCGCGAGGAGGAGGCGGCGCAGCAGTTCGAGCGAGCGGCGGCGCAGGCAGAGGGGCTGGGCGACGAGGGCTACGAGACGCTGGTGGTGTCGCTGTTCCTGCTGGGCTTCATCTATCAGGGCCTGAGTAAGCTGGACGAGGCGGGCGCGGTGCTGGATCGGGCGATCCGCATGTGCGAGGAGCGAGGCGATCTCTTGCACCTCGGGCCGGCGATCAACAGCCGGGCGCTCCTCCGCGCGTGCCGGGGAGACATCGAGGGGATGATCCTCGACCTGTGCCGCCTCCTCACCATCTCGCGCGAGCTGGGGCTCGGGTTGCTGGAGCTCGTGGGGGAGTTCAACCTCGGCGAGTACCTCTATCTGATGGGCAACCTCGACGCAGCGATGCCGCACGTGGAGCGGGCCGTGGTCCTGGAGCGCCATCAGCGGGGGGACGAGGCGCGGCCGCTGGTGGAGCTCCTCCTCGCGCGGCTGCTCCTCTACCGGGGCGAGGAGGGCAAGGCGCGGGAGATCATCGAGGCCATACGCATCCAGCAGGCGAAGGCCGTCGCGGCAGGGCGTGAAGGCGTGGAGATGCCCCCCTCGGAAGAGGTGCAGTGGTCGATGATCGATCTGGCCACGCGCGACGCGACCGACGAGGCGTGGGACGAGCTCGAGGAGCGGTCGGCGCGCTTCTCCGTGGGGCAGGAGCAGATCGAGGTCATCGAGGCGCGCGCGCGCGCCCTCGCCCGGCGCGGCCGCCACGCGGAGGCGAAGGCCGCGCTCGAGAGGGCGATCGAGGCCGCGGGGAGGATCCCCAACGTGATGCGCGAGCGGCTCGAGCGGCAGCGAGGAGCCTAGGGCCGCCAGCGCCACGCGGGGCCGCGAGGTCGCTCTACGGGACGACCGGCGACCGGAGCGCGAGCCGCGCCGCGGGGTCGCCCAACAGGACGAAGGAGCGCAGGTCGTTGCGCGCGAGCCAACGGTCGGCGTAGGCGACAGGGTTCAAGGGAGCGTCGGCCCCGGCCGCTTTCGCGCGCCTCTGTGCGTCGACCATGTCGGCGAGCTCGTCGTTCACCGCTTGCCACGCGCGCGTCAGCGCGTCTAGCGCCACGCCTGCGCGGCTGCCCTTGAGCATCGCGCGAGCCGCGTTCCAGAACGGCCCGCTCCGGCTCCTTCCGGTCGTCGGGTCGAGGAAGCTGTTGGTCCATGCGAGATCCATGTGACCGATCACCGCCAGGGGCCCTTCGGGGTTCGACAGCGCCGAGAGCGCGAGCGCCGAGAGGAACCCGTGCTCCCCCGCGCCGGCGAGCACCGCGCGCACGCGCTCGAGATCCCGGGAGTTGCAGGCGCCCGCCTCGTGCCGCATCGTGAGCCAGTGGTGATAGGCGCTCCGCGGCGGTGTCCCGGCGCCGAAGCAGGCGAACATCAGCCAGAGCCCTCCCGGCAAGAAAGGCCCGCTCGCGACGTCGGCCGCCCCGAGGCGCACGCCGTGCCCGAGGCTGAGCGCGCCTTGCTCGCGCCGCTGCGCCTCGGGCGACGGCCAGGAGCCGTCGCGCGGTGGGCCGCTCCCGTGGCTCACCGAGACGAGGACGCCCGCGAGCCGCGCGCTCGCCGCCTCGAGCAGCTCATCGCGCAGATCTTCGCCGATACCCGTGATCTCGCGCGGCTCGCGCTGCGCGAAGCGCCCCCCTCTCCAGGCGGCCATCGCGCTGCTCAGGCACGGCCGGAGGAGGTGGATCAAGCCGACGCTGGTCGCAGGCGTCCCGTCGGCCGGCAGCGCGAAGAGCGCCTGCGGGCTCTCCGCTGCCGCATCGGGGTGCTCCCACCGCACCACCTTGCCGGCGTAGGCCCGGTACTGCGCCGAGCATGGAAACGCGATCCTGCCCGGGAAGGCGACCGTCGCCAGGATTTGCTGGAGGTCAAGCGAGATCTGCGCGAGATCGCCCGCGAGGAGCAGGTAGCGCGGGCGCTCCTCCTCGTCGATGGCCCGGGTCTGGTACGTATCTTTCACCCAGTCCAGCGCAGCTTTCCCTTCGGTCCCTGACGGCACGCGAAAGATGCGGACAGGCTCCTTCTGGGCTGCTTGCCGGAGCTCGATGAGGGGCGCGAGCGCGTCGAGGTGGAGGTCGCCGGCGCGCCCCTCCGCCAGGATCACGCCCCAGCGCTGCGCCGACAGCGAGTCGGGCGGGGCCTCCAGCTCGCCCAGGTAGCCGTCGATGGGAGGCCGTGCGCGGCGGGGACGGACGTCGATCGCGTCCACCGGCGGCAGCGCTTCGGGAGGGAGCTCCGCGCTGAATACCTGAGCCCCGTCCTCGGCGTGGGCCAGAAAAAGATTCAAGTCCATCGAGCGTCGGTCCTCTGCCGGGAAACACGAGGCGCCGGCGTGGCTCACCGGAGCCACGGGCGCGGGATAGGGCGCGCTCGGCACTCGGCGTACGCCCGGTTGGCGGCGCCCTCCTCCTGGCCGAGGTAGTCGATGCGCTGGCGAGGCAGCAGGCACGCGCTGGTCGATGCCGCGATGTTCTCCTTCACGAAAGGGATGCCTGCGCTCGACAGGGGGAACAGGATGCGATCGCCCGATTCGCCGGCGATGAGCCACGGACCCGCGGGGGTCTGTACGACGCCGTTTGCGGAGAGAATGTTTACGCGGACGGACGCGTCCCCCAGCTTCAAGACCCGCTCGGCGGTGAACGGCTCGCCGCCGAGGCTCGACACCGCGAAGAACCGCTCTCCTGAGCCCATGGGCGCCCGGTAGCGGTACGTCACGACCCAGTGCCTCCCGTCATCCCAGGGCGACGCCGTGACTCCCATGAGGGCACCGTCGAGCTCCGTTCCTCCGGTGGATACATCGGATAGGCTCCAGACCATCGTCTCCTCGCCGCTGAGGAGGACGAACTTGCTGTCAGGGGTGAACATGGCGCGCCCGGCGGCATCCTGATCGTGCACGCTCCCGAGCGTCGCGGGAGGCGCAGACGGCTCATCCGCCTTCCAGACGAAGAGCGACGTCTTGGAGCGTGCGGCCACCCCCGCTCTTCCGGATGTGGCGGCGACCCACTTTCCATTCGGACTCAGGACTGCGGTGATCATGTCCGTGCGACCGTCGTCTCTTGCGGCCACGGGCGAGGCGAGCCGCGTCGGGTTCGACGGATCCGACGCCGACCAGATAGAGACGCCCCCGTCGAGGGTCACCCCGGCGACCGGATCATCGGCGGCGCCGAACGTCACGCTCGCCGCCTCGATATCCGGGGCGCCAGGCCTGTTCTCGAGGAGGCGCGCCGTCGAGAATGCTCGAACGGCATGCTCGGAGAAAGTGTCGCCGTCGCCGTCGCCGTCGCGGACTCGGACGGAGAGCCAGCCGCCTCCAGACGAGAGCTCGACCCCCTCGCACCTCTTTTCATTGAGCTCGATCGGCCCGAGGCTGGGTCGAGCAGGAAGGTGGAGCACGTGCACACGGCGGCGATCCTCGGAGCACGCGCCCACCCATCCATCGTTGATGTTAAGAACGGCGGTTGACTCATCCACCGCTGGGAGCTCAGCAAGCCGAGCGCCTTGCAACGCCTCATTTTCGAAGCCCCAGATCTCGTGGTGATCGCCCGCGCGGACGAGCGCGATGATCTTTTCGCCATCCTCGCTCACGGCGACTCGGCGCGCCTCCCCCGCCGGACCTGAGAGCGTCTCGATGGCTCTACCGCTGCCGCCAATCCAGCGCTCGATCGTGCCTGCGCGCGATGCGGTGACGACCGTCGGCCCGGGCCCGCTCACCGAGGCATCTGCAAACGAGAGCACGGACGGCCGCTCGACGGACCAGACGCGCGCGTAGGGTCGTCGATTCAATCGCTGCTCGCTGGTCCCGCAATACATCCAGAGCGAGGAGCCGTCTGGCGACCACTGGAGAGGAGTATTGAATGCTCTGTTCCAGTCAGCGCATGTTCGGAGTCGTTGCGCGGGACGATGCTCGCTCTTATCCCCCGTCATCTCGACATCCCGGATGTCCCAGATGTTGATGCGGTCGCCCATGAGGGCTGCGACGTAACGGCCTCGCTCGCTCGTCGCCAGCATGCCCGCTCGCTCGCTCTCACCGAGCAAGATGTACCGGCCGGGCCGGGCGACGTCCCAGACCGTGATCGCCGGGTCCACTGCCTCGTAAGAACCTTGATGCGTGAGCGCCACGAGACGCGTCCCTCCCTGCACGAACTCGATGTCCACACGGTGCCTCACACCCAGCGGCTCGGGAGCGTCGCTCCGGATACGGATGGGCTTCGAACGCTCGGCTCGGCTGAGCCACACTGCTCCCCGGTTCGTCGCGAAGGCGACTGCCGTTCCGTCAGGAGAGAGCGCTGCGTTCTCCACCGTCGCCCCTTGTGGAACCTCGATCTCGCGGCGCTCGCCCGGCTTGCTCGGGAGTGGCCACACATGCATCGCGCTCTTCGTGGCGTCAACGGCGAGGACATGGCCCCCGCCCGCGCTCAGCGTGACCATCTTGACCGCTTCGGGGGCGCCGTCGAGCTGCACCGTCTCCCCGGCGCGTGTATCGAAGACATAGAGCCGGTTTGTGTCCTTCTCCTGCCCTACCTCCTTCACCTCGCCGACGATCCAGGCGCCGTTCGCCGAGATGGCCATCGGGAGGGGATCGGCGAAGACGCCGAGGCTCTTCTCGCGCCTGGGCTCCAAAAGATCGACGAAGCGCAGCTCCCACTGTGCGTCATCACGCCTGCAACGCAGGAGCTGCAGACGATCGTCGCCACCGTGCAGGAGCCTCAGGAGGCTTCGCCCTTCTGTGACAAGCGGCAGATCGCACTGGTGAACCACGTAGTCAGGAGAACCAACTCGCCTGATCACCGCGCTCTTGTCCGGCCTGATCTCGATCTTCAACGACAACCCGAACTCGGACGGCTGGTACCATCCTGGCAGCTCGTCCTCCGTCACGAGATCGACCGCGAGCGGCGCCTTCACGAGCCGCCAGGCCCCCTGGAGCCACTCGGGCACCGACGCCGGATCCGCGATCTCCATCAGGAAGAGCGCCGCGGCCTCCGGATCCACGTCGCCCTCCGGGGGGTCTGCGCGGACAGCGGCCGCCACATAAGCGGCGTCGCGGTTGAGGCGCCGGCTCTTGTCGAGCTCGGTCCAGAGCCGCTGGGCGGAGAGGGCCACGCCAACGAGCAAGAGAGCGCCCGCCGCCGCCTGCGCGAGCGCGAGCCAGCGGCTCCGGCGTATGTACGCCTGCAGCGAGGGCTCCACGTCCTCGGGGCGCTCGCTCGTGATGGCGACCGCTTTGCGCCGGAGCGCGCCGGTGAGCGGCTCTGCTAGGGCCTGCCGGCGACGGACCTCGTGCAGTACGCCGAGCACGTCCCTGTCCTCTTGGAGCCAGCCGTGGAGCCTCGTCCAGCGCTGCAGGAGCGCCTCGTGCGCGACCTCGAGCCACGCCCCGCGCTCATCGGCGCCGGCGACGACGAGCCGCCGCTCCGTCACGAGGCGGCGCACGACCTCGTCGAACGCGCGGCGCGCCGCCGCATCGGCCGGCTCCCAGTCCGCGCGCCGGATCCTGCGGCGGGCGTGATGGGACGGCGTGTCGCCACGGTTCACCAGCTGCACGAACAGGCGCCGGCAGATCTTCTGCTGATCGGGAGGCAGGGCGTCGAACAACGAGTCCGCGGAGGCGATGAGGATCGCTGCCAGGCCTGCTCGCGGCGTGTCGCCGCCCGGCGCAGGGCCGCCGCTCAGATGGAAGTACGCGTTCAAGGTGAGCTGCCGGCCCTGTCGTTGCTCCCAGAGCCGTAGGAGCGCGTACTCCATCAACGGGAGCGCCCCTGGCTCCTCGGCGGCCGCCTCGCGCAGGTGGGTGACGAGCCCTGGCTCGGGGAAGAAGCCGACCTTGAGCGCCGGCTCCACGACGACGTTCTCGAGCCCCTCGACCCCGGACGACGTCAAGAACGATGTGTGGCGCTCGTCGAGGATCACCTGATCGAGGCGGCGCGCCCCCTCGACGCGGAGGTGCTGGCAAGGCGTGACGTAATCGAGCCGGAACGCGAGCAGCACGACGTGTCGCTTCGACAGCGTGACGAGCAGGTCAAGAGAGCGCTGACGATCCGTCGGGCTCTGGAAGACCGTGAAGACCTCTTCGAACTGGTCGATGAACAGCAGCGACCGCGCGGGAGCCTCGGGCGTCTGCTGCGCACCGTGCAGCGCCGCACCAGCTCCCGCGGCGTCCGACTTCTCCGCGCGCTCCGCCGCGTTCGCGAGCGCGTGGAGCGCCTCGATGAACGGCGGCGCAGGCCTGTGGCTGCCGGCGATCGTCGGGTCCGCCGCCTCGATGACAGGCCTGTGGATGCCTGCGAGCGTCCATCCCGCCGCCTTCAAAACCGGGATCAGCCCGGCGCGGACCAGCGAGGATTTCCCTGTGCCAGAGCCGCCCGCGAGCACCTGAAGCCGCGGGCGGCGGCCGTTCCACGCCTCCTCGATGCGGCCCTTCAGAGCAGGGAGGCGGCCGCCGAGATCGACGTAGAATCGCGCGTGGCGCTCGTCGAACGAGCGGAGCCCGCGGAAGGGGCAGATCGCAAGCGGCCGGCTGTCGTCGCCGTCGCGCTGACGCGCGAAGTACTGGAGGAAGGCCCAGTCGAGCGGCTGGTCGCGCACAGACAGCGCCGCGCGCGCGCGCAGGAACGCCTCTTCGACCGAGGCAGGCTCGCCGACGAGCGCCTCGTAGAAGATCTCGGCGAGGCGCGTCGATCCGTCCATCGAGAGCGGCGCGGAGGGCGCGATCACGCTCGCGATCCCGGCGCGGTGGAGCTCGTGGGCGACGCTCCCGAGCGGGCTGCTCGGCCTGTCCGTGTGGCCGCCGTAGCAGGCGCAGAGCACCGCGAGGCGCACCTGGCTCACGTGATCGCCGAGGATGTGCCGCATGACGCCGGCGCTCACGAGGATCCCATCCTCACCGGCGCGGGCCCGGCCCCACAGGAGACCGAACCCGTGCGTCGTGTCCGGGAGGCGTGCGCCGTGACAGAGCACGTGGAGCACGCGCACCGGCGGCGTCGCGCCGCGTCCGCCGTCGCGGAGGACTCGCGCGAGCGTCTCCGTGGAGACGAGCTCCACCACGTCGCGCCCGGGATCGAACGCGGGCTGCCCGAAGCGACATGCCCTCTGGATGGCCTCACGGTGCTCCTCGAGGGGGACGCTGCCCCCGGCGGACGACCAGGCGAGCACGATCCGGCCCTCCTCTTCCATCGGATCCGGCCGCGGCGGCGGCGTGGACCCTCCGGGCAACTCACGGCGAACAAGCACGGAAGGCAGCTCGGCGAGGTGCTGGCCTGTCCCCATCGTCATGAGCTCCCACGGGAGCGCGTAGATCTCGGGCGCGTCGGACTCGATGGTCAGGCAGAAGCGCTGCTTGTCGTAGTGCGCCTGGCAAATCATCGCCGCGAGGGCATCCCAGCCGGCCGGCTTCAGGAGCGAAGCGAGGACAGCGCCGACCTCCGCCACGATGTTCGGATCGGGCGGGAGCCTCTGCAGGGCCGCGAGCATGTTGAGGGGCCTCTGATCCCAGTCGATGGTCAGCGGCGTATAGCCAGGGCCATCGATGCGGATCTTGTAGGCGCGGAGCCCAGCAGGACCGCCCGCAGCTGCTGGCACGCTGATGAACTCAAGGGTGCGTTGCTGAGGCGGCACGGACACCTGGGAAGGATGCCATCAGCGTACTGGGGCCGTCTGCCTGGGGTCCACCGAATTGCGCTGGCAGGCGGCGCATAGAGAACGCGGCCGCGGGCATGCTGGGGTGATCCAGCGGCAGCGGATGGCCTCGATCTGTGCGGGGCCGCGCCGGGGCTCAAGCAACCAACACGAGCGGCGCGAGCACCTCCTCGCCGCGAAACGTGCGCTGCCATTCATTCGCGTCTCGATGAATCCACGAAATACTTGATTCCCGGGCGCCGCTATGCGGTTCTATGCTGAAGGGATACTTCATTCTACCCCGTTCTTAAGGAGGTCAGGATGCTCCCACATCGTCATCCACGCGCTCCCCGTGCCATTCTCATCGCCACCGCCGTCCTCGTGACCCTCTTCGCCGGGCGAGGAGCGGAGGCGGCGCCTTCGTATACCCTCTTCGAGAGCGGCCAGGTAAGGCCGCTCGCGCTCTCGCCGAACCGCGCGCTGCTCTTCGCGGCCAATACACCCGACAACCGCCTGGAGGTATTCCGCGCCACGCCGGGCGGCCTCTCGCACCTCTCCTCCGTGAGCGTGGGCCTGGAGCCCGTCGCCGTCGCCGCGCGCAGCGACAGCGAGGTCTGGGTCGTCAATCACCTCTCCGACAGCGTCAGCGTCGTCGACGTCTCGTTCCCCTCGCGCCCGCGGGTCGTGCGCACGCTCCTCGTCGGGGACGAGCCGCGCGATATCGTCTTCGGTGGTCCCGGGCGCTCGCGCGCGTTCATCACCGCCGCCCACCGGGGCCAGAACGCGCCCTTCGATCCGCAGCTGACGACGCCCGGGATCGGCCGCGCGGACGTCTGGGTGTTCGACGCGAACGCCGTCGTGAACGACACCTCGCTCGGCGGGGCGCCGCTCACGATCCTCACCCTCTTCACCGACACCCCGAGGGCGCTCGCGGTCAGCCCGGACGGGGCCACGGTGTACGCCGCCGGCTTCCACACCGGCAACCGCACGACCGCCGTGCACCGCGTGCTCGTGGAGGAGGGCGGCGGGCTGCCGCCGCCGCTCACCAACTTCCTCGGCGAGCCGCAGCCGAACACGTCGCTCATCGTGCAACACGACGGCGCCCACTGGGTCGACGTCGCGGGCCGCACCTGGGACGACGCGATCAGGTTCTCGCTGCCCGACAAGGACGTCTTCGCCATCGACGCCGCGGCCAACCCGCCGCGCCAGCGCCCCGGCGGCGCCGGCTTCTTCACCGGCGTGGGGACCGTCCTCTACAACATGGTCGTCAACCCGGTGAACGGGAAGGTCTATGTCTCCAACACCGAGGCGTTCAACCTCGATCGCTTCGAGGGCCCGGGGACCTTCGCCGGGTCGAGCGTCCGAGGACACCTGCACGAGAGCCGGATCACCGTGCTGGGCGGCGGCTCGGCCCAGCCGCGGCACCTGAACAAACACATCGACTACGCGACGTGCTGCGCTCCCGTGCCCAACCCGGAGAACGCGAAGAGCCTGGCCACGCCGCTCGATATGGCGGTGACCCCGGACGGCTCGAAGCTCTACGTCGCCGCGTTCGGATCGAGCAAGATCGGGGTCTTCAAGACGGCCGAGCTGGAGAGCGACACCTTCACGCCGAGCCTCGCGAGCCAGATCCCGGTGAGCGGCGGCGGGCCGAGCGGGCTCGCGCTCGATCCGCCGCGCGGCCGGCTGTACGTGCTCACGCGCTTCGACAACTCCATCTCGATCATCAACACCGCCGCGCGCGCCGAGGTCGCGCACCTCCCGCTCCACAACCCCGAGCCGGAGAGCGTGGTCCGCGGGCGGGTGTTCCTCCACGACGCGAGCTTCACGTCGAGCCACGGCGACTCGTCGTGCGCGAGCTGCCACGTCTTCGGCGACCTCGACAGCCTGGCGTGGGACCTCGGCAATCCGGACGACATCACCCAGACGAACCCCGGGCCGTTCACGAGCATCAACCCGCCGTTCCCCGCCGACACCACGCTGAAGCCCATGAAGGGGCCGATGACGACCCAGAGCCTGCGCGGCCTGGCCAACCACGGGCCGATGCACTGGCGCGGCGACCGCACGGGCGGCAACGACGAGCCCACCGCGCAGCCGGACAGCGGCGCCTTCGACGAGCGCGCGGCGTTCAGGCGATTCCAGGTCGGCTTCACGAACCTGCTCGGCCGGCACGCGCCCATCCCCGGCGACGACATGGAGGCGTTCACCGACTTCATCCTCCAGCTCACGTATCCGCCGAACCCGATCCGGAGCCTCGATAACTCCCTCACCCCCGATCAGCAGGCCGGGCGCGACCACTTCGTCCGCGAGGGCGTCGACGGCACGTTCTCGTGCGCGTCCTGCCACAGCCTCGATCCCGAGGCGAACGCCGACGCCGGCGAGCCTTTCCCCGGCTTCTTCGGCACCGACGGCGGGAGCGTCGGACAGGAGAACGGCCAGAGCTTCAAGAACCCCCACCTGCGCAACCTGTACCAGAAGATCGGCATGTTCGGCATGGCCGCGGTCCCGAGCCTCTTCCACCCCGGGGACAACGGTTTCATGGGCGACCAGATCCGCGGCTTCGGGTTCATGCACGACGGCGTGATGGACACGCTCTTCCGCTTCCACCAAGCGATCGGGTTCGAGGAGAGCGGCTTCACGCCGAACGGCTTCCCGCTCGACGCCTCCGGGGAGATCCTGCGCCGGCAGGCCGTGGATTTCATGCTCGCGTTCGACTCGAACCTCGCGCCGATCGTCGGGCAGCAGGTCACGCTCGGCGCGCGCAACGCGGCGGCGGCCTGGCCGCGGATCGACCTCCTCGTCGAGCGCGCCGAGGCCGAGGAGTGCGACCTCGTGGCGAAGCTCCCGTTCCTCTTCGAGGAGGTCGGCCTGCTCTACGTGGGAGGTGGCCAGTTCACCACGGATCGCAGCGCGGCCCCGCCGGTGAGCGATCTCGGGCTGCGCTGGTTCTCCGTCCTCACCGGGCAGCCGGTGACCTACACGTGCATGCCGCCCGGCTCGGGGGCGCGGTGCGGCGTCGACCGCGACAGCGATGGAGTCCGCGACGGCGACGAGCGCGACGCCGGCACGGATCCCGCGGATCCGTCGAGCCCCGGGTGAGCGAGCGCCGCGCCCCGCCGCGGGGCGCGGCCGGCGCGGCGCGGGCCTTCAGCCGCGCCGCGCCTCGCGCATGCACCAGCGGAGCGCCTCCTTCAGGCTGCGCAGCGTGCACACCTGCGACAGATCGAAGCCCAGCCCGACCATCGTCTGCGCCACCGGCGGGCGGATGCCGGTGACCACGCTCCGGCAGCCGAGCAGGGTCAATCCATTGACGATCTTGATCAGGTGCTGCGCCGTCGTCGTGTCGACGGAATCGATCCCGGTTAGGTCGAGGATCGCGAACGACGCCTGCCGCTCCACGACGCTCGCGAGCAGCGAATCCATCACCATCGACGCGCGATCCGCGTCGACCGCGCCGATCAGCGGGACGATGAGCACGTCCTGCCAGACCTCGATGATCGGGCTCGACAGCCGCGCGATCGACTCCTGCTGATCCTGGGTGAGCCGCAGCTGCTCCCGCAGCTGCTGCTCGACGCGGCGCTGCTGCGTGACGTCCTCGCTGATGGCGCCGACGCCGATGATCGTGCCGAGGACGTCCTTCTGGGGGACGAACCTGGTTCGCCAGATCCTGTCGTGCCGGCGCTGCTCGGCGTGCGCGATCTCTCCGGAGAGGGCGCGCTGGAAGGCCTCGCGCACGTCGTCCGCGTCGCCGCAGAGCTCGAGCATGTGTTTGCCTATCCCGTTCCGCTCGATGGCGCCGACCTGCGCGAGCGCCCCGCCCTGCGCCACCATGCAGATGCCGTCCTTGTCGAACGCCCAGATGATGATCGGCATGCTGTCGATGCACGTGCGGAGCAGCTCCGCCTGCGCGGCGAGGGTGACGTGGTCGGCCAGGTTGATCCCGAACGTCTGGACGCCGTCGATCTCGCCGTCCTCGCCGCGGCGCGGCGCATAGTGCACGATCCAGTGCACGCCGTCGGCCACGGTGTCCGTGCGGACCGTCTCGCCGGCGAGCACGCGCCTGCACAGCTCGAGGACCTGCGAGCCCTCGCCGTAGAGATCGCGCATGTTCATTCCGACGATCTGGCCGGGCTTGATCCCGAAGTGCGCGAGCCCGTTGCCGTCGGAGACGCGGAGCGTGCCCGCCTGGTCGCAGGCCCAGATCACCGCGTCCATGGTCTGGAACACGTCGACGAGGACGCGCGCCTGCGTCTCCCACGCCTCGCGATCGGGCTTCACGGCGGCCCAGAGCCCCGTGTCGTCGGCCCGCCACAACGTCCATCGCAGCGGGAGCGCCTTGCCGCGGGCGTCCACCACGCGCGCCGTTGCGGAGACGCTGCCCGCGCCGGCGCGCGCGGCCTTGATCTGGGCCGTCAGCTCGCCGCGATCGTCCTCGTGCACGCGATCGAGCAGAGGTCCGGGCGGACCCACGCATTCGTCCCAGGCTGGGTTGCTGGCGACCACCTCACCCGTGCCGGAGAGCAGCGCCAGAGGCATGGGCGTGCCGTTCAGCAGCGTCGTACACGAGACCGAGGTGAGCCGGTTGTCCATCACGTCCTTGCAAAGAGGCCAGAAGTGGCGGTCCTCGGCGCGCCCGCTCCAGGCCTCTCGCGGCGGGTGAACAAGCGATCTCCGGTCTCCGTCAAGACACCAGGTGCGAAGAGGTGCGATGCTGCGCTGATGCCTTGGTGCTGGGACGGTCGAGCCTAGCTACAAAGCGAGCCGTGTACCGGTGATATCATTTGACGACGCGAGGGCGCCAGCTTCATCGCAGTCCGCGGCGCGACGGCCGCGCGCTCCGCCCGACCTAGGTCCCGGCGGCGACCGCCGACCGTCCCGCTGCCTCGTCGGTGGGTCGCCCGCGCGCCTCCCGGCAGGGGACCCGGCGGGCCAGGACGACATCATACCAGCGCGCGGCGCGCGCTTCGGGCCCCGCCCCGCGCATGCGCCGGCGCGGCTTCACTCGAGGTACGCAGCCAGGCCGAGCCCTTGAGCGCGAATGGCTCCGGCCACGAGCCTGGCGATCTGCTCCGCGCCGGGGCGCGCAAAATGCGTGTGATCGTCGCAGAAAAACTCGCCGACGGGTCCCGCGGTCGTCGCGCTCACATCGCCTCCAGGTACCGGACAGAAGCTCAGGGAGTTGTACAGCGCGACGCTCAGCTCGTGGAGATCAATCACCGGCACGCCGTGCTCCGCGCCCGCTTCGTGGGTCGCGTCTACATAACCGCCGCGCGTCCCGCGGGCCGTGCTGCCATTGCAGGCGATCGCGCTCACGGGCGTCACGAACACGGGCTGGGCGCCTCGCTCCTGGGCCGCGAGAGCCATCATCCCATAACTCGCCTTGAATGCGTCGAGCCCCACGTGCCGATCACAGGTGCGCGACCCGTCATTGATGCCGAACTGGATGAACAGGTAGTCGCCCGGCTTCATGCCGCCGAGCATCTGAACCCACCTGTCCTGGAGCAGGGGCTCGCCGCTCGAGTCGCGGGTGAGCGCGCACTCGCCCGTGTCATCCATGGTGGTCTGCACGTGATAGAGCCAGGTGCGCACGCTGCGACCGCCGACGGCGCTGTTCACCACCGTGACGCGCTCGTCGAAGAGCGCGTCGAGCTGACCACCCCAGCCAGCAGGGCAGGGGGTCTGGCCATTGGCGACCGTCGAGTCCCCCGCGATCCAGATCGTGATGTCCGGAAGCGGCCCCGCGCCGCCCGCCCCGGCGCCGCCGCCCCCCGGATCTCCGCCCGCGCCGGCGGATCCCGTCGACGCCGCCGATCCCGTCGCGCCGGCGGGCGCGCCGCTCCCCGCGCTCGCGCCGCCCGCGCCGCCCGCGCCTCCCGCCGAAGGCTGCGCGCTCCCGCCCGCGCCGCCGGCGCCTCCCGCGCCGCCCGTCCCCGTGCCGCCGCCGAGCCCGGACGTCGCCGGGTCGGCGCTGCAAGCGACGGTGAACAGCGCCACCCACGACACGAGGGCGGCCATCCTGCAAGCGGCAGATCGAACGCTCGACTGCATCAACATGCGTTTCCTCCAAGCGACGAGATCGGAACAACGGGCGTGCGCGACGAAGGTGAGCACGGCCGTCTCCCTGTGTTGGCGTCGCCCTCCAACCAATCACAAGTCGGCGTTTTTTCCCCCGAAGTTGCCGACCGACACGCGCGTCAGAGCGCGCTGAGCGCAATTCTGAAGCAGCAGCAAAAATGGAGGCCGCGCGAGCGCCGGCGCACCTCGGCTATCGGCCGCCGCGCCCTCAGCGGTGCCACCGGAACAGCCACAGGCTGAGCGCGAATGTCGCCACCGTCCATCCGGCGAGGACGGCGATGCCGCCGGCGAGCTGGCCGGGATCGGTGACGCCGAAGAGCAACGTCTCCCGGATGAGGCGCACCATCTGCGTGCTCGGCAGGGCGGCTCCCACGACGGCGAGCGGGCGCGGCAAGGCGTCGAGCGGGAAGAAGATCTCCGAGAGGAAGACGACCGGGAAGTTCACCGCGCTCACGATGTCGACCACCAGGTCCTCGGTCTTGATGACGCAGGCGAGCACGAAGCCCGCCCCCATGAACGCGAGCAGGCCGAGCAGCGACACGAAGGCCGCCCAGAGGGCCGACGCCGCGGTGAACGGCACGTCGAAGAGCAGCGCCCCGGCCGCGGCGACGAGCGTGATCTGCGCGAGGACGAGGACGGACCGCGCCGCGATCTGCGCCCCGACGAACGTCACCCTGGGCATGGGCGTCGTCGCGAGCTTCTTCAGGAAACGGTTCTGGCGGTAGAGCACCATCGTGTAGCCGGTCGCGAACAGGCCCGCGACCATGACGCTGAACGTGAGGATCCCCGGGAAGAGGTAGTGCACGTACCCCCAGCGCGGGAGCTCCACGACGGAGAGCTCGGCCCGCGCGCCGGCCGACGCGGCGATGCCGCGCCCGAACAGCCGGTCGCGCGGCCCCACGATCACGCGGCACGCCGCGCCCTCGCGAGGGAGCACGAGGACCGCGCTCGCGGTGCGCGCGCGCAGCTGCGAGAGCCCCTCGGCCTCGCTCCCTACGTGCACGCGCCGCGCCGACGCGACCTCCTCGCCGAGCGCCGCGAGCGCGCGGTCGTCGCCGGGGGGCGACGCGAGGACCGCGATCGTCCGCTCCTCGAACGGGTGCCCGTTCATGAACACGAGCCCCACCACGACGAGGAGCACGACCGGAAAGAGCAGCACGAAGCTGCTCGAGGTCGGGCTGCGCAGCACGTCGAGCAGCCGGAGGCGCGCGAGCGCCCAGAACGCGTTCACCGTGCCTCCTCCGCCTCGCCGTGGCGCATCCGGACCGCGCAGAAGTGGAAGAACGCGTCCTCGACGCCGAGGCCGGTGCGGCGGCCCTCGGGCACCGCGGCGACGAGCTCGTCCCGCGGGCCGCTCGCCCGCAGCTTGCCGCCGACGAGGAACAGCAGGTGGTCGCACAGGCCGTCCGCCTCGCGCAGGTCGTGCGTCGTCATGAGCACGGTCCGCTCGCGCGAGACGGCGCGCAGCATCTCGCCGACCTCCTGCTTGCTGGCCGGATCGAGCGGCGCCGTGGGCTCGTCCAGCAGCAGCAGCTCGGGCTCGTGCACGAGCGCGGTGGCGATGAAGAGGCGCGCCGCCTCCCCGCCCGAGAGGCGCGACATCGGCGCGGCCGCGCGCGCGGTGAGCCGCGCGCGCTCGAGGATCCGGCGTTCGCCGTCCCTGACGCCGTAGATCGCCGCGAAGAGGCCCGCGTACTCCCGCGTCGTGCAGCGCTCGAGCTGCACTTCCTTCTGCATGACCACGCCGACCCGCCGCCGCGGGTAGGGGGGCACGGGCGCGCCGAAGACGCGGACCGCGCCGCGCGTGGGCTCGCTGAGCCCCTCGAGGATGTCGAGCAGCGTCGTCTTGCCGGCGCCGTTCGGCCCGAGGATGCCGACGAGGCCGGGCCCCCGCACGCGGAAGCTCACGTCCGACAGCGCCGCGACGCCGCCGAAGGTCTTCGTGAGCGACTCGACGGCCACGATCTCTTCCGGCGCGCCTGCCATGCACGAAAGCTTACCAGCTCGGGCGGCCCTGATATCCTCCTCCCCTCATGGCGACCGACCGGCTGATCCATGAGACCACGAGCCTGTGCCCGGCGTGCAAGATCGCCGTCGGCGCCCGGGTCGTCGCGACGCCGTCAGGCGAGGTCTGGATGCGCAAGGCGTGCCCCGAGCACGGCCCGCGCGACGTCAGGATCTCGACCAGCGCGGCCTGGTACGAGGCGACGCGCGCTGCGGTGCCGATCGCGTCCCCGCCGGCCGCGCCGCGGCGCCCGATCGAGCACGGCTGCCCGTTCGACTGCGGCCCCTGCGAGGGCCACGCCCAGCGCGTCAGGATGCCGGTCGTCACGATCACGAGCGCCTGCGACCTCGACTGCCCCATGTGCTACGTGCACAACAAGAACGACGGCGCGTTCTTCATGAGCAAGGCCGAGTTCGGGGACGTGCTCCGCCACCTGGTCGCCGGCTCCGGGGGCGACCTCGACCTCATCAACCTCACGGGCGGCGAGCCGACGCTCCACCCTGAGCTGCCCGAGCTCGTCGCGATGTGCAGGGACGCGGGCATCCACCGCGTGAGCATCTGCAGCCACGGCTTCGGCCTGCTCAGGAACGACGCGCTGCTCCGGCGCCTCGCGGAGCTCGGCGCGCGCGTCGCGCTCTCGTTCGACACGTTCGAGGACGCCACGGACAAGGCCCTGAACGGCGTGCGGAGCGTCGACAAGAAGCTCGCCTGCCTCGAGCGGCTCGACGCCGCCGGCGTGGACACGACGCTCATCCCGGTGATGACCCGCGGCCACAACGACCACGAGATCGGCCGCATCATCGACCTCGGCCTCCGGCTCGGCTGCGTCCGCCACCTCGAGGTCCACACGATGACGTTCACCGGCCAGAGCGGCGCGGGCTTCGATCGCGGCGGCCGCATCTCGACGATCGAGGTCCTCGAGCGCATCGCCGAGACCACGTCCGGGCTGCTGTCGCCGGAGGACTTCATCCCGTCGCCGTGCGCGCACCCGCTCTGCTACCAGATCGCCTACCTGCTCATGGACCCGGGCGGCGGCCCGCCGATCCCGTTCACCCGGTTCATGAGCCGCGAGGCGCTCTACGGCTGCCTCGGGGACCACCTCTACCTGGAGCCGAGCGCGCGCCTCGAGCGCGCGATGCAGGACGCGATCGACGCGCTCTGGGCTCGCGGCGGCGACGAGCGCGCCCTCGGCCTCTTGAACGGCCTCCTGCGCGCGCTGTTCCCGGCGAGGAAGCCGCTCCGCCGGGAGGAGGCCCTGCGGATCAGCGAGCGCGCGGTCAAGGCGGTCTACGTCCACTCCCACATGGACGAGGAGACGTTCGACGTCGAGCGCGCCTACCAGTGCTGCGACAGCAACTGCTACGCCGACGGCCGAACGGTGCCCGTCTGCAACTACAACGTGCTGTACCGCGAGAAGGAGCCGAGGTTCATGAGCGCGCCCAGGACGTGGTCGGATCGATCCGGCGGGAGGCGCGCCCTGCCGCTCCTCGCCCCCTCGCCCCGCCGGGAGGCGACGTGAGCGCCCCGGATCGGCTCCTCGACGGCGCGCGCTGCCTCGTCACGGGCGGCTCGCGCGGGCTCGGCCGCGCGATCGCGCTCGCGTTCGCCAGGCACGGCGCGCGCGTCGCGTTCACCTACTCGACCGACGACGCCGACGCCGCGGAGGCGACCCGCCAGATCGCCGCGGCGGGCGCCGCGCCGCTCGTCTTCAAGGGCTCCGTGGCCGACGCCGCCCACGCCCGGGACACCCTCGCCGCGCTGCACCGCGCGTGGGGCGGGATCGACGTCCTGGTCAACAACGCCGGCGTCACCCAGGTCCTGCCCATCTCCCTGCTCGAGGAGGAGGACTGGGATCTCGTCATGGACGTCAACGTGAAGGGCGCTTACCTGATGAGCCGCGCCGCGCTGCGGTTCATGATCCGCGAGAAGCGCGGGGTCATCCTCAACATCGGCAACTTCGCGTCCGAGCGCGTGATCGAGGCGCCGGTCCACTACGCCGCCTCGAAGTCCGCGCTGCGCGGCCTCACCGAGGCGCTCGCGCGCGAGGTCGGCCGGCACGGCGTGCGCGTGAACCTCCTCGGCCCGGGCCTGCTCGAGGAGGGCATGGCGCAGGGCCTCCCGCAGCACCGCCAGGCCGAGTACGTCGCGCACTCCGGCCTCCGGCGCCTCGGCCGTGTAGACGAGCTCGCCGAGCTCGCGGTGTTCCTCTCGTCCGAGGAGAGCGCCCTCATGAGCGCCGCCAAGCTCGTCGCCGACGGGGGGCTCTGACGTGGACGCCTACGACGACATCCTCCGCGACGGCTTCGACGAGTACCGCGCCTTCGTGAACCCGCTCATCGCCCAGCGGGCGAAGCTCGCGCGCGAGCCGATCCGGGTCGTGCGCGCCGAGGGCGGCCTGCTCGTCGACAGCGAGGGCCTCGTGATCGAGGACTTCCACGGCACCCAGGCCTTCGGCCACAGGAACCCGGCCGTCGCCCGCGCCGTGCGCGCCTTCCTCGACTCGGACGCGCCCTCCTGGTACCCGTCGCGCGTCAACCCGTTCGCGGGCCGCCTCGCGCGCCGCCTCTGCGAGCGGACCGGGCACTACGACAACGTCTTCTTCGGGTGCACCGGCAGCGACGCCGTGGAGGCGTCGCTGAAGCTCGCGCGCGCGCTCACCAGGAAGCCCGTGCTCGTCGGTCTGGCCGGCGCCTACCACGGCTGCTCTTACGGCAGCGTCTCGTTCATGGCGGAGGGCTACCTCCGCGACCCGTTCGTGCCCCTCCTGCAAGGCGCCACGTCGATCCCGTTCGGCGACGTCGACGCGCTCGCCCGGGTGCTCGCCGGCGGCGACGTCGCCGCGGTGCTCGTGGAGCCGATCCAGGGCGAGGGCGGCGTGCGCGAGCTGCCGCCGCCGTTCGTCGAGGCGCTCTGCGATCTCACGGCGAAGCACGGCGCGCTCCTCATCGCCGACGAGGTGCAGACCGGCATCGGCCGCTCGGGGCGCGGCTTCCTCGCGACCGAGGCGTGGCCGCGCCGCCCGGACGTGGTCCTCATGGCGAAGCAGCTCGGGGGCGGCCTCCTGCCGCTCTCGGCGATGATGACGAAGCGCGACCTGTTCGTGCGCGCCTACGGCAGGGAGTTCGCCGCGGGCGAGAGCCACAACAACACCATGGGCTACAACGCGCTCTCGATGGTCGCGGGGCTCGCCGCGCTCGACCTGATCACGGGCGAGCTCATCGAGTACATCCGCCGGACGGGCGTGTACCTGCGCGAGCGCCTGGAGGCGGCGCTCGGGTCGAGCCCGCTGTTCCGCGAGGTGCGCGGCGCCGGCCTCATGCTCGGCGTCCAGCTGAACCCGCCGGACCACCCGTGGCTCTCCTTCGAGCACTTCGGCTTCCCCGATCTCGCGCACCAGTCGGTGGCGTCGCCGCTCGTGTGCCACCGCCTTTATCGCCGCGGCTTCTTCTGCTTCACCTGCGGCCACGACTGGAGGATCTTCCGCTTGCAGCCCCGGTTCGACATCCCGCGCGAGACGCTCGACCGGTTCGTCGACGCCACCGCCGAGGCGTTCGCGTACGTGGAGGGCCTCACATGAGACACGCCGTCGTCTTCGGGGGTACGGGCGCGGTCGGCGCCGCGGTGCTGCGCGCGCTCGCCGCGCGCGGCGCGAGCGCCACGTTCACCTACTTCCGTCGCGAGGAGCGCGCCGCCGAGCTCTCGCGCGAGCTCGGCTTCCGCGCCGCGCGCCTCGACCTCACCGACGCCGCCGCGCTCCGCGCGTTCGTCGGCCGGATGGGCGCGGAGGAGCCGGCCCCCGCCGCGGCGATCCAGTGCGCGGGCACGCTCGACGCCACGCCGGCGCTGGAGCTCTCGGACGAGGCGTGGGATCGGTCCTACGCGGCGAACGCCCGCGCCGCCTTCCTGGTCGCGCGTGAGCTCGGCGCGTTCATGGCGCGGCGCGGCGGCGGGGAGATCGTGCTCGTCGGGGGGCTCGACCGCGCCCAGTCGCTGCCGGTCCCGGTCGCGTTCGCGGCGAGCCAGGGGATGATCGCGGCGACGGCCATGGCGCTCGCGAAGGAGCTGGGCCCCGCGAAGGTCCGGGTCAACATGGTGGCGCTCGGCCTGCTCGACGCCGGGCTGTCGTCGGCGCTCGGCGACGACCTTCGCAAGGACTACCTCGCGTTCTCGGCGTTGCGCCGCCTGGGCAAGCCGGACGAGGCGGCGCGCGCCATCACCTGGCTCGCCCTCCACAACACCTACGTGAGCGGCAAGGTGATCCCGGTCAACGGCGGGATCTGACTGGCGCGCGCCAGCACGCGCTCGGCGACCGCGTCCTCGTCATGGGGGGCGCCGTGCCGGCGCGGCGGGAGGTCGCTCGCGGCGTCTCCGCTGCGGAGGTCGCCGACGCGGCGCGGCGCGAAGCGGATGTCGTCGAAGACCGCGGTGCACCCGTCGCCGATCGGCGACTGGGCCGAGAAGCCGACGGCGAGCTCCGTTGCGCTGCCGAGCGAGAAGCAGCGGAGGAGATGCCACGTCGATCCGTCGGTGGAGGCGTGAAACGCGCAGACCCGCCCGAGCCGGGAGACGCGCAGCCACGCGTGGTCGCCGTCGACGGAGAGGACGTGGCGGTCGTTCGACAGGCCGCGGGTCACCACCGCGACGACCGTGGGCTCGCCCTCCGGGGAGAGCTCGAAGCAGAGCTTGGCCCACGCGCGCTCGTGCGCCCAGAGCAGCAGCACGCCGGCGTCGTACGGCGCCGAGAAGCCCACGGTCACCCGCGCGCTGGCGAGGAAATCTCCGTGCGGGGTCCCGAGCAGGCGCGGCGCGTTCAGCGCCGCCGTGGCGCCCTCCGGATCGAGGAAGAGGTCCGTCTTGGCGCCCGTCGTGACGGTCAGGCTCGATGCTTTGGCGGCGCTCCAGCTCCTGGGCGGCACCTCCCAGTGAAGTGGTGTCGGCAACGGCGCTAGATGAACAAGCTCACTCACGTTCTACGGCCTCCCCCTGCACGACACGCACGTTACCAGCCGAGTGCTTCTGACTTGTTACTGAATCGTCACAGGACGTATGAAAAATCTCCGTCCCATACGAATTCTCTTCTTCCCGTGGTTTTGCTGCCCGGCTGGAAGCCTTGTAGGCTGCCTGACGTCGCGGCGGTGTCTCGCTGCCGAGAGCGCCGGAAACGGAGGCTCAACCGTCGCAGGATGGGGCCGGCGAAGCGCAGGCTTCCGCAGGTAAAGTAGCCGGGGCGAGGCGACGGGCGCCCCGGGGCGAGGCGACGGGCGCCCCAAGACCCGGCCGTCACGGCGGCGCGATCCGCCGGAGCACTTCCGCGTAGACATCCGTCATCGTAGACCAGCGCGGCCCGCGCCGCGCCGCGCCGCGCTGCGCGAGGGGCTCGACGTCGTCACTCCCTGGGCGTATGCGTCGCCCTCGTGCTCGTGACGCGGACGACGGCCGATCTCTCGGACATCTCGGCGAGGCTCGTGACGAAGGTGTCGCAGTGGGTCGACGCGCTGATCGTCATGTTCCCCAACATGGTCGTCGCCCTCGTGGTGGTGACCGTCGCCTGGGGTCTTTCGCGGGTCGCCCGGCGGCTCGTCTACGGGGCGCTCGGGCGCCTGCACACGCCCCACAGCGTGAGCTCTCTCGTCTCCTGGCTCGCCAGCATGGCGGTCATCGCGGGCGGCCTCATGATCGCCCTTGGCATCCTCGACCTCGAGAAGACCGCGACGTCGCTCCTCGCCGGCGCCGGCATCGTCGGCCTCGCGCTCGGCTTCGCTTTCCAGGACCTCGCCGCGAACTTCATCGCCGGCGTTTACCTCGCCGTGCGTTTCCCCTTCCGCGAGGGGGATCTCATCGAGACGAACGATACCCTCGGGATCGCCGAGCGGATCCGGATCCGCACCACGACCATCCGCACGCTGGAGGGGCAGGCGGTGATGATCCCCAACAAGGAGATCTTCACGACCAAGCTCATCAATTATACCGACACGGGGGCGCGCCGCGTGGATCTCGCCGTGGGGGTCTCGTACGGCGACGACCTGGAGAAGGTGCGACGCGTGGCCCTGGACGCCGCGCGGCAGGTCGAGGGGCGCGACACGACGCGGGACGTCGAGCTCTTCTACGAGGCGTTCGGCGACAGCTCGATCAACTTCACCCTCCGCATCTGGATCCCTTTCCGGACGCAGGACGATTACCTCCGCGCGCGGAGCGATCTCGTCATGCGCGTCAAGGAGGCGTTCGACGCGAACGACATCACGATCCCGTTCCCGGTCCGCACGCTCGACTTCGGCGTGAAGGGCGGCGCGACGTTGACGGAGATGTCGCCGCGCGTGATCGTCGGCAAGGACACGCGCGCCTGACCGCGCCGGGGCGCGCCGCCGGCTGGCCCGCGCCGGCGCGCCCGCGACACGTGTGGGTGGCCGACACGCGCGGGCGCGCTCAGGTGCGGCGGCCGGCGCGGGCCGGCGCGCTCACGTCACGTGCCGCGTCCGGTGAGCGCGGAGCCGCGCCCGCCGCCGCGGGTGCCGATGCGCCCGCCGACCGATCAGTCGTGCATGCCGTTCACGGGGACGCCGTTCATGGCCCGCCGGTCCTCGTCGCTCAGCGTCTCGTGCGGCTCTGGCGCGGCGGGGCCGCCCGGGCCTTCCGCGCGCGTCCATCGATCGAGGAGGTAGATGAGCGGGTTGCCCGATCGGCTCGCGGACGCCGTGCGCACCCCGGCGCCGACGCGCTTCATCCACGCGAGCTCCTCGGCGGACATGGGGCCGCGCTCGAGCGCCGCGAGGGCCTCGCGCAGCTCGTCGGTCGTCTTCGCGCCGCACAGCGCGATGTCCACGGCGGGGTGGGTGAGCGCGAAGCGGTAACAATCCGAGCCTCGCGGAGCGCGCTCGCCGGGCGGGATGAGCCGCGGATCGAGCAGCGCCCCCCAGCGCGTCGCGGTGTACGCGACCACGCCGGGCCGCAGGAGGGCGCTGACGCCGGCGCCGCTGCGCGCCGCGCCGGCGCCGAGGTGCGGGAAGACCTCGGCCTCCGCCCCGGGGTGAGCGGCGTTGTACCGCACCATGATGGCGCCGTAGGTCGGATCGGCGATGTAGCGCTGGAACGTCGCCCGCTGGTGGCAGGAGATCATGAGGTGCCGCGCCTTGCCCGCCTCGCAGACGCGCCGGGCCGCGTCGAGGATGCGCGCGTCCGGGGGCTCGTTCCACCAGCCGAGGAGCAGCACGTCGGCGTGGTCGAGGCCGAGCCGGCGCAGCGCGACCTCCACCGAGGGGCGCACCAGCGCGGCCACGCGCGTGTACGTCTGGACGACCACGACCAGCTCGGCCCGCCTGGATCGCGCGAGGTGGCGCACGGCCGCGCCGAAGTCGGGGCGGCGCAGCGAGCCCCAGTAGAGGTAGTTGATGCCCTGGTCGACTGCCCACTCGACGTCCCTGCGGCAGACGCCGTTCGACGCGAGCCCGAGGCGGCTGACGCGCAGCCCTGTCCGCCCGAGCGTCGCCTTCTGGAATCCGGAGCGGTTCGTCATGACGTTCGTCCTCGCGCGCAAGCGCGGCTTGCAGGCGGCGCGTTGTGCGCCGCGCCCTGTGGATTAGCCGAGCTCATCGAGAAAGCCTGTCGGGCCGGACCGCATATGGGCTTCAGAGGCGCGAGAGGGCGCCGCCGGGCGGTCCCACGCCTCGCGAGGTGTCCCGAGCGAACCGCGCGGAGGCGGACGGCTCCAAGGCAACACGACGCCGCTCGACCGTAGGGGACGCAAGCTG